>OZ001293.3:0-4800000 GCA_963921275.4 uncultured Hormoscilla sp. | reverse complement strand
GCAGATTGCACCATCTCACTATTCCGTTTCCAAGTATTCTTAATAATACTAACGATCGCCAGCAAGTTGTTAGGCGAGTAATTGTGAATGCTAGAGTTGACATTAAACAAAGCTTGGATATCTAGGAAGTTATCTTGCAGGCGGGGGATGTTATCCAGTTGGTCAAAGCACAGCACGATTGGGTTGGTATCAGCAGAAATTATGCCAAAATTAATCAGGATATTTTGTGCCGCATCTTCACTGTCGAGCGCCTTTTTTACTCCCAAAGCTTTCAGATCGTCTGGATCTAGATCGTCTCCCCGCAACCAGTCATACGCTGTCATCTTCAGTTTCGGATTATTCAGGTCGTACAATACCCCAAAAAACTCTTTCGCATTGTAAATTCCCAATGGATAGGTGGCTCTCAGGTCATTAATGAATTGTTTCCGCTCGCCCAGTAACCTTTTCATCAGACTACCATCGCTGAAAGCCGATAGACTTTTCATCCAGAGTACCAACTGAGAATCTTCTTGGTACTTTGGCACTTTCATCAAGCTATCAACAGTATGGCGCAGGGTATGACGCCAGATGTAGTTGCTATCTGCCCAGGGACCGATGTAGGCAAAAAAGGCTTGGCTGTTAAATTCCTGTTTGAGCCGCTTTAATAGATAACTCTTGCCCGAACCGGAGTCTCCGGTCAGCATGATGGTGCGGGGGCGATGGTCTTTGGCTACCTGCTCTAGCACTGCTGCTATTGAGGCTAGTTCCCGTTCGTGAATCGAGTTAATGCTGGGGGCAAGGTCTAGTTGTTCTTGCCAAAAGTTCCCCGTGGTAAAACTGACTGGGTCAAAGGGGTTTAACCCCTGTTGAATAATCTCATCAATGGATGGCATATTGAATCCTACTTACCTATTCGATCCTGACTACCTGCCGATCGCAAGACTACCGAGCTTTCATTCTACTATAATAAAAAACAGGCGACCGCCGATATTTTGGGGAATGCCAGCGTCAATTTGTTCTGGTGTATAAGCTATGACTTCCTGCAAAGCACTCAACTCGATCAGGTTATTTCGTTCTAGGCGATAGAGTGCTCGATCGAGTTCTTCCCTGGACAGAGGCGGTTGCAACTTCTCTCGCAGATGGAAAATCGGCAGATAATTGTCCGTGCGCAGCTGCTGGTCTAAATCCCGAATCAGCTGCAAAATCTCCTCGTCGCTGGGGGCGATCGCCGGTGCGAACACCGTTCCGGAAAAATCGGTGGCTGGCTCCAGGGTCTCCTGCTTCTGTACCGATTGTCGCATGAATCGCAGATAATCACTCAGCATTTTCAAACTGATGGTGGCAGTGCTGTTTGATTCATATTTTGAAAGCAAAAATTCCTGTCCTCGTTCTGTCAGCCAGACTTCTGTGATTTTTGTCTTGACTGCTTTAATAAAGCCCCGTTCTACCAAGCTTTGGAGCACGGCCTGTCGAGCGGCTGCTTTTATGCCGGTGTCAGAGGAGTTAATTATACCTTTCGTGCAGGCTTTGAGCGCCTTCAGTTCCACGGCAGTCACTGGCAACTCAGTCTGCTCCAGTTCCAGTAGCCCCTTGCCTGGAGGCGCGATCGTCAGTTTGGCCACCTCCTCCACGCAAGCCACCAACTGGCGATCGCACAGTTTTTTGCAGATGCTATCCCTTTGGGGGGCTTTCGTGCTTTGATTAGGCTTAATCTTACTGATGGGGGCCCGGTAGCCGGTAAACTCCAACAATTTTAACATGAACTTCAGCTCAATTGCTTCCATACGATCGCCCTTGCCTTGTAATTAAGATAATCCATCTAGCCTGGATGACAATATCCTACAGTAACATACCACTATTGCCCAAGTCTGATTAATCATCTCGTGCAAGATTAAGCAAACAGGACAACTGCCAAATTATCTTATTATACCCTACCGGTAGCATCAGGCACCACCCAACAGATTGATTGTTGTTCTAGTGGAGCCTTGGGGTTGACAATTTTCACGATCTTTTCTTGACAAAGCTGCTGAATCACTTGCTCAACTTCCGCTGACTTCACCTGCGGAAACTGACTGCAAGCATTTTCAATCAGGATATTACGCCCGATCAACTGATGCTTGTTGGTGACTAGATCCAACACAAAATCTTTGACTTCCTGTCCGATATCATCCCTTTGATATTCGGCATTTTGCTCATCATCGTCCCTTCTGGAGACTTGCGGTACCGGGAGAACCGCAATCCCCAATTTTTGCAACAAAGGACAGTTATGCAGAATCTGAGAGTCCCGGATCAGGTCTTCTAAATATTCTAGCGTCAGAACTCGATCGGCAACTACTAACTCTCTAGAGTTAGCCTTCTTCACTAGATTATAGTAGGTTGCCAGGTACCATACCGAGTCCATATCCGGTTCAATGTGAACATGGGGAGAACCAGTGAAGATTCGTTGATATATTTGATTCCCCTTAGTATTAGGCTTACCCACTCCTTCATTTCTAATCAAGTACAGAGGTTGACTCATATTTTTCTGAATCGCTTTATCGCAGGCGCTCATGAGACTAAAAAAGCTACGCATGTTTGGATTTTCCACCCAGACTAATCCTAACCAATCCCTGTGTAGATAACTGAAGGAACAACTGGCAAATGTGCTCGACGACAGCAATTTAGGCTTAATATACTTGACTCCTAAGGTTTTAAGAGCCAATTGCAACATCTTTATTAGTTCTGGACCATCGTAATGCCGAATTCGGGTAATTTTTTGGGAATTATTCTGGAATTCATGGTCCCATTCACGCTGAAAATCTGCCTGTTCCCGCTGAAAATCTGCCTGGAAGTCTGGCTTTACAGTCCGTTTGCGGCGAAGAGACGTAGTTGCCTGGAAGTCTTGCTCTACAGCAGGTTTGGGGCTCCGGAGGGTCGGTTGGGTAACTTTTGGTGAAGCAATGGCTAAACTTTCTTTGTACTCTTCGATTAGCTTACGTCCCTCCACCAGCGCATAGCGGGGAGTAGTTTTGCCCTGGGAGATTTTTTCTTCCAGCCATTGCCGAGTTAAGGGATAAATGGGCGAACGGGTTGAGGGTTAGCTTGCTGATGTAGAGGATATAGTCTGCTGGCACAGAGTTCTTCTGCTTGATCTAGAGAGATCGGCTTCAAACGAACCACTGCATTAATTCTAGCTTCGTCAGCAGATTGAACCTCAACCTTCATCTCGCGTTTCCAAGTCTGCATAATGATACTAACGATCACCATAAAGTTGCGCGAGTAATTGTGAAGGCTAGAGTTGACGTTAAACAAAGCTTGGATATCTAGTAGGTCGCTATTTCGCAGGCGGGGTATGTTATCGAGTTGGTCGAAACACAGCACTATTGGTCTTGGAGAAATTATGCCCAAATTTCTCATAATTTTTTGCGCCGCCTCTTCACTGTCAATAGCACTTTTTACTCCCAAAGAGTTGAGATCATCTTCATCTAGGTCATCTCCCCGTAACCAGTCAGAGGCGATCATGTTCAGTTCGGGATCGTTCAGGTCATATAACACGCAAAAAACAACTTTTCCGTTGTAAATTCCCGAGCGATAGGTTGCTCTCATTTTATTGATGAATTGTTGCCGCGAGCCCATGTTACCCTCTGGGAAAGCTGATATATTTTTCAGCATGATGAGCAACTGAGACTCTTGTTGGTTTTCTGGCACGTGCATCAGGCTATCAACGATATAGCGCAGGGTATGACGCCAGATGTAGTCGCTATCTGCCCAGGGTGCGATGTAAGCAAAAAATGCTTTGTTGTTGAACTGCTGCTTGAGGCGCTTTAAGAAATAACTCTTGCCCACACCGGAATCTCCAGCTAGCATTACCGTGCGCGGGCGATGGTCTTTCCTTACGCTATCGATAACTTTTGCTATTTTAGCAAGTTCCTGTTGATGAATCGATTCCACGATGGGGGTTTGGTCGAGTTGTTCTCCACAAAAGTTTCCCGTAACATATTTATCAAACGGGTTATCTGCCTGTTTAATAATCTCATCGATGGATGGCATATTTACCTCCTTATGCTTTAGTTGACTATAATAAATCTACTGCCTTCCATCAGCCCCGTGCTACTAAACTTGGGATTACTGAGAGTCGAGCGGCTGCATGCCGGTGTCTCCTGCGCGTTTGTATGGCAGTCACCGGCAATTCAGCACGGGGTGACAGCTAGAGGGGTGACCGGTAACCGGTAAACTCCAACAAACAGTAACTTCAGCCCTGCGCAAGCGCCTGTCTCAGAACGCGCGAGAGTTCGTTGAACGAGAGTATACTTGGGAACGAGCAGGTGAGCAAGTCCTACTCTCATCCTAGGCAGAAGAAACATCAAAAATTAGCAATTAACGATGTCACAGTCTCAGTCTCGTAATAAAGGCGCGTCCTTCCTGGCAATATTACTCTTGGCCAGTAGTGCTAGCGCGATCGCGGCTGGGCTTTGGTTAGCTATCCAACTGATCGTGGATCCCGATGGAATAGTCTGGCTGCATCAAATTTTGCCTCAACAAACCAAAACCTTAGTAACTGACCGCCAAACCATGCGCACTCTGCCGGAAATTCGCGGCTTAGTGGAGCGCATGGGCATGATACCAGGAGACAGCCTGGAGTTAAACACTGCCGATTTTTCCGGCACGGTACGGGATTTGCTGCTGCCAGTACATAGCAAACGGCCAAATTGTCAGACTGACTGCGAGTATATTAGCCAGCTGAGAGTCTACAGGCGCGTGGACACTCCCAAGTATTTTTCCACCGCAGGAGCTTACTATCAGCTAGTCAGCCAAATGTCGGTATCCTATTCTGATGAAGAGGTTGATACTCCCCGGCTCGACCGATCGGTCAAGCGCGCATCTTCTGGTCAGCTGCAACTGACATCAGTAGAACTGCCCTCACCACAGCCAGAAATGCAGGGTAAGGGACGGTGCCTCCATCTGGTGGGACGACAGAGAACCGGAGATGGGGCGATCGCCTATGGAAAGGTACTATACTACAACCCCAGGGAAACTAACCTGGTGCAGATGCTCCAGTGGGCTAGCCCTGCCGGAGAACCTGCTATCTGGCGTAAGGTAACGGCGGGCGATTGCACTCTGGAGTTGATTGTCAATCAAACCGTTGGTTTTGAGCCCAAATTCAAGATTTACCAGATCCAGCCCCGTCAAGAGCGACTAGCACCTGTGGCGCTCGTAGAAATTGCTTTGACGCCTTTCGATTTTTCGGACCGTCCGCGGGCCGATCTGGCCTTAAAGAACTACCAAAATGCCCTAATTCTAGCTCGCAGTGGTCTGTGGACGCCAGCTCTGGAAATGTTGCAACCTCTGACCCGATCGCCAGATTGGTCGCCAGGAGCCCAAGCCCAGTTGGAATTAATTCGCATGCACTCCCAGGTAAGTCAGTCCCAAGCTAACAAATCTTGGGCATCTCCTAGCCAGCAAGTCCTCACCCAGATTATTGACGGTTGCTGGCAGTCAGCTTTGCAGATTTTCCAGAAGCCCCATAACCAACGGGAAATTGCCCGGTTGCTCAAAACCGATTCTGACAGTTTGTGGAACCGGATCAAGGCAGCCCTGCGGGTAACATCTACTCAGTCCGACGCGATCGCTTGGGGGGCCCTGATTCGCACGGCCAAAGATGGACTCCACGGCGGCAGCGCTTGGCTCGAAAAACAGCCGACTAGAGGGTCAATTAACCATCAACAAATTGAGAAATTACTTCAGCAACTCGACAATGCTCTCTGGAAATCATCTGTGCCTCATGTCAGCCGCATTGTGGCCTCAGTGGAACCAAAAGACGAGCTGAGTAAGAAAGATTGGTTGCACCCTCCCCCTACCACTGCCCAGGATACTCTCAAATTAGACAGTTCTCAAGTCTAGTATCAGCTGCGGGTGGCTGGTTTTCATAACGGTCAACGCTGGCTCAGATATCCCTTTCCCGATCGGCTGGCTGATAGTTCTAGTGGTGCGAGACTTTGGCATCTGCTGGGTCTAGATTTTGACCCCCACATAAATCTAACTTTCTGGACCTCAGGGGCAACACCGAAAACTATTGAAGCTACTGTCAAAGCTGTTCGACTTGAAAAAGGCGTCTTGCGCTTATTGGCTGCTGGCCAGGCTTTACCCGATGACACCCTATTGACTGCTCCCACACCCCTAGCTTTCACGGCCAAAGCTCTGGAATGGTTGGACCCACAAGTGATTACTCTTGCCGATCTCAGCCGATCGCGCCCCCAGTTAGCGAGGGCTCTTTTACATCAGTTATGGCGCGAGTTGCAAGCAGCCGGATCCTTGACCATCGCTATGGCACCTCTACTAACTTACCCTGCTCTTGCCAAGCGAGCCCCATCCTATTGTATACTTCTGGATAATCTGGTTTAATTGCCAGAGCCTGGCGATATTGTCCGAGCGCCTCTGCTATTTTACCCTGCTTTCGTAGTATCATCCCCAGGTTGCAAATTGCTTCCAGACAGTTCGGCGTTAAATCTATCGCCTGTTCATACTGCCTCGCCGCCTCTGCTAAGTTCCCACATCTTTGATAGTATATACCTAACTCATTGTAAAATTTCGCCTCTGGTTTAATGGCAATGGCTTTTTTACAATAGGCGATCGCCTCTTCTCTGCGGTTTTGCTCTTCCATAATTCTGGCCGCATTATAGTAAGCATCCGCACATTTTGGGTCAATGCCCCGAGCCTGCCCCTTTTCGTAGCAGGCGATCTCCTGTTGGTAATGAGCGAGCGCCTCTTGATAACGCTTTTCTTGGCAACGCATCGCCGCCAATTTTTCATGAGCCGCTCCACTTTGGGTCAGCGATCCCACTTGCTGGTCAGTCTCCTTCGCGTAGCGTGCGCGCAGCTCGATCGCCTCTAATCTTTTTCCCTGTTTTTTCAGGGCCAAAGCCAGGTTATCATAAGCATCAAGATAATCAGGCTTCACTGCGATCGCCTGTTTGTAGGCAGCGATCGCCTGTTCGATTTTTCCCTGTTCCCAGAAGCAAGCCCCCAGATTATTATAAGTCTCAGGCCAATCTTGCTTTATAGATATCACCTGTTGGAAATAGTTGATCGCCCGATCGTATTCTCTCGTCTGATAAGCAATAATTCCCAGCATTTGCATCGCCTCTACCTGGTAAGGCTGCTGTTCTAGCATCGCCAAATAAACAGCCCTCGCCTCATCCAGGCGTCCTGCTTGGTAGTGACCCAAAGCCTCTCTTAACCAATCGTTCCCTGCTTGCTGTACCATTTCACCTCCTAATCATAACAGACAAACCAACGTTAATTATAGCTTCAATTTTAAACTGTTGAATTTCTGATTCCCGGGATATTTTATTTTAACAGACCCTCCGACGGAAATTACCTGAGTTTTTGGCGGTTCTCCCGATACCGCAAGTTATTGCTCTCACAACTCACCCACTCCATGCGATCCGGGATGCGCGCTCTTCGCTGTTAATGCTGCTTTAACCTGGGCAAACACACTCGGCCAGTCTCCCAGTTTTGTTTGACGAAATAGTCGCATTGTCGGATACCAAGGGCTATCCGATAGATCTAGGAACCAGCGCCATTCAGGAGAAAAAGGTAACAGCACCCAGACAGGTTTTCCTAAAGCACCTGCTAGATGGGCAACTGCTGTATCTACAGAAATTACTAAGTCTAATTGTGAGATAACAGCAGCCGAAGAGGCGAAGTCATGCAAGTGCTCTCTTAAATCCTGTATAGGTGCCCCATCCAGGATATCTGTATGTTCCTTTTGCAAACTATAAAGAGAAATCCCTGGGATCTGAGAAAGTTCCAGAAATAGGGAAACCGGACAAGACCGCTTCCATGCTGTACTACGTGTAGGATTAGAAGCCCACGCAATACCGACCTTTACCGGCGTCTTCCGCATGCTCTTGTCCTGAAGGACATGCGCTGCGCGCACGCTACGCGATCGGCATGCTCCAGACACCGCCCTGTACTCGGGATGCGCCGTTCGTAGCAAGCCACTGTACTTGACTGCGTCTTTCTCTTCAGCGTACAAATAGGGTATTCGAGCCGGAATAGTTTCTATGGTCGTACCCAGGATGCGGGGGAGACTCATCAGGGGGACTTGCACGTCAAATGCTGGTAATGGTTCGCCTTTGACTACCACCTCCTGAACGCCAGAGACCGTAGTAAACAAGCGCCTGAGAGCCCGATATGTTTCCAGGATTACTTTACCAGCACCCCGCTGGGCTACTAAGGGCGCGTAACGGACGAACTGGATAGCGTCCCCGTGTCCCTGTTCTGTACGTAAAAGAATAGTTTTTCCTGCCAGTGGCGAACCGTCCCAAAGGAGTTTTCCCCCATCGCGCAGCGTGGCGCAGCCATAGCGTTCTTCCGGGGTCTGTGCTTTTAGGCGCCAGCGCCATTCATATTCTACAAATCCTTGGCTCAAGTCCTGCAATAATAACAAGCACTCTCCCAGACCTAAGTGGGCCATTGCTGCATCTGGCTTTAAGGCAATAGCATGGCGGTAATAGCCCATCACCTCTTGTAATTTCAGTTGTTCTTGCAGGGCAACACCCAGGTTGATGTAGGCTGGGACAAAGTCTGATTTCAGGGCGATCGCCTTTTGGTGGCATGCGATCGCCTCTACTAACTTACCCTGCTCTTGCCAAGCGAGCCCCATCCTATTGTATACTTCTGGATAATCTGGTTTAATTGCCAGAGCCTGGCGATATTGTCCGAGCGCCTCTGCTATTTTACCCTGCTTTCGTAGTATCATCCCCAGGTTGCAAATTGCTTCCAGACAGTTCGCCGTTAAATCTATCGCCTGTTCATACTGCCTCGCCGCCTCTGCTAAGTTCCCACATCTTTGATAGTGTATACCTAACTCATTGTAAAATTTCGCCTCTGGTTTAATGGCAATGGCTTTTTTACAATAGGCGATCGCCTCTTCTCTGCGGTTTTGCTCTTCCATAATTCTGGCCGCATTATAGTAAGCATCCGCACATTTTGGGTCAATGCCCCGAGCCTGCCCCTTTTCGTAGCAGGCGATCTCCTGTTGGTAATGAGCGAGCGCCTCTTGATAATGCTTTTCTTGGCAACGCATCGCCGCCAATTTTTCATGAGCCGCTCCACTTTGGGTCAGCGATCCCACTTGCTGGTCAGTCTCCTTCGCGTAGCGTGCGCGCAGCTCGATCGCCTCTAATCTTTTTCCCTGTTTTTCCAGGGCCAAAGCCAGGTTATCATAAGCATCAAGATAATCAGGCTTCACTGCGAGCGCCTGTTTGTAGGCAGCGATCGCCTGTTCGATTTTTCCCTGTTCCCAGAAGCAAGCCCCCAGATTATTATAAGTCTCAGGCCAATCTTGCTTTATAGATATCACCTGTTGGAAATAGTTGATCGCCCGATCGTATTCTCTCGTCTGATAAGCAATAATTCCCAGCATTTGCATCGCCTCTACCTGGTAAGGCTGCTGTTCTAGCATCGCCAAATAAACAGCCCTCGCCTCATCCAGGCGTCCTGCTTGGTAGTGACCCAAAGCCTCTCTTAACCAATCGTTCCCTGCTTGCTGTACCATTTCACCTCCTAATCATAACAGACAAACCAACGTTAATTATAGCTTCAATTTTAAACTGTTGAATTTCTGATTCCCGGGATATTTTATTTTAACAGACCCTCCGACGGAAATTACCTGAGTTTTTGGCGGTTCTCCCGATACCGCAAGTTATTGCTCTCACAACTCACCCACTCCATGCGATCCGGGATGCGCGCTCTTCGCTGTTAATGCTGCTTTAACCTGGGCAAACACACTCGGCCAGTCTCCCAGTTTTGTTTGACGGAATAGTCGCATTGTCGGATACCAAGGGCTATCCGATCGATCTAGGAACCAGCGCCAGTCAGGAGAAAATGGTAGCAGCACCCAGACAGGTTTTCCTAAAGCACCTGCTAGATGGGCAACTGATGTATCTACAGAAATTACTAAGTCTAATTGTGAGATAACAGCAGCAGTATCAGCGAAGTCATGCAAATGCTCTTTTAAATCCTGTATAGGTGCCCCATCCAGGATATCTGTATGTTCCTTTTGCAAACTATAAAGAGAAATCCCTGGGATCTGCGACAGTTCCAGAAATAGGGACACTGGACAAGATCGCTTACTAGCTGTAGGACTTTTAGCATTAACAGCCCACACAATACCGACTTTTACCTCTCCTTCCCTTCGTAGTAAGATACACTTTACGGCGTCCTTCTCTTCAGCGTACAAATAGGGTATTCGAGCCGGAATAGTTTCTATAGTCGTACCCAGGATGCGGGGGAGACTCATCAGGGGGACTTGCACGTCAAATGCTGGTAATGATTCGCCTTTGACTACCACCTCCTGAACAAGGGAGACCGTAGTAAACAAGCGCCTGAGAGCAGGATATGTTTCCAGAATTACTTTACCAGCACCCCGCTGGGCTACTAAGGGCGCGTAACGGACGAACTGGATAGCGTCCCCGTGTCCCTGTTCTGTATGTAAAAGAATAGTTTTTCCTGCCAGTGGCGAACCATCCCAAAGGGGTTTTCCCAAGCGTTTTTCCGGGGTCTGTGGTTCCATGCGCCAACGCCATTCATATTCTACAAATTTTTGCTGAAAGTCCTGCAATAATAACAAGCACATTCCCAGACGAAAGCGGGATTTTACTGCATCTGGGTTTAAAGCAATAGCATGGCGGTAATAGCCCATCGCCTCTTGTAATTTTAGTTGTTCTTGCAGGACAACATCCAGGCTGTTGTAGGCTGAGGCAAAGTCTGGTTTCAGGGCGATCGCCTGTTGCAAATGGGTTTTAGCTTCATCTAAGCGTCCTACATGCTTGAGTGTCGCGCCCAAGTTGCTGCGGACCTCGGCCGAATTTGGTTCCATGGCGAGCGCCCGCTCGTACATGGCGATCGCCTGTTGCAAATGGGTTTTAGCTTCATCTAAGCGTCCCACATGCTTGAGTGCCACGCCCAAGTTGCTGCGGACCTCGGCCGAATTTGGTTCCATGGCGAGCGCCCGCTCGTACATGGCGATCGCCTGTTGTGATTTCAGTTGTTCTTGCAGGACAACACCCAGGTTGTTGTAGGCATCGGCAAAGTCTGGTTTCAGGGCGGTCGCCTTTTAGTAGCATGTGATCGCCTCTGCTAAGTTTTCACATCCTTGATAGTATATACCCAACTGATTGTAAAATTCCGCTTTTGGTTTAATGGCAATGGCTTTTTTATAATAGGCGATCGCTTCTTTTCTGCGGTCCTGCTCTTCCATAATTCTGGCCGCATTATAGTAAGCATCCGCATAGTTGGGGTCAATGCTGATAGCCTTTTCGTAGCAGGCGAGCGCTTGTTCCTTATTGCCCAAGGAGTGCAAAACTATGCCCAAATTATTGTGCAGGCTTATATCCTGGGGATTGAGAGCGATCGCCTCCCGGTATACCGATACTGCTTCTGCTAGCTTCCCGATATTTTGAAGACATACTCCCAACAAATTCATGGTTTCCCTATTTCCCGGATAGGCCAATAGCACTTGGTGACAGAGGGCGATCGCCTTGTCTTCTTCCCCCTTTTGATACCAACTGATCGCCTGTCGGTAATGAGCGAGCGCCTCTTGATAACGCTTTTCTTGGCGACGCATCGCCGCCAATTTTTCAGGGGTCGCGCCACTCCGGATCAGCGATCCCACTTGCTAATCAGTCTCCTTCGCGTAGCGTGCGCGCAGCTCGCGCAGCTCTAATATTTTTCCCTGTTTTTCCAGGGCAAAAGCCAGGTTATCATAAGCATTAAGATAATCAGGCTTCATTGCGAGCGCCTGTTTGTAGGCAGCGATCGCCTGTTTTATTTTTTTCTGTTCCCAGAAGCAAGCCCCCAGATTATTATAAGTCTCATGCCAATTTGGCTTTATGGATATCACCTGTTGTAAATAGTTGATCGCCCGATCGTATTCTCTCGTCTGATAAGCAATAATTCCCAGCATTTGCATGGCCTCTACCTGGTAAGGCTGCTGTTCTAGCATCGCCAAATAAACAGCCCTCGCCTCATCCAGGCGTCCTGCTTGGTAGTGACCCAAAGCCTCTCTTAACCAATCGTTCCCTGCTTGCTGTACCATTTCATTTCCTAATCATAACAGACAAACCAACGTTAATTATAGCTTCAATTTTAAACTGTTGAATTTCTGATTCCCGGGATATTTTATTTTAACAGACCCTCCGACGGAAATTACCTGAGTTTTTGGCGATTCTCCCGATACCGCAAGTTATTGCTCTCACAACTCACCCACTCCATGCGATCCGGCCGCTTGACGGTGCTCTCGTCTTGCGGTATCGGGAGAACTGCAAGACGAGAGTCGGGCTAGTATTACACTAGCACCTCAAAATCAATTCAGCAACCTTAAAGTAAAGCACAATTTCTTTGCCAACACCATGGTAATAGTGGATGAATTACAACAGCACTCCGATCATATAATTATGTTAGCATATTAGATGGTAGTGTGTTCGCTAGCACCGGTAGTCTTAGATATTTACTTTGCCGCTGGGAGCTTGTAGCTTTGGTTCCGAAAAAACCAGTTACACAGGGAGAGTCGCGCGAAAAGCGCTTGCTGTTGGAAAACACCCCACCGCCCGAACCCTAAAAAACCCGGCTACACCTTTCCTACCCGCCTCCGCAGGCTAATACTCTCGTCACCGACAATTTATGAAGTTGTTTTAGCCCAAACATGGCCTAGTTTAGCCCAAGCATGGCCCCGGTTAGCTCAGATATGGCTTAGCTTAGCCATCTTTGGCCTAGTTTAGCTCAGACATGGCTTAATTTAGCCCAAAGTTGCCTAAAATAGCCCAAACATGGCCTAAAATAGCCCAAACATGGCCCTCACATGGCCATTTTTAGCCCTCCCATGGCCTAGTTTAGCTCAGACATGGCCTAGTTTAGTCCAAAGTGGCCTATTTTAATCCCAAATGGTCTAGGTTAGCCCAAAAATGGCCATGGTTAACCCCAAAATGGCCATTTTTAGCCCAAACATGGCCAAAAAACAGCCCAGCCTGCTTTAGTCAAAAATGAGCCTAAGCTAGCCAGGTTAAGACAGAACCAGAAAAAGATATATTACTATGACCGGGTGCTACCTCAGAATACGTCCAGCTAACAATTTCAGGAAACGGTAACACTATTAGTAGTAACGACCAACACTGGCTGTTCTTTGTCAGAAAGCAGTACCATCAATTTCGATAACCTGACCTTTAGCAACGGGGGCCCAGGGAGGCAATAGCGGCGGGGCGGCAGGCATAAGCGGTGCCCTGTTTGTCTTTAAAGGGACGGTCAGAATGACCAACTCTCCGGATAGCATAAAAAAGTAATTTTATGTATCAGAGACGAAAAAAACCTAAAGATCCGTAAAGTCTAAGTAGGTAATCCATATTTGTTAAGATTTTTTAAATAGGTCGCAACTTGAGTTATGATAGACCTAGGTGCGACTCGTTCCGGCGTAAGTCAGAAATATGACAATAGTCGGGCTAGTATTACACCAGCACCTCTACAGAAAAATACAAGAGAAACCAAAAAATGAAACATAATACCAATGCCAACACCATGGTAGTAGTGGATGCCTCCCTAGAAAACTACTAGCAGCTTATAGACGGCATCCGGCCTGGGGCCAAATCTTTCCTCTTAGACCTTCGGTCCGATGGCATCGAACAGATCAGCGAACTTCTCCGACAGCATAAAGAAACAGAGGTTCTGCACCTACTCTCCCACGGCAGCCCTGGCTGTCTGTATCTGGGAAACTCCCAACTGAGTTTGGATGGGGTCGAGCCGGGAATCGCTTCCCGACCCTCTCTTGAGGAACCGGACTTGCGATTTTCACCGCATCCGGCTACTGGGTACTAGGCCCTTTTCATAGGTAGACTTAATAGGAATTACTTCCGTTAGCCCTTGCCGCCTGTCTTTTCTTCCCTTTCCTGGTTTAGCGAGTGGTTGTTCTGATAACCGTTAGTATCACCATTTTCAAGTCAGTTTTACCAGTTATCCATACCTTATCCTCCACTTGCGTTTCGGATTAGTTCCGTGGCTTTTTAGGATTACTCATTCCAGCAGCTTCCTAGTATCACCGACCCACGTCAGCGCTGGCTACCCAGCATCATCTACATTACTGTAGATGTTATCCCAGGAATTACCCCGGGCATTCGCTTCTTGGGCCATCCCTCCCCCCGTGGCTTGCGCTTAACATCTAACTTGTCCTGATGGACAGCACACGAGAGGTTACTTCGTTCCCTAACAACATTTCGCGATACCTTTAGGTCCACACTATACCCCGGGAGCTATTTGAGTACTATATTAGCCAGAGTCTAAAACTAATACTAGCTACCATTTCCTTTTTAGGCCAGCGCATATAGCCTTATTTCGCTGGTTCCTTATAACGAGGCTTGCACATGTTTGCCTGCTCTAACCTTGGATATCTTTCCTAGCGGCGTCACCGGCTTAGGCTGCCAGTTATCCTACATTTGAGTCCTCGCTTAGCACCACGATGATGTCGCTTCGTAGCACCGAGGACCGGTGTCACCCCCGTACCTGGGGGGAGGGGAATTTAACCCCCATGCGGTCAGAGTTCCCGGCTAATGAAACCGGGCTAGCGTTCCGTGTTTGACCACGTTAGGCTAGAACAAATCGCACAGATCCTCTAGGAGATTACGCCTCTACCCTGCAGAAGTGGAAGGTAAAACAACTCCTACTCTACGGCTGTAACGTCGCCGCCGGAGATGCAGGAGAGGAGTTGATGACTAAGCTACAGGCCCCGACCGGGGCATCCCTCGCCGTTTCTACTACCCGGACAGGGGCAGCAGCCCGGGGCGGAAATTGGAAGTTGGAGTGGCGAACTCCGGGGATGAAAACTCCCTTAGCATTGTCCGCAGAAGCTCAGATGGCCTATGGGGGCATATTGATCCCCCAGCAGGAGTATCAGGCCTTAAGGGCTCTCTATCAAAGCACGAATGGGGCTTCTTGGAGTAACAATACAGGCTGGCGGGACTGGAATTTCAACAGCGCAATTCCCCCCGATGCTTCTGTTGTTAATGGTTGGCATGGAGTGACTGTAGCTAACTCCCGGGTGACTAGGCTCGATCTGTCCTCCAACCAACTGACTGGCAGCATCCCGACTGAGTTAGGGAATCTTTCCAATTTGGAGTTTCTCATTCTGTACTCCAACCAACTGACTGGCAGCATCCCGACTGAGTTAGGGAATCTTTCCAATTTGAAGTTTCTCTGGCTGGACTCCAACCAACTGACTGGCAGCATCCCGACTGAGTTAGGGAATCTTTCCAATTTGAATCGTCTCCGGCTGGACTCCAACCAACTGACTGGCAGCATCCCGACTAAGTTAGGGAATCTTTCCAATTTGGAGTTTCTCATTCTGTACTCCAACCAACTGACTGGCAGCATCCCGACTGAGTTAGGGAATCTTTCCAATTTGAAGTTTCTCTGGCTGGACTCCAACCAACTGACTGGCAGCATCCCGACTGAGTTAGGGAATCTTTCCAATTTGGAGTCTCTCTGGCTGAACTCCAACCAACTGACTGGCAGCATCCCGACTGAGTTAGGGAATCTTTCCAATTTGAGTCGTCTCCGGCTGTACTCCAACCAACTGACTGGCAGCATCCCGACTGAGTTAGGGAATCTTTCCAATTTGGAGTTTCTCTGGCTGTTCTACAACCAACTAACTGGCACCATCCCCCAAGAGGTCTTAGATTTGCGGGCTGAAAAGCTATTGGAAAACCCCCCTTATGTTTTAACCCAGATTCCCGACGTCAAGTTCTTGCTAGGTAATAACCTCGACATAGACATTAGCGACAACTTCGGCGACATCAATAACAACATCAACAACTACACAGCTACCGGTTTACCAGGGGGCGTAACCATCAACTCTCAGGGAGTTATCAGCGGTATCCCTACTACCGCAGGCATCTTTACCGTAACGGTAACCGCCATCGACGAAGCGGGAAATCGAGGGACAGATATCTTTGACATTGTTATAGAGAACTCCCCTCCTACCGATCTAGAACTCAGCAACAGCAGCATCAATGAAAACTCCGCTGAGGGTAGTGTCGTGGGGATCTTCTCCACTACCGACCCCAACTCGGGAGATAGCTTTACTTACCAGTTAGTCTCAGGCGCCGGTGCCTCCGACAACGCCGCCTTAACCATTTCCGGGGACCAACTGCTAATTAACAGTTCACCGGACTATGAGACCCAGTTTAGTTACAGCATCCGCGTCCAAACTACCGACTCTGCTGGGAACAGTTACTCAGAGACCTTTACCATTAACGTCAACGATGTTTCAGAGGTTGGCCTACCAATAGTCGGTGAGGATAGTCAGAACGACTACCTCCGGGGGACGCCCAACGGGGAAAAACTGTTAGGTCTAGGAGGAAAAGACCGGCTCGATACCCTCTACGGAGGAGAGGACGCCGATATTTTTGTTCTGAAGCAGGGCCATGGCCGGGATACCATCATAGACTTTGAAGATGGCACGGACTTGATCGGGCTAGCAGGAGGTTTGAGTTTCGCCAATTTGCAGATCGTCTCTCGGGGCCGAAATACTTTGATTAACTTTGAAGAGGAAACCCTGACCACCCTAAAGCGCATTGATTTTACCCTGATTACTAGCGATGATTTCACTGTGGTTACTTGAAGTTTACCACAATGGGGGGAACCTCGATACCTGAGCGATGCCTTCCGGGTTTTCGCCGTGCGGGAGGGGGCGCGGTAGGTAGGCATCGAAAGGACGATCTAGTTGAAACCTCCGACCCTCTACCTCCTACTTTGGCAATCTTCTGAGATGGGGGGGACATCGATAGAAAAGAAGCGTTGCACAATCACGGGACGATGAGTCTCTTTGCATAAGTCTTAAACGTAGACTATAAGCCACTTTCAGTAGCGTAGCCTGTGCAAACAATGGCATCATCCCCAAAATGTGCAACGCCCTCCATTCATTCACCATTAAGGACGCCCCAACAGCTACCGCAGCCTCACCCGCAAAGATACATAAATCGGTAACTGATAATATTCTACTGCCCGTTTCGGGGGGAAATATGTGGTATCCTAGCCAAATCAAGCTGGGGGGCAACAGCACTAAGGCGATCGCCACTAACCAAATTTCCCAGCTCATCTCTACATGCGAGCGGTATGTGGCCACCCACTTGCTACCATATTCCGGAAACACTTAAAAATGGCACTGCTAGCCCAAAATCTACATAAACCTGGGGATAAACACTGGCCAAATATGCTGCTTCGTAAGGATATGACCCATGCAACAAGACTATCGGCACATCGCCATAACGTCGAGCTTCTAAAATTGGTCGCAAATGTAGAGGATTTGCTAACAATAAGTCTAAGTCCGGATCGCCAAACCCCGTATGAAACTGTACGGGCATTTTCTGCCGGGCGGCAAGAGCTTGTCCTAGCAGAAAGTCAATTAAGGATTTATTCGCGAGTCTGAATGGCTTATATTTGTAAGTATCTTTTAGCAAGTAAAAACAAGATTTTGCCTCGGCTTCAGCAACTGATTCAATGGCTAAACCAGTCCGATAAGCGGCAATACTCTTAAACCCTATAACCACCGGACATTCAAGCTGACTGCGAAACTCGTTTACAAAAGCCTCAAAAGACTAGGTTTGTTCAAATATAGTCTCTGCTAAGGTTTCTAAACGCAATAATCGCTGAACTTGCAAAAATTTTTGATGCCATGCTAAGGGAAGTATTTGATTGCCTAAAAACCCATCATCCATGAAAATGCTTTCAATGTTAGCCGCCTGGAAACAAAATTAGGTCAGTTTTTCCAGTCCTAACTGTTCCCGTTGCTGGATAATTTCAGTTTCGCTGGGTTCGCAGTCCAACAGTGCAGCAATATCTCGCAAACTGCGACGGTAACAGAGAGTATGACGGGCATGATAGTTGACAATCTTCGGGTCATAACCCTCGGTAAAAGCCGCCGAGTAAGCATATGCCGAGAAAATTTCCGCTTTTAGTAGGTTGTGGGCATGCTGGTCAATTAGAGGAATATCCGCAAGGGGCATCATTTTTCTTAATAGCGTTCGAGTAAAAGATTCACTTCTGCTTCTAATTCCATGTCTTTCATCGCCTCCCATTCCGCTTTTCTCACCGCCAGGTAAGCGCGGTTTAGTTCTGCACCCAGGGCATCTAAGAGCAGGCGATCGCCACTCAGGTGTTCGATCGCTTCTCCTAGGTTTTGGGGCAATCTTTCGATCCCGCGTTCGGTAAGTTCTGCTTCCGAAAACAGCCCCGGGTCAATATCTACCCGGGTCTCCAGGGCTAAGATTTCGGCCTATCCCATCCAAACCGGCAAAAATCACTGCTCCCAAAGCTAGATATGGGTTAGCTGAAGCATCAGAAGTTTTTAACTCAAAATGGGTGGGACTCGGTGGCACTGGGTTACTAGGCACCCGCACTGCCCCCTCTCGGTTATCATAGCCCCAAGCCGCAAAAGCACCACTCCAAAAGTGGGGGCGAATGCGCCGGTAAGAGTTCGTACTCGGGGTGGTCAGGGCCATGAGGGCCGGGAGATGGTGGAGAATGCCCGCGATAAAAGCCAGGGCCGTACTCGAAAGTTTCCCAGAACCATCCCCCGTGATATTTTTGCCCTCTTGCCAGAGACTCACGTGCAAGTGGCAACCGTTGCCTGCTTTATCTGCAAAGATTTTTGGTAAGAATGAGGCTTTTAACCCATGTTCGATGGCGACCGCCCGCACCGTTTCCCGAAACACGATCTGATTATCTGCAGCTTGCAAAGCTTCGGCATACCGGATAGAAATTTCATGCTGTCCGGGGGCCGATTCAGGATAATATCGCTCTACGGTCATATCTTGGGCCACTAAAGCATCGGCGATCGCATCAATGATTTTGCGATTGAGATCCATCCCCAGAGTGGAGGCAAACACAGTATCATCAGTGGGGATAATTTCATTATTGCTAGAATGCAGCAGGGAGAATTCATTTTCAAAAGCGGCCATCACCTCTATCCCTGCTTGTTTGGCGGCGGCGATCGCTCGTTTGAGAAAATATCGCGGACATAACGACCAAGGTTTTCCATTGTGGATCGTATCCCCATCGCCCGGGCGTGGCTGGGTCCATAGGGTAAAATCTTACATGTTGACCAGTCGGGAACCAACCAAACTTCCCCCACCGGGGCCAGTCCACTATCAGGAACCACCCCATCATACATCACCGGCAATGCTTGCTTAGCCTCTTGACCGCTGTGATGCTGACCGGATAGTCCAGGTTTTCTGCGAGGATCCCCAGGTGAATAGCCTTGGCGCGGATCGCATTGGCGTTATCGCAAAAGACTACACGCAGAAATTTAACTCCTGCTGATTTAAGAGATTTGACTAATTCAATCCCCATATTATTTTTCTTAAAATTACGCCGTGATTTCTGATTGGGTGAAGTATAAAGTATGAAGGAGCAAGTCTCATTTTTTTACTTCCCGATCGAATTACACCCTTCAACCAGAGTACTTCACCCAACAGCAGAATTAGTCGTTATTTGCCAGCGTGGTAGTCTTGGAAAGACTTATAGCAGGCGTCCGGGTCATACAAGTGGCAGGTGTCTGTAATCTGCTTCATTAAAGACCAAGAGAACTGACGTTCCTTGATATAATCCCCCCAGTTCTCCTTCAAGCTGCGATGAGCTAAGCGCAAGTTATAGAAAGGAATCCCTGTGGAAATATGATGGGGGATGTGAACGTTGATATCGTGACAAAGGTATTCTACCCAGCGGGGATAGTCGCAGTGAACACTCCCCTCAAGTTGAGCTAAAGCCTCATTCCACTTGTCTGCTGTGGTGAAGGGAATTTCTGGTGATGTATGGTGGACGATCGTAAAGGTGCTCATCCAGAAGTGGTAAACTAACCAGGACATTAACCAGAATTTTACCAAACCCCAGATGCCTGTGGTGGCAATCAGGACCGGAAACCCGATCGCCCCACCAATCAACACCACAAACACCGACAGTTTAACTTGCTGTCGCTCTTTGCCTTCAAACTGAGACCAGTTAAAGTGGAGGATTCCCCAGTGGGCAATTGACCCTACCCACCAAAACCGACCCCGAATTCTCCGATAAAACCACTTCCCGACTGCGCCAAAGTTATCGTAAAATTCTGGCTGAAAGGGTTCCCACGCCGTGTCCTCTCCCCCTAATAGGTTCGTGTGTGCGTGGTGTTTATTGTGCAGGATCCGCCAGCTGTGGAAGGGGTAAATCAAGGGCAGAAATGCTAAATGTCCTACTAGGTCATTTACCCATTTCCGGTTGGCAAAGGACCGATGGCCGCAGTCGTGACCCAACACGAAGAAACCCGTCAGCGCTGTCCCCGTAAATATCCATAGGGGCGGCAACAGAAACCAGGGCGCGATCGCCAGACCGACGTATCCCAATATCACCAGCAGCACGTTAATAATTATTAAACTAAGCCAGTACGTCACCGTACCGACTCGTCTTCAAAACCGGACATGACATTTTCACGTCATCCGGCTCCTCAGTAACGCCACCTTTGTCACAGGTACGGCTATTCTTGCTGCCATCGCTGGCAGTCTTTATATCGTGGCAATGTTTGTGCAGCAACTGTAGATTGTCATACCGGTCCTTACCCCCTAATGAGAGGGGCTTGATCTGGTCAACTTCCCACTTGTCACCGTCCATAAACGTTAGTCCGCAGTGTTGGCACTTTCCTTTTTGCCTCTTCAGTAGCAACGCTACTCTCTTACTTAGTTCAGGGCTTTTGCCTAACCTTGTACTCCAATATGTAAGGTTCCCATCATATGGGCTTGCTGCGCCTTTCACTTTTACGTGTCTGACTATCTCAGTTTCAGAGTGTTTGTACAGCGTTACCTCTCCCTTCCCTGCCTTGCACCGGAATCGCCAATCATCCTGGTCTACAGACCAGTACTTACGGACTATCCAGTGACTTGACTTATGGGGATGTCTCCTTTTGGCCCATTGCCATAGGATGTTCCATAGGTAGTTATCCATGTCGAAGTAAGTTTCCTTACTCACCACGGACCTGTAGTAGTTAGACCATCCCCGTATTATCGGGCTTAGCCTGCTTATCAGGGCCGCTTGTGGTGCTGCTTTATGGCTGGCTACCACCTCTGCTAGCCGTTCTTTATGCTTCCCTATGGACTTGTTACTGGGTTTGATTAGGGTTTTGAATCCTAGGGGTGTTCCTTGACCTGATTTGCCGGTTCTGTTTTTACCCACCTCATATTGCCTTATGTTGAACCCCAGGAAATCAAATCCCGGTTTTTCTCCTTTTAGCGTATGAGTTATTTTTGTCTTTTCGGCTTTCAACTCTAGCCCCATTTCTTTTAGCCACTCTGCCACCACCATTTGCGCTTTGTCTATCATCTCCTTGCTCTCATGCATTACAACAAAGTCATCAGCATACCTGACTACCGTCAGTCTCTGCTTTTCCCTTTGTGTACTGGCGAGCTTCATCACTGCCTCCTCTAACCCGTGGAGGGCTATGTTGGCTAGTAATGGTGATATGCCCCCCCCTTGGGGAGTACCCGCCTCGGTTGCATGCCAGTTCCATTTGTCCATCACACTGGCCTTTAGCCATGCCCGTATTTGTTTACGGATTGGTGTTATGGTGTTCAGTTTCTCCAGTAGCGCTTTGTGGTTTATCTTGTCGAAGCATTTTGCGATGTCAGCATCTAGTCCCCACTTGGGTTTATGTTTGATGCTTAAGAATATCGCTCCGATTGCATCGTGACATCCCCTTCCCGGTCTGAATCCATAGGAGTTCCCTTCCATGTACGCTTCCCACTCGGGTTCGAGCGCAATCTTGAGGAGTCCCTGTGTCGCGCGGTCATACATCGTTGGTATTCCTAAAGGACGCTTTTCCTCTCTTCCTGGCTTGGGTATCCATACACGCCGTGTAGGTTTGGCCTTGTTTGAGATTTCCATCTGTCCTACCAGTTCTAAACCTTGCTTCGGGGTCAGTGCTTTCACACCGTCCACACCAGCGGTCTTCTTTCCCTGGTTATCTTGTGTCACCTGTCGTACCGCTAGACTTTTGGCAGCCCGGGATTTTACCAGTAACCTTTGGAGTCTGCGAACCGTTCGCTTATTGCCTTCCAGTGCCGCTCTGTAAATTCGTTTTTGCAACTTAAAGACTACCCGCTCCAGCCGAGGCCAGGGGATATCCTTCCATTCATTCATCGATTCGGAAACCGTGCTCATGACGTATGCATTGCTACTTACAACTCCACAATTGACGTTACCGTGAGGGCGTCAGCATATCCCATCCATTACAGACGGGCGTTAGCTTCTCCGCTCAATCTTTCCCAGATACAACCTGCCTTCCGGAGAGCAGATGTTGCGCCTGTGGTGGCTACTCAACCTATCGACCGGTGGTTGAGAGTATATATCTGGTTTACTTCGTTCCTCTAGATGATTGGTTGTAGTTTTAGGTGGACTCTATATGCCGGGTTTATTGTCAGTGCTTATTGGTCGGTACTGTATCCGCCAATGACCATTATCCTTTCCCTTTTTGGGCCAGCGTTTCAGGTTCAGCCTTTTCGCTGGTTCCTTGTGACGACACTTATGAGTCTTTGCTTTCGCTCACCATGACTACTTGCTTGGCGATAACCGGTTTAGGCTACCAGTCAGTGCGCCTTTTAACCCCGCTTTACGGATTGATGCCATCGCTACCGTAGGGGTTACGCTTTCACTCCTGCACCTGGAGGGGTGGGCTTTCACCACCATCATCTAGAAGTTGTCAGGGCTAATGTCACCCTGCTAGTGGTCCCATTTATTGACATGTGTCAATTCATTTTACACTAAACGAATCGCACACAGTAGTCCAGGCTTTGCGTCTGTTCTTGAGGAAAACCTCTCGCGGCAAGGTTTTAATGATGTCTTTCAACCGCAGGGAAGCCTGCTGTTCATCGGTTTGCGGCTTGACTATAGATGCTGTCATTAATCGATGCTTTCTCCTTACACATCACAATCATGTTACTGGCCACCAGTTACTCAGGCCATTCCTCGTAGGTTCTGGTTGTTGCCCACAAGCTGCCCAGTAGGCTGGAAGGCTTTATTTTTTATATCACAGCTTGCAGACAACAACGCTTTTTATCCTATTCTGTAGTGTCGGCTACCGTTACAGTACTAGCGAGTACTTTGGCCTCCTGGGATGCCTGTCTTTGTTGTTTGAGCACTTGCAACTGCTGCCAGAGGGATTCTACTTCCGCTTGCAGATGCAGGAACTTGACTTGCTGATCTACTTGATATAATGACTTCCTCCCACGGCCAGTTAATCGGACAGCATTTTTGCAGGCCGCCACAGGTCGTTCTGCACCGGTCACTAGAGAGCGGTCGGTTGAAATTAAGGTTCTCATAGTTATTTATACTCAATTTCTACAGTTTACCAGTTTATCCTAGACCCAGACTGTCAATTGGTAACTGATGTGTCGAGACGTGGGTATGAGAGGGAGTATCCCATATTTGCAGATGTCTTATCTTTCGAGCAATTGTAGTACGATCTAGGCTTTAAAATAACTACAAACTACAAACCGCGCAGCGTTGCGAGGCACGAAGCAATCTCGAACTACGAACTACGAACCAACCACTTCATGCAAAAGTGAGATGCGCCCGTATGGGAGGACGCTACCTGTATCCTGAATTTGACCATCCCTAGGCGATGCTAGCACAGATTAATCCGATTCTGTGCCTGTTCCACAATTGATCGAGAACTCACATGGCGCAAAAAGTCAAGCCCTAAGCCTTGGTTCACGCCTCGAAACCTTTGCACCATAAGGCTTTCAAGATTGTTTTGAATTATGTGAGTAATGGTAAGCCGCTAAGTTGGAGGGCGCCTGATTGCCCCCCTCGTTCCCACTGGCGACCCCTGGGAACGCAAGAGGGGGTTTGGGGGGGAGCGGCTGCGAGGTTATGAGCCGTCGATGTCTGAGGGGTTTTTGCGTCACTGCACGCTCCGGGCCCCCTACGCTGCGAGGAGGAGGCCCGGAGCGTGTAGCCGTGGCGAAGCAGCAGCTAGCATCCCGATTTTTCCGGAACGCGGAATGTGGGTTATAACTTGTTTTGACCTTTATTTTTGTTTAAGTCCCTTTAATAGCAGATTGGCTAGTTGTGGCTAAGTATATGCCCCCCAAAACTATTGGAAAAGCAACTAAGTTATAGAAATCCAGTGTTTCTGAGAAAATTGCCCAGGCAAGGATAGCAGTAATGACTGGATCGAAGAGTAAAATTGTGGCAACTAACCCTGAGGACAAAAACTTGAGAGAATAGGCTAGAAGTCCGTAACCGAAAACTAGCATCGAAGCTAGAAGCAGAACTATTAGCCATTCACTCCACGAAGAGGGTAAAAGTTTATCTTTGGTCATTAGAAAGATAGGAAAAAGCCCTAGAGTGCCGATCGTACAAGACCATAGAAGTATAGTTCTAGTATTAAACTGAGTTCGGACTTGTTCGACAAACAGGAAATAGCCGGCTAAAAAAAATGCAGAAAGAAGAGAGAGGCCATCACCTTGTAGCTTGTCTATACTGTACGATAGATCGTCGAATCCGACGATCGCCGAGCCTAGAATGGCAACTATTATACCGAGCATAAATCTCTTATCAAAGTGCTGTGCAAATAATATCCATCCCCCCAAAGTGGTGAATAGGGGGGAGAGACTGTGCAGAAGTGATGAATTAGCAATGCTGGTTTGAGTCAGCGACCAAGCCCAGATAATTTGCTCCCCCCCAAAACAGATGCCAATAGCTAGTAATAGCACCACCAATCGACTGTTATAGGGTTGTTTTTGCTCGGATCGATCCTCGAATAATTGGCGATTTACACTCGGAAATCCATTCCACAACCCCAAGATGATAGTAGATATCCAGAAACGATGAAAGATAAGAAGATTGGGGATCATTTCCCTTTCGCCTAATCGGATTGCGATAGGAACAAAAGCCCAAATAATCAGGGCAGTCAACAAGGCAATTATTGCCTTTAGGTTTTCTGGTAAAAACAATGATTGTTGGGATTTGTGTAGCTGATTTGTCATTTATTCTAAATTCTGATATTCTTTAACAAGAAGAGCCTGGAATTGTTGGGGTAAATACTGGTAGGACAGATCGATTTGATTATATTTTTCCCATAACTTTTTATACTCATCTTTATCTAAACGGGCTTTTTGAAGATAGCTATCCACAGCTTTTCCTGTAACTCCTCGTTCAACACATTTTTCAAAGGCAAGTTTGCTTTCTTCTATCTCTCCAACACATTCAAAGGGTTTATGACTTTCTAAACCCATAAGCCCTCGATAGTAAAACTGTAAATCCGAACAGTCGAAGAGATTTTCTTCTCCAAAAACTTCGACTATAGCTTTGACTTGTTCTGGCGCGAGATAAGCCATGTAAGATAACCAAACATAAGCACATTTAGGACATAATTTACACCAAGGAGGATTTAGATTACATGAATAAGCTAGTGCTAGACTTATTGGATTTACTTTTTTAGCTAAAAGACGATAAACTAACACATCTGAAAAAGGTTTCAGGAAACTGAAGATGGAAAGATTAGCGATAAATTCTTTTTGAACGTATTGCTGGTAAAGAATTTCACATTCAGTAGTTTTACTCCAGGCATGATTAATGATTTGCTCGTTTACCTGAACATTTTCACTTTCAGCACTTCTCTCATTTCCAAAGCAGATACTTGTATATTTTTCTTGAAGAATAATAGGAAGGATACCAAAAACTCCGTAAGCGTTGGGTAGGTCTTCATCATTATGCATCAGAGAAATCTCTAAGTCTTCTACTCCATGAAGTTTAGCCGCCGGAGAATTAAGGAATGACTCTATAATGTACTGACGATGGTTCTTTTGCGGAGGATGATCGAGGTAGTCAAGATGTTTTTCATTCAACTCAAACATCTTTTCTGGATAGGCGTGAGTGTGAAAATTGATGCTAAAGGTGTCGAAAGAAATTGCGCGCTCATCCAATAAACGAATCATTAAAACACTATCTTTTCCTCCACCATTACAGACAAGAAGTGGGGGGTCTTGGGCATTCAGCTTTATCGGCTCTATTTTGAGTTCGGGAACATCTTTAGCGATAACTTCTACTCCTGAATAATCGATATTGCCCGATTCATATCTCCACTGCCCCAAACACTGTTCAACACTTCTTTCCCAAACTTTTTGTAACTGGGGGCTCCAATATTTAGCATATTCTCCAAGATCTAGATGAGTTGGTTTCAAACTCAAGATTTTTAAACCATGAAATAATAAAATATGAAAATACAGTTTTCCCATGTATTCTTGCCCATACTCTTCCTCCAGTTGATGAAAGTCAACTGTTGAATACCAAAGAGTAGTGGTAAAAGTGATTTCATGATATTGGTAAAGGAAAGTGAGATTGTGTCTCGAGCGAGTATACCCGACAAGTTTCAAGATAATATCCATGTCTTCAAGAATTTTGTCTTCAAGTTTCCAATCAACTGCTGAACTTTAAATCAACAGATTTCCCGCAAGCGCGACAGTGCTACTAAGGACATAAACTCATAAGCCACATATGCTCCTAGCTGAGCGGTAATTTGTGCATGATCCATTGCAGGCAGAATTTCTACTACATCAGCACCAACTAAGTTAATACCTTTGCAGGCTCGTAAGTAGGAAAGACCTTGAAAGCTTGTTGGTCCCCCCACTTCAGGCATACCAGTCCCTGGTGCATAAGCTGGGTCAAAGAAATCAATATCAAAGGATAAAAATACCTTGTTATTTCCTACGCGCTCGCGGACTAATTCGCCAATTTCTTGAGGAGTCTGAGCCAGTAATTGTGAAGTTGTGAGGGCAAGAAAGCCCATTTCTTGTGAATATCGCGAATCTTCGTAATCAAAAAGAGTTCCTCGCAGCCCAATTTGGATTGAATGTTCGGGTAATAATAATCCTTCCTCAACAGCTCGTCGGAATGGAGAACCGTGACCGTACTTATGGCCGTAGAAAGTATCCCATAAATCGCAGTGGGCATCAAAATGAACCATCGCCAAAGGACCGTGTACTGCGGCTAAGGCTCGCAATTCTGCCAGCGCTATACTGTGATCGCCCCCAATCCCCAGCGTAATAATACCTGCTTCAACTAGGGGTCTTAAGGTTGTTGTAATTGCTCTATGAGAGTCTTCTATATACCCTGGTACGACAGGTGCGTCACCATAATCAATACAGGAAAGGGTTTTGAATATATTTACTTTGAGTTCGGGATTATAGGGACGCTGCAAAACTGAAGCACTCCTTACTGCCTCAGGACCAAAACGGGCACCAACTTTAAAGTTAACTCCGGTATCAAAGGGTAAACCGACCACAGCTAGATCGACATCTTCAACAGTTTGCACATTGGGCAAACGCGCAAAGGTCCGTATACCCGTGAATCGTGGAGATTCTAAGGAATTAGCAGGTTGATAACGAGGTTGACAAATACTTTTTTCCATGTACGCAGAAATAAAATCAGACTATCAAAAATTAAACTTTCCTATAAGCCCACACTTGAGAGTACATATTAGGTTCGCCTTTGGGAAGACATTTAAACTGTTTTCCAACTTCTACCAATTCCCATATTTTGGATATCTCCAGATATGCCATCTTCTCTTTAAAATCACTGCTTTGATAAAAGTCAGGACGCAAGGTAAAAATAATGTAACCTCCTGGTTTAACAATGCGAATTAACTCATCAAAAGAACTGGCTGGGGCGTGCCCAGGTGAGAACACGCCAACGCTAATAATAGCATCAAAGGAGTTAGTCCCAAAAGAAAGTGGCTCGCCCATTGTCTTCTGGTAAAGTGTGGTGTAGATATTCTTGTTACGCGCCTGTGAGAGCATACCTTCTGACATGTCCATTCCTTCTAGGTTATGGTAGCCTTGCTCATCTAGAAGCTGCCCTACCCAACCTGTTCCTACTCCTGCATCTAAAATATTGGCATCTCTAGAGACGTACTTTACTAAGACTTCCACTGCATATAGTGGATTTGTATAGCCAAACTCATCTTTCAAATCTTGGTCATATTCTTTTGCCCAGAGATTATACCTTGCAGTCAATTCACTATTGTTATTAACATTATATACCCAGTTAACTTTATCTTTTGTATTCATGATTAACTTTTTTGCAGTCTCAAAATTCTATAGGTCCATATTCTTTCTTGAAAACTCTCATTAAATTTGGTTCCAGGTACTGCCAAAAATTCTTTCATTACTTGAGAATCTTTATCGACTTCAATTACCTGTAAGTTTACTTTAGCAGCTTCTTCACAAGATAACAAAACTTGTTTGGTAATGTCTCGATTCCTTTTTACTATAAACCCTATTTCTTCTAGAACAGATAAGTTATGTTCCAATCGCTCGGCTAAAATCAAATCTGAATATAAGAAATATCCTCCCGGTTTGAGTACCCTATGAACTTCTTTGTAAAAGGCAATAACATCGCCATAACTGTGAGAAGATTCAATATTTGTTATCGCATCAAATTGATTGGCTTCAAAAGGTAAATTCTCAGAATCACCCACTACAAAACGAACATTATCGTAGCTGTAGTTGACTTGGCAAAATGCAATTGCTTCTGGAGATAGATCGAGGCCAATAATTTCCTGAGTATCGAAGTATTTAGCAATTACTTCAACATTTCCACCTCGACCGCAACTGATATCTAGAATTCGGCAATTGGTAAGTGGGCAATCGCCAATTAACTCAAGAATTAATTTAATATTATGTTTGTGGAGTAGGTACTTTGGTAATTTTATGACTGCTTCTTGTGGGCTTCCATCATCAATATATCCATAATTCAAAAACTTTGAACTATTGTTGTAAATTGTTGCATTAAGTTTTCTCGTGTAGAGATCGTAAAGTTCTTTGATCTTTTCTTTGATTTCAGCGGCAGTTTTGCTTGGGTCAGAAGCAACTTGACTTCCAAGAAAGGGGATAGGCTCTTCGATCTCTGATGAAACAGGTTCGGTGGAAGTAGGCTGCAGTTCAGAACCTGTTTTAGAAAGTGTCTCGATCGCATCTGCTAGACTGGCTAAGGTTTGTTTTTCAAACAGGATATTTTTAGGGATTTCTACTTGTAAAGCTGTGGCTAATGTAACAGCAACTTGAATGGCTTGCAGAGAATTCCCTCCTAATTCAAAGAAGTTATCATCTTTCCCTATTTTTTCGATACCAAGTACTTTTGTCCAGCTCTCACTCAGGATCTCCTCAAGCTGATTTTTCCTATCCCTATCTGTATTGAGATTTGATGTTTGTTTACTCATGCTTTTTTATAGTCAAAATAAGTTTGCAACACAATAAAAATTGTAATACAGCAGAGAATAATAGACATTCTCTACCCATACTAGAGTTCAGTTATGGGTAGAGACTGAACTCTAGTTTCGCCGCTCCTCTAGCGTCGATCGTTGGCTGAAACTGTCAGTTCCAGATCGCTCCACCAGGTATCCATCGCTGTTATAGTATTAGAGAAGCCCTCATGGATTTCACTTAAATTTAGACCATGTTGTTCGTACTGGTTGATAAAGATTCCAATACCATCTTTGTGTTCCTGTTCTACCCCATTGAGATGAAAATCGAAGAAGTATTTCAATTTTTCTGAGGGTTGACAGTCCTGTTGAGACTTTGAGTACAAATCGGTTAGATCGCGAACTAGCTCTAACTCTGGAATAGCACCGGCCTCAGTTGCGTAAAAAACACCACAGATTTTACTCGAAGAACCTGATTTACAAATGTCAAGCATCGTTTCCAGGAAACGGTTTGTTTCTGCTGAAAGATTATACTCATCCACCTTAAACTGGAATGACTCTCGAAGCCCTTGGGTATAGATAGCAAAATGAGACTCTTCACCAGAAGCTCCACCTTCTTCATCAGAGTTTCGCTGTAACTCCGCAGATAAGGCAGTAACAGATTGAGAATTCTCAGCACCAGCCGATAGTAACATCGGGTTGTACCTGGAAAATCCGCTATGTTCTTGTATATAGTATTTCAGCTTTTCGGGAGCTGTCTCAGGTAATTTTAATTTATTTCGGATTCCTTGAAAAAGTGACTGAACTTCTTTGTCTAGTCGATCTGTATTTTGTGTCATGATTAGATATCCACCGCTCGCTTAGATACAAAAGCTCTATAATTGCCAAAAGACAAATGTTATCGGAGAGTGACATTCATAGGGATACCTTATGACAATAGGTAATGATTGACACGCGACGGTTATTATTCCACGGTTGCACCAAGTCACTCAGACCATCCCGTTGACATCCATCGGCAGCAGTGCCATATGACCAGAACCATTCGTGCTAGAGTTAAAATCCACACCATCGTTAAAGCCACTTTCTGCAGTTCCTATCTGCCATTCAAATTCTGTTTTTGGCAAACACACCCCCGCAGCACCGCATTATTCGATAGGATAAAAGTATCACTCCCCTCATATAAGGGCAGACCCTTCTCTTTAACCACTGTCAATATGTTCTTTTACCTTTTTTTCCATCTCGGCCTTTTTTCTCTGCTTTCCGGTTCCTTCCCTACTATAACCCTATCCTCAACCACTGTCAATATCTTCTTTTACCTTTTTTTCTAAATTCCCTACTTTTTTCTCCGGTCCCCATAGCTAATTTACCTTTACTTGCCAGTCACAGTTAATGGGGTGTCTGACCCCTCATTAAATAGACTGACTCGCCTGTTACCTAGGTTCAAAGGTCTAGGCAGCCTCGGCCTTTTTTCCCTGCTTCCCGGCTCCTTCCCTACTATAACCCTATCCTCAACCACTGTCAATATCTTCTTTTACCTTTTTTTCTAAATTCCCTACTTTTTTCTCCGGTCCCCATAGCTAATTTACCTTTACTTGCCAGTCACAGTTAATGGGGTGTCTGACCCCTCATTAAATAGACTGACTTGCCTGTTACCTAGCTTCAGAGGTCTAGGCAGCTTTTAGCTTCAATCACAATATAGCAAAGCTCATTTTTGAATGACAATCAACCTTTATCCACCTTTTTGAACTTCGAGATCCACCTATTTTTTGCCCTACTGCACTTGCTGTAACGTTTGTCAAGTTGCCTTCATCCACCTATTTCCCACTTTTTCGGCAAAAAAAATCAACTTTTTCGATAAATGCGTTTCACCGGTAGCGAATAACTTGAGTATTGTTGCGCAGCCAAAATCCCGGATTAGCCAATCCCCGAAGCCAAAAGCACCGGCACTCACTACAGGAAATTGGCATCACTTCCACCCATCAGCCGCTACATCAATCACGGCACTACCGGAATACAATCGTCGCCATTAGCCAGTCCCCGAAGCCAAAAGCACCGGCACTCACTACAGGAAATTGGCATCACTTCCACCCATCAGCCGCTACATCAATCACGGCACTACCGGAATACAATCGTCGCCATCGCTGTTCTTGTCCCACGTGAGGCGTGACAGCTACTCAAACCCTGATTTGGAGTCAGCAACATTCCGGCCTCAAACCCTCATGATTGCGTCAGAGAGATCCCCAACTCCGTTACGAAGTGCGCGCAGCGCTACTCCGAACTCCGAACTCCTTCCCTCACGTTGTCCCGGTAGTCCCGAGTGCTCAGAATGGGGATGACTGTCGTCTTGCACCAACCAACCCGGGCGATCGCCTGGGCCAACCGCTTCCGATAAGCCAGCGATGTTTTGCTCCCACGGGAAAGGCCACTAATGTCGCCGAAAATCTAGCTTGATGGCAGCCAGGTCAGGCCCAATGACAACACTGCCAACCTGCCCAGACGCGACAGCAGATGGTATAGGTGAGCCAATGTTATGTATGTAGGTGTACCGCATCAACTCAAGATCGGTAAATCTAATCAATGTCATACTGCCGTGCCCCGGCGCGACTGTAGGTGTACCGCATCAACTCAAGATCGGTAAATCTAATCAATGTCATACTGCCGTGCCCCGGCGCGACTGTATGTACCGCATCAACTCAAGATCGGTAAATCTAATCAATGTCATACTGCCGTGCCCCGGCACGATCGGGGGGGATGCCCGGACACAATAGGTTCGCATCTGGGCGATCGGGGCATAGCTGCCGGATCAATAATAATACTGCTGACCTGCCCCGGCGCGACCCACAGGTAACTTCGGCGGCCCTACCTGCCCGGAAACACGGCATCAACTTCCGATCGCTTCAGACATGTACGATCATTACTCTGGCCGTTCGACCTCAAGCGTGATAATTTCTGCCCATACATAACCCAAGTTGCTACTTAGAAAAATTTTGACCACTCAAACAGCAATTTTGCCAAATTTATTTGTCTAAAAATACCGTTTTCTGGTAAATTACAAGGCGACAGTCACCCATTTTGGCGACCCAACGTCGCCCTCGGTATGTAGATAAGAACTGAAGCCATACAGAAATTATAGCCGAGGGAGCCAGCCGCATAATAGCGCCGCCCCACCCCCCCGTATGTGACTGAAGTCACCCAAAAAATGTGACGATAGATACCCGAGCTGAGGTCGAGCCGAGACCGAGCCGAGACCGAGCCGAGACCGAGCCGAGACCGAGCCGAGACCGAGCTATACTCTCGCCCGAGTCGAGCCATTAGCGAGGGCTATTCGAGCCGTATTCGAGCCAAACCCCGGCCCAATGTACTCCTACACCTGAAGCCAATTGTCAGGGCATAGAAAGCGCAATGGGTGCCCGCTCTTCCCCAGACCTCCCCTACTATATATATAACCTCCCACCTAGGAGCATGGGCAACAACCGGCACCCCAGACCCCGAACAGAAAGCCATCGCCCGGCGAAAAGGGAAGAAGGAATGGGAGCAAATAAGATATTAATACCAACAAAGAATGTCATACTTGCGCTCAACACAGAAAACCAAGCATCTAGTTGGGGCGCGATCGAACAAATTCCTAGTCTCAAACCCTACCTGCGATCGTCGGACAAGTCTCATCATCTGTAGGTTGGGTTGACCCACGAAACCCAACAGAGTGCCGCGCCGACTGACAGGGGTTTGAGGTGGAAAAATATAAAAATAATTTTGTACAACCACTTAACTGCGAACTCCGTTACGAAGTGCGCGCAGCGCTACTGAGAACTGGTGAACTCCATCTAGGGAAACTCCCGATCGCGCACCTGGGTACCAAAATCTTGTACCGCCTGAGTAATAGTCTGGCGCAAATTGGCATAGGACTTGGCAAAGGGGGGCATGCGATCTGAAAGGCCCAGCAAGTCAGCAGTAACTAGGACCTGTCCGTCGCAGTGGGGACCGGCACCAATGCCAATAGTGGGAATTGGTAGTTGTTCCGTAATGGTTGCGGCCAACTCACTGGGAACATGCTCTAAGATGACTGCAAAAGCACCGGCGTCTGCTAGGGCGATCGCCTCTTGGAGGATTCTTTCTGCCTCTGCTGGGGTCTTTCCTTGCTGGCGATAACCCAGCTGACGCACGGACTGGGGCGTCAAGCCCACATGGCCCATCACCGGAATGCCAGCATTTACCAGACGTGCCACAGTTTCTGCGATCGCGGGATATCCCCCTTCCAACTTCACTGCCCCAGCACCGGTTTCCTTCAGCACCCTGCCAGCTGAGTGCAGGGCTTGCGAGGGACTCTCCTGATAGCTCAAAAACGGCAGATCGCAGACTACCAATGCTTGCTTCACCCCCCGCCGCACTGCCTTAGCATGGTGCAGCATCTCTTCCAGCGTCACTGGCAGCGTCGTTTCATAACCTAAGGCCACCATCCCCAGGGAGTCTCCCACCAGAATTACATCCACACCAGATGCATCCAACAACTGAGCCAAGGCATAATCCCAGGCTGTCAGGGTGACGATCGCCCGTCCCTGCTGCTTCCATTGCCTCAAGTTCGCGATTGTAACTGCCATAAGCCCAAAGTCTAGCCCCTCAGCTTCGATGTCTACCGTTCCCGAAAAATCGGGATGCAGCCATGCTTCGCCACGGCTACAGGCTCCCGGCCTCCCCCTCGCAGCGTAGGGGGCCCGGAGCGTGCAGTGACGCAAAAACCCCTCAGACATCGATCGGCAATCTTATTGCTTTTCATGAAGTTTTGTCAAGCTGGTTCCCAGGCTCTGCCTGGGAACCAGCTCCCCGGGTAACGCCCCCTCCGCTCCCCGAACTGTCGGGCAGGGTCGGGGGGGGTATATGTCCATAATGCCGCGAGATCTGCCCATACAGTAAAAGTTATTTTTGTCAAGAAGATTGCGAAATATAAAAAAAGGTAAACATAAGTAAGGATTATTTGCAAATCAAGAAGTTGAGAGCTTGGGGAGAGAGCATATTGATATAGTCTGAAGAACTAGCCAAGAAAATAAGTCAAGGTAAGGGATTTCATGTCTTACAGTACAACCACAACTCAGACAAAAGCCGGGTATCAAGCCGGGGTAAAGGACTATAAATTGACCTATTACACTCCGGACTACACGCCCAAAGATACAGATATTCTGGCGGCTTTCCGCGTCACGCCTCAGCCAGGAGTTCCTCCAGAAGAAGCAGGTGCGGCGGTAGCAGCCGAGTCATCCACCGGTACATGGACGACGGTGTGGACGGACCTGTTGACGGACCTGGACCGCTACAAAGGTCGCTGCTATGATATTGAGGCGGTTCCCGGTGAAGATAACCAGTTCATCTGCTTTGTTGCCTATCCCCTGGATCTGTTTGAAGAAGGCTCGGTCACCAATATGTTAACCTCCATCGTGGGGAACGTATTTGGCTTCAAAGCCTTACGGGCCCTGCGCTTGGAAGACCTGCGCATCCCGATCGCCTACCTGAAGACTTTCCAAGGCCCCCCCCACGGGATTGTGGTAGAACGGGATAAGCTGAACAAGTACGGACGCCCGCTGCTGGGTTGTACGATTAAACCGAAGCTGGGTCTGTCGGCGAAGAACTACGGTCGCGCAGTCTATGAATGCTTGCGTGGCGGTCTGGACTTCACTAAGGACGACGAAAATATTAATTCGCAGCCCTTCATGCGCTGGCGCGATCGCTTCGCCTTCGTGCAAGAGGCGATCGAGAAAGCCCAGGCGGAAACCGGTGAAATCAAAGGTCACTACCTGAACGTCACCGCCCCCACCTGTGAAGAAATGCTGGAACGGGCCGAGTTCGCCAAGGAACTGGGTACGCCGATCATCATGCACGACTACCTCACCGGTGGCTTTACGGCCAACACTACCCTGGCTAAGTGGTGCCGTCGCAACGGTCTGCTACTACATATCCACCGGGCCATGCACGCCGTGATCGACCGGCAGAAAGCCCACGGCATTCACTTCCGGGTGCTGGCCAAGTGCTTGCGGATGTCCGGTGGCGACCACCTGCACTCCGGGACTGTGGTGGGTAAGCTGGAAGGCGAAAAAGGCATCACCATGGGCTTTGTGGACTTGATGCGGGAAGACCACATCGAACGCGATCGGGAACGGGGTATTTACTTCACCCAAGACTGGGCCTCCATGCCTGGTGTCATGCCCGTAGCTTCTGGCGGTATTCACGTTTGGCACATGCCGGCACTGGTAGAAATCTTCGGTGACGATGCTTGCCTGCAATTCGGCGGCGGCACCCTGGGGCACCCCTGGGGCAACGCTCCCGGTGCTACCGCTAACCGGGTGGCCCTGGAAGCTTGCATTCAAGCACGCAACGAAGGTCGGAACCTGTTCCGCGAAGGTGGCGATGTGATCCGCGAAGCCTGCAAGTGGAGTCCAGAATTGGCAGTTGCTTGCGAACTGTGGAAGGAAATCAAGTTCGAGTTCGAGGCAATGGATACCGTCTAATAGAGTCAGAACGGTACCGGGGCAGGCGATCGGCCCGCCCTACAGCATCGGTTAAGAGACTGAGGTTACATGGATATTAAACAAGTTGCGAAAGACACGACGCGAGTGCTAGCTAGTTACTTGACCTATCAAGCAGTGCGCATTGTGGTCAGCCAGTTGAGAGAAACAAATCCAGGTCTAGCAATTTGGCTAAATGGCTTTTCGACAACTGGAAAAATTCAGGATGGAGAAGCTTACTTGGAAGAGTTACTCACGAGCAACCACCAGGAACTGGCGTTCCGAATCATGACGGTGCGGCAACATCTGGCCGAAGAGGTGACCGAGTATTTACCAGAAATGGTGCGATCGGGTATTCAACAGGCAAATATGGGACACCGCCGTCAGTATCTGGAGCGGATTACGCAACTGAATATATCCGATCTCAGCTCTTATCCAGAACAGGAAGCTGACCCGGATAATGAATCGGGTTAGTTAATATAATTAGAACGTCCTACAACAATCAGAACGCAAATCATGCAAACTCTTGCCAAAGAACGTCGTTACGAAACACTTTCCTATCTGCCACCGCTGTCAGACGCGCAGATGAAAAATCAAATCCAGTACATTCTGGATCAAGGTTACATCGCTGGTGTGGAATTCAGCGAAAGCTCTGCACCAGAAATGCACTACTGGACCATGTGGAAATTGCCCCTGTTCCATGCGAAAACTGTCAATGAAGTGATGGCAGAAATTGATGCTTGTCGTACTGATTACCGCGATTGCTTTATCCGCGTCATGGGGTTTGACAACATTAAGCAGTGCCAGGTGCTCAGCTTTATCGTTCATAAGCCGAACAGCAACATCAGACGGTACTAAACAACGTCAGATAGCCGATATCAAGCGTTAAGATTCGATTAGCCTCATGGCCGGCCGTGGGTTAAAACCCACGGCTAATAGCTTAAGTGGGTTAGAACCCACTGTATGCCTTGTCTAGATAAGGATTTCCCCTCGTTCCTAGGCTCCGCCTGGGAACGAGTTCTAGAGGCAGAGCCTCTAGACCTTGGGCGATGGTATTTTGGCAAATGTCGGCTCAAGCGGGAATGCGGGAGATAGCGAGAGCTTGTTCTTGGGATTTTGGTCGTGATGATGGTTCTGTAATAGCAAGAAATATCGATCTGGCAAAGGATGGTGAATTAGTTGGTTATAATAACCCAAATGAGCATTCATGGGAAATAAATGGCGGTGACATCGTTTTTCTCAACAAGGACGGTAAAATATCTACTAGATTTGATGGTGCCAGAGTTGCAGGGGGTAATTTAGTTCTGTATGGGCGTTTTCGCTTGGGTGGAAATATTACTCATACTTTAACTTGTCGTTAAGTGCGATCGAGACATTTAGCAACTTCCTCGAAATATTAAGAAATGTCCCGATCGTGATTGATGCTAATATAAGGGAAAAACCCACGATGTTTACCTCCACTATAACGAAGAAAATTCGCGATCGCTCAACTCTGCGCCAGTTGAGAGCCAAGAACGCCACCATCTAATAAACACATCCGATCGATCGGGCTCCTTTTACACAAAGGCTCTCCGGCTTGCTATAATAGGGTAGTAGTTTAATTGTCAATCGATATGACGACGAAAGTATCCGAACAAAAACGCCAAGTTTACCGAGGGAGAATATTTCCAGAGTGCGATTCGTTTAGCATAAACTAACTTGACACGAGTCAAGAAGGGGGACCGCTGGCAGGGTTTATTAGCCCTGACAACTTACAGGTGATGGTGGTGAAAGCCCACCCCTCCAGGTACAGGAGTGACAGCACCCTCCCCACGGTAGCGATGGCATCAATCCGTGAAGCGGGAAGGAAAGGCGTAATGACTGGCAGCCTAAACTGGTCATCGCTAAGCAAGTAGCTATGATGAGCATAATGCGAAGATTTGCAACGTCGTTACATGAAACCAGCGGAATAAGGCTAAACACGCTGGCCCAAAAGGGAAAGGATACAGGTCATTGGCGGATTCTGGACCGACCAATAAGCACTGACAACAAACCCCGGCGTATGGAATCCATCTAAGGTTACGACCAATCATCTGTAGGAACGAAGTAAACCGGTTGCAGTACTCTCCATCACCGGTCGATAGATGGAGTAGCCACCACAGGCGTAACATCTGCTCTCCGGAAGGCAGGTCACAACCGGGAAAGATTGAGTGGAGAAGCAAACGCCCGTCTGTAATGGATGGGATAAGCTGACGCCCTCACAGTTTCGTCAATTGTAAAGTTGTAAGTAGTAGTGAACATGTCACGGAACTCAGTCGAAAGACAAGAGTATGAATGGAAGGAGGTGCCCTGGCAAGAGCTGGAGCGCCGAGTCTTTAAGCTACAAAAGCGAATTTACAGAGCGGCACAGGAAGGCAACAAGCAGAAAGTTCGCAAGCTCCAGGGACTATTGAACAGGTCATGGTCCGCGAAGATGATAGCGGTTCGTCAGGTAACGCAACAGAACCAAGGGAAAAAGACGGCAGGAGTGGATGGTGTAAAAGCGCTGACCCCAAAGAGTCGTTTGAAACTGGTAAGCCAAATCAAAGTCACCAGGAAGGCTAAGGCCAAACCTACGCGGCGCGTATGGATACCAAAGCCAGGAAGGGATGAAAAACGGCCATTAGGAATACCGACGATACATGACCGCGCACTTCAGGGATTGGTCAAACAGTCGCTCGAACCCGAATGGGAAGCGTACATGGAGGCTAATTCTTACGGATTCAGACCAGGCAGAGGATGCCACGATGCAATAGAGGCAATATTCCTCAGCATCAAACAAAAACCCAAATGGGTATTAGATGCGGATATTGCGAAGTGTTTTGACAAAATTGACCACTCAGCACTCCCAAAAAAATTGAATAGTACATCATCAACCCGTAAACAAATACGGGCATGGTTAAAAGCCGGGGTGATGGACCAGGGAGTATGGCAGGACACAGAGGCTGGGACTCCCCAGGGCGGAGTAATATCACCATTACTAGCCAACATAGCCCTACATGGGTTAGAGGAAGCAGTGATGGGATTAGCCCGCACAAGGGAAGAGAAGAGGAAGATGACCATAGTCAGATACGCCGATGATTTTGTGGTAATGCACGACGACCGGTCAATGATTGAGCGAGCAAAAGGAGTGATTTCCGACTGGCTAAAGGGAATAGGACTAGAGTTGAAAGCCGAGAAAACCAGGATATCCCACACGCTGGAAGGAGAAAATCCAGGATTTGATTTCCTAGGATTCAATATCCGACAATATGTGGTAGGGAAATACAGAAGCGGTAAATCAACCCACGGAACCCCCCTAGGATTCAAGACACTGATTAAGCCTAGTAGTAAATCCATCAGGAAACATAAAGAGCGGCTATCCCAGATAGTACGCAGCCATAAATCAGCGCCACAAGCAGCTCTGATAGCCAAGCTAAACCCGGTAATACGGGGATGGTGTAACTACTTTAAGACTGTGATAAGTAAGAAAACTTACAATGATATGGACAACTACCTATGGGAACTGCTGTGGCAATGGGCAAAGGGAAGGCACCCCAACAAATCGATCAAATGGATTGCCAGAAATTACTGGACTCTTACCAAGGATGTCCGGTGGAACTTCATCGGCAAAACCAAGTACAAGGAGAAGATAGAGCTTACCCAGCACTCAAAGACTGAGATAATCAGACACGTAAAGGTGAAAGGGACAGCTAGCCCGTATAATGGCGACCTAGTCGTGCGATTCGTTTAGTGTAAAATGACTTGACACATGTCAAAAAATCAATAAAGGGGACCACTACCGGGGTTTTATTAGCCCCGAGAACTTATAGATGATGGTGGTGAAAGCCCACCCCTCCAGGTGCAGGAGTGACAGCACCCTCCCCACGGTAGCGATGGCATCAATCCGTGAAGCGGGAAGGAAAGGCGCAATGACTGAAAGCCAAAAATCGGTTACCGCCGAGCAAGTAACTATGATGAGCGTAGTGCGATTCGTTCTAGTCTAACGTGGGCAACTACGGAACGCTAGGCCAGGTCCAAACTGGTAACTCTGGTATTCATGGGGTTAGATTCCCTCTCTCCAAGTGTGGGAGTAACACCGGTCCTTAGTGCTGCTGAGTCACATCACGGTGGTGCGGAGCAAGGACTTAAATGTAGGATAGCTAGCAGCCTAAGCTAGTGACGCCGCTAGGAAAGATGCTAATGGCTAGAACAAGCGAACCTGTGTACGCCTCGTTATCTAGAACCAGCGAAATAAGGCTTAAAGCGCTGGCCCAAAAGGGAAATGGTAGTTTGTGCTGGTTCTTGCACTTGGCCAGTATCGCACTCTAAGAACTCCCGGGGTATAGCAGGGGCCTAAAAGCATCGTGAAATGATACTAGGGAACGAAGTAACTTCTCGTGTGCTGTCTAGATTGGACAAGTTAGATGTAAAGCGCAAGCCGCGAGGGGAGAGATAGCCCGAGAAGCTAATGCCTAGGGTAACGCCTATGGATATGATGGGGTGTTCCTCATCCAGCTGACGCGGGTTGGTTAAAGTAGGAAATCTTGGGTAAGAGTATCTCTAAGACGCCGGAGGCCTCTCGAAGGTTGGATGACTGGTAAAACAGACTTGGAAATGGTAATACTAAAGGTTATCTGGCAGCGCCGCTTACCAACCAGGAAAGGAGTGAAATCGCATGAGATGAGGGACAAGTGGAGCAATCCGTAGTAATCCTAGTAGTGACAATGCCCTACTTGCCAGTAGCCGGATGCGGTGAAAGTCGCACGTCCGGTTCCGAATGGGAGAGTTAGGGGGTGACCCCTAGCTCGACCCCGACTAAGCAAAGGTTTGCAACGTCGTTACGCCAAATCAGTGAAATAAGGCTGGCACACTGGTCCCAAAAGGGAAAGGATAATGGTCACCGGCAGATGAATAGCTGACTGGCAAGCACTGACAATAAACCCGGCGTATAGGAACCCATCTAAGGTTACGACTAATCATCTGTAGGAACGAAATAACCCGGTTGCAGTACTCTCCATCACCGGTCGATAGATGGAGTAGCCACCACAGGCGTAACATCTGCTCTCCGGAAGGCAGGACGCAACAGGGGGAGATTGAGTGGAGAAGCAAACGCCTGTCTGTAATGGATAGGATAAGCTGACGCCCTCACGGTCTCGTCAATTGTGAAGTTGTAAGTAGTAGTGAATATGTCACGGAACTTAGTCGAAAGACAAGAGTATGAATGGAAGACGACCCCCTGGCGAAAGCTGGAGAAGGTAGTCTTTAAGCTGCAAAAACGAATTTACAGAGCGGCACAGGAAGGCAATAAGCAGAAAGTTCGCAAGCTCCAAGGGTTACTGAATAGGTCATGGTCCGCAAAGATGATAGCGGTTCGGCAGGTAACACAACAGAACCAGGGAAAAAAGACTGCAGGAGTGGATGGTGTTAAAGCATTGACCCCAAAGCAGCGACAAGAACTGGTAGGCCAACTCAGAGTTACCAGAGAGGCAAAGGCAAAACCCACACGTCGAGTGTGGATACCGAAGCCAGGAAGGGACGAGAAGCGGCCATTAGGAATACCAACGATGCACGACCGCGCGCTTCAAGGATTGGTTAAACAAGCGCTGGAGCCCGAATGGGAAGCGTATATGGAACCCAATTCCTACGGATTCAGACCAGGAAGAGGATGCCATGATGCGGTTGCAGCAATATTCCTCAGCATCAAATAGAAACCAAAGTGGGTGTTAGATGCGGATATTGCAAAGTGTTTTGACAAAATCAATCATTCTGCACTCCTAAAGAAATTGAATACCACATCATTAATCCGTAAGCAAGTACGGGGATGGTTAAAAGCCGGGGTGATGGACCGGGGGAAATTGGAAATCACGGAAGCCGGGACTCCTCAAGGCGGAGTGATATCACCGTTACTAGCCAACATAGCTCTACATGAGCTGGAAGGGGTAGTGATGGAACTCGCCCGCACAAAGGAAGAGGAAAATGAGTTAACCGTAGTAAGATATGCGGATGACTTTGTGGTTATGCATAAGGACCGGTCGAAGATAGAGAAGGCGCAAGGAGTGATTGAAAAGTGGTTGAGGGAGATAGGACTAGAGCTAAAAGCCGAGAAAACGAGGATATCCCACACTCTGGAAGGAGAAAACCCAGGATTTGATTTCCTAGGGTTTAACATCCGACAATACAGAGTAGGAAAATATCAAAGCGGCAGAAATGGCCACGGAACCCTCCTAGGATTCAAAACCATAATCAAGCCTAGTGACAAATCCATAAGAAATCATAAAGAGCAACTATTGCAGATAGTACGCCGCCATAAAGGAGCACCACAGGAGGCTGTGATAGCAAAACTGAACCCGGTAATAAGGGGGTGGAGTAACTATTTCAGAACGGTGGTAAGTAAGGTCACTTACAGCTCTATGGATAAACACTTGTGGGAATTGCTATGGCAATGGGCGAAGGGAAGGCATCCCAACAAATCGGGTAGATGGATTGCCAGAAAATATTGGGCCCTGACCGGGAGTGACCGGTGGAGGTTCACTGGAAAAACAAAAGGTGGAGACATCGTAAAACTGGCCCGCTACACTGAAACTGAAATAGTCGGATGGGGTCGAGCCGGGAATCGCTTCCCGACCCTCCCTTGAGGAACCGGACTTGCGATTTTCACCGCATCCGGCTACTGGGTACTAGGCCCTTTTCATAGGTAGACTTAATAGGAATTACTTCCGTTAGCCCTTGCCGCCTGTCTTTTCTTCCCTTTCCTGGTTTAGCGAGTGGTTGTTCTGATAACCGTTAGTATCACCATTTTCAAGTCAGTTTTACCAGTTATCCATACCTTATCCTCCACTTGCGTTTCGGATTAGTTCCGTGGCTTTTTAGGATTACTCATTCCAGCAGCTTCCTAGTATCACCGACCCACGTCAGCGCTGGCTACCCAGCATCATCTACATTACTGTAGATGTTATCCCAGGAATTACCCCGGGCATTCGCTTCTTGGGCCATCCCTCCCCCCGTGGCTTGCGCTTAACATCTAACTTGTCCTGATGGACAGCACACGAGAGGTTACTTCGTTCCCTAACAACATTTCGCGATACCTTTAGGTCCACACTATACCCCGGGAGCTATTTGAGTACTATATTAGCCAGAGTCTAAAACTAATACTAGCTACCATTTCCTTTTTAGGCCAGCGCATATAGCCTTATTTCGCTGGTTCCTTATAACGAGGCTTGCACATGTTTGCCTGCTCTAACCTTGGATATCTTTCCTAGCGGCGTCACCGGCTTAGGCTGCCAGTTATCCTACATTTGAGTCCTCGCTTAGCACCACGATGATGTCGCTTCGTAGCACCGAGGACCGGTGTCACCCCCGTACCTGGGGGGAGGGGAATTTAACCCCCATGCGGTCAGAGTTCCCGGCTAATGAAACCGGGCTAGAGTTCCGTGTTTGACCAAGTTAGGCTAGAACGAATCGCACAGACACATAAAGGTAAAGGGAACAGCAAGCCCGTTCGACGGTAATCTAGTCTATTGGAGCAAAAGGCTAAGGAAAAGCCCGGATGTGAGCATAAGGGTAATCAATCTGCTCAAAAGGCAGGATGGTAAGTGTTTACACTGCGGACTAAAGTTCAAAGACGGTGACAAGTGGGAGGTTGACCATATTCTACCAGTCTCGCGAGGAGGAAAAGACTGGTACTCTAACCTACAGTTGTTGCATGACTATTGCCATGATGTTAAGTCTGCCAGAGATGGCAGCAAAGGCCGTATCCATGACAAGGATGGCGAAACTGAGGAGCCGGATGACGCGAAAGTGTCACGTCCGGTTTTGAAGACGAGTCGGCGGGGCGACCCGCTAGCTTAGTTTAATTACTGGAGCATGAGAATGCGGAAAAGCCCGGACGTGAGCACTAGAGTAATCAACCTGCTCAGGAAACAAAAGGGCAAATGCGAAATATGTGGATTAATGTTCAAGGATGGCGACCGGTGGGAAGTGGACCATATAATGCCTACCTTTCGGGGGGGCAAGGACTGGTACACCAACCTACAGTTGCTGCACGACCATTGCCATGACTATAAGTCTGCCAGGGATGGCCGTGTCTATGACAGAGATGACGAGACCGAGGAGCCGGATGACGCGAAAGTGTCACGTCCGGTTTTGAAGACGAGTCGGTCCGGTGACTCCCTGGCTTAGTTTAATAAGGACTATAGCACCAGAAGAGGTAGCGAGACTTGAGGAGCAACAAAAGGCTTTAGGTTATAAGTGTCGCCAAATCTTTGAACAAGTTCGTCCGCAATTGCTCGCTACCCATTACAATTGGTTTATTGCGATCGACCCTGACAATAGTAGTAATTATTTACTAGCGCCCAATTTTGAAGATTTAATGGAGAAAGTACGTAGTGTTTATCCAGACGGAGAAGTAAAACTAACAGCTTTTCGGCTAAACGAATCGGGAGCTTGTGGTAAAATATGATTGATGGGAAGTTTGGCGATAATGGGGAGCTAATTTTTGAACTGTAATTGGTGGATTTAGCGGGCGAACGGTTCACAGTAGAGGGACTTTTGGATACAGGATTTACTACAGGATGGCTAGCTATTGATTCTCAAGATGTAGAGGTATTGGGATGGTCTAAACTTGCATCGCAAGTAGAAATGATTTCGGTACAGGGAACCAAGTATTTTGATATATGCAGGGAGGGTTATTATTGACAGTTATGAGTTAACAATAGCTGTTCATGTAGGGGAAAATATCCCCTACATATTGTTGGGACGAAAGTTTTTGAAGATGATGCAGCTAGTAGTTAATGAACCAAAAGGAATATTGACTTTGTCCATTGTTCAGGATTAGCTATATACCATCTTCAACTCAGCAACTGGCTCTAAATCTTGCCAAATTTCCCGATCGGACTCTATTATTTGAGTAGGGTGGGCACCGCCCACCTTCCACCTAAAAGCTTAATCTTTCAATCATCAAGATTTTGAATTTGGGCAATTAACTAAGCATAGATTTGACTGCGACCCGTTGTCCGACACCGCCGCAACGAGAGTAAGCTAAAGGGTAATGGAGGTAAAACTTGCGAGCGGGCGATCGCCCTACTCCCACCAGATGCGATCGCAAAAGCAATCAGTCGAGCATCAGCTACATTTACCACCCAATATTCAGTAAAGTTTAGCTGTTCGTAGAGCATGCGTTTGCTGCCAATATCATCAGCAAAAGACGTTTTGGCAATTTCAATTGCTAGATCGGGAGGCGGATAAACATCTAGATCGACAATAGTTGTATCGGGGGAATAGTTTCGGCATTTTCACCGATGTAGAAGGCAAGATTCGGTTGCGCTTCTCCCTCGCTAATTTTCCGGAAAGTGCAGTTAGTGACTCCCACCAGGAGAATGGCTTTGATACCACAAAATAAAGCCACAGCATACCCGATCGAGAAGCGATCGTAGGAGCGATCGTAACCTTGGGGTGCCATTTCAATTCTTAGTTGTCCGTTGTCATAATAGCATTTAGCTCCTTCTTGTTGCCGAACAGTTTGGATGTACTCATCCCAAGTAGCTGTTACCCATGCATCTGTCGGTAATTGGGTTTGAACGTTGCTCATAGATTACCTCATCTGCTGACTATCAACATTATGCCTCTCCTTGAGCGATCGCGCCTTAGTCTGCTGTCCCCATTGGCAATAATCTTTCGATCCACTCGGCAACTTGCTCGAAATCTTCCCAAATTGAGCGATCACACTCTATTCGCTCCGAGGTGGCGATCGCCTCTCGATAGGGAAGGAAGTGAGTAATATCCGATGCCATAAACCCCGACTTAAGTTTATCTGATAACAGTGACAGCCAATCATCGATCCATCTCTGCGCGCGGTCTTCATATTGCTTTACGACCTCGGGTGCCTTACTCGCCGGGATAGGCGACAGTAAAAAACGCGGTTCTGGCGTCAACTGCTGAGTTCGAGGTCGGTAGGAGAGGAATTCAATGCTTCATCATTGACGTTAATAATCAAGACCTCCGAGTAACTGGCCCCAGTCAAGTCGGTAGTCTGGACGAATATCCTGTAACTCGACTGAGTCTCAAAGTCCAAAGAACTGTTAGTTAGCAGTTGGTCCCCTACTATGGTGAAGGCGTTGTTACCGGAGACTAACTGGTAAGTAAAGCTATCGGAAACGTCGGGGTCAGTAGTAGAGAAAGTCCCCACGACTGCACCCAATGGGGAGTTTTCGTTGATGCTGCTGTTGCTAAGGACTATATCGGTAGGAGAGGAGTTCAATGCTTCATCAATGACATTAATAGTCAAGACCTCCTCCAAAGCGTTATTAGCAGAGTCGGTAGTTTGGACGCGGATGCTGTAACTCGATCGGGTCTCAAAGTCCAAAGAACTGTTAATTCGCAGTTCTACGTCCTCTTCAATAAGGGGTAGCAACCCTGTCAGGGTAATATCTCCCGTGATGTTAATGGTATCTGCCTCACCGTTATTCGCGGAAGTGGTAATGGCTTGGGATAGTTGTGCTGGTGTGTTGACGTTAAATTCAGCCATAAGATCTCCTGATGTAAGAGATAAACTTTTTTAGGGGTTGGTCACTGGCGACCTTGAGGGAAGCTAGCTTTTAGCTATCTATAGTAGTATTTCCTGCTTTGTTAGGGAAAGAATTAATTATACTTCATTTTTTGGTTCCTCATTGGGAACAGCAAGTTCGCCACAGGTGATAAGTAGTAACAGGCGACGTTTTGGGCCCTCAGAAGGGTGCGGTCACAAATAGTTGATAGCCGGGTGCATCGATGATGCATGTAATATAGCCCGCAAGGTTGAACTACGAACTACTTACCAACGGGCGCAAGACCACACCCCCGATTTTACTCCGGCTTTGGAGGTGCTTACTCCGGCCTTGGAGGCGCTTACTCCGGCCTTGGAAGTGCTTACTCCGGCCTTGGAGGTGCTTACTCTGGCCTTGGAGTTACTCAACTGCCCTTCGGTAATCTTGTCTCACGCCAAAGCAAAAGGTTGTGACGCCACCGAATGACTTTCGTACTCGGTGGAATGATTTAGTTACTCCTAGAAATGAATAGTTACCTTTGGAAATGACTGAGTTTTCCCGGGAATAACTGAGTCACTCCAGGGAGTGACTCAGTTATTCCCGGATAAAATATCTCTATTGTTAAGGGGCGTGAGCGCAGGCGGTGAACTGGTTACGACGATCAACGCAGTGGTCAAGTCTCAGCGAATAGCACGCGCTTTTCCAGTTAATCGGCTGCTCGTTTACCTTCGAGGCGGCCATGGTGCAAGCAGGGTTACCAGTCAGACAGGTTGAGGAAGGCAAAAATGTACCGATGTATCGCACTACGGTTCTCTGTGTCTCCGCTGGATGCTTCGCGGGTCCCCTGGTTGTCTCCATGGGTCCGTTCTCGCTAGCGCAGAGGTGGGTTGTCAGGTATGAGGTGTTTGGAAGTTTCTTAGTGCTTTCCGATCGCAAGGACTAAAGTCCTTACTACGAACAATTTACTCGAACAATTTACTTGAATTTAGCATCCCAGACAGCGAAGTAAATGCGATCGCCATCTATTCTCTGGATGACGCCTTTTAAGTTTTTGTGTGTAAACTCGTGGGAATCGGACTTACCCTGACGCACTTTTTTGAGTTCCCTGGGAATCTTGCTAAGTGCGCCACTGCCAAGCAGCATGCCATTGACAGTCGTGCGCATCATTAGTCGGTCTACAGATTGGGGAAAGAATACCTCAGCTCGACACACTTGTTGAGAATTGAGGTCTACATAGTAGCGTAAAATAATGTTACTGGGCACTACCTGATAAATTAAGGCGCGGCTATTACCATAACCAGCAGAGATTTGAGTTGGCTGACCCAGATCCTCCTGGGAACGAGAGAGTTGCCGTTTTTTCTCTATCAGAACGCCAAATAAATTGGTATTATGCTATTAGTCGGTTTCAACCGACTTGAGCCTCGTTACCTGGCTCCCGCCTGGTAACGCGGGGGTTTGAACCCTCGGTGTCTCGTGGGTAGTGCGACTAGCGCTCCCACAAGACACCGAAGGCGGGCCATGAGGCCATGAGACTAACCAGACAAAAAATATGCCCTCCTGGCGTCGCGCCCGCCAAAAAATTCGCCGTTTTCTGTACCTGCGCAGATCTATCCAATTAGTCTAAAAAGTACCCCTGGCTGGACTATTGCTAGCAGATTTTTAGTGTGTTGTCAAGCAGTTTTGCCCCTGCTTTCCCTTTATCTGACCAAACTTACGATCGACGCGGTGACCAGAGGCAGTGCCGGAAATAGCTTTGGGCAAGTTGTGCTATTAATTATCCTAGCTGGTATTATAGGCATAGTTACAGATATCTGTCGTTCCCTGACCGGGTTGGTAACCCAAGCCCAGTTTCAGTTAGTCACGGACTACGTACAAAACCTCCTCCATGCTAAATCCATTGAGGTAGATCTAGAAGATTATGAAAATGCCCAATATTACGATGCCCTGCATCAGGCCCAAGCAGAAGCGCCCTATCGTCCCACGACCATTTTCAATAAATTAATTCAGTGCGGGTGCCGTCTGGGGGCGATCGCCCTTTTACTGCTGTCCCTACATTGGATAATAGCAGCAATTTTGTTGCTAGCGGTGTTGCCAGTATTTTTCGCATCAAGTATGCGCATCAAAATTACAGCAAATGGCTGGACAAAAAGATACGCCCATTATTTCAGTAGTTTACTAACAAATATTGCCCACGCCAAGGAAATCAGGCTGTTCAAGCTAGGTGAGTTATTTCAAGAACGTTTTCGCTTGCTGCGCCAGCAAATACGCCAAGAGAGACTCACCCTGGCCCGCCGTCCAGTGCCACCATAGCCATATTCGCAGCCTTTGGCTTCATCGCCTACCAAACTTTTCAGGGTGCAATTACCATTGGTTCTATGGTAATGTACTATCAAGCATTCCAAAGAGGTCAGGGATTGTTGCGAGAGAACTCCCAATCTCCTCCCCGGGCCGCCGCCCCCGTCCGGGTAGGAGGCAGCAATGTCTGCCCCGGTCAGGGCCTGCAGCTTGGTTATTAACTCCTCTCCCCCATCTCCTGCTGCTACATTACAGCCATAGAGCAGGATTTTCTTTACCTTCCACTCTTGCAGTGTTGGGGCGTAATCCCCTAGGGTATCTAAATTCAGTTGGGAGTTCCCCAGATACAGACAGCCAGGACTGCCGTGGGAGAGCAGGTGCAGAACCTCGGCTTCCCGATGCTGTTGGCAGATTTCGCCGAGCTGCCGGATGCCGTCGGACTTCGGGTCTAAGATGAAGGTCTTGGCCCCGGGCCGGATGCCCTCTATTAGCTGCTGGTAGTTTTCTCAGGAGGCGTCTACTACTATTTCGTTAGTTTGAGGTTTCATTTTTTGGCTCCAGAGATAAAATTGCTTGATGAGTCCCGGCCCCGCTGGCAGGAATGGCCAAAGCGACTAGACCTGCTCCTATTGAGATCGCTTCAATATTATCACCCACATTCCGCACGACAAATTGTCATCTCTATTGTATTACAAAAAGAGCTTTTGTACGACAACTGTAGACTGAATGGCCAAAGCGACTCGACCTGCTCCGGTTGAGATCGCTTCAATATTATCACCCACATTCCGCACGACAAATTGTCATCTCTATTGTATTACAAAAAGAGCTTTTGTACGACAACTGTAGAATGTCTAATGATATTAAATGGCTATAGCGCAGCGTGCAGCCACAGGCTGCGCTACGCGAACGGGAACAGTTAAACAAGTAATCCATTACTCTATTTATGGGGATTTATCAAGCAATCCGGACAATTTTACTTTCCCGACTAAAAATCGAGCCAGAATGGATGCACCGACAAACACTGGGCTGTTTGAGTTGGCTCGCGCGCCTCAGTAAAGACCCTCAGAGATCTCTCCTAACCCCCCTTCCTGTAAGGGGGGGACCGCCGATCAAGGCCCAATTACAGCAATCCCTGGCATTGCAGGATCCGCGCTTAGAACAAACCCTGTGGGGGTTATCCTTTAGCAACCCCGTGGGTCTAGCAGCAGGCTTCGATAAAGATGGCGTTGCTGTGGGGATTTGGGATGCACTGGGCTTTGGTTTTGCTGAAATTGGCACTGTGACTCTGCATGCCCAACCGGGCAACCCTCGTCCCCGGTTGTTTTCCTTGGATGCCGACCGCGCTGCCCTGAATCGCATGGGATTCAATAACAACGGGGCAGCGGTGATGGCAGCTAGGTTTGCGCAGCACCAGATGCACCCCACGATTCCCATTGGAATTAATGTTGGTAAGTCTAAGGTAACACCGTTGGAGTCGGCTGCGACGGACTATCTAGGAAGTTTTCGCCAGCTAGAGCCATGGGGAGACTATTTTGTCGTTAATGTCTCCTCTCCCAATACTCCCGATCTGCGGAGGCTCCAAGATGCCACCCAACTTAGTCTGATTCTAGAGGCTATAGAGCAGGAAAACAAAAACCACAAGCCGATTTTGGTGAAGATTTCCCCGGACTTGGACTGGGGGGCGATCGCAGAGGTGGTTGCTTTGGCCACTACCTATAGACTGGCGGGAATTATTGCTACTAATACTACTATTAGCAGAGATGGACTGAAAACCCAGGTGCTGCCGAGAACGGGAAAACCGATCGCTTCTGAGGCCGGAGGTATCAGCGGCGCACCTTTACGCGCGCGATCGACTGAGGTGATACGGTTTATTTGGCAGGAAACTCAAGGGCAATTGCCGATTATTGGGGTGGGTGGCATTTTCACGGCGTCCGATGCTTGGGAAAAGATTACCGCTGGTGCGAGTCTGGTGCAAGTATACACTGGTTTTGTCTATGAAGGTCCGCTGATGGTGCGGCGAATTTTGACGGGGTTGCTGCAAAAGTTAGATGAAAGGGGGTTAACTTCTATTTCTGAGGCGGTTGGGATAGGATAAGGAGTTACAGATATTTGGTAGATATATATGTCGCAAGCATGGGAATGGAAACATGAATATATCCTCAGCAATTCGGGGCGCTATGATCGAATATGGTGCTCCAGTATCCACCACAGCTTCTGCAAGCACATTTTCTACATCGACTTGCAGTAAGAGTCGATTTGTTGTTTCATTCTCAGTTACGGGACGATATTCATAACCAATCGCCCCAGTGGCAAAAGGTTCTCCATTTGGAAATTGTAGTAGCATTAATAAAGCACCGTTAATAATACACCCTTTGTATCCTCTAACTGGTCGGCTAACTCGTCTAGGGAACTGGCATCCGCCAATAATTTACCCGATCGCACTGCCACCCATCAATGCCGATATTTCTCCCTGTTTTTCTGGAGCCACTCGTGATTAGCTTGAATCATTTTACGTTGTTCTGAGGTGCTGGGACTGCTGGTCACCTTGGTAGGGGCGAGGACGTAAGCACATTGCTGGATGTCAGCAGCGTCAGGGTAAATTTTTACCGCCGACGCCGCCAGTTCTTGTGCTGTTTTCAGGTCGCCCCGTCCCAATGCTGTTCGCATTGACTGGATGTACTCTTCTGGAGATTTGTTCACGATCACTACTCCACTTCTACTATCTCTTACTATCTTATCACTCTCACGCTAGTAGCCCAGAAGCCAAGACCAGGTTTTTTGTCAAAACCTGGTTTCTTAATTATTACATTTAGATGCTCCCTCGCCAGGAAACGGGTGAGAGTGAGAAAGCGCGATCGCACGTATCATTTCTGGGTATTATTCTGAGTTGCTGGTCCCTTCAACTTGCCCAAGCGGTAAGCTGTCAAAGGACTGCGACGATTATGTTCTTCCACCATCGCAATTTACTCATCTAGTTGATAAGTAAAAGCATCAATTTGTCGAATAGCTTCGCGCATTCGAGCGACATTTTTGGCTCTCGTCTGGGCATCAGGAATTCTCTGTTTGTTGTTCATGGCAGATTCCAAGTCCTTTTAATTTCTAGAATACTAGCTTCTACAGCATCAGCTATCGCTGGTCCTTGTTCGAGAGTTTCAGCCAGTAAGTTTAGCATAGCAGATGGATCTGTCGGTTGAGCCTCAGCAATTGTCAGCGCCAGCGAGTACAGACGAGAGTAAGGATTTCTGAGTCGTTCTGTACTATTTTGCAGTTGTTCTAGTTCCTCAAGAGTTTCCTCTGTCTCGCCAAACCGCTCAAACAGGTTTAACTCCGCTGCTTTTGCCTCATCAATGAGTTCTATCAGCCGTCGCTGTAAGTCGAAAATAGTGATTAGAGTTTGAGTAGGTAATTTTGCCATACTTTCCCATTAGAGCTGTACTCTCCTATAACCACACAGAATACTACGATCGGTAGTTCCTTTCAAGGGTCACCTCCAAACGGATCGGACTCAATAAAGAGCAAACGCTTTGCCTTATGCAGTCGGTAACGGTATAGAGGAGAAGCACGAATCTTTTCCTCTAACTGGGCAATCAGATCGTCTAAAATTAAAATCTCCGCATCAGCTCTTTTGCAGATTTCTTGCACTTTAGCTGCCCTTTGCTTGATTTTTTCCATATCAGGTGGTGGTTGCTGAGTCATAGATTATTACTATTTTTGCCTCCTCAGAGGCGATCACAACAATCATCTTAACTTAATTATTGCTTATTCTATGTTAATATACAATAAGTACTTGCACGGAATTACTATAAATGCGATCGCCCTGCTGTAGCCGGACCAGATCGTTTTTTCATTTTGATGGTAAAAATCGGCAAGGAATGTTATATAATCAAGCAGAGTCAGTTGTAAATGAGGAATAAAGTGACAAAGGCAAAAACTACCCAGGGTCGGTTAGATACCGGGAAAACGCGGGTGCATCCCCTGAAACGCTTGCTGGACTACAGACAGAATTATCGGCTCGAAGTATGGCAGGCGATCGCCTGTTCGATCTTGAACAAAATATTCGACTTGGCGCCTCCCGCTTTAATTGGCGCAGCAGTGGATGTGGTAGTCAAGAGAAAAGATTCTCTAATTGCCACGAAGTTGGGAGTCACGGATATCTTCGGACAACTTTTGGTAATTTCCCTACTGTCGGCGATCGTCTGGGGATTGGAATCGACTTGTCAATATATTTATCAGCGTCTGTGGCGGAATCTCGCCCAGACAATTCAGCATAATTTGCGTCTGGATAGCTATAAGCATTTACAAAATTTGGAACTGGAATTTTTTGAAGAGCGCAGCACGGGGGATTTGATGTCGATTCTCAATAATGATATTAATCAATTAGAGCGCTTTTTGGATGTAGGAGCTAATCAAATTCTCCAGCTCTGCACCGCAGTAGTCATTGTGGGGGCGACTTTCATAATTACGGCTCCGGAGGTGGCTTGGTTGGCGATCGTCCCGATGCCATTCATCTTTTTTAATTCGATTGCCTTTCAGCGCCGTCTCGCCCCCCGTTACGCTGACGTGCGGAAAAAGGTGGGTTTTCTCAACGGCAGGCTTTCTAATAATTTGAGTGGGATTACTATGATTAAAAGCTTTACTGCTGAGGAGTATGAAGCGGCCCGGGTAGCACAAGATAGCGAAGCCTATCGCCAAAGCAATTGTCGGGCGATCGCCTTATCTGCTGCTTTCATACCTTTAATTAGAATGTTAATTCTGTGCGGTTTTACGGGGATATTGCTCTACCGCGGCATGGAAACAGCAGCAGGAAGACTGGCAGTTGGCACTTACAGCGTGTTGGTATTCCTGACTCAGCGGTTACTTTGGCCGTTGGTGCGTTTGGGAGATACTTTGGATCAGTATCAACGGGCAATGGCGTCTACCAAGCGCGTGATGAATTTGTTGGATACGCCAATTATGATTCATCCTGGAGAGATGACTCTAGCAACAGTGCGGGGTGAGTTGGAATTGCAGGAGGTAACTTTTGCTTATCGCGATCGCGCCCCGGTTCTAGAAAATCTCTCCCTCAAGATTCCTGCTGGCAAGACAATCGCGATCGTTGGGGCCACGGGTTCGGGCAAAAGCACCATCGTCAAACTATTGTTGCGGTTTTATGAAGTTCAATCTGGCAGTATTACTCTAGATGGGATAGAATTACGACAACTGCAACTACAGGATTTACGTCGTTGTATCGGGTTTGTGAGTCAGGATGTCTTCTTATTCCACGGAACTGTGAGTGAGAACATCGCCTATGGCAGTTTCGATGCTACAGAAGCAGAAATAATTGCCGCTGCACGGGTGGCGGAAGCCCATGATTTTATTGTCCAACTCCCCTACGGTTATGATACCATAGTGGGAGAGCGGGGGCAGAAGTTATCGGGAGGACAAAGGCAGCGGATCGCGATCGCTCGGGCGGTGTTGAAGAATCCGCCAATCTTGATTTTAGACGAGGCGACTTCCGCAGTGGATAATGAGACGGAAGCAGCTATTCAGCGATCGCTCGATCGCATTACCCAGAATCGCACCACGATTGCGATCGCCCATCGTCTGTCCACGATCCGCAAGACCGATCGCATTTACGTGATGGAACGGGGTAAAATAGTAGAATCGGGACGACATGAAGAACTATTAGCACAGTCGGGAATTTATGCTAGTCTCTGGCAAGTGCAAATGGGTTTAGTTACCCCGCCAGTGGTTCAAAGCCCTGGTTTTTTATAGGGCGATCGCATGATTATGGGAGAAGTCAGCCCGCCGTTCAAACCCCCGGCTAATAGCTAAAGTCGGTTTTAACCGACTAGATAAAAATTAAATAATAGAGCGATCGCATTATTATGGTTGTTCAGCTTATTCTCGGAACCGGGAAAACAGAGGAAATATTTCAGAAAAAGTCAGTTGCAGAACTCCTGACGGCTTGCTATAATATAATTATCGGGTTAAGAAAGAAAAAAATGACGAGTACACCAAACACGGAACCAACACTAGCAGATGTAGTTGAACAGTTAGGAAAGTTATCGAATGACGTCGAAAAGTTGTCGAATGATGTTACCAAGTTTAACGATCGCTTTTCCAACTACCAGCAAGCGACTCAATGGGTTGTGCAACTTGCTTTTACTTTAATAGCCAGTGCGACTCTGACAATCATTATAACTGCGGTGCTGCGGAGGTAAAGGAAAAAGGCGATCGCGCCTAATTTGATTGCGCCCAAGATTTGTTTTTCACATACTCCTTAATGACAGGCTGAAGGGTAAAGCGCGATCGCCTGTTTTCGGTGACCTTATCAATTAAGCAACGTCGCCTCAAAGACTGTACCGCTGTGAAGAAATCTGAGGGGGAAAGTGGGATAGTTTCTGGGGGACTGGAAATCTCGACAGCCACCTCTTGACTTGCTAACCAAAACATTACCTGTTTTTCCGACTCGGACAAACGCTGACAATGTTTCTGCAATAAAGGTTCTACATCTCCTAAACAGAGGGTGGGACAAGATAAAAACTGTGCTACGCTACCATTAAATAATTCTCTAATCATCGTGGCAACTATATTTAACCATAAGGGATTACCGCCGTAAAGGTGAATCAGTTCTAACCATTTGTCTGGATCGGTTAATCCTCTCTCTTTGCATATTTCCCGCCCTGAGGCACCTAAACCTTGCAGTTGGAAGCTGCGACAGTGACGGTTCACCCCTTCTAAGGTGGCAATTTCTCTCGGTTTTTCCCAACTCAGGAGTAATAAGCAACTTTTGTGGGGGAATTTTGTTACTTGCTTAAAGAATGTGCCATAATCTTCGTAGCCTGGTTGGTACTCGCCCGCTAATTCTATACTCACCAATATTTGCTGCACGTCGTCCAAGATTACCAGACAACGATGCGATCGCACGTAGTCGATGGGTGAAAGGAACTGAGTTGCTTGCTGCTGGGAAAAAAACTGCATTAAGTTTGTTTGCAGGTCCGACCAAGTCGGGTAATTCTCCAGGCTGCGCCAGATGATATAATCATAGTTGTCTTGTAGAAGTTGCACTAGCTGCACCGCTAGGGCAGTTTTGCCAATCCCGGATAATCCTAATATCGTGACTAGACGGGTATTCTTTTCGATAATCCATTCTTTGAGAGTAGTTAGGGCCTGGGGGCGATCGCACGACCAATTCAACTCCGGCGCATCTCTGAGATCGTGGCATCTTTCCCGATCGACCTTGTCTGAGTTGTCCCTCTCTGATGAGGGCGATCTGCTTTTTGCTAGAGAGTTGCTATTTTCTCCACATAGATTGATGTTACCAATTTGCATACAGTCACCCAAGTTATAAATATTGGAAAATTCATTTTCTTCCAAAATGGAGCGAAAATTAGATTGCTTGATGTTTTTGTCCAATACATCTGAGAGGAGTTTCCATAATTTTGAACCAACCTTCTTGACATGATGGTGACTGACATTGCTATTTTTGGCTATTTCTGGATATTTTGGACCTTGTAAAGTACCTTCTAATATAGCTTTTTGGAGGGAGTCCAGAGGTTTGCCGGTCTTAGCGAGTACCCGATCGCCGGTCCATTGTAGCATTTCTTGGATGTCCATAGGTCAATGTGGGAATCACTGGTCATAGTTGAGGTTAGCATATCCCACTATATCACACTATTTGCCACTTTAACAACTAACTCCTACTTTTTACGACTAAATTAGAACTAAAAAATTTTCATATGACCCACTGTCTACCACTTTTTGTCCCACTTTTATTACTTTGCAAAGCAAAATATGTATGAGAGGGGCTGGGGGGGATCCTCTTACCAATGGATTTTGACCACACCCTTGATACTCGGCCTCGCCGCCCGAACCCTAAAGGGTCCGTGCGATTCGTTCTAGCCTAACGTGGTCAAACACGGAACGCTAGCCCGGTTTCATTAGCCGGGAACTCTGACCGCATGGGGGTTAAATTCCCCTCCCCCCAGGTACGGGGGTGACACCGGTCCTCGGTGCTACGAAGCGACATCATCGTGGTGCTAAGCGAGGACTCAAATGTAGGATAACTGGCAGCCTAAGCCGGTGACGCCGCTAGGAAAGATATCCAAGGTTAGAGCAGGCAAACATGTGCAAGCCTCGTTATAAGGAACCAGCGAAATAAGGCTATATGCGCTGGCCTAAAAAGGAAATGGTAGCTAGTATTAGTTTTAGACTCTGGCTAATATAGTACTCAAATAGCTCCCGGGGTATAGTGTGGACCTAAAGGTATCGCGAAATGTTGTTAGGGAACGAAGTAACCTCTCGTGTGCTGTCCATCAGGACAAGTTAGATGTTAAGCGCAAGCCACGGGGGGAGGGATGGCCCAAGAAGCGAATGCCCGGGGTAATTCCTGGGATAACATCTACAGTAATGTAGATGATGCTGGGTAGCCAGCGCTGACGTGGGTCGGTGATACTAGGAAGCTGCTGGAATGAGTAATCCTAAAAAGCCACGGAACTAATCCGAAACGCAAGTGGAGGATAAGGTATGGATAACTGGTAAAACTGACTTGAAAATGGTGATACTAACGGTTATCAGAACAACCACTCGCTAAACCAGGAAAGGGAAGAAAAGACAGGCGGCAAGGGCTAACGGAAGTAATTCCTATTAAGTCTGTGCGATTCGTTCTAGCCTAACGTGGTCAAACACGGAACGCTAGCCCGGTTTCATTAGCCGGGAACTCTGACCGCATGGGGGTTAAATTCCCCTCCCCCCAGGTACGGGGGTGACACCGGTCCTCGGTGCTACGAAGCGACATCATCGTGGTGCTAAGCGAGGACTCAAATGTAGGATAACTGGCAGCCTAAGCCGGTGACGCCGCTAGGAAAGATATCCAAGGTTAGAGCAGGCAAACATGTGCAAGCCTCGTTATAAGGAACCAGCGAAATAAGGCTATATGCGCTGGCCTAAAAAGGAAATGGTAGCTAGTATTAGTTTTAGACTCTGGCTAATATAGTACTCAAATAGCTCCCGGGGTATAGTGTGGACCTAAAGGTATCGCGAAATGTTGTTAGGGAACGAAGTAACCTCTCGTGTGCTGTCCATCAGGACAAGTTAGATGTTAAGCGCAAGCCACGGGGGGAGGGATGACCCAAGAAGCGAATGCCCGGGGTAATTCCTGGGATAACATCTACAGTAATGTAGATGATGCTGGGTAGCCAGCGCTGACGTGGGTCGGTGATACTAGGAAGCTGCTGGAATGAGTAATCCTAAAAAGCCACGGAACTAATCCGAAACGCAAGTGGAGGATAAGGTATGGATAACTGGTAAAACTGACTTGAAAATGGTGATACTAACGGTTATCAGAACAACCACTCGCTAAACCAGGAAAGGGAAGAAAAGACAGGCGGCAAGGGCTAACGGAAGTAATTCCTATTAAGTCTACCTATGAAAAGGGCCTAGTACCCAGTAGCCGGATGCGGTGAAAATCGCAAGTCCGGTTCCTCAAGGGAGGGTCGGGAAGCGATTCCCGGCTCGACCCCATCCACCTATGAAAAGGGCCTAGTACCCAGTAGCCGGATGCGGTGAAAATCGCAAGTCCGGTTCCTCAAGGGAGGGTCGGGAAGCGATTCCCGGCTCGACCCCATCCGGCTACAGGAACAAAGCCCGCCTGCGCGGGCTATATTACATGCATCATCGATGCACCGGCTATCAACTACTTGTGACCGCATCCAATCTAACCGGTGCCCCACTGTTTGGGTTTTAAACCTCTCTGTTTGGGTTTAAAACCTCTCTGTTGAGGGTTAAACCCTTTCAGTTGGGGTTTTAGTGGTCTTGGGCCCGTTGGCAACGGGTGTGTGGTCAAAGCCAGTTGATCGTGCATGGGATCCCCCGCCGCAACTACTTTTGACCACACCCGGAGTCCAGAGGTTTGCCGGTCTTAGCGAATACCCGATCGCCGGTCCATTGTAGCATTTCTTGGATGTCCAGAGGTCAAAGTGAGAATCACCGGTCATAGTTAAGGTTAGCATATCCCACTATATCACACTATTTGCCACTTTAACAACTAAATCCTACTTTTTCCAACTAAGTTAGGACTGGAAAACTTTCATATTACTCACTGTTTACCACTTTTTATCCCACTTTTAGCCCTTGGCAAAGCAAAATATGTATGACAAGATGGAGTTAACGAAAAAGTTAGGAATTGAAAATTAGCCCTAACCCTAAGAGGATACGGAAAAAATGATACGTCACATGTTCGGTTTCCAGCGTGATGCTTTAACCGGGGACGCTATTGGCCAAAATAGTACCCGGAGCAGTGCTGACCTGATAACTAATTACCTGAACGCAGCGGGACACACTGTTCCGAGGTTTGAAACCTATCGGTTGGGGTTTGAAACCTATCGGTTGGGGTTTGAAACCTATCGGTTGGGGTTTGAAACCTATCGGTTGGGGTTTGAAACCTATCGGTTGGGGTTTGAAACCTCTCAGTTGGGGTTTGAAACCTCTCGGTTGGGGTTTTAGTGGTCTTGGGCCCGTTGGCAACGGGTGTGGTCAAAACCAGTTGATCGTGCATGGGATCTCCCAGTCGCTGGATCCCCCAAACCCCCCGCTAAGTTGGGGGTGATCGCCCCCTTTTGCAGGTTCCTAACTTCCCGATAGGCGATCGCCCCCCTTGTTTTTGTAGCCGCGATTGAAATCGCCCAGGCAAAGAGCTATAATGACAATTGTACCCCGATTTTAGCAAAATCAAATGAGTACAATAACCCTGAGCTTGAAGTTACCCCAAGAATTAATACCTATCCTCGAAGCCAACGAGGCAGAATTAGAAGGAAGAATTCTGGAATTAATTGTACTAGAGTTAGTCCGACAACAGCGAATCTCAACCGGGAAAGCAGCGGAATTATTAGGAATCTCTAAATGGGAGTTCGTGCAACTGCTGGGACAGAATAAAATTCCTTACTTTACTGAATCCTCAAAAGAGTTGGTAGCCCAAGTAGAAACTGTTCAAAGAATCCTCGGAGAACAAAGATAATGATAGTTGTTACCAATTCTAGTCCTTTAGTTTCTCTTGCTCGGATTAATCAATTTGGCCTGTTGCACCTGCTCTACAATCAAATATGCATACCCCCAGCGGTTCGAGAAGAAGTTGTTACCTTTGGACAGTCTCGTCCAGGTACAGCAGAAGTAGAGACAGCACAGTGGAGACAAGTCATCAACGTTCAAAATCAGACTGTAGTCGAAAGTTTCAGGGAACAGTTAGACAGAGGTGAGAGTGAAGCGATCACGCTGGTGATGGAGTTACAAGCAGATTTATTAGTAATAGATGAAGCTAGAGGACGAGAAGTGGCGCGATTTTTCTGAGGTTTGTAGTGAGGACGGAAGTCCTCACTACAAACCTCAGAAAAATCGGATTAAATATAGTCGGTACTGTAGGCACCTTAGTTCAAGCAAGGCAAAGGGGATTAATTCCTGCTGTTACTCCCCTGCTAGATGAACTAATGATCGGTGGTTTTCGCATGAATATGCAATTATATCAGACAGCTCAACAGCTAGCAAGTGAATTAGATTAAGAGGAATTATTTTGCAAAACGGCGATCGCCCCCGCGCGAGCGGGTTTTGTTTTTGTAGCCGCGATTTGATACCCCAGGCAAATCTATGAGCTATAATGACAATTGTACCCCGATTTTTCGGACCGTCCGCGGGCAGATCGCCTCTCTTTCACCGCAACCATCCCATCAGCTTATACCATTTTGTCAAACGTGGCTACAATTATTTTCAGCATCATGCTATTAGTCGGTTAAAACCGACTTGAGCTATTGGCCTCTGGTTTGAACCAGAGGCGGTCTGACTCTCTAGACCCTTTTTCAATCATTAGTTGGTAATTGGTCCACTAATTGCCAAAAATCATCCTGCTTAATACCGCCCTCTTCTTGAAGGCTGCGTCGCGACTTCTCTAAAATTTGATTAAACTTCCAATTGTTGGCTAACAGAAATCGCTCTAGCTCCTCCGGGTCTACAATTAAACTCATTGCTGCTATAGGGCGATCGCCTTCCACGATCGCAATTGGTTCATTTGGAGGAGATTTCAGATAATCCTCTAAATTCGCCTTGATTTCAGCAATCGATACAATTTTCATAACTCCGCCTCCTCTCCGCCTATAAATAACTGATTGCCCACTTTTTCCCCAATTCCTAAGATATAAACCTCATATTCGTCAGGGTTAGTCTCGTAAAACACTCGCCACCGATTTAAGGGACCAAAACGTAATTCCCACGTTGCACCCAACTGTGAAAGTCGCTGCAAAGGTTTACGGTTGCGAGTCTCTACCTCTGGATCGTAACTCAACTGTTCGGAAATTGTACTACGGATCTGAGAATGATACTTGCGGTCTATTGTTGCCAAATGCCCAAAGACTGGGCGGGTGAAGATGATTTCAAACTTCTGTTGGGGTGTCATGCTTCCTCCCACGGATAACTATTACTCACTTGTTAATCTCAGAGATCGCCCCTTCCCCTGCGCCCCCCAACCCGGCGATCGCCCTCCCACCTGAGCTATAATGACAATTGTACCCCGATTTTTCGGACCGTCCGCGGGCCGATCGCCCCTCTTTCACCGCAACGGTCCCATCAGCTTATGAGTAAAGATACATTGCAGACATTAATTCAACAAGCGGAAAAACTGACCCCAGACGAAAAACTATCTCTAGCAGCACAGTTAGAATATCTGGCCCTGCAAGTAGATCCGGAAGTAGTCCTCCGCAGTCGGCGAGCAAAAATTCAGGCTTGCAAGCAGGAAATCTTGGAACTTGCAGCCAAATATGGAGCCGATAACCTGCGTATTTTTCATTTAAGCGTATCAGAAGGAGGAGTCAGAAACACAGAAATCAATTTTCTCGTAAACTTAAAAGCGGGAAGTGGTTTACTCGAACAAGGTGGTTTATTGATGGATTTACGAGAATTATTGGGCTTTGAACTGTATGTTTTCACCGAGGATGACTTAAAAGAACGTTACCGGGAACTGATTCTCAACAAAGCCGTACCGTTATAATAATTGATTATGAGAAGCAATACCGACAGGTTGCAGGATATTTTACAAGCCATAGCGAAAATTCAGCGGTACGGTGGAAAATCCAGCTTTGAACAAGAATCTTTGGTTCAAAGCGGAATTTTGTACCAACTGATAATTATTGGTGAAGCTGTAAGTGGTTTATCTTCCAGCCTGCGACAAGCATACCCCGATGTTCCCTGGACCAAGATCGTGGGAATGCGAAACATTCTGGCTCATCAATATTATAAGATAAACTTGCCGAAAGTTTGGTCAGTAGTTACCCAGGACTTACCAGAGTTAAAAAGCAAAGTAGAAAAAATTTTGCACGAATTGGAATCCCAAGATTAATGTACTGGCTGACAGCAAAAGGCGAGCGCTTCCTCAGATACAGGCAAATCTATGAGCTATAATCACAATTGTACCCCGATTTTTCGGACCGTCCGCGGGCCGATCGCCCCTCTTTCACCGCAACGGTCCCATCAGCTTATGAGTAAAGATACATTGCAGACATTAATTCAACAAGCGGAAAAACTGACCCCAGACGAAAAACTATCTCTAGCAGCACAGTTAGAGGCGATCGCCCTGCAAGTAGATTCCGAATAACATTCCTTACTTTACTGAATCCTCAAAAGAGTTGATAGCGGAAGTATGGAACATCTCTTTAATATAAATTAGCCCGCCTGCGCGGGCTAATTTTGTCTAGCCCCACCTCTTCTTATTCCTCGGTAATTATCGGCAGAATTCGCACTCGATAACGGGTAAGGTCAAGGGTAATCAAAGCACCTAATTCGAGTTCTGATGCCAAGCGACGTAAGGCTTCAATTACGATGTTTTCTATGCTAGCAGGTAGCAAGTCTTGAGTTCTGATCTGAATCACGCTGGGAGACTCTGCTTGGGTAGCTGCTAACAGAGAACCGAAGTCTAAGTCATTGGTAAAGACAACATAGCTATTGGTTTTTGCCCACTCCATTATCACTCTGTCTGTTGCTCTCGGGTCGCCGACAGTAGACCAGTGAACCGACTGGATGTTATACTTGATAAACACTTGCCCCCAGTCTGGTGAAAGATTCATATCAATCAGAATTTTCATGCTGGGTTGCTGTGGAGGATAACTTCTTGTTCTTCAACTCGCCATGCTGCATAGGCAAGTGCTTCGTAAATATCTGCCTCTTCTAGATAGGGATATGCTTGCAATATTGTTTCTGGCGAATGACCCGATGCTATTAGTCCCACAATAGTCCCAACTGTGACTCGTAACCCACGGATGCAAGGTTTTCCGCCCATCACTTCCGGATTCATTGTTATTCTAGTTAGCTTTTTCATCTCTATTCTTGCGGAAATCTCTTCTGATAAGATTATCATAACATGATTTCTGAAATTTGTCCATTTTTCCTCTATCTAGGTTAAACTGGAGGCAGAGCGCAACCATCCCATCAGCTTATGAGTAAAAATACATTGTAGACATTAATTCAACAAGCAGAAAAACTGACCCCAGACGAAAAAATATCTCTAGCAGCACAGTTAGAGGCGATCGCTCTGGAAGTAGATCCGGAAGTAGTCCTCCGCAGTCGGCGAGCCAAAATTCAGGCTTGCAAGCAGGAAATCTTGGAAAAAGCAGCCAAATATGAAGCAGATCGCCTGCGCATTTTTCACTCTTTGCTTATCAGAAGGATGAGTCAGGGACACAGAGGTCAATTTTTTGGTAAACTTAAAACCGGGAAGTGGTTTACTTGAACAAGGTAGTTTATCGATGGATTTACGAGAATTATTGGGCTTTGAACTGTATGTTTTTACCGAAGATGAATTAAAAGAACGTTACCGGGAACAGATTATCAACAAAGCCGTACCGCTATAACAAGGGATTATGAGAAGCGATACAGACAGGTGGCAGTCAGAAACAGGGTTTCTCGTGCAATTATTAATGATATTTATATTATAGTGACAGAAACCCCGGTTTCTCGATCTACTCGTTTTTCAATCGCAAGCTATCCGATCGATATTAAATTTGCTTTAACAATTGTCAATCTAACGGCAAATGATGTTAAGATAAAGAAGAAAAGCAAGTCGTGCAGAGAATATCAATATGGAGACCTCAACTAAGGAGTTGACCTCGACTGCGGACAAGTTGTCTAACTTGACTTATAATGTGGTGATAGAAACAGAAAACGAAGGTACGGTAAGGGCGACGGTGTGGGGTTTGCCTAACTGTCAGGCTGAGGGTGGAACGCGATCGGAAGCCCTGGCAAAGGTACGAGAGCTTTTAACTGCCCGTTTGTCAAAGGCAGAAATTGTCCAGATGGAAATGGAACTGCCCAAACCCGAACATCCTTGGATGAAGTTTGCTGGAATGTATGCAGATAATCCGGTTTTCCCAGAAGTGCTGGAACATATAGAAGCCGATCGCCGCAAACTGGATGCGGAAATGGAAGCCTATTATCGTACAATAGATGCTCCCGGAGGCTAAAATGTGAGTTTTTGGATACTTGATACGGATCACGTCTCACTTTTTCAACATAGACATCCTCTTGTAATACAGCGCGTTAATGCAGTCAATAGTGAAGATATTGGTGTGACAGTTATCACAGTGGAAGAACAAATGCGTGGATGGCTTAATGCTATCAGGCAATCTTCCCGACCTGATAGACTGCTATGGGCTTACATAGGATTGCGGACTGGAGTAGAATTCTTCAATGGCGTTAATTTACTTGACTTCGATCGGGAGGCTTACAATTGTTACGCCGAATTGATTCGTCAAAGGATTCGCATTGGCACGCAAGATTTGCGAATTGCGGCGATAGCACTTTCTAAAAATGCTATCCTGGTTACGCGCAACCGACGGAATTTTGCACGGGTGCCAGCTCTGAGACTTTCCGATTGGACGATCGAATAAAGGAGAAATAGGTAGTGCAACAGGCTGCGTTGATAGTACCACTGCGCAAATCAACCTGTAAATGCACGGAACCGGCGCGGGCAACTGAGCTATAATAACAATTGTACCCCGATCGCGCCTGGGGCGATCGGGTTTGGGGCTATGGGGCTACTCCCATATCGCCTGATTCATTTTGCTGTAACCAAGCGGCTAAATCATCCACCGTCGAGAAATCCAACAGCGCTTCTACCAAATCTTCTAACTGAGAGATAGACAGCTTTTTCAGGCGATCTTCAAACCACTCAGTCCAAACTCCAAATCGGCGCACGCTCAGGCGGTGAATAACTTCCAAATAACCTTCCTCGCGGCCTTCAACGCGACCTTCCGCGCGACCAATTTGCCGACCTTTTTGCAGAATATCCTGATAGATTACTGATTCACGCATGACTTCCTCTTTGAATAACTGATTAATCAATTGTTTCTCAAATCGCAGACCTGCCAAAATTGAAATGCAGGCTGAGATCTCATTGCGTTGAGCTGTTGACTCTATTTTACCAAATTCCTGGGCCACTTGTGCTAACAAGCTATTGAAGTTATCGCTGCGAGCTAGAGTGGCCAGTGGTAAAAGACCTGGATCTGCCATCAGTATAGCTGGGTCTTCTTCCCATAACCGAATGACCTGATACCGATGTATGGTATCTTCGTCTTCATACTGATTCTGGAACACTAACTCACTCGTAGTAGCTTTGAGGAAAATCACCGCCTGTTTGACTTCACAGTTATACTGTCTGACTCTCGGATCCTGTTCTGCCAGATATTTGCAGGTGTTGTCGTAACTCAATTTATCCTCTTTGATTTCTTGGTTGTACTCTAATAATATCTTAGCACAATATTTTTATGCTGAGTTGCTGTGGAGGATAAATTCTTGTTCTTAAAATCACCACGCTGCCTAGGCAAGTGCTTCGTAAATATCTGCCTCTTCTAAATAGGGATATGCTTGCAATATTGTTTCTGGTGAATGACTCGATGCTATTAGTCCCACAATAGTCCCAACTGTGACTCGTAACCCCCGGATGCAAGGTTTTCCGCCCATCACTTCCGGATTCATTGTTATTATAGTTACCTTTTTCATCTCTGGACTTAAGGAAATATCTTCTGATACAGCAGGTTCGCTATTTAATTAGTACAATAACAGCATTTAGTAAACCAGTTCTTAAACGTATTTGTTCCAATCAGCATCAGAGCAAGTTCAATTAACTGTTCTAGCGCCTCCATTGCTCGTGTTGGGAACATTCTGACCAGTGACTTAACCGTTGACCACAACATCTCAATAGGGTTGAAGTCTGGTGAGTAGGGTGGTAAATATTCTACTCTTGCTCCCGTAGCGACTATCAGTTCTTCGATCCCTTCCATTTTATGGATATTAAGGTTATCCATAACTATCACATCCCCTGGATTCAGCTTCGGAACCAGGTCATCTTCAATAAAATCCTTAAAATCCTTACCTTTCATAGAGCCTTTAATTGCTTTTTTAGCCACAACTCCTTCAAGACTTATTGCTCCGATTAAGGTCATTTTACTCCCCTGATAAAATGGTCTTAAATAGAATGCCTTTTTACCTTTTTCACTCCTGGCCAGATCGCGACTCATCCCTATCCAGAAAGCTGCCTCATCAATAAATATCAATTTTCCCTGTGGGACATCTCGAACCCGCTCTCGGTAATCAACTCGCTGCTGCTGACCTGCTTCCGTTGCTACCTTTTCTGCCCGGTAAGTTTTTTTTTAAGGGTTAAGCCTTCTTTTTTTAGGAACTCACACATCCCCCCTACACTGACATAAACATCCTGCTCCCGCCGGAGATGTTCCCGATACTGCCTCACCGGACAATCTGGGTAATCTTTTACCATCTTCACGATCAAGTCTCGATCGGCTTCTAGCTTGCCCGGACGTTTGGGACCGGGTTTTTTAGGGGTTATATCTTGCGTTTCTCGATCTTGTTTTATATAACTATGAACAGTAGCAGGACTGAGCATAAACTGCTCGGCGAGTTGCCGAATCGAGCCTTTGCCCAATTGATAAGCAGTGACTACTTTTTGTCTCAGGTCCAGAGAGTAACGTCCCATAGCTGAATTTGGTCTGCATTGAGTATAGCTCTAGTTTAGCACAAAAATGTTCTACTTGTTTCCTGAACAAGCTGTAAGATTATCATAACATGATTTATGTAATTTGTACATCATCTATTTTTAGCTAGCATTACCCATAAATAAAAGCGATCGCAAATGATGGCGATCGCTTAATAGGACTCAGTTGTTTGTGCTTCTAACTCCACTGAGTGAGTTAAAAATCCATAACGATCGACCATCCCTTGATAATCAGGAGCATCTACACCTATAAATTCTGCTGGGATGTCCTGTTCCAGACGGTGTAGGAAAGCAGATAAGCGCGATCCATTCAGCCGAGCATGTTGAGTATTATTCCGAACTGGTCCCCAAGAAATTGGTGCATGGATATCAACATCAAGAGAGAAAGTCAACCAAATTGGAGTATCGGTATTAAGATCCAATTTGCCCTCATCCTCTAGTTCAATGAAGAAGAATATACTCCCACCAGACTCAATCTGTAATTCTTTTAGCTTGCCATTAGTTGTCGGGGTTGCGCATTGCAATGTCAAGGTAAAATCTATGTTTACCACCTCGTCTGTTTTTTGCAAAAAGTCTACAAGTTTTAAACGTGACGCCACTCCTTGCCATTCGGCGATCGCCAAACTATCTTCTCCACCACTCCAGGTATCGACTGTTACGTCCTGAACCAGCGCGAAATTTCCCAGAGCATCTAGCAGACGCTCAATTTTATCTGCTATCCAGATTCTACGCTTTACCCGATCGGCAAGCAACTGTTTTACCTGATGATGGTGATCTACTATATTATACGTCCAATCTATGAGACCGCTTCCTCGCCGCCAAGTTCTTGTTTCTACCATAGTTTTTTATGCAGGAAATGTTCTGACAATTTGGTTTTCAACAGTTCGAGTAAACTCAAGCAGGAGTTTTCCATTACCATAAATAGCTACTCGCCGTAAGCTCCTCATTTGATTGGGACGGAATTCTCTAGTTACCCAACTCTCCACAGTAGTAGCATCGTCTTGAAGTATCTGAGCAAATTCGCTCTTGGCACTTTCGTATAGCTGCATTTCCAAAGAACCCGGTATTCCATAAGTAATTCCCGAGCGTTTTAGCTGTTTATTTCCCTCATTGATTTTACTCTTAATCCATTTTTCCCATCCCCGACATAAGGTAACATTAGTGGTCCTCACTGTAGTTTTTACTTCAATAATTTCTCGTCCCAGCGTCCCACCCCGATCTTGGTAAACTGCGTAATCGGGTATTTTAACATTTGACTGTATCGGATCGGGAATGATTAACACCTGTCTACCTTCGCCAAATACTTGCCGTTCTAAAAATGTCACTTCTCCTTTGGCACCGATCTGACCCTGTTTAACTTCCTTTGCCAAGTCATTAAGTTTTTTATTGATGATGCTCTCATCGCTGCCAACTAACATACCTGAATTCTTCAAGTTTTGCAGCCGCTGGTCTATGTCACTATCATCAGGTAATACGCTATATATTGGCATTATCACATTAACTCGGGTGTGGTCAAAACCAGTTGGTAAAGAAAAGGTAAAATTATGACGATTTCACTGGTTGATAAGCGGCTCCCGCCCGGCTTGGTATTATGCTTGATTACGTGTAACACGCAATTTAGTATTACGTTCGCTACGATGTAATCATCCATCAAGGCTCCCGCCCGGCTTGGTATTATGCTTGATTACGTGTAATACACAATTTAGTATTACGTTCGCTACGATGTAATCATTCATGAAGGCTCCCGCCCGGCATTATGCTTGATTACGTGTAACACGCAAATTTAGTATTACGTTCGCTACGATGTAATCTGTCAGCGTCGATCGCGTAGGCGTAGCCGTGTGCTCGGCGTCTCCTGGGAGCACTATTCGTACTACCCAGGAGACACCGGTAGCGCAATCCTTTTGGCCAGGATATCAACTACTTTTGACCACACCCCATTAACTCTGGCAATCCCACTTAATTTATTTTATAATCATAGCAGAACGATCTTTATCTGTTTAATTCCTTTTTCTGCCAATTCCTGATCGCCTCCAGCGATCGGGTAAAGTTAGATACACCTAATGCTTTTACCGATCGGACAATATGGTAACATAACTGCGTGGAATTTGGGGGCGATCGCGACAATATCAGTTATTTGTATTTGTGACCGCTTTCTGAAAAGATCCTCGTTTCACTTCGACTTGAGAAAAATATCCAATCTCTACTGGAAGTTCTACTGGCTGACTGGGAACGAGGGTATAATTTATGAAATTTGTCCATTTTCCCTCTATCTCGGTTAAACTGGAGGCTCTGCCTCTAGAATTCGTTCCCAGCTTGAAACTGGGAACGAGAGGAACCCGCTGTCTGGTGGGCGGTGCCCACCCTACTCATAAACTAAAATGACAATATTTTTAGTCGGTTTTAAACCGACTTTAGCTATTAGCCGGGGGTTTGAACCCCCGGCGGGCTAGCGGATGAAACAGATCAGACAATAACGAAATTTGCTGCTGTCAGAGGAGTATTATTTATGTTAGATACATCCTCATGAAATACCTCTATCGAGTTCCCCGGACTCAGGGTGAAGACAGAAGTATTAATGAAAGTCCTAGAGAGAGTAGCCAGCACATCTGCACCCGTAGCAAAACCCAGACCAGATGCTATCTGGATCCTTTCAGTAGCAATGTCAAAGTCGGTAATAGTGTCTTCACCATTGTTAGCACCAAAGAAGAATTTATCCCGGCCCGCATCACCAAAAAGGTTATCATCGCCAGCACCACCATTGAGCAAATCATCCCCTGCTTCTCCTCTTAGGAAGTCATTCCCCGCATCGCCATTCAGGGTATCGTTACCCGTGCCACCGAAGAAGTTATCATTATTAGAGCCATCATTGAGAATGTCATTACCCTCATTTCCCACAAGTTGGTCATCCCCAGCGTCCCCATTCAGGGTATCGTTACCTGCTTGACCAAACAGCCGATCGTTTCCAGAACCTCCATTCAGCCGATCGTTCCCCCGATCGCCTTGAATTTAGTCGCCACCACCTAAACCATCGATCGTGTCAGCCAACATTGTAGCGATGATCTGGTCATCCCCGAAAGATGCGATCGGGGGCGTTTCACCTTGAGCTGTAAAGTCGGATATTTCATAGCCAATATCCGCCAACAAAGCCAAATCAACCTGAGTCGGCAATATGCGGGTGCCGTTCGTGATTGAGGGGTCCAGCAAGACAGTACCATTCAAAAAACCCTCTTGGATATGAGACAAATCTCGTTCCAAAGGAATAGGTTGGCCCCCATTCACATTCAGAGCATTGGGACCATCAAAAGCCCTCCCTGCACCGATTTACTCGAAAATGTCAGCAGTACCAATGTCCAAAATATGCCCGATTTCATGCAAAGCCGTACTAATAAAATCGCTTTGCCCGAAAGGAATGTCCCCATCTGTATTGGGCGTGAAGTCAAAAAACCAATTCGCATCCGGATCGAAGGTCAACTCTCCCACCCAAGGCTGAAAATCACTGCCATTGATGCGGTTGGAGAAAACAGTTCCAGCAGCATCCACACCATCAGGTCCAGCTTGTCCCAGAGTGCTGCCAGGCAATGGACGTACACCTACGAAAATCAGCAAATCGTCAATTTCAGAGTTCAAGACAATCCTTTCTTCCCGGCCTGACACAGAAGGATTTTCTACAGTAAATTCAATCCCTGCTGGAACATTGGGAAACTCGTCTTGGATAAAGCCCTCCCAGATATCAGCAGCAGCTTCTAATGCCGCCCGGCGGGCGGGGTCATTGAAAAATCCGCTGCTGTCAAAGCGATAGTCGAATTCAATGTTAAAATTGCCATTTGATGGCGGTACTGTCGGCGTCGGTTCCGATATCGGTGTCAGATCGTTTGTGAAATCAGCGGCGTCGATCTGGCTGCTGCTCACCCCCTCCAAGACTGCTAACTGAAAGCGTCCCAAGGAGATAATCGTGTTCCCAGCATTCGCCCCGGTGCCAGCAGATATCTGTAGCCGATCGAAGCTGACACGACCTGGTAATCCTATCAAGTCCTGACCGTCAGTAAAGTCGGTAATCCGATCGCGACCGCCGCTGAGCACGAAGATGTCACTCCCATCCCCTCCTGTTAAGGTATCCCGGCCTCGATTGCCATAGAGCACGTCATTTCCGCGATCGCCCAAAAGCCGTCCGCGTAGCGTGCGCGCAGCGCATTCGTTACCGGCTCTACCTCGAATCTCGTCCTGCTCCGACGTTCCCGGGAGCAGATCGTCCCTTTGCGTACCGTTAATTCAAGCCATATCAGGGTTGCTCTTGTAGTAATTTTCTTTGGTTCTGCACCCAACCCCAGGATCGACTGATTTAATCCTTATACTTGTATATTCAGATTTAACCCTACATTTTCCGCAAAATCTCGATTTTTTTGTAACAATTATTTATAATCATCGTAGGTTGGGTTGAGCTTAGGCTCAACCCAACTTTACAGGTAACTGCTGGGTTTCGTTCGGAAACCCAGCCTACGAATTTTAACTAGGAATCCTCTTCACCCCCTCACCCCCTCACCTTACAGGGGTAGTTCGTAGTTCGTAGTTCGTAGTTCGTAGTTAACCTAAGTTGCGACCTATTAAAAAAAATATGAATTACCCACTTAGACTTTACAGATATTTGGGATATTTCGTAGCTTTTGATACAAAATTATATTTTTTTTGTGCTATACGGCGGGTTGGCTGTTTATAGGTTATAATGTACTAAAATAATAGTTAATTGCTGGGGGATGTAGATGATGGAAGATATGATTACAACAATTTTTGTTCTTTGTGACGAGCTACTAAAAGCGTTAAATATAAAAGAAGATCCACAAGTAAAAATGAACAATGCCGAAGTGATGACAGTCGGATTAGTTGCTGCATATTTTTTCGGAGGACACCACGATCGCTCTTGTCAATTTATGGTCGAACACAAGTATATAAAAAATATGTTAAGTAAAAGTAGGTTCAATCGTCGATTACACAATATTGACGAACCAATTTGGATGTTTTTCTTCCAAGTTATAGCTCAAACATTTAAAGAGCTCAATCCGGGTCAAGAATATATTCTTGATAGTTTCCCGGTGCCAGTATGTGATAATATTAGGATTGATAGATGCCAAATTTATAACAAGGAAGAATATCGAGGGTATATTGCCAGTAAAAAACGTTATTTTTATGGATTAAGAGTTCATATGTTGGTAAACAAAAATGGAAAGCTAATAGAATTTTATCTAGATCCTGGTAGTTATAATGATTTTAAAGTTTTGCAATCTTTTGGCTTTGACTTACCATCAAATTCAATAGTTTATGGAGATAAAGCTTATAATGATTATCAATTAGAGGATTTACTAAAAGAGTCGTCAAGTATAATGTTAAAACCTTTGCGAAAAAAGAACTCAAAAAGAAAAGAATCTTCTTGTTTTGAATATATACAAAAAGTAACAAGAAAACAAGTTGAAACCTGTTTTAGTCGAATCACCAATTTGTTTCCCAAGTCAATTCATGCTGTTACATCTAAGGGATTAGAGTTGAAAATAATTCTCTTTATCATAGCTTTTTGTATCCAATTTTTATAGGTCGCAACTTGAGTTAGTTAATCTTGGTAAATTTGATTAATAAATTATGAACAAGTGTTGACTTTTGTTGATACTACTCCCCCACTTTCCGACTTTTGGTAAAACAAAAATTAAGCAAAAATAAAAAACCTACTCCTGTGAGCACCCCCTCACCCCCTCACCCCCTCAAACGAACCGAAATGTAAAAAACCTACCCCTGTGAGGGGGTGAGGGTGGTGTATGGTTGGCATTAACTAACTGAGAGCAACTGCTTCTTCTCTGCACGGGTTACCTTAACTTTACCCTCTTCGTCAACATCTACGATCGCCCGATCGCCCTCAGAGATGCGACCGGAGAGCAACTCTTCAGCCAGGACATCTTCCAACAAGCGCATAATCGCCCGTCGCAGGGGTCGCGCACCATAGCTGGGGTTGTATCCCTCCTTGACCAAGAGTTCTTTGAAAGTATCGGTAACTTCTAAAGTAATACCCTGTTCCGTGAGGCGACCGAAGACTTCCCGCAGCATGATCTCCGAGATATCTTTCACCTGTTCTTTGGTCAACTGACGGAAGACGATAATCTCATCCAAGCGGTTGAGGAACTCGGGGCGGAAATACTGCTTCAGTTCCTCATTTACCAGAGTGCGAATCCGGTTATACTGAGCATCAGCGCTATTTTCCTCAAACTCGAATCCTAAACCTCCCCCACCTTTTTCAATCACCTTGGATCCGATGTTAGAGGTCATAATCAGCAGGGTATTTTTGAAGTCCACAGTCCGACCCTTCGCATCCGTCAGGCGACCGTCTTCAAAAATTTGCAGCATCAGGTTAAAGACATCCGGGTGAGCTTTTTCAATTTCATCGAATAGGACCACAGTGTAGGGACGGCGGCGCACCGCTTCTGTCAGTTGACCCCCTTCCTGATAACCTACAAATCCAGGAGGCGCACCGATCAGTTTGGATACCGTGTGACGTTCCATGTATTCTGACATATCTATGCGAACCATTGCCTCTTCCGAACCGAAGAAATAGGCTGCTAAAGCTTTTGTCAGTTCCGTTTTGCCCACACCCGTCGGTCCCGAAAAGATGAAACTGGCGATCGGGCGGTTGGGGTTTTTCAGACCTACCCGGGCCCGACGAATAGCGCGAGATACAGCCGTCACTGCTTCTTCTTGACCGATCAGGCGCTGATGCAGGGTATCCTCGATGTGCAGCAGCAGTTCCGATTCCGATTCCGTCAGCTTGAGCACTGGCACTCCCGTCCAGGAAGATACGATCTGGGCGATGTCTTCTGCGCTGACCACCGGAGCAATATTTATTTTATTGCTAGTAGCGATTTGGATCTCCTCTTTAATTGCTAACTCCCGATCGCGCAGTTTTCCCGCCTTATCAAAGTCTTGGTCCTTGACCGCCACCTCTTTTTCCTTAATCACTTCTCGCAACTGTCGCTTCTGTTCCTTCACCTCTAGCGGCAGTTTAGAATTGAACAGCCGGACCCGGGAACCTGCTTCATCCACCAAGTCGATCGCCTTATCCGGCAAGAACCGGTCCGAGATATAGCGGTCCGAGAGGTTAGCAGCGGCCACGATCGCTTCATCGGAGATTTTCAGTTGGTGATGCTGTTCGTAGGCCGATCGCAGGCCGTAGAGAATCTCGATCGTCTCTTCCACGCTGGGTTCTCCCACTTTCACTGGTTGGAACCGACGTTCCAGGGCCGCATCCCGCTCGATATACTTGCGGTACTCATCCATCGTCGTGGCCCCAATACATTGCATTTCGCCTCTCGCCAATGCTGGCTTGAGGATGTTCGCCGCATCCAGGCTTCCTTCTACCGAGCCCGCCCCTATGATCGTATGGATTTCATCAATTACCAGGATAATGTTATCCGACGATCTGACTTCCTCGATAATTTTCTTCAACCGCTCTTCAAATTCTCCTCGGAACCTGGTTCCTGCCACTAGCATTCCCAGTTCCAGGCTAATTATTTGCTTATTTTCTAGGATTTCCGGCACATTCTTGTTGACAATCCGATGGGCCAGTCCTTCCGCGATCGCCGTTTTCCCCACCCCCGGTTCTCCGATCAGCACTGGATTATTCTTCGTGCGGCGACCCAGAATTTGGATTACCCGTTCAATTTCCGGCTCCCGACCCACCACCGGGTCCAGTTTCCCCTGTCCTGCCAGTTTCGTCAGATTCGTGCCAAACTCATCGAGGGTGGGGACTTTGCCATTGTTTGAACTCCCTCCCACGCTTACCGCTGCTTCTTCTCCCAGCATGCGAATCACTTGGGTGCGCATCGCGTTGGGGTCAACCCCCATATTTTGCAACACCTTCGCTGCTACCCCATCCCGGTCCTGAATTAGTCCCAGCAGCAGGTGTTCCGTGCCTATGTAATTATGTCCCAATTGGCGTGCTTCGTTCAGGGATGACTCGAAAATCCGCTTTACCCTTGGCGTAAACGGAATTTCCACTGGCGTGAACCCCGATCCCCGACCTATAATTTTTTCTACCTCCGTCCGGACATCCTTCAGATTTACACCCTGTTCCCCCAGCACTTTTGCTGCTATTCCCGTCCCTTCACCAATTAAACCCAGGAGGATTTGCTCCGTCCCTACGAAGTTATGTCCCAGGCGACGGGCCTCTTCCTGAGCGAGCATTATTACCTTTATCGCTTGTTCTGTAAAATATTCAAACATCGCTGATTTCCTACCATTTTTTTGCTGACTGCAATCAACCTATCTCTGGAGACCTGTGCTTGGCAGTGAGGAGAGCCGTAATCGCCATAGGCGTTTGCCCTCATTCTCTGCTATTTTACTCCTTTGAGCTGGATTTGCCTACCCTGAGCTGATAGCTTGCCTCTTTTCCTTTAGTGGCGGGCTATTGCGACTGGTGCCATCTGGTGGGTGCTTCTCACCTCTGCTGCGGCCATCTGAACCAGTAGCCCAGAAACCCGGTTTCTCCGTTTGCATCGGGTTTCTTAATATTGCGACTGGTGCCATCTGGTGGGTGCTTCTTACCTCTGCTGCGGGATGTCACCCATTTTCATTGCCTAAGGATAAAAGCTGAGAGCCTTTTTTTCAATAGGTTTCCCAATTTTCAATTTTCAATTGCTTACTTTCTTCTCCAAATATTGATTTTACTATTCCAATCACCACTGACTAGGATGAGTCCATCCCCACTCAGGGCTACCGAATTAATATAACCTGAATGGGCCTCCAGAGTCCTCTTCAATCTCATAGTGCTCAGATCCCACAGCTTGATCGACCTATCCCAGCTCCCACTGATCGCTGTGCGACCATCTGGGCTGATTTTAACAGACCAAACCCCATCTGTATGCCCTCTCAATGTAGTGATTCTCTCTCCTTTGCTCAAATTCCATATCCCGATCGTCCCGTCCCCGCTGCCACTGGCTAATGTTTGGCCATCTGTACTTATGGCTATACTTAACACGGACAGTCCATGTCCTCTCAGGATGTCCAGGGGTTGAGCTGTTTGCAGATGCCACAGGCGGATCGTTTTATCCTGAGACCCACTGGCTAAAATCCGTCCATCCGGACTTATGGTCAAAGCACTCACCAATGCTGAATGTCCTGCGATCGTCTCTTGCAACTCCCCTGTAGTCAGATGCCAAATCTTGATGGTTTTGTCCCAACTGCCCGACACCAGTGTTTGACCATCTGGGGCGATCGCCAGGGCCGACACTGCCAATGCATGTCCTATGAGACTGCGTTTTAGTTCCCAACTGGACATATTCCAAATTTTTATGGTATTATCGTCACTGCCACTGACTAGCATCTTCCCATCGGGGCTAATTACTACAGCATTCACTGGTTTTTCATGACCCCGCAGAGTAGCGATTAATTTCCCGTCCGCCAGATTCCACACCGATATTCTCCCATCACTATTCCCACTAGCCACCAACTGTCCCGGCCCTGCATTGGCGCTACTAATAGCTACCGAACTTATCGAGCCATTTTCCCCTTCGATGGTCTGAGCTAAAGCAAAGTCTACCCCACCCGTTCCCCAGTTCGGGCCTGTCACATTAGCATTTGCGGGCACTGTCGGTTCTGGCCCCAGGGGTACCGTTTGCCACCAGTTCAAAAAACTGTTAATCGCTACTCCCGATGCCACTATTTTATCTGTGTCACCCTCTAATCTGACCAGGCGATTAATGCCTATTAACCTTGACTGACTGTCTAATATCGGACCGCCACTCATTCCCGCTCTTACCAGATTAGTATAGCTTAAAGCTGCCCCCCCTTGAGTTAATTTCCCTTCTGTGTGAATAAATATCCGCTGTCGCAAAGAACCTCCCGATCGGGGCCATCCTGCTACGTGAATTACTTCTCCCTTTTGCAGGCGATCTGAATCTCCTAGCTGGGCCACTCCGTACTCCGCATTGCTAGTGAAAGGCAATACTGCTAAATCTACTCCGGGCATATACAGGATGTCCCCTGAATCTACAGAATAACGGGTGCCATTTTCTGTGACAATGGTGTAGGTTTCCGGAAGGTTTACTACATGAGTGTTGGTCAGCACGTAGTAAGTGTTACCTTTTTTGTAAGCTATGACACCACTGCCTCTCCTTCTGTATCCATCTATACGGACTGTAATCTCTGCGATCGTCCCGTTCACATCGGGAATTGAGGCGATCGCTGGCACCACGATCGCCGCCATTGCTGCCGTGCCAATTATTGCTGTTGTGATTCTTCTGTTCATTGCTAATTGCTGACAATTCTTAATCAAAAATTTACTACTGACTACTAACTACTGACCACTAACCACTGACCACCCACAACTAACATTCACCAATCTCCCGTTGACAGCAGCGTTGCAGATAAAGTTGAGCTACTTTATCCCCTGGGTTATGGCGGAGGGAATCAGAGAATAAGGATTTCGCTTCACTGAGATTATACTGATTATCAACTGACAATGCCTCTGTAAACATATCTAGCGTCGCCAACTTGAGAGATCGCACTTGCGATCGGCATCAAACACCTCATATACTGTCACCAATTTTGATTTTCCCTTCACCCGTACTTTGTCTATCTTTCTGATATCATATTGCTCTGGATTTGTCAAGCGCGAACAAGTCTGGTGAGTGACCAACAGGGGCACTCCATACTCTTTGGTCAGGTTTTCCAGGCGAGAGGCTAAATTTACCGCATCGCTAATCACTGTACTATCCATGCGGGAAATACCCCCGATCGTCCCCAGCATCAAATCCCCCGTATTAATCTCAATCCCAATTCTAATCTGTTCCTGTCTTTTCCTTTTGATATTATATTCTCTCAGGCGGTGCAACATAGCAATACTAGCTTTAACAGCATTATCGGCCTCACCGCTAAACAATGTTATAATCTCATCGCCAATGTATTTATCAATAAAGCCCTGATTTTCGACGATCGCCGGTTCTATGTTAGACAGATAGGCATTGATAAATTTGAAGTTATCCTCCGGAGTCATACTTTCACTCAGGGTTGTCAAGGGGTGCATCTAAACTGGTGTGGTCAAAAGTAGTTGTATTAGTGGGGAACTCTTCACAGAAAACGGTGAACGGTTGCTAACGGGCGCAAGACCACTTAAAACCTCAACCGAAAGGTTTAAAACCCCAACCGAGAGGTTTAAAACATTAACCGAAAGGTTTAAAACCCAAAAATCGAGGTTTAAAACCATAAAATCAAGGTTTAAAATTATAAAATCAAGGTTTAAAACCTCAAAATCAAAGTTTAAAACTTTAAAATCGAGGTTTAAAACTCCAAAATCGAGGTTTAAAACCCCAACCGAGAGGTTTAAAATCCTAACAGTGGGGCACCGGTTAGATTGGGTGCGGTCACAAGTAGTTGATAGTCGGGTGCATCGATGATGCATGTAATATAGCCCGCGCAGGCGGACAATGTTGCGGAGTAGCCGGACCATGCACGGGTTCGGACGACGAGGCCGATGGCGCTACGCTGGGGGCGCCAGCCGTGTACCAACGGGTTTTGACCACACCCGATCTAAGCTTTAGGGAGCTGGGGGCTGCTCACAGGGGTAGGTTTTTTACTTTTCTGTTGGGACAAGACTTGGGGGACAAGGAGGGAAAGTAGACAAGGGAGTGAATTGCTTATTCTTTCGTTGAAGAATCTTTTTTGTCTACCTGTCTTCCCCCTCTACCAAGTCTCATCTTCCGCTTGTGTAAATCTGGTAACAGCTGTGGCAGCAGTGGAATGTGCAGCGGGCACAGTCGATCGCACGGCCCTGGCAGCGCAGTTGACAAAGGCGGGTTTTCCCACTCAGCCCCGTTCTCCCCATTAACACCGAACCCAGGATGACCAGCAACAGCGGGAATAAATTCGGCAACAAATTAAAAATCTAGTAATTGCTGGCTTGCTAATCCTCCTATCGAGGATGGGTCATTTCTTTGGTCATGCCTCTGTTCTGAGTAATATCTGGTTTCACTGGGGACTGGCAACCTTGGCCTTGCTGCTGCCCGGACGTACTATATTAATAGATGGCTGGCGGGGACTCTGGCAAAATGCCCCCAATATGAATACCCTGGTGGGTTTGGGTACTCTATCTGCTTACATGGCTAGCTGCATAGCCTTGCTATTCCCCCAACTGGGTTGGGAATGCTTCTTTGATGAACCGGTGATGCTGCTGGGTTTCATTCTTCTGGGACGTACCCTGGAACAACAGGCGAAAACTCAGGCAGCAGTTTCCTTAAAATCCTTGCTAGCACTCAGACCGAAAATAACACATCTGATTCCTAGCGAAACTGGTGAGATCCAAAAATCAGTAGACATTCCCGCTTTTGATGTGAAAGTAGGTGAGTATTTGCGGGTGTTGCCAGGGGAAAACATACCCTCCGATGGGTTAGTGGTGGCGGGAGAAACTGCGGTAGATGAATCAATGCTCACGGGAGAATCGGTCCCCGTAGGAAAAAAACCGGGAGATGCAGTGGCAGCAGGAACCATGAACCAGTCGGGAGTAATTGCCATGCGGGCCACCCGTACTGGTCAAAATACTACTGTGGCTCAGATTATCGCCCTGGTAGAAGAGGCGCAAACAAGAAAGGCCCCCGTGCAGCAATTGGCAGATAGGGTAGCTGGATACTTTGCTTATGGAGTGATGACAGTGGCAGCACTGACTTTCGGGTTCTGGTATTTTGTGGGAACTCAGATCTGGCCTCATGTCTTGATGCCAACAATGGGACATCACCAGCTGATTCATCAAACTCCCCTGTTGTTGAGCTTAAAGCTAGCGATCGCGGTTTTGGTGGTGGCCTGTCCCTGTGCTTTAGGACTGGCCACTCCGACGGCGATCCTGGTGGGTACTGGCCTGGGAGCCCAACGGGAAATTTTAATCAAGGGGGGTGACGTGCTGGAACTGGTTCATCAGCTGGATCTAGTGGCGTTCGATAAAACTGGCACCCTCACTACTGGAAAGCCTACTGTCACAGATTCTCTACCCATTGGTACAGGCTACGATCGACAATCTCTGTTACAAATAGCAGCAGCGGTAGAAACTGGCAGCAATTATCCTTTGGCTCAGGCCATCACCCAAGCCGCGATCGCCCAAGACTTGCCCATCCCAAGAGCCCAGGACTTTTGCACAGTATCGGGACTGGGAGTATCGGCTTGGGTGGATGGTCAATTGGTGCTTCTGGGAACTAGAGAATGCTTGACAAAGCATGAGATTGATGTTAAAAAAGAGGAAAAAATGGCCCAAGGCTGGGCAGAGTTGAGTAAAACAATAGTATATGTAGCAGTAGAGGGTAGAATAGGGGGATTGATAGCAGTAAGGGACCAACTAAGGCCAGATGCCAAAACAACAATAGAAGAGTTGCGGCAGATGGGATTAAAAGTGAAAATGCTCACAGGAGATAGACAAAAGACAGCAAATACGATCGCCAGATCCATCGGAATAACATCGGACGAGGTAATAGCAGAAGTGCGGCTCTCGATGGGAATGCTAAAATAGCAGTATGGGGAAAAACAGCCACTTTCGCGATCGTGAGAGAGGATGTCGCCACTTTTGTTGATCTAGAACAATTCCTGAAACATCCTGACAATGGCTTCATCAGCACAGCAAACTCATAAACTGATTATTGAAGACGACAAAGGGAAGCGGGAATTTACGCTCTCATCCCCTGTATACTCAATTAGCAGAGATGCACAATGTGATATCCGCTTCGTTTCTCAGTTTGTCTCCCCCGCGACATGCTACCTTGGTACTGCTTCCCCATGAAGATGGAAGCTATTACTGCCGGATAGTGGATGGCAATTTGAAAGGGAAAAGCAGTGCTAATGGCATCTTGATTAACAGTCGGAAACTGGTAACTCATGACCTGCAAAATTCCGATGAGATTGTATTTGGACCGCAGGTGCGTGCCATCTATTACTTACTGAATCAGTTGCTAGCAGCCCAGCCGATGAGTTCGATATCACTCCGATCAGTCCCAGCATGATGTCTGATGATAAACAGGCTGATTGCTAACATACCATTAGCACTGCTCAAAATTCTCTCATTCAAAATTCAAAATGTACAACTAACAACTGATAACTGACAACTGACATGCACCCAAATCTATCCCACCGCAGTTTCAATCAGCTGCAAATGGTTGGAGTCGGCGATTGCCCTAGTCAGGCGATCGAACATTTGCCGACAGTGGTTGTCCAGTTTTAGGGCCAGTTCGTCGTTTTTCATGACTAAATTGAATTTCAGTTCCGTTTCGGTAGCAGTGGTGCTGTCAATCAGAAATTCTACTTCCACTAGCTTGGTAAAGGAGACTTGACCGGGGAACTCACGACCCTGATATAGTCGACTTTGTCGTAGACAACCTCGAAGTTACAGGACTCCAGAATCTCACTCAAAGACTGCTGGAGATGATCGGCAGGAAGCGCAACAGTGAAAGAACAAGTGTACCGAGCCATATAAAATTCAAAGACCTCGACAGTGCGACTCTTTTATGATAACTATGGCCGCACCAAGACTCAACCGGAGAAATTACCATATAATTATAAATGCAGGGAAAACTGATCGTCTTTGAGGGAACCGAAGGTAGTGGTAAGACAACTCAGATCCAGCTGCTGTACCAGTGGTTGCGCTGCCGGACCGATCGCGTTGCGGTCACCAGAGAACCTGGAGGTACGCCCTTAGGAGAGAAACTGCGCCAGATTTTGCTCGCCTTCGATGTCTCTAAAAAGCTTTCGGTGTCCCCCGAGAGCGCTAGGAGCACAAAAGGGGGGACACCGAATTCGCACTACCCCCGATGTGCTCTGCGCAGTGCGAATAGCGCGCGCAGAGCACATCGCAGAGACATCGACTCTGACCTAGGAGGGATGACAGAACTGTTGTTATATGCAGCCGACAGAGCTCAACATGTTGAAGAATTCATCAAGCCTCAGATGGCGAAGGGGACGATCGTTTTGTGCGATCGCTTCACTGATTCGACTCTAGCCTATCAGGGTTATGGTCGCGGTCTGAGTCTGAGTAAAATCGAGCAACTCAATCAAATGGCTAGCTTTGGTCTGCACAGCGATCTAACTTTGTGGTTAGATTTAGATGTGGAGGTGGGTCTTTTGAGGACGCGCCAACGGGGTAAAGCTGACCGGATGGAGCAAGCTGATTTGGAGTTTCACCGCCGAGTATATCGGGGATTTGCTCAATTGGCAAAAGAACAAGATCGCATTATCCGAGTTGATGCTAGCGGTTCCCAGTCCCAAGTCCAAGCCCATATCCAAACCATTATAACAGAATACTTAACTAAATGGCAAATTATCGAAAATTAAAAATTAAAAATTTACAAGAACAAAATGAAAAATTATGCCTTTTGAGAGAGTGATCGGGCAAGAACAGGCGGTAAAGTTTTTAAGGGAAGCGATCGCCCGTCAGCGCCTGGCCCCAGCTTATTTATTTGCGGGTCCCGATGGTGTGGGCAAGAGTATAGCAGTCAAGTGTTTTATCGAAGCCATGTTTTGCGATCGTGCTCCCAGTTCAGAGCATACCAAAATCCAGAAACTTGTACGAGATGGCAATCATCCTGATGTATTGTGGGTGGAACCAACCTATCAGCATCAGGGTCAACTATTGTCTGCTCAAGAAGCTGCTGCTGCGGGTTTAAAACGGAAAGCGCTTCCCCAGATTAGAATTGAGCAAGTGCGAGAAATTGCCAGTTTTATCAGCCGATCGCCTCTAAAAGCACCGCGACATGTGGTAGTAATAGAACAAGCTCCCACAATGGCAGAAGCAGCTGCTAATAGTTTACTCAAAACATTGGAAGAACCAGGAAGTGCTACCATCATTTTGCTAGCCTCGTCTGACTTATTGCCGACAATTCGATCGCGATGTGCTAGAATTCCTTTTTATCGGCTCCCTAAAGCACAAATGAGTCAAATATTGCGACAATTGGGTTATGAAGAGATCTTACAGCAAGACCAGATAATGGCAATGGCACAGGGGAGTCCTGGAGAGGCGATCGCCTGTTTTGCCCAACTCCAGGCTATACCAGCAGAACTGCTATCCCGACTGCGCCATCTTCCGGTGTCTCGTGGGAGCGCTACTCGCACTGCGCGCACCGGGCTACGTGTCCTGCACGATCGCACTACCCACGAGACACCGCCCAATACTCTCCGAGATGCTTTAGAATTAGCAAAGGAAATTAACCAAAACCTTGACACAGAAGCTCAACTCTGGTTAGTTGATTATTTACAGCATAGCTACTGGCAACAGGACTGTCGATTGCGCTGCGCGCACGCTACGCGATCAGATGTCCTGCAACAGCTTGAAACAGCTCGCAAATACCTGCTCAGTTATGCTCAACCCCGACTTGTTTGGGAAGTGACTCTGCTGGCCATGTGTTAATTGAGAATAGAAAATAGAGAATATCGTCCGTTCGTAGTAAGGACTAAAGTCCTTACCCGGGCCTTCTTATTAAGGACATTCCCCTGTTAGGAGATCCCGATGTCTCTGCGATGTGCTCTGCGCAGTGCGAATAGCGCGTCCCCTCTGGGGGACATCGAAGGGGATAAGATTTTCAGCTATAATATGGTCAAGATGATATCAAAAGAGTCTCAAATTTTATGTCCTACAGTCAATTCACCCTAGAAAGCCTCAAGACAACTTTCGGAATCACCATTGTGGAAACTGCGGGCATTTTTGCCAATTTTCCAGAAGTTAAGTACAGTAATTACTTGACTGAAACGCTCCGGTATAATATACCTTTGGCCTTATCTATTGCTTTTGAGAAAGCCCTATCTGAGATGATCGTTACGCCAATTTTAATATAAATTAGAAAGCTGTTATCGGAAGCTGTTAGCTTATTTTCCGGTAATGATTTTGAAGTAGATACAGAAAAAGGTTTGAGTGGATTTTGTGATTTTTTAATTAGCATGTCTCCCGAACAACTATTCATTGAAGCTCCCGTAGTTACGATAGTGGAAGCTAAAAATGATAAAATTGAATCAGGATTAGCACAATGTATGGCAGAAATGATTGCTGCTCAATTGTTTAATCAGGGGAAAGAGAATAACATCAAGACAGTCTAAGTAGTCACAACTGGCAGTGTCTGGAAGTTTATGAAACTAGAAGAACAAGTAATTACCATTGACTTGCAGGAGTATTTTATCAATCAGGTGGGGAAAATAATCGGGATTATTAAAAGTGGCATCGAAGCAAATCGTTCGTAGTAAGGACTAAAGTCCTTACCTTCCCTCGGGAGGCATCGAAGCAAATCGTTCGTAGTAAGGACTTTAGTCCTTACCTTTCCTCAGGATAATAAACTACCGCTCTTACCAGGGCGATCGTCAATTGTCCTGAAACCGCCCCATCCTAATAGCTGTTGTCAAAAATTAATAGGCAATCGCTCGCTTTTTCTCTACTTTATCTGTTACTATATTCTTGGGATTTCGAGTGGGAAAGAAAGAGGAGGGATGATATTCTGGAAATGAATCTTGCTTAATAAACGATACTGCCCAATGATGGATCCCAACCGTAATCTCGATATTTTGATTTAATAATCTGTTCTCGTTTCATCCAGACCGTATATTTCTGGGGGGAAGAGCGCGTGATCGCTCCATATCTTTGCTGGTCGAAAATTAGATTTTTTTGCCAGCGATTTCAAGCTTGCCAATTTCTTCCCATTTCCTAAAGTCAAAAGACTCGACGAGGTATTCTACTAAGGATTGCTCCTGTTTGATGTTGTTAAGTCTCAGGTGAGCAAAACTCATAAGCTGTCGCGCATTTAAATTGCATAGGTCGAAAAGCTGAGAGCCTTATTTTCAATTTGATAATTATTAATTATTAATTTTTAATTGATTATTCCTCTCTTCAATTATCAGGAAACAATTCTGGATCTTGGCGGATAAGGTCGGGATGAAATAAATCCCTTTCGGTAACTCCTCGGAACTGTATTGCTTCTTTCTGGGCTTTTTTAGTCCCCCGTTCGTCGAAACATAGAACTCAATATCATGTCTGGTGATATTGCCAGAGCGCAGTCGAGCTAGCATTGCTCTTTCACCTGCTTGCATTAGTAGGGGAAGAGCTTGCTGCTCTAGTATAGCATCAAGATGTTCTGCCATGGGAGTCAGTAATTATTCAGTTATGCGCGGGTTCGACAGGAGGTTATTTTCAAAGTTTTTGCTTGCCTTATCTATTATACTACTCTGGACATACTCCCTCTCGGTGTATTCTGGGAGTATGATGTCTCCCGGGAGACATCATACTCCCACTACCCAGAATACACTCACCTTTCCCCTCGGGAGAGCGGTCATCAATATAATTGTCCTGAAACCGCCCCCTAATATAGCTATAGTGAGTCGTGCAGGAGTCGTGCAATAAGCTCAGAGCAGGGAGCAGGGAGAGGGGAGCGGGAAACTCGCGCTATACCCCAAAATGTTTGCACAAATGATTTAGACTTGCTATACCATGATATGATATCCTATAGGAAACGAGCGATCGCATTTATGTGCAAACAAAGGATGATAATTCGATGACAGCAACAAAAATACGCTTGTGGACTGTAGAGGAAGGGAGCATCTGGTGATTTGCAGAAAATAAATAATATTATTTGAGATTTTATATTGCCGATTATAGATCATCACGATATCATTATTTATAGATTGAGAAAACTAGCTCTGTGCGAGACTTTCAAGTTTACTAAATGCAAGGGAGCAATTAGCAATTAGCGATAATTATTGCCAAAGCGCATGCATTGAGATGCACCCATATCCCTATCTGAGCTTTTTCTGCCCTATTAGTTATCTTGGCGTGACGGCAATTATCTGGAAATCGGATAACTTGCCGTCACGCAGCCGGAAGTAGGATCCCCAGACAAATTAGATGAGATCACTAAATACTACGTCGATCGGGGATACATCACCTCAGGGGCATTCCTACCGCCCCAAACTATGCAAGAGGGAGTAGTGGAAATAGCAGTTATAGGAAAAGTAGAAGAGATAGATGTGCAGGTGAAAGGGCGACTGCACCCGGGTTACGTCCGCAGTCGGGTAGAATTGGGAGCGAAAACCCCTCTACAGGTAGATAGATCAGTGCAAGCGCTGCAATTGCTGCAACTAAACCCGCTGATCGAAAATCTGTCGGCAGAGTTGGCAGCGGGAACCCGTAGCGGTACTAGCCTGTTAGAAATAGAGGTGACATCAGCACCAACATTTTCGACAGTATTGACACTGGATAACGGGCGGGTACCAAGTGTAGGAACAGATCGGCGTCAAGTGCTCCTCAGGGAGGCTTCTTTATTAGGACTGGGGGACGCCCTAACCCTCAGCTATACTAACACAGATGGTAGCAACGCCCTGGATGAAGCTAGCTACAGGATACCAATTAATGCTAGCAATGGAACTTTGGGATTATTCTTCAAAAGCTCAGAGATCGAAGTGCTTGAGGAACCATTTGACCAGTTGGATATCGAGTCAAACTCCCGGGACTATGAAATCAGTTATCGCCAACCGCTGATTGAAACTCCTACCAAAGAATTGGCCCTAGGGTTAATAGCTGCCAGAAGAGAGAGTGACACGCGACTACTGGACGCACCTTTCCCTCTATCTCCGGGAGCGAATAAGGATGGGGAAACCAGAGTTACCGCTATCCGCTTCTTTCAACAATGGACGGACCGGGGACGGGAAGAAGTATTCGCAGTCCGATCGCAATTTTCGGTAGGAATAGGTGCCTTTGCAGCTACGGTCAACGACGAACCTCCGGACAGTCGGTTCTTTTCTTGGCGGGGTCAGCTACAATATTTGCGCGTGCTGGGACGAGATGCAGCCCTATTATTAAGAGCGGACGTGCAACTGGCACCAGAAACATTACTGCCGATCGAAAAGTTTGGCTTGGGGGGCATAAACAGCGTCCGGGGCTATCGTCAGGATGCCATCCTCGCCGATAATGGCATTTTTGCCTCCGTAGAAGCCCGCCTCCCGATCTGCCGAATTTCAGAATGGGATACAGTTTTGCAGTTTACACCATTCTTTGAAATAGGTACGGGCTGGAATAGCGATCGGGCCAACCCAGAACCAAACAATCTCTATTCCGTAGGGATGGGTTTGCGCTTGGAAGTAGCACGCAAGTTGACAGCACGTTTTGATTGGGGTATCCCCTTGGGGAATCTCCTGCAAAATCGGAGAACTTTACAAGAAAATGGCTTATATTTCAGTATAGAATACAGACCTTTTGATTGAAAGTGATCAGTGATCAGTGGTCAGTGGTCGGTGGTCAACTAACAACTAACAACATTAATCATCATCCAGGTCGGAGGTTCCTCTAACTTTAGTATAGGGGAATAAGTACCTAGACTGGCGTTCATAGACGCGGCGCGGCGAAGAACTTACATTAAAGGGATGAACCACATGAGCCGTGGGGTAATAACGCTGCTGTGATTGCGCAAACATAGCCAGTAGCACGACTATAATAATGATGCTACCACCAATGCCCAGGACAAGCACAGAGGCTCCCAGCACCCAGAGGACGATCGTGCGAGAATCAGGCAAAGATGAATCCGCTGCTTTTGGCCTACCCTGCTGGGCTTGCATTTGCAGCAGCAGCTGTTGAGTTTCCATCCATTGCTTATCCAGCTGAGATTTTAGCTGTTCCACCTCAGTACCTTGCTGCTGCAGCTGAGATTTTAGCTGTTGATTTTCCGTCAGTTGCTGTTGTAATTGGCTATCGGCCTGGGGCTGTTGTGGATTAACCGATGGCGGTGGTGGCAGAGGAGTGGGGGGCAGGGTTTGATTCATAGAAGGCACATTGCTGCCAAGGCCACGGTTGGCGCAATCGAGATTATTCCCTTTATCCATGATGACAAAGGTTGCCACTGCTGCGATCGCGCATCCCGACAAGAATGCCGTAGTATCGTTCATTGCTTTTTTCCTTTTTGGCTACGACCCAATCACGTACATTTGAGATTACACCAAACCCCGTTTACCTTCTGTGTTCCCCCTTTTGTGCCAGTAGCGCTCTCGGGGAAAACAGCGGGTCAGCTTCATAACCAAAAATTTCATGTCCAAAACCTCAATGGCGAGGTTCATAACCGCAAATTTCATGGTTTTGACCTCAAGGACGCGGTCATGCGGTCAGTCAGCGATATCTTCTCTTTTGTGCGGGTACGATGTCTCCCCGGAGTTGTGCGACTACGATGTCCCCCTTTTGTGCGATTAGCGCGAGGTGTCTCCCCTTTTGTGCGATTAGCGCTCTCAGGAGACACCTCGCCCCGGGGGACATCGAGCGACCGGGAGACATCGAGATCCCAGAAGATATCGAAGCCGCTGCCAACTTTGTGGCAGACATTTTTGCTGATAACATTTTTGGTTTTCCGTCATCGGTACAAGTCCATGACGGTGCCGATCGCCATCCGGGACTGGGCTGACAGAGTCAAGGGAGATTGATGTCCGCGCTGGAGATGATCTGCTGCGGCACAGGCAATCATCGCCGCATTATCAGTACATAATGCTCGGGGTGGAAACAAGACCCGCAAATTATGACTTGCCCCAGCAGCTTGTAAATGATAGCGCAGACCACTATTAGCTGCCACTCCCCCACCCACGGCAATGGTATTCAGTCCGTAGTCTAGGGCAGCGGCGATCGCCCTTTTGGTTAGTGCTTTGGCCACAGTATGCTGAAAGCTGGCCGCTATGTCTGCAACTGGCAACTCCTCCGACTCTTGCTTTAATTGCTGCACCAACCGCAATACTGCTGTCTTTAAGCCACTAAAGCTGGAATCATAGGGATGATAGCCGCCGGTTGTCAGAGATACCTTTCCTTCGGCTAGCCGAAAGGCTTGCCCATTGCCCTCGCGGGCCAGGGAGTCGATCGCCGGACCGCCGGGATATCCCAAATCCAATAACCGCGCGACCTTATCAAAAGCTTCCCCGGCCGCATCATCCCGGGTTTGCCCAATTGTTTCATACATACCACAATCGCGCACGTAAATCAAGCTGGTGTGACCGCCAGAAACCAGCAGACACAAGAACGGTGGTGTTAACTCTGGCGTATTCAGATAGGAAGCATAGATATGTCCTTCCAGATGGTGGACTCCCAGAAACGGCTTTTGATGCACCATTGCCAGAGTTTTCGCCGCCGTTAACCCCACCAACAGGGCCCCCACCAACCCTGGCGCGCAGGTTGCTGCCACTCCATCTATACTAGACCAGTCTAGATCTGCTGCTTGCAACCCTTGGGCGATCGCCCCATTGATCGTTTCCAGGTGACGGCGCGACGCCACCTCCGGCACTACTCCACCATACGGCCGGTGCAAATAACTTTGCAGTCCCACGATGCTACTTAAAACGTTACGATTGTTTACGATTGCCACCGCCGTTTCGTCACAACTGGTTTCAATTGCTAGAATAGTAGCCATTATCTGGTAATTTATGGGAATGGATTGGCTGTTGTACAAAGTTAAACTTTACTTCGATCCCGCGATCGAGTATGATTCCTTTCCATAGCACACCTTGTTGGTATTTCTTAACAAAAGGAAACAATTCCATGCGACGATTGTTTGCTCTACTATTGATCGTTAGTCTCTGGGTTGGTTGCGTCCCAGCGGCTACTGCCGATATTGCCGGTTTGGTACCGTGCAGTCAATCAGAGGAGTTTCAGGATCGGGCCGAAGATGCTCTGAATACTACCGCTGACCCAAATTCCGGGGCGGCGCGGTTCGATCGTTATGCTCAAGCTCTCTGCGGCGAAGATGGACTCCCCCACCTGATTGTGGATGGGCGTTTCTCTCATGCTGGTGATTTCCTGATTCCCAGCATTCTGTTCCTCTACATCACCGGTTGGATTGGTTGGGTCGGTCGGGCCTATCTGATGGCAATTCGCTCAGAGAAGAACCCTGAAGAAAAAGAAATCATCATTGATGTATCTTTGGCACTCAAGTGCGTGGCAACCGGTCCTATGTGGCCTTTAGCAGCTTTCAAAGACATTGTCTCTGGTGAAATGTTTGCCTCTGACAACGAAATCCCCATTTCCCCCCGCTAGTCTCTGTTTGTGGTATTTTTTGGAGAATAAATCATGCAGGATTTACTCAAGTATCTTTCCCTCGCGCCAGTGATTCTGGCAGTTTGGATGACGATCACGGCTGGTATTCTGATTGAGTTTAACCGCTTTTTCCCCGACCTGCTGTTCCATCCCCTATAGGAATTAGCCATCGATGTCTCTGGGGTAGTGCGAGTAGAGCTCCCCAGAGACATCGAAAGCCTTGTGGGTTTTGTTGATACTCTCTTGGTTTCGGGAGTCCAGAGGAAATACATCAAAAAACTGTTAAGGGCTATATAATTCCCGAACACTTCTCAAATCAACATCTTTCGCCTTTGGGTAAGGTTGCCCAAAGGTGTTTTTGTATGCTTTGGGCCTAGCTTGACGGGTATAACGGACAGGCGGGACGCCCGCTACGTCTCGGACAGGCTGGACGCCCGTCCTACGCAATTCTGGTGGAGAACGGCTTCGATCTCCGCTATGGTCGTTTCTAGATCGTCGTTGATAATCTGCAGGTTAAATTCATCGGCGGCGGCAATTTCGACGATCGCCCGTTCCAAGCGTCGGGCGATCGCCCCATCGTCTTCGCTGGACCGGCGGCGCAGGCGTCTTTCTAACTCGGACATTGATGGCGGTAAAATAAAGATTCTCAGGGCTTCTGGAAAACTAGCGGCGATCTGTCTGGCCCCTTCTAGTTCTATTTCTAGCAGGACTGAGTTGCCTTGTCGGAGTAACTCCTCTACCACTCGCCGGGGAGTTCCGTAGTAGTTACCGGCATATTCAGCCCATTCCAGCAGTTCGGACGCCTCCACCTTTTGCTCAAACTCCCTGGGACTGACAAAGTAATAATGTTTCTCCTCAATTTCACAAGGACGGGGGGAACGGGTAGTCATGGAAACTGACAGAAATAGTTGTGGATGACGTTCCAGCAGCCGATACACTAATGTTCCTTTGCCGACTCCACTCGGTCCTGTCAACACTATCAGTTTACTTGGTTGATTGTTCATGTCTGTGTTTTTAAGCTAGCCGATGCTTGGACGTACTCTCCGATGTTAATCTTAACTGGCTGCCCTGGCGAGATATCTCGACTCGATGTCTCCTGCGCCGTATGTTCCCTGGGACAAGAGCTCTGACAGAGATATCGACAATACTCAAGAATTGCGCGTTCGCCCTTAAATTTTCCCATCCGGGCTGTATTTAGAATCGACATCCGCGTTCATCTCTCGCGGTCTCGGTAGGCGGCAGATACTTCTGACAGTTAACGTCAGACTGGTAGTCCGCTAATAGCAGATACTGGCGGTGTCCCCTGGTCGCTCTTTGAACCCCTGGCGGGCCGTATCGCGATTGCCGAATCCCATCAGTTGTGGTATATTGGAAAATGAATAAAGAAACCACATAGTTATGTCAGAGTTTGTGAATCTTTCCGATCGACTACCCGCCGCCAAGGAAAATTCTGCCGCCACTGTGTCCCCCGATGCTGCATATGCTGGGAGCGCTATTCGCACTACCCAGGATACGCAGTGCGCTAGCCGCACAAAAGGGGGGACACAGTGGGAGAATACAATTAGAATAAGGGGTGCCAGACAGCATAACCTGAAGAATATTGACCTGGAACTTCCCCGCGATCGCCTGATCGTGTTTACAGGAGTATCGGGTTCGGGGAAATCTTCTCTGGCCTTCGACACGATCTTTGCCGAGGGACAGCGCCGCTATGTGGAATCTCTCAGCGCCTACGCGCGGCAGTTTCTGGGACAAGTGGATAAACCCGATGTAGATGCGATAGAGGGTTTAAGTCCGGCTATTTCTATCGACCAGAAGTCTACTTCCCACAACCCGCGATCGACTGTGGGAACGGTAACAGAAATATACGATTATCTCCGACTACTGTTCGGGCGGGTCGGAGAACCTCACTGTCCTCAGTGCGATCGATCTATTGTGCCGGAAACTATCGACCAAATGTGTGATCGGGTGATGACCCTGCCCGAGGGAACCCGTTTCCAAATCCTGGCCCCGGTAGTCCGGGGCAAAAAGGGGAGTTTCCAGAAGTTACTTTCATCCTTCGCTTCTCAAGGTTTCGTCAGAGTCCGGGTGGATGGGGAGGTCCTGCGCCTAGACGAAAATATCCAGTTAAATAAAAATCAGACTCACAACATTGAAATAGTAGTCGATCGCCTGATCAAGAAACCGGAAATAACCGAACGGTTGCATGACTCTTTGAGTACCTGTCTGGGTCAGGGGTCGGGACTGGCAATTATTGAAATCCTGAATGAGGACTCAGACGAGAACGAAACGATAGTCTTTTCGGAAAACTTTGCTTGTCCCGAACATGGGGCGGTCATGGAAGAATTATCCCCGCGACTGTTTTCCTTTAATTCTCCCCACGGGGCCTGTCCAAATTGTCACGGTTTGGGTAGCTTGCGGACCTTCTCTCCAGAATTAATCGTGCCCTATCCCGATGCCCCCGTCTATAGCGCGATCGCCCCTTGGGTAGAGAAAGATAGTAGTTATTATCTGTCCCTACTCTACAGCCTTTCAGAAGAATATGGATTTGAAATGGAAACATCCTGGAACCAGCTAACAGCAGCACAAGAGGAGATTATCCTCTATGGCAGCAAGGAGGAAATCTACATTTACACTGCTGTGGATGAAGAAGAAGATCGCGGTTACTACGGTTTGTATAAAGGGGTTATCCCCATGCTGGACCGGCAGTATAAGTTAATGGGTTCCGAATTGCAAAAGCAAAAGCTGGAACAATATTTAATCAATAAACCTTGTGCCGAATGTCAAGGATTGCGACTCAAACCCGCCAGCCTAGCGGTAAGATTAGGACAGGAGAGAATACAGGACCTTACCAAGGTTTCCATCGGCGAATGTCTGGAACGGATTAACAAGCTAAATCTTTCCCCCCGTCAGGCGAAAATTGGGGAATTGGCACTCAAAGAAATTACGGCGAGACTGCGATTTCTCCTGGACGTGGGTTTAGATTACCTGACACTCGATCGGGCGGCCACCACCCTATCTGGAGGGGAAGCGCAGCGCATTCGCCTGGCCACCCAAATTGGTGCCGGACTCACGGGAGTCCTCTATGTTTTGGATGAACCCAGTATCGGGTTGCATCAACGAGATAATCAGCGTCTGCTGCAAACCCTAATTAAACTTCGGGATCTGGGCAATACTTTAATTGTAGTAGAACATGATGAAGAAACCATTCGTGCAGCAGATCGCCTGGTAGATATCGGTCCCGGCGCGGGAGTACATGGGGGCAATATTGTCGTCCAAGGAACTCTCCAAGATTTGCAAGCATCAGAAGAGTCCCTGACCGGTGCTTATTTGTCCGGGAGGCGAGTTATTGAAACGCCCAAGAACAGAAGAGAAGGAAATGGGCGATCGCTGCGTTTGCAAGATTGCCACAAAAATAACCTCAAGCACATCAATGTAGAAATCCCCCTAGGGAAACTGGTCAGCATTACCGGAGTTTCCGGTTCGGGAAAATCGACCTTAATTAACGAGTTACTTTACCCAACCTTGCAACATCATCTCACCCGCAAAGTTCCCTTCCCCAAGCACATGAAGCGGTTGCAAGGAATAGAGGCGATCGATAAGGCGATCGCGATCGACCAATCACCCATTGGCAGAACGCCCCGTTCCAACCCAGGCACCTATACAGGAGTATTTGATCTCATTCGAGGCATATTTGCCGAAACCATTGAAGCAAAAGCAAGAGGTTACAAACCGGGACAATTTTCCTTTAACGTCAAAGGAGGCCGATGCGAAGCTTGTAGCGGACAAGGGATAAATATCATCTCGATGAACTTCCTGCCCGATGTCTACGTACAATGCGAAGTTTGTAAAGGGGCGCGATACAACCGGGAAACCCTGCAAGTGAAATACAAAGGACATGCGATCGCCGACGTTTTGGACATGACAGTAGAAGAAGCATTATCAATCTTTGAAAACATCCCCAAAGCTGCCAAAAAATTGCAAACATTAGTCGATGTCGGGTTAGGATATATACAGTTAGGACAACCCGCCCCCACCCTTTCCGGCGGGGAAGCACAACGGATGAAATTAGCCTCAGAGTTATCCCGTCGGGCCACGGGTAAGACTCTCTATTTAATCGACGAACCGACGACGGGTTTATCCTTTTATGATGTCCATCAACTGTTAAATGTCTTGCAGCGGTTAGTAGATAAAGGAAATTCGATTATTGTCATCGAACATAACTTAGATGTGATTCGCTGTGCCGACTGGGTAATTGACTTAGGACCAGAAGGGGGCGATAATGGCGGAGAGATAATTGCCGTGGGCACCCCCGAAGAAGTGGCAGAGAATCCCAACTCTTATACTGGGCTATATTTAAAGCAGGTTTTGCAGAATTGATCTCAAATGAAATTTGACGAATTAGATGCCAAAATGCGGGTCTATGAAACGGCCCACGACCACTGCGTCCTTCCAGGAATATATATGGTAGCCCGGTTAGATGGGCGGAGTTTCGCCCGCCTGACGAAAGAAGTACATAAATTTGAGGTGCCCTATGACGAGAGATTTCGAGACTACATGATCGAAACCGTAGAACATCTGATGAACATCGGTTTGTACGTAATCTACGGTTATACCCATAGCGACGATCCCTCAGTTCCTTCCAAAGAGGCGATCGCCCCGCACCCAAGAGCACGAACCACCGGTTAGTAGGCAAAGGCTTACAGACTTGACTCAAGCTATTTGCTTCCGAAAATTCAGAGATTTGTCCTATTATTTTTCATAGTCACACATTAGTAAACTGAAAATAGCATTATAAAGTGGTCTAAATCTGGTTTCAAATATGGGATTTATTGGAACTTCAGACACAGGTTTGGTTTTAGCTTCCAACTTTTTCAACTTAATTTGAGATCCAGCAAGATACCAGCCCCAATCAGCAGATACCCATCCAGAAATAGAAAGATTTCTCTTGCAGGCTTTTCGGGAAATGCCTGGGATCGCCAAAGCGAATTTAATTGACAAAGTAACTAAAAGAATTCAACAATGGGCCCTAATTGGAATCCGAAATCAATATCCTGATGCTACCCCAGCAGAGATCCGCTTGCAGCTAGCGGTCAGATGGTTGGGCAAAGAAATAGCCGATCGACTGGAACGAGATAATGAGAGGAAAATAATGGATGCTGAATCTATCGGGTTAGCATTAAGAATGGCAGAGATTTTGGAGAGTCTAGGAATTGCCTACTTAATAGGCGGTTCCGTCGCCAGTTCAATTTGGGGGGAACCGCGTGCTACCCTAGATGTAGATCTGGTGGCCGATTTACAGCAAAACCAAGTGCAGTCTTTAATAGCAGCCACAATCGAGGGATTCTATATTGATGAGATGATGGTAACAGCAGCAATTGCCGGGAAATCCTCTTTTAATATCATCCATCTAGACAGCATGCAGAAAGTAGATATTTTCGTGCTTGACAAGCAAGAACCCTTGGCACAGTCGGAAATGCAGCGCCGTCAGCGGTTGGAGATATCCCCCGATCGCTCGATTTGGTTGGCATCAGCAGAAGACATCATTTTGCAAAAGCTAATTTTGGATCGGATGGAGAATATGTCCGATCGCCAGTGGCGTGATATTTTAGGAGTGCTGAAGGTTCAGGGGGAATCACTTGATTTTGACTATCTGGCTAGCTGGGCAAAGATGCTACAATTAGAAGAGATGATGACCCAGGCATTGCGGTCAGCTGGGTTAGGCGAATGAGGATGCGATCGCGTTCCATCCCCATTGCCACAACCGGTAATATGGGTATGCAGTAGATAGGAGGAGGACAGATGGAAGACCAGGAGTTAGAAAACCTCCTGAAGGATCTAGAATCAGATCGGGTGGAACGTAAAGGTTCGATATCTGACCAAAGTAAAATCCGTCAGGCGATCTGTGCTTTTGCTAACGACTTGCCAAATCACCAACAACCAGGAGTCCTGTTTATTGGAGTTAATGACGACGGCAGTTGTGCTAACCAGACAATTACCGATCAGCTTTTACTCATCCTCTCAGATATGCGATCGGATGGGAATATCTTACCTTTTCCCTCCATGACAGTCCAGAAACGTAATCTAGGCGGTTGCGAACTAGCAGTGGCGATCGTCCAACCATCTGACGCGCCTCCGGTGCGCTTTAACGGACGAGTTTGGGTGCGCGTAGGTCCGCGCAGAGCAACTGCTACAATAGAAGAAGAGCGTCGTCTGGCAGAAAAAAGACGGTCTAAGGATTTACCCTTCGATCTGCGACCCTTATCATATGCTACAATAGAAGACCTAGATTTAGAACTTTTTAGAAGAACTTATCTGCCAGCATCTTTACCAAGGGAAATTATTGCCGAAAATGAGCGATCGGTAGAAGAACAACTTACTTCTCTAAGGTTTGCAACAGTAACACAGCCGCAACAACCGACTATACTGGGTATATTGGTAGTGGGAAATAACCCCAAACAATTACTTCCCGGTGCCTATATTCAATTTCTGCGCATTGACGGAACGGAATTAACCGATCCAATTAAAGCTCAAAAAGAAATCAGCGGTCCTCTGTCCGACTTACTGCGAATGTTAGACGAAACATTTCAAGCTCATATTTCTGTTGCTTCAGACATAACGGCTCAACCTGTTGAAATTCGACAGCCTGATTACCCGATCGTTGCCCTGCAACAACTAGCGAGAAATGCAGTCATGCATCGTACTTATGAAAGTACAAATGCACCGGTGCGAATTACGTGGTTTAATGACCGCATTGAAATTCAAAATCCCGGCGGTCCTTTCGGTCAGGTAAATCGGCAAAACTTTGGTCAACCGGGGATCGCAGACTATCGAAATTCTAATATCGCTGAAGCGATGAAAAACTTGGGTTACGTGCAGCGATTTGGCGTAGGCATCCAGCTGGCCCGGAGGGAATTGCAGAAAAACGGCAACCCGCCCCCAGAATTTACCGTGGAAGACGCTCACGTCCTAGTCACCATCAAGAAAAAACTATGAATACCACGATCGTTGCTTTCTTCAATAATAAGGGAGGCGTAGGCAAAACCTCCTTAGTTTATCACTTGGCATGGATGTATAAAGATTTAGGACTGAGGGTTGTTGCTGCCGATCTCGACCCCCAAGCTAACCTGACAGCAGCTTTTCTTAATGAAGATCGCTTGGAAAAACTCTGGCCTGATGGCAATCATCATCCAAACACCATCTTTGGTTGCGTGCAACCCTTGATCAGAGCTACTGGTGATATCGCCGACCCCCACTTAGAATATGTTGGAGATTATCTACCATTATTTCCGGTAGAACTGGCACTTTTAGTTGAAGATTTATCACTGGCACTTTTAGTTGGAGATTTATCACTTTCAGGTTTTGAAGATCAACTTTCAGAAGTGTGGCCTAAATGCATGGATGGCGACGAACGTGCCTTTCGGGTCATCTCTGCTTTTTGGAGAATAATGCAAAATACAGCCGACCGCCACAAAGCTGATGTCATCTTGATGGACTTAGGACCTAATTTAGGAGCAATTAATCGTGCTGCATTGATTGCAGCAGATGATGTTGTCGTGCCACTTTCACCAGACTTGTTCTCTTTGCAAGGTTTACGCAACCTCGGTCCTACCTTAAGACGCTGGCGAAAAAACTGGCGAGATCGACTCACCCAAAACCCTGCTGACGATCTGGAATTGCCGAAAGGAGATATGCAACCAATCGGTTATGTTGTTTTACAGCACTCAGCGCGATTCGATCGTCCAGTCAAGGCGTACAACCGTTGGATTGCCAAGATTCCAGGTGTTTACAGAGATGCTGTGTTGAATAAACCCGGGGATAATAAGATCTCTGTAGCTGTCGATCCTCATTGTTTAGCTTTGCTGAAAAATTACCAGAGTTTGATGCCAATGGCTCAAGAAGCTCGCAAGCCTATTTTTTACTTGAAGCCTGCTGATGGGGCTATTGGTGCTCATAGTTCAGCTGTCAAAAAGGTCTATAGCGATTTTGCTTCTTTGGCAAGGGCGATCGCCTCCCGAATTGATATGAAAATACCATGAACATTTCCGCTAACCACTCTTCACTCACCACTATCTAATAATTAGCCAAAATCCTGCGAATTTCACTCTCCACCCGATTGGGATGTTCCAACATCGATAGATGTCCGCAATCAGGAATTTCCATCACCATCTCGGAATCCTGGTGAAACATGTTATGAAAACTAGCCAAATGCCGCACATACTTTGTATTCATCACCGGGTCTTCCGCACCAGCAATAAAATAAACAGGCTGCTGCAACCGCGACACCAGTTCCGGTAAGCGATGCACCTCATCTTCGTCGAATCTAGCAAAGTTCCCAGGGCCGCCTCTGGGTGAGCCACCGCAAAATCAATTAACCGCTGACGCCCCCAAGAGCGCGCGCTCGGGCGGGCCACTTGAGCCCGGGTAAACGGCAAATCAATCAAAGGCAACTGACAGATCCACCTCGGTCGCCATTTAACCATTTGCTCTCCAGCAGTTCTAAATCGCTCAAATTCTTCCTTCAGATAAATCCCGCCACCAGAGTTAACACAGACAACCCCCCGAACGCACTCAGGATATATCGACGCCCCCCAGAGAGCAATGCTACCACCCAGAGAATGACCAATCAGCCAAGCACTACTTATCCCTAGCTGTTTCAGCAAGACCGCCAAATCAGCCGCGTATGCAGCCAGTGTATAGCAAGACCCCGCCAGTTCAGCACCAGCAGCATCATCTAACTTCCCAGACCGGGGCTTCCTTTTACCATTGAGACTCCCTTTCTTAGTTGGCTGGGAATCGCCAAACCCGCGCAGATCGTAGCAAAGACATTGGTAATCTGGAGCTAACCTCTCGATCAGAGGTTGCCAATATCCTCGGCTCAACAGCCAGCCGTGGATGAATACTAGCGTCTGGACAGACGTAGATGCCTTTAAATCGTAGGCGTGCGGGACGCCCAGAATATCGATAGTTGCCATATTTCTATCTTATCTGAGCAAGTGCTCTCTATTGCTTATCCATCAGAGGGATTTCACACTCCTAGAAAGAGGGTCATACCCCACATCCATTCTTTCACTCAATTGGATTACTATAGTTGTGCAAACAGCTCCACCCACTCACTGACAGGCGATCGGCCCGAACGGAGCAATTAACCACTGACACTAACCACTCACCACTGACAACCTATATCAACTGGCCCAGCAACCTCTGCCGTACCCCCTCGGCAATCTTTTGTCCCAAATATTCGGGAATTAAACTCTCGTTAGGCCCTAAGAGGTAGAGAATCAGGCGAGTGCGCCCTCGCCAGACTAGCAAATTGGCATTCACCACTAGCAGATCCTCCTGCCAGATGGCATACATCACCTTATAGAACAAACCAGGCTGGTTATCTGCTTCAATCAGCAACGCCGGTAGATGGAAGACCGGATCCACATAAAATTCCGTTTCCACCTGTTCCAGACCGGCATCCAGATTGAATTCCACTGCCAGCATTTCTTCAACCTCAAAGTGGCCCGCCAGCGCTTCCCTGATGGCTCGACAGACGTTTTCCGAAGTCTTATCCGTCAGCGCCTTGCCTCCACGGGAGACCACCGGTTTAATAAACACCAACATTGGCGGATAAATTTGACCATACAGACTCAAACTGTGGATCGTCAGTCCGTAGGCAGCTAGGACGCCAAAAATATCGCTCAGCAAAAAAGACTGATTACGATAGGCAAAATGCAGGGCACTTTTAGAAGCTTCGGGCCTCAATTCAATCACCGCTTGCTGGGTTTTGTACAACTGGTAGGCTAGCCTCAGGTTTTGCAATTGGATCTCGCTGCTGACAAATTGCTCATAAAACTGGGGAAACGCCCGGTTAAAGCGCTTCAGCAGTTCCAGTGTCGAGGATTTTAATCCCTGGGGCATAATATGGGAAGGATAGATACAGGGGGAGATCTACTCGGAACGCTCAGAAAGCACAAACCTATAGAGGCTGTGCGATTCGTTCTAGCCTAACGTGGTCAAACACGGAACGCTAGCCCGGTTTCATTAGCCGGGAACTCTGACCGCATGGGGGTTAAATTCCCCTCCCCCCAGGTACGGGGGTGACACCGGTCCTCGGTGCTACGAAGCGACATCATCGTGGTGCTAAGCGAGGACTCAAATGTAGGATAACTGGCAGCCTAAGCCGGTGACGCCGCTAGGAAAGATATCCAAGGTTAGAGCAGGCAAACATGTGCAAGCCTCGTTATAAGGAACCAGCGAAATAAGGCTATATGCGCTGGCCTAAAAAGGAAATGGTAGCTAGTATTAGTTTTAGACTCTGGCTAATATAGTACTCAAATAGCTCCCGGGGTATAGTGTGGACCTAAAGGTATCGCGAAATGTTGTTAGGGAACGAAGTAACCTCTCGTGTGCTGTCCATCAGGACAAGTTAGATGTTAAGCGCAAGCCACGGGGGGAGGGATGGCCCAAGAAGCGAATGCCCGGGGTAATTCCTGGGATAACATCTACAGTAATGTAGATGATGCTGGGTAGCCAGCGCTGACGTGGGTCGGTGATACTAGGAAGCTGCTGGAATGAGTAATCCTAAAAAGCCACGGAACTAATCCGAAACGCAAGTGGAGGATAAGGTATGGATAACTGGTAAAACTGACTTGAAAATGGTGATACTAACGGTTATCAGAACAACCACTCGCTAAACCAGGAAAGGGAAGAAAAGACAGGCGGCAAGGGCTAACGGAAGTAATTCCTATTAAGTCTACCTATGAAAAGGGCCTAGTACCCAGTAGCCGGATGCGGTGAAAATCGCAAGTCCGGTTCCTCAAGGGAGGGTCGGGAAGCGATTCCCGGCTCGACCCCATCCATAGCAAACGCTATTAGCCATTAGCCTCTTGCCCAGAGCTGGGTGGTGACTGCTCAAAGTATATACTAACTCAAGTTGCGACCTATAAAAATTGGATACAAAAAGCTATGATAAAGAGAATTATTTTCAACTCTAATCCCTTAGATGTAACAGCATGAATTGACTTGGGAAACAAATTGGTGATTCGACTAAAACAGGTTTCAACTTGTTTTCTTGTTACTTTTTGTATATATTCAAAACAAGAATATTCTTTTCTTTTTGAGTTCTTTTTTCGCAAAGGTTTTAACATTATACTTGACGACTCTTTTAGTAAATCCTCTAATTGATAATCATTATAAGCTTTATCTCCATAAACTATTGAATTTGATGGTAAGTCAAAGCCAAAAGATTGCAAAACTTTAAAATCATTATAACTACCAGGATCTAGATAAAATTCTATTGGCTTTCCATTTTTGTTTACCAACATATGAACTCTTAATCCATAAAAATAACGTTTTTTACTGGCAATATACCCTCGATATTCTTCCTTGTTATAAATTTGGCATCTATCAATCCTAATATTATCACATACTGGCACCGGGAAACTATCAAGAATATATTCTTGACCCGGATTGAGCTCTTTAAATGTTTGAGCTATAACTTGGAAGAAAAACATCCAAATTGGTTCCTCAATATTGTGTAATCGACGATTGAACCTACTTTTACTTAACAGATTTTTTATATACTTGTGTTGGACCATAAATTGACAAGAGCGATCGTGGTGTCCTCCGAAAAAATATGCAGCAACTAATCCGACTGTCATCACTTCGGCATTGTTCATTTTTACTTGTGGATCTTCTTTTATATTTAACGATTTTAGTAGCTCGTCACAAAGAACAAAAATTGTTGTAATCATATCTTCCATCATCTACATCTCCCAGCAATTAACTATTATTTTAGTACATTATAACCTATAAACAGCCAACCCGCCGTCTAGCACAAAAAAAATATAATTTTGTATCAAAAGCTACGAAATATTCCAAATATCTGTAAAGTCTAAGTGGGTAATTCATATTTTTTTTAATAGGTCGCAACTTAGGTTATACTAGCTAGTAATGTCTATTTAACTCTTACACCTTAATCACGCCTGCATGGGTTTTTGGAAAAGCTTGTTTAGCAGCTCAGATGCGACCGTCGCTCCTAGAAAAACACGCACACAGGAGTATATTGCTGCCTTAGATGCGGGCGGGAACACTAGCAGTAGCGCACGCATTTTCTTCAGTACCGACCGGGAACTAGACCTGTACGAACTGGAAGAACTCTGCGATGCTGTGGGTTGGTCTCGGCGTCCCGTGCGTAAAGTCAAAAAAGCCATTCAGCACAGTTTTCTCGTGATTTCCATGTGGGAGGTACGCGGGAAACGTCGCCGGCTGATAGGCTTCGCCCGAGCAACGTCAGACCATGCCTTTAATGCTACCCTCTGGGATGTAGCGGTTCACCCAGCTTTCCAAAGAAAGGGTCTGGGCAAGGCTCTGATGAAGCAGATAGTTAAAAAATTGCGTAGCGAGGATATTAGCAACATTACCCTGTTTGCAGATCCTCATGTGGTCGATTTCTACCGGAATCTGGGCTTTATCCCAGACCCAGAGGGGATAAAAGGGATGTTCTGGTACCCGAACTGACCCAGAACTGGACCGACGGTTATAACGCACGGGCGATCCCAAGAGTGATCGGCGGGCACCGGAGCTGACCTCTGCGATCACTCGCTCTTGTGGTCCAGTGGGTGGAAGTGGGTGGGTGGGAGAGGGAATTGTCTCTAGCCCGACGGCGGAAAAATTTCGGCTCTTGGTTGTCAGTAAGGGTCAAATCAGGCTAACATAGAACTAGGGTGCCCTTTTTCACGCTTGCTAGGTAGCAGATAAAAGATGAAAAAAAGTTTGCCACAATTGGGGCAAAGGGATATAATAAGAGGTAGATGAAAAACGGGATGTAGCGCAGCTTGGTAGCGCGCCTGCTTTGGGAGCAGGATGTCGCAGGTTCAAATCCTGTCATCCCGATTAAAAATCTACCACCGGTAGGCAGGAAGAAGGAGTGGTGCCTGGGTAGGGCCAGACTGGGGAGAAAGCAGCCAAGACTGGGGAGAAAGCAGCCACAGCCAGCGGTAAGGATATTTAGCAGAAAACAAAATATGACCTAGAAGTCAGGAGCAGCGATGAAAAATTTATTAGCCCGGTGGGGCGTGACATTGTCTCTGATGTGTACGACATTGTTGGGGACTGTGGCGCTCACAAGTATGCAGGCTCGGGCTTTGCCAGAGCAGGATGTGGTGCAAAAACTGCGGCGAGTGCCAGTATTTACGATTACGAATGCCGAAGGTGCGCCACTGGTGGTGGAGGTGGCGGATGAGGAAAATCAGGCTTCAATAGTAGGGGTATTTATCAGCAAGCAGGCCGCAGAAGCATATGTACAGAGGCTGAAAAGCCAAAATCCGGAAGTGGGAAATGCGGTGCAAGTAGTGCCATTATCTCTAGCGGAAATATACCAGAGATCCCAACAGAACAACGAAGATAGAATAGTATTCGAGTTGGTACCGATGAAGGAACAGGTGGAGGCGGCCCTATCCCTGTTGCGCCAGGAGGGTCAAGAGGTGGAGAGATTTCCAGGAGTGCCTCTGTTCTTTGCACGGGGAGGAGAAGATGGGGGGTTCTTGACGGTACAGAGAGGTGAAAACCAGGTGGTTCCTTTCTTCTTTAATAAAGAAGATTTGCAAGGAATGTTGGATAAGCTAAAGGAAACAAACTCTAACCAAATTCCAAATATTGAGATTGATGTGGTGAATCTGCTACAGGTGATTCGGACTTTGAAAACAAAGGACGATCCGCAACTGAACCAGGTTGTGCTGGTACCCTCTAGGGAGTCTGTGGAGTATTTGCGATCGCTCCAAAGCAGTCAGAATGGGAATGAGTGAATGGGGACTGGTGATGGTCAGTGCGATCGCCATATTGACGGTGCCCAACTGGCTTCGTGGCGACGAGAGGCGACTGGGGAGGCGATCGCGGCAGGCGTGGCCCCAGCAGAACTGGACTGGTTATTACAAGAGTTCGCCGGTCTGGACAAATTGAGTCTCCGCCTGGAGTCATTTAAGGACCTAGCTGAATTTCAGCTAGGTACTGATTTTGTGGAACTCAAGAGGCTGTGGCGACAACGGATCGATGCCAGAATGCCAGTCCAGTACTTAACGGGTGTGGCCCCTTGGCGTCATTTTTCCCTGGCTGTTTCCCCAGATGTGCTGATTCCACGACCGGATACGGAGTGCTTGATAGATTTGGCGATCGCCTCCTCCGATTTTTCCGGAACGATGTCCAAAAGCGCTCTCCGATTGGGAGATTGGGCGGATTTGGGTACTGGTAGTGGGGCGATCGCCCTTGGCTTAGCTGAAGCTTTCCCGGATGCGACAATTCATGCTGTAGATTGTAGCCCCAATGCCTTGACAATTGCCGAAAAGAATGCTATGCAACAAGGTTTAAGAACTCGAATTAGGTTTTATCGAGGTAATTGGTTTGAGCCTCTAGAGGAATTAAAAGGTCAGTTAAGTGGGATGGTGGCAAATCCCCCCTATATTCCCAGGAAGATGATACCACAACTGCAACCAGAAGTGAGGTTACACGAACCTCACCTGGCCCTGGATGGGGGTGAAGATGGGTTAGATTGTATCAGGGAATTGGTGGCGATCGCGCCAGATTATCTTTGTCCTGGAGGAGTCTGGTTGGTGGAGATGATGGCCTCCCAGGCACCAGCGGTGAGGGAAATGCTGGAAAATCAGGGGAGTTACGATAAAATTCAGATATTTCCCGATCTAGCAGGCATTGAACGCTTTGCCCTCGCTTATAAAAGATAATAGCACCAGGGCGATCTCCTTGCACAAGTTAAAAGTTAAAAGTAAATAAAATTCATTTTTTACTTTTAACTTAATAAGATGTATAAGATCACAACGCTTTAACGCTTTATATGTTTGTATTTAGGACATTATGCTACTGAAAACAGACTGACAGGCGGGACAAGTCAATCGCAACTAACAACTAACAACTGACAAAAAACGCAGCAAATGAGTTCATATACTTTCTGGAATAACAAAGGTGGGGTCGGAAAGAGTTTTCTTTGCTTTGTCGCAGCTTCCGAATATGCTCACCGTCATCCGGATACAGATGTCTATGTAATTGACCTGTGTCCGCAAGCGAATGTATCGGAAACGCTACTTGGAGGATACCCCAAGAGTCCAAAGGCACTCAATTCTCTGCTCACTAAGACTCCTCGGGCGACGGTGGCAGGCTATCTGGAAGCGCGTCTAAATTCACCTTTTCGGATGATTAATGAGGTTTCACCTTATCTGTGCAAACCCAAAGAATACAATACGAATATACCAGAGAATCTGAGGCTCATATGTGGAGACAATTTACTCGAAATAATTTCGGAAGCGATTCGCCAAACCTCCCAACTGTCTATACCAATTGACTCATGGAAACAGGTACTAACTTGGGTACAAGACCTCACAGTTGCTCTCCGTCAACATAGTGGCGATCGAAATACCCTCTTTCTGATCGACTGTAACCCTAGTTTCGCTATCTATACACAGCTTGCTCTTGTTGCAGCATCAGGCGTAATTGTGCCATTTACCGCCGATGAAAGTTCCCGTCGCGCTCTTGAGAATGTTTTTGCACTTCTCTATGGCATAACGGATTCACAAACTGAGGTATACGCAAAAATTAGCTTTGCTAAACGTGCGAAGGAAGAGGGTTTATCTATACCCAAATTACATAGTTTTGTGAACAACAGGATGACATTGTATGATGGTAAACCGAGCAAGGCATTTGAAGCCGTAAACAAAACGATTAAGGAGACGATGGATAATAGACACAAGCATCATCGTCATATTTTTGCGAATCCCAAGGAATCGCCGAGTAACAGCTTCATTGAAATCCCAGATTATCACAGTGCTTGCGTGTTTGCTAGTCACACTGGTACCCCCTTGCACGAGATTAAACCGGGTCCTAAGAAGATTGCAGATGAGCGCGTGCAATTGAATCCAAAGCCACTGGATAGATACAGAGAAGCGCTCGAACAATTCGTAGACTGTCTATAGAGATATTACTGTGCCATCACCAGCAGCACTCAAATACCAAAACGAGTCCAACAAGGCACGAATACTTCGTGAAACGGCGACCGACCCCCGTTTGCGTCCAATATCGCGCAGCGACACACAAGTTTACTACCATTCCGCTTTAGCTACATTTGTTGCTGCATGGGATGCTTATATAAACGAACTGGTTAGAAACTTTTTCGATGCAACTGCTAACCCCTTAGACCCCAAGTTTCATGCTATACATTTTATTGCTAGAGATACTGCAGAACGGGAACTTCAAAAATTTAATACGCCAAATAGTGAGAACACGCGAAACCTTTTAATTAGATACACTGGCTATGACCCTATTGGTGATTGGATATGGTCCGCAAGAAGCATGAGTGGAGTTGCTGTCCGACAGAGACTAAACGAGATTTTGAGAGTCAGGCACAGTTTTGCCCATGGCTTTAGCATTCCGGCTTATACTTGGACTCAATCGCCAACTGGAAAAGTTCGGCTTACGGCTCAAGCAATAAACGATGTTGATGCGTTTTTTAGGCATCTTGTAGCTGTTACCGACGAAGGCATGAAGCAACAAATACAAACCAATTATAGCATAGTTGTGCCTTGGTAGTAGAGACTTACCCATCTGCTTAGTTCCTATCAAGTGATCTCCTCGCGCACGACCCCCTCAATTGACAAAATTAAATCGGCACCGTAGGCTAAAGAGGGGGTCTGGAAACCGACTTTTACCTCTCCGGCTAGTAATTTTTCGGCAATGGTAACAGCTGTTTTATTTTCCCCGGGAAGCTACCGTGCAGCAGCAAGGGCTTCAGCTGTCGGAACAGGCAATTCAATTTACAACAGTTTATTTATCTTATTACGAAGGTGATCCAGAACTAATCGTCGTTGACCTGCCTTCTCAGCAGTAGTCTCTATCCTCAAACTCAGTACGTAGGTGCCGTCATCTATCACAACATACAAATCTGTGACATTATCATTTGCTTCACGGATGCCTTTCTGATTCCCACCAGCTTTGTCGTATCGGATCAGTCGTACATACCCACTCTGTGACAGATCGTTGACTATTTTTTCCCAATTTTTAGGTCGATGATGTTCAGCAGCTTCTAGCTTATTTTTGTCTGCTGGATTGGTATTGCAGGGCGATGGCCATTCTACATTTAAGCCGTTTTTTTTGGCATAGTCTTCGAGTCTCTCTGCACAATATTTACCATCTTCGGTTTGTGAATGAATGAGGACAACCCGTTCCTTAACTCCCTTTTGATTTTCTAACGCGCCCAGCTTATACCAAGTATGAGTTTCTGCACTGATTTTTCGTGGATCGGCAGTTTTTACCCACTCGGCTACTATTTCTGGTTGAGGATATTCACCAGAATTTCGATTCCATCCCTTCCAGGGTCGATCGTCGCTTCTGTTTGTCAAAAGAGAAGTGCCTACAGTAGTAATAATTGTGCGCATAGTTTGATGATGAGACAACTGAATTATGGTTGGATGAGGATAACTTCTGCCCCACTCATTATTCTACACCACCCGCGATCTTTATCCCTGATTTTGCTTGCGTTTTTTTGTAAATTTTTTCTAACTATGTCTATGAGCCGGTTGTTGGATTCAGACTGAGCGCAAAATAGCATAGTTGTGCCTTGGTAGTAGAGACTTACCCATCTGCTTAGTTCCTATCAGGTGATATCCTCGCGCACGACCCCCTCAATTAACAAAATTAAATCGGCACCGTAGGCTAAAGAGGGGGTCTGGAAACCGACTTCTACCTCTCCGGCCAGCATTTTTTCGAGAATGGTAACAGCAGTCATGGCTGTGAGGGTATAGCCTTCGGGACATTGCAACCGCGAAGCTAGCTTGTTGCCAACTTTGTCTTCTACTTCTCCCCATAGCAGGGTTATCCCCTGTTGCCGCTGTAGGTCCGTTGGTCCTGGGGGCCGTTTGGCGATCGCCCGTTTCTGGAAGTTCTGTACGGCGGGTAAACTTAGGAACCAACCTAGATAGCGACTGGCAATCATCATCCGGTATAGAGAGGGCGAGACCGCTGTATATACTTCGATGTCCGGGATCCAGGTGCTGTAATAAGCTGTGGATACGTCTCCCCAAGGTAAGGTTGTGGTAAAGACCGGACCTCGTCCTAAGTCGATCGTCCGGGTTTTCCAAGCTGCTGGCACTGGGGTGAGTACCCCGTTTTGTCGGACCATGCCCAGACGGGACTGCCCTTCTACGATCGTGGTGGCGGTTCCTCGGGATAACTGTCCTGATAAGCTAGAGGAGTCCGCACTCATTTGAAAGGCGATCGCCAGTTTTTGCGCTGCTGGCATCCGCCCTTTCAGGTGTGCTGCCAGGCAGTCCGAGGGGACTACATCAAAACCTACTCCCGGCAATAGCATCACTCCCGCTGCTTTGGCCTCTGCATCCAGGGCCGCGATCGCCTCTAACACCATCCATTCTCCGGTAATATCCAGGTAATGGGTTTTTGTTCCCAGGCAAGCAGTCACCATTGGTTTCCAGGTCTGCTGAAACGGACCGGCACAATGCAGGACTGCTACGACATCTTGCAGTTCTGCCTCTAGGGCCATAGTATCGGACAGAGCCAAGCTGCGGTATTCTAGGTTCAGGTATGCTGCCAGAGGCTTGATTTTCTCCTCATTCCGTCCCGCTAGGATAAAGCGCAGTCCCCGCTGCACTGCTAATCTCGCAATTAGGGAACCTGTATAACCGTTTGCACCGTATAATAAGATTTTATTCATAATTTGATTATCACCTCAGGCGATCGCCCTTGGATAGCCTTATTTTATCTCATAGCGTGAATTTATGCCTTGGGTATGATACCTACCACCTGGCCAAATACAACTGCCCACTTTCATTAGTTCAACTTTTCAGTTATACTTTGGCCGATATTTTTCAGGGTAAAATTATCGTTTATCTTAGACGATCTCTGGTCAAAACTCTTTCTCTTGGTTAGGCAATTTCTCAATCGCGATTAATAATTAACAAGTTTTAATTTGAAATTAATCAAATCTTAAACAGAAGATATTATTTATTTAACCTTCAACCTTTATTCTCTGACAGAGAATAAATGATAGCCATCGGTATGAGGAGTATTATGGCATCAATTTGCTTGGCGACTTTTAACGCTTCATTAAACCGTAACTCAGCAGGTGAACTGATTGCAGACCTGTCTGGGCCAGATGACGAACAAGCCAAAGCAATAGCACAGATTATCCAAATAGTCAACCCCGACGTGCTGTTGATTAATGAATTCGATTTCGATGCGGACGGCATAGATGCTAGGGGAGTCATCGTGGGGGACCAAAATGCTGACCCCTTCGACGGGGATAGTTTTGATAATGCGATCGCCCAATTGCTGGACAACCCCAGAGTCAATGATTCCAGAAGTTTATCTGTTTGACTGGTTTGGGCTTGTGTTTTTGTGTCGCGGGGTGCGTGCGTTTGTCGTTGGTGGGCGCTCTCGGACACGACCTGCTGATAATCTGGATATTATTGATGCTGGCATCTTTTGGCCGGAAGGGGACGAACCCCTGTTTTCGATTGTAGGGGATGGCAGCGCGATCTCTTCAGACCATCGCTTGGTCTGGGTTGATATAGAAGTGGATAATACCCACCCACCCCTGTAAAAGTGTAGTTGAATGAATTTTGGTTCTTTCAATGTTATTGATTTTCAATAAATTGTTTGATTTGAGAATCATGTGGCTTTCATCAGATCCAACCATAGTTATGGCCTGAGAGAAAACCTGGGAATTTCAACGGTTTTGGGATAGTTGAGTCACTTTGACAAGGTTAGCAATGCTAACCATAGTACCAGACATCGACCGTATTTTTGATTTTGAGGATGAAACCTACATTCCGCACAGACCGAATTGTGAAACTTTCCGGAGGAGAAACATCTGGTAATGATTTAAAACTGCAAGTAAATTCTATCTGAAAATTAAAAATTTACTTTGTGACATAAGTAATTTTTTGTATATAAAAAAAGCTGACTTTACTATTTAAGCTGCTGACTTAGTAACAAGTGAAGCTGACTTTACTATTTAGGCTGCTGACTTAGTCACAAGTAAAGCTGACTTTATTATTGAAGCTGCTGACTTAGTCACAAGTAAAGCTGACTTTATTATTGAAGCTGCTGACTTAATTACTTATTTAAGGTAGTTCAAGATTCAAAATCTGGCAAGGCGCGTTTGCTTTTCTCTGTAAGGGTTTGAGCCGTTCGTAGTAAAGGCTTTAGCTTTTGCCAGTGTGCCGTTCGTAGTAAAGGCTTTAGCCTTTGCCGCGTCGCGATCGACCGGCAATATGGGAGTGCGATCGTCTCTTAGGCGGATCTGTCTCATGCTGGAGAACCTGTTTGCTGGAGAGGAGCTCTCTACCGGTGGTGCTGGAGATGAAAGCAGGAGCCTTGGTGCTGTAAAGAGAGGATCTACAGGGGATCGAATACTTAAACATATAATCTACGCAAAAAAATCTATTGATCTATACACAGATCGGATTTCCTTTGCTTATAATTGAGAAGAATTTTTCGTTCAAGGGGATAGCACATGACTTGGAATGTAGACGGCAATGGCAGGTTAGACGCACTGACTGACGGGAGGTTGATAGTGGGTTATCTGTTTGGGTTGACAGGTGAGGTCCTGATCGGAAACTCGATCGCTCCCAATGCAACCAGAACGACAGCAGATCGGATAATAGGATACCTCAGATCCATCCGTGACGAGCTGGATCTGGATGGGAATGGCAATATAGACGCCTTGACTGACGGAATTTTGTATTTGCGGTATCTGTTAGGGTTTACCGGTGAAAATTTGACTTCAGGGGCTGTTGCTAGAGATGCGACGCGGAGGAACGCTGAACAGATTGTAGCGTACCTGCTGGAAGCAACCCAGCAGACCGATATCAGTATTGGGGATATTCAGGGTTCTGGGGCAACTTCGGAATTCGCAGGTGAAGTTGTTACTGATGTTCCGGGCGTAGTTACCGCAGTTGTTGATAATGGATTTTACCTGCAAGACCCCGCCATTGGCAACGGCGATCGCAGTTCTGGTATCTTTGTATTTACTGGGGATGCACCTGATGTCATAGCTGCCGATGAAGTCCTAGTTAGCGGCACGGTAAGCGAGTTTATTCCTGGCGGACCTAGCACTAACAATCTTTCTACCACTCAAATTGGCGGTGAAGTAACGATCGCCGTTCTGGAATCGGACAATCCCTTACCAGAACCAGTAGTTATAGGCGCGGAAGGACGAGTTTTACCTACTCAAATAATAGCACCCGACGGCATTGACTTTTGGGAAAGCTTGGAGGGGATGTTAGTTACTGTCAGCGATACCGTGGCAGTCAGTCCTACTACTCGCTTTAATGAAATCTACACCCTAGCGGATAATGGTCTGGGGGCCACGGGTGTGAATAGTCGCGGCGGCATTACCATCGCCCCTGATGACTTTAACCCAGAACGGATTAAAATCCAACTGGATCGGGACTTGTTACCTGATTTTGACATCCCTCAAGTAAATGTAGGCGATCGCCTGGGAGACATTACTGGCGTCATCAGTTACGGATTTGGCAATTTCCAGGTCTTACCCACGACAGAATTTACCACAGAACCAGGGGATTTAGAACCAGAGATTACCTCGTTACCGACAGATAGATTGACGATCGCCAGCTACAATGTACTGAACCTAGACCCAAATGATGACGATGGTAGTGCTGATGTGGCAGAGGGTCGGTTTGAGGCGATCGGCCTTCAGATCGTCGATAACCTAAACGGTCCCGACATTATCGCCCTGCAAGAAGTGCAAGATAATGACGGTTCTATTGATTCGGGTAATGTCAACGCCGACCTTACCTACAGTACCCTCATTGATGCCATTGTCGCAGCGGGGGGACCGACCTACGAAATCCTGGACAGTACACCAGCAGATGGTGAAGATGGCAGTCAACCTGGAGGTAATATTCGGGTGGGATATCTTTATAACCCCGATCGGGTTAACTTTCTGTCAGAACAGCGTTTAGAGGGTCCCGCCTTTGATGACAGTCGCAAACCCTTGGTCGCCACCTTCGAGTTCGATGGCCTCCCAGTGACGGTTATCAACAATCACTTCAGTTCTAAAGGTGGTAGCAGTCCCCTGTTTGGCGAGATTCAGCCTCCTATCAATGGTAGCGTCGAACAGCGCAATCGGCAAGCTGAAGTAGTCAATGACTTTGTCGATAACCTGCTGTTAAGTAACCCGGATGCTAATGTAGTGGTGTTGGGAGACTTAAACTAGTTTGAATTTGAAGAAACCCTGACAATTCTTAAAGGCGATAACCTTTTGGTCAACCTGACAGAAACTATGCCATCAGAAGAACGCTATACATTCATCTTTCAGGGTAATTCTCAGGCATTAGATCACATTTTAGTCAGCGAGAATATCGCAGCCAGTGCTGAATACGATATCGTTCGCCTGAACGCTGAGTTTGCAGGCCTAGTTAGCACCTGCACTATGTTGATGAGCCCTTACAATCGTGGAATCAATCATCGCATATTCGTTATCGGCATCGGACGCAAGTACCTTGAATACTCTTTCCCATACCCCGGATTTTGACCACCTACTATGGCGCGTATGAATTACCCTCAAGTCCCCAAATCGCTCGGGTAAGTCCCGCCAAGGTATCCCAGCTCTATATCGATACAAGACAGCATAGACAAATAAGCGGTTATCCTTAGCTGTCCCCCCCACATAACCCTCCCGACCTGGCAATAGGTCCCTGATTCTCTCCCACTGGTCATCTCTTAAAGCATAGCGACGCATTTCTCAAATTCTCCTGCTCTAACCTTTACCCTCTTAGATCACACCAATATATCCTGGTTGTCAACTCAATCATCTTGTTATATATTTTTGGTGGAGACCCATATTGTTAATCTAACTGATGACACGCCCTAGTTGGTGGGATATGGGGATAGGGGGGGAGAATGTTGATTACCGGGTCCGATACGTACTTACCGTTCTCTTTCTGAAGATAGGGGGGTAACGGGTCTCCTGACTCTGGGGCGTTTGCCCACTTACTCAGGTCCGACTCTGATAGGAAATCTTCTGGCGGATGGGGAAACGTCACTTTATAATGGGGTGGTTTTTGGTTGTGCCCTGGCTGGTGGCGGGCCCTGGTTTCATGGCCTAAACGATCTGTAACCGGTGTCGTGGGTGACGGGGAAGAATGAAACAGCCCTGGTGGCCTCTTGAGAGGTGTAAAACCTCTCGGTTTTACACCAAAACCGAGAGGTTTTACACCTCAACCAAGAGGTCCAAAACCCCAACCGAGAGGTCCAAAACCCCAACCGAGAGGTTTTACACCTCAACCGAGAGGTCCAAAACCCCAACCGAGAGGGTTAAAACCTCAACCGAGAGGTCCAAAACCCCAACCGAGAGGTCCAAAACCAGAACAGTGGGGCACCGGTTGGATGGGGTCGAGCCGGGAATCGCTTCCCGACCCTCCCTTGAGGAACCGGACTTGCGATTTTCACCGCATCCGGCTACTGGGTACTAGGCCCTTTTCATAGGTAGACTTAATAGGAATTACTTCCGTTAGCCCTTGCCGCCTGTCTTTTCTTCCCTTTCCTGGTTTAGCGAGTGGTTGTTCTGATAACCGTTAGTATCACCATTTTCAAGTCAGTTTTACCAGTTATCCATACCTTATCCTCCACTTGCGTTTCGGATTAGTTCCGTGGCTTTTTAGGATTACTCATTCCAGCAGCTTCCTAGTATCACCGACCCACGTCAGCGCTGGCTACCCAGCATCATCTACATTACTGTAGATGTTATCCCAGGAATTACCCCGGGCATTCGCTTCTTGGGCCATCCCTCCCCCCGTGGCTTGCGCTTAACATCTAACTTGTCCTGATGGACAGCACACGAGAGGTTACTTCGTTCCCTAACAACATTTCGCGATACCTTTAGGTCCACACTATACCCCGGGAGCTATTTGAGTACTATATTAGCCAGAGTCTAAAACTAATACTAGCTACCATTTCCTTTTTAGGCCAGCGCATATAGCCTTATTTCGCTGGTTCCTTATAACGAGGCTTGCACATGTTTGCCTGCTCTAACCTTGGATATCTTTCCTAGCGGCGTCACCGGCTTAGGCTGCCAGTTATCCTACATTTGAGTCCTCGCTTAGCACCACGATGATGTCGCTTCGTAGCACCGAGGACCGGTGTCACCCCCGTACCTGGGGGGAGGGGAATTTAACCCCCATGCGGTCAGAGTTCCCGGCTAATGAAACCGGGCTAGCGTTCCGTGTTTGACCACGTTAGGCTAGAACGAATCGCACAGATTCTAGTAGGTGCCGGTTGAGGTAAAAGTACCCTCCCCAGGACCGACTGGTAATTGGAGAGAAAACTAAGACTCAGGTCACAATGGGTATCCATATCCATTGCTACAAATATGTTATCTGATATTTTTAGAAATCTGATAACCGCGCAGCGTTGCGAGGCACGAAGCAATCTCGAACCGCGCAGCGTTGCGCTAAAATGTCACAATATTGCTCTCGAACATGATGTTGACGCTTCAAAAACGTTAACCCGAGTAACTCCTGTAAATTATCCTCAAGGGAATCTTCTAACGCTTCTTCACTAGCAAATTCCCATCCTGTACCTGTTTGCCTTAAGGCCGCATTATGAAGCATTTTCTGTCTCCTTATCCCTTCACTGTCTGGGTCAAAACGCGATTCAACTTGCCACTGACATATCCTTCTAAGTCGAGAGTGACGTAGAGGAAGCCAAATTCTTGAAATGCTGCCACTAACGAGGGTAATTCCATGCTGAAGACAAATTCCTGAATCTGTTCTGGTGGTAATTCTATCCTAGCTGTGTCCCCTTCGGAACGTACTCGAATATTTTTCCATCCCAGGGAACTTAAATATCTTTCTCCTCTACCAACCCGCTGCAATTTCTCAATGGTAATCTCTTCTCCATAAGGAAAGCGGGAACTCAGACAGGGTTGGGCAGGTTTGTCCCACCAGGGTAAACCTAGCAGCTGGGAGATTTCTCGCACTTCCGCTTTCGCGACGCCTATTTCTGCTAAGGGCGATCGGGCCCCGCGTTCTTTAGCCGCCTGTATGCCGGGACGATAATCCCGCAAGTCATCAGCATTCACCCCATCTACTACATAAGGATAACCCCATGCTAAGGCTAGGGGTTTGAGGGTATCGTGCAATTCGCTTTTGCAAAAGTAACATCTATTCACCGGATTAGAAGTGTAATTGGGATTCTCCATTTCATGAGTTGGTACGATCTCATGGGCAATGCCAATTTCTGCTGCTTGCCTGCGGGCATCTGCTAACTCTTCTGGCAACAGAGATGGAGATGCTGCCGTTACTGCCAAGGCCCGATCGCCCAAAACATCGTAAGCTATTTTAGCCATCAAAGTGCTATCTACCCCACCCGAGTAAGCGATCAGCGCCTTATCCATCTGGGCAAACAAACTTTTTAATTGTTCCAGTTTTTGCTCTTTATCCATTCTCCATTCTCCATTCTCCATTCTCAAAATTCCCGCCTTGAGAAAAGCACGATCGCGATCGCCAGCAGTCCGAGGGTGTAAACCAAACCATAGCCAGCATTGAGCAGCAGAGTCAGGCGATCGGGCAAAGCGGCCATGCCATACACCGCCAGATTTTTCAGATCCAGGCGAGACAGGTCTGGGAAGATCAAATATATGCCATCTGTCATGCGAGAGAAACTCGGATTATTCACAAACTGATTCAGTCGGACCATATCCTGAGACAAGTTTCCCATCAAATATACCCCAAAAGTCAGCAGGGTGGCTAGGAGCGAGCTTGTCAACACTCCGAACATGATTGCTACCGCCGTAATTAATGATAATTGGATTACCAGAAACACCGCTGCGATCGTTAAGGCCGCCAATGATGGGTAAGCCGTTTGACTTAGGACACATATCCCCAGATAAAGCACCATCATCGCCGCCACCAAGACTGCCAGCACAGCAGATAAACCTAAGTGCTTGCCCAGGAGCAACTCTGAATAGCTTATTGGTTTAGCAACTAAAATATAAACCGTGCGTTTTTCTATTTCTTTACTTATCAGTCCCGTTCCCACAAACACTGCCACGATCAAACTCAAGACCGTCATTGCTACTAGTCCGACATCTAAGAACATTTTATCCTCTGTTGCCGCCGCCACCTCTGGCAATATTTGCAACGACCCCACTAGCAACAACCCGAACAAACCTATCAAGTATAGCACCCGATCGCGGATCGCTTCGGCAAACACATTCTTCGCTATTACCAACATTCTCCTTGGATTCACCCTACCTTCTCCTTTTGTCCATTGCAAATGGTGAATTGTCAATTCACTATTCTCCATTCCAACCATTTTTGCCATTCAACTTTCACCACAAATGAACTTTTACTGAAGTCCTGCTGCATCAGACTGGGGTCGTTTTCTAACCATTCCTGGATCATAAATGTGAAATTTAGCCAACAGCTGAGCACCAAATAGCTGAGAAATAGAATCACTAGCTTTTGGCGCACCTCTGGTGCCGGAATCTTAAACTTGTTTTTTGACTCCATAAACTTTGGTATAGCTGCGATCGTTGCTGCCAACTGCGGACAGCTTATCCACACCCAGCTTGTCACTTCTCCTGGGAACAGCTTCAATAGCAATAGGCAGATTAAGATACTCATCGCCCAGCTATTTACAGAAATTCCCAAAAATTTCAACGGTTTTTCTTTTGTGAAAAACCACATCCCGATCGCGATAAATATCAAAGACAATCCTGCTAATATTTCTTTATTTATGCCCTCACTCACTAATATTAACACCAGGGAAAACAGCTTTAAAACCATGAAAGTTTTCCATGATGCCAAGCTTTCTGGCATTATTGGTTTTTGCAGTTTTAATAGATATTCCAAGAATTTATCCATTGCCTTAAATCTCTGTTAACAATAAATTGAGAAATAGCAGCAGTAAAATTGCACTATAACTAAAAGAATGTGCTTGCATAATTTTCATCACTCTCACGCTCGCCGGATTGAAAAAGTTTGAATATTTGATGAATTGCTCCTTTGACTCCAACGGTTCTTCAAATAATATTTCATTCCGCAAATACTCTAATATTTGCCAGCCTTTTAGTTTGATCGCCAAGGTGATAAAAAATGTTAAAACTCCCGCCACAAACAGGAAGAGCCAAATTTCGTTAGAGTATTGATTGAACAGAATAAACTGCATCAGACTTGATCTCATCCCCGAGGGAAATGTGCCGAAAAATACAAAGAACAGATACCAACCGGCAAACAGGGTGAGTAAATTGAGAGAGACAGCATATTCGAGACTGGTTTTACGGCTCAATTTTAGCCGTCTGTGCAGGTGCAAGGATTCAATGGCGATCGCCACCAAGGTTAACAAGAGTTGAAAGACGATCGCCCGCAAAGGCAAGATCATAGCTAGGCTCCCAGAGGTGGTAACGATATATTATTATAGACTATGCAGGTAAAAACTGGAAAGGCCAGGTGGTTATGACCAGAAACGGGATTGGTATTCGCACGGCTGTGGTGAGAACGGACAGGTTGGCCGGTCAGATTCACGTTTATGATGGCGCAGGCAAGGGCAAGTCCCAGGCCGCCCTAGGTGTGGTATTGCGATCAATCGGTCTGGGAATCAACTCCGATGTCGAAACCCGTGTTTTATTGTTGCGGTTCCTGAAAGGACCGGGACGCACCTATGACGAAGATGCGGCGATCGCCGCCCTGCAACAGGGGTTCCCTCATCTGATCGACCAGGTTCGCACTGGCAGATCTGAGTATTTTGGTCCAGAGAAAATTACTCGCTTCGATCGATCCGAGGCATTGCGAGGCTGGGATGTGGCCAAAGGGGCGATCGTCTCTGGTCTGTACTCGGTTATCGTCCTAGATGAAATCAATCCCGTGCTCGACTTAGGGTTGCTACCGGTAGATGCTGTACTCCAGACTCTCAAGCATAAACCAGAACATACCGAAATTATCGCCACCGGCAGAGCTGCACCCCAACCTCTCTTAGATATTGCCGATCTGCACTCAGAAATGAAACCTCATTTCCATCACACGGCCCAAGAATGGGGCATTCAGGGCCTTGAAATCTACACTGGCAGTGGTAAAGGTAAGTCTACCAGTGCTTTAGGTAAGGCCCTGCAAGCCATTGGCAAAGGTATTGGTCAGGATAAGTCTCACCGTGTGCTGATCTTACAATGGCTTAAGGGAGGGACTGGCTATACCGAAGATGAGGCGATCGCCGCTCTGCGCCAGTCCTACCCTAACCTGGTCGATCATCAGCGGTGCGGTAGCGATGCCATTGTCTGGCGGGGCAAGCAACAAGAAATTGACTATGTCGAGGCTGAACGGGGTTGGGAAATTGCTCGGGCCGCGATCGCCTCGGGTCTGTACAAAACCATTATCCTCGATGAACTCAATCCCACTGTAGATTTAGAATTACTGCCCCAAGAACCCATTGTCGAGGCGCTCTTGCGCAAACCTAAGGACACTGAAATTATTATTACAGGTCGCTGTCTCAATCCACCTGCTTATTTCGATCTGGCCAATATTCACTCAGAAATGGTTTGCCATAAACATTATGCTGAAAAAGGCGTTGATTTGAAGCGCGGCGTAGACTTTTAAGACAAGCACTCTTGTCTTCCGCGTACTTTTGTTCTGAAGGACAAAAGTACGCGGAAGACACGACAAAGTCATTCGTCAGCTTTAACAAACTTTAGGGCCGCCGAATTCATGCAGTAGCGTTGTCCAGTTGGTCGAGGACCATCGGAAAACACGTGACCCAGGTGAGCATCACAGGCCGCACACAGCACTTCTACTCGACTCATGAACAGACTGCGGTCCTCTTCATAGGCTACACGATCTTCATTTATCGCTGCCCAGAAACTCGGCCAACCCGTGCCCGAGTCGTACTTCGTCTCTGAACTAAACAGGTCGTTCCCACAACAGACACATTTATATATTCCCTTCTCCTTGTTGTCGTGGTATTCTCCCGTGAAAGCTCTTTCTGTTCCCTTCTTTCTGGTAACATAAAACTGTTCTTGTGTCAACTGCTGCTTCCACTCGGCTTCCGTTTTTTTGATTTTCATAAATCTAGCTTTATCTCTCTGAAAAATTTCTTACATCAATATTGCATGCGGCTATCGCTGCTCAAAAGTATTTCCGTGCAATTGCGTAGCGTTCGATGTCTTTTGTTGTGCTCTTGTCCGGGGGGACATGGCTGGCGCTACGCTGCGCGATTGGCACTCAAAGGATATCGCGCTGCCATTCTACTTTATTTAAGCAAAGGTGAGATGCTCTCAGTTAATTTTCTTGTCACGCCGTTATTATCTTACCGGTGGTAACGAGTGTCACTCCAATCATCTGCCGGTCTCTCCTGGGTGGCGCGACTTTTGCGATTGCGTTCGCATCCGGAAAGCTTATACTAACCTAAGTTGCTACCTATAGAACCTCAACTCCTTGCAAAGCGCCAAAATCAGCCAAAATCAGCCAAAATTACCTTGTGATTTACCCCAAAACGGCATTTTGGCGAATAAATTTACCAAAATGGCTGTCTGGGAGGTCGCAATTTTTATAGGTAGCAACTTGAGTTATACTAGTAATTGTAGGAGTGCAGTGCGATTCGTTCTAGTCTAACGTGGGCAACTACGGAACGCTAGGCCAGGTCCAAACTGGTAACTCTGGTATTCATGGGGTTAGATTCCCTCTCTCCAAGTGTGGGAGTAACACCGGTCCTTAGTGCTGCTGAGTCACATCACGGTGGTGCGGAGCAAGGACTTAAATGTAGGATAGCTAGCAGCCTAAGCTAGTGACGCCGCTAGGAAAGATGCTAATGGCTAGAACAAGCGAACCTGTGTACGCCTCGTTATCTAGAACCAGCGAAATAAGGCTTAAAGCGCTGGCCCAAAAGGGAAATGGTAGTTTGTGCTGGTTCTTGCACTTGGCCAGTATCGCACTCTAAGAACTCCCGGGGTATAGCAGGGGCCTAAAAGCATCGTGAAATGATACTAGGGAACGAAGTAACTTCTCGTGTGCTGTCTAGATTGGACAAGTTAGATGTAAAGCGCAAGCCGCGAGGGGAGAGATAGCCCGAGAAGCTAATGCCTAGGGTAACGCCTATGGATATGATGGGGTGTTCCTCATCCAGCTGACGCGGGTTGGTTAAAGTAGGAAATCTTGGGTAAGAGTATCTCTAAGACGCCGGAGGCCTCTCGAAGGTTGGATGACTGGTAAAACAGACTTGGAAATGGTAATACTAAAGGTTATCTGGCAGCGCCGCTTACCAACCAGGAAAGGAGTGAAATCGCATGAGATGAGGGACAAGTGGAGCAATCCGTAGTAATCCTAGTAGTGACAATGCCCTACTTGCCAGTAGCCGGATGCGGTGAAAGTCGCACGTCCGGTTCCGAATGGGAGAGTTAGGGGGTGACCCCTAGCTCGACCCCGACTAACTGGAAGAGGTGTCAAGACAGGGGCACGCAGATATGATTGGTGAATGATATGCTGATATATGTGGAGGGTTGGCGCTCTCAGGCGATCGCATCTCTCATGGGATGACCAGTTGGTGTATCCCGCGGGCAGCCGGAGCCACAGACCGATCGCACCCACCGCATCTCCCAGGAGACACAGCGCCGACACGAACCCCCATAAAGAACAAAGAGGGCACCGAGAGCTAAAAAAAAAGGAGAAGAACTCGTGACAACCACAACCCTTTACGACGGAACCCTAGGAACGCGACCAGCAGAGCAAGGAGAGCTGAGTTTAGTACAACTTCCTTTGGCCCCTACTGCTAGCGAAACGTTAATTGATAACGCAGTTACCCTAGATAGCGATTTCATTGGCGATCGCAGGGGATACGCAGGCTACACGAATTACACATTTGATTTGGCGACGGGGCAGGCAGAACCAATAAATTCAGCATTCCCTCCCCTGGACGCGGAAGCGGGCTTTACCGTATCTTTTAATCTGGCGATCGACTCAGAGGCCAGTCTTTCTAACAATCGGGCGGGTTTCAGTGTCATTGCAGTCAGCAGCGACGGCCAGAATGAAATAGAACTGGGTTTTGACGCAGACCGGATATTCGCTCAGGCCCAGGAATTCGTCTCTGGGGAGGAGGTGGAGTTCGACACGACGAATCCGACGGACTATGAATTGAAGATAGAAGGCAGCGATTACACCCTGTCGGCTGATGATGAAGAAATCCTGAGTGGTTCGCTACGGAACTACAACTTCGACCCACAAGCGAGTCAGCCTCCTTTACCCTTCAATCCCTATGATTTGCCAAGCTTCGTATTTGTGGGAGATAACACTGACCAGTCAAGTGCAACTTTCACTCTGGGTTCTGTGGAGGTAGAGACAGAGGATGACGAACCATCAGAACCGGAGCCAGTGGAAGTAAGGGTGACGATTGAAAACCTAGCGCCTGAAGACGGGACTTTTCTGACTCCGGTATGGGTAGGATTTCAGGATGGCGGCTTCGATACTTACGACTCGGGTGCGCCCCTGACAGTGGGTGGAGAACGCTTGGCAGAAGATGGCAATGTCATGGTGCTGTCTGAGGAATTCCTCGATAGTGGTGCGGGTGTGGTAGATGGTGCAGTCGGGGACGGCCCGATCGCGCCCGGGGAAACTGTGACGGCCACCTTCACCCTGGATAGCAACGACGCTCGCTCCCGGTTCCTAGACTACTTCACGATGATTCTCCTTTCAAACGACGCCTTCGTCGCTAATGGCAATCCCGAGGCACATGAGATATTCGACGAAGATGGGAACTTCGTAGGAGTGGATTTCATGGTGTTGGGGAGTGAAGTGAATGACGGGGGGACCGAGGTGAATGATGAAGTACCCGCGAACACGGCATTCTTTGGGCAGAGGATGGGAACACGGGGGTAACAGAAGGTGGAGTAGTGACAGACCACCCCGGTTTTAATCCCGGAGGAAACATATTGTCCGATCCGATGTTCGCCAATGCAGATTTCACAGTTCCAGGTTACGAAATAGCACGAATCACAGTCACGGAGGTAGAGGAACCAGAACCGGAACCAGTGGAAGTAAGGGTGACGTACTATAACCTGGCACCTGAAGACGGCACGGTGGTGTCCCCTTTGTGGGTAGGCTTTCATAATGGCACCTTTGATATTTACGACGTCGACTCTCCGGCGCCAGAGCGTCTAGAACGGTTGGCAGAGGATGGCGATAGTGCTATCCTTTCGTCGGACTTTATTGAGAGTGGAGCAGGTTTGGTAGAGGGCAGCATAGAAGGTACAGCTCATTTCAATGCCGTGCTTCCAGGGGATAGTGCCATGGAGACATTTATCCTGGATGCCAATGACGAGCGATCGCGCTATTTCAGCTATGGGACGATAGTTGTGCCTTCTAACGATGCCTTCATTGCTAATAATAATCCCGAAGGCATAGAGATATTCGATGAAGACGGTAACTTCATCGGGGCAGACTTCATAATAGAACGGGTTTACGATGCCGGAACGGAAGTCAATGACGAAGTGCCCGAAAACACGGCTTTCTTAGCCCAGATGGTACCCAATGCGGGGGTAGATGAAAATGGCGTAGTAGGTTTGCACCCGGGTTTCATGCCTGAAGGGAATATATTGACAGCATTTCCAGGGGCAGATTTCACAGCGCCAGGTTACCAGGTAGCACGGATCACCATCGAACGGGATATTCCAAACGATCCTGTAAACCTGACATCTGTATTGACATGGGACCAAGTGGTTCCTCCTCAAGATGCTGTGGCTCCTGTAGATACTCTGGCAATGGGGACTGCCGAAATGACCCTGAATGAAGCAGGAGATGCCCTCAGCTACAGTATCACTGTTTCAGGTTTGGACTTTGGCGGGTTGATCGACGGCACGCCCCAAACACCTTCGACAGATGATGATGTCACTGAACTGCATATCCTCAATGCTTTTCGGGGTGAAAATGGTCCAGTTGTCTTTGGGGTAATTAACCCTAACGATGATGACCTCAGCTTGGCGCTCAACCCGGATGGTTCAACTACTATATCGGGCATTTGGGAAGAAACAGACCCCGCTGATGCACCATTGAGTAATTTCGTCGATGTGCTGCGGGAAAACCAACCAGGAGACGAGGTTGACCTTTACTTGGAGATCCACACTAATGAGTTCGCATATGGTGAGATCCGAGGCCAGTTTCAGATATCCTCCGCTCCTCCGGTGAACACTCCTCCCGTCGCATTTAATGATCTGGCTCGCACCGATATTGACACACCGGTGGCGATCGATGTCCTGGCCAACGACATAGATGCGGACCTGGACCCTCTCACCCTCAGCATCGCCACCCCTCCCAGCAACGGTACAGCCATAGTGAATGACCAGGGCACTCCTGATCCGGGTGATGACGATATCTCCTACCAGCCAAACGCGGGCTTCCAGGGCATGGACCAGTTCATATATCGGGTGGATGATGGGAACGGCGGCACTGACACGGCCACCGTAATGGTCATGGTGGGGCCAATGCCATCTCGGAACCGGATTAATGGCAGCGAGCAAGACGATGTTCTGATCGGCACTCCCGATGACGATGACATTCGTGGCCGCGCTGGCAATGATGCACTCCGTGGTGAAGAGGGCAAATGATTTGCTCGTAGGCGATCAGAATGATGACACTCTGACTGGTGGTGTAGACAACGATATTCTCTTCGGAGGTCCAGGAAATGACTTTCTTGATGGTGGCGCCGGAGATGATATTATGGATGGTGGCTTAGGTCGAGATCTGTTGTCCGGCGGTGATGGCGCCGATATCTTTATGTTGTCAACTAATGGCTCAGTTGATCGCCTTTTTGATACCGATGTGATCCTGACTTTTGAGATAGGTATTGACACGATCGGCCTCACGGGCATTTTGACAGAAGCCGATTTGGAACTAGAGCAGGTGGGTACAAATACCCTCATCAAGCTAGCAGACAGCGGGCAATACTTAGGACTCGTTAACCGTACACTAGCCGCAGACCTAGAGGGCAGTTTCCTCTCTGTGTGATCCGTCCTCCCGGTGATGGGTTGGGGGCAACCTGCAGCACCGGGAGAACCGCCGAAGCACTAACGATATGAATGCAACTAAACAGGAAATCAAGGAAATGCTCAAATGGTTGAACCGCAACGAGCAGCTGATACAGCAGTATGCCCATGAATATGTTGCCTATAATGCTAATGGCATTATTGTTCATGGTGAAAACCTGAGTTGATTCAGGGGCAGACTTTAGCGTAATATCCCTGAAAAATGGTCGAGATTTGGGATATAGGTTAGCTTCTGGAGAGGAACTATTAGCGGGAGAAACATTAGGGGGGACGGTGGAGTATGTTTTACGAAGAGTTGAAATGACGATCGACGGATATAGTTTTACAGCGCCTTTCGCCTGGTTGCAAAATAATACACCTGATGTGATGCTTTTGGGAAGAGAGATTGTCTTCGATAAGTTTAATATTGAGTTTAGGCAAGCAGAGGAGGAAATAATTTTTACTTGGCGAGAGGGTCCTCAGTAGAATTCTCAATTCTCAATTCTTCCAAGTCTGCTGGCGTGTTACAATTAAATAGCATTTCGCGGTCCGTTAGGGGAAGTTCTGCTACTGTCTGGGAGGCAAGAAACTGCTGAAACGATCGCCCCCCTTGTTGGATAAATTGGGTTAACTCTGGCAGGCAAGATCGCCTGTAAAAGCCGCACAGGGGTTCCCATCCCCATTTCATGTCTATCGTTCCGGAAAAATCGGAGTAGTGCAAATAGCGATCTCCTTGCACCAAGAGGGCGATCGCCTCTCTTTGTACCTCTGTTAATTTTACCACCCAGTCTTGCAAGACATCAGCGCGCAGCTTAGGCAAGTCACAGGCGAGTAATAATACCCAATCTGATTCTACATGAACTAACCCTTGAACAAACCCCACTAGCGGTCCACTTGGTTGGCTTTCTCCTGCTATTGGGACTTCCGAGATTAAATGACAGTCCTTAGGTATAATTTCCCGATATCTTTCTGGCCAGGAGGTAACTACATAAACCCGATCACTACAGGATTTGGCGATGTTACAAATCCTACCAATTAGCGGCACTCCTTCAATAGGAATTAGGGCTTTATCTTTACCCATGCGCTCACTTTGACCTCCGGCGAGGACGATCGCTGTCAGTTTGATTGCGGTCGCGTAGCGTGCGCGCAGCGCATTCTCCTGCTTTTTGGAGTTGGGTTTTACCTTAACTTTTTTGTACATTTATGTCATGTTTTATACGATCGCCGCGCTGCCGCGATCGACTAATAGTTGATGATTAATAAAGAATGTTAACCATGAACCATTAACTAGGAGTAGCCGATCGCCCTTCCAAAAAGCCAAATAGAAGATAATGTTCTCGCCCGCTTCTGAAAGCAGAAGCCTCTACGGCGATCGCAACATCGGGGTTTTGGGCGAGATAGAAGGCTTCATCGAAGTCGAGATTAAAATTAGGGCTAGGCAGACGACCTTCAAATTGTCCAAACTGAAGATAATGTTCCAGTCCAGTAGAAAATATACCACCAAGTACGGCAGTGGCAATATCGGGATACTGGGCCAGATAAAAGGCTTCGTCAAAATTGAAGTTCTGGCTGGGACTGCGACCTTAGAATTGTCCGAACTGAAGAAAATGTTCCAGTCCACTGGCAAAAGCATTGGTAGCCACTGCAGCGGCGACATCAGGGTTTTGGGCCAGATAGAAACTCTCGTCAAAAGCAGGTAGAGAGGGTGGCGCTGGCGCTGGCGTAGACGTTGGCACATCTGGGAGGTCGTGGCGCTGAGAGTCGTCATCATTGATAATCGTACCTCGGACTTCCACAGTATTCGGCTGTCCATTGTTAATATCGGTCAGCTGTAGAAAAAAGATATCATCTGGTTCTAAGGAGATATCCCCAATAATAGGCACCGCGATCGTCCCTTGGATCTGACCGGGATTAATAGTCAAAACTCCTGTAGTCCGTTCGTAATCGCTGCCAGCTACTGCGGTGCCATCCTGGGTACTATAGTTAAAGGTTACAGGATCGATCGCCTGTGCTGACAGACGCACCTGGAAGACCGCATTATTAGCACCCCTGTCTCCCTCACTCATCTCTATATTGGGAATAGACAAACTGGGTAGGTCATCATTGGCGATCGTCCCAGTTGCCTCGTTGTCAATAATTATCCCGACTGCAGCATCACTCAGCAGTAGTAACAGGGTCTCTTCTGATTCCACCTCTTCGTCACCCAAAACGGGCACGGTGACTGTTTTCTCAGTTTCCCCGGGTGCAAACACCAGGGTATCGGCAGTCAATTGGTAATCACGTCCAACCGTTGCCGACTGGTCTGCGGTTTCATAATCCACCGTTACAAGCACTATAGTAGGTTCTGACAGCAGCACAGTGAATTCTAGATTAGCAGTTGGCCGATCCGGGTTGTCCGGGTCCCGATCGCCCTCTTGGACAGAAGCATTCTCCACTGATATTTCCGGTATGGTAATCTGAAAATTGGCGAAATCAGCTGCTGTAATTGGTTCTTCCGCATTCAAGGTCAGCCGGTAAAATCCCCCTGACTGCACATCCACATCTGCTAGCGCACCCGATCCGAAGATGGTGGTAGTAGTATAGACTGTTGATTCGTCTGGGTCAAGACTAAAGCTATTTCTCAAGGCCAGACTGATATCATAACCCGCCTCGGCATCCACAAATCCATCATTATCCCGATCGCCATTTACAATATCGTCCAGTCCGGAAGCTACGCTGCGCGAAAAATCGACAATGTTATTTACCAGATCTGAGGCGTCATTGACTTCATAGCGTCCTGGGGTGTCCCTGTTACCGCCCGTAGCAGTAATACCGACAAAATCCGAGTCGTCTCGTGTAGTACCAGCAGTCTCGGTTTCAAACAGAATTTCTTGTCCCTCGAAAGCGCTGCGCGCGCCCCCGCCATTATCAGCGCTATTATCAAACTGAAGATTATCATCGAAGTAGCGGAACATTTCCCAGTCTACCCTGGCGGTGCCTGAATTAGAGATAAAATAGGTTTGGGTTAAAACCCTAGTGTTGCCAACTTCTCGGAAGGTTTGGCTAAGGGTAAAGTCAAGATCACTGAAATTGAAACTGCTAGTAGCGCTGCTGTTGGTGAATGCGGTAAAGCCCGGATCTGAGAGATTGCCAGAATTGCCAATTTCTCCAGTAGTTAAGAATGTCGCCTCGGTTTCTTCCTCAATGCGGAGGGCTATCCCAGAGGCCAAAGTAGTGCTATCCTCTGCATCGCTACCGAAAGCACCATAAGCATCAGTAGTGAGGTTACTGTCCCCTGTAGTCAGGGAGATGTCACCAAATTGAATCCCTGTCCCATCCAGTATCACCCCTGTTTCCGTGACCTCGCCCACGGGAAAACTCTGTAAAAAGTCATCAAGGACGACTTCCCGTACCAAATATTCGCCTGCAGTCAGGTTGTCAAACAGGTACTCGCCGTTAGCATTGGTGGTGGTGCTGCGATCGCCAGCATCTAGGCGACCATTATCATTCAGATCCAGGTAGACTGTGACTCCCGCCAACCCCGGTTCTCCTCGATCGCGCTTTTGATTGTTATTCAGGTCATTCCACTTGCTACCAGAAATTGACAGATTGTTATCTGCAATGGTCGCTGTCGCTGTTTTCCTGTCTGAGGCAATAGTTGCACCCTCGACTGCGGTTAGTTCCAGCAGGAACTCGCGGTCTGGGTTTAATTCTTCATTGTCGATCGTCTCGATCGTAACGGTCTTCTCTAGTTCTCCCGGCTCTAATGTCAGCTCACCGCTAGTAGGTTCAAAATGCTCCCCATCAACTGCTGTATCACTTACCGTGGCATACTCGACTATCACTGGTTCTTCACTAGCGGTTGATAGCCTGACCGTAAAGATGGCAGCTTCTCCTTCGATCGCCTGGGTATTTTCCACAGACAAGGACATCCGATCGTCATCTGCAATTACCCCGATACCCTGATTATCCCCGAGCGTGGTATTTTCGGAAGAGTTGGACAACTGTACTAAGAAAGCCCGATCGCCTTGGGATAGAATATTACCAATTACAGGCACAATCAGTTCTTGAGTAGTTTCACCCGCCTCAAAAGTCAGCGTACCTGTCGTGCTTTCGTAATCTACCCCTGCATCTGCGGACAAATCTTCCGTATCAAATTCTACTGAGGCTGCCTCCTCCAGGGCGGCAGCCAAAGTGACCGTGAAAACGGCGTCAGTAGTACCGCCGTCCCCTTCCGTCACAGTCACATCGTTGATGCGGAAAGTATCAAACACATACTCGTAAGTCTGAATTGCCTGGGGCTGAAACGCCAGTGCGGCCTCAACTTTACCCCCATGCACCTCTAGTTCCCAGTCACCGCCCAAACTTGCATTACCCGTAAGGTCATCGGAAGCGGCGATATCAACACTTGTTAGTCTCTTCAGATGCTCAACAAACTCCTTCCCCTGAGTACCGGCTGCCGCATTACACCCGTATAGGAGGATATCAGCATCGGGCGTCAGAGCGTTTCCCCAGGTTTGCAGGGTGCCAGCATAGGTTGGCAATGTTTGGGAATTCAGCTTTGCCTTGCCCAGCTGCAAACTTCCCGGTTCGCCGAATGAGACGATATGGACGCTCTTGATTCTAGTCCGTCTCGCTAGCACTTGAGTGATTTGCTTCACCCCATCTCTGTTCCTGTCTAGGACTACCACCTCCGCCCCTGGGGATACACTGGCGACCAGGTGAGCAAGGTCATAAACCGCCCCATCAATAAAGACAATTTCCGATTTTTCCGGAACGGTGGTCGGTGAGGTAAGTAGTTGCGGCGACACGGCTACCCCTGTCTCCGAGTCGTCTCGTACACCAGTCCAGAGATCGATCGCCCTTTCTGCAGTCAGTGTCAGTTCTGGTTCTGTTGTTTCAGGTAAGATGGCGCTGCGCGCGCAGCGCCATCGGACAACAGTCATCTTCTCTGCTGGTGATGCGATTTAATTCCATGCTTGCCCCCCTGGCCGACCGTCATATTTTTCAGGGGCCAACGGATCCTCGACCAGTGGAGTCCAAGGTAGCAGGGGATTTGTTCGATCGCCTGAATTAATCATTTTGTCTATCACAGCTTTTACTCCTCACAGCAACGCCCTTCTGTTTGAAAATAATTTTTTAACTTATTTTGTTGTTGAGCCCCACAATCTAGCCAATCACCGATTATACTATTTATAAGGGCGAGCGCTCCCCTGGACAGGAGACACAGCATCGCGCTCAAAAAAGAGCCGCCCTACTGGATCATCCAGCGAGCCGTTTACTATTGGAAAAGCGGGTAGCGGGAATCGAACCCGCATCAATAGCTTGGAAGGCTATGATTTTACCACTAAACTATACCCGCATTGGTTGCATTTACTCCGAAGAGTCATCTTCAACTAATTTAGCACAACTTTTGCCAATGTCAAACAGAAGGAGGGGAAATTCTCATTTTTTTGAGTCTCGCCAATCAGAGATAGCCGGTCACCGCGACCGGTAAGGTAACAGGTCTAAGAAGCCCGAGGTCTTCCTTGACGGTTTTGATTGTAACAAACCCATCATGGGTTTTGTCAACCGAGTTTAACAATACTTAATATTTTTGCTATCTAGTCTATGCTCGTCAATCCGCTCAATGAGATCCGGACCGTATAAGTAAACACCTGTAGTAAATAGCAGCAACAACACCGCTGTCACAGCAGCATACCAGAGGGCTAAACGGCTTTGATGTCTCCTGGGAGCTTTCGGTGTCCCTCGGGAGCGCTACTTGCACTGCTCGGGGGACACCGAACTCGCACTACCTAGGAGACATCAACGGGTGGTTTGAAACATCTGGTGGTGCCAAAGGCTAATTCCAATCAACGATTAACGATGAACAATCAACCTGACTCGGTGACAATAGAGGACAGTGTGAGGTTGTGTAACAACTGGGTTATGTGTGAGATTCCCCAAAAAGTTTCGGTTTTCGGTCTGCCAGTGCACTTGTTGGCAGACTATTCAAGTTGGTTAGTATCCTATATGCGCCACAACATTGGCGCTCATGTGGTGACATTGAATGCAGAAATGACCATACAGGCAGAACGTAATCCGGCTTTAGCCAAGATCGTCGAGCAAGCGAATTTAGTGATTCCCGATGGTTCTGGCATTATACTCTATTTGCTGCTTCAGGGGAAATATGCTCGGCGTTGTCCGGGAATTGAATTAGCCGAGTCCCTGTTGCACCAATCTGTAGCATGTGGTAAACAAGATGCCGACGCGAGCCCCTGGTCGGTTTTTTTCTATGGGGGCGTACCTGGGGTAGCTGCCGCCGCAGCTGCAATGTGGCAGCGGCGGCTGCCTGAATTGGCGATCGCCGGTACTGAGCACGGTTATCTTTCACCGGCAGAGGAACAGAAATTACGACTTACCCTCCAACAGCAACAACCTCGCCTGATTTACGTAGGTTTAGGCGTACCGCGCCAAGAAATTTGGATTGCTAAACATCGCTATTTATGTCCGCAAGGGATTTGGATTGGAGTTGGCGGTAGTTTAGATATCTGGGCAGGTCGCAAACAAAGAGCGCCAATCTGGTTACGCGATCGCCATCTAGAATGGGTTTACCGACTTTACACCGAACCAAGTCGCTGGCGGCGCATGTTGGCTCTACCCCAATTTGCTTGGCGATCCTTATTACAATCACTCTTTATTTGTATTTTGTTAGTGGTTAGCGGTCAGTTGTCAGTGGGAGCTGATGCTTTTTATCATCGCTTTTTGTATTCAATTTTTTTAGGTAGCAACTTGAGTAAACTTATGTGAGTGGGTTGTAGACCATATGGGTGATATCCCAGTGCCACGACAGTCATCAAAAGCACAATTGTTCAATCCCTTACCCAGACTGACTGTCCCGGCTTAAGTTGGTAGCCTTATCCTGGGGGGGCGACATGAAGGCTAGGATGCAGACCTGATAAGGCTTACAGCCTTCTGGCCTCGTGCATAATCAAGCTTCTTTTCTAGACTTAACTTCATTAATTCATCTACAATATCGGCATAAAAATCTACCGATTCAAGCCAATCATTGCCTCTGGAACCTATATAAAATGTGCTGTGTCGTCTTTCGTTTTGCTTCTTTTACGCGACCAACGTAACAAGCAACACCAGATGAATTAATTTGTTCTCCCATGATAATTGCGCTACTGTAAGCAAGAGTAATTAAGAGAATCAAAACCATTAAGCGCTCGTCTCTAAATATTTATTCGATTCCAAAGCCTTTTTCATAGGCAAGTAGATGCTAACTCTAAACTCCCCAAGTTACTGAGAATAAACCAGCCTTCTTCAGGCTGCCATCCTCGATATTTTCTTTTCCATTTGCCGTTAGCCCTTGAAATCCTTTAGTTTTGGTAACTTTTACTCCCTTAAAATATAAGGACATTCCCGGAGCTAATCCTAAATCTTGTAGTTTTTACCGAGGCTTCTATCGAGATATATTCGTTCTTTTTCAAGCGGAGTGCGAAGTACCCGACTGTTGAGCCAAGAAGCCAAGTCAACATTACAAAACTCTCGGTCTCACCACTACTTTATAGTTACTAAGTAAATCTAAAATTTTAGAGATTACTTGTTTTTGCTCTGATAAATTACTACTTCCTTCTTGTTCAATATCTCAAAGTAAATTGGGATTGCTCGATTATTATAATGAAAGCTCACCATTAATAAATTTATACAGCCCTCGTCCGATAAATGATGACTTCAACAACATCTTTATTAACTAAAAATAACTGTAGCCATTTAATCAAAATTGGAAACCAGACAGTTTCTATCTTCAAAGAAGGCAATGAAATAAACCCTTGAAGCTTTTTACGGCGACTTTCAAATTTAATTGGCTGCGGAAATAAATTGGCAAGTTCTTCCAATCGTATCCAACGATGCTCGGCGAGCAGAGAAATTAAAATTATCATGCAGGTAATATTGAGAGCCTGTGAAGTGTTTTTTGAGGTGCTCTTGGTATAATTCAGGTAATAATTTCATAATTTTCATCTATGATGGACTTGACTATGATAGCAGGTACATCTTTTGATGTCAAGTTTGTCTCAATCCCTTATCCTGTAAGGCTTTCAGCAGGCATGTCGCCCCCCCAGAGCCTTATCACTGGTTGCTCTCCTTAGGTTTACCCATCGGTTCAGGAGAAATTGAAAGTGCTCATCGCTATATACCCCAAAAAAGGTTAAAGATTCCCGGCGACTTGGCATCCTGATAATATTAATCCGATGTTAGGGCTACTTATTCTACAAGCTAATAATCGGTGGTCGGATTTTTAGCAACTTGAGACCCTCCGAGCAAAAATACCAGGGTAGTAATAACCATACCTTCCTGTTAAGAAGTTTGACTGCTTCAAGACTACGACTTCGCTTGAAATATGCTGCTAGAGTGTGATTATTTAAGAGTACAGAAGATCCCAGCGCAGTAAGGGCCAGTGCAGCTCAAGGGGTAGTCGCCATGCAGTCGTCCGGAGCCCCACGAGCGCATTCGCCACGTGCAGGCCCTAGCAACTTATAGGTTATAAATTGCCCAGAATGCTTGTACGGATATTACAAAAAAATTCCACAAGATCACATTATATACTATTGATAAGTAGGTGTCCATAAGTCAACTCAACGGCAGTAAAGTTTTGTTAAGTTGGCGCTCAAGCCTCTTCCAGAAGTAGATGGACGCGATAAGACATTTCTTAACAGAGGCCAGTTGATTTACGCCCACCTGCTTACATGCATGGATTGTGAACCAAAGTTCTCCTTGGTAAAAGAGAATGATAATGATTATCATAATTGACCCAAGGGGACAGCTTTTCTCCTCTACTCTATCAATTACTTTTGACCACACCCATTCCCGACAGGTTAAAATATCTGAGTGAGTCGCGAACGAGCTCTGTATGCAAACCAACTGGGAAACAGCTAAAACCTACGAAGACATACTCTATCACAAAACCGATGGCATTGCCAAAGTCACCATTAACCGTCCCCACAAGCGCAATGCCTTCCGGCCCCAAACAGTATTTGAACTTTACGACGCCTTTGGCGACGCCAGGGAGGACAGTAACATCGGCGTCGTCCTCCTGACTGGCGCAGGCCCCTACACCGATGGTAAGTATGCTTTCTGTGCTGGTGGCGATCAAACTGTCCGAGGCCAAGCTGGCTATCTAGATGATGCTGGGGTACCCCGCCTCAATGTCCTAGATCTGCAACGTCTGATCCGTTCCATGCCCAAGGTGATCGTCGCCCTGGTAGCTGGCTACGCCATCGGGGGGGGGCATGTCCTGCACCTGATTTGCGACCTGACTATCGCCGCCGACAACGCTATCTTTGGTCAAGCTGGTCCCAAAGTCGGCAGTTTTGACGGCGGTTTCGGTGCCAGCTACCTAGCCCGCATTGTCGGTCAAAAAAAAGCCCGGGAAATTTGGTTTCTCTGCCGCCAATACAATGCCCAGCAGGCCCTAGACATGGGTTTAGTCAACTGTGTCGTGCCAGTAGCACGGTTGGAAGCAGAAGGTATCCAGTGGGCTAACGAGATTTTAGAGAAAAGCCCGATCGCTATTCGCTGCTTAAAAGCTGCCTTTAACGCCGACTGTGACGGTCAAGCTGGACTGCAAGAACTGGCAGGCAATGCCACCTTACTCTATTATATGACTGCGGAAGGAGCCGAAGGCAAGCAGGCCTTTCTGGAAAAACGTCAACCAGATTTTCGCCAATATCCCTGGTTGCCCTGAACTGCTTTCGACCCTCTCCCTCCTCTGAAAAAATCGCACCTCCGATAAACAAAGGTGCGATCGCTAACTCCCTGATAGTAAAATTAACTTTCTGATTTTATAGTTTTCTTTCAACGGATTTTTGTCCAATGTCTAGGCTACTGCCAGTTCTTCTGCGAGGACTTCACCCTGGGATATCCTATTTTCAGTAGGAGCGCCAACAGTAGCAATCTCAGGCCAACTCGTCTCCGACCCTATCTCCGAGACCCTCATCAGGGTTTCTCCCTGGCACATTTCTATCCTCTCAATAACTTCCCAGGAAGGTGCGAAGGCGGGGATCGCTAAAGAACAGGCCTTCCAGCCTCCACGAACCAGCACCCCGAGCTGCTCGCAGTTGCCGCCTCGACGTCCCTCTGGCACGAAATGACGACAATAACGACAATGCTGGCAGATTAATGCTGGAAAATTGTTGGTTTTCATCTGAACGTCCTCTCGGTGATAATTTTTTCTTTTCCTTTCTTCTACAATTTTGCCGTGCTCTTGATCTCTGCTCCGATCTCCAGCAAGGGAGCTAACGATTATCCTGTCTAGGTTCTAGGGATCCCGGAGTAAATCAGAATCTTTAGAATTTCCTTATATTTCTGTTATATTTAAAAACATTGAGGATCGCAAGTGCTCATGCCATTGCTAAGCAGGGAGATTACTTGATGCTAAAACTGCCAGGGATGGAGAAAAAGGCCAAAGAGGGGTATGGGTTGTTGGGTTTGAAAACAGGGTGGAAGGGAGCAGATCCAGATAAGTTCGGAAAGGATTTTGCCTTCAGAGGTAATCCCCTGCTATAGGGTATACTGGCAATTGACAACTGGCAACTAACAACCCAGTAATTGACTATCAGTCGGTAAAAAAGTAAAATGTCGGCAGCAGGAGGTTATGGTGCTCCTGTGGTGAAAGTCGAAAAGAGCCGTCAGTAGGGAAACTCATAAACATAACTAGAGGTGTTGGACTATGAGTAAAGGGGTCTTGGGGCTATCAACTCCCACCTTGCATCCAGTACTACAGGGTGCTCTGAGGAGTTTAGATGTTAACCTGAAAGCAGAATTAAAACGATACCGACGCTACAAAGCAGGAGAACCACCCCTAGCACACAGCCTGACTGCTAGTTACAAAAATGGCAAAGCCCCCGAAGCGATCGCAGTCATGGCTCGATCGCCAGCTTTACAGAACCCCAGGCTGCCAACGGCAACATCTACCGAGGATCGCAATAGGCCAGGGGGAGGCCAGATGCGAAGCTGTTCCTTAGGGAAACTGCCCGGAGGTGGCGCTAGTATCGCCCTCACATCGGCAGCAGGTTCGACACTGGACGAAGATGAGGCGATCGCGGAACTAGAGACAGTACCAGATGACTATCTAGAATCTTCCGCAGAACTAATCAAGGGTCTGGCATCTACAGCAGATGGAACGGTGTTGCTGGAAGAGAATTCGACAAACCCTGAGAATTCATAGAGAAGCAAGTTGCTGATTACTTTGGGTATTGGCTCTATGCTGCTACTGTTGATGACTGGCGGAACCCTGTGGTTTGTGGGGATGCACTCTTCCCTCGTCGGTCATCTGAGGGATGATAACCTGAAACTGGTCCAGTGCAACCCCAAACAAGCTATCAAAACTACTTAAGGCGGTAGGTTTGAGTTTGGACTGCCTTAGTGCATTGCTGACTAGATCTGGGACTAGTGGGAAACCAGTTTCCTCACCGGTAGAACTACTGCTGCCCAAAAATAATCCGGCAACACTACAACCATCAGTGGAGATTCCGGTGGTAATACCGATGCCAAGAGTCCCAGGTCGGGATGCTGCTTCTTTGCTATACTATTATGTGGTGATGGACCTAGGGGGACTGGACAGCCTAGAGCGGATCGGAAAAGTTATTCCCGATGTGACGGTGCAAGACTTTCCTTAAGGAAGGAAAATTCAGTTGGGTGTCTTTCGGGAGGAGTTAAGGGCTAAATCACTGGTTGGTGCTCTCGCTGACCGGGAATTTCTGCCCAGATATACAACTTTCCCTATTAACACCGACCTAGGACATCGGTCAAGTGGCAAGGGTGAAATCGGGAATAAGAGTGCGGGGCGGGAAGGGAGGAAATATCAATACTCTGACGAGAGAAATCTGGTTATTAGTACCGGCGTTCTAGGACATCAGGTCGCGAGGTACAATAGAATGGTGGCGATCTAGGACTCAGTGCGATGGGATTGATTGACTGCATCTGGCGAGGGATAAGTGCCAATTTTAATGGTCTGGTGGCAGAGGCCCAAGAACCAGAAAGGTACTGTCCCAGATGGTGATGAATATGCAAAAATTTTTGATTCTTCTGCGGCAGGCCGTGGCTCAGGCGATCGCCACCCAAAAGGGTGTAGAAAGAAAATGCTTGCAAGGGGAAACTACTGCTGACCGTGTGAGGGCCCAGGCAGCCCTAGTGCAAGGGGATGAAATGCTTGCTCGTCAAGCTTGGGCGCGATGGCAACCCTACAGTGAAACAGCACGGGCGCTGGGCCAGCAAATGGGAGAGCAAACTACAGTAGTCGGTAAGCTGAGGCAGGGCTTGCAAGCCTTGGAACAGAAAATTGCATGGCTGCGCCACGCAGCGCGATCGGGTGCAAGCCAAAAAGGATTTGTATATTGCCCGGGCTCGCTCTGCCAAAGCCTCTTTGCAAATCCATGAAATCATGGGCAATCTTAATTCTAGTGCTTCCAGGTCGCTCTGGGAACGGATGGAAGAGCAAGTCCACCAGTCGGAAGCTAGGGCCGAACTAAGGACGGGTATGGGAACTGCCCTGGGAGCCAGTAGTGATGTAGACCGGGAATGTCCCTGAAAGCTCAAGTGTTGGGCATGGACGGAACCCGCTGAGAGGGAGAAAATAGCAAGTGGACAATCAATCTCAGGTGCTGAACCTTCCTAATGTGCTAAGAATAAAGCAGAGATATCAATCTGATTTCACATAGCAGGCGGGGCGCACCGTTCCGGAAAAATCGGGCCTCCCTATGCTCAAGCCAAGCTGATAATTTATACTACAACCGAAAGGAAAAACAGAACTATGGGATTATTCGACCGCCTTAGCCGAGTAATCAAGGCAAATATCAACGATCTGGTCAGCAAAGCTGAAGATCCCGAAAAGTTGCTAGAACAGTCTCTACTGGAAATGCAGGAAGAGCTAGTGCAGCTGCGTCAGGCCGTGGCCAGTGCGATCGCCAGCCAAAAACGCTTTGGGCAACAATACTCGCAGGCTCAAGAGCAAGTCAACACCTGGCATCAGCGGGCTCAGCTAGCTCTACAAAAAGGTGATGAAAATCTGGCTCGGGAAGCGCTGCAACGCAAAAAGACTCATGTAGAGACAGCCACTACCCTCAAAGGGCAGTTGAAACAACAAAATCAGCATGTAGACAATCTCAAGCGCAACCTGCTGGCCCTAGAAGCTAAGATATCGGAAGCCAAGACCAAAAAAGACATGCTCAAAGCCCGGCTGCAAGCTGCCAAGGCTCAAGAGCAACTGCAAGAAACGGTGGGTAAGATCGGCACGTCCAGCGCCGCAGCTGCCTTCGATCGCATGGAAGAAAAGGTCTTGCAAATAGAAGCTCGTGCTGGGGCGACAGGGGAACTAGCTGGCTCTCAGCTGGAGAGCAAATTTGCCGCTCTCGGAGGCAGCGATGTCGATGAGGAATTGGCTCAGATGAAAGCTCAGATAGGCAGCCCTTCCCTATCCTCAGGACAGCTGCTAGCTGCTGAGGCGTCATCCTCCCCCAGCGATGATGCTGATGAGTTGTCGCAGCTGCGTCGGGAACTGGATAAAATGTAAATACCTATGCAGTTCAACCCTTTGGCAGCCTCCTTTCCCCTCCCAATCCGGCCCGGGTGGGGAAAAATGCCTATTTACGGTGATGGGTACGAGAGACAAACCAGATTATTAAGATTGCGCTTAAAGCAGGTTAAACTAGTAATGGCTAATTAATGATGATTGGGTCTGATGATCGGCGTCAAAGCAATTTCCGATAGTAAGTTTGAAACTGAGGTTATCAAAGCAACTGCACCAGTATTAGTGTACTTTTGGGCTACTTGGTGCGGACCTTGTCGCTTGGTGTCTCCATCGATAGACTGGGCAGCTAGCCATTACGACTCGCGCCTCAAGGTAGTGAAGATGGAAGTGGATGCTAATCGGACATCCGTAAAGAAGTATAAAGTAGAAGGGGTTCCGGGTCTGAGATTATTTCAGAATGGTCGGGTGATAGCTGAGCATGAGGGTGCTATTACCAAACAGAAACTAATGGACTTTCTGGAAAGGCATCTGGTAAATGAGTGAGAATGGAATGAGCTATTAGCAAGGGAAAAATAATGCAATTTGCAGAACGTTTACAACCCCTAAAAGCTAACGTATTTGCGGATATGGACTCGGCAAAGGCAACAGCAGCAGCAGCTGGCAGGCAGGTGATAGATTTATCTCTAGGCTCTTCTGACTTACCAGCGCCAGCAGATGCGATCGCCCCGATCGCATCTGCTCTATCTGACGCCAGTACCCACGGATATCTGCTATTTCAGAGGACAAAGTTATTCCGTCAAGCGGCAGCGTTCTGGTATACTCGGAAATTCGGCATTCCGGTAGACCCAGAAGCAGAGGTACTGACGCTGATCGGCTCCCAGGAAGGGACAGGCCATTTACCTTTAGCAATACTCAATCCGGGAGATTTTGCCCTGCTACAAGACCCAGGTTACCCTTCCCATGCAGGAGGTGTCTACCTGGCTAGCGGACAAGTTTACCCGATGCCGCTACGGGCAGAAAATGATTTTTTGCCCATGTTTGCCGAGATCCCGCCATTGGTTTTGGCCCAGTCGCGGATGATGGTACTCAGCTATCCTCATAATCCGACTGCGGCAACTGCGCCTTTGTCTTTCTTTCAATCAGCTGTGGATTTCTGTCGCCGTCATGACCTGGTCCTGGTACATGATTTCCCCTATGGCGATCTGGTATTTGATGGCAGTTTGCATCCATCGATTTTACAAGCAGACCGGGATAAAAGCATTTCGATCGAGTTTTTTAGCATGTCTAAGTCCTATAGCATGGGGGGCTTTAGAATTGGCTATGCGATCGGGAATGCTTGGTTAATACGGGCCTTGAGACAAGTGAAGGCTGTAATAGATTTTAACCAGTATCGGGGGATATTAAATGGGGCGATCGCAGCTTTGAGTGGCCCCCAAGATGCAGTACGGGTAACTGTAGAAAATTTCCGCAGGCGTAGAGATGCCTTTGTGCAGGGAATGCACGGCATCGGCTGGGATGTGCCTATCCCAGCCGCGACAATGTATGTGTGGGCTCCACTGCCCGCTCCTTGGACGGAAGATTCTATCAAATTCTGCACTCAGCTAGTGGCGGCAACAGGAGTGGCGGCCGCCCCAGGTGCAGGTTTTGGCAAGGCGGGGGAAGGGTATGTGCGTTTTGCCTTGGTGCATGAACCATCAATTTTAGAAGCGGCTGTGGAGAAAATCGCTAAATTTATGCAAGGGTAAAAATACTAGTAATGCCGTCAGCAGTGGGTGTAATGATCAGTGACAGTTAATCAGGAGCCGGTGATATGGTCAAAAGTAGTTGGTAGGACAGAGCCTCAATATCGCCGGTGAACATCTGGCAATATTGACGCCCGAGATTTATATATGTTCAGAGCGCTATAATGGCAGAAAACTGATGTCGAGAAGGTGAGAGTCTCTCAATAATTGTTAGACGGCTTGGGTAAGGGACGAATTTTCTTGGCTCAAATTTAACCAATAGGATTGCCAATCATTATTAACTCTTAATATCCTTACTGGAGAATGCGAAGTTCTCTGAAATAGGACCTATTCTAAAGCTGAACCCCGGGCTCCTAAAGGCTTACAGCCTTTAGGAGCCCGCGAATTGCTCATGGTTGGTCCATCGGGCCCAAACCCGCTTCCATGCTTGAGCAGTTCCCCAAAGAACTTCCCACTGTCCAGATCCTTAACTGGACAGTGGGAAGTTCTTTCGATGTATGCCATTAGAAATACGAACAAGGGAACGGGTGTGGTCAAAAGTAGTTGATAGAGTAGAGGAGAAAAGCTGTCCCCTTGGGTCAATTATGATAATCATTATCATTCTCTTTTACTAAGGAGAACTTTGGTTCACAATCCATGCATGTAAGCAGGTGAGTGCCAAAATGAGAGAATACTACTGGCAGCAGCAACCGCTGTTGACTTCAATAACCAGGCTCGGTGAAAAATTATGCCGTTCAAGAATGAGTTTGAGGAAAGTGATGACCATTGCAATTGCTTTTCTAGGTTGCTAGCTTTAGAAATTTAGGTGAGTTTTATACTCTACAAGTAATCCCCCACTGGCGTAAGGCAATCCCTGTATCTGGTCAGTTATAATCCTTTTGTAGATGCCTTGGTCATTAATGTTGTTGTGTTGTTTTTGACAGACTATAAGGAGTAAAATTACCGGTATTAGTTTCGTTGAACGGATATTTATGGTTTTTGTAGTCTCTGATACAGAAAATATTTTTTTTATGCTATACGGGGAGTTGGTTGTTTATAGGTTATAATGTATTAAAATAATAGTTAATTGCCCTCGAAGGTAAATTATGGAAGATATGATAACAACAATTTTTGTTCTTTGTGACGAGCTCCTAAAAGCTTTAAATATCAGCAGATCATCCACAAGTCAAAATGGCTATCAGCGTAAAGCGGGACAAAAACTCCGGAGATTAAATGTATAAAAAAATCCTCTCTCAAAAAAATCCCTGCAACAAGTCACAGGGATTGGTATCGTATCCGAAGTAAATCTTCAAATCAGGAACCATGAGTCTTACTATACCGGAAAGCTGTTTATTAGTAGCCAAATGCCGACTCCAAGAGGGTGTCAAAAGCTTGACTTGCCGAAGCTACCGGTCAATTCCATTAGACATCTCCAAAATAGAAATTTATGCTATAATAAGATTTGAAAATTTAATTTTGTGACGAGTATTACCTGGACATATTTGCAAGCCAAGCCTAAAGAAGCAAAACGGCTCATCGGTATCAGCTATGAAAACTTAATACAACTTATTGCAATTACTAAAAATTTGGATAAAAATCATAAAGAAAAGGTGGGAGAACACAAAACTAGATTGATATGTCGTGGGGGCGAAACCTAAATTATTAGTAGAAGAGCAAATTATTTTAAATTTGATGTGTCAAGGATTAACATTCCAAGTATTAGGTATACTTTTTGGGTGAAAGCTAATGATATTTTTAATTATTGGCAAGATCTTTTCCGCTTTGCCGTTTACTTGAACAAAAAAAATGGAGAAGATGAAGAATATTTATCCAAACACAGAATATGAGTTGATAGTCGATAGCGCAAGCCATACCAAGACTTAAAGACTATGAAGAGCAGAAAAAGTTTTACTCAGGTAAGAAGAAATACTTTGAAAAATCAATGTTTTACCTGGTAGCGAAGCGTGCAGATCTTGTCGATGTTGTATCTGGAGAAAGAGGCCCAGCAAGCGATATAAATCTTGCGAGCGTCGTTTTCGATCCAGATCAAATTTTTGCAGGGGATAAAGCCTACATTGGAGAACCTCAAAACTCCTCAAACCGAAAAAACAGTAATTAACAGCTAAACAAAAAGAAGAAAATAGAGATTTTTCTTCCCGTTTTCGTTGAACACGTCATAAGATTGGTAAAAATTTTCCGGGTTGCCAGCGAGCGATTTCGGTTAAATATTGATAAATATGAATCGGTAATTTCGACAAAAGTTGGATTGGTTAGATTGCGCGAATTTTAGAAGTATTAGAATCTGTTGATAGCTCTGAAAAACTCGAGATTAACCAGTACCACCTTTGGATCTCTTTATTAACAGGAAATCTATCAAACCCAGATTCTGCCGTTTGAGTAACATATGTGAGCATGGGAGGTAGAGCTTAAAACCCAGAGCTGACAAGGGTTTTATTTTTGGAGATGTCTTTTAGCCCCTCTGACTATTATTCACAATTTCGACTTACGACCCGCGGATGGTTCCACTGCTGCGGAACGTCTCTTTGAGCAATCTTTTCCCTTGGTGTTTGATTGGCTTGTGGCGAGCATGAATGATCTCCATTAAATTTAATAGTCAAAAAAAGCACATCAGCCACAAGCCTTATCTACTCTAGTTTTCCCGGCTTAAGTTGATACCCGCCGGCTATCAGCGTAAAGCGGGACATAAATTAAGTCAGGAGAGGGTAGAAAAAAGCACAATTGCCAAGAACCCTGGGACAGGTCACAGGGTTTGGTATCCTATCCCTTGTAGATATTCTTCTCGGGAACGATGAGTCTTACTATAGGACAACCCTGGACAGCTGTCTTTTAATCTATCCAGAGAGAGACTGTCAAAAGCTTGACTAGGGATTGCGCTCGTTAACCGGTCTATCTAAAAGCAGCGTCTGGCGGCATAAACAAGCCATTGCCCGTCGAGATCAACATCGGTGAATCATCCTGGTGGAATACTGAGGTGGGAGGGGCCTGGTTAAAGCTATTTGTCTATGGGGTGATCTATTATTTTGGCATCAAACAAGGGATTGGGGCGCTCCTGTCTATGGGAATTTTTATTTGCCCTTCCGTTGTCGCGTCCTGTGGCCTGTTCCCCAACTACCTTGCCCAGCCTGGAGAAACAGATGAGGGAGAGAATTATTGCTTACGGGAATGCCCAAGCCTCCAAGTGTCAGCCGTCTGAGGGTCAAGGCATCTGTGTGGGGGGAGACAAAACATTCTCATGTGTACCCATTTTGGTAATGATGGAATTGAGGGCGTGGCTACATTTTCACAGAGGTTGAATGCAGCGAGCGCACCGACAATAGCTGGAGTGAGCAGATTCAATCATGCTGGACACAAGGGGGATGGCACTGTCACTTCATGGTCGGTGATGGAGCCAAAGCACTCATCAAACTGGCTCTAGAAGGCTTGAGTTGTGCCAGTGTAGCTGACCTGTTTCATGCCCTGGGAGCCTTAGGTCAACCTCTGGGCCGTGCCATTGGTCGTCAGTCCAGTCAACGGAAAAAACAATATTCCCAACTGACTGAACAATTGGCGAAGACGAGGGAACAACTTAAGGGTGCCAAACTTCAGAGGGAGCTGGAGCAGCTAACTATACAGCAGCAACTATAAAGGGAGTACCTTTCGACGTACCATCAAGCTCTTCATGCCATCACTCAGGGGATTCATCTGTTCAACATCACTACTGAAGACTGGCAATTATGGCAGGATCTATCAAAAAGTCTGCACTCTCCCCACCGAACAGCGACGTTCCCTGGCGAGCGTGCTTCGGCCTCCAAAAGGCCCAAACCGCGATTGACACCTTCCCTCAGGAAATTTTCTCCAATGCCTTCGGCCTTCATGGTTGGTGGCCCTGGGTCAACCAAGCACTTAATGCCAAAACTGACGAGATCAAGTTGCAACAGTGGGTTAAGAGATGCCTGTTACCCTGGGTCTATTGGCATCAACAGGCAGATAAAACTAAACATTGCGAACTCTTCTCAGGCTATCAGGAGGCTGCATCCCAAGCAAGTGCGGAAGCCCATCCCCTCACTCAACAACTGGAGGCGGCAGCACGCTCTTCTGTGGGTAGAGTGGGCACAATGGATCTGTTCAAAATATCAACCCACCTCTTCAGGGGTGGAAGGGCGCAATGGTTATTTATCTGGTCTCCATCATACCTCACGTGGCTTGAATGCTCAAACCGAGCGCCGTGCTCCCGACTTAAGTTGGTAGCCCTGAGAGCAACGGCAAAGAGCTTCCACGATCGAGAGAGACATTTCCGTATCATCAGTATAATGCCAAGGCGGTAGAGGAGCCTCGCGGAGTTCCAGTCTCCATAAAAGCGACGAAAGCCGAGAAAGCGTTTCCCCAAATGCATCTCCAACGGAAAGCCTCGTCAAAGAAAACTGCATGCGTTCAATATCATTCATAATTTACAACTGACAATTTACAATTTACAACTGACAATTTACAATTCATAACTGACATGACTCATTCTACCGATATTACCACCCTAGCTCGCTGGATGGCAGCCGACTTCAGCAACCAAGAGCAAGCCTTTGAAAATCCTCCATTGTTTGCCCACATTCGCGTTTGCATGCGTCCTTTGCCCCTAGAATTGTTAGACGGAGTGAGTTTGTATCTAGAACAAGCCTATGATATCATGCTCAAACAACCCTATCGGACCCGAGTGTTGAAATTCGTCAATACAGGAGAAAGCATTGAACTGGAAAACTATAAGATTAAAGAGGAAAAGAAGTTTTACGGGGCTTGCCGCGATCGCGATAGCCTGTCAGCCCTAACCGCCAACCAACTAGAGAAACTCTCGGGCTGTAACTTCTTGGTAGAATGGACAGGTCAAAGTTTCAAAGCCCAGGTAGAACCAGGAAAAGCTTGCATCGTGGTTCGCGAAGGTAAAACTAGCTATCTCGACAGTGAATTTGAAGTTGACGAACAGAAACTTATCAGTCTGGACAGGGGGCGCGACCCGAAAACAAACGAACGGCTGTGGGGTTCGATAGCCGGACCATTTGAGTTTGTCCGCTGGGCAAGTTTTGCTCACGAGGTAATAGCGGGACTTTGAGAAAAAATAGGCGTAAAATGGCATCAAACCCTTTCACAGAGCCACTTTTAGGTCGAGCTGGTCTCCCTCGACCCAGGCGAGCAGCAGCAGCATCAACGAAAATTCTCCATTGGGTGCAGTCGTAGGGACTTTGTCTACTACCGACCCTGACGAGGGAGATAGCTTTACCTACATGCTTGTCTCGGGCAACAATGCCTTTACTATAGTAGGGGACCAACTGCTAACTAACAGTTCTTTGGACTTTGAGACTCAGTCCAGTTACAGCCTCCGCGTCCAGACTACTGACTCTGCTGGTAATAGTTTTGAGGAGGTCTTGACTATTAATGTTATTGATGAAGCAGAGAATTCTTCTCCTACTGATATAATTCTTAGCAGCAGCATCAATATCAACGAAAACTCCCCAGCCAATACTGTCGTGGTGACTTTCGGAACTACTGACCCCGACGAGGGAGATAGCTTTACCTACATGCTTGTCTCGGGCAACAATGCCTTCACCATAGTAGGGAACCAACTGCGAATTAACAGTTCCCCTGACTTTGAGACTCAGTCCAGTTACAGCCTCCGCGTCCAGACTACTGACTCAACTGGGGCCAGTTACTCGGAGGTCTTGATTATTAACGTCAACGATGTCGGCGAGTCTCCTACCGACCTAGTCCTTAGCAGCAGCAGCATCAATGAAGATTCCCCTGAGGGTGCAGTTGTGGGGACTTTGTCTACTAGCGATCCCGATAATGGAGATACTTTTACTTACCAGTTAGTCTCGGGCGACGGTGACGATGATAATGCTGCTTTCACTATAGTGGGGGACCAACTGCGAATTAATGGTGTTCCGGACTTTGAGATTCAGTCGAGTTACAGGATATTAGTCCAGACTACTGACTCAACTGGGGCCAGTTACTCGGAGGTCTTGATTATTAACGTCAACGATGTCGGCGAGTCTCCTACCGACCTAGTCCTTAGCAGCAGCAGCATCAATGAAGATTCCCCTGAGGGTGCAGTTGTGGGGACTTTGTCTACTAGCGATCCCGATAATGGAGATACTTTTACTTACCAGTTAGTCTCGGGTTTTAATGACGATGATAATGCTGCTTTCACTATAGTGGGGGACCAACTGCGAATTAATGATGTTCCGGACTTTGAGATTCAGTCGAGTTACAGGATATTAGTCCAGACTACTGACTCTACTGGGGCTAGTTACTTGGAGGCTTTGATTATTAATGTGAACAATGTTGCCGAGTCTCCTACTGATATAGTTCTTAGTAATGGCAGCATTAATTCTAATTCCCGTGTGGGTGCGATCGTGGGGACTTTCGGAACTAGCGATCCGGACGGGGGAAATACTTTTACCTACCGGTTAATCTCGGGTTTTAATGACGATGATAACGCTGCTTTCACTATAGTAGGGGACCAATTGCTAATTAATAGTTCTCCGGCTTTGGAGATGAGGTCGAGTTACAGTATCCGCGTTCAGACTATTGACGTTACTGGGGCCAGTTACTCGGAGGCTTTGATTATTAATGTGAACAATGTTGCCGAGTCTCCTACTGACCTTAACTTCAGCAATACTCGTCAACCCCTAACTTTCAACCCCCAACCCCTAACTTTATCACTCTTTGAGAAGGAGGAGGAGGACACTCTGATCGGCGGGGAGGGAAGAGATCGCGTCTACGGAAACCATGGAAGCGATCGTCTCTACGAAGGATCAGAGGCCAATATTTTTGTTCTGGAGTCGGACATGATGGGTACTATCATAGACTTTGAAGATTATATGGATGCGAATGCGCTAGCAGGAGGTTCTCAGGGCCTCGATACCTGGATTAACTTTGAAGGGGAAACCCTGGCTACCCTGCAGGGGATTTCAAAGATTTACGTGAGCGATCAGAATAGCACTCCTCTCCTACCGACCTAGAGCTCAGCACCGCAGCATTGCAGGGGACTCTTTGTGGCCGTCAAATCTTGCGGTTCCCGCAGCTCGGCCCCCCCTAATTTACTTCGATTCGGGAATCACTCATATCATCAACCCCCAACCCTCAACCCCGAGGAGTGGGGAGATAATAATTGGTAGCTAATTTAGCTTTCGATGTCTGCCGTTCCGGAAAAATCGGGATGCTACGCGAGCGTCTGCGTAGCGTGCGCGTAGCGCATAAATCGCAAAAACCTCTCAGACATCGCTGTTGGGTCTAGCCCGATCTTCCCGGCAGGTGCCAATTCGACCAAATGGACGATTGCGCTGCGCACACACGGCTACGCCTACGCGATCGGATGCTCTCTTGAGTCCGCCCTCTCTAGGCTCCAGAGGCTAAAATCACTACTTATGACCCACTACCGGGAGATTTCTTGGTGGTGGCGATCGCGACTACGCCATAGACGGAAATTCCCTGACGGCGCAAGACACGAGCGGCTTCGCCTACAGTAGTACCAGTAGTGTAGATATCGTCCCGCAGACCACCAAACCCGCCAAAGAACGGGGTACACTAGCAGTCCGAGGTGGCAGGAGGCGGTTGCGACGCAAGATTCTGTCTACCTGGGCCGCCTCTTCTCGTAAAATAATTGCTACATGGGTATCCGAGATAATCTCACCATCTCGGAAAGCCGTATCCCCCGATACACGGGGTTAGTCAGCCACCGCCGTCCTGTAGAAACCGATATCTTCTTGCCATATCTCTTCTCCAAATAGCGCACCGCACCCCGCAAAGAACCATACAGCAGAAATTGTGCAAAAAAATCCTTCACTACTGGCGCCGCCGCCCAATCGATCGCATAGCTATTTTTACCCCGCTTGTATCCGTAGGGTACTTTACCCGGTGGCGGTTTACCTTGCAGGCGGTTGCGGGCATGTCCTTGACGAATGCGGCGACTGCGCTGGTAATATTGTATTTCCCGTAGCAGTTGCAGGACATCTTTGCGGTTAACTTCTGACTCTGTGGTAATAATATTAATGCCGAGAGATTCTAGGGCGTGTCATCAGTTAGATTAACGATATGGGTCCCCACCAAAAATATATAACCAGATGATTGAGTTGACAACCAGGATATATTGGTGTGATCTAAGAGGGTAAAGGTTAGAGCAGGAGAATTTGAGAAATGCGTCGCTATGCTTTAAGAGATGACCAGTGGGAGAGAATCAGGGACCTATTGCCAGGTCGGGAGGGTTATGTGGGGGGGACAGCTAAGGATAACCGCTTATTTGTCTATGCTGTCTTGTATCGATATAGAGCTGGGATACCTTGGCGGGACTTACCCGAGCGATTTGGGGACTTGAGGGTAATTCATACGCGCCATAGTAGGTGGTCAAAATCCGGGGTATGGGAAAGAGTATTCAAGGTACTTGCGTCCGATGCCGATAACGAATATGCGATGATTGATGCCACGATATAAAGGGCTCATCAACATAGTGCAGGTGCTCAAAAAAAAAGATTGCGACCAAGCCATCGGACGCCGTAAAGGGGGTTTGAGTACCAAAATTCACGCGACCTGTGACGCATTGGGGAACCCAACGGGTTTTCATTTAACAGCCGGTCAAGCTCACGATTTGGAAGGGGCTGATGTGTTACTTGATAATATTAAGGCTGATGCGTTACTCGCAGACAAAGCTTCTGATGCTGACGAACGGGTTTTGAAACGTCTTGAAGCCCAGCAATGCGAACCTGTGATTCCGCCTAAATCCAATCGAAAAGAACAACGCCGTTATGACAAATATCTATACAAAGCACACCATTTGATTGAGAATTTTTTTGCCAAACTCAAGCAATATCGAGCCATTGCCACCCGTTACGATAAGAGGGCTCAGAATTTCTTGAGTGCTATCTACCTGGCTGCTACTGTTGTTTGGCTTAACTGATGACACGCCCTAGCTAAGCAGCTTTTGTAGGGTATCAGATCCCAGAGTGATTATTTTGTAGCTTTAGTTTTTTGTCGGATTTCTACTATTTCTTAAGGTTTGTCCTTGCCCTTCGAGGTGTTACGGGACGGCCGATCGCGCAGCGCGATCGGCTTGTCCTACTCTTTTGGGGCGAGTATAATTCCAGAAACTCTGGCACAGAGTATACAGTCGATAAAGTATCCACCACACAGGGCCATATCTTGTCAAAATGCTTGACAAATTCCGCTGCCAACATCTCACTTTGGACATTTTTCCCGATATCCAGGAGAATTTCTGTCTGGGGCGAACTTTCCAGTTTCGAGATAATGTTTTTTATTTTCGCTTCTAGTTCCGAACCTGACAACTCTTCTTCTGGGTCATACCTTACCCAGAAATACCCATTATTATTGTCTAGCTGTCCATCATATATCTTATCTGGGTCTTCACTGTAGTTGTCGAGAGTTTGGATAAATTGCATAAATTCAGATTTAACAATGGTGACACTGGAAACTAAAACAATTGTTTTAAGCATTTAATTACTCCTGATTTGATGTAGTTCGCGATTCAACTCTAATTGAGTTCGCACCATAACTTCGCCGACTCTGATAACTGCCTCCCCGGCACCCAAGGTGAAGTTTGGTGCATATAGTATAACCTGCTTACCCGTTGGGCTCATATTAGGGTTAGTTATCAATTTTCCAATTTGGCCTGCCTTTTTTCTGGGCTGATTTGTCACCTCAATAATCGCCTCTGCTACTTCTATATCAATCTCGCCAATATAATTTTGACCACCTGTATTAGGATTGATACTGTAAAACAAGGTGTTAAACTTTATCACTGTAAATCACTCTTGTTGTACATATCTGGCAACTGTTGCTTCTAACTGCTTATCGGAATCCGGCGACGCCGTAGCATTTTCAATTGCCTCATTGATATCAACGGGGGAAGTGACATAAATCTCCCAACCCTTGGCATTCACGCCTATGTTAATAGTTTCTGTGGGCCAGTCGCCCTCAAAATATGAATTATTCAGACCCTCGTCTCCTCTGTTCAGATTTTTTTATTATAACTTTTTTTCCAGTCAGTCAAGCGATCGTCCTGGTGGGCGGTGCCCACCCTACAATTACGCTAGCAACATTTATTACAATCGTGCTAGCTACTCCCACCAACCATCGATTACATCTCCCACCCATGAACCGGTGCGATCGCCTCAGCACTGGCAGGCTTAGTGGAATTTCTTATCAATTCCTCGGAAAACCGCAATTAACCTTAAGAAACTTTAAGACAAACCGCCAGGTCTGATTAACTATACTCATCCAGTTAGATGACTCGCCATGAGCATATTTTTTTAAGATCGAGTCCTATCTGGAAGCGACCAAAGAGGTTTGAATCCATCTCTCCGGAGAGCTCGATGTCCCCGGGGACATCGTAATCGCACTACTCCGATGTGCTCTGCGCGCGCTAGAAGCACTACGTAGAGCACCGATACGGAGACATCACAGAGAGGTTCAGCCGCAGCGAGCAGAAATCAACTATTCTCTAATAGGTGCAAATTTTTAGCGTTTCTCTGAAAATATGTGACAAAAACTTAAAAAGACGTTATATTGCTTAACATTCGGTATCCCCTGGGAGCTCTAGTCGCACAAAAGAGGGGATACCGACCCAAAGTTAGCTAGATGGAGGAATCGACGGTGGACCGAGACGTACAAGCAAAAGTGGGACTAATGTTGGCGATCGCAGGAGCAGTTTTGTTTATTGGGGGCGGTGGCTGCGCGTTCGCCGGTATATTGGCATTAGATAGCCTACCGCCGGGATTTGCTGGCGTGGCCCTGTTGATGGAAGTAGCTGGTCTGGGACTGACAGAGAAGAACCGAGACTGATAGATTGCCTAGGGTGGAGTCATCGACTCCCAAAACCGTTTCCCGTATCATCAGGCGATGTCTCGTGGGTAGTGCAAGTACGATGTCTCGTGGAAAAATTATTCGATACCGAGCCCGGTTGGTTGGGGGCAAAATATCTCAAGGCTTTTCAGGCAGAGTCAGACTGGCAATCTCGTTGGCAGTTGATTCAGCAGGCGCGAAATGGTGGATCCATGACTCCAAAAGTGGTCTTGAAGCTCCGCAGATTAGTCTGAGAGAGACGAGTGATTCTCCAGGAATTCTGTGAAGTTACAGAAGCCAATTGGGACAAGGAAGAATGGCAGGTGCGTTGTAATGATGGCTCGGTCTTGTCAGTGCAACGGATTTGGTTGGCGACGGGAACTAAGTTTGACGCGACTCAAAACCCCCTAATCTCAGATATTTTTGCCGCCTCTCCTCCCAAAATCATCAATGGATTGCCAGTGTTGGACGAACATTTGCGCATTCCCGGATGGGAGGTCGGCGTTGCACAACGACGGGATGATTTGTGACCACTCCCAGGGAGCTTCTAGCGACCAGGTATCAGTTCTAATGACTTGTTACAAATGATAACTGACAACTAACAACTGACAACTGACTAACCAGAGAGCCACCATCATCCCCAAAATGTGCAACGCCGGAACGATCGGAAAATGCTTTGATTGTTTTGCACCCACTTTTTCTTCCTGGCTAACACCTAATACTTGTATCATCTAATACTTTCGATCTCAACTGACAACTACCAAAGGTAGCATCGACTAAAAAATAGCTCAGTTTAAGGGGTCCAGATAAGGAGAAGAAATAGTTAGCATAAGTAGCTGTAATCACTAGAAAAAAGTAGCGATCGGATATCAAAAAGATAGATGCGGAAGCTAAAGCAGACTTAGTCGGCAGTTCGCTGCCAGAAGAAAAATATGTTGCTGTTCGAGAGAGGAAGTCAAAGTCAAAAGCGATCGGGAGTTTACTGCACAAAGATAACACACTTTAGAAGAAGTAGCTTCCCTGTTAAACCTGTCCCGGGAGAGCGTTCGTCAGACGCAAACCAGAGCTATGCGTAAACTCCGTAGCCCTCAAGTGGCCCAAGGCTGGAAAAACTGGCTGCGGTAGGCTATTGGTGCATGGCGAATGGTGAATAGCGAATGATGAATGGCGTTACCAGGCTCTTAACGAGGCTCGGAAGCTAATGTTAGCATATATGCTCCCCCGCGCCAACAGAAAACTGTACTAATACAAAAGTGACTTGCTCCTGTTGATGGCGATCGCCACATGGCTACAGCTGCAGGATCTCCCTTGGGTCGGCCTCCAGGCGGGGGCCGTGAGTTTAGCTGGGATGACTGATGCGCTTTTTACTAGATACTAACATTCTGTCAGAACCTAGTCGTCAATTTCCGTTCGCGTAGCTTGCGCGCAGCGCGGCGCAAGCCGTATGCCGACGTACTCGCCTGCAAGAACATCGAATGGGAAGTGCGATCGCGGCGGCCACCTGGCACGAGCTAAAATATGGGTGCCTCCCTCAAAACTACAAAGGCAACTTGCCTCCTACATCGAAAGCTTAAATTAGGAAAAAATTTTTGAGCAACACTTGACAGGGGGCTCTCCAATGGGTTAGGATAACAAAAGACTGGGTAATTGACACCGAAACTTCAAAGCTTACCGAGACACAGGCGATCGCTTCCCCATGGCACGACGGGCGATCGCGGCCATACTGAAGAAAGTAAATTGGATCGGAAACTCTCAAAACAGAAAAATTATGAATCAAGAAAAGCGACTTAAACTGAGCTATATTAAAGTTAAGGGTTTCAAATCTATAGATCCAGAAGGGCAGACTATAGATTTTAAGGATATTACTGTGTTACTGGGGGCAAATGGGTCGGGAAAGAGTAACTTGGTGTCATTTTTTAGCATGCTTAACTATATGATGACTGAGGCTCTCCAAATCTATATTGGGGAAAATGGTGGAGCGGAAACGCTTTTATATTATGGTGCCAAGAAAACTAATCGTGTTAGCGCGGAAATGGAATTTACCAATCCGGAAGCTAAAGACATTTATAAATTTTCTTTGTCTCATGCAGCAGGGGATACAGTCATCTTTACTGAAGAAACAATTAGTTATCAGCAGCAAGATAGAGAAAATCCATATACATTTACATTCGAGCCCGGTCGGAAGGAGTCGGGATTGCCAGAGAGAGCCAAAGATCGTAACAACAAAACAGAGCGAGTTGTATTTGAGCTTTTAAGGAGCTGCCAGGTTTTTCAATTTCACGATACATCAAGAGAAGCAAAGATCAGAAATAAAGGATATATCGACGATAATAGATTTCTGAGAAGTAATGCTGGTAATTTAGCAGCATTTCTCTATGCCATGCAAAACAGGGATGAAACTGAGAAATATTATCAACGAATAGTTAGATATATTCAACAGATAATGCCTCAATTTGGAGATTTTGAATTAAAACCTTCCCGCCTTAACGAAAACTACATTATGCTAAACTGGCAAGAGAAAGGGGCCGATTACCTATTTGGCCCCCATCAGATTTCCGACGGCTGCTTGCGCTTCATGGCAATTGCTACCTTACTTCTGCAACCCCCAGAAACATTACCGGCGGTAATTGTTCTCGATGAGCCAGAGTTAGGATTACATCCTTCAGCAATTGCTGTACTTGCTGGAATGGCAAGAACTGCGAGTATAAATTGCCAAATCGTTATGGCAACCCAGTCTCCTCGATTAGTCGATGAGTTCGAGCCAGAAAATATCCTCATTGTGGAAAGAAATGGCAATAATAGTTGCAGTGAATTTAAATCCTTAGATTCACAAAAGTTAACTGAGTGGCTCGAACGATACAGCCTGAGTGAACTCTGGGAGAAAAACGTCATCGGAGGACAACCGTGAAAAGGTTGATTAGATTACATATCACAGGTGAAGGTCAGACAGAGGAAAGATTTGTTAAAGATACCTTGGCAATGCATCTTGGGTTGTTTCAAATCACGACTGATATTAGAAGAGTTGTGACCGGTAAGGATCGACGATAAAATCAATATAATCGTGGCGGGCTCGTCAATTATGAAAAAGCTAAAAAAGATATTGAAACTTGGTTGAAGGAAGATAAACATCCAGAATCATATTTTACAACTATGTTCGACCTTTATGCTCTACCAGATGATTTTCCTGCTTATGAAGAGTCAAAAGCGATCCGCGATCCTTATGAACGAATTAGAGTTTTGGAAGAAGCATTTAAGAAGAATATAGAGAATGAGCGGTTTATACCATATATTCAACTGCATGAATTTGAAGCTCTGGTTCTGGCAAACCCGGCAAATCTGGAAGCCGAATATTTTGAACATAAAGAGGCAATTAAAGGACGCTTGCAAAATGTTTTAGATGAGGTTGGGGGAAATACCGAGCTGATTAACGATAATCCTACAACAGCCCCGTCAAAAAGAATATTAAAGGTTATCCATGAATATGACAAAGTGAATGTTGGAGCGAGTATTGCGGGAATAAATGGCATTGATTTTCTTAAAAAAAAGTGCCACCACTTTTCTGAGTGGTTAGATAAACTTGAAAAGCTCTCCGATGATGCGCTCTAAAAAATCTGGTTGATTCGCCCGATCGCCCCAAACCAGGTTTCTTTTCTGGTGCGCGGGGGCGGTGAAACCGGGTTTCTTTTACCAAATTTGGTTAATTCGCCAAAAAGATCTCCAGAAACCGGGTTTCTTGTCTGGTCCCCGACTGCCTTGCGTTAGGATAACAAAACTTGAAAAATTGGCTGCGGTAGGGGATGGGCCAATGGAGATCGCGTCTTCCCGAGAAAAGGCAACCTCTGTGTTAAGATGGAGCAAGATGTTCATTGTTATTAGCCTATGGTGATTCAAGGTATCAAACGGGGACGCACGATCGAGTTGCTCTGGGATCTGGATATTGCCGACGGTGAAAAGGTGACAGTTGAGGTGCTCCCGCAGCAGAAACCGGGGAATTTCTGGGAGGCCATGCTGAAGTGGCGTGAAGAATATGGGGTCGAAGAACTGGATATCGATCCGGATGAGATTTGGGGAGACGTTCGCGATCGTTCCCCTGATGGAGGTCGTGATTTTAGCTGGGATAACTGATGCGCTTTTTACTAGATACGAACGTTCTATCTGAATTAACTCGTCGAGTGCCTAATCCTTTCGTTCGTGCAAATATCGATCGATTCGCCGACGATTTGGTCCTGGCAAGTGTTTCACTGCATGAAATTCTCTACGGTGCGCTACGCTTACCTGAGTCCCGAAAGCGCCGCGCCGTTTTTGCTCAACTCGACTATATTCGCGCGACGATGCCAATTTAACCCTATGACGAACGAGTTGCTACTTGGCACGCGAGCGAACGATCGCGGTTAAGCCAGATCGAGCTAATGCCTGCGTTTGCTGCCGGACAAATTGCCACGATCGCTGCCACAAGAGAATTAATTCTGATGACCAATAACCTTCGCGATTTTCAATATTTTGATGGCTTGGCGATCGAGAATTGGTTTGAGCCCAGCAGTTGAAGCGAACCGGATGACGACATTACTGCAAAAATATCTTATGTCAGAAAAAACCGAGAACCTAATTTTGCGTTCAGCTACCCCAGATGATGCGCCAATACTGTTTGAACTGATTAAAGCGTTAGCAGAGTATGAAAATCTATCCCATCAAGTTGTGGGCAACGTAGATGCCTTGAAAGAACATCTAGAAGGCGATCGACCCTTAGTGGAAGCTATCTTAGCTGAAGTAGAGGACAGAAAAGCTGTTGGGTTTGCCCTATTTTTTCAGAATTATTCCACATTTTTAACCCAAGCAGGAATTCATCTAGAGGATATATTTGTGTTGCCCGAATATCGGCGTCAAGGTATCGGTAAAGCCCTGATTACTTATCTGGCCAAACTGGCAGTTCAGCGCAACTGCGGGCGGATGGAGTGGGCAGTGTTAGACTGGAACAAACCGGCGATCGCATTTTATCGCGATCTCGGTGCCGAGATTCTCCCAGACTGGCGAATTTGCCGTCTGACTGACGAAGAATTATCTCGATTTGCGTGAATTGTTGATTTTCAGTCAACTGAAACCACTCGTAATGAACCACAGCACCAGTGGAAGTCAAGTTGCGGTTGCGACTGATATTGCGGGGCTGACTGCCATCTATTAACCGCGCCATCACCTGAGTGAAGGCTTTCAGATCGGCGTCGTAGACGAACGGCCACTCGCTAAAATGCTTGCCGAGGACCTCTCGATCGTTCCAACCAAAGATTTTCTCTGCCTGACCGGACCAACGCTGGATGCGAAACATCTCGTCCCATTCCACCACTGCCAGGGGAGAGTTTTCTACATGGAAAGTTAAGCGTTGATGAGCTTGTTGTAGAGCTGCTGCTGCCCGTTTGCGTTCGGTGATGTCCCTCGCGATGCCGCGATATCCGCGAAAGGTGCCATTCAAGTCAAAGAAGGGAACGCCGCTAGTTTCTAGGATAACGTCCCGACCGTTTTGATGGCGCTGGCTATGTTCCAGACAGCTCAATGGCAACTGGGACAAGGCAATTTCGGCAAAAATCTTGGCGACGCGAGCAGCTTCTGACCAAGACATGAAGTTGAAGGGAGTTTTCCCTAGCATTTCTGGCGGTTCATAGCCCAAGATGTCCCGCACTTTAGGACTGACGTAGGTGTAGACGGCGTTTTCATCAATTTCCCACACCCAATCACTGGTAGTTTCCACCAGGTTGCGAAATCGCTCTTCTTTATAAAGTTGACATGCTCCCATGAGATCGCCTCTAGCTAAGATATTCCGCAAATGGAAGCTTGACATGAGAGAGAAAATATTATATCACCTCTGCCAAGCATACAGTTGTTGGCGGTTTATATCTCTCTTGTATCGTAGCACATAAATAGTTTTAAGGTCGATCTCCTGTCCCATTTAGTCCAGACCCTACGCCATGCGCAAGGGTCAAAACCGGGGTATCTTTAGCAGTGATCCCGGTCACAATCGGTTTTGATAGTAATTAGTAAATGGTAAAATAAAAGGGGAAGACGATCGTCAATAGCCGAGGATATGATGGAGGCGTCGCAGTTGCTCGGCGGTGCCCATACAGATCAATAAATCGCCAGCTTGTAAGAGAGTGTCCCCCGTAGGACCGCCCAGCAGGGTGCCGTCATAGCGGCGAATGGCTAAAACCAAAGCCCCGGTTTGCGATCGCAAATTAGTTTCTCTCAGGGATTGGCCGACGAAGGGACAGATTTGGGGGTCAATCAGGAATTCTTCCATGTAGAATGAGCGATTCTTACCTGTAATCATCCCATCGACAAAATGCATCACCTCGGGTCTGAGGGCAGCGGTCGCCATCCGCCGTCCGCCGGTAATATAGGGCGAGACAACGGCATCTGCGCCCCCCCGTTGCAGTTTTTGGATGGCTTCTTCAGAACTAGCACGGGCGATCGCCCGAATGTGGGGATTGAGTGTCTTAGCAGAAAGTACAGTATACAGGTTTTCGGCATCCGAGGGCAAAGCTGCGACTAAACAAACCGCCTGTTCGATCTTGGCGGTCAGCAAAATTTCATCCAGAGTGGCATCTCCCTGGACCACCACACAATTTAGATCCTGGGCCTCCTTGATGGAGTCGGGATCCGAATCTATGACTACAAAAGAGATGCCTTCTGCCTCAAATTATAAGGCAATTTGCCGCCCGGTGCGACCAAATCCACAGAGGATGTAATGTGAGTTCAGAGAATCTAGCAAGCGATGAAACTGCCTCCTTTTGATGTCTTCTTGAAAGTAGCCCTCAATCAGAGCTTCTGTCAAGCGATTGACAATGTAACCGATGCCGATCACCCCCATAAAAATCAGGGCGATCGTGAACAACCGCCCCCGATCGCCCATTGGATGGATTTCCCCATAACCTACTGTCGCCAGGGTAATTACGGTCATGTAAGCCGCATCTGACCAGGACCAGCCCTCAACCAGCGCATACCATAAGGTGCCGATCGCCAATACCCCAGCTAGGGATAGGCCACCAGCAATTATTTGGGTTTGGAGGCGGCGATATTTCTGCTTGAAAGTCGAGTACAATGCTAGTCACCAATTGTAAATAGACGTTCCCAGGCGGGAGCCAGGGAACGAGGCAAATCGAGTAATGCAACAGTATTGTTGAAGATCCACACTGCCTGGGAAATTGTTACGATCTACTGACATAAAATCTACTTGACAAGATTTTGAGGATAATTGTAAACTCAGGCTCAGTCGCCAGGCGATTGCGCTGCGCGCACGCTACGCGATCTGCTGACCTAAAATGTTTTCTGTAAGCCGTTAAGCAAAAGGATAAGCCAGTGAGTCAGATGACCGCTACGTTAAACCCGCCCATTACTACAGAGTCAACTCCGGTCCAGTCAAGCGCTTTCAATGAAGCAGAGTTTGATAATTATCTGATGTCCACCTACGGGCGCTTTCCGATCGCCCTGACACGGGGTGAAAAATGCCGCGTTTGGGATACGGAAGGACGCGAATATCTGGACTTTGTAGCAGGCATTGCTACTTGCGCCCTCGGACACGCTCACCCAGCACTGGTGGAAACGGTGACCCGTCAAATCCAGACCCTGCATCATGTTTCTAATCTTTATTATATTCCGGTGCAGGGGGAACTGGCGAAGTGGCTAGTGTCTCATTCTTGTGCTGACAAGGTGTTTTTCTGTAACTCTGGGTCGGAGGCGAATGAAGGCGCGATCAAACTGGCGCGGAAATACGCCCACATAAAGTTAAATATTGACGAACCGGTGATCTTGACGGCTCATGCCAGCTTCCACGGACGCACCCTGGCAACGATTACCGCTACAGGTCAACCCAAGTACCAAAAGAATTTTAGCCCATTAATGCCTGGGTTTCATTACGTGCCTTATAATGATTTTGAGGCAGTAACAGAGGCGATCGCCTCTCTAAATACAAACAAACGTCGGGTAGCGGCAATACTCCTAGAACCCTTACAAGGAGAAGGGGGGGTGCGTCCGGGGGATGTGGATTACTTTGTGCGCCTGCGGCAATTATGCGATCGAAAGGGCATTCTGCTGATCTTAGATGAAGTCCAGGTGGGCATGGGGCGGACTGGCAAGCTTTGGGGTTATGAAAATCTCGGCATTGAACCGGATATCTTTACTTCTGCTAAGGCTTTAGGGGGCGGGATCCCCATTGGGGCCCTGATGTGCAAGCAGTTTTGCGATCTGTTTGAGCCCGGAAATCATGCTAGCACCTTTGGGGGCAATCCCTTTGCTTGTGCAGCGGCTTTGACTGTCTGCCAAACTCTGGAAAATGAGCAGATTCTCCAAAATGTCCGGGAACGGGGTGAACAACTGCGCCAGGGGTTGAGGGCGATCGCCGCTAAATATCCCGACAAGATCGCTGAGGTGCGCGGTTGGGGTTTAATTAACGGTCTGGAACTTGCGGCTGACATGGAACTGACATCTGCTGATGTCGTTAAGGGGGCGATGGCGGAAGGCTTGCTCCTGGTTCCTGCTGGTCCCAAGGTGGTCCGGTTTGTGCCACCCCTGATCGTCTCCGGGTCCGAAGTAGACATGGCACTGGCAGCAGTCGATCGGGCATTGTCCTAGTCTAGCCAGTCCCATCTCAATGCAAGCATCAAGAAACCCGGTTTTGATAAAAAACCGGGTTTCTAGGCTATAATCGTAAACCATAAAGATAACTCCTGATTCTTCGATCTGATCGCACAAGCATGGGAAAAGCAGGTAAAGCGCTCAAACAAGTATTAAATAATTACGGTCTCAGCCAGAATAAGTTAGCAGTGATGCTGAAGATTGAACGTGGCAACGTTTACCGATGGGTACACGAAATTAGGGACCCGACAGCGGAAACTGTTGCTGAAATTGCTGAAGGGCTTTATCATATAAACCCAGCAGCAACGGATGAATTTGTCAGACTCTACCTGGGTAATTTTATCCAGAAAGAACAAGTCCCAGATGGCGAACGGTCATCCGCGCGATCGGGAGTACAGATAGCTTCCAAGGGAACAGGATCCTGCGATAATAGTTAGCGAAGTCGCGCTCTACTTTAATTACTGAAGGCTATGCTGCAAAGAATATATTTACACAACTTCAGATGTCTGGAAAACTTTGAACTGACTCTCAAAGAGATGTCATCTGCTCTTTTGCTCGGGAAAAATGGTGCAGGTAAATCAACCATTGCCAGTGCCTTAGAAGTGCTTCAGAGTATCGGTCGAGGCATAAATAGAGTTGGAAAACTTGTCCAATCAAAGGATTTCGCTCATGACAGGGATGATGTGCCAATCCACTTTGAAATAGAAGTATTGCTTGATGAGAAACTCTACAAATATGTCATTGCCTTTGAGTTACCAGAAAATTTCAGAGAACTGCGAGTTTTTGAAGAGCAACTTCTAGTCAAGGGAAATCCAATTTACTCTCGCAAAGAATCCCAAGTCACTCTTCATACAAGTTCGCGAAATCCTGAAGCTCAATTTCTGGTAGATTGGCATCTTGTGGCCCTTCCAATAATTCAAGATCGCTCCGAAACCGATCCACTTCATATTTTCAAGACCTGGCTCGCACGCATGATTATTGTAGCCCCAATCCCCAGCTTAATGACCGGAGAATCCCATGGTGAAACTTTGGAGCCAGAGCGAGATGGTTCAAACTTTGGAGAGTGGTTTTCTGGGTTACTGACATTAATGATATTCAGAATGAACTTATCGGCAAAGACTTCAAAAGCATGATTGTTAGGTTTGAAGAAAACAGTGCCAAGCTGAGCGTTTACTTTAAGGACTTATCTGATGGTGAAAAATGTTTTTTTCTTGGCGCTGTTGTCTTAGCTGCCAATAAATCATATGGACCAATCTTGTGCTTTTGGGATGAGCCTGATAACTATCTTTCCCTATCAGAGGTGGGACATTTTGTCATATCATTGCGACGCTCATTTAAGAACGGCGGACAAATTTTAGTCACCTCCCATAATTCTGAAGCCATCCGACAATTTTCAGATGAAAATACCTTTGTGCTAGATCGCAAAAGCCACTTAGAACCTACTATCATCAGACTGCTCAGCGATCTGGTACCTTTCACCGCTGGATTTGTGAAGCTGTAAATGATCATACAAATCAAAAGCCTATCAACAAGCAAACCTGTGTCAGACTTGTCTATGCTAAAAAATATCACCTCGATCTGCCAATTTACTACATTATTGAAGGGCAGGTTCCCTATCTAGCTCATGAGAAGAAAGGATGGATTAAAAGCGATCCTAGAGAATTCATCCAATGGTTTAATGGCAAAGCTGACAAGGACGGTCAACTAAAGCGAATTGTGCTTTACCTAAAAGCCTGGAGTGATTATAAAGGTAAGTTGTTGAGTGGATTAATTTTCTCGATATTAGCGGCTAAAAATATTTGTTTTGTTGATAAGCGAGATGACGTAGCTTTGTACAAAACTCTGTGCAAAATTCAGAAGAATCTGAAACGGAACTTTGTATGCTATCGTCCGACAACCCCGACTGGTGAAAACCTGTTAGAGGATTACAGCGAAGCTAAGAAGAAAAATTTTTTCATCCGTCTTAACAATTTAATTAAATCGGCTGAGAAAGCTTTGGATGAGAAAACAAGCCAGAGGGATGCCTGTAAAGCTTGGCAAAGGCACTTTGGTGACAGATTTTCTTGCAGTAAAAGCGAAGACGAAACTAAAGTTGTGGACTGCGCGTGGGAGAATACTGAGGAGTTCATTGAGAGTTATTTTTCAGTCAAGATTCAATATAATTTGAAGATCGATTGCCTGGTTTCACAAAAGGGTTTTATGACTAGAAAGTTATATGAAATGCTCTCCAAGAGATTGCCGTTGCGTATAGGTAAAATTTTAACATTTTATATTGCTGATTGTGATGTCCCCAAACCATTTGCCGTTAAATGGAAGGTTCGTAATGTTGGAAAGGAAGCAAGAAGAAGAAATCAAATTAGAGGACAAATTGAAGATGACTGTGGAAATCATCAAAAAAAGGAATCAAGTGATTTCCACGGACCACACTTTGTGGAATGTTATATCATCAAGGATAATGTTTGCGTGGCACGGTCTAGAATCGATGTGCCAATTGAGTAGCAAAGGTTATATGTCGCCAGTGATGCTAGCATTAGACTGCTTCGGTCATTGGTGCGAGGGAAGGCAAAATCATCCCGATCGCCCATTCCTCATCGAAAGCCTTTCACGGCTTCGTCCAGATTAACACAACTCCCAGTTGTCCGCCAGCCGCGATCGCGTGAGGAGTTTGGGAGATCGCGTCTAAGCCATAACCGGCAGTGCGAGGTACAACCTACGGACCATCGTAGTGAGAAAATCGAGTTTTGGGGGCGATCGCTTGACAGGCAAGATTCGGGAAGTATAGAATGTAGTAGTACAGATCGGAAGATCGCGTGGGTGAGTTGGGGCGATCGCGACCCGGCAGTGCGAGGTACAACCTACGGAGTAGACCATCGCAGTGAGAAAATCGAGTTTTGGGGAGCGACTGGGAACGGCACAAAACAAAATCGCGGTTTATGATACGATCTGGACACAGTATTTGATTGATCGGGCGATACCAGTGGGAATGTTTTTGATATTCAGGTGTTGCTGTAATGTTATTAGTTAAAACTGAAAAGGAGAAAGAATGACGATCCAACCTGCTATTTTGGAAAAATTAGAGAGTCTTCCTGAATCTCTACAATTGAAAGTATTACAGTATATTGATTCTTTGATTGAAAACCGCGAACAATATATGGCTAAAGGCCACCCGGCTGCAAACCAGCCTACGGAACAAGAAACGGCTCCTAAAAAGTATCGCGTTGCCGGAACGATGAAAGGGATGATTATCATGTCAGATGATTTTGATGAACCCCTTGAAGACCTCAAAGACTATATGTAATGGACTAGATAGTCTATGCTGCTAGATACCCATGTATTGCTCTGGTTTCTTGATAATAACCCTAGACTCCCAAAGTTGATTAAAGAAAAGATAGAAAACACGGATCAGTATTTGTCAGTATTGCTTCAATTTGGGAAATATCTATTAAGGTTAATATTGGAAAATTAACAGTGACAACGCCTTTAGAAATGATTAGGGTTAATATGATGGCATTAAATATCCAGGAATTACCTATTACATTTGAAGATGCAATAACTTATGCTTCACTTCCCTTAACTTCTAACCATCGCGATCCATTCGATCGCATTTTAGTTGCCCAAGCAATGAATCGATCGTTGTCTTTGGTGAGTGCGGATACAAAATTTGATACTTATTCAATTAGCCGGGTGTGGGAATGAACAAAGCAAAGATTTTTACTTGACTCTACAAGACGAGCAAACGCGATCTCCGAGTTGGGGAGATCGCGTCTAAGCCATAACCGGCAGTGCGAGGTACAACCTACGGACCATCGTAGTGAGAAAATCGAGTTTTGGGGGCGATCGCTTGACAGGCAAGATTCGGGAAGTATAGAATGTAGTAGTACAGATCGGAAGATCGCGTAGGTGAGTTGGGGCGATCGCGGCTCTGCCATAACCGGCGGTGCGGGGTACGACCTACGGGGTGGACCGATCGCAGTGAGAAAATCTGGTTTTGGGGGGCGATCGCTTGACAGGTAAGATTCGGGAAGTATAGAATGTAGTAGTACAGTTCTGACTTGGAGGTTTGGCGGTCCAAATGGTATGGCTGTGGCACGCTGCGCGAGCAGTCGCGAGCAGTCTGGCGAACGCGATCTCCGAGTTTGGGAGATCGCTCCTCTGCCATAACCGGTGGTGCGGGGTCTAAAAGATTATGCTTACAAATAATGGTTATGGTTAAGAGATGGCGCTGGGATCAAGGTAGATCAACATATTTTCGTTTTGAAAATATTAAGAAAATTTGTGAAGGTCTTGTTGAGCTTGAGGGGAGCAATATTGGTCGAGATGGAGACCCTTTTATTCGAGAAGTTCTCACATCTCGAACGGGCTTATCATTTGCCCCAACTACTTACACCCTGTGGAGAAACTATGCTCGTGTGTTCGCCTGTGCTTTGATAGCAACCCAGTTAGACGGAAACTTAAGAGTTACAGATATTGGTCAGAGACTAGCTAGTGTTGACTCCTCTGAGATAGATGTAGACGAATATTTTTCATTCTGGATTCCACGATTCTATTTGCCTTCTCCCGCATTCCAAGATTACACACCCTCTGATAATCGCGTTTTTCCTCTATGCGCTGTCTTGAAATATCTATTTGCGCAATTATTGGAGCATGGGGAAGCTCTTATAGAGCTATCACAAGTTTTCTCTTTGATAATAGGTAATAACTGTAATGGATGTGAACCCCTAGAGCATTACAGAGCTTTGAAAATGGTAGAGCGTTTACCAATTGGCGACGAAGAGAGGCAAGTTCGGGAAATGCTAATTTTTGTGATATGCGCCATAGATATCCTTGGACTAGCAACATTTTAGAAGTTCATCATTTACTACCACTTTTATCAGCCATTACTATTACAGGGGCAGGAACATCTATAGAAGATGTTGTTGGCTTATGTCCCAACTGTCATCGAAGCGTTCATGTATATTACAAGCAATGGTTTGAGAGAAATTTAGTTGATGATTTCTCCTCTAAAGATGAAGCGATAGAAGTTTATCAATTAGCAAAGGAGGCAATTAGGCTATGAAGTTTTATTCAAGTATTACTATTGACGAACAATTAGACATTTTAAATAGATGTATTGCCAAAAAGCTAGACCTGCACAGTGAGTTGAAGCGGAGGAGCTTGAGATATGACGCTCTTAGATACAGAAATAATCCACCTATAACTCATAGTTCGGCTCAGTTCCTAACACCTGATAATTTTGATTTGGAAAATCATGGCGTTCCAGTAGTTAGCTTCTTCTCTGGTGCCGGTGGCTTAGATATTGGCTTTGAATATGCAGGTTTTCAACACCTCGCTTCAATTGAAGTCAATCCGATTTTTTGTCAAACAATTAGATTGAACCGACCTGATTGGGTTGCGATCGGACCACCTGAATACAGTGGAGATGTAAGAAATAGAGAAGAATTTTTCACGATTTTGAAGTTAATTGTCGGCATTTCAATTCCATTTGAAGGGATTTTTACAGGAGGTCCGCCCTGTCAACCTTTCAGTATTGTCGCTAATCAAAGATTCGCGAAAGACGGAGATAACTTTAAGAGAGTTGGTTTTGCTCATGCTGATTTCGGGAATCTTCTCTTCGACTTTGTTTGGTATGTTCAACAATTTCAACCAAAAGCTTTCTTGATTGAGAATGTTACAGGATTACTAGATATTGACGGCGGCACTCAGTTATCGGAAGCACTTAATCTTTTAGGAGGGTGTGGATACAACATCTCTGAACCGGTGATAGCAAATGCTGCGCATTATGGTGTTCCACAAAATCGGAATCGCCTCTTTGTATTTGGTCATCGTACCAATAACAAATTTATCTTTCCTGAACCAAGCTCAAAGGTTGTTACCTGCTATAAAGCTTTTGAAAAAACAATAAACGGCTTAGAAAATCATGTAACCAGAAAGCATAAAGCAGAATCATTGATTAGATATATGGAGCTAAATTACGGAGAGCGAGATCGACTGGGAAGAGTTGATATATTAGATCCTAATCTGCCATCTAAAACGGTAATCAGTGGAGGTACGAAGGGTGGCGGCAGATCCCATCTGCATCCTATTTATCCTCGGACTTTAACTGTCAGAGAATCAGCGAGGCTACAAACATTCCCTGATGATTTCGTTTTTTGTGGTCCAACTGCGCGTCAATTTACACAAGTTGGAAATGCCGTACCACCTTTACTGGCTTTACAGTTAGCCCGCTATATATATTCTCAAATATACCTGTGAATTGCTAATTGTGAATTGTTAACTGGCAATTAACAATTAGCAATTCACAATTAGCAACTTGCAGATGCTGCTGTAGCTTGGGTTTCCGCACGAAACCCAACTGGACCAACGCAGGTTAGGTTTCGTGCTTAAGGAAACCTAACCTACGGTATTAAGGTCAATTTACGGATGTCAGATGCGATCTTAACCGGACGCTTCACCCATTTTACCTAAATAGCTGTGACAACAGCTTCAGGTGTTTCTGTTAATTTTTCTGCCTTCAACCAGTTCCGTTGCTGCCAAAAGTTCGGAAAACTCTTCAATGCTGGCAAATGCTGGATGAAACCATTGATCCAGAAGTTGCCGCATGAGCGGGCGTTCCCAAAAATTGAGCGGGTTTTGGGGATCGTCCCGTTGATTCCAGTCCGCAACTACCAGAATACCACCTGGCTTTAAAACTCGCAGCAATTCTTGAGCAAAAATAGCTTTATCTGGCATGTGGGGTCCGGCCTCGATCGACCAAACTACGTCAAAGCTGGCATCTGGGAAAGACATTGCCATGGCATCATCCACCAGAAACTTCAGCTCCAGGTCTTCGGGAGTTAATTCTCGGGCGCGTTTGACTTGTTGGGGACTGATGGTGATACCGGTAACGGCGAATCCATAATCCCGTGCCAAAATGCGACTGCTTCCCCCAATGCCACAACCCACATTATGTTATTGCTGTTGCAGCCTCCTTGAAACTGGCTAACTAAGCAAACTACGGGCTTACGTCCATTCAGCCCCGGTATCAACCTCAAGCCATTGAAACTACTGCCATTCTCTACTACTATGTTGTTCAGGCTTTGAATAGCGTTTTGCAGATACTTCCCGAGGCCCATTGTTGAATTTTTTGAGTCCAAGGAAACATGATTCTGGGCAGCGTATTTTTCCCTTGCTGCTGTAGGACTTATGCAAATACTTCTTCACTATTTTGGCTTCGATGCACCAGATCCTACCGGTATAAGGGAACTGAATTGCGTAAGTCCTGTTCTGGTATAGAGATATTTATATTCTATGATACTCTCTCTAGAGGTAATTATGTAAAAATATGTTAAATTATGTAAACAGGTTTGTAGTGAGGACTAAAGTCCTCAACCGGTGCGATCGCCTTTAGGAGAAACAGCCCTATTTCCTTATGGAGTCCCACGTTTCGTTGGGGACATCTCGACTGGGTGAGGCACCTGGGACAACCGAATTGACAATCACAAGCTGCCGCCAAAGACTTAGCCTTTGCGGCCAAACGGGGGAAGTGCTGAAAGATGGCCTCGGCGGCACCATTGCCGTCATCGCAGGTATCGAAGAAATAGCCGACAACGGTGGCGAGATCGCCTTCTTTCTCGACAAAGTAGTTAACATCTAAACTGGAGGAGAGCACGACTAAAGGCAGGGCGAAACTCAGCAGATGTCCAATGCTGTGTAAAGCTAACCAGTCTGGAGTCGATCTCCACAAATACTCTAGTCCATTAGGAATTTTGTCTTGATGTTGCTCTCTGACAGTCTTTTTGAGGCGCGAGACCTCCTGGGAGAGCGCCTTTAACAGGCCAGGATTAATCTCTACCTTAAGTAAAGGAGCTTGATAGGTAGTGCCGTAGGGTTTCTCGAACTGAATTTCCTCCTTTACCTCGTTTATTTCAGCATAATGCAGCTTCCGACCGCAAGCGGAGCAGCTTTTCCCCTTCAATGGCCGGTGATAATTAGGACATCTTTTATTAGTACAAGTAGGGCGATATTCTTCGCTTAACACATCATATCCCGTTACCAGGGAAGTGATTTCTCCCCAATACAGCCGCAGTCGCAGTCTTCCTTCTGTAAAGGCTGTATCAATAATCTTGGTTTCCTCAAGTTTTGATAACGGCTTAACTTGTAAATCATTCACTGCTTTAGTAAATAGATTTGGCGGAGCGCTCAAGGGCTTTAGATATGCTTTTCCCTTTTCTATATCTAGCTTTTCACACTCATAACTAATCAGACTTTTACCATCCTCGCTAGCAGTGTAAATTGCTTTCGGAAAAACCTCTCGGTAAGCGATGTCTAATGGCATATTCTCAAACTCTTCTCCTGTCTCGGTGTTCACCAAGTCAACCCTGAGGGAGTTATTGCCTCTGATGTTAACCTTTTTGTGAGGATAACCATATGCTTGCAAATAATCCTTGGCAGAGAGAGCAAGCTTTTCCTGGTCCAGCAGTGCCGAGGCGATCGCCCCTGCTTTTTCTCCAAACCTACTTTCTATATCCTGGAGTGGTAACCCGCTTTCAGCGCCGCAACATTCTAGATGCTTGCTCAAAATTGTGGGATAATCAGGATTAAAGACAGCACTTTCTACTTCCCCTTCTAGTAACTGTTTGGGGTTTTGTCCATAATAGTTGTCTAGGGCATTTTGGGCCACGGGCAGGAAGATAATCAACCCCGGATGCTTCCGGCCCACCCGTCCGAGGCGCTGGCGAAAGGACATGATCGAACCGGGATAGCCGCGCAACAAACAAAAATCTAATTCTGGTAAGTCAATGCCAGCTTCTAGGGCCGAAGTGGAGATGATGACCTTCAGCGAACCGGTCTCTAGCTTGCGAATTAAATTGCGGCGGCGATCGCCCTTCAGGGAACCGTAGAAAATGCCCACATGCTGGGCTAAATAGCCAAGTCCTTGCCTTGCTGTCTCTCGTTGAATTAAGGAGAGCAATTTCTTCACCGCCCTTCGGGAGTTACAGAAGACAAGTCCCCTCAAATTCTGCTGCAACAATGAGACAATAATCTTACAGGCATCGGGATTAGCGGTGTCACTAGGAGCAAAGGAAAGAATCGTTTGCGTACTGGCAGTTGCATCGCTGCATTCAATTAGATGCAGTCTCTCGGGTTGATGGGTTCTCCCGCTGAAACCCATTGCCATTTCGGCGGGGTTGCCAATAGTAGCGGAGGAGCAAATAAACTGCAATTTCTCACTATTTCCGCCCACTTCATCCACGGCGCGACGCAATCTTCGCATCAGGTTAGCAAAGTGAGCGCCAAAAGCACCAATATAAATGTGAGACTCGTCTATAACCACCCAACGCAGGCAGCGGAAAAACTCTCGCCAAGGTTGCCATTCTCCCCGCCGCCGCACCTTTTCTAATTGGTAATGCAGCAAGTCCGGACTGACAGCTAAGATGTGGGGAAGGTTGGGGAAAAACAGTTGCTTGCGATCGCCCCTAGAAGTATCCCCGGTCATTTGGCCGACTTTCAACCGATCAGAGAGAGGAAAGGTGGCGACCAACCGTTGGAGTTTCCCCAACTGGTCAAAAGCGAGGGCCTTGAGAGGAAAAATATAAAGGGCGCAGTTATGAGGTTGCTTGAGACAAGATTCGAGAATAGCTAAATTGTAGCAGAGAGTTTTCCCCGAAGCAGTGGGAGTGGTTATCGATAAGTCCTTGCCACTTCTGAGTTGTTCTAACGCTTCCAACTGATGTCCGTACAAGCTAGTAATGCCCACCCGCTGTAACCCCTGGACCAGGGTCGGAGGTAAATCTGCTGGGATCGAATAGCGCTTTCCCGGTGATGCAGGTATAATCGTGATGTCCGCGATACTTGAGGAGAACTGGGAGGCGATCGCCCGGTACTCAGGCTTCTCAATTACGCCGATAATTTCAAAATCTATCCCTGTTTCGCTTTCAGTAATTTTTTTCTCCACAGTGGAGGCAGTTATCGCAGAGGTTTCCGGGAGTACCTCTCCCGACTGCACTGCTTGCCGCCAATCCTTAAATTGCACGGGAACGGAGTAACCGGGAAACTTGACAATCAGGCGGTTATCGAGAATTCTAATCACTTTCCCCGTACCGTAGTGAGGGGAATGAACAGTTTTGCCTGGTGCGAAAAAATCCGGTGTATCAGGGGCGGCTGACTTAGCAGCGCGGATAATAGCAGCATAGTCGGGAGGTTGTGATTCAGTCATCGGCTATAGGTACACGCTTACGCTACCGTTCGGGAAAAATCTGTATCCTTCTTTATTATAGTCGAAGCAGTGCTGCCAAGTCTCCCATCGGACTGAGTCGCAAAAATCAGCCACCCGCCGTTGCTGGTGGCTAGGTCATCTTACAGAAGGCGATTGGAAACAAGCTGCTTGCTTGACTTTGGGAAGCATCAAGGTCAGCACTCCATCCTGGAAGTTGGCCTGTACGCGATCGTTCTCAATCTCCACTGGCAGGTACACAACCCGACGGAACTTACCATAGGCAAACTCCGATCGCAGATAAGCATCATAGTTGTCCTTGCGAGGATAAGGTTGTTCCCCCGCAACTAGCACCGCATCTCTGGCAACCTGGATATCAATCAATTGGCGATCGATCCCCGGCTGCAGCAGGTTATCAGGGGTATCAACTAGCTCGATCGGGGGATTCCAGAGCGTTTCAGCGGTTGAGGTAGTGCTAGTTATCTCACTAAAGATTTCATTCATCTGATGGGAAAGGGCTTCCATCCGCTGAAAAGTGTCATCAAAAGCTTGCCAACGCACAATCATCTGGTCAGCCTCCTAATTTCACTTGTAACGGTTTAAGTTTGTCGCCCCAACACTCGGGTGCGAGTTATGCTATAACTGTCCTATCTCCAAAACATAGTTAAACTCCCGTCAACTGCTTGGCGAGTTTCCCGAACTAGACAATTCCAGTTTTCCGCGACTGGATGCCAGTTCTTTATAGGCGCACAATGGGAATTATCTTGCGCTTAAATGGATTGGTGTCCACCTCAGATAACTGCTGCACCTGGATCTCAAAGATGCGCAGTTGAGAAGTACTATCTCCGTCAACACTGGTCATATCGATCAGTTCCAGCAATCGATCGGGAGTCATCTGGTCGGAATGCACGCAGTCCCAGAGACTGCCGACATTAAATGTATGGTCTCGCCAGTTCCTGGGGTAAGCCTGGGAGAGATAATTCTCCCATTGGTGGGGATGTTCCAGCATATGTTGAGCAATTTCCATCTGCGACTGTGCTTCCACTACCTGGAAGTCGCTTTCGTACATACCTTCATCGAAGAGTGAGGTAACAAGGTAGAGTGCCATATAGTCCTCCCTTAACTTCTCCTACCGTCTATGGTAGCGTTTTGGATTACAGCCGACAAGTAGGCAGCAATCACGACTTATTTTTCCAGAAAGCCGATCTTCCCATCCTGTGGAGGTTTATCTAGGATAAGAACTGAAGGAGGAAAGAAGCCTCTCGCATATATCTTATCTTACCTGAGATTGATTTAGGAGGTAGAACTATGGCACTTGTACGTTTTGAACCATTTCGTGAGCTTGACACGATGCAACGGCAAATGAATCGCCTGTTCGACGACTTCTTCACTACTTCTCGTCGGGGCGACGGAACTTTTGCTTTTGCACCTGCTGCGGAATTGTCAGAAACAGCGTCAGCTTATCACCTGAAACTGGAAGTTCCTGGTATGGACATTAATGACCTGGACATTCAGGCGACTGCTGAAGCTGTATCTGTGAGCGGCGATCGCAAATCAAAAAGCGAAACTGAGGAAAATGACATGACGCGCACTGAGTTTCGTTACGGCAAGTTCGGGCGTGTCATTCCCCTGCCCGGTCGCATCAACAATTCTCACGTTCAAGCAGAGTATAAGGATGGCATTCTGACCCTAACTCTGCCCAAAGCTGAAGAAGAAAAGAACAAGGTAGTCAAGGTTAAGGTTAGCTAATTTCAATGTAGGGTGGGCACTGCCCACCCTACTATTCTGATTGAACCAAGCGGTCAAGGCTACGGGCATCCGCTGCATCATCTGGTTTAGGAATATACTCCAAGTCTAGCTCCCGCATTACCGCTTCCTGGACTTCTTCTTTATCCGCATTGCCGTAACCCGTTAATGCCTGCTTCACTTGCGGGGGAGTAAATTCAACCATTGGGATAAGGGGGCTTCCGAAACCCTCCCTTTCGGAAGGGGGGGGTTAGGGGGGATCGGTGCTGCAACGCATGACCACACCCTATTTGAACTTATGGTGTCGCCGTGCCCGGCACGGCGACAATCGTCAGAAAATTGTAACAAACAATAGGCTTACAATAGCTTATTGCTGGCTTACAACAACTTATTGTAAGCCAGCAATAGCTTGTTGTAAGCCAGCAATAGCTTGTTGTAAGCCAGCAATAGCTTGTTGTAAGCCAGCAATAGTTTATTGTAAGCCAACAATAGTTTATTGTCAAGCTGCATGTTGAAATAGCTATAGCTAATGTGACCAGGGGGTTTGGGGGGCTCCTACTGCAACTACTTTTGATCACACCCAGTCATTCCTCCCCCCGGTCGCATCAATAATTCTGATATTCAAGCGGAATACAAAGATGGACATTAATGACCTAGACATTCAGGCGACTCTTGAAGCTGTATCTGTGAGTGGCGATCGCAAATCTGAAACCAAAACCGAAGACAAGGGCATGACTCGCACTGAGTTTCGTTACGGCAAGTTTCAGCGAGTCATTCCCCTGCCCGGTCGCATCAATAATTCTCACGTTCAAGCCGAGTATAAAGATGGCATTCTGACTCTAACTCTGCCCAAAGCTGAAGAAGAAAAGAACAAGGTAGTCAAGGTCAAGGTTAGCTAATGAATGTAGGGTGGGCACCGCCCACCTTACCGTTGAACTGAGATTCGGATCGGTTTCTCAGATATTGCTAATGATTTAGACTTGCTATACAATCGTAGATATTATCGGAGCCTCACAGCGAGGGTAAAAAAATGACTGTCAAACAATTAGAAACTGAAATCCTAGCCTTGACCAAGGCCGAGAAGGTGGAAGTAATTCAGATTTTAACCCAAAGCTTTCTCCACAGTTCGCAAGGTATTAGCAAAACTCCTGGGGTTGTGGGTGGCGATGCCTGTATTGCCAAAACCCGCATACCCGTTTGGTCTTTAGTGAATTACCGTCGTATAGGTGCGAGCGATGCCCAGATTTTAGAAGCTTTTCCGCATCTGAGTGCCGCTGATTTAGTCAATGCCTGGGCTTATGCTGAGGCATATCCAGAGGAAATCGAACAAGCGATTCGCGAAAACGACGAAGTGATGCAGGAAGGCTAATTTAATGGCACGTTTTTATATCGATGAAAATTTCCCCCGTCCAGTTATAGCATTTCTGCGAGCAATGGGTCACGATGTCCTCACTGCCCAAGAAGCCGGGAATGCCAATCTTGGGATTCCCGATTTTTCTGAGGTTTGTAGTGAGGACTTTCGTCCTCACTACAAACCTCAGTTCCAGAGGTGCTTGCTTTCGCAGCCAGTAACAATCGCGCAGTTTTAACCGGCAATCAGCGTAGCGTGTCATTTCATGCGGCTGCACCTTCAACAAAGCGACCATGCGGGTATCGTGGTTTGCACGGAGGACACGGACTTTGAAACCCTGGCCAGTCGAATCAACGACGCTGTTTCTAGAGAAGAAAGTTTAAGGGGTAAGCTGATTCGAGTTAACCGTCCGTTGCAATGAGGAGAAGGTTAATTGCTGCAAGAATTGCTTTGCTTATAGCTAGTTAGGAATTGAAAACCAGCATCAACCTGCGATCGGGAGCATTTCAATGAATGCAACCAGTAGCCCAAAAGGGCTTCGAGTAAGGTGCCGCGCCTTTGTCAGGCAGCAGCGTGCAAAATTGAAATGCTCCCGTTTAGAAATGTCCTAATATATAGACATTTATCGTCGCTATATTGCATACATTTGATGGTGCTTGGTTATTTCCGTGAGTGAATACTCAAGTTAAAGCTAACGGTTGCTTCTGCCGCGCTTCGCGTCGGCTGCAAGCCCTGTTAGGCGGCGTATCACCAGACAAGGGTCTCTTGTCACACGGGTTCCAGATATGTTTTGTGGTTAGTAGAATATCTTATATATTATGTTGCCTTGGGTATGTATTTGCGAACATCAATTCTTCGTGAGCGAACCTCAATGCCATCCAGTTCTTCAATAGCTGAATCGACGGCTTGTTTTGATATGTAGAACACGGTTGCAAACCTGTAGCTTCCATAATAGCCATTTCTTGGTGCTGCCAATTGAACATTCCGTACTCGTCCACAACTCTCGAATCTTCTTTGCACCTCGTATTCATTAATATCTCCAGGTAAATTGCGTACAAATACACCCAATTTTGCTTGCTGATTTACAGAACTTGATGCAGGTACAGTTACTTTAAATCTAGCTATTTTCGCTTTCTCAACACTATTATTTTTTGCGAATTTGTTAGCTTGAGAATTGCTCATTGTGGTAGTCAGAATTCCGGCCTTTCTCAAACCTGTTACTTCACGATCATAAGTGTTTCTATCATCATCATTCATCGCATCAATAATATCTTGCTGTGATATCTGGTTCCCATTCATGCAACAGACAAGAATCTTCTTTTGGAGTCTAGTTAGATCGTACTCACGGAATACATTTAGCCACTGCATCTGCTGTGGTGAAAAAACTGATTTCTTCCACAAAGTTATTGAAAATGAACGATCGTCAGTCGAAATTTCTGGTTCTTGCAATTCACCTTTCTCCATTGCCTTGAAAATTCGTTGCATTCTTTCGCCCAGTTCTCTCATGATTTGATTTTCTCGCAATATTCTTGCAATAGTAGAGTTTCTGGATTCATGAGCACCCTTCAAGTCACGTAATGTTTCCAATGACATTGTGGATAGTAAAGCTCCCGGGCTTTTTATTTCCATTCGGTCGTCGAAAATAAATATTTCTATGCCTGACTGAGCAACATAATCTCGATGGGCGATTGCGTTCACAAGTGCTTCCCTGCACGCATCTTCAGGATAGACATACTTTTGCTCAAACTTTGCATCTGAACCAAACTCTGTCTTATAAGCCAGAAAGAATCGCAATTCCTCCCATGCTTTTCTTAATAGTTCAAAAATGTTTCCATAAATTCCTCTATCCGACACCACATTGTATTGCTCACCTGATTTCAATTTTGTCCCATTTACTTTAAGGATTCGGACACTAGAGTGCGGATACCAATTGCGAGAGTCTTTAGCAAATAACTGCAAAAAACAATACTTTTGAGCCATCAAGATTAAGAAGATCGCTATGGATTAAAGGAAGCTTTGTATCCGCTTCGGTGTGGGTCACAACAGCTTTCAGCATTTGCTGCACTTCCTTTTCGTCATGAGGAATGCCAGTAATTGTTCCATTGTCCTCAACCCCAACAAGCAATTCACCACCGTCAGCATTGGCAAATGCCACCAGTGCTTCAGCAATGTCAGCACAGATATGTTTAACCTTTCTTCGTACTTTCTTGTCTGGTGCGTTTTCAAAAGCAGACTTATATTCACGAAAATGACTTTTCCCCAACGAAATAGTATTTTCCACTCTCGTCTGTAATGTCAAAACTTCTGCATTCATAATAAAAAACCTGTCGATCAAATTATTCGTCCGCCGTTCAGTTGCTTAAGCTGCACGCTTGCTTCCTTTGGCGCGTCAGCTTTAAGCTTTTGTTATACCATTTTTTCAAGATATGATAGACTTTCTTGGGGGGCTGAAATCGCCACAATACTTAACATACCCTTATTATAGCCGCCCAACCATGTCTATCACAACTTTTTTTACTACTTTACAGGCTACATTTAATAATGTCAACAGTAATTATAGTTAATTACCTAATCTTTAACAGAGAAAATTTTCTTTTGCTGTCAAGCAACCGATCGCCGAATCTAATCCGACTGGCTACAAACCACACAATTATACATGGGTGCATATTAATCGTCAATAAATAATTATACTTAATCGCTAAAATCTTGACGGATAAAATTGACTTTTAATGCACGTGGTTTGCCAGAGAGTGCAACTGCTAGAGGATCGAAATCGACCGCAGTTGCAGGAAGCTGATGTAAATGTCCTAGATTATGCAACCGGTGCCATCGGTGCTGCTGCTAGCTCCGCACCAGAACAGAAAATCATCTTTTCTCGCCTTCCCATTTGACAGGAGGCAGGACAATGGGTTAAGCATGGTGTTCTATCGTTTCATAATTAACAATTAACCATTAACAATTAACTATTCTGATTGAAACCAAGCGGTCAAGGCTACACCCAGGGCATCCGCTGCATCATCTGGTTTAGGAATATACTCCAAGTCTAGCTCCCGCATTACCGCTTCCTGGACTTCCTCTTTATCCGCATTGCCGTAACCCGTTAATGCCTGCTTCACTTGCGGGGGAGTAAATTCAACCATTGGGATATTGTTTTGAGCTAACACTAAGGTTAGCACTCCCCGCGCCTGAGCTATCAATATCACATTTCCCATCCGATAAAAAAACAGCTTTTCTACCGCCGCTAAGTCTGGTTGCCACTCTGAAACCAGGAAGTGTAAATCTTCGTAAATCGTTCGCAGCCGATCGCCCATCTTGGCTGATGCTGGAGTTTTAATCACGCCAAAATCAAGAGTTTTGACGCCATTATTGTCTCCATTACCATCAGTCTGACAGCAAATTATCCCAAACCCCAGAGTGGCCAATCCCGGGTCTAATCCCAGAATAAGCTTTTCCATATTTATCTTTTCTACAACAAAAGAGGCAGAAGTAGGGTGGGCATTGCCCACCCTACTATATTAAGCGACATTGGATTGACTGCTAGCCCGGCCATATTGGCGAAATACGTGCAGGTAGATAACATTGGTATATTCTTCGATTTCCTTTTCCTCATAATCATTGATGGGTAAAACCGCGATTTCATCGTAAAGAATATTGTAAATGAGTTGGCGTACTTGTGCTTGGGTCGATTCTTTATTTTGCCAACTTTCTAGAGTTTATAAACTGGCTTTTATTTCAAGAAGTAACGATCGGGCCACTTCTTTAATTTGATTGCGCGATCGGGGACTGAGATTTTCTTTATTCTCGCACAGTAAATCGAAAATTGCCAGATGTTCTGCATTTAAGTTTTCCCGGACAGCGCGGCTTTCTTCTTCGGAGATATCTCGCACCAGGTACATGAGGGCCTCGAAGGTTTGCTCGATCGCCACCTGGTCAGTTTCTCGGTTGTAGTCGTTGACAATTTTGTGGTAGCGTTCGTAAAGACTAAGGCGGCGCTGACTTTGATTCTTTTCCAACATCCGGTTCAGTTGCTGTTGAACGTAATTTTTAAGAGATTGTACCTGGAGGTTTTTGGTTGATGACTTTCTAAAGGATGCTTTCAGTAAATCCCAGTCAATTTGACTAATATCATAGACATTGCCGGACTCGGCCCCCGGTTCTCGTTCCCTTTGCACGATAATTCCCTCTCCGATATTTTCCTGAAGCGATCGCAGGACTGCGTTTAAGTCAGGGCTGCGTTCTTTGGGTTGATGGAGTTGTTTGTAAATGGCATCAATGGCGTTATACTGCTGGTATTCGCGGGTAATGCCGTCATAGCCCTGAAGCGATCGCTTTTTCTGGAAAACTTGCCGCGCTAGTACATCAAACCGCGCCCGTGATTCATCATTGGTACAAATCGCATTCAGGATGGAGTCCTTATTTTTACCGTCGAGAAGGGCTGACTTATCAAAACCAGTGGCATCGATGAGTTGCTGTAAGTCGCAACCGAAGTTGTGGATATGGTTAATGCAGGCTTGAATTGAGTATTGATACTTGTTGCGGAGTTCTGCTTCTACGTCAGGATACAGGGTTTTATCTTCAGTGATGCTGGTATCATCCTGACTTTGGGCAGTTTCAGTTGTCCCGCAAGCGTATTTTGATAAGGCATCTCGCAGGCTTTTGAGAATTCCATTGTAATCTACCAGTAAACCGTTATCTTTCCCCTCGTCAACTCGGTTGGCCCGGGCGATCGTTTGCATGAGATTGTGTCCCCGCATGGGTTTGTAGATGTAGAGAGTCCCCAGGGACTTGACATCAAATCCCGTTAACCACATGGCGCAGACGATCGCGAGGCGGAAGGGATGGCCTCGGTCCTTAAATTCATCGTCAAGGGGACGATTTTTGATCTTTTCTCGGTGGGGTTTGATTTCCAGTTCCCATTCTTGAAAGGTTTTTACCTCGTTCTGGGATTCGCTGATGACTACAATATATTCCGTTTCTTGCAGCCAGTCAAGATAGCTTTGCTGTGCGATCGCGTCTTGATCGTCCGTTGCTTGTTTCACCCGCTGTTGCTGTTGGGCGATCGCCTGTTTCCAGTATTTATCGATGAGTCCGTGCATCCGAACAGCGGTAATTTTATCCAGACAGACTAGCATGGCTTTGCCTGTTGGCCAGCGTTGGATGTAATGGGATACCAGGTCTTCCGCGATGCGATCGAGGCGGTCTGGGGCGGTGAGAATCATGTAATCTTTTTTCAAGCGACGCCAAATAGCGGCTTCGTCTTTTTCGTCCAGGTCGTGTTTGTTCAGTTCCTCAGCGATTTTCTCATTAAGTTCCTCGCTGTTAGCCACGGAAATTTCTTCACCCTCCCACTGAAAGACCAGTTTTTCGCCCCGGTTGTCGTAGTAGAGGGGAACCGTGGCACCATCGGCGATCGCCCGTTGGAAGTCGTAGGTAGAAACATAATCACCGAAGGTTTGACGGGTGAGTTGGTCTTCAGGGGAGTCCATTAAAGGAGTTCCGGTAAAGGCGATAAAGGCGGCGTTGGGTAGTCCGTGGCGCATATTGTCAGCCAGTATACCGTACTGGGTGCGGTGGGCTTCGTCGCACATGACGATAATATTATCCCGCTGACTGTAGATGGTGCCCGGTCGGTTGAATTTATGAATTAAAGTGAAGACGTAGCGGTGATTTTGCTTCAGCAGTTCGGTGAGATATGCGCCGCTGGTGGCTTGGGTGTTGCCAGCGCAAGTACCCAAGTTGGCAAAGGTGCTGGAGATTTGCTGGTCCAGTTCCACCCGATCGGTGACAATTAAAAATGTATAGTTACCGGGAAGCAGGCGATGGACTTTTTCGCTGAGGAAGGCCATCGAGTAGGATTTACCGCTACCTTGGGTATGCCAGAATACCCCGACTTTATTGGGTTCTGGACTGTTGTTACGGTTGCGAAGGATATTAAAGGTCTGGTTAACGCCGAGATATTGGTGGTTCCGGGCGAGAATTTTGACAGTGCCTTTTTTCCCCCCGGCATCGAAAAATAGGAAGTTTTGCACTAAGTCGAGGAAATTGGCAGGGGTACAAATGCCCATCAGCATGGTTTCCCAGTCAACTCGCCCCACTTCGTTTTCTTGAAGGCGTTTCCATTCGTGGAAGAACTCGAAAGGACTGGTGAGGCTTCCAGCTTTACAGTTTATGCCATTACTGAGTAAAACAATGGCGTTGTAGTGGAATAGTTCCGGGATAGTGTCTTGGTAGTCGCTGAAGTTGCAGTTATAGGCGACCCGAAGATCGCGGCTGGTTTTTTTCAGTTCGATAAATAATAGAGGAATGCCGTTCACAAAGCCGATGATATCGGGGCGACGGCGGTAGAGTTTACCTTGTATCCAGAGTTCGCGAACGACGAGAAAGCGGTTATTTTCCGGTTGCTGAAAGTCAATGAAGCGCAGTGAGGGCTCGCGTTTTTCACTCCTCGCGGTGGTGTAACTGACGCGGATCCCGTCGCGGATGAGTTTATATTTTTCCTGGTTATGTTGCAGCAGGGTTTTAGAACTGCTGGTTTGGCTGAGTTTTTCTATGGCTTCGCTATAGGCGGTTTCGGGATGTCCGGGGTTAAGGCGTTTTAGGGCGGCGCGGAGGTCCCGTTTCAGCAGAACTTCCCCCTCGTGCGATCGGCCCAGGGTTCCGGTTTCGCCGTAGGTTTCCTCATTGTAGGCAAAAATGCTTTCCCAACCGAGGTCTTGGAATTTATCGGCCGTGGTTTGTTGTACGAGTTTGTCTTCCGAGTATTCGGCGCTCATACTTCTAGGCTCCCATTCATTAGACGTGGTAACAGCGAGTCGCGGGCTTCTTTGAGTTTTTGGTTTGCATCACTTAATAAATGAATCTTTATAAAAACCGGTCTAGATAGATTATGAAACTTTTCTAAAATATTCTCTTTCGGCTTCAATATTTCAAATCCCTCTAAAGATTTTGGTTGAACTCGTTGGCGATTATCTGAACCTGACATACTATTGATTGCGTGTTGTCGGAAATTATAAGATCGAGATAAACAATAAACCCAGTAAGGCGAAACTTTTTCAGAGCGCATGACGATCAACTCAGTTGAACCAGTGGCAACCAATTCATCATCGTCTAAAAATTGAACAAAAGCTGTTTTCCCATTTTCAAGGCAAGGTGTTATCCTAGCTAGTAAAGTGTCGTAGTTTTTAAATTTAGCTCCACCTTTTACCGGTCGATATTCAATATCATCAATTGTCATTAGGTTCGTTGATAAAGATTGCATCGGTACGAATGGGCGATTTTCACCTTTAGGAACTGATGTTTTAGGATTAAACGAGATCACCCGCTCTGCGGTTACTCGTTCCCATCCTTCCGGGACTCCATCCACAACGCGCACGGACTCGTGACCCGGAAACCGCAGGCTCACGAACCACTCCCGATACAGCAGATGTACGGACTCCTCTAGTAATGCGATGCGGCGGTTGTTGTTGTCGATGAGGTCGTCATATTTTGAGAGGATATCCGCGATGCGTTTTTGCGTTGGCAGTGGGGGAAGTAGAACAAGTACATTTTTTAGATCACTTTGCCTTATTCCTAAAACTGTTGTTCCTGTGGCTTTAGCTTTTAACCCTGCTTGAAAAAAAGGTGACTGTAACGAACAAAATAAAAAATAAGATAAAACAATATCAGGATTTGCTCGTATACAGTAAAGTCTTTGACTCAAGCAAAAAATTTCTTCAGACATTAAATAGCATAACTCTCCTAATGGTGCTTCTGATGTCATTAAAATATCTCCTTTTTAAATTTCAGATTGCATCCATTTTTGATATAAGTTTTCATCAACCATCTTACATTTTTCTAAGTTTATCAACCGATTATTTTTCACATTGAGTGCTGATAAAGCGCGAATTCCTTCCTGTGACCAATCACCGCCCAATTTCTTGGGAGTTTTTCCTCGATAATCAATGATTTCTAAAATGATTTCACCTAATTGTCGAAGTTCCCACCCTGACGGGACTCCATTTTTTATTTTAGCCGTAATTAGTGGTATTCCAGATGCACTTTTATTAGGGGTTTTTCCTCGATGGTCAATAATGACCTCGGTGATTTCATCAATTGATTTACTTTCCCACTTCATCCCACCAATTTCTCCAAATTACTCCGAATCAATACTATCAACTCCACCAAACTCTCGCTCGACAATTTCTCTGACCTCATCGAGTAACTTTGGCACCTTAGTTTCCACTGCATTCCAGATTGTCTCATCCTCCAAACTAAAATAAGCATGTGCCAACACATCCCGTAATCCCGCAATTTTGCGCCATTCTACCTGTGAATAGCGTTCTCGCATTTCTAATGGAATTTGTTTAACCGCCTCTCCAATAATCTGTAAATTCCGCACCACCGCATCAAACGTGCGATCGTCTGCCAAAAACTCGGCAAATTCCATCCCTTCTGTGTAGCGCATCACCTTTTCACCGGCGATGAGAAGATATTCAAAATACAGGCGTAAACTACGAGACATCGATCGCCTCCTGAAGCACGGTTTCTCTGATAAGAGGCTTTAACATCTTAGCACTGACCAAATCCACCGATCGCCCCAAACCATCCTCCAGTAAAAATTTCAAATCCATATAGCGATCGAAGGTCACCACCCCATCAAACTCCACCAACAAATCCACATCAGAAGTCGGCGTAACCTCATCTCGCGCCACAGAACCAAACACCGCCAGAGATTTTACCCCGTATTGCTGTAACTTGGGGCGATATTCCCGCAACAACTCTAATAACTCGGCCCTTCTCATCCTACCAACTCCTTACCCATCAAGTCAAATCATCATCCGGCGTGCATCGCGCCTATGTCCTAGTCAAATTATCCCGCGCTGTCATACAACCCCAAAGCCTCCCGTAAAACCCGATCGTGCTGCGCACGCTTACGCTGTAGGCGATCGCGCAAATGCGGTCCGGATACAGAGCCCGCGTCGATTTTTCCGGAACGGTGCCCCCGATGGAATAGAATAGTATGGAAGTACTTACGAGAGCACCTGAGTAAAATAAAATGGTCCAGACAACATATCATGCAGTACAATCGCTCAGACTCCCGGATCACACCCAACTGCCCGAATCAGATGGAACATTTGTGAAAAATTTCCAGGAACACCCCCAGAGTATAATTCTCACAGATTCCATTTTGCCAATATTAGACCGTTTGCATCCGGACGGACAATACGCGATCGGACAAGACTGCGGCATCTACTGGAAAGAAACGGATCCGCCAGAAGGTGGTGCCGAAGCACCGGACTGGTTTTAGGTACCAGGAGTGCCTCCTAGACTCTCAGGAGAGCTGAGGCGTTCTTATGTACTCTGGAAAGAACATGTAACACCCCTAGTCGCCTTAGAGTTTGCCAGTGGCAGTGGCAAACCCGAACGGGACAACACGCCCATGTCGTTCAAAGAAGATGGAACCTTCATCAAACCGGGCAAATTCTGGGTTTACGAGCAAATCATCGGCATTCGGTACTACGGAATATATATTAACCTAAGTTGCGACCTATTAAAAAAAATATGAATTACCCACTTAGACTTTACAGATATTTGGGATATTTCGTAGCTTTTGATACAAAATTATATTTTTTTTGTGCTACACGGCGGGTTGGCTGTTTATAGGTTATAATGTACTAAAATAATAGTTAATTGCTGGGGGATGTAGATGATGGAAGATATGATTACAACAATTTTTGTTCTTTGTGACGAGCTACTAAAAGCGTTAAATATAAAAGAAGATCCACAAGTAAAAATGAACAATGCCGAAGTGATGACAGTCGGATTAGTTGCTGCATATTTTTTCGGAGGACACCACGATCGCTCTTGTCAATTTATGGTCCAACACAAGTATATAAAAAATCTGTTAAGTAAAAGTAGGTTCAATCGTCGATTACACAATATTGAGGAACCAATTTGGATGTTTTTCTTCCAAGTTATAGCTCAAACATTTAAAGAGCTCAATCCGGGTCAAGAATATATTCTTGATAGTTTCCCGGTGCCAGTATGTGATAATATTAGGATTGATAGATGCCAAATTTATAACAAGGAAGAATATCGAGGGTATATTGCCAGTAAAAAACGTTATTTTTATGGATTAAGAGTTCATATGTTGGTAAACAAAAATGGAAAGCCAATAGAATTTTATCTAGATCCTGGTAGTTATAATGATGTTAAAGTTTTGCAATCTTTTGGCTTTGACTTACCATCAAATTCAATAGTTTATGGAGATAAAGCTTATAATGATTATCAATTAGAGGATTTACTAAAAGAGTCGTCAAGTATAATGTTAAAACCTTTGCGAAAAAAGAACTCAAAAAGAAAAGAATATTCTTGTTTTGAATATATACAAAAAGTAACAAGAAAACAAGTTGAAACCTGTTTTAGTCGAATCACCAATTTGTTTCCCAAGTCAATTCATGCTGTTACATCTAAGGGATTAGAGTTGAAAATAATTCTCTTTATCATAGCTTTTTGTATCCAATTTTTATAGGTCGCAACTTGAGTTATATTATCAAGAATGGCACCTTGGAATTTTACCAATTGCAAGGAGGGAGTTACCAGCGACAAATTCCTAACGAACGAGGACATTATCCCATACCAGAGTTAGGAGTAGAGCTAGGAGTATGGCGTGGGGTCTATCTGAATCAAAATCAGCCGTGGATGCGGTGGTGGGACGATCGAGGAAATCTGTTACTCCTAGGGAATGAGCGAGCCGAACTAGAGCGCCAACGGGCCGAACTAGAGCGCCAACGGGCCGAACTGGAACGCCAACAGGCCGAACAAGAACGCCAACAGGCCGAAATTGAGCGCCGACGGGCAGAACAAGAACGGGCGCGAGCGCAAAAAGCCGAACAGTCACAACGAGAGGCAATTCCCCGATTATTAGCCCTCGGTTTAAGCGCCGAGCAAGTAGCAGAAGCGCTCTCAATAACTGTTGAAGTTGTCCGGCAGTTTTTCGATTAATGCTTCCCGGAACATCCACAAACATCGCTTCTGGGAACCGCGACTGTACCAGTAGAGTATCGTTTTCATCACGCTACTGGTACGACAGTTTCATACAACCGTAAAGCCTCCCGTAAGTTGAGGCTTTTTAGGGCGGCGGTCCCGTTTTAGCAGAACTTCCCCGGTTTCGCCCAAGGTTTCCTCATTGTAGGCAAAAATGCTTTCCCAACCGAGGTCTTGGAATTTATCGGCGGTGGTTTGTTGTACGAGTTGGTCTACCGTTCCGGAAAAATCGGAGTATTCGGCGCTCATACTTCTAGGCTCCCATTCATTAGGCGTGGTAACAGCGAGTCGCGGGCTTCTTTGAGCTTTTGGTTTTGACATTGCAGATTAAGAATTTGATTCCCCAAAATGCTAGCTTTTTCTTCAAACTTTTTTTTCATTTGTAATTCTGGAATCAAAATTGAAAATTTATTAAATACTTTTTTTGATATTTCCTTAAAGGTAGCACCACCAGTAGCGACACTTAAAGTCTTTTCAACATTAGCATGTAGATAGCAATATAAAAAATACAAAGAAATGCGATGGTTCGGAATACAATTTATAAATCCTTGATTCGTACAACATTTAGTTGTATTTATTGCAATAACGCCAATTGTCGCACGACTGGTCATCATAACTGAAAAAGGCGGCAATAAACATGCAGAACTTTTAGCTAGACCTGTTTCATTTATTTGAATTGATGACCTTTCCATAAACATTGTTCCTGTTTTTGTTAAATCTGTGGGCGAGTACCAATTAATTGTTCCGTCTCTCCAATACTCCGACACTTTTTTTGATGGTGTTCCACCTCCCATAATTGAAAAAGCATTGCCTATAGTTGTCTGTTCCCACCCTTCCGGGACTCCATCCACAACGCGCACGGACTCGTGACCCGGAAACCGCAGGCTCACGAACCACTCTCGATACAGCAGATGTACAGACTCCTCTAGTAATGCGATGCGGCGGTTGTTGTTGTCGATGAAGTCGTCATATTTTGAGAGGATATCCGCGATTCGTTTTTGCGTTGGCAGGGGAGGTAAAGGAACCTCTAATCCTTTTAAATTAGTTTGAGAAATGTTCGTTATTGCAGCACCACCCGATAGATTCATCAACTTTTTTCTATATTCTGGCGCTCTCAATAGATAGGTTAAAAATAAAGAATCTAAATTATTGCTTTTTGGTCGAAATCTAATTACAAAGCCACAATATACAGTTCGCTCATCCGAACGGCGAGCCATTGTAACAAGACCAATGCCTTCCCGTTTAACAGATGAACGCACAAAAAATATATCTCCTTGTTTAACAAAGTAATTTGATATACGAGAACTATTTTCTAAATCAACCAACTCTAAGGATTCAAAATCAATAAATATGCCACTATTAAAAATGTCTTTTACATTAATTATACGTAAACCTCGTCCCATTTGCTCACTCTTAAAATTAACTCCATTTGTAAAATCTCCAAGTAAGCCTAATGTAGAAGTTTCCCAATTCATAGCACTCCGCGAAATTACTTATATTCGTCCTTGCAAATTCCACCGCCGCCTCATCCAACTTTACCAACTTCTGATGAATAGCTTTCATCCATAAGTAGGTGTGCATAATTCAACCAATACTCCGGACACTTTGGGGAACGACGCCGTAAGCCTTACAGCGTCAGCCTTTGGGAGAGCGAGCCATTTTTTACAAGTTAGCCCTGGGCCTGACCTTGAAAAAAATGATGCGCCTTTTGCCGTAACCCTTGCTATGTCGTGGTTCTGGGGTCTAAAAAATGTCCGGACTATTGTCAACTAAACTATGTAAAATTTTACCTCGTTGGCAGGTTCTACCTGCCAATGACTGCTCTCAGCTCTGCCTCCTGTTGCAGAAACCGGAGGCTCTGCCTCCGCGTAATTCGTTCCCAGCCGGAGTCTGGGAACGAGGGTAGATGCACCCTCTGGGAACGAGGGTATATCATCCCACTAACTCCTCAAAATTACTTTGAATTGCCCCTGCCAACTCCACCGCCGCCTCATTCAACTCTGCCAACTCCTGATGAATGGCTTTCATCCGGGCCTCAAACGCCTCTTCATCCTCCTCATCCATCACCGGTGCAACCCCCACATAACGCCCTGGAGTTAAACTGCTGTCCTGTTCGGCAATCTCCCCCCGAGTTACCACCTTACACAATCCCGGTACATCCACAAACATCGCCTCTGGGAACCGCGACTGTAACCAGTGGGCCTGGTCGTACCAGTAGCGGATTGTTTTCATCCCATGCCGTACCTCCTCATGTTCCCCATCTAGCCGTTTGGCCCGATCGCCCATTTCTCGACTGTACCAATTTTTCAGCTTACTTGCCTTTAACTTCTTGGTGACCACTTCCAAACCGCGAGTGAGTAACTTGTGCAGTTCATCGATTTCCTTACGGTACGCCTTCAACCGGGAAATCAACGGCTCAAACTTGCGGACATTGGCAATCATTGCCCCGTTAGTCTTCTTCCTTGGCATGGAGATCCTTGCCAACTCAGCCATCAGAGTTTCCCCGTCCGTCTGACATCGACTTTGCACCGTGGCGAACTCTTGCAGCAATGAGTGCAACCCTTGCAACTGGGCGTCAATCTCCACCTCCGGGACATCCTCAAATAAACTAATTTGTACCCGACTCTGACGCTGGGCCATCTCCTCCGCGAACTCCTGCAACCCTTCCCCCAACCACATTACCGACTCCTGCATGGCTTGCACTGCTGCTGGCAATGGGGCAATGCTAGCCTGTAGCTTCTCCAAATAGGATCCCACCAAGCCTAAATATTTCTCAGTTTCCCCCCGATACAGCCAGGCGATCGCCGTCAGGTTTTGCAACTGTTCCGGGCTAAAATCCCGCAGCTTGCGACTGATGACCCGGTAAATATTCCGCCCATCAATCATCAACACTTTATCCAGGCGGTCTTGGGGCTTTCCCTTATCAAAAAACCACAGAGTACAAGGTAGCGATCGGGTATAGAAAAAGTTCGTGCCAATGGAGACGATCGCATCCACCGCCCCCGTAGCAATAATCTCCTGGCGAATTGCCTTTTCACCATGTCCCGCATCAGAAGCGGAACTGGCCATCACAAAGCCCGCCCGTCCTTTTTCGTTCAGATAGCTGTAATAATATTGAATCCAGAGATAGTTGGCATTGCTAACCGCCCCGGTTTTTTGGGCAATGCCGGGGATCTTTTTCTGGGTAAATAGGCGCGGGTCATCCTTGATGCGATCGGGAATCACCGCATCCACATTAAACGGAGGGTTCGACATCACATAATCGCACCCACCGATTAAGTCTTCCCGGCGATCGTAAAAAGTATTTCCGATCTGAATCAGTCCATCCAAACCATGTACCGTTGTCAACCCCATACCTGGGCGAGGGTAATTTAACCCCCATGATGCCAAAGTTACCTGGCAAATGAAACCAGGCCCGACTTTCGCTATTTCTAGCTTACGTCAGAACGAATCGCACAATCCTATCATAACACATCTATAGCCCAACTCGTCTATCCCATACCTTCTGGAGGCTCTGCCTCTAGATTTTCGTTCCCAGGCTGAGCCTGGGAACGAGGGGATCCCAACTACTTGTCGTTTTCTTGCATTTCTAGGTCGAACACCTGGCAAAAGACCTTTTGCACCTTAGATCCAGAATCAATTGATTCCAAAGGGTCTTTGCGCAGTCGGTGGCGCAAGCAGAGAGTTACCACGCGCCCGATATCATCAACTGTAACTTCTGTGCGTCCTTCAAAAGCTGCCAAAGCCTTGGCCGCACGATTAGTGACAATATCGCCTCGCAAACCATCCACATCCAGTTGAGAGCAAACTTGGGAGATTTGCACCCGCAAGTCGTAATCTATCTCAACGGACCGCAACTGTTTCCGAGCAGTTACCAATTGATTTTGCAGTTCTGCTTGGATGTCGCGGTGTTTTTCCATAAATTCCGGGGGATTTTGGTCAAAAGCCGATCGTTGTTCGACAATTTCCACTCGTAAAGCAGGATCTTTGACAGTCCGGATCTCCGCGTGCATGCCAAAGCGATCGAGCAATTGAGGGCGCAGTTCTCCTTCTTCGGGGTTACCAGAACCCACCAACACGAAACTGGCCGGGTGACGCACGGAAATTCCCTCCCGTTCGACAGTATTCCAACCACTAGCGGCGGAGTCTAGCAGCACGTCAACTAAATGATCGTCCAGGAGGTTGACCTCATCCACGTAAAGAATACCGCGATTTGCTTTGGCCAGCAGTCCCGGTTCAAAAGCCTTGACGCCCTCCGAAAGAGCCTTTTCAATATCGATCGTACCGCAGACTCTATCCTCTGTCGCCCCGAGAGGCAAGTCTACCATCATCACCTTTTTACGGACCACGGGAATTTCTTCATGTTGTTCTATCCGCTGCTTGACTTCATCAGACATCAGTTCCGGGTCCGCCGGATGGCTGTTGAAGGGGTCATCGGCGACCACTTCTATTTCTGGCAACAGGTCTGCGAGGGCCCGGATGGTAGTAGACTTGCCAGTACCCCGATCGCCCATAATCATCACCCCTCCGATCTTGGGGTCAATCACGTTCAACAGCAGCGCCAGTTTCATCTCTTCTTGCCCCACTATAGCAGTGAAGGGAAAAACTGCACGGCGCGTAGCATAATTTACAGTAGGACTAGCTAGGGTTCCTACCGTCGCGGACTTTAAATCAGCAATCAGGCTCACCACAAAATTACCTATGTCAGTTGTCGGTTGTCAGTTGTCAGCTGTTAGTTGTCAGTTGTCAGTTGTTAGTTGTCAGTATAATCACGATCTGTACGATACCGATGAGCCCGCGCAGGCGGGCTTTGTGCATGTAGCCCCACCCTAAAGGGTGGGGGTAGGGGGGGCCATTAGCCAATCATCAATGATATCAGGTGGGGGGATTTCCAGCACGATATCGCAGATGTGGAAGCTTTTTGGAGGCTGGCGATATTTTTTTCAGGTCTTGCAGCACTTCTGTGGCGGACTGATATCTGTCAGAAAAGTGGTAGGAGACCATTTTATCTAGAACCGCAGCTAATTGGGGCCCCACTCCCGCCAGATGACGCCATACCACCGTTCCCGTATTCGAGTCTTGGCGTAACTGGGTCGGGTTTAAGCCTGTCAGAGCTTGAATGCCAATCATTCCTAAAGAGTATATATCGCTGTTGAGCCTGGGTTGACCTGCCAATTGCTCGGGAGCTGCATAACCATTAGTGCCGATCGCTACGGTATATTTCTCGGAAGTTGACTCCAACTGGGGATGCATAAGTTTTACCGCCCCAAAGTCAATTAAGCACAAGCGACCATCTGCTTGGCGTCTCATAATGTTGTTCGGTTTAATATCCCGATGAATGACATTATGAGAGTGGATAAAGGCAATAATTTCCAGCAATTGAGCGAGAATATCAATTACTTGCTTTTCCGGTATCGGCTTTTCTGCTGGCATTTCATTGCTGAGATGATTTCCACAGATCAACTCTTCTACTAAATAGAATTCTTGATTTTCTTCAAAATATGCTAATAATTGAGGAATCTGATTATGTTTGCCCAATACTTCTAATATTTCGGCTTCCGTATGGAAGAGGCGTCTGGCTACCTGCAAAAACTTCCGATCGGATCTAGCTAGCATCAAGTGCTTGATTACACATTGCGGGTGATTAGGTCGCTGGGTATCTGCTGCCAGATAGGTGCGTGCAAAGCCACCGCAACCGAGAATTTCCAGGATTTGGTAGCGTCCTCTCAACAGGTTGTCGGGGGTGCCAATAGTAGGATCTTCTAGTAGTTCGATGGTAGCCATTTCCAGAGGCAGTTCAGTAGCTTCATCCCGATTATCAACCTGAGTCTGTTGTTCTAACAGGGTTTGCAGGAGTTCGATGTTGCGATTCTGTTCTTTGACCCGATCGGCTATTTGTTGGTGTTCTTGCTGAGTGTGGTAGGATTTGTAGGCAAAGATGCCGCTACCACTGGCCAGCAAGGCCAGGGTGGGGGCCACGAGGGGAACCCAACCGGCCTGGATAAACATCAACCAGCTGACACCCAATAAAGTCCCAGTTGCTACAACTCCAGCTGCTACCAGTCGTCCCGGATGTGCTATTTTCCAGGCGATCGCGCCTCCGACCAAAGACCAGACCCAAATCCAAAGACCTTCTGCCCATTCTGGCCAGACCCAAAACAGGGGTCGGCCATCCACAACCGCACTCAGGATTTGACTGACGATCTGGGCGTGAACCACTACCCCAGGCATGGTGTGGTTTTCTTGCCTGCCAGCGCTGTAGGGTGTATAAAAAGAGTCCTTGGCGCTGGGGGCGATCGCGCCGATCAGGACAATGCGATCGCGCACCAAGCTAGGGTCAATTTGGTCATTGAGGACTGCCATCAGGGTGACTTGCTTTATCATCTGACGGGGCGATCGGTAATTCAGCAGGATTTGGTAGCCGCCAGCGTCAACTCCCAGATAGCCTCCGCTATGGCTGTCTAAGCGCGGTAGTCTAGTCTCACCGAGTATAATATCGCCATTTTCTTTCAAGTGGGACTTAATTCCCAATGCATCCAGGTAATGCCATGCCAGTTGCAGGGCAAAAGAGACGTGGGTGTTACAAATCGAGTCAGGATCCCCATCTCCCACCAGGAGGCTGCGGCGGATAATGCCATCTTCGTCGATCGCCAGATCGCTAAAGCCCAGATTACTTGCTGGCATACCTGGCGGGGGTCCGATGCCCAGATCAGCAGCACCTTCACCGAATTTGCAGATGGCAATAGTCTTCTCACTTGTCTGTAGATGTTTGAGTAAATCGGAACGTCCGGGTTCCTGAGGGATATCTCGATATATATCCAAACCGATCGTCCGGGGTTGATACTTTTCCAATTGCTGCAATACCCGGTTTATGGTCGCGTCCGACAGCGGCCAGCGCTGCTGTGCCTTGATATCAGCTTCAGTGACCCCAACGATCAGCAGGCGATCGTCTAGGGCTTCGGACTGACGCAGCTGGATCAGTTTGTCGTAAGCGGCCAATTCTGGTGCTTCTAGGAGTTTGAGTGCTCGGGAGGCCAGTAATAAACTGGTGACTGCCACAGTAATGAAAATTACTGGCTTACATCTGACCTGCCATAGGTTCCTACCTCCAAAAGAGGCGAAAGACAAGGCCGAACTGATATAAGATGACAATTTATGATACACAGCCATTTCCTTTACCTCTGCGCTCGAAGATCGCGATCGTAATCACCACACCCCGATTGCATTCTAACCGGTGCCAGACCGGGGCTGAGGTGTCTGGAACCCAAGTCGTCCAGATCGAACCAATTCCGGCTCTATTTTGTCACACCGATAGGATGAGACTGGCGCACGAGCCCAGCAAAATCAAGCATTGTTTTGTCATAATCTTCACCAGCAAGGCTATGCAGGTTGTTATGACCTGCACCCAAAACCCGCAGAAAGCGTTTGGGTTCCCCAGCAGCTGCATAGAGTTTCTGTCCATGGGCAAAGGGGATAGTTCGGTCAGCTGTGCCGTGAATTACTAGAACAGGACAACGAACATTTTTAATCTTGCCAAGATTGTCAAATTTGTCAAAGGGGATAATGGGAATGCGGGTTCTGACTCTAAATGTGGTGATGAAGGTGTTTTCCAGCACTAAACCAGCAACTGGTTGACGCCCTGCTAAGTCAACGGCCGGACCTCCACCTAAAGAACGTCCATAGGCGATAATCTGACTAGGAGGAATCCCCAAGCTTTGGGTCAGATAGTTGTAAGCCGCATTAACATCTGCATAAGTGTTGCGTTCGGAGGGTTTTCCCTGGCTAGTACCATAACCCTGGTAGTCGTAGGCGAAGACAGCAAAGCCCAAAGATTGCAAATTTCGCAAGGTGGGATCTATGTCTCCCAAGTCTTCCCCGTTCCCGTGGCTGTAGAGAATGGTGTAGGTCGCAGCAGGGTTGGGCAGGTGAATGGCTGAGATTTGCACGTCAGGGCCTGAGTTGAGTTTGATAATCTTATCTGTGTCCCGATAGCTGGATGGATGGGGCTTAAAAATTATGCGATCGGACCAGAAGACGCCATACAAGCAGATCGTCCCATAGATTAGAGCAGCTAAACGCAGCAGGCGCATCCAGGAAAAATCACCCACTACCAGGTTATAAAGGGTTTGCTTGTCCATAAGTTCAATATGATAGCTATCGAATATGATAACTCAAGTTACGACCTACACAAAAACAATGAAGCTCTCCCCTGCCGTTTTCCAGTGTCAATATAGACTATATTCTTCATTTTAGGCTCTATTTTTCTCAAATACTCCATCCTAGGGTTGATTTTTTTATAGGTAGCAACTTGGGCTATGATATAATAGTTAACTATCAACTGAGGATAAAGGACTTTTGACCGATGACAAGTAATCTTCCCATTCCCGTAGTTGTTAATGGTGCTGCTGGCAAAATGGGACGCGAGGTGATTAAGGCGGTGACGCAAGCAGAGGATATGACCCTGCTGGGCGCTGTTGACTACAACAGAGAATATAATGGCCAGGATGTTGGGGAAGTGGCGGGATGCGGTGTTGTGGAAGTGCCGATCCTCAATCAGTTAGAGTCAGTTTTGGCCTTGGCGGCACAGGAAAAACAGTTGGGGGTGATGGTGGATTTTACCCATCCTGACTCAGTTTACGATAATGTCCGATCGGCGATCGCCTATGGCATCCGGCCTGTAGTCGGTACTACGGGTTTGAGTCTCGAACAAATTGCCGAGTTAGCTGAATTTGCCGATAAAGCTAGCACGGGATGTTTAATTATTCCTAATTTTTCCATTGGCATGGTGTTGTTGCAGCAAGCGGCCCTACAGGCATCTAAATATTTTGACCATGTGGAAATCATCGAACTGCACCACAATCAAAAAGCCGACGCCCCCAGTGGGACGGCAGTTAAGACTGCTCTGATGCTAGCAGAAATGGGCAAAACTTTCAACCCCCCCTCGGTGATAGAAACGGAAAAGTTAGCTGGGGCCCGGGGGAGTTTAGCTGATGAAGGGATTCGCATTCATAGCGTCCGGTTACCGGGTTTGATTGCCCATCAGGAAGTTATTTTTGGTGCCCAGGGGCAAATCTATACCTTGCGTCACGATACGAGCGATCGCTCTTGCTATATGCCGGGAGTGTTGCTCGCAATTCGTAAAATATTGCAGTTGAAGACTTTGGTTTACGGTTTGGAGAAAATCCTGTAATTTCTCTGGTGGGCTGGGGCCCACCCCCCGGGCGATCGCCCGGATAAAATCAAGTCCATTTGCTATAATAACCAGTCAACTTTAAGCCAAGAGTAACAGGAACGATTGTCCATATTTTTTCATCGAATTATGATCGCATTTGGGAGCGATAGCCTAAATAAAATGCCAAAATATCTTAACAATGGTTTGAGCTTGGGTTGGTTTATCCCTAAGATCATGGTGGGTTCAGACTGGGGTGAAATAATTCATGATTGTCCCCATTAAAGTCACCGACATACAAATTGGTAAAGTTGCCATTGAGAGCGAAACTATCAGGAAGGGTGGTGCGGGTAAAGTTGCCGTTACCTTGGGATAAGAGGACTTCAGCAGTCCGATAGGCATCGTCGTTGGACCAACTGCCCTTTTCTTGACGGAGGATATCATCATAATTGTCCCCATTAAAGTCACCGATGTACAAATTGGTAAAGTTGCCATTGAGAGCGAAACTATCAGAAAGGGTGAAGCTAGTGGGACGCGATACTGTAATATTAAATTCATCCTCTCCCCGGCCTCCCGCCCTATCCGTTGCTGTTACCGTCACGGTAAAACTGCCATCAGTAGTAGGAGTGCCGCTGATCACCCCAGTAGTGGAGTTAATGGTTAAACCGTTTGGCAAACCATTAGCGCCGTAGCTATTAATGTTGTTGTTGAGGTCGCCGAAGTTCCGGCTGACATTGAAGTTGAAGTTCTCACTCCTGAAGGCATTGACGTCGGGAATTTGAGTTTCCACATAGGGAGGGTTTTCCAATTGTTTGTCTGCTGACAAAGCGTTGATACTGTCGGGGATCGTACCGCGAAAGTCGTTGTTGTACAGGTAGAGGTGTTGCAAATTGCTGAGGGAGCCTAACTCCGAGGGGATCGTACCGATCAGGGAGTTGTTGTGCAGGAAGAGGCCTGACAAATTGCTGAGGGAGCCTAACTCCGAGGGGATCGTACCGCTCAGGTTGTTGGAGGACAGAATAAGGCTTTGCAAATTGCTGAGGGAGCCTAACCCTGAAGGGAGCGTACCGCTCAGTCGGTTGTTGTTCACGGAGAGTTCTTGCAAATTGCTGAGGGAGCCTAACTCCGAGGGGATCGTACCGCTCAGGGAGTTGTTGTGGTGCAGGGAGAGACGTTGCAAATTGCTGAGGGAGCCTAACTCAGAGGGGATCGTACCGCTCAGGGAGTTGGAGCCCAGCCAGAGGTATCGCAAATTGCTGAGGGAACCTAACTCGAACGGGATCGTACCGCTCAGGGAGTTTCTGTCCAGGTTGAGTCCTGTCACCCGATTTCCCACTACCGTCACCCCATGCCAGCCATTAACAACATCGGCAGAGAGGGGAGTCCGGCTGCTGACATCCCAGCCTGTCCTGTTCGCCCAATTCTCCCCAGAAGTACTGTTATAGAGAGTCAGAAGGGCTGCATAATCATTAGCATTGAGAGGATTACGAGTCAATACCGTAATATTAAATTCATCCTCTCCCCGGTATCCCGCCCTATCCGTTGCTGTTACCGTCACGGTAAAGGTGTCTGCGGTAGTAGGAGTACCGCTGATAACTCCCCGACTGTTGATGGTTACGCCCCCTGGTAAACCGGTAGCTGTGTAGTTGTTGATGTTGTTATTGATGTCGCCGAAATTTGCGCTAATGTCTATGTTGAGATTATTACCTAGCAAGAGTTGGACGTCGAAATCTCGGTTAAAACATAAGGGGGGTTTTCCAATCGCTTTAAGACTAAGCCCCTCAAATCTAGAACCTCTTGGGGGATGCTGCCAGTCAGGAGGTTGTTGTTCAGGTAGAGCGCCCACAAATAGGAAAGATTCTCTAACTCCGTCGGGATGCTGCCAGTCAGTTGGTTGGAGTACAGCAAGAGAAGTCGCAAATTAGAAAGATTCCCTAACTCCGTCGGGATGCTGCCAGTCAGTTGGTTGGAGCCCAGCCGGAGATTCTTCAAATTGGAAAGATTCCCTAATTCAGTCGGGATGCTGCCAGTCAGTTGGTTGCCGGACAGGTAGAGAAACTGCAAATTGGAAAGATTCCCTAACTCCGTCGGGATGCTGCCAGTCAGTTGGTTGGAGTACAGCCAGAGCAGCACCAAATTGGAAAGATTCCCTAACTCCGTCGGGATGCTGCCAGTCAGTTGGTTGGAGTACAGAAAGAGCTGCACCAAATTGGAAAGATTCCCTAACTCCGTCGGGATGCTGCCAGTCAGTTGGTTTCTGTCCAGCTCGAGGAACTGCAAATTGGAAAAATTCCCTAACTCCGTCGGGATGCTGCCAGTCAGTTGGTTGGAGTTCAGCAAGAGCGCCGCCAATTTAGAAAGATTCCCTAACTCCGTCGGGATGCTGCCAGTCAGTTGGTTGGAGTTCAGAAGGAGAGTTGTCAAATTGGAAAGATTCCCTAACTCCGTCGGGATGCTGCCAGTCAGTTGGTTGGAGTCCAGCCAGAGACGTCGCAAAGTAGAAAGATTCCCTAACTCCGTCGGGATGCTGCCAGTCAGTTGGTTTCTGTCCAGCTCGAGGAACTGCAAATTGGAAAGATTCCCTAACTCCGTCGGGATGCTGCCAGTCAGTTGGTTGGAGTTCAGCAAGAGCGCCGCCAATTTGGAAAGATTCCCTAACTCCGTCGGGATGCTGCCAGTCAGTTGGTTGGAGAACAGCCGGAGGCGAGTCACCTGGGAGTTAGCTACCGTCACTCCATACCAACCATTAACAACAGAATCATTGGGGGGAGTTGGGCTGTTGAAATTCCAGTCTCGCCAGCCTGTATTGTTACTCCAAGAAGCCCCATTGGTGCTTTGGTATAGAGCCCTTAAGGCCTGATACTCCTGCTGGGAGATCAATATGCCCCCATAGGCCATCTGAGCTTCTGCGGACAATGCTAAGGGAGTTTTCATCCCCGGAGTTCGCCACTCCAACTTCCAATTTCCGCCCCGGGCTGCTGCCCCTGTCCGGGTAGTAGAGGCGGCGAGGGATGCCCCGGTTAGGGCCTGTAGCTTAGTCATCAACTCCTCTCCTGCATCTCCGGCGGCGACGTTACAGCCGTAGAGTAGGAGTTGTTTTACCTTCCACTTCTGTAGGGTAGAGGCGTAATCTCCTAGAGGATCTGTGCGATTCGTTCTAGCCTAACGTGGTCAAACACGGAACGCTAGCCCGGTTTCATTAGCCGGGAACTCTGACCGCATGGGGGTTAAATTCCCCTCCCCCCAGGTACGGGGGTGACACCGGTCCTCGGTGCTACGAAGCGACATCATCGTGGTGCTAAGCGAGGACTCAAATGTAGGATAACTGGCAGCCTAAGCCGGTGACGCCGCTAGGAAAGATATCCAAGGTTAGAGCAGGCAAACATGTGCAAGCCTCGTTATAAGGAACCAGCGAAATAAGGCTATATGCGCTGGCCTAAAAAGGAAATGGTAGCTAGTATTAGTTTTAGACTCTGGCTAATATAGTACTCAAATAGCTCCCGGGGTATAGTGTGGACCTAAAGGTATCGCGAAATGTTGTTAGGGAACGAAGTAACCTCTCGTGTGCTGTCCATCAGGACAAGTTAGATGTTAAGCGCAAGCCACGGGGGGAGGGATGGCCCAAGAAGCGAATGCCCGGGGTAATTCCTGGGATAACATCTACAGTAATGTAGATGATGCTGGGTAGCCAGCGCTGACGTGGGTCGGTGATACTAGGAAGCTGCTGGAATGAGTAATCCTAAAAAGCCACGGAACTAATCCGAAACGCAAGTGGAGGATAAGGTATGGATAACTGGTAAAACTGACTTGAAAATGGTGATACTAACGGTTATCAGAACAACCACTCGCTAAACCAGGAAAGGGAAGAAAAGACAGGCGGCAAGGGCTAACGGAAGTAATTCCTATTAAGTCTACCTATGAAAAGGGCCTAGTACCCAGTAGCCGGATGCGGTGAAAATCGCAAGTCCGGTTCCGAAAGGGAGGGTCGGGAAGCGATTCCCGGCTCGACCCCATCCAAACTCAGTTGGGAGTTTCCCAGATACAGACAGCCAGGGCTGCCATGGGAGAGTAGGTGCAGAACCTCTGTTTCTTTATGCTGTCGGAGAAGTTCGCCGATCTGTTTGATGCCATCGGACCGAAGGTCTAAGAGGAAAGATTTGGCCCCAGGCCGGATGCCGTCTATAAGCTGCTGGTAGTTTTCTAGGGAAGCATCCACTACTACCATGGTGTTGGCATTGGTATTATGCTTCATTTTTTGGTTTCTCTTGTATTTTTCTGTAGAGGTGCTGGTGTAATACTAGCCCGACTATCGTCATATTTCTGACTTACGCCGGAACGAGTGGCACGTTTGTTTATTATAACTCAAGTGTTGGTTACCGGCGACATTGGTAACATTTCCTGCTTTACCATAGGACAGACCCGGCCCTTCACTGGCCCGGCTACTGTCTCCTACCAACGGGCGCAAGACCACACCCCAATAGCAGTCAAAGGCCCCCCAGGGAAAACAACAGCCTTACCGTAACTAAACAAAATCAGAAGCACCAATAAGACTAGAATCAACCCCCGACAAAATCCCCAACAGTTCCCCAGAAGCACTGACCTTAATAGAAGTCGAATCGTTCTGAGAATCAATTCCTAAATCAGCAAAACTCAAACCTCCTTCTAACCGGATAAAGTCCGTACCATCTGAAAAGTCCTGGATGGTATCCCCGCCCATGCCCCGGGCCAAGACAAAAGTATCACTACCGGAATTGCCGTAAAGCATGTCGTGCCCCTTACCCTCATTGAGAATATCCTCTCCCTCGTCGCCATAGAGAGTATCGTTATCGCTGCCCCCTAAAAGGGTATCGTCGCCCCCGTATCCGCGAATCCAGTCGTTTCCGTTACCCCCATTGAGGGAATCGTTTCCTGTTCCCCCTTGAAGGTAGTCATTGCTCCCCAGGGTAATGCTGCCTAGCAGCGCTTGGTTATTTCCAGAACGCTGAACCAGAACATCATTGTTTTGCCCACTGCCGGAGTAATCGGCAATATACAGTTGCCCGCTTTGACTGGAAAACTGAAGCGCAGAAGGGAGCAGAGATTCGGTAAAATTGCGCCCATCATTTGAGGACAATACCTTCAGGAGGCGGGACAGACCCTCTTGGGTCAATTTTTTTTGAACCAGAATCTCATCTCGGTCATCACCATCCAAATCTTCTATATACAACTTGGTCAAGTCGCCCTTGAGCTCGAAACTATCAGGAAGGGTGGTGCGGGTAAAGTTGCCGTTACCTTGGGATAAGAGGACTTCAGCAGTCCGAATGGCATCGTTATCCCAATCGCCCTTTTCTTGACGGAGGATATCGCTTTTCCCGTCTCCATTAAAGTCACCGACATACAAATTGGTAAAGTTGCCATTGAGAGCGAAACTATCAGGAAGGGTGGTGCGGGTAAAGTTGCCGTTACCTTGGGATAAGAGGACGTCAGCAGTCCTTACGGCATCGTCCTTGGACCAACTGCCCTTTTCTTGACGGAGGATATCGCTTTTTTCGTCTCCATTAAAGTCACCGACATACAAATTGGTAAAGTTGCCATTGAGAGCGAAACTATCAGGAAGGGTGGTGCGGGTAAAGTTGCCGTTACCTTGGGATAAGAGGACGTCAGCAGTCCTTACGGCATCGTCCTTGGACCAACTGCCCTTTTCTTGACGGAGGATATCATCATGATTGTCCCCATTAAAGTCACCGATGTACAAATTGATAAAGTTGCCATTGAGAGATCTACTATCAGGAAGGGTGGTGCGGGTAAAGTTGCCGTTACCTTGGGATAAGAGGACTTCAGCAGTCCGATAGGCATCCTCGTTGGACCAACTGCCCTTTTCTTGACGGAGGATATCATCATGATTGTCCCCATTAAAGTCACCGATGTACAAATTGGTAAAGTTGCCATTGAGAGCGAAACTATCAGAAAGGTTGAAGCTAGTGGGACGCGATACTGTAATATTAAATTCATCCTCTCCCCGGTATCCCACCCCATCCGTTGCTGTTACCGTCACGGTAAAACTGCCATCAATAGTAGGAATAGTAGGAATGCCGCTGATCACCCCAGTAGTGGAGTTAATGGTTAAACCGTCTGGCAAACCATTAGCGCCGTAGCTACTAATGTTGTTGTTGAGGTCGCCGAAGTTCCCGCCCACCTTGAAGTTGAATTTCTCACCACTTAAGGCATTGACGTCGGGAATTTGAATTTCCACATAGGGAGGGTTTTCCAATCGTTTGGATGCTGACAAAGCGTTGATACTGTCGGGGATCGTACCGCGAAAGTCGTTGTTGTTCAGGTAGAGCTCTTGCAAATTGCTGAAAGAGCCTAACTCCGAGGGGAGCGTACCGCTCAGGGAGTTGTTGAACAGGTAGAGGTCTTGCAAATTGCTGAGGGAGCCTAACTCAGAGGGGAGCGTACCGCTCAGGGAGTTTCTGTCCAGGTAGAGGTTTTGCAAATTGCTGAGGGAGCCTAAGGTTGAGGGGAGCGTACCGCTCAGGGAGTTTCTGTGCAGGGAGAGCTCTTGCAAATTGCTGAGGGAGCCTAAGGTTGAGGGGAGCGTACCGCTCAGGGAGTTTCTGTGCAGGGAGAGCTCTTGCAAATTGCTGAGGGAGCCTAACTCAGAGGGGAGCGTACCGCTCAGGGAGTTTCTGTGCAGGTAGAGCTTTCGCAAATTGCTGAGGGAGCCTAACTCAGAGGGGAGCGTACCGCTCAGGGAGTTTCTGTCCAGCCAGAGCTCTTGCAAATTGCTGAGGGAGCCTAACTCCGAGGGGAGCGTACCGCTCAGGGAGCTGAAGTTCAGGGAGAGGACTTGCAAATTGCTGAGGGAGCCTAACTCCGAGGGGAGCGTACCGCTCAGGGAGTTGTTGAACAGGGAGAGTTTCGTCACCCGATCGCCCACTACCGTCACCCCATGCCAGCTATTAACAACACTAGCAGAGGGAGGAGTTGGGCTGCTGACATCCCAGCCTGTCCTCTTCCTCCAATTATTCCCAGAAGTACTGTTATAGAGAGCCCGAAGGGCGTCGTAATCACTTGCATTGAGAGGAATCGATACCGTAATATTAAATTCATCTTCTCCCCGGCCTCCCGCCCTATCCGTTGCTGTTACCGTCACGGTAAAACTGCCCTCAGTAGTAGGAGTGCCGCTGATCACCCCAGTAGTGGAGTTAATGGTTAAACCGTTTGGCAAACCATTAGCGCCGTAGCTACTAATGTTGTTATTGATGTCGCGGAAATCTGCGCTAATGTTTATGTTGAGGTTATTACCTAGCAAGAGTTGGACGTAGGGAATCTCGGTTAAAACATAAGGGGGGTTTTCCAATCGCTTCTCAGCACTCAAATCTAGAACCTCTTGGGAAATGCTGCCAGTCAGTTGGTTAAAGAACAGCTGGAGAGATCGCAAATTGGAAAGATTCCCTAACTCCGTCGGGATGCTGCCAGTCAGTTCGTTGGAGTCCAGCCGGAGCCAAATAAAATTGGAAAGATTCCCTAACTCCGTCGGGATGCTGCCAGTCAGTTGGTTGGAGAACAGCACGAGAGATACCAAATTGGAAAGATTCCCTAACTCCGTCGGGATGCTGCCAGTCAGTTGGTTGGAGAACAGCACGAGAGATACCAAATTGGAAAGATTCCCTAACTCCGTCGGGATGCTGCCAGTCAGTTGGTTGGAAAACAGCTGGAGAAACTGCAAATTGGAAAGATTCCCTAACTCCGTCGGGATGCTGCCAGTCAGTTGGTTGGAGTACAGCCGGAGATTCTCCAAATTGGAAAGATTCCCTAACTCCGTCGGGATGCTGCCAGTCAGTTGGTTGGAAAACAGCTGGAGAAACTGCAAATTGGAAAGATTCCCTAACTCCGTCGGGATGCTGCCAGTCAGTTGGTTGAAGGACAGCAAGAGAGACTCCAAATTGGAAAGATTCCCTAACTCCGTCGGGATGCTGCCAGTCAGTTGGTTGAAGTTCAGCTCGAGGTTAATCACCCGGGAGCTAGCTACCGTCACTCCATGCCAACCATTAACAACAGAATCATTGGGGGGAGTTGGGCTGTTGAAATTCCAGTCTTGCCAGCCTGTATTGTTACTCCAAGAAGCCCCATTGGTGCTTTGATAGAGAGCCCTTAAGGCCTGATACTCCTGCTGGGAGATCAATATGCCCCCATAGGCCATCTGAGCTTCTGCGGACAATGCTAAGGGAGTTTTCATCCCCGGAGTTCGCCACTCCAACCTCCAATTTCCGCCCCGGGCTGCTGCCCCTGTCCGGGTAGTAGAGGCGGCGAGGGATGCCCCGGTCAGGGCCTGTAGCTTAGTCATCAACTCCTCTCCTGCATCTCCGGCGGCGACGTTACAGCCGTAGAGTAGGAGTTGTTTTACTTTCCACTTCTGCAGGGTAGAAGCGTAATCTCCTAGAGTATCTAAACTCAGTTGGGAGTTTCCCAGATACAGACAGCCAGGGCTGCCATGGGAGAGTAGGTGCAGAACCTCTGTTTCTTGATGCTGTCGGAGAAGTTCGCCGATCTGTTCGATGCCATCGGACCGAAGGTCTAAGAAAAAAGATTTGGCCCCAGGCCGGATGCCGTCTATAAGCTGCTGGTAGTTTTCTAGGGAGGCATCCACTACTACCATGGTGTTGGCATTGGTATTATGTTTTATTTTTTGGTTTCTCTTGTATTTTTCTGTAGAAATGCTGGTGTAATACTAGCCCGACTATCGTCATATTTCTAACTTACGCCGGAACGAGTCGCACCTAGGTCTATCATAACTCAAGTTGCGACCTATTTAAAAAATCTTAAGAAATATGGATTACCTACTTATACTTTACGGATCTTTATGTTTTTTCGTCTCTGATACATAAAATTACTTTTTTATGCTATCCGGAAAGTTGGTCATTCTGACCGTCCATTTAAAGACAAACAGGGCACCGCTTATGCCTGCCGCCCCGCCGCTATTGCCTTTCTGGGCCCCCGTTGCTAAAGGTCGGTTATCGAAATTTGTACTGCTTTCTGACAAAGAACAGCCAGTGTTGGTCGTTACTACTAATAGTGTTACCGTTTCCTGAAATTGTTAGCTGGAGTATTCTGAGGTAGCACCCGGTCATGGTAATATATCTTTCTCTGGTTCTGTCTTAACCTTGCTAGCTTAGGCTCATTTTTGACTAAAGCAGGCTGCGCTGTTTTTTGGCCATGTTTGGGCTAAAAATGGCCATTTTGGGGTTAACCATGGCCATTTTTGGGCTAACCTAGACCATTTGGGATTAAAATAGGCCACTTTGGACTAAACTAGGCCATGTCTGAGCTAAACTAGGCCATGGGAGGGCTAAAAATGGCCATGGGAGGGCCATGTTTGGGCTATTTTAGGCCATGTTTGGGCTATTTTAGGCAACTTTGGGCTAAATTAAGCCATGTCTGAGCTAAACTAGTCCAAAGATGGCTAAGCTAAGCCATATCTGAGCTAACCGGGGCCATGCTTGGGCTAAACTAGGCCATGTTTGGGCTAAAACAACTTCATAAATTGTCGGTGACGAGAGTATTAGCCTGCGGAGGCGGGTAGGAAAGGTGTAGCCGGGTTTTTTAAAGTTCGGGCGGTGGGGTGTTTTCCAACGGCAAGCGCTTTTCGCGCGACTCTCCCGGTGTAACTGGTTTTTTCGGAACCAAAGCTACAAGCTCCCAGCGGCAAAGTAAATATCTAAGACTACCGGTGCTAGCCAACACACTACCATCTAATATGCTAACATAATTATCTGCTCGGAGTGCTGTTGTAATTCATCTACTATTACCATGGTGTTGGCAAAGAAATTATGCTTTACTTTAAAGTTGCTGAATTGATTTTGATGTGCTAGTGTAATACTAGCCCGACTCTCGTCTTGCGGTTCGACTTTGCTCACCGCCGGTTTGACTTCGCTCACCGCAAGACGAGAGCACTGTCGAGCGGCCGGATCGCATGTCCTGGGTGAGTTGTGAGAGCAATAACTTGCGGTATCGGGAGAACCGCCAAAAACTCAGGTAATTTCCGTCGGAGGGTCTGTTAAAATAAAATATCCCGGGAATCAGAAATTCAACAGTTGGAAATTGAAGCTATGATTAACGTTGGTTTGTCTGTTATGATTAGGAGGTGAAATGGTACAGCAAGCGGATAATGATTGGTTAAGAAAGGCTTTGGGTCACTACAAAGCCGGACGTCTGAATGAAGCGAGGGCTGTTTATTTGGCGATGCTCAAACAGCAGCCTCACCAGGTAGAGGCTATGCAGATGCTGGGAATTATTGCTTATCGGACGAGGGAATACGATCGAGCAATCAACTATTTCCAACAGGTGATGTCTATAAAGCCAAATTGGCATGAGACTTATAATAATCTGGGGGCTTGCTTCTGAAAACAGGGAAAAATCGAACAGGCGATCGCTGCTTACAAACAGGCGATCGCAGTGAATCCTGATTATCTTGATGCTTATGATAACCTGGTTTTGGCCCTGGAAAAACAGGGAAAAAGATTAGATATGCGCGAGACGCACCAGCAAGTGGTACCGCTGATTCGGAGTGGAGCGGCCCATGAAAAATCGGCGGCGATGCTGAAGGAGGAAAAGCGTTATCAAGAGGCGAGCGCTCATTACCAACAGGCGATGAGTTGGTATCAAAAGAGAGAAAAAGACAAGGCGATCGCCCTCTGTCGCCAAGCGCTATTGGCCCATCCGGGAAATAGCAAAACCATGAATTTGTTGGGGGTATGTCTCCAAAATACCGGGAAGCTAGCAGAAGCAGTATCGGTATACCGGGAGGCGATCGCTCTCAATCCCCAGGATATGGGCCTGCACAATAATTTGGGCGTAGTTTTGCACTCCTTGGGCCATAAGGAACAAGCGCTCGCCTGCTACGAAAAGGCTATCAGCATTGACCCCAACTATGCGGATGCTTACTATAAGGCGGCCAGAATTATGGAAGAGCAGGACCGCAGAGAAGAGGCGATCGCCTATTGTAAAAAAGCCATTGCCATTAAACCAGAGGCGAAATTGTACAATAGGTTGGGTGCATACTATCAAAGATGTGGGAACTTAGCAGAGGCGGCGAGACAGTATGAACGGGCGATCGCCTTAAAGCCGAACTATCTAGAAGCAATTTGCAACCTGGGGGTGATACTGCAAAAGCAGCGTAAAATAGCAGAAGCGATCAGACAATATTGCCAGGCTCTGGCAATTAAACCAGATTATCCAGAAGCTTACAATAGGATGGGGACCGCTTGGCAAAATCAGGGTAAGTTAGCAGAGGCGATCGCATGCTACCAAAAGGCGATCGCCCTGAAACCAGACCTTGCCGAAGTCTACAGCAACCTGGGTTTTGCCCTGCGAGAACAACTGAAATTACAAGAGGCGATCGGCTATTACCGCCATGCTATTGTTTTAAAGCCAGATGCAGCAATGGCCCACATGGGTCTGGGAATGTGCTTATTATTATTGCAGAATTTTCGACAAGGATTTGTATAAATTGAATGGGACCGGCGCCTAAAAGTAGAGTTTTTCCGGGCACGGACCCCGGAAGAACGCTTGGGAAAACCCCCTTGGGATGGTTCGCCACTGGCAAGAAAAACTATTTTCCTACATACAGAACAGGGACACGGGGACGCTATCCAGTTCGTCCGTTACGCGCCCTTAGTAGCCCAGCGGGGTGCTGGTAAAGTGATTCTGGAAACCTATCCGACTCTCAGACGCTTGTTTACTACGGTCTCTGGCCTTCAGCAGGTGGTAGTCAAGGGCGAACCATTACCAGCCTTTGACCTGCAAGTTTCCCTGATGAGTCTCCCCCGCATCCTGGGTACGACTATAGAAACCATTCCGGCTCGAATACCCTATTTGTACGCTGAAGAGAAGGAAGCTGCGGTGCCTGGAGCTGGCCTTTGTCCTGAAGGACAAGAGCACGCGGAAGGCGCCGTCAAGTACAGTGGAGTACTACGAACGGCGCATCCCGAATACAGGGTAAAGGTCGGCATTGTGTGGGCTGCTAATGCTAAAAGTCTTACAGCTAGCAAGCGGTCTTGTCCAGTGTCCCTATTTCTGGAACTGTCGCAGATACCAGGAGTTTCTCTTTATAGTTTGCAAAAGGAACATACAGATATCCTGGATGGGGCACCTATACAAGATTTAAGAGAGCTGTTGCATGACTTCGCCTCTTCGGCTGCTGTTATCTCACAATTAGACTTAGTAATTTCTGTAGATACATCAGTTGCCCATCTAGCAGGTGCTTTAGGAAAACCTGTCTGGGTGCTGTTACCTTTTTCTCCTAACTGGCGCTGGTTCCTAGATCGATCGGATAGCCCTTGGTATCCCACGATGCGGCCCCGATCGTCAAACAAAACTGGGAGACTGGCCGAGTGTGTTTGCTCAGGTTAAGGCAGCATTAACAGCGAAGAGCGCGCCTCCCGGATCGCGCCTCCGTGGGTGAGTTGTGAGAGCAATAACCAAAAATTCAGGTAATTTCCGTCGGAGGGTCTGTTAAAATAAAATATCCCGGGAATCAGAAATTAAACAGTTGGAAATTGAAGCTATGATTAACGTTGGTTTGTCTGTTATGATTAGGAGGTGAAATGGTACAGCAAGCAGGGAACGATTGGTTAAGAGAGGCTTTGAGTCACTACCAAGCCGGACGTCTGAATGAAGCGAGGGCTGTTTATTTGGCGATGCTAGAACAGCAGCCTCACAAGGTAGAGGCTATGCAGATGCTAGGAATTATTGCTTATCAGACGAGGGAATACGATCGGGCGATCGGCTATTTTCAACAGGTGATATCTATAAAGCCAGATTGGCCTGAGACTTATAATAATCTGGGGGCTTGCTTCTGGGAACAGGGAAAAATCGAACAGGCGATCGCTGCCTACAAACAGGCGATCGCAGTGAAGCCTGATTATCTTAATGCTTATGATAACCTGGTTTTGGCCCTGGAAAAACAGGGAAAAAGATTAGAGGCGATCGAGCTGCGCGCACGCTACGCGAAGGAGACTGACCAGCAAGTGGGATCGCTGATCCCGAGTGGCGCGACCCCTGAAAAATTGGCGGCGATGCGTCGCCAAGGAAAGCGTTATCAAGAGGCGCTCGCTCATTACCAACAAGAGATCGCCTGCTACGAAAAGGGGGCTCGGGGCATTGACCCCAAATGTGCGGATGCTTACTATAATGCGGCTAAAATTATGGAAGAGCAGGACCGCAGAGAAGAGGCTATCGCCTATTATGAAAAAGCCATTGCCATTAAACCAGAAGCGAAATTTTACAATCAGTTGGGGAAATGCTATCAAAGATGTGAAAAGTTAGCAGAGGCGGCGAGGCAGTATGAACAGGCGATCGCCTTAAAGCCGAACTATCTGGACGCAAATTGCGACCTGGGGGTGATACTGCAAAAGCAGGGTAAAATAGCAGAGGCGATCGGACAATATCGTCAGGCTCTGGCAATTAAACCAGATTATCCAGAAGCTTACAATAGGATGGGGACCGCTTGGCAAGAGCAGCGTAAGTTTGCAGAGGCGATCGCATGCCACCAAAAGGCGATCGCCCTGAAACCAGACCTTGCCGAAGTCTACAGCAACCTGGGTTTTGCCCTGCGAAAAAAACTGAAATTACAAGAGGCGATCGGCTATTACCGTCATGTTATTGCCTTAAACCCAGATGCAGTAAGGGCTCACTTAAATCTGGGAAGGTGCTTGTTATTATTGCAGGACTTGAGCCAAGGATTTGTAGAATATGAATGGCGCTGGCGCCATTCATCATGGTTGTTCCGGGGACAGACCCCGGAACAACGCTATGGCTGCGCCACGCTGCGCGATGGGGGAAAACCTCTTTGGGACGGTTCGCCACTGGCAGGAAAAACTATTCTTTTACATACAGAACAGGGACACGGGGACGCTATCCAATTCATCCGTTACGCGCCCTTAGTAACCCAGCTGGGTGCTGGTAAAGTAATTGTGGAAACATATCCAGATCTCAGGCGCTTGTTTACTACGGTCTCTGGCGTTCAGGAGGTGGTAGTCATGGGCGAACCATTACCAGCATTTGACGTGCAAGTCCCCCTGATGAGTCTCCCCCGCATCCTGGGTACGACTATAGAAACTATTCCGGCTCGAATACCCTATTTGTACGCTGAAGAGAAGGACACCGTCAAGTACAGTGGCTTGCTACGAACGGAAGGAGAAGTAAAAGTCGGCATTGTGTGGGCTGTTAATGCTAAAAGTCCTACAGCTAGCAAGCGGTCTTGTCCGGTTTCCCTGTTTCTGGAACTGTCGCAGATATTAGGGATTTTTCTTTATAGTTTGCAAAAGGAACATACAGATATCCTGGATGGGGCACCTATACAGGATTTAAGAGAGCTGTTGAATGACTTCGCCTCTTCTGCTGCTGTTATCTCACAATTAGACTTAGTAATTTTTGTAGATACATCAGTTGCCCATCTAGCAGGTGCTTTAGGAAAACCTGTCTGGGTGCTGTTACCTTTTTCTCCTGACTGGCGCTGGTTCCTCGATCGATCGGATAGCCCTTGGTATCCCACGATGCGGCCCCGATCGTCAAACAAAACTGGGAGACTGGCCGAGTGTGTTTGCCCAGGTTAAAGCAGTATTAACAGCGAAGAGCGCGCCGAAGGCGGTATCGGGAGAACCTCCCGGATCGCGCCTCCGCGGGTGAGTTGTTAGAGCAACAACCAAAAATTCAGGTAATTTCCATCGAATGCGCTGCGCGCACGCTACGCGATCGGGGTTGAGAATAAGAAGAAAAGGGGTTAACTCTATCGGACTGGCAGTTTCTCACTTTTTGGCATTGGGCCTGTTGTGGTGGTGCAGCATAGATGTAGAATTAGAAGAGAAATTATTCCAGGAAATTGTTGTTCCTGGAAGGAGTTTTCCAGCCGCAGGTCTGTTAAAATAAAATATCCCGGGAATCAGAAATTAAACAGTTGGAAATTGAAGCTATGATTAACGTTGGTTTGTCTGTTATGATTAGGAGGTGAAATGGTACAGCAAGCAGGTAACGATTGGTTAAGAGAGGCTTTGAGTCACTACAAAGCCGGACGTATGGATAAAGCGAGGGCTGTTTATTTGGCGATGCTAGAACAGCAGCCTCACCAGTTAGAGGCTATGCTTCTGCTGGGAATTATTGCTTATCGGACGAAGGAATACGATCGGGCGATCGGCTATTTCCAACAGGTGATATCCATAAAGCCAGATTACCATGAGGCTTATAATAATCTGGGGTCTAGCTTCTGGCAACAAGGAAAAAGAGAACAGGCGATCGCTGCCTACAAACAGGCGCTCGCAGTGAAGCCTGATTATCTTGATGCTTATAATAACCTGGCTTGGGCCCTGGAAAAACAGGGAAAAAGATTAGAGGCCGCGCGAGACGCACCAGCAAGTGGTACCGCTGATCCGGAGTGGAGCGGCCCATGAAAAATTGGCGGCGATGCTGAAGGAGGAAAAGCGTTATCGAGAGGCGAATGCGCTCATTACCAACAGGCGCTCGCCTGCTACGAAAAGGTCATCAGCATTAACGTCAACGGTGCGGAAGTTTACTATAAATTGGCTAGAATTATGGAAGAGTATGACCGCAGAAAAGAGGCGATCGCCTATTATAAAAAAGCCATTGCCATTAAACCAGAACAGGCGGAATTTTATAATCAGTTGGGTAACTGCTATCAAGGATGGGGGAACTTAGCAGAGGCGATCGCATGCCACCAAAAGGCGATCGCCCTGAAACCACAGGCGATCGCTGCATACAAAAAGGTGATTTCCACTTGGTTTCGGTTTGTATCTGCCGCTGTGCTGCTCTTAATGCCTCCGTTGCTGATAATTTTTCTTTTAACATCAAGCGGTAGAATCTCTTCATCATTTCGGCAGTCGCAGCATCGTCTATATCCCACAAACTCACTAATACTGGGGCGCATCTGCATACATAAATCCCCTGGTTAATCCCACTAATCCTTCTCCTCGCACTTGTTTCCCTAATCCAGTTTTACAGGCACTCAAAACTACTAAGTCGGCGGCAAGATCGAGGTTGAAAACATCATGCATACGCAAAAAGCCATTCTGGGAGTTTGCCCGTTCGTCCACCATCGACAAGACAATCCCAGAAAGTTCCGGATTGACGCTATTCAGGAGTCCGTGGGTAGCAAAATGGATAATTTGGTACTGACTGAGTTGGAGATTAGTCACAGTAGCACGATTGGCAGCAAAATCAAAAGCATGGGTACTCTCTGATTTGGGCACCAGGCCGAGAATCGCTTCTGCTTCCATTCGCGTTCTCGGGAGTCTCCCCCAAACTCCTATATCCAATTATTGGGCGGCACGGGAAAGTCCGCCTATTGCTAACAATGCGGCGAAATTTCTTAACTGCTTGTTCAATTAATGCCCTTCAGAGTAGTTGATAGCTAGTAATGCTATCTTTAGTTACAGCCCAGAGGAAGCTGCGGGTAGATTATCCTAAAAGCCTCTCTCTTTAATCTAAATATTTGTACTTAGCAAAACTTTGGGATGCACCCGTAATAACTGAGTTCCGCGATGGCGACAAAGGTTGTGAAAGGCTCTTAATTGCTTGTCTTCGCCATAAATAATCAGAATATTGTTAAGTCCAGCTTGAACTGTAATATATTCTCCAGGTGCGGTTAAATCTTCCACAAAACTCGCAAACTGTTAGGTGCGACTAAAGATGTATTTTGGTTCCTTATCGAACCATTCTTGAGAAGTATAAGCTTCTACGGGTAGAACGGGCATGGTTTTTGTACTGTTCATCTTGCCTAGCCTCCTTTAAGTAAAAGGGCTCTTCGTGAAATGGTATGCTAAATTGCCATCCTCATAGCCTCAAACCAAAAGTTTGCATGGGTTTGAGGTTGTCGTCGCTCGAGAGCGACTGATATGCAATGCACAGGCGTTGGAACCAGCATGGGTAAAGGGTTTCAGGCACATTAGCTATAAATTTAGCATACTAGGTTGAGAAGAGTCAGTAAAAGTTGTGGGTTGTCAGTTGTGGGTTGTCAGTTATGGGTTGTCGGTTATGGGTTGTCAGTTGTGGGTTGTCAATTTTGAATTTTTAATTTTATTGACATTGGAACTCATGACGAGGTATACTAATCTATAATACTTCTTTCTCAACCTGACAGTAAGAGGAATTGATGAAATGAATAATCTAAGGCTTTCATGCTGTCGAGTCGCTTGACTATTGCCCAAGCCTGCCTGATCGCCACTTGCTGTATAATTATTACTACCCATAAACGGGCCCAATCTGCTAAAAACTAACAACTAACCACTGACAACTAACCACTAACAACTAACCACTGACAACTAACCCCTGACAACTAACCAAATCAATGTTAATTTCAATAACTCGCAATACATTTGAAGAACTGATACCTACTGTCGCTACTGGTAGCCAGTACCAATATTATTGGGGAAAATTCCCAGATTTTCTCAGACGCCTATTAATTTCAGTCATTGGCGTCGTGATTGTCTTTTTCTTACGCATCTCGCCCTTTGGTCAAAGCCTTGGGATCTTTATATTTGCCGTTGGCATTACAGTAGGGACTTACTGGCTGTGGGGTCCCATCTTCTGGGCAAGTCGGAGGAATATAATGTATCGGAAATACCCCTACAGTGGCTTCTGGCAAGGTCGGGTACTCGATGTTTTTATCACAGATGATGTGATCGGCATGGAGGAAACGGTGAACTCACGGGGAGAATTAGTGATCGTAGAAAACCGGGAGCGCAGGCTAAACTTGGAAGTGGGCGATGAGTCTGGTTTCCAGAGCCAGCTACAGGTTCCCATACGCCGCGAATATCGATCGATCGACGTGGGGATGGTGGCCCAGATGCTAGTAGTCTCCAATAAACCAGACCTCAGCCGCATTGCCAAGACCTCAGATATCTATATTCCCAGTCTTAATCTGTGGGTGAGTGACTATCCGTACCTGCGGCGGGACCTGTTTGTCGAAGTTAGTCGCAAACTGCGATTGCGCTCCGCGCACGCTAAGCGATCGGGCAGAGACTCCCGCCGCCGTCGGAGTAGAACATCATCCCAGCGGACCAGGATGGAATAGAAAATTAACCCATACCTGCGCCTTCTTGGCTATAAGCTTGCCACGCTAGTTCAACCAATCCATTCTATGCGAATGTGAGGCACCTGGGAGTCATTCAGCCGGTCTTTTGTGACATCCACTTCCACAAAGCCAGCTGGTACCCCAATCACCAAAGCTGGTCTAATCACCTCAATCTCAATTAGTTCTACCAAAGCTGATAGGGCCGTCTGAGCCTCGCCGATCACAAATATCCCCTCTGGGTATCGTCGCGCCAAGGTTTCAATGCCCCAAGCGGCCTTAGTTTTTTCCCTTTGGGGGCGCGTCAGAGTTTCCATGCTGCAATAGACAGGGTTGGCAAAGGTGTTCTGGATAGTGTGTACAATCCCTACCTGTACCATCGGCACATCTACCACAATAGTAGTACGAGCCGCTAACGCAGCGGCCCCAGACTGTAAGGCTTGGTCAGAGAATTTGATCAGCGACTTATATTCAAAATCAGCTGTGGCATAAACTACCCGGCGGACAATCTCGTACTCCGCCGGTGAGAAGCTATGGGCTCCAATTTCTCGGTCAATAATTGCCAGACTTTGGGTATCTGTTATGTGCCATTCCATATAGCGATCGGCTATCAGCTATCAGCTATCAGCTTATCAGAGCCTGGATCTAGTTGAGCATTCAGGTTTCAGATGCCGAAGATTGGCTAATGGTGGGGGAAAGGTAGGCAACCATTACACCAAGCAGAAAACCCATCACATTCCGAAATAAGGGCAGCCAATCCGTCGTCCTGGCTATCACCGGTCCTATGCCGAAGGCGATAAACAGGATGCCCCACAGGGGTGAGAACATCAAAGCCCACTGCCAGGCAAACACCTGTCCTGGTTTGCGGGGAATAGCGGCCACACCACAGACCAGTCCACCAATCACCGAGGTAATCAGGGTGAGAATCCATTGTTCTCTGGGTAGTCCTGGCACTACTCGGCAACCTCCCTGAGACAAACAAGTTTTGACTGATTCTAGAGATTGAATGATGGATTGGTCTTCGCCATTCTCGCGCACAAAGAACTGGTTGCCGTAGCGGGTTTGCAACTCCACCCAGAAGGTACGAGGTAGGAGTTTGTAGACCTCATCGCCGAGGTTAAAATTGAGGATATTGCCGCCTCGTAAGTCGGCAACCAGCAGCACAGTTTTTTCATTCAGGTCCCAAAAATCTTTGATCGCCCGCCCCGGTGTGCGGTCAAATTGGGTCAAAACTCGCAGTTTCCAGCCTGTTGACCTTTCAAATGCTTCTAATTCCTGGACCAGTCTTTCTTCTTGTATATCGGCCAGAGTTTTGCCTAAGTCTATTATCGGAGTCTGGCGAGCGGGGAGTAATTCGGGATTATTATATGCACCGGCGGTTGCGGGGGCGTGAGCCCAGATTGACAAACCCAGCACACCTGCCATCAGCGATACCAAAAGTCTCTTAAAAAACTGCTTTTGCATAGGAAACTCGATCATTACTTCAACAACACCCAGTACGAGTCTGTGTCCCCGAGTAGTGCTTAAGGCGCTCCCGAGGGAAACAGAAGTCGCCAAATTCACAGATTTGTTAACGAAACTTTACACTTGTTTACTTGATTTTAATATTTTTTGCTGTAAGTAACGACTTCGTTCAGGATTCATCCCGCCGATCTACAGGTGCAGGCGGTGTCTCCTGGGTAGTGCGAGTAGCGCTCCCAGGAGACACCGGTTGAGATGAGGGTCGGTCTGACTCTGGCTTCGGCAAATATTGACTGGGCAAATAGTCAGCCTCTCGCCGCGCTTGCGATCGCTCTGCACCTTTTCGATCGCCGGTGCGTTTATGACCGGAAGCTGGCTCAAAGTCTAGGGCAGTTCCAGCTGACGAAGGCAGAGGAGCGGTCGGGTGGCGATATTTTTTAGCATATTTTTTACTTTTTGTCAAGGTTTTCCAGCCAGCTTTAAGGCCAGCCCAGATGCTTTTGTAGTGAATTTGGACTTTTTGTGCCTGCTTTTTGGCAATATCGATGCTTTCATCGACTTGTTGGACTACCTGAGAGGCACTTTGAACTCCTTTGTTCACCTCATCGGTGAGATCGCTGATTTCCAGACCGGTCAGACGGATGGACTCTAGGGTGGGGGGCAGTTCGCGGCTGAGGGTGTCAAAGAGCTTTTCGGCACTGCGAGCAGCTCTGGCCAACTCCTGTAAGGCGGGCAGGGCCGCCACCAGCACAGCGGTGAGGCTGACGGCAACCAGTAAGATAGATAGTCCTAGCCAAAAGAGGGGATCGAGCACAAAATTTACCTACAGCGATGGTTCCTGTTGTTGAGAAAAAAGTAAATCTGTCTCTGATGGGGTGTCCCCAGGCAGTTGTTCATTAGGATCGTCGGACAGATCTTCGGGATCGGAGGCATACTGCTGAGAGAGTGCTTCCTGTTCCCTGGCTCCCGCCTCGATCGCCACCGCGATCGCCAGTCGGAGTCGTTCAAGAGTCTCCTCCAAATTGCGCAGTGTTGCTTCTGAGAGCCAGTCTGCCTGAATTTGGACATTTGCCGAGATATCCTCTGCCAACTCTGGCAGAGCTTCAGCTGATTTTTCCAATAACTGCCGCGTCTGTCGTCCGGACCGAGGTGCCATCAGGATGCCAGTTACACCTCCAATCACAGTACCTAACAACAGACCCCTGATGAATTTTCCAGAACTGTTTTTTGACATCTTAGGGCTAAGCCTCGCTGTACTCACATTGATTGGGGACTGCCGCAGTCGGAGAGCGCCGACCACCCCCTTCTAACTTACTTCTATCTTCTGTGATCGCAAGTGCGTCTGTGTATGGAAATCGAAATATCTCAGCATGCTGCTTACTGGAGGCCAGTACGCGGTACTTGGTGCAATCACGTAGCGCGACCCAGCCGTGGGGCCCGCGTACCGCCCCGATGCCCAACTCCCAGCACCAGACTGACAATGGCTAAAATCTGCTGCACCTGCCTGACTTGATTCATGAGACTGCGATACCGCCGCTGCAGTGTTGACGTGCCTCGTTGCCCTTTAATAATGCTATGGGGAGCTTTGTGGAGTATGGCATGGGTTTTGCGTTCAGCTTTTACCAACGCATCTGCCACCCGAGAGAGAGTTTGCCGCAGTCGCCAAACTCGGAAGGCAACGAACAGGCAGAGTAATGATATTAGTAGATTCAGAGCTATGACTATGTAGAACATTTTTCACCCTTACTAGCGGCAGCAATGCTTTTATATTTTAATTTCCCCGAAGAGTTAATCAGCCTACCGTAACGGAATATGTTAATATTTCCCAGGGGTGGCAGCCTCCGGTCGCGACAAAATCATGGTCAAATCTATGCTTTATGTTAATCCCGATACTGGCAATGACAGAGGTGCCGGTAATCAATATTCTCCGTTTAAGACCCTGACCAGGGCACTCCAGCAATCGAGGGGCGAAACTAGGATTCAACTGGCACCTGGGGTCTATAATCAAGCCAGTGGCGAGATTTTTCCCCTGAGCGTGCCAGCTGGGGTGACGGTTTTAGGGAATGAATCGGACAAAGGCAAGGGGATTGTAATTGAAGGCAGTGGCAGTTATTTCTCGCGCAGCTTTGCCCGTCAAAATATTACCATAGAGCTGTCCGATGATGCCCAATTGCGGGGAGTCACTGTGACTAACCGGGCCGGACGGGGGACGGCGGTCTGGATTGAATCTACGGCCCCTTACGTGGCTAACAATACTTTAGCGAATTCGGCCCGAGAGGGGCTGTTTGCTACTGGTACGGCCCATCCCGTGATTGAGGGTAATCTGTTTATTAGAAATAACGCTAACGGGATATCGATCGCGAAAAATGTGAAGGGCGAGATACGTGGTAATGTCTGTCAAGATACTGGTTACGGGATTGCCATTAGCGATGATGCTGCGCCTGTGGTGGTTGATAATCTGATTTTTGCCAATCGCTCTGGCATGGTACTTTCTAATCAAGCACGTCCAGTCCTGCGGAATAATACAATTGAGAATAACTCGGAGGATGGTCTGGTTGTGATTGGTAATGCGATACCGGATTTGGGCAGTCCTCAAGATAATGGTGGCAATATTCTGCGCGGTAATGGTCAATATGATTTGCATAATGCTACTAAGAAGATGCTGGTCTCGGTGGGAAATCAGATTAATCCTACCCGCGTGAAAGGCTCGATCGATTTTGTTGCCACAGATCTGCCAATCGCCCCTACTCCCAGCCCCACTCCCACTCCCACTCCCAACCCTACTCCCACTCCCACTCCGGCACCACGCAGCGAAACTGGATTGACAGATATTGCCCGACATTGGGCGGAAGTCTTTATTGCTGCTATGGTTAGTAAGGGCTTTATTAGTGGTTTCCCCGATCGCACTTTTCGACCAGACCAAAGCATCACTCGCGCCCAGTATGCCGCTTTGATTGCTAAGACTTTCCCATTGCCTTTTAAGCGATCGGAGATTGACTTTTGGGATGTTGACCCTCGTTTTTGGGCCGCATCGGCGATCGGGCAAGCCTCGCGCATGGGGCAAGCCTCGCGCATGGGATTTATCTCTGGTTTTCCTGATGGTTCTTTTCGTCCGGAGCATAATTTGACTCGCGTTCAGGCGATCGTCTCTTTGGTGAATGGTTTAGGCTTAACTGAGGGCAATACTAATTTACTTTTTGCTTATAGCGATCGGGCCCAGATTCCCAGCTATGCTACTGATGAAGTGGCTACTGCTACCCAAAGGTGGATGGTGGTCAATTATCCTCAGAAGAATATACTTAACCCCATGCTGGATAGCACTAGAGCTGAAGTTTCAGCCTTCATTTACCAGGCTTTAGTGGCCACCAACAAGGCTCCGAGAATTTCTTCTCCTTATATTGTCGAGCCTAACTTTTAAGCTACCACTGGCAAACATCGACGGACTGAGAAACCGGGTTTCTGCCAGAAACCCGGTTTCTCGCTGTTTAGCCCTCTGGTTTCCTGGGTTCTTTCTATGACCGGCACTACGGCTGTCCTGATAAATGGATAGCGGACTCTGGATCTGGGATTTCTGTAAAGGATCATTACAAACAACCAAAATTGTTGCGTAAGACGGCTCTTCTCAATCTAATATGCGGGCATTGATGCTAATTGTTCTTTCTACCCGTAGGTCTTGGTGTGCGGGTAAGGTTCTGCCCCATAGATAAACAATGGCAACAAATATCAGTATGGATAGGATAATGATGAGGGTGATTTTCATTTGCTTTTGATACTTGGTATCGAAATTGATCGAGTAATGTTAGTTGTCCCTGTTAATGGTCATGTAATGGAAATCTCGGTTATTTTACCGCTCCGATCGGGTATGGCGGACTTAGGGGCTTCTTGGGTCGTCAACCGGGATGCGATCGTATTCGGTAGAATTCAGGATTGCCGCTTCGCCACCGAGTTTTGCTATTTGTGTTCCTCCAGCCAATGCCGGAATCTCAATATCTTGGTCTCGTCAGGAACCTCATCCATACCCAATCCCGAAAACTGACGCATCGATACGATGTCATACAAACTATCTTCCATGTCCCGAGCGCTCAATCCGTACTATTGTTGCAGAAAGTATAGCGTTTCTCAAATTAATGTGGTACAGAATAATCGCCGACTTGTCATTGCGAGGGGGGGGGAGTAAGGCGAGTAACTTATGCGAGGGGTGAGTTACCCTCCCGACGCAATATCCTACAGCATATCACACTAATATGAGAACTGTGCGATTCGTTCTGACATAAGCCAGTAATGGTGAAAGTCGGGTCTGGTTCCATTAGCCAGATAACTCTGATTATCATGAGGGTTAAATTCCCGTGCGATGAGTTCCAGCCTAACGTAGTCATATACGGAACGCTGGCCTAGGAAACTAGTAACTCTGGTAATCATGGGGGTTTAATTCCCCCTCCCCAGGTACAGGGGTAACCGCGTGAGGTGCTGCGAAGTAACATCATCGTGGTGCCAAGCGAGGACTCAAATGTAGGATAACTGGCAGCCCAAGCCGGTGACTCTGCTAGGAAAGATGTCCATGGCTAGAACAAGCGAACCTATGTAAACCTCGTTAAACCCAACCAGCGAAATAAGGCTTAATGCGCTGGAACAAAAGTTAATGCAGTTAGTGTTAATTAACTCAAGTTGCGACCTATAAAAATTGGATACAAAAAGCTATGATAAAGAGAATTATTTTCAACTCTAATCCCTTAGATGTAACAGCATGAATTGACTTGGGAAACAAATTGGTGATTCGACTAAAACAGGTTTCAACTTGTTTTCTTGTTACTTTTTGTATATATTCAAAACAAGAATATTCTTTTCTTTTTGAGTTCTTTTTTCGCAAAGGTTTTAACATTATACTTGACGACTCTTTTAGTAAATCCTCTAATTGATAATCATTATAAGCTTTATCTCCATAAACTATTGAATTTGATGGTAAGTCAAAGCCAAAAGATTGCAAAACTTTAACATCATTATAACTACCAGGATCTAGATAAAATTCTATTGGCTTTCCATTTTTGTTTACCAACATATGAACTCTTAATCCATAAAAATAACGTTTTTTACTGGCAATATACCCTCGATATTCTTCCTTGTTATAAATTTGGCATCTATCAATCCTAATATTATCACATACTGGCACCGGGAAACTATCAAGAATATATTCTTGACGGATTGAGCTCTTTAAATGTTTGAGCTATAACTTGGAAGAAAAACATCCAAATTGGTTCGTCAATATTGTGTAATCGACGATTGAACCTACTTTTACTTAACAGATTTTTTATATACTTGTGTTCGACCATAAATTGACAAGAGCGATCGTGGTGTCCTCCGAAAAAATATGCAGCAACTAATCCGACTGTCATCACTTCGGCATTGTTCATTTTTACTTGTGGATCTTCTTTTATATTTAACGCTTTTAGTAGCTCATCACAAAGAACAAAAATTGTTGTAATCATATCTTCCATCATCTACATCCCCTAGCAATTAACTATTATTTTAGTACATTATAACCTATAAACAGCCAACCCGCCGTCTAGCACAAAAAAAATATAATTTTGTATCAAAAGCTACGAAATATCCCAAATATCTGTAAAGTCTAAGTGGGTAATTCATATTTTTTTTAATAGGTCGCAACTTAGGTTAATTAGGGAATTGGCTAACATTGTACCCAAATAACTGCCGGGGAAAAGTAGGGGCCTAAAGGCATCGTGAAATGATACCAGGGAACGAAGTAACCTCAGCGAGAGGAACGAAGTAACCCCCGTGGTGCTGTCCTCATTTGGACAAGTCAGATGTGCGTCCGCGTAGCGTGCGCGCAGCGCATAGCGCATGCCCATGAGGGGAGAGATGGCCCGAGAAGCTAATGCCTAGGCGGTGTCTGGAGCATGCCTTGGTGTCTGGAGCACACCGAGTCCTTCAGGACAAGAGTGTGCGGAAGACGCCAAAGTCCTTCAGGACAAGAGCATGCGGAAGACGCCGGTAATGCCTATGGATACGCAGACGCGGGTCGGTGATACTAGTAAACTATTGCTACAAGTAGCTCTAAAATGTCATAAGCCCATTTACAGCGTTAGCGAAAGCGAGTTGAGGATTGAGGAATGTTTAACTGGTAAAACGGAGTGTTAAATGGTGATACTAAAGGTTATCCGGCAGCTCCACTCACCAACCAGGAAAGGGGCGGACGTGCAAGTAGTAAGGGACAATGGGAGTAATCCCTAGTAATCCTACCCGTGAAAGGGGCCTAGTACCCAGTAGCCGTGTGCGGTGAAAGTCGCATGCACGGTTCCGAAAGGGAGGGTTGTCCCGCGAGGGACAGCTCGACCCCGACTTCCCCTCAAGTACGGGGGTGACCGCGTGAGGTGCTGCGGAGTAACATCGCCGTGGTGCTAAGCGAGGATTTAAATGTAGGATAGCTGGCAGCCTAAGCCGGTGACTCCGCGCTTGTTAGATACCCAAGGCTAGAACAAACAAATCTATGTAAGCCTCATGATATTAAACCAGCGGAATAAGGCTATTACGCTGGCCCAAAAGGGAAAGTAGCTAGTGTTAGTCGTAGCCCGTGACTAACATCGTACTCGAAAAGTTACTGGGGTACAGTAGGAGCCTAAAGGTATCGTGAAATGATATTAGGGAACGAAGTAACCTCTCATGAGCTGTCCTCATATGGACAAGTTAGATGTAAAGCGCAAGCCATGAGGGGAGAGATAGCCCAAGAAGCTAAAGCCTGGGGTAACTCCTATGGATATGCTGACGTGGGTTGGTGATAGATAGAATCTTTGGGTGAAAGTAGCCTTAAATGTTCTAAACCAGGAGAAATCCTAGGTAGTTAATATTGGACTAAAGACCTAACCGGGTAAAACTTGTAAAGTCCCTAATTAACGAGGGCAACGTTAGTAAAGAGCGGTTTATATGGGTTTGTCCTGTTAACCCCCGCGAACCTTCCGGAGTTAGGCATTTATCTAGTCTGAGACTAACCATAAGGGGCCAAATTACATAAAGAGAGGAACAAAGGGAGTAATCCCGAGTAATTCTACCCATGACAAAGGGCTATCTACCCAGTAGCCGGATGCGATGAAAGTCGCATGTCCGGTTCCGAATGGGAGGGTTAGCTCGTGAGAGTTAGCTCGACCCCGACTGCTATATATCCGCAACATGGATTCCAAGGTAGTGGTCATTCCGATAGTGATTTGACTGCGGTCCTGGGTTTCAGGCGCTAAAATCACTACTTGTGACCCGCTACTCCTGTTTGTATATATCTTAGGATAATAATCGGGTTGTGCGATTCGTTCTGACATAAGCCAGTAATGGTGAAAGTCGGGTCTGGTTCCATTAGCCAGATAACTCTGATTATCATGAGGGTTAAATTCCCGTGCGATGAGTTCCAGCCTAACGTAGTCATATACGGAACGCTGGCCTAGGAAACTAGTAACTCTGGTAATCATGGGGGTTTAATTCCCCCTCCCCAGGTACAGGGGTAACCGCGTGAGGTGCTGCGAAATAACATCGTCGTGGTGCTAAGCGAGGACTCAAATGTAGGATAGCTGGCAGCCCAAGCCGGTGACTCCGCTAGGAAAGATGTCCATGGCTAGAACAAGCGAACCTATGTAAACCTCGTTAAACCCAACCAGCGAAATAAGGCTTAATGCGCTGGAACAAAAGTTAATGCAGTTAGTGTTAATTAGGGAATTGGCTAACATTGTACCCAAATAACTGCCGGGGAAAAGTAGGGGCCTAAAGGCATCGTGAAATGATACCAGGGAACGAAGTAACCCTTCGTGTGCTGTCCTAAAGGACCAGTCAGATGTGAAGCGCAAGCCGCGAGTGGGAAAGATGGCCTAAGAAGCAAATGCCCGGAGTAACGCCTGGGATATGCAGACGTCGGTCGGTGATAGTTGGAAGTCTTGGGTAAAAGTAGCCCTAAATATGCCTACAGCTCGGGGGAAACCTGTCAGAGATGGATAAGCTCAAGGGGCCAAATCTCATGAGACGAGGGACAACGGGAGTAATCCCGAAGTTACCTACCAGTGACAAGGACCAACTACCCAGTAGCCGTGTGCGGTGAAAGTCGCATGCACGGTTCCGAACGGGAGGGTTGGGGAGCGATTCCCAGCTCGACCCCTAATTCCTCTCAAGTACGGGGGTGACCGCGTGAGGTGCTGCGGAGTAACATCGCCGTGGTGCTAAGCGAGGATTTAAATGTAGGATAGCTGGCAGCCTAAGCCAGTGACTCCGCGCTTGTTAGATACCCAAGGCTAGAACAAACAAATCTATGTAAGCCTCATGATATTAAACCAGCGGAATAAGGCTATTACGCTGGCCCAAAAGGGAAAGTAGCTAGTGTTAGTCGTAGCCCGTGACTAACATCGTACTCGAAAAGTTACTGAGGTATAGTAGGAGCCTAAAGGTATCGTGAAATGATATTAGGGAACGAAGTAACCTCTCATGAGCTGTCCTCATATGGACAAGTTAGATGTAAAGCGCAAGCCATGAGGGGAGAGATAGCCCAAGAAGCTAAAGCCTGGGGTAACTCCTATGGATATGCTGACGTGGGTTGGTGATAGATAGAATCTTTGGGTGAAAGTAGCCTTAAATGTTCTAGACCAGGAGAAATCCTAGGTAGTTAATATTGGACTAAAGACCTAACCGGGTAAAACTTGTAAAGTCCCTAATTAACGAGGGCAACGTTAGTAAAGAGCGGTTTATATGGGTTTGTCCTGTTAACCCCCGCGAACCTTCCGGAGTTAGGCATTTATCTAGTCTGAGACTAACCATAAGGGGCCAAATTACATAAAGAGAGGAACAAAGGGAGTAATCCCGAGTAATTCTACCCATGACAAAGGGCTATCTACCCAGTAGCCGGATGCGATGAAAGTCGCATGTCCGGTTCCGAATGGGAGGGTTAGCTCGTGAGAGTTAGCTCGACCCCGACTGGTTCATTCGGGCAATCACTGATGATTTCAAAAACTTTTTGGTAAGTTTTTAAATGTAATTACTGTAGGGTGGGCACCGCCCACCCTCCTATCCTGTGGCCTCGGCTGCGACCCGGTTTCTGCAGGACACAGGGTAAACAGAAAAGCAGCAGGAGGTTACTGGTTCCGTGCTGAGGGGGCGACATGAGCCCTCAAACCCTTACTAGATAAGGGTTTGAGGGCTATGGGCTTAGACTTGATACAGTCGCATCAGTACCATTCTTTCATTTTCATGAAGCTCAAACCCTTATAACTACGTCGTCTGTCGGCCCAAAACAGCAGATATATTTTTGGAGATTATGGGCCCAAATCGTTACCCAGTAAGGGTTTGGGCTTGCATGTTGCCCCCCCAGGGTTCCGTGGCTTTATTGGTTCCGTGGCTGAGCCACGGAATGCTACCTTTGAGGCTCTGCCTCTTGTAGCGTCAGCAGCGTCAGCAGCGTTAGCCTGTAGGAGACAGATTTGGCGGGGAGGTAGTGGTCATTCTGAGCGTCAGCGTAGTGATTTGACTGCGGTCCTGTGTCCCTGCCGGGGCCAGCCGGGGCCACAGTCTGGGTTTCAGGCAATCACTACTTGTGACCCACTACCCGCAATACATTTTATCGTGCTGAATGTAGGCTGTAAGCGTTTCAAAAATAAGATGCGTTTGCCCTGGAGGTTTACCCGACTCGATCGTAGTCCGGCCCAAATCTTCATCTTCTGTGCCTGGAGACAATAATTCTACAACAACGCCTGACTATCTCTTGCCAGATCAAATAACTTAAACGCAAATCGCGACCCTGATAGAGTCGATGCACTCCACAACTGCTGCATCTCTTGGGAGCGCTACTCGCACTACCCAAGAGATGCAGCAAACCAATCGGGACGTTTATACCATTCGGGATGATTTAAGTCATAGTAGAGATTGAGGTTGCAAGCACTGTAAGCCAATTTACCACTACAAGTAGTTGGGATAAAAGTGAGATAGAGCAGCAGGGTTTGGAGAAAGTGAAAATCATCTGGCTGTTCGTCCTGATTTTCGCTAGGTAGATCGTACATAGTTGGCAAAGTTTGCCAAGCTGGAAGCGGTAGTTTCGCTTGAGTAGGTAGATGAGTTGAAACAGTCATATTTTTTGCATCTTACTTTGGCGGCGGGGGAAGCATTTTGGCATAGCAGAGAGAAACTATTTTCTCTATAGTTACTGCCAGAATGCTTCCCTTCTACACAGACATGAAAAAAAAGCACCCTGTTATGTTCTTTTTCGTCTCAAGAACGCTGGGAATATGCACCCGATCAGGAGTCTAATCAATCGACCCAGGATTAACTCCCAACTCTTGCAATAGCTGCGCCAACTTTTCTGCCCTTAGTTTAGCAGCAGCAGCTTCTTTTTCAGCCTCAGCAGCTCGTGTCTCTGCTGCGGATACTACTTCACTGGGAACCGGAATTAATTCTCCCTCCTCTGTCATCCACCTTAACCAGAGACGATTCACATCTTGATAATCACCTTGCCACAAACCCAAACTCAATCCCAAGGTTGGTATCCACCATCGGTGTCCCCGGGGTAGTGCGGTTACGATGTTTCCTGGGTAGTGCGCTTAGCGCTCCCGGGAAACATCGAACTCCTCGGGGATGCCGAAGCCCATCAGTACTTGCTATTGGTTCAAAATGACCGCCAACCCGATGGAAAGCTTGTAATTCTGAAGTATAACGACTGAAGACAAAGTAGTAGGTAACACGCAATATTTGCTCGTATACTACCCATTTTGTTGGAGGTTGACTATACTCCCTTACAGTCGGGTCCAAATCTTCATCCTCTCTCCCTGGAGATGATAATTACACAACCACAATGGGACGGAGTCTCTCTTGCCAGTTCACATAACTTAAACGCCGATCGCGACCCTTATAGAGTCGAGACACTCCCACAACTTCTGCATCTCCCAGGAGACACCGCCGGAGGGTCCGATTGAGGAGGTAAATGAGTTGAGATAGTCATAAGTATTTCTTCCTGCTAATGTCCTAAATGTAGGGGCAATTCATGAATTGTCCCTACATTTTTTTGTCTAAAGAACGCTCCGGATATGCACAATACTTTAAATTCTAATCAATCTCATCAGGATCGAATCCTAACTCGTGCAATCGTTGCGCCAATTTTTCTGCCTTTAGTTTAGCAGCAGCGGCATCTTTTTCAGCCTCAGAGGCGCGTGTCTCAGCCTCTGAGGCTCGTGTCTCAGCAGCGGATGCTACTTCACTGGGAACCGGAATTAATTCTCCCTCCTCTGTCATCCACCGCAACCAGAGGCGATTAACTTTTTGAAATTCACCTTGCCACAAACCCAAACTCAATCCCAGCTCTGGGACCGACCAGCGCCCCTCAGTCATTGGCATTGGTTCATAACGATCGTTAGCCAGATGGAAAGCTTGTACTTCTGAAGTATAGCGACTGAAGACAAAATAGTAGGGAATGTGCAATATTTGCTCGTATACTACCCATTTTGTCGGAGGTTTTCCCGACTCGCTTACAGTCCTGCCCAAATCTCCATCTTCTGTTCCTGCCGACAATAATTCCACAACCACGATCGGACTGACTTTTTCTTGCCAGATCGCGTAACTTAAACGCATATCGCGACCCTCATAGAGTCGAGGCACTCCCACGACGCCAAACCAATCGGGACGTTTATACCATTGGAGATGATTTACATCATAGTAGAGATTGAGGTCACAAGCACTGTAAGTTAGTTCCAGACTATAGGTAGTTGGTAAAAAAGTGAGATAAAGCAGCAGGGGTTGGAAAAAGTGAAATTCGTCAGGCAAACCAGGATCCTCCGGGTTATCGCTAGGTAAATCGTACATGGTCGGTAAAGTTTGCCAAGGTAGCAGCGGGGGGTCCGATTGAATAGGTAGGTGAGTTGAGACAGTCATGGGATTAGAAAGAAATGATATAATACATCGTTTGTAGTGAAGACTTCAGTCCGACGTTTGTAGTGAGGACTAAAGTCGGACACAGGTTAAGAACTTGACGAGAATTGAACCGTTATCTAGTACCGGTAGCATCTGACAGTTGGCAGGGCCCACCCACTTTTCTGACCATTCGCCATTCGCAATTAGCAATTCGCAATTATACTCCAAACGGTCATAAACTGAGCTTTTAGGGCGGTAATGTCATTGCGAGGGGGGGGATAATTGAGAGATACTTGAACAGTTTGAGTAACACCCCCCGCTAGCGCAGCGGCCCGACGCCAGGAGGGCTAGCAATCTCCACGCGCTAGTGAGGATATTGCTTCGGGGGGGATCCGCTTGTGTTCCCGACAATAACGGTCAGGGATTCCCCCCCTCGCAATGACACGTTCTTCTCCATTTTGCGCTCGTCGTTCGCAATCCCTTTCAAAGTATAGGAATTTGCAATTATACTTTTATATTCGCAATAAAGCGGAACGAGAAACCATTGTGCCCGCAACAGGTTAAGATGCTAGTCTGACAACCCCTAAACCGGAAAGTGTAGATGGCAGAAACATTATTCTTCAACGCCTTGCGGGCAGCTATAGACGAAGAAATGGCCCGTGACCCCTCAGTGTTCGTGCTTGGAGAAGATGTGGGACATTACGGCGGCTCCTACAAAGTTACCAAAGACCTGTACCAAAAATATGGCGAACTTAGGGTTCTCGATACCCCGATCGCGGAAAATAGCTTCACCGGTATGGCAGTAGGTGCAGCCATGACTGGGTTGCGTCCGATCATCGAAGGTATGAATATGGGCTTTTTGCTCCTGGCCTTCAACCAAATCTCCAATAATGCAGGCATGCTGCGCTATACATCAGGCGGAAATTTCAAAATTCCCATGGTGATTCGGGGTCCCGGTGGCGTCGGGCGGCAACTGGGTGCGGAACATTCCCAGCGACTGGAAGCATATTTCCAAGCAGTCCCGGGTCTGAAAATCGTGGCCTGCTCCACCCCCTACAATGCTAAAGGACTGCTAAAATCAGCCATTCGCGACGATAACCCCGTACTCTTCTTCGAGCATGTCCTGCTTTACAACTTGAAAGAACACCTGCCACAACAGGAATATCTGCTACCCCTGGATAAAGCGGAAGTGGTCCGCACTGGCTCCGATGTGACTATTCTGACTTACTCTCGGATGCGCCACCATGTCCTGCAAGCCATGAAAACCCTGGAACAAGAGGGTTTAGACCCAGAGGTGATTGACCTATTGTCTCTCAAACCCCTAGACTTTGAAACTATTGGCGCTTCTGTGCACAAAACCCATCGGGTGATTATCGTCGAAGAATGCCTGAAAACTGGTGGCATTGGCGCAGAATTGATCGCCTCCATTAATGAACGGTTGTTTGACGAACTGGATGCGCCAGTGCTGCGGCTTTCTTCCCAGGATATCCCTACCCCTTATAATGGCACCCTGGAAAACTTGACGATCGTCCAACCCCTGCAAATCGTGGAAGTGGTACAGAAAATGGCGACTTTACAGATTTGAGTTGGCGATAGTTCGTAGTAAGCACTAAAGTGCTTGCGCTCGGGAAGCACTTTAGTGCTTACTACGAACATTACTACGAACATTACTCTAGACGGGATATCATATCTTTTATTGCAGACAAGTGGTAGTATGCGAAAACAACGTTCAATATTGGCTCTGATTCTGGTGCTGGTAGTTGCCGCCATTACGGTATTGGTGCAGTTTGAAACCAGACTGGGATTGGATCTGAGGGGGGGCGCTCAACTAACCCTCCAAGTTAAGACGACCGACGAGGTGACGGAAATAACTCCGCAAGTCCTGGAAGCGGTACAGCGCGTCGTGGAAGGACGGGTGAATGCCCTGGGAGTTTCCGAGTCTGTGGTGCAAACAGTAGGAAATGAACAACTATTAGTACAACTGCCAGGGGTGAATGACCCGGCACAAGCAGAACGAGTCTTGGGTGGTACGGCCCAGCTAGAATTTCGCCAGCAGAAGCAGGGAAGTGAAGATGAGTTTGCCGCTCAATACCAGATCCTCAGGATATTAGAATTACAACAGCTCGATCTCAGACCTAGCGATGATGCTAAGGCGATCGTCCAAAATCAGGCGGCGATCGACAGCGCCAATGAGGCGATCGCACCTTTGTTTGAGCGCATCGGTTTAACTGGCAACAACCTGGAGGATGCTTTCACCCAACCCCGTCAGGGTGGCAGCAGCTGGGAAATTATTATTCGCTTCGATAGCGCCGGGGGCGATAAGTTTGCAGAAATTACCAAAAACCTGGCGGGTACGGGTCGCAGCATTGGCATTTTCCTGGACGACAGGCTGATCAGTGCGCCGACGGTAGGAGTAGAATTTGCCGAAACAGGGATCATCGGGGGCAGTGCCTCGATTACTGGGAATTTTACCGTCGAATCAGCCAATGACTTGGCAGTACAGCTGCGAGGTGGCGCTTTACCCGTCCCCGTAGAAGTGGTGCAAAACCGGACTGTAGGTGCTACTCTGGGACGAGATAGTATTTCTAGCAGCATTAAGGCCGCGATCGCAGGTCTGGTGGCAGTGTTAATCTTCATGGTGGCCTACTACCGCCTGCCCGGTCTGATTGCAGATGTAGCATTAATTGTCTACGCCCTGCTGACCTTTGCCGCCTTCAAGCTATTGGGTGTTACCTTAACCTTGCCCGGAATAGCCGGTTTTATCCTGAGTATCGGCATGGCAGTTGATGCCAACGTGTTGATTTTCGAGCGCACTCGTGAAGAACTGCGCAGCGGCAAGAGCTTATATCGTGGAGTAGAATCTGGTTTCTATCGGGCCTTCTCCAGCATTTTAGATGGCAACGTGACTACCTTGATTTCTTGTATAGCATTATTCTGGTTGGGTTCAGGTCTGGTCAGAGGTTTTGCTCTGACTCTGGGACTGGGGGTGGTGGTGAGTATGTTTACTGCCCTCACCTGTAGTCGGACCCTGATGCTCTATGTATTGCAATTTCCTGGGTTGCGCAAGCCAGAACTGTTCTGTCCTAATCTGCAATTGTCCGCGAAATCCCAATCAGGAGCAACGTTATGAGATTAAAGATTATCAAACAACGCGGGCTCTGGTGGTCAATTTCGGCGGCGATCGTCCTGGCCGGGATGGTGGCCATGGGCATTTCTTGGACGCGACCGGACATCGGCGCACCTCTGCGTCCCAGTCTGGATTTTGTCGGCGGTACTAGGCTACAACTGGAACGGGACTGTTCTCAACCCAATAACTGCGATCGGGCCATTGACCTGGCCGCAGTGCGAGGGGTGATGGCAACTCAGGGTTTGGCCAATAGCAGCATCCAAATAGTCGGCGAACGAGGTAACGCCCTGAGCATTAGAACCAAAGATTTAGATGTTTCCGAACGCACCCAACTGCAAACAGCCCTAGAGGAGGAGATCGGGGAGTTTGACCCGCAAAAGACCCAGATCGACACCGTCGGTCCGACCCTAGGACGACAGCTGTTTACCTCTGGTCTGTTAGCCCTGCTAGTCGCCTTCGGAGGCATTACATTTTACCTGACTTGGAGATTCCAACTAGACTACGCCTTTTTTGCCTTCGCGGCCCTGTTCCACGATGTCTTTGTTACCCTAGGCGTATTCTCTATGTTGGGTCTAGTGCTGGGATTAGAAGTGGATAGCTTGTTCGTCGTGGCCCTGCTGACGATTATCGGCTTCTCCGTTAACGATACTGTCGTGATCTACGATCGGGTGCGGGAGACGATCAAACTCCACCCAGACCAGCACATCGACCAAGTGGTAGATGATGCAGTCAATCAAACTCTGACTCGGTCTATCAATACCACCTTAACTACCCTACTGCCATTATTGTCCATCTTCCTGTTCGGCGGCGAAACCTTGAAATACTTTGCCCTCGCCCTGATAGTTGGCTTTATCTCAGGTGCCTATTCTAGTATCTTCATCGCTAGTACCCTGCTAGCTTGGTGGCGAGAACGCACGGGTCAAGCTATATTGGCATCAGCGGTTACTGACGAACAACCCGATGGACTAGCCTCTTCTGATGAGGCATAACTATAAACAGATGGAAACTGCAAAAGAGACTTCATCCCTGACAACGGATGCTATCTTTAAGGCGCAAGTCCAAAGGTTACACCACCTGACAGTTGCTCTCAGGTGGTTGGCGATCGGGTTGCTATGGCTCCCTGTCGGTTCCCTGAGTCTCTGGAGTTTGCGATCGGAGATTGACCTGTTGCGATCGCATTTTACTTGGGCAGCAGTGCGCTACGGCATGTCTTACAACCTGGTGCCAGCTCTTGGTCTGGGTTTTTGTGTTGCCACGACCACAGCAGTCCTAGTCTGGCAAAGCCGTAACATCCTGCTGGGAATGCCGCCCCAGTACCAAAAGCGTCTGGAAACGGGAGTTTGCCGCATTCGCCAGCAGGGTCCAACTCACCCCTTGTGGAAATGGGTTTGCCAAAAATAACTAATAACAGACATGGAGAATTTTTTACCAGTTGCGTACTTTCAGAACCAATTTGTTCCTTTTGCTGAGGCTAAGATTTCCATTGCCACCCATGGGTTGCATTATGGAACTGGAGCCTTTGGTGGGATGCGCGGGATAATAGATCCGCAAAAGCCGCAGCAAATACTGCTGTTCAGATTAGACCGCCATTGCCAAAGGTTAAGTAATAGTGCTAAATTATTGCACTACGACTTGCCAGCGGATAAAATTAAATCAGTTATCCTTGATTTTGTCAAGAAAAATCAGCCGACAAAATCTTTCTATATTCGACCCTTCATCTACACGTCAGGCTTGGGAATTTCTCCCAGACTGCATAAGATTGAGAAAGACTTTTTTGTTTATGGGTTGGAGTTGGGAGATTATTTGTCCCCCGAGGGAGTCAGCTGTCGCATTAGTTCTTGGTATCGACAAGAAGACCGCAGTTTTCCCCTCCGAGGTAAGCTGAGTGCAGCCTATATTACCTCTTCTCTGGCTAAGACGGAAGCTTTTGAGTCTAGCTTTGATGAAGCGATTTTAATCAATTCTCAAGGAAAGGTCTGTGAAGCGACGGGAATGAATATCTTTCTGGTGATAAATGACTCACTGATTACCCCTGGGTTTGAACAGGATATCCTGGAAGGAATCACAAGAGATAGTATTATTAAGATGGCGACGGACCTGGGGATGAAAGTCACAGAACGCCCGGTGGATAAGTCGGAACTCTTGATTGCGGACGAGGTGTTTCTCTGCGGGACAGCTGCCAAGATTACTCCAGTAAAACGGATTGAAAATTATCAATTGCCCGCAAGTAAACCGATTACGGAAAAACTGCGAGAAAAACTGACGGCGATTATGGAAAATCGCGCTCCTAATTACCCAGACTGGATCTACCCAGTCTCTCTAGTATAAAATTTCAAGCACAGCATTTGAGATTGGTGGATGTAGGATACTTCTGGCGTATGGGAATGGAAATTACAAATTCTGTTCCCTGACCGGGCTAGGAGATAAACTGCAATTGACCGCCATGTTTTTCGACGACTATCTGATAGCTAACTGACAATCCTAAACCCGTACCTTTGCCTGGTGGCTTGGTAGTAAAGAAGGGGTCAAACAGCTTCTTTTATACTTCCTCTGTCATCCCTAACCCATCGTCGGCAATGCGGATTGCGACAGAATTGCTGTTTAATACTTGGGTGGCGATGTGAATCTCATGGATGGAGGGTTTTCTCATTTCTAAGGCATCGATCGCATTATTGAGCAGATTCAGAAACACCTGATTCAGCTGACCGGGGTAGCATTCTACCTGTGGTAGGTTACCATAATCTTTGTAAATGGTAATTACCGAAGATTTCCAGCGAAGCTTGTGATTTTGCAGTCGGTTTTGCAAAATCAGCAATGTACTTTCTAGCCCGGTGTGAATATAAACTGATTTCAAGTCAGCTTCGTCGAGGCGGGAAAAATTCTGCAGGGATAAGACAATCTGACGAATGCGGTCTGCGCCGGATTGCATTGATTGCAGGACTTGTGGTAGGTCTGACATGAGGAAATCCAGGTCTGATGCTTCTACTTCTGACTGGATTTCAGGTACGGGCTGCTGATAGTGATGCCAGTAAAGCTTGAGCAAGCGTAACAAGTATTGCATGTATCCTTTGACGTGAGTCAGATTGCCAGTAATGAAACTGACGGGGTTGTTGATTTCATGGGCAATGCCAGCAACCATTTGTCCTAGACTGGACATTTTTTCGGTCTGAATCAGCTGTACTTGGGTCTTTTTCAGTTTAGATAGAGTCTCCTCTAGTTGCTGGGCTTTTTCTGTTAATTGGGCTTCTGATTGTTGCAGTGCTTGGGTTGTGAGTTGATGAATTTCAGACTGGGCCAAGAGTAAATCATGCATGTCCAATAGCCTGTTGGCCCAGTTTCTAGCTGCACGAAGATCGGTTCGTAGATCAATTCGGGCTCGCGGGCTAAGGACTGCTGCACCGCTGCTACAATTGAGGTGGACCGTGAGAGCATTAAAATTTCACTCTCAGCAAATTGGTAGAAAGTCAGCAGGGGTCGTTTGGAAAATAACTCCAAGCTGTAAGGACGACTCATGCGTTCAAAGAAGCGCCTGCGGGAAATCATCCCCACAAATTCACCAGACTCTGTCACAATGATACCCGGTAGCGTGGGGTTGGCTTCAAAGATCTGGGTCACCTCTGCGCCGGGGCGCTGGCAGTCGATCTCTGCTTGGTAAAGTGTCAATTCCCCCAGGGTTGATTCTAAACTGAGTTGCGACTCTTGTTCGGTGTACTGGCAGTCCTGTGAGATGGCTGACCTTTGAACCGTCCCTGTCAGCCCTCTGACAGAAAAACTATCTTTGAAAAATATGTTATATACTATACCCATTTGACATTTCCTAGTCCATTAGCTGCGACCTATCCGGCTTTTTTCAGCCATATCTTAGAGATTGACACAATATTATAGTAAATACCAGGATGATTTGTCAAGAGCAAGCAAATTATTCCTTTGGGACGATCGTCCTTCAGCTGGGGGATAGGAATGGGCGCATCTCACTTTTGCATAAAAGTACAAATTCTCGGGTTCTCCGGGAAGTAGTTCTCCGGGAAGTAGTTATTTTAAAGCCCATATCGTACTACATTGGCTCAAATTCTAATACATCTGCAAATCTGGGATGCTCCCAGGGAATTTCCCTAGCCTCAGTTCCCGAAAAATACCAGGTAATCATCAGGGAATGAACTTATCGGAAATTTGCTGTCTGTCCGACAAAAGGCGATCGCACTAAGTAGTTGGGTGCATCTCAGTTAGGCGATGAGTATATTTACTCAGCACAAGTGGATTTACTGAGTCTGATTAGGCAACTAATGCGCCATTCAGGTAGGCACAGCGATGCTTCAACACCTACGGTCTGCGGACGGCCCGAAAAATCGGCACATTCTCGGCTCGCCATTGTGCCCCCGGTAATTTCACCCTTAACCCAATTTGTTTCACCAGGGACTCAACCCGACCAGAGCCAATCGAGTGCCGAGCTGCCTGCCCGTTCGCGCAGCGGCCCGACGCCAGGAGGGCTAGTCTGGTAGTCAATGATGCGCGTCTGATGGTGCTTCAAGTAGTTGATCAACCCTGTGGCTCCCCGACATTGCTGTTGGCGCAGATAACTAATCGCCCTCTGGGTCTCCCCTCGCCACAGGAGTGCACGGTCCGCGGACGGCCCGAAAAATCGGATCTGCACGGTCCGCGGACGGCCCGAAAAATCGGATTGAGCCGGTGTCCCTTGCACCTTATTGGCATTTTCCATTAGGTGATACCAATCGAGCACTTCGATACGTTGTTCTGGTGTCCCGATACCACTGAAAATGTTCCACACCCCATCATGACCATCTCCGAGACCGGTGAACTGCGCCCCGAGGGGCTGGGCATTCACCCACTCAAGCAGCCCTTGATTATCCTTGAAGAAAGCCACACTGCCTTGCTCATGGACATTTAAGGCTTTGTATTCTCGCCACTCACCAGGTTGACCCTCCACGGTCCGCGGACGGCCCGAAAAATCGGTACGAAGGCGAATCATGCCGCCATCCAAGCTGAGCTCCTGAATCGGTTCAGCTATCTTGGTCGGGGTCGAGCTGGTACTCACGTACCAACCCTCCAAGAGCGAAACCTGAAGAGCGACTTTTACCGCACACGGCTACTGGTTGGTAAGCTGCTGTCATCAGTAGGATTACTGGGGGTTACCCCCGTTGTCCCTTACCCTTTGAAATTTTACCCCTTATGGTCAATCCTATTGGACCGTTTAAGTACTTAGCTCCGGAAGGTTCGCGGAGGATAGTTCAGCAAACCATACTCGCCGCTCTTTACTAACATCTTCCCCATTCTGCTTTCCGCTTTTCGTAGGGGCTCTGAACTTTACCTGGCTAAGATTTGAATCCAAGATTCGTACTTTTGGAATTTCTTCCTAGTTCTGTGACATTAAGGTTACTTTTCCCAAGGGTGTCTTACCATATCCGTCCTACGTCTGCATATCCACAAGCATTACCCCGGGCGTTGGCTTCTTAGGACATCCTTCCTCTTCGTGGCTTGCGCTTTACATCTAACTTGTCCAAATGGGGACAGCTCACGAGAGGTTACTCCGTTCCCTGGTATCATTTCGCGATGCTTTTAGGTTCCTACTATACCCCGAGAGTTCTTTGAGTACGTTATTAGCCAGAGGCAAGAGCTAATACTAACTACCATTTCCCTTTTTGGGCAAGCGCATAAGCCTTCTTCCGCTGGTTCTGGTTAACGAGGTTTACATAGGTTCGCTTGTTCTAACCATTAACATCTTTCCTAGCGGCGTCACCGGCTTAGGCTGCCAGTTATCCTACATTTAAGTCCTCGCTCCACACCACGGTGATGTGACTCCGCAGCACCTCCGACCGGTAGTACCCTCGACCCCCGTACCTGGGGAAGGGGAATTTAACCCCCATGATAACCAGAGTTATCTGGCTGATAGAGCCAGACCCGACTTTCACCTACTGGCTTATGCCGGAACGAATCGCACTACCTCAGACCAGTCCTCTCGTTGAACAAAGCGTTGGAGCGTACTGTGGGAGATGCTCACCCCAGTCAGCATCGCGAGATCTTTTACGGTCCGCGGACGGCCCGAAAAATCGGCTCTCTGGTAAGAGGCATTGGCACTGACGACCCAACAACATTTTTCCACATACGGACTCCAACGAGTTCCCGGTTTAACTTGCAGTTGTTGGGCTTGAGCAGTGGTGAGGGTTAGTTTGCCCAGGATACTGGTCAGGGTGCGCTGTTTTCCGGTGCGGCGGGAAGTCGCCGTGTTGATAAAAAAATTCCTAGTTGAGGCCAGACGTGTTCTTGGGCAAGCGCACGAACGTTTTTCTCAATGCCTTCAAGGGTGGTGAGTTCAGTGGGGTCGGCTTCCTGGTAGAGAATCGCGGCAATCGCGTCAAGATGTTGCTGGAGTTCAGCCTGCTTTTGGGAGTTCATGGGTCAAGGGTGGTCAACAGTGCCTAAATTATGTACCGTTTTGAGGGATACAAGCACTAAGTATAATTACTCATCGCCTAACTGAGATGTACCCAAGTAGTTCCTATTCAAGTAATTTGTATTTCTGATAATCATGCCCCAACTATTCACATATAATCTGCATTTTATTCTCCCAAACATGTTTGTTCACAGACTGCGATCGGGGCATCAGTTATCAGCTATCAAGCTATTAGCTTGACAACTGACAACTAACAACTGACAACTAACAACTGACTGACAACTAACAACTAACAACTGACTACGACTCAGCATTAGCTTGGTTAGGTTGTCTCTCGGGACTGGGAATAGGTGGATCCTGAGGGTAATCGGCGATCGGGGTATCAGTTTCACTGGGAAAATCGCTTTCGGTCGAAGGGGTTGCATCCTGGTCACCAGTCCAATTGTCGAGAATATCTTCGATCAATACTTCTCTGAGCCAGGTTTGAGCAACAACAGCTAGGGGCAATGCTAAGATCAACCCTAGGGGACCGAAAAAGGCGGTAAATGTGATTTGAGCTAACAGGGTTACAGCAGGGAGTAGGGAAACCTTTTTCTGCATGACAGTAGGACTCAGCCAGTAGCTCTCAATATTCTGAATCACCACATACAGAATCAATACAGCACCTGCCTTTCCCAGAGGATTCTTGTCCAAAAGGGCGACTGTCAGCGGGGAGATCACACTTAAGGTGGGTCCAAAATTAGGAATAAAGTTGAATAACCCAGCTAAGAGAGCATGAGCTAGCACTAACTTTACTCCTAATAACCACAAACCGATGCCACAGGTAGTAGCAACAAACAGCGAATTGATGACAATGCCTCCAAACCAGTTTCCCAACGCCTCTTCACATTCAGAGAGAATATAATCTACCCGGCGGCGATAGAAGGAAGGAAACAGCCGCACAAATATCTTTCTGTATGCCTGGGGATTGATCGACATCATAATTGTCAGCACAATCACTAGCAACAGTTGACCTACCGCAATCAGGGAATTGGAGAAAAAAGCATAAAAGTTCCCCAGCAGCTGAGTGACAAAGGGCTGTAATTCTTGGATTAAATTGGAAAGGTCTGGCGGTTCTGGCATCCACTCCGGGCGGTTACGACTCAATTCATCCAGCAGGATGCCAATGCGTTTCAACCCGTTAGGTAATAGGTCGATCAAGCTTTGAATTTGCTCGATAAAGGGTGGCACAACTAGCCAAAAAAACAGCACGAAAAACAGTAGGGTACAGATCATCATCAAGATAACTGCCATGTTACGGCTCAAAGGAGTATATCTCTGTAACCGCTGCACGCCACGATTTAATGCTGTTGCTAATACTACGGCTGTAAATACCAGCAAAATAATATGTCTAATTTCCCAGAGAATATATAGGGATAAAACTAAACTGAAAAAGCCCAGCCATTGACCGATATTCACAAATATAGACTCCTCCTCAACTTTCACTTCCTCCCAGGCGGGTTAATATCCGATTATATCACAATAACAATGTGGGTAATCGGAAGCTGTCGGGTGGGCACCGCTCACTATTCGCCAGCCTAAAGAAATCTGCTTAAATCGAATTCCTGTTCTGACTGCTGTGGTTTATCCCGTTCAGCTTGCATAATCAATAAAAGTTGTTCGGTATAATCTACTACACCCCGCAATTCTTCTCGCAATACTTCTAGTCCGCCATTGGCATATTCTTCAAATATTTGGATGCGTTGTGACTCATATTTTGGGTCGCATGAAGAGAGGATTTTGGGGTCTTAGGTTTCCACGATCGCCAGTAATTTCATCATCACATCATATCCTCTGGAGGCAAATATTTCCAGTCCGATCGGGCCCGGTTCTTTTTTTGCAACTGCTCCCAGGGGCGATCGCTTTTTCCGCTTGGCCCCCAAGGCGGCGGCAAAGGCCATCACATCAGCATAGGTCTGGAATGGTCCGGTGGTCTCGCTCTCGTCTAGTAAGGCTTTCACTAAATCAGCCTTGTCTTTAGCAATCTTGATTTTGTTAGTAGCCATTATCTTAGGTTATGGTTTATGCTAATATTAGCATAAAGATACCGGGGCGATCGCCGCCATCGAATCTAAAAAACTAGGATTTGTGCTGAAAAATATGATCAGAACTATGCCAGTCACAGAAAATGACCTCTCCGAAGAGATGTTGCCGATCTCCGACGCACCGGAAAGTTTCAGTAAGCTTTACGTGTTTGGGGACAGCCTCTCGGATCCGGGCAACCAGCTTCGGGTCACGACATTCGTGCAGCCGTTAGAGCCGACTTTAGGGATCGACTTCCCGATCGACCCCCCGACTCCGCCCTACTTTCAGGGACGTTATTCTAATATCCTGGCCAAAAGGATTGCGCTGCGCGCACACGCTTCGCTACGTGATCGACGCTGATCGATTACATCGTAGCGCACGTAATACTAAAACTTCGTATTACCTGTAATTATTTATAATACAAATCCGGGCGGGAGCTTTTCTGACCGATTACATCGTAGCGCACGTAATCCTAAAACTTCGTATTACCTGTAATTATTTATAATACAAATCCGGGCGGGAGCCTTTCTGACCGATTACATTGTAGCGCACGTAATCCTAAAATATGTGTTACCTGTAATTATTTGTAATGCAAATCCGGGCGGGAGCCGTTCTGACCGATTACATTGTAGCGCACGTAATCCTAAAATATACTACATATAATTTTTGTAATTCAAATTCGGGCGGAAGCCGTTCTGACCGATTACATTGTAGCGCACGTAATCCTAAAATTTTGTGTTACTTGTAATTATTTGTAATACAAATCCGGGCGGGAGCCTTTTTGGAGCATCCCAGTTTTACCCTAAGTAATTGTACTTAGGGTACGCCATTAAGATAAGCACAGCGTAAGCGAAGCATTTGGTTAACTGACTTCCCTTCGCCATTGTGCCCCAGAGAGCTTGAGACGAGAGGCAATGCGTTTGACCGTAGACTCAACCTCTCCAGAACCAATCGGAATTCCCAAAGATTAATAAATGTCGTAGTTGACAATCCTAGATTGATGTTTAGTTAGATAAGTGCGCAAGTTCTGTACTTGCGGTCCTTTACAAGTAGCTAACAACTCTAAGGCTTCATCAATAAAGCCTCGCCACAGAGATGATTTTATTTGCCTCAAACGCTTCTTGGAACCGCCAATTTTATAGATATTCTCTACCAAATGATACCAATCAAGAACTTCACGTTTGCCATGAGCTAGCAGCAATTGGGCAATAATGTTCCAAATGCCCAGAGTGACCATCTCCCAAAGCCGTGAAGGGCTGTTGCTTAACCCACTCCACGAGGGCAACATTATCCTGAAAGTAAGCTCCACACACCTCCCCATGTAGGCTGACCGCTTTGTAATCTCGCCACTCACATGGTCCGGGACTTGCCTCTTGCGGCCCGGTTTCTCCGGCTCACCATCAGCAAAAAAAAATTCCTATTTCTGGTCCAACTGTATTAAGTAAATGCTTCTGACTACCATTTTCTCTGCTTTCAAAGTCTTGAAGATGCTCTTGTGTCTGCATAGAGGAGTTTTGATAATTCTTTGAGATGGTATTTAAGTTTTTGATTTTCTTCTGGGGTCATGTAGCCTGCTCTACCGTGGATATTTTTTCCATATTACCAGAATAACTTTTTTTCTCGCTTAGCTTGCCGCTGCGGGAGTTGTGCAACTGGTCGATGAGAGCAAAGCCTTACCCTGCAAGGACTCAGCGCCGCCATCTCCCAACGGAAGGAAATTTGCACAAATGTATAGGACAGAAATCACGAGTATTTATACTCATTGCCAAAGTGGGAGGCTCCCGCCTTTTCGTCGTATTATATTGGTAGTGCATGTAATACAAAAAATTAGTGTTACCTGTAATTATTTATAATACAAATCCGGGCGGGAACCGTTTATCAACCAGTGAAATCGTCATAATTTTACCTTTTCTTTACCAACTGGTTTTGACCACACCCGTATTCAGATAGATCGCAGAGCGGATCGCATCTATCTGACAAACGCTATAATTAGTTGGCGTTGCACTTCGGACGGGATGATGGGCACCAAATTGTATGAGATAAGGGACAACGGGAGTAATCCCCAGTAATCCTACCAATGACAAGGGCCTACTACCCAGTAGCCGGATGCGGTGAAAGTCGCAAGTCCGGTTCCGAACGGGAGGGTTGGGAAGCGATTCCCAGGGAGACCCCTAATCTTGGCAGTTGGAAACCTCATGTTTGTGCGCTGTTTGAAGTTCTCTCTCGCTGGGGTAAGAGATGATTGGTTTGTGATTGTCACCACAGATAGAGGGTTGTATGCCAAGTGGATGTATGAAGCGATTACTGCTCTGCAATGGCATCCTAAATAGCGCATTAACGATCAAGGTCAATATCGTCTACAAGCAGAAAGTGATTTTTGGCCACTGAAGAAACTGATTACAGAAGTTGGACAAAGTTGGGCGGGTCTGGTCACCTGTCTCAAAACCCATTCCTTGGACTGTACTCTTTTAGCCCAATGGGATTCCGGCTACAGCGAGCCGTGGTTGATTTTGACAGATTTAACTCCCGACGAGGCTAACATTTATTGGTATGCCATGGGTAGTTGGATAGAATGTCTGTTCAAGGATTTCAAGGGCGGTGGTTTTGGGTGGCATCACACCATTCCGGACCGACCCCTCCCGAGCCGAACGGCTTTGGTTAGCCATTGCCGTAGCCACTTTATGGTTGGTCAGTGTGGGGGGAAAGGCAGATTCTCAAATTATGCCAAGCAGTTTAGCGCTTGACGCCCCTGAGCCAGGAAGCAATCTCAGCCTTGAACCACAAAAACCTTTGAATCCCTTTGGCCAAACCTATACCTCGAATCCAACTCGCTTGTTGAGCTGAAAGAGCACGGGGATTTCTGATTATGCTGGCAGCAGTGATTAAGGGCTTACCTCTACCAACAGGCGGTTTGTACCCCGAGTTTGACCCTGATCCTGGATGAATCTTAAAAACATACCCTTGAAAGCCCTCCTCCACTCCCTGACAAATGTTAAGAAATATGTGAGTAAGGCATAGCCTTTTTAAGGGGGGCTGGGGGGGATCGGTTGCCAACAAATGCATGACCACACCCGTAAAGTGCGGTCAGCGGGGGATAATAGCCAAACGTTGGGGAGGTTTGGAGGCGTATGAACTGCCAAAAAACATCATTCAGGTAGAAGCAGTGCCCCATAGCTGGTTATTTCCCCAAGTAGCAGCGGTCTCAGTACAGGACAATTTTTTTAGCTCATGTATCTTTTGCTAAGCATACGCACAACTCTTAGCTAGCATAGATAATAATAAATCCTGTTCAAAATTAAAATTAAATGAACGTCAATTGTAATTATTTTAAATATGTTATTTGTTTGAAAAACACAAATTTTCAGACATTATTATCATCGGTCATCAATGTTGAAAAAAACATATCTAATCCGATCGAAGCCATTGAGAATTGATATTCTACATTGCTACAATACGTCACCTGGAATCAGCGACATCAAACCTAACAGAATATGATAGAATATTACTATCAGCAATTAGGAGAGAAAATGATTGAAACTTATTATGAAGCGGCGAGGCGAACGAAATTCCGTATTGTTCTCCCTGCAACCAGCACGTCAAATGGGACAGAGAGGCGATCGCCTCAATGGGAAATAGCCCTGCGCCGGGTCTTTCAAAGCGTGGAGATCGACTCAGAGGAGAGAATCGTCATGTTAATACAAGCCCAAGTTAGAGAGATAACCCTGCTGGACATAGAGAATTTCATTGGCTACCTGAAAGCATCTCAAGGTGTAATTCCCTTTGGAATGATGATTGACTCCGAGGATATGCATATTTATGCTATAGACAGTGCCAATGTGTACGAACCAATTTGCACGGTAAAAGTGGTAGATGTGCTAAGCAGTTACGATCCAGAAATTGGCAAAAGGCAGAAGTCCCCCTATGGTCTGAGTGGGGCAGAATCATGGCTGGATGACTTGGCATATAATTGGAAGTCGGAAATCCCTCCGGCATCAAAAGAAATGGCAGCGATCGGCTTGTTGCCGTTGCTAGAAGGTGGTACAACAAGAACAGACGTGGAGATTAGAATTGATATTCTACATAGAAACTAACTTCCTGATTAGCATTGCTACAGGACGTGACCTGGAAGCAGCGACTCTGCTGGCAAACCCACCAGCATCGGTGCAAATAGCGATTCCGGGCATTTGCTGCTTGGAAGCATTATCAGTATTAGAACAGGATAAAAAGTCTCGCAAAAGTTTCGAGCAACAGCTCAACGTTCAAATAAACCAGGCACAGCGAAATCTGATTTCACCTCACGGTCTCTATTGTTCCACTTACGACAGGATGGCACGGAGAATGAGGCGCTAGGATGTAGAGTCGAGTTTGTTTGAAGCCCAAAGCATGATTGAGACAAAGGCTGAGTTAATTGCGCTAAATACTGAGATGCTACGGTTAAGCAGGAGCCAAACTATTATTACGGATAGTACGGATAATTTAATTCTGCCCATCAACAATGAGGAGAGAAGATGATTGAAACTTATTATGAAGCGGCGAGGCGAACTAAATTCCGTATTGTTCTCCCTGCAACAAGCACGTCAAATGGGATAGAGGGGCGATCGCCTCAATGGGAAATCGCCCTGCGCCGGGTCTTTCAAAGCGTGGAGATCGACTCTGAGGAGAGAATCGTCATGTTAATTAAATCCCAAGGGAGAGAGATAACGCAACTGGACAAAGAGGAGTTCATTGGCTACATGAAAGCAGCTCAAGGGGTAATTCCCTTTGGGATGATGGTTGACAAAGAATAGATTCAGATATATGCTATAGACAGTGCAAATCTGTACGAACCAATTTGCACGCTGAAAGTAGTAGACGTGCTTTGTCGTTATGACCCGGAAATTGGCAACAAGGAGAAGTCGCCCTACTACTTGAATGCTAGCTACCTTGTGGGAAAAGTAGAATCGTGGCTGGATGACTTGGCCTATCGCTGGAAGTCAGAAATACCTCCAGCAACAGAACAAATGGAAGCGATCGGTTTATTACCGCTGCTCTCCAGTGGACAGACAAAATCAGATGTGGAGATTAGAATTGATATTCTACATAGAAACTAACTTCCTGATGAGCATTGCCACAGGACGCGACCCCGAAGCATTGACTCTACTGCAAAACCCTCCAGAGTCAGTCCAGATAGCAATTCCATGCATTTGCTGTCTGGAAGCTTTATCGGTGTTAGAACAGGAGGAAAAGTCTCGGAAAATTTTTGAGCAAGAACTGGATCTTCAAATCAACCGGGCACAGCCGGGCACAGCGAAATCGGATCTCGCCTGCGGCCCAGTCTATCCTCTTCCATTTACGACTGGTTCGCGATGATAATCAGATGCTAATTGGAGAAACTGAGGCGCATCTATTTCAAGCATTTAACCAGATAGCAAGTCAAGTAGAGCTAATAGCCTTAACTAGCGAGATGCTACAGTCAAGCGTGAGTCAAACTATCATTCAAGACCGTACAGACAACTTGATTTTACACTGTATATTGGGACACGCCCGCAATCGCCCTACCGAAGTGAATGTGTTCCTGAGTGGCAATGTTAATGATTTTGCTGTGTCCCTCGGGTAGTGCGAGTAGCGCTCCCGAGGGACACAGGTACGCCGAAAGTTCGAGAAGCCTTGCGTCAGGCGGGAGTGAGTCATTATTTCAGTCGGACTCAAGATTTCCTGGGTTGGCTACAATCTCAAACTTAGATGACGATATACTTGACTATGATGTTTAAAAAATTGCGTTCTTTACTTACGGTTATTCTGGCATTGATAACGGCGATCGCCCTTAGCGGTTGCAACCCGACCTACTTCACAACCGCAGCTGCTCAAACACCCCGTTTGGTGCAGAGCATTCTGAGCGACCCCAATAGCTTTAACTATGTCCTCAGTCAAGGCGCACCAAATGTTTTTGGGCTGATTTACGAAGGGTTAGTCGGTCAAAATGGCATCACGGGGGAAATTGAACCTGCTTTAGCGGAATCTTGGGAAATCTCGGAAGATAATCAGCGGATTGTTTTTACCCTGCGATCGGGACTGAAATGGTCGGATGGAGAGCCTCTGACCGTAGATGATGTAGTTTTTACCTACAATGATATCTACTTAAACGAAAAAATTCCCACGGATATCAGAGACATTCTCAAAATTGGTGAAGAACGGGCGCTCCCGACTGTGAGAAAATTGGATAACAGGCGGGTAGAATTTACTGTCCTTCAACCTTTTGCTCCGTTTTTGCGCAACACGGGGGTGCCGATTTTACCCGCCCATGCTTTGCGAGCATCAGTATACAGTTATGATTCTCAGGGAAACCCGAAGTTTCTCTCTACCTGGGGAACGGATACCGATCCTGCTAAAATTATCTGCAATGGACCCTATACTCTGGAGAGCTATGTTCCCAGTCAACGAGTGACTTTTCGCCGTAACCCCTATTTCTGGCGTCAGGACGAGGAGGGCAATTCTCAGCCTTACATCGAGCGAGTGGCCTGGGAAATTGTCGAATCAACAGATAACTCCTTTCTGCAATTTCGTTCTGGCGGGTTGGACTCCCTCAGCGTCTCCCCCGAATATTTCTCTCTGCTGAAGCAAGAAGAAGATAGAGGCAAGTTTACTATCTATCTCGGCGGCCCGACCCTGACTACGACATTTTTGGTGTTCAATCTCAATCAAGCAAGAAATCAAAAAGGCGAACCCTTTGTAGACCTAATGAAGTCCCGCTGGTTTAATACCAAAGAATTCCGACAGGCGGTTGCTTACGGGATCGATCGCCAGAAAATGATTAACAATGTCTACCGGGGACTGGGAGAACCGCAAATTTCCCCCATTTACAAGCAAAGTCCTTACTATATTGGTGCCGAACAAGGTCTGAAGGTTTATGACTATGACCCTCAAAAAGCTAAGGAGTTGCTGCGATCGGCAGGATTTAAGTATAATCAGAAAGGAGAGTTGTTTGATGCCCAGGGAAATCGGGTCCGCTTTACAGTAATGACTAATGCTGGCAATAAACTCCGGGAGGCGAGCGGGGTGCAAATTCAGCAAGATTTGGGTAAAATTGGCATGCAGGTAGACTTCACAGCCATCAGTTTTAATACTCTCATAGACAAAGTTTACAGTCAGCGAAACTGGGACAGTTACATTGGCGCTATTGGTGGCGGTGGCGTGGAACCGAATGCGGAAGCAAATCTCTGGTTAACTGAAGGTGGGTTGCATACTTTTAATATGGGCCCCCAAGAGGGTCAACCTCCTATAGATGGTTGGACTGTTTCTGACTGGGAATTGGAAATCGAACGGCTTTATATTAAAGGTGCTGGGGAACTGGATGAAGCAAAGCGCAAGGAAATTTATGCCAAAACTCAACGGATCGCTCAGGAAAATCTGCCCTTTATCTATCTGGTTAATCCTTTGGCCATGACTGCCGTGCGCGCTCGCGTTCAACCAATCAAATACTCCGCCCTTGGGGGTGCATTCTGGAACATTCACGAACTGCAAATTGTAGAATAGGGAATGACGTTCCCAGGCGGGATCCAGGGAATGAGGGAGAATGGAGAATAGAGAATGGGGATAAAAAAAATTATAGGCGCGATCGCTTTAATCGTGATTACCCAGCTGAGTATCGTCAGCTGCACTCCACGGGAAATACCTAGAAAATCCCAACTGGTGCTTGCTACCCTGGGGGACCCCAAAACCTTTAACCCGGCATTGAATCAGGAATTTCCGAATGTTTTCCTCTTCACCTTTGAGGGGTTGACTAAGGAAAATGGCATCACGGGAAAAATAGAACCCGCCTTAGCAGAATCTTGGGAAATATCCCCAGATCGTAAACGGGTTGTTTTTACCCTCAGAAAAGGATTAAAATGGTCAGATGGTCAACCCCTGACAGCGGATGATGTTGTCTTTACCTACAAACAGGTGGTCTTTAACCCGGACATTCCTACGGATGCTAAAGAGCCCTTGCGCATAGGGCGCATAGGGGAAAAGCGCTCATTTCCTACAGTCAGAAAACTGGGCGATCCTCGCCTGGTGGAATTTACCCTTCCCGAACCCTTTGCGCCCTTCTTGAGAGCGACTGGAGTGAGCATTTTACCAGCACATGTGCTACAAAAATCAGTGCTTTCTCTGGATGGGGAAGGAAATCCGCAGTTTACTTCCACTTGGCATACGGGTACGAAACCATCAGAGATTGTAGTCAACGGTCCTTACAAAATAGAAAGTTATAATCCAAGCGAACGAGTAATCTTTACCCGCAATCCTTATTACTGGGGTCAAGATGCAAAGGGCAATCAACTTCCCTACATTGACCGGATTGTCTGGCAAGTGGTAGAATCTACGGAAACCCAACTGCTGCAATTTCGATCGGGGACATTAGATATTATGGGAGATTCCCGTCCCCTGCGTCCGGAATATTTCTCTTTGCTCAAGCGCGAGGAAAAGCAAGGCAAGTTTACGATTAAGATTGGCGGACCATCCTCGAGTACGACCTTTATGGCGTTCAATCTTAATCAAGCTAAAAATGAAAGGGGAGAACCCTTTGTAGACCCCGTTAAGTCGCGCTGGTTTCATAGCAAAGAATTTAGACAGGCCGTTGCTTATGCACTCGATCGCCAGCGGATGGTAAATAACATCTTTCGCGGCATAGGGGTCCGGGAAAACTCTCCCGTTTCCGTGCAAAGTCCTTACTTTCTCTCTCCCGAAGCGGGGTTACAGGTTTATGAATACAATCTGCAAAAGGCGCAAGAGTTGCTGCGATCGGCAGGATTCCAGTATGACAAACAAGAGTTACTGTTGGATAGCCAGGGAAATCAGGTGTGCTTTATCCTGCTGACAAATGCAGGAAATAAAATTCGCGAGGCGATCGGGGTGCAGGTCAAGCAAGATTTGGGTAAAATAGGCATACAGGTGGATTTTCGCCCGATCGCCTTCAACATCCTAGTCAGCAAGTTGACCAATACCAGGGATTGGGAAGCTCATATAATCGGTTTTACGGGTGGGGTAGAACCGCACAATGGCGCCAATCTTTGGACCAGCAGCGGCGGTTCCCATCTGTTCAATCAAGGACCGCAACCAGGAGAAACATCCATTCAAGCTTGGCAAGTTTCCGACTGGGAACGGGAAATAGACCGACTGTTTGTCAAAGGGGCTCGGGAGTTAGACGAACAAAAGCGCAAAAAGATATATGCGGAGTTTCAGCAGCTCGTCCAGGAGCAACTACCTCTGATATTCTTGGTGAATGAAGTGACGATGATGGCAGTGCGCGATCGGGTCACGGGGTTAAAATACTCGGGACTGCCTAGTTGGGGACTCTGGAATATCTATGAAGTGAAAATTGATTAGGGATGTGGAATTCCTAGAGCGTCGGTACTGATAACCTGGTTTCTCTGGTCGAAGCATTGAATTCTCGTTGCTCGCGACAGTAGAAACCCGGTTTCTAGCTTCTATCTTAATTCTTGAATGCTCTCTACACTCGGCGTACAATATCAATTTGGTAATCATCCTTAATCTTCCTGAGGGGAAACTGCACGAACTTGGCCTCCCCCGTCAGTTTCCAGTCAAACAGGCGCAGCAAATGAGAGGCGAACAGCTTAGTGACTACCATCGTCATCTGGGCTCCCAGACAGGCGTGGACGCCACCGCCAAAGGCAATGAACTGATACATCTTTCCCTCGCCACGCTCTGGTCCGAAACAATCTGGATCGAATAGCTCCGGTTTGTGAAAATGTTCTGCCATCATGTTAGCAATCCGTGGCTCGGCAATCAGAACCCAGCCCTTCTCGTATAGCACCCCATCCAACACCACAGACTTAATGAGCCGACGATTAGCACTTGAGCTCGGAGGTAGGGTGCGCAGTATCTCCTTGATAGTCGCCTCTAGAAAAAGCATCTGCTTCAAATGCTCCGGTTCAAACCTGTTGACATTGCTCTGTATACCCATCACCACTGCTTGCTCTTCGAGCAGCCGCTGCACCACCTGTGGGTGTCCCCCCAGCTAGTAGATCAGAGAACATATCAGTACGGAAATGTTGTAGTGTGACGCCCATAACCGTAGTAAGCATTAACTCTCTATCAGGTCATCACTAAAAACCCCATCTGGATTTTCCTGCTGGCCAGCTAGCATCATCGACAGAAATACCGCAGCAGGATTAATTGGGCCCTTCTACCCGCCGCCTGCGAATCACAGCCCTCATAAAGTCGATCAGCGCCGCCCGCGCCTTGAGTCCCCGACCATATGCTGTGAAACGAGACATCCACTTCAACAAGCCATAGAAGCCATCAAAATATGTCTTATACAAAGCCTTTAGTTCCGCCTTCGAGGAAACGGGTAGACCCTCGAAGGTCGCCCGATCAGAGTGATTCCAGGTGACTCCCAGCAACAGAGGGACAAGCACGTCAAAACAGATCTTCTCCACTGTCGGGTAGAGTGCTATGCTACCGGGGGACCTCCAGTCCTGGAGGCCACGCCAGATCGTCTCATCGATCTGGGGCGTATATCCATCAAGGGCGCGACTAGTCAGACCCGGTCCCAGAGCAGTTTTGCGCTGGCGATGTAAATCAGGACGCTGAAACAGGCTGTAGGGACCAAACATGTCCATTGTCGTAAGTGGCAAGTCAATCTCTGTATACTTCATGTCCCCATTAAAAGCCATTTGAATTGCTTTAGCAGACCCCACAAAGACCGTAGCGCTGTTTTGAAGCAGGGACCATATTTTTCCCGATTTTGGCGACAGAAACTATCGGGATTTCCTATGTAATTAATTGTATCATGCCACTTTGGCTTGCGTGGTGGAGTGGTAGTCCTGGTGGGCGGCCCTTGTGCATTCCCGAGTACTACTACCTCGATCGTCTGTTGGTTCATGACAATTTACCTCTATCAGGACTTCTGGTGCCAAATGTAAGTTGTATGCAGTTTGGAGTCAAACCACTGTGCTACTATTTTACCTGAAAAGCTGTTTGAGGTGGATCGGATGGCAGTGCCCGATCGCCCGCTAATCCCATGCTACAGTAAGGTGGGCACTGCCCACCCTACATGAACTAGCTACCGCATTATGACGCGGGTTGCCGGGGGTTTTAACCCCTGGTGAACCCCCGGCGGGTGAAGTGCGAAGTGAGTATTTATATTAACCATTAACAATTAACAATCTCGTGACTCAACCTGAAGCCTTACGAACTCTGTTAGAATCAGTCGCAGCTGGTCAAGTAACCCCAGGTGACGCTTTAGATCGGCTTAAGCATTTTGACTTTGAACCGGTGGGAGATTTTGCCCGCATCGACCATCATCGCAGTTTGAGAACGGGTTTTCCAGAAGTAATCTGGGGACTAGGGAAAACTCCAGCACAAATTGCTGAGATTATCAAGGTGATGCGCGATCGGCCCGCGGACGGTCCGAAAAATCGCACGGCTGTAGTGATGGCAACGCGGATCGAACCAGATGTCTATGCTGAAGTACAATCAAAAGTACCTGACTTACGCTATTACCAGACTGCTAGAATATGTGCTCTAGGGACGCCTCAAGTGCAGCATCCGGGTAAAATAGGGATATTATCAGCAGGAACAGCAGATTTACCCGTAGCAGAAGAAGCAGCAGTAACAGCGGAACTGGGCGGTTTTCAAGTGCAGCGCCTCTGGGATGTGGGGGTTTCTGGCATCCATCGCCTGTTGAGTAACCGCCAAGTTATTGATGCTGCTAATGTGTTAATCGTAGCAGCAGGAATGGAAGGGGCCTTGCCCAGTGTAGTCGGGGGTTTGGCAGATTGTCCCGTGATTGCCGTGCCTACCAGTGTAGGTTACGGTGCTAGTTTTAAAGGTTTAGCTGCCCTGTTGGCAATGCTCAATTCTTGCGCTGCTGGCATTGGCGTGGTTAATATAGATAATGGTTTCGGGGCGGCCATGTTAGCAGGACAGATAATCAGAACCGCTGTCAAATTGCACGAATAGCACTCGCGACATGACAAAAAGAGAAAAACCTTTACCTCCAGGCAGCTTTGGTCTACCTGGCGTCTCCTGGAAACTCAATCTCTCCCCGGAGGGCTAGTCGCACTACCCGGGAGACATCGTACTCGCACTACCCAGGAGACACCAGAAGCTGCTAATGCCCGCTTTTCACGGTCCAGCTTTAGCAAATTACCTGACTATAATGAAAGACATTACCCTCAGCTATCTGGAAAAATGGGAAAGTATGGGTAGCTTTACCTGGTTTGGGGAACTCAAACAACTGACCTTTGAAATTGCCAGCACCTTGCTAATGGGTAATAAACCCGGAGAGATGACAGGGCGTCTTTCCCAATGGTTTACTGAACTGACGGCTGGTTTATTCGCCCTGCCACTGCGCTGGAGTTGGACAACCTATGGTAAGGCATTGCGGGCACGGAACCAATTGCTAAGTAATTGTGCAAAATTATTTTTATATTTGTGGCATAGGCGATCGAGCAGTAAAATTATAGTTGAAAGCCTTACCCCATAAAGATTTCAGCAATCTAAATTATTGAAAATTTACGGCTGTAAAAAATATCAAAATAATTTTGCCTATATACTTAGATCCTATCGAACAAGTGGCGCGACATCGGCAAGAAGAGCCCGGACAGGATGCCCTAAACAAAATCTTACCCTGGATGCGGTGCCGACTCTCCATCCTCGCGATGGACTGCGAGTAAACTTCCGCAAGCTATCCTAGTGCTTCGGAATTCGTAGCCGACTTGGTCACATAGTAAGCGTTACATGTCAAAGGTAAGGGTAACATGCTACATGGTAAGGGTAACATGCTACATAGTAAGGGTGACATGCCACATAGTAAGGGTGACATGCCACATAGTAAGGGTGATATGCCACATAGTAAGGGTGATATGCCACATAGTAAGGGTGATATGCCACATAGTAAGGGTGATATGCCACATAGTAAGGGTGATATGCCACATAGTAAGGGTGACTTGTCCCATAGGTGCGGTCATGCAGACCGTTGATAGAGTAGAGAACTTTTGCTCTTTATGACTGTAAAGTATGAATTTTTTTGTCTTTTTAATCAACTATTGACCTAGTAATACTCATCCTACTCATTCTAATCCTTGTGAAGCATACAAAGGAACTCTAAAGTATGAATACTCTTGTCTTTTTAATCAACTGTTGACCTAGTAATACTCATCGTACTCATTCTAATCTTCATCATCTTCCCCTAGAACTTACTCATCTTCATCTTCATCCTCATCATCTAAATCATCCTCATCATCTAAATCTTCATCGGACTCATATTCTTCTGAATACTCTTCATCATCTTCATCCCCTTCGTCATCTTCATCCTCATCATCTTCATAATAATAAACTTCATCATCTTCATCCCACTTTTCAATAACGGGCAGCTTTGACTTCAATGCTTCTACTTCTACTCTGATATCTTCTGTAACTTTTTGTTCTTTCTCTAGCTTCTTAATCATGTTTTATATCTGCAGACAAATTATGTCTCGTTCTGGTATCTCCTCCTCTTCTTCTGACTGGATAAATTCTGTCGTCTCAAACAGGAAGCTAAGCATATTCAAAAACATATCGTCCATTATGTGATGTTCTCCCTGAAAACAGCAGTTCAATTATTATTCATTGCCAATTGCTAATTTACAAGTGTTATAGGTTGTTAACGATTGTCAATTGTCAGTTGTCAGTTGTCAATTTGGAATTGGTAATTGTTCGCCCTTCACCATCCCAGCAGCTAGGCCAGATCTTCAACTGTCAATTTGGAATTGGTAATTGTTCGCCCTTCACCATCCCAGCAGCTAGGCCAGATCTTCAACATAGTCAAATAGCACTGAAGTCATGTAGCGATCGGTCCATTCCGAACCAAAAGCCTTTTCCAGCACCCGACGAGTCTTATCATTCTGCTGCTGCTGAGTGCAATAATAGCGCTGACCAGCGAGGATTTCACTCTGTTGCGACGGTTCCACTGGCTGGGCGATCACCGCTTGACGGCAATGAATATCCACAAAGGTCTCCACCCGCTGGAGAAACAGGGCCTCTTCCTGGGAGTCTGCGGGTCGGATAAACAAGCAAAACTCCGAGAATATCTCTCCCCAGGGCGGAAGTTGACGGGGTTGGGAAAATTCAGGTTTAGGGGTGGCGTCCAGGGCCTCGCGATAGGCGTCGGGCAAAGTGCGGTTGGGACTGACAGGAGACAAGTCGGCGATTGCCGCACTAATTTGTCCCCGGGCCCCCACCAAGTCGCAGCCAAACATGGGTAGATTGTAATTAGGGCGGGGAAACATGACGCAGTGCAAGATATCCAGGGTCTGGCCCACCTTCGCCAACTCCAGGTGGATCTTGCGGAACTGGGGGGTTTGATAGCAGCGATTTTCGATCGCCAGCTTCTCCCCCTCCAAGCGTCCCTCCACATAGCCCAACTCATCCGGCAGGTACCCAGGACTCAGGTTCAGGTGACTGCGCCAGACGCCCTCCAGACATGCAGCTAGCTGGCGCATCAGAGGATGTTGTTGCTCTTGCAGGGAAGTGGTTAACGTTCGTGACATCACAAAAAGGATTAAAACAGGTCAATCCAGCAGCTCAGAGATCTAGGATTAAGCATATCAGCTCAGTACAATACTCCGGACAAAATTAGAAGGCTATGGCCCCGTAGGCAAGCAGGTTCTGGTAGTTCGTTCGATGTCTCCTGGGAGCGCTAAAAGCACAACTGGTGGGGAGACATCTTTGTGAGATTTAATCTTTCGTTGGCTCAAACAAGGAAATAAATAAGTTCATGCATATGCTCTCAGAAGCGCGTTTATAGTCGGCAAGATTTGAAACTCAACGGAGTGGTTGTGTCCCAAGACATGCATGAGATACTATCGTCCCATGCATGTCTTGGGACACAGGTTGCTGGCCCTTGACTGTTGTCTGGCTGTTTTGGCTTTCCGGACCGGCCCAGAAGATATCTCTGCCAGAACTCTTGTCCCCGGGCCCGGGGACATACGGCACACAGGAGACATCGAGACTAACATTTTCGATATCTATGCCAGAGCTCTTGTCTTCGGGCCCGGGGACATACGGCACACAGGAGACATCGACATGGGAATTCCTGCTTAGTCGTGAGGGTGCCTGACAATGGGCAAGCCCAGTAAACTGACGCCCCGGAGCGGAAAATGAATTCAATCTGGAACAAGGGCGCCTCCGCCGAAATGCGATCGGATCTTTTTGTCAATATCCAGGTCAGCCATCGAACTTGCACCACATAACCGCCCTTGCCATTGTGCATATGAAGCAAATAGACCAACCGAATGCGCCGACAGTATCACTTGACATGGGTTATCTAACATATTATCACCCATGTCAAGTGATACTGGCTTTCGATATCTCTGCTCCTTGCTCTTGTCCCAGGGGACTCAGCACACAGGAGACATCGGAGACTCACAGACCACACCACCGCTGTCTCCTGCTGGACGCCGTCCAATGCGGGTCTTAAGGAACTGAAAGCGACTGGGGAAGGTTTTATCTACCTTACCAGCGTAGCGTATAGCGCGACGAAGATATCTCTGCTCCTTGCTCTTGTCCCAGGGTCCATACGGCACACAGGAGACATCGGCGTCCCCTTCTTTTCTGTGGTCCGATGTACTTCTTACTTTTCGATATCTCTGCCGGTGCTCTTGTCCCAGGGTCCATACGGCACACAGGAGACATCGGCGATAGGTACGCATGGCTGCGCCATGCGCTAGGTTGACAAGTGGCTGTACCGACGGAGAGTGTAGTTGACAATGCCTAATGGCCACGAAAATGGTGGTTATCAATGGTCAAGAAACTGGCAAGGGGGGTTTGTAGAAATGGCCTGCTGTTTCCAGCAGTGAGGCGAGAAGACTCGACTCGACTATCCCAGGAGTGCTTCTTAGATTTGGTTTACTATAACACTCTACAGGGTGGATAGCTTTCGGACCAACTCCCTTTTCAACTGGCTGTCGTCATACATATGTATGACGATGACTGGATATTAACAATAGTGAATTATAAAAATTCTTCTCAAAACTGTCCGGACTATTGTTGCTAATATAATCATTAATATAGTTTGAAGCATATCCAGCATTCAAAATTCCCAATTCAAAATTCTTTCACGGACAACGGACAACTGACGGTGGTGGGCAAGGCAATATGAGTTTATCTTTCAAGCAATTGACGATTTATCTGAGTTTGCTGACAATTGGCGGGGGTGCGGGATTGTTAGGCAGTCGCTATATGTTCCCCAAAACTCCCGATCGCCCGTCGGTGGTTCTGCAACCTTTAGCCCTGCCTCAGCCGGCCTTTCGCGGCCATTCTCATCCTAATTTTATTGCTGAGGCGGTATCCAAAACTGGACCGGCTGTAGTGCGCATTGATGCCACTCGCCAAGTGGTCTCCTCTGTGCTGGAGACAATGCCTGCTCCCCTGATGCGGTTTTTTGGCGATCGGTTTCCGAGACGAGAAAGATTGGCCCGGGGCACGGGTTCGGGTTTTCTCCTCAGTAGAGATGGTAATATTATCACTAATGCTCATGTTGTGGCAGGTTCGGAGGTGGTAGATGTCACCCTCAAGGACGGTCGCCACTTTGCAGGTGAGGTGCTGGGCATAGACCCAGTCACGGATGTGGCCGTAGTGAAAATTGCGGCGTCCGATCTGCCGACGGTGCAGCTGGGCAGTTCCGCTGACCTGGTGCCCGGACAATGGGCGATCGCGATCGGGAATCCTCTGGGTTTGGACAATACGGTGACTGCCGGGATTATCAGCGCTACCGGTCGTTCCAGTTCCCAAGTGGGCGTATCTGATCAAAGAGTCCGGTTTATCCAAACCGATGTGGCTATTAATCCAGGTAACTCCGGCGGCCCCCTCCTGAACGCTCGGGGTGAAGTTATTGGCATGAATACAGCTATTCGTGCCAATGCTCAAGGTTTGGGTTTTGCTATCCCGATCGAAACGGCCCAGCGCATTGCCGCACAGCTATTTGCTCACGGTGAGGTTTGGCATCCCTTTTTGGGTATTCAAATGGCCAAGCTTTCCCCTGCTGTCAGTGCTAAATTTAATTCATACGGCCAGCTAAAGATTACCTCTGACGAAGGGGTTTTGATTGTCAAAGTCTTCTCAGATTCACCTGCTGCTAAAGCTGGTCTGCTTCCTGGTGATGTGATTGTCAAAATCGATCGTACCCCCGTCCAGTCTGCCACAGAAGTTCAGGATCTGGTAGAAGCTAGCGTTGTCGGAGAACTATTGAGGGTGCAAGTCAACCGCAATGGTAAGATCCTCTCGATTCCGGTGCGACCTGCTGCCCTCAGACAGAATGAAGATTGATGGTTCATGCGATCGCCGACCACCCCATTTTACAGGGGAGGATCTTTTTCTAGGCTCCTATCTAGCTGCATCCGCTGTTCCATCTGGCGTAAGAAATAACCGCTCATCATGGCAGAAGCCAGCAGACTGGCGAGATTTTCCCTTTCAGTGACAATCTGCATGTTAAAGTTTTCCGAGGGTAAGGTTCCGACCAGGGGGTGAACCTTCTGGGAGATGAGATATTTTACTTCTGGTGTGATATACTTGGCAACTCGGGCTAAAACATCAGAATCCTGTTTTTTGAGGTATTTCAGCAAATCGTTGCCGTTGCCTTGATCTTGTGTTGCAGATTCAGGGAAAAATTCTGATTCCTCAAGCGGAAAAACCATGAAACTTGTAAATACCTGATTGGCCTACTATTGTATTATATCATTAATCTGGGGAAGTGAATTGAAAATCGAGAATTGAACCTGCCAAGGAGGTTAATTGTATTCACGTACCTTCACCCCTTCACTCCCTCACCAGTAAGGGTCGGGAGTTGCTCGATCTGGAAATATTGATGAAATTTGTTGGTTACCTGCAGGGAGTACGATCGCCCATTTGCTTGCCGCTGTCGCTTCACTAACCCTATTTCTACCAGTTGGCCGACGTGCTGATAGGCGCCGCTGCCTCGCAACTCCACTAACTCGCTTTGTAAGATCTTATCACTTAGGGCGATCGCCGCTAATGTCCGCAAGGCTCCGACTCCCAATTCTGCTGGCAGTAGGTTGTAGGCGATCTCCTGAAAGTCCGATCGCAGCTGCAGAGAGTATCCTGTTGGGGTCTCTACCACTTCCAAGGCGCTGTCTCGACTGGCATAGTCTGCCATTAGTTCTTTCATCCCTGCTTTTGCCTGACCCTTGTCGCATTTGGCTAAGTTGGCGATCTCGGCGATCAACAGTGCTTTTCCCTTTAGGTATAGTATGGCTTCTATCTTTGTTGCTAAACGCTCCATTGGCCATCGGGCTTTTCTGGTCACTCGTGGGCGATCTGGTACTATGTCACTTGACTATTTACACTATACCCTAAATCCTCTCCTTAAAACCTCGCCGACCCTGGAAATTTCTCCGGACGGCCATCTTCCGCATTTGTGAGTTCACAAATGCCCATAAACTTGGTTTCTCAACTTTCACGAATGATTTATAATTGCTATATATGTGGCAGTCGCAATCGCCCTTGCACTAGATGTACTTGATGATTTTAATCGACGCGAGAGGGGAAATGGGTGAGTTTCTTCTTTGTCTAAACTGCGCCTGTATGCAAATGACTTATTACAGCATCACATGTGCGATCGCGGTTTAAAGGTTGATATATTAATCCCCATAAAATTATTAATGGGGTTAATACTCGCCAGTAGAGCCGGAATTTGGAGTTTTTTACCCATTTTTTAATAACCGTGAGAATATTTCATCAAAAATTGGCAATATCTCTTCAGCCAATACTTTGACTGTTGTAGCTTGTCGTCGAGGCCAAGCTGGATCGCGATCGCATCTCATAATGGTTGATTCCAAACGTTCTGTTACCTATACTAGATCATAGGTAGCCTACCAATGTCAAGTGTTCTGGCTGAAATCATTTACTGGCATAGGTATGAGCGTTTTTTAGGTAATAATGCTCATGATCATACCAGAATTTGCTCAAAATTGCCATAAAAATTGATTTCTTAGTAGCATTAGGTTAAAACCGACGCTCAAGCCTTATGAAGAAAGTTGGCAACCAGAGACTGGTTATTGCGACAGGTGCAATATCTAAGATTTAACTATTTTAACATAGGCGATCGCTCTTTGGCAACAACTGCTGCTGGTAGCGCGATCGCGGATGAATACTATTGCTGTTGGATCTGGGAGGCGCTACCTTGGATCTGAATATGCCGAGCCAGCAGCAGAGTTATAATCAGCGATCGCCCTGGAGATGGACGGGTAGTCAGTATTTCTGGCTTGTTTCATTCATGGCTCGTAATTTGCCACTTTGGATGGTGGTATATTGGCGGGAACCTGGTTCGGAACCCTGCCGTCGTGGGCAGGCGATCGCCTAAAATTACCCTCAGTCGTTCCCACCGGCGACCCCTGAGAACGAGTTATTGAGGCTCAGCCTCTAGTTTAAAATGGTGCAGGGTGTGAGTTTGAACTCATATCTTGCACCTGTTGCAATAAGTAGTTAGGCAAAATTAATTTTATATTTTTTTCCAACGTCTCGAAGCACATCTTCCACCGCTTTAACCAAACTTTTCCAACTCTCATATGCATCAATATTTAGCCACTCATATTTAATAAAGCGCCACAAAATTTAAATGATATTTAATTCCAGAGAATAGGTGGATAAATAGAAGATTGTCAAAGCTTTTTCCCATTATTCTTGTTTATTCTTTGCTGCATTACTCGTAGGAATAAATCTATTATCCATCACCTGTTTTTTCTCTAGCGTCGAGCAAAAATTATCTATACATGATATGACTACCTCACTATTTATCTTACACTCAAATAAGTAAGGATCTTTCATTAAAGCGGTTAAAAATTATCAGACAAGGTCTACTTTTTTGACTTTTTATCTGGAAAAATTCTTGATTTCACTTCAGTACAGCTTTGAATGTGCGTAACATTTTTATCCGTACATTTTCAATTCATTATCAGGCGCTACCCGACCATTTTTTAATCCTGTTGCTGGATCTTTCCTTTCCAGATACTTTTTTAAGTCCTGAGAGTAAAAACCTTATGTCAGTTCAAACCTCTCTCTGCCAAAATAGTCTATCGCCCCATCTATGATAAACTTGTTTAAGTCCTGAAGTGCGGAAATTGTTTCTTCTAGGTTTTGCAGAAACGGATTAATGCGATCGGCTAACTTGCTGATAAGTATAAGTGCAAATACAAAGCTCTGTTAATGTCAAGTATTTTCCCAGTTTTGCGGCTTTCATCTTCGACCTGAGGTAAACTTGCGGCCAGAAGGCGATCGCCCCTGGAAGCCAGTGCGATAGATCGGGACCGCCTCAGCCTCAGAACTTTCCCGGGCCACGCAAATCAGCAACCCAGCTGCCAGCAAACTCGCAATCATGGAATTGCCACCATAGCTAAACATCGGCAAAGGCAACCCTGTAGTCGGCAGTACACCAGTAGCAACACCAATATTTAACAGAGACTGCCCCACGAGCAACACCGTCGCCCCTATGGCCACTAGCTGATGGAGCTTGGGGCTAGCCTTCAGGGCCACCATCAATCCCAGGGTAGCATAGGCAGCCAGCATTAGTAATAGCAGGCAACTGCCAATCAAGCCAAACTCTTCAGCATAGACAGCAAAAATAAAATCCGTGTGCTGAATGGGCAAATAAAATAACTTTTGCTGAGACAGTCCATAGCCAGTCCCCCAAGTGCCACCAGAACCGATCGCCAGCAGACTTTGAATCAACTGATAGCCGTCCTGCTTGGGGTCTGCCCAGGGATTCAAAAAAGACATGATCCGACGCCACTGATACTCATTGAAGCTAATACTGATCGTCCCTAACAGCAAACCACCACTAGCAGTTGCTGCCAGATAAACATAAGGCAAGCCAGCTGCTGTAGCCACTAAAAATAGGGTCATGCCGCAGAAAGCCGCCGTACTCAGGTTAGGCTGAAGCAAAATGCCTACCAGGATCGCCGCAAAAACCCCTAGCCACCGCCAGCGAGCCTTTGCAGTCAGCTGTTCCCAGTTACCAAACACCTTGGCACCTTGCAGCACCAAGAATGGTTTAATCAACTCCGAAGGTTGCAGGGGAAAAGAACCAAAAAATAGCCAGCGCGTCGCACCATTGATTGTCGTGCCCAATCCTGGGATTATGGTGGCCCCGATTAACCCTAGTTCCAAAAACACCAACCACTGAGCTATTTTCAATAGATACCGCAAAGGCGTGTTGACTGTTAGGTTGAATCCCACCAAGCCAAATCCTGCCCACAGCAATTGTCGCTTAAAATAGTACAGCCCATCCCCATAGTCGGCATCGCCTACAGAATAAGATGCTGAAAACAACACCCCCAACCCCACCAGCAGCCACAGGAATGTCAGCCACCGCAGCAGTCGGGCTTCCATTGCCCATTCCTCTGCCGAGGGATTGAAAAAATGGGTTAAGCGACCTAGCATTATCAATAAAACTTAAAACTTAAAAAGGCAAAAGTAAAGGAAGATTTCCTGCTTTTGCCCTGCTGAATCTGCTGATACACTTTGAAAAGGATCGACGAGCGCAAAATGGAGAAGAAGGCATCATTGCGAGGGGGGATCCCAAAGCAGTAACTGTAGTATGCCCTACTATCAGACTCTCCCGTTAGCGCAGCAGCGTAAGCGTGCGACGGCAGGAGCGCTAGCAATCTCCTACCCAACGCGCCGAGATTGCTTCGAGGGGTTTTACTCCTACTGCACAAGGATCTCTCAATTATCTCCCCCCTCGCAATGACATATTGGCTGCTAAAATAAGCGCAGTTCCTAACCTTCGCAGTATAATCAAAGAGCTTCGTTTACATCAGCCCTGCGTTAGCTCCTACTTTACCAGTCGCCAGTTGCACTTTGACAATTTTGCCACCCATTTTCATGATCCGCTGCTGCTCCTGAAACCAGTTGTCGTAGGCGACTAGCTTGGTAAAGTATGTGTTTTGCAGTTCCCGCTGGGTGCGAATCCGAGTTAGGCTGGGAACGCAGGCTGTAATCTTAAACATCCGCATGGGTCTATTTCTCCTGAGTACTTGCTCTCAAGCTTAAATCTATAGAACTTATTAAATTTTACATCTTAAAGTCTGGGAGTCAAGAGTCAATCCTAGACCGATCCAACCCATTCCCTAGGCTAGTAACGGGCTAGGACTCACTTTCGACTTCCCAGACTCAATGAGTGGCCAGGCAGCCGGAAAAATTCCTAGCTCAAGCCAGAGCAGATATAGTCAAAATAGACGCCCATTTCCTTACCGGCATCTAGGCCCACCAGGCCAGCCGTGACGTCTTTCATCGCTTGAATGGCTTGCACTGTATTGCCAATGGGCACGCCCAAGGAGTTGTAGGTTTCCTTCAAGCCGTTGAGCACGCGCTCATCCAGGATGGAAGGATCTCCTGCCAACATGGCGTAGGTGGCGTAGCGCAGGAAGTAGTCTAAGTCGCGAATGCAAGCAGCATAGCGACGGGTGGTGTACATGTTGCCACCCGGACGGGTGCTGTCAGAGTATAGCAGGGATTTGGCCACAGCGTCCCTGACAATCGCGGCTGCATTAGCGCTAATAGCTGTTGCTGCGCGCACGCGCAATCCACCCGTTTGGAAGTAGCCTTTCAGCTTGTCGAGGGCGGCAATGTCCAGGTACTTACCTTGGACATCAGAGGAATTGATTACAGCGGTAATTGCGTCTTGCATTGTTTTGCTTCTTTGAAGTTACCTAAATTTGCGAACTTTCTGTTGACGCTTCTGTGCGTCGTCCGAAGGAAAGGAATATCTCCTATTGCAGTCCTATTGCAGACCACCGATCACGTAGTCAAAGTAGGAGCCTGCTTCCGCAGCGTCGTCACCAGACATCATCCCGACGGCGACACCCTTCATGCAGCGGACGCTTTCCGCCAACGCATCCAGGGAAGTTCCCAGAGACTTGTACATTTCTTTGGCACCCACTAGACCGATTTCTTCGATCGGGGTGACATCGCCTGCTACAATTCCGTAGGTGATCAGACGCAGATAGTAGTCCATGTCCCGCAGACAGGTAGCGGTCATTTCTTCTCCATAGGCATTTCCACCGGGAGAAACCACATCTGGACGCTTTTGGAACAGTTGGTCTCCTGCTTCCTTAACGATCCGTTCGCGGGAGTCTGTCAAAACTTGAGCGATCCGCAGACGCTGTTCGCCCGAACCGACAAAGCTTTTGATCTGTTCTAGTTCGCCTGGGCTGAGGTAACGAGCCTCGGCATCTGCATTCACGATTGATTTCGTGACTATACTCATGCGTGGATTCCTCCAATAATTAATGTAACCAAATCGGTCTTCACTTGGCGCAAGCCAAGGCTGAGAGAGAGTTTATACTCAGTTGTTTCTTTTGGGCCTGCTGGAGCGACCTCAGTTGGATTTCCTGCGCCGCAACTAACTCAGCTTTTATTTTGCTGCATCTCGGTTACATTTTCAATCTCTTCTTCACAATATTTAATATTTCCCCTCATTTTGCTTCCCCCGGCAGGAGCTGTGTAGCGGTTCAGGGGCCTTTATCTTACCCCTGAACTGCCTGGATAGCCGGCGATCTTAACGCTTGTAAGGCACCACATCAGCGCCAAAGTAACGTGCATACTCTGGGCTATCGACGATCGCGTCTACTGCTGCTTTCAGTCCCCGCTCGGCTAGCAAATTCTGATATTGCTGACTTTCCGCCGTTGCTGGCGCGCGTCCCAGTAGATGCCGGTACAGTAATTCTACTACCTTCATGCTGGGATAAGGGGTGTAGAAGCGATCGCGGTATCCTGCTGAGCTTGCCAGGGCCCGGACGAAGGACCGCACTGACATTTCACCGCCCAGCAGTTTGGCCTCCAACTCCTGAAGGCGCAGGTTTTCTGGCACTTGCGCGCCATATAGATCCAGCACCTGAGAGTAGATCCCATTGAGCACCGCTTCCTTTGCTGCTGCCGCCGCACCGGGCATCATCCGGTAAATTCTGGCTGTCTGCGGGCTTTTTGAAGCTACCGGTTGCATGCCACTGTTAACCGATCGACCTACTTGTGCGACCAACTCCTTGGTTTCTGCCAGCCGCAGCAGCGCTGCGGCCTGATCGGCGATCGCCTTTCCTGTGAGGGGCAACTTCGAGGGGTCCATGCGCGGTTCTACCGGTTCAAAGCTGGGCACCACCAGGCGATCGTTCTGCTTCGTCTGCTGGTTATAAAGCTTCTCGCTATTGGGGAAGTTTGCTGCTGGCAGAGTCTCGTAGCGATAGTAAGGAACCGTATCTTCACCAAACACCTGGAGATACTCCATGCTGTTGACCATGATGTTGATGAAAGCACGAATCCCTTGAGTGGCCAGAATCTGATTGTACTTGCGAATTTCCGCTTGGTTCAGGGGGGCGCGTCCCAAAAAGTGCTTCGTCCCCAGTTCGATCACCTTAGTATTCGGATAAGGCGTGTAGAACTCCTTAATGTAAATCTCCGAACACCCCAGGCCCTCAATGAACTCCTTAACATTGATTTCCTGGTTGCGTAGCTTGCTTTCCAGAGAGGTGAATTCATTCTTGACCACAAAGGGAGCAATATCCCGCTCGAATATCTGCCGATAAGCTGCCCCCACCAGGATCTTAAACGCCACTTGATCCTTGGTCTCGGTCAGCTTAAACACCTTAGTTTGCTCGCGCTGCTTGCTGACGCCTTGATTGATCCGGAATTGCACCTCCGGTTCCGTCCGCATTTCTACAGCACCCAATTCCACAAACCGTGGCGTTTCCGACTGCTTGGGTATTGTACCCATATCTGACCGCAGACTCCCCATTCGCATAGAACGCATGGCCACGCCAGCTGCCGTCACATACCGCTCGTAGGGTACAGTATCTTCTCCAAAACTTTCGCCGTATTCTGGGCTGTCGATGATTGCGTCCACCAAGGCGTAGAAACCTTGCTTAGCGCAGATATCAAAATACTTGTTCGTTTCCTGACGGCCATAGGTTACCCGTCCCAGCAGACGCCGATGGATATATTCCACTGCCTTCATCACATACAGGCTACTCCAGTACATGTTGCGGAACACGTCTGATTTTGCCAGCATGCGGATGAACTCCCGGACAGTAATATCGCCGTTCTCCAGCCGGTTCTCTGCTGACTTCAGCCGCTGACCTTCGTAGACATCCCGGCCAAATACCTGCAAGTAGCAAGCCCGAATTATTGCTTGGGTGGAAGTTTCCGTGAACTTGATATTTGTGGGAGTTTCCCGCTTCTTGCCGTTGCTGGGAATTTGAGCGAGATTGAACACTTTCGGACCCAGGGAACCAGGGCCTTTCCCGCGTGCTGCTGGGTTGCTGTTTTGGTTTTCTATGCCAGCACCGCGACGGATTAGCAAGCGCTTGGTATCTTTGCCAAAGAAAGCTGGGCTGCTGCTGGGGTTGCGGGTTTCTTTCGGGAAGATCGCGCCAAATTGAATTTCCAACTGGTCGTTGCCGGAGCCATAGGGGTGTTGGTCTGGTAGGGGCTGATTGTAGGAGGCAAAAGTGGTGATGAATTGAGGAACTTTCCGGAAGGGCGCGCTGTAATTGAACAGGTCTTGCTGCGGTCCCCAGTTCCGACATTCTTGGGCCTCTTGTCCCAACCCCCGCAGGTAGGGGACTGTTTCTTCGCCGAAGTAGTCCGCATATTCTTGAGAGTCTACCAGAGCGTCCACGAGGGCTGGCAGTCCTCCGGATGAGACGATCGCGAAGTATTTTTGGAATTCTTCTTGACTGGAGACCCCGCGACCGAGTATATGGCGAAATGCCAGTTCTACTACCCGGCTGTTAACGAATGGTTCGTAGAATTGTTGGCGGTACAGAGGAGATTTTGCCAGACGGCGGATAAACTCCTTGGTGGAGATGTCACCATTCTTGACCTGGGATTCCAGATAGGATACTGACTGGGAATAGGCCCGGGTGATGTCCCGCTCAAATACTTGCCGGTAGGCTGCTTTGACTACTTCTTGCTTTTCCGTGGTTGACAGCCCCGGCTTCATGACAAATTTGGGGCGTCGTTCGGCGGCGTTGAAATATATTTGCGGCAATTCCAGACCTTGTAGGTCCGTGCTGGGCCGCTGGCGCAGCTTGTTGGATGGAGTGGATGCCTTGAATTCAGTAATTAAAATATCGAAGTATTGGGTGACGATCGCCGCTGCATCCGGGTCCTTTTTGAAATAACCGATAGATGACGATCGCATTGATTGCAGGGCCACTATTGTCGCATCTGTAGAGCAAGCCCCTTCGATTATTTCCTTGAGTCCGCGAGTGTTCACCTCAATGATGCTGGGGTCTCCAGCGACGATCGCATAGGTAACGTAACGCAGGAACCAACTCATGTCCCGCAGAGATTTGGTCATATTTGCCGGACCGTAGCGGGATACATTGAGCTTTCGGAAACCTACTGGCACGCGACCTATGCCACCGCCGCCCAAGCCAGCACGCACTCCTGCACCGCCACCGCCAGCGCTTTCCACATAGGTTTGAGTTCCCAGTTGCGCTGGCTTTTGCTGTTTTTTCTCGCCAGCAGTCGCCGTCGCGGTTGCCATAGTCATCATCGGTTCTTGTGGCTTTTCCAGATAAGCCAGGGGCGAACCACCAGTGAAAATCCTGTTTGCGGCCTGTGAGACTATCAGTTCTGAGTTTTTCGTCAGCAGTGCTGCTATCTCCAGGCGCTTGAGACCGGAATCAAAATAGGTAGACAGTTCGCTTAATTCCCCCTTTGCCAAGAACCGGTCTTGCTGTTCCGCTTGGGAAATGGTCGAAACTGCGACGGTTTGATACAGTTGCGGGCGGGCCACTGAGCTGCCACCACTTGCCTTAATACTCATGCTTCCTCATCAGCTCCCTTCTAATTTTTGCTCTTTATCTGAGTTAAGCGTGCCACTGGGCAACCCTATTTCTACCTCCTAGCGCCAGCTGCTCGCTCTTCACCGCGACCGACTGCCTGTGGCCCCGATCGAACTCAGGATCTAGATTAATCTGGGTTGACCACGCCGTTTATTAAAAAGCGTAACGATGTTTATCTTAGGCTACCTCTGTCGGTATCTGAGAAAACTATAAGTTTTGTTACATTTCTCTAGCACTGACGACCTTGTACCGGCGATCGCTGGGGGTTGTTAGGCCGCCGCTGTCCCCGCCTGCGTCTACTTACCATATGAGTGGGAATATGTCAAGGCTTTAGGGAGTCTGTCCTTACCACCCCTCAAAATTCTGCTATGATTCCCAAGAGTACAAAAAAAGCCGTTGCACAATTAGGGGATGAGATGGATTGTTGATTCCAAAGAGTTTTTATGGATCGATCATTAATACATGGAAATATTTGTCTAGTCAGAAAAACGGAGAGCATCTCCCAATTGGGGACTCAGCAAAAATACTAGTTATCCACGTGCGTTAATAGACAACGAAGGGTCTCCGGCCTTTTGGGTGATAAGTCAAACTTATATTCACACAAAATCAAGGGTTTCAGCCTTTTTGTCCCGCTATATTTGTATTTTGTGATACATTTACTACGATAAACGCAGGAGAGCCCAACGAAAAAAAACACAGTTTTATTGACAACATGGAATCAGGCGGAATTCCGAAAATTTGCTCCGATATCTTAGCAGATATCGAACAGCGAGATACAGGCTTAAGTAAACCTAGGCGACTAGGTTTGGCAAATTTGGTCAGTTGCATGTTGTCAGAGAGAACTGCCAATCTAATGGTCTTGGCCGCCACACTACCCCGTCCCATCAAGCACAATGAAAAACGCTATCAATATATCAGCAGATTTCTCGCAAGTGACGAAGTGGACGTTACTTTGGTAATGGCTTCTTACGGAAGAGAGTTGTGTGAGAACATGACCGCTTATGGAGAGCAGTTGCTCCTAATATTGGATCAAAGCAAAGTGGGAAATGGCTTTGAAGTGCTGATGGTGAGTGTCAGTATGGGGGGGAGGTCTTTGCCATTGCTATGGTATGTAAAAAAAACCAAGGGAGCTATAGGGTTCTCAGAGGAAAAGCAATTACTAGAAAAAGTATACCAGATGCTGTCTGAAGATTTTTCCATCTTGTTGATGGCTGACAGATTCTATGGCACGCCATCGATGGTAGAATGGTGTCAAAATCATCAATGGAGTTACCGGATTCGCCTGAAGGGTAACCTGATTTTCCAACACCAAGGAGGAGAAATTACTGGTAGAGATGCCGCAGCACTGGGAGTAAAAATCTCGAATGGAGCTTGCTTTAACGAGAAAGAAGTAAAAACTAATATTGGTATACTTCAAGACCCTGGCTATGACGAACCTTGGATCGTAGCTCTGGATTGTCCTGCCTCCGAATACAAAACACGAGATTATGGGATTCGTTGGGGAATTGAACCCATGTTTTCGGATTTCAAAACCAGAGGTTTTGGCATTACTGAAACTCAACTTGAGCATGCAGATCGTATTGAACGTTTGATTTTGGTTATGGCACTAGCGATGTATTGGTCTACATCTGCTGGTATGAGTGATGAGACGCCTTTACCCAAGTCTCCTTCAAAACGCTTCCGTTCTTGGTGTTCTTTGTTTACCACTGGACTTCGTCTGATTATTCGAGTGATTCGTCATGGACTCCCGGTCCCCCCTCTATGGGCTCGCTGGAAAACTGAGGGGTGGTAAGCAATGTATGACCGTTTTCTTGCTCCGTTGGCGCATAACCCCTAGAATAAACAACAGTACCTGGCTGTCCTGCATTCACATTTGCCATGTAGATAGCCGTGATTTCTTTAACCGTGCCGAAATCAATCAATGCTAGTTGTCCGCTGGGGCGCAGCATGATATTGGGCGGTTTGATATCCCGATGGAAAAAATGCTTCTGATGTACCTCATCGAGAATCTCTACTAGCTGAGTCAGCCATTTGAGTGCTAACTTTTGACTGATAGGGCGTCCTCGTTTTTCTAGCCAATTCTGCAAATCTTCTCCCTCAATTTTTTCCATGACTAAGCAGTGCAGGGGCTCTTGGCTGCTTCTGGGAACAAAGGTAAAATAGCCATCAGGGTCAACCTTGGGAATCCCTGAATGATGCAACTGTTCTAATACCTTTGCTTCTTGCTGAAATAGGGAGATAGCTTTGGGTTCGTTCAGATGCAGGACTTTCAAAACCTTTGCCGTTCCAGTCGGGGTCGAGCTGGAAATCGCTTCCCAACCCTCCCATTCCGAACCGGACGTGCGATTTTCACCGCATCCGGCTACTGGGTACCAGGTCCGTTGTCATGGATAGGCTTACTAGGGATTGCTCACCGTTGGCCCTTACTACTTGCAATTTGGCCCCTTCCCTGGTTGGTGATTGGTGCAGCCGAGAAACCTTAAGGGATCACCATTTACTCGCTCGTTTTACCAGTTATTTATCCCTATGTCACTAATTGTGCATGGTTTATAACCTTTTAGGGTTACTTTCAACCAGTAGCTTCCTGATATCTCCGACCCGCGTCAGCGTATCCATGGGCATTACCCGGCGTCTTCCGCTCCGGTGTCTGGAGCGTACTCTTGTCCTGAAGGACATGCGCTGCGCGCCCAGCGTAGCGCCATCGGTACGCTCCAGACACCGGGCTCTTGTCCTGAAGGACACGGCATGCTCCAGACACCGCCCAGGCATTAGCTTCTCGGGCCATCTTTCCCACTCGTGGCTTACGCTTCACATCTGACTGGTCCTACTGGACAGCTCACGAGGGGTTACTTCGTTCCCTAGTATCATTTCGCGAGGCTTTTAGGTCTCTCCTTTATACCGGCAGTTGTTTCGGGTCATCTACCTCATAGGTAGTGCCAAAACCACCGCCGCCTAGTTTGCCCAGGATGCGATATTGTCCTTCTAGGAGTAATTCCGAACCGCAAGCAGCGCCAAATAGCTGGTTGTCAGAGTTTTGAGGATTGGGGCAATTGGGGGTTGATACAGTAACTCATGGCAAGTCTGCTGGCATACTTTATCCTATATGAAAGGCTTTGCCTTTAGATTAGTAATGGGCAAGTGCTCATCTCAACCTGCCCCAACAGGAAGTTACTGGTGGTGGGCGATGGAAGGTGCCCTACTGCTTTATCATCTTTTGTTCTCAGAATCCGAACATGATCGACAGCGATACCACCTGCACCCTCATTTCTCTGATTCTACCACCGAATTGCCAAGTAGAGCGAGTGCTAGCGAATACCTACCGCATCACCTGTCCGGACCCAGGCACGGGAAGAGGCGTGTGGGAAAAGCGACACAGCATCTATCCTTTACTTCATCCCGGTGACATTCTGGAAGTTATCGGAGAAGACTACCACGTTCGCAGCCATCCCAGATCTTAGGCGATCGCAAAGCAACAGCCCTCAGCGAAATTGCTTACACGCCAGTAGCCATACCCGAGCCGAGGTTGAGCCGAGGTCGAGCCGAGGTTGAGCCGAGGTTGAGCCGAGGTTGAGCCGAGGTTGAGCCGCACCCGAGCCACACCCGAGCCGCACCCGAGCCACACCCGAGCCGCACCCGAGCCGCACCCGAGCCACACCCGAGCCGCACCCGAGCCACACCCGAGCCGCACCCGAGCCGCACCCGAGCCAATACCTCTCGGTTAGGGGTTTAGGGGTTAAAGGCAGGTTTACTTACGCTTCCACATACTCGCAGATCGCTGTCGGTTCGGGAATGGGAAAACCCTCTTCTTTTAAACCGTCCAAATGAAAAGCGATCGCCTCTTGAATATGCTGTTGAGTTTCCTCGATCGTTGAGCCTGTGGCCACGCATCCGGGTAAGTCAGGAACGTAAGCCGAATAGTTACCTGCTGCTTTTTCAATCACAACTGCATAACGCATTAGTTTTCGCTAATTTCAACTGGTGGGGATAAACAGTTTCCACGCCAATAGTTTCCATAAAGGCACCGGGTTCGTTCTCGGCAGCAGGAACGAAATCACTTCCCACTTCTGCCTTAACCCACCCACCAAATAACTCAACCATATAAGCTTCACTTCAAAATCAGCAAAACCCAGGGTTTGTTCATCGAGAACCTTGAGAAAACCCGGTTTGGCACCGCGAAATTGAATGTAAGGCCAGCCATTAGCATTGTTGCTACCGATGTAGAAACTTTCCCGTTCGGCAATGAATTCTATCAGTTGGGGCGTGAGGAGATCGTTGCCCAAATCTCCTTCTTCAAATCGTTGATAGGACTCCCGCGAGTCCATCCGTTCCTGAATGGCTTTGACGGAGGGGGTGAAAGCAATTTCGGCGAACTTACGGCCCATGATGAAGTCTCCTGTGGATTGAGTAAAGGGCGATCGGCAACCTTGCCACTTATTTTACAGCCCTTGCATGGCAATGAAGTTGGGCAATTGTTTTACCCGTACTTGAGGCCAATCGCCGGTCATTAAGCAATCAGATTCTCAGAACAGACCGGCACCGAACCAAAGCCTCATAAATCACCGGCTGTACTAGAAGCAAAGATCGCCCCGATAGCGATCGACAAAAAAAATTACCCAATACTGCATAAAGCTCCCGCTCCCAAGCATCCCTTTAAAGCCCACCATGATCCGACCACGAGCCACCCACGAGCCACCCACGAGCCCCTAAAATGGGTCAAGAACATACCTATACGTAAATAACCGGAAAAACCTTCTTTAAGCACCGGTCACATCCAGAAAACAGTCTCCACCGAAACGCGGTTAGCATCGCACCGCACCGAGAGGTATTGGTACAGACGCAAAGTATTGTTGGTGTTGTTGGTAGCAGACATAGCTCGATCATTCCTAGCAAAATCCTGACATCTCGATCGCCACCTACAAGAGAACTCGTTTCCAGGCGATCGCCTGGAAACGAGGTACAGAGGTGCTTATAATGCTTGTAGTGAAAGATATAGCATCTTTTCTCGTTTTTGCAAAGTGGCGGGCAGCGATCGCAGTACAATAAACCCTGGTGGACAGCATCCACCGGACCATCTTAGATTCCCAGTGGGCAAAGCATACAGTCCATGTCAGACAACCAGGCGATCGCCGACTCCGTGGCGAAACTCTACGACACCTATCCTTTTCCGCCGGACCCATTGCTAGACGAACCTCCTCCAGGGTACAACTGGCGCTGGAACTGGTTAACTGCACATCACTTTTGCACCGGGCAAATACCCCAAAAGCAAGATATCCGCATCCTCGATGCTGGTTGCGGCACTGGCGTGAGTACGGAATATCTGGTTCACCTCAACCCCCAAGCATCTATCATTGGCATCGATCTCAGCGGACAAGCTTTGGCCCTGGCCAAGGAACGCTGTCAGCGATCGGGTGCCGACCGGGCGGAATTTCATCACCTCAGCCTCTACAATCTCGACCAACTCCCTGGTAAATTCGATCTGATTAACTGTGTCGGCGTCCTGCATCACCTACCGGACCCCATCCGAGGCATCCAAGCACTGGCTGCTAAATTGGCTACTGGTGGTATCATGCATATATTCGTCTATGCCGAACTGGGACGTTGGGAAATTCGCCTCATGCAACAGGCCATCTCCCTCCTGCAAGGCGATCGCCAGGGGGACTACCGGGATGGGGTCCAGATCGGTCGGCAACTGTTTGCCGCTTTACCAGAAAACAACAGAATTGTCAAGCAAGACAAACAGAGCTGGTCCCTGGAAAACCATCAGGACGAGTGCTTCGCCGACATGTACGTCCATCCCCAGGAAATTGACTATAACATCAATACCCTGTTTGAACTGATTGATGCCTCGGGGTTAGAGTTCATCGGTTTCTCCAACCCCCAATACTGGAATATCGAACGACTGGTGGGCAAGTCCCCAGAATTAATGGCCCGGGCATCACAGTTGGGCGATCGGGCCAGATACCGGTTAATAGAACTGCTAGATCCAGAAATCACCCATTACGAGTTCTTCCTAGGCCGTCCGCCCCTAGCCAAACCCGACTGGTCCCCAGACAAACGGCTATTAGGGGCCATAGGGGAAGTAAACCCTTGTATGCATGGATGGCCGAGTCAGTCTTTCCTGAATCATGACTACCAGCCAGTGACGCTAGCAGAGGGGGAGTTCGCCTTTCTGCTAGCTTGTGACGGCACCCGAACAGTAACAGAAGTCTTGGCAGAAGTGAACTTGGGACTACCGGCAGTGCGCAGACTCCACAGCCAACAGTTGCTGCTGCTACAGACAGCCTGACTTGTGCAAAAATTTGCTTAACTTTTTCTTTATAAGTGCTTGCCATACATGATATGATTTCAGATGGTTTGTAAACTAACGTCAATCATAACTGCATAAGGGGCCAAGTAGAAGTGAACGACTCTGACCGGGAAACCACAGAGAATCGCCTTGGGGGTTCTGTCCTACCCGAACCAAACACCTCTATGCTGGAGTACCACCGGCTGCAACAGAACCTGTTGATGGTGACTCTGGCCGTGACAGGGGTGATATTTATCAGTGTCTGGATGGTCTACTCCCTTGACATTGCCCTAAATTATTTAATCGGGGCAGGCACGGGTGTGGTTTACTTAAAGATGTTGGCCAGAAACGTAGAGCAGCTGGGACGATCGAAAAATCGCATCAGCAAGGAGCGACTGGCTGTGCTAATGGGGGTGATAATCCTCGCCTCCCAATTAGACCAGTTGCAGATAATCCCCATATTTCTGGGATTTCTGACCTATAAAGCCGCCATCATCTTTTACATGTTTGGTGATATCGTTAAAAGCTGACAAACTTTAGGTGAAGGAATCCTGCCAATCGGAGCTTAGAGACTCACGGAAGAATGGAAACGCTAAATCTGCTTTTTGCCAATAGCCTGCATCTCGCAAAAATAGAAGTCGGCGAGCATTTATACTGGGAAATTGGGAATCTGAAAGTCCACGGCCAGGTATTGCTGACTTCATGGTTTGTAATCGCCCTGTTGGTAATAGCCTCAGTGCTAGCTACTCGCAATATCCAGAGAGTGCCTGCAGGAATGCAAAATTTCATGGAATATGCTCTGGAATTCGTTCGGGACCTGGCAAAAAACCAACTGGGGGAAAAAGAATATCGCCCCTGGGTGCCATTTATAGGTACTTTATTTTTGTTCATCTTCGTGTCAAATTGGTCGGGGGCGTTGATGCCCTGGAGACTGATCCATTTGCCAGAGGGGGAACTGGCGGCTCCGACAAACGATATCAATACGACGGTGGCCCTGGCGTTGCTGACATCTCTGGCATATTTATACGCAGGTTTTCGCAAGAAGGGCCTGGGTTACTTTGCTAACTATGTCCAGCCCATACCGATCCTATTGCCGATCAAAATTTTGGAAGATTTTACTAAGCCCCTGTCCCTCAGCTTCCGTCTATTTGGTAATATCCTCGCAGACGAACTGGTGGTGGCGGTGCTAGTATTACTGGTTCCCCTGTTCGTGCCTCTACCATTAATGCTGCTAGGCCTATTTACTAGCGCAATTCAAGCTCTAGTGTTCGCCACCTTGGCAGCCGCCTACATTCATGAGGCGATGGAAACTGAAGGGGAAGGACATTGAAGAAAAAAGCTTGCATCTCAATGACTCCCATGGGAGTAAAATAAATCGGTTGTCAGTTTTGTAGTAACGGAAAAAACATTATGGATCCAATAATCGCTGCTGCTTCAGTTGTGGCTGCTGCTCTGGCTATAGGTCTGGCGGCAATAGGCCCAGGTATCGGTCAAGGAAATGCAGCAGGTCAAGCTGTAGAAGGAATCGCTCGTCAGCCAGAAGCTGAGGGTAAAATTCGCGGTACCCTACTGTTAACTCTGGCATTTATGGAATCACTGACGATTTACGGTCTGGTGATCTCCTTGGTGCTGCTGTTCGCTAACCCCTTCGGTGGCTAAAAAGTGAGGTAAGCATTCAGCATTCAGCGGCCAGCAGCTGAATGCTTACGTCCGAGAAGTGGGTAAAAATGGAGAAGAATAGGTGAGGCGTCAGCAAGGGGACGGAAATGTTTGATTTTGATGCAACCCTGCCAGTGATGGCAGTACAGTTTTTGATCCTGGCAGTAGTATTAAACGCAGTTTTTTACAAGCCACTGACTAAGGCAATAGAAGAACGCTCGGAGTACATTAGAAAAAATGAACGAGGAGCGAAAGAGAGGTTGGCGAAAGCGGAAGAATTAGCTCAACAATATGAAAAAGAGCTGGCGACTAGCATTAGACAGTCTCAAGAAATAGTGGCATCGGCCCAGGCGGAAGTCCAGAAAATAACCTCAAGTCAAATAGCCGAGGCGCTCAAAGAAGCTCAAGCAAGGCGAGAAGAGGCGGCCAAAGAAATAGAGCAGCAAAAGCAAGAGGCAATGCAACAGCTAGAACAACAGGTGGATGGCCTCAGTCGCCAGATTCTGGAAAAAATATTGGGACCAGAACTGGTAAGATAGTTAGGGAGGTTCGAGGTAAAATGTTGATGGGATAGGAAAAGAAAATGGAGAAAGTTTTATTGCTAGCAACAGAAGCTAGTCATGAAGGTGGTTTCGGATTGAACTTTAACATTTTAGAAACTAACCTGATTAACCTGGCAATTGTAATTTGGATTTTGTACTATTTGGGCAGTAAGGTGTTAGGGGAAACCCTGAAAACGAGAAGCTCGGAAATAGCCTCGACAATAAAAGAAGTAGAAGCAAGACAGAAAGAGGCGGCGGCAGTCCTAGCAGATCAGCAGCAAAAGTTGGCGGCGGCCCAAGCTGAGGCAGAAAAGATCAAAAAAGAGGCGGAGAAAAGAGCAGAGTCGGCAAAACAAGAAATCTTGGCTAAGTCAGAGAAGGAGATAGAACGCTTGCGAGAAGAGGCAGTGCAGGATTTGAATTTGGAAAAAAAACGGGCGATCGCCCAACTGCGACGGCGAGTAGTAGAAATGGCGCTGTCACGATCGGAGTCGAGGCTGAAAGAATCTGTAGACGCTGGCGCTCAACAACAGTTAATTGACCGTAGCATCGCAATGCTGGGAGGTTAGTGATGAAAGGCGGGATGGTGATCGGTGAAATAGTGGAGCCTTATGCAGAGGGACTGATGTCTCTAGCGCAAGGGCAAAACTTGACAGAAAGATTGGGAGAGGACGTGCGAGATATACTGGAGATGCTGTCAAGTTCTCCAGAGTTAAGTCAGTTGATAGCTAATCCCTTGATTAAACCAGAGGCAAAGAAAGCCGTGCTGCGGCAGGTGGGAGGCGATCGGATGCACCCCTATACGCTCAACTTTTTAATGCTGCTAGTAGACAGGCGTCGGATCCAGTTCCTAGAAGGTATTTGCAAGCAGTATCAGGCAATATTGCGGAAGCTAAACCAAACGGTGTTGGCAGAAGTGACCTCGACAGTGGAACTGACAGAAGCACAAAAACAAGCAGCGATCGATCGGGTAAAGGGGATGACAGGTGCAGCAGCAGTAGAACTGGAAAGCAAAATCGATCCAGAAATAATCGGAGGGGTGATAATAAAAGTAGGCTCTCAGGTAATAGATGCAAGTCTGCGGGGACAGCTGCGAAGAATTGGCATATCCCTGAATGCGGCAAGTTGAGCGCGGCCCAGAAGAAAATAAGGGAAACGGAAGCAAATTGACGATTGAAAACAGAGAAAAGATATGGTAGCAATCAGACCTGACGAAATCAGCAGCATCATTCGGCAACAAATCGAGCAGTACGATCAACAGGTAAAAGCCCAAAATGTGGGGACAGTGTTGCAAGTAGGTGACGGCATTGCCCGGATATACGGTCTGGAAAAGGCAATGGCGGCGGAATTGCTAGAGTTTGAAGATGGGACAATAGGCATCGCCTTGAACCTGGAAGAAGATAATGTGGGTGCGGTGCTGATGGGTGAAGGCCGCGACATCCAAGAAGGCAGTTCGGTGACTTCTACAGGCAAAATTGCTCAGGTGCCAGTGGGAGAGGCGATGCTGGGGCGGGTGGTGAACTCCTTGGGACAACCAATAGATGGAAAAGGGGAAATCAACACGACAGAAAGCCGCCTGCTAGAATCGCCAGCACCGGGAATTGTGGCCCGTCGGTCGGTTTACGAACCGATGCAAACGGGAATCACTGCTATAGACGCGATGATTCCGATCGGACGGGGTCAGCGGGAACTGATCATTGGTGACAGACAAACAGGCAAAACAACGGTGGCGATCGACACGATCATCAATCAAAAAGAAGAAGATGTGATCTGCGTGTACGTGGCGATCGGTCAAAAGGCTTCCACGGTGGCCCAGGTAGTGGCAACCCTGGAGGAAAAAGGGGCAATGGACTACACGATCGTGGTGGCGGCCAATGCTAGCGATCCAGCGACGCTGCAATACCTGGCTCCTTACGCGGGGGCGACCATAGCGGAATACTTCATGTACAATGGCAAGGCGACCCTGACGATCTACGATGACCTCTCCAAGCAAGCCCAAGCCTATCGCCAGATGTCACTGCTGCTGCGGCGTCCCCCGGGTCGGGAAGCTTATCCGGGAGATGTGTTCTATATCCACTCGCGCTTGCTAGAACGGGCAGCTAAACTGAATGACAAACTGGGTGGCGGTAGCATGACAGCACTGCCGATTATTGAAACTCAGGCTGGTGACGTGTCGGCCTATATTCCCACGAATGTGATTTCGATTACGGATGGACAGATATTCCTGTCTTCTGACCTGTTCAACTCGGGTCAGCGACCGGCAATTAACGCGGGTATTTCGGTGTCGCGGGTAGGTTCTGCGGCACAGATAAAAGCCATGAAACAGGTGGCAGGGAAGTTGAAGCTGGAGTTGGCGCAGTACGACGATTTGCGGGCCTTTGCTCAGTTTGCTTCAGATTTGGATAAAGCGACTCAGGACCAACTGTCCCGGGGTCAACGATTGCAGGAACTGCTGAAACAGCCGCAAAATTCACCGCTAAACGTGTACGAACAGGTGGCGATAGTCTATGCGGGTCTGAATGGCTATCTGGATGATATAGCGACAGAAAAAGTAGCCAGTTTTGCCCAGGGACTGCGTTCTTATCTGACAAATAACAAGCCGAAGTTTGCAGAAATTATCCGTTCGGATAAGAAGCTGACAGATGAAGCTGAAGGCATCTTGAAAGAGGCGATCGCAGAATACAAGAAGACGTTCTTGGTATCAGCTTAATTGTAAATTGTTGCTGGTCAGTTGTAAGTGGTCAGTTGTAAGTGGTCAGTTGTAAGTGGTCAGTTGTGATAGACGATCGGGCAAGTAAGGTGGGCAGTGCCCACCCTACGGCTAAAAATTAGCAATTAGCAATTAGTAACTAGGGTAAGCAAAGGGAAGAGTAGGAAATATGGCAAATCTTAAAGCAATTAGAGACAGAATCTGGTCGGTAAAGAACACGAAAAAAATTACCGAAGCGATGCGTTTGGTCGCAGCAGCAAAAGTACGTAGAGCCCAGGAACAGGTAATAGCAACTCGTCCATTTGCAGACCGGTTGGCCCAGGTGCTGTATCGGCTTCAGGGTCGCCTGAAGTTTGAAGATGTGGACCTACCCCTGCTGAAAAAGCGACCGGTGAAAACAGTGGGACTGCTGGTGGTGTCGGGCGATCGGGGCCTGTGCGGAGCATACAATAATAACGTGATCAAGAGGGCAGAAAATCGGGCCAAGGAAATCAAGGCGGAAGGTCGCGATTATAAATATGTCCTGGTAGGTCGCAAAGCGATCCAATATTTCCAACGCCGGAATCAACCGATCGATGCAACGTACAACGGTCTAGAGCAGATTCCGACATCAGCGGAAGCTTCGATGATTGCTGACGAACTGCTATCGTTGTTCCTCTCAGAATCAGTGGATAAGGTGGAGTTGATCTATAGCAAATTTGTGTCTTTAATTAGCTCGCGACCGGTAGTGCAAACCCTGATGCCCTTGGACCCGCAAGGTTTGGAAGCTCAAGATGATGAAATATTCCGACTGACGAGCAGTGGGGGTGATTTTAAGGTGACGCGGGAAAAGGTCATCCGTGCCACTCCCGAAAGTATGCCGCGTGAGATGATATTCGAGCAGGATCCGGTACAAATTCTGCAAGCTCTTTTACCACTGTACCTGAATAATCAGTTGTTGCGATCGCTCCAAGAATCAGCGGCAAGTGAGTTAGCGGCGCGGATGACGGCGATGAACAATGCCAGCGATAACGCCAGTGAGTTGATCAAAACCCTGACGCTGTCTTACAACAAAGCGCGACAAGCTGCAATTACCCAAGAAATTCTGGAAGTTGTGGGTGGTGCAGAAGCCCTAGGATAAAAACAGCATGGGTAAGGGGTAAATCAAATTTGGCCACGCCCGTGCGTGGCCGGGCCATAGGAGGCAGTTTCCAGGAGTTAAGGATTGCCACGCGAACGGGCGCATTGGTGTATAATAAACGTGTAGCATTAGATCACTTGTGTTATGAAACGAACTATTGAGCTGCCCGAGGAGTTAGTTGACCTACTGGATAAGTATCTCAAGTATCATTCGAGTGAGGAATTATGCCGCTTGCTGAAGTCGGCAATACCGCTCGAACCAGAATTTAAATATCTTTCAAGATTGATATCCTTAGCAGGACTGGTTAAGGAAGCGCCCGAAAATCAAGTTCTAGGAGCAAATTAATTGAAAAAACTGGTGGTTGACGCGGGTCCCCTCATTAGCTTCTTTTATGCTAAAGATCCGCAACATAACGAATGTGTAGCGGCTGTTAACCAGTTACAGCAAGGAAAAACTGCCATATTGTTCCCATTCCCATTGTCTTCGAGGTCTACAAATGGCTATTACAAAGAGTAAACCCAAGCACAGCTCAAAGTACACTTGATATGATGCTAGAGAGCTTTAACCTAGTCCCTATTGGTCAATTGGAACTAGAAGAACTACAAACGTTAGTCAGAACTTTTTCAAATTGGGGTGGTAGTTTAGAAGATGCCACAGTGATCTTAACTGCCCGACGCTACCGCTGTCCAGTATGGACAATAAATTACCGAGACTTGGCTGCGTTTAAAGACCTAGAGTTTTGGAATCAGTGAGTTGTGAGAAACGGCGTCAGGGGCGAAGCACTTGCTACGCCGCAGCAGCATTGACGACATAATAAACCATCAAATAGGAACAAACTGTATTAAATGTTGCAAATTGGCTGGAGATCGGAGGCTAGAATGAGGAACATCATCACTAGCTATGTCAAAAATTGTCTCAATTGCTTGATATTTCCAGATTGCCAGCGAATATTTGCCAGCTGGACAATGGCTTAACTGTTATCCATCAAGAAATTCCGGCAACGCCAGTTGCCGTGGTAGATGTATGGGTACGGGCAGGTGCGGCAGTGGACCCCCTTGAGGCCCCGGGGATGGCCCACTTCCTAGAACATATGATTTTTAAGGGTACCGCGCGGGTGGGCCCGGGCATGTTCGATCGCGCGATCGAACGTCGGGGAGGAGTCAGCAATGCTGTAACTAGCCATGACTTTGCCCATTATTTTATGATCGCTGCGGTAGAGCACTTAGAAGAAACTCTCCCCTATCTGGCGGAGTTGCTGCTGCATCCTGCTATCCCGGACGGCGAGTTTGTCCGGGAACGAGAAGTGGTGATGGAAGAAATTCGCCAATCAGAAGACGACCCCGACTGGTTGGGTTTCCAAGCTTTGATGGAGACGGTCTATCCACAACATCCCTACGGCAGGCCAGTACTGGGTACCCAGGTGCAGCTGATGCAACAGACTCCCGCACAGATGCACCGTTTCCACCAGTGTTATTATCAACCGGAAAATATGACCGTGGTGGTGGTCGGAGGCATATCTCAGAAAAAGGCAAAAGAATTGGTCAGCCAAAATTTCCAGGGTTTTCGTCCCCGATCGCAGTGTCCGATTGCAGACCGCCTCTACAGATTAGCATCATCAACACCTGCGATCGCGGAAATTGAGCGTCGCTCCCTGAGTTTGCCCCGGTTGGAACAAGCGCGTCTGATGATGGCCTGGGCGGGACCGGGAGTAGAAAAGTTGTCAAATGCCCACGGTTTAGACTTGTTGTCGGTGCTGTTAGCGGCGGGTCGGTCTTCCCGGTTAGTGCGCCAATTGCGGGAAGAGTCAGAATTGGTGCAAGGGATATTAAGTGACTTTTCCCTGCAACGGGACTCCAGTCTCTTTACGATTACAGCCTGGTTAGAACCGCAATATATCGAATATGTAGAAAGACTGATTTGCGAACAGGTGGTAGAGTTACAAAATACACCAGTGTCAGATTGGGAAATATCCCGCTGCAAGAGGCAACTGTGCAATGAATATGCCTTTTCTACGGAAACCCCCGGACAATTGGCTGGTCTTTATGGATACTACAACACTATTGCCTCCGCCGAACAATCAGTCACCTATCCGGCAAGTATCCAAGCATTACAAGCAGAAGATTTACAGCGCTTGGCGAGGGAATATCTCTCCGTTGACAGATATGCGGTCGCTACCCTCAGACCGCTGTGGTAAAATAGTCAAGCGTAGGAGGGGCGTCTCGCCTGTGGGAGTCAGCGTAGGAGGGGCGTCTCGCCTGTCGGAGACGTAGGAGGGGTCTCGCCTGTGGGAGTTCCCGTAGGAGGGGCGTCTCGCCTGTGGGAGTTCCCGTAGGAGGGGCGTCTCGCCTGTGGGAGTTCCCGTAGGAGGGGCGTCTCGCCTGTGGGAGTTCCCGTAGGAGGGGCGTCTCGCCTGTCCGACAGGTAATTAGACTGTTAAATAAAAAATACAGAGATAAGTATCTGAACATGCTCGACTGTTGGGTTTCCTTGGGAAACTCATAGAGTTGCTATAAAGTATTAAGGAAGATTGTGTGAAATTAAATGTGAAGCGGCGTCAAAGCTACCAAACTCATCGTACAGTTCTGGAGAATGGCCTAGTAATATTAGTAGTGGAAAACCCAGCTGCTGATATCATTGCTAGTCGGATTTTCCTACGAGCGGGCAGTGGCAAGGAAGGAAAAGCAGGACTAGCACATTTGGTATCGTCAGGACTGACTAAGGGTACTCCTAAGTTATCTTCCCTGGAAATTGCCGAAAAGGTAGAATCGGTGGGTGCGAGTGTGGGGGCAGATGCCGCAGCAGATTATTTTTTGGTGAGTCTTCAGACGGTATCGGCAGATTTTGCGGAGATTTTGGCGTTGGTAGGGGAAATATTGCGATCGCCGAGTTTTCCGGAAGCAGAAGTGGAACTGGAGAAACGCATCACCATGCAAGGGATTCGTTCTCAGCAAGAACAACCCTTTGCTGTGGCCTTTAAGGCCCTGCGGGAAGCGATGTACCAGCAGCATCCCTATGGCAGGTCACCACTGGGAACGGAAGAAAGCGTATGCAGCATGAAGCGCCAGGATCTGCAAGAGTTTCACTCTACCTACTTCCGCCCAGATAATATGGTAATTAGTATCTCAGGACGAATCTCACCAAATGATGCGATCGCCCTAGTAAAAGATGTCTTTGGAGATTGGCAGGCACCGGACATGTCCATACCGGAGGCCACTCAGATTGCTATTACTGGAGAACCTCACCAGATCGTTACGGCTCAAGAAACTCAACAATCCGTGATTATGATAGGCTATTTAGCAGCTTCAGTTCACAGTCAGGACTACGCCCACCTGAAATTGCTGAATACCTACTTGGGAAATGGACTTTCGAGCCGCTTATTTGTAGAATTGCGGGAAAAACGAGGATTAGCTTACGATGTTTCGGTTATGTACCCCACCCGCCAGGAAACTGCTAATTTTGTGGTTTATATGGGCACGGCACCGAGAAATACCGCGATCGCGCTGGGAAGTTTACAATCGGAAGTGGAACGTCTACGGAATGTGGAACTGACTCCAAAGGAATTGCAAGCTTGCAAGAACAAGCTGCTAGGACAGTACGCTTTAGGGAAACAGACAAATTCCCAGATCGCCCAAGTTCTCGGTTGGTACGAAACTATGGGGCTAGGGGTGGAATTTGACATTCAGTTTCAGGAAGATATTGCTAGTGTAACGTCTGAAGCGGCCCAAGCAGTGGCTAATCGGTATTTTACAGCCCCTTATATATCCTTAGTGGGACCGGCAGAAGTGGTAGACTTTTGCTAGATGTATTGAACGTGAACGGGTGGATAGTTAGATAAGAATGCAACTAGATATGTCATTGAATTCCAGGGTAAGCGCCTATTGTCAATAAGCAGGGGTTTTAGCATAATAACTATGCTTTATGGTTTGTTATTGACAACAGCAATTCTAGATGAGCGCGTTAAGAAACCCTTGCACGTGGGTGGAGGGTGCGGTCTTGCACCAGTTGGTAGAGGAGGTAGTCGCGTGGGACCAGAAATCTGGTTTCTCCTGCGAAACCAGGTTATTGGTGGAGTCTGAGCGATCGACAAAGGCATGACCACACCCGTAGGTGGATGCTTGTGTAGCTCCCAGCAATTCAAGTATATTGGGTCTGTTAGACATTAACAATAAAGGCCCCCCCTATATGAAACAAGAGGTTCTCAAAAACTACGCTAAGGCAGTGGCTATTGGAGCCTACGATCTGCATTCAGCTGGTCTATTCGGGAAGCATGATAATGTCAGGCGGCATTGGGAAGATCGCTTTAGCCGTAATTTGATCGGCCATTTTATCAGTCCCTTGGTTGCCAGCAAGCGACAGTCCGGTACTGGCATTCGCGTGCTGGATCTCGGATGCGGTGCTGGTGAAGGTCTGAATATCCTTACGAGCTTGCCTCAAACCCAGGCTACATTGGATACCAAAATTGAGAAGGTACTGGACTATCAAGACATTAGTTGTTAACTCAAGTTGCGACCTATAAAAATTGGATACAAAAAGCTATGATAAAGAGAATTATTTTTAACTCTAATCCCTTAGATGTAACAGCATGAATTGACTTGGGAAACAAATTTGTGATTCGACTAAAACAGGTTTCAACTTGTTTTCTTGTTACTTTTTGTATATATTCAAAACAAGAATATTCTTTTCTTTTTGAGTTCTTTTTTCGCAAAGGTTTTAACATTATACTTGACGACTCTTTTAGTAAATCCTCTAATTGATAATCATTATAAGCTTTATCTCCATAAACTATTAAATTTGATGGTAAGTCAAAGCCAAAAGATTGCAAAACTTTAACATCATTATAACTACCAGGATCTAGATAAAATTCTATTGGCTTTCCATTTTTGTTTACCAACATATGAACTCTTAATCCATAAAAATAACGTTTTTTACTGGCAATATACCCTCGATATTCTTCCTTGTTATAAATTTGGCATCTATCAATCCTAATATTATCACATACTGGCACCGGGAAACTATCAAGAATATATTCTTGACCCGGATTGAGCTCTTTAAATGTTTGAGCTATAACTTGGAAGAAAAACATCCAAATTGGTTCCTCAATATTGTGTAATCGACGATTGAACCTACTTTTACTTAACAGATTTTTTATATACTTGTGTTGGACCATAAATTGACAAGAGTGATCGTGGTGTCCTCCGAAAAAATATGCAGCAACTAATCCGACTGTCATCACTTCGGCATTGTTCATTTTTACTTGTGGATCTTCTTTTATATTTAACGCTTTTAGTAGCTCGTCACAAAGAACAAAAATTGTTGTAATCATATCTTCCATCATCTACATCCCCCAGCAATTAACTATTATTTTAGTACATTATAACCTATAAACAGCCAACCCGCCGTATAGCACAAAAAAAATATAATTTTGTATCAAAAGCTACGAAATATCCCAAATATCTGTAAAGTCTAAGTGGGTAATTCATATTTTTTTTAATAGGTCGCAACTTAGGTTAGTTGTTACAAAGGCTTGGATATCAGTCCAGCGATGATTGACAAGGCAAAAGATCTCCACCGCAACCACCCCCAAGCTGAGTTTGCGGTGACCGATCTCAATGAGGGACTTCAACTGCCAGCGGGAGAATTCGCTTACGACGTCTACTTTTCCTCTTATGCGTCGTTATCCCACCTGAATGACCCCAACTTGGCTAAAGTTCTGTCCGATATTTGCGACCATATGGGGGAAAGAGCAATTTTTGTCGGTGATTTCCTCGGTCGCTATTCCTATGAATGGCCCTGCTACTGGGAGAACTCCCAGGAAAATGAGTCAACCCAAAAAATGTACTCGATGTCTTATATCTATGGTCCCAACGTTAGTAAGGAGATTGAGGTGGAGCGGTTTCCCATTCGCTACTGGGGTGGCGAAGAGTTGGACCGGTTCGTGAACAAGACAGTTGCTAGCAAAGGGGTGAAGGTTTACCGCCGACGGCTGTGCGATCGCTCCATTTTGGTCGGTCGTCATATGGATACTCGCGAATACAATCCCGACGCGCCTCCCATCCGCGCTGCGGTCAACTCTTTGCACGAAACTAATTGCCGCACGGACTTGTCTCAGCTAATTTTCGAGTACAAACCTCATGGGACTACGCTACACTTGAACCGATTTTTCTACACCCTGCAAGATGCCTGGAATTCCTTGGTTTATGCTTGCATGGATGCCCTGGCTGAGTGGCGGAACCCCCCAAAGTTAGTGGCAGAACCCCCGGTTAGTTATCGACCAGTCGTGCAGCAAGCCATTCGCGGGATTCGCCATGGGGTGCAACAAGCACCAGCATTCCACCTCGATGACCCGCGATCCAATTTAATCGAACCCCAACTGGCCTTTTTACTAAGGGATCTAGAGTGGAACCTCCAACAAGGATTGGGGGCTGCTCACTCAATTTTGGGTGTCTATGAGTTCCACAAGGGTTGAATGGTCAGTCAGTTGTCAGTTATTCTGACTACTAATACTGTTTTATCAAGGATGCGATAGACTTAAGAAAAAGTTGCATCTTCCCTTAGGACCCCGATCGTCAGGGGCTCTTGGGGTCAAATTTTTTCGATACCGCCAACCGCGATTAACGAGAAATTATCAAGAGAAAATCAAGATTAGTGCTTGGGTTTGTCAATGCGCTTGAAATTAGATGGGTGACTTCTCTCCAGAGGTCCGTCCCCATACGGGTTAGGCGATCGCCTAACCCGGAAGAGCGATCGCCTCTTCACAACACCGATGTACTCCGTGCTACTCGCCGTACCCTTTGTCGCACACAGTCCCCACAAACTCTTCATTCCGAAAAACATTCTGCAAATTCCCGGGTATGGACCTATCGATAACGATCGTTTGCTGCTTTAACCTTGCCAATTTTAAGAACTCCCACATTTTGCCATCCCGCCAGAAATATCTGCCAATGTCAAGTACCCCACTTTACGCACGACAATTTGTAACATACTAAGTAATACGTAATTTATCACTTAGATTACTATTATATTACTTTTGTAATCCGTACTGACTTCTGACAATTTAGTAAACAGGACGTATATCTATTTATAGGGATCGGTTGTATAATAATTTGTAAAATCACAAGCTGTTTGTCAAGCTATCGTCGATATTTATCCGTGGGGAATGTAGGTTGTACAAATATCCTTGCACTTGGGCAAAGTTTTCCACCGTTCCGGAAAAATCGGTAATTTGCGGAATTACTTGTCCTTTATCATCTAAAACCCCCCCTTGCCAGCATTGACTAACTTGTGCATAGTGAAATCAGGATAGTTAGCAAAATATGCTGCCAGTAACTGCAAGATAACGTCAGAAGAAATGGTCGTACCGTTTAACTTCAAGTCGATAATTGCCTCCACATATAAAACCTGGACAAAATTTCGCACCAAGCAATGTTATAAGATTTCTATGTTACCATAAAAATCTTGGCTATCGTCTGTCCAAAAAACATTTCCGGGAGTAAAACTAATAGCAGGAATGCTTGCTGAGGCGATCGACCAGCAAGGGATTTAGTTGGGCGGTATCTTTTTGCAAGCAACAGAACCCCGCAGTATCACTTGACATGCGCGATATAATATATTAACTTAAGTTGCGACCTATAAAAATTGAACACAAAAAGCTATGATAAATAGAATTAATTTTAACTCGAACCCTTTGGATGTAACAGCAGGACTTAGGAAACAAATTAGTTATTCAACTAAAGCATGTTTCTACTTGTTTTCTAGTTACGTTCTGTACATATTGAACCCGCGTTCTTTTTACGCAAATGTTTGAACATTATATTCATTGACTTTTTTAGTAAATCTTCTAATTGATAATTGTTATAAATTTTGTCCCCATAAACCTTTGATGGCAAAGCAATTTTTTCGCATCATTACAACTACCAGGAGCAAAATAAAATTCTATTGGTTTACCAGTTTTGTTGACTAACATATGAACTCTCAATCCATAAAAATAACGTTTTTTGCTGGCGATATATCCTCTATATTCTTCTTCTGTATAAATTTTACATCTATCGATCCTAATGTTGTCACATCCTGGCACAGGGAAACTATCGATAATATATTCTTGCCCCGGATTTAGCGAACGATTGAGCCATTGCTTGAAATAAACTCCCATACAATTGTTTCATCAATCTTATGTTTTCGACGATTAAACCTACTTTTACTTAACAGATTTTTGATCTAGTTATGTTCTGCCATAAATTGACGATCTCTATCGCCCTCCCAAAAAATAAGCAGCAACTAATCCTACTGTCATCACCTCCGCATTATTCATTTTTACTTGTGGATCTTCTTTGATATTGAGTGCTTTTAGCAGTTCATCGCCAAGAACAAAAATTGTTATAATCATATTTTCCATAATCTACCGCAATCAACTGTTATTTTAGTACATTATAACCTATAAACAGGGATGGCTACTGATAGCATAAAAATAATATATTTCTGTATCCTACCAAAAATATCGGAAATCTCTAAGTGGGTAATCCATTTTTTTTTAATAGGTAGCAACTTGAGTTATATTATTATATTAGATCGCATGTCAAGTGATACTGTTGCGTCAGCAAAACCACGATCGGTACTAAACTTTTGGGCGGTAGCATGTCCAAAAGAGCCATTACCGTTGATAAGAATCAATCGCAAGTCAGGTTGAAATTGTTTAATAGCAGCAATTTCGGTAATAATCGTAGATAAATTGCGATCGTGCAAAGTAAAAGGTTGAGACTTATCGGTAATCAAAGAACCCCCGATTTTCACAATTGCCAGAGTCAAGGCATTCCTATAAGCGTTCGTAGTAATCACGAAGAGCGATTATCTCCCCCTAGACGAACTAACAATACCAGACCATTGCACTTTTTTGATATCTTTACGGCGGTAGGAAAAGAAATGTTCGGGTTCTTGGTAAGTGCAATGAGGGGCGATCGCCACCTGAGTCCCCTGCACACCCAACTGTTGCAACTGGATAGCATTCACGCGGGGAACATCCAAACGTACCCGTCCTGGTTCCGGATCCGGAAACAAAGGAGAATCGCGCAAAGCGAACAAATACTCTAAAATAGCATTATCATCCCCAGTAGGGGCGATCGTAGCCCCCACCTGGGCAGCAACCTCCACAGAAACCTGGTAGACAGGGCCCGAGATCGCAGGCCCGATGGCAAAGCACAAATCTGACAATTGACTACCTCGTGCTTGCAAACGGGCGATCGCCCGTGATATAATTTCAGCAGCAGTACCGCGCCAACCCGCATGCACCGCCGCCACCTGACCAGTATGAGCATCAGCGATCAGCACGGGAACGCAATCAGCAGAACAAACCCATACAGATTGATTGTGAGTTGCAGTCATTACTCCATCCGCCTCTGGTAAAGACTGGTTGATGAATTCCGCAGGCGTAACCACCACATTACCATGTACCTGTTTCGCCTGATAGACAGCAGCAGTAGGTTGCAACACCTCCACCAACTCCACCGGGGGACGCGGAAAAAACTGCCTGGTAAAAAAACCGTGGGACCAGGGTGATAAAAGACTGCAAGTCAAGTAAGATAATTCCGACCCAGTCTGCCAATGCCAACTATTCATAAGCAATTCAAAATTCAAAATTCAAAATTATTGCATTAGAAAAGAAATTTAAGGCGATCGCGCCATGCTAATCTAAGACAGAATTATTTCGGTGAGTAATGGTGAGAATCGATCGCGATCTTTTAAAAAACGCCCTCAAGCAAGAGTCAACATGCCCATTTCCCTTTGTGCTCCACATTTATGATACAGTTAGTTCGACTAACAGCGTTCTGTGGGAGCTAATTGACCGAGGAGCAACAGAAGGAACAGTCGTCATCGCCGCCCAGCAAACCGCAGGTCGGGGACAGCGCGGACACCAATGGCGATCGCCTCTCGGTGGATTATACCTCTCCCTAGCACTCACCCCCAAGATGGGCGCCCAGAATGCCCTACTGCTAACAATTAGCAGTGCCTGGGGCATTGCCACAACCTGGCGCCAACTTCCCAGTAGTTCAGATCCAGACCAACCCAGGATTCCCGTGCAACTGAAGTGGCCCAATGATATTATTCTCAAAGATCGCAAACTGGGCGGCATACTCACCGAAACCCGCGTCCAGAGGGGCCAAATTACCAAAGTCGTAGTCGGGGTGGGGATAAACTGGGAAAATCCTGTACCGGAAATCGGTATCAACCTCAAAAGCTTCCTGGCCTCAGACCCACGGCCACTCGTAACATCCCTAGAAAAGCTAGCAGCTATGACCTTGCAAGGAATAGTCTGGGGATACCAGCAGGCCCAACTGCAACCCATGGGGAATTTGTTGTCATCTTACCAACAACTGCTCACCAGCATGGCCCGTCCAGTCCTGGTAGATGGCCATCCGGGCCTGGTCACGGGAATTTCTGCTTGCGGAAAGCTGCGGGTTCGCCTCAACCCCACTTCTGGGGCACCAGGGTCAGAAATTTACCTAGAACCTGGTAAAATCAGTCTCGGTTACGATCGATCGCCCCGTTCGTAGTAAGCACGAAGAGTGCTTCCCAGGCGCGAAAGCACCTAGAGAGTCAGTCAAAAAACCCGGTCAATGATAATACTTAACCGATGTCCTAGCGGAAAAACGTAATCAGAATTCTGTATCATGACTCTTACGCTTGCGCGAATATCCATCCAGGGTAAATCATATGGTGCGACTCGTTCTGATGTAAACCAGTAATGGTGAAAATCGGGCCTGGTCTTATGTGCCAGGTAACTTTGGTGCCATGAGGGTTAAATTCCCGTGCGATGAGTTCCAGCCTAACGTAGTCATATACGGAACGCTGGCCTAGGAAACTAGGAACTCTGGTAATCATGGGGGTTTAATTCCCCCTCCCCAGGTACGGGGGTAACACCGGTCCTCGGCGCTGCGGAGTAACATCACCGTGGTACTGAGCGAGGACTTAAATGTAGGATAGCTGGCAGCCTAAGCCGGTAACTTCGCGCTCGATGATGTCCATGGCTAGAACAAGCGAACCTATGTAAACCTCGTTAAACCCAACTAGCGAAATAAGGCTTAATGCGCTGGAACAAAAGTTAATGCAGTTAGTGTTAGTTAGGGAATTGGCTAACATTGTACCCAAATAACTGCCGGGGAAAAGTAGGGGCCTAAAGGCATCGTGAAATGAGACCAGGGAACGAAGTAACCCTTCGTGTACTGTCCTAAAGGACCAGTCAGATGTGAAGCGCAAGCCGCGAATGGGAAAGATGGCCTAAGAAGCAAATGCCCGGAGTAACGCCTGGGATATGCAGACGTCGGTCGGTGATAGTTGGAAGTCTTGGGTAAAAGTAGCCCTAAATATGCCTACAGCTCGGGGGAAACCTGTCAGAGATGGATAAGCTCAAGGGGCCAAATCTCATGAGACGAGGGACAACGGGAGTAATCCCGAAGTTACCTACCAGTGACAAGGACCAACTACCCAGTAGCCGTGTGCGGTGAAAGTCACTGATATCGTACCCGAAATGACTGCCGGTGTATAGGGGAGACCTAAAAGCCTCGTGAAATGATACCAGGGAACGTTCCGGACAAGAGCGGTGCTGTCCAGATGGACAAGTCAGATGTGCGTCGTAGCGTGCGCGCAGCGCCTAGCGCATGCCCGCGTGGGGAGGGAGGTCCTAAGAAGCTAATGCCCGGGGTAATGCCTGTGGATATGCAGACGTAGGACGGATATGGTAAAAAGCTCTAGGAGATAGTAGCCCTCTAAACGTGCTTAACCAGTGGCAACACTAGGTAGTAATGATGGACTGAAATCCTAACCGGGTAAAAAATTTAGAGGCCCCATACGGGCACCTGTTAGTAAAGAACGGTCATAGTGGTTTTCTAGTTCTCCCCCGTAAACCTTCCGGAGTTAGGTACTCAACTAGTTCATGACTGACCATAAAGGGGCTATATTTCATAGGGCAAGGGACAACGGGAGTAATCCCTAGTAATCCTACCCGTGACAAGGGTTTACCAACCAGTAGCCGTGTGCGGTGAAAGTCGCTCTTCAGGTTCCGAATGGGAGGATTGTCCCGCGAGGGACAGCTCGACCCCGACCAGAAACTAGGGCGTGTCATCAATTAAGCCATATTACAGCTGCCGCGAGGTAGATGGCACCCAAGAAATTGCGAGCCGTTTTATCGTAGCGTGTCGCCAGAGCCCTGTATTGCTTGAGTTTTTGGAATAGATTTTCAATTAGATGCCGCCACTTGTACATTTCTTCATCGTATTCTCTGTGTTCTGTGCGGTTACTTTTTGGAGGAATGACAGCCATCCAATCCGCCTCTTTCAGGCGCTCGAGCACACGTTGTTCCGCATCATAGGCTTTATCTGCAAGCAGCGCGCCAATCTCACCGATTTTATCCAATAGCACGTCAGCGCCTTTCCCGTCGTGGGCTTGGCCAGGGGTAAGATGAAATCCTGTGGGATTGCCTTGGGCAATCGCAAGTGGCATGAATCTTTGTCGATAGTCCCCCTTTACTACGGCCTATGGCTTGGGTTTCGCACGTATCTGAGGGTGTTTTTTTTTGCACCCGCACGCTCGTTGATGGGCACGCAGGATGGTGGCATCAATCGCGGCGTATTCGTTATCGGCGTCTGAGGCCAAGACATCGAATACCTGCTTCCAAACTCCCTTTTCAGACCAACGGGTATGGCGGGTATGAACAACCCGAAAATCCCCAAAACACTCCGGTAAATCCCGCCAGGGAATGCCAGCACGATATCGATATAACACGGCAGAACACGAATAATCTATTGTTCTTGGCTGTAGCGCCTGGGTCACCCTCTTTACCAGGTAAAAGGTGTTCGATCCGTTCCCACTGGTCGTCTCGCAAGCCATAGCGTCTCATATCATGCCCTCTTGATTGTTATTGCTGGATAAGGACTCCATACCGTATCCATCTATTTCTGTCAAGCAATTTGATTGATGACACACCCTAGCCTTAAAAAAGTCATAGACTAAGGAAGTCGGGGTCGAGCCTATTGTCGCCTCCCGACCCTCCCTTGAGGAACCGTGCATGCGACTGGAGCCGCACACGGCTACTGGGTAGATAGCCCTTGTCATGGGTAGAATTACTCAGGATTACTCCCTTTGTTCCTTTCCTCATGCAATGGAACCCCTTATGGTTAGTCTCAGACTAGATAAATGCTTAACTCCGGAAGGTTCGCGGGGGATAACAGTACCAACCCATATAGACCGCTCTTTACTAACATTTACCTAATTTAACCTAAGTTGCGACCTATTAAAAAAATATGAATTACCCACTTAGACTTTACAGATATTTGGGATATTTCGTAGCTTTTGATACAAAATTATATTTTTTTTGTGCTAGACGGCGGGTTGGCTGTTTATAGGTTATAATGTACTAAAATAATAGTTAATTGCTGGGGGATGTAGATGATGGAAGATATGATTACAACAATTTTTGTTCTTTGTGACGAGCTACTAAAAGCGTTAAATATAAAAGAAGATCCACAAGTAAAAATGAACAATGCCGAAGTGATGACAGTCGGATTAGTTGCTGCATATTTTTTCGGAGGACACCACGATCGCTCTTGTCAATTTATGGTCCAACACAAGTATATAAAAAATCTGTTAAGTAAAAGTAGGTTCAATCGTCGATTACACAATATTGAGGAACCAATTTGGATGTTTTTCTTCCAAGTTATAGCTCAAACATTTAAAGAGCTCAATCCGGGTCAAGAATATATTCTTGATAGTTTCCCGGTGCCAGTATGTGATAATATTAGGATTGATAGATGCCAAATTTATAACAAGGAAGAATATCGAGGGTATATTGCCAGTAAAAAACGTTATTTTTATGGATTAAGAGTTCATATGTTGGTAAACAAAAATGGAAAGCCAATATAATTTTATCTAGATCTTGGTAGTTATAATGATGTTAAAGTTTTGCAATCTTTTGGCTTTGACTTACCATCAAATTCAATAGTTTATGGAGATAAAGCTTATAATGATTATCAATTAGAGGATTTACTAAAAGAGTCGTCAAGTATAATGTTAAAACCTTTGCGAAAAAAGAACTCAAAAAGAAAAGAATATTCTTGTTTTGAATATATACAAAAAGTAACAAGAAAACAAGTTGAAACCTGTTTTAGTCGAATCACAAATTTGTTTCCCAAGTCAATTCATGCTGTTACATCTAAGGGATTAGAGTTGAAAATAATTCTCTTTATCATAGCTTTTTGTATCCAATTTTTATAGGTCGCAACTTGAGTTAATTTACTAGGTTCTCCAAGTTTTACCCGGTTAGGTCTTTAGTCCAAAATTAACTACCTAGGATTTCTCCTGGTCTAGAACATTTAAGGCTACTTTCACCCAAAGATTCTATCTATCACCGACCCACGTCAGCATATCCATAGGAATTACCCGGCGTCTTCCGCATGCTCTTGTCCTGAAGGACACGGCTGGCGCCGCGCTGCCGCGAACGGCTGGCGCTCCCGCAAGGGATACGGCATGCTCCAGACACCGCCAGGCATTAGCTTCTTGGGCCATCTCTCCCCTCGTGGCTTGCGCTTTACATCTAACTTGTCCATATGAGGACAGCTCACGAGAGGTTACTTCGTTCCCTGATATCATTTCACGATACCTTTAGGCCCCTACTTTCCTCCGGTAGTTATCCGAGTACGATGTTAGCCAAAGTACAAAACTAACACTAACTACATTGACTTTTGTCTCCGGCGCATAAAGCCTTATTTCGCCGGTTCCCATTTACGAAGTTTACATAGGTTCGCTTATTCTAACCTTGGGCATCTAACAAGCGCGGAGTCACCGGTTTAGGCTACCAGCTATCCTACATTTGAGTCCTCGCTTAGCACCACGGCGATGTGGCTCCGCCCGCCACCAGCACCAGTGACCGTAAGATCCAGGACAAGTTACCAGCCACCGGTTTGGCGTCCCAAATCAGCTCCCATCCCGGTATGGAGGCCGCAGCATCAGCGGGCCTTGCCAAGGCCAAAAATCACCAGGGGGGGAAGTAAATCTCGGACCAGCAAGTTACAGTCCCAGTGAGATCGAATATGGGGATGCAACGCCCATAGGTCGCAGTTACTATCAGCTGATTCGACCCAACCTCCGTCCCGATCGTGGCAATGATAGCATCATCTTTCCCTTATCAATTCCCTCACCGATTACTTCCTTGTTTGGTTGGCGGACCCATCCGATCTCAGGATCGGAACAGTTCCACCACGGCACGGATATCGGGGACCCCAGTGTTAGCAGCATTGGCCGGAAAAGTCGCAATCGCGGACGCCCTGAAAGGCTATGGGTTATCAGTTGTGCTAGAACATGCCCAACCAGAGAAACCCCTTCAACAAACCCTGTACGCGCACCTATCAGAAATCTTCGTCCAACCTGGAGAAGAAGTCAAGCAAGGCAGTATAATCGGCAGTGTGGGCAGCAGCGGCTATTCCACAGGACCGCACCTGCACTTTGAACTGCGGGAACTGACCTCCGAAGGTTGGGTAACATTAGATCCGGGGGCGCAATTAGAATACGCCTTAGCTGAACTCGTCCAGACTTGGGAAACAGCGGCGGTTGCACCAGCGGAAGAAGATAATTCTCCAGCAGAAAAAGCCCTCAATAAACTGAAGAAGTTAGGGTTCCAGGAGATCGCACCTGAAGACATGCCCATTGTTAAAGTCAGGAAAGATTCATAACCTTACCATTTATTGCTTGTCCATCCCCTCGTTCCCTGTCTCTGGCAGGGAACGCCCATTGGGAGGCTCTGCCTGCCGCTCTCAAATCCCCTCGTTCCCCTCGTTCCCTGTCTCCGGCAGGTAACGCCCATTGGGAGGCTCTGCCTCTTTGCTTTTACGGTTGAATATTTTCTGGTGCAAAAACTGGAGGCCAGATTTGGTCAATGGGCAATTCCCAACCGGGCAAGAATTCGGGTATAGTTAAGATATCATCATCTTTGAGCAGAATAGGTTCGGCAGTAGGACGATAAACAGTTACGGTCAAATTTTTGGGGTCTACAAATATGCCAACTTGCGTCCCCAATTCGATAAATCTCTGGATTTTCTGTAATAGTGGTCTAACATTATCTGTAGAAGACCTAACTTCAAACATCAAGTCTGGTACAATTTCCGCAAAACTCCTAGGAGATTGACGCATTTTCTCAGCGGGGACAAAAGAGACATCAGGTCCGCGCAAGTTGCCATCGGGCAGTCTGAAGCCAGCAGAAGAACCAGTGACTCGTCCCAACTTGCGGGGAAGTATCCAGATATTGAGAAAAGTGATTAATCGAGCGATGATTTCTTCAGAAAGATAATCTGAAAGTCCCATAATGATAATTTTACCATCGACTAATTCCATCTTGTAATCAAGATGGGCATCAGCCAATTGGGTTTGGAGTTGTTCTAGGTCGGCAATGGTTGGATGGGGTCGAGCCGGGAATCGCTTCCCGACCCTCCCTTTCGGAACCGGACTTGCGATTTTCACCGCATCCGGCTACTGGGTACTAGGCCCTTTTCATAGGTAGACTTAATAGGAATTACTTCCGTTAGCCCTTGCCGCCTGTCTTTTCTTCCCTTTCCTGGTTTAGCGAGTGGTTGTTCTGATAACCGTTAGTATCACCATTTTCAAGTCAGTTTTACCAGTTATCCATACCTTATCCTCCACTTGCGTTTCGGATTAGTTCCGTGGCTTTTTAGGATTACTCATTCCAGCAGCTTCCTAGTATCACCGACCCACGTCAGCGCTGGCTACCCAGCATCATCTACATTACTGTAGATGTTATCCCAGGAATTACCCCGGGCATTCGCTTCTTGGGCCATCCCTCCCCCCGTGGCTTGCGCTTAACATCTAACTTGTCCTGATGGACAGCACACGAGAGGTTACTTCGTTCCCTAACAACATTTCGCGATACCTTTAGGTCCACACTATACCCCGGGAGCTATTTGAGTACTATATTAGCCAGAGTCTAAAACTAATACTAGCTACCATTTCCTTTTTAGGCCAGCGCATATAGCCTTATTTCGCTGGTTCCTTATAACGAGGCTTGCACATGTTTGCCTGCTCTAACCTTGGATATCTTTCCTAGCGGCGTCACCGGCTTAGGCTGCCAGTTATCCTACATTTGAGTCCTCGCTTAGCACCACGATGATGTCGCTTCGTAGCACCGAGGACCGGTGTCACCCCCGTACCTGGGGGGAGGGGAATTTAACCCCCATGCGGTCAGAGTTCCCGGCTAATGAAACCGGGCTAGCGTTCCGTGTTTGACCACGTTAGGCTAGAACGAATCGCACAGAGACATGAATGTTAGCTCCCGATCTATTTTGTACAATTACGATTGTATCATATCGCCATTTCCCATTCGCTATTCATCAACCTAAAGATATCCATGTTCTGCCAGAAAACTGGGTGTAATCTCAGCTGTAGAGGGTAACTGGCCAGACCGAAGGAATTTTTCCACATATTTGCCCAGGATATCCCCTTCCAGATTCACCCAACTGCCCAGGCCCAGGTCACGCAGGTTAGTTTCGGCAAAAGTATGGGGAATGACCGCAATTTTGAACCAAGTGCCAGTGGAATTGCACTCGGCCACCGTCAGACTCACGCCGTTGATAGCGATACTGCCTTTGGAGACAATGTAGCGAGAAACCTCCGCTGCAGTTGCCGTAAAACTCATCTCCCAGGATGTAGCAGTGGATACCGACTCCTGTAAGCAACCGGTTCCGTCCACATGACCTGTGACAAAATGTCCCCCCAGCTTACTACCCACTCGCAAAGAAGTTTCCAGATTGACGCGACCCTGCGCAAGCAGCTGGCGTCCCAGAGTGGTACGGCGGAGGGTTTCGGGTGAGACAGCAACCACGAAGCTGGCAGGAAGAATCTTTTCCACGGTCAGGCACACACCATCTACTGCTACACTGTCACCTAGGGCCAAGTCTTGCAAGATCGAGTGCGACTCGGACTCGATCTGTAGCTGGTTTTCCCCGAAAGGCTTCAGGGTGCCTCTTGCTTGAACTAATCCAGTAAACACGATCGATGATTTTTTAACAGAGATTTGAGATTTCCCGCTGGGAAATAAGGTTACACTACAAAATACACCTAATATGAGCCGACGATCTAGTCGATGGCGATCGCATGATACAATAGCAGCGCATCAGAGCAAAAGGATGATGGTTGTGTTAGAACCAAAGTTAGAACCGCCAGGTCCAACCGCTAGCCGCCACCGGACGATCGGGAAATCTCTCGGCGGCATCCCTTGGGTAGTGCTTAAGGCGCTCCCAAGGGATGCCAAAAGTGAGATCGGAAAGTCATCGGGATGGGATGAAGCATAAAAGTATGACAAATATAGTTAAAATTCCTCTAAGGCTGTACCCACTCTTGTTGGGGGGTGATAGCAGCCCGGACAGCCGGTTAAGTATAGGATATTTGCCGGAGAAATCCCCCCACCCGCAACCCGATCGGGTACATTAGCTGAATAGGTGGAGATCGTATGCTCGCAATTTTATAAAGTGATGAAACAGTTAAGAGCTCCCCCTTAGTAAGGGGGGCTTATATAAGCCCTTTTGGAAAGGGGGGTTGGGGGGCTCGGCAACAGGATTATGAGATACTTAAGGAGTTACTAATTGTATCATCATTAAGTTAAAATGGTATAAAAACTTGGCTTTTACCCGGTTTCCACGTCAGAGAAAAAACGGTTCTAATGTATTTCCCTAAGATAGGAGAACATGTAAAACGGAGGATCTAGAGGCTCAGCCCATGATTGAGATGAAAGTCGCTGGAATAGCATTGGATGCGGGCACGCGCAGCCCGATCGTCCTGTTAAAAGATACCACGGACCGCAGGGCCTTACCAATTTATATCGGTCAAGACCAGGCCAGGGCAATTATAAATGCGCTGGAAAGGCAAAGTCCCCCGCGACCTTTGACTCACGACCTGATGGTCAATATTATGTCAGCCTGGGAGATGGCCCTCGATCGGGTGATCGTTCACTCCCTCCAGGACAACACATTCTATGCTGTCCTGACGGTGCGTCAGGGTGATGAGAAAAAAGATATCGATGCCCGTCCTAGTGATGCGATCGCCCTGGCGATCCGCACAGGAACGCCCATCTGGGTGATGGAAGAAGTGATTGCCGATGCCTCAATTCCGGTCGATCAAGACGCAGACGAAGCGGAACGCAAAGCTTTCCGGGATTTTGTTTCCAACCTCCGACCAGAGGATTTTATCGAGAGAGGACGCAAGATAAATTGAATTGTGAATGGGAAAGTGCTTGGCTCTCCTGGGTTTTTGGTATTTTGTTGTGATACAATTTTGATAAAGAAAAAAGGCTGAAAGACTTGATTTTCCATACATATAAGTTTTACTTATCGCTAAAAACCCAGGAGACCCAATTGCTTATTGAGAATGGAAATGAAGAAATAAATCTACCGTTCTCAAATCTCAAATCTCAAATCTCAAAATCAATAGTTTTTAATTGATAACTATTGACTATTGACTTTTAAGGTTATGCAATATCGACGTTTTGGGAAAACAAATCTACGTTTGTCAGTGTTTTCCCTCGGAACGATGCGACCTCTAGCATCTTTGGAAAATCTGCGATCGACTGTAGAACGGGCTATATCCTTAGGGATTAATCATCTAGAAACGGCCAGAGGATACGGGAAAAGCGAGCAATATCTGGGTGCTGTCTTGGATACTCTTAAACCGAAACAGCAACTATACATCACTACTAAGCTGCCGCCAACTGCTGAGGCTGCTAAAATGGAGCGGTGGATTGATGATTCTCTGGAACGCTTGCAGGTTAATTATATCGATTGTCTGGCGATTCATGGCTTAAATACTTGGGAACATTTGATCTGGATCGAATCGCCGACTGGCTGTATGCAAGCTGTGGAAAGGGCGATCGCATCTGGAAGGGTAGGACATGTGGGCTTTTCTACTCACGCCCCCCTTGAGGTGATAATGGCGGCAATTAATACAGATTTATTTGCCTTTGTCAATCTGCATTATTACTTATTTTTTCAGCGAAATGCTCGGGCAGTGAAATTAGCCCGGGAAAAGGATATGGGCATCTTCATTATTTCACCAGCAGATAAAGGAGGTCTGCTCTACAATCCGCCCCCTAGGTTACAACAGCTATGCTATCCCTTTTCGCCCCTGGAATTGAATTACCGCTTTTTGTTGGGCGATCGGGGCATAACCACCCTCAGCGTCGGTCCCGCCACCCCAGAGGAACTCACTGCACCTCCGCAAGTGGGTGATCGGGTAGAAGAGTTAACAACAGATGAAATAGCAGTTTTAGAGGGTTTAGAAAAGCAGCTAGTGACAGCATTGGGCCCAAGCAAGTGCTCTCAATGCTATGGCTGTTTACCTTGTCCAGAAAAGATCAACATTCCCGAAGTATTGCGGCTGCGGAATTTAGCAGTTGCCTACGACATGAACGAGTATGGAAAATATAGATATGGAATGTTTGAAAATGCAGGTCATTGGTTTCCGGGCAGGAAAGGCAACCGGTGCACTAGCTGCGGGGACTGTCTACCCCGATGTCCAGAACAGCTAGATATCCCCACCCTGCTGTTCGACACCCATCAGCGTCTGAAGGGAACTTCTGGGCGTCGGCTGTGGGAAGAAGATGGTTAAGGGTAGACATTCCTGGAGGACGTTGTGAGCGATAGCCGTTCCGCAGCCACCCAATCGAGCAATGACCCAAGTTGCCCAAGGTGTGTGACGGAAAGATGGCCCGAGAAGCTAATGCCTGGGGTAATGCCCACGGATACGCTGACGCGGGTCGGTGATATCAGGAAACTACTGATATAAGTAGCCTTAAAATGTCATAAGCCCGTCCACAGCGTCAGCGCAAGCGAGTTGAGGATTTCGGAATGTATTACTGGTAAAACGGATGTGTAAATGGTGATCCTAAAGGTTTTCTGGCAGCGCCACTCACCAACCAGGAAAGGGGCAAACATGCAAGTAGTAAGGGACAACGGGAGTAATCCCCAGTAATCCTACCCATGAAAAGGGCCTGGTACCCAGTAGCCGTGTGCGGTGAAAGTCGCATGCACGGTTCCGAACGGGAGGGTTGTCCCGCGAGGGACAGCTCGACCCCTAATGAATGCAAGGCATGAAAGCCCTCCGACTGAGAGCCGAAATCGGCAAAAGGGCAAGGGGAAAACCGAAAAGGGTTAACATTTGTGAATCACTGCAAATTCCGTTATGTCTGAAGAGTGAAATAAGGCTGATACAGTCTAGCCAAAAGGCAAGTGAGTAAGTTATTAGCAGTACCTTGGGCTAATAACGAGAGAGCAAAATCCTCACCGGAATATAGGTGGAATCCGAATCGGTTGAAGGTTAAATGTACGGAACAGGGTAAACCCTATAGGTTCTCAGGTCAGGTCGATGATATGAGTAGGTCAACCCTAAGGAAGACGGAACTACCTAGAGGGTAAAGGATGCTAGAAAAAGCGAAAGCCCTTGGTAATGCTAGGGATAGGGGTTCAAGATTTGCCCTACATCGAAAGATGGCAGACTTCAGCAGGTCTCCAACGATAGAAAACTTGTAAAGGAATCGAACCGACATGAAAGATAGGGTCAGCAATGACATCGGAATGAAGGAACGCTCTTTAGACTGGGGGTCCATTGATTGGAAACTCGTGTTGAAGCCTGTTAGAAACCTGAGACAGAGAATATATCGTGCAACCCAGAACGGTCAAGGTAAACATTCTGAGGTTTAGAGGCTTGAGCCGGATGATGGGAAACTGTCAAGTCCGGTTCTTAGGGGAGGGAGGCACGGTGACGTGTCCTCTCTTACCCGACAAAGAAGCTAGGGGGTAAGGGTTTTGCTCTCCATGAAGTCCGTCCTTCCAAGGAAGGTGCAAGTTGTTCGAGACATTGTTGTTGCTGATCTGGGGGGGCGACATGCCTGCTGAAATCCATACGAGCGTAAGAATTTCAGCCCATAAGCTTCAACAAGATACATGCTGTTTTGGGCAGACAGACGACGTAGTTATAAAGGGTTTGAGCTTCATGAAAATGAAAGGATGGTACTGATGCGACTGTATCTTGTCCGAACCTATTGGCCTCAAAGCCTTATCTAGTAAGCTTTTGAGGGCTCATGTCGCCCCCTCAGGTTGCTGATTAGAGAAAGCAACTCCAGCAGGTAGAGCTGGGTTATCTCGCCCAAGGACCTGTTGTAGGGTCCGCACAGCGACCGATAAGGCCAAAATGCGAAGAGCGTTTAATAGCTTCTATCGATTCGAGTTGAGTGGCTTCAATATTTAACCCGGCTGTTTTAACAGTGGCAAAGAGTTGCTCTCTGGGCCCAGCAATACCATTGAATGACTTGCAGAGCTTGTTCGAGGCAAAGGACCTCATGGGTGGTTAATAACCGCCAATTAATCGGTTCTACTCCTGGAGGTGAGCTAACTTCATGTGCCTCTACAGCATAAACCCACAAGCCCGCAGGATAATCCTTCGTTCTTAAGTTCTCAGGTATTTGTACTCGAGCAAACCGAACTATCAGCAGGGCTTAGGAGTGCTGTTTGTCTCCTGGGACCCCATACTGCGTAAACCTCCCGCTCCCAAGCATCCCTTTAAATCCGACCACGAGCCGACCACGAGCCGACCACGAGCCGACCACGAGCCCCTAAAAGGGGTCAGAAACCCCATTTTTACACCAGATACTTAAAAAACATACCTATACGTAAATAACCGTCAAAGCCTTCAATAAGCACCGATCACTCCCAGAAAACAGTCTCCTGGAAACCCTAGAGCGTCGGAGGCGATCGCCCCCCGTGCAACCGGTGGCAAATAAAAAAACTACCGGCAGAAGAGAAACCATCAGTAGGTTGGGTCTCCGCAGGAAACGGAACGCCCGCCTGTAAGGAGATCGGCGAGACAGTCAGAAGCAACCGGCACATCGAGAGACGAGCACCAGTGTAGAAGAGAAAACCCTCTTTCCCCACATGAGTTTTAATCGTAAGTAGCAAAAGCAAAGGTAACAGGCGAATAAACGATGGCAACTTCTCGAAAGGTGCTAATTCTGGCGGATAGCGACAATACATTCTTGAGCGCGCAAAGTTTCAATCGCAAAATAGATTGGCACAAAATCCGCGATTACTTAGGGTGTGTCATCAATCAAATTGCTTGACAGAAATAGATGGATACGGTATGGAGTCCTTATCCAGCAATAACAATCAAGAGGGCATGATATGAGACGCTATGGCTTGCGAGACGACCAGTGGGAACGGATCGAACACCTTTTACCTGGTAAAGAGGGTGACCCAGGCGCTACAGCCAAGAACAATAGATTATTCGTGTTCTGCCGTGTTATATCGATATCGTGCTGGCATTCCCTGGCGGGATTTACCGGAGTGTTTTGGGGATTTTCGGGTTGTTCATACCCGCCATACCCGTTGGTCTGAAAAGGGAGTTTGGAAGCAGGTATTCGATGTCTTGGCCTCAGACGCCGATAACGAATACGCCGCGATTGATGCCACCATCCTGCGTGCCCATCAACGAGCGTGCGGGTGCAAAAAAAACACCCTCAGATACGTGCGAAACCCAAGCCATAGGCCGTAGTAAAGGGGGACTATCGACAAAGATTCATGCCACTTGCGATTGCCCAAGGCAATCCCACAGGATTTCATCTTACCCCTGGCCAAGCCCACGACTTACAAGGCGCTGACGTGCTATTGGATAAAATCGGTGAGATTGGTAATCTATGTAGGATTATCGCCAGCGCGAGAACGATTTGAAGAGCAGCGGAAGATGAAAGAAAAATTCATCTACTGGGCCAAAAGCAACGGATTTTTAGTAGTCACAAAGGAAGGCAAGGCCAAAGGAGACAGCTATGAAGCCAACATAGACATAGTCATGGCAATGGACGCGATAGAGATGGCATTAGACGTGCAACCGAACATAGTCGTATTAGTCACGGGAGATTCCGATTTTGCCTATCTAGCAGAAAAGCTGAGGAGGAGAGGGATACGAGTCGAAGTAGCATCAGTGGAACAATCATTGGGTAACGACCTTTTCGGACTTCTCATATATGTAGCTGCTCCTTTAGATTGTGCATTTTTCCCAATTTGGGAATTTTTTCTTGAATTTCTTTCAGCTTAATCTCTTGTTCTTCTTTAAGGTTTTCTTAATTTTTTATGAGCTTTACTTTTATTTAATACCAATGATATCTCTTCTTTTTCTGACTTTCTCTTAAGTTTTTTAGCTTCATTCTTGATTTGTTTTCGACAATTATCTAGCTCTTCATTTACTTGCTTAGTCACACGGTTAGCTATAACTTCAGCATTAGGCATCAATTCTTCCACTAAACTTTGATACGGTTTCCACATATCTATACTCACTTCTTCAATACCATTCAACACCTCGGGACCCCATGATAGCAAGACTTCTCGCAGATATTCTTGTCGCCGATACTTCACTATTTCCAGAAGTTTGCTATTCTCAACATCCACGTCTCCTGGGTAGTGCGAATAGCGCTCCCAGGAGACACGGCTAAAACAGCTAAATAATTACCTTGTCCTTTTACCAATGCAATTTCATCGATCCCTAGCTTTTTTAGTTCGGTTTAATTTTAACCTGTCCAGATAGCATTTGTTGAACCTCAGATTCTTTTAAGTCATACCGAAGCGCTACATTAATAATATCCCCATTTAATACTTCTCGAACCATTTGTTCTCCCAGTCTCTTCGTATATTTACGCCGACCTTCTACATATGACAATTTCTCACGGTTTCAAACAGCGAGCGCACGGCGATTGATTTTGAGAAAAACTTTTTTTTCTCCCCAAGGCAAATCCTTAATTAAATAATTATGGTTCTGATGCAAGACTTTTTTGATGACATCTAGGGCAAATTGCTTCTTTTTTTCTGCCTCAATTGTCATCATCACTTCTGTTAAATGAGTCTCAGTATACCCGACAACTTTCACCTCTGGAATGTTTAACAATGTTGTTAGTATTTTTAGATTCGAGCGTGGCATCTTATAAATTCTCCCTGTTTTTTCGCGCATCTAAATTGTACCACAACTAGTTGCTGAATGTCAAGCTGGGAAAGGTTTTCCGGTTTTCAGGATCTCCCGTTGAGCGGGCGCATCAACTTCAAGACCTATTTTAGCATACTAGATTGAGAAGAACCCAACTTTAAAGCCATGAAAACATCTACCATGAAAACCTCTCTAAAACCCTTTGCTGCTCTGACCGCTGCTACCCTATCGGCAGTTAGTGTAATCGCCCTGAGGGGGCGACATGCCTGCTGAAATCCTTACGAGCGTAAGGATTCCAGCCCATAATCTCCAACAATATCCATGCTGTTTTGGGCCGACAGACGACGTATTTATAAGGGTTTGAGCTTCATAAAAATGAAAGAATGGTCAATTGGCGACTGTATCAAGTAGGAGCAAATTAGCCTCAAAGCCTTATCTAGTAAGCGTTTGAGTGCTCATGTCGCCCCCTCAGGTAATCGCCCCATCTGTGGCTTCAACTTTTGCCCAACGGGAAGTTGACCAAGACAACTTTATCGCAATTGCTGCACCTCGCGGTATTGTTGGTTATCAACTGTTCGTGCTGGAAAAAAAATCTAACCAACGTGCTTGCTGGAGTGAAAAGCCACAAGCTGACGGGACAACCCTTGTAGACCCATTACTGCTAAATTTTGACTTCACTGGGATTTGCGGACGCGATGTGGACAGTAATGGCTTCTCCATCCGGACGGCGGGTCTTGACATGGCCTTGAAATACAGTCTCCGCGTCCAGGAACGGAATGGGGATCTGGTTCTCCTGGGAGTTCCCGATGACCGCAATGCCCCAGAACTGGAAATTGGTCGCACCAACGGCGTCAAAAAAGATTTCGTCAAAATTGAACTCAATCCAGGTTGGCGCTTTAGCAAAAGAACCTACAATGGTCAGGAGCTGGGTCACATCTATTTCACCAACAACCTCGACCCTCACGCGATCGCCAATGGCGAAGACCAACTACCCAGTAGCCGTGTGCGGTGAAAGTCGCTCTTCAGGTTCCGAATGGGAGGGTTCCGAAGCGATTCCCAGCTCGACCCCTAACTAGAAGTAGGCGGCGGTCCTTGGGACGAAGCTTGGTTGTCTGAGTAATTGTATTTGACAAGAACTTGTCTGATCGGAGAAATCTTGCTAGACTTGAGTATGTGGGGCTGTGGCTCAGTTGGAGAGAGCGAGCGCCTCCTAAGCGCTAGGTCATGGGTTCAAATCCCATCAGCCCCGTTACTTAAGCGATCGTCCGTCAAAGGTTATCGCAAGCTGCAAGGCGATCGCAAGCTGCGAGCAATAAGGGTGAGCGCCGGTTTGGCTCCCCCAAAACAGGCAAGATGGATACAACTGGACAGATATGGCGTCTTATCAGAGCAGGACAACAAAATTCTTTTGCGATCATGGTGTTTCCCATCTGCCCAGACAAACGTAGTTACAAGCAACATCAGAGAAAAAAACACTCCAAAAAACGCTCCGAAAGCATGTTTTGTGGTTGGCGGCTTCTAGTGCTGCTAGCATTGCTGTGGTTTGGCTACCAGCAAATCAAAAGTCTGCTCAGGCCACCCCAGGCAATGTTAGTGCTAGGTGGCGCATTAGAGCGAGAGCGGTTTGCAGCCGAATTTGCGCGCGATCGCCCCAACGTGCAAATATGGATCTCTGGAGGCAGCAACCGGGAATATGCTCAATGGTTGTTTTCTGAGGCGGGAGTTGACCTAGAGAGGCTGCATCTAGATTATCGGGCCACTGACACGGTCACCAACTTCACCTCAGTGGTTGATGACCTGAAAGCGCAAGGAATTGACAAAATCTATCTGATTACATCGGACTACCACATGCGCCGGGCCAGGGTAATTGGTACGATTGTCTTGGGCAGCCAGTCAATCGAGTTTAAGCCAGTGCCAGTTCCTTCCGGGCAGGAACCCGAACCGATCGAAAAGGCCGTGCGAGATGGTGTCAGAGCCATGCTTTGGCTCGCTACTGGTCACTCGGGGGCCCGTTTGCGGCGCTATACCGATTTTCATCTGCAATCCGTAGAATAAAACTATAAGGACAATTCTTGCACGAGAACGTAAGGCTCGACGATCAAGGCCCGAAACCGCTTCAGTCCGCTCCAATCAGCTATCTGGGCGGCTGTGGGTTTGGCAAGCAACTCTTCGCTAATCCAATGTTGCACTGATGATACCAGATCGCCTGCTATGGCCTCTCCCACCTCCAGCAAATCTAACGGTGGAACGACAACTACCACTACATCCCGGGTCACGTGAGGTTTGAGCCATTCCCACTCCGCCTCATCTAGGGCGTGTCATCAGTTAGATTAACGATATGGGTCCCCACCAAAAATATATAACCAGATGATTGAGTTGACAACCAGGATATATTGGTGTGATCTAAGAGGGTAAAGGTTAGAGCAGGAGAATTTGAGAAATGCGTCGCTATGCTTTAAAAGATGACCAGTGGGAGAGAATCAGGGACCTATTGCCAGGTCGGGAGGGTTATGTGGGGGGGACAGCTAAGGATAACCGCTTATTTGTCTATGCTGTCTTGTATCGATATAGAGCTGGGATACCTTGGCGGGACTTACCCGAGCGATTTGGGGACTTGAGGGTAATTCATACGCGCCATAGTAGGTGGTCAAAATCCGGGGTATGGGAAAGAGTATTCAAGGTACTTGCGTCCGATGCCGATAACGAATATGCGATGATTGATGCCACGATATAAAGGGCTCATCAACATAGTGCAGGTGCTCAAAAAAAAAAGATTGCGACCAAGCCATCGGACGCCGTAAAGGGGGTTTGAGTACCAAAATTCACGCGACCTGTGACGCATTGGGGAACCCAACGGGTTTTCATTTAACAGCCGGTCAAGCTCACGATTTGGAAGGGGCTGATGTGTTACTTGATAATATTAAGGCTGATGCGTTACTCGCAGACAAAGCTTCTGATGTTGACGAACGGGTTTTGAAACGTCTTGAAGCCCAGCAATGCGAACCTGTGATTCCGCCTAAATCCAATCGAAAAGAACAACGCCGTTATGACAAATATCTATACAAAGCACGTCATTTGATTGAGAATTTTTTTGCCAAACTCAAGCAATATCGAGCCATTGCCACCCGTTACGATAAGAGGGCTCAGAATTTCTTGGGTGCTATCTACCTAGCTGCTACTGTTGTTTGGCTTAACTGATGACACGCCCTAAATTTTCGGCTAATTTCGCTCTTAAATCTGGCATCACATCTTCTGGACAGTTCAATTCCGCTCATTCTAACGCCCCAAGTCGTGCAGGGCATGAATAGCAGCCACGCATTTTGCAGTTACAGCTTCTAATTCGGACCGGTCCTTTCCAGGAGGGGGAGCGATCGGCTGACCGATCCGCACCGTCACTGGCACAGGTCGGGGCACAGAGGAACCCTTTAACAAAATCCTGTGAGTTCCCCACAAACAGACCGGCAGTAGTGGGGCCTGAGCCTTAGCTGCAATTAAGGCCGCCCCTAGCTTGGGTGATGTAATGCGCCCAGACGCGGTGCGGGTGCCGGACAGAAAGATGCCAGTGGCCCAGCCATTCTCAAGAAAGGACAAGGCCGAACGAATAGCACTCCGGTCCGCCGAGGCCCGATCGACCGGGTAAGCGCCGTACAGTTGAATCCCTTGCTTCAAGACAGGGATGCGAAACAGTTCTTCCTTGGCCATGAAAGCTACCGGTCGGCTGACGCAATTAGAGAGAATAGGCGGGTCAAAGTAGCTGCCATGATTGCTGACTACCACCAACGGTCCTGACAGGGGGACATTTTGGGCACCGTAGATGCGTCCCTGAAAGTAGCTATGCAGCATGGGGCTGACCACAGACCACTTTAACAGGTGATAGAGAATTAAGCTCTTAACAGCCTCGCGGTTTTTAGGCATACTGGTAAAGGTATTAGTGTTACTGACAGTTTACAGGCATCTTGTCTGCGAGATTGTCAGACCGCAAGCATCGGGCTGTAGAACTCAAGCGTAAGGCTTCGATTCTATCAGTGCCCAGTTGCTTTGGGCAACTGGGCAGGGGAACTAGGCGCAAAACCTTGCCTAGCACCGTCATGGGCGATCGGATGGGATGTAGTCCCGGAAGTATTAGGGAATGCTAACCGCTAAAATGAAATTCTCAGGAGGTTCGTGATCGAACGCAACTGGTTATGACAAACATACTACAAGCGATCAAGACAATAGTTAACAATCCAGTCACAGACTTACTAGGTCACTACAAAGGCAAAAGCAGCATCAACGGTGTGGGCAGCGCTTTAGGGGTATTTATAAAGGATGCTTTTGCCGATACCATCAATGAGGAAAATGAGCAAAAGCGGGTAGAAGCATATAGTGAGGTGTTTGACTATCAAGGCAATCATAATAACCCGCCAGATATAATCTTGAAAAAGGGAGATGCAGTAGAGATTAAGAAAATTGAGTCACTCAGAACGAAAATTGCCTTAAATAACCTAAGTTGCGACCTATTAAAAAAAATATGAATTACCCACTTAGACTTTACAGATATTTGGGATATTTCGTAGCTTTTGATACAAAATTATATTTTTTTTGTGCTAGACGGCGGGTTGGCTGTTTATAGGTTATAATGTACTAAAATAATAGTTAATTGCTGGGGGATGTAGATGATGGAAGATATGATTACAACAATTTTTGTTCTTTGTGACGAGCTACTAAAAGCGTTAAATATAAAAGAAGATCCACAAGTAAAAATGAACAATGCCGAAGTGATGACAGTCGGATTAGTTGCTGCATATTTTTTCGGAGGACACCACGATCGCTCTTGTCAATTTATGGTCCAACACAAGTATATAAAAAATCTGTTAAGTAAAAGTAGGTTCAATCGTCGATTACACAATATTGACGAACCAATTTGGATGTTTTTCTTCCAAGTTATAGCTCAAACATTTAAAGAGCTCAATCCGGGCCAAGAATATATTCTTGATAGTTTCCCGGTGCCAGTATGTGATAATATTAGGATTGATAGATGCCAAATTTATAACAAGGAAAAATATCGAGGGTATATTGCCAGTAAAAAACGTTATTTTTATGGATTAAGAGTTCATATGTTGGTAAACAAAAATAGAAAGCCAATAGAATTTTATCTAGATCCTGGTAGTTATAATGATGTTAAAGTTTTGCAATCTTTTGGCTTTGACTTACCATCAAATTCAATAGTTTATGGAGATAAAGCTTATAATGATTATCAATTAGAGGATTTACTAAAAGAGTCGTCAAGTATAATGTTAAAACCTTTGCGAAAAAAGAACTCAAAAAGAAAAGAATATTCTTGTTTTGAATATATATAAAAAGTAACAAGAAAACAAGTTGAAACCTGTTTTAGTTGAATCACCAATTTGTTTCCCAAGTCAATTCATGCTGTTACATCTAAGGGATTAGAGTTGAAAATAATTCTCTTTATCATAGCTTTTTGTATCCAATTTTTATAGGTCGCAACTTGAGTTAAATAGTTCTTATCCAAAATCAAAGCTATTGCCAGATAATCCCACGATAACGAAGTCTTGTGGTGAAGATTGGACAGAAAAAGATATAATCTATACAATAGGCTGTGTGGAAAAGAAGCAATTAAAATTGCTGTGGTTGATTTATGGGAATTGTTATGTGGCCGAAAAGGAGACTTATCAAAGGCTGAAGAGGACGATCGCCAATGAGATTACAGAAATACCCGATGTAGAGTTTTCAGAAACGAAGGAACTAGGAAGAGTCAATAAAGTAGACCCAATGGGGATAACATACTTGAGAATCAGGGGGATGTGGGGGATAGAAAATCCGCTGAATGTTTATAACTACATTGACCTAGGTTATGACGCATCAGCAAACTTTCAACTTATTGCCATAATTCCCGAGAGTAAGTATCGGAAAATTCCGATGGCAAGCAGGGAAGAGTTGGAAAAAATATCAATGACTGGGTTCAAGATAGCATCGCAAAAGATAAAATCTCCCAGTAATCCTTCCGAACTTGTGCCAGCGAAAGTGGTCAAATATAAAATTTAATCAAATTGGGAATTGACGCTCATTAAGAAACCCGGTTTTTTGCTTATACCGGGTTTCTGGGTAAAAGAGTGAATATGACGATCGCACCTCAAAAGTCAGCAGCGGCGACAGCTTGTCGTCCTGGAGAGGAAAAGACGTAACCTAAGAAATCTTCAACAGCCTGGTTAGGTGGATTTTTGTAAACATAATAGAGAGTGCGTTGATAGAGATAATTTCCCATATTGGGGGTTGTCCCGTCAACGGCAATAGCCCTGACTGTTGACTGGTTTTTGACTTGATCGTAGGTAGCATAACCAATCCCATCATCGCCCAACTCTCGTAGCATGGGAGTGGTAGCATCGCGGTCCATCGTGGTGATATTGAATGTGGAACGGGATCTGCAGTTGGTGGGGAGATGGGAGGTGTTGTTGGTGTAACTGGAGTAGCTGTATTCACCAGTTGTTCTGGTTTCCTGATAGAAAACCAGTAATAGCCAGCACCAGCCAGAATTATAAATAACAGGATAAAGACGATCGGAGGCGGACCGCTTTTTCTGGTAGACATTTTCGGACCTCTTCTTATCAACTGGTGAAAAGTCTGTAGTCGAAATCAAGTCTGAAGTATTAAGTATCTTTGCAGCATAAGGAGTTGCTGAATTTTCCGTGCTGGTTTGAGTGAAACCAGCACTAGCAAAAATCAGCAAATTTCAAGATTAAAAACATAGGAGGCGGAGCGATGGGATCCGATCTGATCCAATGGACAAGTCTGGACACGCTATGCGATCGCACCTCAATAGGAAGCTGCTGCCACAGCTTGTTGTCCTTGAGGCGAAAAGACGTAACCTAAGAAAGCTTTAACAGCCTCGCTAGGTGGATTTTTGTAAACGTAATAGAGAGTCCGCTGATAGGGATAGCTAGAAAAGGCTGGAGTTGCCCCATCAACAGCAACAGCACGAACTGTTTGCTGGTTTTTGACTTGATCGTAGGTGGCATAGCCAATCCCATCATCGCGCAACTCTCGCAGCATGGGAGTTGTAGCATCTCGATCCATTGTGGTGATATTCCCGGTGGTGCCGAAATTACCCCCATTCAGTACCAGTTGCTTAAAAGCATGATGGGTACCACTAATGGATGGGCGATTGATCGCCCGAATTTGTCTGTTCGGGCCGCCGACAACTGACCAATTGGTAATTCGCCCTTGGAATATATCCCTGACTTGAGCTTGGGTTAAGCCGCCTGACAAAGGATTCCCGACTCCCACCACGAGGGCGATCGCGTCACTGGTAACTGGCACTGCCACCAAGCCTTCTGATTGTTCTTGGGGCTTCAGGGGGCGAGAGATGGCGGCTATATCCACCCTTCCCTCTAAAAGGGCCTGAATTCCTCCGGAGGAACCATTGGCTTGAGCTGCCACCGTCGTCCCCGGATACTGCCCTTGAAAGCCATTTCTCAGAAATGAATTAATTTTCACCATGCTGGTGGAGCCATCAACTCTCACCACCGTGCCACCTGGCACGGCAGCTAGTTGGGGAAACTGACTACTCCAGGTATTAGAGGCTGGTGCTTGAGAAGCAACTGGAGTATTTGAGCCAGTATTGGTAGCTGGTTTCCGGCCAAAAAAGAACCAGCCACCCACCCCCGCTAGAACGAGGAATGCCAGAATGTAAACAATTGGAGGAGGACCACTTCTGGTTGCCATTAGTTTTCTCCTTCAGGTAGTTGTCGAGGACTGAAACCTTCCAGTATTTGGAGCCTACGAGCTATTTCATCGTCTGCGGTCATTTGTTCCAACTCAGCCTGGAGCTTCTCCGCTGAGTTCTCTGACAATTCTGCAATAGCGCTTTCTTGCAGGTTGCGGCGTTCCACAGCATTTTTGGCGGTTTCAAACTGCGAGCGGGCGCTACCGATATCAAACTCGTTGTTCACCTTGGCGATCGCCCCCAGGGCTTCGTTAATTTCCGCCAGGTCTTTCATATTTTGCATTTGGGCCTTATACTCTTCGATCTTCATCCGTTCGCGATTCAGCTTATCCTTAGAAGCATTGACATACTGTTCCGCCTGTTTCACCTGAGATTCCAACTGCGGCAGCAATTTCTCCACTTGCAGCACCTTCGCCATCGCCATCCGCGCCGCCTCTGAGTTACCAGAACGTTGGGCGATCGCCGCTTGATTTTCTGCATTCTGTAATTCCTTTACCTTCTCCTGATACTTTTGCTTTGCCCGTTCGTAGGCTGCCACCTGAGTCGCCACCGCCTTTGCCAGCTTTTGCACCGACTCCTGCATCGACTGCAATGATTCTTCAGCGGTTGCCACAGCGACCTTGCCGCCTTGTTCCACTGGGATACCCCACAGCCAGTTCCAAGTCCCGACTATGGTGCGTCCAGCCTTTTCGCCCATTAACCAGTAAATTGCCTTCTTCATTTATCTTTCGGTGCTGGATAATTTCTAGCCTTATTCTATGCCAATTTCTTGAGTCTGTGCGATTCGTTCTAGCCTAACGTGGTCAAACACGGAACGCTAGCCCGGTTTCATTAGCCGGGAACTCTGACCGCATGGGGGTTAAATTCCCCTCCCCCCAGGTACGGGGGTGACACCGGTCCTCGGTGCTACGAAGCGACATCATCGTGGTGCTAAGCGAGGACTCAAATGTAGGATAACTGGCAGCCTAAGCCGGTGACGCCGCTAGGAAAGATATCCAAGGTTAGAGCAGGCAAACATGTGCAAGCCTCGTTATAAGGAACCAGCGAAATAAGGCTATATGCGCTGGCCTAAAAAGGAAATGGTAGCTAGTATTAGTTTTAGACTCTGGCTAATATAGTACTCAAATAGCTCCCGGGGTATAGTGTGGACCTAAAGGTATCGCGAAATGTTGTTAGGGAACGAAGTAACCTCTCGTGTGCTGTCCATCAGGACAAGTTAGATGTTAAGCGCAAGCCACGGGGGGAGGGATGGCCCAAGAAGCGAATGCCCGGGGTAATTCCTGGGATAACATCTACAGTAATGTAGATGATGCTGGGTAGCCAGCGCTGACGTGGGTCGGTGATACTAGGAAGCTGCTGGAATGAGTAATCCTAAAAAGCCACGGAACTAATCCGAAACGCAAGTGGAGGATAAGGTATGGATAACTGGTAAAACTGACTTGAAAATGGTGATACTAACGGTTATCAGAACAACCACTCGCTAAACCAGGAAAGGGAAGAAAAGACAGGCGGCAAGGGCTAACGGAAGTAATTCCTATTAAGTCTACCTATGAAAAGGGCCTAGTACCCAGTAGCCGGATGCGGTGAAAATCGCAAGTCCGGTTCCGAAAGGGAGGGTCGGGAAGCGATTCCCGGCTCGACCCCATCCAGATACTCGCTCGCAGGTTAAGGTTAGGTTAACTTGGCAAATCAGCAAGACCGCTGACATTTTCTAAGAGCAATTCGGCACAAGTGCGTTTAATCAGACCCGTAAGCACCTTACCTGGTCCAATTTCCACCACTCGCTCAATTCCGGACTGGGGTAATTGCAGGCAGATTTCCCGCCACCGCACCGAACCCGTTATCTGCTGTTTCAGACGCTGTTTCAACACGGCTGCCGCTGTTGCTGGCACCGGTTCCACGTTAGATAGTACCGGTACTCGAGCATCAGCAAAGGAAACCGACTCCAAAAGTTGCTGAAACTCAGTCGCCACGGGTGCCATTAACGGAGAATGAAAGGCACCCGAGACCTTTAATGGCACAGCACGTTTCACCTTCACCTGGACTATCACCGTTTCCACCGCAGCATCCGTACCAGAAATCACCACTTGAGCCGCACTATTGTCATTCGCTAACACCACATCCGGGGTTTGTGAGATTGCGGCTTCCAACTCGGAGCGTGAGAACCCCATTAACCCCATCATCTTACCACCCGCAGCACTATCCATCAGTTTTGCACGCTCATAGACCAGCTTTAATCCCGTGACAAAATCAAACACACCCGCCGTATAGAGAGCCACATATTCTCCCAGACTGTGACCTGCAACCAAATCAGGTTCATGTCCCTGGGACCGCATCAAATCAGCCAGAATGCTTTCGATCGCATAAATGCAAGGCTGAGTATATAGAGTCCGAGATAGCTTTTCTTTGTCACTTTGGCATAGTTTTAGGATCGACAAACCTAAAATTTGCTCAGCTTTCTCGAATTTTTCTTTAGCAGCTGGTATATCTTTTAAGTCCACTCCCATACCTACTTCTTGGGAACCTTGTCCGGGAAACACCCATGCAGTTTTCATCACTTTTTTGATTTCTTTAACGTTTAACTAACTTAAATTCACTAGCATCTTCAATAATGGGAGTGTCATCGGACCAATAGCCATTTTCCAATTTATGGTATCCTGACAAAGCACGCTCTTCATCAATGCCTAATAATAGCGACAAGTGCTCTGGCACTACTTCTCCCGTGTCATCTATATTTCTAGCTCGACCTGCTGTCATAATATGATTAATATACTGCCATTTATTACCCGGGATCCTGGATTGTAAAAAATTATGGGGATTTCTCTTAAATCGTTCCAGTCCCGGATCATTTACCTCATCAAAGCCAAGCCTAAATCCATCTGGGTTTGAGTTCAACTACTAACTGATAATTTTCGTACAGAAAATCTAGTGCAAACCATTATCAACAACAAATGCCAAAACTGCTGTCGATCGCGCAGCGTGCGCACAGCGCATTCTACTAGCAGATAATTTTCTAGCCAAGTGACATATTTCATCGTCATCATCCATTAAATCTAAAGGAACTTGATGGTTAATCAATTTCGATCCCATCTTAACTTTCTTTTGATAGCACAAATCCCAGTTTTTTCGTTGTTTTTTCTCCTCCGACCATAATGTCACCTTACCTTCCCCATTGGAAAACCGCTGCCCCCCAAGTTAACCCGGCACCAAAACCCGAAGCAGCAATAACGTCACCATATTTAATTCTACCAGAGCGCACAGCTTCATCCAAAGCAATAGGAATGGAAGCCGCTGAGGTATTACCGTAGTTAGCCAAATTGCTGAGCACCTTATGGTCGGGAATCTGCAACCGTTGCGCCACAGCATCCAGAATGCGCTGATTAGCTTGATGCAGCAGTAGCCAGTCTACTTCATCTGTCCTCATGTTTGCTCTAAACAGGGCTTTTGAGAGCACTTCTGGCACTCGCTGCACGGCAAAGCGATAGACTTCCTTGCCGTTCATGGTAATCGGTTGATAGGTTCCCCGAGCAACGGCAACTCCAGAGATCAGTTCCTTTGGTTCTGACTGGTAAGCTAGTTGGAGACATTCATTTTGACTGCCATCACTCTTGAGTTCAAATCCCAAAAGCCGATCCTCCCCATGGGCCTGCATGACCACCGCACCAGCACCATCCCCAAAGAGGACGCAAGTGCTGCGATCGGACCAATCTACCCAGCGTGAGAGAATATCTGCACTCACTAGCAATATATTCCAGTAAGTTCCTGTACGGATAAACTGAGCCCCTGTCACCAGACCAAAGATAAACCCAGAGCAAGCAGCTGTCAAGTCAAAAGCCACAGCCTTTGATGCACCTAATTGAGATTGAATCAGACTAGCACTGCCAAATAGATCGTCAGCAGTAGAAGTTGTCAGAATGATTAAATCCAAAGAAGCTGGAGTAATTCCAGCCATTGCGAGAGCCTCTCTTGCCGCCGCCGCCGCCATATCCGTCACAGACTCAGTCGGCGATGCCAGACATCGTGTTTTAATTCCCGTCCGGGAAGTTATCCACTCATCTGAGGTTTCCACTATCTTCGACAAGCCTTCGTTATCAAGAGTAACCTTTGGAGTTGCCGAGCCACTCCCGGTAATTGCCACACCGACGCTTAATTGATTCAATTTATTTCTCCACTGAACACCACCATCCTGTTTGACAGCTATTAGCTATCAGCCATTAGCTATCAGCTACTGCACCAGCTACTGACCACTAACAACTGACTACTAACAACTGACCACTAACGCTGACCGCTAATATCAGAGAATTTTATGATTGCTGCGAGATTTCTTGATACTGAGACACAATGCGATCAAGTACCCGGTTTTCGATCGCCTCAGCAGCCAAGCGAATCGCATTAAATATCGAGGGAGCCTGAGAGCTCCCGTGAGAGATAATGCAAATTCCGGCCACTCCCAGCAACAAGCCACCGCCATGTTCAGCGTGGTCCATCCGCTGCTTAATCCGCTTTAGGTTCGGTTTCAACAGTGCCTTACCCATCTGGCCGCGCCAGCCCTGGGGCAACTCCTCCCGAAGGATTTGCAGCACTACCGCACCGATCGCTTCTGCAAACTTCAGCAGCACATTACCCACAAAGCCATCACAAACTACTACATCATAGCGGCCGGAGAGGACATCTCGACCCTCGGCGTTACCAATGAAGGGAATTTCCGGATTATCTTGCAGTAGCTGGTGAGTGCGCACTGTCAGATCGTCTCCCTTACTGGATTCTTCACCGATATTGAGCAGTCCCACCTTCGGGTCTGGTATGCCCAGCACATACTTGCTGTATATTGTTCCCATCATGGCAAATTGCTCTAAGAACTGAGGCCGGCAGTCCACGTTCGCCCCTACATCCAGAATCAGGACTTGTTTACTGGCCACGATTGTGGGCAGCACTGCCCCGATCGCTGGCCGGTCTATTCCCGGCAGACGACCCAAGCGCAATAGACCGGCTGCCATTGCTGCACCCGAATGACCTGCCGATACCACTGCTCGAGCCTCTTGGCGCTTTACTAAATCCATTGCCACATTGATGGAGGCTTTAGATTTGCGTCTGATACCTACCAAAGGCTCTTCGCTCATAGTAATCACACCGTCCGCTGGAATTATTTCCAGCTGATGTGAATGAGTATGTTGCGCTATTGAGTCTCTAATCAGCTGCGGGTCTCCCACCAGCAGCACCTCAACGCCGAGTTCTTCAGTTGCCCTCAGCGCTCCTGCGACAATCTCGTCCGGGGCGTAGTCCCCACCCATAGCATCTATTGCTATCCTTGGTTTTGCTGGAGTTGAGCCCATTTATCCAAGTCATAAAAACCTTACAAATTCTACCTTATGGTAAGACATAAGTGTACTGCCTTTACCAGGCGCAAGTCAAATATCGGGCCCGTCCATAATTCGCTGGAACAGGTAGCCAGTGCCTCTGGCTGTCAGAATCAACTCTGGGTTACTGAGATCGTCTTCCAACTTGGCTCGCAGACGAGAGATGTGGACATCCACCACCCGGGTATCTACATGACGTTCTGGCGTGTAGCCCCACACTTCCTGCAAGATTTCTGAGCGGGAAAATGCTTCTCCAGAGCGGCTGACTAACAGTTCCAACAGAGAGAACTCCATCCCTGTCAGCCGGATGCGCTCATTTCCTTTATATACCTGTCGCTTATTGGTGTCAATGCGCAAACTGCTCACGTAGATCACTCCCGAACTCGGTATTCCTGAGGTTCCGGTTTTCTCTACTCGGCGCAACACCGAACGGATGCGGGCTTCTAGTTCTTTGGGAGAAAAGGGTTTGACTACGTAATCATCCGCTCCCAACTCCAGACCCGTGATCCGGTCCGCCACATCTCCCAAAGCCGTTAGCATAATGATCGGCACGTCAGACTCTTTGCGTAACTCCTGACATACACCATAACCATCTAACTTTGGCATCATCACATCCAGTACTACTAGGTCGGGAAAGCTGTTGCGGAAGGTTTTTAGAGCTTCTTCGCCATCGCCTGCTGTCACTACATCATAGCCAATCATAGACAACCGTGTCTCTAAGATGCGCCGGATACTCGCTTCGTCATCAACGACCAGAATTTTTTCTTTGTGAATCTCCAAAGGACTTAACACTCCTTAATCCTTTATCAATGATTTATCATACTAATTTGATTTATCTTAACAATAATCAGCACTTTCTGTAGTAAGGTGATGGCCGAGAGCAGAAAGCAGGTATTCAGTTTCAACCAAGCAACTCTAGTATACTTTAAGGAAATATTGAGGATCTGGCAACTATAAGCTTGTGGTTTCTTGACGCTCCTCTCATCAAGTCCGTCCTTTCTGGATCGTCGATGGTAGTATGAAAAAATTTTAAGATAATTTAACTTTTGTATACCACCCCATGCCAAAGCCGAAAACCATATATGTATGTAACCAATGCGGGGGGGAGTCCTCACAATGGTTTGGCAAATGTCCATTCTGTGACAGCTGGGATTCCCTGATCGAGCAAGCTGGTGGCTTAAGCACAATTGGCCAGACGAGACCGAGTTTGAACGGTTCTTCCTGGAGACGGGACATGGGAGGAGACCAGGAGTCAAGCCAAAAATCTGGTCAACCCAGAGCAGCTTTCAAGCTATCGGAGATCAAGGATACGACTGTGTCTCGCTGGCCCTCTGGTTATGGGGAACTCGATCGGGTGTTAGGGGGTGGGATTGTACCGGGATCGCTAGTACTGATTGGGGGAGAGCCCGGAATTGGCAAATCGACGCTGCTGCTTCAGGTAGCTAACCAATTATCTTACCAGCATCGGGTGCTCTATGTATCAGCGGAAGAATCAGGTCAGCAGATGAAATTGCGCAGTCAACGCTTAGGTGTAGGAGCTTCTCAACTGGAGACCGATTGGACGAATGGGTCCAATGGGCCCACAGGAGAACAGGAGACAGAAAAACAGGAGACAAGAGAAAATCCGCTGTCTGTGAAGAGCGCCCAGAGCACTACTCCAGAGGCATCAGAGACTGATTTCTACTTGCTGCCAGAAACTGACTTGGAGGAAATTCTCAGGGAACTGGAATCTCTCAAACCCCAGATGGCCGTGATTGACAGTATCCAGACTATCTATTTTCCCTCCCTGACTTCAGCTCCCGGTTCGGTGGCTCAAGTGCGGGAATGTACCTCTGCTCTGATGCAGGTGGCGAAGCGGGAAAATATTAACTTATTTATTGTCGGTCACGTAACTAAAGAAGGGTCGATCGCGGGTCCGCGCGTGCTGGAACATCTGGTAGATACGGTACTCTATTTTGAGGGCGATCGCTTTGCCTCCCACCGGCTGCTGCGCTCGATGAAAAACCGTTTTGGTGCTACCCACGAAATCGGGGTATTTGAAATGGTGGCCATGGGATTAAAGGAGATTTCCAATCCCTCGGAGCTATTTCTGGGCAACCGGGATGAATTAGTCTCGGGAACGGCCAATATTGTGGCCTTGGAAGGCACCCGCCCTATTGTCGTGGAATTGCAAGCTCTGGTGAGTCCCACGAGCTATGGTTCCCCTCGCCGGTCAACGACTGGGGTGGAAAGCAATCGACTGCTACAAATTCTGGCAGTGTTAGAAAAGCGAGTAGGCATTCCCCTGTCTAAGTTAGATACTTATGTAGCTTCTGCTGGCGGGTTGAGAGTTGAAGAACCGGCAGCTGACTTGGGAATTGCCGTGGCCGTGGTCGCCAGTTTTCGCGATCGCTCTGTCGATCCGCGCATGGTCATCATTGGGGAAGTGGGTTTAGGCGGACAGGTGCGACCGGTTTCCCAGCTAGAGTTACGCCTCAAAGAAGCTGCCAAGTTGGGATTTAAGAAAGCAATTATACCAAAAGGTCAGTCCTTGCCAGATTTGGGTATGAACATTATCCCTGTAGGTAAAGTATTAGATGCCATTATTAACGCTATCCCCGTGCAAGTGAACCGCGAAAGTGAACTAGAAGATGAAGGCGTAGGGGTGGAAAACTTAATTGCTGATGAACCCGCAGTGATTGACTCAGAGAAAAGATGGAGTTGATAGATGGCGAACAAGTGGGGACAGAGGAATGGGACCAAGGGAAGAGACGAAGATCGCTTGAATAGCCAGAGAGCTGTGTCTCCCCTTTTGTGCGACTACGATATCTCGGGGGTAGTGCGATCCTCCCTGAGACTCAACACAACGGTAGCCGCACCATCCACCATTGCCAGGCGTGTGACATTTACTACAGTGAAACCTACGAAATGAATCACGTGCTGAAAGCGGTCTTTTATATCTACCCGCCCCATTTGTTTCACGCTTCCCATACATAGAGTCCCCCGACTGAGTCAGGCACTTCCCCGACTGAGTGCGGCACTTTACCTCAGTAGTCAGGCACTTCCCCGTGCTTCTTTTCTATCGATGTCCTCCCCATCGCAGAAGATTGCCAAAGTAGGAGGTAGAGGGTCGGAGTTTTCAACTAGATCGCCTCGCGGTTCCCCCAATCGTGGTAAACTTCAATTAACCACAGTGAAATCATCGACATTAATCAGGGTCTCATCAATCCCCTGCAGGGTGGCCATGGTTTTCGATTCAAAATTAATCCAGGTATCGAGGCCCTGAGAACCTCCTGCTAGCCTGATAAAGTCCGTATAATCTTCAAAGTCTATGATAGTACCCATCATGTCCGACTCCAGAACAAAAATATTGGCCTCTGATCCTTCGTAGAGACGATCGCTTCCATGGTTTCCGTAGAAGCGATCGCTTCCCTCCCCGCCGATCAGAGTGTCCTCCTCCTCCTTCTCAAAGAGTGATAAAGTTAGGGGTTGGGGGTTGAGAGTTAGGGGTTGACGAGTATTGCTGAAGTTAAGGTCAGTAAAAGATTCGGCAACATCGTTCACATTAATAATCAAAGCCTCCGAGTAACTGGCCCCAGTAACGTCAGTAGTCTGAACGCGGATGCTGTAACTCGACCTCATCTCCAAAGCCGGAGAACTATTAATTAGCAGTTGGTCCCCTACTATAGTGAAAGCAGCGTTATCATCGTCACCAAAACCAGAGATTAACCCATAGGTAAAAGTATTTCCCCCGTCCGGATCGCTAGTTCCGAAAGTCCCCACGATCGCACCCGCGCGGGAATTAGAATTGATGCTGCCATTACTAAGAACTATATCAGTAGGAGACTCAGCAACATTGTTCACATTAATAATCAAAGCCTCCGAGTAACTTTTCCCAGTCGAGTCGGTAGTCTGAACGAATATCCTGTAAATCTCCTGAGTCTCAAAATCCGGAGAACTGTTAATTCGCAGTTGGTCCCCCACTATAGTGAAAGCAGCATTATCATCGTCACCGTCGCCCGAGACTAACTGGTAAGTAAAAGTATCTCCATTATCGGGATCGGTAGTAGACAAAGTTCCACGACTGCACCCAATAGGGAATCTTCATTGATGTTGCTGCTACTAAGGACTAGGTCGGTAGGAGACTCGCCGACATCGTTGACGTTAATAATCAAGACCTCCGAGTAACTGGCCCCAGTTGAGTCAGTAGTCTGGACGCGGAGGCTGTAACTGGACTGAGTCTCAAAGTCAGGGGAACTGTTAATTCGCAGTTGGTTCCCTACTATGGTGAAGGCATTGTTGCCCGAGACAAGCATGTAGGTAAAGCTATCTCCCTCGTCGGGATCGCTAGTAGACAAAGTCCCCACAACTGCACCCAATGGAGAGTTTTCGTTGATGCTGCTGCTGCTAAGGACTATGGAGGTAGGAGAAGAATTCTCTGCAACATCATTCACGTTAATAGTCAAGACCTCCTCAAAACTATTACTAGCAGAGTCAGTAGTCTGGACGCGGAGGCTGTAACTGGACTGAGTCTCAAAGTCCAAAGAACTGTTAGTTAGCAGTTGGTCCCCTACTATAGTAAAGGCATTGTTGCCGGAGACAAGCATGTAGGTAAAGCTATCTCCCTCGTCGGGGTCAGTAGTAGACAAAGTCCCCACAACTGCACCCAATGGAGAGTTTTCGTTGATGCTGCTGCTGCTAAGGACTATGGAGGTAGGAGAAGAATTCTCTGCAACATCATTCACGTTAATAGTCAAGACCTCCTCAAAACTATTACTAGCAGAGTCAGTAGTCTGGACGCGGAGGCTGTAACTGGACTGAGTCTCAAAGTCCAAAGAACTGTTAGTTAGCAGTTGGTCCCCTACTATAGTAAAGGCATTGTTGCCGGAGACAAGCATGTAGGTAAAGCTATCTCCCTCGTCGGGGTCAGTAGTAGACAAAGTCCCCACAACTGCACCCAATGGAGAGTTTTCGTTGATGCTGCTGCTGCTAAGAATTATATCAGTAGGAGAAGAATTCTCTGCTTCATCAATAACATTAATAGTCAAGACCTCCTCAAAACTATTACTAGCAGAGTCAGTAGTCTGGACGCGGAGGCTGTAACTGGACTGAGTCTCAAAGTCCAAAGAACTGTTAGTTAGCAGTTGGTCCCCTACTATAGTAAAGGCATTGTTGCCGGAGACAAGCATGTAGGTAAAGCTATCTCCCTCGTCGGGGTCAGTAGTAGAGAAAGTTCCCACAACTGCACCCAATGGAGAGTTTTCATCAATGCTGCTGCTGCTAAGGACTAGGTCGGTAGGAGACTCGCCGACATCGTTGACATTAATAGTCAAGACCTCCTCAAAACTATTACTAGCAGAGTCAGTAGTCTGGACGCGGAGGCTGTAACTGGACTGAGTCTCAAAGTCCAAAGAACTGTTAGTTAGCAGTTGGTCCCCTACTATAGTAAAAGCATTGTTGCCGAAGACTAACTCGTAGGTAAAGCTATCTTCATCGTCAGGATCAGCAGTAGAGAAAGTCCCCACAACTGCACCCAATGGAGAGTCTTCATTAATGCTATTGTTGCTGAGAACTAGGTCGGTAGGAAACTCGGCAACATCATTGACGTTAATCATGAAGGCCTCCTCGCGACTGGCCCCAACAGAGTCGGTAGTTTGGACGCGGATGAGGTAACTCGACTGAGTCTCAAAGTCCGGAGAACTATTAATTCGCAATTGGTCCCCTACTATGGTGAAAGCGGCGTTATCATCGGCACCAGCGCCTCCGACTAACCGGTAGGTAAAGGTATCTCCAATGTCAGGGTCGGTAGTTGAGAAAGTCCCTACGACAGTATTGACTTAGACGTTTTCATCAATGCTGCTGTTGCTGAGGTCGATATCGATAGGATCGGAGTTCTCTACAGCAACATCAATGACGCTAATAGTCAAGGCTTCTGAGTAACTGTTCCCAGTAGAGTCAGTAGTCTGGACGCGGATGCTGTAACTGGACTGGGTCTCAAAGTCAGGGGAACTGTTAGTTAGCAGTGAGTTCCCTTCTATGGTGAAGGCGTCGTTATCATCGGCACCGTCGCCTGTGACTAACTGGTAGGTAAAGGGATCGGAAGAGTCAGGATCGGTAGTTGAGAAAGTCCCTACGACTGCATTATCAGGGGAGTTAGAATCAATGCTGCTGTTGCTAAGGACTATGGAGGTCGGAGGTTCGGGAACATCAATGACGCTAATAGTCAAGGCTTCTGAGTAACTGTTCCCAGTAGAGTCAGTAGTCTGGACGCGGATGCTGTAACTGGACTGGGTCTCAAAGTCAGGGGAACTGTTAGTTAGCAGTTGGTCCCCTACTATAGTAAAGGCATTGTTGCCCGATCCAAGCATGTAGGTAAAGCTATCTCCTTCGTCGGGGTCAGTAGTAGAGAAAGTCCCCACAACTGCACCCAATGGAGAATTTTCATCAATACTACTGCTGCTAAGAACTATATCGGTAGGAGAAGAATTCTCTGCTTCATCAATAACATTAATAGTCAAGACCTCCTCAAAACTATTACTAGCAGAGTCAGTAGTCTGGACGCGGAGGCTGTAACTGGACTGAGTCTCAAAGTCCAAAGAACTGTTAGTTAGCAGTTGGTCCCCTACTATAGTAAAGGCATTGTTGCCCGATCCAAGCATGTAGGTAAAGCTATCTCCCTCGTCGGGGTCGGTAGTAGACAAAGTCCCTACGACTGCACCCAATGGAGAGTTTTCATCAATGCTGCTGTTGCTAAGGACTATGGAGGTCGGAGACTCGTTGACATTGTTGACGCTAATAGTCAAGGCTTCCGAGTAACTAAGCCCACCAGCATCAGTAGTCTGGACGCGGAAGCTGTAACTGGACTGAGTCTCAAAGTCTAAAGAACTGTTAGTTAGCAGTTGGTCCCCTACTATAGTAAAGGCATCGTCGCCTCCGACTAACTGGTAGGTAAAGGTATCTCCATTATCTTCGTCGGTAGTTGAAAAAGTCCCTACGACTGCATTATCAGGAGAGTTTTCATCAATGCTGCTGTTGCTAAGGACTAGATCGGTAGGAGACTCGTTGACATCGTTGACATTAATAGTAAAAGCCTCCGAGTAACTAAGCCCACCAGCATCAGTAGTCTGGACGCAGATGCTGTAACTGGACTGAGTCTCAAAGTCCAAAGAACTGTTAGTTAGCAGTTGGTCCCCTACTATAGTAAAAGCATTGTTGCCCGATCCAAGCATGTAGGTAAAGCTATCTCCCTCGTCGGGGTCGGTAGTAGACAAAGTCCCTACGACTGCACCCAATGGAGAGTTTTCATCAATGCTGCTGTTGCTAAGGACTAGGTCGGTAGGAGACTCGCCGACATCATTCACATTAATAGTCAAGACCTCCTCAAAACTATTACTAGCAGAGTCAGTAGTCTGGACGCGGATGCTGTAACTGGACTGAGTCTCAAAGTCCAAAGAACTGTTAGTTAGCAGTTGGTCCCCTACTATAGTAAAGGCATTGTTGCCCGATCCAAGCATGTAGGTAAAGCTATCTCCCTCGTCGGGGTCAGTAGTAGACAAAGTCCCTACGACTGCACCCAATGGAGAGTTTTCGTTGATGCTGCTGCTGCTAAAGACTATGGAGGTAGGAGGTTCGGGAACATCATTCACGTTAATAGTCAAGACCTCCGAATAACTGTTATTAGCAGAGTCAGTAGTCTGGACGCGGATGCTGTAACTGGACTGAGTCTCAAAGTCCAAAGAACTGTTAGTTAGCAGTTGGTCCCCTACTATAGTAAAGGCATTGTTGCCCGATCCAAGCATGTAGGTAAAGCTATCTCCCTCGTCGGGGTCGGTAGTAGACAAAGTCCCTACGACTGGAGAAGTTGCAAATTGGAAAGATTCCCTAACTCCTTCGGGATGCTGCCAGTCAGTTGGTTGGAGTACAGCTCGAGCTCCTCCAAATTGGAAAGATTCCCTAGCTCCGTCGGGATGCTGCCAGTCAGTTGGTTGGAGAACAGCCGGAGATTCTCCAAATTGGAAAGATTCCCTAACTCCTTCGGGATGCTGCCAGTCAGTTGGTTAGAGTTCAGCAAGAGAAGTTGCAAATTAGAAAGATTCCCTAGCTCCTTCGGGATGCTGCCAGTCAGTTGGTTGGAGTCCAGCCAGAGCTCCTCCAAATTGGAAAGATTTCCTAACTCCTTCGGAATGCTGCCAGTCAGTTGGTTGGAGTACAGCTCGAGCTCCTCCAAATTGAAAAGATTCCCTAACTCCGTCGGGATGCTGCCAGTCAGTTGGTTGGAGTTCAGGAAGAGCTGCACCAAATTGGAAAGATTCCCTAACTCCGTCGGGATGCTGTCAGTCAGTCCGTTGAAGTCCAGCCGGAGCCTAATCACCCTGTTGTTAGTTACCGTCACTCCATGCCAACCATTAACAACAGAAGCATCGGGGGGAGTTGGGCTGTTGAAATTCCAGTCCCGCCAGCCTGTATTGTTACTCCAAAAAGCCCCATTGGTGCTTTGATAGAGAGCCCTTAAGGCCTGATACTCCTGCTGGGAGATGGTCAATATGCCCCCATAGGCCATCTGAGCTTCTGCGGACAATGCTAAGGGAGTTTTCATCCCCGGAGTTCGCCACTCCAACTTCCAATTTCCGCCCCGGGCTGCTGCCCCTGTCCGGGTAGTAGAGGCGGCGAGGGATGCCCCGGTCAGGGCCTGTAGCTTAGTCATCAACTCCTTTCCTGCATCTCCGGCGGCGACGTTACAGCCGTAGAGTAGGAGTTGTTTTACTTTCCACTTCTGCAGGGTAGAGGCGGAGAAGTTCGCCGATCTGTTTGATGCCATCGGACCGAAGGTCTAAGAGGAAAGATTTGGCCCCAGGCCGGATGCCGTCTATAAGCTGCTGGTAGTTTTCTAGGGAGGCATCCACTAATACCATGGTGTTGGCATTGGTATTATGCTTCATTTTTTGGTTTCTCTTGTATTTTTCTGTAAAAATGCTGGTGTAATACTAGCCCGACTATCGTCATATTTCCGACTTACGCGGGAACGAGTCGCACGTTTGTCTATTATAACTCAAGTGTTGGTTACCGGCGACATTGGTAACATTTCCTGCTTTAACTACAGTCATTAAAACATATTTTACGGAAATTATCAAATTTATTTGCTACTATACCGTCGGAGTTGGGTGTCTTTCAATTTAACCCATATTTCGCAACCTCATACCCCAGCAGGTTTCCTCCGACGCTGGCTTTCTTCGTCTACGATTCGTATACGAAATGAATCACTTGCTGAAAAGCGGTCTTTTATATCTACCGGCCCTACACGACGCCTGAGCACGAATACTCTGTGTCTGAGCACAAATACTCTGTGTCTGAGCACGAATACTCTGTGTCTGAGCACGAATACTCTGTGTCTGAGCACGAATACTCTGTGTCTGAGCACGAATACTCTGTGTCTGAGCACGAATACTCTGTGTCTGAGCACGAATACTCTGTGTCTGAGCACGAATATTCTGTGTCTGAGTACGAATATTCTGTGTCTGAGCACGAATACTCTGTGTCTGAGCACGAATATTCTGTGTCTGAGCACGAATACTCTGTGTCTGAGTACGAATATTCTGTGTCTGAGCACGAATACTCTATGCCTGAGCACGAAGTCTGAGTACGAATACTCTGTGTCTGAGCACGACTCTTCCGTTTCTATGATAATTGTGAGTAGATCGGTCGTAGATATTACCGGTGTTGAGGAATATCTGATTCTGGAATTGGGATCCGCATTGCTGAGTCTGATATAATCTTGGGTATCGTTACTCAGGTAACTTCCCAAAAACAGCGCAGCGTGTGGTAAATTAGTTTTTGTAGGATAATAGCAAAGATTAGCAAGGAAAAATTCGCAATGGGCATCATATCTCTAAATCTTTCAGAACTAGATGGCAGCAATGGCTTCGCTATTAACGGTATTAATGAGCGCGATAACTCAGGGTTCGCAGTCAGTGGTGCTGGGGATATAAATGGCGATCGCCTGGATGACCGATCGTGCCAACCCCACACAAAATACGCCTGTGACGATCGACGTTCTCATCAACGACGGAGATGACAATAGCGACCCCATCTTACTTGTAGACTTTGGCACTGCTAGCAACGGTACGGTGACGCGCGATGACGGCGGCACCCCGGACGATCTGACCGATGACAAGTTGATTTACACCCCGGACATTGGTTTCCTTGGCGATGACAGCTTTACTTACTCGATCTCGGACGGGAGTGACACTGCTACTGCGACAGTGAATGTCAACGTAACCGTAGCGCCAGTATCTAACTCAAGTTGCGACCTATAAAAATTGGATACAAAAAGCTATGATAAAGAGAATTATTTTCAACTCTAATCTTTTAAATGTAACAGCATGAATTGACTTGGGAAACAAATTGGTGATTTGACTAAAACAGGTTTCAACTTGTTTTCTTGTTACTTTTTGTATATATTCAAAACAAGAATATTCTTTTCTTTTTGAGTTTTTTTTTCGCAAAGGTTTTAACATTATACTTGACGACTCTTTTAGTAAATCCTCTAATTGATAATCATTATAAGCTTTATCTCCATAAACTATTGAATTTGATGGTAAGTCAAAGCCAAAAGATTGCAAAACTTTAAAATCATTATAACTACCAGGATCTAGATAAATTCTATTGGCTTTCCATTTTTGTTTACCAACATATGAACTCTTAATCCATAAAAATAACGTTTTTTACTGGCAATATAGCCTCGATATTCTTCCTTGTTATAAATTTGGCATCTATCAATCCTAATATTATCACATACTGGCACCGGGAAACTATCAAGAATATATTCTTGACCCGGATTGAGCTCTTTAAATGTTTGAGCTATAACTTGAAAGAAAAACATCCAAATTGGTTCCTCAATATTGTGTAATCGACGATTGAACCTACTTTTACTTAACAGATTTTTTATATACTTGTGTTGGACCATAAATTGACAAGAGCGATCGTGGTGTCCTCCGAAAAAATATGCAGCAACTAATCCGACTGTCATCACTTCGGCATTGTTCATTTTTACTTGTGGATCTTCTTTTATATTTAACGCTTTTAGTAGCTCGTCACAAAGAACAAAAATTGTTGTAATCATATCTTCCATCATCTACATCCCCCAGCAATTAACTATTATTTTAGTACATTATAACCTATAAACAGCCAACCCGCCGTCTAGCACAAAAAAAATATAATTTTGTATTAAAAGCTACGAAATATCCCAAATATCTGTAAAGTCTAAGTGGGTAATTCATATTTTTTTTAATAGGTCGCAACTTAGGTTATCTATCAATCTCTCTGACTTAAATGGTAGCAATGGTTTCGCTATCTCCGGCATCAATGCTTATGACCCGGTCAGCATTGCCGGAGACATCAACGGCGATGGCATTGATGACTTGATTGTTGGAGCAGACGGCGCTAGCCCCAACGGCAATTATCAGGCAGGCTCTAGTTATGTATTGTTCGGCACTCAGTCGGAATACCCTCCCAGCTTTGACCTGGATAACCTGGATGGCAGCAATGGGTTCGCGATCTCTGGCATCAATGCAGGTGACAACTTAGGCAGCTCAGTTAGTGGTGCGGGGGATATCAACGGCGATGGCTTCAATGACCTGATTATCGGGGCCCCAAGAGTTGACGCCAACGGCATATATAATACAGGCTCTAGTTATGTGCTGTTTGGCTCAAATGAGGTATTTGATGCGACCCTTGACCTGAATGACCTGGATGGCAGCAACGGGTTCGCGATCGCTGGCATTAATGAAGGTGACTTATCAGGTTTCTCAACTAGCAGTGCCGGGGATATTAACGGCGATGGCATTGATGACCTGATTATCGGAGCTATTTTTGCTGAAGCAGGTGATAACATTGATGCAGGTGCTAGCTATATATTGTTCGGCAGCTCAGAGGAATTTCTAGCGACGCTTTCTGTCAGTGATCTGGACGGCAGCAACGGCTTCGTCGTGAATGGGATTAATAGTTCTGACTTATCAGGTTTGGCGGTTAGCAGTGCCGGAGACATTAATAGCGATGGCATTGATGACCTAATTATTGGGGCACCCTTTGCTGACGCAGGCGAGATTTTTGATGTAGGCTCTAGCTATGTGTTGTTTGGCAGTTCTGAAGGATTTCCAGGGACGCTGTCTTTGAGCGAACTGGACGGCAGCAATGGCTTTGTCATCAACGGCATTAATGAGTATGACTTATCAGGTAGCTCAGTCAGTAGTGCGGGAGATATCAACGGTGATGAGATAGATGATCTGATTGTGGGGGCTGTTGGTGTTGATACAGGTGGCAACAATGCTGGCTCTAGCTATGTGGTATTCGGGACGTCAGAAGAATTTCCAGCAACCCTATCTTTGAGTGACCTAGACGGCAACAATGGCTTCGTCCTGAATGGTGCTGAGGCATTTGACTACTCTGGCGACTCAGTTAGCGGTGTGGGAGATATTAATGGTGATGGCATTGATGACTTGATCGTCGGGGCATCAAGAGCAGATGTTGTTGATGCGGGCAAGAGCTATGTGGTATTTGGGAGCGCAGATCGATTTCCAGCGACCCTATCTTTGAGCGAACTAAACGGATTGAATGGCTTCGTCCTCAATGGTGTTGGAGCGTTTGACTTCTCTGGCAGCTTAGTTAGCGGTGGTGGAGATGTAAACGGCGATGGCATCTCTGACCTGATTATCGGGGCATATGGTGCAGGCTCTAGCTATGTGGTGTTCGGCAGTACTGTCTTCGGTAACATCCCTCCTCTGGCGATCGCCGATCGGGTTACTACCGAGCAAAATCAATCCATTACCATTGATGTGCTTGGGAACGACAGCGATACCAATAACGAGGATATCCTACTGCAAGACTTTACTCAACCTAGCAATGGTACTGTCACTCTTGATGATAGTGGTACGGCGGTAATTTACACTCCAGAAGCGGAATTCATTGGGTTTGACCGCTTTACTTATAACCTAAGTTGCGACCTATTAAAAAAAATATGAATTACCCACTTATACTTTACAGATATTTGGGATATTTCGTAGCTTTTGATACAAAATTATATTTTTTTTGTGCTAGACGGCGGGTTGGCTGTTTATAGGTTATAATGTACTAAAATAATAGTTAATTGCTGGGGGATGTAGATGATGGAAGATATAATTACAACAATTTTTGTTCTTTGTGACGAGCTACTAAAAGCGTTAAATATAAAAGAAGATCCACAAGTAAAAATGAACAATGCCGAAGTGATGACAGTCGGATTAGTTGCTGCATATTTTTTCGGAGGACACCACGATCGCTCTTGTCAATTTATGGTCCAACACAAGTATATAAAAAATCTGTTAAGTAAAAGTAGGTTCAATCGTCGATTACACAATATTGACGAACCAATTTGGATGTTTTTCTTCCAAGTTATAGCTCAAACATTTAAAGAGCTCAATCCGGGTCAAGAATATATTCTTGATAGTTTCCCGGTGCCAGTATGTGATAATATTAGGATTGATAGATGCCAAATTTATAACAAGGAAGAATATCGAGGGTATATTGCCAGTAAAAAACGTTATTTTTATGGATTAAGAGTTCATATGTTGGTAAACAAAAATGGAAAGCCAATAGAATTTTATCTAGATCCTGGTAGTTATAATGATTTTAAAGTTTTGCAATCTTTTGGCTTTGACTTACCATCAAATTCAATAGTTTATGGAGATAAAGCTTATAATGATTATCAATTAGAGGATTTACTAAAAGAGTCGTCAAGTATAATGTTAAAACCTTTGCGAAAAAAGAACTCAAAAAGAAAAGAATATTCTTGTTTTGAATATATACAAAAAGTAACAAGAAAACAAGTTGAAACCTGTTTTAGTCGAATCACCAATTTGTTTCCCAAGTCAATTCATGCTGTTACATCTAAGGGATTAGAGTTGAAAATAATTCTCTTTATCATAGCTTTTTGTATCCAATTTTTATAGGTCGCAACTTGAGTTACTTATAGTATTTCTGATGCTAATGGTAGTACATCCAGTGCTACCGTAACGGTGGCGATCGCGGGTCCGCCAGCGCCCCCACAAACAGTGACTCTGATCCTTGGCTCGTACTCTGATGATAATCTGACGGGTACCCAGGGCGATGACATCCTCTTTGCCGATCTCGGTGCTGACACCTTGACTGGGGGCATGGGGAGTGACATTATGTTTGGCAGTCGGGGAGATGACCTGCTGCGAGGAGATGCAGGAGACGATACCCTTAGTGGAGATGCTGGTCGGGATATTCTCCTGGGCGGTGATGGTAGCGATCTGTTTGTGTTGTCAGCATCAGCAGATGTAGTTGACAGGAGACAAGCAGATGTAGTCGTAGACTTGGTAGTTGGTGAAGATCGGATAGGACTGACGGGAGGATTAACTGTTTATGATTTGACTTTGTCGGCTCGGGGCACTAATACTATAATTGGGATTGCTGAGTCCGATCGCATCTTAGGCATCGTGAGTAAAGTGACGCCCGACCAACTGTTGTCCAGTTTCGTCCCCTTCGATATCTAAGGCGTGTCATCAGTTAAGCCAGATGACACAAGCCACCAGATAAATCGCCCCTAAAAAATTGCGAGCGGTTTGATCGTAACGGGTGGCAATAGCAAGATACAGCATAAGATTGGCAAAAAAGTTTTTGGCGCAGATGGCGAGCTTTGTAGAGATGCCGATCGTAGGAGTGAGGTTCTTTCCGGTTCCCCTGAGAGGGAATAACCGCTATGGAACAAAGAGGGTGAAGTTTCTGACGGACTCGTTCATCAGCATCATCAGCCTTAGAAGCCAACATGGCGGAAGCTTCAAGCTCGATGGCGCAGGACATCTGCGCTATCGAGCTCGTGGGCTTGTCGGACTGTCAAAAAGAAGCCCTCCGGATTAAAAAGAGCGTCATAAGTGGTATGAATCAAAGTACTTAATCGGAGGAGACTTCTACCAATGGCTTGGTCGTTATTGTGTTCAGACTCCTGGCGACAGAGGATTCTTTTTTTTGGCGCACCGGCACTGTGTTGATAGGCTCTGACTATTGTGGCATCAATCATTCCATACTCGTTATCTGCATCTTCCGCCAACACAAAGAAGATCTTTTCCCACACTCTGTTTTTGTTCCCTCGGCTAAACCTCGTATGTACATCTCGTTAGTCTCCAAATCTCTCGGGTAAGTCTGGACACGGGATTCTCGCTTTGTACCGATACAGCACTGCTTCCACAAATAGTCGATTATTTTTTGCTGTTCGGACTACATGGCCTTCTCTTCCCGGTAGGAAATCCTTGATTTTTTCCCACTGGTCATTCAAGGGTGCATATCTATTTTTCTGTCTCTTTCCTTTTCTTCAGTTCATCTATTCTATCCTCTCTTCTTCTAACTGATGACACGCCCTAAAATGGCTTAAAGATCTGGAAGAAAGGCAACCCTTTGTCTTAACTTGTATTGCTGAAGCCAAGATGACGGCAGATTTTCCAAATATCGACCTTTCGGGAGTGCAACCGGACCTGCAAACCCTGAAATCCTTCGAGCAACTGCTCGATTACATTGAGTCTAGGATCGACCCCAGCCAGGAACCGGCAGCGATCGCGTCTTTATACAAGCTCAAAAATGAGATAAATGAGATAATCAAGCTCAAAAATGAGATAATCAAACTCAAAAGTCAAAAAAAGCTGGGAGATGGGATGCTCCATGCTGGTGTCAGTGAACTACGAAAAGCATTTAATGCTCATAAGGATGCAATTAGAGAAGAAAAAAGTATTTCAGATTACTGGCTGCTGTTTTATGCTGTAGAATGTGGTCTAAAGAGTATCTGGTTACAGAGGAAAAATCTCCGAAATACTAATCAAGTAAAAGACAAAAGTTTTCTTTCAAAATACGGTCACAATTTAGATAAATGGGTAAAAAAACTCAAGGTAGCTCCAAGTATAAGTTGTAATACTCCCAACTTATATTTAGCCGGTGGGGGTGCAAATTTAGATATAGAAAAAGCTCATCAGGCGTGGCGTTATGGCATTGGGATGAAGTCAGAGGATGAAAAAGTAGTGGTAGGATGGTTAAAAAATGTTTGTAATTGGATTAAGGAGAACATAAAGCGATGATTCCATCAGATATTCGTCTGTACACGTGGGTTGACGTAGAAGAGGTGTTGCTCCGGAAGCAACAGCAAGGTGAGTGGCCAGAATGGTTAGTTTGGGTGAGAGCCTATTGGGATGAAGTAACGATGGGAATTCGTCCCGGCACTCAAGAGGCGGCACTCAAGTGGCTGGGGGAAGTATACGATCCTCGGTTCCAAATTGATTCCGAACAGGAAATGCCAGAAGGTTTAATTATTTTAGAAGCTGTCTCAGTCAATCAACGGACTCTGGCAGTACGTTTTGAAGAAACAGACGAAGAACCCTATACTCCCAGACTGAGCCCCAGTTTGTCCAGACCAACAGTCCTTTGGCCTCCCCGTCAAGATATGGAACCTCCAGAAGTTTTACCGGCAGATTGTCCGCCAGTAGTTGCTTTCCATTCCTTCAAGGGAGGCGTGGGCAGGACAACTCACGCTCTGGCTTTGGCACAAGCGATCGCTGCTGATTTTTCCCTCACGGAAAAACCGCGAGTTCTGCTGGTAGATGGAGACTTAGAGGCACCGGGAATTAGTTGGTTGTTTGAGCAGAGATTTCCCTTACCACCGGTATCGTTTGCCGACCTGATCGCCCTCGCTCATGGAGATTTTTCTCCGGAAGCAGAGTCGGCGATTGAATTGGTAGCCGATCGACTGGCCAATACCCGAATTGACGGAATTTATGTTTTGCCTTCATTCCGTTCCAGCGCTGGAGTTACCTCCAAGGCTGGATTTAGTTTGTTGGCAATCAAACCAGAACACCTAATCCAGGGTTCTAAAGATGCGTTTATTTTGACAAACATCTTAGCCAGTCTGGGGAAAGCTCTCGGTGTAGATGTGGTATTGATCGATTTGCGGGCTGGACTCTCGGAACTTGCCTCTGGTCTAATTTTAGACCCGCGAGTCTACCGGATTTTTGTTACTACTTTGAGCGCACAGTCTGTTTCTGGCACGATTAAACTCTTAGAACTGCTCTCAGAGCGATCGCCTTTCCTTCGTGAAAAAGATCCACTACCTGCCTTAATTTTCGCCCAAGTGCCAGAAGATGAACAACACAATATAGTGTCACAAGAAAATAAACTGCTAGAAGCCGCCCAGCCATTTCTAGAGGAAGACCGTGACATTCTGAGAGTAACCACTCCCTTCGATGGGAGTTTGGTGGTTTTACCTTCCAGTTGGAAAGATGTAATTATGCGGATCCAACGTGCGGGAATTGTGGATGCTATACGACCTGTAATGGAGTGGTTGCCAAGTCTGGGAGTTGAACCCGATCGTGAAAATATTCCGAGTTTAAGGTCTCAAAGAGAAAAGCTCGCCGAACTATCTGAAAAACTGGTGTATGCAGAGGGGGCAGAAGTTGATAATTTTTTGGCTACCATGCCCTTACGTAACTTGGCATCCGATTACCGACTACAAGTCCCGATCGCGGTAATTGTGGGTGCGAAAGGTGCGGGCAAGACTTACAGCTTCTTACAGATAGTGCGCCGATACAATTGGCAGACTTTTGCTAATGCTGCTCTGGTCATAAACGTTCAGGTAAAGGCTGTGATATCGCCAATGATGTCATCAAAAAACCTTGGGGATAACGCTCAGAATATAGTGGAAAAAGTTCGCAGCAAGACATCAAAGGACTTGGGGTTTGACGAGCCGCAAGCAGCTAGCACGATTCGGGATTATATTAGAGATCGTTATCAGGAAAATCTGCATGAAGGGCAATGGCGCGATCGCTGGCTAGATTTAATTGCTTGGAATGTTGGGTTTCAACCTAACACAGAAGGTGCTGGTAAAGATTTGACTGCTCATCTGGTTAAGAAGCAACAGCAATTGGTTGTGGTCCTTGATGGTCTCGAAGACCTGTTTCAAAACTTTGCTAGTCAGGAAACTGAACAGACAGCTTTACGGGCTTTACTTCAGGAAGTACCGGAGTGGTTGTCCCAGCAACCGGGGCGTCCTTTGGGAATTTTGATTTTTGTGCGGCAAGATATGGTGCTGGCTGCTATTCACCAAAATGCTGCCCAAATGATGGCTCGTTATCAGTCTTATGCCTTAAAATGGAATCGGGAAGAAGCACTGCGATTGGTTGCTTGGATAATGAAACAGGCCGGTATTATGCCAAGCATTGATAATGCTGCCAAACTTACCGATATGAGTAAAGAAAAACTGAGTAAAGCTCTAGTACCTTTATGGGGGAAGAAATTGGGTAGCGATCGCTCTCGTGAAGCTATGTCCGATCGGTTTGTTATTGCCGCACTTTCTGATTACAATGGACAAATTCAGTCGCGGGACTTGGTACGGTTTTTACATATAGCAGCAAAGAAGTCTATCGATGATACTTATTGGCAAGATCGGCTCCTCGTTCCTACAGCAATGAGGGAAGCGTTACCTGAATGTAGCCACAAGAAAATAGAGGAAATTGAGATCGAAAACACAGCCTTGGAAAATATCTTTACTAAACTGGTTAACCTGCCAGTAGAAAATCGCAAAATCCCATTCACGCAGGAAGATGCTGAATTAACTTTAGCAGAAATCAAGACATTGTCAGCTCACGGTGCCATCCTTCGCGAAGGAGATGAGTATTATCTGGCTGAAATCTATCGTTTTGGATTAAAATTTACCCAGAATGCTGGTCGCGCTAAGGTTTTATCTCTAGCCCGTCGTGCTGGACTGGAGATATGATTAGAAAATGGCAGTGATGAATTAAGGAGTCACAACCGTGATCGTAGCCCCCAGTCAACCGCATTCTCAAGACAGTTTTGCCATTACTTTTGCCCCCTTGTCCCTAGAGGAAGTCTACGCCTTGGCAGACGATCTGGCCAACGGGGCGGTAGTCGTGATGAGTGGCACGGTACGGAATCAGACGGATGGTAAACCCGTAGTAGCCTTGGAATATCAGGCTTACGAACCAATGGCAATTCAGATATTTCGTAACATTGCCGCCCAGATTCGCGAGACTTGGCCTGATGTGAATCGGGTGGCGATCCACCATCGCACGGGACGCTTGCAGCTTGGAGAAATTAGCGTCCTGGTAGCTGTGGGTTGTCCCCACCGGGCCGAAGCTTTTGCAGCTTGTCAGTACGCGATCGATACTTTGAAGCACAACGCTCCCATCTGGAAAAAGGAACATTGGGCCGATGGTTCCAGCAGTTGGGTGAGTATTGGAGCTTGTGAAGCGGTTGGTACTAACTGCTAGTTTCCCACTGGAAAATTGTTAATTGCCAATTAACAATTTTCCCTATCTTATGCCAATACTGGCTCTGATGCTTCCGCAACTTGCAGGCGATCGCAGGCTATTTTATCCAGGAGGGTAACACCGCTTATTTCCCCATGATCTATTTCCAGAGTCGCTTCTGGGCGCTTCAAACAACAGATATTCCTTGGGGAACACAACCCGCTCAAAGTACCAACCGGGAATATTCGTAATCTGAGCAATCAGAATTTCATTGGTTACATTAACATAACCACAAAGATTTCGACTGAACCATGCCGAGCCCAGGGGATGGATCGTCTCTGGATCTTCATTCTACTAAATTTATTGTCTCTAGGATGAACGCTCGTTACAAAATCGTTACAAAATTTAACATCCTCGGCGATTTTCGCCTAATTAATGTGCTAATTAACACTCGATATAGTTGATTATTCAGACGATCGCACTCGGGCGGCTATCTGTGTCATTGGTGGTAGCCTGAGAGTAGCATAGTTTAAGTTTGCTAATTGCTAATGGAGAATGGAGAATTGAGAATTGAGAATTATCGCGCCATTTGCCATTGATAAGATTTCCCATCTATGTTTGAATAGTTTTCTGGGCGATCGCCCGATAAATTAAATCCGCTGGAGATCTAATATGGCAGCTTATCAAGTGCGTCTCGTGAATGAGAAAATTAATCTCGATCGCGCGATCGAGGTTCCCGAGAACGAGTATATCCTCGACATAGCAGAGTCGGCGGGGATCCGCTTACCCTCTGGATGCAAGCAAGGAGAATGTTCTGCTTGTGTTGCCCAGCTTTTGAGTGGGGAAGTGAATCAAAGGGAACAAAAATTTCTCCGTCCATCGGAGATGGCAGCAGGATACATTGTCACATGCGTAGCTTATCCTTTATCTGATTGTACCCTGCTGACTCACCAAGAACAAGTGCTTTATAAATCCTCTCTTTACTTTCAGCAGGATACTCCTCCCGGGAGTTAGTTTAACTCCGCGACAAATGGGGCGATCGCGCGCACAAATTTCGCAGTAGATTCATAAGGTAACACGTTCCGACCGGGAATTTTCACCCCGCGACCATTTGGCAAGCATTGCAAATAAGCAGCTAGACGTAGAGCGGGTGTTTCTGTCTTACCTTCTGGGCTAATATTTGATGCTATCTCTCCGATAACTACCAACGTAGGTTGAGAAATAGCGGCGATCGCGCTTTCGTAGTCCTGTCGCCAAAACCCAGCGAGAAAGGAAAACACGGCATAGCGACTAGCAGGATTTTCTGCACCTGCTTCCAAGGTATCTAACCAGGACCCATCGACTCCGGAGACCTCAGCAAACAGTTGGCGTATAGAAAAAGATTCAAGGAATTGCCGACGGCGGGCGTAGCGATAGAAAGCATTACCAAGAGGAGAATCAAAGAATAGATTCCAGAGAAGTAGTTGCTGCCAAGGGCTTGACTTTTTGGTCATTATCGGCCAACCTGGAGGACCAGATAAAACCAGTCCTCGAATCAAATTAGGTTGGCTTTGGGTTAAGGCGATCGCCACTGGTAAGAGGGCACCTTGGACGAAGACAATGGCGGGTTTTTGGATGACAGTCTGCAAAAAATGTTGCAACTGAGCTGCCCAATCGGTAGGATCGTAAGCTAGGCGGGGCATATCGCTTTGACCGCATCCTAGTAAGTCCGGATTGTAAATGGGATTGCGGTGACCTTGATGATACCATTGGGAGCAGAATCTGCGCCAAAACTGCCCCGATAATCCCACCCCGATGGGATGAATTAACAGTAGGGGAATGCCGGTAGCAGCAGTGGGGGCAGTTGGGTAATGCACGGAGTAGGCACAGCGATAATTCTGCCAAGAGTAAAATTCAGTAGCTATCGGTTGCATAAAGTAGACTCAGCCAATATAATGTGGATATTTGACAATGATATTTTGCAGCATTATCCTTCTCGATTTGCCTCATGACCCGCCGGGGGTTCAAAGATGCTGTGGGCGAATTACCAATTCAAGGCGTTCTGAGGGGGTGAGGGGGGGAGGGGGGGGAAAGTCAAGCGCAATCAGCATTTGAAGCTGATAAGGGGTCATACCCCCCAGTTAATTACCCCACAGTATCTTCAAACCCCCGGCTAATAGCTAAAGTCGGTGTTATACCGACTGAAAGCCTGATAGAGAAAGTGTTTAGTCCAAGCTTTGTGGACTTGAGCTTTTAGCCTCCGGTTTTAACCCTCTGCGGGTTATTGCGACGTTATGTTACTATAACACCATCATAGCTCAGGTTTCCTCAAATATTGGGATGATGTACTCAGCAGATACTAGAATGGAGAAAGAGTTGGGAAAACTCAGCTCAAAGAACCGGTGCTATAAAAAAATAAGCTGTCGTGCATTTAAATTGCCTATTCGGTCAATTTTGCCAAAAATGGTGAAACATTCTGGCACATGGCTGCCAGCGTAGCGCCATCGGCATCAGAGGACTTAAAAACTAACTACGAACTACAAACTACGAACTACTTATGCCTATGGAACCTGTACTGACTCAATTTGGCGTGAACATGTCCCACCTCAGCGGGGTGCGGGCAATTATGAAAGATATCATCGAAACTTTACAAGCTGGGAAGGGGCAGAATTTTATTAATCTGAGTGCGGGAAATCCAGTTATATTACCAGAAGTAGAGCAGTTGTGGCGTGATTGTACGGCAGAACTGCTATCTAGTCAGGAATACGGTGAGGTGGTTTGTCGCTACGGCCTATCTCAAGGATATCAGCCTTTGATTGAGGCGGTCAAGGATGATTTTAACCAGCGCTACGGGTGGCAACTGGGCGATCGCAATATCCTGATTACGCCTGGAAGTCAATCAATCTATTTTTTTGCGGCGAATGTCTTTGGCGGCTATACTCCTGATGGCACTCTCAAGGAAATTGTGTTACCTTTGAGTCCAGATTACACGGGATACGGATCGATTAGCTTGACCCCAGATGTAGTATATGCCTATAAACCAACTATAGAAATGACATCCCATCGGTTCAAGTATCGCCCAGACTTCAGTCAACTGCAAATTACCGAAAATACGGGTTGCGTTATCTTCTCTCGCCCCTGCAACCCTACGGGAAATGTTTTGACAGATGATGAGGTGAAAAAAATTGGCGCGATCGCCTCTAATGTACCAGTGTTCATCGACTCGGCCTATGGCCCGCCCTATCCGGCCCTGAACTTCAGGGGTATGACGCCAGTATTTGGAGATAATATCGTCCATTGTCTGAGTTTATCAAAGGCGGGACTGCCAGGAGAACGGATTGGAGTGGCGATCGGACCGTCGAAAGTGCTGCGAGTGTTGGAGTCATTTCAGACAAATTTGTGCATCCATTCCTCGCGCTACGGACAGGCGATCGCGGCAAGGGCGATTAAGTCTGGTAAACTCGGGAAGATATCAGATGAGGTAATTCGTCCATTTTACCATAAAAAGTTCGATGTTTTAGAATCGACATTGGATGAAGTAATGCCCAAAGAATTACCCTGGTTCCTGCATCGGGGCGAAGGGGCAATATTTGCATGGTTGTGGTTGCAAGATTTACCAATAACTGATTGGAAATTTTACCAAAAGCTGAAGAAAGTAGGAGTGATAGTAGTGCCAGGGAGTCCATTTTTCCCAGGTTTGCGGTCAGAATGGCAACACAAGCAAGAGTGCATGAGAATTAGCCTGACAGCGACGAATGATGAAATTGTAACGGGAATGGGTCGCTTGGCAAAAGTCGTAGAAGAAGTGTATAATAATAAAGGTTCGTAAATAAAGGTTCGTAGTAAGGACTTTAGTCCTTATCTCCCTAACTCGCGGATGAGGACTAAAGTCCTCACTACAAACGGAATTAACAAATGAGCAATGAAGAATGGATAGAAATTGGTACAATAGTTGCGCCCCACGCCCTGGATGGGGAAGTGCGAGTTTATCCTAATACTGACTTTCCCGAACGGTTTCTCGAACCCGGCAGGAGATGGCTACAACAGGGCGATCGGGAACCGGAACCGGTAGAATTGCTGGGGGGACGCTATATTCCGGGGAAGGGTTTATATGTGGTAGAATTGGCAGGGATAGAATATCGGGACCAAGCAGAAGCTTTGCGAGATGCAAAACTGTTGGTGCCAGATAGCGATCGCCCCCTGCTAAAAGAGGACGAATATCACGTGAGAGACTTGCTGAAGCTGGAAGTATTTAACCAACTGACAGGAGAGGCGATCGGGGTTGTAGTAGATATAATACCAGCGGGGAACGATCTCCTAGAAGTGCAGTGGCACAAACAACCAGAACCTGCGATATCTTCTGGGAGCGCTACCCGCACTACCCAGAAGATATCGCAGTCGGATAAATCAAATGCCCCCATTCCGAATAGAAAGAGTAAAATTAAAAAAAAGCGGCAAAAACCAGGGAAACCAGTTACGGTTTTGATTCCCTTTGTCAAGGAAATTGTGCCGGTAGTAGACTTGGACAATCGGAGAATGGAGATAGCGCCACCTCCGGGTTTGCTATAATTGTGTTCTGCTCGATCGACAGGATAAAGTTGAAGTATGACTCAACAAAAATATCCAGTCCGGGCGATCGGGGGAATCATAAAAAAGAGGCGATCGCATTCCCCCCCTGGATAAATCATATAATTGATTGAGAGCGATCGCAATATTGTTCTATATTATTTTTAGTCGGTTTTTAACCGACTTTAGCTATTAGCAGTTTGAACCCCCTGCGGGCTAACAGCGAAGGGAGTCAGTCAAAGAACCAGGAGGAGGTAGTACATGAAAACCACGTCCACACAATTACCCACAGACATATGGGCGATCGCAAGTTGGGAAGAGTATATAGAGTTGATTAACGATCGGGCTTATGAAAAGGCTCGTGGTTATTATTACAAAGGACGGATGCTGATTGAAACCATGGCTACAGGATACGATCGTTCGTGCGATAAAGGCATAATTTTTTTGGCTGTCAACTTGTTTGGTACGATTAAAGGCATTCCTCTCAATGGGCTAATTAACTGTAGCTTTCGTCAGGCTGGGGTGCTGGAATGTCAGCCAGATGTTTCTTATTATATTGGCGAACTTGCCCGGGTAGTTCCTAGAGGGACTAAGGTTGTAGACTTAAACCAATATCCGCCGCCTTCTTTGGCGATCGAAGTTGCCGATACTACCCTTTCTCACGATTTAGGCAATAAGCGGCTACTATATGAAGAAGTCTCAGTGGGAGAATACTGGGTGGTGGATGTGGAGTCGGCGCAGTTGAGGGCATTTGCAGTTGCTGGTGGTGGCAGTCGAAGCATTACTGAGTCTCAGGTTTTGCCTGGGTTGTCCGTCGAGTTGTTGGCAGAAGCTTTACGCCGCAGTCGAGAACAGGATCAATCTCAAGTGGGGACTTGGTTGTGGCAACAATTTCAGGCTTTGTAAGAGGCGATCGCCTGTTATTCCCCCTTTGGGAAGAGGCGATCGGGCCCCATCATCCCTAATTTTTCAACTGAACCATACTTTCAGGATCTTCGCCAACCCGATGACGATCGAGGATTTCCTCAATGGTTTCCAGATGTCCTAAAATATGAGGAATAGAACCATATTGAAACCAGTCAAATATTTCTGACAGCTCCTCTAACTTAGCATCCTGACTAGCACAATTTATTAGGCGGTTAACGCATTTTGTCATGTCTAAGCTAATTTCTTCCAGATTAAACAGTAGTCGCTCTACTTGATTTTTTCCTAGTTGAGCTTCTAGTTTATCTCGATTTTGCTTCAACATCTCAATTCCGGCTCTCCAAGAGTCTCCTTTCTCCATCATCATCCCTCTTTAATCAATTTTACTTAAACAAAGTTGGTGTAGACTCTTCCATTATCTCAGATGCTTTCTCTAAAGCTTCTATAACGGCATCTACATCTTCTGAACGGTCTTCAATAATTTTCCGTAGTTGAGCTTCAGAAAGACTTTCTCTTTTGATTTGCATAGCAAAGTTTTTAATTTCCTTCCACCAGTGGGAAAGATCCTGATCGCGATTATCTTGATGATCGGGGGGTTCTCCGGCAACCGTCTCTCCCAGTAGCCTCGCCAGATGCACGGTCATTTCTTCAAAAAGTGCTTTGACTTTTTTCTTGACCCGCTGAGCAAGCTTGAATACAGTGCTCACAAGGCTGAGCAGATTATAGCAAACCTGCCAGTGAACCGGAATCTCTAATGTGAATCTGCTAATCATGTTGGTTTTTATTTCTCCTTAATTATAGCATAGCATAAAGCGTGATCGCCTGCCATTCTCACTTTGGGAAGAGGCGATCGGGCCCCATCATCCCTTATCCCCGTAGGTTGGGTTTCGCTGGCGCTTAACCCAACCTGTTGGTGCTGTTGGGTTTCGTGCCTCAACCCAACCTACAATTTCTTCCAGATTAAACAGTAGTCGCTCTACTTGATTTTTCCCTAGTTGAGCTTCTAGTTTATCTCGATTTTGCTTCAATATCTCAATCCCCGCCTGCCAAGAGTCTCCTTTCTCTATCATCATCCCTCCTCAATCAAAACCGAACCTAGAACGTCGGTAAAGAAACCGGGTTTCTCTGGTAAAAGCATTGATCTCTCGTTGATCGCCTGACGAAAAACCCGGTTTCTAGCCCTCACGCGACCGATGTTCCAGGACTCTCACGTTTATATTCCCCACTCCCGGGTAACTGGTAACTGATAACTGGTCACTGTCATTCCACCCTCTCCCGAACTATCCGAATACCCTCCCACGCTGGCATTCGCCCTTGCTGTCGCTCATCTAGCAAAGCCAAGAAAGCATAAAGCGGGAAAACTTCATTTATCCTATCTGCATACTTAATACGGATAGCTTTGCATTCTCTACTATCTAAATTAATAGATTTGCGTGCCTTTCTATTTTTAGATACCTGTTCGAAAATTTCTGATAGCAGATGATAGATGACAATCACGAACAGTAAACGAAAGTAGATCAAGAGTAAATCACTAGCCTTGTCTGCTTCAATTTTCTGGTTGAGGTCGCGGTTGAGGTCGCGGTTGAGGTCGCGGTTGAGGTCGCGGTTGAGGACACGGTTGAGGATAAGAACCTCAGAAAGTTTTTGTTGCCAAGCTTGCTGTGCCCCGGCCACATGCGATCGCCACCCCATGTGCGAGGGTGGTCACAAGTAGTTGATAGTCAGCAGACAAGAAACCGGGTTTCTTCGATATCAAATTAGGGGCAAAAAGCAGCCATAAACTTCCCTTACCCGGTTTCTGACCCCCAACTGACGCATGACCACACCTTCACAGGGGGGTACTAGCGAGAGTGGTAGAGGCGATCGAAGAAACCGGATTTCTACGCTTATCCCAACGTGAGGAGTGACAGTTACTCAAACCCCGCCGTGCCCCGGCCAGGAGGCGATCGCTTCGGAACTGCCGGGATGCGATCGCCAATGTCCAGCCGGGGCATGGCAATAGATATCTTTTGGTTAATATAGTTATGTTATGGATACGCTGGCGCTGTGCCCCTACAATACTGGTCAGGTCAAGATATTTGATAATTTCTGTTATGGGGGGCGATCGCCTGTTAGCATCTCGATGTTGAATTAAGAAACCCGGTTTCTGGGTCGCGCCATTAGATCGTCGCCCTCAAGCATCCATCAGCAAAGGGCGCAGGAAATAAAAGCGATCGCCCTTCCTACCCAAATAACCGGTCAGCGGGGACGAAAGTTCAATCAAAATTTCCTGCAGTTGTTCTGGGGTTAATGACTGAGGCGGGTTAGAACTAAAATAAGCACCATGTAAACTTTCTACACCCGCACTATCAGACTTTGAGTTTTCCAGGTAGTTTTTCACTAAGTCCACAATGCGCGATCGCAACTCAATTTCGCCGCGCACCTGTTGCAGATATTGTGCCACCTGTTCGTCAGCCAAACCATAAGCACCTTGCAAGCATTCCTTAAGCTTCATCAAATCAATACAACCTGGATACTTAGCTTGCATTTCTACCATACGTTGCAGAATTTCCGGACTAATCACGCTTATTTTGTTCCCCTCAGCAGTTTGGCGAGCCGCTGGCGTTAGTTCCCCAGCGGCGATAATTAACTTAACACAATCATCATACCTTTCCTGAAGGTGCTTATAGCCCAGCTTAATTAACTGTGCAGCCGTTCCATCCGGCACCTTTTCCGTTTTCGTTGCTTTACATTCTCCCACCACAGGATAAGGAGATGCACAATAAAAGTCTAAACCCCCAGCGCCCCCCGTTGCCTCTGGGTCCAGACTGATTTGGGGATTACTGTTATCATTAGAAAATCCCAGCAGAATCAAACCTTTGCGGACTAGCTTTTCAAACTCATTGCCATCGCTAGAATTGCCCACAGCAGCAATTTGCTTAATCCAATCTAAATCCCGATCGGGTTTCAAGGTTACCGCCTCCCCAGTCCATCCCAAAAATACATTAATATCCGACTGTAGCTGTCCAGCAGCCGAGTTATCACAGTTAATTTCCGAAACTTGCAGTTGCAACATCTCCAAGTCCCGATCGGGATGAACCTCTCCCGCCAACAAAAGAGCTTTACGCCTGTTAAAACTGGCTTCCGAGACCACTGGAATATCCGTAGTATTTGCGATCGTCATTACATCCTCCGACTGAGGGAAGAAGAAAGGAGCTGGTTTAGGCGGCACATTAACCAGACAAGGACTGGACAAACGATAGACTCGCAAAAACAACAGCTTGAGAACTTGATGCTGTTCAAACATATATTCCAAGGCACTCAAATTCCAGACCGTTGACGCAGCAATCTGAGGTAAAAGATGCCTTTGCTCTGGCGTAACATGCCAATGTTCTTCGCAACGTCCCCAAACCTCAATTTGGAGGGGATAGGTTTGACATTTTGCTAATGACATCTCAACCTTAATTAAATATTCCGGCTGATAGTATTGCTCCAAACTGAGAGCATCTGGTAGTTGATGACTGGGATAAAGCCAGAATATTTCGCCATTCTGCCTGTACTGTTTGAACGGCACAGCAATTAGCTGGCCCGAGGTCAGCATTTCCACATCAAAAGCTGACAGTTGAATTCCTCTGCTGATTTGGATACTCATCTTTACCCATCCCTGAGAATCTGATGAATTAGTTGATTGTCAACCTCTAATTTTAAATCCTTGACGAGATTGCTTACCTCCTCTTTTGCAAAGCCATATTCCTCTGCTTCATCGTAGATTCTCTTGAGCGCAACTAAAGGCAAGATTCCTTCTTGTTCCCAAAGAACCACTTTTCCGCCTTTTTCCGCCACCAGTTCCTGCTCTAGCTGTTTACCTTTCTTCCAGTTTTTCGGCACTTCATGATAACGCACTAAGCAACCACGGGTCATCTGATGTTTTTCGTAGTTCAGCAGTCGCTTCATGACTGCATTAAAGGTCTTCCCATTTTCCGCCTCACAAACTTTCACCCCAATTTTTACTTCCTTTTGACGAAATTGATCGTACCCAGATATAGTGAACTGGATATCGTGGGATGAATTATTAACCTCTTCAACTCGATCGACGACCACGAAGGCCGTTCCTCCTTCCGGCAGCATTCTGATGTTTTGAGCGATAATTGCTGCTAAATTGTCATCATTTAGCTGGCAATCATCAACTCTATCGAGGAGATCGTGATAAATATCCATTAATTTTTGCTGTCTATTTTCTCCTTCATTTCTGACTTGGCTTTGCTTATCAACTTCGACTGCCTCAAATATTTGGGCGCACTTTTCCAGCAGAGAGCGAACGCTGGCACTTTCCCGGGCAAGATTCCTAATTTGACTTGACTCTAAAGGATATAAATCCGGATAGTCTTCGGCCTGAAGATTGTGCTTTAGGTAAAACCAATTCAACCTGCTTTGGACAATCTCTATTATCTGTTCGTCTGTCGGAGGTTTGGCCATTACCGACCGTTGACCCACCCGATCGGGGATACCACTTCCCATTTGCTTAATTTCCCTCCAGGTATCGCTGATGACGCAACAGATGACAATCAAATTACTGCACTGCATATAAATGCGATCGATACACCTAGCCACTGTTTATGCCGGACTATCCCCAGTTTCAGCATCTGGTTGGGCACTATCTAACTGGTCAAAGCAAATCAGTACAGGTAGTGCAGCAACTTCAGCAACTTTGCAAATCTGCTCCATCATCCAGATAGACCTTTCATCTTGTACCGAATATTCGGGCAAACCCAGTAAATCTTTAATATTGGGGTGATCTTCCCCTTTAATCCATGCTAACGCTGCCGTGCCGTGGCGATCGTTCTTGAACAGCAAGAACAAGACTGCCTTGACAAAATCAGGATCCAGTTCCGGTTTTATTTCCACAATACAATATCAACCAGATCCATTATCCAATTCAGCAAATTGTCCTTGGCGATCTTTTTCTTAATGTATTTTCTGAGGTTTTCTGGTCGATCGACAATTTCCAAGTACTCTTGATACTCTTGTTCAAAGTCCGTGTCTTTTAAGGTAGCGATGACTGCGGTAGACAGCTTCTGCCATTGACTGGCACCCTGTCGGTCTTGATGCTTGAAACTCTCGCACAGATAAAACCGGACATGAGAGTTAATGAAACGGGGATTTGTATAGGGAGGTATGTAGGCAAATACTGCCCCGCCTTCCCCTTCAATATTTTTCCATATCCGATGGATTGCATGGCTTTTTCCCGTTCCGCGATCGCCCTCAATGGCAATGCCAATCTTGCGGGAATCCTTTTGGCGAACCTCAGAAATTGCCTGGTATATCGTTTCATCAATATGCTGATTTAGGTTGGGAAGGTCCGTCAACACCTTACCCCAAACCTCTTGATCGGAGATAACCGTTTCCAGTCTGAAAGGATTTGGTCCTTGCTGACGGGCCTCTGCAAACAACTGATAGGGTTCAGTCATGTTTTCTCTCCGTAGTTCAAGATGGTTGGCTAGCGTAAAACAAAAGTCCTCGAACTTCACTGGTAATTGAATCTTGTTTCTGGTCATCAGTAGCTCCACGGGCCTCGCCGCTTTGCAGATAGAACAACTTCTGTGCCTGCATTTCCATCATCCATTCGTTAAATTGCTCGCGACCGACGCCCTCTCCTATTTCCCGACGCAGATGCCAGATGGGGACAAGACCGCCGTAGTTGTAGCCTTTGTCCAGTTTCTCGAACAGGGCCAGGACTTTCGACTTGAAGTCTTCATAAGAGGCGATCGCCCCCTCTTTCTCTGTCACCAGCGCAGTCGGTACATTAGCATCGGACTGGCGATGCCAGTTCAGCAACGCATTCACCACCCTCGCATTCACCACCTTTGAGCCAACTTTATTGCCATCAAAGCTCAAATCAGGGTTTTTCAGTCCTTCCCCGAGAATTTGCTTACCTTTCTCTGTCAGGGACACCTTCGCCACTCGCTTTTCCGTGACGATCGCGATCGCCCCAGCTTCCTGTAAATCGTTAAAAATGTCCTTATAATCTCCAGCCTTCTCCCTACTCCGCTTACTTCGAGTCGTCAGTTCACTTTTCTTCACTTTCTCCTCAGCCCCTCCCATCTGCCACAATGTCAGCAGGACGCGGGTTTTGGCTTGTAATTCAGTGCCTTGTAGACCTGTCGTTGATGCCATATCAATTTTCTTGCTTGATTGTTTTAGTATAAACTAATCATAATCCATCTGAACTGGTTTGTGAACTGAGTCAAGTCTCAAAACCGTTCGTAGTAAGCACGAATAGTGCTTCCCAGGCCCGATTGGCCCCTAGCCCCAGACTTGCTGTCTGTGGGCTTTGGCCATAAATTTACTCAAATATTTCCAACTGGTCGATGCGCAACCAAATATTCGGCGTCGGCACGAACCCAAACTTTACCAAGGCATAGTCTCCCCGCGTATCCATCACCTCGCCTTTAGTTTTAAAGATATAAGACGAGAAGCGCGAGTCGCTAGCCTTAGCTTCCAGACTATTTTCCAACTTTTCGCGAACGGCGCGAACCAACGAACCCTTCTTGATTGTATCTGCCATTACTTCTCGATCTATTCTCTAAATCACTATACTTACGCATTTTGACATACTGCAACCATCAATACAACTAACCACTAACCACTAACCACTGACTATTTCTGACATTGGGGACAAAAATGAGTCGATCTCCCCGCCAACTTTTGTCGCTGAATTAGCGTTCCGCAGACCCGACAAGGTTTTCCCGCCCGATTATACACCCAGGCCACTCCCCCATAATTACCATTCACTCCCAGCACATTGAGAAAATTACTAAAAGTAGTGCCTCCAGCATCCATCGCTGCTTCCAAAACCTGCACGATCGCCCTTCTCAGGCCCTCAATTTGCTCTGGAATCAAATCCTGGCAACTCCTCAGGGGTGGGATCCCACTCAGGAACAGAGCTTCATCTGCATAAATATTACCAATACCTGCCACAAATCCTTGATCCAGCAGCATCGTTTTAATCGGACGCCGACTCTTTCCCAATTTCTCTGTCATATATGCTACTGAGAACTCTGCGGCCCAAGGTTCTGGTCCCAACTTTTGCAGTCCTGTAATAATTGTTTCCGGCTTTTCCCTCGGGGATACCCACCACAGCTGACCGAAAGTACGCTGATCCACAAACCGCAATTCCTTTTCCGAAGCAAAAAACAGCCGCACCCGCGTATGTTTCTGCAACGGTTCCGTTCTCTCCACCCACAACAGCTGACCCGTCATCCGCAGGTGAACCCCCAACCACCCTCCTTCTTCCCCATTATTCTGTTCTATTTTTAACTCTGCTAGTAAATATTTGCCGCGCCTATGCCAATGAGCGATCGCCACTCCTTGGAGTCCATTCAGGAAACTGGCCACAGAAATTGGGTGGGCGATCGCGCGATCGAGCAAAACCTCCCCACCCAATACTAGCTGAGCCAGGGTCAACTGATTGAGGCCCTGGCGGACCGTTTCTACCTCCGGCAGTTCCGGCACGACTTCGTCTCGTCTTTATTTCTTCTTCGGAGGTGCAACCTCAACCAGTTCGCTCTCCGCAAAGTTATTAGTGTTCACGCCAGAGGGGCTGCCACTAAAGCCAGTATAGTTTACCCTGTCGAACCGGACAATCACTGGATACTTAATACCGCTCTTGTCGATCGAAGCCACCGTGCCTACATCCTGATACCAGTAAGATTCTTTCCGGAGAATCCTCACCTTAGAACCACGTTGAACCATGAGTGCCTTTCCCTTATTGAACTTGATGGTTTGTTTTTCAGCCTACTACTCGAAGGTACCTCTGGGAGCATTCCCTATTTTAAGTTTTGTTAACTTTCCTGCCATCGCACCTCCACAAAATGGGTAGGGCGCCCCCAGAAGTCCTGTCTTGCCAAGATTTGGGCTATTTCCAGATTAAAAGGAATCGCCGTCGTCACGTATCGCTGAGCTACCACACCCAGATCCGGAGTCAGCAAGGCCGCCGCCGTAGCCGCAATGCCAAAACCCAACAATTGATCCATCGGACCTTTAGGCAGCAACATAGATTAAACTAAGCCAACGGGTCACCCCGCCGACTCGTCTTCAGAACCGGACGTGAGACTTTCACCTCATCCGGCTCCTCAGTTTCGCCATCCTTGTCATGGATACGGCCTTTGTCACCATCTCTGGCAGACTTTACATCATGGCAATAATCATGCAGCAACTGTAGGTTGGTATACCAGTCTTTACCTCCTTTAGAAACTGGTAGAATATGGTCAACCTCCCATTTGTCGCCATCTTTGAATTTCAGTCCGCAGTGCACACACTTACCATCCTGCTCTTTTAGCAGTCTGATAACTCTAGCGCTCACATCCGGGCTTTTTCTCAGTCTTTTGCTCCAATAAACCAGATTACCGTCAAACGGGCTAGCTGTCCCCTTAACCTTTACGTGTCTGTGCGATTCGTTCTAGCCTAACGTGGTCAAACACGGAACGCTAGCCCGGTTTCATTAGCCGGGAACTCTGACCGCATGGGGGTTAAATTCCCCTCCCCCCAGGTACGGGGGTGATACCGGTCCTCGGTGCTACGAAGCGACATCATCGTGGTGCTAAGCGAGGACTCAAATGTAGGATAACTGGCAGCCTAAGCCGGTGACGCCGCTAGGAAAGATATCCAAGGTTAGAGCAGGCAAACATGTGCAAGCCTCGTTATAAGGAACCAGCGAAATAAGGCTATATGCGCTGGCCTAAAAAGGAAATGGTAGCTAGTATTAGTTTTAGACTCTGGCTAATATAGTACTCAAATAGCTCCCGGGGTATAGTGTGGACCTAAAGGTATCGCGAAATGTTGTTAGGGAACGAAGTAACCTCTCGTGTGCTGTCCATCAGGACAAGTTAGATGTTAAGCGCAAGCCACGGGGGGAGGGATGGCCCAAGAAGCGAATGCCCGGGGTAATTCCTGGGATAACATCTACAGTAATGTAGATGATGCTGGGTAGCCAGCGCTGACGTGGGTCGGTGATACTAGGAAGCTGCTGGAATGAGTAATCCTAAAAAGCCACGGAACTAATCCGAAACGCAAGTGGAGGATAAGGTATGGATAACTGGTAAAACTGACTTGAAAATGGTGATACTAACGGTTATCAGAACAACCACTCGCTAAACCAGGAAAGGGAAGAAAAGACAGGCGGCAAGGGCTAACGGAAGTAATTCCTATTAAGTCTACCTATGAAAAGGGCCTAGTACCCAGTAGCCGGATGCGGTGAAAATCGCAAGTCCGGTTCCGAAAGGGAGGGTCGGGAAGCGATTCCCGGCTCGACCCCATCCGATTATTTCAGTTTCAGAGTATCGGTTTAGCTTCATTCCTCCATCTTCTTTAGACTTGCCAGCGAACCTCCACCGGTCTTTCCCGGTCATACCCCAGTACTTACTAGCAATCCATTTGCCCGTTTTGTTAGGATGTCTTCTCTTTGCCCATCGCCATAACAACTTCCATAAGTAGTTATCCATAGAGCTGTAAGTTTCTTTACTTACCACCGTCCTATAATAGTTGCTCCATCCCCTTATCATCGGGTTTAGTCTTGCTATTAAGGCCGTTTGCGGTGCCCCTTTATGGCGGCGAACTATCTCTGATAGCTGCTCTTTATGATTCCTTATGGATTTATCGCTAGGCTTGATTAGGGTCTTGAATCCTAGGGGGGTTCCGTTACAGAGTTTGCCGCTTCTGTGTTTCCCTACTTTATATTGTCGGATATTGAACCCTAAGAAGTCAAATCCAGGGCTCTCTCCTTCCAATGTGTGGGATATCTTCGTTTTCTCGGCTTTTTGCTCCAGCCCTATTCCCTTCAACCACTCCTCAATCACTCCTTGAGCTTCCTCAATCATCGACCGGTCATTATGTATTACCACAAAGTCATCCGCATATCTTACTACGGTTAACTTCTCCTTCTCTCTTTTTGTGTGAGCGAGACCCATTACTACCCCTTCCAGCCCATGTAAAGCTATATTGGCTAGTAATGGAGATATAACCCCACCTTGGGGAGTTCCGGCTTCTGTGGATTCCATCCTTCCCCGGTCCATCACCCCAGCTTTTAGCCATGCCCGTATTTGTTTACGGATTGGTGACGTAGTATTCAATTTCTTTAGGAGCGCGGAATGGTCAATTTCGTCGAAACACTTCGCAATATCCGCATCTAACACCCATTTCGATTTTTGACTGATGCTAGCGAATATCGCTGCAACTGCATCATGACATCCCCTACCTGGTCTAAACCCGTAGGAATTGGCTTCCATATACGCTTCCCATTCAGGCTCTAGCGCTTCTTTAACCAATCCCTGAAGTGCGCGGTCGTGCATCGTTGGTATTCCTAATGGCCGCTTCTCCTCCCTTCGTGGCTTCGGTATCCACACTCTTCGTGTGGCTTTTGCCTTCGCCTTTCGAGTAACTTTGATTTGACCTACCAGTTCGATACGTTCTTTTGGGGTCAGTGCTTTCACACCATCCACACCAGCCGTCTTCTTTCCCTGGTTTTGTTGTGTTACCTGCCGTACCGCTATCATCTTCGCGGACCATGACCTATTTAGTAATCCTTGGAGCTTACGAACCTTCTGCTTATTACCTTCCAGTGCCGCTCTGTAAATTCGCTTTTGCAGCTTAAAAACTATCCTTTCCAGCTTTCGCCAGGCGACAGTCTTCCATTCATACTCTTGTCTTTCGACTAAGTTCCGTGACATATTCACTACTACTTACAACTTCACAATTGACGAGACCGTGAGGGCGTCAGCTTATCCTATCCATTACAGACAGGCATTTGCTTCTCCACTCAATCTCCCCCAGTTGCGTCCTGCCTTCCGGAGAGCAGATGTTACGCCTGTGGTGGCTACTCCATCTATCGACCGGTGATGGAGAGTGCTACAACCGGGTTACTTCGTTCCTACAGATGATTGGTCGTAACCTTAGACGGGTTCTCTACGCCGGGTTTATTGTCAGTGCTTATTGGTCGGGTATACATCCGCCAATGACCAGTATCCTTTCCCTTTTTGGGCCAGTGTATCAGCCTTATTACACTGGATAGGCTTTACGACGTTGCAAACCTTCGCTTAGTCGGGGTCGAGCTAGGGGTCACCCCCTAACCCTCCCATTCGGAACCGGACGTGCGACTTTCACCGCATCCGGCTACTGGCAAGTAGGGCATTGTCACTACTAGGATTACTACGGATTGCTCCACTTGTCCCTCATCTCATGCGATTTCACTCCTTTCCTGGTTGGTAAGCGGCGCTGCCAGATAACCTTTAGTATTACCATTTCCAAGTCTGTTTTACCAGTCATCCAACCTTCGAGAGGCCTCCGGCGTCTTAGAGATACTCTTACCCAAGATTTCCTACTTTAACCAACCCGCGTCAGCTGGATGAGGAACACCCCATCATATCCATAGGCGTTACCCTAGGCATTAGCTTCTCGGGCTATCTCTCCCCTCGCGGCTTGCGCTTTACATCTAACTTGTCCAATCTAGACAGCACACGAGAAGTTACTTCGTTCCCTAGTATCATTTCACGATGCTTTTAGGCCCCTGCTATACCCCGGGAGTTCTTAGAGTGCGATACTGGCCAAGTGCAAGAACCAGCACAAACTACCATTTCCCTTTTGGGCCAGCGCTTTAAGCCTTATTTCGCTGGTTCTAGATAACGAGGCGTACACAGGTTCGCTTGTTCTAGCCATTAGCATCTTTCCTAGCGGCGTCACTAGCTTAGGCTGCTAGCTATCCTACATTTAAGTCCTTGCTCCGCACCACCGTGATGTGACTCAGCAGCACTAAGGACCGGTGTTACTCCCACACTTGGAGAGAGGGAATCTAACCCCCATGAATACCAGAGTTACCAGTTTGGACCTGGCCTAGCGTTCCGTAGTTGCCCACGTTAGACTAGAACGAATCGCACTACGCTCATCATAGTTACTTGCTCGACGATGACCGGTCTAGGCTCCCAGCCATAGCGCCTTTCCTTCCCGCTTCACGGATTGATGCCATCGCTACCGTGGGGAGGGTGCTGTCACTCCTGCACCTGGAGGGGCGGGCTTTCACCACCATCACCTGTAAGTTCTCGGGACTTACGAAATCCCGGTAGCGGTCCCCCTCCTTGACTTGTGTCAAGTTAGTTTACGCTAAACGAATCGCACTTATACCAAAACCCATACCCGCCGTCAGCAGCATCAACATCGACAGATTCGTGCCACAGCGGGGATGCACCGCCAGGTCGTAGCCATCGGTAGTAATCCGCCTTAAAGCCCCATGCACGGCCCGCTGCAGGTCAGCTGTAGCCACATCACCGTAAAGATAGAAGCCCCTCTCCGTAGACATCCCACCCAACAGCTGATTATCTGCTGTCCGGACAGAATCAGAAGATCCAGCACCTTCACTCAGTACCCAAACCGTAGCATGTTCCAAAGCATGAACCTGTCGCAACATCAGGATTTCCTTTAAGCCTGGGATAAAGCCCAGTTCTCTAAGCAAATCAGCATCCTGTCTGGCATCAGGTACAAACCCACCAGTATTTTCCTCAACAGAAGCCGCATTAGTCATGGCATCACCACTTAATCAAGGTATTTTTCCACCTTAGCGCTTACAGCCTCAGACTGTCTCAAGCTTGACTTGGCCGTAATCTTACTCAACCAACTTACCATCACGAAAATATCCTGAAAAGCGCCGACCATTGGCATCTATCATCGTCCCTTCTCCATGAGGTAGTCCTCTGCGCAACTCTCCCCTTCATAGCTACTCCCGTTTCCGAATGTACAAACCACTCTCGCGTCCAGATTCTGATTAAAGAACCGTCCTGTGCAGCTAGTCCCATCTGGGCGCGTGAGTACCCCCATGCCAAAAATTTGACCAGCGAATAATTCACCCTCGTAGCGACTGCCATCGTTAAATATAAATCTCCTCTTACCACTTGGTTGACTCATGATTATATCAGTGCCAACTTCTTGAACGAATTCACCCTCGTAGCGGTTGCCATTAGGAAAAACAACTGTCCCGTTTTTAATCGTGCCATTCTCAAACAGTCCCTCGAAGCGGGCATCATCTGCACTGATAAATAATCCCCTGCCATGAAGCTTGCCATTGCGGAACTCTCCCTCGTAGCGGTTCCCATTGGCGTATACATACACTCCCCTACCCTCGATTATCCCATTCACCAGGTCTCCCTCAAAATTGTCGCCAATGGGATAATTGCATTTCACCCTACCCGTAAGAATGTTAGGTTGACAAGTAGGGGTCAACTCTTCCGTTCCTGCTTGCCCCCAAACTGGCATCCCATTAGTAAAATAGCTAGCAATCTCCCAACTTAAAGCTAGCAATATGGCGAGCTCTAATTTTCGATGGTAATTGTTCATTGTTCATCGATAATTGTTCATTTCTAATTGCCTCCAAGCCCATAACTCCTATGGCTGCTCTTCGGATGAGGGTTTTTCTCCCAATTCTCTTGCCACCTCATACCCATTTTCCTCTATAATTACCACTGGCTTATCAAATCTGCTGATTTCTATGCGCTTAACTAGGACTGCTCCAGAAGCAAACCGATCGCCAACTTTCACCAGTCTGTTCGGTTCATCCGGTGCCGTCACAATTGCCGATCTTTCACCCCCTAATTCCATCACTCCCGAAACCGTCACCGCCGTCGCTATTTCCGCTTTTGCTGGTGCTATCGATAACTTCCCGATCGGGGGCAGTGGTTCCATTTGCGGGAGAGTGGGGAATATTATCGGTTCCAGTCTGGGCGGCACTTCCTCACCAGGGTTTCTTGTTGTAGGAGGAGCTTCAGGAAGCTCGACTATCGGCGGCAAGCTCACGACATTAAATGGGTCCCGTTGCTGTCCTTCAGACTGCTCTATCTCTCTAATTCGCTGTTCTGCATTTGTGGACTGAATCAAATCTGGTGCTGAAGGCAAAGGCTCTACAGTCTCCTCTGGTTCTGGCTCTGGCTCAGATTTTGCTGCTGCTTTCTTTGGAGCCAGTGCTGGCGAGCTTGCTGCATCTAGTTTGCGATCGCCACCATCCAACAAACCGCAGCCACCCATTAACACAGCCAGTATCCCTACCCATATCATATCCGATACTTTCTCCATCTGCTGCCCCCCGAAATTTTCTTGAAAATTAGCGTAGCGCGAAGCGCCATATCCTGCAAGAAAGTAATGTGTAAATAAGTCGGTTCACCTACTTATTCAGGGAAAACGCATCTAAATTCCGGAAGCCTTTCCCAGCAAGGGTTTGAGAATTTGATCAGTATAAATACTTTAAATCCTGAAACCCTTGCCCTGTAAGCATTTCAAGAATAAGATGCGTTCGCCCTGCCTACTTATTTGGGAGTTATAGATGATGATTTACACTTCTTCTGGTTGCACAATGGCGTAAAAATTGCCGCGAATCTTCACATCCACAGGTTCTTGGGCTCCCAAATCTGTATCTGAGGGCTGTTCGCTCTCGAAGGTGCCCGCAACTTCGCCAGTGGTGCTGTCAACCTTGTTGATTCCTAGGGAAATCTTGCCATTGCGGATCTCAGCCCGCTTGACATTGGCAAGAGTTAAGTCCTCAGCATCCGCACCTGCTGGCAGAGCCACGGCATTGTCATAACCGGTGGCTACGCCGCGACCTTTGGGATCCAAAAATGTAGCACCCCGATAGGAAGGCACGTAAAATCCCCCTTCAAAGTCAGTCGAGCTATTGATGCTCTCCATACCCGGTTGGCTTTTGGCCACGAGTCCTTTAATCGTGAAGAAGAAAGGCACTTGCTCGCCACCAGGCAGTTGCACAGTAACTGGTTGGAAATCGATACCATCTTCTTCGACAAAGGTCAGGCTATTGTCGGGGTTAGATGTCACCGTGCCCAGGATCTGGGTTAGGGTGGAAGTGTAGCGGGTCAATAGTTTGCCCGGAACAAATTCTGTCTCTTGCCGGGGATTAGAGGCTTCTTCCTTGACGAAGAAGCTGGTCGGCTGCAAGCACAGATCGCTCATGATATAGGTCTGGCCCCGATCGATGGCAATTGAACCACGGCCTGGTCCCAGCAATTCTGGACAGTTATTGGCTAGACCTGTGTTTTTGATATCGTCGTAGGTAAGTTGCTTTGTACTGTCAGCTGTAGGACCTTCACTACAAGCCGCGATCGCAGTCAAACACAATACCAGAATGGCAACAATTAAGGCACGATACCTCATGACAATCAACCTCTATATATGAAGTACGCAGTTTGTATGGATGATGAACACAGAAGTGTATTTTACCAAAGGGGGTGCCCCCTTGTCCAATCGCGCGGTGATTTGGATGCTGGCTGGAGGAAGTATCAGTTCCCTCTTCTCGATCATCTATCACCGGTGCTTCAATTCAACTTCCCTCCTACATCAGCAGGAGACTGGGTTAGATTGGATTTGTCCCAATGAAGCACAATAGACTATAGCATGAATAGCGGCAGTAATTATAACTCACAACGGGATTTGCAAGCCATTACGGATAGGATCTCTGCTCAGGCTGCGGGTTGTCGGGGAGATACTTTGGCTCTCCTACAGCTGCTGCGGAGCTTGGAGGCTCTGCATCGAGAAATTCGGGAAGGTCTGTTTCAAGAGTCTTTACCAGATAACCGTCAGGATCTTTACTCTCTGGTGAAAGATATTGAAGCCCAAGGGGGCTGGCCCTATATCAATCGGATGAAATTGCGCGAAATCTTGGTGCATATGACTGGCTCTTCCCCATCAGAGCCGGACGGCACACCCCCTCTCTCACAGGGGTAGGTTTTAATGGTCAGTTGTTAATGGTCAGTTGTTAGTTGTGAATTGTCAATTATCAATTATCAATTTTAAGTCTGCCAGAGCGCCGATGAGGATCTGGCAGTGACAAGCTGTAACTTTAGCTATGCCGTGAGACTTGGCAGTCTTCTATGTTAGTTCAACCCCGGTCTGAGATCGATATGTACAACCTTAGTCAAAAGTCAATTGTACTGGAACTGAGGCTTCATGATTTTCAAATATCATTGGAGCACCCAGGTCAGGAAGTTGCTCGAGCAATGGATGCTAATCCGTTGCTGCCTGGAGTAATCTTGACAGAACTGGGACAGTATATAGGGATGATTTCCGGACGCCGGTTTGGGAACAGATGAGCTGTCCCTATGGCTTGGAATTGTTTGTGCGATTCGTTCCGGCGTAAACCAGTAATGGTGAAAGTCGGGTCTGGTTCCTCAATTGTTGGAGTCGGCCAGTGAAAAGTTGCAACGCCTTGCCTCTCTAGATGGCTTGACTCAGCTGGCTAACCGACGCCAGTTTAACTCCTACCTGGACAAGAACTGGCGTGGCCTGGCTAGTTCGCGAACCCCATTGTCCCTGATTATGTCTGATGTGGATTATTTCAAACTCTACAACGACACCTATGGTCATCAAGCTGGTGACGCCTGTTTGCAATAGATCGCTTTCGCGATCTATTGGACTGTACGCCGTACTACGGATTTAGTGGCTCGCTACGGGGGCGAAGAATTTTCGGTGATTTTGCCTAACACCGTCTTTCTCTGAGGGCAGCGATCGGGCTTTCTCTCTAGAATCGACTCTGAGGGATTTACCTCTACATGGTTTTCAGGTGGATATGAGCTGCTTGGCCGTGCAAGTGGCCCGGATGTTTGAGAAATCCTCAACTCCCTGGTGCGATCTTGCTATATCAGGGCGAATTCACGGGTTATGATATCCCGACGGATTTTGCTAGAACTGCTGCTCCGCCCTCAGGGGATAAAGAGCTGTTTTTAAGTCAATCGGTGGAGGTGATCTACAGCTACGCGCACACGTAAATTTTACTGCTTCCCGATACAATGCCGATCCTGGAGGCGGCGGGACAGGCTTTCAGGCGATCGCCGGAACTTTTAGGCGAACCGGTGGTGGTGAAGGGGGACTCCCAGACTTATCAGATATTGGACATTAATCAATTAAACCAGGCTGCTTGGCTGCAGCTCAGGTGCGCTACGAACGGGCCCAGGTCCAGATGATTCAAACTGAGAAAATGGCTAGTTTGGGACGCCTGGTGGATGGGGTGGCTCATTAGGTTTTAGACCCGGTGAATTTTATTTGGGGCAACTTGAATTTTGTTTCTATCTATAATCAGTATATGATGAAATTGCTAGAGGCTTATGAAAACAAGCTCTCCCCGACCGAAATTAGCGAGTTGAAAGCATAAATTGATTTGGATTTTTTACAAATAGACTTGCCGCGAGCAATTAAGAGCATTCAAAGGGGCGCCGAAGGGTTAAAGATCCTGATGACGGGTTTGCAAAATTTCTGCCATATTGATGAGGTTTATCCTAAGCCAGCTGATTTGCATGCTTGTCTGGATAAGATTTTGTTACTATTGAAATTGTTAAAAATTACGGCTATCTGCCGCTAGTGTCATGCTTTGCGGGTCAGATGAACCAGGTGTTTATGAATATCCTCACAAATGCGGTTGATGCTTTACTAAATCAGGCTGTGACTCGAGAGTTTGTTGGCTCATTGGGCGGTGAAGGCAGGACAAACCGCCAGCCTCGGATTGAAATTACAACTCATGTTTTTTCTATCAAGAGAAGTAAGCAAGATATTCGCGATAATCGCTGGGTCTTCATTAAAATTGCTGATAATCTTCCCGGTTTATCCCCTAATAAATTAAAGGAAATTCTGGAATATTTTTCGGTGGAAAAACGAGAATAAAAGGAAACAAGTTTAGCGGTTAGTTGTCAAATTGTCACTGCTAAGCATGGCAGTGAGTTTCAGGTGCGATCGCAGTATGGGTCGGGTACGGAATTTGAAATTTTATTGCCTCTGGTGCGCAGTAAAACATGCCTTATCGCCTGCGGGCCCAGACAGAAAATGCCCTACGGCTGGCTGATTTTTTAGCGGCACATCCTCAAGTGGAAGCGGTGCATTATCCGGGACTTAAAGCACATCCAGGACATGAAATTGCTGCCAGGCAGATGCAACTGTTTGGAGGTATGCTATCTTTCCAGGTGAAAGGTGGAAAACCAATGGCTTTTGCTGTCACCTCTGCCGTGAAGCTGTTCGCCCGGGCCACCAGTTTGGGTGGTGTAGAAAGTTTCATCGAACATCGCGCTTCCATTGAAGGACCAGGTTCGACAACTCCGGACAATTTGCTGCGCATATCTGTTGGTTTAGAACATCCAGAGGATCTAATTGCCGATCTAGATCGAGCCCTGGGGTAAACCTCCTTTGATGGCGCTAGTTTCCCAGGCGATCGATCGCCTGTCGCCTGGGAAACCAGTTAAGGTGCGATCGCCCGGGAATCATTAGTCAGATAGATGTGACCCAAAGTCCGTCCATTATAGGTTCTTTTAGTAAAGTACCAACCTGATTCCAGATTAATCTTCATAAACTCATTGGTAATCCCATTAGTCTTGCCAATTGTCAGGACCGGTGCATTGGGATTGAGTAGATCCTTGCCGATCAGAAAAATATCTCCATTTCTGACTTCGAGAAAGAGAGTGTATTTCAGTCCCAAGTCTTGGCCCCCGACTCGAATTGAGTAGGCGTTGCTGTCTGCTGCCCTGCCACAAATGCCTGTAAAATCGAAACTCAACAGCAGGGGGTAGATCCGCACTGGACCGCTACCATACTCACTCCAACAAGCACGGCGATTTGTTTTTTGCTCCAGAATCACCAACCGTTGCGAGTTCCCGCCGTCCACGGGCACCACAACTGCCACAAAGTTGTTTTGGTTCACTTCTTGTTGACCGAAGATGGCAGCGATCGCCGGATTCAGGGTTGTCAAGGTTGTAATTGCTGTCGCAACAATTGTTGCCAGAGGATGGGCTGATTTCATGGTATTTCCTGAAGTTGCAACTATGATTTTCAACAGTAGATGCTTTTGTCAGCTGAATAATCAACTATAGAATTTCCCACCGCTGCCATTAAATATTGGGTCAAGGTCAGGGCATCTACGCCCAACTCCGTTCGTTCGGATGCTGCCAACATGCCTGCCTGGGCATGGCACCATGCTGCTGTTACTACTACCCCTTCTATGGGAGTCTCCCGGGAGGGGGCCTGTGCTAACAGTCCACCCAACAGTCCAGTCAATACGTCCCCACTGCCGCCACGGGCTAATGCTGGGGTGCTTTCGGGGATAATCCATACAGAACCGTAATGATTGACGATCGCGGTTAATGCTCCTTTCAACAATACCACAGCACCTCCCAATCCGGAAACATTTTGCACTGCCTTGATTCTATCTTGGGTCTCGGGTGCTTGGGGAAACAGACGCTTAAACTCGACCGTATGCGGGGTAAGCACTGTTGGTACTTGCCGCTGGGATAATCTGGCGATCGGGCCCAAAGATGCCAGGATATTTAACCCGTCGGCATCTAGCACTAGCAGGCGATCGCTCTCCAATACCTTTTCTACTACTTCTACTGCCTCCGTTGTCAATCCCGGACCGCAGGCGATCGCGCTATAGCTGCTCAATTTTACTGGCAGTTGGGCGATCGCGCCTGTTTTCGTCTCCGGACAACCGATAATCAATGCTGAGGGTAACTGTGCCACTAACAACTGTTTCAAAGACTCTGGCACCGCGATTGACAGCATCCCCACTCCACTTGCTTGCGCGCCCAAACCCGTTAAAATCGCTGCCCCTGCATACTTACGAGAACCGCAGATGGACAGCAAATGTCCTTCCTTATATTTATGAGTAACTCGCGGGCGAGGGATGGGCAGATGGGCCACTGCCGTAGCTGCTGTAATCCGATATATTCTCGATGTTTGATTAATTACAGGTTCGATATCTGCCCAGGGAATATCAAAATCAATCAGTTCCGCCTTGCCGATATATTCTAAAGCTTGGTCCTGCAAAAATGCCAGCTTCCACAAACCCAGACAAAATGTCCGAGTTGCCCGCACTGCCGTTCCCAGGACTGCCCCTGTATCCGTGTGGATGCCCGCAGGAATATCTATACTTAGCACCGGTTTTGACCAGCTATTCAGCTCGTTTACTGCCTCTGCCAGTCCCTCGGAGATTGTCCGTTCTAACCCAAATCCAAATAAACCATCAATCAACAGGTGGCAATCTTGCAGCGGGGCAATCTCTTCGTGAAAGGGAATACCCAAACTTGCGGCATACTCGGCATGTTGACTGGTAAGTTGCTTCAGTTTAGATAAGGGTTTATAGATAGTAACATCATAAGAGTGGAAATGCAACTCCCGCGCCACTACTAAAGCATCTCCCCCATTATGACCCGGTCCGACCAAGACTCCTACCCGCTGGGATCCTGGGTATAGAGATTCTATGCGCCGGGCCAGCAGGCCCGCTACCTTTTCCATCAATGCTGCCACTGGCATGCCTGCGGCAAAGATCCTCTCTTCTATTTCCCGCATCTGGGCCGCAGTTACTGCTATTTGTTGAATTTGTGCTGCTCTATCTTTCATCTGTAATTATCCTCTGCACCAACTTATAGATGATGGTGGTTTGGCGTCAAACAAAGGGAACTGACAGTAGTCAGATACGTCGATGACTTTGTCGTATCTAGGCCCTGAGAGACGATCGCCAAATCGTCGAAACTCAAACCTCCTGCTAGCGAGATCGCGTCCAGCGCGCGCGCAGCGAGATCGCGTCCAGCTTCCGCCGCCTGTCGGGCTTTTTCTAAAGCCAAATTTTTCATTGTTTCTTGCTCCAAAAGGCGATCGGGCTCACTTGTCGGCGATCGCTTCAAGTAACTCAATCTCATCGCCGGATCTCCTGGGTAGTACGAATAGTGCTCCCAGGAGATCCGGCTGGGGGTGACGATACATTGATGCAAGGCAATAATGCCATTGGGTTTTTCGCCATCGGAAGTTCTAATTGCTAACATGGATTTGATGCCCGCTTGGCGCTAGAGAAACTAGCAGTGGATCGGCGAACACGCTCCTAGCAGACGATCGCCTTATCTTGCGAAAGGAACTGTTCGATATAAGGGTTGCCAGCAACTGTCAGTTGCCTATCCAATGTGGATATATACTCTGGCTGCAAATACTCCGTCACACAAGGATATCTCAATTATCCCCGCTTAGACAATTACGGCCCTAAGGGCAAAGGGACCCTTCGCAGTATAAATCAAGCAAGCGCTCGACCATAATAGCCTGTTGCCGGCTGTCCAGTTCGGGGAACATGGGCAAGGATAAGACTTCCCGACAAGCCTGCTCTGCAACTGGCAGTTGACCGGGTTGATAACCCAAATGTTTGTAGACCGGTTGTAGATGCAAGGGCAAGGGATAGTAAACCATTGTGCTCACGCCATGCTGCCGTAACTGGGAACGCATCCAGTCCCGCTGCGAGATGGGGGAGTTTTTTGCTTGACTTTTCACCCGAATTGTGTATTGATTCCAAACAGTAAGACCGCCCTCGATCTCTTGGGGACGAATGATATCTGGAAGAGTTTGCAGCAGCAGATGGTAGCGAGAGGCAATCTGGCGACGCTGTTCATTCCAGCGATCGAGATACTTGAGTTTGATTTTCAGAATGGCAGCTTGTATGGTGTCGAGGCGAGAGTTAATGCCAGTATGTACGTGCACCGTTCCGGAAAAATCGTAGCTCTGGCGGCGACCGTGATCTCGCAGTTGCCGGACAGTGGAGGCGATCGCTCGATCTCTAGTAATCACAGCACCGGCATCGCCACAGGCGGCTAAGTTCTTGGTAGGGTAGAAACTAAAGCAGCCCACTAGACCGATCGTCCCCAGCTTTTGGCCAGCCCATTCGCCTCCGGTAGCCTGGGCGCAGTCTTCAATCACAGCTAGACCGTGAGAGTTGGCGATCGCCATTAAGCGGGTCATATCAACTGGTTGGCCAAACAGGTGAACTGGTATAATCGCCCTAGTCTGGCCAGTGACTGCCCCTGACAACTGTTCCAGGTCCAAATTAAAAGTTTGGGGGTCAATATCAACAAACACCGGCCTCGCTCCCACCGCCGAGATGGCCTCAGCCGTAGCAATAAAGGTAAAAGGGGTAGTAATCACTTCATCAGAGGGCCCGATCTGCAAAGCACGCAGGGCCAGATACAGAGCGTCGGTACCCGAATTGCAGGCCACGCATTCAGTAGCGTTTAAATAGGCCGCAAATTGAGCTTCAAATTCAGACACCAGCGGACCACCGATGTAACGACCGCTAGCCAGGACTTCTTTGACAGCGGCTTCCAGTTCTGCGGCAATGGGAAGGTACTGCCCGCTCAGGTCAACAGAGGGAATGTTGTTCACTCGCCTAGACTACAGGTATAATTTTAGTTGATACAATCGAATCTTAACTAAAGCCTTACTCTAGGGCGTGTCATCAGTTAGATTAACGATATGGGTTCCCACCAAAAATATATAACAAGATGATTGAGTTGACAACCAGGATATATTGGTGTGATCTAAGAGGGTAAAGGTTAGAGCAGGAGAATTTGAGAAATGCGTCGCTATGCTTTAAGAGATGACCAGTGGGAGAGAATCAGGGACCTATTGCCAGGTCGGGAGGGTTATGTGGGGGGGACAGCTAAGGATAACCGCTTATTTGTCTATGCTGTCTTGTATCGATATAGAGCTGGGATACCTTGGCGGGACCCGAGCGATTTGGGGACTTGAGGGTAATTCATACGCGCCATAGTAGGTGGTCAAAATCCGGGGTATGGGAAAGAGTATTCAAGGTACTTGCGTCCGATGCCGATAACGAATATGCGATGATTGATGCCACGATATAAAGGGCTCATCAACATAGTGCAGGTGCTCAAAAAAAAAGATTGCGACCAAGCCATCGGACGCCGTAAAGGGGGTTTGAGTACCAAAATTCACGCGACCTGTGACGCATTGGGGAACCCAACGGGTTTTCATTTAACAGCCGGTCAAGCTCACGATTTGGAAGGGGCTGATGTGTTACTTGATAATATTAAGGCTGATGCGTTACTCGCAGACAAAGCTTCTGATGCTGACGAACGGGTTTTGAAACGTCTTGAAGCCCAGCAATGCGAACCTGTGATTCCGCCTAAATCCAATCGAAAAGAACAACGCCGTTATGACAAATATCTATACAAAGCACGTCATTTGATTGAGAATTTTTTTGCCAAACTCAAGCAATATCGAGCCATTGCCACCCGTTACGATAAGAGGGCTCAGAATTTCTTGGGTGCTATCTACCTGGCTGCTACTGTTGTTTGGCTTAACTGATGACACGCCCTAGGGAAACTGCTAACCTACTAGAGATGCTAAAACTTAAGCCCGTGCCCAATAGCAAGCCAGTATGCTGCTATTGGTTGGAAGCCTGACAGTTTCGATGCCTTCTTTATGCTACGCTGCGCGTCCGCGTAGCGTGCGCGCAGCGCATAAAATCGCAAAAACCCCTCAGGCATCGAGGGAAAATTTACCTGACTGCCCAGATATCTTAAACAAATGTCGAAAAAGCTTAATTTTATTGGTGTGAGTGCGATCGCCGCGATCGCCCTGGGAGCTTCGATGCCTTCTTTATGCTACGCTGCGGGAAAAATCGCAAAAACCCCTCAGACATGGCCTAGCCCTAACACCATTGCCCAGGCCAGCCCAACTCCGGAGGCCACCCAAGATGCATCCGACCAGGGTCGGACCAGTTTTCGCTTTGCTCCCTTCACTGTACGCTCTATCAAAGCCTGGGAGCCAGAAGTAGCAGATGTGCTCTCAGAGAGTACCGACTTAGCCCAGCCCCAAGCTTCCGAGATGGTGGAATTGGCAGTACAAAAGCCAGGGGCGAACCTTCCGGCGTCTAGGGACCGATTGTTCTCAGGGCCGGAGTTGGAAAATTCCCCAGAACTCTATCTTGACCCGGGTCCTAATCCGCTACAATTGCCCACCACACCGGAGGAAGTGGAGATTCAGGGAACCCAGCCCCTGACCTTGCAACAGGTACTGGATTTGGCATGGCGCAACAATAGGGATCTACAGGTAGCTCAGCTGCAACTGGAACAGGCAAAAGCTCAATTGCGAGAAGCTCTGGCAGCTGAGTATCCAACGCTCACAGCTCAGGGAGATATCACTCGCAGTCAGAGTGCCCAAGGTCAGATTAATGAGGCGAACGAAAATCCTCCATTAGTACTAGATCAAGATGCTCCCACCACCACCTTAACTGGCACCTTAGCACTAAATTATGACATCTATACTTCCGGTTTGAGGTCTGCTAACATCCGGGTGGGGAAAAAGCAGGTGCGCTTGAGCGAACTGGAAATCGAGCGCTTGCAGGAGGAGGTGCGTCTAGCAGTGACGGAAAGCTACTACGACCTTCAGCAAAGTGACGAACAAGTGCGGATCCGAGAGCAGGCCGTGCGCAATGCCGAGAGTAGTCTGCGAGATGCCCAAGCTTTGGAAAGGGTCGGTGTGGGCACCAGATTTGCCGTGCTGCAATCCCAGGTGCAGTTGGCGGAGGAAGAGCAAAGACTGACCGAAGCAATTTCTCAGCAGCGGTTATCCCGCCGGATATTAGTGGAGCAACTGAGTTTACCCCAGTTTATTGATGTCTCGGCAGCAGATCCGGTGGAGATTGCTAGCACCTGGAACATCCCTTTGGACCAGAGCATTATATTGGCTTTTCAGAACCGGGCGGAGTTGGAGACCCAGCTAGTAACTCGGGAACTGAACCAGCAGCAACGTCTGGCCCGGTTAGCAACTTTCGGACCTCAGATCAGTCTGTTTGCTAACTACAATGTGTTCAAGCTGGACAGTGATGAGAACTTGAATAATCAGCAGGGAGCTGGTGATGGCTACTCCTTTGGCGCGCGAGTTGTTTGGAATTTGTTTGATGGGGGACAGGCCAAGGCGCAAGCAGCTCAGGAAGAGGCAGAAACGGCGATCGCGGAAACGACTTTTGCTGACCAACGCAACGAGATCCGCTTGCAGGTGGAACAATCCTATTTCAACTTGATTTCCAGTTTTGAGAATATTGGCACGGCTTCTGCGGCTCTAGAACAGGCCACAGAAGCCCTGCGACTGGCTCGGTTACGCTTTCAGGCGGGTGTGGGTACTCAAACTGACGTGATCAACTCGGAAACTGATTTGACACAGGCTGAGTTCAATCGGGTGCAGGCGGTACTCGGCTATAATCGGGCTTTAGCTAACCTCCAACGGGCGATCAGTAATATTTCTGCCTCTGAGAGTCCCTAGATTTGGTAGTTGATGGTTGCTTCAGCTGTACGTAATCGGTCAATGGCTTGATCAGCGCTAATTAAGCGTTTGAGGACCACTTGACCGATCGCGTTATGGAGGTCTGCTGTTGGTGTGGGTTTTACCTCTACCATTAACACGGCATCTTCAACCCGGTAAAGCCATAGGGTTTGCCCCTGTTCTACGATCCCGAGATTCATTTTGTCAATCTGTGGTTTGCGTCTCCAGGCGACTTCGTTCCATAGCCCCCGAACTCCCACACCCGACCTACTGTCCATCCATCCGCTAGGAAAAAGTATTTCACCGATAACTTACTCTAGCTATACGACTGCTACAAAACCTGTATACAACAGTAATTGTATATTCTACAATCCCTTATTACCTTCCCGTCTAATTGTGTGGATTTTATTCGATTCTGAAAACCTTTAGGCGTTCGTCGCCAAGAATAAAAATTGTTGCGAACCGTTCCGGAAAAATCCGATTTTTCCTTATATTTGCAGTATGACACACCAGATATTAAGCTAGGATTACAGCGATGAACATGTTGATAGAATACAAACATCATATCGGACTATTTGTCCGCCAGGGTTATAACATTATGTCTTGTATTCAGTCCGATATTCAACTGTCATGAAAAATGCTGTAATTGCCGAGCGGTGATATTTGGTCAATAACTATCATAATTTACAAAATCATTTGAACTATAAATATCATATTATAGAAAAAGGATAAATTTACCGATTACAGACCTTAGCTGGTGCATGATAATAAATTAAAGCAAGTATTAAAATTGTGGAGCTTGGAGGAGGTACTCGATCGTGCTGAACTATACAAAAAACGTTGTGAATCTAGATCCAGATTCCTTAGTAGATGTCTACCGTTGCACTAAGTGAGGATTAGAGTAGCGAAGCGTGTGCTGGTGGATGGGAAAGCAAGGCTTGTGTTCCATTGGCAGATGCACTCGCTATGTGTACGGAACATCCCGACTATGAAATCTGGTAAGTATCTATATCGGACAACCCTTGGGCTGTATGGAATTACTTCCAGCATTTTCCCGATCTCTTTATCGCAGAAATTTGTGGTTGCTCCCTCAATGCGGCAAAAAATGTCGAAAATCATATGGCAACCGCAGCAGCGATCGCCCTTTCGGCTTTCCGGAGAAAAAGACCGCCAGTCGCCAGATCTCCCCAACCAGAGTCAGTTTCCTAGGCGCTGCGCGCCGGTTGTAGCTAGGACTTGTTAGGAAACTTTCCCCTTTCTCGACTCCCACCAGATCGGAACCACTATCCAGGCAATCACCAGCAATAAAGCGACTAATCCAAATTCAGCCACCCAAGCTGCCAATTCTTCGAGAGGCACAAGTCGCCCGACAAAGAACGACAGACTCACCATCAGACTAGCCCAGATAGTGGCCCCCGCCGCGTTGCACAGCAAAAATATCCCGTAGGGCATTTGGGCTATGCCTGCGATCGGTCCCGCAAAAATACGTAGCAAGGCCACAAATCGCCCCAGAAACACTGCTTTGGCGGCGTTGAGACTGAACTGGTATTTTACCTCTAACAGCTGCTGTTCGGTAATCCGGAATAACTTACCCACCCGCAGCAACACTGGCCAACCGCCATATCTGCCGATCCAATAACCACAGTTATCCCCCAGGATGGCACCAGCGATCGCGAAGAACAGCACCCACCAGTAATTCAGCTCACCGCTACCGGCCAAAAACCCACCCACGAGGGTAATGGTTTCCCCTGGTAGAGGCACTCCCGTATTTTCTAGCATTATTCCCAGAAAAACTGCCCAGTAGCCATATTCATGGGCGATTTCCTTTATTGTCTCCAGTGATAAAAAATCTAATGACATTATTCCCCATTTTTTGACAAATATTCATTATATCTATTTTGGCGCAGTTTGGCAGTTATTTTCGATCTACACTAGAAAAAAACGGGATTAGTAATGGATAATGCTTCCATTATAGGAGTAAGGCAGTGCCAAATAAACAAGAAGAATGGAGAAAAAAGGGGTTAAAAATATTCTCCTTGCCCACCTATTCTCCTGATTTAAATATTATTGAAATTTTGTGGCGCTAATTTAATACTCGTGGCTAGATATAGATACATATGAGAGTTGGAACAGTTTAGTTAAAGCGGTGGAAAATGTATTTCGAGACTTTGGGGATAAATATAAAATGAATTTTTAATTACTTATCCAGGGTAAACGAATCTAAATTCTAATCCTTGACTACAGACACAAGTCTGATAATATAATTTGAAAAATTATTTTTCTATAAAATTGTCAATACAAACAGTTCTTTATCAATACACAGATAAACCGGTTACTTTCTCGGGAGCTAAAATATGAAAATCTGCACAATAATCTTACGATCCAATTGGGCCTTTGTTGAAAGTAGCGTGGCCAGTCTGCAAAATCTCAATCAAAATACTGTTTTGGGGTGATAATGCAACAATTTTAAGAAAAAATCATCTAAGTGTATTTTTTTCTGTTATCAGTTATATAAAATTCGATGGGTTGCCCTGGGACGGAACTGTTTTGAGACGACCTGTTTTTCAGTTTGTCCAGGGAGTCCTGGAGTTGTAAGTTTTCCTCGTTGAGGGCCTCCAGTTCTTTCTGTTGCTTCTCAATCAGGGCCTGCTATTCTTTGAGGAGTTGCTGCTGCAAGACCTATCTGACCAGCAGTACTGATGTCCCCATCTCGTCAGCTTTGACGGCGAAGGGCTACCAACTTAAGTCGGGACAGTCAGTAGGGGTAAGGGATGGGACGGTTGTATAGAAGATGACTGTCGTGGCCGGGGGAGTTCACTCATATGGTCTACCACCCACTCAAATAAGTTAGGGAAAGATTGTCCAAATAGTCGGGTTCGCTGCTGTAGAACCATCCCCTCGCCTTTCGATATCTCTGCTCCTTGCTCTTGTCCCAGGGGACATGGCTACGCTCCCGCAAGGGATACGGCACACAGGAGACATCAAGGTCAAAATTGTGGATTCCGGTGAGCACGGCGCTCGGTTTGACCATCCAAACCGCGAGAAGCATGATGGAGACGAGACTCAAAGTGCCATTGCGCCCTTCGACGGCCGAAGATGTGCGTTGATATTTGGCACATATCCAGCACGCCCACTCCACCCATTGTTGGCGAGCTTCGACATCCAGTTGTTGGGTGGGGTAGTAATAAACATGTAGTGATGCACCATCTATCCCGACAAACATTTATTGTAATTATGCACAAAGTACCAAATAGCCCCAATGTGATTTTCCAGCTTTTTGGAAAATGATAACCTTTTCCGAACCAACCGACTAATTCTTTGTCTTAAAGTGTTATTTAACCTTTCAATGTGATTAGTTTTTCCAGTTTCTTTCCCTACAGCAATAGTAACGCTTTTTCGGGATTACTGTGTTATAATATTCCCAATAATCTGTATAAAAAACGGCACATTTTCGATAGAGAGTAGGTAAATATTTCCACAACTTGCCGATTAACGACTGCGATCGCCCACAGAAACTCCAAAGATTTCTCTTGTTTTTATATCGAGCGCCAACCAAATCCATTGTTTATTTTCTTTGTTTCCCACAAAAGACCACCGGAACGTCACATTCAATTGTTAATTTTCCTTTTGGCTTGTCTGAAACCTTGATTTTACGGGGGGTTTCGGCAGATTTTTTATTAACATATTGTTGAAGCCATGTTTTTGAAACTTTAACTTGACGAGCAATCCCAGCTAAAGTAATTTTCTCAAGCAAAAGGCCATCTATATTGGTTTTTTTATTTTCAGATATCGCTTTAATGGTAGGGTTTTCAACAAATTGCCTGCCACACTCTTTACACTTATATTTTTGCTTTTTATTATGAGTGCTACCGTTTTTTACTGTTTGCTCACTTTAACAGTGCCTGCAATTTGGTCGCCAGCATAAATCTGATGGTGTCTTCATGATTTTATGATTTTTTTTGCCAATAAAAGTATAGTATTTTGACAAGAATCTATCTATAGTAATTACTTAGATTTATTATCAATCTTAATTATCAATTCACAACAATATTGTTTCCCATTAAAAAATACAGATCAATAGAGAGATATAATGTTGTGTCACTACATATTTATCACTACCAACTCTCGATTATGGAATGCGTTGGCCGATTGAAGCCATATTTTCTGATGAGAAAATCCCGAGGTTCCACCGAGCGATCGCCTTGGGTTATGACCACTTCTTCACCGTTGAGGGCTATTTCGAGTAATTCTGGCAGTTTAGTCCTCGCTTCTGCAATATCTAATTGTGACATGATCTTTCCTCTTTTTTCTGTTTCATATTTTACCATAGTGCAGCACGAGGAAAAATTAGGGCGTGTCATCAATCAAATTGCTTGACAGAAGTAGATGGATAGGGTAAGGGGGACTTATCCTGCAATAACAATCAGGTGGGCATGATATGAGACGCTATGGCTTGCGAGACGACCAGTGGGAACGGATCGAACACCTCTTACCAGGTAAAGAAAAGGATCCAGGTGCGGAGGTTAAAGACAATCGATTATTCGTGTTCTGCCGTTTTATATCGCTATCGTGCCGGAATTCCCTAGCGGGATTTACCGGAGCTTAAGAGGGATTTTCGAGTTGTTCATACCCGTTGGTCTGAAAAGGGGGTTTGGAAGCAGGTTCTCGATGTTTTGACCGAAGAGGCCGACAACGAATACGCCGCCATTGATTCCACCATTGTGCGTGCCCATCAACGAGCGTGCGGGTACGAAAAAAAAACACCCGATGATACGTGCGAAACCCAAGCCATAGGCCGCAGCAAAGGAGGACTATCGACAAAGATTCATGCCACTTGCGATGCCTTGGGCAATCCCACAGGATTTCATCTTACCCCGGGCCAAGCCCACGATTTACAAGGCCCTGACGTGCTTAGGAATAAAATCCGTGAGATTGGTGCGCTGCTTGCAGATATTGCCTATGATGCAGCACAAGGTGTGCTCGAGCGCCTGAAAGAGGCCGATTGTAAGGCTGTTATTCCTCCAAAAAGTAACCGCACAGAACACAGAGAATACGACGAAGAAATGTACAAGTGGCGGCAACGATATTGAAAATCTATTCCAAAAACTCAAGCAATACAGGGCGATTGCGACACGCTACGATAAAACGGCTCGCAATTTCTTAGGTGCCATCCACCTCGCTGCCGCTGTCATCTGGCTTAATTGATGACACGCCCTAATGAAAATAGGTTCAAGATCGGATTAGATCATCGGATTATATCATCCGTGCCTTTCTTCTTTTTCCTCGGCGGTTATTGACAGCAGCCTTGAGAACTCTGAGGCGATAATAATCGGCATCTTTGCGCCAATAGAGACGATAATTATCGATCGTAGCACAATGTGCTTCCAGACATTGCAGCCATCCCTGACGGGTGCCGATCGCAGATAAATCATCTAAAAGTCCCCAGTCTGCTTCCAGTTGGCTGAGTCGGGCGAATTTTTCATAATTCGGGTAATCTGGTCCTACTAACTGGTCTTTTTGATGTAGAATGGGAGGGTTATGGACATGCTTGTAGTCTTGATAATTGACGCTTAAATCCCGCAAGTCAATCTGCATGCAGGTCTGTAAAATGGGATGGGGGTCGGTATCGAAGTCGGGATAGAATAGATAAGAGATTTTCGGTATGTTAGTATGGAACTTGATGACAGTCGCTCCATCTAAGCGCCCAATGGTGCGGTTGGCACAGCCTTCGTAGAGTCGCAGTCGGGGGTCGAGTTGGTGCAGATAATTGACATGCACGGAGAAAGCATGGGGGCCCTGCTTGCCCACAGGGGAATGTTCGCAACATTTAGCGATACAATTGAGGTCGCCAATGCTGAAGAGCATTTTATCCGCAAGCAGGCAAGCAGATTTGTAGCTGCCCAGTAATGCTTTGATGTCGTTTTTTACTAGGGGGGCGAGGTTTCGCGCCTGAGGACGACCGCTAAAATGTGTGAGGGCGATGTAGACTAGCAAGTCCTGACTCCGCTTGGAAGCGATCGCATCCCAATCTTCTGGGTCAGTAACCTGTAAAATCACCTTAAAAGCGCGACGCAAAGTTCTAAACTCTGCTAATATTTCCGACTCAGAAGCAAGTTCTCCTCTGACAGGAAGGCGTCCCCGCTTAGTAAAGAACTCCATCAAAGGAGTCAGCATGGTTTGATAATCTGCAAACTTCTTATCGAGTAAGCGAACTCTGGGGGTTCTGGCCCGGGAATAAAAGCGAGAGGCGCGGAAACTCTCAGCTTGTGCTGCGTCGGAGAAGACAAAATAAATTCCCAGGGCCACGGGAACTGCATCTACACCCAGGATCTGGTCAATATAAGTTTTCAGTTCTTCTTGTTCAAAATATTTCTGAAAGGTATTGCGCTTGGTAATGATGCCATCACCATAGGCGACTTGTCCGGCCTTCCGGTCATTAATCAAAACTTGCGCCGATACCAGTAAAACTTTCTGGGTGAGTTCCCAGGCTTTAATTAATGCTTCCCGACGTTCCTCCTGACATTCGATTACATTGATCACATAACCTAAGTTGACAATATCCGCACTCACTAAAGGGCGATCGGGGCAGTAATAGGGGTCCCAACCGGAACTGGCATAGCCGAGAAAGACTATGCGTTGGATATCCCCCTCATATCCACAACCGTAGTCAAAGAAAGTCGTATCTGGGGTGAAGAGTTCCGCTTCTAAAGCTAAACGGACAGGACGAGAAAGATCCTTGCGGACCATGGCAGCTTTGTGGCGTTCGATTTTTGGCGCTACTGATGCCCTGACAAAATCTGGTCCTTGGATAACATGGTGATTTTCGATTTTCACGCCATGGGCTTCTAAGCAGTCTAGCCAACTTTGCAGCGTCCCGATGGAAAAACCCCGACCCTTGTCCAGGAGTCCTAACTCTTCTTCCTCTCGGGTAAGCTGGGCAAATTCTTCATAATAGGGATAGTCTGGGGTGACAAAAGCATCTTTGCGGTGGAGAATGGGAGGATTATTACTAGTGCTATAATCTCGGTAGTTGTTTTGGGCTTGACAAAAGTCAACCTGGATACTAGCTTCGAGTAGAGGATGGGCGTCCCTGTCGAAGTCCGGGTAGAATAGATAGGAGATTTTCTGTTTGTCCAGGTGGAATTTAACGATCGTGGCCTCCGAAACATCCCCAGCAATGTCCCGGGCGCATCTTTCGTAGAGCCGCAGCAGGGGGTCGAGGGCTTCTATTGCTGTAACATGGACGTACAGAGCACCTGGTAGCAGTTTGCCAATGGGACTCTGTTGGCAGCAGGAGGCAATGGCATCCAGTTGTTTGAGGCGCGAGACTAGCTGACAAGCAGCTGCTTGTATGTCCGGGGCTAAGTCTTCCCGAGAGGCGATCGCCCCTTGTTGCTGGTATTGCAAATAGGCCAGGTGAATGATAATATCCTCTGCCCTTTGCCGATCGACTATCTCTGGGAGTTGTAAACTGGAATTAGCCATGACCCCTAGGTATGGTACTGACAACTGACCGCTAACAACTGACTGCTAACAACTGACCGCTAGACAATCTTTGCAAAACTTTACTTTCATATATAGTCAAACGGACTAATATGTAGCCAGTCGTTAAAATAAAACGGAAGAGTGAAACTAGCAGATTATGCCCGTGAAGTGGGCGTCTCATACAGAACAGCTTGGCGCTGGTGGAAGTCAGGAGCCCTCAACGGTTACCAGTTGCCCAGTGGCACCATTATTATCAACGTTGACGCGGAAAGTTCGGCGGTAAAGAATACTGATACCAAGAAGTCTGGTGCGAAAAACCGTGACAACCAACCAGCGGAGCCCTTGCAGGAGTCGGAACCACCCAACATACTATTGTCTAGTATGACTTTAGCACAGCAGGAGTTTCTGCAGTCGGCGGTCTTGAGGCTGGAAAACCGGTTGAATAAGTTGGAAGCCGCTTTGCAGCAGGGGGAGATCGAACGCCAGGAACTGAAACAGGAACTGGAACTCGCAAGTTCTCAAAGAGTAGAACTTATGTCCATGCTCAAAGAGATCTTAACAAAACTGGAATTCTTCAGTCCTGGGTCTACAGAAACTAGCTGGCAGTCTGAGGTAGGGATGGACTATAGTCAGCTAGACCAGTTCTTGGCCGCAGGAAGATGGCAAGAAGCTAATGAATATACCTGGCTAGTAATGCTCATTGTAGTCGATCGAGAAGCTGAAGGCTGGCTGCGCTTGGAAGATATCGAAAATTTTCCTTGTGCCGACTTACAGACGATCGACCAACTCTGGACCGAGTATAGCGGTGGACGCTTCGGCTTCAATGTGCAGAGGCAAATATTATCCAGCCTGGAGAACAATTATATGGATTTTTGCGATCGGGTGGGCTGGCGCCAGCAGGAAAACTGGCTCAATTATGATGAACTGAGTTTCTCTGCTAATGCTCCGGAAGGACATCTCCCCGTGATCGCCTGGCGGCGACGCGCTTGTTATGGTGTGGGTACATCTACCGCCGCAGATAGTCTGGTGGCGATCTCCCACAGACTGGAACAGTGCGAAGAAATGAGTGTTGATAACTAAAGTATGATTTCCAGGAATTTTATATATTTTTCCGGAAATATATTCTCGCGTGTGGTATAATATTGATAGTGCAAACAAAAACATCATGAGATATGCCACACCGAGAGAAGCGTCACAAGTCCTTCAGGTCTCGGAAAAAACACTCCGAAACTGGGATAGAGACGGAAAAATACAGACAATTAGAACTCCCGCTGGTCATCGACGATACGACATCGACTCCGTCATTAATCCAGACGGCTCCCCAAGAATCAGAATCCTCTACGCCAGAGTCAGTTCATATAAGCAAAAGTCAGACCTTGAACGGCAAGCCGACTATTTGCAATCCTTGTTCACAGACGGAAAACTTGTCAAGGAAATCGGATCAGGACTCAACTACAAACGCAAAGGGTTTTTATCCATTCTGGGACAAGTCATGTCAGGAGATGTCAAAGAAGTTGTGGTCTGCCACAAAGACAGACTTGTCAGGTTTGGACTTGACCTTATCGAGTGGCTCTGTCAACAAAAAGATTGCCAACTCGTGGTTCTCAACCGAAGTGACCTATCTCCAGAACGAGAAATGGTTGAGGATATCCTTGTCATCGTCCATGTCTTCAGTTGCAGACTCTATGGACTCAGGAAGTACAAATCTGCTATCAAAGAAGATTCGAGTTTACCCAGAAACGGCATTAGCTAAAACCTGGTTTCAATGGATATCAGCAGCCAGATGGTGCTTCAATCAAGCCATTGCTATACTCAAAAATCAGAAGATTGGTAAATATGACCTACGCAAAACGGTCATAGATATGGCTCCATCTTGGGTAAGTCAAACCCCATATAGCCCACGCCAATTGGCGGTATTTCAGGCTTATGAGGCACACAAAGCAGCAAGAAAATCAGGAGGAGATGCTAAATTTCGCTCAGTACGTGAATCTGTTAAGTCTATCCGGTTTCAGAAAAATAACTGGAAAAAAGGAAATTTTTATCCAACACAGACCAAAGGATTAAGGTTCAAAGCAAGTGAGCCAATTATAGACAAAATGCACCATGAGCCTACATTGGTACTAGACAGAGGACGTTGGTTTATCTGTTATGCCATAGACGTGCCTAAACTGGAACCATTAAACAGTGAGCTAGCCATCGCCCTTGATCCAGGTGTCAGGACATTTCTAACTGGGTTTGACGGTCAAGAAATTTGGGAGGTTGGCAAGTCTGATATGGGTCGTATCTATCGGTTAGCCAGTCATCTCGATCGGCTAATGTCTCGAATCGGCTTATCTAAAGGACGCCAATTTAAGCGGCTACGGCACTGCCTGCGAAAGGCGGCACAAAAGATTCGGGTTAAGATTCGTAACTTGGTTGATGAACTGCATAAGAAAGCAGCCAACTATCTATGCACCAAGTACAAAGTCATATTTTTGCCTACATTTGAGGTTAAAAATATGGTCAAACGAGGCAAGCGACGGTTGTCAACTAAGACAGCACGTAAAATGGTTACATGGTCTCATTACCGTTTTAAGCAAACGTTCAAGCATCAAGCAGCTAAATACGGCTGTGTTGTAGTAGACGTGACGGAAGAGTACACCAGCAAAACTTGCTCAAAATGTGGGCACATTCACATAAAGTTAGGAGGCAACAAACGATTTATTTGTCCCTCATGTGGTCACACTATTAGTCGTGATATTAATGGCGCTTTCAACATTTTGTTGAAGGCTTTGAGAGATACCTCCGCATCTGGCCTGATAGCTTCATTCCAGATTGTGCCATACTCAGAAATTTCCGGCAATTACAAGATTTTTTCGGGTTAAATGTATCTGATATCACATCTGGATAATCTTAATACTGTAGGTTGGGCTTAGCGGGAAGAAACCCAACATGCCTTGGTGCGGTTGGGTTTCGTGCTTCAACCCAACCTACAGTTGCGCTCATTTTTTATTATGGGCATTCAACTCGATTTGACTGGAGAGTGCGAAGTTCTCTGAAAATCGGACCGATCCTAAAAGCTGAACCCCTTGGGACGAAAGGCTTACAGCCTTTATGAGCTCGCGAATTGCTCATGGTCGGTCGATCGGGCCCAAACCCGCTTCCTTTCAAGCAGTTCCCTATAGAACTTCGCACTGTCCAGTAGATTTGATATGAGTCAGCTTAAACCCAAACCCTGTCCCCGGAGACAGGGCCCGGTCATCAGTAGCGCAGAAACCCTGTTTTTTGGAAAAACCGGGTTTCTTAATTCATTTACTTATGTCGGGATGTACTGACAATTGAGACGGTCGATCGTCAATTGACTTTTATTCTGAGGGTGTAAGGACTGGCAGCCCTAACGTTGATTGTATATTTCCCGGTTATCGGTAAAGGTTCATTTTCACTCAACAAACCGCCGCTGGGTGTAAATACCTCCGTTTTTACCTGACCGGACAAGCTGGTAATTACAATCTGCTGGCCTTCTAAGGCGATTATATTGTAGTTGAGCTGGGTTGCGCCTTCACCAGAAACATCCAGATGGTCGGTTCCTGGGGCAAATACTACATCCCGATTGGGCAAGGATTGATAAAACTCAGGTTCTTCTGAGACTTTTTCGGATAATTTTTCGGAGATGGGTATTACCTCCTGGACTGGAGTAGTAGGTTGTTCCCCCGTGTTAATGGTAATATTCATAGCCGGAATGGGTGGAGTTTTGATGTTCCAGCCGCCTTCGGTGGTTTGGGTAATACTCACGCCAATAGCAGCGGCCAGTCCTGCAAAAAATATGCTTGTGGTGATTAATCTCATAATTTCCTCCCTCTCTTTGTTATAGTTTGACTGTTTGGGACGAGCCCTTTGTGCTGTCCTCTGTATATATTCAATGTAAATAGCAGCCAGATTGACATCGGTGGTTTGGGTAATACTCACGCCAATAGCAGCGGCCAGTCCTGCAAAAAATATGTCTGTGGTGACTAATTTCATAATGGGCTTCCTCTCTTTATTATAGTTTGACTGTTTAGGACGAGCCCTTTGTGCTGTCCTCTGTATATATTCAATGTAAATAGCAGCCCGGTTGATTAGATCGCGAAGTGGTCACTTCTGCAATTGAACCTTGGGTTTGTCCTGATTCGCAACGCGAACGCGGTAATTTACCAACACCGATCGCCTCAACCAAAGACCACCACTGAGAACTGACCACTATAGCTTTACCTTATGCTCCTGTTTGGCGTCTGAGGCTAAAATCCTTATCCTGTGGGCTTTTCAGCCACCAGCGCTCTGACTCCCGATCGGCCCATCCTGGGATTCGGACAGACGATCTGCCCGTCCTACGGTTCTATGACTACCGGTGTCCCCACTTGCACTTGCTCGAATAAAGCCACGACATCCTCATTCCGCATCCGGACGCAACCGTGGGAAGCTGCTTTCCCGATCGATGACAGGGTGGGGGTTTCGATATCTCTGCCAGATCTCTTGTCCCAGGGGACATACGGCACACAGGAGACATCGCCGTGAAATCTAATGCGATCGGTGCCGTTGGTCTCACTCCTAGTTTCTGTTTGGCCACTAGACTAGAACTGGTAGTCTACCCTTGCGGTCCGATCGCGATTAAAGCGCTGAGGCAAACTAAGAGTAAGCTTCGAGATGCAGTTTTCCCTGTACCCACACTTTAACCCATGCAGTCATCTTTCTCTTCTGGCTCAAAATTTACACAGCACGATCATTGTACTTTAACAGCTCTCACTTCCCTCATATCGCCCCTCCTTTGCATTGGCGACCCTATTCTCGGGATATAGCCTAGAAACCGGGTTTCTTAATTTCAGCAGATGATATCCCGTTTATAAATTTTTTATCATGCAAAATATTGGACAATATAACTCATATTTATAGACTCAAAATTAAATTTTCAAATCTTATTATAGCAAAAATTTATATTTGGGAAAGGTCTATTCATTATCTAATGAGACAAGGTTCGTGACCCTCCTGCCTAATTAACTAGAAAGAGGTCAACTATGAAATTTGAAATGTTTTCAGAAGTTAAACTGCTCTCAGATATTCCTGAGTATAATTTGCCTCAGGGTATTTCGGCAATCATAGTGGATTATTGTCCGAGACCAGAAGGACAAGAAGATGGCTACGTTTTAGAGGTATTGGACGAAAACAGGAATGGTTTTGAAGTGATTGCTGTCTCAGCTGCACAAATTGAACCAGTAGCAGCGCCTGTTTCTCTGTAAACGCTAAAGCGTTTACTACGAACCCCCCAGCAAACGCTAAAGCGTTTACTATGAACCCCCCAGCAAACGTTAAAGCGTTTACTACGAACCCCCGAAACAGTTTAACTTGCAGCATCCGCAGGCTGTTGTTGCTGCGGTTGCATAAACATCGGCGGTTCCGTGATTATCCCAATTAAATTTTGGCTAGTATACTGATGTCCTCCCGCTAGGAGAATCGTCACTTTTACATCCCTGGATTCGGCTTGCGGTGGTGTTGTTGTACTTTCCATGTATATGTCCTAATGCCAAAAATGTCTCGTTCCAGTCAAGACCATTACTAATCCTAATTCATTGGCTGCCGTTATGGAATCTTTGTCCCGGATGCTACCTCCAGGCTGGATAATGGCGCTAATGCCAGCAGCTGCGGCGGCACGCACGGAGTCGTCGAAGGGAAAGAAGCCATCGCTGGCTAGTATCCTCCCTTGGGCTTTGTCCCCTGCCTGTTTCAGGGCAATCTCTACTGCACCTACGCGGTTCATTTGACCAGCCCCAATGCCCAGGGTCACCCGATCGCCCGTGACGACGATCGCATTCGATTTTACATGCTTGACCACTTTCCAGGCAAACAGCAGTTCTGACATCTGCTCTGGGGTGGGTTTGGCCTCCGTCGCGACTTGCCACTCCTGGGGGTTCTCCGCCTCCTCGTCCGACCCCTGGACCAGAAAACCTCCCGCAATCGCTTTGACAGTCTCGTTTACTCTATCACCAAGACGGGGCAAGGTTAAGACCCGCAACTTAGATTTGGCTGCTAGAATTGACTTGGCCTCTGGTTCGCAGTTCGGGGCGACCACGCATTCTAAAAAGGTCTGGACCATGATCTGGGCCGTGGGGGCGTCGATCGCCCGATTCAAAGCCACGATACCACCAAAAGCGGATACCGAGTCAGCAGCGAAGGCTTTCTCGTAAGCTTCTGACAGCGTACTGCCCGACGCGACGCCACAGGGATTGCTATGCTTGAGGACGGCTGCTGCTGGGCTGTCTGTAAATTCACTAATCAAACGACGGGCGGCCTCTAAGTCTACTAAGTTGTTATAACTCAGTTCCTTGCCTTGCAGTTTGGTCGCTGCCGCCCAACCACTCTTATTTGTCCCAGTTTCATACCAAGCAGCCGGTTGATGGGGGTTCTCTCCGTAGCGCAGCACTTGCAGCTGTTGCCCTGAAAGCGTATATTGTTCGGGTACTGTGGTTTCTGCTTGACCCGCCAGGTAGGAGGCGATCGCCCGATCGTACCCCGCCGTATGGGAGAATACCTGTAGGGCCCGTCCTTGGCGAAATTCCAGAGAAGCTTTTCCCCCATGGTCGCGCAACTCCTGCAAATAGGCATTATAATCGGCAGGATTACACAATACAGTCAGGTGAGCGAAGTTTTTCGCCGCTGCCCGCAGGAGAGTCGGTCCGCCAATATCGATTTGCTCTATCGCCTCTGCTAATGTAACATGATCTTGGGCGATCGTCCGTGCAAAAGGATAGAGATTGACCACAACCAAGTCAAGCGGGCGAATCTCGTGACTTGACAAATCCGCCCGATCCCGTTCCAGATCCCGCCTTGCTAGGATACCACCATGAATGCGGGGATGCAAGGTTTTGACGCGACCGCCCAAAATTTCGGGAAACCCGGTGTAGTCAGCCACTTTGGTTACCGGTAAACCAGCCTCTTTCAGGGTAGCCGCTGTGCCACCACTGCTAATCAGATCGAAACCAAATTCTTGCACGAGAGAGCGGGCCAAGTCAATCAGTCCAGTTTTATCAGAGGTACTCAGCAGTGCTAGTGGTGCCATCGCTATACTATGAGGAATCATCCATATTGTGCCTTCATCAGGATAAAGGCGATCGTCCCAAACCATCTTCCCAAGTTGATTTTTAAACTTTTCTTCAGGTTTGGTCTCCATTGTAAAAGAAGCAAGTCGGTTCGTTTTGATAGCGCCCTGAGTTAAATTTCTACATGACTGATTGGGAGTAAATGCTCTTTTAGGGCGATGAAGAACTCGGGGTCGATGCTCGGTCGAAGTTCTCGGGCAGCAAACCAATCTGTTGCCGTAGTTCCGCACGTCCCCCAGGAAAATTTACCGCCCGGTTCCACCAACTCCACCCCAGTGATGTGAACTTTCAGTAACCAAAATAGTCGATCCCGAATGCATCTCAGATTTGTAATTTGCCATTCCCAAGAATCCCCTTGACCTTCCAAATACATGCATTGAGATGCTCCTGTAGATCGGTACCATGAGTATGGTAAGCTGGCAGGGCTATTTCATTCTTAAATTAGCAAGCACTGTAGCCCGCGGAGAAAGGTTGCCCTCGCAGCGGAGGGGGGCGTTATCCGGGGATCTGGCACCAGGCTGCAAACTCCGTCTGCGCGAAAAATCGCTCCGGACATTGCTTGATTCTTGTAGCCGCACCCCCCTCGTTCCCACGGCTCTGCCTGCATACTATTAGGTGTCCCAGAACCACACCCGGAGCTGAATTTGGAGAAAAAGCCTTGTCTTTACAATTTATTACTGTTCCACCAGTCAACGGTCAAGACCCAAGCAAGTTAATGGTCTGCTTACATGGTTGGGGTGCCAATATGCAAGATTTGCCCCCAATAGCGCCAATGCTGAACCTGCCCGAATACCAATTCCTGTTTGCTGATGCTCCTAGGTTTTGCATCTGATGCCGGGTTTGGCGGTGAATGTCAATGGCTAAAGCTTCGTAGTAAACAGGAAGAGTGTTCCCCGATCGCAGGGACCAAAGTCCTGACTACGAACCATGAGGCGAACCCCCTAGTCCCGAGTCAATGATGCTGTGGAAAATTCCCATAATTTTCCTAATGTTACTGATATAATATTCCTGGGTATCAATATCAACCCTCTTATCAGTCAATCTCAAAAAGCGCCAAGCTGTTCCTGTCATCACAAAACCATAAACTGAAGTAATTTGATTTTCCTCTCGTTCGTTAAATATTTGTGTCGCCAACATTTGCGCTACACATTGTCCTAAACTTCCGATAATATCTTCATTTTTCGCCTCTACTAAGGTAACGATCGGAGCCCGAATAAATAACTGTTCGGGAGAAAGACTGATGATATAGTTACATTCACCGTTTAGTCCTTGTTCCGCATTTACTGTCAGGGTTTTACCCGAAAACAGACTAATTTTATGCTTGATTTCTTGTTTTAACTCTAGCAAGATAGGTGTGATTATCATTTCCGAACGGGCTTTCTCCGTATTAATATCAATGGCTAGAGGTAGGTAGTTATCCAGGACAAATTGTAGATACTCGCTGTATGTTACTTCGGTAATTAAGCAGAATAGGTTCTGTTCTCGGTTAACTTGTAAATCAAACTTTTTTACCACCTCAGATAGTTGAAAGCTACTGTATCCCATTTTCTCAACCTTTAACTCCCAAGTACAACAACAAAGACGATGGGCGATTTTTCTGGAACAGTGGGGTAGTGCGAGTACGATGTCTTCGGGGACGCGACGACGGTATCGACGATCGCTAACTAATGCTTAATTGCTTACCGATGTTTTCTTTTTGACACCCTCGCTCTGCTAACCACGTCAACCTCTATTATACTAGATTGACCTAAGTTGCTACCTATAGAACCTCAACTCCTTGCAAAGCGCCAAAATCAGCCAAAATCAGCCAAAATTACCTTGTGATTTACCCCAAAACAGCATTTTGGCGAATAAATTTACCAAAATGGCTGTCTGGGAGGTCGCAATTTTTATAGGTAGCAACTTGAGTTAGATTGTCAAAACTAACTTATTTGCAAAGGATCGCTCCCTTGACGATTTGGTCAGGGGATGCTATCCTGGGTATGGAGTCAATGAAGAGATGCTCCTTCAGAAATAGGCCCTCGCAAACAGGATGGTGTAAATGGACAAAGAATACGATATGATTGCGATCGGAGGCGGACCGGCAGGGTCAACAGCGGCCACTCTGGTAGCCATGCAGGGGCATAAGGTGCTTTTGCTGGAACGGGAACGCTTCCCTCGTTATCAAATTGGCGAGTCCCTATTACCAGCGACAATCAATGGTATTGTGCAGTTACTTGGTGTTGGCGACTCAGTCAAGCAGGCGGGTTTTATCAAGAAAAGGGGTGGGACTTTTTCTTGGGGCAAGGAAACAGGTGCTTGGACTCTCAATTTTGGCAGCTCTCTAGTTGTAGGAGACCCCAATGACTATAGCAGAGTCTACGCCTACCAAGTGAAACGGGCGGAGTTTGATCGCATTCTGCTGGATAATGCTAGAGAAAAGGGCGTTGATGTCCGCGAACAACACCGAGTGAAAAATTTGGTTTGGTCGGGCGATCGGGTAACGGGAGTTGTGTTCGGCGATGGGAACGGTCGTGAAGAAAGGGCAACGGCCCGTTTTGTGGTAGATGCTTCGGGACATCAAAGCAAAATGGCCCAGCAGGTAGGCGATCGCCTCTACTCCCAGTTCTATCGCAATATCGCTATATACGGCTATTTTGTTAACGGCAAACGCCTGCCCCAACCAGACAGCGGAAACGTTCTATTTGAAGCATTTGACGATGGGTGGTTGTGGTACATCCCCCTTGACGATACTCTCACTAGCGTTGGTGCTGTATTGCCCGAAGAACGGACTGGCAAGCTCAAAGAGAATCGAGGAAATTTGGCCGGAACTCTGCAAGATTATATTGCAGCTTGTCCGATTATATCAGAATATTTGGCAGGGGCCCAGCCAGCAAGGGAAATTCCCTATGGGGAAATTCGCATGCGTCAGGAATTTTCCTACTGCCATTCCCATTTCTGGAAGCCAGGTATTCTCCTGGTTGGCGATGCTGCCTGCTTTATCGATGTGCTGTTTTCCTCGGGGGTACATTTGGCAACCTATGGCGCCCTGTTGGCCGCCCGCTCGATTAACACGACTTTGCGGGGCGAGATAGATGAAGCTGTTTGCTTGCATGAATTTGAACTGCGCTATCGCTTGGAGTATAGCAGGTTCTATCAATTGTTGTCAGGGCTTTATGACATGAAAAAAGAACGCCCGACTTACCATGCCTGGATGCGGAAATGGCTCAGAGATACGAATAGTTTTAGCTTGGAACCATTCGAGCAAAATGTAGATCGTCTGATTCGCGAAAAACGCCCCCTACCCAAAAATATGTCCTCGGTTGAGTCCCTACGCCAGCTGAATGGGAAAATGCTCTTGACCGCAGCGATCGCCCAGATGGAACAGGTGGAATCTTTACCTGCTATAGAAGGCAATCTCGTTCCTTCGCCAGATCGGTTACACTGGTTGGATTGAGGTATGCAAATGAAGGAGCTAATACCAGCAGACAATAGGGCCCTGGAGGAGTTATTTTCAGATTTAGGCATCGAAATAGTTTCCGAACCTTTAACGGCGTTTCCTTGCCCCAAAAGGGCGAGTTGCTCCTGGGTGCATCCGGGAAAATAGTCAAGCGGCAAACCGACGATCCGAAAGAGAACGATCGGCCTCCCAAAAATGGCAAGCAAAATAATCTTTTTGGGTTCAGCTTATTAGTTTCTCAAAAGGAGTTAATGAAAGCCTGGATCGACCTTTATAGGTTCGTCAAAGCTCACCCCCATGAGATAATCCCTGAAGGTGGTGAATGGGCCGGTCCCTTTTTTAATGCCGCGCCCATGGGATATTATTATTTCATTCGTTTCTTCCAGTTCAACCCGCCTTTGGTCTATCCCCAAGCGGAACCGTTTCTGGTCATTGGAGTCATGTCCAGAATGTGCACGGGAGACGGGGCGAGTAATCGGCGGATCTTACAGGTGGAAAAGGCTTTTATCGATATGGCCAAGAAGGGCGGCTATAAACTATATCTCCAGGCAGAGAACTTTGGGAGAAATATTGATTTTTGCAGTCATTATGAAGAAGAGATTTACAATTGGGAGAAATATTGATTTTTGCAGTTATTATGAAGAAGAGATTTACAATGCTTTTCGGCAGCTAAAAAGGCAGTTCGATTTGGTCTAACGACTGCTTGGGTGCCAGAGAGCGACCCTTATTGTAAAATTCAACGCACTGATTATAAACCCAGCGATAAGCAGCTAGTCATTGCTTCCAAATAGCGTGAAGTTCCCGATCGGGAAATAACGGGATTTTTCGGACACTGTTCGGCTGAACATTCCGGCTTTTCTTGAATTGATTCTTCCCGTACTTTCGAGCTGATTTCTTTTCTGTACTTTCGGAGACCGTAGAGCCGAGAACTGAAGCAATGGATGATGGACAGCATATCCTGAACAAGCTCTTGCTCTGGACTGAGTTGTTGTTCATTGAGAACCACGAGTTGGACTGCATTGTATTTGCATAACCACTCAACCAGTTCCCATCCAAATCGGCAGAGTCTGTCGCGGTGGGCAACGACAAGCCGCTGGATATCCTGCTCGACAATTCGTTCCAAAATGGCTTTGAACTTCCGCCGCTTAAAATTAAGCCCCCCTCCAATTTCAGAAATGAACTCCGCCTCTGGATAGTGAAGGCGCAGGTATTCAAGTTGTCGGCTCTTGCATCTTCACGTTGGGAATAGCTTGAGACCCTTGCATAACAAACAGTTGTAGTTGGCAACCCGATGAGGAGCAATCCCTCGATTTCCCTTTTGAGGAAGCGGCGCTGCCCACTCGGCGTCCTGTACGACGTGATTTTTCCTTCTCTTTCCCACCTTCTTCCGGACTCTGGATGCACTCCCAAAAGGTTAGCTGCTTGGGCTGGGCTATAATACTCATGTTTCATTTATTCGCGAGCAGCCAATGCTCGTTTTTTGCTAAATGCATTAGCTTTATTAGCTTTATTACAGACACAATCCGACCTGCCGGAAAGCGCGATAATACGGAAATAGTAGAATGTTTTGCTACCGATAATAATCCCGACGATACTGAATTATCGTCAAAGCGTGAGAGATGTGTAGGTTTTCGGGCACTTAGTCGCAACTCCGTGACTGCTCTTTTGCACATTGTCAGTTTCTGTATCGGATCTAATTCCCAAGGCGAGGCTGTTAACGGGCTTGTGGGGGGCGGAGGGTTGAGGGTTGGGGTGTGGTCGAAACTGGTTGGTAGAGAAAAGGTAAGATTATGACGATTTCGCTGGTTGATAAGCGGCCCGGGTTTGTAGCACAAACCCCCCTCTACCAGATAGGACAAAAATGCCAGCCATTTCGGTTCGCTGCGAGGTTGCCCTTCAATATAGCATTCTAAACCGATTTTCGGCAACACGGCATTACCCACATCTAAATCTAGGTCGATGCGGTCTGTAAAACTGGCGAGTTCCGATACTGTCCCTTGCAGAAGGTCAATTGCACCAGTCCAGCCGATTTTCTCCAGATAGAGGATAATATTTTGAGGGGAAATGTTGCGAATACAGAGTCTGATTGTCTCGGCTTTTCTGGCAAGCATGAGCCCAATTTGAAAAACATATGCCTCTGGGGGTAATGCCCCCAAGCATTGCCGTAATTTTTGTACTATCTCCCCAGACAAACTATCCCCCAGGAGGATTTTTAATGCCGTTTCCGTTACCCATTCATGAGAGGACGGTTCGGCCTTGGCCAAGGTGATGCCTGTATTTTCCACTTGGGTGGGACTGCAACCAAAGAACAAGCTGGGGATGGGAATGGCAGGAGGTTCCCCATCCACATCGAACTCCAACCACATGTTATCTACTTTCTCATAAATAGGAGAGGTTGAATCCGCCCAATGCTGGCTGAACTTGCACCCTAGGTTCCACACTGGATTTGTTTTCAGGGACTCCGATAATTCTATACTATCGTGGGTCCCTGCAACGATCACCCGACCTTCATCAGCTTTAACGGATATGAGAAAGTCCCCAAGGGGCGCTTCTTCTCCCAGGCGACATTCAAATCCCCAAAAACTGGCGATCGCCCCCGGCAGGTGAGATGCGATCGCTCTCATATGCCGGAGGTTTTTCCCGGAAATCAGTTTAGCAGGGATGTAAGGGCTGACGGCTAAAACCGCCTCTGCTAAGGTAGGAATCATCGTCTCACGCAAGGGCAATAAACGGCAGTTTGGGGGAACCGAGTTCGATCGCGCATTAGTGATAACTACTTTACCTGGAAGTACCCTATTTCCCGATGATAACTGCAATTTTCTTTTCTCGGCAAGTCCCCCGAGCCCTATAATCAATGGTTTCCGCTTTTCCGCTGCGGAAAGTACTATAGGGCAATAACGAGGGGGAAAACTCTCCCCTGCCAGATTTCTGCCCGAGTTTTCCTCCCTCAGTAAACAGGGCAAGGGCAAGAAAAATTTCCCATGTCCTTACCCTGTACCAGCAAACTCGTCTACCAATTGGTTGTGGTAGATGATGCGATTGCCCCAACCCCAACAGCAATACCGACAGCGCTGCCGATATTGATAATAGTAAGTGCCAATATGGTAATCTTAATCAATTCGCTCCCCCCAGCAACAGCCATCAACTCTTCATCCGACAGTTCCTCCAGGTCTTTTTCCGGTTTAGCTGACAGGATAATATACTCCGTATCCGATTGTGAGGAAACCATGGCGATCTCCAGATCCTGGGGGAGTTTCGTCCCCAGGGCCTTAGATATAACCTGCTTGGGGCTAGACAGCAGTTCCTGCTTGAACTTCGCCTCTCCTTGCGCCCTAGCTAGTAGCTTGGCTATCTGGTACGGTTCCCCTTCTCCCCACTGGCTTTTCACCTGCTCCAGTTTCTCTGGCCCTATGGCTTCCCGGGGGATGACTACCGTGCGGCTGTTGGCCTTTTCCTCCAGCACCTGCACCGTCGTCCCTGGGGGGATAGAGATGCCCAACTCTGAGGCGATCGCCTCTTTGGGATTGCTTAGAAAGACCTGCCTGAATGCCTCATCCCTCCATGCCTTGGAAATCAAATTCCCTCGTTGCCTCGCTAGTTCTGGAATCATTTTCTTTCCTCTTTTTACCTTTTCCCTTGCTTGGAAGCGGTGAAGGTCACCCCCTAATAACCACCTCTTCTGGAAGCACCCCTATTCCCGATAATAACTGCAACTTTCTCATCCCGGCAAGTCCCCCGAGCCCTATAATCAATGGTTTCCGCTTTTCCGCTGCGGAAAGTACTATAGGGCAATAACGAGGGGGAAAACTCCCCCCTGCCAGATTTCTGCCCGAGTTTTCCTCCCTCAGCAAACAGGGCAAGGGCAAGAAAAATTTCCCATGTCCTTACCCTGTACCAGCAAACTCGTCTACCAATTGGTTGTGGTAGTGAATGTGATTGCCCCAACAGCAGTACCGACAGCGCTCCCCAACAGCAGTACCGACAGCGCTGCCGACAGACATACCGAAGCAGATCCCACTATGGTAATCTTAATCAATTCGCTCCCCCCAGCAACAGCCATCAACTCTTCATCCGACAGTTCCTCCAGGTCTCCTTCCGGTTTAGCTGGCAGGATAATATACTCCGTATCCAGTTGTGAGGAAACCATGGTAATTTCCAGATCCTGGGGGAGTTCCGTCCCCAGGGCCTTAGATATAGCCTGCTTGGGGCTGGACAGCAGGAACTGCTTGAACTTCGCCTCTCCTTGCGCCCTGGCCAGCAGCGAAGCTATCTGATACGGTTCCCCTTCTCCCCACTGGCTTTTCACCTGCTCCAGTTTCTCTGGCCCTATGGCTTCCCGGGGGATGACTACCGTGCGGCTGTTGGCCTTTTCCTCCAGCACCTGCACCGTCGTCCCTGGGGGGATAGAGATGCCCAACTCTGAGGCGATCGCCTCTTTGGGATTGCTTAGAAGGACTTGCCTGAATGCCTTGAACTTCGCCTCTCCTTGCGCCCTAGCTAGTAGCTTGGCTATCTGATACAGTTCCCCTTCTGCCCACTGGCTTTTCACCTGCTCCAGTTTCTCTGGCCCTATGGCTTCCCGGGGGATGACTACCGTGCGGCTGTTGGCCTTTTCCTCCAGCACCTGCACCGCCGTCCCTGGGGGGATAGAGATGCCCAACTCTGAGGCGATCGCCTCAGAGGGATTGCTTAGAAGGACTTGCTTGAATGCCTCATCCTTCCAGGCCAAGGAAATCAAGTTCCCTTGTTGCTTCACTAGTTCGGGAATTATTTTCTTTCCTCCTTTTACTTTCTACTTTTTTTTCACCTCCATCACCCCCTATTCGGACGTTTTTTGACAGACATAGTTGCTTCGCTAGTTCTGGAATCATTTTCTTTCCTCTTTTTACTTTTTCCCTTGCTTGGGGGCTGGCGGGGAAGGTAACTCCCCTAATAACTACTTCACCGCAATCTGCTAATTTTTCCCTGAGGGGATCTACTTAAATCAGTTCCTTGACTCCCATCTCTAGAAGTTCCTGCTCAAACCTTTTCAAAGTCGAGAGGGCCCGCGCCAGCGGGCTACATATCTAGATTAAAGTCACATTGATTGAGAAATTAGTCACGTGATTCTATGGCAAAGTCGCGCGACTTTAACGCAGAGTCGCGCGACTTTAACGCAGAGTTGCGCGACTTTAACGCAGAGTCGCGCGACTTTAACGCAGAGTCGCGCAGAGAGTGCCGATATTAAGGGCAGGACTTAAGCTGTCGTCATATTAACCGAACTCAGACTGAATCAAGCGAGCATAGGCGCCTTCCACGTCCCGCATCTGGTCGTGAGTTCCCCGCTGCACCACCTTTCCCTGTTCCAAGACGATAATCTCGTCGCAATCGCGAATCGTACTCAACCGGTGGGCCACGAGCAGGCAAGTACAGCCCCGGCGCCGTAAATTTTGGTCAATAATCTTCTCCATTTCCGCATCTAAAGCGCTAGTGGCCTCGTCCATCACCAAGATCGAAGGATTGTTAACCAAGGCCCGGGCAATTTCCAATCGCTGACGTTGTCCTCCGCTCATGTTGGCCGCTCCTTCCAGCAAATTTCCCTCCAGTCCCCCTGGAATGGCCCAAACCGCATCCAAAATTGCCGCATCCTCGCAGGCGCGGATTAACTGGTCCTTAGGAATCGTATCGTCCCACAGGGTCAAATTATCCCGCACCGTACCGCCGAACCAGAAAATTTCTTGCTCCACCATCGACAGGGAATTAGTCAATACTTCCCGTGGAATTTTAGCCCTGTCGATGCCATCAAAAAGAATTTCCCCAGACCAAGGTTCATATAGCCCTACCACTAGCTTAGCAATAGTTGATTTCCCCGAACCGCTACTCCTAACCAAGGCGACTCGCTGTCCGGGTTGTAAGGAGAGATTGAAGTTCTCAATTAAGGGCGAATCGAGCCGCGAATAGCCAAAGGTGAGGTTGCGTAGCTCCAGATGCCCTTGCAGCTTAAAGAAGGTCGAGTTGCTATCCTGAGGTTCCCGTTCCAGCTGCCCATCCACCTCATTGTCGAGCACGTCGTCTAAGCGATTGAGATCTCCTTCTAACTCCTGAAGGGTACTGGCAAATGAGACTAGGGTATTAACTGGCCTTTGAAAGCTTTGCATCAAGCTCTGAAAGGCCACCAACATGCCAATACTGATATAACCGTTCATCACCCGCAGGCCGCCAACGACAAGGAGAAATAGGGTCGTCAAGGAAGTAATCAGAGAGGGCAGAATTCCCAAGGTCTGATTGACAATTCCCATTTGCTGTTGAGCATTGCTAACTTTAGCGTAATATCCACCCCAACGGGCAAAGAAATCCGATTCTAGGGTAGCCGACTTGAGGGTTTCTATACTTTGCAGAGCCGCAATGCCGACACCCGCTAACTTGCTCTGGTCTTGGCTCAAGCGGATGTAGGTATCTTTGCGTAGCCGCCCCACCCACTGCAGGAGCAGGACATTAATTCCCGAAAAGAATAGACCGATTAAAGTCAGTAACCAGTCATAGGAAAACATGACAGCCGCGTAAAAAACCACCACCACGGCATCAATAACCGTGGTGGCTAACTGACCCGAAAGCACGCTGGCTACCTTAGTATTAATGCGGAGGCGATCGCCAATTTCTCCAGGAAACCGTTGGGCATAAAACCGTGCGGGCAAGCGCAGCAGGTGCCAGAGAAAGCCCGTTGACATCTCCACTGAGAGCTTAATCTGCAAATGTCTTAGATAGCGAAATTGCAGAAATGTTAACAGGGATTGGAAGATCGCGGTCAGGATCATGCCCAGAATCAACGGACGCAGCCAATTCATCCGATTTTCTACCAGAATGCGATCGACAAAGACTTGGGTGAAGACAGCAACGGCCAACCCGGGGATGACCAAGAGAAGACCGGCCAAAATACAATACAAAATTATCCCCAAGGAGTTTTTTAAGCGACTGTAGAGGGAGCCGATAATGCTGGGTTTACGTCCTCCTTTTTTGAACTCCGGTCCCGGCGAACAAATCAGAACAACGCCAGTATAGGCGCGATTAAATTCCTCAAAGGATACAGTTCGCGGTCCCGTGGCCGGGTCGTTCAAATAAATTCGGTTTCCCACAAAACCTTCGACCACGAGGAAGTGATTGAAATTCCAAAAAACAATAAAGGACGGGGGAATTTCCCGGAGTTGGTCGATATCTTTCTTAAACCCCTTGGCTTGCATTCCGTAGCTTCTGGCAGCCTTGAGCATATTTACAGCTTTACTACCATCCCGAGAAACCCCGCAACTGCTGCGGAGTTCTGGTAATGGCAAGATCAGACCGTGGTAAGCCAAAATAATTCCCAAGGCAGCGGCACCGCACTCAACTACTTCCATTTGTAGCAAGGTTGGGGTTTTAACCCGCTTGGGAATTTGAGGTGTGTCTTTCTGATTTTTTTTCGCCATGACTGCTGACAATTACAAATTATTTCTTCAAAATTGACGGGTAGGCGATCCGCCTAATATATGCCCGTCCACTCCCGTAAAATTGGCAGGACAAAAGTAATCGGCGCCCTTTGTTCTACGTGGACTATGGCCGTGGTTGTCGTCCCGGGAGTGATGTTGATTTTGGGTCCCTGGGAAGAAGACCATTTGTAACCGCTGAAGCTGTCGGCTGACCCATCTAGTTCGGCCCAAATTTCTATCACGCCGCCCCCAGAAATTAAACCACTAACGACTTCCTGATTACCGATAATCGTGGCTGCACCTTCTTGGGTGACGGGAAACTCGGAAATGGAAGTAACGGTCCCGGTAATCCCGCCGAAGCGCTGCCGCTTGACAATGTCAGGGGTGATTTGAATGGGCATTCCCAAGGCAATTTTCTTGCCGTCAGAGATGGCAAAATAACTGACTCCCATGATGGTTTTTTCTTTCCCCGCTATGTTCATTGACCCCAAGCGCGTACCTGGAGAGACGACCTGACCGGTGGTAGCGGTTATTTCTAAAATACAGCCAGCCTTGGGACTGAGAATTTTACTGTTCTCGGCAATCCGTTGCTCCAGTTGGGCAATCTCCCGTTCTACCTCCTGGATTTGATTTTTATTACTGTTGAGCTGTTGGAGGTTTTCTTGCTCCAAACGCTTTTTCCTGGTTTCTAATTCTTGCAATTCGGTTTCCAGTTGGCTAATCCGATTAAGATTGTCCAGATATTGCTTTTCCGCTTCTACTTCTTTGACATCTAAATCTTTGAGTTGAGATTGGAGGTTGCCAATCTGACTGAGGTTTTCCAGATATTGTCGCTCGGCGTCAGATTCCCGAACATCCAGATTTTTCAGTTCGGCTTCCAAGTCAGCAATATTTTCCAGGGCGCCAATGTATTCTTGTTCTGCTTGCAGGACGGTATCTTGCTCGATCGCCCCTGTTGCTGCCAGGGCCTGACGTTTTTCAAGTCTTTCGCGCAAAATGGGCGAGAGTTTTTTTGCATTACCCAGGCGCTGTTGGAGACTATTCCGTTGCTCGGCAATAGCCTCCAAACCTTTGTCTTTGAGAATGGGGGTGAGTGCTTGGGTATCCTCCAGGCGTTGTTGGAGACTCCGGCGTTGTTCCGCAAGGTAATTTAAGGCTTTATCTTTGAGAATGGGAGTCAGGGAGCGGGTGTCCCGCAGGCTTTGCTCTATACTGGCCTGGGAAGCGGCGATCGCCTCTTTTTCCAGGTTAGCACCTTGGTACAGAAGGATGGTGGTTTCATTGAATTGCCGTTGTAATTCTGTCTTTTGATTCTGGGCCGACCTTAACCTTTGTCGCAATTCGGAAGGTTCGATGGTGGCCAGGAGTTCGTCCCGAGCAACACATTGACCAGCTTGGACATTTAAGGAGGACAATTGACCAGAAATAGGAGATTCCAAGTTAGCGACGCGACGGGGATCGATAAGAATCCCTCGCCCTTCAACGGCGATCGGAATGCGCCCGAAGATACTCCAAACCAATCCCGCGAAAACTAGACTTCCCAACACCTTTAAAGGCAGCCAGTCCTTGGGGCCGATCGCCTGCATGAGCTGATCCAAGCGTTCTGGTGAAGAGAGTTGTTCCAGGGATTCCTGGCGGAAAATATTCCTTTTTGCATTTTTATCCTGGCCAAACATGACTTTTCCCTCGATCGCAATCATCGACTTAACTGTCTAATCATCCAATCGAAGCGAGTGCCGGCAATAGCAGTTCCTTCGATCGTGTCTAAATCCAGTTCATCTTCTACTTCTATGTCTTCAGAAAGCATTTGTTTTCCCTCCTCATAGAGGGTAGCAAACCCGCGACGGAAGAGGCGTTCCCGCCAGCGGTTGGACATCAGGATGGCGATCGAGCGATAAAACCTGGCAGCGCCTCGAAGGTCTCCTGCCAACTTAGACGCCAATTTAGCTTGGGGAATTGCCAAGCACCAAGAATCTGCGATCGCCTTTACCGTTGCCGAAGCCGTTCCCGTTTCTACAAAGGACATTTCCCCAAGAATTTCCCCTTTCATCGATTGTCCCACTTCCTTAGCAGCCATTACTCCCCCATGGGGCAGAGAAATATAGATACCCAAGGTTCCTTCCAGTAATATATACACAGCCGTGACCGGTTTGCCCTGCTGGATTAGCACCGTACCCGCCGATAGCTTTTGGGAGACCCCATTGGCGATCGCCCAAGCAATATCCCTATCCTGCAAAATCGCGAATACCAGTAGTACCTTGCGCAAAGGTTGACTTGCCCTCCCTTGATTTTGACTCAATAATTCCGACAGTCCTCGCAACTGGTTAGATAGTTTCAAAGCCAGCAGGTGATAAAAGCGAGTCGCAAAATCTTCGTCCCGTTCCAACTTGTGTCCTAGTTCTTGCTTAGAAATGGACAGCACCCGAGACTGTTTTAGGACTTTAATGGTCGTCGGGGGGAGTTGATTATCTAAAAAAGACATCTCTCCCATCATTTCTCCAGCATAGAGTTTTTTAAGTTCCCGCTCTCCTTCTCCTTGACGGTAAGCTGTAACCGCCAAAGTTCCCGACAGAGAAATATGTATGAACTCTACCTGGCGACCGGCTTGAATCAGAATTTCCCCGGCCTGGCATTCTCCCTGCCTTCCTTGAGAGACTAGCCAATCGATGTCCCTTTCATTTAAGACCTGAAAATGAGGATACTTGGCAATTGTTTGTTCCACGGTTGTCTACCTCCTTTATTTTTATCAATTTTCTAATCCCGTTGCTGTGTACGGGATATAGCGAATCTCGGCATTGATGTGATACAGCAGCCCGAACCGCCCGAACCGCCCGAATCGTCTAGGGCATTAGTATTTTCGATGGAAGGCATATTACCTGTTATAGAACCCACTAACCATTACATCATCTGCCGAGCCATCAGTTGAGCAAAAAGTCCTGGTTGAGAAGCCAGCTAGTCAAAAGTTTCTTGCTGTAGGACAACACCATCCTGAATCACATAGATGCGATCGGCCTTAGCAATAGTACTCAGGCGGTGAGCAATAACGATGCGAGTTGCCTGCAAGGGTTCTAAACTCCGAGTGACAATAGCTTGAGTGCGGTTGTCTAAGAAACTGGTAGCCTCGTCAAAAATGATAATTTTTGGTCTTAAAACCAAGGCCCGAGCAATTAACAAACGCTGTCGCTGTCCCCCAGATAGATTGGTGCCTCCTTCAGAGATAACGGTGTGCAGGCCCATAGGCATTTTTTCGATATCTTCAGCAAATCCGGCCAGGAGTGCGGCTTCCCAAACCTCGTCCATGGTGACCAATGCATTACTGGCGATATTATCAAAAATTGAGCCGCTGTTAATGCGACCATTTTGTAAGACTACTCCCAATTGTCGCCGCAGGGCGGAGATATCTAAACCGGTGATATCCTGACCGTCGTAGTAAACTGTTCCGTCTTCGGGAGTTTCAAAACCCAACAGCAAGCGGACAATGGTAGATTTGCCGCTTCCTGAGGGACCGACGAGGGCGATAAATTCTCCAGCCTTGGCTTCAACAGTCACCTGATTGAGGGTAAGAGGACCATTTTCTCGGTAACGGAAGGTTACTCCCGCGAGATTAACATTACCCCGAAGTCGTCCCGGATCTGCTTTAGTGAGATCTGTTTCTGGTTTGGCTTCTAAAATCGGTTGAGCGCGTTCCCAGAGAATCGTCACCTCCAGAATTTCAATCATCGTATTGCTCAGGTTGGTTACACCGCTGAGAAAGGTTCCGAAGGCCGAGTTAAAGACGAGGAATGTTCCAGTCGATAGCCAGGCTTCTGCTTGAGTCTGGGCCTCGGCGATTAAGTTAACGGCTAAGATAAAGATGATAATGGAGCTAATTGTGGGCAATACAGTATTGAAGATATTGAGCGCATCTTCAATGAGTTCGGTGCTTAAGATTAAGGAGAGTTGTTGGCTGTATTGTTTCGTCCAGTAGGCAAAGGCCCGCTTTTCCGCTCCAGCAATGCGCAGTTTAGAAATGCCGCCGAGCAACTGCACGGTCAAGCCAAAGATTTCCCCGGCGATTTTTTGCAGGGGTCGCGTTTTCTGGTGAGTGAGGATTCCCGAGATGGTAGTGAAGATAATATTGACAAGGGCGATGGCCATTGCCGCCAAGGATAACTTAATGCTGTAATAAAGCATCAAAACCAAATTCAGCAGGGAGAAAAAACTGCTGAACAGCGATCGCATGACGGTGCCGCCGAGGATTTGGCGAATCTGATTAACTGCAGAAACCCGGTTTTGCAAGTCACCAGTAGTATACTGGCGAAAGAAAGAAATGGGCAGTTTCAGCAGCCGGTCCCAGAGTGCTGCTTGGTTGGCGGAGTTGGAGATGGTTTGAACCCTCAAAATAGTAAATACCTGAGCTAACTCGAAGGTAGCTTTGCCGAAACTAGCTGCCAACAAGCCGAAACCGATTTGAATAGCAACCCCCGATCGGAGCTCGGGATAACCTTGTCAACAATTATGCCAGTGGCTTGGGGAAAGATCATGCCCAGAAGAGTAGCAAGGATGCCCACGATCAAAATAATCATGACATCTAGCCCTAGACTTCGGAAGGAAAACTTTAAGAGTTCGAGGGCGTTGAGTTCTTTATCTGGAAAGGGTCGGTAGAACGTGTAGGCAAAAGGATATAGCTGCCGTACTGTCTCCGGAGTAACTGGAAAACGCTTGTGTTGTAAGGGGTCAAAGATTTCATACTTGCCCCGCCCTGCGGGCAGCAGGGCGACAGGACTATTGTCCGCTTCCCTGTAGGCTAAAATAGGGCCGCAGTCGGTCCGCCACCAGCCATCGTTCAAGAGCACGCGGCGGGTACAAATGCGAGAGGCGCGAGCGATCGCATCCAAGGGGTTTTTGATCCGTTTCATATCTTCCGAAGGAGCGGGGGGACGAATTTCAATCCCCATTGCCCGTCCCACAGCCCCTGCGGCAATTAGTAAGGGCGTTCCTTCTGGGAGCAATTGACCCTGTTTGGGCTTGAGGATCGAAACCAGGTCGCCAATTGCGCCTCTAATACTCCTTTGATTGAGCCGTTGGCGCTCTTGAAATTGGCTGAATTGATTTTCATTTTCCTGTTGTTCTAGTTGCTCTAAACTGGATCTAAACTCTCTGTGGAGTTCCTTGAGATTAGAAGCGAGTTTATTCGCATCTTCGAGCCTTTCAAATGCTGGTAATGTCAAAGATATATCTGTCTGGGCGAACAGGTTGGTGAGGCGATCGCGCCAATGAAGCACGTGAGTTAATTGTCCTCCCTCGACTAAATCTGTTAAGCTCAATTGGACGAGGGCAGTTTCTGCAACTGCAATGGCTAGGAATCGAGTATCCCCAAGGCCACCAATGCCAAACAGGACTTCATCAATTGTGAGGCTAAACAAATAGCGACGGGCTCCTTTGGGAACGCCATCAACGACCCTCACGGCAAAAACTGCCATTGAACCAGACTGAATCAACCAGACAGTATCGGGGTCGTCTAAGAGGAGTGGCTCGTTACCGCTGACCCTGAGAGGAGAAGTAGTTTGATAATCGTTCATTACGTCATTTATGAGTATTTTTACCAAAAATATTGGCTGAATCGAAAAATAGCGTAGCGTGTAGCGTGCTGCCTATTATTAATGTTACCAGCAACAGTATCTCCCACAGGCAACCACCGGTGCATAGGCAAAGCTTGACAGAAATTCAGGACTCAAGATCTCCCGATCGCGTAGCGTGCGCGCAGCGCATTCGCGAGGGGAAGAGCTGAGCCGTTAGCTTGTTGTCCCTCGCGAACTAGGATGGGTATGCTTACTGAATCCCATTTTCTCAACCTTTAACTCCCAAGTACATCATGTTACAAAAGATCGCCAACAAGTCCCACAGCCCCTTCTACAACTCGCGGCTGAGATAAAACGCAGGACAATCCATAACTTGCTGCCAACCACGTCAACCTCTATATGATACTAGATTATATGTCAAGACTAACTTAGCGGACGAGCTAGCTTTGAACTATTACAGAAAAGTTGACGCGCTGGGGTGCAGATCGTTTGTACAGTTCCGATGTCTCCGGGATGCATGCAGCCGCGGCTGCGCTGCGCTGACGCAAAAACCCCGGAGACATCGTCCGCACCTAGTAGTTTAGCAGTGTCTCTGGTGCGGGAATTCAATATCACTTTAGTGGGATGCTTGCGCGAGCAGCGGCTTAATGTTTATACTGGGAGAGAGCGTATCTGTGGTTAAAGGCAGGGAATAGAAAAAAGATGGACGAACAGCTCATGTTGCCTGTCAGACAGTATAAATTATGAGGCGACAAGGGGGCAAAATACCATGAGGCAACTAGATCCATTCGATGCGCAGGCGAAGAGAGCACAAAATTATCCTCAGGGCAAGCTTTGGCAGCAAGCAATCCTGGTAGCAATTCTCATGGGGACTGCGGGTTGCGGCAGGATACCCAAGCAAGAAGCAGAAGCAAGGTATAACCCCCCTAGGGCAGAGTCTAGCAAAACGAAGATACCAGTTGATGTGGCGATCGCCCGCACTGACTCCCTGAGACAAGGGTTAGAGTTTAATGGTACGACGGAACCGATACAGCATGTATCCGTGCGATCGCGAACGGAGGGACAGCTGCTGTTTCTCGGCGTAGATGCGGGGGACAAGGTAACTCGCGGTCAAGTTCTGGCCCAGTTGGATAATACGCTTCCCGTTGCGGAGGTGATGGAGGCACAAGCAGAACTATCTGCACGGGCAGTAGAAATAGCTAGGGCCAGAAACCAGGTCTTAGAAGCGGAAGCGCGGGTAGAACAAGCGCGAGTAGAATTAGAACAGCTCATAGCTGATGCCCAGCGACTGCAAACCCTCTTCCAAGAAGGAGCAGTTTCTCAACAAGATGCCGAGTTAGCCCAAACTGCTGCTCGCGCCGCTCAACAGATCCTGCGTTCTGCAGAAGCACAAGTCAGCATCCAGAAAAAAGCTGTCGCAGCGGCCCGCAAGCGCGTTGTCGCCCAACAAGCAGTGCTCAGGCAAACACAAGAACGCCAGTCTCATGCCGAACTGACTTCTCCTATTACCGGTACTGTCTTGGCCAAAGTCACCGAACCGGGCAACCTGGTGCGTGAAGGTGATGAAATAGTCAAGCTGGGGGACTTCAGCCGAGTGAAAGTAGTAGTGAATATTTCTGAATTGCAGCTAGGTCAGATTAGTATAGGACAGTCAGTGCAAGTCAAGCTAGACGCATTTCCTCATCAAGAATTTCCTGGTAGAGTAACTCGCATCTCCCCCGCCGCCGATCCTGTGGCGCGACAGGTGCCTGTAGAAGTTACCATTCCTAATATTAACGGGCGTTTGGGCAGCGGACTGCTAGCACGAGTAAGCTTTACATCTCAAAATAGTCAGGGATTAGTTGTCAGTACTACAGCATTGTCAGACCTTGAAGGCAATGTAGCCACCTTATTTGTAATCAGTGGAGTAGAAAACACTGCACGAGCCTCTGCTCGTAAGGTAATTATCGGCGATCGGGCGGACGGACAAGCATTAATCACATCTGGCTTAGAACCAGGAGAAAGGTTTGTCGTCCGCAGTAGCAAACCCTTACAACACGGGGATGCCGTGCAGTTGAGCATTCTTTCGGAAAGCAAATAACCGGGATATTGCCGTCTCCCCTGATTAAGCAGCAGTTAACTCATAATGCAGAACTAAAAATTCTTCTGCTTTTAAGATTGCCATCGCATATTCACAGCCTGTTTGGTCAGAAAACTCGATCAAATATTGGCAACCTTCTGCTCGATCGTAGACTTCAACGATCGTTCCTACTTGCCCGGGCGGTAAACTTTCGATATCTTCGCAATCATCATCTACTAAAGTCAATCTCGATCTCGGAATTTAGTTGATTAGCGCCACTGTGTCCAACAGGTTAAATTTTTTCATCTTCTTGACTTAATGAATGCAGATACTAAACGAGGATTTACATTTTCTGGGGTAATTTCCCGGATTGTCCGCAGTTGAACCCCATCAGTTTCGGGTACAGCCCAATCCACTTTATATTGTATACCAAAATCTGTGGTATCTTGCTTGACAACTTCCCCTGCAATCGCGGTGTTTTGGATAAGCTCTCGCAATTGCTCGGCATTTTCGGCTTCCAGTCCCAAGCGGGACTTGAATACTCTAGCTTTATGTTTGCCGCTATGATGTTCTGGGTTCAAGCAATAACCAACCAGTTTTTGCATGGATATTTCGGCTCGATCGCCCTTGGGTAATTTCATAACCTAGGGAAATTGAGTCATGACAATATAGGTTCTCCATCTTCTAGTCGGGTTCGGGGGGCGTGAGCGCGGGGGCCAGAAACCGGGTTTCTTTTCAGTGTAGCTGACCGGCTACGCCAACGCCCAAGCTTAAGCATTATATCCCTTAATCATGAATATAAGCCAATTTTGTTGTTTTTTTTAATAAAACAATCTATGATAGGGAGCAAGTCATAGACTTTTAGCAATGCAGTACCAGACAAAATTAGATAATAATCTATCGTCTTCCCCCTGGTTTATCCATGTTACTAGGCTATGGCGAATATATCACCCCTATGGATCGCCCATTCGGAAATGGATACCTTTAGTCAAACCATTTGGTTAGTCCCGCTCTACGCCCTCCTCGGTGCAGTGCTGACGGTGCCCTGGTCGCCCGGTCTGATTCGCCGCTCTGGCCCCCGACCAGCGGGCTATGTGAATTTGCTGATGACTCTTGCGGCTTTGGTGCATAGCCTCTTCGCCCTACGGGAGGTTTGGTCGGCACCGATGCATTTTTCGGTCAATTGGCTCCATGCCGCGAATCTGGATATTGCCTTTGATGTAGAGGCTTCGGCGACGACGGTGGGGGCACTGGTCGTAATCTTGGGCTTGAATGCCCTGACCCAGATATATGCGATCGCCTATATGGAAACAGACTGGGGTTGGGCGCGGTTCTACGCCCTCCTCGCGTTTTTTGAAGCCGGGATGAGCGCCCTGATGCTCGCCAATTCACTCTTTTTCAGCTACGTGATGCTGGAAATCCTGACCTTGGGAACCTACCTGTTGATTGGTTTTTGGTTTAATCAATCCCTGGTGGTGACGGGGGCGCGGGATGGCTTCCTCACGAAGCGGGTGGGTGACTTGGTGTTGCTGATGGGAGTGGTGGCCCTTTATCCACTGGCAGGCACTTGGAACTATGACGAACTGACCGCTTGGGCCAGTGTGGTAGAACTGGATCCGACAGTTGCCACCCTTCTGGGTTTAGCCCTCCTTGCGGGCCCCTTGGGTAAATGCGCCCAATTCCCCCTGCAACTCTGGCTCGATGAAGCGATGGAAGGGCCAATGCCTGCAACGGTGCTGCGGAATGCGGTGGTGGTTTCAACTGGGGCCTGGGTGCTGATTAAGATGCAGCCCATTCTCGCCCTCTCGCCCCTGGTCGCGAATGCGGAAATTTGGGTCGGTGCGTTTACGGCGGTCAGTTGTGCCGCGATCGCCCTGGCCCAGGTTGATATTAAGCGGGTCTTTTCCTACGCCACCAGTGCCTATCTGGGTGTAGTGTTCGTCGCCGTCGGGACGGGACAGAGTGAAGCGGCGTTGATGTTGCTCTTGACCTATGCGATCGCCATGGCTCTGCTCCTGATGAGCATCGGTGGCATCATCCTGAACAATATTTCCCAAGATGTTACCCAACTGGGAGGGCTCTGGCAACGTCGCCCCATTTCCGGCATCTGCTTTGTCGTCGGGGCTTTGTCCTTAGTGGCAGTGCCGCCCCTCGGTTGCTTCTGGGGGCTGGCAACTATTGCCAATGGTTTACCGCCTCTGTTGCTGACCCTGCTGTTACTGGTGAATGGATTAACCGCGTGTAGTTTAGCACGGGTCTTTGGTCAAGTCTTTACTGGCCTGGCAACGGATTGGACGCGGCGATCGCCCGAAGGATTATGGGCATTGGTGTTGCCGATGACAATATTACTCGGTTTTGCCCTGCATTTGCCGCAAATGTTGGCTGTCTTGGGTATATTACCGGAGCTGGCATTGGTGAGGCAACCCGCCACCTTATTACTAATGGGTTCAACCGCGATCGGTGGGGGAGTGGGACTTTTCCTCTATGCTTTGCCCACTGTGTCTAAACCAATTTGCCTACCCGTACCCGCCGTGCAAGATTTCTTCGCCTACGACTTCTACACGGCGCAACTGTATAAAGTGACGGTCATTGCCATAGTGGGATTTGTGGCCAAGGCGATCGATTGGTGCGATCGCATCCTTGTGGATGGTGCCGTGAATTTGGTCGGACTATTTACGATGGCCAGCGGTCAAAGCCTGAAATACAACACCACTGGACAGGTGCAGTTCTATGCCCTCTCGATCCTGCTGGGCACGATCCTGTTTGGGTTGGTACTCTGCTACCCCGTTTTGTCTGGTTTGAATCTATCCATCTTGTAAATTAAACCCTTTTAACACCATTTAATTCTGAATTTTGAATGTTTGAATGAGAGAATTAACAACTCATGCTAACGCCATTACTCCTGATTCCCCTGCTGGGCGCGATCGCGATCGTGCTTTACCCAAAACCCCAAGCCAGTCGCGCGATCGCGACTCTGTTCAGCCTGGCCAGCTTTGGGTGGACGGTCTATCTTCTGAGTCAATTTGACCTCAGCCTGGGGGAATTCCAGTTTACAGAATTTCATGCCTGGGTTAAGCCCATCGGTCTCAACTACAGCCTGGGGGTTGATGGGCTATCCCTGCCCCTGTTGGTCTTAAATAGCCTCCTGACAGCGATCGCCCTCTACACCAGTGGCGATCGCCGGGAACGATTCCGCTTCCATGACAGCCTCATTCTGCTGATCAATGGCGGGATTGCCGGGGCACTCATAGCCCAAAACCTGCTCCTCTTCATCATTTTCTATGAGTTGGAACTCATCCCGTTCTACCTGCTGATTGCCATTTGGGGCGGTGAAAAACGGGGCTATGCTTCGACAAAATTTCTGCTCTATACTGCTGTTTCCGGGTTACTCGTAATCGCGGGTTTCTTGGGCATTGCCTTCAGCGGTGAATCCCCCCCCACCTTTGAGTTCGGCGCTATTGACGTGCAAAACCTGGATTTGATTCCACAACTGTTTTTGCTGACTGCCTTACTGATCGGTTTCGGGATTAAAACGCCCCTGGTTCCCCTGCATACCTGGATGCCAGACACCTACGTTGAAGCCTCCCCGGGAACGACAATCTTACTGGGTGGCATTTTCGCTAAGTTGGGCACCTACGGTCTCTTACGCTTCGGGTTGCAACTCTTCGGGGTCGCCTGGCAGCTGGTTGCCCCTGGTTTGGCTATTATCGGCACCGTGAGTGTCATCTACGGTGCCATGAATGCGATCGCCCAACGGGACATCAAACGGATGGTGGCCTACAGTTCCATCGGTCACATGGGCTATATTCTCGTGGCCGCCGCCGCAGGCACGGAGTTGAGCGTGCTAGGTGCGATCGCCCAAATGATTGCTCACGGTTTAATTCTGGCCCTGCTGTTCTTCTTGGTGGGAACTGTAGAACTTACCACCGGAACCCGGGATCTGGATATTCTCAACGGGTTAATGAATCCAATTCGCGGCCTTCCCCTCACCAGTGCCTTGCTAATTCTCGCAGGCATGGCCAGCGCGGGAATCCCCGGACTGGTTGGGTTTGCGGCAGAATTCATCGTTTTCCAAGGCAGTTTCGCCACCTTCCCCATCCCCACCCTCCTCTGTATCATCTCTTCTGGGTTAACGGCAGTGTATTTTGTCATCCTCATTAACCGTACTTGTTTCGGCAGGCTGGACAATGCCCGCGCCTACTACACCCGCGTCACCCTTAACGAACAATGGCCCGCTTTAGTGATGACTGCAATCATCCTCTTTTTAGGTGTGCAACCCAACTGGTTGCTGCGCTGGATGGAACCCACTACTACCAGCCTCGTAGCTGAATTACACAACCCGGCGATCGTTCAAATGCCTCACTTCGCTGTTAGCCCGCCGGGGGTTTTAACCCCCGGCTAAAAGCTCAAGTCGGTTAAAACCGACTAAGAATATTATTTTGACAAAATGCTATTAGACAACTTGATGCCCCCCTACTCCAAACTCCAATATGATGTCTGCAACTCTTGATTCTACAACCACGCAACTCCCTCCCTCCACTCACAAATACGCTGAGATTATTCATCGCCTGGAAGCAGGCGGCTCGATGTTACCAGATACGCCAGAAAACTTGATGCAAATTATCGGCATTTACAAAGCCTATGCCGTGCCGATGGATTTCTACTGGCGCGATCTGCTCTACATTGCCGAGCGAGCGTTTCTCAATCCCCTGCCCTTCTTTAAATACTTCCTGCCTCAAGAGTATTTAGACCTCCCCAACCACTATGCAGGGGATACGGCAGATTATCGGGTGTGGCAAAAAGGAAAAGCTAGCGCCCACCCGGAATTACTGGAGTTTATGGAAAAAGGAGAGTTAAAGAAAAAACTCCCTAAATTGTTCCATCACCTCTGGCACGATCGCATTAACATGGAATTTGCCGAAGCCTGCATGCGGGCCATGCTCTGGCATCAGGGCATGGGAGGCCAATTCAACGACTACCTCGAAAGTTCAGAATACATCACCAACGCCGATCGGGCCATCAAAGCCTATTTCAAATTCAACCCTTTGATGCTGGGACTGTATAAACTATTCCCGGAGATGTTCTATGAAAAAGTACGGGAACTCTCCTACTATGCCAACTTGGGGCTGTTTTGGGAAGTGATGGCTCCGGTATTCTTTGAAATGAGCGATCGCTACGATGCCGGAGAATTTAAGACCGTCACGGATGCGATGAATTTTCTGGTGAACGTGATTTTCATCGCCGCAGGAAGGCCGATTTATCACCATGCTTACATTCGGGGTGAATGTTATGAAATTATCCCCAAAAGGAAGGGGTTTATGTGGCTCTATGAAGCAGCATTACCCTACGTAGAAGCCATCTTTTATCGGACATCTCCCTTCCGAGGGACAAAATCCTACAACGCCCAAGCCAAACAAGTTCCCGACGAGCAAAAAGATTTCCACTACGGCATTCTCTACGCGGATGTTTTCCCAGTGGGCACAGCAGGAATTCCTCCCACACTGTTAATGCAAGATATGCTGCACTTTTTGCCCCCCTATTTAGTAGAATATTACCAACAACATTGCCGGGGGGAAAATGATATGTTGATTCAGTTGGGCATTACCTTCCAGCGATCGATGTATAACGTGACATCTGCTGTAATTCAAGCCTTGCGGACAGCACTGCTTTATCCCTTAGACGATCCCAAACCCGAACATCGGCTGAAAAATCGCCAATTTTTTGAAGCCCAACTCGATCGCTTCGCGCGTCCCGAAGCACGGCTTGGTGATATTCAACGTCAAGACTATCGTTAATCGGACATTAGTCTAGTGATTCAGATAGAGAGAATAGGTCTTCTATTCTCTTATCATTTTCTGTGGTCAAGATAAATAAATTCAGGTGGATGCTATGCCCAATATTGTAGAAATTGCTGCAAATAATGATGCGTTTCAAACATTGGTAACGGCGGTGAAAGTGGCAGGGTTAGTGGAGGCATTACAGCAGCCAGGGCCATTCACGGTTTTTGCCCCCAATGATGATGCCTTTGGGAAGTTATTACCCGGAACAGTGGATACATTAGTGCAGAATGTTCCCCAACTCCAGCGCATTTTAACATATCACGTTGTAGCGGGTCGTTATCCAACGGCAGAATTGCAGGATGTAGGGATGTTAACATCCCTAGAAGGTTCGCCAATTCCGATTCGGTGTGGCGAACCGTTTGAAGTGAAAAATGCTATAGTGGTGGCTGCCGATATTGAGGCGAGTAACGGCATAATTCATGTAATTGATACGGTGATTTTGATGGGCTAGAGCTATGGCTGCGCCACGCTGCGCGATCGGTGCTATCGTTCCTAGGCTCTGCCTAGGAACGATAACTGAGGCTCTGCGGACAGTTTATTCCAACAGGTATCTCGCCTATTTTAAGACAGGTAATAAGGGGTGTGGTCAAAAGTAGTTGTATTAGTGGGAAACTCTTCACAGGGAACTGTGAACGGTTACCAACGGGCGCAATACCACACATAAAACCCCAGCCGAGAGGTTTTAAACCCCAACCGAGAGGTTGAAAACCCCAACCGAGAGGTTTTAAACCCTAACCGAGAGGTTGAAAACCCCAACCGAGAGGTTTTAAACCCCAGCCGAGAGGTTGAAAACCCCAACCGAGAGGTTGAAAACCCCAACCGAGAGGTTTTAAACCCCAACAGTGGGGCACCGGTTAGATTGGGTACACTCACTTGTAGTTGATAGTCGGGTGCATCTCAGATGCATGTAATATAGCCCGCGCTGCGTTAGCCGAAGGGCGGGCAATGTTGTGAAGTAGCCGGACCATGCACGGGTTCGGGCGGCGAGGCCGAGTACCAACGAGTTTTGACCACACTCGGTAATAAGTAGTTCGATATTGCTTCGTGCCTCGCAACGCGCGCGGTTCGAGATTGCTTCATGCCTCGCAACGCTGCGCGGTTAGTTGAAGTTGGAATGTTAATATAGCTGAACCTCTTTCTGGGAGAAGCATAGAGCCCTTTTCACCAAAATTACAAAATTTTACATGATTCAGTTCTACCTTTGCAGACCTACTTATCAAGTCCGGATGATTAGCTATAACAGCTATAATACTGTAGGTTGAGTTAAGCGGCAACACGCTACGCTACTCAACAAAAACTTATGTCTCGTGTCACCGTGATGATTTGATATTTGTGTCATTGGCAATTTCAGCTAATAGATAGAATTTTGATTCTAGTTATTCACCAAAGGAATAAGAATGTCAATATACTTTTACTGGGGAGAGGATGACTATGCCCTTGAAAGAGCAGTGGCACAATTGCGGGATCGGGTACTCGACCCCAACTGGGCCAGTTTCAACTATACTTGCTATTCGGAGTCGGGAGCAGATAGCGTCATCGAGGCACTCAATCAAGCGATGACCCCAGCCTTTGGAGCCGGACAGCGTTTAGTATGGCTAGTAAATAGCAATCTATGTCAGCAAGCCTCCCAGTCCCTATTAGCAGAACTAGAACGCACCCTGCCAGCGATACCGGAAACCTCGGTGCTATTGCTAACCAGCCGCAGCAAGCCGGATGGACGACTTAAGTCTACCAAACTATTGCAAAAATATGCCCAAGTGCAGGAATTTTCCCTCATTCCCCCTTGGAAAACAGACCTGCTGGTGCAGCGAGCCAAGAAAGCTGCCGCAGAAGTAGGAGTGAAACTAACTGATGAGGCGGCGGAACTGTTAGTCTCTTCTGTAGGTAATAACACGCGGCAGCTGTTTAATGAATTGGAAAAATTGCGGCTTTATGTAATTGACAGGACAGTAGATGTGGCAGATGTGGACGCTTTGGTCAGAAATAACGCTACCAATAGCTTGCAGCTGGCCAGCGCGATCGCAAGAGGGGATGTGGGGAAAGCCTTAAGCTCGATCGCCAGTCTGAGGGAGCGCAACGAGCCAGCTTTGAAGATAGTAGCCACCTTAACAGGTCAGTTCCGCACCTGGTTATGGGTGAAACTGACGATCGTCGCTGGCGTGCGGGACGAATGCGCTGCGCGCACGCTACGCGATCGGGAGATAGCACAAGCAGCAGAAGTCCACAACCCCAAACGCATCTACTTCCTGCGCCAAGAAGTAGCAGGGCTTAACTTGTGGCAACTGCGACAGACATTACCAAAGCTGCTAGAATTAGAAGTCAGCCTCAAGCAAGGAGCCGAAGAGATGTCCGCACTGAGTAGCAAAATTATCGAACTCTGCCGGCTTTACCAGTAGTTTGTAGTAACATGAAGCCTGTTCCCGCGCTCCGAATACGAACGCACTCTTCAGTGTTTACTACGAACGCCTGAAGCACTTGAATGCTTACTACGAACCCTGGGCTGGAACTTATAGTCGAAAAATAGCTCTAATAAGATTGAGAGTTCTATTTTTGTTACACAAAATCATGATCGATTATCACCTTGAGAGACCGGAACCCAAGCAGATGCTGTCAAAATCTCTGATTGTCGGTGCTCTTTCTACTGTTGGTTGGCTTTTGGGACTGGTTCCTGGCTTGGATGTTAGCCCATCGCCAAGCTTTGCCACCATTGAGTTTGAGACCTCAGCTTATGCTCAACAATATGATCGGCAACAGGTGAATGCTTTTGCGCAATCTATCCTGGAAATTGAGCTAGCGCGGGAAGCCACTCTGCGGCAGAACCCTGGCCCTGCTCAGGATTTTGAATGCGATATAGCATCGGGCAGGGTAATCAACATCAACAATTTTTCTAATGAAATTCGCCAGCCAATTCAGAGTCTGTGCAATCAGTCGAAATCCATTCTACAGCAAAATAGATTATCCGCAGCTCAATTCCGGGAGATGAAAAACAGATACGATCGCAACCCGCAGCAATATCCCCAAATTACTGCAGCCTTTGGCAGGCTGTGCCAGCAGAATCAATATAAAAAGCTACAAGTTTGCCGCTAGTAGTCGGGTTCTGGCTGTCGCGGGAGTCGGACTATACTTTGAAAGGGATCGACTTGCGCAAAATGGAGAAGAACGTGTCATTGCGAGGGGGAGTTCCCAAAATCTCCACTGTGGTATGCTTCTACCTAAGACCCCCCCGTTAGCGCCGCGGCGCTAACGGGGGGGGAGTTATTCGGACTACACAAAGAGAACGGCTACATCCCACCCTTGCTCCGGACATATTGGCTGCTCTCTTAGGCGCAGTTCGTGACCATTCGCAGTATAGCTGATAAAATCGGATGGATGTAGCTTCGAGGGCCTATGACCAACCAATGTGATTCCAGTCCTAGGCCTTGGCCTGCCCTGGGCCTAGGAATACTAGCCAGTATCGCCTCTATTGTATCTGGATGTACCTCCGCCCCGCCGCCGCTCGTGGGGCGGGAAGTGCCGCCCCCGCCCCCGCCGGTTTTTCTCAGCGATGAAGAAGTTACAAACTATGCCAAAGCGGTGCTGGCGATCGAGCCCTTCCGACGGGCCGCCTACAATCAAGTTGAGCAAAACTCAAGCAAGGTGCCGCTGATTATTTGCAACCAGCCTCAAACTATAGCCGATCTGCCCTTAGATGTCAAAGAGATTGCTGTCAATTACTGCACTAGATCTCTTGAGATTGCCCAAAGAAATGGATTCACGGTTAGCCGTTTCAATGATATCACCGCTAACTTGCCAGCCGATCGGGATCTCAGACAACTGCTGGAAGATGAATTACTCCGCCAACAAAGAAAATCTTTCACTCAATAAGGATGCTGACTTTCACTAAATGTCTACCTACAGATCCTGATGTAGCGGTCAGCTTTACTCTAGCACTCACGGCAACTGAGCGCACCCGTAGCCGTCACCGCTTTGAAACACCTGACGGTCGAGTTGTCTATCTGCGTTTACCTAGAGGTACGGTACTGCGGGATGGCGATTTATTGCAAACGGAAACGGGCGATCGATTAGTGCGGGTAACGGCCAAACCCGAACCCGTGCTGAATGTAACTTCCCAGAGGCCATTGGATCTACTGCGGGCAGCTTATCATCTGGGAAATCGTCATGTTCCCCTGGAAATCACTCCCACCTATTTGCGCCTCGAATCAGATCCGGTATTGAAGACAATGCTAGAACAAATGGGTTTAGAAGTAACTGAGGCGGTTTTAGCTTTTCAACCAGAAACGGGGGCTTATGGACATCACCATTAGTTAGTTGTTAGTTGTTAGTTGATTGCCCGTTCAGCCATTCGCAATTCTCCTAAAGAGTGAAAACAGTAGGTATTACGACCTTTAGCTTTTGCTTGATAAAGGGGTTTATCCGCAGCAGCTACTAGGTCTTTTTTGTAAAGTTTATGATGGGGAAAGGTACTAGAAATACCCATACTCATGGTAACATATTCACTCACAATGCATGGGGAATCTTCAGTTGTTGGATCTCTGACCCGATAATTTTGGCGATATGCTGTGCTCCATAAAGATCCGTTTGCGGTAGAATGACAGCAAATCCTTCCCCGCCATAACGATCAGCTAAATCTCCTGGCCGCTTGAGATTTATGTTAATAGCCCGGGCAACTGCCCGCAAACAATTATCTTCAGCTTGATGACCGTAGGTATCGTTATAGAGATTAAAATAATCCACAGGAGGCGACACGTTACCCAAGTCATGGGCACTGCTTCCCTGTTTTAACGGGTTCGCGCGAGGCACTATTTCCGCTTGCTTAGTACCTAGATTTTCATCTTTGGTTGTCTTTTCATCATAGCAGTGACGGTGTCACGACTAGCAGCAGGGTAAATTTTCTTTTGCTGCCTTCGGGATGCAACGCCGGCAACCCCTCAGGTATCGCATGCGCTGCTGCGGCGTCTTCCGCGTACTCTTGTCCTGAAGGACTTAAGTGTCTTCCGCATACTCTTGTCCTGAAGGACACGGCTGGCGCCCCCAGCGTAGCGCCATCGGTATGCTCCAGACACTTAGGTACGCTCTAGACACCGCGCCCACATCGCGCAGCGTGGCGGCAGCCATGCGCAGCGGGGGCGGCTCGTGGGGCATTGAGGTTCCCCCCATTGTGGTAAACTTCAAGTAACCACAGTGAAATCATCGCTAGTAATCAGGGTCAAATCAATGCGCTGTAGGGTGACCAGGGTTTCCTCTCCAAAGTTAATCAAGACATTTCGGCCCTGAGGGACGATCTGCAAATCGTTGAAACTCAAACTTCCTGCTAGCCCGATCTTGTCCGTGCCATCTTCAAAGTCTATGATGGTATCCCGGTCATGGCCCTGCTTCAGAACAAAAATATCGGCGTTCTCCCCTCCGTAGATGGTATCGTTTCCATATCCGCCGATGAGGGAGTCGTTCTCATCTTCTCCGTAGAGGTAATCTTTTCCACGTCCGCCGATGAGAGAGTCGTTCCCACCTCCTCCGTAGAGGCGATCCTTTCCCGAGCCACCAATGAGGGTGTCGTTCCCTTTTTTCCCAAAGAGCTGGTCTTTTCCTCCTAGACCTAACAGTTGTTCCCCGTTGGGCGTCCCCCGGAGGTAGACTAACTGGTAGGTAAAGCTATCTCCAGAGTCGGGGTCGATAGTGGAGAAGATCCCCACGACTGCACCCTCAGCGGAGTTTTCATCAATGCTGCTGCCAGAGAGGTTGAGACCGGTAGGAGACTCGGGAACATCGTTTACGTTAATGGTCAAGGTCTCTGAGTAACTGGCCCCAGCAGCGTCGGTAGTTTGGACGCGGATGCTGTAACTCGACTGGGTTTCATAGTCCGGTGAACTGTTAATTAGCAGTTGGTCCCCGGAAATGGTGAAGGCGGCGTTATCATCAGCACCGGCGCCTGAGACTAACTGGTAGGTAAAAGTATCTCCACTGTCGGGGTCGGTAGTGGAGAAAGTCCCCACGACGCTATTGACGGCGGAGTTTTCATCAATGCTGTTGCCAGAGAGGTTGAGGCCGGTAGGAGACTCGGGAACATCGTTTACGTTAATGGTCAAGGTCTCTGAGTAACTGGCCCCAGCAGCGTCGGTAGTTTGGACGCGGATGCTGTAACTCGACTGGGTCTCATAGTCCGGTGAACTGTTGATTTGCAGTTGGTTCCCTTCTATGCTGAAGGCGGCGTTGTCTTCGGCACCGGCGCCTGAGACTAACTGGTAGGTAAAAGTATCTCCACTGTCGGGGTCGGTAGTGGAGAAAGTCCCCACGACGCTATTGACGGCGGAGTTTTCATCGATGCTACTGCTGCTGAGTTCTAGATCGGTAGGAGGGGAGTTCTTTATAACAATATCAAAGGTATCTGTCACTTCAGATCCCGCTCTGTCGATGGCGGTTACTGTTACGGTAAAGATGCCTGCGGTAGTAGAGATACCGCTGATAACTCCCTGAGAGTTGATAGTTACGCCCCCTGGTAAACCGGTAGCTGTGTAATTGTCGATGTTGTTATTGATGTCGCCGAAATTTGCGCTAATGTCTATGTTGAGGTTATTACCTAGCAAGAGTTGGACGTCGGGAATCTCGGTTAAAACATAAGGGGGGTTTTCCAATCGCTTTGAGGCACTCAAATCTAGAACCTCTTGGGGGATGCTGCCAGTCAGTTGGTTCTCTTCCAGAAAGAGAGATTTCAAATTGGAAAGATTCCCTAACTCCGTCGGGATGCTGCCAGTCAGTTGGTTGGAGTACAGCCAGAGAGATGTCAAATTGGAAAGATTCCCTAACTCCGTCGGGATGCTGCCAGTCAGTGGTTTCTGTCCAGCAGGAGCAACTGCAAATTGGAAAGATTCCCTAACTCCGTCGGGATGCTGCCAGTCAGTTGGTTGGAGTACAGCCAGAGCCCCACCAAATTGGAAAGATTCCCTAACTCCGTCGGGATGCTGCCAGTCAGTTGGTTCTCTTCCAGAAGGAGAGATGTCAAATTGGAAAGATTCCCTAACTCCGTCGGGATGCTGCCAGTCAGTTGGTTGGAGTACAGCCAGAGAGATACCAAATTGGAAAGATTCCCTAACTCCGTCGGGATGCTGCCAGTCAGTTGGTTGGAGTACAGCCAGAGCCCCACCAAATTGGAAAGATTCCCTAACTCCGTCGGGATGCTGCCAGTCAGTTGGTTCTCTTCCAGAAGGAGAGATGTCAAATTGGAAAGATTCCCTAACTCCGTCGGGATGCTGCCAGTCAGTTGGTTGGAGTACAGCCAGAGAGATACCAAATTGGAAAGATTCCCTAACTCCGTCGGGATGCTGCCAGTCAGTTGGTTGGAGTTCAGCCGGAGGTTAATCACCTGGGAGTTAGCTACCGCCACTCCATGCCAACCATTAACAACAGAATCATTGGGGGGAATTGCGCTGTTGAAATTCCAGTCCCGCCAGCCTGTATTGTTACTCCAAGAAGTTCCATTGGTGCCTTGGTATAGAGCCCTTAAGGCCTGATACTCCTGCTGGGAGATCAATATGCCCCCATAGGCCATCTGAGCTTCTGCGGACAATGCTAAGGGAGTTTTCATCCCCGGAGTTCGCCACTCCAACTTCCAATTTCCGCCCCGGGCTGCTGCCCCTGTCCGGGTAGTAGAGGCGGCGAGGGATGCCCCGGTCAGGGCCTGTAGCTTAGTCATCAACTCCTCTCCTGCATCTCCGGCGGCGACGTTACAGCCGTAGAGTAGGAGTTGTTTTACCTTCCACTTCTGCAGGGTAGAGGCGTAATCTCCTAGAGTATCTAAACTCAGTTGGGAGTTTCCCAGATACAGACAGCCAGGGCTGCCGTGGGAAAGTAGGTGCAGAACCTCTGTTTCTTTATGCTGTCGGAGAAGTTCGCCGATCTGTTTGATGCCATCGGACCGAAGGTCTAAGAGGAAAGATTTGGCCCCAGGCCGGATGCCGTCTATAAGCTGCTGGTAGTTTTCTAGGGAAGCATCCACTACTACCATGGTGTTGGCATTGGTATTATGCTTCATTTTTTGGTTTCTCTTGTATTTTTCTGTAGAGGTGCTGGTGTAATACTAGCCCGACTATCGTCATATTTCTGACTTACGCCGGAACGAGTGGCACGTTTGTTTATTATAACTCAAGTGTTGGTTACCGGCGACATTGGTAACATTTCCTGCTTTACCATAGGACAGACCCGGCCCTTCACTGGCCCGGCTACTGTCTCCTACCAACGGGCGCAAGACCACACCCCAATAGCAGTCAAAGGCCCCCCAGGGAAAACAACAGCCTTACCGTAACTAAACAAAATCAGAAGCACCAATAAGACTAGAATCAACTCCCGACAAAATCCCCAACAGTTCCCCAGAAGCACTGACCTTAATAGAAGTCGAACCGTTCTGAGAATCAATTCCTAAATCAGCAAAACTCAAACCTCCTTCTAACCGGATAAAGTCCGTACCATCTGAAAAGTCCTGGATGGTATCCCCGCCCATGCCCCGGGCCAAGACAAAAGTATCACTACCGGAATTGCCGTAAAGCATGTCGTGCCCCTTACCCCCATTGAGAATATCCTCTCCCTCGTCGCCATAGAGAGTATCGTTATCGCTGCCCCCTAAAAGGGTATCGTCGCCCCCGTATCCGCGAATCCAGTCGTTTCCGTTACCCCCATTGAGGGAATCGTTTCCTGTTCCCCCTTGAAGGTAGTCATTGCTCCCCAGGGTAATGCTGCCTAGCAGCGCTTGGTGTCCAGAACCCTGAACCAGAACATCATTGTTTTGCCCACTGCCGGAGTAATCGGCAATATACAGTTGCCCGCTTTGACTGGAAAACTGAAGCGCAGAAGGGAGCAGAGATTCGGTAAAATTGCGCCCATCATTTGAGGACAATACCTTCAGGACGCGGGACAGATCCCCTTGGGCCGATTTTTTTTGAACCAGAATCTCATCTCGGCCATCACCATCCAAATCTTCTATATACAACTTGGTCAAGTCGCCCTTGAGATCGAAACTCTCAGGAAGGGTGGTGCGGGTAAAGTTGCCGTTACCTTGGGATAAGAGGACTTCAGCAGTCCGAATGCCATCGTTATCCCAATCGCCCTTTTCTTGACGGAGGATATCGCTTTTCCCGTCTCCATTAAAGTCACCGACATACAAATTGGTAAAGTCGCCCTTGAGAGCGAAACTATCAGGAAGGGTGGTGCGGGTAAAGTTGCCGTTACCTTGGGATAAGAGGACTTCAGCAGTCCTTACGGCATCCTCGTTGGACCAACTGCTTTTTTCTTGACGGAGGATATCGCTTTTCCCGTCTCCATTAAAGTCACCGACATACAAATTGGTAAAGTTGCCATTGAGCTCGAAACTCTCAGGAAGGGTGGTGCGGGTAAAGTTGCCGTTACCTTGGGATAAGAGGACTTCAGCAGTCCGATAGGCATCGTCGTTGGACCAACTGCCCTTTTCTTGACGGAGGATATCGCTTTTCCCGTCTCCATTAAAGTCATCGACATACAAATTGGTAAAGTTGCCATTGAGCTCGAAACTCTCAGGAAGGGTGGTGCGGGTAAAGTTGCCGTTACCTTGGAATAAAAGGACGTCAGCAGTCCTTACGGCATCCTCGTTGGACCAACTGCCCTTTTCTTGACGGAGGATATCATCATGATTGTCCCCATTAAAGTCACCGACATACAAATTGGTAAAGTTGCCATTGAGAGCGAAACTATCAGGAAGGGTGGTGCGGGTAAAGTTGCCGTTACCTTGGGATAAGAGGACTTCAGCAGTCCGATAGGCATCGTCGTTGGACCAACTGCCCTTTTCTTGACGGAGGATATCATCATAATTGTCCCCATTAAAGTCACCGATGTACAAATTGGTAAAGTTGCCATTGAGAGCGAAACTATCAGAAAGGGTGAAGCTAGTGGGACGCGATACTGTAATATTAAATTCATCCTCTCCCCGGCCTCCCGCCCTATCCGTTGCTGTTACCGTCACGGTAAAACTGCCATCAGTAGTAGGAGTGCCGCTGATCACCCCAGTAGTGGAGTTAATGGTTAAACCGTTTGGCAAACCATTAGCGCCGTAGCTATTAATGTTGTTGTTGAGGTCGCCGAAGTTCCGGCTGACATTGAAGTTGAAGTTCTCACTCCTGAAGGCAAGCGCTTTTCGCGCGACTCGTAACTGGTTTTTTCGGAACCAAAGCTACAAGCTCCCAGCGGCAAAGTAAATATCTAAGACTACCGGTGCTAGCTAACACACTACCATCTAATATGCTAACATAATTATCTGCTCGGAGTGCTGTTGTAATTCATCTACTATTACCATGGTGTTGGCAAAGAAATTATGCTTTACTTTAAAGTTGCTGAATTGATTTTGATGTGCTAGTGTAATACTAGCCCGACTCTCGTCTTGCGGTTCGACTTTGCTCACCGCCGGTTTGACTTCGCTCACCGCAAGACGAGAGCACTGTCGAGCGGCCGGATCGCATGTCCTGGGTGAGTTGTGAGAGCAATAACTTGCGGTATCGGGAGAACCGCCAAAAACTCAGGTAATTTCCGTCGGAGGGTCTGTTAAAATAAAATATCCCGGGAATCAGAAATTCAACAGTTGGAAATTGAAGCTATGATTAACGTTGATTTGTCTGTTATGATTAGGAGGTGAAATGGTACAGCAAGCGGATAATGATTGGTTAAGAAAGGCTTTGGGTCACTACAAAGCCGGACGTCTGAATGAAGCGAGGGCTGTTTATTTGGCGATGCTCAAACAGCAGCCTCACCAGGTAGAGGCTATGCAGATGCTGGGAATTATTGCTTATCGGACGAGGGAATACGATCGGGCGATCAACTATTTCCAACAGGTGATGTCTATAAAGCCAAATTGGCATGAGACTTATAATAATCTGGGGGCTTGCTTCTGGGAACAGAGAAAAATCGAACAGGCGATCGCTGCCTACAAACAGGCGATCGCAGTGAAGCCTGATTATCTTGATGCTTATGATAACCTGGCTTTGGCCCTGGAAAAACAGGGAAAAAGATTAGAGGCGATCGAGCTGCGCGCACGCTACGCGAAGGAGACTGACCAGCAAGTGGGATCGCTGACCCAAAGTGGAGCGGCTCATGAAAAATTGGCGGCGATGCGTTGCCAAGAAAAGCGTTATCAAGAGGCGCTCGCTCATTACCAACAGAAGATCGCCTGCTACGAAAAGGGGCAGGCTCGGAGCATTGACCCAAAATGTGCGGATGCTTACTATAATGCGGCCAGAATTATGGAAGAGCAAAACCGCAGAGAAGAGGCGATCGCCTATTATGAAAAAGCCATTGCCATTAAACCAGAAGCGAAATTTTACAATCAGTTGGGGAAATGCTATCAAAGATGTGAAAAGTTAGCAGAGGCGGCGAGGCAGTATGAACAGGCGATCGCCTTAAAGCCGAACTATCTAAACGCAAATTGCGACCTGGGGGTGATACTGCAAAAGCAGGGTAAAATAGCAGAGGCGATCGGACAATATCGTCAGGCTCTGGCAATTAAACCAGATTATCCAGAAGCTTACAATAGGATGGGGACCGCTTGGCAAGAGCAGCGTAAGTTTGCAGAGGCGATCGCATGCTACCAAAAGGCGATCGCCCTGAAATTAGACCTTGCCGAAGTCTACAGCAACCTGGGTTTTGCCCTGCGAGAACAACTGAAATTACAAGAGGCGATCGGCTATTACCGCCATGCTATTGCCTTAAAGCCAGATACAGTAAGGGCCCGCTTTCGTCTGGGAGAGCTCTTGTTATTATTGCAGGACTTACCCGATCGCCGTAGGCGCACGCTTGCGCTGTAGGCGAACGGCTGCGCCGGCGCGTACTGCGCAATCGCCAGCACTAGGATCGTCCGCTTGTAGAAGCAGAGCAATAAATTTCCCTAAGAGTTTTGAGATTAATTCGAGCATCCAGCTATTCCTCCCACCAAAGATACTTATAGCAGTTGCTCTTATTAGTGTGGTATACAAAAGAGAGCTGAAACCCATATCCTGTCTGCATTTTGTCCTACCATGTCGTACCACATAAATTTGAGAAACGCTATATTCCCAAGATATTTGCCTATATTTATTTTCTGGACAGTGCGAAGTTCTATGGCTGCACGCTACGCGATTGGGGAACTGCTCTTATTGGAAGCGGGTTTGAGCCCGATCGACCGACCATGAGCAATTCGCGAGCTCCTAAAGGCTGTAAGCCTTTCCTCATAGCCCGGAACTGTAACAAGCATAGTAGTCATACATATCTCTTTTCTACAGACCTTGGGGTAATCAGGAATGGATTGTCCCTTAATCTAGTCTTAGCAAGCCTTTGTGAAAAAATTGTAAACAACCGTGTTTGCTCGTATAACAGGCATCTTGTCTGTCCGGTTCTTCTGGATTTATAGTGAAAAATGTATTTTGCTATACAATTTGCTGCTATAAAAAAGGCTGAAACTCTCTATTTTGTGTGATTATAAGATTTACTTATCACCCAAAACCCAGGAGACCCGTCTGTCCGATGCAGTTGCCAGTTGGGGGGCGGGTACGGAATGGAGATTTTCATTGCTTCGCGGGATCGCGCCTGGTCTGGAGTCAACTTTTATCTATTCTAGCTTTTGCTTAGGGAACTACCAAAAATAAATTCTCCAATTTAAAGAGTTGACCTGCTTGTTTTACTCCCTCTGCTCCCTGCATTCTCCGGTATTGGTGATTTTTTTATTTGGAAGTCCCTTATAGCTGATTTATATAGTAAATATTAAATTTTATGGTCTGCGATCGGATTTGAGATTTGATATTGGGAAACTAGCTCCCATCTGTGAATTATGAAATATCCATCTGTAGGAATATTTTTTAGATGCTATATAGCGAACCTAAATCATTTGTGCAAATTTTAGTCAGGGGGCGATCGCGGCTGAAATCATTGTCTGCCATGGCTTTCATTAAAATCGCTCAGTTGCACAACTCCTGCACGGCTTGCTATAGTAACCACAGTAAGATAATTTGGTAAAATGACCAATGACAAACTATTGTACATACTACAGCTAGCTAGTCCAGCCTTGCCAGTAGGTGCTTATAGCTATTCTGAGGGGCTGGAGGTGCTAGTTGAGACTGGGGCCATCGCCTGCTGGGAAAGCCTGAGACAATGGTTACAACGGGAATTGCGCTATGGGGCAATTCCTATAGAAGCGGCGGTGATGGTGCGGGCCCTTTGGGGGGCGGCGAAAGGCGACAAATCGGCATTGAGTTACTGGAATGCATGGGTGGGGGCGGCAAAGGAAACGGAAGAGTTGCGCCAACAAAGCTGGCAAATGGGGCGATCGCTTTCACGGTTGCTGCGAGAAATGCAACCCGAACTGAAGACATTGCTGGATACTTGTGGGACTGACTGCTATTATCCGATCGCCTTTGGCATAGCAGCATATCACTGGCAGATTCCCCCCTACGATGCTATACTTGGTTATTTACACAGTTGGGCAACTAATCTGGTCACGGCAGGAGTTAAACTTATACCCTTGGGTCAAACTAGGGGGCAAAAGCTACTGCTAGATTTAAATCCAGATATTGCCAATGCCACTCAAAATATTTTATCCTTAGAAGATGACGACCTTTGTAGTTGTAGTTGGGGACTGGGCCTAGCAAGTATGGCTCATGAAACACAATACACGCGATTGTTTAGAAGTTAAATTATTAATCAACATGAATGCTTTGCGAGTCGGAATTGCCGGACCAGTAGGTTCGGGAAAAACAGCCTTAGTTGATGCAATTTGTAAAATTATGCGCGATCGATACAGAATTGCGGTGGTGACCAACGATATTTATACCCAGGAAGATGCCCAATTTTTAGTGCGCTCGCAGGCCTTAGAGAGTGAGAGAATAATGGGGGTCGAAACAGGGGGATGTCCCCATACGGCCATTCGCGAGGACGCTTCCATAAATATAGTAGCAATAGAAGAAATGGAGAGCCAATTTCCCGACTTGAACTTAATGTTGGTCGAGAGTGGGGGGGACAACCTAGCAGCAACCTTCAGCCCGGAACTGGTAGATTTAACAATATATGTAATAGACGTCGCGGCGGGAGATAAAATACCGCGCAAAGGGGGACCAGGAATTAGCAAATCTGATTTGCTGGTGATTAACAAAATTGACCTCGCCCCCCAAGTAGGCGCAGATTTAGGTATAATGGAACGGGATGCGAAAAAAATGCGCGGGGACAAACCCTTCGTATTCACCAACTTGAAAACTCAGGAAGGACTGCCAGCGGTGGTTGAATTTATCGAGTTAAATATGCTAAAATAAATCGCAAATAATACCATCTGTAGGATACCATCTGTAGGTTTGGTTGAGAGACGAAACCCAACTTTGAGTATCGCGTTCCACTCTAGATGATGAAAGCCCGAAGTTATTAATTGTGAGTAATTATCCAGACTTGATATTAAAAAATATTACTGGCTTTGTCCGAGGTGGCGAACTTTATCTATCTCTACCACAAGCTTTTAATTTGATTGCCGACTGTTATCAAAATAATCTAGCCGTTATTGGGATAGAAGGGTTTATCTGCGAGGAAGGAATGCTGGAACCGCAGCTAGATGCGATCGCAGATTTTTCCAGCAACAATTCCGATAACTGGGACTCCTATCGCGATATCTGTTATCAATCGAGTCGTGATTTTAAAGCGTCAAGTCGATTCTCTCAAAGGACTTGTTTTCTCTTTCGTTATTTTATCGAAAAAAGAATGGATATTATCTGATTGCAAGTCTGATTTTCTGGAAGATCAGAGTATTGGTTGACCGTCTTTGGTGACTACTCTACCTATCGACCGGTGATAGAGAGTGCATACATGGTTTACTCCGTTCCTACAGATGATTGATTGTAACCTTAGATGGATTCCATATGCCGGGTTTATTGTCAGTGCTTACTGGTCAAACATACAATTGCCAGTGACCTATATCCTTCCCCTTTTGGGCTGGTGTCTCAGCCTTATTACACCAGTTGAACTTTACGATACTGCAAATCTTTGCTAGTCGGGGTCGAGCTAGGGGTCACCCCCTAACTCTCCCATTCGGAACCGGACGTGCGACTTTCACCGCATCCGGCTACTGGCAAGTAGGGCATTGTCACTACTAGGATTACTACGGATTGCTCCACTTGTCCCTCATCTCATGCGATTTCACTCCTTTCCTGGTTGGTAAGCGGCGCTGCCAGATAACCTTTAGTATTACCATTTCCAAGTCTGTTTTACCAGTCATCCAACCTTCGAGAGGCCTCCGGCGTCTTAGAGATACTCTTACCCAAGATTTCCTACTTTAACCAACCCGCGTCAGCTGGATGAGGAACACCCCATCATATCCATAGGCGTTACCCTAGGCATTAGCTTCTCGGGCTATCTCTCCCCTCGCGGCTTGCGCTTTACATCTAACTTGTCCAATCTAGACAGCACACGAGAAGTTACTTCGTTCCCTAGTATCATTTCACGATGCTTTTAGGCCCCTGCTATACCCCGGGAGTTCTTAGAGTGCGATACTGGCCAAGTGCAAGAACCAGCACAAACTACCATTTCCCTTTTGGGCCAGCGCTTTAAGCCTTATTTCGCTGGTTCTAGATAACGAGGCGTACACAGGTTCGCTTGTTCTAGCCATTAGCATCTTTCCTAGCGGCGTCACTAGCTTAGGCTGCTAGCTATCCTACATTTAAGTCCTTGCTCCGCACCACCGTGATGTGACTCAGCAGCACTAAGGACCGGTGTTACTCCCACACTTGGAGAGAGGGAATCTAACCCCATGAATACCAGAGTTACCAGTTTGGACCTGGCCTAGCGTTCCGTAGTTGCCCACGTTAGACTAGAACGAATCGCACTACGCTCATCATAGTTACTTGCACGCTGCGCGAAAAATCGACATTAACCAGTTTTAGGCTACCAGTCGCCTTCCATTCCCGCTTTACGGATTGATGCCATCGCTACCGTAGGGAAAGTGCTTTTACTCCTGCACCTGGAGAGATGGACTTTCACCACTGTAAGTTGTCTAGGCTAATGAAACCTAGCTAGTGGTCCCCTACCCGGTTTTCACCGGTAGTTTACACTAAACGAATCGCACGTCTGTGGGCTCAACAGCTATGCTAGTATGTAATATGAGTCCTTGACCACCATTCGCAATCGGTCTGATCGCGTAGCGTGGCGCAGCCATAGCCATTCCGTTTTTGCTCTTATTGCTTTATAGTCAAGATAGGTAATGTCACCTACCGATAAAATCACAGGTAACGTATTACATTCTTGAGTAATTATCTGAGGTTGTGTCAGTGAATTAAATGTCACTTTGTGAAGAGCGAAAAATTCATAAGCTCTTTTAAGCAACTTTGTATCTCCAAACACCGAAGTGACCTTCTGAACCCTACCCTGAAATGATCCTATGCTAGATGGAGTAAGCGTTTGAGGAGTTAGCAGGAAAGGTCAGATCGCGTAGCGTGGCGCAGCCATGTGCGAGTGAGGAGTAAGAGTTGGAGAATATCTTGCTCATTTTCCGTTCGCGCAGCGTGGCGTAGCCATTCGCGTAGCGTGCGCGCAGCGCATTCCCTGGGTCCTGGCAATGTCGTGGTAGTAAGTGTAGCACCACTGGCAAAGGCTGTTGTGAATTCAAGCACCCACGGACTCGATGTTCCTTCTTCTCTTGGACTGCGCCAAGATTGTCATAGAAATTATTATATTAATATGCTGTGACTTTTGTACATAAAAATTAACATTGCCAGGGGGTACAGCTCAAAAGTGCAGCGATCGCGCGGGTCAAGGGTTGTGGTAGCCGATAGCTGATAACTGGTCACTGGTACAATATCGTCCAATGTATCGGTGTATACATCGGCATCGGGAAATCCAGATTGGTGCAGCCAGATAGGAGTATGGTATAAAATGCAGAGATGAGCAATATTGCTATGGATATTATGCCTCGCAGTCATACAATCAAAATACACGATCGCGCGAAAGGAAAATTACACACAGTCCAAGTACCAGAAGACCGGTATATCCTCCATAGCGCCGAAAACCAGGGAGTAGAGTTGCCCTTTTCCTGCCGGAATGGCGCTTGCACCACCTGTGCAGTCAGGGTAAGATCGGGCGAACTGTATCAGCCAGAAGCAATGGGACTTTCTCCAGAATTGAAAAAAAAAGGCTATGCTTTACTGTGCGTCAGCTATGCCCGTTCGGACCTGGAGGCAGAGACTCAAGACGACGATGAAGTCTACGAACTCCAATTTGGCCGCTATTTCGGGAAAGGAAAAATCAGATTCGGATTGCCACTGGATGAAAACTAATTTACCCAAGACTATCATAGGTCCGATGCTGTGCTGCTTGCTGTTGCTGACAAGCTGTTTTGGGTCAGCAACGCCCCAAGGACAGATGCTACTCGTCAAGCAAGTGGTCAGCGGTCAGACGATCGAGGTGGTAAGTGCCAGCACTCCAACAGCAGACCCCAGGCGAGTGCGACTGATTGGCATCGAGGCACCGGATATGAGACAACAGCCTTGGGGTATAGAAGCAAGACAGCAACTGGCACAACTGCTCGGCGATCGATCGGTATTATTAGAGTTGGATGTGGAAAAACGCGACCAGTATCAGCGGCAACTGGGCTATATTTGGGCTCGGGACTCGTTACTCAACGAGGAGATGGTAAAACGAGGATATGCTCTGGCAAAACCCCGATCGCCCAACACCAAGTACGACCAGCGCCTCGCCAACGCCCAAGCCTGGGCCAGAATAATGGGCGTTGGCATTTGGTACCCGGAACAACCCATGGGCATTACTCCCACAGAATTTCGCAGTCAAAATCGCTCTTTCGCGATCAGCGATCAGTGGTCAGTGGTTAGTGGTCAGTGGTCAGCGGTCAGTGGTCAGCGGTCAGTGGTCAGCGGTCAGCGCTCAAAGTTCCAAGCCACAACTAACAACTAACAACTAACAACTAACAACTAACAACTAACAACTAACAACTAACAACTAATGACTAATGACGACCAATTACAAATTTTCCTAGACATTGCCACAGAAGCGGCCCTAGCAGGGGGGGCAGTTTTGCAAGCCTACTGGGGGAAGTTAGCTTCGATAGAAGAAAAGGGCCGTCCTGGGGATTTGGTGACCGAAGCAGATAAAGCAGCTGAAGCCGTTATCCTGAAAGTCGTGCAGCGTCATTTTCCCCAACACGCTATCCTGGCTGAAGAATCAGGTAAGCTGGGAGAGGCCACCAGCAAATATCTTTGGGCGATTGACCCCCTGGATGGCACCACCAATTACGCCCATCAATATCCCTTTTTCTCAACATCAGTAGGATTATTGATAGATGGTTACCCCCAGGTAGGAGCGATTTTTGACCCTTTCCATCAAGAACTGTTTCGGGCCGCCAGAGGTCTGGGAGCAACTTGCAACCGCAGTCCCCTCCGGGTTTCCACCTCGAATGACTTGAGTAAGAGTCTACTGGTAACGGGCTTTGCCTACGACCGCCGCACCACCGCAGATAATAACTACGCAGAGTTTTGTCACTTCACCCATCTGACTCAGGGGGTGCGGCGCAGCGGTTCAGCATCGATCGATCTAGCGCACGTGGCCTGCGGACGCCTGGATGGATACTGGGAACGGGGACTTTTTCCCTGGGACATAGCTGCTGGTGTTGTTATAGTCTCCGAAGCAGGGGGTAAGGTAACAGCATACGACGGTAGCCCTTTACAGCTGGACTCGGGACGGATCCTGGCAAGCAACGGCCTGCTGCATGCTAGCATGAGTAGAGAGCTGTTGCAAGTGCCGCGATCGCCAAGCTTTAGCAAATCCAAGTAAGGGCGAAATAAACTAGAATAATCAACAAGAAGGAAGTGGGGGGACCACAGCATATGTCTTTCCTAATACAAAAAGGGCTGTTTAAAACAGATTTTACTGACTATCACGCAATCTTAGGGGTGCCAGTGGACGCAGAAAATAAAGATATCCGCAAGCGATATATGAAGATCGTCAAAAAACTGCATCCCGACAGCAGCGCCATCCACAGTGAAGCGGAAAAAAAACTGGCAAATGATATATTATCGAAGCTAGTTAATCCAGCATACGAAAAACTATTTCAGGAAAAGGAACGGGCAGAACATGCTATAATGCTGCGACTGAAGGGGCAGCGGGCGATGCAGCAACCACAAATGATCGATCAAGTTCAGAGTGATAAAGCACGGCAACTAGCCCAGGCAAGGGAGATAGAACCGACTTACAAAAAAGCCCTGGAACAGCTAGCTTCACAGCAGTATGAATCTCTCGATCGCACCCTCCATATGATTGGGGAAATCAGCGAACTGAATTTAGTCTACCTGATGCGGGTTCAGAGCAATGAGGCAGCACCCAAGCCCAAACAGCCAGGAGCAGGTCCAGCAAGTCAAGCACCGGCGGGAAAGGAAACAGAAAAGCAAAAAAAACAGCAGAAAAAATACCCAGTGGAGAACTATTACCGGCGAGCAGAAGAGTTGGTGGAAAAGGAAAATCGGCTCGGAGCAATTCTCGAATTGCGGGATGGGCTGAAGCTGGAACAAACTAACAGCAAGTGCCACAGTCTATTGGGAGAGATTTACTTGCAGCAAGAGCAAAGCACGATGGCTAAGGTGCATATAAATAAGGCTTTGGAATTGAATCCCAAAGATGAAAAGGCATTGGCAGCTAAGAAAAATTTGGAGAAATCCCTGGCCTGCCCGAAAAAAGCGGCAGCGGCCAAGTCCTCAGGGATGTCGGGGAAAAAAGCTGGGTCCGATGGTAGCGGCATCACCATATTTGGGATTAAAATTGGCGGCGGCGGTAGCAAGAAAAAATAATGGTTTATCAATCTCCCCCAGGTGCAAGAGATTTACTACCTCTGGATGTAGCCCAGAAACGCTGGCTGGAACACAGCTTAGAGCAGGTGTTTCATCGCTGGGGCTATCATCAAATTATTACTTCAACTCTGGAACGGTTGGATACGCTGATGGCAGGTGGGGCGATCGACCGGGAAACGGTGATTCAAGTAGAGAATACAGAGGAGGAGTCGGGACTGGGACTGCGCCCGGAGTTGACGGCGTCAATAGCCCGGGCGGCGGCGACCCGCATGAGCGGTTATCCTCAGCGCCTCTACTACAATGGGAATGTGTTCCGTCGCTCTGGGCAGGGGATTCACGGAGGGCAGCAAGAGTTCTACCAAGCGGGAGTGGAACTGCTGGGTGCAGGGGGTTTGGCCGCAGATGCAGAAATAATGCTCTTGCTCTGCGATTGCTTGCATCAACTGCCTCTGGGTAAGTGGCATTTAATCTTAGGAGAGGCCCGATTAACCCGATCGCTGCTTTCGGTCTTCCCGATGCCATTACAAGAAAAGGTGCGGTGGGCGATCGCCCACCTGGATCGCACGACCTTGGAAAGCTCGTGCCTATCTGCAGAACTGCGCGAGCGGGCGTTGCTGCTATTCGACTTGCGAGGACGCCCAGCTGACGTGCTGCAACTGGTGGGGAATCTGGATTTAGATTTAGCCCAACATGAGACCCTCAATAATCTTAAATCCCTGGTGGAACTGCTAGCAGACAGTCGCCTCCTAAACCAAGATTTGTCTGTAATCCTCGACCTGAGTTTGATTCAAACCTTCAACTACTACACGGGCATCGTATTTGAAGTAGTCGGCGAACAAGGGGGGCGAGTGTTGGGAGAAGGGGGGCGCTACGACCAGCTTTTGGGTTTATATCACCCTCAAGGAGAAACATACCCAGGTATAGGGTTCAGTCTCAAAATCGAAGATTTACATCAAGTTCTGCAATCAGGGGGTCAGTTACCCAAGGAAATATCCGCTAGTGACTGGTTAGTGGTGCCAGTGACAGCCCAAGCCTATGGGGCGGCTTTTGCCTACGCCCAGCAACTCAGAGAAACAAATAATGTTTGCGTAGAAGTGGAACTGGAAACTCCAAAGACGCCCGAATTAGTGCGGCAGGTAGCCCAAAACCGCCGCATCGGCCTCATTGCTTGGGTGCAAGGAGATGGTACGACGGAAATAGAACAGCTAATCGAATGTCAAAATTAGGAGATGAAATTGAGTGCCACACACGATTGTTACTAATACCTGCGAAGGCGTAGCAGATTGTGTCGATGCCTGTCCAGTCGCTTGCATTCATCCAGGTCCTGGCAAAAATGCTAAGGGTACTGACTGGTACTTCATAGATTTCCCTAAATGTATAGACTGTGGCATCTGTATAAAAGTATGCCCAGTGCAAGGGGCGATCGTCCCAGAAGAAAGACCAGAACTGCAAAAGACCCCATAGATTACGTAGGACGGGCGGATCGCCTGTCCTAGGCACTACGCTACTGAAAAATGCCCAAAGTCAAGTAAAATGCCTGTAAACTAAAGTGCTGACAAGAGAGTTTGGGAGTGACTGGGCATGCATAACGCTGGTCTGTATGAAGAACCCCTAGAGATTTCAACTGTTGATGATATTCCCGAAGCGTTACGGGATGCTATTCTGTCTAGAGAACCCCAAAACAGGCGGGATCCCTCGACCTTGGGGATAGTAATTATTGGTAGCTTGGTGGGAGTGATGGCGATCGCAGTTGGTTCTATTTCCTGGTTTACCTGGCAAGCTTCACAGGTACAATTACTCGAAGTTGTCCCAGAAGCAACGAGCGCAGTCCCGCAGAGGCGAGCAGAGACCAAGTCATCGGTGACCACAGCAATGATATCACCTGCGAAAACTACCACTCCAGCAACAGATGCGTTGCTAGGACATTTTCCCTATTCCGAAGCAACAGGATCGGAACTTGCCCCGATCGTAGCAGATGGCAGCTTGAAGCTGCGCAAAGCTGCGGCGGCAGAGTTTCTGGCGATGGTCGATGCGGCGCGGATGGAAGGGGTTAACCTGGTGCCAATTTCTGGTTTTCGCTCCCTCGCCGACCAGGAGTATTTATTTTTTCAGATTAAGGCACAGCGGGGACAGGTGTCAACTGAGCGATCGGAAGTTAGTGCGCCTCCTGGCTACAGCGAACATCACACGGGTTATGCTGTCGATATTGGAGATGGTAATGTCCCAGCAACTCACCTGAGTCCTAACTTTGAACGTACAGCTGCTTTTAAGTGGCTTCAGGCTAATGCTGCTTATTTTAGTTTTGAGCTGTCTTTCCCACGCAATAATCCCCAAGGCGTGAGTTATGAACCTTGGCATTGGCGGTTTACGGGCGATCGGCATAGCTTAGAAACATTTTATAAGGCTCGCAAAAAATAGAGTTGTCAGTTGTCAGTTCAAGAGCAATTAGCAATTAGCAATGAACCATTAGCAATAAAAAATGAATAAAACTGCCCTGAATTGAATTGCCATTTCTGTTTTTCTGATGACTATGTCGGTTCTGCTGGGACCGGCGATTAATTGGCCGCCAGCAGTGCCCGCGATTGCGCAGCACGCGCCGGCGCAGCCGTTCGCGGTTTTGACGCTGTTGGGGGGAAAGGTGGCACTCTGGTACTGGGTTTACTAGCTAATTGATCACCGGAACATCGCGATCGGATGGTGCGGCACGAAGGGGGACATTTCCTGGTTGCTTACCTATTGGAAATTCCTATTACTGGCTATACTCTCAGTCCCTGGGAAGCTTTTCAGCAAGGACAACCAGGTGTTGGCGGTGTCTCGATCTGTGATGCAGAATTGGCATCACAGATCGAGGTGGGGAAATTATCGGCCCAGTTGTTCGATCGCTATTGTGCTGTGTGGATGGCAGGGGGCGTAGCGGAAACCCTAGTATATAGTAATGCCGAAGGGGGAGCAGATGACTTACAAAAATTGAGAAGCATTTGGACGGAACAGCTGGACTTTGAAAGAATGTGCTAGGAAGGAGCGATCGGCTGCTAGCCTGCACTTGAATCAAACAAAATTGGTCGGCTTACGAAGCTTTAGTTGTAGCGATGACAGAACGTAATTCTGTTTACTACTGTTATGATCTAATTAAGCAAAATGGTTAACATGGAGAAAAGATAAAGCGATGAGCAAAATAGTTACGGCTGTATTTGACGGTCAGGTGCTACAGCCAGATACACGCTACGCTACTGGATATGCAACTTGGCAAGCGTTATGTCCGATACGATCTCTACTGAATCTGAGAGTACAGGGGATGCTTGAGATGTACTAAAGGCTTTTGCTGGAACTGTTGAAGCACCACCAGATTGGTCGATGGAGCATGACCATTATTTGTATGGTACACCGAAGCATTATAGCCCATGAATATAGATCGTCTACTGCTAGATACAGTTTTTGTCCAAGCTTTGTTCAACCAACGCGATCAGTATCACTCTCAAGCAGTAGCATTGCTACCGCGTGTACAAGCTGCTGCTGAGGTATGGGTAACTGAAGCAGTGTTCGCAGAAATTGGCAATGCTCTTAGTGCAGTTAACCGCGTGGCAGCAGTTCAGTTTATCCAACAATGTTATCAGACAGCAAATATCCGTGTTGTCAGTGTGGATACACGCTACGCTGCTTTTAACCCGTGCTTTACAACTGTAGGAAGCTCGTCCAGATAAAACATGGGGTCTGACTGACTGCATTTCTTTCGTTGTTATGCAGTCAAATGGTTTGATAGATGCTGTGACCGCCGATCGCCACTTTGTTCAAGCTGGTTATCGTGCGTTGATGCTTAATAGCTAGCAATCAATCTGGTATGGAGAAAATATTTCAGACTTGATAATTCAGGGAAAAGGCTCAAAGGAAACCTGACTGACTACCCCTACCCGGGGGCAAGAAGAGTAATGATGGGACAGGGCGGTGCTGTAGCAACTTCTCAAGCTTTGGCTACTCTTGCTGGCATGTAAATGCTATGGGCAGGGGGAAATGCTGTTGATGCTGCCCTGGCAATGGCGATCGCCCTCACGGTAGCGGAACTGTCTATTTAGCCGCAGCGGATGGAGAATTAATTGTCTCTTTCATCCAATCTAATTATCTGGGTTTTGGCAGCAGTATTCTCCCAGAAGGAACTGGTATCGCCCTACAAAGTCGAGGCAGTTGCTTCACTCTCGCATCAGGACATCCAAATCAGTTGGCCCCAGCTAAGCGCCCTTTCCATACTATTATCCCGGCTTTCCTGACTCGAGATGGTCAATTGGACCTTTTGGTGTTATGGGAGCTTCTATGCAGCCTCAAGGACATCTGCAAGTTGTGGTTAATAGGTTGATTACGATCTGAACCCCCAAGCTGCTTTGGATGCTCCTCGGTGGCGATTTATAGATCCCAATAAAGTGCTGTTGGAGCCAGCGGTGCCTGTCGTGTGGCCCGATCGCTCCTCGGGAAAGGGGCAGGCTGGGGTTGCAGCAGGATAACACAGGCTTTTTTGGTCTCGGTCAAATTATCTGCTGGCATTCTGGAGTGCTGATCGCTGCTTCTGAACCTTGTGCTGATGGCATGGCGCTGGCTTGGTAATTTCCGACAATGGGGCGATCGGGCGCTCGCTGCGTTCAAATCGACCATTTCAGCTTTCTAATCGACAATTCCTGCGTAACTCTAAGTGATGCCAGGGTTCCGAGCGCCAATTTTAACGTTCTTCTCACTGATTTTAACGTTTTGAGCGTTAGGTTAAACGTTATTATTGATAATTTTAACGTTTTGATCGCCAATTTTAACGTTGCTCTTACCAACTTTAACGTTTTCAGCGCTAGTTTTAAGGTTACTATTGGGTATTTTAGCGTTAAAACTGCCGATAGCAACGTCTGACAAGGCGATCGCCTTGTCTACATTCATAGATTAACCACTGGAACGAAAAAGCGATCGCCTTGTAGTCTGGAGCACCTTTATTTTTTTCAGACAAACTTTCCAGGGATGCTATCATTTCTAGCAACTGTTCGCGGTCTATTTCAAATTCTTCATATCCCCTGAAAGTTTTACACTTGGATGTATTTCCCTTGCTGCCAGTTCTGCCAGATTTCCTAGGCTGAACTCCTGTGGTGTCTCCTGTTGTGCGAGCCATGAGTATATCCTCAACTTATCTTACAGGATCCAGACCGAATAGACCAGTACGGACTCCTATGATTATTATTACATGTTGGGGATCGAGATCCCAGGGTGACAGGTGGGCATTGCCCACCCTACATGCTTAATACTGGGGCACTGATAGATCGACTTCTTGACTCCAGGCTGTAATGCCGCCTTTGACATTAATGCCTTCTATGCCAGCTTCTTTCAGAATACCCAAGGCTTTAGCAGAACGCCCACCCATCTTACAGTGAGCAATCAACTTGTGACCGTTGAGGATTTCTTTAATCTTTTGGACACCTGCACCGCTTTCAATGTCCGGTAATGGCACTAGCTGCGAACCGGGAATCTTCGCAATTTCGTACTCGTGGGGGTTGCGAACATCCACCAGGACGAAATCATCTGCGCCACTATCCATCAATTGCTTGAGTTCAGTGACGGTCATTTCCCGGATTTCGGCTTGTTGTTTTGCTGCTTCCATATTTGCTTGGGGAATTCCACAGAATTGTTCGTAATCAATTAATTTCTCAATCACGGGACGTTCGGGATTGGGTCGTAATTTCAGTTCCCGGAATGTCATATTCAGAGCATCATACAGCAGCAGGCGTCCGCTGAGGGTCGTACCCTTACCCGTGATGATTTTGACTGTTTCTGTTGCTTGGATGACACCAATTATCCCGGGCAAAATCCCTAAAACCCCTCCTTCTGCACAGGATGGCACCATTCCCGGCGGTGGGGGTTCGGGGTAGAGGTCGCGGTAGTTGGGACCGTCTTCGTAGTTGAAGACTGTTGCTTGACCTTCAAACCGGAAAATCGAACCATAGACGTTGGGTTTATTCAGCAGCACGCAGGCGTCATTCACCAGATAGCGGGTGGGGAAGTTATCCGTGCCATCCACTACAATGTCATAAGGTTCGAGGATTTCCAGGGCGTTTTCCGAACTGATGCGGGTATTGTACAGGTTCACTTGGCAGTTGGGATTGATTTCGTGAATCCGATTTTTGGCAGATTCAATTTTGGGTTTCCCTACCCAAGAAATACCATGGATCACCTGACGTTGCAGGTTGGAACTATCCACGACATCAAAATCTACAATGCCGATGTGTCCTACTCCCGCTGCTGCCAGGTATAGCAGCAGGGGCGAACCGAGTCCGCCAGTGCCAAGGCACAAGACGCTGGCCGCTTTAAGCCGTTTCTGCCCTTCCAGTCCGATTTCTGGCACTATCAGATGGCGGGAGTATCGTTCGTATTCTTCTTTGGTGAGCTGGATTTCCTCCAGATTGGGATTGAGCATAGCGATAATGATGATTATTGCGCTGTGTCGAGTTTTACATTTTAACCAGGCTTGTACTCTAGCTTGATTCTATCTTAAGGATTTTTTCCGGTTGGAATTGGAGATCGCCATCCAGACACCAGCGGCGGAGGTCTGCGGCCTCTCCTTGAAGGACTGATACTATTATATAGGAGTATTCTTCCCAGGCGATCACCCGATCAAACTCTGATGGCACGGCGGGGTGGTCCGGGTGGGAATGATAAACCCCGACCAGTTCCAGATGGCGATCACGTGCTTGTTTTTGGACTTTGAGTAGGGTGTCGGGGGCGATGGAGTATCGTTCGCGTCTCGTCGTACCCAGTTTCCCTGACCCGGTAATTTCACTGAAAGCCTCGGCGGCGCTGTCATCCCAGCTGTTTTCCGTTGGCAAGACTTCTATGATAGTTTTGACATCTCCGGACATTTTACCCAATAGCAAGCCACAGCATTCTGACGGATACCTACTTTCCGCGTCCCCTTGTATTGCTTGGAGATGGTGAGGTTGGACTTTGATTACCATAGGTACGATCGATCTGTTCGTAGTAAGCGCTGTCATTTTAGCTAGGATTTCGACTGGACTGACTTTCTAGATGGTGACCTTCCAGAAGTTAGGAATAAAAGTGAGAAAGACGCTGCACCATCTCAACAGCTTGGCGAGCAAAATTTGCTTTAACTGCCACTTTCTCCTGTTCTTCTATCACGCGGTCTGAGATCTCAATTGATATTACCAGTATCTCGTAATCTGACTGTGTGAGGAAGCCGCAAGCAAAGAATGTGAGAGCCAGTTCAGTTGAACTTTTCAAAATCTATTGATTAATGTTCTGCTACCATCCGCATCGTGGATATAGAGCAATAACCGTGTGTTTCAGCGCCAGGGGTTTGCTGATCAGATGAAGGGCAAAGGATGTTTTCCCGCTTCCAAAAGCACAAAAAATCAAGACAGTTGGGTAGATAACTAGCGCGTCAATCCAACTATAATCAGAATCTTATATGTGATTGAGAAATTCCATGTCTGTTAAATCCTGATATTCAGGGCGGGTAATCTGCGCGACTGCTTCTTGAGCAATTGTTCGCCTGGGAACTAGCACTGGTGAGGGTTTAGTGTCAATCGCAGAGGCGGCAATTTCCACTACGGGGCGATCGCTTGCCATTAGCGCGGGAAGCTTTTCGCTGTAGCCTCCCGTTAAAGCATAGACTTCATGCCAGCGATTGGGGACGTCTAGCCCCATCTTCCAAGCCAAAGGATAATTGCGAAAATAAGCTGCTGTAGATTGCGCCAGGGTCACGGTCATCTGGTCGCTAATCTCCCGATCGCGTAGCGTGGCGCAGCCATGCGCAATCAGTCACGAGCGATCGCGATTCGTCTTTGATACAAGCTGCAGCAACCCCCACAGAAGCTGCGAGCGCTGAGCCAGCCCCGATCGTCTTCAAAGTCTTTTCCCAATTGGTTAGCTCGGCTAGACTTTTGCTCTCTGGCATTCCCGCTGACACTACTGCCGCAATCATTGCAGTCGTCAAAGCTCCTCCCAACTTCAGGGACAGATAGGGGTCGGTTTTGTAGCTTAGTTGCTTCATCTCACACCCCCAGCCATAAGCCGATCGCCCAAGCCAAAGCAAGAATTACCAGCCCGGGGATGGCGTCGCTTTCCATAAAACGGGACAGCACCCCGGCAATCATCAAAACGTAAACCCCGATGGCGATCCAAATGGATGCATGGATCGTGAGAAGCGTGAGGGCAGCAAACCCTCCAACTGCAAAGCTTCCAAACTTGAGAAGCTCGCGCGTTACTGGTGTCATTCCTCCACCTCCTCAACCGAGACCGCCGAGACTGTAGTTGCTGCCGGGGCTAGCCTGTGAGAAAAGCTGGCTTTGATTTGCTTTTCCCGATCGGCGTCCGCTGCTAGCAATGCCTTTACCTCGTACTGCTTGGATGTCAGATCTAGGCGCTGCCCGCTGAGAAATGCACGATGGTCGGCAGTTAGAATGCCCTGCTGGACTTGAATCTGGGTTAGCAGTTGCTGGATTTCCAGGTAAAGCTTGTCGGCTGTCAGTTGCCCGATCGCAGCCTTAGCTAAGAACTGATAGGCTTGCTGCCGCAGATCAACCTGCTGCTGGGTTTCTTTAGCCAGGTTCGAGAACTGCCGGGCATCCCTAGGAGTGATTTCACGCCGGGGAACACCTTGGTATAGGTACCGGCGCTTCCCGAGCGCGTTTTGTAGCGATCGTCAAAGCTGATCGAGGTCGCCAGGTCGTAACCGCCGCCGCGCTCGTCAACAGATTGATCGATAATGTCACCAGAGGGATTGAACAGGCGACTAAGCCAAGTACCTCCGCCAATGTCGATTACAACCGTATAGCCCTGGTCGGGGATTAAACCTTGTTTTTTGGCGTACCGCCAAGCTCCCAATCCTTCGGGTTCTACAGTTACGTCCTCAACATGAACGATGCAATGGTGGCCATTCCTGGAAAATCGGTGACAACCCTGTAACCGACTTTTGATGCTGTCCGCAGCCAAAGATGGCGTAGGGTGAGAGGTCCGAACGGTAAGCTTAAATTCTTTGGCGGGAAACTCGCAACAAGCGAGCATTGCCAGCAGAACTTCCTTAGACAAGTCTCCTTCGACAAAGTGATACGTTTTCCTGTATTCGTAGGCTTTGAATCCGATATGCCAGGTTTTTCCTTGGTATTCGAGCACAGGACTGTTGGGCTTTCCTTGTAAAGGCTGCCGTCCTTGGGGTAATCGAAATTGAATCGAGCGAATGGAGCGAGTCCGAGAGCCGTCCTATAATTTCAGTTCGTAGTTCCCAAAATCAGCAGATAGAACAAAATTTTTGAGTGCTTGATTCATTATTTCTCCCGGGGTCTCTTTAGCTTTTGCTTGGGTCAACATATTGCCCCAGGATGTGTTCGAGGTTCTGCAAATACGTCTGACGTTTTGCGGCCCACAATAAGAATTCGTATAAATTTTCATTCGTGTCAATCGGTTCCTGGAAATCCTCTTTTACCCGACCGAAACCAGACAAGTCTATTTCGCAAGACCAGATCCCATCAGCAAGGATTGAGTCGTTCTCGCGGATAGACCAAGTTACGGCCTCTATCCAGTTTAAAATTTCTGGAATCTTCAAATTTTGCCAATAACTTGACTGACAGTAATCGAGTAATGAGTTGATTTTGGACATCTTTAACACCTCCTACATAGCTAAGGTTTGTGGTTGATCCAGTTTCGTTTCGGTCTTCTCTGAGTCCATCAAGCTCTCAATATATGATTGCCAGACGGGAGCTTTTTTGCCGTCGAGATCTGTTGGCATATTGTCAAACAGCTTTTTGATTTCGCTCCTTTCATATGTCGGCAGCTTTTTACAAGCCCAGTCCATCGCCATCTTGGGGTTTTTCCACTGACGCCAAATTTGATCTTGAGGTTGTGAAAATACTGGAGCGGTCGCTGGAGCTGGCAGGCGATCGCTTTCTGGGCCGAGCCAATCCTTTAGGAGATTGTGCGATTCGTTCTAGCCTAACGTGGTCAAACACGGAACGCTAGCCCGGTTTCATTAGCCGGGAACTCTGACCGCATGGGGGTTAAATTCCCCTCCCCCCAGGTACGGGGGTGACACCGGTCCTCGGTGCTACGAAGCGACATCATCGTGGTGCTAAGCGAGGACTCAAATGTAGGATAACTGGCAGCCTAAGCCGGTGACGCCGCTAGGAAAGATATCCAAGGTTAGAGCAGGCAAACATGTGCAAGCCTCGTTATAAGGAACCAGCGAAATAAGGCTATATGCGCTGGCCTAAAAAGGAAATGGTAGCTAGTATTAGTTTTAGACTCTGGCTAATATAGTACTCAAATAGCTCCCGGGGTATAGTGTGGACCTAAAGGTATCGCGAAATGTTGTTAGGGAACGAAGTAACCTCTCGTGTGCTGTCCATCAGGACAAGTTAGATGTTAAGCGCAAGCCACGGGGGGAGGGATGGCCCAAGAAGCGAATGCCCGGGGTAATTCCTGGGATAACATCTACAGTAATGTAGATGATGCTGGGTAGCCAGCGCTGACGTGGGTCGGTGATACTAGGAAGCTGCTGGAATGAGTAATCCTAAAAAGCCACGGAACTAATCCGAAACGCAAGTGGAGGATAAGGTATGGATAACTGGTAAAACTGACTTGAAAATGGTGATACTAACGGTTATCAGAACAACCACTCGCTAAACCAGGAAAGGGAAGAAAAGACAGGCGGCAAGGGCTAACGGAAGTAATTCCTATTAAGTCTACCTATGAAAAGGGCCTAGTACCCAGTAGCCGGATGCGGTGAAAATCGCAAGTCCGGTTCCTCAAGGGAGGGTCGGGAAGCGATTCCCGGCTCGACCCCATCCAGCTATATTTGCTCCTGGAGAAGAGAAAGTCATCCCTTGAAGTTCGGGACAGCGAGATTTGGAGATTGACAAGACTCGCTCGTTAATTTCCCCAAAGATGTCAAATTCCTATTCGATGCCATCGCGAAAGACTGGAACCATACCCAGTTTTCTCGGCTTGGCTTTCCCCCCGTCATGCTCGATCGCCCATTCAGTCTTTGAGCGGAAGGTGGCAATGACGTGGCAGGGACTCTGAAGGATGGCATTCCTTAGTTTCCCAAGCTCGGGATTGACTTTTGCCCATCCCAGCATCTTGTTGGAAAAGCGATCGACGAATTCTAAGGTCGATTGCCAGGCGTGGCTGAGGCTATCGATAATGCAAATGTCGTAACCTTCAACCCCTGCCGCTTCAATCGCGTTGATGTAGTTCGTCAAGCTGGGAGTGCTAAGGTCGAGTACATCAAAGTCGAAAAGATCTGCGTAGCGATCGCTCGATCCACCTTCCGAATCAAGTACCGCGATCTCTCAGTACAGGACAAAACTTTACTTCATGTGTTTTTGGCGTTGCTGGAATATAAATTTTAGCCGATGTTAATAATAATAAATTCGGTTATAAATTTAAATTAAAATTTATGACATATTGATGAATTTTAACATGTTATTGCTTCAAAATATATTGCCAATATATTAAGATATTATTCCTGTTTTTCATCAAGATTAAATAAAACATTTCTCAGTCAAATCTATAAGGAAACAAATTCTTTGCTTGACGACCATGTTTTTTGATAGGTTTTTGTTCATGTAAAACTTCGGTGTATCCTGGGAGCGCTACATGCCCTGCGCGCACCGGGATAAGTGTCCTGCGCGATCGCACTACCCAGGATACACCGACTCCCAATTGATGTGCCCAACATAAAGCAATAGCCAATAAAGCTACCATTTTTTTTATTTTTTCTGGTTCAGTCATATGAGTTGATTCTAGGTTAAAACCACGAGTTTTCAAGCAGCCAAATAAGGTTTTAATTTCCCATCTCCGCCCATAATCTTCTATAATTGTTTTTGGAGAATCCGGAGATACTACAATTAATAATTCTCCATCTGGAAGCCTTAACCCTGCAACATAAAGAGGATTTCCCCAAACCGCTCTTTTTTGTTCTAAAACAATGGATTCATTAGCTTTTAAGTCACGGAATAATGTTTGAGTTGCTACAAGTTATCCTCGACTGTTAGCCACCTGATCTGTTTTTCTGATCCTGATTCTAAATGATATTTTTTTATTCAAAAGGAAATCGAACCATTCTTTACCAAACTAATTCCCGATCGCCCGTTAAATAATCAATTCTATCTGTTCCCAAAATATTCAGGCAGGATGATATTTTTTCTTTCTTCAGTATTATAATTTCCTTTTTTGCTAGTCAAATAAAATTGGAAATGCTATTCCTTCATGAGCAATTCCTAAAGTCAATATATTTATATTTTTCTTTCCATACAACCAGTTGGTTCTATCTAATGTAAGTATCCATTTTTTACTGTTACATATAAGCTTGACGATCAATTGAGCATGTTTAGACTCATTGAGAGTGAAAAATTTAAAAAACCTTTGTAGATGTTTGTAATGAGAATCTGTTTGAGCCAGTCTCGAAAAAGCTGTCGCAATTTGTGCCAGATTGACTGTTTTTACTTTAAATAAAGCTATTAAAAAATTAGCCAAACAATTAATTCTTGCGCCATGCCATTCAAAAATTTGTTTTAATTCTTGTGACAGTATATCAATGTGATTCATAATTAGCGAGAGCGATGTTTGGTCGAGTATGAGTACATAATATAATATATCATATCATAGGTAGCTTCTCCCTGTCAAGGTTTGAAAATAAAATCCTTGTTTGAAAATAAAATCCTTGATCTGTATGGGTTTCAGAGTTTTGTCCTGTACTGAGAGCTGTTCTATGTGGTCTGGCACTCCAAATCCATTGCGTGTCTTTCCAGAGTGATTATATTTGGGACCGCGCTTTTTACCTGTTGTTTGAGTAGTTGCTGCTGCTTGACCATCCACTCGACTAGCATCACTCGACTCACCATCTCGTCTGCTGAGATGGTGAAGGTCAGGGGCTCGGCTTGTGGTGCAGCAGTAAAGATCATACTAGCTAGAGCGTCGGTCCATTAATAATACTTGACAAATTTCAACTACTGTGTATAGACGGAAAATATATATATTCTCGTACCTCCCTCTGGCCTTCACTCCCTCTGGACCTCATTTTCTTCTTACCCAAAATCTGTTCCACTGGATCGGCGAGATAGTATATGCACATTTTCTTTTTTTTGTCAACCCCCTCTACTGGACCGACGCTCTAGTATACACCCTCTGGAGGGAAAATAAGTCACTTGGTGTGCAAAAGTGGGCGCTGTGCTATGGCCTTTTAAGCTTACATCCCGATGCAAGGGTCTTTGCGTGGTCGGGTGAGCACAATCTCAGGGCGGTGTTTCCCCCTGTAATGAAAACAGAAATGCTCGCAAGGCGAGCTAGATATTTTCAATAAGCTGTCTCTATTGCGGTGAGCAGTTACTGAGTTTGTGAGCGACATCGGGAGCCCAGTTAGCGATCGCCCAATGGTAAACCTGATAGGCTTGGTCGGAAGTCAGTTCTGCTGTCAGATCGGAAAACGGCGATTGCTGAAGTCGTTTCAGAGTCCTCTGGTAGCTGATTACCCAGGTACTTGGTTTCACCAGATCTTGACGAGAGTATATGTATATTTCCTATAGCCCTGCTAGTGAAACTGGGTACAACCTTGCCGTCATCAGGTTAGAGCGAAGTTTCTTCGTTAGTCCGTAGCGGTTCAGCGTCTGGTCGAAATCGCCCAAGTCTTAGTCGAGCTCTATCGCCCTCGCTTTAAATTCCGCTTGCTCTCGGTTCGTGGGATTGTCTCGCAGTCCTAGCGAAATAATTTTTTGCTGTCCGCCAAAAAGAAACCGAGGTAAGCGCAGGCGCTCCCATGCCCTGAAAAGATCGAATCCCTACTTTTCCTTTGTACCGGTGATTGCGTCGAACGAGAATCTTTTTTCTTTGTCATGCCATTTGAGTATTGTAAGGCAGTAAATATTTATTATTAAATAATGGTGCCGCTCTTGATAAAGAAGCTCAGGAAAAACTAGAAGTAATTTTAGCAAAATATCCTTGCGATCGCTATTGCCTATCAACTAAAAGAAGAACTTCGTACTATCTATGAAACCAGCAAGAGGTTGAAGTCAGCTAAACAAAAATTAGAAAAATGGTTAATTTATGCTAAGTTATTTTATCAGAAGTCTGCTCAGATGATTGACAGTCACCTGGCTGTGGATCTTGACAGGGGTGATTTAATATGTTATCACCCCTGTCAAGATCCACAGGGAGGGAATTTGTAATTATTTTATTAGTCATGCAACAAGTGATGGAAGGAATTAACAATAAGATTAAGTTAATTAAACGTCAAGCCTACGGATTTACAAACTTTGAAAACTTCCGTTCGCGTGTATTAGCTTGCTTCTTTGATAAGAAAAACTTATCACTATAAGTACAGGAGACCCTTATAAATTTGGCGTTGCACAGAGGGGATGATACTCTTTTTGCACATAACTGAAAGTCGCTTGTAGTCTAGGTTTAAAACTATTGCAACTATGCTCATCATCCCGTCCGAAGTGCAACGCCATAAATTTTTCCTGTAAAATTGCCGATTATAATAATATGCATTAACCCATCATCCCGAAAATGTGCAACGCCCTCTAGCTTTTTCTGGGACTGGAGATCGGGCGATCGCCATACTGCTGCCGTGCCACCTGCTGCCCCTGCTACTATTGTAATCGGCAGCAGCCCGCTTTTCATCGCTGTTGGACCAAAAATCATGCTCAATGCTACCATTCCCGTTACATAGAACCATATTGTTTTGGTCGCGATCGCCCGCAGAGCTTGAGTTATTTGAGTTTCTTGAGTTTCCATCTCTTTCTCCTATTATCACCCGATCGGGTCTACCTTTGTTCTTGACGCATCTGGGCCAGTTTTAGAGCCCTGCTTTTATCTTATTTCCAGTCCCGCGATCGCCCTCCGGATGTATCTTCGCACACCGTTCTCTTCGATCTGTGCTCTATTTACCTATACTTGCTATTCGTCACAATTATGCATTAATCACAGTTTTTTATTAGGGGTTGCACAGGATGATAATGGCTGCTAATGGCTAATACTCAAAGGTTAATCTCGATAATCATAATCTTGTCATGAATAGATGGATTTACTCTTTTCAATTAGCCAAAGTGCCAAAGTGCAATTTTCAACCATTGGCTGCTATCATCCCAAAAATTTGCAAATTTTTGTATTATTTGTTACCAATTTTTACATAAATTTATAACGGATATCGGCGTTACTTGCGCTGGCGCCCTTTGCGCATGCTGGGGGATTGACGCTTTTTTCGTCCCGAAGCTGGCAATGGTTTTCTATTCGACTTTTTATACTTTTTATAGGTTGAGACAGTATAATCGCTGATAATATGGCTGAGGGCACCCAGTTCTAAACCCAGGAGAAAGGCGCTTGCTTGCCACCGGTAGCTCCAGAGCGCTCGGCCCAGCTGGGGCAGGAAGCGGGGTAAACTGGAAGGGCGATCGGAGAATAAGCGCACCAGCGCTAAACCGAGAATTACTACCAGAGACAACCAGCAAGCGAGATAAACTACTCTGAGGGTGGTGCCAATAATGGGACCGTGTGAGAAAATAGACCGGTGCCCCATGGCCTTCTGGTATGGCACCCAGATCCACTTGAACCATCCCCACCGGTGAAAGGGACGCGATCGCAGATCCAAATCAGGACTCAACATCAGGCCACTGAAGAAATATCCTGTCGCTACTAATAAGGCTAACTCGCTATTACCCCCCGTCAGCAGAAAAACTAGACCTGTAACTGCTGGCAATGTCCAAAGGATAATGCGATCGTGGGTGTGGCCAGCGGGCATCAGAAAAAATTTTTGATCGAACTCTTGACATTCTGGATTTTATCAGGTTATGATAGATAAAGTTGAGTTGGGCGGTTAGCTCAGCGGTAGAGCGCTTGCCTTACAAGCAAGATGTCACTGGTTCAAATCCAGTACCGCCCATTATTTGGTCACATGTAGGACTTGTCCTGCCTGGGAGCGCTCGCTGGCAAACAGGGGTGAAGCACGCTTCGATGTGGGAGGGGTAGTGCGAGTACGATGTCTCCCGGGTAGTGCGAATAGCGCTCCTGGGAAGCATCGAGCGCCCCGAGTGCATCGAAGTGCTCTTACTACAAACGGAAGCACGAACGGTTGCGATAGAATAAAGAAATTCTTAAAAGCTGGAGATTGCATCTGCAAAATCTAGTAATCGGAATCAGCTAACTCTATAGTCCTCCCTAGAATTTGCTCAACTAGGAGAAATAAGCATTATGCCTAATCGCCCTATTATCCTTGGTATTGTCGGTGATAGCGCCGCTGGCAAGACAACCCTCACTCGCGGTATTGCTCAGGTGTTGGGTGAAGAGAATGTGACGGTGATCTGTATAGATGATTATCATCGCTATGACTGGACCCAACGCGCTCAAATCGGCATCTCCGCCCTCCACCCGGACTGCAATTACTTAGATATCATTCAGCAGCACCTGAATCTGCTCCGCACTGGACAATCAATCCTCAAACCGATTTACAATCACCACACTGGCACCTTTGACCCGCCCGAATACATTGGATGGGGTCGAGCCGGGAATCGCTTCCCGACCCTCCCTTTCGGAACCGGACTTGCGATTTTCACCGCATCCGGCTACTGGGTACTAGGCCCTTTTCATAGGTAGACTTAATAGGAATTACTTCCGTTAGCCCTTGCCGCCTGTCTTTTCTTCCCTTTCCTGGTTTAGCGAGTGGTTGTTCTGATAACCGTTAGTATCACCATTTTCAAGTCAGTTTTACCAGTTATCCATACCTTATCCTCCACTTGCGTTTCGGATTAGTTCCGTGGCTTTTTAGGATTACTCATTCCAGCAGCTTCCTAGTATCACCGACCCACGTCAGCGCTGGCTACCCAGCATTATCTACATTACTGTAGATGTTATCCCAGGAATTACCCCGGGCATTCGCTTCTTGGGCCATCCCTCCCCCCGTGGCTTGCGCTTAACATCTAACTTGTCCTGATGGACAGCACACGAGAGGTTACTTCGTTCCCTAATAACATTTCGCGATACCTTTAGGTCCACACTATACCCCGGGAGCTATTTGAGTACTATATTAGCCAGAGTCTAAAACTAATACTAGCTACCATTTCCTTTTTAGGCCAGCGCATATAGCCTTATTTCGCTGGTTCCTTATAACGAGGCTTGCACATGTTTGCCTGCTCTAACCTTGGATATCTTTCCTAGCGGCGTCACCGGCTTAGGCTGCCAGTTATCCTACATTTGAGTCCTCGCTTAGCACCACGATGATGTCGCTTCGTAGCACCGAGGACCGGTGTCACCCCCGTACCTGGGGGGAGGGGAATTTAACCCCCATGCGGTCAGAGTTCCCGGCTAATGAAACCGGGCTAGCGTTCCGTGTTTGACCACGTTAGGCTAGAACGAATCGCACAAACCCCAAAAGTTTGTCATTGTTGAGGGTTTGCTGGGTTACTATACCCGGGGGGCTCGGGACTGCTACGATGTCAAGGTATATCTGGCCCCGCCGGAATCTCTGCGTACTGAGTGGAAAGTTAAGCGGGATACTCGTAAGCGGGGCTATAGTAATGAACAGGTCCTGGAACAATTGCGCAAGCGGGAACCAGACTCGGAACAGTTTATCCGTCCTCAGCGCCAGTAGTCCGATATTGTGGTCTCTTTCTACCCTCCCAGCGATAACTCCCAAGCAAGTGATTTACTCCTGAATGTACGTCTGGTACTCCGCCCGACTATCCCTCACCCGGACTGGACTCCCGTTCTCGACCCCGATAAAGGTCATCTTAGTTCTGCTATCCGCCTGGAACTGGACAGGGATATGGGTAAACCGGTGGATGTGCTGGAAATTGATGGTCATGCTACCAAGGAACAGGTGAGGGAACTGGAACGGATCCTCTGTAACGAGGTTCCTTACCTAGGAAAATTCTGTAGTTTGCAAGGTAATGAAGATATTGGTAAGCTGACGGGTACAACTGGGGAGATTCTCCAAAGTTACCCTCTGGCTATCACTCAGCTGCTGATTACCTATCACATGATCAAGGCTGCTAATATATATCATTAATTGAGATTTTTTGGCCAGTTGAGATGACCTATAGCCTAAGAATTGCTGATATCCCCCTTTCGGAACGGCCCCGGGAACGCTTACTGGAGTTGGGAGCGAAAAATCTAACAACAGCTGAATTACTTGCTATCCTTCTGGGTACGGGTCAGGGGAAGGGTAAACTCTCAGCTGTGGGTTTGGGACAATATATATTACAGCAGTTGGGGCAAAGTCAGCGAGACCCCCTGGAAGTGATTCGGGATATTAGTCCCCAAGAGTTGATTAAAATTCCTGGTGTGGGACCGGCAAAGGCTACGACGATCCTGGCGGCTGTGGAGTTGGGTAAGCGGGCTTTTCTGTCTCGTCCAGCAGAACGGACTGTTATCGATAGTCCGGCGGCGGCGGCGGCGGCCCTCAGTCATGAGTTGATGTGGCAAAGTCAGGAACGTTTTGCTGTGGTGCTCCTGGATGTGAAAAATCGCTTGCTCGCTACTAAGGTGATTACCATCGGGACGGCGACTGAGACTTTGGTCCATCCCCGGGATATCTTTCGGGAGGTGCTGCGCCAAGGGGCTACTAGAGCGATTATCGCTCACAATCATCCCACTGGTAGCGTTGAACCGAGTCAGGAGGATCTGGTACTGACTCGCCAGCTGTTGAGAGGGGCCAGGTTTTTGGATATTCCTCTGTTAGATCATATTATTCTGGGTAATGGCGATCATCTGAGTATCCGGAAAACTACTTCTCTCTGGGATGAGTTACCTCAAGATGATTGAGATTTTTTTCCTTTTCCTTGGCTAATGTGATATTTTTGTGTTAGAGTAGATTTCGATAGGGCGATTAGCACAGTGGTAGCGCACTTCCTTCACACGGAAGGAGTCACTGGTTCAAATCCAGTATCGCCCATTATCTGGTTCTTGGTTCTCGGGGACGGACGCGATCGCTCCGTCAGAGGCACTATGCCTTACTCACATATTTTTTAACAATCTCAAACCCTTACACAGTCTATATTTGAGCGATTTCACTTCAATAAAGTTCAACTTTGGTTCAAAAAAGTTAACATTTGATCGGTCCGAATACTCCGTGTGCAAGCGCAGCGGCTAGCAATTCACTTAGCACTACTAGCACTGGGGAGCCGGTGGAAAAATGTTAAATCATGATTAAATCAAATTGTCGAGCAGGGAATCGCATATAATATGATAGTTGAGTCGCATACAACAATTCTACCTTGACCGAAAACGATGAAAGAATGGGCCGCTTTAGTACGATCGCCTGCAACACCTCTGGCACTGCTCCCCGTGAGCTGTCCACTGGAAATTTCACGTCCCATCACCCATGTCAAGTGATACTGCCTGCCCATCTGTTGCTCTTTTTGCTCGATAGACTATCGTGCGGCCTCCGGCGTATATTATGTCAGTTTCAATATATCCAGGTAATTTGAGCATCATCATCATTTCTTCTGTCAAGGGAAGAAGTCTGTTTCTTTCTTTGACAATTTTTCCTATCTATCTTTGGAAATAGAATGGAATTTTCTTTCAGCCGTCTTAACTCGATCTTGACCCGCCACCTAGTCTTATACTATCCTATCCTACTGTATATTTTCTTTCCTGTCAATAGCCCCTCAATAGATTGTGAAACTTTCCCAGTGCGGCCCCTATATCCGTCCGACGATCGCCGTAAACCACACGGTGTCTCCTGGGAGCTTGATGTCCCCCGGACGCACTTCGATGCCTACCGTTCCGGAAAAATCGGGATGCAACGCAGGCAACCCCTCAGGCATCGTCGAAACCCGGGGGACATCATCTGAGCACTACCCAGGAGACACCGCCCCATCATATCCTATCGATCCATAGCATGGCAGCTAACTTCCGTTCGCGTAGCGTGGCGCAGCCATTCGCGTAGCGTGGCGCAGCCATTCGCGTAGCGTGGCGCAGCCATTCGCGTAGCGTGGCGCAGCCATTCGCGTAGCGTGGCGCAGCCATGCAGCACAAAGTACAGGGGTTGGATGCACCGATGGGCCAGGGAAACCGCTTCCTGGGTCAGGGGGCGATCGCCCCCTGACCCAAATAATACAATAGCAGCAAGATTTTACACAATCGGGAGCGCGATCATAAAGGTTGTGCCTTGTCCGACTGTAGAATCACAGGTAATCATACCGCCGTGTTTTTCTGTGATTATTTGGTGCGCGATCGCCATTCCTAGTCCTGTACCTTTACCCATCGCTTTGGTCGTAAAACCCTGCTCAAAAATCTGGCCTAATATCTCGGGTTTCATCCCGCAACCATTGTCTTGAATCTTGATTTTTACGTGAGTCTCGTCAAGGATAAAAGTGCGAATAGTAATCTGATTCAGTTCTATCTCTATCTCTGTATAGGTTTTACCTTTATTCGCCTCCTCCAAGGCATCTATAGCGTTAGCTAAAATATTCATAAAGACCTGATTCAGTTAACCTGGAAAGCATTGCAATTCGGGAATGTATTCATAGTTTTTGATAATTTGAATAGCGGGGCGTTGCTTCTTGGCTTTGGTGCGATGCTTGAGGATAAGTAAACTGCTATCAATCCCCTCATGGATATTGAATGTATTCTTCTGCTCTCGATCCGTGCGTGCCAAAGTCCGCAGACTCTTACTAATATTGTGAATGCGCTCTACCTCGAGATTCATAGACTCTAGCATTTTGGGTATATCTTCACCGATAAATTCAAGATATATCGCTTCTATTTCTTCTTTAATCTTAGTGGCCGGATTGGGATAATGCTGTTGGTAGAGTCCAATAATCTTCAGTAATTCTTGGATAGAATCTGTGACATGAACCATATTTCCCGATATACAACTCAGAGGATTGTTAATTTCGTGGGCCACCCCAGCCACTAAATTCCCCAAGGCCGACATTTTTTCGCTTTGCACCAGTTGAAGTTGAGTTTGCTGCAAGGTTTTTAAGGTTTGGATGAGCTGTGCAGTTTTTTCTTCGACAGCGAGCACATTCCGGTAGGCTCGCAGGGCCGCGATCGTGGTGGTAATCAACCGCTGTCGGGTCAGTTCGACCTTCAGTTTGTAGTCGTTAATCTCGTACTTGCGGATGACTGACTCTTCCGGGCTTCCCCAGGTTGACCCGTCCGCAAAATAATCTGCACTCGCTTATTCTTCAGATCCTCGCGAATATAGCGAACCACCTTTAAGCCAGCATCATTGCTTTCCATCACCACATCCAGCAGCATGAAGGCAATATCGGGATGCCCTGAGATTAACTGCTGGGCTTGGGACCCGGAAAATGCCTGGATGAACGAGAGAGACCTGCCGTCAAAAACAAAGTTTTTCAAGGCTAATTGAGTGGCTTTATGAACCCCGGGGTCATCATCGACAATCATCATTTTTCAAAGTTCTATCTGTACAGATGGGTTGTCATCATCTTCAACCAAGGGGACAACTTCTGACTCTTCTAGAATAATGAGTTCGTCATCTTCTAGGAGTAAAAGTTGGTCATCATCTTCAGCCACAGTCAGGGAGTTTTTATTGTTATCGAGTGTCATGTTTGGTTTAATCCCCTTCATAATAACCTCTTAATTAACAGACCTCGGCAGGGTCATAATAAATCTTGTGCCCACACCCACCTCACTGCGAACCTCTATTGTCCTCAGCAACTTCTGCGTCACTAAATTATATAACCTAAGTTGCGACCTATTAAAAAAAATATGAATTACCCACTTAGACTTTACAGATATTTGGGATATTTCGTAGCTTTTAATACAAAATTATATTTTTTTTGTGCTAGACGGCGGGTTGGCTGTTTATAGGTTATAATGTACTAAAATAATAGTTAATTGCTGGGGGATGTAGATGATGGAAGATATGATTACAACAATTTTTGTTCTTTGTGACGAGCTACTAAAAGCGTTAAATATAAAAGAAGATCCACAAGTAAAAATGAACAATGCCGAAGTGATGACAGTCGGATTAGTTGCTGCATATTTTTTCGGAGGACACCACGATCGCTCTTGTCAATTTATGGTCCAACACAAGTATATAAAAAATCTGTTAAGTAAAAGTAGGTTCAATCGTCGATTACACAATATTGAGGAACCAATTTGGATGTTTTTCTTCCAAGTTATAGCTCAAACATTTAAAGAGCTCAATCCGGGTCAAGAATATATTCTTGATAGTTTCCCGGTGCCAGTATGTGATAATATTAGGATTGATAGATGCCAAATTTATAACAAGGAAGAATATCGAGGGTATATTGCCAGTAAAAAACGTTATTTTTATGGATTAAGAGTTCATATGTTGGTAAACAAAAATGGAAAGCCAATAGAATTTTATCTAGATCCTGGTAGTTATAATGATTTTAAAGTTTTGCAATCTTTTGGCTTTGACTTACCATCAAATTCAATAGTTTATGGAGATAAAGCTTATAATGATTATCAATTAGAGGATTTACTAAAAGAGTCGTCAAGTATAATGTTAAAACCTTTGCGAAAAAAGAACTCAAAAAGAAAAGAATATTCTTGTTTTGAATATATACAAAAAGTAATAAGAAAACAAGTTTAAACCTGTTTTAGTCGAATCACCAATTTGTTTCCCAAGTCAATTCATGCTGTTACATCTAAGGGATTAGAGTTGAAAATAATTCTCTTTATCATAGCTTTTTGTATCCAATTTTTATAGGTCGCAACTTGAGTTATATACTATATGCAGTCCCAATCCCGTTCCACCCTTATGCCTAGCGGTTGTGAAAAACGGCTCGAATATTTTGTCCTTATTCTCCGGTTCAATCCCGCACTCATCATCTGCGTACTCTATCTGTAGCTTATCCTCTTCTCGGCGGATGTCAAAGCGCAATTGTCCTACCTCTCCCGATGGATACCCATGAGTTAGGGAGTTGGTGACTAAATTGGTCGCAATTGAGCCAAGGCCCTCGGATAGCTTTCAATGGTAATGTCCTCAGACCCTTCTATGGTGAGAGTATGGGGAGTCTGTTTGAGTTGGGGAGTCAAACTCAGGGCCACTTCACAGAGGTATTGTTTGAGGTGAAAGCGTCGCTGTTCCAGGTTGCTTTGGTCTGTAGCAATTTGTTTGAAGCTGCCGATTAATTCTCCGGCCCTTGCCAAGTTGCTCAGCATCAGTTGCGTGCTTTCGGACGCTAGGTCTAGATAGTTGTTGAGAACGGAACGTTTGAGTTGTCCTTGCTTGACAGCTTTGAGAAAGCTTTGGGTTTCCTCGGCTAGGGTGGAGGCCACGGTGATGCTGGTGCCCAGAGGGGTGTTGATTTCGTGGGCAACTCCGGCAACTAGCCCTCCCAAAGCCGCCATTTTTTCCGACTCTACCAGTTGTTTTTGGGTGGCTTTGAGGTCTTCGAGAGCATCAGAAAGTTCGGCGGTGCGCTGTTGGACTTTTTGTTCGAGGGTGTTGTACAGTTGGGCGTTTTCGATGGAGATGGCCCCTTGGGCAGTCAGGAGGTTGAGGACTTCGATGCGGTCTGAGGTGAAAGCTCCTGCTGCCAGGTTATTTTCCAGGTAGAGGATGCCTATAAGTTAGCCTTGGTGTCCGATGGGGGTGCATAACAAACTTTTGGGTTGCTGTTGTATTAAATAAGTATCCCCAGGGAAGCTGGTGTCTTGGTCGATGTCGTTGATGAGGAGAGTTTGTTGGCTGCGTTTGACGGTGTTGATAATGCTCAAGGGCAGGGTGTCGGCATTGTCGAGGGGGGTAGTCGATAGGTGAGTGTTGCCCTTAAGGCATTGGGCGGCAAGAACCCATGTGCCGGAGTGGTTTAAGATTAAGGAGCCAAGGTCGGCCCCGGCGTTTTCGAGAATAACTTGCATCAATTTAGAGAGCAAGGCATCGAGAGAGATTTCTTCGGAGATGGCTTGAGAAGCTTATCCCGCCATGTGCCACAGTCCGTTTGCGCTTGCAATCGCTCGAGATGAATGGAAATCCCTTTCAGCAAAACTGTCGCTAAGCTGTTCTTCGTGCGTTCTGAAAATCTGAGATACTCTTCGGTAGTAGAAAGGTTTTCCGATATTTCTTGGCCTGTGTAATGAAGATAATATGACTCGAACATTAAGTTATAGCCAGCGTACAGCAGGATTCCCGATTCGAGTGCCGCCTGAAATCCTAACCGAAAGAAATCGATATTCTCACGAAGTGGCTTCATCCAATGATTAATCGCTAAGCCCATTTCAAAGCAGACAATGCACTTTTGTTCGGGGTAAGGATCGCTGAGCGCCATTGCGCTCTGACCCAAGACAAACCCTTCGGCATAGCTTCCATCTAACCTGCCGCATAAAATCTGCCCCAAGCGAACCTGTCCTGCTGGACTTTCTGGAGCGACACCGTATGCCAGAGTAATCTGGACGCTTCGACCATTGATAAACTTCCAAATATCCGGACGTACAAGGTAAGTAGGTGCATCAAGAACGCTGAAGATTGCCAAAATTTTCTGTAAGCGCCTGTCCTCTAACACTTTGGTTCGATCTTCGCTCAGTTCTACTATGGTTTTTTTCTTTCGATGTCTCCCGGACGCACGGCGAAAACCCGGGAGACATCGCTGTCGGATATCGACAATTAGCTCCTCAAGTTTTCCTTCGATATCTGTCTCGGGAATCTCCTCATCTAAAAGACCTAGTGCTTGGCGCCCCTGTTCGATCGCCTTCTCGAATTCTCCTCTTTGAGCACTTTGTTCGATCAACAACTGTAGGCTAATCGCTCGGTCGAGTCTGTCTCTACTTTTTTCGTAGATTATCTTACTTTTTTGCTCGGCTTCATTCCAGCAGGCACCAGCAATTTTTGCCTTAATAATATCAACATGCAGCTCGAACATCAGCTCGTAGCGAGTCTCCCAAGCTCCCTCGTCCAGATTGGCTATCTGAGCTAATGCCATGTTAAAGTAGTCGCTGGCAGCATCGAATGCTGTTGCCGACTTGGCTTTTCTGCCCGCCCGAAGAGAAAGCTTGACAACCTGCCAAGCTTTCTCTGTATCTAGGCTGTCAATATTTGCTTGATTGTAGTGATTTACGACATCGAAAATCATGCCATCTAATACAGTTGAAGATTTAGAAATTCTTATGGTTTCAGCAATTATAAAGTGGATGATTGGCCTGTCTTCCGAGGGAACAAGTGAGTAGGAAGCCTGCTGAATCCGATCGTGCAAAAAGCGATAGCCAACCGAAACCTCTTTAATCTCTTTAACTTCCCGAGATCCGGGCTGGAAAAACTTGTATGTCTCGCTCTCGGGAACCACCAAACCCTCTTGTAACCCTCGCCACAAAGAAGCCGCCACCTCATCCCGACCGCGATCGCAGACCATCGCCAACGTCTCCACATCGAAACTTGCCAATGCACGCCGCCAGCTTCAAAACCTCCTGTGTTACTTCCGGCAGCTTCCGCAACCGCCCCACCATAAATTCCACCACATCATCCGTCAGCGCCAACTGCCGCACCTGCGCCAAGTCGCATTGCCAATAGTCCGCCCCAACATCAAAGACAATGCAACCATCCTCATGCAATCCCTGCAAAAACTGCGTTGTGAAGAAGAAGGGATTGCCCTGTGTCTTTTGGTACAGCAACCGCGAGAGCGGCACCGCAATTTCAGGCGAACACAGCAGCGTATCCGCTATCAAACGGGTAATGTCGGGCTGACCCAAGGTCGCCAAGGTCAACCTATTGAGTTGTGTACCTTGTTTCACAATTTCATCAAGTGCCAGTATCAACGGATATGCCGGAAACACCTCATTATCCCGATAAGCTCCCAGCACCAACAAATAGCCCGACGCAGGCTCGTTCATCAGCAGCTTCAGCAGATTCAACGACGCCGAATCCGCCCACTGTAAGTCATCCAAAAAGATAACCAAGGGGTGTTTTTTGGTGGTGAAAACGCACAGGAATTTGCCAAAGAGCAAGTTAAAGCGGTTTTGGGCAGCACTGCCAGAGAGTTCTGGAGCAGGAGGCTGTTTGCCAATGATTCCTTCCAGTTCCTAGATGACATCAATGAGTACCTGACCTTCCCTCAGCAAATTCCCTCCAATGCCTTCGGCCTTCATGGTTGGTGGCCCTGGGTCAACCAAGCACTTAATGCCAAAACTGACGAGATCAAGTTGCAACAGTGGGTTAAGAGATGCCTGTTACCCTGGGTCTATTGGCATCAACAGGCAGATAAAACTAAACATTGCGAACTCTTCTCAGGCTATCAGGAGGCTGCATCCCAAGCAAGTGCGGAAGCCCATCCCCTGTGTTGAGTCTCAGAGAGGGTGGTGAGGGGTGTACCTCTTCACTCCCACAACAGGGACAACACTGCGAGAATAGTTCCATAACACACCTCCAATTCCGGAAAAGTCTCAGCCTCTCTATGATCATCTATAATTCATAAAGGGCAAGCCTTTGGGCTATCCTGTTCAGCGGAACCAGTGCCGAGCCTGTTTACCGATGGGGAACGGCGTTATGGTAATTTGCTCTTTGACATTTGCCATGAGGTGATCCGAGATGGCAAACCCGGTCGTCCCTCCAAACCTCTGCCTAAAGGAATACGGGTCAGACTCAAGAATAAAGGAGCCAAGAAGCGAGTGGGTCGTCCTCGTAAGAAATATGAAGCTCCCGTGCCTGAGCATCCTCAGACAGAGACGAAAGTGGTAGAAAACGAGATTCATGCCAACCATGTTGAGGGATTCAATGCCTGAATGCGACGGCGAAATTCGGCTTTCCGTCGCCAAACCAACACCGATGCGAAGTCTCGTCAACATCTCCAAAGAACCCTGGATTTCTTCTGGGTCATCCACAACTTTGTACGGGTGCATTTCACGACTAAAGTTGTCCCTGCTGTCAAGTTAGGGCTCTTGGAAACCGGGATATCAAGGTCTCAATTATTTAGCATACGATCTGCTCTGTAATTCCCTAAATTCAGCAGCAAGACCCCAAACATTTAACGGAACCAGTGCCTGGCTTTTGTCAACTATCACTCCCGCAGAAATTGCTTCTATAACTTCTTATAAATTTATACTTGAAGCTTTATTTAGCGCAGCTTCATAAAGAGGGGTACATCTCAGTTAGGCGATGAGTAATTATACTTAGTGCTTGTATCCCTCAAAACGGTACATAATTTAGGCACTGTTGACCACCCTTGACCCATGAACTCCCAAAAGCAGGCTGAACTCCAGCAACATCTTGACGCGATTGCCGCGATTCTCTACCAGGAAGCCGACCCCACTGAACTCACCACCCTTGAAGGCATTGAGAAAAACGTTCGTGCGCTTGCCCAAGAACACGTCTGGCCTCAACTAGGAATTTTTTTATCAACACGGCGACTTCCCGCCGCACCGGAAAACAGCGCACCCTGACCAGTATCCTGGGCAAACTAACCCTCACCACTGCTCAAGCCCAACAACTGCAAGTTAAACCGGGAACTCGTTGGAGTCCGTATGTGGAAAAATGTTGTTGGGTCGTCAGTGCCAATGCCTCTTACCAGAGAGCCGATTTTTCGGGCCGTCCGCGGACCGTAAAAGATCTCGCGATGCTGACTGGGGTGAGCATCTCCCACAGTACGCTCCAACGCTTTGTTCAACGAGAGGACTGGTCTGAGGTAGAGATAGCTGAACCGATTCAGGAGCTCAGCTTGGATGGCGGCATGATTCGCCTTCGTACCGATTTTTCGGGCCGTCCGCGGACCGTGGAGGGTCAACCTGGTGAGTGGCGAGAATACAAAGCCTTAAATGTCCATGAGCAAGGCAGTGTGGCTTTCTTCAAGGATAATCAAGGGCTGCTTGAGTGGGTGAATGCCCAGCCCCTCGGGGCGCAGTTCACCGGTCTCGGAGATGGTCATGATGGGGTGTGGAACATTTTCAGTGGTATCGGGACACCAGAACAACGGATCGAAGTGCTCGATTGGTATCACCTAATGGAAAATGCCAATAAGGTGCAAGGGACACCGGCTCAATCCGATTTTTCGGGCCGTCCGCGGACCGTGCAGATCCGATTTTTCGGGCCGTCCGCGGACCGTGCACTCCTGTGGCGAGGGGAGACCCAGAGGGCGATTAGTTATCTGCGCCAACAGCAATGTCGGGGAGCCACAGGGTTGATCAACTACTTGAAGCACCATCAGACGCGCATCATTGACTACTAGGCTAGCCCTCCTGGCGTCGGGCCGCTGCGCGAACGGGCAGGCAGCTCGGCACTCGATTGGCTCTGGTCGGGTTGAGTCCCTGGTGAAACAAATTGGGTTAAGGGTGAAATTACCGGGGGCACAATGGCGAGCCGAGAATGTGCCGATTTTTCGGGCCGTCCGCGGACCGTAGGTGTTGAAGCATCGCTGTGCCTACCTGAATGGCGCATTAGTTGCCTAATCAGACTCAGTAAATCCACTTGTGCTGAGTAAATATACTCATCGCCTAACTGAGATGCACCCCATAAAGAATTGGTATTACATGCATGGATTGTGAACCAAAGTTCTCCTTGGTAAAATAAAATGATAATCATTATCATAATTGACCCAAGGGGACAGCTTTTCTCCTCTACTCTATCAACTACTTTTGACTATACCCCTTAAGGCAGATGTTATTACTCTATTGTTATGCTATTCCTTTTCATCTGGCCGAGAAATTGAATTGGGGTACTATTCCCGCCGCCGGCGTGATTAGTTTTGCTCTCTTAGGAATTGAAGCAATAGGTTTGGAAATTGAGGATCCCTTTGGTTACGATCCAAATAACATACCTTTAGATTTGATGGCTGACAAACTTCACGCTGATATTGAGGAATTGATTGAAATAGTTTAATCTTACTGTCATGTCATGAAAAGGATAAAATTGACAATTTTATACTTCATCCTTCTACCTCTTCTGTTCCATCTGTAGTTGTCACAGCCTCTAGATACTGACTATCCATTAGGAAATTTCCATTGGCAAAGCGAACCCCCCAATACCCTCCCGGATGGCGATCGATCGCCACGCCCTCTTCGCCCAGCTTAATCACATTGGGGGGGCGTAGCATGGGCATGGGTTCAGCTGTTTTCACATAAGGTGGCAAAGCTATCACTCGCACCCGATCGCCTACCTTCAATTCTTTGGACATTGTTAATTTTCAGTTGTTGGTTGTTGCTTGTTATTTGTAAGTTTATCACTATCAACTGACCGCCTTTAGCAGGTTGGGTTGGGATGTAGTCAAAGCCCGTTGACAAAAATGGGATCCCCCCAGCCCCACCGATTCCCCCTAACCCCCCGTCCCCCCTAACCCCCCCGTCCCCCCTAACCCCCCGTCCCCTCCAATTCAGGAAAAGACTCAGCCTCTCTATGATCATCTATAATTCATAGAGGGCAAGCCTTTGGGCTATCCTGTTCAGCGGAACCAGTGCCAACTGCTAAAATTGTCAGTAAATTCCCTGATGTTGAGCAAGACTAGGTATGGAGCGTAGTCCAACTGCATACAAAGAATGGCTCCGGAGTGTCATTGGCCACATGCCCCATTTGAGTAAGCCGCAAGCAGTAGTACTGGCCATGTGGAGCTTTGGGATTGCCATGACGCATTTTTGTGGTTTGTCTACTGTCACAGTTTTTCTGGCAGAGCTATTCAGTAAACCAGAAAACACAATCCGGCGTTGCACATTTTGGGGATGATAGCATTTTTTGCACATAACTGAAAGTGGCTTATACTCTAGCTTTCAAACCTTTGCAAATATGCCATCATCCCGTGATTGTGCAACGCCCACAATCCGAGAGCGATTACGGCAATGATACAAGCCCAGGAGTGCTAGCGGCGGTCGAAAGCGCTCGCAATTAGAAGTCAGTCATAGTTTCCTGCCGTTATTGCAATGGATTTTGGGTTGGTGGCCCGACAGCGAAAAAAGTTTAGTGCTGGCAGCAGATGCTTCAACCTTGGGTCAGCGTTTTACTGTATATTAGCAATTAGTGTAGTTTACTGAGGTGGCGTTATTCCGGTAGCATGGAAAATAGTTGAAGCTACAGCCAAAGGCAGTTGGAAACCACATTGGCATCGGCTGTTTGAACTCCTCAAAGCTGGGGTGCCTGATGATTGGTTTGTAATTGTCACTACAGATAGAGGTTTGTATGCCAAATGGATGTACGAAGCGATTGTTAATCTACAATGGCATCCATTTATGCGCATCAATGACCAAGGCCAATATTGCCTCAAAGCAGAAAGGGATTTTTTACCCCTGAATAAACTGATTATTGAAATAGGACAAAATTGGGCAGGTATGGTCACTTGCTTCAAAAGTCATTCCTACCGACTGTACTCTTTTAGCCCGGTGGGATTCTGGCTACAAGGAGCCATGGTTGATTCTCACGGATTTAGCTCCAGATGAGGCCAACATTTATTGGTATGCAATGCGCAGTTGGATTGAATGCCTATTAGACATCTCCAAAAATAAAACCTTTGTCAGCTCTGGGTTTCAAGCTCTACCTCACATGCTCACATATGTTACTCAAACGGCAGCATCGGGGTTTGATAGATTTCCTGTTAATAAAGAGCTCCAAAGATGGTACTGGTTAATCTCAATTTTTTCAGAGCCATCACCAGATTCTATTACTTCTAAAATTAATGCCGCAATCTAACCAATCCACAAATTGTCTAAATTACCGATTCGTATTTATCTATATTTAAACGAAATCGATCACTGGCAACCCGGAAAATTTTCACCAATCTTATGACGTGTTCAACAAAAACTCTCAGAGAATAAAACTCTTAATTTTCTTTTTTTTTTCGGTTAATTCCTGCTTTTTCGCTTTTTTATGAGGGAGCTTTATTTGACCTTCTCCAATATAAGCTTTATCCCCTGCAAATTTTGGTTCCGGATCGAATTTGTTTTGACGCTCTCGCCAAATGTTGATATCGCTTTTTCGGCCTCTTTCTCCAGAAACAACATTCACAATATCTGCACGCTTCGCTACCAGGTAACACATTAATTTTTTCGAGTATGATATTTCTTCTTCCCTGAGTAAAACTTTTTCTGTTCTTCATAGTTCCTAGGTCTTGGTATAGCTTGCTCTTCGCTATCGACAATTAACTCATATTCGGTTAAAATTTTTGTGAAAACTTCTTCGTTTTCTCGGTTTAACCTGTTCAAGCAAACGGCAAAGCGAAAATTTTTCTGCCAATAATTAAAAAGATCATTAGCTGTCGATTCACTGACCCAAAAAAGTATGCCTAATACTTGAAATGTTAATCCTTGACGCAGATAAACCAAAGTTAAAAGTATTTGATCTTCTACTAATAATTTAGGCTTCGCCCCCGGCGCGGATTAATCTATGTTTTTGTTTTTCCACCTTTTCTTTATGATTGTTATCCAACTTTTTGGCCTTATAAGTTGTATTAAGTTATCATAATTGCTCCCGATGAGCCGCTTTGCTTCTTGAGGCTTGTTTTGCAAATATGTCCAGGTAATCCTCATGGCCTTAAGTCCTAAAATTTAATTTTTCAAATCTTATTATAGCATAAGTTTCTATTTCGGAGAGGTCTATTCAAGGATCTTAAGCGAGGTGGTTTTGGGTGGCATCATACTAAGATGACCGACCCGGAGCGAGCTGAACGGCTCTGGTTAGCTATTGCTGTCGCCACTTTATGGCTAGTAAGTGTCGGTGGCAAGGCAGATAATCAAATGTCTACGAGCAGTTTACCGACCCCAAACAACCAAACAGTTCGAGCGTCCAAGCAATCGCAATCTCCACAACACCCCTTACCAACCGATTGTCAAACCCACATCAGTAAACCAACTCGCAAGTTGAGTTGTTTTCGACGGGGATTTTTGACACTCGTTGCAGCAGTTATTAAAGACTTACCTCTACCAACAGATCTATTTATGCCTGAAAACTCTCCCGCTCCTGAATAAATATTAAAAACATACCCCTGAAAGACTCCCCCCTCCCCCACTCCCCCACTCCCTGACAAATGTTAAAAAATACGTGAGTAAGGCATAGCCGAAGATGCGGGGGGGACCGCTTAACAAGGGGGGCTTTTTCAGCCCCCCCTTTTTGGAAGCTGACTTTTCCCGTCAAGTTTGATGGGCTAGCTGCCATCCTTTACAAAGGGAAGTCAACTCTAACCATCCCTGCCAAAGCACTTGAATACCAATAGGTGTTTTGCGTCGATGCTTCAAATACCCTCCTAATGAAGCCACAGCTTCAACCGCCCAACCCACAGTGAGGACTTGGGGCAACTTAGAACTATTAGCCTTGAGGACTGCCAGTTGGACTGGCTGCAAAATTGTTGTAGCTGGAGCATCTGGTTGGGTTCTTTGCAGATAAGTTAATCGTAGTAACTCTGCGGCAATGACTGTCAAAAACCCAAGCAATGCTTCCATACTTTTGGCTGCAAGACGATATTTTTCAACTTGACATCCAGATTAATAATTTTATGATATTCTTCCACATGCCAACGGTAAGTGTACCAACGTAAAATCCTGGCTGCTTCTGCCATCGATGTGACAGCTTCACTCGTCAGCAACATCCAAGAAACACCTAGAACATCTTCTGGAGGAGCAATTTCACTTGCATAAACTGCGTATAGAAGAAATGGCTCTTGGTTTGCCAATCGTTCTGGAGATTTCAATGATACGGGAGAAAATCTTACCGCTAAAGTAGCAGTCCTTTCCGATTGTGCTTCTGTCGCTGCTACTTTAACCTCATACTGAAAAACAATAGGCATCGATTCTATATATGCCCACAAATGCCGAGTATCTTCATTTATACAGCGATGATAAGCAGCACGAACCAGCAATCTTGTTCGTTGTCTATCCCGTACTTTGTCAAATACTTCGGCAATATCTGCTTCCGCATCAAACACGTGAATTATTCTGGTGGCTTCGGCAATTGAGTCCTTACCAATAGCCTCAGAATTTTTCAGGGAATAAAACTGCTGTTCAATCCTCTCAAATTGAACAGCTATCTCTCTCATTCCTTCAACCCATCGATAGGATTCTTTTTCCTCAAACCGTCTAAGTTTATTTGCCTTGCGTTTAGCTGCTTGCTTTTTTTTTCGCGATTTTTATGTTTCCGAATTCCGCTCCGAATGCTTCTCGGAACGGTGCCATAATTTCTGCCATAAAATTCCTAAAAGAAGGCCCTGGTCGGGCTCAACAGCTATGCTAGTATGTAAGATGAGTCCTTGCCCACCATTCGCAATTGGTCCATAGCCTTCTGTTTTCGCCAAAATTGTTTTATAATCAAGATAGGTAGTATCACCCACTGATAAAATCACAGGTAGTGAGGTTGAGTTAGTAAGTTAAAAGTCACTTTGACGTTAGCAAAAAATTCATAAGCTCTTTTGAGTAATTTGGCATCCCCAAACACCATTGATAGAGCCGAATCTACTGGCAAAAGCTTGACCGATAACATAGGCTCTCTGTTGCAGGCGTTTGTCTGGTAAAGGACAGTTTAAAAAATTTTGTTGCCCCCAATCTAACATAGTTTATCCTCCTCCCATAATTGTGAAATGTGAACAAAATATCATCCCCATAAATCCAATACAAGCGTATTTTTACTGAAAATTTATGTTTTGGCTGTTACAGCACTCTCTTTCTTCCTCTACCTCCATAATCCACAGAAGTGACCCTCCGACTCCTACCATGAAATGGTCCTATGTTAGACGGGGTAAGCGTTTCAGGAGTTAGCAGGAAAAGTCAGCTTTTGGAAGGGGGGGGTTGGGGGGGGATCCGCCTGCGCAATTACGAGAGGATATTGCTCTGTACTAATGCAACTGCTTTTGACTACACCCGTTGGGTTGCGCTTGACCCAACCTACCAAAAATGATAAGCTGTCGCCCATTTAAATTACATAGGTCGAAAAGCCGAGCTCCTTGTTAAGCGATTTCTGGAAAATAAGATACCGATGCCTGAGAATGAAGTATGCTCTCGTCTAATTTGAGGAGTCAATGCTATGAATCCTGCTATGACTTTCCCTACTGCTCTCGATAAGTCCCACATTGAAGACCTGCGACTGGCCGCTTCTCAACTGACCGGCGCAAAGCGGAGATCATTTCTTGCTGAGATGACGTTGAAGTATTGCCATGGTAGCGCTCGTCTAGCAGAAACCTACTTTGGTTGGAACCGCAACAGGGTGGAGGTGGGATTGGCACCAGATAGGACAGGGCTCCTCTGTCAGGGAGATCAATCAGGGTTTGGCGGAAATAAGCGTATTCGAGAGCGTCACCCCGAACTGAAGCCCTGCGACAATTAGGGCGTGTCATCAATCAAATTGTTTGACAGAAGTAGCTTGATAGGGTAAGGGGTGTTTATTCGGCAATCACAAAAGGTGGGCATGATTATGAAACGCTATGGCTTGCGAGACGACCAGTGGGAACGGATTGCGCTGCGCGCACACTACGCGATCGAACACCTCTTACCTGGTAAAGAGGGCGACCCTGGTGCTACTGCCAAAGACAATCGATTATTCGTATTCTGCCGTTTTATATCGCTATCGCGCCGGAATTCCCTGGCGGGATTTACCGGAGCTTAAGAGGGATTTTCGCGTCATTCATACCCGCCATACCCGTTGGTCTGAAAAAGGGGTTTGGAAGCAGGTTTTTGATGTTTTGGCCGAAGACGCTGACAAGGAATACGCCGCCATTGATGCAACCATTGTGCGTGCCCATCAACGAGCGTGCTGGTGCGAAAAAAAAACACCTGATGATACGTGCGAAACCCAAGCCATAGGCCGTAGTAAAGGGGGACTATCAACAAAGATTCATGCTACTTGCGATGCCTTGGGCAATCCCACAGGATTTCATCTGACCCCCGGCCAAGCCCACGATTTACAAGGCGCTGACGTCCTGTTGGATGCCATTCGTGAGATTGGCGCGCTGCTTGCAGATATTGCCTATGATGCGGCACAACCTGTGCTGGAGCGGCGAGGCGAATTGCAAGGCGGTCATTCCTCCCAAAAGCAACCGCAAAGAACAGAGGGAATAGGATAAAGACATGTACAAGTGGCGGCAACGATATTGAAAATCTTTTTCAAAAACTCAAGCAATACCGGGCTATTGCGACACGCTACGATAAAACGGCTCGTAATTTCTTAGGTGCCATCCACCTCGCTGCTGCCGTCATCTGGCTTAATTGATGACACGCCCTAGCCGAAGCTCATGGGCGTGCCGTGACCCTAGCTTTACCACTGCGATCGCCTACAGCCGTTTGACCGCAGCCTCAGGGGGCAACTGAAGGCCCAAGGCTTTCGGAACGACCAACTGCCAGCGGGAAGCACGATGGCGGTCATCCTCAACCGGATGGGCTATCGTCTGCGCAAAGTGGTCAAAGCCAAACCCAAAAAAAAACTCCCTGAAACAGACTCGATTTTTGAGAACCTCCAAGCCAAAGACCGTCAAGCCCAAGTCAAGGATGCAAAACGCTTGAGCCTCGATTGCAAGGCTACCGTTAGTTTGGGCGAGTACTCTCGGGGTGGCAAAACTCGAGGAGACCATCAAGCCAATGACCATGACATGGGTGTCAAAGAAAAATACATTCCTTGTGGGATTGTAGATGAAGATAGCGGAGAGTTGTTTATTGAGTTTGGCAGTTCCTACAAAACCAGCGACTTCATTGTCGATACCTTAGAATCCTGGTGGGACCGCTTATCGGGACAAGCGCAACGGGATATTCCCTTTGTGCAAATCAAAGTTGATAATGGGTCGGAAAGTAGTGGGGTACGCACTCAGTTTCTCAAACGCATGATACAGTGGGTCGATCGCATTGGTAAGCCCATGCAACTGCTCTACTTTCCGCCATACCATAGCTTCTACAATCCCATTGAGCCTTGTTGGGGCATATTGGAACAACATCTTCATTGGCGCTAAACTCACCGATGTTCAGACCATGCTGGCTTGGGCGCAGAGTATGACGTGGAAAGGGCAGCGTCCAGTCTAGAAACTGAATCGCTCGGTTTATCAAAAGGGAATCTCTTTGAGCAAGAAAGAAATGCGCTCCTATTGAGAGGCGATTAGAGCGCAATCCGATGTTGCCTAAGTGGGATATCCTGATTCGTCCGGCTTAGCTGGTACCTGATTTTCTTGAAATCGCCTTAGCGCTCTCCCGAGACATCGAGCGACCCGGGGACATCGAGCGACCACGAGACACGGAAGGCGGGCCTCCTGCGAAGTGAGAGAACTTTCGCGCAAGAAGTGTAGCAACATTTTCAAAAAATGGTATAACAACTAACAACCCACAACTAACAACTAACAACTAACAACTAACAACCCACAACTGACAACTAACAACTAACTTTTGACCTTGCCAAAGCGGCGATCGCGCTGTTGATAAGTCCAAAGAGCCCGGTGAAATTCAGCCCGGTCAAAATCCGGCCAGAGAGTATCAGTGATGTAAATTTCCGAGTAGGCGACCTGCCAGAGGAGAAAATTGCTAATGCGCATCTCGCCGCTAGTACGGATCAGCAAATCAGGATAGCAAAGAGCGGGCGTATAGAGGTGGCGCTCAAACAAAGCCCGATCGATTTGATCCGGTTGGATATGACCGAGCTGTACCTGAGTAGCAAGGGCTTTACAAGCATGCAAAATTTCCTGGCGTCCCCCGTAGTTCACCGCCGCCCTAAACTGAAGACCTCGGTTAGCATGGGTAGCCTGGGTTGATTTCGAGATCTGAGCTTGTAGCGATCGGGGTAACTCCTGTAAAGAGCCCACCAACTCCAGCCGAATATCACGCTCCATCATTTCCGGCAGTTCCGCGCGCAGGAATTGCTCGATCAGAGTCATAATCAAGATCACTTCCTGCTGGGGTCGCTTCCAGTTTTCCGTCGAAAAAGCATAGACCGTCAGAGCTTCGAGTCCCCAATCATCGCAACAGCGGACCAATTCCCTCAGGGCATCCACCCCGCGCGGATGACCCATTATCCGTGGCAGTCCTCGACGCTGAGCCCACCGACCATTTCCATCCATAATTACCGCCACATGCCGGGGTAGTCTTTCTCGCTTCAGGTCTGCAGGCAGTTCCTGCAATTGCATTTGCATGAGTGTCATTTTTTCTTCTGAGGAGCCGATGATGGCAAACGGAGTAAACGCGCAACCATTGCCGTACCTTTAGAGTTAAGCTGGCGACCCAGATTGCGCAGAGCGGGGGCCACAGGCTCCCTTTGGGCAGATTGGGAGAATTTCGCCTCTAACAGTTCCTTCAGTTTACTGCTAGTCAAAGGGCGATTCAGGAGTCCCCGTTCCGCTAAAGAAATGGAGCCTGTTTCTTCAGAGACCACCACACATACACAATTTTCCACTCGATCGGTAATTCCCATCGCTGCCCGGTGGCGCGTCCCCAACTGCCGCGACGCCGTCCGTTCCGACAGGGGTAAAATCACCCCAGCAGCCACAACCCGCGGCATCCGAATCCAAACCGCCCCATCATGTAACAATGTTGTTGTCTGAAAGATCGTCTGCAACAATTCCTTCGATACCTCAGCATTCAACTTCACTCCGGGGACAGAAAAAGAGAGCTCATCAATTGGTCCAGTAGTTTCTATAATCAGCAGGGCTCCAGTCCGATTTTGGGAGAGTTCCTTGACTGCATTGACAATTTCATCGGTAACGCTATCAGGGTTCGGCATGGTTTCAGTGGCTGGTTGAAATAACTGTAGAACCTCTCCCTTTCCCAATTGTTCTAAAAATCTGCGGAACTCCGACTGTAAGATTACCGCCATTGCCACAGCAGAGCCAATCACTAACTTATTCAGGACAAAATTTAGCAGCGGGAACTTCAGAAATGAAGATATAGCTGTTGCCAGCATCAGCATAATGAACCCTCGTACCATCCACATGGTCCGGCGCTCGCCAATCACCATGAGCACCATATATGTGAGGACGAGTACCAACCCAAAATCAACGATGCGTACTAGCAAAAACTGAGTCCTGCCCAACTCCGTCAGCCATTGCTTCAAAAAATCCCCCATCAGCGATCCGCGTTGGCAAAAGTTAAAAGTGAAAAGGACTCAGTCCCGATGCGTCCTCGATGTGCGAGGAGTAGTGCGAGTAGCGCTCTCCGAGTACATCGAAGCGATCTCCTCTTTTGTGCGAATACGATGTCTTCTGGGTAGTGGGACTAGACAGGCGAGCGGTCTCCCCCACGTTCCCACGGCGAAGCCGTGGGAACGTGCGATTAGCGCTCCCCGGAGACCGCTCGCCCTGTCAGAAGACATCGAGCGACCAGGAGATCGCGAACTGACAAGCAAGCTCTCCATTATCAGCTCTTTAACCTGTTAGTTTGATAACGAAGACCCAAGTCCATCGGGTAGGCGATCGCTTTTTATCAGGTCTTCATAAGTTTCCCGTTCCAGGATCGTCTTGGCAACACCATCCTTCACTAACACCGCTGCTGGTCTGGTCAGACGATTGTAATTAGACGCCATGCTATAATTGTAGGCACCCGTACACATCATCACCAGGATATCTTCTGGTTTGGTTGCTGGCAGAGGAGCCTCTTTAATCAGAATATCCCCCGATTCGCAATGTTTGCCAGCAATCGTGACTGTCTCCGTGTAAGCCTCGGACATCCGGTTAGCTACCACGGCCCGATACACCGACTCATAGGTAATCGGACGGGCATTATCTGACATCCCCCCATCAACTGCCAGGTAAGTCCGCATCTCGGGAATCTCCTTGCGGCTGCCGATCGTATATGCCGTACAGCAGGCCGTACCGATCAGAGAACGTCCCGGTTCGCACATCAGTTCCGGCAGGGGCCATTGCCTCTCCTTACAGGCACGGGCGATCGCCTCACTCACCGTCTTCACCCAGGCATCTATACTGGGAGGATCGTCTGTTTCCACGTAACGAATCCCTAAACCACCACCTACATCTAGTATCCTCGTTGGCAAACCGTAGGAGTCAGCTTTCACTAACCAGTCTACCATCACCTCTGCTAGATCCTCATGGGGTTGCAGTTCAAAAATCTGGGAGCCAATATGAGCATGTAGACCTCTGCACTCCAGGCCAGATTGCTTGGAGATCGAGGCAAATACTCGATCTAGTTGGTTGGGATCGAAGCCAAATTTGCTGTCCAGATGACCCGTGCGGATGTATTCGTGAGTGTGACACTCGATCCCCGGAGTCAGTCGCACCACGATCGAGATCGGGCTGTCACATGAGGCCACCATTTCCGCCAAAGTTTCCAACTCCAGCCAGTTATCTACCATAATGGTGCAGCCCGTTTTCACTGCGAAGTCCAGTTCGGCCCGGGATTTGTTATTGCCGTGGAAGTACAGGTTTTCCCCGCTGACGCCAGCTTTTATGGCCGTATATAGTTCCCCACCGGATGCTACATCTATTCCCAAGCCTTCCGACGCCGCGATCGCGCATACTGCCAGACAATTCCAAGCTTTGGAAGCGTAGATCGCCGATGCCTTGCCTGGATAATAGCGCTTCAATCCTTCCCGATACTGGCGGCAAGCCGTTCGCAGAGTCTCCTCGTCCAGTATATAGAGGGGAGACCCAAACTGAAGAACTAACTCCTGCACATCACAGCCACCTATTTCCAGACAGTCCCTGCTATTTACCCGAGCTGTTAGGGGTAACATTTCTTGATTAGGGGAACGTTCCCTCGTTCCCACGGCTCTGCCTGGGAACGCGGCTCTGCTTGGTTCTGATATATACTGACTGCCTGACATAGCACTTGCACTATAGTTCCTTTTTTCCATCTACTTTTGAGAGATACCCTTTTTAGATAGATTTATCGATTGATTATACGCTATTAAATAATCTTACAATTACATCAGTTCACCCGACGAGCGATCTCACTGACCACATCCAGACAGGCGAGACAAGTCCTACGCAATTGACAGATGGTGAGATTGCAGCAAGACCAGATCCTACTAGAACTCAAACCCCTAACAGTCGAGTTGCTACCGGCGGTAGTCGAACTGGATAGACTGTGTTTTGGCAACCTCTGGAGCCTGGAAGGATATGAGCGAGAATTGCGTAGCATCAATAGTGATTTACTTACATTATCATGTCTTGATTCATTTGTCAAGGGATCTGGGAGCAAGGTGGACAAAGGAGTTTTGGTAGGACTGGGTTGTCTGTGGGCGATTTTAGAGGAAGCTCATATCACCCTCGTCGCAGTTCATCCAGAGTACCAGCATCAAGGTTTAGGTCAGCTATTGATGTACGCTCTGCTCAGAGAGGCATGGCGTCGGGGGTTGGAACAGGCAACTCTGGAACTCGGGGCTGATAATCTTGCGGCACTCTCGTTATACCAGAAATTTGGCTTTGCTGTGGCGGGACGACGCCGCAATTATTACCCCCGAACAGGTGAAGATGGCTTGATTATGTGGCGTAGCGGCCTAAATAGCCCCACATTTCCCGATGAATTGGCCCATTGGCAGCAGCAAGTGGGCTCCTGTCTGAGGGAAACAGGTCCCTACTCCGTGATTGACCAGCTGTAGGACGGGCGAGACCCCCGGATGAGTAAGACGGGCAGCGAGGGAGGGCGATCGCTCAACAATACCATTATCGAACTTTATGGGCCCAGGGAGGTGATGCAATACCTCAAGGTTTTGGATATAGGTTGTCATTGCGATTTTTCGCGCAGCGTGGGGGGGTACATAGCGATTAACTTATGCACCAATTGAGTTAACCCCCCCCGAAGCAATTCCCCCGCCCCGTATGAGGTGAGATTGCTAGCCCTCCTGGCGTCGGGCCGCTGCGCTTTTACGAAGTGCGCGTAGCGCTACGGGGGGATCCGGGCGGCGATCCCGCTCATTATCGGTTTGGGTTTCCCCCCACACACGCTCGCGCAGCGGAGGGGGCCCGGAGCGTGCGAAAAATCGCTCCGGACAGGTTGTTAACCGAGAAGTATTGGGATGGATGTCCCGAGGACTTGCACCAAGGCCTTGGCAGATCGATCTCCCGGCCTATGTCATTGAGGATGCGTGGCTATCTCTGTGGTCAGAAAAAAAATGTCAGAAAAGCTAGGGGCATAACGTCTAGTATGAGAAGGCTAAAGCTGTGGCTCTTTGGAGCAGATGTAGCCGATCGCATTTTCTCGGGCCCTACCGGCCATAAGGGAAATACAGATAGCGTTTTGACAAAAATCGGGGTGACTCGGATGGTTGCAGCATGTGAAGGTGGTTTAGCACAGGGCGGTCAGGACGATATAATCTCTCAGTTTTGGTCTGTATGGCTGGAACTGGAAAAAAAGCTTTATCGCCGCTGTCTCCAGTTGATGAACGGGAAAGTAACGGAGGCGGAAGATGCTCTGAGTAGCGCCAGGCTCAAGGCTTGGGAAAAGGTGCAAAAGTTTGCTGGCCAGATCGAAAACTTAAGCGCTTGGCTGATGCAGTTAACTCGCAACCTCTGCAAAGATATCATCAAGAAAAACTCTCGGGGCCCGGCGGCGGTTGAAGATATAGAATGGGTGGGGGATAATGGAGTTCTGTGTACGGCCTCTGGGGTAGCTACACCCATGATGGTGCTGGAGAGGGAAGAACTGTATGTAGTGATTCGACAGGCAGTAGAATCGTTACCCCAAGGGCAGCGGGATACTTTTGTTTTACATTATTATGAAGCGCTCAAGCATAAGGAAATTGTCGAAGCGCTCGGGATATCCTACGATAGCGTCTGCCAGCAGATATCGAAGGCGCGCAAACAGTTGAAGACTTCGTTGAGGGGCTATTTCTGTGATGAAGAAGAGCTGGAAAGGGCCTTGGAGCCAAAAGTCCCAAATTCTCCTGCGCCACGGGGGAGAGCAAAAAAGCGGAAGATAGGGTCCTGTGGGTCGAAGGAGAAGGAGTTGGCTACTGTATCGACTGCTCCAGAGTGCGTGGTAGGGTCCGGGTTAGCGGACTGTAAGGATGGCGCAGTGGAGCATCCTGCTGATGTGGGGGAGAAAATGGTGGAGTCAATGCAGACTGGTGCCAAGTTATCGACACTGAAGGACTGCGCCCCTGTGGTAGGGGAAGAAAAACTGGACTTGGTATCTGGTGCTGGGGAGCAAAAGGCTCCTGTTGGCTCCTCTAGGAAGGAAGGATCGGCTTTGGGGTTGGCGCGATCGCATTCCCCACCAGATATTGTAGAAAAGCGGACGCGACCGTTGGGTGAAGAACAATCAAAAAAGACGGTGACTGTAAGGGCTGCTTGGGCTCGCGCGCCTGTGGTTGTGGACCGAAAACCAGACTATGTCAGGACAGTTGCGAGGAATTTTTAAATATACGGCTCGCCCAAAAACTGACAAATCTCGAATTAAACTTTGACGTTCTTGATGCAGTTTTGTTGTAGTTTCTCCACAAATAGGACATTGTATTTTTTCATTAAGCCAGCGAATTTGAAAATAGCTGATATTATCAATGATAGAGCAACTTTCAACAGTTGCATTGGGGAAATTAAATAATTTATCGAGATTAAAATCCATTTCGTAAATCCTCAAACTGTAACACTGTATACATTTTACACCAAAAACCCAGGAGAGCCGGCGATCACCTCTTTTCCGGAACCGAAGCGGTAAAATTTAATTTTCCATTTTTAAGAGGAGCATACCCATACGGAAATTGTGGAACGGCAAGGGAAATCATACGAAAGAATAGGATGGGCGATCGCCTAGAGCGTCGGTCCAGTAGGGGAGCAGGGAGCCAACCCTTTTACGCAGATAATCTTCTACCGCTAAAAGTTTCAAGCTGCTAAGAACTGCTGCATCGCCAACTATTGCTTTCATAAATTACTCAAAAAATGTCAGATATCAGCGTCAGATATCTGCCTTGGCAAACGTCATAAGTATAGAAGTAACTATAGTTCAGAAATAAATAGGGATTCTAAATTACCATGACTACAACACAAAAACGTACCAGGGAAGAAGCTATCGAGCTTGAGTATTGGTTAACCCCTTTCCCCTCTTCCCAGATTATACGGAGCAATACTGATGGGGATGAAGAACTAGGCGTAGGAAACCAGCCATCAAATGATGGCAGTCAGCTGCCAGAGTTAGGCCCATTGTCTGAATTCGGATCGTGGGAATCTGTGGCGTCAACTATTGACAAGAAAGTGCTGGAAGTTAGCAACTTCAATCCTGTTTCCACGGTCTTCGACTCGGAAGGGTGGGAGTTTTACAAACGGAAATTTTGGACAACCCCTTTCTTTTCAATAAGAGAGGGTGGTGAACGACATGTCAGAATTTCGTCGCTATCGCTCTCTGGAGCAGTCGGAAAAACACACCTGTTTCCGTATCCTCAACCGCCACCTTCAGGTCTTCTCCGCTCACCCGCAACACGTCGCCTGGAGAATAGCTGTCGAGATTATTAGTTCTGGTATTGCGCACCGCTTCAATCACGGGGACGCGATCGCCTTCTATCCCCGTCCGTTCTAAAGTCAAGTTAGCCCGAAACTCCCTTTGAACCGAACCCGCCGGGTAAAGTCTCATATGGGGGTCGAGCGCATCTGCGCTCAAAGGTTGCTGGGGGTCTTCTATAGAACCGCCACAAGTGAGAGTCAAACGAAATAAATCTAGTAGAGTCTCGCTGGGTCGTCCGTTACGGGCGGTATCGATTAATATGCTGCGAGCCTCGGCGAATATACTCTTAACTCAAGTTGCGACCTATAAAAATTGGATACAAAAAGCTATGATAAAGAGAATTATTTTCAACTCTAATCCCTTAGATGTAACAGCATGAATTGACTTGGGAAACAAATTTATGATTCGACTAAAACAGGTTTCAACTTGTTTTCTTGTTACTTTTTGTATATATTCAAAACAAGAAGATTCTTTTCTTTTTGAGTTCTTTTTTCGCAAATGTTTTAACATTATACTTGACGACTCTTTTAGTAAATCCTCTAATTGATAATCATTATAAGCTTTATCTCCATAAACTATTGAATTTGATGGTAAGTCAAAGCCAAAAGATTGCAAAACTTTAACATCATTATAACTACCAGGATCTAGATAAAATTCTATTAGCTTTCCATTTTTGTTTACCAACATATGAACTCTTAATCCATAAAAATAACGTTTTTTACTGGCAATATACCCTCGATATTCTTCCTTGTTATAAATTTGGCATCTATCAATCCTAATATTATCACATACTGGCACCGGGAAACTATCAAGAATATATTCTTGACCCGGATTGAGCTCTTTAAATGTTTGAGCTATAACTTGGAAGAAAAACATCCAAATTGGTTCCTCAATATTGTGTAATCGACGATTGAACCTACTTTTACTTAACAGATTTTTTATATACTTGTGTTGGACCATAAATTGACAAGAGCGATCGTGGTGTCCTCCGAAAAAATATGCAGCAACTAATCCGACTGTCATCACTTCGGCATTGTTCATTTTTACTTGTGGATCTTCTCTTATATTTAACGCTTTTAGTAGCTCGTCACAAAGAACAAAAATTGTTGTAATCATATCTTCCATCATCTACATCCCCCAGCAATTAACTATTATTTTAGTACATTATAACCTATAAACAGCCAACCCGCCGTCTAGCAAAAAAAAATATAATTTTGTATCAAAAGCTACGAAATATTCCAAATATCTGTAAAGTCTAAGTGGGTAATTCATATTTTTTTTAATAGGTCGCAACTTAGGTTACTCTTAATATCCCCGAGTCCCATGGAAGAAGATTCTTGTATCCTGAGGATAAACTCCTCTTCAGTTAAGGGAGTTCCCAAGTCCGGTCTCGTGGTATAAGGAGACGTACCGATCTTTTTTTTGACTACTTTATATCGAAAAGCCATTTTTTTCTCTCCTTCTAGTTATTGGTCTTCCCTAGTTAGGATTCTAATCCTTGGCGAGGGCAAACATCTATCAAATTATTGTTAATTTTTGTGACCCTAGCTCCGGAATGGGGAGGCAAGAGGAGGCAAGAGGCAAAATAAAAGCCAATTGGTAAATACACAAATTATTTTGTCTACCTACTTATCCTTTTCCCTACTCGATCGCCAATTTAAACCCAGTGCCTCTAACAATTCAACAAAAGTATAGATTTCTGCGCCACCGCTTTCCGAGAGAATTTTCTCTAATTGCTCGTACTTTTCTTTGGCCGACTCCGAGAGAGCCTGCATGGCCGATCGCGCATCGATTACATCTTTAAGTGCCGCCGATAGCAGTTGTGGTTCTAGGTCTTTTTCCTCCAAGATTGTCTCAATAAAACCTGCGGCGTGTTCTGGGTCTTTAAGGGATTCGATTAATGCATCTTGCCAGCGATCGCTTGTCGGCACTCTGTTATTTTTCATCCTATTAGCCTTCAAAGGAATAGTTAACTTCAAATCCACTGCATTCAAAAATTCAACCAAAGCATAAATTTCCCCACAACCGCTTTTTGTCAACATTGCATCCAGTCGCTGATGCAGTAATTCATCATTTCCCGACAGAAGTTTCGAGGGAAAACGAGCTTCAATAACTTTTCTCAATGCATTGCGTAACAGTTGTGGTTCCGGGTCTTCCTCTTCTAAGATTGCCTCAATATAAGCCGCTGCGTGTTCTGGGTTTTTGAGACATTCAATTTGGAAGTCGCGGTAGCGATCGCTAGTCGGCACTTTCAAGTCTGTCATCCCTCCAGTATTTTATTGCTTGACTGGGTAGTGATAAACATGTAGTGATGTGATGGCTAGTCTGTCCCAATAGGTGTGGGGATGTGGCATTTTCAATTTTTAGGCTGGGACGTCAATGCCTGAAATATCGTTATTTGACTTGCCGTTGGATGCCACTATTGCGATCTCCGTCTGATCGCGCAGCGTGGCGCAGCCATGCTTTCTTGTGCTAACATCACTACTTGTGACCCACTACCCTTGACTGATATTGTTGTTGAGTGCTTTTATCTCCTCCACAAAGGAAACATCGAATCTCCCTTGGTTGAACTTCCATAATTTAATTGCGATCGCAACCATGATGATTTTGTGCGATTCGTTCTAGCCTAACGTGGTCAAACACGGAACGCTAGCCCGGTTTCATTAGCCGGGAACTCTGACCGCATGGGGGTTAAATTCCCCTCCCCCCAGGTACGGGGGTGACACCGGTCCTCGGTGCTACGAAGCGACATCATCGTGGTGCTAAGCGAGGACTCAAATGTAGGATAATTGGCAGCCTAAGCCGGTGACGCCGCTAGGAAAGATATCCAAGGTTAGAGCAGGCAAACATGTGCAAGCCTCGTTATAAGGAACCAGCGAAATAAGGCTATATGCGCTGGCCTAAAAAGGAAATGGTAGCTAGTATTAGTTTTAGACTCTGGCTAATATAGTACTCAAATAGCTCCCGGGGTATAGTGTGGACCTAAAGGTATCGCGAAATGTTGTTAGGGAACGAAGTAACCTCTCGTGTGCTGTCCATCAGGACAAGTTAGATGTTAAGCGCAAGCCACGGGGGGAGGGATGGCCCAAGAAGCGAATGCCCGGGGTAATTCCTGGGATAACATCTACAGTAATGTAGATGATGCTGGGTAGCCAGCGCTGACGTGGGTCGGTGATACTAGGAAGCTGCTGGAATGAGTAATCCTAAAAAGCCACGGAACTAATCCGAAACGCAAGTGGAGGATAAGGTATGGATAACTGGTAAAACTGACTTGAAAATGGTGATACTAACGGTTATCAGAACAACCACTCGCTAAACCAGGAAAGGGAAGAAAAGACAGGCGGCAAGGGCTAACGGAAGTAATTCCTATTAAGTCTACCTATGAAAAGGGCCTAGTACCCAGTAGCCGGATGCGGTGAAAATCGCAAGTCCGGTTCCTCAAGGGAGGGTCGGGAAGCGATTCCCGGCTCGACCCCATCCACTATACTTTCCAGTTGAAACAATTTTTTTAATGAAAAGCGATCGCTTGGCATAAGTCTACGATCGCAACAGTCCCTCGCTCCGGAGCCATGGCGACTGGGCCAATAAAACTATTGCGACGATCGCTCCGGGTCGATCGCAAGTGTGAGAAGTTCGCTTCACCGCTGACCGCCCCTGGAGATCGGGGGTGCGATCGGGGGTGCGATCGCGCTCTATCAATTAATTGTATCGGGATCTATTCCGAGAGCCTGTAAGTATTGCGCTAATTGTTCGGCACGTTGACGTTCTGCCTCAGACGTGCGCTCTGCGGCCTCAGACGTGCGCTCTTCTGCCTCAGCACGTTGACGTTCTGCATTTAGTTGCCCTTTGAGTTCTTCTAGTTCTTGTCGCAGTCTGAGTTCTTCTCGGACCAAATAGTCTACATCCGGCGGGTCTAGTATTCGATCTACCGGTAATATTAATCCCGGAAATTGCGCGATCTTGACCTCATCTCCCGGCAAAAAATCCCGCTCTGGGTAACTTTCTTCTCCGGAAATTTTACTACACAACCGCACCCGGGACCGCTCGGGGTCTACGATCCAATACTCGGGAATATTCAGGCGTGAGTATTCATCTCGTTTGGTTCCGTAGTCATCGCGCCAATTTTGACTTGTCACCTCTACTACTAAGAGGGGTTTTTCCTCAAAGTCCAGCACTGCTGCTTGTTTGCGAGCGCAAACATTTTTCCAAATACTTTTGAGAAGAACGACTACATCTGGTATCCGAGATGTATTTTTTTCCGTTCTCACTCCCGTCAAGTCTATCGCTACTAAGTTGAAGTTTTCCGATACCAAGTAGCGCAGAAACTCTTGGAATAAAAATTTACAAATTAATTTGTGTAAACCTGTCGGTGTTGGCATTTCGATCAATTGACCGCGATAGAGTTCGTACATTACACCTGGTTTTCCGGTATACTCTAGGTATTCGGCAAAGGTCAAAGTCTTTGGATTGACATCAACTGTGGAATCTACCATATTTGTTCCCTCACATCAACGCTCCGATCTTAGCACGGAATTTGCAGTCTGGCACCAATAGGGCGATCGCCCGTGCAAGCGCCAACTCTTGTCCGAGAGTGCCCACCCATGTCGTGCGCGGGAGCGACACGACAGGGTGGGCATCTCTGGACACGACAGGCAGGCGAGCGACAGGGTGGGCGTCTCTGGACACGACCGGTGGACTGACCGCTGACAACTGATAGAGCGCCAGGTGCGATCGCGCTCTATCAGTTAATGGTATCGGGATCTATTCCCAGAGTCTGTAAGTATTGCGCTAATTGTTCGGCACGTCGAGAAGCGGCCCTTTAGGGTTCGGGCGGCGACGCTGGGGGGGATTGATAGTTAGCGTTGCCTTGTGGGACAAAAGGAAAAGCTAACAAAGTGAGCAAATAAGCTTGATTTTAGATCTGGGTGGCGGATGGCGAAAACCCCCCTGAATCACAAGCTTTGAGCCACTTGTACCCAGAAGCCAGACCTGAGAGTATCCACCCATAAGCTGTCGCGCATTTACATTGCTACGGCCCAAGAGCTGAAACCTTTGCTCTAAGAGGCTTTCCCAATATAGAATTGCTGAATGAGAGAATGAGCGCAATTGCTTAGATGGGTGGTGAGGTTGATGGGACTTAACCGGTAGAGTTTGTATAGCCCCACTTTTCGGTAGTGAGGGGGCGGGGGTAAGCTAATCAGACGGCGCCGACATAATCACAAGCTCCCGGTTCCCTGTATACAGAAGCCAGACCCGAGAGGATCCACTGGCTGATAATTCATGGTTTTGACCTCAAGCCCGATAAGCTGTCGCCCATTGAAATTGCCTGGATCCAAAGGCTGAAACCCTTGCTATCAATGACTTTCCCCATTTTGAATGAGAGAATTTTGAATTTTGAATTGCTTAATGCGGTCGGTCGGACGATCCGCCAGCTACTAGTAGATGTCCAATGCAGGGGATTTTTGTCAAAAACAGACACCACCTCAGGCGGGAATCCCCCCATCAACTTTGGGAAGCCCTACAACAATGCTTTCATTAACCTATGCTAACATCATCTTAATGGGAAGCAGCCTATGGACTGCCCGGACCCAAAGAATGCAAATTGCCAACGACCGACTCAGAAAAAAAATAGCCGATGGAAAGACGCCATGTTTGAACGGTTCACAGAAAAAGCTATTAAGGTAATCATGCTGGCTCAGGAGGAAGCACGCCGCCTGGGTCACAACTTCGTAGGTACAGAGCAGATCCTCTTGGGTCTGATCGGCGAAGGAACCGGCGTCGCTGCCAAGGTACTAAAATCTATGGGCGTCAACCTCAAGGACGCCAGGATTGAGGTAGAAAAAATCATTGGTAGAGGCTCGGGTTTTGTCGCTGTGGAAATTCCTTTTACCCCCAGAGCGAAGCGGGTACTGGAATTATCCCTGGAAGAAGCCCGCCAACTGGGTCATAACTACATTGGCACGGAACATTTGCTTCTGGGTCTGATCCGGGAAGGGGAAGGTGTGGCGGCCAGGGTGCTGGAAAACCTGGGAGTTGACATGTCTAAGGCGCGGACTCAAGTGATTCGCATGCTGGGCGAAACGGCTGAGGTGACGGCGGGTGGTGGCGGCGGTCGCACGAAAACGCCAACTCTCGATGAATTTGGCTCTAACCTGACTCAAATGGCAGGTGAGGGTAAGCTGGACCCGGTTGTCGGTCGCCAGCCGGAAATTGAACGGGTGATCCAAATCCTGGGACGCCGGACTAAGAATAACCCGGTGCTGATTGGCGAACCAGGGGTGGGGAAAACGGCGATCGCGGAAGGTCTGGCCCAACGCATTGTCGAAAATGAAATCCCTGATATCCTGGAAGAAAAGCGGGTGGTGACTCTCGATATTGGCTTGCTGGTGGCAGGGACGAAGTATCGAGGCGAGTTTGAAGAACGCCTGAAAAAAATTATGGATGAAATTCGCTCGGCAGGCAATATCATCCTGGTGATAGATGAAGTCCATACCCTGATCGGTGCGGGGGCGGCAGAAGGGGCGATCGATGCGGCGAATATTCTCAAACCAGCTTTGGCCCGGGGGGAACTGCAATGTATCGGCGCGACAACCCTGGACGAGTACCGCAAGCATATTGAACGGGATGCAGCTCTAGAACGCAGGTTCCAACCGGTGATGGTGGGAGAACCTTCTGTGGAAGAAACGATTGAGATTTTACACGGTCTGCGGGAACGCTACGAGCAGCATCACAAGCTGAAAATATTAGATGCGGCCCTGGAAGCGGCGGCAAAACTGTCAGACCGCTATATCTCAGACCGCTATTTGCCAGATAAGGCAATAGATTTGATCGATGAAGCAGGTTCCCGAGTCCGATTGATAAATTCTCAATTGCCTCCAGCAGCCAAAGAACTTGACAAAGAACTGCGTCAGGTGCTAAAGCAAAAGGACGATGCAGTCCGCTCTCAGGATTTTTACAGGGCCGGAGAACTGCGCGATCGGGAAATGGAAATAAAAAGCGAGATTAAGGCCATCGCGTCGGCGAAAAAGACGGAACAGGAGAATAATTCCGACTCAGACTCTCCGATGGTAACTGAGGAGGATATCGCCCATATTGTGGCATCTTGGACGGGAGTACCGGTGAAAAAGCTGACGGAGTCGGAATCCGAAAAGCTACTGCACATGGAGGATACTCTCCACCAGCGCCTGATCGGTCAGGACGATGCAGTTAAGGCGGTCTCTCGCGCTATTCGTCGCGCCCGGGTGGGATTGAAAAACCCCAATCGCCCGATCGCCAGCTTTATCTTCTCCGGTCCTACCGGTGTGGGTAAAACAGAACTGACTAAAGCTCTGGCGGCCTATTTCTTCGGTTCGGAAGAGGCGATGATTCGTCTAGACATGTCGGAGTACATGGAACGTCACACGGTATCCAAGCTGATCGGTTCTCCCCCAGGGTACGTGGGTTACAACGAAGGCGGTCAGCTGACGGAAGCAGTGCGCCGTCGCCCCTACACGGTGGTGCTGTTCGATGAAATCGAAAAAGCCCACCCAGATGTGTTCAATATGCTGCTGCAAATCCTGGAGGATGGCCGGCTGACGGATGCTAAGGGGCGCACGGTGGACTTTAAGAACACCTTACTGATTATGACCTCCAACATCGGGTCGAAGGTGATTGAAAAAGGTGGTGGCGGTTTGGGCTTTGAGTTTGAGGAAAATACAGCCGATGCTCAGTACAACCGCATTCGTTCTCTGGTGAATGAAGAACTCAAGCAGTATTTTCGGCCAGAGTTCCTCAACCGCCTGGACGAGATTATCGTCTTTCGTCAGTTGTCGAAGGAAGAGGTGAAGGAAATTGCCGCGATCCTGCTCAATGAAGTCTTTGGACGTCTTACAGAACAGGGTATTACTCTGGAAGTGACGGAGAAGTTCAAAGAACGCCTGGTGGAAGAGGGCTACAACCCGGCCTACGGGGCCCGACCTCTGCGGCGAGCAATTATGCGCTTGTTGGAAGATAGCTTGGCCGAGGAAATTCTTTCCGGTCGCATTAAAGATGGAGATACTGTTGTCGTTGATGTGGATGAAAACCGCGCAGTGAAGGTACTGGCTCCCGAAAAGAAGGAACCAGTTCTGCTATCTAAGGTGGCTGATTAGCTCTTCGCACTTGCTGCTTACCTGTTCGACACGGAAGAAGCGTTAGTGCGAATTGACATGTCCGAGTACATGGAGAAACATACTGTTTCGCGGTTAATTGGTGCGCCTCCGAGATATGTTGGGTATGATGAAGGGGGACAGCTGACTGAGTCGATTCGCCGGCTTCCTTATGCGGTCATCTTGTTCGATGAAATTGAAAAAGCTCATCCCGATGTCTTCAATATTATGCTGCAAATTCTCGATGACGGTCGCGTCACAGATGCCCAAGGTCATACCGTTGACTTTAAGAATGCGATCGTCATCATGACTAGCAACATCGGTTCCCAGTATATCCTGGATGTGGCAGGAGATGATAGCCAGTATGAAGAGATGCAAAAGCGGGTGATGGAAGCGATGCGATCGAGTTTCCGTCCCGAGTTCCTCAACCGCATTGATGAAGTGATCATCTTCCACTCCCTCAAGAAAGCACAATTGCGCGCGATCGTAAAGTTGCAAGTGCAGCGTTTAGAACAGCGGTTAGCAGAACGGAAGATGTCTCTCAAACTGGCCGAAGCTGCCCTTGACTTTTTGGCAGAAGTAGGTTATGACCCAGTCTATGGGGCGCGGCCCTTGAAGCGAGCAATTCAGCGGGAGTTAGAAACCCAAATTGCGAAAGCGATCCTGCGCGGCGAGTTTAAGAACGGAGACACTATCTTTGTGGATGTAGAAAACGAACGTCTTTCCTTTAAGTGCTTGCTCGTGGGGTTACTAACTAAAGTAAATTAATCCCTGCGTGGGCGGTGCCCACCGGGTGCGGTCAAAAGTAGTTGTAGTAGAAAAGCTGAAACTCTTGGCGTGACAAGGTTTCAGACAGGTCAGCTTCTAACCGTAAGCGCTCCATCGCCGCAGCGGACAAAACGCTCGTGGCGTTGTTCGATGTGCTCTGCTGCTGTGTCTCCTGGGAGCTTGATTTCTCCCGGGAGCGCTAGGCGCACAAAAGGGGAGACATCATAGTCGCACAAAAGGGGAGACACAGCTCGCTACATGCGCTGCGCGCACACGGCTACGTCTGCGCGATCGCACTGCGCATCGCACATCGCTGTTTCATTCTCGATCGCTGTGGTCAGACGCAGTAGGCGGTCTGTATTATTGATGGCAATTTCCAGCAGCCGCATACCTTGTGGAGGTAGGGAGCCTAGCTTGCCACTGAGCAAAAGACCCAAGGCTGCGCGAATTGAGGTCAGAGGTGTGCGCAGTTCGTGACTGACTAGTGAGGTTAATTCATCTTGCGATGTCTCCGGAGTAGTGCGAGTAGCGCAAGGCGTGGAGACATCCGTTGGTCGTGGCCTCTCATAAATTTTAAGTCCCTAATTACTGTGTTACATTTCAATAATAGCACATCCGGGATTGGAAAAAAAAGGGGGTTATCCCCCTTTGAAAAATACTTGTCGATTGCTATACTGTATCTGGATCGATTCCCAGGGCGAGGAGCCTTTCTGCGAGCTGTTGGGCTTTTTGGCGTTCCTGCGCTAACTGAGATTCTGCCTGTTCGGCGCGTTGGCTCTCCTGTTCGGCGCGAATTCGTTCCTGTTCGGCGCGTTGGCTCTCCTGTTCGGCGCGAATTCGTTCCTGTTCGGCGCGTTGGCTCTCCTGCGCTAACTGAGATTCTGCCTGTTCGGCGCGAATTCGTTCCTGTTCGGCGCGTCGGTTCTCCTGTTGGGCACGTTCAAAACCCGTCAATAACAGATTTCCTTGATTATCCCAAAAACGCATCCAAGGTAAAGTTGCACCGAGATATTCACCGCGCCAAATGCCCAACTCCACACCCAAGGGGCTGATCGGGAAATGTCCCCGTTCATTTGCTGGCACAAGGGAGTAATGATTTCCGATCAGCTCATATACTTCTACCGAAGCGTTTCTGACTTCATAAATTCCGTAGAAAGCCGGACGAATCCTATTTTCGTAAACCCAAAACTTCCCAGTCCAAGGTGTGGTGTCCCGTTCTTCGGAACCATCGCCAGAAACAAATTATAGCACGAAGATTGGTGGAATATGCTCTTTCCATAACACGTTTCTCACATTGATGTAGTATAACAATCACCTATTTGTCATTGCGAGGGAGGGGGAGACTAGGGAGTAACTTAGGCTTTATGAGTTACCCCCCTCCCGAAGCAATCTCCGACAGCAGACAGGAAACTCTGGTCAGAAACCACCAGCTATACTAGAAACAGATTGCCCCGAGACCGATCGACCAAAAAATTTTCTTAAGCTGCGTAACTCCCCCTGCCTTCAGCATCCCATCACGAGGAGACCAGGAACCGACCAGTAAGTTACCAGTAAGTTACCACTAAGCCCTAAACTTGAGGATCTCATCACAATTTTATACCGTACTTAAAATTACATACTTATACGGAAATAACTAGCAAAACCCTCAAATAAGCACCGGTGATATCCAATCCGGGCGATCGCACATACTTCCCGATCGCCCCGAGAATGTTTTTTGGGTAGTGCCAATAGCCCATGGGCAGCTAAGGTGCCAGCACAACACCATTTCCAGAGACATCGAACCTCTGGTGACCCTGGAACCTGGACAATTAACCTCCGGCAGTTATCGACACTCACGGAAAAAAATTCATAATTTGTAACCAAAATCCCTAATCCCTTCGCCAGTCGGGGATAACAGCTTAACCGGTTGCCCCACTTTCCCCAGTCAGAGTCACATCAAGGGTCCCCCCAAGAGGGCGATCGCCCCCAAACCCTCCATCGGGCCATATAGTATAGTATATAGTTTGTGTATTGTACCTATTTTTATGAAGATAAGATTACAGAAATCTTGAGAGTGACCTATTTAAGCTAGAGTCTGATTTAGATGTGCCACGGAAGGCGCAAACTACCGTGGCAAAGGATAAGACACCAGCGAAAAGAAGCAAAGATAGGAGACAACAAGCGTGAAACTGTCAGTTTACGGAAAAGGCGGCATCGGCAAATCGACAACAAGCTGCAACATCTCAGTTGCCCTGGCCAAACGAGGCAAGAAGGTACTGCAAATTGGTTGCGACCCCAAACACGACAGTACCTTTACCCTCACGGGCTTCCTAATTCCTACCATTATCGATACCCTTCAGGAAAAAGACTACCACTACGAAGATGTCTGGCCCGAAGATGTGATCTACAAAGGTTATGGGGGAGTTGATTGCGTAGAAGCGGGCGGTCCGCCAGCAGGTGCAGGTTGTGGCGGCTATGTAGTGGGCGAGACAGTGAAGCTGCTGAAAGAATTGAATGCTTTTGACGAGTACGAAGTGATTCTGTTTGACGTTCTGGGGGACGTAGTCTGCGGTGGTTTTGCCGCCCCCCTGAACTATTCCGACTATTGCATGATCGTTACGGATAATGGTTTTGACGCCTTATTTGCCGCCAACCGCATTGCTGCCTCTGTGCGCGAAAAGGCCCGCACTCACCCTCTACGTCTGGCAGGGTTGATTGGCAACCGCACCTCCAAGCGGGACTTGATTGACAAATATATCGAAGCAGTGCCCATGTCAGTGCTGGAGATTCTGCCCTTGATTGAAGATATTCGCATCTCCCGCGTTAAGGGTAAAACCTTGTTTGAGATGGCCGAGACGGACCCCTATCTCAACCCAGTTTGCGACTATTACCTGAATATTGCCGACCAAATTCTGGCACAGCCTGAAGGTGTGGTGCCAAATGATGCGCCCGATCGGGAGTTATTCTCCTTGCTGTCGGACTTCTACCTGAACCCGCAGCAACCAGCAGCTAAGACCGAGGAACAAGAATTAGATCTGATGATGGTCTAATCTTGCCCAAGCAAACCAAACGTTACATCTAAGGCCCGCCGAGGGTTTAAACCCCGCGTTCCCAGGCAGCGCATCCTGCAGAGGAGAGCAGCCAGGGAACGAGAGCTAAAGTCGGTTAAAACCAACTCAAAACATTTCTCGATTAGTCTCATGGCTCGCCGGAGGTTTAAACTTTAGGGTGAGCGAAAATTGCGAGGTATATTGCTGCAATGTTGAGAGAACGGATGTAACGAAATAATGGTTATGGCATTTTATGAAAACTTTACTGCTTCCCTGAAGCAGAAGTGGCTGGAATATTTCCAGAAAAATCGGGCTTGGCTGGTTTTACAAATGGAAGTCAAGTCAGTCAAGACTCCTGATAGCGGCCGGCGTCCTGGATCTTCCCTGATTCTGGGGGTGATCAACGCCCTGGAACCGAAACTGGCAAACTTAATGGTGCCTTTTTACAAGTTGAACCCGGATGAAGATGCCCTAGTAGAGGTACTGGGGTTGAATTTTGACCCGGATAAGGAACTGATTTCCGAGGAGTCCGAGGCGGCACAGAGTTCGGTGAAGGAGTCATCCGGAGTAGTTTCGGGCTTGTTGCCAGATAGCAAAGAAAAAATCAGCGATTATTAGAGGAGAGGAGAATAAACCCATGACTGTTGCTCAAGCTCAACCAGAAGCCCTGAACTTTGAATGCGAAACTGGGAATTACCATACATTTTGCCCGATCAGTTGCGTGTCGTGGCTGTACCAAAAGATTGAAGATAGCTTCTTTCTGGTGATCGGTACGAAAACCTGCGGTTATTTCCTCCAGAATGCCATGGGGGTGATGATTTTTGCTGAACCTCGTTACGCGATGGCAGAGTTGGAAGAAGGGGATATTTCCGCCCAGTTGAATGACTATCAGGAACTGAAGCGACTCTGCTTGCAGATTAAACGCGATCGCAACCCCAGCGTGATCGTGTGGATCGGCACTTGCACGACGGAAATCATTAAGATGGACTTGGAAGGGTTGGCCCCGAAGCTGGAAGCGGAAATTGGGCTCCCGATCGTGGTAGCGCGTGCGAACGGTTTAGACTACGCCTTCACCCAAGGGGAAGACACGGTGCTAGCAGCAATGGCGGCCCGTTGTCCCAAGAATGTAGAGAAGGAAGAGGAGAAAGAAGAACGGAATGCCATTCAGAAACTCCTCAGCTTCGGTAAGAAGAAGGAAGATGTTGCTGCTGAAGAGTCCGAGTATGCAGATCATCCACCATTAGTGCTGTTTGGTTCTATGCCAGACCCCGTGGTGACGCAACTGACTCTAGAATTGAAGAAGCATGGGATTAAAGTTTCGGGGTGGTTACCGGCCAAGCGCTACACGGAATTACCTATACTGGAAGAAGGCTATTACGTTTGTGGCGTCAACCCCTTCCTGTCTCGGACGGCGACAACCCTGATGCGGCGTCGCAAGTGCAAATTGATTGGCGCACCATTCCCGATCGGGCCCGACGGCACACGTGCTTGGATCGAGAAAATTTGCTCAGTATTTGGCATCGAACCCAAAGGTTTAGAGGAACGGGAACAGCAAATTTGGGAAAGCGTGGAAGATTACTTGCAGTTAATTCGGGGCAAGTCCGTCTTCTTCATGGGAGATAACTTGCTAGAGATTTCCCAAGCGCGGTTTTTAATTCGTTGCGGCATGACAGTGCATGAAATTGGCATTCCTTACATGGACAAGCGCTATCAGGGAGCAGAGTTAGTGCTGCTGGAGAAGACTTGTCAGGAAATGGGTGCGCCGATGCCCAAGATTATTGAGAAGCCAGACAATTACAATCAGATTCAGCGGATTTATGAATTGCAGCCCGATCTGGTAATTACGGGGATGGCCCACGCGAACCCGTTAGAAGCACGGGGAATTAATACTAAGTGGTCAGTAGAGTTCACCTTTGCTCAAATTCACGGTTTTAGCAATACTCGCGATATATTAGAGTTGGTGACTCGTCCCCTGCGTCGGAATAGCAGTCTCAAGGATTTGGGTTGGGATAAGTTGGTGAAGGAAGAAGCGAAGGTTTAATAGCCTTATTGTGGGTGTAGCGGCAGTAGCGGCAGAATAAATCCTGCCGCTACACAAACAAAGCCTGCCTGCGCAGGCTATTAATATACGAGGGTTTAATTAATAAAGGAAAGTTATGAATAGACAACAAGCGGGAATTGAAGTAAAATTTACAATAGCCGTTAGAGAAATTCCAGAGGCAAAGAGGTTAGCGGCTGAGCGTAAAGCAAAAGAAGCTTATGTGATGGAGTTGTTACGACAGCATGATATCAGTGCAGGACGAGCAGCAAAGCTGTTAGGAATAGATCGCTGGCAACTTTCAGATTTGATGGATGTATACGATATTTCACCATTTCCAGACCAGACGCGAGAAGAATTAGAGCGCGAGGTAGCCTACGCCATGCAGATGTTAGAACAAAAGCAGAAATGATTGTTGTTTCAGACACCACTCCCCTCAGCGAACTAGCAAAGGTAGGAAAGTTAAATATATTGCGGGATGTTTTTGGAGAAATTGTTATCCCTCAAGAAGTCTACGATGAAGTGACGACAGGAACTCACCCAGCAGTAGAATTAGTGAAGTCGGCAACCTGGATAGAGATCCGCGCAGTTATGGATACTCAGAAAGTATCTGCCCTTCAAAATGCTAATGAACTTGACTTGGGTGAATGTGCCGCGATGATTCTTGCAGAAGAATTGGGCGCAGGACAGATATTGATAGATGATTTGGAGGCGCGAAAAGTAGCAATATCCAGAAATTTACCTGTCATCGGTACAGTTAATACGCTGTTAATTGCTAAGCAACGAGGCTTGATACCTACTGTCAAAGAAATTATAAACGATTGCCCAAGGTAAACGCATTAGTCAGCAGCTATACTCGCAAGCGCTGGCGATCGCCAAAGAATAGAAAAAGCTCTCTAAACTGGAAAAGTAGCATTGCCCACCGAACCCATGAGAAGACAAAATCATGTTATCAACTGCACCAGACATAGCGAATAACTGGAAATTTACTGAAATCTGGGTAGATCCAACTTCTGTCCCTCCCTATGTGTTAATGTTATTGGGAGATGATGAGAGAAATTTTTGTATTTTTGACCCGACTGAAGGCTATAAGATTGTCTTTGCAAGTTCTAGTTATCAAGAGGCGGAGCTGTGGTTGCTAGAAGATGAATATGAAAGAGTTGAAGGACGGTTGTTCATGGCAGAAGTTGCTTAGGCGATCGCCCCTATGGTAAAGTATATCAAGTTGGGTGCGATCAGCACCAGAGGGTAAAGATGTCCGATCGCACCCAACCCACCAGTAACCTCAATCATGGCCTCCGACAAGAGGGGGATGAGAGAGGAAAAATTTTTATTGACGTTTCGGGGAAAGTCATATAAGATAAAGTATGGTTGGCATCCCGCCCAAAATGCCTGAAGCAGGCGATCGGCACCAGAGGACAAAGATGTACGCGCACCCGGAACCCACCGGTAACCGCAATATGACCTCCGACAGGAGAGGGATGAGAGAGAAAAAATTTTATTGACGTTTCGGGGGAAAGTAATATATGATAAAAGTATGGTCGGCATTAACCCCGCCCCAAATGTCTGGGGAGATGTGGGAGATCGGCAGCAGCGGAGTTTAGTAGCATCAGGTGGGCATTGCGGCAGAATTCATTCTGCCGCTACAGAAACAAAGCCTGGTCAGGCTAAGATGTGTTATAAGTGTTCTCTCGGATTTGATATTGGGGAGAAAGTAGGATATAATCAGGACATCCAGAAAGCTACATGCCGATATAGTAATGCCAAGCATTACCGGGGACTGAATGGACATTAACACCAAGGAGAGTATTTACTGTGACAGAAAAGTCTAAGCACCAACCAAAAGGTTATAACGAAGCCTCCGATAGAGACGATAAAGACAGTGATTACACATACGAGCAAGATGCTTTTTTGTACGATCCAGAGGAGATTAATATTATTACCAGAGAACCAACAATTGAGCAACTGCTGAGAAGAATTAATGAAAAGGTACTTGACTTAGCACCGGATTTTCAACGTCATGCAGATATATGGAAGGATGATGTTAAAAGTAGACTTATTGAGTCGGTGCGATTCGTTCTAGCCTAACGTGGTCAAACACGGAACGCTAGCCCGGTTTCATTAGCCGGGAACTCTGACCGCATGGGGGTTAAATTCCCCCAGGTACGGGGGTGACACCGGTCCTCGGTGCTACGAAGCGACATCATCGTGGTGCTAAGCGAGGACTCAAATGTAGGATAACTGGCAGCCTAAGCCGGTGACGCCGCTAGGAAAGATATCCAAGGTTAGAGCAGGCAAACATGTGCAAGCCTCGTTATAAGGAACCAGCGAAATAAGGCTATATGCGCTGGCCTAAAAAGGAAATGGTAGCTAGTATTAGTTTTAGACTCTGGCTAATATAGTACTCAAATAGCTCCCGGGGTATAGTGTGGACCTAAAGGTATCGCGAAATGTTGTTAGGGAACGAAGTAACCTCTCGTGTGCTGTCCATCAGGACAAGTTAGATGTTAAGCGCAAGCCACGGGGGGAGGGATGGCCCAAGAAGCGAATGCCCGGGGTAATTCCTGGGATAACATCTACAGTAATGTAGATGATGCTGGGTAGCCAGCGCTGACGTGGGTCGGTGATACTAGGAAGCTGCTGGAATGAGTAATCCTAAAAAGCTACGGAACTAATCCGAAACGCAAGTGGAGGATAAGGTATGGATAACTAGTAAAACTGACTTGAAAATGGTGATACTAACGGTTATCAGAACAACCACTCGCTAAACCAGGAAAGGGAAGAAAAGACAGGCGGCAAGGGCTAACGGAAGTAATTCCTATTAAGTCTACCTATGAAAAGGGCCTAGTACCCAGTAGCCGGATGCGGTGAAAATCGCAAGTCCGGTTCCGAAAGGGAGGGTCGGGAAGCGATTCCCGGCTCGACCCCATCCATCATCATTCGCATTCCATTGCCAGCATTTTACATAGATGCGACTAATGAGGAAAAATGGTTAGTGGTAGATGGAATACAACGGCTATCTGCCTTAAAGCAGTTTGTCAGTGATAAGACGCTGAAGCTAAGTGGACTAGAGTATCTCAAGGAGTTTGATGGCAAAACCTATGACGATCTGGAGGATAAGTACAAACGTAGAATACAAGAAACTCAAATTACAACTTACTTGATTGAAAAAGGCACGCCTTTTGAAGTTAAGTACAATATATTCAAACGGATTAACACAGGAGGAGAACCTCTATCGCCTCAAGAATTACGCCATGCTCTCAACCCAGGTAAGGCTACAATTTTTTTGACTAAACTTGCTAGGGCTGAAGAATTTAAGCGGGTTATTAAGCTTGGAAAATCGCGAAAAATGCGGATGGAAGATCGTGAATTTGTACTAGTTTTCTTAGCATTCACAATTACATCTTATACTTGTTACAAAGATTATAATAATAACCGAAATATTTTTTTAACTAAGGCAATGCATAAGATAAATCATATGGCAGATGAGGACTTAGAGATTATTTAATTTAAGTTTAAGAGAGCCATGATAGCGGCATTTAAAATTTTTGTAGAACATGCATTTCGGAAAATGTCTAAAAAGACGAAAAGAAAGTATCCAATAAATCAAGCATTATTTGAATCTTGGTCAGTTAATATTAGTAAACTTGAGGATCCACAGATTCAAAAATTAATTGACAGAAAACAAAAAATAATAGATAAATTTAAGGAAGGCGCAGATAATGATGAGGATTTTTTAAAATCAATCTCTCAGGCATCAGAAAAAGTTCAGTATCGATTTAGTACAATTGAAAAATTAATACATGAGGTGCTGTTATGATTAGGGCGTGTCATCAGTTAGATTAACGATATGGGTCCCCACCAAAAATATATAACAAGATGATTGAGTTGACAACCAGGATATATTGGTGTGATCTAAGAGGGTAAAGGTTAGAGCAGGAGAATTTGAGAAATGCGTCGCTATGCTTTAAGAGATGACCAGTGGGAGAGAATCAGGGACCTATTGCCAGGTCGGGAGGGTTATGTGGGGGGACAGCTAAGGATAACCGCTTATTTGTCTATGCTGTCTTGTATCGATATAGAGCTGGGATACCTTGGCGGGACTTACCCGAGCGATTTGGGGACTTGAGGGTAATTCATACGCGCCATAGTAGGTGGTCAAAATCCGGGGTATGGGAAAGAGTATTCAAGGTACTTGCGTCCGATGCCGATAACGAATATGCGATGATTGATGCCACGATATAAAGGGCTCATCAACATAGTGCAGGTGCTCAAAAAAAAAGATTGCGACCAAGCCATCGGACGCCGTAAAGGGGGTTTGAGTACCAAAATTCACGCGACCTGTGACGCATTGGGGAACCCAACGGGTTTTCATTTAACAGCCGGTCAAGCTCACGATTTAGAAGGGGCTGATGTGTTACTTGATAATATTAAGGCTGATGCGTTACTCGCAGACAAAGCTTATGATGCTGACGAACGGGTTTTGAAACGTCTTGAAGCCCAGCAATGCGAACCTGTGATTCCGCCTAAATCCAATCGAAAAGAACAACGTCGTTATGACAAATATCTATACAAAGCACGTCATTTGATTGAGAATTTTTTTGCCAAACTCAAGCAATATCGAGCCATTGCCACCCGTTACGATAAGAGGGCTCAGAATTTCTTGGGTGCTATCTACCTGGCTGCTACTGTTGTTTGGCTTAACTGATGACACGCCCTAGTTCACTGCGCTTAAATAACTTTAAACCTTTTGAGGATCGTTTGCTTAAATTTAGAGGACTTACCCTGCTTTCTGGTCTGAATAGCACTGGGAAATCTTCCGTGTTGCAAGCACTACTACTGCTGCGTCAATCTTACAAACAAAACTTACTGCCAAATATAGGCTTGGCGCTGAATGGTGACTTGGTAAGTATTGGTATGGCTCAGGATGCCCTTTTTGAGGGTGCTCAAGAGGAATCAATCGGTTTTGAGATTGTTTGGGAAAATAATAGAAAAGGTCAATGGCGTTTCAAATACGTTGGAGAGAAGCGAGAGCATGATGTATTAAATCTTGATTCTCCACCAGTAGAGACAGAAATTTATGAATTAACAAGTCTTTTCAAGCATAACTTCCACTACCTTCAGGCAGAACGTATTGGACCACGCCCATTTAACGAGGTCTCAGATTTACAAGTGCGCCGGCTGGGTAATCTCGGTACTGGTGGTGAATACACTGCACATTTCCTTTCAATTTATAGACGTGAATCTATTGTTGACGAAAAGCTGAATCATCCCCAGGTGAAAGTAACCGACGGGCAAAAATAAATGGATCTGATAGACCAAGTTGAGGCATGGATGGGAGAAATCAGCCCCGGAACTCGTCTGAGACTCAATGCCAAACCAGACATGGGTTTGATTGGTTTGCAATACTTCTATGGAGACAGCAACCCCTACCGTGCCACGAATGTTGGGTTTGGCATTACCTACACTTTACCAATTATTGTGGCGGTTCTGGCATCCAAACCCGGTACGCTGATTCTCATTGAAAACCCCGAAGCCCATCTCCATCCCCAAGGACAAGCAAAAATTGGCAGATTGCTGGCGATCGCAGCAAGTTGTGGAATTCAGATTGTAATAGAAACTCATAGCGACCATGTCTTAAATGGGATTCTTCTGGCCGTTCATAGCGGCAAAGTTGACCCAGAAGATGTCCAACTGCACTTCTTGGAGAGAAAATTGTGCGATCGGACCAGACAACTGCGGACTGAGGTCCTATCGCCTCGGGTCGATCGCAATGGACGAATTGACTTCTGGCCAAATGGCTTCTTTGACGAGTGGGACAAAAGTTTGGAGGCTTTGTTAGAACCAGCGGGAGCATGAGAAATGGATTTGGAGATGGTATTTAATGAACTGTCTTTGCAGACTCCTGCTGCTGACATTGAAACAGCAAGACAATGGATGTCAGAATTGATCGAAACTGTACGTGCAGCAACTGCGAAAGGCGTCCCAGGGATGCTGCGCACGAAGAGTAATTTTTACTCCTCAGAACTGGCACGTAACTATACTGTATCTAAGTGGTTTAAGGAGCGAGATAAAGACCTGGAAGCTCGACTACTCAAAAGCTATATCAGAAAAGGCTGGAATTTGGACCAGATTACAGAGCTAAATATTCAAGTGAGGGATCGAGGAGAGCAAGGAGAAACAGAGCCATCGATTGGACTCGCTTATGCTGTTATCAATAATGCACTGGCGGTGAGCTTGAAGTCGGATCGCCGATGGGATGTGAGCCGCCTAGAGATAACAGTAATACAAGTTGACGATGATGAGGAGCTGAAAGAGTCTATAATCCACGCCAGTTGCCGCGACCACGTGCAGCAGCACGCTGATTGGATTCAGAAACGTATCCGCACTGTCCTGGGCGACGGTGCGGAACTTTGGCATCGTAGAGCGGAGTTATTCCCTAACCTAGAATTTTGCCAAGATGTGGGAGAACAATTACAAAACCTCCGTACTGGAAATGTGATGCTGCGCCCTGTTGAAAAGCGATTATTCGAGCTTTCCGATTATTGCCAGACTTGGGAAAGTGGACCATTCGATCCAGACAGTCTCCCTAGCAAGGCATCCCCGAGAGTCAAGCAACTATTCAGCAGTTTGGAGAGGAGAGAACTTTTCTATGTCCTGATGGTGAGTATAGGGTTTTTAGTTGGCACGTCCGACTGACGCCTTTAGCTTGGCGGATTCATTTTTTCCCAGATGTAGGACCAGGAAGGATGATTATCGGGTATATTGGTACGCATCTTCGTACTGTGAAACATCGTAACTAATTTTTATAGTAATAAAGAGTATGAATGGAGTTGAAGTACGGTTGTTATGGCGAAAGTGCTGTGCCTGATCGCCCCTATGGTAAAGTATATCGGGTTGGGTGCGATCGGCACCAGAGAGGAAAATGTACGCCAGTTTGCCCTTTGGTGGGCACCGCCCACCAAAGGAATTATTAGTCGGTTAAAACCCCCTGGGGATGAAGTGCTTGCGTGAAAGAACTTTCGCCAGTGTAGCAACCTTTTTGACATTTGGTATTATCGGGTTGGGTGCGATCGGGTGCAAACTTGAGACTGGACAGGCGATCGCCGCAAGGTATAATTAGCAGATAACTGACAAGATCGTCCTTGACAGTGCCCACCCTACGACTTTTGTAGTTAAAAAAATGGTATAAGAAACCGGGTTTCTGGGGACTCAATGGCTAATACCATACCGGGTTAGAGGGCTACCAGTCCGGGTTTATGGGTTACCGGTGAATAGCCCCGCCGCAAAAATGAGATGTACCCTACAAGCGAGTGGGGGAAATCCGCTATAATGAGATATACTGCTAAATCTCACAGGTTGGGGTTTGCTGGCCTCAACCCAACCTACAACTCCGGAAGTAGCGCTTATAGAGACCACCCACCGAAGATATTCTGGTAGATGTTCCAGAGGGCATAGAGAACCTGGACGCCGGGCAGGCCTTGAGCCAAAACAAGGGTAAAGGTTGTGAACAGCGCGAGCACGATCGCGAGTATGACCATCGCCGTTCGACGTTTTATGACAGTCTTCATTTGGAGGAATTCCTTTTGCTGTGATCAGGTGTGTTTCAGTCCCCTCGCCGCCTCCTCAGAAACAAGAGGGGGTTTAGGGATCGCTGTCATTATTCTAAATATAAATCACCAGTATAGCACCTATTTTCCGCTCGTTACGTTGCAAATTACGAAATGCTAGTTCGCGATCGCGAGGCTGATACTGGTCTGGAGGTCAAGAGAGAAAATGGAAAAATAGAAAAAGAGACTTGATGTTTGAGCATATGGTACAGCTAGCCAGTTGGCGATTGGCTTTTTCTGAGAGATTGCTATATCATTGAACTATACTAACATTAGTGCAAGCAGATGAGCCCTAACGAGATTATCCTAGAGCCCGCAGATCTGCGCTGGCTAGAAATGAAAGCCAAAGAAAATAAAACGACGATCTCCGCCTTAATCGGTCAAGGCGTTAAGCGAATGCGCTAAGAAGAAGACAAAGCAGAATATCCCTCTTTTGAGGTTCTCTTAGAGCAAACCAGGGGCATCTAGAAGGGGTCCGATGGGTTGGAATACCAGCAAATAATTCGAGGGGAGTGGGCGTGAGATTATTGCTGGATTCGGTTATCCTAATTGACCACTTTAACAATATTCCTGCGGCTACAGAGTATCTGCTCCAGTCCCAAGGGGAAAGTGCTATTTCCATAATTACTAGAGCAGAAGTTCTAGTAGGGTTTGAACCACCTGATGCTGAGATTGCAGCCCAATTTCTAGACCAGTTTACAACCCTGGAAATGATGGTGGCAGTAGCGGACTTAGCCGCATTATTGCGTCGTCAAGAGGGGTGGAGGCTCCCCGATGCTATTCAAGCCGCCTTTTGCCAGATTTATCAACTCAGCCTTGTTACTCGCAATTTTCGTGACTTTCCGCCCGATCGCTATGATTTTGTTCTGATTTCTTATGCCCTCGAAAGCGGTTAAATATCCCTTGCTATAGCGTTTATAAAATGGATGTGGTACTGCAAAATGCAGACAGCATAAGGAAGAGAGCGATTTTCCGCATATCACACGGGCTCCAGAAAACGGATGTGGTCAAAACCCGTTAGGTAAAGATTCCGATCCCCCCCAGCCTCCCGGCGGAGGGGGGAGGCTGGGGGGGATCGCCTAATGCAACAAATGCATGACCACACCCCTTGTTATGGCGGAAGTGGCGTGCCCGATTTTTCGCGCAGCGTTCGCCCCTATGGGAAAGTATATCTGGTTGGGTGCGATCGGGTTAAAATGAATATAGATTTACGGAGGACTAATGACTTTAATCACCAAGTTAGGCTTTAAGCCCCAAAAGAAGGCCAATTTAATAGCACTGGTGCAAATCCAAGCATCTGATATTTCGATAGTTATCCCAGTCAGAAATAATCAGAAAGGAATAGATTTATTCTTGGCGGAGTTTTTTCAGACACACAATTCCCACCTCTATCCTCAAGAGATTATCATCGTTGACAATAATTCCCAGCCAGAGATTACCATCCCTCAGCAATACCAAGTAAAACCATTTCCTATCCGCCTGCTGAAATGCTCAAAAACTGGTCCCGCTGCTGCCAGGAATGTAGGAATTAAACATGCTAAAGGTGATTGGATTTTATTTACAGATAGCGACTGCATTCCTTCTCAGTCATTTATTCAAGGCTATCTTCAGGCTATGAATGGCTCGATCGGCTATGCAGGCAATGTTAAAGCCTGGGGGGAAGATATTTTGTCAAGATATTATGAAAGTCAAGAAATTCTTATGCCCTTTACAGTAATTGCCGAGGAGGGAATAATCAGACCTGAATATTTAATTACTGCCAATGCCTTGGTTTGGAAAAAAGCCCTGTCAAAAATAGGATGCTTCAACGAGAGAATTAAGATTGCCGCCGGAGAAGATATAGATTTAGGTTGGAGATTGTTAGAAATCGGCAATTTGTCTTATGCATTAAATTCGGTAATTTATCATAACTTTGAAGACGATATACTGGAATTTTTCAAAAGATTTATCCGCTATGGCCATGGTAATAAAATGATTAGCAATCTTTATGCTATTGATTTAATGCCGAAAATGTTTAGCGCCAAGAAAAATAATTTATTAAATCAGACCTTGGCAAGGTTACAATATGCTTGTCTGCTCTGGGGATACATAACTTATTCAGGAAAGTAGGGCGATATTGTCGGAGCGATCGCCCAGATAGCTGGTTACAGTACAGCAACTGGCCCCAAGGGCGATCGGCACCAGAAACGAAGCTGTAAGTACACCCGATCGCACCCAGATGCAAACCCCGCCGGTAACCGCCATCATCACCTCCGACAAGAGGGGGAATGAGAGAGTCAAAAATTTTTCTTGACGGGGAGGGTAAAGTCATATAGGATAAAGGTATAGTCGGCATTAATCCGCCCCAAATGGGGAGGCGGGCGATCGGCACCAGTGGAGTTTAATAGCATCAAGTGGGCATAGCGGCTTCATTAATGAAGCCGCTACACAAACAAAGCCTGCGCAGGCAGGCTATGGAGAACTGTAACCTTGAATGAGTGGAATTGACCAGGAACTGACTCTAGACACCAAGCATGTCGCCAAGCATCTTCCAGATACTCCACAGATGCAAAAGTTGTTGCGACGAAAAGAAGCAGCTCATGTTTTCAACGATCGAGATACAATGATGAGAGTCGCTCAAGCTATCATCGAACAAGGAAAGTTTACAGGGGTTGTCCGGAATCATGAACGCTATGGACTTTACTTTGCCAAACCAATTGGTTACAGAATTAGTGGTGATGATGGCAGTCGAATTCCTCTACATTATGGTGAAATAAAAATAAATGGAGACAAATATCATGTTATCCCCCGCACCAGACCTAGCGAATAACTGGAACTTTACGGAGCTCTGGGTAGATCCAACTTCTGTTCCTCCCTATGTGTTAATGTTATTGGGAGATGATGAGAGTAATTTTTGCATTTTTGACCCGACTGAAGGCTATAAGATTGTCTTCGCAAGTTCTAGCTATCAAGAGGCTAAAATGTGGTTGCTAGAAGATGAATATGAAAGAGTTGAAGGAAGGTTGTTGATGGCGGAAGTGGTTTAGGCGATCGCCCCTATGGGAAAGTATATCGGGTCAGGGTGCGATCGCGTGCCAACTTAAGTCTCGATAGGCGTCCGTTGCCAAGTATAATTAGCAGATAACTGCCAAGATCGTCCTTGACAGTGGACTCGATCTCCTTTAATGCGAACGCCAAAAAGAATTCGTGTCAACTCTAGAGATTCACGGCGTTCGGAATCAGTCATATAGTCGTCACCCTTGCGACCGCTAGGACAACGCTTGGGATCTCCCCCAGTATCCAAATACCGCTTTCGAGCTATAGCAGTGAGTTCTTGCAATCTTGCATATTGTTGCTTTTGCAGTTCCGTCGGTTCTTTCATAGATAGGATACCCACTCAAGAGGAAAAATATCTCCATTTGGCAATAGAATAGCCATAGGCAGAACGAGACTGGGACTGTGAATTCGCCAATACCCTTCCGATGTGCCCGCACCAGACTGCCGCAGTCCAACGGGGGGGACCTATGCAGTCCGGTTGACTGATGGGTCTGGTACGCGATCGTTGGCAACTTGTTCGCCAGACTACCACCGACAGCGCTGTTCGAGATATACTCCAAAAGAGAAGCTGATTTTTGTAAGGAATTTTCTGAGGTCCGATATGAGATCCTCCTATGCAACCTCCTCTGCTAGAGCAGAAATGAATGAACTGCGGCGCTTGAAAGGCTTACTGCCGCCGGAATTGCAGAGTTGGGTGATGGTGGAAGGAAGCACTGAGGTGGGTCCACCATTAATCCGCTCTGAGGAAATTGGCAATGATGAAGTGGAAATCCAAGTTGACCTGGCAAAATGGGACCAGCTGGCGATCGACCAGCGGAATCTGCTATTTTGGCACGAAGTGGGACGAATACAAAATGACACCATTCCTAAAGATGGTTGGGAAATGGCCGCCCTGGCGATCGGGTTAGGGGGTGCAGTGGGTGAACTCTGGGTACAAGATGGCTTGCTGCTGATCTTGGCCCTGGCGCTTTGCGGCATTTCCGGCTACCGCTTGTATCAGAAAAATAATGGCGATCGGGTATTAAATGACTCCATCGCCGCAGATGAGAAGGCGATCGCGATCGCCACTCGCTTTGGTTACACTCTTCCCAACGCCTACAAGAGTCTGGGTAGCGCCTTAAATGTGTTAATTGAACAAACCCCCAAAAAGCGGAAGCGGGCTAAATACGAAGGGCGACTGCAAGCATTAAAACGCAGCGCTGCCAAGGCCAAAGCCAAAGTCAAAGCTGGCGGCAAGGAAAGAGTGCCATCTCAGCAATCTGAGAATATCTTCAATTAGAGAAGAAAGATCCCCCCGTAGGTTGGGTTGCTCGCCAGCGAAACCCAACCTATAATTAAATTTCTGCAAAAGCGCGATCGATCGAGCCTCAGCCCAACCTACAATTAAATTTCTGCAAAAGCGCGATCAATCAAGCTGCGAGCCAGGGTTTGAGTGCCAGTATGTTCCATGTAGTTGGTGGTCAGATCCAGAAAAGCCCCGACATAGTCTAACTTGTCATCGGCAATGTCAATGAAATTTTGCAGGCTGTCCATGACGCCTTGTCGGGTGATGCCTCGATCGGCTATAAAGTTACCCATCCAGTCACTTACCGAGCCAAAGCTGTCACCAATAAAGCCCAACTTGCCACCGATATCGCCCCCAGGAATGAAATTGCTGATGCTGCTGAAAGTGGGATTATCTTCTAGGGACGAGAGGCTCAGCCCAGAGATAGTTTCGCCTACTTTCTTGATAAAATCGGGACCGAGGGGAAGGATGCCGTCGAAGCAAACTAGGGCGGCCATCCGCATCAGGGAGGGACCGCTGTATTCCTCAACTAGAGACTTGAGAAAATCGCCAATGCTGTCCCCAGGAATACCATTAATTTGGCAGTAGGCAACGATCTCCACCACTAGTTTGATCGCCAAATCGATGCTTTGAGCTTTGTCCGCTTTGGGCGTGATTTTGGTCAAGAAGGACAGCAAGCCGATCTTCTGCCCGATTTTGTTAGCTAAGGCTGCTGCACCCAAGGCTGTATCAGCATTATCTACTGTTTGGTACAGCCACATCGCCCGTTCGTATCCCTCATCGGAATGGTGGTACAGATAGACCGCCCGTTCCCTGATCTGCTGAATTATCTCTGGATCGGTCTCGCCGGTGGCGTCTTCAATGATGTTGTCAAAGCCAATGATGTTGTTCCACTCCCCCGGAACGACATCATCCAGGGCTCGCAGGGACATGGTGGTTATGTTCTGCTCCGGCAGGCGATCTGCCAATTCGATAATCGATTTGCTCACAATTTCCTCCTTGTCTGATGCTTGTTATCTGCAGGCTGTAGCTTGAGTTTAGCGGAGTCTGGCCAGACCGCTGAGGTTAAATTTTGTCAACCAGTCTTCCCGATCGCTCGCCGTAAAGGAGGAGTCCCGGGACTGGACCGAGACCTGGAAGCGATCGGCCACCAAGATCGAGGTTTTGGTCGAGCCCACGGTAGCGGCAGGATAGCCAGCAATTCTCTTGCTACTGCTATTGAATTTACTGACAGCGCTGGGATTGTTGGCTGTATCAGAGATTGACAGCAGGGCCACTGTTTTGCTGTCTTTTTTCAAGTTGGCCTGGGCAAAGCCTTTTTTCTCTTGGGTAAAGACGCGACTGAAGCCACCTGTAGAAGCAGGGAAGAATTTGTTGAGTTGACCCCCTGCCACTGGCTGTCCAGCTGAAGTTCGCGACTGAGCAGTCGGCGGCTGCTGGGTGCTTCTGGATGGGGCTTGGGGCGGGGCTGCCACACAGGATGTCACTAGGAGCAATGTGGCTAGCAGGAACGGTGCTATAGTTTTGCGCGTGCGGGACAAGAACATCACGGTCTCCTGATAATTTAGTTCTCCGATCTATTCTCGCTCAAAATTTGCCTTCTGTACCACCCGATACCAAATTTCTTTCTTCTAGCCTATGCTAGCAGCTCTGAGTTTCCGTTTGTAGTATCGGATTATCGGTATTAACTTAACTTCATTGGTAATTAGACGCGGGGGGTTAGCATCCCCTGCGATCGTAGTTTCGCCACCAAAGGAGATGGCCCTGCTTCTAGGCGCCTTCTTTCCTCATCAGTGAATCCCTTTTCTATCTCCGCATCCATCTCCTCTTGATTATCCCAATAATAAGCCAAGGCTGCATGGATCTGGCTCATACTCAAATGACCATACTGAAAGTGTAACTCTTCGGGACTCCAACCGTTAGTAAACTGCTCGGTGACTAATTCCACCACTTTCATTGTGGTTCCGGCGATCGTGGGGACGTGGTTTTCATCCAGTTCTACATACTTATGCTCTGTTTGGGTGCGGTTCATGTCTGGCTCCTCTTTTTTTTACCTTACTACAAAGGAATATATTTAACTTGATTAGCTAAATCTTCGGCTTCGCTGACTTTAGCTATTATTTCCAAGTCCCGTACACATTCACCGATCGATACAGATAATTGCGGAGCGTAGAGCACACCAGAAAAAACAATCCCCGCAGCTTGACGGCGGTTTGCTTCAGCTAAAAAATCTTGGTCTTGTGAAAACATGACACGTTGAAGTTCTGTTGCTCTGTCAAGCAAAATGTCGTCTGGATACCCAGCGCGTTCATCTTCTTGAACTGTCAGTACATCTACTCCTCGCATCCGCAATCCTTTTGTAACTGCGAGACGAACGTGCTCGTCCATGTGCTGTTGTTCCTTGGGGGTCTGTGAAAGTTCTATATATGCTGCCATAGGAAATTTCAGCTACACCGGAGGTGATGCTGAACAATAGACTAGCCCGAAGCAGGATTAGGCTCATAACTAAGCCAAACCATAGTATTGAATGCTCCCGAGACCTCTTGCTCGCTATAGACTGAGAACTTGGCATCGCGATCGATCCTTCTACTGACCACCGGTTAGATTTTTTAGTACTTGACAAAATTTGCTATTGCGCTCTAATATTAATAAGTAGGCACCTCTCTTGGTTTATTATACTCAAATAGGAAAGGGTGCAGCTTTTTTGTAGAACTGACTATCAGCAATATATTAGCAACAGTGTCCCGCAACAACCGTTTTTCGTTCAATTCAACTACTTAGCACCGGTTATTAAGCGCTAGCCCTTGGCTACTGCCGCTCCTCTCGATTACTGCCCAGCCTAATTGGGCTCGACTGGAGGCTATCATTGCGCCCAAGAGACGCTTAAACGACAGCACCCCCTTGGCAGTCGTCGGAAAATTGAGGCGCAAGCACTGCGCATTGCTACTGTTACTCACTTCAAGGGTGATTCCCGCCGCATCCAAATTGGTAATTCTTGCCTGTTCGGCCCAGTCTGCGGTCGCCTTGGCGCAGGCCAATAGATCCTCAAGATGATCCTGGTTCAAATGTCGGGCAATCGATGCTAGCAATTTATCCGTTAGCGGGGCACCATCCCGTTCGCTTGTATTCTTAGAGTTCATTAGAGTTTACCTCCATAAGGTGTTCATCGTTTTATTCGCCCATGTTGTTAAGCGATCGATCCTAGGGGACTGTCCCTGACTTGCGGATTACTTTTGTCGCCAGCCAGACACTCGCTAGGCAGATTACAAAACCAATCAAAAAGACACCTGTATATCCCAAGGCGGCGGCAATAAATCCACTCAGTGCGGGCACGCCGACATGGTGACCGATAATGAAGACCGACGATTGCAAGGTGTAATCGCTGCCCGCCGTTTCCCGACGGCTTTTGTCCATCATTACGGTAAATAGCGCCGTGTTGGCTAAACAGCGAGCCAATACTTCGCCAGTGCTGATGACATAGAGAACGACTGGATTCCGGATGCCGATCGCGGGCAATGTGAGCGCAACCACCGCGATCGCTTGCAATAGCCCAAACAAAATCAGTGCCCGTTGACGACCCAAAGGTTTAATCAGCCCGCCCGCCAGCAGCGAGCCGATAATGGCTGCCCCGGATCCCACAATACCGGTCATCCAGCCAATGTCAGCCATCGAAAGCCCGAGATCCACTAACAACGGGCGAAACATCGTCGCGGCCATGCTGCTACCAGTCACGTAGAGCAAGATGAAAAATAGCCAGATTGGGGCTCCCGATTGCCGTACAAAACTCAGCAGTGTCTCAAGATACTTTATAGTGGCTTGCCTTGTATGAGGATGCCGATCGCAATCGACCGCGACACCGCCTGTCGAACTGCCCGCTTCCCGATACCAGAGCAACGGCAGCAACGCGAGCAAAACTCCCCCAGCCAAGATCCACAAACTCATCTGCCAGCCCAACTGATTCAAGACCAGCAGCATCACGCCACCGCCCAAGATGCCTCCCATCCCCCGACCCGCACTCTGGATGCCATTGCCCCAACCCCGCTCGTGGGGCTCCAACAACCCGATCGCCAAGGCATCGGTGGCAATGTCCTGTGTGGCTGCCAGGGCCACGACCAAAAACACTCCCAGGAACAACAAAAACTCGTTGTCTAAGGCATTAATTGAGGCACAGGCGATCGAGGCGATCGCCAGCAGGATTTGGGTGACAACAATCCAGGATTTGTAGTTTCCCCATTTCCGCGATCCGTAGCGATCGACCAGGGGAGCCCAGAGAAACTTCAGCATCCAGGGCAAGGTCAGCAGGCTCATCAAACCAATGACTTGCAGCGACGCGCCCTGCTGTCGCAAGAAAATCGGTAAGGATCGAAAGAAAAAAGCAGACGGTAAAAATTGAGAAGTGTAGAGACTGCTGAGCAACACAAATTTGTTGGCTGGACTCAGGCGCTGTTGCGGTTGCGATCGGACTGATTGGACTTTGGGAGTCATGAATTGAAATGGGGGTAGGGTTTTTCAGAACTAATTTTCCAAGGCATCTTTAGAACTCGTAACTAATAGAGCCAATCACCGTGAAGGGAGCCCCCGGTTCGATGCCTCGCGTGCGCGTGCGCGGGGTTCCAGAGATGTAAAATACATCGAAAATGTTCTGGAAATTGACTGCAAACCGCAAATTGTTTCGCTGATAAAAAATAGCGGCATTGGTCAGAAAATAGCTGTCAAGTTCAAAGCTATTGTCCAGGTCGCCCTGGCGATCGCCCACCCAGTTAAATCCAAGGCCAAATCCCAGCCCGGTCAGATCGCCCGACTGAATTTCATAGGTTGTCCATAAACTGGCGCTGTGTTCGGGCACGCCTGGCAGTCGGTTACCTTCGTCGAACCGATTGTCTTCTGATATCTCGGCATCAATATATGAATAGGAAGCGATCAGGTTCCATCCGGGCGAAATTTCGCCGACTAGATCCAACTCAACCCCTTGGCTTTCCTGCTCTCCTGTAGCTACCGAGAATCGAGGATCGTTTGGGTCGGCGGTGGCTACGTTTTGTTTGGTTAGGTTGAAGTAAGCTAGCGTGGCCAGGAGGCGGCGATCGAACAATTCACTCTTGAGGCCAACCTCAAACCCTTCTCCTTCTTCGGGTTCCAGGGGATCGCCATCGACAGTCACCGCCGCACTGGGAAAGAACGAGCGGGAATAGTTGGCATAGAAGGAGAGATTTTCGGCGGGCTGATAGACCAGTCCTATTCGCGGGATGAACTCATCTTCGTCCAGCTCTTCTTCGGTAGTATTGCCAGAACGAGTAGTTTCAGTTTCCTGGCTAACCGTTTCGTAATTTAAACCTGCAACTAGAATCAAATCGTCCAGTAGTTCAATTTGATCTTGCACGTAGATTTGGAGGCTATCGGTGTCGATTTCCTCGCTACTGATGGGATCGTCGGGGCGCGAGGGTCGGGGGACTGCGTCATAGACGGGGTCGAAGATATTAATCGGCACCCGCAGCGAAAAGTCGGTGAAGGAATCGGATTCCAGACGATACCGAGCCAAATCGACACCCAAAAGCAGGGTATGGTCGATTGAACCGGTAGCAAATTCACCGACAACATTGGTTTGCAACGCCAACGTTTCATTCGTGACTTCTTGCTCGCCAAAGACGCGATTGAGATCGCCCGTGGTTTCATTCAGCCCGCCAATGAACGGAAAACTTAAGGTAGCGCTAATGTCGTCCTTATCTCTGATGTAGCGAAATGCGTTGCGGAGTTTCCAACGATCGCTAAATCGATATTCCAGGTCATAGCCTGTGCTGATGAAATCGCTCTTGATGCTGTCATCGGGTTCCCCTAAGATGCGATCGCGGGGGATATCTGCGACTTCATCACCTAGGGCCACTAGCCCCGGATCCAAGGGTCGTTCATCATCCAAGTACTCTAACTGGATGTTGAGATCGGTGCGACTGCCAATCTTCCAGGTCAAGGCAGGGGAAACAAAGAACCGATCGACATCCTCATCAAAATCTCGAAAGCCTTCATCGTGTTCATACACCACATTGAGGCGATAGAGCAAGTTGTTATCTCCGGTAAGCGGACCGGAGAGATCGACCCGTGGTCGCAGGAAACCGAAATTACCTGCCTGTAGCGGCACTTCGTAGAAGGGGTCATCCAATGGCCTTTTGGAGATGATACTGACAGCCCCTCCCGGCTCAATCTGCCCAAACAGGATCGATGCTGGTCCTCTCAACACCTCAATCCGCTCAATATTGGCAATTTCTGGAAAACCCTGACCGGCGGCATCGCCATTGTCGTTGGGGCTATAAAGGCGAAATCCATCTCGGAACAAAGGGACACCCTCAAACCCCCGCAGGTTGATCTGAAATCCCCTGCCTTCAGTTGAATTGACTGATGCCCCACTGATATTGCGCAAGGCTTCGCCTAGATCGGTAACCTGCTGGTCTTCTAGAACCTCCTGCGGAATCGCCTGAATCGAGGCAGGAACGTCGAGGATAGGAGTATCTGTTCGGGTGGTTGTGCTGCTATTTGGGACAAAGTAATCGGAGTCTCCTTCTGCTATCACCACAATCTGAATGACACTTATAGTGAGTCCAGTTGCTCCCGTACTGATGTTAACGGCAGGGGGATCGTCGGTGCCAGTAATAGCAATCCGTACTCGGTTGTCTGGCAAGTTAACGACGTCGATCGAGGCTATTCCTTCGGCAGGATCGCTGACGACAAAGTCTTCTCCTTCCGGCAGCCTCAATAAGGCATTGGAGATGTCTGCGATCGTAGTGTTGCCCGTGACAGAGGTTTCCGGGGCAAGCAACTCACTATCCGTTTCCAGCCGTAGCGTGAATCCTTCTGATGTTTCCTCAAACTGGATGTCTGTAATTACAACCAATTCAGCTTGGGCGATTTGCCTCAGCCATTCATCCACTGTTTTTGCTGGCGAGTTCGGGTCATCTAATTCCGACATCTCCTCATCTAGCAAAGCTTCCTCTGTCAAGACCTCATTGGCGATCGCCACCTGAGGAATCAATACCGATAAGCCTATCGTCAACTGCACTGACCAGCCTCCCCACCTCTTCCACTTCACAGCCATGTCTGCTCTCACTTCAACAAATAAGAATCTTTCCTAATAAAAATGATGTACTAATGGTAGCGGGCGAGCGCTATTGTTTTCTTTGCCAGCCGGACTTTTTTTCTTTGTCAGCCGGACTTTTTTGAGCGCTCGGCGAACCGCTAACAACCGGAACCTGGATTTATTGCCTTATTGCGAGTGAGTCGAGGCTGAAACCCTTGCAATATCATTTCAATTCTCAAGAAGAATGGTATTTTCGAGGTTCCCTAACGTTGCTGCATCTGATATGCTTTGGGGCTGATTGCAAAGGTGCGGCGAAAGGCTACGCTAAATGCTTCGGGGTTGCGATACCCAACTTCCTGGGCCACCAAAGCGATTTTGGCTCCAGGCATCAACAACAATTGCTGGGCTTGCTGCATGCGATGGTTGTGTAAGTAACCAAACACTGTCGTCCCAAAGACCTGCCGAAATCCCTGTTTAAGTTTGCGATCGTTCAGGCCAATCTGATGGGCGAGCGCCAGCAACGTTGGAGGATTTGCCACCCGACTCAGCAAAATATCCCTCGCGTAGAAAATGCGATCGACATCATCACTGCTCAGACCAGATGCCTGCTGCCGCCAACTGTTACTGGACAGCAGTTGGTCAAAGTAGAGGCCAATCAGTTCAAGGGTTTTACCCTCGATGTAGATCTGTTGCGATAAGCCTTGATACGGACAATGTAGCAGTTGCTTTACGGTTGCAGCCATGACTGGCGTCATTGAGTCAGACTGAAAATAAAACGGCGGTTCGGCTTCGCTCACCGACCGACGATCGCGTCCTGTAATAGCGTCTCTTAGGGATCTCGGGAGCTGCTCAGTTGCCTCCTGACTTAAAAGGCTAATGGCATCTGGCCGAACATGTATATGCACGAGTAATACACGTTGTCTCGCTGCATATTCAACACTACTGCTACTGCCATTCATTACCCCTAAACTGGCTTGCCCGCACTGAAGCTGATATTCCTGTCTAGACATGGAACTAACACCTCGAATCTGACCGGCTAGGCAGAAACTCAGCCCTAACAGGGTCTTGTTATCAGAACAGCTCCGCTCGACAAGCGTCTTTTCTCGAAACTCTACATCGTGAATCACCAGATCGAGTCCAGGACGTAGCTGCCAGCGTTGAATCAAACCGCTACAGGTCTGGCTCGGCAACTGCAAAACATCAGCGCGATCGGGCGGCGCCTGAGTCAGATAAGCCCGAATAGGGCGTTGGTTTAGCCCCTTAAGTGGCCGATCGAGGGTTTGGGCAGATAAGTAGTGGGACATAATTTATGGAGTGATTTTCAATTTAGTCAACAATGCTATAACCCTTGCTCTGTGGTAATTTGAAGCTTTTGAACCCAACTACAAGCCGATTAACTACAAGCCTTAGAACTACTTACGGCATGGACAGATGACAGATACATTTCATTGACCCTATTACAATTTTCTTCTAAGAGCGATCGCTAGCACTGGTTGCTGTCTAATTAAAAGAATCGCCTGAAACTCTTACCCAGTAAGGGATATCGCTATTTGAGCTGAACTTGCCGAAATACCTGCCCTGTAAGGGTGTGCTGCAGTTTTATTAATCAGACGCTCACCAGTGCCCATTCACGACAGATTGCCAGTTTGGCTCTGTCATCCCCAGAACCAACGGCGAAGATCCTATCGGCAGCGCCAAATCCGCTCAGGTGCTGGCACAGAATCCTTAGAATTAAGCGGGTTTACATCCAACTACAGTAAATCCAGTGACAGCACTGAAAAAGATCCCTTCGCGATCGGCTTGCTGGAGATCTGCAAACCAAGTCGAGATCTGGGTACTCAACTCAGGCATCTGTTCTTTCGCTCGGACGGCAGCATCTTCTAAACCATAGAGACGATCGGCGGTTTCTAAATCCGTCAGAATTAGGGTAGACGTATCTGCAACCGCGACCTGTTCGAGTCCAGCTTGGCGGAACAATCGATATAACTCTCTACCCACAGAACTATGGCGTATCGCTCGATCGAAATGCAGGTTGAGAATCTGTCGAGTCAGATCTCGATGAGAATGATCGATGATGAGAGTCTCCCAATCTGGCTCCCTCACCAAAATCTGTCCCCCGGGGCGAGTGACTCCGATCATTAATTCACAATTGTAAACTTTCAAATCATTTAGTAGATGACTGAGGCTTTTTGGTAGCGATCGCCAATTTAAACTCTTCAATGCGACGCAATCTATCCATAACAGCAACAACTCGACCGTGTTTGACTGCTTCATCGGCGTTCAAGATCGCGAGGGCTGTCTGTTCGGACTGAATCAGTTTACGCACCTCCGCTTCGAGTTCGGAGATCGCAACTGGCTGACGATTGAGTGCGATGGTTCCTTGAGGGTCGATCGTCACTGTAATTTGGGCAGTACGCTGAACCTGGGAGTTAGCTGCTTTTGGTAAATTAACTGGCAGTCCTTCCGAGCGCGTCAAAAATAGGGTAGAAATAATGAAAAAAGCCAGGATCGAAAAGATCACATCGATCATCGGCACAATGTCGATCTCTGCGGGGGCATCCGGTTCATTGGGTAGACGCATAGGATCGTGCTCCTTTTTCATAGTAACGGCGATAGATCAGTTCTAACTGGCCCCCATATTCTTGAATCAGGGCCATCTCTCGAAGGTAAAGTCCCCGGAAGGTATTGGCAAACAGGAGGGTAAATATGGCCACGACTAATCCCATGACCGTCGAGGTCAGTGCTTCGCTAATACCACCGGTGACTCCGGCGCTGGCACTACCCCCAATATCACCAAGCTTGAGGGAGGCAAAGGAAGTAATCAAACCCAAGATGGTCCCCAACAACCCCAGCAGCGGTGCAACGCTGATAATTGTGTCGAACAATGTACTGAAACGCTTGAGTGTGGGGATTTCCGCCTGGGCCGCACTCTCCAGGGCCAAGCGAAATTCCTCTGAATTCGGCTGTTCTAACTCTAATGCTTCCAGAAAAATCCGGGCGATCGGCAAATCGGCATTGTATTTGAGCAGCTTCAAAGCAGCCTCCGGGTCGTGCGCATAGCGCTTGAGCGTATCTCGGATCACCCGATTTTGCCGTTGTCGCAGCCTCACCCAGAACCAGAGCCGCTCTAAGATCAGAGCGACTGACAAAATTGAAAAACCTAGGAGTGGCCACGCGACTATACCACCCGATTGGAAAAAATTACTAATTTGCATCTGCTTTGTCTCAGGCAATCCAGGCGGTTGAAATTATAACTCACTTATTTTACATTAAAGCTGATAATAATTATCAATAATTTTCAGTTTATTTAAGTTACCTTAAGCTATTGAAGAAATAAAGTATCAGCTCATCTCAGAGATAACACTGCCAGATTCTTCATGCTTAAAATATTGCTATGACTAAATTTCTGACATTTTACATAGTTGAGTTGATCGATTTCGCTATATAATTGCTGTATATAAAAGTACATTATTTAAGTAAATATGCTAAGTAATTGGATAGATAAGAATGGATTATGCAAGAGAAAAAATAGAATCAATAAAAATTGATATCAAAAAGGTGAATGCTTACAGCAGGTGACTGACCAAATTGGATTTCTCCCAGGGATTCTCTTGACCGCGATCGAGGGAATGTGCTATGGTCGCCAAATATCCGATCGGTTCTAACGGGGACCAGCCGTTAGAGGTAAGGGGGAAAGTTCGGTGTAAAGCAGGCGCTGTCCCGCAACTGTGATGAGACGCGGATGTCTCTAAGTCAGAATGCCCGCCGATTGGTTGTTATACATTTACTCATCTGCGAGGTATGGATGATGATGACACCGATATTTTCGCTCGACCACGACCGGTTACTCTGGCGGCATCGCTTCGGGTTAGGCGGCGAGAACTGGTCAAATATACACCAATCTTTTGATTGTTTGCCGTAGCGCGGGCGTCCCCGCCTGCGACTGTGAGTCAGGCTAATAAATTTTTGGCATTCAGGTAACTACGTTTTTGTCAGTAGAGATTCAGTAGATTGCTCTGGAGACAAATATTTCGCGTGCGTCAGGCTTTTTAACTCTGGCGCGATCGCCTTTACCTGTCAAGAATTAGCCGTAAGGTGCCCACCCTACGATCGCGCGATTCCACATGCTGCTGCACACGCTTCGCTGCGCTACAGCAAGGTCAAACAAATATTGGTGTATAGAAAATAGATGCAATTTCTTTTCCTTCCCTTACTAGCGATCGCTAGTTTGTTCGTCCACATCGCCACTGTACAGGCAGAACCCCTTGAGATCGCCTCGGATACAGAAAAAGATGATGAAGATATAGAAGAAATCAACATTACCGTGACAGGCGAACTGCTGAATCAACCCCTGTATGCTCCCTTCCGGCGCGAAGGAACTGTTCGAGAATCAACCCGCCCCGCCTACGTGATTAACCGCGAGCAAGTTGAGGCCCAAGGAGCGCGAACTGTTGATGAGGCATTGCGATATTTACCGGGCATAATTAGCGAAGGCACTGCTGGCGGGCAACTCGGATCCCTTAGCGGTCAGTTCATGCGCGGGGGGAATACCGGTCAAGTCCTAGTGCTGTTGGATGGTCGTCCCTTAAATGATGTTGGTTTCTTCGGTGGCTTTGACCTATCGCAATTCTCTACCGATATTATAGAACAAATTGAAGTTGTTCCCGGTGGTGGCTCGACTCTTTATGGCTCCGATGCTATTGGTGGTGTTATCAATATTATCACTCGTTTGCCGAAAGAGGAAGGTAATAAAATCTTACCTAGCTTCGGGTTTGGTAGTTTTGGCGAAGACCGACAAACTCTCCAGATGATTGGTCGCAGCGGCTCTTGGGGCTGGGTTCTGGCTATAATCGCATTGACTCGGAAAGTGATTTTCCCTTTGAAATTAATGACGGTCAGTTTAGTTTTCAGGACTCTACTGCTGATGATGTCTCCTTTGACATAGACGATCGCCGCGACAATGCCGACGTTCTCTACAATAATGCGAGTGCGAAAATTATTGGAGATCTGAGCGATCGCCACCGCTTGACCTTCGGTGCGCTCTACCTGGACAAGGACTTTGGCGTTTCCAGTGGCGTTCCCATCCTGTTTCGGGAAGTCTGGGAGAGTTCAATAGCCTCACCCCGAATGCGCGACAAAACACCCGCGAATGGCTGCTGGATCTGACCTGGGAATTTAACATGGGCAATTCCGATGACTCCATTTTAACCGCTAAAACTTCTTTTGATTCTCGCAATTACGACTTCGAGAACCCAGATCCGTCCGGTTCCCGCGACAAAGTCGATCGGACGGGAATTGGATTTCAGCTACAGCACAACTGGCAATTGGCCAAGAATCAGAGGCTGAATTATGGCTTTGATTATCGCAGCGTAGATGCAGAAAACCGGACGAGTCGCGCGGGCGGACCAGAGGTGGAAAATTACGATGGAAACATCAGTCAGGGGGCACTATTTGCTCGGTATCAATTGGATTTTTCTCCCAATTTGAGCGCTCATGTGGGTGTCCGTCAAGATTTTAGCAGCACTGCTTCTGGAGACGTCACTTCTCCCAGCGTCGGGGCCCGTTGGGGAATTACTGGGACTACTACGTTGCGAGCCAATTATGGTCGGAGTTTCCGGGCCCCCCTGCTTTCCAATTTAGAAGGTTTGGCGGCTTTTAATGTGGAAGGTAACTCGGACTTGGATCCGGAACGAGGGGACAGCTTTGATGTCGGGCTTGACCAGCAGTTGGGCGATCGCGGTTTGCTGCGATTAACCTATTTTATCAACGATGTTGACGATTTGATTAACTTTGAATTCGGCAGTCCCAGCACCTATCGTAATATTGGGCGGGTGCGGACGACAGGTATTGAAGCGGCCCTGAACTTTCAAGTTTTTAAGAATGTATTTCTGATGGCTAACTATACTCTCAACGACCCGCAGATTAAGTCTGATACTAACCGAGAGATTGTCGGGAATGAGTTGAGTTTCCGAGGCGCAGATATCCTCAATGTGGGGATATCCTACGAGATCCCCACAGGGATGTTTTTCGGGGTATTCTTGCACAATGTCTCCGATCGCTTTACCAATAATACGAATACCGAGACCTTGACGGCTTACACGACGGTGGACCTAAAGCTCAGGGTGCCCATCGGCGATCGCTTGGCAGTGAATGCCAGTTGGGACAACATTTTTAACGAGCAATTTCAGGAATTTCCTGGCTGGCCGGGACTGGGTAGTAACGCCCGTATAGGTTTGCATTTCAACTTTTGATTTCGCTTGCCGAAAGTGGTAAGTAGGGGGAAGTAGGGTCCTGTGAAGAACAAAAGTAGACAATTACCTTTAACTGCACCCAAGAAGACTTGCCAGAGCAGGTCGCCACCGGTGGTAAGGGGAGTGTTCGGGGGCAGAGACGGGAGGCAGTCGGGTGCCGAGAAGACTTCCAGAGCAGGTTGCTACCGGTGGTAAGGAGAGCGTTCGAGGGCAGAAACCCTACCAAGAGGGCGGTTCGCCACCGGTGGTAAGGCTTGCTGAATAAAAGCAGAAACCTTGTCAGATAAGGCTGAGCTTCGCACCCCCACCGGCGACTATCATGGCAAAAAGGTTGATTTTCGATGCCCAAATAGGTTGATTTTGGGGGATTGACAAATTCCCATTTTGTGCAGGTAGAAAAAAAAAGGTTGATTAGAGGGTAAAATAGGTGGATGTAGATAGGGCTTGCTGAATATAGCTGGAGGCGTTGCTAGATAAGGGTTTCAGGCATTTTAGAGCCCCTAAAAGTGCAAAACCTAACTGATGCTGGAATAACTGGGGGGGTCATACCCCCCCAGTTATTTCGCCAACAGAATCCTGAAGGGGGGAACTTCTGCTAAAGGATAGTTTGTACTGAAAGTGTTACTATTGCGTAACCAAAATCGACTTTTGCAAGAGGTCTAATAAAACAGCCGTACTATTGGCAGGGTTGACAGAGTACATGAACATTTCTAGTACCAGCCCAAGGCTCTACATTGCAGTTCTGGGCTTTTTCACTTACTGTGAAATGTGGGTCGTTCCTCTGATGGCATCCTTTTGCTACCGAAATGAGACATTTAGAAGATTCAATTGCTTTTTTTAAACTAGGAGGAGAAGGGGGAGTCTTAAGAGCTTGGGTTGCCCTGGTCTGGTCATCATTCGGACATATATCGCTATTCTGAGGATCATTCCACCCTGCTTGAAAAGTAATTTTGGCATAGGCTGGCCTTGCATCTCCTATAAATGTCGTGAATGCTATAGCTAAGAAGAGAATTGCTGTGATTGATCTTCTACCAAGTAAGTTGCTAGGTTTTTTAATTACAATCTCCTTTTCTTCATCAATCAGATACATTGTATTGACATCCTCTCCGTCGCGGAGCAACGGAGATTCCTATCCATTCAATAGAATGACTATTGAACTCAAGGCGGGGAGCATCTCTGGACCAATCGTTGTAAGCAGAGTGTTTTGGATAGTTTTTTCTTTGGCTGCTTGGGCTTGTTTTTGTCACACTTCCACTATAGATCGCTAATTCCCGAGTGACAATCAACCTTTATCGACCTTTTTGCCAAAAAACATCAACCTATTTTTTGCCTACCTGCACAAAATGGCAATTTGTCAATCCCCCTTGAATCAACCTATTTTAACCTACCTGCACAAAATGGCAATTTGTCAATCCCCCTTGAATCAACCTATTTGGGCATCGAAAATCAACCTTTTTGGCATGAGATTCGCCAGTTAAAGGCGCGAGATCATCCTTATCTGACAAGGTTCCTGATTTTATTCAGCAAGCTTAACCGGAGCCCAACCCAAATGACGATCGCCTTGGAGAAACTGTTCTGGTCGAATCGCCAGTATCACATCAAATCATTCCACCAGAACAGGAAATAACCGGTGACTAGCCTGGCCCGGCGATCGCCTCATGCATGAGTTCTGGTCGAATAGCCATCGTTTGCGATCGCATCGGCATGTAGCCTTCCCCGAGGTAGTGCCAGTGCTGTGGACCCCGCTCGCCTACAATTTGTGTATTAGGGGCTGACGCCCCGCTCATCAAAAAAAGTCCGTGGCACACCTCAGCTTCAAGAGGCGATCGCCTTCGCAACCAATCCCACCTTGAAAGAAGCATTTCCGAAGGGCTGGTTAAAACATAACAACGCACGCTCACCACATCCGTGAACGTGGAAATCTCAACCTCAACAGCGTGAACCTCGCTCATCCTATCGGGACTTAAACAAAAACTTGCCCCTAAAGCGGCTGAATTCCATATTATAGTGAATTAATAGTATAATATACTACAGATTGGCCCCATAACTCTGTAAATATCTGCGATTTTCTGACACTTGGAAAAAAAATAACCCATATACAGCAAGCATTACAGCGAATATCGTAAAATTATAATTTCTACATTAATGTCACAATATAATAGAAATAACAGCAAAGAGAACGGAGCCTGCCATTGTCGATCGACAGGGTACAGGGCTACCAACTTAAACCGGGACACCCCACTGTGTAAGGCTTCCAGCCCACAGGCAGTTCAACCGCTCCCTAGAGCGAATTTGTCCCGCTTTACGTTGGTAGCCTGGTACAGTACAGCATTGTTGATCGCCACTGGCAAATTCCCAACAAGGGCAACGCTAACAACATTTATTTGTTGGGTTTCGTGCCTCAACCCAACCTACGACATTAATATTTTTGAAACATGAGATGCACCCATTTCAAAAACTCATTTTTAAATGAGCGAACAGTGAGTTCTGAGCAGGGAGAGGGGAGAAAACATTGATTTCTGGTGGTTCGGGACATATAGGAGGTGAAACCGGTGGAACCCCCCAGTTAATTGCCCCACAGGGGGCAGAAACCCGACCGAGAGAGCCGATCGCCACCGGTGGTAAGGGGAGCCCTCGGAGGCAGAGACGGGAGGCAGTCGGGTGCCGAGAAAACTTTTCAGAGCAGGTTGTCACCGGTGGTAAGGAGAGCATTCGAGGGCAGAACCGGCAGGGAGCGCTCGGGGGTAGAAGCCCGACCAAGGGAGCGGTTCGCCACCAGACTGCTCGCAATAACCTCCCAGACTGCTCGCAATAACCTCCCAGCTTGCTCGCAATAACCTCCCAGCTTGCTCGCAATAACCTCCCAGCTTGCTCGCAATAACCTCACAGACTGCTCGCAATAACCTCACAGCTTGCGAGCAATAACCTCGCAGACTGCGAGGGCCTTTTAAGTACGCCGGTTCTAGCAGGTGGCGACTGCGAGTAATAACCTCGCAGCGGAGAGATCATCCGACCCGGGCGGAGAGATCATCCAACCCGGGCGGAGAGATCATCCGACCCGGGCGGGGAAACTATCGACATCAAGGATGGAAATTTTTGGATTCAGCGTGATTTTACTGAAGAATGTTTGGCTCATCAGTTGATAGAATTAGGCAAGCCTAAAACAGATATTGTTTTGGGATTTCGTGCTCCTTATGTTCGACAATTTACAGGTTTTGCTGTAGCTTAAATGCACTTGCTAATAGAGGCGATCGCACCCCACCGTACTTCAGGTATCTTTGCTTGGGGAACTAGCGCCACGGGTACGATAAGCAGTGCGCGACTTCTCTACTGGATGTGGATGCAGTAAAACGGTAAAAACTAGATAAGCGCGTTTCTTAGATAGATGTGATAGGATATGATAGGATATCAGATTAATGAGGTACGGCAAATTGCAAACAGCATAAGGGTTGAGCGCAATTTTACCATATTAGACTGATTTGATAAATGCTATCAGGAAGACCCGATCGGGCCGTAACGGCAGTGCGTAGAACATTGTAAATTGGGAGGATGTATGACTGGATTTAACCGCTGGGTTACAGCCCTGCACAAACAAACCGAAGAGCGATCGCCCACCAATTGGAATTTAGTGTACGAAGACTTTCCCCACACAATTGACGTTACCGGACCTCTGCTTTACACCCTGTTTCAGGAACAATGGCAGCAAGTGCAGATCGGTCACATCGTCGAAGGGAGCGTATTGGAGTTAGAATTTACCAGCGAACCCAAACTCTGCGTGCTGTATGATGGCTATTTAACCGTAGCAACAGAGGGCTGGCACCTGCATTTGTGCTTGGAAGAACATCTGGGAGGTCCGCTGTGCAAAACGCCTCCCGAACTGCGCCAACATCGCGTCGTCAGTCGGGCCGCATTGTACCGTCGAAAAAATCCCCAGGGAGAACCTCGGATGTGGGGAATTCAGTTCTGGAATGGCGCGGGGGAAAAAATGATGACGCTGTTTTTACCTAATCCTTACCTGGGTGATGGTGAAGACTTGCTCCCGGAGAGCAAACCCCGTCAGGAAAAGCTGCAACTTTATTCACAACTCCGCGACATTTACGTGCTAGGTAAGTCTCCGATCCCCTTTGAAGATAATCCTCTGAAACGTCCTTATTTGTCCGTTTGTCGATCGAGTCGCTGCTATCCATCGCGCCAGTGGCAACCGACTTTTGAGGCTTTGCAGTCAGCAGTGGAAAAAGCGGGGTTAGATGTTCAGGTAATTACTTCTGGCTGTTTGGAAGTTTGCCGCATGGGACCAGTGGTGTTTTATTCGGGAGACAGAACTTGGTACACTCGCGCTACTCCCGAGGTGGCCGATCGTATTGTTTCCGAACATCTCGTTAAAGGTGAGAAACTCGCCAAACATCTTTATTCTCCAGCAGTTTGATCTGCCACGCACCCGTTCCCAGGATCGGTTTGGGAATGGGGCTTTGAGATCGCTTTAATTATTGGATGGCAAATTCCAAAGTAAACATGATTTGGTTCAAAATTATAAATTCAATCCTGCTGCTCTTGGTTTTTTTGTCCGCTTGTGCCCGGGATTACGATCGCTCGGCGATCGCCCCTCAGCCCGATCGGGAGTGCGTTTCTGACTACAACCCCAGGAGGGACTATTTTCCTGATAAAATTAACCTGAATTACGCCCGGGGTTTTACCGTAGAATATCACAATCACTATAAAGTTGTTACCGTTAACAACCCTTGGAAAGAAGCTGAGGTTACCTTTCAGTATCTGTTAGTTCAATGCGGCACTCCCGTCCCGACAGGTTTCGATCGCGCACAAGTGATTCAAGTCCCTGTCAGCAATATTATCGCACTTTCAACAACTTATTTACCCCATTTAGAAAGCTTGGAACTGTTAGATAAACTGATTGGCGCCAGTGACTTCAAGCGGATTAATTCCCCCGGAGTGCTGAAAATGATCGACCAGAACCAATTGATCGAACTAGGAAATAATGCTAAGATTAACATGGAAGTCGTCTTAGACATGAATCCGGAATTAGTGATGACTTACGGGACTGGGAAAAATGAATTTGACAGTCATCACAAACTCTTAAAAGCGGGAATAAACGTGGCAATTAATGCTGAATATATGGAAGATTCGCCCCTAGCAACGGCAGAATGGTTGAAGTTTACGGCCATGTTTTTTAATCGGGAGGCGGTAGCTGAAAAACTGTTCGGAGAAATAGCCGAGGAGTATGAGGCGATCGCCTCTTTAACCCGTAAAATAGAAAACCGACCGACAGTATTTACCGGGTCCAGCTTTAACGGCGTCTGGTACATGCCTGGAGGGAAAAGTTACATAGCACAATATTTAGCAGATGCCGGGGCCCATTACTTTTGGGCAGAAGAGTTATCATCTGGTAGTATTCCTTTAGACTTTGAAGCAGTATTTGAACGGGCGGCAAATGCCGATTATTGGATTAATGTCAAGCAAGAATGGAAGAGGCGATCGGATATCATCGCAGCAGACGATCGCTATGGAGAATTTGCCGCTATAAAAAGGGAGCAAGTATTCAACAACAACCGGCGGGTAAACGAGTACGGCGGGAATGACTACTGGGAGAGTGGGATAACAAATCCCCATCTAGTATTAGCAGACTTGATTAAGATTTTTTATCCCGACTTATTACCAGAGCATGAGTTCGTTTATTATCGTCAATTGGAATAATTGAATAATTAAGTCAGATTCCCCTCGTTCCCCTCGTTTACCCTCGTTCCCTGACTCTGGCAGGGAACGTAATTTAGAGGCTCTGCCTCGGGTGTATCTAACTTAGATCGTAAAATATACCTGCTAGCAGAAAGTTATTATCATGCAATGTATAAATAATAGCGTTTTGTAGGTCGGGTTGACGCTCATTTTCCCCAAGAAATGCAATGCCAATAACATATATAGGTTGGGTTTGGTTGGGTTTCGTGCCTCAACCCAACCTACGACTATCAAAATCGGAGAACAGATGCAAAAAATCAGCAAGGAAACATTTTCAACTAAAAAGTCATGGTGGAGCGATCGGGCTCTGATACTATTAACGATATTACTGGGACTACTTCTGGCCAGCTTTTGTCTCAACCTGGCAATGGGTTCAGTGCGAATTCCCTTAGCTCAGATCCTGACCATTTTGCTGGGATACCAACCCGCCAAAGCCACTTGGAGCAGTATAATATTTAAATTTCGCCTGCCACAAGCTTTAACTGCGGTTTTAGCAGGGGCGGCCCTTTCTGTCAGCGGACTGCAAATGCAAACCCTCTTTGCAAATCCTCTGGCGGGCCCATTTGTATTAGGAATTAATGCGGGAGCAAGTTTAGGGGTAGCGCTGGTCGTCCTGACAGTAAATAATCAAGGCATATTCGGCGATCTGGGGTTAACAGTCGCAGCAAGTCTGGGATCGACTTTAGTATTGCTATTGGCGATCGCGGTAGCACAGCGAGTCCGTAACAGCACGACGCTGCTAATTTTTGGTCTGATGTTTGGCTATGCAACCAATGCGATCGTGACTATTGCACTACACTTCAGCATTACAGAGCAGATCCAGTCCTACCTGAGATGGACTTTTGGCAGCTTTGGTGGGGTGACTTGGAGCCAGATGCCCATATTCGCTCCTACGATATTAATAGGCTTGGCGCTAGCATACCTTTTATCCAAAAACTTGAATTTACTGCTGTTAGGGGAAAGTCAAGCTTCCAGTCTGGGGTTAAACTTGCAACATAGTCGCTTTGGGATTATTGTTAGCGCTGCCATGCTGGCGGGAACCGTTACAGCCTTTTGTGGCCCGATCGCCTTTTTGGGAGTCGCCGTACCTCACCTATGTTGTGCCTGCTTCCAAACCGCAGATCATCGGGTGCTGCTCCCCGCGACAACCTTGATGGGAGCAACCCTAGCAATATCTGCAAATTTAATCGCCCGGATGCCTGGAAGTCAGGTTGCCTTGCCCCTGAATGCAGTTACTGCTTTAATTGGAGCGCCGGTGGTGAGTTGGATAATCCTGCGACAGCAGCGGATCGACTGGTGATTGGTACGGATATTGGGACTGCGGTTCTATATCGCTTATTATACATTATTGCTGATAATTATTTTTAATAATTTCAAGTTTATTTCAGTTATTTTAAGCTATTGAATAAATTAAGGATCGGCTCATCCCAGAGATAACACTGCCCGAGCCCTCATGCTAAAATTATTGCTATGACTACATTTCTGGCATTTATAGATTTAGCGATTGGAAAATCTAGTATATCTAGATACAGATGCTTTTAAGTAAATTTGCTAATTTGCTAGCGCAATAAGAATGAGTTAAGCAAGAGAAAAAATCAAAGCAAATAAAAATTGACATCAAAAAACTGAAAAGACTATAATAGGCTTTTGTATCCGATCGGGTAAATGCCCGAAGTACCGCCCCAGGGGGGAAAGGGTGCCGGTCATGTTCGCCAGTGAAGACTTAGGGGAACTCAAGACACACCGGTTGTCTTTAATTCATGCACCGGTAGATGGACAGTACGATTCGCGCAGGCTCCCTTGGCAACCTGGTGGCGATCGCGTACACCAGAGAAGGTGTTAATGATGGTCCAATGAGCGCAAAAGATTAAAGAAATGATCGTATCAAGTAGTTGTGTAGAAGAACGGAAAAAAGAACAACAGGTTCTCCGGAAGTTGATGGGCTACAGCATAGTGTTTTCACTATTGCTACATGCTGGAATCATCGCGGCGAGCATGAGCGGACTTTTCGATGGAACTCCAGAACTAGCAGATGATGCCATTGACTTTATCGTGCTGGAAGAGCCAGAACCGGAAAAAATCGAAAAAATAGAGAAAGATATTCCTCCGGAAAAGATTGAGCCAAAAGAAGTGCCGCCTCCCGTTGAACCGCAACAACTGACGGAAACTTTGCCACCAGAACCTCTGCCGGAACCAGAACCTCTGCCGGAACCAGAGCCAGTGATTGCGGCCACAGAACCTCCCATTTCACGGCCCAGCACGGTAGCTAAAAGTTCGCTATCGGACATGGTGGCAGCAGTAGATACAGAAAGTGCGATTTCTGAAGAATTAAACAGTTCCGAACCAACCCCTCTGTCACCTATTACTCCTAACAGTCGGTTGCAGCCTAGGTTGGACACTGCCCAGCTGACATCGCCAGTAGAGTCGCCCAAACCTGTAGCAACAAGAACTTCTCCACGAAATTCTTTGAGTGGGTTAAGAAGCCTGGATACATCGGCGGGGGTAGCATCCAGTGCAGAAGAGATCGATGGTGGATCTATTCAGTCTCTGAATTCTCCCGTTAGTAGCAATGCAACTAGCCGTCTGCCGCGCAACACCCATGCTAATGCAGTTGCGCCACCTTCCCCTACAGCAGCAGATGCTGGAACTGGGCGAAATTTACTCAATGGGCTAGCAAGCTCTTTCGATGGTTCTGAAGCAGGGACGACACAATCACAAAACTCATCCGGTAGTAGTCTGACAGCTTTGCGATCGCCCCTACAAAACCCCAATTCTGCCAGTTCGAGACCCCCCAAACCCACCGCCAGAGGAAGTTCAAGAGGAAGCTCAAGAGGAGGTAAATTAAGTTGTACCAGGAATTGCCGACCGAAATATCCATCGCGGCTGAGAGAGCGAAACTTGGAAGGAACTATAATTGTGCGGATAGAAGTTGGTCGAAATGGACGGGCTAGTAACCCGGAGATTGTCGAATCGAGTGGTTATCCAGAACTAGATGAAGAGGCTATTAAAGATGTAATGAAGATGCGATTTACACGACCAGAAGAAGGAAGCCGTATAATTAAAACACGGATTACTTATAAGATAGAAAATTAAGTTGTCAGTCGTAGGTTCCCGCCTGCCATGTGGTCAAGCAATTAGCAAGAGGAAATTTGTGACTATGCTGCGAGGAATGCAAAAATTAGGAATGGCCCTATTAGTGGCATCAAGTTTGCAAACAGGAAGCTATATTATTCATCCCCCCTTGGTAATGGCAATAGAAATAAATTTGCCAGATGGAACTAGCTGCAATGGAGAAATTAAAAACGGCAAGTTAAATGGTCGTGGTTCCTGTCAATATGCCAATGGCGATCGCTACCAAGGAGACTTTAGAAATGGTCAAGCTTCTGGAAGAGGAGTATACGTTTTGCGAATGGCGATCACTACGAGGGTTCTTTCCGGGATGGGAAGTTCAACGGTAGCGGGGTGTGGAAATTTGCCAATGGCGATCAGTATGAAGGAGAGTTAAGGGAAGGCAAGTTCAATGGTACAGGCATTTTCATCTCTGCCAGTGGGGGACGTTATGAAGGCAGGTTTCAAGATGACATCCCCACAGGGCGCGGTACATATATCACTCCGAAAGGAGACCGTTGTGAAGGAGAAGTCAGGTCGGGTCAACTGAATGGTCGCGGTACTAGTCGGGGTCGAGCTAGGGGTCACCCCCTAACCCTCCCATTCGGAACCGGACGTGCGACTTTCACCGCATCCGGCTACTGGCAAGTAGGGCATTGTCACTACTAGGATTACTACGGATTGCTCCACTTGTCCCTCATCTCATGCGATTTCACTCCTTTCCTGGTTGGTAAGCGGCGCTGCCAGATAACCTTTAGTATTAACTCAAGTTGCGACCTATAAAAATTGGATACAAAAAGCTATGATAAAGAGAATTATTTTCAACTCTAATCCCTTAGATGTAACAGCATGAATTGACTTGGGAAACAAATTGGTGATTCGACTAAAACAGGTTTCAACTTGTTTTCTTGTTACTTTTTGTATATATTCAAAACAAGAAGATTCTTTTCTTTTTGAGTTCTTTTTTCGCAAAGGTTTTAACATTATACTTGACGACTCTTTTAGTAAATCCTCTAATTGATAATCATTATAAGCTTTATCTCCATAAACTATTGAATTTGATGGTAAGTCAAAGCCAAAAGATTGCAAAACTTTAACATCATTATAACTACCAGGATCTAGATAAAATTCTATTGGCTTTCCATTTTTGTTTACCAACATATGAACTCTTAATCCATAAAAATAACGTTTTTTACTGGCAATATACCCTCGATATTCTTCCTTGTTATAAATTTGGCATCTATCAATCCTAATATTATCACATACTGGCACCGGGAAACTATCAAGAATATATTCTTGACCCGGATTAAGCTCTTTAAATGTTTGAGCTATAACTTGGAAGAAAAACATCCAAATTGGTTCCTCAATATTGTATAATCGACGATTGAACCTACTTTTACTTAACAGATTTTTTATATACTTGTGTTGGACCATAAATTGACAAGAGCGATCGTGGTGTCCTCCGAAAAAATATGCAGCAACTAATCCGACTGTCATCACTTCGGCATTGTTCATTTTTACTTGTGGATCTTCTTTTATATTTAACGCTTTTAGTAGCTCGTCACAAAGAACAAAAATTGTTGTAATCATATCTTCCATCATCTACATCCCCCAGCAATTAACTATTATTTTAGTACATTATAACCTATAAACAGCCAACCCGCCGTGTAGCACAAAAAAAATATAATTTTGTATCAAAAGCTACGAAATATCCCAAATATCTGTAAAGTCTAAGTGGGTAATTCATATTTTTTTTAATAGGTCGCAACTTAGGTTATTACCATTTCCAAGTCTGTTTTACCAGTCATCCAACCTTCGAGAGGCCTCCGGCGTCTTAGAGATACTCTTACCCAAGATTTCCTACTTTAACCAACCCGCGTCAGCTGGATGAGGAACACCCCATCATATCCATAGGCGTTACCCTAGGCATTAGCTTCTCGGGCTATCTCTCCCCTCGCGGCTTGCGCTTTACATCTAACTTGTCCAATCTAGACAGCACACGAGAAGTTACTTCGTTCCCTAGTATCATTTCACGATGCTTTTAGGCCCCCGGGAGTTCTTAGAGTGCGATACTGGCCAAGTGCAAGAACCAGCACAAACTACCATTTCCCTTTTGGGCCAGCGCTTTAAGCCTTATTTCGCTGGTTCTAGATAACGAGGCGTACACAGGTTCGCTTGTTCTAGCCATTAGCATCTTTCCTAGCGGCGTCACTAGCTTAGGCTGCTAGCTATCCTACATTTAAGTCCTTGCTCCGCACCACCGTGATGTGACTCAGCAGCACTAAGGACCGGTGTTACTCTCACACTTGGAGAGAGGGAATCTAACCCCCATGAATACCAGAGTTACCAGTTTGGACCTGGCCTAGCGTTCCGTAGTTGCCCACGTTAGACTAGAACGAATCGCACTGCACCTATGCTAGTGGGAACCGCTATGAAGGTGAATTGCGCAATGGCAAAAGACATGGGCAAGGTGTTTACATTCTCGCAAATGGCGATCGCTACAAAGGAGAATTCCGAGACGGTAAGTTCAATGGGACTGGAGTCTATACTTTTGCTAAGGGTGGTAGCTACGACGGTTCTTTCAGCAATGGTTTGTTCGACGGTCGCGGGGTCCGGAAATATGCCAATGGAAATCGTTATGAAGGGCAATTTAGAAACAATAAACCTAACGGGCGCGGGATTTTTATTTTTGCTGACAAAAACCGCTATGAGGGAGATTTCAGGGACGGTAAATTCCACGGTCAAGGCGTTTACAGCTTTACCAATGGAAATCGTTACGAGGGCGAGTTTAGAAATGGTCAGATGAATGGCAGGGGTGTTTATAGCTTTGCTAATGGCGATCGCTGCGAAGGAGAAGTAAAAAATGGTCAGTTCAATGGCAGGGCAAATTGCTTATATGGGAATGGCAATCGGTATGAAGGAGAATTCCGCAACGGTGACAAGCACGGTACAGGGGTTTATATTTATGCCGACGGAACTCGCGTGGAAGGAACTTGGAACAATGATAAGTTTCAGCAGTAAGGTGAAGCGCTGATATTAGGTTATCAGTTGCTCCGGACTTGTTTCGCCTGTCCGGAGTACGTCATCTTACCTCCTGATTAGATTCTTTTATCATCGGCAGCGCAGTAAAACTTTTTATGGAGCATGTCAGTGTTCCGGCGATGATGGGGACGTGGTTTTCATCCAGTTCTACATACTTATGCTTGGTTTTGGTGCGGTTCATGTCTGAAGCCTCTTGAAGTTGATAACTCTATTTTAGCAGATGTTTGGCGCATTGCCTTCGCTCAAAACAGTTTTTAAGCTGCTTTTCGCAACTCAATAGGTACGAAATACTCTGCCGGCTATAGGCGATCTTTTCCCGATCGATGACTCAAATCAGCTCATGCAATGCTCTCCTCCACTTCAAGATGGAATGAAACACTGTCTATTTCCCAAGTAACGTATGATAATGGTTCTAGCAAAATTCCCTCGAAAACAAACGTCATAACGGGTTCATCGACTAGAGCAAATGGTCCATCACTAATTTGGTACGATCGCTTAAAACCACCACCGCTTTTGGGGTCTCCCAAGTATTCAAAGACAACGCGATCGGATCTCCGAACGCCACCAAAAACGAGCTTACTCTCTCCCCATATTATAGGTCGCCCCGTCTGATTTAACGGATGCTCCTCGAAAATTTCGATGTGACTTGCTGGAATTATGACTTCTGTATCTTTGACTACAGGCTTGCCTAACTCACAAGAATTCCAAAACTCGAGAGCGTCAAAATATCCGCTGATTTTTTTGATTGTTTTCTTCATGCTTCCTTCTCAAAGATTACAGTTCTGACAGTTTCCCTGGGAATTTCACTACCATCTTCCCGACGAAACACTAGGTTGTTAAACCGGGGATCTAGGGAGGGTTCGTCTCTCAGAAGACGCAAACCCAGTCTTGACAAGGTTTTAGCATCAGGTGGCTTCTTTCCTCTGCTGGTCCCAAATCTGTAACGGTTTCCGAAATTGGCATTGATATAAAGGAGTCCTCCCGGTTTCAAGATGCTTGCTGCTGCTTCCAGAAATGGCGCTCTCGGACCGCTAGCGATAATCTCGTTCGCGCTATTGGCTGGAAAAATAGCGACCAATTCAGCAATTTCCGCTCTCAGACCTTCCTCTGCAACTCTATCGAAATTTATTGCTTCCGGATTTTGAGAAGCTTCTCCCCCAAATATATCCAGTACGATCAGTTCTCCAGCAGCGATTTTCCCAGTGACAAACTCTCTGGCCTCTTCTACATTTAATAGTCTAATCTGGCGGGGCTCTGGCTCCCCGGTATTTTTTATCTGCATCGCCAATCTTTCAGGAGCGAAATTTTCAATTTCGTAAGTATTATCATATACTAGCGGACTTTCCTCCTATAGCTATCAATCTTTTACGATCTGACCCCGCCAACATTTTTTCTGCTGCTTTCGGCAACTCAATAGGTACGAAATCCTCTGCCGGGTATTCACTCCCCTCTCCCTGCTCAGAGCTCCCTGATCCCCTACTGGACCGACGCTCTAGGGCTTGGATGCCGTCGGGATGCGACCCGACGAAACTGTGGCTATCGACAAGCAAGAAACCCGGTCCTTTACTCAATTTCTTAATTCAAAACCTCAAAATGGCCGGTGTCCTATCCTTGAATAATGGCACTGACCGTAGGACTCCAAGGTCCAGCCAAGCCCCGATTATTCACCCAGCGTAACATATAATGAGCAGTTTTGTTAGCATCAACTCCCTGATAGGTGATCTTAAAAGGAGTGGATGTATTAATTCCCAAGAACTTTAACTCGCTACTGGGGTCAGTGGGCGGGGCATCTCCCAATTTAACCCATATTTCGCAACCGAATACCCCAGCAGGTTTCCTCCGACGCTGGCTTGCTTCGTCCACGAAATGAATCACGTGCTGAAAGCGGTCTTTTACATCTACCCGCCCCAATGGTCGAGAATAGGGAGTCCCAACACTGGTTCTTTGTCTCTGTGGCACTGTAATTTTCAGAGACTCACGAACCTCATCGGTGACCATGGGGTTAACTTGCAGCCGTCGAGTCACCTTGCGAATCAGGGACTGTGAAATTTTGCGAGAATCATCTTTACCGCGACAAGCACTTTGGGCAGCTATTTGGGCGGTTTGGTGGTTGGTATAGGCGGTTTCCCAGGCAGTTTGGTTGCTCTTTAGTGCGGCTAATTCCTCTGGAGTCAATTCCAATTTATCCCGATTAGCAGCTACATATTAAACGAAGTTAGCCTGCCAGGAAGTATACTCGGCATCATTTTTGGGAATGTAATCATTCATAATCTTGTCTCTTGTTTTATACAACTGCGAGTAAGCACTTGAGTGCTTGCGGGTTCGTAGTAAGCACTTCAGTGACTGAGTGCGGCACTTCACCTCAGTAGTCAGGCACTTCACCTCAGTAGTCAGGCACTTCACCGAATGAATGCTACAGTTCACCTCAGTAGTCAGGGACTTCCCCGAATGATTCAGGGACTTCCCCGAATGATTCAGGGAGTCCCCGAATGAGTGCGACAGTTCACCTCAGTAGTCAGGGACTTCCCCGAATGATTCAGGGAGTCTCCGAATGAGTGCGACAGTTCACCTCAGTAGTCAGGGACTTCCCCGACTGATTCAGGGACTCCCTTGACTCCGTTAGAGACTCTTCCAGAATAAAATTTACACACATTAGATTATCACAGCTTCACTTCTGTTAAAGGTAGTGGGTCACAAGTAGTGATTACCGAAAACCCAGACTGTGGCCCCGGCTGGCCCCGGCGGGGACACGGGACCGCAATCAAATCACTACGCTGATGCACCGTTCCGGAAAAATCAGAATGACCACTACTTCCCCGCCAAATCTGTCTCCTACAGGCTAACGCTGCTGACGCTACAAGAGGCTTTGCCTCAAAGGCAGCATTGGCTCAGCCTCAAAAGTTTTTGAACTGATCAATGATTGCCCGGATGACACCAACACGACTATTATCCTAATATATATACAAACAGGAGTAGCGGGTCATACTCAATTATGATAGACGGTCTGCCGAAGATTGAGGGTACAAGTAGTGATTTTAGCGCCTGAAACCCAGGACCGCAATCAAAGCACTACCAGAATAATGGCTGAAACTCGCTTGCCTGGAACGCTGCGCGAAAAATCGAGGGAGACCTAATCGACCGGCGATGCCTGCTTTTGTCCCGCTAGAGCGTCAGTCCAGTAACAATTCCCAGATCGAAACTAACTAATACCCCTCGTTCCCAGGCGGAGCCTGGGAAGCACTAAAGTGCTTACTACGAACCCGGAAGCACTAAAGTGCTTACTATGAACCCGGAAGCACTAAAGTGCTTACTACGAACGGGGGGTACTCTTAAAACTCCCACAGTAAATAAGCACTGATATTCCGACCCGGTTGAGTCAGACGATCGAACACTTGTAAATCGCGACTGCTGTTAGCATTAAGTTGGCGCACGTCGTTATAAACCTGGTATTCCTCATCGAAGAGATTGAAAATTCCCACGCTTAAAGACAATTGGGGGGAGAAGCGGTAATATCCTAAAAAATCGACCAAGAAATAGGGGTCGGGACGAATTAAGGTAAAGTCAGAATCTGCATTTTATACTCGCGCCTGTCCCACATAGGTTGTCACAGCTTGCAACCCCCAGCGATCGTCTAATCCTCGATATTTTAACCCCAGTAAAGCGGTAATGGGTGGAACAGTTTCCAAGGGAATATCTTCCGTTTGGTTGTCTCCCACCGTCCAGGCCATTCGAGCAAAAGCACTCCACCCATCTAAACCGGGACTAAACTGATATTCGGTCTCCACTTCCAGCCCGTAAGTCCGAGCGTCGGCAACATTTTGAGTTTGGAAAACGTTGATGGGAATGTTGTCGGGCCCCGGTTCGGTTCCCACGCGGGTGAAAGGTTCGATGAAATTATCGAAATCGTTGTAGAATCCAACCAGGGAAATTTTCAGGCGATCGTTGCCGCCGCGAACGCCCAACTCAAAACTATCGCTAGTTTCCGCTTCCAGGTCGGGGTTGGAGATGGTGCGATAGCGGAAAAAGCCCGAAGTGAAGTTGGTAAAGCCGCTGTTGATCTCGTTGTAGAGTGGGGAGCGAAAGCCGCGCGAGTAGCGACCGTACAAAAACCAGTTGGGACTGGGGCTGTAACCAATGGCTATGCTGGGGGTGAGGGCATTCTCTTCAAAGTCGGCAGCTTCCGCACCATTCCGCTCGAAAACGCGATCGTCGGTGGGCACGAGCTTGTAGTAGTCATAACGCAAGCCTCCGATTAAACTCCAACCGCTGTCGCCAAAGTCAATTTCGTCCTGGAGGTAAACGCCGAGGCGGAAGGTGTCGGTATCGGGGAAGTCTTTGGTGGGAAAGGTGTCGGGGGGAATGACCCGCGTGCTTTCTCCAGTGTTCAGGTTGACCTGGGTGCGATCGCGCGGTCGTTCGTTGCGAGTAGTGGAAATATCGAAGCCGTAGGTGAGTCGGTTGGCAACGCTGCCGAGGCGGAAATTGCTTTGCAGTTGTACGTCCCCACCCCAGATGCGATCGATAAATTCGTTTTCGGTTTCTCGCCGGACGGGAGTTGCCTGGTCGGTGCGCCGATCGACGATCGAACGTCGTTCTTCGTTTTCTTCTTCGACTTTTGCATCTTGGAAGTAAAGCCGAACCCTCCCTGCTTGCAGCCAACCGTCGCTTTCGGGATTTTCGTATTGGTAGGCCAGACTGGTTCGCACCCGATCGGTGTCAACTTCTTCAGTAAAACTTTCCGTAGTAGAGATACCGTAGAGTTCTAGGTTAGCCTCTTTAGCGGTGAGGTCCCGGCGATCGTCGAAAAACTCCCCGAACAGTTGCAAGTAGCTGCTGGAGTTGAGGTTGTAAACGAACTGTCCCGAAAAGTTGTTGCGGCTGTTGTCTTGGCGATCGCGCAAATCGTTGTTACCTTCAATTTCAAATCCCGAACTGTCGCGGCGGGTGTAGCTCAAGGCGTACTCGAAATCTCCCAGGCGAGCCGCCTGTTGCAGGGTTCCCCGTCCTCCATCATTGATGCTGCTTCCCCCCAGAGAGATCCGGGAGTAGGAGTCTTTGTCAATGCTTGAGAGCAGTTGACTGGGGGTGGGAGTGAGAAAGCTGACCACTCCGCCGAGGGCATCGCTGCCGTAAAGCGAGGATGCTGGACCCTGCACGATTTCTACTCTGCCCAACGTGTCTAAATCAACGTAATCGCGACCGAGTTGAAACGGTCCGAACTCGAAGCGATTGGGCAGGCGAATTCCGTCCACTTGCAGCAAAACCCGGTTGCCTTCTAAACCCCAGATGTTAAAATCCTGCAAGCCATAGCGAAAGCTGTTGCGCACCGAGATCCCGGAGGTGTAGCGGACGAGGTCGCGAATGTCCTGAGTAACGTTTTTTTGGATGTCTTCCGCGTCGAGTACGTAGATCGTAATCGGGATGGTCTGGACGGGGCGGCGGCTTCGGGTGCCTGTTATGACAATGTCAATGACCTCCTCATCGCTGAGGTCCGGAGAGACTGGGACCGGGGTTTCTGTTTCCTCTTCTTTGTCGTCTTCGGCATTTTGGGAGTTGCTTCCCTCAACCTCGGGAGTTTGGGCCATCTGTGTCCCATCTCGTCCCGCTTCTGCTTCCCGCACTTCGTATACCCCTAGGGGGGATTCGAGGCCGATCGCTGGTTGCCATTCCGTGCAAATAAGAAAACTTACTAATAACGGCAGGTGGGAAAAAGCAATAGATGGAATGTATTTCATAATTTACTCGACAATAAATTGCAAAAAAAACGGTGCGGTCAGGTCCTCTAGTTTTGAGGGCAGCGATCGTCACGGTAGATCGCTGGCCACAAGGGACGAACGCTGCGCGAAAAATCGAGCTGATTGCCTAAGGGTCGTTTTATTGGTAATGTTATTATAGAGTAAGTGATAATCTATGTCAATAGGTTGGGCAATCCCCAAGGTATTCTGGAATGAGCAAAGAGGAGATACAGCCCAGATGACGCTATGAAACGATATAAAGATTTGACAAGACAAATGGTTAGCCCCTCTCTTCGATGTTTCCGGAGAGCGCTACTCGCACTACTCCGGAGACATCGAAGTATCATCGCCATTCTCCTAGTCGGCGTTGCTTTGGGGTTGACGCTGGTGGCATCCCTCACCCAGGGAGCCATCCCCTTGAGCTTCCCAGAGCTTCAGCAGGCATTGTGGCGCCAGGGAAGCAGCATCAATCAAACGATTGTCTGGGATCTGCGCCTGCCTCGGATTGTTGCGGCACTGATGGTGGGTTCGGCATTGGGACTTTCCGGTGCTTTACTCCAGGGGATGTTGTGCAATGGATTGGCCAGTCCATTCATTCTGGGCATTTCGGCGGGAGCGGGATTGGTGGCAGTGGCATTTTTCACATTAGGATTATTGTTAAGCTGGATGCCGTTGGCGGCATGGGTGGGCGCGATCGTCACGACCGGGATCGTCTATCTCCTGGCTCGTAGCCCCTCTGGAATATCAGTAGAACGGTTGCTGCTGGGTGGAGTGGCGATTAGTTCCCTGTTTGGGGCAGTGCAATCAATGTTGTTGCTGCTCTCAGATGACGGACGCATCCAGGCGGCCCTCAACTGGTTGATTGGCAGCCTCAACGGACGCGGGTGGGCCGAACTGGCAATGGCGGGCCCCTATCTGGCGATCGCCCTGCCGATCGGGTGCAGTCTGGCACGGGTCATCAATCTACTGCAACTAGGGGACGATCGGGCAGTGAGTTTGGGGGTGTCCTTGTGGCGGTCGCGGCTGTCCATCGGGGCGATCGCGGCCCTGTTAGCCGCCAGTGCGGTAAGCATTGCAGGCTTGGTGGGCTTTGTGGGGTTAATCGTGCCCCATGGGGCGCGGTTGCTGGTGGGCACGGACTACCGCTGGGTCTTGCCCCTGTCGGTTCTAGGAGGAGGCTGGATTTTGCTGCTGGCAGATTTGCTATCGCGCCTGGGAGCGATCGAACTGCCTGTGGGCATCGTGACGGCATTGCTGGGATCGCCAGTTTTTATCTGGTTGCTCTATCGCAGCGCATCCCGGAGCACGAGCGCTTAAGCGAGTGCGGAGAGGAGAGCAGTTATCAGTCATGAACGAGATACAAAACACTATCGGTCAGGCACTCTCAAGTCAGTCCTTGACTGGCGGCTACGGGCAAGAAAGCATCGTTCAAAACATCAGTTTTGCCCTGCAACCGGGTGAATGGTTGAGCATTTTGGGCGCCAATGGCTCGGGCAAGTCAACGCTATTGCGCTTGCTCAGTCGCATTCTCTCTCCCCAAGGGGGAATGGTGTTGCTGGATGGCAAATCAATTCACGCACAATCTGCACAAACGGTCGCTCAAACCTTAGCCCTATTGCCCCAACAGCAGACCATTCCCGCTGGATTAACGGTGCGGCAACTGGTCAGCCTGGGACGGGCACCCCATCAACCCTGGTGGCGCTGGGAACTGAATGCATCCGACCGCTTCCAGGTGGCCCTGGCCCTGGAATCGACCGGGCTAGTGACCTATGGCGATCGCCGAGTCGAACACCTGTCCGGCGGCGAACGCCAGCGGGCTTTTCTGGCCTTAGCCTTAGCCCAGACTCCCCAGGTGTTGCTGCTGGATGAACCCACCACTTATCTAGATTTGCGCTACCAACTGGAATTGCTGGAACTGTTGAAAAACCTCAATCATGACCGAGGCATCGCTATCATCACCGTACTGCACGATGTGAACTTAGCGGCTCGATTTAGCGATCGCCTCGCCCTGCTCAAACAGGGAAATTTATGTCATCTCGGTGCTCCCACTGATGTTCTCACGCCTGAAAATCTGGCGGCAATTTTTGGTATTCATGCCGCGATCGTACAAACCCCTGTAGGCATTCAAATTTGTCCTCTCAGTCCCATTTCATCTCCAACATAAATGGACAATGGCAAATTGCGAAGGGACAATGGACAATGGCAAATTGCGAAGGGACAATGGACATGAATAAATAATCAACAATTCTCAATTCTCAATTCTCAATTCTCAAATTCTCAATTCTCAAATTCTCAATTCTCAATTCTCAATTCTCAAATTCTCAATTCTCAAATTCTCAATTCTCAATTCTTAAATTCTCAATTCTCAAATTCTCAATTCTCAATTCTCAATTCTCAAACTTGACATGCTGCCCATGAAACTGCTTCGTATTGTTATCATTTTGCTAACGCTGTTGCCTTTGGGCTGTACGCCCTCTCCGCCTGAGACCCCAACCACCGATACGGCCACTAATGAAGCAACTCCCTCTGCCCCTGTGGCGACCCGAGTGGTGGCTCTTACTTCCATTACGGCAGATATCATTCATCGTCTTGATTCAACTAGACTGGTGGGCATAGCGGGCAGTCGGTTACTCGACCAAAATAAAGCTTTCCAAGATATTCCTCGCGTCAGCGCAGGACGCACTCAACCCAACTTGGAAAAAATCGTTGCCCTAGAACCGGATCTGGCGTTCGGTGCTGTCGGATTTCACGATCGAGTGCTGGAAAAACTGCAATCCCTTGGCGTAGAGACGATGACAACCGAGTTAGATAGCTGGCAGGCCCTCGCAGAACTGACTCGAAGGTTAGCGACTGCCATTCAAGCCGATCCCGAACCGCTGCTGAGGAGCTATCAGCAGTGCTTACCTAGCCAACCGCCACCCCAAGAGATTTCCACGGTAGTCCTCGTCAGCCGTAAGCCATTTCTTTCTCCCAACAAAGCCAGTTGGGCAGGGGATCTGATCGGACGATTTGGTGCCGCTTCTTTGACGGCTGAGTTACAGGGACAAAGCCCGATAAAGGGTTACGTCACTCTCTCCCCTGAAAAAGTGTTGCAGTTCAATCCTGAGGTGTTGATCCTGGTGAATGTCGAAGGGGAAAACATTGATGAATTCAAATCAGAACCTTTCTGGAAAGATCTCAGAGCAGTGATAAATGACCGGGTTTATTTACTGGATTATTACGGCTTTGTCAATCCTGGCAGCCTTGATGCGATCGCCCGGGCTTGCGAACAACTCAAGCTTCTTTATGGAACAAAATGAAGCATTTTGCTATAACAAAAATAAGGGTACATCTCAGTTAGGCGATGAGTAATTATACATAGTGCTTGTCTCCCTCAAAACGGTACATAATTTAGGCACTGTTGATTACCCTTGACCCATGAACTCCCAAAAGCAGGCTGAACTCCAGCAACATCTTGACGCGATTGCCGCGATTCTCTACCAGGAAGCCGACCCCACTGAACTCACCACCCTTGAAGGCATTGAGAAAAACGTTCGTGCGCTTGCCCAAGAACACGTCTGGCCTCAACTAGGAATTTTTTTATCAACACGGCGACTTCCCGCCGCACCGGAAAACAGCGCACCCTGACCAGTATCCTGGGCAAACTAACCCTCACCACTGCTCAAGCCCAACAACTGCAAGTTAAACCGGGAACTCGTTGGAGTCCGTATGTGGAAAAATGTTGTTGGGTCGTCAGTGCCAATGCCTCTTACCAGAAAGCCGATTTTACGGGCCGTCCGCGGACCGTAAAAGATCTCGCGATGCTGACTGGGGTGAGCATCTCCCACAGTACGCTCCAACGCTTTGTTCAACGAGAGGACTGGTCTGAGGTAGAGATAGCTGAACCGATTCAGGAGCTCAGCTTGGATGGCGGCATGATTCGCCTTCGTACCGATTTTTCGGGCCGTCCGCGGACCGTGGAGGGTCAACCTGGTGAGTGGCGAGAATACAAAGCCTTAAATGTCCATGAGCAAGGCAGTGTGGCTTTCTTCAAGGATAATCAAGGGCTGCTTGAGTGGGTGAATGCCCAGCCCCTCGGGGCGCAGTTCACCGGTCTCGGAGATGGTCATGATGGGGTGTGGAACATTTTCAGTGGTATCGGGACACCAGAACAACGGATCGAAGTGCTCGATTGGTATCACCTAATGGAAAATGCCAATAAGGTGCAAGGGACACCGGCTCAATCCGATTTTTCGGGCCGTCCGCGGACCGTGCAGATCCGATTTTTCGGGCCGTCCGCGGACCGTGCACTCCTGTGGCGAGGGGAGACCCAGAGGGCGATTAGTTATCTGCGCCAACAGCAATGTCGGGGAGCCACAGGGTTGATCAACTACTTGAAGCACCATCAGACGCGCATCATTGACTACCAGGCTAGCCCTCCTGGCGTCGGGCCGCTGCGCGAACGGGCAGGCAGCTCGGCACTCGATTGGCTCTGGTCGGGTTGAGTCCCTGGTGAAACAAATTGGGTTAAGGGTGAAATTACCGGGGGCACAATGGCGAGCCGAGAATGTGCCGATTTTTCGGGCCGTCCGCGGACCGTAGGTGTTGAAGCATCGCTGTGCCTACCTGAATGGCGCATTAGTTGCCTAATCAGACTCAGTAAATCCACTTGTGCTGAGTAAATATACTCATCGCCTAACTGAGATGCACCCAAAAATAAAGAGGTGTGAAGCCCGATGTTCCAGACTTCACACCTTGCTGTGTCCCCCGGGTAGTGCTCGTAGCGCTCCCGGAGGGGACACAGCCTCTTCCTTTTGTATTTCTTCCTCTTGTATAGGTTATTCGCTCACGGGGAAATGGAGGATTCCAGTTAGACCCATTACCGATCGCCAATTAACCTTTTAGTAGAGGGCTTCTTCTTGGTGGGTTGCAATGGTGCAGTCAGAGGTGGCGTAGGCCACGCAGGTCAAGACATAGCCAGCCTCCATCTGATCGTCATCCAAGAAAGATTGGTCGGACTGGTCCACGGTGCCCAACTCTATCTTGCCAGCGCAGGTGGAGCAAGCCCCGGCCCGACAGGAGTAGGGCAAATCTAATCCTTGCTCTTCCGCTACATCCAGGATGTACTGGTCGTCAGGCACCTCAATAGTATTATCGCCATCGGGCGTTTTCAGGGTGACCTTGTAAGTTGCCATGCTCTGTTCCTCTCCAGTAATCGCGATTGTTCAATGATAAGTTTCCCTAATAGGTGTCCTACGCCGGAATTAATGCGCCGGTCTGCCGTCAGGGTTTGCTTATCTTTTGATATTAAGGGAAAAAGACCCGATGGAACGCCTAGATCGAGGATTGACTTAACAAAATTTATTATCAGAATTTATTATTTAATTGCCATTGCTTATAGGACTCCATTGCTGGCCTGCAAAATACTAGCCCAAATTACCATTTTATCGGTTCTACAGGGCGATCGGCGGTCCAGCTTCCTCAAACTATGGGGCCTCTGCAATCGAGAACAGGCAGGATCTGGCAGTAAACTGGTAACTGGTAACTGGTAACTGGTAACCGAAGCTGGAGGAGAGAATACTATCGTCGGCATGCCGCCAATTATCTCAATTCTGGGGTTTTGATGGGGGATCTCCAATCCGATCGGCAAAATCCTGAGCAGAATGCCAGAGGTCTTGAGGCTCCAGTACAACTGCATCGGATCCTCGATCGCCTGCCAGGAGCAAACAAAGACTTCACCTACGCCCTGATTGTAAATCCGATCCAGGGTTTCCGGCCAGCGATCGCGACCTTCTGGTGAAGATAAATCCACGTGGCCCAAAATCTCGAACTCTTTCTTGCTGACCAACCGCAGGATAAGTTCCCCCTTCTCCGTATCTTGGGGACGGCCAACCAGGATAATTTTGCGAGTGACTGCACCCTGATGACGAAGACTGGTGATTATGGCTTCCACCAGTAGCCGTCCTATCAATACAAAGATCAGGCTAAACAGCCAGGCTAGCAAGAAAGTTGAACGGGATACAATTAGACCAGGCTGATAGAGAAAAGCTATTAGGACTAGCAGAATTTGAGCCAAGGGAGGGACTCGATCAACCGTCCGAATTGGCGACGACTGCTGCGATCGCCATATAGTCCTGCCGCCGCCACAGTTCCCAGTGTAATCACTAATATCGGCAGCAAGAACCCTGGCTGCCCTGGAGTACTCACCAGCAGTTTAAACGACTTAACACTCTTGAACCACTCAACCTTCTCCACTATTACTTTTGCCATTTTCCAGCTCAGAGACACACTAGCGGCATCCAGCGCCACAAAAGCCATAGTCCGAAGCCAGCCTATAACCAGACCGCGACGCCGACCCAAAATAGTGGCAACACGTAAGTCATGCCCCTCAGAGTCTCTCTTGCTACGGGTAGACTTCTTTAGTTCCGGTCGATTATCAAACATTTTCTTATATTTGTTTATGCTTCACATCTGGTGCTGAACTAGATCCCACAGCCCATGGCTTGCAGGCAGTGCAGTCAGCTGAAACCATAATACAAGCAGCTTTTATCTACATTATACCTTTTTCTCCGGGTAAAGGCAATGGTACGATTGGTATCTCCGATCATTAAATCAGATTAGAGATTATTTGTAAATAAATAATTCGGCTGAAATTTAGGAGCAAGTCTGTACAACTGTGTCAGCTTGTCTCACAACCAATATATGATAGCAGCGCCGATTAACCTAACTATTCTTTTCCGGCATAATAATCCCTCTTGGCTGAGGGGGAATACTCCTCGGCAATGCCCCGGAAATTCCGGGCTGAGCAGAGTTCTATGTTTGCGACTACTGGAGTGATGCTGAGATATAAAAACCAAATATTTTCAGAGCCCGATCGTTATTTTTTCTAATCCTATTTTATTAAATATATGAGAGACTTGAATCTGCACGGATGCCAACATAGGAGGCTCCCGCCTCCTGATAATCCTTCCCAGGTTCTACCTAGGAAGGAGAGGGTAGCAGTTTTTTTCCCTATCGCAAGTTGAATAAATTGGTATAATACCAATTTAGAAAAAGCTTGCTACAAATGTAAGATCCCCCCAAACCCCCGGGATCCCCCCTTAATAAGCTTAATAAGGGGGGGACCGCTTATTAAGGGGGGCTATAAAAACCTCCCCTTCCAAAAGGGGGGGTTTGGGGGGATCGGCAACTAGGTTATGAGCAAACAAGGGGTTATACCAACCGTATCATCTTTAAATCAAAATGATATAAGTCAGATTAAAAATTTACTCTCCACATCACAACAATCTATCAGGATAGTAATTGTCATTCCCTAAAACTGGTCCAGATCTATAATCAACAATCCTTAATCAGATTGCAAATAAATCTCCCGAATATCAGCAGGAATTGCATCCTCTAGCAGTTGATAACCATGAAGAAGCTGCATTTTAACAGTAGCTGGAAAAATCATCTCTCCTTCTGCTTGCAGATAGGCGGCGATCCGGGTTTTGCTCCAGCGGAACGTCTGAGCCATCAAAATTATTAACCGCATCACTGGCGGCACTTGCTCTAATGCCTGCTCAATATAACACCACAGAGGCGGCGAGGCTCCTTCCAGGGAATAATAGATAGACTCAACTGGGGGCAGATCGACGCGGTTAATACAGATAGCTGTGATGTCGATTAGCCAATTTTGTAGGGTTAAAGTCTCTTCCGAGCTGTGGGCGACGATAGGAGCGCTAGCCTGCAGTAAGTTACTGTCAGCATCATGGTGCCAGAGGTCACTTTTTTGCGGTGTTACCACCCTCAAATCAAATATTCTATCTGGTCTGACATGCCGCAAATCCAAGCCACGCAGTTCATAGTAAATATGACGCCAGGTAAGGGCAAATAGATAGTCTGCCTGCACTGGCGATCGCGCCGATTGACTAATCAATGTATAAACAATCGGATAGTAGCGACAGAAAATTGCCGTGAAGTACCGACCCCTCCGGATGAAGCTGAAACAAAATCAGCAATTGGCGATCGCTGTGATGAAACAGCGACTTGACAATTGTGTGATTGCATTCATTAAACTGAGGCAGTTGCATCATCACTTACTTTCCTTGGACATTCTTATTATAACAACTAAAACAACCGCTCATGTACAAGGGGATAAATCACAACTAACAGGATATTTTAAGTAAGCATATCCAGATCCTCGCGAATGATATCACGAAGTTTAGGTTTACGCAATTTCTGTAACGCCTTAATTTCAATTTTACGCACTCGTTCTCTTGACAGATTTAAAGCGCGTCCAACTTCAGACAAAGAGTAAGGATGACCATCTTCCAAACCAAACCGCATCTGAATTACATCCCGTTCGCGACGGGTTAAATCCGCCAGCAGTTTCTGCAAGTCCTGGTATAATGCTTCTCGCATCAACTGCTCCTCTGGAGACACGCTATCGGTTTTCAGCAAGTCAGCCACTTCCGTGTCCTTTTCCTTACCGACTTTAGTTTCTAAGGAAACAGAACGCGGCAGTAGTAAGAGGACATCCCGCACTTGAGATGGAGTCATATCCAGTTTAATGGTGATATCTTCAATTGTAGGAGTGCGACCTTTTTCCTGAGCGATTTGGCGCTGCGCCTTTTTGATTTTGTTCTACTTTTCCGTAATGTGAACTGGCAGGCGAATCGTGCGGCTTTGAGTGGCGATCGCCCGGGTAATTCCCTGACGAATCCACTGGTAGGCGTAGGTGCTAAATCGATAACCATTACTGGGGTCAAATTTTGACACAGCCCGTTCTAACCCCAGAGTTCCTTCTTGGACTAGATCGAGCAGTTCCAAGCCCCGATTTTGATATTTTTTGGCAACAAACACTACCAGACGCCGGTTTGCCTCGATCATGTAAGCTTTAGCTTTTATCCCTTCCGCTTGGATGCGATCGAGTTCTTCGATCTTTAATCGGGCTAACTCTGCCCAGTGTCCCTTACCAGCTCTAATTATTGGCTTGATCTGAGAAACCTTGACACCAGCACTTTCCGCCCACTGTTCCAATGCCGGATGATGTCCCAGTTGAGCTGTCAGGCGATCGCGAACCTCTATCAACTGAACATAATGCCCAATTGGTTCGGACATATCCTTCGAAGACTGGCGCAGTTCTAACAACTGCATGTAACGCTGGACTTTTTGGGCTAATGATACTTCTTCTTCTCTCTCTAGCAAACTCACCCGACCAATTTCCTGGAGGTATAGACCCACGATGTCGGTAGTGCGACGGTTGGCGATATTCTGTAGCCTTGGGGCAATTTTTGGCTCGGCCAGGTAGACAAAATCTTCCATTGTTGGTTCCAAATCCTCATCCTGTGTCAAGGGAGACATGTCTTGGGACACAGATGGGGCATCCAGCCGATCGCCTCCGGCAGGTTGCTCATCATCAGAGGCATCGAGGTAAGGTTGATTAGGCGGCGCGATCATTGTCTCAGCTGCTCTAGATAACAAAAAGGTGAGGGACATTCTCTTAAAAACAGGGCGATCGCTCTTCCTATCTCTCACAGCGCAGTCTGTAGGACAGGCGTCTCGCTTGTCAGTCCCGTAGGACGCCGCCGGGGGTAACGCTCCATTAAGGCTCTCACTTGTTCAGCATGATAGGAGCTGCGGGTAAGGGGAGAGGAGATGACTTGCAGGAATCCCCAGGATTCTCCTAGTTCTCTCCAGGCGTCAAACTCCGCCGGCGTAACAAACCTCTCGATTTTCAGATGCTTTTGGCTGGGCTGGAGATATTGTCCAATAGTCAAGATATCGCACTGGGCCTCTCGCAAATCCTGCATTACTTCCCGAATTTCGGCGGCGGTTTCTCCTAACCCCACCATCAAGCCTGACTTACTGTAGACCCAAGGGGCTAACTGATGCGTGAGCCGCAGCAATTCCAAACTTCGCTGATAATTACCTTCCGGACGTACCCGCCGATATAGTCTAGGAACTGTTTCTATATTGTGATTGAGCACTTCTGGCTGCCCTTGCAAAATTACCTCTAGCGCCTCCCAATTACCGCAAAGGTCTGGAATCAACACTTCGATGGTTGTTTGAGGCATGATGGCGCGAACAGCTTCTATACAGCGCACAAATTGGGACGCACCGCCATCCGGTAAATCATCCCGATTCACCGACGTAATCACTACATGCTTTAATTTTAGCCAGCTGACTGCTGTAGCGACCCTCTCTGGTTCCGTCGGATCTAGGGCTCCCGGCTTTTTCTCGAATTCAATATCGCAGTAGGGACAGGCCCGGGTACATGCCGGTCCCATAATTAAAAATGTTGCTGTCCCAGCCCGGAAGCACTCACCGATATTCGGGCAAGATGCCTCTTCACATACCGTATTCAGCCCCAAATCCTTGAGAATTTCTTTAACTTTGCCGATGCGCTCCCATTGAGGCGCTTTCACCCGCAACCATTCTGGTTTGACAGTCACAGCCCATCTTACCCCCAAATCCTATAGTATTAATCCTAGCAAGCACAAAGTCTGTGAGCCTAGGCTGCGACTGGAAAATGATTTTTTTTCCACACTCGGACAGAGCATATGATATGATATATTATTAGTAGTAGACCACTACGGGATGTAGCGCAGTTTGGTAGCGCACCTCGTTCGGGACGAGGGGGTCGCAGGTTCAAATCCTGTCATCCCGATTTCTCTCTCGCCGACCATCGCCCCTGGGAACATACAGTCCCAGGGGCGATCGCCCTTTTACCATGCTGCTGGTGGACTATGGCGGACGCTCTGACATCCACCGGCGCTTACCCTCAGCGGATACTCCTTTATTCTTGTTTAGGACCGAAAATCATCTGCAAAAGCATTGGCCTACCACCTTCACGGTGATATCTATCAGCCCAGGCGCGGATCACCTCGTCCAATTCGGTCAAAGCCCTGTCTAGAGCTTCGGGCGGGATATCCAACTCTTCCAACACTCGCATCACATTCTGCTGTCTTTGAGCCCAATCTCGCATCAGCTGGAAGTACCGCGCCGTATCTTCCAACATCACGTAGGTCCGTTCTGCGTCATCAACTGGCGTGTAGGTCGAACGAGTCAGAGCATAGAAGGGCATTCCCCAAGGCGAATCTATCCGCGTTACCGTGCCTGAATAGATCAGGCGACGCTTTATATGTTCTGCCAAGGCTTCGCTCAAAGGCATTCGCCGCTCTGGCGGCAAATCTTCCTGGGAGCGGCCATAGAGAAATTCTATCAACTCCATGAACTGGAAAGAGTTGATCAGCTGGGCATCCGGCAGATTTGGCGGCAGTTTGTCCGACAGTTGACGCTTTTCTTTAGACATCAGGCTGGTGCCAGCAATGCGGGATTTTCCTGGTTGCCAGGGATATTGTTCCAGCCAAACATAGGGCAGTTGGATCAGATAGTGAGGTTCCGTGGACCCCAGCATTTTCAACAGTTTCCCCTCTGTCACTGCTGGCTCGATTTCTTTAACGATCTCCTTAACCCGCTTGGGTTCTATATGGTGCAGGTGTCCTGTCATCCGCAGGTTTCGACCTTGCTCCATATAAGTCGTGTAAATCGCGCACTTAGCTGCCGTTGCCGCTGCATCCAGAAAGGCGCCGTGCCGGTGCCCACTGGTTCTCATCGCACTGAATGCTAGATACAGCATGATCTGATCCATTGCACTGGGACTAAGGCTTTTGATCAGCTCTAAGTCTTTGCTCATTTTCCGGGCGATCGCATAGCATGTTTACAACAATTACAGATTTTGGTGCTCATGTCACCCATCAGCTTGGGTCGTCTCCACCTCAACAATACATTTACTTGAAAATAACTCGGTGCCAACGGTTTTCAATATTTGGACCATTAGAATCGTGAGTTTTTTCCTAGTATTTTCTCTGGCGTTGCACAGGGGATGATACTCTTTTTGCACAGGCTACGCTACTGAAAGTCGCTTGTAGTCTAGGGTTAAAACTATTGCAACTATGCTCATCATCCCGTCCGAAGTGCAACGCCTTTTCTCTTATATTGTCTTGAGTAGGTTCTCTGCATCGGCAGTACCACACCATACTGTTCCCCTATAATAACCTAAGTTGCGACCTATTAAAAAAAATATGAATTACCCACTTAGACTTTACAGATATTTGGAATATTTCGTAGCTTTTGATACAAAATTATATTTTTTTTGTGCTAGACGGCGGGTTGGCTGTTTATAGGTTATAATGTACTAAAATAATAGTTAATTGCTGGGGGATGTAGATGATGGAAGATATGATTACAACAATTTTTGTTCTTTGTGACGAGCTACTAAAAGCGTTAAATATAAAAGAAGATCCACAAGTAAAAATGAACAATGCCGAAGTGATGACAGTCGGATTAGTTGCTGCATATTTTTTCGGAGGACACCACGATCGCTCTTGTCAATTTATGGTCCAACACAAGTATATAAAAAATCTGTTAAGTAAAAGTAGGTTCAATCGTCGATTACACAATATTGAGGAACCAATTTGGATGTTTTTCTTCCAAGTTATAGCTCAAACATTTAAAGAGCTCAATCCGGGTCAAGAATATATTCTTGATAGTTTCCCGGTGCCAGTATGTGATAATATTAGGATTGATAGATGCCAAATTTATAACAAGGAAGAATATCGAGGGTATATTGCCAGTAAAAAACGTTATTTTTATGGATTAAGAGTTCATATGTTGGTAAACAAAAATGGAAAGCCAATAGAATTTTATCTAGATCCTGGTAGTTATAATGATGTTAAAGTTTTGCAATCTTTTGGCTTTGACTTACCATCAAATTCAATAGTTTATGGAGATAAAGCTTATAATGATTATCAATTAGAGGATTTACTAAAAGAGTCGTCAAGTATAATGTTAAAACCTTTGCGAAAAAAGAACTCAAAAAGAAAAGAATATTCTTGTTTTGAATATATACAAAAAGTAACAAGAAAACAAGTTAAAACCTGTTTTAGTCGAATCACCAATTTGTTTCCCAAGTCAATTCATGCTGTTACATCTAAGGGATTAGAGTTGAAAATAATTCTCTTTATCATAGCTTTTTGTATCCAATTTTTATAGGTCGCAACTTGAGTTATAATACTGGACAAATCATGTTAAATCCCGATGGAGGGAGTGATTTAACAGTGGTTTTTCCTACGGGGTGGACCCGTACGTGCGATTCGTTTAGCGTAAACCTACTTGACACGTAAAGCGGATAGAAAGGCGCTATAACTGGCAGCCCAAAACCGGTCAACGCCGATTTTTCGCGCAGCGTGCAAGTAACCATGATGAGCGAAAGCAAAGGTTTGCAGCGTCGTCACTATCAACCAGTGTAATAAGGCTGACACACTGGCCCAAAAGGGAAAGGATACTGGTCATTGGTGGATGTACAGCCGACCAATAAGCACTGACAACAAACCCGGCGTATAGAACCCATCTAAAGTTACTTCGATGTCTCCCGGACGCACGGCGAAAACCCGGGAGACATCGACCAATCATCTGTAGGAACGAAGTAAACCGGTTGTAGACTCTCCATCACCGGTCGATAGATGGAGTAGCCACCACAGGCGCAACATCTGCTTTCCGGAGGCAGGTCACAACTGGGAAAGATTGAGTGTCCAAGCAAATGGCCACCGGTAATAGGTGGTATACGCTGACTTCCATTTTTTGTCTTTCCGCAGTCTCCACTTGGTGTCTAGTATCTGTCCGAACTTCCGCAATCGTATGACTGGAAGGCCGTCCCTTGGCGAAAGCTAGAAAGGGTAGTTTTTAAGCTGCAAAAACGAATTTACAGAGCGGCACTCTAAGGCAACTTGCAGTTAGTTCGCAAGCTCCAAGGGTTACTGAATAGGTCATGGTCCGCAAAGATGATAGCGGTTCGGCAGGTAACACAACTTCACCAGGGAAAGAAGACGGCTGGTGTGGATGGTGTAACAGCACTAACCCCAAAGCAACGACAAGAACTGGTAGGTCAACTCAGAGTCACCAGAGAGGCAAAGGCAAAACCCACACGTCGAGTGTGGATACCCAAGCCAGGAAGGGATGAAAAGCGGCCACTAGGAATACCGACGATACCAGACCAGAAGTTCGTATAGGGACCAGAACAAAACAAAGGTTCGGCAGGAGCGCATCGCAAAAACCCCTCAAGAGGATGCCACGATGCGATCGAAGCGATATTCAATAGCATCAGATACAAACCCAAGTGGGTTCTAGACGCCGATATTGCAAAATGTTTCGACAAAATTGACCACTCAGCACTCCTAGAGAAATTGAATACAACCTGGACAATCCGTAGACAGATACGGGCATGGTTAAAAGCCGGAGTGATGGACCAGGGGGTAGTGATAAATATGTAGTGATAGAACATTCCATCCCTCTATTAATCCTTACTTTTCTTAGGAATGATAGAACATTTTTTTTCTTGATAAATTAGCCAAATAGCAGAGATAAAATATTCTCATATATAGCTCATCAGAAAAATGATCTTATGTTATTAGTCAAAAGCGAGTATAGACTTATGAACACATCATCATATTTAGGGTCGCGACCCAATTGCCCTTATTGTAATTGTGAGCGAACAGTAAAAAATGGTAGTACTCATAATAAAGCCAAAATAGTAAAAAATGCGCAATAAATTGAAAATCCGACAATAAAGCGGATATCGTCTGAAAAGAAAAAGAATATAGATGAGCTATTACTTGAAAGAATAGGCAGGTATTGCGCGTCGAGTAAAGATTTCACAAACCTGGTTGCAGAAGTATGTTAATAAAAAATCTGCCGAAACGTCAGATAAAGGTTTCAGACAAGCCAAAAGGTAAATTGACTATTGAATGTGATGAAATGTGGTCTTTTGTTGGGAATAAAGAAAACCAACAATGGATAAGGTTGGCGCTTGATACCTTAACAAGAGAAATTGTAGAAGTTTATGTGGGCAAGCGCAATCGTGAATCAGCAAAACAATTGTGGAAATATTTACCGACTGTTTATCGACAATGTGCGGTTTGTTACACTGATTTTTTGGAAGCATATAACAAGGCCCAAAAAGCCTTATAAAGCAGTAGGTAAAGAAACTGGAAAAACTAATCATATTGAAAGGTTAAACAACACAAGACATTGAGGCAAAGAATTAGTCGATTGGTTCGTCAAACATTATCATTCTCTAAAAAGCTGGAAAATCACAGCGATTTGGTATTTTGTGCATGATTACAACAAATGCTTGTCGGGTTAGTTGTGCCATCACTACATGTTTATCACTACCGCCCATGGGTAGTGGTCAAGATGTAGTGATTTGACTACGGTCCTGTGTCCCTCGGGTAGTGCGAATATGATGTCCCCCGGGTTTCGTGGGTCCGGGGGACATCAAGCTCCACTCTCACGATCGCCGATCGGGACTTACCCTGATTGAACAGTTCTACTGTACCGGTGTAGCGTCTGGTGGGCGATCGCAGGTGGATGGTGTAGTGAGTGCGTCAGTCCTACCGATGTTTGACTACTGATTGCGAATGACAAACAAAAAAATCCCGCCATCATGCCAGTGAAACTGAGATCGGGGTGTTCGTAGGAAAGAGGCGGGACTTCACCACTAGATAGGTCCCACCCCTGATATTCTATTTAGGTGCCAGTACCAGAGCAAATACTTCTGCTTCTAGGACTACTGGCGCGTGGCGTTAGCCTTCAGGCTGGCGCCATGAGCATGTTCGTGAATCCACCGTTCCGGAAAAATCGGAAACCAATCTCTAACCGGCCACTACCACGATAAGCAAATTTAGTTATGACCTCTACCGCTGCAGCGGTGATGCCACATTGATGACAGCGTCCACTCCCTCGATAATCGTCTTCCAGCGCGCGCAGCTCGCGCGCTGCGCATTCGCAGCCCAGGAGATTATGTGATAATTGTCTCGACTTGCTATATTTAAATTCGTTGCTTGAGTTCTGTCTCATCCCCTGAAAACTAACCAAAAGGGAAACAAACAGCTTGCTTGTTAAGGTGACGGCAGCGTGAATAAACATGGGAAACATCCGTTTTTCTGTTACTAATCCCTTCTTCGGATGTCTCCCTGACATATCAGGATAAATTTTTCACTATTATCGCTCCCCTCTTCCACTGGGGCGCGATAACTCGAAGCATCCCACCCGCCCTCACCACCAGTTCCCCCGTCTTCGCGATCTCCTGGGAGCTTGATGTCCCCACGATATCTCCTGTGTGCCGAGTCCCCTGGGACAAGAGCACAGCAGGAGATATCGAAAGGACGCACGGCGAAATCCGGGGGACATCATACTCGCACTACCCAGGAGATCGCGAGGAGAAGTTGGATGATGGGATTAAGCCAACGTCAGTCTCTACTAGGCCGATCGGAGACCCGAGCAAGATATGCTTGCATTAAGAAACCCGGTTTTTTGCTCATACCAGGTTTCTGGTCCACTGGGGACTGGGAAGCGGTGGTGCGAACATCGGCATCTCTGTCTGTACTCACTGGCTCAAGGGGCATGGTTTCTACCGATTGCGCTGCGCGCACGCTACGCGATCGGGCACTGGGCCCGCTGGTGTCAACATCGGCATCTCATACTCCATTGACATGTTCTTGTCGAACCGGCTATAAATTGCCTTTCTCTAGATCCTCAAGTTCCTTCCTTGACCTTCCCTCTTATAACCGGCAGCTTCTTTCCCGTCCAGAACGCTCTTTCACCGGCTGTTATTCACTCTTTTTCTTGCTAAGTCAGATTATACCTCAAGTTTGACTTTTTTTCTCTAAAATTATGGTTTTCTGCCAAAATATTTGGTGTGAATGTAAAGAAATGTAACAATCTTGCCGTCATAGAGTCTTGACGTCTTGACAGCAAGAGGGTAAATTAGATAAAGTAGTTATAGATATCCGGGAAGGACGACTGAGAGTTATATGCAAGAGAAGCAAAAAGTAACGTTGTACATTCCACCAGAACTCCATCGTCGGCTCAAAATCAAAGCGGCAGTGGATTCCGATCCGATGTCAGCGATTGTAGAACGAGCAGTCGTTCTTTACCTGGATCATCCAGAAATCAGGGAGCTTCCGAAAGGAGCCTACGGACGGACCCATAGAGTCCATAGCTGTCCGGAATGCGACGGATCCCTGGTAATGAAAGATGGAGAACTGGTGTCTCTGAAAGGTAAACCAACAATGTTGTCGGAAGAGAAGTTGCAGGTATTGCGGGTGCGGTCTGTAAAAGGTAGCACCGCTTCACCGGGCGAGGAAGAATTAGTGCCGTGCTAAGGTTGACAGCTGATGAGCGGAGATTTAGCTAAAAATACTTAAGCGAGAACCGAAAAAATCAGCTAAGGTTGGAGTTATTATGCGCCGTTTCTAGAAGGTGGTTGAAGGTCATGCGAGAAGAGCTAAATATATTAATACAAGCTCAATACCCTCTAATCTACCTCATGACCCCGGAGGAAGAACGGGCTGAGCAAGCAATCGCGATAATTGCTAATAACAAGCCCCAGCGGCGTGTATTTGTCTGGACTGTCACCCACGGCATCGTTGAGTACGGTCAACCCCGTAGCGTAACTCAGCATAATACGGTATCGCCCCAGGCGGCAATAGAATGGGTGATCAGACAACCGGCTAAGGAAGGAGAGATATTTGTATTCAAAGATTTGCACCCGTTCATAGATGCGCCAGAGGTGACAAGATGGCTGCGGGATGCGATCGCCAGTTTTAAGTGTACGCAAAAGGCAATAATCCTGATGTCACCGGTGCAGCAAGTGCCGATAGAATTGGAAAAGGAAGTGGTGGTGCTCGACTTTCCGCTGCCCAGCATCAAGGATCTAAATAAAGTCTTATCCGAGCAGTTAGAGCAAAATATCCGTCAGCCTCGGATTAGTACGGAAGGACGGGAGAAACTGCTAAAAGCGGCACTGGGTCTGACAAAAGATGAAGCCCAAAAAGTTTATCGCAAAGCCCAAGTGACGGCAGGCCAGCTGACAGAGGCAGAAGTGGAAATTGTGCTGTCGGAGAAAAAGCAGCTGATTCGTCGCAATGGCATTCTCGAATATCTAGAACAGGATGAGACGATCGACTCAGTCGGGGGTCTGGAAGAACTGAAGCGATGGTTGAAGCAGCGTGCTAATGCCTTTAGCGAACGGGCTAGGGAATACGGTCTGCCCCAACCGAAAGGGATGTTAATATTGGGAGTACCCGGCTGCGGTAAGTCCCTGATAGCGAAAACAACTTCCCGTCTGTGGGCTTTGCCTCTCCTGCGCTTGGATATGGGGCGAGTTTATGATGGCTCGATGGTGGGTCGATCGGAAGCTAACCTGCGCAATGCCCTGAAAACCGCAGAGTCGATTTCTCCGGCTATACTGTTTATTGACGAACTAGATAAGGCTTTTGCTGGAGGTACTGGCTCCGCTGACTCGGATGGCGGTACGTCTAGCCGCATTTTTGGCTCCTTCCTGACCTGGATGCAAGAGAAAAAATCCCCAGTATTTGTCATGGCAACGGCGAACCGAGTCGAACGTCTGCCAGGGGAGTTTCTCCGGAAGGGCCGCTTTGACGAGATTTTCTTTGTAGACCTGCCTAATGCGGAAGAAAGGCAAGAAATTTTTAAGATTCACTTGGGAAAACGCCGTCGGGATATCGATCGCTTCGATATCGAACAACTGGCAAAGGTATCCGACGGGTTTTCCGGGGCAGAAATAGAGCAGGCGATGATTGCGGCAATGTACGAAGCCTTTGCTCAGGACAGGGAATTTACCCAACTGGACATTATTGCCGCTATCAAGGCCACGCTGCCGCTGTCAAGGACGATGAGCGAGCAGGTAACGGCCCTGAGAGACTGGGCCAGGCAGCGTGCCCGTCCGGCTGCTTCTTCCATCGCTGCATATCAGCGCATGGAGTTTTAACAGGCTTTCTCTCTTGTTATCAACAGGAGGAAAGGCTAGCTGTTGCTAGCAGTATCACATAACCTAAGTTGTTGTTTCTCTCAAACTCAAACTGGAGGAAATCCGAAATGTCTCATTTTAGCACTCTGCGCACCAGAATCTCTGATGCCGAAATCCTGAAGGCTTCTTTGCGCGACCTGGGTATGGCTGTGAAGACGGAAGCTGATGTCCGTGGTTACAATGGTCAGCGGGTTCGTTCCGACATTGTTGCGGTTTTGGAAGGTGAGTATGACCTGGGTTGGTCTCGCAATGCTGATGGTTCCTTCGACCTGATTGCTGACCTCTGGGGTGTGGCCAAGAAGCACAATCAAACTGAACTGATAAATTCTATCAATCAAAAGTACGCTGTTAACAAGACCTTGGCTGAAGTGAAGCGCCCTGGTCTGCAAAACGCTAACGTGAAGCTGGTCCTGCAAAAGTAATTCCAGCTAGCGCGTTCGTGGCGGGTTAACCTATTGCGGGTTAACCCGTTTTCTGTTGGTGAATTGAAAATGGCTAATGGCTAATAGTTATCGCACTTCCCGAAGAGCGGGTATTGTTTCATAAGATAAGTTGGGAAGGGTATGAGAAAATATTATCGGGATTGACAGGCGATCGGGGGTCTTTGGCGATACCATGCCAACAGAGGAAGTGGGATTATAATTGCTCTATAATTGTAAGTAAGCTAGAAAAAGATAAACTAGGCAGCTGTCGGAAAGTACATAACCGATCGCGAAATTCCCACACTCCCCTCTCTCCCCGATCGGCTAGAAAGAGGTCTATTCACTCTTGAGGTTTATGGAAGTTCTAAAATTGAGCGCTAAGACTGATGAATCTGGTTGTTTGCATCTTCAAATTCCGACGCAATTAGCGACAGCAGAGGTGAATATTGTCATTGTTTTGAATCCTATTTCGCCAGTCGAGAAGCCGCGAGTCAAGTATGATTTCTCGGATTTGGTGGGTCAATTAACTTGGCAGGGAGATGCAGTCGCTATGCAGAGGAGTCTACGGAATGAGTGGTGAACGTTACTTGTTGGATACGAATGCGATCGTCGCCCTACTCCAGGGAAATTCTCAACTCATTCAATTATTGCAAAATGCCGATTGGATCGGGATCGAGAATTTGCTAAGGTAAATCTTCTAACGGTAATTGATTGGTAGCGCCCGAACCCTAAAGGGTCCGGCTACATGAACAAAGCCCGCCTGCGCGGGCTGAATTGCATGTATTATCTATGTACCATTGCGAAAGTGAGATGCGGTGATCGGGGGACTTTGGAGATACCATGCCAACAGACGAACTAGGATGAGAATAGCTCTATGATTGTGGGTAAACTAGAAAAAGATAACAATGGCTGCTAAAGATTGATTTCAGGCTGTGGTTATAATGACTCATGAAAAGGAGCAAAGGTAATTGTGCAATGGATACCTTAGATTATTATCGCAAGATTATTCAGTCGTTGTTGACGGCTTATGCTGCGATTCCCATCGCCAATGGAACGATTGATTGCTACACTGTTTTCGATACAAAACAAGACCATTACCAGGTCATGAATGTGGGATGGGATGGCCATCGGCGGGTCTATGGTTGTGTTTTACATTTGGATATTAAAAAGGGAAAGATTTGGATCGAGCAAAATATGACGGAAATGCGAGTGGCCCAAGAACTTGTGGATCTAGGGGTGGCGAAAGATGATATTGTGCTGGGGTTTCATCCTCCTGAAATTCGCCCCTATACGGACTATGCAGTTGTTTAATTTATTCGGACCTTCCGCGATCGCACTCTCTGGATATGCGATCGCGCTACAAAGATAGTTCCCGTTTGCTGAGAACACAATCTTGAAGGTATAAATTAATTAATTCTTGATATGAAATTCCTTTCTCTCGTGCTTTATCTTCAAAATATTCTATGACATCAATCCCCAAAGGTAAAGTGACTTTTTGCTTTAATTGTTTGGCAAATGGATTTGGACGGCTTTTCATGTTGGCAAGATTGTATTCCGGTTTCATGGTTTTATCCTCGATAATGTTGACTTTCTTTTTGAGTGGCTTGGCGAGCTGAAATAATTCTAATTACTGACTCTTGTTCTCGATAACAATGAATAATCAATAAGATTCGCATTTTGGAGCTTATCCCCAGCAGCAAAAACCGGTCTTCCACTTCAGAATGTTCTTCGTACCAAAATTGAATTGCATTATCATCATAAAATACAAATTTTGCTTCTTCAAATGAAACACCGTGCTTTTTTTGATTGATTCGATTCTTTTCGTTATCCCACTCAAAAAATAATTGACTCATATTTAGATTTTAACACAAAATCTATGATTACTTTACTATTGCATTTCACACCCTATATGTCAAGCCTTTGTTTTTGATTTACCTACTGCACTGGACATTGCTTTGTTGCTACCGGTCCTGTCTGGCGATCGCACCCTTTTCATAAGCTATATCTCTCCTTCCAGGCACTTTACTTTTAATATTCCTATCATTCACCCCGTTCCTGACAATTTTTATTGCGAATAATTTCTTTTTATCCCACGCACTTGCGTTATTTCAGCAATTTGGTATAGTATGGATACAGTGGTAATTTGCTCTAACTATGACTATTTTTACCTATACCTAGCAAAAATTGACTCAAATGCATGGTTTTTCGTGGTGGAAGTCCTCTTTGAGGGTCTCTTTCCCCCGAAAACACCCCCTGCAGATGCACTATCTTTTTTTGATACTTTGTGGAGTACGGTTGACAGATGGAGAATATATGGTATTAAAGTGCAATTTTATCAGTAATTATAGATTTTGGTTGTATTAGAGGTAATTAATGGGACAACAGAATACGTAGAAAGGATGGAAGAGGAGGGCGATCGAGGGAACGTGGCTCGGGGTGGAAGTGAAATTCCTCTGGCCTGGTGTGAAGCAGTTCGACGTTGGTTTGCTGAGAGTTCTTGATTCCCACAGAGCCAGGGTGATAGGGTTTTTGACAGTCCGATAATCTCTGAAAATAATTAGTCCTGGGACTTAAAAGGGCGATCGCCCAGATGTCCAATCGCATTCTGGGTAGGATTTCAGGAGGCAGGCGCTGACGCCGTCACTAATTAGGAGAGTTGGTTGCTGTGTCCGGACAATCGGGTAGGATGAAGTAGATGTATTTTGGGCGATCGCCTGCAGGGATTCACAGAAAACAGGAGACCGGGACAGTAAAATTAATAAGATTGGTTTGGTAGAGAGACTGGATGCTAGGATGATGATGATTCATATTGCTACTGCCCAATTCCAGAAGTTAGGACTGGCAAGACGAGAGCGTGTTTAAGGTCTGTCGAACTCACGTAGGTTAGGGTGTTAGGGTGGTGCCTTATACTATCGAATGGCGTACCCTACAAGATAGGCCATCTTACTATAAGAGCCGCGATCGCTCTGCTCAACCTGGGCTGAGTTAGATCGGTAAAATCCAATCGCTTAGCGGTAGTGGGTCACAAGTAGTGATGGAGAGTGCTCTCTACCGGTGGATGAACCACAATATTTGTAGGTAAGCCACCCTCCGACAATCACTGCGGACGGGATTTCAAGTCTTTGGGCTCTAGAGCGTCGGTCCATGTCGGTCCATTCGGTCCATGTCGGTCCATTCGGTCCATTAATAATACTTGACAAATTTAAATATCTGTGAATCAAAAGAAAATCGGCAATTTATCCTTGCTGGACCCCTCTTTCGCTCTCCTCTATTCGCTCCCCTCTCCCTGCTCCCTGCTCCCTGCTCCCCTACTGGACCGACGCTCTAGACATGGGGTAGAAAACTGGCGCTCGCGGTGAGGCATGGGGACTCCCCATCATCAAATCACTACATGTTTATCACTACCCGCTTCGCAAATCAGTAATAAGGCTTGGGTGTAAATGCTTATTTAAAATTTGCTTTTACTTTTTTTATAAGTATTTCGTTGTCCTTTATATTGGGATCTACTCCTAATGCACCAATAAATGCCTCGGCGTAGGCTCTGTCTAATGGGGTTCCCAGTAGAGACGCTTCAACTATTTTTGTGGCTGCCCATAATCGGATATTCCCTTTTTTTTTCTCTATTTTACTTTGTAGTTCTGCTTCATTAGGAAGCGGATTTATCGACAGGCCTAAATGCTCCTCAATAATGTATTCTGCGAACTTTCGTTGACTTGGATCTTCCCAGTAGGCTAAAATCTCTTTTGCTATATAACTAGGAGCCCTATGATGTATTCTCTTATATATTCTAGACCCTAGAAGCCCCAAAGCGCCTAATCCTGCTATCACTCCGATTACACCTGCCCCTACGCCGGTTACTGTCGCAGCACCTGCTGCAGCAACTGTGAGGCCAGCAGCTATTGCTCCTCCTACTCCCCCTACCGATGCCCCTATGCCTTCTTGTTCTAGGCTTTTCTCATCGTTGACCATGATACCTTTCGTTTGGGTGGTACCTTTGACCCTTCCCTGCATTTGCTGTACCACATGCCACGCCTCGTGGGGCAGATGTCGCTCCTGCCCCGGACCCACCTCGATCGCCTGTCCCTGGGTGTAAGCAAGGGCATTGAGTTGGGCCGGTTTGGGAGAGTTGTAGTTAACGATCACGCCAGAGAGGTCATATCCTGACAGACTTTCTATCCCTTCTTTTAGGCGATCGGGCAGCCCTGTCTTGTTTTCAGCAGTCTTATCGACCGCCATAGGCCGGACTGGGGTTTCGCGATCGGTCCTTCCTGCTTCACTCTTCTTTTCATGGATGGTTAACTTTGCCTGTATCGGTAGCACTGGAGCGTTATACGATAACTGTGCCGGGGATAAAGGCGATCGCCCCACTGTCTCCCCAATATTTTGCACTTCCCGTGAGGCCATGCGATCGCCTTCTGGCCCATAGCGGTCATGCTGCACCACTGGCCGCTAGTGGTTGCGCACTGGTATCTGCATCAAGTCCAGTTTTAGGCGTGGCTTATCCTCTGCTTGCGGTTCTGTTTGGACTTGGGGCGTCTTCAACGTCACCGGTATTGAGCGCACTGCTGTCCGTTGCCATATCATGCTGGAAGTTGATTTCGGGGTGGACTGGTTGGTTTTCTGTACTAATTGACGTGTCATCTTTTTGTTCTCCTTGTCTTTCTGTTTTCCTGCTTTCCTTTTAACATGCATCTTATGAACCCTAGGCGCAACTATCTTTCTTTACTTCGTTGCTCTTTCTGTGTAGGTGTCCATTCTTAACTTCTTGCCTTTTTATAGCCGCACTTTATGAGTTGTGCAACCTGGAATTTATATATCTTTTATTGGGTTAGGGTTTCGGCAGCGCTCTCCATGACCTGTTTACTCATTTTATTTATGCTAGCTATATATCCTTTTTGCAGTTGCCCATCTATTCGGCATCTTCTGGCTGAGGATAACTTCAATACCACACTGGACCCTTCTGGGTTTCCTCCTTTATTGCCTTTTTTTCCTTTCCGATTCTCCTGTTCTCTTCCGGTGCTTCTCCTTTATGTCTTCTTGGCCGCATGGGCGGGCATTATATCTATTGCCGGACCCTTATGGGTTCGGGCGTGGTTACGACGCAAAATTGAGATGCTCCCTTTCTCTCTATACTCTTTTTTTCTTTTTTGAGCAATGTCTCAAGTCATTAAACACCATCGCTACTTTAGCAGCGAGCCCACTCCTTATAAGAAGAAGCTCTACTTGTTATGCGTTCGTTATTGCCTTAGAGATGGAAGAATTGTTTTTTGTATGCTTTTTCGTACTGATCGAGCATCGCCTGTAGCTTTTCGCTCTTATAGGCTTCGCGTTATCCTTTCCTGGTCAAAATTACTCTTCCCAACGCCTTTTTGATTTCTTCTGTCGGCTCTAAGTCCCCGGACCATAAGTAGTTGGCTCTTAATCCCATGTTGACTATCTCTCGACCTCCTCCTTCTTTCGGGGCAGCAAATTTAGATTCGCTTATTGCACATCTAGAACATGTATATTTGCCTAATATTTGACCATCTTTTAGCCCGTGTTCAAATGGTACTGATAGGGCTAAATCTGCGGGGCGGTGATAAAGTCGATACACGGCCATGACTATTCTCGGTTCTGCACATTGGACTGGACTCCATCTTTCTATCCTATCGTCAAATGGAAATTGTAAATATGTCAAGACGGCTTGAACCGAGGGGATTTTAATGTTCATCTTTTCTCTTCTTTCTAGATCGATTCTCAACTTGTCCACCCTGGCGTCAAAGTCGGCTGTTGTATCTCCTGGAACCCCCATCCCAGCCAATGCCCTTTCCTGAGGTATAGCTTGCCCGCCTCCACTCGGCTTCAAGCCCGATATACCAAAGGCAGGTCTATACGAAGCTCCATTCTCTTGTTTTAACGCTCCTTCTTTTATGTACATTATGCAGACGCACCCTTCGTTCTCATTCCTTAGTATTCCGCCGTTCTTCTTATTGTACAGTCTATACCTCTTGACAAGCTGTTCTGCGTGGTTTACAAGCTCTTGATATCTGCATGCCTTGTTCGACATGTTATAATTCTTTGACTCTCCTGATGGGAAAATTCCCGCTAAGGGCATGTTGCTTGGGAGGAGCATTATCCCTTTATTTTCTAAAAATTTCCTCGGGTCTATCTGCAAGTCTAAGGAGTTGTATCTATCCCTTATCGCTCTCCGAGCTTCAGCATAACGCTGTTTTGTCCTCTCCCACTGGGGTTTTATTTCCTTCTGCCTGCCTGTTCTCTTTATAGCCTTTAGTTCCATGTTTAGTTCTTCGTGGTTTCGTCTTAATTCTTCTGCTTTCCTTTCTTCTGCTTGTTCAAATGGGTCCAGCCCCTGTACTTCATGTTGACGATTTAAAAGCTCTCTATAGCTTAAACTCTTTTCTTCGATACTTGCCCGGATACGATCTAGTTCTTCACGTAATAGCAACAATTCTTCATTATTTTCTTCTTCATTAGTTTCTTTCTGCTGCTGTTCCTTTTTCTTTAATTCTTTAATGAGATTACCGTAATAGGTCGCATCCTCCTCTAGGTTGTAATCTTCATATAGCTGTGTGTAAAAATCGCCTTTGTTTTCCCTTTCTAACTTCAAGTATCTTAATTTTTCCCTCAAGTCATTTTCAATGTTTTTATAGTTCTCTGATGATTTGTTTATGCCATCATGCTTTTGTTCGATTGGCATACGTGATATCTGTACATCCCCACTACTCTGCTGCACCACATGAGTCAACTCATGAGCAATCAATTCCTGCCTTCCTCTACTAGCAGGGTTATATTCCCCCTGCCGAAAGAATATATCTTTACCTGTGGTAAAAGCACGAGCCTGAATTGATTGATTCAACTGGTCCGATCGCGCATCCGTATGCACCCGCACCCCACTAAAATCTGCTCCCATTGCCTGTCCCATAGACTGTTGCAGACCCGCATCTAAGGGCTGTCCTCCTCCTCGGGCCGTTTCTAGCGCCGATGTAAATTCTTGTGTAGCTTCCCCTGAGGCGATCGCATCTGCACCCTGTATGGATATCTTTCTCTGTACTTTCTCTGACTTGCGCTTTACCGACTCCTCTTGGATTGACTGTTCGTTTCCTGGGGCATTGATCTGTTGTACCACCATAGCTGCCACCCGATCGGCCTCTTGTTCGTACTTGTCATTGGGTTGGCCGATCGTTAACTTTGCCTGTATCGGTTGCACTGGATAGCTATACGGAAACTGTGCCGGGAATAAAGGCGATCGCCCCACTGTCTCCCCAAGATTTTGCACTTCCCGAGTGGCCATGCGATCGCCTTCTGGCCCATAGCGGTCATGCTGCACCACTGGCCGCTCGTGGTTGCGCACTGGTATCTGCATCAAGTCCATTTTTAGGCGTGGCTGATCGTCTGCTTGGGGTTCTGTTTGGACTTGGGGCGTCGTCACCGGTATTGACCGAACCGCAGTCCGTTGCAGTATCCAGCTGTCATCTGACTTCCGGTGGGACTGGTTGCTTCTCTGTACATATTGACGAGTCATAATTCTGTTCTCCTTTTTATTAGGGGTCGAGCTGGAAATCACTTCCCAACCCTCCCGTTCGAAACCGGACATGCAACTTTCACCGCATCCGGCTACTGGGAAGTAGGGCCTTGTCACTGCTAGGATTATTTAGGATTACTCCTGTTGTCCCTCATCTCATGTAATTTCTCCCCTTTCCTGGTTGGTAAGTGGTACTCCCAGATAACCTTTAGTATTACCATTTACAAGTCTGTTTTACCAGTAATCCCACCTTCGACAGCCTTTCAGGCCCAAGAGGTTTCGGGGCGTATTAAGGGTACTTTCGCCCGAGATTTCCTACTTTCACCAACCCGCGTCAGCATATCCACAAGCGTTACCATGGGCATTAGCTTCTCGGGCTATCTCTCTCATCGTGGCTTACGTTTTACATCTAACTGGTCCAAATAAGACAGCACACGATGAGTTACTTCGTTCCCCAGTATCATTTCACGATGCCTTTAGGCTCCTGCTATACCCCGGGAGTTATCCGAGTGCGATGCTGGCCAATAGAAACGACCAACACTAACTACCATTTCCCTTTTGGGCCAGCGTATAAGCCTTATTCCGCTGGTTTAGGATAACGAGGCTTTCACAAGTTCGCTTATTCTAACCATGAGCATCTTTCCTAGCGGTCTCACTGGCTTAGGCTACCAGCTACCCTACATTTAAGTCCTAGCTCCGCACCACGACGATGTGACTTCGCAGCACTAAGGACCGGTAGTACCCTCGACCCCCACACCTGGGGAGAGGGAATTTAACCCCATGATAACCAGAGTTTCTGGCAAATGAAACCAGTCACACTTTCACCGTTACCGGTTTTCGCCTGAACGAATCGCACTTCTATTCTACTATCTACACGACCATTATTATTTTTGCTTCTTACCCGAAGGGGCTACCCTCTGTGCCTTCGCCACCGGTTGGACTATCCCTTCAAGCTATGATGTCATTTCACACGCTGCCTGTCAAGTCTTTCTTTTTGGATTTCCTACCCTCTGTGCCTTCGCCACCGGTTATCCTTGTTCTATCCGTTAAAACTATGATGAATTTTCACATACATGTCTTGCCTTTGTTTAAGTCTTTCTATTTCTTCCTGTTTTTACCCAATCACCGCCGGTGCAGCCTTAGATCGCCCCTGTCCCATTGTACCATGCATCGGCGTGACATGCTCCCCTAAAACTTTCAGCGAAAATCTGCTTCATTTATCGGTCTTTCCAATTTCCGGTACTCCATCCGCGCCGCCGCTAACACCGATGCCATCGTGACCGCCGTTCCCCCTTGGGCGGCTATAAATGCCGCATTTAATGCTATATTATGAATGTTCCCCCCTGTTAAGTTTAACTTCGCCAGCCGATCGCAGTCAAGGTTTTCCGTGGGGGTTTTTTTCGGAAAGGCTTTCTCCCACATGGCTTTTCGTTCCTTAATTCCCGGATAGGGAAAATTCACCACAAAGCGCAAACGCCGCAGAAATGCTTTATCCAGCGCCGTTTTCATGTTGGTGGCCAAGATGGCCAAGCCCCGATAGGCTTCCAAACGCTGCAACAGATAGTTGATCTCTATATTAGCATAGCGATCGTGGCTGTCCTGCACTTCAGATCGCTTGCCAAACAGGGCGTCCGCTTCATCAAAAAATAGGATTGCGCCTCCATCCTCCGCTGCATCAAATAGACTACGGAGATTTTTTTCCGTCTCGCCGATATATTTACTCACCACCGTTGCTAAATCTATTCTATATAACGACAAACCCAGATCCTTAGCGATGACCTCTGCGGCCATGGTCTTTCCCGTGCCGCTTTCCCCAGCAAATAAGGCACTTATCCCCAGACCGCGATTTAACCGTTGCTCAAATCCCCACTCTTCATATACTTTACCACGCTGTCGGACTTGGTTGGCGATCTGCTGCAAGAGTTGGGTTTCTGCTGGGGGCAATACCAGATTATCCCAACTGGCTTTCACATCTATTGCTTGCGCGAGATTGTGAAACTGCGGCCGCGTTACTTCCCGACAACCCTGCCAAAGCTTCTCCCCTATACTGCTTTCTTCCTCTTCACTCTCGGCTACTTCCTTGACTATTTTCCAGATCTGGCCCAGACTCAAGTTAAATTGTCCCGCTATCTGCACCGCCGTCTCCCGATCGCCTCCCAGGACTCCTTCCCAGGCCGCGATTTGTTCTCCTATCTTAGGCTTAGCTATCTCATAAGCGAAGCTTTCTCCTGCTAATGCTAAGGTTGGTTCCCGCACCTCAAGGAAAAATATACCATTGCTGCGGTCTAACCATCTCGACATTGCCAGCTTTTGTTCCTTAGTGAGGTCCTCTTCCTGAGACTGGACCTCTAGATAAAGGGCCACGGGCTTTAACTTGCTTTCCCGTTCCCACAAACGGGTGAGGGTTTCTAACTCCTGACCATCTGCGGACAATCGGGTTACCGGCAGACGATATAGTTGCAGACCTATACTAACACATACCTGCCAACATACTAGCTTCTTGCTCCCCGGGTCTGGCCCTAATAGTTGCACCACCTGGGACTGCTGGAGGTGCCGTGCCAACTTGCGGACGATCGCATCTGCCGCCTCTTGTTGGGAAGGGGCCAGATACAGTTGGCCGTCCGCCGTTAAGGGGTTTTCCAGTTTCAGAGACGAAATTATCCCCCTCAGGCGATCGTCTATATTGTACAGACCTTGACAATAGTTAACGATGCTTTCGTCCGCCTGCAACGGACTAGTGGTTAAAGGATCCTTCCCCGATCGCGTAATTTCAATCAGTCGCCAATAGCGCAGGGAACCTTCCGGCGTGACAATATCCCAAGAAGGGCGATCGAATACGGAAAAAGCCAGGGCAAAAGTCGGATAATTCCGCTGTTTCCCCTGAATTAAAGCACAAAGATCGGGAATATCCTGGTGCAATTCCATGGCAATACACAGCAGCAATACTTCTCCTTCCAAGCGGGATAAACCCAGTTGCCGTCCCAGGGTTATGAAAGCGGGAGGAGGTTCAAATGCTGCCGCCGCCACCATTTCCATTTCTGCTTGGGCTACGTCAGTTGCAGTTACATCTTCTAGTTGCGCTTTCGCAGATAAAAGCAGTCGCAACCAGCGGATGGCGGCGGCCAAGTATAGTTCGTTCTTTACTTGCCAGTTTTCCCGATTATGCATTTGAACTACTCAGAAGGCGATGTTATAGTTAACATTTCCGGAGTTAAAAGTGGAGTCTGGTGCAGTATTGGATGGGTTAGTGGCCGCAGATGTTGATGAGTTAAGGGCTCGAACTTGGATCGCTTTTGCTGATTTGCTCAACTGCGATCGGCTAGCGTTTGGGAGGCAGGCGATCGCATTTGTCGGCTGTTCTCCTGTAACCCTCCGCTGACAAACACGATATCCGCGTGGGTTGTAGATCGCCTATTTCTTATGACCGGTGCATCCTTGCGACCCCCGATCTCGGTCTGAAGGGCGGCCCAACGCAAATCTTAATTTTTCCCAAAATCTGAATTGTTTTCATGGGTATTGCTCAACAGTAACAAAATATATTGATGAATACTAACTCCTTCCTTTTCAGATTTTTCTGCTAAACTACGGTGTAGAGATTTCGGCATCTGCAATAGCAACTTGCCGCTATAATCGGTCTCCGTGCTGTCGGTCTCCGTGCTGGGTATAGGAATCTCTTTACCACCATCGTAAACAGTCTCAATCCAAAGTTGGCGAGCTTCAGAAATGTTATTCATTGTCTCTTCTAAAGTATCCCCTTGAGTCAGACATCCAGGCAAGTCTAAGATCTCCGCAACATACCCACCTGCTTCCCGATCTGGATAAACAGTAATGGGATATTGTAAATTGAGATAATAATCTAATTTTTTACGTTCAGCTTTATCTTTCTCGTTCGTCATTGCTTGATTGTTCATCATCACTTGTCATCTCCTCTTGCCATAACTATAAATTCAACAACTCAACTACTCTCTTGATATAAACTCGCTTTACTTTTTTGCCACCTTTTTTGGGAACTATTAAAACTCGTTCTTGAGTATCTTCAAAAATGTGGTGGCTTTTCTTGGAGCGTTTTTCCTCAAACTCAAATGCCTCTAGTACATATTTTACATCTTCAAAGCTTTTCCCCGCTGGGTTGGAAAGGAACCGCTCAATCAGCTTACCTAACTTACTCATTCGTCTGCGATCCTGTATGTAATATCATTTTACGGTAGTGGTCAATATGTAGTGATTTTACTACGGTCCGCTCAGGGTTTCAGGCGCGAAAATCACTACTTATTACCCACTACCCATTTTACCATAAACCCACTACCCATTTTACCATAAGAAGAGGATATCGGTCTCCAATACTTATCGGTCTCCAGACTGCTGCTTCCTCTGTATAATAGCACAAAGATCGGGAATTTACTGCTGCAATTCCATGGCAATACACAGCAGCAATACTTCCCTTCAAAGCTGGATAAACCCAGTTGCCGTCCCAGGGTGATGAAAGCCGGAGGGGGTTTAAATGCTGCCGCTGCCACCATTTCCATTTCTGCTTGGGCGACGTCAGTTGCAGTTACATCTTCTAATTGCGCTTTCCCAGATAAAAGCCGTCGCAACCAGCGAATGGCGGCGGCCAAGTATTGTTCGTTCTTTATTTGCCAGTTTTCCCGATTATGCATTTGAACTACGTGGCAGATACCTCAACCGGTGGCTCGACCTCAACTGTCCTCTCGGGTTCCGACGGTGGGTTGCCATTCTCCTCGCTGTCGGCCAGTTCTTCTTCGATTACCTGAATTGCACCGCTGATACGCAACAAGGTCTGTTGCAGGTTCTGTTGCTGCGCTTCTATATCTGCTAGCATTTTTTGACCCGCCTCATATTCTGCTTTCAGGGATTCGAGGCGTTTTTGCAGTCGTTCTTTCATATTCTACAGTCTTTGAATTCAAATCTAGCTCAGGTTCCTTTAACTTTCTTATTGGCGGTCTCGAAACTGCCATTTCCTGAATACTGGGGGGTCGCGTCGGGTATCGGCGAACCCTGACCTGGCGGTGATTGCTGCGCTGGTACCATCACTTGGAATTTAACTTTGAACTTGCCACCTTTGAGCAGCACTGGTTTGTTGCCGGACATAGTTTTTTCCGCTTTTTGATCGCCCCCCAGTCCTTCGATCGCGAGAGTTCCCGTGCCAGATATTGTGTGTTGCTTTGTCGTATAAAGGCAACCGGTAACGATGACTTTTTTCTCGTCCCCCTCCACGCCGACTGGCTTGCCACTGACTTGGCTTTTACCAGTACCCACCAAAGTACCGGGTTGCGCTACCACCGTGGCCGTACCAAAGGTGGTGTCGAATATCGCTCGATCGCCGGTTGTCATGATTAAATCTGCCATACCACTATTTTCTCATCTTTTGTCTCTTTTGACGATCCTCCCTCTCGCAAATATAAATATACCTTATCTTTACACCCTTTTTCTTTTATTTTTCTCATCTCCTGCATTTTTTCCCTCGATTTTTATTGCTAATCTTTCCTTTTTACTTGACGCTCTTGCGTTCTTTCCGCAATTTGGTATAGTATGGATACATTGCTATTCTTCCCCTTTTTATGGCCATTTTTCCTTCCTGCTATCTCCGGACCCCGGAAACCCTTGCTTTTCCGTCCGCCCGATCGCATTTTTGGGACTCTTCTCTCCGGCGATCGCCCGACTAGATGCACTATTTTTTTTGCTACCTCCTTCTGTACGGTTGACAAATCATTTGCTTTATGTTATACGATTGGGAATATCCCATAAATAGCAGTGCAAACACTAAACCGGATGTGTATTCGATCGCCAATGACCACAGAGAAGCGGAGATTGATGGAAGCGATCGCAATCGCCTTTTTGACCACGGGCGCGATCGCATTGCCGGGATGTAGTTTCTTTTATGGCGATATCTACTTTTGGGACCGGGGCACGGCGATATAAATATTTTCCCGGAAAACCGATAGTCGGTTGACTTGGATCGTCTCTTTGGCCGCTTGATTTTCATCAATCTGGCCTCGCCAAAGTTCTCTACTCTATCAACGGTCTGCATAACCACACCCCTTGTCTTCCTTATCTCCCTTGTCTCCCTTGTCTACTTCATCCCACCAATTGTGCAACGCTTTTGGGTTCTACCAAAACCAACTTTAGCAATTATGTCTGCAAAAGATATCTTTCACGATACAGCGCGAACTGCTTTAGAAAAAAATGGATGGATTATTACGAAAGATCCTCTATTCTTAAATCTGACTAAACAATTTAAGATTAACATAGATCTGGGATGTGAAAAGTTACTTGCAGAAAATGCCACGCAGAAAATAGCAGTAGAAGTCAAAAGCTTTGTTGGCAGATCGGCAGTTTCCGAATTTCATCTGGCAGTAGGCCAATTTCTGAATTATCGTTTAGCATTAGAACTATTGGCATCAGAACGAGTGCTTTATCTAGCTGTACCTGCCGACATATACCAAGATTTCTTTACCGATGAGTTCGTACAAGCAGTTCTGCAACGATATCAAATAAAACTGTTGGTATTTAACGTGCAAAAACAGGAGATTACATTATGGAAAGACTAGATTATCGGGAGTTGGTTCAGAATATTATCAGTCAACACGCACACGAACAGTCAGACGAACATGGAGAAACAGCAGAAATAGTTTTCGATACAGAACGCGATCGCTATTTATTGTTGTATGTAGGATGGCGTGATGAAGATCGTATGCATGGATGCCCAATTCATATCGATATCAAGGATGGAAAAATTTGGATTCAACGCGATTTTACAGAAGAAGGATTGGCAACTAAATTGGTGGAGTTCGGCGTGCCGAAAACCGATATTGTTTTAGGATTTCGCGCTCCTTACGTTCGACAATTTACAGGTTTTGCTGTCCCTTGAAAGCATTTTGTTGCACCCGATAGGGATGATGGTGGTTCTCTCAGTTGTCAGCTGTCATCGGAGTTAAGACCCCGATCGCGCCAAGCGAAAACCCGATCGCATTTTTGGGTATTAGTCGGCCATGGGGTTGGGGCACGGCATCCATTATTTCCTGGGTACAGAAACTATTCGACTTCTCCGTGCCCCGCATCGCTGCTGTTGAACCCGATCGCATTTTATCCGCGATCGCATTTTGGAATATTCCCCTTATATAAGATATTCATTTTTGGGGCCGGGGCACGGCGATCTAAATCTTTTCCTGGAAAACCGAATGTTTGTTGATGCCGTGCCCCTACGGTTCTATCGCATTTATCTAACATATCAATTCGCCCGCTCATTGACAACTATTCGCCGACCAAGCCTATGAATGGTTGTGCGAACCCTGACCACTCATTATCACTTTAATGGGGATGTGTGGCACCTCTGCCGGTGGTGGCTGGCGTGACAATATCCCAAGTTGGGCGATCGAATACATAAAAAGCCAGGGCAAAAGTAGGATAATTTCGCTGTTTCCCCTGTAAGATAGCACAAAGATCGGGGGGTTCGATCCCTGCCGCCACCACCATTTCCATTTCTGCTTGCGCGACGTCAGATGCAGTTACATCTTCTAGTTGCGCTTTCCCAGATAAAAGCAGTCGCAACCAGCGTATGGCGGCGGCCAAGTATTGTTCCTTCTTTACTTGCCAGTTTTCCCGATTATTCATGGGTGACGCTAGCTATTTTTGCAACTACCTTTGATTATTATTCAGATGTGACTGCTTCCACCCGGGCCTCGATTTCTGCTGGTGTCTCGGATAGGGAGTTGTCATTCTCCTCGCTGTCGGCCAGTTCTTCTTCGATTACCTGGATCGCACCGCTGATTCGCAACAGGGTCTGTTGCAGGTTCTGTTGCTGCGCTTCTAGATCTGCTAGCATTTTTTGACCCGCATCATATTCGGCTTTCAGGGATTGGAGGCGTTTTTGAAGTCGCTCTTTCATATTCGGAGGCTCTTGGAGTTCAAAAATCGGTTATGTTCCTTTAACTCGGAAATTGGCGGTCTCGAATCTGCCTTGGCCTAAATAGGAGGGGACAGGATCGTTAAGCAGCCCATCTGCTGACTGTGCTTTTTTTGTTACCGTGAACTTTGCTTTAAAAGTGCTGCCTTTGAGCAATACGGGTTTGCCGTTCGACTTAGTTTCGAGAGCTTTTTGATCGCCTCCCAGAGATATAATCTCGAGGGTTCCCGCGCCCATAATGGGGAAAGCCTCTGTTTTATAGGCGCAACCGAACAAGGTGGCTGTTTTTTCATCTCCATCCACACACACGGGCTTGCCACTGACTTTGCTTGTGCCTGTACCAACCAAAATACCGGGTTGCACCGACAAAACTGTGGCTGGAGTAAAGGCGGTGTCGTACAGCGCTATATCGTCTGTTATGAGAATGTAATCTGCCATTATTTTATCAGATCGCAGTGGTTCGGGTCGGCGATCCTAGTGGGGACCAACACGACGAAAATAGGTCGAATTTCAGTTGATGCACGGATGTTTGAATTTGTCGGCGGGACCGACGTTCTAGAATCTTACATTTTCGTATAATTGAGAAATAGTACCGCTAAAATCTACGCTAGTCAGGTTAATTTCCAGTTCCGTTCCTGCCTGGGCGGTTCTACTTCCCTCACCCTCAGTACTTTCCTCAAGAGAATAATGAGTCAGTTCCCATTTTCCCCGATCGTTCAGGCGGTAGCATTCTACACTCATGCGATCGGCACTGACCAGGACATATTCCTTGAGAGTGTCGATCTGGCGGTAATGGGTGAATTTCTTTCCTCGATCGTATGCTTCCGTACTGGGTGAAAGAACTTCCACAATTAGGCAAGGATATCTTACCATTTTAATTGCCCTTCTGTCCCGTTCGTCGCAAGTGACCATCACATCCGGGTAGTGAAATGGTCCAAGTTCGGTTATACCAACTTTAGCATCTGCGGAATACCACAAACACCCTTTGCCTCTCAGGTGATTTTGCAGCGCCGCAGTCAGGTTAATAGCAATTATATTGTGGGGAATAGTACCCCTCGCCATAGCATAAACGTAGCCATTGACGTATTCGTACTTGATCGGTTGAAGTTCTTCCCATTTCAGGTACTCCTGGGGAGTCATCTCTGGTAATCTGTCTGGACTTGCTATCATCGTAGTTTTCTTTTACCTCGAACCCAACCTTTTCTGTTATACTACTTACAAGCTAATCGATCTCGTTGGCAGTCAGCAATAAGGCCATTATGGCTGAAACGCTTATGAATACAGGGGTTGCCAAGATTTCACCCGAACATCTGACAAGACCGAAGATATCTCGGGCTTTTCCGCCCCGTACGGCTGTGCTGTACTTTCAAACATGACTGACTTAATCTCCCAAATTGCCGACGATGAAATTATCGACCAAGCCTATGAATGGCTGTGTCGGACCCGGGCCCATTATCACTTTAATGGGGACGTGTGGCACCTCCGCCGGTGGTGGCATGAAGAAAAACCGCGCATACAGCAACTGTTACTGACCGGATGTTATCGCTTTCGGGAATTGCGGTTAATTCCCGACCGGGAACGGACAGTCGAGTAGCGGAGGGGGCCCGGAGCGTGGTCATCACGGGATGCCAAGGTCTTAAAGGCCATGTCTCTGGTTTTGACCGCTCATCTGAAACCCCATTTATCCTCCCGTTGCTTTCATCTGGCCGGGACTGGCGGACTCAAGGGGGCCGTGCGGGCGGTGGCGGCCCGGGTCGGGGTATATGATTTTGTCTTTCGCACTGATGTCAAGGGCTATTATGCATCCATTAATCACGAGATTCTCTATCGGCAGTTATGCGAATTTGTCCATGAAGAACGGTTGTTGGATCTGCTGCGCCAGTACCAGCAACGGTTGGTTGCCGATAGCGGCACTATTACCGCTATCCAACAGGGGATCTCCCTCGGTTGTCCCTTATCACCCCTGATGGGGGCCCTCTACCTCAAGCCTTTGGATGACCGGATGGCGGCACTGGGCTGCGTCCACGTCCGGTACATGGATGACTGGGTGGTCTTAGCACCGACCCGGTGGAAGCTGCGCCAGGCCATTAAGGCAGTTAATAAGGTACTCGACGTGCTGCTTCTGGAGACGCACCCGGATAAGTCTTTTATCGGTCGCACTTCCCGGGGCTTTGATTTTTTGGGCTATCGGTTTTCTCCCTCTGGTTTGGCCGTAGCCCTTCAGACGGTGGAGAGATGTTTGGCGAAGGTTTACTGGCTTTACGAGCAAGGTGCGTCTGTGGAACGCATTGGTGAATATCTGCGTCATTGGTGGCGGTGGGTACGTAGTGGGGTTGAAGAGGTTAGCGCGGTGTTTTCTGCCATTGAATGTTGGCTTTGTGTTTTCCAAAACTTTCCGGTTGTCTCGGTTTTTTCCCGTTTTTGGTTCAACAAATCCCGATGATCTTCCTCCCTTGCTTGCTATATTTTCATTATGTATATCATCGCGTAGTACGGCGGCCTGTTCTCGTGGTGCTTATCCGCTCCTACATCTGATGTCGAGAATCCATGCTCATGTGCTGATGCGTATTTTGTATCCTGCCCTATATTGCCTGACGCATTGAATGGTATCCATGTCCCTTTATTTTTCCAGTACACCGCGCCGTGCGTTCCAGGATCATGATAGCCGCCGTGCCCTTGGCCGATATACAACCAGTCTCTAAAGTCATCATTCCATACGTGATTGTGGTCTCCGCCGGAGCCCGTCGAGCCGCTATGGTGATGTTTTGGCAGCTCCAACTCCGATAATTTCACTCTCTCCAACCCCCCTTTTTCCGCCGGTTGATATTTTTTTCCCGCGCCGACGATAAATAAATCCCGCAAATCCGGTGTTCCATTTTCGCCGTTACACATCGCCCACCCTGCTGGTATATTGCTGCTACTCCCGGACCACATGACAATCATGCCAGCTACGACTATGCCATTGCCCACATACGCCGTTGCTGTTACCACTCCCTCGACATCTAATTTCGTGCTCGGGTCGTTCTTACCGATGCCGACATTGCCATCTTTGATGACCATTGTACCGTACCGCCCCCCGCATTCAGTTCCCCATCATTATGGTTGCCCCTTTTATACCAGGCAAAATTCATCCCCGTGCGAAAATATTGCGTGTGATTCTGGATTCCAATACCATATTCTGTCCCCCACAAATCAATCATTTGCCTCATATTTCGATTCCACTTGATAGTCTTGTTGTTTTCAACTTGCAAATCCCCCAATACCTTGACTGTACCCGTTCCTTTCGGACGCATTTCGATATCCTGGTTCTCGTTACTGCCGATCGCTTCGAGCCTGTTGTAGCCTATGCCAATTCCTTGCGTCCCATTGTTAGCTAAGAAAGCCGCGATATCTGCGGTCGCATTGTTGTGGCTAGCTTTGACTTTCAATTCACCACTTTCCACGTGCAGTTTCTTCTCCGGACTGGTGGTGCCGATACCCAGATTGCCACTCACTGTTAGATCGCCCGTCAGGATGGGGCGACTGCCATTCCCATCGCTCTGATAGCGCAATATCGCCCCATTCCCATTCCCATTGGGTAAATGCAGACCTGAATATTCACAGACGCTAGCATCAACTATCACATCGCCATCAGCTTCTACAGTCAGTTTGGCCAACTTCACTGCATTGTTAGGCTGAGACTCGCTAACATCCAACGCCGTTACTTGGGGTTTTTCATACCAGCGTCGGTTTCCCTGACTGCCTGCCGTTGCCGGATCTGAGGCTTCTTCGTGGTAGGCGACGAACAGATTCACTGGTTTGGTTTGTCCAGTCTGGGGAACATGGTCCGTCAGATCGACAACCTCCTGTGATTCCAGCACTATTTGCCGACCTTGAGCATCTATTGCCATCCCTCGCGCTACAGTCACTTGCCCGGACCCAGCAGTAACGGTCAAACCCTCACAAACTCCTGCTACTGTCAAGCATTTGAACGGCCGGCGTTCCCGATCGAGGTGATATTCCTGTTCGTCTATGAAATCTTGGTCTTGTAAAAATTGACCATCGAAGTAACGCAATCTCTTGTCTGCCATGATTCTACTCCTATTGTTATGTTTATCTGTTAATTGTCTCGAGCAGTTTCTGTACCGAGAATCGTATTCCAACCAACCCGCAAACCCTTGACGCCCTTTTGGCTCCAATTTTCCTTGGTCGCATCCTCTGGCCAGTCGTACTTATTGTTTATTTGCATGGTGGCAATCAGAAACCGCAGATTATAGAAGCTGTGTGCTGGTTTCTCTCGGTCTAAGAGGTCGCGGGCTATGGTTTCCTTCTGTCCGAGATCGCTCACATCCGCCAAGGTCAAGCTCACCTGAAAATAGTAAGGCGGTTCGTCAAATTCGTCGATCGCCACCTTTTCGTTCGTATAGAGCTTTAATAGTTGCTCCAACCCCTGCTTTGTCCCGCGCTGGCGGTACAGCGAGACGATATTGCTGATAAATCTCCGCTTAATATCTTCATTCCAATCATCCCGCAAGCTCAGGGCGACCCAACTCGCTAACCAAGGCAGAAACTCCGCCGGTGCTACATCTTTATCGCTACTGGCTTCACCTGGGGTGAAGTAAGTATACAGGCGATCGACGTACTTTTCCAAGCTGAGTTGCTCTGGATGGGGCGCGCTAGCATCCTTAGCCCCTGTTAAGATCCGCTCGAAGGCTAGCATAAATTGACCGACAAAAGGGTCTTCCTGGAATATCGCTGGCAGGTATTCGAGATAGCTACTGACTCGTACCACAGTTTTTTTCACCTCCTCATGCTATCGTCAAACTAATCCGATCGGCTTGTATTGCCACGAGCTGGTGCTCTTGAAGGGGAACGCTGCTGTCGGATCCTTGTAAGGTCACCGTCTCAACGTAATCCACCCCAGGTACATTATCCAGCAAGGCGTACAGTTCGGAAATATAAACATCGCGACCAAAGGGCCAACCCTTCCCATCAGTCCCACCTCGCAGCGGAGCGAAATATTCCACGACGCTGGCTACTGCTTGCTGGCGAACCTCATCTGGGCGCGTTCCCGCTTTCAGATGTAGTGTAGCAGCGATCGCCACATCTACATAATCAGGTCCGACAACATGATGGCGGGTAGTTAAGAGTCGCCGTTCGTCTAGAAAGGTCCACAAGGCACGCAGTAAACTGAGATTGGGTGAAAGTAGTGGTTGCGTAAGTTTGAAGTTCGCCTCTTCAACCCATTGTCCACCCCTAATGTTCCCGTGATTTTGGTTCGGCGTCCTATCTATTGCTTGATTTCCCGAACCTTCATCCAAGGGCCAATAGCCAACTAATCCCGCTTCTTGTCCTGTTAATTTGCGATTCATATTCCCTTGGATTTCAGCTTGCGAGATCGCTCTATTCCAAATCCGCACTTCAGCTATTTTACCCGTGAAATTAGAGGTATAGCCCTTACCTATCATTGCGCTATTATTGCTAACGGTTGCCTCTGGATACCTAGGTTCAAGTTCATTAGTCTTTTCACTATTGATATACCACAGCATTTTGCTACTTTCTAAGTCCCTGACAATCGCTAGATGATACCATTTATTTGACTCCAAGCTCTGTTTACTTGAAAACCCCTGGTAAGGAACTCTGTTACCGCCACCACTTCCGTAGTAATAAGTCACCTTACCATTTTTTTAAATAGTGATTGTGCCTTCGCCACCAAAGGCTTTTGCATAGGGGTTTTGTCTGCTCTCAAAATTTGCTGGATCGATCCACATTTCAATCGTTTGATTGCCCGTAATTTGTAATGCCTTCGGGTTGCCCAGTTCCACATAATTGCTTGAATTTCCATCTAACTTCAGTACCGCATTCATCCCCTGAATCTCACCGACAGACAGATAATCATCTCGGCCATCAAAGGTTATTCCTAGTGACTCTTGGGAAGCAACATCAGGAAGGACGACAAGACTGACATGTCCGGGGGCGCGGGTCGGCGGATCTAGTTCCAAGTTCAGTTCCGGAAAGCATTTCACGCGCTTGACGACCCCTGCCATACCCAAATTGGCAGCGGCCTCCGTTTTCGGCCAATCTTTCAGCACCAACTGCTCAAAATCCTCGCTTGTGACAGCCCGGTACCGTCGGCGCAGTTCTACAATGGTATCGCGAATAGCCGTTTCCAGTTCCTCTCGCTTCTGCCATTCCGGTCCGTTGAGCAGCTTGAGAAACGCTTCGGTATTCTTGTCGGGGATCCGATCGACGCGGTAGAGTAACAGTTCGCTCAACCAAGCCAGCATCTCGATCAGGATAATGCCCGGATCTGTAGGGTTGTGGTCGGTCCATTGCTGGTACTCGCTGGGAATGAGCGATCGCGCTTCATCTACGAGTTCTGCATAGGTGCGGTTATCTAAGTTGGGCAGTGGTAATGACATAATCCTACTTTCAATTTGAGGTTTGCGATTGGGGGGCGGTGTCTCGGTCGCTACCGAGTCCTTCAGGACAAGAGTACGCGGAAGACGCCGGTGGGAGTATTACTTACGTTAAGTTTACCTGGTGATTGCCTGAGAAAATCAATTGTGTTTCTGTTAGTTGGGAAATCGTCTGGTCATTGTCAACCGCTTGACTGACAACCGATAGCGCCGCTACGCGATCGACCTCCCGGATCCCTTCGAGTAAGGCGTACAAGTCTGACTTGTGGGGTTGGCGACCAAAGGCCCATCCCTTACCTTCTGGACCGCCAGTAATGGGATGCAAGAAACTGCTCAAGGCTTTCCTCACGGCGGTTCTCGCCCGGTCTGCGAGGCCGAAGGAAATCGGCACAACGGTTGCGGTCACTGTCACTTTCACCCAGTCCGGTTCCGTGACTCGCAGTTCTGTCAGGGTCGCAGAACAACGGGCTTTCAAATCGGCTTCAACCAGATTTACCAATCCCAGACTGGGAGTGGGGGGGATAGCATCCCTGTCGGGAACTATGATAACAGAAACCTGACCCTCATCAGTCACAGTGCTATTGGGATTGGCGGTCAAATTGCTGAAACTATCATTATTGATGGAACCCCCTGGATATTGGATGGTAATCTCGCCACTGACTTCATCGTCACTAGCGGTTGTCAGATCAACTCTCCATTCCTTCCCCAGAGCAAAATCAGCAGTGCTGACAGAGTAAGTCACTTGCGGTCCCTCGGGGGGGTTATCCCGATCGCAGGTAATCTGTTGCCGATGGTAAGGAACGCCTCGACCCGGACCGCTAATAATCACCTCCAACTGCCGTGCCCCTGCCGGTTCCATCAGCTTAACAGTGACAAGAATATCGCCAGATGCATCCAACGTGATGTGATATATGGGCAACCACGTCAACCCCGTCCGGCTAAAATGAGGCGTAATAGCCAAGGCCCGCGCCACCTCCGGGGAAGCCTCGAACGCTAGATCTTCAATATCTTCAGCGGTTACAGCCCGGTGGCGATGGCGCAGAGTCTTGGGCCCCCGTTCCTGCACCCGTTCTAAAGCTTCTCGTTCCGCGCCGCCGCTAGCCGCTTCTAGGTTGGTAACGCGATCCACGTAGGGAACCGTGGTTTTCAGTTGCGCAATAGTTTCCGGGTCTCGGTTCCCCCGTTTCCCCCCGCCAGTTTGGTAATAGGCCATGCGGATATTGCTGCGTACTAAGGGCGGTACCAAGCCGTACTGACCGTCTCCAAAGCGAACTTCCCCAGTCAGGCGATCGAGGACGTAATGGCGATCGCGCGGCCCCGAACCGTAGAAATCAGGTACTTCATGCCAGTGCACCCATACTTCTAAGGGTTGACCTGCTTCGTCTTCGATAACAGCGATCGCATCATTACCTTCCAAATCTTCGATAGCCATTTTCTCCGCCAAGGGGGGAACATTTTGCTCCCGCACTTGCAGTTGCTGCCCGATTAATACAGGAGATTGGGAGGTAAAGAAAGTTTGCTTAGGGTTCCCATTACTCGAACCGAGAATTTTCTGCTGAAGAGTCGTGGTCTGACTGGCCCAAGTCGTGTTAGTAAGTATCCGTTGCAAGCGCGGTTTAATCGGGAACTGACCGCTTTCCCAGCGTCCCCCGCAGCCAGTATAGCTGTTGGCCAAACTCGGAACGGGATGAGAAGTCTGTGGGACCAATAAATTCAATTAAGCCGCGATCGCTGAAGGTTTCCGTTTCATCGTCCGCTTCTAACAGCTGCCATCCATCTGGACTTGCATATTCCCAAACCACCTTTGCTGGTGCCGTCACAGTTTCTCTCTGGGCGACTTCCCCGGGTAAGGGCGGTGCCACCCTGAGATAAAGTGTGGTTAATTGATTGGCAAAGGGCCAGTCAAAGCCCAAATACAAAGCGGGACGAGTCTCTGTTGTGGAGGTAAACAGGGGAAACGCCTCATCCGTACTGCTGCTGGCTGCAGTGGTGCGATCGATATAAGTAAAGTTGTTGTAAGTCAGGCAAGCGTCAAGGGGGCGATCGCCCGAATTATAGGTATATGCTAATTTCAGTGACTGGACTGAGGGCGGTTCCCAGGATGAGTTGTCGGTTCCGTAGTTCCCCCGGACAAGGCGGGCGCGTACCCAATAATTTGTTTCCCCGTTGACAGCGTGGGGTGCCATTTTGTCAGGTAGAGTCAGGGTCATTTCCCCTTTGCCTGTAAAATTCGCCGCACTCACTCCGGCAGTATTTTGCTTGACTTCTTGCCAGGTCGTGCCATCCCAGGCTTCCCAGAGAACTTGTGCGTCACCATCCTTATTAATCGGCAACCCCTCGCTTAAAGTCAAGTTTACAGTGACTGTCATACCTGCTTTGGAGAAAACATCCTCGCTAGCCAGATAAAATGTGTCGTTGAAGCTGGGCCGTTCGCCAAAGGGATAGAAATCTTTACTCAGATCCAGCGCCGTTGTATTGTAAAAGCACAGGTCCGGGGTAATATTTGAGCGATCGCACTCGACCCGTACTTGAATGCGACTGACCTCGGGTAAAGCGGCATTGGGAGGCAGGGCTGTCTGCTGGATCTGCGCTTTGAGCCAAGCTGCATTTGTCCCATTGATGTTAATTTTAGTCGGAACGGGTAAATTGCCTAAAAGGACCTGCCAGGTGCTTGCCGAACCCGTTTCCGCAGGTAGGGACTTGCTAATTTCGCCTTCATTGTTAATTTTTAAATAAGCAAGACGGATATAAGTATCGGCGGGATGAGTGTCGCTAGTGGCGCTGACTGCTTGCACCCGTGCTGAACTTCCATCCCGGGAAATGACGATCGTAACTGTCTTGTCGCGTTGCCCCTGCAAATCAATCGACCTTTCTTGAGTTAAATCGATCTGCTGCCTCTGGGAGTCTACAGCTTTTCCAGGCAGCACTCTCACCCGATCTTGACCGGCATCGACAACAACGGTCAACCCTTCAACTATGCCTAATAAGGGCTGCCAAACCGTCCCATCCCAATAGGACCAGGTGATGGGTAAATCCCCTAATCCCGTCCCATTCTTGCTGTTAATGGTTAGCGTCGCCTTTTTCGGTGCCGCGAGGGTAAACAGATCGTCCTGGGCGAGGTAAAAGCTATGTTCGACGGAGCGATGACCTGCAAAGGCAAAAAATGCTTCATCCTCTTTTCCCGTCGCCTGCAACGTCCGATCGCTGTATTGGTCAAGGTCAGGTTCGCTGACAAACACTGCTTGCAGCTGCACCGATGTCATCGTCAAGTCTTTTTCCGTCTCAAAGATTACCTCGTCCTCCTCTCCTGCTTGAGGCGGGGCCGCCACCTGAGTGCCTGCCGGTACTAACGCACTGGTACTCCCTGTGGCCAGATAAAAGGTCAGGGGAACCCGCGCCGATCTTGGCGGTTGAACCTTTGTGCCGATCTGGTTCAGGAACGCCAGGAAGTTTTTATTCAGAGACTGATTGAGGCGATCGCTGATTTGGCTTGCCATGCGACCGAAAATCTTAATTAAAGCCAGTCCCGCATCTGATTGTGGCGTCTGTCCCAGAGAATTCCACCCTTTTACTTGGATCTGCTTATGATATTTCTCACTAATCTTAACAGCTTTTTCTGGCGTTACTTGCGTGCCTACGGCATAGGTGGTCCCGTCGTCAAGCACCAGTTCGGAAGCCAGAATGCGATCGCGTAATGCCTCTGGCGTCGGTTCCACCCAACTGGTGTAATATTGCGCCAAGGCCACCGTTTGGTTAACGATTTCCTCCTCAGTACGTTTGTCAATTTTCGGGGGCTGTACGGCCATGGCTCAATACTCCAATTAATACTCCAGATAGAACGGGTAAACCAAATTATAGCGATTATTCGTGCGGCGAACCTGGTAGTTAATTTCAATCAGGATTTGGTTCTGCTGGCGATCGTCAGGATAAGCATCCACTCCCAGAATATCAATGCGCGGTTCCCAGCGATTTAATGCCTGACGGACGGCATCTACTAACTGTCCGGATGTGTTAGCACTATTGCGAGCAAACACTAAATTATGAATCCCACAACCGAATTCCGGGCGCATGGGGCGTTCTCCCGGTGCAATACTGAGTACCGTCCAAATGGCCTGACGAACGCTCTCCTCATAAGCCGCCATAGCAATTTTTGTTTCTTCATCCAGCTTAACAGGTAAATTCCATCCCACACCCAGGAAATCAATGTCCATAACTTTATTTCACCTCTAGCGCACCATCGTTGATTTTCACTCCCTGAGAGCATTTAATATCCAGTCCTTCGGAAGCCTCAACGCTAATTTTGCCCTTGGCCTTGACTATTAAATCTTCTTCTACGCTAATTTCGCCCTTTACCTTAACTATTAAATCTTTTTCCACCGCCAGAGTCATGGTATTATTTTTGGAATCTATCTCGATTGTATTCTTCTGGGTCTTATCGCTGATAACAATCTTTTCTCCATTTTCCGTATCGTCCAGCACTATGGTGTGACCGCTGCGCGACTTCAACATCCGCTGGTTATTTTTGCCATCATCATTTGACAAGGGCGGCTTATCTTTACCGTTCCACAACCCGCCTAAGATGTAGGGAAATTCTATATCTCCACGCTCGAAGACGACCAAAACCTCGTCCTCTACTTCCGGTAAAAAGTAAATTCCCCGTTCCTTTCCCGCCATGGGGGTAACAACTCTCGCCCAGTAGCTCTCATCTTTTTCCGATAGCCAAGGAAATTTCACCTTGACGCGCCCCAAACCTTCAGGATCCTTAATATTGGTCACCACACCGACTGCGACGCCGTAGAAACGACCTTGCTGGTTGGGTGGTGCGACTAAATTAACCAGGGAGTCCATTGAGATCATGTGGCATTCCTCCTGACTGTAAAGGCGGTCCGATAGCCTCGGCGCGGGTAATAGCTATGGGTAACGGCCGTTACGTAGTATGCCCCGCTAAATTGCTTGCCTACGCCTTCAATGTTAACTGTCATGCCCGCCTGCAAATCGGTCCGACCAATACAGGTGCCTTCACCGCTAATATAACTAAGAGCCATGGCGTCAAATTGTCCCCGAGCGATTTGTCTGGCTTGCCCCCGCGTCGCAACTGGATCCAGTAAACGTTCTGTGGTTTGATATCCAAAGGCGCGATCGCTCGCTTGGGGGCCGGAATTGCGAGCGTTGCTTTGGGCGCGTTCCACAAATGCTTCTTTCTTCTTCGGATCCCATCCACTCACCTCCATTTTACCTACTTGAGTTAAACCAGTCAACCTGCAAGAGAAACTCAATAGGTCTTTGCCTTGATACAACGTTATCGTTGGTTTCTCAACAGTTTGAGGGGGCTGAAAATATAGCTCTTGTTCTTTTACCGACAATTCATATCCTATTCTTTGGGCGCGATCGCGCAAAAATTCCCAATCCGTTTGGTTATGCTGGAGTACGTAATCATGCGTTATCTCCGTATTCTTGCCCCCGTAGGTAAAACCGTAGGCGCGGGCTATGTCCCTGGCAATATCGCTATCTTTCTTTTGGGTAAACGTGCGGGTTTTATTACCTCTCAGTAAACGATGACTGTAATCGTAACCGCGGATTATCAATTTGGGTACTTCTCCGCGAGCAAATTCTGGCTCCAGTCCCGTAATTTCTCCCGCTATGATTTTTTTCTTGCTCTCCCGATAGCCCATTAAAATCTCTACTCGATCGCCAAGTTCGAGCCCATCTCTCTGGTTCCATTCCCGTTCTGCTTCATTCCATGTCGCCAGCACAATCTCGAACATATTTGGAGCCGTCAAGTCTTCATAGATCGAGACCGCGATCGCGTCAGCAAACTGTGTTCCTTGAATATTAACTCTAAATTGAGGTGTTTTGCTGTCACCTTGGTTTTTTGTTGCTATTGTACTATAGGTCAACGCTATATCTCACCTCCTTATTATTGACGCAATACTGGAATGTTGAGCACCTGGCCTGGTCGCACGCTCCGAGGGTTATCAATCCGATTGGCCCGGGCAATTTCTCGCCACAAACTGGGGTCGTTATACTCTTGATAAGCAATGCTGCTGAGGGTTTCGCCTCTACGGACAATCCTCACCGGGTCGTCATCAAGCGCTTTAGTGCCCCCTTTACTTTCTGTTTGCGGTTCGTCCTGTTCAAAAGTGCAAGTTAATGTAGCTCGCACGGGGGTACCATCTGGCAAAAACAAAGTAAAAAGTTCCTCCAGTTCCATGAGATACCCAACAATAATCGTTCCGAATTCTCCCCAGGACAGTTTACAGCGAGGCGGACGTTTTAGGTCGGGGTCGATCTCCATCAATTCCCGCACGCGATCGGTATATTCCCTCACGCTGGATGGGGTTTCAAATAAAGTAAACGCCGCACTATGCGTCGCATAATTTCTCAGAGTTCTCAAGGCCCCTTGCTTAATTTTACCCCCCAGGGATGACTGCACGCTGGACAAATCTTCGTAGGTATTGAAAAATAGATCGATCCGATAGTTTGCCGGTTCTCCTCCTGCAAATTGCAGTTCGCCAGTATTACTGCTATTGATGAGGGCTCGATTCCATCTATTCTGCTTGCTTAGACGAATTTGATTGGGATTAAACAATACATCGGGAGCATCTTCAAATATATTTTTATAGTCATTTCCCAAGGCAGGGATTCCCGACCCTGCCGGTGTGCCTCCACCGAGTTCCCGTTCGAGGGTGATTTTGGCAAGTTCCGCCCCAAAAATCCCACTCTTAAGTCCGCTTTTGATGCTTTTACCGGTTATATTTAGAGCCATCTGGTCAATCCTCTCAATCCCCTACGTTCGGTTTCAATAGTCAGGCGTTGCATCAGCCGACGCTGTACAATATCTACTAAATCCTCGACATCTACGTTTACTTCATTGCCCAATTCCCTACTCTCAGCCGATCGGACGTCACTATCTAGGTCAGTTGTCGGACTTCGCTGAACCATCTCATCGGGCGATGCTGAGAAGCTGTCGGAAGAAGGCAGGCGTTGAATCACACCATTATCACCGATCTGGTTGTTTGCTGGCAAGATGCCCGTCCTACCCCGTCCGTTACGACGGGATGAAACGTTATGGTTCGAGCTGGCGAATCGTTGCACTACAGTATTATGGCTGCTTACGGGTCTATTACCTGCCCTACCCCGTCCGTTACCAGCAGGTGGAACGTTATTAGTTGAGGAAGCAAATACCAGAGGCCCCGGCGATCGCCCCCCATCCGGGCTCGAATTTTTCCGCACCACTGGTCGTGCTAATTTCCGTTGCACGACCAAGGTTTTGCCGGAGGCATTTCTGCTATTTTTGGCCCAAACCATAGGTTTTTGTCCCGTTTGGCTCACTGTTGCTGCCGATCGCCCCGGCCCGATTTTTCGCGCAGCGTTCGCGCCGTTGCTATTTTCCTTCACTAATGTTTTTACCACATTTGGCACAGGTTGTATAGGAAACTTTGCCCGTACCAAGGGTAACTGCGACGGTTCCCGACTGCGAGAGTCTGTGGGAGAGTCAGATTTAATCTGGTTGTCGATCGGGGGTCGGGAAAAATCAGCCTGGGACAACTCCTGCGGGCGAGCAGCCTGGGACAACTCCTGCGGGCGAGCAAATTTTGCCTGAATGACAACTCGCTTCTGTTCTGACGACCGTACTGACTGTTGTACTGACGGTCGAGAAAAATCAACCTGGGACAACTCCTGCGGACGGGCAAACTTTGCCTGAATGACAGGTACCGATGGCTTCTGTACAGAAGGTTGTAAGTCAGCAGCACTGACATTTTGACCGAGATTATCACTTCTAGGTCGAGCATATACGATAGGTACGGCGTCTGCCGATTGCTGTGCAACCCAATGCCGACGCTGTCCCAATTGCTCTGCGAGAGGCGATCGATCGGTCATTGCTTGCATCCGGAAGAGAATAGACTCCGCCAATTGCGTGCCCGCCACTCCCGGTTGGGCGATCGGCCGCATAAGTCGCTGCATCAACTTTGGATCTAAACTCTCCTGCCAGCTTCGATTGTTAGTATTAACCGAATCAAACTTCATTAAAGTTTTCCTGCTAATTTCGCCCCGGCCCTACCCATTGATAAAGCCTGAGACAGGATCGGTTTGGTAATCCCCTTATGAACTAACTCAATAGTTTCAAACGCCACTGCATCGCTGCTGGCATCCAATTCCGGTCCCGTCCACTTCACCGGTAAAGCATACTTAAAATTCCAATACATAGCCGGATATTGCTGGCGGTCCAACAGCATGATAGTTCCATTTTTGCGCCAAATTTTACCTTGACTTGTAGCATTATACCAGTTCCACAAACTGTCAATACCTGTCAGACCCTGCTTGAGAATTAAGCGCGATGGGTAACGGGTAGGACCGGGTAGTTGATGAACGTACCGATTTTCGCCACCTTCGCGGTAATCCTCTACTTCAATTTCACTTTCTAGACCCCTAACCTCACTAAACCCTCCTGTCACCAACCCCTCAATTTCAATGAGGAAATTGAACCCCTGATAGGGATCCAGACGCAGACCCAACGCCCCAGCCGTTCCTGCGTAAGCCGCGTTCGCCCCTAGAGGTACAAAGGATGATAAACTTGCCATCGATCGCTCCTTTACCGAGTTAGCTGTTCGTTAATCTTGGCCACTTCTGCGACCCACTGTTGTCTTTCTCGATGATCGAGACGTAGGATCTGGTCGTAGGACCAATGCAAGTGGTAAGCAATATAGGCTACCTCCTCAAACAGTTGGTCTGAGGGGTAGCAAACTACTCCCCCACCTGTGCTGTTTCCACCTCAAATTCGCCTTGGCAGTGAGGACAGGAGACCAGCAGACGACTGTGACCATTTTGGTTAATCCGCTGGTAAAAGTCTTGGAGGTAAGCTAGGTCAGCGGAGAATAATCCTTCAATGGTGGCGGGATTGATATACTCCAAAGAGCCCAGACGCACGATTACTCGCGCTAGCAGGATAATGACTAAGTAGCCAGGATTGGTCTGAACTCTGGGATCTTTAAGGGGCATAATCTCGTCGTAGGCTGTCGCCATGCGCATCGCGCCATCTGGATGGAGGTTTCCCTCACCGTCTAGGTAACCCTGGGGCAGCGTAAATGGAAATTCTGTTTGCATTACTAATTACTTTACTTCCACTTATCGCTTTCTACCTTAACACCTTCATGAGCAATTTCCAAGGTTTAAATTGCCAAGTCGTCAACGGTAGCATCTAGGGTCGGTCCCGTCCAATTTACAGGCCAACCGTTAATGAGGTTCCAACGAATTTTTTCGTTTCCCCCATCGTCCAAAAGCACAATCGAAATATTCCGACGATACTTTGAAGGATCTGCTGCTTCCAGCACTAGGGTCTTCCAATTCCAGAGTTCCCGATCGTCTGTGAAACCGCGAGTCAGGGTGATATTGGCACTGGTTGGCATCCCCGGAATCTTGCGCATCTCCAAACTTTTGTCCGTCCCTTCACGATAGGTATTGACGTTAATGCTGACACCCAAACCCGAACAGTTCTTAAAACCGGCACGGGTGATGCCATCAATTTCAACCCTGAAGTTATAACCCCTGTAGGGATCTTTTCTGGAAAATACCATCCGTTCAACCTCCTAAAACTTATACCTAGGGCAGGCGGATCGCCTGCCCGGGGTCTTGCAACCTACAAATTATCTTGCTATGGTGACACCGTTAGCACCCCAGATAATGCGAAACATAATAAATTCGGCAGGGACAGCAGGGGCGATGCTTATTTCGGCGATCGTCATACCAGCGTCCCGTACTTCGGGCGGATTTGTTTCGGCGTTGCATTTGACAAAAAACGATAATTCTTCGTTTGGTCCGCTTAAGGCACCTTGACGGAGCAATTCTCCCAAATAGCTCTTAATTTCCCGCTCGATCCGCAGCCACAGCAAGACGTTATTTGGCTGAAAGGCTGCATCTGCTAGGTTGAGTTCCAGCCACCGACCTATAGTTAGAATCAAGCGTCGCACGTTGATATAGGTCCAATTGGGATCGCTGCTGAGGGTGCGCGCCCCCCAAACTCTGATGCCCCGCCCCCGAAGCGATCGCAGGCAATTAATTCCCGAGGGATTGAGCTGACCTTGTTGGGCGTCAGTTAAATTGTACTTCAGATCCAGCACGCCTTCAAGTAGTTCGTTAGCGGGTGCTTTATAGACGCCTACCCTTCTGTCACTGCGGGCATAAACCCCTGCAATGTGACCGCAAGGAGGCACCCAAACTGGGTCTTCTGCTGTATTGAGGTTGCTAACTTTCACCCAGGGGTAATACAGCGCCCCACTGGGGCTGAGTATTTCCCCTCGTTGGGCGATCGCTGAGGCGATAGACTCTTGGATATCCATACCGACAGTTGGGGATAGGGAGTCTAAGATGGCAAAGCGATCGCCTGCCGTTTGGCAATGTTCTAAAATCGCTTTTTGCTGTTGCTGCACCTGTGCAGCTGAAGCGTTTCCCTTCATCAAGTCTGGCGCACAAACCAAGTCGATGGAGTTGAGGGGGGCGATCGCCTCTAACCCACTAGCCAATGCGTTCCCGGAATCATCGAGGGGCACCACGTAACACATACTACCACCGTTCTCGAAAAAACCGCGCACCGCATAAGCTAAGTAGCCATCAGATAAAGGCGCACCGAAGTTCTCGGCCAACTGAGGCCACAGAGTCAGCAGTATGGGTTTGTTCGCCTCACCTTTGGACACATATCCCAAGAACGCTGGCACCCCTGTCAGCAATACGGGTGGCGGCGTGGGAAATACCTCTTCCCGGTAAACTCCCGGGCTTTGCACCTTGGACAACAGCATATCTTTAACTCCTTGCTCATATTGCTAATATTGTCATTAGCCATTAGGGCAGGTTTGGGCCATTAACTTTCTTAATTACTCCCCGGTCCTGCCCATTGACTGAGACGGAAAATCACAAATTCAGCTGGCTTCGTAATCGCCACGCCAATTTCCGTGATTACTTGTCCTTGTTCCCGCAATTCTGGTGGATTTGTTTCCTCATCGCATTTTACATAAAACGCCTCCGCAGCGCTATTGCCAAACAAAGCCCCCGTACTCCAGACAGTCGTCAAAAATGCACTGACATTGCGCGTTATTTTTGCCCACAGTTCCGGATTATTGGGTTCAAAGACAACCCATTGCGTTCCTTCATCGATCGATTCCCGCAGATAGTTAAACAAACGACGAGTGCTAATGTACTTAAATTCTCCATTTTTGTCACCGCCCAGGCTTCGCGCCCCCCACACTCGGATGTTGCCATTCAGGTCGCGAATGCAGTTAATTCCTTGAGGGTTAAGACCATCTTGCTGATTTTTGCTAATGTTGTACTTAAGACCCAAGGCCCCAAAAACAACTTCGTTTGCCGGCGCTTTGTGAACTCCCCGTTGGGCATCTACCCGGGCATATATCCCGGCCACATGACCGCTAGGAGGCACGAATATCCGACCATCTCCCTGGGGATTCTGTGTTTTTGTGGCTGGATCGAAGACTTGAATCCAGGGAAAGTAATAGGCGGCGTAGTCAGAATTATTCGGAACTGAAGTCGATCCTGGTGTCTGATTTTTCCAACCATCATCGCCAAACTCTTTAACACTATCCAATATGGCAACGCGATCCTGAGTTTTTTGCTTGCAGTGGGTGACGATCGCACTACAAACGCTGCTATCTGTAATCCCCGGGGCGGCCACAATTGCAATCTCGTCAATCGGTTCAAACTTTCCCTCTAGGAAGTCACCTGTGATGTCACTTGCTTTTGCCACTCGCACTACATAGCAGCGCGTCCCGCCGTTATTGAAGAATCCATAGACAGCATGGGCGAGATTGCGTTGATCGGTATCTGTCGAGAAGTCCCCGAAGGATTTCTTAAACTCGCTAAAGTTCGTACACAACTTGACTTCCCCAGCAGCCACAGGCGTAAATGAATCTGTGGCATAAGGCAAATTTGTATCTGACCTTGCTTGGGTTGGATCGTAACTCGGATTTGCTTTGGGAATGTCGATCGAGTCAGGCACTACTCCGATGAATCCTGCGGTACTGGTCCCTACTCCCACAATTGGGGCCGAACCCGATGCCACTTCTTCAACGTATACGCCTGGAGATAAATAAGTTGGCATAACTTCCTATCCTTGGTTAATTTTGGTTGCTATCGATATAAAGCTTTCATCAGCATTATACCTTTTTTGACGTAGTCTTAAGCAATAGTCCGGACATTTTTTAGACCCCAGAACCACGACATAGCAAGGGTTACGGCAAAAGGCGCATCATTTTTTTCAAGGTCAGGCCCAGGGCTAACTTGTAAAAAATGGCTCGCTCTCCCAAAGGCTGACGCTGTAAGGCTTACGGCGTCGTTCCCCAAAGTGTCCGGAGTATTGTAAAACATATTTTACGGAAATTATCAAATTTATTTGCTACTATACCGTCGGAGTTGGGTGTCTTTCAATTTAACCCATATTTCGCAACCTCATACTGCCGCCGTCTTCCCCATGCTCTTGTCCTGAAGGACGAGCCATAGGACAGATACCGGCCCTTCACTGGCCCGGCTACTGTCTCCTACCAACGGGCGCAAGACCACACCCCAATAGCAGTCAAAGGCCCCCCAGGGAAAACAACAGCCTTACCGTAACTAAACAAAATCAGAAGCACCAATAAGACTAGAATCAACCCCCGACAAAATCCCCAACAGTTCCCCAGAAGCACTGACCTTAATAGAAGTCGAATCGTTCTGAGAATCAATTCCTAAATCAGCAAAACTCAAACCTCCTTCTAACCGGATAAAGTCCGTACCATCTGAAAAGTCCTGGATGGTATCCCCGCCCATGCCCCGGGCCAAGACAAAAGTATCACTACCGGAATTGCCGTAAAGCATGTCGTGCCCCTTACCCCCATCGAGAATATCCTCTCCCTCGTCGCCATAGAGAATATCGTTATCGCTGCCCCCTAAAAGGCTATCGTTGCCCCCGTATCCACGAATCCAGTCGTTTCCGTTACCCCCATTGAGGGAATCGTTTCCTGTTCCCCCTTGAAGGTAGTCATTGCTCCCCAGGGTAATGCTGTCTAGCAGCGCTTGGTTATTTCCAGAACGCTGAACCAGAACATCATTGTTTTGCCCACTGCCGGAGTAATCGGCAATATACAGTTGCCCGTTTTGACTGGAAAACTGAAGCGCAGAAGGGAGCAGAGATTCGGTAAAATTGCGCCCATCATTTGAGAACAATACCTTCAGGAGGCGGGACAGACCCCCTTGGGCCGATTTTTTTTGAACCAGAATCTCATCTCGGCCATCACCATCCAAATCTTCTATATACAACTTGGTCAAGTCGCCCTTGAGCTCGAAACTATCAGGAAGGGTGGTGCGGGTAAAGTTGCCGTTACCTTGGGATAAGAGGACTTCAGCAGTCCGAATGGCATCGTTATCCCAATCGCCCTTTTCTTGACGGAGGATATCGCTTTTCCCGTCTCCATTAAAGTCACCGACATACAAATTGGTAAAGTTGCCATTGAGAGCGAAACTATCAGGAAGGGTGGTGCGGGTAAAGTTGCCGTTACCTTGGGATAAGAGGACGTCAGCAGTCCTTACGGCATCGTCCTTGGACCAACTGCCCTTTTCTTGACGGAGGATATCGCTTTTTTCGTCTCCATTAAAGTCACCGACATACAAATTGGTAAAGTTGCCATTGAGAGCGAAACTCTCAGGAAGGGTGGTGCGGGTAAAGTTGCCGTTACCTTGGGATAAGAGGACTTCAGCAGTCCTTACGGCATCGTCCTTGGACCAACTGCCCTTTTCTTGACGGAGGATATCGCTTTTCTCGTCTCCATTAAAGTCACCGACATACAAATTGGTAAAGTTGCCATTGAGCTCGAAACTCTCAGGAAGGGTGGTGCGGGTAAAGTTGCCGTTACCTTGGGATAAGAGGACGTCAGCAGTCCTTACGGCATCGTCCTTGGACCAACTGCCCTTTTCTTGACGGAGGATATCATCATGATTGTCCCCATTAAAGTCACCGACATACAAATTGGTAAAGTTGCCATTGAGAGCGAAACTCTCAGGAAGGGTGGTGCGGGTAAAGTTGCCGTTACCTTGGGATAAGAGGACTTCAGCAGTCCTTACGGCATCGTCCTTGGACCAACTGCCCTTTTCTTGACGGAGGATATCATCATGATTGTCCCCATTAAAGTCACCGATGTACAAATTGGTATAGCCGCGATTGAGGGCGAAACTCCCAGAAAGGGTGAAGCTAGTGGGACGCGATACCGTAATATTAAATTCATCTTCTCCCCGGCCTCCCGCCCTCCCGCCCTATCCGTTGCTGTTACCGTCACGGTAAAACTGCCCTCAGTAGTAGGAATGCCGCTGATCACCCCAGTAGTGGAGTTAATTGTTAAACCGTCTGGCAAACCATTAGCGCCGTAGCTACTAATGTTGTTGTTGAGGTCGCCGAAGTTCCCGCTGACATTGAAGTTGAATTTCTCACTACTGAAGGCATTGACGTCGGGAATTTGAATTTCCACATAGGGAGGGTTTTCCAATTTTTTGTCTGCTGACAAAGCGTTGATACTGTTGGGGATCGTACCGCTCAGGGAGTTGTTGTACAGGTTGAGGCGTTGCAAATTGCTGAGGGAGCCTAACTCCGAGGGGAGCGTACCGCTCAGGGAGTTGAAGTACAGGCCGAGGGATCGCAAATTGCTGAGGGAGCCTAACTCCGAGGGGATCGTACCGCTCAGGAAGTTTCTGAGCAGGTTGAGTACTTGCAAATTGCTGAGGGAGCCTAACTCCGAGGGGATCGTACCGCTCAGGGAGTTGGCGCCCAGGCCGAGGGATCGCAAATTGCTGAGGGAGCCTAACTCCGAGGGGATCGTACCGCTCAGGGAGTTGGCGCCCAGCCAGAGCTCTTGCAAATTGCTGAGGGAACCTAACTCGGACGGGATCGTACCGCTCAGGGAGTTGGCGCCCAGCCAGAGCTCTTGCAAATTGCTGAGGGAGCCTAACTCCGAGGGGAGCGTACCGCTCAGGGAGTTGGAGTCCAGGTCGAGTTTCGTCACCCGTGAGCCCACTACCGTCACCCCATGCCAGCTATTAACAACACTAGCAGAGGGGGGAGTTGGGCTGCTGACATCCCAGCCTCTCCTGTGAGTCCAATTATCCCCAGAAGTACTGTTATAGAGAGCCTGAAGGGCGGCGTAATCACTTGCATTGAGAGGAGGAATCGATACCGTAATATTAAATTCATCTTCTACCCGGCCTCCAGCCATATCCGTTGCTGTTACCGTCACGGTAAAACTGCCCTCAGTAGTAGGAGTGCCGCTGATCACCCCAGTAGTGGAGTTAATGGTTAAACCGTTTGGCAAACCATTAGCGCCGTAGCTACTAATGTTGTTGTTGAGGTCGCCGAAGTTCCCGCTGACATTGAAGTTGAATTTCTCACTACTGAAGGCATTGACGTCGGGAATTTGAATTTCCACATAGGGAGGGTTTTCCAATCGTTTGTCTGCTGACAAAGCGTTGATACTGTCGGGGATCGTACCGCTCAGGGAGTTGGAATAGAGCCAGAGGTATTGCAAATTGCTAAGGGAGCCTAACTCCGAGGGGAGCGTACCGCTCAGGGAGTTGTTGTACAGGTTGAGGCGTTGCAAATTGCTGAGGGAGCCTAACTCCGAGGGGAGCGTACCGCTCAGGGAGTTTGACTCCAGGATGAGGCGTTGCAAATTGCTGAGGGAGCCTAACTCCGAGGGGAGCGTACCGCTCAGGGAGTTGTTGTACAGGTTGAGTTCCGTCACCCGATTTCCCACTACCGTCACCCCATGCCAGCTATTAACAACACTAGCAGAGGGAGGAGTTGGGCTGCTGACATCCCAGCCTGTCGTGTTCGTCCAATTATCCCCAGAAGTACTGTTATAGAGAGCCTGAAGGGCGGCGTAATCACTTGCATTTAGAGGAGGAATCGATACCGTAATATTAAATTCATCTTCTCCCCGGCCTCCCGCCCTATCCGTTGCTGTTACTGTCACGGTAAAGGTGTCTGCGGTAGTAGGAGTACCGCTGATAACTCTCCGACTGTTGATCGTTACGCCCCCTGGTAAACCGGTAGCTGTGTAGTTGTTGATGTTGTTATTGATGTCGCCGAAATTTGCGCTAATGTCTATGTTGAGGTTATTACCTAGCAAGAACTCGACGTCGGTAATCTCGGTTTTTACATAAGGGGGGTTTTCCAATCGCTTTGAGGCCCGCAAATCTAAGACCTCTTGGGGGATGCTGCCAGTCAGTCGGTTGGAGTCCAGCCTGAGAGATATCAAATTGGAAAGATTCCCTAACTCCGTCGGGATGCTGCCAGTCAGTTGGTTGGAGTACAGCCAGATAGATCTCAAATTGAAAAGATTCCCTAACTCCGTCGGGATGCTGCCAGTCAGTCGGTTGGAGTCCAGCCTGAGAGATACCAAATTGGAAAGATTCCCTAACTCCGTCGGGATGCTGCCAGTCAGTTGGTTGGAGTACAGCCAGAGAGACTCCAAATTGGAAAGATTCCCTAACTCCGTCGGGATGCTGCCAGTCAGTTGATTTATGTTCAGCCAGAGAAACTCCAAATTGGAAAGATTCCCTAACTCCGTCGGGATGCTGCCAGTCAGTTGGTTGGAGTCCAGGTTGAGCATCGTCACCCTGTTGTTAGTTACCGTCACCCCATGCCAACCGTTAACAATAGAAGCATCGGGGGGAGTTGCGCTGTTGAAATTCCAGTCCCGCCAGCCTGTATTGTTCGTCCAAGAAGCCCCATTGGTGCTTTGATAGAGAGCCCTTAAGGCCTGATACTCCTGCTGGGGGATCAATATGCCCCCATAGGCCATCTGAGCTTCTGCGGACAATGCTAAGGGAGTTTTCATCCCCGGAGTTCGCCACTCCAACTTCCAATTTCCGCCCCGGGCTGCTGCCCCTGTCCGGGTAGTAGAGGCGGCGAGGGATGCCCCGGTCAGGGCCTGTAGCTTAGTCATCAACTCCTCTCCTGCATCTCCGGCGGCGACGTTACAGCCGTAGAGTAGGAGTTGTTTTACCTTCCACTTCTGCAGGGTAGAGGCGTAATCTCCTAGAGGATCTGTGCGATTCGTTCTAGCCTAACGTGGTCAAACACGGAACGCTAGCCCGGTTTCATTAGCCGGGAACTCTGACCGCATGGGGGTTAAATTCCCCTCCCCCCAGGTACGGGGGTGACACCGGTCCTCGGTGCTACGAAGCGACATCATCGTGGTGCTAAGCGAGGACTCAAATGTAGGATAACTGGCAGCCTAAGCCGGTGACGCCGCTAGGAAAGATATCCAAGGTTAGAGCAGGCAAACATGTGCAAGCCTCGTTATAAGGAACCAGCGAAATAAGGCTATATGCGCTGGCCTAAAAAGGAAATGGTAGCTAGTATTAGTTTTAGACTCTGGCTAATATAGTACTCAAATAGCTCCCGGGGTATAGTGTGGACCTAAAGGTATCGCGAAATGTTGTTAGGGAACGAAGTAACCTCTCGTGTGCTGTCCATCAGGACAAGTTAGATGTTAAGCGCAAGCCACGGGGGGAGGGATGGCCCAAGAAGCGAATGCCCGGGGTAATTCCTGGGATAACATCTACAGTAATGTAGATGATGCTGGGTAGCCAGCGCTGACGTGGGTCGGTGATACTAGGAAGCTGCTGGAATGAGTAATCCTAAAAAGCCACGGAACTAATCCGAAACGCAAGTGGAGGATAAGGTATGGATAACTGGTAAAACTGACTTGAAAATGGTGATACTAACGGTTATCAGAACAACCACTCGCTAAACCAGGAAAGGGAAGAAAAGACAGGCGGCAAGGGCTAACGGAAGTAATTCCTATTAAGTCTACCTATGAAAAGGGCCTAGTACCCAGTAGCCGGATGCGGTGAAAATCGCAAGTCCGGTTCCTCAAGGGAGGGTCGGGAAGCGATTCCCGGCTCGACCCCATCCAAACTCAGTTGGGAGTTTCCCAGATACAGACAGCCAGGGCTGCCGTGGGAGAGTAGGTGCAGAACCTCTGTTTCTTTATGCTGTCGGAGAAGTTCGCCGATCTGTTCGATGCCATCGGACCGAAGGTCTAAGAGGAAAGATTTGGCCCCAGGCCGGATGCCGTCTATAAGCTGCTGGTAGTTTTCTAGGGAGGCATCCACTACTACCATGGTGTTGGTAAAGGATTTATGCTTCATTTTTTGGTTCCTCTTGTATTTTTCTGTAGAGGTGCTGGTGTAATACTAGCCCGACTATCGTCATATTTCTGACTTACGCCGGAACGAGTGGCACGTTTGTTTATTATAACTCAAGTGTTGGTTACCGGCGACATTGGTAACATTTCCTGCTTTACAATAGTCCGGACATTTTTTAGACCCCAGAACCACGACATAGCAAGGGTTACGGCAAAAGGCGCATCATTTTTTTCAAGGTCAGGCCCAGGGCTAACTTGTAAAAAATGGCTCGCTCTCCCAAAGGCTGACGCTGTAAGGCTTACGGCGTCGTTCCCCAAAGTGTCCGGAGTATTGCTTAAGCAAATTTTCCTACTATCCTTTGTCATTGTGCAGCGCCAGCTAGAGCAATATTCTTAGTTTTCACCTGTCCTTGAGTCAAAACTATCTCTGCCACTTGGGACTCGTAGCCTAAGGCGTTCACCTTGACTTGACGCAGTTTGTCACTTGCTTCTAATCCGATCATACTATAGTTCCCCTTGCGATCGCTGTAAGTATATTCGCTGCTCCCTTCAAGCTGCACTTTCGCCATGACTACAGCTTTGTCTTTTTCATCTGTGATGATACCTGTAAGTGAGGTTGGTGGCAAGTCAATTTTCAGGATCTCCTGATTGTTGATTTTGCCCTCGATATTCCGCGACACTGTTACATTTTGTTTCGCACTGCCATAGCGCGTACCTGCCTGTAGCCATGACGCCCTCAAGGTATAATTTCCGTCGGGCAGGTCCAGGAAGTAAAAGGAACCATCAGGCCGAGTTTCAGTCCGGTCCGGTCGTTCTTTTCTGCGATCCCAGTCCGCCCCATATAGCTGAGCGAGTAAGTCAATTTTTGCTTGTAATTTTGCCGGCATTCCCGTAATTTCTACTCGGACTCCGGCTATTCCCTGGCCAGTTTGGGCATTCCTGACCATTCCCGCGATCGCCACCTGACGACTAATTCCCTCCAACTTCATCCATGCTGACATGCTCTGTCCTCTGCTGATTCATCTTACTTGTATATTTGTCACTAGCGGTACCGTCTCCACGACATCATTAACATCTACCGATATAGTAACAGTGTAATTCAGAGCTGCTCTTGGTTTACCCCCGATCGCCTGCCAGAATTCTCCCATACTTTGTAATTGAGGTTGTCCCAATGCCGTGGTTCTGATGGGGGGTTCTTGCCCTTGCAGATCTCCTTGCAATACTGCCCCTGGAATTATCCGATGACGCAACAGCACCTTCATCACTTCTCCTAATAGCCGGTGCTCTTGTTTATTTTCATCATTTTCTTCCTCCAACCAAGCCGTGATTAGATAAGAACAATCTACCCGGACGGGGTTACGCTTCTTGCTTGCCATCCCATTTTCTCGTTCTACCGACCAGGGGACAGTCCGCAATTCCATGTTTTCCCGCACGTTGTAGAGGAACAGGTCTATTGCTGGCAGCTCAACTCTGGTAGCAAAATCTTTGTCAGGAGTTGAAAAACTAATCGTGACTGACTTCCCCTCCGGGGGGGATATCACCTCCGGTGGTAATTCGTTTTTAAGCAGTTCTTCTAATGTTCGATCCAAGTCTTGAAGCATTCTTATAACTCAAGTTGCGACCTATAAAAATTGGATACAAAAAGCTATGATAAAGAGAATTATTTTCAACTCTAATCCCTTAGATGTAACAGCATGAATTGACTTGGAAAACAAATTGGTGATTCGACTAAAACAGGTTTCAACTTGTTTTCTTGTTACTTTTTGTATATATTCAAAACAAGAAGATTCTTTTCTTTTTGAGTTCTTTTTTCGCAAAGGTTTTAATATTATACTTGACGACTCTTTTAGTAAATCCTCTAATTGATAATCATTATAAGCTTTATCTCCATAAACTATTGAATTTGATGGTAAGTCAAAGCCAAAAGATTGCAAAACTTTAACATCATTATAACTACCAGGATCTAGATAAAATTCTATTGGCTTTCCATTTTTGTTTACCAACATATGAACTCTTAATCCATAAAAATAACGTTTTTTACTGGCAATATACCCTCGATATTCTTCCTTGTTATAAATTTGGCATCTATCAATCCTAATATTATCACATACTGGCACCGGGAAACTATCAAGAATATATTCTTGACCCGGATTGAGCTCTTTAAATGTTTGAGCTATAACTTGGAAGAAAAACATCCAAATTGGTTCCTCAATATTGTGTAATCGACGATTGAACCTACTTTTACTTAACAGATTTTTTATATACTTGTGTTCGACCATAAATTGACAAGAGCGATCGTGGTGTCCTCCGAAAAAATATGCAGCAACTAATCCGACTGTCATCACTTCGGCATTGTTCATTTTTACTTGTGGATCTTCTTTTATATTTAACGCTTTTAGTAGCTCGTCACAAAGAACAAAAATTGTTGTAATCATATCTTCCATCATCTACATCCCCCAGCAATTAACTATTATTTTAGTACATTATAACCTATAAACAGCCAACCCGCCGTCTAGCACAAAAAAAATATAATTTTGTAGTGCGACTCGTTTCGGCCTAACCTGTACAAACACGGAAAAGCCGAGCCAAAATTGGACTGAATGTTTAGAACCAAAACTAATCATAATCAGGCTCAATATGGTAACTCTGGTCATCATGGGGGTTAAATTCCCTCTTTCCAGGTGTGGGGGTGACACCGGTCCTTAGTGCTGCGGAGTGACATCACCGTGGTGCGGAGCAAGGACTTAAATGTAGGATAGCTGACAGCCCAAAGTCGGCAACTCCGCTAGGAAAGATGCTCATGGTTAGGAAAACGAATCTGTGAAAGCCTCGTTATGTGTAACCAGCGGAAGAAGGCTTACACGCTGGCCTAAAAAGGAAATGGTAGCTAGTGTTGGCTGTTGCATATGGCCAACATCACACTCAAAGTAGCTCCCGGGGTAAAGCAGGGACCTAAAAACATCGTGAAATGATACCAGGGAACGAAGTAACTCCACGTGTGCTGTCCATAACTACTCGACTATCGACCGGTGGTCAGGAGATAGGGACCAGTTAGATGATAAGCGTAAGCCATGTGGAGAGAGATGGCCCAAGAAGCAAAGGACAGGGGTAACTCCTTGTATAAGTGGTGCAGGAATGTACCGGCAGACGTGGGTCGGATATAGTTGGAAATCTTGGGTGGAAGTATCCCTAATACGTACCAAAAATCAGGAGAAATCCTAGATTGTAATATGGACTAAAACTCTAGCCGGGTAAAACTTGAAAAGTCCCCTAATGACGAGACAGGGGCAATGTTAGCAAAGAGCGGTATAAGTGGTTTCCTGGATACCCCCCGCGAACCTTCCGGAGCTAGATACGAAACAGTCCTATCGACTACCATAAAGGGGAAAAACTGCATAAGAAGAGGGACAAAGGGAGCAATCCCCAGTAATCCTGCCAATGACAAGGTCCAACTAACCAGTAGCCGTGTGCGATGAAAACCGCATGCACGGTTCGAAAGGGAGGGTTGGGAAGCGATTCCCAGCTCGACCCCTAATTCAAAAGCTACGAAATATCCCAAATATCTGTAAAATCTAAGTGGGTAATTCATATTTTTTTTAATAGGTCGCAACTTAGGTTCTTATAGTTTCTCCGTATCACCTTTCCCTCAGGATCGGGATCCTCAAACCAAAACTAACTTTTTGCCTGCTGTTCTGACCAATTTCCCAGGTTTTGCTGATTACAACTCCAATACCTGTTATCTAGCTTGGCCGACTGCACCGGCGTCAACCCCTCATAAACAACTTCATTCACCACTCCTTTAGCCATAACTTTATGCCTCCTACTGCAGACCTAGCCTGCTCTATCGGATCGCACATCTGACATACTTCCAACGGCAAGATTTTTTTTGGCGTCATTACCTCTTCTACCATAAGCCATATTTCCTGCGACTCTTTCAATCCGTAACGATTCTTTACACACTCCTTGTCGAGCGTTTTCGGCCAGCTATCTACCGGTGGGGGCCTTCTTTTGTCCATCCTCAGTTGTGATGCCGGAGATGAGTATGTTCCCAAGCCCTCAACTACCGGTGAAACCATCTAGCTTGGCCGACTGCACCGGCGTCAACCCCTCATAAACAACTTCATTCACCACTCCTTTAGCCATAACTTTATGCCTCCTACTACAGACCTAGCCTGCTCTATCGGATCGCACATCTGACATACTTCCAACGGCAAGATTTTTTTGGCGTCATTACCTCTTCTACCATAAGCCATATTTCCTGCGACTCTTTCAATCCGTAACGATTCTTTACACACCCCTTGTCGAGCGTTTTCGGCCAGCTATCTACCGGTGGGGGCCTTCTTTTGTCCAAGTTGTGATGCCGGATATGTTCCCGATCCTTCAACTACCGGTTAAACATGCGATGGCGCGGCCATTATTGCTCTCCAACAGTTCCACCTCCTGTGAGCCTCTCCCATCTCAAAGCCTACACCTTCTGAAATAGGATCGCACATCTGACATACTTACAAGGCTAATCTATTTTGTCTTTATGTGATTTCCACTTCTACCATAAGCCATATTTCTGCGACACTGTCTGGCTGTAACAAATCTTTACAGGCAATGGTTTTTGTCCTGCTTTCTAGCGGTGATAGCCGTGGCCTTCAACCGTCAGTCCTGAGATGCCCAGCCCATGAAAAGAGTATGTTCCCAGCCTCTCATGTAAGTGCAAGTGCCAAATTATTTTTATATTGCAAATGTTAATCAACAATGCTATAATGAAGTGCTCTGTGGAAATTTTGAGTTCACTTGTTCAAACCGCGTAGCCTGGTTGCGAGGTACGAAGTTAGATCCCACTCATAGTGTGACGATAGATACCCGAGCCGTAACCGAGCCGTAACCGAGCCGTAACCGAGCCGTAACCGAGCCGTAACCGAGCCGTAACCGAGCCGTAACCGAGCCGTACCCGAGCCGTAACCGAGCCGTAACCGAGCCGTAACCGAGCCGTAACCGAGCCGTAACCGAGCCGTAACCGAGCCGCACCCGAGCCGTAACCGAGCCACACCCAAGCCACACCCAAGCCACACCCAAGCCACACCGGAGCCACACCGGAGCCAGGATCCTCGCCCTAGTCGAGCCATAAGCGAGCCATAAGCGAGCCGTAGTCGAGCGATAACCTAGCCTAATCGGCCCCCTCACCTGGAGGGGATTGGAGGGGCATTCTCAGCGCAATTCCGCCACTCGTGTCCGAGAGTACCGGTGGTATCTCTGGACACGACATCCTCACCGTACCCTCGCGATACAATATATAGCCTCGCCAGGGAGCCATGGGCGACAACCGGCACCCCAAACCCCAAACCCCAAACAGCATTTTGTTAATAACACTGCAACAATAAAATTAAGCATGATGGTAAATAGCTGTGCCAAATAAAATTGATATCGAATACAGTCTCTATCAATAAAATATCGGGTGATATAGTCAATAAACTGAAGCCGTGCTCGGGACAGCGTGCAGTACCAGCCAGTTGCGGTCAAGGGAGAGCGCTCGTAATGGAAGCATCGGGAACTGAAAATAATAGACCAAATTAATTGCGATTGATATGACAGAGAAGAGGTGACAACTTAGCCCGATCGCACGTGCAGGCGCGAAGTGAAAATTTTTCTCCCTCGTAGGTTGGGTTGAGGCACGAAACCCAACGGAGGAATGGGTAACGCGAGACACTCTAGAAGGTGAGAGTCGCTTCTTAATTGAGGGTAATTCCCCAGACATGATATAAGAAGATTTTCTAAATGCCAGAATTAAGAAACCAGGTTTCTGGGTAGGATTCGTTCCCCGGATATGCCTGCCAAAGGGTTCGGGAATGATATAATTCTAGTTGGTCCGTGCTGTGTTGCCTCCTTTGACCCAACCTTCCTGGAAGCTATCGGACATGCGCACTCGCTGCCAAACTTTATCAGAGCTTTCACCCAGGACAAGCACCCGTTCATTATATCCGATGCCACCAATTCTCAGAGAGTTATAGCTGGGCCGATCGCGGAGAATCAGACCTTCAGGCCAGGTAACGCGGGCTTCATAGGTTCCTGGTGGCAGTCCGCTCTGTTTTTTGCCACCAGGGGTATCGTTGGCGAACATGGGTTTAGGCGGGGGTGCCGTCATTTTGGTCATGAAGAAGCGAGCGCTGGTTAGGCAACCAGCGAGGACCAGGGCGATCGCGATCGCCAACCCCAGTAAGAACTGATTTGTATAAAACAAAGCCTTAAGAATCATATTGAAATGCGCCCATTGAGGTGCTCAAACTGCTTTGTCGGGAAGCAAGGCGGGCTTTACCGGAGGCGGCCCAGTCTTGCAAGAACCGGATCTGTTCTTGAGCGGTGCGAGCCAGGGGGACAATTTGGCTTGCTGCTTCTAGGATATCATCTGTGGTGAAATCTCGGTTCTGGCTAAAGCCTATGTGCATGGCTTCAATTATCGTCTGCTCGATCTCGGCTCCGGAAAAATCAAGAGTTTCGTAGGCTAACCGTTCGATATCGTAGTTCTTTAAATTGTGGGGGCGCAGGCGGGACAAATGGACAGTAAATATTGAGCGGCGTTCTGCCTGGGAGGGCAAACCGACAAAGAAGATTTCATCAAACCGACCTTTGCGTAGCATTTCCGGGGGCAAAGCCTGGATATCATTGGCCGTAGCAACGACAAACACGGGTGAGGTTTTCTCCGCCAACCAGGTGATAAAGGTGCCGAAGACGCGGTTAGCTGTACCCGCATCCCCTTTGCCCCCTAAGCCCGAAAATGCCTTATCAATTTCGTCTATCCACAGCACGCAGGGGGCCAGGGCTTCTGCTAGCTGAATCATCTGTCTGGTACGGGATTCCGATTCACCCACTAAGCCCCCAAATAGACGCCCCACATCCAGCCGCAATAGGGGTAGGTGCCAGTGGTGGGCGATCGCCTTGGCCGTCAGAGATTTACCAGTTCCCTGAATTCCCACCAGTAGCAAGCCGCGCGGATGGGGCAGGCCATAGCTTCTAGCCTGTTCTGAGAATGCCCCTCCCCGCCTGAGCAACCAATCTTTGAGGTTATCCAACCCGCCGATATCGGAAATATCCTCTTTGGCCGGATAGAAATCTAATATTTGCGTTTGGCGAATTTTCTGCCGTTTTTCTGCTAGAATTAATTCTACATCTTCTGGACGCAATTCCCCATGATTGGCGATCGCCTTTGCCAGCACCCTGCGAATCCGTTCGATCGAGAGTCCCTGACAGGAGCGCACCAATTCATCTATATTTGTCCCAGTCAATCTTTGAGCGATCGCCCCTAACAAGCGTTCCAGTTCGGCTTTAATTTGGTCGCTTGTTGGCAGAGGAAACTCCAGGACGGTAATCGCTTCCGATAGTTCTGTCGGAATTGCAATTTCTGGCGCTACTATGACTAGATTTTTCGGCTGAGACAGCAGTACCCGGGATAGATTCCGCAATTTTCTCGAAATAGAAATATCTTCTAAAAACCTATTGAAGTCCCGCAGTACCAATATTGCTGCTGCACTTATGGGCAATTTCTCTACAAATTCTAGCGCTTGCAAGGGATTTCTGCGTCCGAAACCCGCATCATTAGGATTTCCCTGATAGCCATCTACAAAATCCCAGATATATACAGCCCGATTTCCTAATTTGGCTGCGATCGCAGCTATCGCCTCTTCTACTCTTTCCTCTTCTGCTGTCTGAATGTAGATCGCCGGGTAACGCGATCGCAGCAATAATTCAAACTCCTCATTAAAATCCATTTCTCAATTCTCTATTTTCAACCCTGCCAAACTAGCCCATCGCCGATCTAGTAGCGGTTGTGACTCCCTAGCATCAGGCCCTGGCTGAATGCCCGGACATTGGCGATCGCACAGCTGGCGGTGAGGCAATGACAAGCACAGATGTTCGTACAACCACTCATCTGGATAAAAATAGCCCCTCGGGTGGAGGACTTCTACCAAATCTTCCAGTCCTACTTCCCGATAAACGGGCCCATCTGCGTCCCGTTTATCTGCAGCTTCATCCAACCATATCAGTTCGGAAGTATCAACTTTCAGGCGGTGATTGTACTGCTGCAAACAGCAATCGCAGGTGAGAGTAATAATCGTTTCCGCTGTTGCTAAAACCTCCAGATAATTCCGTTGATGTCTCACTAGCATTCGTCCCGTCACCGCCGTCAGACTTTCCATATCTGGTAGGCGATCGCGCACCTCCAGGGAAAGAGTGCGATCGGGGGCTTTCACTAAGTTAGGAATATAAATTGGTTCCATGACACCACTACCAGAAACATTGCTACAACCGGCGCACTATCAAGCGTCTATCTGCTTCTCGACCCCGGCTTTCACTTGCTATATCCTCATAGGACTTGAGAAAAGTATGGACTTGGCGTCTCTCTGCCGCCGATAGGTCCTTCATCTCAAACGGCACCCCTGTGCGACGCACCTGCGTAGCAGCATCAGATGCCAGCTGGAGTAACTCTGCTTGCCTGCGAGATCGATAGCCATTCAATTCAATTGTATAGGCAATTTGCTCATCGCGAGTACAGCCCAAATTGAGGATCGTATTTGCCAAATACTGAATTGCATCTAGGGCCACACCCTCCTTCCTCGTAGTCAATGTTTCCATCTGTTGGGCCGTCAGATTCTGGGAGTCAATAGTCAGCCAGCAACTTTCCATTCCCGGTTCTGCTTGATTTTCTTGCCTGGTTACAGTTGCTGGCAAACCTGCTTTGTGCAGAAATTCTTCAAGCCACTCCTTACCTAGTTGGATTTTACTTTCATTCATAAGAACAATCACATCTTTTTCTTTTTAGCACGTTGCGATTTTTTCGTCAGTTCTGGTTCTGTTTTCTCTTTCTTCTTGTAACTTTTCGGCTCAAATGGCAGGACATCTTTTTTCTCTTCCTTTACATTCTTAGCCTCCTCCGCGTCTACTATTTTTTGGATGTTCTCCGGCAGAGGCTCCCGGGACAAAATCAACGTCTGGCCCGTTTGGAAAATGTTAGCTATCACGATGTACATCAATACTCCAGCTGGCAGCGGGAAGAACAAAAACATGCCTGAGAACAACACTGGCGTAATTTTGTTAACCGTCTGCTGCTGAGCGTTAGCATTGCTTGTTCCTTGACCTGAGAGATTCTGGTTGAGATACAAGCTGATGCCAAAAAACAGTACCATGCCCACAATATCCCAATTTATTTCCCCATTTTCACCAACTGCCCCCACCTGGCCTAGAGCCTTGATGAATAGAAATCCTTTATTAGCGGCTAACCCTGGTATCGTTCCCTGAATGGTGACTTCTCCGGGCTGGAGGGCTACTATATTGCCCTGGGCATCTATCTGTACTCGTTCTTCGCCCTTGAGCACTGTCCATTCAGTTACCAGCTTAGCTTCCGGGTTTTCTGCTAATATATCTTGGAATGGTTTGCCTTCGGTCGTCTGAAACAATACCTTAGTTTTTTCTCCCACCCCCAGCTTATTGCCCCCTGGAAGCAAAGCCACTACTGGTGCCCGTACCCCATCTGCTACATAGATGTTCTGGGGCTTAGTGGCAAATGCTTGGGGCACTATGCGCTCAATCTGTGCTTGGGGAAATATTTCCAGATTGACTGAGTAATTTATATTAGCAAAGGGCGAACCCCGCAAGGTTGCGAACAGGGCAAACAACACGGGCATTTGCAACAGCACTGGCAAGCACCCTGCCAGAGGGTTGCCCACTTCCTTGAAGAGTTTACCCATCTCCTCCTGCTGCTTGGTTGGGTCGTCTCTATATCTAGTCTTAATTTCTTCTTGTCGCTTCTGCATGTAGGGCTGAACCGCTCGCGTGCGACGCATACTTCTAATGGAGCCTGCACTCAGAGGGTAGACTGCAGTACGAATTACCAGGGTGAGAGCCACGATCGCTAATCCGTAGCTGGGCACGATCCCGTAGAAAAAGTCTAGGATCGGCAGCATTACATTGTTTTTGAGAAAACCGATACCAAAGTCCATACTTTCTGAGTTTACCTTTGCGCTGGGGTACTTTTCCGATTCTAATCTCTAGAGTTGCTTGCGAATTGTTAATTGTGAATTGCGAATTGATGTATGTTGACCGCGTACCATGCCTTGGGGTGACCGCCTACCATGCCTCCTGACAACTGACAACTAACAACTTTCCATCTCGGGGTCCGGCTGCACCAAGTTAGGCACAGCCTGGTGTTTACTTTAACTACTTTTAGCAGCACTCTGTTTTTTTGCTTTGCTAGGCATTTTCTCGTTGATGTAGTTATATACTTCTCGAAAATTGGGGATGGCTCTGAGTTCTACCTTGCTACCATCTTTGAGGGTGATGACCATATCTCCCCAGAAGCCTAGTCCGCGAGACACCTTTACTATATTGGTGATTTCCGAATAGATCAGATCGGCCCGATTGCGTCCCATCCAGCCACCTGTAACCGAGATGCGGCGACTGGTTATCCGGTAGCGCAGCCACAGGGCCCTGACTATTGCCCCCACTGTCAGGGGCAAAAATATTATCAGCAATCCCAGCAACAGATTGAAGATCAAATCACCGATATGGGGTCCTCCCTCATAATACACGTCCTCTCGAATCCCCATTGAGTACCTCCGCTTCTGCCAACATCTGCTCTAATTCTCGCAGAAATTGAGCAGAATCGCACTCCCCTGCTGCTGGTCGGGCCATTACTACCAGCTGCCAACCAGGTGATAAACTCGGCAACAACTGGCGCATACAGGCCCGCAGTCGCCGCTTGATCCGATTGCGGATCGTAGCTTTTTTACTGACTTTCCTGCCCACAACAATACCAACCCGCGTTGGCTGCGACCCTGCTGCAACCGGCGCATCGACCTGCGACTGGTGCTGAGGTTGGGGCGGTGTCCCCTCTTTTGTGCGAGTAGACCGTCTCGCTGTGGTCTCCAGGGTAGTCCGACTAGCGCGAAGTTTCTCCTCGGTAGTGCGACTATGATGTCCCCCGGACATCAAGCTCCCAGAAGAAACCTCACCAGGAGATGCAGCACCAGGAGACACCTCACCCGGGGACACCGGAGGCAAAGCTCTTAAAGTCAGATGAGGGGTGCGACGACTTCTTCGACTCTGATAAACTGCTTCAAAGTCTCGCCAGTATCTGAGTCTATGGGCTTTCGGTAACACTGCGCTTACGGAATCATTAGACGCTGAGGCGATGACGCCCCTTTCTTCTGCGAGCATTGATCGTTCGGCGGCCAATTTTGATCCGCATACGAGCGCGAAAACCCGAGGTGCGCTTGCGTTTGCGTGTCGTCCCACCCAAGGTGCGTTTAGTCATAATACTTCCAGCCTCGTCAACCTCGTCAAAAAGTCACAATTCCTAATTATACCACCCTCGTTGCGCCTATCTATTAATGCTCAAATCCCAGGTGCCGATATAGCGAGGCAGGGGGATATCACCGGGAGTGAGGATGAGACATTTGAAGTAGTAGATGCCAAAGGTGGGGTTGATGACGTTGGAGAACACTAGCTCCACTTGAGTTCCCGCCGGTACTGGAGTTTCGGGATAAATTTCGATCAGGTTATTTTCCTGGTCCCAAATCACCTCCTGTAAAGGAATGGGCTTCCTTTTCACCCGGACTTGAATTTCTTCGGGGTTGAATTTGCCGTTGAAGCGCTCGGGATAGGAAACGGAAAACTGAGCAGCTGCTAGCTTCAGTTTACTGGCGGGAATTCTCAGTCGGTAACGGTCCCACTGATCCGGTTGACCCCCGAAATCTAACCGGAAGGGTAACAGGTATTGCCGCTCGGGACCGCCAAATATGGTTAATCCCGGAAGTCCATTGGCATAGCTGATGACTGGCACCCCTGTTACGAGACAGGAGGCGATCGCCACAGCAGATAAAGAACGTTTCATGGTTTGTCAAGTGATTGTCGAAAAGGTAATTGGGTGATATTGTTGCATATTTTAGTATTGACACGGTAGCCTTTCTGTTTCTTTTGCTAATAGGGAAGAAGCAAATAATTTAGGTAAAATAAGGAGTTTGGTGATGAAATTAACATCATTGCTGAAGAAAGGGGCGATCGCGATCGCTTCCTTGACGGTGCTTGGGGTAGTGAGTGCTAGTAAAGCCAGCACAGCCAACCGGCACCGGGTCAATCGGGATTCTATTGCGATACCTCATCAAGTATACCTAAAACAGTTTACCAAAATACGGCGTTGCACATTTTGGGGATGATACCAGCCAATGGTTGAAAATTAGCGCAGCGTGTTCCCAGGCGGTCCCCAGGGAACGAGGAAAATTGAAAATTGTTCATGAGTTTATAAATCTATATATGACAACTTCTGACTATTTTAAGTAGCTGTCAACAATTAACAATTAACAACCCCTATCATCCCGTGGTTGTGCAACGCCCAAAATACTAAATTTGTACGGCTAGTCGGGTAAATGGAGGCTGCGAAAAGTTGATATATACGCTCAAACCCGGTCAAGACCCCATTGGGGCGCTGAAAAATTTTTGGCTTGGCGGAAAGGACAGCGGGGACGCCTTCTCTGTGAGAAAGTACGGTTAGGCAAAGACCTTATATCGATGTCAGCGCCTGGAGTATGACGTCTCCCTCGAGACGCATACTAGGTCTGAGACGATCGTACAGCCAGAGAGAAAACCAAATATTCCCGCAGGTAGGGAGGAGTTTTAGATGGAGCCAAGCAGGAGTTACTTCCGCTATGCTGTCTTAGTGGCGATCGCCTTTACCCAATTATACTTCTTCGAGGAGACGATCGCTCAACCCGTGCTTCTAGTTTCCCAGGCTGGGGATATGACATCTGCTCAGATAAAACGTTTAAGCCAAGGGGTGACGGTTCGCATTCTGACGCCGAGGGCTTCTGGTTCGGGGGCGATCATCGGGAGATCGGGGCAAGTTTATACGGTAGTGACCAGTTGGCACGTGGTTGCTTTTAGCGAGGAGTATACGCTGATCGCCCATGATGGTCAACGGTAAGAATTGGCCCGATCGCCTATACGACTGGGAAATACTGATATGGCGATCGCTCAGTTTAGCAGTGGGGCGGACTATCCGATAGCGGAAGTTAGTACGGAAGCCGCGATCGTGGGAGAACGGGTATATGCTGCCGGTTTTCCCATGTATCATCCCGGCACTGTGAGAACTACCTTTGAGTTGGGAATTGAGGCGTTTCAGTTTACGAAAGGGGAGGTGTCCCTGTTACTGTCTAAATCTCTCGATCGGGGCTATCGTTTGGGCTATACAAATGATATTGTGGTGGGAATGAGTGGCGGTCCGATATTGAATGCTAGGGGTTTGCTGATTGGCATTAACGGTCGGGTGAAACACCGAGATCCGGCTTTTGGAGTCTATGCCTTTGCTGATGGTACTGAACTGGAACCCGCTATCTTAGAAAAAATGATCGATTCTAGGGTGTGTCATCAATCAAATTGCTTGACAGAAATAGATGGATACGGTATGGAGTCCTTATCCAGCAATAACAATCAAGAGGGCATGATATGAGACGCTATGGCTTGCGAGACGACCAGTGGGAACGGGGATTTTCGGGTTGTTCATACCCGCCATACCCGTTGGTCTGAAAAGGGAGTTTGGAAGCAGGTATTCGATGTCTTGGCCTCAGACGCCGATAACGAATACGCCGCGATTGATGCCACCATCCTGCGTGCCCATCAACGAGCGTGCGGGTGCAAAAAAAAACACCCTCAGATACGTGCGAAACCCAAGCCATAGGCCGTAGTAAAGGGGGACTATCGACAAAGATTCATGCCACTTGCGATTGCCCAAGGCAATCCCACAGGATTTCATCTTACCCCTGGCCAAGCCCACGACGGGAAAGGCGCTGACGTGCTATTGGATAAAATCGGTGAGATTGGCGCGCTGCTTGCAGATAAAGCCTATGATGCGGAACAACGTGTGCTCGAGCGCCTGAAAGAGGCGGATTGGATGGCTGTCATTCCTCCAAAAAGTAACCGCACAGAACACAGAGAATACGATGAAGAAATGTACAAGTGGCGGCATCTAATTGAAAATCTATTCCAAAAACTCAAGCAATACAGGGCTCTGGCGACACGCTACGATAAAACGGCTCGCAATTTCTTGGGTGCCATCTACCTCGCGGCAGCTGTAATATGGCTTAATTGATGACACGCCCTAGTTGGAGAATTCCCATTAGAGTACCTATTTGCAGTTTTTGTCCCTTGTCAAGTGAGATTTGATTGTTTGGAGGTAAAATTATGAGGTTTGACAATAGTATTCCTGCCTTTGTCGGCGGGGTGGCGATCGCCAGTGCGCTAGTAGTAACCTTGGCGGGAAAGACCGTGGCGTTGACTGGCACGCAGGTAAATTATATCGCCCGCGAGGTGACGGTGTTAATTGTAGGGGAAACAGAGACGGGAAAAGGACATGGTTCGGGAGTAATTATTGCTAAATATGGCAATAATTACTACGACAAATATGCACGTGGTTGGCGGTTTGGAAAAATGCATTCTGGTTGCCCCGAACAAGCAAGCTTACGAAGTGGATCTGAAGAAGGTAAAACCGCTGCCTGATGTTGATTTAGCATTGGTGGAATTTACCAGCAATAAAGAAGAATATCAAATTGCGAAACTGGCGAATTCTGAACTGGCGAATGAGGGACAGAATGTTTTTGTGTCTGGATGGCTGGCTTTAGGCACAGTAGGGCAACAAGCTGGCGGTCCACTGATTCGTCAGTTTACGGGGGGTGCGATATCGGCTTTTTTGGAGAAGCCTTATTTGGGTTACAAGATGATTTATACCAATGTAACTCGCGCGGGGATGAGTGGGGGACCGGTATTTGATGCGGGAGGTCGCGTGATTGGCATTCACGGGTTGGGAGATAAGGAAGATCACAGTAAATTGATAGCAGAAGGTTTAGTGAGGAGGTAGCGGTCAGCATTGCTTCTCAAATCAAGCCGGGATTTAATTATGCGATTCCGATTAATACCTTTTTGCAGCAAGCACCCCAGGCCGGGATTTTTTTGAGCTTGCAAGTGGAGAATTCAGCAGCACCGGAGTTGGGACAAGCTTATGTGGCGAGTACCGAACCAGATCCGCGCGATCGGATTGACGACCTGAACAAAACCTTGAGTACAATTAATAATGTAACCAACACTATTCGCAACGTTTGCGGTATTTTCGGTTGCTAGGTTACTTGAGGGTGCATCTCAATGCAAGCTTCGCGACCACTTCTGTGTCCCTCGGGAGCGCGGTTGAGCACGTTCCCAGGCAGAGCCGTGGGAACGAGGGGGGGACACAGCCGGAAACTAGCCCTGTCAAGATGACGGGAAACAATGGCCCGCCCAGCCGATAGCGCTGCGCTGGGGGCGCAGCCATATTTTTTTCGGTTGTTGCGTCTTGTTCAGTTCCTTCACGAAATTTTCTCAATATATAGGCAAAATTTAAAATCTCGAATTGTTTTGGAATTCAGCGAAGAATACCGAGGATATATAGAAGCGTAAAAAACGTTATTTTTCTGGTTGGCGAGTTGTTGGTAAACAAAAGTGGGAAACCAATAGAATTTTATCTAGCCCCTGGTAGTTATAATGATGCTAATGTTCTCCAATTGCTTCGAGCTACCATCAGAGTCGATAGTTTATGGAGATAAGGCTTATAAGGATTATCAATTAGAGGATTTACTAAAATTATCACTAAATCTCATGTTGAAACGCGCAATAGAAATTAAAAAACAAAGGAATCTGCCTGCTTTGAATATGTACAGAAAGTAACTATAAAACAAGTTGAAACCTGTTTTAGTCAGATAACTAATTTATTTACCAAGACAATTCATGCTGTTACATCCCAAGGATTAGAGTTGAAAACGATGCTCTTTATCATCGCTTTTTGTATTCAATTTTTTTAGGTAGCAACTTGAGTTATTTATATCTGAGTTCGATCAACTCATAAGGAGACGGGATCCTCCCAAATCTTATTACCAGATCGAGTCTGGTAACGAGAAATCGCAGTAAACGCTAAACTGGTAACTGGTAACTGGTAACTGATAATGAAAGGACTCTGGCTAGAAAATAACCAATTGCAACTGCGCACTAACCTCCCTATACCGGAACCGCCACCGGGAGAAGCACTGGTGCGCGTCTTGCGTGCTGGCATCTGCAACACGGATTTAGAACTGATTCGAGGCTACTATCCCTACAGTGGTATCTTAGGTCATGAATTTGTCGGTGTTGTCGAACTTGGTCCATCACACCTGATTAACCAGCGGGTAGTGGGAGAAATTAATGCCGCCTGTGGCAACTGTCGCTTCTGTCGCACCGGACAACCGACTCACTGCGAAAATCGCACTGTCCTCGGTATCGTTAACCGCCACGGAGCGTTTGCTGAATATCTTACCTTGCCAGCGGCAAATCTTCATCCTGTGCCCGATCGCGTCTCCACTGATGCGGCAACTTTTACCGAACCGGTGGCAGCGGCTCTGGAAATTCAACAGCAGGTTAAGATAACAGAAGGCGATCGCCTTCTGGTAGTGGGAGATGGTAAACTAGGGCAGTTAGTGGCCCAAACCCTGGCCCTAACTGGCTGCGAATTGCTAGTAATTGGTCGCCATACCGAAAAGCTGGCTAACCTAGAGGCCCGGGGCATTAAAACCGGGTTCGCCGATGCCGTGCAAGCAGGATACTTCGATATCTCCGTAGAATGTACGGGCAACCCCCAAGGATGGGCGATCGCCCGTCGCGCCTTACGTCCCCGGGGCATCCTGGTGCTCAAGAGCACCTACGCCGGCGACATCACCATTGATGCCTCCTCTCTGGTCGTAGATGAAATTACTCTCATCGGTTCTCGCTGCGGTCCCTTTCAACCCGCATTAGAGCTACTATCACAAAACCAAGTAGATGTCAAGCCATTAATTCAGGCCTACTATCCCCTAGAAGAAGGACTAGCAGCCTTCGGGCATGCCCAGCAGCGAGGCGTGTTAAAAGTATTATTAGAGATAGGCAGCGAATCTTGATTGGGTGCATCCCTTTACCCTCGTTCCCGGGCTCCGCCTGGGAACGCAATTTGCAGAGGCTCTGCCTCTAGTTGGGTAAAACTGTTGATAGAATTGGATTCGGTATAGCGTGTTAATTAACATATTATATCTAGCACTAGAGCGTCAGGAGGCAGGAGCCTCCCAACTTTCGTTACCAGGCTGAGCCTGGTAACGAGAAAATGCTCCTGATGGCGTCTTAATTCTATACAATACACTACTCAGTCACTTAAATTTAAAACCGTGCAGAAACTGCTGAGACTTTCCAAAATTATCGATCGCATCAATCAAAGTATCGGTCAACTCACCCTCTGGCTGGTACTAATTATGATAATCGTAGGAGTGTGGAATGTCATCGGTCGCTACCTCGGTAATGCGATCGGGCAAAACCTGACCTCCAACGCCCTAATCGAAACCCAATGGTATCTCTTCGATATTATCTTCCTGGTGAGTGCCGCCTACGCCCTCAAGCACAACGAACATGTCCGTGTAGATCTGTTCTACAGCGGATGGCCTCCCAAACGCAAAGCCCTCGTTAACCTCATCGGCACCCTACTGTTTCTCATTCCCTTCAGCATCCTCACGATCTACTTTTCCTGGCAAGCAGTCTATTATTCCTGGGCTGACCTGGAATTATCTCCCGATCCAGATGGTTTACCCCGTTACCCGATTAAAACTATGATTCCCATCGCCTTCGCACTGCTTATTCTCCAAGGGATCTCCGAAGCAATTAAAAACTTCGCTATTTTCACTGGCCACTTACCTGCCCGGGAGGAAGAACACGATGCACTATGATTGGTTAGGTCCGGCCATGTTTGCTGGGGCATTAGTATTGCTATCCTTTGGCTATCCCGTTGCCTTCTCTTTGGGTGGCGTTGCCATTATCTTCGGAATCATTGGCATTGCCCTAGGAATATTCTCGCCCAACTTTATGACTGCCATGCCCCAACGGATTTTTGGCATCATGGCAAATTATACTCTCCTCGCTATCCCCTATTTTATCTTTATGGGGTCGATGCTGGAAAAATCCGGCATCGCTGAAAATTTGCTCGAAACTATGGGCATTCTCTTTGGCCGCTTGCGCGGTGGTTTGGCCCTCGCTGTTATCCTCGTGGGCACCCTACTCGCTGCTACTACAGGGGTTGTCGCCGCAACTGTGGTCGCTATGGGGCTCATTTCTCTCCCCATTATGCTGCGTTACGGCTATAATAAGGAACTCGCTACTGGCGCGATCGTGGCTTCGGGTACCCTCGGACAAATTATCCCCCCTTCTGTTGTCCTGGTGGTTTTGGGAGACCAATTGGGTGTTTCCGTGGGAGACTTGTTTATCGGTTCGATCGTCCCGGGTTTGATGATGGCGGGGGCCTTTGCCCTCCAGGTATTAATTATTGCCTTTTTCCGACGCGACATGGCACCTCCTTTGCCCCCAGAAGTCAGGCAGATCGGCGGCAAAGCTTTGGGAATGCGAGTTTTGAAAGTCATGATCCCCCCACTGTTGCTGATCTTAATGGTACTGGGAAGTATCTTTTTCGGCTTTGCTACCCCCACGGAAGCTGGGGCTGTCGGTTGCGTTGGCGCGATCGCCCTTGCTGCTGCCAACAAACAAGTTAACTGGGCCTCTCTGCGCCTAGTTTCTGACGTTACCATGCGCACCACCACTATGGTAATGTTCATTCTCATCGGTTCCACTGCCTTTAGTCTCGTTTTCCGGGGATTGAATGGCGATAGCTTCATGGAAGACATGTTAATTAACCTGCCGGGGGGTCAAACTGGCTTCTTGGTTGTCAGCATGGCAGTAGTTTTTCTGCTGGGCTTTTTCATCGACTTTTTCGAGATCGCCTTTATCGTCGTTCCCCTATTTGTACCCGTGGCCCAGCAGCTAGGAATAGACCTAGTTTGGTTCGGCATCATTCTCGGGGCCAACCTGCAAACTTCCTTTCTGACGCCACCCTTTGGTTTTGCCCTCTTCTACCTGCGCAGCATCGCCCCTCCTGAAGTTACTACGGGTCACATTTATCGCGGGGCGATCCCCTTTATCCTGATCCAGATGATGATTTTAATGTTAATTATCATCTTCCCAGGAATTGTCAGTTTCCTGCCCTCAATCAGTCCCTAAATTGCTAATGGCTAATTGCTAATGGCTAATTGCTAATGGCTGCATCTGCAGAATAGGCGATCGCCCCATCATGCGATCGCCCCATCCTGTGTACGGCAGGAGATAATCTTTTTGTTGTGCCCAGAACAGCAAAGATTAATTGTTTACAGATAATATATTAGTGTTAAGGACAAGCAATTGACGCAATCACCAATATACGATCGGGATGTATTAATTGCAGAACTTCAGGAAACTGGGATAAAGCACAGTCCTGACAAAATTGTGCGAATTGCCAAGAAACAGGATGGCAAAATTGTATTTTTAGAATCAGGAGATGCTAAAAGCGGCTTAGAACATATCTTGTCAAAAGCCGATCAATTTGCTAAAGTAGGAATTGAACCAGATGAGATTCCCGATGCAGTGATATCTGCGGTGGTTCAAGGAAAGGTTGTAGGTTTTCAAGGAAAGAAAAATGTTCGACCTAGAGAAATTTATGAATTGACGTTCAAAGGCAAAATTCTGTATATATCAATCAGTGTATTTGAAAATGGATATATTGTAGGTGCCAACCCCAAAACTCAACTTAGCTAGTTTATGAAAGGTGAGGATATGATGGTAAAAAAAATTAGACTAATGGCAGATTATGGCTGCGATCCTTTGTGGTGGGATGAACCGGATATTGTCGGTAATATTGAGCCGGAAAAACTACCTTTAAGTCCAGAGACAATTACTCGTTTGCATAACTGGGCAAATGTTTACGATGCTAGAATTAACTGGTCAGACCCCTATGATTCCCCCGAACTTAGTCCAGAAGAAATAGAGGATTTTGAACGAGAAGGTATTAGTTTGTGGAAGCAGTTGCGTCAAGAACTGGAACCTGCTTACGAAGTCAGCTATTTTAGCGATCGCCGACAACAACTGATAAATCATCCTAGGGAGTTGATTGATAATCTTCCATCTCGATCGCGTGACCAAGTGCATAGCCCGATCGCTAAATCATGAAGAAAGTAGGGCTATTTTATTTTCTGCTGGCATGGGTTACAGATTTACAGATGCAGTAACCGGTAACTGACTGCTGGGTAACAAAAGCAGGACGGATAAATGCTTCTTTATCTGACTGGGTAATGTAACTTTTATCAACGGCCATCTGCATGACTTCATTTAAGAAATTTCTTAGCACTCCTAAAACTATATCTTTGTCCAGTTCCACAGTTTTTGACTGCAAAGAGTAGCCAAACTCTCCGATCTGACAAGAGATTTTCTGACCTCTAGGCATGAACTTGAGAATTTGCCAACAACTCTCAGCAAATTCTATTTGCATGTTTTTTCCCTCCGAAAGCAGCGCAATTTGTTCTGGGAAGTTATCTTCCAGCATCATGCATATGTCCGGATCTAAAAATACTCTGGTTGTGAACGGCCCGATCGCGATCGCGACTGGTCGGTCCTGTTCGTAACAGAAGCGGCGCAGTCCCAATTCAAAATCTGAAAGTTCTCCCAGGAGATCTGATGGAGGGAGAGCCGAGTTTTCCAAACAAACTTCTCCTAATTGAATATGAAATTGATGATTATTCATTTTCTCTCTTCTTGAAGGTGTAATGGTATACTAACCTAAGTTGCGACCTATTAAAAAAAATATGAATTACCCACTTAGACTTTACAGATATTTGGGATATTTCGTAGCTTTTGATACAAAATTATATTTTTTTTGTGCTAGACGGCGGGTTGGCTGTTTATAGGTTATAATGTACTAAAATAATAGTTAATTGCTGGGGGATGTAGATGATGGAAGATATGATTACAACAATTTTTGTTCTTTGTGACGAGCTACTAAAAGCGTTAAATATAAAAGAAGATCCACAAGTAAAAATGAACAATGCCGAAGTGATGACAGTCGGATTAGTTGCTGCATATTTTTTCGGAGGACACCACGATCGCTCTTGTCAATTTATGGTCCAACACAAGTATATAAAAAATCTGTTAAGTAAAAGTAGGTTCAATCGTCGATTACACAATATTGAGGAACCAATTTGGATGTTTTTCTTCCAAGTTATAGCTCAAACATTTAAAGAGCTCAATCCGGGTCAAGAATATATTCTTGATAGTTTTCCGGTGCCAGTATGTGATAATATTAGGATTGATAGATGCCAAATTTATAACAAGGAAGAATATCGAGGGTATATTGCCAGTAAAAAACGTTATTTTTATGGATTAAGAGTTCATATGTTGGTAAACAAAAATGGAAAGCCAATAGAATTTTATCTAGATCCTGGTAGTTATAATGATGTTAAAGTTTTGCAATCTTTTGGCTTTGACTTACCATCAAATTCAATAGTTTATGGAGATAAAGCTTATAATGATTATCAATTAGAGGATTTACTAAAAGAGTCGTCAAGTATAATGTTAAAACCTTTGCGAAAAAAGAACTCAAAAAGAAAAGAATATTCTTGTTTTGAATATATACAAAAAGTAACAAGAAAACAAGTTGAAACCTGTTTTAGTCGAATCACCAATTTGTTTCCCAAGTCAATTCATGCTGTTACATCTAAGGGATTAGAGTTGAAAATAATTCTCTTTATCATAGCTTTTTGTATCCAATTTTTATAGGTCGCAACTTGAGTTATACTACAGGATAAGCATATTTCAGAGTGCCATCCAGCTTTCTGTTAATATTAACACGGGTAACATTTTCAGTTATGCTACCATCGGCATGATAAACTCGCCCTAGAGGACGCTAAAAATCGATGATATATCTGCCTGGATGTTTAAGAGTCACTTGTTCGGCCTTGACTAAATCCCGCAAGTTTAGCCACTGTCCTTGATCGGTGTTGGTACTTGCTATTCTACCCTGAAAATGACGGGGTTGTAGTTGAGGACCATGATGACGCAAAATATGATCGTAGACCTTGCTACATTTAGGATTGTTCCATTGGGGTTCTACGCCACAACCATTCCATTGACAACCACTTCCCACTTGGATACTCGGGTCATCGATCTCCTGTTCGACAATTTCTATAGCTTCTATATCTGAGTTAGATATAATTGCGGTCCTCCAATTGACACGACTGTTATCCAACAATACACATCCTTCGTTGGTGATATAACGAACTTGTTCTGACATGGGTTGACTCTGTTTGATATTTTGGTTAATTCTCTCTATTATACCACGACTGAGGTGGGCATACTTGACCAACAATAATTCTTTCGACGAACCCTGGAGTCCCTATTGGGCCCTTCATTAGACATCTCCAGAAAAGGTTCTCAAACCCTTATGCCACCACCTACCCCAGTGTTTTTGGAGATGTCTATTATCAGATTTAGCGGGGGCGATCTTCGATGCACTCGCGCTACATGCGCTGCGCGCACATGCAAACTCCGCCTGCGCGATCGCACTACCCCTCGCGCATCGCATCTTGGTTGCAAGACTTATATTATGTCCGGATGATTAACCATAATAAAAAAGATCTCTTGCGTTTGTTGGGTAGAGCACGCTTCGCTAGCGAAACCCAACAGGGCTTACTTTCGATGTCTCCCGGACGCACGGCGAAAACCTTCGATACCTCTGGGATGAAGGCCATCGCCCAGAGGTATCGGGGAGACATCGCGGTTGGGTTTCGTGCTCCAGACCCAACCTACAAGTGATAAATTTTTTATCTTTTGGCTATATATCGGACATGATATTACGTGACTCTGCAATCAAATCACGTGACTCTGTGATTAAGTCACGTGACTCTGCAATAGGTTCGCGTAACTCTGCAATAGGTTCGCGTGACTCTGCAATAGGTTCGCGTGACTCTGCAATAGGTTCGCGTGACTTGGCAATAGGTTCGCGCGACTTTGACATAGAGTAAAGTTACTTTGACATAGAGTCACTTGACGAAGCTCTAGATTCATGTGAATTTGCTCTATAAATATGACAGTGTTTCTAGATAAATGTGATAGCGTCTCTAGATTCATGTGAATTGCTTGTCGGTCATATGTGATGCGGTATTCAGTGCGATTCGTTTTAGCCTAACATAGTCAAACACGGAACGCTAGTCTAGGAAACTAGAAACTCTGGTACTCATTATTGTTAAATTCCCCTCCCTCAAGTGCGGGGGTGACACCGGTCCTCAATGCGGCGGAGCCACATCGCCGTGGTGTTAAGCGAGGACTCAAAGGGCCTGATACCCAGCACATCATTTATGTGAATAATGGGAGAACGGGAACGTTAGGGTCTTGTCAGCCTCACTCTTTGCCACCTCACTCCATAACTCACATTAACAAATAAGTACCAACTTGCTGGGCTAATTGAGCGCCCTACTCGCTTTATCGATCAAAGCGGGATGATATCATTTTTATTATAGCACCTTAAATATATTTGTCAATCTTAGGTACCAACTTGCGATGTCTCCCGGGTTTTCGCCGTGCGTCCGGGAGACATCGAATGGGCGAGTTGATTTGTGAGTTGGCTAATTGAGCGCCCTACTCGCTTTTTGGTGATGGCAGAAAAGAGATTGGCGATCGCCAAAACCTTGTCGGGCGGTTGTTAGGAGTAATTGGAGGGCGAAGCCCCCCAGGTAATCAACATGCGTTGAATATACAGGTCTGGACTTGACGAGGGGGCAGGCTTGGGGCAGTCAACGCAGTGAGTAGAATCAATCATTCCATTCGCCTCTAGGCGGTACTGGGGGATTCTTGGGTAGAGTGCGAGTCAGATCGTCGTCCCGCTGAGCTTCACCTCTAAGCCACTGGCGCACGGCCCGTTCAACGATCTTGCTGGGATCATTGGTCAAATGGTTGATTTTCTCCAATAACTCGGCATCCAGGTAGAGGGAAACTTTCACCTTGTCAGCAGCGTGCTGCAGTTCGCTCAGGGATTGTGTAGCAGTATCGTTCATAATTAAGAAGTTCGTTCTTCGGTAGTATAGTGGGAATCCCATTAAAAGATAATCTAGAGCTGAGATACTTTCAACCGTCCCGGCCACGGAAAAGATTACAATATATTAAACCCGATGCCTAACCGTCCCGGACTGTTGGCAGATCGCGCTGTTCGATTACCTGGAATCTCCCGGCAAATATCTATGACTGACGCTACTGTCGCTCAAATTCGTAATTTTTCCATTATCGCTCATATAGACCACGGCAAATCGACTCTGGCAGACCGGCTGCTGCAAGCCACGGGCACAGTGGCGGCCCGCCAGATGAAGGAACAGTTCCTCGACAATATGGACTTGGAACGGGAACGGGGGATTACCATTAAGCTGCAAGCGGTTCGGATGAACTATGCGGCCTCTGACGGTCAGCAGTACGTGCTGAATTTGATTGACACCCCCGGTCATGTGGATTTTTCCTACGAGGTGTCCCGTTCTCTGGCAGCCTGCGAAGGGGCACTGCTGGTGGTAGATGCTTCCCAAGGAGTGGAGGCCCAGACCCTAGCTAATGTCTATTTGGCCCTGGAACACGACCTGGAAATTATCCCCGTATTGAATAAAATTGACCTGCCAGGGGCTAACCCAGAACGGGTCAAGGCCGAAATCGAAGAAATAATTGGCCTAGATTGTAGTGGGGCGATCGAGGCTTCCGCAAAGGAGGGGATCGGCATAGATGAGATCCTCGAGTCCATCGTCCATCTGGTGCCAGCACCGGCAGACAGACTGTCTGCACCCCTGCGGGTTTTGATTTTCGACAGCTATTATGACAGTTATCGGGGAGTGATAGTCTATTTTCGAGTGATGGATGGCAGAGTGAAAAAGGGGGATCGCATCCGTCTGATGGCCACGGGCAAGGAATATGAAATCGACGAACTGGGGGTGTTAGCGCCGACGCAAGTGCAAGTAGAGGAACTCCATGGGGGAGAAGTGGGCTATCTAGCAGCATCGATCAAAGCAGTAGAAGATGCCCGGGTGGGAGATACCATTACTCTCAAAGCTCAACCGGCGGCAAGTCCTCTGCCAGGCTACACAGAAGCCAAGCCCATGGTGTTTTGCGGTATGTTCCCTACAGATGCGGACCAATTTCCGGAGTTGCGGGAAGCATTGGAAAAGCTGAAGCTAAATGATGCGGCCCTGTCCTATGAACCGGAAACCTCCAGCGCCATGGGGTTTGGCTTCCGCTGCGGCTTTCTGGGACTGCTGCATATGGAAATTGTCCAGGAACGCCTAGAACGAGAATACGATCTGGACTTGATTATCACCGCGCCGTCAGTGGTGTATCGGGTGACACTTAACAATGCTGAGGTCATCAACATAGATAACCCCAGCACTCTGCCAGCACCAAACGATCGCCAAAAGATTGAAGAACCTTACGTGCAGGTGGACATGATTACCCCAGAAACCTATGTGGGTGCCTTGATGGAACTCTGTCAAGGCCGTCGGGGGGTATTCCAAGACATGAAGTATCTGACTCAGGGGCGCACTACTCTGATCTACGAGTTGCCTTTGGCAGAGGTGGTGACGGACTTTTTTGACCAGCTGAAGTCCCGATCGCGCGGTTACGCCAGCATGGAATATCAGATGCTGGGTTACCGAGAAAACCCTTTGGTCAAGTTGGATATTTTGATTAATAATGACTCGGTAGATGCTTTGGTGATGATCGTGCATCGAGACAAAGCCTATCATGTCGGTCGCAGCTTGACTGAAAAGCTGAAGGAACTGATTCCCCGCCATCAGTTTAAGGTGCCCATCCAAGCAGCGATCGGGTCGAGGGTAATTGCTAGCGAACATATCCCGGCCTTGCGCAAGGATGTCCTGGCAAAATGCTATGGTGGAGACATCTCCAGAAAGAAAAAGTTGCTGGCTAAACAGGCGAAAGGGAAAAAGCGGATGAAATCCATCGGGACTGTAGATGTGCCCCAATCAGCTTTTATGGCGGTGCTGCGCCTGGAACAAGGACAATAATCAAAGATGGCAGTCAAGGGAGTCAGTCATGCGAATTTTAGTCACAGGTGGAGCAGGTTTTTTAGGTTCCCATCTCGTCGATCGCTTGATGGAGGCAGGACATGAATTGCTTTGCTTGGATAATTTCTACACGGGAAATAAGCGTAATATCCTCAAATGGCTGGATAATCCCTATTTTGAACTGATCCGCCATGATATCACCGAACCGATCCGGTTGGAAGTAGATCGGATATATCATCTGGCTTGTCCGGCGTCACCAGTCCAGTATCAGTCGAATCCCGTAAAAACGGTGAAAACTAATGTGATGGGGACGATGAATATGCTAGGACTGGCAAAACGAGTAAAGGCCAGATTCCTCCTAGCTTCAACTTCGGAAGTGTATGGAGACCCAGATGTCCATCCCCAAACAGAAGATTATCGCGGCAATGTTAATCCGATCGGGATTAGAAGTTGCTTTTCTGCTGATACAGAAGTTCTCACCAGCGAAGGTTGGAAATATTTTCACGCCCTATCCAGGGAAGATAGAATAGCGACGCTGAATGGAGAACGGGCGAACGCTGCGCGAAAAATCGAGTATCATCAACCAGTAGAAATAATTGCAGAAAGGTACAGAGGCAAAGTCATTCACTTTCAAAATCAGGACTGCGACCTGCTGGTGACGCCCAATCACAAAATGTATGCCAAAAGCAGGAGGGATTGGTCGTTCTTAGGGTCGGGTTGGTCGCTGATCCGGGCAGATGCCCCGTTGCAGTGGGAAGCAGCGCAAATGCTGAAGGTGGCCCATTATCAAGGAGAAGAACGAGACTGGTTTGATTTATCAGTTCATCCCTTAAACAGGATAAAAATGGATGATTGGGTGGAGTTCTTGGGATATTATATCACATCAGGAACGATTGGGATCCAAGATGGAAAATATCAAGTGATCTTGGCAGAGGTAGGAGAAAAATATGAGCAGATGAAAGCATGTGTGGCCAGGTTGCTGTTCCCGAATGTAAAGCTTGGCAAGCAGGAAATCAGCATCTATTCTCAGCAGCTATACTCGTATCTGGAGAAATTGGGTCCATCAGAGACTCGGTATATTCCCAGAGATGTGATGTGCTTGTCTAGCAGGCAGCTAAACATATTCTGGACATCGGTGAGGCAGGGAGAGGGAACGGGCGATCGCTATGAGTGCAAGTCAGGGAGACTGATAAGTGATGTGCAAGAACTGCTATTAAAATTGGGGTATGCAGGGAATATAGAAGTGCAGGAGACCCAGTCGCAAGAAAAAGTATATCAGATCCAGGTGCAAGAGGGGAGTGAAAATCTCAGGTATGGAAAGCAAGCAGTTTCCGAGTACGATGGATTTGTCTACTGCGTAAACGTACCCAACCACGTCATATTTGTCAGAAGAAACGGGAAAGCCCTGTTTTGTGGAAATTGTTATGATGAAGGGAAACGGATTGCGGAAACTCTGTCATTTGACTATCACCGGCAAAATAATGTAGACATTCGGGTGGTACGCATCTTCAACACCTATGGACCCCGGATGTTGGCAAATGATGAACGAGTGGTGAGCAATTTTATCGTCCAGGCCTTAAAAGGCATCCCCCTGACGGTGTATGGAGATGGTTCCCAAACAAGGAGTTTTTGCTATGTATCGGACCTGGTAGAAGGAATAATTCGGTTGATGAATGGGGAATATGTAGGACCAGTTAATATCGGGAATCCTGATGAATATACTATCTTAGAACTGGCTCGCAAAATCCAGGAAATGATTAACCCAGAGGCGGAGATAATCTTTAAACCCCTGCCACAGGATGACCCCCGACAGCGACAACCGGATATTACTCGTGCGAAAACCTGGCTGGGATGGGAACCCACTATTCCCCTGGCAGAAGGGTTGAAACGGACAATAGATGATTTTCGCGATCGCCTGTCATAATTCAGCGCTGCAATAGATTGACAACGGACAGGCGGGCGGTGTCTCCCAGGAGACGCCGAACCCGTCCTACGCATAACAAAGGAGAATATTGATGAAAGTTTGTGTGATTGGTACGGGTTATGTCGGCTTAGTCACGGGGGCATGTTTAGCCCACTGCGGTCATCAATTGGTCTGCGTGGACAACAATGAAGAGAAGGTAAAATTAATGAAGTCGGGACAGTCGCCGATCTACGAACCGGGACTGTCGGAGATAATGCAGGGTGCGAGTCAGGCGGGTAATCTGGAGTTCACCTCAGATTTGGCGATGGGTGTGGATTATGGAGAGATTTTGTTTATCGCCGTGGGAACGCCAGCTTTGCCTAGCGGTGATAGCGATACCCGCTACGTGGAAGCTGTGGCGCGGGGCATCGGTCAGCATCTGACAGAAGGTTATAAGGTGATTGTGAATAAATCTACCGTGCCGATCGGGTCTGGGGACTGGGCGCGGATGATCGTGTTGGATGGAATTAAAGACCGACAGAAAGCGGGAGAAGATGGGGTTTCTGGAGAAGAGGCCCTGACGCAAATTAAGGCTGAGTTTGATGTGGTCAGTAATCCCGAGTTTCTGCGGGAAGGTTCGGCGGTTTATGATACCTTTAATCCAGACCGGATCGTGCTGGGCAGTGATAGCGACAAGGCGATCGCCATGATGCAAGAACTCTACCGCCCGATCGTGGAACGCAAGTTTGGCGAAGATAAGTCCTTACCTCCCGTGCCAGTGGTGGTGACGGATCTGAGTTCGGCGGAGATGATTAAGTATGCGGCGAATGCCTTCCTGGCAACTAAGATTAGTTTTATCAATGAAGTTGCCAATATTTGCGACAAGGTGGGTGCGGACGTGACCCAGGTGGCTAAAGGAATTGGTTTAGATTCGAGAATTGGCAACAAGTTTTTGCAAGCAGGCATAGGTTGGGGCGGTTCCTGCTTCCCCAAAGATGTTTCGGCTTTGATTCATACCGCAAAGGACTATAATTATGACACGGAACTGCTGAATGCCGCAGTCAATGTTAATCAACGCCAGCGGGCGATCGCGGTGGATAAACTGCAGCAGGAACTGAAAATCCTCAAGGGGAAGGTTGTGGGACTTTTGGGTTTAACCTTCAAACCCGATACGGACGATCTCCGAGATGCCCCCTCACTGAATTTGATTGAAGAACTGAATCGCCTGGGTGCTAAGGTGAAAGCTTACGATCCGATTATTTCTCAAACGGGAATGCGTCACGGTTTGTCCGGGGCGATCGTGGAAACGGAACCAGAAATGCTAGCAGATGGTTGCGATGCCTTAGTCGTCGTGACAGAATGGCAGCAGTTTCTGACTTTAGACTACGGCAAGATGGCAAAGCGGATGAGTCATGCAGTCATGATTGATGGTCGCAATTTCCTCGATCGGAAGGTTTTAGAAGCTGCTGGTTTCCGCTATGTGGGTATTGGCCGATAGTCGATAATGGTTAATAGCTAAATGTAGGGTGGGCAGTGCCCACCATCCGCTACGATAGGTACGGTATAACGGTTCAATTTGCGGCGGTTCCTGACGACAAGGTGGTAGAGTGCGGAAAAAACTGAAAGGTGAAAGTTAGAGAAGTAATCAGGATAATAGAAAGGGATGGCTGGTATTTGGCACGGACTAAGGGTAGTCATCGACAATACGCACATCCAGAAAAAGCAGGAACCGTCACAGTTCCCGGTAAGATGTCTAAAGATGTAGCTATAGGCACTCTTAAAAGTATCTGGAAACAGGCACAATTGGAGGAGGAAGACTAATGCGCTATGCTGTGGTAATCGAGAAAGCATCAGAAAATTACTCAGCCTATGTACCAGATTTACCAGGCTGTGTTGCTGTCGGGGATACTTTAGAAGAAATTGAGCAGATGATTCGCGAGGCAATTGAGTTTCATCTGGAAGGAATGCAACTGAGGGGTGAGTCGATTCCCGAATTATCTAGTCTGTGTCAGTATGTTGAGGTGTCCAGATGCTAATGGCTTATACGCAGTGCGCGACGTCGGATCGCTATTGTTAATGGATAATTGCTAGATGAAAACAATGCCAACCCAAAATATTTCAACCACAATCCAATTTACTCTGGAAATGCCTGATAGTCCTGAAGCTATTCGCAGAGAAGCTGAACGGAAAGCTAAAGAAGCTTACATTATGACTATGCTGCGATATGGTGAGATATCTAGTGGAAGGGCAGCAAGGCTTTTAGGAATATCTCGCTTAGAGGCGATCGACCTCATGGGAGAGTACGGGATCTCTGTCTTTGCACCACAGACTAGGGAAGAACTAGAACAGGAAGTAGAGGAAACCATAGCTATGTTGGAGAAGCGCAAACAGTGACTGTTGTCTCGAACACTACACCATTTAGTGAACTAGCAAAAGTGGGACAAATGGACTTGCTACGGCGGATTTTTGGACAAGTCATTATTCCTCAGGAAGTTTACGACGAACTGACAACCGGAACCCACCCAGAAGATCGACGCTAAGAACATCTCTTGGTTTGGTTTTGTCTAGGGCAGGTTTGGGGGCAGGTTTGGGGGCAGGTTTGGGGGCAGGTTTGGGCCATCTTTCAAAAGTGGGAATTGACCAGCAGAGTCAAGTCATCCGACCCTGGTGGTACTTGACAAAGAAAGGATGGGAGTGCTAAGGTAGCAGGGTACTCACCAGTATAGTACCCGATCGCCATGAAATGACGCTCGACGAAGAGAAATATGAGAAGGCCAGGCCAGTCTATCGGTTTTTTAGCAGGAGTGCTATTCATGACAGCGACCGCCTGTGGCGGCAATCAAAACCAAACTTCTACTATCCAGACAACTGTCTCAGAGGAAACCGCAGCCGACCCGCAGTTGACTAAGTATGTACTGGCCGATGGTTCCAGTACCGTCTTCCCGATCGCGGAAGCCATGGCACAAAAGTTTATGAAGGCTAATCCGGTCATCGGGGTAACCGTGGGCATATCTAGTTCGGGAGTTGGGTTCAAGAAGTTCTGCATTGGAGACACTGATATCTCTAATGCTTCTCGTCCCATCAAGAAATCTGAGATGGCACTTTGCGAGGTCAACAAAATCGAGTACGTGGAAATTCCCGTGGCCTTCGATGCGATCGCGGTGGCAGTCAACCGCGACAATGACTGGACAACCTGCCTTACCCCACAGCAGTTGGGCAAAATTTGGGAACCTGCTGCTGAGGGCGAAGTGGTCAACTGGCAGCAGATCGATGAGGAGTACCCCGATGTACGTCTGGGTCTCTATGGTGCTGAAATTGATTCTGGTACCTACGATTACTTTGCCGATGCTACCACGGGGGAAGAGGGTAAAAGTCGCAGTGACTACACCGCTAGTCCAGATGATATCGTCACAATTCAGGGTATCGAGTCTGAGTATGGGTCTTTGGGCTTTCTCACCTTGTCCTTCTATGAAAAAAACAAGGATGCTTTGAAGCTGATTGCCATTGAAAATGAAAGCGGCGAATGCACCGAACCAAGTGCAGAGACGATCGCCAACGGCACTTACAACCCCTTGGTGCGTCCCCTATTTCTATATATCAACAAGGAGTCTCTAGAAAAAAGACCTGCGGTCAAAGCCTTTGTTGAGTACCTTCTGAATGCTGAACACAAACCTATAATCTCAGAAGCAGGCTATTTACCTTTGCCAGATAATCTGTTGCCAAAAGTTCGGGCCCGTCTTGACTATCGCATCACTGGTTCGATGTTTGCAGATGGGTCTTCAGTTGGTGTCAACCTAGCTGAGAAGCTGCAGCCCAAACCAAGCAGCAGCCCTGACTCTAACGGGAATTGATTAACCTCATCAGGATCTCGATCTGCAATAATTAAGAAACCCGGTTTTTGCCAAAACCAGGTTTCTGAGTTCCCTTCGATGTGCGATGCGCGCGCTACCCGCACTGCTTAATTTACTCTGCTGCTGTGTCTCCTGGGGCGAGATACCTCGCGCTAGTTGCACTACCCAGGAGACACAGCGCGCTACTCGCACTGCGCGGAGCACATTAATTGCACATCGCAGCGAGAATCTCAATCAAGCAAATACTAAAATCGTGATTACTAGCAATATCTTCAGAAGTGTGGGCCAGTAAAGCAACTTGGATATCAAGTTATCTTTATACTGGATGAAAGGAGTGTTAGGCTGAGAGATAAACAGGATAGCATTAACGGTCACCAGGAAAATGTAAAAATAGATCGCGAAGTAAAAATACTCGAAGTAAAGAATTCCTTTCGTGACAATCTGTTCTCTCAAAGCGATCTGGTCGAGGATGACAATAAAGACAAAACCAATACAAGCTGCCAAAACCTCTAATGCCTTCTCCTCATCGGAGATCAGCAGCATCGCAAAGAGCAGAGTGACGACAACTAAGAGTGGTCCGACTCTAGAAATCAACGGACCGATGAAATCTCTTTGCAGCACGATTGTGAAATGAAGTTCGGGAAAGTTAGTTTTGAACAGATTACTTTTGATCCCCAAATTTGTATCATAAGTTTTGAACTTGTACTCAAAAAAAATATCACTCAGATTCCAGTTGCCCAAGACAATATCTTTATCTACACCAGGTTTAGTTCTGGGATCGATCACTTCGTAGCCCCCTAGATCGGGAACCAGAATTACCTGACGGTTTAATTCCCGACGATTGAAGTCCAGGTGTAACAACCTGATTTTGACATCTTTATAGTCAAAAGGATAATTGGAAAAATCGAAATCCTGACGCAGAGTAGCTTCAACATACTAACCGATGACCTCGATCTCGTCTTCCTTGTGGCGATAAGCCTCCTTCACTTCCAAATCATTGGCATCAATAGCATCGGGTAGGATAAAACCACGCTCCAACTCATCATGGATTCCTTCGTGGTATTCCTGCCAGATATAGCCAGTCACAAACACATCGTTAGAACTGGTAAAATATAGGGAGTGAATATAAACCCCCGTAGGTACCAACAGCGGTGGTTTTTGGTTTAATTTTGCACTTAACTCAACTTGGGGAACCAATAACTGATCTACAGCAGTTTCATTCAGCAGCAGATTCCGGGTAGAGGTATAGGTACGTGTTTTTAGCGCCAAACTCCAGATAAACCCGATTTCTGCTAGAAACAACAGGCTGACAGTAGACGACAGTGCCCCAAGACGCTTGACAGTACCCTTGTCAGCCCGGAAAAGGAGGAAAAACAAAAACACGAAAAACCACATAAATGCGAGACTGAGAAAGATAAGTTGGCGTCGCGTGGTTTGGTTGTCTGGCAAAACTTCGTCCTGAATAAAGACTACTCCCACCACCCATCCATTCTGATTTACTTGTCGCAGAAATACCCAGGAATTTTGACCTGTGATGTCATCGCTCAAATCTGCTTCTACGGGTTCGCCACGCAAGGCTCTAGCTACTAAATCTACTAAAGGACGAACTTGTGATCCGTTGCGATCGTATACGAGGTCAAAGATGTTTGCCTGACTTTTGACATACCCTTCATTGGGATGATAGAGAAAATTCCCAGTCCGGGAAACTAGAAAGCCGTAGCCAGTTCTACCGAGATTGAGTGACTTGACTATATCTGCGATCGTCTCCATAGAATATTCGGCGTAGACTATTCCTCGCGGACGCTGGTTTTGAGATCCTCGACTATAAAAAGGCGTGTAAAATCCTACTGCTGGCTGACTGAATAAAGTGCTGTCCTGCCAAAAGTCTGGTTCTGCCCAATGAGCCCCCTTGGTGAGAGTGTTCCGATACCAAGCATACTTAGGACGAGTGTAGTTGTAGGTAACTTCCAGGGATTGCAGTTCATTTTTTAATCTGGCATAATAGGGCGCATACAGCCTCACATTCGGATCGTAGGCGAAAGGTTCATAGGCAACGCCCACATCTAAAAGCTGAGGCTTTTTCTCCAGTTCGGCTTTGAGTCGGTTTAATACCTCGGTGTCATTTAATCTGCCCGCAGTCAGATCGTTGGCGATCGCCAGGGCTGTGTCTTTAGCCAAACGCACTTCTCGGTCAATTTCCAAAGCCGCCCGGATTGTTTGTCGCTTGGCTGATGTTCTCGCCTCTGTAAGTATTTGCTGTTTTTCTCGCGAGTACAAGAACAGCCCGCCTGTCGCCAACAGGAAAGTAGTGGCGCAGAGGAGCAATGATGTGTAAAATGTCAGTTTTTGCCACTTCTTCTGTTTCTTTTTCTTTTTGACTTCCTGTTTCATTTTGTCTATCTAGCTAATGATTAAATATCCTATACTCTCTGTATAACAATGTCAAGAATAACTAAAAATTGCTAATGAACGTGAATAAATAAATCTACCATTCTCAATTCTCACTCCTCAATTCTCACAAATTACTGATTGAAACTAAAAACCCCAGCACAGCACCACTCAAAACCAGCCATGCAGCGTTAACTTGAAAGCGAATGGCCCCAATAGCTGCGGCAATAGCAATCAGGATAGTTGCTATATCAATCAGAGTCCCGCGTGCCAACTGAATTGTTACCACTGCCATTAACGCTACCGCCCCAGCATTGACCGCATCTAAAAATGCTGATGTCCACTTGGATGCCCGCAAGCGTGGAATCAGGGGATTTAAGGCAGCAACGAAGAAAAATGAGGGCAGGAATATTCCCATTGTCGCAACTGCGGCACCAGGTAAATCAGCAATTAGGTAACCGATAAATGTAGATGTGGAAAGTACAGGTCCAGGAGTGAATTGACCGATCGCGATCGCATCCAGCAGCAGCTGCTGAGTGGTCGGGGTCGAGCTGGGAATCACTCCCCAACCCTCCAAGAGCGGAACCGGACTTGCGACTTTCACCGCTGGGGCTTGTCCTTAGGCATATCATCATCAATAATTAGGTTACCCCGTATTCCCCTTACCCTCTGTAATTTTACCCCTTATGGTCAATCCTATTGGACCGTTAATGATTTCAGCTCCGGAAGGTATGCGCTGCGCGCACGCTGCGCGATCGCGGAGGGTAGTTCAGCAAACCATTCTAGCCGCTCTTCTCTAACATTTCCCCATTCTGGCAATTTATCGGGGCTCTGAACTTTACCCGGCTGAGACTCTAGTCCATATTCATACTTTTGGATTTCTCCTAAGTTTTGCGACGTGTTAGGGCTACTTTCACCAAAGGCTTCTTACCATATCCGTCCTACGTCTGCATATCCCAGGCATTACCCCAGGCGTTGGCTTCTTAGAACATCCTTCCTCTTCGCGGCTTGCGCTTTACATCTAACTGGTCCAAATGAGGACAGCTCACGTGAGGTTACTTCGTTCCCTGGTATCATTTCTCGATGCTTGTAGGCCCCTGCTATACCCCGGGAGTTCTTTGGGTGCGATGCTGGCAATAGATGACTACCAACACTAACTACCATTTTCCCTTTTGGGCCAGCGTATAAGCCTTATTCCGCTGGTTCTATGTAACGAGGCTTTAACAGGTTCGCTTGTTCTAACCATGAGCATCTTTCCTAGCGGCGTCACTGGGTTAGGCTGCCAGCTATCCTACATTTAAGTCCTAGCGGAGCACCACGGCGATGTGACCCCGCAGCACTAAGGACCGGTAGTACCCTCGACCCCCCACACCTGGGGAGAGGGAATTTAACCCCCATGATAACCAGAGTTATCCGGCAAATGAAACCAGACCAGACTTCACCGTCGCCAGTTTACGCCTGAACGAATCGCACCAACCAACCATAGTCTCTAACCAATCCATTTTCCAAAAAGGCCACCAGGACATAGCCACTACCAAATAGAACGCTTCCCACCTTCAGAAAAAATAACCCCAACTGCCACAAGGGCACGTGAGTTGTAGTCCTAGCAGCAACTGATATAGCAGTAATATCTGGCAGGGCCACACTGCTAGTTAACCCAGCGGCTACCATTGCTGTATTCTGATGATTGTCTCCCGCCGCCAGTCGCAGCCCGATCGTACCCAAAACTCCGCCTAATAATAAGGCTACCACCTGGTTCAACCCTAAGAATAGGGAAGTAGCTACCCCCAAGGCGATCGAGAGCAATTTCCAGTTTTTAACTGCTTTTTTCCCCAGACGCCACAAAGCACCCAAGATAATTGCTAGTACAGCAGGTTTAATGCCGTAAAGTAAAGGGGCAACTTGGGGCAGACTGCCAAAAGAGACATAAACCCAGGCCAGTATAGCCGTGATGGCAACTGCTGGGAGAATAAAACAGACCCCTGACACCACCAAACCGGGCAAACCGGAGTAGAGATAGCCTACATGAATTGCCATTTCAGTTGAATTGGGACCAGGAATGAGGTTGGTGGCACCAATTAAATCCAGGAAATGTTCCCTGGTTAACCACTGGCGTTTTTCGACAACCTCATCCTCCATCATGGCGATGTGGGCGGCGGGGCCACCGAAGCCGATCGCCCCTAGTTTAAGAAATAATTTTGCCAGTTCGCCCAGATGTCCTTGATTTGAGTTTCTCATAATCGTTCGTAGTAAACACGAAGGGTCGTTCCGTTCGTAGTAAGCACGAAGGGTGCTTCCGTTCCGTTCGTAGTAAGCACGAAGCGTGCTTCCGTTCTCAGGCTGCGACATAGGATCGAGGGTAAGCAGGCGGCTAATTTCATCAGTTTGAAATCCTCAAGCCATGGGTCGCCGTACCCCTGGTAACACCTGCACGTCATATAATTCTGTAATCACCCCTTTTAGACGCAGCCAATTAACAATAGCACCAGTGTTAATATCAATTACCATTAAACCACAGCGGGGTTCAACATCTTTGGCGATTAACTGCTCGTCTAATGCTAACCCCGAAAAAGTTTTATCTCCTTTCCGTGGCTTCGACAAGCCCGCGATCGCATAATGCTGCCAAAATGTCAAGCCCCGCAGAAGCCCCGCAGAAGCCCCGCAGAAGCCCCGCAGAAGCCCCGCAGAAAGCAACTGGTTCAAATCGCACTACCCAGGAGACACAGCGCGCGGTTGAGCAATGTGCTCTGCGCGCGCTAAAAGCACTGCGCGGAGCACATTAATCGCACATCGAGGTTTGATAGGTCGTCAGGGCGAAGCCGATCTGTTGCTATCGCATCCAGTCGAGCAACTGGCGAGAACAGAACACTTCCGGAGAGGATTTTGTTGCTGGTTGTAATTGATTCATGCATCTGACAGATCTTGGTTGCCTGTCCTAAGCTGTCGTCCATTTAAATTGCATAACGAGAAAAGCTGAGATCCAAATTAAAAATGGCCTTCCCAATTTTTAATTTGGAATTTTGAATTTTGAATTGCTTAGGATGTACGTGGGAAATGCTCAATTTGAGCGTAACCGCTGAACAGCAAATTTTTCCCTTGAGTTTCTAGGCGATTAATACGCAATTTTACTCCATCCAGGTCAAAACGATCGAGGTCTACCATGTCATTCAAAATTTCATCAAGTACCCCTGTCAACTTTTCCGAGATATCCCGGACAGAGTCTGGTACCAATTCTGGCTCAAACTGAGCTTGACTAAAGGTAATGCGACGCCTGCGCTCAACTGCCAGGGTTGAGGTCATCACAATGGGCACAGGTTCACCAGCACCTAGATTACATGTGGCAAATAGCCTAATTTTGTTGTTGGCCAGCAACTCTACCTGCACGTCCTGAAAGGAAACCGGTTTGCCGCCAGAGAATTCGGTCAAAGCTGGTACAGAGAGATTTTCCAGGCGTTTTGTCACCAGTTGGGCCTTGAAGGCATGGTTGATGCCCCCTTCAGAAAGGGAGATCAGGGCAACCGCTTGGGTGGGTTGCAACAGACGAATTTCACCCCTGAGCACAGCGGCCACATCAATAGCAACGGCGTCGGTAGTAAAAGACATTTCCTCAACCGGGAAATCTTTGCGGATGACCAGACCGCGACCAGTCATTTGCAATCCGTCGATTCTGCCCTGCAACAGTTTGCTAGAGGGCTGGCAGCGGATCGAGACATCTACCGACTCACTGCTGCTAAATAAATGGCGGATGCCTTGGCTTGCCACACTTGAGAGTAGCTGCTCTCCCATATCCGTATTGCTGGAAAAAGGAAATATACCAGTGATGCCAGTAAACATAGGGATGATTGTTGCTAATTGTTTTCTTGACTCCCTTTCAATGTAACAAATTGTAAAGATATCGGCAACTTTAAGCTAACTTATAGTATACATAAGCCTTTCGGACAGGAACAATCGCCGCTATACCGTCGGTTGAGGGTCGATATCGCCCCCGATCGTCAACCCACCAGGAGCGGATCGGGGGAGGCGATAGCGCCGGTGTAACCAGAGTCCACTGGCAGCCAAGATATTAAGAATATCTGCAAATTTGCAATTTATCTTTATTCTTAGGGCAGTTTGGTAATAATAGAGAATAGAGTTGTAAGTTGGATGCATACCCTCAATCACACCCTAGAACAAAGCCTGATAGAAGCGGACGGTCGCTATCTCAGCTCCACCGAACTCTACCCATTAGAGCAGTATATTCGGAGTTACACTACCAGACTGCAGACTTACCAGCAACTGAGTAAGCACAGCGAAAAGCTAGTCATGCAGACACTGCGGAAATTTGCGCAGACTTATCCAGAACCGATTCGCCAGCATGGAGCGCGTTGCAAATACGATATGACAGAAATGGTCCGCTACATCGCCTTATCAATTTTGCGAAACGATGAACTGTTCTTTAAGGAACAGATGATGTCATGGTTCGATACAATTATGCGGGCTTACAAAAAAACAAATCATTGCACTACGGCGTACCGCTATTTGCAAAAAGCAGTAGACGCGACTCTGCCGCCTGCTTGTAGTAGTTTAGTCCGTTCTTATATTGACATTGTGACGCTGTCGCTAGAATCCCATGCTTGACATATCTTGTCAAGCATGGGATTAACTAACCTCAGAATAAAAAGCTGAAATACCAAAAATGACTCGACAAAGGGAGAAAACATGAATCAATTCAAACCCTTCACAGCTAACCGCCGCTCATCCTTAGAAGAACGCCAACTGGCGCTGCACCAAATTTACCGTCAAGTGCAGCCTTATGATTTTGAGCGGGAGATCTTAGCTAAAGCTGAGAAAGACTTTCTCAAAGATAAAATCTGGGTGCGACGCTTCATCAAGGAACTGGGTCACTCGGAAGTTTATCACAAGGCATTTTATCACTGTTATTCTAACGTGAAGTTTATCGAACTGTGCTTCAAGCATTTTTTAGGTCGGGCCCCGCGCGACCAGTCAGAATTACAAATTTACTGCGATATTCTGACGAAAGAAGGCGTTGACAAACTAATCACTGCTTTTTTAGACTCCGAAGAATACCGCAAGGTGTTTGGTTGCTTTACTGTCCCCTATACTCGCTCCCAAAACTGCTACGAATCTCCTAAAGCTTACTTAGAAACTCGCCTGCTCAATTAGGAACACATTGGTCAGCGGGGAAAGTCCGTGCCAACTATGTACTGGCGTCAGCTAGGTTTGAACTGTGATACTGGCGTCTGTCGTCACCCAGAAGCGGATGAATTGCTCGAACTCCTAGGCTCTACAGAAGCAGAAATATTACAGGTGAAGTTGCAGAAGTTGCTGAAGCTATTGGAGTCCTCGCAGGGAAAACAGGCTTTGGCTGAGTTACCTGCTCAACAGGTCCAAAAGCGACGTCAAGCCATTGGTTAGTTGTTAGTTGCTCCGGGCGGGCGGATTGCCTGTCCGGAGGTTGTTCCTGGGTGCATCTCCTGCATTGTCAATGTATATGTTCCTAGCATTCTGGCAGTCAATCTAGGAAAAACATCTTTATGTGGTCTGACAGAATGCTTCGCCCCTGTCTTCTGGAGATGCACCCGCTGAATGCTTAGATTTATGACGCTCCTCTAACTAGGGAAACGGCATTTCCAGAAGACAAGAAGTTATGTGTTTGGAGAATTTGATAGAGGTCAACCGACCTTTCCAATAGACAGGCGTGACAGCTATCAGACAGCACTACCATCTGGGCCTTAGGGAGGCAGCTGTTGAGGCGTTGAGCTTCTGTGACAGAAGGAAGGAGTCTGTCTGCACCACTAGCAAGAAGCAGCGTGGGTTGAGTGATGCAACTCAGCTGGGTTTCACTGATATGAAACTCTCCGAGCAAAGACAAACGCCAAATGAAGGTTGCTTGCGGTATAGAGTGGATAGCTGACCACAGGGCGCGGACTTCCCAGTCGGCAACCCGTCCCCAGTCAGCTAAAAAGGGCAGTATCCCCAGTTTAGAGACTCTGTAGAGGGCTGAGGGCAATGCGCGAGTAATTGGCTCTCCTAAACTCATCCAGGGATATAATTTAAAGGATGAGGCGGGATTGATGAGAATCAGTCGCTCTATTAGTCCTTTGGCGTGCATTATCACTTTTTGAGCTAAGCAACCGCCAAAGGATTCGCCACATAGATAAACTGCACGTCTTCGATGTGCGATGCGCAGTGCGGGTAGCGCGCGCATCGCACATCGTGGTTTCAACTCGGCTTCAATTAGGGCAATTACCTGTTTGGCCATAGCATCCCAGTCAGTTAGGTCATCAGGTGGGATGGCCAGACAGCGAATATCAAAGGTTTTCTGTAAGCTAGGTATTTGTCTGTGTAACAACCTCCCGGTGCCATCCATTCCTGGCAGGAAGACAAACAGGGGATATTCGGGTCTGGGTTGGCAAGGGGTGAGAAAACGAAGACAATTTTTCAGGTTTGGCATTTGGCATTTGTCAATGCAAGAATTTTGAATTTTGAATTTTGAATCGATCACCATATCATCATTGACATTACTTTACATTATCTGGCTGGGATTGGGGGCGTAATGCAGTTATCCTCCCCCTCCTGAACCACCGGCGAGAGTGGAGGGCAACCAGCGCTGACCTAGACCATAGGGATGAGAACAGGTGTGGCTGCTTGGGGAGACGGCAGTCAGAATAATACTGCTGCCTGCTCCCATGGCTGCACGCTACGCTACCAGCTCCCGGTCGTCCCTGGGCGAACGGAAAGCTAAAATAATTAAGTATTTATTGGGAAATCTCGCTCAGTTCTAGAGAATAACCAGTAGAATACCGAAATATCAGTTTAAGTCTGAGATTTGACAAGGGACTGTTGAAAAATAGATGAATTATACCGATCGAGAAAAACGGAGATTTGCTGTTACGACGCCTCTTTATTATGTCAATGATTTGCCTCATATCGGTAGTGCCTATACGACGATGGCGGCAGATGTGTGGGCTCGCTACCAGCGGTTGCGGGGCGGCGAGGTGCTGATGATTACAGGGACGGATGAACATGGACAGAAAATTCAGCGCACAGCTCAGTCTAAGGGCCGATCGCCCCAAGAGCATTGCGACCAAATTGTCACTGGCTTTGAGGCCATTTGGCAGTTGCTGAACATCCAGTACGATCGCTTCAGCCGCACCACAGCCCCTGGCCACGAGGCAATTGTTAAAGAATTCTTTAATTTGGTGTGGGAAAAAGGAGACATTTACTTAGGACGTCAACAGGGCTGGTACTGCGTATCCTGCGAAGAATTCAAAGAAGAACGCGATCGCGCTTCAGATAACCGCTGTCCGATCCACCAGAACGTACAAACTGAGTGGCGAAACGAACAGAACTACTTTTTCCGACTCTCCAAGTACCAACAGCAGCTAGAAGCCCTTTACGAAGAACGACCGGATTTTATCCAGCCAGAGAGCCGCCGGAACGAAGTGCTCGGCTTTGTCAGGCAGGGACTGCAAGATTTTTCCATCTCGCGGGTGAATCTCGACTGGGGATTCCCGGTGCCAGTAGATTCAGATCATACTATCTATGTCTGGTTTGACGCTTTGTTAGGATATGTAACGGCACTCCTGGAGCCAGAGGAGCCGCCGACTTTGGCAAATGCCTTAGCCAAATGGTGGCCCATTAACTTGCATTTGATTGGCAAGGATATCTTACGCTTTCATGCAGTTTACTGGCCAGCAATGCTGATGTCAGCGGGTCTGCCAGTACCAGAGCGCGTATTTGGACATGGCTTTTTAACCAAAGATGGCATGAAAATGGGCAAAAGCTTGGGGAATACTGTAGATCCGATCGCTCTCGTCAATGCTTATGGAGCTGATGCCGTTCGTTACTACTTTATGAAGGAAATTGAATTTGGCAAGGATGGGGATTTTAAGGAAACCAGGTTTGTCAATATCCTGAATGCGGATTTGGCAAATGATTTGGGCAATTTGCTGAATCGCACCTTGGGCATGGCCAAGAAATACTGCGGCTCCACTGTGCCGGAGCTTGCGGAAATTCCTGAAGACAACCTGTTGCAACAGATAGGTGCAGGATTGGGCGATCGGGTTTGTGCTGCCTACGAAGTGCTAGCATTTAGTAAAGCCTGCGCAGAAATTATGGCTTTGGTACAAGCTGGCAATAAGTACATTGACGAGCAGGCCCCTTGGCAGCTGTACAAAGAGGGAAAACAGTCAGCTACCGAACAGGTGCTCTACGCAGTTTTAGAATCGGTGCGATTGGCCGCCTATCTGCTCTCGCCAGTCATTCCCCGTGTCAGCAGTGCTATCTACCAGCAACTGGGTTTTAGCATCGACTTCGATCGGCAAAGTTCAATCTTGTCGGCTTCGATGTCTCCGGAGAGCTTGATGTCCCCCGGACGCACGGCGAAACCCGGGGGACATCATACTCGCACTACTCCGGAGACATCGACCTTTGATACTCATGCCAGCTGGGGAGCATTACCGGCCAACCAGAAGTTAGGCAAAGCTCAGCCAGCGTTTGAGCGTTTGGAACTTGTGAATGCTGCTTCGATGTGCGAGGGGTAGTGCGAGTACGATGTCTCGGCGATGTGCGATTAATGTGCTCCCTGTGTCCCTTGACACGCATGAGATACTATCTTCTCATGCGTGTCAAGGACACAGCCGCGCAGTGCTCAACCGCGCGCTGTGTCTCCTTTTGTGCGAGTAGCGCTCCCAGGAGACACAGCAGCAGAGCACATTAAGCAGTGCGGGTAGCGCGCGTAGAGCACATCGAAGGTGTCTCCTGGGTAATGCGCGTCGCGCTCCCAAGAAACACCGACTGACAGGCAAAGCGTCAAAGTCAAATAAATTTAACAAATGAGAAATTTAACAATGTTGGAACATCCGGAAAATCATGACCTTTTCTCAGCAGAACAGGTTTTGTCAAATAGAGGTAGAGTTACCATATTCATCGATGGCTCTAATCTGTTTTATGCAGCTCTGCAATTGGGAATAGAAATTGATTATACCAAGCTACTTTGTCGCTTGACCGCTGGCTCCCGATTGCTGCGCTCTTTCTTTTACACCGGTGTCGATCGCACAAATGAGAAACAGCAGGGTTTCCTGTTGTGGATGCGTCGGAACGGCTATCGCGTGATCGCGAAGGATCTGGTACAATTACCGGATGGCTCGAAAAAAGCTAATCTGGATGTGGAAATTGCTGTAGACATGATGGCCCTGGTGGGTGCTTACGACACAGCAGTCTTAGTCAGTGGAGATGGGGATCTGGCTTATGCTGTAGATGCGGTCAGTTATCGCGGCGTGCGGGTGGAGGTGGTGAGTCTGCGATCGATGACCAGTGACAGCTTGATTAATGTAGCAGACCGCTACATTGACTTGGAACATGTAAAATATGATATCCAAAAGACGAATTATCGCCCAAATGACTATTCCTGCCGTCCCCTATCTGGCATCGGCTTAATTAAGGAGGTAGAGGACGGACATTGTTAATTGCGAATTTAGAATTGTTAATTGAGAATTTGAGAATTGTTCTGTGCTATTTTCAATTGGCAATTCCCATCGCCAGTGCCCGAACTTTGTAAACCCAGGCTCTGCCTGGGAACGCCATTAGCAAATTACCAATAATGCTGAACTTTTCTAATTGGCAAATTCCGAAGATTGTCATCCCCACCCCCATCCCCACCCGTTCCCAGGCAGAGCCGTGGGAACGAGGGGGTAGGGCTACAAACACAAAGCCCGCCTGCGCGGGCTATATACGGCATCTTTTCTCCAACGGGACGCGGACTGTAGCGCTGTCTTTGGTTTTGATGGCGCTGCTGGTAGGTGGTTGTGCAGGTGAAAAGCAGACAGGGAACAAGTTGACTGAGGATGGTTCTGACTCACAAGAACTGGAAAACAGCTTGATTTTTAATGATGTTACTCTTGAGCAAGTGGATGTTCGGGGGCGTCTTTTGTGGAAAGTGGAGGCCAAAGAGGCTACTTACAGCCGAGATGAGAAAATTGCCATTGTTCATCATTCCAATAGTGAACTTTATCAGGATGGGAAGTTAGCGTTTCAGGTGATGTCGCAGAAAGGAGAAATTCATCAGGATGGGAAAAAAATATTCCTGAAAGGAGAAATTATGGCTACGGCGGTTGCAGATGGAGCTATATTGCGGGGCGAGGAGTTGGAGTGGAGTCCTCAGGAAGATATTTTAATTGTCCGCAATAATTTGACTGGTACTCATCCGCAAGTGTCAGCATCCGCTGCTGAGGCCAGAGTTTTGAGCCGCGATCGCCGCATGGAGTTACTCGGCCAGGTGTCCGCGACGACGAAGTCTCCCAAGTTACAGATGAAAACTGAGAAATTGATCTGGCAGATGCAGGACGAGCAGGTGATAGGCGATCGGCCCATCCAGATCGATCGCTATGAGGGGGAGAAAGTGACAGGTAAAGCAGTTGCCAATGCCTCCTTAGTGGATCTGAAAGCCAATACTCTCACCCTGAAGCAAGATGCTAAACTGACCCTATCAGAACCACCCGTGCATGTGACAAGTGAGTCAATGACCTGGAATTTAGCAACAGAAACGATCGCATCAGACCAATTAGTTAAGATAGATTATCCTCAGCAGCAAGTTACCCTCACAGGTAACAAGGGACAGGTAGACTTACAAAAGCAAATTGCGTCTTTGACTGGTAACGTGCGGGGCATTGGGGAAAGCAATCAATCTCAACTGGAGGCAGATAAAATTACCTGGTACATTGCCTCGGAAGAAATGGCAGCGGAAGGGAATGTTAATTATCGTCAGGTCGATCCACCATTGAACTTAAAGGGTGCTAAAGCTTTCGGGAGACTCCCAGAGCAAAATATTGTGGTTAAAAGCGGTAAGAGTGGTGGGAGAGTGGTCACGGAAATTATTCCTTAGGGGCTACCAACTTAAGCCGGGACAGCTCATGGTGCAAGGCTTCCAGCCCACAGCGATAGAAGCCGCTCCGAGGGGCTAATTTGTCCCGCGTTATGTTGGTAGCCTTGCAAATTGCTAATTGCGTTCTTAGGCAGAGCCGTGCGTAACGATGCTAATTGCTAACTTTGCTGTGACTGCATCACTTCCTTTACACTCTCTTCTAAAATCTGCAGTCCCGGTTCCAGTTCGCCTTCGGAGATCGTTAAAGGCGAAAGATATTTAAGGACGTGCCCCCGCGAACCGCAACTTTCAATGACTAGCCCTTTGTCAAAGGCTTTGGCGATGATTTTACTCGCCAAATCTCCCGTTGAGCAGTCCAATCCCTGAATCATACCCCGTCCCCTGACTGCAAAAGGGGCTTCCCCGTTATTTTTGACGATTTGCTCTAAACGGGTAAGAATTTTTGTTCCTTTTTCTTTTACAGAGTCAGACAAATACGAGTCCTGCCAATATTTTTCTAAAGCCGCTTTGGCAGTGATAAAGGCTAGGTTATGTCCCCGGAACGTACCACTGTGTTGACCCGGTTTCCACTTATCCAATTCTGGTTTCATCAGTACCAGTGAGAAAGGAAGACCGAAACCACTCAAGGATTTCGAGAGGGTAACGATGTCAGGAGAAATGCCAGCTTCTTCAAAACTGAAAAAGGTTCCGGTCCGTCCGCATCCCACCTGGATGTCGTCAACAATCAACAGGACATCGTGCTTGCGGCAGACCTTTAAGAGCGATCGCAACCAGGAAAAACTTGCCACATTTACTCCCCCTTCTCCCTGAACCGTTTCCACGATCGCTGCTGCGGGACGATCTACTCCACTGCTTCTGTCCGAGAGGACGCGATCTAGGTATTCTGTGGTGTCAAGAGACGCTCCCATGTATCCGTCGTAGGGCATAAACGTCGCACTTGTGGTAGGAATTCCGCAAGCTTCTCGATAGTAGGCATTGGATGTCGTCGCCAAGGAACCAAAGGTGACGCCGTGAAAACCACCCGCAAAGGAGATGATATTTTTCCGTCCGGTGGCGTTGCGGGCAATTTTCAGAGCAGCTTCTACGGCATTTGTTCCTGTCGGTCCGCTGAATTGAAACTTGTAGTTCAATTGCCTGGGTTTGAGAATAATGCCTTCAAATGCTTCGATAAACTCCCGTTTGGCCACAGTTGCCATGTCCAGACTGTGAACAATACTGTCCGACTCTAGATAATTTAACAGGCGTTCCTTGAAATGCGGATTATTATGTCCGTAATTCAAGGTTCCTGCCCCGCTAAAGAAATCAATATACTTGCGACCGCTTTCATCTTCCATAATTGCCCCTTGTGCTTTCTCGAACACGGTGGGAAATGTCCGGCAGTAACTGCGTACATTTGATTCCAATTAATCGAATATTTTCATCTTTTTGCTCCTAATTAGCTTTTGTATACTCTGGGTATTTTTTGTGATTATTCTTTGACCGCTGATTTGCTAAATATCGCTAAATATAAGCCACTTAAAACAACTGCAAATGCGAGCCAGTTAGATAAACCCAAAAGAGAGTCCCTGCTGCTACCAACAACGCTAAGTCTATCCTCCTGTAAACCTTCTGGTGTTTCACTTTGCTACCATTATATTCTCTCGTTTCATGATTGTCAAGTGATAATAGTGATAATTTTTCCTGACGTTTTTGACTGGCGGTATTTAACAGGGACCACAACCCTAAGACGACAAATTCGCTCAATCTGATAAAAATTCCCGCGAAGGACATAGCGATTAACGCCACCAATAATGATGCGAGGGCGATCACCGCTGGTTTGCGGTCAATCTGTAGTTTTGAAACTTCCTGTTGATTGGTCATACCATAAGAAGTAGATTTCACGTTCTAGTATAACACCCACTTTACGCACGACAAGTTGTAAAATGCTATGTAATACGTAATTTATCGGTTAGATTACTATTGCACTACTTTTGGTAATCCGTACTAGCTCTGATAATTTAGGAAACAGGACGTATATTTATTTATACGTATATGGACTTTTCTGTTCGTTTTCATCACAAGCTGTTTGTCATCATTACGTAATATTTGTCCGTGCGGAATGTAGAATAGTAGATAATTTCAGAATATTTCATTGCGTCCTAGGGCCCCGATCTTTACCCGATCGCCCGTAAAAACTGCATGCCGATCGATCGCCTTTGGTAATGAAGGTGCCACCCCCCATTCCTTGACTAATTCTTGCAACAATTGATCTTGTTGTGCCCGGAAGGTATGCAGATCCCAGCCTCGATTGACGATCGCAAACCAGACTAAACCCCGATCGCGCGTTGGCAGGACGCCAGCTAAAGAACTGACATGGCGCAGAGTTCCCGTCTTCGCTACAGTATGAGTTGGAGTCAGCCGACCTGATAGGGTGCCCCTCCGATCGCGACCAGCGACGGGAAACAAGTTAGCAATATTGAGCTGATATTTCGTCAGTTCCTGTTGAATTGCCATTAACATGGCCACCGCCGCCCGGGCAGAAATGCGATTTTCTTCCCCCAGTCCTGAACCATTAACAAGCTGAATTTCTGCCACCGGAACCCCCGCAGCTTGGGCCGCCAGTTTTCTCACCTCAGCGGGGCCGCCCAACCTAGAGGCGATCGCCTCTGACAGCTCGTTCTTACTGTAGACATTCATCTGCTTGAGAATTTCCATCAGCGGCCTGGAGAAGCGCCGCAGCAAACAGTCTTGATGGGGTACAATATTGCTGGGCACAAGCACTTTACCCTCAATTTTTACTTGCGGTTGAGGTATATCTGGTGGTAATTCCCAATAGCTATTTTTAATTTCCCAGGACCAGAGCTTGGGGTTGATTGCTTTGAACAGCATTTCACCAGCTACCGCAGGATCTGATTTGTAATTCATAGAGAATTTGTCAGCTATGAGGAGGTTGCCAGTCACCCGGGTGATGCCCTTTTTATTCAGCGCTACCCCAAGGGCGATCGCCTCGGACCAGATAAAGAAGGGATCGCCGTTGCCACTTACCACCAAATCTCTCTGCAACACCCCATCTTTAACTGGTCCAGTGCCGCAGAGCGTGGTTTCAAACTGGTGATGTGGGTGCCAGGTTTTCAAGGCGGCCAGAGTCGTCGCTATCTTGGTCAAAGAAGCTGCTGGCAGGGCAATATCCCCCCGGTTACTGGCTAGCAGCTGATAGCCAGACTGTATCCACACACCCTGCTGTGCTTTACCCAAGCCATGTCTCCCCCAGTCCTGGAGGTATGGCTGCAATATCTTTTCGATTTTTTCTGACTTGCTGGGTAATACGAACTGCGTTGTCTGCTGCCAGGCTAGCAAATTCTCAGGAGCAGTCTTAACTCCTGCCAAATCTAGCCACAGATGAATCACCCCGGAACTCAGCAACTCTAACATACTTTCCCTTCGCTCCCTTCCAACGATTTAACCTGGTTCCCAGCCTGAGACTCCAAAAGATAGAGGCAGAGCCTCTAGAGAACCCTGGTGGGTTGTGATTATTAACCTGGTTCCCAGGCTCAGCCTGGGAACCACAAGATAGAGGCAGAGCCTCTAGAGAACCCTGGTGGGTTGTGATTATAGATAATTTTGCGATAAAAGAGAAGTGAGGGAAGCATCATGAATTAAGAAACCAGGTTTTTCCAGCAAAACCTGGTTTCTGGGCTCTGGGCAAAAGAGTGAATATGGCAGCGATGTGCGATGTGCAGTGCGAGTAGTGCGCACAGAGCATATCGAAAGCCAACATTTCGATGCACCCGAAGTGATCGGTATGGCCTGTCGGAACGGGAATGACAAATAAAAAACCAGATCCAAATTACCTATTGCGGCTGATGCCCATCGGGGTAGGTGCCCTAGGGGGTACGCTGCTGATGATTAACCGCTTGGCGACCCCCCAGCTGACGGCTTCCCAGACCCGTTCTGATGCCTTGGGGGTGATGATCGGTGCCGTGCTGATCTTAACAGGTCTGCTCTGGCAGCAGGTACAGCCAGTAACCCCTGATGCCGTGCAGCTGGTGGGTGAAGAGGGTTTTGAGTTGGCACCAGAGTTGCCAGACCAGGTGCTAACTGAACTTGCCTGGGCCTCCAATTTGTTGCTGACCAATACGGCAACCCGATCGCTCCTGGTCTATTATCAAGGAAAGGTGCTATTGCGTCGCGGCATCTTGGGCTCATCGGCCCCAGTCCAGCCTGGCCCGATCGTCCAACGGGTTCTAGACAAGCAAAAACCCATCTACCTGGTGAATCTGAAGCTTTATCCTGGCAAAATTGAATTTGATTATTTGCCTCATAACACACAAGGCGTAATTTGTCAACCCATCGACAAAGAGGGGGTGCTGATCTTGGCAGCAAATGCCCCGCGATCGTACACCCGTCAGGATGAAATATGGATAGAGGGGATTGCTGATAAACTGGCAGACACCCTACTAGGCTATTTGTCAAGAAAATTGGATCCCCCCAACCCCCCTCCTTAAAAGATACTGTGGGCGAATTACGAGATATCTGCTAGGGGGGAGTGGGGAGTGGGGAGAAATTCCTCTCTTGGTGGTCCTTTGGGCTTGATGAGGGGCGTCGCCCCCCAGTCGATTACCCCACAGTATCTTAAAAAGGGGGGCGATAATTCTTCTCCCCCCTTGGTAAGGAGGGTTGGGGGGGATCCCGGTAGTGATGTAAAAAACTGAAATATGAGTACAGTAGTTATTTATTGGCTGTTAGTGGTGGTCATGCTTGCGGGCATTATCGGATCCTTTGTTCCCAGTCTTCCCAGAGGCATCTTGATTTTAGCGGCGATCGCCATTTGGGGCATGCTGAATGGTTTTAGCACGGTCACCTGGGCCCTGGGATTTACTTTCATAGTAGTGCTGCTGAATATCGTGACTGATGTTGTCGCAACTTATGTGGGAGCCAAACAGGCAGGTGCTAGCAAATGGGGGCAAACTGGAGCGATGATCGGCTTAGTGCTAGGAATTTTGGGGTTATTGCCAGCTTTGCCCTTTGGCGGACCCTTGGTGGGAATGTTGGTCGGACCCCTGTTGGGCGCATTTGTCTGCGAGTTTCTCTACCGCAAGAATTTGGAATTCGGGCCGCGAGTTCAGCTAGCCTTTAGAGCAGGAATTGGCATTGTCGTGGGTTCCCTGGTGGGAAACTTGATTCAGGGCTTGTTGGCCCTCTCTGCTGTCGTGGTTTTCTTGCTCACTACCTGGCCCCCGGGAGCAGGTACTTAAGCAATTAAAAATTCAAAATAAAAAATTCAAAATAGGGAAAGCAATTTTTAACTTGGGTCTCAGCTTTTCGACCTATGCAATTTAATAGCGCGACAGCTTAGGAAATTTATCGCCAAACTAAACGTCATCACAAGAGAACTATCCAAATTATACCATACCTATGGCCAGCAACGTTATTAAAGACCCCAACTTCCCCATGCAGCACGTTAAAATAACCGATCTAAAAAATACTGCCAAGATAACCGAGATGGTCAAGGAGTCAGATCTGCTGATTATCCGTAATGGCGAAACCGTGGCTTATATGCTGACACCAGAGCATTACGAAGCCTTGATTGCTAACACAAGGGAGGCTTGCATCGGTGCGATAGAGACATTCCTGGTAAACTATCATCGCTCTCAGGCAAATCTGCATCGATTAGCTAAAGCAATGGCAAGCTTCGACCCTAGGGTAAATAGTGAGCGATCGCACCATCATGTCCGTGATGATTAGATTTTTCACTCCGGCGTTGCACAATCACGGGATGATGGGTCTCTTTGCATAAGTCTTAAACGTAGACTATAAGCCACTTTCAGTTATGTGCAAACAATGACATCATCCCCAAAATGTGCAACGCCTTTCACTCCTATAATAGCAGCCCCTGCTATTATAGGAGCGATCGCCCCTCGGGATTTTAATTCACCTTCTCTGCTTCTTGCACGGGTTCTAGAACAGCAGCGGGTTCCTTAAAGGTCAGCCGTAAAAGGGGAGGTGCTAAAAAGGTAGTGAGAATCACCATAATGATAATAGCAGCTTCTAAAGATTCGCTGAGGACCCCACTGGCTGAACCAATGCCAGCAAATACCAGTCCTACTTCCCCCCAGTATCACTTGACATAGCGTGATATAAAATATTATCACGCATGTCAAGTGGTACTCCCCGGGGAATCATGCCGATCCCGATCGCCAAGCGGTTAAGTTTGACTTTGCCAAAGACTGTCCAACCTGTAATCACTTTACCTGCGATCGCCACGAGTATTAAGAAGGTGGCCACAATTAAGCCTTCGCGATTTTCAGGAATGGCCGGGTTGAGTACCCCTAAATCTTATTAAATCCTCATTCATAAGAGTGATTTGACAATTTTGCGGGTTGTAGATTTAAAATAGTCAACCCAACGATCACTAATCCCCATAGAAGCACTTTGGCGACGTATTTCATGCTCTTTACCATCACTTGTCACCATCATTCTCTGAATGATGGGAAACCAATCCTTCATTATGGAGAGATCGACATTCGCCATTTGGGAGACAAGGAACGCACTACGATCGGCGCTGAAGTTGAGACTGGTGAGAATAGTGCGAGCATCTTCATATCTTGTAATCACGTGAAATCCGTGGCCCGAAGCGTCAACATAGAGATGTGATGTTGTTAGCAGACCGGGGCAAAGCTAACCACGATCTTTCGATATCTCTGCTCCTTGCTTTCGTCCCAGGGGACTCGGCACACAGGAGACATCGATGGGTTAGTTACAAGCCTTTTGTTGGCACTACTGCCTGGGATTGCCCTGTGATGTATTGCTACATGGCCGGAGTCGTTATCCCATTGAAGTCAGCTATCTGTGGCCACCTAAAGGGGAAGCGGTCGAAGAAGCGCAATGTTGGTCTCTGGCTTGATGGGAAGCATCGCGCTCCATCTTGTATTAGCTAATGTTAAAGGAGTCAAGGAGCCCTGGGCTTATCACCTCCGAGCCCCCTAGCTTACAAACTCTATGGCAATACGGTTTGCGGTTTCAGGTAGAAGAACTGTTTTTGGATAGCAAGTCGGGAGCGTTTGAACTTGAAGATTCCCGCATTCGCTCAGCCCCAGCACCAATCGCGGCTCTACACCCGTTACTGCCGTAGCCATGCTTTACGCCACGACCCAAGGCATGGCTGTTCTTCTTGTTGGTCTACGACGAGAGGTAGATCCCCATCTGCTACGAGGTATCAGCTATCTCAAGAGCGGTCTGCGCTGGCTTAAAGGAGTAATGAATAAAGGTCGGCAACTCTTGATGCCAGTACCATGGGGGTTAAATTCCCCCTCCCCAAGTACGGGGGTAACACCGGTCCTCGGTGCTGCGGAATAACATCACCGTGGTGCTAAGCGAGGACTCAAATGTAGGATAGCTAGCAGCTACGGCTGGTAACTCCGCGCTCTCAGATGTCCAAGGTTAGAGCAAGCGAACCTATATAAACCTCGTCAACCAAAACTGGCGAAATAAGGCTTTATGCGCCAGCACAAAAGTAACTGTAGCTAGTGTTAGTTATCACTCCTGGCTAACAACGTACTCAAATAGCTACTGGGGTATAGTAGGAACCTAAAGGCATCGCGCTCCGGAGACCAGGGAACGAAGTAACCCCTCGTGTGTTGTCCGTTAGGACCAGTCAGATGTGAAGCGCAAGCCGCGAGCGGGAGAGATGGCCTAAGAAGCAAATGCCCGGAGTAATACTTGGGATACGCTTGATGTGGTCTACTTCCCACTTGTCACCATCCATGAATATTAGTTCGCAGTGTTGGCATTTGCCCTTTTGCCTCTTGAGCAGCTTGGCCACTCGGGTATTTAGCTCTGGGCTTTTGCCTAGCCTTGTGCTCCAGTAGGTGAGGTTCCCGTCGTATGGGCTGGTCGTTCCTTTGACCTTGACGTGCCTGACTATCTCTACACTTGCGTGTTGATATAACTCTAGCTCCCCTTCATCTACCTGACATCGGAATCGCCATTTTTCATCTTGGTCAGTTGACCAATATTTCCTGGCTATCCAGTGCCTTGATTTGTTGGGGTGTCTCGCCCAATTCCACAGAATTTTCCATAGATAATTGTCCATGTCGGAGTGAGTTTCTTTGCTCACTCCTGTTCTAAAGTAGTTAGCCCATCCTCGTATCACTGGGTTTAACCTGCTTATTAGGACTGCCTGTGGGGCTGCCTTGTGGCCAGTTACTATCCTTGCTAACTCTTTCTTGTGTTTGTCTATGGCTTTCTTACTGGGTTTGACGAGGGTTTTATATCCTAGGGGTTTTCCGCCTGTGTTTTTTCCGGTATGATATTTACCAACCTTATACTGCCTTACATTGAATCCTAGGAAGTCAAATCCCAGGGTGTCGCCGTGCAGCGTATGGGTTACATTCGTTTTCTCGGGCTTGAGTTCTAACCCTATTCCTTTCAGCCACTCTGCTATGACCTTCTGCGCTTGATCTATTGTGTTGCGGTCTTTATGCAGTACTACAAAATCATCGGCGTATCTGACTACTGTCATTTCGTTCCGTTTGTTGATTCCGTTTCCAGCTATAGATAAGACCTCTCCCTCCAGTCCATGTAGGGCCACATTGGCCAGTAAGGGTGATATAACCCCACCTTGAGGGGTTCCTTCGGGTGTTTCAAACATCTGTCCTACGTCTATCACACCGGCTTTTAACCAGGCGCGTATTTGTCTACGAAAGATAGGCGAGGTATTTAATTTTCTGAGCAGTGCATTATGGTCAATCCTGTCAAAGCATTTGGCGATATCCGCATCTAACACCCATTTAGGCTTTTGTTTGATGCTGTTGAATATTGCCTCTATTGCGTCATGGCATCCTCTGCCTGGTCTGAAGCCATATGAGTTAGGTTCCATGTACGCTTCCCATTCGGGCTCTAGCGCCTGTTTGACTAACCCTTGTAGTGCACGGTCATACATCACCGGTATCCCTAATGGACGCTTTTCGTCTCTCCCTGGCTTTGGTATCCACACGCGCCGCGCGGGTTTAGCCTTGTTTGAGACCTTTAGCTGTCCTACCAGTTCTAGTCGCTGCTTTGGGGTTAGTGCTTTCACACCATCCACACCAGCAGTCTTCTTTCCCTGATTGTCTTGTGTTACCCGTCGTACTGCCAAGCACTTGGCTGACCAGGATTTCACCAGTAACCTCTGGAGCTTGCGAACTATCCGCTTATCACCACGTTGTGCCGCTCTGTAAATTCTTTTTTGTAGCTTTGAAAACCCTCCGCTCTAGCTTTCGCCAGAGGATGGTTTTCCATTCATTCATCGGTCGCTTATTAAACGCCGTGCTCATAACGTATATACCACTACTTAAGACTTCACATTTGACATTACCGTGAGGGCGTCAGCATATCCTATCCATTACAGATAGGCGTTAGCTTCTCCACGAAATCCTTCCCGGTTATGACCTGCCTGATGGAAGCAGATGTTACGCCTTTGGTGGCTACTCTACCTATCGACCGGTGGTAGAGAGTACATAACCGGGTTACTTCGTTCCTACAGATGATTGGTTGTAGCTTTAGATGGATTCCATGCGCCGGGTTTGTTGTCAGTGCTTGTTGGTCGGCTTGGGAATCCGCCAACGACCTGTATCCTTCCCCCCTTTTGGGGCCAGTGTGTCAGCCTTATTTCACTGGTTTATCGTAACGACGCTGCAAATCTTTGTTTTATACTCATCATGACTACTTGCTCGACGGTGACTGGCTTAGGCTACCAGTCATTGCGCCTTTCCTTCCCGCTTTACGGATTGATGCCATCTCTACCGTAGGGATGGTGCTGTCACTCCTGCACCTGGAGGGGTGGACTTTCACCACCATCATCTGTAAGTTATCAGGGCAAATGGAACCCTGCTAGCGGTCCCCTATCCAGCTAGTGCCGGTAGTTTACGCTAAACGAATCGCACCCCAAGCTTAATATCGGAAATAGAGTAGCAGTACAATCTAGTGCTAGTCAGCTCGAGTAAAAACCCCAAGACTGGGCTAGCATGGCTGTGGAAAATGGAAAAATGGAAAGATCATCATAAATTAGGTATGAAAGCCACCTTCGGAATTGTCAAGCGCCTCAAACCCTACCTGGGATGGGTATTATTGGGTGGGACTATATTCTTCTTGGCCAAAGCCTTGAAGGATAACTGGCAGGAAGTGCTAGGGCTCGAGCTGGGGAAGTCAGGGTGGGGATATATGGCGATCGCCCTTTTGGTAACGCTGGTAGCCCATATCTGGTCAGGCTGGGTCTGGAGTTGGATTCTGCGGTTCCTTGACCAACCGGTAGACAGGATGTGGTGCGTGGGGGTTTACCTGAAAACTAACATTGCCAAGTATTTGCCTGGGAACGTTTGGCATTTCTACGGTAGAGTTAGGACAGCAACGGCCACAGGAGTTCCCCTGACAGTGGGGACTCTGAGCCTGTTAATGGAACTGCTACTGATGGCAGCAGCTGCCTTATCCATCGCCGCCATCGGCAGTCCACTCTTAAATCGGGGGTTGACGGGGGTGTCGATGGTTGCTATGATGTTAATGGCAGTGCATCCTTTGGTTTTGAACCCACTGCTGAAGCAGTTGGCTTTATTCAAGGGCAGTGACCGGACGTTCAGAGTAAACTGCTACCCCCTGCTGCCATTGCTGGGAGAATTGGGCTTCTTAGAACTGCGAGCCATGGGATTTTTGTTAACTATGCATGCTTTCGGCCCCCTCAGTCCGCTCCAGATCCCGCAACTAATGAGTGCTTTTAGTTTATCATGGCTGCTAGGTTTGGTGCTCCCAGGAGCCCCCGGAGGAATTGGAGTGTTTGAAGCAACGGCGATCGCCCAACTGTCTGGAGAATATTCCCCAGCCATTGTGCTTAGTGCTGTCACCTTATATCGTCTTGTCAGTATTCTGGCAGAAGCTTGCGGTGCTCTTTTGGCCTGGCTGCATCAACCAGGGAGCGACGGACCCCCGGAAAGGCCCGATTAGATATAACGAACAGTCCCCATGCCAGAACCCCCTGTCAAGCCAGAATTATCAGTGGTTGTGCCAATTTACAATGAAGTGGAGAGCTTGCCCCACCTGATAGAGGCGATCGGCCTGAGCTTGAGAGAAACTCAGCTAAGTTACGAAATCATCTGCGTCGATGACGGCTCAACCGATGGGTCAACCGCCTTACTCACCCAACTGGCAGAGAAGACCCCAAACCTCAAAGGCATCCTGCTACGCCGTAACTACGGTCAAACAGCGGCAATGGCCGCTGGGTTCAAATATGCCCAAGGCCAAGTCATTGTCTCCTTAGATGGGGACTTACAGAACGATCCTGCTGATATTCCCCTGCTTGTCAACAAGTTGGCCGAGGGGTATGACCTAGTGAGCGGTTGGCGTCAAAACAGGCAGGATGCTGCCCTCACCCGCCTACTTCCTTCCCAAATTGCCAACTTCCTGATCGGGAAAGTCACTGGGGTAAAGCTGCACGACTATGGTTGTTCCCTCAAAGCTTACCGTGAGGAACTGGTGGCGGACATGAATCTCTATGGAGAGTTGCACAGATTTTTACCCGCCCTAGCATTTATTGAAGGAGCGAGAATTGCCGAGTTACCAGTTCGTCACCACGCCCGCCGCCATGGCAGCAGTAAGTATGGCCTGGGACGGACCTTCCGGGTGTTGATGGATTTATTAACCATTTGGTTTATGAAAAAGTTTCTTACTCGCCCCATGCATATCTTTGGCTCGATGGGCTTACTCTCCCTGCTGTTGGGAGTGGTCCTCGGGGCATATCTGACGGTCCTCAAGCTAGCATTAGGACAGGAGATCGGCGGCAGACCACTGCTGATTCTGGCGGTGGTACTCCTAGTGACCGGAGTGCAGCTGTTTTGCTTCGGTTTGCTGGGGGAACTGTTGATGCGGACTTACCACGAATCTCAGGACAGACCTATCTATAGAGTGAGAGCGGTGGTAGGCCAAAATGTTACGATTAGTTAGTGAGGGTGGCGAGGGACTTCTAGACCGTTAGTTAGACTAGATTTATGTAGCAAATGACTATACATGCTGCATTGCTACATCAAAAAAGGTCAAGGTTTTAGCTACGACCGCAGAAAAATTAAATATTCTCTGAAGATGTGGAGTGGATGCTAAATCCAGCCTTGCAACTGTGTAACCCACTTTCCGCACGACAAGTTGTAACATATCTTGTAATAAGTAATTTATCGGTCAGATTACAACTGCACGATTTTTTGTAATACGTACTATATCTGACAATTTAGTAAACATGGCGTATACAATGCTCGACTAGTTGAATGGGTCAATCAGCAGCCCAGCCGCGAATCCGTTAGTAAGTCTCGGGGATGGCCATGATGGTGTTTGGAACCTGTTTGCCTTGATTGGTCCGACCACCTTCCGTCTTGAAATCCTCGATTGGTATCACTTGATGGAAAACCGTAGAAATTGTCGGCGGGTCTTGTCAGCGACTGGCACGAGTAAAAGCCCTCCTCTGGTCTGGCAAGGTAGAAGCGGCCCTCAAAGAATTTGACGACTGGGACTATCCACTCGTGGATAACTTCAGAACCTATGTCACTAAGCATCGCCACCGCATTGTCAACTATGGCTATTATCAAGCCGAGGGGATGCAAGATTGGCTCGGGAGAGGTGGAATCAACTATTAAGCAGATGGCGGACCTCTTGATCTCTGGGAGACAGTGGAACGCCTAAAGATGTCCCCCAGGTTCTGCTGCATCGCTGTGCTGATCTCAATGGAGTATTCTCAAGGAGTCAAACTTGACATTACAATCGGCAAACTAATCATAAGTAGTTATGCAAAATTATTTTTATATCGGACATACCTGAAACGCTTGCGTTGTCTATATATTATATAAAAATAATTTTGCCTATGTACTTATTGACATTACAATCGACAGACTAATCATACTGCCTGCTAGTGATAGTTAAATATCTGAGTATTTTTGCTCATTGCTAAACTGGATGCACTCATCTCAACTACCTCGAAGTTCCAAATTTTTCAGTCTTTCCTGAAATCATATCGAACAGACCGAATTTAAGGAATGAAGAAGCTATGGGTAAAATGACCGGGTATGGTTGCATCCTCTTGGAGAAAAAATTTAGGGAACATAAGTAGGAATAGGTACAAAAGTAGTGAAAGTTACGGATTTTCGGGGATCGAGGGTGTAAAAACCTCTCAAAGAACCGCTATTCAAGCTATAATAGCAGTAAATTGTGCCAGTGACCAAAGGTGGTTTGACGCTCATTTGGACAGACCGCCAGCTCAGGCACTCAGGGAAGCATCTTGTCGATAATCCGATTTTGCAGCCGCAACATCGGTCTGTAGGTAGAGTCAGTCCGTACATGATGCTCCCGGCACAAGCTATGTCATTTATTAACAGTTCGCAATATCAAGGTGTAGAAGCTCTCAGAGCTGCGCGCGATCGGGTTTATACAAAACCGGCAGTGGTTGAGCGGGTGGCCGTTGCCATCTTGCACTCTCTCCAGGAAACACTGGCATTGGGCGATGCCCCCATGCTGGAAGCTCAACTAATGGCGATCGCCGAAATCAATGAAACCGGTGGAGTACTGGGTCATAAGATAGGGCCGGTGATAGCAGACGAGGTTTCTGACTCAGATCGGTTTGAGCAGAAAGCCAGAAAAATAATCGCAGAAAATCAGATTACCACGATCTTCGGGTGCTCGACATCGGCCAGTCTGAAAAGACTGTTGCTGGTGGCAGAAGAGTTTAATGCTCAACTCTGGTATCCCTTACAGTATGAGGGTCTAGAATGCTACCCAAATATATTCTATACGGGAGCCTGTATCAATCAACAAGTTGAACCGGCGATCGCCTGGCTGCTACAGCACCGGAGAAAACGTTTCTACCTCCTGGGTGCAGACGATGTCTTCTCCCATAGGGCTAGCAAAATCATTAAATCCCAACTCCCTATTCAAGGTGGCACTGTGGTTGGCGAGGCTTACATGCCCAAAGATGCTGTTGATTTCACTGAAACAATCGCCCACATAAAACATACCCAACCTGATGCGATAGTCAATACTCTATCGGGAGAAAATAATCAGGCATTCTATCGCCAGTATTTTGAGTCAGGCATGACAGCAGATGAAATTAAGATCGTAGCCTGTAATGTCTTGGCAGCGGAACTGAACGAGATAGGTGGATATGCCCAGGGTACTTACGTCAGTGCTAGCTATTTCCCAAGCCTAGATCTACCTAGCAATCGGAAATTTATCAATAATTTTCAGCAACGGTATGGTAATAAACGAGTGATTAGTAGCGCCATAGAAGCTGCATATACCCAAATCTACCTCTGGAAGGGTGCTGTTGAATTAGCTGAGTCCTTTGAAGTCGATCGCGTGGGGGTGGCGGCCCTGGGTAGTAGTTTCCTGGCTCCCAGTGGCTTAGTCACTATTTCTGCCAATCACCATGTTGCTAGAACTAACCGCATCGGGCGGATAATGCCTACAGGAAAGGTGGAAATAGTTTTCAGCAGCGATCGCCCCATTAAACCTCTGCCCTGGTTAGGGGTTGAACAGTCTAACTTCTCTACATCAGAGATTGAAGCTACACTGCGCTCAGATGGGGGGAAACAGAGGGCATTATTTGTGGCACAGGATATTACGGAGCTGTGTCTCCCGGGTAGTCCGAATAGCGATGGGAGACATAGCAGCAAGAGGGCAGAAGAGGCTCTGCAAGCAGCTAATGCCGCCCTCGAAGATAAAGTCCAGGAACGGACAGCTGCTCTGAAAGAATCAAACGATCAATTGGTGGCGGAGATTGTTAAACACCAGCAGGCAGAAAATGCTCTGCGGGCTGCTAAAGATCAGTTAGAGGCGGTTTTGGCAGCAGTGCCGGGAATTGTTTCGTGGATTAGTTCAGATTTACGCTATCTAGAGGTAAATCGCCATTTAGCTAACATGTTCGACTTGCCCCCAGAAGCTTTTGTTGGTAAAGACATTGGTTTTTTAGGCACTAGCAGTGAGTTTAAGGAGTTTGTCCGCTCCTTTTTCGCTAGCCCTCAACAGGAGACTTTCCGAGAAATCTCGGCTATTGTTGGCGGCGAGCCCCGCAATTATCTGATTGTCGTTCAGAAGTACGATGGCGATCGGGCAGCTTTTACCGTTGGCATTGATATCACTGAGCGCAAGCGGGCAGAAGAGGAGCTGCGGGCTACCAAAGAGCAGTTAGAAGCTGTTTTGGCAGCAGTGCCGGGAATTGTTTCGTGGATTAGTTCAGATTTACGCTATCTAGAGGTAAATCGCCATTTAGCTAACATGTTCGACTTGCCCCCAGAAGCTTTTGTTGGTAAAGATATTGGTTTTTTAGGCACTAGCAATGAGTTTAAGGAGTTTGTCCGCTCCTTTTTCGCTAGTCGTCCTCAACAGGATGCTTTCCGAGAGATATCTGCTGTTATCAAGGGCTCCGAGCGCAATTATTTGATTGTCGCCCAGAAATACGATGGCGATCGGGCAGTTTTCACCATCGGCATTGATATCACCGATCGCAAGCGGGTCGAGTCGGATCTGCGGCAGGCAGAAGCGAGATATCGCCATCTGTTTGAAAATACAGTTGAAGGGATCTTCCAAACTACGCCTGATGGTCATTATCTGAGTGCTAACCCAGCTTTGGCTCGGATCTATGGCTATGAGTCCCCCGAACAACTGATAGCAAATATCACTAGCATCCAAGATCAACTTTACCTTGACCCTGATCGTCGCTCGGAATTCATCCAATTGCTACAGTCGGGTGATGGGGTGATGAGCTTTGAGTCGCAAATCAAGCACCGGGACGGTCGGATCACTTGGATCTCGGAAAATGCCTGTGCGGTGCTCGATGAAAATGGCAATTTGCTTTACTATGAAGGAACTGTTGAAGACATCACAGAACGCAAGCAGGCAGAGTTAGCTTTGCAAAGAGCGAATGAAGAGCTAGAAATCAGAGTTTCCGAGCGGACAGCAGCCCTGAGAGAGTCAAACCATCAGTTGCGGATTGAAATTGCCGAGCGCCAGCGAATGGAAGCGGCCCTGCGAGTCTCGGAAGCGGAACTGCGGGCTCTGTTTGCCGCTATGACTGACATTATTACCGTCTTTGATGCTAGCGGACGCTATATCAAAATTGTCTCGACGAATTCTGAGGTTTTGTATAGTCCCAAGGCCGAACGTTTAGGTAAGACTGTCTATGAGGTTTTGCCTGCCGAACAAGCTGACTTCTTTGTTCGCAATATCCAGCATGTCTTGAATACAGGGCAAACGGTAAATTTAGAATACTGCTTACCCTTTGAAAACAGTCAAGGGAAATATTCCCGTATCCCTTGCGGGAGCGGAGCGCAATCGCCAATTGCAAAATCGACAAGCTCCAATTCCCAGGAAGTGTGGTTTTCGGCCAGCGTTTCACCGATGCCGGACAATTGCGTGATTTGGGTAGCTCGTAATATTACAGAGCGCAAGCGGATGATTGATGCCATGCAGGAAGCGGAGGAGAAGTACCGCAGTATTTTTGAGAATGCGGCGGAAGGCATTTATCAGTCTACACCGGACGGGCGCTACCTGAGTGTCAATCCGGCCCTAGCACGGATGTTTGGCTATTCCTCGCCAGAGGAACTGATGAGTCACCTGACTAATGTCGCAGCGGAACTATATGTAGACCCAAACCGTAGGATGGAATTTATTGCGGCTTTGGAACTGGATGATGCGGTGTCGCATTTTGAATCTCAGGTCTATCGCCAAAATGGCAACATTATCTGGACTTCTGAGAATGCTCGTACTGTTCGCGACGAGCAAGGAAAACTGCTTTACTATGAAGGCATTGTTGAAGATATCACTGAGCGCAAGGGCGCAGAAGAGACTTTGCTGGCAGAACAGGAAAAGTCCGAGGGCTTGTTACTGAATATTTTACCCCATCCGATCGCGCAACGATTAAAACAAGACCAACATGCTATTGCGGAGCGCTTTGATGACGTAAGCATTATGTTTGCGGACATTGTTGACTTTACTGGTCTTTCTGCCGATATCTCTCCCACAAGACTGGTATGCCAACTGAATGAAATCTTCTCTGCCTTCGACCAACTGGCTCTCGCCCATGGTTTGGAGAAAATTAAGACTATTGGAGATGCCTATATGGTCGCAGGCGGTCTCCCTACCCCCAGGCCAGACCACCCACAGGCGATCGCCGAGATGGCATTAGACATGCAACGGAAAATCACTCAGTTTAAGCGGGATGATGGCAAACCTTTTCACCTCCGCATTGGCATCAATACAGGACCAGTTGTAGCTGGCGTGATTGGGCTGAAAAAGTTTGCCTACGATTTGTGGGGCGATGCTGTTAATGTTGCTAGTCGCATGGAATCTCACGGTTCTGTAGGCGGCATTCAAGTAACTGCTGCTACTTACGATCGCTTAAAGTCCCAATTCTTATTTAAGGAACGGGGGGCGATCGATGTTAAGGGCAAGGGTAAAATGAACACCTATTGGCTCATAGGGAGAAAGGTGAAATAACCATGCCCACTCTACTTCGCTGTCAGACCGCCTTCCCTGTCTCGTGGTCGCTCGATGTCCCCGGGGAACTCGATGTCTTCTGGGGCGAGGTGTCTCCTGGTGGCTCGATGTCCCCGGGGAGCGCTAATCGCACTACCCCGGGGACATCGTCTGAGCACTACCCAGGAGACACCTCGCGCTAATCGCACTACCCAGAAGACATCGTCTGAGCACTACCCCGGGGACATCGTACTCGCACTACCCACGATACACCGAGGGTTCAAACCCCCGGCTAATAGCTAAAGGAAGACTCTGCTTCCATAGTTCCCCAAAACAGCTATTGAGCCAACTTCAATTAACCACAGTGAAATCATCGACATTAATCAGGGTCTCATCAATCCCCTGCAGGGTGGCCATGGTTTTCGATTCAAAATTAATCCAGGTATCGAGGCCCTGAGAACCTCCTGCTAGCCTGATAAAGTCCGTGCCATCTTCAAAGTCTATGATAGTACCCATCATGTCCGACTCCAGAACAAAAATATTGGCCTCTGATCCTTCGTAGAGAAGATCGCTTCCATGGTTTCCGTAGACGCGATCGCTTCCCTCCCCGCCGATCAGAGTGTCCTCCTCCTTCTCAAAGAGTGATAAAGTTAGGCGTTGGGGGTTGAGAGTTAGGGATTGACGAGTATTGCTGAAGTTAAGGTCAGTAGGAGATTCGGCAACATCGTTCACATTAATAATCAAAGCCTCCGAGTAACTGGCCCCAGTAACGTCAATAGTCTGAACGCGGACGCTGTAACTCGACCTCATCTCCAAAGCCGGAGAACTATTAATTAGCAGTTGGTCTCCTACTATAGTGAAAGCAGCGTTATCATCGTCACCAAAACCCGAGATTAACCGGTAGGTAAAAGTATTTCCCCCGTCCGGATCGCTAGTAAAGAAAGTCCCCACGATCGCACCCGCACGGTAATTAGAATTGATGCTGCCATTACTAAGAACTATATCAGTAGGAGACTCGGCAACATTGTTCACATTAATAATCAAAGCCTCCGAGTAACTGTTCCCAGTCGAGTCGGTAGTCTGAACGAATATCCTGTAACTCGACTGAGCCTCAAAGTCAGGGGAACTGTTGATTTCCAGTTGGTCCCCTACTATAGTGAAGGCGGCGTTGTCTTCGGCACCGTCGCCTGTGACTAACTGGTAGGTAAAGGTATCTCCATTATCGGGGTCGGTAGTAGAGAAAGTCCCCACAACGCTATTAGCTGCGAAGTTTTCATTGATGCTGCTGTTGCTGAGTTCGATGTCGGTAGGAGAGGAGTCGCGGCGGAATTGGTTGCCGAACAGGTCTCCACTGTTTACCATGGTGCCCAGTGTGATGTCCGCTGGAGTGGGGTCCATACCATTAGTGGCGGTATTGTCCGAGAAGGTTACATCTGCGAGGACCACGCTCGGCAGGGCGTCGGGCATGCCCTGGTCGTTCCCGTTGGTATTAGCGGTGATGTGCAGGGCGAAAATGGCGCCCCCCAGGCCTCGGCCGAAGCCGGAGCCAGTGCCATGTTGAGCATCATTGCTGTTGAAGCTGCTGTCCGAAATCATGAGATCGCCGGTGCGGACGAATATGGCTCCGCCCATGCCTGCGCCGCTGCCGCCGTTGCCGGAATTGTCTGCGTCGCCGCCGCCGAAGCCGCCGCCGCCGCCGCCGAAGCCGCTCAAGCCGCCTTTGCCAGTGATGCCGCCGCCGCCGCCGCCGCCGAAGCCGCCATTGCCGGAATTGTCGTAGCCGATGCCGCCGTTGCCGCCGTTGCCGCCGTTGCCGCCGTTGCCGCCGTTGCCGCCGTTGCCGTTGCCGTAGCCGTAGCCGCCTCGGCCGCCGTTGCCGCCTCGGCCGCCGTTGCCGCCGATGCCGCCGTTGCCGCCGTTGCCGCCGTTGCCGCCGAAGCCGCCGTCGCCGCCGTCGCCGCCGAAGCCGCCGTCGCCGCCGTCGCCGCCGTCGGGGCTGCTGGGTATGCCGGGTATGCCGTCCGTGCCATTATTCTCAGGCATAGGAGTGATGAAATTAGCATTACCACCCACACTGATGCTGATGTCAAAGCCCCTATAGCCATTACCACCAATGGCGCTATTATTCTGGAAAGTGCTATCAGTCACGGTGACGGTCCCGTCATGGATAAACAGGCCACCGCCCATGCCTGCGGCCCCGCCGCTACCATTGCCTCCCCGGGCCACGCCGTTCATAAAATTCAGCTCGTTGAAATTGACTGTACCGTCTAAGACAAAGAACAGCCGGAATTTGTTATTACCATTAATAGTGTTGTCATTCCCATTTATCGTCAGCCCCATGTCTTCGTCAATAAGGGGCAGCAACCCAGTCAGGGTAATATCTGACGTGATGTTAATGACATCGCTAGCACCGTTATTACTAGAACTGGTAATGGCATCAGATAGTTTTGCTGGTGTGTCTACGTTAAATATGGCCATAATTTCTCCTGATGTAAGGAATGATGAACTTTTTTAGGGGCTGGTCACTGGCGACCTTGAGGGAAGTCAGCTTTTAGCTATTATAACCTAAGTTGCGACCTATTAAAAAAAATATGAATTACCCACTTAGACTTTACAGATATTTGGGATATTTCGTAGCTTTTGATACAAAATTATATTTTTTTTGTGCTAGACGGCGGGTTGGCTGTTTATAGGTTATAATGTACTAAAATAATAGTTAATTGCTGGGGGATGTAGATGATGGAAGATATGATTACAACAATTTTTGTTCTTTGTGACGAGCCACTAAAAGCGTTAAATATAAAAGAAGATCCACAAGTAAAAATGAACAATGCCGAAGTGATGACAGTCGGATTAGTTGCTGCATATTTTTTCGGAGGACACCACGATCGCTCTTGTCAATTTATGGTTCAACACAAGTATATAAAAAATCTGTTAAGTAAAAGTAGGTTCAATCGTCGATTACACAATATTGAGGAACCAATTTGGATGTTTTTCTTCCAAGTTATAGCTCAAACATTTAAAGAGCTCAATCCGGGTCAAGAATATATTCTTGATAGTTTCCCGGTGCCAGTATGTGATAATATTAGGATTGATAGATGCCAAATTTATAACAAGGAAGAATATCGAGGGTATATTGCCAGTAAAAAACGTTATTTTTATGGATTAAGAGTTCATATGTTGGTAAACAAAAATGGAAAGCCAATAGAATTTTATCTAGATCCTGGTAGTTATAATGATGTTAAAGTTTTGCAATCTTTTGGCTTTGACTTACCATCAAATTCAATAGTTTATGGAGATAAAGCTTATAATGATTATCAATTAGAGGATTTACTAAAAGAGTCGTCAAGTATAATGTTAAAACCTTTGCGAAAAAAGAACTCAAAAAGAAAAGAATATTCTTGTTTTGAATATATACAAAAAGTAACAAGAAAACAAGTTGAAACCTGTTTTAGTCGAATCACCAATTTGTTTCCCAAGTCAATTCATGCTGTTACATCTAAGGGATTAGAGTTAAAAATAATTCTCTTTATCATAGCTTTTTGTATCCAATTTTTATAGGTCGCAACTTGAGTTATTATAGTAGCTTTCTTGCTTGGACTACAATCATTAAAACATATTTTCCGGAAATTATCATAAATAAATTTTTTGCCACTATACTGTCGGGGTTGGGTGTCTCTGTTCAATAACGATGTCCGTGTAGTTCCCATGTCGATCGCCGGTTATGCCCCATTCTTGTATCCCGTTCGCGTAGCGTGCGCGCAGCGCATTCGCGATCTCGACCAAACTTACAGCAGCATATTGCCATACATCATATTTGCTGGCGCTTTCTCCCCAGCCTTTTCAACCGGCGCTATTCAGCAACTTGTCTCCGGGGGACTGGAAGGGATCGTCTTACCAATGGGCGCAAGACCACCCCCCGATCTTACTCCAGCCTTGGATGTGCTTACTCTGGCTTTGGAGTTACTCAACTGCCTTTCGGTAATCTTGTCTCACGTCAAAGCAAAAAGTTGTGACACCACCGAATGACTCTCGTACTTGGTGGAATGATTCAGTTATTCCTGGATAAAATATCTCTATTGTTAAGGGGCGCGAGCGCAGGCGGTGAACTGGTTACGACGCTCAACGCAGTGGTCAAGTCTCAGCGAATAGCACGCGCTTTTCCAGTTAATCGGCTGCTCGTTTACCTTCGAGGCGGCCATGGTGCAAGCAGGGTTACCAGTCAGACAGGTTGAGGAAGGCAAAAATGTACCGATGTATCACACTACGGTTCCCTGTGTCTCCGCTGGATGCTTCTCGGGACTCCTGGTTGTCTCCATGGGTTCGTTGTCGCTAGCGCAGAGGTGGGTTGTCAGGTATGAGGTGTTTGGAAGTCTCTTAGTGTCTTCCGATCGCAAGGACTAAAGTCCTTACTACGAACAATTTACTCGAACAATTTACTTGAATTTAGCATCCCAGACAGCGAAGTAAATGCGATCGCCATCTATTCTCTGGATGACGCCTTTTAAGTTTTTGTGTGTAAACTCGTAGAAATCGGACTTACCCTGACGCACTTTTTTGAGTTCCCTGGGAATCTTGCTAAGTGCGCCACTGCCAAGCAGCATGCCATTGACAGTCGTGCGCATCATTAGTCGGTCTACAGATTGGGGAAAGAATACCTCAGCTCGACACACTTGTTGAGAATTGAGGTCTACATAGTAGCGTAAAATAATGTTACTGGGCACTACCTGATAAATTAAGGCGCGGCTATTACCATAACCAGCAGAGATTTGAGTTGGCTGACCCAGATCCTCTAGAATCTCACTTTCATCTATACCAATGGAATAGCCTCGTGGAACATTGATTGTATTCTTAGCAGTTGGTGGAATTTCTGGCTGTTCTGGTTTCTTGGCCGGAGGTACAGGTCGTGAGGGAGTTTCCGGTAACTGGACTGGTTCTGGGGGAACCTGGGCGACGGGCGGTCTTTTCGGGCGATCGGGTTCTGATGTCGGAGGTGCTTCTGCTACGAGGGAAGCAGAAGATTCGGGTTCCTCTGTCGGTTCTTCTGTCGGTTCCTCTGTCGGTTCCTCTGTCGGTTCCTCTGCTACCGGAGGAGTATCTGGTGCAGGTGTGACGGGCGTCCGATTAGATGGTGCGGGTCTTGGCGATCGGACAATGGGTTTAGGATCTTGGGGCTTGAACAAATTAACCGCAACCATGACCAGGAAGAGGCCGATCGCCACCATACCAGAGATCGGCAGCAGGCCAGGCCCTTTGCGAGAGGAACTTGAGGGTTTAGCATGGGGGACTGTCTGCGGTCCAGATTGGTGGTTGGCAACTCGGACAGTTGTAGCGCTTTGCGTGGCATTTAACTCTCCTGGGCCAGCTGGTTCTTGGGGTGTTGGCATTTGGATTCTCGTCGCCCCTGTTGATGCATCGGCCAACAATTGCAGCCATGCATCAATAGTAGCGGGTCGATCGCCCGCTTCGACCGCCATTCCCTGCATCACCGCCTGAGAAACAGCCTCACTCAGCTGGGGTTGCAACTCCTTGGGGGACTGAAGGGGTTGGCGATCGCGCAAAGCAGCCGATACCGGTGATTTTGCCGTCAACAAAGCATAGAGAGTAGCCGCCAAAGCATAAACATCGATAGCGGGAGTGCGTTTAGCCTGGGGCATATACTGTTCGATCGGGGCATAACCATCAGAAACGAAGCTAGTATGAGTCTGGGTAAAATTAGCTTGATACTCTCGGGCAATACCGAAATCAATCAGCACCACATCATCAGTCCCCTGGCGCAGCATAATATTATCCGGCTTCACATCCCGATGCAGCAAGCCATTTTCATGAACTACCTGCAAGGCCGAACCAATCTGCTGGATGTATTGAATAGCCGTCGCTTCCGGTAGAGGATGGTTAGGAAACACCAGATTTCCCAAAGTTTGACCCTGAATGTAATCCATCACCATGTAGGGAATGGCATCTTCAGAGAAAAAGTCACTGACGCGGACAATATAGGGATGGACAAATAAAGCTAAACGTCTGGCCTCATCCTGAAACTTGCGCTGGTAGTCAACAAATTTGGGATGCTGGCGCACAGACTCATTCAGAGTTTTAATTACCACCACCCGATTCAGGTAGTGATGAGTAGCTTTGAAGGTGACCCCAAAACCACCTTGCCCCAGTTGTCGATCGAGAGTATATTTGCCTCCCTGCAATGTTTTGCCAATCAGCGCGTCCATAGTTCCCCTAGATTCATAGTACCTATAGCTTAGTTTAGCTCAAATCCACCATCTACGGTCTGCGGACGGCCCGAAAAATCAGACAACCCCCGATCGTCCAGCAGCCGACCCTAGCCATCTCCCACCGGTTGCGACCAGTCATAAACCTAGCGAGACCGGGATTACCACAGAACCCGCTGCACGTCATTAAAGATTTACTTTCCGAGGGCCCCGAGCCGTGGGAACGAGGGTGCGGCGCGTTTTGATAGAATGAAATAGCCCTAAAAATGCTGCTCATCTAACTCTGCAAAAACTTATTTACCTTATCCAAAACATTGTTAATCGAGCGTTTGAGTTGATTCTTGTTACTCCACTTGAGGAAAGCCTGTTCGTACTCTTCGGACGTCTCTTGATACAGATTCCAGACATTAAGGCCAAGCCCTAGTCCCCAGACTAATAAAATATATAGAGACCAGGAAATAGTGCCAGAAGTGAGGAAATTGAGCAGCAGCAAAAAAGTATTGACGATCAGATAGGTGCCAAACTTTTTCTGAAACATGCGGCGGCGGTAGAGATTAAACTCCTGCCGTTGTTGCAGTTCACTTCTGCGAGATAACCATTCCTGTTCGGCTAATTGGAGATTTTCCTCGGAAATACCTAACTCGGCAGCGATTTCCCAAAGCTGTTCCCGAGAAAAATCATCATTGTGAGCTTGACGGGCGATCGCCAACTGCAAAATTTGCTGGAGATCTTCTTGGCGATAAGATGGGGGTGTTGGGGATACTGACATAATTAGACCTGTGATATGATAAGAGTGCATTAGCTCCCAAGGTAATTATAGCGGGAAAGGCAACAGGATTGTCAACTAGATTGTGCCCGAACTGACGTCACATAAGCGGGCGATATCGGGATTTTTGAAACCGAACTCCAGAGGACGGATAATACCACCACCCAGAGATGAAAGCTGGTTTGACATTTCGTTACAATAAAAACATCACGAGAGGGACAAGCCCCTCGCAGCTGAGAACAGAGGTAGAGAAAATGAACGGCAACATTCTTGTAGCCGATATATTTGGGATTCCCTTCTATGTGAATCCATCATGGTTTTTAGTCTTGGGCTTAGTGACCTTGAACTATGGCGGCGCACTGGCGGCTCAATTTCCAGCAATAGATTGGCCATTACCCTGGCTGTGGGGATTGGTTGCAGCACTGTTGCTGTTCGCCTCGGTGTTAGCCCACGAATTGGGACACAGCTTTGTCGCCATCAGCCAGGGAATAGAAGTCAGATCGATCACTCTGTTTCTGTTCGGCGGTTTAGCCAGCTTAGAAAGAGAGTCCAAAACCCCAGGGGAAGCCTTCTGGGTAGCGATCGCGGGTCCTGGGGTCAGCATAATCCTGTTTGGTCTGCTGACCTTCATCAACCTGACAGCCCCATTCACCGGGCCAGTAGCAGCGATTTTCGGACTGCTAGCCTATATCAACCTAGTGCTAGCGCTGTTTAACCTGATTCCCGGCTTACCCCTGGATGGCGGTAATATCCTCAAGGCCCTAGTCTGGAAAATCACGGGCAATCCTTACAAAGGAGTCGTTTTTGCTAGCCGCGTCGGTCAATTCCTGGGTTGGGTTGGCATCATCATTGGTTCTTTATCATTCCTAGGCATTAGCAACTACGGTAGCTTCTGGACTATGTTAATCGGTTGGTTCCTGCTGCAAAACGCCGGGCGATCGGCCCAGTCAGCCGCGATCGCGGATACACTAGCAGGACTAAAAGCCGAAGATGCGGTAACTCCCAATAGCCCAATTGTGGCAGCTAACTTGTCCCTGAGAGAATTTGCGAACGACTTCGTAATTGGCAATGAGAAGTGGCGCAAATTCCTGGTCATCAATGAGTGGGGACAACTGATCGGCAACATCAAGGTAGAGGACATGAAAACTATCCCCACATCTAACTGGCCCCAAACTCAGGTCAAGCAACTGACCCAAGCGCTCGCAGTATCCACAACAGTTCGAGCCGATCAATCCCTGCTAGAAGTGGTACAACTACTAGAACAGTTACAGCTATCTCAGCTACCCGTAGTTCGTGATAATGGCGTGCTAGTGGGACTCCTAGAAAAAGCCCACATTTCCCGCCTGCTGCAACAAAAGGCACAAGCAAAACCTGCTATTGGACACCCAATGACCTGACAGACGATAAGCTGGAATATACTCCTCCAGCAGAAGATGCGAACGAGTTCCCAGTCTTCTCTGACTTCTTCGCCTACACTATCACTGACGCTGCTGACGAGTTTACCGACACCGGCTATGTGGAAGTGGAAATCTTGTCAGACCCCCCCCTCGCCAACGACGACACTGCCGAAACTATAGTAAACATAGCAGTCAGCATCCCAGTGCTAGAAAACGATGAGGATCCCTTCTCCATTATCGGGGTTGAGGTCACGGGGAAACGGGCGTGACCTCGCACCAGTTGGCAACTGTTCGGCGTTAAGAGTTCCCCGTTCCCTGTTCTCCACTAAACCAATGTATGACCACACCCCTGAGCAGAATCCTTGTCGGAATCTCCCGGATCGGCTAAAGTCGGGTAGAGACTAGAGGGAGATGCAAGTGGTGCAAACTTCAGCACAATCGCCATATAATCGTCCAGACAGAATCGATGTTGCCTCGGTGCCTGAGGGGTTTTTGCGTCAGCGCAGTGCAGCCGCGGCTGCATACATCCCGAAGGCACCGAAGATGTCTCCTGGGTGCCATGCCGAACAGGTGAGATCACTGCAGGAGATCTCGAAGTTTAGAGATCCAGTCTTGCTTCAGGCGGCTCGACAGCTTTATTATATTTACCTGGAAATCCCTCACTTACAAACGCGGCGTCCCCTAGGTGTGGTGATTAATCGCGAAACCTATCGATCCCTACTAATATTTAAGGGCACACCGATATTATTGCCCCAAGAATGCTTCGTGCCCCTTGATTATATGGAATCACAACAGTATGACTGAGCAGTAATAGATCGCTAACCTATGGAAATATTTGCTGCTATAATTGTCTTTATCCTCGGATCGGCGATCGGCAGTTTTTTAAATGTGGTAATTTATCGGATACCAGCAGGGTTATCGATACTATGGCCTCCAAGTCGCTGTCCCAAATGCTCCTACCAGCTAAAGCCCTCTGAGAATGTGCCAATTTTCGGCTGGCTATGGTTAAGGGGGCGCTGTAGCAACTGCCTCTTCCCTATTTCCCGGCGCTATCCCCTGGTAGAAGCTGCCTCTGGCATCCTATTTTTACTGATTTACTGGCGCTTTGGCCTATCTGGGCAAACTCTGGGATATTGGGCATTCTTCAGCTGGCTGCTGGCATTGTCCCTGATCGACCTGGATACGATGACCTTACCTAATTCTCTCACCCAGTCGGGATTATTGGCGGGCTTGCTGTTTCAGGCAGCTACTGGTGCAGGTGATGTCTATCCCCTGATGAATGGGATATTTGGGGCAGTTCTGGGTCTATGGTTGTTTGAGGCCATTATCTTGTTGGGGTCTCTCGCCTTGGGACAAGCAGCAATGGGTGGCGGCGATGCCAAATTAGCGGCCATGATGGGGGCCTGGTTAGGCTGGAAATATTTGCTGCTAGCAGGGTTTCTCGCCTGTGCCCTCGGGGCTTTTGCCGGTGGAGGGGCGATCGCCCTCGGGTGGCTCAAGCGGCGTCAAGCCATGCCCTTTGGACCATTTCTGGCCCTCGGTGCAGCAGTAACAGCCCTCTGGGGAGAAGCTATTTTATCGACATACTTACGGTTATTCTTCCCAGTCACCTGATAGGATAGTGTTTGAGTCGGATGGTGGTTCCTCTACTTATAAAATCTCTAATAGAAGGGAAATAGCCGTTTTCATGTCTATATTTGATTGGTTTGCAAATCAACAAAAATCAGAGCCAATTAGTCGAGAGCGACAAGAACGTGAGGTAGCTGATGGACTGTGGACCAAGTGTCCCTCCTGTGAGGCGATCGCCTATACAAAAGACCTGCAAGCTTCCCAAATGATCTGTCCTGACTGTGGTCATCATATATCAGTCGATAGCGATGAGCGCATCCGCCAGCTGATAGATGCCCAGACTTGGCAACCCCTAGATCGGCATCTGCATCCCGATGACCCGCTGAAGTTTCGCGATCGCAAAAAATATAGCGCTCGCCTGCGGGAATACCAAGAAAAAACCCACCTTCCAGACGCCGTACAGACAGGTTTGGGTCAACTAGAAAGCTTTAAAGTCGCCCTCGGCGTTATGGACTTTCGGTTTATGGGTGGTAGTATGGGGTCGGTAGTCGGGGAAAAACTCACCCGCCTGATCGAACGGGCCACCCTAGAGAGTCTGCCAATCATTATTGTCTGTGCTTCCGGCGGTGCCAGGATGCAAGAAGGGATGCTGAGTCTGATCCAAATGGCAAAAATCGCAGGAGCCTTAGAAAAACATCGAGAAGCTAAACTGTTCTACATCCCCGTGCTGACTCACCCCACCACCGGCGGCGTAACAGCCAGCTTTGCCATGTTGGGAGACATTATTATCGCCGAACCGAAAGCTACCATTGGCTTCGCAGGTCGCCGGGTGATCGAACAAACCCTCCGAGAAAAGCTCCCAGAGGGTTTTCAAACCTCGGAGTATCTCCTGGAGCATGGCTTTGTCGATATCATCGTCCCTCGCACCCAGCTCAAAAAAACCCTCGCCCAGCTGATCGGCCTCCATCAATCTGGGCCCATGCTAGCAAAGGATGGACAATCATTGCCAAGAAATCACCATGCTACGGCATTAACCAACTCTCAATTAATCAACAGTATGACCATAATCAACTAGCTAGCTGCCGACCAGAGGAATAAGCCAACTGGATAATTCACGGGCCCGAATGGCGATCGCCACCCCTAAATCTTGGAAGCGTTCGATGTCTCCACCAGAGCTTGATGTCCCCCAGGCGCACGGCGAAACCCGGGGACATCATAGTCGCACTACTCCTGAGACATCCAAGAGACATACTCACCTTGCCTGGCAGGGAAGAGGCTTGGGAAAAGAGCACCGCAATGGCATGATGTTCATATGAGGTGCAACTCTAGATCTAGCTTTAGGGTACAAACCATGCCGCCCGCTAGCCGACAAAGAAGCTGACAACATAGCTTCAGATTACTAGCCATAGAGCCAGTCATCTACTGGCTCCGCCCGGGCTAGACCGCCAGACAACTGGTATTGTTCAGTCCGGGATAAGGTTATCGGTGTGTCCTGATGCTGCATCTGGGGTTGCCCAAGCCATAAAAGAACAAAAATTTTTAGGGAGAACCATGCTAAAAAAATACACCTGGCTAGCTGTAGCCATTGTATTATTGACCTTTGTCATGTTTGTCAGCAGTGTCACTGCCCTCGAACTAGACGAAGCCACCCGTACTGTGCCACAGAATGAAGATGGTGAGACGATCGTCTTGACCGAGAAGCAGCTTGACAACGGGAAAAAGCAGTTTAACTATGCCTGTTCAAGCTGTCACGGCCAGGGAATGACTAAAACTAATCCCAATATCGGACTGGACCTGGAAACTCTATCTCTGGCAACGCCACCGCGCGACAACATTCAAGGGATAGTGGATTTTCTGAAGGCCCCCATGAGTTTCGACGGAGAAGAGGACATTTCCGAGGAGCACCCTGGCATCAACAGTGCCGATATTTTTCCTAAGATGAGAAACTTGACAGAAGACGATCTGGTAGATATTGCCGGTTATCTGCTCACCCAACCGCAGATAGAGTCCCGGTGGGCAGGGGGTAAAAGTGCTCGCTAAGATGCACTAGCCAATTTCGGTCAGCTAGACCCTCGCAGCGGCGGTGCCATAGCTTGATTGGCAACCAATGTCAACCAACTGTGTCACCGCCGCAATTATCTGGCCCTAACCAGAAGTATAATAATGGAAAATGGCGAATTGTCAAAGACAATAGTCCGGACAATTTTGACAACTCCGCTGTAAGCCTTGCAGGGTAAGCCAATGCTATACAGAGCAATTTTTGGGTTTGTTAGCCGGGGGGGCTGACTTCCGAAAAAATTAATGTCCCATTGCCGCAACCCTAAAGGGTTGCAGCAAAAGGACTACGAAGGAGTGTTTCCCGTTAAGAGTTAAGAGTTAAGAGTTCCCCAAAGTGTCCGGAGTATTGCAAAGAAATAATCAAAAATTTACAATTTACAATTTACAATGTTTCCCTTACATGACGAAAATCCCACCCAATCAACCCCCTATTTTACCTATGGGCTGATTGCTACGAATATCCTGATTTTTCTGTATCAAGTTAGTTTGGCACCCCAAGAACTAGGAGAATTCTACCACCTGTTTGCAGTGGTTCCCAGGGAGCTATCTGCTAGCTTTACTGGCGTGGCAGTAAACCAACCGGTGCCAGAGTGGCTGACTCTGTTTACCTCCCAATTCCTGCACGGGAGTTGGATGCACCTGTTAGGGAATATGTTGTTTCTCTGGATTTTTGGCAACAATGTGGAAGATAAACTGGGTCATGTCAAATTTATCATCTTCTATCTGATCTGCGGGATGTTGGCGGCATTGACCCAGTGGTTCTTTTCCCAGTCTTCTGATATCCCTTCCTTGGGCGCGTCAGGGGCGATCGCAGGTGTAATGGGAGCCTACATTATCAGGTTTCCCCGGGCTAAAGTTCTCACATTGGTTTTCCTGGGGTATTTTATCACTACCATTCGCATCCCAGCGATGGTTTTTCTGGGTATTTGGTTTGTCACCCAAGCGATTTCTAGCTTTGCCAGTCTGAATGCACCCGCTAATATGGGCGGAATTGCATACTGGGCCCATGCTGGTGGATTTGTGTTTGGGGCGCTTTTAGCACCCTTGATGGGTCTGTGCGATTCGTTCTAGCCTAACGTGGTCAAACACGGAACGCTAGCCCGGTTTCATTAGCCAGGAACTCTGACCGCATGGGGGTTAAATTCCCCTCCCCCCAGGTACGGGGGTGACACCGGTCCTCGGTGCTACGAAGCGACATCATCGTGGTGCTAAGCGAGGACTCAAATGTAGGATAACTGGCAGCCTAAGCCGGTGACGCCGCTAGGAAAGATATCCAAGGTTAGAGCAGGCAAACATGTGCAAGCCTCGTTATAAGGAACCAGCGAAATAAGGCTATATGCGCTGGCCTAAAAAGGAAATGGTAGCTAGTATTAGTTTTAGACTCTGGCTAATATAGTACTCAAATAGCTCCCGGGGTATAGTGTGGACCTAAAGGTATCGCGAAATGTTGTTAGGGAACGAAGTAACCTCTCGTGTGCTGTCCATCAGGACAAGTTAGATGTTAAGCGCAAGCCACGGGGGGAGGGATGGCCCAAGAAGCGAATGCCCGGGGTAATTCCTGGGATAACATCTACAGTAATGTAGATGATGCTGGGTAGCCAGCGCTGACGTGGGTCGGTGATACTAGGAAGCTGCTGGAATGAGTAATCCTAAAAAGCCACGGAACTAATCCGAAACGCAAGTGGAGGATAAGGTATGGATAACTGGTAAAACTGACTTGAAAATGGTGATACTAACGGTTATCAGAACAACCACTCGCTAAACCAGGAAAGGGAAGAAAAGACAGGCGGCAAGGGCTAACGGAAGTAATTCCTATTAAGTCTACCTATGAAAAGGGCCTAGTACCCAGTAGCCGGATGCGGTGAAAATCGCAAGTCCGGTTCCTCAAGGGAGGGTCGGGAAGCGATTCCCGGCTCGACCCCATCCATTTGACTATGATGAATAATGGCAAATGGAAAATGGACATGAATAAATAATCACAAATTCACAATTGGCAATTTTCCTCGTTCCCTGGCTCCCGCCTGGGAACGCCAATTTTCAATTTTCAATGAACAACGATCAAGCTGGAGACTCGATGGGTGATAGTGAGTGCAGAGGCATATACTCTCCGTTAATGATGGCTCCCAAAAATCGGAATTCACACGTAGAGGCGAGGAGATTGATGGACTCAGCCATGTAAAAACTCTTTTTCAACTCCAGCTGTTGCTGCAACCGCGCTTCTTCCAGTCGCTTGTTGGGCAGAGTTTCATACCGTTGTCTTAGTTCCTGCTCTCGGTCACTCGCCACCTGCAATTGCCGTTGCAGTTACTCCCGCTGTGTTTGTAAACTTACTAGAGTCTGAGCCAGCTGTTGCCGTGCTGGATCCAGGTTGCTGTCTTGGCGAATCGTCTCACTGACAAGTGGTGTCCCTTGGCCATTGCCGCCTATCACCTCATCTGCTCGCTGCTCTAGCAATTGCTCAGAGGATTCGAGTTCCCGCTGCAACTGCATCATTATGGATGATCGGGTCGCAAATCTTGACTCATTAGCTGCATTTGAGTTTCAGTTTGATAGAATCGGGCCCGCAGATCGGCAATAATCGGGTCGGCACTGAGGGCTGCTGAAGCGTAGGCTTCTTCCGGTGTCAACCCCAGTTGCTCGGACAGGCTTTGCATTTGGGCCTCAATCCCCTCTAGCTGGAGTTGAATCTGTCGTTGCTGTTGTTGACTGCTGACAATTGAGCCTGGTAATTGCCCAGCTTCGATCGCTAAGAGTGCCGTTTGCTCTCGTCGGATAAACTGTTCCAAATCTTGCTCTGCGGCCCGGATTTCCTCCAGCACTGCTGGCAAGCGTTTGTTAATTTCGTCAATCACCAATCGCCAAAGGGTTATATTGATTTCGCGACTCCGTTCTACCATCTCCTCCATTAATGCTGTCGTTACGATCAGTCCTTCCGACTCATCAGTCGTTTTATAGATAACCATCAGCTTTGAGTTATCTTTTTTAGGAGGTGTGACATTTATCGCTTTTACAATATCTTTTGGCGCGGTTTTCACTCCATCTCATGCTATCACTGACTCCAGCACCTTAGGAACCAGCAGTTCCTCCAGGGTCAGTTTCTGTCCCTGGTCTTGAATCACATTACCTATTTCAGAAAATGTCACTGGGGGACGAGTGTACCGCAGCACTCCTGTAATCGTGTATTCAGTTTGTTGGGTAGTCGATTGCAAAAAAAGATCGTAAACAAAGCCCCCAGCTACACCGACCCAAATTCCCACTGGTATCAAAAACCAGTATTTATTTAAGGCAATCAGATAGCGCTTAACAATGGGTGAAGTCATGGTAGCATTTTCCTTGGTAATTTTTGATGTTAAATTATTTTAATACCGATCAGTTTCTTCTGCGATCTTCGTTGAAGACATTATCAAATTGATTGAAGAACAACAGAAATCCCAAAATATCTCGGAATGGTTGGGTTATAGTCATCAGGGCAAAACTAATCCTAGAGATCAGGGTTCGACCTACGGCAATGACATCGTGATTGCGCAAAAGCAGGTCTTGATCGGTGTCACCCAGCAGAGCACTTTTACCATCTAAGATATAGGTAACCGTTCTGCCCTCTTTTGGCTCAAACCGGATCAAAGCAATGTTTCGGATGTCGGATATGTCAGGATTTGCCCCGATCGCAGCGCATCGACAAAGGTACTGTCGTTTGGCAATGTGAGATTACCAATCCCACCAGGGGATCTCAAAAGCTTGAGCCTGATCTGTGGTTCAGCCAGGTTAGTAGTAGCGATCAATGCCCGGTCATAATCGCGATCGTCCGGTGGCAGTTGAGGCAAGATCACCACATCTCCATTTTCTAAGCGTAAATCGGGTATTGGCTCGGAGTTTTTCAGAGCGCTAAACAGGTCAATCTCTTTCTCGATCGCAGAACCATCGATTAAAGTCCGACGTACCAGTACCCTTCGCAGGTCTGCTTGCTGGTTCGTGCCACCGGAGATCAGCAAAGCGGTAGAGAGGGAAGGCTGAGCTAGGGGATAGAATCCCTGTCTGACGACTTCCCCGGTAATCGTGACTTGGACGGGTCACCTACTGCTCTTCATAGTCTTTAGGTCTTGGTATGGCTTGCTCTGCGCTATCGACTATCAACTCATATTCTGTTAAAAGTTTAGATAAATATTCTTCATCTTCTCCATTTTTTTGTTCAAGTAAACGGCAAAGCGGAAAATATCTTGCCAATAATTAAAAATATCATTAGCTTTCACTGACAAAAGTATAGCTAATACTGGGAATGTTAATCCTTGACGCAGATACATCAAAGTTAAAATTATTTGCTCTTCTACTAATAATTTAGCTTTCACCCCTCCGACTTATCAATCTAGTTTTGTGTTCTTCCACCTTTTCTTTATGATTTTTATCCAACTTTTTAGCAATTGCAATAAGTTGTATTAAGTTTTCATAGCTGATACCGATGAGCCGTTTTGCTTCTTTAGGCTTGGCTTGCAAATATGTCCAGGTAATACTCGTCACAAAATTAAATTTTCAAATCTTATTATAGCATAAATTTCTATTTTGGAGATGTCTATTTGGTAGGTGGGCATTGCCCACCATGTCAGTTGTTAGTTATCAGTTATTGGTTACCTCGGACAGACAAACGCGCAGTCCTATGACACACCTTCGACGCCTCCGGGATGCTAGCGGCTGCGCAGCCGCTGCGCTGACGCAAAAACCCCGGAGGCGTCGATCGCTGATTTAATGGTAGCGACTATGCCCCCGATCCGATCGGTAGTCAGACCGGGATACATGGGTAAGGAGAGAATCTGCTGGCAGAGAGTTTCGGCCTGGGGAAAGTCACTAGCACGATAGCCTAAATATTTATAAGCTGGTTGTAGATGACAGGGAATGGGATAATGGATGCCAGTTTGAATGCCTTGGGCGTTCAGTTTCTCAGCTAGGATATCCCGGTCTATGGAGCAAGTGGACAGCAGGCGGATTACGTATAAATGATAAATGTGCCCCGTATTGCTGTGGTTCTGAATGGGAAGAATTCCTAGATCCTGCAATGGTTCTAGTTGGGCGTCGTAAATGGTTGCTGCTTCCCGACGAGATTGGTTCCACGGCTCCAGATAGGGAAGTTTAACATTGAGTATGGCTGCTTGTAAGTTATCCAGCCGACTGTTGATACCGAACTCGGTATGATAATATTTGTGCGGGGCTCCGTAGTTGCAGAGCGATCGCACATTTTGGGCCACTTCGGCATTGTTGGTCAAAACCATACCACCATCCCCACAAGCTCCCAAATTTTTGCTGGGATAGAAGCTAAAGGCTGCTGCCATACCCACTCCACCAGCAGTATACCCTGAGTGTTGCGCCAGATATTACTGGAGATGGATTACGAAACTGCTCGTCGTTTTTTAATTAATATGACCAATGGTAACAACCCCGATACTTTCCTCTTTACGGGCGATCGCATCTCGGTTTTCGGGGAAGAATTTGGGGCGATCGCATCTGGAGTTTTCGGGGAAGGATTTAGGGCGATCGCCAATTATATTGTTATCGGCAATAATATGCGGTGCCGTCCGGGGCATGGCGTGAGTTAATTAATTCAATCACCCGATAATTTATTGATGCCGTGCCCCTTGTATGCTAAGAGTAGTCTGGTGGAAGAGGACCCAAACTCTCTCTACTGCGGTCAGGTGTTGCTGGCGTGCCCCTAAGACCCATGCAAGGCAAGTCTGTTGTGTAGTTTAGCATATTGCACCCTATCCCAGCAAGAGGCAATCGCCTCGGGTGAACCTCACTTTTGCGCCCGCTACCCCGCCCTAACCCTAAAGGGTAGGGCTATACAAACCAAGTCCGCCTACGCAGCCTAAATTATATTAAACAAAAGTACCAGATCGCATCTCTGTTTTCGGGGGAAGTATTTGGGGCGATCGCCGAACCTCGCTCACGTCTAATCCCAAAATCTGTTCTCAAATATATCTTGTATCTGTTCCGATAGCCCGCCGGGGTTCAAACCCCCGGCTAATAGCTAAAGTCGGTTGAAAACCGACTAAAAACATTGTCATTTTAGCTATTCTTTATACGCGATCGCAGCGGAATAAAATAATATTTTCCCATTCATATCTCGACAATTTATGGTTATCCTTAATACCAATTTATTTAGCGTTGTCATAGAGAAAAAAGTCCGTTCCTGACATGAACACGCCAATATTCGGATGAGAGTGATACCAGCCTACAATGTTTTCTCCGGAATGCTTAGACTTCGCATAATCCATAATTCCCTGCCAGGAATCAGGCGTGAAGTCTAGGTGTGCGCTTGTTCCAATTGTTGCTGGGGCGGCTACGGCTGCTGTAATCTCAACGTAGACTCCATGCTGCTGGTCTTGGTAGGCATTCCCAAAAAGAATACCACTTTGTTCAACTCGTGTATTAGATGCTAGATGATCTTTTAGTTCATGAAGAGCATTCGCTTTGATATACACTCGTGGTGCTGCGACGCCGCGTTCAGCTTGAAAATTACTATGTCTTTTGGGAATCGGCCTATAAACATCCTCACTGTCTTCCCAAACAATTTGAGCACTGTCTTCCCAGACAATTTGATCTTGCTGTTCTGAATCTGGAATTCTTCTTCTTTCAGGGTTATTTCGTCGAGTAAATGGTAACTCCGGTCCTTGTGACATGCGTATCCTCCTAATAATATTGGAAATAAATTGGATAAATTGGTTCATGACTATCACCCTATAAATCTTGTCAACTAATGTTGACCGGTTGTTCATCCCAAGAAAAAATTTGGGATTTGAATGTCTGAGTATCTACTGGAAGACGCAGCTTATTCCTTTCTGCCCAGCTTTTAGCTTCCCCATTAGCTGGACTTTTCAAATTGGTTATGTCATCTGCATATTGAATTATTTTGCCAATTCTGATAACTAATTCAGTTAAGGTTTCTGAAATTGTCCAATCATTGCCAAGACAAATTATTAAACTGCTATAGACATTGGGATGGAAGATGGGAGTAAGAAACTTAGCAGCCAGTTGTTCTCTTGGATAATTGCTGCCTAGAGTAATTTATACCCGATGAGTATTGCGGAACACTGGCTCATCTGGCTCATATCTTCGCAACTGCTCTATGCCTCGACATCGATATTCGATAACATATTGATACGGCGGATTGCCACTCGTTGAAATAATCGCTAGCGTACCACCAGAGTTATCAACCAGTGCCGATAAATTTTGAAAGTCATTTTGGAGTCTTTTTTCTCGTACACTCATTTTTGACCGGCCTCTAAAACTGGGAAAATTAAGAGCACATCGTCTGGCTGAACTCCTACTGAATTAAGAGTTGCAGAAGCGTCTAACTGTTGACCTGTACGCTCAAGACGCACAGCATAGTTGGAATTAGCGGGAAGATTCCACTTTTGCTGTGTGGTTTGCACAAGCTGTCCAATTATGAGAGTACCAGGCAAGTTAACGGCTGCTTTACGGGTTCCATCAGCCATACGAACAACTACAGAAAGTGCATCAGCCATATTTACTCCTCCTATGCTGGGCGAAATTGAATTGCTATTTGACCTTTCGCGGTCTCGCAGTGTAGTATTTCGTTCGTCGTCAGACATAACTCTTCTAAGATAACGCTGGCGCAGGAATCTTCTAGAGTCAGATTCCTGATTACTTCAAAATCCCTTGATTCATAACCACACTTGGGGCAAGCTTGCTGGGATTCTTGATATTTGCGTAGGGGAGCGTTCGCCTGTTCCTCATACCCGCACTTATGGCAGGTCATCTTGCCTATCACTTCATTGCGTAGCCAGAGAACTGGTTCGGCATATCCCGATGTATCTAACTGTTTCAGAACTTCTTGCACCTTCATATTTGGATCGTACTCGATCTCTATTGCCGGTTCAATGGATAAGTCGTGGGCAAGACAAGTCTCCTGACGCTGAATTTGCATTTTGAGAGCTGTCCAAGGATTTAATCCCAGAAATATTTTTTCCCCTGGATCGAGTAGTCCTGTTTTGCCGTGAAATATAGGAGTGCTTGGTGAACCTGCATCGCACCAGCTATGGAGGCTATTGGGGCTGTCGTGGGCATGGCAGCTTCAGGAAGATTCCGTTTCATCCCCTGACAAGAGTATCGCTGGTTGCGCCTCTCCCACATCCGGTTAGATATGGTGCATTCATAACAAGCTGCTTCTGTTTTGGGATCGAAAAAACTTACTTCCTTCTCAGTAACGCCAATACCGCTGTTGATCCAGGGAATGACTGCACGATAAGCAAGCTGATTAATCGCCCACCGCGCATTAATGCTGTCCAGGCAACCTATAATAATGTCATGTTCCCGAACATCCCCAATGCCGATGTCAAATTCCAGATCGCCGTGAATTGCCTCAATTGTTATCTCTGGGTTAATCTCAAGGGCGCGTTTACGGGCAACTTCTACTTTCGGCAAGCCGACATCTGATTCTCGAAACAGGACGGACCGAGTTAGGTTGGTGACCGAGACCGTATCGAAGTCAATGACGGTGATATTGCCGACACCCACCAGGGCCAAATTCTTCAGCACTTCGTTGCCTAAAGCACCAGCACCAGTCACCAGCACTCTGGCAGCCTTGAGTTTTGCCTGGTCCCACCAGTCAATCAGGTTGTGCCTGTCATAGCGGCTTTCAGCCTCGGCAGTAATTTCAAAGAAGTCCACTTTTAGAGACCGGTTTCGTATGATTTTCCCATTACTTTACTTATCATAAGCTAGGGCGTGTCATCAGTTAAGCCAAACAACAGTAGCAGCCAGGTAGATAGCACCCAAGAAATTCTGAGCCCTCTTATCGTAACGGGTGGCAATGGCTCGATATTGCTTGAGTTTGGCAAAAAAATTCTCAATCAAATGACGTGCTTTGTATAGATATTTGTCATAACGGCGTTGTTCTTTTCGATTGGATTTAGGCGGAATCACAGGTTCGCATTGCTGGGCTTCAAGACGTTTCAAAACCCGTTCGTCAGCATCAGAAGCTTTGTCTGCGAGTAACGCATCAGCCTTAATATTATCAAGTAACACATCAGCCCCTTCCAAATCGTGAGCTTGACCGGCTGTTAAATGAAAACCCGTTGGGTTCCCCAATGCGTCACAGGTCGCGTGAATTTTGGTACTCAAACCCCCTTTACGGCGTCCGATGGCTTGGGTCGCAATCTTTTTTTTGAGCACCTGCACTATGTTGATGAGCCCTTTATATCGTGGCATCAATCATCGCATATTCGTTATCGGCATCGGACGCAAGTACCTTGAATACTCTTTCCCATACCCCGGATTTTGACCACCTACTATGGCGCGTATGAATTACCCTCAAGTCCCCAAATCGCTCGGGTAAGTTGTCCCGCCAAGGTATCCCAGCTCTATATCGATACAAGACAGCATAGACAAATAAGCGGTTATCCTTAGCTGTCCCCCCCACATAACCCTCCCGACCTGGCAATAGATCCCTGATTCTCTCCCACTGGTCATCTCTTAAAGCATAGCGACGCATTTCTCAAATTCTCCTGCTCTAACCTTTACCCTCTTATATTACACCAATATATCCTGGTTGTCAACTCAATCATCTTGTTATATATTTTTGGTGGGGACCCATATCGTTAATCTAACTGATGACACGCCCTAGCTTTACATAGTAATTACCGGGTGGATATCAGTGATTATGTTAGGATTCAATCAGGAATTTGAGCGGAGACTAGCTATGAAATCTGCTTACGAGCAGTTTGGCGGCACGACACCGGCAGTTGGACAGTATCTTGGCTGAGGTAACGTCCGGATGGCCATTTCCATCACCGGCTGCTTGAGCTTCGACTCTCTCGCCCTCTTTCCCTGTAGCATCGCACCGCTGTCAACTACTGTATATTCATCATAAGCTAGCTTTATACAGTAATCTCCGGGTGTGTATCAGGAATTGTGTTAGGATCCTATCAGTAATTTTAGAAGAGACCAACTATGAAATCTACTAACGAGCAGTTTGCCCAGGCCGCACAGCACTGGGACTTGGAAACTCTCTACACTGACTTGGCCTCCGCTAAGGGCAAGCGACTGACACCTGTTGAGAAGCTGCACCTGCGGGGGCTGCTTTGTGGCTGTAGTCCAACAAAAATCGCTGACACGCTGGGCAAAAATAGCAAGGGCGTGGAAACGGATCTCTGCGCCACTATATATAAGTACGTTAAAAGTCTAGTAGACAAAAGCGGTGAAAAGATAGAAAACTGGAGAGATATTGCTGAGTGGCTTGATGATGCTGGATATCAAACGCAGCTCCCTACTAAATTACCAGTCAGTGATGGTTCGCTAGGAAATAATGTGGTTAATATAACTAATATAAGTTTTGATAACAATCAAATAAAAATTGGTGTAAACCTGCAAATAACTATCCCGCTACCCCCAGAACTCTCTATCCAAAACCCGGCGGCAGATTCTCAGCAGGATGTAAACTTAAGAAATGCTCCTGCTGAGAATGGTTTTGCCAAAGATTCCAGGGAGTAGTGTCCGAAATAATTCTCCCCCGGTCCGATCGCAATAAAGAATCAAGAAACCCGGTTTTTACGAGGGTGCGGCTCATTTGTCGTTGCATTCCTAAGGTGGGGCACTGCCAGCACTGCCCACCAGAAGTGGGTGTAGTATTTTTTTACCAACTGGTGCAAGACTACACCCGTCGTCATCTGACTGGCGGACGCCAGGTCTAGTATCTATCTAGTCGGGGGATCCCGGGAAAACTCCGGATCATTACATAGATCGGCAGGCCTAGATGGTATTTGCTCGGCGGCAGATAATATTTGCTCGGCGGCAAATATTATTTAAAATGACCAAAGCAAATATGCTTCGGTGCCAATCATATTTGCTGAGAGATAAAGTAAATATGCTTCGGAGTAAATCATATTTGCGCTTGTCGGAGGATACTCCCGTGGGGGCGGTAAGCGGTGAAACCGGGTTTCTTTATCAATTTTGGTCTCTCAGCACCTGCAGCAGGTCGCACCAAACCGGTTATGAGTCTGCAGACTTCAAACTACTTGTGACCGCACCCTTTTTACGACCTACCGGGTTTCTGGTCTACTGGTGAATGTGCTGGCAGCAAAAAATATCCCCGCTTTTTATTGCCCTGCGATCGCAAATCTTACCATACCGCAACAGGCGATCGATCGCCCGATTTCTGAAGACTCTGCCTTTAGTTGCTTTCGACATAGGAATCCCGTGCCATCTCAGCGCCGTAGGCAATACAAGCGAGGATGTCATCTCGTTCTATACCAGGATATTCTGCAAGCAGTTCCGAAATAGTCATCCCGCTAGCTAAGAAGTCAAGAATTAGAGAAACCCAGATCCTATGCCCCCGAATACAAGGTTTGCCAAAGCAGATATTGCGATCGATAGAAATCCGAGATCAGAGATTTTTTCTGGTCATAGCGACTTGCTTATCCCATTTCATAAAAAATATGTTACATTTTTTTGAGCAGTATCCTGTTAGTCGGTTTTAACCGACTTTAGCCTCGTTCCCTGGCTCCCGCCTGAGAACGTAGGGGGTTTGAACCCTCGGTGTATCGTGGGTAGTGCGAATAGCGCTCCCACGATACACCGAAGGCGGGCTGATAGCGAAGAGAGCAAATTAGAGGGTACGAATTGTAGCAACATTTTTTGCAAATGGTATTATTGCTTTAGGGTGGGTACCGATCGCCTCTATTATATCCCAGGATTGAGAGAAGCGATCGTTCTGCTGCTACCAGGAATTATTGTCCGCCCTCCAGGATGTCAATTTTGGGTTTCATGCTTCAACCCAACCTACAAAAAATGCGATCGTTATTCTGCTGCCAGGAATTATTGTCCGCCCTCCAGGATGTCAATTTTGGGTTTCATGCTTCAACCCAACCTACAAAAAATGCGATCGTTATTCTGCTGCCAGGAATTATTGTTCGCCCTCCAGGATGTCAATGTTAGGTTTCATGCTTCAACCCAACCTACAAAAAATGCGATCGCACTTTCACAAATCCTGCACGAATGACGGATCTCCCAATGCCCACGTTACTATATGGTCCTTTTCCTCCCAAAAATATCTCCGCTTATTGTCGCGCTGCTTCTCACAAATTCTCTTTTTTGTAGATTAACCTCACCCCGGGCAAGACAAATTATTCTGAATATGCTTGATACTCCTGAATAGTCCCGCGCTGGATAATCCATAGTTTACCCTCGATTTCTGCGGCATCCAACCCACGGATTAAGGTTTCCACTACTTCCCGCAAGTTTTCTGGGGTGGGTTGCGGTGGCAAGCGTAGCACAACAATTCCAGCATAATCAGAAGGTTTATAGCGGATGCGGTTACCAAAGCCCCGATCTAAAGTAACTAAACATCTGCCTTCTTGGCGACAAATATCAATTAATTCCACATCAGGCGTAGAATTCAGACCTTGTTCTTCCACTGTAGCTACATCATGCCCTGCCAGACGTAACCGTGCTACAACTCGACCGCTACCAAGATTTTCGTCAAGCTTTATGTTCACTTTTTCGCCTCCAGAGGAATCTCAATATAATGATCCCGTGCCATCTCAGCGCCGTAGGCAATACAAGCAAGAATGTCATCTCGTTCTATACCCGGATACTCTTCAAGCAGTTCGGAAATTGTCATCCCGCTGGCTAAGAAATCAAGGATTAGGGAAACCCAAATGCGATGCCCCCGAATACAAGGTTTGCCAAAGCAGATATTCGGATCGATAGAAATCCGAGATAATAGATTTTTTCTGGTCATAGCGACTTGCTTATTGCTTTAGGGTGGGTATCGATCGCCTCTATTATATCCCAGGATTGAGAGAAGCGATCGTTATTCTGCTGCCAGGAATTATTGTCCGTCCGACAGGATGTTCTGGTTGGGTTTCATGCTTGATACTGTTGGCGAATGTGCTACCAAGCATCTTACATTGAGTATTACTAATCGCCCAAGTAAAGATTTCTCGTTCTTGTAGCACGCTCTTATTCGTCTTTCGAGATGGATTTCGCCAACAGCATCCATGCTTCAACCCAACCTACAAAAAATGCGATCGCACTTTAATATAATCTAGCCCGCGCAGGCGGGCTTTGTAACTGCCGGACCCTTTAGGGTTCGGGCGTCGGGGCGCGGGGCGTAGAGTAGCTACCAATCATCCTGGATCTGTGGCGGTTCGGACCAATCATCCAGGGGCTCAAACTTGCTTATAGGTGCGGGTGACGCCGGTTCCGACTGTTCCTTTTCCTCTTCTACGAAATAGAATCGATCGCTCAAAGGTTGGACGACTCGCGCGATCGCATCTTGAATAAAGACCTTGACAAACTCATCCCGGCGGTTGAGCTGAAATTGCTGCTGCACCACCTCAATTATCCCCCCATCACCCCAATCTTGATCGTGACAAAAATATTCTATAAAACTCTTACCAGCAATCCGGGTCAGATAAGCCGCAGTCACTCCCTGAATTGCCTTCCCGATCGCAAAAGTGGCCACATTCAATTGTAATGCCGCAGTCACCAACTTTAATGCTCCCTCGACAATGCCTAAACTGGCCAAAGTTTTCGCCAGAGACAAGGCCAGTTCTCGTCCCCGTTCCATATTGAGCTCGCAGCCGTAGATTTTGCCGATTTCTACTACCATCTGAGCGTTTACCGCCGCAGTTGCCAATAAATCTACCACTGGCAATGGCGTGACCGCGATCGCGCCACCACCTATCCACTGAAACTGCTCGACAATTTTGTCCGCCTGACGCTTGCGCTGGGCGTCGATAATCCGCCTTGCTTCCTCTGACAAGGCGCTGCTTTGCAGTAAAATATTGTCCGCGACCAAATCTTCTCCTTCGGCTCGCAGCACCGCAGCTAGCCTGCGGATTAAAGGCATCACGTCCGGTTCCTGCTGAAATATACTGCCGCTGTCCAGTACCACCTCTGGGGGATTAGCCGCACAGGCTACCACATCATTGCCAGGAATCAACCCCTGCACCCGTTCCCGCAGACGCCCCAGAATCGCTTCCATTTCCTCCGGGGGATACAGGTCCGTTTTGTTCAGCACTAGTAGCGATCGCTTGCCAATCTGTGCCAAAGTCCGCAAGGGTTCGTATTCCGACTGGCGCAGGTCATTATCCACCACGAACAACAGTAAATCTGCTACTGTCGCTAACTCTCGGGCCTGCTGTTCCCGCTCGGTTCCCGCCACACCTGCTTCGCAAATCCCTGGAGTATCGGTAATCAAAATCTGCCAGTCCAACCCCTTCAGCTGGAGGCTGTAGGTTTGCCCCGCTTCCGTAGTTCCCATGGGTGCGGACACCTGCCCCACCATCCGGCCCAGCAGCGCGTTCACCACCGAAGACTTCCCCGCTGAACCAGTGCCAAACACCACCACCCGCAACACCCCTGCTTGCAGGCTACCTTCTATCTGGCGCGATCGCTCAATTAAAGCCTGTCGGGCCACCTTATCCTGAATTTGCTCGGCCTGTTTGCGCACGGCCCGGAGTGTTTCGGAAGCCGCCTCATTCTTAGCTTGAGGCACTTTCGGCTTCACATAGCGCTGGCCCTTTTTGCTGCCAGCCCCCCCAAACAGCAGCACGTAATAGACAAAAGCTGCGATTACCAGTCCTAGCAGCAGGATCAGCAACAGCAGCACAATAGTACCCAGCAGGGGAGATGAATAAGAAATCTGCCAGTAGAACCAACGCAGGGTATCGATCATCCACAGCATTAGCCCTAAGATTACGGTCAGACCGATAATCAGCGTCAACAGGCGAGACAGTTTCATGATTGCAGTGCGCAGCTATCAGCGGGCGATCGGGGGAAGCGGTCCCCCCCTTAATAAGCGGTTCCCCCCCTTATTAACCTTATTAAGGGGGGTTAGGGGGGGATCCGGGGGTTAGGAGGGATCTATGATATATTTTAGCTACAACCGCTCCCGTCCGGTTACAGCCCACAGGATCTCGGCCATGATTGAGAGTGCTGTTTTAGTTTACTCCCTATATTTTCATTAATAAGAAGTGACGATCGCTCACTATTCAACTGTATAATTTTCTTCTACTCGCTATTGTGGGGAAGTAATTCCCGATTGAGTAATGATTGCTCATCGGTCCCACTACCAGTGTGACACCACCCCAATTAACAAAGATTCAACCGCAACAGGAGGTAAAAATTATGGGACTTTTCGACAGTATTATGGGTGCCATCAGCAGCCCTACTAAGCAAACTAGTCCTAGTCAGCTGGGTGATATTTTCGGCGCGGCACAGATGCTCTCTGGCAACTCTGGTGCCAGTTTTGACCAAATGCAATCTCTGATGTCAATTGTCGGCAGCTTTACCCGCTCTTCCTTAAAAGAAAAACGAGATTCTGAAGGTGACAACCAGGTGCAGTCTCTTGTCAATCAATTTAGCGGCACTTTAGCCAACCCCCTAGCAGTTCGGGCACTTTTTACCTTACCTCAAGTGCAACAGATCGTAGAAGTTGCATCTCAAAAGACCGGACTGCCAGAGGACACCATTCAATCTCTGCTACCGGCTGTCCTCCCTTTGGTCCTGAATCTGCTGCAAACTGGCAGCGAAACTGATAATCCCGAAGGTGGCAATTCTGTACTGAGCAGCTTTTTGGATGCCGATGGGGATGGTGATGTTGACATTGCTGACGCTATGAAGATGGCCAGTCGTTTTCTTGGCTAATTGCGTTCCCAGGGGTCGCCAGTGGTAACGAGGCTAATTTGTTTTTGCTCTTAGCTATTGGCAATTAACGGTGATGCAGCGGTTAGTAGCGCGTTCTCTCTCTGGGAAAGCCACCACCACCCGATCGGCCCCCCCTATTTTCTTTTGGCTTGGCTTTATTCACTTTGATGATGCGACCCATCCATTCGGCGTTATCTAGTTCCTCGATCGCCTTTTCTTCTTCCTCGTCTGAATCCATCTCCACAAAGGCAAAACCTCGCTTCTTTCCCGTCTCCCGGTCCTTCGGCATGCTAACGCGGCTTACCTTCCCGTATTCGTCAAATATATTCCGTAAGTCGTCTTCTTCCGCCTCAAAGGACAAGTTCCCAATGTAAATCGTCACGTTTCTCTCCACCAAACTGATTCTCGTTTACGTACTGCGCCAGGCGCTAGATCCGGTCCCATGGGAACCTGCGTTTTACTATTACTAGCAATTCTACTGCTCTGTTGCCGAACCTTACTTCCTCGACTATATAGGCATTATCCCACAGCTATTTTCTCATGATAGCCTTGGCATTCGGCTTTGGCTGCCCCAAATATGTTAACTTTTATTACACTTATAACCGGTGCTATCTTGGGGCTCAGTACCCGGACCAGATGATGCCCAGTCCCTCATCGGACAGGATCTGTGCCTATCCTACTCTACCGATGGAGGTGAGGAAGCACCAGGTTTTTTTGGTGGGGGGAAGAATTTACGCATATATTGGCCCCAGAGTTGGGCCGAGATCGAGCTACTGCCGTTGGTGGCAGAGTTGTTATCGTTGCCTAGCCAGACGCCAGTCACAATCTGCCGTTTGGATAGGTAACCAATAAACCACAAATCCACACCATCATTCGTGGTGCCAGTTTTCCCTGCTTCTTCTCCCAGTCCGATATAAGCGGCGCTACCAGTTCCCCCTTGCACGACTCCCTGGAGCATCTTGGTCATGGTATCGGCAATCTTTGGATCTATCACCTTCTGGTTTGCCTCTGTGTTGTATTTATAAATTACCCGGCAAGTGCCCAGATCGTTAGGATCCCTACAATCACTACTATCGAGAATCTCTCTAATTGCGTGGGGACGATTGCGGATACCTCTATTTGCTAAGACTGCATAAGCTCCCGCCATCTCCAGCAGCTTGACTTCACTTTGACCTAATACTAGACCGGGTACGGCTTTAAGTTCCGATCGCACGCCCAGTCGTCTTGCCATTTCCACCACTTTGTCTAGACCCACATTTTGCGCCACCCGCAGGGCGATCGCATTTTCTGACAGCGCCATCCCCGTGTACATATCTACATAGCCCGCACTCCGTTCGCAGGCACTATAACTTACACCTCCCCAGGGTAAGGGGGCGCAGGAATAGGTCTTTTTAGGGGAAATTCCTTGGGCGATCGCCGCTGCATAAGTAAATATTTTGAAAGTAGAACCTGGCTGTCGCAGGGCCTGGGTTGCGCGATTGAACTGACTTTTCGTGTAATCTACACCCCCGTTCATCGCCATGATTTCGCCTGTTCTAGCGTCAAGGGTAACGACTGCTCCTTGGTCAAATCCCAGATATCTCCCCTGATTATTCATCGTTTCGCGCAGCGCTACTTCCGACTGGGCTTGCATCTTTGGGTGCAGACCTGTTTCGATGATAAAGTTCCCTTCTCTGGCTACCTCCGTTCCTAACAAATCCTCCAGTTCGCTGAACACGTAATCGTAAAAATAAGGCGCGATCGTGGACTGAAACTCCAGTTTGGCTTTCGGGCTCACTTCTATTATCGATCGCCTGGCCCGCCTGGCATCTTCGGTGGTAATCATCCCCAAATCCAGCATCCGCTCGATCACCCCATTCCGCTGCCTGCGAGCTAACTCTTCATTTCTAGCTGGATTATAACTATTGGGTGCTGGCAAAATTCCCACCAAGGTCGCTGCTTCTGACAAGGTTAAATCGGCCCCTGACTTGTCGAAGTAGAATTGGGCCGCATCTTCAAATCCATAGTTGCCACTGCCCATGTATACCCGGTTCAAATAAGCCAGCATCAAATACTTTTTCGAGTAAACGAATTCTAGCTTCAGGGCAACTAGGGCTTCGCGAATCTTGCGGGCCGCGCTGTCTTCCGTGCCGACATAGTCTCTAAACAAGCTGCGAGCTAACTGTTGCGTCACTGTGCTCGCTCCTTCCCGGATTTCACCCCCACGCCAATTGACTATTATGGCCCGGATAATCCCGATCGGATCGACTCCGAGGTGCCAGTAGTAGCGCGAATCCTCTGATGCTACTACCGCTTTTGGCAGGTAGGAAGAAAAGTCTGATAATTCCTGCAATTCTCTGTGAGCGTCATTCCGAGGCGGTACTAGGGGAGTCTGTCCGTCCCGAGCATAGACTATTACCGGTCCTTGCACCGAGATTGGTAGTGGGTTAACGTCGAATTTCCGCCACTCGTTGAGAATTAACGCTACCACTATTGCTGTGACTCCCCCTATCCCGTAACCGGTGTATATCGCCCCCCGAATATACCAGGGTGCTGGATCCAGATACTTAATTGTGACGGCATCCTTTAGTTCTGGTGGTGCGAGAGTAAACTGGTCGCCATGGCGCAGCTTCTGCTGGCTAATTCGCCGCTTACCCCGATAGATGCCATTGGTAGATCTTTCGTCTTTGATTGTAAAAGGGGTGCCCTGCTTGGAGTCCCGCGACAAAGACAGATGAATTTTGCTGACATTCGTGTTTCGCACTACTATGTCGCAATTGCTCGAACTCCTTCCCAGCAAGAAGCGATCGCCCAGTAGGGGATATACTTCTGGTTTGGAACCATCCGCCTCCTGTACTAGCAGTTTCGGCACCCTCGCCTTTTGCTTGAGGGCCAGTTGGGAAAAATTTACCACCTTAGCTGGCATCGTCTGTGCTGCTTGGGTAATGGCTCCCAAGATTGTCCGAGGCTTATTTTGATTTTGCGGTGAACTCATAGGCTTTACTTACCCTTGGCGGCGGCGATTAAGTACATAGGCTTGCATTATTTTGATATTTTTTCCCAGCCGTAAATTTTCGAGAATTTAAATCGCTGAAATCTTTATGGGGTAATGCTTTCAGCTCTAATTTTCCTGCTCTATCACCTCGGCCACAAATATAAAAATCATTTGGCACAACTACTTAACATTAATGGCATTTCCCCTTGCTGACAATGATAGTTTCGGAGATCGTTTTATAGCATTTCTCTGGAGCCCGTGCGTTCTCCGATCAAATCGCGCTCAACCCTTATGATATCTGCAATTCACCCGTCCTCATCTATCTAATATCAGATCGCATCTATCTGAGAAATGCTATATTGGCAGCTTCCTATAATCTTAGTTTTTTTATTGACATACATTATATTCTGTAATCTAATTACTTTGCGATGCCTTCCGGGTTTTCGCCATGCGTCCGGAAGGCATCGTAGCCTCACTGTTAGCTGCCAGGTAATTTTTCAGACTATCATTTTCCGTGTCTAACCCGGATAGTCAGGGCCGGTATGGCTAAAACCAGCAATCAATAGACAAATAATACCCACATTAATGAACACATCTGCTAAATTGAACACGGGGAATCGAATCAGTCGAAAATCTAGAAAATCTACGACGTAACTGGCAACAAAGCGATCGATGCCATTTCCTAGGGCACCACCTAAGATGAAACCATAGCCTGATTGTTCCCAACGGTTCATCTTGGGTCCGTACCAGGCCAGTGCCATTAAGCCTAAGCTTACCCCCAAGGACAGCCAGCGCAACCACCAGCCGTTATCACTAAATAGGCTAAAGGCGGCACCGGTATTTCTGACATAGGTGAGGTGAAACACCCCCGACCATACTGGCCAACTTTCTCTCAGCGCGAAGTTTCCTACTACCCAAAATTTGGTTAGATGGTCTAAAATTAGACTGCCGAGGGCGATCGCCCAGAAAAAGCGGTTCTTAATTCTCATTTAACAACTGACAAATTCCCAATTCCAAATTCCCAACTGACAACTGACTACTATCCTCTGACTACTATCCTCTGACAACTGACAACTTTCAATAGAGCAATATTTTCCGCAGGACAAAAGCCAGAACCGTTGCAGCACAGGCTACTGCTAACTGCCCTCTCAGATGATATACAGAATATTTGAGAGTAGCATCCATTAGGGGTATTGTCGCTCCCGGTGCCCAGTTAAACAGGTGAGTCACCAGTAGATAGCTGAGGCCGACGAGATGAATGCACGCTAGGCCGCAGACACAACTAAATGCCAGTGTCTCTAGTCGCGGTCGTCCCTGAAATGCTAGGAACCCACATACCCAGGCCCCGGGAATGAATCCCACTAAGTAGCCAAAGCTAGGCTGCTGGAAATAGTTGAAGCCTCCTCCCTGTGAAAATACTGGTAGCCACGTTAACCCTAATGTTAAATAGGCTATTTGCGATAAGGCTCCGGCATTTTTCCCTCCTACACAGCTCACTAGCAGCACTCCTCCTACCTGATAGGATACTTCTAGGGACCGAATTGCTATGCCATGCTGACTCCAACTCCAGGTCGGAGTCGCGATCAATGCTTCTATAAAGGTGCCGCTGATCGTTAGGATTAAGCCTATCAAGGCCCAAAGTATTTCTGTGGGAGCAATCACTAATGGTCAATGGTGAATGATGAAGGTTAAAGCGTAATAGAATGTCACGCTCATTAAGGTGTCATTGCGAGGGGGGGAACCCAAACCGACTTTGTGGGAGCACCATCGGTAGACCCCCCGTAGCGCTACGGGGGGGTTAATCAGACTACAACACAAGTTAACTCCTTCGAGCCCCCCTCGCAATGACAGATATGAGTATTCTTCGACTTAACGAGCGTGACATTCTACCCTACATAAGCTGCTGACTTTATACTTTATACAGCCCTGGAATGGGGGCTTCTCCGCCTTGGAGTCCTAAGGATTCCAGCATGGCGTGGTCTTGTTCGGGGGGTTGACCTAGGGTGGTCAGGTAGTGACCGATTAACATGGCGTTGATGCCTGCTTTTAATCCTAATGCTTGCAGTTCGCCCATGACCGCTTCTCGTCCTCCAGCATAGCGGATGATCTGCTCGGGCAGCATCAGTCGGAAGATTGCGATCGCCTTGAGGGCCTCATAGGGATCCATCCGGGGCCGATCGCCCATGGGGGTTCCGGGTCGGGCATTCAGCAGGTTCAGGGGTACTGATTCTACTTCTAATTCTCGCAAGGCTAAGGCCATTTCCACCCGGTCTGACCAGCTTTCTCCCATGCCTATTATCCCCCCCGTGCAGGCTTGCATCCCTGCGGCTTTCACCTGCTTGATGGTTTCTACCCGATCGCGCCAACTATGACTGGTGGCGACGTTCCCGAAAAAGTTCTCCGAGGACTCTAGATTATGGTTATAGCGGGTCACCCCTGCTGCTGCTAGGGCTTGGGCCTGTGAAGCTGTCACTTCTCCCAGGGCGCAGCAGGGTTTAATATCTGTTTGGGCCATGATCTGCCCCACTGCCTCCAGTATGCGCTCGAATTCTCCTGATTTGGGGCTATTATATTTTGGTCCCCGTCCCTGACTTACCAGGCAAAATCTCTTGGCACCGGCTGCTGCTGCTGCTTTCCCTTGGGCGACTATTTCTGCGGTGGGTTTGAGTCCGTATATGGGCGAACCCTCTCCTGGATGATGGGCTGACTGGGCGCAGAAGCTACAGTTCTCCGAGCAATTCCCTGATTTTATATTCACGATGCTGCACAAGTCTACCTTATTCCCGCAGCATGCTTGCCTCACAACGTCGGCTGCTGCACACAGCTCTAAGATGTTTTCTTCTCCTGCTATCTCCGTCAGGGCGATCGCCTCTTCTCTGTCTAGGCGCTTTCCTGCTATTATCTCTTGAGCTAGGCGCGCGCAGCGCGTTCGCAATGACTCGCCTTTGGCTGTGCTAACAGAGCTTTCTGTTAATGTTGATAATGGTGCTTGAACCACGTGGCTGACCTCTATTGCCATACTTCACTTCCTGGCATTATACATCACCTCCTGTCTCCTTTCCTCTCATCTTGCACCTCAATCTCTCATCTGCCTGCTGCGACCACCTATTGGCTATCGCCTTGCGCCGGGGCACAAAGCAGCCTGTTTGTCTCCTTCCTCATCATAGCCGATAATGATGCCCTGTCCCGAAATCACATTTGCGATCGCCCCGGGACACGGCAGCTGTTACCTTTTACATCATCACCGATAATCTACGCTCTGCCGTGCCCCTTGTATGCTAGGATTAGTCTGGTGGAAGAGGACTCAAACACACTTTGACAAGTCTGTTGTGTAGATTAGCTCCCTGAACCGAATCATGACTGGAGTCGCTTCTGCTTTAGCCACCTGGGAATTGCCAGTCAAATTTTGAGATAATAGATGGGTGCAATACGCCAGCATTGCTGCATAACCGCCGATTAGTAAAACTCGCAGATTCTTCATATTCCATAGGTTTGTAGTAAGCGCTTTAGCCCTTGCGTTGGGTTTCGTCCAGAAACTCAACAGGTTTGTCCTTGGTTTGTAGTAAGCGCTTTAGCCCTTGCGTTGGGTTTCGTCCAGAAACCCAACATATTTGTCCTTGGTTTGTAGTAAGCGCTTTAGCCCTTGCGTTGGGTTTCGTCCAGAAACTCAACAGGTTTGTCCTTGGTTTGCAGTAAGCGCTTTAGCGCTTGCATTGGGTTTCGTCCAGAAACCCAACAGGTTTGTCCTTGGTTTGTAGTAAGCGCTTTAGCGCTTGCGTTAGGTTTCGTCCAGAAACCCAACAGGTTTGTCCTTGGTTTGTAGTAAGAGCGCTTGCGTTGGGTTTCGTCCAGAAACCCAACAGGTTTGTCCTTGGTTTGTAGTAAGCGCTTTAGCGCTTGCATTGGGTTTCGTCCAGAAACCCAACAGGTTTGTCTTTGGTTTGTAGTAAGAGCGCTTGCGTTGGGTTTCGTCCAGAAACCCAACAGGTTTGTCCTTGGTTTGTAGTAAGAGCGCTTGCGTTGGGTTTCGTCCAGAAACCCAACAGGTTTGTCCTTGGTTTATCGCTGGTTTGGTTTCCTAACGTCAACCAAACCTACGAATAGCATAGCATATAGTTTGACTCACCATCTGGTTACCTGCGGGACTTAGATGAATATGATCGCGATACAATGATTCAGAGTTTTCGGCATCCTTGAAAATCGGCAAAAAGTCAATGTATTCTATTCCCTGCGATGAAGTAAGTTCCAATAGTCGCGATCGGGCTTTAATTTCATAATTGCGGGGTTCAGGTGCGCCAACTTCCCGCAAGAGAGGGGTCATGACTAGGAGGAATTTCGCCCCAGCAACAGTTGTAATTTCCTGGATTTTAGCAATTGCTTCTAAATTGAAACCCACCCGATCGCCCTTTTCGGCATTAACTGCGGCCATTTCCGGCGGGGGCTTGTAGGGCAGCAGCAAGCGGGTGTAAGCTTCTATAATGCCTAAGGGGGGTTTGCGACTGGGATAGTAGCGATCGCGTCCTACCGGGACAGAAGTAGGCGCAGTACCAAACAAGTCATCAGTATTCAGCAGCAACACCACCGCCTGAGACTCAAAAGTACCAAACCGCTGTAAATAGGCCAATTCATTGCGCGGTGCCCAGGAATTGGCCGAAGCATTGAGAACTTCCACTTTAGTATAGAGCATATCCCCTGTTTCTGTCAGCTGGCGTGTTATCATAGAAGAAATTGTCTTATCCTGGTCCGTCCACCAACCCCCATTGGCGATCGAATCTCCCAGCAGCAACACCCGCAGGGTAGAGGGTTCCCGTTTTGAGGATATAGCTTGACTGCGCTGATAAAATTGATTAATCTGGATGCGACGGCGGTGTCTGGAGCATGCCGTTCGCGGCAGCGCGGCGCCAGCCGTGTCCTTCAGGACAAGAGTATGCGGAAGACGCCGCCAAACCTGCGAGTCCGCTGCTCCGGTGCCAGCAAATATCCAATTTGTTCATCAGCAACATAAATCAGGGGATTGGCTTTGCCAAACAGCAACCGCAGGGCTACCTCTAGGGCTACCAGCAATCCGATCGCAATTATTAAAACAATCAGTGCAATTTTCACATTCAAGCTCACCTAAGCTATAAATAATATGGCAATAACAGCCCCAGATGTAATCGCAATTGTATTTTCGCACAGAGGAGAACAAAATGTCAGACTTAAACCGTGGCATCATGAAGTTCAAGGGCGCTGATAGCCCGAAAGCAGTCGCCATCTCTGCTATCCTAGTATTGGGAGGCATCGCCTTCCTGATCTGGTGGGCATTCCAATATGCCTACGCTATGTAATCATATTGTCGTTACACTGGCGCGACGGTATTTAGTACGATCGCTCGAGTAGTTACGCAAGTGCTACGCCAGTTGTCACAGATGACAATAGTCAGATCTGGCCCCGAGCTCATCCTGTTGTACCCAGTCTACCCGGGACCTTGGGATCGTGTCCAGAGACACCACCCTATCGCACAAAGTGTGATAGGGTGGTGCTCTCGGACACGATCAGTTCAATTACTCATTATAGTGATTTCACCCCAGAATAAATGGCAGAGTTCTCCGCAGCAATACCGAAATGGATCGCATTTCAATTATCCTGAATATTCCTGCCATTCAGGGGCTGAACTGGTCGCGCATTTCCATTATAAATTGACTTGAATGCGTCAATCTGCCCTGGGGAAACCTCGATCGGGGTTTTAAACACAATCCAATTAACTCCTTCGCTACAAGGAGGGGTCGTCAATGAGCCCGGATAATTGTAATAAGACTTGTTAACTGGTGGCATAGCGCTAGCATTAACGCTAATACCTCTGACTTGGTTTTCTCCTTGTTCTTCTGGTAAATTAGACCACAGGGCTTGAATAAAACTGTTTTCCCGCCCCGACTGCATGAAAATCCCCAGCACAGCAAGTTCACCATCTTGACTTTTGTGAACCAGGTGTGCTTCGATTGGATAGGTTTTGCCGTCAATACTATGTTCGCTGGGTGCGTGAAAATGAAACTGAAGCAGTTCGTACCGCTTCCCTCCGATCTTGATTGAACTCCCTGGTTCGTATTCTACCTGCAATGTGTGACCATTGTTGATCACCTTAAACGGGGTATACTTGTAATTAAATTCAATCGGCGGCAAGTTAGCACTCGTAGTTGACTTGATATCAACGGGAGACTGCTGCTTTCCTTGTTGGCAGGTGGCAAATTCTGAGCTTAACTCTCCCCAGTTACTAGGTCCAGCAGGCCCATTATAACCCCAGTCAGCTGCTTTCGGACTAATTGATTTAGCGCAGGAAACTACTACTATAATCAATAGTCCGACAAGAAAAGATAAAAGCAAAAATCGGATTGACTTCATCTTGGCTATTACTCCTGGTATGCTCTTCGGACAATCATATCACAATAGTTGTCCGCAACACCAAGATAGTCGCGACAGGTCTTGTTCCAAGATAAGCACAGCCAGACGCCGGTACATAGCTGCGCGATCGGCCCCTGGCCCAAAGGTGCGATCGCCAGTGCAAGCCATGTTCTAGTGCAGGTTTGCTCCCATAACTTACCAGCGACGTGCGTCTGACCACTGGTCACCGGTCACTGACCAGTGGCCTCACCGAATGCTTAAGTGCCAGGTTGGTAAATATTGGTAAAAATATTGCTATATCTGGATTTTAGGGCTTTTTAGCAGCGGATTTTGGCAAAATTTACCTAAGAGATGCTTGCATTCAGGTCTCAGCTATGGTATAAAAATAAAGACTTATACGTCATTGGACTATGCTGGACATCGTGCTGGAATGCTGTTAGCTTCTCGATCGCCCTGGCAATCGCCCACATCGGTTATGTACTGGCAGCGTGGTTGGTTCACGATATTACCAGAAATTTACAAGTATTTACTTCTATAAAATTTACCTCAATTCACAGGATTGCCCAGAAGAGATGTCGGTTTCCAGGGGGTGTGGTCAAAAGTAGTTGTATTAGTGGGAAACTCTTAACGGAGGCACGGCATTATGTCATTAGTCTGTTTTAATCGACATAAGCCGAGTTCCTGGGCGCATCTCACTTTTGTAATTTAGCCCGCGCAGGCGGGCTTTGTTCGTGTAGCCGGGCCCTTTAGGGTTCGGGAAATGTTCCCGCAATGTTCCCGCCTGGAAACGTACCCGGCCTAGCAAGATGTCAATATTCACTAATTGTCAAGGCAAAGCCCCTTGCATCATAAAGCCGAGTTCCTGGGCGCATCTCACTTTTGTAATTTAGCCCGCGCAGGCGGGCTTTGTTCGTGTAGCCGGGCCCTTTAGGGTTCGGGAAATGTTCCCGCAATGTTCCCGCCTGGAAACGTACCCGGCCTAGCAAGATGTCAATATTCACTAATTGTCAAGGCAAAGCCCCTTGCATCATAAAGCCGAGTTCCTGGGCGCATCTCACTTTTGTAATTTAGCCCGCGCAGGCGGGCTTTGTTCGTGTAGCCGGGCCCTTTAGGGTTCGGGAAATGTTCCCGCAATGTTCCCGCCTGGAAACGTACCCGGCCTAGCAAGATGTCAATATTCACTAATTGTCAAGGCAAAGCCCCTTGCATCTTACCCAACCAGTCAATCAGGTTTTCCAGTTGCTTGTCAGCAGGGAGAACAGCTAAACCGCGAACGGTGACTTTACTCTTGCTGTAGACAAAGCGCGATCGCAAATGTGTTGGCAGCTTTTCTTTAAGTAAATTCCAGGCCGGTTCCTCCATGGGCGTTTCCATAGCGACATGCTGTTTTCCCTCGGGTTTAATGCGAGAGAAACCGAGGGATTTAGCCACCTGCTTGACTGTCATCACCCGCAATAGTTGCTGGGCCGGGGCGGGAATGGTACCGTAGCGATCGCTCCAACCAGCGGCAATTTGGGTCAACTCAGTGCGGGAACTGGCAGAGGCCACAGCGCGATAAGCACTCATTTTCTGTTCCAGATCGGGGATATAATTAGCAGGGATAAAGGCCGTGAGACTGAGATCAATTTGAGTATCATCAACTTGAGTAATTTTTTGTCCTTGAATTTCGCGGATGGCCTCTTGCAGCATTTCCATATATAAATCAAAGCCGATGGCGTCCATCTGTCCGGACTGTTCGACGCCCAAGAGATTGCCAACGCCGCGAATTTCCATATCCCGAATTGCTAACTGATAACCGGAACCCAGTTGAGTAAATTCCTGAATCGCCCGTAAGCGCTTGCGGGCCACATCTGATAGTTTCTCATAGGGGTAAAATAGCCAAGCATGAGCTTGAATGCCAGCCCGTCCCACACGTCCCCGCAATTGGTAGAGTTGAGCAAGGCCGAATAGTTGGGCATCTTCAATCAAGATCGTGTTCACCCTGGGGATATCTAAGCCAGATTCGATAATGGTAGTGCAGACCATGATATCTGCTTCGCCGCTGCTGAATCTCAGCATGATAGTTTCTAACTCATTGTCCGGCATTTGCCCGTGGGCGATCGCCATTCGGGCCCCAGGAATCATCTCCCGGAGTTTACTGCTAATTTCTTCAATGCCCTCGATGCGGGGGACGACATAAAAAACTTGACCGCCGCGATCCAACTCTTGACGAATAGCAGTTTTGACGGCATCTTTATCATAGGGTAAAAGATGAGTTTTAATCGACCGGCGCCCGGGGGGAGGAATAGTAATCAGACTCATTTCCCGGACGCCAGACAGGGACATATAAAGAGTACGAGGAATAGGGGTGGCGGAGAGAGTCAGGACATCCACCTGAGTTTTCATGGCTTTAATCTTTTCCTTATGATTAACACCAAAACGCTGTTCTTCATCAACTACCAACAAGCCTAAATCCCGGAATTTCACATCCTTACTGAGAATTGCTTGAGTGCCCACCACCACATCTAATTCCCCCGTAGCCAGTCGCTTTTGGATTTCCCGGCGTTCCTCAGGGGTGCGGAAGCGGTTGAGTAAACCCACATGAATGGGGTAGGGAGCAAAGCGTTCTTTCAGGGTATGATAATGTTGTTGAGTGAGGATAGTGGTCGGGGCAAGTAAAGCCACCTGCTTGCCGGCGGTAACGGCTTTGAAGATGCATCTAATGGCCACTTCCGTTTTCCCGAAACCCACATCACCGCAAACCAATCTGTCCATCGGTCGTGGAGACTCCAGATCCCGTTTGACATCTTGAGTGGCCTTCAACTGGTCGGGGGTGGGTTGATAGGGAAAAGATTCTTCTAATTCCTTTTGCCAGGGAGAATCTTCGGGATAGGCAAATCCCGTTTGCTGCGATCGCTGGGCGTAAAGTCCGATCAAGTCAACTGCCAGTTTCTTGACATTTTTCCAAACTTTATTCTTAGTCTTCTCCCAGGTTTTGCCAGTTAACTTATGCAATTGGGGTTTCTGGCCAGCAGCAGTTCTAAACCGGGACAAAGTCCCCAACTGGTCGGCTGCCACCCGCAGCAAACCATCGGCATATTCGATCGCCAGATACTCGCGGGTTTCATTATTAATCGTCAGGTTTTCTAGCTTGATAAATTTGCCGATGCCATGATGGCGGTGAACGACATAATCTCCCGGTTGCAGCTTGTTGGGGTCCACCTGTTTGGAAGCAGCGCGACGGCGTTTGCGCACGTAGGTAGGGGTTGCTAGGGAATGCTGACCGTAGAACTCCCGATCGGTCACCACTAGCATGGGGAGGGTGGGGAGAAGGAATCCTTCCAGTTCTGCCCCGCCTGAATATTTCAGGGCAATGGGGGTATGCGTTGATAGCAGTTTATCGATGGCAGGATAGTCCCGGGGGTTAGGGACGAAATGGGCAGGACAATCATGTTCTTGCAAGAGGGCAACGGAACGGGAAGGTTGGGCGGAGATGACAAAAGTAGAAAAGCGCTTAACTACTTGTTCTCTAATAGTTTGGGCCAGTTTAGCAAATTGATGGGGCAAAACTGGCACGGGGCGGGTCGCCAGATTAATAGTATCTTCAGTCGGGAGGGTTTCCGTTCCCAGTTCTGATAAATGTAATTGCTTGAATGGGACTGCTGCTGCCAATGATTCCGCAAAATTACGATGAATTTTCGGCAAGGATATTTCCCGATTCACCAGGGACCATTGTTCTTCTGCCTGGGCCAACCAGCTATTGCTATGGGCAGCAGATTGGATGGGTTCGTCAATAGCAATTAAAGTCCGATCGGGCAAGTAGTCGAGTAAAGAAGCTGGTTGGGGAAAAGTTAGTCCCAGAAAGCGTCGGATCTCTTCTGATTCTTCTACATCCTGTTGGAGATGGGCCTTGATAATGGGAGCAAAATCCGTGGGTGTGAGGATTAGCTGGTTAATGTGATCGCTGCGCGAAAAATCGCTGCGCGAAAAATCGCTGCGCGAAAAATCGCTGCGCGAAAAATCGCTGCGCAAAAAATCGCTGCGCGAAAAATCGAGCGATCGCTGAGTGCTGGGGTCAAACTCCCGCAGTTGTTCGAGTTCATCTCCAAACCATTCCAAGCGCACGGGCAATTCCGAAGCGACGGGGAAGATATCAACAATATCACCTCGGCGACTCCATTGTCCTTCTGTTTCCACCAGGGGTACGCGATCGTAACCCAGTTGAGTGAGTTGATGATCGAGGGTCTGTTGCTCAAAAGACATCCCCTGTTGTAGGGGAATAAAGTAAGGTTTAAGGGCATCAGGTGGGGGAAGATGGGGTTGGAGCGATCGCTCGGTAGCGACGATCGCTATATTATATTCCCGGGCAGTCGATTTAGCGACCAAATCAGCCAAGACCTGTATTTGACCCCAAGTCATTTCCGACTCAGGGTCAAAAGGTTCATAGGGAGAAGCTTCCGAAGTAGGATAAAAATGCCATGTCTGCCAAGCCATCGCCTCCAGTTGAGTAACCCAGCGACTGGCTTCTTCGGTAGTAGCAGTAACTACGAACAGAGGGCGTTTCTGGGCCTGAGCCAAAGCGGAAGCCACCAATCCTTTAGAGAAGCGGGGGATACCCTGGAGAGTCAGGCACCCGGACCGTTCCAGTTTTCTGAGCAGTTCCTTCGTCAACTGAGAGCGTCCGATTTCGCGAATAATTGCAGAGAAAGCCATAGGTAGAATGGTTGAAAGTCAATTTATGCTGCACTAGAATAACAATTAGTAAGTAGTATATCAAATTGATGTGGTATAGAACAATCGCCTAGAAGTCCGTAGCGAGGGGGGAGACTAGCGAGTTGAGCCGCACCCATCACTTGACGGGACAAAATGTCTATGTCGTAAGGGCAATACGAGTAGTGCGCCCTTTAGGCATCTCAGCCGACTCTGGGCTTTCTCCCTAAATGGCATTGGCCTCCAAGGTCGCAGCCTGCGCTCACGCCCCTTAACAATGGAGATATTTTATCCAGGAATAACTGAGTCACCCCAGGGAGTGACTCAGTTATTCCCGGGAAAACTCAGTCATTTCCAGGGGTAACTGTTCATTTTTAGGAGTAACTGAATCATTCCACCGAGTACGAGAGTCATTCGGTGACGTCACAACCTTTTGCTTTGGCGTGAGACAAGATTACCGAAGGGCAGTTAAGTAACTCCAAGGCCAGAGTAAGCACCTCCAAGGCCGGAGTAAGCACCTCCAAAGCCGGAGTAAAATCGGGGGTGTGGTTTTGCGCCCGTTGGTAAGTAGTTCGTAGTTCGACCTTGCGGGCTATATTACATGCATCATCGATGCACCCGGCTATCAACTATTTGTGACCGCACCCTTCTGAGGGCCCAAAACGTCACCGGTTACTACTTATCACCTGTGGCGAACTTGCTGTTCCCAATGAGGAACCAAAAAATGAAGTATAATTAATTTCTTCCCTAACAAAGCAGGAAATGCTACTATAGATAGCTAGAAGCTGGCTTCCCTCAAGGTCGTTGGTGACCAACCCCTAAAAAAGTTCATCTCTTACATTAGGAGATATTATGGCTCAATTTGACGCGACACACCAGCAGAACTATCCCAAGCCATTACCAATTCCAGTAATAACGGTGAGACAGATACCATTAACATCACGGGAAATATTATTCTGGCAGGGTTGCTACCCCTGATTGAAGAAGACGTCCAGCTCACGATAAAAGGGAACAACAACACCATTAATGGCAACAACCAACACTGGCTGTTCTTTGTCAGAAACGGTACAGTCAATTTCGATGACCTGACCTTTCGCAACGGCCGGGCCCAGGGAGACAATGGCGGCGGCGGGGCGGCAGGCATGGGCGGTGCCCTGTTTGTCTTTAACGGGACGGTCACGGTGACCAATAGCACTTTCCAGAATAATGGCGCCATGGGTGGCAATGGCGGCGGCCGTGCAGCGGGTGGTAATGCTAATTTCACTCCTTTTCCTCGTAATAACGGCCGCAACGGCGGCTTCAACGAAGACGGCGGCCCCGGCGGCTTCGGCGGCAACGCCGGCAACGCCGGCGACCGCAGAGGCGGCGGCAACGGCAACAACGGCGGCCCCGGCGACTTCGGCGGCGGCGGCTTCGGCGGCTTCAGCAGCTCAACCGGCGGCAACGGCGGCAACGGCGGCAGCGGCGGCAGCGGCGGCGACGGCATTTTCAACGGCGGCAACGGCGGCGGCGGCAGCGGCGGCGGCATGCGCGACTCATTTTCTGGCAGCGTCAACTTCGGCTCCGGCGGCGGCACCGGCGGCGGCGGCGCGGGCATGGGCTCCGCCATATTCATCCGCTTGGGCGAGCTCAGCGTTTTGAACAGCAGCTTTAACAGCAATACCGCTCAAGGTGGCACTGGCACGAACAACGGCCAAGGTCTGGGGGGCGCCATTTTCGCCCTGGATACCACCACCAATAGCAACAGTAACAACCAGGGCATGCCCAGCAGCCTGCCGACCGTGGCCCTCACAGATGTAACCTTCTCGGGCAATAGCGCCGCTAATGATTTAGGAGGCCTCACTCCAGCGTCCATCACCTCGGGCACCATACTGAACAATGACGACCTGTTCGGTAACCGAATCGCCCGCACGGGCGGCCCCCGTCCTAACCTAAGTCCTACCGACCTCAACCTCTCTGGCAGCAGCATCAATTCTAACTCCGATGATGGTGCAGTTGTGGGGACTTTCGAAACTAGCGACTTCGACGTTTCCGATAGTTTTACCTACCGGTTAGTCTCAGGCGACGGTGACGATGATAACGACGCCTTCACCATTTCCGGGGACGAACTGCTAACTAAAAGTTCTTTGGACTTTGAGAACCCATCGAATTTCATCATCCGCATCCAGAATAACATTAGGGAGACCCAGTCGAGGTACAGCATCCGCGTCCAGACTACTGACTCTGCTGGGGCCAGTTACTCGGAGGCCTTGACTATTAACGTCATTGATGTTGCCGAACCTCCTACGGACATCAACCTCTCTGGCAGCAGCATCAATTCTAACTCCGATGATGGTGCAGTTGTGGGGACTTTCGAAACTAGCGACGAAGATAATGGAGATACCTTTACCTACCAGTTAGTCACAGGCGACGTTCCCAATGATAACGACGCCTTCACCATAGTAGGGGACTCACTGCGAATTAACAGTTCTCCGGACTTTGAGACCCAGTCGAGTTACAGCATCCGCGTCCAAACTACCGACTCTGATAGGCTCAGTTACTCGGAGGCTTTGACTATTAACGTCAACGATGTTCCCGAACCTCCGACCGACATAGTCCTTAGCAACAGCAGCATTAATTCTAACTCCGATGATGGTGCAGTTGTGGGGACTTTCGAAACTAGCGACGAAGATAATGGAGATACCTTTACCTACCAGTTAGTCACAGGCGACGTTCCCAATGATAACGACGCCTTCACCATAGTAGGGGACTCACTGCGAATTAACAGTTCTCCGGACTTTGAGACCCAGTCGAGTTACAGCATCCGCGTCCAAACTACCGACTCTGATAGGCTCAGTTACTCGGAGGCTTTGACTATTAACGTCAACGATGTTCCCGAACCTCCGACCGACATAGTCCTTAGCAACAGTAGCATCAATTCTAACTCCGATGATGGTGCAGTTGTGGGGACTTTCGAAACTACCGACCCTGACATTGGAGATAGCTTTACCTACCGGTTAGTCTCAGGCATGGCCGATAATAACGACGTCTTCTCCATTTCCGGGAACCAACTGCGAATTAACAGTTCCCCTGACTTTGAGACCCAGTCCAGTTACAGCATCCGCGTCCAGACTACCGACTCTGATGGGCTCAGTTACTCGGAGGCCTTGACTATTAGCGTCAACAATATTATTGACGAGTCTCCTACCGACCTAGTTCTCAGTAACCGCAACATTGATGAAAACTCCGCATCGGGTAGTGTCGTGGGGACTTTCTCCACTACCGACCCCGACGAAGGAGATACCTTTACCTACCAGTTAGTCTCCGGCGCTGGTGCCGATAATAACGCCGCCTTCACCATAGTAGGGGACCAACTGCGAATTAACAGTTCTCCGAACTTTGAGACCCAGTCGAGTTACATCATCCGCGTCCAGACTACTGACTTTGCTGGGGTCAGTTACACCGTTCCGGAAAAATCGAAGGCCTTCATGATTAACGTCAACGATGTTGCCGAGTCTCCTACTGACATAGTCCTTAGCAACCGCCGTATCAATTCTAACTCCCCATCGGGTGCAGTCGTGGGGACTTTCTCTACTACTGACCCCGACGTTTCGGATAGCTTTACCTATCAGTTAGTCTCAAGCGCTGGTGCCGATAATAACGCCGCCTTCACCATAGTAGGGGACCAACTGCGAATTAACAGTTCTCCGGACTTTGAGACCCAGTCGAGTTACCTCATCCGCGTCCAGACTACCGACTTTGCTGGGGCCAGTTACACCGTTCCGGAAAAATCGGAGGCCTTCATGATTAACGTCAATGATGTTGCCGAATCTCCTACCGACTTAGTTCTCAGCAACAATAGCATCAATTCTAACTCCCCATTGGGTGCAGTCGTAGGGACTTTCGGAACTGCCGACCCTGACAATTCCGATAGCTTTACCTACCAGTTAGTCTTCGGCAACAACGCCTTCACCATAGTAGGGGACCAACTGCGAATTAACAGTTCTTTGGACTTTGAGACTCAGGAGATTTACATCATCGAAGTCCAAACTACCGACTCTGCTAATAATGCTTTGGAGTCGGTCTTGATTATTGACGTGAACGATGTTGCCGAATCTCCGACGGACATCAACCTCAGCAGCAGTAGCATCAATGAAAACTCGCCTGAGGGTGCAGTTGTGGGGACTTTCTCTACTACCGACCCCGAGGATGGAGATAGCTTTACTTATATGCTTGTCTCAGGCGTTGGTGATGATGATAATGACGCCTTCACCATAGTAGGAGACTCACTGCGAATTAACAGTTCTCCGGACTTTGAGACCCAGTCGAGTTATAGCATCCGCGTCCAGACTATCGATGCTACTGGGGCCAGTTATGAGGAGGCCTTGACTTTGGACTTTGAGACTTTCTCGAGTTACAGGATATTCCTCCAAACTACCAGCAAACCATGAAAGTAATTGAGCAAACGCCCATTCGCCTGACACTCCGTGCTTACCCCTGGAGTGCCTGGATCGTTGGTAGCATTTGGCTTGCTATCGGACTCTATTTCTTGTTTGTGATATTTATAGGCGCGATCGCACTTTTTATCGGACTCCTCTATCTCCTGCTTGTCGCTCAAATCGAAACCTGCTATATTGACAAAATTCTGGGATTAGTAATCTTGACAGAATATGGATTGTGTGGTAAAAAAGTCAGAGAATATGCGATCGGGGCGATCGGGACAGTAGAAGTAGAACAGTACAAAACCCGCAGCAAAGGTCATACTAGGGTTGGCTACCGCACAGTAATAGTGCTGAAAAGGGGCGATCGCGTACCTGTTACTGTTCGCTACAAAAGTTGCAGTAAAAGTCAACAAAAAATAGCCGATCGCATCCGCGCCTTTATCCACCTGTAAACAGGATTCTGCTAATCGTCAATCTCCAAATCTGCATACTGAGCAAAGGAACCCAAATAGCGAGTCTCACCAGCAGCAACTTGTTCGAGCATACAGTCCGCTTACGGCAGATACAATGGTCATCATCTCAGATGGCACCATACCTTTTACAATAGTCCGGACCGTTTTGACTGTACGTAGCCTTCTGGCTTGCAGCGTAAGCCTTTGCTCAATAGAGCAATATAGGCGACGTTAGCCCTGGGGCTGACAAAGAAAAAATTAGCGAACGATGTCTCCGGGGTAGTGCGAATAGCGCTCTCCGGAGACATCGAGTGCGCCTTTTGCCGCAACCCTTGCACTTCGGGTGGTTCTGGGCTCTAAAAACTGTCCGGAGTATTGCTTTTAATGAAGAAAATAATTCTTTCCATAATGGCTGCCAAGAAGCTTTTTCTGTAAAAGCGATCACTACTTGCCCGACCACGGGAATACCACTACCTCTAATCAAGACATTAATTGATAAGATAGTAAAGTTGTCTCCAATATTAGTAGCATCTATAGCTAAAGGTAAGTAAGGAAAATCTTGTGGCCACAAGCTTAATATCCATTTTAGCAAGGGTACAAAACAAGTAGTTACATCTATTTCTGTTATGCATGTTCCCTTTTTTACTTTTGAGTTTTGATACCACTATGCATAATCTTTGCCGAACTGTATTTGGTTTTTCGGAGTTAATTTGTGCAATAAATTCTGAAATCCTATCCACGCTTGAAGAGTGCGTCATCACCATCCCAAAACTCCAAGTCGCTAAACTTGTTATACTAGATATAGCTACTCGTACATGTAGCATGTTTTGTGGCTACCAACGGGGAGTCTGTTTTCACTCGCATCTCTTACACGAGGCTCTTAGAGATGACATTAAATGACTATAAAATTACAAGTAAAGAGGAATTGCACAAGGTTCGAGAGTAGATTTTCGTGGCTACCCACAGAAAGATTGTTTTCACGCGCATCTCTGAATCGGGTGTCAAGCCTGACATATGACGTTAAATGACTATAAAAAACCTGGGAGAGGAATTGCACAAAATCCCAGAGCAGATTTTCGTGGTTACCAATGGGAATTTGTTTTCACGCGCAAGAAATGTGCGCGTGTGGATTTCAAATATATGATATTAAATGACTATTAATCTTTAGACAAGGAGGAATTGAGCATGATATTAATGCCAATACTCCGGACAAAATTAGGAGGCTATGGCCCCGTAGGCAAGCAGGTTCTGGTAGTTCCTTCGATGTCTCCTGATGCTGCATCTCGTGGGAGCGCTAAAACCTACATTACGCACGACAAGTGTACTACATAAATAAAACATCGGTCTTTTTAACTCTTACAATATCACAAATATAGGCAAATATCCAATGCAGCGTCCCTTAAAATACCCAAAAAATTATACCAACCAACAACAACAACTTACTTGACATAAAATTACTAAAATTTTTCTATTATTGCTCAATATCAAGCTACTCAGAGGTGAAATATCTCTAAGTTATACTCATTATTGAATGTGTGTTTTTACATAATTTACCCTCTTGAATTTTACGCCAGTAAATAGTACCGCGCTCCATGCTGGGGGAAGAATTTCAGAAAGTGCAAACGCTCCTCATTAATATTTGAAATCTGTTTGTTACCGCCTGATATATAGATATGGATTGACTGAAAACATTGAAATATCCAAGGTAGGGTCGGTCTATCCGTCAGCGGACCTAACTGATTTTTTACTCCTGAACCTGTTCCTTTAAGTGTTTGCCTTATCTGTCGCTCTACTACTTTATACACTAACAAAGATCGAGCCATAATTAAACCTAAAACTTCAATTCATTTTGGAGATTTAATAAATACACTATCCGCAAAAAACATTGGGTCTTTAACAAACTTAAAACAACGCTTCACTTCCTGCTGCTCGGTTTTATATATGTGGAGCATTTTTTCTGAATTTAGCGCTAATTTATCAAGTTGATTAGTTGCTAAAACAAAGGGTCCTGCCTGATTTTTTTATGTTGCACTATGACGCCCTTGTTGCTTGGACTTGATAGTGGCAAGAAGATTCTCCACTCGTGAAAATTGATTGAGTTGTTATGTCCGTTAGTTCAGTGCGACTCGTTCAGTGTAAACCACCGGTGATAACCGAAGGGGGACCACTGGCAAGGCTCCATTAGCCTTGATAACTTTTAGATGATGGTGGTGAAAGCCCACCCCTCCAGGTGCAGGAGTGACAGCACTTACCCCACGGTAGCGATGGCATCAATCCGTGAAGCGGGTACGAAAGGCGCCCTGGCTGGTAGCCTAAACCGGTCATCGCCGATTTTTCGCGCAGCGTGCAAGTAGTCACGGTGAGCGAAAGCAAAGATTTACAGTGTCGTTACGACAAACCAGCGTAATAAGGCTAAACACGCTGGCCCAAAAGGGAAAGGATAATGGTCATTGGCGGTTCCTTTTCCGACCAATAAGCACCGACAATAAACCCGGCATAAGGAATCCACCTAAAACTACGACCAATCATCTAGAGGAACGAAGTAAACCAGGTACATACTCTCAACCACCGGTCGATAGGTTGAGCAGCCACCAAAGGCGCAACATCTGCTTACATTCGGCAGGTTATATCTGGGAAAGATTTCGCGGAGAAGCTAACGCCTTTCTGTAATGGATGGGATATGCTGACGCCCTCACGGTAACGTCAATTGTAAAGTTGTAAGTAGCAATACATACGTCATGAGCACGATGTCAAAATCGATGAATGAATGGAAGGATATCCCCTGGCCTCGGCTGGAACGGGTAGTCTTTAAGTTGCAAAAACGAATTTACAGAGCGGCACAAGAAGGCAATAAGCAAAAAGTTCGCAGGCTCCAAAGGTTACTGGTAAGCTCCCGGGCTGCCAAATGTCTAGCGGTACGACGGGTTACACAAGATAACCAGGGAAAGAAGACAGCCGGTGTGGATGGTGTGAAATCACTAACCCCAAAGCAACGCCGAGAACTGGTAGGACAGATTGAAATCTCAAACAAGGCTAAGCCTACACGTCGTGTATGGATTCCTAAGCCAGGGAGAGAAGAAAAACGTCCTTTAGAAATACCCACGATGCACGACCGCGCGAATCAAGGGCTCCTCAAGATTGCGCTTGAACCCGAATGGGAAGCATATATGGAGGGGAACTCATACGGATTCAGACCGGGTCGGGGATGCCACGATGCAATTGCGGCAATATTCAGCAGCATTAAACAGAAACCCAAATGGGTATTAGATGCAGATATTGCGAAATGTTTCGACAGGATAGACCACAAAGCGCTAGTCGAAAAATTAAATACTACGTCACCAATCCGTAAACAAGTACGGGCATGGTTAAAAGCCGGGGTGATTGACAAGAAGATATGGCACACAACTGAGGCAGGAACGCCACAAGGGGGTGTCATATCCCCACTGCTAGCCAATATAGCCCTACAGGGGTTAGAGGAAGCAGTAATGGAATTAGCAAAGACACAAAGGGAAAAGCAAAAGCTGACGGTAGTCAGATACGCAGACGACTTTGTGATCATGCATGAAGACAGGGAGATGATAGACAGAGCGCAAACAGTGGTGGCAGAGTGGCTAAGAAGAATAGGGCTTGAGTTGAAGGCCGAAAAGACAAAGATAGCCCACAGGCTAAATGGAGAAAACCCGGGATTCGACTTCCTAGGATTCAATATAAGGCAATATAAAGAGGGAAAATACAGAACCGGCAAATCAACAAACGGAACACCCCTAGGATTCAAAACCCTAATCAAACCCAGTAATAAGTCCATAGGGAAGCATAAAGAACGGTTATCAGAAATGGTAACTAGCCATATAACAGCACCACAAGCGGCCCTAATAAGCAGGCTAAACCCGATAATAAGGGGATGGTCAAACTACTTTAGGACAGTGGTAAGCAAGGAAATTTACAGCGATATGGACAACTACCTATGGAACATCCTATGGCAATGGGCCAAAAGGAGGCACCCTAACAAGTCAAGTAACTGGATAACCTATAAATACTGGTCTGTAAACCAGGATGCTAAATGGCGATTCCGAAGCAAGACAAAAGAGGGTGATATGAAGATACGTAAACACTCCGAAACTGAGATAATCAGACACGTAAAAGTGAAAGGGACCGCAAGCCCATACGACGGGAACCTCACATATTGGAGCACAAGATTAGGCAAAAGCCCCGAACTGAGTAAAAGGGTAGCAACGCTACTCAAGCAGCAAAAGGGAAAATGCCAACAGTGCGGACTAACGTTTATGGATAGTGACAAATGGGAAGTTGACCATATCATGCCCCTTTCACTAGGAGGTAAGGACCGGTATGACAACCTACAGTTGCTACACAAACACTGCCACGACAAAAAGACTGCCAGCGATGGCAGTAGCCGTACCCATGACAAGGGTGGCGTGACCGAGGAGCAGGATGAGGCGAAAGTCTCATGTCCGGTTTTGAAGACGAGTCGGTCCGGTGACGGACTGGCTTAGTTTAATTAGGTACGGCAACTACCATCGTTAGCAGTCTTTACGTCGTGGCAGTGTATTGCCACGTTGTGCCGCTCTGTAAATTCGCTTTTGCAGCTTGAAAACCCTCCGTTCTAACTTTCGCCAGGGGATGGTCTTCCATTCATACATCGGTTTTGAAACCTTGTTCATAACGTTTGTACTGTTACTTGCAACTTTACCTTTGACATTACCGTGAGAGCGTCAGCGTATCCTACTCATTACAAATAGGCGTTTGCTTCTCCACTCAATCCTTTTCCGGCTACGACCTGCCTAATGAGAGCAGATGTTACGTCTTTGGTGACTACTCTACCTATCGACCGGTGATAGAGAGTGCGTAACCGGGTTACTTCGTTCCTACAGATGATTGGTTGTAGCTTTAGATGGATTCCATACGCCGGGTTTATTGTCAGTGCTTGTTGGTCAGAGATAAACCTGCCAACGACCATTATCCTTTCCCTTTTGGGCCAGTGTCTCAGCCTTATTACACTGGTTCATATTTACGACGCTGCAAATCTTTGCTTTATGCTCATCATGGCTACTTGCTTGACGTTGACCGGTTTAGGCTACCGGCCAGTGCGCCTTTTATTCCTGCTTTACAGATTGATGCCATCGCTACTGTAAGGAATATGCTTTCACTCCTGCACCTGGAGGGGTGGGCTTTCACCACCATCATCTGTAAGTTGTTAGGGCTAATGAAACCCTGCTAGCGGTCCCCCACCAGTTATCACTGGCGGTTTATGCTAAACGAATCGCACTTACCAATATATAATATAACCTAAGTTGCTACCTAACTCAAGTTGCGACCTATAAAAATTGGATACAAAAAGCTATGATAAAGAGAATTATTTTCAACTCTAATCCCTTAGATGTAACAGCATGAATTGACTTGGGAAACAAATTGGTGATTCGACTAAAACAGGTTTTAACTTGTTTTATTGTTACTTTTTGTATATATTCAAAGCAAGAATATTCTTTTCTTTTTGAGTTCTTTTTTCGCAAAAGTTTTAACATTATACTTGACGACTCTTTTAGTAAATCCTCTAATTGATAATCATTATAAGCTTTATTTCCATAAACTATTGAATTTGATGGTAAGTCAAAGCCAAAAGATTGCAAAACTTTAACATCATTATAACTACCAGTATCTAGATAAAATTCTATTGGCTTTCCATTTTTGTTTACCAACATATGAACTCTTAATCCATAAAAATAACGTTTTTTACTGGCAATATACCCTCGATATTCTTTCTTGTTATAAATTTGGCATCTATCAATCCTAATATTATCACATACTGGCACCGGGAAACTATCAAGAATATATTCTTGACCCGGATTGAGCTCTTTAAATGTTTGAGCTATAACTTGGAAGAAAAACATCCAAATTGGTTCCTCAATATTGTGTAATCGACGATTGAACCTACTTTTACTTAACAGATTTTTTATATACTTGTGTTGGACCATAAATTGACAAGAGCGATCGTGGTGTCCTCCGAAAAAATATGCAGCAACTAATCCGACTGTCATCACTTCGGCATTGTTCATTTTTACTTGTGGATCTTCTTTTATATTTAACGCTTTTAGTAGCTCGTCACAAAGAACAAAAATTGTTGTAATCATATCTTCCATCATCTACATCCCCCAGCAATTAACTATTATTTTAGTACATTATAACCTATAAACAGCCAACCCGCCGTCTAGCACAAAAAAAATATAATTTTGTATCAAAAGCTACGAAATATCCCAAATATCTGTAAAGTCTAAGTGGGTAATTCATATTTTTTTTAATAGGTCGCAACTTAGGTTACCTATAGAACCTCAACTCCTTGCAAAGCGCCAAAATCAGCCAAAATCAGCCAAAATTACCTTGTGATTTACCCCAAAACGGCATTTTGGCGAATAAATTTACCAAAATGGCTGTCTGGGAGGTCGCAATTTTTATAGGTAGCAACTTGAGTTAATATACCATCAACCCGATGACGGATAGCATACAAACCCGGTCTAACCATCAGATGGGAAAATTGTTTGGTCAAGGGGCAGCAGTCTTCAAACGGTGTTACATAAAGTATCTCCAGCAGTCTTTCTGCTTCGGCGCGAATTTGGGAATAGTCCATCTTATCTATCAATTATAGTCTACAATTGTCATCGCAGATGCCCTGCATCAGTGAAGATGGTTTTACCATTAATTGAGCTTCGTGGGAATGTCCTCAATTTGACAATTCCAAATCTCTCCAACGATTCTCATGTCCGGCGATCGCACCGGCGGATGGGAGGCCATGGATCGCCGTTCTCAAAGCAAACGATCGCGCTCCCTGATGATATCATAACTCAGTACCGCCCACCAGAAGCTAAATCTAGGACTCGGTTTGACAATTTGCCTCAGTCCTGTATATAATTTACTAAAACCGTCGCCGGGGATACAAAATAACCAGTTTACGGAGGCCAAACAATGGGATTAAAGCTAGATAACGTAGTACCCTGGGGCCGATCGCACTCTGAATACCTGAGAATGTTCGACATTACTATACCAGAGTTAGATTTAAAGATCCTTGATTCTGGTGGCGGTCCTGCTAGCTTTAATGCGGAAATGACGCGGCGATGTGCGAGGGGTAGTGCGAGTAGCGTGCCCCGAGGGCATCGAAAGGGCTACAATAATGTGATTTCCTGCGATCCAGTTTATCAATTCAGCGCTGATGAAATTGCCCGACGCATTCAAGCAACTTATCCAGTTATTGTCGAGGGAGTAAAGGCAAATCAAGATCAATATGTTTGGCAAAGAGAAATCACCTCTCCCACTCAGCTAGGACAGGTGAGAATGGCAGCCATGCAGCAGTTTTTGGCTGATTTTACCGAGGGGAAAAAGTCAGGGCGTTATGTGAAAGCTGAATTGCCAGTACTACCTTTCAATAAAAAAAAATTTGATTTAGCCCTCTGTTCTCATCTATTATTTCTTTATTCCGACCAACTTGATGCAGCATTCCATTTCCATGCTATACTAGAACTATGTCGAGTCGCTAGGGCAGTCCGCATCTTCCCCCTGCTGGATCTATCGGGAGAACCTTCTCCACACCTGTCAGGTACTATAATGGAATTAAGACAGCAGGGTTATCATGTAGAAACCCGGCAGGTGGATTATGAATTTCAGCGCGGCGGCAACCAAATGTTGCGAATTGAGAATGGCGAATGGAAAATGGAAAATTGAGAATGGCGAATAAACAAATTACTAGGACATTTTCGGGAACGAGTTGGGAGGAAAAAGCGGGTTACTGTCGCGCCCTCAGAGTGGGAAACCAGATTTATGTTTCCGGGACCGCACCTATCGATCAATCTGGAGGCGTATTCGCCCCCGGAGATGCTTACGCCCAAACTAAATATTGCTTGTCAATTATCCAAAAATCTTTGCAGGATTTGGGGGCTGACTGTAGCGATGTTATCCGAGTACGCTTGTTTGTGACTGATATTAGTCGCGCCCAAGAGTTTATTCAGGCCCATCGCGAATTCTTTGCAGAACATCCCCCAACCAGTACAATGGTTGAAGTTAGCGCTTTAGTAGATCCGGCGATGCTGGTTGAGGTGAAAGTAGAAGCAATTTGTTTCTCATAATTGCATGACGGAGGTAAGGACTAAAGTCCTTACTACGAACGAATGATAAGGATAAAAAAGTGAAATTAGGAGTATTTTGGCGACAGATAGGTCAACCAATGGTATATTATCCTCAGGTGGCTAAAGTTACTGGTGGGGTAACTGCTGCCGTGTTTTTCTGTCAACTGTGTCAGAGTCATTCCTCGGGTAATTCTCAAGAATGGATATCCATTACTGTCGAGCAAATGGAGGCGGAAACCGGTTTGAATTCCTCGGAACAAGATCTGGCACGCCGCCAACTTAAGGCCCGATCGCTCTTGAAAGAGAGAATAGTTAGCGGGAAAAGTGGGGCCCTGGAGTTTTGGCCGGACCTGGAGGCCCTAGAAAAAAGATTAGAGGATAATTTGATTACACCAGAGGAATCTCAAGCATCTCTAATTCAGGTTCAAGATAAAACTCCCAGAACAATTAAAGAAGATAAATATTTCCCGGTGCGACGTCAAGCTATTGCCGTGCAAGTCACTCCGAATTATCAATTTAGCGGTCCCTGGAAGTCTCCTGCTGAATTAGAGGAATTTCAACGGACTTTATTAGAGTATGCTAAGATCCAAGGGTATCCTAACCCTTCGGGATGGGTTTTTAAGGTGATCGATGGCATGACTAAAGGGTTATTGTCTCCCTTTTGGGATGAATTTGTCGCCGGAATAGCTTTAGGTGAAAGTCAGAAAGTTAAGCGGGACTGGGAGATAGAACCTGGTGTTCCTTATCCCGCCTTTGAAGAAGAACGCATTCAATATTACGTTAGCAAAGGAGAACCCCTAGAAGCAGCAGTCTCTAAAGCCAGTCACGATCTCAGAAACCCCGTTATGGGACAAGATTTGTGGTCCGGGTTCCTCCGCAAGTGCGATCGCATCGCTGAGGAGGCGTTAGCTGCGAAGAAAATGGGCGTGCAGACCCCCTATCTGCCCTCTTCCTTTACGGAGAGACCCGGGGTATAGTAGGAACCTAAAAGCATCGTGAAATGATACTAGGGAACGAAGTAACCCATCGTGTGCTGTCTACCGAGACCAGTCAGATGTGAAGCGCAAGCTACGGTGGGAGGGATGGCCCAAGAAGCAAAAGCCCTAATTAATGCCTGGGATAAGCAAACAGGGGTCGGTGACAGTAGGAAATCTCGGGCTAAAGTAACCCTAATACGCCCCAATACCTAGCATGCGAAGGTGGGATAACTGGTGAAACGGACTCAGATAAATTGGTAATAACCTAAGTTGCGACCTATTAAAAAAAATATGAATTACCCACTTAGACTTTACAGATATTTGGGATATTTCGTAGCTTTTGATACAAAATTATATTTTTTTTGTGCTAGACGGCGGGTTGGCTGTTTATAGGTTATAATGTACTAAAATAATAGTTAATTGCTGGGGGATGTAGATGATGGAAGATATGATTACAACAATTTTTGTTCTTTGTGACGAGCTACTAAAAGCGTTAAATATAAAAGAAGATCCACAAGTAAAAATGAACAATGCCGAAGTGATGACAGTCGGATTAGTTGCTGCATATTTTTTCGGAGGACACCACGATCGCTCTTGTCAATTTATGGTCCAACACAAGTATATAAAAAATCTGTTAAGTAAAAGTAGGTTCAATCGTCGATTACACAATATTGACGAACCAATTTGGATGTTTTTCTTCCAAGTTATAGCTCAAACATTTAAATATCTCAATCCGGGTCAAGAATATATTCTTGATAGTTTCCCGGTGCCAGTATGTGATAATATTAGGATTGATAGATGCCAAATTTATAACAAGGAAGAATATCGAGGGTATATTGCCAGTAAAAAACGTTATTTTTATGGATTAAGAGTTCATATGTTGGTAAACAAAAATGGAAAGCCAATAGAATTTTATCTAGATCCTGGTAGTTATAATGATTTTAAAGTTTTGCAATCTTTTGGCTTTGACTTACCATCAAATTCAATAGTTTATGGAGATAAAGCTTATAATGATTATCAATTAGAGGATTTACTAAAAGAGTCGTCAAGTATAATGTTAAAACCTTTGCGAAAAAAGAACTCAAAAAAAAAAGAATATTCTTGTTTTGAATATATACAAAAAGTAACAAGAAAACAAGTTGAAACCTGTTTTAGTCGAATCACAAATTTGTTTCCCAAGTCAATTCATGCTGTTACATCTAAGGGATTAGAGTTGAAAATAATTCTCTTTATCATAGCTTTTTGTATCCAATTTTTATAGGTCGCAACTTGAGTTAATACTAAAGGTTATCCGGCAGCGCCACTTACCAACCAGGAAAGGGGAGAAATTACATGAGATGAGGGACAACGGGAGTAATCCCCAGTAATCCTACCAATGACAAGGCCCTACTGCCCAGTAGCCGGGTGCGGTGAAAGTCGCAAGCCCGGTTCCGCTCTTGGAGGGTTGGGGAGTGATTCCCAGCTCGACCCCGACCAGAGCACTCAAACACTCTCTCTACTTCGGTCAGGTGAAGCTGGCGTGCCCCTAATACACCTTAAGGCTAAGTCTGTTGTGTAGATTAGCTCCCTGCAGGTGAATCACGACTGGTTTGATCCTGATACTGTCCAGTATCTTAGGCCACCCACGCTTTGTTGAGCCTGCTAAACCGCGGTTAGTTGCATTGACCAGTCAGCATACAATTTGTATGCTATCCACTTAAAATTGAGTTAAAATTGAGGTACAGCGCTATGACACAAACAGTTCTAGGCATCGACAGAGCGCAAAAAGACATTTCATGTCGCTCTGATGCTTGAGAACGGCAAAACTCTCACCAAAACACTTCTACAACGACGACAAAGGGTTCAGCCAGCTGAGCACCTGGCTAGAGAGACAATTAAACTAAGCCAGTCCGTCACCGGACCGACTCGTCTTCAAAACCGGACATGAGACTTTCGCCTCATCCTGCTCCTCGGTCACGCCACCCTTGTCATGGGTACGGCTACTGCCATCGCTGGCAGTCTTTTTGTCGTGGCAGTGTTTGTGTAGCAACTGTAGGTTGTCATACCGGTCCTTACCTCCTAGTGAAAGGGGCATGATATGGTCAACTTCCCATTTGTCACTATCCATAAACGTTAGTCCGCACTGTTGGCATTTTCCCTTTTGCTGCTTGAGTAGCGTTGCTACCCTTTTACTCAGTTCGGGGCTTTTGCCTAATCTTGTGCTCCAATATGTGAGGTTCCCGTCGTATGGGCTTGCGGTCCCTTTCACTTTTACGTGTCTGATTATCTCAGTTTCGGAGTGTTTACGTATCTTCATATCACCCTCTTTTGTCTTGCTTCGGAATCGCCATTTAGCATCCTGGTTTACAGACCAGTATTTATAGGTTATCCAGTTACTTGACTTGTTAGGGTGCCTCCTTTTGGCCCATTGCCATAGGATGTTCCATAGGTAGTTGTCCATATCGCTGTAAATTTCCTTGCTTACCACTGTCCTAAAGTAGTTTGACCATCCCCTTATTATCGGGTTTAGCCTGCTTATTAGGGCCGCTTGTGGTGCTGTTATATGGCTAGTTACCATTTCTGATAACCGTTCTTTATGCTTCCCTATGGACTTATTACTGGGTTTGATTAGGGTTTTGAATCCTAGGGGTGTTCCGTTTGTTGATTTGCCGGTTCTGTATTTTCCCTCTTTATATTGCCTTATATTGAATCCTAGGAAGTCGAATCCCGGGTTTTCTCCATTTAGCCTGTGGGCTATCTTTGTCTTTTCGGCCTTCAACTCAAGCCCTATTCTTCTTAGCCACTCTGCCACCACTGTTTGCGCTCTGTCTATCATCTCCCTGTCTTCATGCATGATCACAAAGTCGTCTGCGTATCTGACTACCGTCAGCTTTTGCTTTTCCCTTTGTGTCTTTGCTAATTCCATTACTGCTTCCTCTAACCCCTGTAGGGCTATATTGGCTAGCAGTGGGGATATGACACCCCCTTGTGGCGTTCCTGCCTCAGTTGTGTGCCATATCTTCTTGTCAATCACCCCGGCTTTTAACCATGCCCGTACTTGTTTACGGATTGGTGACGTAGTATTTAATTTTTCGACTAGCGCTTTGTGGTCTATCCTGTCGAAACATTTCGCAATATCTGCATCTAATACCCATTTGGGTTTCTGTTTAATGCTGCTGAATATTGCCGCAATTGCATCGTGGCATCCCCGACCCGGTCTGAATCCGTATGAGTTCCCCTCCATATATGCTTCCCATTCGGGTTCAAGCGCAATCTTGAGGAGCCCTTGATTCGCGCGGTCGTGCATCGTGGGTATTTCTAAAGGACGTTTTTCTTCTCTCCCTGGCTTAGGAATCCATACACGACGTGTAGGCTTAGCCTTGTTTGAGATTTCAATCTGTCCTACCAGTTCTCGGCGTTGCTTTGGGGTTAGTGATTTCACACCATCCACACCGGCTGTCTTCTTTCCCTGGTTATCTTGTGTAACCCGTCGTACCGCTAGACATTTGGCAGCCCGGGAGCTTACCAGTAACCTTTGGAGCCTGCGAACTTTTTGCTTATTGCCTTCTTGTGCCGCTCTGTAAATTCGTTTTTGCAACTTAAAGACTACCCGTTCCAGCCGAGGCCAGGGGATATCCTTCCATTCATTCATCGATTTTGACATCGTGCTCATGACGTATGTATTGCTACTTACAACTTTACAATTGACGTTACCGTGAGGGCGTCAGCATATCCCATCCATTACAGAAAGGCGTTAGCTTCTCCGCGAAATCTTTCCCAGATATAACCTGCCGAATGTAAGCAGATGTTGCGCCTTTGGTGGCTGCTCAACCTATCGACCGGTGGTTGAGAGTATGTACCTGGTTTACTTCGTTCCTCTAGATGATTGGTCGTAGTTTTAGGTGGATTCCTTATGCCGGGTTTATTGTCGGTGCTTATTGGTCGGAAAAGGAACCGCCAATGACCATTATCCTTTCCCTTTTGGGCCAGCGTGTTTAGCCTTATTACGCTGGTTTGTCGTAACGACACTGTAAATCTTTGCTTTCGCTCACCGTGACTACTTGCACGCTGCGCGAAAAATCGGCGATGACCGGTTTAGGCTACCAGCCAGGGCGCCTTTCGTACCCGCTTCACGGATTGATGCCATCGCTACCGTGGGGTAAGTGCTGTCACTCCTGCACCTGGAGGGGTGGGCTTTCACCACCATCATCTAAAAGTTATCAAGGCTAATGGAGCCTTGCCAGTGGTCCCCCTTCGGTTATCACCGGTGGTTTACACTGAACGAGTCGCACTAAATGCCGACAATACAAAGGACCGTGAGCCCAATTATAAACAGCCTCACATAAGACAGTTGAAAATTATTTCCGAGGGGCAGTAGCAAGCCACCCCGCAACCATTCCGGTGCCGTCACGTCCACATTTTGGGCCCCAAACCAAGGTTGAGTGACTGCCAACTTAAAAACCTGCCCTAGCAAAGCCGCCGTCGCCCCTGCCAGCCCAGTCTGGCGCCATTATTGATGTATTCGGTCATCTTAGCTTGCAGGGTTCCCAGCCGATTGGAACTAGACCGTAACTCAACAATAAAATCAGGGCAGATATTAGCAAAGGTTCCTTTTTGTTCGGGAGTAAGGGCATCCCAACGTTCTCGACTAACCCAAGAAGCATCGGGGGCGCGAGTCGCGCCATTTGGTAAAATGAAACCTGTCGATGAGTCAAAGGCTTTACCCAAATTTTCGTTCTCTTCGTACCAGCGATCGAGTTGTCCGGTAAGGCTGCGGTTGCGTTCTCCTGTTTCCCAGCCTGTAGGTGGATTCACTATTAACTCTCCTTCTGCAGTTCTTTCCAGTCTCATGTCTCGGTTTGCTGCTGCTAGGGCCGCAAACTGCTCCTGGGTGATGTTCAGTGCTACTGTCCCTGGCAGTGCGATCGTATTAGTTTCGGTGTTGGGACTGGTGGATGTCTGTACCATCTTTACCTCTGAAGCAATGCAAAATTAAAAATTACCGAAAGCCATTGTTCATTGTTCTCTATCATACAGTTAGCGCGGGCGGGAGTCAATACCTCTCGGTTAAGCACAACGGCAGAGACCAATATCGTTGATATAGCGAAAAAAAACTTATTTGTCATTGCGAGGGGGGGATCCTGGGGCGATCCCTACAATCTCGGTTTGAGCTTCCCCCCTCGCAATGACAGGTTATTACCGAGAAGTATTGGGGCGGGAGTGAGCCCTACGCTCTTGCCCCAGGCTAGCACCGGTGTCTAGGCAAAGAATAGCACTACTTCCATGTGTTAATATAGTATAGTCAGTTAAGCGTCAGAGCGTGGAGCAAGCTTGACAGGAATCGCCGAACCGATAAAATAAGGAGAAAAAAGTGATAGCCAAGAAAACCTTCATTAGTCCCAAAGTCGATTTTGCCTTCAAAAAAATATTTGGCTCCGACCAAAGTGAAGATATTCTGATAAGTTTCTTGAATGCGATCGTCTACAATGGAGAAAGCGTAATTTCCAGCTTAACCATTGTCAATCCTTACAACCCGGGTGAGGTAGAGACATTAAAGGAAAGTTACTTGGATGTCCGAGCTATACTACAGAATGATGAAATGGTATTAATTGAAATGCAAATAGCACGGGTATCAGCATTTCACAAGCGGGTAATATACAACATGTGCAAAGCCTATGCAAATCAGTTAACATCAGGAGACTATTACCTGAAGATATCCCCAGTGATTTCCGTCACAGGAACAGATTTTATTCTGTTCCATCAAAGCCAGAAAGTAATTCATAAATTCCAGTTCAAAGATGAAGAAGACTCCTCAGCGTATCCCGAACACGAATTGCAGCTAATCTTTGTCGAATTGCCGAGATTTGAAAAAGAGTTGAAAGACCTGACTACTTTAGCAGAGAAATGGATTTATTTCATCAAGCAGGCGTCAGAGTTCGAGGAAATCCCAGAGAATTTAGGAGAGATTGCAGCAATAGAAAAAGCCTCAAGGATAGCAAAGCTAGCGAACATGACACCGGAAGAAGCAGAGGCAGTAAATCGTCGCGCCATTCAGTGGCAAGATGAGATAGGGCGGATACAGTATGCAAGAGAGGAAGCACGGAAAGAAGCATTGGAAGAAAGCCGTGCAGAAGGGCGCGAAGAAGGCCGTGCAGAAGGGCGCGAAGAAGGTATTATTGATGAAGCGTGCGCTTTGGCAATGCGTCTGCTCAAAAAGCGATTTGGAGAATTGACAGCGGAAATCAACAGTCAAGTTGAAAGTTTGTCGCTGTCAGATTTGGAAGCATTAATCGAGGATATTTTCGAGTTCAACAGTCTGGAGGATTTGTTGAATTGGTTGTCGGAGGTTGAGTCACGCTAAGGGCAATCGTAACCCAGAAACCTGGTTTCTTAATTCAAATTATAGAGGACATTGGGGATGAATCGCCCCTTTTGAACAAATATAGCTGAGTTGATTCGCATCTAAATTTTTGGCATTGGTGAAGTCCACCCCACTCAAAAGAGCTGCTGTCGAACCAGCAGGTGCTTTTTTCAGGAATTCCATCTCCTGAGAAATCTCTTCTACCGAAATATTCGGGTCAGCAAAAATTGCTCCCTTAAAATCAACTTCCGTCAGGGTTGCGCCCCGGAAATCTACAAGTGTTATGTCCGCATTCCGCAGACTCACATTCTTTAGCACCGCCTTGCTCATGTTAGCGCCAGTCAGCTTCGCCGCGTTCAGGTCAGCATTTTCCAGTTTCGTATTACTCAAGTCTGCCCCAGACAGGTCTGCTCCTTGCCACTCCGTTTTGCTCAAGTCCGCAAATTTGAACTTAGCAGCTACCCCTTTCACTTGTACCATCCTCGCGCCGCTTAAATTCGCCCATTCTAGGTTGGTCTCGTCTAGATCGGCCCCCGTGAGTTTGGCATTTTCTAAGACTGCTTTTTCTAAAGATGCTCCTATTAATTGGGCACTGCTGAGGTTAGCGCCGTTCAAGCGCGCGCCCTTGAGGTTAGCTTGGTTGAGCTTGGCACGGATCAGGTTGGTACGAATGATGTCTACGTTCTGTAGCACCGCGCCGCTCAAGTTAGAGTCTTGCAGGTTGGCACCGCTGAGGTCCGCTATCCAATCATCGAAGGTTCCTAGGTGCTCGTCTGCTCCTGCTCCATAGAAGCGACTATATTTGAAACTGGCATTGGAGAGGATCGCTCCTCGGAAGTTAATTCCCGATAGATCGGTTTGGTCCAGGATCAGGGTGAAGGGCATCGGATCCCTGGTTTTTCCTAGGTGTGCCCGACTCAGATCGGCATCGTGAGTGCGATCGCTATAAATATTGAGGATTTTCGCGATCGCCTGTTTAGTGGCCCGCAGTCGGAGTTGGAGAATTTTTTGCTGTTGCCTGTTGCTACCGGGTTTAATAGCAGCAATATCATTTAAGAGAGCTTGATTAGCGCGTTGGAGGTAGGGGAGGGCCCCAGGTCCGCTACTGAATAAAGCTTGTTGAACGGCGTCGATGTTTTTAAGGGAATGTTCTTGCAGCAGTAGATCGACTAAAAATTGCAGGGCTCGGGGGTCGTCGATGGTGCCGAGTGCGATAATTGCTTCCCGTCGCTCCGCTGCTGCTTGTGGCGAATCTGGATTTAACTTATCAACCAGTTGCAGATAGACTTGGTCGTTTCGGCGGCGAAACTCTCGGAGACTTTCTTGACTTTGGATATAGATCTGAGTCCCGACGAAGGTTCCTAAGACGGATGTCATCCCCGCGACGGAGACTATCAGTAAAGTCATCCCCGGGTGTTGGCGCATCCAGTTCCACAGACTCCGCCTGCTACTGATGGACTCTGGTGTCAGGACGATCGCCTCTGTCATACTATCATCATCAGGAGCGATCACAACCTGTTCGGAAACCACGTAAGTATCAGCTAGGCGATCATGCATTGCCCGTCGGTGACGGTTTAAGGGACCGCTGAGGGCTTCTACCAGCATGAATACTCCGACCACCCCTGCTAATATTTCCAGGTTAGGAAAGGCTCCACTGTAGCGCCAGATCGCATAGGCCGTGCCTACCGGCAATCCCCAGCGTCCGATCGCTTCCCGGACAAATGCTCTAATTATACCTGGATGTTCGCCGCTAGCAGCGATGACCCGGACGCCGAACCAGCGCTTGGGGGATGTTTGACCAGTCGTGCTGAGTAAGAACAGTTGCCAGCTAGCCAGGAGTATCGGCGTGGCCAGAGCTACAGACCAAAATAAGTTAGTGAGGGGGGATACTTGGCGCTCCCGGGAAGTGACCGGCTGTGCTAGAGTTTGGGCGATTGCCTCGGATGTTGAGACCAGGACAGGATTAAGGGGGACTTGTTCTGAGGTGAAGTGAACCCTAGTATACTCCCCGAGTTTGAAAGGAACCACACCCGTAGCTGCGAGTAGGGAGACTTCCACCACCCAAGCACCGAGTCGTCTGATGGCAAGTGGCGGTTTCGGGATGCGCAGGAGGGGTTTATCTGGTTGGTTTTTGCCGGTCGTCACGGTGGGGCTTGCCATAGGTCTGTCTATATTTTTCTCTTGGTAGCTAAAAATTTCCCCTTTGTCAATACCCTTTCGTAGTAAGCGCTTGAGCGCTTCCCCGTTCGTAGTAAGCGCTTGAGCGCTTCCCCGTTCGTAGTAAGCGCTTGAGCGCTTAAGAGTCTTTAATTTGACGATGGATTATCTGCCAAGAAAATCTTGTAGACTATGTAAACTAGGACTGCTAGAAAGGCCATACTCACCAGACTGGCCATCAGATGCACGAACATATTCAAGACTGTCAACCCCATGAATAGCGCCGCGCCAATGACTGCAAACTTGCCGACGCTAGGCAATTCTCGATACCAGCTGACTAATTTCTCAGACATCCTCGAAACCTTGCTCTTCAACTCTGGCGAGAACTGGGAATTTATTTGGGCTTCCATTTGTTGGAGCTTGCGCTGCCATTCCCGATCGTCTTTATTATTCATCTTTCCCCCACTATAGCAGATTCTACAACTACAATTCTAGCAAGGCGCGATCAGGCGGCTGCCTTAAGGTATGCTTAAACCCAGGAGCGATCGCGCCTTTTCCACTTCAGAGAGTCCCTTAGTCTGGACCAAAACCCCAAAACCGCCCAATCCCATTGGGTCTATCAACTGGTGGAGGGCATCGCGACGCTGCAATACTTGTTCTCTCCCCATCTTAGCAGTAGAGAGTCCATGCAGGCGATCTCCCAATCCGAGAGCCATGAGAAATAATCCCTGTTGGGTAAAACCCAGTTTTTCCAGGCCGCTCAATTGGCCTTGGCGCTCCAGGGCCGTAAAATCTACATGAGCCGTGATATCTTGATGTCCTACATTTAGATAAGGATTGTGATGGCGCTGGTGGCGATAGTAGCATTGTAAGGTGCCCGAACTCCTCTGGGGGTGATAGTATCGATCGGCCCTGTAACCATAGTCGATCGCCAGCAGATATCCCCGCCTTAAGGAAGATGCTACTGTCTTTACCCAGTCTAATGCTGCGAGATTGACCTCGCTGCGATAACCTTCTGGGTAATTATCTCCTGTTAAGTTAATTCCGACTAATGCCAAATATGCTTCTAGCTGGGGGGTGGAAAGTTCGCCGATGACTTCCACAAACCGATCGTCCTGGCCAATGGTAACATAAATTTCTCTGGGCTGTCCATTTTCTCTGATAATCTGATGGACGGGGAAGGCGTCAAGCAATTCATTACAGAAAAAACAGCCAGTCACCGAGTTGGGCGGAATTTCCTCCCAACTGCACCAGCGAACTTTCTCCCCCGGCCAGTTTTGCAAGCGTTGCTGTTGTGTTGCGGACAACCCTGTTGCTTTTTCCACGATCGTGTATTCCAGTACCGCCAAGCAGTCTGGATGCTTTTGCTGAAGGTATTGTAAGATATCGGCGGCCATTAGTCCTTCCCCGGCACCCATTTCCACTAAGATAAAAGGAGTTGGTCGTGCTAGGATCTCCCACATTTCGGCAAATTGGACTGCTAAGAGTTCCCCTAAGTCCGCACCGAGATTTGCGGAAGTAAAAAAGTCTCCCTGCTTGCCGATCTTGACTTGGTTACTGCTATAATAACCTTGCTGGAGGTGATATAGCACTAAATCCATGTACTCCGCAAATGTAATCCGATTTTGGGGAGTTTCGGCGATGCGTTGCGCGATCTCCCGACATAGTTCTGAGTTATTGTGATGTTTTATTTTCACTATCGGTATTTTTAGAGGGCGTATCAACGATCAAATCCGCAATATTTGTTCGACCAATCTCTGGCATCATCAAGCTATTGAAAGGAAGTGATGGCTTGTTCCATTGTTCCCTGCTTAACTTTAGCAAAGGAATGGCACTTTAAGCAATGAATAGGGAGATGAGTAAGCCGATCGCACCATCTAACCAAAAGCATTGGAACAGATAAATGGCGAGCGCCGCGACCATGACTCCCACGGAACTGACTAAATCTGCTAACATATGTAGAAAAGCCCCCCGCACATTCAGATTATTTTGGCTATTTTCATGCAGCATCACAATCCCGATCGCATTAATAGCAAGGCCGCTCGCTGCGGTCACAAACATTGGTCCACTCAGGATCTGCTGTGGAGGTTCTATCAAGTGCTGAATCGCTTCAGTAGCGATCAATCCCGCCATCAGAATCAATGCCAGGCTATTCAAAAAAGCCGCGATCGCATCCAAGCGAGGCTGTCCTGGTAGGCGACCAACATTGGCCAAGCGCATCAACAAACTCGCACTTAAAGCCAGTAAAATGGCGCCCGAATCTGCAACCATGTGCCAAGCATCCGATCGCAGGGCCAGGCTATGACTCCAGTACCCTGCCAACCATTCCACGATCGCAAATAGCAAGATTGCCACCAACATCACACCCAACCGAAAACGCTGCCTGCCTGAAATTTCTGGAAGACCCATACAGGTTTGCGAATTACAATTATGCCAAAAATCAGCCATTTAGAGAATCCTTTTTATCATTAATCTGGAGCCCACTGAGCGCGGATTGCTCCAATAAATTTGGTTTCGAGAAACGTAGGGTGGGCACCGCCCACCACCATCGCAGTTAAGCCAACGTAGGAATGTGTAAATATTTTTGTCCACCTACTTAAATTTGGTTCGAGAAACCGTGGGTAGTGCGTCACAAGTCGTGATTTTAGCCGCTGAAACCCAGGGCTCCCCGCAGTCAAATCACTACATCTTGACCACTACCGGCAAGGCTTCGTCGCCAGTCCCATCGCGATCGCCATACTGCTCGCCTGAAGCCTTTGGGCCGCCAAACAAGTCTAACCTCTACTAACTTAAACACATCATTCTGTTCCATGTCAAGCAGATACTTCCCAGAGATTCGTCCTTACCTGTTGCCAGTGGTTTCAACCCTGCTGCTGGACCCTTGCCAGGGGTTTAACCGCTAGCGCAGGTTCATAATCATCGGCTATCACTGGTCAGGCATTGTTTAGGCTGTACCTCATACAGGTGAAAACTGATATATTTTGCCTCAGTCCCATGCTGTTTCCAGTTCATCCGCATTTCGCAAAACTTCATCTCTTGTAATCAGCTTTGCTTCCAAGTAAAGGGCTGTAGCTGCAATTATTCGATCGTGAATTTCCCAATTTTGTGGTAATCTCAGCACTGTCTGGAAAACAGTTAAGTCGAAGGCCGCGATCTCCAACCCATCACCTTGTGCAATTCGGTCGAGTATTTCCTCAATAGTAATTCCCAGGTTTTTCTTGCGAACAATGTTGTCAAGTTCAGCTAAAACTATGGTGGGGACGAAAGCCATAACCTCTCCAATTTCAGCTTGTTTGAGAATTTGCCTTGCCACCGGTGATAATTTTTGGTTTCGAGTCAGGAACCAGAGTAAAGCATGACTATCGACTACATAAACTTCCATCATTTACCTCACTCTTTTAGTTGATAAGCATCTCGAAAAACCTCCCGCTTCGCCTCCTCTAATTCCTCATCTGTCACCTCAAGGCCCGCCCACAATCCTTCTAATTTTATCTGGCGCGGCGGCTTCCCTTCTACCTTCCGTTCCAGGATCTTTCTTAATTCATCCAATTCTCTTTGAATGGATTTGATGCGCAGCAATATGTACTTCTCCATTTCTCCATACCTCATCTAGTCCTAATTCTATTCTATCCTAAATTTTGGTTCTTGTCAAGGGGCGATGCTATTTAGCATTCTGGTGACACATTTTTTATTACGGAGATCGGCTTTTTCATGCGAGAATAACCGCTTATCCCTTGCTTTTTCGCCAATGCTTTGAGTTCGCCAACTGTCATCTTCCGATAGCTGGTTTTTGAAGTAGCAGCGACTCGCTTCCTGTCTTAACTTCATTGCGAAGGGCCTATAGTTGGCGATCGAAAAGTTTTTCTATCCCCACGAAAAGATTTTGCTCGACCGAGGTAGTTTCAATTTTTTGAGTCAGAAATTCGACATTCTCCTGAAAACGGGTTTCCAGATTTTCACCAAACATTTAATCTGTTTGATTTCCTCACTTAAAGCAGTCACTGCCATTTCTGTAACCGTTTCCATCGAATGTTCCGGCGGATGAACTGGGGGAATATCCACTTTCTTTCCTTCCTGTCTGAGTGCTTTTATTTATTCTAGAATCGCTTCGGAATTGGACGGTTCCAGAATAAATGCCCCGATCGTCTCACCTTTGCGGGGATCTATTTCTCTGGCCCTGACTGCAATATAGTATTCAAAATGCCCATCAACCACTTCGTAGGATTGCAAACTGGTGCGGCGCAGGATAATCGGATTAATCAACCCGCTAGCTGCTAAACTCAGTTGTGCGGCACTTTCTAAATCTTCTGCGGGAAAGCGATCGCGAGGCTCCTGGGATTTAATTTTTTTGACCGCAATAAGTGAAGGCATTAATTTTTGCATGCATCCATTCCGATTTTCTGTAAGACTTCTTCGCCTAGGGCTTCAAATTCTAAAGCAGCTTGTGAATCTGGTTTTGACTCTAGAACTGATTTAGGATTAGCAACTTACAACTCTCCCACCACCTGAGTTTCTTCGCAACACTTAGCTAAAACATCTCGGCTATAGATTACATTCTCCATTTAGCGTAGCTATTGCGATCGATGTAGTCTGTAGACACGATCGCGGGACCGAGAGAAACCCTCAAGTCCTTCAAGGGGGTAAAATCGTAGTGCAGCCGACTGAGGGCCTGTGTTGTGGGGGGTTTAACAGTGAAGCCCAAAATGCTGCCAAAGCTAGGCTCTAGAACTCCTGCGACATTATCAAAAGGACCATTGCTAGCGAAATCTAAGATAATTCTCAGCAGGTCCGTGCCAGTAAAGCTGGTGTTGAAGTTCAGAGAAGCTCGATAGAGAATTGTGGCATTGGGATCGTCGGTGGTAATTTCTGCCCCTGTCGCACTCAAAATGCGATCGCCCGCAAACCCTCCCTGATTAATAGCAAGGACGAGTAGACCCTTGAGAACGGTAGTAGTCGAAAACTGATTCGCTTCTAACTCGGCAGTACGGGCTTCAAGGGCGTCTACTCGCCCACGCCAGGTCGCTAATTCAGCCGCGAATTCCTCCTGGAGTCGCTGCAATACTACCACATCTTCCCGAGCGATTCGCTCTGCTAGACCTGCGGCGATCAGTTCGTTAATGCGATCGAGGGCTGAGTTCAGTCCAGCAGCAAACTCGTAACGGGTGATGGCTCGGTTGCCTCCAAACAGGCCGTTGGGATAGCCCGCGATCGCGCTATAGCGCTCGACTAAAGACTGAAGAGCTTGAAAAGCCCAGTCTGTGGGCCGTACATCTACGAGCTGGTTGACAGAGGTCACTTGACCTTGTAAAAAAGTACCAGTCGGTTTTGGAGCAGGCTGTGAAAGTTGGGCCACCCTCTGGTGCAGCCCTTGGGCGTCAACTGAAGAGACAGTTAACCCAGTCGAAGTTTAGGCGATCGCTTGGGACGGAACTGCTGCTAGGGTCGTCCCATCCTGAAGATATAGACTCAGAAGACTCAGGCTAAAGGCAAGGATTAATCGACCTCCCCTTGTCTTGCGGTGTTGTGTGGCACAGTTAATAAACATTTTTGGAAGTTTAAAATCCTTCACTTCGCTGTCAGACCGCCGGGGCTTCAAACACCCGCGTTCCCTGGCGGGAGCCAGGGAACGCGACTCAAGTCTGTTTCAACCGACTAATAATATCATGTCAGATTAAATGCCCATAATAAAAATTGCATCACCTGTAGGTTGGGTTGAGGCACGAAACCCAACACCCCAACACCCGGTTGAGTTTTGCGTTCCACTCTAGATGATGAAAGTCCCAGGTTCACAAATTGTGGGTAATTGCCCCAGGGCGAACGCATCTTCTTCTTGAAATGCTTACAGGGCAAGGGTTTCAGCAAGATTGCGTATTTATATTTATTAAAGTATCAAACCCTTGCTGGGAAAGGCTTCCGGAATTTAGATGCGTTTTCCCTGGTAATTGCCCGACTTGATATAAAATTGCTATAGCCACCCAACCTACTCAGCCGCTTCTAAACATAGTTCGATAACTTCTTTGATATTGGGCAGCAACTCATCAATAGTTTCTCCCTGGCTATAATAGGCTTTAAGTTGAGGAACTTCTCCAACATAATAGCCATCTTCATCTCGTTCAATGACAAGATATAACTCTCCCTTGGTTCCATTCGTTGTTGTCATCACTACCTCACATAATTACTGAATATTTTTATTGTCGCATTACTGTCGCAAATTCCCGATCACCATTTATTTTCTGAGGATGGGAGGTATTGTACAATAGATGCAGGGGCGATGAGAGCAGATCGTTAACTATCGTCACCCTCCAAATATCTCCACCCACCAATACAGGCGAGATATGGCGCCATAACCTGTTAGCAATTCGATCATATATGGAGACTCACTAGCAGGGTGCATCCCAGAAGGAAACTAAGCAGAAATACTCAGGAGAGAGGAATTGTTGAGGTAAGCACATCTCAGACGAAGAATTCTCTGAACATTATCACGCTTCCAACGAGCACCAGAAAGTTTGACACGAGCAGCAACCTGTTTGATTTTGGACTCAACGGAACCCGAACCGATCTGGATGCCCAATTGCCGATATTGGTGATAGCAAGGAATGCGGTGGCGATGTTTAAATAGATAATTTTGAAAATTGCGGGCGCGTTTATTCTTGAGGGTATCTTATTCAGCCATAGCCTTATCAACCCATCCATGCCAGAGAAAGTTTTCCACCCGCGCTAAACGTTGGATCGACCCGCCGACCTTGTGAAGATTTTCCATCAAATGGAACCAATCTCAAACCTCACGCTGGGTGCATCCCAGAAGGAAAATGAGTAAAAATACTCAGCTATCTCCAGGATGTAGAATGGAAGGGAAAAATAGGAAATCACCATGTTAAACATCCCCCAAGAAGACCAAGCAATATTGGATGAGCATATTAGGGAAGCATCTCGACTCTTGCGTAAATATACTGACCCCGAAAAACTCAAAGATTTCGAGACCATAGAGGCGGAAGCGAGGAAGCTTGTTATTGAAGAAGTCGCTCCTAAAGTAGGAGAATTTTTTTTTTCAGAAGGAGGAGAAAAAACATCAGGAAAGCAACGAAGGGTGAAAACCTGTGTAGGAGAGGTAAAAATCAGCTCATCTCAAGGTAAAAAGTTAGGATTGAAGAGGAAAACGCCCATCAGCCCCGGTTTGAAAAAATGCTGTTTGCGATTGTGTGCCAAGAGTTCTGATCAGCAAGCCGAAGAAGACTTAAAACCTTGATGGGAATTAATGTTGGACACAGCACTTTGCATCGCTTAGTGCAACGAGTAGAATTACCACCGGCCCAAGCTATTAACAAAACCTCGACAGTCAGTGTGGATGGTGGCCAGATTTGTCTACGTTCGGAAGAGACAGGACTTGGAGAGTGGCGCGATTATAAGTTAGTAAACCTGCATGGTAAAGTCTGTGAAGCTTTTTTCCAAGACCCGGATGCTTTGGAAGAATGGAGTGAAAAACAACCCCTCGATTGGCTTATTACTTGTTTGGGAGACGGACATCCAGGAGTCTGGAATGTATTCGAGAGTCTAGGAAGAAAACGTCCCATCCTGAAGCGTGAGGTTTGAGATTGGTTCCATTTGATGGAAAATCTTCACAAGGTCGGCGGGTCGATCCAACGTTTAGCGCGGGTGGAAAACTTTCTCTGGCATGGATGGGTTGATAAGGCTATGGCTGAATAAGATACCCTCAAGAATAAACGCGCCCGCAATTTTCAAAATTATCTATTTAAACATCGCCACCGCATTCCTTGCTATCACCAATATCGGCAATTGGGCATCCAGATCGGTTCGGGTTCCGTTGAGTCCAAAATCAAACAGGTTGCTGCTCGTGTCAAACTTTCTGGTGCTCGTTGGAAGCGTGATAATGTTCAGAGAATTCTTCATCTGAGATGTGCTTACCTCAACAATTCCTCTCTCCTGAGTATTTCTGCTTAGTTTCCTTCTGAAATGCACCCGCACTGCTAATTACCACCACTTTGCTATTCGGGCGGAAAGCAGCAGAATTAACGTACCCAGAATTACCATTAATAGTGCTTTTCAAGTCCCCACTGCTCGCATCCCACAGCTTAATTTTTTCATCGTCACTGCCACTAGCAATAGTGTTGTGCGATTCGTTCTAGTCTAACGTGGGCAACTACGGAACGCTAGGCCAGGTCCAAACTGGTAACTCTGGTATTCATGGGGGTTAGATTCCCTCTCTCCAAGTGTGGGAGTAACACCGGTCCTTAGTGCTGCTGAGTCACATCACGGTGGTGCGGAGCAAGGACTTAAATGTAGGATAGCTAGCAGCCTAAGCTAGTGACGCCGCTAGGAAAGATGCTAATGGCTAGAACAAGCGAACCTGTGTACGCCTCGTTATCTAGAACCAGCGAAATAAGGCTTAAAGCGCTGGCCCAAAAGGGAAATGGTAGTTTGTGCTGGTTCTTGCACTTGGCCAGTATCGCACTCTAAGAACTCCCGGGGTATAGCAGGGGCCTAAAAGCATCGTGAAATGATACTAGGGAACGAAGTAACTTCTCGTGTGCTGTCTAGATTGGACAAGTTAGATGTAAAGCGCAAGCCGCGAGGGGAGAGATAGCCCGAGAAGGCACTAAGGGCGTATCCGCAGCCCTACTGGGAGCAGAAGCTGGCAACTGGCCCGTCAACATAAAATACAGAGTCGCCGCCAGGGCATAAATATCCGTATAGGCCCCCCGCTTAGCCCGGTTCTCATACTGCTCGATAGGAGCATAATAATCAGTCCGGTAGCTAGTTTGAGTCTGGGCCACATCATGGGTAAACTCCCGGGCAATGCCAAAATCAATCAACACCGCTTCCGACTTGCCAGAACGCAGCATAATAGGCGTTGCACAATTATGGGATGATGGGCATAGTTGCAGAAGTCTTAAACCTAGACTACAAGCCAGTTTCAGTTATGTGCAAAAAAGGGCATCATCCCCAAAATGTGCAACGCCGCATAATATTTTCGGGCTTCACATCCCGGTGCAGCAAACCTTGAGAGTGAACCACTATCAGGGCCTCGCCGATTTGCTGAATATATTGCAGCGCCTCCCCTTCCGACAAAAGCTCCCGACTCACCCGACTAGCTAAATCTTCCCCGTTAATGCATTCCATGCACCACAGGCCACCCTCTTGGATGACCTCGTAGACCTCCAGGATATGGGGATGCCAGCATTTCTGAATCTTCAATGCCTCGTTCAGGAAATCCTGCTGCAACTTCTCAAAATCAGGCCCTTGCTGTACCCTGTCATTCAGGGTTTTGATGGCCACGTAGCGTCCCTTACCGTCTTTGGCCCGATAGGTAACCGCAAAGCCACCTTCGCCCAGAACGCTGTCAATAACGTACTTTCCGTTTTGTAAACTTTGCCCAGATATCCAAGTCATCGATCACCTATCCTTTACACTGGCTTTATTCTGGCATAGACGAGACTAATGCAAGCGATTGTATGACCTCCCAGCCCCAAGCCCCATGTCCAACTCAGCCATCCTCGCCTCTTCCCAGCAGTCCACCAATCAAACCAGCAGCACCAGAGGCATCTTGTTCCGCCCCAGTTATTTGTTTAAAGTAAGTCCCGCCAATGCGTTCAGCTAGCCGCGAGAAAGGCAGACTTTGGACGAACACCTTACCCGGCCCCTTCAGCTTGGCCAAGAACAAACCCTCGCCACCAAATAAAGCATTCCTGAACCCGCCGATAAAATCAATGCTGTAGTCCACCGAGGGGGAGAAAGCCACCAAACAGCCAGTATCCACCCGCAACTCTTCTCTGCGTTCGAGACCTTTCTCAACAATAGCGCCCCCAGCTTGCACGAAAGCCATACCATCCCCGCGCAACTTTTGCAGAATAAAACCCTCACCGCCAAAGAAGCCAGCCCCCAAGCGTTTAGTAAAAGCAACACTGATCTCAGTCCCGCTAGCTGCACAGAGAAAAGCATCCTTCTGACACAAAAATTCGCCGCCTAAGGCACCCAGATCCAGAGGGATAATTTGACCTGGGGAAGTAGCAGCGAAACCCACCCGCGCCTTACCGCGACCGCCGTTAACAAAAGTAGTAATAAAGAAACTCTCACCTGTCAACATCCGTTTGAAGCCAGAGAAGAGACCGCCGCCACCCATACCAGTTTGCATTTCAATGCCTTCTTCCATATAGGTCATCGTGCCAACTTCAGCTTGCACCCCTTCCCTGGGGTCCAGTTCGACCTCAACTAATTGCAGGTCGCCGCCGTAAATTTTGTAATCTATCACATCAGCCATAACTTTTCCTCCGTAGGGTGGGCGGTGCCCACCAGCGTTCGCTGTTTTCTCTATTATAACTCATATTTTGCATCATTTTCAACTAGAGGCTCTGCCTCTAGAACTCGTTCCCTGGCGGAGCCAGGGAACGAGAGGAAATCCTTTCAGCGACAATGCTTCCAGTGGGTTTTAACCCACTTAAGCTATTAGCCGTGGGTTTGAACCCACGGCGGGCCATGAAACTAATCGAGAATGGTGCAAGATCCCAGTTATAACCTAAGTTGCAACAAGATTGCAAATCAAGGTCACAATCAATCCATATCATCCCATATATCCTTGTATATTACCCCCTAATGGCATTTCTGTGGATACAATACCCCAAATCAATGTTTCGGACGTATAATTTTTATAGGTGGCAACTTTAGTTATTATATAAGCTGTCGCTCATTTACATTGCTACGGTCAAAAAGCTGAAACCCTTGTTCTCAATTGTTTTACCCCTGTGAATTTTGAAGAAATAATGAGCGAATTGCTTAGCGCATATCAATCATTAAAATTTCATTAAGCTGTCGTGCATTTAAATTGCATAGGCTGAGCCGCGGAGATCCTTGTTCTCAAAGATTTTCCCCCTGTGAATTTTGAATGAGATTTGGGAGCGAATTGCTTAGGGTCGTCGCTGCGAAGGCCGGGGGGTCTGACAGTTGTGCGAACCTTCGTTACTGCTGCTAGATCCCTCCTCGCTCCGGACACCAACAATGCCTTAAAGCGCAAGTCCATCCCTTTAAAGTGTACCTCCAAGGTGGGAAAAATACAAGGTCTTGCCATACTGCACGGCTTGCTATAATAGCAGAAAAACGGTCGCAGTGGTCCCGATAGAGCAGCGAGGGGCTTTTGGGGGCAGCGGCCCGGGACCGCCCAGCTGCGATCGGATTTGCGTTAGCCTTGGAGAAAAGGCTTTTGAGCGTATAGGAATTATATGAAAACGATTCGTAAAGCCACAACATTTAACAATCCAGAAAGATTTATTGAGGGATGGTACTGGGCGATACCGTCTCGGGAACTGAAGATGGGCCAGATAAAGCCAGTTACTCTACAGGGACGGAAGCTGGCGATCGCGCGCAGAGGGGATAGCAAGGCGATGGCGGTGGACGCCTACTGTCCCCACATGGGGGCGCACCTAGCGGAGGGAACCGTGGATGGCAATGGCATCCGGTGTTTTTTCCATAACTGGAAGTTCGACGCAACTGGCACTTGCGTTGATGTTCCCTCCTTGGGGAAGCCCCTGGCGGTGAAAATCAAAACCTGGCCGACGGCGGAAAAATACGGCATGGTTTGGGTATGGACCGGTGACAGTCCGAAGCAGCCCCTGCCCTTCATCCCGGAACTGGAAAACTCAGAATGCGATACAGCCTTTGGGTCTAGATTCGTTAAAAATTGCCACCCGAACGCAGTCATGATTAACGCCATCGACGCCCAGCACTTCAATACCGTCCACAACTTTCCCATAGATATCGTATTCAAGAAAGAAAAACTCAACGAAAACGCGATCGTCTTTAGCAACACGACTCGGGGAGGAGACGACTCCTGGTTGATAAAACTGATCCGCCCCTTCTACCGGAACGAAGGCACCTACAGCATGTGCTACTGGTATGGAAGCACAGGCACGGTGACCCTGGGCCCGGACTTTCTCCACTTCTATATTATGTTTGCCCTGCGCCTCATAGAAGGGGGAAAAACCGAGGGGCAAACGATTCTAATTACCAAAAAACGCCCGGGAATATGGGGATGGATTTTTAATCGCATCGTCCTGCTGGTGACGCAACTGGTGGGCAACTATTTTGCTAAAGGGGATACGAAAGTATTTCAAACCATTAATTTTGATTTTCAAACCCCGATCGCGCCAGATAAGTCAGTGGTGGAATTAATAGAGCATGTGGAAAGCCAAAAACCTCTGGCGTGGGCTACCTGGGAGGAAATAGAGGCAGCGACTGCTTCAGAATTAACCCGAGAAGTTGTGGGGAAATCTCGGGAAATATTCTGTGCATCTCAGCAATCTTAATTGAGGATATCGCTACCGAACAACCTTGGGTGGGTTGGCTGCAACCAAAGAGTTGTCTAATAAATTAGACATAGTTAAAAAAAAGAGGATGATAAAAAACACAATAGCGGGATTTGACTTGCCAAATCTGGGAGAGAATGACAAGTTACATCGCGTCCTCTCTTCGACTCTTAAAAGCCGTTGGGTTTCTGAGACGATCGCCCCAGAGATCCAGAATTGCAATAGCCACGCCGAAGTAGAAGATGGCGGTGTGACATACTGGGATCCTGAATACTTTGACTTGAAAAATGTCAAGCTATTCCAGGAATCTCGACCGGAAGAGCAACAAAAAATATTGCATCTATGCAGTCGCGGACTATTAGAAGAAGCCTATTTTGTGGAAAAATCCGGCATGGGCTATATGGCGAAAATGTTGCTGCTGGCAGAAAGCACCGAAGAGCGGATGATCTACGGACTATTTAGCGCCGAGGAAGCAACCCACCTGTCCCAGGTTAGGCAGTTTTTGCCCTCCGAACCGGTAGCAACGTCCGATGGTTTTTTGCGCTTTTTATCCGATTTGGGAGAAAGCTCTGATAAAGCTCTGCTGCTGTTTGTGATTCAGGTAGTGCTGGAAGGATGGGGGCTGAGCCATTATAGAAGCATTTCCCGGAGCTGTCGCGATCGCTCTGTGGCTGAAGTATTAACAGGATTTCTCCAGGACGAAGCCCGTCACAACAGTACGGGGGTTATCCTATTTGACCGGAGCAATGTTTCAGTAACAAGTCGGGATGCGATCGTAGAAACCTTAACCCTATTTTTGGGGATGGTGCAAGCAGGGCCCCAGAGGGTAGTAGCTGCGATGGAGAAAGTAAAAGGACATTTCTCTCGTTCCCAGAAAGTCAAACTATTTGAGGAACTAGATACAGAAACTCATAGCAGCGCCCGTCTGGCAACCTTGCGCTCTCTGATGCTTGGCAGCGCTAACGTCTCGCCAGTTCCCAAAACAATTGTCCGGGAATTAGAGGAGCGGGGGGCGTTCCAGTCTTTCCCCGCAAGCCAATGCGCGGCTTTGGCGTAGATCCCTCGGGAACATCTATCGAAAAAGGTTATAAATTATGAGCGTTACTTTATTAGAAGAGCCCAAAACCAATACTCTCTCTGAGAGCGAGAAGACAAACCGGAAGCTGGAGATTAACTATAAGCGGAATAAGCAGCAGGATCGAACAGAGGCGATCGACTCCGCAGCAGCGGCCTTTAGATATGAAGACTGCCGGGAGGAATACTGGAATCCCAAAGAGTTTTCCCTGCTGTATGGCACGGCCTTGTGGGAGCAAGCCAGTCCGAGCCAGCGGCAGATTTTGAACCACTTGTACTGGGTAGCGTACTACTCACAGATTATTTCGGCGGAAATTGCCACGATCTTTTTCAATCAAACCAGCGCCGCCGGACTTTACGCCCAAGAGGATTTTCGCCTCGTCTGCGATATGCTAGATTTGGAATCCAACCAGGAGCGAGCGCATATTAGCGCTTTTAAGAAGATATCCAGCCAAGTAGAAGCAGCATTGTTTGGAAAACGGGTGTTTACCTACGCCATGCGCGGGCCCTTTGCCCAGACGATGATTTATGCGGACACCAACGGGATTAAAACTTGGTGGAAGAAGCTGCAACTGCAAGCGTTCGGGTTGCTTTCGGCGGGCAATAGCTTCCTAGCTTGTCAGTATTTTACAGTTCGGGGGGTGCGGACCCTAAATGGCAAGCTAGTGCAGCACAAGCTCAGCAGCTACTACCAGAAGCATCCCGATCGGGAGAAGGCACCCATACCCTCGCAGATTTCTTTTTATCATTTTATGGATGAGAGCTTTCACTTTAATAGTTCTACGATTATTTCCCATGACGTGATGAAATGTCTGAAGCCGCCGACGGAGTTCGAGAAGTGGGCGGCAAATATGGGACTGCGCGGGTGTCAGCGAGACCACTATCACTTTTCAGCGGTGATCAATGGAATTTTTTGGTACGACCCGGCCCTGTATGGAGCGGTTTATGAAGTGCTGCGATCGCCTGTATTTGAGATGAGCGATCGGGAAGCAAAGGAAATGTTAACAGCCTGCTTCGGCCAAGAATCCGAAGGACTACATCGCAGCTACCAAACGCACCGAGAAGCGTTAGAATCATACAAAGCCTATCTGGAAGGGATAGACTATGCGTAGCAGAGCAACCGAGAAATGTCTATAATGGCGGCAAGTTCAATTCCCCAATATCTGGCGATCCAACGAAAAGCATTGAGAATTTGGAATTCATAATTGAGAAACCCCCCGTAGCGCGGGCGTCCCACCTGCGCGCCCACCCCAAATCGCACTAACCCCCAAAAATGAAGGCTCTTCAGAATCAAAATACTCAACCCCTGTTGAAGATGAAAATCTTCAACAACTGGGATATAGTAGCCAAAGGTTGGTACATTGCCTGTCCCAGTCGAGAACTACCCCGAGGCCAAGTCAAATCGGTAGAAGTCTGCGGGCAAAAAATCGCCGTATTCCGAGGAGAGGATGACAAAGTTCGTGCAATTGATGCCTATTGTCCCCATCTAGGAACGGACTTAGGGATCGGGCGAGTGGATGGAAATCTGATTCGCTGTTTTTTTCATCATTGGGCATTTGACGGTGCTGGCCGCTGTCAGGATATCCCTTGTCAATCGGATATTCCCGAGAAAGCTCGCCTGCAATCCTATGCCACCGACGAAAAATACGATTTTATTTGGGTCTATCCCGACTCCCAAGCGCCGGAGGGCGTCGTCGAATTTGACGAACTCAAAGGCAAACCTCTAGTCGTAGAAACCGACAAGCCCTTCGATCGCTCTTGCCATCACCATATCTGCATGATGAATAACATCGATGCCCAGCATTTGCAAACCGTCCACAAAGTGCATGTTGACATGGAGCTATCCCTGGAGCAAAATCAAAGGGGCAATATCGTCGATTTTACCCTGAGCGGCGAGTTTCCCAGCACTACCTGGAAAGAACGGATTGGACGCAGGATACTTGGCAGCAGCTACGCCTACTCCATGCGGTATGCAGATGGCTGTATGGGACTGCTGACTATTATGAAAAACGTGCGCTTGCTGCCGCCGCTGCACATGATTTATGCCTATAGGCCAGTGGCTCCCGACAAAACTATAATCCAACCGATTTATGTAGCGGAGAAAAGAAACGGAATTTGGGGATGGTTAGTTGCCAAATTTTTGCTGCTGCTGACCGGCTAGCATACTATACCCTCAAGGAGGAAGACGGACAGATTTACGATAATATTCGCTATCATCCCCATGTCTTGCTGAGCATCGATCGCTCTTTGATAGAGTACATGAATTATGTCAATCAACTGGAACCGTCGATTTGGTCGAGAATTGCCTTCCCGAAAGGTTAGAATAATAGAAATCATGAAAAGCTGGAGTATTGCAGATTGATGAACGAGCAAATCTGTATTATCAGTTTCCCGGGAACGGATTGGGAGGGGCTCGCCCTGAAAAAGCACCAGAACCTTTCCGAGCATCTGACGGTGCAGAACTCGCCAGTATTGTTTGGATGTCGGACGGGCATCTGCGGCACTTGCGCGGTATTAGTGGAAGGGGATATCCCGCCGCCCAGGGAAGAGGAAAAAGAAATTCTGGAGATTGTGGCGGCGGGAAATACCCAAGCAAGGCTGGCTTGCCAGTTAGATTTAACCGGGGATATTAAGATAAGAACATTATCAACAAATTAGATGAAATTCGAGGATTTCTGGTACATAGTCGCCCTGAGCGAGCAACTGGGACCCAATAGGGTGCTGGCTCGCACGGTGCTGGGGGAATGGCTGGCAGTGTTTCGAGGAGAAGATGGCCAACCAGTGGCTCTGCGCGATCGCTGCATGCATAGAAATAGCCGTCTCTCTCGGGGAAAAGTGAGCAAGGGCAAAATCCAATGTCCCTACCACGGCTGGACCTACGACCAAGGGGTGAAGTTGTCGCCGTGCCCGCCGAAGGAGAGAACTTCAAAACCCTAGCATCGCGGCGAACCAAGGGATACGATACCCGAGAGCAGGATGGATATGTTTATGTGAGGCTAGCATCCGATTTTTCCGGTACGGAGCCCGCCGAAGAAATCGAGCCTTTTGCCATGCCCTACTATGGTAAGCCAGGGTGGGAAACCGTGCGGGTGATTAATCGCTTTCGCAATAACGTCACCAACTGTGCCGAGAACTTTATCGATATTCCCCATACGGCCTCGGTTCACCCCGGCGTATTTAGAAATCCCCGCCAGCAGAAACTAGAAATGACGGTATCGCGACGCAAGGGCTCGGTCTTGGTCGAGTACCGCAAGGAAACCAATAATCTGGGTTGGTATAGCAAATTCCTGAACCCGGGGGGTGGCGAAATCAAACATACCGATAGCTTTCACGCGCCCAACATTACCAGCGTAGAATACAACTTGGGAAAGAACAGGCGACTTTTTATTACTAGCCAATCGATTCCCGAAGCAGAAGATTCGACCTTAGTTTATACCGACGTCACCTACGACTACGGAATTTGGAATAAGCTGGCTCGGCCTTTTATCCGTTGGACGGCTCAGTATATTATCAACCAAGATGTAGAAATTATGGGAATTCAGCAGGAGGTTATCGAAAAATACGGCACCAAGTTTGCCAACACCCCCGCCGACACCATCCATGTTTTCGTAGAATCGATCCGCGATAGCATTGCAGCGGGAAAAGACCCCCGCAAGCTACCGGAAATCTCCCGCGAGATTACATTCTGGGTTTAACCGTAGCAGCAGCGACAGGAGAGCGATCGCTTAGGATTATGGAAGTTTTTATCGCCTTTGCAATGCTCATAGCCCTGACAGCCAAAAACGATCGCCGTTTAGCAACCATGCTAGCCAAAAGTCGTGGCGACTGGCTTCTGGATGCCATCGGTTTATTTTTCCAAGGCATTCTCATCCCCATCCTGCAGATAACCGTAGTTTATCAAATCTATCGCTATCTGCTACCCGCAGCGCGGGGATGCTGGGACTGGCATCCGGCCATAGCATTCTTGCTTAGTTTTGTGTTAGTCGATTATCTTTATTATTGGAACCATCGCCTGCTGCACAGTCCCTGGCTCTGGCCTTTGCATCAGGTACATCATACCATGACCGACAGAGACGTGCTGGGAACATCCCGCAATAGTTTGTGGACGAGCTTTTTAATTATTTATTTGTGGATTCACGCTTTATTTATCTACCTGCTCCAAGACCCGACTTGGTATATTGCGGGAGTCAGCCTCACTTCAGCGTTGGACTTGTGGCGTCATAGCGAGATTGACTTGGAAATCCCTTGGCTGCATGGGCTGCTATCGCTAGTGCTGATTTTGCCCCAAGACCATGCATGGCATCACGCCAAAACCGAGATTAATCGCCAGAATTACGGGGCAAATCTCAAACTCTGGGACCGCCTGCACGGAACTTATTACCCAAGCGATCGCGCCCCAGAAGCTCTCGGAATTGAAACCAATCTCACTCTCATGCAAAAATTAGTCTGGCCTTTTTAATTGGGGACAATTTATAGCGACAGCGAACGAGAAACCGGGTTTCTGCCAGAATGTAGGCACCCCAACCAATATTTCCCACCAATAACCCGGTTTCTGGCCCCAACCAGTCCGCCCCCCGAACGAGGTATTGCGCTCGATCGTTGTTCTCCAAGTATTTGCAAATGCAAGAATTTTGAATTTTGAATTTTGAATTGCTTATGACTCCTCTAAGCACCTTATTGTCCTTTTTTCCCGCCTTTGTGATGCTAATGGCGGCAGCGTCGTTCCTCTGGATTTGTATAGCTCCAGGATTTGCTAGCGTCGGGGCGCTCATTTTTTCTCTTTATGGACTGCCGCTCCTGATCTATCGGATCCACAGATATTTCTATCCCATAGAAGAAGGCATTAGCTATCTGCTGGGAGAAAAATATTCTCCTTGGTGGGGCAGTCACCAGATTCAGGCGGTGTATATTGCCTTTCCGGCTCTGGAAACCCTGCTGCGCTTGATTCCCGGCGCTTTCTCGGCGTGGCTGAGACTTTGGGGGGCCCAGGTGGGACAGAACGTGTATTGGAATCTAGGACTGGCGATCGCCGATCGCGGTTTAATTGAAATAGGCGATCGGGCTATTATCGGGCACCAGGTCGGGATGTATTCCCACGTCATCAAACCCAAGAAAGGAGACCTGATGCTCTATGTGAAAAAAGTCAAAATTGGCAACAATGTTTTCCTAGGTTCTGCTTCGCGCATGGGTCCGGGAGTCGTAATAGAAGATGGCGCCTTCGTTCCGGTCACCACGGATTTGCTTCCCAATAAAAAAATGTCGGAAAATGTTGACTGACAATTTGTCCCTAAAATCCCCTTTTACCCAACCATGCGCCCGATATTTCAACTCTTCACCTGGCTGTTTGAGCCTCACGCTCAAAAGTTTCGCAAGGCGCTGGCCAATCCCCAAGAAGCGCAGGCTATAGTTAGAGCCGAAATCCTCAACCGTCTGATCGAGAGCGAATATGGCAAACACCTCGGGATCGAATCTGTTGCTGATTGGCATCGCATTCCCATTGTGAATTACGATGATATCGAAGGGTGGATTATTCCAGAGGCCGATCGCCCTTATTCCAGAAAAAGCCTGCTAACGCCGGAACCGATTTTATTTTATGAGAAAACCTCTGGCAGTCGCGGGCCAGCAAAGTTGATTCCTTATACAAAATCTCTCAGACGCTCTTTTAACCATTTGTTCTGCGTCTGGGCACGGGACCTAATTTTGCATAGCCCGCAGTTCCGCACGGGTAAAGTATATTTCTGTATCTCTCCCCAGCTCGGTAAGGGGGAGGCCCCAAGAGGATTGGCAGACGATTCGGAGTATTTAGACGGGTGGTTGCGATCGCTTGTCTCACCCTTTGTAGTTTCGCCCCCCGGATTAAATCGCCTTCAAGACCCGGAGGAGTTTAAGGAAAAACTTTGTACCGCTCTGCTCATCGAAGATAAGCTGGAGATAATCTCCATCTGGAGTCCCAGTTTCCTCAAGGTTCATCTAGATTATATTCAGACCCATCGGATGCGCTTGCGGGAGAAACTGGGAAAGGGAATATCCGGCGATCGCTCCCGCCTGCTTTTGGAAGAAGAGATTCCCTGGAGTCAGCTCTGGCCGGAACTGAAGCTAATTTCTTGCTGGGATAGCGCCCGCGCGGCGAACAAAGCGCAATTTTGGCGATCGCTCTTCCCGGGCACGATGGTTCAGGGGAAAGGACTGCTGGCAACCGAGGCGCCGATGACCCTTCCTTTAATCGAGGCTTCTGGATTTGTGCCCTTACTCGATGAAGTCTTTTTTGAATTTGAAGACTCCGAAGGAAAGATTTATCCCCTGGAGGAAATAGAGAAGGGTGGGGTTTACTCGCTAATTATTTCCCAAAAAGGGGGTCTATACCGCTACCGAATGGGCGATCGCGTCTGCGTCAGCCATTTCTATGGCCAAACACCCTGCCTAGAATTCCTCGGGCGCGGTGGCAAAACTAGCGATTTGGTAGGCGAAAAGCTGTCTGAGGACTTTGTGCAGGAAGTTTTAGATAATCTAGGATTGGAAAAAACTTTTTTTAAGAGCCTAGCACCCGCAATTATACCTACCGAGCATTACATCCTCTTGCTGGACAAGGCTGAGGATCCAGCAGAGGAAATTGGGTCGCGCCTAGACGCTGCCCTCATGCGATCGCCCCACTACCGTCAGGCGCGGCTTCTCGGTCAGCTTGGGACGGCCCGAGTGCTGGTCTCGCCAAAAATTCTCGAAATTGTTACACTATATAAGACAAGGTCTGGAAGCAAGTGGGGCGATATCAAAAACGATGTCTTAGCCACGACGCCCATAGCGCCGGAACTGCTTGCGGAATTTTGAGCGTTAGATTTTGAGAATAATAGCAGTCTTAAATAAATCGTGAAACTTGTCAGTGGGAGGGCGATCGCTTCTGGTTTTGCCCCTAGAAATCCAGTTGAATGCCCATAATAAAATGAACGCAGCTGTAGGTTGGGTTGAGGCACGGATGCTGTTGGCGAATTGGGAGAAAGCCAAATTTATCGTTGATGCTGTCTACCGTAGAAAAGGGGTTTCAGAGAATTAAACTGATTTCGCCAACAGCATCAGGCACGAAACCCAACAGCACCAACGCCTGTTGGGGCTGTTGGGGGAGCATCTCACTTTGGAATTAAAAAACTGAATTAAGAAACCAGGGAACTCCTGCGAAACCTGGTTTCTGGGTTACTGGTTCCGATGGCCTTCGCTGTCTCCTGGTCGCTCGATGTATCCACGCCTTGCGCTCAGCCGCGTCGCACTACCCAGGAGACAGCGAAGCAAAAATGAGATGCACATGTTGGGTTTCGCGCTTAGCTCAACCCAACCTACCATATTAAGATTATCCGGATGCGATCTAACAGTTATACGCCACAGTTACTTGGAGGTTGTCTAATGAGTCGCTTAACCGCTGAAACTGCTTTAAAAAAAGATCCCAAAGAGCCAGTAGTACCAGGTCCCATAAGCCGCTCAATGTATTATTTATATTTCCAGTATTACGATGGGACGAGCTGGGAGATATTTTCTGGCGACCTAAAAAACAAAGATTTTGTCATTTTATTATGGGATGACCAACATCGATTGAAAGGCTTTTCTACCTTGGCTCTTCTGGAATTTGAATTTAACGGACAGCCGAGACGAGCCCTATTTTCTGGAGATACGATTATCCATAATGATTATTGGGGAGAACAAACCCTACCGATGGCCTGGTGTCGCTTGGCTGGTCGAGTAAAAGCCCAAAAACCGGACGTGCCCCTTTATTGGTTTTTAATTGTCAAGGGATACCGCACTTATCGCTATTTGCCGGTGTTTGGAGAAAAATTTTATCCCACTTGGCGCTATCCTATGCCGTCTGAAGACCAAGCCTTGATGGATTATCTGGCAGGGGAGAAATTTGGAGAACATTATAGCCCCAACAACGGCCTGGTTAAATTCCCCACTTCCCGAGGACATTTGCGAGAGCAATGGGCTGAAATCAAAGACAATTTTCGCGAGAAACCAGATATCAAGTATTTTTTAGAACGCAATCCCGAATATTACAAAGGCCACGAACTGGTCTGTTTTGCAAAAATAACCGAGTCGAATATGCGCAAGTACGCCAAACGAGCATTTTTGGAAGGAAAAGAGATGGGAGAGTATTAAGAAGACATATGCTATCTACCGAGTTTTTCCCATATCTATATTCAATTCTGTACTCTCATGAAAAATGCTGTAAATTAAGAAACCAGGTTTTGACAAAAAACCTGGTTTCTGGGATTTTTGCGAGTCAGACATTATTTTGATGCAATCCTCATGCTTTTACTCGGTATATAGCAAGCCTAAATCATTTGTGCAAATTTATGGGAGTGGGTACTAATATTTCAATAACTATAATTTGTCATTACGAGGAGCGATCCCAACCAACATTTTAATGATCCCCATAAAGATATCCCGAAGCAATCTCACCGCCTGATAATAATTTAAACCCCACCTCAGTTACATAACTCCTGCACGACTTACTATAGAGACAAATTATCGCCAAATTTTATGAGTTATAGTTCTTCAAAGTTGGCTTGAAGTTCTTCGATCAAGTTTGCGTTGTAAAACTTAAAACCGCTCGACTCGATTGAGTCAGTCTCGGAATTTAGTTCACTGACAATGATAAAATTAGCAACAGGTGCCAGCTCTTGATATATGTCAACATGCAAGAATTTTGAATGAGAGAATTTTGAATTGCTTAAGAGTGAAATTAAACTTAAATTAAGAAACCCAGTTTTTTTGAAAAAACCAGGTTTCTGGGCTACTGGCTTCGCTATCTCCTGGTCGCTCTATGTCGAGTGGGTAGTGCGACGCGGCTGAGCGCTCCCACTCGACATCGTACTCGCACTACCCAGAAGACAGCGAATCAACCTACCGATCGACCGAACCCATAATAATATCGATACTGCCCAAAATAGCGACAATATCAGCAACCTTCATCCCCCGCAGTATATGGGGAAAAACCTGCAAATTATTAAAATCAGCCGCACGAATCTTAAAGCGCCAAGGGAACATATTATCATCTCCCATAATGAAGACACCCAGTTCTCCCTTGCCACTTTCCAGACGAACATAATGTTCTCCCTTGGGAATCTTGAAAGTGGGGGATATTTTCTTTCCCATGCACTGGTAATCAAAGCCATTCCACTCAGACTTTCGACCTTCTGCCATCCGTTTAGCTTCCAGGTTCTCAAACGGACCGCCGGGAAGACCTTTCAGGGCCTGACGAAGAATCTTAACTGATTCCCGCATTTCCCGAATCCGCACCAGATAGCGGGCCATACAATCACCAGCAGTTTCCCAATGTACATCCCAGTCAAAGTCGTCATAGCATTCATAATGGTCAACCTTCCGCAAGTCCCACTTAACGCCGGACGCCCGCAGGATAGGACCGGAGAGACCCCAGTTAATCGCATCTTCGCGAGAAATTGTGCCAATACCCTCGACCCGACGCCGGAAGATCGGGTTATTGGTAATCAACCTCTCATACTCGTCCACCTTGGGGTAAAAGTAATCGCAGAAATCCTCGCATTTATCTACCCAACCATAGGGTAAATCCACCGCCACGCCACCGATACGGAAATAGTTGTTATTAATCAACCGCATCCCACTAGCCGCTTCCCACAGATCGTAAATCATCTCCCGTTCCCGAAAGATATAGAAGAAGGGAGTCTGGGCACCTACATCTGCCAAAAATGGCCCCAACCACAGCAAGTGATTAGCGATCCGGTTCAACTCCAGCATGATGACGCGGATATAGCTAGCGCGTTTGGGCACCTCAATATCTGCCAGTTGTTCCGGGGCGTTGACAGTAATTGCCTCATTGAACATCCCCGCCGCGTAGTCCCAGCGGCTAACGTAGGGGACGAACATGATATTGGTACGGTTTTCGGCAATTTTTTCCATCCCCCTATGCAAGTAGCCCAACACGGGTTCGCAATCAATCACGTCCTCGCCGTCGAGAGTGACGATTAACCGCAGTACCCCATGCATTGAGGGATGGTGCGGCCCCATGTTGATGACCATTGGTTCGGTCTTGGTCTCAATCCTGGTCATATGCTTGAGGTCTCTTGTATTTTTATCTTTATTACATCTTTTCAATTATATGGGCTATGGTTGACCTCATACCGTCAAGATATACACCGGCGTTTGCACATATACCGGTATTGAGTCGCGAGTTAATAGCCGGGTTAGAGGTACGTCCGGCAGGACATTATCTGGATGCCACGGTTGGCGCAGGCGGACATACCCAGCTGCTCTTGAATGCCAGTTCCGATCTGCGCGTCACCGCTCTGGACCGGGATGGGGAGGCGATCGCCCATGTCCGGTCCCTACTGGCCTCTGAGGGCTCACGGCTGCAATTATGCCATATCAACTTTTCTGAATATCGCCCACAGCATCTTTTCCTTGATGGGATCGTTGCCGATTTAGGAGTCAGTTCGGCCCAGTTAGACATAGCAGAAAGAGGCTTTAGCTTTCGTCACCCAGCCGAAATAGACATGCGGATGAATCGGCGACAGACTCTCACCGCAGCAGAGATCGTCAATCATTGGGAAGAAGTCAAGCTAGCAGATATTTTCTACCAGTATGGAGAAGAAAGGTTATCGCGGCGAATTGCCAGATCTATTGTCCAGAGGCGTCCCTTCCAGACAACTGACGAATTGGCTACTGTGATCGCCCAATCTGTGCCCCGCAAATACCGCTATGGCCGAATTCACCCCGCCACCCGAGTATTTCAAGCCTTGCGGATCGCCGTCAATCAAGAACTGGAATCATTATTAGAGTTTCTTAAGATTTCCCCACATTGGTTAAAGCCTGGGGGCAAAATTGCCATCATTAGTTTTCACAGTCTGGAAGACAGACTGGTAAAGCATAGCTTCCGAGAATCGCCACTGTTGCGGGTTCTGACTAAAAAGCCCATCACCGCCCAAAGCGAGGAACTAGCAGCCAATCAGCGATCGCGTTCCGCCAAACTCAGGATGGCAGAACGTCTAGACCCCTGTCAGGATCGAGACTGAGGCAGTATCAAACTAACAGAAGTAAAACTCTCACAATATTTTACAGCTTGTTAGCATTTCTTTAAGAAATATTGAGAAATAATATATAAAACTCAATAAATACTCCGATTACATACTCTCACTAATGTCTGAGGGAATACCCACCCTCAAAGCTACTGGTACTGTCAGTACAGATAATTGGCGTTGCTGGCTGAAATCCTAAGAAAAATGGAAATTATTTCCGAAAAGCTTCTCTGTATGAAAGGATAAGGATAAGAGAATTTTGTGCTGCGTGATGGAGCCAAAATTCAGCTTTTTTGCAGTTTCCTAGACTAACCAATAGCGTAGCGTGTGCCAGGTGGAGTATGAACATGTTAAATGATTACATTTTGGTTTTAGGTAAGCAATCGGAAGATATTCAAGCCCTAGAGTCCTTACTGAGTAGATTAAGATGTTCAGTAGCGGTGGCTTCTTGCGCAGATCAAGCAGTAGCGCAAGCAAGTCAAACCCTGCCATATCTAGTAATCCTCTCAGGCGATCTGCAAGACTGGTCGCCCAATTTAGTCAAGCAGCTGCGGCAGATGGCCAGAATTTGCGGCACCACGATTGTAGCTCTGAGCGACTTTCACGCACCAAGTTGGTTGCACCAAGAGGAGAATCCCGGCGTAGATGGGTATTTGGTCAAGCCGATCGAGGGTGATGTGTTATGCTCTCTGGTGCAGTCGGCTTGGGCCAGACAGAGCTGTTTGCATGCTGCAGTTTGTCACAGTTAGAGCGATGCCGATCGAACCAATATATCCCGTTTTGTATCGTCTTCTTCAGCCAGCCTTTAACAGGTGGCTCTGGTCTGGCCCTAGCAATACACCGGCGATCACCCTAACTTTTGATGATGGTCCCCATCGACATTACACCCCGGAACTGCTACAAGTGCTAGAAAGCTACGACATTCAGGCCAGTTTCTTTTGGTTAGGCGTCTGTGTGGAGCAAGCGCCTGCTATTGCTAGACAGGTATATCAGCGGAGTCATTGGATTGGTCTGCATGGATATACTCATCAGATCTTTCCTCTACTCAGTCAGAGCACGCTCAAGCAATCCCTGGAACAAACCCAAAGGGCGTAGGGGCTTACTGTTTCCTTCACCTTTATGTGCCTGACTATTTCCACAGAGCTGTGTTTTAGTAGCACGTTTTCCTTTTCACCCTCTTTGCTTCGGAATCGCCATTGTTCATCCTGATTTTTTGACCAGTATTTCTTGGCTATCCATTTTCCTGTTTTGTTGGGATGTCTTCGTTTGGCCCATTTCCATAGCAGTTCCCACAAGTAGTGGTCTAAATAAGAGAAGGTTTCCTTGCTTACCACCGTCCGGTAGTAATTCGCCCATCCCCGTATTACCGGGTTAAGGTGATTGATTAATGCGGCTTGCGGGGCCGCCTTGTGTTTGGACACTATCCCTTTTAGCTTTTCCATGTGTTCTGCTATGGCTTTTTCGCTTGGCTTTATCAGAGTTTTGAATCCTAGGAGTTTCCCATTTGCATATTTTCCAGAGTGATATTTGCCTATCTCATACTGCCTTACGTTGAATCCCAGGAAATCGAATCCCGGGTTGTCCTCGTGGAGTGTATGGGTTGAGTTTTCTCCGTTTTTAATTCAAGTCCTATTCCCCTTAGCCATCGCGCGATGACCTCTTGCGCTTTTTCTATCATTCCTTTGTCTTTGTGCAGGACTACAAGGTCGGAGGCGTATCTGACTACTGTCAGTTCTCTCCTTCTGTCTCTGTTGTTTCCTGCCAGTGACATTACTGCCTCCTCAATTCCATGTAGGGCCACGTTTGCCAACAGGGGCGATATGACTCCACCTTGAGGGGTTCCTTCGGGTGTCTGTTGTATTTGTCCTACATCTACCACACCGGCTTTCAACCATGCGCGTATCTGTCTACGGAAGGTAGGTGAGGTATTTAATTTTGCTAGTAGCGCTTGATGGTCAATTTTGTCAAAGCATTTGGCTATGTCAGCATCTAGTACCCATTTGGGTTTTTGTCTGATGCTGAGAAAGATTGCTCCGATCGTATCGTGACATCCCCTGTCTGGCATGAATCCATATGAGTTAGCCTCAAAATGGGCTTCCCATTCTGACTCCAGTGCTAGCTTGACTAGACCTTGTAGGGCCCTATCGTACATAACGGGTATACCAAGTGGACGTTTTTCGGCCCTCCCAGGCTTCGGTATCCATACTCTTCGGGCTGGCTTGCTGGTGTTAGACACCCGCAGTTCCTTTACCATCTCTAGGCGCTCTTTAGGGCTAATAGTTTTGACCCCATCAACGCTGGCGGTGTTTTTGCCCTTATTATCCTGTGTTACCCGTCGCACGGCCAGGCATTTTGCTGACCAGGACTTCGTTAGTAATCTCTGGAGTTTGCGGTTATGACCTGCCTGATGGAAGCAGATGTTGCGCCTTTGGTGGCTACTCTACCTATCGACCTTGGTAGAGAGTACATATCCGGGTTACTTCGTTCCTATAGACGATTGGTTGTAGCTTTAGGTGGACTCTTTATGCCGGGTTTGTTGTCGGTGCGTCCATTGCCCATTGGCCAGCGACCTATATCCTTCCCCTTTTGGGGCCAGTGTATCAGCCTTATTTCACTGGTTATGTCTAACGACACTTGTGAGCCTTCACTTGCGTTCACCATGGCTACTTGCTTGACGATGACCGGTTTTAGGCTGCCAGCCAGATCGCGCTGCGCGGCGCCAGCCGTGCGCCTTTCCTTCCCGCTTTACGGATTGATGCCATCGCTACCGCCGGGAAGGTGCTGTCACTCCTGCACCTGGAGGGTGGGGCTTGCACCCACATCATCTATAAGTTGTCAGGGCTAATGGAACCCTGCTGGTGGTCCCCCACCGTGGGGGACCACCAAACGAATCACACGGACAAGAGACAATTGACAACAGAGAACAGACAATAATCGGGAGGGAATCTATGGTAAAACCAGCCTATAGGGAGGCGGCGGTGGTTGGCATGCCGATCGCAGCTAGGCTGACAGACAGTGAAAAAACTTCCTTGGGAAAAAGAAACATAACTTAACTAAAAAATCAGCACCCATTTAGGAAAAAAATGGGTTAACGTACATCAAGAAGGGAAAAGACTTGGGAAAAGAAGATTGAAAATCTCGGTTCAGCCAGAAAATGCAATTAGACCAGAGAGGCTACCAAAATATTCAAAATATTTCCCTCAGATCCAACCCGGGAAAACAAGGTGCTTCTACCCAATGATGCTCTATGTTGGGAAGCAGTAAACCGTAGCAAAAGGCAGTCAGCACAGGTATTGTAAACAAGAGGAGTATATGACTGACTAGCTGTAGAAGGCGGAAAGGACAACTTTCACCGAAAAAATGTATTCTTTAATATAAGGAGCATGAGGAACGCGGCATGACCCAGGCAAACAACCTACTCCAAACCATCGATTCGCCTGAGCTGGAACCCATCGATTTACTAGATTCAGAAGACCGTCAATATGATTATCTAGATGCAGGGCATGAGGGAATAGACGGAAAATCAGGCAAACGCACGGGTCGTCGAAAGACGACGAAGACGCAGGCGGCAAAGAAGAAGCAATATACGGAGGATTCAATCCGCCTGTACCTGCAAGAGATTGGTCGGATCCGCCTACTGCGAGCAGACGAAGAGATAGAACTGGCACGCAAAATAGCGGACTTGCTGGAATTAGAGCGGATCCGAGAGGGACTGGAGATGCAGCTAGATCGTTGCCCAAGGGATGGAGAGTGGGCAGAAGCTGTAAGTATGGCCTTGCCAGCGTTTCGCCATCGCCTGCATGTGGGCAGGCGGGCAAAGGAGAAAATGGTACAGTCCAACCTGCGTCTAGTGGTGTCGATCGCGAAAAAATATATGAATCGGGGACTGTCCTTCCAAGACCTAATTCAAGAAGGAAGTCTGGGTTTGATTCGAGCAGCGGAAAAATTTGACCATGAAAAGGGCTATAAGTTTTCCACCTACGCGACTTGGTGGATCCGTCAGGCGATAACCCGGGCGATCGCAGACCAATCTCGGACTATACGCCTGCCGGTACATCTGTACGAAACGATCTCTCGGATCAAAAAAACCACAAAACTGCTGTCTCAGGAACTAAGTCGCAAACCCACGGAGGAAGAAATCGCCGAATGGATGGAAATGACAATCGAAAAGCTGCGATTCATAGCCAAATCGGCCCAGCTGCCGATTTCCCTAGAAACCCCGATCGGCAAAGAGGAAGACTCTCGATTGGGGGATTTTATTGAATCTGATGGTGAAACGCCAGAAGATCAAGTCTCTAAAAGTCTCTTGCGGGAAGACCTCAAAGGGGTCCTAGATACCCTCAGCCCCCGGGAACGGGATGTGTTGCGCCTGCGCTACGGATTGGATGATGGGCGCATGAAGACCTTAGAGGAAATTGGTCAAATCTTTAACGTGACGCGAGAACGGATTCGTCAAATCGAGGCTAAGGCCCTGCGTAAGTTGCGCCATCCCAACCGCAACAGCGTTCTCAAAGAATACATCCGCTAAAAAGTATTCCCCCGTTTACCGCCCTCGGGGTGAGTACGTCGGACACTGGAAAACGATCGGGTTTACCAGAAATTGCATCAAACCAGTTAGACGATCAGGGTTTAACTACTCCCCCGATCGTCCAAAAGATTTTGTTTTACCGGAATCACCAGCGATTGACAAGGACTCCTGTTATGGCAACTTTCGGCAGGGGCGCCAACTCAATGTCTTGTGAATTAAAATTTTGTTAAAATTGTTCCAATTCCTTGACCAAAAAACGCAGACGCTGTATATGCTATAATAAAGAGTTAGAGGATAGGAGGATACTAGTGCGTGTCATCAATTAAGCCATATTACAGCTGCCGCGAGGTAGATGGCACCCAAGAAATTGCGAGCCGTTTTATCGTAGCGTGTCGCCAGAGCCCTGTATTGCTTGAGTTTTTGGAATAGATTTTCAATTAGATGCCGCCACTTGTACATTTCTTCATCGTATTCTCTGTGTTCTGTGCGGTTACTTTTTGGAGGAATGACAGCCATCCAATCCGCCTCTTTCAGGCGCTCGAGCACACGTTGTTCCGCATCATAGGCTTTATCTGCAAGCAGCGCGCCAATCTCACCGATTTTATCCAATAGCACGTCAGCGCCTTTCCCGTCGTGGGCTTGGCCAGGGGTAAGATGAAATCCTGTGGGATTGCCTTGGGCAATCGCAAGTGGCATGAATCTTTGTCGATAGTCCCCCTTTACTACGGCCTATGGCTTGGGTTTCGCACGTATCTGAGGGTGTTTTTTTTTGCACCCGCACGCTCGTTGATGGGCACGCAGGATGGTGGCATCAATCGCGGCGTATTCGTTATCGGCGTCTGAGGCCAAGACATCGAATACCTGCTTCCAAACTCCCTTTTCAGACCAACGGGTATGGCGGGTATGAACAACCCGAAAATCCCCAAAACACTCCGGTAAATCCCGCCAGGGAATGCCAGCACGATATCGATATAACACGGCAGAACACGAATAATCTATTGTTCTTGGCTGTAGCGCCTGGGTCACCCTCTTTACCAGGTAAAAGGTGTTCGATCCGTTCCCACTGGTCGTCTCGCAAGCCATAGCGTCTCATATCATGCCCTCTTGATTGTTATTGCTGGATAAGGACTCCATACCGTATCCATCTATTTCTGTCAAGCAATTTGATTGATGACACATTCTAGTGCGATTCGTTCAGGCGTAAACCGGTAACGGTGAAAGTCTGACTGGTTTCATTTGCCAGAAACTCTGGTTATCATGGGGGTTAAATTCCCTCTCCCCAGGTGTGGGGGGTCGAGGGTACTACCGGTCCTTAGTGCTGCGGAGTCACATCGCCGTGGTGCTCCGCTAGGACTTAAATCTAGGATAGCTGGCAGCCTAAGCCGGCGACACCGCGCTTGTTAGATGCTCATGGTTAGAACAAGCGAACCTGTGAAAGTCTCGTCACCTATAACCAGCGGAATAAGGCTGATACGCTGGCCCAAAAGGGAAATGGTAGTAAGTGTTGGTAGTCTGTACTTGCCAGCATCGCACCCGAAGAACTCCCGGGGTATAGCAGGGATCTAAAAGCATCGTGAAATGATACCAGGGAACGAAGTAACCTCTTGTGTGCAGTTCGGCTCAACGGGGCAGAACCAGTTAGATGTAAAGCGCAAGCCACGAGGGGAGGGATGTCCTAAGAAGCAAATGCCTGGGGTAATGCCTGTGGATAAGCTGACGTCGGACGGATATGATAAGAGGTCTTTGGTGAGAGTAGCTCTAATACGTCGCAAAACTTAGGAGAAATCCAAGAGTTGGATATGGACTAGAGTTTCAGCCAGGTAAAGTTCAGAGTCCCGATAAACCAAGAATGGGAAAATGTTAGTAAAGAGCGGCTAGAACGGTTTTCTGAACTACCCTCCGTGAACCTTCCGGAGCTGAAATCATTAACGGTCCAATAGGATTGACCATAAGGGGTGAAATTGCGAGAGGTAAGGGACAATGGGGGTAACCCCTAGTAATCCTACTGATGACAACAGCTTATCAACCAGTAGCCGGATGCGGTGAAAGTCGCAAGTCCGGTTCCGAAAGGGAGGGTTGTCCCGTGAGGGACAGCTCGACCCCGACCAGGAAGGTAACGAAAAAGCCAATCATGGCAAAGCGGCCGTTCCAGATTTCGGCTTGAGGGGTAAAGCCAAACTTCCAAGCATTCCGTTCTGCGGAGTCAAGGGTAGGGATAGGGGGATTTTGGTTATCTTCCATGGGAGGTTACTCCTAGTGGTAATTTGTCTTTCTATTAACTAATGTAACTAAATTGTAACAAATTATTAGACCTCTTGCAAAAGTCCCAGGGGGGGATTATAGATGAATTTGGCTGCTGTGTCCCTTGACACAGATGAGATCCTATCTTCTCATGCGTGTCAAGGGACACAGGAGGTCAATTATCCCCTGTTTTATAAGTATTACTTATAACTTCATAGGCTACCTACGGAACCGAACGCACCCATATTCACCAAAAATACCGTTGCTCGCCTTGTAATTTACCTCAAAAAGTCATTAATGATAAAAAATAGGGCCTTTAGAGAAGTGAGTTGTGCAACCCATAATTTCTCAAACCCAGAAGATTGTAAGGGTTTCAGCGGCAAGCCCCCTGGCCTGACGTAACAAATGGATGAGCGCGTCGCTGTATTTTCCGAACGCTATAGGTTTGACTGTCTCCTCAAATTATAGTTATATAATCCAGCAATCAAATTAAATCTGAGTTGAAATCTTTTTTGACGATTACGATAAGTTTCTCCTAAGATTTTAAATACTTTAAGTTCTCGATTAACATGTTCAATGACTACTCGTTCGGACGACAAATTTCGATTTCTTTTTTTGTCAGCTTTACTTAAGAATACTCCGGACAAAATTAGGAGGCTATGGCCCCGTAGGCAAGCAGGTTCTGGTAGTAGGGCGTGAGATTTAATCTTTCGTTATAATTTCGCAGCTCTACGCTGACGCTATTTTTTTCTTTTGTTGCTCAGATAAATTGACAACCGGAAACCATTTTTATATAAGTTTCAGGTAGGACACCAAATAGACATCTCCAAAAATAAAACCCTTGCCAGATATGGGTTGAAACCTCCACCTCACATTCTCACATATGTTACTTAAACGACAGCATCGGGGTTTGATAGAGTTTCTATAAATATTGCGATCTCTCGATGGTATTGATTAATTTCGGCGTTGCACATTTTGGGGATGATGCCATTTTTTGCATATAACTGAAAGTGGCTTGTAGTCTAGGTTTAAAACTTCTGCAACGATGCTCATCATCTCGTCCGAAGTGCAACGCCCTCAATTTTACCAGATCCATCACCAGATTCTAATACTTCTAACACTGATAATTTAGGCTTAGCACCTCCACCAGCACGGAGCAATCTAGTTTTCTGTTTTTCAAGCTTTTCTTTATAATCGGCATCTAACTTTTTGGCTAAGCTTATAAGTTGTATTAGGTTTTCATAACTGATACCTACCGCTTTGCTTATGCACGGATTTTTTGGCTGTCCAGGTATAACTCATGGATTTAAGTCCCAAAATTAAAGTTGTCAAATTTTGTTATAGCATAAGTTTCTATTTTGGAGATGTCTAATAATCGTTGGAAATTCAAGGGGTTGGTTGGCCTGTTATTCATTGATAAGTAATACTTATCAGTTGCGCTTACTCACCACTTATTATAGCCTAACCTGAGTAAAAATCCCTGAGTATTTTTACTCAGGTTCTCGACTTATGCAAGAGGTCTATTATCCAGATATCGTCCCACGATCAGAAAGGGCGATCGCCAGTGAGCAGGGGTAGTGGTCAAGATGTAGTGATTTGACTACGGTCCACTCAGGGTTTCAGGCGCTAAAATCACTACTTGTGACCTACGACTGCCCGTCCTACGACCCCGGACAGGCGAGCGATGTCTCCTGGGTAGTACGATACGATGTCTCCCCTTTTGTGCGACTAGCGCTCCCGGGAGACATCGAGCGACCAGGAGACATTGAGCCCGTCCTACGACCAGGGACAGGCGAGCGATGTCTCCTGGGTAGTGCTATACGATGTCTCCCCTTTTGTGCGACTAGCGCTCCCGAGAGACATCGAGCGACCAGGAGACATCGAGCCCGTCCTATGAATGACTAAAGACGAAGGGATAAGACAGTGGTAATAATTTCGTCGGGGTTAAGTTGAAGGAGGCGATTGCCCGGACCATCTGTATTCCAGAAGCCAATAGAAGCCGTGGGTATCTGCCAGAGTCGCTCGGTATTAGTAAGCAAGATCGCCAAAGAGTCTTCATGTACCGGCGTTATTGCTACCACTAAATCTGTAGTATTGGTAAATTGTATGGCCTCTGAGCCAATGTCACCCCGAGGAGATGGTGGCAGCAGATTAACCAACATGCGTTTAGCATACCCCTGCCGAGTAACTACCAAGAAACTATCTTTCATACGAACTGCGGCGCAGCCTACCAGTTGATCTTGCTTCTGTAGGTATAAAGCTTGATAGCCAACAGCCGTGCGACTTAGAATCGGCAGCTGCCGATCGTTAACCTCCAGCCGCAGGATACGCCCCCCAGTAGTAGCTAGCAGCAGCTGTTCGCCGGTTTGGGTCAGGTTAGCAGACAGCAACTGGTCATCATCGTCCTTAAACTTAACAGTACTAAGACCCCGACTCTTGATGTTAGCAAATTCTGACAGAGGCAAGCGTTTCATGCGTCCAGTCTTGGTAAGCGTGACTATTTGGCGGTCAGGCTGATAATCAGAGAGGATAAACTGGGCGACAATCTCTGTGTTCCGCCGGTGAGAATGCTGGGGTAGCAAGCCGATCAGTGAGGTGCCTCGGGACTCTAGGGGAATATGTCCCACCTTAATCACATAGGCTTTGCCATCATTCGTGAATACCAAGGCATCGGCCTTAGTGTGAGTAAGTTGAGTTTCTGTGGTAAAGTCATCAATAGGCTTGAGAGCATAACCGTCATAATCGCTGCGATTCCCTTGATTGTCTGGAGTTGGAGAGGGCTGAGGCCTAGTTCGCCGCACAGACCCCCGATAGGTAAATTCAACCATTGTTTCTCCACCATCCTCGATGCGGTTTTTTTTTGCGATGGTCTCTTCTTGAGTTGTTCTTGTCGAGGGGGAATTATTCCTGGTTGGGGAATTATTCCTGGTTGGGGAATTATTCTTGGTTGGGGAATTATTCTTGGTTGGGGAATTATTCTTGGTTGGGGAATTATTCTTAGGCTGAGGCTGTTTGGGGTCTAAGTCCTGCGCCTTATGAGGATGGACAATCTTAGTCCGACGCGGGTTACCATACTTGCGTTTGAGCGATCGCAATTCTTTTTTCAGGGACTTCCGAAGGTGGTGCCGTGAGCCCAGCAACCTCTGTAACTCCTGTATGCGACCGCTCAGTTGTGCAAACTCGGCCTGCAAATTATTCCGCTCCAAACCAGTCAATCGTCGCATCGGCATTGCTAAAATAGCATCTGATTGCCAATCGCTAAACTGGAGTTGTTCGTGCAGCATAGCTTTAGCCGTGGTCCCATCTGGGGCATTTCTAAGAATGTTGAGCACCGCATCTAGTTGACGGAGAGCCCCCAGTAACCCTTCGACCAAGTGCAGTCGTTTTTCTGATTCTTGGAGTTCGTGGGTGTATTGTCGGGTGAGAGTTAACAACCGGAAATCCAAAAACTCCTGCAACATCTGCCGCAGCGTCAACTGGCGGGGTTGTCCTTCTACCAACGCTAGCATGATCGCGCCAAAAGTGCTTTGTAGCTGCGTTAGTTTGTAGAGCAATTCCAAGATAGCTTTGGGGTTAGCCTCCCGTTTCAGTTCAATCACCACTCGCATGCCCGTGCGATCGCTTTCATCCCGCACGTCAGAGATACCCTCAATCTTGCCAGTATTTACCAAATCAGCAATTTTCTCAATCCAGGCCGCTTTATTCACCTGATAGGGCAATTCTGTCACCAAAATGCAATCGCGCCGTCTCCGCCCACGACTACCCGATTGAATCTGCTCGTTTGACGCTACACCCCGCACTAGGATACTGCCTCTACCTGTGGTATAAGCGCTTTTTATCCCTTCCGTTCCCACAATCTGACCGCCTGTGGGAAAGTCTGGTCCAGAAATCATAGTAAAAAGCTTCTCATCAGATATTTCTGGAAAGTCAATCAGAGCAATCAGACCATCTACTACCTCCCCTAAGTTATGAGGAGGAACATTAGTCGCCATCCCGACTGCAATCCCAGAACAGCCATTGAGCAACAACACTGGCAACTGGGCAGGCAATACCACAGGTTCAGCTTGAGAGTTATCGAAGTTCTCTGTAAAGTCAACCGTGGCGGAGCTAATTTCTGATAGCAACGCCTCGTGGCTAATCGGTGCCAAGCGAGTTTCCGTATAGCGCATCGCCGCTGGTGGGTCATTGTCCACCGAGCCAAAGTTCCCGTGACCGGCTAACAAGGGATAGCGGCAAGAAAAGTCCTGCACCATCCGCACCAGGGCGTCATAAACTGCTTGGTCCCCGTGGGGATGATATTTTCCCAAAACATCTCCCACCACACGAGCACACTTACGGTAAGGTTTATCGGGAGTCAAACCCAGTTCGTGCATGGCGTACAAAATCCGCCGATGAACTGGTTTCAACCCATCCCGGACATCTGGCAGCGCTCGTCCAACGATTACACTCATGGCATATTCAAGATATGACCGCTGCATCTCGGTGTGCAGATCTGTGGCGATTACCTGTCCTGTCGTGAAAAGGTTCAACTGTTTAGCCATGAGTTTAAATTCTTTAATCCCTTTAGCCATGAGTTTAAATTCTTTAATCCCTGAATCTAAAATAACGCTCTGTTGTCAGTTATATGCTCAAAGCGAGGGCGCTCCTTATAGATGGGAGAAACTTTCTGGACGAGCGAATGTCGATGCGCGAGGGGTAGTGCGAGTACGATGTCTCCTCTTTTGTGCGAGTAGCGCACTCGGGAGGCATCAAGCCCCCCGAGTGCATCAAAGCTCGGAACCCACTGACTCCGTGGGAGCGATGGCGATCGCCGGTGCTATTTCTTCCCTTGGGGCACCCAGAGTTCGCGCACTGGCGAGAGCAATCATCATCGTCGGCAGTCATCACTGGTCAGTTGCAATTGACTTGAGACCAAATCGAGTTGGTTTTACAGTAGCATTCATACCCAGGGAAATAATTTTACATCCATTGTGTAATCAAACCAAAAGGAAAGTGCCATGACAACTGTTTTAATTGTGGATGATATCATTAATCGCCGGGTTTTTACTAAAATTCTCACCAAGCGAGGCAGTTTCGAGGTGAAGGATACCGAAAATGTTGATGAGGTGATGAAAATTGTTACCGCTGGTGAAGCCGGTATTATTTTGATGGATGTTTCTCTGTCTAATAGTGTTTACCAGGGCAAATCCGTTGACGGGATCGAGATTACCCAAATGCTAAAGGCAGATCCAGAAACGGCAAACATCCCAATTATCCTGGTGACAGCTCACGCCATGGTGGGCGAGCGGGAAAAGTTTTTCGAGCAAAGTGGTGCCGATGACTACATCTCTAAGCCAGTTGTGGATCATCGGGAATTCGTGAATAAAATTTTGTCACTGCTGCCCAAAGATTAACATCAGTCTATCAAAAGACTTTGGAGTATTTAGCCCAAATGTATGCTAAGCGCCCCTTGCGGTTTGTGGTTCTGTTAAGCTTGTTAGTGATGCTTTCGCTGTTAATTGATGCCCTGTGTTCCCAGTGCGAGTACAGCGCGAGCGGTCTCCTGGGTAGTGCGAGTAGCGCTCCCAGGAGACACCTCACCGGGGAACACAGCACCCCCGGACAGCCGATGCACTCGGGACGCGCTAATCGCACTGTCCTTCGCACATCGCCAGCTACTCCGGCAACGGAGTTACGAGGAGTCTGGTTGACGAACATCGACAGCGATGTGCTCTTTTCACGGGCCACCGTCACCAATGCTTTACAAAATCTGGATCGACTTAACTTTAACACTGTTTACCCCACGGTTTGGAATTGGGGTTATACTCTCTACCCCAGTTCTGTAGCCGAAAATGCGATCGGTCGTGCGGTCGGCCCCGAACCAGGTTTAAGGGGGCGAGATATGCTCAAAGAAATTGTTGAGCAAGGACATGCCTTGGGGATGAGTGTTATTCCCTGGTTTGAGTTTGGTTTTATGGCACCGGCAGATTCAGACTTGGCCGATCGCCATCCTGAGTGGATCGCTTCACGGTCCGATGGCAGTCAAATTGTCAAGGAGAGCAAGCATGACCGGGTGTGGCTAAATCCCTTTCACCCGGAAGTGCAGCAGTTCATCGTTGATTTAATCACGGAAATTGTTACCAACTACGATATCGATGGGATTCAGCTTGACGACCACTTTGGGTTGCCGGTCCAATTGGGTTACGACCCCTACACGGTGCAGCTGTACCAGATGGAACATCAGGGACAGAGTCCTCCTGATAATCCTGTTGACCCTGAGTGGATCCGTTGGCGAGCCAATAAAATTACGGGAGTGATGGCACAGGTTTTTGCGGCGGTAAAAGGGCAAAAGCCTCATGCGATCGTTGCTTTGTCTCCCAACCCCCAGGCTTTTGCCTACAGAAACTATTTGCAGGACTGGTTTAACTGGGAAAGGCGCGGCTTCGTGGAGGAATTGATCTTGCAGGTGTACCGTAACGATCTCGATCGGTTTATCCAGGAGTTGAAGCGTCCAGAAGTCCAGATCGCCATTAACCACATCCCTGTCGCTGTTGGCATCTTGACCGGTCTTAAAAATCGTCCAGTTCGGACTGAACTTCTTCAGCAGCAAGTCCAAGCTATGCGCAGTCAGGGACTTGCTGGTGTGTCGTTCTTTTTCTACGAAACTCTGTGGAATTTAACTCCAGAAAAGCCTGCCGAACGTCAAGCAGCTTTCCGAGATATGTTCCCTAAACCAGCAGCGCGTCCCAGTCTTTTGCACTGCTGGAGGAGGCCAGATCTAAATCAATGATTCTTTCCGTTTCATTCTGGACTTCCTCCTTTGACTTGGGTAAGGGTTTCCCGAATGCGGTGAGTTTCCAGGAGTTTTTTAGTTTCTGCTATCAGCTTCGCGCCCCAGAGATTTTCTTTGAGGAACTCTAGATCGGCGTAGTTTGGGTCTAGCTGCAAAGCTGCTTGGGCCATCGCCAATCCCGGTTCTATCTGCCCGGAGCTATATAGAGCCACTGCTAGTGCCAACTGCGGTTCAGCAGCTTGGCTGTCAATTTCTACAGCCGCTCGCCACTGGGCGATCGCGCCAGTGGTATCTCCCTGTTCATATTTTACCAGCCCTATATTGTTAATTGCTTGCCAGAAGTTGAGGTCTTGGGCTACTGCTTTTTCATACTCGGCGATCGCCGATTCGTAGTCGTTCAACTTGTAGTAGGTATTACCCAAGTTAAACAAAGCCATGATTTCATCTGGTTGTATTCTCAAACCTGCTTGCAGGTATTGGGCTGCTGCTCCATACTTTTCTTGACCGAAGTAAGCTGACCCCAAACTAAACAGAATTATCGGGTTATTGGGTTCCAAGGACCGGGCTGATTGCAGCGCTGCAATTGACTTATCTAACTCATTTGCTTCTAAATACAACCCACCCAGAATCAACCATAATCGCGGTATATCAGGCAGCAGCTGCGTGGCCAGAACCATTCTGGGCAACGCCAGTTGAAATTGCCCGATCTGCAACAACTGTTCCGCTTGCTGTACTAGCCTCGTGCCTTTTAACTGTAATTGAGCTTCTTCCAGCTGTAAGGTATGAGGCACTAATGCCTGTCCATATACTGGTGCGGCAGCAATTAATAATCCACCTATTACCAACAGAGATAGCAACCGATTACCTTTGGGCACAGTACCGCCTCATTATCTAGATTTTAGCTGGGATCCTATTGAGCCTCACGGCTGAGGGGTATGCTCACATCTGACCTATACCTCATGGAATCTGAGATGATGGCGTCAGCCGTTGGCCAGCAGGTCAGCAATATAATGCTAACATAGGACCATACTCCCAGTATAATCATGGTGAAGTGGAAAATCAGACGGGTAGATTGATTTTATGCCTCGGTGTACTTGCTATTTCTACTGCGCCGATTTTGAGCCATCTGGCTATTGAAGCCGCTGGGGTGGGACTCATGGGGTAAGGTCTGGTGCTGGCAGCTGGGCTACTGTGGCCTCTTCGATCTAGCTGCCTAGCCGAGGAGCTTGCGGTATGCTGAGCTAACTCGCTATGCCTGAGGCTATGGGGGAGCTGCTGGGGCATTTATGGCGGGAGCATTTTGCGACTTTCTTGGGTGGTGGGGCACAGGAGCTGCAATAGGGCTGTACGCTGGATCTCACCTACCGAGACTTGAGAATTTTCTTAGGCAAAAAACTGCTCAAACCCTTACGGGGTGAGTGTTTTACGTCGAAGGGTATCAAATGGCAGCAAACCCTGAGCCGACGGAGAACGAGACCTGATCGACCTAAAAGTGCCTCTATGAAAGGGTTTGATTCCAATTGACTCCTATTTTTTCTCAAAGTCCCGCTACTTTGGTTTCCCTGGCAATTTTATTTTAACCAGTTGGTGCCAGTTGGCTGGGTTATTTGGTTTTTGGAGAAGTACCGACAGGCTTCGCTGTTGGTATGCTTGGGTGCGGTTGTGCTGCTGTTGGGGGTGGAGATCGCCCCTGTGGGTTCGCGAAAGTGATTATTTGTTCATGGTTTGCTTCTTAGATTACGAGAAAAACATATCTCATCTGAACTTTACGAAGGAGATTGATTTGTAACCCACTTCCACCATTGTCCCAGAGAACTGAGACCGTTCAAGTAATTAATTCCAGGAGCTTTTGCCTTTATCAAGTTATCGACTGAGCGCAAAGCTGTGTACTGCAACCCCAGAAAGCTATCAACAGCAGCATAGGGACCACCAAAAGTCATAGTGCCACATGCATACATCCGACCCTGTCTGTCATATGTCTGACCCCGTTCGTCTTTCTCATTACGCATTTCCTTGATTTCAAAATCATTGGAAACAGTCAAACGTTTTAAGGAGTTAAGAGGTAGATTATAGCGAATTACCAGATCGTTTAGGAGTTCGTTTGCCTTTACCTCGGCATCAAGACCCGTGGCATCAATGATAAAGTCAGCTAATAGGTTCGTTCTGCTCTCAAAACCCTTTTCTGTCGAAATGTAGTGAGTATTGAGGCGGTTTTTATGGTTCCGTTCCACCCGTTCCACCTTACCATATTCTGGTTTATACCATTGCTCGGCTTGGCCATCCTTGATAATTTGTCGCCAGTCATCCCGGCTAGCGGTAGTAGTGCCGCCCCACTTACTTAGTAATTCCTGTCGCTTTTCGGAGCTGGCTTTCTCCAGCGTCACCCGCTGTTCGCCACCCCAAGCAGCTTTCGGCCAGTTAAACGGTTGAAATTCAAAGTTATTTTCTACTTGACGTTGGGAAAAACCGAATTTGTTACCTTGGGTTTTTCTCGATCGGATCAAGTGCAGCACTTTAATATCTTTGCCACTCTTCTGTCTGGCTTCATAAATCCGTTGAATAATTCGCGAGGCCACAATTCCCCGGCCCCGAATCAGTACCGTACCGCCATGCTTTTCTAGATGCTGGTAGACGTAATCGTGGTCTTCATAGGCATTCACTACTAATTTAACTATTCCTTCTTTAGTCTCATATTGCGATCGATAAGTCTGCAACTCCTCTAGCAATTTAATTTTGGGGTAGCCAGTGGCTAGATGCAGGTAGCGGGCCACTAGAAAGGCATACTCTCTACGATGGCCACTGGAGCAGGAATAAGCGATTGCGTAACGCCCGTCATCAGTTTTGCGAATGGCGCGGACTCGCCCGAAGCGAAATATTTGGCCCCAGCCAATTCGCTGGGCTTCCCGGTCAATTGAGGCGAATACATTCTCAGCCCTGGGGGTATAGGTTTCGGCAAAAGCTGGCTCGGCAAATACCTGCCACAAATATCCCAGGGCAGAGCCTATTTTACCCCGAAAGAAATCTTGCCACGCTTCCCGCAGAGCATAGCTGGGCCAGCCCCAAATATTATCGGGACAGGAATCAGAATTAGACCGCAATCTTTCGTGGGGGGGGATCTGAGAGTAAAGACATAGCTGCTGGTAGTGCCAGTAGGGCTTTTGTTGTTCGTTGGGCGGGATATTTTTGTTGCTGTCCAACGGAACTATGCCCACAGCGGCAATTTGATCGGACTTAACCCCAAAAATTCTCAGGAAATCAACCCAGATAAAGCTACCTAACCCACCTCCGATCGTTGCATAGGTAATCTCGTTTACAGACATTCCCGTTGCATAGAGGTCTTGAACTGAAACCTTCTCCGCATTTAAGAATGCAGGGGGCGGAAAGTTACTGCCAGTTGGCTGGACTAATCTAACTGCAATCTGGTAGGGGCCAATTTGCAGGGTATCGCCATCCATGAGAAAACACCAAGTTTGAGGCGTGCCATTGACTAAGGTGCCGTTGGTGGTACTTTGATTTCTTACTACTGCTTGACCCTGCTCTACATCAATCAGGGTATGATAGCGAGAAACCTCATTGTGATCGAGCACCAGTCTAAATACCTGCTCGCCGCGAAGATTAGGTGGCATCTGCGTCAGAACTCGCCCTATGGCCACTGGAATCTGGGATTCTTGTTGCTGCTCCGCTCCCGTGACCGGCTCCCTCCAACTAAGTTGAATGCGAAAGGAACTCATATCATCCCCTCTTTACTATATTTCATCACATTAGCTCTACTTGTGCCCACGAGTCTTTAATATGCTATAGTAGTTCTCAACCTCAACTGCTACCCCGAGGTAAGAGAATGCTCCCCGCATTGGCTAGGTCAGTGCCACACCAAGGACAAGTCTGACCCAGGTATTCATAGGGTACAATCCGCCGAGCATCTGGGTTTTTGCATTGCTGGTTTGGGCACACCAAGGCGTAGGTATTCGGACTCAATACAGGCGGTGGCGATGGGGGAGTGGGTCCGCTAGGGCGTTGGGGAGGTCGCAAATCGTGGACTTTATCTTTTCCTGGACCGGCGGCTGCCTGGGCTTTCGTGGCTGGGGAGGGTGCAAAATCGTGGGAGGAACCGGTGCAATGACTTTGATTTCTGTTTGACCTAGATGGATAATGTTACCGAAACTTAGGGTCACTTCAGCACTTCCGACGATTTGGTCATCTACCATCGGAGGATTGTCAGGTTTGAGGTTACGTAAGCAAAAGCTACCCCGCCTGCGGTCATAGAAAATTTCCACGTGTAGTCTGGATACTGTTTGGTCCTTGAAAATAATGTCGCAAGTGGCTGGGTCGCGACCCAGCCTGACGGTATCAGGATGTTTACTGGGCTGCTGTTCCCGAATGGTCTCGATTCTCACCAAATTGGATTCAGTCCATTTTAACGTAAGTTCCTGCATTGCCTTGAGCCTGGAATAATCTTTGCCTTCTGGCTGTAAGTGGCACTGGTTCAGTCTAGTTAAATGAAAGCTTGAATGCCCTACACCATTATGATTTGAGGCTATTAGTTAATAAAGCGGTCAAACCTTTGACTAGCAAGGGATTGATCTGATTTTTTAATCAGGCGCTCACCAGTGCCCTGTAAGTCCTGTATGTGTTATTATAGGGTGAAAATCAAGATTTATGCCCAAAAGCAAAATTTGATGTCATAATAGGCAGAAGAAATATGGTAGGTAGGGAATAATACTAAATCACTATCATAACTATCATGCTTAAAGGACGCTACGAAATAATCAAACCCCTAGGGAGTGGAAACTTTGGTCAGACATACCTGGCCAGAGATAGGCAGCGATCGGGCGTTCCTTATTGTGTGGTCAAGAAACTCCAGCCTCAGCAGACGGATCCATACACCTTGCAAAAGGCAACAGATATGTTCGCTAGAGAAGCCAAAACATTGAAAAATTTGGGTAATCATGACCAGATTCCTAGCCTGTGGGAATATTTTAACGAAAATAAAGAATTTTATATAGTACAAGAGTGGATCTACGGTCACGTTCTGAGCGAGGAATTTACAGGTAGACAGTGGACGGGAAAAAACGTGATTCAAATGTTGCACGATATCCTAGAAGTATTGCAGTTTGTACACTGGCAAGGAGTTGTTCATCGGGATATTAAGCCCTCCAATATAATACGGCGCAAGCAAGATGGCAAGCTAGTTTTAATTGACTTTGGAGCAGTTAAAAAAGTTGGAAGTGTTGTAGTTAACCCGCAGGGGCAACCACCAACTGTTATTGGGACACCAGGATATATGCCTAGGGAGCAAGATAATGGCATACCTGAGTTCGCGAGCGATGTCTATGCTGTAGGCGTAATGGCTATCCAGGCTATAGCTGGACTGCCCTCTAGCACTCTCAGCTTACTTAAGCATAACAACAATGGTCAAATCATGTGGCCCAACCATATCTCGGTTAGCCCTCAACTGAGAAATATAATAGACAAGATGGTGCGGCGTGACTCTCAAGATCGCTATCCGTCAGCGATGGAGGCGTTGCAGGCGATCGAGGACTTGATCGAACCGCATCCACCGGCGCCGCTGATAAAATATGCAGGTTTCTGGAGGAGGTTTGCAGCAGACTTTATAGATAAAATGATTTTAATAATAGTTAGTTTGGTCATTAGCTTAATCACATATGAATCAACTCCTGACGTGGATTTCTTAGCACTATGGTTATTTAACTACATCATAATAGGTTTTGTTTATGGCTCAGTTATGGACAGCTCTCCAACACAAGGAACACTTGGTAAAATGGCGATTGGAATTGCTGTTACAACTGTTAAGGTAAAGAGACTTACCTATAAAAAAGCTTCTCAAAGGCATGTTAGCAAGCTGATTTCATATTTAAAGATTTTAATAGGATTTGTTCTGGCAGGAGTCACGAAAAAAAAGCGAACATTGCACGACATTATTTCTGGATGTATAGTTATAAGGAGGAAATAAGGTGTCAAATGAAGTAGAGTATGCTGGTTTTATGAAAAGGTTCATAGCTGCATTCATTGATGGAATTATCTTGACTGTTGTGTGTCGATTAGTTATTGGTCCAAAGCTAGCATTAGATGAAAAAATTGCTGACATAGAGATGTATTTTGTTTATATGATATTGTACTATATGGGCGCAACTATACTTACATGGATTTATTCCGCAGGTTTGGAGAGTTCGCCATTACAAGCAAGACCTGGGAAGATAGCCCTTGGGATTATTGTAACCGACCTGCAAGGAAACAGAATTTCGTTTATTCGAGCAAGCATAAGGTTCTTTAGCAAGCTAATATCTTGGCTAAGTTTGTGCATTGGCTTTATCATGGCTAGTTTTACCGAGGAAAACCAAGCCCTTCATGACATGATGGCCAGGTCTTGGGTTATTAAGGGAAGCGGGCAGTCCATATCTATCCCAGGAAAAGCTTTAATTGCATTAACAATAGCAGCTAGCTCCCTGGCACTGGTTGTACGACCTTATATGGCAGAGATAAAACCTCAAATAATCTGCCTAGACGAAACCTGTCGAGAAGAGCAGGATCGAGAAGAGCAGGATCGAGAAGAGCAGAATTGAGAAGAGCGGAGCAGAAACCGCCAAAATACTAAATAAAACTCGATCTCAATTCAAAAGGCGGCTGTTGTTAATTCATGGAAGCGAGTATGACACCTACTTTATTGGGACGCTGGCAAACTAGGATATTCCTGTTGGGAACAGTTGGTGTTTTAGTCACCTTGCCCTTCGCTGTCGGTTATTGGGGACCTGAACCCACCTCAAGATACTACTGGATATTGTTCTATGTCGGTCTTTTTGGTTTAGCCTGGGATGTTCTCTATCAGCTTTTGCAGAAGTATCGGTGGGATCGTGACTGGCCTGGGATACTTCAATTCTTTGCTGCTAATGCTGAAATAGTAGTGCTAGTGTTGCTGATCGAAATTATGGGTTTACCAAACATTCGACAGCATGAATTTTCCCTAGAATGGTTTGCACTGCACTACAGTCTGGTTTGGGTAGCTATATACCTGTCTTCTTGGGTAGTAATGCGGCTGCTGTTTCCTAGATGGCGATTCCGGGGCGGTAAATGGATTGGTGGATGGTAAACAAGCTAGTTCCTTATTCACCGACTGTCCGATCGCAGACAACTATCATCCCTGCGCTGTCCGATCGGGTACAGAATAGAAATTAGCGGAGCAAATTGCATCGCTAGCCGCGTTAAAGGTTTTGTATGTTTTCAATGAAGAAAAATTCAATTACACCCATCACGGGCGATCGCCCACATTTTTCTCCTGCCAGACCGCGATCTATTTTATCCGTTCTGGCAGCCAGTACCTTATTATTCGCCATCACCGGCTGCAACAACATCCTTACAGATCGGTATGAAGCCACTGCTACTGTTACCTATACCTGGCAGGTGAATTACTCCACAAACTCCAGAGACAGGGAGTTCCCACGTCGGGAAACTTTTGCCTCCACCTCCTTAGTTAATCGCAACGGCCAGAAGCCAGAAGGCGCAGTCACTGGACCCGACGATCGGGGCCTGTGGTGGCCTGCTCTGCCTCCCCGCCCCACTGTAGATGATATAGAACAGCGCCAGGAATATGATGAAGATCCCAGCAGTCCGGAACTGTTGAAAGATGTCAAGTACCACCTCAGCTATCAAGTTGGAACACAAACGCGCAACCTGCCTACCAACTATCAAGTTTATCGGGAAGTTGCCAAAGCCTACCCGGAGGGCATACCATTAAAATTTGTTCTCGGTCCGGGCGATCGCACTGTCACCAAAGCATCAAGAGAATAATTTGTCGCTCCCTTTGTCCTCTTCACAAGAATTGAGAAACCCGGTTGCTTCAAGAAACCGGGTTTCTGGGCATTTTTTAGTTCGCAAACGTTCCAAGATGGCTGTTGACTCTAATAAGCGTCCTGCAACTCGTAGAAGTCAGGGGAGATGTAATCCTTCCTTAAAGGCCAGCCTACCCAATCTTCTGGCATTAAAATTCGCTTCAGGTTCGGATGACCCTCGTAGATGATGCCATACATATCATAGGATTCCCGCTCTTGGAAATCTGCTGCTTTCCAGATCCAATACACCGAAGAAACTCGGGGGTTTTCCCGGGGGAGAAATACCTTCACCCGCACTTCTTCTGGGCGATCGGCATCATCGCTTACCTTAATCAGATGGTAAAAACTGACTAACTCCTCTCCCGGACCAGAATCATAAGCCCCTTGACATTGGAGATAGTTAAATCCGTCTTCATGGAGGGCTTTGGCTACTGGCAGCAGGAATTCTGGCTCTACTTTAATCATCTCGACGCCCAGACGATCCGCTGCTAAGGCTTCATGAGCAAGGTTTTTTTCCGTCAATAATTGGGAAACCTTACCAGTTTCAACAGGTTGTGATGGCTCTGTTGGTACTGGTTTTTCTTCTTCAGCCACGGTTGACTTCCTCCTTTTCCGTCGATGCGATCGCTGGTGGTACAGGCATTCCCATTGCTTCTGTCAATTGCATGGGCGGTGCTTGCCTTGATTCAGACTTCAGATACTCGCCAGTTAAGATCGGTTCGACTACCTTCATCTGGTGAGTGATGCTATAATACCGGTTAGTTTGTCCGATCCGCTCCCGCTCTTGCAGGGAATCATTAGCAATTTTTTTCCGCAGCTTGACGATCGCATCAATAATCGCTTCTGGCCGAGGAGGACAACCGGGAATGTACACATCCACCGGAATCAGTTTATCTACCCCGCGCACCGCTGAGGGAGAATCCACGCTAAACATTCCACCGGTGATCGTGCAGGCTCCCATGGCGATTACGTATTTGGGTTCGGGCATTTGCTCGTATAGACGCACCAGAGTGGGAGTGTACTTCATGGTGATCGTGCCTGCTGTGATCAGTAAGTCAGCTTGGCGGGGGCTAGAACGGGGCACTAGGCCAAAGCGATCGAAGTCAAACCGAGACCCGATCAGGGCCGCAAACTCAATGAAGCAGCAGGCTGTGCCGTACAGCAGGGGCCACAGGGAGGACAGCCGCGCCCAGTTGTAGATGTCATCTACCGTTGTCAGGATGACGTTTTCCGAGAGTTCCCTAGTGACTTGCGGGCGTTCTACCGGGTTGAGCAGTTGCTGTTTGATATCTGAGGTTGTCGTATTTACGACCATTCTAATGCTCCTTTTCTCCAAGCGTAGACAAGACCTCCGACCAGAATGGCAATGAAAATCAGGGCTTCGATAAATGCGAGCAGTCCTAGCTTGCTAAATGCTACTGCCCAGGGGTACAGAAATACTGTCTCCACATCGAATATGACAAAGACTAGGGCGAACATGTAGTAGCGAATGTTGAACTGGATCCAAGCCCCCCCTACTGGTTCAATGCCCGACTCGTAAGTGCTGCGTCGTTCTGGACCGCGAGTACGGGGGCCGACTAGCTTGGAAACGCTCAGTGCTCCGACGGGTATCAACCCGCAGATCAGTAGGAAGCCTAAGAGGTATTCGTAGCCGCTGAGGACAAACACAATTGATAATTTATCACATTCTATGGACGCTTTACATTTTTACATATTTGGCTCCCAGTTGCAGAATCCTCAATCAGATCCCGGTTCCATAGGGGGCTCATGCCTCCTTCCTCGGACAAGCATCCCCCCTGTCACCCGATCGCTGCCAGTACACTGGCGATCGCCAACCTACTTTCAGGAACACTGGCACTATAAAATTGGGTGGCGATCGACAAATAATAGTTAACCTAAGTTGCTACCTATAGAACCTCAACACCTTGCCAAGCGCCAAAATCAGCCAAATGAAGAAGTACATGAACCAAGTCACCCAATGGCTAGCCGTCTTCGCGGTAGTCATCACCCTCATACAAACCATAGTCCTTCCCGCCAACGCCATAAGCATACCCCCGGGCCAGGACTTCGTGGGACCTATATGTCCCCAAATTGAGGTCAGTGCTGCCCCGTTCCCCGTATGAGTTCGGAGTTTACTCCATGGAGGTTATTCCTCAATTCCCGCCAATAACAAATCGAAATTTTGTCCCATGTGCTCCAGGAGCTATCGACAGTTATTTCCCTGCCGGTGGAGAACAAGTAAGGATAATGAATATGGGATATGTCGCAATTGAAATAAGTCCTATTTGCGACTAACCCCTGATAGGAGACCCCAGTCCCGAACTTCAATTGGCAGCTCGAAAATAACGAAGGGTGGCCCGAGTAACTGCGATCACTCCGGACCCGGACTTCCCTAACTCTACCCTCGACACACCACTCCTGACCCATCGACGGCGAGCGTAAATTAGATCCTTTCCCTCTTATATTCGACCCAAAGTTGCTTCACGACTGGATCGTCACCCACAAGAAACATCTTTCGGCGAATTTCCGTAAGGCCCTGGGTGGTTAACTGAGCTAATTCTTGGTTCGACAATGGCCAGGGTGGACCATCCGGTTCAGACTCCGTTTCCCGTAGGCGGGCGATCGCCAGTAATGTTCCCTGCTCGGCAACCAGTTGCCCAACTGCTTGGATGGCAGTTGCTCGGATCGACAACGGTAATGCTTGCAAGTTACGACATTCCAAAACGAAGTCAAAGCCATGGTGCCAGCTGGAATCTAGGCACAATAGATCTGCTACTTGATAGTTAACAGATGATGGGGGGAACCGTTGCTGGCACCATGCGATCGCCGTCGGAGAAATATCAAAAGCTGTAACCTGAAACCCCCTGTTTTGCAAAGCTTCCGCATCATCGCCCAGTCCACAACCCACCACCACAGCATGACGCGGAACATCATGAAATTCCTCTGGAAATCCATAGTGTTCAAACCAATCTTGGGCATGGGGATGCAGAGTCAATCCTGCCCAAGGAACCTGGGTATAATCCCCTCGGGCCTGGGCATATAGTTCTTCAAACCAGCTAGCAGGATCGTCACGTCTGATTGCCGCTGCTGATAGTTGTCTGACTTTTTGGCGTAGAGTTTCTGGTTGTTGCTCGAACATATTAATTCAGGGCAAACGCATCGAATATAGTATAACTGGTAACCGAAAAAATTTCCTAGCGCCTGGCGCGATCTTTATTATTTGTCACTTTTTCCTTTAATCGCCGATTTAATTTCCTCCATTTTCTGTTCCAGACTCCTGCTTTTCAGTAATTCTTTAGCCTTGTTAATTCCTGAGGATATATTAGCACAAACCCCACAACGCCAGAGATAAAACCCGCCGTTCCAAATGGCTGCTTGCATCAATTTCGATTCCTTTCCTTGCACAACTTGCTCGATCTCTGTTAGGAGTTGCGCCTCAGACTCGATCGCCACATCCTTACCCTGTAAACCGTATTTCCTAGGAGTGGCTTTCAGATAATCAAACCCTTCTGAACTTTCGGGATCGCTAACAGCGACGATCGTGGTTTGGGAAAGTCGTAAATCGCAGCTACCCTCTAGTCCCTTGACCAAAGTATATTTTTTTTCTCCCCGCAGCTTAAATGTTTCTCTGACTGTGGCTTCTGTTGGCGGATGGACGTAACCAGCAATCTGATGAACTTTATGTTTATAGGGAGACCAAATTAACTCTAAAGTTGCTAAGGGGGGACGCTTGCCAATTTGATCTCGATAGGCAACTAAGGGTTCAATTTGGGGGAAATGTTTTGGTATATAGATAAAAGCCAACCCTGTTTGTACGAGTAATGAGTGCAAATCTGCTAATGCCAATTCATCAAAATCCAATCCCAAGCTTTTCCAGATTTCAAAGGCGGGAATACCATACTTGGTTGCCATTCTGTTACCGCCATGCATAATCACTCGCGGGCCCGAGACCGCCAGCAGTAAAGCCGTAATCTGACTTATGGGAGCAGTTCGCGCCCGTCCGTCGTAGGGAACTCCCAAAACAACTACCTCTTTCTCTGGATCTGGTAATGGTTCCAGTTGCGGTCCGAGTTCCTCATAGGCATCCAACATACCTGCTAGTTCCATTGCCGTGGGTCGTTTGATCCGGTGAGCAATCAGAAAAGCACCTATTTGAGCTGGAGTTGCTTCTTCCTGGAGCATCATCCGCATTGCGGTAGCAGCTTCTGAGCGAGTTAAATCCTTGTGGGTATGCTTGCCGCTACCGACTTTTTGCAATAATTCTCGAAACTGTTTGCTCATAATCTAATTTTCTTGAATGCTGAATTATAGCACTCCCACAATTGACAATTATTTCAGTCTATCAAAGGAGACGGCAAATGTTTCAGGGTCGCTTGTGCAATTTGACGCTGATGCCGGCATCCTGCTTGGGCGATCGCCTCTTCTGCTGATGCCACTCCCAGCTGTCCCCAACCATGAGCTAATGCCTTTTTTATGGCCGTTGTTTCCATCGCCCTCTGGTTTAAATCATACCATTCTAGCAGAATCTGCGCGGCTAATGGTTGCAGTTCGGCTTTCTCTATCCTGCCTAATATCTGGATAATTTCTAGCTGACTTTCGACCCCAACTCTGTTAAGCGCAATTTGTAAATATTCCAAGCTGGACTTGCTTGACATCCACCCTAAAGACTGTATTACCGTCTTTTGTAAACTCACCGGTGTATGGGGAGATTGTAGTACCGAAAATAACTCTTTCGCCGCCGCCTCTGTCTGGAATTTTCCGATCGCGATCGCCGCCCGCTGGCACAGTTCTATATTCAGATCGTAAAGCAGCGGTTTCAGATGGCTTAACAAGTTTAACTCCCCGGCCAAATCTGTTCGGAAACCCAAAGCGATCGCTGCTTCTTTTCTCACTATCTTTTAAGGCTGCGATTAACACCGGCGGGACGCGCGGATCGTGGAAACTACCCAGGGCTTCTACAGCTGTCGCCCGCACGTTGACATCGGCATCTTCCACCACTTATGCAATTTTGGCATCAAAATTATGTTTTTACCGCATTGCGAGGGGGACCAGTGGTTAAAATAAGAATGACAATCAACAACGGCGTCGTGGTCAATTTTGAGCGCATCGCCGCGATCTCCCAACTGGTTACAGACTTTCCCCTGCCAGCTGATATTGCCCCCGCACCAGTCTTCCAGCCCTAACTTTCCATCTATACACCGGTCCAAACTCTGTCTATAACCGGTTATTTAATGTAGACCCTAGGTTGTGGGGAGATCGGCTATCGCTATTTTTCAATAGTAGCTACAGACTAGAAATGGGAAAGTGGCTCATAGTTAGATTATTACCATGTCACATTGCCATAGACCAGCTATATATCTGTAGCTCTTAACAATACTCCGGACAGTTTTTAGACCCTATTTCGACCACAACACAAGGGTTGCAGCCCTTCGCGCCTTATTTTTTTCAATGTCTGCCCCAGGGCTAACTTGCCTAAAATTGCTTTATCTCCCAAAGGCTGACGCTGCAAGGCTTGCAGCTACGTACAGCCAAAACGGTCCGGACTATTGTCTTAAAAAAAGCTACCAAAAAAATCTCAAAGATTGAAAAAGTTCCCGAAGATGTAATAAGATTTAACATAGATTTTAAGATTTCAGGCAAGATGGCTGAGGAGGCTACCGGCGCAATGAGCACCGAAACTCCCGAAACGAAAGCAGAACAGACGCTAGATCGATATGAATGTAGAGCCTGTGGCTACATTTATGAGCCCACAAAAGGTGATGGCCAGGGTAAAATCCCCCCAGGAACACCGTTCGCCGAGTTGCCAGCTTCTTGGCGCTGTCCCGTTTGCGGGGCCAAAATTTCCCAGTTTGAGAACATTGGTGTGGCGGGAATAGCCTCGGGATTTGCAGAGAATCTGGGTTATGGATTTGGCGTCAACTCTATGACGCCAGGACAAAAGAATCTGCTGATTTTTGCGGCCCTGTTCTTGGCATTCTTGTTCTTTATCAGTCTTTATGGCTTAAACTAAAACCCGGGCTTAGGTTCATACCCAGATTGGTAAGGCGATGCAATCAATTGTGAAACAGTTTCAACGGGCTGTAACGTTATTAGTAGTGGTGCTGCTCTGTGTGAGTTGCAAAAATCCCTATTTGCCATCGACGACGTTTAATCCTTGGCAACAGGTAAAAATACCAACGGATTCTACCCTACAGGACATAGGGTTCACTTCGGACCTGATGCATGGGTGGTTGGTGGGTAGCAACGCGACCATCTTGGAAACGAAAGACGGTGGCAAAACCTGGAAACCGAGAACTCTGGATTTGGATGGGGAAAAAGTTCGCTTGACATCGGTGAGTTTTTCGGGTGATGAAGGATGGATGGTGGGCATCCCTTCAATTCTGCTGCATACTACAGATGCAGGTGAGACATGGTCTCGGATCCCCCTGAGTGCTAAACTACCGGGCAATACTAAAAGTATATTAGCTCTCGGACCATCCTCGGCAGAGATGACGACAGATGTGGGGGCAATATATCAAACGACAGACGGTGGGAAAACCTGGAAGGCGATGGTGAAACAAGCAGTGGGGGTGTTTAGAAATATATCTCGTGGGGCTGATGGCAAGTATGTGACAGTATCAGCGAAGGGTAATTTCTATTCGACTTGGTCCCCAGGTGCAGATACCTGGGAACCCCATAACCGCAATAGTTCCCGGCGCCTCCAGAATATGGGGTTTGGTAAAGATGGTCGGCTGTGGATGCTGGCAAGAGGCGGTCAGATCCAGTTTACCAAACCAGATAACTTTGAGGAGTGGGAACCAGCTATATATCCGGAAAAGGCGACTAGCTGGGGTTTACTAGATTTGGCATACCGCACGCCAACAGAAATTTGGGTGGCGGGTGGTAGCGGGAATTTGCTGTGTAGTTTCGATGGTGGTTCGACATGGCAAAAAGACCGCGAAGTAGAAGATATCCCTTCAAATTTTTACAAGATTATTTTCTTGACGCCAGAGAAGGGGTTTATCATTGGTAACAATGGCGTGTTACTGAAATATCAGCAGCCATCAGAAGCTGCCTGATGTTGGGTTTCATAGTACCTGTTGGTCCAATTGCTGTAGAGAGGAGTAAGAAAAAATGTCAGGTTCAACTGGAGAACGTCCCTTTGGGGATATTATTACTAGCGTTCGCTATTGGGTGATTCACAGTTTCACTATCCCATTGTTGTTTATTTCGGGCTGGCTATTTGTGAGCACGGGCTTGGCATATGATGTATTTGGCACCCCCCGACCCAATGAGTATTTTACTCAGGATCGGCAGGAATTGCCAATTGTGACAGACCGCTTCGGGGGAAGCGGGCAAATCGAGGAGTTTATTGGTAAGTAATGTCAGCGGTCAGTATTTGCCATTTTGAAGTCAGGAGGAATTATGACAAGCAACAATCCTAATCAACCGGTTACATATCCGATTTTTACGGTAAGATGGCTGGCAGTTCATACCCTAGCTGTGCCAACGGTGTTCTTTTTGGGCGCGATCGCAGCCATGCAATTTATTCAGCGATAGGAGGAACCATGGATCGCAATTCCAATCCGAATAAGCAGCCAGTAGAGTTAAACCGGACTTCACTTTACTTGGGTCTGCTGTTGATTTTCGTTCTCGGGATTCTGTTTTCCAGTTATTTCTTCAACTAATATCTTCTCTGGGTAATTGCACGCACTTCCCGATCCCCCCTAGCCCCCTTACGTTTCCTGGCTCCGCCTGGGAACGAGGGGGGGATCTTTGCTCCCCCCTTATTAAGCTTATTAAGGGGGGCTGGGGGGGATCCCTTTTTACCGTGGTCGATCAAACGGATCTGATATAACTGGAGAAGGTCGTATAAATAAGTCAGGAGGAAAAAGCTGTGTCTGGAGGTGGAAGAATCCCTCTGTGGATTGTAGCAACAGTAGCCGGTACAGGCGTACTCGTGGTTGTGGGTCTGTTCTTCTATGGTGCCTACGTCGGTGTAGGTTCCTCTATGTAACGGTATAGATCCACTATATCTAAAAGACCGCCTAGAAATGGGCGGTCTTTTAGTTTGACTGATGGAACGATCGACAATCACAAGGTACTGGAGTTGAGGCTTTCTGCTTCACCTTTGGTCTGGGGCAGGTGCAGGCCGCACTCTTGCTTGAGTCCACGGAAACGGGTGTCCCGATCGCTTGGGTCAGCGAAAGTGAGGGGACGACTGGAATGCCAATCACCCACGGTGACGTAACCCTGGTCGAATAAGGGATGATAGGGAAGGTCGTGGGCGGTAAGGTATTGGTATATGTCTCTGGAGTTCCATTTGAGAATAGGCAACACTTTATATCGACCTGATTGTAGGTTGACGAAGCGCAAGGTTTTGCGGTGGTCTGTTTGATCTGCCCGCAGTCCTGCTAGGGATGCTGTGGCCTTGAGTTCCTGTAAGGCCCGCTGCATGGGTTCTACCTTGCGGATCTGGTCGTAGCGGTTGAAGGCTTCCACGTCGTTCTGTTCCCAGAGGCGGCCATACAAGGCTTCCATGCGTGCTGGAGAGATGCCAGACTGATATATTTTCAGGTTTAGCTGTAGTCGTTGAGTTATTTCCTCGGCAAATTTATAGGTCTCTGGTGGTAGGTAGCCAGTATCAACCCAAATTACTGGGATATCGGGTACGACGCTGGTGACCATATGTAGCATGACCGCAGACTGGATGCCAAAGCTACTACTCATTACTAAGCCATTCCCGAAGGTCTGGACCGCCCACTCGACGATCTCTGTCGCGTGGGCGTCCGCTAGTTGCTGATCTACGGCTTCCAGTTCCAACTGGGGTTTGGACATATCCCATTGCTGTGTCCCGATCGGGTTCTTTTGTTGCCGAGACCCGTTTCGTTCTACATGCAGTTGCTGCATAGTTTTCCTTATTTTTTTCTTACTGTTACATGTAATGGTAAATTTTACAGCCTATGAAGTGATGGATCTTGGGATTTTACGATTCATTTGGGATTTACCTGCAACAGAATTATCTGCCACCGTCACCCCCGCACCCTAACCCGCACCATTTATGGTGCGGCTACAGATACAAAGCCCGCCTGGGCGGGCTCTCCTGTAAGGGTTCCGTTCCTTTCTGAGAACCTTTAGGCTGCGACTTTCATGGTTTTGAGAACTTCGACAATCTTCGCTGGATCCTGTCGCTTGGTATAATCTGCGTCAACAAAGGCGTGGATGATAGTGCGATCGGGCGCTATGACATAGGTAGCTGCGATCGGCAGTTCAAAGGTATCATCTCCGTTATATGCGGGCAAGTCAACGCCGAAGCTGGCGTAAATGGGACGTAACGGTAGTTGGTAAACTAAGCCGAATTTCCTGGCTACATGATTGCCCACATCGCTGAGAACTTCAAAGGTGAGTTCGTTCTTTTCTGCGGTTGATAGGGAGTTATCAGGAGTTTGAGGTGAAATGGTGACCAGTTGGGCCCCTAATGCTTTCATCTCTGGTAAAGCCTGTTGCAATGCCCGCAGTTCCAGATTACAGTAGGGACACCACCCTCCTCGGTAGAAGGAAATTACTACTGGACCTCGTGCTAAAATTGGTGCGATCGCAATTGTTTTGCCCAGGGCGTTGGGTAAGCTGAAGTCCTCCATGCGATCACCTGCTTTCAAACTGCGGTCCACAATCCCCGAACTGGCCAAGTTTGCCGTTGCTTGCTCCATCACAGCTAATTTTTCTGAGGGTATTTTCGACCGATTCTGTTCCAGTTGCTTGGTCAATGCTTCTGTCAGACTCATTACCTTTCTCCTTTCTTTAATTTACTAAAGTTCGTTACCTTTTAGCAGACAGTGGTATCATATCTGAGCTTTCCTACCTTATAGGTGCCCGGTTCCAGGGTGAGAACCGCAGGCTTTTTATCGGCAATAACGGCTGTACTCATCGGTGTTCTCCTCTATCTGTTGTCCTGCTAGAGCATCAGCTAGTTCTCTACTAACCAGGCTGGGTCTATTTTACTATAGAGAGGATTGGCGAACAGCATATTAAGGAATGGGAGTCGAAAGGATAAAACTTGGCAATGTACCTCTGCTGCCCCTGGCCCTGATCGCCAGTAGGCAGTTCAGTTAAGGTAAGGTTAACGGGGAGGATCTCTTACCTCTGTCATAATGCAACTGCTTCTTGGAGTATGCGATCGCGGCAATAGTCCCGCAGTCCTTTCACATTGGCCACTTTTACTTTTGGGCCCAACAGGTCTTCTCAGTCTTGCATCAGCGCTATCCGATCCACTAGAGAGCGCTCTTCCTACAGTTCGATCGAAAAATCCACATCGCTATCTGGTCCTGCTTCACCCCGCGCTACGGAACCCAAAATTCCCATTGCTTTTCTTGGACTAACGCTTCCATCGACATTGTTTCCTGACATTAACCTTTTACTTTTCTTATCGTAGCATATCGATGTTAAACTTGTGGCGGGAAAATAATTTAACAATTGCTCGATTTTTACCGCTGCAAGTCACGTTATGATAGCATTTTATATCGATTTATAAAAAGTCGCTAATTTTTTAGTTTGACAAAAAAAATCTCAAAAAGTGGTTGACAATGCTAAAATAATGTGTCATGATAAAGATATGGTGTAATTGGCTATTACAAGTAGGGATGCAAGGGTTCAGCACCCCTACATTTCTGGTGTGAATTGTTATGGCTAAGATCCTGGCGATCGGGGAGAAGATGGGCGTTGTCTACCCAAATAGGCGATCGCCTGGGAAAGTTGTCCGGAGATCGAGTGGAAGCATTGAGTGATATATTTGAGTTGGAGACGGTGTCAGATTTGGATTCTTGGTTGCAGGCACGGGAGGGGCAGAGGGCAACCGTTTAACAGGCGATCGGGGCTATTTTCTGTTTAGTTTACCCAGAGGCAGAAGGTGATATAATTGAAATGCTTGACTAGAGGCATATCCTTAACTTGTCCTTCCCAGGGGTCGCCAGGGAAACTATCAACTGACAACTATCAACTGACAATTATTATTGCTCTATGTTTACATGCGCTCGGCAAGTTCCGTCCGGTTATCAAACTCAGTCTGCAGACACCTCCATTGAGGCAGAATTAGTCCAATTTGCTCTCTGGCGACATATGAGTCCGGGACAAAAAGAAGCCCTTTTGCGGCGGGTTTTCCGGCGAGTTTCGGTTTTGGTTTGGCAAGCAGTTTGCCAGCATTTTCCTGATGCACCTATGCAAGAATTGCGCCATGCTTATGTGCGAAAACGCTGGGGAGAAACTGGGGCAAAGTTGCTGGCGGAGATCGAATATTCAGGAGGCTTAATGTTAGAAGATCCGATCTGGTTAGCCCGGAAGCTGGCTGGTATTTTGTCATCCCTAGATATTCCTTACTATATTGGCGGTTCGGTAGCAAGTTCCTTGCAAGGAGAAGTCAGGTACACGGAAGATTTAGATTTGGTCGCCCACATTCAACCCGATCGAGTTAGGGGACTTGTTGAACGGCTTTCGGGAGAGTTTTATATTAGCGAGGTGGCTGTAGAAGATGCTATGTCCGGACGCTGTTGGTCATTTAATATTATTCATCTGGAAACTACAGAGAAAGCAGATATTTTCCTCATGAGAGATGATGCTTTCTCTCGGTCCCAAATGAGGCGGAAATCGCTGCATGTTGCGGATGGAAACATTGAGGGTGCTTTGTATTTGTGTAGCCCGGAAGATACGATATTACAAAAACTGATCTGGTTTAAGATGACAGCGCGAGAGTCGCAAAAACAATGGCGGGATATTTTGGGGGTGTTGAAGTTACAGGGTAAAGCTCTAGATTTCGATTACTTGGGAGAATGGGGAGAACGGTTGGCAGTGCTGGTAGATTTGGAAAGGGCTTTTGTGGAAGCAGGAATATAGTAATGGGGGCGGTTGGGTTTCGTATCTCAACCCAACCTACAGTAGGGACTGTTCTGGTTATTCTGGTTCAGCTAGCTGCCGCACCTGTTCGGTCTCGACTTTCAACAGATCCGCTACCTCCTCGAAAGTAAAACCGAGCTGTAACAGCACTGGCACCAATTTTAACTGCCCTTCTAAACTATCAAATCCCTCGCTAATAATGCGAATAGCTTGGCGACCTTCTTGGCGACCTTTTGCGATCCCAACTTCTTCGCCTTCTTGGCGACCTTCTGCCAACAGTTCTTGTCCCAACCTTGTCTTTTTGAAGTCCTCTAGTCCTAACATGGCTTCCAACTCCTCTCGGCTAGTATCTGCAAATTTGTACGACATAATGGTTACAATCAAGTCTACCATCTTTTTGATCTGTTCGACATCCGTTGATTCTGACCGCACTTGCTCGATGAGCGCTTTGGCCCGGTCAGGGGCATTCTTTGCCTTCTCGACAATTAGTTTGATGATGCCAATCTCCTTAGTCTGTGGAGCTGCTGGGTCCATTTCGTCTAAATATATCCGCCGCAGTTGACCAGAATTTATTATCCCTCGATACGGTGTTGTTTCCTTTGGAGCGAAACTTCGCCGTTCATATACCACCACCGCACACCAATCCTGTATTGGATCGTTTTGCTCTAGGTACATGCCTACTTTCTTCCAAACATTTGCGTATATTTTGGGATTGTTGTAGCTTTGCACCTCGATGAAATAAATCGGCTGTTTGGGATCTTTGTCTAACCGCAACATTGCTCCATCCAACCTTGATGCTGTCTCCTTAAGCTCGATCTTCTTAAATTCGTAGGCCCTAGAATCTACATTCTTTGCTCCGATTAGTTCAAAGAATATTTCGGGAAACTCCAGAAATACTTCATAAAACAACTTGTCTGTTTTCACTGCATTACAATTACTTACTCGTTTAAGATAATATAATTACTAAATATAAGATTATTTATCAATTATTTATTCTCTGAAAACATAACAGCGATCGCAGTTGGGTTTCCCGGTCTACTGATGGTGGCCTAGGCCGGAGGCTCTGCCTCAATAAAGACGTTCCTTGCCAGAGTCAAGGAACGAGAGAAATCCAGAAATATTAGAGGCGGTTGCAATACCTCTCGGATAGCGCGATCGTTCATAGCGCAGTGATAATTTTATCAAAAATCATTACTACAAATATGAGCATGAAAGTATCGCCATGAGATGGTTAATGTTATCTGATATTTTTTTAAATTAGATAACTCCGAACTCCGAACTCCATTTCTTCGGCAGTCTGGCAAGTCTAACAAGTCAGGCAAGTCCGGCAAGTCAGGCAAGTCAGGCAAGTCTCCCTTGTCTCCCTTGTCTCCCTTGTCTCCCTTGTCAAGTCACGGCCTTTTTGTAAAAAACCTACCCTTGTAAGGCTTCCATAGCCCCCCTTTTTAAGGCTTACCATTACTCGCATAATTCTTTACAATCTTGAAAGCCTTATGATGCAATGGTTTCGATGCTTAGCTGACCCAGGCGGCTTGACTTTTTTGCTGCTCTCTTTCTTGATAAATTATTCGATTTATTGAGAATTGCTCGCCACGAATTCATCAGGGTTTCACTATCAATGATGGTCATGTATAATCGATTTTGTCTAGACACTTATCCCAAAAGCCAATTGACAGTCCCTCACTCCCCCACTCCCGGACTCCCCCACTCCTCCACTCCCGGACAAATGTTAAAAAATATGTGAGTAAGGCATAGCTTTTTAAGGGGGGTTTGGGGGATCCGACGACTGGGAGGGCCCATGAACGATCGACGGGTTTTGACCACGAGAAGCTTGATGCCTGACCATAGTATCATCAAGGGGACAACAATTTATATCGAGCAGATTATGTTATCATTAAAAAATGAAGATTATAGGTTAAGAATAGTTTAACCAATTATTTCGGCAACCACATGGCACAAACTGTCATTGCGAGGGGGGCGATCGAGAGATGTCCAGGGGAGATTGCTTCGGGGGGTCTGGTAATGGAGTTCCCCACAAAGTCGCTTTGGGATCCCCCACGCTGCGCGAAAAATCGCAATAACAGGTAGGTATCAGTCAAGACACCCTACATTTGCCAACTGGTAACTAAAATGTGGTTGTCATTAATTTGATTCTGACAGGAAGGCACGCCAGCTATGTTCTGACAGAGGATCGATCGCGGTGAGGGAGAGATTTTCCGTGATATGATTAGTTGCTTTCATTCCTACTAATGCGGTGAGCAAACCTGGTGTACTGCGCGTAAATTGCAGTGCTTTCATCCCGTTCGTGAAATTGCTCTCATTCAAGGCAGAAACCATTGCTGCCGGTATTTTGCTCAAGTTCCTTGCTTGTCCGATCGCGGCGCTGGCGATCGGGGCAATATCCAAGCGTCGGGCCGCTTCTATGGCGGGTACGAGGGTATTATCGACAGATTGAGTTGCTTTGATCAAAGCTTCTGGCATAGTGGGGTTTAAGGGCAACTGGATGAATTTAAAGTTATCTTCCGACCCACCTGCTGCTTGCCGTGCTAATGTTTTAGCATGGGCGAGGTCGATGTGGTTGATTTTTGTTGGCCCTCGGCGGAATGCATTCCATGTTGCTAAACCGTAGGCTTTGATTTTGCCACTCTTCACTGCTGCTTCCATCACTGTAAATGCTTGATACAGGCGATGGTAAAATTTCTCTGGGGATACTTCGGATAGCTGGGTTTCGGGATTGTGAATGTAATATATATCTATGGTGTCAAGGCCCAGATTCTCTAAGCTGCGATCGAGTTGGTCTTGCAGATATTCTGGGTGCATGCAGTGACATCCCGCTACTATCTCACTCTCGGGGATGGTAAATTTGCTGTTATTCAGGTATTCCCGCTCAAACCACCCGATCGGGTCTGGATGAGAAATGAAACCACCTTTAGAGCAGATAATCAGTTCTTCTCGGGATATATCAAATTCTGCGACCAGACGGGATAATGCTGATTTGACACTCCGTTCCCCATGCATGTAGCGATAATTAATGGCAGTATCAATTACGTTGATGCCCTGCTGTACTGCCGATACTATAGCATTAGTGACAGCGGCATCTGTTCGAGCATCCGGTTCCCCCAGATAGGTGCCGATGCCGATGGAACTGAAAACTAAACCCTTTTCTTCTCGGAAATGGTTAGGGGCGCAGCGGTGGCGACCTTTGTATTTCTGAGTTCCGGCGGCGGTTGCTTGACCTGATATTGTCATCGGATATCTTCGGTGTGATGTTGTATGTTCTATCATATCATATCATACCATATCATATTGGCGACTGCCGGGGCACGGCAATCGCCAATAGATATTTTCTCTGTTTATATCCCTTAGCTATGGATGTCGGGGCACAACAATAGATACTTTCTCGGTTTATATCCCTTAGCTATGGATGCCAATTTACTGTGTGCCCCGGCCACAAATGTAGGAGCACGGCATCAGCAGATTATCGGTTAATATTATCATGTTAAATTCGCGGGTGGCGATCGCCAATTTTCTGTCGGGGCACGATCGTAAAATTATCGGTTAATATGATGATGTTAAATTCGCGGGATCGCTAATGTTATCGGTTTATCCTTGGCGACGGCCGGGGGCACGGCAGCGGGGGGTTGAAGGTTGGGGGATAGAGTCCCCCGACTCAGTCATAGAGTCCCCCAACTGACTGCGGTACTTCCCCGAATGATTCAGGGACTTCCCCGAATAATTCATGTCTTCCCCGAATGATTCAGAAACTTCTCCGAATGATTTAGGGACTTCTCCGAATGATTCAGGTACCTCCCCTCAGTAGTCAGGCGCTTCCCCTCAGTAGTCAGGCGCTTCCCCTCAGTAGTCAGGCACTTCCCCTCAGTAGTCAGGCACTTCCCCTCAGTAGTCAGGTACAACTCCTACTCAGTCAGGCATTTTTCTGACTGAGTGCGGCACTTCACTTCAGTTGGGGGTTGGGGGATAGAGTCTCCCGGGTGTGGTCAAAACCAGTTGGTCAAGAAAGGGTGAAATTATGACGATTTCACCGGTTGGTAAGCGGCTACCACCCGAATTTGTATTATAAATAATTACACGTAACACGTAATATTAGTATTACGCGCCACTATGTAACCTAAGTTGCGACCTATTAAAAAAAATATGAATTACCCACTTAGACTTTACAGATATTTGGGATATTTCGTAGCTTTTAATACAAAATTATATTTTTTTTGTGCTAGACGGCGGGTTGGCTGTTTATAGGTTATAATGTACTAAAATAATAGTTAATTGCTGGGGGATGTAGATGATGGAAGATATGATTACAACAATTTTTGTTCTTTGTGACGAGCTACTAAAAGCGTTAAATATAAAAGAAGATCCACAAGTAAAAATGAACAATGCCGAAGTGATGACAGTCGGATTAGTTGCTGCATATTTTTTCGGAGGACACCACGATCGCTCTTGTCAATTTATGGTCGAACACAAGTATATAAAAAATCTGTTAAGTAAAAGTAGGTTCAATCGTCGATTACACAATATTGACGAATTAATTTGGATGTTTTTCTTCCAAGTTATAGCTCAAACATTTAAAGAGCTCAATCCGGGTCAAGAATATATTCTTGATAGTTTCCCGGTGCCAGTATGTGATAATATTAGGATTGATAGATGCCAAATTTATAACAAGGAAGAATATCGAGGCTATATTGCCAGTAAAAAACGTTATTTTTATGGATTAAGAGTTCATATGTTGGTAAACAAAAATGGAAAGCCAATAAAATTTTATCTAGATCCTGGTAGTTATAATGATGTTAAAGTTTTGCAATCTTTTGGCTTTGACTTACCATCAAATTCAATAGTTTATGGAGATAAAGCTTATAATGATTATCAATTAGAGTATTTACTAAAAGAGTCGTAAAGTATAATGTTAAAACCTTTGCGAAAAAAGAACTCAAAAAGAAAAGAATATTCTTGTTTTGAATATATACAAAAAGTAACAAGAAAACAAGTTGAAACCTGTTTTAGTCGAATCACAAATTTGTTTCTCAAGTCAATTCATGCTGTTACATCTAAGGGATTAGAGTTGAAAATAATTCTCTTTATCATAGCTTTTTGTATCCAATTTTTATAGGTCGCAACTTGAGTTATGTAGTATAGCAAAAAGTCCTACATTACTTTTTTCGGTTGACAATAGCAATTTCTTCCTCTGTTAATCCATAAAGCTGATAAACAATGGCATCTATTAGGTTATCGCACTGCTTCAGTTGCATTTTCAGCGGCAGCAATGTATCTAAGGTGGCTTGATATTCTTTTGCTAAGGTTTCTTGTTCCGTGCGGGCAACAGGATCAATTGTGAGTTGCCTCTTATTTCTCTTCAGCACTGCGATTAAATCATCAAAGCGGAGATGGGCTTCGTCTTTATAATAGTCCCCTAGGTAATTCTGAATTTCGGTTTTCTTGGCGAGTTGGTCAATAGGGCAACCGATAAAGCGTTCTAGCCATTGCAAGAAGCCTTTAATTTCCCCTTGCTTTTGCTTGTTGAGTTCGAGCATTTGTTCCGCTAGGTAGGCTAGCAGATCGTGGATAACGTCCGCTTCTTCTGGCTGTTGGCTGAGGCGATCGCGGACTTCGGCTAACACTGGCTCGGGGTTGCCGTTGGTTTGGTATTGGTTGTAGAGGGCGATCGCGCTTTCTAGGGCTTGTTGGCGGCGAGGATTTGGCGTAACGAAGTCGATTTTTCGGATAGGAATCACTTTTAATTGAGGAGATTGAAACTGGAAATAACCCCCACTCATAACAAGACTTCCAAAATAAACTTTATAAATCAGAGCGGTTAAGCAGCTATTTAAAATAGCAGATAAATATCCAAGGGAATAGTTTGAGTTCTTGGCATAAACAAAATTGGTGTTTGCTGAAGCATATTCTCCCGTTACATCCCAAAAACTCTCTGGATATTTTGAGATCTTTGAGAAAATAATTTTAGGAGTCATATACTGGTTAATTCGCTTTTCTGAAAGAACAGCATTGTTCAATTGTAAATATGGAGTTAAAAATTGAACTCTTTGATGAGTTAATGGTTCAGTTCCCCAAACCAAAGCCCATCTGTCAATTAACCCAGTATTAACAAATTTTAAGCATTCTTCTGTTTCGCGATCGCTCAAAGCCTGAGAATAAGCATCGGCCTCTCTAGCTGTACTAGAAGCAAGAATAACAGCAACTTCATCAAGCGTAATTGATTTATTTTCAACTTTTAAGGCAAGCTCTAAAAAATTTGAAATGAGAAACCATAAGAGAAAATCAGGGAATTTTTTTAAGTTCCTGCTGTTGTACTCAATAATAGCTGTTTTTTCAGAGCCAAGGTGTTTTGACTCAACTACAATATTGTATTCTTTGGTTGGTAAGCCAGATTTAAGAATAGAAACAACGGGATAAACTGACGGACCTTCAAAAATAGACAAAGAAAACACATCTAGTAATCTTAACAGGCATGTATTACCAATCATATATTCTCTAAATGCTTTGGCGTAAGGTGCTGAAAGAAATTTATTGGGTGTAATCATGCCTGAATTACCGTCACTCTTAACCAGATTAACTCCTTGTTCCAAGAAAATAAGATAGAGATCGTAAGCACCATAAGCAGAACTAAACTTAGTCTTCCAATAGGGCTTTTCAAAGCTCGACAAGCTTTGATTGAGTTCAATAGCATTCAAATAAGGTGGGTTCCCTACCACTACATCAAACCCCCCATTTTCCTTCCAACTGGCAGTGCCAAAATCGATAAAGACCTCTGGAAACTCCAAATCCCAATGAAAAAAGCGCTTCTCTTGGCTGAGTTTTTGGGCCTGCTCGTAAACCGCTGCATCGGCCTTCTTCATCTTGTTCGGATCCGCCGTAATTGCCGCAGGACCAAATCTCTCTAAAAGATTCTTGGCTTGTTTTACCCCAAAAAACTGAGAAACGTAAATATCTAACAACCGCTTGTAAGGTTTAGCCGCCTCATCAAAGGAACGAAACAACCTTTCGCTTTGCTCCACCTCCGCAAAAGTGGCATCGCTCAAAACGCTCACGCCCCGCATGATTTCCGCCGCTCTCAGCAACCCGACAAAGGGTCCCGTTAGCAAATTTAACTGTCCGCTTTCTTCTTGGGCCATCTTTGCTTCCGCTTCTCGCGCCGTCGTACCGATCAGGGAATTACCGCAGCGCAAATGGTGGTCTAAAAAACTCAAGGGTGCGCCAATGGTAAAGGAATGCAGCTATAAACTAACTTTTGCCAGTTCCACTGCCATCGGGTTTAAGTCCACCCCATAAATGCAGCGTTTCATCACCACCCGCTGTAGCAGTTGAGTGGGTTCTAGTCGATCGGGGTTAATAGCGATTCCCTGCCGTTCTAAATTTTCCAAAATGCTTTGGCGCGTTTGTTCCAGCATTTCCAGCACGGGATTTTCGGGATATGCGGTTAAAATGCTGATTAACTCGTCGGTCAAATAATTCACCGCTTCCACTAAAAAATGACCGCTGCCCATTGCCGGATCGCAGACTTTGATATCCAGTAACGTACTTTGGGCTTCTCGCTCTAATCGTTGCAAGTCTTTTTGCAACCCGTTAAGACTTTGCTCTCCTAACCGTTTGTCTTGCATCCGATTTTTCGCGCAGCGTATTTGCGCCATCAGTTCGTCAAACCGGGCTTGTCGTCCTTCTAAAACTGGCTTAACTGCATGGCTGACAATGTACTTGACAATATATTCCGGGGTATAATAAGACCCGGTTGCTTTGCGCTCTCCCTTGTCATTTTCTAGATGTACCTTGCCAGTAGCAGCATCCTCAATGACTACTCGATATTCCAACAATCCTTCGTAAATTGAGCCTAATTGTCGCACCCCCAAAAAGCTATAATCGATGGGCTGTCCTTCAAATCGCGCCAATTTGTCTAAAGCGGGAGCTAGCACCGCATCCGTTAGCTTAAATTGAGACAAAAAATAATTGGGGCGATCCTCAATACAATCTTCAGGCCGAGTAAAGTCAAAGTGAAATAACCCGCCATTGTAGCGAGGTATTCCTAACCCGGCATCTTTGCGATCTACGATTTGAAATAAATTTAGAAGGCGATCGTACATTCCCGTAGAAGTCTGGCTCAAGTTCTTGCGAACATCGATACTTTGGGCGACTTCCTGGGTTAACTGAATTAAACTATAATCTCGATAATCGCTATCAATGGGCAGCAGATTTCTGGCTTCAGCATAGAGCAAAAATAACAGCTTATAAAGAAACGATAGGGTAGCCTCATACACCTGCTCTGGTTCCACCTGCTTTCCCCGTCGCGTCCCATCTGCCACAAACCCACCTGCCAGGTCGGGAAACAGGCGATCGAATACCAACGCCTTTAACTCATTTCCGGCTCGGGTGGCATAGGTGGTACTCCCCTCTCGCACTCGTTCTAAAAAGTTGCGTCCTTGGGGGTCTTTCCGGAACGCTTCCTGGCGAAAGAATAGCCAAAAATATTTAAACCGATCCCGATCTTCTCCTTCCAGAAGTTCTACCAAATCGACTTGATAGAACTCCGTTGCCGTTGAAGAGGCTTGCCGATAATACAGTCGCCACTCTTTGCCATTGGTTAAAATACCCCAATCAACCCTCGTCCCGTCTAGATAGCTAGTAATTTGAAAGGATGGATTTTTGTTGCTATAAGTATCCCGTTCGTCATTAGCAGAAACCTGGCTTAAGGGGCGTTCCCAGTATTTAGCTTCCGCGACGCAAGGGACTTTGGCATAAAAAGCCGGTTCGTCATTTTGTAGAGGATAAGCAGCATCCCGATCGCTTTCACTGTTAAATAGGGCATAGTCCGGTCGTTGGGCTCGACCTTTCCCGCGAGTCGTTACCTGGGGAATGTGGCTAAATCCCAGAATATCCAACACCGGTTTAATAAATACTTCCTCAGTTTGCGCCTCATTGAGGGTGGGCAACAAATCTTTTTTTAACATATAAAGCCCTTTTAACTGCTCATACCCTACGTTCACATCCACCTGCCACTCCGGGCATTTCTGAAGCCGAAGATCCAGATAATGCTGTGAAAATAGCGGTTTGTTTAGTTTTTGCTTATCTGCCACCATCTAACCTCCTGATTTTTTAGATCCCATTGCCCCATCATCGGGGTGAGATGCCCCCGACAGGTTGTTTAGCACTTCTATTTTATTGTATGACATCTACTGGATATTTTTTCCAGGAAATACAGTTTCATACCATAAAAATATATAAGGCAAAGCCTAGAGTATAGCTGATGGTATGAGGCGCTTACGCACCAACAATAGGTTCAGTAGTGTATACTAAAATTAGATTGAAATGTCAAATCTCTGCAACGGAGTAAATTAGTATATGAATACAGAACATGTCACCCTGGAATTGCCTGGCCCACTGCACGAGCAACTGCAAGCACTAGCAACTGCAGAGGAAACCGATGTCGTCAGCTACCTCGAACAGTTGGTCACAGATGCCTACGAAGGAGAACGTTGGCTAAAAACCCTGGATAATTTGTATCAGCTAATTCAAGCTCATGGGGGTTTGCAGCTAGGCGACACCCAAGAAGAGATAAACGAGCGTTTGCGTCAGACTCGACAGGAGATTTTCGAGGAGGAATATGCGCATCTGTATCGATAGTAGTACCTTTATCCCAGGGTTACAGAAGAGTGATCCAGACAAGGTCAAGCTGTTAATATTGGTGAGGAGTAAAATCCACATAACTATCCCCCGCTTAATTGCCAAAGAAGTTACCCGCAATTTAGTGGTCGCAGAACAGCTGCGAGAATTTTACAGATTGTTTCAGGATCGTAAATTCGGTCAGATTATTGACGAACCAATCCCATCGGCTTTAGTTGAGAAATATATCAATTTGGGTTTACCTGCTAAAGCCGATGCCTTCATTGGTGCATTTGCCGAATGGATGAACGTCAGCCACCTAATCTCTGAGAATCGCCATTTTATCCGCGATTTGGACACCACAGCTTTTCAAATTTTAAATGCTGCTGAATTTATCAAGTTGTTGGAAGATGATGCGTAGTGGGCAATCGCTCTAGTAATTAGAACAGTGGTATACTCGCCAATACCTCCAAGAAAGCACCATGTTGGTTTCAGCCTCCAACATGGTCACTTGATGGGTGGTGTATGCTAAAATTAGATTGAGATGTCAGTTCAACAGAGTAAATTGGTCTATGAATACAGAACATGTCACCCTGGAATTGCCAGGCCCACTGTACGAGCAACTGCAAGCACTAGCAACCGCAAAGGAAACAGATGTAGTCAGTTTCATCGGTGAGTTGGTAACAGATGCCTACAAAATGAAACGCGGGATCGAAAACCTGAATGCCTTGGCTCCGTTTATTAAAAATGATGAGGATTTGGAGGATTTGCAGCTAAGCGACATCCAAAAAGAGACGATCGTGCGTTTGCGTCAGAATCGACAGAAGATGTTCGAGCAGGAATATGCCCATCAGGATCGATAGGGTAAATTATGAAATTAGAATTCGATGGACAAGCAGATGCAGCTTATTTGCGCCTTAATGACTCCCCAATTATCGAATCAGAAGAGGTTGCTCCTGGGATAGTTTATGACTTTGACGATCGAGGAATGTAGTAGGTATTGAAATTCTGAGAGTCTCCCAGAAAACTCCTGCTCAGATTAAAGAGCTTAACTTCCCGTTAAACTCAGAATACAGCTCTCAACTGAGAGCTGTTTTTGGCTTGTTGGAGGCGATCGCGTAGGCAGGATGGTGGGCGATCGGTCTCAAACAGAGGAGACTTTACTAGAGAAAGTCTCCTCTGATGCAGTCTCTGATTTGCCAGAGGCGATCGTTTCCTGACGAAGAGATTCGGCGATCGCATCTACCAGCAAGAGGCGATCGCTCATTGATAACTGTAAAACTGGCTGAAATAATTCTGGCAAAGATAAGCCCTCTGATACAGCTTCATCTTTTCGGACAGTTCTATCTGCTGAGAGTAGAACAGTCTCGCGATTTTGCAATGTCTGCGTTAAATCGTGCCTCAGGGCTTCTAAAAAACCACAATCATTGCCAATGTCAGAAGCTTCATCTTCATCAATGTCCTCTATTAACTTCAACCTTTCCTCGTAAGCTTCGATCCGATAGTCAATAGCTTCAATAAGAAACTGTATCGCTTTGTATGATAGATTCATGTTAGACTCCTTTTACGACTTCATTTTCTCCTCAAGAGTTGAATTTAATTCACTTTTGCAAAATGGTCGCCAATCTCTCGCAGCGCTGCTTTGTATTCCTCCAAAGGCATCACCTCCCTTGGTTTCCACAACCAATGGTTGCCATAGTCATTAACTAAGGTGAGTTGAGGAGGAATTTCCGTACCCTGTTCTAATTTCCACCAATTTTTCCCCGATCGGGGAGCAGCGAATGTGGATATGCCTCCTTCTAAACTAGGATTAACCCAGATTTGCCCCTCTTGCTCATAAATTTCAATATCCTTTGTGCGCACGTTATCCATTCTAGGGGAACTGGCATTACCCTGTCGATATAAATCGAGCGGTGTTTTTGCTCTAGTCTGTTGCTCTGCCATTTAAACTGCCTTGCCTATAGCATACTGCTTTTGTAACACCTGCGGCTATTTAGTCAAAAGTCACAGAACTAATTTTGCCATGCCTGCTCTGCCACTGTCAACCTATTTCACCGCGATGCAACGTTCCCCATAGACTCCGCAGGAGCTTCTTCTCAGGAGGAGATCCTCTAGATGCGCGTTTATTACGGTCGTCAGGGAAGGATGTTTACATGGCTGACCCTTTTTGACCGTTATGGAATAGTCGGGGTCGAGCTAGGGGTCACCCCCTAACCCTCCCATTCGGAACCGGACGTGCGACTTTCACCGCATCCGGCTACTGGCAAGTAGGGCATTGTCACTACTAGGATTACTACGGATTGCTCCACTTGTCCCTCATCTCATGCGATTTCACTCCTTTCCTGGTTGGTAAGCGGCGCTGCCAGATAACCTTTAGTATTACCATTTCCAAGTCTGTTTTACCAGTCATCCAACCTTCGAGAGGCCTCCGGCGTCTTAGAGATACTCTTACCCAAGATTTCCTACTTTAACCAACCCGCGTCAGCTGGATGAGGAACACCCCATCATATCCATAGGCGTTACCCTAGGCATTAGCTTCTCGGGCTATCTCTCCCCTCGCGGCTTGCGCTTTACATCTAACTTGTCCAATCTAGACAGCACACGAGAAGTTACTTCGTTCCCTAGTATCATTTCACGATGCTTTTAGGCCCCTGCTATACCCCGGGAGTTCTTAGAGTGCGATACTGGCCAAGTGCAAGAACCAGCACAAACTACCATTTCCCTTTTGGGCCAGCGCTTTAAGCCTTATTTCGCTGGTTCTAGATAACGAGGCGTACACAGGTTCGCTTGTTCTAGCCATTAGCATCTTTCCTAGCGGCGTCACTAGCTTAGGCTGCTAGCTATCCTACATTTAAGTCCTTGCTCCGCACCACCGTGATGTGACTCAGCAGCACTAAGGACCGGTGTTACTCCCACACTTGGAGAGAGGGAATCTAACCCCCATGAATACCAGAGTTACCAGTTTGGACCTGGCCTAGCGTTCCGTAGTTGCCCACGTTAGACTAGAACGAATCGCACTGCACCGACTCTAGGTTGACTCGAATCAATTTACCTCTCAAGGTTTCTTCAGCATAAATCACGTCATTAATGCGTGTCGCTAGCCTCTCCCAATTCGGGTCGCCTGTACAGACAATAATACCGGCGTGGTCTGGTTGTAAGCGGTGCAGTCGGATAAAATCAAACCGATCGTAGGTTAAAACTGCTCGGTCATTACTCGTAGCAAATGCCAGTACATCTGGGTCAGGAATCCCAAGTCCTGCATTCTCCGCTTCCCTAGCTGTGAGAACATCGTGACCCAGACCGCGTAGTAATCTCACTACTGGCAGTGAGAAATTTTCATCTGCATACAAACTTGCCATAGATCAGGCTTCCCTATTCTTTACGATCGCCTCTTCAATTTCCTCTGGGTGTGCATCAGCATAAGCCCAGACATTCACCAGATCGGCAGCACTAAGATGGGGATAGCCTTCTAGGATATAAGCATCTGTTGCACCTTGACGACGAAAACTCACCAGCAACCAAACAGGGATGCGAGTCCTCGCGATGCAAGCTTCACCGCCACAGACCCCAGGAGTCTTGGTAATTCCTGGGGAACCATTGCTTAAATTTTGAGTTAAAATACCTATGGCTGACGCTTTTTCAGCGGGAGTCAAGGCCAGGAGTTGCGTTTCTAATTCTGCCAATGTCATAGTTGCACTTCGCGATCGCCTTTTGGATAAGATATACTTGATTATAGCAGGTTAAGCCAGCATCCATCACCACAGCCATAGAAGCAATTTCATTATTCAAGCTGCGCTGTAGTGCATCCATGAGCAAGAAATCTCCTCAACCTTGTTTTTGGTAATGCGATCGTCAGGGAAGGAGGTTTTTTTTGCGATCGTCCCGCTACGGTAATATCGGATAGAATAGAATTGAAATGCACCATCAGCAAAGGAGAAAAATATTGCCCGTGAAAATAATGTATAATAGAGAGTAAGGATGAAGATAGTAGATTTATGTCAACTCAGAATGAACCAACAGCAGACTATGATAGTCCCTGGAAGGATATCATAGGAAACTTTTTTCCCGAATTTATGGAATTCTTTTTCCCTTTGGCATATGGAGAGATAGACTGGTCGAGAAAATACGAATTTCAGGAGACAGAACTCCAGCAGGTGCGACCGACGGCGGAGATCGGAAAGCGCATCGCAGACAAACTTGCAAAAGTTTGGCTGAAAAATGGCGACGAACTGTGGGTAATGGTGCATATAGAAGTCCAGAATCAGCGCAAAACCGGCTTTGCTGAACGGATGTACACCTACAACTATCGTATCAGAGATCTTTTCAACTGCAAAGTAGCCAGTTTTGCCATCCTTACCGACGCCGATGCTGGATGGAGGCCAAGTGAATTTAGCGAGCAACTGCTAGGATGTGGAATAGCATTTAATTTCCCGATCGCGAAGTTGCTAGACTATAAGGACAGGTGGCAAGAGTTAGAAGAAAGCCGGAATCCTTTTGCTACGGTCGTGATGGCCCATCTGAAAGCTCAAGAAACACGAGGACAACAGCAGGAACGCAAACGCTGGAAATTGTCTTTAATCAGGCGGTTGTATCAGAAAGGCTATGAACGGGAAGAAATTGTCAATATCTTTAAGTTCATTGACTGGGTCATGCAACTGCCCCAAGAACTAGAAAAAGAGTTTTGGCAAGAAGTAAATCAATTCCAGGAGGAAAAACAGATGCAATACATCACCAGTGTGGAAAGAATTGGCATTGAGAAAGGTCTCGATCTGGGCATTCATCAAGGTGCTCTGCGGCAGTTGTTGCGAGTTCTGCAACATCGGTTTGGCTTGGTGTCAGAGTCGGTACAGACTCGCCTCACCTCTTGTACTGTCGAGCAACTAGAGGAACTTGTGGATGTAGCCCTGACAGTAGAACAGTTAGATCGGTTCGTCGCTCGGATCCCAGTTGAGGATACATCAGTAGAAGAAGAGACGGAAGATCCTTAAGACTTCGGGGCGAAGCATTTCCCCTCGTTTCCCCTCGTTGCTAGTTTCCAGCTAGCAACGTTGCCCAGAGGCTCTGCCTCGCGTCTTCCCAGGAGGCAGAGCCTCTAAATTTCGTTCCCTGCCGGAGTCAGGGAACGAGGTTTTTGGTTTGCTTGGCAAAAGCGCGATCGCTCCGGCAGTCTGGTCGGCGACAATACTTTTCGGTTAAGCACGACGGCTGACATTTGTCATTGCGAGGGGGGTATGTAGCGATTAATTTATGCTCAATTGAATTAACCCCCCCGAAGCAATCTCCCCCTCCCCTATAAGGTATGAGATTGCTTCGGGGGGGATCCTGGCGACACTCCCGGAAGATGTTGGTTTGGGCTCCCCCCCCCTTGCAATGATACGTTATTGTTATTAACCGAGAAGTATTGTGGTGGGCGATCGCTCACTACATGCGATCTAACAATCTAAAATTCTCCAAATACCTTCTTGAAAACAGTCTTCATTAACAGTTCGTGGACGAACAAAGCCATTAAGAAGCTGGGAAAAATCTCGTATTTGATTATCTACCCAAGCTTCCCAGGCTAAAGCAGTCATTAATCCCACCAACATCGTACTGATAAAAGCCAGAGCATGAGTGCGGCTTTTCAAGATCGCAATCAGCATTGCCGGTCCGATGGAACCCGCCAAGGCCCCCACCGCAAACAGACTCAAGGAAAAAACTGTAGCCGATAGATATATCGTCGCGATCGCCGCTAATATTCCCACCAACAAGGTAATAAACTGCTGATATTTTATCCCATATATTTTAGACATTTTGCTCTCCAAATAAGGGAAAATATCTCTACCCAGGGCACTGGAACAAACCAGGAGTTGGGAATCAGCAGTGGAGGCAATAACGGAAAAGATGCCAGCGAGGACTATTCCCACCAACCCGGGATTGAAGTTTTGTATAGCATACAAGGACAAAGCTTGTTCGGGGTCTTCAAGATCGGGGATTAACACCCGACAAATGATACCGAAGGCAACCATATAACTCCAGGTAGAATAGACATAAGCTAAGTAAATCCATCGACCTCGGGCAGCTTCTGTCGGACTCCGTCCAGCGAGCAACCTGACTAGAAATTGAGGCTGAATCAAATCCGATGCCAAAAAAGAAAAATCCTACCAGGTAGGCGACCAAAGTCCACCCGCTAAATTCGGCAGTGATATTCATCAGTTGAGGATCGATCTGATGAAGTTGAGAAATAATTTCCCAAACCCCTCCTCCAGCTCTAATTGCCACAGCAAGCATGCCAAAGCAAACGAACATGACCACAAAAGATTGGACGATATCGGTCCAGATGGAAGGGCCTTTACCGACAGTGCAGTGATTGCGCATCCTCCTTTAGGGTAACACGGTAGCAGTAGTCTGGTGGGCGATCACCACTAAGCAATTCGCTCATTCTCTCATTCAAAATTCATGCAGGGGAAAACAAATTGAGAGCAATACTTTCAGAAGATCGGCCTATGCAATTTAAATGCGCGACAGCTTATATATTTTCTCAATTTTCAATTCTCAATTTTCAATTCTCAAATCCGGTAAATTAGGCGGTACTACCATGCGGTTAACTGTCACTTGGTGGCTTTCCTGTTCGGTGGCCACCTCAACAGAGATCGCCTCTATTTGAATTTCCATGCAGCCAAAAGGTACTGTCAACTCTGTATTAGTTTCCATCCCGTCCTGATAGAGGTGAGGCTGAAATTTAGTCAACCAGTGCGGCGGTTCTAAGAGGGTGCGGGTTTGCGGATCTAATACCCAGAATTTAACATAAAGGCGGGATAATAAATTAGGCAGTTTTACCAATATGATGATGGACTCTCCAGCTACTAATTCACCCTCTGGCACCTGCAACTCAGGTTTAGGCACTGGTGGCCGATCGTAAAGCTCGATCACCCCCTGAGTAGGAGCAACTAATTCCTCCCGATCGCCTCTCATTTCTTCATAGACAAACCTTTCGTCAGCTACTAATTTATCCTCGGACTCATTACTTTCTTCCCCTTCTGAAGAGTCGGCCAATGGGTTGGGATCCAGTATTTCTAAGGGTTCGGGATCTTCAGCCAAGATTTTCAGCCTTTCGGAAAAACGATCTTGAAATTTTAATCCCAGAAATTCTCTGGGTGACAAAACTGAGCGATCGCCCTCTTGTGCTTCAGCCACTACTTCCGACTCCATACTAGATACTATTGGGCGATCAGGCTTTTTGATGGGGGGCAAACTGAGAGGTTTTTTCGGTTGCCGATCGTCATGGTTGGCATCTTTGGCTTCCGACTCTACCTGCGGGCGATCGGACTTATTTCCGATCGGGGGAAGTTGGGGAGACTTGCGGGTTGACTTTTCCAGGTCTGGTTGGTAAATGCGATCGGGTATGGGGCTGTAGGGTGCGGGTTGAAAATTGCTCTGATGATGTTCTTGCTGTGGAGGATCCTTCGCCAAGTTAAAGAAAGAGAGATTAACTGAAGGTTTGACCTGCGGTTGGGACTTCCGGGAGTCTGCTTTTGATTTAATTTTACCTAAGGCCAACTGTTCGGGAAAAATAGTTCCCACAGAGTTCCCCTGCTGGGAGATCGTCTCGATCGACTCATGCACCACCAGTGCGATCGTAAACTCAAGAGTTACCATTGACGAACCTGATGTCACATCAAACAGTTGCAGTTCTCCCAAAATTACGCGAGTTTGGCACTCTCGGGGCAGGTCAAAGGAATATTCAAAAAGTCCCGGCAGGATCTCAAAGGACAATAATTGACGAATTTCCTTGATGGTCTGGGAGTTCTCTGGGTCGCGCAGAAGAATAAGTAATTCGTAAGTATTGACTCTTTGTTCTATTTGCGACTCAGATGTTCGATCGTTTTCTGAAGCCAGATCCACTTGTCCCACAAGGGCGATCGACTCACCTGGAAACGCTATGTAAGTTCGTTGGTCAAGTGATAGCCCGATCGGGACTGCTACCGATGCTTCTACTAACTCTGGTATCAGATCTTCATCTGGCGGTTCAACTTCCGGTTGGTCAACTTCCGACTCCGAGTTGACAGGCCAAGCTTCCACATTACCGCTATCTTCTAGATCTATTCCGGGATGTTCGTCCTCTTGTTCGACCTCTGATTTTACAGGCAAAACTTGCAACTGCACTGTATGCTTCCAGCTATCTCCTACCAGTTCAGACATCAGGTTACCAGAACAGCTAATTTCCCACAGACCCGGTTGCAGGTGGATGTAGGGAAACACTGGCATCGAACCTTTCTCGTTAGTATGACGAATCCATTTTTGCAACCGCTGCACTTGTGACTGATAAGTCAGACGCACTTCCACTTCCGTATTGATACGGTTCGATCGCGCCACTACTCGATAGCGACCCGACTTTAGTTGCGCGATCGGGGGTTTTAGGGGCAACCATGTCCTCAGGCCCTCTTTTTGGATCAGAAATTCCCAGTCTTCCATTGCTCCATCCCATCGCCTGCTCTTACTCTGCCAGAAGATCTAGCAATTGTCAAGGGGCTCGTTCATTCTATTTTACAATGAATGGCACTGACTTAAGCTGTCATTGCGATTTTTCGCGCAGCGTGGGGGAAGTCCAAACCGACCTTGTGGCGATCGCCGAGGTTAACTCATATATAACACAAGTTAAACCCTCTGAGCCCCCCTCGCAATGACAAATTAGAGTTTTTTTTACTTAATTCAGTACCATTATACCCGAAAATTATTGTTTACTTTCTGTCCAATTGGGCTCTCAGCTTGTTGATAAAATTCGCGTCATCCTTAAAGTTAACCGGCTGTTCTAGGGTTTCCCGCAGCCAGTATATTTCCTGTTTCGCCTCCACCAGATGCCGGACACATGCCTCCAACTGTTTCAATAATTGCTGGTTGCTGCTATTGGTTTCCTTCCCCATGGCTAATAGGCGATCGCCCAAATAATGAATCCCCCGATCTACCTGGGCGGTCACGGCTTGCAGTTGCTGGTTGCTGGTACCTGCCGCGACATTATTAGTCAGGCGCTGACCCAAATACTGAATTGCCAGATTGATCTGGTCTGTATAGCGATTCATCGTCGTCACCAAGTTTAAAAGCTCTACCTTCACCCCTTCCATACTATCAGCTTTATTCACAATTTGGGACTGCATTTTGTTAATAATTGTAATTCCTGACTGAAAACGCTCCACAGTTTGCTGCAATTCAGGAATAATATTACTTAGAGACTGCTGATTCTGCTGATGCAACTCTAAGACTTGCACGGTAGTTTGATTGGCACTGCTAATTTCTCCGAGCAATTTCACTAACTGCTGACTCGCACTCCCTATTATCTTCCCCGTCCTTTCAATGGATTTCACTGTTTCTGCTAAACTTACAGTAGAGCGATCGAACTTTGCTTGGGTTTTGGCCAAACCCATTGTCGCAGTTGATAACTTCTGAGCAAACTGACTCTGCTCGAAGATTTGAGCCACCCGGGCAAATTCCCCTGTAGTGGCCTCCATGGCCGCCACCGCCCGATCGAACTCATCCGCAGCATTAGCGATCGTACCAGCAGCTCTGCTAAAGCGATCGTATACTCGAGTAGCCAGTTCAGTAGCTTCTCTATTACCAGCAGCAATTTGTTCTGCCACCTTGCCCAAGGATCTCTCCATTGCTGCCGTAACATTATCGTGAAATCTAGTCAAAAACTCATGCTGCTGCTCTACTATGCGGTTAACAGCTTTATCCAGTCTGCCGTGACCCTCAATGGTTGGTTGTAACACGTTGTCCAGATAATTTTCTAAAGAGAGAATCAGTTGAGACTTGGCTAAACGGGTATTCCAGCGCAAGTTTACCACTGTCAACAAGGCACTGCAAGCTACGGCCAGTAAACTGGTAATAAAAGCAATGCCCATGCCTTGGAGAGAAGACTGTAATTTCTGGAATAATACAGCCACGTCCGTGACATTATTTCTCTGAAGTTGAGTAATGGTCAGACTCAGATTAAAAAGGTTGAAAGTGATGCCCAAAAATGTGCCTAGCAGTCCCAAGGCGACCAACAAATTCGGCAAGTAGCGGCAAAATTCATTCCACTGCACGCAGGGCCAGGAAAAGCCCAAAAACTTAAATTTTTCTTTGCTATATATCCCCGAAATCAGAGCCAATGTATTCACCTGTTCGAGGTTACTACTAGCTTGCCGAAATCTTTGCTCTAGGTTTTCCACAATTTGCGGTTGCATCCCCCGACTGGAGTCATTTATCAGTCTCAGTACCCGAGACTCTAGGAAGATCAGATGACTGTAAAGGGAGATGCGCAGGCAGATAGCAGCTATAGTGAGTAGGATTACCAACAGTACAGTCAAAACTAGCAGGTAGGGCGGGAACAGCTTCCACCAGTCAGACACGATCTAAACCTCCGATATTAAAATTAGTTTCATGGCCCGCCGGGGATTCAAACCCCCGCGTTGGCGGGAGCCAGGGAACGAGGCTAAAGTCGGTTTTCAACCGACTAATACCATATTTTGGCTGCGGACATATAGAGTTTCTCAAATTGATGTGGTACAGAACAATCACCAACTTGTCATTGCGAGGGGGGGAGTAAGGCGAGCAGCTTATGCTTTATGATTTATCCCCCCCCCCGAAGCAATCTCCGACAGCATATCACACTAATCTGAGAACTGCTATATTCGCCAGTATCCCAGAAACCCGGTTTTTCCAAAAAACCGGGTTTCTTAATTCACAGATGCTCCTATTTTTCTGAGGCGGGGGGAACGAAGCGAATCTCTATCCTGCGCCTGCTTTGATCGGGATTACGATTCATGGGAGCGTAGCTTCCTGAGGGACAGTACGATGGTGCAGTGGAAGAGGGACAGTACAATTGTGCAGCGGAATAGGCTCGAAATTTTAACCCCAACGGCTTTAACCGCCTCACCATAAGCGTCTCCAAATCGATGCCTTCGATGGGAACCAATGCCGCAACCGGCTGACCATCACGGATTAAAACAATCGGCTCTCTATCTTGTACATACTCTGCCCAAGGAGCCTCAGCTTCGGTGATTTCTACTTTTCTCATAATTCTACTACTTTCTCTTCAATAAAAACTTTTTTCTCGTGGGCAGTCTCTGGCTGGGAACGAACCTTGGGAGGCTCTGCCTCCAGCTTCTGGCACCCGAGGCTCAGCCTCTAGGAGCGTTGGGAGACCCTGGGAACTAGGTAAACTGCCTTTTTTATTGTTTTTCTCGTGGGCAGTCTCTGGCTGGGAACGAACCTTGGGAGGCTCTGCCTCCAGCTTCTGGCACCCGAGGCTCAGCCTCTAGGATCGTTCCCAGGGAGACCCTGGGAACTAGGTAAACTGCCTTTTTTCTCGTGGGCAGTCTCTGGCTGAGAACGATCGCAGACCATAGGCTAATAAAAAGTTTACAAAACATAGACTGAAAGCTTAACAGACAATGTTTTTAGTCGGTTTTAACCGACTTTAGCTATTAGCCGGGGGTTTGAACCCCCGGCGGGCTGACAGCGAAGTGAAGGAGTTGTGAACGCGGGCTTTTTGACAAATAGTCTTACTTATTATCCCAGCAATTAGGTGAAATAATTTTAGCATCCTTATCCCCTAAATAGAACTCCGTCACCGGTTCTCCCGACACCTCACAACGCCAAGGCTCGATGATTTTAGTAAAAGTATTCCATACTGCGATCGCAATTCGTTTAGCCTTATTTCAGCCCGTGACCACACCCGCTACTGGCAATTACTATTGTTTTTGCTTCTTTATTTGATTCACAATATCTTTGATGGCATTCGCCGTGGCATTCTCAAAACTTTCTTTAATATCTTCTGGCTGACTACTGGGACAGGCGTCACTTGGAGGCGCGATATTAAAAAACACTTTAGGTTCTAAGTCTAAGTTTATTTCGACTAGATCGCCACATTTATTTGCTTTAAATCCGGGGACTTCTTTCCGATCGGAACGTCCTTGAATAGGAAGTTTAATTTTATTATTTCTCTTCCTGATTTCTTCGGCCACTTTTTTGCTAGCTGCTTCTGTCGCATTTATCAGATTGTCTCGTGTATTTTTATAATCATTCTCATCAAAAGCCGAAGTATTTTTCCCTAATTCAAAAATTACTTTTATTTTTCCTGAATCTTCGCTAATTGTTATTTTAGCTATATCGCCATCATTATTTTTGCCATCTACCGTTCCAATATCATCAAGTGTAGGGATTGGAGTCGGCGCAGGAGTTGGAGTCGGCGCAGGAGTTGGAGTCGGCGCAGGAGTTGGAGTCGGCGCAGGAGTTGGAGTATCGGGAACATTTGAATTGGATAAAAATTTGTAAAATAGTGAATTGATGTTATCAAATTGCCATCCCACAATCAAAACCAATACACCAATACCAATACATATTTTTTTGAAGCTCTCCTGCTTGGCAATATCCATTAAACTGCTTAACTTCAGAAACCTGGAATGGCGTATCACTTCCCAGTCCTCTGGAAGCCTCTCGTCACTTGATAGACTCCGCCAGACTCCAGCAGCTTCAAGAGTTTCTCTATTCTTAATTCCCGTGACAACCACTAGGGATCCTTCTTCTGGATGTGGAGGCAAGCGATATTCAGCGAGTTCATCAGCTAACAGATTTTTCATCGTTGGCGAAATCAGTGCTATTTTTGGAGTTGTATCGGGAATTGCATTTCCCGCGTGACCTGTTTCAGCCAATCGCTTAATATCCTTATAAGAAACCTGAAACCCTTCGGAACCGCCAAACCTCACAGCCCGGTCAATTTCTTCTCTCAACGAACCCTTTAAGGCACGCACCGCGATCGCGCGCAGCACAGACTCGTCAGATTCTTGACCCACCCATGCTACCGAATTACGGATCTGACGGGTGCGAAAATCCGTGCGCGAACTTTCTTCACCAGTAACCAGCAACAGCAATTGACCATTAAACCTTGCCAGAACCACTGAGGGAACTTCACTCTGGATTAAATCCCTCACTTGACCGATCATAGGATGCTCTTCCCGTTGTTGACCGCCCTCAGTGATGCTCAACCAGCAGTAGTCCTGAGATTCTCCGCGACTGCGAACGTAAATCTTCATAGTTAACTCCTTCCTATCTAATCATTAAGGATTGATATACTTTTTGAACTTGCTAGAAGTCATAATGTTCCCAGAAAACAAACTCACCAACCGCTTTTGGGCGATCGTCTATGATTGTTTTAGCTCTAGAAGCGGTTATTCTATAGACCATTGGCGTTATTGTAGCTTCTGCATAAAAGACAGTAGTTCAGACAATATAAAATACAGGCCACTAGCCATCAACAAGTATAGGATGAGTTTTTGAGGATTCTTCAAGTAGCCAGACAAAGCCTCAGTCTCAGTCTCCGGTATTGTTTCCCAATCCTCTGCCTCCACTAAACTGGATAGACCTCGCCAAACTCCAGCATTTTCCAGAACTTCTGCCTTCTTAATTCCCGTGACAACCACCAGCGGTCCCTCTGATGACGGCAACCTGTATTTCTCCAGTTCCTCCGCTAGTTCGTCTCTCAACTCTTGTGAAGTACGTCCGATCTTCTTCGTCCTGTCTGGACGCGAGTTTGCTAGTTTGTCCGTCAAAGCTAATTGCTCAATATCTGGCAAAGAAACCTGAAACCCCTCCTCACCGCCAAAGGTCACGGCGCGGTCAAGTTCTGCTCTCAAGTCCCCTCGTAACGCACGTACTGCCAGCATCCGCAGCACAGACTCATCAGAGTTTTCTCCCACCCATGCTACCGAATTACGGATCTGACGAGTGCGAGAATCGGTGCGCGAACTTTCTTCACCAGTAACCAGCAACAGTAATTTACCCATAAACCTTGCTAGAACCACTGAATGAGCTTCACTCTGGATTAAATCCTTCACTTGACCAATTAGGGGATGTTCTTCCCGTTGTTGACCTTCCTCAGTAATGCTCAACCAGCAGTAGTCCTGAGATTCCCCGCGACTGCGAACGTAAATCTTCATAGTTAACTCCTTGCTATCTAATGTTTAGTAAGTTTTGACCCTGTAGAACTACAAACCCGTCACCATTTTTGCAACCCTTTGCCATCTCAGCAACCGCCTGTTTAAATGGCGTATCTTTACGAAACAGTCTTCCTAGCCACGCCCAGAATCCCTTGCGCTCCGTGTATTTTTTTAACACAAATCGTAAAATGTATCGAAGTGGCTGTTCGCTATCGATGGGATTGTATTGAGGATTTGCGGTTTGGCGAAACCAGAAAAAAGGCTGACCATCCCTAACCTCCACACGAGAGAAAATCACACTCCCCACAGTTTGAACGGGCGTAACTACTACAGCTACATTCTGACGCAGAGCTTCAGCTCCCAAAAACACTAATAATGTCTTATATCCCTGCTGGACGCGATTCAATAGTGCGGCTGAATTTCCTTCCATGATGTATTTTTCACACCTCACTAGAGCGAATATCACTAGCTTGGGCTGCTCTAGTCCTCTGTAGGCATTCTTCAACAAGGTTGTGATTGTTAAGGGTTTATTAATTTTCTCATGCCATCTACTTTTCCACTTATCTTGTTCGTAAGGTTGATAAGGCTCCATCAGGCCCGGAGCATCGATCGTAATTACGACTGCATCAGATTCCTTGATAAAAGCTAGAACAGACTCTTTTTTCTGAGGATTAGACTCGATCCATCCCCCTGGGTAATCTTGAAAGCAAAGTTGAAAAGCTGGATCGTGACCGGGCTTACCAATACCAAATTTGAATGTTCTTGGTTCTTCTGTACCGCGAATACCTCCTGTTGCCTGAAAATTCCCCTGCCTGACAAGGCTTTTCAGGTCTCCAAGGCAGTTTTGAAGGATGCCTAAAGTTTCCATATCGGGATCGAGGCTAAGGTTGGTCTCATCAATGGTGGTCTCAAACCGATCGTACATAACTGTCAAGAGACTGGTCTTGCCGACACCGCTTGGGCCAAGCATGGTTATTTTTAGTTCTGGTTCTGGCATCAACAACTCCTCAGCTTTGGTTAGTTCATAAATTGAATTGATTCTAATAATTTTTGCTTAGCACTCTTGGCTCTTTCCACTAAGTTTAGCCACTCGGTTCGGAGCTGATTGCGCTCGTTATGTGGATTGTATTTTTCAGGCCATACCTTTTCTTTCTCCTGCTCTAGAAAGTCTTGCCATTCTTCATTTACATCTTCCGAAAGAAGTACCTGATCTACAAACTCTTCCACCATGGCAAAGGCAGCTAGACTCGGCTCCCAGAGTAACCCTTGCAATACTTGCTCGCATTTATAAACAACTTCTGCATGCAGTATCTTAAGCTTCTCTAGGACTTCCTCTGCCGTGGGATCCTTTTCAAGCTTAAGGGTTTTTTTGTCAGGCGTGATCTCATCAAGTTCTCGCCGAATCCGGTGCTGAATCAGAACACTATATGAAAGGTCAAATTTCGATAATATTTGAAACCCACTTTTTAATCTCTGTTGGTCATCCGGCACTTTCTCTGCCATGAAGTTGATAAACTCAGACCCGCGTTTTTCTGTTATTTCTCCCAGACGCCCATTTTCAACCAGTACCTCTGTAACCCGAGATTTTGTTTGCTCTATCAATTGCTTTAGCCCACTATCTATTGATGCAAATTTCTTTGACAGGTGGGTGCGCATCTGATTCAAGTATATGTTGAAGACGTTTTCATAAGCTGCTTGTCCCTTATTCTTCCGCCTCATATTTTCAATCTCTTCAATCGACGGAATTCCTGGATCGTCTTTACAATCTTGGATCGCAGAATTGACCTTTTCTGCAACAATCGTATCTATTTTGGTGTCACTCTCCTTCCTTAAAGCATTAAGCAGGTTGAGCAACTCTAGGGCGATCTCTTCCCAAAAGGGATTGAATAGCCTACGAAATTCTGCTACCGAACCACTGGCAGTTGCCCTCATTTGACTCCAGGCATTACCCGCTTTGTCTAACTCTACAGTAATCTGATTGTGAAGTTGCAGTAGTTCCTGCTTGCAGGACGATGCGTATTCCTTGTCCAAAGCCTCAATGTTAGTCGCCAGGTAGTCGAGCACCCGATCGAGAATCTTTGCGTTTGCCTCTTGCGGGTCGGCGCAGTTAGCAATGATTACAGGTTCAACAACTTTAATAGGTGTTTGAGCCAGTCTACCCTCCAAGAATTGGCATTGTTGATAATTGTCTCCCTTACCCGAGCTAGGATCTATGCGATTGAGAATCATGAAAGACCACTTGTCTATTGTCAGACGGTCTTTCAGAGCATTCTTAGCGGTTCCGTACAGGTCGATATCGTATTTCAACCAGTCATCTCCAGCGGGCTTCGGCATCCGGACAAACAGAACAACATCCACATCTTGCCCCAGAAGTTCTATCAGCCTTTCTTCTGCACCCACCCCTGTATCCCCCAAACCCGGCATATCCACCAAGGCAATCTTGCCGACATCTGAGTTGGGGAAGGTGCAAAATATGCTGACTTTTTGGACTGCCAGATAGTTGAAATAGATCCGATCGCCTGTCAGGTTATCCTGAGCAACATATTCTCGAATTTGATTTTGTGAAATCCTCATGGGCGATGTCGCCCCCAGCAGGTGGCGATACTTGGGCAGATTCTGGTGATACTTGCCCAGGTAGTCATACATCGCTTGGTAAGTAGGGTTGCTGGCAAGGTTGCTGGGCAGGGGAGGAAGCTGTTGAGCGAAATGTTCGACGGTCCGAGGCTTTTCCCCCAAACTCAGCTTCTCATAATACGGGGCGATCATCTCATCCAGAAATGATTGCTCTGTATAGAACCCGACCATACCGAAGGTACCACTGCTGGGCATCTGGTAGATTGTACTGCGAACCCCAGTGCAATGTCCTTTGTCACCATCAGGAATCTCCCCTGCTGAGAGTCCGGTTAAGCTCCGCAGCAGGCGACTCTTTCCTTGGCGAGCTATCCCCACTACTCCCAGATTAAGATTTTGACGGGAGAAGCGAGCGCAGAACTTACTGAGGGCTGACAACTCAGTGACAATACTCAGCCCAATAGTGGAAAAATCGATTTCCTTGAGGCGTTCAGCGGCATTTTCCTCATCCAACTGTGCCCTCAGCCGATTTTGCTGATCTTCGAGCTGGCGAAGTAATGAGGCCAGCTCGTTAAGATTCCCTTCCACGGCTTCAATTTTCTGAGCCAGGGGGCGGCGCGTATCAATTATGCTAGCAATGCGTGCGGCTCTATCCATCTAACAGCCTCTTCAACAACTATTTTCACCTATTCTATATTCACAAAATTCCGATCTCACGTCCTGGTTTAACCGAGAGGTATTGGCCCCACGTCTATCTCGGGCAGGCGATCCGCCTGCCCTACACGCTGCGCTTTACCTTTCCACAGCTGCTGGAGAGAAGCGAATTTCAATCCTGCGCCTGCTTTGATCTGGATTCCGATTCGTTGGGGAGTAGCCTTTATTCTGGGGCAGGTACAATTGTGCCGCCGAATAAGCCCGAAACTTTAACCCCATTTTCTTTAAACGCTCATCTTTCTGAAGTTCCTGCACCACTGCCAAGGCCCGCATCAAACCCAAATCCGCATTAGAACCCGGTCTGAGATTGCTTACCGGTTGACTGCCCGTAGCTACCTTTTCTAAGATTAGATCCAGATTGCTCGATCGCCCTTGATTCACCTGACCATCCGTATGACCAATCACCTCGACCACATAGCCTTGATAGTTCTTGGCCTCAGATTCAATTTGCTTGACCAAATCCTGCTTGATAAAGCTAACTAACCCTGAAGATAATTCTGCACTCCCCGATTCAAATTTCCGTTCCTTGGAATCTCTAATCACGATTACGGGCGGCGATTTTAACCGTTCCACATCCCCCTCTAGTTCTGTAATTATAGTTGTCTTTTTCCCCAAGTCATTCTGTAAACTGGCAACCGTTCCCTCTAGTCCCGTTACCTCCTCCTCTAGTCCCGTAATTATATTTGACCGTTGTCGCAACTCCTCCTCTAACTTGACAATCTGTTCCTCTAACTCTCTCGAACGACTTGCCGTCGCCTCCGAGACTGACTTCAAGAACACCGATTTCACTAGGGCCAGCAGCAATAGCAGACTCAGAATCATGAAGGCGTTAGACATCAAGTCTGTGAACGCTGGCCATATGTTTAGCTCCTCCGACGATTCTATCACTTGCGATCGACGACGCATATTCCACAACCCCTTATGACGCTACTTCTACCATCCTCACTGGTTTACCTTATCTGCTATCTCACCCCCTTTCTGCTTTTCTAGCACCTGCCGCATCCGCGTCATTTCATGTTTCGCTTCATTCAGATAATTGATAGATTGTTGCAGATTTTTCACCACCAACTTAAACTGGGCATCGTTATTGTAGGTTTGGTTACTCAGGCTTTCGGCAAACCGTTCGCCCAAATTCTGAATGCCTCTATTTACACCCTCTGTATAGTTATTCAGATTCTCCACCAACTTCGTCAGTTCTGCTTGCACCTCCGAAACCGTCTCTTCTCGCGCGCTCGCCTGTTTTTGTAGCCTTTCAAATGCTTTCACCGCCGACTGGAAGCCACGAGTTCCTTCCTGAAGTTCCGGAATCATCTCACCAAAAGATTGCTGATTCCTTTGATGGGACTCTAGCAGTTGTCCTGACATTTGATTGCTACTGTTAATTTGTTCTCCCAGCTTAGCCAAGTTTTTACTATAACTATGCATTTCCGCCACTGCCGTTTCAATCACTTGCACTGATTCCACCAACACCGACGCCGACTGGGAAAAATTCCTTTGCGTGCTCGCCAAGTCCGATGTTACACTTGCTAACTTCCGGGGAAACTGGCTGTTCTCCAAGGTTTGAGCCACTTCTATAAACCGGTCTGCCGCCCTTTGAAATTCATCGGCACTTTTAGCGATCGTGCCCGAACTTTGGGCCAATCTCGCGTAGACCAGTTCCGCCAACTGACTCGCTTTTCTATTGGCATCAAAAATTTCTTGCAGCTTGTCTTGCAGAGAAGATTGCACCGCCTCCCGCACCGCTTGACCAAATCTCATTAAGAAGCCATCAAATGATGTTGTCATCCCCTTAACTATTTTATCCAGCCTCGTTTCACCCTCTAATGTCGGCAGATAGACATTATCTAGATAATCCTCTACAGCACTGATCAGGCGGTACTTAGCTAGGATCGTATTCAACAGCATGTTCACTATCCTTAACAGCGCACTGAAGAATATTGCCGCCAAGCTTGTCGTGAAAGCAATGCCCATTCCTTGTAGCGGCGTTTGTAATTCTCGCAGCAAACTCCCCACATCGATCGCCTGAGTTTGACTGACCGTTTCACTTAGGGACCAGAGATTAATCGTGATCCCGATAAAAGTCCCCAGCAAGCCGAAGGATAGCAGTAAGTTGGGCAGGATCCGGCAGATGTTTTCAATTTTTTCGCAGGATAGAAAACCTACCTTCTCGCGGCTGTATACTTGATCTATCAACGCCCCCGTATTCACCTGGTCCAATTTGACCACTGCATCAGCAAACCTTTTTTCCAGATATTCTATAATTCTTGGTTTTTTTCCATTTGACTGGCCGTGCAGTAGCCTTCTCACCTGTCTGCCTTGGCTTCCCAGATGAGCATAAAGACCCAAACGCAAGAAGATCGCCGCTACTGATGGCAATACCACCAGGACGATCGTCAGCACAATTAAGTAACCTGGTATTAGCGGCATGATTCTAGCCCTACTTTTCTAATGGTAAAATCTCCCTGAGGCAAGAGTTAATGTCACTTACCCAGTTGATGTTGTTCCCGCTGTGTCCCGGGGGACACAGATGCTTTGATTGCGTCAATCTGGTCGCGCAACTTTTCCGATAGCAAATCTGCTTGATTGAGTTCCTCCTGCTCCGTAGATGCCATCCACTTTAACTGCACCCTTTCACCTTCGGCCTCTGTCTCTCCCAGAATCAAGCAGGCCACTGCCTCACTCCTGTCCGCCCGTGCAAACTGCTTCTTAAAGGCCGATCCACTCAAGTCTAACTCGACTGCAAACCCGGCTTTTCGCAGAGTTTGAGCCAGTTTGAGCGATTGCATCTGGGCCCGATCGCCTCGGGAAACTAGATAAAAATCCAGCGAGGCTATTCGGGGAGATGTTTGCAACTGCTGCAAGAGGACGATCAGACGTTCTAGACCCATCGCCCACCCCACCGCTGGCGTCTGGGGACCCGACAGTTCTGCTACCAATCCATCATAGCGCCCGCCTCCACAGACTGTTGCTTGAGCGCCCAAATCATCCGATATAATTTCAAAAGCGGTGTGAGTATAGTAGTCTAGGCCCCGCACCAAGCGCGGATTAAGCTGGTAGCTAATGTTTAAGCTGCTCAACAACTGCTGCACCATCTCAAAATGCCCCTGAGACTCCGGTCCCAGATAGTCCAAGATACTCGGCGCATCAGCAGCAATTTCTTGAGTGCGTTTATCCTTACTATCCAGGATCCGCAGGGGATTGCGGGTCAATCGATCTTGGGAGTCTGGGTCTAACTCATCGAAGTAAGGCGTCAAATACTCTACCAAGGCTTGGCGATATCCCTGTCTATCTTTTATATTCCCGACCGAGTTAATCTCCAAACGCAGTTGCACCAGACCCAAACTTTGCAGGATTTCCGAGGCGATCGCGATCGCCTCGGCATCCGCCCTGGGGTCCGAACTCCCGATCGCTTCTAATCCCAGCTGATGAAATTGTCGCTGTCGTCCTGCTTGGGGGCGTTCGTAGCGGAACATCGGGCCTATGTACCACAGACGCTGGACCCCACCGGAGGCATAAAGCTTCTGTTCTATCAAAGCCCGGACTACCCCAGCCGTATTTTCCGGGCGCAGGGTAATCGATCGCCCTTTTCTATCGGGGAAGCTATACATTTCCTTTCCGACCACATCCGTCGCTTCTCCGATACCCCGTGCGAATAGTTCCGTCTGCTCGAAAATCGGCGTCCGGATTTCCCTATAGGCCGATCGATCTAGAATTTCTCGTGCCCTTGCTTCTACTAGCTGCCAATAGCCTACCTCATCCGGTAGAATATCCCTGGTTCCCCGTAACGCTTGTATTTCTCCCATTATTCCGCTGGCCTTACTTCCCAGGCACCATAGCGATCGCTATAGTATGCCAGAATTTGCTCCAATTCTACCTTACTCTTCCGGTCAGCTTGAGGAGCATACTCAATTAACAAGCCCCCCACTTGAGAGTTGCTATAATCAAATTCTCTCGACTGCTGCCCTATTTCGCCAGCATACACCCCTTTTACTTGTCGCAAGTGAGCGGCTACTTCCCGGTATACTGCCAATGGCATCGAAGGGCAGCCATTTGCGTAGCGTGCGCGCAGCGCAATCGCTATTCTCTGTTTGCTCACCTGACTCATGTTACCACCTCCTCATCAGTTGATTGAGGTTGTATGCTACAGCAATTTACCTCATCAATGCATACTTTACCCCATTTCATTGCCCATCGCACCAACTCCACCCGGTTTCCCGTCGCTGTCTTCGTCAAAATATTGCTGACATGGTTATCCACAGTCCGTTTGCTGATTTCCAATTTTTCCGCAACATTCTGATTTGTCAAGCCCGCTGCCACCAGTTCGAGCACTTGCAGTTCTATTTCTGAGAGAGACACTGGTTTTTTCCTGCCACCAGCCATATTACTTCTCATCTCTGTATATCTACCTATCTTACATTCTATAGGCAATTATATTTAATTGGATCTGTTTTTTGCAGCTATTGTCCAATTTTGCAAATTCTTGAGCTGATTTGACCGGGGCGATCGCGGCGGTGGGGGTGATATCAGACATGTGCTATAGGTTGAAGATCGTGCCAATGGGGATCGCCACATCCTGTAGGGTCCGGGTGCAAGAGATAATGTAGATAGATAACTCAAGTTGCGACCTATAAAAATTGGATACAAAAAGCTATGATAAAGAGAATTATTTTCAACTCTAATCCCTTAGATGTAACAGCATGAATTGACTTGGGAAACAAATTGGTGATTCGACTAAAACAGGTTTCAACTTGTTTTCTTGTTACTTTTTGTATATATTCAAAACAAGAATATTCTTTTCTTTTTGAGTTCTTTTTTCGCAAAGGTTTTAACATTATACTTGACGACTCTTTTAGTAAATCCTCTAATTGATAATCATTATAAGCTTTATCTCCATAAACTATTGAATTTGATGGTAAGTCAAAGCCAAAAGATTGCAAAACTTTAAAATCATTATAACTACCAGGATCTAGATAAAATTCTATTGGCTTTCCATTTTTGTTTACCAACATATGAACTCTTAATCCATAAAAATAACGTTTTTTACTGGCAATATACCCTCGATATTCTTCCTTGTTATAAATTTGGCATCTATCAATCCTAATATTATCACATACTGGCACCGGGAAACTATCAAGAATATATTCTTGACCCGGATTGAGCTCTTTAAATGTTTGAGCTATAACTTGGAAGAAAAACATCCAAATTGGTTCCTCAATATTGTGTAATCGACGATTGAACCTACTTTTACTTAACAGATTTTTTATATACTTGTGTTGGACCATAAATTGACAAGAGCGATCGTGGTGTCCTCCGAAAAAATATGCAGCAACTAATCCGACTGTCATCACTTCGGCATTGTTCATTTTTACTTGTGGATCTTCTTTTATATTTAACGCTTTTAGTAGCTCGTCACAAAGAACAAAAATTGTTGTAATCATATCTTCCATCATCTACATCCCCCAGCAATTAACTATTATTTTAGTACATTATAACCTGTAAACAGCCAACCCGCCGTGTAGCACAAAAAAAATATAATTTTGTATCAAAAGCTACGAAATATTCCAAATATCTGTAAAGTCTAAGTGGGTAATTCATATTTTTTTTAATAGGTCGCAACTTAGGTTAGATAATATCAGGCTAGGCTTGGCTATGCAACTACCCGCCCATTTCTTCCCTATCCTTACAAGCTGCCATTGACGCTCATCCCCTGACGGTGGCCCCATCCACTCCGGTACTCGAGGCCATCTCGGTCAGCCTCTCGGTAAGATTACAGTGTCTATGGGAGTAGCTTGTTTTCCAGAACATGGTTTGACGGCAGAGGCGCTGCTCCGGGCAGCCGGCCCTTTATCGGGCCAAAAAGGCAGGACGCGATCGGGTGGTCGCGGCAACTGCCTAGAGTGCCGCTTTCCCTGCCAATGCAGCCTGCTGGTCTAGTTCCAAAATGGCCAGGTTCGCAGTGGGAAGTAAAATGCAATGAAACTGCTCTGGCGGCAGGGAATGCAGTTAAGCGCCGGCTAATTCCTGCCCATGCCAGGATTTGAGTTTTAGATTAAATAATTCGGAAACTCCCTCTGGCAGAGAGTTTCTGGCTCTACATCGGTAGCAAATATTTAGTAATCTAGAATAATTCATGTCCTGGAGTGACTCAGTCATTCCGTGGAGTAACTCAGTTATTCCAAAGTAACTGAGTTATTCGGTGGAGTGACTCAGTCATTCCTTGGAGTAGCTGAGTCATTCCCGGGAGGGACTCAGTCATTCTGTGGCCAGAGGCAGTTTCGCTTTTAAGATAAAAAATTTGCTCAAAGCAAAATTAAATCTATCTTTGGCGGGATAAAGTTACCCCCAGGCGGTAGCAAAATATTATAAGACGGAACTGAGTTATTCCACGGTATAATTGAGTAGTTCCGTCACCGAACAGAGTTGCTTTAAGGCTATCAAGGGGAAAAGACTGAGGTGAATTAGGATTAACTAAACCGACATGATATTAAGGGAGCGGTAAAATATATAGCAGGGGTAGTAATGGAGGCGAAATTTGACTGGCTATCCAATAAATAATGATGCCACAAATGATCCATGCTTGATAATGTAAAGTTGGTAACCTCAGCAAATGGTGCTATGACGAATCCCCGTGTTCTGTGTTTGGGTGAAATATTATTCGATCTGTTAGCGGATCGACTCGGACTGCCCCTAGAACAGGTGCAGTCTTGGATTCCTTATCCCGGAGGCGCACCAGCTAATGTGGCCTGTGCGTTGGTAAAGTTGGGGACATCATCTGGGTTTATTGGTTCTGTAGGCGTAGACGAACCAGGAAATTCTCTGGTGCAACTATTACAAGATGTGGGAGTGGATGTTACAGGGGTGCAGCGCCATCCGACAGCACCCACGCGCCAGGTTTATGTGGTGCGTTCGGAGTCGAGCGATCGCACCTTTGCGGAGTTTGGGGAGATCCCGACTACTGATTTTGCCGACGCCTACTTGCAGGCCAACGACATTCCCGTATCTTTATTTGCTGATGCTGATTTTCTGGTATTAGGGACCCTTGAACTTGCCTATCCGGAAACGCGGGCAGCCATTGAAAAAGCAATTGGGCTAGCAGAACAGTACGATGTTAAGATTATGGTAGATGTAAATTGGCGTCCCGTGTTTTGGTCTAACTATGAAGATGCCAAACAACGGATTAAAGCATTGTTAAAGAAAGTTGATTTTCTGAAAATATCTGATGAAGAAGCGGACTTCCTCTTTGGCACCCAGGATGCGGGTGCGATCGAATATAAGCTTGATAATGTTGATGGAGTTGTAGTGACGGCGGGCGATCGGGATGTTTCCTACTGTCTGGGAGGAAATGAAGGGAAGGTATCTGTTTTCTCTGTGGATGTTCGAGATACGACGGGGGCGGGGGATGGTTTTACGGCAGGTTTCATTCATCAACTGTGTCTCCGGGGCATTCAATGCTTAAAGGACTCCCAGACTGCATCCGATGTGATTACCTATGCCTGCGCTGTGGGGGTCTTGACTGCCATGCAGCCGGGGGCGATCGCATCTCAGCCCACGGCTGCTGAGGTAGAAGCTTTTCTGGCTAATTATGTTAGTGCATCCTAAGACATCGGTAAAGTAGAAGCTAGAAACTGGGTTTCTACTGTAGTGATCGACGAGATATTTTCCCTGTGACCAGAGAAACCCGGTTTCTGGACCGAGGTTCTAGGGTTGAGTGATCGCACTGGCATTGATCTTGTGCCAGAGTTGCTTGATTCAGATCTGGTCTGGCACCCCGAGGGTTATTCTCATCGGTAATGCCAAAGTGATTAGCACCAAAAATGGTAATCAATGCTTTGGGCGGATCAGATATCTGTGCAAATGTGTCTTGGGCTTCCTCGGGAGTCGCCACCCCCTCCAGACTTCCCGACACCAGGGCAATGGGAATTCCCCCATTGGATATCTCCAAGAACTCTCCAGTTTCCGGGTTTAATGAATTGGTGCCATAGAAGGCGGAGGCTACAACTTCATTCGGGAGGGTAAAATCGCCAGAACACAAGGGAAAATTGCACAAACCGCCAATGGCAGTGAGACCTACAGCACCCCCATTAGAATGACCCTGCAAGACTAGTTTTTGGGTATCGACAATCCCCGCGATGGGCGAAGCGGGGTTGGCGTTTTCTGCTACTATGTACTCCAGGGTGTCGTTGATTTCTGATGCCTCCGACAGGAATCCTTCAAAGTCGAATTGTGGGAGCGATCGCTCGTTATTGGGCACGACTACCACAAATCCATAGCTGGCCACAATGTTGACAAATTTTTCATATTGCGATTTATCCACCAATCCCCCTGGCAACAGCAAGGCGAGTGGGAACTCTGCCCTGACCTGATCCTGTGACGATGAGTTAGGATAGTAGACATCAGCAGGATTGCCATTGGTGGTAATAATTGTGCTGAAGCTATCCACGGTGTCGAATAAAGTTGGGGTAAATTGGCGTCCTTCGTCAATGCCAAAACTCACCAGATGGTCAAAAGCCTGAGAATAATTAAAAATAGCCAAGTCCGGGTTAACCGCACGATATAAATTCAGGTCAACAAAGGGCGAAAATTGGCGTTCTTTTTCGATCCCGAAGTTGAGAAAATGTTCAATTCCTGTCAGTTCGTCTCGGGCGATCGCATTAGCTACGTCCTGGTGAAGGTCCAGATAATACCCAGTATCGAAAGCGGCACTGGGATCCCGTCCTTCAAATTGACCGAACTCGATAAAATGTGCAAAAGCCGTAATGATGTTTTGTTCAACAGCGTCAGCTACATCTTGGTAGGTATCCAGATAATAGCTAGTATCGAAAATGGCACTGGGATCTCGTCCTTCAAATTGACCGAACTGGGTGAAATGGTCAAATCCGCTACTGAAACCACTTTGACCTATAGCTGAGGCTACATCCTGGTTCTGGGCGAGGTAAAAATTTTCGTTGAATAGGGCGATCGGCTCTAGCATATGCTATACTAATCTTAATTTTGCTAGTTTTGGTCTGATAATGACCGGTTGACTGTTACCAAAGGTGAGACAATGCAACTGGAACTGAATCAATTGATTATACCACCAGGTCAGGAGTTGTTGCTGAAAAATGTCCCCTAGCCGATGTTGGAAACCATTTTAGATGAGTTGGGCGAAACTCGTGCAGCTCGATTGTCCTATAGCAAAGGAATGTTGTCAATCATGACCCCCCTGCCAGAACATGAAGATGATAAAGAAATTATAGGCGACTTGGTTAAGGTTCTTCTGGAAGAACTGGATATTGAATTTCGGGCTCTGGGTTCTACCACCTTCAAAAACGAAAACATGGCCCAGGCGATAGAAGCGGACGCATGTTTCTATATCGAGAACGAAGCCCAGATCAGAGGGAAGAAGCGGATCGACTTAAATGTAGATCCACCTCCAGACTTGGCGATTGAAATTGACATCATCTCCCGCACTAGGTTTGATAATTACGAATGGTTAAGGGTGCCGGAAATCTGGCGATATAACGGGCGCAGGCTGGAGATAAATGTGCTGCAAGGATCTGAGTATATTGAGTCGGAAGTTAGCCCCCATTTTCCCAGCCTCCCGATAGTTGAGGTGATGCATAAGTATCTGGAACAAAGTAAAATAGTGGGGAGGAATGCTACAATGAGAGCATTCCGAAATTGGGTGAGAGAGCAACTAAATAGTAAAGATGGCAACTGAAATAGAGCGGAAATTTTTAGTAAAGGGTGATGAGTGGCGAGCGCTCGCTAAGGGTGTCGTCTATCGCCAAGGTTACATTGCTACTCAAAATGGCTGCACTGTCAGGGTGCGTCTGGTAGGAGATCGGGGTTACTTGACGCTGAAAAGCACAACGGTGGGAATTTCTCGGACAGAGTATGAGTATGATATTCCAGGAGAGGATGCTAGAGAAATGCTGGAAAAGCTATGCGATCGGCCCCAAATAGAAAAAACCAGATACAAGATTTCCAGGGATGGTGTAATCTGGGAAGTAGACGAGTTTGCAGGGGAAAATCAAGGATTAATTATGGCAGAAGTAGAACTTACGGACGAAAATCAGACCGTTGAACTGCCAGACTGGATAGGGAAAGAAGTTTCGGGCGAGCGCCGATACTTTAATTCTTATTTAGCCCAGCATCCCTTCAGCAAGTGGTCGGAAGAGTAGGTATCGAAAATGGAGTAAATTAAATCATTCTACAGTACCGGTAGCGTCTGGTGGGCGATGCCCACCCTACAGAACCAAATCAAAAATTACTGTTACAAGGGAAAGAAGTTTCGGACGAGCGCCGATACTTTAATTCTTATTTAGCCCAGCATCCCTTCAGCAAGTGGTCGGAATAGTAGGTATCAGTAGCGTCTGGTGGGCGGTGCCCACCCTACAGAACGAAATCACCAATTACTGTTACAGGAGTATGACAGGTTGTCTTTTGACAAAGATGGCGGATTGAGTCAAAATTAAAGAGAATAATTCATAGATCGATATCATGCTGGAGTTATATCTAATCGCATCAGTGGGATTTCTGGGGAGTTTCGGTCACTGTGCGGGCATGTGCGGTCCGCTGACAGTGGCATTTTCCCTTTTGCAACAGAAGCAAACATCTGCCAAAAAGTGGCAACCTTTCTATTTTCACGCCATGCTAAATCTGGGACGGATTTTCAGCTATGTGATGGTGGGTGCTGCTATTGGGGCTGTCGGTTCGGTTTTGATTGCAGGTGGTGCTTTGGCAGGGGTTGATAGCACCATGCGTCGGGGTTTCGCTATTGTTACGGGTTTGATGTTGATTTGGTTTGGCTTAGTTCAGATCAAGCCCGGTTTTCTTCCTCCTCTGCCCATATTACATCCTCTGCTGCCAGGAAATTGGCACGATCGCCTGAATGCTGCCATGATGAAACTATCAGCTAACTCCCACTGGTGGACGCCGATCGCCCTGGGGATGGTCTGGGGTTTAATACCCTGCGGGTTCCTATATGCGGCACAGATTAAAGCTGCCGAAACCGGTAGTATGATGATGGGGGCAGGGACGATGCTGGCCTTTGGGTTGGGGACTTTCCCGATGATGCTGACAGTGGGAGTGTCAACGTCTAAGTTGAGCGCTTGGAGGCGATCGCAACTCTATCGTCTCGGCGGTTGGCTAACTCTGATCGTCGGCCTTCTCACCCTGCTGCGCACGGGTGCTATGCATCATCACATGCATCACTCCTTAATCACTTTAATGCTAAGCCCGATCGGTTAATGAGTGCAAAGGTAGGTTGGGTCACACTGGCGATCGACCCAACCTCATGCCATCCCATGTAGATTTGTTATCTACTATAATATCTACTATAATAGAGAAGTTAGTGTCTGCCAAATTAGCTGTTCCCTTACAGATCGACAAACGCAATCATCATCGAGCTATTATTTGAGCTTGTCATTCTCTTCTGCCTTTTCCTTAATAATGCGTCCGGGTACGGCTAATATTTCCTAGTATTTGTGGGGAGTGGGGAGCGAAACCCGGGTTTTTTAGATTCATAGCGCTCTTTTATCACTCTGGAGAGATAATAAAAGCAGTATAGTTTAGGATGCGGTTTTCGTCTATTCGCCAGACAGGGGGCGATGAGTTTTCGCCAGTCACCCTCAAAAACTATGAAGCCCTACTCAATTGCTCTCCGCCAGAAAATCATAGAAACCTATGAAAATGAGGTGATATCACAAAGACAACTAGCCAAAAGATTCCGGGTAGCATTCAGTTTCGTCATCAAAATCCTCAAGCAGTACCGAGAAACCGGCGACCCGGGAAAAAGTAGCGGTCGTTTCCTCCTCAACACAACAGGAAAAGCTCAAAGTTTTAGTAGAATAAAATAATGATTGGACATTGGAAGAATATCAGTTATAATTAGAAAAACAGACAGGGGTAAAAGTCAGCCGTTCTAGATAGGATGACTAAGCGGTTTGACCATCAAAAAAAAGGCATTACATCCGACAAAAAAAAAGGCGAGCGAGTGCAACAGTTAAGGTTTGACTACTGGAAAGAGATAGAAGGTATAGAGGCTAAAGACCTCATTTTCCTGGATAAATCCGGCTGTAACCTGGCTCTAACACCGATGTATGCCCGCATGTGGTCTGAGAGCCTATGGAAGTAAACCCAGTAAGCGCGGACAAAATGTTTCAATTGTTAGTTAGTCTCAATGGGATAGTGAGTTCATTTAATATATTAGGTGCTTATGATAGCTTAACATTATTAGCATTTGTAATTCGCCACTTAGTTCCCAAACTGTGGAAAGGAGCCGGCGTTGTGATGGACAACTGTAAAATTCATCAAGGAGATGTAATCCGGCAAGCAATTGAAAAAGTGGGGGCACGGTTAGTCTATCTTCCTCCTTATTCGTCAGACTTCTCCCCTATTGAAAATCTTTGGTCAAAGCTGAAGAGTTATCTCAAGAAGCTGGAAGCTAGAACTTATCGGGCCCTAGTAGATGCTATATGATCCGGCCTTGAGCCAGAGATGGCCAATCATGGTCGTAAACCTTGATTCTATCTTGAGTATAGGTCTGTCCATCACGATACAGTTGACCGATAAACTCTTTTTTTTTGTGTCCATACTTATCACGGGATTTCCAGCATTTTGAGAGCTTTCGACAAGAGAGTCTATATTCTCAAATTGCTGGTTACGCTCTTTGTTCTCGCCAGTAGCTTTGGTTTTGAAAGCCTGGCGACGACGAAATTTGTATTTTTCTAACAATTTATCCACAACCGTTACGCTGACTGAAATTCCAGCGCAACAATTTATCGGCGATTTGCTGAGGAGTTAAATGCGTCCATTTAATAGACTCATCCAGGGCGCGAACCTGCTGTATGGCTCTCATAACATGCACAACTGAAGGCTCCAGGCGGAAGTTGCATAACCAGGATGCATACCCAATCGGCATTTTTGAGTTATAATTATCAATCACCGTACAGTAGGCGATAATAGCTATGGAAAACCAGCTTTTGCAGCGCATCACGATCGATCCGAATATCTGCCACGGCAAAGATTTACCCTTGCAAAACACAACCTCACATGTAGAAATTAGCGCTATATCAATCCAGCAAAACCGGATTGTTATCTCCAAAGACCGAGATTTTTTTGAGTCGTTATGATTCACCAAGAACCCTATAAGCTGTTGTTCTTGACTACAGGCAATATCAATAACACAGAACTGGTAGCGTTATTTATAAATAACATGCCACAGTTAGCTGAACTGTTCCAACAATATTCGTTGATAGAAATGAATCGCAGTACAATCATCGTTCATTAGTAGTTCAAGAGTGAAGGAAAAGCGATCCTCTAAGTAAAGGAAGATCGCTTTCTCGCATAAATCACCTCAGATGAACTCAGAATTGCTTTACGACGCAGGTAGTTTAGGCTTTTCTGAATTGCCAGTTTGCTGACCAAATCTACCTTTCGTTCAAAGATGGCTTCTAATTCCTCGCGAATTATGTTAAACAAAGTCCAATGAGAATCTGGGGCAAAAGTCACCAAAACATCAATGTCGCTGTCTGGGCGAAAGTCATCTCGCAGCACTGAACCAAATAAGGTAAATTCTATGATTTGCCAGCGATCGCAGAATTCGGCTATCTTCTCCTTCGCTATGGAGATGTTCTTGACTTTTATCCTATTTACCTCTGTTATCAACCCGGAAAGTACTTTAGTCCTTACTACAAACATTTTACAGAGCGATCGTTTCTAGCGGGTACGCGATCGTTGGGTTGAGGCACGAAACCCAACCTACAACCACAAACATTTTACAGGGCGCTCGTTCCCAGCGTTCCCAGCGTTCCCAGCGTTCCCAGCGTTCCCAGCGTTCCCAGCGTTCCCAGCGTTCCCAGCGTTCCCAGCGTTCCCAGCGTTCCCAGCGTTCCCAGCGTTCCCAGCGTTCCCAGCGTTCCCAGCGTTCCCAGCGTTCCCAGCGTTCCCAGCGTTCCCAGCGTTCCCAGCGTTCCCGCTGGGAACGAGAAATATTTTATCAATCAATCAGCAGATGAAAAGGGAGGCGGGCATAGACGCCCAGGGGGTCGTTGAGAGTTGTCAAAATTGCCAACTCTGTTTGTAATTTTTGTAATTCCCGGGTTAGCAGGTCGGGTTGGGCAGCATCAATATTGGTACCCACTAGCTTGCGGATAATTCTTTGTTCTAAGCTGCGAGTTTTGGGATACTCTTGCAGTCGCCAATTTTCTCCTAACTCGGCTTTTTCCGCAGCAAAGGCGATCGCCGCTTCCAGGCCGCCAATTTCATCCACTAGACCGATATTCTTTGCTGCTAGACCGGACCAAACCCGCCCTTGGGCAATTTCCGCTACCTTTTGCTGAGGCAGGTTCCGCCCCTCTGCTACCTTGTTCAAGAATAGCTGGTAAACCCGATTGACTGAATTCTGATACAATTGCAATTCAGCATCAGTCTTGGGGCGGGCAATGGTTTGCATGTCGGCATAGCGACCGGTTTTCACCACATCCCAGGTAATGCCATTGTTATTAGCTAACTCTTGAATATTGGTCAGGATGCCGTAAACCCCAATGGAACCGGTGATCGTATTCGGTTCGGCAAAAATGCGATCGCCATAGGCAGAGATCCAGTAGCCTCCAGAAGCAGCATAATCTCCCATGGAGACAATAACGGGTTTTCGGTGACTTGTCAATTCAACTTCCCGCCCAATTACCTCAGAAGCTGTGGCACTCCCCCCAGGACTATTCACCCGCAACACTACCGCCTTTATTTTATCATCTTCTCGCAATTTGCGCATCAGGGCCGAGAAGCGATCGCCTCCTATTTCCCGGACAGCACCTTGACCATCTACAATAGTACCTTCAGCATAAACCAAGGCAATCTGATTCTTCGATCGACTCTCAGCATTAGATGCCGCAACTCTAGCATAGGCAGTCAGATCGATCTGATTGAAAGTTTTATCTTCCTCATCGTTGCCAGTCAGTTGCTTCAATTCCTGCACCACCTCGTCAAAGTATGCTAGCTTATCCACCAAGCCCTTCGACTGGGCTGACCGAGGCTTTAATATTCCCTGACTGTCCGCGATCGCCTGCAATTGCCTTGAGTCCAACTCCCGGTGACGCCCCACAGTTGTGAGAAACTCGCCCCAGAGGTCGTTCAACAACTGTTGCATCTGTTCCCGGTTTTCCGGACTGAGTTTCGTCTGTATAAACGGTTCCACTGCCGACTTATACTTACCCACCCGAATCACTTGGATGCCAATCCCATATTTCTGGAAAGCACCCGCATAAAACATAATTTTTGAACTCAAACCATTGAATTCCATCGCCCCCAGGGGGTTGAGAAACACCGTGTCAGCTACAGAACCGAGGTAATATTCCCGTTCCCCCCAGTTAACATCATAAGCAAAGATCGGTTTCCCTGATTCTCGGAACTTCTCTAGGGCCGATCGCACTTCTTTCAGATTGGCCAACCCCGTGTCAGCACCCCGGGCACTGCCATCCAGGTACAAACCTACAATGCGATCGTCTGTTGTTGCCTTTTCCAGACTATCCAAGACCGATCTCAGGGTAATTGTCTTGCTATCGGATCCTGAGATGACTTGACTGATTGCCTCACTGGTAGTAGATTCCGGATTAGTATCGCTGATATTCAAGCCCAGATCGAAAACCAGTACCGACTCATCCTTAACTTGCGGTTCCGTATCTTTGGATGCTGCCGCAACCACCAGAAAAATCAGTCCGCCAGTCCCCAGACCCAATACCAGCATGGCTGCTAACAGGTTTCCGATCAAGCTAGCGAAGGTATATTTGAGAAATTGACGCATTTGTTAGTCCTTTTTTGAGAATCGAGAATTGAAAATTGAAAATTGAAACTTCAACAATCACCATTCACCAACTATACTGCTAACGGTCATTAACTGCGCTTATTATAGCAGCCAATATGTCATTGCGAGGGGGGGGAATAATTGAGAGATCCAAGTCCCTTCGCAATAACACCCCCCGAAGCAATCTCCGCGCGCCCTTTAGGAGATTGCTTCGGGGGGTCTGATAGTTTGGCATACCACAGTTACTGCGGAAGGTATCCCCCCGAAGCAATCGCCATTTTGCGCTCGTCGCTCCCTTTCAAAGTATATCATAATCTTTGTAGGGCATGAGACTGTTTGAGATCGGATAATGTGGCGTTGCCAGTGCAAAACAGCACAGTAGCGATCTCCGCCATCAGGACTTCTGCTAATTCACCCAAAGCAGCTTCTGATTCTGTCGCCGCTTGCAGGAATGGCCAGGCTAAACCAGCCAGGTCCGCACCCAGAGCGATCGCCTTGGCCACCTCTAGTCCGTTGCGCAATCCCCCAGAAGCAATCAAAGGAATTTCTGGTGCCACCGCGCGAATACTGGTAATGCATTCCGCTGTCGGTATTCCCCAGTCTCCAAAGGTTTTTCCCAAGCGGCGCTGCAAGGCATTGTTGGCCCGATCGCTTTCCACCTTTGCCCAAGAAGTGCCCCCCGCACCCGCAACATCTATAGCGCTAATCCCGGCATCAATTAATTTCTCTGCCATTGAGGCCGAAATTCCATTACCCACCTCCTTAGCGATCGCGGGTACAGGCAAATAGGAGCAAACTTTAGCAATTGAGCCAAGTAAGCCTCGGAAATCAGTATCTCCATTAGCTTGAATGCACTCTTGCAGCGGATTAATATGTAAAATCAGAGCATCTGCTGCCAGCAAATCGACCACCCGCAGACATTCATCGATCCCATAGCTATAGTTTAGCTGCACTGCACCCAGATTAGCAAATAGGAGAATATCAGGAGTCAGCTTTCTGACCGCAAAAGTATCAGCAACTTGGGGATTTTCCACCGCCACCCGCTGGGAACCCACTCCCATTGCCAATTTATACTGCTGCGCCACCTCCGCCAGACGATAATTGATCGTCTTAGCGCGTTCCGTTCCCCCCGTCATCGAAGAAATCAGCAGCGGCGCACCCAGTTTTTTTCCCAGAAAACTGGTTGTTACATCAATCTCACTGTAGTCTAGTTCCGGCAAACAGCAGTGAGTAAAGCGATAGCGTTCCAATCCATTCGTCGTCTGATGGAATTGTACATCTTCTTCCAGGCAGATCCGCAAATGATCTGCCTTGCGCGTCTGGGTTTGACTTGATTCTTGGTTCACAGGTGTTTTTCCCATCAATTTATCCAGGTGCAGTTATCTTATTATATCATGTCTAGAGGCTCTGCCTCCAATGGATTGAAAAAGCTGATGGCTGATTTATACTTGCTATAGTTCTACCGAGATATTAACTCTACAGCGTCCCGTCCATCCACATCCTGAAGATAAACTTTAACTTTTTCTTCCTTGGCCGTCGGTAATTTTTTGCCAGTGAAATTTGGGTGAATGGGCAATTCCCGATGACCCCTATCTACCAGTACCGTTAACCAAATGGCAGCGGGTCTACCATAATCGTTAACGGCATTTAGGGCTGCTCGCACCGTCCGACCCTTATATATGACATCATCTACAAGTACCACGATTTTGCCCGTCAAGTCAAAGGAAATTTCTGTTTTGGCGGGCGTCCGGAGTCCGATCTGGTCTAGGTCGTCCTGATGGAAGGTCACGTCTAAAGCCCCCACTGGTACAGAGATGTTTTCCAGTACTGCAATTTGGTCCGCGATCGCCTGAGCGAGGTAGACACCTCTAGTATAAATGCCCAGGAGTGCCAGCCCGGACAAGTCTCCCGCTTTTTCGATAATCTGGGAAGCGAGGCGAGTGAGAGTGCGACGAATTTCTTCCGAGTCGAGAATTGGTACTATTTTTGCTGTCATGGCCTTCTGATGGTTAATGGATGAAGATGGCGAGCAAGGCAGGCCGTTACCTCATTATGTTATCATATTAAGCCACAAGGGAGAAGCGGCAATATGACTCAGGAACTAATCGACTTAAGAACCAGCATCCTGGATGAACGCTATGAGGATGCTTTAGCAATTGTAGACGATCTAGAGGGAATGAGCAAACAAGCTATCCTGCGTAACATCCAATACTTTTTACTCAGAATGCTAATTCATTTGATTAAAAATCAAGTCGAGCAGCGTTTAACCAACTCCTGGGCAGCTTCCATTCGAGGTTCTCCGAGAAATTGCCAAGCTGAACCTCAAGGATAATAAAACATCTTATTATGTCCAGTCTGCTGAATGGTTCTCAATGCTTGCAGAAGAGTTTGACGAAGCCATTGCTACCGCAAGTATGGAAGTCATGGATGGTGCCTACAGTCCTTTTCAACTAGCTGAGTTGGTCGATCGAGAACTGGTAACGAACCGGGCGATCGCTCTTTTTAATCTGACATACAATCACTCGGTTAAAGACTTAACCACAGTCATCAATAATGAGTTAACTCAGCTTGATGGCGGAGAAGCTTGGAAGTCAGGTAGGTAGGCGGTAATGTTCGTATAACTGTAGCAACTGTAGGTTGGGTTTCCGCACGAAACCCAACAGCTTTTTTTTATATCGCTGCCAAATTTCAGTTTTATGTTATCCTATAAATCTTGCAAATCACAAGGATAAGCAGTAATATGACTCAGGAATTGATCGACTTAAGAACCAGCATCCTAGAGGGACGCTATGAGGATGCTTTGGCAATTGTAGAGGATCTAGAGGGCATGAGCAGACAAGCTATCCTGCGAAATATCCAATCATTCTTGCTCCGGTTGCTGATTCATTTGATTAAAAACCAAGTCGAACAGCGCTTAACAACTTCCTGGGTAGCTTCAATTTCTGATTCTATCCGCCAAATCAAAAGACTGAATCTCCAAGATAACAAAAAAGCTTATTACGTCAAAGCAGATGCCTGGGAGTTAATGCTGGAGGAGGAATGGGAAGCGGCGATCGATACTGCTAGTGCGGAAGTAATGTCCGGTGCCTATACTCCCTATCAACTCTCAGAAATGCTAGACAAGACACAGGTAATCTTAACGGCCCAAAAATTGCTGGATCTGACTTATGAGCATTCAGTCAAGAATTTACCTGCGATCGTTAAGGAGCATATAGTGCAATTACCGGGTGGGGAAGCTTGGAAGTCAGGTAAGGGATAGTGGAGACCATTTGGCTTGGGTCCGCTGGCTCATACTTGGTCCTTGGGTTTTCACTCCCCGCCTAGACAGACACCAATCCCCAATCACCAGTCAGAAGAATCAATCCAATTGCCAGTCCCAGCCAAATCAGAAAACAATAGCGAGTCAGCTGCATTGCCTCATAAACTTTCTCAGTCGTAATAGGATGAATTGGATCTGCTAACAGGGGTTTATATTTGGCCACCCCACGATAATAGTTAAGTCCTCCCAGCTGCACGCCGAGAATTGCTGCATAAGCACATTCACTCCAACCAGCATTCGGACTGGGGTCAAGAAGCCCATCTCGCTGACAGATGCGCCAAACATACCCTGGTTTCCCTGAGAGTAAGCATAGAGTAATTACGGTCAAACGGCAAGGCAACCAGGTCAGCAGATCCTCTAGCTTGGCACTAAACATGCCCAAATCTGTGTAAGGAGCTTCCTTGTAGCCTACCATTGAATCGAGAGTGCTAGCCGCTTTGTAAGCTAAAGCGAAGGGCGCGATTCCCCCCACTGGTATAATTGCCCCGACAATGGCAAAGAATAGCGGTGCTGTTACCCCATCAACAGCATTTTCCGTGACTGTCTCCAACAAGGCCCGCAAAATTTCCGACTCCGAGAGATTTTCTGTATCGCGTCCTACATACAGGCTCAATTGTTGGCGAGTACGATCTAAGTCACCAACTGCTAGGGGTTGGATCGCCGAGTCCGCTGCTGCCCTTAAACTCCTCCCGGCAAAACAACTGGCTAAGAGAATGCTTTCTACAACTATATATAGTATAGGATGTACCCATCTGGCAGCGGCAATAATTAACCAACCCACCAAAGCACTCCCGCCGATGAGTACAATTGTCAAAACAACTCCCGCCAGACGTTGTATCTTAGGGCTGCATATCCTGGGTAGTGCGAGTTCGGTGTCCCGGGGGACACCGAAAGCTCCCAGGATATGCAGACTGTTGTCCAGTTTGAGAGCCAGTTGGGTATAGCCAGAGATAACCCAACCCATTACCTGGACTGGATGTAACCAACCCCACGGATCGCCAAGCAAGTAGTCGATCGCTGAGGCGAAAACCATTATAGTTGCTGAGTGGTTTAACGTCATCTCCAAGCAGAACCTCCCAGAGCCATCAGTTGGTCTGTCTTATCCCTTGAGGCTATGAGACAATACTATATCTTAGCCTCAAGAATATGAGAGAAAGGTTTCCCAGGGGATTGTCTTCAGGATACTATAGGGAGCATGTCCAGATATTTTTATAAGTATTTTTACTTAAATAGCTAATTACCTGTTATAGGAGATGGTGCTGACAACTGACTGGCTCTCGTGTCGCCCGCCCTACGCAAGCAACAACTGACAAGCAACAACTGACAACTAAACAATAAAACTGGTTTGTTCTCCTTGGTTCGCTTGCCAACTGCGGGCATCGAAGTAGAGGTCTTCCAAGGATATACTGTCTAGAGCTTTTTTCAGCTTGTGGTGTAACCGGTTCCACAATGTCAAAGTTACCCAGTCAGAAGCTCTCTGGGCATCGTCGGGAAGCTTGGGCACTGGTTCAATGGTTTCTCCAACTGCAACAAGTATCTGTCCTAAAGAAATTGTCTTAGGCGATCGGGCCAAGCGATAGCCTCCTCTGGCCCCCCGCACAGAGACAACTAAACCCGCACGGCGCATTTCCATCAGCAGCTTCTCTAGATAGGGGGCTGGTAAGTTTTGCCGAAGGGCGATCGATCTAACCGTTGCTGGACCTCCCCCTGGTTGCAGAGTCAGATCCAGCAATGCCTTAACGCTGTAATGTCCTCTGGTGGTTAGCAACATGGCTATCAACTCCTATTGTATTAAACAAGGGGCAACCTAACCCCCAGCCAGACTGCCAGGGCGACCATGGGCTGGGCGGTCTGGCACTCCCTAACTGTGCCTCTTGCTGTCGGGGGAGAGGAACTTGATGGAGATCGCAAAAAAAAATTGTAGACATGGTGAAAAGTTGGTGTAAGATATCTTTATTAGCTGACATATCCTGATGGAGGGTGTAATTGCTCGCCACCCACTCAGCTAAGATTAATATAGTATCGATGTCGAAGTTGTTCAAGAGATAAGCTGATGAGTCAAACAAAACAAGACAAAGCTCTAACAGGCGAAGTGCTACTCAAGAAAGTTAAAGAGCTAGGAAACAAGACTAGGGAAGAGAAAGCCCGAATCTGCGGCTACTACACCGTGACCAAAAATGGTATAGAGCGGGTGAACATGATGAAGTTCCTCAACGCTCTGATCGATGCGGAGGGGATTAAGTTAGACGGCGACAAAGACGGTGATCATGGACGGGGAGGACGCAGTGCTAGCTACCGAATCAGCGTCCAGTCTAACGGTAACTTGCTGATTGGATCGTCCTACACGAAGAAGATGAGCCTGGAACCAGGAGATGAGTTTGAAATCACCCTGGGTCGCAAGCACATTCATCTGAAGCAACTTATTGAGGAAGCAGACGATGAAATAGAAGGTGAAGAGCCAGAAGCAGTACCATCTGCATCCTGAACAGTGCAGGCTAGTTGTCCCCCTATGGGAAATGTTGCCTAGCCCCCACCCCCTAGCTAGCTCGCGCCGGGGTGGGTGATCCCTACTATAGGTATAGAGGACAAGGTCGCTACTAGATGCTTTGAATCATCGATGTGCGATTAATGTGCTCCGCGCAGTGCGAATACGATGTCCCTCGGGTAGTGCGAATAGCGCTCCCGATTTTTCCGGAACGGTGGGACATCGAGCACGCAGAGTGCATCGAAGGAGCAGAACCAGAATACAACGGTTGGATGTTGTCCCTAGCGTGGTGTTGTTGAGCTTTACCCTGGTAACAGTCTTTCGGGTGGCAGAAAATCCCGTGCCCAGACTGCTCGAAGGAGTTCCGAAGACTCACGAGTCAATTAAAGAATAAACTCACTCCTGGGCATCCCGGGTAATTAATTGCCAACGAGTGCCAGCAGTGTCGAGAACTTTGACGCCTTTGAGCTGCGGGGGCTTTTGGGCGTCTCCATCGATCAGTAAATAGGGTTGGGAGTTTTCATCATCCCAGCGATCCTGGAGTTGCTTGGGTTCCAGGGGGATGACCTGGCGGGAGCTATAAAAATCCAAGGAGGGACGCCCATAGTTATAGTTAGTGAAAATTTTCTGACCCGGAGGCGTCTCTTTCTGGATCATCTCAGCCACGGGTTTAACCGGATAGGCTTCGGCCAGTTCCCAGATCCAGTGACCGGAGAGGAAAAATAGCAGCAGTCCAACATAGCTACCCCAGAACAGTATTACCAAAAATTGTCGGGAAGCTTGTGCGACCTTGACGGCAGCAGCGGTCATTGTTAAGGCAGTTGCGGCCATAATTATAGCTAAGTTCCAGTCAGCAGGGGTTTGGAATCCGCCAAAATAAATAAAACCAGCCCAACCTACCAATGCTAGCAGGATCAAACTGGCAATCAACAGGGGTTGCATGGTTGCAGTTGAACCTATTTTCCTAGGGACTTGGTGCCATAGGGGAAGATCGTGCCAGATTTCTGTGAGCATAGCACCGCTGGCAAGAGCTAAAGCTGGGTAAAGGGGCAAGATATACCAGAGGAGTTTGGTTGCCATCACGGAAATAGTAATCAGATAAACGCTACTCCAGATTAATACCAATTTGGCCCAGCTCATATTCCGATGGGACCAAGCGAGGCGGTAAGCCCGAGGAAAGAAGATCGGCCACGGCCATGCATATTTAAGTATTTCTAGCAAATAGTACCAAACAGGTCCAGGGTGATTCTCTACGGGTTGCCAAATGCGACTGAAGGATTGTTCGACAATGCTGGTCTGAATAAAATTGTGGCCATTATCTTGTAAATCAAGGCCGATATACCAGAGGGTAACGGGCAGCAGGCCGAGAAAAATACCACTCCAAAGATATACGGAACTGAGCAGTCGCGGAGTATCCGAGAAGAGGAACAGCAGGGCGATCGCGCCGAGTAATAATCCTAAAATACTCTTAGTCAGGCAAATCAGCCCCAAGGCAATGCCCACACCCAGTCCATAGCGCAAGTCGCGGCGCGCCCTCAAGGTACATAGGATAGTCAACAAGAAAAAGCAGAGGACTGGACCATCTAGCATTGCCAGTCGTCCGTGCCGGACCACTGGCAACAAAGTGAGGAAAATTAAGCTGGAGAAAATTGCTGGCGTCCGTTTGGGAAAAATTTCTAGACCTATACAGTAGAGGAGTGGTACTGTCAATGCACTCAACAATGCCGATGGCAACCGAGAGGTCCATTCATTCACGCCACCGAGAAGGTAGGCGCAGGCAATTAACCAATGGACTAAGGGGAGTTTATTCAGATAGGGTTTATCGGCTAGGGTGGGATAAAGCCAGCCACTAGAGGCAAAAGGTTCTCTGCTGATGTTGCGAGCAACTTGGGCAACTGTGCCTTCATCCCAATCCCGTAAGGGCAATTCACCCAGATTAATGGTAAATAAAAGTAGGGCTGCTAGTAGCAAAGCTAACAGAATTAATCTGTCAGTGCGCTTGTTTATGGGACGAGACCAAGTTAGTCGATCGGCTTCTTGGTGGAAAATTTCACTATACATAGACAACTATAGGATACTGGGTATGGAGCATAGCACATGGGACAGGTTATTGCCATGTCCTATACTATACTTTATTTTACCGAGGCAAAGGGCGATCGGGTAGTCAAACAAGAATTTCCCTGTCTCCCGACAGGGCCGTGACCGCTAACGAACTATATGCTATAATAGCATGCCTGGTGTTCCCTGGCTCTGCCAGGGAACGAGGGGGGAGAAAAGTATTACCCTGTTTGGGGACAATGGGGAGTTCTAGCGGTTAATGCCATTCAGCAATTGTTCGTCCAGCAGTCGATCGAGGCGATCGTTGGCATTCTCAGTAAACTTGAGGAATCTCGCGCTGAAAACATTACCAGTGAGTCCTCCAGCAGTTATAGCTGAACCTTCGGAAACCTTACCCGAAAGCAAGAGTACGACACCGACAAAAGTCATCAAGGCGCTTACTTTTATGAGTGATAAAGCAAGGTCGAAACTCTTACCTTGTTGATCCAGGCGTTGTGCAAACAACTCTTCTACTTTTGTCTCTAGATCACTTGCTCTATCATGACCCTGCTCCTTGTTTTGCTTCTGCTAAAGCTCGTGAAGACTTCTTTGCTCAGTTTACTTTCTCTCGCATTCAGTCTTTCTATTGCTCTTCATGACTACTTCCCACCGAGATGTGTCAGTCAGTCAGAAGGAAATCTCCAATGGCGGCTTTGATGAAGAAGAATCAGATAAAATTCCGCCACCTATGGATGTTATTACTAAACTGTGCGTTCTGACTAATTATGACAGCGCACTCGGTAATCACTATATCAGCCAAGTAGCGATCGGGGTAATTCAAAGACAGAGTTCGGGAATTGTTACAATATTTCTTTGCCAGTTTATATTACACTGAAGACCTTGATTACCGTTGACTTTCATGACGAATTGGGATGATTACCGCATCTACCAAATCTGGTTTCTTCGCCAAAATGATCTCCTGAAACCCTGTTTTTTTTCTGGTCCCGAACGATGGCGATCGCGCGTAGGCCAGAAACCGGGTTTCTTTATCTGTCGCCAGTATCCCAAATTATTGCAGAAACCCGGTTTCTTAATCTTCGCTTCGGGGGGCGATCGCACGTATGCTAGAAACCGGTTTTTTCCAAAAAACCCGGTTTCTTAATTTAAGCAGATCGAGATCCCCGATCGCCCGATTATCTAAAAAATAAAAATCAGCCGTACCTCCCAGATATTTAATTCTTTTCTGACAATTTCAATCTGACGCAGGAATTCCCGAAAGTAAAATCTCCTCTCTGACTCCGACAAGTCTAACCAAAATTGCGGGATGGAAACTGCCTCCGCCACCGATCGCAAATTTACTGGCGGTAACTCCGCCATCCGCCCTTGCAGTTCCGCAATTTCCGTGCGGAGTTTGTAAGCCCGGATCGCCGCTGTTTCTGCATCTAATATGCCATTTTCGATCAGATTTGGCAACTGCTTGAGGATCTCTTCTTGACGCCCGATCGCCCCTTTAATTTCTGACTTAACTTGGGACATATCCAGCATTTGTAAACCTCCGATCGCCCCTTGTAAATCCCGACAAATCGCCGCAATAGTCTCTTGCAATACTAACTCATAATGCAGGTATTTGCACTGAGGCTGTTTAAGACAGTTAAGGGGACACAAATAGAGATATTCCTGTTTTTTTCGATACTGCGCGACTCTCGTAACCGTCATCTGGGAATGGCACGTCCCGCAGACCACCAAACCCGCCAAAGAACGGGGTACACTAGCAGTCCGAGGTGGCAGGAGGCGGTTGCGACGCAAGATTCTGTCTACCTGGGCCGCCTCTTCTCGTAAAATAATTGCTACATGGGTATCCGAGATAATCTCACCATCTCGGAAAGCCGTATCCCCCCGATACACGGGGTTAGTCAGCCACCGCCGTCCTGTAGAAACCGATATCTTCTTGCCATATCTCTTCTCCAAATAGCGCACCGCACCCCGCAAAGAACCATACAGCAGAAATTGTGCAAAAAAATCCTTCACTACTGGCGCCGCCGCCCGATCGATCGCATAGCTATTTTTACCCCGCTTGTATCCGTAGGGTACTTTACCCGGTGGCGGTTTACCTTGCAGGCGGTTGCGGGCATGTCCTTGACGAATGCGGCGACTGCGCTGGTAATATTGTATTTCCCGTAGCAGTTGCAGAACATCTTTGCGGTTAACTTCTGACTCTGTGGTAATAATATTAATGCCGAGAGATTCTAGTTCCTCTAGATGTGAATTTACTTCCTCCACCAAGTCCCCCAATTCTTCCCAGCGTCGAATTAACAGATAAGTCGCGGGTGTCGTCCGACAGTCACTCAACATTTGTTGCAACTGTTGACGCCCGCCCGCATCTCTATAGACCCGATCGACCTCCCAACCCCAAACCCCAGGGTCCAGGGGCGGTTCTAACAGAGGGTCGCAGTAGGAATAGGCAATGATTTTCATATGTGAAAGGTCAGAGGTTATTGGTAAGCTAGCTGCATTCGGTGGTAATGTTAAGAAATATTAAAATCGGAGACAACGATCGAAAAAATTGCATAGAATCAATTATAGTCTTAAAAGAGAGCATGGAACTGCTACACCAGGAAAGAAAGACGATCGGCCAGCGCTATCGGATCGACGGGATCTAAGGGGGCAGCGGCGGGGTAGGCATGGGCGGTGCCCTGTTTGTCTTTGACGGAACGGTCACGGTGACCGAGAGCACTTTAGGCCACGAGAGGTTAGAAATATTGAGTAATCTTGCTCAAATATGTGAAATTGACTTATTTTTGGCAAAAGTAAGCTTAATATGAGAGAGAATTGACCTATTCGCGCCAAGAATCTGCTGATTTTTGGCTATTATAGCTCTATAATAGGTCAGAATAGCGCTCTTATAGGTCAGAATGAGCTATAAGAGGTCAGAATAGGTATATTCTCGGTCAGAATATACTTATTTCGGTCGGAATAGCGCTATAATAGGTCGGAATAGACTTATTATAGGTCAGAATGTGCGATTTGTTTAGCGTAAACTGACTTGAAACGGGTAAAAAAAGAGTACCGCTACCAGGGTTCCATTTGCCCTGAGAACTTACAGATGATGGTGATGAAAGTTCACCCCTTCAGGTGCAGAAGTGACAGCACATTGCCTACGGTAGAGATGGCATCAATCCGTAAAGCGGGAATGAAAGGCGCACTAACTGGAAGCCTAGACCGGTTATCGTCGAGCAAGTAACCATGATGAGCGAAAGCGAAGATTCGTAAGCGTCGTAACTAAAAACCAGTGTAATAAGGCTTACACACTGGCCCAAAAGGGAAAGGATAATAGTCGTTAACGGTTGTTTTGCCGACCAATAAGCACTGACAATAAACCCGGCGTATAGAATCTATCTAAAGTTACTAACAATCATCTGTAGGAACGAAATAACCCGGTTGCAGTACTCTCCATCACCGGTCGATAGATGGAGTAGCCACCACAGGCGTAACATCTGCTCTCCGGAAGGCAGGACGCAACAGGGGGAGATTGAGTGGAGAAGCAAACGCCTGTCTGTAATGGATAGGATAAGCTGACGCCCTCACGGTCTCGTCAAAGGCCGTATCCATGACAAGGATGGCGAAACTGAGGAGCCGGATGAAGCGAAAGTGTCACGTCCGGTTTTGAAGACGAGTCGGCGGGGCGACCCGCTGGCTTAGTTTAATAGCGCTCTTCTGGATCAGAATCGATTTATTCAAAGTCTTCACCCCCAACCCCTAACTTTCCACCAAGCCGTGTATCCTAAATAAAGAAGACCAACCTTTAAAAAATCTATCCCTTACAGAAGATATTATGGCTACATTTAACGTAGATACACCAGCAGAACTATCCGATGCCATTACCAATTCCGCGAATAACGGTCAGGCAGATACCATTAACATCACAGGAGATATTACCCTGACCGGGTTGCTACCCCTTATTGAAGAAGACGTCCAACTCACGATAAATGGGAACGACAACACCATTGATGGCAACGACCAATACCGGCTGTTCTTTGTCAGAAGCGGTACAGTCAATTTCAATGACCTGACCAATTTGGAGTCTCTCCGGCTGGACGGCAACCAACTGACTGGCAGCATCCCGACGGAGTTAGGGAACACCCTCATTGGTGGCTCGGGAAAGGATCACCTCTATGGTGCCCTGTTTGTCTTTAACGGGATTGTCAGAATGACCAACTCTCGGTATAGCATAAAAAATAATTTTATGTATCAGAGACGAAAAAAACCTAAAGATCCGTAAAGTCTAAGTAGGTAATCCATATTTGTTAAGATTTGTTAAATATGATAGACTTCGGTGCGACTGCGACTCGTTCCGGCGTAAGTCAGAAATATGACGATAGTCGGGCTAGTATTACACCAGCACCTCAAAATCAATTCAGCAACCAAAAAATGAAGCATAAATCTTTTACCAACACCATCGTAGTAGTGGATGCCTCCCTAGAAAACTACCAGCAGCTTATAGACGGCATCCGGCCTGGGGCCAAATCTTTCCTCTTAGACCTTCGGTCCGATGGCATCGAACAGATCAGCGAACTTCTCCGACAGCATAAAGAAACAGAGGTTCTGCACCTACTCTCCCACGGCAGCCCTGGCTGTCTGTATCTGGGAAACTCTCAACTGAGTTTAGATCCTCTAGGAGATTACGCCTCTACCCTGCAGAAGTGGAAGGTAAAACAACTCCTACTCTACGGCTGTAACGTCGCCGCCGGAGATGCAGGAGAAAAGTTGATGACTAAGCTACAGGCCCTAACCGGGGCATCCCTCGCCGGCTCTACTACCCGGACAGGGGCAGCAGCCCGGGGCGGAAATTGGAAGTTGGAGTGGCGAACTCCGGGGATGAAAACTCCCTTAGCATTGTCCGCAGAAGCTCAGATGGCCTATGGGGGCATATTGATCCCCCAGCAGGAGTATCAGGCCTTAAGGGCTCTCTATCAAAGCACCAATGGGGCTTCTTGGACGAACAATACAGGCTGGCGGGACTGGAATTTCAACAGCCCAACTCTCCCCGATGCTTCTGTTGTTAATGGTTGGCATGGAGTGACGGTAGCTAACTCCCGGGTGACTAGGCTCTTGCTGTTCTCCAACCAACTGACTGGCAGCATCCCGACGGAGTTAGGGAATTTTTCCAATTTGAAGTTTCTCCAGCTGTTTTCCAACCAACTGACTGGCAGCATCCCGACGGAGTTAGGGAATCTTTCCAATTTGGAGGATCTCCAGCTGTTCTCCAACCAACTGACTGGCAGCATCCCGACGGAGTTAGGGAATCTTTCCAATTTGGATGATCTCTTGCTGTACTCCAACCAACTGACTGGCAGCATCCCGACGGAGTTAGAGAATCTTTCCAATTTGGATGATCTCTTGCTGTACTCCAACCAACTGACTGGCAGCATCCCGACGGAGTTAGGGAATCTTTCCAATTTGGATGATCTCCAGCTGTTCTCCAACCAACTGACTGGCAGCATCCCGACGGAGTTAGAGAATCTTTTTAATTTGGATGATCTCTTGCTGTACTCCAACCAACTGACTGGCAGCATCCCGACGGAGTTAGGGAATCTTTCCAATTTGATTCGTCTCTTGCTGCACTCCAACCAACTGACTGGCAGCATCCCGACGGAGTTAGGGAATCTTTCCAATTTGGAGGATCTCCAGCTGTTCTCCAACCAACTGACTGGCAGCATCCCGACGGAGTTAGGGAATCTTTCCAATTTGCTATCTCTCTTTCTGGAAGAGAACCAACTGACTGGCAGCATCCCCCAAGAGGTTCTAGATTTGAGTGCCTTCAAGCGATTGGAAAACCCCCCTTATGTTTTAACCGAGATTCCCGACGTCCAACTCTTGCTAGGTAATAACCTCAACATAGACATTAGCGCAAATTTCGGCGACATCAATAACAACATCGACAATTACACAGCTACCGGTTTACCAGGGGGCGTAACGATCAACAGTCGGGGAGTTATCAGCGGTACCCCTACTACCGCAGACACCTTTACCGTGACGGTAACCGCCATCGACGGAGCGAGAAATCGAGGGACAGATACCTTTGACATTGTTATAGAGAACTCCCCTCCTACCGATCTAGAACTCAGCAACAGCAGCATTGATGAAAACTCCCCTGATAATGCAGTCGTAGCGACTTTCTCAAATACCGACCAAAATAATGGAGATACCTTTACCTACCAGTTAGTCGGAGGCGCTGGTGACGATAATAACGACGCCTTCACCATAGAAGGGAACTCACTGCAAATTAACAGTTCTTTGGACTTTGAGACCCAGTCCAGTTACAGCATCCGCGTCCAGACTACTGATGCTGGTGGGCTTAGTTACTCGTAGGCTTTTACTATTAATGTCAACAATGTCAACGAGTCTCCTAACGACCTAGTCCTTAGCAACAGCAGCATTGATGAAAACTCTCCTGATAATGCAGTCGTAGGGACTTTCTCAACTACCGACGAAGATAATGGAGATACCTTTACCTACCAGTTAGTCGGAGGCGCTGGTGACGATAATAACGACGCCTTCACCGCCTTCACCATAGAAGGGAACTCACTGCAAATTAACAGTTCCCCTGACTTTGAGACCCAGTCCAGTTACAGCATCCGCGTCCAGACTACTGATGCTGGTGGGCTTAGTTACTCGGAGGCTTTTACTATTAATGTCAACACTTCTCCTACCGATCTAGAACTCAGCAACAGCAGCATTGATTCTAACTCCCCTGATAATGCAGTCGTAGGGACTTTCTCAACTACCGATCCTGACTTTTCCGATCCCTTTACCTACCAGTTAGTCACAGGCGACGGTGACAATAATAACGACGCCTTCACCATAGAAGGGAACTCACTGCAAATTAACAGTTCCCCTGACTTTGAAACCCAGTCCAGTTACAGCATCCGCGTCCAGACTACTGATGCTGGTGGGCTTAGTTACTCAGAAGCCTTGACTATTAGCGTCAACGATATTCCCGAACCTCCGACCTCCATAGTCCTTAGCAAGAATAGCATTGATTCTAACTCCCCTGATAATGCAGTCGTAGGGACTTTCTCAACTACCGATCCTGACTCTTCCGATCCCTTTACCTACCAGTTAGTCACAGGCGACGGTGACGATAATAACGACGCCTTCACCATAGAAGGGAACTCACTGCAAATTAACAGTTCCTCTGACTTTGAGACCCAGTCCAGTTACAGCATCCGCGTCCAGACTACTGATGCTGGTGGGCTTAGTTACTCAGAAGCCTTGACTATTAGCGTCAACAATGTCAACTCCTCTCCGACCGACCTAGTCCTTAGCAAGAATAGCATTGATTCTAACTCCCCTGATAATGCAGTCGTAGGGACTTTCTCAACTACCGATCCTGACTTTTCCGATCCCTTTACCTACCAGTTAGTCACAGGCGACGGTGACAATAATAACGACGCCTTCACCATAGAAGGGAACTCACTGCAAATTAACAGTTCCCCTGACTTTGAGACCCAGTCCAGTTACAGCATCCGCGTCCAGACTACTGATGCTGGTGGGCTTAGTTACTCAGAAGCCTTGACTATTAGCGTCAACGATATTCCCGAACCTCCGACCTCCATAGTCCTTAGCAAGAATAGCATTGATTCTAACTCCCCTGATAATGCAGTCGTAGGGACTTTCTCAACTACCGATCCTGACTCTTCCGATCCCTTTACCTACCAGTTAGTCACAGGCGACGGTGACGATAATAACGACGCCTTCACCATAGAAGGGAACTCACTGCAAATTAACAGTTCCTCTGACTTTGAGACCCAGTCCAGTTACAGCATCCGCGTCCAGACTACTGATGCTGGTGGGCTTAGTTACTCGGAGGCTTTTACTATTAATGTCAACAATGTCAACTCCTCTCCTACCGACCTAGTCCTTAGCAACAGCAGCATTGATGAAAACTCTCCTGATAATGCAGTCGTAGGGACTTTCTCAACTACCGACCCCGACGAGGGAGATAGCTTTACCTACATGCTTGTCTCCGGCAACAATGCCTTTACTATAGTAGGGGACCAACTGCTAACTAACAGTTCTTTGGACTTTGAGACTCAGTCCAGTTACAGTCTCCGCGTCCAGACTACTGACTCTGCTAATAATAGTTTTGAGAAGGTCTTGACTATTAATGTGAATGATATTGCAGAGAATTCTTCTCCTACCTCCATAGTCCTTAGCAGCAGCAGCATCAACGAAAACTCTCCATTGGGTGCAGTTGTGGGGACTTTGTCTACTAGCGATCCCGACGAGGGAGATAGCTTTACCTACATGCTTGTCTCCGGCAACAATGCCTTTACTATAGTAGGGGACCAACTGCTAACTAACAGTTCTTTGGACTTTGAGACTCAGTCCAGTTACAGTCTCCGCGTCCAGACTACTGACTCTGCTAATAATAGTTTTGAGGAGGTTTTGACTATTAATGTGAATGATATTGCAGAGAATTCTTCTCCTACCTCCATAGTCCTTAGCAGCAGCAGCATCAACGAAAACTCTCCATTGGGTGCAGTTGTGGGGACTTTCTCAACTACCGACCCCGACGAGGGAGATAGCTTTACCTACATGCTTGTCTCCGGCAACAATGCCTTTACTATAGTAGGGGACCAACTGCTAACTAACAGTTCTTTGGACTTTGAGACTCAGTCCAGTTACAGCCTCCGCGTCCAGACTACTGACTCTGCTAATAATAGTTTTGAGGAGGTCTTGACTATTAATGTGAATGATATTGCAGAGAATTCTTTTCCTACCTCCATAGTCCTTAGCAGCAGCAGCATCAACGAAAACTCTCCATTGGGTGCAGTTGTGGGGACTTTGTCTACTAGCGATCCTGACGATGGAAATAGCTTTACCTACGAGTTAGTCTTCGGCAACAATGCTTTTACTATAGTAGGGGACCAACTTTACTATAGTAGGGGACCAACTGCTAACTAACAGTTCTTTGGACTTTGAGACTCAGTCCAGTTACAGCCTCCGCGTCCAGACTACTGACTCTGCTAGTAATAGTTTTGAGGAGGTCTTGACTATTAATGTTATTGATGAAGCAGAGAATTCTTCTCCTACTGATATAATTCTTAGCAGCAGCATCAATATCAACGAAAACTCCCCAGCCAATACTGTCGTGGGGACTTTCGGAACTACTGACCCCGACGAGGGAGATAGCTTTACCTACATGCTTGTCTCCGGCAACAATGCCTTCACCATAGTAGGTAACCAACTGCGAATTAACAATTCCCCTGACTTTGAGACTCAGTCCAGTTACAGCCTCCGCGTCCAGACTACCGACTCGACTGGGGCCAGTTACTCGGAGGTCTTGATTATTAACGTCAACGATGTCGGCGAGTCTCCTACCGACCTAGTCCTTAGCAGCAGCAGCATCAATGAAGATTCTCCTGAGGGTGCAGTTGTGGGGACTTTGTCTACTACCGATCTCGATAATGGAGATACTTTTACTTACCAGTTAGTCTCGGGCGACGGTGACGATGATAATGCTGCTTTCACTATAGTGGGGGACCAACTGCGAATTAACAGTTCTCCGGATTTTGAGACTCAGGAGATTTACAGGATATTCGTTCAGACTACCGACTCGACTGGGAACAGTTACTTGGAGGCTTTGATTATTAATGTGAACAATGTTGCTGAGTCTCCTACTGATATAGTTCTTAGTAATGGCAGCATTAATTCTAATTCCCGTGTGGGTGCGATCGTGGGGACTTTCGGAACTAGCGATCCGGACGGGGGAAATACTTTTACCTACGGGTTAATCTCTGGTTTTGGTGAGGATGATAACGCTGCTTTCACTATAGTAGGGGACCAATTGCTAATTAATAGTTCTCCGGCTTTGGAGATGAGGTCGAGTTACAGTATCCGCGTTCAGACTATTGACGTTACTGGGGCCAGTTACTCGGAGGCTTTGATTATTAATGTGAACAATGTTGCCGAGTCTCCTACTGACCTTAACTTCAGCAATACTCGTCAACCCCTAACTTTCAACCCCCAACCCCTAACTTTATCACTCTTTGAGAAGGAGGAGGAGGACACTCTGATCGGCGGGGAGGGAAGCGATACCCTCCACGGAGGAGAGGACGCCGATATTTTTGTCTTGGAGTCGGGCATGGGCTGGGATACTATCATAGACTTTGAAGATTATATGGATGCGAATGCGCTAGCAGGAGGTTCTCAGGGCCTCGATACCTGGATTAACTTTGAATCGAAAACCATGGCCACCCTGCAGGGGATTGATGAGACCTGATTAATGATGATTTCGTGCGATTCGTTTAGCATAAACCGCCAGTAATAACTGGTGGGGGACTGCTAACAGGGTTTCATTTGCCCTGATAACTTACAGATGATGGTGGTGAAAGTCCACCCCTTAAGGTGCAGAAGTGACAGCACTTCCCCTACGGTAGAGATGGCATCAATCCGTAAAGCGGGGATGAAAGGCGTACTAACTGGGAGCCTAAACCGGTTATCGCCGATTTTTCGCGCAGCGTGCAAGTAGCTATGATGAGCATAAAGCAAAGGTTTGCAGCGTCGTTACATTAAACCAGTGAAATAAGGCTGACACACTGGCCCCAAAAGGGAAAGGATAATGGTCACTGGCGGATGTTATCCCGACCAGTAAGCACTGACAATAAACCCGGCGTATAGAACCCATCTAAAGTTACAACCAATCATCTGTAGGAACGAAGTAAACCGGTTGTAGACTCTCCATCACCGGTCGATAGATGGAGTAGCCACCGCAGGCGAAAAATCTGCTTTCATTTGGCAGGTCGCAACTGGGAGATTGAGTGGAGAAGCAAATGCCCGTCTGTAATGGATGGGATAGGCTGACGCCCTCACGGTTTCGTCAATTGTAAAGTTGTAAGTAGTAGTACACATGTCACGGAACTCAGTCAAAAGGCAAGAGTATGAATGGAAGGCGGCCCCTTGGCGAAAGCTGGAAAGGGTAGTTTTTAAGCTGCAAAAACGAATTTACAGAGCGGCACAGGAAGGCAATAAGCAAAAAGTTCGCAGCGATATTCAATAGCATCAGACAAAAACCAAAATGGGTGTTAGATGCGGATATTGCGAAATGTTTCGACAGAATCGACCACTCCACACTCCTAAAGAAATTGAATACTACATCGCTAATCCGTAGACAGATACGGGTATGGCTAAAAGCCGGGGGTGATGGACCAGGGGATATGGCAGACCACAGAAGCCGGAACTCCTCAAGGCGGAGTAATATCACCATTGCTAGCCAATATAGCCCTGCATGGGCTGGAAAGATTAGTAATGAATCTTGCCCGCACAAAGAAAGAGGAAAGGAGGCTAACGGTAGTTAGATACGCCGATGATTTTGTGGTGATGCACGATGACCGGTCAACGATTGAGCGAGCGCAAGGAGTGATTAAAGAGTGGTTGAAGGGGGTGGGACTAGAGTTGAAAGCCGAAAAAACCAGGATATCCCACACACTGGAAGGAGAAAGCCCAGGATTTGACTTCCTAGGGTTCAATATCCGACAGTTTAAAGTAGGGAAATACAGAAGCGGCAAATCCGGCGACGGAACCCTCCTAGGATTCAAGACCGTAATCAAGCCTAGCGATAAGTCCATTAGGAATCATAAAGAGCAGCTATCGCAGATAGTTCGCCGCCATAAATCGGCGCCACAGACAGTCTTGATAGCCAAACTAAACCCAATGATAAGGGGATGGAGCAACTACTTCAAGACGGTGGTAAGTAAGGAAACTTACAATGACATGGACGAATACCTATGGAAGCTGCTGTGGCAATGGGGAAAGAGAAGGCATCCCAACAAGTCGGGCGGATGGATTGCCGGAAAATATTGGACCGTAACCGGGAAGGACCGGTGGAGGTTCACTGGCAAATCAAAAGAAAATGGAGAAATAAAGCTAAACCGGCACTCGGAAACTGAGATAATCGGATGGGGTCGAGCCGGGAATCGCTTCCCGACCCTCCCTTGAGGAACCGGACTTGCGATTTTCACCGCATCCGGCTACTGGGTACTAGGCCCTTTTCATAGGTAGACTTAATAGGAATTACTTCCGTTAGCCCTTGCCGCCTGTCTTTTCTTCCCTTTCCTGGTTTAGCGAGTGGTTGTTCTGATAACCGTTAGTATCACCATTTTCAAGTCAGTTTTACCAGTTATCCATACCTTATCCTCCACTTGCGTTCGGATTAGTTCTGTGGCTTTTTAGGATTACTCATTCCAGCAGCTTCCTAGTATCACCGACCCACGTCAGCGCTGGCTACCCAGCATCATCTACATTACTGTAGATGTTATCCCAGGAATTACCCCGGGCATTCGCTTCTTGGGCCATCCCTCCCCCCGTGGCTTGCGCTTAACATCTAACTTGTCCTGATGGACAGCACACGAGAGGTTACTTCGTTCCCTAACAACATTTCGCGATACCTTTAGGTCCACACTATACCCCGGGAGCTATTTGAGTACTATATTAGCCAGAGTCTAAAACTAATACTAGCTACCATTTCCTTTTTAGGCCAGCGCATATAGCCTTATTTCGCTGGTTCCTTATAACGAGGCTTGCACATGTTTGCCTGCTCTAACCTTGGATATCTTTCCTAGCGGCGTCACCGGCTTAGGCTGCCAGTTATCCTACATTTGAGTCCTCGCTTAGCACCACGATGATGTCGCTTCGTAGCACCGAGGACCGGTGTCACCCCCGTACCTGGGGGGAGGGGAATTTAACCCCCATGCGGTCAGAGTTCCCGGCTAATGAAACCGGGCTAGCGTTCCGTGTTTGACCACGTTAGGCTAGAACGAATCGCACAGACACGTAAAGGTTAAGGGGACAGCTAGCCCGTTTGACGGTAACCTAGTCTACTGGAGCCAGAGACTAAGAAAAAGCCCGGACGTAAGTACGAGAGTTATTAACCTACTCAAGAGACAGAAGGGCAAATGTCAACATTGCGGACTAATGTTTAAGGACGGCGACAAATGGGAGGTTGACCACATTCTACCAGTCTCGCAAGGAGGAAAGGACTGGTACTCTAACCTACAGTTGCTACACGATTATTGCCATGATTATAAGTCTGCCAGAGATGGCAGCAAAGGTCGTATCCATGACAAGGATGACGAAACTGAGGAGCCAGGATGAGATGAAAGTTTCACGTCCGGTTCTGAAGACGAGTCGGTACGGTGACGTACTGGCTTAGTTTAATACTGTGGTTAGCGGCGATCGCATCTAGACGGCCGACATTAGCCGTCAACCAACTCGCACTTCTTCGCCAGCAAAATTGCGCCCGCATCTGCAACCCAGGCATTCGATCGCAGGGCCAAGCTATGGCTTAAATACCCTGCCAACCATTCCACGATCGCAAAGAGCGCGATCGTGGAGAGCATCACACCCAACCAAAAACGTTACTGGCCATCCATTTCCGGTAGACCCATACAGATCGGCGAATTCAATAGTCCGGACAGTTTTTATACCCCAGAATCACGATATAGCAAGGGTTACGGCATACTGGCATCATTTTTTTCAAGGTCAGCCCCAGGGCTAACTTGTAAAAAATGGCTCGCTCTCCCAAAGGCTGACGCTGTAAGCCTTACAGCGTCGTACACCCAAAACGGTCCGGAGTATTGTTAAGGAAATAACTGATTTTATTGTAAAAATGCTAGTGGGTTGTATAATCATGATTATAATGTTTGGAATATGGATAGTATCCTCAATGTATTTAATAGTAGGTATGAGGGATAGTTTGCGATCGCCACTGGCGATCGCAATAGGGATTGACAAAGATAATTTTAGGTTACAGCAGAGTTTTCTAGGTTTACTAAATAAGGAATCATACACGAGTACAAATAAAATAGAGCGGATAGAATTGCAAGGGATTAAAGAGCTAAAAAATAAAAAAAAATATACAGTAGACAGTATGTGTAGTAATATCGCACTCATATGATCGCGTTATATCTGGTAGAGTTAAGACGCATATTGATAGTTTTGGTTTCTTTTTTACCCAAGCTGAGAAAGAATGGCTAGTTGGAGAAATTAATGCTTTTCTGGATTTAGCTGAATAGACAGCATTTTAACTGCATAAATGGCAATTATAAAGAATTGGTGAAACGATCGGGTGCTTACTCAAATCAAAGGCGATCGCCCCTCTTCCCATCTTCTCTCTTTACCTTATCATTGCAAAGCCAACTGACCGAGACGCTTAAGGATCCTGAGAACAATGTACAAGTCATTGCCGCGTCCGATCGCGAAATCATGGGAGGTTGCGTATACAGTAGTTGCTTGCTTCATCAACTTGAAAAAACTGAAGTAATTCCCATTGGTAATTAATCCAAAGGAAGGTTTTTCAGGATGAGGGTTATCCAGCATTTCAGCTAATATCTGTGGTTTTCCTGCTTCCAAGGATAACGCATTCCGTTTAGACTCGATGACGATAACCCATAATTGCTCGTGCAACACCAAGACATCGATATTTCCTTTAATCACATCATCGGAGTCCTCAACAAATATCTCGATCGATGGTTCGCCATCAATTTCAAAAGGCGGTTGGAAAAAACCTGCCAATTCTAGCAACCGGGATACCACCACCATCTTGACAATGTCTTCCATCATCGGACGGAGTTCTGCCAAGTAAATATAATTGCTTTTTACCTGGTCTAATGCTTGCTTTTCCGCATCGGATAATTCTGGCAAGTCCGTTAACCACTCGGTAAAAAAATGCTCGTCCGCCGTCCGTTGCAGATTTAATTTTTCTCTGAGGTAGGCTAGAGTTACTTTACTGGCTTGAATTGTTATCATATTAGACCTCACTTAGTTCAATGATATTGCCATCGGGGTCTTGGGTAAACAGGGCGGCCCGACCCGATGCACTCATCTGCATCGGACAACCGTTAGCTAGAAGCTGCTGTTTCGTCTCATCCAAGCAAGCAACAGAAAAGGCCAGGTGCTGGTTCTGTCCCCATTTTTCTGAGTTCAACAGCGCATTCGCGAGATTTCGGTTCTCAATTAGGTGAATCTGGAAATTGCCGATTTGATACCAGGCACCCGTGAATTTGAGCTGACGATCCACTTTGGGCAATCCCAGCACATTACCATAAAACTGTTCTGCCCGTTCCAGGTCAGACACGAGGATAGCTGCATGCAGACATTGAGTAATTTGCATCTTGATTAAATTAACCCTTTAATGTCAGTATATCTTAAGGACTTAACACAGATAAGACTATGAAAGACAAACAAGTTTTAATCCCAGGCGGTACGGGCGGTTTAGGCATCGGCGTGGTCCCCCTCGCCCTCGCCCGAGGTGCCCAGGTAACCATTCCCTATCGCACTCAAAAACATGTCGATCGCCTCAAAAGCATTCTACCAGCCGCCGACTTCGCGAAGATCCGATTTGTAGACCTCGATCTCACCCAGGAACCAGCGGTAGAACAACTGGTGAACGATATGGGACGAGTAGATGTTTTACTGCATCTGGTGGGGGGCTTTTCCATGGGCAAAACCCACGAATACAGTTATCAACTTTGGAAACAAGACTTTGACTTAAACTTGCATACTACATTCTTGACCTCCAAGCACAGCTTGCGGAAAATGCTCGCACATGGCTATGGTCGCATTGTCACTATCGGATCGCGGGGGGCCGTGCAACCCGCAGCACAGATGGCATCCTATGGGGCCTCAAAGGCGGCAGTAATCGCCCTGACACAAGCGATCGCCGACGAAACCAAGGGCACCAACATCACTGCCAATGTCGTGCTCCCCAGCATATTTGATACTCCCACTAACCGGGAAGCTATGGGTGTGGAAAATGCTGAGAACTGGGTAAAACCTGAATCATTAGCGCAAGTTATCTGCTTTCTCGCCTCGGAAGCAGCAGCAGATGTCCGAGGTGCCCTCATCCCCGTTTATGGCAGCATCTAGGACCATTCGCCATTTTTCGTAAAACCATAGTTCGTAGTAAGGACTTTAATCCTTGCGCGAGGTAAGCACGCTTCGTGCTTACTACAAACCTTTACTTTTGACTCGGCCATATAGCAAGCCTAAATGAGTTGTGCAATAATCATTTTTGTGCTCAAATACTTGTCCTGCAAGGGTTTGAGCTGCAGGCGCTCCCCCCGAGATATTTGCACAAATGATTTAGATTCGCTATAGTTCGTAGTAAGGACTTAGTCCTTGCGCGAGGTAAGCACGCTTCGTGCTTACTACAAACCCTTACTTTTGACTCGGGGTACTCTCGGTGAGAACCTCCTCAAAGGCAAAACCAGGGGCCGCCAGCACAAACACCGTCGGAGGCAGACCAGCAGTACGGGCTTGCAAGCCTTCATAATATTGGGTGTAATTATCCCTCGGCTTCGCCATCCCTAGAAATACCAAGTCAGCATTCCCTGACGACTCGTGCAGGATCGCATTAAAAGGACGATCGTCTGCCACTAGGACTTGCGACACAGCCCCAATGCGTAGCTGTTTCATCAGATTATTTACATTTATCTCTGCTGCTTGGGCAGCAGTCTGGTCGGGAACCACAAGCTTAAGATAAATCTGGGCATTATGCCAATCAATGTCAGTCCGCAGCAGATAGGCTAGGATGAGCATTAAACCGCCATTGGCTTGCAAACCTCCCCACCAGACATCAATGCGGCGGCGACGACCAAAACCCCGATCGGGATTTTCCCGGAAAATGACCACATTCCGCTTCGCTCGATGGATCTGGGCAATTAGCTGACAGTATCGATCGCGCCTTTCGGGTGCCTCGCTATCACCCAGCAAAATCGTGTTCGGGACCAGGAGGCCCAACCCATAGGTTTCCACCAGTCGCAAGGCCCCCTCAAAGGGGTCCGAGGCCGTCACCAAGCGCACCAGGGCCTGTACCCCACGCCTTTCCAGATAATCGCGGATTTTTTCTTCACTCTCCGCCTGCTGACCCATATCCCGGGCCCCGCTGGGCAGTACGCTAGAAACCGTAATCAAACCTCGGTTGTGGGTGAGAGCATCTGCTAATTCAATTAAAGACCAGCGTTTTCGCGGGATGCCAGAAAGCACCAGAATATGGGGTCGCCAGTTCTTCGTGTCTTCCGCATGAGAGATCTGAAAAATGCCTTCCCGCAACAGGGCCATCCATATTCCCTGTCGGGCATCCCCCCAAGTCGTTTCTAACTCCCGCCGTTGCAACCAAATGTAGATCGCCAAGACAATCAAGGCGGCCACTACTGTAGCAACTGCATTGATTAAGAACATGATAGCAATGCATCCCAGGGCCCCTAGCAATGACAGTCCCCAATGGACCCGAAATGTGGGACGGAAGGAGGGACTTTGCAGGAAACCTTCGATGCCTGCGGAGACATTCAGTACCATATAGGTAGTCAGAAAGAACATCGTCAGCACTGGGGCGATTAAGTTTAAGTCCCCGATGCAGATAACCGCGATCGCCACCCCCAAAGTAACAGCAGTACCGACACGGGGTTCGTCATCTCGCCCGCTACCCGTGCCCAGAAAACTCAGCCAACGGGGCAATACCCCATCTCTGGCCAATGCCTGCAACACCCGAGGCGCACCCAGAATAATCCCCAGGGCGCTAGAGAGAGTCGCCCCCCACACCCCCAGCAAGATGGCATCTCCCCAAAACGCCATCTGCTTCATAATCAAGGGTTCGGCAATGAGGGTGCTTGCATCTGCCCGCATTGCTAGTATAATCGGTAGCACCATATATATCACATATCCCGTGCCTACAGCGGCTAGAGTCCCAATGGGAATGGAACGAGTCGGATCTTTAAGGTCTCCCGACATATTTATCCCCGACATGATGCCCGTCACGGCGGGGAAGAAGATGGCAAAAACCGTCCAAAATGGTTCTGAATCACTTGCTGGTGCGCCCCACATTTCCATATTGCTATTTTCGATCGGCTGTCCGAACAGCAAAGACAGCAAGGATAGAGCGATCGCTCCCATAATCAAATACTGGGCCTTGATCGCGATGCTAGCTGAAGTCAGAGCCAGGACTGCTACGGCAATGGTGGTAATCAGCGCTACATACAGTTGATTCAGTCCACCGAAGGTTTGCACCACGCTCTCCGCAAAACCGATGGTATAGAGGGCTACCGAAAGCGCTTGGGCAAAATAGAGGGGGATGCCCACCGCACCTCCCGTTTCAATGCCCAGAGAACGGCTAATCATGTGATAGGCACCCCCTGCCCGCACTACCCGGTCAGTGGCGATCGCGCAGATGGACAGGGAAGTCAAAAAGGTAATCGATGTCGAGAGGGTAACGACGAGCAGAGTGCCGATCAAACCCACATTACCGACTACCCAGCCAAAGCGCAAGTACATGATCACGCCCAGGATGGTGAGGAGCGATGGTGTATAGACCCCACCGAAGGTTCCTAAACCCGAACTGGCAGCTTCAGGGGGTTCGACCCGGCGACTCGGGGTCGGACGACCAAAAGGTAATTTCATGGCAACAACCCCCTCGGGATTGGGCAGCTTAAATCAGGAAGAAGGCAGTTTCTACTATTAGATACTATGAAGATGGCCGTTAGTCAAGTCACCCTATGGATCCAATCCCTTCTGAGTCCTCCTACCAGGGGACACAGATTCCCGATTTTAGATTTCCTGCCTCGATCTTTCAAAATGTAGGTTTCACTTGGTTTTTGCTATGAATAGTCCTATTCATCCAGGCTCAATCTTAAGCGATCGCTACCGCCTCGTCCGCGAGTTGGGGCATGGTGGCTTTGGCCGCACCTATCTAGCTGAAGATACTAATCGCTTCGGCGAACTCTGCGTACTCAAGCAATTTGCCCCCAAGGTGCAAACCCCCGACGCCCTGCAAAAAGCCGAGGAACTCTTTGCTCGGGAAGCTGGCGTCCTCTATCAACTGCAACATCCCCAGATTCCTCGGTTCCGAGAGCTGTTTCGGGTGAAAAATGGTACTGTCGAGTTACTGTTTCTAGTGCAGGATTATGCCGAGGGTCAAAGCTATCGGGAGTTACTGGCAGCCCGTAAAAGTCAGAGACTCTGCTTTAATGAGGCCGAGGTAACTCAACTGCTAATTCAGCTATTGCCCGTGTTGTCCTACATCCATGCCAAAGGTGTAATTCACCGCGACATCTCCCCAGAAAATCTGATTTTACGGCATTCTGACCGGCTACCCGTGCTGATTGATTTTGGTGGCGTCAAGCAAGTAGCGGCCAAGGTCTCCTCTCAGCTTAATCCCAAAGCTGCTAATGCACCAGTCACTCTGCTGGGGAAATCTGGATATGCCCCTAAAGAGCAAATGCAGATGGGGATAGTCTCTCCTCGTAGTGACCTGTATGCCCTGGCCACTACCTGTCTGGTGTTGCTGACAGGCAGGGAACCTCAGTCCCTGATGCACCCCGATACTCTACAATGGAATTGGCACTCACAGGTTATTAATATTAGCCCCCATTTATCCGCTCTTTTGGACCACATGCTGGCCGAATTACCCGGCGATCGCCCCGCCAATGCCCGTGCCGTACTGGAAGTCCTCAATTCATATCCCGTTCCCAATCCCGTCACCACCAGGCCCCTCACGCCACCTCCCGTTACTCCTGCTACCGCCTCCAGATCCCCCTATGCTGCTAGGAACCTCACTACAACTGCTACGGTTCTGAGTAAATTCAGTTTGAGGAAAATCTTCCTGGTGGGTTTTCTGCTTGCTAGTATCGGTGGCGTTGGCCTCTGGGCACGTAATGCTTGGATCAATACCCGGACCGGGGGTTCTGGACTTCATCAAACAGCAATATCCCCAGAGGAACAGCTGCGCAAACAAAGACTGCGCGATCGCCGCTTGTCCCTCAGCATTGACGACTATTTTTTCATCGATTTAGTCAACGAGCAATTCTACGCCCAAAACCCGAACTTAAAAGGTCGTCAATTTACCGATAAACCATCCGATGCCCAGTTCCGGGCCCAGTGGGATGCAATTGCCGCTGCATCTTTGGATAAACTGGAGACCATCAGCGATCCGGCCCGCCGTCAGATGGGAAATTACACCCAGGCCGATCTTCGCAGCTGGCAAGCTGCACTCGCTCAGTATAACATCAATAGCCTGGCTCTGAACGATTTAACCGATGCCCGCTTTGGGCATTTGTTTGGTTTTTCGCCCCTCTCTCGGTTTGACAATGCTGTCGCCTTTCTCGCACATCCCTTCGGTCAGGTTTGGCAGGCGATCGCCTCTGACCTCGTCTCTACCATACCACATAGGGTAGAGGAAATCAAATTTGCGCTCAATACCTCCAGCAAACAAGTTCCGGGCACCCTGATACCCGGTACAGGTAAAATCTTCACTGCCAGTCTCGGTCAAAGTCAACGTTTGCAAGTCGATCTGCAAGCGTCGCCCTCTGGGACCACCGGGCTGTCAATTTATCCCCAAACTTCCGATCTCGATCCCTTGCTAGCGGACTCCCCTAAAACCTCCTTGTCTGCTATCCTGCCTGAAACTGGTATCTATCAGTTTGTCGTGGTTAACAACAGCCGAAAACCCATTTCTTATCAGTTGAAGATCGCCGCCAAATAATCTATGATCCATGCGCTAATTGCTAATAGCTAATTGCTTCTCGACGCCATTAGCTATTAGCCATTAACAATTCGCTGCCCTATTAATTAATTCAACATTGTTTGCTTCTGCCTCAACCACCTGAGCATATCGTCTAGGTTTTCTCTAGCTATTTCTGTTATCATCTCATGAGTGATAATTTGCTCAATCCCTGACATTTTTAGGCTAATAGTCTCAGACTTGACAGCAAGCTGTAGTTGGAAGACAATAGTAATGATCGCAGATAAAATTAGTTTTTCCCCCATAGTCTCCACTCCTCTATCAAGCTACGTTTATCCAGATATGGCGGTATTGGCGATCGCACATCCTCTATATAGCTGTTGTGATTGTGGCTATGCCTCTCTTTGCACTGTCACTCACATAGCTCACATGTGCGAGTATGACCTTGATAACACCCCTTAATTATATATTAATACAGGCAAATGACCATCTCTTCCGGATTTTTGTGTAAATATGACTCGGAAATATCCGTATATCTATCAATGCTATTGTTCCCTAAGGCGGATGGCGGGATTCAACGCTCATTCAATTGCAAAGCGTCATACCAGATTGCATTGGCCCCCGTGTTATCCCTGCGATCTGCGTATCCGTTTGACAAAAAAAACCGCCTGGGCGGGTTTTTTTGTGCAGATAGATTTTTAACTGCCCATATCCGGGCGGGCCCTAGGGCCTATGCAAAGACGATCGCACCGAGGATATCCTCGGCAGTAGTTGCTGGATCTAAATTGTTCAACCTGATGGTAAATTGCTCGGGCAGAAACTGATTGTCCTCTGTGTTCAGAGCAGAAAGCCCAATCGTAGCTAAGCCTAGGTTGATGAAACTCAGGTTAATTGTCACATCTTCTAGTGCGACTGGCGTACCTGGAGCCACGTCAAACAATAGGGCAATTGTATCAACAGTTGGGTCGAAATCTTGAATATTATCCCCCGATTCTAAGGTAGCATCGGGGTCGGCACCGCTGTCAGCCAAGCTCAAATACTCAAACCGATCGGCACCTTCACCCCCTGTCAATAGGTCGGCACCGCGTCCGCCAACTAGAATATCATCTCCAGCGCCGCCGATTATTTGTTCTACTGTCGCCCCAAGGCTGACAAGATTATTGTCACCGATCAGCACATCTGCGGAATCTGTACCAGTTAATGGCTGATCCGCTGGCTGTACAGTGACTGTCACTGTGGCCGAAGAGGTCGCCGCCCCGTCACTAATACTGTAGGTGAAGCTATCCGTTCCCGTGAAGCCCGGATCTGAAGTATAGACCACCTGGTCCCCGCTTATAGTAACCGAACCATTCGCTGGGTCCGTTGTCTCAGTAATTCTCAGCGGGTTTCCATTCGGATCTGAGTCATTTCCCAGAACTGGGATCGATGTTTCTGCCTCCTGACCAATGATCGCCTGGTCATCAGCAGCTACCGGAGGCTCATTCTGTAAGGAATCCAGGTATGCTCCGATCTCTTCTGATGTAGTTCTCGTTGCACTCTCCCTGACAGCTGTCTGTATTACCCCCGAAAGTACCCCCAACTGATTAGCTACGTTCAGCACCCCGTCACTCAGGGCGTCTACTGTGCCATCGCCATCGATATCCAGCAGGTCACGTATACTATCCAGGTATGCTTCTATCTCCCCTAGGGTAGTTCGAGTCGCATTCTCCAGGTCGAGCGAGTCTTGTATCACACTCTCATTCAACTGTTCTAACAGATATAGCAGCACCAACCTGCCATCTGTCAGGGCGTCTAATGCGCCATTGCCATCAATGTCCAAAATCAAAGCCATTAATATTCTCCCTTGAGTCTTTTTTTCTAACCGATCGCGCTAGTTGCGCCTTAATTTTTCTGCTTTTGGGTTTCCCCTTTACCTACAATAATACTCACTGTACTCTTCCGCCGTGTCTCCTGGGAGCGCTAAAAGCACTACCCAGGAGACACGGACTGTTGATTATTGCACCTGTCCTTTCCCCTTGTCAATATCATTGCCACATTTTTTCTCTTCTCCTCTTTGCTTCTTATTTACACCGGTTCAATCCTTACGTATCCGCCCGTTCTACAAACCCAAATCTACTGCAATGCGATGAGCACAAGCAAAACCTGAGAACGCCACTGCATTTAACCCTTGTCCGGGGAATGTACTATCTCCTACGCAGTATAGACCCGGTATCGATGTCCGGTTAAAGGGCATGGCTAACAATCCCCATAGCTTGCGTCTGGGAATGGGTCCATAGGTGCCATCCTGCCGATTTAAGAAACGCCGATGGGTGCGCGGCGTGCCTACTTCAATATGTTCTAACCCATCTTTGATTCCTGGCCATATCTTTTCTAACCGGTTAATAATTGCTGTTGCTGCTGCTGCTTTTTTCTCTGCATATGCACGGGCTGACAACCCTTGCCATTCTTCCACCCAACTGGGGGTAAAGCTGTGTATAATCTGATATCCTTTTGGGGCTAAACTTGAGTCCAGCAGGGTAGGAATGGACACGAACAGCGTTCCCTGTTCTGCTGCCATTTTACTCCAATTTTCCAGAATTATATGATGACATTCTGTTCCTGGGGGCAGATTTTCTGCTTTCACTCCTAAATGCAAACTTAGGAAACTGGGAGATTTTTGATAACGCTGCTGCCATTTCTTTTCTGCTGCTGGTATCTGAGGCAGTAACTTTGAAAAGGTATCCCAGCGGGTAGCATTTGACACTATGCGTTTGCCATGATATATTTTCCCATTCGCTAATTTCACTCCTACCGCTTTACCTTTGTCCAGCAATATTTGGGTCACTCTCGACTTGTATTGAATTTTACCCCCGGCTTTTTCCAATCCTTGCACTAGCTTTTGCGCTATCTGTCCTACTCCGCCTTGAGGATAGTTGATGCCGCCATAATGCCTGTCAGAAAATACCATGCCTGCATTAATCATTGGGGTCATGTCAGCGGGGACTACCGACCAACAATAGCATTCTATATCGATGAATTTCAATAGTTCGGGATCTTTGATATAGCGACGGGCAATGTCCCCGGCATTCTGGGGCAGATACTTGACTAAACCTAGACAAGCTAGGGAATGCTGAAAAAATACTCGCATTAAATAGCGCGGTTCTTCTAGGGATAGCAATTCTATTGAGTTCAGACAGTTGAATACTTGCCAACATTCGTCATAAAAGCGACTTATTCCTTCCCATTCCTGGGGAAATTTGGCAGTTAGTACGGCTATCCATTGTTCGTAATCCCGATGTACTTTCAGTTCTAAGCTGTTGGGCAGGTGATAATGGAGCTGTACGGGGTCGGGGATAGTTTCTATGCTGACATTGACTGCTGCTAAGGCGCGCGTGAGGAGGTTGGTGGTGCCTTGGCTGCCAAAACCGAAGATCATGGATGCACCGACATCAAAGCGATAGCCTTGCCGTTCAAAGTAACCGGCACTACCACCCGGGATGAGGTAGCTTTCTAGGACCAGGACTTGAGCACCTTTTGCTGCTAATTGAGTGGCGGTTACCAGTCCGCCGATGCCAGCGCCGATGACGATGACATCAAAATTTTGGGGTGGGGTAGATACAGGTGGCATGGGCAAGGTGGTATGAGATTTGAGGTATATTCCATCCGGCGGACTCTGCTAAGATCCCGCAAAACGCCTAGATATGATACCAGATTCTTGTGCTCGTTTCCAGATGACTTTCTTTATTTGAACTGTCAGTGGTCAATTTTCAATTCTCAATTTTCAATAATGCGGTATGATGGTGCAGATAGGTCATATCCTAGGCATCATGAGTCTGCAACTGCGTGTTTTCGTCCCTCCCCATCCTGTAATTAAGCATTGGCTGGCTGTGGCCCGCGATCGCCATACCCCCTCTGTACTATTTAGAACGGCCCTGACAGAACTGGGGCGCTGGCTGACTTATGAGGCGGCCCGAGATTGGTTGGTGACCGTGGAAACTACGGTGCAGACCCCTTTGAGGGAATGTCCTGCTACTTTTATTAATCCCGAGGTGCCAGTAGCAGTGGTGCCCATCCTCCGGGCTGGGTTGGGTTTGCTAGATGGGGCCCAAGCTTTGCTGCCTTTGGCCTCGGTTTACCATCTGGGTTTGGCCCGGAATGAGGAAACTTTGCTGCCAAGCTGCTACTTAAGTAAGTTACCAGAGAAGATCGCCCCTCAAACCCGGGTGCTGATCTGCGAACCGATGTTAGCGACGGGGGATTCGATCATGTATGCCATGACTGAACTGACCCAGCGAGGCGCGGATCCGGCTTTGGTGCGGATTATTTCTGTGGTGGCCGCACCGACCGCTTTACAAAAGCTGTCTGGTGCTTATCCCAGTTTACAGCTTTACAGCGCTTGTATTGATGAGGGTTTGAACGATCGGGGCTATATTGTCCCGGGACTGGGGGATGCGGGCGATCGGGCGTTTGGCACCGATTAAAAACGGATGACGGGCCGATCGCCTAAAAACCGGGTTTCTTATGAAAGGGTGCGAAAGTATCATTACTGCCCTCTTATCCGCAGTTTCTGACCGTTCGGAGTATAATTCTTAATTCTGGCATTGAGATGATCCCAGCTGATTTGGCCGATCGGCCAGTGAGTGGTTATCCTAAATACATAGCATTGCCTAGTATGAAAATGAATCAGCAAGATAATTTTTCCAGCGGCTTTCTTCTGGGATCGGTGGTCGGTGGTATCCTCGGTGGCGTTGTGGGGGCGCTATTAGTTTCCCGGTGGGATCTTGATGCCTTGTCACAGTTGTCGGAAGCCGAGCAAAATAGTCCCGAAGCATTACCCCGTAAACCTTCTAGGCGCAAACTGCACAGTCCAGATGAATATCGAATGGAAGCTGCACGTCAGGGTCTGGATGAGAAAATTGCTCAACTCAATGAGGCGATCGACGATGTCCGCCTGCAACTGGGTCATGTCAATGCTAACGGCAAGGGGGGCCAAGAGATATCGGGCCGACCTACCAATGGAGAGGTGTTTTAACACCCGAGACAGTTAATCTCGCGCCAGCAGTCTGAGCCGATCGGCTCAGACTCTGTTAAATTAGAGATAGTCCAACTACCGTCTAGTCACAAGAAACCCACAATACTCCTATGTATTTACTGATTACCACAATTAGCAGTTTTCTGCAAATCTATTTTGTGCTGCTGATTATTCGGATCCTGTTAAGCTGGTTCCCCAATATTAACTGGTTTGACCCACCCTTTTCTATCCTCAGCCAGTTAACGGACCCTTATCTGAACCTGTTCCGTTCCGTCATTCCGCCTATAGGTGGTATTGATATTTCCCCGATCCTGGCTATTTTTCTCCTCCAGTTTATCCAAGGAGTGGTGATGAGCATATTACCAAGAGCCATAGCTTTCTAGTTCTTTGTCGTGAGGGTAAAGTCGCCGTATCATTGGGCGCTGTATCCTGGGTAGTGCGAGTACGATGTTCCCCGGGTAGTGCGATTATGATGTCCCCCGGGTTTTCGTCATGCGTCCGGGGGACATCAAGCTCCCGGGGAACATCGAGCGACCAGGATACAGCGAGATAGTTGCCCCTTTGATGCGCCCCTACATATTAATCTCCAGCTGATTGTGCCGGCGGTCACTTCAGTCGCTCGGGTATGATGCTCCTATGGTTTAATCGAAATGGAGGGTGACTCGGCTGCGGAAACCGGATGCTTTGAACTGTTTCAACTTCAGGGGAGTTGCTAAATTGGCAGGTACTGATATCTGTAGTTCAAACTTGCTTTCTCCTGCGGGAACCTCCTCGATCGAACCTAGACGAGTCCGGTTGGGCAGGACAGAATTATTGTTGGCGTCGAAGATGCGACCGTGAATATCAGCATCATAGACAGTTTTGCGGGATTTGTTAATAGCTGTACCAGTGACGATATAGCAATTGGCGGCACTGCCAGAACCGTCACTGGTGGTAAGGTTGTCTGACTCCGGTTCTGCTGGGCATTCGTGGTATGATAGGTCGGTTAGTTTAATGGGCACGAGTGCTAAGGCGGGGGCGGTCCAGCTGGTTAGGAGCAATAGGCTTGATATGAGGATGATGACTCGCTTTATCATAGCGGTGTTGGTGGGATTTTTGTTGGTCTATTTCCTTAGCTTAGCGCTAATTGAGACTGGTGCCAGATATCTGTTTTCCGTTTTCCAGACTGTAAACAGTTAGGCGAGGTCTTAGACGGCGGCGCGGGGCATAAATAATATAGTATTTCACTCCCAAGCGGGCATATTCTTTTTTTTTGCCCTTGTACTCGCCCCTGGGGTTTTCGATACTACCTCTACCGCTAGAATGGGAATGACTCCGTTCTCTTCCCAACAATAGTCCGGACCGTTTTGGCTGTACGTAGCTGCAAGCCTTGCGATGCCGTCGGGGTGTCGCGCTACTCGCCGTACCCCTTGTCGCGCATCGCAGCGTCAGCCTTTGCTCGATAGAGCAATTTAGGCAAGTTAGCCCTGGGTTCGATGTCTCCTGGGAGCGCTACTCGCACAAAAGGGGAGACATCGAGCAGACATTGAAAAAAATAAGGCGCGAAGGGCTGCAACCCTTGTGTTGTGGTCGAAATAGGGTCTAAAAACTGTCCGGAGTATTGTTCCCAAATTACATAACTCAAGTGCAGGCCTTGGCCCTCCGCTGTACTCCCAAGCTCGGAAACCCATCCGAAGCCAATGCTAGAAGCTCCTATATTAATGATATAAGCTCCTATATTGATGATGATTCCATAAATTATGGCTGCTCTCAACCTTTTCCCAAAACCCGCATATTCTTTATTTTGCTTAGCTTCCATCACCTTATCGACTCCTGGCGATACCTTATAGTACAGTCCTATCATAGTACAGTCTTATCCTTGCCAGAGCCAACGACAGCGCTAGCACTGCCGATTTCCACCAACAGCCACCAGCCGATCGCCAGCATTGATATGCGTGTTTGAGGTAGGGGGGGGCGGTCAAAACCCGTTGGGTTTATAAAAGGTATTTTTCTGATATCTGGCAACGGGTGTGGTCATGCATTAGTTGCACAAGGAGCCCCCCAAACCCCCCCGTGGCAATTGAGGGGGCTCCTTCTCCCTAAATGGCGTTGGCTGAAAAGGTCGCTGCCAGGGCTCACGCCCTTTAACGATAGAGATATTTTATCCTGGAATGACTTCCTCACTCCCTGGAGTGAGGAAGTCATTCCCTGGAAAATTCAGTCATTCCCAGGAGTAACTGTTCAGTTCCTGGAGTACAAGAGTCATTCCACCGAGTACGAGAGTCATTCGGTGGCGGGACAAAGTGTCGCTTTGACTTGAAACAACATTACCAAAAGGAAGCTGAGTAACTCCTTGGCCGGAGCGGGAGTCTCCTTGGCCAGAGCGGGAGCCTCATTGGCTGGAGCGGGAGCCTCCTTGGCCGGAGTAAGCACCTCCTTGGCTGGAGTAAAATCGGAGGCCAGAATAAATATATGCAGGCCGGACTCAGTGAAGACAGGACAAAATTAAGCTCGGTCGTCACTGGCAGATATTAATTGATATCCCCTTCTGGACGGTGTTTCATCGAGAGCCAAATCTCGTCTCATGGAGTTCGGTCTAGAGCTTGGTTTGTGAAACCGGGTTTCTACGGTTAAAGTATTGATTTCTCCTTGATAGCCTGATGAGAAACCCGGTTAAGTGCTTCTACTTGACCGACGTCAGTTCGACAGTTACTCAAACCCCGATCTAAGGTCTTGTTCAAAATTCCTCAAACCCCTATGATTACGTATATTGTACCCTAACTACGAACTACGAACAGCACACCCCTTAGCCCCCTCTATCGAGTTATCTGCCCAACTCTCAACTTTTTCGCGGGAAATTTCTTCTGGTGCCAGTCAGAAAGGCGATCGCCTTTCTCAAACAGCAGGCAGTCACCGGTAGTCCAACAGGGTTTCCAGGCGATCGCCCGTGCGGACAGCCACCAGCGGGAGTCCGCAGCAGAATTTCCCAAGGTGCAGCATGCATCTCAAACTCCCGCTGACGCCCTGCCTCTACTGTCAGCGATTGGTGATCGGTTACCAGTGCTTGAAATTAGGTGGAGATGGAGCGCCGCGCATGCGGCATGCTGGTCATTAATTAACGCTTAGCTACACTACCTTGTATTGCATGGCAATCTAAACACTAGATTAGGACTACCGGTAAGCCGTAAAGTCTGCCTTACTACCAACGGCCGTAAAGTGTGTCTTACCACCAACGGTGAGCGTCGCGTCCTATTACATCACGATTTTACGACAGAGAATGCTAATCACTTCACCCTCATTTTGGGTAGGTTGCATGGGGGTCCATTCGCCTATTTCCGCCAAACCGATGTCATGCAAGGTTTGATCGTATCCCGAACAGCGTTTGGATTTCCTTTTTGCATCATTTTTATCGGTTCGTTTGTCAGTGCTTCTGTGCCAATTTGCCTTTATTGCTTGAATTTCCTCTTCCATATTTCTCTTTGCTTAACTGCTATTCCCTATGATATTCATCTATCTTGAATCTGTCAATTGTCTCGGACAAGTAAATTTACATCAATCTGTAAATTATTAATTAATTAACCTGGGATATTAAGCAGATTCCATATCCCCATAATAAATTTTTCCCATTCTTCAGAATATAGTGCTACAATAGAGAAGACAAGATTGCAGAAATAGAGCGATGTCATCGTCAATAGAAGAGAAAACAGTCACCATAAACGTGCCTCTAGTAGAATCCCTCGTGCAAGTAATCCTTTCCCTCTCCAAAGAGGAAAGGGAACTGCTGGAAGAGAAACTTAACCGCAAGAAAAACTGGCGGGAAACCCTGAAACAGATTGATGAGTTACAAGCTCAAATCAGAGAAGACCGTGGGGGGAAACCATTCAATCCCCCAATTGCTGAAATCATCCATCAAATGCGAGAGGAACGCACTGAACAAATTTTGCAAGCTTGCTTTGGGGAGTCTGAAAAAAAATGACAGCAGGTCTAATCTGTATTGATGCTGTGCGATTCGTTCTAGCCTAACGTGGTCAAACACGGAACGCTAGCCCGGTTTCATTAGCCGGGAACTCTGACCGCATGGGGGTTAAATTCCCCTCCCCCCAGGTACGGGGGTGACACCGGTCCTCGGTGCTACGAAGCGACATCATCGTGGTGCTAAGCGAGGACTCAAATGTAGGATAACTGGCAGCCTAAGCCGGTGACGCCGCTAGGAAAGATATCCAAGGTTAGAGCAGGCAAACATGTGCAAGCCTCGTTATAAGGAACCAGCGAAATAAGGCTATATGCGCTGGCCTAAAAAGGAAATGGTAGCTAGTATTAGTTTTAGACTCTGGCTAATATAGTACTCAAATAGCTCCCGGGGTATAGTGTGGACCTAAAGGTATCGCGAAATGTTGTTAGGGAACGAAGTAACCTCTCGTGTGCTGTCCATCAGGACAAGTTAGATGTTAAGCGCAAGCCACGGGGGGAGGGATGGCCCAAGAAGCGAATGCCCGGGGTAATTCCTGGGATAACATCTACAGTAATGTAGATGATGCTGGGTAGCCAGCGCTGACGTGGGTCGGTGATACTAGGAAGCTGCTGGAATGAGTAATCCTAAAAAGCCACGGAACTAATCCGAAACGCAAGTGGAGGATAAGGTATGGATAACTGGTAAAACTGACTTGAAAATGGTGATACTAACGGTTATCAGAACAACCACTCGCTAAACCAGGAAAGGGAAGAAAAGACAGGCGGCAAGGGCTAACGGAAGTAATTCCTATTAAGTCTACCTATGAAAAGGGCCTAGTACCCAGTAGCCGGATGCGGTGAAAATCGCAAGTCCGGTTCCTCAAGGGAGGGTCGGGAAGCGATTCCCGGCTCGACCCCATCCAATGTTGTTGTGGGTCTGGTGTCCATAGAATCGCCAGATTCTCCTTACAAGCAGTTGTGGACTCAGTGGGAAGAATCAGAGTACAAAGTAGTCGCACCAACTTTGATTTACTACGAAGTTAGCAATGCCCTGCATCGCTTAATTGTTGCAGGGGAACTGCGACCAGAAAGGGCATCTCAAGCCCTGGAAACAGCTTTGAGTTTGGATATCACCCTCTACGGCGATGTAGCCATGCATCTGCGTGCTTTGAACTTGGCGAGCAGCTTACGACTGCCAGCTACCTATGATGCTCATTATCTGGCTTTGTCCGAACAACTGTCAGCTCAATTTTGGACGGCAGATAGGCGGCTATTTCGAGCAGTGCAAGCAACTTTTGATTGGGTACATTTGGTAGAATAGCTGTCCGGAGTCTCCTAGTTTCCAGGCGCTTTCGCGCCTGGGAAGCACGCTTCGTGCTTACTACGAACCCCGAAGCACTACGGAAATATAATATCAAGTTCGTCCCAATTTCTGCCACAAAGATTGCCTCATTATATCTACCGGGACCGGTTGCTGTAACCACATCTGTAAAGCTGCTCCTCCTTGCTGTATCAACATCTCTAATCCATCGATCGCCCGCGCCCCGACAGCTTGCGCCTGTTGCAGGAACAGCGTAGGATTAGGCGTGTAGATTAAATCATAGGCGATCGCCCCCTCCGGCAATTTGGCCATCACCTCTGCGGACACCGGAGACTCATCCACATGGGGATACATGCCAATGGGAGTTGTATTCACCAAAAGTGATGCAGATCGCAGTAATTCTGGTAACTTTTCCCAAGGGTGAATCTGTAGGGGACTATCCCAACTGCTCTTAAATTCTGCTAACTTCTGCGGCGATCGCCCCACTACATGAATTTCCCCTAAACCCAGCTGCATGCAACCCGCCACCACCGCCCTCGCAGCACCGCCATTACCTAAAATCACAGCTATACATTGAGTCCAATCCCGGTTATCATCTTGCAAGGGGGCAATAAATCCAGCCACATCTGTATTCGTACCGTACCAACCCCCAGACTTGCGCCACACCGTATTCACTGCCCCCACAGCTTGCGCTACGGGCGAAATCTCCGATAATAAAGGCATAATCGCCTGCTTGTGGGGAATAGTGATGTTAAAGCCCACCAAACCAATAGCCCCAAAACCCCCGATCGCCACCGATAAATCTGACCGCGCGATCGGGAAAGGCAAATAGACGTAATCTAGGTTTAAGTGGGCGATCGCCGCATTATGCATCAGAGGCGACAAAGAATGTTCCACGGGATAACCAATCACCCCCAGCAATTTAGTTGTACCTTGAATCTGTGGCATCGAGGTAAAATCACCTTGTTAATAACAGCTATGGTATCATTCATCATGCATAGTTTTGCCAAGGTCTTCAGTCTGGTTGCGGTTGCGTTTTCCGAAGCGTTTATAAATCTTTTTCCCGCCCCAGACGATCACCACTCCCACCACGATCGCTGCCAAGGCAGGTATAGCTAACGCCAACAGAGACAAAGTCATAGCACTGCCAACTTCCACAGTAGAGACCACTGAATTAGCCATCCCGCCGGTAGCAGCTGTAGATACTAAACGGGTGGCGCTAGTCGCTAGTTCGATCGTTTCCGCCGCACCACCCCCAGCAATAGCAGCAAATATCCATCTTAAAGTCGGGTCCATATCCGGGACAACCGCAGCTGTCACAACTGTCCCTGCGATCATCGCCGCTGGCACCTCTATAGTATCCAGCAGATTATCAACCACAGGCACGTAATAGGCCAGCACTTCCACCGCCGTTGCCACTCCAAAGGCGATCGTTGCTGGAGTAGTCGGGGTCGAGCTAGGGGTCACCCCCTAACTCTCCCATTCGGAACCGGACGTGCGACTTTCACCGCATCCGGCTACTGGCAAGTAGGGCATTGTCACTACTAGGATTACTACGGATTGCTCCACTTGTCCCTCATCTCATGCGATTTCACTCCTTTCCTGGTTGGTAAGCGGCGCTGCCAGATAACCTTTAGTATTACCATTTCCAAGTCTGTTTTACCAGTCATCCAACCTTCGAGAGGCCTCCGGCGTCTTAGAGATACTCTTACCCAAGATTTCCTACTTTAACCAACCCGCGTCAGCTGGATGAGGAACACCCCATCATATCCATAGGCGTTACCCTAGGCATTAGCTTCTCGGGCTATCTCTCCCCTCGCGGCTTGCGCTTTACATCTAACTTGTCCAATCTAGACAGCACACGAGAAGTTACTTCGTTCCCTAGTATCATTTCACGATGCTTTTAGGCCCCTGCTATACCCCGGGAGTTCTTAGAGTGCGATACTGGCCAAGTGCAAGAACCAGCACAAACTACCATTTCCCTTTTGGGCCAGCGCTTTAAGCCTTATTTCGCTGGTTCTAGATAACGAGGCGTACACAGGTTCGCTTGTTCTAGCCATTAGTATCTTTCCTAGCGGCGTCACTAGCTTAGGCTGCTAGCTATCCTACATTTAAGTCCTTGCTCCGCACCACCGTGATGTGACTCAGCAGCACTAAGGACCGGTGTTACTCCCACACTTGGAGAGAGGGAATCTAACCCCCATGAATACCAGAGTTACCAGTTTGGACCTGGCCTAGCGTTCCGTAGTTGCCCACGTTAGACTAGAACGAATCGCACTGTACCGATCCACTTCATCTCCGGTGCCAGGGTGATTTCTCCAGACTGTGCCGCCAGACTCATGGCCAGCAGGGGCACAAACACTCGGAAACCGCAGGCTGCACTTAAACCCAGACCCATGCAAACATTTAACAAATTATCCATGCCTTTCTCCTTGAGAAGTTAGCAATTAAAAGATCCTGATTTCCTTTAGAATGGTACTGGTGTCTTGACCGAGGTTCATCAGTAAGGATCCGTTACTCTTTATACTCTCTAATCTCCTCTATCGGGTTAGTCGTATCCCTTACGGGACGCGCTGCGCAATCTCTAGCCACCAGAGGCGATCGCGTCTCCAGTATGGGTGCTATACTTGTGGTTTGAGGGAACTACAGCGGTATTCACCCCCATATTATAATATCAGGTTGCACTATGGTTTCAACAAATTCATCATCTCCGATGCAGGCCGAGCCGAATAGCGGCGTACTACTAGCAATGAGATTAAAAGAAAAATCTCATAACTACAAAAATTTGCTCGCAGCAGTGTTAAAATGTACTGGAGGACAGCCCTTCCTGACCCAGAAGCTGTTTCAGATGATAGTAGAAGTTTCCGACTCTCCCCCAGCAGGCAGAGAAACTGAATGGGTAGAATAAATGGTGCGATCGCGCCTGCTAGCCAATTGGGAGCAAAACCCCGAACTAAAACCTTTGCAGGGCGTTGCACATTTTGGGGATGATGCCATTGTTTGCACATAACTAAAAGTGGCTTATAGTATAGGTTTAAAACTTATGCAAAGAGACCCATCCCGTAATTGTGCAACGCCCTTTGCAGAATATCCGTGATCCGCTCTAAGAGCCGAAGCCGCGCAACATTCAGCTATTAAAACTCTATCAAAAAATTTTGCAAGAAGGATTCATAGTAGCCAATGAAAGTGCAGAACAGACGGAACTGCGGCTGTTAGGTTTAGTAGTCAAAGAGCACGGCTTCTTAAAGGTCCACAACTTAATTTACGAGTATGTATTCGATCTTGATTTGGTCGAAAAAGCCTACAGAAAAGTCAAGGGAGAGAAGGAGCAGAGTGAATCAGAATTTATCAACACATTTCCCATCCTGGACGACGGCCAGGAAGTAATCGCCGCGATCCAGTTACTGAACAAATTACCGGAAAAGAAGCAGCACGAGCATCAAAAAGGTTTTAGCAGACTGGATGGGGTCGAGCCGGGAATCGCTTCCCGACCCTCCCTTGAGGAACCGGACTTGCGATTTTCACCGCATCCGGCTACTGGGTACTAGGCCCTTTTCATAGGTAGACTTAATAGGAATTACTTCCGTTAGCCCTTGCCGCCTGTCTTTTCTTCTCTTTCCTGGTTTAGCGAGTGGTTGTTCTGATAACCGTTAGTATCACCATTTTCAAGTCAGTTTTACCAGTTATCCATACCTTATCCTCCACTTGCGTTTCGGATTAGTTCCGTGGCTTTTTAGGATTACTCATTCCAGCAGCTTCCTAGTATCACCGACCCACGTCAGCGCTGGCTACCCAGCATCATCTACATTACTGTAGATGTTATCCCAGGAATTACCCCGGGCATTCGCTTCTTGGGCCATCCCTCCCCCCGTGGCTTGCGCTTAACATCTAACTTGTCCTGATGGACAGCACACAAGAGGTTACTTCGTTCCCTAACAACATTTCGCGATACCTTTAGGTCCACACTATACCCCGGGAGCTATTTGAGTACTATATTAGCCAGAGTCTAAAACTAATACTAGCTACCATTTCCTTTTTAGGCCAGCGCATATAGCCTTATTTCGCTGGTTCCTTATAACGAGGCTTGCACATGTTTGCCTGCTCTAACCTTGGATATCTTTCCTAGCGGCGTCACCGGCTTAGGCTGCCAGTTATCCTACATTTGAGTCCTCGCTTAGCACCACGATGATGTCGCTTCGTAGCACCGAGGACCGGTGTCACCCCCGTACCTGGGGGGAGGGGAATTTAACCCCCATGCGGTCAGAGTTCCCGGCTAATGAAACCGGGCTAGCGTTCCGTGTTTGACCACGTTAGGCTAGAACGAATCGCACAGACCTAGAAAGATTAGCAAAATGTGTCGAGCCAATTCAACGCATTCTGGAAAGCTGCCAATCTTCTCCCTTGGCTAGCAAGAAACTACGAGCCACAGCGGCCCTGGCAGAAGCTACCCGTTCCCTAGACCAGATCAATTTAGATACTAAAGCAATATTGCAACGGGTGATGAATGCGGCCAAGAAACTGATGAACGCCGATCGCAGTACCCTCTGGTTAGTAGACCGCGATCGGGGAGATCTCTGGACAGAACTGCCAGGGAAAGGGGAAGTGCGATGCCAGTACGGAGTCGGTTTTGTTGGCAAAGTGGCAGCAGAACGCCAAGCAATGATTATCCCCTTCGACCTCTACGAACATCCCGACGCCGAGAACGCCAAAAAAACAGACGCTCAAACATGTTATCGTACCCGTAGCCTCCTGTGCATGCCAATTTTAAATCCCGAGGGCGAGTTACTGGGCATCACTCAATTAGTCAACAAAAGAAAACCTGGTAATTTCGGTGAATACCGCAGGGAAGACTGGCCTCGCGTTCCCGAGTACTTCAAAGCCAGCTTTGACAAGAACGATCGACAGTCAATGCAAGTCTTCAACGATCGCGTCGGCGTCATCCTCCAGTTCATCAAAACCCATGAAAACCTGAAGCAACTAGCCCAAATTGAACCCAAAGAAGCCGTGCATCAAACCCTAGCCATCCTCAGCGAAGCTGTAATCAACCCCTCAGACGAGGATATCTACAATCCCCTCTCCTACATGCTCAACTTTGTTAGTTTATCACTAGGGAAGCTATTGGGAGTTGACCACACAACAATTTTCCTCTTGCATGCAGAAGATAAGGAACTTTGGTGCTTGCTCCCAGAAGATGAAGAAGCTAGTAAAGCCAAAGAGATCAGAATTCCGGCTAATAAAGGGATAGCCCGGATCTTTGTCTTATCTAAATATAAAAAAGCCATCAACCTGCTGAGCCATTTGAACGCTCGTTTAATCCAAACATGAATTAGATATCCTATTCAGAATCTGTTATTATTTCCCATCTTCGATCTGCAAGGGAACCTAGTAGCAATTATCCGGTTTCTGAACAAATTAAAATCGGTCTCCAGCGCCTCCTTATCAAAACGCATTGACCCCCAAGGTTTTACCCAAGCAGACGCGGATAAATTGAGACAATGTGCTAACTCAATTTTACCGATTCTGCAAGCCTGTCAATCCTTCCATTGACAGCTCCGCACCATTGCCGAGCAACAACAAGCAATAGATCCACTTTATCAAGCCATCAGCTTAGTCCACCAGAGCAATAGTCCTGAAGAAATGATCGAAAAAGTCATGCAAGCAGTGAAAAAACTTACAAATGCAGATCGCAGCACCCTGTGGCTAGTAGATTATCATACCAACGAATTGTGGACAAAAATCCCCCAACTGGATGGTTCTTGGATGGAAACACGAGTCCTGATCGAGGAAGGATTTGTCGGCCAAGTAGCTGCAACTGGTCAGCCCTTAAATATTCCCTTTTACCTCTATCAGCATCCCGACTCCGAAATCGCTAAAAAGACCGATCGCAAAACAGGTTATCGCACTTGTAGCCTACTATGCATGCCAGTATTAGGTTCTGATGGCGAGTTACTAGCTGTAACCCAATTAGTTAACAAGCGCAAACCAGGGGATATCGGTAAAGATAAATCTGCTTACAGAAATGGTCAAGTTCCCGACTACTTCCAAACCAGTTTCGATGAAAAGGATCGAAAAAATATGGAAATATTTAACAATCAAGTTTGTGTTGTTATTCCAGGATTAATTTGAAGTTAATTGTTAAGGGTTTATTGTTAATGACAATTCTCTATTTTCAATTCTCAATTATTCAAACAATTCCGCCAACTCTTGACTGGAAGTACCCAGTATGCCTGCTAGCTTGTTCATTTGATTATTAGAGAAACCATCCCGCGTATAAACCAACTCATTAAATGATTTTCCCACTATCCGTGACACTGCTCTTAACTGACTATCAGTAACTTCTTTACCCTTGTAAATATCAAGCAGTTCTTGAGGAGACAATTTGTAAGAATCGCAGAAACGAATAAATTCATGATTGCTGACATCAAGTTGCTTTTGCCTGTCCCACAGCAAGTAGGCGATCGCGCGACTGCCATATTTAAAAGGTTTAGCTTTTTGCAGGTATTTGCGCATCAGCTGCTTCACCTGATTCGGTTTGCCCCCAGAGCGTTTGAGCAATTCCCTACAAGCCATTTGCAGTGCTTTATTGATCGTTTCATTCTCTTCGTCTAACTGCTCGTTTTCATTTAATGCTTCCACAATTAAGTCCGCAAATTCCGGCGTACAAAATCCCACTTCCCTATCTTCATGGTAAATGGCGATATAGGAGCGATCGAGTTTAAATTGCAAGCGTATCGATTGATTATCTGTCATAAAACCCACTTTTTAGTAAAACTTATGCCCGTTGGGTTACATTCAGCCTGATGCTATCTAATGTTATCATATATCAGTTATAGAGTACATCGGTCTTCTGGGAAGTTTTTGGCTAGTCCCGACCATTCGGCCTCCCGACAGGCGAGGGGTTCCCCCTTAGACAAACTATGCCTTACTCACATATTTCTTAACATTTCTCAGGGAGCAGGGAGCACCCGAGCAGGGAGCAGGGAGAGGGGAGCACCCGTAAGGACAGCATAGATGGCGGTAAAAGTCAAGCCCCCTGCTGTTGTAAAACCTCGAAACCTTTGCCCCATAAGGCTTTCAAGATTGTCAATAATTATGTGAGTAAAGGTAAGCTTAGACAAAGGGGGGTTAGGGGGGAGGGGGGTTAGGGGGGATCGATGCCCGGACTGCGCGACAGGCGAGGGGTTTCCCCCTTAGACAAAGGGTGGTTAGCAGGGAATTTCAAGGGTATGTTTTTATTTTTTACCATATCCAAGTGAGTGGGAGAATGGGGGAGCGGGGGAGTGGGGGTGTTGGAACAGATATTATATCATAAATTGTCTAGACAATTATCCGGAAATTCTCTCGGTTTACCCCTTCACCCCCTCACCCTTTTACCCCTTCACCCCCCTCACCCCTGATGACAAACCGAAAGGTAAAAAACATACCCCTGTAAGTTCCTCACCCCTGATGACAAACCGAAAGGTAAAAAACATACCCTTGTCAGGTTAGGGGGGGATCGACGGACTACCTGCAAAGGGCGGCGCATACAGCCAAGCTATCGGGAGGCCAGTCGATCGGCGATCCGTGTAGTCTCTGGGAGACGATAGGACCGAGTACAGCGCAGGACGTAATCTATAGCAGTAGGGAGACTAACACGATGACCAATAGAAACATACAGAGGTTTGACAGTGCTTCTGGTTCTGAGTACAGCGCCAATAATTTCCTCATCATGTATGAGGGGTTGCCAACTGCCTTTTTCCACTGGCAATTCAGCATAAGTGCCAATCAAGCGGGACTTAGCGACGCCGATGGTAGGGATATCAGTCAGTACCCCCAGATGGCAGGCCAGACCAAAACGGCGAGGATGAGCCAGAGCTTGACCATCACATAAAATTAAGTCCGGGGTTGTGTTCAGTTTTTCTAAAGCCTCTACCACCGGTGGTACTTCTCGGAAAGAGAGAAATCCCGGAACATAAGGAAATTGAGTAGGGCGTTGGGCGATCGCCTGTTCGGAGAGTTCCAGACTGGGAAAACTCAGCACCGCCACCGCAGCGCGACTGGTAGCACCGTCATCAACAAAGCCCACATCCACTCCCGCCACATACTGCACCGACTCTAGCTGGTCAGTAGTAATTACCTCGGGAACTAGCTGTTGTTGAATTGCAGTTGCCGACTAGGTGGAAGTAGGCCATTAATGACGCCTCTTAATTTGCATAGGGTTAAGACAATTGCTAATTGTTCATTCTAGTCCCTCACGCTGACACTAGGGCTGTTTCTGAAGTACGACAACTTGCCACTATTTTAACTTTTCGGACTCCAGAGCATGTTTAGCACTCAAGCTAGCAAAAGCCTCCTTCTGGGCTTCCTTGTCTGAGTCAGCTTTCATTTGAAACCACTCCACCACACCAGTCCGATCTAAATTGTCACCCAAACTCAAGAGCTACACGGTAGTTATTCATTGTCATCACCTGACCAGATTCTTCTTTGCCTTTGTTTTACTCGCAGCAGTTAGCGTTGTTAGTTGTTAGTTGTTAGTTGTTAGTTGTTAGTTGTTAATTTACCACTACTGACCACTGACTACTGACCACTGACTACTGACTACTGACCACCTACCTCTAATACAACTGACCACCTACCTCTAATACAACTGACCACCTACCTCTAATACAACTGACCACTGACCACTGCCCTTAAGAGATACTTTGCCAGTGTCCATCGGGAAAAATGGTCGTTTCATCAAGGTCAGCCTTGACAAAATTAACATTTTGTGCATTAAAAAAGTTAGTGCTACGCAACTGGGCCTCTGCCAGATTAGCATAGGAGCATCTCACTTTTGTATTTTTGCATGAAACACGGCTAATTGCGAATAGCTAATTGCGAATGGAGAATGGAAAATAGCCCCTATCTCGATTCTCAATTCTCAATTCTCGATGCTCAATTTGCAAAACTGGGATGCACCCGATTAGCATTCTCTAAATTCACTCTACTGAAATTAGCTTTGCTGAGATCGGCACCACCTAGATCGGCCTTAGACAAGTCTGCACCCTGCAAATTGGCACCTGACAGGTCAGCACCCCGCAAATTAGCATAACGGAGATTAGCTCTGGAAAGATAGCGCCCCGAAGCATAGCCCCTGATAAATTCACATTATAGAGTTGGGCATCTCCAAGTTGCGCCTGCTGAAATTGAGCTGCTTGCAGAGAAGCTTGACTCAGATTAGCATAAGGTAGGTATACTTGCGTGAGATTACTACCCTTGAGGTTAATTTCCCGTAAATCCGCTTCAAATAAATCAGCCTCTTCTAAGTCAATGCCCTCAAAGTTTCGTTCGCCCTTGGCATATTGAGCCAGTAATTCCTCTGCGCTGATCTTTGGCTCCATCTTACTTGCTATCGATCGTGCTGTCACCTACCGGCGGATTTTTCTCGACACTGGTCATCTGCTGGGTAATATAGAATTGGCAGGAGCGTTGAATGGCTACCGAGTTCGCTTGATTGGCGGGTTTGTTGATCGCCAGGTGAATGACCTGCTATATTTAGACTCGCAACAGGAAGGGGCGATCGCCGTGATTCCCCTGACAGAAGAGTCCCTCCCCTCCTACAGAACAGCTTTGTTTTCGGACATCCAAAGGGAATATCCTCGCATCCGGGATGGGGAACTGCTAGCATACCTCCATGGCGCTACTGAGATTAAGTCAGATACTCATGATTCTGTCAATTGGCAGGAGGCTGCTGATGAGGAAACAGGGGAAGATAAATATAATTTCCCATTTTGTCTGAAGGTGTCTACTGCCATGACCCCGATCGCTTTAAAAGACAACCAGAAAAACTTAGAACAAACCATTCTCAAGCGCCGTTCTACCCGTGCCTACACTGGTGGCGACTTAACCTTAGAGGAACTGAAAGCCTTGTTGGACTTTACCTATCAACCTCAACATTACCTCGACCAGGGGTTAGATGGCGATCCCGACTATTTTGATTTGAGTTTACTAGAAACCTTTATTGCGGTTTCTGGGGTGACAGGATTAGAAGAAGGCTGCTATTATTATGCGCCCAAAGCTCAGGAACTCCGACAAATTCGGTTTAAGAACTTCCGACAACAGTTGCATTATTTATGTCTGGGGCAAGATTTGGGACGGGATGCAGGGGTGGTTTTATTTCATACCACTGATTTGCAAAAAGCTGTGGAGAAATATGGCGATCGGGTGTATCGCTACCTGCACATGGATGCGGGTCATCTGGGGCAAAGGTTGAACCTAGCTGCCATCTACCTCAGTTTAGGGGTTAGCGGCATCGGGGGCTTTTTTGACGACCAGGTTAACGATGTTTTAGGCATTCCTGCAGATGAGGCGGTTGTTTACATTACTACCTTGGGGCGTCCTCGTTATAGTGGTTAATTTAAGTAACTTCGCTGTTAGACCGCCGGGGGTTAAAAGATGCTGTGGGCGAATTACGAGATTTCGACGTTCTAGAGCAGGGAGCAGGGAGCAGGGAGAAAGTCCTTTATTGGTGGGGCTTAGGAAACTCTGGGGGGTGTGACACCCCGGTTAATTACCCTACAGTATCTTAAAACCCCCGGCTAATAGCTAAAGTCGGTTAAAACCGACTGAAAACCTTGTAGAAAAAGTATTTATATCATGTCCGATTAAATGCCCATAATAAAAATTTTATCATCTGTAGGTTGGGTTGAGGCACGAAACCCAACCGAACGCTGCTGTTGGCCTAATCTCTGGTTGGGTTTCCTCACGTCAACCCAACCTACGAAGAACTAAGTTTGACAAAATGGTATGACTAAAAGGGATAGAATTGCCAATGGTTCAGACTCCAATCAAACAATTTACTCTTGAGGAGTTTCTGGCCTTACCGGAAACGAAACCGGCCAGCGAGTATATCAAGGGTCAAGTGTTACAAAAGCCAATGCCCCAAGGACAACATAGCCGCCAAACCCCCCGACCCCCAAACCCCCCGACCCCCAAACCCCCCGAATTTCGGCTCCCGTGTACACACAAGTCGAGTCTAAACTAGAAACAGCGCAGTGCGATTCGTTCTAGTCTAACGTGGGCAACTACGGAACGCTAGGCCAGGTCCAAACTGGTAACTCTGGTATTCATGGGGGTTAGATTCCCTCTCTCCAAGTGTGGGAGTAACACCGGTCCTTAGTGCTGCTGAGTCACATCACGGTGGTGCGGAGCAAGGACTTAAATGTAGGATAGCTAGCAGCCTAAGCTAGTGACGCCGCTAGGAAAGATGCTAATGGCTAGAACAAGCGAACCTGTGTACGCCTCGTTATCTAGAACCAGCGAAATAAGGCTTAAAGCGCTGGCCCAAAAGGGAAATGGTAGTTTGTGCTGGTTCTTGCACTTGGCCAGTATCGCACTCTAAGAACTCCCGGGGTATAGCAGGGGCCTAAAAGCATCGTGAAATGATACTAGGGAACGAAGTAACTTCTCGTGTGCTGTCTAGATTGGACAAGTTAGATGTAAAGCGCAAGCCGCGAGGGGAGAGATAGCCCGAGAAGCTAATGCCTAGGGTAACGCCTATGGATATGATGGGGTGTTCCTCATCCAGCTGACGCGGGTTGGTTAAAGTAGGAAATCTTGGGTAAGAGTATCTCTAAGACGCCGGAGGCCTCTCGAAGGTTGGATGACTGGTAAAACAGACTTGGAAATGGTAATACTAAAGGTTATCTGGCAGCGCCGCTTACCAACCAGGAAAGGAGTGAAATCGTATGAGATGAGGGACAAGTGGAGCAATCCGTAGTAATCCTAGTAGTGACAATGCCCTACTTGCTAGTAGCCGGATGCGGTGAAAGTCGCACGTCCGGTTCCGAATGGGAGAGTTAGGGGGTGACCCCTAGCTCGACCCCGACTAAAGAGGAGTAGATACTGGACAACCCCATCTTAATACACGCCGAACAAATTGACAGACCAGCCGAGCTCCTCGCCTAGAAAGAAAGGGGGCTGCATTGTATGAAACCATACAGAAACATCAATCTCTGAATATTCGTCAAATCAGTGAAAATCTGGCTGAGCAGGGTCAGTTACTATTGGTTTCTAAATAATGAGAACGTGAGAGTTTCAGAGTTAGTCAAAAGTCTGGGAGACCATTGCCAGCAGCAAGTAAAAGGGTTGCATATATTAGCCATCAGCGATACCAGCGAGATCAACTCACAACGTCCTCCAGGAATGTCTACCCTAATAAAGGGTCTGTGCGATTCGTTCTAGCCTAACGTGGTCAAACACGGAACGCTAGCCCGGTTTCATTAGCCGGGAACTCTGACCGCATGGGGGTTAAATTCCCCTCCCCCCAGGTACGGGGGTGACACCGGTCCTCGGTGCTACGAAGCGACATCATCGTGGTGCTAAGCGAGGACTCAAATGTAGGATAACTGGCAGCCTAAGCCGGTGACGCCGCTAGGAAAGATATCCAAGGTTAGAGCAGGCAAACATGTGCAAGCCTCGTTATAAGGAACCAGCGAAATAAGGCTATATGCGCTGGCCTAAAAAGGAAATGGTAGCTAGTATTAGTTTTAGACTCTGGCTAATATAGTACTCAAATAGCTCCCGGGGTATAGTGTGGACCTAAAGGTATCGCGAAATGTTGTTAGGGAACGAAGTAACCTCTCGTGTGCTGTCCATCAGGACAAGTTAGATGTTAAGCGCAAGCCACGGGGGGAGGGATGGCCCAAGAAGCGAATGCCCGGGGTAATTCCTGGGATAACATCTACAGTAATGTAGATGATGCTGGGTAGCCAGCGCTGACGTGAATCGGTGATACTAGGAAGCTGCTGGAATGAGTAATCCTAAAAAGCCACGGAACTAATCCGAAACGCAAGTGGAGGATAAGGTATGGATAACTGGTAAAACTGACTTGAAAATGGTGATACTAACGGTTATCAGAACAACCACTCGCTAAACCAGGAAAGGGAAGAAAAGACAGGCGGCAAGGGCTAACGGAAGTAATTCCTATTAAGTCTACCTATGAAAAGGGCCTAGTACCCAGTAGCCGGATGCGGTGAAAATCGCAAGTCCGGTTCCGAAAGGGAGGGTCGGGAAGCGATTCCCGGCTCGACCCCATCCACGACGCTTTGATTCCATCTTTCTGGGATGGAAACTAGCTTAGATTCGACTTGTGTGTACACCGTAGCCGACTCCAGGGGGGGTTTGGGGGGATCCGGCGACTGGGAGAGCCCATGAACGATCAACGGGTTTTGACCACACCCCCAGAAACCCGGTTTCTAGCTTTTAATCTAGGGTAATAAAGTTATGCCATTGGACGGCAAATTGGCTATTTGGTTTCGCCGAAACCAAATTCAACGTGAGTTCTTCCCTCTCAAGGGGAAACGCTATCCCTTCTCAAGAATATGCGATCGCCTCTAATTGAGAAAATAGATAATGATTGTCAAAAAAAATTGCTTATTAGGAAAAATTGGAAGCTTGCCGAACGCTAGAAACCAATGCAGGCAAGGCTATCATACCTTTTAATGATCTGAAAAAATTTATTATAGACGATCATGGGCTCATGATAGCTAATACTGGGTCTAAAATAGCTAATACTGGGCAAAGTATTGACAATACTAAGTCAAAAATAGGTAATTATAAATTAAAAAATAGGTAAAAAAAACAAAAAAATAAAGTTATTTAGTAAAAAATATGTTTTTAATGACCATGTTTGTACAGAACCATCTCATGTTCAGACAGTTACATATCGCCAGTCGGAAATACCTGCTTTTGGATCTCTTATTTCTCCTTTATTATCCGGAGATATCGGGTAGGATGCAGAAACCAGGTTATGAGTCTATTTGATTATCAACTACTTGTGACAGCACCCGTGGCGACTTCCTCCAAAAATTTATTGCTCCCGACGGTGCTAATGGCTACCAGTTCGGTTTCCCAGTAGCACTCGATGGGAACTCGGCGCTGATTGGCTCACATTTGGAGGACCACAACGGGAGTGACAGTGGTTCGGTTTATCTGTTCGCTATGGAGGAAGTTCCACAAAAAGTTCCAGAACCTTCTGCGGTTCTCGGTCTAATCGCCATTGGAACTTTGGGTGTAGTCAAGCGTTTCTCGGGTAAACATTAATAGGTAAGCAGATGCACCCTGAACGGCGACCTCAGACAATTTGTTGCAGTCGCTCAGGAGACATCAAGGCTCTCAATTTTAACAGGTCTACTTGTGTCTACCCAGAAACCCGGTTTCGCCGGCGAAACCGGGTTTCTTATCTCGGCGAGGCGAAAGTCGTGTGTACTCAGAAACCAGTTTCTCACCGCCGGATTCGATAGTGTAAACTACCCAACAGCAGGCTTGCGCTAGCTGATAGGTTTGGAGGCGAAAAGGGCGATCGCCCCATCTCGTACCAGATATGATACCATAGTTTGAGCGGGTGTCGGGCGATTGCGCTGCGCGCACAGGGCTACGTGTCCTACGCGATCGGGGTCACGGCAGCGGCTACTGGCGCGAGCAGAAGCATAAGAAACTAAAAGGGATAGAATTGCCAATGGTTCAGACTCCAATCAAACAACTTACTCTTGAGGAGTTTCTGGCCTTACCGGAAAGGAAACCGGCCAGTGAGTATATCAACGGTCAAGTGTTACAAAAGCCCATGCCCCAAGGACAACATAGCCGCATTCAGTAGAAACTGCTCGATGCTATTAATGCCGTAGCCTTCGATGCACTCTGCGCGCTTGATGTCCCCCGGACGCACGGCGAAACCCGGGACGCACTTCGATGCCTGAGGGATGCAACGCAGGCAACCCATCAGGCATCGTCGAAACTCGGGGGACATCATAGTCGCACACTCCGAAGACATCGATCGCCCCCTCATGCAACTGGTGCAAGACCGCACCCGGCTGCAAACTCCGCCTACGCGATCGGACATTAAAATAGAAAAGACCCCCTAGTAGGAGATTGGCAATGAACTCTTTAGCAACGCTACCCACCCAATCCCATCCGCCTCTTTCACCTCGGCAGACCTTGCCGACAATGTACGACCTGCCCAGCGAAGATCCCGAGGATATCTCCATGCCGGACCAATATCACGGACTACAGTCAACGCTGTTGGAAGACACTTTCCAACCTCCGAATTTTACCTCGGAGCAAGTGCTTGTGGCATCTGACCTCAACATTTACTACGATCGCCGCAATCTGAATTGGTACAAACGCCCGGATTGGTTTGCGGTGGTGGGAGTAGAGCGACTCTACGACGGTCGCGATCTGCGGGATAGCTACGTGATGTGGCAAGAACTGGTGAGTCCATTTGTGATAATTGAGCTATTATCCCCCAGTACGGAAAATGAAGATTTGGGACGGACGGTGCGCCAACCGGGAAACCCGCCTACGAAGTGGGAAGTATACGAGCAAATTCTGCGAGTGCCTTACTACATAGTTTTCAGTCGGCAAAAAGATAAATTTCAGGCATTTCATCTAGTAGCTGGTCAATACGAACATGCTTCGTTGAGTAATGGGCGTTTGCCGATTAAACGGCTGGAGCTGAGTTTAGGCTTGTGGCGGGGGAGTTATAAAGGTACTAACCGTCTGTGGTTGCGGTGGTTTACATCCTCAGGTGAATTGATTTTGACGCCTCAGGAGGAAGCAGCCGCAGCTCAACAGCGAGCCGAACGGCTAGCAGCAAAACTGCGCGAGCTCAATATTGACCCAGACTCTCTCGATTGATGTGGGGCGCGATCGCCGCTCGTGCGGCTGCGATCGCGCTTTGGGTGAGCCGCCCAGAAACCCCGGTATAGGCTAAGGCGATGGTGGTGAGCGGTGCCTACCCCTTACAAGGCTAGGTTTTTTACAAAAGTGACAAGACAAGGTGACAAGGAAGAAAAGGAAGAGAAAAATGATACAAGATAGGATATTCCTCAACCAATTAACCAACTTTCACCGATGATTAATCATTTTAACTAATCCACTTAAAATTTGATTATATATACTATATAATTATCTTCTTTTTTCGATAGATATATTGACATTTAAGGCTAATTTTAGCCAAATTTTAGTTTCTGCACTTTCTGCTTCACAATCATTTAATTTGGCTACAAATGCTGCTTTATACCTTCTTTTTCTCTTTTGGCGAAATTAGCACAAACTGAAGGAGACGATCGTCTAATTTGAGCGGTAATAGAATATATTTCTTCAGCGGGTAAATGCTTTGATAATTCAAAAATCTTCATCGCAGCATCAAACGCTTTTTGATAGATGATTAGATATTCATGAGTTTTTATATTTTTTTTGTTTTCTTCCTTATCCACTTTTCCTCCTTGTCTCCTTTATCTGTTCGGAATTATATCGTTAATGTAAAAATGTTTTCTTCCTTGTCCACTTTCCCTCCTTGTCTCCCTTATCTGTTCGGAATTATATCGTTAATGTAAAAAACCTACCCCTGTCGCGGGGGTCGGTGAAACCGAGTTTCTTTAAACAAATCTGGCTATCGTAGCCAAAATAATTACAGAAACCCGGTTTCTTGTCAATATTTCGATAAAGCATTCCGTACTTGCGCAAAGACAGAATGCCAATCATCCGGTTGGGACTGACGGAATAATTTCATAGTGGGATACCAAGGAGACTCCGAACCTGTTACCATCCAGCGCCAGTCAGAATTAAAACACAAGAGGGTCCATACAGTTTTTCCTAAAGCCCCCGCCAGATGAACTACAGAGGTATCGACGCTGACGACCAAATCCAGTTAACTGATAATAGCAGCGGTATCCCCATAGTCTTGTAACTGTTCGCTTAAGTCTGCTATCTGGATCTCGGAGGGAAGAGCCTTTAACTCGGAGGCACGATCGCCCTTTTGCAGACTGTAGAAATCAATCCCCGGAGTCTGTAAAATAGGGAGAAAATCCGTTAACTTGCAGGAACGGTGGCGATCGTTTTTGTGGGTAGGACTTCCGCCCCAAGCAATTCCCACCTTCAGGAGATCGGTAGCAGGCAATGGGTGCTTGTCGAGGTAAGATGCCAGTACGGCGAGATAAGGTATAGTAGCAGGGATAGTATCAGCAGTCGTCTCCAAGAGGTAAGGAAGACTCATCAAAGGAACATAGGCATCAAATTCTTCGATCCCAATTTCTCCGGGGGGTTTAATTTCGTCGATACCCCACCTAGTAGCAAATAAGGGAGTTAATTCCGGCATGCAGACCAGAATAACCCGCTGACAGCGCCGCGCCACTAAAGGAATGTAGCGAATGAATTGCATGGCATCCTCGGCCCCTTGTTCCGTATGGACCAAGAGAGTTTTATCCAGGATCTCCTTACCATCCCATCGAGGTTGGGGACATTTGAAGGGAGTAAACTGTGCGGTTTGCCAGCGCCATTCGCTTTCCGCCCATCCTCTCTGAAATTCTCCCATTTGCAACAGGGTCATGCCCAGGTTAAAATGAGCCTTGGCAAAGGTGGCGTTGAATCGGATTGCCGTTTCATAATGGCCGATCGCCTTTGACAACTCCCGCTTTTGACTGTAGACAAAACCCAGACTATTATGGGCATCAGCATTGTCCGGTTCTTTTTCGATGACCTCCTGCAAGCAGGCGATCGCCTCATCATATTCCTCATTATCACCCAAAGCGACCCCCAGATTGTATCTTGCCTGTCCGAAATCAGCTTGCCATTCCAAGGACTCCCGATAGCAGGCGATCGCCTCAGCAAGCTTCCCTTGATTATATAAAACATTGCCGCGCAGTAATAACTTTTTCCCTTCAACTTGCGCTGCCGTCATATTCACCGTTTCGGCGAGGGCCTCATCGGGCAAAACATAGGAGGTGCGCAACAAAGGTTCGTTCCAGTCTACAATTTTCGGAAAGCGAGTCTGGGGCAAAACAAAACCGACACCGCAAATATTTCTTCAACGCCCGCAGTAAACTTGAGAAATGCCACCGTTTCCCCAGTTTCTATATGTACCGCCCAGACCCCACAGATCCGTTCCGTCAGTTCGGTAATAGGCAGACCGGTAAACACCGCCCGTTCCCGAACTTGGGACAACCCGACAAAGGCCAGATCCCCCCAGAAGTCCAGGCCGCGAGTAAACCCCGGCAAGCTAGTAACAGTATGAAGTTTCCCATTACTCAAGTCAACCTTTGCCAGAGAACCGTTACCTGACTCCAACAACCATAACTGTTCGCGATACCAGCGGAGAGAATGGGGCATAGAAAGTTCCCGCAGCAAGACTTCATTAGATTCTACATCAATTAAAACCCCACCACGAGCCCGATGCTGTCGCCACCCAGCAGGACTATCCGTTTCCGCCAAGGTGACATATAGCATTTCTCAAAATTGTGAGGTACAGTAGCAGCAGTGGGTGAACCAGTTGTAGATATCTTGTTGGCTGATGGTAGCAAAGCCTTCCTGAATGGCATCTACGAGGGCCCGATAGGTTCTGGCTTCCAGTTTTTTGAGATAACTCTTCAGTTTTGACCAAAAATTTTCATGCTTGAGAGAAGTCCGGTGAATAAGGAGGAAGATAGACTAACCGTGCCCCCACGTTCTCAATGGCTTGCCGGATTACATCTCCCTTATGAATTTTACAGTTGTCCATCACAACTGTCCCCCAGAGGGGACGCGCTATTCGCACTACAAAAGAGACATCCCAGGCTTTTTTCCACAGTTTGGGAACGGCGAATCACAAATGCTAATAATGTCAAGCGATCGTAAGCCCCTAAAATATTAAATGAACTCACTATCCCATTGAGACTCACTGCCCCAACTATTGAAACATTTTTCCGCGCTTACGCTCCTTTACTTCCATAGGCTTTTAGACCACATGCGGGCATACATCCGTGTTAGAGCCAGGCGGGAGCCTCCTTCATCCAGGAATATGAGGTCTAAGGGCTCTATCCCTTCTATCTCCTTCCAATAGTCCAACCTCAACGGTTGCACTCAGGAGCTTCCCTTTTCGGTCGGATGTAATGACTTTTTTTTCTGGTCAAACCGCTTAGTCATCCTGTCTATTGTGGAACGGCTGACTTGTACTCCCGTCTGCTTTTCTAATTCCGATTGATATTCTTCTCAGGTCCAATCATTATTTTTTTCTCCCCAAATTTTCAGCTTTTCCTGTTGCACTTCCTCGAGCGGGACGACCGCTACTTTTTCCTGGTGACAAGTTACCGGTTTCCCGGTGCTACTTTAAGATTTTGATAACGAAACTGAATGCTACCCGAAATCTTTTCGCTAGTTGTCTTTGTGCTATTGCCTCATTTTCATAAGTTTCTATGATTTTCTGGCGGAAATCGACTGAGTAGGGCTTCCTGGTTTTAGAGGATGGCTACCGCTGACCTCACTATTGTACCTCATCTTTATGATAAATGCTATATTTAGGTTTATCATCTTGCAAGCATAACCCATTTAGATGACAGCGGTCCATCAAGTCGTATGCGCTAATAAATGGCGGTCGCCAGCAGGGGACAAAACTGTTAGGATGGCCCCAAGTACAGAGACAGGAAAACTTAGTATTCACAAACCAAAGTTCCTTTCCGGCCCATGCCATTTCGTGAATATCGATATCTCCGATAATATAAATATTCCGGGGCAAGTAACAGGCTTCGTGTTTCCCTGCTGGTTCCAGTTTTCCTGCCACAACCGGAACATTCCGTAAGTCCCAAATATGATAAGCGATGCCGAAGGCAATTTTATCCCGAGTCGCCGCCATTTCCATCGGTTTATTAAAGGCCCGAAAGTGGGTGTCGATCTTGCCAGCGTCCGATAGTTAACCGGAACCGTGCTACGAATAAACTGACGATGACCATCACTCTCGACTTTATGCTGTAAACCGGACGGCCCTCTTTGGGGGGCTAATCATAACCGAAAATCGCCGGTGATTGCTAGCAAAAATTGGGCACTCTATTTATAGCCGGTTGGCTAGCGCGTAAAATAAATTTTGGCGCCGAAAAATTGCGATAGATTATATAATTGGAAAAAAGCCCTGTTTCTCAGAGAAACAGGGCTTTTTCCTATGAAAAGTAGGCAATAGTATTGGGTTTTAACTGACCGGAATGTACCTTTACTGATTTGTGTCCCGGTAGCTGAGACTATCGGGCGATCGCCCCAATCTCATACCAGATATGATAGCATAGTAAGAGCGGGTGTCGGGCGATTGCGCAGCGCGCACAGACAGGCTACCGGTCCTACGCGATCGGGGGTCACGGCAAGAACGGCTACCGGCGGGAGCAGGACCGGCAGCTTGCTAGGCGATCGCTACGGGGGAACGTCCGATGGTCGAATTTCATTCTAATTTCATTTTTATGTCGTAGCTTGAAATTAAAGTGTTTTGTAAACTGTCATGACAATGGAAACAGCAAATCTCCAGTTAAAAGGCATGGGTTGTGCCGCTTGTGCGGCTACCATCGAAGGGGCGATCCAAGGGGTTCGGGGCGTCAGGGAATGTCATGTCAACTTCGCCATGTCCCAAGCTACGGTTAAGTATAATCCCCAGGAAACCAACCTAGAAACGATCGGCCAGGCGGTAACAGAGGCGGGTTATAGCGCCTTTCCCCTACAGGAAATGGACGGAGTTGCACAAGATGCTGAGAAGAGGGCGCAGCAGGGGGAACAAAAAGAGTTAACCCGCAAAGTGCTCTGGGGAGGTATTATCAGCGTGCTGCTAGTGGTGGGCTCTTTGCCAGCAATGACCGGACTTCATTTGTCGTTTATTCCCACATGGATGCACAATGCCTGGGTACAGCTACTCTTGAGCATACCTGTTATGGTTTGGTGTGGCAAAGGCTTTTTTGTCGGCGCCTGGAAAGCTTGCAAACGTCGCACAGCGGATATGAATACCTTAGTGGCCTTGGGAACGGGCGCAGCTTATTTGTATTCCCTGTTGGCTACGTTTTCGGTGAGTTTATTTCTGGATCGGGGTTTGCAACCGGAAGTATACTACGAAGCGGCGGTGGTAATTATTACCCTGATTCTCCTCGGGCGGTTGCTGGAAAGTCGCGCTAAGGGACAAACTTCGGAAGCGATCCGCAAACTGATGGGGTTGCAAGCAAAAACTGCACGGGTGATGCGCAATGGAGAGTCTGTAGAGATTCCCATTCAGGAAGTAGTGGTTGGAGATATAGTTGTCGTCCGTCCTGGGGAAAAATTTCCCGTTGACGGTAAGGTGATTGTTGGTGCTTCTCAGGTAGATGAATCCATGGTGACCGGAGAACCCATACCGGTCACCAAACAGCCCGGAGATGAGGCGATCGGGGGGACGATTAATAAGACGGGAAGTTTTCAGTTACGGGCCTCCCGGGTGGGTAAGGATACAGTCTTGGCCCAGATCGTGAAGTTGGTACGAGAGGCCCAAGGTTCTAAAGCACCCATTCAGCAGTTGGCCGATCGGATAACGGCCTGGTTCGTGCCCGCTGTGATGGCGATCGCCATTGCCACCTTCGTCATCTGGTTTAATGTCACGGGTAACTTCACCCTGGCCACGATCTCCACGGTCAGCGTCTTGATTATCGCCTGTCCCTGCGCCCTGGGTTTAGCCACCCCCACTTCTATAATGGTGGGGACTGGCAAAGGGGCCGAAAATGGGATTTTAATTAAGGATGCCTCTTGTTTGGAACTAGCTCATAAAATTCAGGCGATCGTGCTCGATAAAACCGGTACTATCACGGAAGGGAAACCCAGCGTCACCAACTACGTTACTGTCAAAGGCACGGCAGATAGCAATGAAATTAAACTGCTGAGTTTAGCCGCAGCAGTCGAACAAAATTCCGAACATCCCCTAGCAGCAGCGGTAGTGCAATATGCCCGATCGCAGGGCGTCACCGGGCCCCTTCCGAAAGTACAGAACTTTGCCGCCATTCCCGGGATGGGAGTGCGAGGAATAGTGGGCGATAGCCTGGTGCAAATTGGCACCCAACGTTGGATGGATGACTTGTCAATAGATACTAAATCTTTAGCATCAATGGGTGAAGATTGGGAGGCCCAGGCCAAGACAACAGCTTGGATCGCTGTAGACAAGGAAATTGCCGGATTAGTCGAAATAGCAGATGCCCTCAAACCCTCCTCTACCGAAGCAGTTAAAGCATTAAAGCGGATGAAATTAGAGGTGGTGATGCTGACCGGAGATAATCGCCAAACTGCTGAGGCGATCGGGCGAGAAGTGGGGATTACCAGAGTCATTGCCCAAGTGCGTCCGGACCAAAAAGCAGCACAAATAAAAGCCCTACAAGCAGAAGGTAAAATTGTTGCCATGGTAGGGGATGGCATTAACGATGCCCCGGCCTTAGCACAAGCGGATGTGGGCATTGCCATTGGTACGGGCACCGATGTAGCGATCGCGGCTAGCGACATTACCTTAATTTCTGGGGACTTACGCAGCATTATCGCTGCCATCCAACTGAGCCATGCTACCATGAAAAATATCCGTCAAAATCTCTTCTTTGCCTATATTTACAATGTTTGTGGCATTCCCATAGCAGCGGGAATTCTTTACCCCTTCTTTGGCTGGCTGCTCAACCCAGTTATTGCCGGTGCGGCGATGGCATTTAGCTCCGTTTCTGTGGTCACGAATGCCCTGCGCTTGCGCAAATTTCAGCCCCAAATTCATGTTTAGGAGGAGGTATAATAATGTTAAGCAAGCCCAAAATTATCAGTTACTCTCTCGGTCTGATATTGGGGCTGGCCCTGGCCCCTAGGTCTATTGCCGAAACCCCAGAACAGTCAGGGAAACCCAGCAGTAAATTTACCCGAGTTGAGCAACCTTTACCCCTAAAAGTAGGAGTTACCCTGGGAGGTTTGGCATTAATTTGCGGCGAATTATGGTGGTTTTTGTTCAGTAAAACGAAGGCAAAGCAGTAAGGATTTGAAATAAAATAAGTTCTAAGAACCGATTCTGCGATGGCGAGTCTGCAACCACATGGTAATTCCGGTTGTGGCGATCGCCAGCAGACCAAAGGCGTTGAGAAAAGGATAAATCATCTCTAAGTTAATCCGACCAAATTTTCCTTTGTGTAACTCTAACAGCCAGAGAAAATCATTTCCCTTGCCAGTCAGGACAGCAACCTGAAACAATGAACCTGTGAAGACTGTGAGTAGCACTGGCAAAATGATAATTGGTGCCAACTTGAAGTGGAGTTGACGAAGCTGGGTTCTGTTAATAGGAATCATGATTAATTTAATCTTTCAGTTTGAGATTCAATTATTCACGCTTGTAGAGCATGTGCTTGAGGTAAAAAAGCCCAAATGGGCCAGTTACCAATAGCAAAAATAGCAATTCTCCTGGCTGTAGTAGCCAACTTAAGCGCATCCCGAAGCACGAGCGCCTTAGCGAGTGCGGAGAGGAGAGCAGTTGAATTTGATGGTTAACTTCTGAGACCGGTGCAACTATAACAGGGGGACTAGGGAGAATTTGAGGTTGTTCCGGTGCAACTGGGATCGTTTCAGATGGCGGTTGTCCGACTGATTTTTGCTCTGGCTCATGTTGATGTCCGCTGTGAGCGATCGAGGGTTGAGCTTGTAGCAACAACTGATAGACCACAGCCAGAGGAAAGATGATTTTGCTAACTCTGTGCCAATTCATGAATTGAACATATACAGTGTATCGACTTAAGCAGAATGATAGCAAGAGATAATGAAATTAGGATGAAATCCGGATTTAGGGGTAAAGGCGGAACTAGATTGCCCCTCGGGACTTCTACAGATATAACGCATGCAGGAGCAGCCGTAAGACGATGTAGAATACAGTCTCAAGATATTGTAAATTTATCCTGAGTGAGAATTTGGTTGATCGTTAAAACAAGAACCAGAATATCAGAAGATGAGCTCATGAACAAGAAAATTGCTTTGGCAGTTGCCACTATAGCTTACCTCGGAGTCTCCACCTCAGCGGGGGCATTGGAGAATCAGTTCCCAGACTCCTACCTTGCCTCTGCCCAGACAGGAGTCGAACTGGCCTCGGTCTCCATTGTCAATGATGGTCGTTTTTACCAATATGAGGGGGGGCAGGGAATTTATCAGGTGAGATACAATTACACGGGGAGAAATTGGACTCACGCTGATGTAGCGCCCATCCGGATCGATACGGATAAACCGATCGCCATCTTGCCCGTGCAGTACACTACTAACAAACTGCAAGCTGGGGCCAGTGTGGATGGTGCTCATATTGGTAGGTTGTGGAATACAATTACCACACAGGAGATGAAGCGGCGTTTGGAAGCCTTGGGGTTTTACGTGTTAACGCCGACGATTCAAATGTATGGGGAAAATCTGGCAGGATTCCAGGCCCTGGAGCATTTTATTGCAGGGGTACATAAGGGCAATCGTAACGTGCAAACAGTGATTCTCACCGCTGACGCTCACATTGCCAGTGCGGCGAACCCCCGTCCCGGACCGCAGATGCTAGTAACGGGACTGCATCGACGGGATTTTGAGTGGGAAAATCGGATTCAATCTCACATAGGTCCCTTCTATCGACAGCAAGGTCTGACCAATATTGGGCCGAGAGTGCGAGGTGGAAAAAGCGATCGGGAAGGTTCTCCTCTAGCTTGGCATCCGCTGATTGAGCGTGCCGCAGAGTACGGTCCCCAGATCGCGATGATTGAGGTGGCCAAGGCGATCGATATTGCCGATCGGGCGGGTTCGGTGGCAGCTGGTCGTCAGTGGGCGGCCCCGATATTTAATGGGGTGGCGACGGCGATGGCAGAACATGCTTGTGCCAGAGGTGCCGATCTGAAGAGTTGCCTAGATCAAGGGGCGATCGCGCGACAAGAGGAGTCGGAACCGGATGGGGCGATCGCAGTTATCTCGCCATCTTTACCCTCAGCAGAAAAGATCGAGTTTCGGGCGGGGGGTCGGGCCGCGCTTCGGTGGGGAACATTAGCATCGCTTGAGGAAAGTCACTACGTCTTGAATGCAGCTGCGGGTCAGTTAATGTCGATTAATGTCAGTTCACCGCCGGATTATCCGGTAGTATTAAGGATAAAAACAGCATCAGGGAATAGGATATTTGAAGCTGATGGAAGTGCATGGAGGGGCACCTTGCCCTCATCGGAGGACTACTACATCACAGTAGTAAATAAATCTGGGACGGCCCAAAGATACACGATCGCCGTAGTAGTAGAGTAAGCAAGAGTTACCCCGTTCGTAGTAAACACTTTAGTGTTTGCTTGCAGTTAGTCCTTTCTTTCCCTATAAGAAATTAGCCTCTACAATAGCAGTAATTTCCGAGTCCAGCACTGACTGAATGTTAGAAGCCAGAAGCTTGACCACCGTGCTAGCAAGCTGGTTAAATATTCTGGGGGAAGAGCAAACTTCACCGTGAGCAGCGCAGTTAATATGCAATAGTCCAGAACCGAGAATTTCTGCTGCACTTAAGGCTCCAGAAAGTACGCTGTGACAATATTCAGAAGGTAAACCCATGTACGTGCGATCGAGGCGGCTAGCCAGCAACCAGTCTTGCTGTTGTGTAGCAGTTCCAGAAACAGCGACTTTAACTAAAATTTCCTGGGAAAGTTCTGGTTGAAACTGCGCACCGAGTAGTCCGTAAATAGCGCGTCCGCCTTTAGGTATAAACATCTCAACAGCAGCATATTGGCGGTTATCGATCTGTGATTTTCTAGCTTTTAGGGTGCGTTCTACAGAGTCTACCACCGGATATTCCAGAGGTGGTAATTCTCCCAACCAAACGCGCATCTTGCGGTGATAACTAAGATTAAGCGTGATGGTTTGACTGGTTAATTCTCCAGGCATTATGCCAATTGTTGTTGAACTCATCAGGAAAAGCCTCAATTACTTCAGGATGATAAACACTATAAGGCGAGACATTATATTCTGCCAATGCTCTAACATGGGCTTCTTCGTAGTCAAGACCGGTCTGCATTAGTTCGGCTTCTTTTAGTTCGTGAAAATAAAAGCTTGCGTCGGCACCGGAAATATTACGTCCCTCTGTAATGGCAGTTTTCAATCTAGCAAGCATCGCTTTCCAGTGCAGTATGCTGCTCAATTATATTCAACTTTTCTACTTCTACAGGGAATTCTTTACCTGCAAAGTCGCCCAGAAGATAGTCCACTATATTTTTCCCTTAGATTATACTAGAGATCGCTTGGCAACTTCTGCTGTTGACAACTGTCCGCCCGTTCCGTTCGTAGTAAACACTTTAGTGTTTGCCCCATCTAATACCCATAAACAGGGTTTTTCAGGGGCTAAAATCATCTTAACATGCTTATATTGTATTACCAGAGCGGGTCAACAAACAAATTAATCGTCATCTGGGACTTGCCTGGAGGAACCGCCGTAATGCAGGCACAGATAGTCAGTTCGCCATCAACCTCTACCTCGCAGGCGTGACAGGAACCCATCAAACAACCTGTATGAATAGTAACAACCGCCCGCTCGGCCACTTCTAACATCGGTTCGCCAGGAGTTGCTTCCACCTCCACATCATCTGGCAAAAATTTAATCTTCATTATTTGTCCTTTTTCCTTCGCCATTAACTAACTCAAAACTGGTCTTAAATCTAAATAAGATTCAATCCGATCTGCGAGTAGGTTCAAAGTAAGTTCTCGCTGTTCTCGGTAATTAGGAATGCCAGTGGGTAAAGAAAGCAGACCCCGTTGCAGGCGCAAGCGGTTCAGCCAGGCGCGACGCCAGGGACCATTATCGAAAATACCGTGGAGATAAGTGCCCCAAACTGACTGTTCCTCATTAACTAAGCCTAAGTTAGGATCGTCGAACAGGGGTTCAACTCCAGTATTTTCTAACAGCTTGGTATGACCGTGATGGATTTCATAGCCAGCTATAGGTAAACCAGCAAGGGGAAAATTAGCAGTGACCTCTCGCTGACGGGCGATTTTCTGTCCGGCAATCACGGTTCTGACTGGTAACAATTCCAGCGCTTTGAATCGTCCTTCTATTCCCTCCATACCCTCTGGATCGGCTATGTATTTGCCTAGCATTTGAAAACCGCCGCAGATGCCCAGAATTGTACCACCCCCGGCAACATAGTCTTTAATTTTCTCTGCCATGCCAGTTTTTTGCAGGTAGAGTAGATCGCTAATCGTTGTTTTAGAACCAGGAATAATCACTGCATCTGGATAGCCTAGATCGCCCTTCGGGCCGACGTATTTTAAATTAACTCTGGGTTCCGAGTCTAGGGGGTCAAAATCGGTAAAGTTAGATATCCGGGGTGTCCGGATGACCGCTATGTTGATTTCCCCAGTCTGCTGGCCCGATCGCCTTTCCAAGAGACTCAAGGAATCTTCGGCGGGAAATGCATTTTCTAGCCAAGGAATCACAGCTACCACAGGTATCCCCGTGCGTTCTTCCAGCCACTCAATCCCCGGATCCAGGAGAGATTTCTGTCCTCGGAACTTGTTGATCGCCACACCTTTAATTAAAGCACGCTCCTCCGGTTCCAGCAACTCCAAGGTTCCGACCACATGGGCAAAGGCCCCGCCCCGATCGATATCAACCACCAGCAGGGTAGAGGCATTTAAGTGCTTCGCCACCCGCATATTAGTCAAATCTCGGTGCTTGAGATTGATTTCCGCCGGACTGCCAGCACCTTCACAGACGACTAGATCGAACTCTGATGCTAATACTTTCAGAGATTGGACGATCGCCTGCCAGCCCATGTCAAAATAATCCCGATAATAGTTGGCCGCCTCCGTCTTACCCACCACTTTGCCCTTAATAATCACTTGGGAAGTCATATCACCTTGGGGCTTAAGCAAGATCGGGTTCATTTCCACCCGGGGGTTCAGGCCCGCAGCCCAAGCTTGCACCGCTTGAGCATAACCCATTTCCCTACCATTAACAGTGACATAGGAATTCAGGGCCATATTTTGTCCCTTAAAAGGAGTCACCCGCCAACCTTGGCGACTGAGAATGCGACAGATGGCCGCAGTCAGAAGTGATTTACCCGCGTGGGAAGTTGTACCCACAACCATGATGGCTTTCATAGGATTTCCAGTTTCGGGGATAATTAGATCGGCAGTCGCAACCAGCGACTGCAAGCATTGGAGATGCGATCGCATAGAGAGGGATCTGGAATCTCAGGTAGTGATTGCTGCTGCCATTTTTCCAGCAACTGACGCCCCAAGGGAGTGAGGCGAAAACTATCTGTGATTCCCTGACCATCTACCTCTCGCCGCAATATCCCTACTTGGATCAGCCATAGCAGGGCATTTTCTGCTGCTAACTCAGATAGGGGACCCTTAGTCCATTGCTGTTGGACCGCCTCTGAGCCAGCGATACTAATGAGAGGAACGCTCCTGAGTTGCATTGTCGCAAATAAAGACAGGTTAAAGGGCGAACAGCTGATGGCTCGTTCTGCCCGTTTTATCGTCCGGTTGGGGTATTGAGTCGATACAGGCGTCATAGGTCGCGTCTTATACGGTCTCTTTTCTTTTATAGCTGAGATCTTGCACCATTGTCGATCAGCCTCATGGCCCGCCCTCGCGATATCCTGGGTAGTGATCGTAGCGCTCCCAGGATATCGCGAGGGTTCAAACCCCTGGCTAATAGCTGAAGTCGGTTGAAAACCGACTAAAAGCCTTATATAGAAAGCAACCTCCGGCGAGCTATCGGGAAAGGTACAAGATGTAATTTATAGCATACTTGCGTCAAGTCCAATCGCATCTTTTGACCGGTCACTGTTCTATTACCTACTCTGTATCTTAACGCTCATCTGGAGTTGTAGATGCATGCTGCGGGCCTATTACCAGTAACCCAGAAACCAGGTTTTTCCAAAAAACCTGGTTTCTTAATTTACAATATTCCGATAAAATGCGATCGCCCCCTTGACATTCGCGTTTAATTTGGTTATCTTGGTATAAGAGGAGAAACAATCATGTCTTATAGTGAATTCACCCTAGAAGAACTAAAAAGTCAATTCAACTTGACTATTCAGGAGCAAATGGAACTCTTTCAGGCCATAAAACCTGTAAATCCCAGCCCCTTGCTAAGAGATATCCTAGAAGAAAATCTTCCCCTAGCTTTGGGAGTTGACACAGAAAAAGCCCGCTCGGAATTAATTGTTGCTCCCATTCTCGTGGAGCTGCGGAAGAGTTTTCAGCGTCAAATAAGTATATTCTCTGGTTCCGACTTTACCGTGGATAAAAGTCGGGGGTTGAATGGCAGATGTGACTTTCTCATCAGTCATTCTCCCGAACTCTTATCCATTAATGCTCCAGTGGTAACTATTGTGGAAGCTAAAAATGATAATATCAAATCAGGCTTACCTCAATGTATTGCCGAAATGGTAGGGGCGCAAATATTCAATTATATGCGCGATCGGGAGATTCCTTGTATTTATGGTAGCGTAACTACAGGCAGTATTTGGAAATTCCTGCAATTAGGAGAAAGTAATGTTTATATTGAGCGAGGGGAACATTATCTGGAGAATCTGGAATCTATCCTGGGCATTCTTTCACATATAGTCCAGACCACTCGCCCAAATTCAGTTTGTAGTAAAGACCGTTTGTAGTAAGGACTTTAGTCCTTGCCATTTGTAGCTGTAGGTCGTTTGTAGTAAGGACTTTAGTCCTTGCCATTTGTAGCTGTAGGTTGGGTTGAGGCACGAAACCCAACCTACAGCTACAAGGGTATAAGCTATGAATATGTTGCATCAAATTATCTGTTATTATCCTGGGTCTATTGAAAAACAACCGCAATGACAGTGGGCATGGCCCACCCTACGAACTGAAAAACAACCGCAATGGTGGGCACTGACCACCCTACCGATATAATTGTAAGTATAAGAGTAGGAGTAACAGCTTGATGGCAACACTTTGACGCGATCGTTTTGGGGGCAGGGGGGATAGGTAGCGCTGCTGCTTACTATCTATCCAAGGCCCGACAGCGGGTTCTGCTGCTAGAACAGTTTGAACTCAATCACCAAAATGGCAGTTCCTATGGTGTCTCCCGGGTGATTCGCTATGCCTACGATAATCCAATTTACATTAATCTGATGCGAGTTGCCGATCGCCTCTGGTTTGCCCTTGAAGAAGAAGCGGGAGAAAGGCTATATGTCAAGACTGGAGGAATTGATTTTGCTCAACCGGATGAGACAAGTTTTCAGAAGGTAGCTGCTAGTATGGAGGAAATGGGTATTGCCTTCGATCGCCTCACGGCCCCAGAGGCCAGCCAGCGTTTCCCCCAATTCCGGTTCGACGAGGGGATGGAGGTAATCTATCAGCAGGATACCGGATTATTGGCTGCCTCAAAGTGCGTATTGGCTCATACTCGCCTCGCCCAGGGGCGGGGTGCCACCCTTGTGGATCGGACAGTAACTAAGATTACTGTAGGCAGTAACAGTGTGGAAGTGCAGACTCCCACCGAAACTTATGCCGCAGACAAAATAGTAATTACAGCAGGTAGTTGGGCAAAAACGTTGCTGTCGCCATTGGGGATAGAGTTGCCTTTGAAAATCATGCCCTGTCAGCTAGCTTTTTTCCAGCCCGACAACCCAGAAGATTATCAACCAGGACGCTTTCCGGTATTCATTGCCCACATGAATGGAGACTATGGAGAAATGCCCTATGGCATTCCCTCTGATCGGGACTCTGGGGTAAAAATTACCACTCTTTATGGCTGGGAAACTGTCAGTCATCCCAGGGAGGTAGACTATACTCCCGATGATAACTGGATTGAGCGCATGCGGGGTTTCTCCCGCCAGTATATCCCTGGTGCTAATGGTCCCCTGCTATCCACCCGCAGGTGTTTATATACTCTGACCCCGGACAAAGATTTTGCGATCGAATGCGCTGCGCGCACGCTACGCGGACGCCATCCGGAATATCCCCAAGTTATCTTTGCTGCTGGCTTTTCTGGACATGGCTTCAAGTTCACTACCCTCGTGGGCAGCATCTTAGCTGACTTAGCCCTCCAAGGCGAAACCGAACATGACATTAGTCTGTTCAAAGCGTCACGATTTCAAAATGCTTTTGCGAATGGCTAATTGTTCATTGCTAATTGCTAATTGTTCATTACGGATTGAGAATCGGCAACAATTAACAATTAACAATTTGGAAACATGTCCAGATATGTAAATAGGAGATGGTGCTGACAACTAACAACTGACAACTAACAATTAACAATTCAGAGGCAAGGCGATCGCGAATTCTGCCCCCTGTCCCGGTGCGGAAATCACAGTCAGCTTGCCCCCATGTTTTTCCTCGACAATTTTACGGGAGATAGACAACCCCAATCCCGTCCCTTTGTCCGCTGGTTTAGTAGTGAATAAATAGTCAAATATCTGCTGTATCACTTCTGATGACATTCCCGGACCATTATCTTTGATCCTAATAGTAACATGCTCTGAATTTGCTTCTGTGCAGATAGTAATTATATCATGATTAGCCTTAATTTTAGTCCCATCGCGCCCAATAATATCCTCATCAAATACATCGATCGCATTAGCCAGGATATTCATAAACACCTGATTTAGTTGTCCCGGGTAGCACTCTACTAGGGGCAACTCGCCATATTCTTTAACAATCTCAATTTCGGGAATCTTTTTCCTAGCTTTCAGTCGAGGTTTTAAAATCATTAACGTGGTATCTATGCCTTCGTGAATGTCTGCGGCTACTTTATTTTCTGTATCTGCGCGGGAGAAATTTCTCAAAGAAACACTAATTTGGACAATGCGATCGGTCCCCATCTTCATGGATGAGATCAGTTGGCACAAGTCCTCCATCAGGAACTCCAGGTCAATATCTTCTGCATGGTCGGCAATTTCTGCTCCCGGAGCCGGAAACTTATCTTGGTAAAGTTGCAAATGTGCAATCAAGTCTTTAATATATAATTCAGCGTGAGTCAAATTGCCAGAGATGAAACTCAAGGGGTTATTGATTTCGTGGGCTACAGTAGCCACCAACTGACCGATAATAGACATTTTTTCCTTCTGCACTAGCTGCTGAAGTTGAGCATCTTGCAACTGCTCTATTGTCTGTTTTAGTTGAGCCGTCCGTTCGGACACCCGTTTCTCTAACTTTTGGTTGAGCTTCGCTAATTCGGCTTCAGCTGCAGTCCGCTGTTTGATTTCTTTTCGCAGTTGTAAGTGAACCTTCACCCGGGCTAACACTTCCTCTTGCTGAAAGGGCTTAGTGATATAATCTACCGCCCCGAGGGAAAGACCCGCGATCTTATCGGCCGCGTCCGAAAGAGCCGTCATAAAAATTACCGGAATGTCCTTACTGTCGGGATTAGCCTTGAGCCGACGGCAGGTTTCAAAACCGTCTATTCCCGGCATCATCACGTCCAGCAAAATCAAATCCGGCGGCTCCTTTTCCACCTTCTGCAGGGCACTTTCGCCATCCTTCGCCACCACCACTTCAAATCCTGCATCATCTAAACAATCGAACAACACCTCTAAATTAGTGGGGGTGTCATCGACAATTAATATTACTTCTTCTTCCATGCCTTCAATAAACATAGGCGATCTCACTGTAGCTCCTTGAGAAACTCGATTAGCTCTTGTTCTTGAAATCCTTTCACAAAGAATCTTACCCGGTCAGCAAAGGGGACAAATTTGTCGTAGTCGGGGTCGAGCTAGGGGTCACCCCCTAACCCTCCCATTCGGAACCGGACGTGCGACTTTCACCGCATCCGGCTACTGGCAAGTAGGGCATTGTCACTACTAGGATTACTACGGATTGCTCCACTTGTCCCTCATCTCATGCGATTTCACTCCTTTCCTGGTTGGTAAGCGGCGCTGCCAGATAACCTTTAATATTACCATTTCCAAGTCTGTTTTACCAGTCATCCAACCTTCGAGAGGCCTCCGGCGTCTTAGAGATACTCTTACCCAAGATTTCCTACTTTAACCAACCCGCGTCAGCTCGATGAGGAACACCCCATCATATCCATAGGCGTTACCCTAGGCATTAGCTTCTCGGGCTATCTTTCCCCTCGCGGCTTGCGCTTTACATCTAACTTGTCCAATCTAGACAGCACACGAGAAGTTACTTCGTTCCCTTGTTCTAGCCATTAGCATCTTTCCTAGCGGCGTCACTAGCTTAGGCTGCTAGCTATCCTACATTTAAGTCCTTGCTCCGCACCACCGTGATGTGACTCAGCAGCACTAAGGACCGGTGTTACTCCCACACTTGGAGAGAGGGAATCTAACCCCCATGAATACCAGAGTTACCAGTTTGGACCTGGCCTAGCGTTCCGTAGTTGCCCACGTTAGACTAGAACGAATCGCACCATACTCTTCTAGTTTAGCAGCAAGCTTCTTGATTTTACTAAACTTGCCCGCCCTGGCCAGCTGCAACAAACTCTCAATCTCCTCTGGTGGGGGAACAATCAAAGAGTCAGTTGTCATCGAAGGTTGGGCGGCGTCTTGACTGGGTCCAGTTGCATCAATAATCCATTCTAGCCCCAAATGCTGCTGTAACTTGTCGAGAAGTTCGTCAGTTCGCACGGGTTTGGGGAGAAAATCGTCCGCACCGGCATCAAGACTCCGCTTTTGGTCTTCCGAGTAGACCTTGGCAGAGGAGACAACGATCGCTATATCCTGCCCTTTAGGGGTCTGGCGCAGCCGCCGGATCATTTCCAAGCCATCCATCACTGGCATGGCGATGTCAGCGATAATTAAGTCTGGGGAAAACTGGGAGGCAATATCTAAAGCTTCTTGACCGTTAGTCGCCTCTATAATTGTAAACCCAATGGCACTCAGTAGGTCCACAAGCACTGCTCGATTTTCCACAGAGTCGTCCACCAGTAGGATTTTCCGCGTCCCACCCAAGATGCCGATAATTTGTCCTGCTTGAGGACCGACGGTTGCGGACTGGGAGCTGGAAGCGGCAACAGGTAAATCCAAATCGATGGTAAAAACGCTTCCCTGACCTAGTTGACTGGTAACTGAGATGCTACTGCCCATCATTTCCACGATTTGGCGGCTAATTGCCAATCCCAGTCCCGTGCCTTCTGCTTGTTTGTGAGGATCTCCTACTTGCTCGAAGGGCTGAAATATTTTTGATAATTGTTCGGGGGTCATTCCCACGCCAGTATCTGAGATCTGAAAGCGGACTTGGTTCGTAGTCAGGACTTTAGTCCTTACCTCCCCCATATCTATTATCTCTACCTTGAAGGTAACACCACCCTTGTCAGTAAACTTGATCGCATTACCCAACAGATTAAGGAGTACTTGTCGCAGGCGTTTTTCATCCGCAAGGATGATGGATGGCAGTCCCTCAGGGGGTTGGTAGATAAAGTCAATGGCTTTTTGAGAAGCTTTGATGCGGCACATCTCTACCACCCCGGTCAGGAAGCTGGGGAAATACAGATCGCTGGGGTGGAGTTCCATTTTCCGGGCTTCGATTTTGCTGAGGTCGAGAATATCATTAATGAGAGTCAGCAGGTGGTCGCCGCACTGGTGGACGATCTGAACCCCATGAGCTTCTTTGTCTGTCAGGGTTTGAGAACGTTGCAAGATTTGGGCGTACCCCAAGATGCCGTTGAGGGGAGTGCGCAGTTCGTGGCTCATGTTGGAGAGAAATTCGCTTTTGGCTTGGTTAGCCTCATCTGCGGCTGCTTTGGCAGCTTCCAGTTGTCTGTTAGATTCCGCTAAGCAAGCGGTGCGCTCTTTAACCTTTTCCTCTAGCTTATAGGAATATTCCTGCAGTTGAGCATTGACTTGTTCTAGATTTATCTGGGTTTGCTGGAGCTGATGCAGGGTTTGTTGCAGCTGCTGCGCTTTTTCCCGTTCGCGGGCTTCTGAGCACCTCAAGGCAGTTTCTGCTCTGTGACGCTCTAGCTCCGCTGATACCCGCATCGCCAAAAAACTCAAAATTGCTCTAGCAAGTGCTACGTTCTTTAAGGCCCCATCGCCCTCCAAGCAGATATGCCCGAGCGGAGTTTTCAACTCCTTTTCCCGAAGAGCGATTCCCAAAAAGTATCCTTTGGCGAGGGCATTGGGATAAAGCCGTGACAAGCCTTCCGGAATGCAGAATATTGGCTGTCTTTGCTCCAGAGTTTCTTTAGTGAATATATTCCTGCAAGGAGTATTATCTAGTTCGTACTCAAAGTTCTCCACGATTTGGGATTGGTGCCAACAAGACAGGGTTTTAACTGCCTTGGGCTGCTGGTTTTTCCATACAGATATTTCGGTTACGAACGCATATTCTACCCCCAGTGCCTGAGCTAAATGTTCCGTCAATGCTTGAAAAAATGCTTCACCCGTTACTGATGCCGTGCCTGAAATAATCGGAATTACAGCTTCGCTGACTTCCCTTCGATCGAGCCTATCTATATCAATCTTTTTCTTGCTATTAACATGAACTGTCTCTTTGATTTCTAACATAGCTATTGGACCTCACAGTCTTTTTGGCTTCTTGAAGATGCACCATAATTTGTCAGTTGTTAGTTGTTCAGGTGGTGATAAACAAGTAATGATTTTAGAGGCCAGATCCCTCTATCTAGCCAAACTGTCGGGATTAGCCTTGAGCCGACGGCAGGTTTCAAAACCGTCTATTCCCGGCATCATCACGTCCAGCAAAATTAAATCCGGCGGCTCCTTTTCCACCTTCTGCAGGGCACTTTCGCCATCCTTCGCCACCACCACTTCAAATCCTGCATCATCTAAACAATCGAACAACACCTCTAAATTAGCGGGGGTGTCATCGACAATTAATATTACTTCTTCTTCCATGCCTTCAATAAACATAGGCGATCTCACTGTAGCTCCTTGAGAAACTCGATTAGCTCTTGTTCTTGAAATCCTTTCACAAAGAATCTTACCCGGTCAGCAAAGGGGACAAATTTGTCGTAGTCGGGGTCGAGCTAGGGGTCACCCCCTAACCCTCCCATTCGGAACCGGACGTGCGACTTTCACCGCATCCGGCTACTGGCAAGTAGGGCATTGTCACTACTAGGATTACTACGGATTGCTCCACTTGTCCCTCATCTCATGCGATTTCACTCCTTTCCTGGTTGGTAAGCGGCGCTGCCAGATAACCTTTAGTATTACCATTTCCAAGTCTGTTTTACCAGTCATCCAACCTTCGAGAGGCCTCCGGCGTCTTAGAGATACTCTTACCCAAGATTTCCTATTTTAACCAACCCGCGTCAGCTCGATGAGGAACACCCCATCATATCCATAGGCGTTACCCTAGGCATTAGCTTCTCGGGCTATCTCTCCCCTCGCGGCTTGCGCTTTACATCTAACTTGTCCAATCTAGACAGCACACGAGAAGTTACTTCGTTCCCTAGTATCATTTCACGATGCTTTTAGGCCCCTGCTATACCCCGGGAGTTCTTAGAGTGCGATACTGGCCAAGTGCTTTAAGCCTTATTTCGCTGGTTCTAGATAACGAGGCGTACACAGGTTCGCTTGTTCTAGCCATTAGCATCTTTCCTAGCGGCGTCACTAGCTTAGGCTGCTAGCTATCCTACATTTAAGTCCTTGCTCCGCACCACCGTTATGTGACTCAGCAGCACTAAGGACCGGTGTTACTCCCACACTTGGAGAGAGGGAATCTAACCCCCATGAATACCAGAGTTACCAGTTTGGACCTGGCCTAGCGTTCCGTAGTTGCCCACGTTAGACTAGAACGAATCGCACCATACTCTTCTAGTTTAGCAGCAAGCTTTTTGATTTTACTGAACTTGCCCGCCCTGGCCAGCTGCAACAAACTCTCAATCTCCTCTGGTGGGGGAACAATCAAAGAGTCAGTTGTCATCGAAGGTTGGGCGGCGTCTTGACTGGGTCCAGTTGCATCAATAATCCATTCTAGCCCCAAATGCTGCTGTAACTTGTCGAGAAGTTCGTCAGTTCCCACGGGTTTGGGGAGAAAATCGTTGACACCGGCATCAAGACGGCGCTTTTGGTCTTCCGAGTAGACCCTGGCAGAGGAGACAATCATCACTATATCCCGTGCTTGAGGGGTCCGGCGCAGTCGCCGGATCATTTCCAAGCCATCCATCACTGGCATGGCGATGTCAGCGATCCCGGTCAGGAAGCTGGGGAAATACAAATCGCTGGAGTGGAGTTCCATTTTCCGGGCTTCGATTTTGCTGAGGTCGAGAAGATCATTAATGAGAGTCAGCAGGTGGTCGCCGCACTGGTGGATGATTTGAACGCCATGAGCTTCTGGGTACGGTCATGCATTTGTTGCATTAGTAGAGCAATTTTCGACTCTCACCGGTAGCGGGCGATCCCCCCCAGCCCCCCAGCGCGGGGGGGAGCAGCTTGCCCCCCCCTTTTTAAGCTCACAGGAGTAGGTTTTTTACATTTCGGTTTGTTTGAGGGAAGGATCTGGCGAAAGTAAAAAACCTACCTTTGTAAGCCTTTTTTAAGGGGGGCTGGGGGGATCATCTTACCAACGGGCGCAAGACCACACCTCCGATTTTACTCCGGCCTTGGAGGTGCTTACTTCGGCCTTGGAGGCGCTTACTCCGGCCTTGGAGACTCCCGCTCCGGCCAAGGAGTTACTCAGCTTCCTTTTGGTAATCTTGTTTCAAGTCAAAGCTAAACCTTGTTCCGCCACCGAATGACTCTCGTACTCGGTGGAATGAGGAAGTTACTCTAGGAAATGAACAGTTAGTCCTGGGAATGACTGAGTTCTCCAGGGAATGACTTCCTCACTCCAGGGAGTGAGGAAGTCATTCCAGAATAAAATATCTCTATCGTTAAGGGGGGTGAGCGCAGGCTGCGACCTTTTCAGCCAACGCTATTTAGGGAGAAAGCCCGGAGTCGGCTGAGATGTCTAAAGGGCGCACTACATGCGCTGCGCGCACCAGGCTGCAAACTCCGCCGGAGCGATCGTACTGCCCTTTAGACATCGACATTTTGTCCCGTCAAGTGATGGGTGCGGCTCAAAAGTATCCAGCGACTGGGAGAGCTCGTGAGGATCAACGTCTGACCTCACGAGCAGTTGTTCCCCCTCTAGTAATATTAAGCAACCGTTTTGCGCCCCGGCGTTGGCCAGGACGAGTTTCATCAGCTTCTCTAGCAGTCGATCGAGCTGAATTTCGCTAGAAATGGTTTGGGAAGCTTGGAGGATGGTAGTCAGGTCTAGGCGATCGCCAGTGCTTATTCCTGCTGTGCTGGTTATGGTGGTAGCAGTCGTGAGGTTTCTTGCCTTTGCTGCGCTCAATAACTGCGGATAGCTTTCTTCCAGATGCTTGACTTTTGCTGTTGCAACGGGTATAGCAGTAATGAGCTTCCTGCATATAAACCCGGGCGATTTTCTCCTTGCCCCAGTCGAGGTATAATTTTGCTGCTAGTTCGTTGGCGAGGGCTTCTTCATGCAAGTATTCATTTTCTTTAGCTCCGGCAATAGCGCGATCGTACATCTCCATGGCCTCCATCTTTTTTCCCACCAAGCGATGTCGCTCCGCTTCTACTAGATGATATTTGTGCAAATGATTCATGGGAGCGTGAGCGGCCCAATGCTGCATTTTTTCCTGATTACCTGCTATGCGATCGAGCAGGACATCCTGTAAAGAATATGGGATGGCCGATGATGCACAGACTGCTATCCTGGATAGAGAATCATAAAAGTTGAAAATGACTATCAAGACCAATCCCGTAACCTTTGCTAAATTTTTTTCGGCAATGTCAGCATTGGCTAGGGCGCGATCGTACTGTGCAAATAAATAGCAGAGGAAGAGTTTGTGAATGTGTGCAAATGCGATGGCCGATCCATCATTAGCTTGCTGATGTATCGGCAGCATCTCCCTTTCGTTATAAGCCTCACCAATTAACTCCCTGGTCAGGGTTGCCCATCAAGTTTAAGGTAGCTTGATGAAGCATTCGGGAATAATTGCGAACTGTTTCTTGCTTAATTTGACCCAGCAAATCAACATGGGTCGCAATTCTTTTTTCCAGACTTGACAGTTGCTTGCCGATGGAGTAAGAATAGTAGCAGTAGACATAGCCGCAATAGGCAACAAATTCTAAATCACCCGTATCTAGTCCGCTTTGATAGCCTTGCATTAAAGGTGGGAGCGTTTCCTTGACATGATCTTTCCAATGCCTGACAAAAGCATTAAATACTTCCAAGGTTTTTGATTCTACTTCTCGATCATAGAACCGAGACAAAACAGTAACACCCAGTTGCCCAAATTTATAACCAGCTTGAAGATATCTGACAACCTCGACGAGAATCAATCCATAGCAAGCATAGCCAAAAGCTGAGATAGAAGTATTGCCTGATGTCACTGATAAATTCATTATTTGCAATACAGTTAGGGGTATCAAGGCGGGAAGGGCCATATAGGCAGAACCCCAGATTCTCGACAATATCCGCATTGCTGCTAGCTTGTAGGGATCGGTCATTTCGGGAAGTTCGCTCAAGTCTTTAATTGTCTTGTTGCCCAAAAGCGATCGGGTTTCCTCTAGTCCAATTGCAAATCGGACTGGGACGGGTTTTCGGGAAAGCTGACACCTAACAAATCCAGAATCGGTAGGGCAGTATTGACCGCTTTGAGGAGTTGATTTTGTCCTACATAGGCTTGAATCTGAATTTCATAGATTTTGACTTTGTCTAGAATCGTTCTGGCCCGTTGTAGCACGATCGCTGCTAACTGTTCCATCTGCTGGAAGTTACCCCTGAGGTACAGGCTTCGCTGCTGCTGCTGCTTCCGAATGCAAAGATAAGGTGAGGTCGTACAAGTTCTGCCAACTCTGCTGATTCAAAAGTCCTCGCCCCACATTAAATACTTGACTGCTGCCCCATAAGCAGTTGCTGCCTTGGCTTTCTGACCAGCCATGAGATTGAGTTGAGCGATTCGCTTTCGTTCTTCTGGATCGGTTACTAACTCCAGACCGAGATTGAGATGATCGACGATCTCAAAGAATCTTTCCTGACCTTGTTGGTCATCGAGATTCTCTAGCAACAGGCGACCGATTTGCAAGTGAACGGCTTTTTGGTTAGCGGCATCATTCAAGGCATAAGCCGCTTGTTGGACGCGATCGTGCAGGAAGCGATAATTATGAATTAACAGTTGAGCATCTAACTCCGATGCCGGCAGAATTAATCCCGACTGCATGGCCCTCTTCAGGTCAGGGGAAATTACCTCTGGGGTTTTTTCGCTAACGATCGAGAGAGTCCTTAAATCAAAAGCAGCCCCCACACAAGCAGCTAGACGCAAAACCTCTTGAGTCCTAGCTGGCTGTTTCTTGAGCTTGCCAATCAGCAAATCTACTACATTGTCCGTGATTTCCATGGCCTCAATTTGCCGGACATCCCATTGCCAATTACAGTCAGCCAGATCGAAGGCGATCGCCTGTTCTGCATAAAGGGTTTTGAGGAATTCATTCACAAAGAAAGGATTGCCCAAGGTTTTGCGAACCACCAGTTCTGCCAAGGGGGCCACGGCAGTGCTGTCACTAGACAGGGTCTCGGCCAGCAGTTGGCAAATATGCTCGCTAAAGGATCTAGAGTAATCTGCTTGACAATTGCATCCACCTCCCGCAGTTTGGAAACCATTAGCATCAAAGGATGAGTGGGGCTGACCTCATTATCTCGATAGGCCCTAATCAAGAACAGGTATTCTGTCTTGCTATCCGTCATCACCAGTTCAATTAACTTCAGGGTTGCCGAGTCCGCCCACTGCAAGTCATCCAGAAATATGACTAACGGATGGGACTGGGCACAAAAAACGCGAATAAAGTTTTGAAACACCAGATTGAAGCGATTTTGGGATTCCGTTGGTCCCAATTCGCGCAGGTCAGGCTGGGGACCAATAATCAATTCCACTTCCGGGATCACATCAATAATCACCTGACCGTTAACTCCCACCGCCGCCAACAGCTTTGCTTGCCATTGCTGCAGTGAGTCTGCCGTTTCCGTTAGCAGTTGTCCCATCAAGTTACTGAAGGCTGCGACAACCGCAGAGTAGGGAATATTGCGCTGAAACTGGTCGAATTTACCAGAGATGAAATAGCCTCGTTTTTCCGTAATCGGTTTGTGAACTTCCTTAACCAATGCCGACTTGCCGATGCCTGAATATCCGGCCACTAGCATCAGTTCTACTCCCCCAAGTCCTGATACGCGATCGAATGCTGTCAATAATGTTTCAATTTCCGCCTCCCGTCCGTAGAGTTTCTGGGGAATAGCGAACTTGTCGGAAATATCTCGATCTCCCAAGGTAAACTCTGATATAGTACCCAAATTCTGCAATTGGGCCAGGCATTCTGCCAAGTCAGCTTTTATCCCCCAAGCACTTTGATAGCGGTCTTCCGCATTTTTCGGGCAGGCACGGATTTCATCACTAGATCCGATAGGGCTTTGGGAATTTCTTCTTTGACTTCCTAGGGAGTCGGAGGTTGCTTGGCAATGTGACAGTGGACTAATTCGATCGCCTCCCGAGTCTCAAACGGCAGTTTACCGGTCAGCAGTTCGTAAAAAGTCACCCCCAGGGAGTAAAAATCCGTGCGATAGTCCAGGGCCCGGTTCATTCTTCCCGTTTGTTCCGGAGAGATATAAGCTAAGGTTCCTTCTAGGACCTGAGGATTTTTCAGGGTCGAGTTTTCCCGAGTTAATTGAGTGGAGATGCCAAAGTCGATGAGTTTTAGTACCCCCCTGTCCGGCTGAGAACGATATTAGCTGGGTTAATATCTTTGTGGATAATATTAGCAACATGAACTCCCCCTAGACTCTCAGTTGTGGCCATGGCTATTTCCAGAAATTCTGACAGGGTAAACTTGTCCTCTTCCATCCAGATTTTTAAGGATTCACCGCCAAAATACTCCAAGATCATTACCAGGGTGTTCTGATATGAGGATAAATCATAGGCTTTGACAACTCCGTCCAGATTGAGATTGCGGGTAATTTCATATTCCTGCTTGTACCTGGTTAGTTCCGTGGGATAGTCTTGCTTGAGCACCTTCAGGATTGCGCTGCGCGCACGCTACGCGATTGCAGCTTGCTTATCCGACTCTCGCAGTCCCCGATAGACTAGAGAGTTGGCACTTTCATATATCTTTGCGATCGCAGTAAAGCCATCTATCGCAATCATACTTCAACCCTCTTCATTAGTTACTGAATACAGGACATGGTAAAGCGGACAAATATTCCGACAATAATTATCAATTTTCCATTCTCAATTGACAATTCCCAATTCTCAAAGCTGTCGCGCATTGAATTTGCATAGGTCTAAAAGCTGAAACCCAAGTTCAAAATAGCTTTCCCCATTTTGAATTTTGAATTTTGAATTGCCTAAGTCCCGATAGTAGCATCAGGTAGTTGACTTTCCACTAACCGCAGAGGAGCATAGAGGTAGGCGAAAAAAGTTGTTAATATGATTAAAACGCCTAGAACGACCAACATCAGATCGATACCGCGACCCGTTCCTACGCCAATGATTTGTCCCAGACTTGCTGCTAAAGGACCATCAGCAGCCATCAGCGGTTCAAAAATATAGTCATTTAACGGTCCGGCCACGACAGCAGCTAAGGGTACGCACGATCGGACTACCATTCGTTTAAGAGAAAAAACTCTTCCTTGAACGTCAGGTGCAATTTTGATTTGCCAGATGACTTGGAGACAAGCACGGATAACTGGAGAACCAAATAAGAATAAAAAACTCCCAATAGATAGAACGAGGATGGAACTGTGTAATCCCATAACGATAGTCGAGAAAGCCATGAGTATCGGGATGCCAAACACAGTCTTGATGCGGTTTTCTGGACCTTTCCAAATAATCATTAACGAGCTGCCAGCAAGCATACCTATGCCGCCAATGGACTCGATCGTACCCAGCACTACAGGAGAGAATAAAGACAGTATTAAAGGAGGCACTAAGATAATTATCAGTGCTGTAAATAAGTTGATAATTGCGAAAAAACCCAGTATTCCCACTAAGCCAGGTCTCGTGGTAAGATAAGTTACACCATAGAGTAATTCTTCCCACAGGTTATTTGAGGTTGTTATTTTTTCAGCTTTGCTCTCTATCTCCGGAAAACGGATGCAAAGTAAGGTTGATAGGGCGAAACCGAAAGTGATAAAGTCGAGTAGAATAATACCCCGCAACCCGATTGTGACTAGAAGCACGCCAGCGATCGCCGGTGAGAGGATTTGAGCGATGCTTTCTCCTGACTGGACCATCCCACTGGCGCGACCCAACTCTTCTTTGGGAACTAGCAGGGTGGTGGCGGCGGTATAAGCTGGCCATTGGAAGGCGCTCAATAAGGAATTGATCGCTGCAATAATGTATATATGCCAAACTTCCAGAGTACCGGTGGCGAGCAAAACGGCGATCGCCAGGGTACATATACCGCTACCAGAATCGCTAATAATCATTGTCCACCGTCGGCTCCAGCGGTCAACTAGTGTACCGGCTATAGGAGAAACGATTACCAGCGGTAGAGTCGTGCAAAGCGTAATCAGAGCGAACTGGGTGACAGATCCGGTGTTCTGATAGACTCGTACCCCCAAAGCAAAGCTAGTAAGACCCGAACCGATCAGGGAGATGAGCTGACCAAACCAGATGAGGATGAAGACTCTCATTTTTTGTTGGTATAGGTTGACAACTGTCAATCTATAGTATACTAATATCTGCCGATTGACAATTTTTTCCATTGGAGCCAGCTCATTGCTCCATGCTTAAGGATGTTAAAGATATGAAAAAAATCACGCCAATCCTTCTGACGATCGCCTTAATTTCTAGTTTATTAATAATCTTAGTGGCCCTGAAGAATCCTCAGAGTCTTTATAGCGATTCTGCGTGGCAAATGAAGGCGTTACAACAGTTTATCGCCTCTGACTCCCCTTCCTTTAATCATTTAGTCAGACCCAGTTATGATGACCTTGCTGTTAACGAGGCTATCTGGATTACTTGGTGGCCTCCAGGAACTAATTTGCTAGCCTATCCCCTCATGGCAGGGGGAATATCAGCGGGCATTAGCATACGCATAATCGCGATCGCCGGCTTAATTGTAGGTTCTCTGGGTTGGATCTGTTGGTTTTCCCTGTTCGAGTTTCCGATTTGGATTGGCTTAATTCTGGCTCTGACTATCCCCAGTCTGCGCTATAGTAGTCATGCTGTATTCCAGTATTCTGCGGAAGTCCTAGTTTATGCTTCTGCCCCTTGGTTACTTTTGATGACTTATCAACTCAATCGATATTGGAATCGTGAGAGCGCTGCCATCAAAGGTTGGGTAAAATTTTTAGTTATTTCCCCTCTCGTTGGCTTAATTATGGGTTGGGTATATATCTTAAAATACTCAATTATGTTTGTTTTATTAGGAGCGTTAATTTATCTGGGATTCAAAAGTATTACTAATAACAATTCCCAGCAGCAAAAAATTAGGAAATTAATAGCTTATGGATTGGTCTGCTTATTTTTCGCTATTCCTTTGTTAACTCTCAACTTCCTCAACCAAAATCTAGGAGGAACGGCAAATTTGCTTACTGCTACAGCGAAAATAATTAGCTTCAAATGGCAAACCACGATTTATGCTATAGCTAATCCTGCCCTAGCTATAGCTGATGCTGAATCATTTTGGAAAGCTCTGCTCCTTAATTACCAACAGGGGCTTGTTTTTAATCCCCTCTGGATAAGTTTAATTGGCCTTCCAGGAGGGGTATTATTGTTATGGTTAATTTTAAGTCCTCAAACCTTATCAGAAGCTAGTTTATTAGCTAAAATTGTATTTTTTACCAGCGTTGCGGCTCTCTTTGCTATTTGGTCGGTGGGTGCAACTGTTAGTTACGAGACACGCCATATCATCTCAGCCAGTCTTGCTATTTTACCTGTAGTTCTACAGTCAGGTGGCGAACTGTGGCAGAAAAATTCTCACAATTATTTACTCAAAGTATCTTTATCTATTGCTGCCATCCTTTATCTTGCTCTTCCTCTGGTTTATAGTAGTGTCTTTATGATGGGTAAGGCAATTGAATCGCCTATCAATTATACAGTTGCTTCCAGTCAAATCTATAACCCTTGGTTAGCTTCTCAAGACTTGCGTCGGGTGCGCGCAGAATTACTCCAAGATTTTAACGAGCAAACCGATGTCTGGTATCTACCAGAGCCGCTCGCGGCCTTAGATTTACCTGGAAGAGCGATCGTTACCCATGCAGATTTTTATGGTGGTTTACAAGATGCAATTTTACAGCATCAAGATTTTCATACGAGCATCCCTTTGCGCGTTCGCGTGCTTTTGCCCCCTAGTTTTGAAGATAATGGTAAAGGTTTGCTAATTAGATCTTCTTTTGTCCAAGCCCATGAATGGATACGTCAAGAAATAGAGGGCTGTAATTACATTCGATGGACATCAACATTAGAGGTGGTCGGTTCGTAGGGCGGGCGGATCGCCTGGAGGTGTTCGCAGGGCGGGCGACACGAGGGGTGCATCTCATAGAAGCAAAAATATTAATTTCGTAGGTTGGGTTGAGGCACGAAACCCAACAAAGAGATGTTGTTAGCGTTGCGCCTGTTGGGTTTCCTCTACGCAGTGCGCATAGAGGAAACCCAACCTACGAATGTCTTGTATTGAGATGCACCCGACACGAGAGCCTGTCAGTTGTGAATTGGGAATTGGGAAATTTCAGTCTCTTGAGAATCTTTAACTAGATATTGTCCCAGAAAAGGCAAACCGCCAATGGCAGGTAACAGATAGCGTGAAGTACAAAGTAGGGCTAAGGCCGCAGCTGTAGGGGCATTGAAATAGGGCTGATAAAAGGCGATCAAAGCAGCGTCGCGAGTGCCAATTCCCGCAAAGGTTAAAGGCAGTAAACCTGCTAGAATTGCTAGGGGTGAAAGGGCTAGATTTGCCAAAAAGGGCGTCCAGGCCCCCAGTGCTAGGATAAATAGCCAAATTTGTAACAGATGTAGAAACCAGATCCAGATAGAAACAATAGTTATCTTAGCTAACTGGGCTTTGTTGCTCCAGAAATAATTTTGCATTTCCAGCCAAGATGTCTGCAAACTTTCCAGTTTTGAAGTGATTTTATCTGGGGCAATCTTTTTCCCTATTTGAAAAAAGGTCAGAGATATTTTTTCCGAACTCAGTAATAAGATACCTGGCACCAGTCCGAAAACCACGCTGCTAGTCATTAGCCAAAATAACCAATCTTTAGCTGGATAAAGTATTAAGCCAAATGCACACCAGAGTAGCAAGGATAATAAATCGCAAGCTTTCTCAAAAACAACTAAAGATAAAGATAGAGAACCATCTAAATGTCCTCGCTGCTTCATAAAATAGGCCTTGGCAATATCCCCCATTTTTGAGGGTAATAGCATATTTAAGACGCTAGCTGCGAGAATTAAGCGATTGGCCTCGCCAAATCCCAATCTCTGCCCACTTGGCATTAGTTGTTGCAGTCGCCAGGCAGTCAACATTGTTAACGGCACGACCATGCCTAGACTAACTACCATCCATTCGCCCTGACAATTCTTAAAAACCTCTATTAATTTCTGCAAGTCTATTTTCCAGTAGATTGCTGCTAAAATTAATAGACTCACAATTAAAGAGATAATCTTCTTCATGTTTTTGTCGATCCTATTTACTTGATTTTGCGGTCAGTAGGGCGGGCGGATCGCCTGAGGTGTTCAGCCATCAGTCTTGGCATCATTCGATCGCATGCGGAGTTGAATTTCTTCCAACAGTTTGCGGTTAGCTGCCATCAAATCAGCAACGAGACCAAATATACACAATTGGAAGCCAATTAAAATCAAGATAGCCGCCAGAATTAAGCTAGGAATGTGAGTTCTTTCGCTACCCATAAGGAAATATATCAGCCAGCGACTTCCTAAAATAATCCCGGCCCCGAAGGAAATATTTCCGAATAGCAAAAAGAAGCGCAGGGGCTTGTACAGCATGAAGATGCGGAGAATCGTCAAAAACGATCGCACCATATAATTCCAATTGCTCCGTACTAGACGGGATGGCCGTAAGGCCGGATTAGTTTTAATTGGTACGGAAGTAATTGCTATTCCTTTTTGCCCGGCTTGGATAATTGTCTCCAGGGTATAGGTATAACTATTAAAAACATTGAGTTGCATAGCAGCTTTCCGACTGAAGGCTCGAAAACCGCTAGGGGCGTCGGGAATAGCGGTTTTCGAAGCAAGACGTACTACCCAACTTCCCAGTTTTTGCAGTAGCTTTTTGACGGGAGAAAATTCTGGGTTTGTTTGCACATCTCGGGCACCTACTACTATTTCTGCTTGTTTCCGAACAATTGGCTGAATTAATTTGGGAATGTCAGCAGCACAGTATTGATTGTCTGCATCTGTATTGACGATAATATCCGCCCCTGCTTCCACGGATGCTTCTAGCCCGGCCATAAAAGCTTTGGCTAGACCTTGGTTTTGGGGTAAGTTGACGATATGGTCAACTTCGTAGTATTTTGCTACTTCTACTGTGCGATCGCGGCTGCCATCATTAATTACCAACCATTCGACAGTATCGACTCCATCTAACTGACGCGGCAGTGCTTGCAGGGCTATTCCTAGGGATTCTTCTTCGTTGTAGCAGGGAATTTGGATAATCAGTTTGGTCATCAGTAGGGGAACTTGTTCTGGAAAATTATACGATCTGAATTGGGACTTACCCAGAGGCTCTCAAGGTAAGATGGGCAGTACCCATCTTACCCTACCTGTAGTGAATAGGTGAAGGCCAAACACAAACAGGATTTCAGTATTATCGATCAGCTTTTACAAGCCCAAGGATAGTTTACACACAATGGGATTGACCAAACAAAACCCGTTGCCTTTAATTGTTCGAACATTTCCGGCACAGGGGCTCCAACTAACTCCAAAACTCGTGTTGTGCGACCGTCCGCATCAATCCTTGCCTGGGCGTGGCAAGTTATACATGAAGAGCCCAAGACCGACCCCTGTTCTGTGATTGAATTCCCCAACAGTATTGGGCTTCCTGTCACATCAATAAAGTTGATTTGAGTTCCCTTCAGGCGGTAGTTCTTAAATTGCTCGCCCCATTCTCCTGTTAGTCCGTAAGCAGCAAATAATTGCTCCAGTTCTGGGGTTAATTGCCCCGGAGGATATTTGAGATTTGTCGTATCGTTTGGTTGGACGACATGGGGAGTTACCCCAAAGTTATCCACACAGCCGATGTCATCGCAGCGTCCTAGGTTGTCAACCCATTCAAAGCTCGCCCAGAACCAGTTTGGCAACTCTTTGGAGATCACGTGCATGGCCCGCATGCCAACCAGAGTTCCATCTTGGGTGTAATTCCAGTGATAATTAGGCTTTTCTGATTCGCGAATTGGCACCCAATCAGCTTTGACTTCAATCGCCTTAGCAGGAAACTCAATTTTTTCATCACTAGCATAGGCTTTGATTAAACCCTCCCTATTCCAGAGGTCATTATTGACTATATAGTCAAAGGTGGCGCGGTTGCGGCGGACTTCTTCGGCTTTTTCTTCGGAAGAATCAATCAATTCTGCTCCGAGAATTGTCTGTTTTTCTTCTGCTTCCAGAAATAAGTTGATGCTGCGCTCTCTAAGTATCTTCCGGCGCGGGGCCTCGGCAGTCCCACAGACTTCCGGCCATGTTGGTTTTTCCCGTAGAAAGGTCTCCCCGTTATCGGCCCAAGTTTCCCAAATACTATTATTTGTCCCTGGACATTGTCTAGGTGCTTTCTGATTGATTTGAGCAAATATTGTCCAAGCATGCTTGTCCATTAGATAGGTGTTGCCAGAAGTGTTAACTAGCGACTTAGTCTCAAACAAATTTGAACTAAAATCCTTTGGCATCTCTGCGGCTACCGTTGGGACAATTTTAGTCAGATATAAGCAGATGATGATTATGCAACATCCTATGCTTAGCAATAAGCTTGTCTTTTCGATCTTCATCATATTTGAACTTACAGAGCTGGCCAAATTTATAGGTCACAAAATACTATAGCCAACAATCATCATACTGTCAAGCCTTCGATCGCCTGATTTTTTCCCTCACCAGTCTCTAAGCAATTCAAAATTCTCTCATTCAAAATTCTTGCATTGGGAAAGTCATAGAGAGCAAGGATCTGAAGCTATGCAATTTAAATGCACGACAGCTTACGCCAGATAATTGTCATTATTTAGCTATCAGACCTCAGACATCAGCGTCAATGGCTGAGGTCTGAGGTCATCAGAAGGCTTATGTCTAATTACCAAACTAGACTAATTTGGCAACGTTGCCCATTGCTGAATGCATAGTCATCTTTGATGTATTGGGGTCAATGGAGAAGCTGACATCATGTCGTTTCTCGTTTAGATATATATTGTCGTTGCTGGCCCCGATAATGTATTGGTTTTGACCCGCTTTGCTAGGAAACAGGTAATGAACCCATCCTGACTTAAACAAAACCAATTGATTTGACTCGTTTACTTCTACGTTCCAGCCCCCTTCGTAGTTTCCCAACAGTGATTCTACTTCGTTCCGTTGAACTTTATATGATGAGACTTTCTCCTGAATTTTTTTCGGCAATTCCTCGACGTATGCCTGGTATTGTTGACGATAATTGATGAATTGCGAGTCATCAATATTGCTGCTGCCGTAAATCACTTTCATAAACTCCTGCGCCATCTCGAATATAAAGTAGAAACCAGACCAACTATTGGTGAGGACCACCAATCCGAAACGTTGATCTGGAACTACCATCAGCCAAGTTACCCAAGCCGGAAGAAGACCCCCATGGGCGATCGCCTCAATTTTGCGGTTTGGGTTTGTTAGTTCAACTTCTTGGATCTCCCAACCCAGACCATATTTAGTCGTATTAGTCAGACCGGGGAAGTCAGGGGCATCAATTGTGTCACTCCAAATCTTGTTCAGACTTTCTGCGGTGATGATTTGCGTGCCATTAATCGCCACACCATTGTTTAACAACATCCGGGCATAAAGACTCAAGTCCATAGCATTTGAGACTACTTGACCTGCTGGCGCGATGCCATTAACATTGCTAATGCTGATGGGGGCTTGTGCCATCATACTTGCCCGTCCATTGCTAGTATCTAGTCCGTAGCTTGTTACATAGTCGTCACTAATGCTTGAACAAATTGGTGTAATGCTGGTCTTTGTCATCCCAATGGGTTTAAATATCTTCTGACGCATCAAATTCTTGTATTCTTGCAGCAATTGCGATGCCTCTAAACCCCGCTTCAACGGAGAGAAGTAACCACTGCTGGCATAAGATTCGTTGCCGTAGTGAAATACCTTTCCAGTTATTGCCTGAAAAGGGGCCGTGGCCAAGGACTTGACTAAATACGGTGCTGACTGTTCCTCCCAATATTTGTTATTAGCATAGTGGTAAGGGCCGATCGGATCTTGTATGCCAGCACGCATCCCGATTACGTGCTGCACCTGGAGATTGTCTGTGGTTTGCTGATTAGCAAACTTAAACTGCGGGCTAATGTCCTTCACCAATGTGTCCCAACCAAATATCCCGGCCTCCACTTGGGTCGCATTCATGATGCTGGTCATTGATTTGCTCATTGAACCGATCGGGAAAACTGTTTCTGCGGTCACCGGTTCCTGTGTTTTTATGTCCCGCACGCCATAGCCACTAGCTTTAATTAATTCGTTTCCATACACGATCGCTAATGCTGCACCAGGAACCTGGTAATATATTCGTTCTTCTTCAAATTTTTGCTCAAACTCGTCTAATGCGTTGTAATCTAACCCACTCTGGTTGTTAGCCAAATTATTCTGGTTATCCGTCATTCTACTCTCCTTATGCAAATCCCTCAACTTCATGCTGTCACTCGAAGATAGACATCAAGTCAAGAGATGCCCATCATGAGTGATTATTATGCCGCCCAGCGTTTCACTTCTCCCATCGCAGATGTCATGGTGACTCCCCAGACAGAATCAATGTAGAAGTCAACTTTGTTTTCCTTTCCTTTCAAATACCCGTTGTGATTGGATGCCCAGATGACGAATTGATTTTTCCCTTTAACAACTGGGCCTGCTTGAGTGGGAAACAAATAATAAATCCAGCCAGTTTTATACAGCACGAGGTAATTCTTCTTGTCAACTTCCACAGTCCAGCCCATGTTGGTTTTTCCCGTAGAAAGGTCTCCCCGTTATCGGCCCAAGTTTCCCAAATACTATTATTTGTCCCTGGACATTGTCTAGGTGCTTTCTGATTGATTTGAGCAAATATTGTCCAAGCATGCTTGTCCATTAGATAGGTGTTGCCAGAAGTGTTAACTAGCGACTTAGTCTCAAACAAATTTGAACTAAAATCCTTTGGCATCTCTGCGGCTACCGTTGGGACAATTTTAGTCAGATATAAGCAGATGATGATTATGCAACATCCTATGCTTAGCAATAAGCTTGTCTTTTCGATCTTCATCATATTTGAACTTACAGAGCTGGCCAAATTTATAGGTCACAAAATACTATAGCCAACAATCATCATACTGTCAAGCCTTCGATCGCCTGATTTTTTCCCTCACCAGTCTCTAAGCAATTCAAAATTCTCTCATTCAAAATTCTTGCATTGGGAAAGTCATAGAGAGCAAGGATCTGAAGCTATGCAATTTAAATGCACGACAGCTTACGCCAGATAATTGTCATTATTTAGCTATCAGACCTCAGACATCAGCGTCAATGGCTGAGGTCTGAGGTCATCAGAAGGCTTATGTCTAATTACCAAACTAGACTAATTTGGCAACGTTGCCCATTGCTGAATGCATAGTCATCTTTGATGTATTGGGGTCAATGGAGAAGCTGACATCATGTCGTTTCTCGTTTAGATATATATTGTCGTTGCTGGCCCCGATAATGTATTGGTTTTGACCCGCTTTGCTAGGAAACAGGTAATGAACCCATCCTGACTTAAACAAAACCAATTGATTTGACTCGTTTACTTCTACGTTCCAGCCCCCTTCGTAGTTTCCCAACAGTGATTCTACTTCGTTCCGTTGAACTTTATATGATGAGACTTTCTCCTGAATTTTTTTCGGCAATTCCTCGACGTATGCCTGGTATTGTTGACGATAATTGATGAATTGCGAGTCATCAATATTGCTGCTGCCGTAAATCACTTTCATAAACTCCTGCGCCATCTCGAATATAAAGTAGAAACCAGACCAACTATTGGTGAGGACCACCAATCCGAAACGTTGATCTGGAACTACCATCAGCCAAGTTACCCAAGCCGGAAGAAGACCCCCATGGGCGATCGCCTCAATTTTGCGGTTTGGGTTTGTTAGTTCAACTTCTTGGATCTCCCAACCCAGACCATATTTAGTCGTATTAGTCAGACCGGGGAAGTCAGGGGCATCAATTGTGTCACTCCAAATCTTGTTCAGACTTTCTGCGGTGATGATTTGCGTGCCATTAATCGCCACACCATTGTTTAACAACATCCGGGCATAAAGACTCAAGTCCATAGCATTTGAGACTACTTGACCTGCTGGCGCGATGCCATTAACATTGCTAATGCTGATGGGGGCTTGTGCCATCATACTTGCCCGTCCATTGCTAGTATCTAGTCCGTAGCTTGTTACATAGTCGTCACTAATGCTTGAACAAATTGGTGTAATGCTGGTCTTTGTCATCCCAATGGGTTTAAATATCTTCTGACGCATCAAATTCTTGTATTCTTGCAGCAATTGCGATGCCTCTAAACCCCGCTTCAACGGAGAGAAGTAACCACTGCTGGCATAAGATTCGTTGCCGTAGTGAAATACCTTTCCAGTTATTGCCTGAAAAGGGGCCGTGGCCAAGGACTTGACTAAATACGGTGCTGACTGTTCCTCCCAATATTTGTTATTAGCATAGTGGTAAGGGCCGATCGGATCTTGTATGCCAGCACGCATCCCGATTACGTGCTGCACCTGGAGATTGTCTGTGGTTTGCTGATTAGCAAACTTAAACTGCGGGCTAATGTCCTTCACCAATGTGTCCCAACCAAATATCCCGGCCTCCACTTGGGTCGCATTCATGATGCTGGTCATTGATTTGCTCATTGAACCGATCGGGAAAACTGTTTCTGCGGTCACCGGTTCCTGTGTTTTTATGTCCCGCACGCCATAGCCACTAGCTTTAATTAATTCGTTTCCATACACGATCGCTAATGCTGCACCAGGAACCTGGTAATATATTCGTTCTTCTTCAAATTTTTGCTCAAACTCGTCTAATGCGTTGTAATCTAACCCACTCTGGTTGTTAGCCAAATTATTCTGGTTATCCGTCATTCTACTCTCCTTATGCAAATCCCTCAACTTCATGCTGTCACTCGAAGATAGACATCAAGTCAAGAGATGCCCATCATGAGTGATTATTATGCCGCCCAGCGTTTCACTTCTCCCATCGCAGATGTCATGGTGACTCCCCAGACAGAATCAATGTAGAAGTCAACTTTGTTTTCCTTTCCTTTCAAATACCCGTTGTGATTGGATGCCCAGATGACGAATTGATTTTTCCCTTTAACAACTGGGCCTGCTTGAGTGGGAAACAAATAATAAATCCAGCCAGTTTTATACAGCACGAGGTAATTCTTCTTGTCAACTTCCACAGTCCAGCCCATGTTGGTTTTTCCCGTAGAAAGGTCTCCCCGTTATCGGCCCAAGTTTCCCAAATACTATTATTTGTCCCTGGACATTGTCTAGGTGCTTTCTGATTGATTTGAGCAAATATTGTCCAAGCATGCTTGTCCATTAGATAGGTGTTGCCAGAAGTGTTAACTAGCGACTTAGTCTCAAACAAATTTGAACTAAAATCCTTTGGCATCTCTGCGGCTACCGTTGGGACAATTTTAGTCAGATATAAGCAGATGATGATTATGCAACATCCTATGCTTAGCAATAAGCTTGTCTTTTCGATCTTCATCATATTTGAACTTACAGAGCTGGCCAAATTTATAGGTCACAAAATACTATAGCCAACAATCATCATACTGTCAAGCCTTCGATCGCCTGATTTTTTCCCTCACCAGTCTCTAAGCAATTCAAAATTCTCTCATTCAAAATTCTTGCATTGGGAAAGTCATAGAGAGCAAGGATCTGAAGCTATGCAATTTAAATGCACGACAGCTTACGCCAGATAATTGTCATTATTTAGCTATCAGACCTCAGACATCAGCGTCAATGGCTGAGGTCTGAGGTCATCAGAAGGCTTATGTCTAATTACCAAACTAGACTAATTTGGCAACGTTGCCCATTGCTGAATGCATAGTCATCTTTGATGTATTGGGGTCAATGGAGAAGCTGACATCATGTCGTTTCTCGTTTAGATATATATTGTCGTTGCTGGCCCCGATAATGTATTGGTTTTGACCCGCTTTGCTAGGAAACAGGTAATGAACCCATCCTGACTTAAACAAAACCAATTGATTTGACTCGTTTACTTCTACGTTCCAGCCCCCTTCGTAGTTTCCCAACAGTGATTCTACTTCGTTCCGTTGAACTTTATATGATGAGACTTTCTCCTGAATTTTTTTCGGCAATTCCTCGACGTATGCCTGGTATTGTTGACGATAATTGATGAATTGCGAGTCATCAATATTGCTGCTGCCGTAAATCACTTTCATAAACTCCTGCGCCATCTCGAATATAAAGTAGAAACCAGACCAACTATTGGTGAGGACCACCAATCCGAAACGTTGATCTGGAACTACCATCAGCCAAGTTACCCAAGCCGGAAGAAGACCCCCATGGGCGATCGCCTCAATTTTGCGGTTTGGGTTTGTTAGTTCAACTTCTTGGATCTCCCAACCCAGACCATATTTAGTCGTGTTAGTCAGACCGGGGAAGTCAGGGGCATCAATTGTGTCACTCCAAATCTTGTTCAGACTTTCTGCGGTGATGATTTGCGTGCCATTAATCGCCACACCATTGTTTAACAACATCCGGGCATAAAGACTCAAGTCCATAGCATTTGAGACTACTTGACCTGCTGGCGCGATGCCATTAACATTGCTAATGCTGATGGGGGCTTGTGCCATCATACTTGCCCGTCCATTGCTAGTATCTAGTCCGTAGCTTGTTACATAGTCGTCACTAATGCTTGAACAAATTGGTGTAATGCTGGTCTTTGTCATCCCAATGGGTTTAAATATCTTCTGACGCATCAAATTCTTGTATTCTTGCAGCAATTGCGATGCCTCTAAACCCCGCTTCAACGGAGAGAAGTAACCACTGCTGGCATAAGATTCGTTGCCGTAGTGAAATACCTTTCCAGTTATTGCCTGAAAAGGGGCCGTGGCCAAGGACTTGACTAAATACGGTGCTGACTGTTCCTCCCAATATTTGTTATTAGCATAGTGGTAAGGGCCGATCGGATCTTGTATGCCAGCACGCATCCCGATTACGTGCTGCACCTGGAGATTGTCTGTGGTTTGCTGATTAGCAAACTTAAACTGCGGGCTAATGTCCTTCACCAATGTGTCCCAACCAAATATCCCGGCCTCCACTTGGGTCGCATTCATGATGCTGGTCATTGATTTGCTCATTGAACCGATCGGGAAAACTGTTTCTGCGGTCACCGGTTCCTGTGTTTTTATGTCCCGCACGCCATAGCCACTAGCTTTAATTAATTCGTTTCCATACACGATCGCTAATGCTGCACCAGGAACCTGGTAATATATTCGTTCTTCTTCAAATTTTTGCTCAAACTCGTCTAATGCGTTGTAATCTAACCCACTCTGGTTGTTAGCCAAATTATTCTGGTTATCCGTCATTCTACTCTCCTTATGCAAATCCCTCAACTTCATGCTGTCACTCGAAGATAGACATCAAGTCAAGAGATGCCCATCATGAGTGATTATTATGCCGCCCAGCGTTTCACTTCTCCCATCGCAGATGTCATGGTGACTCCCCAGACAGAATCAATGTAGAAGTCAACTTTGTTTTCCTTCCCTTTCAAATACCCGTTGTGATTGGATGCCCAGATGACGAATTGATTTTTCCCTTTAACAACTGGGCCTGCTTGAGTGGGAAACAAATAATAAATCCAGCCAGTTTTATACAGCACGAGGTAATTCTTCTTGTCAACTTCCACAGTCCAGCCCCCATGATAGTTACCTATAATAGGGGCAACATCATCTCGTTCGACCTGATAAGAAGAAGGCAGGGGTCCCTGATCTGCTATTAACTTTTGAATTGTGTTTTGGTAATATTTGTTAACATCAACATCGAATTTTAAGTCTTCACCGTAAACCAATTTGAGCAATTCTTGTCCCATTTCCATTGCCAGATATCGGCCAGACCAGTTGTTGGTGAGGATGGCCAATCCGACATTAGAATCTGGGACTACCTGTATCCACGATAACCAGGCTGGCAGAAACCCACCATGACAGTAGACTTCAAAGCTGTGGTTTTTGTCAGTGACTTTATCGATTTCCCAGCCTAAGCCATAGTGAACATCATTGGTAAGACCTGGAATTCCGCCCTTCGTGTCAATGCGAGATTTCCAAAGTTCTTGCAAATTTTCCGTACTGACTACTCGATGTCCGCTTGAGGGCACAACACCATCATTTAACAACGTCATGGCATAAAGACTCAGGTCCATAACATTGGAAACAATCTGACCAGCTGGAGCAATTCCATTAATGCTGTTAATGGAATTGCAACCCATTTCCAGTGGCCCAATAGTATTATTCTGGACTTTTACTCCGTAACTAACGGCATAATTTTTGGTGATGCTGGAGATGTCTGGTGTGATGTGGGTGCTTGTCATCCCAATAGGATTAAATACCTTTTTGTACATCAAATCCTTGTAAGCTTAGAGCATTTTGGATGGGTCTGTGCCCTGCTGCAACGGGCTTAAATAACCCGCACATGAATATACCTCATTGTTGTAATAAAATACAGTTCCCGGTTCTCCCTTAATGGGTGCAGTTGTCAATGATTTAATCACGTATGCTGGAGACTGATCGTTCCAGTAAATGTAATTCTCTTCATATTCACCGACATGGTCGTAAATACTCGCGGGCTCGCCCATACCAGTGGACATATTCATTAAATGATACACCTTGATCTGGTCCGCGCATGAGGCATTGGGAAACTCATATATTGGGCTAATGTCTTTCACCAATGTATCCCAGGTAAAATGTCCCTCGTCTACTTGGGTAGCATTCATCAGCGCTGTAAATGACTTGCTCATTGAGCCTAGGGGACAAACTGTTTCTGGGGTCATCGGTTCCTTCGTCTCTATATTGCGCACGCCATACCCTGAGGCAAAGATTAATTTGTTGTTCTGTACGATGGTCACCGAGGCCCCTGGTACTTTATATTTATCCTTAGTCTCCAAAACCTTTTGATTGAATGTTGCTAAATCGCTCTGAGACAATTCACGTGCCATCTTTTTACTCTCCTTTCAAATTTTTAGTCTATTTTTATTCTATCTTAGGCTGGGTGTGGTCAAAACCCGTCGATCTAACATGGGCCCTCCCAGTCGTCGGATCCCCCCAAACCCCCCCCTTCCAAAGGGGGGGGGTTTGGGGGTATCCCATGTGCAACTATTTTTGACCACACCCTCTTAGGCTAGATAAACCTTGAGTTTCTCTCCCAGAATCCGACTTTCGATCAGCTGGTAATGTCCTCCATTAATCAAGTGTTTCTCTATCCCTCCTATTGCCAGACTGTCCCAACCTCGATCGTCCTCCACCGTTTGTTCGCTAGCAAGAAACAGGACTATCCGACCCGCATATGGTTGGGGGCGATAGTGAAGCCGCGCTTGGATGTTGGCCTGGAATACCTGGAACAGGCGACGAATTTGCCTTAGTCCTAGCTCGGGTGGTATAACTTTCTCTATCTTAGCCTGCTCCAAGATATATGTCAACTGTGCATCTAGATCTAGTTGCTGTAGCTGCTCCACTGATATTTGCAGCTCTTTTCCTAAAAGACTACCCAGGTCTTGGGCGAAGTAGTAGGAAGCTAAGGTGGCATCATCAAGCGCTACATTTAACATTTGCGACAATAGGCCCTTACGTTGGTCGTTGACCCGAGCGATTACTTGAGGCGTGTAGCTGTCCAGCAATGCTAGCAACCCTATTTCTTCTCCTGATGCTGACAACTGTTGGGCCATTTCAAAAGCGATCGCTCCTCCTAAAGACCAGCCGCCTATATAATAGGGACCGGAGGGCTGCATAGTCTGAATGGCCTGAATATAATGGGTTGCCATGTCTTCCAGACTGGTCAGGGGTTCTTCTTCTCCATTCAGACCTAGTGATTGCAGTCCATAAAATGGCTGTTCTTCTCCCAGATGGCGGGCTAGACTGGCATAGCACAGCACATTACCACCCACGGGATGGACGCAGAAAAAGGGCGATCGCTTCCCCTTTGGCTGAATGGGAACTAGGCTAGAGTTGGCTTGCTGGGGATGCTGCCGTGCAATTGCTGCGGCTAAACTGGCAATAGTAGGAGTATTAAAGAGGCTTTGCAAGGGTAAGTCTACAGCAAAAAAGTTCTGCAAGCGATAGATGACTTGGAGTACACGCAGCGAATGTCCTCCCAATTGGAAGAAGTTATCATAAATGCCTATATGATCGATTGCCAGCACTTCTTGCCAGATCTGTGCAATTTCAAGTTCGATCTCGTTCCGGGGCCCTACCCGATCGCCTGTTTTAAGGGATGTAATTTTTCCTGCTAGCTTGTGCAAATCTATTTCACCGCTATCGGTAAGGGGCATTTCCGGTACTGGCGTTAACTCCCAGGGGGTAGGAGTGCCGTAGCGATCGGATGGTGGTTGCGGCAGACTTGCGGGTACTGTGCCAGTAAAATAGGCTGTTAATTTTTCTAAGCCGTCACATGCAGGTAGATAGCGCTGTATATTGGCCTTGCTGCCATCTAAACCGATGGCCAACCTTGTCGGACCCCAACTCATGCCGGCCAAAAAAGATTTAATTCCTTGCTGCTTACCAATGGGATAGTAACCGCGTGCGTGACTGAGTTCTTTCATTTGATAGCCGCGACTCATGCCAGTTTCGTCCCACATACTCCAAGCAAAGCAATAGCTATGTAACTGACTGTGGTTTCTTTGATAGTCAGAAAAAGCATCCAGGAAACTGTTGGCCGCAGCATAAGCGCCTACTGTTGTCCCGCCAAAAAAGCCGTTGACAGAAGAGAAGTTGATAAAAAGACAATCGGGGCGATCTTTAATCAATTGGTGCAGTACCCAGGTGCCATACACCTTCCCTTGCAAGGCGGTGGCAAATCCTGAGTGGATTTCTTCTACTAGCAAACTGTCATGGGCTACACCTGCTAAGTGAACGATCCCATCTAACTCGCCCCAGTCCGATATGATGGCTGACATCCTCGGGCGATCGCAGATATCGACTGTTTCATAAATTACAGTCCCACCCAGCTGCTGTAATTGCTCTATAGCTGCTAGTTTCTCTGTCTGTAGGGGGGTTCTACCCACCAATAGTAACCTGGCTTGATAATGTTCCAGCAGGTATTTAGCAATTTCTACCCCTATGCCTCCCAGTCCGCCAGTAATCAGATAGCTACCGCCTTTCTGAAAAGGTATTGCTTGGCCTAATTTGCCCGACCATTTGACTCGTTCCAGACGGATAACTAAACGCTGTCCGTGGCGATAGGCTACTTCTGGTTCTCCCGTTGGATCCTGCATCTCCGCCAGAATATTATCCCCGTTTACTTCCACTCCCTCGACAGCTAGATCGACAGCTAAATCGACATGACGACAGTTCCACATGGGCATTTCTTGAGGTACCGTTTTCAGCAATCCCATAACTGAGGATTTTTCCCATGCGATCTCCTCAGTTGCTTCTACGGACTGGCTATGACTGGAAATCCATAGCAACTGGACTTCATCTCGATCGCCTTGCACCTTGGCCAAGGCTTGGACGAGGAATAGTAAACTGTAAACTCCGGTATTTTGAGCTTTTTCTAATTCTGCCAGACTGGAAATTTTCCCCCGATCCTCGGTGTAATTCCACAAATGTAGAATCAGATAAATCTTTGCAGCTGCTATAGTTTCTAGCAACTGTTGATAATGTTCTGCTTTTTGGGGGTCGAGCCTGTAGCGATCGGCACTTACTTGAACAAATTCCGACCCTACCGATACTTTAATAATCTCTTGCTTTTCCTCTAGCAGTCGCTCGCCGATATAATCCCCCAAGCCTAATGAATCGACAAATATTAATGTTAGTCCTGCTGACAATTCCTGCAATCGGCGCACTTGTTTTGCTTGCCATACTTGGCGGTAAAACCAGTCGGGAAGGGTGTTAGCATTTTCTAACAGGATATCTACTTGTTTGAGAATCTCCTTGAATTCCCCAGCTGCAAAAGCCTGACTGAGTTGCGATCGCTGAATTTTGCCAATGGAAGTTTTGGGAATGACTGTCTTCTGTACGGGAAGTAAATAATCGGGTTTAATGCCAATTTGACTGACCACTTGCTGCTGAATCTCTGCTAATTTGTTCCGCAACTGGCTATCCTTGCATGGAGTCGAGAAAAAGACCGCCAACTTATCTCCTTCTACAGATACCGCTGCCGTGTATGACAGTTCAATCTCTGGCAGTTTTTCGATCGCCGCTTCAATTTCGTGACTGTAATAATTAACTCCATTAATAATAATCACATCTTTTTCCCGTCCCGTAATCGTTAAGCGTCCCTCCTGTATAAATCCGATATCCCCTGTAGCAAACCAGCCATCTGTAGTAAAGACTTCCCGATTGAGTTCCTCGTTGTGATAATAACCCCGCGTGACCGTTTCCCCCTTGACTTGTAAATAGCCGATCGCCCCGCATTCTATCACTTCATTTTCCCCATTAACGATGCGCAAAGAAACCCCGGGGATGGGAAGTCCTAATTCGGCAAAAGAAGTCTGGGTCGGGTTGACCTGCAAAAACTGATCGGAAAAAGTCACCCCGGAAGCAGTTTCTGCCATGCCCCAAGAAGAATGCATGGCCCGGGCAGCTAACTGATGCCCGGCAAATAATTCCCAAAATCTTTGTGCAGTTTGGGGCACAATGGGTTCGGCAGTATTCAACAAAGACCTGACAGCAGACAAATTCCACCTCCGCTGTTTAATTTCAGCGGCTTGATCGTTAACGAGGGTAAAGGCAAAATTAGGACTCCAAGTACTCGTCACCCCATAGCGTTCCAACCAATCAAACCAGATTAGCGGATCTTGTAAAACCAGATCTGTGGGTGCGTGTATTTGTTGGCAAGCGAGGAATACGCAGCGGATACAGCAGCGAATCAGAGGCCCGGGATGGTCTAGGGGAAGCCAATTGAGTGATATATCTTCTCGGGTCAATTGGCTGACTTCCGAGGTGGCCGCAACGCTACTTAAGATATTCCGATGACTCAGCATAACTCCCTTTGGCATGCCCGTACTTCCAGACGTTAGAAGTAATATTGCTAAATCCTCTGGCTGACTCAGATGATAATTCGGTTCTGGGTCGTACTCTCCCAGGCGATCGCAGCTTTCTACTTGCAAATTCTCTAAACCCAGAAGTTCTGACAAAGAAGCGATCGCCTGCACCAGTTCTGCGCTTGCCAAGACGAACGGCTTTTCTAGCATCTGCCAGGCATTCTGCAATTTCTGCACCGCATTATTGACTTGGCTATAAGTAGGGGCTACACCCAGGGGTACCGGTACAAACCCTCCCAGAATGCAGCCCCAAAATGCCGGAATAAAATCTTGGGGATGTTTAAGTTGCAGTATTACCTTATCTTGGGGCTGGAGACCTAGTGCTTTCAAACCCCCATTTATGCTTTGGGCCTTTTGAAGTAAATCCCCATAGGATTGCCATAACTCCGTACCATCCCGCTGTATGTATAGGATCTTCTGACTGCTTTTGAGGGCCGCCACTGGCAATAGTTCTGCAAGGGTACGCGGCCAATCTTGTCGATATTCTAGCGGTCCTCCGTGACTGATGGCCATTTCCCGCGATCGGGCCTTGGCGATCGCCACTTGGCTTTCTGGGACTGGCGTGATGTCATCACCGGAAACCGCCTGTTGGTGGGCGGTGCCGTTGGTGGGCGGTGCCCACCCTACTTGGGGTAGTAAGTCAGATAAATGTAAGGGTGGTAAACTCTTAGTTTCAGGTCGAACGACCACCGCTACGCGCTCAATTTCTGGCAGTTCTTGCAGTTGTTTTTCCCAGCGTTGTGCCAACTCCTCATCCAAGACCGGTATTCGCCCCAGGGCCACTTCGTCAATTTCTCCTGTATCTGTCAGGGGTAAAGCCGATATTTTTACATATACATCTGGTGCTTGGTAAGTATAGAGTTGAGCTTGCAAATGATTATTGAGTTTTTCTGGCTCCGTCAATGCAGATGATAATACTACATAAGCAACTATGGTGTTTTCTCGTTCTAATATGTAACAATCTTCTACTTCAGGAGCAGACATCAACGCCACTTCCAGCTGTTGCAGTTTAAGCGGTTTGCCCAATTTATGCAACTTGGTGATTAATGAAGCAATTTGGGGCTCTCGATTAGTCGCGATCGCCTCTAATACCAATTGTAAGTCTCTGGCGATCGAGCTTATGGTCTTGAGGTGAAAGCGAGTGCCATCATACTTTATCCGTACTGACAATTCCGCACCTGGACTGGCCATGACTGTCAGGGGATAATTAGTATGTCCAGTCCCTTTAATTTGACCTATTTGCAAGTCTCCCTGCCTGGTGCTGACAGGATCTATCGGATAGTTCTGAAAAATCACAATACTCTCAAACATACCTTGGGGTACTTCACTCAGAGTTTGAATTTCCACCAGAGGCATAAAGGAGTATTGTTGCTGTTCTACCTGCTGGGCCTGCAACTTTCTCAACCAAGGCCATAGTTCCCCTGCTGTCGGAAACGACAAATCAGGCAGTTGCACGCGCATTGGTAATGTATTGATCGACACCCCCACCATCGATTCTACTCTCGATAAAGAAGGCGGGCGACCGGAAACCGTAACTCCAAAGACAACATCTGACTCCCCACTGTAGCAACTTAGCAGTAGGGCCCAGGCACCCTGTAAAATTGTACTTAATGTCAAACCATTTGCGCGAGCTAAAGACTGTAACGCCTTGGTAGTACTTGCGGCTAAATTAAAATGTTGCTCCTGGTAATGGGTTTGATGATTTTTTGGCCCCTGAATGCCAGGCATGACAGTAGGCATCTTAAAGCCCTGGAGGGTTTGTTGCCAGTATGCTTTCGCCTGGGACAAGTCTTGCTCTTGCAACCAAGTGATATACTCTCGGAAGGGGAGCGGGGGCGGTAAATATAAATCTTTCCCCACTGCGATCGCCTCATATAACTCAAACACTTCCTTCAGGACGATCGCCATACTCCAACCATCAAGCAACAGATGATGCAGACTCCAGACAAATTCGTAGCGATCGGAGCCTAACTCTATCAAAGCACAGCGCATCAAGGGGGCTTCATCCAGTTCAAAACCTTGGCTGCGATCTGCCTTTATAAAGGCAGATCGCTTCTCTTCTAACTCAGTCTTTCCCTGCCAGGATATATTTAGCCAAGGCAACTCGATCGTAGAATGAACCACCTGTAGGGGTTTTTCCAACTCTTGCCAGTGGAAAGAAGTCCGCAACACCGCGTGTCTAGCCACAACTTGATGCCACGCTTGCTTGAAAGCATCTACATTCAACGGGCCTTCCAAAGTCCAAGCTAGCATATGGAAATACATGCCATCACTCTGTTCGTAAAGACTGTGGAACAGAATCCCCTGCTGCATAGGGCTTAATTCGTAAATGTCTTCAATATCATTCATCCTTTCTCCTCAATTCCTCAGTCATATCTGCTAAGCAATTCTCAATTCTCAATGAGGAAAGCCATTTTTAACTTGGGTCTCAGCTTTTCGACCTATGCAATTTCAATGCGCGACAGCTTATTTCCTTTCTTATTATATCACTCAAGTAGCCTTCACGATCTTAAAAAAATATTAACCATTATTATCCGCCTTCGTATTATAATATTTCAAATGCGATGATTACAACTACTTGGTACTGTCCGCGAACGCTAAACCTGACCTTCGTATAAATATTTATACGTTAAAATTGCCAAACCACCCATAATTTACTTATTACTTGGTGTCTTACGAATGCCAAACCACCCACAATCACGTATTATTTATGTGACAATTGTAGTGTAATATGTGGGTTATTATCTTTAAATGGAAGCATGTCAACTTTGTCACTTACATTTTATCGTGCTGAATGTAGGATAAATTACATATTCCTTAGCATGTTACAACTTGTCGTGCGGAATAGGGGTTGTAAATAAGCATTTTTGCTCGTAGACAAAATTGCCTCTCAAGGGGATGGCGCTGAAAATTCAAAATTCACAACTGACTACCCACAACTGACTACCCACAACTGACTACCTACAACTGACTACCCACAAATGACTACCCACAATTGACTAAGTAGGTGTGCATAAGTAAACTCAACGGCAGTAAATATTTGTTTACTTGGCTGAAAGCCTCTTCCAGAAAAAGATTCAGAGATTTTACATTTCTTAACAGAGGCCAGTTTATTTGCACCCACCTGCTTACCCACAACTGACTACCCACAAATGACTACCCACAACTGACTACTGACTACTGACTACTGACATATTCATAATTTCGGAGACCACGTATTCTGCAATATATTGATTGGCCAGGGGATTAGGGTGTTGTTCGTCAGGGATCTGGTATCTTGATTGATTATCCCAAAAGTTTGGTAGTATTTGACTAATTAAATCTAGCTGAAAACTTTTTGCTCTTAAACCTGCTATCACTTGTTGATATAACTGGTTTTCTGGATAATTATCCCAAAACAATACCTGAAAATCAGCATTGGGGTATTTTTCTCTTAATTGATTATAGGAAGCATTAATAATTTCGATAAATAATTTTATATCCTCTTCATCAATTAAAGCTTTATACTTAAAAAACTTTTTGTAAAAATAAGACTTTTCTACTTGTTCCTTGATTAATGCTATTGCTTTACTCTTAGTGAAGTTGTCGTCAAAGTGACCCTGATATTTTACACCTCCATTTGCCGCGATCGCATATTTGGGGCCATGTCTATCCCAAGGGGCACGACCAGCCGATCTGTAAATATCACCTATAAATGCTTCATAGATAATTAAACTTGGCTGACAATCGACAATTTTGTCTAACATCCCTTGTTCTATAGCGGCAAGCATTTGATGTGGCCCATAGCCGTGAAAACCAAAATTATATACTTGGGCTTTTGACAATTCACCGACAAGATAAGGCAAAGTCTCATTGTCCTCTAGCCCCTGCCCAAAGGTGAAAGAGTCGCCAAAAAATAATATACATCGATCCCGATCGCCTGGTGGAGAAACCCGCAATCCTCGATCGTTTATTGTATAAGTAACATCATAAATTGGCTTTCCTCTTATAGATAGTTTTGAATTTACGGCTATTGCTTTATTGGGTGCATAACCAAGGATATCGTCAGCAGTAAAATAATCTCGTGTATAGCTACCTTCAAATTTCAAGCCTTCTATCCAGCCGTTCAGAGACAAAGTAGAATAAATCTCAATTAAGCCAAATATAAAAATAATAAAACTTAAATTAAACCATATGGCTTTGTTCCAAGACTTGTTACTGATTAAAGTTAAGAAAATCAAATAGAGTAACCAAAATAGTGAGATATATAAGTAAGGGTAAGAAAGATATAGCAGCGCTATTGCTGAAACAACAACTAAACCAATCGTCAATGTCGGTATAATGAAAAGCATCTTCTGATCTTCTAATGGTATCATTACTACAGCAAGGCTGTACTAGAAACCTGGTTTGGACAAGAAACCTGGTTTCATTCCATCCCTTTTGACTACTTACTTAACAAAGCTAGAGAGTATAGTCTTTGATGCAAATCCAGTTTTAATCCAATTGCAGGTTCCGCAGTAAGTAACGTGTCGTTTCCTTCGAGACTTTGATCTGACGTTCGCTGGCTTTAGGAGCTCTCATACGGGGAGCGGGGGGAGCGGGGGGAGCGGGGGCGGGGGGAGCGGGGGGAAAGGATTTATCACCTAAGATACTGAGGATTAATCTATTTAACTCATCGGATTCTAATAGATTAGGCAATTTCTTGACCCCTCCAATTTGAGGTCCAATCATGTTAATGACCTCTTGCTCGTCTTCAACAAACCAAATTTTTGCTCCTTCAAGCGGATCTATGTCGGGATCGCTTGATTCTCTTACCCTCATGCCCCTGTGATTGTTCGATGCTCCTATGTAATAGATAAATAAGGGATCTTCTCGAGAAGGATACAAGTGATAAATCCAGCCGTTCTTAAACAAGACCAAGCGATTATCTCCATCCACCTCTAAAGTCCATAGCCCTTCATAATTACCGAGGAGCATCTCTACGTCTTCGTAAACGACCGTATATGAAGACACTTTCTCTGGCATTGTCGTTTCTAAGTCCGACACAAACTTAGTATAAAGGGCTTCATTGTCAATGAAGTTGTCTAGATCTGAGTCATAGAGCAAGTTAAGCAACTCTTGATTCATTTCCATCGTAAACTCCCGACCAAAAGAACCATTGGTGAGAATCACCATGCCCACATTTTGCTCTGGAACTAGCATCTGCATGCAGGCCCAAGATGGTAAGAAACCGCCATGATGCCGGACTGTGACTATTTCGTCCGGATTAGATTTCCGGGGAATGTCTTCTACCCACCAACCCATTCCGTAGGTTATCGTCCCCGTAATCCCCGCATCATAACGATTTGTTTTAGTTTCCTTGCCTTCTATATTCCAAAGTTGCTGTAGAGTGTCAGCATTAATCACTGCGACGCCATCGGGGTTGACTCCGTTATTCAAAATGGTGATCAGGTAACGGTTCATATCTTCAACGTTGGAAACCACCTGACCGGCTGGGCCCACACCATTGATATAGTTAATACTGACTGCACCTTTATCAAAAGTTTTTGCTTGTCCGTCACTCATGTCTAGGCCGTAGCTGATGGCATAGTCGTCGCTAACACTTGACAAAGTACCAGACATTGCGGTATCTGCCATGCCAATGGTATCAAATACTTTCTCGTGCATTAATTGCTTATAAGCTTGCAGCAATTGGGATGTTGGCCTGTTTTCTTTCAACGGCGTCAGATAACTAGCGCTTGCATACAACTCATTGTTGTAGATATGTTTCCCTTTATCGGCTGGATCGCATGGCAAAAATTGGATGTTTTTGATAGTATAGATTGCCGTTTGGTCATTCCAAAGTGTTCCATTAGCACCTATAATCGCAGTACTAGGATCGTTGGGATCGGGAATTATGGCATAAGGGTTGAGCGCACCATCTATACCAGAAGCCATTCCCATTAAATCTGTCACCGTTGGTTCGTAAGCGAGTACAGAGGGAAAGCGGTACTGCGAGCTAATTTCACTCACTGGAGTATCCCAGGCATATAAACCCTCATCCACTTGGGTGCCGATCATCAAAGCTGTCAATGACTTACTCATTGAACCTATGTTGAAAATCGTTTTTGCTGTCATGGGAGTCTGTGTCTGCAAGTCTCGCACCCCAAACCCTTCAGACACAGTAACCTGACCATCTTGCACAATCCCTAATGCTGCTCCTGGGATCTGATAGAACTGCCTCCGTTCGTTGAATTTCTTCTTGAAATCTTCGATTTGTTGTGATGATAAAGTTTTTTTTGCTGCTGTCATGATTGTGACCTCTCTCTTGTTTTTCCCTGAAAACTGTCTAGCTGCTATGGTTTAATCCAATTGCAGGCTCCGAATTAAGTAACGCATTGTTTCCTTTGAAACTCTAATCTTCCGTTCGCTGATTTTAGGAATATTTGAGCGCTTTACCGAAATTATTCTGGGATCGGCAGGACGCCTATTCCTAACATCTTTAGCCTCCTTTTCTGCTGCTTGTTGTGAATTCCCATTTGCTTCTGTCATTTTTCCCCCTCTGATTTATTTAATTTTGGTCAGATTTCACCTTGCTGCGGAGAAGTCTGAAGCGGTATCGCCTCCCACTTCCGGTGCTGTGCAGCGATCGGGGACGTCTCGGTCTCTGGTGAATGTCTTAGCCAGCCCTTCAGCCGCCCTTCATTCACAAGCTACTTCTCTACGATAGCCATCTCTCAGCTCGTTGTCAAGTCCCTGTCTGTTATTTTTTCTTCTCAGATTTGGCTTTCTTGATTTTTGCCGGAAACTGTCTAGCTGTTGTTGATTTCACCTTGCTGCGGAGAAGTCTGAAGCAGGATATCCTCCCACTTCCGGTGCTGCGCAGCGATCGGGGACTTTAATGTCTGGAGGTAAATGCCTTAGCCAGCCGTTGCTCTGCCCAACATTCACAAGCTTCTTCTCTACTATAGCCATCTCCATTCCTCGTTGTCAAGTCCGGGGTCTGGTATTTTTTCTTCTGAGAGGATGTTTGGAAAGTAGCTTTTAGCACCAGTCATACAGAAAAGCTCTTCGGGTTCTATACTAACTCAAGTTGCGACCTATAAAAATTGGATACAAAAAGCTATGATAAAGAGAATTATTTTCAACTCTAATCCCTTAGATGTAACAGCATGAATTGACTTGGGAAACAAATTGGTGATTCGACTAAAACAGGTTTCAACTTGTTTTCTTGTTACTTTTTGTATATATTCAAAACAAGAATATTCTTTTCTTTTTGAGTTCTTTTTTCGCAAAGGTTTTAACATTATACTTGACGACTCTTTTAGTAAATCCTCTAATTGATAATCATTATAAGCTTTATCTCCATAAACTATTGAATTTGATGGTAAGTCAAAGCCAAAAGATTGTAAAACTTTAAAATCATTATAACTACCAGGATCTAGATAAAATTCTATTGGCTTTCCATTTTTGTTTACCAACATATGAACTCTTAATCCATAAAAATAACGTTTTTTACTGGCAATATACCCTCGATATTCTTCCTTGTTATAAATTTGGCATCTATCAATCCTAATATTATCACATACTGGCACCGGAAACTATCAAGAATATATTCTTGACCCGGATTGAGCTCTTTAAATGTTTGAGCTATAACGCTATAACTTGGAAGAAAAACATCCAAATTGGTTCGTCAATATTGTGTAATCGACGATTGAACCTACTTTTACTTAACAGATTTTTTATATACTTGTGTTCGACCATAAATTGACAAGAGCGATCGTGGTGTCCTCCGAAAAAATATGCAGCAACTAATCCGACTGTCATCACTTCGGCATTGTTCATTTTTACTTGTGGATCTTCTTTTATATTTAACGCTTTTAGTAGCTCGTCACAAAGAACAAAAATTGTTGTAATCATATCTTCCATCATCTACATCCCCCAGCAATTAACTATTATTTTAGTACATTATAACCTATAAACAGCCAACCCGCCGTCTAGCACAAAAAAAATATAATTTTGTATCAAAAGCTACGAAATATCCCAAATATCTGTAAAGTCTAAGTGGGTAATTCATATTTTTTTTAATAGGTCGCAACTTAGGTTATACTAAAAAAGTAAAGACAAACCATTCCAAAGAGCCATGACTTCAGTTTCTGCTAAGTAGTTAGACAAAATTAATTACACATCGCCTGGGTGCCGGAGCGCAGGAAACCCTTGCAACGCAGGAACTGCTCCCGCAAGCTAATGCAATTAATTTTGTCCTATTACTTAACTAAGATAGCGCAGGAGACCATAATTAATGTCTATACAAAGCAATTGACAACTGACATGGGATCTGGGCAGTCCTACAAGATCTCTTTTTCCAATTTTAATCCCTTTGCATCTCTCTCATTAACTCAATTGTTGTTTCCAGTGATATTTCGGTGTCACTTTCGCTGTTATCAGGAATATCATCTAAGATTATTGTTACTTCTTCCACCGGTGTGATTTCGGTGTCACCGTCGTCTAAAATAATCATCGAGATTTTTTCGTTCGTCTGCTGCTCTGCTGCTGCTGCTTCTGTTGGTGAAGACCCTGTGATATTACCAATGGCCGACTCTAATTCTTTTTTCGCCTCCTCCAACTTCTTTTTCACCGCATCTTTTTTTTCCTGTTTTAAATTCAGTAATTTCTTGTCATCTGAAAATAACTCAATAATATCCCTCAATTGTTTTTTTGCGCATTCTTGATAATATATATTTTTGAGCTGCTGAAACCGCTCTTTGTCATATTCCGATTCTAATATTTCAGATATTGTCTTCTTTGTTGACGTCTCTGGCAATTTCTTGATTGCTCCAACTTTTGCCCCATACATCATCAGATCGATATTATTCATATCCTTAATTTTTGTAAACCAAATTTTACCGGCTCCATAAATATCTTCTTTGTTTGTGACGTGCATTCCCCTGTGATCGTTCGACGCTACCATGTAATAGACATATTTATCGCCAGGATTTTTAGAAGGAGCCAAGCGAGCAATCCAGCCTTGTTTATACAGCACCAAGCATTTATCTACCGAATCATAATTTAAATTCCACCCCCCTTCATAATTACCTATAATCTTCTCAGCTTTTTTCTTTTCCTCTGCTACTTTGTTTTCGTCTTGTACCGCTATTGACACTTTTTGGGCTATTGCCTCCTTTAACTTTGTCAGAAATCCTTCATGATATTTTTGATTGTCAATAAAAATGTCTTTGTTGAAATCTGAGTTATAGAGCAAGTTAAGCAGCTCTTGATTCATTTCCATCGTAAACTCCCGACCAAAACAACTATTGGTGAGAATCACCATGCCAGCATTTTGCTCTGGAACTAGCATCTGCATGCAGGACCAAGATGGTAAATAACCGCCATGATGCTTGACTGTGACGATTTCGTTCGGATTAGATTTCCGGGAAATTTTTTCTACCCACCAACCCATTCCGTAGGTTGTCTTCCCCGTAATCCCCTCCTTATTACTATTGTCTTTAAGGGTCTTGCCTTGTATATCCCAAAGTTTCTGCAAAGTTTCAGACTTAATCACTTGAGAGCCCTCGGGGTTGCATCCGCCTTTCAAAAGGGTAATCAGGTAACGGTTCATATCTTCAACGTTGGTAACCACCTGACCGGCTGGGGCCACGCCATTAATATCGCTAATACTGATCCCACCTTTGTTAAAAATTTTGGCTTCCCCCCCACTCATGTCCAGACCGTAGCTGATTGCATAGTTATCGCTAACACTTGATAACATCCCCGTAATGTTGGTGCTTGTCATACCAATAGGCTTAAATACTTTATCCTGCATTAATTTCCTATATTCTTGCAATAATTGGGATGTGGGCTTTTTGTTTTTCAACGGCGTCAGATAACCCCCGCTTGCAAATAATTCGTTATTGTATAAATATTCCCCTTTTTTGCCTTTTGGAGCTGGCAAATAGGAGAGATTTTCTATCAGATAAATTGGCGTTTGTTCGTTCCAGTATCTGGCATTATAACCAAACAGATTCTTCCCGAGATCGATATATTGAAAATTCAATGCCCCCTCTAGACCGGAATGCATGCCCAATAAATCAGCTACCGTTATTTCCTTGTATTGATTAAATTTGTACACTGGACTAATTTGACTAACTTGAGTATCCCAATTATATAAACCAGCCTCTACTTGGGTGCCGATCATCAAAGCTGTCAATGACTTGCTCATTGAACCTATGGCGAAAATCGTTTCTTTTGTCACATCAGCTGAAGAAGATTCTAGATTTCGCTTACCAAATCCTTCTTGCACGATCGCTTGACCATTTTGGACAATCCCTAATGCTGCTCCTGGGATCTTATAGAACTGCCTCCGTTCGTTGAATTTCTTCTTGAATTCTTCTATGTCTTGTGAAGTTAATTGCCCCTGTGAAGTTGATTGCCTCGTATACTGTGCCCACAAACTTTGAGCAGTTGCTGGATTCCAGTTATAATCGCCGTTAGTTGTATGAGCCTGGATACACTTATATCTTCGACCTTCAAATACAACTATGTCACCGATATTGTATGCTTTATTCGATTGCTCCCACTTATTGTCCATTATTGTACTCTCCTTTTTCAATTCTCTCAACTTTATTCTGTTACTCTATGGGTCTCTCTGTCCATCATTCATGGCTGGTTATTATGCCACCCACCGTTATCACTTCTCCCATCTCACCTACTCAGCCTTTACTTCTCTATGATAGCAACCTCTAAGGTCATTATCAAGAGGGTGTGGTCAAAAGTAGTTGTCTAATCATACAGATAAGAAACCGGGTTTCTGCAACTCAGGTAAGAATATAATAAGGGTTCCAGCCTTCAAACAAGTGTGTTTTTGCAAAAATGAGGTGCATTTCCTGTCAATGGACACAGTCACCGCATTTCTGAGCGATCGAGGACTTTAATATCTCTGGTGAATGTCTTAGCCAGCCGTTCAGCCGCCGTTCATTCACAAGCTACTTCTATATGATAGCCATCTCTCAGCTCGTTGTCAAGTCCCTGTCTGTTATTTTTTCTTCTCAGATTTGGGTTTCTTGATTTTGGCCAGGAAACTGTCTAGCTGTTGTTGATTTAACCTTGCTGCCGAGAAGTCTGAAGCGGTATCGCCTCCCACCTCCGGTGCTGCGCAGTGGTCTATCGGGTACTTTAAGGTCTCATGTCTTAGCCAGCCGTTCAGCCGCCCTTCATTCACAAGCTACTTCTATATGATAGCCATCTCTCAGCTCGTTGTCAAGTCCCTGTCTGTCATTTTTTCTTCTCAGATTTGGGTTTCTTGATTTTGGCCAGGAAACTGTCTAGCTGTTGTTGATTTAACCTTGCTGCCGAGAAGTCTGAAGCGGTATCGCCTCCCACCTCCGGTGCTGCGCAGTGGTCTATCGGGTACTTTAAGGTCTCATGTCTTAGCCAGCCGTTCAGCCGCCCTTCATTCACAAGCTACTTCTATATGATAGCCATCTCTCAGCTCGTTGTCAAGTCCCTGTCTGTCATTTTTTCTTCTCAGATTTGGGTTTCTTGATTTTGGCCAGGAAACTGTCTAGCTGTTGTTGATTTAACCTTGCTGCCGAGAAGTCTGAAGCGGTATCGCCTCCCACCTCCGGTGCTGCGCAGTGGTCTATCGGGTACTTTAAGGTCTCATGTCTTAGCCAGCCGTTCAGCCGCCCTTCATTCACAAGCTACTTCTATATGATAGCCATCTCTCAGCTCGTTGTCAAGTCCCTGTCTGTCATTTTTTCTTCTCAGATTTGGGTTTCTTGATTTTGGCCAGGAAACTGTCTAGCTGTTGTTGATTTAACCTTGCTGCCGAGAAGTCTGAAGCGGTATCGCCTCCCACCTCCGGTGCTGCGCAGTGGTCTATCGGGTACTTTAAGGTCTCATGTCTTAGCCAGCCGTTCAGCCGCCCTTCATTCACAAGCTACTTCTATATGATAGCCATCTCTCAGCTCGTTGTCAAGTCCCTGTCTGTCATTTTTTCTTCTCAGATTTGGGTTTCTTGATTTTGGCCAGGAAACTGTCTAGCTGTTGTTGATTTAACCTTGCTGCCGAGAAGTCTGAAGCGGTATCGCCTCCCACCTCCGGTGCTGCGCAGTGGTCTATCGGGTACTTTAAGGTCTCATGTCTTAGCCAGCCGTTCAGCCGCCCTTCATTCACAAGCTACTTCTATATGATAGCCATCTCTCAGCTCGTTGTCAAGTCCCTGTCTGTCATTTTTTCTTCTCAGATTTGGGTTTCTTGATTTTGGCCAGGAAACTGTCTAGCTGTTGTTGATTTAACCTTGCTGCCGAGAAGTCTGAAGCGGTATCGCCTCCCACCTCCGGTGCTGCGCAGTGGTCTATCGGGTACTTTAAGGTCTCATGTCTTAGCCAGCCGTTCAGCCGCCCTTCATTCACAAGCTACTTCTATATGATAGCCATCTCTCAGCTCGTTGTCAAGTCCCTGTCTGTTATTTTTTCTTCTCAGATTTGGGTTTCTTGATTTTGGCCAGGAAACTGTCTAGCTGTTGTTGATTTAACCTTGCTGCCGAGAAGTCTGAAGCGGTATCGCCTCCCACCTCCGGTGCTGCGCAGTGGTCTATCGGGTACTTTAAGGTCTCATGTCTTAGCCAGCCGTTCAGCCGCCCTTCATTCACAAACTACTTCTCTACGATAGCCATCTCTCAGCTCGTTGTCAAGTCCCTGTCTGTCATTTTTTCTTCTCAGATTTGGGTTTCTTGATTTTGGCCAGGAAACTGTCTAGCTGTTGTTGATTTAACCTTGCTGCCGAGAAGTCTGAAGCGGTATCGCCTCCCACCTCCGGTGCTGCGCAGTGGTCTATCGGGTACTTTAAGGTCTCATGTCTTAGCCAGCCGTTCAGCCGCCCTTCATTCACAAGCTACTTCTATATGATAGCCATCTCTCAGCTCGTTGTCAAGTCCCTGTCTGTTATTTTTTCTTCTCAGATTTGGGTTTCTTGATTTTGGCCAGGAAACTGTCTAGCTGTTGTTGATTTAACCTTGCTGCCGAGAAGTCTGAAGCGGTATCGCCTCCCACCTCCGGTGCTGTGCAGTGGTCGCTCAGGGACTTTAAGGTCTCTATAAAGGTTTTAGCCAGGCGTTCGACAGTTGTTCGTTGATGAACGTTTTCACTGTAAATATAATCCATTTGCAGCCGTCCGGCAACTACTAATCCGTTAACATCCAGTAGATGAGCGCGAATACCTAATGGACTGTGATTTTCGCCGGTTGCTTCCCTCACTATACCCCATGCCATCGTACCCGATCGCAACCCATTAGAAGCGGCAAATTGACCTAAATAGTTAAAACTAATTTCAGATGGGGTTTGATCTGCCAGTGTCTGGCGGGTGGCCGCATCGGAACTGAGATAGCGCAGGAGGCCATAACCAATTCCTTTAGAAGGTATGCTCCGCAGCTGCTCTTTGATCGATTTAAGTGCATCAGAGAGATCGTCAACGGACTCCAGTTGCAAGGATACCGGAAAACAAGTTGTAAACCAACCCACAGTCCGGGATAAGTCTACGCTGGCGCTATCGGCAAATAATTCTTCCCTGCCGTGGCCTTCTAAGTCCACCAACAATGATTTACTGCCAGTACATTTGGCAAAGCTGAGTACTAATGCCGTCAGCAGCACGTCATTAATCTGAGTATTATAAGCCTTGGGTACTTCTTGCAGCAAGATCCGAGTTTCTGCCTCCGTTAATGATACCGATACCGTGCGACTGGAGCCAAAACTGTTGGCCTGCTTGCCCTCGGGATAGTCCACCGGGATCGAATCAATATTGGTGCTCGACTGGGTTAGCCAGTAGTTTAACTCTTTGGAGATTGTTTCCGATTTTTCCGGAACGGTTCGCGCGTATTCAGTCAACAGGTTAGCCCAATCTTGGAAAGAGGTAGTTTTGGGCGGAAGGGCCTCCTGCTGGTAAGCGGTTGACAAGTCTTCTAGCAGAATGCGCCAGGACACGCCATCAACTGCTAAGTGATGGATGACTATTAGCATTCTACCAGGCCGATCGCTCCCCAACTGAAACAGCACCACTCGCATTATCGGTCCCGATGACAGGTGCAAACTCGCTTGAATTTCATTCGCGATCGCCTCCATCTGTCCTGACTGTTCTGCGAGGGGAATAGCGGACAGATCCGCGACTTGGAAAGGTATCTGTTCGTCTGGGGTAGCATAAACTTGCTGCCAACCGGTGTCAGAGGCGATAAATCGCGATCGCAGGGCATCGTGATGGCTTAAGATTTTTTGAACAGCCTGTTCTAAAAGCTGCGGCTGCAAGTCTGGAGGCACCGACAACAGGACTGATTGATTGAAGTGATGAGGTGCGGGTAAATCCTGCTGGAAAAACCAATGTTGAATGGGAGTCAGGGGGGCCGAACCCGTCACCAAACCCTGTGTCGCTTGTCTCGCGGCAGTCGTGCTGGCCACTGCTGCCAATTCGGCGATCGTCTGATACTGGAATAGCTGTTTGGGTGTCAACTTCAAACCCGCTTGATTGGCCCTAGCGATAATTTGAATGCTAACGATCGAATCTCCACCCAAGGCAAAGAAGTTGTCGCAAACCCCTACTCGTTCAACCCTCAAAATCTCGCTCCAGATAGCTGCCAATGTTTCTTCTGTAGGAGTTCTGGGGGCGACAAAACCAGAGTCTTCATCCCTTTGTCCGTCCGGTGCTGGAAGCGCCTTGCGCTCCACCTTGCCATTGGGGGTTAAGGGTAAGGCTTCCATAATCACAAAAGCTGCTGGCACCATATATTCGGGCAGTCTTTCTTTCAGGAAGCCGCGCAAAGCACTGCTAGTTGGCGGTTCTAAGTAAGGGAGTACATAGCCTGTCAGACGCTTGTTGCCCGGTTGGTCTTCCCGGACTATGACTACTGCTTCTCGCACTTGCGGGTGCTTGCTCAAAAGGGCTTCAATTTCTCCCAGTTCGATGCGGAAACCGCGCACCTTAACTTGATTGTCGATCCGACCCTTAAATTCGATATTACCATCTGGCAGGTAACGCACCAAGTCTCCTGTTTTATAGAGACGGCCACTGCCAAAGGGGTTATCGATAAATCTTGCGGCTGTTAATTCCGGACGGTTCAGATAACCGCGAGCCAAACCGTCCCCGCCAATATACAATTCTCCTGGGACTCCAATGGGGACGGGTTGCAGATGGCGATCGAGGACATAAATAGTAGTATTAGATATGGGACTGCCAATGGGCAGGTTGGTTGCGCCTGCTGGTACTGACTCTACTAGATACCAGGTCGAGAATGTCGTGCTTTCCGTTGGTCCGTACAGGTGCAGCAGTCGCCGTGGCGGTCCTTTTTCCAGGACTGTTGCTACCCAGGATGGGTCAACCGCTTCACCTCCGAACAAGAGAGTGCTCAGATGCTGGAAAATATCTGGCACGACACTGACCAACTGATTGAAAAGGGCTGTAGTGACAAACAAAATCGCGATCTTTTGCTCGCGCAACTGGTTTGCCAATGCTTCAGGTGAAAGCAGCACTTCTTTAGTAATGCCTACGAGTTTGGCTCCGTGCAGCAAGGCTCCCCAAATTTCAAAAGTGGCGGCATCAAAAGAGATATTAGAAGCTTGGGCCATGCAGTCCGATTTTTCCGGCACGGTAGGCTGCAACTGCACGTAGTTGGTCTCAAACACGAGACGACTGATGGCTTGCTGGACCACTGCTACACCTTTAGGCTTACCTGTAGAACCAGATGTATAGATCAGGTAAGCTAAGGAAGTGGGTTTTACTTCACTTTTGATGTTGTCGCTGCTGCAGGTGCTAATTTCTTGCCAGTCTGTATCTAAGCAGACAAGAACTGCCTGATGTTCTGGCAAGTTAGCTCTTCTCGTAGACTGAGTAATCAAGACTGGCACTCGGGCATCTGACAATATATAGGCGATGCGGTCTTGAGGATAGTCTGGATCGATGGGCACGTAAGCGCCACCAGCTTTGATAATGCCGAGCATGGCCACGATCGCATCTAGGGAGCGATCGACGCAGAGACCCACTAGCACTTCTGGGCCCACACCCCGAGCTTGCAGGTAATGTCCCAATTGGTTAGCACGGCAGTTTAACTGTTTGTAGGTGAGTTGTTCCCGTCCGTAGGTTACTGCTATGGCATCGGGGGTCTTTTCGACTTGCCTTTCAAATAGTTCTCCAATAGATTTGTCCGCCGGATAGTTTGTTTTAGTATTGTTCCACGACTCGAATAGTTGATTTTCCTCAGCAGTCAGCAGAGGTAATTCTCCTATAGGCCAGTCGGGGTTAGCTACTATTCCGGCCAGCAATGTCTGGAAATGGCCGATGGTGCGATCGCTCGTCTCTCGATCGAACAAGTCACTGTTATATTCCCAGGATCCTGCCAGTCCGGCGTCTGTTTCCCACATGGATATTGTCAGGTCAAATTTGGCTGTCAGGCTGTCTTGGACCAAGGGTTTGAGAGTCAGACCGGGCAGTTCTAATTCTCCCATCGGTGCATTCTGCAAGGCAAACATTACCTGGAATAGGGGACTGTAGCTCAGAGAACGTGAGGGTTGCAAAGCTTCTACTACTTGCTCGAAGGGTACGTCCTGGCGATCGTATGCATCGATCGCCTTTTGTCGCACCCTCGCGATCAACTCCGAAAAAGTCGGATCTCCTGTCAAGTCCGCGCGCAATACCAATGTGTTGATAAAAAAGCCAATTAGCGATTCCGTTTCGGCGCGGTTCCGGTTGGCGATCGGGGTGCCGATACAGATATCCTCTTGAGCGGTATAGCGATAAAGTAAAGTCACCAAAGCACTGAAGAGAATCATAAATAGGGTGGCCTCGGACTTTTCAGCTATAATTTGGAGTTTTTTCGTTAATTCTGCCGATAGGTTAAATTTGATACTGCTACCGCGAAATTTCTGCAGGGGAGGACGCGATAGGTCTGTCGGTAATTCTAATAGTTCCGGGGCCCCCGAGAGGGTTTCTTTCCAGTAATTTAGTTGAGTTTCTAAAGTTTCTCCGCTCAACCATTGCCGCTGCCATACAGCAAAGTCTGCATATTGAAATGGTAGTTCCGGTAAGGGCGATGGTGCTTGGAACGAAAATGCCCGATACAACTGTGACAATTCTGTAATTAATATCCCCATCGACCAGCCATCAGAGATAATATGGTGCATGGTCAGCAACAGGACGTGCGAGGAGGGCTCTCGCCGCAATAGAGTTACCCGGAGTAAGGGATCTTTTGCTAGATCGAAAGGCTTTTGCACTTCGGCGATCGCTTTTTCCTTTACTTCCTCATCCCCTTCGGTATCTGACTTGAGGTCGATAACTGCTATGTGTAGCTTTAACTCTGGGGCGATCTGTTGCACTGGGAGTCCGTCTTTAGAAGTGAAATTTGTCCGCAGGACTTCATGGCGTCGGACAATTTCTTGGATCCCTTGCTCTAAGGCCGTGAGGTTGAGGTCTCCCACCAACTCTACTGCTGCCGGGATATTGTATGTAGAACTGCTACCTTCGAGTTGCTCTAAAAACCACAGTCTTTGTTGATTCCAGGATAGCGGAATTGGTTGGTCTCTGGAAACAGGCGCTCGCGCCGGTACTTTGGCTTGGGGCTTCAAGTTTTGCTTTTGTGCTTGCAGCTTTTTGAGTACCAGTTCCCGTTGAGCTGGAGAAAGTTTTTCTAAACGTTTTTGTAGGTCGCTCATAATCTGTAAATTATTCTTTGTTGATGGTTAATACTTGGGGTTCTTTTCTCCACCGGTGCAGAGCATCGGCATATATTTGCCGGGCAATAATCAGATTACCATTTTTGGATACATGACAGAAATCTATATAAATGTCCTCGTCGCGATCGAATAAATCGGTGTAGTCTAGTAGCCAGTCACGGTTTCGTTCTCGCATCATAGCCTGAACGAGTGGATAAACTGCTTGGTATTGCTTCCTTAATTCATTATCCACCCCTGAATCCAAATGTAAATAATCTAGTTTGGGGTTTCCTCTAAAAGCAACCGGTTGAAGTATTGCTAGAAATTTTATTCCTCGCGCACTGGCTAGATCGTGGCCTATTTCCCAATTCTCGACCAGTGCTGATGCTATTTGCCGTGCTTTGAGGGGCCGATCGTCGCAATTCATTGTCCGATACCAGTTATAATTCATTCTAGCTGGTTGGTTCATTACTAAATCTATTAAACTTCTCGTTCCCCGCCATAATTTCAAGTCTAGATATTTCCCTATTTGATTTGCTGGTGATTTATCAATATTCCTGTTTATCTTGTTTTTAATATGGCTCGCATATCCGTATTCTCCTACTTGATTTTCGCTTCTACATAAATTCAGAATATCGTTAACACCATCATAAAATATTACTGCATTTATTCTTTCTTTTTCAAATGTTAAAATGTTTATCAATCTCTCCAGAGACTGGCGAGATGTGAAGTTAATCTCAGCTTTATTAAAAGTAGCAATCCCTGATATTTGATTAAATAAAGCTGGAATCGTTTCTGCATCTGACACTCCAGTTCCCCACATTGTTGAACCGCCCAGAAAATGTATGGACGGAACCAACTCTTGGACGTTTGCCTCATCTTTGCGCTCATTTTTGTGGATGCGATCGCCTTTTGCGTCTATATTAATTGTCTTTCCCTGAAACGGTTTTCTCGACCAACCAATAAAGGGTTCAAACTGAGTTAATAATTGGTTTGATTCCTGAAAATGCAGTTTAGCTGTATCTCTATCATCCACATAATTAGGCAAATTAGCTCGTTCGTCAACCTGATTGGCGATCGCATACTGTTCCGCTAGTCCATAAATAAGCAGGACCGCCTCGCTCACAAAATTCACAGCGAAGAGCAAAAGCAAAGTGATGGCAATATTGACTATGATAATTTTGACAACATTTTTCATGATTTTCTTAAAATAGAGTGTAGATAAACGGCGCGATCGCGGATCCTTGAGCAAAAATTATGAGACCACCCACTGACATCAGAGTTATTATCAGTGGCACTAGCCAATATTTCTTCCGCTCATTCAAAAATCCCGACATATCCTTGAATAATTCCATGACTGTTTCTATCATTTTACCCGTTCCTTCCTACTTATTTCAATCCAACTCAAACTGTTTTTTTCCAACTTTATTATCTTGAGGCTGATCTGACTTAGCCAACAACAAATTTCCTAACACCAGATAGTCCATTTCCGTGTTCATAAAGCAATTGTATGCATCTTCTGGCGTACAGACGATCGGTTCACTTCTAACATTAAAGGAAGTATTTATTATAACTGCTATTCCTGCTTGGCGTTCAAAATGCGATATTAGCTGATAATAACGGTGATTTGTCTCTTTGTGAACCGTTTGAATGCGAGCCGAATAATCTACATGGGTAACAGCGGGAATAGTCGAACGCGGTACCTGCAACTTGTCAATGCCAAAAAGTTCTTGTTGTGCAGCAGAAGTTGGTAAATGCAAGTATTCTTTCACCGGTGCTACCAAGGACATATAGGGACTGGCGCGATCGATTTCAAAGTAATCAGAAACACGTTCAGCTAGGACTGAAGGCGCAAAAGGGCGGAATGATTCTCGATATTTAATTTTCAGATTCATCACCGACTGCATCTTGGGGCTGCGCGGGTCGCCAATAATCGATCGGTTCCCCAGGGCCCGAGGACCAAACTCCATCCGACCTTGAAACCAGCCTACCACATTTTCGGCAGCTAAAAGTTCTGCCACGCTAGAAAAAAGCTCCTCGTCTGCTAACCGATTGTATCTAGTACCAACCCGTTCTAAATAATCGACAATTTCCGTTTCCTCAAACTCCGGCCCTAGGTAAGCACCTTGCATTTTATCGGCACCATTAACAACACGAGGTTGGGAGCAGTACTGATGCCAAACTGATAAAGCTGCGCCGATAGATCCACCAGCATCGCCAGATGCTGGTTGAATCCAAATATCCTGGAAAGGGCCTTCTCGCAACACTCTACCATTGGCTACGCAATTAAGGGCCACACCACCTGCTAAACATAAATAATCTTCACCAGAATCTTGATGGACTTTCTCGGCTAAACGCAACACCACTGTTTCTGTAACTTTTTGAATGGAAGCAGCAATATCGCACTCTCGTTGAGTTAGTTTACTCTCTGGTTGACGAGGGAGACCGCCAAAAAGCTGATGGAACTTCTCCTTGGTCATTTTCAGACCTGTAGTGTAATCAAAGTAATCCATATTTAGTTGAAAAGTTCCATCAGCCTTGAGGTCCAACAGATTATCGAAGATTAAGTCTACATATTTGGGTTCCCCATAGGGGGCCAGTCCCATGAGTTTATATTCTCCAGAGTTAACCTTAAACCCGATGTAGTAGGTGAAGGCGGAATAAAGCATTCCTAGAGAATGAGGAAAGTTGATTTCCCATTCTGGCGTCAGTTGATTTCCCGCTCCCAACCAGCAAGAAGTTGTCGCCCATTCCCCCACAGCGTCAAGACACAGAACTGCTGCTCGCTCAAAGGGACTCGGAAAAAAAGCCGAAGCAGCATGAGATTGATGATGCTCTGAGAACAGCAAAGGCGGAACTTGCGATCGCTGACAATCTCCCAATTTCGCCAACTCTTTTTTTAATATACCTTTCAAGTACAGTTTTTCTTTCAACCAAACTGACATCGCTGGGATAAAAGAAAGAAATCCTTTGGGCGCATAAGCAAGATAGGTTTCCAGCAAGCGATCGAAGGTGATTAAAGGTTTTTCGTAGAAGGCGATAAAATCTAAGTCTTGCAGCTTAACTTCAGCTGCTTGCAGGCAAAATGCGATCGCCTGTTTGGGAAATCTCGCATCATGTTTCTGACGAGAAAAGCGTTCTTCTTGCGCAGCTGCTTGGATCTCGCCATCAAATACTAAAGCGGCGGCACTGTCGTGATAATATGCTGAAATCCCTAATATCTTCACGATAATTTTTCTCCAAATCTTCTCACACCATCTCAATTCACAACTCAAGTTGCTCAACTTCAGCCAGAATATTTTCTAAAGCATCGCTTTCCGCTTCTGCCAGCAGGCGTTCCGTAATAACGCTTGCCAATGCTGCGACGGTGGGGCGATCAAACACAGTCCGCAGAGGCAAGTCTATCTCAAAAGCTGCTCGCAGTCGAGAAATCATTTGGGTGGCCAGGAGAGAATGTCCTCCTAAATTAAAGAAATTATCATCAATTCCCACTTTGTCAACTGACAGCAACTCTTGCCAGATCGCTGCAATACGTTTTTCTGTATCAGTTTTGGGTTCAACATAGATCGCCTTCAACTGAGTCTTGGGGTCTGGAGGAGGAAGAGCGTCTCGATTGATTTTACCATTAGGAGTAAGTGGCAGGTCCTCCAGGCAGACATAAAAGCTGGGGAGCATGAAATTGGGCAGTTTTTGCTTGAGATAAAACTGCAATTCCTGTATTAATTCATTTTGTTGTAAGCTATTCTTCGCCTCATTAAGAACAATATAAGCAACTAAATGCCGATCTTTCCCATCATCTTCTCTGACGACAACTACAGATTTTTGCACCGCATTATGTCCCGAGAGGACCGACTCGATTTCTCCAAGTTCAATGCGAAAACCGCGTATTTTTACTTGCTTGTCTATTCTCCCCATAAACTCAATGTTTCCGTCGGGGAGGTAACCGACTAAGTCCCCCGTTTTGTAAAGGCGACTTGGGTTAATGCTAAACGGGTTCGCTACAAACTTTTGCTGCGTCAATTCCGGACGATTTAAGTAACCCCGTGCTAAACCGTCTCCGCCGATATACAATTCTCCGGGAACTCCGATCGGGACCGGTTGCTGGTGAGGATCCAAAACGTAAAGGGTTGTATTGGAGAGGGGACGACCTATAGGGATGTTAGTCGCGCCAGCAGGTACCTGTCTGATTAAATACCAGGTTGCAAATGTGGTACTTTCTGTAGGACCGTAGACATGCAACAATCTTTCGGGAGGTCCATTTTTTAGTACCGCTTCTACCCAGGATGGGTTTATAGCTTCTCCTCCAAACAAGATAGTTCGTAGGGATGTAAAGATATCGGTTTGGGCGCTAACTAATTGATTGAAAAGAGCCGTCGTGATAAACAATATGGTAATTTGATATCGAGTCAAATGCTCTCTTAGTTGTTCTGGGGAGAGCATGATTTCCTTGGTTAGTCCTACAAGCTTATATCCATTCAGTAAAGCTCCCCAAATCTCGAAAGTCGCGGCATCAAAATTTGCATTTGACGCTTGTGCGAAGCATTCATTCTGTCTTAATTGTAGGTAGTTTGTTTGCTTGACTAAGCGGACGATCGCCTGTTGCGGTACTGCGACCCCTTTGGGTTTCCCGGTAGAACCAGAAGTGTAAATTACATAGGCTAAGTTGCTAGACGTTACTGCTGTTGTGGGGTTGTCAGTACTGTAATCGCTAATCAGTTTGGCATCATCTAAACAGACTACTTTGACTTGATATGAGGGTAATTTTGCTGTTAATTCCGATTTCGTTAGCAAGACAGACACGGCCGCATCTTCTATCATATAGGCTAGGCGCTCTTGGGGATAGGTGGGATCTAGGGGCAGGTAAGCACCACCAGCTTTGAGGATGCCGAGCATCGCCACGATCGTATCTAACCCGCGTTCGATATATACTCCGACTAGCACCTCTGGTTTAACCCCCAGACTTTGCAGGTGACGTGCCAGTTGATTGGCACGGCTATTAAGTTGTTGATAAGTGAGTTGTCCGTCTTCGTAGATAGCGGCGATCGCCTGGGGGTTCTTGTCTACTTGCTCCTCAAATAACCTGCCAATACACTTGTCGGCAGGATAGTTAGTTTTCGTATCATTCCATTCTTCTAAAAGTTGATATTTTTCGGCTTTCGTTAGCAGAGCAATCTCTGATAACCGTTGGTACGGGTTGCTGGCGATCGCCTCTAGCAGCGTTTGCAAATGCCCCAACATCCTGCTGATCGTATCCGCCTCAAAGCGCTCCGCATCGTAGATAATTCTGATGAAGAGCTGTGACCCGGGAATGACGATCGCTGTCAGGGGATAATTCGTTTGCTCTACCCCCGTCACCTTGCTAATTTCTAAATCCCCAAATTTATGCTTAGATGCTTCGTCTAATGGATAGTTCTCAAATACCAACAAGCTTTCAAACAAAGGCATTCCTTCTGCCACTTGCGAGTTAGCTTGGATTTCTACTAGAGGGCTGTAGGAATACAAATCTCGTTCTCTTTGTTGAGAGAACAACTGTTGCAACCAAGGTAATAATTGTCCTGCTGCCGGTACTTCGACTCGCACCGGGACTGTATTAATAAACAGCCCTACCATTGATTCTATTCCTGACAAGGTTGGAGTCCGACCAGAAACCGTCGCTCCAAAGAGAATGTCTGACTCTCCACTATAGCGACTGAGCAGCAGTGCCCAGGCCCCTTGCACGATCGTATTTAAAGTAAAAGCATTTGCCTTTGCCAGTAACTGTAATGCTGCGGTCGTCTTTGCTGATAAATACCCTTCTGCGTATGCTGACTTTTCTAAAGCCCTGTGGTGGGGGAGGCGACGGTCTACGACCAAAGGAGTCGGAGCTGCGAACCCATCCAGACTTTTTTGCCAGAAGACCTTCGCTTGAGTCAAGTCCTGTTTCTGCAACCAAGCAATATAATCCCGGTAGGGACGCACCGGTGCCAAGGAGATATCTTTGCCTGCATCGATCGCCTGATAGAAAGCCAATACTTCTTGCAGGATAACGGACAGACTCCAACCATCCGTCACCAGATGATGGTGAGACCATACTAATTCATAGCAATCTGCTTGCAACTGAATTAACGTCCAACGCATCAGCGGGGTTTGATTCAGCGGTACCTGCTGCTCCAATTCTGCTTGCTTGAAAGCTTGCAAACCCTCTTGTTTTTCTGCAAAGGGCAGTGACTGCCAGTCTAGGTTTTGCCAAGGCATTTTTACTGACTTTACCACTACTTGCAGGGGCTTTTCCCTATTTTCCCAGAGAAATAGAGTCCGCAATGCTGCATGTCTTTCTACTACTCTCTCCCACGCCTGCTGGAACGCTACTACATTGAGATTTCCCTGCAATGTCAAGTTTAATTGCTGAAAGTATATTTCCGATTCTGGCCTGTAAAGCGTATGAAACAGGATACCCTCCTGCATGGGAGAAAGCGGATATATGGTTTCTATATTTTTTTTATCTTTGTTCACGATCGATCTTCCTTACCAATTTATTTCGGCCACCAAATCGTCCAGTTCTGACTGGCTTAATGCTACATCCGGAAAGTCTGAAGGTGTATAGCTGCCCGTCTCCGGCGCAACGCAATGGTCTATAATCGAGTTCAATGCTTCCAGAAAATCCTGGGCTAGCCGTGCTATTGTAGTTTCTTTGTGAATATTTTCGCTGTAAGTCCAATCTAATTGTAACTTACCTTCAACCACCAATCCGTTCAGTTCCAGTAGATACCGGCGCTTTCCTAATGGGCTTTGTATCGGACCTGTCTCTTCTCCGGCAAATCCTAGCAGAATCGATTCTGACTGGTAAAAATAAAATTGCCCCAGGTAATTAAAGCTTACCTCCGGTTGCGTCTGTTTTTTTAGCTGCGATCGCATGGTCCCATCCGGACTGAGATAACGCAAGATCCCGTAACCAATGCCTTTGGCCGGAATCTGCCGCAATTGTTCCTTGATTGATTTGAGCGCCTCCCCTGGTTGGTTAACAGTTGCGCCGAGTTGCAAGCAAACGGGAAATCGAGTTGTAAACCAACCCACCGTCCGCGACAAATCTACATCTTCCCATAGTTGTTCGCGTCCGTGACCTTCTAGTTCCACTAGCAGTCCCCTAGCACCAGTCCATTTTACCCAACTTTGCGTTAATGCTGTGAGCAGCACCTCGTTAATTTGAGTATTGTAAGCCGACGGTACTTCTTGCAACAGCAGGCGGGTTTGTTCTGCATTCAGGGATACTGACAATGTTTTACTGGAAGCAACAGTGTTATTGCCTTTCCCCTCTGGTAGATCTACTGGCATCGCCGTCACCTCCGATGGGGATTGCGCTTGCCAATAATCTAGTTCTTGGTTTACTGTTGGAGATTCAGCATATGCAATTAGCCGCTCGGCCCAATCGGGGAAAGAAGTGGTTTTCGGCGGCAATTGGATGGTTTCTCCCCGCGATCCTTGTTCGCAAGCGTTCTTCATATCTTCCAGCAAGATGCGCCAGGAGATGCCATCAACGGCTAGATGATGGATGACTAAGAACAGGCGATCGGGCCCCGACCTGCCCAACTTAAATAACACTACCCGCATTATCGGTCCATCTGTCAAATTCAAGCTAGCCTGAATTTCTGTGGCTCTAGAGGCGATCGCCTGGGGCTGTTTTAGCGCCTCAATATCGGACAAGTCCACGACTGCAAAGGGTCCTGTCTCGTCTACTGGAGCGATCGCCTGTTTGGGAGGCCAACCTTGAGCGCGCAGGCGCACAGCATCGTGATGTACTAGCAATTGCTGCACCGCTTGCTGCAATAATTCCGGTTTCAGCTTTGACGATACCTTTAAGAGGATTGATTGATTGAAATGATGCGGTGCGGGTAAATTTTGCTCCCAGAACCAATGTTGAATGGGGGTTAAGGGCATCGCCCCCGTAACTATCCCCTGTTGAGCAATAATTCCAGAGGTCGTACCTGCAACTGCTGCTAATTTAGCAATGGTCTGATGCTCGAAGAGTTGTTTGGGATTGACTGCTAAACCCGCCTGATTTGCTCTGGCGATCATTTGAATGCTGACGATCGAGTCCCCACCCAATTCAAAGAAATTGTCGTGAATACTAACTTGTTTTAGCCTTAACAGTTCGCTCCAAATCCTTGCTAAGCATTCCTCCTGGGGCGATCGGGGCGCGGCAAAACCCGAGTCCGAACTGGGATTTACATCTTCTGGTGCTGGGAGAGCGCGGCGGTCGATCTTACCATTAGGGGTGAGTGGCATGGCCGACAGACTCACAAACCTTGCTGGCACCATATATTCTGGCAGCTTGCTCTTGAGGAAATCCCGGAGGTCATTAGCACTAGGCACGTCGGACTCCTCCGAAGGGACAATATAGGCTACTAGACGTTGGCGATCGCCCTCCGACCTGGCGATAACTGCGGTTTGAGCCACTCCCTGATGCTGTCCCAAGATAGCTTCAATTTCTCCCAGTTCGATCCGGTAGCCGCGAATCTTTACTTGGTCGTCGATGCGACCCAGGAACTCGATATTACCATCTTCTCGGTAGCGAGCCCAATCTCCCGTTCTATAGAGACGGGCCCCGGGGCGATCGCTAAAAGGATCCCTAATGAATTTTGATTCCGTTAACTCCGGGCGTTGCAGATAGCCCCGCGCGATCCCCGCACCGCCGATATACAGTTCCCCTTTAATCCCGATCGGTACTGGTTGCAGATGCCGATCGAGAATATAAATTTGAGTATTGCCGATCGGGCGTCCGATGGGCACCGATATTTCCTGTTGCCAATCTTGACAGTTATAAACTGTACTCCATACCGTCCCTTCTGTGGGACCGTATTCATTAAAGAGAGCGCAATCTGGTAGTAACTGGCGATGTTGCTCGATTAGCTTCCCCGGACATGCTTCTCCCGCCACGATCGCTCCCCGCAGTCCCGATAGTTCCGCTGCTTGCTCCAAAACTACAGCATACAGAGAAGGTATGCTCAACAAATATTCTACTTGATGCTGGGCGATCGCGCTTGCCAGCTGTTCTGGTTCCGACTGAAACTGCTGTGGTGGCAGTACTAGCTTGCCACCACAGCACAACGTCCAAAATATGCCTGCTACGGAACTATCGAAAGCAAAAGAAGAGAGTAACAGGAAAGATTGCGGTGGTTCTGGATAATAATCACAGCGGTTGATCGTTGAATCGACTAAATTTCGATGGCTTACTAAAACTCCCTTGGGCTTTCCTGTCGATCCTGATGTATAGATTACATAAACTAAATTCTCTGCGGTAACATTGCTGCTAGGATTGGACTCGCTTTCTGCTGCTATTTCCTCCCACTCCGCGTCCAGACAAATTACCTGTCCCCAATGGACCGGTAGTTCTGCTTCTAAATGCTCTTGAGTTAACAATGCTGGAGGCTGCGCATCTCCCAAAATAAAGGATATCCGCTCAAAAGGATAGCCGGGGTCTATTGGTACGTAAGCACCACCTGCTTTCAATATCCCCAGTATTCCCACCAGCATCTCCAAGGAACGTTCTACACAAATCCCCACTAGGACATCCGGTCCCACCCCCATTCCTTGCAGGTAATGAGCTAGTTGGTTGGCACGTTTATTCAACTCCCCATAGGTGAGCTGCTGCACCGTTCCGGAAAAATCGGAAAATGCTACCGCCACCCGATCGGGAGTCTGCTCTGCTTGCGCTGCAATTAGTTGATGAATGCATCGATCTTGAGGATAATCTGTTTGGCCTTCGTTCCATTTGGCCAGTTGTTCCCGTTCCCGGTCTGTTAATAATGGCAACTTTTCTAGAGCAACGTCGGGCCTTGTTGCCATGGCAGTCATTAAAGTTTCTAGATGTCCCAGTAACCGCGCGATCGCCCCTGACTCAAACCGGGCCCGGTCGTATATTATTTCTAAAGTTAATTCTTTAGACCCCTGGGCCGTTAGAGCGATCGGGCAATTTCGACTTTCCCTACTTTCGAGCCATCCTAAAGCAGGGTGGGCACTGCCCACCCTACTGCTGTCATCCTGCAGTTGTACCCACTCTTCGGGCTTGTCCGCAGCATAACTTACATAGCTAGATAAGCTTAAGTTATTTATCTTACTCCAATCTCGTATTTGTGCTAGCGAATTGTAGGCATATTGCTGTAGTTCTGCTTGCTGCGCTTGTAATTCTTCCAGCCAAGTTCTTACAGATACATCCGGACAAACTCGTACTCGGACTGGTAGCCTGTTCTGAAAAGCCCCTATTATGAACTCCGATCCTGGAAGCGCCTCTGGACGGCCAGTTACTTCCAGACCAAATACCACCTCTTCCGAGTCGCCATAGCGACTCAACAGTAGAGCCCAAGCCCCTTGCACCAGTATGCTTAAGCTTAACTGATATTCGGCCTGCCACGATGATACTACCGCTGCTGGGATTTTTACAGAAGCGCGATCGTCACCCGACGCCGTTCCCCCATACCGCGCGATCGCCAATGGGGTCGATGGAGAAACTCCCTTTAACCACTGACTCCAAAAAGCTTCCGCATTAGAGCGATCCTGTTTTTTGAGCCAACTTATATAATCTTTGAACGCTGGAATTTCTTCTCTATTTATTGTCCGATCGCCATAGTTACTCCATACTTCCCTTAAAAGCAAATAACTACTATGTTTGTCCATAATTAAGTTATGATACGTCATCACCACTTGCTGCACTTGTTCTGACATCCGACAAACTGCTAGTCTGGCCAGCGGTAAGGCATCCTGCCTTACCATCTGCTCTCTTTCCCTTTCAAGAAAACTCTCTATCGATTCGCTACAATCTTGTTTTAATAGTGCAACTTTCAGTTTTTTGACTACAACTTGCTGCGGACGTTCTAAGTTTTTCCAGACAAATAAGGTTCGCAACACCGGCTGCTGCTCTACCGTCTGTTGCCAAGCTTGTTCTAATTTATCAAAATCTAGCTCTCCACGCACTTCACAAATTAATTGACCGCAACCTGGCCGATCATCCCCCAGGACCGCTTCTTGTACTGGCGACAATCGGTATATATCTCTAACATTTTTGATATCCATATTCAATATTCACAACTCACAACTGGTAGACAGGCGAGACGCCCCTCCTACATCTCGGACAGGCGAGACGCCCCTCCTACGCAACTGCTCCCCTATTTGTTTAAATATAATTCTTTTTGCCCAAACAATCTCTCCGATATTATCCCGCGACTCTGACACTCCGATACTAATTTATTTGCCTCTGCAAAGGAGCGACTCTCTTGGTAATTTTCAAAAGACATCAGATAACTCAACCACGGTTCGTACCCCATTGCATACACGTATACTTCGTTCGGATGCAAACTCTCTATTAAGGCGATCGCCTTTTCGTAGTCACAACCACTTGATTTCCGCGAATGGTCCATTTTTCGTGCTAATGGTTTAATTAACAAACCTCCATAAGCCCAGCTTAATGGCGCGCCATCACATTGGACTCCCAAAAAGACTATATCAACTTTTCCCATAGCTTCCCCGATCTTATCATAAAGCTGGGATTCACAATTTGTTGAATCTGCTCCCACCACGATCGTCTTATCTTGCAAATTAATCGAATAAGCTGTTTTTGTTCTAATCTTCAGATCTGCATGTTCGCCCAAAAAAGGCAAACCTGTAATCCCGCCACCTTCTACCTCTATTGTTTCCATTTCTTCAATCTCTTTTACTTGCTGAAAACCCATATTCTGCAACAGCAATTTCATCGACGGATCTGCCAATTCACCTCCATTATTTTTAGGTACGATCGCGGTTTTCGTTTTATGGCGCAGCTGTAGCAAAGTTTCCAACATACAGTGATCGTGGTGCTGGTGGGTAATTAAAATATAATCTATTACTTCTGGTAAATCTGCATAGGTGTAACGAGTAATTCCGCCATCATACTTATAGCTAATCAGCGGATCGCACAAAATGCTGATGTCTTTTGATTCAATTAAAATGCAAGCATGACCGAAATAACGCACCCTTACCGGTTCCTCTGTATATTTCTTCAGTGGTGATGGCGCTTCCTCTGTAAAAAATGATTTCCACAAACTTCCCCGATCTCCGTTCTTAATATCTAGGACTTCCTCAATCAAACCTAATGGTTGAGGAATTTGTTTCATTTTGAACAACTCATCTAACCCTTGATGATGGAAATGAGTATGCAGACGCAAACTTTTTTCATCTTCTAGCCTGGGGCTACTGAATATAAACGGGCGATCGTCTCGTTCCACCAAAGATAGGGACAGGCTTTGAGATGACTTTTTATAATACTTACTCCTGTACAATAATCCTTCTATCAAACGAACTGACGGTTGATTGTTCAGATCGTAACTCAGTTCCACATAACCTTTCAAAACTTCTGGTACTTTTTTATACAGAGGCTCGATTGAATATCCTTTGGCTTCCTCCATTAATAATAAATGCAATTCTTTCAGTCCTGCTGCCAACTCTACCAGTTCTTCTTGCTCTGCTTGTGTTTTTTCCAGCAGCGCCTTAATTTCTGGCGCTCTACTAGCATCGTAGTTTATGAACGGACCCCCTTTCATTTTCGGATTTTGCAAAGCAGAAACGTGGAATTGCGGCGCTGCCACGAATGATTCCATAATCTTGAAGTACGAGTTCACCATATACATGGCCGCCGTCGCTGGCGCTATCAAGTAAGGCCAAGCATACCATTGATTGAATAATGGCTCTGCTTGCACGTTTTGTTTCAGATATACTTTCTCCTTACTCATCTCCCTTTTCCTTCCTGCTTTTCCCCCGGGGTTTTTACAAAGACACGGCTATCTTGCCAATTTCCATCATCAACTTCTCGAACTCCTGGGGGCTGAAATCCGCCTCTGAGAAGTCTTCTATAGTATAACCTCCTGTTTCTTCATCTGTCAAGAGTCTTAAATTATTCAGCTGCTGTTCTGGAGCTGCCACTATACTTTCCAGCAATGTCTGGAAATGTCGAACCATTTGCGCTATTGTCGCCCGATCGAATAAATCTGTTTTATATCTCAACTGGCCTTTGAGACCTGATGGTATATATTCCAGAATTAATTCGAGATCGAAAATCGCCGTGGGATTCTCAAATTCCAGTGGCCGCACTTCTAAACCAGTTAATTCCAAGCCTTCCACTGTCGTATCTTGCAGAGTGTACCATACCTGAAACAACGGGTTCCGACTCAAGTTTCTTTCGATCTTCAGTTCCTCTACCAACTTCTCAAAGGGCACGTGCTGATTTTCGTATGCTTCTAAGGTTACTTGGCGCACCCGTTTTAACAGTTCCAGAAAACTAGGATTTTCACTCATCTCTGTCCGCAATACCAGGGTATTGATAAATAATCCAATTAGCGGTTCCGTCTCCTGCGGGTAACGGTTTCCGATCGGGGAACCGATCGTGATGTCTGTTTGAGAGCTGTAACGATAGAGTAAGGTGGCGAAAGCTGCCAACAAAATCATATACAGAGTTGAGCCAGACTGCTTGGTCAGATTTTTGAGTTTTGCCATTATCTGACTATTTAGCTTAAATGTCTCGCTATCTCCTCCCATGCTATCTATTTGAGGACGGGGGCGATCGGTTGGCAATGCCAATAATTGCGGTGCTGAAGCTAGTTTTTCTTTCCAGTACTCTATTTGAGGTTTTAAGATATCCTCCTTCAGCCACTCCCGCTGCCAGACCGCAAAATCTGCATATTGGATCTGCAACTCTGGCAAAGGTGAAGGCAAGCCCTTGACAAAGGCTTGATATAAACTCGACAATTCTTTAATGAATATTACTGTTGACCAGCCATCAAAGACAATATGATGGATGGTAGAAAGCAGCACGTGGGATGTTTTTCCCAGTCGTAACAATATATTTCTGATTACCGGTCCCTTGGCCAGATCGAAAGGCCGCGAAATTTCCGCGATCGCTAACCTGCGCACTTCCACATTTTTTTCCTCTGCAGACAACTCCTGTAAGTCTCTTATCGGTAATGCCAGGGAAACCTGAGTCTCGATCGCCTGTACTGCTGTCCCATTTACCAACTGGAAAGTGGTCCGCAATGTTTCGTGACGCCTTATCATTTCCGCCAATGTCTTTTCTAGGGCCTTGACATTTAATGGCCCTTTTATTTCTAAAGCCGTTGACAAATTATAAGCAGCACTACTTCCTCCTTCTAGTCGATCTAGAAACCAAAGTCGTTGCTGAGTCCAGGATAGCGGGATTTCTTGACTGCGGGAGACCCTACTAATCTTCGGCTCTTCTGTTTTTTGCTGCAAATAGGCCAGCATTTCTTGCTTGCGAGCTGTTAATTCAGAGCGTAACTCTGATGTTAGCACTCCCTTGGGCGCATTGCAACGCAGGCGATCTCCTTCCGCCCAGACTTGGATGTCCTGCGATGCCAAGTGCGATAAAAAATCAGAACTACTTTTCATTGTTATATTTCTATTTCTTCTCTATCTGTCTGTTCCGCTTTCTGCCCGCGTCCAGTAGCAATCATCCCTTCTATATCACTAGCAATCTGGGCCACAGTTGGGGTTTCCAACAAACTCGCCAAAGATAATTTTACCGCAAACACTTCCCGCAATCTCGCAATCACTTGGGTAGCTAGCAAAGAATCACCACCTAAATCTAAAAAGTTATCGTGAATCCCTACTTGGTCGATCGCCAAATAATCTTGCCATATTTTCGCCACCTTTTCCTCCGTGGGCGTACTAGGGGCTAGATAAGCGTTATGCAGTTGGGGGCGGGGGGAATGGCTGACTGATGCTGCTGCTGGTTGTGATTCTTGTAGAAAAATGCCTCCCACCTTCGTCTTCGCTTGCTTGAGTCGCGCGGTCAAATCTGCTGTCGAGACTACCACCTGGGGCAGGCTATTGCTCAAAATTCGTCGAAAAGCTTCTACCCCTTCTTGGGACCTGATTCCTACAGACAGGTTTCTTTCTTGATGGCGTTCTTGTCTGCGAAAAGTGACCCAGGTCACATAAGACTCATTTTTTTGTTTGTGTTCCTCTAGTCCTGGGAAACACACAACTATTTTTCCAATATGCTTGGCCCGCGCCATGTAGCTAAAAGCCTCATCAATCTCTGTTGCCGAGAAAACCTTCAGCGGTAGGGGATTAAAGCTGCCTTCTTCAAATCCTGCTGCCAGTTCTCGAAAAATTTGACTAAATTTGGGCAGTTCTGGCCCTACTAATAGGGCAAAAAATGACAAGCCTTTCTGAAATGGTTCCAGACCAACTTGACTATTACTGTATATATCCCGCATCCCTATTTCTACAAAGCGTCCGAAGTCAGCCATAACCTCAAAGTTCTTGGCAATAAATTCTCCTGCCAAGGAGTTCAATATTACATCTACACCTCTTGACTGGGTGTATTGCATCACTTCATCTGCAAAATCCAGGGACCGGGAATCCATAATATATTCTATTCCCTGTCCGCGCAAAAATGCCCGTTTTTCCGGGTTGCCTGCGGTTGCAAAAATTTCTGCTCCCACCCACTTGGCCACCTGTACCGCTGCCATGCCCACCCCTCCTGTGGCAGCATGAATGAGAACTCGCTCTCCTGCTCTCAGTCTTGCCAATTCAATCAAGCCATAGTAAGCAGTCATAAATGCTACTGGTATTGTTGCCGCTGCTTCTAGGCTGAGGGACTTGGGTTTGGGAACGAGCAATGAAGTTGAACTTGTTATATACCTACTAAAACAGTTGGAACCAAAGGCTATTACTTCATCTCCAATCTCAAATCCTGCAACTCCATCTCCTAGCCTAACTATCTTGCCAGCGCATTCCAAGCCAAATCTTACCGGTACCCCCGGTTCTACTGGCATCATTCCCAATGCTCTGAGTACATCTTTGAAATTCAGACCCGCTGCTAGCACCTCTATTTCTACTTCCCCGCTCCCTGGTTCCTCCCGGGGAACTGACTGAAATTTGAGAGTTTCTAGTAACCCAATGACCGAAATTTCTAGACAACTGTTTTCGCTTTCCTCTGACAGCTGTTTCTTTTCTGTTTTTGCTTCGAGCGCTATCATATTTGCACCTTAACTTGCTTGTCGCCACCTGACTGGCAGGCGATCCGCCCGCCCGACGTAACCTTCCACCTGACTGGCAGACGCTCCACGTAACCCGCCTAACTCAGTTACTTGGCTCTATCTGCCTCAGAGTATAATCTTCTATCTCCACCATCACCTCTCCCATCTCGTCTGCGATGGTAACATTCATTTTCAAACTGGACGCTTTCCCATCTTGCGCGTTTTGCCTTATATAGCTGTAGGCTTTTGCTGGTATCGGTCCTTTGACCTTGACTTTTTTATAACCAAAGGGCAGGTAGGCGCCATCTATATTTTTCAATCCCATGAAACCGGTACCCGTATCTAATAAGGCTGGGTGTAATTTATAGTCTTTGATGTCAGCCATAAACTTTTCCGGCAGTTCCAGAAATGCCAATCCCTCATTTTCGCCAAACTTTACCCATTTGACATTGTCCCATCTGGGGCCAAATTCTATTAATCCTGCTTGGGGTTCCTGCCCTGGGGCGGGAATTGGTTTTGCTTCTGGACATTTTGCTTCTATTTCCTCAATAGCCAGTTGCTCGCGATCGCCCACATCTAGGCTAAAAATTTCTCCCTCACAATGCTTCTGCCATCGCTCTGATTGCCCCTTCAACGAGCTTACCACCTCAAATTCCCAGCCATCTCCCGCTTTCGTGAAAATCGTCTTCACTTCCTTGTTTTCATCTGCTTTGACAGTTAAAGGACTCAAGAAAAATACTTCCCGCAGTTCTGCTGTTTCTTTCTGGGTCATCTTTGCCCAAGCTGCCCTGACTATTTCTAAGTATCCAGTCCCAGGCATTGTTGCTTGCCCCATGACTATATGTTCCTGCAACAGCCAGTTTTGACTGACGCCTAGATTTGATATATATATCTGCCTCGCGTCAGACTCTACCATGACCCGTGAGAATAGTGGGTGGGAAATTTGTTTGGGGCCAGTGAGAAGTGATTTTTCGGCAGCATCCACTGCCATCCCCACTTCCTGCCAGGCATCCCAGTCGATCGATACGGTAAAGGCCCCCTTTGCGGTCCTATACTGAGCGAAAGCGTCCAGAAAAGCATTGGCAGCACAATAGTCAACTTGACCTAAGACGGGAATAACGGCATTTAGAGAAGATGCCACAACAAAGAAGTCTAGCTGTCTGTCTTGGAGGAGGGCGTCCAGAATGAGAGTCCCCCTGACCTTGGGAGCCATAACTTTTTCAGCAATTTCTCTGGTTTTCTGCTGAATTAAGCCCCCACCAGGCCGACCAGCTGCGTGGATGACCCCGTTAACTTTACCAAAATGCTGCTCTGCACCCTCGATCGCCTTTTGCATCTGCTGGAAATCAGCAACATCTGCCGATAATGATAACACCTGGGCTCCCAGTTTTTCCAGTGCTTGCAATTTATGAATTTTGCTGCTGATGCGATCGCCCCTATCGTGACTGGCCAACCACTCCGACCAGCGATTTCGCGCTGGAAAAGCCGATCGCCCAATTAGAACCAGCTTGGCCTGGACTGTTTGAGCCAGATATTCTGCTAATACCAGTCCTATACCTCCCAGTCCCCCCGTTATTATATATACCCCACCTGGCATTAATCGCTGGATCCCCTCATTTGCTGGATCTAACAGGGGTATGGGTGCATAGCTTTGCACCCAACGATGCTGTCCGCGATAGGCGATCGCCTCATCTGAGGAGTTCGCGCCCAACTCCGCCATCAATTGCTCTATCATTTCCCTTGAATGACCGTTGCTGGTTGTCGGAATTTCGATATCAATACTCCTACAGTTAATGGTAGGGCATTCCTGGGGGATAGTTTTAACCGGTCCTATGAGCGTGGCCTGTTCCGGAAGCAACCGTTCCTGTCCGGTCACATTTTGCAACCCATTAGAGATGACTGCCAGTTGAAACTCGCCATTTAAGTTCTGTTTCTCCAATGCTTGCACCAGGAACAGCAGACTGTAAAAGCCTCGATCTAGGGCCCCTTCAATTCCTTTCCAGCCGCATGGCTGGTAGTCGGCTACCATACTCCATATATGTCCGATTGTCTGGGGAATTTCCGGTAGTTCCGCGAACAATGTCTCGTAGTCCTTGGGTTCCCTGGGATTGATACTATACAGGTCCTCGCCCAGTTCCGCAAAGGATTCCCCCATCTTCACCCTGATCGCCTCTTTACCTTGCGATCGCAGCTTACTTGCCAGTTCAGAACCTATACCATACTCATCAATAAACAGGAGAGTGCGATCGGGCAATTTCCTGCCAGCCCCCAGTAGGGACCGGTTCCAAGTCGGCATGTAAAACCAATCGGCAATATCTTGCTTTTTTCCTGCCTCTGTCTTACTGTCAACAACTTTTTCAAGCTGCTTTTGAGGTGAAATCCAGTAACGCTGGCGTTCGAAGGGATAGGTAGGCAAGGGCAAGCGATGGCGTCGCTGCTGGCTGTAGAATCCCAACCAGTCCACCTTAACTCCAGCTAACCATAAATTGCCCAAAGTGGCGAGCAGAAAATCCAGATCTGCCAATTCTTCTTGAGGATGGCGCAGGGAGGTGAGGACCAACTGGGAGGCAGACTTATCGGGATGTCTTTTCGCCAAGGTACTCAAGGTTCGTCCCGGACCTACTTCCAGCAAGACTCGATCGGGGTCCGACAATAAATTTTCCAAACCCGGTGCAAACAGCACCGTTTGACGCAAATGCTGTACCCAATAGTTGGGATCTGTCGCCTGGGTTACCCTTATCCAGGTGCCAGTCAGGTTAGATATGTAGGGAATTTCCGGAGGATGGAGAGTAACTTGCTTTACCCGCCCTGCAAATTCTGCTAACATCGGGTCCATCATTTGGGAATGGAAAGCATGGGAAGTGTGCAGGCGACGACTTTGAATATTTTCCGATGCTAGTTGTTTTTCCAAAGCCGCCACTGCTGCATCTGGACCCGAAACTACGCAACGAGATGGACTGTTAATTGTTGCTAATGATAGTTCAGTTCCCAATCTCCCTTGCACTTCTGCTTTTGGCAGCGGAATGGAAAGCATCGCCCCCTTGGCCATTGACTGCATCAACTGGCCTCGCGCCACCAGCAAAGACAAGGCATCTTCTAAGGAGAAAACTCCTGCTATACATGCTGCCACATATTCCCCTATACTATGGCCGATCGCCGCTTCTGGTTCTATTCCCCACTCGCGCCATAGCTGTACCAAGGCATACTCGATAACAAATATCGCTATTTGTGCTATTTTCGTTTCTTGCAGTTGTGAAACAGCCGCCTCCGCCTTTTCAGCAGTCGGATAAAGGAGCTGGCGCAGATCCAGTCCTAATTCTGGCCAAAGTAATTCCGCACAGCGGTCTACTTGCTCTGCAAAAACCGATTCACTTTTATATATCCCCAGGCCCATATTTACATACTGAGCCCCTTGTCCGGAAAACATAAATACAACCGGTCGCTCTCGATCTTCGATCCTATTGGTGAAAACTTGCTGTCCATCTAATGCTCTTAGGGTCCGCGCCGCCTCCTCGCCCTGCCGACAAACCAGCATCCGTCTGTAGTTAAATTCCTTGCGACTCACCCCCAGAGTATATGCCACGTCGGCGATCTTAACTTCTGGGTTTTGCTCTAAATAGACAGCGAGATTTTCGCTCATCCGATCTAGGGCCGTGCTTGTCTTCGCTGACATTACCATAATTTGCGCTTGTCGGGATGCTCCTGATGCTTCTACCGGCGGGGCTTCTTCTAATATTATGTGAGCATTAGTCCCGCCAATTCCAAAAGAGCTAACTCCTGCACGACGGGGCACCCCATTGCTTTTCCATTCCGATAGTTCGGCATTTACATAAAAAGGACTGTTTGCAAAATCAATCTTAGGATTTGGCTTGTTAAAATGCAAGCTCGGAGGGATAACTTCGTGCTTCAGCGCTAGCACCGTTTTAATTAAGCTAGCCACCCCAGATGCCGCATCAGTATGACCGATATTTGTTTTTACTGACCCGATCGCGCAGAAGTTTTTCTTATCCTTCTTCTTTGCAAAAGCCTGCTTCAGTGCTGCGATTTCAATGGGGTCTCCCAATTCCGTTCCCGTCCCATGTGCTTCTATATAACTAATCGTTTCTGGTTCTACCCCCGCTACTGCTTGGGCTTCAGCAATCACCGCCGCTTGACCATCTATGCTAGGAGCAGTATATCCGATTTTCAACGAACCATCATTATTAATAGCTGAACCTTTGATTATCCCATGGATTGCGTCTCCTTCCGCGATCGCATCTGACAATCGTTTCAGGACCACTATTCCTACTCCATTTCCCCCTACTGTCCCTTTTGCACCCGCATCAAAAGCTCGACAATGTCCATCTGGTGATAATATCATTCCTTCTTCGTACAGGTGACCTACTTTGTGAGGAATTCTCGCTGACACTCCACCTACCAAAGCCATGTCACATTCACCATTCAACAAACTTTGACAAGCCAAGTGAACCGCTACCAATGAAGTTGAACATGCCGTATTCACGTTTATACTTGGCCCCTTCAGGTTCAGCTTGTATGATACTCTGGTCGGCAAATAATCCTTATCATTGGCTGTCACCAATTGATGCAGATTCACCAACTTCATTATCTCCTGATTTTGGTAAATATTGTTAATTAAATATGTATTTATTCCTATCCCTGCATATACACCTATTAGACCATCATATATGTCTGGGTTATAACCCGCCTGTTCTATTGCCTCCCATGCACATTCTAAGAACATGCGCTGCTGGGGATCCATTAGCTTCGCTTCGCTAGGACTCATGCCAAAGAAACTGGCATCAAACAGATCAATGTCTGACAGCACTCCCCCGGCTCTAACGTAATCATCGTTACTCAACAATTCCGGCTTGACACCTTCAGCTAACAACTCCTCATCTGAAAACCTAGAAATCGATTCTACACCCGATATCAGGTTCTGCCAATATTCTTCTACATTTTTTGCCCCTGGCAAACGACATGACATGGCGATCGCCGCTATTTCCTGATTATTCATTCTCCGCTCATCCTCTGTTTGCATCATCTATTCTTCTCATCCTCTTGCGAACCTGTCCACTCTCTCCATCCGTATTTTTACTCAATTTTTCCCGGTTATACCAGAACATGACCACTGACTTGCCAGCAATACACTTTACTTGCTGGCAATACCGGCTACCTGTGCTATTTTTTCCTAGAACGATGTCTAAGAACATCGCTGGGGATCCATTAGCTTCGCTTCGCTAGGACTCACAAGAAACTGGCATCAAACAGATCAATGTCTGACAGCACTCCCCCGGCTCTAACGTAATCATCGTTACTCAACAATTCCGGCTTGACACCTTCAGCTAACAACTCCTCATCTGAAAACCTAGAAATCGATTCTACACCCGATATCAGGTTCTGCCTTGGACCGTTCCACTGACCAGGGGGCAGTCCGCAATTCCATGTTTTCCCGCACGTTATAGAGGAACAGGTCTATTGCTGGCAGCTCAACTCTGGTAGCAAAATCTTTGTCAGGAGTTGAAAAACTAATCGTGACTGACTTCCCATCCGGGGGGGATATCACCGGAGGTGGTAATTCGTTTTTAAGCAGTTCTTCTAATGTTTTATCCAAGTCTTGAAGCATTCTTATAGTTTCTCCGTATCACCTTTCCCATTCATACAGGATCGGGATCCTCTTACCACAACTAACTTTTTGCCTGCTGTTCTGACCAATTTCCCAGGCTTTGCTGATTACAACTCCGATACCTGTTATCTAGCCTGGCCGACTGCACCGGCGTCAACCCCTCATAAACAAGTTCATTCACCACTCCTTTAGCCATAACTTTATGCCTCAAACTACAGACCTCGCCTGCTCTATCCTATCTGACATACTTCCAACGGTAAGATATTTTTTTTGCGTCATTACCACTTCTACCATAAGCCCGATTTGCTGCGACTCTTTCAATCTGTAACGATTCTTTACATATCCCTTGTCGAGCAGTTTTTGGCCAGCTATCTCCCGGTGGGGGCCTTCTTTTGTCCATCCTCAGTTGTGATGCCGGAGATGAGTATGTTCCCGAGCCCTCAACTACCGGTGAAACCTGCGATGGCGTTGCCGACTGCACCGGCGTCAACCCCTCATAAGCAAGTTCATTCACCACTCCTTTAGCCATAACTTTATGCCTCAAACTACAGACCTCGCCTGCTCTATCGGATCACACATCTGACATACTTCCAACGGCAAGATTTTTTTGGCGTCATTACTACTTCTACCATAAGCCCGATTTGCTGCGACTCTTTCAATCTGTAACGATTCTTTACATATCCCTTGTCGAGCAGTTTTTGGCCAGCTATCTACCGGTGGGGGCCTTCTTTTGTCCAAGTTGTGATGCCGGAGATGAGTATGTTCCCGAGCCCTCAACTACCGGTGAAACCTTCGATGGCGCGGCCATTATTGCTCTCCAACAGTTCCACCTCCTGTGAGCCTCTCCCACCTCAAAGCCTACACCTTCTGAAATAGGATCGCACATCTGACATACTTACAAGGCTAATCTATTTTCTCTTTATGTGATTTCCACTTCTACCATAAGCCATATTTCTGCGACACTGTCGGGCTGTAACAAATCTTTACGGGCAATCGTTTTTGTCCTGCTTTCTACCGGTGATAGCCGTGGCCTTCAACCGTCAGTCCTGAGATGCCCAGCACATGAAAAGAGTATGTTCCCAGCCTCTCATGTAAGTGCAAGTGCCAAATTATTTTTATATTGCAAATGTTAATCAACAATGCTATAATGATGTGATCTGTGGATTTTGAGTTCACTTGTTCAAACCGCGTAGGCGCAGCCGTGTTGCGAGGTACGAAGCAATCTCGAACCGCGTAGCGTTGCGAGGTACGAAGCAATCTCTACCGGAGAGCCCGACCAGAGCTCGGCCTCTATGGCACTGCAACAGTTCCACCTCCCGAGGCGATCGCCTCTGACAAAGCCTACAGATAATGAAATCGGATCGCACATCAGACACTTACAAAGGGAATTTATTTTTCTTAGAGTCATGCCCACTTCAACCGGAAGCCTGACGATCGGTCAAGCCAAGAATCATAAATTCCGGCGGCAGAAAAGCTTAAAATCCCGTCATCACCCAAAGGAGAAAGTACAAGCATTACTCTGGCGGCGAGGCAATTTCCAATTAGGTAGCCACTCTTGCACTAATAAGGGAAATCCGCATAAAAAATCCCCAAACTAGCGCCACGGGAGCAGTTCCCCAGAGCGAGTAAAAAAAAGCCTATTTTCGCCAATTTTGGGATAATTTATTTTTGGCAGTTCCCTAAGTTCTAGTCGAGGGAGCAAGCTCATTATTTCGTCATCAGAATCTTCAAAGTCTACCTGTCTTCCCCCTCTACCAAGTCTCATTTTCACCCAAATATTAAAAACATACCCCTGAAAGCGCCGCCCCCCTCCCCCACACTCCCTTGTCTATTGATAGGGTGCATCTCATATTTACAAAGATACCTGTAGGGGCGAAGCATTCCGGCGACAATCTCTGACATAAATTAACAGATATCCTATCGGAATGCTTCGCCCGTGCGAAAGTGAGATGCACCCCGATTGATATGACAGAGAAGAGGTGACAACTTAGCCCGATCGCACGGTAACGCGAGATCCTCTAGAAGGTGAGAGTCGCTTCTTAATTGAGGGTAATTCCCCAGACATGATATAAGAATATTTTCTAAATGCCAGAATTAAGAAACCAGGTTTCGCCGAAATTACCTGGTTTCTGGGTGGGATTCGTTCCCTGGATCTGCCTGCCAAAGGGTTCGGGAATTATTCTTCTACATTTTTGGCCCCTGGCCAATGACCTGACATGGCGATCGCCGCTATTTCCTGATTATTCATTCTCCGCTCATCCTCTGTTTGCATCATCTATTCTTCTCATCCTCTTGCGAACCTGTCCATCCGTATTTTTACTCAATTTTTCCCGGTTCTACCAGAACATGACCACTGACTTGCCAGCAATACACTTTACTTGCTGGCAATACCGGCTACCTGTGCTATTTTTTCCTAGAACGATGTCTTTGTCTGAGCTGACGTTGTTGCTGCATCGCCTCCCGCGCTGCCCCACGGGCCTCTCCATAAACCGGCTTGGCCGCCGACTCTTTAATTTTACCGCTCATCTGCTTAGCCAAAGTCGATATCGTTGGATACTTAAACAACTCTACCATCGACGGCTTTTGTGACAATGAATCTATTTGCAGCAATTGATTGTAAACCTTCACTAGCAGTAAAGAATTTCCGCCCAATTCAAAAAAGTTGTCATAAATTCCTACTTTTTCGATCTTCAGCACGTCTTGCCACACCTCAGCAATATTTTTTTCCATCCCCGAATTAGGCTTGACATAATCGGCATCAGATATCCCCGTAGTATCCGGAGCTGGGAGAGCCTTGCGGTTTACCTTATTATTAGGCGTCAGAGGCAAACTTGCCATTACCACCAAAGCCGCTGGCACCATATACTCAGGCAGATGCTTCCGTATATATTCTCTGATACTTTTGACAAATTTTGCTTTTGACTCCTGACCTCCATTGTTTTCCGTCCCCGCACCCTCCGCAAACAACCGCTGATAAAACGGACTTTGCTTGAATCTTTTTTTGTAGTGATAAGAAATATGTTCAAATTCTATCACTTCTCCATCGCTTTTTAGCAATTCCCCTTTAATTGCATAATCAGGATTTAGCTGATTGTCGCAAAGGGTTCTTTGGCAAATTCCCTGTATGAGATCGCCTTTGGACACCGATATTCCCGGCTCGAAAACGGGAAAGTAAATTGGCAGCCAGCAATGCTCGTGTTCCAGAATATCTATCTCCTCTCCCTTCACCGTATGCAGGTTGAGCCAAACCAGGAAGCCATCTAACCTTCCCGACTGTAAGATCTCAAACTCCACTTCATGGGATTCTTCTAAAACAACTGGTTGCGTGAAGTCTAAATCTTCAAACACTTGCACGTTTGACAGCACATTTGACTTCGGGAACCGTTTAATACAGACCCTCAAGTCAAAGCTATATCCGACTTGCTCGAAAATCTTATCGGTATAATGCCCGGATATATTCGTGAATTTGGGATGCTGCAAAATTTCATCGGGGAGAGTCACGGCAGCAATCTTCGTCACGCTTCTTTCGGGAATCATTCCCCCACCTGGTTTGAGCAACCGCCGGGAATCATTGATAATCACAGCTGCCCCTTCAGAACCCCCGATCGAGCCGACAATTTCTGAAACGCACACATCTGCCAATTCCGGCAATACTAACTCAGTTGCATCTCCAACCACAACCTGTATTTTCTCGGACAACCCCAGATCGGCAACGCAAGTTTCCGCCAGCTGAGCCGTTTTGGCATCTCGCTCGATCGCATAGATTTTTTTGGCTCCCGCCTCCGTACAAAACCTTGCTAAAATCGCATCTTTTCCCGTGCCAATTTCGACCACCACCTTATCCTTGACCGACTGGTTAATAGCCACTTGATAGCTCTGATTGCGGCGCTCATCGTTGGTCATGGCGTAATACAACAATTCATCATATACGTAGTATTCCGCCACAGAAGGCCAGAGTTCGACAGCAGTTTCATTATCATCTGCTCGCGCCACCTCTCGGTTATCATCTTCTGGGACCACATAAGCTACTAGACGCCGATCGCCCGGTTGGTCCTCCCTCTGAATCACCACCGCTTCCCGCACTTCCGGGTTACGGCTTAACAATGCTTCAATTTCTCCCAGTTCTATCCGGTAACCGCGAATTTTTACTTGGTAGTCTATCCTGCCGATAAATTCGATATTACCATCCTCTCGGTAACGAGCTAAGTCTCCTGTTTTGTAGAGGCGCGATCCTTTCTCGTCACTAAAAGGGTTAGGAATGAATTTTTTATCCGTCAACTCCGGACGATTAAGATAGCCCCTAGATAACCCAACTCCACCAATATGAAGTTCCCCAGGCACGCCGATCGGTACCGGTTGCAGATGTTCGTCAAGGATGTAAACCTTAGCATTAGGAATGGGGCGACCGATCGGCGGCTTTTGGCTAGCATCGGCAACCTCAGCTACCGTAGCACAAACAGTCGCTTCAGTAGGACCGTAAGCGTTAAAAAATTGTCGTCCCGAAGACCATTTCCTGACCACCTCGCTAGATATCGCCTCTCCAGCCACAATCAATACATTTAAGCATGGCAATTTTTCTGGAGGCAACACTGCTAAAGCCGCCGGTCCTATTGTCGCGTGAGTAACCCCCTGTTCCCGCAACAACTGTAGCAAATTATGTCCTAAGAGTAAACTATCTTTTGTTCCTAGAACCAATCTCGCTCCCGATGTGACAGCCGTAAAAATCTCTTCTACTGAGGCATCAAAGCTTAAAGAAGCAAACTGAAGAAGACGAGCTTCTGGTCCGACATTAAATATATTCTTGAAGGCCCATGCCAGATTGCACAGTCCCGGGTGCGCACTTAATACACCCTTTGGTTTCCCTGTAGACCCTGACGTATATATTACATAAGCCAGATTATTTGGTTTTACATCTGTTTCTTTATTTTCCTTGCTGTATTTCTCAATTACTCCCCAATCTCCATCCAAACAAACCAGCTTGTGATGATATTCTGGCAATGAATTAACAAACTTATCCTGCGTCAGAAGCACCTTCAGCCCCGAATCATGCAACATATATGCCAAACGTTCTTGAGGATAACTGGGATCCAGGGGGACATAAGCCCCCCCAGCTTTAAGAATTCCCAGCATCCCCACGATCGTTTCCAAAGAACGTTCTACACAAACTCCCACCAGCGCCTCTGGTCCCACACCCAGAGTTTCCAAGTAACGCGCCAGCTGATTGCTCCGGTCATTTAAATCCGAATAAGTCAGTTGCTTGTTTCCCAGCACCACTGCCACGGCATCCGGCCGGAGCTGCACCTGTTCTTCAAACAATTGATGAACGCATTTATCCGCTGGATAATCCGACTCCGTGTCATTCCATTCGACTAACAACCGCTGGGATTCTTCCCTGGTAAGCAACGGTAATTCCGAGAGCTTCCGATCGGGATTTTCTAATATTGCCTCTAGCAGAGTTGTAAAATGTCCCAACCAGCGTTTAATCGTTGAGGCTGCTAACAACTGCGTGCTATAACTTACCTCCAATGCTAACTGGTTCTCTTTGGACTCGATGATTTTACCATACAAGTCATAATCCTTAAAATCGAGAGGTTGAGGATATAAAGCTGTTTCCAGTTTCCACATCTGCGGCTCGCTAACTGGCCTTTCCCAGCTAAACAATGTTGTTATCAGAGGCGAGTTCCTAGAGTTATTTTGACGATTCAGTCCCTCAGACAATCTCGCGAAGGGATAATTTTTATGTGCCTCTGCTGCCAACCATACCTTCTCGATCTGTCGGAGATAGTCTGAAAATGTGGGGTTGCTCTCCAGCAAACTTCTGATTGGCAACAGATCTCCACAGCAGCCAACCACTTCTTCGCTTCCTTCAAAGTACCGTCCGGAAGTCGGCAATCCTACTATAATATCTGACTGTCCTGTCAGTCGATGCAGCAATGTCATATATACTGCCAGCAGAGTCGTTCCAACCCGCCCACCTCTTTGGCTGCTAAAGATTTCCAGTTTGTGACTTACATCATCATCTAGCCGAACAGTTTCCTTGTTTATCTTAAAATCTCTATTCCCCGGGCGATTCCAGTCTGTCGGCAGGTTTAATCCCGGGAGTTCCCCTGCCAATTTATCCAACCAGTAGGCTTCATGCTCTGCCATTTCCCCAGTCTGGCTTTGCCCTACTTGCCAGTTTATATATTCTTGAAATTGCTTTGGTTCCTGTAATGTCACCTGTTTTTCCTGACACTCAGATGAATACAGAACTCCTAATTCCTGGAGAATCCAGAACATCGATTGCAAATCTAGTCCTATATGATGAGCGCTAAACACCAGCCAATGAAGCTGTTCTTCCAGCTTCAGGACTTGCATGCGCCAAGGCGGTCCTGCATTCAAATCAAAAATCGTTCGGTTCTCCTTTTCAAACCAATCCTGCGCTCCCTCAAGGAGCCTGCTACTCTCTTCATTGGAAAAGTCCAGTACTGGCAGCTCTATTTCCTCCGCCCGACCAACCTGTTGTCCATCGCCTGAAGGCAAAATTTTCGTCCGTAAAGCCTCGTGCCGATCGACAATTTTTTCTATCGCCCGCTTCATCGCCTCCAATCTCAGTGGACCGCGCATTTGTACATTTATCGATTGGTTATAGGCAATTGAACTCTCTTTATCTAGTTGAGCTAAAATCCAGAGTTGTTTTTGGGCCTCTGTCAAAGGCAGTGATATTTCTTCTTTATTAGCCAGAATCATATTTTTGGGTAATGATGTTGATTTTGTTTGATTCATGATTTATCTCTATTTACCTTTCCACCTACTCAATTGACAGCTAATCCTACACAAAAATCTATTTAAGCCACAATCGCACCTTAGATTACCTCGATCGTCGGTCAATTTAACCTAGATACCTAGTTTCTACTATCGTTATCAACTCTATATCAATGCTCAGACCAGATCGACCCAGTATCTGCATTGACATGCTAGTGGCTATGGGCAACGACTGTCATATTTTTTTCCAAAACACTGCTACTTATCTTCCCCCATAATATCTATCTGACTGCGCTTTCCACTCTGACCAACTCTTATTTGTCAAGCTTTTTTCTAACATCTTTTTTATTTGACAGTCATCCTTTCTTTCCGAGCAACTTCAACGTTTGTCTAGAAACCTGGTTTTGATTTTCATTTCAGTTGATATCGATTTTCTAGCCGCACTTTCCCATCCCGTTTCTTGCTTCTACTCGATGTCCTAGACCTCCCCATCTCTTTATATCTAACCAACTCTTATTTGTCAAGCTTTTTGGGATTTTTTAATCTTTCTTGACGCTGCAATAGTTATACTTCCTGGTCGGGGTCGAGCTGGGAATCACTCCCCAACCCTCCAAGAGCGGAACCGGGTTTGCGACTTTCACCGCACCCGGCTACTGGGCAGTAGGGCCTTGTCATTGGTAGGATTACTGGGGATTACTCCCGTTGTCCCTCATCTCATGTAATTTCTCCCCTTTCCTGGTTGGTAAGTGGCGCTGCCGGATAACCTTTAGTATTACCAATTTATCTGAGTCCGTTTCACCAGTTATCCCACCTTCGCATGCTAGGTATTGGGGCGTATTAGGGTTACTTTAGCCCGAGATTTCCTACTGTCACCGACCCCTGTTTGCTTATCCCAGGCATTAATTAGGGCTTTTGCTTCTTGGGCCATCCCTCCCACCGTAGCTTGCGCTTCACATCTGACTGGTCTCGGTAGACAGCACACGATGGGTTACTTCGTTCCCTAGTATTATTTCACGTTCCTAGCGGCGTCACCGGCTTAGGCTGCCAGTTATCCTACATTTAAGTCCTCGGGAGGCACCACGGCGATGTGGCTCCGTAGCACCTCCGACCGGTAGTACCCTCGACCCCCGTACCTGGGGAGGGGGAATTGAACCCCCATGATTACCAGAGTTCCTAATTTCTTAGGCTAGCGTTCCGTGTTTGACTACGTTAGACTAGAACGAATCGCACTCTTTCCAACTAATTGCACCATTCCTACCCTAGCTTCTGACTTCAACTCCTGGACCTCCCCATCTCATCTTTTATATCTGACCAACTCTTATTTGTCAAGCTTTTGCCGAGAGCCGTGGATTCCTGACGAAGCGTCTTGGCTTTTGATTACTTGAAACAAGTCTTTTCCATTATGGTAACCGATCTCTGCTCAAGTACAGGCGTATTCTCCTATACAAGCCACTCCACCACAAAGGCCCTCGTTCGGCTAGGGCATCGTGCCCGCCAATTCTACCATGTCGGTGGTAACGGGCAGTACAGTCGGCAGTCGGAGAGCCTCTCCATCGGCAGGCCAGTTATATTGGTGCTGGCGATCGCCCTTTGGGGTGCGAGTGGTGCTGCTAAGATGCTTTCGATGGTAACAAAATTCCCTGTCACTGTCAATATCTTTAATGGCGCTCCCGCGACTTCCCCTCTGCGCTGGCATCTTCGAGATTTCCGAGGCAACACCAAAGGTATGTTGCTTCTGGCGCTGTCCAGTTTACAAGCCGAGAGCCGTGGATTCCTGACGAAGCGTCTTGGCTTTTGATTACTTGAAACAAGTCTTTTCCATTATGGTAACCAATCTCTGCTCAAGCACAGGCGTATTCTCCTATACAAGCCACTCCACCACAAAGGCCCTCGTTCGGCTAGGGCATCGTGCCCGCCAATTCTACCATGTCGGTGGTAACGGGCAGTACAGTCGGCAGTCGGAGAGCCTCTCCATCGGCAGACCAGTTATATTGGTGCCGGCGATCGCCCTTCGAGGCCATAGTAATAGCAGCCCCCACAGCCATAGCGCGAGATTCTGGAAACAAGAGTACAGCTTGGCCCAAGTTGCCCAACTGCCATCGCCCTATGTAATCCAAGGTAATTTTAGATTCTTTCCATAGTAACAGTAACAAAATTACCTGCCACTGTCAATATATTTAATGACGCTCCCGCGACTAGCCATGAGGGCCGATAGGCAATGTTCCGAGTTAAATTCAATTAGGGTTAAAAAAAATCGAGGAACTACTTGATGCTGTATTTGCCTCTTGAGGGAAAATGCAGGGGTGATTTTGTACTAGTACAGCTGTTAATTTTTGACTACTCTGCCCCGCAGTGGGACATCTAGAACTGATGCCAAAGAACTGGTAACTGATAACTGTTCACTGACACTAGCGGCTGAGGCGTCATGGTTGCTTTCATTTGTCGTACATGTTCTAGAATTTTGGATATCTTCACTTCTAGAGCGTGAAAATCTATCGGTTGGTCACGAAATCAAAAGCACCCCGGTTCATCGCTGTTTTCATACTAGTCAGACCCTCATCAGCTGACATCACTACTGCTGGCAGATGAGAGTTTATTGCCTGTAGTTGCTCTAGAAAAGTGAAACCATCCATTTCCGGCATATTAAGAGCCGTCAGCACCATGTCAAACTGGCGGTCCGAAAGCAATTTCTCTAAGGCTTCTCTGCCATTATGGGCAAACACAAACTCTAATTGACGATCTCGGATCTTTTTTCTAAATCGCAGCTTCAGCAGGCGCTCCAAAAGCAACTCTTCATCGACAACTAAGATTTTGCTTGTCATTTTTGCTTTCTCCTGGCGGGATATGGTTATATTTATAGCGATCTCCCCATTTACCTTGACTACAATTTCCATAGTAGTAGTCATTTGAAAAATTTTTGTGAATATGTCATAGTTTTTTTGCATATTTTTTGTGCTCTTAATCACAGTTATAACTTGTTTCAGATCGCCAGGTAGTAGGACCCATCTATAAATTCAAAATTCTTGCATTGACTACTGACTAATCGCGAGGAAAGCGGATGATAAATTCTGTATAGACACCCGATTCAGTTTCCAGCAATATTTCTCCTCGGTGCTGTCCAACGATAATATCATGAGCCAGAGATAAGCCCAGACCCGTTCCTTCTCCTGTGGGCTTGGTGGTAAAAAAGGGATGGAAGATTTTCTCCTGGATCTTCGGTGGTATCCCGGTACCGTTATCTCGAATGCGGACTTCTACAGCAGAGCCCAAATTGCTAGTCTTCACTTTTAGCTGTGGGGTAAATTCCCCATCTGCTGCTTTTTTTTTGGCGTTGGCAGCATAGCAGGCATTGTTGATAATATTTAGAAACCCTCGGGTCACATCGGATCGTACTACCTCTATCCCCGGCAGATCCTGATCATAGTCTGTTTCTACGGTCATGTTAAAGATATTATCTTTAGCACGAAAACCGTGATAAACCAAGTTGACCGACTCCGCTAAGATAGCATTGATGTCAGTCAATTCTCGTTCGCCACTCGACTCCCGAGAGTGGGATAGCATACTTTTAATAATTTCATCAGCCCTTTTCCCCTGTTCCTTAATCTCGGTCAGATTTCCTTTCACGTCATTTAATAGCTCTTCGAGCTCCTCAAGTTTATCTGGATCTATATGCTTTGATATACTTTCTATTTCTGCTGTTATTCCTTTGACTAGATCCCCAGAAATCTCGGCAAAACCGTTGACAAAGTTGAGGGGATTCCTAATTTCATGGGCTATGCCAGCCGTGAGGGCCCCGAGGGAAGCGAGTTTCTCTTGGGTAACGATCTGCTTTTGGGCGACTTTTAATTCCCGGGTGCGCTCTTCTACTTTATCCTCTAAGCTGTAGGAATATTCCTCTAGTTGCTGATATAGTTGGGCATTCTCTAGGGCGATCGCCGCTTGGGTGGTCAGCAGTTTTAAAAATTGGACCCGATCGGCAGTAAAGGCCTTATCTGTCATCTTATTCTCTAGATAAATTATCCCAATTAGCTTGCCTTTACCCCTGATCTCCAGGCACAAGATTGACTTCGGCTGATTTTTTTTGATGTAATAATCTGATTCAAATATTTTATCGCCTTTGGCATCGTTTAATAACAGATTTTCTTCGGTTATGGCTACATACTTAATCACCGAAAAAGGCAGATATTCCGAGGTGGCCACTGATTTGAGTTTCTTCATCTTCACTTCTGCGTCGCTCTCGATCTATTTATTATGCTACGATAAATAGATTAAACTTATCAGTGATTTAAATCATAATTAAAAAAATTTTTGATCACATACATGTGGAAGTAGAAAGTAGGCAAAGGGGAGTATGATAACAGATTGGCTATATCGCTACCAAACTCTTTATCCGGGGATTTTGCGCAGACATTACAAGCGGTTTTTGGCGGAGATAGAACTGGCGACAGGGGAAACGATCGTGGCACATTGCCCCAATACGGGACCGATGCAGGGTGTTTGTGAAATCGGAAGTCCGGTGCAGGTGTCTTATAGTGACAATCCCAAGCGCAAGTTGCCCTATACTTGGGAAATGATTCAGGTAGGGGATAATGGACCAACTTGGGTAGGTGTAAATACGGAGATGCCGAATCGAGCGATTAAACTGGCTTTGTCGAAATACCTGTTTCCCGAATTGGGCAGTTACCAGCAAGTTCGCTCTGAGGTAGTATACGGTCGTGAAAAAAAAAGTCGGGTGGATTTTTTGTTGACTGATAGCCAGGGGTTGCCTATATATACTGCACTAGGTCATAATTTGAGCTTTGTCAATTATTTGAAAATTCAGAGTTAGCAGAGATTGTATCTTCTTTGTGGAGACTATGAGCATTGTGTATCGGATCAGCAATTGCCGATTTAAATGAATCAAAATCTTCATAATACTGGGAAGATAAACATTTCTTTTTTCCCCATTTCCACAACCGCTCAATTCCGCATGATGGTAAATATAATAACCTTGAGTTCTTTAGCTTTTTGCCAAAGCAAATTGCATTTTTGATAGCGAGCATTATCTATTACTAATGAAATTAGCATATAATTTTTTTTCTGATCTTTTCCAATAGCTCGCAAACCCTTATAGCATTTGGCATCATTTGTTACGGTTATAACTTCCAATCGCATTTAATGCCCCTAAAACATTAAATATTTTTCTCCCTGATGCTGTTTTAATAAATATTCTCTTAAAACACCATAAAAATCCTAGAAATGCACGAAATGGGCGGCATCAAAAAACGATTTTTTTTCCTTCGGAAGCCTCTAACAGTCTGGGTTATAGAGTTTTTTCTTTATATTCTTGTTGTATGTCTGGGTCGGCTTTTCCTGGTATCTGTCCTACCTTTCCCCATTGCCATCTTTAACATAAAATTCCTGACCTGGCTACGTTTAATCCCAGTTAATTCTTTTTGGCTTCTTTTAAACTTGCTGGTGGCTGTTTTTCAAATTCTTCTCTAATCAAATTTTCAAAATTATTCGCTTTGATTTTTATGTGAATTTAACTGAGATATCCTGTCGAAACCACATGCCAAATATTCTTTAAAATAATCCCGCATTGTATTTTGACATACCCCAGCAAGCCGGGCTATTTCTTTATGCTTTATGTTTTGACTCTTGAACCCTGCATTTTCTTACGAACTCTCGGGTTGGGATGATAATATTTTAAATAATTCAGTTGTTCTTTTTCTTCAGCAGTAAATGATCTGTTAATCATTGTTACAGATGTTACTAATTCGATGGCATTCCTATCATAACTCTCACAAAAGCGCAAGTCGATCCCTATCCGAGTATATATAGAAGTGAAAAACACAACTTGGGCCCAGGGGAAGGTGGCTCTGTTTCCGGATACGGTGACGGCACGGGGACAGAAACATTTGCGGGAACTGATGGCACAACTGCCGCAAAATCGTGCTGTGATGCTTTATTTTATTAACCGGGGAGACTGCACGTCCTTTGCTCCGGGAGATAAGGCAGACCCGGTCTACGGACGGCTGTTGCGAGAGGCGATCGGCCTCGGTTTAGAGGTGCTTCCCTGTAGCTTTGAAGTTACCCCTGTGGGCATTCGCTACCAGGGCTTAGTATCGCTGAAAACATGAGCTGGGTGTGAATAGTTCTAGACTGTATGGGAATCCTATGCAAGAGGGAAAATTATGCGTAGAACGAAAATTATCTGCACCGTCGGACCAGCTACAGAGTCCCCCGATCGCCTAGAGGCTTTGGTAAAGGCGGGGATGAACGTGGCCCGCCTGAATTTTTCCCACGGCACCCATGAGGCCCACGCACGGGCGATCGAGCACTTGCGGAAAATTAGTGAAAAACACAACAAACCGATCGCGATCGCCCAAGACTTGTGCGGACCGAAGCTGCGACTGGGGACTTTACCAGATGAAGGACTGCCGATAGCAGCGGGAGAAACAGCAACTTTTGTGCTCTCAGATTCTGGCAATAGTATAGAGGAATTACCCTTGCCAATTCCGGCTTTGTTTGCAATGGTGCGCAAAGGCGATCGGCTTTTAATTAATGATGGCAGGGTGAAGATGATAGTGACCGATCGGGAGGCAGACATCATCCGTGCCGAAGCAGTCATTGGGGGTTTACTTTCCTCCCACAAAGGCGTTAACGTCCCAGATACGCGGCTACCTGTCACCCCGGTGACGGAAAAGGACTTGAGGGATCTGCGTTTTGGCATCCAACAGGGTGTGGACTTGGTGGCCGTCTCCTTCGTGCGCACCGCCGCCGACTTAGAACCGGTCCAGCGGACGATCGAGGCAGCGGGTCACCATATTCTGGTCATCCCCAAGATCGAAAAACGGGAGGCGGTGGAGAATTTTGACGAGATATTGAAAGTAGCAGATGGAGTTCTGATTGCCCGTGGTGATATGGGTGTAGAACTGCCTCTAAAGCAAGTACCTTTAATTCAGAAAGATATCATCAAACGTTGCAACCGAGCAGGCAAGCCAGTGATTACTGCCACCCAGATGCTAGAGTCTATGATTAGCGCACCGGATCCTACTCGTGCCGAGGCCACGGATGTGGCAAATTCAATTCTGGATGGCACCGATGCGGTGATGCTTTCTGGGGAAACTGCGGTAGGAGACTATCCAGTGGAGGCCGTGCAGACGATGCACAGCATTGCTACCTATACAGAAGCAGCGCTGCAAGAGGGGGTGCTGAAGCTGCCTCGTACCGATGAGGGTAGTTTCAGCGTTACGGAAGCTGTGGCTGAATCTGTCTGCCGTCTGGCCTATGATATTGGTGCTCAGGCGATTCTCTGTAATACTTCATCGGGGAGTACGGCCCGGTTGGTATCTAAGTATCGCCCCAAAACCCCGATCGTTGCTTTCACCCCGGAAGCAACAACTTATCGTCAGTTGGCCTTGTCCTGGGGCGTGGAACCTGCCATGATGCCAGTGGTAAAGTCAGCCGAGGAAATGTTCTTGACTGTGGTGAATAAAACTGTGGAGATGGGTTTGGCCAAAGAAGGGGAAAAGGTGGTCATTACTTCTGGAGTGCCTGTGGGGGCCTCTGGTACTACCAGTCTGATTAAAGTCCATACGATCGGGCAACCTCTTGTAGGTTGATGCCAGAATTAAGAAACCAGGTTTTTCCCAAAAACCTGGTTTCTGGGCTATACTCCGAACGGTCATAAACTGCGTTTTTTGGGGCAGTAAAGAATTGTCTAAGCGAGGCAATACTTCAAGGTTTTGCATTTTATTTGTCATTGCGAGGGGGGGGCTGTGTTCCCCCTTTTGTGCGATTACGATGTCTCTTGGGTAGTGCGACTACGATGTCCCCCCTTTTGTGCGGTTAGCGCTCCCGGGGGACATCGAGCGACCAAGAGACATCGAGCAACCGGGGAACACAGAAGTAGCGATTAACTTATGCTTTCATTGAGTTAACCCCCCCCCCGCTAGCGCAGCGGCTGCGCAGCAGCTAGCAATCCCCCCGGCCCCGTATGAGATGAAGAGCACTCCGGCGTCGTCGGTGAGATTGCTAGCGCTTCGGAGCTTGTTGCGAGGCATGTTAGCGCAGCGGCCGCACGCTGCGCGTGCTCGCGACGCAGGAGCGCTAGCAATCTGCCGCTGCGCTAACGGGGGGTCGATAAGATGTGCTGACTACAGTTAAGCCTACATTTAGCACTCCAGGTATCCTACATACATAATACATTGGTCTTCTCAACTCTTACACTATCACAAATATGGGCAAATATCGCGACTGAGTCCCTTAAAATACCCAAAAAATTATACCAATCAACAAGAACAAACCTACTTTATATAAAATCACTAAAATTTCCCTCTTATTGCTCACAAGAGAGCTACTCAAAGGTAAATACCCCTAAGTTCTACTCATTACTTGAGCGTGTGTTTTTACATAAGTTACGCCAGTAAATAGTACCGCGCTCCATGCTGGGGGAAAGAATTTCACGTGTGCAAATGCTCCTTATTAATATTTGAAATCTGTTTAATGCCGCGATCAACATAGATAGGGCTTGACTGAAAACATTGAAATATCCAAGGTAAAGTTGGTCTATACGTCAGGCGATCTAACTTATTTTTTACTCTTGAACCTGTCCGTTTAAATGTCTGCCTTATCCGCCTCTCTGCTACCTTATACACTAACAAAGATAACGCCATAATCAAGCCTAATATAAAGTCACATTAATTAACCACAGTTAAGTAGCATATGCCATTATCTCGGGCCACCAATGAAAGAAGGTGAGACCTCGGATTAAACCAGTTTGATTGAGTAAATATCGGCTGCGTTGGGAAACAAGTTATTCAACCTCTAGGATTGAGTCAAAAGCTTGTAGGCTGTGGACTTCATTCACTAAAGGCCATAATCTTTCTGCTGGTTGTAACTCAGGAGAGTAAGAAGGTAAGGGAAAGAGATGAACTCCTTCAGGAACGTCTAACTTGTTACTGATATGCCACCCTGCTCGATCCACCGCTAGAATAACCCGCTTTTTTGGTCCCATCTCAAAATGGTCGGCAAAATCTTTAAGAACCGCACCAAACAAGTCTGTACGCACCCTTCGATGTCTCCGGAGAGCGCTAGGAGCACTACTCCGGAGACATCGAGGTAATGGTCGGGGTCGAGCTGGGAATCACTCCCCAACCCTCCAAGAGCGGAACCGGACTTGCGACTTTCACCGCTGGGGCTTGTCCTTAGGCATATCATCATCAATAATTAGGTCACCCCGTTTCCCCTTACCCTCTGTAATTTTACCCCTTATGGTCAATCCTATTGGACCGTTAATGATTTCAGCTCCGGAAGGTATGCGCTGCGCGCACGCTGCGCGATCGCGGAGGGTAGTTCAGCAAACCATTCTAGCCGCTCTTCTCTAACATTTCCCCATTCTGGCAATTTATCGGGGCTCTGAACTTTACCCGGCTGAGACTCTAGTCCATATTCATACTTTTGGATTTCTCCTAAGTTTTGCGACGTGTTAGGGCTACTTTCACCAAAGGCTTCTTACCATATCCGTCCTACGTCTGCATATCCCAGGCATTACCCCAGGCGTTGGCTTCTTAGAACATCCTTCCTCTTCGCGGCTTGCGCTTTACATCTAACTGGTCCAAATGGGGACAGCTCACGTGAGGTTACTTCGTTCCCTGGTATCATTTCTCGATGCTTTTAGGTTCCTGCTATACCCCGGGAGTTCTTCGAGTGCGATGCTGGTAAGCAAATACTACCAACACTAACTGCCATTTCCCTTTTGGGCCAGCGTATAAGCCTTATTCCGCTGGTTCTTATTAACGAGGCTTTCACAGGTTCGCTTGTTCTAACCATGAGCATCTAACAAGCGCGGTGTCACTAGCTTAGGCTGCTAGCTATCCTACATTTAAGTCCTAGCGGAGCACCACGGCGATGTGACTCCGCAGCACTAAGGACCAGTAGTACCCTCGACCCCCCACACCTGGGGAGAGGGAATTTAACCCCCATGATAACCAGAGTTATCCGGCAAATGAAACCAGACCAGACTTCACCGTCGCCAGTTTACGCCTGAACGAATCGCACATCCACCAATAAGTCTGTCCCGTTTGAGGTTCAACAAAGGCGTATAACCAGGACCATTCTCGTTTCCAGTTAACTATTGCCTGAGGTTGAAAGTCCTGCTTAGTCCAAACTCGCCTCATTACTGGCTGTAGACCTATGCGGTGTTCATATCCTGACTCCACACCAATACCTCGGCATCGGGATACTCCTGCTGTGTCCCTTGACAGGGGTGAGAAGATATTATCTCACCCCTGTCAAGGGACACAGGTTGCACCTTCTCCACTTCGTCTGCCAGTTTTTTTTTCCACTGCTGTTGCTCTTGAGGATCGGATTCGCTATGGGCTGGTCGAGGAACTTTGAGGCGAAAATCCAGTTGCTTGAGAATTCGCCATCCTTGTTGCCGCAAAACAGGCTTATCCAATAATTCAGAAAGGTAGTCTGCCACTTTCCGACCGTTCCAGAGTCCTCCATCAGGGGCAGGGCCTAACAAAATTTGCTCTAAATTGGCTTGTTGCTCATCAGTCAAAAGAGGTGGAGAACCTTTATTGCTACGATTAACCGTAGAACATAGTCTTGCTCACATCGGTCAGTGGCAGGGCGTGAGCGCGCGAGAGGATGGGAGTCCGTAAGAACCTCTTCGATCTACGACGTCTGGCTGTTGTTCATAATCTTCATGTTTTGGCAAGGATGCCTGCAACAACTCAAGAGACAACTGCATAAATTTTGAGCCTTGGTTACTATTTATCATATTTACATTTATTTGTCAATGACTTCTAGTGGACCGACGCTCTAGTTGGGAAGCTCTATAAAAATCGTTGGAGAATCGAAACCCTCTTTTTTATGGTAACGGAAAACTTCAATGGTGAAATTAACACCCTCGCCTATCCCAAGGCAGCGTTGTTTTCTTATTGCATGGCAATAATTGCGTATAACATCCTGGCCACTTTGAGAGCTGCTAGGGTGTGTGTCCACGGTGTTGGAAAAATTGAAGCAGGGTTGTCAGATTTATATCCAGTATCACAAGACAATTGCGTGATCTAATATATTATCACGCATGTCAAGTGATACTGCCTGGTGAATGAGATATCTTCGCACATACCGAGGCATGATGATTGCCATCCCAGCATCAGAATGGGAACCCTTTGGGACGTATTCAAATGCCCAAATGGCGAGGGTGGCTCCAGCAGTGCGCCGCGAAGGTTAAACTCAAACGCTTTTTGAAAACACCTTCCGGGAGCTAAAAAGAAGCGAGGCCCTCTCCGGGATCGATAGAAAACATCGCCATTTCTCAACAGCAAGACGGCCTCTAGCCCATGCAACATAATTAAGCAAGCCGCTGCTGAGTCGTGCAACTGGCATCGGGGGCTGAAAGCCTTACCATGCCAAAGTTTCAGCCACTATATTTTCTCTCCTTAGTTGGCACAAATGATGAGCGACTAGCGATAGTTCTAAGGTTCACGTTGAAAGGGCTGGCGGTGCCCACCCTACGCCGCACTTTGAAAGGGTTGGTTTTCCTTAAGTGGGCGATCGCGTGGGTAATGGTGGGCGGTGCCTACAGGAACTCCCTCGGTGAGGTGACATAGCCAGTCAGGGCAGATGCCGCTGCTGTATATGGTGATGCTAGATAAATTTGAGCAGTTTTCTCGCCCATGCGTCCGGGAAAGTTGCGGTTAGTGGTGGAAACGCAGATTTCTGCTGTGTTCATCCGCCCAAAGGTGTCTTTGGGACCGCCCAAACATGCTGCACAGGATGGCGCTGCGGGTTCGATACATCCTGCTGCTAACAAAATCTCGGAAATTGTTTGCCCTTCATGCTTCACTGTAAACAGGTCTTCGTAGACTTTCTGGGTTGCTGGGACTATGTAGGTGGGCACTTTCACCTGTTTTCCTTTCAAAACCCGCGCCGCATTCAGAAAGTCCGTGGTTTTGCCTCCCGTGCAGGAACCGATATATACCCGATCGATCTTCACATCCCGGCAATTTTTGGCCAAGTCGCGGTTGTCCGGGGAGTGGGGTTTGGCGACGACGGGTTCTAAATGGGAAACATCGTAGCGGTGCTCGCTGTAGAAACTGGCATCGGCATCGGTGTATACTGGCTCGAAGGATTTGTTCGTCCGCCCCCGGACGTATTCAAAGGTGATTTCGTCTGGGGCGATCGTGGCATTCTTGCCCCCCGCCTCGATCGCCATATTACAGAGAGTCATGCGTTCTTCCATCGTCATCCGTTCGATGGTTTCGCCGCAGAATTCCAATGTCCGATAGTTGGCACCAGAAACAGTGATATCCCCGATAATTTGCAAGATCAGGTCTTTTGCTAACAGATAGTCGGGCATTTCCCCATCCAGGATAAAGCGCATGGTAGCGGGGACTTTAATCAGCAGCTTCCCCGTACCCAGGATAAAGGCGGCGTCGGTGTTGCCAATACCCGTGGCAAATTGTCCGAAAGCACCCGCATTGCAGGTGTGGGAGTCCGTGCCAAACAGGACTTCCCCCGGACGGGTGTGCCCTTCTTGGGCGAGGGCGACGTGGCAAACTCCTTTATAATCGGGGTTAGCTTTGAAGTCGGCACGGTCTGTGATGTCGTAAAAGTATTTGATCTCTTGTTCCTGGGCAAAGTCGCGCAGAATGTCAACGTTGCGGTTGGCCCGTTCGTCAGCGGTGAAGATGTAGTGGTCGGGAATGATCACGATTTTCTCTTTATCCCAGACCTTGGCATCGGCGCCAAATTCCCGCTTGAAGACCCCGATCGTCCCCGGACCGCAGACATCGTGGGTCATGAGTACGTCTACATTCACCCAGACGTTCTCGCCGGGAGTTACGCTGTCCCGTCCGGAGGCCCGGGCGATAATTTTTTCGGTAAGGGTCATCCCCATAGTAGTCTTCCTCTCTTGCTGTTATGATTTATTAAACTAAGCCAAGGAGTCACCTCCCCGACTCGTCTTCAAAATCGGACGATCTGCTTTTCACCTCATCCTGATCCTCAGCGATGCCACCCTTGTCATGGGTACGGCAACTACCATCTTTGGCAGTCTTTATATCGTGTCAGTGTTTGTGCAAAAGTTGTAGATTGTCCCACCCGTCCTTACCACCTAATGAAAGCGGTTTCATGTGGTCTACTTCCCAACTGTCACTATCTTTGAACGTTAGTCCGCAATGTTGACATTTCCCCTTTTGCTTCTTCAGTAGCAAAGCTACTCTATTACTCAGCTCTGGGTTCCTGCCTAGTCTTGTGCTCCAATATGTTAGCTTCCCGTCGTATGGGCTAGCTGTTCCTTTCACTTTTATGTGCCGAACTATTTCTACACTCGCGTGTTTGTATAGTTTTACACCCTCTTCTGCTCTATTTCTTGGCCTTTTGACCAGTATTTATTGGCTATCCAATGCTTTGACTTGTTAGGATGTCTTCTTTTTGCCCAATTCCACAGGATTTCCCACAGGTATGTGTCCATGTCTGAGTAAACTTCTTTGCTTACCACAGCCCTGAAGTAGTTAGCCCACCCCCGTATTACCGGGTTGAGTCTGCTTATCAGGGCAGCTTGCGGAGCTGCTTTATGGCTGGTTACTACTTCTGCTAACCTTTCTTTATGCTTACCTATGGACTTTTTACTGGGTTTGATGAGGGTTTTGTAGCCTAGAGGTCTTCCATGTGGACTCTTACCGCTTCTGTTCTTACTTACCTCATATTGCCTTACGTTGAACCCTAGGAAGTCAAATCTTTGGTCTTCTCCTTTTAGCGTATGAGATACTTTCGTCTTTTCTGGCTTGAGTTCTAACCCTATGCCTTTTAGCCACTCTGCTATGACCTTCTGCGCTTCTTCTACCTTTTCCTTGTCGTCATGCAATACCACAAAGTCATCAGCATACCTGACCACTGTCAGTTTACTTTTCTCTTCACGGATTTTTGCAAGTTCCCTTACAGCTTTTTCTAGTCCGTGTAGGGCTATATTAGCTAATAACGGTGATATGACTCCTCCTTGGGGTGTCCATTCTTCGGTTCCATACCAGTCTTTCTTATCTATCACCCCGGCTTTTAACCATGCTCGTATTTGTTTACGAATTGGTGAAGTCGTATTTAGTTTTTCCATTAGCGCTTTGTGGTCAATCTTATCGAAGCATTTTGCTATGTCTGCATCTAGCACCGACTTGGGCTTATATCTTATAGCATTAAATATTGCCCCGATTGCATCATGGCATCCTCTCCCTGGTCTAAATCCATAGGAGTTTCCTTCCATATACGCTTCCCATTCTGATTCTAGCGCAATTTTCAGTAACCCCTGTGTCGCACGGTCGTACATCGTGGGTATTCCTAATGGACGTTTCTCATCTCTACCAGGCTTAGGTATCCATACTCTACGAGCTGGTTTAGCCTTCTCTGAGATTTTAAGCTGTCCTACCAGTTCCATCCTCTGCTCTGGGGTCAGTGATTTTACACCATCCACACCGGCAGTCTTCTTTCCCTGGTTATCTTGTGTTACCCGTCGTACCGCTAAACATTTGGCAGACCAGGATTTTACCAGTAACCTTTGGAGTCTGCGAACTGTTCGCTTATCACCACGTTGTGCCGCTCTGTAAATTCTCAGAAGCAACTTAAAGACTTTCCGTTCTAGCTTACGCCAAGGGATTGCCTTCCATTCATTCATCGATTTTGACATCGTGCTCATAACGTTTGTATTGCTACTTACAACTTCACAATTGACATTACGGTGAGGGCGTCAGCGTATCCTACCTATTACCGGTAGGCGTTTGCTTCTCCACTCAATCTTTCCCAGTTTTGACCTGCCTGATGAAAGCAGATGTTACGCCTTTGGTGGCTATCGACCGGTGGTTGAGAGTACATAACTGGGTTACTTCGTTCCTACAGACGATTGGTTGTAGTTTTAGATGGATTCCATACGCCGGGTTTATTGTCAGTGCTTATTGGTCGGTCAATAATCCGCCAACGACCTATATCCTTTCCCTTTTTGGGCCAGTGTATCAGCCTTATTACACTGGTTAGGCGTTACGACGTTGCAAATCTTTGCTTACGCTCATCATGACTACTTGCTCGACGATAACCAGTTTTAGGCTACCAGTTATTGCGCCTTTCATTCCCGCTTTACGGATTGATGCCATCGCTACCGTAGGGAATGTGCTGTCACTCCTGCACCTGGAGGGGTGGACTTTCACCACCATCATCTGTAAGTTGTCAGGGCTAATGAGACCCTGCTAGTGGTCCCCCACCTGGCTTTCACCGGTGGTTTACACTAAACGAATCGCACTATTGTATCGCCTATATATGATACTATATAATTTATGTTGAGTGCTTCTCAATTTTGCCGCGAACTCTATTCACCAGTAACCCAGAAACCGGGTTTCGCAGGAGTTACCCGGTTTCTTAATTCAAAATAATCATAGTAGCCCCAGGGATTGCAGCGTCCTCACATCAGCCTGAAAGTCCTCTACATCATAGTTTATACAAAGACCGCGCTTAGCCAGTTCGTGCTGGAATTCCAGTACGGTCAGTCCCGTCCAGGCGCGGGCTTTCCCGCTACTGATTAACTCCTGCTTGTACAGGGCGATCGCCAGTTCTAGCTTCAATTCATCTTCACTCATCTTGATCGAGCGGATAATATCGTCAGGAATCACGAGGTTCATAATGATTATGATATGAGCGACTATCATATGCTAGCATATTAATGACTGCGAGTTATGGTCGGGCCTGGGGTGGCAGATATGCTAACATATAAATGAATATGTAGCATTTCTACATTGAGAAAGCTACAGTCACCAAAACTGCCAGCTAAGGGAGGAATAATGGAGAGGATATACAAGTTACCCTTGATTTTGTCACCACAACCGGAGGGAGGATATACTATTACCTGCCCGCTGCTGCCTAATTTAGTCACGGAAGCTGATAGCATTGACGAAGTGTTGCCTAATGTAGCAGACGGCAGCATTAATTGAGATTTATGAGGATTTAGGAAAACCGCTACCGCCAATTTTGCAGCCGGTGGCAACTGCACCCGATACTCCTATTTAGACTGAGACGTTGATTACGGTAGCAGCTTCATGAAATATCGCGAGGTGACTAAAAAAATACGCCGACTTGGTTGCGAAGAACTTCCCCGCCGAGGGGGCGGTTCGCACCGAAAATGGTACAACTCAGCCACAGAGAGATTTGCCTCTATACCGGACTGGGGTGCCAAAGACCTCAAAATCGGAACCTTGCGGCAGGTTATTCCTTCGCTGGGCATTGATTGGTCTCTTTTTCAAGACCAGATTGATATTCTTCTAAGGTCCAGTCATTATTTTCCTTTACTAAATTATGAATAATTGCCAGTTCTTCATCCTTAAGTTTTCGTAGACGACCAGGACTTTTCTTAGGTAACAAATTGCCGCCGATCCTGCTGGATGATTTGGGTAACAAAACTTAGAGCTACCCTAAATCTGCTCGCCAGTTTTCTTTGTGATATATTCTCATTTTTATAGACCGATTTTTGTAGATATACTGAATAGGGTTTCATGGCTTTCTCCTCCATATATTCTTGACTCTCTTATTGTACCTCATGTTTTTGAGAAATGCTATAGCAAGTCCCGGCGCTCGTTGTGCAACCGGTCGATTTCCTGAAAGCCTTACCCTGCAAGGACTGAGCGCCGCCATCTCCCCCTATCGGAAATTTGCACAAATGTATAGGGAGCACTATAGGTTCTGTTGACATTTCATTTGAGCCAAATTAAAGTAGAGGCAAAACAGATAAAACTCCAAAAATTACGAGCAGATTTATCAAATCTAGAAAAAATCCGACATAGCTTGTTAAAAAAACCTTCTATTAAATGTCTCTCTTTATAAGTATGTTTGTCATATTCTCTTTGCTCCTTGCGGTTCTGAAGGAATAACTGCTTCCATACCTCGCGATTTTATCAATCAACTCATTACAGTCATAACCTCTATCTTCAATTACTCTTTCTCCTTGTTGCTCCTGTAATAATGGCAAAATTAACATCGTGAATTTCTCCTGATGTCAGAGTAAAATCTAAAGGGTTCCTTAACCCATCGCTAACAGCATGAATTTTAGTAGTAAATCCTCCTACAGATCTTCCCTTAGCTTGATTTGCTCCCCCCTGGCACAAGGATGACTTCTAATTACAGTGCGATCTATTAATAGATTTTCTCAATCTGGATCCTCAATCCAATTTTGATAGAGACTGTTCCAGATTCCTTTGGCACTCCAACGGTTAAATATGCATAAAAACACTATTCCCTTTGCCATATTGTTCGGGTAATTCTCTGTGCTTCTCATTATCCATAAGACTCCATTGATAAATTTTCTGCTCTTCTGTTCCCAGGTATATTTAACTCTGTCCTCTCAAAAATACTAATATTTTTTCCCAAGTTTTTCCTTGTATTTCTTGCATATTTAATTTGGCGATATTTTTTATCCATTAGACAGAATAGATTATAACAGCAATCGCTCTTTTTGTCAAGCCAAATGTCAACAGAACCTATAGTATTTCTACTCATTGCCAAAGTGGTATGCTCCCGGAATAATTTTGTATCTCTTCCCATTTCTGAGAGCACTTGATGAGGAAAGAACAGAGCATTAAAAATTACTTTGATGCTCTGCTCTCTCGGACTCAAGTGTTATTCGTGTCTTCTCTACTGCTTCTTTTGCTTCCTGAGCTTCTTCGTTTAATTTCATGATTTCCGCATTTTTATACAAAGGTCTCGGATTTGGAGAGTGCGAATTCTCTGAAAATAGGAGCGATCCTAAAAGCTGAACCCCTTGGGACGAAAGGCTTACAGCCTTTAGGAGCCCGCGAATTGCTGCATATAGGTCTCTCGGGCCCAAACCCACTTCCATGCTTGAGCAGTTCCCCAATCGCGTAGCGTGGCGCAGCCATAGAACTTCCCACTGTCCAGCTGAGTTGTGTCCCTCATAATCACCGAAGAGCCATCTAGCAGGCACACTTCTTAATTAGCGCTGCGATGTCTCCTGTGTGCCCTATGGACCCTAGGACAAGAGCAAGGAGCAGAGATATCTCCCCTGGGAGCGCAGCCATAGCTGCCCTCGCAGTAACTTTAGCTTCTAAAGCGTCGGTCCATTAATAATAGGCCGACATTTTCTCTCCATCTGTGCAGAACACGAAAAATCAACATCTTCTCGCCTCCCCCTCTCCCTGGACCTCCCTCTCTTTCAAGGGTATGTTTTGAATTTTTACCAGATCGAACTGAGGGGGAGAGTGGGAGAGTGAGGGAGTGGGAGCTGGCCTTTGGTCATAATTGTCTATTATAATAACCTAAGTTGCGACCTATTAAAAAAAATATGAATTACCCACTTAGACTTTACAGATATTTGGGATATTTCGTAGCTTTTGATACAAAATTATATTTTTTTTGTGCTACACGGCGGGTTGGCTGTTTATAGGTTATAATGTACTAAAATAATAGTTAATTGCTGGGGGATGTAGATGATGAAAGATATGATTACAACAATTTTTGTTCTTTGTGACGAGCTACTAAAAGCGTTAAATATAAAAGAAGATCCACAAGTAAAAATGAACAATGCCGAAGTGATGACAGTCGGATTAGTTGCTGCATATTTTTTCGGAGGACACCACGATCGCTCTTGTCAATTTATGGTCCAACACAAGTATATAAAAAATCTGTTAAGTAAAAGTAGGTTCAATCGTCGATTACACAATATTGAGGAACCAATTTGGATGTTTTTCTTCCAAGTTATAGCTCAAACATTTAAAGAGCTCAATCCGGGTCAAGAATATATTCTTGATAGTTTCCCGGTGCCAGTATGTGATAATATTAGGATTGATAGATGCCAAATTTATAACAAGGAAGAATATCGAGGGTATATTGCCAGTAAAAAACGTTATTTTTATGGATTAAGAGTTCATATGTTGGTAAACAAAAATGGAAAGCCAATAGAATTTTATCTAGATCCTGGTAGTTATAATGATTTTAAAGTTTTGCAATCTTTTGGCTTTGACTTACCATCAAATTCAATAGTTTATGGAGATAAAGCTTATAATGATTATCAATTAGAGGATTTACTAAAAGAGTCGTCAAGTATAATGTTAAAACCTTTGCGAAAAAAGAACTCAAAAAGAAAAGAATATTCTTGTTTTGAATATATACAAAAAGTAACAAGAAAACAAGTTGAAACCTGTTTTAGTCGAATCACAAATTTGTTTCCCAAGTCAATTCATGCTGTTACATCTAAGGGATTAGAGTTGAAAATAATTCTCTTTATCATAGCTTTTTGTATCCAATTTTTATAGGTCGCAACTTGAGTTATAATAGAGCCATGTTGATTTACCTTTTATACCCCTTCACCCCCTCACCCCCTCAAACAAACCAAAATCTAAAAAACATACCCCTGTAAGAACCTCCCTGGACCCCTCATGATTTTACCCATAGCGCTGCGCTATCCTCGGGGGCCTGCTCTCCCGCGGCACCAGACCACAACCTTACTGACTGCTAATGTGCGAGTAGAGGCTGATAGCGCTGCGCTGGGGGCGCAGCCATATCGATGACCTGCATCCACAGCAAGAACATCCACAGGGTAACCACCGGCGAAAACAATCGATGGCGAACGAGGGACGTTTTCTTGGTCCGCATAACTGTTGAATGTCTGATTCTGGCAGCACCTGTCGGAATGGTAAAGCGATTGCTTTGAAGCCAATTGACACTTGAGAAGATCAGCTCGATTGGGCATGATTACGGGTAATAGCTTACTAAGCTTCAGGGCTATAATCCTTATCTAGCATGCCTTGGAGCTTTTTTTCACTCCTTCGTCGTCAGTGCCATTCCATCTTAGTGCGCACCCTTCAAAAGCAGCTCAAGCAACAGGGATTAACAGAACACTCTTTAACTAACTTTATTGAACAGACCCGCTTCTTACCGTTGTCGGAGCGTTCAGCAGCCTTAAAAACGAAGTTGCTCGATTATATTGAGCAAGAAACGGCTTCACTGCCAGCAGATAAATCCTTGCGGCTCTCCTGGGTTTTTGGTGTAAAATGTATACGGTGTTACATTTTGAGTGGTGACGAAATGAATTTTAATCTCGATAAATTATTGAATTTACGATCATGCAACTGTTGAAAGTTGCTCTATCATTGATGATATCAGCTATTTCCAAATTCCCTGGCTTAATGAAAAAATACAATGTGGAGAAACTACAACAAAACTGCATCAAGAACGTCAAAGTTTAATTGATAATTTGTCAGGGGCGAGCCGTATAGTTAAAAATTCCTCATGGACAATGAGATTGTTCTTGTTGTCAACATTATGTTGACGAGCAATTAGACTTTATTGATTGGCCGTCGAACCAGTGGAGATCAAGAGTATATATATGAACCTGTTAAAGTAACTACAGTTCTTCAAGTTACTCGGGAAGAAAAATTAACTGAAACTCAGGTTCAAAGTATATTTGATTTATTGAGCGCGCCAAGCAGTAAAAAAAAATGGGGTCAGCCAAAACCTTTGAGTCTTGATGAGATTAGTTTACGCAAAGGACGCGATTTTGTAACAGTCATTAGCGATCTAGATACAGGAGATTTATTAGTAACTGCTCACAGCAATAAATAAAGCTTATTGAGAATGGATAACTGGCGATGCTCATTGCTATAAACATCCACTGTGTAAAATCGCTCCCTACCATTGCCATATAAGAATTTCAGCTGCACTACAGACCTCACAGATGACCTCCGCCATCCCTGCTGACAAGATGGCAAACTATCTGCTGGTGATCGAGTGGATGGTCAAGCAGCAGCAACTGCTCAAACAACAGCAGGCTAGAATTGAGAAGCAACAGAAAGAACTAGAGGCTCTAGGAAAATTTACAACTCTCCTCCGAGCTGAAGAAACTGAAAAACCGGTCGTCCCCCCCTCACAAGACCTTCTCAAAAAACCTTCAGCCCCTAGCAAGGGTAAAAAAGGTAAAAAAGGCGGTCCTAAAGATAATCACTGTGGTAAGACAAGCTCCGGGATTTGGAGAACCCGATCGCACAGAACAGCTATTGCCTGTAGCTTGTCCCACTTGTGGAGCCCAGGTAGAGCCGGTGACAGGTGCTCCCAAGAAAGTTCAACAAATCGCAGAACTGCTAGAGCAACCAGTAGAAATCAGAGAATACCAGCGTCCTCGTTGCCAATGCCCCTCATCTGGTTGGTCTGGATATGCTCCTTTGCCGTGGGGAGTCAAGGAAGGGTTTAGTTATGGCGGTAGGTTATGCAGTGTTGTTGGTTGGCGCTTGAATGGTGGCAACCTGACCTGGCGAAAGCAAGAGTATTTTGTCGAACATGTATTGGCTATAGCAATTTCCCAAGGTAGTTTAGCTTCGATGCACCGATGGAAAGCGCGAAAGTTGAGAGCCAAGTTATCAAAAGTGGCTAGCTTATGTACAAAAACCTGCTGTGGGCTCTGTGGAGGAGACAACTTATGGCATTGATGGGATTAAGTATTGGTTATGGGTAGCCACCAGTGACCAACGTTCTGCTTTTGGCTCCAACCCGTGGTAGCGCCGAACTGAAACAGTTACTCCCAGAAAATTTTGACGGTATTCTGACCAGTGATTGTTTTAGCGCCTATGGTCCACAGCGGCGGCCAAACAGAAATGCTTGGCTCACCTAGAAGGAGATTTGGACGCTCTCTTAACCAGTCGCTTGGCCGCGAATGTTGATTTTGCACAACAGATTAAGCAAATTTTATGGACAGCTAGAAAAGCTGATCACCGACTTCACACCGGTTTATTGAGTCTTGAACAACAGAGCGCAAAAACCTCCTACTGTAGAAGCGCAACGCAATTTTGGCTAAACCGCCATCTGCTGGATGGCCAGCAGACGCCCAAAGACGCGGCCTAAAACTCGAAGGTCATGGGAATGAGTGGTTCACATTTTTAACTCCCATAGGAAGTTAAACCTGATAACAATGATGCGCTCGCGACGTCCTCTAGTAGTACATCGCCAAGTTAGTGGTGGCGCTAGAAGTGCTTGGGGCGCTAAGTTGGTTGCAATGATGTTTAGCTTCTTAGAGACTACAGGATTGCAAGGAGGTTCGGCGAGCGCTAGCCTCTGTGAACTTTTGTCTTTGGCTGGTCGTGGTCCGCCTGGCAATCTACTTAACACAGGGCCGGGGGCTTGGAATTTATCTCCTTTTCTTCAAGCCCTACTTCTTGCCAGTAGCGGCCTGGGACCGAATGAAATTTACTTGATACTTGCTCCGGCTTGGAATTGCTCTGTTTATCATGCTTTTTAAGCCCCACTTTTTCCTGGCTGCGCTCCGTGATTAATGGCAATCTACTTGACAGTTTCTCGGGCTGAGAATTGCGGGGTTTTTCCCTTTCTCAACAAGCCCTACTTGTTGCTGTGAGTAGTTACATTTATTAGAAGTAATCAATTCTCATAAACTTATGGGAAATAATTGAAACCCTTGCTTGACTTAGAGGTCCGCGAAGGAGTTGTAGAGGTCAGCATAAATATGTGGGGAGGTTATCCCTTAGTTGTCGAAAAAATCTTCTGCACAAATAGTTTACGCTCGATTTCATGTTATGCAACATGTCAATCGTGAATTAAACAAATTGCAAGCTCGGGGTGACAGAAAGAGGCAGTAAATATTTATTGTTAAGCAACGGTGAGATCTTGAAGCCCAAGGAGGCGAGGCAAAACACAGAATATGCAGTGCGACTCGTTTCGGTCTAACCTGTACAAACACGGAAAAGCCGAGCCAAAATTGGACTGAATGTTTAGAACCAAAACTAATCATAATCAGGCTCAATATGGTAACTCTGGTCATCATGGGGGTTAAATTCCCTCTCCCCAGGTGTGGGGGTGACACCGGTCCTTAGTGCTGCGGAGTGACATCACCGTGGTGCGGAGCAAGGACTTAAATGTAGGATAGCTGACAGCCCAAAGTCGGCAACTCCGCTAGGAAAGATGCTCATGGTTAGGAAAACGAATCTGTGAAAGCCTCGTTATGTGTAACCAGCGGAAGAAGGCTTACACGCTGGCCTAAAAAGGAAATGGTAGCTAGTGTTGGCTGTTGCATATGGCCAACATCACACTCAAAGTAGCTCCCGGGGTAAAGCAGGGACCTAAAAACATCGTGAAATGATACCAGGGAACGAAGTAACTCCACGTGTGCTGTCCATAACTACTCGACTATCGACCGGTGGTCAGGAGATAGGGACCAGTTAGATGATAAGCGTAAGCCATGTGGAGAGAGATGGCCCAAGAAGCAAAGGACAGGGGTAACTCCTTGTATAAGTGGTGCAGGAATGTACCGGCAGACGTGGGTCGGATATAGTTGGAAATCTTGGGTGGAAGTATCCCTAATACGTACCAAAAATCAGGAGAAATCCTAGATTGTAATATGGACTAAAACTCTAGCCGGGTAAAACTTGAAAAGTCCCCTAATGACGAGACAGGGGCAATGTTAGCAAAGAGCGGTATAAGTGGTTTCCTGGATACCCCCCGCGAACCTTCCGGAGCTAGATACGAAACAGTCCTATCGACTACCATAAAGGGGAAAAACTGCATAAGAAGAGGGACAAAGGGAGCAATCCCCAGTAATCCTGCCAATGACAAGGTCCAACTAACCAGTAGCCGTGTGCGATGAAAACCGCATGCACGGTTCGAAAGGGAGGGTTGGGAAGCGATTCCCAGATCGACCCCTAATTGAACTTTTAGGGGGAAAATCCCCCCAAAGTGAACAGCCTACCCACTAACCACCTATTATAGCCTAACTTGTTTAAAAGAACTGAGTCTTTTTACTTATGTCCTCGACTTATGCAAGAGGTCTAATACCATTTTGGAAAAACAATGCTACAATTAGTTAAAGACCTAAATAGGAGGAAGTATGGCCGGCGTAGTTAAGATATAAATTACCGAATCTAAAGAATACCTTCAAAAATTGCTAGCCCGAACCACCGGTGATAAGAAAGGGCGAGTACAAGCTTTATACTGGCTAAAAATTGGAGTCGTAGAAACAACTGAACATATTGCTGTTCTTTTAGCTTGTCATCGGACAACCGTATCTCGTTGGTTGACAATTTATCGAGAAGAGGGTCTGGAAAAATTATTAGAACAAAAAAAAAGCCCCGGACGGCCCCGTTTAATACCCGAAGAAGCCCTAGAATCTCTCAAAAAGGAATTGTCGGAACCAGAATGGTTTAATAGCTATGGAGAAATTAAGTTGTGGTTGAAAATATTTTGGGAACTAGATTGATCTTATTGGACAGTATATGAATGGGTTCATTATCGACGCGAAGTTAAAAACTCCGAGGCCAAGACATATTAAACAAATTTCAGGTATAAGAGAAACAGTTAAAAATCATTTGCCAAATGTGCTAAAATCAGCGGTGGCAAGGATTAGAGCTTGGTCTAATCCTCAGAAATCAGTCAGATTTTGGTGTCAAGATGAAACTCGATTTGGGTTTAATGACACTTTCAGGTCGCCGGATTACTCGGAAAGGAGTAAAACCTATACAAACTGAACAATGGGAATTTAAGTATTTTTGGCTTTATGGTTTAATTGAACCACGATCAGGGGAACATTTTTTATAGGAATTTTCCCATTTAGATAATGTCTGTCATGAAAAATACTTAGAGTTATTTTCCCAAGCTTATCCTAATGAACTACATGTTATCCAGACGGACAATAGCGGAGCACATCAAGGCTCAACCTTTTCAATACCGTCAAATATTATTTTGATTTTTCAACCATCATACTCTCCAGAAGTTAATCCAATAGAAAGATTGTGGCTGGAGATCAAAAAGCAATTAAAAAAATGGTTCAAAGACTTGGACTTCAAAGACTTGGACGAATTGCGTCAAATTTTGAGTAGGATACTAGGAGAATTAAGCAATCACGCTGTTGCATCTTTAAGTAAATGGGGATTTATTGTCGATGCTTTATGTGTAGCAGGTATATAGCAAAATGGTATAACATTTGTGATATGATTATTAATCTGCTTATATGTTTAGTGATTGCCGTGGGCATATCAGCCCTGGGAATCTTTTTAGCGGGACTGCCAGGAATATTTATTTTATGGCTATCACAACCGGTAATTAGCTTATTGTTTGGAGGCGACCCACTAGAAAAAATTCAGTCCGAGGCAGGATTCGCCCTGATTATCTGGACATCTATGCTGTGGTCACTGAGTATTTATCCAGGTTATTGGGTTGCCTTTGTCTTCTTTCATGATTATGCTAAGCTCAGTCAGATTGCGATCTTTGTGGGGGTACTATATATTGTTAGCATAATTATCGCCACATTGATTTATGGGTGTATTTATCTGTTCTATGAAGAATTATAAATTGAAAAAGACCTTTAGTTACTGGCAAATTTTGCCTTCTATCCGCGAACAGTGGTTGCTCATTGCTCAGGCATTAGCCTGTACATTGGGATTTACAATCTTCTGGCCGATTCTCGCCCAACTGGCAGGTGAAATGGCAGCATTTATAGGCAAAGGGGATGTGCAGGCGATCGCCCAACTCGCGGGCATGACAGCAATCATTTTTCTGATCCGGGGTGTGATGCAATACGGTCAAAATGCCTTGATGGCCAAAGCAGCCTTAAAGATTGCCCTGAATCTGCGCCAGCAGGCATACGCCCACCTGCAAAGGCTGAGTCTGGGTTATTTTGCCACTGCTAAAACGGGAGACCTCTCCTACCGCTTGACTGAAGACATTGACCGGATTGCCGAAGTAGTCAACAAGTTTTTCCATGAGTTTACCCCCTGCATTTTACAACTGATAGTCGTGCTAGGCTACATGATTTGGCTGAACTGGCAGTTGACATTAGCGACCTTGGTAATAGCCCCCTTGATGGCGCTGTTAATCAGCTGGTTTGGCGAACAAGTGCTGCATTTTTCACACCGGGCCTCGAATCGCATTTCTAACTTATCCTCTCTACTGACAGAAGTGTTCAATGGCATTTACTTGGTGAAAGCATTTGCTGCCCAAGATTATGAAATTCAAAAGTTTAGCGAGGAAGCCGAACATCACTCTCGGGCGAAATATCGCGTCGAACATATCAAAGCAATTCAGTTTTTGATCGTGGGCTTTATGCAAAGTTTGAGCGTGTTGTTGCTGTTGTTTCTGGGGGGCTGGCAAATAGACCAGGGAAACTTGACTGGCAATGGCTTTGTTAGCTATGTGGTAGCTACAGCAATGTTGATTGACCCCATATCTTTTGCGACTAGCAATTACAACGATTTTAAGCAAACAGAGGCATCAGTTGACCGGATTTTTGCATTGCTAGCAGTTGCACCGACAGTCAGAGAAAAACCAAATGCCATTGTCCTGTCAGTAGTCAAGGGCAAGGTAGAATATCGTCATGTCAGCTTTGGCTACCAACCCGGGTTACCGATTCTGAGAAATCTGAGTTTAGCGGCATCACCCGGAGAGGCGATCGCCCTGGTGGGAGCATCTGGTGCTGGTAAAAGCACTCTGGTCAATCTGCTGCCTCGCTTCTACGATCTAGAAGCTGGCCAGATTTGCATTGATGGGATAAATATTGCCGAGGTGACCCTGTCCAGTCTGCGCCGTCAAATCGGCATAGTACCCCAAGAGACTATCCTATTTTCTGGCACCATAGCGGAAAATATCGCCTTTGGCCAGACCGAGTTTGACATGGCTGAAGTGCAAGCAGCAGCCAAGATTGCCAACGCCCATCAGTTTATCACTCAGTTGCCAGAGGGTTATAATAGCTGGATGGGGGAGAGAGGGATGAACTTATCGGGGGGACAGCGGCAAAGAATTGCGATCGCCCGGGCCATCATGCGCAACCCCAGAATTCTGATCCTGGATGAGGCCACCTCCGCCCTTGATGCCGAATCAGAAGCCTTGGTACAGCAAGCATTAGAAAGAATTATGGCAGACCGAACCGTGTTTATTATCGCCCATCGCCTCGCCACCGTCCGCCGCGCTAGTCGGATCTTAGTCATGGAAGACGGGCAAATCGTCGAAATGGGAACTCATTCGGAACTCCTCGCACAAGGCACGCGCTATGCTCATTTCTACGCCCAACAGTTTCATTAGGGCGTGGTCGTGTCCAGAGACGCCCGCCCTGACACGCTGTCGTGCGGTGTCATGGGCGGGCGCTCTCGGACACGAATCGAGCAATTTTGAAACCAGGTTTGCAGTCCGGGGCACAGCATGAGTTAACTGACTCAAGACCCGATAATTGTCGTTCTAGGTTGGGTGCTGCGATCGGGGTAACGACCGGTGCAAAGCGCCATATCCTACCTCGATGTGCGAGGGGTAGTGCGAGTACGTCAGAAAACTTCACCCTCTTTGTTGCATAGCGGTTATTCCCTCTCAGGGGAACCGGAAAGAACCTCACTCCTACGATCGGCATCTCTACAAAGCTCGCCATCTGCGCCAAAAACTTTTTTGCCAATCTTATGCTGTATCTTGCTATTGCCACCCGTTACGATCAAACCGCTCGCAATTTTTTAGGGGCGATTTATCTGGCGGCTTGTGTCATCTGGCTTAACTGATGACACGCACTAGTATCATCCCCAAAATGTGCAACGCCAATTGACGATATCACCCGATAATTAACTGACAGGCAGACGCTGTGCCTCAAAGCCTTATGTAGTAAGCTTTTGACGGATCATGTCGCCCCTGAAGCACAAAGCTTCCATCCAATCGCACCTCAGACATGGATCCCAGGTAAAATTGTCTCCCGGACATCTTATTGACAACAAACAACTGACCACTTACAGTTGTTCCAAATAGCTGAGAATATCTGCCATTTCTTGAGCAGTGGGTTGAAACTGGGGCATTGGCGGCGTTTTACCACTGGTCACCTGAGCGACCAGCTGCCGCCGGGACTTGCGTTGCGAGACCCCTTCCAGGGTCGGCCCTACTTTACCATGAGCTTCCCATCCATGACATCCAGCACAGTTCATTTGAAAAATGGCATGACCCCGATCCCGAGAGCCAGTCAGGCTGAGAACAGTTTGCACGTAGGGGTCTTGCTGTTGAAACTGCTGATACCCGATCAGGCCTGCGCTGATTGAGAGCACAAGGACTATAGCGAAGAGCATTAGCCGCAAAATCACAACTAAGCCAACTTGATTATAAAGCACATCGTGAAGTTTCTGCAATTTTCAATTTTTCTCCTCAGCCTCACCTGCAACTCCCGTCAAGGCACAGGACAGGGCCAATCAGCTAGCGGTGTCCCCTGGGTAGTGCGAATATATCTCCCAGGGGACACCGCTGTGGACAGTTCAAAAGGATGCACCAGCTACTACGGACTGGAAAACCAGCGTTCGGTGTCCCCTGGGTAGTGCGAATAGTGGGCAACTGTACTTTTAACTTAACTTTTAATAACATATTTTAACATTTTACCCTGGCAAAACCCGATCGTACTGCGGCCAAAAGGCAAAATATTTTAAATATCGTTACAATAGATTATAGTATATGAGCACCTAGATAGAATCCGATTTAGCGGGAGTATAATTAGGTTCCGGAGATCGTGACTGCCTAGTGGAGCCCCAGTAGCAACAGAGCAACAGCAGGAATATAAGCTAGGATAAAAAATAACAATTGCTGTGTGGTGTGAGTGCTCAGTGGAAACACTTGAGCTTCCAGCTGGCAAAACATCGCTTATGGAAGAATCTTTAGAAATCATCCTGCTGATCGTCCTCACGGTGACAGCAGGAATCAGTGCGCAGGTGGTGGCAGACTATCTGAAAGTCCCAGCCATCGTATTATTACTGCTGTTTGGCATTATCTTAGGCCCGAGTGGATTGAATCTGCTACATCCCCAGCAGCTGGGGATCGGCCTGGAAGTGATTGTGGCCTTGTCAGTAGCATTGATTCTGTTTGAAGGTGGTCTTAACTTAGAACTGCGAGACCTGGGAAAGGTTTCCGTGGGCCTGCGAAACTTAGTCACTATTGGGATTCTGATTACGCTGATGGGGGGTGGGATAGCCGCTCATATTCTCAGCGAATTCCCCTGGAAAATTGCCTTTCTGTACGCCTCATTAGTGGTAGTTACCGGTCCGACGGTAATCTCTCCCCTGCTGAAACATGTCAAGGTGCAACAACCTGTAGCCACCTTACTAGAGGGAGAAGGAGTCTTGATCGACCCAGTGGGGGCGATTCTGGCAGTGGTGGTACTAGACATCATCATTAATGGGGATGCTGACCCGATGACGGCGATTATTGGCCTGGTGCTGCGCCTGGCTATCGGCGCCGGCATCGGCGGTGTGGGCGGCTGGCTGCTGGGACTGCTGCTCAAACGGATGCATTTTCTTTCGGAAGATCTGAAAAATCTGGTAGTTTTGGCTAGCTTGTTGGCCTTGTTTGGTTTAGCACAAATGATCCTCAACGAGTCAGGATTGATGGCAACGGTCATATTGGGGATTGTAGTCCGCACCTTGGCCCTGCCAGAGGAGAGATTGTTGCGGCGCTTCAAAGGTCAATTGACCATTCTGGCAGTCTCAGTGCTGTTCATTCTGCTAGCAGCAGACCTGTCGATAGCCAGTATCTTTGCTTTAGGTTGGGGTAGCGTTTTCACGGTCTTGACCCTGATGTTTGTGGTCCGCCCTGTGAATATATTGGTCTGCACTTGGAACAGTTCACTGAACTGGCGTCAGAAGCTATTTTTGAGCTGGATTGCGCCTAGAGGAATAGTTTCGGCTTCTGTAGCTTCTCTGTTTTCGATTTTGCTGACCCAACGCGGAATCAACGGTGGAGATTCGATTAAAGCCCTAGTTTTCCTGACAATTATCATGACAGTGGCATGTCAGGGACTAACAGCTGGCTTGGTGGCTCGTTTGCTACAAATCACTTCGACAAAAGCTACAGGTGCCGTAATTGTGGGGATTCATCCCTTGAGTAAATTGATTGCCCGTCTGTATCAAGACCGGGGAGAGTCAGTGGTTCTGATTGATACGAATGATGAAGCTTATCGCCAAGCGAAAGAGGAAGGTCTGCGGGTGTATTTAAGCAGTGCCCTCGATACCAGCGTCTTGGAGAAGGCGGGACTCGAATCGATGGGGACGTTCCTAGCAATGACTAATAATGGTGAGGTGAATCTGGTGTTGGCTCAGCGGGCCCTAGAGGAGTTCGAGCCGCCGCGCGTGCATGCTGTCTTCCCTAGTAACCCACAAGCTTCTGCCGCAGTTGGCAGTAACAAGAAAGTTACTCAGGCCTTTGTGCCGGAGTTGCAAATTAAGACTTGGAACCAGCACCTGCATTCAAGCCAGGTGAAGTTGGGAGCAACGACCCTTAACGATCCGGGATTTTCCTTTCAGCAGGATCATCTGCAAGCATTAGTGGGGGCAGGAGAGTTACTGCCACTGTTGATTAAAAGATCGGACCGTTTGGAAGTGGCTTCACCTTCTCAAGAGTGGCGTCCGGGCGATCAGATCATCTACATCTATATCCTGAAAGACCCCAGACCGCAATTGCTCAAGCACCTGTCGGGTGGTATTCAGTCTACTAGTCTCTCCCTGGAGAAGTTGCCTGAGATGGAGGATATCCTTCTCGCTGCTACCACAGAAGCAGTCCTTTGGCCGTCTTTGACAGCGGAAAAAAAGGAAAAAGAAAAGGAGGAGATTCTACTTCCTCCTTTTTCTGGTTAAGTCAATGGTCAGTTGTTAGCGGTCAGTTGTTAGTTGTTAGTTGTTCGGGATAGACGTCTCGCCTATCCGTTGTCAGTTTGCATTCATACTGTTTTCAGGTCTTTATTATGTTTTGATAATGCTGAAAATTGACTCTAAAATTTGGGTATTACAAGAGGCTGATTTAGCTGCGATTACCCTGCTTACACCGATGATTTTAATTTGATTGCTAAGGATTCCATCTGACTTCACCATCCAAATCGAAAGGAATTTAATTTGTTCGGCTATTTGCGCCAAACCGACTCGGGTATCTACCTAAATAACCTCAAGGACATGGGAGCTAATAAAATCAGTGCCTTCGAGGATAGAGCTGAAGTTAAGGACATTATCGACTTGTATTTTATCACTCAAAGTAGTAGATGTGCCGTGTGTTATCCATTGCCAAAGCCACGACTGTTCCCTTGTGGCGCACCATGGTGGTGTGCTGGTAGTTCTTGTCGCTGTAGGTTTTGACGAAATTATCGATCGCACTCATAGTATAGTGTCCTTGTTTCGTGTTTGACCCATATTGAGCCGGTCCCGATCCCTAGCGGGACAAAAGGAGACATCGCCGGTCAATGAAGTCTCCCTCGATTTTCCGCGCAAGCGAGTTTCAGCCATTATTCTGGTAGTGCTTTGATTGCGGTTCTGGGTTTCAGGCGCTAAAATCACTACTTGTACCCTCAATCTTTGGCAGACCGTCTATCATAATTGAGTATGACCCGCTACTCCTGTTCGTATATATCTTAGGATAATAGTCGGGTTAGTGTCATCCGGGTAATCACTGATGAGTTCAAAAACTTTTGGGGCTGAGCCAATGCTGCCTTTAAGGCTTTGCCTCTTGTAGCGTCAGCAGTGTTAGCCTGTAGGAGACAGATTTGGCGGGGAGGTAGTGGCCATTCTGATTTTTCCGGAACGGTGCGTCAGCTTAGTGATTTGATTTCGGTCCCGTGTCCCCGCCGGGGCCAGCCGGGGTCACAGTCTGGGTTTTCGGTAATCACTACTTGTGACCCACTACCTTTAACAAAAGTGACGCTGTGATAATCTAATGTGTGTAAATTTTATTCTAGAAGAGTCTCTAACGGAGTCAAGGGAGTCCCTAAATCATTCGGGGAAGTCCCTGACTACTGAGGTGAACTGTCGCACTCATTCGGAGACTCCCTGAATCATTCGGGGAAGTCCCTGAATCATTCGGGGAAGTCCCTGACTACTGAGGTGAACTGTCGCACTCATTCGGAGACTCCTTGAATGATTCGGGAAAGTCCCTGAATCATTCGGTGAAGTGCCTGACTATTGAGGTGAACTGTCGCACTCATTCGGAGAAGTGCCTGACTACTGAGGTGAAGTGCCTGACTACTGAGGTGAAGTGCCTGACTACTGAGGTGAAGTGCCGCACTCAGTCACTGAAGTGCTTACTACAAACCCGCAAGCACTCAAGTGCTTACTCGCAGTTGTATAGAACAAGAGACAAGATTATGAATGATTACATTCCCAAAAATGATGCCGAGTATACTTCCTGGCAGGCTAACTTCGTTGAATATGTAGCTGCTAATCGGGATAAATTGGGATTGACTTCAGAGGAATTAGCCGCACTAAAGAGCAACCAAACTGCCTGGGAAACCGCCTATACCAACCACCAAACCGCCCAAATAGCTGCCCAAAGTGCTTGTCGCGGTAAAGATGATTCTCGCAAAATTTCACAGTCCCTGCTCCGCAAGGTGACTCAACGGCTGCAAGTTAACCCCATGGTCACCGATGAGGTTCGTGAGTCTCTGAAAATTACAGTGCCACAGACACAAAGAACCAGTGTTGGGACTCCCTATTCTCGACCATTGGGGCGGATAGATGTAAAAGACCGCTTTCAGCACGTGATTCATTTCGTGGACGAAGCAAGCCAGCGTCGGAGGAAACCTGCTGGGGTATTCGGTTGCGAAATATGGGTTAAATTGGGAGATGCCCCGCCCACTGACCCCAGTAGCGAGTTAAAGTTCTTAGGAATTAATACATCCACTCCTTTTAAGATCACCTATCAGGGAGTTGATGCTAACAAAATTGCTCATTATATGTTACGCTGGGTGAATAATAGGGGCTTGGCTGGACCTTGGAGTCCTACGGTCAGTGCCATTATTCAAGGATAGGACACCGGCCATTTTGAGGTTTTGAATTAAGAAATTGAGTAAAGGACCGGGTTTCTTGTCGATAGCCACAGTTTCGTCGGGTCGTCTCGAGTGCATCGAAGCCCTAGGAGACATCGATGTCTCCTGTGTGCCGTATCCCTTGCGGGAGCGCCAGCCGTGTGCTCGCCTCTACGGGACTGCGCTCTTGAAACAAGAGCAAGGAGCAGAGATATCGAATCTCGATCCGGGAACACAGCAGCAAGGGAGAAGTTAAAACTGGGAAATATTGTTATATGATGATTTAATAGCACAGAAGTGCGATCCGCCCTACGAACTAACGATCTATACTCGGAATATGCCACTAAAACGGGAACCCCCACAACTGCTGAAACAACGCATGTCCTACCAAGGACGCAAATTTGGCTTTGAAGCCAAGACTCTCCGGTTACCCAACGGTGCGAAAGGGGAATGGGAATGCATCCGTCACCCCGGCGGTGCCCTGGCCGTTCCCGCCACTCCAGATGGTAAACTGGTATTACTCTGGCAATATCGCTTTGCTACCCAGGGACGTCTGTTATAATTCCCCGCAGGGACGCTCGAACCGAATGAGGATCCGGCTATCACCATTAGGCGAGAAATAGAAGAAGAAACAGGATATCGGGCGCACAAATGGCGGAAATTAGGGCAATTTTTCCTGGCCCCAGGCTATTCTGATGAAATTATCTATGCCTTTCTGGCGGAAGATTTGGAACCCCTGGTAACCCCGCCCGAACTAGATGAAGATGAGGATATAGAAATTGTATTGTATAGTCCCCAAGAATTTGAGCAGGCGATCCTGGCAGGGGAAGCATTGGATGCCAAGTCAATTGCTAGCATAAAGCTAGCGCGTCCTTTCTTGCAATTAAGCTGAAGTGCTTACTACGAACCGGGCAAGATGATATTATGAAAAGATAATGATTGAGCAAGGTTTGAAGGCTGGAAGAAATGTCTGAGTTAATCGTATTTTGGCACGGTCGAGATTTACGCATTGATGATAATATCGGACTGGCAGCAGCCCGCGATCGCAGTCCGAAGGTAGTGGGAGTATTCTGTCTGGACCCGCAGATCCTGGAACGGGATGATGTGGCACCGGCAAGAGTGACCTATATGATCGGTTGCTTGCAGGAATTGCAGCAGCGCTATGCAGAAGCGGGAAGTCAACTGTTGATAGTTCGGGACTTGCCAGTTCACGCGATCGCCTCTCTAGCAGATAATCTGAAAGCCACTGCTGTATACTGGAATCGGGATGTAGAACCTTATGCCCAGCAGCGGGATGAGGCGGTAAGTAATGCCTTAAAAGAGAAAGGCATAGAGTTCTCGAGTTTTTGGGACCAGCTACTGAACTCGCCAGAGCAAATTCGCACGGAGGCAGGCAAAGTTTACACAATTTATTCCCCATTTTGGAAAAATTGGCGCCGAAAACCAAAGCTAGCACCAGTCGCAACCCTGGCAAATGCGGAAAACCTGACAGCAGAGGAACGAGAGTGGGCTCAAGCAGCAGGGATAATTGCCCTGCCCACAGCTAAGGATTTAGGATTTATCTGGGAGAATGAATTGTTGTTGCCGCCAGGAGAAAAAGCAGCTCAGGATCGCTTAGGGTTATTTGTAGATCGGGCTATCGAAGCCTATCAAGAACAGCGGGACTTTCCCTATATGGAGGGCACATCAATGCTAAGTGCAGCGCTCAAATTTGGTGCCATTGGCATTCGTCGGGTCTGGGAAGCATCAAAGAAAGTATACGAACAAGCCCGCAGCGATCAAAGCCGCACTAACATCGAAACCTGGCAAAAAGAATTGGCATGGCGAGAATTCTACCAACATGCGATGTATCACTTACCATCATTAGCAACGGGGCCCTATCGTCCCCATTTTGAAAACTTCCCTTGGGATAATAACGAAGCCCATTTTCAAGCCTGGTGCGAGGGCCAAACAGGCTATCCGATAGTCGATGCTGCCATGCGCCAGTTGAATGCAACCGGGTGGATGCACAACCGCTGTCGGATGATCGCCGCTAGCTTCCTGGTCAAGGATTTAATGATTGACTGGCAGTGGGGAGAAAAATACTTCATGCAGAAACTCTATGATGGGGACTTATCTGCTAATAATGGCGGTTGGCAATGGACTGCTTCTAGCGGGATGGACGCCCAACCTATGCGGATGATAAACCCGATCGCGCAAACCGTCAAATTCGACCCGGAAGGGGAATATATCCGCCAATGGATACCAGAACTCAGGTCTGCGGATCCAGAATATTTAGTAGCAGGATACATTCGAGAGGATCTGTGCGCAGCAGTTGGCTATCCGCAATCCATTGTCGATCATAAACTCAGGCAACAGGAATTTAAGCAGCGCTATAAACAGCAAAGACAGTTATTTCCCTAGCTTACTATTCTACAGTCGCGGCTTTTTATCAGGTTTAATTAAATTCACAATTATCCATCATTTTCGGGAAATTGTCCGTTTCAATTTATTTTTTACTTTCTCGTTGCTGCCATCCACCTTTACTCTCGATGTCTGGCAGCCTCTGACCAAAGATCGTACATTTGCCCTTCCGATATGGTCCCCCTTTTCGAGGCCCAAAAGCCACTATTGAATACATCTGCTAGCTGTGCTTCTGTAAAAATACCTTGTTCTCGCACAAGGGGCGAAAAAATATCCTGCAACCCCCTGCCTGAGTGATAGTAATCACAGCAGATCAACCCATACTCTGATAAATTATCTAGTACTGATAAATTATCTAGTACCTGGGCAATCTTTTCAAACACAATGATATCCGTATCGATGTACAAAAACTGGTCTAAAGGACCAAACCAAGCTACCGCGCATTTTATTGGGCAGGGCCAAAAAATTCTCAAGATTTGGCGCTATGATTAAACAGATGAAAATGGAGAATTGAGAATTGAGCAATTGTTAATAGTTAATGACAATTAGCAATGAACAATTAGCAATGAACAATTAGCAATTGACAATTAACTGGTGCAATTAGGTATTTTATACGGGATCGGAGTCGGTCCAGGGGATCCAGAATTAATCACCCTGAAGGGGTTGCGACTGCTGCAAAGGGTGCCAGTTGTTGCCTATCCAGCGGGGGTTGAGTCCAAACCAGGCATGGCGGAAGAGATTATATCACAATGGCTGGATTCCGAAAAAATACAACTGCCGTTGAAGTTTCCCTATGTGCAGGATCAGGCAGTTTTAAGTCAGGCTTGGCAAGGGGCAGTAGCACAAATATGGTCATATCTCCAGCAGGGACAAGATGTCGCCTTTGTCTGTGAAGGGGATGTCAGTTTTTATAGTACATTCAACTACCTGGCTAACTGCATGCAGCAACTGCATGGGGCCGTAAACATCCAGCTAGTACCAGGAATCAGTTCGCCGATGGCCGCGGCGGCGGCAGTGGGCATCCCTTTAACCATGAAGGATCAGCGTCTAGCAGTCCTGCCAGCTCTCTATGCTGTAGAAGAATTGGAAAATGTCTTAAACTGGGCGGATGTGGTGGTGCTGATGAAGGTCAATTCGGTATATCCTCAAGTTTGGCAGGTGTTGCACAGGCGAAAATTGCTAGAGAAGGCTTATGTAGTGGAACGGGCGACATGGCCAGACCAAATGCTGTATAATGATTTGGGCTCACACTCCCAGTTAAAACTGTCCTACTTCTCCCTGCTGATTGTTAATCGCCGCTGACAACGAACAACTGACAACGAACAACTGACAACCTGATTACTCGCAAGCGATCGCGCTATATATCAACTATGTATGATTTATCAAATTCTGGCCAGAAGTCAGCCAACCTAACTTCTTGGATAGCAACCATAGTATCGATCGGAGTCCACGGAATATTGGGAGTGGTGCTACCGATGATGTCTGAGAAAGGAGAAGCGCAGCAGACAACAAGAGAGGTAAATCTGCTGGAGTTAACAGCGGCACAACAGGACCGTTTGCCAAAACTTTACCCGTCACTGCCGCTGACAGCGCCAGACAAAGATCTGTTAGCCAACTCACTGCCACCGTCATCGGCGGACAATGGCACCCCGTTAACAACATCATCAGATTTAGATCGACCACGGCCAATTTCGGATTTACCTTCCCTGAACCTGCCGCCGCCACCACCAATAGCATCTTACATAGATCTCTCGTCCTTGCCACCGATAACATCATCGGAGCCAATACTGTCTCAACTGCAAATTGAGCGCGAACCGTTCCGGAAAAATCGGCCCAGGCAATTGCCTCTACCACCAGAGATAAATAGCGGTCCGGTCAGGCAATTGCCAGTACCACCAGACCTGCAAGTCGAACCGTTCCGGAAAAATCGGAGTAGGACGAGTCAATTGCCTTTAGCTATTGACCTGCAAGCATACAGACCGCTAGGGGTGAATTCACCTTTCAGTCAGTTGCCTCAAGTGGAACCATCTGTTATGAGTCCCCAGCAATTTCTAGATTTTTCCGGGACGGTACAGTCTGGAAGGTCGGCATTTGAGGGACTACCTGTGGCCTCGAAAGCCTTGAGAGTTGTAGGACCGCTGCCAGAAAAAATTCCCCAGCGGGCAATAGATGAATTGCGACGAAGGGTAGCGCAAAATAGGGCCAGTAACTTGGAAAGGACTGTGGCGGCTGGCATCTCAATGGGTTCTGCGGAAATAGTGGTAGGGATGGCACCAAAGCCAGAAGCAGCAGGTTCTACAGCGATGAGACAGAACATTCCCCAGCAGGCAATAGATGAGTTGCGACGAAGGGTAGCACAAAAACGACAAGAACTCGCCCAGAGGTCATCAGGCACCCAAGTAGCTGTGGCACCATCAAGCATTCCCCCAGAAGTGCCAAGGCAGTCGGAAACAGCAATAGCTGTGCCCAGGAAGATTCCCCAGCAGGCAATAGATGAGTTACGACGAAGGGTAGCACAAAAGCGGGCAGAACTTGAAGCTAGTAAGGACTCTGATTTTTCCGGAATGGTAGACCAAGCAGCAATTTCACAAACAGTGGCATCACCTCTTAGTACAACAGTGGAAAGTTCCCCAGAAACGGTAGCAGCAAAGCCGATGGTCTCGGCCCCGGAAACAACGCCGACAGCTACAGTCACAAAGATACCCGCTCGGGCGATCGCTACATTGCGTCAGTTGCAACAGCAGTTTGCCTACAACCCAGTGGGGACAACTCCAGCAGAAGCGCTAGCCAGCATCTAGGCATGGTTAGATGCAAGCAAGAAGGCGGCTGAGAACCCAGAACTATTGTGGGAACTAAAGCGAATTACGGCCTCATATCCCGATGCGGCTTGCCGCATCGGACTGGACAAGAATGCTACTGATGCCCCACAGTTGGGGTATTAGTAGATCTAGAGGGCAAAATATCATCCCAGCCAGAGACAATCAAGAGTACGGGATATGCTCTTTTAAATGATATTGTTCTGGAGGCTACTCGCAGCTATGATTTTGCAGCATCTGGCGAGTACAAGGCTTACCTGCTGGAAATCAAATTTTTCCACAGTGATAGCTGTGCAGGTACTGCGGCCAGTGGCCAAAACGCCCCCGGGCAGGCGAGACGCCCGCCCTACGATATGGACAAATGACAAATGAATCTTGATGCTGATTTTGTGAAGAGGCTACATTCTCAAGCCGATCGCTTATTGGACCTGATAGACCGCTTGCACCAGGGACGAGTTCTGGTGGTGGGAGATTTGACTCTGGATGAATTTCTCACAGGTCAGGTAGAACGAATTTCTCGGGAAGCACCTGTATTGATTTTGCGCCATGAAACGACACAGCAAATCCCTGGCGGTGGGGCAAATGCGGTTTACAATTTAGCTAAGTTGGGCGCCCAGGTGAAGGCAGTGGGACTGGTGGGGAAGGATGACCAGGGAAAAGCGCTGTGCGGCATCTTTGAGGCTGCCGGAATTGATACTCAGGGCGTTTTGGTGGATGCAACTCGCCCCACGGTGACGAAAACCCGCATTTCTGGTCATGCCCGTCAGTCTGTAAATCAGCAGATTGTGCGGGTCGATCGCAAGTCCGATCGGTTGCCTGAGTTGAAGGTACAATTGCAGTTAGCTGAGTATATCCGTTCCGAACTGAATAATGTTGATGCGGTAGTCTGTTCTAATTATGGTGATGGGGTGCTGACTGCGCCAGCGATCGAAGCAGCTTTGTCCCACCAGCGGGCGATCGTCGATACCCAGAAGAATTTAAGGCGCTATGCTGGGGCCAGTTTGTTTACTCCCAATTTGCCCGAAGCAGAACAAGCTGTCGGATATGCGATCGCCACTGAGCAAGATTTATCTCTTGCTGGTCAAGATTTGCTCTTGTTAACTCAAGCACGGCAAATGTTAATTACTCGCGGTGAAGAAGGGATGACCCTGTTTGAAAGGAAAAATGAAGAAATACTTCATTGGGACATTCCGGCATTCAACCGCACGGAAGTATTTGACGTAACGGGTGCGGGAGATACGGTGGTAGCGGTCCTGACATTAGCATTGATAGCAGGGGCTTCCTTTTGGGAAGCAGCGGTGTTGGGAAATTTGGCAGCGAGTCTAGTAGTCCGTCACTTTGGGACGGCAACGACTACGCCTGCAGAAATGCAGGCAGCTTTACAGCTCATGTTAAAAGAAGCTACTATTGATTGATGTACCGTTCCGGAAAAATCGGGAGAAAAAGGTGGCATTAAGAGAACCTCGTCGGCTATTGGTAACGGGAGGCGCAGGATTTATTGGCTCCAATTTTGTCCATTATTGGTGCGATCGCTATCGGTCAGACCGGGTAGTGGTCTTAGATACCCTCACCTATGCTGGTAATATACAAAATTTAGCCTCATTGTCAACAAAAGAGAATTTTCGCTTCGTCCAGGGGGATATAGGCGATCGGGCCTTAGTGGATAGCCTGCTGTCGGCAGAAAATATCGATACTATTGCCCATTTTGCAGCCCATACCCACGTCGATCGCTCAATTTTAGGGCCAGGGGCCTTCATTCAAACCAACATAGTCGGCACCTTTACATTACTAGAAGCATTTCGCCACCATTTTCCCACCCTAGAGGGGAGAGGAACATTCCTGCATGTTTCCACCGATGAAGTCTACGGTTCTCTCGGTTCCGAGGATCCGTCCTTTACAGAAACCACGCCTTACGCGCCGAATAGTCCCTATTCTGCTTCTAAAGCTAGCAGCGACCACCTAGTGCGATCCTATCACCACACCTACGGTTTACCTAATACGATCACAAATTGTTCTAACAATTACGGTGCGTATCAATTTCCCGAAAAGCTGATTCCCCTGATGTGCAGAAACGCCTTAATAGGCAAGCAACTCCCGGTTTACGGAGATGGACAAAATGTGAGAGATTGGTTGTATGTGGGGGATCACTGTAGTGCTTTAGATGTGGTGATTCACAAAGGGAAACCAGGGGAAACCTACAATATCGGTGGCAATAACGAGGTGAAAAATATCTCCCTGGTGCAAATGCTATGTCAGATCTTGGATGAATTAGCACCGGATATGCCCGTGCGTCCTTGCAGTAAATTAATTACCTTTGTCAAGGATAGGCCGGGACACGATCTCCGTTATGCCATTGACGCGACCAAGATTAAAACAGAATTGTCCTGGACGCCTACAGTGACTATAGAAGAGGGGTTGCGTCGTACAGTAGAATGGTATTTGACCCATCGGAATTGGTGGGAAGCATTGTTATCAGAGGAATATCAGGCGTATTGGTGACATCCCTCCTGACAGCGATCGTGCTAGGCTGGCGAGGGAAAAGAGAGCAAGGATAATGAGACGCCGATGTGCGATTAATGTGCGAGTAGCACATTAATCGCACATCGATCCTTAGTAGTGGCGTTAGCTGGTGGAGTACTAAGTTCAATCTTCATCGGTTGCAGTCGCTCAACAGATTGGCTAGTGTCATTATGGCCTTTGGCATCGTGGCATTGTTGACTATTATAGGATGAACTCACCATTTTCACCCAAAAAACCTTCCGGGAGCATGTAGGACTGCGCAGATCCCTTCTCAGTTGTCAGTTGTCAATGCAAGAATTTTTAATTTTTAAGGCGATCGCCCATCGCTCTTCTCTCGTCAGCCAGTATGTTACCTTGAGTTTGGGCCTTGCCACCATCAAGCCTACTTCCGATACCGAGCCCCCCATGCTCATTGCCGCAGCCGTTCGCGCTCTCTATCAGGCCAAAGCCACTGGAGGCGATCGCCTATTCTTTAACCTAAGTTGCGACCTATTAAAAAAAATATGAATTACCCACTTAGACTTTACAGATATTTGGGATATTTCGTAGCTTTTGATACAAAATTATATTTTTTTTGTGCTAGACGGCGGGTTGGCTGTTTATAGGTTATAATGTACTAAAATAATAGTTAATTGCTGGGGGATGTAGATGATGGAAGATATGATTACAACAATTTTTGTTCTTTGTGACGAGCTACTAAAAGCGTTAAATATAAAAGAAGATCCACAAGTAAAAATGAACAATGCCGAAGTGATGACAGTCGGATTAGTTGCTGCATATTTTTTCGGAGGACACCACGATCGCTCTTGTCAATTTATGGTCGAACACAAGTATATAAAAAATCTGTTAAGTAAAAGTAGGTTCAATCGTCGATTACACAATATTGAGGAACCAATTTGGATGTTTTTCTTCCAAGTTATAGCTCAAACATTTAAAGAGCTCAATCCGGGTCAAGAATATATTCTTGATAGTTTCCCGGTGCCAGTATGTGATAATATTAGGATTGATAGATGCCAAATTTATAACAAGGAAGAATATTGAGGGTATATTGCCAGTAAAAAACGTTATTTTTATGGATTAAGAGTTCATATGTTGGTAAACAAAAATGGAAAGCCAATAGAATTTTATCTAGATCCTGGTAGTTATAATGATGTTAAAGTTTTGCAATCTTTTGGCTTTGACTTACCATCAAATTCAATAGTTTATAAAGATAAAGCTTATAATGATTATCAATTAGAGGATTTACTAAAAGAGTCGTCAAGTATAATGTTAAAACCTTTGCGAAAAAAGAACTCAAAAAGAAAAGAATATTCTTGTTTTGAATATATACAAAAAGTAACAATAAAACAAGTTGAAACCTGTTTTATTCAAATCACAAATTTGTTTCCCAAGTCAATTCATGCTGTTACATCTAAGGGATTAGAGTTGAAAATAATTCTCTTTATCATAGCTTTTTGTATCCAATTTTTATAGGTCGCAACTTGAGTTATTCTTTAATGATTCCCTAATTGTCAATTGAGATGGCATTCCCCCCTTACCGGTCATTTGCCTTGACAGATATGCTATATAATGGTAATAATACCAGATTTACTCGTAGGTGCAGAGTGCGACAAGTTACTTCTGTTGCCGATGATGCTAAAACGAAGAGTCAAAGGAGGTAGTCCTGCTAAAAGACCGCACTGTTCCGGAAAAATCGGATTGGCAGCTGCTTGCTGACTGGTAGAGTGATGAACCTCTGCCCCTAGATCGGATATTGTTAGTGCTCGATAGTCTGGTGGAATTGTGGGAGATGCTAGCATCATTTGCTTGTCGCCAAAGCCTGCTATTGATGTCAAATTTGGTTCTAGATGAAAATCGGGTTCTCGGCCTCAAACGCATCTATTGGGAACCGGAAAACTCCCAGATTACTTTGCCTGATTTGGGGAAGTTGTGGGAAAAGTTATTCGAGCAATCCCAAGAAACTCAGGATGGTGCTTTGCTGATCCTTCACCGGGATATTAAACCGGGAAATCTGTTGCTCCACCGCCTGGATAATCGCATTTTTCTGATTGATTTTGGCGCTGCGCGCGGAAATTGGTACTCCTCCAGGTACTCGCATTGGCGCTCAGGACTATAGTCCCCTAGAACAAAATCTCGGTAGTCCTGTGATCCTCCAATCTGACCTCTATGCCATCGGGCCTACTTTAATTTTTCTCCTGACTAGCGATAGTCCTCATAAGTACTATCGCAGGCCCAAGAAGAAAAATCTGCCTTACCGCTTCCATCTTGAAGATGTTCCCACTATTACTCCTCAATTGCGTTCTGTTATTGAAAAAGTTACTGCTCCTAAACCACGCGATCGCTTTCAAACTGCCGCCGATCTTAAGCAGGCTTTGGCTAATTGCTAATTGCTCATTGCTAAGCAATGAGCAATTATTGCATTGCCCAACCTATTGATTACAATGCTTTCAGCTTTTCTATCTAAGCAATTTAAATGCTTGCTGATGGCAATGAATAATCGACAATTTTCAATTGCTCAATTAGCCATCTGGAAAACTTTAACATGCCTCCAATTTAATCATCATCCCATGCTTCTACGGCTAGCAGTTCGCTTACTGGATCTTGCATTGTGAAGTCATATGCTTGCAGTTCTTTTTTCCAGTATGACCACTCCTCTCCGTACAGGAAGGCCATTTTCCAAATGCTATCCGTTGGTTTCATCGCATTTGATTCTACAAGCGATCGCACTTTCCTTTGCAGCTTAAACATTGGATGAATAACCCCTTGCTTCATTTCCATTTTAACCATTCTTGATTTTCTTGAATTCTTTCTACAATGACTGATTTCTTCTGTTTCTTACAGCCCTTGAACTCCTTCAGGCTTTTGCTAATTGCTAATTCCTAATTGCTACTAACAGCTAACTCCTGACAACTACTGGATCCTTTCTTGACAGCAGCAGACCATATTCTAGCCCTTCTACTACTGCCTGATAGGAGGCCTCTAATATGTTAGATGATACTCCTACTGTTGTCCAGCGTTGATGACCATCACTCGATTCTACTAGAACCCTGGTTTTGGCGCAAGTCCCCGCCGAACCATCTAGTATTCTCACTTTGTAATCCGTTAGATGAAATTGCCCGATCGCGGGGTATAATTTCACCAATGCTTTCCGCAATGCTGCATCTAAGGCTGCTACTGGACCATTCCCTTCGGCGCATTCCATAATTTCGGCGTCCTCTACTCCTATTTTAACTGTTGCTAGGGCCTTGGGCGCTTCTTTTTCATTATCTTGCACCATGTCGCAGTGGACTTGAAACCCTTTGATGGCAAACAACTGCTGCCTTTGTCCTAGAGCCGATCGCATCAGCAAATCAAAACTTGCCTCTGCGGCTTCAAATTGATAACCTTGATTCTCTAATTCTTTCAGCCTTTGCAGGATGTGTCTACAGGCTGGGTCTTTTTTCTCTAATTCTATGCCAAAGCTGCGGGCTTTTGCTAAGACATTAGAGAGTCCTGATTGGTCGGATATTACTATTCGCCGGCGGTTACCTACCTGTTCTGGTTGAATATGTTCGTAGGTCAGAGGGTTCTTCTCCACTGCCGACACGTGGATGCCGCCTTTGTGGGCAAAGGCCGATCGACCTACATAGGGCGCATGTTCGTCTGGGGCCAGATTGACTATTTCGCTGACTTTCCGACTTGTTTGAGTCAGCTTCTCTAACTGGGCTGGGGCTATACAATCATAGCCTAGCTTCAGTTGCAGATTTGGGATTAATGATATCAGGTTGGCGTTCCCGCACCGTTCCCCATAGCCATTGATCGTCCCTTGCACCATCTGCGCCCCTTCCCTTACTGCTGCTAGGGCATTGGCCACTGCTGTATCCGCGTCGTTGTGGGTGTGAATGCCCAGTTTTAATTTTTCCTGGGATCCTATGAGGCCTTTCACTTTTCGGACTATTTGGCCGATTTCTTGCGGTAATGTCCCCCCATTTGTGTCGCACAACACTAACCAGTCTGCACCTGAGGCCTGCGCTACTTCTAATGTTTTCAGGGCATATTCTGGGTTTCGCTTGTAGCCATCAAACCAATGTTCGGCATCGTATATCACCTTTCGCCCCGATACCCGCAGGTAGGCGATCGTATCCTGGATCATGGCCAGATTTTCCTCTAGGCTTGTTTTCAATCCGGCGGTGACATGCAAGTCCCAAGATTTGCCAAATACTGTCACCCAGAGGGTTTGGGCCGCCAGGATCTTTTGCAGCATTTCGTCTTCTGCGGCCAGTTTGTGGGGGCGACGAGTGGAACAGAAGGCGACTATTTCTGCTTGCTTGAGGGGTTCAGACTTTATTTCCCAGAAAAACTGCACGTCCTTAGGATTTGCCCCGGGCCATCCGCCCTCGATAAAGGGTATTCCTAGAGCGTCTAGAGTTCTGGCGATCTTTATTTTGTCTTCTATGGATAATGATAGACCTTCCCGCTGGGAGCCGTCCCGCAGCGTCGTGTCGTATATCCAGATCAGTTGATCTCCGTTCATTTAGATATTTTGTATTACAAGTGTGTTTGTAGTAAGCGCTTTAGCGCTTGCCTATGTTTGTAGTAAGCCCTTTAGCGCTTGCCTGTGTTTGTAGTAAGCGCTAAAGCGCTTACCTGTGTTTGTAGTAAGCGCTAAAGCGCTTGCCTGTGTTTGTAGTAAGCGCTAAAGCGCTTGCCTGTGTTTGTAGTAAGCGCTAAAGCGCTTACCTGTGTTTGTGGTAAGCGCTTTAGCGCTTGCCTCCCGCGACATGTCCCGCCTGTCCTAGGACAATAGTCTGTTTCTGAGTATCTTTATCAAGGTAAACATTAATTTTCCATTATACATGGCCAAAGTACAAGCTCAAGGCAAGACTTTTACCTGCCAACTGGCTGCCAATCTACCTCAGGTGCTGCTAGCTAATGGCGATGTGCTCTGCACGCTCGATGTCCCACCGTTCCAAAAAAATCGGGGGCGCTCTTACGCACTACCCGAGGGACATCGTATTCGCAAATGTGCTCTGGGCGCGCTACATGCGCTGCGCGCACCTGCAAACTCCGCCTGCGTCTCCTGTGTACCGAGTCCCCTGGGACAAGAGCTCTGGCAGAGATATCGAAAAGGTATCGGTACTTGCGGTACCTGCGCTGTTATGGTTGAGGGACAAGTTTGAGAACCTAACTGGCGCGATGCTGGCCAGCGATCGCTCCTTCCCCATTCTCCCACACGCAATCGACCTTTGACCTGTCAGACCCAAGTTTTGGGAGATGCCCGGGCGATGTCACTTGACACAGGTGATAAGCTATCAAATCACCCGTGTCAAGTGACATCGTTACCAAGTTTGATGGCTTTTGGGGACAAGGTTCTCCGGCTGTTTGGACTCCTGAAGCCTGAATCTAACTTACTCAGAGCTTTTCCATGTCCTGTCTCCACTGGCTACTGCTACTCAACCAGCTGATGTCCTGCTTCAGCAGCCAATCTCTATACCTTAGCTTGCTTGCTCCTCTCTTGTCAAGCAGGCCACTGATATTTTGTTTTGGCAATTGATTTCTGTTGCTGCCGGTTCCCACTTTGACAAACCCCGTCCGCGCAGCGTGCGCGCAGCGCATTCTCCCCTCGTGGCCTAGTCATGGGGCGATCGCCCATGGCCTTCCTCTGCAATAGGCGATCGCCTTTAGGGTATCGCTACATGGGCGATCGGGCGGTCGCAAGTTTTTTTTGCCGCACCCGTCTCCGCGGTGTCTCCCGACCCCTAGGAGACACCGTGCGTTGGTTGGGCAGTAGTCCCGTCACGCCTTTTTTCTCTGCTGATTAACACCTGTTGGGTAGCAGCAGCTGACGTAACCGGGTTGAGGTCTTTTGCCCTATGGAAGTTCCAATTTTTTTTACTTGACTGTTTAATTTTACCTATCTCTGGACATAATTTTCGATCTGAATTTTCTCATATGACTGCTGTTATTCAGGTGGATCATACTCTACATCCTGAATGTTTAACTGGGTGCATCCCGATGCAAGTAAGCGATACCCGTCTGGGGTATCGCTACATGGACTAATCCCCCATAGGCTAGGCCGGCGCAAGTTGTCCCACCCGCCCTGGTTACTGCGACCTATGAGAAGCATTATGCACCTAACTAGAGCCTGATGGGGTGACATGAACCCTCAAAAGCTTACTACATAAGGCTTTGAGGCCCCAAAGCTCCCACAATATACAGTCGCTTTTTGACTCTGCAAACATTTTCATGAATCCCAAACCCTTATAACTACGTTCTTATATCCGCCCAAAACAGCGACCTAGGAGCCCGTGTATTTTTTGTAGATTGTGGGCTGAAAGCCTTGCTGAGTAAGTATTTTCCCTTGCATGCCGCCCCCCCTGAACTAGATCGCTAACAACAATTCCTATAGCACCATTGATATGATTGGCACTTCAGAAAAATCAGGCGAGGGCATGGCTAGCAATACCGTGTCCGTAGTTTTGTAACAGTCTGAGATTCTCATCTTCACTCTTGGGCCCAGAAACCCTGTTTTTCCAAAAAATTTCTTATACCCAGTGCGCGACGCGCGTTTACCCGTTGAGAAACCCGGTTTCTTCCTCAAATCTCGGTGTCGTGTCAACAAAATTATCAAACCCGGTTTCTGGTCTGGTCCCGTTCGTGACCGTGGGAGCCATCGAAACCGGGTTGAGGCTAAACTGTGCTAGACTAGCTCCAGCACAATAACATTGAGGTAGACTCTATGGAAACCAATCGGACCCAAACATCTGTAAAGGATAACATCGCTGCAGAAACTCAAATAGATGGCCTCCAGCTTCAATTAGCTCGCGCCAGGTCGAGAGGCAATCGCCTCCACTTCTGGTAACATAAGGATAATGCTTGAAGGAAAAAGAGCAATGTTGGATAAAACATTAACAAAAATACCTTTAAACATGCGTCTTTGGACGGTGAATGAATATTACCGTATGGCAAAGGCGGGAATTTTGCAGTCAGATGAACGAGTTGAGTTAATCGCAGGACAGGTAATTAAAAAGATGAGTCCTCAAGGTCCACCTCATGCTACCACAATCAGGTACACAAAGGCTGTGATCGAAAATATTTTGCCAGCAGATGCTTTACTACAGATTCAACTTCCCATTCGGTTGGACGATCGTTCGGAACCGGAACCGGATCTGGCAGTTGTCATGGGGGACGAACTGCGCTATGCCGATCGACATCCTCGACCAGATGAAATATATTTGATTGTCGAGGTGGCGGATACTACTTTAAGATCCGATCGGGAGTTCAAGGGAAACAGCTATGCTAGAGCTGGAATTGCCGACTATTGGATTGTAGATATTAATAGTCGTCAGTTGTATGTTTTGCGAGAACCCAGTCCTTCAGGCTATCAAAGGGAGTCGGTTTTGTCAGAAGATGAGACTGTCGCAATGCTGGCCTTCTCAGAGCACGAGATCGCGGTACAGTCAATGTTACCACCAGCGTAGGGTTGCGTATTTTCCCTGGTCAAAGCCAGTTCCTCTGACTGCTGGAGATAAGGTATCTGTCATTCTGTAAGCTAATTTGGTGAATGAAGACTATATCTGGCGTTGTTCGTCTCCCAAGGTGTTTGCACAGGGAGATCCAGATCGGGTAAGATATAATTTCAAACAATCGACATTTTTCGGCAAACCATTAGTACCTGCCCCCACGCTGCGCGAAAAATCGCGCATCAAGGTCTGGAAATATCTATAGCCGGTGCAGGCAGGCTTTGTCAGTGCGGTGTCTGGAGCGTGCCGAGTCCTACGGTCCGCGGACGGCCCGAAAAATCAGGACAAGAGCACGCGGAAGACGCAGTAGCCCCACGTTGCGCTACCTTAAAATTGTACGCAAGTTACATGGGAAAAAACTTCTTTTTTTATGAGCTATTCACCATCAAATTTAACCCGTTCTAGCGCCATCGCTGGAATGGGTTCTCTTGGACAAGAACTCTCAGAATAAACTCTAGCTATGGTCCAACAAATTACTCCCGGCCCTCAACGAATTCGCGGTATTGCTGGTTCTGGGAAAACGGTTTTGCTATGTCAAAAAGCTGCTTATATGCACTGGAAGCATCCTGAGTGGGATATAGCTTTAGTTTGGTTTACGCGCTCCCTCTACGACTTGATGGAAAAAGAAGTGAATTTATGGCTACAACACTTCAGCAACCGCAAGCGTCAATACAACCGCCAGAATTCTAAATTAAAAGTGTTTCACGCCTGGGGAGCGCGGGATCGAACAGGTTTATACCGAACAATTTGTAAAGCCCATGGAATCAAACCCTTTCCTCTTGATGATAATATTGATGTTCCACCAGAAAAGCTGGGAGGTGTAGTTCTTAAGTTACTAAAAAAACTAGAAACTATGGAAATTAAGCCAATGTTTGACGCCATTCTCATTGATGAAGGACAGGATTTAGTCGTTCGCGACGAATTAAAATATCAAGACAAACAGCCGATTTATTGGATGGCATGGCAAGCTTTACGACCAGTTGACGAGAAAAATTCCAACCAGCGACGCTTGATTTGGGCTTATGATGAAGCTCAAAGTTTGCACGCCTTAAATATTCCTACTGCCAAGGAATTATTTGGTGAAGAATACACCAATTTAGTCCAAGGTTTTCACCCAGGGCGCATTCCCAAAAGCATAATTATGAAACGCTGCTATCGCACTCCACATTCAATTTTGACTGCAGCTCATGCAATTGGTATGGGATTGCTACGTCCCGAGGGTATACTGTCAGGATATACCCGGAAAAAGTCTTGGGAAAATATTGGTTATCAAGTCACGGGTATCTTTAACAACGGTCAAGAAATTACTCTCCACCGACCATCAAAAAATTCTCCCAATCCCATACCTGAAATTTGGCAAAAACCGGTTCTGCAATTTAAAACTTTTGAAACCAGAGAAGCCAAACTAAAGGCTTTAGCACAAAACCTCAAATACAACATCGAACATGACGGACTTCAACCCTCACGAAATATTCTCGTAGTAGTTCTCGGTTCCAATCGCGATGAGGCAACGGAATTACAAGATAGGGTAGCTCTGGTTTTGATGAATAAAGGAATTCCCATCTATATTCCAATTTTGATAAATAAAAGAATTCCCATCTATATTCCAACAGCCCGGAATATTGACGATTTAGAACGTGATAATAAGAACCGAGACCCGTTCTGGCATGACCAAAGAGTAACAATTTCTCTCATCCATCGGGCCAAGGGAAATGAGGCAGATATGGTGTATGTCGTTGGGTTCGATCAAATTGCGAAAAATGAGAGCAAGATTAAACTGCGCAATGCTATATTTGTTGCTCTGACAAGGGCGCGAGGATGGGCAGTTTTAAGCGGTATCGGCGAGTACCCAATGTACGAGGAAATGCGGCAGGTTATTGACAGTGGCGATCGCTTTACTTTTACATATCGGCGACCCTCCAGAAATCTCAGCCATTAGGATATAATAGTCGCAAGTAGGGCAGGCTGGGTGCGGTGGATGTGTACCGCCCACCATCCCCTCGTTCCCAGTCTCTGGCCGGGAACGAACCGGAGAAAGGCAGAGCCTCCAGTTAATTATAGCGGGTCCACCTGGAGGCTCTGCCTCTGGTTGGCGTTCCCAAGCCGAGCCAGGGAACGAGTAAAAAGGCTTACCGTAGGATGTGTACCGCCTACCATCCCCTCGTTCCTGCAATAAAGTCGCGCGACTCTGCAATAAAGTCGCGTGACTTTGCCATAGAGTCGCGCGACTCTGAAAAAAGTGGCGCAACTTTGCCATAGAATCGTGCGACTCTGAAATAAAGTCGCGCAACTCTGCAATAAAGTCGCGCAACTCTGCAATAGAGTCGCGCGACTCTGCAATAGAGTCGCGCGACGCAAGCCCTTAATCTCCATTCTCGGGCCTGGCGAGAATGGAGCGCTAGCAGATTTGCTCAAACCCTTTATCTGTATGCATTTCATGCTTGATTTTTCTCACCAAGAAAATCGCTCTATTTAATAACTACGAACCACGAATGTCGAACTACGAACTCACTTCAGAGCAATCTCACTCATGTAACTCATGTAAATATACTGCGAAGGGTCCCTTTGCTCTTAGGGCCACTTTCGCATCTCATGCATCGCAAGTCGTTCGCGTAGGACCAGTAGCCCGGTGCATGGCTGCGCCCCCAGCGCAGCGCTATCGGCGTCTCCTGGGAGCACTATTCGTACTACCCAGGAGACACTGGCAGCGCAATCCCTTTGGGAGTATAATGATCGCTCAGGCCTTGTCCTCGGACTGGAGAAAAAAATTAACTTTCCCGAAGACATTAGATCTAGAAGAAAGAACCTGACATAACAAACTACATAAAAGATGGCCGTTATGCCTAAATTTCCCAAAGCAGAACCCGAAATTATAGCTCTGGCCCAAGAGAGCGTGGCAGGATTGAGCGCCAATAGCAGCGTTTATCCGGCATCGCCCGTTTCTAGCGAACAGCTTACTACCCGAATCAGCGAGTATCAAGCTGCCCGCGCTGCTGCTACTGCTGCTACTGCTGCGGCCAAAAACGCAACCGCTGCCAAGGACGAAACTTTGGTAAGCTTGATCGAGGATATGCTCCGCATACTACGCTACGCTGAAAATGAGGTGAAGTACGACGACAAACAGCTCACGCTTTTAGGATGGGGCGGGCGCACCAGGCCCAATACCCTCCAATCCCCCGGACAAGTCCGCCGCTTGCAAGCCCTCGGTCAAGGGGATAATTGGGTATTTTTGAGTTGGAAACAGCCCGCAGAGGGCGGTCGGGTAAATGCCTATAAGGTGCAGTGTCGCCTGCTCTCTGATGGCAAGTGGAAGGATATCAACATGGCGATCGATCCGAAAATCACCTTAATGGAGCAGCCCCAAGGTCAAAAGTTAGAATATCGCATTGTGGCAGTTAATCGCTCGGGTGAAGGCATGCCTAGCAATACCGTGTCCGTAGTTTTGTAACAGTCACCGACTGGGAAGGGGCGATTGCGCGGAGTACACAAGGCTACCGGTCTTACGCGCTCGGCTATTCTCTTGCCCAGAGGGCTATGACCCCTCATGTTTTAGATGATGTATGATTATAACGTTGGCAACAGTATTTGGGATGTGGGGTAATATCCCCCAAATACTTGCCAATGGCGAAAAAATCCGCAAGGGAGGGTCATAGGGATGAATCTGCTTAAAAGTAGAGTCAACCGGCTGATCGAGCATCTATCCGATCGAGAGTTAGAAAGTGTATGGACAATTTTGGAAAAGTCTTATTATGACTTCTACGTACTGAGGGGGCTTCAAGAAGCCAAGGAAGCACTACAACCTGGGGACTCCCTGACTCGCAAGCCATTAGGTTCTTGCGCTCTGCTTGATGATGAGATCCCTTGAGCGCCAAAGTCGTGCGTTATTACCTATTAACATCCTCCAGCAACCATGATTGCAGCAGAGGGTCTAAGCCGATCCAAGGAGGTATTACTGGCGATAAATCGAGCATTTCAACGGCCTCCAGAACTTTTTTGGCTTTTTTCTGAAGAATTTTATCGCCTCAAATCCTTATCTGTAAAGCTTTTCAGAGTTATAACCCACCAGACAGGCGAGCGCTCGCCCGTCCCAGAGAGCACCGGTCTTCCTCAGCACATACCGGTCCAGAAGCTAGAACAGTTGCAACACCACCGGCAATCATGAGCGCTTTTCTGGTGTTTTCACCAGGCACTTAGTTCGGGCCACCAGCATTTCTAGTCCCTCGATCGCCGAATTCGTGCGTTATTACCTACTAACATCCTCCAGCAACCATGATTTCAGGAAAGGATCCAAGCCTCTCCAAGTGGTTATCACCGGCGATTTATCCAGGCTCTCAACCGCCTCCAGAACTTTTTTCGCTTTTTTTCAGAAAAAAAAAATTATCGCCTCAAACCCTTACCCAGAAAGCATTTCATACTTTGGTAAAAAAAAATTCCAAAAAACATTAAAAAAGGGTTGACACTTGGGAATCTAGTTGTTATGTTAGGTGCAGCACTAGATAAGTGCCTCTGCTAACGGGTGTGGTCAAAACCAATTGATCGTTCATGGGCCCACCCAGTCGCCGGCTCCCCCCAAACCCCCAACTTAGCGGGGGGTTTGGGGGAGGCTTCGCCACAACTACTTTTGACCACACCCCTGCTAACTGCTTTAGTAACAGCAGAGCTCAATGTCCATAAATACACAAACAAAGCGATGAACTTGTTCAAATTCGTTAAGCAATAGCTCGTAGCAGGTCTACTGAGTCTTCTGATAACCAATGTCATCCCTGTAACCAAGGCTTATGCCTTCGAGTGCGAACAAACTGGCTCTATTTGTTCTGTTATTGTCTCAGAACCCGAACCGCAACCCGGTCAAAGTTGGCGTAGCAGCGATAATTTTAATACCTCTAATTGCTCAGGCACCAAAATGCAATGGCACATCATAACTGGAGATCAAAAGGACGCGATATTTGACGTTGCACTCGATAAACCAGGTTCAGACTCTACAGTCTTCATGGGTCTGGCTGATTGTGCTGTTACAAAGCTGATCCAAAATTCCAAAATGTATATTGGAAATCCCAAAAATGCGACTGATAATTTTCAGATAGTAACCTAAAGTAATGAATAGGAGCTATCTGAGTATCTGGATAAGGTGTCAGTCAGCACTTTAGGTTAGTCAGGCTTTTCCGAGTTCTCGAAGTAGAGCAATAGATGCAAGGAGTCCTATGTTGAACTCCCTTGCATTTATTTATGCAATTTGACAAATGAAGTGATGAAGTTGTTCAAAATATTTAAGCAATTACTAATAGCAGGGACGCTGAGTATGATGATTGCTAGTGCGATTGTTGTACCTAAAGCTTATGCTTCAAGTTGTAACATTCAAGGCGAGTTGTGTTCTTTTGTTGTGTCTGAACCAAGACCGCAAGATGGTCAAACTTGGCGTAGTAGCGATAATTTCAGCACACGCTGTTTTGAAGGTGAATTGCTGCAATGGAAGATCCGAGCAGGAGACAAAGATGAAGCTGACAAGATTTCTTTCGGCGTTGCACTAGATAAACCAGGTTCAGACCCTACAGTTTTTTACAGTCCCAGCGTCGGTGATTGTGCTGTTACAGATATGGTCAGGGACCCCAAAATGTATATAGGAGATCCGAGAGGAGCAACTGAAAACTTTGATGTGTTTACTCATGTATCTAAATGTGGGGATTTTGACCACGGAAGTCAAACCTGCGACTATAAAGATTCTCTTCCTATTGGCCAGGTGTTTCAACCCATGAGTCACAACACTTATGAGCCACAATATGCAAGCAGTTTGGCTGAAGCTCTAGACCAGGTAAAAGCGATTGAGCTTGATATCTTCGATTCGCCATTAGGAATAGGTTGTACGGGGTCGCAGTGGCACGTATATCACAATCCGGGAGAAAAAAATAACTGTAGTGGGAGGGGTACGGGTCTATCAAATTGTCTGGAGGATGTCAGAGAGTGGCACGAACAAAATACCGATCACGATCTTGTGACGATTCTAATTGATAAGAAAAACGGTTGGTGTAATGATGCCGGACGAGGTCCGCAGAATCTAGATGCTCTGATTAGAGAAAAACTCTCTCCAGATGGTGAGGACATTTTTTACGAACCAGCGGACTTAGTGGCAGGGGGTAGCTGTCAGACTGAACAACACTCTATGCGCGAAGCAGCACAAAATAATTGTTGGGAAAATGTAGGCGATCGCAAAGGACAATTTATGTTGTTACTTGGGAATAGTGGACCTGTTGCAGAGTTACCAGGCACTCCTAATGCAATGATTGCGGAATATGTTCAAGAGACAAGCGGCGATCGCGGACTGCTATTTGCTTGCCCTGACGTACAGACCTTGGACCATATTACTGGACAACCAGAGAAATTTGATGCCCAGACAGCACAGTCGGTAGTCTGCAATAACTTTATTTCTGAGGGGATGACTAGCACGTTGGGATATGCTGTGAGAGACAACAACTATATCTCACATATCGGCGTGCTGACTACGGAAAATGATTGTCATTACACGACAGGGGTTAATAGTTACGGAATTAGCTACATTGGGATTGATGATTTCCATCAGGAAGGCTGGAATGATGGTAGAATGAGAGGTGGCTATAATTGCGATTGATAGGTAATGCCTGGAAAGGTTTTTCAGTTAAGCTAAATTAGCTCGATGTTAGTCAGCCATCCTTTTATACGGATGGCTGACTTATTTCTTTCAGTTTGGGATTAAAGCGAATTTTTTCCTTGACGTGGTGATGCTCTAACTGAGTAAATATCTCACCTTCTGACTGGGAATTACGAGATAATTTCCCCATTCAGGAAGTCAAATGTATGAGTGCTTGCAGTCATCATTGTGCAGTTTCCTTTGCCGCTGCCGACAAATATACTTATGTCTTCGGGGATTTACAAATATTGCCGGAAACTTCGGCAGCCGTGCTAGACGGTAGGCAAAGGTACGCTTTTGTAAGCAATGACAATGCCCATGCTGATCGTAGCTCCCTCACCCATTGTAAAGTAAGGACGATCTTTTTGCAATCCTTCTAAATCTTGTTCTAAATCTTGGGTTGGATACCAATATCCCCCTTGACTGCGGAACTCTGATGCGGGATCTTTACTGCCAGACCAAGCAGCACGAATACTCCGCAGAAATTCTGGCAAATCTCCTAGGATTCCAAGCGGGAGCATCCCCTAGACTGTCGATCTCAAAACCGGGTTTCTTTTGGCTTTGCTATTCCTAATAGCATACATCTAAAAAACTGTGCAGAAGAGATGATTATCAAGTTAATTTTACTTAACTCAAACTTAAATAAAATTTTCTCAAAACTTGAAGTCATCTTAACCACAGAAGCCTCAGACATTGTTTAAAACAGTCAAGGACATCAAAAGAATTGGTGGTATAAAGAGTGAGCCGGCGCAGGCGGGCTTTGTCCCTGTAGGGGATGCTGTTTCCGACTCACCTGCGCAGAAAAATGATGCAGCAACCACAGATGAAGGGCGCTTGACCAACCGCATGGTGGTGGCTCTAGAACCCAGACTGTTAGAGGCTTCCGAAGGAAAAAGAGTCGTTTGTTGATGCCGCCCGTTGATGCCGCCCATTTAGTGCATTTCTAGGATTTTTATGGTGTTTTAAGAGAAGATTTATTAAAACAGCATCAGGGAAAAAATATTTAATGTTTTAGGGGCATTAAATGCGATTACTTCCGAAGTTATAACCGTAACAAATGATGCCAAATGCTATAAGGGTTTGCGAGCTATTGGAAAAGAGCAGAAAAAAAATTCCCAATATGCCAATTTCATTAGTAATAGATAATGCTCGCTATCAAAAATGCAATTTGCTTTGGGAAAAAGCTAAAGAACTCAAGGTTATTATATTTACCATCATGCCAAATTGAGCGGTTGTGGAAATGGGGAAAAAAGAAATGTTTATCTTCCCAGTATTATGAAGATTTTGATTCATTTAAATCGGCAATTGCTGATCCGATACACAATGCTCATAGTCTCCACAAAGAAGAGATACAATCTCTGCTAACTCTGAATTTTAAAATAATTGACAAAGCTCAAATTATGACCTAGTGCAGTATACCTACAACTTATCCCAGGGACGATTGAGTTTGAGTGCTAGGGAAGGGGTGTTGCGCAAGGGGGACCAATCGGAAGAACCAACTTCAATTGTGTCTATGACTGGAACGATCGAACATGTGCTCAGACAGGAGGGAACAAAACGTTTAGAAGAATTAATAGATTATCTAGGCAACTGGCAAGACAATCTCAAGACCTATACGGACCTGGTAAACAACTATTTCTTACAGGGAGGGTCCACAAAGCTATGGTTCAAACCTATTGATTTGGCCCAAGGATAGCCAAGACGGTAGTCACAAGGGTGTGGTTAAAACCCGTTGGTACTCTGCCTCGCCGCCCGAACCCTAAAGGGTCCGGCTACAGGAACAAAGCCCGCCTGCGCGGGCTATTTACATGCATCATCGATGCACCCGGGAAACACAGGACCGTAGTCAAATCACTACATCTTGACTACTACCGGCGATCGCGCCGCCTGACTAGGCCGGGTGACAGTGCCTGTATTTAAGGTGACGGTGGTATTGCTCCCTTCGATCGTGGCGGCCACCGCATTATTCAGGAGGTTATAGGAACCAATCACCGCCCCGGCCACATTGACTCCTGCCTTACCGTTACCCTCGGCGGCTATCGAATACTCAAATCATACTCAAACAGAAAAATCTCGGGAGTGCTAGTCCGCCAAACTAACGGAGAGGGTGGGATTTGAACCCACGGAACCTTGCGGTTCACTCGATTTCAAGTCGAGCGCGATCGACCACTCTGCCACCTCTCCAGCTGCTCATTTCCTATCATATCTCATTTCTACACAGATGGCACAACTAAATTCGATTCTTTATAAAGATTTTCTGATTTAGCAATGTTGAATTCTTCATAAACTCAGACCAGCTCAGCCCTCGATATCACCCCAGCTTCCAGGGACACCAGGGAAAAATTGCGCAGGCGCCCCCGTCCGGTTTCGATAATGCGGGGCACTCTGGCAGCATTTAAGTAGACCGTTCCCGTCTGTGAGGAAATCTCTTCGGGCGCCACCGAACAATTCAGATCTTCGGGCGCTACCGAGCAATTCAGATAGGCCATCAGGTTGCGGAAGTAATCGATCCCACTTTCCGCACGACAATTTGTAACTAGATTACTATTGCACTACTTTCTGTAATCAGTTTTTACTTGACGGATAGACAGAAAGTAGATAATATACAGAAAATCCTCTTCTTAGACTTGCCAGTCATAAGCCAAAAAAGCAGGGCAAGCGCAAGAAAAATTGTGCATGTGGTATGGAGCCACGAAAATTGCCAGGGTACTGTGCCTGATTCGCACTCCTTGAAGGCAATCATTATCATGATAGTTGAGAATATATGCCGCCCCAAGCATGATTCTTGCGCTTACCCTGGTTCTGGGGTCTAAAAACTGTCCGGACTATTGCTATATGAAGCTAAAGACTATAAGAGCAAAAATACTCATTGTCAAACTGGGATGCACCCCACGGCGATTTATTTGGATAAAAACTTTTTTTTCATTCCCAGGTAAATTCTTAATCAAATAAGTATGATTCTGATGCAATCGCCGACTGATGACATCGAGGGCAAATTGCTTCTTGTTTTTTTGCCTCTATCGTCAGAATCACTTCTTGAGGAGAAAGAGCTTTAGTATAATCGACAACTTTCACTCCGATCTAAAAATTCTGTTAGTATTTTTCTATTTGAACGCGGCATCAATTCCTCCTGTCCTTTCTATAAAGCACCTCTATTTTATACTACAACTATACGTATTTTAAAAGCTCTCAAAAGGTTTTAGGTTCTGCATCGCCGAGTTACGCGGACGCATTAACGCTCATTCAAGACCTATTTTAGTATACTAGATTGAGAAGAGCCGTTATACCGACCTAGTCCGAATTTCTGATTGTCTGGGCTGCTAAGTAAAGTTTACTCCATTCTGACCATAATTTACTGGCTTTCCAGTTCAAATCTTGAGCGATCTCAGGCACACTTTTACCTGCTTTCATCTGAGCCAGTAGCTGTCGCTGAGTCGCGGTCAGGTTTTCCCAATATTGCTGCCACTCAGCCGGTGCTAGTCCGAGGCTGTTTTCCTGTAAAGATGTCTTTAGCCAACTAGCGACCAATTCCGGCTGATTTTTTATGGCAAAGATGCGAATTGCATGGTAGCTAATTTTTTCCCGCAACCGATACACTTGCTTTACTGGCATGTTTAACTCTTGCGCGATCGCTTCTTGGGAATGACCTTGTAGGTACAGTTCCAGCCACTTAGCTGCCAGCGAACCTAGTTTTTCCTCTAGGTAAGCTGCAAATTCCTTTTTGACCGTCTGTCGCTGTCTCTCTCGTTCTTCCCAAGCTTCGGACCCCTGGTATTGGGCGATCGCCTGGGCGTCCAGCAGACTGATCTGGTTGTCTGTCTCATCCATTGTCAGTTCTTCTGAAACCACCCGCACCAAATCTCCCATTGGCACTTGCGTCACGCCTCCCCGCTGGATCCGACGCAGATAGTTAACAAATCTGTAAAGCAACAGGGGTTGGTTGCAGATCGGTCGCAGGCAATACTCCTCCGTCGTAGCGAGGATGAGGGTGTTTCGCAGCCAGTTGTTTGGAGTGCATTTAGCAATCCAAGCTATTTGCTGTTGTAGGTATCGATCGTTCTGCAATAATTCTTGAATCACCTCTTGCAGTACATCTACCACCGACCGCTGCCGATCGCGGCTCAAGGCCACCCAAGTCCTAATTTTGTTGCGAATCAAAAACAAGCTGCTGAGCCGCTGCATTAAGCGGTTATATGCTGCTTCTGGGGGCACCCCCAAGTATCGCTGCTGTAAAATCCGGTAGCGATAATCCATTGCTTGCATCGCTATTTCCAACTGGTCAGCGCTCATCGTCTCATACCGGTCTCGATCTTCCCCTAGCAACCAGTCGATCGTGCTTTCCAGCGTTTTCTGGTTTTGGTCTGCACATTCTGTTTGCAGCCTCTTTCGCCAATATTTTACCAGTTTTTCTACAACTGTCATGGACTTTCTACCCTGAATCCCTCTTATTTCCTTTTCTCTTACACCCTAACTTACCTCAATCTCTCCTCTTTCCCAAATGCTTTTTTCTTTTCTTTTCTCATAAAAATTTTCCATGGCTGCGCCACGCTGCGAGATCGAAATACATCCCCTTGCCAGACTTCCGTATTTTCCTATCTGCGCTCATCACTGGAAATCCCTTATACTTCCAATTCCCCACTGTCATCGATCGGGAACCGTTTCATCAGATCCATCGCGACGCTGCCATTTCTTCTCAACCGTTTTGACAGGTGGGGCAAACGAGGCACTTGCGACAATAAATCCAATGTTCGGCGCAACATCCGCACTACATCTCCCTCGTCTAAACTGGTGTGCTCGCAAAGTTCTAGCCATGATACTTGCTTACCCTCCTCATCCGATGCCCATTTTTCCACTATGGCTATTAAATCCCGTTCTAACCAGACTGGGGGCATGAGCATGGGAGTTTTCTTTTTGTAGCGCTGCTGCACCTTATTTAACCTCTGGCGGATACTCCGCAACCTAGACCTAGGCCCTGTTAATGTTTGCTTCACTTCCGCTGATAATTCATATTCCGTCCAGTTGTCTTTACGTTCTTTTTCTTTACGTTCCGACTCCTCCGTGATCAGAGCGGCACATACTGTTGCTAGCTGCTCTGGTTTGAGATCTTCTAGTTCTTCTGACATTAAAGCTAAACCCAGCCAGAGTTCGTTATCTCCCCTCAGGGCCGCGCATAGCTGCCCTAATGCTGTCGTCCTTAGACGCTCACGGTCGTCAATTAGGCAGTTAAACTCTTTCAATATCTCAATCAAACAGATAAATTCTTCCCAGTTGCGTGCCAGTTGCTCTTCAAGATCTTGCTTGCACTTTTCTATTTGGACTTGACGCTTTTTGATTTGGGCCTGAACTGCCGCTGCTCTCGTCAGTTGCTTCACTATCTTACCCCGATCGCGCCACTGTCCCACGGGATGTTGCTCCATCTTCTCTTGGAGAGCCTTTATTCGCGAGTGTTGCATCACCACTTCCGCTGGTTCTGCCATCGTCATTACTGGTATCTGCTGGGCTATTTGGGCCGTTACTGCATCTCCCTGGCCAGATTTTCCTCGCTGTAGCAGCATCTGGCCCCGGGGAGCCAATTCATCTACTACCCTTAAACGCGGTACTTCTGCATGCAATTCTACCACATCCGCCACCGTTGCCACATACCAGCGGTTATCCTTGCCCAAACATACCAACTGTGGCGCTATCCCTGACCCGGGGATTTTCTCCACCAGCACCGCTGCCACTGGCTTTGCTACTTTCACGTACTTTCCTTTCAGGCTGAGTATTGTCCCCGTGACGGCAAAATTAATCGCTGCTGCTAGGTCTTTTGTCCGTTCCCGTTGCGCCTGGTTTTGCAGATTTTTCAGGGTTTTCTGTTCGACTTTGATTGACTCTTTTAATTTTTCATAGCTCCTCAGTTGCTCCCCGATCGACTCTATATCACCGTATCCATATTCTGACCAATTTTTTTCACACTCTGCCAGTTCCCTTGTCTGAAAATTTATCTCCCCTTCCAAGGATGCGATCGCCTGAAGCTGGTTTGATGTCGCCAGGTGCTGATTAAAGCTACTCTCTACCAGTTCTTTGGCTTCTGCTAAGCTGCGCGTTTGCAGTAGATTCAACACCATCCCATAGCTAGGTTTAAACTGACTCCTTAACGGTTCTACTTCTTTGGTTGTCAGCTTTATAGCTTCCTTCGTCCCTTCAAATCGCGTTTGCACCGTTACCACATGACCCTGCCTATCCATTCCCCGGCGACCTGCCCTGCCCGCCATTTGCAAGAATTCTAATTTATTCAGCATCCGATGCCCTTCATCTGTGCGCTTTGACAGGCTAGATATTACTGTTGTCCGGGCGGGCATATTTATTCCCACTGCCAGGGTCTCTGTGGCAAACACCACCTTCAATAATCCCTGCTGAAATAGTTCTTCGATCAAGTTCTTATACATCGGTAATACCCCGGCATGATGGGCCGCCATGCCTCTGTACAGGGATGCGATATGGTCGAGGTTGTAATGGTGATAATTATCCTGGATAAATTGATCTAAACGGTTTTTCACTTGCTCAGATTCTGCTGCATTCAACAGTGACATACTTCCCAGTTCTGCCACTGCCCGTTCGCAGCCCCGGCGGCTAAATATGAAGTATATTGCTGGCAGCATATCCCGCTGTAGCATTTGACTGAGCACAAAACCTATCGTGGGACAATCTTCTTGGGAAAAACGCCCTCTCTCCCCCTTGCGTCGCACTTTCCGGGCTTTCAGCAGGGGATTCATCTCCCTTTGGTTACGGTCTAGTAGGGGAAATAACCCTCTGCGATCGCAGAAGTGATATTCTAGGGGCACTGGTCGATAGTCTGATGCTACTAACTCTGTTGGTCCATGCACTTGGGAGATCCAATTTGTCAGCTGCTCTTTATTGGCCACCGTGGCCGACAGCGCCACCAGTTGAATTGACGGCGGACAATATATGATCGACTCTTCCCACACCGTGCCCCGCTGGGAGTCGTTGACATAATGGCACTCATCTAGCACTACGACATCTACCCCGTTTAGTGAGGTGCCTACATCTCCGATGTCTGTGCCATACAGCATATTCCTAAAGATTTCTGTCGTCATCACCAGAATCTGGGAGTTCGCAAATAAAGATATATCCCCTGTCAGTAATCCCAATAATCTACCTTTTTTCAGTAATCCCACTTTTTCTTTGCCAAACTGCCAGCAGAAGTCGCGGTATTTTTGGTTAGAAAGGGCTTTGATGGGAGTTGTATAAATTACCCGCCGGTCGCTAGCCAGAGCCCGATAGATGGCATATTCCCCAATTAGGGTTTTGCCTGAACCGGTGGGCGCACAGACGACGACGGACTTTCCTGAGTCTAAGGCCGCGATCGCCTGTCGCTGAAAATCATCCAACTCAAAGGGAAATAGGGTTTTAAGGTCAAGTTCTAGCAAGGTTAGGGAAAACAGATGGGTTTCTTGTACTACATGTCAGACTTTCACCCGATCATACCATGTGCTCTCTCCATCTGTCTAGTGTAGTCCGGGCGGATCGCCTGTCAGCACGTAGTCCGGGCGGATCGCCTGTCGGTCGGTTGTCACTGGTACGTGATTACAGACGGCGCAAAATCTCTGGTAATAGCTTCGGAGGCACCCTTGATAGGGCTTGATTTTGCCCAGGTAAATTATATTCTCTGTAAAGCACGCGCATCACCTGGATGACATAATTAAAGGCAGACCCATACAGTTCGGGCTGCTTTTCCCATCCGGACAAGGCTTGCAGATGATGCTCTAAAGCTGCTTCTAGATCGTGAAGCTTGTGCTCGACTTGCGAGAAGTCAGTTTGGGTGGCTTTTTGATAATAGACTAGTCCCAGATTGTTGTGGGTGGCCAATAGATCGAAGCTGAGATCTGTCAATTGTCCTAGGAGAGCTGTTTCCAAAGCCTGTTGATAAGCGCTAATGCATTTGCTCAAAAACTCCACTCTCAAGGGCCCTGAAATCCCTTCCTGATTAGCGAGGTGCCAGTAGGCCGTGCCCAGATTATTCTGGGTTGCTGCATGGGCTGCTGGTGCGGCACTGGCAGTGGGATATTGTAATGCTATTTTATAGGCACTAATTGCCATCTGTAGATATTCTTCTGGTTGTTCAAAGAACGCACCTAGATTCCAGTAAGTTGTCCCCAGGTTATTTTGCATCATCCCATAATTGAATGGCTCTTGGGACGGACTTGTGTTGGATATTGCTTCTTTATAGGCCCAGATCGCCTGTTTCAGGTTGGCAACTGGCTGTTGATGCTGTGCTAAATTCCAATAGGCTGTACCCAAGTTATTCAATGTGGCAGCATACTGCTTCCCATCTGACAACTCTTGACTAGAACCCAGGGCTGCTGTATAGTGGATTATCGACTCTTGTAAATTCTTTACTGGAGCGACATATCTGGCCAACTCACTATAGGCTGCCCCTAAGTTATTCTGTAATCTCCTGTAGGTTTTACCATGGTGACCAGCACTCTCTAAGAGATCGTACTGTAATATATGACTTAAAGCAATTTCATAGGCTTTTATTCCCTGATCTAAGTAAGCGATCGCTTGCTCTCGAGCAGATATGTGGCGAGATCACATCCAGTAGAGATTTCCCAGGTCATTCAATATATCTGCCCACAGCTGGGAGTCTTCCTCAAGATATTCTATGGCTTGTTCATAGGCGATAATTGCTTCTATCAGGTTTTCTGCTGTCGCCTCTCCCTGATGAATTATATCTCGGTATAAATTTCCTCTGGAGAACGCATCAATTAGTTCCTCTGTCTCCGTTCGTAGTAAAGACTTTAGTCCTTGCTCGGGTGAAGAAGCCGTAAAGTGTGTCTTACTACTAAGGGCATCAGCATCTTCTTTCTCTACAGACTTGGTTCGTAGTAAGGACTTTAGTCCTTGCTCGGGTGAAGAAGCCGTAAAGTGTGTCTTACTACTAAGGGCATCAGCATCTTCCTCTGGCCAGGAGTCAGCTGACACTGGCGTTGGTTCACTGACAAACTCAAAAATTCCCGTCCGACAACGCCAAAAATCCGGTGCTGACTGTTGAATAGAAAGCAACCACGGTCGCGGCATCCACAGCAGTAGCGTTGACTCTAAAGGTAATGGCCAACTCTGCCCGATCATTTGCAGATAGTTCAGAAACTGCCGCTGTATCCTTAATGGTTGCCGCGTTAATTGCTCTACTCCTAAAATTTGAAAACCCGGGGCGATCGATCGCCCTTGGTTTGGGTACTGGCCCAACCAGTGAGCAATCTCGCTCACCGGATTCGGATCTTTCACATTCAATTTCAGACTTACCAACAGGGGATAGGATCTAGTTGAACCATCCCCAGTCTGGTCCCTGGCAAATTTTGCTTCGGTTAACTGGTTAGCAATCTGATTGCGCAAGCTACAGTCATCACACACTGCTAAAAATATTTGGCTTAGCAGATTCAGACTCAACGCTGCTTCCAGACGCTTGTATATTTGTTTGTTTAAATCCAGAACCTCTTGAGCTGTCACAGTTTTGCCAGATTTGAAGAACTATGCTTGTATATCCATCTCTTCAGCTGACAATAGCTTCTTCAGGATTCTATCCCACTTTCCGCACGACAATTTGTAACATGCTAAGTAATCCGTAATTTATCGATTAGATTACTATTGTAATCCTTTGTAATCCGTACTAGCTCTGATAATTTAGGAAACAGGACGTATATTTATTTATACGGATATGAACTTTTCGGTTCGTAAAATCACAAGCTGTTTGTCATAATTATGTCAATAAATATTTGTCCGTGCGGAATATAGGTTCTATCTGCGATCCTAAGAGGTAAGCACTTTAGTGCTTACTACAAACCTTTTAAAGCACTTTAGTCCCGTTCGTAGTAAGCACTTTAGTCCTTGCCCTTAGCTGACGCTTGATATGCTGTAGGCTACGAACACTAAACCTCCTACTAGCCCTAAGCCTGCCATCCCTGCGATCGCGTATATTAACTGTTGGCGCTTGTCGGGAGGGGTTGCGTAAGAGATCTTCGGTTCTACCGCGAAGTTGTTCAGACGACCGCCGTCTTCTGTAGTATAGGGCATTTATTAAATCCTCTTTGTGATTCTTTACTTATCTTAACAAACAATTGAGCTTATGCTGTTTTTTATAGTTCACAATTTTTTATATCTCCTATATGCCAGTCTGGGGGTCGTGTTACCAGTGACCAGTGACCATAATAACTGATAACTGGTAACTGGTAACTGATATCAGCTCGTGATTGTGCTGGCTATCGGGGAACTGGCACTGGCGTATGATTTGACAGGAATACGTCCAGCATGGTATGCAAGCCTACCTGCTTCTGTTGCTTGGCCGAAGGCTTTGGCCATTGCAGCTGGGTTCTGCGCCAGGGCGATCGCTGTATTAATCAACAAGGCATCTGCCCCCATTTCCATTGCTGCTGCGGCTTCACTGGGGGTGCCTATGCCAGCATCTACTACTACTGGTACTCCGGCATTCTCAATGATGATTTGAATGTTGGCCGCATTCTTAATCCCTTGTCCGGAACCGATCGGGGAACCTAAGGGCATGAGAGTGGCACAACCTGCATCTTCTAGTCTTTTGGCTAGCAAGGGGTCGGCATTGATATAGGGTAAAACTGTAAAGCCTTCTTTCACCAGTTGTTCCGCTGCTGCTAAAGTCCCGATCGGGTCTGGTAGCAGATATTTGCTGTCGGGTATCACCTCTAGTTTGACAAAGTTATTCTCTTCTTGGCCCAACAGCTTCGCCATTTCCCGCCCCAGACGCGCTACTCTGATGGCATCTTCTGCTGTCTGGCAACCAGCTGTGTTGGGTAGCATCCAGATTTTACTCCAGTCTATTGCTTCTGCTAACCCTTCGATGCACTGTCGCACTACCCCTCGCGCATCGACATGTTCTGGGGCTTTCGTTTGTACCCTCCTTACTGCTACGGTAACGATCGCGCAACCGCTGGCCATAATGCTTTCTTGCATCTCTGTCATGCTGCGATATTTGCCAGTTCCCGTCATCAGGCGCGATCTGAATGTCTTTCCTGCTATCTTTAAGGGCCGATCGGTATCGGTAGTGTCTTCTGGTCTTTCCCTTGTCTGTTGCCCTGTTCTCTCTATTGTCTGCATTTTAATCTTTGATTCTGTAGTACCTGTATTTTATACTGTCCATTAGTCTTCAATCCCATATTCCGCACGACAAGTTGTAATATGCTAAGTAATATGTAATTACTCGGTACGATTGCCATTGCACGACATTTTGTAATACGTAATATATCGGTGGAGAGCGCTACTCGCACTACTCCGGGGACACCGCCTGGCAATTTGTCAAAAATAAAGTATAAGTATTTATACTGATATGAGCTTTTCGGTTCGCTTTCATCACCAAGTACTTGTAATAATTACGCAATACATTTTGTAGTGCGAAATGTAGCTTCAATGTCTGTCAACATCCAAATCTCCAATCCTACATTAGGATGACGCAAATTCGATATCCCCCAGAGGGGACGCGCTACATGCGCTGCACACGGCTACACCTGCGCGATCGCACTACCCCAGAGATATCGAAGCATCATTGGGCGATCGAAACTCTACATCCAGTTGACACAGCAGTTGGCTTATACTTTGAAAGGGATCGACTTACGCTTAGGAACTCCGATTAAACAAGATGCTTATCCGAGAAGCCATAAAGTCTTGTCACAGGATCATTTTAGAGTAATTTGACAGGTTATTAAATCCTCATTCCTTAAGCTATTGTTGGTGTCATTGCTTCGATATCCCCCAGAGGGAACGCGCTACATGCGCTGCGCGCACACGGCTACGCCGGAGCGATCGCACAACCCCAGAGATATCGAAGGGGGCTCTCAAAGTAGTAACTCTGGTTCGCACAACTGTCAGACCCCCCGGCCTTCGCAGCGACGCCCGACCCAGGAGGACTAGCAATCTCCACGTGCTGAGTAGGAGATTGCTTCGGGGGGGGAGTTATTCGGATTCACAAGGATCTCTCAATTATCCCCCCCCTCGCTTAGACAATTCTTTACTGCCCCAAAAATTGCAGTTCTGTCACTGACGCAGTATATGTAGGGCAGTGCGAATCGTTCCGGTATAAGTCAATAGACGAAATCCGGCCTTGAATGGTCAAGGAACTCTGGTCATCATGGGAGTTAAATTCTCCTCCCCCAGGTGCGGGGGTGACACCGGTCGGAGGTGCTGCGGAGCCACATCGCCGTGGTGCCAAGCTTCGATGATAGCTCCTAGCCTAAAGGGGCAACTCCGTTAGGAAAGAGGCTCATGGTTAGAACAAGCGAATCTCTGTAAGTATCGTCAATATAAACCAGCGAAAAGGCTGAGTGCGCTGGCCCAAAAGGGAAAGCAGTTCGCGTATCAATGTTTGCATTTCATTGATATCGTACCCGAAACAACTGCCAGTATAAAGGAGAGACCTAAAAGCCTCGTGAAATGATACCAGGGAACGTTCCGGACCCCCGTGGTGCTGTCCAAATGGACAAGTCAGATGTGAAGCGCATGCCCAGGTGGGGAGGGATGGCCCAAGAAGCAAATGCCTGGGGCAATGCCTAGGATAAGCAGACGTGCGGTGAGGGTGGGTGATAGTTGGAAGCCTTGGGTAAAAGTAGTCCTAAAAACGCTATGAACCGGTAAGTGACTGCCAGGTATGTATGAAGACGTAAGTCTTAAAGGGACCAAATCGCATGAGGCAAGGGACAAGGGGAGTAATCCCGAAGTTCCCTACCAATGACAAGAACCAACTACCCAGTAGCCGTATGCGGTGAAAGTCGCTCTTTAGGTTCCGAAAGGGAGGGTTCCGAAGCGATTCCCAGCTCGACCCCAACCTCAATCAAGCCGTGTCTCCTGGGAGCGCTATTCGCACAAAAGGGGGAACACAGCCCGCCCAGGGTTTCTGTAGGCGCTAAAATCACTACTTGTGACCCACTCCGTCTTGGCTATCCTTGGGCCAAATCAATAGATTTGAACCATAGCTTTGTGGACCCTCCCTGTAAGAAATAGCGGGACTTAGACAAAATCTAAGCCCACACATCGCGCCCGACTCGCGCAAGTGAGCGGCAAATACATCAACATTGTTACCTAGCCAACCCACAAACCGCGCTTGAGACGGCTGTACGAAACGCTCTTGACGCTCCAACAAATGTTTTTAATAGTCCATTAGCCCATTGTCGCGCTAGACCACCAGTTAACCAATGCCAGAGAATAAAAGTATAAGCACAAAAAACGCTCGTTCCCATAACGCTCAATACTTTTTTTACCTCTAAGTTGGCATTTTATATTAACCAACCAGCCTTTTACCGTTCGGTAAAAAACTTCAACCCAATTACCTTGTGAATAGGTGGTAACTATCCATTCTGCCGTAGATTTTTCGATGGGAGCATTGGTTATAAAATAATCAATTTCCGTTGCCAAGTCAACAGTTTTGGCATTCATTACGATAGCTATTGTTCCTTGACCTGACATCTGTATCACTTGAAGTGATACAAGAAATCTCTACTTTTATTGTTGCTACCCAAACTGGACGAGGTTTTGGTAAATCGAGCTGGACTGAAAGCTTCTTCTGGTAATATAGCTGTCAGTTCATCTAATCTTCGGAACTGATGAGAGGTCCTGTCTCTATTTCAACTTCTACCTTTCTCTTCTTAGGGACATCCAATATAAATTAATCCTCTTTTTTCTAATTTTTTTAACAAACAGGGTAATCGCAGCTAAATCAGCCACAATTTCATACCAAAAGTTCAGATAAATATCCAGCATTGACTATAATTATAAGCACATAAAATCATGATTAATTGAGCCAGAATAACTATAGCAGTCTAAATGATTCGTGAAATATATTAGCCAAAGCGCTCTCTATAACCCTTGCTGGGCAAGGATTCCATATTTAACTCAAGTTGCTACCTATAAAAAATTCTACCTCTCAAACAGCCATTTTTGGTAAATATATCCGCAAAAATGCCATTTGGGGGTAAATTATAAGGCGATTTTCGCCTATTTTGGCTAATTTTGGTGTTAAGTTTCTATAGGTAGCAACTTAGGTTATTTAGCTTATTTGACAAATGATTTAAAATTGCTATAGCTGGTTATCTGCCCAGGTGTAGATGTTATGTACCGGATTGTGCGATTCTTTCTAGCCTAATGTAGACAAATACGGAACGCTAGGCCAGGTCCAAACTGGTAACTCTGGTATTCATGGGGGTTAAATTCCCTCTCCCCAGGTGTGGGGGGTCGAGGGTACTACCGGTCCTTAGTGCTGCGGAGTCACATCGCCGTGGTGCGAAGCAAGGACTTAAATGTAGGATAGCTGGTAGCCTGAACCGGTGACGCCACTAGGAAAGATGCTCATGGTTAGAACAAGCGAACCTGTGCAAGTCTCGTAAACATAAACCAGCGGAATAAGGCTTAAACGCTGGCCCAAAAGGGAAATGGTAGTTAGTGCTAGTATTAGTTCGTGACTAGCATCGCACTCGAAGAACTCCCGGGATATAGCAGGGACCTAAAAGCATCGTGAAATGATACTAGGGAACGAAGTAACCTCTTGTACGCTGTTCTGCCAATGGTGGAACAAGTTAGATGTAAAGCGGAAGCGATGAGGGGAGAGATAGCCCGAGAAGCTAAAGCCTAGGGTAATGCCTATGGATACGTTGAGGAATAGGTTAGGATGCCTCGACATGCTGACGCGGGTTGGTGAAAGTAGGAAATCTTGGGTAATAGTAACTCTAATATGCCGGGAGCCGCTCGAAAGGGTAGGTTAGGATAACTGGTAAAACAGACTTGGAAATGGTAATACTAAAGGTTATCTGGCAGCGCCACTTACCAACCAGGAAAGGAGTGAAATCGCATGAGATGAGGGACAACAGAAGTGATTCTTAGTAATCCTAGTCGTAACAAGGCCCTGCTTCCCAGTAGCCGGATGCGGTGAAAGTCGCACGTCCGGTTCCGAAAGGGAGGGTCGGGGGGTGACAATAGGCTCGACCCCGGCTAATTTTTGACTCTTGATTCTATATTTTGGCAAGCTCTAGGGACTTCTAAACAGTATCATGCCTCAGCAGAACGAAGAAGCGCATAATCATTATCCAGGCCAGCGTATGAGCGTTTCATCGCAATACTTTGTTTAGAGGGGTCAAGCTTGAGTAAATTGATGCATAAGCGGCGCAACAGTCCCATATTCTTAGCTCCATGTCCAGTTCTAATCCGACTATAGTCTTCGCGAAAAGTCACATCTAAGACCCAATCGAGGCTGTTTTCAACCCCCCAATGAGAGAGAATCGCTTTGGCCAAAATGGTGGCATCCGCTGGTAGACTCGTGATGTAGAAACAGACGGAGCATGGTTCGTTTATTCCACAATTGTCGAGACCGTTTCACCATCACCACCGTAGCCAAACCCTTCCACTTGTTTGCCTCAGCTAACTCTGGTAGTTGGTCAATGAATATCGCCCAGACAAACGCGATGCTCAATGGGATGATGTCCTGCTTCTGTCGTTTCACTATAGCTATAGTCAAGCCCTTGCCAAGAAGTGGCTTGCACCGGCGTGGAAGTTAGTCTCTACTTCCTTGTATAGGTTGCCTTGATTGCCCTTGAGCGACAGAATATAGTCTTCCTTGCGCTCGATGATTTGGACTTTGAGCCTTTTGACTATGGGGGTTGTTTTTGGTCGGGAAACTGCACCAAAGCCTTTTGACATCATCTTCAACTTTACGCAAGCGTTGCTGTTCTCTATCAGTCTAGAAGAAGTTGGTTCAATTGTCTATAGCAAGCTTAAATGACTTGTGCAATTAATGGTTTGCTGAAATCCTTACCCTATAATAGTTTCAGTCTTATTGTCATCTTGACGTAATACATGCATGTCCTGTTGAATTTGGGTTTTAGCTCGAATGGGCTAATACCTGCATGTGACTTTGGCTTGAGCCATTGGGTACGACCTCTTTTCCTTACCTAGACTGACTTTCAGCCCCTTTAGGGGCGAGAAAATGTTTAAGGGAAGTCTCGGTAAATAATCCTCCAAGTCTTCTATATGCACCAGTTTATACAGCGATATAAATTAGGTAATTTATTTTTTGGAAATCCCTGAGTCCCATTACAGGGCTTGCGGCCACTAAGCGAGTATTTATATTTAGATTAGTCCAGAACTCTTACTACCAAAGGCTTTCAGAGCTGGGATACCTTTTCTGATATCTCACTCTCATTCTCAGGCATTTTGTCAAGTACATTTTATACAAAATAGCTGCGATTACCCTGTTTTAACAAAGGACTGTTATTACCATAACCTCCATCTATCAAGGTTACTTCCGGAGGATAACCTCGAGTTAAACACTTATCAATTAGTTCTAACGTCGGGTTTTTTCTTGAATTCTGGATCTTATGCATCCTTCTTCTAAAGAACTTGCCGGTAAATATTGGGCAAAATCTAACGGTAAACTTCTTACTCCACGTTGTTACCATTACAAGACCGTTATCAGTTTTGCCAACTTCTCCAATATATTGTCATCCCGGTGCCTACCTCTTCAGTTATTGTTCCGCTTTTTCCATGACCTGTATCGTCCACTATTAAGCTAAATATATCCCTAGGTTTTGTTTGACGACAGATTGACATTATTTTGAATCGTCTTTCATTCAAACAATCAGCATCCTAAGTCGGTTATAAAGTGATGCAATTTATGATCATCAACACCCACAACATACGAGTGATATTTGGGTAACATTTTTTCCTTTACTAACTCTATATAACTCACCTAAATAATTACGGAACTCCCTTCCTTGGGATTGGCGAGTAAATAGATCGGCGGAATTTCTATTGGGTCTGGCGACATTGAGTCAACGATGAAGAATAGATTGGATAGCGTGTAAAAATTTCGCTTTGCACAGTGGAAAATGGAAAAAAAATTAAGTTCTACTCCATCCTTGCGCCTATCTCAATGGCAAATTCTCAGACTCTTATTCACTAAGTAGAAAATTACAGTATTTATACTTATAAAAACTGGGATGCACTCTTAGCTTGTTCTTTTGAACTTTGCTCTTTAGCAACGCCGCAATATATTTAATCGCCCGATGAGCTTCCCCACGCAACCCAGCGGCAATTCTCAACAACTCTTGACCTCTGTGTAGATAATGTTCATCATATTAAGGGTAAACCAGTTTAAATCTTCAATCTCATCTCCTCCCGGGGGACACCGAAAGCTCTCCGGAGACATCGAAAGACAGAAAATTCCGACAGTCTTCTAGGTAATCTTGAAATCATGACAGCAGTTCATCGTCAAAAGGATCGGCAGATAATTCATAGATTTCCGCTTCTAAAGAGTTGAGGATCCGGGCAAGTAAGCGGTTGTGTCTCCCAAGTAGTGCTCAACCGCGCTCCCGGGGCACACAGTTCACTGGCACGTAAACTTGCTTTAGCCATTGCTGCAAGTGCTCGTCAATATCCTGTCCCGTTTGCCGATTTCCCTGCGATGTGCGATTAATGTGCTCCGCCCAGTGCGATCGCGCAGGCGGAGTTTGCAGCCTGGTGCGCGCGCTGTGTCTCCCCTTTGTGCGACTATGATGTCTTCCCTTTTGTGCGCCTAGCGCTCCCGGGAGACATCAAGCTCCCAGGAGACACAGCAGCATCGCACATCGTAGGCGGCGTTAATGCGGGCGATCTTTTCGTGGAAAGCGGCCATGGGATTACTGTCTGGGTGAAATCCCTTGGCCTGGTGGCGATCGGCTTGTTTAATCTCTGCTTGGGTCGTCGCTGAATTAACTTCTAAGAGCTGATAGTGGTTCTTCGCGTTTGCCATAACGCTATTTTACTAGCTGATGGCAGCTGGCACTTTCTCTTGTTCTAGATCCTGGAATAGGGGGGTACTTAAGTAGCGTTCTCCAAAACTGGGCTGGATCGTAACGATTAACCGACTGGCATTCTCCTGGCGCTTGCCAACTGCGATCGCCGCACAGAGGGCCGCACCTGAGGAGATCCCCGAAAGTAGCCCTTCTTCCCGGGCCATCCGACGCCCATAGGCGATCGCCTCTTCATCGGAGACTGTTACTACCTCATCTATGAGACTGACATCAAGCACTTCGGGAATAAAACCGGCACCAATGCCTTGAATTTTATGGGGTCCTGGTTGTCCGCCCGACAGGACTGGGCTGTTTTCCGGCTCCACGGCGATCGCCTGAAACTCGGGTTTGCGTGGCTTGAGGGCCTTGGCTACACCGGTAATCGTACCCCCAGTACCGACCCCTGAGATCAAAATATCCACTTCTCCTTCAGTATCTTGCCAGATTTCCTCCGCTGTAGTCTGATAATGGATTTCTGGGTTAGCTAGGTTCTGAAACTGCTGCAACATATAGGCCCCAGGGGTATCGGACACCACTTCCAAGGCCCGACGAATACAACCACTCATCCCCTCACTTCCGGGAGTGAGAATTAGTTCGGCTCCATAGGCACGCAACATGGCCCGACGTTCGGAACTCATGGTCTCGGGCATCAGCAAAATCAACCGATAGCCCCTCGCCGCTGCTACCATTGCCAGGGCGATGCCAGTATTCCCGGAAGTCGGTTCCACTAACACTGTTTTTCCCGGTGAAATCAGTCCCGAACGTTCCGCTGCATTAATCATGTTGACACCGATGCGGTCCTTTACAGAGGCCGCCGGATTCATGCTTTCCATCTTGACCACTATCCGTGCCACACAGCCTTCTGCTTGGGGGATGCGGTTTAATTGCACTAAGGGGGTGCGACCAACTATTTGAGTGATATCACGAGCAATTCGCATAGTCAAAGTCCTTTGAGGTAGTTTTGCTATTTTACCCAAATCCGGCCTGTGGACTGAAATATCTCCGATCCCTCAGCATTGGTTATGTTCTAGCCAGTCCTCTATAGTGCTCCCCGTCACTCTCTGCCTATCCCGCTCGTGCGATACCAGAATTAGACCTTGTGTTATTGCCGTCGCCGCTATCAGGATATCTGCATCTTCTAACCGCCTCCCTTGACCTTTTAACTCTGCATGTATTTCTGATGCAATTTCGAGAACCTCTATCTCGTCCAACACCGGTAAAACTCTATACCTTCTGCACAAACCCTCTTCGATGTCTCCGGAGAGCTTTCGGTGTCCCCGGGGAGCGTTAGGAGCACTACCCGGTGGACACCGAACTCGCACTACTCCGGAGACATCGAATTCTAATAGCTTTCTCCTACGGGTAGCCAGCAATCCTCTTTTTACTTCGTAGTATGTAATGCCACTGATGAACGCTGACTGGCATTGCCGCCGCACTTGCTCCATCTTTTGGTTAATCTTCTCATTCTTCTTTAAAATTGCCGAGACGATATTTGTATCCAACAGATAACTCTTACTCATGCCATTTTCACCATATTTGGCTGAATACTTCATCAGATGCGGAGACTTCCCCGACGCGCTCGCATACCATCATGTTAAAGTAACAGGATCTCCATCTATTTTCTACTTTCGATATCTCTGCTCCTTGCTCTTGTCCCAGGGGACTCGGCACACAGGAGACATCGCGGCATCAAATAGTTCCAGTTCTTCTCATCTATCCCCTCTGGGTGCAATGGTCCGTGACGCTTAATGGCGATCGCCTCTTGCCGGGGCACGGCAATAATCACATTTGCCTCGTAAACCGAAACATCTTTTATTTGTGCCCCTACATTATTTTTGCGATCGCATTCCTACATCCATTCTCCATTCTCCATTTTATTGTTGCAGTTTCTTTTCTACTTCTGGATAGTCGCTATAGCTGCTGGGTATTTCTTTCAGCATTTCTCTTGCTTTTCCCAACTGACCGCTTGATGCTAATATTTCTACCGCATAGGTGTGCTTCAACTTCGATAATGTTTCTTCTAAACACTCTAGTTTTCCTTGCATATCGTATTCTTTTTGCAGGTCCACAAGTCCCTGCTTTAATGCTAACTCCGCTTCCATTCGGATGTCAATATCCGCGTCGTTTTTCTGCCCTTGATAATATCTTATTCTTTTCGCGATCGGCTTATCGCACTTTTACTCTACTCGGATACTCGGCTCTATCTCTCCGTCCCCTGGTTTTGGCTGAAAATAAAAAGAACCCTATTAATAACACTACTATTCCTATTACTGTCCCGATCGCAGCCTTGGGCAGTCTCGATCTTTCCCCCTTTCTTGGCGGTGGAGATACTTGTTGTTGCCGAACGAGGCGATCGCCTTCGGGAGGTTCCTGTTGCTGGGTAACGGGAGGTTCCTGTTGTTGCCGAACGGGGCGATCGCCTTCGGGAGGTTCCTGTTGCTGGGTAACGGGAGGTTCCTGTTGTTGCCGAACGGGGCGATCGCCTTCGGGAGGTTCCTGTTGCTGGGTAACGGGAGGTTCCTGTTGTTGCCGAACAGGGCGATCGCCTTCGGGAGGTTCCTGTTGCTGGAAAACTGAACTCTCGTCTGTTACGATCTCCTGGGAGACATTGCAGCTAACTGCTGGCGCACCCCTTTCGGGTCTGTGCGATTCGTTCTAGCCTAACGTGGTCAAACACGGAACGCTAGCCCGGTTTCATTAGCCGGGAACTCTGACCGCATGGGGGTTAAATTCCCCTCCCCCCAGGTACGGGGGTGACACCGGTCCTCGGTGCTACGAAGCGACATCATCGTGGTGCTAAGCGAGGACTCAAATGTAGGATAACTGGCAGCCTAAGCCGGTGACGCCGCTAGGAAAGATATCCAAGGTTAGAGCAGGCAAACATGTGCAAGCCTCGTTATAAGGAACCAGCGAAATAAGGCTATATGCGCTGGCCTAAAAAGGAAATGGTAGCTAGTATTAGTTTTAGACTCTGGCTAATATAGTACTCAAATAGCTCCCGGGGTATAGTGTGGACCTAAAGGTATCGCGAAATGTTGTTAGGGAACGAAGTAACCTCTCGTGTGCTGTCCATCAGGACAAGTTAGATGTTAAGCGCAAGCCACGGGGGGAGGGATGGCCCAAGAAGCGAATGCCCGGGGTAATTCCTGGGATAACATCTACAGTAATGTAGATGATGCTGGGTAGCCAGCGCTGACGTGGGTCGGTGATACTAGGAAGCTGCTGGAATGGGTAATCCTAAAAAGCCACGGAACTAATCCGAAACGCAAGTGGAGGATAAGGTATGGATAACTGGTAAAACTGACTTGAAAATGGTGATACTAACGGTTATCAGAACAACCACTCGCTAAACCAGGAAAGGGAAGAAAAGACAGGCGGCAAGGGCTAACGGAAGTAATTCCTATTAAGTCTACCTATGAAAAGGGCCTAGTACCCAGTAGCCGGATGCGGTGAAAATCGCAAGTCCGGTTCCTCAAGGGAGGGTCGGGAAGCGATTCCCGGCTCGACCCCATCCAGCCACCCATATCCCCCATATCCCAGGATTTTCATTAGCTTTTTAAACTCAGCTTCTTGACATTGGGAACCTTTAATGTCGTACAATCTGATGAAGTTCCTCAGGTACGATCGGGCACCTTCATCCCAGGCTTCTGGCTCCCACTCTGCTATTTTCCACTCTAAGGTCCGCACCGATATTTCCTCTCCTCTCACCCGTAGCGACTGTCCGCACTGAACTTGATGCTCTGCACTCTCCCCTTCCCAGGTTTCCAAGCACTCGGCACCGGGTGCATCTCATATTTGCAGATCCATCTGTAGGGGCGAAGCATTTGGGCATAAAAATGATGACAGAAGACGACAAATTTTATGCCCGAATGCTTCGCTCGTGCAAAAGTGAGATGCACCCCTCGGCACCCTCTATTTTCCATAACTTTATTTCGCCATCGGCACTCCCCGATAGCCCGTGCCGACCGTCGTAACTCAGGCTCACTGCCAGCACTTCTCCCGTCAATCCTGTTATATTGTACAGGCATTCCCCTTTCTCTATTGACCACACCTTCATCGTCCGATCGCAGCTTCCCGATAAGAGAATTCTGCCATCGCCACTCACCTCTAATGACCTCATTGTCATGAACGCAAGCGATAATTTCCAGGACACCGAGCAAGAGTTGACGCACATCCGCTTCCCGCCAGGGTTGGCCCGGTTGAATTTCTTGACGGAGGTCGTGACCCTCTATCAGTTCCTGAACCAGATTTTTATCTGAGCCTTCTTCAAAGTAGGCATACAGTTGGGGAATAAAATCCCATTCCTTGCCCAGCAACTCTAACACCTTAGCTTCTTTACGGAAAAGCCTGATAATAGCTTTTTCTCTGCGTCTTCTCGGTTTGATCCGCTTGACAACGCATTGCTAGCGACTGGGGACATCTAAGTCTGCAGCTAAATAGGTTTCCCCCATGCCGCCCTCAGTGGACCCCAATTTCCGGAGGATCTTGTAACGCTGTCGCAGTACCTTCCCAATAATGTTATTACCAAACATAAGCCTCTGTTCCGTTCTCCGCTACATGGCTCGGTCCAGTTCAACACAATGACTCTAGCATAGCCCGGGACTAATCCTCTGGCAAGCCGGAATCCTAAGGCAAGCGCAAGAAAAATTGTGCATGTGGTATGGAGCAACGAAAATTGCGAGTGGACTGTGCCCTATTCGCACCGGAGAAGGGAATCATTCTCATTATAGTTGATAATAGATGCCCCAACCATGATTCTTGCGCTTACCCTGGAATCCTAAAGAAATTCTTTAATCGTGTCTGCTGCTTGCGTAGGGGAATGGGGCGGTGGAAATTTTGTTCCCGGAAATTCCCAGAATTTTCAGTTCTATGGTTGAGAGTACTCGGCCTCCCCGCCCGAACTCTAAAGGGCCCGGCTACAGGAACAAAGCCCGCCTGCGCGGGCTATATTACATGCATCATCAATGCACCTGGCTATCAACTACAAGTGAGCGCGAGAGACCCTGTCGCCCGATCGGGCCCTGCACTTCACCGGTCGTTCCCTGGGATCTTGGTTTCGTTTAGGGGAACGAGGGATCGTTGTGCTTAACGGGGTCTCGTTGTGCTTAACGCCCACGAGTCACTATCCAACGCTTATAGTTCACTAGTCAACGCGCAGGGGTGCAAAATTAACGCGCAGGGGTGCAAGATTAACCCAATCCAGGTGGATCTCCAACGGGCACGGGTGGATTTCCAATGGGCACGGGTCGCTACTCAACGCGCAGGGGTGGATCTCTAACGCCGACTGTTCGCTACCCAACGCCGACCCTTGACTATCCAACGCCGACCCTTGACTATCCAACGCCGACCGTTGACTACCCAACGCCGACCGTTGACTACCCAACGCCGATCCTTGACTACCCAACGCCGACCCTTGACTATCCAACGCCGACCCTTGACTACCCAACGCCGACCCTTGACTATCCAACGCCGAAGAGTCATTGTGTCCAACGCAGTTTATCTGCCCGATTAATTTACATTTCCCTAGACGGGGCGATCGGGGACTTTGGCGATCGCGTCGGGCCGGAGCGGGGGCGATAATTACCTTTTCCCATGAACCGAAAGATTTTGGATGCCGTGCCCCTACATGATATTGCGATCGCCACCTGGATATGGGAGCGATCGTAATCTATAATAACACAAGTCTTGAAAATACCGTCAATGGAGTCAAAGCAACAATGACTACCGAACGTTGGAACGACGAAAAACTAGACCGTCTGGCAGACCTAGTGGGCAGTATAGGCTTCGAAGTCAAAGATTTGACCGGGCAAGTCAAAGATTTGACCGGGCAAGTCAAAGGTTTGACCAAGAAACTAGACGAGACGGCCAACATAGCCAATGGTAACGCTCGTGTCATTCAAGCTCTGGCTGATTCTATGGCAGAAGCAGCGGCAGAACGGCGAGAAATCCTCCGGGTTATTGCTCAACAACAGTCGGAGGTTCGCGGCCTGCAAACAGAAAATCAACGTATGTGGGAGATGCTGACGAACCGACGCAACCAAGACGATAACCCAGATACCTAAGCATCAGGGTGAGTCAAGTCTCTGGTAGTGCTAAAAAATGCTACCCGATCGCCCAGTAGCCCAGAAACCAGGTTTTTCCCAAAGATCTGGTTTCTTATATTATATCCCGGTAATTCCCCGCTATTCCAAATCTTTTCTTTACAACTTCTGAATAGTTTTCTTATCCGCGCGAGCGCCCCAGCCCCTTAACACCAATTGCTCATGGCCAAAACCAGTGGAGCATTTTTTTTGAAACTTATGACCGGTTGATGGCATGCCTTACCCCTACTGACTGTCCCGGCTTAAGTTGGTAGCCATAAGGGCATTCCAGCTGCGAGTCACCTATTCTACCCTGAGATAGAGGTGCATGACGATGAGCGCAGCGGTCTTCCAGGGCCGCGACCGAGCCATCGGCAGCGCGAAACAGAACCAGAGGCTGTTGTAGAATCGTGACACCGATTGTTTTTTTGGATGCCAGTTCGTCCGCACGACAAGCAATATACCAAAAAGAATCTAGCATTTTTTTCTGACTGCGTTTATAATCAAAAACAGACAACCCTTAACCATACCTTACATGACCTCAACTCTAATCTCGCCATCAACTGTTACCAGCTTAAACTCTCCCACCATCCACCACCTACCCAATGGCCTGACAATTATAGCAGAACAGATGCCCGTCGCCGCAGTAAATCTCAGCTTGTGGCTGAAAGTAGGATCGGCGGTAGAAACAGACCAGATCAATGGCATGGCGCATTTTTTAGAGCACATGATCTTTAAAGGAACAGAGAAACTGCCAAGCGGAGAATTTGAGCGTCTGATTGAGGAACGAGGGGCGGTTACCAACGCCGCTACCAGTCAGGACTGCACCCACTTTTATATTACCACGGCCCCTGGAGACTTTGCAGAACTAGCCCCCTTGCAGATCGAGGTAGTCCTCAATCCTAGCATTCCCGAGGCGGCATTTGATCGGGAAAGAAAGGTAGTGTTAGAAGAAATTCGGCGATCGGAAGATAATCCCCGCCACCGCAGCTATCAGCAGTCAATGGAGATGGCCTTTGAACGACTGCCCTATCGGCGATCGGTACTAGGTCCGATGGCGGTGATAGAACAGCTGAGGGCGCAGCAAATGCGGGATTTCCATGGGACTTGGTATCAACCCCCATCAATGACAGCAGTAGCAGTAGGAAATCTGCCAGTGGCCGAATTAATTGAGATTGTAGCACAAGGGTTTACAGAAGCGATCGGGCCTGGGGATGCCGAGACATTTAAAGAAAGATCTCTACATCTGAACCCGGAACTAGCTTTTACCGAGATTAAGCGCCGGGAAGAGGTCGATCGCAGCTTAACCCAAGGGCAGTTGATCGTGGTCTGGCGGGTACCCGGAGGCATGCAACTGCATCAGACTTATGCCCTAGATATATTAGCATCAATTTTAGGACAGGGGCGCACCGGCAGGCTGATTCAGGATTTGCGGGAAGAACGGGGGCTAGTCTCCAGTATTTTCGCCAGCAATATGACCTATGAAGGTCAGGGAGTTTTCTATATTGCCACCCGACTGCCAGTGGAAAATTTAGCAACCGTAGAAGCAGCGATTAAATCACATATTAGCACAATTGGAGATAGCATCCAAGAAGCAGAAATCGCCCGGGTGCGGACCCAAGTGGCGAATCGATTTATCTTCGCCAACGAAACACCAGGCGATCGGGCCAGTTTGTATGGCTACTATCAATCAATGATAGGGGACTTAGCGCCAGCCCTCAACTATCCCGCCCGCATTCAAGCCATAGACGCCCAAGAACTGCAAGCAGCAGCAAAACGGTATCTGTCTCCAGAAGCTTACGGCGTCCTCACAATTAAACCTGAATAGTTGAGTTCTGGTTGATTGTTCATTGGTAATATTATAACCGGAAAAAGACCAAATTCAAAATCTAAAATATAGAAGATGTGGAAAAACATTGCCGCCCAGATTTCCCAAGTCGCGGGAGAGAAATTTGAAATTGACAGTCATCCTTCGGTAGCAGGAGGCTGTATTAACCAAGGCTATCGCGTTACAGGGGGCGATCGCACCTACTTCATCAAGCTCAACTCCGCCTCAGAAATCGCCATGTTTGCAGCGGAAGCCGAGGGATTGAAACAAATGCATCAAACAAAAACAATTCGGGTTCCGCAGCCCCTTTGTGTAGGAACAGAAGGCAATTATGCCTATATCGTCATGGAATGGTTAGAGTTGGGTTCTGGTAATAGCAAAGCTTGGGAAGAAATGGGACGTAAACTAGCAGCAATGCATCGCTGCACGCCCTCAACAATGCCAGAAAACGGGGGGTTTGGCTGGGACCAAAACAACACCATTGGTTCCACGCCTCAGATAAATAGCTGGACAACAGACTGGGCAGAATTTTTTACCAAACACCGACTCTGCTATCAATTCAAATTAGCGCACAGTCGGGGGGGTAATTTTCCTAAACAAGACAAGTTACTAACAGCAATTCCCGAATTATTAGCGAGTCATCAGCCACAACCTTCCCTAGTTCACGGCGACTTGTGGGGGGGAAACGCCGCCTGTAGCGTCACGGGAGAACCAGTAATTATCGACCCCGCGACTTACGTGGGCGATCGGGAAGTAGACATCGCCATGACCGAACTGTTCGGGGGCTTTTCAGCAGCATTTTATCGCGGCTACAACGAAGCATTTCCCTTAGATGATGGGTACAAACAGCGCAAAATCCTCTATAACCTCTATCACATTCTCAATCACTTCAATCTATTCGGTGGCGGCTATGGCTCCCAAGCTAACCGGATGATTTCAGAAATACTAGCTTAGTTGCACGAGAAGCAATATCAAGAAACCGGGTGGAGATAAGAAACCAGGTTTTTTGGAAAAACCTGGTTTCTGGGCTACCACGGAGGCCGTGAAACCATCCCCGCAGCTATAATCTCAAGCTTCCGGTTTCTACAGCATACTTTATTGACGCTCTAGGAAGAAGGTTTATTAATGTAACAGAGTAGCCAAAGGACTCCCGCAATGCCCATAAAGTGAGCTAAAATCGTGTTAGTATTAGCCTGGACGACAAACAGATCCAGAGGTTCAATGGATGGGGTCGAGCCGGGAATCGCTTCCCGACCCTCCCTTTCGGAACCGGACTTGCGATTTTCACCGCATCCGGCTACTGGGTACTAGGCCCTTTTCATAGGTAGACTTAATAGGAATTACTTCCGTTAGCCCTTGCCGCCTGTCTTTTCTTCCCTTTCCTGGTTTAGCGAGTGGTTGTTCTGATAACCGTTAGTATCACCATTTTCAAGTCAGTTTTACCAGTTATCCATACCTTATCCTCCACTTGCGTTTCGGATTAGTTCCGTGGCTTTTTAGGATTACTCATTCCAGCAGCTTCCTAGTATCACCGACCCACGTCAGCGCTGGCTACCCAGCATCATCTACATTACTGTAGATGTTATCCCAGGAATTACCCCGGGCATTCGCTTCTTGGGCCATCCCTCCCCCCGTGGCTTGCGCTTAACATCTAACTTGTCCTGATGGACAGCACACGAGAGGTTACTTCGTTCCCTAACAACATTTCGCGATACCTTTAGGTCCACACTATACCCCGGGAGCTATTTGAGTACTATATTAGCCAGAGTCTAAAACTAATACTAGCTACCATTTCCTTTTTAGGCCAGCGCATATAGCCTTATTTCGCTGGTTCCTTATAACGAGGCTTGCACATGTTTGCCTGCTCTAACCTTGGATATCTTTCCTAGCGGCGTCACCGGCTTAGGCTGCCAGTTATCCTACATTTGAGTCCTCGCTTAGCACCACGATGATGTCGCTTCGTAGCACCGAGGACCGGTGTCACCCCCGTACCTGGGGGGAGGGGAATTTAACCCCCATGCGGTCAGAGTTCCCGGCTAATGAAACCGGGCTAGCGTTCCGTGTTTGACCACGTTAGGCTAGAACGAATCGCACAAACCCTCTGAGATTAGTTGCTGGATCGAAAAACGTTCTTGGCTGAGTCAGGGACTTGGCCACTAAGGTGCCAGTAATTGCCGCACCCCCAATAATAGTCAAGGCCATCCCCACCAGAGAAAACATCAATCCCAAGCGCAGGATAGAAATCGTGTAACTCTTGGAAGGGCGGAGACTCGGAGTAGGCGATCGCAGCTGTCTAGACAAGCGTATGTAACGGAAAGCCTGGTAAACACTCAAATACAGCACCAGCAGTCCGCAAACAGCAAAAAATAGACCACCTCCCGTGCCCGGATTATTCGCGCCAGTCCCTCTAGCGGTGCCAAAAATAACAGCAACCAATAAAATCACACTAGAAATGATTGCTAGCGTTAATTGACTGACGAAACCGATCCAGCCCGCAATTCGCAACACATTAGCAAATCGCTCTATAGCTGGAGGTAGGGAAACAATTGGTGAGTTTTGTGACATAATCATCCCCAGTTTCTACGATTCTTAGTCTACCAGCAGGATTGACTACTGACTACCGACTACCGACTACTGACTACCGACCGACTACTGACTAGATATTTGCTTTCACTGATATGCTCCCTTCATTGTGTATATAGGACAATTAATCTTGTTATTATGAACACATTGCAGGCCGATCGCTTGACTGACCCATTTTATACTGGCAGCCGATCAGGGTCTCCTGGGATCGCTAATCCCACGTGCATAGGAGACCCCCTCGGCCCATTCCCCAAGTCTGGATAGTGCCATTTTAACTGGCACCAGGGCTGCATCTACCAGACGCAAATTGCCCCGTTGATGATGAGTGTACAGAAGACGAATGAAAATTAACGATATCTATGAGTTTTTTATCGAGCCACCCTCAATTTATCTGAACAAGGAACTGGCTGTTTGCTATATACTTTCAGTTTTATTGGGAGCAGACTCCTATGGAACCGAACTTATGGGACTGCTAGAGAAGCAATATCCCATCTACCGGCTTTCCGACACGGTCCTGTACAGTTCCCTCAAATTCCTGGAAGAAGAACAGCTGATTACAGGCTATTGGCAAAAAGTGACAGGACGCGGACGTCCCCGTCGCATGTATCATATCCATTCCCAATGGGCGCCAACAGGCCAAAGACCTGGCCCGACTCTGGCAAGATTATGTTGCCATTAAGAGCGATCGCATCTTACTTTTGCGACAATCTTATCGAGAATATTCATCAGCAGTACCATCGAAACTACCAGCCACCAGCTAAACTCGCGATCGATCGAAGCTGCTGTAGGGTGGGCAATGCCCACCTTACGTTTAATCTTCTCAATTTACCATTTCCAATATCGTTAACATTTTCACAATTGCTCATGAGTAGTGCTCTCGTATCGACAGCTTTAATTCCGACTTTGCTGTTATTTGTGGGTTTGTTTTTCTTTATCAAAGCCTCAGTCAAAGACCGAATCGAAAAAATCACCCTAGCAGCAGCATCCGACCAAATGCTAACTCAATTAGAGGAATATTTTACCCAGCGGGCATACCGCGTCACAGCACGAGACAGCACCAATAAGAGAGTAATATTTGAAGGGTTTGTCCGCCCCAGTCTGTTTCTGGCTATCTTTCTCACCCTGTTAGCCGCAGTTGGCATTCTTTGCGGCAGTCTTATTTTGTCGATCGTCTTTCCCCAGTGTAATTTAGTTTGGTTTGGCTTGGTATTATTATCGCCAGTTGCCGGGATTTTTTACTGGCAAAAAGCGGGACGACCCGAGGAAGTGTCCCTGGCAATCGAAACCCAACCAGATGCAGAATCACAGCAGCTTCATAGCTCGATTACGATCGCGGCCCATCGAGACGAACTGGCCCAGTTGCAAAAACTTTTCCCTTTGTCAAAGCTGGAAACACCAATTAATTCACTTGCCCAACCTTAACTTTCTCTGACAAAATCTTAATTGATAGATAGTAGAAACCAGGTTTTTCTGAAAAACATGGTTTCTGGGTTGACGACAATTACTATTGACTGTGGACGGCGATCGGGGGGTTCTGGGCTTCGGGGTGAGGGACGTTCGGCACGATCTCAGTCGAGCCGCTCAACCGAACGGCAGCCTGAGCTTTAATTGCTGCGGATGCTGCAATTTGAGCCTTTTGTTCTGCCTCTTTCAGACTGGGAAACAGAAAATAGTTTTCCTCAACGTACTGAGCTCCAAATAGTCCTTTTTCCGCCCAGAAGTACCGATCGGTAGTATGCTCATTTCGCTTGACTAGCAGTAAAGCTGGTGGCACAATGCCTTGAGCACGAATATACTTACGAGCCGCTGTCACGGGTTTATCTTCACCAGTTTCGATGTGATAGTGAGCAACTTGCTCAAGAATTCGACGCCCTTCTAGGCGACGACGACTTTTACGCTTGCGTCTCCTGGCCAATCTAGCTTACCTCCTTTTTCTGCGAACTCTGTAGTTAGCACTACCAAATCCCGAACAATTCTATCTAATCTAACTTAAAACATCAACGGTGCTTAAAATAGCTTAACAAAAAAGCCTTCCGAGCCAGGTGGTAAGCGGATGTAGGAGCAATCTTTCCCTGGAATAAGATCTAAAAAGTAAAGAAAAGTATAAAATATGTAACAGTAGAGATGCCGATCACAATAGTCCGGACCGTTTTGGCTGTACGTAGCTGCAAGCCTTGCGATGCACTCGGGGCGCGCTACTCGCACTACCCCTCGCGCATCGCAGCGTCAGCCTTTGCTCGATAGAGCAATTTTAGGCAAGTTAGTCCTGGGTTCGATGTCTCCTGGGAGCACTACTCGCACAAAAGGGGAGACATCGAGCAGACATTGAAAAAATAAGGCCCTTTTGGCTGCAACCCTTGTGCCGTGTCTCCCCTTTTGTGCGATTATGATGTCCCCGGGGTAGTGCGATTACGATGTCTCGGGAGTAGTGCGATTATGATGTCCCCCCGATGTCCCCCCGATGTCCCTCGGGTTTTCGCCATGCGTCCGGGGGACATCGTAGGGTTTTCTTCGCCATGCGTCCGGGGGACATCGTAGGGTTTTCGCCATACGTCCGGGGGACATCAAGCTCTCCCGAGACATCGAGCGACCCGGGGACATCGAGCTCCCAGGAGACACGGTTGTGGTCGAAATAGGTCTAAAAACTGTCCGGAGTATTGCGATAAGATATAGGTTACTCGTCACACAGTCTAGCCAGTACTGCTCCAATGTTGATGTCCGCCAGTTCTGAATTTGTGGCTCTATGCCGATCGCAACTAGCCCTGTTAACTCAGGGACTGGGGGCTTCTGTGGGAGTTGTCTACTTGACAGAAAAGCTAGTAGAAGACGCCCAGACAAAGCTAATCCCGATCGTAGCATACCCAGAGATGGCTGCGGTTTGGCAGTCCAATCGGGCTCAGGTGCTGTTACCACCTGGGGCGGGTACGGTGGAAATAATGCCTCGATCTGCGAGGGGTAGTACGAGTAGCCCGCCCCGAGTACATCGAAAGCTGCCGTCGGCAACAGGGGCTGAGACCAGAACGGGATCTGCTGGCTATAATGAGCAGGAGTTAATAGAGGAGGATCTCTTGCTAGAACACCAGTTGGTGTTGCCCCTGATGCATGAAAGGGCAGTGATAGGGTTACTGGTGACGGCGCGATCGGACAGAGCTTGGAATCAGAGGGAACAAAAGCAGATCGCCCAGATTGCTAATACTGTAGCACTTGCCTGTATTTTAGACCAACGCTACCAATGGTTAAAAGAACAAGGGCTCCAATCTCGACTGACGATGGCTCAGCAACAAGATGTTTTGGACAATCTGTTGCATCAGTTCCGAAATCCTCTGACGGCCCTGCGCACCTTTGGCAAGCTGCTGCTGAAGCGACTGTTACCAGAAGATAGCAATCGCACGGTGGCCCAGAGTATTGTCCGGGAAAGCGATCGCCTGCAAGAATTGCTGCAACAGTTCGACGCGGCCCTGGATATAGTAGACGTGGAAACAGATGACGTGCTAGATTCCGAAGCTCAAAAGGAGGCAAGGCCAGTCGGATTACTGCCGGTGTCTAATTCCTTGGGGAGCAGGGATTTAACTCTGGAATCTTACTCTGTGGCCGCAATAATAGCACCGCTACTCGCTTCGGCAGAGGCGATCGCCCAGGAACGCCAGCTAGGTTTACATGTGGAAATACCCCAGGAAATGCCGCCAGTGCAAGCAGATATCCAGGGGTTGCGAGAAGTGTTAAGCAATATAATTGATAATGCCTTGAAATATACACCAGCAGGAGGAGACCTGTACGTTCAGGTAGGAGTACAGCCTCAAGGTGACAAGGTGTTAATTGCTGTGAGTGACACCGGTCCGGGCATTCCCCCCGAAGACCGTCCCCACGTGTTCGAGCGCAATTATCGGGGAGTGCAGGGGGAAACAGAGATATTTGGTACGGGTTTGGGATTGGCGATCGCCTCCGAGTTAGTCTCCCAAATGCAGGGTGAAATGCAACTGTTCTCGCCAGCACTGTACCCAGAAGGAAGCGATCGGGGAACTACCTTTATCGTCTGGTTGCCGATGTCCGCGCGGTGATAGCTATCACAAGGAGATCCTCAAAGCTGAGTATTCGGTCCGCCAGCTCGGGCGCGGCGGCGAGTGCGATCGATCACGATATCACGGTTGAGTTTGAGAGCCAGATCTGTTTCGGGGTTAATAGCAATCAAATCGACTTTGTTTTTACCCAACAGTGCGCCAGCTATTCCCCCTAAAACCGCACCAATGATAGGTTCTTCAACGTCAATCTTGCCAGTAATCTCAGCAATAATTGCAGCAGCAGCCCCTCCGATCAATGCCCCTTCAATGACGGAATCAGCATCAACGCCCCGATTCACGGTTTCGGTTTCCGTGACGATCTGAGAAGAAGCATCGATCGGCAGCCGCCTGCCACGGGGTGTCACGAGCTCCTGAGAAACAAACTGAATGCCATCCAGAGCAGGTACCAGTTCGCCGCTAATTTGGCTGCCACCAGGAATCAAGCGTTTTCCATTCCTGGAGACAACATCTTCCGAGACTATCAATGTCAGTTCCATTGTCTCGTCCGGGGCCAGGAGAATTTTTTTCGCCTCCTCGTGCTTGACTGGGATTAAAATCCCCGCTGGGATGACCCGATCGTTACGGTTTTCGGGATATCGCTGAGCCTGGATAACAGCAGGAGAATTTTTCTCTTCTGAGGTAGATGCCATCAGGGGTGTAGCAGCCGCAGCGGTCATTGACAAGGCCAGGAGTGCAGCGGTTCCCGATTTCCATTGATTAGAATTGAACATGATAAATTACCCAAAAACATATCGTTCACACCTCGTAGACCTGAGCCGGGCGCAAATGTTCCTCTAGGGGATGAAAATCTATCTGGCAAGTTTATGTAGGGTGGGCACCGCCCACCCTCGGCACCCGCCCACCATCTGCTACTTGCGTCAGTCCTGGCTATTTTTTGTCGAGCACCTGTGGCGTATTCTCGGCATGGTCTTAGTATAGCTGTAGCAGGAGCTGCTTGCGATATTGCTTGGTTAAGGGATGGGAGTCCCCCAGGAGGCCAAATACGACCAGCATGGCTTTTCTGGCTCCATCGTTCTTATATTTGCTTGCCCACCATGATTAAAAAGATCTGCAAGGCTTCGTCATACTCTTGGGCGAGGGCCAAGCGACAGGCTTTGGCATAGAGTTGGTCTAGTTCGCTGTCCCCAGGTTTGTCTGCTTCTTGCTGGAAATGGATTAAGGCTTTGACTGCCTGGGCCCCGAGGTAGTGCTCTCGCAGCGGAGGGGGCCCGGAGCGTCGTCGGAGCCAATGGTCCCTAACAGCAAATCGGCGTCTTCCAGCTGGTGCTTGCTGACTAGGAACTTCTCGCAGCGGGCCCTGCGCGTGGCGATCGCCACATGGGGGTATTTGGCAAATAGCTGGTCTAACAACTGTTTGGCCTGCTGGACACGCGCAGGGCCCCCTCCGCTACCGGGATGCGGATGCGGTCTGAATGGCTTGCAGTCCCAACCGGTGTTTAATAAGAGCCGCACCGGCGTAGTTTGGATTTATCAGTGTTGCGTTGTATCCTGATATAGCTAGCAGTCAGTGGAATAGAGGGAGCGATCGCACACACCCTGATACAGGCAAGTCAGTATCAAAATATAAATCACCGGTGAAAAGCTATAAAAAGTGGCGGATTTCAGGAAATTTTAAGAAAAGCTTCAAAGCCTGATTGGGTAAGGATTTAAGCGATTGTTACAAAAATTTACAAAATATTTTGAAATCTGCTCAAATGCATACGTATTTAGGACTACAGGCTATTTGTGGTGGGGCTGGTCCTCAAAATTTCCTTGACAGTCAGGCTCTGGATCTGCCATAATTAATTGATGGGAGCGAGAGATGCCCCAGCAAAGGTGCGACCAACACCAATACTAAAAATTAACCCGCCCTAGTTCACTAGCAACTAGAAAAAATAACAACCATGATGAACCTCCATGAGGTCGATCCGCAAGTGAGATCGGCCATAGATCAGTTTGCTACCTGAAATATTGGAAACTACCCTCTTAACCCTAAATTTATTGACTCCACGGTTGGAAATGAAGAATGTGAGCATTGGCTCTACCCTGAGCAGTTATTTCACTGGTAACTTTTAACAGGCAAGTCCCTAATGAGTGAAGGTTTGACAGAGAAGACTATGACCAAACCAAAAAGAATAGGTTCAAATAGTTAAGACATTCGATTTGATTAAAGCATAGATTAGGAGGGCAAGATGCAGTTTGAAACAGTGCTACAGGTTCGAGATCGCTCCGATTCCAAAGAGTTTTTACAATTTGATGAGCGCGATCCCTGCTATACCTGGTGTTTTCCCCTTGCATTAGGTGATTTCGATCCTAGCGCGATCTGGCGTCCGACTAAGATTCCTCGAGTCCAAGACAATTTGACCCTATATGTTCACATCCCATTTTGTCGATTTATTTGCAGCATGTGTCCGTTTACACACGAACCTCTCAGTCGCAGGGATTTAGGTTCCTATGTCGAAGCACTCTGCAAGGAAATTCGTTTCTACGGTAGTAATTTGCCAGATATCAAATCCCGTCCCGTGACGACATTATATTTTGGCGGCGGCACTGCAAGCAGTTTAACTTTAGAGCAGCTAGAAAAGATTTTGACCGAGTTGCTGCGTTGGTTCCATTTTAGCTCCAACTGCCAAATCACCCTGGAATGCCATCCGAGGACGGTGGATAAAGAGTATCTATTCAGAGCGTGGCAGCTTGGGGTTAACCGGGTTTCATTTGGGATCCAGTCATTTCAACAGCGTTTTATCGATTCCCTGAAGCTGCACCAAAAAGTTGAACAGAGCAAACAGATTCTGACGGATGCCCTCTCAGTGGGTTTTGATACTGTGGCAATGGACTTGATGTTTCGATATGCAGAGCAAAACTTAGAGAATCTTGAACAAGAAATTGATACGGTGCTGTCAATTGGCGTTCAGGGTATCAGCACCTATGCTCTCGATCCTGAGATTCGGGATCGAGAGGCAACTGCAAAGAAGCACAAAGCAGCAAGAAAATCAGGAGGAGATGCTAAATTTCGCTCAGTACGTGAACCTGTTAAGTCTATCCGGTTTCAGAAAAATAACTGGAAAAAAGGAAATTTTTATCCAACACAGACCAAAGGATTAAGGTTCAAAGCAAGTGAGCCAATTATAGACAAAATGCACCATGAGCCTACATTGGTACTAGACAGAGGACGTTGGTTTATCTGTTATGCCATAGACGTGCCTAAACTGGAACCATTAAACAGTGAGCTAGCCATCGCCCTTGATCCAGGTGTCAGGACATTTCTAACTGGGTTTGACGGTCAAGAAATTTGGGAGGTTGGCAAGTCTGATATGGGTCGTATCTATCGGTTAGCCAGTCATCTCGATCGGCTAATGTCTCGAATCGGCTTATCTAAAGGACGCCAATTTAAGCGGCTACGGCACTGCCTGCGAAAGGCGGCACAAAAGATTCGGGTTAAGATTCGTAACTTGGTTGATGAACTGCATAAGAAAGCAGCCAACTATCTATGCACCAAGTACAAAGTCATATTTTTGCCTACATTTGAGGTTAAAAATATGGTCAAACGAGGCAAGCGACGGTTGTCAACTAAGACAGCACGTAAAATGGTTACATGGTCTCATTACCGTTTTAAGCAAACGTTGAAGCATCAAGCAGCTAAATACGGCTGTGTTGTAGTAGACGTGACGGAAGAGTACACCAGCAAAACTTGCTCAAAATGTGGGCACATTCACATAAAGTTAGGAGGCAACAAACGATTTATTTGTCCCTCATGTGGTCACACTATTAGTCGTGATATTAATGGCGCTTTCAACATTTTGTTGAAGGCTTTGAGAGATACCTCCGCATCTGGCCTGATAGCTTCATTCCAGATTGTGCCATACTCAGAAATTTCCGGCAATTACAAGATTTTTTCGGGTTAAATGTATCTGTCATATCCTTTCATTCCACTTGCCAGTGTAACAATCCCGATCGCCTGTTTATCACCGGCACTTACTTGCAATTTGATGACTTTTTAGGTATTCTGATACCTGCTTTGTGAACTGTTGCTTCTCAACCGGCGATCAAAGTGGCCATAAGATGATCGCTCTTTTGACCGATGCTGAAGCGGGGTGATCGCCCCATTTGACAAGTGAATAGACACCATACCACTAACAACCGAAGTCTAATCCCGACGAAGATCGCCTCAAGAAGCTGTTCTGGTCAAATAGCCATCGTTTGCGATCGCATCAGCATGTAGCCAGAACCGAGGTAGTGCCAGTGCTGTCTCCCCCGTGAGCCTACGATTTGCGTATTTGGCAGCTAAGCTCCGCTCATCAAAAAAAGTCCGTAGCACACCGAATATTTTGGTGCAATCACCTTCCCAACCAATCCCACCTTGAAACTCGCATTGAAGAAGGGCGATCGCGACTGGTTAAAACATAACAACACCGGTCGAGCGCTCTGATATCACCGGCACATACTCGCAGTTTTGAGAATCTTTAGGTACTTGTATACCCGAAATATTCAGAAGCTACCGGTATCTGTAGCTTCTGGTAGCTGTTAGTGCTAATCTGATTCAGCTTCATCCTCTTGCTTGAAATTACAGTGGCCACCATCTGCTACTTGCGTCAGTCCTGGCTATTCTTTGCCAAGCACGTGTGTCATATTCTCGGCATGGTCTTAGTATAGCTGTAGCAGGAGCTGCTTGCGATATTGCTTGGTTAAGGGATGGGAGTCCCCCAGGAGGCCAAATACGACCAGCATGGCTTTTCTGGCTCCATCGTTCTTATATTTGCGGCTTTTGCCCACTATGTCTAAAAAGATCTGCAAGGCTTCGTTATACTCTTGGGCGAGGGCCAAGCGACAGGCTTTGGCATAGAGTTGGTCTAGTTCGCTGTCCCCAGGGTTGTCTGCTTCTTGCTGGAAATGGATTAAGGCTTTGACTGCCTGGGCCTGCCGGTAGTGCTCGCGATCGTCCTCGCCAATGGTCCCTAACAGCTTTTCGGCGTCTTCCAACTAGTGCAAGCTGACTAGAAACTTCGCTGCGGCGATCGTCACATGGGGATTTTCGGGGTATTTGGCAAATAGCTGGTCTAACAGCTGTTTGGCCTGCTGGACATCACCGGATGTGGATGCGGTCTGAATGGCTTGCAGTCCCATTTCCAGTTCTGACTGGAGATTCAGGCTTTCTAGCAGCTGGCGCAGCTATGGTTCTGGCTTGACACCGACAAATCCGGGTCTGACTTGCCCATCAATGACAATCTTAACATCTGGGACTCCCTCGACGCCGTAGGTATGTGCTAAGTCATGATTTTGGTCAATATCGACCTTTGCTAATACGAAGTCATATTCTGCCAGTAGCCCTTCGAGCATTGGCATTAGCATCTTGCAGGGACCGCACCAGGTGGCAAAGAAGTCCATGAGGACGGGCTTTTCATAGGACTTTTCGATCACTTCGGTGGTGAAGTTGGTGCTGTTAACTTCTACTGTCGAACCCATATCAATCTTCTCCCTTACTGAGGTTTCTGCTAATTATGCCTTACTTTTGAGCTGATGCGTTTATCCCACGCCAAAATCTAGGATAGCAAATTTATGAGGGTAGTCGTGGACAATTACCAGAAGCACGCATTCAATCTGATTTAATTCTGCTTGACTAATCTGTTGAAATTTTATTTTATCGTGCATGGGCTCATTTGATTTCCGCTACATTCGTTATCAAGTCCGCTGCTTGCGTTTCTCAATCTCGGCAATGGGCAAGAACAAGATATCCTCTATCTCCTGTCGCACCTCACGGCTGACATAACAATCGCTATTCAGGCATTCTACTAGCAATAAATTGGCATCGTAATACTGCTGAAACAGTTTTTTATGATGTTCGCTAAAATGCCAATCTTGACCAAAATTGCGATGCTTATCGCATATTTTAATCTCTCAGTAAAATAATAATCGTTAATTATTTCTGAATTCTCTGTTTCAGTGAATTTAGATTCAGGCTGTCGTAGTATTTTAGCTATTTCTGGCTCTATTTCAGGATATGCAATCTTGAAAGCATATACATCATTTAGGAAGAGAGCATAAAATAGGTGGAAGTCAAGAGGTCGAGATCGATGTCATCGTTAATGCCAAAGCCAAGTTCTAGGTAAAACGAACGAACTGCCGCAGGTTTGTAGGGAACCTCAACTGAAATAGACTTCTGATTTACCCATATCAGAAACTGCTGTAACTTCTCATCATCAGCAGCAAGCACATTAACCAACTCTTTCATCAACAACAGCAAACGTTCGGCATTTGGCGACATCCCAAGTGCTAGCAAAAAGACCTCACGCCAGCGTTTATTAGTAATGTGACTGACCAGATTTTGTAAGGCTTCCTCTGAAGACTGTTTCCCAATAATAATTTCCCTAGCCGTGAAATACTCGTGAAATGTCAGATGGGAAAACGAGTAAATACTTTTCGCCCGTTCCACCAATAACCCATGTTGTGCTTCAATAGATTTCAAAACTGCCTCACTGTCCAGTTGCAAGGTTTCCTGGTCATTACTGGCATCGGGCAAGTTGCGGATGTATTCTGTGATGTATTGCTCTGCGACTTTCTGCTTGAAGAAATAGTCACTACCCTCAAAGGTAGTCAGGGCAAGTTTGCTGAGTAAGTCTTCCTTGCGCTGGGGCGATAGCTTTTTGTAAACTTGGTCGCGGTAAATTCCTCACTTGGCATCCCATTTCTTCGGCAGCGCATCCAGTCCTTCTTTGTATAGTTCATAAGGATTTGCTGGAAAATCCCCTGATTCTTCAAATGCCAGGCATAGCAGCGTCAGCAGCAGCGGGTTTGTAGCTAGTTCTTTCGTTCGCTCATTTTCTTCCGTTCCATAAACCTCCCGGCTTTGACTGCCTTATTATTAAACCAATTGGTGGCAAATGTCAAAATTTGTTCCTCATCAAAATCTGCCATTTCCACATCGGTGAACTTCTCAAAAAGATATTCACTCGCAGCAATGCGGTAAGTCATCACAAAGTGATTATCACGATACTGGTCAGAAAATTTACTGATTTCCTTTAATACCCGATCGCTGTCCGCTTCTCTGACTTCATCCAACCCATCGAGTAAAATCAACGCCCTGCCACCTGCGATAACCTGAGAATTTGCAGTCAAGGTCTCTTCCCTGCTACTGTCAGAGAATTGCTGACAGATGTATTCCAATAATCCTGGTTGATTTGGCGCTTCGGCAAAGTCTTTGAGGGTGATAAATATCAGCACGCGATCGGACTGAAATTCCTCCTCATTGCACTGGATGGCTACATGCTTCAAAAAGGTGGTTTTACCTGCCTCTGGCTTTCCCAAGACGAGCAGTTTAGCATATCTATTGACGGCATCCAGTCCTGGGACTCGTTCTTCTGCGATCTTGCCCAGTCCAAAGCGGGAAAATTCCTCTGAGTGACAGTCTTGCAGTAATTCAGCTATATCTTTTCGCCTGCGCCCCGTGATTTTCTCCAGAATGTTGACGTTGGTGTAGATTTCATTTAAGCCGATCGGGTAAGTCATATCCAGCACTCGCATCGTGCCGCAGCGTGCTTAAATGTGTTGTTTGACACTTTGGCGTACTTCTTACACGAGAACATCAATGTCCGCCTTTGGATCTTCAAAAATGGGAGTGCCATGGCGTTTCTGATACTCCTCCAGCAGAAAATTGTGCAGCTCGTATAATTTAGTCGGTCTGTTTGCATTAATACCAATGTTGAACTTTCGGTAAACTCCAGTCAGGGTATAAACTTAAGCCGGGAAAAGAAAAAAATTGGGTATAAAAAAGCACAAAAAAATCAAAAACTCTGTGGTAGACCACAGAGTGCTATATTGTATCCTTGTAGAGATTTGAACAAGGATACAATGAACTTTAATATAAGAGAACGTCGCCAAAAAGTCGCGCAATGCATGCAAGATAAAGGTAAGCAGACTCTTGAGTTGATAGGGCAAGCCACCTTGATGTCCAAAAGTAGCGTGGCTCGCCATCAGAAGGCTATTGCCCAACGCAATCGATATCCAGAATCTCCTTTGTGGGAGACGTGGTAGGGAGTGGTTAAAGTTGTGCGCAGTTGTGTACTATTTCGAGATAAAGCAAGGAGTGGGAGCAGAGAGCCTAGTCGTGAATTTTTGCAGGCGTTGCACATTTTCGGGATGATGGTTTAATGCAGATTATGATAATTTGCAATTTTACAAGAAGAATTTATGATTGATATGATTAATTTTTTCTCAGTAGTCATAATTAGTGTTATCATGGAGCGTAAGGGGAACTAATTAGCTAAAGGAGTTGAACATGAAATGTCCCCGATGTGGTTCTGAAAAAATCAATAAAAATGGTCACAGACGCGGCAAACATAATTTAATTTGTAAGGCTTGTCGCCGTCAGTTTCTCGAACATTATTATCCGCGCGCGCGGTTCCATAGGAAGATGTCAAGAAAAATTGTTTAACGATGTACCTTAATGGCAAGGGATTTCGAGGTATTGAAAGGAGCGTCAACCATAATACTCAAATTAATTGGGTAAAACAAGCAGCTAAAGAATTACCGTCAATCCCTGAAAACTACGAGATTCCGGAGGTTGCAGAGATTGACTAGTTGCATACTTATGTAAATGAAAAAAAGAATAAAAAGTAGCTATGGACAGTCGTAAATCATTTTAAGCCAGGGACTATAACATAGGTATTAGGTGATCGAGAGCGCGGAAACTTTTAAGCCATTGTGGGATATTATAAAATGTTGGCAATGCTTTTTCTACGTTACTGATGGATGGCCTGTCTATCCAATGTTTATTGAATATCTTGACCGTCAGCAAAACCTACATGACCCGTGTTGAAGGTGAAAATTGTCGATTAAGACATTATCTAGCTCGATTAAAAAGAAAAACATTATGTTACTTAAAGTCCGAAGAAATGTTAAGACTTTTAATTAAGTTATTATTGCACTATCTACCTTATAATTCTGTACCTGTCCCTAGTTAAATCATCCCGTAATTGTGCAACGCCTTTTTGCAAGCAGTGCATTTAGAGGGCCATGTGGTGGTGTCAGCCAGTGCGCTACGGAGTGTCAAACAGCGCCTGCTCGAGCAGATTAAAGCCTATGGAGATGAACAAAAGTCCAACTTTTCCCAGCCGATATTGCTTCTGATGGAGTTAGGGAGCGGGTATTTGTTGGTGGAAACGGAAAAGGAAGAGCGCACCTAGGATAGTTGGACAGAAGAACTCGACAAATGTGGAGTTCTCTGGGACTGGCAGATTGAGGGTTTGGTCAGGGATGGGGCACGAGCGCTGATGGGGGTTAGGGTCAGAGAAACTCCGATCTGTCCATGTACCCGATTTATTTCATGCCTTGAGGGCCTTAGCTTAACCCTTGGGACAGAGTATTGGGGGTCAGCTGAGTTCTGTCCATCAGGAACTCCAAAAGTTGCAGCAGCGCCAAGACAAAACACCCAACCCCACTTACGACCCGCGGATGGTTCCACTGCTGCGGAACGTCTCTTTGAGCAATCTTTTCCCTTGGTGTTTGATTGGCTTGTGGCGAGCATGGGTGATCTCCCTTGACCTCGACGGTCAAAAAAAGCACATCACCCACAAGCCTTATCTACTCTAGCTTTCCCGGCTTAAGTTGATACCCTCCAGTCATGCGAGTACGGAAGGCACCTGGAGATATGTAGAGAACGTTTTCTGCAATTTCTAGTTCGCTTTTTCCCGTACTAAAGAGCTCGACGAAAGCCTCCTCCTGCTTTGAGGAAAGTTTATATTCACGAGCTATCTTAGTCAGAAAGTCACGCAGTAGGGGTTTCATCGGCTAATCTCACAATCACTTTCAAGTCAGTCTAGCAAAGATCTTCGGTGGGCAGCACAGACCCTATCCAGTCTAGCCCGCGTAGGCGGGCTTTGTTCGTGTAGCCCCAGGTTTCCAACCTGTGGGGAACCAACAAAAGATATTCGGTGGGCAGCACAGACCCTATCCAGTCTAGCCCGCGCAGTGGCAAACAGGGGTTTTTCGTTCCAGATTTGGATGAGATAGGCATTGTCTGCCCGATGTCAGGCTATGTCAGGGTATGTCAGCCTAAGTTTGAGAGATACTTCCCAGATGCAGTTGCCAGAGTGGATTTAGTTGAATAAAACGTAATTGCAATGGTGATAAATATCATGATTTGGATAATCCAGCAGTCTGGCGAGATTGTTTTGCGGTTATTGCTGACCAAGTTTTGGGCGTTGGTGCTGAGTGATGACAACCTGAAGCGGCTCGGCAATTTCGTTAAACTCCAGATTCTGGTGCTGTATCTGGACTGGGTTCTGCAAAAGACTCCCAATTCCTTACCACCGTCCGAATAGCCCGAGATTAACAGTCTGCATGTCCTGGGTAGTGCGACTAGCGCTCCCAGGACATGCAGTACGGGTAGCTCTCTGATGCTTCGATATCCCCCAGAGGGGACGCGCTATTCGCACTACCCCAGAGATATCGAAGCCGAGTTTCTTGAGATGGCGCTCGCCCTAACCATTTCGGATCCTAAAGGGGAAACCCGGCCCCAGAGGGGACGCCGCGTCAGTCATTCCCCTGACAGGCGATCGCCTCCCGATCGCGCAGCGACTGCGCAGCAGTATCGCCCCTTACGCCCGCAAGCTAAAGCCATATCTCCTGGTTGGGTTTCGTGCCTCTACCCAACCTACAGCATCTCCACATTTCTGGGAGCGAGAATAATATCGCTCAATAGTTATTAAATAAATATTAAGAAATGAAAATTTCTGGAATTGGACTAGGGTGTGTCATCAATCAAATTGCTTGACAGAAATAGATGGATACGGTATGGAGTCCTTATCCAGCAATAACAATCAAGAGGGCATGATATGAGACGCTATGGCTTGCGAGACGACCAGTGGGAACGGATCGAACACCTTTTACCTGGTAAAGAGGGTGACCCAGGCGCTACAGCCAAGAACAATAGATTATTCGTGTTCTGCCGTGTTATATCGATATCGTGCTGGCATTCCCTGGCGGGATTTACCGGAGTGTTTTGGGGATTTTCGGGTTGTTCATACCCGCCATACCCGTTGGTCTGAAAAGGGAGTTTGGAAGCAGGTATTCGATGTCTTGGCCTCAGACGCCGATAACGAATACGCCGCGATTGATGCCACCATCCTGCGTGCCCATCAACGAGCGTGCGGGTGCAAAAAAAAACACCCTCAGATACGTGCGAAACCCAAGCCATAGGCCGTAGTAAAGGGGGACTATCGACAAAGATTCATGCCACTTGCGATTGCCCAAGGCAATCCCACAGGATTTCATCTCCCCTGGCCAAGCCCACGACGGGAAAGGCGCTGACGTGCTATTGGATAAAATCGGTGAGATTGGCGCGCTGCTTGCAGATAAAGCCTATGATGCGGAACAACGTGTGCTCGAGCGCCTGAAAGAGGCGGATTGGATGGCTGTCATTCCTCCAAAAAGTAACCGCACAGAACACAGAGAATACGATGAAGAAATGTACAAGTGGCGGCATCTAATTGAAAATCTATTCCAAAAACTCAAGCAATACAGGGCTCTGGCGACACGCTACGATAAAACGGCTCGCAATTTCTTGGGTGCCATCTACCTCGCGGCAGCTGTAATATGGCTTAATTGATGACACTCCCTAGCCAAAACTGTGATGAGGCTGCTATTTTTTTTTAAAAGAATGAACTTATGGCCATCTCGACTGCATGATTCCGCTAGAACTAACGCTAAAAAACTTCCTCAGCTATCGCGAGGCAACCCTGAATTTTCGCGGCTTGCATACGGCCTGCATTTGTGGAAAGAATGGCTCGGGCAAGTCGGGACTGCTAGAAGCGATCGCCTGGAGTCTGTGGGGTGAAAGCCGCGCCGCGTCGGAAGATGACCTGATACATATTGGTACGTCTGAGGTGAGGGTTGATTTGGTCTTCTCTAAAGACGAGCAAACCTATCGGGTAATTCGCTCCCGTCAGCGAAAGGGTCCCAGTACGCTGGAATTTCAGGTGCAGACCCCAAAGGGCTTTAGATCTTTGACCGCAGGTAAAATGCGGGCAACCCAACAGCTGATTACACAGCAACTGAAGCTAGACTACGAGACTTTTGTCAATTCTGCCTATTTACGCCAAGGTGGCTCGGATGAATTTATGCTTAAAGGTCCGACGGAGCGCAAGCAGATCCTGGCAAAACTCCTCAGTCTAGACCAGTATGATTCCCTGGCAGAACAGGCAAAAGAGCGATCACGCCTTCTTAAGGGACAAGTGGATCTGCAAGCTCACAGGCTGTCGGAGATGGAAAGGGAGCTAAAAGCGGACTCGGAGATCGCCGAAGAACTAGCAAACCTAGAAAAGGAGACTGCTGCACTAAGCGCCTCGCAAAACGTCACTCGACAACAACTGCAAAGTTTACAAACCCTATACCATCAACAGCAAGCCCAGCAGCAACAGCTCTCCTGGCAGCGCAGTCAGTACCGCGTCCTGAGCGAAGAGTGCGATCGCCTGCAGCAAGAATTGACAGCAGCAACCCAGAAACAGCGGGAAATAGAAAGCTTGTTAGAGACCAAAAGCGCGATCACCGAAGCCTACGCCCGTTTCCAACACCTACAAGAGCGAGAAGAAGTCTTTGCGGCTAAATTTCAAGCCCACCATGCAGCCCAAGCACAGTTGCAACAGTTGCTAGCAACGAAAGCCGAGCAAGTTGGAGAACTGCAAAAGCAATTACGTAAAAGTCAAGCTCAGCTAGAAGCCTTATGCCAACAAGAACAGGAACTACAGCAAACCCTTAGCCAGCAATCAGAAGTAGAAGCGGGACTGCAACAACTGCGCCTCCGACGCGATCGCCTCGCGTACCTGGACAGGCTGCAACTGCAGGTGGCCCCCCTACTGCGACGCCGCCAGCAGCTAGAAAGCCAGTTAGAGCGCGATCGGGCCTATTTGAGTGCTAAATTAGAAGAACTGCAAACCTCTCTGGTCCAGATGCAAGAAGATCGAGCCCGGGCCCCCCAACTCCAAGAAGCAGCCCAGGAAATACAGGATCGAATTCAACAGTTAGAAAAGCAGCGCATCTATCAGCAGCGAGTACTAGAAAAAGGACAGGAAAGGCGTCACTTCATGGAACGCCTGCAAGCCGATCAGCGCAGCTATGAAACCCAGCTGGGGGAACTGAACCAGAAAATTCAGATGCTGAATGGGACTCGATCTCGTAGCGTGCGCGCAGCGCAATCGACCGCCTCGACTGATGAGAGTCAAGAAAATGAAAGCTACCGTTCCGGAAAAATCGGAGTATGTCCCCTGTGCGATCGCCCCCTGGACGAACATCATTGGCATTTAGTACAGCAAAAACATCTTTGCCAGCAGCAAGAAATCCTCGATCGACTGTGGGTAGTGCGGGAACAGCTAGCAACCTCCGATCGAGAAATTAAAATTCTGCGGACAGAATATCAGGAACTGGACGAGCAATTGCGTCAGTTGACGCCAGCCCTAGAAAAGCGGGGCGAATTGCAAGCCCGTCTCGACGTTACCAGCGAAAGTCTGGTACGACTGCACACGTTGGAGACGCAAGTGGCCAAGATCGAGCAGTCGCTAAGTACTGCCGAATATGCCGCCCCCTTACAGGCAGAACTCCGCCTGATTGAAGAGCGACTGCACGCACTCAACTACGATGAAAAAGACCATGCTCTAGTCAAAGGACAAGTAAACCGATGGCGCTGGGCAGAAATTAAGCAAGGGGAGATCAAAGCCGCCCTCAAGCATCAGCGTCAAATTAACACCCAGCGCCCCGAATTAGAAGCGCAAATTGCCCAGCTCAATCACTCTATAGAGCAATTAGAGCAAACATCTCCCTTACAACAACAGATTGAGTCCCTGGAACAGGATCTAGAGTCACTTGGCTATAACTTAGACGAGCACAATAGCTTGCGGACTGCTCTGCGACAAGCTCAACCAGCCCAGCTGCGCTACCAACAGCTACTGCAAGCGGAAGCACAATATCCCCAGCTAGTAAAAGCGACTCGCGAGTTGACAGAACGCTCTGAGGCCCGCGTAAATGAACTTATGGAGATAAATTCTCAAATTGAGGAGCTAGCCCAACAACTGGCACAAAATCCCGATGCTATTACCCAGATTAAAGCCTTAGAAACCCAACTCAGCCAAGGCCGAGCAAAACTGAACGAACAGCATGCCCGACTAGGACGCCTCCAGCAGCAACAGCAACATTTGATAACTCTAGAAACCCAGTACCAAGCCCAGCAGCAGCAACTACAATCTACACAGCGGCAATATCGAGTAGCTCAAGAACTAGCCCATGCTTTCGGGAAAAAAGGCATTCCAGCGCTGATGATCGAAAACCTTCTGCCCCAACTGGAAGTGGAAACTAATTTCATACTAGGACGACTTTGTGGCGACAACCAACTGCACGTTCAATTCGTGACTCAAAAGGTAGGGCGGTCCCCTAAGAATAAATTAATAGATACCCTAGATATTCTCATTGCTGATACCCGGGGGACTCGTCCCTACGAAACCTATTCTGGCGGTGAAGCTTTCCGCGTCAACTTTGCGATTCGTCTCGCCCTAGCCCGACTCCTGGCCCAACGATCTGGCACCTCTTTACAAATGTTAATTGTCGATGAAGGCTTTGGCACCCAAGACCTTGAAGGCTGCGATCGCCTGGTTGCTGCCATTAATGCGATCGCCCCTGATATGAGCTGCATCCTCACCATCACTCACATGCCCTATCTCAAATCCGCCTTCGGTACCTGCATCGAAGTTACCAAAACTCCCAATGGTTCCCAGTTAAGTCTATCAATTTAGATAATCAACTATTAACTATTATCCTTGAACTATTAACCATTAGGATCGATGCGCATTAGCGGCTTATCAAAATCAACTGGTTCTCCATTTTCTACCATAATTTCCATCACCCGTCCCGATACCTCCGCTTCGATTTCGTTCATCAGCTTCATCGCCTCTATTATGCAGACCACTTGACCGGCATTAATGCGATCGCCCACCTGTACAAATGGCGCTTCTCCCAGTGCCGGTGCGTGATAAAAGGTTCCCACCATCGGAGACTTAATCTCTGCCCATTTTTTTTCTGCCAGCGGCTGTCCGGTTCCAGTCCCGACAGCAGCAGAAGGGGCTGTTTCTACAGGCTGCGCTGCCACGCCACCATCTACAGGAGGTGCCGTCACCACGGCTGCGCCTGCCGTCGCCACGGCTGCGCCTACTGGCGCTACGCCACCTTCAGTCTTCACCGTAGCCTTCCGCAGCGTCAGTTCAAAATCAACACCCTTTAACCTCAACTCCGCAATGTCAGTTTGATCCAATGCGGCTATCAGTTCACGGAGTTCGTTAAAGTTCAGTTCCACAGCTTTTTATCACGTAATTGATTAGTTGTCATTCTGCTAATAGCTAATGGCTACTGCTAAGAGCGCAATTCGCAATTGTAAGCTTCGCAATTGACAATGAGGTATCTCCTGGGTAGTCCTCCTAGGCGGAGGGAGATACCTGAGCCATTAGCAATTCGCAATTAGCAATTATATCAAGAAGGCTAGTTTTCGCGACCCAGGTAGCTATCGTTGCGGGTATCAATTTTGATCTTCTCTCCCACGGAAATAAACAAGGGAACCATGACTTGAGCCCCTGTTTCCAGAGTAGCGGGCTTCGTCCCGCCAGTGGCCGTATCGCCCTTGACCCCTGGAGCAGTGTCAGTCACCTCTAGCACCACCGAGTTAGGCAGTTCCACTTCCAGCACTTGGTCGTTCCAAGTCAGGACATTGACTTCCATGCCTTCGGATAGGTACTTTACCCGATTGCCGATCTGTTCTGGGTCCAGACGGCTCTCTTCATAAGTTTCCATATCCATAAAGACAAACTGCTCGCCGTCTTTATAGGTATACTGCATCGTATTCTTTTCCAGATTGGCTTGGGGAACCGTTTCCCCAGCCCGGAAAGTGCGTTCGATCACATTACCTGTTTGGGCGTTTTTCAACTTCGTGCGCACAAAGGCAGACCCCTTACCTGGCTTGACATGCAGGAATTCCTGCACCCGCCATACGCTACCATCTAGTTCAATTGTGACGCCGGTTCTAAAATCATTACTGGAGATCATGAATCTCTGGGGGAGCAATATTCGGCTCCTTATTGTAACCCTACGTGGGAACCAACTCTCTACTCTGGCTGGAAATATTCAGGACAATACCCGATCGGAGCGCAGCCCGCAGAGGCGAGCACTGGCGAGCGCTGATGGGGGACTGGCGAGCGCTGATTGGTGAGATAGGGGCATAGGAGTGAACATCCCTATGGCAAGATGAAACATGGGTTTGTTGCCCAGGGCAGATGTAAAGCGAAGACAGGCAGATAAATTTATGGATGTAAGCAAGTCAAGGACTAACCTATGGCAGCGCTGGCTGAAGACAGGCATCTTAGCAGTGCTGCTGTTTACCCTCTCGATCGGACTGGACGCCGCTTGGTGGAATTTTAGGGGCAGTAAAAAACCCCAGCAGACTCTCTTACCCTCTGGGGACGCTATTACCGATGGCAAAACCCTGTTGCGGTATGCCCTACCAATTGACAATCAACCAGTGCGGGAAATGCAAGCCAATTTGGAAAGCATCTCCACAGCACTGCGAGGCAAGCATTGGAGTGACATCACGAGAAACATCACTAAGGTACAGACCACGAGCAACCTTCGCCAGTCACAACTGCTCTCGTCAGTGCCTTCGGATAGCAAACCACAAGCAGAATCAATCATAGCCCAGATCGAGTCAGGACTGACCTCTCTAAGAGAAGCTGCTGAAGTTGAAGATAAAGAACAGGTGCAGACCCTCAGAGACGAACTGCTGGAGTTGGTGGGGCAGCTAGAACAGTTAATGGTGCGCGGCATGACCTTTGAAGTACCATCGGAGTACAACAACCTGCCACAACTGTTAGGTCGGGCCACCGTGGCGATCGAAACCAATAAGGGCAAGATAACAGCGGTGCTGGACGGTTACAGTGCCCCGGTTACCGCTGGTAATTTTGTGGATCTGGTACAGCGCGGGTTCTATGACGGTCTGGAGTTTACAAGGGTAGAAAAACAATACGTGGCGCAAGTGGGAGATCCCCCGGGCCCCGAAGACGGTTTCATTGACCCCGATACAGGGGAATACCGGGCTATTCCCTTGGAGATCCTGGTCCAAAATGAGCCTTCCCCAATCTATGGTATTACCCTAGAAGAGGCGGGTATGTATCGCTCCCATCCGGTGCTTCCCTTCGCAGCCTATGGCACGCTGGGGATGGCTCGTCCGGATGAAGATCTGAATGGGGGTTCTTCTCAGTTTTTCTTCTTCCTGTTTGAAACAGAGCTGACACCACCTGGTGTTAACCTGTTGGATGGTCGCTATGCCGCGTTTGGCTATGTGACTGAAGGCTTTGAGGTACTAGGGAAGCTGACTCAGGGAGATGTAATTGAATCCGCTAAAGTGATAGAAGGAGCTTCTAATTTAGTGCAACCGCAGAAAGCTAGCGCTCCTGGCTCCGATGTGCTCTGCGCGTGCTATTCGAACTGCGCATCGCACATCGTCACGCACTACGTATAAGGTTGATTGTGTTATGGCCATTCTGGAAATTGCCTTTGTGATTGGACTGAGTTCGCTGGTAGGTCTGTATGTCTTGAATACTATCCAAAATGGTCAGCGTCAGCGACAGCTGCAAAATGCTTTCTATCAGCTGTTAGAAAAGCAAAATGGGGAGGTTTCTCTCATTCAGCTGGCGGCGGCGGCGAGAATCGATGCTCTGGTTGCTCAGAGGTTCTTGCAACAACAAGTGCAAATTTTTTCAGCCATCCCAGAAGTGGATGCCCAGGGGAATACTTTCTATCGTTTTCCGAAACTGCAAAATCCTGAGAGGTTCAGTATCGATAAACGCCAGGATGAGTGGTAAAAGGAACTAGGGAAGTTGTTGGCGCAAAGCAGCGCTATTGGCAGGAGTTGGGGGAGGGTGCATCTCAATGCAAGAATTAAGAAACCCGATAATTCCGGCAAAACCGGGTTTCTGGGCTACCGGTGAATATCTCCGCGATGTGCGATGCGTAGTGCGATTAGCGCTCGCTCTCCGGAGACATCGAGCGCGCAGAGCACATCGCCGCAAAAGTGATATGCACCCGTTGGGGGAGTCTCACTTGAGACTCCCCCAACTCTAGAAGTTGATTCGATATATCTGGGGTAGTGCGCGCTCCCCAGATATATCGAAACCTGGTTTCTGGGCATATTGCCGGGTTTCTGGGCATCTTTGAGTTCACAAAGAAGCATTCGATTGCTACATATAGTTATAGAAGTAATTAAACTAGGCAATAGGGATTTATAAGTTTTGATAATTGACAATTACAGCATTACTGGTCATATATAGAAGTTTGAGCAATGAACAATTGTCAATTGTCAACTGTTAACAAGAGTGCTGATAACATCCCCAAAATATGCAACGCCTATATGTTATACTGGCGTTGCTGAATCAAGATATGGAATGGTAAGGAACAGGTATTTCACCCCAATGGAGATAATGGATTAATAGTCGAATTGAATGGCTCAACATCTCTACAGATTTGGAGTAGCACAATGTCTTGCGCTTCAACCGTGCCAAATATTGTCTTCCTCGCCTATTCTCACCCTCAACTCGGGTCATATAGATCTTGGCTTAAATCCGGTCTTCATCGGGAATAAACTTGCCATACACTAGCCAATCATCACTCACCGGTGAAGTAGCATTTCCAGTCCTTAATTTCCTGCCACAATGGCTTCATCAGTCTGACTACTCCGATCGACAATTGCCCATCCCAATATCCCTGGGCTCAAGTGCTCTACTGCTGTCCACAGCCATCGGAGTGTTTTTTTTGAGCCCACAAAGGTCTGTAATTCATCGAGTTCTCCCACTTGCACCAACCTGTTCGGGTAGATAGGCATCAGGTAGCCGAGAACCCAACTTGCTTGACCCAGTTGATAAGAGTTGTGTGATGCAGTTTTTTCACTCTCTCTATCCCTAGAAACCCCATAGCATTGGTATACATGGTGAGGCATGAGTGTTTGAACTCATCACGCTCCGCTCCAGATGTGAGTTGTAGTTTGTGATAAATTCGCGCCCACAAGCCTTGCACAGATGTTTCTGCTTACCTTGTCGGTTTTTGCCATTCTTAGTTTGTTTCACTTCTTCCCACATTCTGGACAAGTTGGGCGAGCTGACTGGTCTACCATCGTTTTCTTACCTTCACATTCTTCCCTACCTTGCCTCTACCATACCTTGATTCAGCAACGCCTGTCATACTTATCTCGCTGACCTTCAGTTCTCAAGCGCACAGAATCGGCGTGGTTCGGGAAACCCTCAGCTTGAGCCAAGAGCTCGATCGTGTCGGCAACTTTTTTCAGGGCCTCAGGAGAATAATTAATTATATTAGAATGCTTCAAGTAAGTTTCCACGCCTAGGGAAGAAGCGTAGCGGGCAGCACCATTAGTGGGAAGATTCTGGTTAGGACCGGCTAAGTAATCTCCTAGGGCGATCGGGGAGGAATAGCCCAGAAAGATCGCTCCAGCATGACGAATTTCTTCTAGTAAACTCCAGGGGTCAGCCACTTGCAGCATCAAATTTTGGGGAGCAAAAGCATTCGCGAGTTCCGCCGCGATCAGCTCAGATTCTACCACCACTACCAAACCATAATGGGCGATCGCCTTTTCCGTCAGCAACCGGCGGGAGTGGTTAATAAGTTGCCGGTCAACTTCAGCTGTCACCAGAGTAGCCAAAGTCAAATCCGGAGTCAACAGGATCGCCGATGCCATAGGGTCCCGTTCCGCCTGGGCCAACAAATCCGCCGCCACATGTTCATGATTTGCGAGGCGATCGGCAATAATCAACAGCTCTCCCGCACCGGTCAAACAATCTATCCCCACTATCGGCGAGACCAGTTTTTTGGCTAGAGTTACATATATATTACCAGTCCCTACGATCACATCTACTGGCGGAATAGTTTCCGTACCATAGGCAAAAGCCCCGATCGCCGCCGCCCCGGACACCCGATAAACCTCCTGAATACCTGCCGACTGAGCAGCCACCAGCACCGCTGGATTAATTTTCTTATCCGGTCCCGGCGGAGTAGACATGATCGTCCTCCGTACTCCAGCCACCTTAGCTGGGATAGCATTCATCAGCACCCGACTTGGATAAGCCGCTCCACCACCGGCAACATATATACCCGCCTTTTCCACCGGCTGATATCGCTTACCCAAAACTACATCCAGATCCTTAAATTGCACCCACGATGATGGCACTCTCTGCCGGTGAAATGCCTCAATTTGGCTCGATGCCAACTCGATCGCGTCTAGTAAATCTTTATTTACCTGCTGATAAGCAGCATCTAGTTCTGAACCAGTCACCCGCAATTCTGAAGGGCTGAAGGTAACTCGATCGACTGACGCGGTATAATGCAGCAGCGCCCGATCTCCGTTTCGCCTCACCGAGGCCAGCACTTCCCTAACCGTCGCACAGGCGTGCAGGACATAGTCGTCGCGATAGCGATCGCCGATGCGTCGCAATTCCGCTTCTGCCTCATCCCGATCGAGAACAATTCGCAGCATATCATGTAGCAGGATGGTAGTGACGCTCAATTTTCAATGGAACGCAACATATACTCGCGCATAAGATCGCTCATTCAGCGGGATTACTTGACACACTTATCGCAAAGAATGTATAACCTCTCTATTAACTTAACACCGCTGGTCCAAGCTGCGCTGGGACTACTCATAGTCGCTACTCTAGCTTAACCTGGCAATGGGGGGCGCTTGCACTAGCCAGGAAAAAATGCTATAGTAAAAAGTCCGACTGACAGCAGAATTGTAAATAGCAGTAAACAACCAAGGGAACGCCGTGCCAAATATAAAGTCAGCCATCAAGCGCGTCCAAATCACAGAGAGGAACCGGCTGCGCAATAAAGCTTATAAATCAGCGGTCAAGACGCTGATGAAGAAATTTTTCGCAGCCTTAGACAAGTATGCTACCTCCAAAACCCCGGAGGCCAAGCAGGAAGTTCTCGGTCTCATGTCAGCAGCATACAGCAAAATAGACAAAGCAGTCAAGCGCGGGGTCTTGCACCGTAACAATGGGGCTCACAAAAAATCCCGTCTGGCGCAGGCATTAAAAAAGGTGGAAAAATCAGCATCCCCAGCGGCAGCTTGAAAGAAGTGGTCCGATGGACAACTGACCAATGACCGGTGTCTACTAGACACCGCCTACTGACACAAGGCAGGAGAACACCATCCCCATGCAGTTGATTGACACCCACGTTCACATAAACTTTGATGTCTTTGAGTCGGATATGTCCGAAGTAGTTACCCGTTGGCGTTCCGCTGGAGTAGTGCAGTTAGTGCATTCTTGCGTATCACCCTCGGAGATAAAGAGCATCCAAACATTAGCAGCTCAGATTGACGAGCTATATTTTGCCGTAGGGTTGCACCCCCTAGATGCCCATTTATGGACAAGCTCGGCAGAGGAAGTAATTAGGAATTTTGTCAGTGCTGACCGGAAAGTAGTAGCAATAGGGGAAACGGGGCTAGATTTTTATAAAGCGGATAATTTTGATCAGCAAAAAAAGGTATTTGCCGCTCAGCTTTACCTAGCCCAGGCTCTAGAATTACCAGTAATTATCCACCTCCGAGAGGCGGCGCAAGAGGCAGCGAGACAACTGAGAGAATTGAAGAACACGGGAGGTTCATTACGAGGGGTGATGCATTGCTGGGGCGGAAGGCCAGAAGAAACGGAATGGTTCTTAGATTTGGGATTATACATCAGCTTCAGCGGGACCGTGACATTTAAGAAAGCAGTCCAGATAAAAGAGTCATGTCTCATGGTGCCTCCCGATCGCCTACTAATAGAAACAGACAGTCCATTCCTGGCACCTGAACCAAAACGAGGGAAACGCAATGAGCCAGCATACGTCCGTTATGTAGCGGAGCAAGTAGCCCAACTCAGAGGAGTGCCAGTAGAAACATTAGCGGCACAAACAACAGATAATGCCCGTAAACTATTTAATTTGCCGGAGAGTGAACGGACCGCATGTCCTGGGTAGTGCGACTACGATGTTTCCCCTTCGATATCTCTGCCAGCTCTCTTGTCTCAGGGGACATGGCTGCGCCCCCAGCGCAGCGCTATCGGCACACAGGAGATATCGGGAGCACATGCTCTTGAGACGCAGATCGCTACTCGCACCTTCCCAGGCTTCGCTGTGGGAAGGAGGGGGGACACGGCGATATCGAAGCACCGTTCGTCTCGCCGCAGCGCGAAGGTAACCCTCCCTTTCCCTCCTCCCGAGTATCAAATGGCAGCGATCGTGTCGAGACAAAATTGCTCAGTATAAGAATAACGCGCCTTGCAGCCTTGACAGAAAATGAATCAGAGGATCGACACAAAAGTGAAATTTAAATTACCAGATCTAGTAGAGATCCAGAGAGCGAGCTTCCGCTGGTTTCTAGAAGAGGGATTAATAGAAGAGCTAGACAGCTTTTCTCCAATAACAGACTACACGGGAAAACTAGAGCTACATTTTTTGGGGAAAAAATTCTCACTCCTTCGACCAAAATACGACGTAGCAGAAGCAAAGCGCAGGGATGCAACCTACGCAGTGCAAATGTATGTCCCCACACGTTTGCTCAACAAAGAAACCGGGGAAATTAAAGAGCAAGAGGTATTTATCGGCGAACTGCCACTGATGACAGATCGGGGCACATTTATCATAAATGGATCAGAGCGAGTCATCGTTAACCAAATAGTGCGATCGCCCGGAGTGTACTACAAATCAGAAACAGACAAAAACGGTCGGCGGACCTACAACGCCTCCCTGCTCCCCAATCGCGGAGCATGGCTAAAATTTGAAACAGATAAAAATAACCTGGTATGGGTAAGGATAGACAAAACCAGGAAGCTGTCGGCCCAAGTATTGCTCAAAGCAATGGGGATGAGCACCAGTGAAATACTGGACTCCTTGCGTCACCCAGATTATTTCCAGAAAACCATCGACAAAGAAGGAGAATATACCGATGAAGATGCCCTGATAGAACTATATCGCAAGCTGCGGCCAGGAGAACCGCCAACAGTCAATGGTGGACAGCAACTGTTAGAATCCCGCTTCTTCGACCCCAAACGCTACGACCTCGGCAAAGTAGGACGCTACAAGCTGAACAAAAAGCTGCGCCTTTCTGTGTCAGAAACGAAGCGAGTGCTGACCCAAGAGGACATACTGACAAGCATAGACTATCTGATCAACCTGGAATTTGATATCGGCACCATAGATGATATAGACCACCTGGGAAACAGACGAGTGCGAGCGGTCGGAGAACTGTTACAAAACCAAGTGCGGGTGGGATTAAACCGGTTAGAGAGGATAATCCGAGAGCGGATGATAGTATTAGACTCAGATCAATTGACACCCACATCCCTAGTCAACTCCAAACCATTAGTAGCAGCGATCAAGGAATTCTTTGGTTCATCCCAGCTATCCCAGTTTATGGATCAGACAAACCCCTTAGCAGAACTGACCCATAAACGGCGGTTGAGCGCCCTAGGACCAGGAGGACTAACCAGGGAACGGGCAGGGTTCGCCGTGCGGGATATTCACCCTTCCCACTATGGGCGGATATGTCCGATTGAAACCCCAGAAGGTCCCAATGCCGGATTAATAGGATCCCTCGCCACCCATGCCCGGGTGAATGAATATGGATTTATCGAAACTCCATATTACCGAGTCGAAAATGGCCAAATCAGGCGCGACATCCCCCCAGTGTTCATGACAGCAGATGAGGAAGATGACCTGCGGGTAGCTCCAGGAGACATACCGGTGGACGAAAATGGCAAGCTCTCCAGCGACATCGTGCCAGTACGGTATCGCCAAGACTTCACCACCACCACCCCAGACCAGGTAGACTACGTCTCCGTATCACCGGTGCAAATCATCTCAGTGGCAACATCCTTAATCCCCTTCCTGGAACATGACGATGCCAACCGGGCCCTCATGGGGTCAAACATGCAGCGACAAGCAGTTCCCCTATTGCGTCCAGAACGGCCATTAGTAGGAACTGGCATGGAAACCCAGGCAGCCAGAGATTCGGGGATGGTGATCGTATCCAAAGAAGATGGAGTAGTAACCTACGTGGATGCAACCAAAATACGGGTCAGAAGCATACCGAAAAAGGCTTCATCCGACGCGCAGCGGCCGCACCTGGCTACTGGTCCTGCGGGTGCTCGCGACGCAGGATCGCTCTTTAATGGCGAAAGCACAGGCTTCGATATCTATGGTCGCTTGATGTCTTCTGGGAGCGAGGTATCTCCTGGTGAGGTATCTCCTGGGAGCTTGATGTCCCCCGAACGCACGGCGAAACCCGAGGGACATCATACTCGCACTACTCAGGAGAAACCTCGCGCTAACCGCACCACCCAGGAGATACAGAGCGCTAATCGCACAAAAGAGAAGACATCGTATTCGCACGTCCCCTCTGGGGGAGACATCGAGACAAAATTAGACATTTTCCAAATACCTCCGCGAGAGATATCCTATGAAATGCATAAATATCATCGCTCCAACCAAGACACCTGCCTGAACCAAAAACCGATCGTGCATGTCGGGGACAAAGTAGTAAAAGGGCAAGTAATAGCAGACGGCTCATCTACAGAAAAAGGAGAACTAGCCCTAGGGCAAAACATCCTCGTAGCCTACATGCCCTGGGAAGGGTACAACTACGAAGATGCCATCCTGATATCAGAACGGCTAGTAGTCGAAGACCTGTACACCTCCATTCACATCGAAAAATATGAAATCGAAGCCCGTCAAACCAAGCTAGGACCAGAAGAAATCACCCGCGAGATCCCCAACGTCGGAGAAGAGGCCCTCCGGCAGCTAGACGAAACAGGCATAATTCGGATCGGAGCCTGGGTAGAAACAGGAGAGATCCTCGTCGGCAAGGTAACCCCCAAAGGAGAATCAGATCAGCCACCCGAAGAAAAACTGCTCAGAGCCATATTTGGAGAAAAAGCCAGGGATGTCCGGGATAACTCCCTGCGGGTGCCAAACGGCGAAAAAGGACGAGTAGTAGACGTGCGCGTCTTTACCCGAGAACAGGGAGACGAATTGCCACCAGGAGCAAACATGGTCGTGCGCGTATACGTAGCCCAAAAGCGGAAGATCCAGATCGGCGATAAAATGGCAGGTCGCCACGGCAACAAAGGCATAATATCTCGGATATTGCCCATAGAAGACATGCCCTACATGCCCGATGGGACACCGCTCGATATCATCCTCAACCCATTAGGAGTGCCATCTCGGATGAACGTAGGTCAGATATTTGAATGCCTGCTAGGATGGGCAGGAGAAAACCTGGACACTCGTTATAAGATACTGCCCTTTGACGAAATGCACGGCAAAGAAAAGTCCCGAGAAACAGTACATGGAAAATTGCTCTCGGCAGTCTATGAGACCGGAAAAAAATGGTTGTATAACCAGGAAAACCCCGGCAAAATCCAGGTATATGACGGACGGACAGGAGAACCATTCGACCAACCAGTTACCGTAGGCAAAGCATATATGCTGAAGCTCGTGCATTTAGTAGATGATAAAATCCACGCACGCTCCACAGGCCCCTATTCCCTCGTCACCCAACAACCTTTGGGAGGAAAAGCACAGCAGGGCGGTCAGCGGTTCGGAGAAATGGAAGTATGGGCCCTAGAAGCATTTGGCGGAGCCTACACATTGCAGGAATTGCTAACAGTAAAATCGGACGACATGCAAGGACGCAATGAAGCCCTAAATGCGATCGTCAAAGGCAAAGCAATACCCAGACCAGGAACCCCCGAATCCTTTAAAGTGCTGATGCGGGAATTGCAGTCACTGTGTCTGGATATAGCAGTGCATAAAGTAGAAAATCACGCCGATGGCACAAATACATCAAAGGAAATAGATTTGATGGCAGATACTAGCAATAATCGTCGGGGCTCTTATCGTGGGGCTAGCGCAATAGTAGAGGAAATGTCCGAAAGTTACGAGTAAAGTAGAGGTCGATATCCCCCAGAGAGGACGTGCGAATACGATATCTCCGGGGTAGTGCGAATACGATGTTACCCCGGAGTTGTGCTTAAGGCGCTCCCGGGAAACATCTAGATATCCAGAGACATCGAGATCCCCAGAAATATCGCAGACGCTCACGCTGGTACTATTTTTATAAGTACCAGGCCCATCACTTCTGTCAAGAGACACAGCAGGCTCACTACAAAGAGCCCGATAGATTCTTGGTGAGCACGTACCAGGCAGAGAGAATGTTAAACGCTGACAACTGACAACTGACAACAGAAAAATGAAAAAAATGATCTTTAGAAATCGGGTAATAGACAAAGGTCAGCTGAAGAAACTGATATCATGGGCATTCACGAAATATGGTCCTGCTAAATGCTCCCTAATGGCAGATAAGCTGAAAGACTTAGGATTTCGCTATGCAACCAAAGCCGGAGTATCAATTAGCGTAGAGGATTTACAAGTGCCCCCATCAAAGCAGCAGTTGCTTGGGGCAGCAGAAGAAATGATTCGCGCGACAGAAGCACGTTATAGTCGGGGAGAAATAACCGAAGTAGAGCGGTTTCAAAAAGTAATCGATACTTGGAATAGTACATCAGAAGCGCTCAAAGATGAAGTCGTGCGTTACCTGCGTTCAAATAACCCGCTCAACTCCGTGTACATGATGGCATTTTCAGGAGCCAGGGGAAATATATCCCAAGTGCGGCAGCTAGTGGGAATGCGGGGGCTAATGGCAGATCCGCAAGGAGAAATCATAGATTTACCAATAAAGACAAACTTCCGGGAAGGATTAACAGTCACAGAATATATCATCTCATCCTACGGAGCTCGCAAGGGATTAGTGGACACCGCACTGAGAACAGCAGATTCAGGTTATCTGACCAGGCGTTTAGTAGATGTGTCTCAGGACGTAATCATCCGGGATGAAGACTGCTTAACAACCAGGGGAATACCTTTGAGCAGCATGAAAGAAGGCGATCGGGAATTAATTACCCTCAAAGACCGCCTGCTGGGAAGAGTCCTAGCCGCACCAGTCATTCATCCAAAGACAGGGAAAACGATCGCGTCAAAGAATCAGGACATAAGTGATGAATTGGCACTTCATATTCAAAAAGCGGGAGTCCAAGAAGTGTACGTGCGATCGCCTCTAACATGCGAATCAAAACGCTCAGTATGTCAAAAATGCTATGGATGGAGTTTAGCACACTGCGACATGGTAGACCTAGGGGAAGCAGTAGGAATAATCGCAGCCCAGTCAATCGGTGAGCCAGGGACACAGTTGACAATGCGAACATTCCACACAGGAGGAGTATTCTCAGGAGCAGCAAGAGAAATATTAGCACCTTGCAACGGCACAATCCAATATGGTGCTCTGCGCACTCGCCAAGAGAAAGAAGTAATGCGAGTGGAATCGGCAAATGCTAATCTGTCATTGATGGTGGAAGATGAAGTGGTAAGAGTGGTTCAAGAAAATGGAGCTTTTTCGGATACATCCAGTAGCCAGATAACTGTAAAACAAAAAAAACAGTCATACTATCAGATCCAGATTCCCCAGGGAGCAATAATACTGGTAAAAGATGGGGATAGAATAACAGCAGGTCAGAGAATCGCCGAAGTGCCACCGACAGGCGCAATGTCCAAAATCAGTACAGAAAAAGCCACCAAAGATGTAGCCAGTGATATATCCGGGGAAGCAATATTCACCGACATAATACCAGAAGAAAAGCGCGATCGGCAAGGAAACACAACACGCGTCGCCAGAGTGGGAGGTTTAATCTGGATTCTTTCAGGAGAGGTATACAACCTGCCCCCGGGAGCAGAACCAGTAGTGCAAAATGGCGATCGCATCTCGCGGGGTTCAGTCATCGCCCAAACCAGTACCCGCACAGAACATGGAGGCATAGTCAGACTCCCAGAGGCAATAGGCACAGAAGAAGCGGGACGGGAAATAGAAATCATTACCGCCAGCGTACTGCTAGATCGAGCTGGAGTATCCATCAGCAAAGACCAAGGCAAAGAGCAGTATATCATCACCACCGCAGAGGGTCAGAAATTTTCTCTGGTCGCCACACCCGGCACGCAAGTCAGCAATGGTCAAGTAGTGGCAGAACTGCTAGATGAGGGCTATCGCACAACCACAGGCGGTACGATCAAATATGCAGGAGTCGAAGCAAAGCGGAGCAAAGCAAAACAGGGATATGAAGTCACCAAAGGTGGAACCTTACTGTGGCTCCCAGAAGAAACATATGAAGTGAATAAAGATAGCTCAGTGCGCCTAGTCGAAGATGGTCAATATGTAGAAGCAGGCACGGAAATAGTCAAAGACATCTTCTGCACCAGCAGCGGTTGCGTCCAGGTAATCGAGAAAAATGACATCCTCCGCGAGATCTCCATCAAACCCGGCTCATTGCATTTAATCACCAATTCCACAGAAATCCCAAAAGAGGGGACATTGATCGATCGGTCCAACATTGCCTCATTAGGACTGTCCGAAGCAAGCAGAGCTCCTGCGCGGGAGTTGAACCTGAACCTCGACCTTGCTCTCATGGAAGTAGAAAGCAGTGAGGATCCATCGACAAAAGACCAACAGCTTGCGACAGCTCAGACGGTCCCCCTTGTGAGTGGCGCCGTCGCGCCAAATGGACCTTCGATGCCTGAAAAATCGGGATGCTTCGCAAAAACCCCTCAGGCATCGCCAACAGATGTTTTCATGGGAGCTTCTTTACGCTATGTAGAATACCTAGACACCCCGCTCGGACCAGCCCTGCGGCTCCGACCAGCAATAGAATATACAGTTCCAGACACACCCCTTGTGCCATCTCAGGAATCATCTCAAGATAATGGCGGCTTAATACAGCTCCGGACAGTGCAGCGGTTGCCATACAAAGACGGAGAAAGAGTCAAATCAGTTTCCGGCTTAGAATTGTTGCGCACCCAGCTAGTGCTTTATATAAACAAAGAAATTCTCATCTCACATAGGAGCGCCACATCGGGAAACCTGGAAGCAGATATAGAACTGGTAACAGACGAGACCACGAGCGAAATCATGCGGTTGCAGCTAGTCATACTAGAATCTCTAGTCATCCGTCGTGATGTAGCAGCAGACCCGACTCAAGGAAGTTCCCATACCCGCATACTAGTAAGCGATGGCCAACAGATTGCCCCCGGTGAAGTAGTAGCCAAGACAGAGATTCAGTGCAAAGAAGCAGGCATAGTTCAAGGCATTCGAGAAGGATCCTCTGCGGGTCGCCGACTCCTGGTCTTGCGCGACCTTGACAAGCTTGTCATTGCCGACTTACCCAACCTATTAGTAGAAGTGAAAGCAGGAGATTTTCTGCTAGATGGCACCGAGATAGCGCCGGGAGTATTTTTGCCAGAATCAGGTCAAGTGCTCCAAGTCTCCTCGTCAGAGTCCGGGACTCTAGTTATATTGCGCATAGCCCGTCCTTACCGGGTTTCGGCCGGAGCAATACTCCACATAGAAGATCGAGACCTGGTGCAGCGAGGTGATAATTTGGTGCTGCTCGTCTTTGATCGCTCGAAGACCGGAGATATTATCCAGGGGTTACCACGGATCGAAGAACTGCTGGAGGCCCGTAAGCCCAAAGAATTTTGCGTACTGGCCACAAGACCGGGAACAGCTCAGGTGATCTATCAAGAAGATGAAACCGTTGCAGTTAAAGTGATCGAATCGGATGGAGCGATCGCCGAGTATACCCTAGGGCCAGGTCAAAGTGCAATAGTAATTGATGGACAGCAAATCAAAGCAGGGCAACCGCTCTCTGATGGCCCGTCTAATCCCCACCAGATCTTGGAAGTCTACTTTAATCTCTACCGAGAAATAGCTAGTGGGAACACCGATGGTGGCGAGCAGTCAGCTTCGATATCTCTGGCGAGCGCTAGAAGCACTGTCCCTCGCACATCGGGCAATAATCATAACCCGCGCACAGTTGATGAAGCAGCCTTAGCAGCATTACAGGAAGTGCAGATCTTTCTAGTGAATGCAGTGCAGTCAGTCTACCAGTCTCAGGAGATTGACATTTCTGACAAGCACATAGAAGTGATCGTGCGGCAAATGACATCTAAAGGTCGTGTTGATGATGGCGGTGACACCACAATGCTGCCAGGGGAGCTAGTCGAGATCTACGAAGTGCAACAGGTTAATGATGCCCTGTCCATTACCGGAGGAGCACCAGCAATTTACACCCCCGTGCTTCTGGGAATTACCAAAGCATCTCTGAATACAGATAGCTTTATCTCAGCTGCAAGCTTCCAGGAGACCACCCGGGTGCTGACTGAGGCCGCGATCGAAGGTAAGTCTGACTGGTTGCGGGGCCTCAAGGAAAATGTGATCATCGGACGCTTGATTCCCGCCGGTACTGGCTTCAATGCTTCTGAAGATGGGGCGTCCGATAGTAACTCGCGGGATGACTACGACAGTGCTGCTGATTACTCCGATATATCTGGCGGAGTTGGGGCAGCAAAATAAAGTGGTCTTAGATGATGAGACTGCCCTTTCTTACAGTTTTGAGGAGGACTTGGATCGTGAATCCGATTAAATGGCTGTGTCCCTCGATCGGGTGAGACAAGACAATGCGATCGCCTGTTTTTAATAGGCAACCTCAAGAGCGAGCGATCGCCTCTTGCGTCATTAATGGTCGGGGTCGAGCTGGGAATCACTCCCCAACCCTCCAAGAGCGGAACCGGACTTGCGACTTTCACCGCTGGGGCTTGTCCTTAGGCATATCATCATCAATAATTAGGTCACCCCGTATTCCCCTTACCCTCTGTAATTTTACCCCTTATGGTCAATCCTATTGGACCGTTAATGATTTCAGCTCCGGAAGGTATGCGCTGCGCGCACGCTGCGCGATCGCGGAGGGTAGTTCAGCAAACCATTCTAGCCGCTCTTCTCTAACATTTCCCCATTCTGGCAATTTATCGGGGCTCTGAACTTTACCCGGCTGAGACTCTAGTCCATATTCATACTTTTGGATTTCTCCTAAGTTTTGCGACGTGTTAGGGCTACTTTCACCAAAGGCTTCTTACCATATCCGTCCTACGTCTGCATATCCCAGGCATTACCCCAGGCGTTGGCTTCTTAGAACATCCTTCCTCTTCGCGGCTTGCGCTTTACATCTAACTGGTCCAAATGGGGACAGCTCACGTGAGGTACTTCGTTCCCTGGTATCATTTCTCGATGCTTTTAGGTTCCTGCTATACCCCGGGAGTTCTTCGAGTGCGATGCTGGTAAGCAAATACTACCAACACTAACTGCCATTTCCCTTTTGGGCCAGCGTATAAGCCTTATTCCGCTGGTTCTTATTAACGAGGCTTTCACAGGTTCGCTTGTTCTAACCATGAGCATCTAACAAGCGCGGTGTCACTAGCTTAGGCTGCTAGCTATCCTACATTTAAGTCCTAGCGGAGCACCACGGCGATGTGACTCCGCAGCACTAAGGACCGGTAGTACCCTCGACCCCCCACACCTGGGGAGAGGGAATTTAACCCCCATGATAATCAGAGTTATCCGGCAAATGAAACCAGACCAGACTTCACCGTCGCCAGTTTACGCCTGAACGAATCGCACATTAACGTAATAATTATATCCAGTCCTTGCTTCAGCCCAAAGAGACCGATATCATCGATGCGTCAAATGATATCGATAGCTAAATTATGACCATCCCAAAACCCGGTTGTGACAAAAAACAGGGTTTTGGATGACAGCAGACACTTGCTGTAAAATGGAATGAGTCTGCTCACCAGAGAAACTTTTTATCCATTTCTATTGATGGTTCATGTTGTTTTTTTGAGATTTGTTGCAGAAATTCCAGCTCTTCACGAGTTAACGTGAGTTCGACGAAACTAGAAAATGGCAGGAGGCAGTGCTGGCAAGCCTTTGACCTCGAGATCGAGGCTGGGCTTTTTATCAGTGTAGGTGTAGGCCACCAACCCGGCCAGCAGGTTTTCGATATCTCTGTTCCTTGCTCTTGTCCCAGGGGACATGGCTGCGCCACGCTACGGGAACGGCACACAGGAGACATCGGAGATATCTCTGCTCCTTGCTCTTGTCCCAGGGGACATGGCTGCGCCACGCTACGGGAACGGCACACAGGAGACATCGACGAGGAAGTTAAATACGCTCCGATGGGGCGAATCCAGCGGTTGGGGGAGCAATGATGTAGTATAACTCAAGTTGCGACCTATAAAAATTGGATACAAAAAGCTATGATAAAGAGAATTATTTTCAACTCTAATCCCTTAGATGTAACAGCATGAATTGACTTGGGAAACAAATTGGTGATTCGACTAAAACAGGTTTCAACTTGTTTTCTTGTTACTTTTTGTATATATTCAAAACAAGAAGATTCTTTTCTTTTTGAGTTCTTTTTTCGCAAAGGTTTTAACATTATACTTGACGACTCTTTTAGTAAATCCTCTAATTGATAATTATTATAAGCTTTATCTCCATAAACTATTGAATTTGATGGTAAGTCAAAGCCAAAAGATTGCAAAACTTTAAAATCATTATAACTACCAGGATCTAGATAAAATTCTATTGGCTTTCCATTTTTGTTTACCAACATATGAACTCTTAATCCATAAAAATAACGTTTTTTACTGGCAATATACCCTCGATATTCTTCCTTGTTATAAATTTGGCATCTATCAATCCTAATATTATCACATACTGGCACCGGGAAACTATCAAGAATATATTCTTGACCCGGATTGAGCTCTTTAAATGTTTGAGCTATAACTTGGAAGAAAAACATCCAAATTGGTTCCTCAATATTGTGTAATCGACGATTGAACCTACTTTTACTTAACAGATTTTTTATATACTTGTGTTGGACCATAAATTGACAAGAGCGATCGTGGTGTCCTCCGAAAAAATATGCAGCAACTAATCCGACTGTCATCACTTCGGCATTGTTCATTTTTACTTGTGGATCTTCTTTTATATTTAACGCTTTTAGTAGCTCGTCACAAAGAACAAAAATTGTTGTAATCATATCTTTCATCATCTACATCCCCCAGCAATTAACTATTATTTTAGTACATTATAACCTATAAACAGCCAACCCGCCGTGTAGCACAAAAAAAATATAATTTTGTATCAAAAGCTACGAAATATCCCAAATATCTGTAAAGTCTAAGTGGGTAATTCATATTTTTTTTAATAGGTCGCAACTTAGGTTAGTATAGAAGCAGACCGAAAAAAAGAGCACTTGGAAGTGCTCAGCTTGTTGAAAAACTTATGAACTCTATCATAGCTGCAATCGAAGCGAGTTTACCAGTGTCAGAGCAATGGGAAAAACTCTCAAAGGCCATAGATACTGCCCAAAGCTTAAGGGAGTTGGTAATTGCTGTGTTACAGATGGCTTGGTATCTGGGCAAGCAATTGCTGAAAGCAGAGCTAGAACAGCGAGGTAGTCTCGGAGGGGAGAATCAATTGTGTTCTCACTGTGGAAGTCCCTTGCACAGTAAAGGGAAAGTTAGCCGTCAAATCCACACCCTGCCCTTGAGTGGTGCAATGGAAACGGCGAGTGCTGCGATGTCGGAAAGGTTGTTTCGGGAGTCAGCAGGTACCGTCGGATGCACAACTGGGAATCGCCCCTTACCAGCAAACCTCCTGGGAAGTCAAACGACTAGGGAGTCTGTTGAGTGTTTTTGTGCCTTATGAATTGGCCAGGCAGTTGCTGGAGGAACTCACGGGAGTTCACATTAGCGACAGCAGTCTGTGGAATTGGGTACAACAGGCAGGTCAACAAGCAAAACTTATGTGGGAAGAGCGTCTGACAGCGATGGCAGCAGGGGAGGAAGTGCCAAAGGAACCCATGAGTGAAGAGTTTCAGAGCTTGATGATGGTGTTGAGTGCCGATGGTGTGATGGTACCATTTCCTCCTCACATAGGTACAGCCAAAGGCAAAACTAGATGGCAGGAAGTGCTCATTGGCGGTAATAGCGCGTTTAAAATTCCTCAAAACCGCTACAGGCAAGCTTTATAGCCGTCTGTGCCAAGGACGATTAGTAGCAGTGTTAGGAGAGATCGATACTTTAAAACCCCGATTGCTTTGGGAGTCCTTGCATCAAGGACTTGATCAAGCACCGAAGCTGGTATGGCGGACGGTGGAGTAGGCTTTTGGCGACTAAGCGCGAGAGTGCTTTGCTCACTGCGCGATCGGTATTCTCGACTTTTACCATGGGGCTGGTCATCTGTGGCGAGGGGCAACTGCTTGGTTGGGGCGTGACTCCGAAGCGACTCAGGTTTGCTTTGAACCCTGGCGACATCTCCTGGGTCATGGCAAACATACCCAAGTGCTAATGGAGTTGACTCGACTGGTAAATACTTTGACTTTGAAAGACGAATCAATGAATATACTTACGCAAGTACAAGCATATTTCCAAAAGCACCGTCAGCATGTGGCTTATTCCAATTTTGAACAAGAGCAGTTGCCTTTGGGTTCTGAGTAGTGATAAACATGTAGTGATGGCACAACTAACCCGACAAGCATTTGTTGTAATCATGCACAAAATACCAAATCGCGTGATTTTCTTCTTAGAGAATGATAATGTTTTCCGAACCAAGCGACTAATTCTTTGCCTCGTTGTTTAACCTTTCAATATGATTAGTTTTTCCAGTTTCTTTACCTACCGCAATAGTAACGCTTTTTCGGTATTGTTATATGCTTCCCAAAAAGTAAAAAACCGCGTCGATAAACAGAAGGTAAATATTTCCACAATTTTTTTGCTGATTCACGACTGCGATCGCTCAAATCCTACAATTTCTCTTGTTTTTGTATCAAGTGCCAATGTTTTTTTTCTTTATTCCCAAGACCACATTTCATCACATTCAATAGTCAATTTTCCTTTGGGCTTGTCTGAAACCTTTATCTCACGGCAGATTTTTTATTAACATACTTGCCAGGTTTGTGAAAGCTTTACTCGACGCGCAATACCTGCCAAAGATATTCTTTCAAGTAATAGCTCATCTATATTCTTTTTCTTTTCGGACGATACTTGCTGTCGGGTTTTCAATTTATTGCCGATTTTTTACATATTTTTGCTTTTTATTATGAGTACTACCATTTTTTACTGTTCGCTCACAATTACAATAAGGGCAATTGGGTCGCGACCCTAAAGATGATGATGTGTTCATAAGTCTATACTCGCTTTTGACTAATAACATAAGAGCATTTTTCTGATGAGCTATACATGAGAATATCTTATCATTGCTATCAATTTTGCTAATATAAAGAGCTGTTATATCATTCCTAAGAAAAGTAAGGATTAATTGGAATGTTCTATCACTACATATTTATCACTACCGGGTTCTGGTCTGGTGGAAAGTGCATGGTCTAGGTTGATTCAGCAACGCTTTAAGGGGGTGGGAATGAGTTGGAGCGAGACTGGCTTCAATCATCTCTTATACCTTCCCTTGGGTTGAGTCAATCAACGCTTTGATACTCTTTTCCATTCAGTCCCAAAGTTCTCCCCCAACCTTTAGATACGCCCCTCCGATGACGAAAATGCTCAATTTGGCAGATATTCTTGAGTTGGTCGTTGACCGACTCAATGACAGCCCGCTTACGTAGCAGGATTTTGTCTAGCATTTTCATCAAACGGTTTTTCCTGTTCCCCTTCGACTTGGCAATCAGTTTTAAACCCTGTTCATAGAATTTCTCGAACAGTTTTTGGGAAACATAGAAGCGCTCGCCAAACAACTTCCCGAACAAGTCTTGTGCCATGTCCAGTACGGGCTTGTGCTCGTCAACATTAGCCGCAGTGAGCTTGAAAGCCAGCAATTCACCCCGCTCCTTGATAATCAGGTGCAATTTGAATTCCATTTTGCCAGCCCACAGAGTTCTTTACCCAATAAACTAGCCCCTTAAAAACTTTATGGGCGTTGCACAATTAGGGGATGATTTAACTATAGACAGGTATGAAATTATAACGTAAATACTGTCAAAGTAACTTAATTGAAAGCATTAACATTTGAAAGCATTAACATTTCTTCGGATTTTGAGGAACACAAGGTTTTTCTTTTTAATCGAGCGAAATCATGTCTTAATCGACAGTTTTCACCTTCAACACGAGTCATGTAAGTTTTACTCACTATCTGGTTAATATCTTCAATAAACTTTGAAGATACTGGCCAACCATCCGTCACCTAAAAAAATAATGCCTTTTATTATTTTCCACAATGGCTTAAATGTTTCTGCCGATCGGTCTCCTAAAGTCCATGCTATAATTCCAGGTTGAAAATGATTAACAACTGTCCATAACCACTTTTTATTCTTTTTTCACCTACATAAATATGTAACTCGTCAATCTATGAAACCGGATCTCATAGTTTTCGGGGAGAATAGTGTTGAGCTACTTTTTTTACCCAATTGATGACAGTATTATGATTGACGTCAGTGATTCTTTCAATCCCTCGAAAGCCCTTGCCATTAACGGACATTTTTCAACAATTTTCTTTCACTTCTTTCGGATAGCCTCGTGGAGAATAATGTTCAATAAACTGGCGGCCACAATTCTTGCAAATAAATTTTTTTGCCACGTAGATGATCATTTTTATTGACTTTTTCCGAAGCACCGGAGTGGACATTTCATATTCAACTCCTTGACATTCTAAATTAGCTTTAATATCCATTATACCACTAATTGGTACTCCTGTGTAAAATCAGCCTATGCTAATTATAAATTTATGATGAGTTATTGCAGATTATAATAATCTGCAATAACTCATCATCCCGGAGTTGTGCAACGCCACTTTATGGCTATGAGCGCGGCAAGGGTTACAGACTTCTATGGGTGTAGAATCAATAAAAGAAATGCCCGTGACTTCTCCCTTGAGGGTGTGTAGAAAAGAACACAACAGCATCTTCCACCAGGGCATTAATTCCACAAATCGACGATAGCTGACCAAGTTGGGGAAGGCTTTGCGCCAGTGGGGAAGTACGCACAAAGTCTTTGAAGGTGCTCTCCTGTGAGCCTTTCATGGCTCAGACGATGGTCATAACTTCTGAAAGGCTCATAGGAGAGCGACAACACCGTTCCCCTGGCATGGAGGGTAGTTGGGGTTGCTGTTCCCAGTGGTACTCGAACAACTGGCAGAAGTCGTCTACCTCACAGAAGATGCGAGTGATGTCCAGGGGGGATACAATTTGAGTCATATCGGCGGAGACCAGAATCCTTCAAATCCAGTCTCCACCATTTTTTCAGCTTTGTCCAATCTGTCGAACTCACGTCGAGTTAGGGTTTCAGGTCGATCGAGCTTGGGGATTATTAAAGCTCCCTTTGCGGCTTCTCCGATATCTCTGGGGTAGTGCTCCTAACGCTCCCCAGAGATATCGATGTCCGGTGATAAGCCATCATGTTCTAAGAATTCTTGCATAGCTTTTTGCTTCGATTCTTCCCAGTCCCCGTTGGACTGCGCAGCAGTGCGGTGTTCCCTGGTCGCTCGATGTCTCGGAGGGCGAGGTATCTCCTGACAGGGCGAGCGGTCTCCCGGGACTCTGTATCTCCTGGTCGCTCGATGTCCTCCGGGAGCGCTAATCGCACAAAAGGGAGGACATCGTAATCGCACAAAAGGGGAGATACAGAGCGCTAATCGCACAAAAGGGGACGCGGAGCGCTAATCGCACAAAAGGGAGGACATCGTAATCGCACAAAAGGGGAGATACAGAGCGCTGCACTACCCCCGAGACATCGTAAAAGCACTACCGGAGACCGCTCGCGCTGTACTCGCACTACCCAGGGAACACCGATTGCTCCGGAAGGGATCTTTCTAGTGCAAGCAAGCAGAAGTAAAGATCCAGTAACCCGCCTTTTATCACTACAATTTGTAGTATAAGTCATACGCAAGTTTTCCGTACTGCGGCTATTTGGGCCGCTGCCAATACATTCGTACATAGGGCTTGCTGAATATGACTGGAAGCCTTGCCAGATAATGTTTTCAGGCATTTTAGACACCCAACATGTGCAAGAAAATGACACCCTCAGACTAAAAAACCTAGCACTTGCCCCAGTTATCGTCGGATTTTTGGGGGAACCAAGGCGATGAACCTACTATAATTCTACGCTGTGTGACCTCCCACGTTCGATCTGGAGACTTTTTCAGCAAACCCTACATATTTTCGGAAGTTCATTGTTGGAGAAGTTTTTCTGTAATCATTGCGCAATACATTTTGTAGAACACAAGATCGGTATAAGGCTACCAACGCATTCGCGGGACAAACTGACCAACCGCAAGCGGCCTCTATCCCTGTGGGCTGAAAGCAGCATGGGCTGTCCGGCTTAAGTTGGTAGCCCGGTATAGCAAGCCGTTCATCAGTTGTGCAACTGGCTTTTAAGGCGCTCAAGCCTTACCCTGAAAGGGTTGAGCGCCTCTATCTCCCCCAATCGGAAATTTGGACAAATGTATAGGACGCCTGAGGGGGCGACATGAGCACTCAAACGCTTACTAGATAAGGCTTTGAGGCTAATTGGCTCCTACTTGATACAGTCGCCAATTGACCATTCTTTCATTTTTATGAAGCTCAAACCCTTATAAATACGTCGTCTGTCGGCCCAAAACAGCATGGATCTTGTTGGAGATTATGGGCTGGAATCCTTACGCTCGTAAGGATTTCAGCAGGCATGTCGCCCCCCCAGATAGGACGCACTATAGTAAGATATTAGACATTTCCAACAATAAAACCTTTACCAGCGCTGGGTTTCAAGCCTAATCTCACTTTCTCACATATGTGATCTAAACGGCGACATCAGGGTTTGATAGAGTTTCTATCAACAAATTACTTCCATTGCATGGTATTGGTTAACCTCAAAATTTTCGGTGCATTCACCCTTACTTACTACTTCTAAAATTTCTGCACCAATCCGTAATCTAACTAGCCCACAAACTGTAGAAATTATTGAATTATATTTATCAGAATTTCAACGAAATGTTTCCCCCGCAACCTTAAATCATACATTTTGCACTACAAAATGTATGACACAATGATTACAAACAGCTTGTGATTTTACGAACCGAAAAGTTCAGACCCGTATAAATAAATATACGTCCTGTTTACTAAATTATCAGAGCTAGTAAAGATTACAAAAAGTAGTGCAATAGTAATCTCATCGATAAATTACGTATTGCTTAGCATGTTACAACTTGTCGTGCGGAAAGTGGGTTAAATATTTTCACTAACCTAATTACATGTTCCACAAAAACGAGAAGAAAATTATTTGTTTTCTTCTTTTTGTAACTCTGTTAACTCTTGTTTCTTCGGCTTTTTATAAGGGGGTTTTTATTTGAGGTTCTCCAATATAAGCCTGATCTCCTGCAAATTTTTGTTCTGGCGGTGTCACTTGACAAGGGTGATATCTTATTAAATCACCCTTGTCAAGTGACGATGAAAATTTTCTTGGCTCTCACAATATTTATATCACTTTTTCGACCTCTCTCTCCAGGAATAATATTCACAATGTCTGCACACGCTTCGCTATCGCTACTAGGCAACACAATAAATTGATTTTTTCGATAGCGCTGCGCATGGCTGCGCCACGCGTAGCGATGGGGGCGCAGCCATGTATGGTATTTTTCTTACCTGCTCAGGAGTAAAATTTTTTCTGTTCTTCATAGCCTTTAGGCCTTGGAATAGCTTGCTCTGCGCTATCTACAATTAATTCATACTCTTTTAAGAAATTTGTTAAAATTTATTCATTTTCTCCATTACATTTAACCTGTTCAAGCAAACGGCCAAAGAGCTCAAAATATTTTTGGCCAATAACTGAAATAATTATTGTAGATTTGCTCACGGTGCAATCCTAACATTTGAAATGTCAAACCTTGTCGTATATAAATCAAGGTTAAGAGTATTTGATCTTCCACTAATAATTTAGGTTGGGCGCCGACTTCTGGTTCGATTAATCTAATTTTCGTCTTTTATACATTGTCTTGATACTTTTTTTTCATTTTTTTTGCTAAAATGATAAGTTGCATAAAATTTTCATAACTGATACCGATTAACTGCTTTGCTTCTTTGTGCTTCTCAATATGTCCATGTATAACTATATATCATGTTCCTTAAACCTCACAATTAAATTTTTTCAATCTTATTATACCAGAATTTTATATTTTGGAAATGTCTATTGATAGTAGTGCCGCTCACACAAACATTGCTATTAAGTTGCCATGCCAACCCCTAAGCCAACCCCAATTGTACTGTCTCAATTGGAGCGAGACTGTCTGGAATCGATAAGTCGTTGTACTAGCAAACCGTATCGCTTGGTGCAGCGTGCTAAACTGATTCTCCTCGCTGCCGATGGTCAAAGTAATACCGCCATAGAGTCGCAATTACAACTGGGACGACGCTTTGTACGGGAATGGCGCAATCCTTGGTATCAAGCTAGCCAGCAGTGGTTCTGCGACCAGGAGGTAGAAACCATTAAGCATACATTCCGCACGACAAAATGTATTATGTAATGATTACAAACAGCTTGTGATTTTACGAACCGAAAAGTTCATATCCGTATAAATAAATATACGTCCTGTTTCCGAAATTATCAGATACAATATGGATTACAAAAAGTAGTGCAATAGTAATCTAACCGATAAATTACGTATTACTTAGCATGTTACAACTTGTCGTGCGGAAAGTGGGTTAAGCAGTTGCTCCCCTCAATTGAAGCAGTTCTGAGTGATCGTCCTCGCCCAGGTAGTCCAAGCAAGTTCAGTGTAGAGCAAATTGTCGAAATAGTGGCGGTCGCCTGTGAACTACCTGCTAGCAGGGATCGTACTATCAGTCATTGGACACCCAGAGAACTGGCTGACGAGGCGGTTAAACGAGGACTGGTTAAGGAGATTTTGCCCCGCAGTGTGGGGCGTTTTTTAAAATGAGGCTACATTAAAGCCACACCGGAATCGCTACTGGCGAGTGGCATACTCCTCTTGACCGTCAAGCCTTTGAGCAACAAGTGCGGGAGATTTGTCAGTGGCATATAAATGCACCTGAGTTGTTGAGCCAAGGGACTCATGTGGTCAGCACCGGCGTTCCGGACTGGCATCCAGGCGCTAGAACGAGAATATCCAACTCATTCTATGAAACCAGGACAGGTCGAGCGTATTGAGTTCAACTATATTCGTCACGGCACACGATCGCTGATAGCCACCTGGGATGTTGCCCAGGGACAAGTGCTCTGTCCCTATTTGGGACCAACGTGTACAGAGTCCGATTTGGCGACACACATTGAACAGGTAATTGATACGGACCCATTGGCTTCTTGGTGCTTTATTGTCGATCAACTGAACACTCATAAGTCTGAGACTTTGGTACGTCTGGTGGCCAAACGAGAGGAATTAGACCTGGATTTAGGTGAGAAGGAAAAATCAGGCATTCTCAAGTCAATGGCATCCCGCATGGCTTTTCTGAGTGACCCGCAACGACGCATTCGCTTTATCTATCTCCCCAAACACACATCTTGGCTAAATCAGATAGAATGCTGGTTCTCGATTCTAGTCAGACGCTTACTGAAACGGGGCAATTTCACCTCGACGATGGATCTCGAACAGCAAATTCGGACATTCATCGAGTATTTCAATTCCTAGCTGGGCCAAACCGTTCAACTGGAAGTTCCAGGGCGTAGAAGTTGCTTGTAATACTGGGTAGTTATAGCATTTCTCAAAAACATGAGGTACAATAAGAGAGTCAAGAATATATGGAGGAAAAAGCCATGAAACCCTATTCAGTATATCTACAAAAATCGGTCTATAAAAATGAGAATATATCACAAATAAAACTGGCGAGCAGATTTAGGGTAGCTCTAAGTTTTGTTACCAAAATCATCCAGCAGGATCGGCAATTATTCATAATTTAGTAAAGGAAAATAATGACTGTACCTTAGAAGAATATCAATCTAGTCTTGAAAAAGAGACCGGTGGTCAGCCGTTCGACAATAGATAGGATGATAAAGAAGTTGGGATTTACCGTCAAAAAAAAAGCCTTACATCCAGAAGTGATAGAGTCCAAAAATTAAGGGTAGACTACTGGAAAGAAATAGAAGGAATAGACCCTTTTGACTTAATCTTCTTGGACGAGTTAACGTAACACGCAAAGAGCCCATGGAAGTAAGCCAAGTAAGCGAGGAAAAAACGTTTCGATAGTCGGAGCGAGGGAGTAGTGAGTTCATTCAAGATTTTAGGTTCTTATGATAGCTTAACTTTTGAAGCTTTTATAGTTAGACATTTAGTTCCTCGTTTATGGAAAGGAGCCTGGTCATGGACCGATGTACAATACATAATGGAAAAGCCATAAGAGCAGCTATTGAACAAGTAGGTGCGCGGTTAGTCTATCTACCTCCTTATTCTCCCGATTTTTCTCCAATTGAGAACTTTTGATCGCAGCTAAAGAGCTATAAGAAAAAAATGTCACCGAGAACCATGCAATTACTGATGGTTTTGAAAATGTTAGTTTGTCAGACCTATACAACTTTTTTACGTTGCTACTGTACCTCACCATTTTGAGAAATGCTATATTTCTGCCCTGCTGCACTAGTCTGCTCCGGAGGTGGGGGCGATGTCCCTTGACAGGGGTGTAAAAATAGAATATCACCCCTGTCAAGGGACATCGGGGGTTGATTGTTATTCAAATTATCATTACCCCCCCGATCGGGCTGCGTTCTAATTGAAGCCGAGCCAAGCAAGCAGCCCTTGCCCTGTCAGGAATTCAATCAGTAAGGCCAGAATAAAGCCAATCATGGCAGCGCGACCATTTAAGCGTTCTGAGTAGTCATTGAAGCCAAAGAACGTATCTTCTAGTTTCGGGGTGGTGGTTGGTTCTGGTTCAGTCATGATTTCAGTTGGTTACAATTATTTATATTCTATAGTAATTCAAACTTAAACCTATATAAATGGTCAATCGAGAGGTAGCATGGAAATAGGCGTCCCCAAAGAAACTAAGGATCTGGAATTTAGGGTGGGCTTGAGTCCAAGTAGTGTTAGAGTTCTAACTGAAAATGGTCATCGACTGTTTGTCGAAACTGGAGCAGGTGCCGGTGCAGGCTTCACGGATGAAGACTATATTCAGGTAGGTGCTGAAATTGTCAAGACACCGTCAGCAGCTTGGAACCGGGAAATGGTGGTGAAGGTGAAGGAACCCCTGCCACCAGAATACAAGTTTCTTGCATTAGATCAGTTGTTATTTACCTACTTGCATCTGGCAGCTGACAAGACTTTGACTGAGCATCTGATATCCGAAGGCGTAACGGCGATCGCCTACGAAACGGTAGAATTACCCGACTCAAAACGGCAGCCGGGGACGCCCACCCTACCTCTGCTGACTCCGATGAGCCTCATCGCTGGACGGCTGTCGGTGCAGTTCGGTGCCAGGTTTCTAGAGCGTCAGCAGGGTGGCCGAGGGGTGCTCCTGGGTGGTGTTCCCGGAGTCAGACCGGCTCAAGTCTGTATTATAGGAGGTGGGGTTGTCGGCACAGAAGCTGCTCGGATCGCTGTGGGCATGGGTGCCCAAGTCCAGATCGTCGATGTCAACCTGGAGCGTTTATCCTATTTGGAAACCCTGTTTGGCTCCAGAGTGGAATTACTCTATAGTAATTCCGCACAAATTGAAGCTGTCGTACCAGATGCTGACCTGCTGATTGGTGCAGTTTTAGTCTTAGGCCGTCGCGCACCCGTCCTCGTTTCCCGAAGCTTGGTGCAACAGATGCGCCCAGCTTCAGTCATTATCGATGTTGCATGCGACCAAGGCGGGTGCGTCGAAACATTGCGATCGACATCTCATACTAATCCAACTTACATCGAAGAGGGCGTCGTCCACTATGGCGTTCCCAATATGCCAGGGGCGGTGCCTTGGACTGCAACACAGGCACTGAATAATGCTACGCTCCCCTATGTCTTAAAGCTCGCCAATCACGGTGTTAAAGCTTTGGATAAGAGCTCAGCTTTAGCTAAAGGTTTGAATGTTAAAAATCATCAGTTAGTTCATCCTGCCTTAAGAGAAGTATTTCCTGATTTTGCTAATGGCTAATTGTTATGGCATGGTTGCCTTTCAATCAACAATTAACCATTAGCCAAATCATTGCTTGTGGCCTCCGGAGGGAGCGCTAAAAGCACTACCCTCCGGAAGCCGGGCGCTAGTCTTTTTAGTCCCGGTTGACTTACTCGACTTGCGACGGGTTGAAGATGTGGAAGCCTTGGCTGCTAGCAATTCTAGGGCTATCTCCAAGGTCACCTCTTCGACCGCTGTCCCCTCTGCCAAAGTAACATTAATTTTGCCATGATTGACATAAGGACCATAACGCCCATCGTAGATATTCACTGGTTCTCCATCTGATGGATGTTTACCCAACTCTCGTAAAGGTTTCTTACTGCGGCTATTGCGTCGCTTCTTCGGTTCAGCGAGTAACTCCAATGCACGTTGGAGATCAATTGTCAAGACATTGTCATCTTTCTTTAAGGAACGATAATCTTTACCTTCCTTACCTTGGTCGTGAACCACATAAGGGCCAAAACGTCCTAAACCAGCATGGACTTTAGCATCAGTTTCCGGGTGGGATCCCAGAAAGCGAGGCAGGGCCAACAATCCTACGGCCATTTCCAGGGTGACCAGATCGGGAGTGACGCCTTTAGGTAGAGAGGACCGCTTGGGCTTCTTCTTCTTCTCACTATCGCCATCACCCAGCTGCAGGTAGGGGCCATAGTTGCCATTCAGGAGATAGATAGTATCGCCAGTTTCTGGGTGCTGACCCAGTTCCTCTGGTCCAGAGGTTTTCTGCTTCAACAGCGCTTCTACTTGTTCGGAGTCGAGCTGATCTGGGGTAAGGTCTTTGGGAATGGAAGCTTTGAGCACACCAGAGCCATTATCAACTTCGATGTAAGGGCCAAATCTGCCAATGCAGACTTTGGCCTCTAAGCCAACCAGTTCCACGGTCCGAGCAAGTTTTGGGTCAATTTGGCTTTCCTGTTCTTTTACCTGATTGGACAGACCGGTTTCTCCGCAATAAAATTCTCGCAGATAAGGAAGCCAGTCCACTTCTCCGGTAGAGATGTCATCTAGAGTTCGCTCCATCCGGGAAGTAAAGCGGGTGTCTACTAGGTCCGGAAAATGTGCTTCTAGCAGACTGGTGACCGCAAAGGCCGTGAAGGTGGGCACTAGGGCTTTGTTAATTATTTGAGCATAGCCCCGATCGACGATCGTGCCGATGATGGTAGCGTAGGTGCTGGGACGCCCAATGCCTTCTTTTTCCAGGGTTTTCACTAGGGACGCCTCTGTATAACGGGCGGGAGGCTGGGTTTCATGGCCAATGGCCTCTAATTCTCGACAGTTGGGGCGATCTCCTACCTTTAAGGGTGGCAGAATCACTTCCTGGTTTTCTAGAGCCGCATTTGGGTCGTCAGAACCTTCTACGTAAGCACGGAAGAAACCAGGAAAATCAATTCGCTTGCCAGTCGAACGGAAGCCAGCCCCTTCCACTAGCAGCAGGGCGATAATTTGAGTAACCCTGGCGGCAGCCATTTGGGTCGCGACAGTACGCTTCCAAATTAGGTCGTACAGCTGAAATTCCCGCCCTGTCAGACCCGTCAGAGACGGCGTGCGGAAACTGCTACCTGCTGGCGGTGTCTCCTGAGTAGTGCGACTAGCGCTCTCAGGAGACACTGGACGAATGGCTTCGTGCGCTTCTTGCGCGCCTTTGCTTTTAGTCTTGTACTGGCGCGGTGTCGGGCTGAGATACTCAGAGCCATACTTCTGTTCTACACAAGCTCGGGCAGCGGCGATCGCCTGCTGGGACAAATGCACAGAGTCCGTCCGCATATAGGTTATATACCCCTGTTCGTACAGACTTTGAGCCGTCCGCATCGTATCTCTGGCCGATAGCCCCAGCTTCCGGTTAGCCTCCTGTTGCAGGGTCGATGTGGTAAAGGGAGGTGAAGGCGAGCGGGTCACCGGTCGTTCATCAACGGAGCTGACTCTCCAGGTTTTACCCAACAGACGGGCTTGAAGTTCTTTGGCATCTGCTTCATTTAACAGTCTGACATTTCTACCAGAGGCAATTTGTCCCGTATCCGGGTCAAAATCGCTGCCCGTGGCAACTTTACTGCCTGCCAGGGTAACTAATCGCGCCTCAAAAGAGGTATGCTGAATATCCAGAATCGCTTTTAAGTCCCAGTAGCTACCTTGGCGGAAGGCTCGACGTTGACGTTCCCGCAACACCAGTAACCGCACAGCTACAGATTGTACCCGCCCAGCTGATAATCCCGAGGAAATTTTCTTCCACAGCAGGGGAGACAGGGTGTAGCCCACCAGTCGGTCTAAAATCCGCCTGGTTTCCTGAGCGTGGACTAGCTGCATATCGATATTCCGGCAGTCCGACAGCGCTTTACGTATGGCTTCCCGGGTGATTTCGTGGAACACCATCCGCTTAATGGGGACTTTCGGGTTCAGCAGATCCAGAAGATGCCAGCTGATGCTTTCACCTTCGCGGTCTTCGTCTGTTGCCAGAATTAGTTCATCAGCCTGTTTGAGGGCTTTTTTCAGTTCTGTGACTACCTTTTTTTTATTCTTGGGGACAACATAAAGTGGCTCAAAGTCCGCCTCCACGTTAACCCCCAGCTGCGCCCATTTTTCCCCTTTGACAGCTTCGGGAATTTCATCAGCAGAAGAGGGGAGGTCGCGCACGTGACCCATTGATGCCTCTACACGATAGTCAAAGGGCAGGAAGTTCCGTATGGTACGGGCTTTGGTCGGAGATTCGACAATTACAAGCGTTGACATAGGGATTCGGTGAGATAGCAGCTTAATATCGAACGTCTACGTTTCCTTTTGGTGATGCTGTGCTCCCTTTACAAGTGTGAGCTTGAGACTCCAGGTGATTTGCTCTTTTCTCACCCCTGTGTCAAGCATTAGGGGTAATTAAATATTGTATTCTTCGAGCCTTGACTGGGACACAGGCAATATGCTTTGGGGGATGGACTCGGGATCTTGTCGGCTGGGCTACGGGCATGCTCCTGAGGTCGTGCTCACGGCGGGGATAGCAGAAATATTTCGGTCCGGACAGCTTGAGAAAACACCGGTAGCGGTAAGGCACCCGATGGTGCCTACCCTACATATTAAAACTCTGCGGCTGTCGGACAGTTGTGTCTCCAAGACTAGGAGACACTTGTTGGTGGTCCAGTAGGTAAGATTAGTCGGGGTCGAGCTAGGGGTCACCCCCTAACTCTCCCATTCGGAACCGGACGTGCGACTTTCACCGCATCCGGCTACTGGCAAGTAGGGCATTGTCACTACTAGGATTACTACGGATTGCTCCACTTGTCCCTCATCTCATGCGATTTCACTCCTTTCCTGGTTGGTAAGCGGCGCTGCCAGATAACCTTTAGTATTACCATTTCCAAGTCTGTTTTACCAGTCATCCAACCTTCGAGAGGCCTCCGGCGTCTTAGAGATACTCTTACCCAAGATTTCCTACTTTAACCAACCCGCGTCAGCTGGATGAGGAACACCCCATCATATCCATAGGCGTTACCCTAGGCATTAGCTTCTCGGGCTATCTCTCCCCTCGCGGCTTGCGCTTTACATCTAACTTGTCCAATCTAGACAGCACACGAGAAGTTACTTCGTTCCCTAGTATCATTTCACGATGCTTTTAGGCCCCTGCTATACCCCGGGAGTTCTTAGAGTGCGATACTGGCCAAGTGCAAGAACCAGCACAAACTACCATTTCCCTTTTGGGCCAGCGCTTTAAGCCTTATTTCGCTGGTTCTAGATAACGAGGCGTACACAGGTTCGCTTGTTCTAGCCATTAGCATCTTTCCTAGCGGCGTCACTAGCTTAGGCTGCTAGCTATCCTACATTTAAGTCCTTGCTCCGCACCACCGTGATGTGACTCAGCAGCACTAAGGACCGGTGTTACTCCCACACTTGGAGAGAGGGAATCTAACCCCCATGAATACCAGAGTTACCAGTTTGGACCTGGCCTAGCGTTCCGTAGTTGCCCACGTTAGACTAGAACGAATCGCACTGCCCACCGCAGGGTGGGTTTACTCTATGCCTATCTTTTTATATCCGATCTGCTCTAGTCGCGTCTTTTGTTGTTAAGTTAGAATGGTTGAAGGGTGCCGGAGCGGTCCGATACTGGCTCTACATGCGTAAGCTCTAACCCAATCCTCCCTAGCCATTCTGCTATGACCGTCTGCGCTTCTTCTATCTTCTCTTTGTCATCGTGCATTACCACAAAATCATCAGCATACCTGATTACTGTCAGTTTGCTCTTTTATTATCACCACTCACCTCCACATAGTAAACCCCTGGGTCGAGAGAAACATCCAGGCGCGAGAAAGTCCCCTCCCCGCCATCATCATCAAAAGCAATTTCCTTGCCAAAGCGGTCTAACAGTCGCAGCAAGCTATCAAAATTATCAGGGTTTTGGCTGTGGGAGGCTACCTCGATCGTCACATTCCCCCCAGAAGATACCTCAAAGCGGAGATCGTCCCATTAGAGTCACCGCTATCGCTTGTAGTCGGAGGGGGTGCGTTTTCGGTAAAGCGGCGCTGAATTTCCTTAACAGCCTCATAAACATTCAACCGAGGGTAAGATCGATTTGTATTATTGACGTTATCGTCTTCATCATCCCCATCAAAGATGCTATCTGCCGTCGAAGTGATAATTTCGAGCACCTCATCTGGGGACAGCAGACGCCCGCCAAACTCCAGGGCCGCCTCTTGCATCAGGGCGACAGTTCCTGCTACCATTGGCGATGCCATACTGGTGCCCGCTGACTCTTCAGTTCTGTTATCGGGCACTGTACTATTAATGAAAGCCCCCGGAGCAAAAATTACATTCTGCGCATCCAGACGCTGACTGAAACTGACAATGCGATCGGTCCCCGTCGAATTATCTCGTGCCCCATTTTGCCAGCGGACGCGAGAGGTAGTACCATCCTGCTAGACCGCCCCTACCGCCAGAGTACTATAAATCGCCGGGGTTGCCAAGTTTCCATATTCATTGTCCTTATAGTCATTGCCAGCCGCCGAGACCACAGTAATGCCAGCATCTTCCAGGCGCTGGACATCATCCTTAAGGATATCAAAAAACACCCGCGACTCCGAACTAAAGAACCCACTGCCCAGAGACATATTCACCGCCACGATATTATCTTCTTCGCGGTGCTCTAACACCCATTCCAAGGCATCCTCGATCGTCGGGTTGTAAGCACTACCATTGGGTTCAAACACTTGCAGTCCGATCAAACCCACATCCGGGGCGACGCCAATATTTTCATCGCTAGCGCCAACTATCCCCGCCACATGAGTGCCGTGATCGATGCGATCGACTGGGTTAGTTCCGCCATTAACAAAATCAACCCCCGTGATATAATTTCCCTCCAGCAGAGAGTGAGTGCGGTCCAAACCCGTATCAATAACCGCCACAGTCACGCCACTGCCATCAATGTCAGCAAACTGGGGGTCATTGCGCAACTCAGTAAGTCCGATCAAATCAAAAGCAGGGTTAACCCCTGCTGTCGCCTGTTCCGGTTGCAACACTTGTCCGTCCAGGGTGACCTAGATCGGCAGTCTCCCCGCAAAGACTACAGTCGGGCGATCGCCTTTTGTTGTAGTTAGCTAGAGGCGAATATCGCCCCCTTCTCAAGCCTCAGCTTAACCATTATTTTGCTGGCCGAACGAATGATCCAGAATGCGTCTGTTTTCTATCTGCAAGCCTTTGATCTCAGAATGCATGACTTGAAAATCTTGACTCTGGGAGGCTATTTTCGCATTCATTTCTCGGATCTCAGACATAATCAAATCAAAGTTGCGCTGACTTGCTTCAAAGTTGCGCTGATGCTAGTTAGCCGTCTCTATCAGGCTACTTACCGCCAATCTCAAGTCAACGATCGCATCTGTGTTCTTCTCGATCTTTTGCTGATGTTGCTTTGCTATCTCTACCAGGCTACTGACTACCTGTCTCAAGTCAATGATTCCATCTGTGTTCTTCTCGATCTTTTGCTGATGTTGCTTTGCTGTCTCTACCAGGTTACTGACCACCTGTCTCAAGTCAATGATCCCATCTGTGTTCTTCTCAACGATCGCTTCTATCCTGTCTAGTCTATCTTCTCCCGGTTCGGAGCGCTTTTCCTTCGCCATCTGCTAATCTCCCTACCTTAGCTATTTCTCTACCTATTTTCCTTTAATTTCCCACAAATACTACAACCCCAATTCCGCTCGCCCGACGGGAGAAAAGGGCGAGCGCTCTTTTTCTCCTTAGCTATAACGGGAGGTGTTACTCAACCTTGAGTCTAAACTCATCGAACTTCACTACATCTCCATCAGGTTGACGAGTATCGAAATAATAGCTACTCACCATCCCATTTCCCGTATCCAAAATACTGAAAACCGTGATATCATTACTAGCAATATAAGGCAAAACCCAGCCATCTTCTCCTCTGAGTGGGGCAAGAGTTGGCACGACAGGTTCTAAACCATTAGGATCTCCCGTCGCCACATACTCCTCGCGATATCCAGCAGGTACAGAACGCTGTTGATCGAGAGAAGAACTGTAACTATTGCCGACATTAGAAGTTTCTAGGAAATGCATCCCGCTGGGACTAACAAAGCGATTCCACAAATGGGAGTGACCGAAGAAAACTAACTGCACTCCCGCTGATTCTAACAGATGCATGACATCCCGGATGATGTAATCTGCTTCCTTGGGGTACTCGTAACGCACAGCTTACTTGGCCTGCTAAAACTGTAACTGCTCACAGCAATAAATAAAGCTTATTGAGAATGGATAACTTGTTCATTGCTATAAACATCCACTGTGTAAAATCGCTCCCTACCATTGCCATATAAGAATTTCAGCTCTCAGGACTAGTGCGTGTCATCAATTAAGCCATATTACAGCTGCCGCGAGGTAGATGCCACCCAAGAAATTGCGAGCGGTTTTATCGTAGCGTGTCGCCAGAGCCCTGTATTGCTTGAGTTTTTGGAATAGATTTTCAATTAGATGCCGCCACTTGTACATTTCTTCATCGTATTCTCTGTGTTCTGTGCGGTTACTTTTTGGAGGAATGACAGCCATCCAATCCGCCTCTTTCAGGCGCTCGAGCACACGTTGTTCCGCATCATAGGCTTTATCTGCAAGCAGCGCGCCAATCTCACCGATTTTATCCAATAGCACGTCAGCGCCTTTCCCGTCGTGGGCTTGGCCAGGGGTAAGATGAAATCCTGTGGGATTGCCTTGGGCAATCGCAAGTGGCATGAATCTTTGTCGATAGTCCCCCTTTACTACGGCCTATGGCTTGGGTTTCGCACGTATCTGAGGGTGTTTTTTTTTGCACCCGCACGCTCGTTGATGGGCACGCAGGATGGTGGCATCAATCGCGGCGTATTCGTTATCGGCGTCTGAGGCCAAGACATCGAATACCTGCTTCCAAACTCCCTTTTCAGACCAACGGGTATGGCGGGTATGAACAACCCGAAAATCCCCAAAACACTCCGGTAAATCCCGCCAGGGAATGCCAGCACGATATCGATATAACACGGCAGAACACGAATAATCTATTGTTCTTGGCTGTAGCGCCTGGGTCACCCTCTTTACCAGGTAAAAGGTGTTCGATCCGTTCCCACTGGTCGTCTCGCAAGCCATAGCGTCTCATATCATGCCCTCTTGATTGTTATTGCTGGATAAGGACTCCATACCGTATCCATCTACTTCTGTCAAGCAATTTGATTGATGACACACCCTAGACATCTCCAAAATAGAAATTTATGCTATAATAAGATTTGAAAATTTAATTTTGTGACGAGTATTACCTGGACATATTTGCAAGCCAAGCCTAAAGAAGCAAAACGGCTCATCGGTATCAGCTATGAAAACTTAATACAACTTATTGCAATTGCTGTTGGATAAAAATCATAAAGAAAAGGTGGAAGAACACAAAACTAGATTGATACGTAGTGGGGGCGAAACATAAATTATTAGTAGAAGAGCAAATAAACTTTGATGTGTCGAGGATTAACATTCCAAGTATTAGGTATACTTTTTGAGTGAAAGCTAATGATATTTTTAATTATTGCAAGATCTTTTCCGCTTTGCCGTTTACTTGAACAAAAAAAATGGAGAAGATGAAGAATATTTATCCAAACACAGAATATGAGTTGATAGTCGATAGCGCAAGCCATACCAAGACCTAAAGACTATGAAGAGCAGAAAAAGTTTTACTCAGGTAAGAAGAAATACTTTGAAAAATCAATTAATTGTTTTACCTGGTAGCGTGCATATCTTGTCAATGTTGTATCTGGAGAAAGAGGCCCAGCAAGCGATATAAATCTTGCGAGCGTCGTTTTCGATCCAGATCAAATTTTTGCAGGGGATAAAGCCTATATTGGAGAACCTCAAATAAAAACAACCGAAAAAACAGGAATTAACAGCTAAACAAAAAGAATAAAATAGAGATTTTTCTTCCCGTTTTCGTTGAACAGGTCATTGGTAAAAATTTTCCGGGTTGCCAGCGAGCGATTTCGGTTAAATATTGATAAATATGAATCGGTAATTTTGACAAAAGTTGGGTTGGTTAGATTGCGTGAATTTTAGAAGTATTAGAATCTGTTGATAGCTCTGAAAAACTTGAGATTAACCAGTACCACCTTTGGAGCTCTTTATTAACAGGAAATCTATCAAACCCCGATTCTGCCGTTTGAGTAACATATGTGAGCATGGGAGGTAGAGCTTAAAACCCAGTAGAGCTTAAAACCAAGAGCTGACAAGGGTTTGATTTTTGGAGATGTCTACTAGGGTACAACTTCCCCTCGGCTGACAGAGATAGGCTCCCCTTGGGGTATACTAGCTTATATGACCTTTACTGCTGCACTACAGACCTCACAGATGACCTCCGCCATCCCTGCTGACGAGATGGCGAACTATCTGCTGGTGATCGAGTGGATGGTCAAGCAGCAGCAACTGCTCAAACAACAGCAGGCTAGAATTGAGAAGCAACAGAAAGAACTAGAGGCTCTAGGAAAATTTACAACTCTCCTCCGAGCTGAAGAAACTGAAAAACCGGTCGTCTCAAAACAGTTCTGTCCCCCCCTCACAAGACCTTCTCAAAAAACCTTCAGCCCCTAGCAAGGGTAAAAAAGGTAAAAAAGGCGGTCCTAAAGATAATCACTGTGGTAAGACAAGCTCCGGGATTTGGAGAACCCGATCGCACAGAACAGCTATTGCCTGTAGCTTGTCCCACTTGTGGAGCCCAGGTAGAGCCGGTGACAGGTGCTCCCAAGAAAGTTCAACAAATCGCAGAACTGCTAGAGCAACCAGTAGAAATCAGAGAATACCAGCGTCCTCGTTGCCAATGCCCCTCATCTGGTTGGTCTGGATATGCTCCTTTGCCGTGGGGAGTCAAGGAAGGGTTTAGTTATGGCGGTAGGTTATGCAGTGTTGTTGGTTGGCGCTTGAATGGTGGCAACCTGACCTGGCGAAAGCAAGAGTATTTTGTCGAACATGTATTGGCTATAGCAATTTCCCAAGGTAGTTTAGCTTCGATGCACCGATGGAAAGCGCGAAAGTTGAGAGCCAAGTTATCAAAAGTGGCTAGCTTATGTACAAAAACCTGCTGTGGGCTCTGTGGAGGAGACAACTTATGGCATTGATGGGATTAAGTATTGGTTATGGGTAGCCACCAGTGACCAACGTTCTGCTTTTGGCTCCAACCCGTGGTAGCGCCGAACTGAAACAGTTACTCCCAGAAAATTTTGACGGTATTCTGACCAGTGATTGTTTTAGCGCCTATGGTCCACAGCGGCGGCCAAACAGAAATGCTTGGCTCACCTAGAAGGAGATTTGGACGCTCTCTTAACCAGTCGCTTGGCCGCGAATGTTGATTTTGCACAACAGATTAAGCAAATTTTATGGACAGCTAGAAAAGCTGATCACCGACTTCACACCGGTTTATTGAGTCTTGAACAACAGAGCGCAAAAACCTCCTACTGTAGAAGCGCAACGCAATTTTGGCTAAACCGCCATCTGCTGGATGGCCAGCAGACGCCCAAAGACGCGGCCTAAAACTCGAAGGTCATGGGAATGAGTGGTTCACATTTTTAACTCCCATAGGAAGTTAAACCTGATAACAATGATGCGCTCGCGACGTCCTCTAGTAGTACATCGCCAAGTTAGTGGTGGCGCTAGAAGTGCTTGGGGCGCTAAGTTGGTTGCAATGATGTTTAGCTTCTTAGAGACTACAGGATTGCAAGGAGGTTCGGCGAGCGCTAGCCTCTGTGAACTTTTGTCTTTGGCTGGTCGTGGTCCGCCTGGCAATCTACTTAACACAGGGCCGAGGGCTTGGAATTTATCTCCTTTTCTTCAAGCCCTACTTCTTGCCAGTAGCGGCCTGGGACCGAATGAAATTTACTTGATACTTGCTCCGGCTTGGAATTGCTCTGTTTATCATGCTTTTTAAGCCCCACTTTTTCCTGGCTGCGCTCCGTGATTAATGGCAATCTACTTGACAGTTTCTCGGGCTGAGAATTGCGGGGTTTTTCCCTTTCTCAACAAGCCCTACTTGTTGCTGTGAGTAGTTACGATAGTTCTTCATTTACCAAATTCTGTTTTTGGCTTCCTTCTACCCCCAGAGCTAGCGATCCTGCGTCGCGCACTGCGTATCAGCGGTTTCATAAAGATGTTGTTTGAGATGGCAACGATCTAGGATAAATTGCAAGTTATCAAATTGTTTCTCTAGTTCTGAGCATAGCCCATTCCCACCATCTCTGACTGCATAGACGTTACGCTCGTAGCGACATCCCTTGATCTATTGCTGCACTTACCAATTGATTTACAACAAGAGGATACTTACTCATCTTAGCCACAAAAGTGCATTTTTCTTTGAAGTGGGCGAGCCAAACCAACACTGACTTCAAGGCACTATGTTGTACGCTTTTTTGAAGGAATTTGCCGTAATATTGTTAACTGTTGATTTTGAGCTGATTGAAAGATACCAGTGCGAATATGACAGCACAGCCATCAAGTTCCACCAAAATGTTCTCAACTCCTTGTTTGACATCGAGGGGTTTATTATCTTCTGCTCTTGAACGCTCTAGTCGTTGAGAAACATACTCCTCTGCAAGGGGAGCGATTTTGGCTACCGCTCTTATCACTCGATAGCGATCTTTATTCCATCCATAGTGTTGTTCAAATTGTTTAGCCGCTTGTTGATTGATTGATTCCCAAAGATACCAATCGCGCATCGCGTAGCGTGGCGCAGCCATAGCTTTTATCTTAGCTGGAGAACGCCCGACATCAGTAATGCCTAATTGGTTTTTGACCGGAGGAGTCCCCTGTTTTTTTTGGCGGTTCCACATATAGGGTGATTCTACTTCTATCGGACCAAAAAGCACTCCATATTTTACTCCTATGTGACGGTGAACTTGATACCCTTTTTCCAAGTCATATGGAGTCAGTTGAGAACTTAAGTAGCTCAAAATAATCGACATTAGTTGCAAGCCAATCAAGGGTAATAGTTTGAAAATTTCTCCGTCTAGGAGTTGTACCTTATCCGCTAAATTAGATTCTCGGGAGTGAATGGCATTGAACAACAATTGACAAACTTCGGTATCGGACATCTGTATAATCTTGAGTCATGGCAGTGTTGATAATCAATTTATTAGGGGTCGAGCTGGGAATCGCTTCGGAACCCTCCCATTCGGAACCGGACATGCGACTTTCATCGCATCCGGCTACTGGGTAGTAGGCCCTTTGTCAATGGCAGGTAACTTTTGGATTACTCCCATTGTCCCTTGTCTCATGCGATTTCGCTCCTTTCCTGGTTGATGAGTGGCGCTGCCGGGTAACCTTTAGTATCATTAGTATCACCATTATCAAGCCCGTTTTACCAGTAATCTATACCTCACCACCGACTCGCTTTCACTAATACGCCAGTGAACGGTTCATAACACCTTTAGAGTTACTTTCAACCCGAGACTTCCTACTATCACCCACCCTCACCGCACGTCGGCGTGTCCCAGGCATTACCCCAGGCATTTGCTTCTTGGGGGCAGGCTTGGGCTCCCTCTCGTGGCATACGCTTCACATCTCACTCGTCCTAACGGACAGCTCACGAGGGGTTACTTCGTTCCCTGGTCTCCGGAGCGCGATGCCTTTAGGTTCCTACTACACCCCGGTAGTTGTTTTGAGTACGATGTTAGCCAAGGACAAAAGCTAACACTAACTACTGTGACTTTTGTCTCCGGCGCATAAAGCCTTATTTCGCCGGTTCTAAATTACGAGGCTCTCATAGGTTCGCTTCTTCTAACCTTGGGCATCTTTCCTAGCGGAGTCACCAGTTTAGGCTACCAGCTATCCTAGGATAGCTGACAGCCTAAGTCGGCGACGCCGCTAGGAAAGATGTCTAGGGCGTGTCATCAGTTAGATTAACGATATGGGTCCCCACCAAAAATATATAACAAGATGATTGAGTTGACAACCAGGATATATTGGTGTGATCTAAGAGGGTAAAGGTTAGAGCAGGAGAATTTGAGAAATGCGTCGCTATGCTTTAAGAGATGACCAGTGGGAGAGAATCAGGGACCTATTGCCAGGTCGGGAGGGTTATGTGGGGGGGACAGCTAAGGATAACCGCTTATTTGTCTATGCTGTCTTGTATCGATATAGAGCTGGGATACCTTGGCGGGACTTACCCGAGCGATTTGGGGACTTGAGGGTAATTCATACGCGCCATAGTAGGTGGTCAAAATCCGGGGTATGGGAAAGAGTATTCAAGGTACTTGCGTCCGATGCCGATAACGAATATGCGATGATTGATGCCACGATATAAAGGGCTCATCAACATAGTGCAGGTGCTCAAAAAAAAGATTGCGACCAAGCCATCGGACGCCGTAAAGGGGGTTTGAGTACCAAAATTCACGCGACCTGTGACGCATTGGGGAACCCAACGGGTTTTCATTTAACAGCCGGTCAAGCTCACGATTTGGAAGGGGCTGATGTGTTACTTGATAATATTAAGGCTGATGCGTTACTCGCAGACAAAGCTTCTGATGCTGACGAACGGGTTTTGAAACGTCTTGAGGCCCAGCAATGCGAACCTGTGATTCCGCCTAAATCCAATCGAAAAGAACAACGCCGTTATGACAAATATCTATACAAAGCACGTCATTTGATTGAGAATTTTTTTGCCAAACTCAAGCAATATCGAGCCATTGCCACCCGTTACGATAAGAGGGCTCAGAATTTCTTGGGTGCTATCTACCTGGCTGCTACTGTTGTTTGGCTTAACTGATGACACGCCCTAAGGTCAGAACAAGCAAATTCATGTAAACCTCGTAACATTCAACCAGCGAAATAAGGCTTAATGCGCTAGCCCAAAAGGGAAAGTAGTTAGTATTGGTTATTTCATTTGACCAATATCGTGCTCGAAGAACTACCGGGGTATAGTGGAGACCTAATGACATCGTGAAATGATATCAGGGAACGAAGTAACCCCACGTGAGCTGTCCAGTAGGACCAGTCAGATGTGAAGCGTAAGCCACGTGTGGGAAAGATGGCCCGAGAAGCTAATGCCTAGGGTAATGCCTATGGATACGCAGACGCGGGTCGGTGATGTCAGGAAACTACTGGTATAAGTAGCCTTAAAACGTCATAAGCCCGTTCACAGCGCTAGCGAAAGCGAGTTGAGGATTTCGGAATGTATTACTGGTAAAACGGATATGTAAATGGTGATCCTAAAGGTTTTCCGGCAGCGCCACTCACCAACCAGGAAAGGGGCAAACATGTAAGTAGTAAGGGACAACGGGAGTAATCCAAAAGTTACCTACCCATGAAAAGGGCCTGGCACCCAGTAGCCGTGTGCGGTGAAAGTCGCATGCACGGTTCCGAACGGGAGGGTTGTCCCGCGAGGGACAGCTCGACCCCTAATAAAAAGTTTTCCTTGGTAAAAGAGAATGATATGGACCGGACCGAAGGTGGCTATGTGGATGAGCGAGCTACTAGTCCAGTGGCACCGCAGCGGGGATGGGAAGATCGAATCTGGGCTCCTCTACAACATCAAAGTGCTCCGTCCTGAGCACAGGGAAGCAGACGAGCTTGAACAGCAGGAGTGGAAAAAAAACTTCGAGAGCGTAAAGAGGCATTTTTTACCGAGCTAGGTAAACTCGTACGACTTTGGACTATGGACGAGCAACGCGTGCGGGCTTAAACCCTGTACTTCGTCGAGATTAGTTTGCCTGGTGGTCGGAAGCCAGACGAACAGGCCGACCCGATAAACAACTAGTCCCTATACTGGCGTAAGAGATGGTGCTGGGTCTATAGCTTTGTCGAACCGAGTAGCGGCGAGAGTGAATGGTGGCTCTTCGAGGGAGTGGAGACGGAAATCATCAGTCGTATTCTCGAAGCTTTTGCGCAGGCGCAAGGCATTGATGAGGAGCATCCAGCGCTGCTGGTGCTAGAGCGAGCGGGATGGCACACTACACAGAAGCTCGAAATCCCGCCAGGTTTGTTCAAAGAGTTCCTCCCAGCATATTCTCCAGAATTACAACCAGCCGAGAAGCTATGGCCAGTGCGTTTCGGAGGCAATAATGAATCGGGTGTTCGATTCTTTGGAGGAACTCAAAGAGGTCATCTGCGAGCGTTGTCGCCAGCTCATCAATCAGCCCGAGGCGGGCACTGACTCAATTTCACTGGTGGCCGATCGCGTAGCGTGGCGCAGCCATAGCGAGCTAATTGCAATGTCTGATTAACCGGATTCCATATAATCTGCTAACAGATGCGATCGCACTATAGCAGATCGCCAAAAAAGTCCGCTAACCTAGCGGTCAGCGGACTCTATCACCGGTTCTCTATGACCATCGGAGCGGCGGGATTTGAACCCACGACCCCCACTACCCCAAAGTGGTGCGCTACCAAGCTGCGCTACGCCCCGACATATCTAACATCCTAACACAGAGATCGCGATTAGAAAACATTAATTTTCTGAATTTCTCGAATTAAATCTGGAACTACCGACGGCGACCATTCCCCCTCGCACCGGCGCCCCGCATTCAAGATAAAGCGAAGACTGTAGGCGTCAGGATAGCCAGAGACCTCCATCCAGAGTAAATCGCTTTGGGCTTGGCAGGTAATTTTTTCGGACTCCATCAGCAGATAGGCCATCTGGTTCATGCTTTCGGACAGCTGGTCTAGTAACCGGCCAAAGTCCTGCCATTCCGCCTGAGTCAGTTCGCACGCCCAGTTATCGCCACCCAATAAACCCTGATGTTCAGATGCTGCCATATTCCTGCCGATGCGCCAACCCGTGCCACTCTTGATTATACGTTCCATAGATTTCCCCTTCCCAATACTAGTAATTGCCCTTTAGGATCTAGAGCGCCGGTCCACTAGAAGTCATTGACAAATAAATGTAAATATGATAAATAGTAACCAAGGCTCAAAATTTATTAAACTAAGCCAGTACGTCACCGTACCGACTCGTCTTCAAAACCGGACGTGAGACTTTCACCTCATCCTCAGTAACGCCACCCTTGTCATGGGCACGGCTACTACCATCACTGGCAGTCTTTGTATCGTGGCAATGTTTGTGTAACAACTCTAAGTTTTTCCATTCGTCTTTGCCACCTAATGAGAGTGGCTTGATGTGGTCTACCTCCCAGTTGTCTCCGTCTTTGAATATTTGTTCACAGTGTTGGCATTTCCCCTTCTGCTTCTTGAGTAGTCTTGCTTCTCTATCATTCACTTCCGGGTTTCTACCTAATCTCGTACTCCAATAAGTGAGGTTCCCATCATATGGGCTAGCCTTATCTTTCACCTTTACATGTCTTTCTATTTCTACACTCGTGTGTTTTATTAGTGAAATTTCACCCTTTTCCATCTTGCATCTAAATCTCCAGTGTCCATCTTCGCCTATGGACCAGTATCTCCTGGCTATCCAGTGTCTCGACTTATTCGGGTGTCTTCTGCTAGCCCATTGCCACAGGATGTTCCACAAGTAGTTGTCCATCTCACTGTAAGTTTCCTTACTCACTCCTGTCCTAAAATAGTTAGCCCATCCCCGTATTATAGGGTTCAGTTTCCTGATTAAGGCTTCTTGAGGAGCTGATTTATGGCTTGTTACCACTTCTGATAACCTTTCTTTATGCTTCCCTATGGACTTTTTACTGGGTTTGATTAGGGTTTTGAAGCCTAGAACTTTTCCATGTTGATTCTTACCACTTCTGTTCTTACTTACCACATATTGCCTTACGTTGAATCCTAGGAAGTCAAATCCTGGATCATCTCCATTCAGCGTATGTGCTATTTGGGTTTTCTCTGGTTTAAGTTCTAATCCAACTTCTTTTAGCCACTCCGCTATGACCACTTGTGCTTCTTCTATCTTCTTTCTTTCCTCATGAATTACCACAAGGTTGTCGGCGTATCTGACTACCGCCAATTTACGCTTTTCACTTTGCGTCTTTCCCATTTCCATCACTGTTTCCTCTAGTCCATGTAGGGCTATATTCGCCAGTAATGGGGATATCACTCCTCCTTGAGGAGTACCCTCATCAGTTGGGTACAAACTTCTTTTCTCCATCACCCCGGCTTTTAGCCATGCCCGTATTTGTTTGCGGATTGGTGATGTCGTATTCAATTTGTCCATCAACGCTTGGTGGTCAATTCTGTCGAAGCATTTTGCTATATCGGCATCTAATACCCATTTAGGTTTTCTACAGATGCTATTGAATATTGCTCCGATTGCGTCATGACATCCTCTCCCTGGCCTAAAGCCGTAAGAATTACCTTCAAAGTACGCCTCCCATTCAGGATAAGTGCGCTATCTTCAGTAACCCCTGTGCTGCGCGGTCGTGCATCGTCGGTATTCCCAATGGACGCTTTTCGTCTCTCCCTGGTTTCGGTATCCACACTCGCCGTGCGGGTCTAGCCTTGTTCGAGATTTTGATCCGTCCTACCAGTTCTAAGCGCTGCCTTGGGTTCAGCGTTTTTACACCATCCACACCAGCAGTATTCTTTCCCTGGTTGTCTTGTGTTACCCGCCGTACCGCTAGTTTCTTGGCAGCCTGGGAGCTTACCAGTAACCTCTGGAGTCTGCGAACCATTCGCTTGTCGCCACGTTGTGCCGCTTTGTAAATCCGCTTTTGTAACTTAAAGACTAAACGTTCCAGCTTTCGCCAGGGTATCGTCTTCCATTCATCCATCGATTTCTCGTGTCTATGACGTTTCATTACTACTCACCGCTTTACTCTTGACATTACCGTGAGGGCGTCAGCGTATACCACCTATTACCAGTGGCCGTTTGCTTCTCCACGAAATCTTTCCCAAATACAACCTGCCAAATGTGAGCAGATGTTACGTCTTTGGTGACTACTCTATCTATCGACCGGTGATAGAGAGTTTGTATCTGGTTTATTTCGTTCCTCTAGATGATTGGTCGTAGCTTTAGATGGACTCTATATGCCGGGTTTATTGTCAGTGCTTATTGGTCGTCTGCACTTACGCCAATGACCATTATCCTTTCCCTTTTTGGGCCAGTGTGTCAGCCTTATTACAGTGGTTGACACTAACGACACTTATGAGTCTTAACTTACGCTCATCATGGCTACTTGCTTGACGATAACCAGTTTGGACTACCAGTCAGTGCGCCTTTCATACCCGCTTCACGGATTGATGCCATCGCTACCGTGGGGTAAGTGCTGTCACGAGAGCACCTGGAGGGGTGGGCTTTCACCACCATCATCTAAAAGTTGTCAGGGCTAATGGAACCCTGCTAGTGATTCCCTTTCTTGACCTGTTTCAAGTCAGTTTACAATAAACGAATCGCACATGCAGTTGTCTCTTGAGTTGTTGCAGGTATCCTTGCCAAAACATGAAGATTATGAACAACAGCCAGACGTCGTAGATCGAAGAGGTTCTTACGGACTCCCATCCTCTCGCGCGCTCACACCCTGCCACTGGCCGATGTGAGCAAGACTATGTTCTACGGTTACTCGAAGAAAGCAGTTTGGCTCGACCATATGTTGAGGTTTGCCTTTCACGTCGTTCAAGCAAAAGAGATTCATCCGGATGAATAGAAACCGTGCGACCTTTTGCGTTAGTAGTGCATTGAGAACGTCAAGGACAAATTTTACACATATCGCTCTTGAACTGAACCCGTTTTCCCTCATCAAAAGGAATGCTAACTCCATTGGGACAACTAATTAATTTGTCTTCCCAGTTAAGAATAAAAGCTGTTTTCTCAAAATATTTACCCTCTGACCAAGCCTTATAAATTATTGTCAAATTTTTATCGCCTTCTTGAACAAAATGACTGTTCAGATATCCTCGGTCTATATGTAATTCTGTTAATGTCACTTTTGGCGCTTCTAAATCCGAGGCGAGCGCGTGCGTTACATTAGATTCCCCTTCGGAGGCAATTAAGGCCGCACGGAACCTCACAAGGGTACCTTTACCAAAGGGTGCTTGCTCAGAATCTAGGCAGTAAGGGCGCCAATTGTCACCGTCTGTCCATAATCAAGGCTTCTATGAGTTCATCATCTGATACACCGGTTTCAGCCTGTAAAATTATAGCCAATGCTAGTCGGGCTGGTGGGACTGGATATTTTCCCACCGAGCTGTCTTTAAATATGCTTGCTAGGGCGTGTCATCAGTTAAGCCAGATGACACAAGCCACCAGATAAATCGCCCCTAAAAAATTGCGAGCGGTTTGATCGTAACGGGTGGCAATAGCAAGATACAGCATAAGATTGGCAAAAAAGTTTTTGGCGCAGATGGCGAGCTTTGTAGAGATGCCGATCGTAGGAGTGAGGTTCTTTCCGGTTCCCCTGAGAGGGAATAACCGCTATGGAACAAAGAGGGTGAAGTTTCTGACGGACTCGTTCATCAGCATCATCAGCCTTAGAAGCCAACATGGCGGAAGCTTCAAGCTCGATGGCGCAGGACATCTGCGCTATCGAGCTCGTGGGCTTGTCGGACTGTCAAAAAGAAGCCTCCGGATTAAAAAGAGCGTCATAAGTGGTATGAATCAAAGTACTTAATCGGAGGAGACTTCTACCAATGGCTTGGTCGTTATTGTGTTCAGACTCCTGGCGACAGAGGATTCTTTTTTTTGGCGCACCGGCACTGTGTTGATAGGCTCTGACTATTGTGGCATCAATCATTCCATACTCGTTATCTGCATCTTCCGCCAACACAAAGAAGATCTTTTCCCACACTCTGTTTTTGTTCCCTCGGCTAAACCTCGTATGTACATCTCGTTAGTCTCCAAATCTCTCGGGTAAGTCTGGACACGGGATTCCCGCTTTGTACCGATACAGCACTGCTTCCACAAATAGTCGATTATTTTTTGCTGTTCGGACTACATGGCCTTCTCTTCCCGGTAGGAAATCCTTGATTTTTTCCCACTGGTCATTCAAGGGTGCATATCTATTTTTCTGTCTCTTTCCTTTTCTTCAGTTCATCTATTCTATCCTCTCTTCTTCTAACTGATGACACGCCCTAGTTCAAATTGAAACTTCTCGTCAAATAATTCATGACGAATCTCCCTTAAAAGTAGGAATAGTTTAGCTTTTCGTATTCCTTTGGCCACTTGCTGCTCCGAAGATGAAAGTTCAATTGGGTGATTCCAGGGGACTGGAGGCATATGTGTACTCCTGTCTAGATATTTAAAAATATTTTTAGTATATACACATTTTGTTTTTTTGTCAACCCCCTCTACTGGACCGACGCTCTAGGCGGATGGGACTGCTACTTTACCGCTACCGGTTGGACTGCGATCGAGCTTAGCGGTCCGTGACTCTACTCACCCAGCTTACTTACGGTCGATCACAAGGGATTCATTTTCAGCTCACCTCTGTCCCTGAGAATTATCACCCTTATGCCCTCAGTTCAATCACCACTGGCTACAGAGTTTCACGGGAAGATCGGAATATCGAGTTTTATGACAGTAATGATGTTACTATCTGATACATCTCAATCAGCAATGCGATCTTCTGCATTTACTCCCATTGACATCCAGCTGCCACGATGTCGATATAGAGACTGGTTAATCACTACCAAGATCATCAAAGGACAGCTGTGGATGCAATGGCAACATCCACTAGACTCTATTCTCCGCTATAGTTGTATTCTCGCGAAAGGGGATATTGCTGCCACACTCAACCATGTCAGATTGCTAATCGACTTATCGATTGAGCTAGAATCAGTAGTGCTACAAACGAACTCTGACCACTAAGGTATTAATAGTTGGGCGTCTCCTGGTTGAGGCTGAACTGGCGGTCGAGACAGAACAGGTGCCCAATCAGGCGCTGGCGATTGCCTCGGTGCCAGATCTCTTGAGTAATTGGGATTATAGATGCTCACCAACACTTCGACCAAAGCATCTCGCTGTTGTCTATTTAAGCCAGATATCGCCGCTTTATCTCCATCCCTGGGATTTTCGCGCAACAGGTCATGACCCAGATAGATCGATTCACTGATAACTTCATTGGCATCTAGATAATCAGCCAGAGTCAGCTTCCAATCTAAGCGATAATTAGGGAGGCGACTTTTGACGTATATGTGATACCGGAGCATGCGTCTGATTAAGGTATTATCTACATCCACCTCACCCGTTTCCCTGCTGAGATAGTGATTTTCTTTAGGTAAGTCTGGCAATTTTTCATAGACTACGCGCCAAACCTAACTCGGTCTGATCCGCACTTGCGCTGCTGCCCGATCCTGTCCGAAACTATCAAAGGGACTGGTTCGGACAAAGGTTAACCCGAATGCCAGGGCTGCTGCGGGTAGTAAACTGTTCTTGAGAGTATGGTGTTGCATATTTTCGGGATGATGGTTGCGACCTTGCGTTTCATGGCGTTGCTGGCTAGACGAAGTGCTGCGCAGCAGCTAGTGCCCTTAGCGCTAGATCATCTATCTAGCCAGATATGATGATCGCCTGAAATTATGCTAGTCACGGCATGGTAGGTGGTCACTATTCACTCTCGAATTATTTCCGGTTCGCTTAACTCGTCAGACATCTCGATTATAGCCTGGAGAACAGGCTTCGTCTTGGGTTCTTCCAGACTATCAAAATCTTCATAGCGCCGACGATGGGCGCGGCGAGCCACTTGTACGGTAATCCGGTAGCGATTGGAGGCCGCACCGATCAGTTCGGAGCTCCGACCGATCAGTTCAGCGCTATCAACGACAGAACGCTTGCGCATAGAATTAACTGGTTTTCTGATTGACTTGCTGGATCTAGTTTATCACCCTTTGGCTGTATTGGGTACTGGGGATTGGTGACCGATCGGGCCACTCATGGCCTGGCCTATGGCCAGACTACCATTAAAGATGTACAAATGTAAAGAAGCTAAAGATAGTTTACACGATCTATTTACATGTACAAGTCAGTGGCTCATTCTTGCAATCAGATGCATTCACCAACGGCTCATCATCCCCTGAAGATAGTGGCATTGGGGGATAGCTTAGTGTACGGCTTCGGGGACCATGAAGGCGGAGGCTGGGTGGAACGACTGCGGCGCCGCTGGATGTCGCCGCAGTGTGGTGCGACTAGCGCTCCCAGAAGACATCGCACCACCTAGGAGACACCGCAGATAGTGCTGGTCACGTTATTTATAATCTGGGGGTGCGGGGCGATTGCACCAAGCAAGTCAACCAGCGGTTAGAGACTGAGTTTCGCCACCGGGGGGAACTGCGCAACCGCACTCCGGACTTATTCATCCTCATCAAGAGTTTGTCGCTGGTAGCTACCCTCAACCAAGCGCAGCAGTTCCATCTGCTGATGTTCGGGATCTATAATCCAAAATTCCGGTACTCCTGCTGCTCGGTAGCGCGATCGCTTCACCTGACGCACGTACTCCTCACAGCCCGGTTGGATAAATTCTACAATCAGTTCGGCGGGTCCGTCCAGATAATATTCCTACAAGCGGTTGCGCGGTTCTCCTCGCCAAAACAAAACATCTGGCATCACGGCATCTGGATCTAACTTATTGACAAAACCGCCACCGAGAGTACGCCCTAGTTGATGCGATCGCATACCCAAGCCAAACAGAGACAGGTACAGACTTTGCCGCAGTTGGGAATAAGTCCAGCACCACGTCTCGCCATGCTGAGGAATAGAGGGATCGAAAGTAACCTCTGCTGCCCATCGCTGCATCTTCGGCAGTTATCATCGGTGCATCAAAGCTATGGGTTAGGGCCTGCCACCAGAGCAATTCCAGTGCTAATGCTACCACAGCTTCCGTACCCCAGCCCCGGAGAATATGACTCAGTAACAGGCGACTGTGGGCCAGGCGATCGCCCACAATCAGCTTTCCGTCCATTAACTCAATCTTTTTGAAACCGGGGGACTAGGAGGCTAAATACTCGTCAATCAGGGTAACAGTCATGTCGGCAAAATGATATCATAGCTTCATTGTAAATCATAACAGTCAAATCGTGGAGACAACCTACACAACTGACTTTAATGAGTGGGTACAACAGACAGCCCAACTCTTGCGATCGCGTCGCTGGCACGATCTTGACCTACAGCATCTGATAGAGGAGGTTGAAGACTTGGGGAAGAGCGAACGGCGAGGAGTGGCCAGCCAATTGACTCGCCTGCTGCTACATCTGTTAAAGTGGCAATATCAACCTCAGCGTCGATCGGATAGCTGGCTAGATTCCATTACCGATGCTAGGACTCAGATATATCTGGCGATCGCCGATAGTCCCAGTCTGAGAAGCTATCCAGCAGATCAGCTAAAACAAAGTTATCAACGGGCGCGTCGCCAAGCTGCCAAACAGACAGAAATGCCACTAGAAGTATTCCCAGAAGACTGTCCCTATGCCCTCGCTCTGGTGTTAGATGAAGATTGGTTGCCAGAAGCAGATAATTAATATTTTGAGATAATTTTTATCTTTGAGAGCGGGCGATCGATTAGAGGTAGGATTGGAAAAATTAAACCTATACCGCGTAAAATCCGTAGGACGGGCGAGAAACCTGTCACCGCCCGACAGGCGAGACGCTTGTCACCGTCCGATGATCGTCCCCGCCTGTCATGGTCGGATAGGTGGTTAACCAAAAGATGAATTTCAAGAAAGGAGCTACAAGAGTAAATGCTCAGTAGTGGTTTGATATGGGTGCCGGTAATAGGTGCCGTTTTGCTCGGGTTCTGGCCCGGTTCCCTCAGTCCCGGGCGATCGCGTTCCATAGCGCTGTTCGTTGCCATCAGCGTCTTTATCTGGACGATCGTGCTGCTAAGTCAGTTTGACCGGACGATCCCGGAGTTGCAATTTACAGAGTCCATACCCTGGATAGAGGCCCTGGGTCTGAGCTACAGTCTGGGAGTAGATGGTCTGTCACTCCCCTTATTGGTGCTCAACGGTCTGCTGACGGCGATCGCCCTATTCTGTACGGACTCGGAAATCAGTCGTCCCCGGTTCTATTACGTACTCGTCCTGCTGTTGAATGCCAGCGTAGCCGGTGCATTCCTAGCCCAGGATTACCTGCTGTTTTTCCTGTTCTACGAGATAGAAATCATCCCCCTATATTTCTTGATCGCCATCTGGGGGGGCAAGCGCCGAGGCTATGCAGCAACCAAGTTTCTCATCTATACCGCAGTATCGGGAATTTTCCTGCTAGCGTCATTTTTGGGCCTCGTCTGGCTTTCTGGTGCCAACAGCTTTGCCTACAACCCGCAGATGGCGGCAGCTTTACCCCTGGGAACCCAACTGCTGCTGCTAGGGGGGATACTGGTGGCCTTTGGGATTAAAATTCCCCTAGTGCCCTTCCATACCTGGTTGCCAGATGCCCATGTAGAAGCTAGTACACCAATTTCGGTACTGCTCGCTGGAGTATTGTTGAAGCTGGGAACTTACGGTCTGCTCAGATTTGGATTAGAACTATTTCCAGATGCATGGGCTAATTTAGCTCCCTGGTTGGCAACTTGGGCCGTGGTCAGCGCCCTGTACGGGGCCTTGAGCGCGATCGCCCAAACAGACATGAAAAAAATGGTCGCCTTTAGCTCCATTGCCCACATGGCTTATATACTGTTAGCTGGTGCCGCCGCCACCCCCCTCAGCTTATTATCAACAGTCCTGCAAATGATCAGCCACGGATTAATATCAGGGCTGCTGTTTATCTTGGTGGGCGTAGTCTATAAGAAAACTGGTAGTCGGGATATCACAGCCCTCAAAGGACTCCTCAACCCAGAACGGGGTTTGCCCGTGACTGGCAGTTTAATGATTTTGAGCGTCATGGCCAGTTCAGGCATCCCCGGCATGGTAGGCTTTATTTCAGAATTTTTAGTGTTTCGGGGCAGTTTTCCCATATTCCCCACTCAAACCCTGCTGTGCATGGTGGGTACGGGGTTAACCGCTGTCTACTTTTTGCTGTTGGTGAACCGGGCCTTCTTCGGACGCTTGTCCCAGATGGTAGAAAACTTGCCGCCAGTGCAGTGGTCCGACCATCTCCCGGCGATCGCCCTAGCAGCGGCGATCGTCATATTAGGAATTCAGCCAAGCTGGGTAGTACATTTGAGTGAAGTGACAACCAATTCTATAGTCACATCATTTGCCAATCTCTAACCCCGTCGATCGTCAAATCAGGGAAATGACAAAAAACATTCAACCATCAAAACATCCCCTGGCAGCCTATATTAACATTATGGAAGCGGGTGGCAATTTACTGTCAGATTCGCCAGATAATGTATTGGAAGTAGTGGGAATTCTTTATAGCTACGGCGTCGTGCTGGACGCCTACTCCAATAACCTGATATACATTGCCCAAAATCAATTTTTAGCCTTGTTTCCCTTCTTCAAATACTGCGACGGGGACATATCATTCAAAAAGTTGCTGCGCCATTGGTGGCACGATCGGATTAACTACGAGTATGCCGAGTACGTGATGCGAGTAATGCTATGGCACGGCGGTGGGGCCCTGGATGAGTACCTAGATAGCCCGGAATTTACCCGAGCAGCAGCATTAGCGATCGAGGCTAAATTTAAGGGAAATTGGTTGATGCTGGGACTGCACAAGCTATTTCCCGAATTTCAGCTAGAACAGGTACGGCAGATGGTATATTATAGTGCCTTGGGTCAGTTCTGGCGGGTAATGAGCGATATATTTATATCACTGTCCGATCGCTATGACCGAGGAGAAATAAAGTCAATCCCGGAAGTAGTACAGCATATCCTAGCAGGTTTAGTGGCAGATGCGGCAAAACCAATTACCTACACAGTGACGATTAAGGGTGACGATTATGATATCATTCCCAAAGCCGCAGGGATGACATTTCTGCCAGATGTAGCAGTCCCCTATGTGGATACGATATTCTTCCGAGGAACACCTTTCTTGGGTACAGTTTCTTACAACGCTCAAGCTCAACAAATTCCTCAAAATCAAGCCGAATTTGGCTATGGTGCTTTATATGCCGATCCCTTGCCGATCGGAGGTGCAGGCATTCCTCCGACATTGCTGATGCAGGATATGCGCCATTATCTGCCAGAATATCTACAGGAGTTTTATCGGCGATCGGGTAGGGGAGAAAATGATTTGCGAGTAAAGATTTGCCAGAGTTTCCAGAAATCAATGTTTTGCGTAACCACAGCAGGGATCAAAGGACTGGCACCTTATCCCCTGGATACAGAAGATCCCCAACAACAGCAAGCAAACCGAGTTTACCTGGAAAATTGGATGGATCGCTTTATCACCTCTCGCTTGCAGATAGTCAACAGCTAGCTACATCCGAATAGTTGATAGTTAATAGCAAGAATTAAGAAACCAGGTTTTTCCCATATACCTGGTTTCTGGGCAAAAGAGTGAATATGTCCATAGTTAATAGCAAGAATTAAGAAACCAGGTTTTTCTCATATACCTGGTTTCTGGGCAAAAGAGTGAATATGTCCACAGCAACTGAGTAAAGATCCTGGAGAGCATAGAGTAAAGATTATTAAATGCATAGATTTTACTATTGAGTACTTACACAACTTGTGCCGTTATCACTACCGGTAGCGCAGGCGTAGCCGTGTATCTGGTGGGCCATCTCTCTACATTTGTAGTCCAACGGAATTCAGGAAGGATTTTCGATAAATAAAATGCTTATTGAGGGAAAATATGATAGAGTAATATATATAGTTAAGGCTCCTTTGAGGAGAAGGGAACTTGAAGCAGGCAACACTCCACCAGTTAAAAGTATTTGAGGCCGCAGCACGCCACGGCAGTTTCACCCGGGCTGCCGAGGAACTGTATTTAACCCAACCCACCATCTCCATGCAGGTGAAGCAGTTGACCAAAACCGTGGGTTTGCCGCTGTTCGAGCAAGTCGGTAAACGCCTGTTTCTGACAAACGCCGGTGAAGAACTGTTTGCCGCCTGCCGGGATATTTTCGACAGGTTATCCCAGTTGGAGATGGCGGTGGCGGATCTCAAAGGTCTAAAGCAGGGACAATTGCGACTAACGGTGATTACCACGGCGAAATACTTTGTGCCGCGTTTGTTAGGACCGTTTTGTCAGCGTTACCCCGGTATTGACGTGTCCTTGCAGGTAACTAACCATGACGGTCTGCGGTCCCGAATGAATGATAATTTAGACGATCTGTATATTCTCAGTCAAGTCCCGGAAAATACTGACCTAGTGAGTCACAAATTCTTGGAAAATCCTTTGGTGGTGTTGGCAGACGGAAATCATCCCCTAGCAGAGGAAAAAAATATTCCCCTAGAACGTCTGAGGGACTCACCGTTTATCATGCGAGAACCAGGATCGGGTACACGCAGGGCAGTGGAAAAATTATTCCGCGAGCATAATGTTTCTGTCAAGGTGAGGCTGGAGTTGGGGAGTAATGAGGCGATCAAACAGGCGATCGTGGGTGGTTTGGGAATATCAGTATTATCGAAGCATACCCTAGCCTTGCAATGTGGTACTGGTAGGCTGACTATCCTGGATGTAGAAGGTTTTCCGATCGAACGTTATTGGCATGTGGTTTATCCCAGTGGCAAACAGCTGTCTGTGGTGGCTGAGACTTTTCTGGAGTATCTGTTAGATGAGGGAAAGTAGGTAGCAGATGAGACAGCAATTAATAAGATTACAGAATCTACCATCAAGATGGGGGAATTTATGGGAGCATCTCAAGAATGAATCAGGCTCTCTCAAGATTTACCATTATCATCACTCGTCGTCTTAACTCGTATCGAGTTTCATCTACTAGTACACCACACCGCAAATAACACCGATAAGCTGTCGCGCCTCTAAACTGCATATTCGGGCTGCCGATAAAATCTTGGGAACCCTCTACCCATAAGCGGCGCTCGCCACCCAGCCTGCCCCATTTTGGACTATGCAATTTATAGCGTTTCTCATAGTCATGAGGTACAGTAACAGCAGTGAGCAAACCAATTGTGAATACCTGGCTGACTTACCTGTAGAATAGCATCTGCAATTGCCTCGATTAAATCTTTATAGGTTCTTGCTTTAACTTTCCTTAAAAAAGCTTTAACTTTAGACCAAAAGTTTTCAATTGGAGAAAAGGAGAATAAGGAGATAAATAAATTAATTTGGCGCCTACTTTTTCAATAGCTTCTCGAACCATTTTATCTTGATGAATTTTAGCATTATCCATGACTACACAGCATTTTTCCTGCGGTACTAAATCTATTACTATAAAAGCTTCAAAAGTTATCGCCGTAAAATTATCTTATAGCTACTACTTTTTCTAATGACAAAGCACCAATTAATGAAACATTTTTTCCTCTTTTTTGAGGTTTACTCTCTCTGACCCTTTCTCCTTTTAAACTTCTACCATACATCCAGTGCTAAATTTACATTCATCCACAAATAATAAGTCTTTAGGGTTAATGTCTCCCCATATTTTACTCTTTTTTCAAGTATATCGTTCTTTTTCTGTGCAAAGTTTTTTTTTGAGTTTAATTTTTGAGTAATTATTCCCATTTTCGCCCACGTTTTTTCATAAAGCAATTCACATAACTCTTCAAGCGTTGCATTATTATTAGTCTCCATAATTTCTACTAAACTAACTAATTGCTCACTATTCAACTTAGTCGGTGGACTACCGACGTTTGGGTCTAATATCGCCTGTTTCTTTATATTGCTTAATAAAGTTTTGAATAAAACTCTTGGCCGAAAACCTTGAGCTAATTTACGAATAGATGTCTTTTCCTGTTCGTAAACTTCTATTAGTTTTTGTCTAAAGTCTATTGAATATGGTTTCATCGCTTTCCTAACACTTCTTTTTGAACTTACTTTTATTATAGCGAGCCGGGCATCATTTGTGCAAATATCGCTCTCCCGAGCACCTGCGGCTCAAACCCTTGCAGGGTAATGGTTTGAGCAAAAATCGCTGCCAGACTCCTGCAAGGCTTACTATATTCTACCTCATAACTCTGAGAAATGCTATAAATGCATCACAGCTTAACTTAGATCAGCAACGGCTTACCGATAGAACCTACATTCCGCACGGACAAATGTTTGACGTAATGATGACAAATAGCTTGTGATTTTACGAACCGAAAAGTTCATATTCGTATAAATAAATATACTTCCTGTTTCTTAAATTATCAGAGCTAGTACGGATTACAAAAAGTAGCACAATAGTAATCTAGTTGATAAATTGTGTAGTATATATACTAAAATTGTAGTGCAGAAAGTGGGATATAAGTCTAACGAAACGGTTTGGCCAAGGTATGATTAAAGAACTCAATGAATGCGAGAATACGACGTTTGAGTTCTTCAAGCTTCGATGTCTCCTGGGGCTCGGCGTCTCTCGGGAGTGCTTTTAGCGCTCCCGAGAGACGCCGAGCGCTAAAAGCACTACCCAGGAGACATCGACGTGAAGTTGCCGCTTTTGAGCAACCGGCGAGTTCTTATGCCAAACCACATTTCCACCTGGTTTAGCCATGAGCAATATTTGGGGGTATAAACAAAGCGGATACGATGGCTTTGATTCTGCAAAAAAGTCGCACGGTTCGCCATGTTTTGAAGAATGCCGGATTTTCCCTTCAAACCTAATTCATCTTCAATGCCGCACAACTGAGCAACAATCTTAACCAGGGTTTCGGATTTGTGGGCGTCGGGTATTCAATTGGTCGCAAATGAATACCCATTGACCTTGGGGGTCTGTTTCTACAGTAGCGCGGATCTGCGCTGCAAAATCTTCTTCAGTGCGGGTAGGTCCCACTGACGGACAGATTACCTTGCCCGTCGCTACCTCAAAACTGGCTATCAACGCTTGTATGCCGTGACATCGGCCGTTCATATTCAAACCCACATTCCGCACGACAGATTGTAGTATATCCGCAATACACAAACTGGCCACAAGTGTAGTACAGGTGCAAAATTTGAGTATTTATAATCAGAAAAAATCAAGAAAATCTGCCCCAAAACAAGAAAATTGAGTTAAAGTAGAAAGAGCAAGGGGTAGTAATAAATATGTAGTGACACGATATTCAAACCTTCTCTTAATCGGCTTTTTTTAAGAGGACAATATAACATTTTGACTATCAATATATTAGAATAAATTATCTGAGTTATCAGCTATTTAAATAGTTCAATTATTGGTAACTACTCACAGCAACAATTAGGGCTTGTTGCGAAAGGAAAAAAGAGATAAATTACAAGTCCTCTAAGGTATTAAATAGATTGCCATTGGTGACAATCCACGACCAGCAAAAACTGGGGCTTGAATAGAACAAGGCAGAAAGATATCCCAAGCCCGAGAAAGTTTTTGCAATCGGTCGCGGACCGCGACTCGCAAAAAGTAGGGCTTGAAGAAAACGAAATTATTTCAAGCCCGAGAAGTTTTAAGTCAATTGCAATCGGTGGTGGACCGCGACCAGCCAAAGACAAAAGGGCGTTGCACATTTTGGGGATGATACTCTTTTTGCACATAACTGAAAGTCGCTTGTAGTCTAGGTTTAAAACTATTGCAACTATACTCATCATCCCGTTATTGTGCAACGCCGACAAAAGTTCACAGAGACTGGCTATCGGGGGTGTAATGGTCAGTGACACTTGGGTCTTATCAATCGGTGCCTGACAGAGCGAGTGAAATTTAGATCTAGGGAGTCAAGTCAGTCTCGAACCGGCAAGACTTCACTTTATAACCGGTGACAAATCTCTTCATCCAGTGATAGCTGCGTGGTGAATGGAACAAGTCAATGGCCATCGGAAGAATTGATGTACTCACTGTTGCGCAGTAAGTACATGGACTTGCATAAGTGCAATATTGCCATCGAGCTCCCACTTGAAAGTTGCTCTCGCATTAATTTTAGATCCTACATTCCCCAGGACAAAACCTATTACGTAATGATGACAAACCCATTGTGATTTTACGAAGTTAACAACTCATATCCGTATAAATACATATACGTCCCATTTGCTAAATTCTCAGATATAGTACCTATTACAAAAAGTCGTGCAATAGTAATCTGACCGATAAATTACGTATTACATAATATCTTACAACTTGTCGTGCGGAAAGTGGGTTAGATCCCTAATAGTACCTCGGAGGGGCAGGCAGCCAGTTCGGCACCAGGGACGATCACCTCAATAAGTAATAGGACAAAATTAATTGCATGAGCTTGTGGGAGCTGTTCAAGCATTGCAAGGGTTTTTCTTTTCTTCAGGGTTCATCAATTCCGTCATTATCTGCTCAAGGGCTAAAGGAACAACAACTGTGCAATGAGGCTAGTCTAAGTAAAAGTACTTTTTGGTACCGCGACAGACTGAGTTGCTGAAAGCCTGATTCTTGCCTTGAATCTAAGTCTGGTCAAAGTAGCAACTCTGACTTTTCAAACAACCTCTAAATCCTAAGTGGTTACATAGGCCAGAGATGAAACCCTTACCCAGTCAGGGTTTTATCAAGGGTTGCACAAGTACCCTCCGGCTTGCGAGGGAAAATTATATAACATAATGGTAAACTAACGAGAGGACATTTTTTTAGTGACACCCATTTGAATGTGGATTTCTCCCTCACCAGATGGTCCCCATCACAGACGGTTGAATTCCGGTTTCACCCAATGACATGAAAACTGTCCGGACTATTGTGGAAAAAAAATCCAGTTTTTATTATCCATTTGATTTGTCCCATTCACCAGGAGGTCATCACGGGATGAATTTATCTGTCACCGGTCTTTCCGTGGCGTCCTGCTGGTCCGAGACTGACTTGACTCCCTGATATTTCCCTCACTCTGTCAGGCACCGGTTGATAAGGCCAAACTGTCACTGACCATTACACTCGGCTATCGGTGATGCTCCTTGCAATCGCATAGTCTCTAAAAAGCTAAACATTTGAGCGACTAACTTGGCTCCCCAATCACTTCTGGCGCCACCGCTGACTTGGCGATGTACTACTACCGAACGCAAAGCTCGTTCAGCATCATTATTATCAGGTTTAACGTCTGGTAAAGTTAAAAAAGTGAACCATTCATTCCAATGACGCTTGAGTCTATTGACAAGTCTTTGGGCGTCGGCAGGCCATCCGGAAACTGGAGGGTTTTCCAAAATTGCTTGTAGTTGAGCTTCTACTCTTGGACGTGTTCGTCCGAGTTGTTCAAGAGTAGATACACATGTGTGATAGTCCTGATACGCTTTTCTAGCTGTCGTTAAAACTTCCTTGACTTTCTGTGCAAAATCAACATTGGCAGCAAAGCGACTGGTTAATAGCGCTTCCAAGTCCCGTTCTAAATGGGCCAAGCATTTCTGTTTCGCTGCTGCTACCTGTGGACCATAGGCACTAAAACAATCACTTGTGAGAATTCCCGAAAAGTTTTCTCCAAGTAACTGCTTCAGTTCAGCGCTACTACGTGTTGGAGCCAAAAGCAACACGCATATTTTGTCACTGGTAGCCACCCATAGCCAATACTTGATCCCATCAATGCAATAAGTGGTCTCATCCACACACCGCACCGCTGGTTTGTGTTGCACATAGGCTAACCACTGTTGATAACAAGGCTCCAAGCTTTCTGTAAACCACTGGTGCATCTTCGCCAAACTACCTTGGGAAATTGGTACACCCAAGACGTGTTCTACAAAATACTCTTGTTTACGCCATGTCAGGTTGCTACCGTACCCCAGCCAGCCCACAACGCTACTAAGCCGGCCTCCATAGATAAAACCTTCCTTTATACCCCACGGCAAGGGAGCATATCCAGACCACCCACATGACTGGCATTGGCATAGTCCTCGTTGATATTCCCGGATTTCAACCGGCTGCTCTATCAGCTCTACGACTTGTTGGATTTTCTTGGGGGCACCGGCCACTGGCAGCGCTATCGGCGGCAACAACGGGGTGCTTTGACCGAGAGGCTTGTCTGTTAACTTTAGTCTGCGCAATCCCAGCTATAACTTTGCACTGTTCAGTTAATCAGGTCTTGTGAGGGGGGGACAGAACTGTTTTGAGATGAGCGCTTTTTCAGTTTGTTCAGCTCATCGGAGAGTTGTGCGTTTTCCTCCTTGAGAGCATCCAGTTCCCTTTGTTGCTTCTCTAGACGGTCCTGCTGTTGTTTGAGGAGTTGCTGCTGCTTAATCATCCAGGAGACCAGCAGCACATATTTCGCCATCTGGTCAGGTTCGACGGCTTCTATCAGTGGCCTGGTCTGTGATGCAGCAGTATATGTCATACAAGCTAGAGCGTCGGTCCAGTAGAGGGGGTTGACAAAAAGAAGAAAATGTGCTGATAATAAAAAAACATGTAAATCTGTCTCCAGGAGTCCACATATGCGTCCAGTCCTCTGGAATCCCCCAATTGAACTTTCAAGCGCCGAGCAACAAGTGGCCAAACGGATCCGAAAAGCTAAACTCTTCCTACTTTTAAGATAGAACCGTCATGAATTATTTTCAGAACAGCTTCCTTTAAGAACTAGCGACCATTTATAAGGATAGCACAGTTGGCTTTTGTCCAGTACCACCGGCTCAACTAGCCTTAGCTATCATTTTACAAGCTTACACGGGAGTTTCAGATGATGAAGTCATAGAAGCTCTGATTATGGACAGGCGGTGGCAACTGCTGTTGGACTGCCTAGACTGCGAGCGCGCACCATTTGGCAAAGGAACACTTGTCAGATTTCGTGCTGCATTGATTGCATCCGAAGGCGATCTCCGTTTAGTAGAACGCACAATAGAAATGGTCGAACAAAAAGAGGGATTCAGTTCGCGAACCCTGAGAGCAGCATTAGATTCAAGTCCTTTGTGGGGAGCAGCAAGAGTCGAAGATACCTACAATCTATTGGGTCATGCCTTACGAAAAGCATGAGAATTAATTGCCCATCAGCAGCAGCAAGAGTATGAGGCGCTCGCCTCACAAGCAGGAGCTGCTCTTATGGCTGAATATAGTCTCAAAGCAGCATTAGATAAGGATTGGGATGCTCCACAAGCGAGAACAGAAGCTTTAAAGACGATTCTTCAAACCCTTAATGAAGTTGAGTTGTGGGTTGCACAACAAGAGCGCTTGGATGACCCAACTATGAATGCTGTCAACAAAAGTCTGAAAGCAGCAAGACAACTTGAAGCGCAAGAGGTGGAGGTAACAGAAAACGGCGACCCAAAGCTCCGTAAGGGCGTGGCTAAAGATCGGCGCATTGCAATTGAAGACGAACGTCATGGACGAAAAAGTCGTAGTAAACGGTTTGATGGTTACAAACGTCATATTCTTAAGGACTTAGACTCTTAGTGCGAGCGTGACACCAGCAAATGTACTTGAATCTCAGGTTACAGAAGCTATAGCCTCAGATTTAGAAGCTCAACAAGTGACATTAGAAGAATTACATATAGCTCGAGGATATCTTAATAGTAATTTTGTTAAAGAACGCGACGATAATTTAAAAATAATTTGCAAGGCTTGGCGGGTACGGGGAAAAATTTGAGAAAAAAGCTTTTGTTCTCGACTGGAAAAAACAATTAATTCGCTGTCCTAATGGAGTATCGGTGTCTTTTCAGGAAGGAAAAATGGTTTAGTTTCCTCGCGATAAGTGTGAGATTTGTCCCTGACGTTCTCAATGCACTACTAACCGCAAAGGTCGCACGGTTTCTATTCATCCGGATGAGTCTCTATTGGAAGAATTACGTGAAGGTCAAAAAACACCATCAGGTCGCTCAAAACTACTTTCTTGGAGTAACAGTAGAACATCGCCTAGCTCACATCGGTCAGTGGCAGGGTGAGCGCGCGCGTTATCTGGGAATTCGTAAGAACCTTTTTGATTTACGGCGGATGGCTGTTGTACATAATCTTCATGTAATGGCTACGGATGTCAGCAACAACTCAAGAGAAAACTGTATGAATTTTAAGACTTGGTTGACTCGTACCAGATTTTGATTTATTTGTCAAGCCCTTCTACTGGACCGACGCTCTAGTATACATCCTCTGGAGCAAAAATAAGCTGTTCAGGATTTCAATTACATCTTGACAAAATGGACATTATGGCGCTCAACGCTTATGAGTAAATGGTTCCCACGATTTGGCCTATCAGGCCAATCGGCAGTGGAGATGCGCGACCGCTGAAATCACTTCCTATGCTTGAGCGGTAGTTGTGCAATAGTCTTTTGAGCTCAAATCCTGGGGGAGCGACATGCCTGCTGAAAGCCTTACAGGATAAGGGATTGAGACAAACTTGACCTCAAAAGATGGACCTGCTATCATAGTCAAGTTCATCATAGATGAAAATTATGAAATTATTACCTGAATTATACCAAGAGCACCTCAAAAAACACTTCACAGGCTCTCAATATTACCTGCATGATAATTTTAATTTCTCTGCTCGCCGAGCATCGTTGGATAGGATTGGAAGAACTTGCCAATTTATTTCCGCAGCCAATTAAATTTGAAAGTCGCCGTAAAAAGCTTCAAGGGTTTATTTCATTGCCTTCTTTGAAGATAGAAACTATCTGGTTTCCAATTTTGATGAAATTGCTACAGTTATTTTTAGTTAATAAAGATGTTGTTGAAGTCATCTCGGACGCGGGCTGTATAAATTTATTAATGGTGAGCTTTCAATAATCGAACAATCCCAATTTACTTTGAGCTCTTGAACAAGAAAGGAAGTAGTAATTTATCAGAGCAAAAACAAGTAATCTCTAAAGTTTTAGATTTACTTAGTAACTATAAAGTAGTGGTGAGACCGGGAGTTTTGTAATGTTGACTTGGCGGCAGTCGGGTACTTTGCACTCCGCAAGAACGAATATATCTCGATAGAAGCCGTGGAAAAAGCTACAAGATTTAGGATTAGCTCCGGGAATGTCATTATATTTTAAGGGAGTAAAAATTACCAAAACTAAAGGATTTCAAGGGGCTAACAGCAAATGGAAAAGAAAATATCGAGGATGGCAGAAGAAGGCTGGTTTATTCTCAGTAACTTGGGGAGTTTAGAGTTAGCATCTACTTGTCTATGAAAAAGGATTTGGAATCGAATAAATGTTTAGAGACGAGTGGTGGATACAATATTGAAAGCACAGGAGTGACAGGCGAGCGCTTAATGGTTTTGATTCTCTTAATTACTCTTGCTTACAGTAGCGCAATTATCATGGGAGAAAAAATTAATTCATCTGGTGTTGCTTGTTACGTTGGTCGCGTAAAAGAAGCAAAACGAAAGACGACACAGCACATTTTATATAGGTTCCAGAGGCAATGATTGGCTTGAATCGGTAGATTTTTATGCCGATATTGTAGATGAATTAATGAAGTTAAGTCCAGAAAAGAAGCTTGATTATGCACGAGACAAGAAGGCTGTAAGCCTTATCAGGTCTGCATCCTAGCCTTCATGTCGCCCCCCCAGGTTCAAATCTACATCCTGTAAGAATTGCGCGTGGTCTGGTGAGCACAGTTGAGCGGGATGTACCTCCCGCGAGCAAACAGAAATGCCGATCGCCAGCTCGACATTTTCAATAAGCTGTCTCTATTGCGGTGAGCAGTTACACCCCCTCTACTGGACCGACGCTCTAGTATCTCATACTTGTCAAGTGACACAGCTGCTACATTTGCAAATATTTCATCAGTTTCCGGGATTTTTTTTAGCGGTTTCGTTTTTTGTGTTTTTTTCAAACTGTAACCTATTCTATTTAATATGAATCCAATTGTGACTTGTCCAGGTAAAACTCTTCGGAAGTATATCCTTTTTCATTTATCAGAGCTTCTCTTACCTGTCTTGCATTCACTATAGCATAAGCAAATGTTGTTTTAAATTTCGGCTAGGCTTGACTTTAAGACTCTACTATACTTTTGATATCAACTTCAATAGAAGGCAATTTTTATCCCGTTTTATTCCGACCTATACCTTGATAATTTTCTAGATAATTTATTCCAGTTTCTCGTTCTTTTTGTCCCTTTTTTACCGTTAATCTTTGCCATCCTAGATAGGTTTCTGCCTTATGGCAGACCCATCAAAATAATATCAAGTCACTTGCGCCATAAATGCCCTTTTTTTCACTCCGGTCAGTTTTTTGGCTGCATCTTTTATTGTGGCTTTCACTTTTTCTGTTAACATGGCTTCATCCCCTGTAAAATTGACTAACTATAGTATAACTGATATATAATTTTTTGTCAAGGATCTATTGGGTAAAAGTCTCGATATGCTGCCACTGCTTCTGCTCCCCTGCCATGAACTCTACTAGGGGACGCACCTCCTGCTTGCGATCGCCATGTTGCTCGTAAGTACATAGACAAAATTATTTTTATATGAGATCCTCACAGAGCAAGCGTAAAGAGCGGATTCGATATAAAAATAATTTTGCACAACCACTTACCATGCTACTAACTCTGACCAGCATAACCCCTGCCAGAAGCAATCGAACGCTTCATCTATCTCACCCAGTTTCCCGAAGCTATGGCCCGCGGCGTGCCACTCCTCTTCAAATTTCAGGGCCCAGGCTTCACATATCTCTGCCTTTCTACTATTGTTAAGGCGCCTGTAGTAACCTTTGGCACGTCTGATCGGGTTGGCCGACCCGGCAATTCAATCCTTCCTCTTCGAACTCTTTGGCGATCGATTCTGGGTCATCTTCCTGTAACTCCTGGGCGCTTTCCGCTGTCCCGATCGTCAGGGGACGCACCTGTGAGTTCCATTCCTTTCTGTCGGCGATTAATTTCTCGTAATCATTTGTATTACTCGCATATATCCACAACTGCGCGTCTCCTGTCGCCGAATCTACCACAAATAGACGCTCTATTGCTCTCGACGCCGCCACATACAGCTTGTTGAAAAAATATTCTACTTCCAGGGTCGGTCCCAAACCGTTCCTCTCCTGATGAGACATGTTCAGGTATTTCCATACTCCCCCATCGCAGGCTTCTCCAAACTTATACAGGATCACCCTTTTGAACTCTAACCCCTTCGCCGCGATCGGGCTCAACACATTTTTCGGCGATGTCTCTGGGGTAGTGCTCGTGCTGTGAGGTGTCTCCTGGGTAGTGCGACTACGATGTCCCCGCTTTTGTGCGAATAGCGCTCCCCGGGGACATCAAGCGACCAGGAGACACCTCACCCAGAGACATCGAAGGGTGTGACTGAGATTCTACTATTTTGTCGAGCACTTCATCTTGCTTGATATAAGCTATTTCCTCTCCTTCTTCGCACGGGATAATTATGATCGTATCTCGGACATAGCCCAGCAGTTCTTCTGGGGAGATATTCTCCCCCACGATTAACTTTTGCGGCGCTAATTCTCCCTGCTTCCATGCTGTTTGCGGCTTCAGTTCCCGCTGGTTAAACAGCAGATGCCGCCATAGCTGGATCGGATTGTTGAATTGCACGATTGGCGAGCAAGAGCGATAATTGGACTTCAACTCTTGAAAATTCATCTCCAGATGCCATTCTCCTGCCGGGTCGAGGGCGGTAATTACTTCATTGTGAAATGCCGCCTTAAAGCTTTCCCAACTAAAGCCTGTGGGGTTCAATGTCTGGAACGGATCCCCAGCAAAGGCGAAGGGTAAACACTGAATTGGTTGGTATCCGAGGTTGTACTGTGAGAACACCGACAGCCGCACGATCAGTTGCAATTCTAGCCTGGTGAAATCTTGCGCCTCGTCGCAAAATATCGCCGTGTATTCCGGACTATAGCATTCTAACTCTAGCACCTTAAAGATCAGGTCTTGATCGTCCCAATAACCTGACTTTGCGATCGGGATTTTATACCATTGATTGTAGATTTCGTAGATTTCCTGAAATTGGTCATACCCCACTGTCTGTTCCTTGCGCGGCACCTCCTCTCGCTATTCTTCTGGGGTCATCGGAGATCGCCCATACCCTTTGATAAAGGTTCTGATCGCGTGCCAAGCATGTTCGGGAGAATATTTCTGGGCTTGCCGCAGCCGACAGCTCTGGTAATGTTGCTTGAAGCGATGAAATGAAATGTATTTGTCTAAATTGTATTGCCCTCCCACTTCTTTGGGCAGTTGGTGCAAGAGAAATTTCTGAAAGGGCTGGAAATAACTACTGATGTCGGGAATTTTCTGCCCTTCTTGCCTCTCGGCGACAAACCGGTGATGCTTGGCCAGCAGTTGCTGCACCCAATCTTTCGCTACTTATAGCAGGCGATCATTGTAGGTTAAAAATAAAGGGTTACTCTGGAGCTTTTGACCTGATTCTGTTTTGCGGTAGCAGTAGTCGGCAAACAAATAGAAGAGCATGGTAGACTTGCCGCTACCTGCCCGCCCGTTCAGAAATAAGGGTAGTAACTTATGCCCATTGCCAGCAACTGCTGTCGTCTCTGGGTAAAGAATTTCCTCTTCTTCGGCTGAGAGGGCCAGATTTACCTGCTTTGACCCGGCGGCCAATAGCCAATTTTCTTTGGCTAGTAAGTAGCTGGGATAGGCACACGGCTTTGCCTGGGCCAGGGAGGTGAGGTCGTCTATCTCTCCCAAATTGGTTGTTTCCGCGACTTGGGCGATTTCTGCTGTGTCTCCCGAAAGCGCTTCTCGCACTACCCGAGAGACAGAGGATGCTGATGGTTTCTCAGTAAAGGGAGCCAGTAAAAATATTACTTGCCGATCGCGATCGGCAGCCTGCATGCGGCTAAAGAGGACGTAGCGGTTATCTTCGCCGTACAGCTGCACCCCTGACCAGGCTGTGGCTTCTTCGGCAGAGCTGGGGGCGTGGGCAATGCGATCGAGGATGCGAGTATAGATTTGGACTTCCTGTTGGATTTCTTGACAAGAACTGGATTTGCCACTCTTGACTTTCATAGATGACCACCCCATCGGTATGATTTTCCCAGCCTGGGGGGTCTAGCCAGGGCAGTAAATCTGCTTGTGCTTGCAGTAGGGGGCGAACTTCAAGAAGTGGCCCTGCTGCCGCCAGTCGTTCGGTCAGCCAACTGCGCAGTGAAGCCTTCAGAGACTGAGGGTCGAGATACTGTTGGCCGAACCCCGTCGGATCGGAGATGAAATGTTGGTACTCTTTGCCTCCCCGCTTAAAGATATCTAGCAGGCACAGCACTAAAACCCCATCGATTATGAGAATGCGTCTCAATATTCGGTAATTATTGTCTAGGGCGTGTCATCAGTTAGAAGAAGAGAGGATAGAATAGATGAACTGAAGAAAAGGAAAGAGACAGAAAAATAGATATGCACCCTTGAATGACCAGTGGGAAAAAATCAAGGATTTCCTACCGGGAAGAGAAGGCCATGTAGTCCGAACAGCAAAAAATAATCGACTATTTGTGGAAGCAGTGCTGTATCGGTACAAAGCGAGAATCCCGTGTCCAGACTTACCCGAGAGATTTGGAGACTAACGAGATGTACATACGAGGTTTAGCCGAGGGAACAAAAACAGAGTGTGGGAAAAGATCTTCTTTGTGTTGGCGGAAGATGCAGATAACGAGTATGGAATGATTGATGCCACAATAGTCAGAGCCTATCAACACAGTGCCGGTGCGCCAAAAAAAAGAATCCTCTGTCGCCAGGAGTCTGAACACAATAACGACCAAGCCATTGGTAGAAGTCTCCTCCGATTAAGTACTTTGATTCATACCACTTATGACGCTCTTTTTAATCCGGAGGGCTTCTTTTTGACAGTCCGACAAGCCCACGAGCTCGATAGCGCAGATGTCCTGCGCCATCGAGCTTGAAGCTTCCGCCATGTTGGCTTCTAAGGCTGATGATGCTGATGAACGAGTCCGTCAGAAACTTCACCCTCTTTGTTCCATAGCGGTTATTCCCTCTCAGGGGAACCGGAAAGAACCTCACTCCTACGATCGGCATCTCTACAAAGCTCGCCATCTGCGCCAAAAACTTTTTTGCCAATCTTATGCTGTATCTTGCTATTGCCACCCGTTACGATCAAACCGCTCGCAATTTTTTAGGGGCGATTTATCTGGTGGCTTGTGTCATCTGGCTTAACTGATGACACGCCTTAGTTTCCGCTTCAGGTAGGGAAAAAGCCGCTGAAAGTGGGCCTGAACTTGATCCAGGTCTTGATGGGACAGTTTGGCAATTTATCTAATTGAGCCTGAATCTTATGCTGCTGTGCCTTCTGATTAAATTTAGAGGTGCGATAAACATACATTCTCAAGGTATCCGCAACTGGGGGCCGTCGTGGGCTAGGCATCTACATCTGCGATCGTGCTACCTGACGCTACCGGTTGTAGGGTGGGCAATGCCCGCCTGAAACTACCGGTACTGTCTAACAGTTCGGGCAGCGTCAGTCATGCTAGCCGATCCTTCCGCCCAGGGGTAGACTGGTTGGTTAGCAGTGAGGCAATATCGGTTAAAAATTTTAAGCCAGGGTTCGGTGATATTGCTTTCTTTGAGCAGGAACCTCCCAGAAATCACCTATTTCTGAGGGCGACGCCGGGGTCAGCAACTTACGGAACCAGGCACTCGATCTGGAGTCCCGAAGCTAGCTAGCTGTTTAGCGATTGTAGCGTACCTGAGGTGGATGCTGACGAATCTGGCCCGCCAGATCGACGCCTAAGTACCAGAGGATAACGTTTTCAGCTTTTTTGCCCCCTGTCCCAGGGGGAGTTCCTCTATTATTTTTTAGCTAGGCTTGCTGGCGATCGGGGATCTGGGGATGATAATAGAATAAAACTCTAGTCAAATTTTGGGAGAGAAACGATGACTACTTTTTCTGGACGCAAATTTGCTCAACGTTTAGCCGCTACCTTGATGCTGTTTGGAATTGCCGCCTGTAATAATAATGATGGTGGAGGAGAGACACCAACTACTAGCGTGCCCACGGATACCTCAGGAGGCACCATTACTTTCAAGTGCGTACAGCAAGGGGGTACTTGGACAACCGTTGTCGAAGCTAGTGCCGGTCAAGCGCCGGTGATTAACTGGTATACGACCGAGTTTGGTCCTAGCTGGACCCCCAACCAACGCTGCCAAACTGTTTCTTCTAAGTTAAGTAAGGCTGTCTCTGATAATGGGGGTAACTTGGGTGACTTGGATTTGACTACTGGAAAGGTCAGGGAATATACTGTTGTCTGCGTGCTCAAGTCGGGGCAACGGGGCTGTACTGAAGATAATATGCTGGTGACCTTAAATTCGCGCAATGCTCAAAATCCTAGTTCGGTCCTGGGCAAAATCACCAAGATTGACCCTGCTAACCCTCCCTCCCCGATCGCAGAATGACCTACCATTCCTCAGTTTATTCCTTTGTCTGCTTTGGTCGAGCGGGCTTTGGCTAAATAAACCTAATTGACAATTGTCAATTGTTAATTGTGAATGGAGGATTACTTATTCATCTCCATTCGCAATTTTCCATTTTCCCTTCGCAATTTTCCAGCATTTTACCACTGGGGGATTTTTGCAGGTTTGTTCCTCGGGGGTTGGTGCTACTTCGGGTTGGTTGTATGAGAGGTAAATTGTTAGCCCGATCGCCCCTATTAATCCCAGTACCAAAATTATTAGTTTATATGCTATTGGCGATCGGGTCTTCCCCGAAATTACTGTCGATGCTGGTGCGAGCGCCTGCAGTGCTGATAATGCTTGGGAGGCGTCGGAAAGGCGCACCCGATAGTTTTCCTGCACCATAGAGGCCAAAACTCGAGCGAAACCAGGACTTACCTTGATGCTATCAAGCCATTCTACTTCTCCTTGGGGATTTTTGGGCAGGCGATCTGGTGCTATTCCTGTTAAAGCTTGGATCCCCAGCATGCCCACGGCATAAACATCACTACATAATTTCGGATCTCCGTTCAATTGCTCTGCGGGCATGTATCCGGGACTACCAATCATCACTGTTCGCTTTTGATGATTTTGCAGTTGGGTGCTGCTGATTTCCTTGACGGCACCAAAGTCGATGATGACTATTTTACCATCTTCAGCCCGTCGCATTAAATTAGAAGGTTTGAGGTCCCGGTGCTGGGGGGGCGACATGCCTGCTGAAATCCATACGAGCGTAAGAATTTCAGCCCCTAAGCTTCAACAAGATACATGCTGTTTTGGGCAGACAGACAACGTAGTTATAAGGGTTTGAGCTTCATGAAAATGAAAGGATGGTACTGATGCGACTGTATCTTGTCCGAACCTATTGGCCTCAAAGCCTTATCTAGTAAGCTTTTGAGGGCTCAATTAAGGGTCTCCCTGGGAATCGCTTCGGAACCCTCCCGTTCGAAACCTAAAGAGCGACTTTCACCGCATCCGGCTACTGGGTAGTAGGCCCAAGTCATTGGTAGGTAACTTTTGGATTACTCCCGTTGTCCCTTATCTCATGCAATTTGGCTCCTTTCCTGGTTGGTGAGTGGCGCTGCCGGAAAACCTTTAGTATCACCCATTATCCTGTCCGTTTTACCAGTAATCTATTCCTCTATCACCGAAGTGACGGGCTCATAACATATCTAGAGTTACTTTCACCTGAGACTTCCTATTATCACCCACCCTCACCGCACGTCTGCGTATCCTAAGCATTACCCCAGGCATTTGCTTCTTGGGGGCAGGCTTGGGCTCCCACTCGTGGCTTACGCTTCACACCTGACTGGTCCAGTTGGACAGCTCACGAGGGGTTACTTCGTTCCCTGGTATCCGGAGCGCGATGCCTTTAGGTCCCTACTCTACCCCGGTAGTTCTTTGAGTACGATGTTAGCCAACAACAAAGACTAACACTAACTACGGTGGAGAAAACGAAACCATATAGATTGTTGGTAAATTCCGATCAACTGATACGGGTATATTGACAAGAAGGCGAAGAAGTTGGTCTTGCAAAAGGTCGTTTAGAAGGTAAATTAGAAGTGGTGCCACTGATGTTGGAGCGAGGTTTTTCTTTCGAGGAAGTGGCTGAGCTATTGAAATTAGAATTGGACCAGGTTCGCCAGGTAACTGAACCAGAAAAACCATCACAGTTCCTCTAAACAGATCGTCGCCAGAATTAAGAAATCAGGTTTTTCCCAAGAACTTGGTTTCTAGACCCTCGCAGCAGGGATCTCAATCTCCCTCGGGAGTAAAATTATCGCTTTGTTTAACTTCGTAAAGGACAATCAGATGACAGTCGTAATCGCAAAATGCTTGTTCGGTAAAGCTGAGGTTAGGGGGTGCGGTGAAGAAACTGGGTTCGATCGCCTCTAGTCCCAGATCGCGAATCTTTTGGATGGTGGAAGCAATGTTGGGTACTCGCATGACAGTAGCGGCGCGATAGGGAGGAGTTGGAGTGGGAAGTTGGATGCCCTTGACTTCCGTTAAGGCCAGCGCTCGGGGTTCGTATTTGGTACTGAGGGCCGCAAATTTTAATTGCGCCTCTTGAGGAAATTGAAATGCTTTATAGAGGTAAGAGTTGGGGGAAGCATCGCCGACATAATCAAGCCGAAAACCTAAAATATCTCGGTAAATTAAGAGCGATCGCTCCAGATCGGCAACCATCAAGCAGGGGCGCTTCAGGTGGAGTCCGTCAGTTGGAGATGGGGGTTGACTTGGTTCCATATTGCAGATAAAGTAAGATTATATAGTCAACAGATAACTGGTTAAAGTCGTGAAAACTTGGGAGTTAGTGCGAAAAAGAATGCCATCGGTGCTGTTAATGATGTTAGCTGTAGCACTACCTGCGGAAGCCGACCCTTGCCGCAGCTACCATGATAACTGAATATGCATCATCAGGATCGAGCGGAGCGCTAAGTATTACTGGGAGTACAGGGCATCTGTGAGTGTCAACGGTGTAGTCCGACCGATGGAGGTATATAATTGTCGCGATCGGATGCGGGTGCGCACAGACAAAACCGTCGTCCCCTTCGAGTCCAATGGTGCCGGGGAACTGATCTGTAGTATACTCAATAGGTAGGATGTGCGCCGGTAGTCTGAGAGCTCGACCCAAAAAAAAGTCTACGCTATAATGGAAACTAGAGATCAACAATGAAGAGGCGATTATGTCTAAGCAAAGTGTAATGCATTTGAGCAGTGAAGTAGAAAGTAATGCGACTCAAATAGGGATTACAGAATTACTGCAAGAAATTCAAGCAACACCTAAAGAACACTGGTCAAATTTACTACAGATGGTGAGATTGTTTCGCGAGAGCGTAACGATGAAATCCGGGGAAACAGGCGAACCAGAAGCAGGAGCGATCGGGGAAACATCCGCACTGCTAGCGAAGCAGCACCAAGCACTGAGAGAATTAACTAGGCAATGGATAGAAGAGGGAGATGAAGAAGAACAGACAGAAACCTGGGAATATCTGCGTCAAGCACTCGATGTTGACCGTCTTGATAATCGAATAGCGTTTCCATGAGTATAATAGTTATGTACAGTATAATCGAATAGTGTTTCCATGAGTAGAATAGTTATGTTAGACAGTGGACCTTTGGGAATGGTGACAAATCCCAAAACTACTTCTGCTGTCTGTCAAGAGTGCAAACTTTGGCTGGACTCTTTGCCCGAGAAAGGCTATCAAGTAGTTTTGCCTGAAATAGCAGATTATGAGGTACGACGTGAGTTGCGGCGGGCAGATAAAGTAGCAGGTATTAAGCGCCTAGATCAGCTTAAAGCTGCAATTACCTATCTTCCCATTACGACAGAAGTGATGCTTTTAGCAGCACATTTGTGGGCGGAAGCAAGACAGAGAGGAAGACCAACAGCAGATCCCAAGGCACTGGATGGGGATGTGATTCTGGCAGCGCAGGCAATCTTGTCGGCGCAGAACAGGAATGAGGTGATAATTGCCACAACAAATTTAGTGCATTTTTCCCAATTCGCATATGCCCGGGAATGGCAAGAAATTCAGTAAAATTCAATAAATTTTGATGTTGTTAATCCCATTGGATAAGAAACAGTATATTTATAATAAAATTTGAAACTGGGGAGTGGCGATCTGGTGCGGGTGAGCAAAGACAAAACTGTCGTCTTCTTCGAGTCCAATGGTGCCGGGGAACTGATCTGTAGTATACTCAATAGGTAGTGAAAGAGCGAGCGTCTCCGGGAACCGCAGTAAATCGGATGAGTCCGGGAAAAAAATCGTACTCGGGTCATAAATTATCAATAAAAAAAAATATATTTAACCAATTGATTGTATTCTTGCAAAAACTGGAAAGACAAAAGATTAGTTACAGTTTAGCACATCATCGCGATGAAGCGGTTATGGTGACTGTGGCCGTACCGGGGGAACGTTGGGAAATTGAATTCTTAAGCCATGGAACTGTAGAGGTAGAGAAGTTTATTAGCAATGGAGAAATTTGGGGTGAGTCAGCTCTGAGTGGGTCGGGGTCGAGCCAGGAATCGCTTCCCAACCCTCCCATTCGGAACCTGAAGAGCGACTTTCACCGCACACGGCTACTGGTTGATAAGCTGTTGTCATCAGCAGGATTATTTCTCCCTTGTCCCATGAAATTTTGCCCCTTATGGTCAGTCGATGAACCGTTAACTACCTAACTCCGGAAGGTTTGCGGGGGTGAACCAGTAAACCACTAAATCCGCTCTTTACTTACATCTCCTCTATATTTGAGGCCCTGAATTTTTACCCGGTTAGGATTTAATCCACCATTAATCCCTAGGATTTCTCCTGGTTTATTACATTCAAAAGCTACTTTTTCCCAGAACATCTTACCATATCCGTCCTACGTCTGCTTATCCACAGGCATTACCCTGGGCTTTTGCTTCTTAGGACATCCCTCCCCTTGTGGCTTGCGCTTTACATCTAACTGGTTCGGCTCCGTAGAGCCGAACCGCTCACAAGAGGTTACTTCGTTCCCTGGTATCATTTCACGATGCTTTTAGGTTCCTGCTCTACCCCGGGAGTTCTTCGGGTGCGATGCTGGTAAATAACCACTACCAACACTAACTACCATTTCCTTTTTGGGCCAGCGTACAAGCCTTATTCCGCTGGTTTCAAGTTACGAAGTTTACACAGGTTCGCTTGTTCTAACCATGAGCATCTAACAAGCGCGGTGTCGCCGGCTTAGGCTGCCAGCTATCCTACATTTAAGTCCTAGCGGAGCACCACGATGATGTTACTTCGTAGCACTAAGGACCGGTAGTACCCTCGACCCCCTACACCTGGGGAGGGGGAAATTAACCCCCATGATAACCAGAGTTTCTGGCAAATGAAACCAGTCAGACTTTCACCGTCACCGGTTTACGCCTAAACGAATCGCACAGTTATTATCTGAATATAGAGAGCCAGAATATCTTGCTATCAGATAATTATCAAGAGGATGTGTGACATACACAAGGATATCAATGAACTCAATTATAGACCAAGCTGTTCAGTTTCTTACCACGGCCTCAACAACAGCGCCCGCACCCTTAGATGTGGTTGAGGCACTGCTGGAGGCAGAGAAAACAGCTAAACAAACTAAAGCGCATTATACCTATTCCCAATTGCTGGACACCTGGCGATTAGGGTTTATCACAGGCACAAAAAAATCCCGCCAACGGGCTGGAGTAATCTTGGGGGCGGGACGGTTTCTGCCCAAGTTGGTTAAGATTCTTCTATCCTATTCATCAGAACCCGAACCATCAGGCGATCGGGGCAAGATAGAAAACTCCGTGGAAGTAGGACTATTTAAGATAGTTCTCACAGGTCCAGCGCAGTTTTGGCCCCAGCGAAATATCTTAGCCTTCGATTTTACGCGCATGCAACTGTATTTCTTGGGAATGAAGCTTTATCAGAGCTATATTCGCTCCGGTAAAGATCGGGAAGCTCAGTTTTACCAGAAAACTGTCAAAGATCAGGCATTTTTTACCTATTTCCTGGTGGATGATCGGGCCATTGCAGCCAGGGGTCGAGGCGGCGGGTTAGCACTGTGGACGCGGGTTGGGGATAGTTAGGAACCGGCGGTTATAGCGAATCTCGGCATTGATGTGGTACAGCCAAATCGGCTATTTGTCATTGCGAGGGGGATACGTAGCGACTAACTTAGGCTTTATGAGTTATCCCCCCCGTAGCGCTGCGCGCACTTCGTAAAAGCGCAGCGGCGCGACGCCGGAGCGCTAGCAATCTCCCACAGCATATCACACTAAGCAAGAGAACTGCTATATCAGAGGTTAGAAAAGAGTGCCGTCCAGTCGATCGCCTCTGGTCTCGGTCCTTTATTTATTATCTCAAAACCTTCCCTTCGGTTACCGAGTTGCCAATAGATTCTACACAAGCTGAGGCCACATCAATGCGACTAGCTTCACCTAATAGAGTATCCCCCGTGAGTACCACCACACCCAATTTCCCTCCTGTGGTCGCCTTCAGAAGCCTGTTTAAGTCGTAGGAAGTGTAAGGGCCGTCGATCAGCCGTCCTGGGCGGATAATAGTATAAGGTAACCCAGAACGGGCGATCGCCTCTTCCCCTTTTTGCTTAGCATCCAGCACCCCGAAAGCATTAAGAATATTAAAAGGTGGTTTATCTTTCCGTCTTATGCCAATGGAGGAGACAAAAATAAACCGCTTTAATGCTTTTGGTGCTGCCGCCAACAGGTTGCTAACACCCTCTGCATCCACCTTATCAGGACTATTAGAAGCCGGAGCGCGCGTCGATTCAGGATTAAGATAAATTTTCAGCCATTCAATCGGATTTTCTTGCCCCTTCTCAATTTGATCTAATTCCCACATGCTCGATGGAAAAGCCGTGGTTCCTGCACAGCAAATGATGTGAGTGATATTCTCCACGGCGGCAGGAAGAGTAGTGGGATCGCGGATGTCTCCTACGGCAATTTCTACCTGGTCATCGAACATTTTCTGAGCTTTTTCCGCATTTCTTACCAGAACGCGAACCTGATAGTCTTTCTCTAGTAGCTTTGCCACTGTTAGCTGTCCGACGCCCCCCGTGGCACCTACCACTAGAACCCGATCGCCCCTTAAGTTTTTTGTTGCAGTCATCAGACCTCCTCCTGTTGTAGCACCGAAATCTGTAAAATAGGTAGTGGGTCGCGCCTTCTACTTTAGCTTACCACGTCTACCGCATGTGCTATCATTGAACTGTGACCATGTACCAGGCCGACGTACCAGTGACCGCGTACTAGTTATCAGTGACCAGTTATCAGTGACCAGCGACCAGTGACCAGTGACAACTAACAACTAACAACTGACAACTAACAACTGACAACTAACAACTAACAACTGACAAAGTACAATTACCCATGCCTAGTTACCCCGGAATTTCCAGTGAAGCATTAAGACATCCCCTCGATCTGAAGGCAGAACGAGCATTACGCAGCGTCCCAGGATTCGATCTAATTGCCCGCAAGTTTGTATAATTTATTTATGAACGCCCCCAGTTAGTCTTTTTCATGGGCAATAGCATTCAAGTGGGACCGTGTCAGTATGCTAGTCTTTACCAGATATATCGCGAATGCCTCCGGGATTTAGACATATATCCCGAACCAGGGTTGTTTGTCTCTCAAAATACCCAGGTCAATGCCTATGCACTCGGACAAAAGCAGCCATCTGTAATTGTGAATACCGGTTTAATAGACTTACTCAGTGAAGCGGAAATTCGCGCAGTGCTGGCCCACGAGTTAGGACATGTTAAGTGCGGTCATACCATCCTGATTCAAATGGGGATCTGGGCAAGGGGTGCCGCCTCTATACTGGGAGAAATGACATTGGGCATTGGAACCCTCGTCAGCACAGGCTTAATATATGCCTTTTATGAATGGCAACGTAAAGCTGAGTTATCATCCGATCGGGCGGCCCTATTGGTGACCGATGACCTAGACTTAGTAATGCAAACGATGATGCAGCTTGCTGGTGGCAGTGCTAAGTACGCTCGCGAAGTGAGCTTGAATGAATTTATCCGCCAATCTAAAAATTATCAAGAGTTAGATCGGGATAATCTCAATCAGGTATATAAGTTTCTCCTCTACAACGGTATGCAAGGGACCATGCTAAGTCATCCCTTCCCAGTTCACCGCTTACACCATTTACAGGCGTGGTCGCAGTCTGAAGAATATCGCCAAATTCGTCAGGGAAATTATCAGCGAGATCCAGCCCAAGGAGCAGTTAACGTGGAAGCAGAAACCCCCGGCAATCAAGCAGACAACTTGCGCCGTCAAATCCAGGAATTGCAGCAGGAAATTGACCAGATGAGGTCTCGCCAGAATGACCGCGATACATCTGATTGATCGTCTTTTTGTACCATGCCTTTGCTAATTTTGATTGCTGAAGATGACTTAGGGACTCGTATAGCTATCCACGACCACCTGGAACAGTCTGGCTACGATGCGATCGCCGCCGAGAATGGGAAACAAGCCCTAGAGATGGTAGCCAAATACCAACCTCACCTAATTATTACAGATATTGCCATGCCCCTCATGGATGGCTACGAGTTCGTCCGACAAGTCCGCCAACAACCGGCCCTGCGCTTATTACCAGTCATCTTCTTGACCGCGCGGAATTCTACCACCGAACGCATTCGGGGGTATCAGTTGGGGTGCGACCTCTATTTACCTAAGCCATTTGAGTTGGAAGAACTCGCAGTAGTAGTGCGCAACCTGCTAGACCGATCGCAGCTGATCGAATCAGAATGGCGATCACGTCTGCAAGCCACAGACAAACCCACCCCACCACCCCAGACACCGAAGAGATCGGAAACCAGCTTGGAGATCAGTCTTACCTCACGAGAACAGGAAGTTTTGATCCTGATTACCACAGGTATTTCCAATGCTCAAATTGGCACCACCCTGCACCTAAGTCCCCGAACAATAGAAAAGTACGTCAGCAGCCTGCTGCGGAAAACCGACACCAGCAATCGCGCCGAACTGGTACATTTTGCCATGCAGCATCAGCTCGTCAAGTAGATATGGCGCGATCGCAAACATACTGTAGAAGACCCTCACAGGCATCCATCAGTAAATCAATCGCATCATTAAATCCCTCGGGTCTCCCGTAATAGGGGTCTGAGACTTCTGTTTCTGTGTGGCGGGTGCAGAAATCACACATCAATCGCACCTTGTCAGCGTACTTTCCGGCCCGGTCCAGAGAGAGAATGTTCCGGTAGTTTTCCCTGTCCATCGCCAGAATCAGATCGAACTCCTGAAAATCTGACTGCTTAAACTGGCGGGCCCTACCCTTAAGTGTAATTCCTTGCTGGGCCGCCGCCGCCGCCATCCGCCGGTCTGGGGGACTCCCGATATGATAGCTGCTAGTGCCTGCCGAGTCGCAGACAATTGCCTCGGACAGATTAGCTTTATCTATCAGGTGATTCATGATGTTTTCTGCTGAGGGCGATCGGGAGATATTGCCCAGGCAGACAAATAGTAGTTTATCAGGCATAGTTAAATTAAAAACCAACAATTTTGGGCACCCAACTTCTCACAACTGACCACTTACAACTGACCACTTACAATCATAGCCCTATAAATTCCACCCTTCCGTGATATTTTGCATGCGTTCCCGCCTTGTTTCAGTTAACTTGTTATAAGCATCAACCATAGCCGCAGTAACCATATCGGAGACTACATCTGCCTCTTCCGACATCAACTCCGGTGCTATTGTGACTCGCTGGGGTCGTTGATTACCATTGAAAACCACCTTCACCAGACCGCCACCAGCCGAGCCTTCTACCTCCAGTTCTTCCAATTCTGCTTGGAGTTGCTGAGCATCTTCTTGAACCTGCTGAGCTTTTTTGAAAGCTTCGGTCAACACTTTCATTGTGCCCAGACCTAGCAATATATTGCCTAGGCAGACAAATAGTCGATCAATCATAGTTAAATTAAATTCCACAATTTGGGGCACCCAACTTCTACCATGAGGGATTAACCCGATTGAAAGAAACTGAGTTCCCCCTACACCTCGTCGTCATGCCAGCGATCGTCTTTTTGACCGCACGAGATAAGTAGTCAGACCTAAGTTTTTGTCTTGTCACTGTGTCAATTTTTGTTCAACTAGTTTTAACCCTTTCTCTGCGGTCATTTATAGCATTCTTCCACTGACTGACAGGCGATACGCCTGTCCTACGCAACTGACTGATAGGCGTATCGCCTGTCCTACGCTACAATCAGAGCCCTGGAATATTCAACCCCTCTGTGAGATTTTCCATACGTTCCCGCATTGTTTCAGTTGACTTGTTATAGGCATCAACCATAGCAGCAATAACCATGTCAGAGACTACATCTGCCTCTTCTGACATCAACTCCGGTGCTATTGTGACTCGCTGGGGTCGTTGATTACCATTGAGAACGGCCTTTACCAGACCACCACCAGCCGAGCCTTCTACCTCCAGTTCTTCCAATTCTGCTTGGAGTTGCTGAGCACCTTCTTGAACCTGCTGAGCTTTTTTGAAAGCTTCGGTCAACTCTTTCATTTTGCCCAGACCGAAGCCAAATCCCTGTCCTTTTGACATAACTGCTTATTGATTGAGTATAATTTTGTTAATTTCTAGCTTACTTTACCCACGTAAAGCACTCTTGCCATCACAACGAGAAAATTTTCCTGCTTGATGTTTCTGCGGTGTCTCCTGGATAGTGCTCCTAGGGGTCGGGAGACACCGAGGCGGGGTCTGCCACGAATATAGCCTGGGGTCATCTTGTCAACCTTTACGTCTGCAATTACTGATATCATACCTCACAAAGAATTAAAACTCTCCCATAATTTTCACTTCTGGCTCTAAACGGATAGACCAGCGTTGCTCTACTTGCTCCTGAACGTAGCAGATCAGCTGAAAAATGTCGCTAGCTGTGGATCCGCCGCAGTTAAGAATGAAGTTAGCATGCAGTTCGGATACCTGAGCTCCTCCTCTTTTATAGCCTTTCAGGCCCGTTTGCTCGATCAACCAGCCTGCATTGTAAGGTTCCTGATTACGAAATACACTACCACAGCTAGGCAAGTGGTAAGGTTGGGTTGCATGCCGCTGCTTGAGATGGGCATTAGTCGTTGTCATCACACCGACAGGATCCCCCACTGGTTGCAATTGGAATGTTGTCTCTGTAACTAGGCGATCGCCTCCTTGTAGCACCGAACGGCGGTATCGGTAGCCCAAATCAGAGGGCCTCAGCTTTTCTGTCGTGCCTGTCTGTGATAGCACCTGAGTGCTTACCAGTATATCAGCAATAGAGCTTTTGTGCGCTCCAGCATTCATCACTACCGCACCGCCGACTGTGCCGGGAATTCCCACCGCCCATTCTAACCCTTGCCAACCCTGCTGGGCCACTTGCCTTGCTAGACGAGCGATCGGCACACCTGCACCTGAGATTACCTGGCTAGTCTCCTGGTCGAAATTAGTATAGCGGAGGTTGCGGGTACAGACCACCAAACCCGGCAGACCCCGATCGCTCACTAGCAAATTCGAGCCTGCGCCTAACACCGTAATCGCCAATCCCTTTGACCTCGCCCAGGCCACACCCTGCTGGAGGTCTGACAAGCTGTGGGGATCTATGTACCACTCAGCTGGGCCTCCCACTCTATAAGAAGTTAAATTAGCCAGAGATACCTGGGATTTAATCGAACATTTGCTTCTTGGTATGTTAATTTCCGATCGCTTCAGAGTGGCGTCAGCCATGTACGGTAGGCTTTTACTCTTGGCGAGGGTGCCTGGGGCCTTTGAGCCAGCGCTTTCCTTAACTTCTCGGGCCACGGACAGATCGAGAGGATAATTTGAAGAGACATCCACCCGTCTAGTGCTTTGAGATTGGGTCTCCTCTTTCAAATCAGGAGCACCTATTACATCTAATTTAACATCAATACAATTTGTGTGAGCAACACCATAATCTGCTTTTCTTTTAGCTAGATCTCCGCCACTGGTCCCAATTACCTCAAGAGTCTGGGCACAGTGGGCTAATTTTGTCTGGGAATGTCCAAAGGCGGGGGGGTCATAGGAGATAGTCATAATCATCTGCTCGAATCAGTGAGATCAATAGCCTTAGTGAGGGTTATTTTTATAACCACTAGCAGCAAACAGCAAGGCACTCCTATTGATGCCAAGTATCATGCCATATGACACCTTTGAGCGCAGCTTGCCACCCTTAGCTAGCCGATAGAATGCGGGAGACCTCTGGAATTACCTGATTCGCATTCCCGGCTCCCATAAATAAGGCCATGTCCCCTGGTCGCAGGATTTGGATCAGAAACTCCGGCAAGTCCGTTAGTCTTGGCTGGTAGTGGACATGCTGGTGATACTTGGCAATTTCTGACGCCAGATTCTGACCACTGATTTTTCCCAGGTTTGGTTCGCCAGCGCTGTATATGTCAGTGATAACAACCAGATCAGCCCGCTCAAAAGATTGGGCAAATTCTGACAAAAAAGCCTGGGTACGGCTGTAGCGGTGGGGCTGGAAAATGGCAACCACTCGTCTGCGTGAGGCTTGCAAGCGGGCAGCTGCTAGGGTAGCGCGGATTTCACTGGGGTGGTGGGCATAGTCATCAACTATACTAATGTCTGAACCAACTGAGTACACCTCGAAGCGGCGTTTTGCACCTACAAAACCCGATAGCGCTGCTGCAATAGTAGAAAAATCTAAGCCCAACAACCGCCCCACAGCTACCGCAGCTAGGGCGTTACTCAGGTTGTGCTTACCCAGCAGTCGCAATGACAACGGCCCTAAAATTTTGTCCCTCTCCCAAACCCTCGCCTTCGTGCCATAGGCCCCATATTCCACTTCATCTACTCTGTAATCAGCATCCGCACTCACCTCCACACTATAGCTAATCTCCGGTTGGATGTGCTTCCGTACCATTGCACAATCGATGCTACCGACTAAGGTTTGACAACGCTGCGAGAATACCTGAAAAGTTTCCACCACCTGATTGAGCGTCGAGTAGTGGTCAGGATGATCTAACTCAATATTGGTAATCACCCCAACAACGGGAGAAAGCTTAACTAGGGTGCCATCAGATTCATCCGCTTCTGCCACTAGATAGGCCCCTTGCCCATAACGAGCATTTCCCGACCAGGCATCCACTTCTCCTCCTATCACAATTGTTGGATCCAGACCCGCTGACAGCAGCAAGTAACCAATTAGACTGCTAGTTGTGGTTTTTCCGTGGGTTCCCGACACAGCGATGCTCTGGTAATCTTGCATCAGGGCTGCTAGTAAATCCGAGCGATGAAAAATCGAACAACCTAAATCCATTGCCGCTCGATACTCTGAGTTAGAAGAGTCGATCGCCGTTGAACAGACCACTTGTGGCCATTTTGTCGCCAGTCTTCCTATATCCAAGAAACTGCTAGTGCCCTCCTCCATGCCAACTGCTCTGTCGGAGGGGGCTACGGGGTTAGTTTGAAAGAAATCCAGGTTACTGGCGTCCTGACTGCCAAAAATATGAGCCCCCAGATCTTGCAAACGCTTAGTTATGTCTGACTCCCTCAGATCCGAGCCAGATACTGGCAGCTTACGCTTGGCAAGAACGTAAGCGAGGGCTGACATCCCAATTCCACCAATGCCTATGAAATGAAAGGGCTTGCCGCTGAAAGAAACTGTATTGAGCATCATATCTCCTTAGACACCATACCACACCAACAACACGCGATATCATATCAAGAATTGCTTGGAATCTTCTATAGCTAGCGGGATCTTTGACCGGATTACCATTAGCTTTGTGCTCAGGGATTGGTATGTGGCCTCTGGGTTTAATTATTCGAGTCATTTTTGGCTCCCACAGAGATTGTTGTTTCATCTATACCGCTCAGAGGGCGAAACTTCAGAAATAGGGCAGCAATTTTCACGGACTCGCCCGAGGCGGTGGCGGCAATTTAATGGCCGCCAAACAGCAACTGCTTTCACCCCGAAGCCAGTGATGAGCAGATCCTTGACTTGCTGGACCGGTTTATATCCGGACGCGACTGATACTCGATTATGGGTCTAGAGACAAACATACTCTGGATGATACTGGCTCTCGGTAGCTTGCGCCTCATACTGGGGTAGCAAAAACGACGAGAACAAGGGGAACGGCCAGTAGCGCTAAAAGTTTTTTAATGCTACATGAAATAATAATCAAAGTCTGTGCTTTTTATGGTATCTTCAGATTTGAGCAGGGCAATGGCAATAGCGCCAGCACAATCTGCCTTGGGTTTAGAGTCGATAGGTGGGACCGAGAGTGCTGGCGGTTGCGGGCAACCCGATCGCATTAGACATTTATTGAGGATACAGAGGGCCAACAGTGATTAGAGTAGCGATTAACGGTTTTGGACGCATCGGACGTAACTTCATGCGATGCTGGATGGGCAGGGAGAATAGCAAACAGGAGGTTGTGGGGATCAACGACACTTCTGACCCTAAGACTAACGCCCACCTGCTGAAATACGACTCCATGCTGGGGAGGTTCGATGCCGACATCAGCGCCGATGCCAATTCCCTGACTGTCAACGGTAAGACGGTGAAGTGCGTATCCGATCGCAACCCCTTGAACTTGCCCTGGGCTGAGTGGGAAGTTGATTTGATTATTGAATCGACTGGGGTGTTTGTCACCGAGGAAGGTGCCTCTAAGCACCTGACAGCTGGGGCCAAGAAAGTATTGATTACGGCTCCCGGTAAAGGTGGCAATGTGGGCACCTTTGTCATGGGCGTTAACCACGAGCAATACAATCACGACGATTACAAGATCGTCAGTAATGCTAGCTGTACCACCAACTGCTTGGCTCCCTTTGCTAAGGTCCTGCACGAAAAATTTAATATTATCAAGGGGACGATGACCACTACCCACAGCTACACTGGCGACCAACGCCTGCTGGATGCGTCCCACCGGGATGTGCGACGGGCGCGGGCGGCGGCCCTGAATATTGTGCCGACTTCTACGGGTGCTGCTAAAGCTGTAGCGCTGGTGATTCCAGAACTGAAGGGTAAACTGAATGGTATCGCTATGCGGGTTCCTACCCCTAATGTTTCTGTGGTAGATTTGGTGGTGCAGGTGGAGAAAAAGACCTTTGCTGAAGAGGTCAATGAAGTCCTGCAAGAAGCAGCTCAAGGTCCGCTTAAAGGTATTCTGGAATACTCTGACCTGCCTTTGGTTTCCTGCGATTATCGCGGACATGATGCTTCTTCTATCGTGGATGCTAGTCTGACGATGGTTATGGATGGGGATATGGTCAAGGTGATCGCCTGGTATGATAATGAGTGGGGGTACTCCCAGCGGGTTGTTGATTTGGCCGAACTGGTGGCTGAAAAGTGGCCAGCTTAAGGATTTGGAGATTCAAGGGCCAATAGTTTAATCTCGGAAGTGCTGAAAGCCCCGACTGAGGCTGAGAACCTCGTCGGGGCTTGTTTTGTCTGTATATACTAGACCGGCCCGTGAGGCTCCGTGAACCCCTGTGACAACTATGGCGTCTCCTGGTTGGGCTGCATCTCGACGGATGGTAGCTTTGCTGGAGACTTGACCGCAGGCTGTGATGGCGAGGGTGATGACGGGCGATCGCACTATGTCTCCGCCGATTATATATGTATTGTATTGTTGCAGGCAGTCGGTCATGCCTTGATAGAGTCGCTCTACCCAATCGACTGGCGTGTCGCCAGCGATCCCCCCCAGTCCGACGGTGATGCCTAGAGGTGCCGCTCCCATTGCCGCTAGGTCGGATAGGTTGGCCGCAGCGGCTCGCCATCCGGCTGCTTCCGGAGGCGTGGTGCGATCGCTAAAATGGACTCCATCTACTAACATATCTGTGGTGACTACTAGCTGTTGTCCCGGTTCTGTCTCTAGCACTGCTGCGTCATCGGAGATGATTTCTTGCGGACAGAAGCGTTGTAATCTCTCTAATAGTCCTTGTTCGCCTAGTCTGCTAATTTTCATCGCCTGGTATGATAATGAGTGGGGGTACTCCCAGCGGGTTGTTGATTTGGCCGAACTGGTGGCTGAAAAGTGGCCAGCTTAAGGATTTGGAGATTCAAGGGCCAATAGTTTAATCTCGGAAGTGCTGAAAGCCCCGACTGAGGCTGAGAACCTCGTCGGGGCTTGTTTTGTCTGTATATACTAAACTTGGAGCCCCTTTATCCTGGCAAGGGGATTGAATCTCGCCGATCGTGGCGGCTCCTTGGCCCAGCTGTTTGACTAACAGCTGGGCTGTTTTCGCGGGCAGACATAGTAGAAGTTCAAAGTCTTCGCCGCCATATAAAGCCCATTTGAGTGCTTGCTGGGGTGAAACTAGCTGGGTGATGGCTGCTGGTAGGGGGATGTTTTCGCGCGTTATTCTGGCACTGACATGACTGGCGCGACAAATTTGGACGATCGCGTCTGCCAAACCATCGCTGCTGTCCATGCCAGCTACGCGGATCTGAGATTGGGTATCTAAAATTTCCCGCAAGGTCGGTAAAATGTCCAGTCGGGGTTTGGGGCGCTGGTGCGCATTGATGAAGAAATCTCGTTCTGCTGAAGTCAGCTGGTGCCCAAGTTCTGGATGCAGCAGTAGTTCTAGACCGGCCCGTGAGGCTCCGTGAACCCCTGTGACAACTATGGCGTCTCCTGGTTGGGCTGCATCTCGACGGATGGTAGCTTTGCTGGAGACTTGACCGCAGGCTGTGATGGCGAGGGTGATGACGGGCGATCGCACTATGTCTCCGCCGATTATATATGTATTGTATTGTTGCAGGCAGTCGGTCATGCCTTGATAGAGTCGCTCTACCCAATCGACTGGCGTGTCGCCAGCGATCCCCAGTCCGACGGTGATGCCTAGAGGTGCCGCTCCCATTGCCGCTAGGTCGGATAGGTTGGCCGCAGCGGCTCGCCATCCGGCTGCTTCCGGAGGCGTGGTGCGATCGCTAAAATGGACTCCATCTACTAACATATCTGTGGTGACTACTAGCTGTTGTCCCGGTTCTGTCTCTAGCACTGCTGCGTCATCGGAGATGATTTCTTGCGGACAGAAGCGTTGTAATCTCTCTAATAGTCCTTGTTCGCCTAGTCTGCTAATTTTCATGGATGCTTGTGGTGACTGCCATTTCGATTGTAGACAGGGCGGCGATGGTGATGAGTGCCGAGATTGAACGGCAGTGCGGGCAGCTATTGAGTCCGAAGGAGCGCGGGTAATCCCTAGTAATCCTACCATTGACAAAGGGCCTACTACCCAGTAGCCGGATGTGGTGAAAGTCGCAAGTCCGGTTCCGAACGGGAGGGTTCCGAAGCGATTCCCAGCTCGACTCCTAATAAGTAAGGACGCCTCAGTTCTTGGCAAAATGCTGTCTTTGAGGTACTGGTTGAAGCAGAGGCTTATGATTTTAGTATAGAGTTAAGAGGAACCAAGATGACCACAGAACAGTTACTAGATAAATGGCAAGCTTTAGACCCAGACGAAGGCGAACAAGTTTTAGCGTTTATCGATTCTATTTATCGCCAAAAACTGCCAACAAAATCTGCTTCTATTTTTGTGAAAATTGGAAGTCAAATTCGTCAATAAATTATTTATTATGGCATTCCTTTATTAACTGCGGAAGAAGTTAAAAAGGAGAAAGCAGAACACGCCAGAGGCGAGTCCCCTCGAAGCAATCTCCTACCTGACACTGCTGGAAATTGCTAGCCCTCCTGCGTCAGGCCGCTGCGAAGGCCGGGGGGGTTAACTCATAAAACATAACGGGAAAAATGGCGTTGCCAGATGAGGAGATGATCGGCTATGATGAGGAAGAACGATCTGACCGTACATGATCTCGTCCAGCAAATGAGTATTTTGCCCTATTGACAGTCCGAACTTACCCATTCATAATGGTAGTGGTCGATCGCCTGGGTAGCCCCTAGCAAAAAGGTATAGTGCTCGTGGGGTGCGGTGCGATCGAGCAGTCTGATAGTACGAGGAGGCGACCTTGGCAATATAATGCCATAATTACTGGGGTTAAACGGCAATTGCTTGGCTTATAGTCGGGGTCGAGCCTATTGTCACCCCCCAACCCTCCCATTCGGAACCGGACTCTCTTTACCGCATCCGGCTACTGGGAAGCAGGGCATTGTCATTGCTAGGATTACTAAGGATTACTCCCATTGTCCCTCATCTCACGAGATTTCTCCCCTTTCCTGGTTGGTAAGTGGCGCTGCCAGATAACCTTAAGTATTACCATTTTTCTTTTCTCTGTTTTACCAGTCATCCCACCTTCTAGAGGTTTCGGGGCTTCTTAGAGATACTTTTTCCCAAGATTTCCTACTTTCACCAACCCGCGTCTGCATGTTGAGGCAGTCCTCAACTTATCCATAGGAATTACCCTAGGCATTAGCTTCTCGGGCTATCTCTCCCCTCGTGGCTTGCGCTATGCGCTGCGCGCACGCTACGCGGACGTACATCTAACTGGTTCGGCCCCGTTGAGCCGAACTGCACACAAGAGGTTACTTCGTTCCCTGGTATCATTTCTCGATGCTTTTAGGCCCCTGCTATACCCCGGGAGCTATTCGAGTGCGATGTTGGCCAAACAATACGACCAACACTAGCTACCATTTCCCTTTTGGGCCAGCGTATAAGCCTTATTCCGCTGGTTCCTATTAACGAGGCTTACACAGGTTCGCTTGTTCTAGCCATGAGCATCTTTCCTAGTGGCGTCACTGGCTTAGGCTGCCAGCTATCCTTGAAAAAGTAATTTGTGAGTATCCAATAGCTAGCAAAGATAAATTCAAATGGCATCCATTTGCTAGCTATATTAAAAAACCTAAGTTGCGACCTATTAAAAAAAATATGAATTACTCACTTAGACTTTACAGATATTTGGGATATTTCGTAGCTTTTGATACAAAATTATATTTTTTTTGTGCTAGACGGCGGGTTGGCTGTTTATAGGTTATAATGTACTAAAATAATAGTTAATTGCTGGGGGATGTAGATGATGGAAGATATGATTACAACAATTTTTGTTCTTTGTGACGAGCTACTAAAAGCGTTAAATATAAAAGAAGATCCACAAGTAAAAATGAACAATGCCGAAGTGATGACAGTCGGATTAGTTGCTGCATATTTTTTCGGAGGACACCACGATCGCTCTTGTCAATTTATGGTCCAACACAAGTATATAAAAAATCTGTTAAGTAAAAGTAGGTTCAATCGTCGATTACACAATATTGAGGAACCAATTTGGATGTTTTTCTTCCAAGTTATAGCTCAAACATTTAAAGAGCTCAATCCGGGTCAAGAATATATTCTTGATAGTTTCCCGGTGCCAGTATGTGATAATATTAGGATTGATAGATGCCAAATTTATAACAAGGAAGAATATCGAGGGTATATTGCCAGTAAAAAACGTTATTTTTATGGATTAAGAGTTCATATGTTGGTAAACAAAAATGGAAAGCCAATAGAATTTTATCTAGATCCTGGTAGTTATAATGATGTTAAAGTTTTGCAATCTTTTGGCTTTGACTTACCATCAAATTCAATAGTTTATGGAGATAAAGCTTATAATAATTATCAATTAAAGGATTTACTAAAAGAGTCGTCAAGTATAATGTTAAAACCTTTGCGAAAAAAGAACTCAAAAAGAAAAGAATATTCTTGTTTTGAATATATACAAAAAGTAACAAGAAAACAAGTTGAAACCTGTTTTAGTCGAATCACCAATTTGTTTTCCAAGTCAATTCATGCTGTTACATCTAAGGGATTAGAGTTGAAAATAATTCTCTTTATCATAGCTTTTTGTATCCAATTTTTATAGGTCGCAACTTGAGTTAAAAACACAATTCCTCAATCAATGGAGACATATTTAGGGCTACCAGATATATACAGTATTAAGGCTTCAGCAGGTAATGGCGCTTGGGCTAAAGTTCCTTGGATAGCTATATTCAATAGGCTGATAACTGAAAGTGTAAAGTCTGGATTTTACTGTGCTTACTTATTTTGTGTGGATTTTTCTGGTGTATATCTTTCTTTAATTCAAGGTATCGCAGACAAAAGAGATGAGTATGGGCTTGGTGTATGTGCGATTCGTTTAGCGTAAACTAACTTGACACAAGTCAAGGAGGGGGACCGCTACCGGGATTTCGTAAGTCCCGAGAACTTACAGGTGATGGTGGTGAAAGCCCGCCCCTCCAGGTGCAGGAGTGACAGCACCCTCCCCACGGTAGCGATGGCATCAATCCGTGAAGCGGGAAGGAAAGGCGCTATGGCTGGGAGCCTAGACCGGTCATCGTCGAGCAAGTAACTATGATGAGCGTAGTGCGATTCGTTCTAGTCTAACGTGGGCAACTACGGAACGCTAGGCCAGGTCCAAACTGGTAACTCTGGTATTCATGGGGGTTAGATTCCCTCTCTCCAAGTGTGGGAGTAACACCGGTCCTTAGTGCTGCTGAGTCACATCACGGTGGTGCGGAGCAAGGACTTAAATGTAGGATAGCTAGCAGCCTAAGCTAGTGACGCCGCTAGGAAAGATGCTAATGGCTAGAACAAGCGAACCTGTGTACGCCTCGTTATCTAGAACCAGCGAAATAAGGCTTAAAGCGCTGGCCCAAAAGGGAAATGGTAGTTTGTGCTGGTTCTTGCACTTGGCCAGTATCGCACTCTAAGAACTCCCGGGGTATAGCAGGGGCCTAAAAGCATCGTGAAATGATACTAGGGAACGAAGTAACTTCTCGTGTGCTGTCTAGATTGGACAAGTTAGATGTAAAGCGCAAGCCGCGAGGGGAGAGATAGCCCGAGAAGCTAATGCCTAGGGTAACGCCTATGGATATGATGGGGTGTTCCTCATCCAGCTGACGCGGGTTGGTTAAAGTAGGAAATCTTGGGTAAGAGTATCTCTAAGACGCCGGAGGCCTCTCGAAGGTTGGATGACTGGTAAAACAGACTTGGAAATGGTAATACTAAAGGTTATCTGGCAGCGCCGCTTACCAACCAGGAAAGGAGTGAAATCGCATGAGATGAGGGACAAGTGGAGCAATCCGTAGTAATCCTAGTAGTGACAATGCCCTACTTGCCAGTAGCCGGATGCGGTGAAAGTCGCACGTCCGGTTCCGAATGGGAGAGTTAGGGGGTGACCCCTAGCTCGACCCCGACTAAGCGAAGGTTTGCAACGTCGTAAAGCCTATCCAGTGTAATAAGGCTGATACGCTGGCCCAAAAAGGGAAAGGATACTGGTCATTGGCGGATGTACCCGACCAATAAGCACTGACAATAAACCCGGCGTAGAGAACCCGTCTAAGGTTACGACCAATCATCTGTAGGAACGAAGTAACCCGGTTGTAGCACTCTCCATCACCGGTCGATAGATGGAGTAGCCACCACAGGCATAACATCTGCTCTCCGGAAGGCAGGACGCAACTGGGGGAGATTGAGTGGAGAAGCAAATGCCTGTCTGTAATGGATAGGATAAGCTGACGCCCTCACGGTCTCGTCAATTGTGAAGTTGTAAGTAGTAGTGAATATGTCACGGAACTTAGTCGAAAGACAAGAGTATGAATGGAAGACTGTCGCCTGGCGAAAGCTGGAAAGGATAGTTTTTAAGCTGCAAAAGCGAATTTACAGAGCGGCACTGGAAGGTAATAAGCAGAAGGTTCGTAAGCTCCAAGGATTACTAAATAGGTCATGGTCCGCGAAGATGATAGCGGTACGGCAGGTAACACAACAAAACCAGGGAAAGAAGACGGCTGGTGTGGATGGTGTGAAAGCACTGACCCCAAAAGAACGTATCGAACTGGTAGGTCAAATCAAAGTTACTCGAAAGGCGAAGGCAAAAGCCACACGAAGAGTGTGGATACCGAAGCCACGAAGGGAGGAGAAGCGGCCATTAGGAATACCAACGATGCACGACCGCGCACTTCAGGGATTGGTTAAAGAAGCGCTAGAGCCTGAATGGGAAGCGTATATGGAAGCCAATTCCTACGGGTTTAGACCAGGTAGGGGATGTCATGATGCAGTTGCAGCGATATTCGCTAGCATCAGTCAAAAATCGAAATGGGTGTTAGATGCGGATATTGCGAAGTGTTTCGACGAAATTGACCATTCCGCGCTCCTAAAGAAATTGAATACTACGTCACCAATCCGTAAACAAATACGGGCATGGCTAAAAGCTGGGGTGATGGACCGGGGAAGGATGGAATCCACAGAAGCCGGAACTCCCCAAGGTGGGGTTATATCTCCATTACTAGCCAATATAGCTTTACATGGGCTGGAAGGGGTAGTAATGGGTCTCGCTCACACAAAAAGAGAGAAGGAGAAGTTAACCGTAGTAAGATATGCGGATGACTTTGTGGTAATACATAATGACCGGTCGATGATTGAGGAAGCTCAAGGAGTGATTGAGGAGTGGTTGAAGGGAATAGGGCTGGAGCAAAAAGCCGAGAAAACGAAGATATCCCACACATTGGAAGGAGAGAGCCCTGGATTTGACTTCTTAGGGTTCAATATCCGACAATATAAAGTAGGGAAACACAGAAGCGGCAAACTCTGTAACGGAACCCCCCTAGGATTCAAGACCCTAATCAAGCCTAGCGATAAATCCATAAGGAATCATAAAGAGCAGCTATCAGAGATAGTTCGCCGCCATAAAGGGGCACCGCAAACGGCCTTAATAGCAAGACTAAACCCGATGATAAGGGGATGGAGCAACTATTATAGGACGGTGGTAAGTAAAGAAACTTACAGCTCTATGGATAACTACTTATGGAAGTTGTTATGGCGATGGGCAAAGAGAAGACATCCTAACAAAACGGGCAAATGGATTGCTAGTAAGTACTGGGGTATGACCGGGAAAGACCGGTGGAGGTTCGCTGGCAAGTCTAAAGAAGATGGAGGAATGAAGCTAAACCGATACTCTGAAACTGAAATAATCGGATGGGGTCGAGCCGGGAATCGCTTCCCGACCCTCCCTTGAGGAACCGGACTTGCGATTTTCACCGCATCCGGCTACTGGGTACTAGGCCCTTTTCATAGGTAGACTTAATAGGAATTACTTCCGTTAGCCCTTGCCGCCTGTCTTTTCTTCCCTTTCCTGGTTTAGCGAGTGGTTGTTCTGATAACCGTTAGTATCACCATTTTCAAGTCAGTTTTACCAGTTATCCATACCTTATCCTCCACTTGCGTTTCGGATTAGTTCCGTGGCTTTTTAGGATTACTCATTCCAGCAGCTTCCTAGTATCACCGACCCACGTCAGCGCTGGCTACCCAGCATCATCTACATTACTGTAGATGTTATCCCAGGAATTACCCCGGGCATTCGCTTCTTGGGCCATCCCTCCCCCCGTGGCTTGCGCTTAACATCTAACTTGTCCTGATGGACAGCACACGAGAGGTTACTTCGTTCCCTAACAACATTTCGCGATACCTTTAGGTCCACACTATACCCCGGGAGCTATTTGAGTACTATATTAGCCAGAGTCTAAAACTAATACTAGCTACCATTTCCTTTTTAGGCCAGCGCATATAGCCTTATTTCGCTGGTTCCTTATAACGAGGCTTGCACATGTTTGCCTGCTCTAACCTTGGATATCTTTCCTAGCGGCGTCACCGGCTTAGGCTGCCAGTTATCCTACATTTGAGTCCTCGCTTAGCACCACGATGATGTCGCTTCGTAGCACCGAGGACCGGTGTCACCCCCGTACCTGGGGGGAGGGGAATTTAACCCCCATGCGGTCAGAGTTCCCGGCTAATGAAACCGGGCTAGCGTTCCGTGTTTGACCACGTTAGGCTAGAACGAATCGCACAGACACGTAAAGGTTAAGGGGACAGCTAGCCCGTTTGACGGTAATCTGGTTTATTGGAGCAAAAGACTGAGAAAAAGCCCGGATGTGAGCGCTAGAGTTATCAGACTGCTAAAAGAGCAGGATGGTAAGTGTGTGCACTGCGGACTGAAATTCAAAGATGGCGACAAATGGGAGGTTGACCATATTCTACCAGTTTCTAAAGGAGGTAAAGACTGGTATACCAACCTACAGTTGCTGCATGATTATTGCCATGATGTAAAGTCTGCCAGAGATGGTGACAAAGGCCGTATCCATGACAAGGATGGCGAAACTGAGGAGCCGGATGAGGTGAAAGTCTCACGTCCGGTTCTGAAGACGAGTCGGCGGGGTGACCCGTTGGCTTAGTTTAATCAAGAGATATGTTAAGAAATCAAGCAATATTTTTAAGAGATACTCTGGGTCCAAAAGTAATTAAAGATTTTTCAGTTACACTAGTGCGTGTCATCAATTAAGCCATATTACAGCTGCCGCGAGGTAGATGGCACCCAAGAAATTGCGAGCCGTTTTATCGTAGCGTGTCGCCAGAGCCCTGTATTGCTTGAGTTTTTGGAATAGATTTTCAATTAGATGCCGCCACTTGTACATTTCTTCATCGTATTCTCTGTGTTCTGTGCGGTTACTTTTTGGAGGAATGACAGCCATCCAATCCGCCTCTTTCAGGCGCTCGAGCACACGTTGTTCCGCATCATAGGCTTTATCTGCAAGCAGCGCGCCAATCTCACCGATTTTATCCAATAGCACGTCAGCGCCTTTCCCGTCGTGGGCTTGGCCAGGGGTAAGATGAAATCCTGTGGGATTGCCTTGGGCAATCGCAAGTGGCATGAATCTTTGTCGATAGTCCCCCTTTACTACGGCCTATGGCTTGGGTTTCGCACGTATCTGAGGGTGTTTTTTTTTGCACCCGCACGCTCGTTGATGGGCACGCAGGATGGTGGCATCAATCGCGGCGTATTCGTTATCGGCGTCTGAGGCCAAGACATCGAATACCTGCTTCCAAACTCCCTTTTCAGACCAACGGGTATGGCGGGTATGAACAACCCGAAAATCCCCAAAACACTCCGGTAAATCCCGCCAGGGAATGCCAGCACGATATCGATATAACACGGCAGAACACGAATAATCTATTGTTCTTGGCTGTAGCGCCTGGGTCACCCTCTTTACCAGGTAAAAGGTGTTCGATCCGTTCCCACTGGTCGTCTCGCAAGCCATAGCGTCTCATATCATGCCCTCTTGATTGTTATTGCTGGATAAGGACTCCATACCGTATCCATCTACTTCTGTCAAGCAATTTGATTGATGACACACCCTAGATTTGAAGCTAGATTTTATCCCGAAAAAAACAACTAGCAGAAGATTAGGATTGGCTTATGAAGCAAGCAACATAGCATCAAAGTTCTATCCCATAGATGCTATACATGATGAGAATATCCTAATTAACGATCTCAAGAATATTCTTGAGATTTACTTTATGCTTTTTGAAAAAATGTCTTTGAAAAACAATATTCAAAATTATGAGGAGAAAGAATGGTTTGAAAATCTGGGAAAGTATAGAATACACAAAGTAATTGAAAGAAATCCGAGTTTATCTAAGAGAGTAAAGCAGTTGCAGGGTTACACATGCAAAGCTTGCGGTTTCAACTTTGAAGTTCGATATGGAGAAATAGGTAGGGATTTTATAGAAGCACATCACACTGTCCCGATATCAAGTTTAAGTAAGGACAAGATTAAATTAGATCCAATGCAAGACTTTACGGTTCTTTGCTCAAACTGTCATCGTATGATTCACCGGAGAAAACCAATACCTACTCTGGAGGAATTTAAGAGAATATTAAAGATGTAAAAGAATAACGTGTAAGTTACTAGACAGTGCGAAGTTCTTTGAAGAACTATTGTCTGTTAAGGCTTTCAGCGATCCAAAGGTCACCACTTAATTGGTCCAAATTGGGGCCTCAGGCGACCTCTTTGCTAAAGTTCAGGTCAATACCATCGACGATCGGTAGAGTATGACCCAAGCGTAGCCCTAAAATAATCCATCCTCCCAGAGCATCTTGCAAGTCCTCTCGACAAGCTTCCAGGGTTTCGGCATTGCCCCATACACCCGGACAGTCAGGAATTTTGCCATAGAAAGTTCCATCATCCAGTAACTCGTAGGTTGCCAAGCTCATCGCTGCATAGATGTAATTTGTCAGCATAGCTTACCTACAACTCAGTTTTCATCGTGGTCAAAAACTCCCGCAACCGCAGTAAACTCAGAGTCTGACCCAAATTTAAGGGTAGCAGGGTGATTCCCTCCAGTCTCGACTGCACCCAGCCTTCCCCCCACATCCACTCGTGAAAGCCGTCTATTCCCTGAGATAGTATCATCCGCAGACAGTTGTCCGAAGCGATTTCCACATGATGCCCGATCGCCACTGGACCGATCCAGGTAGTAAGGCTCAACCCTGACTCTAATGCCTCTGGCAACCCGTCCGACAACCGCTGGGGCCAAAGCCATTGACGCAAGCTCTCCGGACGCATCAAACTGTCCCGAATAGCCGTTTCTGACGCTGACATCTCGATCCGCAGATTGCTAGACTGAAAATTTCCTAACATAGAAGAGATTCCCATCTTCATCACATCCAATTTCAGTATGGCAGAGTCAAGCGTCCAGAAACCAGGTTTTGCCGGAATTACCGGGTTTCTTAATTCACGCTCTCCGCAGCCACCCCCCAGACGTTCTACAATAAAGAGAAGCTTGAAAGTATAAGAAATGTAAGGAAATTATGGCCGATCAGCTAATTCGCGCCATAGCCGCCGACGGTGGCATCAGAGCAGTAGGCGCGATCGCCACCCGCCTCACGGAAGAAGCGAGACAGCGGCACAAGCTGTCCTACGTAGCAACTGCGGCCTTGGGTCGGACCATGACCGCTGGACTATTACTAGCCTCCAGCATGAAGCGACCAGAATCAAGAGTCAACATTAACATCAAGGGCAATGGACCTTTAGGCGGAATTCTTGTAGATGCTGGGTTAGATGGCACGGTGCGCGGTTATGTCCACAACCCCTCAGTAGAATTGCCCCCCAAGGAGAACGGCAAACTGGATGTCGGCGGTGCCGTCGGACGGGATGGCTACCTCTACGTCGTCCGAGATGTGGGATACGGCTACCCTTACTCCAGCACCGTGGAATTGGTTTCTGGGGAAATTGGCGACGACCTCACCCATTACCTGGTAACCTCAGAACAAACGCCTTCCGCTCTAGTATTGGGCATTTTTGTTGACCACCAGAGAGTACAAGCTGCCGGGGGGCTACTGTTGCAAGTATTGCCCAAAGCTGCCACGGATGAAGAACTGGTAGCAACTCTGGAATCCCGAATAGCGGCACTCTCAGGTTTTACACCCCTGCTGCGGGAGGGTCTGAGTTTGCCACAGATATTCTCTCAGTTGCTAGGATATCTGGGTCTGGTCATCCTACCAGAGGTGCAGATGCTACGGTTTGACTGCAAATGCTCTTTCAATCGGATGTTGGGAGCCTTGAAGTTGTTGGGGGAAGCCGAACTGCAAGATATGATCGAGAAAGATGATGGGGCAGAGGCGACCTGCCAGTTCTGCGCCGAAGTATACAAAGCTTCGGGCAAGCAAATCACCCAGTTGATTAGAGATTTACGCATAGAATCCGGCTTGGACGCACTTTAATTGTAAATAATAATGGACGATGTGGTTTTTTTTCTCAGTTGAGGGGTAGGATAACACATACTGCAACGGGAGTGGTGGAAAGCCAAAGCCATTGTTTGTTTACCTAGGGGCAGTGGATGGAGATATGAACAAAGAGCCTAAAGACCTAGGTCGAAGAGATTTGGCCTTGTCGCTAAGTCAAGCAACCCAGAGCATCACATATGGACTAGATCTCCGGAAAAAGGGCTATTCGATTTTCTGGCAGTTAGCGCTCGTGGTGGTTTTTTTCCTGCCTGTAGGTGCGGCAGGTTTGGCCCTGAAAATACTAGTGCGCCTGCCGTCCCAGCCCCACTGTGAGTCAATCTATTGGCCGATGGCTTCGGCCTCTTTGCGTCTCTATTGCGGTGAGTTGGCGGCGTCTGGCCAAACTCTGTCCGAGTTGCTGGAGGCGATCGCCTTGGTCAAGGTTCTGCCTTTAGATCATCCCCTGCGCTCCCAGATCGATAAGTCGATCGACCAGTGGGCAACGGAAATCTTGGCACTGAGCGATCGACAGTTTAATACCGGTCAACTATCGGAGGCGATCGCCACAGCCCGCCAAGTTCCCACGGACACCAGTACCTACAAGTTAGTTAAAGACAGGATTAGAGAGTGGCAAACTACCTGGGCGTCTGCAGAAGGGATTTATCGAGAAGCAGAAGACAAGATGCGTTCCTCCCAATGGCAGCAGGCTGTAGGCGTAGCTATAAAGCTACAAGATCTGGACAATACCTACTGGAGAACGACTAAGTACGCGGAAATAAATCAACTAATTCAGACGAGGCGGGCGGATAGCGAAAAGTTGATTCGGGCCCGAGAGTTATCAAAAACAGGGGGCCCGGAGAATTTATTAGCAGCGATATCTTTAGCAGCAAATATAAGCCAAGATAGTTACCTATATGCTCAAGCCCAAACAGCGGTCTGGGAATATGGTCGTCAAATGATGCGGCTTGCAGAAAGGGAGTTAGAAAAGGGCAATAGCTATGAGGCGATCGCGATCGCCCGCAAAATTCCCGCTGCGACCAAGTTGCACGACCAGACTCAAGATTTTGTAATCATAGCATCGGCCCAATCCCTTGCTGAGGAGGGAAATATTGCTAGTCTGGAATCGGCGATTATGCAAGCTCAAAAAATAGATATATCTCGTTCGATGTACGGCAGGGCTCAGCAATTGATTGGCCGTTGGCAGCGAGAAATAGAAGATGTTTCCCGCCTAGAAAAGGCTCGCCAACTAGCTGCTAGCGGTCGGGTAAATGACGTGGCAGCGGCGGTAGCAGAAGTAGGGATGATTCCGGTAAATAATCCCCGCTATAAAGAAGCGCAAGCCATGATTAAAACTTGGAAGCGCGATATCGAAATAATTGAAGATAGTCCTTTATTAAATAGGGCTCAAATCCTGGCTAGCAAGGGGAATGTGGGTTCTTTGCAAGGGGCGATCGCCTCGGCGGAAATGATAGATCCAGGACGGGCCCTCTATCAGGAAGCTCAGTCCAATATTAGCCAGTGGCGGCATCAGATCGAGGTGATAGAAGACCTCCCCTATTTGGAAAAGGCGGAAGGGTTGGCTATAGCTGGCACAGAACGCTCCCTGAAAAGAGCGTTCGCCCAAGCGCGGCGCATAGCCCCCGGACGCGCTCTTTATGGGGAAGCTAAGTCCAAAATTAGCCAGTGGCAAAATCAGCTGGAGGTGATTGAAGACCGTCCTGACTTAGACCGGGCAGAACTGTTGGCTCTCGCTGGAGATCTCAGATCCCTCAAGGCGGCGATCGCCCGAGCGCGACGGATCGCCCCCGGACGCGCTCTCTATCAGGAAGCTAGTGAAAAAATTTTCTCCTGGACTGATAGGATACAGCGCCTTGAGGATCGACCAGATCTTGACCGCGCCCAGAATTTGGCCGCACTCGGCGACCTGGAGGCGGCTATTACTACTGCCCAACAGATTCGACCCGGTCGGGCCCTCTACGCTCAGGCCTCCCGAGAAATTAAAAACTGGCAGAATCAACTTTTAGCTACCAGTTCTTTGCAGTCCGCCCGTCAGATTGCTCTCACCTTTACTCCTGAAGCTCTGGCACGGGCAATTGCTATTGCCGATCGGGTGCCTAAAAATAGCCTATTGCGCAGCGAAGCCGATCGCGATATCGCTAACTGGAGTCAAGAACTCCTCCAGATCGCACGGGATATGTCTAGGTACGACCTCCCAGGGGCGATCGTGATCGCTCAAAAAATTTCTCCATCCAGCAATCTTTACTCTGCGGCTAGATCCCAGATTGCAGAATGGCAAAAAATCCTCAATCCCGATGCAGCTGAACAATTAGATCCTGCTGTTAATTGGTAGGTTCTGTTGACATTTTGCTTGACAAAAAGAGCGATTGCTATTACAATTGATTCTGTTTAATGGATAAAAAATATCGCCAAATTAAATATGCAAGAAATACAAGGAAAAACTTGGGAAAAATATTAGGGCGTGTCATCAGTTAGATTAACGATATGGGTCCCCACCAAAAATATATAACAAGATGATTGAGTTGACAACCAGGATATATTGGTGTGATCTAAGAGGGTAAAGGTTAGAGCAGGAGAATTTGAGAAATGCGTCGCTATGCTTTAAGAGATGACCAGTGGGAGAGAATCAGGGACCTATTGCCAGGTCGGGAGGGTTATGTGGGGGGGACAGCTAAGGATAACCGCTTATTTGTCTATGCTGTCTTGTATCGATATAGAGCTGGGATACCTTGGCGGGACTTACCCGAGCGATTTGGGGACTTGAGGGTAATTCATACGCGCCATAGTAGGTGGTCAAAATCCGGGGTATGGGAAAGAGTATTCAAGGTACTTGCGTCCGATGCCGATAACGAATATGCGATGATTGATGCCACGATATAAAGGGCTCATCAACATAGTGCAGGTGCTCAAAAAAAAGATTGCGACCAAGCCATCGGACGCCGTAAAGGGGGTTTGAGTACCAAAATTCACGCGACCTGTGACGCATTGGGGAACCCAACGGGTTTTCATTTAACAGCCGGTCAAGCTCACGATTTGGAAGGGGCTGATGTGTTACTTGATAATATTAAGGCTGATGCGTTACTCGCAGACAAAGCTTCTGATGCTGACGAACGGGTTTTGAAACGTCTTGAAGCCCAGCAATGCGAACCTGTGATTCCGCCTAAATCCAATCGAAAAGAACAACGCCGTTATGACAAATATCTATACAAAGCACGTCATTTGATTGAGAATTTTTTTGCCAAACTCAAGCAATATCGAGCCATTGCCACCCGTTACGATAAGAGGGCTCAGAATTTCTTGGGTGCTATCTACCTGGCTGCTACTGTTGTTTGGCTTAACTGATGACACGCCCTAGTATTTTTGAGAGGACAGAGTTCAATATACCTGGGAACAGAAGAGCAGAAAATTTATCAATAGAGTCTTATGGATAATGAGAAGCACAGAGAATTACCCGAACAATATAGCAAAGTGAATAGTGTTTTTATGCATATTTAACCGTTGTAGTGCCAAAGGAATCTGGAACAGTCTCTATCAAAATTGTATTGAGGATCCAGATTGAGAAAATCTATTAATAGATAGCACTGTAATTATAAGTCATCCTTGTGCCAGCAAAGGGGGAGCAAATCAAGCTAATGGAAGATCTGTAGGAGGATTTACTACTAAAATTCATGCTGTTAGCGATGGGTTAGGGAACCCTTGAGATTTTACTCTGACATCAGGAGAAATTCACGATGTTAATTTTGCCATTATTACAGGAGCAACAAGGAGAAAGAGTAATTGGAGATAGAGGTTATGACTGTAATGAGTTGATTGATAAAATCGCGAGGTATGGAAGTGACAGGCTGCCCTTGGCGGTTGCTGCCCAAGAATTATCCGCTGTTACGAGCTGTCTACTACTACTTTCGGCAAGGTCGCTGGTCGGATGGAACGTGGAAAGGTATCCACGCTCCGGAATGTGCAATGGGTACCTGTAGTTGAAGATCGTCAGCCTACACCTTCTACCAGTAGTCTCGATTCACAAACAGCTGCCAAGGCGGTGATGGTTCATTGATGTCTCCTGTGTGCCGTATGTACCCTGGGACAAGAGCAAGGAGCAGAGACATCGAAAAGATGTTGGCTATGACGGGGGCAAAAAGATCTACTGGGCGCAAAGGCTTTACTCTGGTCGATACATTAGGGTTATTGATGGTGGTGAAGGTTGTTGCCTAAGGGTGTACCCGTACGCGCAGCGTAGCGATAGCGTGTAGCCAGATCGTAAATAGTGGTGAGAAAATAAGCGATCGCTCCTTTTTTTTCACGGGCGATCGCCTCTGGTGCATCTCATATTTGCAAAAATATTAATTACGAATGTCATGCATCTCAATGCACCCGATCGCCTCTTTCTGTTGCGGCTCTCTTTTCAATAGTTTTAAGATATTATAAGAGAAGATATTGGATGCGATTGGCACAATCTTCCCGATCGGATACTTTAGCAATTATCTCCAAGTCGCGGACACAATCACCAATGGAAACATTCTGCTGATGTAGATAACACCCGCAAAATTTATTTTCTCAGCAAGACGCCGATTAGCTTCCACAAGAAAATCATCATCTTGCGAAAACATAACTCGCCCAAGTCCAGTAGCACGATCGAGTAAAATGGAGTCGGGTGTGCCAGTGCGACTATCTTCTTGAACAGTCAAAACATCCACACCCCGCTGACGCAATCCCTGTGTAATTGGTTTGGGTACTTGCTCATCCATATACAGGGCAATACTCACTTCAGATACCCCTTTTCCCGTAGTTTTTTCGTAAGAGGAGATTCTCCTGCTTTTCGGCGAAGTTTTTCGACATACTGGAATCGTCGTTCCATATCTGCATCAAGTTCTTCTTTATGATCCCAATAGTACGCCAATGCCGAATGGATTTTACTCCCGGAAACATGAGGATAGTTGGCGTGCAATTCTTCCGGACTCCAACCGTAAGCTTTCACTGATGTCACCAATTCTACTACTTTCATGGTCGTGCCAGCGATGTACGGCACTGGCGATCGTCTAATTGGATATGTTTGTACTCAGTGCTTGCTAGTACCATTATTCTTACCTTGATTGCGGCTAATTTTCATTCTCAATTTTAATCCCGAGAATTACCTGTTGTTTTTTCAATATATTCCAGCACTTTTCATAAGCATCTTTGTTGCTGCGGGGATGGAGGACGAGCGGGCTTTTGCTATCAGGCAACCAAAAGGTCAGCTTTTTACTATTCTATTCCCAGTAAAAAGCACTTATGGGGTTAATATCTATCACATATTCCTCTCGATCGTAACTGAATTTTATCCAATTAGTTCCTAAGGAGTAACTAGCTATCTGTCTGAGGTACTCCTGCACTTTATAATAGCTTTCCGGGTTGCCTTTGGGATTGATGATAATCGGAACACCGCTATCAGGCAACCAAAACGCGATCTTGCCGTTCGGCGCACTAGAAAAGGCACCGATGCGATCGAGATCGATCGCGTAAATATTTCTGTTATCGATGATTTTAACCCAAGATGCCACAGTCCCACCGCTCATTACTTTGGCTTAGATCATACTGCCGCTGGGGAGACTGAGGTTGTGATATCTCTCACCTGCGGAGTGCCATGGGCGATCGCCGCCCTGATAAACCCTCGAAACAGCGGGTGAGGGGTACTCGGTCGAGATTGGAACTCCGGATGGAACTGGGTACCAATAAAGAAGGGATGATCGGGAAGTTCAATAATTTCCACCAGACGTCCATCCAGGGACGTGCCACTGATCCTATAACCCGTGTCTAAAAACAGATTGCGATAAGCATTATTAAATTCATACCGATGCCGGTGGCGTTCGTAAATCACCTCCTTCCCATAGAGACTAGAGGCCAGACTATTTGGCGCAATCCGACAGGGATAGAGTCCCAGTCGCATCGTACCGCCTAAATCCACCACATCCTGCTGTTCCGGTAGCAGATCGATCGCCGGATTTGCAGTGTTCGGTGCAAATTCCACACTGTGGGCATCTTCTAGACCAGCTAGATGCCGCGCCCACTCAATTACAGCACATTGCATCCCCAGGCACAACCCCAGAAATGGGATTTGGTTATTTCTCGCGTATTCGATCGCCCTAATTTTGCCATCAATGCCCCTAATGCCGAAACCTCCGGGCACTATCAAACCACAAACATCCTCTAGATAGCTGCTGGCCCCATGGGATTCTATGTCTTCTGAGTTTACCCAACGGATGTGGATGTCGCTGTCCGAGGCGATCACCCCATGGCGCAAAGCCTCGGTCACCGACAGATAGGCGTCCGACAAGCTGACATATTTGCCCACAATTGCAATCTCTATACTTTGGGTGGGACGATACAGCCGGTCTACCAGGGTTTGCCAGTGAGTCAGATCCGGTTTTCTGGGCTCTAATTTTAACAACTCCAGGGTTTGCGTCGCCAGTCCTTCCTTCTCCAGCATCAGCGGCACTTCATAGATACTGTTGGCATCGCAGGCCGCGATCACGCATTCCACTGACACGTCGCAGAATTCTGAGAGTTTATCTTTTAGTGCCCCTGACAACGGCCGCTCGCTGCGGCACACCAATATATCCGGTTGAATCCCGATCGACCGCAATTCTTTGACCGAATGCTGAGTCGGTTTCGTTTTCATTTCTCCCGCCGCCTTCAGCCACGGCAACAGCGTCACGTGCATATATAACACATTTTTACGCCCCACCTCCTTCCGGAACCGGCGGATCGCTTCCAAAAATGGCTCTCCCTCCATATCTCCCACCGTGCCGCCTATTTCTGTAATCAACACATCTGGATTGGCATTTTTTGCCACTCGATGAATCCGTTCCTCGATCTCATTTGTGATATGGGGAATCACCTGAACCGTCCCCCCCTGATAGTCTCCCCGCCGTTCCTTATTCAGCACCGCCTGATATATCGATCCTTGGGTGACGCTATTCAGGCGCGACATTGAGGTATCCGTGAAACGTTCGTAATGCCCCAGATCCAAATCTGTTTCCGCACCATCCTCTGTCACGAATACCTCTCCGTGCTGGAAAGGACTCATCGTACCTGGATCGACGTTAATATACGGATCCAACTTCAGGATCGATACCGAGTAGTCCCGAGACTTCAGCAGCCTTCCCAAACTTGCTGCCACTATGCCTTTACCTATGCTGGACACTACCCCGCCTGTCACGAAAACGAACTTAGTCATCTACTTGCCCTTGCTACCCAGCATAAATTCTCCCACAGATGATTCTGCATAGTAATCTGTACCCGCCGCAGTTGCGAATAAATCAGCATTGCCTACTCCCAGTCCGCAAGGGGCCAGATCTATAGCCGTTGCCACCAGATACATCGTTTGGTATAAAACCCCGACATGCTTTAAAATTATGCTGTAGGCCATCGATTGATAATCCCAAGCAACTCTTTAAAAGCGAGCAGCAAGGATAATTAACACCTGTGGCATTTCATCTTCGCCGCTGGCTCCCAGAGCATTTTTAAGGAGCGCCTCCACCTGTTGATTTCTGTCGGCAATGTGACAAAGTTGATGGTCTTGGGGACAATAATGGTAAAGACCAGAGTCAATATTATCGCAGGTATTGACTGCCAAATATAGTTCCAATTCATAACAGGCTCCCCCACCGGGATAAGGACGATTACTACATTCCAAGATCGTCATACTGGGGCGAAGTGCTATCATTCTCGCTGAGCGATAAAGAAATTCTCCCAACTGTTTATCAGTTATGGGATTTACCCCATAATTCCTGATTGATTTTCTCTCTTCTAATACCCAGGTAAAGGGAACATCCCCTGCTTTCAGCAGGGGGATATCGGGTTTATAGAGATCGATCGCCCGCTCTGACATTTTCGGTTTAACAGCGGGAAGGGGCGGAATTTTGTCCAAAAAAGGATGAGTTTTGCCCAAGGGATAATCATGTCTGCCCATGCGACTGCGAGAATGAAATAGCAGATCGTGAAATTCCCATTGGGTCATGGTATCATTTTCGGTTGCTTCCGCAACATCCAGCATTTTCGCAGTCACAAGCAGGCTGAAAAAGCTGCGGACTGTATCTGCTGAGATGCCCGGTATTTTAGTCAAAGTAGTACAATCTTGAGGCTGGGCGAGTTTCCCCAGCAGGGCCGCACCGCGCCAATCAGCTAAGATAATTTTGGCCGGGAATAAAGGAGTTTCCACGATCGCCCGTCCCTTTTCGTGACGGCAATAGGCAAAGCGGGATAGAGTATACTTTTGGTCTAGTGCCACATGGGGGAACTCCAACTGCCCAGCAGTAGAGAAGGGAACTAGAGTTGCCAGGGGTAACCCATCTGCCCGCACGGTATAGCAGATGATGCCCATATTGATAAATTGCTGTAGGTAATAGTAAAACATAGGCAGGGCAGCAGCATCGGCAGTCTCTTGCACTATGTCAGCAAGCCGCTCCTCCGTGGCACCACCATCCGCAAGCTGTCTCAAAGCAGCTACTAATCTCGGATATAGCTGTCCCAAATTGAAGCTTGAGTTGGGCGATCTCATCACCACGCCATCCCCTTCTTCTATCACAGAGATATCCTTTTTGAAAGACAGCAACAAATCTGGCATTTTTTTATTCTCCTATAATTTTTTGCTTATCAGTTTACCACTAACCACTAACTATGTCAATTGAAAATGGGATAATTATCAATTCTCCTAGAGGAGATCGCCTTCCCCCCAAACAGCATTTATACTATTAATTATTTCCGATAATTATTCTTGATTGCCTGGCCACAGTTTCTGCTACTAACTAATCCCATTTTATTGTTGTGATAGAGAAAAAACCTATCGTCCTGGGATCGCTAAAAGCACATGCATAGGACACACCGCCCTCTCGTTCCCAGGTAGAACCTGGGAACGGTCTTCTGATGCTCCCGCCTCCTGAGAATCCGTGCTACCGTCAAGTCTATCATATCAAAATGGTATAAGATGCAGCCAGGAAAAGAGAAAACACCGTCGTTATTTCACGTCAGACCGTAAAAACGACTGGGGTTATCCCAGAGGAGCTTTTGTACAGTCTGCTGGTCAAGTCGCTCTTCAAGCTGTACAGCTTCCTCCATAATCTCAGCATCGTGGTCGATATGGGGATAGTCAGAACCCAAGATCAAGTTATCCGAGCCAATGTAGTTGATAATCTCAGGAATATAAGGCTCATCGGGTTCGATGGAGACAAAGCACTGGCGACGGAAATATTCTGAAGGCTTCATCTTGACATTATCCTGCACCTCCCAGGCCAGATGTTTATACTCCGCCTCATCCAGCCGCCAGAGCCAGTAAGGCACCCAACCGCAGCCAGACTCCAGAAATGCCACCTTGAGACCGGGATGGCGTTCTAAGACTCCCCCTTCGATCAGGGCCAACAGGGCCATCATCTGTTCCATCGGATGAGAGCAGGCATGCATAGCAAAACGGCTATTAAACCGGTAGCCCGTCGTCGGCAATCGGCTATGAGTGCCCTCGTGGAGACCCACAGCTATGCCCAGGCGCGCACACTCGGTCCAAAATGGCTCATAGGCGGGGTCAGACAGCAGTCGTCCTTTAACCGGGTTGGGGCGCAAAAACACCGCTTTCCAGCCCCAGGAAGCGATCCGCTGCAATTCCGACACCATATCTGAAGGGTCGTGCATATTAATCGCGCCCACTCCTCGGAGCACCTGGGGGTTATAGCTGCAATAGTCTCGTAACCAGTTATTGTAGGCGCGAGTCAGGGCCCCAGCTAGTTGGGGGTCCATTGAGTCGATCGCCAACAGCCAGAGTCCCACAGTCGGATACAGGAAGCAGACATCAACCCCCATGCGGGCGATCGCCTGCACGTGAGAAGAGGGGTCCGTGCCAGTGGTGCCATAATTTTGATAGTCCCGGATCTTTGCTTTAATCCCTTCGGCCCAAACGGCATCGGATATGTTGTGATAAATTATCTCGCCCTCGATTTTCATATCCTTAGTCGGAGGATCGAAAAGATCCAGGCGCATCACCTGATGGGATGAGTCAGAATACTCTATATTTTGCTCCTTGTAGGGTGCGCGACTCTTTAACTCAGGCTCCAGGTACTCCTCCCACATCTCGAACGGCTCAGTTACATGGCTATCCGCATCCATGATTTTATATTTATTCAGCATAATTCACCCTTTGTTTTGACAACTTCCTGACAGGCCATCCGCCTATCCTACGGACCTCTCGTGTCGCCCGTCCTACGCTGACAGGCGACACGAGAGTCCTACGCTAGAAGAAAATCGGAAACGGGTTAAGTTCATTTTCTTGACGAGGGGAAGGCAACCAACCCAATTTCACCGGCACATCATAAAGCCGTCCCGGACCGCTTCTTTTCCAAAAGATGCGCATTTCCGGTACGATCACCTTGACCACATTCAGTCCCAGATCGGGACGTGTCTGATCGAGAACCAGAGTTTCCATCCCCAACTGTTCGGCAATTTTCACGCAATTCATTACATCATCGCGCAAATCATCAGCAGCTAGTTGGGGATAATCAGAAGACCGCTTTGCGGGACTGTTTTCATCTGGAACCAGATAAGGTTAGGAAGCCACTGTCGCCTGCTGCCACCAGTCTATAGCTAGCTGGTCATTGAAGTAATATTCAGTAGTACCATCTGGCTTAACCGTCTTTACCGCTGGTAGGGTCTGATTTACTTCCGTCACTGCCCGCATAATAGCGATTTTGGGGTCGAAATGGGCACCGAAGCCGTAGAGAATATCCTCTACTGGTCCATTATCCGTGCGACTGGAAATTGCTACAAAAGCGGGGATCTTCAGATCGATGGTGATGTCCAGAACCCAGAGAGAGCGATCGATAGTGCGATAATACTCCTTCAGGGCTCGAAAATAGGGCTCGTCAAAACTGTCTAAATCCACCCCCGGTCGTTTCAGCCGATTATACCACCAGATGGAGACACTATCTCGTTCTGCCAACTCCATAAAACCTTGCAGGATTGCCTCCTCTTTACTATTGCCCGCCGCACAGCCATTGGAGTCAGCCATACAATAATTTAATTCTGACATTTCATGGTCGTAATAGCAATAGGCCATGGGCAAGAACTTCCAGTCTTGATGAGTTAAAGACCAAACTGGCGTCCATTCAATTTCTCGTTCCTCATCAAAGGGTTATGTCACTTTTTGAATAGAACTGGGACAGCTTGCATTCCATTCGGCACGAGTTTGGTATTGCTCCTCGCTAAAATGCATGCAAGCATTGGGGTGAATTGCCCGATCGCCCATTTGTTTGTAGGTGCCGCGCTGCCGAGGTTCATAGCCCTGAAATATGCCCGAATATCGTTCGATCGCCTCGCAGAGGGCGCTAGCTTTTGCTTGGGCATCACTCTTACCTTTGCCACCGCTTCTGCCTCGCAAATTTTCCCGCAAAAAGTATAAACTATCGAACATTGTCGCAAAGTTATGCCCCGCCACATAAATAGGTGTCAAAGGATTTCCCTTCAAATTAATCTGGGGCTTGATTTCCCTGACTGCTCCCAGTAGGGTGCTGATGTGGTGTTCGTATTTCTTCATAGTTTCTTCGGGGGAAGAAGTCCGGTGTCCGCCGTCAGCAGTGAAAACTTTCTTGCGGCTTTCTAGCACCACCGGTACGGGGAAGCTGTCGGGTTTATATTGAGGTTCTCCACATTCAGGGCATTGAGGACGCTTAACCAGAGCGTGATCTTTCTTCTTTAGAGATATCATGTCCCAGGTAACTAGAGTACCTTCTAGGGTTTGATTCTCTCCCCGCACAATCCATTTAGCAATTTCACTGGCAGCTAAATTTAGTCCCGTCTGTTGAACCGCTGGAAAGGCCGCAATTGAGGTAGGCAAAGGAGTCGAGATTTTTTTATGTTTCTGGATAAAAGTTTCTACTGGGCGGTTAGAGCGCAAACGTTGAGCTAGACATTGCCAACAACCCGTTTTTCCCGGAACAAATATGGGACCGAGCCAAATTATCGCTCCCACGGGTTTGATTAAGATCCAGGGGCTTTGGGACTCTAAAGCTTGGCGGTTAAAGGCATCCAGACCATCTTGCAGGTAGTCGTCAGTTAATACTACCGCCAGCTCGCCTGCATCTCCTACTTGGATGTTGAGTGACTCTAGTAGGGAAATTAAAGGTGCTGTTGGCACATTGCCGTATGACGTGATGGCAACCTTTGTCGATCGCAAGCGCGTCATAGCCAGATGCGGAGTCACATTCAAAAGTGAGTAAAAAGCTGCTATTGACCATGGCATAGCATCATCGCTTTCCACGATATAGCCCTTCTGTTCCATCAGCATCAAAGCATAGTAAACCTCAGATGGAGATACCTGCTCTTCCAGAAAGTCTACGATCTCTTCTGAGGTCCGCTTGCCATTGAGCAAAACGGTAGAACAACAGGTCTTTACCGGTGAATGAGGTTAATAGCACCATCCGTACCCGCTCTTGCCAGACTGTTTCCCTGTCACCCTCCCCAGAAAAGACATCAGACAAAGTAAATATCGCTTCCCCTAACAGCCGGCTGTTGCTGCCCAAGGAAAATAATGGTTCCTGGGGTCTGTTGCTAGGGGAGAACCGGTTGGCTTCCAATGCTCCGGTCCGAGTTTCCAGGGAATCTATCCGACCCCGCAGTTGGGCCAGTTCTATGGCAAAGTCCTCTTGCAACCGTTGCAGGATGACTATGTCCTCTCGGCGGACTTGGCTAACTGTGGCCGCCGCAATTAATTCGTTAATCCGGTCTAAGCAGGCGTTTAAGCCAGCAGCAAACTCATAGCGTGTCAAAGCCCTGTTGCGCCGGTAGGTGCCGTCAGGATATCCGGCAATACACCCGTAACGCTCCACTAGTGACTGGAGAGCACCGAAGGCCCAGTCCGTGGGTTGGATGTCGTAAAGCTGAGTAACGGAGGTCACTTGACCCATCCCGGGTTTTGTCATCCTTTCCTCCGACAGCCGATGGACTTCCACAAATTGGGCGATCGGTCCCTCGGCACGCTCCACTACCCCATCACTGGTTGCTGCCTGGGCTGACGTCAGAGGATCGTGAGGTTGAACATGGGTTCTGACTTGCCGAGCCCCTGTTGGTGCTGGGGTAGGTAGAGCCCCGTAGGCATTTGGGGATGCTGTAAATATAGCTGCGGCCCCAAAAGCTAGGGTCGGCCAGAGTGCTGCTGAAACTTTCAAAGAGGTGCAGTTGTTAACCATGAAATTACTCGCCGAGGGACTCTGATATATTATACTGGCAAATGTCAGGATCATCAGCCTGTCGATGTACTCACGCGGCCAGTCTCCTTCTATCGGTCGTGCCCAATAGGGAGATTGCTAGCCCTCCTGGCGTCGGGCCGCTGCGCTAGCGGGGGAAAGTCACTCAAAAGGCACAATGACCCCTTAAGCGCAGTTCCTGACTGTTCGGAGTATATACACAGACAGTCGGCTTGTGATATGATAGAAAAACTTGTGAAGAAAATTTGCAGTAGAGAGAGACAATCATGATCGAACTGTCGGGATAGAAAATCACCTCGTTCCTTGTATTTGGCATCCGCACCTCTATTTATCGCGGGATCCGAGAAAAAGACCAAAAGCCAATTATCATAAAAGTACCGAGCTCGCAAAATCCAACCCTGGAACAAATAGCTCGGTTAAGACGGGAATATACAATCCTGGAAAATGTAGTCTGTCCGGGGATTATTAAACCCTACAGCCTGGAAAAATATCAGAATGGATATGCTCTCATCTTAGAAGATATTGGCGGGAAAGCCATGAATTGGGTGGTGCGACGAGTATACTCCCCCACAGAATGTCTGCGGATCGCGATCGCGATCGCAGACAGCTTGGAGGAACTGCATAAAGTGCTGATTATTCATAAGGATATCAAACCATCAAATATCATCATTAATGAGAACACAGGGGAGGTAAGACTGACAGACTTTAGCCTAGCGTCGCGCTTGGCAGTTACCAACGCCACACCAGGCCAGCTTCCGAAAGGAGATATGGCTCTAGAAGGAACCCTGGTCTATATGTCACCAGAGCAAACTGGTCGGATGAATCGCTCGATCGACTACCGGACGGACTTCTATTCCTTGGGGGTGACCTTATATGAAATGCTAACGGGCAGGCTGCCTTTTATCAGCACTGACCCGATGGAATTGGTTCACAGCCATATTGCCAAACAACCGTTATCGCCCCAGCAGATAAACCCGAAGATACCGGAGGCGGTGGCGGCGATCGTGATGAAACTATTGGCCAAGAATGCGGAAGAGAGATACCAAAGTGGGGCGGGACTAAAGTATGACCTGGAAATATGCCTGAAGAGGCTGCTTGCTGGAGGAGAACTGTCGGACTTTGTTCCCGGAAGGCGCGATCGCCGCCGAGGGCAACTGCTGATTCCACAAAAACTCTATGGCAGGGAAGCGGAAGTAAAGGTTCTGATGAATGCCTTCGCTAGGGTATCCCAGGGGGAAGCGGAGATGCTGCTGGTAAGCGGCTACTCGGGGATTGGGAAAACGGCAATTGTCAATGAAGTCCAGAGACCGATCGTCAAGGCATGGGGCTATTTTATAACTGGCAAGTACGACCAGTTCACGCGGAATATCCCCTATTCAGGGGTAATTCAAGCGTTCTCGGAATTGATGAGTATGCTGTTGACAGAAAGTTCTCAGAAACTGGCGGCTTGGGGTGCAGAACTGCAAAAGGCCCTGGGACCGAACGGTCAGGCGATCGTAGATGTGATTCCGAAAGTAGAACTGATTATCGGTCCCCAGCCAAAAATGCCGCAACTGGGACCATCGGAAAGCCAAAACCGCTTTAATCGGGTGTTTCTCCAATTTATCGGTGTCTTTTGCAAAGCAGAACACCCTCTAGTGCTGTTCTTGGATGACTTACAGTGGGCAGATGCAGCATCTTTGCAGTTAATTGAGCTGCTGATGACTGACATGGATAGCAAATATATCTTAACCATCGGGGCCTATCGAGATAACGAAGTCAGTCCCACCCATCCCCTGATCCAGACGATCGAGAGGATGCAATTAACTAGCGCGGTGGTGAATCGTATCCCCATTGGGCCTTTGTATAATTGTGATGTCAGTCGGTTGGTAGCCGATATTCTGTTTGGGCCGCATGGGTTTGATGGCGAATGCGCTGCGCGCACGCTGGGCGAATGCGCTGCGCGCACGCTGCGCGAATGCGCTGCGCGAGCAGTTGGGACACGGTCCTTTCTAAGGTTTTGGTATTTGTTGGATATTTCATTTGATTCTCCTATGATCTTAGCTATATAGCCCAAGAATTTATTCTCTTGGGTATACTCCTATTACTTATAACCTATGGTATGCCTAGCTGCCTATGGTATGCCTAGCTGCTATAGGGAGATCGCGGATATTCTCAAAAACTCTTTGCTAAATTTTTGACGAGTATAGCCTCCTAGGTAACTGACCCCCGCCCCAGATGCTCGTGGGAAAATACCTTATTTATACTCCAGGAGATATCGAAGGAGAGTATATCCCGTTTAGGTGGGGCTAGTTCATGTAGCTCCATCCCGTGAGGGCTACATCTTTTAAGGCACCAATAGAGTTCTCACACTCAGCGGAGGCTTCTTAATTATAGGCTTAGTTAGGCTCATCTATGCCTTAGTTAGGCTCATCCATGCCTCATTTATGCTCATCTATGCCTCAGTTTGTTTATAAATTTTATATTTGCTTATACATGGCTCAGTTTGTATCATACCAAGTCAATTATCTGGCTAACCAAGCTAAGTTTGTACATAACCAGAGAGGGTCTGGCATCTTTTTGGTAGTGTCTCCTTTCCGCACTGGCGCTCGTGCTCCAGGATGCGCCTCGAGACCAAGACGTTGGGTTCCTCCTCGTTCCTATTTGAGATTAATCCTGTAAATTGCAGACAGCATAAGGGCTTCAGCGATTTAACCAGAGAGCGCATGGGCTTTGATGCTATAATAACACAGTAAGGCTATGTAAAAGTCAATAAATAAAATCCAGATGTGAAATAATAAAGATGGAAAAGATTATCGGATTAGCTACATTAGGGACAGTTGTGCTGACAGCACCTGCCTGGGCAGAACAACCGCTATTTGTCGTCTATCCACCAGCAGAACATGAAACTACAGCCCCACAGATATTCTTGATTGGTACCGCCCCGACAGAGGGAGAAGTATTGGTCAATGATAACAAGATTTCTCGCAGTCGGGCGGGACATTTTGCCCCGAGTTTTCCCTTGCGGCTGGGAGAAAATATATTTATCCTGCGCTATCAAGACCAGGAACTCCAGATTAAAGTAACTCGCAAGTCAACGGCACCACCAGTACCTGTAGGGATGGCATTTGCAGAAGGTTCCCTCAAACCAGCAGTAGATATCGCTAGGATGCCAGGCGATCGGGTCTGTTTTGGGGCGATCGCCCCCAGGAACGCCCTTGTCTCCGTGCAGCTGGGGGATGAAATCATTACCCTAGGGCCCCAACCCCAAGACATACAGCTGCCGCTCAATTCTGCCGTATTAACAGGGGAAAACCAGCCCAATTTCTCAGAGGAGGCGGGCAGTCAATACTCCGGTTATACCACCCTGCCCCTGATGGAGAACAGGACAATAAATTTAGGTCAACCCAGGTTTCAACTGAGCATGAATGGTCGGAGTATAACGCAGTTAGGGCCAGGAAAGATTTCGGTTTTGTCTCCCACTCAATTTGAGATTGCCGAAGTCACCGTTGACTCTGGTACGGCCCGCACTGGCCCCAGTACCAACTATTCTCGCCTCACCCCTCTACCTAAAGGCACCAGATCTGCCATTACCGGACGAGAAGGAGAGTGGCTGAGACTGGACTATGGAGCATGGATAGGCAGCCAAGAAACCCGCATTCTGTCCAGTTCCGTGCCGCCGACATCCTTAATTCGCAGTGTCCGCGCCCGTCAGATACCGGGCTGGACTGAGGTACTATTTCCCTTACAAGTGCCAGTACCGGTGAGTGTAGAGCAACATACTGACACCATTACCCTCAGTCTCTACAACACCACTGCCCAAACGGACACGATTTTCTTTAATGACGACCCGCTGATAGCACGGCTAGACTGGCAACAGACATCACCCACTCAACTAAAATATATCTTTGAGATCAAAGGGACCCAACAGTGGGGCTACAAGCTCAGATATGAAGGCACAACTCTAATCTTGTCCCTGCGCCATCCTCCACAAGTAAAGGGAAGGGGGCGTAAACCATTATCGGGGATGAGAATTCTTTTGGATCCGGGGCATGGTAGCGAGAATGATTTGGGTGCTAGAGGACCAAATGGCTATCCCGAAAAAGATGTGACCCTGATTATATCCCAGTTGTTGGCAGAGCAGCTCAGACGACGGGGTGCTACGGTGATTATGACCCGCCAAGGAGATGACGATCTCTGGCCCCACGAGCGGGTGGAGATAATCGAACGGACAGAACCGGATATAGCTCTCAGTTTGCATTACAATGCCTTGCCAGATAGCGGAGATGCGATCGGGACTGCGGGTATCGGCAGTTTTTGGTATCACCCCCAAGCTCATAGTCTAGCAGTATTTTGGCATAACTATCTGGTCGCGGAACTAGAACGTCCTTCTTACGGGGTATTTTGGAATAATCTAGCATTAACCCGTCCATCTGTGGCTCCAGCTGTATTATTGGAATTGGGATTTATGATCAATCCAGTAGAATTTGAGTGGATTGTCAATTCCAGGGAACAGAAAAAATTGGCCCATACCTTGGCAGATGGCATCGTCCAATGGGTAAAACAATTCCCCATTCCCAATTAGAAATTCCCCATTAAAAAATTAAGCTTATGTAGGGTGGCACCGCCCACCATCCGCTACAGCTGAATTGCCTGTACTGGCAATATTACTACATCTTCCTGCTGCTGCCAAACGATCTTTGACTGCTGGTTGGTTCACGGCGGCTTTCTCTCCTTGACTAAGTAATATTGCTGGGTCGAACCGAGGCCAGAGCCCGACCCAGCCCCGCGCTCACAACCTTTGTGGGACTGGGTTTGACGGCGATCGCCTCAGGTCTCAACCCTCTGTGGTGGGCCCGGCGATGGTATAGGTGCCGGCAGGGCCTGGAGCTGTTTTTTCCCTTGACAATATGAATATTTGTGATCTATTTTAAGGCCTTACTGATCGCATCCTCTAAATCAGCTTGAGACAGGGTAGTAACCACAAACACCTCTTGGACGCTTTTCCCCTGTCGGGCGATCGCCTTGAACCCTCCGCGAATGGGCACAGAAACCTTCAACTGCATATGAGGGGAATGACTTTTAGAGCGACTGATGACACCGGGGGTGACAGTGGTAATCTCATCGCAGTCAGTCAGCCGCTCTAAAACGGGGATTAAGCCATCAATGTGGGTAGAATGATTCCAAACTACTCTTCCTTTATTTGGTTTGCCCATGAGTTTAAGCTTTTTCTAGGGGGGCCATAGTTAAACCGGCGCGACTCAACTGCTGGTGGTAAAGTTCAGCAGGTTCCTGGGGGCCAACCCAGACAATCGCCAGACCTTCAAAATGCACCTGGTTGGTCAGTTCCCAGGCCCGATCGCTGGACATCCCGGGAATATATTTTACCAAGCAGTCGTGAACGCGCTGAAATGTGTTGAAATCATCATTGAGAACGATGACCTTGTAGTTGGGATAGGGCTTACGGGTAACTTGACTTGACCGTTCGGGTGCTATAGTCGGCGGCGCAGTAGCCATCCCATAAACATCCGCTGAAAGAACCATAGCCATAGGCATTTCCCGAAATGATTAAAATCCTACTTTGATAATGTTAACCTAAGTAGGGTTAGTCTGGGATGGAGGTAGAATGTGGCCCTAATGGAGGCTCTGCCTCCTAGAGGCATTCCCAGGTAGAACCTGAGAACGAGGTTAGTCTGGGATGGAGGTAGAATGTGGCCCTAATGGAGGCTCTGCCTCCTAGAGGCATTCCCAGGTAGAACCTGGGAACGAGGGGACTGGGAACCACTGGTCACTCTAACGCCAATCGTCCCAATTTTCGTTAAAGATTGAGGTATCGGGGAAGGCGATCGGGTTACCATTGTTCTGCAAGCGCAGTTGCAACAATTCCAGCAGGGGTGAGAGTACTGGCAGATCCTGCACCATCTGATAGGGCATTATCCCCGTTTCCAGGGCGAAAGCGGCGGTAATGCCAGCGGCGGCCCCAGCCGACCATTCAAAGGAATGTACTCGATAAGCAGCGGCGGCGATGTGGCTAGCGGCAATATTCTTACCGGCGACTAACATATTATCAATTTTTTGGGGAATCATGGCCCGCAGGGGAATTTGGAAGGGATAAGCTTGTCCCGCCCCTCGCCTTTCTGCCTTACGTTCGGTGTTACCAGGGATTTCCGGCGGACTCTGATCCATGCAGGGATGGAAGTCGATCGCGTAGTGACCGATGCCGATACTATCAGGATATATGGTAGAACGACTGCGGCGCGTCACTTCCTCCGGCAGTTGGTCGCTGCTAATGACCGTCAATGCTTCCAAACCCGCGATCGCCCCCCTCAAGTTCCGATACATCGGGGGTGGCAAGGTCTGGCGGTAATAGTCATCCTGGTAATCCCGACGGGAGATATCAATTTCCGAAATGGTAAAACCATCCGGTTGACCCCAGCTAGGCCGTCCAATAATCCGACGTGCTTCCCGCATATAGGGATATTTGGACAACCCATGCACCGTTCCCATGAGGGAATCTAACCCTGATAGATAGCGATGGTTGGGATGGGGCTGCTTGACCGCATCCCCCAGTTGGGAGTCCGTTGTCCCCGCCACCAACCAGTAATAATAACCTCGGGCATGTTCCTCAGCGGCACGTAAACTCTCTATCCGCAAGCCCCCCATCCAACTGTCCGGTTCCAGTTGGCATGTCTCTTGCAACTGGTCCCGAGTGTAAATTAAATTATCCTCGGACGTGCCCGGACGGTAGTCATTCCCCCAAGTCCAGTTTTGCATCGAGATATCTCCTGGTGTGGGGGCTGTATAACTCAGCCCTCGGAAACGAACCCGATCGCCCGTTTTGGGGCTCCAAATCCGCCGATAGGTGAAGACGAGACCAAAATCTGCCAGTCGTTCTAATTCATAGCTATAGTAAGGAGAATATTGGGGATAAAACTCAGGCATTTCTTGGGTTTGGGGTTTCTTAGTCGCCTCCATTGCAAAGGTATAGGTAAAGCCTTGGGTGCAGTAAGGATCGCCTGTTTCGCTGGAGGAAGAAGGTTCCCAGTGGGAACGGGGATCGATGCCTAAACGATAAGGGACATCAGCAAGTCCGATCAGTTCGCCTGTTTCCGTCGCCTCTACTACATACCAACTGGGAACATTGGTTTGGGCTTGTCCTTTGGGGACAAAGCGGATAATCTGTTTGTCAAACCGAGGCGAGTTTTCGTAGCTGTACCAATCGGCGATCGTCTGGGATAATGGTTCCGTATTCAGGGGGGGCGCCCCGGCTGCGGGTTGATGTTGAATGGCGATCGCGCTTTCGATCAGGTTCCCAGCTGAATTAAATTGCAAATCCTTAACCACAGTCGAAGGATACCATTCCAGGGTGCCTTTACCCCGTTTCGCAGCATCTTTAAGCATAGAAAAGAGGATCCTATGACCGTCACGGGGCAGAAAACAGGATTCACTCACCCAACAATCTCCAGGGTTGAGTTGACGATATTTTCGTTCAATGCGCTGTCGCAATTCTAAATAGCCACGGGAGTAAAATAACTGCTGTCGCTGGGTCGGTCGTTCGTCCAGGGCGGAAGTTCCTTGAGATGAAATTTGTCCTCCTACCCAGTCAGTAATTTCCGTAAGACAAACGGTTTTTCCTGCTAGCAAGCCTTCATAGGCGGTAGCGGCACCGGATAAACCCCCACCTACAACTAAGAGTTCGCATTCTACGGTCTTATCTGGGTTTCTGGGGGCTGTCGCCCCCCACCCTGATGGGGTTAGAGATGTCAGAGAAATCAGGCTGAGGGCCAGGGAAATTAGCGATCGCTGCATGATCTTCTATATGTTGTACTTCTACATTCTAGTATGGTTTTGAGACGCATCTGTCCTTTGGTTTGAGCCAATTTCCCGATCGTCCATCTTCCGCCGCCGCCCCCAGACTAAAGATGAGAGTGTGGTCAAAACCCGTTGATAAAAATACCGATCCCTCCAGCCCCACCGCTCAGGGGATCCGTGCAATTACCCCGAGAGGATAAAATTGCTCTGCTAATGCAACTAATGCATGACCACACCCGCCTGATGATGAAACCTTACCTTTAGCCTCATTCATCCTTCATCATGGTTTTACCATCCCGAATGCCGTCGATATTTTTCGAACTCGATCTTGCCATCCCGCTTATAGAACCGATACCTTGTGCCAGCAGTAAGAGAATGCCATTTCCGCTGTCCCCCAGACTCAAACCGTACCGACGGATGCCGATCGTCAAAATCTACATAATCCCCTTTATCAATGCGACGCATTCGACCGTCGATAAAGACCTTGATTGTGCGATCGGTGTGGTTGTGGATTTCGGTGATGATGCGGCGATCGTTGGGGCATATTTCACTCTTAATAATATTGCCATTAGGACAAGACCATTTATGGCGATTGCGGACATCTGCGCAGACATCCAAGCTCACACTGGAATTCGCACAAACCTTATCTTTCTCAAACGTAGCATCCCGCTGCACCCGTTGCAGATTGCGGGCAATGGTTGCTGAGAATTTGCCCGAATCAATCACTGGCCCCCGCCGATGCTCCTTAATTTCGTATTCAAACTGATTTTCTCCGGGCAACACATGGAAGTATCTCTTACTGTGCTTCATGCCAAAGCGCATCTTGGTGGCTTCCGAAGCCCGACCCTCATAATATTCTCGATCCGTATAAGGTGAGGGGTCATCGTCAAGACCAGGGGTTACATTCCGCACGACGACCCGCCGCTGGCCTGCTGGAGGAGTCTCCCTGGAGGTGAAGCGGGCTTCGATATGATTATGTGTGCGCCCCGGACATTCGCCGTAATATTCAGTTTCTGAAATGATGGCAGTGTTGAGACTCTGCCGACCCAAAAATTCCCAACCGACTTCGGGTGGGGGCGACTCATTCACTTCACTGGGAAATGGCTCTGACGGCACCTCCAGACCCTGGGATCCTGTCGGCAAAAAGTTCAGGAAAAGACTTAGCAGTACACCTGCCCCTATCAGTAGTCCAGAGCCTAGCCCTTTAAATCGTTTACTCATAAACATTTGTGGTCGTTTAACCTCCAAATCAACTTAACGGGATTTAAACAAAAACTGGTGTTGCGGCGTCGGGTACAGGGGCGATCGCATCGGGTGCATCTCACGACGCGGCGGGCGTTTAGCTCCGCTGCGCGTCAGCGCTAGCATTCGGACCGAATATTTTTCTTTTTGTGTCATAACTTGTCGCCCGAATGCTAGCTGCTACGCAGCCGCTGCGCTTTTACGCAGTGCGCTACGCACTGCCCCTACAGATAGATTTGCAAATGACAGATACACCCATCGCATCTGTGAAGGAATGTCTGATCGCCCGAACGAGCGTGAAATCTGGAGCGATCGCCCCCAAAAACTAAAACTGTATCGTCCGAGTCAGGGAGTTCTTCAGCAGAAGGTAAGCAATGCAATGGGTTGTAATTTTAGAGCATGACGGGCCGGTCGGCTACAGCAAGCGAAAAATAAAGGGATAGCGGTAAGGCTTGTCAGGATCTGCGAGCACCTTGACAATGGCAATAATGGGCATTATCCAACTGATCAAACACAATATAATTAGCAGTGGGATGCCAATTAGCACAGCAATCAGCAATGCAAATATGATCGCATAAATATAAAGGTTGATGTGGAAATTAAGCGATTCCTTCGCATTTGCTTTGATTATTGAGTCCTCAGTGACAAACAAGATCGTGATCGGGATCCCGACAGAGATGATCGTCGAGCTAAAAAATATCGCTCCATGACATAGAGCTGATAAAACCTTGCGTTTATCCAAATCATCCATGGCTTTCACCTCATCGAAGTATTATCACTCTATTTATTATACTGGATTGCCCTTATGAGTCAAGCTGCTGTGACCTTTGCCAGAAAGCATAGCACCCCAGGGCCGCCAAACCCACCAAAACTGACGTCAACCAATCACCCCAGCGAACATACAAAGTCTGAGTCTGTCTGCGGTAAATTGTAGCAGCATGAATCTCATAGGTATTAATCCCAGAAATCCATACAGTTCTGCCGTAGGGGTCTACAATAGCAGAATAGCCTGTATTTGTAGCCCTGACTGCCCATCTATCGGTTTCAATGGCCCTCATCACATCTTGAGCATGATGTTGCGATGGCATGGTTGGGCTATAGTGAGCATTATTAGCAGCGGTGAGGATAAACTGCCCTCCATCTGCCGCTTGCAGGCGGAAAACTTCGGCAAAAGCTGAGTCATAGCAGATGGCCGCGATCGCGCGACCAAAGGGAGTATCAAACAGTTGTTCTGCCTTTCCTGCAACTAGATGAGCATCCAGAGGCGAAAGTCGATCGATTAACTTGCCCAGAAATTGTTCAAAAGGAATAAACTCTCCCAAAGGCACCAGTTTTATTTTATCGTAGCGGCTGAAAATATCACCCGTGCCAGTAACGGTAAATAAGCTATTAGTAATGCTATTCTCATGCTGGCCGAAAGCCCCTACCCAAGCTATCGCCCCTGTTTCTCTAATTGCTTGATTGAAAGGACTATTGTTTTGTGCTGTCCAAACAAAAGGCAAAGCAGTTTCCGGAATCAGCACGGCATCCACACCTTGGGCTGCTAATGCCTTATAGGCTCTAGTATAACCAGACAATGCCCGCCGTCCTCCAGCGGTATAAAGCTTAATTTCATTAGGAATATTCCCTTGAATAATTCCCACTTTTAATGCTGCTGCTGACCGATCGTGAAGGGGACGATTATACATGACAAAACCTACCAGATGCAGAGTCAGCAGCAACCCCGCTGCTAAACTTAAATATGTCCAATAGCTAGATGCATTAAAGCCCGCGCAGGCGGGCTTCGTTCCTGTAGCCCCACCCTTTAGGGTGGGGCTCCGGGTGTGAGTGAGACTAGGGTGTAAACAAGCTTCAGCAATTAATCCATTCACAGCTACGATCGCGGCTGTTATTGTATTAGGACCAGAAATTTTTCCCAACTGCAAAATAGCGAGATTATCAGGACTTTGGGTAAAGGAAAGGGAAGTCCACCACAAGGAACCGGTACTCCATAAGCCCTCCAGAAGGCACCAGAAAGCAACTCCCATCAGAACCCGCAATAAGGCGATGGGGAAAAGGGGTTGGGACATCCCCCCAGATGATATCGCCATTTTCATGCCAAGGGACCAAGCTACAACTAAACTAGCACCCCAGAGAGTGATAAAAATCCAGCAGAAAAGGGCGATCGCCAGACTTGCCAACCAGGGAACCCCCAACCAAGTCATGGGATGGATACCGGTAATCCAGAATAAAGCAATACCGTGATAGCCAATTCCCCAAGCCAAGCCAAAGAAAAGGGAAAGTTTCCAGGATCCCATGCCAATGTTATCATCGGGCCCGTGCAGGTGCGGGGATGGATGAATAATCAGGATCCAGAGGGGAACCAAAGCCACCCAGGCCAGAAACCAAGCATTAACGGGAGCGGTGGTTAGTCCCATTAAGATCCCGCCAGTTAAGGCAATGCCCAGCCGAACAATTATCGTCCGGTGTCTCCTATGCATGTGCGATCGCGCAGGCGTAGCCGTGTGAGCGCAGCGTATGTAGCGCTCCCAGGAGACACCGCAGGCTGGGTGAGAATGTTTTCAGCAGATGACCCATTTCTTCAAACTTAATCTTCTTCCAGATCGCCTGCTTCTTCAGGTAATGGGGGAACCAGGGCCACAGCTGCGATCGCATCATCTTCATCCAAGCGCTGCACCCGGACGCCAGTTGCACCACGAGATTGAATAGAAATAGCATTCACCGCCTGACGGATAATAATCCCGCGACTGGTGATCATCATCAGTTCATCATCTTCATTGACAATTCGCAGGGCTGCCAGTTCATCCTTAGACTTGCGGGATTTAAACTTAGCAGCGATCAAGCCCTTTCCGGCCCGCCTTTGCAAGCGGAACTGAGAAACAGGAGTACGTTTACCATAGCCATTATTAGTGACAATCAGCACCCAAGGTCCAGTCGAGTTATCCACAGCAAGTTCTTCTGCTTCTGTTTCCGCTTTTTCCGAATCTATGTCGTCCGCCTCTGTGTCCAAATTTTCCGCAAGATTGTCTTCCGCCTCCGAGTCCGACTCCGTGGCATCATTCTCTAAACTAGCCACAATGTTCCTTGGCAATATATCCATGCCGATCAACTCATCTCCATCCACCAATTTCATGGACCTCACCCCTCTGGAGGTGCGACCACTAGCCCGCAATTGCACTGCATTTGTTCTAAAGTGAATAGCCTTTGCCTGAGAAGACCCAATAATCACGCTATCTTCTTCCGTCGCCGGTCTTACCCAGCGCAACTCATCTCCCTCTTGCAGAGAAATAGCAATCAATCCATTAGCGCGAATATTGCTAAAAGCTGCCAGGGCCGTCTTTTTAATGTAGCCCCCTTTCGTCAGCATCACCAGATATTCATCATCCCGAAACTCGCTCACTGCCACCAGAGAAGTTATTTTCTCATCCATCGGGATCGGCAGCATTTGCACAATGGGCATCCCCCGGGCCGTGCGAGAAGCCGCCGGAATTTGGTAAGCGTTCAGGCTGTAAACCACGCCCCTTTGACTAAAGAACAAAACGCTATCATGGTCGCAGCAAGTCAGGAAATGTTCTACCCCATCATCCTCCTTCATCCGCGTGCCAGATTTGCCACGAGTCGCACGATTTTGGGCCTCAAAGGTATTCACTGGCATGCGCTTGATATAACCCTGCTCAGTCAGCAGAATTAAAGCCTGTTCGTTAGCAATCAAGTCAATATCCACCAGTTCCCCATCGGCACTGTCAATTTGCGTCCGTCGGGGGGTAGCGAACTTCTGTTTCAGTTCAGTTATTTCCGTTTCGATAATTTCCAGAATTCGTTCTCGCCGCGTTAAAATATCCTCCAAGTCAGCAATTATAGCTTGTAACTCTTTATGTTCTTGGTCGATCTTGTCCGCTTCCAAAGCTGTCAGGCGTCGCAGTTGCATCTGGAGAATGCCATCCGCTTGCGCTTCCGAAAGTTCGTAAGTATCTATCAATTGCTGACGCGCTGTCCCCGTATCTGCGGCGGTTCTAATTAGCTGGATGACTGCATCTAAGTTCGCCAGGGCAATCAGTAAACCCTGCAACAGATGATCCCGTTCTCGAGCTTTCCGCAGTTGAAATTGCGTCCTTCTGCTAATCGCTTCCACCCTGAATTCCAGAAACACATTCAGAAATTGCTTCAGGGATAGCAGTTCCGGGTGGGAATTCACCAACGCCAGCATATTTGCCCCAAAATTAGTTTGTAGGGGCGTTTGTTTGTAGAGATTATTCAGGACAACTCGGGGATAAGCATCACGCCTGAGTTCCACCACGATCCGCATGCCGTCCCGATCGCTTTCATCCCGGATATCAGAGATTCCCTCTAAGCGCTTATCATTGACCATTTCGGCAATCTTCTCAATCAGGGCCGCTTTATTGATTTGATAAGGCAGTTCCGTGATAATAATCGCCTCCCGATCGGGGCGTCCCCGCTGTTCGATCGTTTCAATTGTGGCCACACCCCGCATGGCGATCGACCCCCGTCCGCCAGTGTAGGCATCTTTGATGCCGCCAATTCCCAGAATGCTCCCGCCAGTAGGAAAATCCGGACCGGGAATATAGCGCATCAGTTGGGTGTCGGTAATATCGGGATTATGGATCAAAGCCACCAGGCCATCCACCAACTCTCCCAAATTATGAGGAGGGATATTAGTTGCCATCCCCACAGCGATCCCAGCGGAACCATTCAGCAGCAGCTGGGGAATGCGCACCGGTAATACGATCGGTTCTTGCTGGGAGCCATCAAAATTATCGATAAAATCCACCGTTTCCGACTCAATATCCCGGAGCATGGCATCCGCCGTCAGGGCTTGCAACCGGCATTCCGTGTAGCGCATTGCCGCTGGCGGGTCATTGTCAACCGAACCAAAGTTCCCGTGACCCTCGATCAGGGGCGATCGCATGGAGAAATCCTGGGCCATGCGCACCAAAGCATCATAAACCGCCGTATCGCCGTGAGGATGGTATTTACCCAAAACTTCCCCCACCACACGAGCGCATTTTCTAAAAGGGCGGTCTGGGCTGAGTCCCAACTCATGCATCGCGTAGAGAATGCGCCTATGTACCGGTTTCAATCCATCTCGAGCGTCTGGGAGCGCCCTCCCAACAATGACGCTCATGGCGTATTCTAGATAAGACCGGGACATCTCGTTGCGTAAATCTGTCGGGAAAATCCGCTCCTGCTCCATGCTCATACAGCAAAAAACTCCATCTATCAATAATTCCCAAGTCGAGCGTCCGATCTTTCCACAGTAAACTTTAGGTCTACCTAAAGATCAGTGCTCGCGTACCACGCCCAACCAGTTATCAGTGGCTAGCAATTACAGTTTTTTCACCCGACTTGTTTGGACATGAGTTCCTTTTCATATCGCCTTGGTTATTTCTAATATAATAACATACTTTTGCTCAATTTTGGTCTGTAACCCAACTGTTAAGAACAATGACTATGCTTCCTGTTATCTACTCAGATGAATTTCTACTGCACGACAATGGTTGGCTACACCCCGAGAAGCCAGAACGCCTGACAGTAATTATCAACCGCTTAAAAGCGGCACCTTGGGCCGATCGAATTGAGTGGCAACTGCCGACAACTCCAGAGGAACGTTCGGTGTTATCCCTGATGCAACAGGTTCATCCAGAGGCATATATCAATTTTGTCAGAGATTTAGCCAACCGAGGAGGCGGACAAATAGACAGCGATACGCCAGTTTCTCCCCGCAGTTATGAGGTGGCCTTGCTGGCAGTAAGTGCCTGGCGAGATGGGGTCGATCGCCTCCTGGCTACTGGTAACCCAGCCTTTGTGCTAGCCCGTCCACCGGGACATCACGCTTTATCGGATCGGGGCATGGGGTTTTGTCTCTTTTCCAATGCTGCGATCGCCGCTCACTACGCCCTAGAGCAACCGGGAGTCAACCGCGTTGCCATTCTCGACTGGGACGTGCATCACGGTAACGGCACCCAGGCGATCGTGGAAAGCAACCCCCAAATTGCTTATTGTTCGCTGCATCAATTTCCTTTTTATCCCGATACTGGTGCGGCCAGGGAGCGTGGTTTACACAACAATGTGCTCAATATTCCGATGGCGCGGGGTAGCACGATCACTGAATATCAGCCCATGTTTGAACAGAAAGTGATGCCGTTCTTGACTGATTTTGGGCCAGATATCTTAATTGTCAGTGCCGGTTATGACGCCAATTATGATGACCCCTTGGCCGGAATTTGTTTACAGCCACAAGATTATGGAGTATTTACAGATTATTGCCTCCGCCTGACTCGTCGCATCCTGTTCGGACTCGAAGGAGGCTATGACTTCGAGAGTTTGTCTAAGTCCGTGGTGGCAACAATTACAAGTTGTTTGACTGCTAATACCAATTGTTAAACTTGTGATAGAGAAAAAACCTATCGGTGTGTCCTGGTCACTCGATGCCTCCTGGTGCTGCATGTCCTGGGAGCGCTACTCGCACAGGCATAAGACATGCAGCGCGCTCCGGCGTCGCACTACCCAGGAGACATCGTACTCGCACATGCATAGGACACACCGCCCTCTCGTTCCCAGGTAGAACCTGGGAACGGTCTTCTGAGGCTCCCGCCTCCGAGCGAATCCGTGCTACCGTCAACTATCATATCTTTCAATAAATGGTCTAATAGGTAACCTCAATTAACAATTGCTCAATTCTCAATTTTAGGGATGAATTTGGCTCAAAATGTAGCGGAGGCGATCGTAATCATCTTTTAGTAACAGGCTGAGAATGCGCCCTGCTTGGACTAACCAAGCGCGATCGGCCTTGCGGAGTTGATAAATCTCGCGGATAGTTGCTGCTGCCAGGGCATCGACTGGTGTACCTGATAATTGGATTAATATCTTCAAGAAATCCAGCTGTTCGCTGAAATTAATCACTTCTGCTGACGTACATTGATAGACAGCTTGATGAATTTGGGGCGGACGGGGAGGCAGGTGTTGATAAACTGGACTGTTCAGTCGGATAGAACCATTCACCCCAGAGTTCGGAGGAGTAAATCCGACGATCGCGGCTTTGAACTCAGTTTTCAGCATAGCAAAGATTTGGGGTTGCTGCTCGCGCAATTCCTGGAGAGACAACCCCAAAGCTCTCGCTCGGTGAACAGAGTCGATTGGGCTAGTAGTAGCATAGTAAACTACAGCATAGATATGATTATCCGACTCTTCATCCACAGAGCGGACGAGACTGCCGAAAGGTGGCATAACAGGAAAGCTAAGGTCTTCTGGTTCCAGACATTGAGCCATAAATTCAGTTGTAGAGGTTTCAATCACCTCAGCGATGTGGTTTTCTTGAGGAGAACCTGTAGCAAATTGTGGCAGTGGAAGACGCATAGGAACCTTGTTGGTTGTTAGTTGCTAATTGTGAATGGAAAATTGCTAATTGCGAATGGTTAATTGTCAATTACGAATGAATATGAATAAATTATCAACAATTTCCCATTCTCAATTTTCAATTTTCAATTTTTAATTCTCCCTACTTACCTTTACCTTTTGCCTTGACCTCCACCACTTCTAGTTCTGACAAGCGGAAAGTAACTAACTTATCCCAGTTGCCACCTTCAAACAGCACAGCTGCCTTGCCATCACTGACTCGTTGAACAAGTCCTTGAAAGCCATAGTAAGTATCGCCTGTGTTCTTCACGCGCACTTCCGATCCGGGCAGAATCATAATTCCTTACCAACTAGGTTAACATTCAATATTTTACTAGGAATCAGCGCTAATGTTTCCTTTTATTCCTTGTAAACAAACTGGTTCGCTGCCGGTGGTTGGCTACCGATTCTACTAGCCCAATGGCAATAAAGTTTGTCAGTAAGGCCGAACGACCGTAACTCATCCAAGGCAGTGGGATGCCAGTAACGGGGACCAGACCGATGGTCATACCAATGTTAACAAGCACCTGAAAAACTATCATCGTCAAGACACCAATTGCTAGCAAGGAACCAAAGTTGTCCTTAGCATTGTGGGCGACGAAAGCCATTCGCAGGCAGATCGACCAGAAGACGAATAGCAGGACAATGCAGCCCACAAAACCAAACTCTTCACCAACGGCGGAGAAGATAAAATCAGTATGCTGTTCGGGAATAAAGTTCAACTGAGTTTGAGTTCCCTGGTGGAGTCCCTGTCCCCAAAGTTGACCAGCACCAATGGCGATCCGAGATTGCATCAGGTGGTATCCACCTCCCAAGGGGTCTTGTTCCGGGTTCAGAAACCGTATTAGCCGGTCTTTTTGATAGTCTTTCAATAAGCTCTCCCAGAGAAGCTGTCCGAATTCGCCAGCCATCACGTTGAGAGAGAGGGTACCTAATGCTCCCCATTGTGGCCAGGGTAAGGTGAACAAGGCAATCAATATGATGATTGCGGCCCAGATAAACCATCCTGTGAGATACAGGTTGAACAGCACTACTGAGACGATCGGGGAAATCAGCAGCACCAACCAACCGGGATTAGTATTGCTCCAGTAGAGCATTCCCAGGGCGATCGCCCCAAACACCAGTGATGTGCCTAAGTCTGGTTGCAAAAACACCAAGGCCCAGGGAATAGCAGCGATCCCCAGGGCTTTGAAGAGCGTACCAATGGTATCAGCCGTTTTAGCTTGTAGGATACCCGCCAGAGTGATAATTAACCCTAACTTGGCAAATTCCGAGGGTTGAACATTGAAGCCAGCAACAGTAATCCACCGCTGTGCCCCCCCTCCGGTGGTGCCGATAAAGATCACCGCCAGCAAAAAGAGATTTGTGAGAGCGTAGATCGTCCACTGCCACTGCATCAGGATTTGATAACGCCAGCGGGTGAGCAATACCGCCAGTGCTAACCCAATCCCACCCACTAACCAGTGTTGCCACCAGTCCTTCAGTCCCTGATTTAATTCCGTGCTGCGGATCATTATTCCTCCAAACACGGTGAGACCCACTGGCAACAGAAACAGTAACCAGTCTATCGGCTGACAGGGTTCTAGAAAGGAGATCCAGGAATTTCTGATTGGTGATTTTTGCAACATGTCAGTTATCGATTGCGTAGGACGGGCGTCCCGCCTGTCCGAAGGCTACTAACTACCAACTACTACTACGGCTACCAACTTAAGCCGGGACAGTCAGTCTGGGTAAGGGATTGGAGTAGGGTGTAAAATATGACTGTCGTGGCCGGGGTAGTTTACCCATATGGTCTACCACCCACTCAAATAAGTTAGGGAAAGATTGCCCAAAGAGTCGGGTTCGCTGCCGTGGTTCCATCCCCTCCCTTGATGTCAAAATTATGGATTCCGGTGAGCACGGCGCTCGGTTTGAGCATTCAAGCCACATGAGGTATGATGGAGACCAGATAAATAACCATTGCGCCCTTCCACCCCTGAAGAGGTGGGTTGATATTTTGAACAGATCCATTGTGCCCACTCTACCCACAAAGGTAGTTGGGGAACAGGCCACAGGACGCGACAACGGAAGGGCAAATAAAAATTCCCATAGACAGGAGCGCCCCAATCCCTTGTTTGATGCCGAAATAATAGATCACCCCATAGACAAATAGCTTTAACCAGGCCCCTCCCACCTCAGTATTCCACCAGGATGATTCACCGATGTTGATCTCGACGGGCAATGGCTTGTTTATGCCGCCAGACGCTGCTTTTAGATAGACCGGTTAACGAGCGCAATCCCTAGTCAAGCTTTTGACAGTCTCTCTCTGGATAGATTAAAAGACAGCTGTACAGGGTTGTCCTATAGTAAGACTCGTCGTTCCCGAGAAGAAGATCTACAAGGGATACGATACCAAACCCTGTGACTTGTCCCAGGGTCCTTGGCAATTGTGCTTTTTTCTACCCTCTCCTGACTTAATTTATGTCCCGCTTTACGCTGATAGCCATAACTACTAACTACTACTCAGGGCAGCGACAGATATTTTGGCCGCAATCTGTTGGGCGATCGCCACTAGAGCTTGAGCTGAGGCCGAATCTGGATTGGCCACTACAATGGGAGAGCCCCGATCGCCTCCTTCTCTGAGGTCAATTTCCAGGGGCACACAGCCCAACAGAGGCACCTGCAATTCTTGGGATGTTTTTGCGCCGCCGCCAGAACCAAAAATATCATACTGCTTATCTGGCCGATCCGGTGGAATAAAATAGCTCATGTTCTCCACAATTCCCAGCACCGGCACTCCCAATTGCTGAAACATCTTTAATCCCTTGCGGGAGTCCAGCAGAGCCACATTCTGAGGCGTCGTCACAATTACCGCCCCCGCCATCGGCACCGCTTGAGTCAGAGTCAGCTGGGCATCCCCCGTTCCTGGCGGCATATCCACAATCAAATAGTCCAACTCACCCCACTGCGCCTGGTAGAGAAACTGACGGATGACCCCATTCAGCATTGGCCCACGCCAAATTACCGGTTGGTCCTTGTCAATCAAAAATCCCATGGATACCAGCTTAACGCCGTGATTAAATGCTGGTTCTAGCACTTCTCCTTGAGAAGATTCCCGTACCATGACCTGAGCCGATTCTAGTCCTAGCATGGTCGGAGCATTCGGTCCATAGATATCTGCATCAATCAAACCGACTTTGGCACCCGCTTGGGCCAGGGCCACCGCAACATTGACAGCAACGGTACTCTTGCCCACACCGCCCTTACCGCTGGAAATCGCTAGAATATTCTTTACCCCGTCAATTCCTTGGCGATCGGGCAAAGTATTTTTCTGTTGGGGCGTCTCCGCTGTCACCTCTACACTGACATCGGACACGCCTGGCAGTTGGTTCACAGCTTTGGTACAGTCTTCGATGATGAATTCCCGCAACGGACAAGCAGGCGTCGTCAGCACCAACGTGAAGCTAACCTTGCCTACCTCGGAGATTTTTAAATTACGAATCATGTTCAGATCCACCAAACTCTGGCGGAGTTCCGGGTCTTGCACCGGTCGTAACACTTCTAAAACGGAGCTAGTATCAAGCGTGATAGACATTATGGTGTTATCTACCCTAGCGACAACAATCAGGGTCTTCTCATCTTATCAAATCTTAACATTTTCTCAACACTTGATGCTGACTAGCTGATGCTGGGCAGGTGGTCCCCAGGAGGACACCTACGGTTTGGGGAAAATCGGAGTGGGCTATTGATTTTTGCTATTTTGCTCTGGAAAGAGAAATTTCTGGTTTAAAATCCAAAATCAATAGAGCTGCTGCCACCAGAGAGGGAATCTGACTGTGTCCCTTGCAGGGCAGCTCGTTCGGCCGCCTGAGCTAAAGCCGAGGCCACGCGAGCCGCATAGGGTCGGATCAGCGACCAGATAACTGGCGACAACCAGCCTCGCAAGGTCACGGAATAGGAAACACGGCTACCACACAGGGTAGACTCTACCTTGTAGATCACTCGCTCCTCTATCCCTGGCATGGCTAAAATTCTGATACTTAATAGCTCTCGTGGTCGCACCCGCTCGACAAATATCCGGATGGGAATCGGACTCAATCGCGTTACAGCCCGATAAATCAGTCCCGGTTGAGCTACTAGCCCTTTGGGGAGATTGGTTCTGGCAATCAGTGGATGCCAGGAAACGTCAGCCAGATCGACGACTTTCTGCCACAGGTCATCGACAGAGGCAGAACTGATAGTTCGATAGGTCCTCGCCAGAGAACACCGAACCCTTTTACGATTTCGATGGATTAATTTGGACAAAAATTTTGTCATCTGTATCCCATTTTGCTCTTAGGGCAACATTCAGGTTAGGCTAGGTTAGCATCATTAGCTAGACACTACCGATTGTGAGAGCGTGAAATATTGAGTTTATGACAAAGTCTTCGACTACGACAACCACTACATCTCAGGACATACCTCCGAAAGATTCCCAAACCAGAATCAGCCAGTTTATGCAGCAGCTGCAAGACGATATTTGTCAAGGATTGGAAAAGCTTGATCGTGAGAAAACTTTCCGTGAAGATACCTGGGAGCGCCCAGAAGGGGGCGGAGGTCGCTCCAGAGTAATCCGAGAGGGGGGGGTTTTTGAGCAAGGTGGCGTCAATTTCTCTCAGGTTTGGGGCTCCCAGTTACCGCCCTCGATCTTGAACCAGCGACCAGAAGCTGCTGGTCATGGATTTTATGCCACCGGTACTTCTATGGTGCTGCATCCGCGCAATCCTTACGTGCCCACGGTACACCTTAATTATAGGTATTTTGAGGCAGGACCGGTTTGGTGGTTTGGTGGTGGGGCAGATTTGACCCCATACTATCCGTTTGAGGAGGATGCTGCTCATTTCCACAAAACCCTGAAAAAAGCTTGTGACGAGCACCATCAGGATTATTACCCGGTGTTTAAACCCTGGTGTGATGAATATTTTTACCTGAAACACCGGCAGGAGATGCGGGGGGTAGGTGGCATCTTTTTTGATTATCAAGACGGTCGGGGTGCGCTGTATCGTGGCCCTAATGAAAAGGGTCCCGCTGCTGAAAATAGCCAAAAAGTCGGAACCCTAGAACCTCGCACCTGGGAACAGCTATTCAGTTTTATCCAAGCTTGTGGTAATAGCTTTTTAGATAGTTATGGGAAAATTGTGGAAGACCGCCGGTCGAAGGAGTATGGAGATCGGGAACGCCAGTTTCAGCTCTATCGCCGGGGCCGCTACGTAGAGTTCAATCTCGTATATGACCGGGGCACCATCTTTGGGCTGCAAACAAATGGACGCACAGAATCGATTCTCATGTCTTTGCCGCCTCTAGTACGCTGGGAATACTGCTATCAACCGGAAGCAAATACACCGGAAGCTCATCTGTATGAGCGGTTCTTGAAACCCCAGGACTGGGCTTCTTGGTCTCATGCATAGTATGGGACAGCTTGAGACAACTATTGGTTGTGGTAGTAAGATGGAAAGATATACTTTAACTCAAGTTGCGACCTACAGAACCTCAACCCCAAAATTAGGTCGGCAAAATTAGCTAAAATTACCTTGTGATTTACCCAAAAAAGGCATAGTTTTGAATTTTTTTAGCAAAAATGTTGTCTCAGATGTCAAAATTTTTATAGGTAGCAACTTAGGTTATACTTTACTCAAAACAGTTGCATTCACACTCCCACAAGCCTTGGCTTCAGGGGGCTTTATAGCTGGCGGGAATTGGCGTAAACTATGTGGGCATGGAGTGAGGAAAGCAGGCGTCCTTGGCGTCTTAGTTACGGTTAGTATGAGGAACGAGGCGCTTTTCGCAGATTAGGGATCGGACCTTGACTGGGCAATCAACCATCGATGTCTTCTGTGTTTGATATCTTTTGCCGTGCTCTTGTCCTGAAGGACTCGGCACGCAAAAGATATCACGAGTCCCTTGGGACAAGAGCACAACAGAAGATATCGAATCCAGGCAGTTTTTGTCCTTGGCTCGGAGGTAGTGGGGTTGTTGCCGGTCAAGAGAGATTCTCAGATCAACCCAAAAGTCCACAATTCCTAGAAGAGGGTAGACGACCCAGATGAAGCAAAAAACATATACAACCCAAGACGGCACAACAATTATCGTATTGGCGCCGACAGGACGCCTGGATATAACCACGGCTTGGCAATTTCGCCTGAAGTTACAGGAGTGTATTTCTAAACTCAGTCGTCATATAGTAGTCAATCTCGGTGAGGTTAACTTCATCGATAGTTCGGGTCTGACATCCCTGGTGGCAGGGATGCGAGACGCGGAGAAGGTCAAAGGGAGTTTCCGCATTTGTAATGTGCATCCAGAAGCTAAACTGGTGTTTGAGGTCACGATGATGGATTCGGTGTTTGACATCTTTGACACTGAAGATGATGCCCTTGAAGGCGTATCTAGAGTTACCAGTTAGCAAGTAGCCGGAAGCGCCGTCCTATCCCCAGCAAATTTGGCCCCCGGCGCAGGCAGATGCTGCTGCTTACCAGATAATGGGCGATCGGGCAATGGTTGTCGCCAGTCTCGCAAGTGAGACTTGGCTGTTTTTGCCGTAAGGGCGGCCCGCTCGTCTGTTCGGTCAGGGGAAAGGATAGGGTTGGCAAAGTTGCCTGTCCGAGAGAAAATGGGATCACGTTCTCCAAAAAGATTCTGCAAGTGAATAACGTCCCCACTTTTTCAGATACTAAGCGATCTTTCTATAGCCTCCACACTCGTCCGATCAATTCGATCTATCGGCGGGTGGTGGAAGAGTTGATGGTGGAAATGCACTTGCTGTGGGTAAATGTGGATTTTCGCTACGACCCGATCTATGCTTTGGGCGTAGTATCCTCCTTTGACCAGTTTATGCAGGGCTATACCCCTCCAGATGATAAGGTCTCTATTTTTAATTCCCTCTGTAAGGCCCTGGGAGACGATCCGCAACGATATCAAGAGGATGCTCAGCGGTTACAATCGGTGGCAACCAGTTCGTCAGGGCCAGTAATACTGGCGGGTCTTACCCTGTCGGATAGCACCCCAGGTACTGAACAGTTGCGGGAAACGGCGGACGCGATCGCCTCTAACCGAAAGTTTAAGTATAGCCGTCTGTTTGCCATTGGTATGTATAATTTGTTGCAAATGGCCAACCCGGAGATGGTGAAAAACGAAAAACACTTGGCCTCTGCGCTCAAACAAGTCTGCGATACCCTGAATTTGCCAAAGGATAAACTGGAAAAAGACCTGGAGTTGTACCGCTCAAATCTGGAAAAAATGAACCAGGCACGCAGTGTGATGGCTGATATTCTCCAGGCCGATCGCAAAAAACAAGCACAGCGGCTGGAGGAAAAAAATGCCTCTAATTCCCAAGGTGACTCGACTGAAGAAGGCCAAGCCTCCGATACTCCCCAAGAGTAACAGGGAAGTACGATTAAGCTAGGTTTAACCTGGAAGTAAAACCACAAATAGGCAGTCTGATGAGAAATCCGCGCTATAAGAGCGGATTTCTCATGTTAAGTCACATATGATCAGAATGTAATTTCAATTTTGAATCTTTGTATATGATAATAGTGAAAGGTAAATGTTGGTTAGAGGAGAGATATTGTGAAAACAATTGAAACCATTGCCACGGTGAATGCAGAGGGTACAATTACCTTGAAATTGCCGCCGGATATTTTGCCAGGAGAACATCAAATACGGTTGGCGATCGGATAAAATTTGGTGACAGAGAAAGCAGTGACAGAGAAACCAACCACAAAGAAAGAACGTCCACCGCTAGACTTTCCTGCGATTAGTGTAGGAACTTGGCCTGCCGATCTTTCTCTGAGACGGGAGGATATGTATTAATGATGGGCTAAATTGCTGTCTTTCTCGACACCAATATCCTTGTATCTGCCAGCATTATCGAGTCTCCTTTTCACTTGGCAGCTATAAATGCCATTAAGGGAGCTTACTGTCGAGATTAGATATTTTACCAACCGCTTTTTTATAGCTGAAGACCAACCGCTTTTTTATAGCTGAAGATAGTCCGCAGGTGACTGAAAGGCTGTTGACGCTTATGGAAGAAATTACTATCGGTGGCGCACAGGTCCATGATGCTAATATTGTGGCAACTATGCTAGTTTATGGAATTGGTGAGTAGCTGACAAATAATGTCGGTGATTTTAACAGGTTTTCCGAGTTAATTGTCCCACTGGCAGAGTAATCAGTGTTTTTATTCTTACGCAATACGACGACATTGGATCGCATATCCTAACAAGAGGGAGTGAATGGCTATAAGCATCTCCACAGTAGATCTGTTTTGTGGTGCTGGAGGACTAACCTATGGGTTTGAGCAAGCAGGTCTTCCAGTCAAAGCTGGATATGATATCGATCCCGCGTGTAAGTTTCCATACGAACATAACAATAAAGCCAAATTCCTATTGCAAGATGTGCAAAATGTCAGCGGTCTTGATTTAGCAGAACATTTTTCTGGAAGCAGTATTAAAGTATTAGCAGGATGCGCCCCTTGTCAGCCATTTTCCAGTTATTCAAGACGTTATAACGATCGGCAGTCGAAGTGGAAGCTTTTGCAAGATTTTGCTCGTCTGATTGAAGAATGCGAACCTGATATTATTTCAATGGAAAATGTACTTCAGTTAAAACTTCATTCAGTTTTTCAGGAGTTTATCGCCCAGCTGAAAAAGTTAAACTATTGCTTTGAGTTTTATGAGGTGAACTGTCTAGATTATGGAATTCCTCAATCTCGAAAGCGATTAGTCTTATTTGCTTCAAGATTTGGTAAAATCAACCTAATTGCACCAACACATAACCCAGATACTTACCAAACAGTCAGACAAACTATTGAAAATCTCGAACCCCTTTGTGCGGGGCAAGCTTCTCCAATAGATCGTCTCCATAGAAGTAGCAAGCTTTCGGCTCTAAATCTGCGCCGTATTCGGGCTTCCAAACCAGGAGTAACTTGGCGAGATTGGCCTCAAGACTTAATGGCCAAATGCCACATAAAAAAGAGCGGTAAAACCTATCCAGCAGTGTATGGTAGAATGGAATGGGATAAACCTAGCCCAACTATTACTACCCAGTGTTTTGGTTTTGGCAATGGTCGGTTTGGTCATCCCGAACAAGATAGGGCTATCTCTCTGAGAGAAGCAGCCTTATTACAAACTTTTCCACCAACATACCAGTTGGTCGCCCCTGATGAACCCGTGCTGTTCTCTCTAGTAGAGCGATTAATTGGGAATGCCGTGCCTGTCAAACTCGGTCAAGTAATTGCTCATAGTATCCTAAATCATATTGATTTAAGGAGTCCCTGTAGTCGATGAATCTAAGTATTCTTGATTTGATAAATATTGTTCAATATTTTGCAGTATTTCCCTTAAATAGCTGACTGTCTTCTTCTTAATCTCTAATAACTCATCTGCGTTTTTTTCTTTTCCTACCTCGGCAAAAGATTTATAGCCATGTGCTAAATCATTCCTATTTGACTTGATTATCAATAAATCCAATCCATGACCTGTTTTGGCCTAATCAGTCAGATGTGAAAATCCATATTCAGTTGCCGTCTCTCTTATTTTTCTAGCATCAACGTTTCCAGAAAAAAGATCTTCTTTCTCAAATCCAGCAGTAATAATATCTACCGCAATAGCTGTTATACTTGAAAATATTTTTTCGGAGTTTCGCTTCTTGAGGTTTTTGAGGATAACTTTTTTGAGTTCAGGTCTAATTTGGTCGTAGTCAACTCCTTGACTTTGCAGTTCGCTAAATATTGCTTCGATCGCGTTTCGCATTGTTGCTTCCACTAGGTTATAGAGCAACAGAAAACCGCTGGATTTTAATGTCTTAATTAACTCAGAATCAATTTCTTTAATTTTTGTAATTCCCCCTTTACCTTCCATACTTAATTTAGTAGTCCCCTGCTCCAAACTCTTCAAGAACATAAAATATTTGCTCACTTCCTTAGAGCGTTCGTTGAAGTCCTGAAATAACGTGCTAGTCATGATTTACCGAGAAGTTCATCGCGAACATATTCAATACGCCGAATTACTTTATATCTGGAGTTGCTTGCATCTGAGGTAGTATATTCCTTGAATTCTCGTGAGTCAAGCCAGGCCATTGATTTTGGTTCGAGATCGCTCTTTTCTCTCAAAGCGAGTGCAACACCTACAGAAATTGCCTCGAAGCGTATTCTTGGTGTTCTGACATGACCTTTGGTTTTACTAAATCCATTGGGAAAGTATTTGTCAACAAAGTCTAACATTTTGTGAAATTCAGAGCCCATAACATCTCGGTCGATTCCAGCATGGTTATGTTCTTCTAGATATTCATTGAGAAACTTATTGACGTGCCCGTCAAAATTCTGATAGTTATTTAAGTAGGCAAAAAAACGTAACACAAATTCTTCAGGTTCCCCTTTGCGAACAAGTGCCTCCGATCTAGGACATAGTTTAATAAATTTGGGAGTTTTGGCGAGTTCTTCAAGCAGATCGACAAACGGCCCCGGAGATCTACCTCGACGCTTCTCCATGTCATTTAGTTCGACGCTACCTGTATTGAGGCGTTCAACATATCCCGTCGTGTTTCTTCATCAGCTTTCTTCGTCAGCACAATTATGCGAATCGTGGCCCTGTTAAAGCGTCTTTGTCTTGTCAGGGGCAAATCCCTGAATTTGAAGTTGTTAAGCTTCTTTAGCTTTTCTAGTCCACACAACTGTAGTTCGTTATTGAGAAATCTGTTTAATGTACGGATACGTTGGGTGCCATCAACAATTTCTAACCGACCTAAATCTTCCTCATCATCTTCTGGCTTTCGTCGCAAATCAGCTACAAAAATCTGGGTAGGTAATCCTAGAAAAATGGATGGGGTCGAGCCGGGAATCGCTTCCCGACCCTCCCTTGAGGAACCGGACTTGCGATTTTCACCGCATCCGGCTACTGGGTACTAGGCCCTTTTCATAGGTAGACTTAATAGGAATTACTTCCGTTAGCCCTTGCCGCCTGTCTTTTCTTCCCTTTCCTGGTTTAGCGAGTGGTTGTTCTGATAACCGTTAGTATCACCATTTTCAAGTCAGTTTTACCAGTTATCCATACCTTATCCTCCACTTGCGTTTCGGATTAGTTCCGTGGCTTTTTAGGATTACTCATTCCAGCAGCTTCCTAGTATCACCGACCCACGTCAGCGCTGGCTACCCAGCATCATCTACATTACTGTAGATGTTATCCCAGGAATTACCCCGGGCATTCGCTTCTTGGGCCATCCCTCCCCCCGTGGCTTGCGCTTAACATCTAACTTGTCCTGATGGACAGCACACGAGAGGTTACTTCGTTCCCTAACAACATTTCGCGATACCTTTAGGTCCACACTATACCCCGGGAGCTATTTGAGTACTATATTAGCCAGAGTCTAAAACTAATACTAGCTACCATTTCCTTTTTAGGCCAGCGCATATAGCCTTATTTCGCTGGTTCCTTATAACGAGGCTTGCACATGTTTGCCTGCTCTAACCTTGGATATCTTTCCTAGCGGCGTCACCGGCTTAGGCTGCCAGTTATCCTACATTTGAGTCCTCGCTTAGCACCACGATGATGTCGCTTCGTAGCACCGAGGACCGGTGTCACCCCCGTACCTGGGGGGAGGGGAATTTAACCCCCATGCGGTCAGAGTTCCCGGCTAATGAAACCGGGCTAGCGTTCCGTGTTTGACCACGTTAGGCTAGAACGAATCGCACAGATTCAATAAACTTTGACTGCCGACTTTCGTCCCAATTCATATCTCGTTGATAGTCGGGTATATACAACTCATTGGTATCTTCATCCAACCCATCTCGGTATTTCAGGACAAGCACTTCCACTGGATATTCTTTTGTGTCATAGTCAACTGTTTTTTGCTTTTCCCTGATTTCGGCTTCTGCTGCTTCTCTTTGTTCGTGTGTAATCTCAGGTTCCGGTGGTATGTTTGGGGCTTTTGGCATTTAGACCTTCTGTTCTTACAGAATAGTGAATCTAAGGTTTGTATATCTACGATTTTAACCGCTACAGTCTTATGCTAGCGCAAATCTCAAGTCTGACTCTTACTCGGCGATCGACCTTTCTATCTGTGTCATTATTTCTTCATTGTAGCATGAGTTATTCTTTAGAGATAACGTTATTCTAAAAACAACTTGTAATTCTTTCTTTGTCGAAGGACCGGCGATCGCCTGATTAGTTTTAGGTTTAGGCCCCCACCCCTGTCAAGGTGTAGTTGAACTAATTTTTGTGGTTTCATCCTTAATATTATCAATTAATTTTAACTGTTGAGAATCTTCCCTCCCCCTTGGGGTCGGGGAACAAGATGGCCATTTTAGGAAAATGAAAAGGGTACGAACAACTCTGGGGTCACCCTTCTTATCTTGTGTTCCCGATCGAAATGGCCATTTTAGATCGAACTCCCTATTTTCCCGATCCTATGGCCAATCATGGCGATCGCTGCTATAATAGCACCAACCGATCTGTTTACAGGGACGCGATCGCCATATCCAACTAAGCTTTGGCATCCAGAGCCGAGTCAATTCTTAGCTTAACGCATCGGAGTACCTGCTGTCAATAGCTCCTTTGTTGACAAATAGCTGACTTCCGCTTTTTTCTAGCCGAAGATAGTGGGCAGGTGACCTGTTGACGCCGATCTCCTAAATTCCTATCACCGAATAATTTCTTGAGGATGCACGATCGTTATATCACTGGATATGTTAGTAAAATCATCGGGATTAAATGTTAGTAGATGGGTAACTCCATGTACAAGCATTACCGCCAGGATCCGTGCGTCGTGGGTACGTTTACCCATTACGAAACTAACTGTAACCAATTCGTCAAAATTTGTGGCGTTTCTTCTAGAAGTGGAAACTGATCGAGAACTCCATCAATTTCATTTTTGGTTTGCTGTATATTCCATCCTAAACCATTCATTTCAATTTGGCGCGTGGCAACCACCCAAAATTATATCAACACTTGGGCAGTGATGACACATTCGATGTCTTGTGCCAACAATTGGGATACTGCGTCTACTGCAAGTTGATAGTTAGACGCAGATCGATCTCTAGCGCGGAGTAGAATGTTAGTATCGAGTAGATAACGAGTCATCAATCATAAATATTGTCACGGCTGAGGGCGGCATCAGGAAGCCCTGGGGAAGTAACATTTAGTTGGCCTGCCCATGCTTGCCAGTGTTTTACTCTTTCAGAAGAGTGTGGTTCTTTGCCAGAGGGCTGTAGATGTTTCTGGACGTAAGACGATCGCCTCAGAGGTTACTTCCACGACATAGCGACGGTTAGGGGGGATGCTGCCCAGCATTGCTGCTGGTATATTCAAACCGCCTTGCGGGTTAACTTGCAGAATATTACTCACGGCAATTTCAAGCTGAATCACAATTGTTCGAGTTTCACTTCACTCTATCTTATCATAGATGATAGCGACGCTAATTTCTAGAGGTAAATTAAATGGCCGATCGCGCCTGAAAGGCTTACTGTTGGACACCGGTAGGGCGATCGGCTTGTGACCGTCCGCAGAGCCTCAACTGCTCGTTCCCAGGCAGATCCCACCGAACGAGAAAATCACCGACGCGATCTCCATCTCTAACTAAGCTGTGACCGGCATCCAGAGCCCAGTCAATTCTTAGCTTAACCCATTGCAAGTGCCTGCTGTCAATAGCTCCTTTGTTGACAAATATTGACGGACAACAGCTACCTGTAAACTTGGAATATCTTGATGTATGGCTGCGCCACGCTGCGCGAACGGAAATTGAACTCTTTGCCTACCCTCAATACATAGTAATACCTAAGAAAATAATTTGGTGAGGCATTCATCGCGGGTTAAATTAAAGTGGTTCTCAACATCACGCATAATTGCACTAAGAGTCCCAATCTTAATTGGATTATGGTTAGGAATAGTAATGTGATGTTCGCCATTTTCCTGAGTCGTTAATCCCATATGGCTCGCCGTTTGGCGCTCGACAACATATCCCAATTTACTTAAAGCCTTAACCAGTGCTTCACCAGATATATCTCTAGGCAACTTCATGAAGCAATCACCTCATCACGAACAATATGCAGACGAATTAGTTGAGGAAGATTTTGCTCATCGGGATAATGGCAATGAACAGCATCTTTAATCATTTCTCGCAGTTCTTGCAGGCTATCGGCTTGAGTGAAAATAGATTCCCCGATCGCTTTAGCAATATAACCGTCTTCCGGATCCTCTGACACCAAGAAAATAATTTCTTTTATCTTATTTTCACCCATATTTATCCATTTCCTCCTGGTTGTTTTCCTTTTCACAAATACTCCCCATCGGGTAACTTAAAGGTTTTCGAGTCAATTTTTCTCTCCTTACTAGGGCGTGTCATCAGTTAGAGAAAGAAAGGATAGAATAGATAAACCGAAGAGAGAGAAACACAGAGAAAAATGCGTAGATATGCACTTAGAGATGACCAGTGGGAAAAAATCAAGGATTTGCTACCTGGGAGAGACGGCCATGTAGGAGGAACGGCCAAAAATAATCGACTGTTTGTTGAAGCAGTGTTGTATCGATATAGAGCGGGAATCCCGTGGAGAGACCTACCTGAAAGGTTTGGAGATTTTCGAGTAGTACATACAAGATTTAGCCGATGGAATAAAAGTGGAGTGTGGGAAAGGATATTCAAGCTGTTGGCGCAAGACGCAGATAACGAGTATGGGATGATTGATTCGACAATCGTGCGAGCGCATCAACACAGTGCTGGGGCGCAAAAAAAGATTCCGGGGAGGACAGAGAGGACAATGAGTGGAGAGAGTAACGCTCAAGCCATTGGTAGAAGTCGAGGAGGATTAAGTACAAAGATTCATGCCACTTGTGACGCTCTGGGGAATCCCACAGGCTTCTTTTTGACGGGAGGACAAGCCCACGATCAAGATGGCGCAGATGTCCTCCTTGAAAACCTTGAAGCTGAGGCAATCCTGGCAGATAAAGCTTATGATGCTGATGAGCGGGTCCGTCAAAAACTCCAAGCTCAAAGTTGCACAGCGGTCATTCCCTCCAAGGTGAATCGCCAAGTTCCTTATCCTTATGACAAGCACCTCTACAAGGCTCGCCATCTAATTGAAAACTTTTTTGCCAAACTCAAGCAGTATCGCGCTATTGCTACCCGTTATGATAAAACAGCCCGTAACTTTTTAGGGGCGATTTATCTGGCTGCTTCTGTCGTCTGGCTTAACTGATGACACGCCCTAGCCCATTCGCTCAAACCTGGGGTTATCCAGATAGCCACGAATGGCTGCGCCACACGGCTACGCCTGCGCGAACGGCGATCGCTGCTATAATAGCACCAAGCGATCGATCTGTTTACAGGGACGCGATCGCCATATCTAACTAAGCTTCGGCATCCTCCAGCCCAGTCAATTCTTAGCTTAACGCATCTTCGTGCTGGAACCCTGCCCGCATGGCTGACTCTAGGCGAGTGCTTTCACGGGCAAGTGCCTGCCGTTGTCGATCCTCCGATTCCCGCACCGATTTCTGAAATTCTTGGCGCTGTTGTTGCAATCGCTGTTGGGTACTGCGTTCGAGATCGCCAATATTACTCCGCAGGCGTTGGGTCTCTTTTTCCTGTTGTCTTGCCCGTTTCTCTAGAGGGGCGAGGCGTTGCTGCATCTGGAGCCGTGCTTCCTCACGAACGCGATTGAGGCGATCGGGCAAATCTTGTTGAACAGAACGCAGTCGGCTTTCCTGTTCGCGTAATCTGCGTAATTCCCGTTCCTCAACACTCACATATCTCTCTTTTCCCCGACTCATAACAACCTCCTGTTACTCATTATTCTGTTGACTAGAAGAATCCGCTAGCAGCTCATCTAGTTTTTCCTCGAACTGATTCGGATTGTCTGATTTATGAATTTCTCTTTCCACCAGTTCCTCAATAACGTCACGCCGTTCTATTTTAGATAACTTCTCTAGCAGCCGAGCTTCTGACTCTTTGTATGTTGAGTCTTGAGAATCAAACCATTTAGCCTTCACGCCCTTTATTAAAGATTCTCGTTTTGCCTCCAAACGGATCCTTTCTTCATCCTCCTTGCCCTCTGTCCATTTTGTTGTAGTTGCAAGGTGACTAGATTCCGATTCTGTTGAAGATGGTGTGTTGTTAATAGTGCTTGGATGCGAAGCCTCAGATGACGGTTCAGTTAATACAACTGCTTTAACTTTTGCTTTTCCGTTTACCAGATAGACAGGATAGATTGTTTTTATGACTGTCCCTTCATCATTCCAACCTTTTGCAGCTTCGTGATAGTCGATGCGGAAAGGAGCACCTTCCTTGTCGAATGTTAGGTCTGCTGCTGGATCTGCACAAGCAGCTCGTTCCAGAAAGTGCAAAGCATTTTGAATCGCTTTTTGTGTTTCGGTCTGTAAGTCGGGACTCAGGTTTGCCAAGTCAAGTTTTAGCTTTTGGTAAAGGAGAGGCCTCAGTTCTGCGGAGGCTTTATTGAAGTCTTTTTCTTGCCATTTACCAGGTTCAGGATACTCGACTTTACCCTGCGCGCGGTTTACTGCTTTTTTCAGGAATTCTATAGCTTCGGGCGGAAACTCTTGATTATTTAATTGTAGCTTCTGACACAACAAGCTTTGCATTTCCTCTAGCATTTCTGAGGGTATATCTACTGACCCAGTGCTTTCTCCTCGCATAATTGCCTGACCCTTTATCAGAACAGTAGCAGAGATAGCAGCTTTGATGTCATTTACTTTTTGTTTGCGCTGTTTCTTTAGTTCTGGATCGAGCATTGCCATGAATGTAAACAAGCTGGTGGCCAAAGGATCCAGATGCTGCTCTTTGAGGGTTTTATATTCCCCTGTCAAAACATGGTGCTGTGGTCGCTCGCTCGTTCCGTCATAATGCGTACCTGTATTTCGTTTCAGGCGTGCCACTTCTGCTAACAGTTTACTCTTGCTTGCTTCTTGTTCTTTAAGCTCTCCTTCCAAAGATTCCTTCTGTCCTTTGACTGTTTCAACTTCCTGAGCCTTTTGTCTGTATTGAGCCTGAAGTTCTTTATTTTCTTCCTCAAAGCTTTGTTTTGTGCGGCGAAGCCCATCCCTTTCTGCTACCAGATTTCTATTCTGTTGTTTTAGTAACTTGCACTCTGACTGCAATTCACGATTATCTTGTTCTAGTTCTGCTAATTGAGCGCGGAGTTCTTCTTTATCATTTGACAATCGATCAATTAGATCCAGTGCTGCCTTTATATACACACAACTAAAATCCATTTGCTTGTCTTTAAAATCTACATTGGGTTTTCCCTTGTGTATTTTAGCTAGCCAGTCATAAACCTCTATAAGGTTGTTGTAGATTTTTTCGTTTGCTTGAGACATCCCGAACATACCTTTAATTCTACCTATAATTCTACCTATAATTCCAATTCTTTTTTTACTTGGCGGCGGTGCTATTTTTTTGTCAGCAGGATCTACAGGATCCTTTACTCTTGCTGGATCATTATCTTCCTCTGAGCTAAGAGAAGAAATTTCGCTCCCTTCTGCTCGTTCAGATGTTGTAGATGAGTCTGTAGTTCCTGCGTCACCCCGTAGCTTTTTCTGTGCTTCTGCATCTGCTGAGGTGTCTCGCTCTACTTCTGGGGTTTCCCCTGGGTTAGGTGTTTTTTGTGATTCCATCATGTATACGCTCCCTTATTCGATTGAGTATGTGGAAGAAAAACGCAGATTTGTATTGTACGTTTGTCCTGTTTTCATATCTCTGGCAGTAACGGCTATTTCGGTTCTGCCAAAGTTCATGGAAACTTCGACCTGCTGTTCATCTCTCTGTTTACCAACTGTTGAAGATATATCAACTTCTAACTTTCCCAACTCTTCTACATCTGGCTCATCTACATAGCGTGGATTCTTTTTCCGCGTTGCATAAAATGTAAAACCTATTGCCTTCTGATCCGACGTCATAGGATAAAATGGGTGCGTGACTACTTCGTTGACATCAACACTGTCACCTGCTAGCACAAAGTGACTAAAACGATTGCAAATATACCAGTCACCTTTTTCTTCAAAATATTGACGCTTGCTTTTCTGATGGCGATCGCGATTTTCATCAAACACTTGACAAACCTGGCAACCATAAATAAGGCGAGAACAGCGGGAGCGGATGCTTTCTGGATTTAGACCAAACGAGGCTGCCCCTTCCACTATTGCTGCACCGGGTTGTTTTGGCATCACAATCTTGATGCGATCGCCAAATTCTTGCTGAATGCGTTGACGTAAAACAGGCGATGTAGAAAATCCACCGACGAGATACATAATATCGCACCCGCGACGATCTTCTTTAAATTTTTTAACTATTGCCTGCATGGTTTCTTGGCTAAGGTGAATTTTTTCATCATCCTCCGCAAGCGCAAGTTTTTCCAAAACCTGCGGATAGTCCTTTAACAAAATTTTGTAGAAGCGGTGATGATCTACACTTGCAAATTGTTCTTTAACTTTTTTCACCAAACCATCCAATACAGGTTTAAACACTGCCTGCATGGTTTCTTGGCTAAGGTGAACTTTTTTATCATCCTCATCCTGTTCCTCCGCAAGTTTTTCCAAAACCTGCGGATAGTCCTTTGACAAAATTTTGTAGAGGCGGTTGGGTATCTCCAAGTAGCTTATCGTAGTTGTTGCCGGATCGAAGTCACACTTTTTCCGTTCCCAGTCTCCCATCAGTTCCAACCAACCAATAGGGTCTTCTTCTTCATAGCGTGTCAAAGCTGGAGCTGTCAGCTTCCTGGCAAGGTATTCGCGAAACTCTTTGTCCACATATGTAGAACCATAAGCTCCACCAGTCCCTTCGGCTACTTCATCCAACCCACCATGGGGCGAAACCTCATGGGTGGTAATATCAACTGTGCCTCCACCGCAGTCTACAACCATAAAGCGTTTACCTGCCTCAAGTTGGGCTTGGTCTTTTTCTTGGCAGTAAATTGCAGCAGCTTCCGGCTCCAGGACCAGCAACAATCGTTCGCGATCGCTTTCGCTATCGGTAATCAGTCCCGCTTTGACAGCCGCACTACGCATGAAAGACTTTTCGTTGTCTTTCCAGATCGCTGGAATTGTTAAGCACCAAAGAATTTTGTTATCTTTTAGTTTTCCGCTAGTGGCATTTTTCAGTTCTGTACGCAGCAGCCCACCTAGTTCCCGTAGGTAATCAGCAACTAGATCGATGACTGGAAACTCTTGTCCGTTGTTGGCCACGGCAATGGGACCATCATTAGTGCGCTTACTGCTTTCCCGCAGTGCCATCTTAAAAGTTGAGAAAAAGCTATGGTCTTTAGCATTTTTAGCTTTACGCAGTTCTGCTAGCCGGTATAGAGCAGCATACCCCCACCCTTCTAGCCGGCGATCGCTGTTATAGAGGCTTTGTGTAAGGGTTTTGATGTATTGAAATGGTTGTTTGTCCTACTCATAGCGTCCGATTATGTGCTTGTCATCTTTGAATGCATAGGCGTAGCCCGAACGCGACGTCCCAAAATCAATGGCTGCTACAACTTTTATTTGTTTACTGTCATAAGTCACTGTGTTACTCCCCCTATAAACCCTATAACCGGTTAAATCTTAGTTCTGCGCCTACCATGCTATCATATTTTTCCCGTTCTCGCCAATTTTTTGCTATTTTCTTTGCTGTTTTCCTCACTTTCCTGCCCCCTCTGAGCCCTGAAGCCGGTTATATCTCAGTTCGGCGGGTACTGCTATAACTGCATCCGCCAGTACTATGCTATCACATTCTGCCAATTTTCGCTTGTGTTTTGCTAATTTTTTTTTTTGTCCCGGTTCTTGTTTTAATAGATCGATCACCAGCTGGAGTAGGTGACAGCGAACTGGACGATCGTGCCATTCTTGGTTAAAGCGTTTTTGCTGAAGGCGTTGTATGCCGGCAACTGCTTCCTGGCGATCGGTGATGCTTTTTACTTCGTCAATAAAGCCATCTCATAAATCCGACTGGATCCACATTGAGTATGTTCCGTAGCATCACCCGTGACCATAAACCACCGGCAGCGACAGAAATAATATTAGATGTGGAGGGTATTTTAGGTCGTTCTTCTTCCCCAGAAAACATGTTACTACCGGTCCTACCGAAAAAATCAGCAAGGATCGCCGGTGCATATCTATTGTCTCGTTCCCACTAACGATCGCTGGGCCCCTTGCCTTGTGACTGGAAGCGAAGCCTCGCGGTTCTGGGTTCCCGTCGCCAGTAGAAACGAGTCAAATCATATTTGCCCTGTCGCAAAGCATATTTGCTGTGATCCAAAGCATATTTTTTTGACCGCAAAGCATATTTTCTTGAAAGCATATTTTTTCTGATCCAAAGCATATTTGCTCTGGCCCAAAGCATATTTTTTCTGCTACAAAGCATATTTTTTACTGTCACAAAGCATATTTGCTCTGCTACAAAGCATGTTTGCTGGACCGTAAAGCATATTTACTTGACTGCAAAGCAAATATTTTCTGCTCAAAGCATATTTGCCCTGGTACAAATTAATTATCCTACTCAGTCAAACAACAGCAGCTTGTCCAGTAGGTCATCCGTCATCGGAAGCATATTACACCAGACCCACCTGTAATGCTACAGTCTTATGATTCAAATTATATCGTCTTTAGATAAGGATTCTATTTTCTCTAACCAACGCCAAAATCCTGGACATTCTGTGCGAAAAGTCTCAAGTCCAATATCAATCGCTGCCAAGTTACCATGTAGAAACTTTTGGTACTCTGGCATCAAGGTTTTAATTCTTTGAGATAAATGAGTTTCGGGAGAATCATTAATCTCTTCTGGAGAGGAGTATCGATCGCGAATGTTTTGAAACTTAGTGGCTAAGTCCTCCCGAACGATACTCCTAGCAAACTGCTTGCAGTTACTAAACAGTAACCCCTCAAACTCATGCATAATGATATATGGAATAAATCGTTTTGTATTCATTTTAGCGGCAATATCTTGCTGTAGTTCTGCTTCAATATGTTGAGCCTTATTGTCAAACTCTAAACAACTCGCTTGGAATCGCCCTGGCCATGCATTTGGATTATTTTTTCCTCCTGGTAAAGCATAGTAATCTACCATTGTTGACACATATATGGATCTATCTCTATTAAGATGTTAGATAATTTCTTTACACACTCCGGGCCACCTTTTAATTCCACCCCTTCGATCGCGCTTGCGGGCATTACCCATCAACTTAGCGCTAACTGTATGAAATCCTTTCTTATAAAGATGCGAAGCCAAAACTTCATTAACAAAAGTTTCTTCTGTTTCTCCTTCTACGAGTACCAACAATCTAACCATGTTAAGGTCTGCCACCAAATTGATTTTTTTCCCAAAGTTGTCCCAAGCTATAGTCTTCCAGCCATGCTTCTAACTCACTAGATTGCAAACGAGTGAGAGTTGTGGCCCCATCTTCTAATTCTGTGACCAAAATATCTTCTGGTTCAAAATGATCGAGAAGCAGGGGTGATTGTGTAGAAATAATAATCTGAGTTTTTGTAGCAGCAGCTTTTACCATGCTTGCCAACATCGTAATCGCATAAGGATGTAAACCCAGTTCGGGTTCATCTAAAATGATAGGAGAAGGGCGTTTTTGGGTAGGTTGCAGTAATAAGGTCGCCAGACAAATGAAGCGTAATGTCCCATCAGATAGAGACGAAACATCAAAGTATTGGTCTGAGAGTTTGTGCATCCATTCTAGGCGAATTTTATTTTGATTGCGACGCAAGGGAGCTAATTGAAAGTCATATAAAAAAGGTGCTACCCTTCGCACTGTATTGCGTATCAAACGATAACTAGACGGATTTTGTTCTCTTAAGAGAAGTAAATAAGCAGGAAGATTTGAGCCATCCGAACGCAAAAAATAATTATCATTAACATCTGCAAGTCGTTTCATGGGTGACTGTTTGCTCGTATCGTGAAAGTGATAAATTCGCAAACGATCGAGACGTGACTGCACCCAACTGGTAATCCTTGGACCAGGTTGACTAATGCCAGCTTCACCGTTCACCGCATTTAAGATCCAATAGTAGTATTGTCCTGGGTATTGTTTACGCCAAAACCAACAGCGTTCATCTTTGATATAAAGTTCATCGATATCTGTTGATCCTAACAATATTTGATACCCGTTAACCTGCGAGTTAAACGAAATTTCTATTTCTATTTCTGGTGTAACTTTCGAGCCAAAGTGCAAGATTGTATCTGCTCCACCTCTTTGGGCTGTATAATTTCTTAACTTACCACAACGAATAGCATTTAAGAAGGAAAATACTTCCACAAAGTTAGATTTTCCCGACCCGTTAGCCCCGATCAATATATTGATGGGGCGTAGTTTTAGCTTCTGGATCTCCCAGATACTCCGGAAGCCCTTGATGGAAATATAATCTAGGTAATGTTGCATGGTGCTAGTTTTAGCTGATGCTGGCATCTATTCTGGTGGAAATTTGCAGCACGGTCCTCTTTACTGGCGATCGCCACCCCTTGCTGGCACTCTACCATGATAACTGGCGATCGGTCCGCGGACGGCCCGAAAAATAGGGCTTTTGTCAACCCTACCGTTTTATTTTTAACGTGAGTAGGTTGGGTTGAGCCCCAGGGAAACCCAACATGCGTTGGGGCTGTTGGGTAAGGAACCTCAACCCAACCTACAAGATGCTAAGAAGCTGGGAGAATTATTTGTAACTCATCGCAGGCCATGTGGAGCGATCGGGGAGCCTTTTCATCCAGTCCGCGAGGACATTGCTGCACTAATTCTTCAACATCGGACTTGCAATCGCTCTCTCGCAGCAGTTTGGGATAGGCTGTTTCTTCATCAACAGTTTCTCCCTGTAAATAGTATATCCAAGTTTCGATATTTCTTTTCGGCACGAATATAGCAATTCGTTCGTCCTCTTGGCGTCTGGCTTGCGAGTCTTCCACAAGGGCTGTGTCTAACTGATGTAGACGATCGGTTACCGTCATTCTATCGGCATTAATCAACACTACCAAACCAACTGACTCATCGATAGATTTGCTCCTATAGCTCTTAACCTGTGCCGGATAATTTTCTCGGACATATTTTTCTCCGGAGCCTTTTCCTTCAGGAAGAGGTAATAGTCTAATTTTGCGGGAATGAAAGCCTCTACCGATCAGAAAATAGCGGGCAAATACTTGCTGTTGAATATCTTCACATAGTATGGTAATTCTTACCTTCCGCTTAGTCATAGAGCCACCCCCGCGCTACCAACTCGGAAATGGGAAGTCCAGTCTCTTTATCATCTTTAATTCGTTTTACGCGGACGGGACTGTTACTTTCGCGATCGAACCAATAACCTACTGATGATGCCAACATATCAATCAACTCAGGGTGGTGCGAGATCAGTAAAGCTTGAGTTTTTACTTCGCTACAAAAGTCATAAAGTTGCATCAACCAAGGTTGGATCTCTGGTAAAGCCAAAAAGTTTTCTGGTTCGTCAATGCAGAGGGTATAATCCTCAGACTGGATGCAGTAGATTAGCGAGTAGAGAGCGATTAGTACGCGCTGACCATCAGAAAGTTCCCCAAAGTCATATTCAATGTATTCTTCCCGATCGCCTTCTCTGGAAAAATACAACTTGAGGATTCGCTTTTTTCTACCTCTCCCAGCAAATTTGAAATACGCGAAGCCATCTAAAATTTCTTTTAACTCATTCGTCAGTTGAATAATTTTGCTCTGATCCTGAGACATGTCGCGATACCAAGAAACGAAGTTTTCCATCCTGGCATCTAAGTGCGGATCACCATAACTCCCATTATACATTAGGGTTGGGTGAATTTTAACAATGATGAAACGAGCGATTATTTCTTTGGACCTATTCATTTTAATCGTCCGTTTTGTAGGCCTTATTAAAGGTAGCACTGACTGAGTCATGTTTAAGGAAAACTGCTGCAACATATATCCAGAGCTATCTTCATGGTACAATTCTACTTCCCCATACTCAACTTTCAGCAAAATTTGGTTATCAAAAAATAACCGTTCCTGTTTAACAAAAATATATTTTTTTTCGAGATCCTGTTCGTGTTCCAGAAAAAGCTCATATTTGTAAGTTCCCCCATTCCCTTCAATTTCTAACTCGAAGCGTTTGATGGAAGATGTCTGCCAGCGCGTACAATCATCGGCATTAAAAATATAATGCATTACCTTCCTACCTCGGACAAATTCTTGGATTTTTCGCAGCACGTCGAAAACAGCTGACTTCCCAGTCCCATTAGGTCCGAGAAACAAATTAATCCCGTCAACAGACAGTTCAAAATTGACAAGACATCGGAAATTGTCGATATAGATTCGTTTGAGCATTCTTTTTCTCCGGTGGGCAGTGCCCACTACTTTTTACTTGGTTAAATTAGCCACCTGATAGGATACTATGCAGGTTAACGATATTACCAATAACGGCGATCGCGGGCGCAGTAAATTCCGTTGATTCGACTCGCACCATCACAGTCTCCAGAGTAGCGATTAACACTTCTTGATCCGGTCGAGTCCCCCAGCGCACTAAGGCGATCGGGGTTTGCCCACTCGACCCAGCAGCCATCAGTAAGCCAACAATTTGCCCCAAATTGTGAATCCCCATGTAGATGACAATCGTTTCTGAACCCTGGCAGATCGCCTGCCAATTCACCTCTGGTCGATACTTGCCCGCAGCCTCGTGACCCGTAACAAAAGTTACCGAAGAACTATAATGGCGATGGGTCAGAGGAATGCCCGCATAAGCAGGGGCAGCAATGCCAGAAGTCACTCCGGGCACCACTTCCACAGGCACCCCAGCAGCAATTAAATCTTCCATCTCCTCCCCGCCCCGCCCAAACATAAAGGGATCGCCCCCTTTCAGGCGCACCACGATCGCGTGATTCTGCGCTTTGGCAATTAATAGCTGAGTCGTCTCGGACTGTAATAAAGAATGTCGTCCCCGACGCTTACCCGCATGAATTTTTTCGGCCTCGGGATTAATCATTGCCAAGATCGAGTCGCTAACCAAGGCATCATAGACCACCACATCCGCACATTGCAGCAGTCCCTTCCCCTTAAGAGTCATTAATCCCGAGTCCCCTGGTCCAGCACCCACCAAATAGACCTTACCCACCATTAGATTAGTTCCAAAATCAAATCTGCTAATTCTACACTGGCCTCTATCGGTTTGCCCAGCTTTAGTTGCACTGTCGGAAACTCAAAAAGCAGTTGTCTCACCCGCCAGGCGATCGCCTCTGTAATCCCTCCAGCAAACAAAAAGTAAGGCAAAATCCCAATCGATGCTGCCCCAGCTGCGGCTAATTCTGCTATGCTCGACTCTAGAGTGGGCTGAGGCGACCAGTAAGCAGCCATTGCGGACAACTTGCTTGCCATCTCAAGAACAGGTTGATTGCCACCCACGCAGCGACTACCGTGAGACAGTAGAATCCAGGCATCTGCCAGTAATTCCTGCTGCTGGGTTGCTAGCAACTGTTCTAGTCCCCCATGACTTCCCAAGTAGGGGCGGATCTCGATCGCCATTCGGTTACCCAAAGCTTGCTGGGCCAGCGCCACTGCTGCGGGAATATCTTCCATGACGTGAACTCCCGGTAACAGAAACAGGGGCAACAGCTTTAGCTGCTTGCACCCAACTGCGATCGCCCTGTTGGCCAATTCACAAATTTGGGCGTGCAAAGGCAGCGGCCCCAGTTCTAAGGTCGCCGTACCCACCTCTACACCCAGTTTATCCGATAGTAGCTGACCTAGTTTTGCCATAGCCAGCTGGGGACGCCGATCTCGACTACCGTGAGATACTAATATATAAGCCGATCTAACTTTCAATTCCTACTATTTTAAGCTTTTATTTATCTTACCCATCTGCCCTCAACTTTTTTCTTAATTAATTATATATTTTTCCTAGCATCTATTTTTCTCAAGCCCGCGCAGGCGGGCTTCGTTCCTGTAGCCCCACCCTTTAGGGTGGGGGAGGGGTATGGGTCTCACTTTGCTTGCACAAAGCCCAATGTTAGGCTATCCGAGGCCAGGAAGTTATCCAGATGAAATGCCCGATCTTCGGTCTCCATCAGGATTTTTTCATACATGTAACGAGTCGCCCGATCGCCCAGACTTTCCGCCTGTGCTGCCATCCGCCGAATCATTTGGATAATCGCTTGTTCTGCTTGCAGGTCATGTTCCACCATCGCGCGGCAGCTATAGATGCCATCTGCTTCTGGTTCAAAGCAACATAATTCCGCTAACTTGCTAAAGCTTGCTGCTGGCGTGCCCCCCAGTCCATTCAATCGTTCTGCTAGATCGTGGACATGTTCGAGTACTTCTTCATAGCTTTCATTAAAGAACTCGTGCAGCGAGTAGAATTCGGCACCATCTACTACAAAATGATGTTTTTGATATTGCAGGTAAAGCGCTTGAAAACTCGACAGGGCTACGTTTAATCCTTCACAGACGGGCACTGTCACTGATTTATCCAGTAACACCGGATTGTCACCCACCCGATCGAAAGCGCCGATTATGGTTTGAGTTTCTGGCATGGTGTTCTCCTCTCTTGCTGTCGGACCGACCCCTCGTTCCCACGGCTCTGCCTGGGAACGGGTCTCAATCCCTTGCTTCTTCAACTTAATACTTTCTTTCCCGATACGTCAACCCTATTTTTTGGTAAACTAGGAATTAATAGCAATAAACTGCGAACTTTTCCCCAGGCAGGCGATCGGGGCATGAAATACCGCTATTCTGACGCCCCGATCGGGGCGACAACTGAAATTAATTTCTAGAATGAAAATATTGAAAATGGGGAGATTTACCCATCGGGATTAGGACAATCCCACATTTTGTCAATTTGGCTACCATCGCCTGGACATGATTCCACTGTTTCACGCCCCCCACCCAAACTCGTGAGGGCAGATGTCCTGCGGGCGTGCGCAAGTTAAATCGCAGCCCCCTGTTAGAGTTATGAGGTTGGTGGACCGGCCATCCCACCCGATCGCAAAAACTCACGTAGTCCTCACCCACCTCTCCATAAATCCGTGCTTGCACGGTGAAGCCAAAGCGCCCGCCGCTGGACTTCACCCACAACTGGTAGATCGCCTGCAAATCATCGCAGGGGATCTTCTGAATATCTCCGGCCAAGAGATAGCCCCTCAGTCCCTTACCTGACGCCTGAGACAGCATTGTCCAGGTTTCCAGATCGGCAGCTTGCCATCGCTTCCATGCCAGTAATGAAGCTAACCTACTGTAATCAAGCCCGGACGAGGAAGGTAAAACCTCATTTTCTAGAGGTTTCAGCAAGTTTTTGACATAGGTAACTGTCGTTAGCAGGTGATTAGGGGACACCGGTTGAGGCGGTCTCTGGGAGACTTTGCGGATTGCTTTTGGGGCAGGTTTCCCTATTGCTTGTGGTGGCCTCAGCACTTCTAAAACTTCTGAAGCAGTTTAATAGCGCTTTGTGAGGGAATCTTGTAATAACTTATCCAGGATGCGACCCAGGGCATCGCTGACTTGGTTTTCTGGCAGTAAATAACTCAAGTTGCGACCTATAAAAATTGGATACAAAAAGCTATTATAAAGAGAATTATTTTCAACTCTAATCCCTTAGATGTAACAGCATGAATTGACTTGGGAAACAAATTGGTGATTCGACTAAAACAGGTTTCAACTTGTTTTCTTGTTACTTTTTGTATATATTCAAAACAAGAAGATTCTTTTCTTTTTGAGTTCTTTTTTCGCAAAGGTTTTAACATTATACTTGACGACTCTTTTAGTAAATCCTCTAATTGATAATCATTATAAGCTTTATCTCCATAAACTATTGAATTTGATGGTAAGTCAAAGCCAAAAGATTGCAAAACTTTAAAATCATTATAACTACCAGGATCTAGATAAAATTCTATTGGCTTTCCATTTTTGTTTACCAACATATGAACTCTTAATCCATAAAAATAACGTTTTTTACTGGCAATATACCCTCGATATTCTTCCTTGTTATAAATTTGGCATCTATCAATCCTAATATTATCACATACTGGCACCGGGAAACTATCAAGAATATATTCTTGACCCGGATTGAGCTCTTTAAATGTTTGAGCTATAACTTGGAAGAAAAACATCCAAATTGGTTCCTCAATATTGTGTAATCGACGATTGAACCTACTTTTACTTAACAGATTTTTTATATACTTGTGTTGGACCATAAATTGACAAGAGCGATCGTGGTGTCCTCCGAAAAAATATGCAGCAACTAATCCGACTGTCATCACTTCGGCATTGTTCATTTTTACTTGTGGATCTTCTTTTATATTTAACGCTTTTAGTAGCTCGTCACAAAGAACAAAAATTGTTGTAATCATATCTTCCATCATCTACATCCCCCAGCAATTAACTATTATTTTAGTACATTATAACCTATAAACAGCCAACCCGCCGTCTAGCACAAAAAAAATATAATTTTGTATCAAAAGCTACGAAATATCCCAAATATCTGTAAAGTCTAAGTGGGTAATTCATATTTTTTTTAATAGGTCGCAACTTAGGTTAAATAATCCCGCCACGCCCACCTACATGCCACTTTTGTATAGGCCGATACCGTTCCTTGAGCAATAGGGGCGATCCACAACTGGCACAAATTCTGCTAGTTTGGGAGTTTTGGGGGCTAAGGCATTCCGGATTTACACAGATAGTCATGGCGATGAACCACTGCTAGAGGAGGCTGCCGTGTCTCCTGGGTAGTGCGAGTATGATGTCTCTCGGGTAGTGCGCTAGCGCTCCCGGGAGACATCAAGCTCCCAGGAGGCACGGCGTCGTTCCGCAGTATATCACGGGAGTTCGATCGGCTTAAATTAAGAAACCCGGTTTTTTGGAAAAACCGGGTTTCTGGGGTATGTCTGCCACAGCTATTTACTTTTCCTCGGTCTTGTAGATATATAAATTTCCCAAAACTCCTACAGTGCCAAACTCATAGCTAGGCCAGAAATCTGCCAGGTACAATTCGGTTTTATAGATGCTGAACAACCCCCAATTATTCCGCTCAGTATTTTCAGCGATAATTGTATGTAACTGCGACTGTAGGGACTTCACCAGTTTTTTGCATGGAGCCTGTAAAATTTCCCCAAAGGATGCTTCTCCCTGGGTACAAACATTTTCTTGCACATAGGCCGACAACTGCTGAGTTGCAAACTCCTCATAGGCAGTCCGGCCAGGATTATTCATCGCCATCGCCGCCCCCAGTCCAATTAAAGCCGCACCGCCTGCTATGCCAACAACTTGCAAAGCTTTCATCTCAATCACCTATTGGCTACTACTTCTAGAATACACATTGCTCAGGGCGAGTAGCGGAATCAGGATAGTTCACTCTTTTCTGCTGGCCAGTGGAGGTCGGGATCTCGATCTGCTTGAATAATAAACCCAGTTTTCGGTAAAAACCGGATTTCTGGACGTGACATGGGTGGTGATAAACAAGTAATGATTTTAGAGGCCAGATCCCTCGATTTGCCGTAGCCAAATTATTACATCTTTACCACTACCGTGACATGGTTGATTGCTGGTGGCAATCAACCATCAAGCATCTACAATGTCAGGGATTGTGGATCTGTTTCCATCAACTTCGCTAAATCTTGCAGGAAAGCCGCCGCCTGCGCACCATAGATAATTCGGTGGTCGCTAGTCATGTTCACCTGCATCTGTCGCCGCACTCCTATTAACCCCTCTTCCGTGGCTACTACTTGCGCACGGGAAGCTCCGATCGCCAGAATTGCCCCCTGATCGGGTGGTAAAATCGCATCAAATCGGTCTACCCCAAACATGCCCAAATTAGATAGGGTAAAGGTGCCACTATTGTACTCCTCTGGTTGCAACTGCTTCGCCCTAGCCCGTTCCACCAAACCCTTCCAACTGCGAGACAAGGAATAGATATCTACCGCATCGGCATTTTGCAGTACGGGAGTAATCAAACCCCCATCGGGCATCGCTACAGCTACCGCAATGTTAATCGCACTATTATATTGAATCCCTTGGTCTGTATAGCGAGCATTGATCTCCGGATGTTTCTGCAAGGTGACTGCTACCGCTTTCCCTAGCAGCGCTGACATCGTCACCCCCTTGGACTTAATCTGCTTGTAGAGTTTGTCCAAATTATCAGTCGTAATGGTGTAACCCACTCGATAGGTAGGCACCTCCAAACTCGCCATCATATTCCGCAGCACGGCATTTTGCAGCGTGTTTAAGGGTACTACCTCTCCGGGAGTTGCTAGAGGGATCGCCTTTGTTGGTACGGGTGCAACTTTAGCTGTGGGGGTAACACTCACTGCTGGGGGGGAGGGTTTGATAGTTCCTGCTGCTGCTTGCACGTCCTCTGCGACAATGCGCCCGTGGGGACCGCTACCCTGGAGGGTCCTCAAGTCTACTTTTAGTTCCTTCGCTAGCTTCCGGGCTCGAGGAGAGACGATCGCCCTGCCATTTGAGCGACTAACTGTTGGCGCTAATGGCGCTGCTGCTGTCTGGGGACTAGCGGTAACCGAGGTAGCAGCAATTGCTTGGGGAGTAGATTCTTTACTAGACGCCTGCTGTAGCGCCGTTTCTATTTCCGCTTCCGTTTCTGCTATTAGGGCGATCACCTCTCCCACCGGAGCTACTCCACCCGCTTCTACAACGATCGTAGCCAGATAGCCCTCATAAAAGGACTCCACATCCATATCGGCCTTATCCGACTCTACTATTACCACCGTTTCCCCTTTTTCTATCTTGTCCCCTGCCGATTTTACCCAGGAAACAATCTTCCCTTCTGTCATCGTGGAGCTGAGGGCTGGCATAAATACTTCATAAATCATAAGCTGCTGTTGTTAGTTGTTGGTTGTTAGTTGTCATTGTTCGCTGATAACTGCTCACTGCTTATGTACGATTACTATTTAAGCTGTCCCCCATTAAATTGCATAATATAAAAGCTGAAAGCCTTGTACTTAATGGGTTTAGCAATGCAATAATTTTGCATAAATAATGCAATAATTGCTTACTTTTCTCTAAATACAGCGCTGATGCTAATAGCTCACGGCTGTCAGGACTGCTTCAGGACTGCTCGCCGTGAGCTGAAACTATAGTTCGCCGCGAATTTCTTCCACGATACCATCACGCAGGACTATTTCTACTCGCATTTTTTCGATTATGTTTTGTCCTTTCTCGATTTCAAAGAAGCTGTCGATTTGACCTTGAGATACCTCCTGTTCCAACTCCAGCGTCTGCAATTGATTTAGCTGTTGCAGACTTTTGTTTTTCTGCTGTAGCAGTTGATTTTTATTTTGATTCACCTGCCCTTGAATGTTTTGAATTTGTTGGTTCGCTTGAGCACTCAGAGGTTGGAAGTTTTGCTGCTGAACTTGCTCGATCGCCTGCTGTCCTTGCATTTCCAGCTGTTGCAGTTGGTTATCAATCTGGTTTATTTGATTCTGCAGTTGCTGTTGCACTTCCTCCTTCCAGCGGGGAGTGACGATCGCCTTGACTTGCACGGGGCGCTTCAGCATCAGACTTGTTTTGAAATCTTCCATACTTTGTGATTCAATTTGACTTTGCTAATTTTGTCATTATTCTCTAAGCATTCAGCCGATCTGCCGACATCCCGTCAATTATATCGCGATAGCGTTCTGTGACAACGGGACGTTTGATTTTCAGAGTTTGGGTCATCATGCCATTTTCTATGGAAAATGGCTCTCTAATCAGACGGAACGGACCGATCCGATCGTCCGGGCGGTAACCGGGGCGGTTTTTCACCTCCCTGGCCAACTCTTGCCGAATTAAATCTTCTACTGCTTTGCTCTCCATGTCAATAGCACCCACCCCTCGTTCCCACGGCTCTGCCTGGGAACGCTGCTTTGCCCATGCTGCCAGGGCTTCGGCGTTGGGGACAATTAAGGCCCCCAGAAATTTCCGATCTTGCCCTACTAGCATAATTTGGTCAATATAGGGACTGCGGGCGCAGGCGTCTTCGATTGGCTGGGGCTCGATATTTTCCCCATTAGTGAGTACGATCGTATCTTTAGCCCGACCAGTCAGCACGAGGTGATTTTGGGGCGTCAGCCAGCCCAAGTCACCGGTATCAAACCAGCCTGCGGAGTTAATGGCCTTGGCAGTGGCTTGGGGATTTTGATAATATCCCTGCATTAACTGCGGTCCTCGGGCTAGGACTAAGCCCCTCACCCCCGGTGGCAGGGGTTGGCCAGTATCGGGGTCGGCAATCATAATTGCTGTACCGGGTATGGGTTGTCCCGCTGAACCGCGCAGGTTGTCCCAACTGCGCCTTGCGGTCAGCACCGGTGACGTTTCCGTTAAGCCATAGCCTACCAGAATCTCCACACCAATAATTTCAAAGAAGTTATCCAGGTGCATTGCCAGGGAACCACCGCCACTGAGCACCTGGAATAAATCACCTATGCCTGCACGCACTTTCTGATAGACTAGCCGGTCTGCTAGGGCATGCAGTGGAAACAGAGCCGCTGTTTCCACCAGTGCTAGCAGACGTTGAGGCAGTCCGGGAGTCAGATTATTCAGGTCTAACCCCTGGACAAGCCGACGGGCAGCGATGTAGCGGCCAGAGATGTTGAGTAAGTTGTTGACCAGCTTTTGTTTACTGGCCGGTTGCTCTCGGAACTGCTTTTGGATCCCTTCATAGATCGATTCCCACAACCGGGGGACTCCCGCCATATAGACGGGCATGTACTTTTTCAGGTCATTCTTGAACTGGCGGCGGTTGGTGTATATCTGGGTGGCACCTTGGGAGAGAAAAAAATATTCGGCAGTGCGTTCGTAGACATGCCAGGATGGTAGGATGCTGAGAACCCGAGCTCCCAGTTGTGGTTGCACTGCTACTCCCAGATTTGTCACCTGATGCAGCAAGTTACCATGAGATAGCATTGCCCCTTTGGGTTTCCCAGTAGTGCCAGATGTATAGATCAGAGTTGCCAGGGTCTGGTGGTTTTGGCTGACTGCTTGGGGCTGCTGCTGGAGACCTATCTCCATCAGTTGGGAAAAGTTCCGCACTGGCAACGCCTCACTGGAGGGGGGTGCTTCATCACTCAGCAAGAGGACGGACTCAATGGGTAGATCGTCCATGCCAGTACGTAGTTTTTCCAGCGTTGCCAGATTTTCTACTACTATAGCTGTTGACTCGCTATTTTCGATGATGTATAGCAGTTCGGAGGGATCTGATAGAGAACTCCGCACTGCGTTCGCAGCCCCCGCCCTCATCATCCCCTGGTCGGCAATGAACCAGCGGGGACTATTATCTGCTATCAGAGAAATGCGTGAGCCCGGTTTTACTCCCAAAGCTTGCAACCCGGAGGCGAACTGCTGGATCTGGGAGTTTAACTCTCTATAGGTTAGCTGCACTGCTGGTTGGGCGTGGGGGTCCCAGAGGGCGATCGCATCCCCGAATTTCTCTGCGGCCAGGGGCCAGATTTCCGGTATAGACTGTAATGAGGAGTAATCTACCATCTTTGCCAGACAGGCACGTTCTTTATCTGTGAGTCGATGGGCATGAGACTTGATGGATGCATTCATTTGTACTTCAACGATCTACTACAAAGTTCGTAGTGAGCACTTTAGTGCTCGCCGAAGGACTAAAGTCCTTACTACGAACCATAATTATATCCCCATCAATCCAGTATCAACAAAAAAACCGGGTTTGGTACTTTACATCAACCCGGTTATTCAGTTCTGATTAGGATCGAGTCAAATGTGCTGCGTTTAACCCTCACAAATCCAACAAGCAGATCCGTGCAAGTATAACAGAGCGCATTTTTCAACGCGCTCAGGCAAAGCTCGTGCAAAGCTCAAGGCGTAACACGCTACACGGCTACGCCTGCGAGCGCTTATAGTTAGCAGCCAGGGCTAGCCATCCACTGCTTTTTCTAGCTTAGTACACCAACTCGCAAAAAGCAAGTAATATACCGGATTTGCCGCTCTCAAGTAAGTCTACTTGTGAGATTTGTGTAGGTTTTGCGCCACTAGCAATTAAATCTAGCATAAACACGTATATTATATTAGCTTATTGATACCTATACCTCCTTTTCTTTTACTGAAAACAGCCCCGAATATTAGAAATGTGTAAGAATGTTGAGCATCTTCTCTTTCGACGGTTGGTTCGGGTGATTCTGACATTGCTTTCCTGGAAACTCTTCCTTTTTAATTGAATACATTAACTTCTGAAGTTAAAGAGGTTTTATAAATATTTTTTATCTCTTTTCATATCGGAGTTTATATAATAAAATTTTGTGTTAAGAGACTTGATTTTGGACGCTCGCACTTAATAAAAATAATCAAATTATTCGTGACGGACCCTGTGCCCTGATAGGATGCGATCGCCAATATAGTAGGGGCAAAAATCAGAGATCTTTCGGTTCAGATTAAAATGTTACTGATTTGTGCCCCGGCTCCTACTGATTTTGTCGCCAGGATGCGAGGACCAGACGTATTTCCCCATAACTATAGCATTCTTGGAGATGTTCGTAAATAGTTTTGAGGGAAGAAGTCCCCACCTGTTGAATTGCTTGTAATATGGGTTGTTGACGTTTTTGGGGGACTATCTTGTCTACATTTACGGGCTGCTGCATCTCGATCAATTCTGCTAGATGACCCATGATTGTGGTAGACTTGAGGTTGCGCTTTTCGGCAATTTCTTCAGGACTGTGACCTTGTTGATATAACTCTAAGGTCAAGGATAAAGTATTGGTCAGATACAAGCGACTATTATTGCCGCCCTGAGATAGTGAAACAGATGATTGCTGTTGGCAGTAAGCTTTAATTTCACTCAGGAAAGACAAGCCATATTGTTTGGCTTTGTGACGGTTGACGCCGTCAAGGCGGGCAAATTCTGCTAGAGTTTGGGGTTGCTGCTGTGCCATCTGCATCAGACTGGGGTCGGAAAAGATCGTATAAGGTGGGACGCCTTGGGCGTCAGCTAGCTTTTTGCGCAGCACTCGCAACCGCTGAAATAGCATTTCTCCAGCAGCAGCAGTTTTTTTCTGGGATGCGATCGCCTGTTTCTTTGGTACAGCAATCTGAACAGAAGACTTCCGCCGCATAACTTCCCAACTGAGTTGGTTCAGCTTGAGGATGCTATAACCATCTGTGGTTTGATTTAATAAACCTTGGTGAAGTAGAGAACGGGCTAGCATTTTCCACTCCTCAACAGTTTTATCTTTACCTATACCGTATGTAGAAAGTTTATCGTGACCGTTTTGCAGGACTTTCTTATTCCGAGAACCCCGTAATATATCGATAATATGAACCATCCCGAAGCGTTCTTGAGAACGGGCGACGCAAGAGAGAAACTTCATCGCTTCGACAGTCCAATCTTCGGTAGGTTGGGGATGGCGACAGTTATCGCAGCAGTCGCAATTACCTGGAAAACTCTCACCAAAATAACCCAATTGGATGGTGCGCCGACAGTCTGTTCCCTCAGCGTAGTCAATCACCTGACGCAACTGTTGATAGGCAATGCGCCTTTCCTTTTCGTTTTCTTTTTGGTCTAGCATCCACTCAATTTTCTTGAGATCGCTATAACTGAAAAACAAGGAGCAGCGTGCTGGTTCTCCATCTCGTCCCGCCCGACCTGATTCTTGATAATATGCCTCCAGGTTGCGGGGTAAGTTGTAATGGATGACAAAGCGGACATCGGGTTTATTGATACCCATGCCAAAGGCGATAGTAGCGACAATCACCTGGATATCATCGCGAATGAAGCGAGTTTGATTAGTTGCCCGTTTCGAGTCTTCTAAGCCAGCATGGTAAGGTAAAGCTTTGATGCCATCGCCCTGCAGTCGGAGGGCGAGTTCCTCTACTTGACTCCGACTGAGACAATAGACAATCACAGCACCGCTAGTCTGAGAAATCAGCCCGAATAATTCGGCGTAGCTTTGCTGAGTTTTGGGGCGGACTTCATAGTAGAGATTGGGACGATTGAAGCTGGCAATATGAATGTAGGGTTGTCGCAATTCTAACTGTTGAATAATATCTTGGCGGACGCGCTCAGTAGCAGTGGCAGTTAGGGCCATGAGGGGGATATCTGGGTAAAGCTCTCGTAACAGTCGCATTTGCCGATATTCGGGCCGAAAATCGTGCCCCCACTCGGATACGCAGTGGGCTTCGTCAATGGCAAAGGCGCTAATGCCAATTTTCTGTTGGATCATTCCTAAGAAAGGGAGAAATCTTTCTGCTAACAGACGTTCGGGGGCCAGGTAGAGGAGTTTAATCTGCCCGTTGAGGATGTCTCGTTCGCGCGATCGCATTTCGGCATTACTGAGGGTACTATTGAGAAAAGTCGCGCCAATGCCATTATCCAGCAGGGCTTCGACTTGGTCCTGCATGAGGGCAATGAGGGGGGAGACCACAATAGCTAAACCTGGTTGCAGCAGGGCAGGCAGCTGGAAACAAAGGGATTTGCCGCCACCAGTGGGCATGACAATGAGTAAATCTTGCTGGCCGAGTGCCGCTTGGACGATCTGGCGCTGTCCCGGACGGAAGCTGTCATAACCGAAAAAATGCTTAAGTGCTTGTTCTAAAGACGAAAATTTGGACATATGGCAAGAATTGTTTCTGTGCTTTTAGCTATTGTAAAGCCCCGTTCGTAGTAAACGCTAAAGCGTTTGCCCGTTCGTAGTAAACGCTAAAGCGTTTGCCCGTTCGTAGTAAACGCTAAAGCGTTTGCCGTCACCAGTCAGAAATCACCAAAAGAGAAGATGAAGCTACTTTGCCTGAGTAACGGACATGGAGAAGATGCGATCGCTGTCAGAATCCTGCGCCAACTAAAATCCTTCGCGGGGCCTCTGGAGTTAGCAGCCCTGCCCTTAGTAGGAGAGGGAGTTGCGTACCGCGAACTGGGGATTCCGATAATCGGTCCAGTAAAGCCGATGCCTTCTGGTGGCTTTATATATATGGATGGGCGTCAGCTGTGGCGGGATCTAAGGGGTGGCTTACTGGGCCTGACGATCGCCCAGTGGCAAGCAGTACGCCGTTGGATAGGGGGATCCCTCGATGGGGGAGGGGTAGTGCGACGACACCCCGACGGCATCGAAAGGAAAGGTAAAATACTGGCAGTAGGGGATATTGTACCGCTATTGTTTGCCTGGTGGAGCGGTGGGAAGTATGCTTTTGTGGGCACGGCCAAGTCGGAATATTTCCTGAGGGATGAAGCAGGGGTGCTACCAGGATATGAATGGCAGGCTTGGTCCGGTTCGGTATATCTACCTTGGGAACGCTGGTTGATGAGTAGCCGCCGCTGTCAGGCCGTTTTTCCCAGAGATTCCCTGACCTCCGATGTGCTCCGCGCGCGCTATTCGTACTGCGCATCGCACATCGGAGCAAGATTAAAACAGAGTAAAATACCGGTTTTCGATCTGGGTAATCCGATGATGGATGATTTACAGCCCCAACAGCCAATTGCTGCTTTGGCGCACCCGAATGGGGAAAAAGGGGAACGGGACCGCCAGCTGACGATCCTGCTGCTGCCGGGTTCGAGATCGCCAGAAGCTTATGAAAATTGGCAGTTGCTGCTGCAGACGGCTGCTTGTATCCTCGGCAGGAGGCGTTCAAATGTGATATTTGCAGGGGCGATCGCGCCTCTCTTAACGGTAGAGAGGATGGGAGAAATGGCAGAATCAGCCGGCTGGCTTCCGCGTGTCGATGAGAACCGATTATACTATAAGCTGCATGCAAGCATGACCTACATCCAGAAACATGGGACATTGCTCCTGACGGAAAAGGGTTATAATCAATGCTTGCACTGGGCAGATGTGGCGATCGCCATGGCGGGGACGGCCACAGAACAGTTTGTGGGCTTAGGAAAACCCGCGATCGCGATTCCCGGGGGAGGCCCCCAGTTTACCCCAGCATTTGCCGAAGCCCAGTCTCGCCTGTTAGGGTCTTCTCTGGTGCTGGTGCAGCAGCCAGGTCAGGTTGCCGATTTTCTAGAAAAACTGTTGCGTGACCCAGACGGGCTACAGCTGATTTATGAAAATGGCCAGCGGCGGATGGGAAAACCAGGGGCTGCTCGGCGGATCGCGACTTGCTTGACAAAACTCCCCTAGGGCAGTTTATAGTTAGAATCTCCTGCAACGCAAGCGCAGCCTGTTCCCAGGCGGGAGCCTCTTAACGAGGAAATCTCCGGCGCATCCCGGAGCACGAGCCGGAGAGCGAGTGCGGAGAGGAGAGCACTCTCCAAATTTTTGAGTTACGATCTGGATAATTGTGCGAAGAGAGTGTTATACTCTGAGAAAGTATGGCGAGCGTAGCCAAGTGGTTAAGGCAGTGGATTGTGGTTCCACCATTCGCGGGTTCGAGTCCCGTCGTTCGCCCTTCGTAGGACAGGAGTCCCCGCCTGAGGACAGGCGGGGACTCCTGTCTTGGGTTGAGTCGATGCCGTCGGGGTGTCGCGCTAATCGCACTACCCCTCGCGCATCGTGAGTAGAATCGGGAGATATATGGCAATAATAGTCCAAAAATATGGTGGCACCTCGGTGGGCACAGTGGAACGGATCCAAGCAGTGGCCCAGCGGGTACAGAAAACGGCGCAAGCAGGGAAATCGGTAGTTGTAGTGGTTTCGGCCATGGGCAAAACCACTGATGATTTAGTCAAATTAGCCAAAGAAATATCCACAAATCCCAGCCGCCGGGAAATGGATATGCTTCTGTCTACGGGGGAACAAGTCTCGATCGCCCTGCTGAGTATGGCATTACAGGAATTGGGACAACAGGCGATTTCTCTGACGGGGGCACAAGTGGGGATAGTTACGGAAGCGAAACATTCTCGGGCCCGGATTTTGGAAATTTCTACAGAACGGCTAGCCGGTCACCTGGATGAGGGGAAAGTGGTGGTGGTAGCTGGTTTCCAAGGCGTCACTAGCAGCGATGAACTGGAAATTACCACCCTGGGACGGGGGGGTTCTGATACTTCAGCGGTGGCACTGGCAGCGGCCCTAGAAGCATGCTGCTGCGAAATTTACACTGATGTGCCGGGGATTTTAACCGCCGACCCCAGGTTGATACCGGATGCGCAGGTGATGGCGGAAATAACCTGCGATGAAATGCTGGAACTTGCTAGCTTGGGTGCGAAAGTTCTGCATCCACGGGCGGTGGAGATTGCTCGCAATTACGGCATTACTTTAGTGGTAAAATCCAGTTGGACGGATGAGGCGGGTACGAAGGTAATCTCCCCAAGTCCTTGCGCCCGTTCTATAGAAGGTTTGGAACTCGTCCACCCTGTAGATGCGGTGGAATTTGATGCCGATCAAGGTAAGGTGTCCATGCTGCGAGTGCCCGATCGCCCGGGAGTAGCAGCAGAGTTGTTTGGCGAGATTGGGCGTCAGGATATAGATGTAGATCTGATTATCCAATCGATCCACGAAGGCAATAGTAATGACATTGCCTTTACCGTTGCTAGCAATGCTGCCAGTCGGGCGTCAGCGGTGGCAACTGCTATTCTACCAGCTTTGGGAAGCAGTCAGGGCAATTGTGAGGTGATGGCAGACAATAATATTGCCAAAGTCAGTATTGTGGGTGCGGGGATGATCGGGCGTCCCGGCGTGGCAGCCCAGATGTTTGCTACTCTAGCAGATGCGGGGATTAATATCGGAATGATTTCCGCATCGGAGATCAAAGTCAGCTGCACGATCGATGCCCAAGAAGGCGATCGGGCGGTGAAGATCCTCTGCCAAGCCTTCGATGTCAGCAGTCATCAAGCAACTCAAAGCAGTCAATATCCAGAAACTCCCGTCCGGGGTGTGGCCCTGGATAGAAATCAAGCGCGTTTGGCGATCCTGTCTGTACCCGATCGCCCGGGAATAGCAGCTCAAATCTTCGGTCTGCTAGCCCAACATCAGATCGGCGTTGATATAATTATCCAGTCCCAGCGCTGTCGGGTGATTAATGGCGTCCTGACTCGCGATATTGCCTTTACTGTAGCACAAAGCCATGTGGAAGTTGCCCGGCTGGCTTTAGCAGAACTGCGATCGGAATGGGGCTATAGTGAAATTGTAGTTCGTAGGGCGATCGCCAAAGTCAGCGCTGTTGGTATAGGGATGGTCAAGCATCCCTGCGTAGCGGCCCAGATGTTTGCCGCCTTAGCCGCACAGCAGATTAACATCGAAATGATTGCTACTTCAGAAATCAAAATTAGCTGCGTCGTAGCAGAAGCAGAAGGAGTGAAAGCCTTACAAGCTATCCATGCTACCTTTGGACTTGCTGGGGGCCAAAAAATCATGGTTCCCCCTTAGGGCGATCGGGCTTTTTGGGCATTGCCCACCTGAAAAATTGAGCTGATTGGGCCAGTTATATTAGATAGACTTGAGGGCGTAGAAGAGGAAGGAATTGATAAATCCGAGGGCGAGGGAACCCAGCAAGGCACTAACTATACCCCCGCGCAAGCGAAATCCCGAGACCAAAGCAGCGGCTAAGCCAAAGATGATGGCATTAACTAAGATCGCGACCAGAGTAATATTAAGCATGTTAAGGGCAAACCAAAATACTGAAAAGCGGGAACCTGCAGCGCATTCAATATTCCAAAAGCTGCTGCTGATATCATTGCTATCTCGAAACTGTCAATTTCAACACCCCAAAATGGCAGTTTTGAGATAATAAACAAGCTGACCGATGTCACTAACCAGTAAACGACTATTTGGACAAGAGGTGCAAGATCCATTGATATACTCCCTTTCTAAAGTTTATGTCTGAGTAATAATTATCTAGATCGCTTATTCTCCATATTATAACTATTCTTAGAGCCAATTGCTGATTAGCTTTACAAAACTTAATCATAATAAATAGGACCGTTATCCCAATACTTCTCGGTTAATAACTTGTCCGGAGCGAGGGGAGTTCCCAAACCAACATTGTCAAGATCCCCGCACAAAAGAGGATACATCGTAGTCGCACTACCCAAGAGACATCTTAATCGCACGTTCCCAGGCTTCGCCGTGGGAACGAGGGGGGGGACACAGCCCCTCCTCGCAATGACTTCTAAGATGCAAAACCACGGGATGTATATTGACCACTTACTGGGAGCCTCTAGGGACCAGGTTTCATGGATAATGACAACTGACAACTGACAACTAACAACTGACAACTGACTAACCAGAGAGCCACCATCATCCCCGAGTTGGTGCAACGCCAGAATTTTGAATTCTATGAGCCAGGTCCGGGTTTATCCTCCGGTGGCGGTAACGCTGCCGATAGTTGGCACCCAGGCATTGACAAATGATAATTAACTCAAGTTGCGACCTATAAAAATTGGATACAAAAAGCTATGATAAAGAGAATTATTTTCAACTCTAATCCCTTAGATGTAACAGCATGAATTGACTTGGGAAACAAATTGGTGATTCGACTAAAACAGGTTTCAACTTGTTTTCTTGTTACTTTTTGTATATATTCAAAACAAGAATATTCTTTTCTTTTTGAGTTCTTTTTTCGCAAAGGTTTTAACATTATACTTGACGACTCTTTTAGTAAATCCTCTAATTGATAATCATTATAAGCTTTATCTCCATAAACTATTGAATTTGATGGTAAGTCAAAGCCAAAAGATTGCAAAACTTTAACATCATTATAACTACCAGTATCTAGATAAAATTCTATTGGCTTTCCATTTTTGTTTACCAACATATGAACTCTTAATCCATAAAAATAACGTTTTTTACTGGCAATATACCCTCGATATTCTTCCTTGTTATAAATTTGGCATCTATCAATCCTAATATTATCACATACTGGCACCGGGAAACTATCAAGAATATATTCTTGACCCGGATTGAGCTCTTTAAATGTTTGAGCTATAACTTGGAAGAAAAACATCCAAATTGGTTCGTCAATATTGTGTAATCGACGATTGAACCTACTTTTACTTAACAGATTTTTTATATACTTGTGTTCGACCATAAATTGACAAGAGCGATCGTGGTGTCCTCCGAAAAAATATGCAGCAACTAATCCGACTGTCATCACTTCGGCATTGTTCATTTTTACTTGTGGATCTTCTTTTATATTTAACGCTTTTAGTAGCTCGTCACAAAGAACAAAAATTGTTGTAATCATATCTTCCATCATCTATATCCCCCAGCAATTAACTATTATTTTAGTACATTATAACCTATAAACAGCCAACCCGCCGTCTAGCACAAAAAAAATATAATTTTGTATCAAAAGCTACGAAATATCCCAAATATCTGTAAAGTCTAAGTGGGTAATTCATATTTTTTTTAATAGGTCGCAACTTAGGTTAATTATCAGAAGCAGCTGTTATCTGCGGAGTTATAAGACATGCTTCCAGCCAAAATTCTCGACGATTCTGCCATTCGCAATCTTATCTATCGCTTTTTGGCCAAACAAAATTATCAAATGCAGTCTGCCGCCGACGGTAAGACAGGCATGAGGCTGTTTGAGCAATTTCATCCAGACTTGGTGATTCTGGATGTGAACCTACCCGATGCTTGGTTATAACCTCTGTCAGGAAATGCAGAGTCGCACTGATGTATTTGTGCTCATGCTCACCTCCCGGGCCGATCCCACTGATAAAATCGCTGGGTTTTCTAAGGGAGCCGATGACTACCTCACCAAACCCTTTAATCTCGAAGAACTGAAATATCGGGTGGAGGCGATTTTGAAGCGCCAGCGAACAGTGACGCCCCCTCAGCAGCAACCCTTAATTTTTGACTGGCTAGCCATCGACTCGGTCAGTCGGGAAGTCAATCTGGATGGTCAGGTATTGTCTTTAACTGCCCTGGAATTCCACTTGCTGTACTTTTTAGCTAGCCATCTCAATCGAGCTTGGCGTCGTGCTGAACTGATTAAACAAGTATGGGAGTACGAATATGAAGGGGATCCACGAGTTGTGGACGTACATATCGGTCAAATTCGCAGAAAGCTGGAAACTGATAATCAACTAACACTGATTCAGACAGTGCGGGGTGTTGGCTATAAATTTGAGGCTCTCAAGAACAGTAAAGGAAACTAGAGCCGCAGTTTCTCAAACAGGCGGGCAATTTTCGCCAGATCCTTATCTCCAGGTTGGCGCTCTACACCGCTGGATAGATCGATACCATTGGGGTGAACTAGATCCAGGGCTGATTGGACATTGTCTGGCGTTAAGCCACCGGCAAGGAACCAGGGGCACCGGGGATGAAATTGCTTTAAGGCAGACCAGTCCAGGGTTTTGCCTGTACCTCCAAGCTTTTCTGGATGGTAGGCGTCTAGCAATATAGCATCTACACAGTCAATGTACACATCTACCTGATTTAAGGCTTCTTCCGTCTTTACTCTCAGGGCTTTAATAATTTCTATCGTCGGCAGGGTACGACGCAATTGGTGACAAAATTCCGGCAACTCGCTGCCATGGAGCTGGACGCCACTCAATTGAGCAGTTGCCACCGTTTGACAGATTTCTTCTAAGGGGGCGTTGGCAAACACGCCGATGCGGTCGATCGCTCCTGGCAACTGCTCTACCACCACCCGGATATTTTCAGGCGTTATGTAACGCTCAGAGGACCGCACACAGATAAACCCTAGTGCTGTTGCTCCTAACTGGGTGATCGCCATCGCCTGTGAAGTTATTGTTATCCCGCAAATCTTGACTCGCATATATCTATTGTGAATTGTAAATTGAGCAATTGTCAATTGTGCATTAATATTGATTATTGATAATTAATGCACAAGTTATGACCAGTTATCACGTGCCAGGTCTCCTGACTAGTGATAACTGACAACTAACTTACCACCCCTCAAAATTATGCTATAATTCCGAATAGCACAAAAAAAGCCGCTGGCTCTCCTAGGTTTGTGTGATAAGTAAAACTTATGAACACGCCAAATTAAGGGTTTCAGACTCGATAGGCTCTCTAGGGCGTGTCATCAATTAGAAGAAGAGAGGATAGAATAGATGAACTGAAGAAAAGGAAAGAGACAGAAAAATAGATATGCACCCTTGAATGACCAGTGGGAAAAAATCAAGGATTTCCTACCGGGAAGAGAAGGCCATGTAGTCCGAACAGCAAAAAATAATCGACTATTTGTGGAAGCAGTGCTGTATCGGTACAAAGCGGGAATCCCGTGTCCAGACTTATCCGAGAGATTTGGAGACTAAAGAAGTGGTACATACGAGGTTTAGCCGAGGGAACAAAAACGGAGTTTGGGAAAAGGCTATCAGCGTAAAGCGGGACAAAAACTCCGGAGATTAAATGTATAAAAAAATCCTCTCTCAAAAAAATCCCTGCAACAAGTCACAGGGATTGGTATCGTATCCGAAGTAAATCTTCAAATCAGGAACCATGAGTCTTACTATACCGGAAAGCTGTTTATTAGTAGCCAAATGCCGACTCCAAGAGGGTGTCAAAAGCTTGACTAGGGATTGCCGAAGCTACCGGTCAATTCCATTAGACATCTCCAAAATAGAAATTTATGCTATAATAAGATTTGAAAATTTAATTTTGTGACGAGTATTACCTGGACATATTTGCAAGCCAAGCCTAAAGAAGCAAAACGGCTCATCGGTATCAGCTATGAAAACTTAATACAACTTATTGCAATTGCTGTTGGATAAAAATCATAAAGAAAAGGTGGAAGAACACAAAACTAGATTGATACGTCGTGGGGGCGAAACCTAAATTATTAGTAGAAGAGCAAATTATTTTAACTTTGATGTGTCAAGGATTAACATTTCAAGTATTAGGTATACTTTTTGGGTGAAAGCTAATGATATTTTTAATTATTGGCAAGATCTTTTGCCGTTTACTTGAACAAAAAAAATGGAGAAGATGAAGAATATTTATCCAAACACAGAATATGAGTTGATAGTCGATAGCGCAAGCCATACCAAGACCTAAAGACTATGAAGAGCAGAAAAAGTTTTACTCAAGTAAGAAGAAATACTTTGAAAAATCAATTAATTGTTTTACCTGGTAGCGTGCAGATCTTGTCGATGTTGTATCTGGAGAAAGAGGCCCAGCAAGCGATATAAATCTTGCGAGCGTCGTTTTCGATCCAGATCAAATTTTTGCAGGGGATAAAGCCTATATTGGAGAACCTCAAATAAAAACAACCGAAAAAACAGGAATTAACAGCTAGGGCGTGTCATCAATTAAGCCATATTACAGCTGCCGCGAGGTAGATGGCACCCAAGAAATTGCGAGCCGTTTTATCGTAGCGTGTCGCCAGAGCCCTGTATTGCTTGAGTTTTTGGAATAGATTTTCAATTAGATGCCGCCACTTGTACATTTCTTCATCGTATTCTCTGTGTTCTGTGCGGTTACTTTTTGGAGGAATGACAGCCATCCAATCCGCCTCTTTCAGGCGCTCGAGCACACGTTGTTCCGCATCATAGGCTTTATCTGCAAGCAGCGCGCCAATCTCACCGATTTTATCCAATAGCACGTCAGCACCTTTCCCGTCGTGGGCTTGGCCAGGGGAGATGAAATCCTGTGGGATTGCCTTGGGCAATCGCAAGTGGCATGAATCTTTGTCGATAGTCCCCCTTTACTACGGCCTATGGCTTGGGTTTCGCACGTATCTGAGGGTGTTTTTTTTTGCACCCGCACGCTCGTTGATGGGCACGCAGGATGGTGGCATCAATCGCGGCGTATTCGTTATCGGCGTCTGAGGCCAAGACATCGAATACCTGCTTCCAAACTCCCTTTTCAGACCAACGGGTATGGCGGGTATGAACAACCCGAAAATCCCCAAAACACTCCGGTAAATCCCGCCAGGGAATGCCAGCACGATATCGATATAACACGGCAGAACACGAATAATCTATTGTTCTTGGCTGTAGCGCCTGGGTCACCCTCTTTACCAGGTAAAAGGTGTTCGATCCGTTCCCACTGGTCGTCTCGCAAGCCATAGCGTCTCATATCATGCCCTCTTGATTGTTATTGCTGGATAAGGACTCCATACCGTATCCATCTATTTCTGTCAAGCAATTTGATTGATGACACACCCTAAACAAAAAGAAGAAAATGGAGGTAGAGCTTAAAACCCAGAGCTGACAAGGGTTTTATTTTTGGAGATGTCTATTAGCAGCGTCGGGGGCCATCAACAAGGGATTGCCCGTCGAGGGCCGCATCGGTGAATCTTCCTGGTGGGAGACGGAGGTGGGAAGCGCCTGGCTAAGGCTATTAGTGGAACGGGACTGTCATTTACAATTTTGACATCAGGCGAGCGGATGGTACCACAGCAGCGCCACGACTCTTTGGATACTATGCACGAGAATCTATTTGAGTGGGTTGTAGACCATATGGGTGAGATCCCCCTGCCACGACAGTCATCAAAAACACAATCGCCCAATCCCTTACCCCGACTTACTGTCCCGGCTTAAGTTGATAGCCGCGTGTAGCTATGCAAAAGCAATTACTTGAAAAAGTAGATTATCTGCTGTCTTCAGAGTTTTCTATCTTGTTGATGGCTGACAGATTCTATGGCACCTTAGTGGAATGGTGTCAAAATCATGGCTTGGAGCTACCGGATTCGCCTGAAGGGTAACCTAATTTTCCAACATCAGGGCAGTATCACTTGACATGCGTGATATTATATATTATCACGCTATGTCAAGTGATACTGGGAGGAGAAATTAGAGGTAAAAACTAACATTGGCATCCTTCAAGACCCTGGCTATGGCGAAGCTTGGATCATAGCGATTGTCCCGCCTCTGAATACAAAACACGAGATTATGGGATTCGCTGGGGAATTGAACTCATGTTTTCTGATTTCAAAACCTCTGGTTTTGGCATTACTGAAACTCAAAAAGAACATGCAGATCGCAAACGAACGTTTGATGCAAGGTTATGGCACTAGCCATGTATTGGTCCACCTCTGCTGGTATGAGCGATGAGACGCCTTTACCCAAGTCTCGCATCATACGCTTCCGTTCTTGGTGTTCTCTGTTTACCACTGGACTTCGTCTGATTATTCGAGCGATTCGTCATGGACTACCGGTCCCCCCTCTATGGGCTCGCTGGAAAACTGAGGGGTGGTAAGGACAACTAACCACTGACAACTAACCACTGACAACTAACCACTGACAACTAACTACCCATTTTGGCTTCTGGCTGGGTCGCTGAATGTTAAGTTATATTAATTTATGAAACGAAATGATTGTTTTGTCAAAAAGTAATTTATAATTATAAAGATTGTCAAAGTGAATCGATACAGGAGAAGAGGCATGACTTCAGAGTGGTCTGTAGGTGTAGGTGTGACGATGATTATCTGCAATATAGTGGCGATCGCCATAGGCAAGTTCTTCATCCAACAGAAGGGTGTGGGTCCAGGATTGCCAGCATCACCCTTTTTCGGGGGTATGGGCTTGTTCGGGGGTATGGGCTTGGCTGAGTTGCTGGCCACCACTAGCTTGGGTCACATCCTAGGAGCCGGCACTATATTGGGCCTGAGCAGCGCTGGCATGTTCTAAAATTTAGCTCGCTCGATCGTAGGCGATCGGCTGTCGAAAGGTCGATCGCCACAGGAGGAGGGTTCAAGAGTAGGGGAGTAGGAGATGCATAAATCTCTTACTCCCCTACGTATTATATAATGATGCTGGAAAGCAAAATTGTATAATGGTAATCATCTGTACGCTTACTTGGAAGAAGCTTGTTACAATGCTGCTGGCCTTGAGTGGCAGAAATTTAAGTTCTCTGAATATACTTTGGAGGACTATTTTCAGATAGCGCGTTCTAAGGTAGATACTGTGCTGGCAGGCTTTGACCCTGAGTACGGCTCCCTGAAAGATTACGCTGTTGTTGTCTTCAGACGGACGATCAAAGATGAACTGCGCCAGCGAGATAAATCGGTTGGCCAGACTAATTGGAGCTTATTGCGCCATACTAGCATGCAGCAGCTCAGCTTATCTTTAGAAAATTACAGGCTGTCTCCTGCAACTATTGATATACTCGGATAGGGATCGACTTGCGCTTTTGTGAGAGTTATGATAGGAATGCCATCGAATTAGTAACATCTGTAATAATGATTAACATATCATTTACTGCTGAAGAAAAAGAACAACTGAATTATTTAAGATATTATCATCCCAACCCGAGAGTTCGTAAGAAAATGCAGGGTTCAAGAGTCAAAACATAAAGCATAAAGAAATAGCCCGGCTTACTGGGGTATGTCAAAATACAATGCGGGATTATTTTAAATAATATTTGGCAGGTGGTTTCGACAGGATATCTCAGTTAAATTCACATAAAAATCAAAAAGAATTAACTGGGATTAAACGTAGCCAGGTCAGGAATTTTATGTTAAGGATGGGAATGGGGAAAGGTAGGACAGATACCAGGAAAAGCCGACTCAGACATACAACAAGAATATAAAGAAAAAACTCTAGAACCCAGACTGTTAGAGGCTTCCGAAGGAAAAAGAGTCGTTTGTTGATGCCGCCTATTTCGTGCATTTATAGAATTTTTATGGTGTTTTAAGAGAATATTTATTAAAACAGCATCAGAGAGAAAAAGATTTAATGTTTTAGGGGCATTAAATGCGATTACTTCGGAAGTTATAATCGTAACAAATGATGCCAAATGCTATAACGGTTTGCGAGCTATTGGAAAAGATCAGAAAAAAAAATATATGCCAATTTTATTAGTAATAGATAATGCTCGCTATCAAAAATGCAATTTGCTTTAGGAAAAAGCTAAAGAACTCAAGGTTATTATATTTACCATCATGCCGAATTGAGCGGTTGTGGAAATGGGTAAAAAAGAAATGTTTATCTTCCCAGTATTATGAAGATTTTGATTCATTTAAATCGGCAATTGCTGATCCGATACACAATGCTCATAGTCTCCACAAAGAAGAGATACAATCTCTGCTAACTCTGAATTTTCAAATAATTGACAAAGCTCAAATTATGACCTAGTGCAGTATAGCTACATTTTGGCCTGGGAGTGCTTCAAGGATGTTTATGTTCCTACCAAACCCAGAGGAAACCGCAGACTCACCCCTCCAGATGGCAATACCTGGGAGGCGATCGGGCAACTCTACAATAGGGAACGACTCGGCCAACTGCAAGCGCCAGGACCTGAATGTAATGCTGCAACGCTCCAAGAATGGATGGAAACTTGTGCTCGGGCGATCCGATCATATCTGGCTCCCCCGATGACATCCCTCAATGCACCGGCTGGGAGGGAAGCAGCGGCAGAATTACAGGATGTTCTCCCAGGGGGAAGGCAGAATCATTACTCGCTCAACTGATAAATGAAGAAGAACAGCACAGACAGCAATCTCGGCAAGAGCAGGTAAACTCGGTTTTAGTGGCTGCCTTAGACAGTCACATTTGTCAAACAGGACCAGAAACACAGCGGCTCTTGAGGCAGAGAATGCTACAGATGCACTACGGTCAGGGGTTAACTCAAGAGGAGATTGCAGAACAGTTGGCAATATCGCAGTCTAAAGTTTCTCGCACGCTCAAGCTCAGAGAGTTGAACAAAGCCTTGCTGCTGGCACTGGCTCAGTGGGGAAAGGAAAAACTGCATAAGGATCTCGCGCCCAACGTACTTAACAGTATGGGAACATCTATTAAAGCATGGCTCCTACAACATTATGGCAATCTTGATACACCACCGGAAACGGAGACTTGATTATGGAATTAGCCCTGGATCTATTTACTGAGGAAACTCATCTGTGGTTGGAGATATCGGAAACCGCACAAGCAGAAGCTTGGAAGCAAAGTCAGTCCTTCTCTTCTCCAAGTGGTCGCTGGAGAGCCTATCTTAATAGACTTTGCTTGCAGACTTTCCTCGCTTGGCTGCAAGCGGAATATAATTCTGTTACCAGGATTTGGCCTGTTGTCTCGGCTCTCCCTAGTTTCTGGGAAGTTGTCAATGGGACTGCTATTCAGTTGGGGACAAAACGATTGGTACTGATTCCTAGCGATACAATAGATTTGACCGAATTGCGGGTTCCCCAAGAATGGCTGGATATCCCTATGTGGGCTGCTGATTATTACCTGGCGGCCCAAGTAGACCCTGATGAAGGGTTTGTCAGAATTTGGGGCTATTCTACCCATTTACAATTGCACGATCAGGGACGTTATCATTCTCGCGATCGCACCTATTCCCTGGAGGCGGAGGAGTTAATTGATGATTTGAACGTCCTGTGGGTAGGGCGTCAAGTCTGGCCGTCAGCAGCAACTCGCAGCGAAATTACTCCCTTGCCAGCTTTACTCCTAGCCCAGGCAAACAACTTGCTAGAGCATTTGGGAAATCCTTCTGTAGCTTTTCCCAGACGAGCATTACCATTCTCTCTCTGGGGAGCCTTGCTAGAACATGGAGGCTGGAGACAACGCTTATATGAAAAGCGTTTGGGTCTGGCAGAACAGTGGTCAATTCCCAACTAGCTGAGGGAGGAAATATCAGAATTACCACAGCAAATTGGCGAAACTGATTCTTTCTGCAAAGAATATACATTACAAACACCTAAATGGATTGTGGCAGCAATGGGGGAACTGGTTTTGGGCTTAAAAACTGTAGATGTTGACTCTCGCCCTCCACGACAGGCGTTGGTAGTAGAAGGACTATCGGACGGTCAAACGACTTTGGAATTGATTAAATCGTTGAAAGGTGCAGGGGAATTCGAGCTTAATTATTGGCATCCAGAAAAAACAGACTTGCCAGATGTCAAGGAGCGATTCAGGATTGTTTGCGATCGCATCCTGAAACCCTCCATTGGTAAGCATCTCAACAAAAATCAACCGCCTTCCTATACCTGCGAGGGCGAATCGAACAAACCCAGACTGGAGAAGCCTTATTGGTCATTGGCGATTGCATTGAAATCAGTCGTTCTTGGTTAAGACAGCAACTGCACCAATCAGAAATCGATCGACAAATCATTATCTTAGATTGTCCTGGGGCAGAATCTTTAGCAGATTGGGTAGAAGACTTGCGTCTCGAATCTCAAATAGGTCAGTGCTTGATAGCCGGTGCTGCAACCCTCCAGAATTCAGAAGAATTTGCCCAAGTTTTACTCAAAGCCTTGGAAGTAGCTGACTCAGAAAATGGTCTTCCTGTCGCCAAATGGATTGTTCAAATCCATACAGAACTTGCAGAAAGCAAAATTTGGTGGGATGCCTCCCTCTCAGCAACCCAGGGCGTGATTGAAATCTTGCCACCTGGGGAAAAAAGTGCCAAACCAGTAGATGTCGGATTGTGTCCCTACATGGGGTTAAGAGCCTTTGGGGTCAAAGATGCCAAATACTTTTACGGGCGAGAGGATCTGACGCAGAGACTCATCAACGAACTCAGCCAGCGGTCCTTTCTACCTGTAGTGGGAGCTTCTGGTAGCGGTAAATCTTCCGTCGTGCGGGCTGGATTAATCGCCCAGTTGCAGCAAGGGAAACAGATACCTGGAAGCGAACAGTGGTTGATTAAGAGCTTTCGCCCTGGAAAGCATCCTATTCAAGCCTTGGCTTCCGCATTAGTAGATGCTGGAACAGAAGAGAAAAAAAATCGCCAGCAAATGGAAATAGAAGGATTGTTGCATTTTGGAGGCGAAGGATTTGTCCGGTGGCTGCGCCAGCGAACAGAGCCAATGGTAGTGTTGTTAGTAGACCAATTTGAGGAACTTTTTACTCTACAAGAACAAGAAACTTCAAAGGAGCACCAAAAATTTTTAGACCCAGAGCGCCAAAGTTTTTTAGACATGCTTCTGGAAGCTTTAGAATACGCGGCGGATAAATTCAAACTGGTAATCACACTCCGAGCAGATTTTATCGCCTCTTGTCTCAAAGTAAGAAAACTCTATGAAAAGTTACAGCAGTCTTATGTGTTGGTGCCACCCAGTCTAGATGACTATCGCCAGGTCATCGTCAAACCTGCAGAGAAAGTCGGACTGGAGGTAGAACCAGAGCTGGTAGAAGAACTGTTGCAGCAGATGAACGACTCGTCTGGGAGCAATGACTCGTCTGGAAATTTACCCATACTAGAATTGGTTTTGGAAACGTTGTGGGAAAAACGTCAAAGAGGGAAGCTAACTTTACAAGTATATTGGGAAAAGATTGGTGGTCTTGAGGGCGCGTTAGATCGAAAAGCTAAAGCTGTTTACGAGAGTTTAGATGCGGAAGCTCAGGCTTGCGCTCAGTAAATTTTTCTGGAGCTAACCAATTTGGGAGATGGAACTGAGGATACGGGACGCCGGGTATACAAATCCGATTTGGTTAGGGAGAAATATCCTGAAGAGTTAGTGGAGAGAACCCTCAAAGCCTTAACTGACGCAAGGCTGATTGTCACGAACCAAGAGGAAAATGAGGAGGTTAGCGTGCCAAGCCAGGAATCAGTTGCAACTGTACTAGAATCAGATGAACTGTCACTAGAAATAGAGGAAATAAAAGGAAAAGTGACAGTATAAATAGCTCATGAAATTCTCATTCGTCGCTGGGAAACATTGCGTTGGTGGTTGGATAAAAATAGAATTCGTTTGCGGAAGCAGCGGGAGATAGAGCAAGCAGCTAACTTGTGGAAAGAAAAAGGTAAGCATCGCGATTCTTTACTACGAGGATCCTGGTTGGTAGAGGTAGAAGAGATTTATAATAACTATAGAGATGAACTCAGCTCTATGGATCGAGAATACATCAAGGCTAGTCAAAAGGCGCGTTTAGTGACTCGGAGCCAAATTAGTGGTGGTGTTGCTACTTTTATATTCGGAATCATTGCTTTTATCGGATTTGGTTGGTTGCAACCGGAAGAGTCTCTACAAATTATTCGGGATGTCGCTCTTGGGATCGAGCTACCGACTCCAAAGCTCCTAAAAATATTACCGGATTTCCTTACAGAAGCAAACAGGCACAAGCGAGCAGAGGGAGCAGAGGATATAGCTCGGGCACTGGCTTACTACCGCCAGATTCTGACAAAAACCAATCAACTGCAAAAGCAGATGGTAGAAAGCCCAGAAGAGTTTGAGGATATTGCAGAAGATAAGCAAGTAGTTAAGTACATTTCCGAACGAGCGCATAAATTTCTAGTTGACACAATTCGTAAATATCGACTGCCGCAGCTTGAAAATGAGCTAAAGGATGGTAATTTTGGGGCATTGGTAGATCCAAATACTTTAAAATTTGAAAATCAGTACACAGAGGCTTTTCGGACAACATATGCAATTTTAATGCGCCCAAAAGGGGCAAAAGCAGATATTAACAGTGATGGCTACATCAATGAGGGAGAGGAAGAACTGCTGCCTTGCGAAATCCTCGCAGAAATTGAAGCGTTGTGGCGTCAGTTTACCGAAGATTGATGCCTAACTGTCGTGAATTGGGAGGACATACCCTTATAGTCAAGTTATCTGTTCGTTCTTCTATTTATCTCATAGAGAGACGCTTGAGCAAACAATGTCAGGTAGTTCCGGTTCCAAAATCGGCATCGTAGACCCTCAAATTGAGTTTTAGACTAACTCAATTTTTGTGAATAAAAATGTTTTGCCTAAAAAATGCCATGATAACCTAATATGATGATAATTGTCAGTCTTTTGAATAGCAATCTACAACTTGAAATTGAGACGAGGAATTGATGAAGATGTTAGAGACTAAACGACAGCATACTGCACAGAGAAACTATAATTCTAAGCGATTGGTGCGCGCCATCGCCATCCTCCTAGCCCCCTTCTACAGCTTGGTTACTAGCACTGGTAGCTATGCAGAGATCCCTTTAGCTGCCAAAATTGCCCAAGTTACCGGTCTTTCTGAACTCAGTATTCGTACTGGATCTCAATATCGACCTGCGGAGAGAACTTCTGTCCTGAAACGCCATATCGACACATTAAACGTACCTGGTAGCGGACGTTCCTCTGCTGATTTACGTTTTTATGCAAAGTTTGACAAGGACTTGGGACTATTCGTGCGAGCTATCAGGCATAACAAACGCACAACACTTTACTACTTCCCCTGCACGCTCGAAGGAGACTTCATCATGGAGTGGGCTAATCAACCTGGAGAGCGTGCCTGCCTTCAAGGTCTTCGAGTACAGAAAGGTTTGAACCTGGAGTCTGAACGGCCAAGCCCAAATCATTTCTACAGTTTTCAAGGACTTAAAGAAATACTGAATGCTCAGGCTTATGATCCCAGGATTCAATATCACTGTGTTGTTTTAGCAAACTCAGGTCGTGGCTGGATAGCAATGAAATCATCGGGAAATCCCTGTTGGGAACCACTCCAGCAATGTCTAAAAGAAACCTCTAATGGTGAATGCACGACTGTGACGTTGGACAGGTGGCGGACTAGAAATCCAGATTTAACTGCATCTGTAGTATGTGCTGATAACCAGGTCTTTACTGTCAAGGGCACTGGTTCAAAACTCAAAGAACAAGTCGTTCAACTGTGGAAGCAGGCTGAAGGCGAAGGAGCAACCTTTTGTGGACTTCATATCTTGGGAGCTAATGATGTACTTGTTGATGTACTTGTTGTGCCACCTAAGAACGAGCGACTTATGGCTCGAACCCTTGACACTGGGGCGGGTATTACTGTCGAGGTTCTAGCTGGATCTGCAACTGTAAGAACGGCTAAAAATCCTGATGAATTTACACTTGTAGCAGGACAGAGATACATATATTCGGGGGTAGAGACAGAAGATAAAATTGAAGCGTTTGACGCTAACATCGAATCTCCTGAAATTGAAGACTTTATCCTTGCATCACAACCACCACCTGTACCAGTTGGCAACCCAGCAGATGCTGTCAATGAAGGTTCCGACACTGCTGAGCCTCGCGTTTTCGTCGATCGCGATCGACGAGGGTGCATCCCAGTAGTTAGGTAAGTATTATTACTCATAGTGAGTGCTGTAAAGACTCCGTTCAAGCAAGCACAACGATGTCGTAACACCTGGGGGACATTCTCCTCCTTCCACTGTGCTCCAGATAACTTCACCCTTGCCCCTCGGCCTACTGTTGATTCGACTTGCCCTGATCCTATGGGAATCTCCTCAGCCTGATAGTACCCGTAGTTGACGATGCGATGCTGATGCTTCTCCACATAGCCCTTCAACCTGTCTACTCGCTCATGCTCCCAATCTTCAAACTTTCTCAAGGCTTCCTTCACCTGGCCTTTCCACAGGAGTTCCTTCACCCGGTCCAATCGCTGCTGGGAGCCGCCGACTTTCTCTAAGTTCTCCATTAAGTGATACCAATCGAGTATTTCTACTCGGTTAGAGATTTTCCCCAGGATATTCCCAATGCCCAGAGTGACCATCTCCCTAGGGTGAAAACTGGTACAAAGAAGCGCTTGTTGGTTGACAAAGTCCACCAGTCCTTCGCGATCTCGGAAATATGCCCCTACCCACTCCCCATCCAAGTTCACGGCTTTGTAGTCTCGCCACTGGCAGAGTTCTCCCAGTTCGGTCCGTAACCGCACTTTCCCTCCATCCACAGTTAATGCCTGCACGGGGTGTGACGCTTGCCCTTCGGGAAATTCATCACGCTGCACCAGTCGCTGCTGTGTCCCTCGATTCGACTTTCATCCCCGTCAGTAACTTGATTTGCCTTGCCGATTGTTCATCAGATGAGTTCCCACTCAACTCTAGGCAACATTTCTTTAGGTAAGGACTCCACTGACTATAGGCTTTGACCTCAAAATACTGTGCTTGCTGACTGGTGAGCTTCAGTTCCCCTACAATGCTCTTGACGGTGCTAAAGTGTCCTGCGCTTGTCCCGCTCTCCTTGGCGATCAAAAAAGGGCGATTTCAGGGCTGACATATTGGAGAACAAGTGAGCGGACCGTGGCTTCGATTCCTTCAAGAGTGGTGAGTTGCTCCGGTACGGTAGCCAAAGCTTGTTCATGGAGTCGGGCCGCTTCCGGGCTTGAGCATGGGCTTCAATTTGGGCTTGGATTTCTGGGTTCATGACTTCTACCAGGATGAGGAGTACTTTTATAGATTATCCTCAAAGCCTCTCTCTGAAATCTCAGTATTTGTACTTAGCGAAGGAGATGCACCCATCGACGAAAACCCCAAATTCAGGCGAAACCTGGGTTTGGGATTCTTTTGATGACAATTTAGCATAGCATTTCACGAAGAGAAAAAAATCATTGCTAGCATACTTAACTGGATTTTTATGCTATTCTCCCAGCAATCTATTAGTAGACGCTGGGAGAAATTTATCAACGAACCATCAACTTCAGAATGGAATTCGGAACAGGCGACCGCCACCGGTTTCCTTCTGTGATAATTAACGTCAGGTTCTGACTAGCAGCATTACGCTAGGGTTGTCCAAAGACGAATAACTTAGCGGCTAGCAGATCGCCTGGTTGAACTATCCCATCACCTTCAGTTTCAAAATATATTTTTACTGGGACACTTTCACCCTCAGAATTAATCACTTTGACGAATAGAGGCAGAAATCTGAAAGAGCGATAGCTACGATTTTAAATCAGTAAATTAGCAATAAAACTACCACTTCGGCTAACATTAGCTTTTTCTAGCCGTATCGCTACATTATTCCGCGGGGTTGGGTTTCGTGCTCCAGACCCAACCTACAGATGCGCAGCCGAAGGGATAAAATTTTGGCGTTGCACTTCGGACGGGATGATGGAGATAGTTGCAGAACTCTCAAACTTAGACTACAAGCCATTTTCAGTAGCGTAGCCTGTGCAAAAAAGGGCATCATCTCTAAAATGTGCAACGCCGAAATTTTTATCTTTTGGCTATAGATCGGACATGATATGATAGGTTTTTTACCTCAAGTTTGTTAATGTGAGTTATGGAGTGAGGTGGCAAAGAGTGAGGCTGACAAGACCCTAACGCTCCCATTCTCCCATTATTCACATGAATGATGTGCTCTCTAATGTATTTCGTAGCAACGCTACGCGGTTTGTAGTTCGTAGTTTAATAGGGATTAAGGGCTAGCATCACATGAATACCGCTCTCAATCACATATGACCGACAAGCAATTCACATGAATCTAGAGACACTATCACATTTATCTAGAAACACTGTCATATTTTTCTAGAGCAAATTCACATGAATCTAGAGCTTCGTCAAGTGACTCTATGTCAAAGTCACTTGACTCTATGTCAAAGTAGCGCGAACCTATTGCCAAGTCGCGCAACCTATTGCAGAGTCACGTAAACCTATTGCAGAGTCACGTAAATCTATTGTAGAGTTACGCAAACCTATTGTAGAGTCACGTGACTAATTGCAGAGTCACGTTGACTCAATTGCAGAGTCACGTGACTTGATTGCAGAGTCACGTGATATCATGTCCGATATATAGCCAAAAGATAAAAATTTCATCACCCGTAGGTTGGGTCTGGAGCACGAAACCCAACCGCGATGTCTCCCCGATACCTCTGGGCGATGCCTTCGGGGTTTTTGCGAAGCATCCCGAAGGCATCGGTTTTGCCGTGCATCCCAGAGGTATCGAAGGTTTTCGCCGTGCGTCCGGGAGACATCGAAAGTAAGCCCTGTTGGGTTTCGCGCTTAGCTCTACCCAACAAACGCAAGAGATCTTTTTTATTATGGTTAATCATCCGGACATGATATTAGTCATGATGAGGGTAAAATCGCGCTATCCCTTGTGTAGAGGGTGCCTTCCGCTTCAGAGCAGTTAAGTGGCCGCCACCAGGCGCTGTTCCATAAAACCTAGTGCTGCTTTTCCCAAAACCTAGGGCTGCTTTGGGAAAACCTAGTGCTGCTTTTCCTAAAACCTAGTGCTGCTTTTGGGAAAACTTCGGGCCAATTAGCTGATGGAGGCTATTTGGCGGCCACGGGTGGAACCGGTAATCTGGTTCCCATGCTGCGGGTGGGAACGCGCCGGACAGCCGACTCTGAGGAGAGAAGACATCTGCCTAATAGCCTGCCACTCGGACTCTGATAATGCTTGTCTGATAAACTCGACACCGAAACAACGACTAGCAGCATCAGTTAAAGCTTCCACTACAATTTCAATTAAGGCATCTCCCCGATCGCCTGTCGGTAGCTGCACGGAAGCAGGGGCTTCAGTCTCGAATACCCTAGCAAACAAACCCCGATCGGGTTCTAAGGGCATCGAACCATGTTGTAAAATAGCTTTACTCCGTCGCAGTTGGGCGCTACCAATAAACTTACCGCCACATGCAGAAACAAGATCGGCCTCTGTCGCCGTAGCCAAACAACTGGGGTTGTGGATGTAGCCCCGCCCAGCGGAACCGTAATGCAATTCTAAACCGAGCGATCGCCAACCAGCAATCAAAAACTCACAAATCTGTTCGTAGGCTTCCCGGCGTCTGGGAGGAAGTCCCGAAGTTACCACAGCATAAGTTAAATCGCCCTGATGCAGCACCGCCCGGCCCCCACTAGGGCGTCTGACCAACTCCACCTGGACACCTTGCCAAGTCAAGTGATTCCAGAATTCCGGCCATTGGCGTTGATGATAACCCAGAGAAATTGTCGCTGACTCCCAAGTATAAAACCTCAGAGTGGGAGGATGTAAACCCAGCCTGTGCTGCTCCAATAACCAACTGTCGATCGCCATCTGGAGCCGCCCAGATGCTCGCACCAGGGGAATTAAACGCCACCGGGAATGAGGGTAAAGTTCCATCATTCGGGCTTGCGAGCAATCAAATACTTGCTCATGAAATGTACCTGAGTCTCAATATTAGTTAAGCTTGCCGACTCTAAGCGTCCTACCAAATCATCACTAATATAGTTTTTGTAGTAAGGTTCGTGGAAAATGCCAGCAAAGTTTTCCATCATCACCTTAAACTCAGGCGCATCAGGCAGTTGAATTGAATCGCAGATAATAAACACTCCCCCTGGTTGAGTCACCCGAGAGCATTCATTAATTACCCGCTGACGCACCCCACCGGGCAGTTCGTGGAACAGAAAAACGCTAGTGACTGCATGGAAGTAGTTATCCAAATAGGGCAACTCCTCTGCATTCCCCTGTAAAAGTTGAGGCAATTCCCCGGGAATTTCCGATATATAACACCTGCGGCGGCAACGGTTTAGTTTTCTGCTCGACCAGTGGAGCCACCAGGGAACGCAATCACCAACTAATGGTTTTATGCGCTCGAGCAAAATAACTTTGGCTCTGCTGAACCGTTTCATAGGCCAGTTTGGTGAAAGTGTCCGACATAGTTAGCGCAATATGAATAATCTTTAACTACTGTAAATAATTGTAACGAAAAACCGCAACAGCAAGAACATCCGAAAGCAAAACAGCCACCGCGTCGGGTGGCTGCTATATGTTATCAAACTACTTGACAAGAGCTAGACATCGTAGTATAGAGCAAACTCGTAGGGATGGGGACGTAGCCGCATCGGGTTCACTTCGTTATCCAGTTTGTACTCAATCCAGTTGCTGATGAAGTCTTCTGTAAACACGCCACCAGCGGTCAGAAACTCCTGATCCGCTTCCAGTGCTTTCAGCGCATCTAACAGAGAACCGGGAGTCGAAGGCACCTTCGCTAACTCCTCTGGAGAGAGGTCATAGATATCCACATCCAAGGATTCACCGGGGTCGATTTCGTTCTTGATGCCATCTAAACCAGCACATAGCATAGCCGCAAATGCCAGATAGGGGTTACAAGTAGCATCAGGACAGCGGAACTCTAACCGCTTCGCCTTCGGGTTAGTACCGGTGAGCGGAATGCGGATGGAGGCGGAACGGTTTCCTTGGGAGTATGCCAAGTTCACAGGGGCTTCAAACCCAGGCACCAACCGCTTGTAAGAATTGGTGGTGGGGTTGGTGATCGCCAGCAGTGCTGGTGCGTGCTTGAGCAGACCGCCAATATAGTGCAGTGCTAACTGAGACAAGTTGGCATAGCCATCTCCGTAGAATAGAGGTTGACCATCCTTCCAGATGGACTGGTGGGTGTGCATCCCCGAACCATTGTCGTTAAACAGCGGCTTGGGCATAAACGTAACAGTTTTACCGTGGCGCTTGGCAACATTCTTGATCGCATATTTGTAGATCATTAAGTTGTCAGCAGACTGCACCAAAGGCGCAAAGCGAATACCCAATTCATTCTGCCCGCCAGTGGCTACCTCGTGGTGGTGCTTTTCGATCGGGACCCCACATTGTCCCATCGTCAGCAGCATTTCCGTCCGCATGTCTTGCAGGGTATCTGTCGGCGACACTGGGAAGTAACCTTCTTTGTAGCGGGGTTTGTAGGCCAAGTTGCCACCCGGTTCCTCTTTCCCAGAATTCCACCGTCCCTCTACCGAGTCTACATAGTAGTACCCTTTGTTCTCCGTCTGGTCAAAGCGGACATCTTCAAACACAAAGAACTCCGCTTCCGGACCAAAGAAGGCCACATCACCAATACCAGTGGAAATTAGGTAGTCTAGCGCCTTCTGGGCAATAGTGCGGGAGTCGCGGCTGTACCATTCACCGCTTCTGGGTTCTTTGATGCTACAGATCATGCTTAGGGTTGGCTCTTCCATGAAGGGGTCGATCCAAGCTGTTTTCGGGTCTGGCACCATCATCATATCAGATTCGTTAATCGCTTTCCAACCTCGAATGCTAGAACCATCGAAGGCTACGCCGTCGGTGAATGCCTCCTCGTCAATGAGATCCCGATAAAACGAGCAGTGCTGCCAGATCCCTGGCATGTCAATAAATTTCAGGTCTACGATCTTGATGTCTTGGTCTTTAATCATCTTCAAGACTTCTTGCGCCGTCTCTGGCATGCTTCACTCCTTATTTACTCTGCGAGATCATGATAATCTGCATGGCTACACGCTATCGCTACGCTACGCGATCAGGTGCGTGCTGGACGGACGAAGGGTTGACTGACAAGCAGGAGTCGTCAACGCCGTCACCCACCTCCATCCCCGTTGGCCGCTCCCGTATACCTGCCTCATCCTAGGGACAGCAGTGGGTAGATTTTGTATTCTTCACTACAAAGTCTTGGCCTTTTGCGCGTCATCGCTCAAATGTTAAAAATTGTAGCGAAGTTAACATATTTTTGTTTAGGCAGCCCAAAAGTTGGTAATATAGTATTAACGGCTACGGTTTTTTGGAAAAGGCAGAAGGAAAATGGCTTTAGAGAAGCAGGTGGATTGGGATAGGCAAGAGGCGATCGAGTATTGTGCTGGACAGCGGGTGGAGTTGAAGCAACGTCCCGGTGTGGTGGATATCATTGCCGCATACGGTCGGATGATGGTACCGCCCATCTGATTAAGGAATGACCCGCAACCGCGATATCCAGAGGAGTTGAGCATACTGTCCGAGTCCACAGATTGCTTGGTACCGACCGGTTGTAAGCAGGTTCTGTATCCAGCCTGTCAGTTGTGCTAGCTGCGGTTGCGGACCCCATACAGTCGATAGCAAATGAGAGTCGGACCAGCCAAAAGCTGGAAAATTGCCCAAAATAGATCATATGTTTTGTAGTAAAATCAACAGTTATTCCCAGCCCAGTCAAGCAGGCTCGATAGCGGATGAGAGTCGGACCAGCCAAAAGCTGGAAAATTGCCCAAAATAGATCATGTGTTTTGTAGTAAAATTAACAGTTATTCCCAGCCCAGTCAAGCAGGCTCGATCTCTGGTGACGGAGGGACGGCAACAACCGGGCTGGAAAATAGTAAACCACCACAAAATGCAGTTTTGGGAGAGCAGTTGCATGCAGGACGCAGTCACAAGCTTGATTTCCACTTATGATGTTACCGGTCGGTATCTAGACCGAGATGCGATCGACCGGCTGAAAGCCTATTTTAATAGCGGTCTGGCACGAGTGCAGACAGCGGCAGCAATCAATGGTAACGCAGCGAACATTGTGAAGCAGGCAGCTTCCCGGTTGTATGAGGAAGTGCCAGAACTGCTTCGTCCGGGCGGTAATTCCTATACAACTCGCCGCTATGCAGCCTGTCTGCGGGATATGGATTATTATCTGCGTTATGCCAGCTATGCCCTAGTGGCTGGCGACTCTGACTTGCTGGATGAGCGCGTGCTCTTCGGTTTGCGGGAAACCTACAACTCCCTGGGAGTTCCCATTGGCCCCACGGTGCGGGGAATTAAAATTATGAAAGAGATTGTCAAAGAACAAGCAGCAGCCGCTGGGGTGGAAAATACGGATTTTGTAGACCAGCCCTTTGACCACATGACCCGCGAATTCGGCGAAAAGGACATCTAGGCGGAAGGAAAAAGCGCGTAGCGTTGCCAGGTTTGAAGCAATCTAAAAGTAAAGAGTAAAAAGTCTTTTGAGATCGGGCTTTCGACCCGCCGTCCGGGAGGGTTGATTTACTCTTTGTGCTGTAGTAGTCTAGGTGTAAGCATACAGCATACAGCGGTCAGCTGTATGCTGTATGCTTGCCTATACAGCATAAGGGTATGTTTTTTATTTTTACATATCCAACTGAGTGGGGGAGTGGGGAGTGGGGAGTGGGGGAGTTTGAACCGATAAAAGTGATTAATTGTCTAGATAATTATATATCCCGAAAGTCTAAAGGTTTACCCCCTAAGTAGTTGTGCAAAATTATTTTTATATTTGTGGTTTAGGCTCGCCTAAACCGGTTACCGTCGAGTAAGTAGTCATGGTGAGTAAAACAAAGGCTTGTAAGTGTCGTCACTAACAACCAGCGGAAAGGCTTACACGCTGGCCCAAAACGGGAAAGGATAACGGTCATTGGCGGTTCGTTTACCGACCAATAAGCACTGACAACAAACCCGGCATACAGAGTCCACCTAAAACTACAACCAATCATCTAGAGGAACGAAGTAAACCAGATACATACTCTCAACCACCGGTCGATAGGTTGGTCGGGGTCGAGCTGGGAATCGCTCCCCAACCCTCCAAGAGCGAAACCGTGCTTGCGACTTTCACCGCACACGGCTACTGGTTACCAGGTCCTTGTCATGGATAGGCTTTATAGGGGTTACCCACCGTAGGCCCTTACTGTCTACTTGTTGGCTCCTTCTATGTGCAGGTCAGCGAGCGGTTGTCAAGGAACCTGTGGTCTCTCGCCTAGTTTATATCGCCGTCCGACGGCAGTCACCCTGTTTCACCTACACCTTCACTCATACCTCCATCAGTCCCCGAGGGGTCCAAATCGGGCTCATAATATATGTGGAGTTACTAATCTGAACAGCATCCTGGTATATCCGTCCCACGTCAGCGTCCTTGTGGACATCACCGGGATTGCTCCGGGCGTTATCCCAGGCATTACCCTGGGCATTTGCTTTTTGGGACATCCCTCCTCCCGTGGCTTGCGCTTAATATCTAACTTGTCTAGCCGGTCGAGACCAGACAGCACACGAGAGGTTACTTCGTTCCTTGATGTCATTTTACGATATCTTTAGGTCCGTAATATTCCCCGACAGTCTTTCGGATACATGACTAGCCACTGCCCAAAGCTAGCCCTGACTGCTTCCCCTTTTGGGACCAGCGTATATAGCCTTATTCCGCTGGTTTTGGTTAACGAGGTTTTTATACGTTCGCTTGTTCTAACCTTGGATATCTTTCCTAGCGGAGTCACCGATTTAGGCTACCAGCTATCCTACATTTGAGTCCTCGCTCAGCACCACGGTGATATCGCTCCGCAGCACCTCCGACCGGTGTCAACCCTGCATCTGGGCGGGAGGAATTTAACCCCCATGAACATCAAAGTTCCCGGTTGATGTAACCGGTCGCTCATGACCTGTTGCGGGTCATGAGCGACCGAATCGCACGAGCAGCCACCAAAGGCGCAACATCTGCTTATATTCGGCAGGATGTATCTGGGAAAGATTGAGTGGAGAAGCTAACGCCCTTCTATAATGGATGGGTAACGTCAATTGTGAAGTTGTAAGTAGCAATGCATACGTCATGAGCACGGTTTCCGAATCGATGAATGAATGGAGGGCCATCCCCTGGCAGAAGCTGGAGAGGGTAGTCTTCAAGTTGCAAAAACGAATTTACAGAGCGGCAATGGAAGGCAATAAGCAAAGAGTTCGCAGACTCCAGAGGTTACTGGTAAGCTCCCGGGCTGCCAAATGTTTAGCGGTACAGCGGGTAACGCAGGAAAACCAGGGTAAAAAAACGGCAGGAGTGGACGGTGTTAAGTCACTGACCCCAGAGAAACGACTAGAACTGGTAAGGCAAATCGAAATCTCAAACAAGGCTAAACCTACACGTCGTGTATGGATTCCCAAGCCAAGAAGAGATGAAAAGCGTCCTTTAGGAATACCCACAACGCACGACCGCGCGACTCAAGGGCTCCTCAAAATTGTATTAGAACCAGAATGGGAGGCATACATGGAGGGGAACTCTTACGGATTCAGACCGGGAAGGGGATGCCACGATGCAATTGAAGCAATATTCAGCAGCATCAAACAGAAACCCAAATGGGTATTAGATGCAGATATTGCGAAATGTTTCGACAGGATAGACCACAAAGCGCTAGTCGAAAAATTAAATACTACATCACCAATCCGTAAACAAGTACGGGCATGGTTAAAAGCCGGGGTGATTGATAAGAAGATATGGCACACAACTCTGAGAAATGCTATAACTCCATTGTAAATTGTTTCAAATCCGGTCTATGGTAAGAATGAATATCCATGAGTTATCTTTATCGGTCTCGATTCTGCTTCTCCAACTTCATACTCTACATTCTCCACTTTATACTCTCCATGAATATGAAATGAACTTGCATCTAAATGTATCTAAATCTGCTGATTACATCAAGATTTGATAGTTTTTCAAAACCGACAAAACTACTTCTACAAATATTTCTCTAATACCCATGTCAGATAATTTATCAAAGACCCTGCCCAATCTATCATCATTCAAGTATTTTTATCCCTTCTCCAAGCAAATGTTCTATTGCTTGGCATTCAAAAAATTTAGCAAACAGATACAGATGAAATTAACCCCAAGGCATTAATTATCATTGCTTTTATGACTTTACCAGAGCTGATTTTCTCCAGTGTTCTCCCAATCGCCGGTTAATTATTTCTTCTATGCCTATTTCATCTATTACTCCTGCCACTAATCCCAGATGGTCTAAATTACTAATTTCCATGTGCCAATGTCCTAACTTTCTTCATTTTCTACCTTAACACATTTTTCTTGTCTTGGGGCAGATTTTATTGGGTCTCCTGTACTTATAGTGATAAGTAAAACTTATATATACGCTAAATCAAGGGTTTCAGCCTTTTTAGACCACCTATTTTGTATCTGGCAATACATTGATCGCCAAAAACCCAGGAGAGCCATTTTATTCAAGATTTATTTTGAGTATAAATACTTGCGCTTTTTCTGCTACAAATGTAGCAGAAAAAGCGCAAAACATGGATTACAAATGTACTACTTCCTGTCGTGCGGGATGTGGGCTAAAAGGCGCTCCACTACGAGTAGACGTTTTCTGGCTTTGCCTCCGGCAAAGCGTGTCCATGGCTGCGCCCCCATCGCGTAGCGTGGCGCAGCCATGCGCAGCGCTATCCTCGGGGGCCTGCCGCTGCACCAGGCCACAACCTTACTGACTGCTAATGTGCGAGTAGAGGCTGATAGCGCTGCGCTGGGGGCGCAGCCATATCGATGACCTGCATCCACAGCAAGAACATCCACAGGGTAACCACCGGCGAAAACAATCGATGGCGAACGAGGGAGGTTTTCGTGGTCCGCATAACTGTTGAATGTCTGATTCTGGCAGCACCTGTCGGAATGGTAAAGCGATTGCTTCGAAGCCAATTGACACTTGAGAAGATCAGCTCGATTGGGCATGATTATGGGTAATAGCTTACTAGGCTTCAGGGCTATAATCCTTATCTAGCATGCTTTGGAGCTTTTTTTCACTCCTTCGTCGTCAGTGCCATTCTCCCCAGGTTTGGAGGCATATCTCTGCCTTAGAATGGCAAACACCTGCACCTCTTGGCAATCTCTTGTTTATCACTACTCCTGAATGCCAATGGAGACATTTTTATTTTCTTCGATCGCCCTGAGCAACTCTGGCTCCAGTTTTTGCTTAACATCAAGCGCAAACTTAAACAGACGAAGAAAACTGAAGTGACTTAGTATTGCGATCTTGCACCGTTGGAAGTTGCGAGATTGATCTTCTTGAATTAAGAAACCAGGTTTCTGGGAAAAATCTGGTTTCTGGGCTACTGGTGAAACCAGGCCCGCAGCAACATATGAATGCAAGTAATCAAGCCCGCGCCGGCGGGCTTTGTTTCTGTAGCCCTACCCTTTAGGCAGGGTTATTTCAGCTATTTATCAGCTGAATCTCAGATTAGATTAAGTTGAGTTTATGATTTGGCTATGCTATGATGTCAGAGCAGCAGATTTAGAAGTGAAGATTAAAGATGATGCAGACAGCATTAACGAATTTCTCAAGGCGGCTGGGTTCACCCTTAAAGAAAAAGCCGATCGCCGTTCTGCAAATTAATTTGGGGAAACGTTGTAATCTGGCCTGTAGCCATTGCCATGTGGAAGCTGGGCCGAAACGGACTGAAGAACTTTCTCCAGAGGTTTGTCGCCAATTGATTGAACTGATTCAAGAATTTACGCAAATTCAAACTGTTGACTTGACTGGGGGGGCACCGGAAATGAATTATGGTTTTAAGCCCTTGGTGGAAGCGGCCCGCAGCGCTGGAAAGGAGACGATCGTCCGTTCTAATCTGACTATTTTCTTTGTCAAGGGGTTTGAAGATTTACCTGCATATTTCGCTCAACATCAGCTGCGGGTGGTGGCTTCTCTGCCTTGCTATCTGGAAGATAATGTGGATAAAATGCGCGGCTCTGGGGTTTATCATGATTCGATTCGGGCGCTACAATGGTTGAATAGCTTGGGCTATGGTCGAGACCCGCAGCTAGTCCTGGATATGGTGTATAATCCGAAAATACCGACTGACATAAATTTCTCTCTCCCTCCCGCACAGCGTCAGTTGGAACGGGATTATAAAGCTTATCTGCAAGAACATTTTGATATTGGCTTTAACCAATTGCTGACGATTACTAATATCCCGCTCGGGCGGACGAAGTTACATCTACAACGGCGCCAACTGCACGAACCTTATCTGCATTTCTTGGCAGATAACTTTAATCGATCCACAGTGGAGAACTTGATGTGCCGCAATCAACTCTCGATCGACTATCTGGGCAATGTCTACGACTGCGATTTTAATCAGATGTCGGGTTTGCCAGCTGTAACTGCTGATGGCGAAAAGCTGACAGTGGCCTCTTTGTTGGCGGCGGGGAGTTTGCAGGCGATCGAGCAAGTGCAAACGGCTAACTATTGCTATGGTTGCACTGCGGGTTCGGGTTCTAGCTGTGGTGGGGCTTTGCTGTAGGGTGAGGGTTAAACCCTTACTTTTGCAGGAGAAAGGGCTTAGAATGGGTTCATAGGGTGCGATAATGTTACAACATTATGAGAGCATGTGAGCGAAAGTGTTGTTAAAATATTATCGGAACTGGCTGATAGCACCAGTGATTTTAATGGTAATAGGGACTACTCCTTTGGTGATAGCACAGGAAGCTCCTTCGACCCAGACTAGCGCCCCTGCACCCATTCCTGACAGGATCGTTGTCAAAGAGTTTGTCTTTCAGGGTAATACAGCTTTTAGCGATGCCGAGTTGGCGGAATTAACTCAAGATTACACCGGTAGACCTCTGACATTCGCGGAACTGCTGGAAGTGGAATCTGTGGTTACCAAGCTCTATAATGATGCAGGCTATGTTAATTCTGGGGCGACAATCCCCGCTGACCAAAGTTTCTCTCCCTCTGAGTCGATAATTACAATCCAGATCGTTGAGGGGGGAGTCGCAGATATTGATGTGCGGGTGACGGGACGAATTCATCCTAGTTATGTCTGATCGCGCTTGGGCATCGCTGCGAAACAACCTCTGAATCAAAACCGGTTGTTGGAGGCGATGCAATTGTTACAGCTGAACCCTTTGATTGAAAATATATCGGCCCAACTCTCTGCTGGCCCGCGCCCGGAGTTGAGTTTTCTTGAGGTTGATGTCACTGAAGCTGACAATTTTAACTTTGTCGTGGTTACGAATAATGGTCGTACTCCCAGCGTCGGTAGTTGGCGACGGGGCGTGGAGATCCACCAGGGGAATTTACTCGGCTTCGGAGATGATTTAGATTTCACCTATACCAATACCGATGCAGTGAGCAAACCAATTGTGAATGTCTTGCTGACTTACCTGTAGAATAGCATCTGCAATTGCCTCGATTAAATCTTTATAGGTTCTTGCTTTAATTTTATTTAAAAAATCTTTAACTTTAGACCAAAAGTTTTCAATTGGAGAAAAGGAGAATAAGGAGATAAATAAATTGCCTACTTTTTCAATAGCTTCTCGAAGCATTTTACCTTGATGAATTTTAGCATTATCCATGACTACACAAGCATTTTTCCTGCGGTACTAAATCTATTATTATAAAAGCTTCAAAAGTTATCGCCGTAAAATTATCTTATAGCTACTACTTTTTCTAATGACAAAGCACCAATAAATGAAACATTTTTTCCTCTTTTTTGAGGTTTACTCCCTCTGACCCTTTCTCCTTTTAAACTTCTATCATACATCCAGTGCTAAATTTACATTCATCCACAAATAATAAGTCTTTAGGGTTAATGTCTGTTTTCCCAATATTTTGTCTGTTTTCCCAATATTTTACTCTTTTTTCAAGTACATCGTTCTTTTTCTGTGCAAAGTTTTTTTTTGGTAGTTTAATTTTTGAGTAATTCTTCCCATTGTCGCCCACGTTTTTTCATAAAGCAATTCACATAACTCTTCAAGCCTTGCATCATTATTAGTCTCCATAATTTCTACTAAACTAACTAATTGCTCACTATTCAACTTAGTCGGTGGACTACCGACGTTTGGGTCTAATATCGCCTGTTTCTTTATATTGCTTAATCAAGTTTTGAATAAAACTCTTGGCCGAAAACCTTGAGCTAATTTACGAATAGATGTCTTTTCCTGTTCGTAAACTTCTATTAGTTTTTGTCTAAAGTCTATTGAATATGGTTTCATCGCTTTCCTAACACTCCTTTTTGAACTTACTTTTATTATAGCGAGTCGGGCATCATTTGTGCAAATATCGCTCTCCCGAGCACCTGCGGCTCAAACCCTTGCAGGGTAATTGTTTGAGCAAAAATCGCTGCCCGACTCCTGAAAGGCTTACTATATTGTACCTCATAACTCTGAGAAATGCTATATATGGCTGGGCCACGCTGCGCGATAGGCTCTGTTGATGCTTTGGAAGCTGTGCCCATAGTTTGGCGCATTCATTCCACCGATTACAACAGCACTCCGAGCAGACAATATCTGTAAGTTGTCTAGGCTAATGAAACCTAGCTAGTGGTCCCCACTTGGTTTTCATCGGTGGTTTACACTAAACGAATCGCACAGAACTCTCGAAGATGATACCTCTACCTTTATCAGTTCTACAGTCAAACTATATGGAAAGCTAGAGCGTCGGTCCAGTAGAGGGGGTTGACAAAAAAAAGAAAATGTGTATATGCCCGCTCGCCCGTTCAGTAGAACAGATTTTGGATAAAATCATGATGTCCAGAGGGAGTGAAGGCCAGATATTTTTACGAGAATATACTTATTTTTCGGACATACACAGTAGTTTAAATTTGTCAAGTATTATTAATGGACCGACGCTCTAGTAACAGTAAGCTACCGCAAAGCGTAACTTACATTATCGAAGTCCCAAGCCGTATAAATCAGGTTTGTATTAACTGTAATACCTTGTGGCAAGCAACTGATTCTTTGATGTGTCCGAAGAGCGTGCGACTATCCCGTAGCGTGGCGCAGCCATGGGCGCCCCGAGCACATCGAATGTCTTGTAGTCTAGGTTTAAAACTTCTGCAACGATGCTCATCATCCCGTTATTGTGCAACGCCGTTCTGTTATCGGTACGGTAGAAAACGCAAGGGGAAATAAGAGCTTCTTATTTTGTTCTCAGCAGATCCTCATCTTAGCTACCGAAAAGATGAAGATACTGGTTGTGACTATCTCGATATAAGAAGAGCATTGGCATCTTAGATTATACATAGGTAGCAAGCCAGTAGTCAAGTAGAAAGTGAGTGATATGATTCAAACAAGGAAAAGTCGTGGGAGAAAGTGGCAGCAAATACTGCCAATAGTGGCGATCGGGCTGTTGGTAGCAACGGCCGCAGCCTTAGCTCAGGAGGCCGCCACCAGTGGTGGATTTAATTCCCAAGCATGGTTGCGCAGCGCCTTAGAATGGATTGAAGGCTTGGGACCGGTGGGGGCGATCTCCTTTATTGTCATCTACATCATCGCCACCGTCGCCTTCTTACCAGGGTCAATTCTCACCCTCGGTGCTGGCGTCGTGTTTGGCGTGGTTTTCGGTTCAATCTACGTGTTCATCGGGGCAACCATTGGCGCCACCGCGGCCTTCCTAGTTGGACGTTATCTAGCGCGGGACCGGGTGGTCCAGAAAATTGCCGGGAAGGAAAAGTTCAAAGCCATTGATGAAGCAGTAGGCCGAGAGGGATTCAAAATCGTCCTGCTCACAAGACTGTCTCCAGTGTTTCCCTTCAACCTATTAAACTACGCCTATGGTGTAACGGGGGTGGGGCTGAAAGACTATGTCCTCGGCTCCATTGGCATGCTTCCAGGAACGATCATGTACGTTTATATTGGTTCATTGGCGGAAGATCTGGCCACGATCGGGACTGGGGAACAACCCACCAATCCCGCCGTGCAATGGGCAATTCGGATTATTGGTTTTATCGCCACCGTTGCTGTCACTGTCTACGTGACTCGGATCGCCCGCCAAGCTTTGGAAAAGAAAGTATCTTAATTTAGGGTTTTAAGCAATGACAAATGAGCAAATAGTTACAGTCCCGCCCATGGATGAATATAACCAGCAATTGGTTGGTTATGTTCATCCACCAGATTGGGTTAATCCCACCCCTGCTGATTTGTACGATTTAGTAGTGATTGGTGCTGGCACAGCCGGGTTAGTGGTTGCCGCAGGTGCAGCAGGATTAGATGTGGGTTTGAAAGTTGCCTTGATTGAGAAACATCTCATGGGGGGAGATTGCTTAAATGTGGGTTGCGTCCCCTCCAAATGCCTCATCCGTTCCTCTCGCGTAGTCGCCGATATGCAGGATGCGGAACTTTTTGGCATCCGTCGGCCAGAAAAGATTGAAGTAGATTTTCTAGCAGTAATGCAGCGGATGCGGAAACTGCGGGCTGGGATTAGCCATCACGATTCAGTTGAACGCTTCAGTAACCTGGGGATCGATGTCTTTCTAGGAAAGGGGAGTTTTGTCGGTAATAACTCGATTGAAGTTGCGGGTAAAACACTCAAGTATAAAAAAGCAGTGATTGCCACGGGTGCTAGGGCAGTGCGCCCCCCGGTTGAGGGAATCCAAGAGGCGGGTTTTCTCACTAACGAGACGGTTTTTAACCTGACGGAACGCCCCGATCGCCTGGCGGTAATTGGCGGGGGACCGATCGGCTGCGAGTTGGCGCAAGCCTTCCATCGCTTAGGATCTGAGGTAGTGCTTTTCCATCGTGGCGGACATATCTTGAATAAAGAAGATGCCGATGCAGCGGAAATTATCCAGCAGCAATTTATTCGGGAAGGAATTCGCCTCGTACTCAACAGCAAGCTGCATCGGGTAGAGAGAACCAGTGAAGGCAAGGTAATCTACTTTACTGAAAATGGTAGGGAAGATTCAATTGTAGTTGATGATATTCTCGTAGGTGCAGGTCGGGCTCCCAACGTGGAAGGACTGAACTTGGAAGCAGTCGGCGTGGAGTACGATAAAAGGGGGGTAAAGGTCAACGATCATCTCCAGACCGCAAATCCCCAGATTTATGCCGCTGGGGATATCTGCATGAAGTGGCAGTTCACCCATGCCGCTGACGCTGCGGCCCGGATTGTGATCAAGAATACCCTGTTTTCTCCCTTTGGTTTCGGACGCTACAAACTCAGCAGTCTGGTGATGCCTTGGGTGACTTATACTGACCCAGAAATAGCCCATGTGGGACTGTACGAGCATGAGGCCCACACACAGGGGATTGAGATCGATACGATTAAGATTCTCATGAGTAGCGTGGACAGGGCGATCGCGGATGGTGAAGAAGAAGGATTTGTCAAGATCCATCACAAACAGGGTTCTGACCAAATTCTGGGTGCGACAATAGTAGCACGCCATGCCGGAGAGATGATTAGTGAAGTTAGCACAGCAATTGTCAATAAAGTGGGTTTGAGCAAGCTTTCTAGTGTTATTCATCCCTATCCCACTCAGGCGGAGGGTATCAAGAAAGCTGCTGATGCTTACAGGCGAACTCTCCTGACTCCTAACACTAAAAAATTCCTGGGACTACTTACTAAGTTTTCCTAGCAATACTCCGGACAAAATTAGGATGCTATAGCCTCGTAGGCAAGAAGATTCTGGTAGCTCGGGTGTGATTTAATCCTGATCGGGGGACAAGGCGGGTTAGAACGTAGATAGGGCAAGCTCTATGGCACGTTGTCCTTTTTTATAATGCTTGATGAAACGGCGGTTAATTTGCCAAAGTTCCTTCACAGTTTTTGGGCACAATTGCTCTCCGTTTTAGCCTGGAGATGCTGACCAACATAAAAAGAGCTATGTCTGCCTTGAGATTTCCCCTTAGTCTCAGGACAGGCAACACGCTACCGCTATTTTTGAATCCCCATTCGCTGCTTTTCAGAGTAGTCGATGTAAATTGGGGTGTTTGATCAAGTATTGAGCCCAAGTCTGTGATAGCTTAACCACGCTCCGATGTCTCCTGTGTGCCGATGGCGCTACGCTGGGGGCGCAGCCATGTCCCTTGGGACAAGAGCAAGGAGCAGAGATCGATGGGAATGAAACCAGTGCAATGCTTGATGGTAGTAGTATTCGCTTCACCCCGTTCAGATAAGGAGTCACCGATATCTCTGGGGTAGTGCGACTATCGCGTAGCTATGCGCGTTAGCCTAAGCCAGACTAAATACGCTTATGGCTGCGCCACGCTGCGCGAACGGAGCGCGCTCAATATTTCCTCTACGAGATCTAGAATGCCCATAATTGATTTCTACTGGTTGAGTCTCCATAACTCTACCAGTATATAACATTCCTGTGGCCAAGCCTGCGGGAGTGTTTTTTGTCCCACCTCTGTTCCCTTCTTCGTATTTCTAATGGCATACATCGAAAGAACTTCCCACTGTCCTGTTAGGGTGTTATCAAAAAGAAATTGAAAGATTTAAGCAATCAGGACTTTGCTTGTAAATCGGATGCTATTAAAGCAGCTAATCAGCTATTAAAAAAGTAAAAATATCATATCATAAATTTGCCTCAATAAATACTGAAGCTATTTTCAGAAAAAATGAGAATGGTTCGGACTCTTGCTACTATAAAATTCAAGCAACTGTTAGTCTTTGTCCCGAAGTCACCGTTAAAAAAATAAGCAGGTAGGTTTATTTTAGCAACGAACGTGCTCGATGTTGAGGCGTTTACTTCGGAAAAAATGTTGTATATAATGTTGTATATAGCGAGTCGTTCATGAGTTGTGCAAACGCATCATATTTTTCCAAATTAGGAGAATTGAATAGTTTTAGCTCAAAGAAAAACTGAAACAAGTGTTTGACAATTTTGAAATTTTTACACTTGTAATAAAAATGTCGAATGAAATTTTTTACTTGTAACCTTATTCCTTCGACGGGCTTTTCTTCCTGTGTCCCTTGCAAGGGACACAGCTGGTCCATAAGGCAAATAATTCACAAGTAATTAACCATTCCTCTTTAGGTAATCCATCATTATATTTGGCTAAAATATTTTTCATTTCTTCGGTAAGAAGCACCATCCCAAATTAATATAATTTGTTGATGCGGATGACGACAATGAAAGCTCTTCAACAAATTTGACAGTATTTTACTATTACCACTTGAGTAATGTAAAACAATAAATTCCTTAGTCAAAATGTTCAATGCACCATTCCGAAGTTTGTCGATCCCTGTCATTATCAACTTTAACAATCTCTCGTTCTCCCCAAACATAACTACAAATCTCAAGCCATATCTATGTCGATCGCGGTATTAAACAGATTTCCAATATTAATAAGGAGCGTTTGCACACGCGCGTGAAATTCTTTCCCCCAGCATGTCAGCGTTACTATTTACTGGCGTAAATTATGTGAAAACACAGGCTCAAGTGATGAGTATAACTGAGGGGTATTTACCTCTGAGTAGCTCTCTTGTGAGCAATAAAAGGGAAATTTTAGTGATTTTATATGAAGTAGGTTTGTTGTTGTTGATTGGTATAATTTTTTGGGTATTTTAAGGGAGTTTGTGTTGCGATATTTGCCCATATTTGTGATAGTGTAAGAGTTGAGAAGACCAATGTATTATTTAGGGTATTACGATTGTAGTGTAGAATGTAGGATTTATGTATGTCAACAATTGGCAAAGCCAGCAAAACGCGGAGCCAGCAAAAAAACAACCATCCACGTGCGACATTGAGACGATCATTGCCCGATAGTATATTTTCTGGGCGTTGTACAAGGGCGGGATAATAAATGACCAGTGACCACGTACTATGCCGAGTGACCTGCATCGGTTCTGGCGATAAATATCTATATCTAGCTAAATATCTGTGATTAGCAATTCGGAATTTTGAAGAAAAAATTTTGAAGAAAGAATTAGCTTCGCTGCAACAATCATTCCTCAAGATGTGCAACGCCCTCGGTTTGTTTTTGGAAAAACCGGGTTTCTGAGCTGCTGTGCATGGGCCAGCAAGCTAACATTCGGATGCTTGGGCGATCGCTTCCCATGCCAGTACGGAGGGACTCTGGCAGGTAAACGCTTTAGCGTTTACTACGAACCCAGGTACTACGAATTGATCAAATAATTCTCGACAATTTGTAATATCCTTTCGGCCGCATGACCGTCACCAAAAGGATTGATCGCCGTGGCCATTTGCTCGTAAGCAACCCGATCGCCCAATAACTCAGCCGCTGCGGTAAAAATATCTGTAGAGTTAGTACCAACCAAGGAAGCCGTCCCAGCGGCGATCGCCTCAGGTCTTTCCGTAGTCTTGCGCAAAACGAGGACAGGCTTACCTAGACTAGGAGCTTCCTCCTGCAAACCGCCAGAATCAGTCAACAGCAGATAGCAGCGAGAAATCGCTCCCACCAAGGTAGCATAATCCAGAGGCTCAGTCAAAAACACCCGATCGTGCCCGGACAGAAGGACCTGTAGGGGAGAACGGACCCGAGGATTAAGGTGTAGAGGTAACAATAAAGCCGTATCCCGAAAGCGGTCCAAAACTTGCAGAAAACCCTTAGCAATATGCTCCAGAGGCGTACCCCAATTTTCCCGCCGGTGAACAGTAGCCAACAATACCCGAAGCCGACTCCAATCTAAACCAGGAATCTTGCATTCTGGCCGATCTCCGGCCACCATCAGCAAAGCATCAATTACCGTATTGCCAGTTTGATGAATTTCCCCCAGCACCCCAGAACTGCGTAAATGGGCCACAGCAGTAGCAGTAGGAGCAAAATGCAACTGACTCACCTGAGAAATCAGCCGCCGGTTAGCCTCCTCTGGAAAAGGATTAAACAGATCGTCCGTGCGCAAACCAGCTTCCACATGTCCCACAGGAATTTGATGATAGAAAGCCGCCAGGGCCGCCGCAAAAGCCGTCGTCGTATCTCCCTGCACCAAAATCATCTGTAGCTCTAGTTTATTAAAAATAGAATCCAACCCCTGCAAACTCCGACAAGTAATATCAGTCAGAGATTGCATACGCCGCATAATCTCCAGATCTTCATCAGCGCTGATACCGAATAATTGCATCACTTGCGCGACCATTTCTTGATGCTGACCCGTCAAAATCACCCGGGTATCAAAAGCAGGAGACTGACGGAACAGTCGAATCACCGGAGCAAGTTTAATCGCTTCAGGACGAGTGCCCAAAGTAATGCCAACTCGGACAGGAAACTGTGACATGGAATTGAACAGTCCAAAGTGGGAAACATAGATTCATCCTAAGTCATGCGGCTAGCACCGCAAGCAAATTTTGCCCAAAACCGATCGATCGCAACCATATTTGGGAATCCTAAAATATACCGGCAAGGGTAGCCCAGAGCTATGCTAGCCTTGGCAAAGAGATCTAAACTGGGAGCGATAGTCGGCACCGAAACCGGGTAACTCTAGTCAAAGTATCGATCTCTGTAAGATAGCGGCACTCTTATACCCGATTTCACGCTTGCTACTTGGCTGATGCTTTAGCCGCAGATGCATAGGAGACATAGATTGCTCATTATTATTCAACAGTTGCCATGACACAATCACAACAACGCCCACCAACTTTTCGTCCGCCAGATTCACCAGCTCCACCCCGCGTACCTCCCCGCACCGCCCCACCCAAAGCGCGGGCCAACCCCAATACGAAAAATATTGCAGATCAAACTATGCAAATGCCTTCGCGGCAACCAAAAACGATGCCAATGCCAGCAGCATCAGGTGCTGCTCAGACAAAAGCACCCCCAAGTCCACCACCAAAAACAAAAGCAGCACAACCAGGGGCGCAACCTGTCGCACCAGCAGCCCCTAAAGGTCCAAGCCCCTCCGAGGGAAACCCCACTCTAGAAGAGCTAGTCAGCAGAGCGAATGACGAGGGAGTCTCTGACATTCACCTGGGAGTCAATGAAACACCCCGCTACCGCAAACGTGGTGACATCACCACCCTAGAGTGTCCAGTCACAGACCTAAATACCTTCATCAGCTGGATGCACGAATGCATGACCGACGAGGAAATCCGCCAATTTCAGAACCACCTAGACTTTGACGGTGCCTATGACTTTGGCTTTGTACGCATTCGGATCAACGTGTTCGACTCCCTCGCCGGTCCAGCGATGGTGTTGCGACTCATTCCATCCAAGATCCTCTCCCTAGAACAGCTCAAGGCTCCAGATGTCTTCAAAAACATCTGCCATTACCACAAAGGACTGATCTTGGTCACGGGACCAACTGGTTCGGGTAAGTCCACCACGATGGCGGCGATGATTGATTACATTAATCGGAATATGGCTTATCACATTATTACTATTGAGGATCCGGTGGAGTTTGTCCATAGGAGTCAAAAATCCCTGATCAAGCACCGGGAGGTCGGTAGGCATACTCTAGAATTTAAGAATGCTTTCAAGGCGGCTTTGCGGGAAGATTCGGATCTGATGCTAGTCGGGGAAATTCGAGACCAAGTGACGATGAATATCGCTCTGAAAGCTGCTTCTACTGGTCACTTGGTGATGGGAACTCTGCACACCAATGGCGCTGTAAAAACTATCGAGCGAGTTATGAGGATGTTCAAACCAGAAGAACAGCTAGCTTTCCGAGTTGCTCTATCGGAATCTTTGGTGGCGATCGTAGCTCAAGGTTTGTGCAAGACCACAGACGGCAAGCGTGCAGCCTTCCACGACATCCTGATCGCCACTGACGCAGTTAAAGAATACGTTGTCAAGGGTCAGTTAGAGGAAATTACTCAAATCATGCTGCGATCGGACTTTGACGGCATGATAACCATGAACAAAGCATTGTACAACCTTTATCTTGAAGGTCGGATTACCGAAGAAACAGCTCTAGAAAAATCCCCAACTCCCAATGAAATGGCGTAGTTCATCAGAGGTCGGATCTAGAGAATGGCTAATGGCTAATAGAAAATAGAAAATGGCGAATGAGGTCTGGGCAATTCTCAATTCTCAATTAACCATCAATAATTAGCAATTAACAGTAGAAAGGCACCAACCAAAATTGGCAGAAATCTTCAAGGGAATTGCCCTATTTACACCAGGGGGGGATTTAATTTATTGCATCGACAAAAACAAGCAAAGTCGATGGCATTTAGATCTCTGTGCCGCACTGCAAGAAATGCTAGGTTTGCCAGAACCCCCCCACTTTTTGGTGCCAGGATACACAGCAACGATCGATCGATGGTTAGACCCCCAAACGCAGCAAGTGAGATCTGTTGCGGAAGCATATCCGCCAGTTTTGCGGTATCAAGCATTGCTGAATGCAGTTTTTCACACAGGTAATATAGAGTGGCAAGCAGCATCTTGGCAAGAGGGGTTGTGCGATCCGAGAGTATTGGCAACCTATCGGACTCTGTTTCCCCAACTCTGGGAAGAGCATGACTTAATAGTGCATTGGGAAAAGACAGGTACTCACTGGGAAAAGACTACTTCTGACATGCCGACGAGACCAGAAACGCCAGGATATGTAATGCGGCTGTTTGTTTCTGGTAACAATGTTGCCACCGAGCGTACACTCTTGAGTTTACACGAAATTTTAGAGCAGTCTCTGAGACATCCTTACACCCTAAAAGTGATCGATGTTATCAAATATCCCGAGCAAGCAGAGGCAGATCAGGTTTCAGCCACACCTACCCTAGTCAAAGTATGGCCCCGACCAATACGCCGAATTGTAGGTGATTTGGATAATGTAGACAAACTGCTACAGGTGCTGAGTAGTTTAGAAATATAAAGTATGAATAATGAACAATAAACAATAAATCAAGCCAAGGTTTGAAAAGTATATAGTAGGGTGGGTTAGGCGCAGAATTATCGACCTATTGGATGATGATTAGCTTTTTGGGCGCCGTAACCCACCTAGTGTCAGCGCTCAGCGATCGGCGATCAGTTACCAGCGCTTGAAATCAGTTCTATATCTCCCACCGCGCCTGCGGCAGAGTAGTCAAAAATTTTCGCCATGCTGCACTATAAGCTTTTGACAACAGCTTCTAAGGCAAAGCTTTTACTTCTGTGGCATTTGTTTCAGACTCAGAGGATATCTGCTCTCGAACCGGTGTCTGCTCAAGCTCAACTGATGGTGTCATCTCTATGGCAGGTGCATCAGTTGCTGTCGGAAACGGTTCATTAACTGGCGCCTGCTCAGAATCCACCGATGGTTTGACTTCCGTGGCGGGCGTCTTAGAAGCAGGCGGTGCGAGCGTTTCGGCCTCCTGCCAAGTCGGCTCTAGAACTGGTGCCTGCTCAGAATCCACTGATGGTGTCACCTCTGTAGTGGGCGTCTTTTCGGAAGCAGTTGTCCGTTCTTCTGTGGCCAGTCTCTCTTCGGAAGCAGTTGTCTGTTCTTCAACCGACGATGGTGAAATCACTTCTGGGGATGCATCATCGGAGATAGTCGGGGCGGGAGAAAGTTCCGATGGTGTTGTCCGCCGAAAGCGGCTCAACAATCCTTGTAAAAATCCGCCAGATTTCGGTGTTTCTGATGTCGGTGTTACTTCAGATGCCGGTTCTGAGGCTGATGGTGAAATCACCTCTGGGGATGCATCATCGGAGATAGTCGGGGCGGGAGAAAGTTCCGACGGTGCTGTCCGCCGGAAGCGGCTCAACAATCCTTCAAACAATCCCCCAGATTTCAGCGTTTCTAATACCAGTTCAGGTGCAGATTCTGGCTCGACTAATGGTGTCGCCTCAGTAGGGGTGGTAGTTTCTTCAGAGATATTCTGGGATTCTGATTCTGTAGCTGGGGCCTCTATCGACAGCTCTGGGGAGGTAGTTTCTAGTTGGGCAGCCTCAGAAGGTTGAGCCTCTGGGACTGCAATCGCTTCCGTCTCTGATATCGTTTCTGGTTCGGAAATCAGGACTTCGGGTGGAGCTGGTGCTTCTTCCGGGGTAGAGGAGGGAGTATAGTTAGGGTCTACAATAGCTTGGGCTGCTGCTGCCAGTTCTCCCCGTAGCAACCGAGATTGGGTGTCTTGGCCATTGGGTTCGTAGGTAATCAGTCTCACTGTATTGTTGAACTCGTTCTTAACGGCCCTACCCAGTTCATCAATAAATTCTAATTGCACCCAGTTTTTTCCAGGCTTAAAGCCTTTGAGATAGATAGGCTGCCACTGGTCTAGATAGAAGCTTTCGCCGTTGATAGTGCAGCGAATCCGCCAATCTAGGATATCGTCGTCTGGATATTCCTGAGCTACCAGATGTAGAGGGGCATCACTCAGATAGAAGTCCAGCAGAATAGGTTCCGATCCATAGCTGCCATCTGGACTGTTGTAAGTTAACAGAGGCAATGCCCGATCGGGGTTGTTGTCCTCTGTTTTAGTAAAGATGTGAAAGGTAGTTTGAGCGTAGGCTCCCTCATTTTTGAAGCTCTCGTCCCAGGGCCGGTCCGCAAAAACCCGCAGGCTGTGGGTTCCCGGAGGTAAATCTGTCAAAACTAAGGGAACTTTAAGATCGTAAATTTTTGTATAGGGCTGGTTATCAAGGATGACTTCCAGATGGGGCCCCAGTCCCAGCTGCGGATCTTTGAACAACGGCAGATCCTCCACTGCTATATCAACGGTAACGGTGCTGTCGTTGAATAGTTCATCTGGCTGGGGACTCAAAATAGTTACCTGGGGCTGGTAAACCTCCAATAGCTGCCGCAGATCTTGAATCACCCGAGGAGTCCCAACCTCCTCAATGTTTGTTGGCTGGGTCTGCCAGACAGGATACCTACCACTATAACTAGGGGGGGGTTCTGGGCGATCGCCACAACTGGTCACCCCCAAAACTAGAATCACTACCATCAGGGACCTAAACAATTTGAGTACCCTAGTCCACCGCCAATTTATGCCAAACACTCCTTTATACTCCAATACCTACTTACAAACCATAGCCTAAGAATAATTTTCCCAGGTAAGGGAGCTTCAGAGAACCATTACTTCACTCTCTTGACTTTTTTCTTCATATCATGTACTGACTTGATTTTCCGATTAAGTCGTCTCCCACAAGTTTTGGTCACTGTGTTAATTTTTGTTAAACTAGCTTAAACCCTTTATCTGTGGTCATTTCGGGCAGACCGTCTACTGACTACTGACTGCTATACTGCGAACGGTCAGGAACTGCGCTTTTTTGGGGCCGTAAAGAATGTTATTGCGAGGGGGGGATAATTGAGAGATATTTGTGCTCAATGAGATACTCCCCCCCGTTAGTGCAGCGCTAGCGAAGCAATCTCCTATCTAACGCGCTGGGGCTAACGGGGGAGTCTGGCGTGGAGTTGAGGCAATCTCGGGGCAGTATCACTTGACCAGCGTGATAATATTTTAGATCACGCTATGTCAAGTGATACTGGAAGGGCCCCCCTCGCCATGACACGTTCTTCTCCATTCTTCTCAAGTCGATCCCTTTCAAAGCATAACTACTGACTTAGAACCCCAGTCACTAATTAGGGTGTGTCATCAATCAAATTGCTTGACAGAAGTAGATGGATACGGTATGGAGTCCTTATCCAGCAATAACAATCAAGAGGGCATGATATGAGACGCTATGGTTTGCGAGACGACCAGTGGGAACGGATTGCGCTGCGCGCACGCTACGCGATCGAACACCTTTTACCTGGTAAAGAGGGTGACCCAGGCGCTACAGCCAAGAACAAGAGATTATTCGTGTTCTGCCGTGTTATATCGATATCGTGCTGGCATTCCCTGGCAGGATTTACCGGAGTGTTTTGGGGATTTTCGGGTTGTTCATACCCGCCATACCCGTTGGTCTGAAAAGGGAGTTTGGAAGCAGGTATTCGATGTCTTGGCCTCAGACGCCGATAACGAATACGCCGCGATTGATGCCACCATCCTGCGTGCCCATCAACGAGCGTGCGGGTGCAAAAAAAAACACCCTCAGATACGTGCGAAACCCAAGCCATAGGCCGTAGTAAAGGGGGACTATCGACAAAGATTCATGCCACTTGCGATTGCCCAAGGCAATCCCACAGGATTTCATCTTACCCCTGGCCAAGCCCACGACGGGAAAGGCTTACCCCTGGCCAAGCCCACGACGGGAAAGGCGCTGACGTGCTATTGGATAAAATCGGTGAGATTGGCGCGCTGCTTGCAGATAAAGCCTATGATGCGGAACAACGTGTGCTCGAGCGCCTGAAAGAGGCGGATTGGATGGCTGTCATTCCTCCAAAAAGTAACCGCACAGAACACAGAGAAGACGATGAAGAAATGTACAAGTGGCGGCATCTAATTGAATATCTATTCCAAAAACTCAAGCAATACAGGGCTCTGGCGACACGCTACGATAAAACCGCTCGCAATTTCTTGGGTGCCATCTACCTCGCGGCAGCTGTAATATGGCTTAATTGATGACACGCCCTAGTTAGATGGAAGTTTTTGTCACCACTATGAACTTTTGTAAAGTTTCCTCAAACCCTATCAGCTGTGCCTATTGAGGATAGTTTACATTTCTTAACACAGTGCAGTACCTTAATGTCGGGCTTTATTGTTTACATTTCTTAACACAGCGCAGCTGTGCCTATTGAAGATAGTTTACATTTCTTAACACAGTGCAGTACCTTGATGTCGGGCTTTATGGTATAGCCTATAGCCTCTGCGGCAGCTGGGAAATATGCGATAGACATATATCTATATTGTGTATAATAAAAAAGAAGTGGAAAGAGATTGCAAAGGAACTTTGCCGATATGGTAGTATGCTTCACAAGCACCGAAAAACAAGATGAGAGAGTTAGCGGTAAGCTGGCGGACAGCCTGGGGAAAATCATACCAACCAGACAACCAAAGCGTTACCATGACTGACTCATCCACACCAGATGCGAGTTGGTGTAGCAAGGGCTAACGACAGAGGTCAAAAACCTTGACATTTTCTGAGATTCCCTGGAATTTTGGGAAATTTTTGATATTTTTGGCAAAGTTTGATAGCATGATTTGACGGTTCATGCTAGGTCCGCTAACAGCCCTCTGGTGGTGAACCTGGCTTTCGGAGTCAACAGATATGTGGTGGGAAGCAAGCAATGCACTCCCATCTGTAGGTGGGACTCCAGCACCTCAGGCGTAAGAAAAAATGTCTGGGCGGTGTCTCCTGGGTAGTGCTCAACCGCGCTCCCAGGAGACACTTCGGGAAAAAGAAAAGCAGGAAAAGCTACTTGAGAGCTGATGCAGTGATAACATCAGTAAATAACCGAGGGAATTAGAAGTTCTCGTGCTTTCTCAAAAAACGTTGCTTGTCGAAGCTTGTCGAACGAGAGGAGAGTCTCAATGACGACAACCCCAAAAGGGCAAGAGGCAAAGGTTGCAGTTGATAAGGATCCGGTGCCAACTTCATTCGAGAAGTGGGGAAAACCAGGACACTTTGACCGCAGCTTAGCTCGGGGTCCCAAAACCACAACCTGGATTTGGAACCTACATGCCGACGCTCACGATTTTGACAGTCACACCAGTGACTTAGAAGATGTATCTCGCAAAATATTTAGCGCTCACTTCGGTCACCTAGCCGTGGTTTTTGTCTGGCTAAGTGGCGCTTATTTCCATGGCGCTAAGTTTTCCAATTACGAAGCATGGTTGACCGACCCCACTGGCATCAAGCCCAGTGCTCAAGTGGTATGGCCAGTGGTAGGTCAAGGTATTTTGAATGCTGATGTAGGCGGTGGCTTCCAAGGCATTCAGATTACATCTGGCCTATTCCAGTTGTGGCGTGCTTCAGGCTTCATAAATTCGACCCAGCTACTGGCCACAGCAATAGGTGCTCTAGTGATGGCTGGTCTGATGCTGTTTGCTGGTTGGTTCCACTATCACAAAGCAGCTCCCAAACTGGAATGGTTCCAGAATGCGGAGTCGATGATGAACCACCACTTGTCAGTATTATTGGGTCTGGGTTGTTTGTCCTGGGCAGGTCACCAGATACATGTTTCTCTGCCAATAAACAAGATGCTGGATGCTGGGGTGGCACCAAAAGATATTCCGCTGCCTCATGAGTTCCTGACCAACTCCAGCTTGATGGCAGATTTGTATCCGAGTTTTGCCAAGGGCATAGCCCCATTCTTTACCTTGAACTGGGGAGTGTACTCAGACTTCCTAACATTCAAGGGTGGGTTGAACCCCACTACAGGTGGCCTGTGGTTGTCGGATACAGCGCACCATCACCTGGCATTGGCGGTGCTGTTCATCATAGCAGGCCACATGTACCGGACAAACTGGGGCATTGGCCACAGCATGAAGGAAATTCTGGAGGCTCACAAAGGACCGTTCACAGGTGAAGGTCATAAGGGTCTGTACGAAATCCTCACAACATCTTGGCATGCTCAGTTGGCGGTTAACTTGGCAATGATGGGTTCTCTGAGCATTATAGTGGCCCATCACATGTACGCGATGCCTCCCTATCCCTACATCGCTACAGACTATCCGACTCAGCTATCGCTGTTCACTCATCACATGTGGATTGGGGGATTCCTGATTGTGGGTGCTGGGGCACATGCTGCCATATTCATGGTGCGCGATTACGATCCAGCTAAAAATGTGAACAACCTACTAGATCGGGCGATCAGGCACAGGGATGCGATCATCTCGCACCTGAACTGGGTCTGCATATGGTTGGGCTTCCATAGCTTTGGTCTATATGTCCACAATGACACGATGCGGGCGCTGGGTCGTACCCAAGATATGTTCTCGGATACGGCAATTCAGCTACAGCCGATATTTGCCCAATGGGTACAAAATCTGCACAATTTGGCTCCGGGCACCACAGCCCCCCATGCTCTAGCAAGCGTAAGCCCAGCTTTTGGCGGTGATGTGGTGGCTGTAGGGGGCAAGGTGGCAATGATGCCAATAGCTCTGGGTACGGCAGACTTCATGGTTCACCATATCCATGCCTTCACGATTCATGTGACAGTGTTGATTCTGCTCAAGGGTGTGCTATACGCCCGCAGTTCTCGCTTGGTTCCCGATAAGGCAAACCTGGGCTTCCGGTTCCCCTGTGATGGTCCGGGACGTGGCGGCACCTGCCAAGTGTCGGCTTGGGACCACGTGTTTCTAGGTCTGTTCTGGATGTACAACTGTATCTCAGTGGTGATTTTCCACTTCAGCTGGAAAATGCAGTCAGATGTGTGGGGTACGTTGGATCCAGATGGTACGGTGTATCACATTACCGATGGCAACTTTGCTGAAAGTGCCATCACGATCAACGGCTGGTTGCGCGACTTCCTGTGGGCTCAGGCGTCCCAGGTGATCAATTCTTACGGTTCAGCGTTGTCGGCTTACGGCATCATGTTCCTAGCGGGTCACTTTGTTTTTGCCTTTAGCCTGATGTTCCTGTTCAGTGGCCGTGGCTACTGGCAAGAATTGATTGAGTCGATTGTTTGGGCTCATAATAAACTAAAGGTAGCTCCAGCGATTCAGCCCCGAGCATTGAGTATCACTCAGGGTCGGGCTGTGGGGGTAGCTCACTACCTCCTGGGAGGAATTGTCACAACATGGGCATTCTTCCTGGCTCGAATCATTTCTGTAGGATGAGAGCGAGAAGGACTTAAACATGGCAACAAAATTTCCTAAGTTTAGCCAAGACCTCGCTCAGGACCCGACAACTCGTCGGATTTGGTACGGGATAGCGACGGCTCACGATTTTGAAACCCACGATGGCATGACGGAGGAAAATCTTTACCAAAAGATTTTTGCCTCCCACTTCGGTCACCTGGCGATCATATTCCTCTGGACCTCGGGCAACCTGTTCCATGTAGCCTGGCAAGGTAACTTTGAACAGTGGATTCAAGATCCGCTAAATATACGTCCGATCGCCCACGCGATTTGGGACCCTCAATTTGGACAACCAGCAGTAGATGCGTTCAATCAAGCTGGTGCTTCTAATCCGGTAAATATTTGTTACTCAGGTGTATACCACTGGTGGTACACCATCGGTATGCGGACGAACGGCGATTTATATCAAGGGGCAATCTTCCTCTTGGTGCTGGCGTCGGTGATGCTGTTCGCAGGCTGGCTGCACTTGCAGCCGAAGTTCCGTCCCAGCTTGTCTTGGTTCAAGAATGCTGAGTCTCGTCTTAATCATCACCTGGCGGGTCTGTTCGGGGTCAGTTCTCTGGCTTGGACTGGTCACCTGGTGCATGTGGCGATTCCCGAATCTCGGGGACAGCATGTGGGTTGGGATAACTTCCTGACTACTATGCCGCACCCAGCAGGATTGGCTCCGTTCTTTACGGGGAACTGGGGAGTATATGCCCAGAACCCAGATACGGCTCAGCATGTGTTCGGGACAGCAGAAGGGGCAGGTACGGCGATTCTGACCTTCATGGGTGGTTTCCATCCCCAGACCGAGTCCCTGTGGCTGACGGATATGGCCCATCACCACCTGGCGATCGCAGTGATCTTCATCGTGGCGGGTCACATGTACCGCACCAACTGGGGTATTGGTCACAGCATCAAGGAGATCCTGAGCGCCCACAATCCCCCCAAGGGCACGCCCTTTGGCGGTATGTTGGGTGAAGGTCACAAGGGGCTGTACGACACGATCAACAATTCCCTGCACTTCCAGCTGGGTCTAGCACTAGCTTGCCTGGGTGTGGTGACCTCCTTGGTAGCCCAGCATATGTATGCGCTGCCGCCCTACGCCTTCCTGGCTCAGGACGAAACCACGATGGCAGCGCTGTACACCCACCACCAGTACATTGCGTGCTTCATTATGGTGGGGGCCTTTGCTCACGGTGCGATCTTCTTTGTGCGGGATTACGATCCGGAAGCTAACAAGAATAATGTGTTGGCCCGGATGCTAGAGCACAAGGAGGCGTTGATCTCTCACTTGAGCTGGGTGTCCTTGTTCCTGGGCTTCCACACTCTCGGTCTGTACGTTCACAACGATGTGGTCGTAGCTTTCGGTACTCCAGAGAAGCAAATCCTGATTGAGCCGGTGTTTGCTCAGTGGATTCAAGCGGCTTCCGGTAAAGCTCTGTATGGCTTTGATGTGCTGTTGTCTAATCCTGACGGGATAGCGACTTCAGCGGCCAATGGCATATGGCTACCAGGCTGGCTCGACGCCATCAACAGCGGTGCTAACTCTCTGTTCTTAACCATTGGCCCTGGCGATTTTCTGGTTCACCACGCGATCGCCTTGGGTCTGCACACAACTGTCCTGATTTTGGTCAAGGGTGCGCTGGATGCTCGTGGCTCCAAGCTGATGCCCGATAAGAAGGACTTCGGTTACAGCTTCCCTTGTGACGGTCCTGGCCGGGGCGGCACCTGCGACATTTCTGCTTGGGATGCGTTCTACCTGGCTATGTTCTGGATGCTAAACACGGTAGCTTGGTTAACATTCTACTGGCACTGGAAGCATCTAGCTGTCTGGCAAGGTAATGTGGCTCAGTTCAATGAGTCTTCTACTTACCTGATGGGCTGGTTCCGCGATTACCTCTGGCTGAATTCCTCTCAGCTGATTAACGGGTACAACCCCTATGGAACGAACAATCTGTCTGTCTGGGCCTGGATGTTCCTGTTGGGACACTTGGTGTGGGCTACTAGTTTCATGTTCCTGATCAGCTGGCGCGGTTACTGGCAAGAATTGATCGAAACTCTGGTCTGGGCACATGAGCGCACTCCTCTGGCGAACCTGGTTCGCTGGAAGGACAAGCCAGTTGCTCTGTCCATCGTCCAAGCTCGCTTGGTCGGTCTGGTTCACTTCACAGCGGGCAACGTGATCACCTACGCGGCATTCCTAATTGCCTCGACGTCTGGGAAGTTCGGTTAATCGGCTTTCTACTGTTGTAGGTAACTAAACAAAATCCCCCGCCGTCAGGTGGGGGATTTTGATGAATGATACAGAAAATCCCCCACCCGAAAGCAGAGGATTTTCCGTGCTGTGTCCCCCCCTCGTTCCCACGGCTCTGCCTGGGAAAGTGCTCTTAGCGCTCCCGGGGGACACAGAGTGATTCTCAGCAGACTGAGTTGATCGCTAAGAGCTCTGAGAGATTATTCTTCGCTCTCAACATAAATAAAGAAAAGCCCCATTGCCACAGTAGGCAGGACCATACCAACTAAGGGAACAAAAATCCAGGGCAAGTATGAAGCTGTAGTAGCCATACCAAATTCTCCTCCTGTAAAGTTACAAAGTTTTCACAAGGATATGACGTTTGAGAGCCAAAAGTCTATCGATGCGATCCGAAAATATTCGCGATCGATGTGCGACGGGCAGTACGAGTAGTGCGCCCGGAGTACATCGAAGCCGATGGTAAGGGACAAGAGAGAATCCTGTCCTTACCGGCAAACATCCAATAAATATCTATATCTTAGTTAAGACGACCATACGCTACTAACAATCTTTTGTAGTAGCGCTAAATGAGGTGTCAGGCAAAGAATATAGGCAAAAAAGGCTCCGCCACAACCGCCAAGGAAGAAACCACCAGCAAACTCGCTCCAGCCAAGTTTGGTCCACAGTTCTGCGGGTGGATTTGGGACACCAGCTGTCACTGGAGGTTTGGGAGCATCCGCCGCACTGTGAATAGACAAAGCGATCGTCAGAATCATAACCATGCCAACTGTTGCTAGCAAGCCAGCCGCGGTAGACAGGTCTGAGTCCCGCAGGGGACCAAGTACAGCAAAAGGACCATAGAGAAAATAGCCGTGAGCCATCCCAACCTCTAGCCCCCGCAGAAGGGGAGATAGCCCTGTCCGGTAGGCTGGCAGATTACTGATGAAAGCCTTGGTAAAATCAGAATCACTGATCGGAGTGGACAGATGACCCACGAAGGGGTCGTCGTTATAGGGTTTAATAATCTCGGTATCGGCCATAATTGCTTGCTTCTCCTCTTTGTGGTGAAAATACGCTCTGTGAACTTAAACTCATATTTTAAGCAAAGATAGGTTCCTTAGTTACAAAATTAGACCATACCTTTATAAATCTTTATTTTTGGGGATCTGCCCATCGGGTTATCGTCCCTGACAGACACCCGACGCCGATAGGTTAAGTTTTGTTAAGCAGAGGTGCTAGTGTCAGCGATCGGCGATCGGTAATCAGTTACCAGTGCTTGAAATCAGTTCGAGATGTCCTGCCGATGTCACTTGACTGGGTTGTTAGTTGTGGGTTGTTAGTTGACAACTGACCGCTGACCACTGACCACTGACCACATTAGAGACTCGCAGGAGCGCTAGTCCTGCGCGATCAGCATTATATTTAATAATATTGTTTTTAATTCACACTTTTTGTTTTAAGGGAAGTTTGTGGTAATTTGTCAAGGTGCATAGTCCTTTGGTTAAATGATCTGAGTGTAGGTGGTGGGTGGTGGTGGTGTAATCTGAAGTAAATATGGAGGGGCTGCTTATGGAAGGGATTTTAATTGTGACAGCGGTTGTCAGTTTGGCTGCCGGAATAGCAATATCCTACTGGTTAATGGAAAAAAGACTGGCTAAGCAAAAGCTTGAGCACAAAAAGCAAGCTAGTCAAGCAATTTCCAAAGCAGAGAGAAGTCATGAGTCTCGAATGCAACAAAGAATTGAATCTGTGCGATCGGAATATGAGAGTCAGTTGCAAGAAAGTCGCCAGATAATTGCTCAAAGCGAGTCTTTGCAAAGTCAATATGAGAGGGAGTTAGAAGAAAATCGGCAGAAAATTGCTCAATTAGAAAGGGCGTCCGAAGAACGGAGCCAAGAAATTACCAAATTTCTGGGACAGCAATATGAGATTATGTGGAAACAAGTCCAGTTAGCTGAACTGGCACAAATTGAGCAAGAAAAAAAAAAGAGGCGATCGCCTGTAGAGGAGGTGACTTCGATGTCTCCTGGGAGCACTATTCGTACTACCCAGGAGACATCGTTGCCAGAATTATATCAGAATGTGACAGCCTGGGGAGAGTCAAGTCAAACTAAATCTATTGGGCAGTTAACCAGATATACTAATCACCAGAATGGGGATGTGCGGAGATTAGTGGCGTCAGGATTAGGTAAGATTGCGGCATCTAATAGCATGAAAGCAGAAATTGAGCGACTAATCCCGACTTTGGGCAAGTTAAGTCAAGATGCCAAACCAGAAGTGCGTCAAGCTGCTGTGGAAGCTTTGGGGGTGATTAAGTCTGACAAGGTGCTACCATTTCTGCAACGTGCCTTAAATGATGCGGTGGGTGATGTGAGAAAATCGGCAAATGCCTCAATCAGAAAATTAAATCTCGGTTACGGGTTTAAACCCAAAGAGCAGATTAAACAGACTGAGGTGAAGAAACCAAAGCGTTGAGCAGAAGTAGGGTGGGCATTGCCCACCTATTAGCCCACCTATTAAGGAATTCAAAATCCAAAATAATGCCAATAAACGCCAACTTGGGCAGGGAGAAGATGCAGTAGCTTACATGGCGGGATTAGAGGAAATTAAAGATAGTATAATTGCCTGTGATAGTGTTATCTTTTATCTTGGGTGCATCTCAGTTTTGCTTCTTGAGCAATTGAAAATTGAAAATTGAGAAGATAAAATTGAGAATTGCTCCATTTTCCCTGAGTCATTCGCAATTAGCACCGTACCATTCGCAAATACAGAGCCAAAAGTGAGATGCTCCCGTTATCTTTTCGGAGATAAATGACGATTGCCTTTTGCCAGGGCGATCTCGCGGCTGCTTACGCTGGCCTGCGCGGGTTAGGGGCGATCGCCCTTTGATTGCAGCAATCTCTCCTATCATTGCTTGGCTGGAGAATGCTAGAGCATCGGTCCAGTACAACAAATTTTGGGTAAAATCATGAGGGGGAGAGGGAGGACATGGGGGAGAGGCGAGAATATGTTGATTTTTCGTTGATTCACAGATGTTTTAATTTGTCAAGTATTATTAATGGACCGACGCTCTAGGCGCCAATCGCGCCTGGGAAGCACTAAAGTGCTTACTACGAACGGTAGGGAACGGGGAACGGAGGGGGCTCCAGGGGCGATCGCGGTAAGGTTGATCCTGTTGCATTTTAATACTGTCAGATCCTTCCGATTTGGCGGGGGGCGATCTGGACCATCAGGGGATCTAGCAGAGCCTTTTTTCCGTGATGCCTGATTTTTAGTGCTCCCTCAACGCTCTCTAGCGCCCTACATCGGTTGTGGCTTGGCTGTATAGTTCCATTGTGGGAGAATATTGTCAAAGACGCATATTTTCCTTAAAACTTGAGCCAACTTTCACTCCTGTTTGATAAACCTTATCAATTACGGTTGTAAATACCTTTAATCCTGTCTTTGTTGTCCTTGTGGCTATCAAATTTTTGACGGTTTCCACCTTGTCGAATATTACCCCCTCACATGTTCGACATGGGGAAACAACCGATGTTCAATGGGATTATACTCAGAGGTATAGGGGGAATAATGAGCCATCCGAATTTCAATGCCTAGCTTGTTGCTAAGCTTTTGCAGATTTTCCTTAAACAGGTAAGAGCGGGAGCTGTTACTACCACCGCCATCACATAACAATAAAATTGAGCTTGCCAATGGATACAGTATAGAGCCGTAAGTGAGCCACCAATAGCTAATTGAGTCACTTCACAAGTGTCATGAGATGTCCCAATCTGTATCAAGCCCTCCTTGTAGTTGAGATCGTATAAACCATGGTATACCATCCCACGATACCTTCGGTCGGGTATTTGCATTGCTCGAACCCGAAGAACTCCACAAAAGTTTCCTAAGTTGGGTAAGCAGTCCATGAGCAGGCTCCTTTCCATAAACGAGGAACTAAATGTCTAACTATAAAAGCTTCAAAAGTTAAGCTATCATAAGAACCTAAAATCTTGAATGAATTCACTACTCCCTTAAGATGCTCCGACTATCGAAACGTTTTTCTTCGCTTACTTGGCTTACTTCCATGGGCTCTTTGACCACATGCGACCATAAATGCGTGTTAACCCCAGGTTAACACCGGATTCGTCCAAGAAGATTAAGTCAAAAGGGTCTATTCCTTCTATTTCTTTCCAGTAGTCTACCCTTAATTTTTGGACTCTATCACTTCTTTTCTCTGTTGGATGTAACGCTTTTTTTTGACGGTAAATCCCAACTTCTTTATCATCCTATCTATTGTCGAACGGCTGACCACCGGTCTCTTTTTCAAGACTAGATTGATATTCTTCTAAGGTCCAGTCATTATTTTTCTTTACTAAATTATGAATAATTGCCAGTTCTTCATCCTTAAGTTTTCGTGGACGATCAGGACTTTTCTTAGGTAACAAATTGCCGCCGATCCTGCTGGATGATTTTGGTAACAAAACTGGCGAGCTACCCTAAATATGCTCGCCAGTTTTCTTTGTGATATATTATCATTTTTATAGACCGATTTTTGTAGATATACTGAATAGGGTTTCATGGCTTTCTCCTCCATATATTCTTGACTCTCGTACCTCATGTTTTTGAGAAATGCTATATATACCCGCTAATTATAAGTCAGATAGGTAACAAACCCCATAAATTGGGTATTGAATCACTTTTTGGCACAAATCGCGGCAAAGTCATAGAATTCCTAGATTGTCGGAGAATCTCTGAAAAAATCCTCTGGAGCGGCAAAATACTCTGCCAACAGATGTTCTAATTTTTCTATGATCAAATCCTGAAATTTTCGAGGAAATACCCACGCTGATCGCTTTTACGCTTCCCCAAATATTATTTCATCCCTTCGCCGATAGTCGGGATTTATTTTTTTCGATAAAATCCGGCGTAACAGCTCGTTAATTTTTTCCTTTTCCTGGCTTGCTTTGACATGGCATCTTAGTTATACTTAACAATGAGGCTGAGCCTCTGGATATGCGTTACCAGGCGCTCGCCTGGTAACGAGAAATATCATAACACAGAATGAGAACGAGATGACTCTCACCAATTACCATCCCCTGGTAGATAACTGGTAAGCACCCGCCCAGCACCCCGTAACAGGCGATAATAAGCTTGACTAATAGCATCTCCTTGCTCCGATAAGAGGTCAATGCCGATGCCATTTCTGCCCATATCCTTGCCGGAACTATGAATGTACTTGCCCTGGTCGGGGTCGAGCTGGGAATCACTCCCCAACCCTCCCTTTCGGAACCGGACTTGCGACTTTCACCGCATCCGGCTACTGGTTGGTAAGCTGTTGTCATCAGTAGGATTATTGGGTTACCCCGTATTCCCCTTACCCTCTGTAATTTTACCCCTTATGGTCAATCCTATTGGACCGTTAATGATTTCAGCTCCGGAAGGTATGCGCTGCGCGCACGCTGCGCGATCGCGGAGGGTAGTTCAGCAAACCATTCTAGCCGCTCTTCTCTAACATTTCCCCATTCTGGCAATTTATCGGGGCTCTGAACTTTACCCGGCTGAGACTCTAGTCCATATTCATACTTTTGGATTTCTCCTAAGTTTTGCGACGTGTTAGGGCTACTTTCACCAAAGGCTTCTTACCATATCCGTCCTACGTCTGCATATCCCAGGCATTACCCCAGGCGTTGGCTTCTTAGAACATCCTTCCTCTTCGCGGCTTGCGCTTTACATCTAACTGGTCCAAATGGGGACAGCTCACGTGAGGTTACTTCGTTCCCTGGTATCATTTCTCGATGCTTGTAGGCCCCTGCTATACCCCGGGAGTTCTTTGGGTGCGATGCTGGCAATAGATGACTACCAACACTAACTACCATTTTCCCTTTTGGGCCAGCGTATAAGCCTTATTCCGCTGGTTCTATGTAACGAGGCTTTAACAGGTTCGCTTGTTCTAACCATGAGCATCTTTCCTAGCGGCGTCACTGGGTTAGGCTGCCAGCTATCCTACATTTAAGTCCTAGCTCCGCACCACGGCGATGTGACCCCGCAGCACTAAGGACCGGTGTTACCCCCACACCTGGGGAGAGGGAATTTAACCCCCATGATAACCAGAGTTATCCGGCAAATGAAACCAGACCAGACTTCACCGTCGCCAGTTTACGCCTGAACGAATCGCACCACCTAAATATAGTCCCACGTGGTTAACCTTCTCTGCCGAACCAAAGAAAATTAGGTCTCCTGGTTGTAATTTTACTATTGGGATTTCCTGCACAAACGCCTCCTGCTGATAAGAATCTCTAGGCAACCAAATACCTACTGAGCAAAAAGCAGCCTGCATCAAACCAGAACAGTCGTAGTTAGGTCCAACTGTACCGCCCCAAAGGTAATAATTAACCTGCTGCATGGCCTCTTGCGCAAAGGCGATCGCCCCTGGCAAGCGTTCTTTAATCTCAGCGTCCGAAAGGGCGATCGCCCGATAAGGCATTTCTGCTAAGGACAGCTTCGGCAAATCTAGCCCTGACAGCCAGCAGCGATAATCATCCTCGCACAAGCAGACTTCTACAGCCTCCTGGCCTGGTGGCACCGAAAGCACTCGCAACTGACGCCCCGCAGCAGCCTGGGTTGCTAAACTAGCACATTCAGACCCATCATACAGATCCAGATTGACGCGGCAACTGTACTCAACAGTGGTAGATTGAGCAGAGCCTCGGCTTGCTTGCAGTAATTCAACCATGATTTTCTTCCGCAAAGACGAACAACTAGAAAAATTGGGCGATCGCATCCTGGAGAAGACCTGGGCACAATTCTCAGGACTAGCCCGCAACCAAATTGCCCTTACCTGGATCCTCTACGATCCACCTTTCCCCGTCAACACTGGCGGTGCCCTCTCTACTGCCGAATTCTGGAGACACCAAGTCCGAGGTTTCAGCTATCGTGGCGTGGAACGCATTTACCCCGCCCATGTGGTCAAGCTATTTTATCTGGTAGCTATCTATGAGTGGCGAGACAAAAACATGATCGAAACTGGAGCTGACTTGGAACGAGCCATTCGTGACATGATTGTTCGAGACAGCAACGACGCCACCAGTCTTGTGGTAGATGTCCTCACTGGCACTACTAGCGGTCCAGAACTGCCCCCTGGACCCTTTGAGACCTGGAAGTTCCAGCGCAATATCGTCAACCGTTACTTCCAATCCCTCGGTTGGCCAGAATTTGAGAGCATCAACGTCAATCAAAAAACCTGGAGTGACGGTGCCTACGGACGCGATCGGGCCTTTTTGGGCTCGAGACAAGAAAATCGCAATATGCTCACCACCAATGCCACCGCCCGCCTGCTCCATAGTATAGTAGGCGGTGTCGCCGTATCCTCCCAGGCAACCCAGGCCATGATGAATCTAATTCACCGGACCCTCAACCCAGATGATTTAGAAACAGACCCCAACCATTCATACACCAGCTTCCTCGGCGGCGGACTCCCCACCGATGCCCGGCTTTGGTCATGCCCCAGCAGACTGGTGCCAAAAGCCAGTAACAGCCAAGTCCGCCATGACTGCGCCTACATAGAAATTAAAGACAAGCAACCCTATTTATTGGTAGTGTTTACAGAGGGGAAAGCTCAAAGTCAATCATCCGCCATCCTGCCTTTTATCTCTGGGCAAGTGGTAGAAGCGATGGGCACCCTGAATCAATCATCGAGGAGTGAATTGTGAGTACTATTAACCTATGGCGTACAGCTTCCCTACTCAGTTGCATGGCGATCGCCACTGCTGCTAATAGCTTATCCGCTCAAGCTCAGACTTCCGAGTCATTACCACCATTGAGTACAACTGTTTCCTTCCCAGGTAGCGCTTTAACCACTGCTGAGGCGCTAATAGCTCAACCCCCAACTAGCGACAGTCAGCAAACCCGATCTGAAAATACATCGGAAAATAATGCGGTCATCGCTCAACGGCGTCGAGACCCTCAAACCGATTGCACCCTTGCTGACACCTACCTGGGAAGGCGTCGAGACCCTCAAACCGATCGCACCCTTGCTGACACCTACCTGGGAATTGGTGCCGATATAGGTTTAGGTGGCGACACGGCTTTAGGGGAAAGTGGCTTTGCTACAGTCGGCAAACTTGGATTTACCGACAATCTGTCTTTGCGCACCGCTAGTTCATTTGGCGATGGCATAGTTTTAATGCTTTCTGTCGCTTATGACTTTCCCATCGATCGGGAACCATTTGAATCAGTAGTGTTAGCCCCCTTCGTTGGCGGTGGTGTCGCCTTTGAAATTGATGAGGGCTATAGTGGTCCCCTGATCTCTGGTGGTGTTGATTATCCTGTCTCGAAGGACTTGACTGCAACCGCCAGAATTAATGTTGCTTTCCTTAAGGAAGAGACAACCGATGTAGGAATTATCTTAGGCATTGCTTACAACTTCCCTGCATTAATTAACCGCTGATATCCTGTTGAATCCCTTGATTTTCATGTTATTTAGGTACATACAGTTGAATTACCCATAATCAAGATGGAGGATGAAGTGTAAAAAAACTCTACTATTATGGACTTACAAATAGAACAAAAGTCTGATATAGGAGAGAAAAATATGGTAGTTTACCAGTCATATTGATCGAGCACTTCATTCTTCATCTTGAAACATTAGATGTAAGGGCTTGTTTGCCGCTAACAATTGCGTAAATTCAGCTGCTAGCAGGGGCGTACTGTAGAAATAACCCTGAATTCTGTGACAACCTTCTTGACAGAGAAAAGCAAGTTGTGCTGCTGTTTCTACCCCTTCGGCAATTACTTTGAGCTGCCAACTATGAGCCATCCCAATGATAGCTTTGGCGATCGCCGCATCCTGGTCATTTGAAGTAACTTGGGAGATAAAAGACCGGTCAATTTTTAGGGTATCGATAGGTAAAGATTTCAGGTAGTTCAGGGAGGAATACCCCGTACCAAAATCATCGATCGAGATTTTAATTCCTATTCCTTTCAATTCTTGCAGGATGCTGATACTAGCATTGACATCGGACATCACGCTGGTTTCAGTCAATTCCAGCGCCAGGAGTTGCGGGTCTAGACCAGTTTCTGACAATACCAAAGCCACGGTTTCCACCAGATTTTCCTGCTGGAACTGACGGGCCGACAGATTAACCGAAACTTGCAGCGGCCTACCACTGGATTTCTGCCAAGTTTGAGCTTGAGCACAAGCCCTCTGCAGCACCCACTCTCCAATGCTGATAATTAATCCCGTCTCTTCTGCAACCGGTATAAAGCGTTCCGGAGAGACTATCCCCCGTTGGGGATGGCACCAACGTAGAAGGGCTTCCATGCCAACTATCTGTCCAGTCATTATATCTACCTGGGGCTGGTAGTAAAGTTCAAATTCTGATTTTTCCAGTGCCGTCCCCAGATCGATTTCCAGTAACCGCCGTTCTTCCTTCTGGGCATCCATCTGAGGACTATAGAACTCATAGCTGCCGCCCCCTTGCTGCTGGCACCAACGTCTGGTCGTGTCCGCATGAATCAACAATTGATCTGGGTTGCTGCTATGGTCAGGATAGAGGGAAATACCGATGCTCGTCTGGATAGAAACCTTGGGCGAGCTCAGTTCGTAGGGTTTCGCTAAGGTCTCCAGAATCACCTCTACCAAGGCCTCTACATTTTCTTTGAGCACCATTTGTGTCAGCAGGATACTAAATTCATCCCCACTCAATCGGGCCAAAGTGTCTTGGGGGCCCACACATTGACTCAGACGTTCTACCACCGCCTGGATCGCCAAATCTCCAGTCAATTTTTCTCGCTTCGGCGCGACCAATAAATAACACATCTTCTAACAGTCGAACCATCTGGGTAATGGCCTCTTTTATTTGACCAAACAATTCCTCTTTTTCTGTTTCCGTGCAGGGGAATTCCTCTAGGATATTAGCAGCCGACTGAATGGTGGTTAGGGGTGTGCGGAATTCATGGGATACTATGGAAACAAAACGAGACTTCATTTCGCTCAGTTCTTTTTCTCTCCCTAAGGCTTTTAGTATTTCTGCTTCTGCCCGCTTGCGATCGCCGATATCTTCGATCATTCCCAATCTGTATAGTAACTTACCCTCTCCGTCTCGCAGCATACTTACCGTCAGATTCACCCAGACAATTTCACCATTACTCTTGATGTAACGCTTTTCGATATGATAGCTACTGATTTCACCCGCTCGCCCTTGTTCGATTAATGGGATTTCTTTTTTCATATCTTCTGGAGTGGTGATATCCCTAAAGGTTAGTTGCTTCAGTTGCTCCTCTGTATATCCCAAGATCTCCGAGAAAGCTGGATTCACTTCGATAAACCTGCCATCCAGATCGTAGAGTGCTATCCCGATCGCTGCATCTGAAAACACCAGACGGAATCTTTCCTCGCTTTCCCGCAAGGCTGCTTCTACCTGCTTGCGTTCTGTAACTTCCCAAGAAACTGCGACAATTTCGAGGACTGCACCTGTTTCTGGGTTCGACAATCTTGCTGGTGGTTTCCAACCAGATATAACTGCCATCAAGGCAGCGCATCCGATAGGTTAAACTAGAGCTTTTGGCTGCCTCAAGGATCCTGGCATAATGTTTTTCCAGTCCCGCCCGATCTTCAGGGTGAAAAAACTCATAAGCGAAGCGTCTCATCAGTGCGGATGGAGAGTATCCAAGTATTGTTTGGCAGGCGGGCGAAACATACAAAAATTTCATATCTGGCGAGTGTCTGGAAATCATGTCCGTTGAGTTTTCTGCCAGCAACCGATAGCGGGCCTCACTTTTCCGTAACGCCTCTTCTGCCTGGTGGCGTAAGGTTAGGTCTCTGATTACCGCCACCAACATTTTATTCCCCGCCCCATCATCAAACAGAGATTTTTTCGTAGAAATTACATGAATCTGACTTTCAGCGTCAGTCAATGATTCCTCATTTTCGTTTTCCCTGCCTGTGGTAAAAACCAGTTCATCTTTGGACCAGAATACATCCGCTTCCTCTTTGGGGAATAATTCATAATCCTCCGGCCAATTAGTTCCTCCCTGCTGTACCCCAAAAACCGACACAAGGCATTGTTGACAATCACAAACCGATGTTGAGAGTCTTTGACAAAAATTGGGTCAGCAATGGCATTGAGGATATTATGCAAAAATCTCTGGGACCACATCATCTGCTGGAAAGGCTGTGAGCGATATACGCTTTCGTAAAGATGTGACCGGTTACCATCCGACTCATTGGCAACTCCGTCTTTTGTCCGATCGCGATCGCTATTGTTGCGCCAGAGACTCCAGATTTCTGGTTCACAACCAGCTTGGACTTGATAACTTAACCTTCCTTCTACTAAGGTCGGGGTTGAGCTGGGAATCACTCCCCAACCCTCCAAGAGCGAAACCGTGCATGCGACTTTCATCGCACACGGCTACTGGTTGGTAAGCTGTTGTCATCAGTAGGATTACTGGGGGTTACCCCCGTTGTCCCTTACCCCTTATGGTCAATCCTATTGGACCGTTTAAGTACTGAGCTGCGGAAGGTTCGCGGAGGATAGTTCAGCAAACCATACTTACTGCTCTTTACTAACATCTTCCCCATTCTGCTTTCCGCTCTTCGTAGGGGCTCTGAACTTTACCTGGCTAAGATTTTAATCCAACATTCCTACTATTTGGAATTTCTCCCTAGTTTTGCGACATTAAGGCTACTTTTCCCAAAGACTTCTTACCATATCCGTCCTACGTCTGCATATCCACAGGTATTACCCCGGGCGTTGGCTTCTTAGGACATCCCTCCTCTTCGTGGCTTACGCTTTACATCTTACTTGTCCAAATGGGGACAGCTCACGAGAGGTTACTTCGTTCCCTGGTATCATTTCACGATGCTTTTAGGCCCCTACTTTACCCCGGGAGTTCTTCGAGTACGTTATTAGCCACAAAATACAACTAGTACTAACTACCATTTCCCTTTTGGGCCAGCGTATAAGCCTTATTCCGCTGGTTTGAGATAACGAGGCTTACATAGGTTCGCCTGTTCTAACCATTAGCATCTTTCCTAGTGGCATCACCGGCTTAGGCTGCCAATTATCCTACATTTAAGTCCTCGCTCCACACCACGGCGATGTAACTCCGCAGCACTGAGGACCGGTGTTACCCCCGTACCTGGGGAAGGGGAATTCAACCCCCATGATTACCAGAGTTCCTAATTTCTTAGGCTAGCGTTCCGTGTTTGACCACGTTAGACTAGAACGAATCGCACAATCTGCTTCCCATCGGAGGCCATCAGGGTCAGTTCCAGGTGATGACCCCCATCGCTAGCTTGCACAGACTGGAATGCTTCGAGGAAACCTGGGCGACTTTCCCAATGCACTAGTGCTTTGACCACTTTATATTGATGGATAGAGCCGTAACAGTAAGATCCGAGCATCTTCAGTGGTGAAACGCCAGTTAACAGGACCAGAATCCTGATTGCGGCGCTGTTGAAAAGCGGCCACCTCTTGAAGTAAAGTTTTCAGAGGCTGGAATTCGACAATCTAAGCATTGCCTCGCTAAAACACGCTCACTCAATTTCAGCCATATTCAGCCAACTGCCATGCTTGGGGGTATAGTGAAACTCTAACTTTTCCAGAATGCGTTTAGCTTCAGCTGGCTTAAAAGCCTTGTAAAGAGAAGCGGGCGTATGAGTGTTAAGGTTATCTTGAATAACAATAATTTTGACAGCATCAGGATAGAAAACATCTACTACATTCTGCATAATATGGGCGGGCCGCAATAGCTGTACGTTGGTCTGTAACCGTAACATGACCTTGACCCGCAAAAGGCTCAAAAACCATGAACAAATTGCAAACACCTTCACGTTTGTACTCCTAGTCATATCGCTCTATCTGACCAGGAGTTTTTCGGTTATATTGGCTCTTGTCTGGTGGCAGAGGCTGTTTGATTTCAAAAACTAATTGCTTAGTTGTTTCATCTCCCGCAAATTACAGGATAGTCAGGGTCGTAGGGACGAGTGTAGACATCAAGCACATCTCCATCTGACAAACAAACTCCGCATTTACTTCTGGTGGAATCACCCATGACTTATTGAGCCAAGGCTTAAGAGCGTTTTTTTTTAATGTCTGTCGCACTGTCTCAGGGGAAATAGATTCAACTAACTCTAATTCCACCAGTTTATCGGCTAACAATCTTATAGTCCAGCCTGCATGACCCTCTGGGGAGATGAACAGGCCAAAGCTCCGGAGGTGAGCTTCTTTTTCTCCATCCAAGCGACGCTTTTTGTTCTGACTACGAGGTTGGCGATTTAATGCGGCTTCCACACCTTCTTCCACGAAGCCGTACCCGCTCAATGGTGGCCTGACTGATATCTAGGGCTTCGCTAATCTGGCAATCAGTCCAACCGCCGTTGTCTTGGTTGATATCTGCTAACAACCGCGATCCGAGCATGATTAACTTTATAGGCAGCTGCTTTACCTGAACGAGTCAGTTGGGACAATGCGTCACGCTCCGACGGAGTGAGCGTGACGATGTACTTCTTTTTTGGCATGGGACTGGCAAGTCATTTGAGGGGCAAATCTCTATATTATCTATTTTATGTCTATCCGTCAAATAAAAATGGTCAGGTATTGGTAAAATATGTAGTGATAGAACATTCCATCCCTGTATTAATCCTTACTTTTCTTAGGAATGATATAACAGCTCTTTATCTTAGCCAAATTGATAGCAATGATAAAATATTCTCATGTATAGCTCATCAGAAAAATGCTCTTATGTTATTAGTCAAAAGCGAGTATAGACTTATGAACACATCATCATCGTCGCGACCCAATTGCCCTTATTGTAATTGTGAGCGAACAGTAAAAAATGGTAGTACTCATAATAAAAAGCAAAAATATGTAAAAAATCGGCAATAAATTAAAAACCCGACAGCCGGTATCGTCCGAAAAGAAAAAGAATATAGATGAGCTATTACTTGAAAGAATAGGCAGGTATTGCGCGTCGAGTAAAGGTTTCACAAACGTTAATAAAAAATCTGCCGTGATCTAAAGGTTTCAGACAAGCCCAAAGGAAAATTGACTTGTGATGAAATGTGGTCTTGGGAATAAAGAAAACAAACATTGGCACTTGATACAAAAACAATTGTAGGAGTTGGGCGATCGCAGTCTCTGCAAAAAAATTGTGAAAATATTTACTTCCTGTTTATCGACGAGGTTTTTTACTTTTTGGGAAGCATATAACAATACCGAAAAAGCGTTACTATTGCGGTAGGTAAAGAAACTGGAAAAACTAATCATATTGAAAGGTTAAACAACGAGGCAAAGAATTAGTCGCTTGGTTCGGAAAACATTATCATTCTCTAAGAAGAAAATCACGCGATTTGGTATTTTGTGCATGATTACAACAAATGCTTGTCGGGTTAGTTGTGCCATCATTACATGTTTATCACTACCAATGGTCATAGCACTAGGTCAAAAAAGCAAATCCCCGACAGTTCTGCTTCACTATAGCCTAGAACCTCTCGCCATACCTGATTGGCATAGAGCAGTTTTCCATCGAGATCGATAATCCCAAATAAGTCACTCGCGCCCTCTAACAAGTATCGCAGCTGTTCGTTGCCTCTGCCCATGCTTGTATCAGCTCTCCGCCTCAACATGGATAATTAATCTGATTTGGTATCATACAATTTTACAGGGCACCCTTGTAATTTTGTGAAGTATGTCTTGAGCACAGCATCTCAAATCAGGGCGATCGCCTGCCGGTGGCAAATGTGATCGCCCTGACCAGAGTTTGCCTAGGATTGAACGGAGAGAGAGGGATTTGAACCCTCGGACGGAATCTAGTTCCGTCAACAGATTAGCAATCTGCCGCTTTCGACCACTCAGCCACCTCTCCAGGTCTATCGATTACTACTATAACAGATTCTAGCTCCGAGATCGTAAATTGGGCAGGTCTTCACTAAAAATTTTTTCCCATGGCTACGCCACCTGGGCGATCGGACGGCTGAAACCACGCTGTATCAAGTGTTCTGACCAATTCCAATCGGAGAGAAAAAATTTTTTCGTGCACTCGTATCCCAGTCGGTAGAGTGTGGCTTTTTCCGCCGGCTTAACGTTGAACTGGGTGGTGGTCACCCCAGCATTGGTGACATCTATCTCGATCGTCCGGCCCCGATCGATCTCTCGCAGGTGATATCTGTCTCTCGCTTCGGCCATAGTTCTCAAGGAGGCGGAAAAAATGTCAAACACCCCCTTAATCTGGGATTGTCGTCCAGTTGAATTGTCCAGTAAGCGGAAACCAAAGGTCGGCCAGCGGGGGAAACGTGCCGGTTGACCGGACTGTGGCTGGACATCATATATCCATAAGGGGAAATTACTCAATAGCCCTCCATCCAGAATCATGTAGTCACCGAGTCTTCCCGGCTCAAAGAACAGAGGTATGCTCAGTGACAGTCGCACTGCTTCAGCGATAGTCAAGATAACTTTCCAGGCAGTAAGATCTGAGGATCTTTTCCCGAACAGTCCGCTGTTGGTTCTCCAAGTTGGGCGCTGCGGGGTTGAGGTCGTCGGGTAACAGCAGCATCTCCCGCCGACTGATATCGGAAGCTACTACCTTGAGTTGTCTCTCGCCCTTTTCCAGGTCACGAAAGGTTTTTATCTTACGGGACTTCAGGGTTGAGGCTACCCAAGAGTGCAAGGGTTCTGAGGAATATTGTCCCAAACTTCTGGTCACTAAGAGGAAAAACAGCATCCAGAAAGGAAACTTCATGTCATCTCGTGGATCGCCACAGAAAATCAGGGGGCTAGTTTTCTGAGAGAGGAACTGCATGTAGTCCAACTCACCCAGTTCCTGTTCTAGCCGATCGATGGCAAAGTTGGCTGCTAGCAGGGCGGCGGTGAGGGAACCGGAAGAACTGCCTGCTAGCTTCCGCCAGCGCAGACCTAGATCGTCGCAGCAGCGCATTACCCCTAACAGGGCAATGCCTTTTATGCCCCCCCTTCAAACACGGCATCAGCATATCTGTAACCGTCTGGGGCTGCCGGATGCATTTTACTGAGAATGTACTGTTTCTCCTCGCTAGTCAGTCTTAAACCTCTGACTTCGTTTATCAATGTCGGATTAATATAAGTCATAGCAGTGCAGTGCCATCCTGCTGGTCTCATTTTAGCTGACGCTAACTCGGGCGACCCGGGGTAGCCGATGTCTAAAGCTACAGAGAATTTCCCAGGAAATAGTCCCCAGCATGGTAGCCCAGTCATCTGCTGAGATTTCTATATATTCATCTTGCCCTAAGAGGGTGACCACTTCTCCTATCTGTAAATCATTAATAGCACTCACGTCCAGCATCAGCTGATCCATTGTAATTGCTCCCACTTGCGGTACCAGCTTACCTCGGATAAGAACCTGCATCTTGGAAGATAGCTTACGGGGGACGCCGTCTGCATAGCCAATACCCACTACTGCTAGCTTCATATCCCGTGGGGCGATATATTGATAACCGTAGCTGACACCGGTTCCAGTAGCAATCTCTTTTATTTGCGTTACTCGCGCTTTCACTTGCATTACTGGTTTGAGTGAGAGCACTGGTTGGAGATGGGCTGCTGGATGTAAACCATACAGTGCTAAACCGACTCTTACCAGATCGTAATGCAAGCTGGGGTCATTTAAGGTAGCAGCTGAGTTGGCAATATGTAGCTTGGGTGGGGTGATGCCAGCTGCACGCAGCAGCCCGATCGCCTGGCGGAACCGCTGATGCTGCTGGTTCATTATCCTCGGATCTGGACTGTCAGCTGTGGCCAGATGGGAATACACGCTCGCTATTTCTAAATGAGGCAATCGCTCTACAAGTCTGGCAAACTCTGCTGCTTCCTGCCATGCTGTCCCCAGTCGGGACATCCCTGTATCCAGTTTCAGATGTACGGGTATACTTTTACCTACTGCTGCTAAAGTCTCTGAAAATACTAAGGCTTGTTTGGGGTTGCACAGGGTTGGTTGCAGTTGCCAATGGGCGATCGCCTGGATTTCTTTAGGAGCGTTGACAGCCCCTAATATCAGAATTGGAGCCTTAATGCCTACTTCTCGCAGTTCTATTCCTTCTGGAATAGTTGCTACTCCCAGCCAGCTAGCACCGGCTGCTAGCACAGTCTCGGCTACGGTCACTGCCCCGTGACCGTAGGCATCTGCCTTGACTACGGCCATTATATCTGTCCCTGGTGATAAAATATGCTTGATTTTTCGCGTATTATGTGCTAAGGCAGTTAATTCAATTTCAACCCAGGCGCGATCGCACCGCAGGGATGCCAGACTGGGACTCGATGTTGTGAGGGAGGTTGACTTCGGGCACTTCATGGATGACTGACTTGGTAATATCTGCGCAGGAATTATAGCATTTGTTAAAATAAATGCTACACTTCGCTTATAGCTCGCCAGGGGTTAAAACCCCCGGCTAATAGATATAGTCGGTTAAAACCGACTAATAGGATAATGGTTAAAAATTGTAAGCATTGTTTTGATAAAACGGTATTATGCACTACTGGTAGCGTCTGGTGGGCGGTGCCCACCCTACTGGCAACTGATCGCCGATCGCAGCTTCTGAAACTAGGCTGTGTTAACCTGAAGGAAATTCGTAGGCTAAAAATTAATGAGCAAGGTTCTGGTGCTGAATGCCTCCTATGAACCGCTCAACATCACCAGCTGGCGGCGGGCGGTTGTCTTATTGATCAAGGGCAAAGCAGAACAGGTAGAACATACCAGTAAATACCTGTATGCAGAGTTCCCCCTACCGACGGTCATTCGACTGCGTCACTATATTCGGGTTCCCTATAAGGAAATTGCCCTCACTCGTAAGAATATCTTGCATAGAGACGGTCACTCTTGTCAATACTGTGGATATTCTGGAGATGATTTGACTTTGGATCATGTCTTGCCCCGATCGCGTGGCGGCGGGGAGAGTTGGCAGAACATAGTCACTGCTTGTGTCCGCTGTAACATCAAAAAAGGAAACCGTACACCTGGAGAAGCTAATATGATACTACGTAACCCCCCAGGCAAACCCTACAGCAGTCTCTATTTTGAGGTGACCAAATATATCAAGAGTGGCACCCACAGCGAATGGAGAAAATATGTGATCGGCTTTTAACCCCCTGAAAATCTCAGGGAATTTTTGCTAGCAGTGGGACTGCGCGCGATCTGTTTTTTGCCCAAATGATGTCCTTTCGGTCCCAAATCCATAATCAATGCTTTTGTTTTTTGTTCATTGTCTGCTATTGTTTCGCTGCTTGGCACTTAAAACTGTCTAATTCTTCTTAACTACTCACTATGAACTACTTAAGAAATTCTGTCAAGACTTAAACTTCAAACTCTTAAAATTAACAACTAAGCTGTCGCTCATCTAAACTGCATATTTGGCTATCGGGCAAAATCGTGGCAACCCTCGACCCCTAAGCGTTTCAGCCAGAATGGCCAACTTTGAAGATGTAATTTAAATGCGCGACAGCTTAACAACTAACAACTGACAACTGACATGCTCCCACTAATTAATACCCCACTTACTCAGGGCAAGCGCAAGAAAAATTGTGCATGTGGTATGGAGCCACGAAAATTGCCAGGGTACTGTGCCCGATTCGCAATAAGAAAGCAGGTAGTGATAAATATGTAGTGATAGAACATTCCATCCCTCTATTAATCCTTACTTTTCTTAGGAATGATATAACAGCTCTTTATCTTAGCCAAATTGATAGCAATGATAAAATATTCTCATGTATAGCTCATCAGAAAAATGCTCTTATGTTATTAGTCAAAAGCGAGTATAGACTTATGAACACATCATCATCGTCGCGACCCAATTGCCCTTATTGTAATTGTGAGCGAACAGTAAAAAATGATAGTACTCATAATAAAAAGCAAAAATATGTAAAAATAGGCAATAAATTGAAAACCCGACAGCCGGTATCGTCCGAAAAGAAAAAGAATATAGATGAGCTATTACTTGAAAGAATAGCGTCGAGTAAAGGTTTCACAAACGTTAATAAAAAATCTGCCGTGATCTAAAGGTTTCAGACAAGCCCAAAGGAAAATTGACTTGTGATGAAATGTGGTCTTGGGAATAAAGAAACAAACATTGGCACTTGATACAAAAACAATTGTAGGAGTTGAGCGATAGCAGTCTCAGCAAAAAAATTGTGGAAATATTTACCTCCTGTTTATCGACGCGGTTTTTTACTTTTTGGGAAGCATATAACAATACCGAAAAAGCGTTACTATTGCGGTAGGTAAAGAAACTGGAAAAACTAATCATATTGAAAGGTTAAACAACGAGACAAAAAATTAGTAGCTTGGTTCGGAAAACATTATCATTTTCTAAGAAGAAAATCACGCGATTTGGTATTTTGTGCATGATTACAACAAATGCTTGTCGGGTTAGTTGTGCCATCACTACATGTTTATCACTACCAGAAAGCAATCATTCTCATGATAGTTGATAATATATGCCCCAAGCATGATTCTTGCGCTTACCCTGCCCACTTACTGTCTTGCCAAAACTGCTGGACGCGGACAAATTCAGCTTCTAATTGAGCTACAATTTGTTTATGGTATTCAGGAGATTCGGAAGTAGCTGTTTTTTCTAAAGACAAGGATAGCTCGCTCATGCGACCTATGCTAAAAGTGCGACAATTACTCTTGAGATTGTGGGCTATCCGCTGCAACGTCCGAGAGTCCCCCGAGGCGATCGCCGAGCGCATAGTCCCAAACATCGGTGGCGTATCACAAATAAAATCGTAAATTATCTCATACAGCATATCTGAATTTATGTCTATCTGCATCTGTGCGGCTAACTGGGCGATCGCTTTCATGTCAACCAAATCCATTGATAACTCCTGTATCATAACTTCCTGCTGCGGCACAGCCCCATCCCGAGATCCTGTCTGGTCTGAGGAGGGACTTTGTACTTCCTTGAAGCACCGTTTCAGCACCGACTGCAAAGCTTCCGCCTTGATTGGTTTACTGATGTAATCTTCCATCCCATCCAGGCATTTCTGACGTTCATTTGGCATCGCCCCCGCAGTCATGGCCACAATCCGGGGACGCATAGGAAGCTGCCATTGCTGGCAAATGTATTTCGTCGCTGTCAGACCATCCATTTCTGGCATTTGGATATCCATCAGGATCAAATCGTAGGATTTCTGATACAACGCTGACAACACCTCTACACCGGTGCTGACTACATCAGCGCTATAACCCAAGCGATCGAGGATCCGCAAGATCACTTTTTGACCGACTGCGTTATCTTCTGCCACCAGAATTCGTAGGGGGTTCCTCTTCGCCAAGTCCGTTAACTGCGGCATCTGCCAGCTTTCGGCAGTTAGATCGTTAGTGGTTTTGGTGAATCCCGTGTGGGCAAAAATATTCATCAGGGTATTGTGGATGGGGTCGAGCCGGGAATCGCTTCCCGACCCTCCCTTTCGGAACCGGACTTGCGATTTTCACCGCATCCGGCTACTGGGTACTAGGCCCTTTTCATAGGTAGACTTAATAGGAATTACTTCCGTTAGCCCTTGCCGCCTGTCTTTTCTTCCCTTTCCTGGTTTAGCGAGTGGTTGTTCTGATAACCGTTAGTATCACCATTTTCAAGTCAGTTTTACCAGTTATCCATACCTTATCCTCCACTTGCGTTTCGGATTAGTTCCGTGGCTTTTTAGGATTACTCATTCCAGCAGCTTCCTAGTATCACCGACCCACGTCAGCGCTGGCTACCCAGCATCATCTACATTACTGTAGATGTTATCCCAGGAATTACCCCGGGCATTCGCTTCTTGGGCCATCCCTCCCCCCGTGGCTTGCGCTTAACATCTAACTTGTCCTGATGGACAGCACACGAGAGGTTACTTCGTTCCCTAACAACATTTCGCGATACCTTTAGGTCCACACTATACCCCGGGAGCTATTTGAGTACTATATTAGCCAGAGTCTAAAACTAATACTAGCTACCATTTCCTTTTTAGGCCAGCGCATATAGCCTTATTTCGCTGGTTCCTTATAACGAGGCTTGCACATGTTTGCCTGCTCTAACCTTGGATATCTTTCCTAGCGGCGTCACCGGCTTAGGCTGCCAGTTATCCTACATTTGAGTCCTCGCTTAGCACCACGATGATGTCGCTTCGTAGCACCGAGGACCGGTGTCACCCCCGTACCTGGGGGGAGGGGAATTTAACCCCCATGCGGTCAGAGTTCCCGGCTAATGAAACCGGGCTAGCGTTCCGTGTTTGACCACGTTAGGCTAGAACGAATCGCACAGAGCCCATAGGGTTTGATCGGTTTAGTCAGGCAAGCAACAACATTCCCTGGCATTTGCTCGATCGACTGATGACCGATGTCCGTCAGCATCACCACGGGTAGAGTTCTCGGGTCGCGATACTTGCGAATTTCCTCTACCAGGGAGCCATCTGCATTTTCTAGCATCTGCATATCCACAATCGCCAGGTCGAAATGAGCATCTTGACGAATCAAATCCAGTGCCAGCTCGCTAGTAGCGACATCTTGGGGAACCATGCCTCATTTGAGCGTTTGTTGTCTGAGAATATGTCTGTTGGTGGCATTTTTTTCTACAATCAGCAGATGCTTGCCACTCAGCTGGGCTTGCACTTGGTCAAGATCTATCCGGACAGTTCTAGCAGCAACAGGGGCAACAATCGTGAAATAAAATGTCGATCCTTCGCCCTCGTTGCTATCCACCCAGATATTCCCGCCCATCATTTCCACCAGAGGTCTGGCGATCGCTAATCCCAAACCCATGCCTGGGTATGGGCGCGTCGTCGAGCTATCTACCTGGTAAAAAGACTGGAACAGCAGATGATAGCAGCTTTCTGGAATTTCAATGCCCGTGTCTTTGACCGTAAAATGGACCTCATATTTCTGGTCTTCCTGGTTTGACTGCCCGCCGGAGTTGTTGTCTCGGAGGCCAGCTGTGACTGAGACCACCACTTCCCCTTGATTCGTGAATTTAACCGCATTGTCCAATAGGTTAGCCAGGATCTGGCGCACCCTCGTTACGGTCGGGGTCGAGCTGGAAATCACTCCCCAACCCTCCAAGAGCAGTTCCGGACTTGCGACTTTCACCGCTGGGGCTTGTCCTTAGGCATATCATCATCAATAATTAGGTTACCCCGTATTCCCCTTACCCTCTGTAATTTTACCTCTTATGGTCAATCCTATTGGACCGTTAATGATTTCAGCTCCGGAAGGTATGCGCTGCGCGCACGCTGCGCGATCGCGGAGGGTAGTTCAGCAAACCATTCTAGCCGCTCTTCTCTAACATTTCCCCATTCTGGCAATTTATCGGGGCTCTGAACTTTACCCGGCTGAGACTCTAGTCCATATTCATACTTTTGGATTTCTCCTAAGTTTTGCGACGTGTTAGGGCTACTTTCACCAAAGGCTTCTTACCATATCCGTCCCACGTCTGCATATCCCAGGCATTACCCCAGGCGTTGGCTTCTTAGAACATCCTTCCTCTTCGCGGCTTGCGCTTTACATCTAACTGGTCCAAATGGGGACAGCTCACGTGAGGTTACTTCGTTCCCTGGTATCATTTCTCGATGCTTTTAGGTTCCTGCTATACCCGGAGAGTTCTTCGAGTGCGATGCTGGTAAGCAAATACTACCAACACTAACTGCCATTTCCCTTTTGGGCCAGCGTATAAGCCTTATTCCGCTGGTTCTTATTAACGAAGCTTTCACAGGTTCGCTTGTTCTAACCATGAGCATCTTTCCTAGCGCGGTGTCACTAGCTTAGGCTGCTAGCTATCCTACATTTAAGTCCTAGCGGAGCACCACGGCGATGTGACTCCGCAGCACTAAGGACCGGTAGTACCCTCGACCCCCCACACCTGGGGAGAGAAAATTTAACCCCCATGATAACCAGAGTTATCCGGCAAATGAAACCAGACCAGACTTCACCGTCGCCAGTTTACGCCTGAACGAATCGCACATCTGCCTTTAAGGCATGGGGAACTCCCTCATCAATAAGGTATGCCAGATCCAGCCCCTTTTCTGATGCCTTCTGGGCTACTAAATCTAGGCAGTCCTCAATGCACTCGCGCAGATCGCGCGCGATCCCCAACTTCGAGTTCTAGCTTGCCTGCCTCTATCTTGGAGAAGTCGAGAATATCGTTTATCATTGTCAGCAGATCCTCTCCACTTTTACGGATGGTTTGCACGTACTCCAGCTGCTCTTCATCTAGTTGAGTGTCTAATAGCAATCCTGTCATGCCCATCACGCCGTTCATGGGCGTATTGATTTCGTGGCTCATCACCCCCAGAAAATCTGATTTGATGCGAGTGGCCGATTGGGCTTCAGTCAGGGCCAGGTCGATCGCGAGGTTCTTCCGTTCTAGATCCTTGAGCAGTTCGTTCCTCTGTGCGTCCGCTGCCATAAGTGTTTTTATTTTCTGACCCAGTTCCCGGACGGCGGGACGGAAGATAAATATTCCTTCTGCCAACAGCAGTCCCAGCGTGATATACAGTAAGGTCAGTTGGAGTCTTTCGAGTTGCGAATCGCGAGCATTTGCCTCTTCGTCGTACTGAAAGACGATCGCGTCCATGCCTGTTAAAAAGTCAGCTTCGTTAGCCAGAATGCTTTGCACGTAGGGCGAGATATCGCCATTATCAGTGCGAATAATCTGGTTGGCAGCACCCAGCATGCTTTGATAGTGGGGTTCGATCTGGGCGAACATCCGCATCACTTCGGCACTGTTGTTACCGGATAGCCCTGCTAAGGCGTCACCTTGAAGCAACCCTTGATGGGAACTGTGTGATTCGTTCTAGCCTAACGTGGTCAAACACGGAACGCTAGCCCGGTTTCATTAGCCGGGAACTCTGACCGCATGGGGGTTAAATTCCCCTCCCCCCAGGTACGGGGGTGACACCGGTCCTCGGTGCTACGAAGCGACATCATCGTGGTGCTAAGCGAGGACTCAAATGTAGGATAACTGGCAGCCTAAGCCGGTGACGCCGCTAGGAAAGATATCCAAGGTTAGAGCAGGCAAACATGTGCAAGCCTCGTTATAAGGAACCAGCGAAATAAGGCTATATGCGCTGGCCTAAAAAGGAAATGGTAGCTAGTATTAGTTTTAGACTCTGGCTAATATAGTACTCAAATAGCTCCCGGGGTATAGTGTGGACCTAAAGGTATCGCGAAATGTTGTTAGGGAACGAAGTAACCTCTCGTGTGCTGTCCATCAGGACAAGTTAGATGTTAAGCGCAAGCCACGGGGGGAGGGATGGCCCAAGAAGCGAATGCCCGGGGTAATTCCTGGGATAACATCTACAGTAATGTAGATGATGCTGGGTAGCCAGCGCTGACGTGGGTCGGTGATACTAGGAAGCTGCTGGAATGAGTAATCCTAAAAAGCCACGGAACTAATCCGAAACGCAAGTGGAGGATAAGGTATGGATAACTGGTAAAACTGACTTGAAAATGGTGATACTAACGGTTATCAGAACAACCACTCGCTAAACCAGGAAAGGGAAGAAAAGACAGGCGGCAAGGGCTAACGGAAGTAATTCCTATTAAGTCTACCTATGAAAAGGGCCTAGTACCCAGTAGCCGGATGCGGTGAAAATCGCAAGTCCGGTTCCTCAAGGGAGGGTCGGGAAGCGATTCCCGGCTCGACCCCATCCAGACCATAGCTGCACGACTTGCCCCAGTTCGGCTCGGCGCTGCTGACGTGCTGCTGGGTTGGTAGAATTGGACAGGGCCAGGGCGGCTTTCTATAGCTTCTGGCTGAGCATCCGCTGACGCCCAGCAATGTTGATTACCCGCGAATCACTTGCTTTATTGTCGATCGCCTTAGATATGAGAGCCTGTCCAGAAATTAATAGTAGTGCTACGGCACCTAGGGAGGCAATGTAAATAATCGTCGTCGGGTGTAAGCTTGTTGAGTAGGTTCATTAGACATAAGTCCCAGTGGTGCTAGTCGGTTGGGGTTGGTCGTGGCAATGATATTTATATCATTGTGCCTTGGAAAACCAATAAGAGATCGTTATGCACAAAATTGAAAGATTCAAGGTAATCTAAAGGCATGCTGCTTGATGCTCAACTGCTGCTATTTTACCAACGCTGTAACCGGCGTGCTTTTCTGGATGTTTACGGAGACCCTGATAGACTTGACCCTGCCAGTGACTATCTGAACAAACTGATGCGGGATAGTTGGGAGTACCACCGAACTGTTCTCAATGAGTGGAATTATCACCAACTAAGGTATATCCATGAAGAGTGGCAAGCTGGGGCTGATGCAACAAAGGAGTTAATGCGCCAAGGGGTTGACTACATTCACAAAGGCGTACTACTATACCATGACGACCGGGGAGTGACCCTGCTGAGTAGGCCAGACTTGCTGGTAAAATGCTCGACTGCTTCGGACTTGGGTGCTTGGAGTTACATCCCTCACCAGATCAAACTGGGTAAGCGTCCGAAGCTGGATTATCAGATTGTAGCAGCGTTTCATGCCTGGGTGTTAGCACAAGTGCAAGGTTTGATGCCGGAAACTTCAATCCTTATTCTACGAGGTAGAAGTGACTATCAAGTAAATCTGGCAAAACTGCAGGATCGGTTTCACCAGACCCTCAACGCCTGTATCCAGATGCTGTTGTCCCGGACAGAACCAGAGGTGTTTATCTCCCGCCAACGCTGTCATCTCTGTCACTGGTATAGTAGCTGCTATGCAACTGCTAAGTCCGAACTTCATCTGTCCCTGCTGGCTGGGGTGACGCCATCGCGCTATGATTATTTGCAAACTCTGGGGTTGACGACTGTGGCATCCCTGGCGGCGGTAGAACCGGCGGTGCTGGAACTGGAGTGGGAAAGGTCGATCGCTCAGCAGTTAGTACTGCAAGCGAAATCAACTCTTACGGGCAAGGCCCTGGTCAAGTCTGACTTGACTTTGCTGCCAGTAGCCCCAGTAGAAATATACTTTGATATAGAGGCAGTACCTGAGCTGCATCTGGATTATTTACTAGGGCTATTGGTGGTCGATCGCTCTTCGGAAACAGACCGGTTTTATCCATTGCTAGCAGAAGAATTAGCTGATGAGCAGTTAATCTGGGAACAGTTTCTAGAGTTAGTCTGGCGCTACCCATCGGCTCCAATTTTCCATTTCTGCGATTATGAAGTCAAGACTGTGAGGCGGTTAGCTAGGCGCTATCAGACTGCTTCACCCCGATGGGAACCCCTAATGACAAGGTTAGTGGACGTCCATCAGTTGGTCTCTCAAGGGGCGATCCTTCCTGTGGAAAGCTACTCCCTGAAGTCGATCGCCCGCTGGGTAGGATTTGAGTGGCGGGACTCGGATGCTAGCGGCGCTCAGAGTCTATACTGGTCTGACCAGTGGCAGAAAACGGGCGATCGGGCTTTCAGTGAGGCGATCGTCCGCTACAATGAAGATGACTGTCGGGCCACCCAGCGGGTAAAAGACTGGTTATGGACTTTCCTGGCCGAGAAACGGAGTGATACGCTTGCCCACGATCACCAAATCTCGCTCAATCCCGTCAAGTTGGGCAACTCGGGGGAAATAGCCCCAGCGTTGGAAGTTAAACTTGGAGAAGAGCCGCAAACTGGGCTGATTATGGGCGAAAATCAAGGCAACTAAGGTCTGAAGACCCAGTGCGGGACCGGTGCTAATTGCCTGGGAGAGCAGTTTCTGTCCCAGACCACGGCGTTGAAAGCTAGGGTCAAGATAAATGCTAATCTCAGCAGTGGCATCATAGGCAACACGGCTAGAGAAGAAGGATTGAAAACTCAGCCACCCAGCAATGTTACCCTCTAGTTCTATCACCCACAGGGGGTGAGTGGTAGAAGAATGATCCCAGTACCAGGCCATGCGGTCTTCAACGGACACCGGTTCTAGGTCAGCAGTCGCCAGTCGTCCGGGAATGGCGCAATTATAGATCTCGACAATTCTCAGCAGGTCAACTTCACTGGCATCGCGGATAAACATAAATGGCTAAAAGTCTTATATATTCAGGGTTCCAGAGCATTTTCAAATTTTATTCTAAATTTTTGGAAAAAAGGGTTGACAAACGCCAGGTTGATATAGCAGAATATAAGAGGTTACGAAATTGGGACTGTAGTTCAATTGGTTAGAGCACCGCCCTGTCACGGCGGAAGTTGCGGGTTCGAGCCCCGTCAGTCCCGTTCCCAGCAGAGATAGCCTAGAACTGGCTTCCTGTCTGTCCGTCTTCAACATAAGACTTGTCCCGCTTGTCGGAGGTTTGTATGGCGAGGTTTGGGACCATAAAAATCATGTTGAAAACCTCGCCATTGAGGTTTGGAACCTCACTATTCACGTTGAAAACATGAATAGCGAGGTTCGGAGGCGGAAAAATCATGTTGAAAACCTCAATGGCGAGGTCCGGAGAGCGTAGGGCGGGCGGATCGCCTGTCAGCGTAAGGCGGGCGGATCGCCTGCCAGCGTAGGAAAGCACTAAACTACAAACCCGCAAGCACTAAAGTTCTTACTACGAACCCGCAAGCACTAAAGTTCTTACTACGAACTATATTTGTCAGTGCATAGTTGATTAGGAGACGCAGAAGAAGTGACTATCAGAGTCCGCATTGCCCCCAGTCCGACGGGAAATTTACATATCGGTACCGCTAGAACGGCTGTCTTTAACTGGTTGTTTGCTCATCATCATGGCGGTACCTTTATCCTGCGCATTGAAGATACCGATGAAGAGCGATCGCGCCCCGAATACACCGAAAATATCACAACGGGCCTCAAATGGCTGGGTCTGAACTGGGATGAAGGTCCATTTTTCCAGTCTCAACGCCTGGATCTCTACAAGCAGGCAGTGCAAATACTTTTAGATAAAGGATTGGCATATCGTTGCTACTGTACTAGCGAGGAGTTAGAGGAAATGCGGGCCGCCCAAAAGGCCAGAGGACAAGCGCCCCGCTACGATAACCGTCATCGTAACTTGAGTCCGGAACAACAAGCGGCCTTTGAGGCGGAAGGGCGCAAACCGGTGATTCGCTTTCTGATCGATGACTACAGACAAATTGTCTGGAAGGATTTGGTGCGGGGAACGGTTACCTGGCGCGGTAGCGACTTGGGCGGCGATATGGTAATCGCCAGATCCTCTGAGGCCGAGGAAGTCGGTCAACCTCTATATAACCTGGCGGTGGTGGTGGATGACATAGACATGCAGATCACCCATGTGATCCGAGGAGAGGACCATATCGCTAATACGGCCAAACAGATTTTGCTTTACGAAGCGATGTCCTCGACTGTGCCAGAGTTCGGCCACACGCCGCTGATCTTGAATCAGGAAGGACGCAAGTTGTCCAAGCGGGATGGGGTCACTTCTATTTCTGATTTCCAGAAGATGGGTTATCTACCGGAGGCCCTGGCTAATTACATGACTCTGCTGGGTTGGACGCCACCGGATGCGACTCAGGAAATTTTTACTTTAGAGAAGGCGGCCCCGCAGTTTGACTTCGATCGGGTGAACCAGGCGGGTGCTAAGTTTGACTGGAATAAGCTCAATTGGCTCAATAGTCAGTATATCCATCGGATAGCTGCTGACCAGTTGTGCGACCAGCTGATTCCCTATTGGCAAGGGGCGGGCTATGAGTTTAATGTAGAGAGCGATCGCCCCTGGTTAGAAAAGCTGACAGCTTTGATCGGTCCGAGTCTGACTCGTCTGGAAGAAGCCGTGTCTATGAGTCAGATGTTCTTTATTCCTGCTGTTGAACTAACAGAGGCGGGGCGGGACCAGTTACAGCAAGAGGGTGTAACTGATGTAATTCAAACTATTCTGGATGCTACCGATAACCAGCAGCTGACGGAAACTGACGCCAAAGACATAATTAAAAAAATCACTAAGGAGAAAAAGGCGAAGAAGGGGTTTGTCATGCGCAGTCTCCGCGCCGCCTTGACTGGTGACGTCCATGGCCCTGACTTGATCGAATCTTGGTTGCTGCTGGCACAACGGGGACTCGATCTCCCGCGTTTGCAACAGGCCCTGACGGGCGAAGGGTAGGCCAGTTTCGAGATCGGCCACTGTAGTAGTAGGCTATGGTCAGGGAAAATCGGGGTAAGGTAGAGCTTTTCGCGAGGACAGCCGACCTAGTGGTCAGCAGTCAGCACCTGCGGGGAGTTATTTGGGGCTTATTGGAATTAGTTGAGTTCTGATATAGCCCAATGGAAACTCTCGCTGATAGCTACACCGCCCTCAATTACTACGAATATCCTAGGGTTTGTAATTCTGCTATAGATGAAGAGATGCAGGAGAAAATATTCAGGGTAATACTTGATATCATTTGCAATACAACTGAAAGATACCCTCTCTCATGGGAACTACCACAGTCAGATGTGCTCTGCGCGCTTGATGTCCCCGGGGAGTTCGATGTTTCCTGGGGCGAGGTATCTCCCACGAGACACCTCGCGTCAGCAACTCTCCAAGCGAGATCGTCTCCCACCTCTGCCATTAACGCTTGATAAGTTGGCCACGTCACGCCTTTTAATGTAAAGATAGATTCGGCGATCTCCTGATTAGGGTGTGTCATCAATCAAATTGCTTGACAGAAATAGATGGATACGGTATGGAGTCCTTATCCAGCAATAACAATCAAGAGGGCATGATATGAGACGCTATGGCTTGCGAGACGACCAGTGGGAACGGATTGCGCTGCGCGCACGCTACGCGTTCGAACACCTTTTACCTGGTAAAGAGGGTGACCCAGGCGCTACAGCCAAGAACAAGAGATTATTCGTGTTCTGCCGTGTTATATCGATATCGTGCTGGCATTCCCTGGCGGGATTTACCGGAGTGTTTTGGGGATTTTCGGGTTGTTCATACCCGCCATACCCGTGGTCTGAAAAGGGAGTTTGGAAGCAGGTATTCGATGTCTTGGCCTCAGACGCCGATAACGAATACGCCGCGATTGATGCCACCATCCTGCGTGCCCATCAACGAGCGTGCGGGTGCAAAAAAAAACACCCTCAGATCCGTGCGAAACCCAAGCCATAGGCCGTAGTAAAGGGGGACTATCGACAAAGATTCATGCCACTTGCGATTGCCCAAGGCAATCCCACAGGATTTCATCTTACCCCTGGCCAAGCCCACGACGGGAAAGGCGCTGACGTGCTATTGGATAAAATCGGTGAGATTGGCGCGCTGCTTGCAGATAAAGCCTATGATGCGGAACAACGTGTGCTCGAGCGCCTGAAAGAGGCGGATTGGATGGCTGTCATTCCTCCAAAAAGTAACCGCACAGAACACAGAGAAGACGATGAAGAAATGTACAAGTGGCGGCATCTAATTGAATATCTATTCCAAAAACTCAAGCAATACAGGGCTCTGGCGACACGCTACGATAAAACGGCTCGCAATTTCTTGGGTGCCATCTACCTCGCGGCAGCTGTAATATGGCTTAATTGATGACACGCCCTAGCTACAGTCGGAGAATTTATTATTACCATACTGATTTTACCTCCAAATTGTCAACTAGAGGCAGAGCCTCTATAATCTCATTCCCTGCGGGGACGCCGGGAATGAGAAACGAGCGATCGCTTCAGAGTCCCTACCCAGTAGCTAAAATTTCTCGAATTCGTTGCCGAAACAACCGCACCGCCGCCCTTTGTCCGATCGTTATACTTTGTTCGATGAAATTAAGAACTTCTGCGATCGGCAAAAAAGGAAAAGCTAAAGAACGATCACGCTGTTCGTACTTTCCCTGGACCAAATGATAAACTTCCAGCTTATCGTTGCGATAGCGCCAAAGTTCAGGAACCTGCAAAGACGAATAGATGTTAAACTTATTCAGAGAAGAACTTGTATAGTCGGACTCCATAGCTAAGTCAGGTGGCGGATCGGAAGGCAAATTAATTTTCTCTTTACCTCTAACACGACGCTCTTCAAGAATGTAGAAACAAGTATCCGGTTCGATCCCACTGGTTAAATCTTCTCGATCGAGAGTTAGGGCCCCAAGACTTCTGATTTCTATTTCTAGCTCATCAACAATTACCTCGACAAAACTCTCTATCATTCGTTTAGGTTCTTCATGTTTTGGTAATGGCATTCTCAGTTCTAATATCTCCCCATCGTAAGCAATTCTCCAAGGGCGACCGTCGCCAACGTCCGCCATCAAAGCTTTATAAGTTGGCCAAGTCACGCCTCTTAATGTAAAGATTGATTCCGCGTCAACTGGCTTAGCTATAGTCGGATATGTTATTGTCACCATACTAATTTTACCTCCAAATTGTCAACTAGAGGCTCTGCCTCTATAATCTCATTCCCAACGGGGTCGCCGGGAATGAGAAACGGGCGCTCAGGCGAAACCTAGATTCTTAATTCATTTTTTACTTCCTAGTCGGTTGAAACTGACTTTATGGGTAACTCCACAGGTGAGATAGGTTTATGACCATTTTGCTCAAAGTCAGCAGGTTCTTCAGTTAATAGGACCTCACGAATAAAACGGGCCACCACTCTTTGAGCCAAACCACTAGCAATTTGCTGACCCATATCCTGAGTTTCCCGCTTCATCAACAGCTCGGGAATCAAAGGTAAAATCTTCATCGGGTCAAAGCCACGAGTTTCCTGAAGAATGCCCCAAATTCGCCCGATATGCTCCATACTTTTCTGCTCGGGCGTCTCAGTTGTTGTCAGTGCAGGGGGTTTATGACCATTCATACCCACCCGTTGGCGCAGTTGATAAGTGACGTTAGCAAAAGCATTATGACCGAGAGTATCCACCCCTTTGATAATCTCATCAACCAGGCGATCGCGAATAAAAGCGCCCCGATCGGAGAACAAAAAGTCGATCGTCTGATTCAGGACCATATCCAGGTCATAATCTTGACTATCACGAGCATTACGCAACAAATTCTCCAAACGATTCCAGCGGAAACTGCCATCCTGGAACAAAAGATCCCGCAAAGAAGCCCGTAACTCGGGAGCCGGATCGGTCAACAGCCGCTTAGCCACATAAGGATAAGCCTTATTCAGCACCTTAAAATTCGGATCGACATTAATCGCAATCCCCTCTAGAGTTACCAGAGAGCGAATAATCAGAGCATAGTAAGCAGGCACCTGGAAAGGATACTCATACATCACAGCCGATAGCTGGTCAGTAATGCTCTTAAAATTCAGTTCCGCCACATTAGCGCCCAAAGCATTATTAAACACATTTGACAGGGCCGGAATAATCGGCGACAGGTCAGTGGACGGAGATAAAAACCCCAGCTTCACATAATCCTTCGCCAAACCCTCAAAATCCCGATTCACCAGATGGACCACAGCTTCAATCAGTCCATAGCGCTGGTAATCCTTCACCTGAGACATCATGCCAAAATCCAGGTAAACCAACTTCCCCTCTGGCGATGCCAACAGATTACCCGGGTGCGGATCCGCGTGAAAAAACCCATGTTCTAGCAGTTGCCGCAAAGAACAATGCACCCCAACCTCAATCAAATAACGGGCATCCAGACCTTGGGCCGCGATCGCCTCCAGTTGAGTTAATTTAGTACCAGTCACCCACTCCATCGTCAGCACCCGACGGCCAGTATATTCCCAGTAGATCCGGGGCACGTAAATATCGGGAAAATGGCCGTACAGTTCAGCGAACCGTTCCGCATTCCGTCCTTCCTGGGTATAGTTCATTTCCTCATAGATGCGCGATCCAAACTCATCCATGATCCCCGCCAGGTCGCTACGCACCCGTTTAATCTTCTTTTTCGCCCAAACCGCCAAGCTGCGTAATATATATAGATCCAAAGAGATCCTTTCCCTTAAATCCGGTCGCTGCACCTTCACCGCCACAATCTCGCCAGTTTTCAGCTTTCCCTTATAGACCTGTCCCAAAGACGCCGCTGCTACCGGATCCGGGCTTAGTTCCGCATACAGATTCTCCGGGCGATCGCCCAACTCTTCTTCTATAAACCGGTAAGCCACCTGATTTGGGAACGGCGGCAACTGGTCCTGCAATTTTGTCAATTCTTCCAGATAAACCGGCGGTATCAAATCCGGTCTCGTCGATAGGGCTTGTCCCACCTTAATATAAGCTGGGCCCAACCAGGTCAGCAACTCCCGCAACTGGACCGCCCGTTTCACTTCATTTTTTTCCCTCCGGCCCCCATACTGATCCCACCACAAGCCAGTCGCAAACCTTATAAATGGCCAGACAATTGTCAAACATCTCCCCCACACCTTTAGGGGCCAGCTGCGGTACTGTGCCATCAACTGCACCGGATCGTAACGGATTATATCAGTTTCCGGTTCCGCCTCGTTCCTCTGCGCCGGTGCAATAGCTTCTCCATGGTTTCTGGTCACTAAATCCTTTTCTAGGGTTATACTCGAAGCTGTTATCCTTGATATTGGTTTCGCTCCAAGCGAGATCGTCGGGTCGTCTGTTCGGGATGGCTTTGTCACATTCATGGGATATTTATCTACTCTGCCAGCTACAATTGTTAACAATTGTAACAAGTTGCTAATGTTCAATACAATGAGCAGCTTAACTTTTTCTTCAACTTTGGGGATCTGCGGAAATTAGCGGTACAGAAGTTAGACTGAAGTCAGAGATAATTGGCCAAAAATGTGGTACAATAGAAGCCGCGTACTAGATCCAATCGGACTACCGACCGCGAATTGTCCCGCTGACCAGTCGCAGTCCGATTTTTCCGGAACGGTAGGACCGTTGGAAAATTGACATGAGCGAATCCATGCTGGTCGGACTGCGGATAGAAAACTTTGCTCTGATAGATAGTCTAGATTTGCAATTTGGTGCCGGTATGACAGTGCTCACAGGAGAAACAGGTGCTGGCAAGTCAATCATATTAGAAGCAATAGATGCAGCCTTAGGAGGCAAAATTAGCAGTAGATCCATCCGTGCGGGTGCCGATCGCTCGGTAGTGGAAGCAACCTTTGAACTGGATGCCAATGGGGTCCAATGGCTGAAAGACCAAGAGATAGAACCGCTAGATGGGATATTCCTAGTTTGTAGCCGAGAACTGGCCAGCAATCAAGAGAACCGGCGATCACGTTGGCGATCGCGACTGAATGGCATAGTAGTAAACCGGCAGCAGATGGAGCAATTGCGCTCTCGTATAGTAGAAATCACAGCTCAAGGTCAAACGGTACAACTAGGGCAACCATCACTCCAGCGGGAATGGCTGGATGTTTACGGCGGGGAGGCAGTGCTGTCAATGCGCGATTCGGTGGCCGCCGCCTTTGATGCTTGCGAACAAGCCAGAGAGACTCTAGAACAGCGGCGGACATCGGAGCAGGTGCGGCTACAAAGAATAGATCAGCTAGAATACCAACTACAGGAACTAACAGCCGCCAACCTAGACAGCCCTGACGAATTGGAGGTGCTAGAAAAAGAAAGCCAGCGACTCGCTCACAGCGTAGAATTGCAGCAGCAGAGCTATCAGGTATATCAAGCAATATACCAAAGCGATCGGGACTCCGAGGCAGCAGCAGACTTGCTGGGTAAAGCCGAGAGAATAATGTCCGAGATGATCGGCTACGATCGCTCACTGCAGGGAATTCTAGAAATGGTTTCTCAGGCCTATATTCAAGTGACCGAAGCAGGCAGACAGCTGTTCTCCTATAGCACGGCCCTGGAAAGTGACCCCCAACGACTGGAAGAAATACAAGCGAGAATACAGCAACTCAAGCTGATAGCCCGCAAGTATGGACCCACATTAGCAGAGGCGATCGCCCATTACCAGAGCATCTCTTCAGAACTAGAAGAACTAACTGGTGACACTCAGACCCTGGAACTGCTAGAAAAAAGCTATCAAGAGGCGCTGCAAAACCTGAATGACGCCTGCTCAAAGCTACACTGGCAGCGGCGAGCAGCAGCAGATAAATTAGAAACCCATCTAGTAGAACAGCTCAAACCCTTGGCAATGTCCAAAGTACAGTTTAAGGTAACTTTAACACCAAGTTCCCCCAGCCCCACCGGATCCGATCGGGTCGTATTTGAGTTTAGCTCCAACCCAGGAGAACCCTTACAACCCTTAGCAGCAACAGCCTCTGGAGGTGAAATGAGCCGCTTTCTCCTAGCCCTGAAAGCCTGTTTCTCCCAGGTAGACAGCGCTGGGACACTCCTGTTCGATGAAATAGATGCCGGAGTTTCTGGTCGAATTGCAGGGGCGATCGCCTCCAAGCTGCATCAACTCTCCGGACGGCACCAAGTCCTCTGTGTCACCCACCAACCCATTGTGGCAGCGATGGCCGACCATCACTTCCACGTCAACAAACAAGTCATACCGCAGCCAAGGGAAGCAGAACGCACCGTTGTCCGAGTTAAAGAACTCGACAACCAGCAGCGCTGCGCCGAACTAGCACAGCTGACAGGGGGACAATCAGCCACTCAAGCCTACGCCTTTGCCGAATCTCTCCTAGCTGAAGCCGCCAAATTGCGTCAATCCTTGAGCTTAACCCAAGGCAGCGTGTAAATTTTGCCCGATCGGGGGCAAGCCAAATTATTAAATCATCAGCCGAGATCGGCTCTTCCTGGTAAAATACAACACATATAAATATGCTTTTAATGCCAAAATCACGAACGAGCCCATTTATCTGGACCCAGAAAATCACACTAATACCCATACTCAAATAACTCTTACAGAGTAAACTAAGGAAGAGTCTGTCGTCAGCCAGCTCATTCACCCTTGACAAATAGTAGATTTGTCGATAAATAAATATAAATAAAATTAATTGTCAATCAAAGCCTTGGTGACATCTATGAAAGCTTCATCTCAGCATCAGCAGACTTTGGATGCTACTGCCACTATAATAATTGATGAAGATGCCCCCAAACAGGTAAACTACAACCATCTAGACCAGGGCGACCTTGGGCAGGGGACTGGCACAGTGATAGATAGGGAAAGTCCGGAAGTGGTAGAAAACTCAACAGCGCCCCTAAAAGCATCCTCTGGGGGTGCCTTAGTCACAGCCAAGGGCAGTTTCTCAGAATTTATGGCCTCGCTGAAAAAGGACACATTCAAACAAGTTGTCACCGACGTAGAAGATAAACTAAAAACGGTCAATCAAACCCTGTCGATGCTGGATCTGGAAAATCAGGTGTTTGACGCAATTCTGGATGAGATGTTGCGTTCCATCACCATGAAAACGGGGGAACTGCTAAATACAGATCGCAGCAGCATTTTTCTGTTCGATGAAGAAAAAAATGAACTGTTTACAATTGTAGCCAAGGATGACAATGGGAATGCTCTAGAAATTAGAATTCCAGCAGATAAAGGGATTGCCGGAGAAGTGGCCACATGGAAAAAAGTGGTCAATATCCCCTACGACTTTTATGATGATCCCCGTTCAGTGGCGGCCAAGGAATTTGACAAAAAAAACAACTACCGCACCTACACCATGCTAGCGATGCCCCTGTTGAATGAGGAGACAGGAGAGTTGGTGGCGGTTGTGCAACTGATAAATAAATTAAAGCACGATAAGTACCCCTACGCAGAATTGGCAGAAAAAATCGATATAGAGGGGTTCACATCAGAAGACGAACAAGTTTTTAGAGAGTTTGCCCCATCCATTCTCCTCATACTGGAGTCCTCTAAATCATTCTATGCAGCAACCCAGAAACAACGGGCGGCGGCAGCCCTGATGAACGCGGTAAACTCCCTGTCCAAGAGCAGTTTGGACTTAGAAGACACCCTGAAAAAGGTGATGGATCAGGCCAAGGAACTGATGAACGCTGATCGCAGCACCCTGTGGCTGATAGACCACGAAAAAGATGAGCTGTGGACGAAAATCCCGATCGCAGGCAAGTTAACAGAAATCCGCATCCCCAGGACAGCGGGCTTCGCAGGCATGGTGGCGGAATCTCATCAGCCCCTGCTGATTCCCTTTGACCTGTATGAAGATGGGCGTTCGGAAACTTCCAAACAAACGGATCAGAAGACAGGCTATCGCACTTGCAGTATGTTGTGCATGCCCGTGTTTAACGCCAATGACGAGTTGATCGGGGTGACGCAGTTAATCAACAAGAAGAAACAGGGAGAGTACCCGCCCTATGACCCAAATGATTGGCCCAAAGCCCCGGAACAGTGGAAGGCGAGCTTTAATCGTTCTGACCAAGAATTCATGCAGGCGTTTAACATTCAAGCCGGTGTAGCCCTGCAAAATGCGAAGCTGTTTGCGGAAGTGAAGCAGCAGGAGCAAATTCAGAAGGATATCCTGCGCAGCTTGACCAATGGGGTGATCTCCACGGATAAAAAGGGTATCGTTATGGCCGCCAACGAATCGGCCAAGCAATTATTAGGGTATGGCTCCAACGAATTCATAGAGGGTAAGTTGATGCGGGACTTGCTGAAACTCAAGGAAGGTGATTTTGGCAAATGGTTTGACGCAGCCCTCTCACCCCTAGATGAAAAAGAACGGCAACAGTATTACCCAGATCAAACTTTGTTGTCTAAAGACTCCTATTTTTCCGGAACGGTACAGCAGAGTATAAATCTATCGATTAACTCAATGTCCGATGCTAGCGACCCCACCAAAGTAAACGGGGCATTAGTGGTCATGGAAGATATCTCCGATGAGAAGCAGGTCAAAAATCTGATGTATCGTTACATGACGCCAGAAGTGGCAGAGGCATTGCTAGCAAGTGGCGATACGGGGTTGGGAGGCAAGCGCAAGCATGTCTCCGTGCTGTTTTCAGATATTCGCAGCTATACCACATTGACGGAAAAAATGCAAGCCGAAGAAGTGGTGGTGATGCTCAACAGCTATTTTGAAGAAATGGTGGACGCGGTCTTGCACTACGGGGGCACTCTTGATAAATATATAGGTGACGCCCTGATGGCGGTGTTTGGATCGCCAGCGCCCCTCAACGATCATGCCTGGTATGCGATGCAAACGGCGATCGCCATGCGCCAGCGATTGGAGAAATTCAATGAGGCTCGGATTGCAGAGGGTAAGATGGCGATCGGCATTGGCATGGGGATCCATACCGATGAAGTCGTGAGTGGCAATATTGGCTCCAGCAAACGCATGGAACTGACTTCTATTGGTGATGGTGTCAATCTGGCCTCTCGTCTGGAAGGGACGAGCAAGCAATATGGCACAGACATAGTCATCAGCGAAAATACTTATAAACCCTATGCGAGGCGGCTAATAGTCAGGGAGCTGGACTTTATTACCGTGAAGGGAAAAAGCGAACCGGTGAGAATATACGAACTGGTGGGGATCCAGCCAGGCAGGAGCACGCTGGCTCGACCGATTCCAGAGGAAAAGCAGAAGGCGATCGACCACTATCACAAAGGGCGCGAGTATTACCTACAACCGGCAAGGGAAAAATTGTCCTCAGACGAGATGATATCTTTGTTAGAACAGCTGCCAGAAGAGGTATCAGAGTCCGAGGAGAAGGAGTTTGCCGATCGTAAGGATAAAATTTTACGGGATACGATCTCGCAGCTGTCATTAGCTCAACTAGAGCAAATCTTAGGGTCCAATGCTATCAAGCGGCTGTCATTAGAGGAACTCAAGCAGATGCCTTCTTCAGAAGCCCGCCGTGTCTCCGGAGAGCGCTATTCGCACTACTCCGGAGACACGACAAAGTCCTTGGCAGATCGGGAGATCAAGCTTACTCCCCCCCGGGAGATCAAGAAGCTGTTGACCGCTAAGCTTCTTCAGTTCTGCGCTAAAGAAAAAGACCAACAGATGTTATCCGATGAGGCCAAGGAAATGTCACAAGCTCTGATCTGGAAACTGATCGGGCTAGCCAAGCAGCAGTTTACGGATAAGGCGAAGAAAGCGTTTGAGAACGCCCAGGGTGAGTTTCAAGCAGTTCTGGACATCGATCCGAAGAATAAGGCGGCTAAATTACACATACAGCGTTGTATGCTGTTTGAAGACCAACCACCCAATGAAACTTGGGATGGAGTCTGGAAGCTGACGGAAAAATAACGCTATGGCTGCGCCCCCAGCGCAGCGCTATCGGGAGGCTAGACGGAACGCGATGGGATTAAAAATCAGCGTATGGGAGGCGGCGATATCTCTGGGGTAGTGCGAGTAGCGCGTCCCCTCTGGAGGATATCGAACTGCGGCCCTTCACCTATTGGCCAGCTGTGGGTCGGTGTCCAAACAAACCGAAATAAAGGGTTTATCCCATGCCTGCCCGGTGGATCCCAAAAACAGCTTATACCTTGAAGAGATGCAACGATCTGAGATTGCCAAAATCTTCGGTGTCTCCGGAGAGCGCTCTTACGCACTACTCCGGAGAAACCGTTGGACCATCGGGGACTTCCAGACTCCCCATCTGTAGCAATCTTGTTTCAAAATGGTATTATAAGCAGATTTAATGAAGATTTTATGCTCTGGAGTCCCCTGACAGTCTGGAGTGGAGTCGGGAGAAGTTACCTAATATCCGAGTCTGAGATATTGAAAACTACTAGCGTGAAAAATGAATGACTTGAAGAAGCAGAAAGAAGAGAGAGAGTGGGTAGAGCAGGTGATTCAACTGTTACGGGATATCGCTCGTGCAGGTCTGTCAGATCTCCCCAAATTACCAGAAAATATCTCTATAAGAGCTATACCACTAGCTAAAAAGGCAAAGAGCATCCAAGAGGAAGGTAACAGCCAAAGTGGTGCCAATGCTTGGCAGTCCTCATCTCTGGAGTGGGTAGAGCAGGTGATCTCCCTGTTGGGCGAACTATCTCGCATCTCTTTATCCGATCGCCCCAAGCTACCAGACCTTGTATCTCAGAAGGCTCTGGATCTGGCTAAGCAAGGACAGAAAATCAAGGAAACTGCCTTTGAACCGACAGAGTCAACTACCTTTGAACCAACAAAATCAACTACTTTTGAGCCCACAGAGTCAACTACCTTTGATCCCACAGAGTCAACGCCAACAGAGGAGCCGCAAAAGGCCATTTCGACTGGCCAATTGCAATCTCCAGACTTATTGCTGGATCTGCTACAAAAAAGCCTGAAGATAGAATGGGCCAACAGCCACCATCCTGATGCTCCAGAATGGCAGCAATTAATCAACCTGCTGGATATCGCCAAGGGACTTTACCAACGGATCAAGTGACTGGTGACTGGTGACTGGTGGCTAGTGACTGGTGACTGGTGACTGGTGGTCAAGATGTAGCGATGTCCGCCGTGTAAGTCCTGACCACCCGTCCCTTTATAATCGATTAATCAATAATAAGATATATAACTATTAAAATATATTAAGTCAGTGGTCAATTTTGAAGAAAGAATTTGAAGAAAGAATTTTGACCTGTTCGAGTTAAACGTATTCCCCTACAATTAGCTTTGGGGGTGCCGAGACCCCATGCAGATCGACACCCCAAACCCGACTCGGACTGCCTTGAACTGACGCGGGTCGGAATGTTACTGTTAGCGAGGAGTATTAAATTGGATTTATCGCGGATACCAGCCCAACCAAAACCGGGTTTGCTGAACGTATTGATCGAAATCACAGCCGGAAGCAAAAATAAGTACGAGTATAATAAGGATATGCAAGCCTTGATCCTAGACCGGGTGCTTTATGCTTCGGTACAATATCCTTACGATTACGGCTTTGTCCCCAATACCCTAGCCGACGATGGCGACCCCCTCGATGGTATGGTGATGATGGATCAGCCCACTTTCCCGGGTTGCGTGATAGCGGCGCGGCCAATAGGAATGTTGGAAATGATTGACGGGGGCGATCGGGATGAAAAAATTCTCTGCGTGCCCGACGATGACCCGCGCTATGCTGAGGTAAAATCCCTCCAAGATGTGGCACCCCATCGGTTGGATGAAATTGCCGAACTTTTCAGAACTTACAAAAATTTAGAGAAAAAAGTTACTGAAATACTCGGCTGGAAAGATATATCAGAGGTGAGGCCTCTGGTGAAAAAATGTATTGACGCGGCACAAAAATAGTTGCACTTCGGACGGGATGATGGGTCTCTTTGCATAAGTCTTAAACGTAGACTATAAGCCACTTTCAGTAACGTTTTGCTGGTGCAAACAATGGCATCATCCCCAAAATGTGCAACACGCTACGCTAAAAATAGTAACTGGCGGTAGTCTGAGCATGCTGGGGTGCGGGTAGGAAGCAACTGGCAGGCTCAGATAATGAACCATCACACGATGTGCGATGGGTAGTGCGAATACGATGTCTCCGGAGAGCGCTAATCGCACTACTCCGGAGACATCGAGCGCGCAGAGCACATCGTAGCCGCATTGCCAAAATCTTCACCAGAAAAGGCGAAGAATGTTATGAGCGCTGATTGCGAATTTACTGTCCAGTTCGTCCGAGGGGAGATTCCCACCCCGGGCAGGGAGACAATGGGCTACGGGGTAATACCTCCTGTGTGACAATGCGGGTGGCTAATCAATTCTTGATCTTTGATGCGGGCACCGGTGTGAGGGTGCTGGGAAAGCATCTACTCAGCCAGATGCCTGTGGAAGCCCATCTATTCTTGATTCACTGTCATTGGGACCGGATTCAAGGATTCCCGTTTTTTGTCTCAGGTTTTATTCCGATAAATCGTTTTCACATTTACGGGGCGTCGGCAGCTAATGGGGCTTCGATGGAACAGCGCCTGTTCGAGCAGATGCTGCCGCCTAATTTCCCAGTGCCAATTGGGATCATGGGGTCGGATATGAAGTTTTACGATCTGGAACCGGAGTCGGAACTGGCCCTAGGGGAGGTGGCGATTGAAACGGTCTGTCTCAACCCAACTAATTGCGCTACTGGCTACCGGGTGAGTTGTCAGGGAAATACAGCAGTATACGCTACGGATACATTACTGCGCCCCGATCGCTTAGATAAAAGTCTGCTGCATTTAGCCCGGAACGCGAATATACTGATTTACGATGCAACAATAGAGTCGGTTAGCGTAAGGTTTCCATCCTTTAACACTGACTGGAAAGATTTTATCTGGAAGACGGGGATTGAAGTGGCAAAGGCGGCTGGGGTTCAGAAGCTGGTAATTTGTCACCACGACCCCTGCCACAACGATCGGTTTCTAGAACTTATGGAAGCCAAATTAAAATCAGTCTTTCCTGATAGCTTGCTAGCCAGGGAAGGCATGAGTCTGGAAATTGAGAATTGAGCAATTGTTAATTGAGAATTGAGGAAGGTAGATTTATTTATTCATATTTATAGCGCTCGCTCGCCTGTGTTGCTCTGAACGAAGCAATCCGCACTTACGATCGCGCAATTGTCAATTGACAATTTTCAGCTGACTGCTGATAGCTGAGGTTGAAACTGTGGGTAAAGCCCTTTGACCAGTTGGCGGAAATGGCCAATTGGGGGAATCTGGAGTCGATCGCGGGTGGTGACCAATACCACTTGACTCGTCAAGGGTGGAGATGATATATGCTCTTGATTGCCCGAGGCGATCGCTCTGACGGCCAGGGTCGGGTCAAGGCGTGCCTGCATTAATGCCGATCGGGGTAACAGGGCGATCAGTTCTCCTTGGTGGACTACCCCTTGAACCCACATTCCGCACGACAAATTGTAATCTGCTATGTATTACGATCTGATCTTGCAACACAAATGTAGTACCTTTAGGCATTTCTGAGTATTTATACTCAGGATGCTGAAAAAATCTGTCTCAAAATCACAAAATTGAGTTATAATTGAAAGTCAAAGAAGTTCAGATACTTGCACATGGAAATTACCAATCTAGATCATCTGGGATTAGTTGCCGGAATCATCGATGAAATAGGAATAGAAGAGATAATTAACCGGCGATTGGAAAAACACTCATCAGAGAAAATTAGCTCTGGTCAAGTTGTTAAAGCGATGATAATTAATGGGTTAGTGTCAGCTATACCTGTTTGCCAGATTTTTTGAGGGAAAAGCATGCTTAACACTTGATTGGAGTTGGAGTAAAACCGGAATATTTGAATGATGATAAATTGGGTAGAGTTATGGATGATTTATATGCAATAGGAAAAATATTTGTCGAGGTCCTGTTAGAGGTATTAAAAAAATCTCAAATCAAAAAGGAAACAGCAGGATTCAAGTTCATTTCATGTTCGAGTACAAAACATCAGAAGTAGAGGTGGAAGTTATTGAACCCGATAAAAATAACTCTAGAGACCAGAGACCAGATTTGAAACAATATACAATGCAGTTGATTTGTTCAGGAGGTATTCCCTTATGGATGAAAATGGGAGATGGAAATGCATCAGACCAAAAAGAACTTCCTTCAGCATCAAAAACAACTTTTCAGGATTAATGGTAGCTGATGCAGCATTATATACTCAAGAAAATTTGCAACGGTGATGTTAAGTGGTTATGGCGAGTTCCACTTACTATTAAAGCAGCCAAGAAGTTAGTCACGGAGGCGGATACAGAGAATTTTATATCAGCTTTTTGGATATCGTTACCTAGAAGTAAAGCAAAACTATGGAGATATAGAGCAAAGATGGCTAGTGATGTCGTCGGGAATTAGACCTAAAAAATTTGTCGAATAAAATCGACAAAGATTTAGGTGTTGCTCAAAAAAAATTAAAAGAATTAAGTTGTCGGAAATTTGCTTGTGCCCCGGATGCTATAGTAGGGGCAAAGAAGCTATTAAAAAAATCATTATATCATGAACTAACGGACATAACAACTCAATCAATTTCCACGAGTGGAGAATCTTCTTGCCACTATCAAGTCCAAGCAACAAGAGCGTCAATGAGCAAGTGCAACATAAAAAAATCAGGCAGGACCCTTTGTTTTAGCAACTAATCAACTTGATAAATTAGCGCTAAATTCAGAAAAAATGCTCCACATATATAAAATAGAGCAGCAGGAAGTGGAGCGTTGTTTTAAGTTTGTTAAAGACCCAATGTTTTTTGCGGATAGTGTATTTATTAAATCTCCAAAACGAATTGAAGTTTTAGGTTTAATTATGGCTTGATCTTTGTTAGTGTATAAAGTAGCAAAGCGACAGATAAGGCAAACACTTAAAGGAACAGGTTCAGGAGTAAAAAATCAGTTAGGTCCGCTGACGGATAGACCGACCCTACCTTGGATATTTAAATGTTTTCAGTCAATCCCTATCTAAATATCAGGCGGTAACAAACAGATTTCAAATATTAATGAGGAGCGTTTGCACTTTCTGAAATTCTTTCCCCCAGCATGGAGCGCGGTACTATTTACTGGCGTAAAATTCAAGAGGGTAAATTATGTAAAAACACATTCAATAATGAGTATAACTTAGAGATATTTCACCTCTGAGTAGCTTGATATTGAGCAATAATAGAAAAATTTTAGTAATTTTATGTCAAGTAAGTTGTTGTTGTTGGTTGGTATAATTTTTTGGGTATTTTAAGGGACGCTGCACTGGATATTTGCCTATATTTGTGATATTGTAAGAGTTAAAAAGACCGATGTTTTATTTATGTAGTACACTTGTCGTGCGGAATGTAGGCTTGAAAGGCATCGAGGGTATTTAACTCCAAAACGGCATTGAGGGTGAGATTTTGTATCAAAAAGGCTTCTTGCACCAGGCGTCCCATACCATAGCCATCCTTAAATACTACTTGCGATTGGGAGGCTAATAAATTCCAGGACAGATGTTCGTACTGGGTGAGAGGGTGATTCGAGGCCATTAATACTTCGATCGGCTCGGACAATAGCAGATCTACTACGATCTCGGAACTGACGGTTAAGAAGCGATTTGGCATGACGATCGCCAGATCAACCATGCCGTCTTTGAGCACTTTCAGCGCCCGATCGCTCCCTAAGGACGTGACTCGCAACTGCACTTGAGGGTAGTCTCGACAAAAGGAGAGCAACACTGGCGGTAAAGCATGGGCACAAACTGAAGGAATCGCTCCTACACAGAGTTCTGGTTGTTTTCCTGCTAATAATTGAGCTAATTCGGTGGTGGCAGAATCCCACTCTTGACAGATTTTGCAGACCCTCTTAAAGAACATTTCTCCTCCTATAGTTAATTTGGCCGAATATCCCCTGTGAAACAGTGGCATTCCCAAGTACTCTTCTAGTCCTTGGATTTGGCGGCTAATGGTCGATTGCGTCACTCCACAATTTCTCGCCGCTTGCTGAAAGTTACCGGTTTCGGCAACAGCTAAAAAAGCTTGTAATTGCTCAACTCGCATGGTTATGTAGCCTGAACTACATCGATTTATTATGACTTTAGCGCAGTCGGAAATCTGTTTTTGTACCCGTCGATACAACTAATCGGATTGAAAATTGAAAATTGTTAATTGCCAATTGAAAATTGTTAATTGGATAGATGACTACTTATGGTTATATTCAAGCTGAGATCACCCGATCGCGCCCGGAGGCTTTAGCGCGGTAAAGTGTCGCATCAGCGGCTGCGATGACTGCCTGTAGGGTTTGACCGTGTTCTGGGAAGCAAGCGACGCCAAAGGAACTGGTGATGCTACCCAGCAGCTGACCGTCATGCTCGATCCGCAGAGACTTGATTCCCGATCGCAGATAAGAGGCTCGTTGTATGGGGTGCATCTCAGTTAGGCGATGAGTATATTTACTCAGCAAAAGTGGATTTACTGAGTCTGATTAGGCAACTAATGCGCCATTCAGGTAGGCACAGCGATGCTTCAACACCTACGGTCCGCGGACGGCCCGAAAAATCGGCACATTCTCGGCTCGCCATTGTGCCCCCGGTAATTTCACCCTTAACCCAATTTGTTTCACCAGGGACTCAACCCGACCAGAGCCAATCGAGTGCCGAGCTGCCTGCCCGTTCGCGCAGCGGCCCGACGCCAGGAGGGCTAGCCTGGTAGTCAATGATGCGCGTCTGATGGTGCTTCAAGTAGTTGATCAACCCTGTGGCTCCCCGACATTGCTGTTGGCGCAGATAACTAATCGCCCTCTGGGTCTCCCCTCGCCACAGGAGTGCACGGTCCGCGGACGGCCCGAAAAATCGGATCTGCACGGTCCGCGGACGGCCCGAAAAATCGGATTGAGCCGGTGTCCCTTGCACCTTATTGGCATTTTCCATTAGGTGATACCAATCGAGCACTTCGATACGTTGTTCTGGTGTCCCGATACCACTGAAAATGTTCCACACCCCATCATGACCATCTCCGAGACCGGTGAACTGCGCCCCGAGGGGCTGGGCATTCACCCACTCAAGCAGCCCTTGATTATCCTTGAAGAAAGCCACACTGCCTTGCTCATGGACATTTAAGGCTTTGTATTCTCGCCACTCACCAGGTTGACCCTCCACGGTCCGCGGACGGCCCGAAAAATCGGTACGAAGGCGAATCATGCCGCCATCCAAGCTGAGCTCCTGAATCGGTTCAGCTATCTCGGTCGGGGTCGAGCTGGGAATCACTCCCCAACCCTCCAAGAGCGAAACCTGAAGAGCGACTGGAACCGCACACGGCTACTGGTTGGTAAGCTGTTGTCATCAGTAGGATTACTGGGGGTTACCCCCGTTGTCCCTTACCCTTTGAAATTTTACCCCTTATGGTCAATCCTATTGGACCGTTTAAGTACTGAGCTGCGGAAGGTTCGCGGAGGATAGTTCAGCAAACCATACTCGCCGCTCTTTACTAACATCTTCCCCATTCTGCTTTCCGCTTTTCGTAAGGGCTCTGAACTTTACCTGGCTAAGATTTGAATCCAAAATTCGTACTTTCGGAATTTCTCCCTAGTTCTGTGACATTAAGGTTACTTTTCCCAAGGGTGTCTTACCATATCCGTCCTACGTCTGCATATCCACAGGCATTACCCTGGGCGTTAGCTTCTTAGGACATCCTTCTTCTTCGTGGCTTGTGCTTTACATCTAACTTGTCCAAATGGGGATAGCTCACGAGAGGTTACTTCGTTCCCTAGTATCATTTCACGATGCTTTTAGGTTCCTACTATACCCCGGGAGTTCTTTGAGTACGTTATTAGCCAGAGGCAAGAGCTAATACTAACTACCATTTCCCTTTTTGGGCAAGCGCATAAGCCTTCTTCCGCTGGTTCTGGTTAACGAGGTTTACATAGGTTCGCTTGTTCTAACCATTAGCATCTTTCCTAGCGGCGTCACCGGCTTAGGCTGCCAGTTATCCTACATTTAAGTCCTCGGGAGGTACCACGGCGATGTGGCTCCGTAGCACCTCCGACCGGTAGTACCCTCGACCCCCGTACCTGGGGAAAGGGAATTTAACCCCCATGATAACCAGAGTTATCTGGCTGATAGAGCCAGACCCGACTTTCACCTACTGGCTTATGCCGGAACGAATCGCACTACCTCAGACCAGTCCTCTCGTTGAACAAAGCGTTGGAGCGTACTGTGGGAGATGCTCACCCCAGTCAGCATCGCGAGATCTTGTACGGTCCGCGGACGGCCCGAAAAATCGGCTCTCTGGTAAGAGGCATTGGCACTGACGACCCAACAACATTTTTCCACATACGGACTCCAACGAGTTCCCGGTTTAACTTGCAGTTGTTGGGCTTGAGCAGTGGTGAGGGTTAGTTTGCCCAGGATACTGGTCAGGGTGCGCTGTTTTCCGGTGCGGCGGGAAGTCGCCGTGTTGATAAAAAAATTCCTAGTTGAGGCCAGACGTGTTCTTGGGCAAGCGCACGAACGTTTTTCTCAATGCCTTCAAGGGTGGTGAGTTCAGTGGGGTCGGCTTCCTGGTAGAGAATCGCGGCAATCGCGTCAAGATGTTGCTGGAGTTCAGCCTGCTTTTGGGAGTTCATGGGTCAAGGGTGGTCAACAGTGCCTAAATTATGTACCGTTTTGAGGGAGACAAGCACTAAGTATAATTACTCATCGCCTAACTGAGATGTACCCGTTGTATGGTATAATGGCGTTGTACATTTTGGGGATGATACTATTTTTTGCACATAACTGAAAATAGCTTGTAGTCTAAGTTTAAAACTTCTGCAACTATGCTCATCATCCCGTGATTGTGCAACGCCGGTATAATTTAGGGTTGCTTCGGGAATGATGACGATAAACTCCTCACCGCCGTAGCGACAAGCCAAGTCTTTACCCCGGATATTCCGATTCAAAAACTGCCCCACTTCTCGTAGCACGGTATCCCCAGGTGACCGAAGGTGTCATTAAATCGCTTAAAATGGTCAACATCCAGCAGGATCATTCCTAAAGAATGTTGGGAACTAGAGGCTCTTTGGATTTCCCGTGCAGCGGGTGCGCAGGGTTTCCCGCAGTCTCAAGTTTGCCAATGCTAGGGTAATGTGTTTGGCTACGCTGACTGCTAACCGCTCAGTGTCGGGGGTTAATTGCCCCGACTCTAGGGAACTCAAATATAATAGACCAATGGATTCTTTCTGCATCGTCATCGGTAAGCAGCAATGTTGCCGACCATCGGATGATGGGTGTAGATGTTGACAGAGCAATTTTGTCAGTTCTTCATTTGTTCCATGCCGATCTTGAGAGCACCACCCCTTCAGGGAAAACTGCTTCTGGTTGGAGATCGGTGCTTTGTCCCAAGTGGCCACCACCTCAATGAGGTTTTTTTCGGCACAGAGCGCAAATACTTCACCAACTGAATCGGGAAACAAGGGTGACATTTTTTGGCAATGACCCCGTAGGCTTCCGACAGGTGAAGCATGCTTGCAGTAACTGAGACAGTTCCGTTAGTAGCTGCATCTCCCGGTTGCGCTGTTCTAATTGCTTGACTGAGATGGTGAGTTGTCTGTTGGCCTGTTGTAATGCTGCTTCCATCCGCTTGCGTTCGGTGATGTCTCGACCGATATAGAGCAAGTTTTTTAAGTCGGCTATGTCACTGTCTATGATAGCACAAGAAAAAGCTACGGAAATTTCTTCTCCTGTTTTTTTCCGACAAAGCACTTCTACATATTGCTCTTCCCCTTCACTATAGCTGACTTTGTGGAGAAATTTCCGGTCAGTAATGAGCGAGGAAATCGGCTGTCTAAGTAATTCCTTTTCGCTATAGCCAAACATCCCGATCGCTGCTTGATTGACTGTTTTGATATTTCCCGATCTACTGGTCACTAATAAAGCATCTGCCATTGACCGGATCAGTTTTTCTATGTAATTTTGATTAGCTGTAATGGTACTCAGTAATAAATTAGCTCGGTTGGCACTTTGGACTAATTTTTGTTTCATCTCCATGTTTTCTGTAACATCATTAAATAAGACCATCAGCCCCCCTTCTCTATCGTTTTTCAGCACGAAGATGTCAAAATAGACCGGAGAGTCCCGCTCTCCCTGACGGGAAATGCATTGTAATTCAAAACTCATCTGCTGTCCTGACATGACCTCTTCCAGGGACTTCTCTAACCCGAATAGTTCTGGGAAGCCTTCTCTGACATCTTTTCCCAGTTCTATTTCTGGCTCTTCTCAATCTAGTATGCTAGATTGAGGCTAAAAGCACCAGGAAAGGAGACTACGCAAGCGAAAATTTTCCAGATTTCTGAATCCATATCCCTTACATTTGATTAACTTGAGACGGTTATTTATTCCTGACACAGTCCCTTGAGTTGTCTGCTAATAGTTTCAGTCCTGATGAGATTTCTAGAATCCTTAAGGACCGATCTACTTTTAAGTGTTCCATGTCGCTTTGAGATACAATTTTGGCCACAAGGGGGTATTATTGTCAGTTCAGGTGAGTTCTATCAGCTGATCGGCTAAGGTTTCAAACATTAGGTCTACGTCTTGGCCTGTTTTGGCAGAGGTTGCATAGGTGGCTAAGACTTGCTGCTGATCCTTAAACTGGATTCTGTCAACCAGTTCGCCAACTTCTAAGGGGTCAAACAGGTCTGACTTATTCAATGATATAATAATTAACCCTTGGGGATTGATTGATAAAAAGCGCTCAATATGCTCCCTTAGCCTCTCCAGAGTTTCCCGACGGCTAAGATCGACAACAATTACAGCTCCCATTGCTGCTTGTAAATAGGTGGGGACGATCGTCTGAAATTTGGTACTGCCTTCTAAATCCCAGATTAGCATGCGGACGTTCGCTTCTGCTAATTCCAGGGTCTTGCGGGAAATTTTTACCCCCACGTTGGACAGATACTCGTCCCTGAACTGACGTTCCACAAAGCGGCGAATTAGGCTTGTTTTGCCGACCCCGTAGTCCCCTACTAAGCAGATTTTTTGTGTTATTGTTTCCATGATTATCTACTGGTTGCTCCCGGCGCGAGCGGATATACTATCACGAGTATAGTATATTTGTATATCTGAATCTACCTCTGAGTGGAGATCGAAAGATCGACGATCGCAGACTTAACTCCGGGTATTTGCTGTAATGCTTGGACTATCTTCTCGGCCTCGGTTCTGAACCACTACAACTCCGGTCACTGTTACTTGTCCGTCTACATACTTAGTGGTAATGGTAATGCCATCTATCTGATTGAGCATGATTGTGACTCGATGCAGTTCTGTTGCTGTCTGCTTCGGATCTGGCGGGACTTCCACGGCAATGATGTTATTTTCTAACTCTAAGGTGGGTGCAGCGGCCCTGGCGATCGCTTCTGCTTGCCCGCACAGATGCTCGGAAGGTACCCTTCCTGTTAGCTTCAGTGTGCCGCGATCCACTATCACATGCAGGCGATAAACTGATAGGGACGGCGCTGCTGCTAAGGCATCGGCAACGACGGTGGCCTGGCGGCGATCGACTCCATTGCGATATTGATGAATTCCCCAAGGGAGGGCAATTAATGCCGCTAGCGCTAACCCGATCGCCCGGATCTTCCGTTTTATCCCTTTTAGGGTTAAGGCATTTTCTATCTTCCGATTGATGTCCCGAATTGTTTCGCCGATGTATTTCCCGATTGTATTCCCTATTATGGGATAGAGGGCATCTATCATCGCCGTGCGCTCCAGTTTGATCTGCTTTTTCACCGCTGTTGCTATTTCTGGCATGATCGCATTTGCTACTTCTTCTGGGGCCACTTTTATCTGTTGGGTAATTGCTGGCGATATTACTGGCGCGATCGCTGCACTCATCGATTTTTTATCCTGTTCGGTCTTATTGTGAATTATTTGATCGATCATGGGAGACAGCACTTTCACCATTTCCTCCCGATCCAACCGATTTTGCTCTTGCACGGCCTTGGCTATTTCTGGCGCGATCGCCTGCACTATTTCGACTGGCGATTCTTTGATATACTCTCCTATTGCTCTGCTAACTAGCGGTGCTATTCCCGCCTCCATTTCCTCCTTATTTTGCCTCGTACTGGCCTCTATGGCCCCTGCTATTTCTGGGCCGATAGCTTTTACTATTTCTCCTGGGTACTCCCTCACATTTTTTTTGATTACAGCCGCTATCATGGGGGCGATCGCCCTTTTCATCTCCTTGTTTTCTTGAGGATATCTCCTCTGCAACTATGGATGCGATCGCCTTCTTAATTTCCGAACCCTCAATGGCTACTTGGCTTTTGACCATCTCAGCCATCAAACTCTCCATGTTCGAGAGCCACTCTTTTCTATTATAAATCTTCTGTTCTATCCTGGCAAGGTTTTGTTGCAGTAGTTTAATTTCTTTTTCAAACTCAAACATTTCCGCCGGAACTATCAGCTGCTGCAACTGTGCCAGCGGATTGACGATATTATCTGGTTCTTGCCGATCATTCCCCATATTTGCTGCTGCCTCTAACTACCTGCATTCACCTGTTGATTCTAGGATAACATACCCTTTGCGCTTGGCAACCAGAGGGGCTGATTATTGCTTGTTTTCATCAGGGATTATCGGATAAAAGACTACAGCCCTTCTCAACCAGACTGGCCCGGAACTATCTACATCTAAAGGGGAATGGGTTTTGCCCACTGCTTGCAGGCGTTTGGGATCGATGCCTTGAGTCTCTAGGATCTTTTTCACCCCCAAGGCCCGCTGCTTTGCTAATTGTTGCTTTTCTCCAGAATCCTTGATATTATCTATATAACCGACGATCCTTAGATGCATTTGGGGATATCGCATCATCAAGGAATTGATGGGGGCGATTTTTATACTTACATCCACGGGTCTGATCTTCGCAGAACCTTTGACGAAGTAAAGTCTGGTGGCGATCGTCAGAGGTTTGACTTGGATCCTGTTGGCGATCGACTTGACTCCGGGTATTTGCTCAAATGCTTGCGTAATTTTCTGGGCGTCGCTTTTGAAAATTACTTCTCCTGTTACTGTAACTTTACCTCCTTGATACTCAGCGCTAATGGTAATGCTATCCATCTAATTAAGGGTGGCGGCGACTCGACGCACTTCCTGTTCTACCTCTACCGGATCTGGGGGGATTTCCACTGCGATGATGTTGTTTTCTAATTCTAGCTTGCCAGCAGAAGACAGGGCGATTTCTTCAGCTTTATTTAGTAAATACTCGGAAGGCACTCGTCCTGTTAGTTTCACCTTCCCGCGATGCACGCCCACATCCAGGCGATAAATAGATAACTCTGGCGCTGCTGCTAATGCTTCGGTAACTCGGGCCGCCAGACGGCGATCGACTCTATTGCGATGTTCGTAAATTCCCAGGGCACGGTAATTATTCCTAGTAGGACTAAACCGATCGTCATCAGCGCCCAAGGATATTTGTTACGTTTTGTTACGCTTGGGTCTGTTGACATTAACCCTTCTAGGAGTCGATGCACTGGCTGAGGGATGCTATCGGGGTCTCCTTCATAGGACTGAATAGGTTTACTGTGATTTTGGACGATCTGGGAAAATGTTTGCCGCATCGGGTCATAGAAATGACCCGATGGTTCTCCATCAATGACTACTGCTAGGTAGCAGTATCCTGCCATTTCTAGGATAATTTTGTTCTTGCCATAGTTAATCTCATCTATCTCGGAAATCTGTTCTGACTGGGGCAGGTATTCGCTGACAAAGCTGCGGATCGCTGTTAGCATTCCCGCTACCATCTCTGCTTCTAGTCTCTCTTCTCGGGAGGGTTGAATTACTGGATAGAGGGCGGACGCCATTGCTGGGTATTCTAGTCTGATCTGCTCTTTGATCGCTGTTGCTATTTCTGGCGCGATCGCCATCACTATTTCTTCCGGTTCTTCTTCGATCCTTTTGGATATTGCTGGCGGTATGACTGGGGCAAAAGCTGCACCCATGGACAGTTTATCCTCTTTTGTCCTGCTCTCAATCATTCTATCTATTACCGGATACAGTGTTTTCACTAGCTCCTCTTGTTCCACCAGATTTGGCTCCCTAATTACCTTAAATATTTCTGGAGCGATCGCCTGCACTACTTCTCTCGGATAGGCTTTAATATATTCCGCTATTCCATCTTTTAAAACTGGGGATAGCACTACATCTATTGCTTGCCTATCTGATTGAATGCTCTGCTGAATTATTCCTGCTATAATGGGAGATAATGCTGTTACCATTGCCTCTGAGTCTAGCTGGTTTTGCTTCTTGACGGCCCTGGCCAGTTTCGGGGCGATAGCCTCTGCTAGTTGCTCTGGTGAGTTGTTAATATATTCCGTTATTGCCGACCCTAGCACTTCTTTTACCGACCGATGGGCTACTTCCTTGATATCCGCTATTTTGGTCTCTATTAATGACTCTACGCTGGGGGTTATGGCATTCACCATTGCTTGTTTGTCTAGGCGGGTTTGTTCCCTGATGGCGTTGGCTATTTCTGGCGCGATCGCCTGCCCTATCTCGGCGGACCCGTTGCTGATATATGCGGATATGGCGGGACAGGGGATAGTGCCGCATCTATTGACTGCTTGTCTGACTGGATGCTTTGCCCGATCGCTCCTGCTATGATGGGAGCTATAGCTGTTACCATTGCCTCTGAGTCCAGCTCGTGCTGCTGAGTAATAGCATTGGCCAGTTCGGGAGCGATCGCAGAGGCTAGTTCGGCGGACCCGTTGCTGATATATGCGGCTATTTCCTGGTTGAGAAAGTCTGACAGGGACCGATCGATTAACGCTTTCGCTTGCCGGATTTTATCATCTATGACCGCCTCGATAATTGGGGCCAGGGCCCTCACTATTGCTTCCTTGTCTAGGCGCGTTTGCTCCTCGATCGCTCTGGCAATTTCGGGCGCGATCGCCCGGGCGATTTCATTCGGGGCCGCTCTGACGCTACGGGCGATCGCTTCTGACATTAAGGGGGCGATCGCTGCACTCATGGCCCCTTTGTCCCGCTGGGTTCTTTTGACGATGATCTGGTCGAGGGCGAAAGCAAACACCTGGAGCATTTCTTCTGATGCCACTAGCTTGCGACTGAGAGTTTGAGCGATCAGAGGCACCATGATCTTGATTAACTCACCTGGATCTGGCATCTGACGTTCGATACTTGTCACTCTCTGTTGCAGTTGCTCTATTTCTGAACTCAGTTCCGGTACTTCCGACGGTAGCAGCACCGACCGCAACTTCATCAGCAGTTCCTCACTCTCCCCTATGCGATCGCTACTGATATCCCCTGGGGCACCGGACTCTAGGGTGGACTCTTCCTGGCGAGCGCAAACCATCCTGCTAGTGAGTATTTCTTCCAACTCTTTGGTACTATTGGCGCTTGAGCTTTTTGGTTGCTTGTTACTATGGTTGACTGACATAACTTTATCCGTAGATGTCCCGTAACTTATAATATTATACTATACTGCCTTTCCGTACTTGTTACTCAAGCCGAGCTATCTCTGGTCTAGCATGGAAAATTCCTACTGTCAATACAGATTCTCGATTTGTCTCATGGCCCGCCTTCGGTGTATCGTGGGAGCGCGATCGCATTACCCACGATACACCGAGGGTTCAAACCCAAAGGCTAATAGCTCAAGTCGGTTGAAAACCGACTATCAGAAACTGCGCTTTTTGGGGCAATAAAGAATGTCATTGGACATCTGGCAACGATGTCTCGGGAGTAGTGCGAATACGATGTCTCCTGGGTAGTGCGATTAGCGCTCCCAGGAGACATCGAGCTCTCCCGAGACATCGAAGGGCGGGTGCGTACATATGCAGGTAGGGGCTCGGCATGAGTTAATTGACGATATCACACGATAATTGATTGATACGCGCGACCCTGTGCCCCTACCGACTGGATACATCCATTCACAATTGACAATTGACAATTCACAATTGACCAGTCACTGGGGGGGCAACATGCCTGCTGAAATCCTTACGAGCGTAAGGATTCCAGCCCATAATCTCCAACAAGATCCATGCTGTTTTGAGCCGACAGACGACGTATTTATAAGGGTTTGAGCTTCATAAAAATGAAAGAATGGTCAATTGGCGACTGTATTAAGTAGGAGCCAATTAGCCTCAAAGCCTTATCTAGTAAGCGTTTGAGTGCTCATGTCGCCCCATCAGGACCAGTCACCATTGGTTTCGTCTCCCCCTGACATACCCAGGCACCCCAATAATAGGGGATGCTCTAGCAGTCGCACGTCATCATCCCACGGTAACTCCGCATCGGACTTCAGTTCTTTTACTCCCATCTCTGCCTTCAGTACTTCTCATCCTAACTTGAGTGGCTTCAGTCATCCTTGCTAGGGCTTCAGCAGGACGACCTGTACATACTGTACATATTAATAATACTGCTAAATTATGCAGACTGCTAGCCACAGAGGGATGTTCGTCACCCAACAGGCGTTTGCTCATCTGCAAGGCTTCTATATACAAGGGTTCGGCTTCGCTGTGAATTACCCGGAGAGGATATTATTCTCCACTAATGCAACTGCTTTTGACCACACCCTGTAAATTGTGCAACATTACTTTAAAGATCTATAGAGTTTCTCAAACATCGCCTGGATATCGGGAGGTTTAGCGGTGAAATAAATGTAAAAATAGCCCTTCTCCTCCGCTTCTTTTTCCGTGACCTTAGCATAGATATCTTCGCTGACAGACCCGGGAGCGGTAACAAAATTGAGCTTTATATTAGACATGGGAGAGACAACCACAGGGTCTCCTGTTGGATCGCATTTCACCAAACCACCCAATTCCGAAAGCTGGACTAAACTTCCTGAGAAGCTGGTGTCACTGACATTCTTGCCATCCAGAAAGGCGTATTGCAGGGCTAAGTCGGACTCTAGACATTTAAACACCTCTTCTTTCTGAGGCAAAAACAGATTATAATCTCCCTCGATCCCGCCAATATCATAGATGGTAATTTCATTCTTCACCCCTTTCGGTTTGACCTGCTTTTCGGAATTAATATTAATAATAGAGGGATCTGCATCATGCAAAGTTGGCTCGGAAATCAGAATTTGTCCCCCGGTAGTATAGGATTCGATCCGGTAAGTCAAGTTTACCTGAGAGCCTACTACACCGTACTTAGTCCGCTTCTCGGAGCCAATATTTCCTACCACTACTTTGCCAGTATTGATGCCAATGCCCATGAGCAGAGGCGCATATCCCCACTCTTTCATCTGTTCGTTCACTTTGACCATAGCTAACTGCATGGCTATGGCACAGGCGATCGCCCTCTGTGGGTCATCTTCTCTAGCGGTGGGAGCACCAAAGAGCACCAAAATCCCATCCCATGAATTCATCGATCGTTCCCTGGTATGATGTAATGGCATCTGCCATATGGGATAGATAGAAGTTGAGAATCTTTACTACCTCTTCGGGGGGCAATCGTTCTGATGTAGCGGTGAAACCCCTTAAATCAGAGGTCAGGATAGTTATTTTCCGACGTTCGCCGCCCAGTTTCAAGCCTTCGGGGTTTTCCAGCAAGTTGGCCACCACTTCATCAGTCAGGTAACGCCCAAAGGTCTTGCGAATCTTTCCCGCGCTGTTGGCAATGTAATTGGTGACGGCGATCGCCGAACTAGCGATCGCGACCAAGGGGGGCACCACTGGGAGCCACCAGCCTGCCAAGAAAGCCCCATATGTACTACCCCACAGTACACCGATCGAGATAATTCCCACACTCACCCTTTGTAAGTGGAGCCGCCTGCTACCGCGCAAGTTCCAAGTTAGGCTAGCACCCGCAAAAGACCAGAGCAGGATCCACAGCCACTCTATTGGTTCTGACCAACTCTGGAACAGAGGGCGATCGTCTAGGGCGGCACTGATAATTTGACTGGTAATATTAGCATGGATCTCTACTCCTGACATCGGTCTGGGCAGCATCAGGGCGCTGCCACTGTAGGGAGTATAGAACAAATCGTTAAAACTCTCCCCCACTGTGCCAATCAAGATTACCCGATCGCGCCCCCAATCCGGCGGTACCCTGTCTTCTAGGATATCCGTCAGAGAGACTGTCTCAAAATATTGGCTCGGTCCCCGGTAGTTCAACAATAGCTGAAATCCACGGTCATCCGATCGCGCGTAGTCACCGTCATTGGCTTCAAAGGGAGCGAATACCTGCTTGCCTAACTTAAATCTTGCCCCATCGAGATCCTCGGGGATAATCCCTTCTGCGTCCAAATAGAGCAATGCCAGATAGAACCCGAAGCTGAAAACTGTTTTTCCACCGCTAGTCATGTACAAATAGCCCCGCCGCACCCTGCTATCTGCATCAACTATCAAATCATTTGCACCCACCTGCCCCTTCTCCTTTAGCACCGGAGGCGGCGCTACCACCTCCCGGGGACTAGACCCTACCACTTTCTGGATGCCAACTATCTTATCGCTTTGAGCAAATATCTCGACTAATTGCTGATGACCTGGTTCTACTGGGATATCGCGATAGATATCTAGCCCGATCGCCCGGGGCTGCATCCCCTGCAATTTTCCCAGTAACTGGGCATAGACACCATCAGGAATAATCGCCTGCCCGATTTTTTGCACGTCGGCGTCATCTATGCCCACGATCGCGATTCTGTCGTCCCGGGGTGCTTGGGGTCGCCAACCCATATATCGATCGAAAACATGCCAGCACGGCATCTGCAATAGACCTGCAAAGCGCAGTAGGATTACTGCTCCCGCCACCGACGGAGCAGTAATCCACACACAACGGTTTGACCAAAACGGCTTGTCGGGTCCCTTGAGACCGATTAAAAAATCTCTTACTCTGCCGCTACTGGATTTTAAGACTGCCCACATATTAATTTTGCTGGCTCATCTACAGCCGCCTCATTTGCCAATGGTTGTGCCGAGCATTCTAACAACGGTTCGGAAGCTACCTCTCGCAGATGTTCTACCGAGCTCAATAGCTCTTGCCATTCTCCTGGATCGGACTTCCGCAACTGTTCCGTCAGCTTCAGAGTCTCGTGCCAGATCGACTCATCTGCATATATTTGAGCCCGCTGTTCCGGTTCAGCTTTTTCTAGCCGCCTATTCAGTTCTGGACTCAGTTCCGTGCGTCGCAACCGCCCTTCCACAAACGCATCCTGCGCAGGATCCACTTGGTCGCAATAGATGGCAAACTGCCACAGATAATCCTTACCCATTTCCAGAGTCGCTTTTTTCGGGATGTTCAGTTTATATATGCCAGAGTTGTTCCCTGGCAGTTCCACCTCGGCCAGGTAAACTATCTTCCCCTGTTCGTCGGCTACCAAAAATTCTCCCTCCATAACAGTTGCTTCATCTGTCATTTTGGGAACATGTACATAGATCGCTGGATTTGGGTCGATCGTAGCCTCCACCCGCCCAGGATTCGATGTCGGCATCAACGCCCTCAGGGGCCTTTTGTTCTGGGCCAGTTCGCAAGCTTCGTTGCCACCGCGCGACCCTCCCCCTGCTGTTACGCTAGTTGCCCCTCTGTCTTCCGTTTTCGGAAATTTCACTGCCACCCGTTCGGGGTATGACTGGGCCAGCAGCTGCGATGGCAAGCCCGCAGCCACTGCCACTGCCGTTGAGAGTATAAAGGTAATGATACCCCTTGACTGTTTATAGTTTGATGTCCCCATGTTAAATATCCCTCCTTTTATACAGTTTCTGGCCCCCTCTGGGGAGCTTCCCCCTTGCACTTTCTGCTCATATGACTTCATAATTCGTCATAGGAAAAAGTGCTCGCACTTTTTCCTTCTAATATAACCTAAGTTGCGACCTATTAAAAAAAATATGAATTACCCACTTAGACTTTACAGATATTTGGAATATTTCGTAGCTTTTGATACAAAATTATATCTTTTTTGTGCTATACGGCGGGTTGGCTGTTTATAGGTTATAATGTACTAAAATAATAGTTAATTGCTGGGGGATGTAGATGATGGAAGATATGATTACAACAATTTTTGTTCTTTGTGACGAGCTACTAAAAGCGTTAAATATAAAAGAAGATCCACAAGTAAAAATGAACAATGCCGAAGTGATGACAGTCGGATTAGTTGCTGCATATTTTTTCGGAGGACACCACGATCGCTCTTGTCAATTTATGGTCCAACACAAGTATATAAAAAATCTGTTAAGTAAAAGTAGGTTCAATCGTCGATTACACAATATTGAGGAACCAATTTGGATGTTTTTCTTCCAAGTTATAGCTCAAACATTTAAAGAGCTCAATCCGGGTCAAGAATATATTCTTGATAGTTTCCCGGTGCCAGTATGTGATAATATTAGGATTGATAGATGCCAAATTTATAACAAGGAAGAATATCGAGGGTATATTGCCAGTAAAAAACGTTATTTTTATGGATTAAGAGTTCATATGTTGGTAAACAAAAATGGAAAGCCAATAGAATTTTATCTAGATCCTGGTAGTTATAATGATGTTAAAGTTTTGCAATCTTTTGGCTTTGACTTACCATCAAATTCAATAGTTTATGGAGATAAAGCTTATAATGATTATCAATTAGAGGATTTACTAAAAGAGTCGTCAAGTATAATGTTAAAACCTTTGCGAAAAAAGAACTCAAAAAGAAAAGAATATTCTTGTTTTGAATATATACAAAAAGTAACAAGAAAACAAGTTGAAACCTGTTTTAGTCGAATCACAAATTTGTTTCCCAAGTCAATTCATGCTGTTACATCTAAGGGATTAGAGTTGAAAATAATTCTCTTTATCATAGCTTTTTGTATCCAATTTTTATAGGTCGCAACTTGAGTTAATATATAATTCAAACACAACCCAATACTTTCCGGTCAAGCAGCCACAGTGCGAGCACTTATTTCCTCACCAGGGGCTACTAATCATGGTAAAGGCTGCCCAATAGTAGGGATGTCCTAGATTTTCGTTCCCCAGCCTTACCAGTGCGGGTGGCAGGGACAGGCCCCGGTTGGAACCTCGTAACTCACCCCCTTCCAGACGGACTTTACCCTCGATCATGGCTATTTGAGCCTGCCGCAGGGCCTCTGCCTTGATGGGCGCTGTCTGTAAATGTTGATAAAATTCTGTCATCAGCGCTAGGGTTCCGGCGTCGCTGACTTGCCAAAGACTGGCTATGGCTGACTTAACGCCGGCCTGTAGCGCTAATCCGGCAAAGCCTAATTCGGCATTTTTATCGCCCACGGCGGTTTGACAGGCACTGATGACTAATAACTCGACTGGCCTCTTGTTCCAGTCGATCGATCTCATTTGAGATAGTTGCAGCTTACTGTCCCAAAACTGAATAAAGGAGTTGCTTGGGGCCCCGGGTTTAAACTCGGCATGGGTGGCCAGGTGAACAATTTTATAGTCCTGGGAGGCCAGTTGGGCCTTGAGATTCTCTAGGGTAAAGGTTCGGTTCAGGAAAAATTTCCCCTGCCCTAGGGCGTGTCATCAGTTAGAGAAAGAAAGGATAGAATAGATAAACCGAAGAGAGAGAAACACAGAGAAAAATGCGTAGATATGCACTTAGAGATGACCAGTGGGAAAAAATCAAGGATTTGCTACCTGGGAGAGACGGCCATGTAGGAGGAACGGCCAAAAATAATCGACTGTTTGTTGAAGCAGTGTTGTATCGATATAGAGCGGGAATCCCGTGGAGAGACCTACCTGAAAGGTTTGGAGATTTTCGAGTAGTACATACAAGATTTAGCCGATGGAATAAAAGTGGAGTGTGGGAAAGGATATTCAAGCTGTTGGCGCAAGACGCAGATAACGAGTATGGGATGATTGATTCGACAATCGTGCGAGCGCATCAACACAGTGCTGGGGCGCAAAAAAAAGAGTCCGGGGAGGACAGAGAGGACAATGAGTGGAGAGAGTAACGCTCAAGCCATTGGTAGAAGTCGAGGAGGATTAAGTACAAAGATTCATGCCACTTGTGACGCTCTGGGGAATCCCACAGGCTTCTTTTTGACGGGAGGACAAGCCCACGATCAAGATGGCGCAGATGTCCTCCTTGAAAACCTTGAAGCTGAGGCAATCCTGGCAGATAAAGCTTATGATGCTGATGAGCGGGTCCGTCAAAAACTCCAAGCTCAAGGTTGCACAGCGGTCATTCCCTCCAAGGTGAATCGCCAAGTTCCTTATCCTTATGACAAGCACCTCTACAAGGCTCGCCATCTAATTGAAAACTTTTTTGCCAAACTCAAGCAGTATCGCGCTATTGCTACCCGTTATGATAAAACAGCCCGTAACTTTTTAGGGGCGATTTATCTGGCTGCTTCTGTCGTCTGGCTTAACTGATGACACGCCCTAGTTCCTGGGCGATCGTTTCTAATTCTATTGGCACAGCTGGCAAGGGATTGATCTCGGTAAATTCTGATGCTCCCATCGCCAGCACCGGTGATTTTTTAATCGGGTCATAGTCCGTCTCAATCAGGTTGAAAGCGGGGATGCGCGAGATGCTGTACTTTTCCACCAGAAAATGCTCCCCATCATGCAATACTGCCAGTGGTAGCGTGCGCAGACCATCTCCCAGGCAAAACAGTAGCGTGTCGATGTTTTCAGCTTCCAGTTTGTCGGCGATCGGGGCCACCATCCATTGATATAGTTGCTGGGCTGGTTGCAGGTAGGCGTTAGTGTTGATCTTTCTGGGATTGGCGACTGCACGGCGCAACCTGTTAACTTCCCGTAGTAGAGCTCGGGGATTAGCGCGTGGGATGTTCCAGGCAGCTGGTTTGCTGCCAGGGGTGCTTAACATGAGTCTCAGCTGTTCGGGTTGGGGAAATACCCAAATGACTGCTGGCTTTTTGCCGGTCTGGATACCTAGAAGCGACAGCTTGACGGCCATCTGGTCGGGGGTCATGGATCTCTCTGCCAGGTTGGTCCCAAGGTAATTCTCGTACTGTCCTTCAAATTTTGGCTCGACTTCTTCTGCTATACACTTAACAGCAGTTTCCGGACTGAGTCTGATTCTAGATGGGAGTTCCCGGGGGGTGCCGCCCGATATACTCTCTGGGGTAATAGAGTGGGCGATCGGGCTCGATAATACCGCCGCCAACAGCAAAGCCGCAAATATGCCTCTTTGCCATCTTCTGGGCTTCGCTGGAAAAGCTTTTACCTTCCGAACATCTGCTAGGGTGTGTCATCAATCAAATTGCTTGACAGAAGTAGATGGATACGGTATGGAGTCCTTATCCAGCAATAACAATCAAGAGGGCATGATATGAGACGCTATGGCTTGCGAGACGACCAGTGGGAACGGATCGAACACCTTTTACCTGGTAAAGAGGGTGACCCAGGCGCTACAGCCAAGAACAATAGATTATTCGTGTTCTGCCGTGTTATATCGATATCGTGCTGGCATTCCCTGGCGGGATTTACCGGAGTGTTTTGGGGATTTTCGGGTTGTTCATACCCGCCATACCCGTTGGTCTGAAAAGGGAGTTTGGAAGCAGGTATTCGATGTCTTGGCCTCAGACGCCGATAACGAATACGCCGCGATTGATGCCACCATCCTGCGTGCCCATCAACGAGCGTGCGGGTGCAAAAAAAAACACCCTCAGATACGTGCGAAACCCAAGCCATAGGCCGTAGTAAAGGGGGACTATCGACAAAGATTCATGCCACTTGCGATTGCCCAAGGCAATCCCACAGGATTTCATCTTACCCCTGGCCAAGCCCACGACGGGAAAGGCGCTGACGTGCTATTGGATAAAATCGGTGAGATTGGCGCGCTGCTTGCAGATAAAGCCTATGATGCGGAACAACGTGTGCTCGAGCGCCTGAAAGAGACGGATTGGATGGCTGTCATTCCTCCAAAAAGTAACCGCACAGAACACAGAGAATACGATGAAGAAATGTACAAGTGGCGGCATCTAATTGAAAATCTATTCCAAAAACTCAAGCAATACAGGGCTCTGGCGACACGCTACGATAAAACGGCTCGCAATTTCTTGGGTGCCATCTACCTCGCGGCAGCTGTAATATGGCTTAATTGATGACACGCCCTAGTATTACGCTCAATAAAAATAACGTTTTTTGCTGGCGATATATCCTCTATATTCTTCTTCTGTATAAATTTTACATCGCTCGATCCTAATGTTGTCACATCCTGGCATAGGGAAACTATCGATAATATATTCTTGACTCGGATTTAGCGAATGATTGAGCCATTGCTTGAAATAAACTCCCATACAATTGTTTCATCAATCTTATGTTTTCGACGATTAAACCTACTTTTACTTAACAAATTTTTGATCGAGTTATGTTCTGCCATAAATTGACAAGCTCTATCGCCCTCCCAAAAAATAAGCAGCAACTAATCCTACTGTCATCACCTCCGCATTATTCATTTTTACTTGTGGATCTTCTTTGATATTGAGTGCTTTTAGCAGTTCATCGCCAAGAACAAAAATTGTTATAATCATATTTTCCATAATCTACCAGCAATCAACTGTTATTTTAGTACATTATAACCTATAAACAGGGATGGCTACTGGTAGCATAAAAATAATATATTTCTGTATCCTACTAGACTACCAAAAATATCGGAAATCTCTAAGTGGGTAATCCATTTTTTTTTAATAGGTAGCAACTTGAGTTATGTATTACCCGAGCCATTTGATGGCAAATGCAGGCATTTTTCTAGGGCAAACTAGCAATATAGCGGATTTCACCCTAGTGAGGTACACCTCTCAGTTGACCTTCTTGGCACTGCCAGGTTAAACTAAGCCAGAGAGTCACCTCGGAGAGGAGTCTTCAGAACCGAAAGATCTGCTTTTCACCTCATTCGGCTCCTCGACAATGCCATCCTTGTCATGGATACAGCAACTACCATCGCTGGCAGTTTTTACATCGTGGCAATGCTTGTGTAGCAGTTGTAGGTTATCCCATCTATCTTTACCATCTAATGATACTGGCTTGATCTGGTCTACCTCTCAACTGTCTTCGTTCCTAAATGTTAGTCCGCATTGTTGGCATTTCCCCTTCTGTTTCTTAAGTAGCATGGCTACTCTGTTGTTTAACTCCGGGCTTTTTCCCAACTTTGTACTCCAATATGTAAGATTCCCGTCATATGGGCTAGCTGGCCCTTTCACATTTACGTGCCTTATTATTTCTACACTTTTATGCAGAAATAATCTTATTTCACCATCTTCAGTCTTATACCGGAATCGCCATTTCCTATCTTCTCCTAAAGACCAATACTTTCTGGCTATCCAATCCCTCTGTTAGCACTGACAGAAACAGTAGCCGTTGCTTTGGGTTTTGCCTTCAAAGACTATGCCAGTTCATTAATTGCCGGAGTCGTCGCCCTATTTGAAGGGCTCTATCGAGTGGGCGATCGGGTGCAAATAGGGGAACATTATGGTGAAATAGTCAACTACGGACTGCGTGGCCTTCCCTTGCAAACCAGACAATCTAATATTCATTCCCCACAACAAAATTTGGACAGAACCAATATCTAATTCTAATAATGGTCAACTGGAAGCATTAGTATTCACGGATTTATACTTAGCACATAACGTCGATGTATATCTAGTGACAAAAATTATCGGCAGCATACACCAGCAAATACAATTAAAGCTGCCGCTCGTCGTGGATATAGCAGAAACCCTTTGGGGAACACATTTCCAACTCAAATCCGATCCGATGGATGCCCGAAATGAGGATGTTTATAAGACGGACTTGCTGAAGCGGGCAAAGCCAGCCTTGGGAAAATCCTCAATAGCCTACCCAATGCGATATCCAATAGAGAATATTGAAGATTAATCATCCTTCGTCGATTTTACCAATTATGTTAAAAAAGGTAATGTGTTAGAGGTGGGAAAAACATTGTTTAATAGTTTTAATGCTTTCACTGACTTACGGGGTGCCTCCCGCGTCACATCTCGCCAGCGGTTTGATGGCTGGTCCTTAGACGATCGGGACCCCACATTTATCAAATCCTGGATGCCAGTGGCAGAATGGCTGTATCACAACTACTTTCGGGTCACAACATCAGGGTGGCATCACGTTCCCGAACAAGGGAAGATCTTGTTCGTGGGTTCCCATAATGGGGGCTTCGCGTCGCCAGATACCTCCATGTTTATGTATGACTGGTTCCGCAGATTTGGTTACGATCGCTTAAGCTATGGACTGATGCATCCAGCGGCTTGGACTTTTCCTGACATCGCCCAGCTGGCAGTACAGGCCGGGGCCCTTGTGGCCCATCCGAAAATGGCGATCGCCGCCCTGCGCCGGGAGGCAGCAGTACTGGTGTATCCGGGAGGGGCAGAGGATATGTTCCGCCCCCACAGCGATCGGCAGAAAATTAACCTAGCGGGACGCAAAGGCTTTATCAAGCTAGCATTGCGGGAAAATGCCCCGATCGTACCGCTGATCTCCATTGGTGCTCACGATACCATGATCGTACTCGGCGATATCTACCCACAGGTAAAGCAACTGCATGCATGGGGCCTGCCGTGGATATTTGGTCCCGACATCGGCGTGTTTCCCGTGTTTTTAGGGTTGCCTTGGGGTTTAGCAATTGGTCCCCTACCTAATATACCACCGCCAGTACAGATTTACACTCGCGTCTGTGCCCCGATCGTCTTTCCACGCTATGGTAGGGAAGCGGCCGTAGATCGAGCTTACGTGGATGCCTGCTATGAAGAAGTCCGTGCCCAGATGCAACTAGAACTAGACTCTTTAGTGGCTGCCACCTTACTAAACCAAGGAATGGTACAGTGAGAAAACCAATAGTAAACAGATAATCATGGGCAAAGTAATTCGGGGGCAGATCTTTGTGGTCGATGACAATATCGATACAGATCAAATCATTCCAGCAGAATATCTGACTCTAGTTCCTTCCAAACCAGAAGAGTATGAAAAACTAGGAAGCTACGCCCTCAGTGGGTTGCCAGACCGCTACGGCCAATTTATCCTCCCTAGGGAGATGAAGACACCCTATCCCATCATTATCGGTGGAGAAAATTTCGGCTGTGGTTCTTCCCGGGAACATGCGCCCATTGCCCTGGGTGCATCCGGCGTAAAGGCCGTAGTGGCCCAGTCTTACGCCCGGATCTTTTTCCGCAACTGTTCGGCCACCGGAGAACTGTACCCTTGGGAATGCACGGAACGCCTCTGCGACCTATTTAAGACCGGTCAGGAAGCAACCATTGACTTTGAGCGAAATCAGCTTCACAACCATACCCTGGGCCAGACTTACCAACTCCAGTCCCTGGGAGAAGTGGGACCAGTGATTGATGCTGGGGGCATCTTCGCCTATGCTCGCCAAACTGGCATGATAGCGTACCAGTAGCGTTAATGCTGTAAAAACACACAGATCACTTCTGTGGCGTAAGATAATAAAAGTCAGAGTATATGAGATTAACCCATGCTGCTTAAGTCTACCACCCGTCACATCCGCATCTTTACAGCCCGAGTAGAGAACAACGAACTCAAGCCTAGCGACAATGTCTTAACCATAGATGTAGATCCAGATAATGAGTTGAACTGGAACGATCGAGCCTTACAGCAGGTATACGGAAAATTCGGGGAGTTGGTGTCAGACTACGCCGGGGCAGATCTGACGGAGTATAACTTACGCCGCATCGGATCTGACTTGGAGCATTTTGTGCGATCGCTCCTCGAACAAGGTAAGATCTGCTACAACCTCAACAGTCGCGTCCTTAATTATAGCATGGGTTTACCCCAAGTAGCGGTCCCAGGCGAATAGCTTCTGCTAGAGTGAGTGGCGATGCTGCTGCGCAGCCGCTACGCGAACGGCATGAACTGCGATCTTTCATATTTCATTCATAATTCTGACTCCTTAATCTCATCACCACTCACGGCTTCCCGATTTCACCAAAACCTTAGCCCGCGAACGGAGCTGCAGCAACAGTTCAAGCATCATTTTTTAATTAAGGATAGTTTGGGGGATGGATGGCGACGCAGAGGAACAACTGGTGCGACTATGGAGTTGGCAATGCGGTGGCCGTGTCTCCGGAGTAGTGCGAATAGCGCTCTCCGGAGACACGGCATGGTCAGGGATATTTCTTCTCCAAGCCAGTTGAGGACGATCGGGCCACCGCATTGCCAACCCGGGCACTACGATGGTAGAGATTGTCAGTTGTCTGTTGTTATATTGCGTCTAAATCATTTGCGCAAAAATTTGGGAGTGGGGTACACATACTGCAAAAACTATGATTTGGCCTCCCAGGACTATAAAATTGTTCACCTGGCCACCCATGCCGAGTTTAAACCCGGGGCCCCAAGCAACTCCTTCATTCAATTTTGGGACAGTAAGCTGCAATTGGCTCAAATGAGATCGATCGACTGGAACAGGAGGCCAGTCGAGTTGTTAGTCATCAGTGCCTGTAAAACTGCTGTGGGGGATAAAGATGCCGAGTTAGGCTTTGCCGGATTAGCGCTACAGGCTGGCGTTAAGTCAGCCATAGCCAGTCTTTGGCAGGTCAGCGATGCCGGGACTTTAGCGCTGATGACGGAATTTTATCAGCATTTGCAGACAGCCCCCATCAAAGCAGAGGCCCTGCGGCAGGCTCAAATAGCCATGATCGAGGGGAAGGTACGTCTGGAAGGGGGTGAGTTACGAGGTTCCAACCGGGGCCTGTCTCTGCCACCCGCACTGGTAAGGCTGGGGAACGAAAATCTAGGACATCCCTACTATTGGGCAGCCTTTACCATGATTAGTAGCCCCTGGTGAGGAAATAAGTGCTCGCACTGTGGCTGCTTGACCGAAAAGTATTGGGTTGTGTTTGAATTATATATTAGAAGGAAAAAGTGCTCGCACGGTTGCCTATGACGAATTATTAAGTCATATGAGCAGAAAATGCAAGAAAGATAATTAAGCTGTGATGCATTTAATTGCCTAGGGTGTGTCATCAATCAAATTGCTTGACAGAAGTAGATGGATACGGTATGGAGTCCTTATCCAGCAATAACAATCAAGAGGGCATGATATGAGACGCTATGGCTTGCGAGACGACCAGTGGGAACGGATCGAACACCTTTTACCTGGTAAAGAGGGTGACCCAGGCGCTACAGCCAAGAACAATAGATTATTCGTGTTCTGCCGTGTTATATCGATATCGTGCTGGCATTCCCTGGCGGGATTTACCGGAGTGTTTTGGGGATTTTCGGGTTGTTCATACCCGCCATACCCGTTGGTCTGAAAAGGGAGTTTGGAAGCAGGTATTCGATGTCTTGGCCTCAGACGCCGATAACGAATACGCCGCGATTGATGCCATCATCCTGCGTGCCCATCAACGAGCGTGCGGGTGCAAAAAAAAACACCCTCAGATACGTGCGAAACCCAAGCCATAGGCCGTAGTAAAGGGGGACTATCGACAAAGATTCATGCCACTTGCGATTGCCCAAGGCAATCCCACAGGATTTCATCTTACCCCTGGCCAAGCCCACGACTTACAAGGCGCTGACGTGCTATTGGATAAAATCGGTGAGATTGGCGCGCTGCTTGCAGATAAAGCCTATGATGCGGAACAACGTGTGCTCGAGCGCCTGAAAGAGGCGGATTGGATGGCTGTCATTCCTCCAAAAAGTAACCGCACAGAACACAGAGAATACGATGAAGAAATGTACAAGTGGCGGCATCTAATTGAAAATCTATTCCAAAAACTCAAGCAATACAGGGCTCTGGCGACACGCTACGATAAAACGGCTCGCAATTTCTTGGGTGCCATCTACCTCGCGGCAGCTGTAATATGGCTTAATTTATGACACGCCCTAGGAATTAATCTTACATGTAATCATCAATAATACAAGAAGGAGGGGGAGCCTTGCTGACAGATTACATCGTAGCGAAGGTAATATCGGGATTTAGTGTTACATATAATCATCAATAATACAAGAAGGAGGGGGAGTCGCTTATCAACCGGTGAAATCGTCATAATTTTACCTTTTCTTTACCAACTGGTTTTGACCACCGCCAATACAGCGTAAAAAACAGGACTCCAAACGGGGAATAGCGATCAAGTCTTCTGAAGCAGAGGATTGGACAGATTTTTCTGGTGCTGTTTCATCGAACAGGGCCTGTAGCTGGTTAGGAATATGGGTGTAGTCCTGGGGACGATATGGCCATTTCTGCGATCGCACCTGGAGTGGCTGTTCTATTTGCTTTTCAGAATCTGTTTGCTGTTCCCACTGACTCACAGCAGCGCGTAGCAGATCTGACAGAGATTCTACAGGACTTGCTAAGACTACTAGACTATTAATCCCTTAAATATTTTCATTGTCGCGATTATCGCGTTAATTTTTCACAGCCTGAGCCAAGGCTGATTGTAAAGTTTCTGATCAAGTAGGATGATTGGGTAAGGAGGAGATCGCCAGATGCAGACTCTTGACGATCTCTGGGGGCAGTTGGCTAGGTGTTTCTGGCAACTCGCCCTCTGGTGCAGCCCCTAACCAGTTAAATTTTACTCCCGCTTACCTCAATTTTTCTTTTACTTTCTGAATCACTATATCCCCTTGAATATCAATACTTAAGCCAATAATTACGTTCGTAGTAAACACTTTAGTGCTTCCGGCGTTCGTAGTAAGCACTTTAGTGCTTCCAGCGTTCGTAGTAAGCACTTTAGTGCTTCCGGCGTTCGTAGTAAGCACTTTAGTGCTTCCGGGGCGCGAAAGCCTAGAGAGTCCAATTTTAGATAAAATGATGAGGGCCATAGATCGAGAAGGGTAGAGTGCGGAGAGGATCTCAGAGGGATTTTCCGTAGATGCTAAGAGTTGTTCATTTGTCTTGTTTTATCAATGGACCGACAATTTAGCCAACTTTTGACTAGCAGGCCCCAGGCGCTGTGCAACATCAAGAACTGATCTTATAGCACTGGTATCGGACTGGTACTGGTAACCGATCGCTGATCGCTGACACTAGCCTATTATAGTATCTATTCCGCTTCCGGATGGAAGTAATTGTAGATTGACTGGGCTAAACGGAATCCAATGCCGTCAAGTTCTGCCAACTGTTGGGGCGTGGCCGCGCGGATGTAGTCAATTGACCGAAAATGTGCTAGTAGTTGTTTTCGTCTCCCAAACCCTAATCCGGGAATCTCATCTAAGTGCGATCGCTTCATTGTCTCACTTCGTTGCTGTCGGTGAAAGCTGACGGCAAACCGGTGAGCTTCATCCCGCAGTCGCCTTAACAATTGTAGTCCCGGTTGTTCTGGATCTGTCGCTAATGGTGCAGATTCTCCGGGCCGGAATATTTCTTCTCGCTGTTTCGCTAAACTGATAACAGGCAGTTCTGCCATTAAGTTAATTTCTTGTAATACTGATACTACGGCTGAGAGTTGTCCTTTCCCACCATCTATTATAACTAGATCGGGAAAGTCGGGATTGCCATGGCGCTGCAACTTTGGGTCTTCGACAAACTTGCGGAAGCGGCGTCTGATGACTTCGGCGAGACTGGCAAAGTCGTCGGAATGGCCTGGTTTGACTTCGGGATTCTCGATCTTATAATGACGGTAATGCTGCTTGGCGGGCAATCCGTCAATAAACACAACTTGAGAGGCGACGGCATGCGCACCTTGGATGTGGGAGATGTCGTAACCTTCTAGACGATCGGGCAATGCTGGCAAGTCCAGCAGGTTAGCTAAGTCTTGCAATGCTTGCTTGTTTCGTTCTCCCGCCTTTGCCATCCGTTCCACTTCATATTGGGCATTTCGGGCTATCATTTCTATCAGTTCAGCTTTACTTTGCCGCTGGGGCACGATGATACTGACTTTGCGACCTTTTCTGGCGCTCAAATAGTCTGCTAACATTTCTGCATCGGGTAATTCCTGCTGCACCAAGATCTCGGCAGGAATTTCCACGGCGTCGGCATTTTGATAATGTTCTTCTAATACCCGTTGTAAAATTTCCCCGACTGTGCCAGACTGAGGGTCAGCATTAAATCCTAACCTGCCTACCAGTCTCCCCCCACGCATTGGAAATAGCTGAATGCAGCAATGTTTGTCCTTGGCCGCGAGGGCGATCGCATCTCTAGAGATGGTATCATCTGGTAAGGATACTTTCTGCTCGGCGTTCAGAGATTTAATTCCAGCAATTTGGTCTCGCAGTTTAGCAGCGGTTTCAAAGTGCAACTCTGCTGCTGCTTGTTGCATCTGTGCGGTCAGCAGATCCACCAGTTCTCCGGTCCTGCCCTGAAACACCATGGCAATTTTTTGCATAGTTTGGTGATATGCTTCCGGAGAAATTAGCTGCTGACAGACTCCCGAACATTTGCCCAGATCGTAATTCAAGCAAGTCCGGTCCTTAAACAGGGGTTGGGGACGTTGGCGCTGAGGGAAAATGCCCTTGACTATATCTAATGTATTCCGTAATAGCTTCACATCTACATAAGGACCGTAGTATTTATCTTTCCGGTTACCCATGGGGCGTTTGCGGGTAATAAAGATGCGGGGATAATCTTCTGACCAAGTAATGCATAGGTAGGGATATTTCTTGTCATCTTTCAGCAATACGTTAAAGTGAGGTTGGTGCTGCTTGACCAGATTTGCTTCTAATGCTAATGCTTCCGCTTCCGTGTCCGTGACGATGAATTCTATCTCACTCACCTGGCGCACCATTAGCTGAATGCGGGGGCTGTGTTTTTGTCCCTCCTGGAAATAGGAACGGACCCGCGATCGCAGCTTCTTGGACTTGCCGATGTACAGCAGGCGATCTGGAGTATTCTTCATCAAATATACTCCTGGTTCTTGGGGAATTTCCTGGAGGCGCCTTGACAGGCGATCTGGGTCTTGGACTAGTGGTAGGGTAGGGGTTGTCACGGTCACTACTAAGCAATTCAAAATTCTTTCTTTCTCATTCAAAATCCGGAAACCAATTGAGAATAGGGATCTCGGCTTTTCGACCGTAGCAATTTCGATGCGCGACAGCTTATTATAATGGTTAAATTTCGGCATGGGCTATTAATTTGAAATCAGAAACCCGGTTTTGACAGGAAGCCGGGTTTCTGGGCTACGCCGGAAGGGAGGAGATTGCGTACCTATTCCGTCCCAGAGGGCGCGAGCGGCCTCATCAACATTAGGGTTGTGCTTCAGACCACCTCGAAGGGCCCAATTACAACCGTGCATCAGCAGATCGCCAAGATCGAAATTCCCTAAAATTGCTGTCCGGTCGCTATTTGCAGAGGCTACGATCCTACTGTTCGGGCTGAATGCTACAGACCCAATTATAAAGCATCGCTTGCCCCAACCACCCGATCGCACCCTGACCGTTTAGCTCGGTAAAGCGCGAAGTCAGCGGTCTGGATCGCCCCATCCCTCCTTAAGCCGCGTTCTGGGAAACGGGCTACTCCCACAGATACTGTCGCCATTGTACGCGCAGATGTTTAATTCCTTCCCGGAGCTGCTCAGCTGGCTGCCCGGTGCTATCTAGGGAGGCTTCTGGCAGAATTAGCATGAACCCGTCACCTCCGTAGCGACTATTTTCTTGCAAAAACATGCTCAACTCTCGCAGTACCGCATCCGAGGCCTCGCGGCCAAAAGCATCATGGAAGCCCTGAGGGTGGTCAAGGTCCAGCATATGATACTCAGAGGGGTTGCCCGTTGCGATCGCGCCGTTTCAACTCCCGTTCCAGGTACTCTTCCACGCAACGTCGATTGCATAGATCGGTGAGAGGGTCGCGAATAATCCGTTCCTGAAGAATTTCCCGCCGTCGTCAGACATTGCCTAGGCGTCTGCGCGACAAAATATATCCTCTACTCCATCAACTACTTCTGACCAGACCTCCGGGCGAGCACCTCTCGCAAATACTATGAAGTAACTCGTGTAATTCGAGCATTTCTATATTATTTATACTTTTTGTATTATACAACCAGTGGTCAAAAGCAGTTGATATCCTGGCCAAAAGGATTGCGCTGCGCGCACACGCTTCGCTACGCGATCAACCCTGGCAGATTACAGCGTAGCGCACGTTATACTAGGGCGTGTCATCAATTAAGCCATATTACAGCTGCCGCGAGGTAGATGGCACCCAAGAAATTGCGAGCCGTTTTATCGTAGCGTGTCGCCAGAGCCCTGTATTGCTTGAGTTTTTGGAATAGATTTTCAATTAGATGCCGCCACTTGTACATTTCTTCATCGTATTCTCTGTGTTCTGTGCGGTTACTTTTTGGAGGAATGACAGCCATCCAATCCGCCTCTTTCAGGCGCTCGAGCACACGTTGTTCCGCATCATAGGCTTTATCTGCAAGCAGCGCGCCAATCTCACCGATTTTATCCAATAGCACATCAGCGCCTTTCCCGTCGTGGGCTTGGCCAGGGGTAAGATGAAATCCTGTGGGATTGCCTTGGGCAATCGCAAGTGGCATGAATCTTTGTCGATAGTCCCCCTTTACTACGGCCTATGGCTTGGGTTTCGCACGTATCTGAGGGTGTTTTTTTTTGCACCCGCACGCTCGTTGATGGGCACGCAGGATGGTGGCATCAATCGCGGCGTATTCGTTATCGGCGTCTGAGGCCAAGACATCGAATACCTGCTTCCAAACTCCCTTTTCAGACCAACGGGTATGGCGGGTATGAACAACCCGAAAATCCCCAAAACACTCCGGTAAATCCCGCCAGGGAATGCCAGCACGATATCGATATAACACGGCAGAACACGAATAATCTCTTGTTCTTGGCTGTAGCGCCTGGGTCACCCTCTTTACCAGGTAAAAGGTGTTCGATCCGTTCCCACTGGTCGTCTCGCAAGCCATAGTGTCTCATATCATGCCCTCTTGATTGTTATTGCTGGATAAGGACTCCATACCGTATCCATCTATTTCTGTCAAGCAATTTGATTGATGACACACCCTAGATTGGCGTGTTATGAGTAATCATTAGTAGTATAAACCGGGCGGGAGCCGCTTATCAAATGATTAAATAATCATATATTACTTTTTATTATCAACTGGTTTTGACGACACCCTACAACCAGGCCAAGGCCGACTATTATACTACAAAGTAACTCGCGTAATTCAAGTATTTCTGTATTATTTATACTTTTTATATTATACAACCGGGCCAAGACCGACCTTTCATATTGCCTCGTGTAGTTGAGTTCAGCTGGTGATTATCTTTTGAAATAGCACTCTTCTGTCACTCTTGTGGTACAATGGTCGAAAGCAAACGCTTCTTCCCAAGGAGTAGTCTATGGTTGCGCCAAGAAAAGCTAACCTGACGGTCAAATTTATAGATGATTATGGGTGTGGTCTTGCGGTGCGATTCGTTTAGTGTAAACCAGTTGACACAAGTCAATTTGGGGACCGCTAGAGGCGACGATAGTCGCCGACAACTTACAGATGATGGTGGTGAAAGTCCACCCCTCCAGGTGCAGGAGTGACAGCATATTCCCTACGGTAGCGACTTGGCATCAATCGGTAAAGCGGGAATAGAAGGCGCAATGACTGATAGCCTAAATCGGTTAACGTCGAGCAAGTGACTATCGCTCTTCTGTCACTCTAGGCAGAAGAAAAGTTTAAATCTCCATGACATTCTGTACTTGGAAGCATGCCAGGAAAGATATTCATGAAGTTTATTAATTTAGTCAAGGGGGTAATTAACTGTGGAATAGGAAAGACTTTATACCAATTTTTAATCTGATTCAAGCATAGCCAAGGAGCAAGAATTAATCGACAGTTATTAATAATATTTTTCCAACCCATGCCGGGATCCCAATCCTGGTGTTCCGATAATATATTTACCGCTCCTGATTTCTGTTTTAGGTCTGCGTTGTCGATTTTATTTTCCAATTGATGACTATGTAGAGAGCTCATCAAGTAGGCACTACACACCAGTTCCCACCATTTTTCTATATCTGCATAATTCGTGAATCTAAAATCGGCCCATCCTAACTCATTTTTACTTTGTTTCAATCCATACTCTACCCAATTCCTCTGTCCATATAAATTGCCAACATTTTTATAAATTAGCCTTTTCTTGTTGCTCATCATGTGGAATTATCTGGCAAATTCTCTTTGTCAGTTGTAATTTGCCAATACCTTTGTTTTTTAACATTTTTACTCTGGGGTCGTCTAATAATTTCTCTAATGGATCTTTGGGTTGTTTTTCCATTACTAAATATTCTGTCAAACTCTTTCCATTCCTTGAATCTAGCTTTTTCATGGTCTGATATCCACAGACCATGATTACTCCTTGTTGAAACTAAATAATCCTGCTCCATTTCCGACATGAATGGGGTCGAGCCGGGAATCGCTTCCCGACCCTCCCTTGAGGAACCGGACTTGCGATTTTCACCGCATCCGGCTACTGGGTACTAGGCCCTTTTCATAGGTGGATGGGGTCGAGCCGGGAATCGCTTCCCGACCCTCCCTTGAGGAACCGGACTTGCGATTTTCACCGCATCCGGCTACTGGGTACTAGGCCCTTTTCATAGGTAGACTTAATAGGAATTACTTCCGTTAGCCCTTGCCGCCTGTCTTTTCTTCCCTTTCCTAGTTTAGCGAGTGGTTGTTCTGATAACCGTTAGTATCACCATTTTCAAGTCAGTTTTACCAGTTATCCATACCTTATCCTCCACTTGCGTTTCGGATTAGTTCCGTGGCTTTTTAGGATTACTCATTCCAGCAGCTTCCTAGTATCACCGACCCACGTCAGCGCTGGCTACCCAGCATCATCTACATTACTGTAGATGTTATCCCAGGAATTACCCCGGGCATTCGCTTCTTGGGCCATCCCTCCCCCCGTGGCTTGCGCTTAACATCTAACTTGTCCTGATGGACAGCACACGAGAGGTTACTTCGTTCCCTAACAACATTTCGCGATACCTTTAGGTCCACACTATACCCCGGGAGCTATTTGAGTACTATATTAGCCAGAGTCTAAAACTAATACTAGCTACCATTTCCTTTTTAGGCCAGCGCATATAGCCTTATTTCGCTGGTTCCTTATAACGAGGCTTGCACATGTTTGCCTGCTCTAACCTTGGATATCTTTCCTAGCGGCGTCACCGGCTTAGGCTGCCAGTTATCCTACATTTGAGTCCTCGCTTAGCACCACGATGATGTCGCTTCGTAGCACCGAGGACCGGTGTCACCCCCGTACCTGGGGGGAGGGGAATTTAACCCCCATGCGGTCAGAGTTCCCGGCTAATGAAACCGGGCTAGCGTTCCGTGTTTGACCACGTTAGGCTAGAACGAATCGCACAGAATCAATAAAGTTACTTTCACCATACAAAGAATCAGCTATTACTAATTCAAATTGAAAACCTAATTTTTTGAGTTCGGCAACCATTTGGGCAGCAATCTGAGTTTTTGCTTTATAAATATCTCCATCTTTTAACCTTGATTCCGGCTTAAAAACTTCAAAAATTAAAGAAATTTTCATGTCTCTAACAACCGTTACTGCTACTAGGCCATTTTACCCAAATTACCGATCCATTGTCTTTGAACATAATCAGTAGAGGCTCCTTTTTTGCGAGCTCCTGTATCATCAATTAGCAAAAAGACTTTTTCACCTTGTAATGCTGCTAAAATCAACTCTAACCGTTTCCTTCTGAAGAGAAAAACTTCCCAGGGAGAGTTCGAGATAAAATGATGTAATCCTTGAGCATTTGATAATCCAACTAAGTCGGCGAGCGCCGGCAATGTTTTTCTTTTTATATCGCTAATCATCCCAATCTGAATATTTTTAAAAGCCTCGAAGCTTCTAACTTCTGGAAATTGATTTTGATAAACCTGACAATAATCATCTATAAATTTGACCGTCGGGTTAGCTTTTCTGGGCGCAACCATAGACTACTCCTTGGTTTGAGCGTTTGCTTTTGACCATTGTACCACAAGAGTGACAGAAGAGCGATATTGATGATTTTCCGGCGATCGAGTCTGCCAAAAGTTGTTAGTTGTTAGTTGTGGGTTGTTATTGACCACTGACCACTGATCACAGTCTAGAGTACGAGTGTTGCATAATTGTCGATCTCCTGGGGAGTGCCATCCGGGCCCATGGCGCTAAAACTCTCAAAGTATTTGCGGGTAGCTGGGGGGAAGTGGGGGAAGTTAAACATCGCGTCGCCACGAGCAATATCTGCCCAGAAATAGCGCAGGCTGCTAACTAACTCCTTAGCCTGCTGGAGTGGTAAACTCGAAGGTGGCTGGGTCAGCAGTTTCAGCAGGAAGGGATGGGAGCGATCGCCGAGCCATTCTCGCGAGATTTGGGCCAGGGTTGGCCAACCGGGTACTGCTTCTATCCGATGTGACTCCACGCGCAACTGCTTTCTACCTCGGTCATCCATCTGGAAATGCAAGATGCGGTAGGGATGAGGATAGCTAACCAGAGAACCTGTGGTAATCTCATAGATGCCCCGATCGCAGGCAATATCCTGAACGTGCAAATGTCCTGTAAATATTAGCTGCACCCCAGCATCTCGCAGTAGCTGCAATAGTACGGGCCCATTATCCAACATATAGCGACGCCCCAGCTGATGGCTAGATTGATGAGGCAAATGATCCATGACATTATGATGTATCATCACCATTACCAATTCTTCTCTAGCTGATACCAAAACCCCCTCCAACCAAGTCAACTGGGCCTCATCCATACATCCTAACTGCTTACCCTCGGCGTCAAACATGTTAGAATTGAGCCCAATTAGCCGCACTCCGGGCAGTATTTCACAGGTGTAATAAAGGCGATCGGAGTTTTCATAGCCGCATTTACCGTAATAATGGGAAAAATTATTAAGCCCGATCGAATGTCCGTTAGACTGGGGCACTGGGACATCATGATTGCCAGGGACAACGTAGACTGGATAAGGCAGCTGGGCTAAGCGCTGTTGTAACCACGCATGGTTTTCTGGTTCCCCATGCTGGGTTAAGTCTCCCGGTAACAGCAGAACATCTAGATCCAGCTGTTCCAGATGTTCTAAGATGATCTCTAAGACTGGGATAGACACCTCCACTAGATGAAACCGGTTAGGATTGTCCCAGATAGTATGGGGGAGTGCGATATGTAGATCGCTGACAATAGCAAAGCGAAAATTTAGTCTCATATGCCAATTCCCTTGATGCTGACAGTAAACAAGGCACTCATACTTCGATTTTAAAGGAAAAATTAAATTATGGAGGGATGAACTTTGGTACGAGTGCGAGTCCGCCAACATGTCAACCCACTCAGCCACAAATATCAGATGCCAGTCCGTCCTCCCGATTGGCGTCAGGTTTATGCCTCACGCCATCAACCCCTACTTTTAGATATTGGCTGCGCTAGGGGGCGGTTTTTACTGAAGATGGCTCAGCTGCAACCGGATTGGAACTTTCTGGGCTTAGAAATTCGCGAACCGCTGGTCTCGGAAGCAAATGAGTTGCGATCGCAGTTAGGTTTAACCAATCTCCATTATCTCTTTATCAATGTCAATAACGAGTTGCAGCCACTGCTAAGATCTTTTCGAGCTGGGGCCTTACAGCGGGTGACGATCCAATTTCCCGACCCCTGGTTCAAAAATCGGCACAGGAAACGCCGGATGGTACAGCCACAGTTGGTAGCTGACTTGGCCCAACACCTCCCTATTGGAGGAGATGTCTTCCTTCAGTCAGATCTGGAGTCGGTGGCCAGGCTAATGCGCGATCGCTTTTCCGAACATCCTGCTTTCACTCAAGTTACCTCCTCGCCCACCCCCGCCCCCACCCTAAAGGGTGGGGCTACAGGAACGAAGCCCGCCTGCGCGGGCTATATCACGAACCTTGAGGAAAATGGGATGCACAACTGGCTAGCAGAAAACCCTCTACCAGTTCCCACGGAACGGGAAATTGCTATTCTGACAGGTAGCAAACCTGTTTATCGCGCTTTGTTTGTCAGAAAGTAGTAAAGGTAATGATTGTCTGTCAATTAACAATTAGCGGCGTTGCACGGGGGATGATGGTGGTCAGTGGTCAGTGGTCAGTGGTCAGTAATCTGACGCTCCTGGAGAAACTGGTCACGGTCGCGAGCAATAGTTGTCACTACGCGCATCAGTGTCGTTGTGCAACAATTAGCAATCAACAATTGACATTTCGATGAAACTAAAAATCATCAGCTTTAACCTGCGGTATGATAAACCTGATCGGGGAAACAAAGCCTGGACTGTCAGACGAGATACAGTAGCAGCGACAGTCTGGCAAGCAGGGCCTGATATCATTGGCACCCAGGAAGGCCAGGGGCACCAACTGCTAGATCTGCACCGCCTGCTGCCAGAATATCAGAGTATCGGGGGCGATCGCCTGGGAAACGGTATCGGTATCTCCTGGGGCGAGGTATCTCCCTTAGGGAGGACATCGTAATCGCACAAAAGGGAGACACCGGGAGAATATTGTGCCATCTTCTATCACCAACAACGAGCCTGCAAGCACTAAAGTGCTTACTACAAACAGGTCAGCTGGGGTATATTGACAACTGCCGCAGGGCAAAACATCACAGTCTTCAATACCCATCTGGATGAACGCTGCGCAAAAAATCGAAGCGCCCGGGCCCGGGAACTCAGCGCCCAACCGATTTACTCCCAACTGGATAGTCTGGATGCAGCGGACTCTAGGATCTTCCTCACGGGGGACAAGAAGCGGCGGTAGTATCCCACGCCAAACTTTCGGACAACCTCTAAGGAATAGCGTAGCGTGTGCAACTGCTTGACTGCTGGCCTGGAATTAAAATGTCAAGCAGACTTTCCACGATTTTACTGGCAAAGGTTTCGCTGCTGTGGATACAATTTATTATGACAGTCGCACTCAATTGCAAGCAGTGCAGGTGGAAACCGGACAGTGGCAAGGGATTATGCCTTCCGATCGCTTCGGTGGTAATGGCCGAATTTTCACTTGCTGTCAAGTAAATTCCTCCCCTACTTGCATTTTGCTCTAGAATATGCTTTATATGTCTGTAATCTTGTATCAGCAAACCGCTCCCCCCTGTGAGGGAGCATGTCCTTTAAGTAATCATCCCGAACATCACCATGAACAAACCCGCATCCACGTTCTTTGTGAAGAAAGGGAAGTCTGCCAAATGGGCCGCGATCGCCGCTGCTGGAGTTGCCGCCGTTGCAGGTTTGGGTGCAGTTGGCATCACCAGTCTCCGCCGTCAGGATCCCACCGACATCCTTGAGGTTCCCGAGGCAGATGCTGAAACTGCTTCCGAGTATGTAGTGGAGACAGTTCTGACAGAGGTAACTGTTAAGGAAGAAACTCCAGCTACAGAAACTTCCGATCGAGAACTGGCTCTGGTGAAGTAATAACCAGACGCTCGCACCATGTGGATTAGAGTTACAAATCCCATACTCAAACTCCCAGACTCAAACAGCTGGGATTTTTTTATAGCTTAATAACCTTGAATGAGACAGATTAAAATGTATGCATCCTGAAACAGGACTTCCGCAACCCATGTCACGGCGAGAAAGGGTGGCTTTTTACCTAGCAGTAGAAACACCCGCTGGAAGAGTCGTAAACTTGATAATTACTGGATTAGTTTTATTATCTTCAATAATTTTTGTGGTAGAAACTTACACAATACCACCAAAAGTGATGCTGACCCTGAAGGCGATTGATACTTTAATATTAATCTGCTTTTCAGTCGAATATCTACTCCGACTCTGGTATGCCGAACAGAAAATAAAGTATTTGTTCTCAATCTATTCCTTAATTGATTTGGTCGTGATTCTACCCTTTTTCTTGGGAGTAATAGATGTCAGTTTTATCCTCGTATTTCGCTGGTTGCGGATCTTGCATATGATGCGGTTTATTACTAGCAAAACTTGGTTGGACATCATCAATCAAGAAGATGGCGTCATTTTGGCCCGGATTTTCTTTACCTTATTTGCAATTATATTTATTTACTCTGGGTTGATTTATCAAGTAGAACATGCGGTAAATGCGGAAGCATTTAGGACATTCTTCGATGCCGTTTATTTCTCGATCGTGACCATGACAACAGTAGGATTTGGTGATATCACCCCCATATCAGAAGGGGGACGCTGGATGACATTATTTATGATTTTAACAGGAATTGCCTTGATTCCCTGGCAGGTAGGAGATTTGATTAAACAATTAGTCAAAACTGCCGATCGCGTAGAAATGCCTTGTCCCGGTTGCGGCTTGTATTTTCATGATGCTGATGCGAAATTCTGCAAACGTTGTGGCACAAAGCTGGAAAAATTTGAGACAATAGACTTGTTGATTCATGTCTATTGTCTATTCACCATTGTCTATTTCAAGTTTGATTGGGTTGCCAACTTCTGTTAGATGTTATAACATTATAATGATGGCGTTCGCAGGCAGATCGAGGCTCTGCATAACAATCAACGACTAACAAGCAACGATGAACATAGTAGATTTGCAACTAGATTATAGTATATTTAGAGAACCAGAAACCATTAAATATCGGCTGATTGACATGTTTTCAGGGGCAGGGGGGATGACCCTAGGATTTACAGATGGGCGATTTGGGGGCGGATTTCAGAGTATCCTGGCTATAGACAATAATCGGTCTGCTATAGCAACTTATAAGGCTAATCTTGATAGCAAAAACGCGGTCTTGGCCGATCTAGAAGCATGGCTAGCTAAAAAACCAGAAATTCCGAAAGCAGATGTAATTATTGGCGGGATACCATGTCAGGGTTTCAGCAGGCTGAACAGAAAGCGAGAAGGCGATCTCCGTCGCACCCTCTGGCAACCATTCATGCAGGTGGTAAAAGCTTCCCATGCCTTGGTGTTTGTGATCGAAAATGTGCCAGATATTTTACGATCGGATGAGTTTAGGCAAATCACCGATTGTGCAGCTTCATTGGGATATAATATCGTTGCGGGGGTGCTCAATTCTGCCAATTATGGCGTACCGCAAACTCGCAAACGGACAGTAATTATCGGTTGGCAGTCAAATATCCGATCGCCTAAATTCCCACCCAAACCTACCCATGAGAATAATTGGCTGACTTTACGGGACGCAATTGGTGATTTACCGGAACCAGAAGGAACAAATATCCGCCCAGTTGACCCACCTCTAGATTTACATTTTGGACGCAATCCCACGGATAAAAGTGTAGCACGTTACCAAGCTGTGCCGCCAGGAGGCAACCGTTTTGACCTGCTCAAAAATGCCCCGGAGTTGAGTCCACCTTGCTGGGTGAACCCAACTTATCAGGGTACAGATCTCTTCGGTCGCTTATGGTGGAATAGACCTTCAGTAACTATTAGAACTGAATTCTTTAAGCCAGAAAAAGGACGCTATCTCCATCCGGAAAAACATCGACCTATTACCCACCGGGAGGCGGCAAGATTGATGGGGTTCCCAGATGACTTTCGGTTTGTGGGCAGCAAGGCCGAGATCGCCCGACAGCTTGGTAACGCTGTCCCTCCTCCCCTCGCAGGGGCGATCTCTAAAACGATCAGCAGCATGTTAGATTGTACTGCCCATAGGCGATCGCAAATTGCGAATAGCCGTTCGTAGTAAGCACTTTAGTGCTTCCGGGTTTTCTCTCACTCACAGGAGGCGGCCGCCGTGACTGAGCATTCCCAGGGAGCCCTGCCCTCGTTCCCAGGGAGACCCTGGGAACGAGGGTGACGAACCATTCTCAATTAAGGCATCCACTCCAAAAGTATGCCGAAGCGACTATCTTTGTTGAACCGGGCATTTTGCTGCTGGATATCTGTAGATAAGCGCAAATGGGGGGTAATGGCATAGCCAAAAGACAAGGTTGCGATCCCTACCTCGGCACTGCTACCGGGAGAGACAAAAGTCTGAGTTAAAGCAATATCGGCACCGCCACCGCGAGATGGAACTAACAATAAACGCAAACCGATATTAATGCCATCCCTGGCATCAGCATCAGTTTCCAGATGGCGATATCCTAGCACAGGTGCGATATTGATGTAACTCCCTAAAGGACGCAGGTAGTAACGTAAGTTGGCACCGTAAGCAGTGCGATCGCCCGTGCCATAATAATCTGCACTGATAGTTAACCCAGTGCGTCCGATAAACAGATCCTCCAGGCCGAAATTAAATCCAGCAGCATCATCAGAGTCAGGAAACAGAGAATAACCAAAGCGCAAACGAGTAGGAAAACTGGGGTCATGTTTAATTTCTGACCAGACAGAAGGCACCTGACGCAGCCAACGCTGTAAAATAGGACTGGACTCGATTATTTCTGGACTTAAGTCTAAGTCGGACGGTGGCTGGGGTTGACACCAAGCTGGGGCTGCTGCCAGGATTATACTTAGAGTCGTTACTAATTTCCTTAGCCCCCGCAGGCGGGCTTTGTTCTTGTAGCCCCTTAGAGTCGTTACCAATTTCCTTAGCCCGCGCAGGGGGGCTTTGTTCTTGTAGCCCCACCCTTTAGGGTGGGGCTGTTGGGGGTGTTGTAGCTGGTGAATGATGGTTCCAATTGTGAATAAATTAGCGCACCGTACCTTCGAGATGAGTAACATTAATCGGTTTCATCAAATACAAGCGCAGGAACTGCCAGCCATTAGAGATGTAATGGGGTAGCTTCTGAATCGATTGCAGGAACTTGGGAGTCTTGGATTTCACAATTTCCGTCAGTTTTTCATTAGTCTTGACGCAAACTTCCAGCCGCTGATAAAATTCGGGATTATTTACATCCAGGATGATTGGGAACACCCGCCCCGCCGTCTCGTTAGTCTTCTCAATCACATGCTTGTCATATTCTCGCGCATTCAGCCCGATCGAGGCATAGAAGCCAGCCCGCTGCACGTCATTCAGATACATAGTCGCGAACACCGACAGCAGGAAGAACCGACACCACAGCCGCGCCTGCCAATCATTCAACATCTGGGGTTGAGCCCGCATCACCGCATCAAAGAAGTCCCCGTGGCGGTTTTCATCCTGACACCAATTTTCAAAGAACCGGAAAATCGGATAAATTCGGTCTTCCGGATGGGCTTCCAGGTGGCGATAAATCGTGATATACCGCCAATAGCCAATCTTCTCCGACAGGTAAGTAGCGTAGAAAATAAACTTGGGCTTAAAGAAAGTATACTTATGATTCTTCGTCAGGAATCCCAAATCCAGGGCCAGATTGAAATCTGACATCGCCTTATTCAGGAAACCCGCGTGACGGGCCTCATCTCGGGACATCAGATTAAAGCATTCCGCTAGCACCGGATTTTTCTTTTTGATCCGGCGTCCCAGTTCCTTATAGAGTAGGAAACCAGAGAACTCCGCCGTGCAGGAACGCTCCAGAAACTCCACGAACAACCGGCGATTCTCCCCGTCCAGATGGTCCCAGGATTGCTCGAACTCCGCATCCCTAACGAAGTGATGGCGATTGTAATCAGCCCGGAACTCCTCTAATATAGCTCTGAGTTCCGCCTCGTTCACCGAGATATCCATTTTTTCCATCTCGTCGAAGTCTGTGGTGTAGAACCGAGGCGTCAGGATCGTTTCCTTAGCTGGGGCTTTGATCCCAGGTCGTATTTCTTCAAATACTGGTTTTTCAGCTGCTTGTACCATAAGTTTGTCTACTCCTCTTGCGATCGCTGTGTTTGCACGTCCTTTAGTCTACCAGGGTTTTCGTGAAGTGCAAGCCCCTATATGCGTTAATATTTGCAACACAACATCAAGTTTTGTAACAAAATTATATTCTGTGTATTTAACTACAAACGATCTTTATGTGCTAGAATACAACAACTTACAGGGTGCATCTAAGAAATTAGGGGGCAGTTTTGGGAAAACCTCGTGCTGCTTTTGGCCAAACCTCGGGCTGCTTTAGAGCTTACCATCGGGTGTGGTCACAAGTAGTTGATAGAGTAATGCTCTGGGAGACCGGTGAAACTGAAGTAGCAGGTTAGTGATCTTGGTCACAGGAGACTGTCATAGCAGAAGGGGTGAAAGATTTAAGATTCGCAGTGCAGCCCAAGTAGCGGCGGATTAGTGATCTTTGTCACAGAAGGTAACACCGTGCGAGCAGTAAAGTAACACCGTGCGAGCAGTAAAGTAACACCGTGCGAGCAGTAAGGTAACACCGTGCGAGCAATAAGGTAACACCGTGCGAGCAGTAAGGTAACACCGTGCGAGCAGTAAGGTAACACCGTGCGAGCAGTAAGGTAACACCGTAAGGTAACACCGTGCGAGCAGTAAGGTAACACCGTGCGAGCAGTAAGGTAACACCGTGCGAGCAGTAAGGTAACACCGTAAGGTAACACCGTGCGTGCGAGCAGTAAGGTAACTCAAGTTGCGACCTATAAAAATTGGATACAAAAAGCTATGATAAAGAGAATTATTTTCAACTCTAATCCCTTAGATGTAACAGCATGAATTGACTTGGGAAACAAATTGGTGATTCGACTAAAACAGGTTTCAACTTGTTTTCTTGTTACTTTTTGTATATATTCAAAACAAGAATATTCTTTTCTTTTTGAGTTCTTTTTTCGCAAAGGTTTTAACATTATACTTGACGACTCTTTTAGTAAATCCTCTAATTGATAATCATTATAAGCTTTATCTCCATAAACTATTGAATTTGATGGTAAGTCAAAGCCAAAAGATTGCAAAACTTTAACATCATTATAACTACCAGGATCTAGATAAAATTCTATTGGCTTTCCATTTTTGTTTACCAACATATGAACTCTTAATCCATAAAAATAACGTTTTTTACTGGCAATATACCCTCGATATTCTTCCTTGTTATAAATTTGGCATCTATCAATCCTAATATTATCACATACTGGCACCGGGAAACTATCAAGAATATATTCTTGACCCGGATTGAGCTCTTTAAATGTTTGAGCTATGACTTGGAAGAAAAACATCCAAATTGGTTCCTCAATATTGTGTAATCGACGATTGAACCTACTTTTACTTAACAGATTTTTTATATACTTGTGTTGGACCATAAATTGACAAGAGCGATCGTGGTGTCCTCCGAAAAAATATGCAGCAACTAATCCGACTGTCATCACTTCGGCATTGTTCATTTTTACTTGTGGATCTTCTTTTATATTTAACGCTTTTAGTAGCTCGTCACAAAGAACAAAAATTGTTGTAATCATATCTTCCATCATCTACATCCCCCAGCAATTAACTATTATTTTAGTACATTATAACCTATAAACAGCCAACCCGCCGTGTAGCACAAAAAAAATATAATTTTGTATCAAAAGCTACGAAATATCCCAAATATCTGTAAAGTCTAAGTGGGTAATTCATATTTTTTTTAATAGGTCGCAACTTAGGTTAAGGTAACACCGTGTGAGCAGTAAGGTAACACCGTGCGAGCAGTAAGGTAACACCGTGCGAGCAATAAGGTTACACCGTGCGAGCAATAAGGTTATACCGTGCAAGCACCTCGCAGAGTGCGCCTCGCGCATTTGTGAAACCCGGTTTTTCCCGGAAGCGCAGCGCCGCACGTTGCGCCTCAGGCGACGCAGTCGCGTTCTTAACCGACGCGAGTTCGACAGGTACCCTCCTTATCTGCCAAGTCTGCCAAGTTCCCCAAGTCTCCTTGTCTGCCTTGTCTGCCTTGTCTGCCTTGTCCCCCAAGTCTTTTTGCTTCTATGAGATGCACCCCTGATGGAGGCTATCTGGAGGAGGACTATTCTTCTTCCTCTTGGGGCCGATCTGCTTCCTTTTCATCAGCTTCCTCTTGCTCCTCGTCAGCTTCCTCTTGCTCCTCTTTTTCCTTTTGGTTCTCTAACAGCTGTTTCACCCGTGCTTGGATCTGGGCATGTCGTTCCACCCCTTCATAAGCATAGCGGTTGTAGCCGTTGCGAATAATCACGGCCTCCAGATATTCCACCCTTGCTGAGGTGTCGGGGTGAGTAGAAAGCCAAGGGGGAGGAGATGGTTTATCTTCATTGTCCAGGGCTACCATCAGGTTTCGCATCCCATCAGCGGCATAGTCCGAAGAAGCCAGGATGCGAGTCCCCACTAGATCTGCTTGTCGTTCCATATCCCGACTGTAGCTGAATACTAACAGACGAGAGGCGATGCCCCCGGCATAGGGGATATACTGAACTACATTAGAGGTGAGGCTGTTCTTGGTGACTAATTGAAATCCGTGGGAGAGGACAGCATGGGAAAGTTCGTGAGCTAGTAATCCTGCTAATTCCGCTTCCGACTTGGTTTTGACGATCGCACCAGCATTGACAAAGATTTTCCCGCCCAGTAGAGCAAAGGCATTGAGATTTTCATCCAGGACGACGTAAAATTCATATTCAAAGTCATCCCGCCCGGTCAGTTGAGCCAGTTTCTCTCCCATCTCGCCCACATATTCGAGCAATTCTTCATCTTCTACCATCGGCAGCCGTTTCAGAAGTCGCTTGGCCAGCTTTTCTCCTACACCTGATTCCCCTTGGAGCAATAGCAGGGTAGTTTCTAAAGCGGAGAGGGGACCAAAAATGTTGCCCATCAGGGCGTAACCTAGGGTTCCTACCACCGCGTTGCCGATCGCATTTCCCCGCACTCTTCTTCTCAGATGCAACTTAAACCGTTCCAGATGCTCGTCTGCCAGTTGGGTAAACTCTGCTGCTAAGGGATGTTCCGGGTTTAGGAGGGCAAATTCTCGTGCCGTCAGGGAAGCATCTAACCAGTTTTCTGCTGCTGCATGAGCAGCAATTGTAGCTCTAAGTAAATCAACTCGATTTGGATAGCGTTGAACCGCCCGTTCCAGCACCTGTAATGCTTCATCAGAACGATTATCATCTGCGAGTGCCGCCGCTAGATGCAGATGGCCGGGGATAAATTGGGGATATTGCTCGACTAGGAGTCTGAGGGGCACGAATATCCTTGTTTCCAGTCCCCGTGCTAACCCCGCCTGATACTCGCGCCAGTAAACTTTCCCAGCTGGTGAGAGTTCTGCCGGGTCTTTGATTAGTTTTGGCGGCGACTGTATATTTGCTTGCTCAGTCTCTCGATCGAAGGGGGGTTTTGCTTGCCGATATAGCTGTTCTGCTGCCTCAAGAGAGCTTTCCTGATACAGCTTGTCGGCTTCAGCTAAGGTCTGATAGCGCTGAATTTCTTCCGGACTGGGGGTTGCTTCCCCGAGTTCGGAGTCAGCTTCGGACTCTTCAGCTGGGGAAGGGGTCGGACTCTCTATACTGGGTTCTGGTTGAGCCAGTACCGTAGAGATGGGCAGCAATGTCAAAGCCCCGATGGAGGCCGAAAGCAGTAAATTCCGTAATTGTCCCATAGGTCAGATACTTGTGGGAAATAGGCATCACCTGCACCTCAAGGATAACTATTTGAGGGCGGTTGCGCCCACTGATTGCTCCTGGCAGATGGGATAAACATTTATATTAGAATTAAATCTATCAGCTATGGCAATGAATCAAGTTAGTACCAGCTATCTACTTTGGCTCGGTTTCCTATTCGGGGCTTCTGGGCTGCATCGCATTTATAACAAAAAGTTTGCCACAGGTATCTTGTGGCTCTGTACCGGGGGCTTATTGGGCCTAGGACAGTTTGTGGATTTGTTCTTGATTTCTGATATGGTCGAAGAGCACAATGCCGAGTTCAGAGCTAAATATGGCTTGTCCCCAACTGGCGTACCGATCGAGCAGAAGGCTGTGGCCCAGCAGGTGGTGGCTAAAGCTCCCCCAGCAATGCCCACCCGGGAGCAGCTGATAGCGAAACTCCTCAAGGCTGCTGAGGCCCGGGGGGGCAAATTATCCGTCACCCAAGGGGTGATGGAAACGGGGGTGGGCTTTAGCGAAGTGGAATCCGTTTTGCTAGAAATGGTCAAAGCTGACTATGCTAGCATTGGCAATCACCCGGATACGGGCATTGTCATTTACGAATTCCACGAGTTGCAAGGTTAATTTAAGGCCAGCCATTTTTGACCGTTGAGCCGCTGTAGGACGCCAAACACCAGCAAGTCTAGGGTAATCTTCCGCTCGTCAATTAAGAATGGTTCTAGGGTAGCTGGCTTGCTGCCCCCCATGGCGTAGGAAAAGGCTCGCTCTCCTTTAATGTCTTCTGTGAGGAAGTAGACGTTAAACTGGCGATCGGCCCAGTTGCCAATCACTTGCCAGCACTCAGGCTCTTTCTCCATACCGATGATGGGAATTTTTTGCTTGACAAACTTGAGATCTAATTCGGTTATTCCCTGACCTGCCAGTTTGGTCTCTAAGGCGGGCAGGTAATGCTGGCCGATAAACTCGGCAAAGGGCTTATCCTCCAGTGCGGGTGGCTTGGCTTTTTTGCCAGCAGGCTTTGACGCGGGCTTTTGCTCTGTTGCTTCTGCCATTGTAATGGTGAATCCTTGTCTAATCTGGGCTTGTACTTGTGTAATTCTTAGTTTACGATGGGCGACATCTTAACTTCCAGAGGCAGAGGCTAGCTGTTCTATCTCTGTAACCACCCGGTCTAATTCTTCTACCAGAGGCGTTGATGCTGCTGCGTGCAATGCTTCTACCAGGGCCCGGTAATACCAGAGGGTGCCTGCCTTGCCGCCAGCGAAACGCTGCCACAGCTCCTCTCCCAATACCCGATAATCTTTGAGTACCGACCTAGCATTGTACAGTTTATCTGCTGCTGTCACCAGTCGCACTGAGGCTGAGGTGGTGGAAATGCTAGCAATATAAGCTTCTTTGCGCTGTCGCCAGGGGGGTTTAGAAATGGTGTCAGCATCGGTGCATCCATCCACAATGGCGGTGACAGCATCCCCAAACCGGCGGCGAATTTCTTCTCTAGTCGGGGCACCCCCTTGGTCTTCTATGGCATCGTGGAGTAAGGCGGCGATCGCCTCAGCTTCATTGGCTCCATATTCTAGAGCAATACTAGCCGTGCCTAACAAATGGGCAATATAAGGAACGCCCGAACCCTTACGCTTCTGGGTAGCGTGAAGTTCCGTGGCAAAGGTGAGAGCTTCGGTAAACTTTTTTGATAGCATGTTTGGACTGGTGGTGATTGGTGAAACATGACTAGCTTTTGGGGGCAGTTCGACTCGTTCCCTTACGGACAGGGAACGAGGAAACTAAGATCGGTCGATCGCCTCTTGCTTGCTACTGAATGGGTACCTGCAATAGCACGGATGCAATTTAACTTTCAGCAGTAGATGATTTCGGCTTATCGGTTTCATTTTTGACTATCCGTTTGGGCCTTCCCGGTTTGCCCTTGTGGTCCTGGTTGATCGACTTTTCGCTTGCTGCTGCTAATTCTTCTGGCGTACATTGAAATAAATTCAATGCTTCTAAGTATTTCTGCGGTGTCATAGTCGGTTCAGTCCGGCCCCTTTCCCAGTTGCGCACGCTGGTTTCGCTTACTCCTAGCTTATATGCTACTTCAGTGCGAGTAAGCTCCGCACGCTCTCTGAGCGCTTGCATATCCATACCTGCAATACTCCCTTTCAAATTTATATATTCTATTTTATCAATTTATTGAGGTATAAGACATAGCGATCGGAAATTTAGTTTGTTTGTCACCGGTTACAAGTTTAGGCCCTAGGGAGCGATCGGCTGTCCTGGGGGCCAGGGCTTGACTTGGGGCCATTTGGGATTGTATAGTCAAGAATGAAGAACGTCAGGGGGTAAAGATTATTCCTACAGCAGCCCAGGCATTGAAATGCTTTCTGATTTGTTATACTTTAACGGAAAGGTACTTGCCAATTTATATAGTGCGGATTGACGAACGCGCGGGTAATATATTCATCCTGGCAGGAGAGTCACTTGAGGTATTGATCGATCGAAATGGTGAGTTGGTAAAAGAGAATGAAACCTAACTTTCAGGAAATGAATCGCAAGGAACTCCGCGCATACATGCTCGATCATCGAGATGATGATGAGGCTTTCTATGCTTATATGGATAGGTTCTATGAATCTATCGCTGCAACAGAAACAGCCGTTTTGGAGTGGTTTAAGATTCATCAACCCCATCAATCTCTCACTAAAATTCATGACAGATCGTCAGAGTATATTATGACAGGTACGCATGGCGATCGAATGGGAGTAAAAATTCAGTTACTGCGTTCTTCTCTGCCAAGCAAGAAGGATTTTATCGAGTTGATAATTAATGATTTGATCGAGCCAGAGCGAATAAAATTGCATGATTGCATGATGGTGTTTGTGAGTAAAGATGAAAGCTCATCTATTAGCTTGGATAGAGAATTGACAGAGGTTAATTTTGACAGTCGGACCCAATATTCCCATATGGTGGGGTATATTACTCCCGGAGGTAAGTTCCAGAGGGCTTAGAGGACGATCGGGTGAGTTAGTGGATAAGTATGAAACCTAATTTCCAAAGGATGACCAAAAAGGAACTACGCACGTGCTTGCTCATCAAGACGAAGCTTTCTATGCTTATGTAGACAAGATGCATGAAGCGAAGGCAGTTGTCTATAATTCTTCAATTCTTTAATCTCTAATCTAAAATCTCTTGGACCGACGTTCTAGAGCGTAGGTCCTAAAGGCGACTTGACAAATTCTCTCGATCTGTGCATCAAAAGAAAATCGACGCTGTCTCCGGACTCACTGGTAGGTGTTGCCGGACCCCTCTAAGAGCTTCCTGCTCAGAGTTCCCTGCTCTTCTACTGGACCGACGTTCTAGAGAGTGGCAATTCCAATTGGAGGCAGCTAATACGTTTTCTCCCAATCTCGCAGTATTCTTGACTAATCTCAATACCTATAAAATTTCTGTCAAGTTGTCGTGCCACCTTACATGTCGTGCCACTCCCGCACATCGGATCGAGAATTAGATTGCCTTTGTTTGACCAAGAATAGATATGATCTCTAGCCAATTCACAAGGAAATGGCGCAGGGTGACCTTTAGCTTCTTGGTCTTCGAGTTTCTTCCCAACTACATACTCCCAGATATTCCCCTTGATTTTCTGGTCTTTGACCGGCTTCGCCATTTTGGCTCTTTTTTGCTCGTGCTTTGAATAATTCTTGTATGTCGCACCATTCAGTTCGAGTCCAGCATGTAAGCAGTCCACCATTAACGGATTATGCGTTGCCACTTGTCCCTTACTGAGAACGAACATGTATTCAAATTCATTGTTATATCTACGTCTGTAGATTTGCAGTATGGGATTCTTCTTTTTGAATATCATAGTATCATGGAGTTTGAAACCAATTTCCTTGAAAAATAATGTTTACTTGAAGCTCGTTCCCGTTTCGCTACCATCGATAGTGGCATCTCCAACAACCCAAACAACCACGCCGCCATCCTTAACTACGCGGTATATTTCCCTTGCTATGTCCTCAAAAGGGAATACATATCCCTTGTAGTTTCTCAGATTGTCGTAAGGCGGGGATGTAAGAACCATATCTATGCTCCCTTCTCGAAGTTTTTCATAACTTCCAGGCAATCTCCTCGCAAGATTTTGTTGATAAATTCCGCAACAGCCATAACTACCTCATTTCAATAGTCCCAGTTCCAAGTCACCCTCTTCTGCTTCTAAGATCGTCGTCAAATAGACCGCTGCGTACTTGGGGTCTTTGAGAGTTGAAATCTTATAAGGATGGTAGCTCACGCTAGGCATTGTCTTGACTCCTGTAATCTCTCTATCCTAGCTGGTCATCCTCGCATTCTAGCGGCCCGGCACTCAAATGGTACATATTTGTACTCACCCACCACCTGGTAAGCTAGAATTGTTAAGAAATGTTTCACAATCCCAGTCTGCTGACAGACTGAGTCGCGTACCTATGTCTCTTCCTATCCGTAACGTAGCCATTATTGCCCACGTCGATCACGGCAAAACTACTCTCGTTGACGCCCTCCTGAAACAGTCTGGTATCTTCCGGGAAGGGGAAGATGTGCCTGACTGCGTCATGGACTCCAATGACTTGGAACGGGAGCGGGGTATCACCATACTCTCAAAAAATACCGCTGTCAAGTATAAGGATACCTTAATTAACATTGTCGATACTCCCGGTCACGCTGACTTTGGCGGTGAGGTGGAACGGGTTCTGGGTATGGTGGATGGCTGTATCCTGATTGTTGATGCTAATGAAGGCCCGATGCCTCAGACACGCTTTGTGCTGAAAAAGGCCCTGGAAAAAGGTTTGCGCCCAATTGTAGTTGTCAATAAGATCGATCGCCCCCAAGCGGACCCCCACGGCGCTGTGAATAAAGTGCTGGATCTGTTCCTAGAATTGGGTGCAGATGACGACCAATGCGAGTTTCCCTATCTGTTTGCTTCGGGTTTACAAGGTTATGCTAAAGATGATTTAGATGCTGAAGGGGTGGATATGCAACCCCTGTTTGAGGCTATTCTCTATCACGTCTCGCCCCCGGTAGGTGACCCGGATAAACCCCTACAATTGCAAGTGACGACTCTGGATTATTCTGAATATCTGGGTCGCATTGTCATTGGCAGAATCCACAATGGTACGATTAAAGCAGGTCAACAAGCCGCGATCGTCACGGAAACTGGATATCTTGTCAAGGCAAAGGTCTCCAAGTTGATGGGGTTTGAAGGTCTCAAGCGCATCGACCTGGAATCAGCTGCTGCCGGGAATATTGTGGCCGTGGCCGGGTTCGCTGATGCGAATATTGGCGAGACCATTACTTGCCCGAACGAACCCCAAGCTTTATCTTTGATTAAGGTAGACGAACCGACTTTGCAAATGACTTTCTCGGTGAATGATTCGCCTTTTTCGGGGACAGAGGGAGATTACGTGACTTCGCGGCAATTGCGCGATCGCCTGTTGCGCGAACTGGAAACAAATGTGGCCCTGCGGGTAGAAGAAACGGACTCCCCAGATAAGTTTGCGGTCTCCGGACGGGGGGAGTTGCATCTGGGGATTTTAATCGAAACTATGCGGCGGGAAGGCTATGAATTCCAGGTTTCTCAACCCCAAGTTATCTACCGAGAAGTGAAGGGCCAACCCTACGAACCCTTTGAATGCTTAATCCTGGACGTTCCCGAAGCAGCAGTGGGCGGTTGCATCGAAAGACTGGGACAGCGTAAGGGGGAAATGCAGGATATGCAAATAAGTGGTAACGGACGCACCCAGTTAGAATTTATCATCCCGGCCCGGGGTTTAATCGATTTTCGAGGTGAATTCATGCGCCTGACGCAGGGCGAGGGAATCATGAATCACAGCTTTTTCGACTATCGTCCCTTGAGTGGGGAAGTAGACACCCGCCGCAATGGGGTGCTGGTTGCTTTTGAAGAAGGAACTGCGACTTTCTACGCCCTGAAAAATGCGGAAGACCGAGGGGTATTCTTCATTACCCCTGGGACGAAGGTGTATAAAGGCATGATTATCGGGGAACACAACCGCCCCCAAGATTTGGATTTGAATATCTGTAAGACCAAGCAGCTGACTAACATCCGTTCTTCTACGGGGGATGAGTTGGTACAACTGCAAGCACCTGTGGAAATGAGTTTAGAACGGGCTTTGGAGTATATCGGACCTAATGAGTTGGTGGAGGTAACCCCCAAGTCTATTCGTCTGCGGAAGCTGAAAGCTAAGAAGTTGGCAAAGCGTTAGTAGGTCTCGAATAGAAAGCGTACCCAGAAACCCGGTTTCTCAGACAAACCCGGTTTCTGAGATTGGTAGGGTGGGCATCGCCCACCAATCACCCATCAAGTTAAGATGATTGGTGGATAGAAATAATGGGAGTTGCATAATGATGCGATGATAGGAAATACTTACTTCGCTGTCATCCGGCAGGGGGTTTTAACCCCCTGCTAATAGCTAAAGTCGGTTAAAACTGACTGATAACATAATGTTGAAAATAATGCGTAAGCTAGTCTCAATAACTAGCCAGATAGACGATAATAATATACAAAAAAATCATAATAAAAAAGTGAAATGCTCAATGATGGAAGTAAAAAATATTAACAGGTTGCTAGATAAGCGTGATTCTGATGATGGGACGCTGCAAGTAGCATCTATGATGGATCTGGTTGATGAGAAAGATTATGCATCTGCACCGAAAATACTGAAATTGTTGAAGTCCCCTGCTGCTGATATTCGTTCCTCAGCAGCATACGCATTGGGTTATCTGGGAAGGCAAGATTTGGAATCTGTTGGTGCTGCGCTCATGGACTCTCTGCATGACCCAGAAGAAATTGTGAGGTCGGAAGTTGTGGAGGCCCTGGGCGAACTGAGTTATATTCGAGCAGTCGCTTCTATCGAGTATTTGCTCAGAAATGATGCTTCTCCCCTGGTGCGGGCATCGGCGGCAGAAGCTCTTGGAAATTTAGGAGTTTCTGAAGCAATGTCTTCCCTTGAACTCGCACTGCTTGATGTTGATGAGGATGACTATGTTAGAGCATTTACTGCTAACTCTATTGGGCTTTTGGCTACAGAACAACTATTACCAAAACGGGTCTCCTGTACTTATAGTGATAATTTTTTCTTATCAAAGAAGCAAGCTAATACACGCGAACGGAAGTTTTCAAAGTTTGTAAATCCGTCGGCTTGACGTTTAATTAACTTAATCTTATTGTTAATTCCTTCCATCACTTGTTGCATGACTAATAAAATAATTACAAATTCCCTCCAGGTGAATGTCAATCATCTGAGCAGACTTCTGATAAAATCACTTAGCATAAATTAACCATTTTTCTAATTTTAGTTTAGCTGACTTCAACCTCTTGCTGGTTTCATAGATAGCACGAAGTTCTTTTTTTATTTGATAGGCAATAGCGATCGCAAGGATATTTTGCTAAAATTACTTCTAGTTTTTCCTGAGCTTCTTTATCAAGAGCGGCACCATTACTTAATAATAAATATTTACTGCCTTTTTCCGTCACGGATTTTGCGCAATTTATTTAATTCCCGATTGACATGCTGCATAACATGAAATCGATGGTAAACTATTTTCGCATTAGGGAATATTTTTTCGACGACTAAGGGATAACCTCCCCACATAACTGACTTCTGTAACATTTTTGCGTACCGTCAAGCAAGCTTTTCAATGATTTACCATAAGTTTGTGAGAATTGATGACTTCTAATAATTCTCCTGTATCTATATCACTAATTACTGTCACAAATTTTTTGTGTCCCTTGGGTAAACTGATCTCATCAATACTCAGAGGTTTTGGCCGCTTTTTTTTACTAACTAGCCAAGAAATCAAAGATACTTTGAACCTGAGTTTCAGTTAATTTTTTTTCTCGACTTACTTGAAGAACTGTAGTTACTTTAACTCGCTGATATATAATCTTGATATCGACTGGTTTGATGTCTTCGCCAATCAATAAAATCTAATTGTTCAGAAACCTATTGTTGACAACAATGACAAGGGACCGTGAGAAAATTTTAACAAAACTGACAAATCTCTAATTAAAATTTCACGTGCTTGATGCATTTGATTTATATTTTCGCCACAAATAGGACATTGTATTTTTTCATTGAGCCAGGTAATTTTAAAATAGCTTACCCGATCAATTATAGAGCAACTTTCAACAGTTGGGAAAATTCAATAATTTATCGAGATGAAAATTTATTTCGTAACTCCTCAAACAGTAATACTGTATACATTTTACACTAAAACCCCAGGAGAGCCACCAAAACTTGCTGAATATGTTCGAGCTGAACATTCCCTCTCTGTTAAAGCTGAATTACTCGCAGCTATGTATTGTCAGGGGGAGATCGGGGCATCGAGCAGCTATTGAGTTTGCTGGATAATGCTGATGAATCTCTGGCAATTAATATCCTGACTTGACCGAACGTCAGCTGCGATCGAGCCTTGCTGAGGACGGGCCTCACATGGGTAATACTTTGGAGCGGATGTGCCCGCCGCTTCCCCATCCCGCGGACTCACGCTGAAGAGATTATTGCTACAATGGACAGGCGATCGGGCTTTTGACTGCGTAGGTAGGGTTGACGAGGGTAGGGTTGACGAGAGGAAAGCCAACATGATAAGGTTAACAGCAGCTATAGGTTGGGTTTCGTGCCTCAACCCAACCTACGAGAATTTAGGGAAAATGTCAAAAATTGTGTTACTATGATTTTAGGTAAGAGAAGGAGTTAGTGAAAATGGGAGATAAAGTAATAGCAGACTTGACAGTAGAGGAACTCAAAGCTTTGATTGCTGAGGTACTGGACGATCGAATGCGGTACTGGCGAGAACCTGAACCAGTGGTGGACAAAGTGGCTTTGAAGAAAACGTTGGAGTCGATCGACAGCCATATGTGGACTCCACCACCAGGAGCGCCATCAGTTGTAGAAATGCTGCGTGCAGATCGAGATCGATAATAGCAAGGAATTTAATTATGCCAATTTGGTGAAAATGCCAAAAATTGTGTTCCCATGATTTCAGGTAAGAGAAGGAGTTAGTGAAAATGGGAGAGCGAGTAATAGCCGATTTGACAGTAGAGGAACTCAAAGCTTTGATTGCTGAGGTGGTAGATGAGCGGTTACAGCTCTGGCAAAAACCACAAAGTCCAAAAGAATCGCGATCGGCCAAGGATATTTTGTCAAGGATGGATAAAATCAGGATGAAGTCAAAACCAGGAGAACCAACCCTCAGCCAAATGATTATTGAGGAGCGAAACAAATGGCGGGAAGTTATGTAGTTGATACCAGTGTAGTAGCTCACTATCTCTACGCAGATACCTACACGCCACAGGTACAGTTCTTGGTAGATCGTATGTACCAGGGCGATCGTTTGTATATTCCCGAATTTGGCCTGATAGAGTGCGTCAATGTTTTGTGGAAGAAAGTCCGGTTTCAAGGACTGCTACAGACAAATGCAGAGCAATTAATTGATGAATTGTTGGTTCTACCTTTCCAGATTGTACTAGTCAAGGATATCCTGTTGCAGGCTTTGCAAATTGGTTTGACTCGTCAATTGGCAGTGTACAACAACAAGCGCAATGGATATTCTCGGAATTAAAGTATTCTACTCCATCGATTGCGACTAATATGTTTCCTTTTAAAACTTGATATTGTTCTAGATATCCATTCTGCTGTAACGCCAAATACACCGACACAAACACAGGAAAGAACACCTGAGCACAGACTCGGTCTAAGATGTTTCAAATCTGATGATCGCTAGCAATCCTCGCAACTCCAAATAACCTCTGTACATTGTCTTTGCCATTTTGCTGCTGCACCTGACCTTGATACTCTAAAAAAGAGCCGCATTGGCTGAAAAACACCGCAAACGCACTCATTACCATATCTCCTAGGGTATAAATTGTCGCGTTACTAGGTTTGCGAGGGTCTACCATTTGAGCTATAGCACTCTGCAAATACTCTAGTGCATCCGGGCTGAAGTAAATATCCAGTAAACCACCCGATTTTTTCTAGTTATTGTAGTATATCAAGCAATACGTGTTTTCTGGGTCGTTGATGAGCTTTTAGCTTCGCAAAATCACAAGCTAAATGTAATCATTATGTAATACATTGTTGTGCTGAATATAGGCTGAAGAGTAGTAAGATATTGATAACTCAAGTTGCTACTTAAAAAAATTGAATACAAAAAGCGATGATAAAGAGCATCGTTTTCAACTCGAATCCTTGGGATGTAACAGCATGTATTGTCTTGGTAAATAAATTAGTTATCTGATTAAAACAGGTTTCAACTTGTTTTCTAGTTACTTTCTGTACATATTCAAAGCAGGCAGATTCCTTTCTTTTTTAATTTTTCTTGCGCGTTTCAACATGAAATTTAGTGATAATTTTAGTAAATCCTCTATTATAAGCCTTATCTCCATAAACTATCGACTCTGATGGTAGCTCGAAGCAAAAAGATTGGAGAACATTAGCATCATTATAACTACCAGGGGTTAGATAAAATTCTATTGGTTTCCCACTTTTGTTTACCAACATATGAACTCGCAAACCAGAAAAATAACGTTTTTTACGCTATATCCTCGGTATTCTTCGCCGGTATAAATATTACATTACACCTGCTAATCCTAATATTGTCACATCCTGGTACAGGGAAGCTATCAATAATATATTCTTGACCCGGGTTTAGCTCTTTAAATGTTTGAGACATGCTCGGGAATAAACACATCCAAATTGGTTCGCCTATGTTATGTAATCGACGGTTTAATCTACTTTTACTTAACAGATTTTTTATATAGTTGTGTTCTGCCAGAAATTTACGAGAAGGATCCTGGTGTCCTCCAAAAAAATAGTCGGGGTCGAGCTGGGAATCGCTCCCCAACCCTCCAAGAGCGAAACCGTGCTTGCGACTTTCACCGCACACGGCTACTGGTTACCAGGTCCTTGTCATGGATAGGCTTTATAGGGGTTACCCACCGTAGGCCCTTACTGTCTACTTGTTGGCTCCTTCTATGTGCAGGTCAGCGAGCGGTTGTCAAGGAACCTGTGGTCTCTCGCCTAGTTTATATCGCCGTCCGACGGCAGTCACCCTGTTTCACCTACACCTTCACTCATACCTCCATCAGTCCCCGAGGGGTCCAAATCGGGCTCATAATATATGTGGAGTTACTAATCTGAACAGCATCCTGGTATATCCGTCCCACGTCAGCGTCCTTGTGGACATCACCGGGATTGCTCCGGGCGTTATCCCAGGCATTACCCTGGGCATTTGCTTTTTGGGACATCCCTCCTCCCGTGGCTTGCGCTTAATATCTAACTTGTCTAGCCGGTCGAGACCAGACAGCACACGAGAGGTTACTTCGTTCCTTGATGTCATTTCACGATATCTTTAGGTCCGTACTATTCCCCGACAGTCTTTCGGATACATGACTAGCCACTGCCCAAAGCTAGCCCTGACTGCTTCCCCTTTTGGGGCCAGCGTATATAGCCTTATTCCGCTGGTTTTGGTTAACGAGGTTTTTATACGTTCGCTTGTTCTAACCTTGGATATCTTTCCTAGCGGAGTCACCGATTTAGGCTACCAGCTATCCTACATTTGAGTCCTCGCTCAGCACCACGGTGATATCGCTCCGCAGCACCTCCGACCGGTGTCAACCCTGCATCTGGGCGGGAGGAATTTAACCCCCATGAACATCAAAGTTCCCGGTTGATGTAACCGGTCGCTCATGACCTGTTGCGGGTCATTTACGAACGAATCGCACAAGCAGCAACCAATCCTACTGTCATTACCTCTGCATTGTTCATTTTGACTTGTGGATGATCTGCTGATATTTAAAGCTTTTAGGAGCTCGTCACAAAGAACAAAAATTGTTGTTATCATATCTTCCATAATTTACCTCCGAGCGCAATTAACTATTATTTTAATACATTAACTCAAGTTGCGACCTATAAAAATTGGATACAAAAAGCTATGATAAAGAGAATTATTTTCAACTCTAATCTCTTAGATGTAACAGCATGAATTGACTTGGGAAACAAATTGGTGATTCGACTAAAACAGGTTTCAACTTGTTTTCTTGTTACTTTTTGTATATATTCAAAACAAGAATATTCTTTTCTTTTTGAGTTCTTTTTTCGCAAAGGTTTTAACATTATACTTGACGACTCTTTTAGTAAATCCTCTAATTGATAATCATTATAAGCTTTATCTCCATAAACTATTGAATTTGATGGTAAGTCAAAGCCAAAAGATTGCAAAACTTTAACATCATTATAACTACCAGGATCTAGATAAAATTCTATTGGCTTTCCATTTTTGTTTACCAACATATGAACTCTTAATCCATAAAAATAACGTTTTTTACTGGCAATATACCCTCGATATTCTTCCTTGTTATAAATTTGGCATCTATCAATCCTAATATTATCACATACTGGCACCGGGAAACTATCAAGAATATATTCTTGACCCGGATTGAGCTCTTTAAATGTTTGAGCTATAATTTGGAAGAAAAACATCCAAATTGGTTCCTCAATATTGTGTAATCGACGATTGAACCTACTTTTACTTAACAGATTTTTTATATACTTGTGTTGGACCATAAATTGACAAGAGCGATCGTGGTGTCCTCCGAAAAAATATGCAGCAACTAATCCGACTGTCATCACTTCGGCATTGTTCATTTTTACTTGTGGATCTTCTTTTATATTTAACGCTTTTAGTAGCTCGTCACAAAGAACAAAAATTGTTGTAATCATATCTTCCATCATCTACATCCCCCAGCAATTAACTATTATTTTAGTACATTATAACCTATAAACAGCCAACCCGCCGTCTAGCACAAAAAAAATATAATTTTGTATCAAAAGCTACGAAATATCCCAAATATCTGTAAAGTCTAAGTGGGTAATTCATATTTTTTTTAATAGGTCGCAACTTAGGTTACATTATAACCTATAAACAGCCAACTCCCCTTATAGCATAAAAAAGTTATTTTCTGTATCAGAGACTACAAAACCCCATAAATATGCGTAAAGTCTAAGTAGGTAATCCATATTTTTTAAAATAGGTCGCAACTCGAGTTTGATAGTAGACCGCTTATACCCAATTGCTCAGAAGCTATGCCAATCCCGAAGCCAACGCCAATTGTCCTGTCTCAACTGGAGCGAGACTGTCTGGAGATTTTCCCCAGGATATTCCAAATGCCCAGAGTGACCATCTCCTAGGGTGAAAACTGGTACAAAGAAGCGCTTGTTGGTTGACAAAGTCCACCAGTCCTTCGCGATCTCGGAAATATGCCCCTACCCACTCCCCATCCAAGTTCACGGCTTTGTAGTCTCGCCACTGGCAGGGTTCTCCCAGTTCGGTCCGTAACCGCACTTTCCCTCCATCCACAGTTAATGCCTGCACGGGGTGTGACGCTTGCCCTTCGGGAAATTCATCACGCTGCACCAGTCGCTGCTGTGTCCCTCGATTCGACTTTCATCCCCGTCAGTAACTTGATTTGCCTTGCCGATTGTTCATCAGATGAGTTCCCACTCAACTCTAGGCAACATTTCTTTAGGTAAGGACTCCACTGACTATAGGCTTTGACCTCAAAATACTGTGCTTGCTGACTGGTGAGCTTCAGTTCCCCTACAATGCTCTTGACGGTGCTAAAGTGTCCTGCGCTTGTCCCGCTCTCCTTGGCGATCAAAAAAGGGCGATTTCAGGGCTGACATATTGGAGAACAAGTGAGCGGACCGTGGCTTCGATTCCTTCAAGAGTGGTGAGTTGCTCCGGTACGGTAGCCAAAGCTTGCTCATGGAGTCGGGCCGCTTCCGGGCTTGAGCATGGGCTTCAATTTGGGCTTGGATTTCTGGGTTCATGACTTCTACCAGGATGAGGAGTACTTTTATAGATTATCCTCAAAGCCTCTCTCTGAAGCCTCTCTCTGAAATCTCAGTATTTGTACTTAGCGAAGGGGATGCACCCTATAAATCTTGCGAGCGTCGTTTTCGATCCAGATCAAATTTTTGCAGGGGATAAAGCCTATATTGGAGAACCTCAAAACTCCTCAAACCGAAAAAACAGGAATTAACAGCTAAACAAAAAGAAGAAAATAGAGATTTTTATTCCCGTTTTCGTTGAACACGTCATAAGATTGGTAAAAATTTTCCGGGTTGCCAACGAGCGATTTCGGTTAAATATTGATAAATATGAATCGGTAATTTCGACAAAAGTTGGGTTGGTTAGATTGCGCGAATTTTAGAAGTATTAGAATCTGTTGATAGCTCTGAAAAACTTGAGATTAACCAGTACCACCTTTGGATCTCTTTATTAACAGGAAATCTATCAAACCCCGATTCTGCCGTTTGAGTGACATATGTGAGCATGGGAGGTAGAGCTTAAAACCCAGAGCTGACAAGGGTTTTATTTTTGGAGATGTCTAATGCTTTTTTGCCTCCACCCCCAGGGCGACGAATGCCCCTACTGCTCATCGCTTGGTCATCGGACAACTCTTTAAGCCCAAGGGGAATGGTGTGGGCATGGCAACCCATCAGTTGACTGATATAGCTTATGCCACCGTAGCCTAGCTTAAGTGCTTCGATGGCAGCGTAGCGGCGGCGGTCCTTCTCTGACAAGGACTTGTAGTATCGCTGCATCTGTTCTGAGATATCTGAGGGATAGGGTTGCATCTTATTGTGCTTTCCATTATGTCGTTGTAGGGTATAAACTAATTTTAGCGCCACATGACAATAGTTTGACAGTTTATTAAATTCTCATTCCTATTACATCAGCTCATTGGTAGAAGAAGCTAAATCTCTAGCCCATAGAATTCGCGGGTACTGGGGGTGTTGAAAACAAGGTCCACTATGTCCGTGATGTCACGAAATGGGAGAATTTTTCGAGGATGAGGACAACTCCGTTAGTTTAGATGTTTGTATTGGCACGCAATATGGCACTCAATCTTTACCGGTCCCATGGGTTCACCAACATGGCTCAAGCACAGAGGTTCTGTTCTAATACTTTAGACACATTAAAGCGCATATTTAGAATGAAATAGCCCTGCCTCTACTGGACCGACGCTCTAGGTTACAAAACTGAGCCAGTCAAACAGATGAGCATTCCAGTTGCACATGCTGTTGTCAGCAATGGAGATTTAGATTTATACGGGGGTCATTGGGAAAGACTGCATCAAACATTCTTTTCAAAGAATGGTGGAGATCGTAAATTACAGCGGGTAGGAGTGTTCATGAAAAATGCATTACAAGGTTATCTGATCGATATGAAAATGGCTGAGCAATACAATATCTCTAATTTAGAACAGCTCAAGGATCCAGAAATTGCTAAAATTTTTGATTCAGATGGAGATGGGAAAGCTAAGTTAACAGGTTGCAATCCAGGTTGGGGTTGCGAGTTAGTGATTGAGCATCAGTTGGATGCTTACGGATTACGGGAGACTGTTGAACATGACCAAGGACAATAGGAGGCCCTATTGGTAGATACGGTGGATCGCTACCAACAAGGAAAACCAATTTTACACTACAGCTATACACCTCACTGGTCAGCGGTAGTATTAGAACCAGGTAAAGATGCAATCTGGTTAGAAGTTCCCTTTACTTCTTTACCAAAAGCCCAGGGAACAGTGACGGTACAAGATACCTCAGTAGATGGGAAAAATCTGGGATTTGTGCTAGAGAGAGTCCGGATTCTGGCCAACAAGGAATTTGTGGAAGCTAACCCGGCAGCGAAAAGCTCGTTTGCGCTCATGAAAATTACCCTTGCCGATGTCAATGCCCAGCAAAAACTCGTTCATAATGGTGAAGATATCCCAGAAGATATACATCGCCATGCCCAAGAGTGGGTGCAGAAAAATCAACAGCAGTTTGATAGTTGGGTATCCGATGCTGCTAAGGCGGTTAAATAGGCAGCAGTAAAGCATTATCCCCCCGAGGGGGAATTTGGGTTTAAGAGAAATATGGGGGTTCGTTCCCGGGTTTCCACTTGATATTGCAGCCGATGCTGGGTTTCTGGTCTGGATCGACTAGTCGCCCCGCTAGGATACCATCGATCGCCCCCCGCAAATCTTTGCCAGTCACAGGTTGATCGTTACCGGGTCGGCTATCATCTAGCTGACCTCGGTAGACCAGTTGCCGGTCCGCGTCAAACAAAAAGAAATCTGGCGTACAAGCGGCGGCGTAAGCTTTTGCCGTTTCTTGACTTTCATCATAGCAGAGGGGAAAGACAAACTGTTGTTCTTGGACCATCTGCTTCAGTTTGTCCGGTGCATCATCTGGGTATTGGGCAGCATTGTTAGCACTGATGGCCACGATCCCCAGTCCGGAGCGATTTTTCGCGTAGCGTGCGCAGGGCGGTGGGGGGAACGACAGCCATTATGGCGGTGAGGGGAACGACGATGTGCAAGGATGTTATTGAGGATTTTGAAGATGGCGTAGACAAGTTCGTGTTACCGGGATTGAGTTTCTCGGAGATAACGTTAATCTCGTATCAGCGAGACGCGTACATACGCGTGTCCGACACGCGTAGAAGTATCGCCTGGGTACGGAACACGCAAGCGAATCAGTTAGTCACCGAAAAACCCGAGGGCAACCGGCCCGCCCGCGGAAAGTCAGAGAATTTCTGGCCGCAGTCGGAAATATCTGCCAAAAGTATGATGCTCTTGTCCGGGAGGCTCGGGCATAATGTAGTCAAAACCATCAACTTCGCACCAGACTGTGAAGATTCAGTAAAATTGGGTTAGGGCAGTTCCCAAGGAAGGAAATTCCATTAAAATAAAAGTATCGGTTAGCGGGACTTTGACAAAAAATAAGCGTAAAATGGCCTCAAACCCTTTGACAGAGCCGCTTTGAGGTCGATTAAGTCTCGGTCTCCGCAAGATCTGGGTTTCAGCCATTTGAGACCCTTCGACGTAAAACCACTACCCCGTAAGCGTTTGGTCAGCTTTTTGCCTGAGAAAATCCTAAAGTCCCCTACTTTTGACCACACCCGTTGGAATATTTTCGGAGATAAATTTCTCAGTGTAACCATCAGCAGTACCTACCATTAACGGTGTTTGTATTACTGAAGACTGTCATTTGTATTAAAGGAGGAAGTTTCAAATGCTAGTAGAGCAATTAATTAATGACCAAATCACTGAAGAAGATTTTCTCGCCGCATACAAGAGGAGTTCTCAGGAAGAGCAGGCAGTATTGCTCTCTGAGTTATTAGAAACCTATGGCAGATCTCCTGATCCTCCCGAGATATCGGTCCGAAAAGCGCTGCTCAGGTTGCAAAAAGATGTCCTGGACAATTACGGAAGAAATAAATTATCCTCAGCAGCAGATACGGTGATAGAGACGTTGTTTGAGCAATTGCGTTTGGATAGGGTAGCGAAAGCTGAATTTCGAGACGGCCAGGAAGTTGAAACTAGTAATGGCTTTTTAAAGAAGTTAACTCTGAACCAAATAGTGGAGCCACAAGTACACAGGGTAATCGTTTTACCCAATGGCGATCGATATGTAGAAAATTTGGGAGTTTATTACTATCATGAGTTCATTAAAATTACACCGGACGAAGAAATACGCATGGGCGATTTCGAACAAGGAGGGAAATTTTCAGAAATTGGTCGAATTAGGGACACTCTAGAGAAATGGGGTTTTGTTGATGAGACTGCTACGTGGCTTTATGATATAATGACAGGTGAACGAACCGGAAGAACGAAACTCATCGTCACCACTTATGGTCCGGATAGCGAGCTAACAGCAGTAGGAACAGCTGAATTATATTCAGGAATAGATGAACAAGGAAAATTTATTGAACACCCATATATTACTTTGGAATATAACGTTGGCAACCCTGACGGCTATTTGCCTTTGAATAATAATCCTGATGATTTGAGTAATAATATTCATGATGGAACTTTATTAGGTGTAGAAAGAGCAAATTTAACTGCTATCTTACACTACATAGCGAATAAATGGGCCGGTGTAGATCATCGGATAACTGGGAATGTCACTGATAAGGGTTTAATTTCCATCACTTTTTATATAACAGCAATGATAAGCTGGGATACGAAGCTAATAGGCTTAGAATCAACAAATATATCGAGGATTCGAGCGCTTTAGAAAGTGCTTTAGAGAGGCTGTTGGCAATCACCAAAGAAGTTACCCCCTTTCTCCCTCCCCCGGATGATCCTACACTGGACTTCGATGATACTAGACTGAGCTACAAATCGGTAAAGATATTACAGGAAGAGTTTAATTTAAAGGAAGAATATCTCGAAGAAGATATCGCCAGCTTCAATGCTCTATTGTGGGATATCACAAAAAGATTCAGCCGTCATGCTGCCGAAGCAGAGAAGGTTTATATTGATGCCTTCGGCCAACCACCTGACTGGCAGGGGACCCTGACTAAAAACCTACAGGAGACCCTGAGTGAAAAGCTTAAATATATCGAGGATTCGAGCGCTTTAAAAAGTGCTTTAGAGAGGCTGTTGGCAATCACCAAAGAAGTTACCCCCTTTCTCCCTCCCTCGGATGATCCTACACTGGACTTCGATGATACTAGACTGAGCTACAAATCGGTAAAGATATTACAGGAAGAGTTTAATTTAAAGGAAGAATATCTCGAAGAAGATATCGCCAGCTTCAATGCTCTATTGTGGGATATCACAAAAAGATTCAGCCGTCATGCTGCCGAAGCAGAGAAGGTTTATATTGATGCCTTCGGCCAACCACCTGACTGGCAGGGGACCCTGACTAAAAACCTACAGGAGACCCTGAGTGAAAACCTTATACAGAGTTTGTGCGATTCGTTCTAGCCTAACGTGGTCAAACACGGAACGCTAGCCCGGTTTCATTAGCCGGGAACTCTGACCGCATGGGGGTTAAATTCCCCTCCCCCCAGGTACGGGGGTGACACCGGTCCTCGGTGCTACGAAGCGACATCATCGTGGTGCTAAGCGAGGACTCAAATGTAGGATAACTGGCAGCCTAAGCCGGTGACGCCGCTAGGAAAGATATCCAAGGTTAGAGCAGGTAAACATGTGCAAGCCTCGTTATAAGGAACCAGCGAAATAAGGCTATATGCGCTGGCCTAAAAAGGAAATGGTAGCTAGTATTAGTTTTAACCTAAGTTGCTACCTATAAAAATTTTGACATCTGAGACAACATTTTTGCTAAAAAAATTCAAAACTATGCCTTTTTTGGGTAAATCACAAGGTAATTTTAGCTAATTTTGCCGACCTAATTTTGGGGTTGAGGTTCTGTAGGTCGCAACTTGAGTTAGTTTTAGACTCTGGCTAATATAGTACTCAAATAGATCCCGGGGTATAGTGTGGACCTAAAGGTATCGCGAAATGTTGTTAGGGAACGAAGTAACCTCTCGTGTGCTGTCCATCAGGACAAGTTAGATGTTAAGCGCAAGCCACGGGGGGAGGGATGGCCCAAGAAGCGAATGCCCGGGGTAATTCCTGGGATAACATCTACAGTAATGTAGATGATGCTGGGTAGCCAGCGCTGACGTGGGTCGGTGATACTAGGAAGCTGCTGGAATGAGTAATCCTAAAAAGCCACGGAACTAATCCGAAACGCAAGTGGAGGATAAGGTATGGATAACTGGTAAAACTGACTTGAAAATGGTGATACTAACGGTTATCAGAACAACCACTCGCTAAACCAGGAAAGGGAAGAAAAGACAGGCGGCAAGGGCTAACGGAAGTAATTCCTATTAAGTCTACCTATGAAAAGGGCCTAGTACCCAGTCGGATTGCGTGGCGGAGCTCCAAAACCCGGAACTAGTTCCCCCACCAGTCCCTTTGAAGATGGGATATATCGGACGGTGACTGAAGGGATCCCTTCCCAGGTATTTGTTGCCAATGAATCCACTGCTCAGAATCTTCGTCGGGCACTCACTTACCTGGTTGAGAATGAGTCAGTTGCCGCAATTAATGAAAGATTCACTCCCTTGTTTGAAGCATTTGAACAAGGTGTTGTTGGACCGGATGAATTTGCATCAGCTGTTGCTGGGGCTCTAAGGGATTTGGCCAACACGAGTCGAGGGGTGAGGTTAAAAACAGCATTGGGAGAAGATCGTTTAGAACGACTACGAAATAGCAACACCATTAGTGATCCGGACATTCAGGGGAGACTCAATGAGGCTCTGGGAGGTATTCCTGGGGGAAATCCAGACACAAATCCAGACACAGATACAGACACAGATCGAACCTCAGCTCCCGGAGAGGATCCCATCCAAGAAGAGCTGCAACAACGCTTCAGCAACCTTTCGGCGCGCTCCACCGAGCAATCCGGCGCCGAACTTGAAAATACAGAAGCAGTCAGAGAACATGTCACCAAACTGCTAGAGCCAGTCAGCGCTGCCTACGCCCTCAGCCAAGACCTAACGGCCCTAGAAAACCGAGTTAATGCCGTCGTGTCAGACGACTCGGAAGCCACCGGCGCGGAACATCGGTTAGTTCCTGATTCCATCAGGGTCAACGAGCAAGGAAATATCTCCTTTGAATCTACCAACAGCGAGACCCGAGCAAAAGTCAGTCACGAAGTGCTCATCGATGCTGTCAACTTCAGCCTAAATAACTTCTTCCGTCAGGGCCACGAAAAGCTGAATGCCCTGGACCGAAAGCTAGCGGAACTGCGTCCCCCCCGCACCGGAGAACCCAGCCTCACCACCCAAGCCGTCGGCCACCTCACTACCGCCGGAGGTTTAGCCTTGAGTGGCGCCATCCTCGCCCAATCCATCCGCCAGCTAGAAGAAGGCAACACTAGCCCCCAAGCCGCCGTGGGCACCGCCCTGGGCAGCTACTTCACCCTCCACGCCAGCTATGGCGGACTCAAAACCGCCCTGGGACCAGCTATTGCCCGTCGCTTTGGTTCCCAAGCCAGCAAATTCACCGCCGCCGCCGAGCGTCAACTCGTCCGAGGGCTGACTCGCACGGGGGTCATCGCCGAAGAAACTGCCGTCAATGGCTTAAAATTTGCCGGCCGAAGCCTAGGGAAAGCAATTGGAGCCTCCCTCCCCTTTATCGGCATTGCCGTCGGCATCTATGCCCTCACGGAAGACACCATTGCTCTAACGGAAGGCATCCTGGAAGGAGATGACCTGAAGATTGCCCAAGGAGTAATTGATGCTACCGCTGACATTGCCAGCCTAGCCTTAGACACCATTGGCTCAGTCTTCCCCCCTGCCGAGATCGTGACCGCCCCCGTCTCAATTATCGTCAATGCCATCCGGTTTATCCTGGACGATGCCTTTGGCTTTATTGGCCAAGAGCTGGATGCCTTACCGGACGACGCCAGCGATGGAGAAAAGGCAGTGGCGGTATTAAAGGGCTTAGGGGAAGGCTTCAGTGACGTGGGGAAAAACACCAACATTGTAGAGGTCATTGCAGGAGCCATTATAGACTCCGTGGAACTGGATAAAGAACATGACAAGCGACAGGCCCAGCTAGAAGTGCTGCGGAACCCAGACAACGCCTTTTCCGAAGAAGAGCTGAATGGAGAACCCGCCATTAACTTCAACGGCGGCGAAGCCTCCGACAACTCCGGCAAGGTTACCTTCCGACTCGCCGAGGATGGCCGCAGCGGCGAACTCACCCTCGGGGAAGTCACTAGCGCCAACCTGGAGGGGGGTGACGGCACTCTAGCAACGGACTCCATCACCAAAACCGAGAAGTTCTCCCATGAGATCCACACCATCGTATTGGGCACTGGAGAATCCCACACCGTCAACACCCACACGGAGAAAGCTTACCTCTTCTGGTTTATCCCCGTCCACAGCCAGACGTTGATTAGCTCCTATGAAGCAGATCCGGATTCTCTCGTAGGGACCTATTACGGCAATGGTCAAGATAATACCTTCATCGGTTTGACCAGCGATGACGTGGGCAACACAGCTAACGCTAAAGTGCTCCTGTCCAATTATGAATATCACCTCAATGGTGAAGGCGGCAACGACTCATTCTTACTCGGGGCTTCTACCAATCATGTGAAAGGTGGTGCAGGAGCAGACCAATACGTCATTCAGGAAGCGGCGTATGTTTACCAGATTGCCCGGAGAGGGACTCGTAATGGGAAACCTTTTGGTGGCGTTCTCGTTCCCATTAATCAGCTCGTGCGAGCAGGCCGTTACACAGAGGATGATTTATTCATATACAGTACGGAGTTTGCAGTCAATTACATCAACAACTACGCAACAGATGACAAGACGGATGTTTTAAGCCTGCAACATTTGAAGGCAGGGCAGTTTCTCTTCTCTCACTCCGGCAACGACTTACAAATTCTGCTGCCCAATCAACGGACTTATCGCGATCTACGATGGGGAACTCAAGGGACAGACCAAGTATTTGCCGTAATCGAGAATTTTTACCAGAGTGCTGACTATCGTCACCTGCAAATTCATACGAAAGACGGATACATATATGAATATCTCGAAGACGATGAAGATAGTTCATCTTATAGGCTGCCCCAAATCACCGGGAGGATTCTGCCTTATGCCCCGCGGATTATTTCAAACGAGACAACGACCACCTTCATCCCCGGGATCCAAACCTATGATGTCGCCGTAGAGGTTGAGGCTTTGACCGGAAGCCCGGGCTTCTCCTTGGATAACTTGACCACCCTCATCGGTAACGACCAAAACAGCAGGATCTCCGGTCGCGGGCTAGATGAAACAATCATTGGTGGCGATGGGGAAAATGTCCTTAATGGTCGCGGCGGCAAGGACACCCTCATCGGCGGGTCGGGCAACGATACCATCCATGGGGTTCCGGAGACGACCTGTTGGTCGCCACAGGGACAACTCCCTTTTTGGGTCGGGACTATCTGTACGGCGAAGCTGACAATGATGTTCTGGTCACGGAAGTTCAAGCCACTGTCTACGGCGGCGACGGACATGATGTACTGATTGCCCAGGGCACTGAGGAGAATGCTGACAACATTATACTTGAGGGGGGGGCTGGGAACGACCAGTACATCATCCAACGCGGCGTCGGCCGGATCTCAGACAATGAAGGGGCGAATGTCTACAACATCGAAACGGCTTCTGGCGGTCGAATCTATAGCCTGTGGAGCAGGAATGATGATGGTCAACGGGATCTACTCATCGTCGATATCAACCATGACCAACTCGTTGCTAGCGCGCCAGACGGCCTCAGTTTGGCGTTGAGCCACCGAGGCAGCCTTGAAATGATCGCGACGATTCATGGCTGGACGGAAGATGCATCCTATCGGCAACTGCAGGTGCAAACCCAGGATGGCCATATTCTGGAGTTTGATGCCCAGGGCAAGAGTACCACTGTGGGCTATACTATCCCCGGCTTTACCGTTGAGGGCGGGTCTCCCGCTCCTGATTTCAATGCAGCAGCAGATACAACCTTCGCCCAAGTCACCTCCATCACTGGCGATGAGCAAGATAACATCCTGACCGGGAATGCCCTCAATAATTATATTTCCGGGGGGGCCGGGAGGGATAGTCTATATGGCGGGGTCGGGTCTGATGTTCTGGTGGATGCCGATGCAGCGGCTAGTCCCGATTCAGAACCCACGGTGAATGTCAACTTCGTTATCCGCGATCTCTCCGAGGATCTCAAAATCGACGGCAACTTTACCAATTTGTTACCTGGCGACTTTAATGGAGACGGTTTTACCGATATATTCCGTCAAGAAAAGGGCAGTTGGTCCTCAGACGACAAGATTCGGACGGCGGAGGTACTCTTAGCCATTGGCAACGGCCAGTTTACCCGCATCACCCTTCCTGAGAGTTTCGCTCTCAACGGCAACTTTACCAATTTGTTACCTGGCGACTTTAATGGGGACGGTTTTACCGATATCCTCCGTCAAGAAAAGGGCAGTTGGTCCTCAGACGACGACTATCCGACTGCGGAGGTACTCTTGTCCCTTGGCAACGGCAGCTTTACCCGACACACCCTTCCTGAGAGTTTCGCTCTCAAGGGCGACGGTACCAATTTGGACATCGGCGACTTTAATGGAGACGGTTTTGACGATATCCTCCGTCAAGAAAAGGGCAGTTGGTCCTCTGACGACATTCGGACTGCTGAAGTCCTCTTATCTCAGGGCAACGGCAGCTTTACCCGACACACCCTTCCTGAGAGTTTAGCTCTCAAGGGCGAGGATACCAATTTGTATGTAAAAGATTTGGATGGTGACGGCAAGGCTGAGATTCTGGTTCAAGAAAAATCTGCCCAGGAGTCCGACACCCTGAGGGTATTGTTCTCCGATGATGGGAGCAATTTCACAGAATATCCGCTCCCCTCAGCGCTTCAGGTTGACGGTCTTAGCGGGCAACTGCATCTTGCCGATTACAACGGCAGTGGGCAAAACGATATTCTGGTTCAGTATTATGAAGACCGCCCAGGGCTGATTGCTTTCTCTGGCATTAGCCGGAGTTCTCATGGTCCTGATTACCTAGCTGGGGGGGCCGATAGCGATACCTACGTCCTGAACGGCAAGCTGGCAATTATCGACAACGAGGCAGCGGATTTGGCCACTGACAAAGTGAGGGTCAATGCCTCCGCTTCCGAGATTAGCACCGCCCTCTCCCCTAGCGGCGACTTAGAAATTAGCGTCGGTAACGAAATCCTCGCTCGCGTCGAAAATTGGAGCCAGGGAGCAACCTACCAGCACCTGGAAATTCAAGACCGGGATAACTACATCCTCAGCCTCGACAGTGAGGGGAACGCCACCCTCACCGGGCGAGACCTCTCGGGGGAAACCGACAACCAAACCTACGACGCTGGGTCCGATACGGCCCATCCCACCGTGACTCAAATTACTGGCGGATTCGGCGACGATAACTTAACCGGAAACGGTCTAGACAACGTTCTCCTGGGGAGCGCTGGCAATGACTCTCTTCAAGGGGGAGCAGGAAACGATGTCTTCCTGGATGGGGTCGGTAACAATAGCTTCCGAGGCGATGGGGGTAGCGATACCTACGTCCTCAATCCCGGCAGCGCTGTCAACACCATTGACCTCCGTTCTCCAGATACTGCCATGGACATTGCTCGTCTCCAGGGGGTGAGCCTCCCAGAGGTCATCGCCATTAAAGACGGCGATGACCTTCAGATTGGCAACGGTCTTGCTGGGGAAGCGAGTCTGGAGGTTGCGGTCACCGATTGGTTTGCCACAGACGCCCCGACCCATCTTCAATTCGTCACTTCTGATGGCTTCCGGTTCCAGGTTACCACCGATGCCGAGCCAGTTATAGAAGTGCTGGAACAAAGCTTTGCTAGCAGCTCAACCGGGGTGGACTCAGACCTCATCTTTATTACCCCTTCCCTGGGTGACGTCGTCAACCGCAATATCCGCCTCGCCGACGGGGTGAGCCTTCGGGATAGCCCCCAGAACGACAGTCTGAAGGGCAACGAGGGTAATAATACCTTCATAAGCACCAAGGGCAACGACATCCTAGAAGGTCGCGGCGGTCGAGACATTTACATAGTCAATGATACCGATGATTTAGAGAACCCCCATCGAGACCGCGCGGTGATCGTGAATCGGGATTTTGAAGGTCAGGAAGAGGATACCCTGTTTCTGCCCCACCTCGCCTCTGAAGAGCTAGTGGTGATGCGCAGCACCAATATCCTGCATTCTTCCGATCTCATCGTCGGCCGCTACAACGCTGACCGGGTTTTGGTTCCCCTGGCGCAGATTCAAAGCTGGTTCTCAGGTGGCGAGCGGTATCAGCACTTAAAAGTGCATACTAGGGATGGCGTCTTCCATATCAACGGTGACGGAACCTTGCGTCGGGACGGGGTAGACTTCTCAGGCAATAGCACGGGGCAAACTTACGATAGCTTGCAGGATGACCGTGGCGGGCAGGTGCTCTCCATTACAGGTAGCCAGGGAAACGACACCCTGAGGGGGGATGGCCAAACCAATGTGTTTAATGGCCTTGGGGGTCGCGATGTCTATGAGGGTCGCGACGGTCAAGATATTTACGTTATTGGCTCTGAGACGCCGGGGCAGGATGTCAAGGTGATTGTCAATGCCGCAACCGATGGGCTGCCAGACGTGATAGAAATTGGCGTAGCGCGGGATAAGCTAGCCTTTGCTCGGGTGGTGGACCAGGATCTGTATCTAGTTTCTGCAACCGCAACTCAACCGGCCGATGACAATGCCGCTGAATGGGAAAAGATTGCCTATGGGGTGGTGCAGCAGTTCTTTGTTGGGTCCGACCATCAGCACCTCAATCTGAAGACAGCAGATGGGGGCGACTATGCCCTGCAAATCGATGAGGACAGCGGGAAGATCGCCTTAACACCCTTGCAGAAAGCTGCCGATGCCGCCGTGTCCGGTACCTTGGACTTGCGGGACTTCCCAGATACGGCCTCGGCAACAGATAGCCCGGGCAACGATGAGATTGTGGGGAACGCCCTCGACAACACCATCAGCAGCAGCAGTGGTAATGACAGCCTGAAGGGTGGGGCTGGTCGGGACACCTATGTCTTACGAAGGACAGACGGGGCTGGACCTCGGGAGGTGACCATCGACAACCGGGCGGACGATATCGCCGTGGATCTGCTCTACATTGAGACGGATGCTGAGAACCTTCAGAGCCCGGTGCGGGATGGCGATGACTTGATTTTATCAGATGGTGGGGATTTTGCCCGCATTAAGATTGTAGATTGGTTCTCCGATGATAGCGCTCGCCACCTACAGGTGGCGACCCAGGACAACTATCTCTTCAGTCTCGCTGAACGGGATAATGAAGGTTACCTGGTGCTGGACCAGGTGAATTTTGCTAAGGCAGACAGCGGCCAGAGGTTTGATGCTAGTGTAAATCCGGGCGATCGCATTGATTACAGCAATGTGGAAATTCGGGGTACGCAATATAGCGATCAGCTTGTCGGCGGCAGTGGCAACAACACCATCATCCCTAATGGCGGCTATGACGAAGTCACAGGTGGTGACGGCTACGATCTCTACCAAGTTGACCTGACCGCGCCCAAGGCCGCCGAGTGGGAGAACCACAGTATCAACATCAATAACTTTGCTGTCGATGGCCTGCGGGATACGGTGTACCTGGCTAATGTCAACTACTCCGAGATTCTGCCGGGAGTGTTGTCTGGTAATCTCTATTTGGCCCAGGTTCCTGACCCTGACCAGAGAAGCAGCCTCGGCCACACCCTGGGCTACTTCTTCCTCCAACCGCCTGAGGCTACCTCCTTCCCTGACACGGTGAACATTAGCAAGTGGACGGAGAGAGAGGCCTATCGCCACGTGGAGTTTGTCGCTGCTGATGGCGTCACCTTTACCCTGGATGCCACGGGGGCTGATGGCAATGCGGTCACCCAAAGTGATTTTATCATTACTGGGCTAGACCGTCGGGATGCCACTAGCGACCTCACTATCGACTTGACCCAGGCTCCCTATCAGCGAGTCGAGAGCTTCCGGGGGGCTCAGAACTACGACAATACCATCACTGGCAATGAGCTGAATAACAATTTAGTTGGCGGCTCACACAGGGATGAGATTCGGAGCGGTACTGGTGATGACCAGGTTTTGGCTGGCGGTGGGGATGATGTCCTGTACGGCGATGGCGGTAATGACCACCTCAATGGTGGTGAAGGCAATGACCTGTTCTATCTGGATGGCGACCACAATACGGTGGTGGGTGGCGGCGGCAATGATACTGTTGACTATAGCGCCCTTTCGGAAGACATTCACATTGATGTGGATCTCCAGTTGGGGGTCACTCTCAAAACTAATGGTCATGTCGATCCTTTGCTCAGGGTCCAAGTGGATCTTCTCTCCAGCATTGAGAATGTAATTGCGTCGAATCAAGATACGATTCTGCGGGGTTCAGAGGCGGATAACACCCTCACAGGGGGCAGCGGAAATGACCGTCTGACTGGCCATGGGGGTAACGATACCCTCACCGGTGGGGTAGGGGAGGATGCTTTCTTTTTCACTACTGCCAGTGCTGGGATTGACAGGATCACCGACTTTGAGGTGGGTATGGACACCCTGGATGTGATTGACCTCAACCTGGGGGTTTCCGACATCAATGCCCTAATTGCTGGGGCCCAGCGATTAGGAGATGACCTGCTGTTGACTTTTGGAGACGACCATCAGGTGTACTTGCAGAGGGTTCAAGCAACTGCCCTCAATATCGACAGCTTCGCATTCTAGTCTGAATGATTGCGGTCAGGTGGGCAGTGCCTAGCTGTTCACTCTGTTCAATCGCGTAGCGTGTGCGCAGCGCAATCGCCCCAGGAAAAACCTCATGCATTTTTTGTGCGGAGGTATTTAAGAGTGGATCGATTGCTATATATAAATTGTAATTGTGGGCTTTGAGCGTCTTGCACGATCCCGAAAGGGGCGTGAGGGCCCTAAAAAGGCCCAGAATAAACGCCCTAGGCGATGCCCTACGGTGTTCCTCCCTGAAAGCACGCTTCGTGCTTACTACAAACGTCTGAAAGCACGCTTCGTGCTTACTATAAACGGAAAGCACGCTTCGTGCTTACTACAAACGGAAAGCACGAAGCGTGCTTACTACAAACGGAAAGCACGAAGCGTGCTTACTACAAACGGCCCGTTCAGGGATGGAAATAGACAAACCAACCCATGAGGGTGACTAAGAACCCCAGGCCCAGCAGGATAGTCAAAACATAAAGCTGAGACTGACCTGCTCCACTATACTTTAAGCCTTCACCGCCAAAAATAGCCGCCATACCGACCAAATTCACCGCTCCATCCACCACATAGCAGTCAAACCAAGCAGCAGTTTTGGCAAGCAGACTGACAGCAAACACTACCGTCACCTCATAAAGCCAATCGATGTAAAAATCATAGGCCAGTAAGTCTTGGACGAATTTCAAAGGCTTGATAATCGATCGGGACAAACTCCTCTGGAGAGTAATCCTGGCGCCCACAGCACAGCCGATCGCACCAGAGGAGACGATCAGCATCACTGCTGGCAGATTAATATACTCCCAACTAGGCAGCAACGACAAGCGTTGCAGTAGCAATGGAAATAGGAGGGTGGCTACCGTCAAAGTTACCATCGGGGTCGCCATCAGCCAAGCCACCTCTGGCGATCGCCTAGTCTTAGGTTGAGTGGGACCCCAAAACACTAGCCGAAACACCCTGATTAAATTAATAGCCGTTAAAGCGTTGACCAAGAGTAAGACTGCTATCAGAGCTGGCTCATAATACCACAAGTCGTCAGCTCCTAAGCGCATTGCCCAAAAGCCTCCCAGAGGCAGTAGCCCGATCAACCCTGCCGTACCGACCACAAAAGCAGTGGTTGTTGCTGGCATTTTGGATGCCAGGCCGCCCATTTCGGTGAGTTCTTGACTGTTAGTGGTTAAGATTACCGAGCCAATGCTCATGAATAACAGAGCCTTGGCGATCGCGTGAGCCAAAAGCAACAGCAGGGCAAAACCCGTCCATTGGGTGCCGACCGCCACAAACACCAGTCCCAGATAGGCGCTAGTGGAATGGGAGAGGGCCCGTTTGATATCTACTTGGGCGATCGCCACTAGGGAAGCCCCTATGGCCGTGGCCGTCCCGATCGCGACTAAGGTAGCCGATGCCACGGTGGAAATAGCGATCGCTGGCTGAAGTTTAATCAGCACGTAGGCCCCACAAGCCACCACCACCGAGTTCCGCAAGATCGAGGCTGGGTTAGGACCCTCCATCGCCTCATCTAACCACAGATGCAGTGGGAATTGAGCGCATTTACCCGTCGGTCCAGCGATCAAAGCCAAGCCTAAAAGAGTAGCGAAGACTGGATTTAGATCCGCCGTTTCCGCCCAGTCATACAGATCCAGAAAGTCCAGGCTTCCTGCCTCCGTTGCCAGGGCCACCACCCCCATCAACAGCAATATATCTCCCACCCGCTTCGTCAAGAAGGCATCTCGCGCCGCCGTCACCACCAGGGGCTGGGCATACCAGAACCCCACCAGTAAATAAGTAGAGAGGGTAAGCATTTCCAACAGGGCATAGGTGAGTAACAACGAGTCACTTAGAGCTATGCCACCCATAGCCCCTTCAAAAAATCCCATCAGGGCGAAGAACCTCGCCAAGGCCCAGTCCTTCTCCATATACCCCAGGGCGTAAAGTTGAGCTAGCAGACTTAAACCGGTCACTAACTCCATTGCTCCCACACTTACCGATGAGACCTCCAGAGTCAAAGACAGGTCTAAATCGGCTGCGGTTAACCAGTGGAATGTGAGATATTCTGGCGGCTGATTCAAGGTAAGTCTCAACAGCAGCGAACCATGCACAAACGCCCCCAAGGACATCAAGAGGTTAAAGTAGGCAGCTGGCAGCGGTCCTGTCCGACGCACAGTTCCCGTGGACCACGGCAGGGTCAAGATCGCACCTATTAACCCATATAAAGGTATCCACCAACTATTGGCGATCAAAAATTCATCCATCGTTAGCACAAAAGAGATTGAATAGCCTAGCGTCAGCGATCGGCGATCTGCGATCGGTACCAGTCCCGAACCAGGCCCGAACCAGGCTGAACCAGTGCTATGAGATCAGTTCTAGAGGTCGCCTGTCGCGCCTGCGGCAGAGTAGTCAAAAATTTTCGCCATACTGTACTAGAGCAGCCGTCAGTTGGTGGGTGCCTGCCATCAAGGGCCAGCACCCAACCCGTTGCGTCCCTCGGGTAGTGCGAGTAGCGGCCCCGGCTGCGCCCGACCCGAGGAACACAGCTACGACATCAGGCTGAGCTGTTCGCGTGTAGCCGTGCGCAGGGCCATCGCGTAGCGCGGCCCCAGCCGTGCGTCAAAATGAAAGTGGTTTCTGCTCTTGCGAAGTCTTGCCGCTCTCGTTTCTTATACCCCAAAATGTGCCACCCGCACCATAACATAAGTAAAAACTTAGTTAAAGTGGGTACTTCCCTGTATATGAAGTTTTTTTAATAAAAGTTTAATTATATTAAAAATATAAACAAAAATAATCAGCAAAATTAAAAGATATTATGTATAATTATGTTGCGCTAAGAGTCGGCAAGACCATATGCTTATAAAGAGAAGCGAATTCAGCTTTGGCTTCATAGTAGTCAGGGATGTCTACCGAAAAAATCCCGACGCGCTGGCGCACAAGCAGACGCGAACGCAAAACAAAGGAGAACAGAAATGCCAATCGCTGTTGGAATGATTGAAACAAAAGGGTTTCCGGCTGTGGTAGAAGCAGCAGACTCAATGGTGAAAGCAGCCCGCGTCACCTTGGTGGGATATGAAAAAATCGGCAGTGGTCGGGTGACGGTGATAGTCCGAGGAGATGTATCGGAAGTACAAGCTTCTGTGGCAGCTGGGATAGAATCAGCAAAGCGGGTGGATGGCGGTGAGGTGCTGTCAACCCACATCATTGCCCGTCCCCATGAAAACCTAGAGTATGTCTTGCCGATTCGTTACACGGAAGCGGTGGAGCAGTTCCGCAGCTACTAGGGACCGATGTGCGATTTTTCGCGCAGCGTGGGACAGTACGGTTAGCGCGTCCCGAGTGCATCAAAGCTGATAAAGGAGCGGTGGTCTGAGAAAAATCAAGGAGTGACAGAATGTCAATTGCAGTTGGAATGGTAGAAACATTGGGGTTTCCAGCGGTAGTGGAAGCAGCAGACGCGATGGTGAAGGCGGCCCGAGTCACCCTGGTAGGATATGAAAAAATCGGTAGTGGTCGGGTGACGGTAATAGTTCGGGGGGATGTATCGGAAGTGCAAGCTTCTGTAGCAGCTGGGGTAGATAACATCAAGCGCGTTAACGGCGGACAGGTGCTGTCAACCCACATCATTGCCCGTCCGCACGAAAACCTGGAGTACGTCCTGCCCATTCGCTACACGGAAGACGTGCAGCAGTTCGCTGAGAGTACGAACGCAATTCGCCCTTCCAGACAGTAAGAGAATAAATGCAAATTGCCAAAGTGCGGGGCACGGTAGTCAGTACCCAAAAAGATCCGAGTCTCAGAGGGGCAAAGCTACTCCTGCTGCAGTTTATAGATGAGTCCGGACAACTATTGCCGACTTACGAGGTGGCAGCAGACATTAGTGTGGGAGCGGGTTTTGATGAATGGGTCCTGCTTAGTCGTGGCAGTGCCGCTAGAAAAGTAGAAGGAAGTGAAGAGCGTCCGATCGATGCTATGGTGGTGGCGATAATAGACACGGTGACAGTGGAAAATCGCCCCATATATAGCAAAAAAGACCAATACCGCTAGTGGTCAGTTGTTAGTGGTCAGTTGTTAGTAGTCAGTTGTTAGTGGTCAGCGCTCCCTATAGTAGGCAATTGTCTGCGAGCAAAAATACTTATTAACTTAGCCCGACATGCTCCCATTCGTTATAGGTTCAGGGCGATCGTCAAGGAGTAAAATCTAAGTGTCGGTCATGCGCGCAGCGCAATCGCAAACAAAAAGACAAAGGAATAGTGAGAGAAAGGAGGAATTAACTCATGGTAGTCCGCAGCAACGCGGCTCCCCCCACCCCCTGGTCAAAAAAATTGGCGGAGCCGCAGATAGATGAAACGGCATACGTCCACTCGTTCTCTAACCTAATCGGAGATGTTTACATTGGTGCGCACGTGCTGGTAGCGCCGGGGACTTCGATTCGAGCGGATGAAGGCAACCCCTTCCAGATCAGCGAGGGAACGAATGTACAAGATGGCGTGGTGATTCACGGTCTAGAGGAAGGTCGGGTCGTTGGAGATGACGGCAAGAGGTATTCTGTCTGGATTGGCAAGAATGCTTCGATTACCCACATGGCTTTGATTCACGGACCAGCATATGTAGGGGATGATTGCTTTATCGGTTTTCGCTCGACGGTGTTTAACGCCAGAGTGGGAAATGGTTGCATCGTGATGATGCATGCCTTGATCCAAGATGTGGAAATTGCCCCCGGCAAGTACGTGCCTAGCGGTTCGGTGATTACAAATCAGCAGCAAGCTGACCGCTTGCCAGACGTGACAGAGACAGATACAAAATTTGCCCGTCACGTGGTAGGAATTAATGATGCCCTGGTCACCGGTTATCGCTGTGCAGATGATGCTAGCTGCATCATTAAAGTACGAGACGAGCTGGGTAAATCGGATAATGGGTTCAATGGCAAAGGGACAGTACAAACTATAGGTTTAAGCAATCAGATAATGGATCAAGTTCGCCAACTACTGGCTCAAGGTTACAAAATTGGCGCGGAGCATGCAGATAAACGCCGGTTTAAGACGAGTTCCTGGCAGAGTTGTCCTCCCATTGAGAGTCAGCGAGAGTCGGAAGTGATTGCAGCTCTGTCCGCTTATATGGCCGATTATAGCGGCGAATACGTGCGCTTGATTGGGATTGACCCAAAGGCGAAACGGCGGGTACTCGAAGAAATTATCCAGCGACCGGATGATAAACCGCAGAGTCGCGTAGCAACAACTGCCACGGGGTCTAGCAGCTACAGCAAGCCAGCATCAATAGAGTCGGTAAATGGTAGCGGCCTAAGTGCTGAAATGGCGGAGCAAGTGCGCCAACTACTGGCTCAAGGTTACAAGGTGGGCACGGAACATGCGGATAAGCGCCGGTTTAAGACGAGTTCTTGGAAGAGTGGAGCACCGATCGCAGCGACAAGTGCGTCCCAGGCGATCGCGGCAGTGGAAGCGAGCATGGCGGAACATGTGGGGGAGTACGTGCGCTTGATTGGCATTGACTCGAAGGCGAAACGGCGAGTGTTGGAGGAGATTATCCAGCGACCGGATGGGAAGGCATCCTCGCAACCTCCCCAGTCAGTTAGCAGTCAGGCGGCGATGCCTGAGGGGTTTTTGCGAAGCATCCCGAAGGCATCGAAGGCCCCAGCCAACAGCAGCTCCCAGGCACTAGCATCGGATAGCAAGTTGAGCCCGGAAGCATTGGAGCAAGTGCGCAATATTCTCGCTCAAGGGCACAAGATTGGCACGGAACATGCGGATAAGCGCCGGTTCAAGACAAGTTCTTGGCAGAGTTGCAGCCCGATCGAGTCCCAGCGGGAGTCAGATGTGATTGCGGCACTAGAAGGATGTATGACGGAGCATAGCGGGGAGTACGTGCGCTTGATTGGCATTGACACGAAAGCGAAACGGCGGGTGGTGGAGATGATTATCCAACGACCTGCATAAGAAAAACACTCCTCTTGAGTGAAGTGATGAACCTGTGAAGTAGAAAGGATGCAGTGTGAAGACTTCGATGTCTTCGGGATGCTTCGCAAAAACCTACGATGCCTTCCGGACGCACGGCGAAAACCCGGAAGGCATCGCTCAGACATCGATGCATGATATGCTTTTTCCTTCATGCTTTTTCCTGAGCGCCTTAAACAGTTCAAACTTCACTCTTGCGGAGATATTAAACACCAAATTAGGTTGTAATAATCATGTATTTTCCGCCACTGCAACCGCTCAAAAACTCTCAGTATAAAGTGAGTGGCGATGTCTTGATAGATCCGAGTGCGGCGATCGCGCCAGGGGTGCTACTGCAGGCCGATCGGGATAGTCGGATTATCATCGCAGCGGGTGTCTGTATAGGCATGGGCACAATAGTGCATGGGAGCAAAGGAACTGTGGCAGTAGAGTCGGGGGCTTCTTTGGGGGCAGGCGTGCTAATAGTTGGGAAGGGCAAGATTGGAGCTAATGCCTGTGTGGGCTCGATGACGACGATTATAAATAGTGACATTGAACAGGGACAGGTTGTGCCTCCAGGCTCCTTGCTGGGAGAGGACAGTCGCAAACTATCAAAAGATGAGCAATCAAAAGATAAGAAATATTTAGTCACGGAGGTGGCACAGTATACTGCGATCAAAGGGGCGATCGTTAATACTGTAGCAAGCATTGAGTCTGCGTCGTCCAAGCCGGAAACTCGGTCGAAGGATCCTATAGTCAATACTCCAGCGGTGCAGGCGTCGATCAACTCGGCGGTAGCGCGAAATGCCTCTGCTAACACCCCCAAGCCGCCGATTAATTCTCCTGGGCGCAGCATTCCCCAGGAAGCGGCGGCCCCAACACTTGTGTCCCCTGGTGCTGCGTCTCCTGGGAGCGCTAAAAGCACTACCCAGGAGACGCAGCGCGCTAAAAGCACTACTCGGGGGACACAGCTAGCAGATAATAACTCTACCAGTGATACTCCATCAGCCAGGGAGGCCGATCTGCCACTAGCATCAGAAGAAGCTTCTGAAAATCAAGCTATAGTTTATGGGCAAGAACAGCTAGATGAACTGATGGAAACGTTGTTTCCCCATAATAAATCCTGGAGGAAGCAACAGAGTTAGGAACCCGCTGGGTCTACCCTTAGCTAGTAGATTGCTGTTTGTTCATCATCAGATTGAAAATGGTAGCGTATAGGATAGAGTAAGAAGGAATGAGCGTGTCCTGGTTGAGCGGATTAGATGAATAGACTAGAAAGTCTCAAGCAAAGTGCTCTGGGTATGGTATCAACCCGCAGCTTTCCGGCGATAATTGATACGGCGGACGCAATGGTGAAAGCAGCTGGGGTAGTCTTGGTGGGGATTGAAAAAATCGGCAGTGGTTATTGCACGGCCCTCGTTCGGGGTCGGATTGCTGATCTTCGGTTAGCGGTGGAAGCGGGTGCTCGCAAGGCGGAAAAGTCTGGTACGCTAGTCTCTTCATCGGTGATTCCGCGACCGCTGCCTAATTTGGAAGTAATTTTCCCGATCGGGTCTCGGCTAATCGAGCTAGCTCAAGAGAACCGTCACAGTCGGGTCAGTAAGCAAGCTTTGGGTCTGCTGGAAACGCGAGGCTTTCCAGCAATGGTGGGAGCAGCTGATGCGATGCTGAAGTCAGCTGAGGTGAAACTGACTGCTTTTGAAACGGTCGGGGATGGTTTATGTACTGCGATTATCCGAGGTTCTGTGGCAGATGTGGCTGTAGCAGCGCAAGCGGGGGTGTATGAAGCGCAACGAATTGGCGAGTTGAATGCGGTGACAGTGATTCCCAGACCCCTAGATGATTTGGACCAAATCCTGCCTGTGGCCAGTTGCTTGCTCTTAGGACAACCACAACCCCTACAGTTGCCTATAACTGTTAAGGAAGCTTCCAAAGAATTGGTAAAACTCCCAGATTTGGAGAATCTATCGACTCCGAACGAGGAAAAATAAGAGACTGGTAATAGTCTTAAGCGCCTCGTCTCCTAAGACTTGAACTACTATTTTTGACTACCAAGGCATCATGCGACTTCTTCTTCAGAAGCCTAAATCTTGACCTCGGTTTTGGGCGGCGCGAATATCTTTGACTAACTGGATTAATTCGTCGATTAAGCAGGTAGGCGCAAATAAACTAGCCTATGTTAAGAAATGTAAAGTAGCTGAATCTCATTCTGGGAGAGGCTTTCAGCAAACTTAACAAAAGTTTACTGCCGTTGAGTTTAATTATGCACACCTACTTAATTGGGCGGTTTAGATCGCCCTTTGTTTTTAGGGTTTCAAAGCATCTTCTAACATTGCCTGAAAGGAACGAGATTCGACTATGTTTTGGCTGCTTCGTTCCTTAATCTGATCTTGAATTAATCTCAGTAAAATCTCCCGGGCTAAATTTTGCTATTCCTCGCACTTCTGCTATAAATTCATCGGATAAAATAGAAAGAGCTCTACTGTTTAAACCGGCCACCGCTAAGATATCTATAACTCCCTGGGAAACGATCGCCTCGGAGACTATTTCCTTCACTGCTAAATCTAAATATGCTTTTTGGCCCCCACTGCTGGAGGTTTGTTTGTTGAAAGTGGCGGCGATCGCTTGAAAAAATGCGACCTCGATGCGCGAGGGGTAGTGCGAGTAGCGCGCCCCGAGTGCATCGAAGATGTCTCCTCGGTAGTGCGAATACGATGTCTTCTGGGTAGTGCGAATACGATGTCTTCTGGGTAGTGCGACTAGCGCTCCCAGAAGACATCGAGCGACCAGGAGACATCGAGCGACCAGGAGACATCGAAATCCCGCAAGGCGATCGCTTGATCTTTGGCAGAGACTAGGTTCTGTTGACATTTGGCTTGACAAAAAGAGCGATTGCGGTTATAACTGATTCTGTTTAATGGATAAAAAATATCGCCAAATTAAATATGCAAGAAATACAAGGAAAAACTTGGGAAAAAATATTAGTATTTTTGAGAGGACAGAGTTCAATATACCTGGGAACAGAAGAGCAGAAAATTTATCAATGGAGTCTTATGGATAATGAGAAGCACAGAGAATTACCCGAACAATATGGCAAAGGGAATAGTGTTTTTATGCATATTTAACCGTTGGAGTGCCAAAGGAATCTGGAACAGTCTCTATCAAAATTGTATTGAGAATCTAGATTGAGAAAATCTATTAATAGATCGCACTGTAATTAGAAGTCATCCTTGTGCCAGGGGGGAGCAAATCAAGCTAAGGGAAGATCTGTAGGAGGATTTACTACTAAAATTAATGCTGTTAGCGATGGGTTAGGAAACCCTTGAGATTTTACTCTGACATCAAGAGAAATTCACGATGTTAATTTTGCCATTATTACAGGAGCAACAAGGAAAAATAGTAATTGGAGATAGAGGTTATGACTGTAATGAGTTGATTGATAAAATCGCGAGGTATGGAAGCAGTTATTATCCCATAAAGAGAGACATTTAATAGAAGGGTTTTTTAAAAAGCTATGTCGGATTTTTTCTAGATTTGATAAATCTGCTCGGAATTTTTGGAGTTTTATCTGTTTTGCCTCTACTTTAATTTGGCTCAAATGAAATGTCAACAGAACCTAAGGCATAAACCCGCGATAGTTCCTTAACTGCTTTAGTATAATTGGACTGGCCGTCGGACGGGGACAAAATCAGATCGATCGCCTCTGCGGTCTGGATACCGGTTTGCTGGCGATCGCCCGCAGCAGCAGCAAAAAGTCACTATAATCGAACTTGCCGAACATGGCCCGAACTTCCCGATATTTTCAGCGCAGCAAGGCGATCGCGGCCTCGGTCTGGATACCGGTTTGCTGGCGGATCGCCCTCACTGTAGAGGCAGAACCGGTCATCACCACTTTAATCGCGCCCCGATCGTCCTCGTCGTGATGCCAGTCCGGACGCAGTTTAATTATGGCATTGTAGAGGTGCTATCTTTAAGCCTCGCAAAACTAACAGTGCAAGCGCCAACTACAACATCGGCGTCGGAAATAGTGATAACACCATCTCTGACATCGAAGGCGATAGCCTGCAATGCTCTCAACATTATTGAGAGCGCTTCAAAATTCGTGCTATGTGCTTTTTACCTCCTTTTTCTCAAGACGAGTGCGTGTACACAAGGATACCGCCGATGTTAGCCTCGCGCATGCTCCCACTGTGGCTCCAAGTAGATGGCAAGTAATAAGCCTTGGTGCAGGCATGATTTGCCCGATGTCTTCGAAGACCCTTTATTAGGGGTCGAGCTGTCCCTCGCGGGACAACCCTCCCGTTCGGAACCGTGCATGCGACTTTCACCGCACACGGCTACTGGGTGCCAGGCCCTTTTCATGGGTAGGTAACTTTTGGATTACTCCCGTTGTCCCTTACTACTTACATGTTTGCCCCTTTCCTGGTTGGTGAGTGGCGCTGCCGGAAAACCTTTAGGATCACCATTTACATATCCGTTTTACCAGTAATACATTCCGAAATCCTCAACTCGCTTTCGCTAGCGCTGTGAACGGGCTTATGACGTTTTAAGGCTACTTATACCAGTAGTTTCCTGACATCACCGACCCGCGTCTGCGTATCCATAGGCATTACCCTAGGCATTAGCTTCTCGGGCCATCTTTCCCACACGTGGCTTACGCTTCACATCTGACTGGTCCTACTGGACAGCTCACGTGGGGTTACTTCGTTCCCTGATATCATTTCACGATGTCATTAGGTCTCCACTATACCCCGGTAGTTCTTCGAGCACGATATTGGTCAAATGAAATAACCAATACTAACTACTTTCCCTTTTGGGCCAGCGCATTAAGCCTTATTTCGCTGGTTGAATGTTACGAGGTTTACATGAATTTGCTTGTTCTAACCTTAGACATCTTTCCTAGCGGCGTCGCCGACTTAGGCTGTCAGCTATCCTACATTTAAGTTCTCGCTTAGCACCACGGTGATGTTACTCCGCAGCACCTCCAACCGGTGTTACCCCCGTGCCTGGGGAGAGGGAATTTAACCCCCATGTATATCAGAGTTCCTAGTTTCCTAGGCTAGCGTTCCGTGTTTGACCACGTTAGACTAGAACGAATCGCACTTCATTCTCACAAACCCATGTTTGCTTTTGTTAACCAAGTTAACAATACTTAATATTTTCGCATGGGAGCGTCTATGCTCAAGACAAATGCGGCGACTCATGCAAACAATGGTTGCTTTACCTTCCAGAATCCTTTGGCGGTTCTCGGTTCGGAGTGACGATATCGGCGGCAACCTGTTTGATCCGTTTTGGTGCCCCTACCACCGCCTCCAGTCGCGACCATTTGCGCTTCAGTTTTTCCCGGGTTGTGTCTTCCTCCCCTGAAGTAACTTCCTCGAAGTCCGCGTCGATCTGGGGGTGATCGCTTGAAGCCAACTGCAACTTTACCATGCGGTTTTTATAATAAATAGGGGCGTTGCACAATCACGGGATGATGGGTCTCTTTGCATAAGTCTTAAACGTAGACTATAAGCCACTTTCAGTTATGTGCAAACAATGGCATCATCCCCAAAATGTGCAATGCCTAAATAGGAACGGTGGCGTTATCTTCCACGGCCCGTTGGATGTCGTAGACATCCAGATAGTCGCCGAACATCTGACGGGTGTCTTTGTCCTTTGCTTCGATAGGGGTGCCTGTGAACCCGATAAACAAGGCGTTGGGAAGGGCATCTCGGACGTATTTGGTGAAACCATAGGATATTTGAGCCCCATCTTGGTTTATTAAACTAAGCTAGGGGGTCGCCCCCCCGACTCGTCTTCAGAACCGGACGTGAGACTTTTACCTCATCCGGCTCCTCAGTGACGCCACCCTTGTCACGGGTACGGCTGTGACTGCCGTCGCTGGCAGTTTTTATGTAGTGACAGTGCTTGTGTAATAACTGTAGGTTGTCATACCGGTCTTTACCTCCTAATGAAAGGGGCTTGATGTGGTCAACTTCCCACTTGTCACTGTCCAAGAACGTTAGTTCGCAGTGTTGGCATTTTCCCTTTTGCCTCTTTAGTAGCGTTGCTACTCTCTTACTTAGCTCGGGGTTTTTGCCTAGTCTCGTACTCCAATATGTAAGGTTCCCGTCATATGGGCTTGCTGTTCCTTTCACTTTTATGTGTCTGACTATCTCAGTTTCAGAGTGTTTGTACAGCGTTATCTCTCCCTCTCCTGCCTTGTACCGGAATCGCCATTTACCACCCTGGTCTACAGACCAGTACTTATAGGCTATCCAGTGACTTGACTTATTGGGATGTCTCTTTTTGGCCCATTGCCATAGGATGTTCCATAGGTAGGTATCCATGTCTGTGTAAGTTTCCTTACTCACCACGGTCCTGTAGTAGTTGGACCATCCCCGTATTATCGGGCCTAGCCTGCTTATCAGGGTCGCTTGTGGTGCTGCTTTATGGCTGGCTACCACCTCTGCTAGCCGTTCTTTATGCTTCCCTATAGACTTTTTACTGGGTTTGATTAGGGTTTTGAATCCTAGGGGTGTTCCGTTAGTTGATTTACCGGTTCTGTATTCACCCACCTCATATTGCCTTATGTTGAACCCCAGGAAATCAAATCCCGGTTTTTCTCCCTTTAGCGTATGAGTTATTTTTGTCTTTTCGGCTTTCAACTCTAGCCCCATTCCTTTTAGCCACTCTGCCACCACCATCTGCGCTTTGTCTATCATCTCCTTGCTCTCATGCATTACAACAAAGTCATCGGCATATCTGACTATCGTCAGTATCTGCTTTTCCTTTTGTGTCCTGACGAGTTTCTTCACTGCCTCCTCTAACCCGTGGAGGGCTATGTTGGCTAGTAATGGTGATATGACTCCCCCTTGGGGAGTACCCGCCTCGGTTGCATGCCAGTTCCCTTTGTCCATTACCCCGGCTTTTAGCCATGCCCGTATTTGCTTACGGATTGGTGATATGGTATTCAGTTTTTCCAGTAACGCTCTGTGGTCTATCTTGTCGAAGCATTTCGCGATGTCAGCATCCAATACCCACTTGGGTTTATATCTGATGCTTAAGAATATCGCTTCGATTGCATCGTGGCATCCCCTTCCCGGTCTGAACCCGTAGGAGTTCCCTTCCATATACGCTTCCCACTCGGGTTCGAGCGCAATCTTAAGGAGTCCGTGCGATTCGTTCTAGCCTAACGTGGTCAAACACGGAACGCTAGCCCGGTTTCATTAGCCGGGAACTCTGACCGCATGGGGGTTAAATTCCCCTCCCCCCAGGTACGGGGGTGACACCGGTCCTCGGTGCTACGAAGCGACATCATCGTGGTGCTAAGCGAGGACTCAAATGTAGGATAACTGGCAGCCTAAGCCGGTGACGCCGCTAGGAAAGATATCCAAGGTTAGAGCAGGCAAACATGTGCAAGCCTCGTTATAAGGAACCAGCGAAATAAGGCTATATGCGCTGGCCTAAAAAGGAAATGGTAGCTAGTATTAGTTTTAGACTCTGGCTAATATAGTACTCAAATAGCTCCCGGGGTATAGTGTGGACCTAAAGGTATCGCGAAATGTTGTTAGGGAACGAAGTAACCTCTCGTGTGCTGTCCATCAGGACAAGTTAGATGTTAAGCGCAAGCCACGGGGGGAGGGATGGCCCAAGAAGCGAATGCCCGGGGTAATTCCTGGGATAACATCTACAGTAATGTAGATGATGCTGGGTAGCCAGCGCTGACGTGGGTCGGTGATACTAGGAAGCTGCTGGAATGAGTAATCCTAAAAAGCCACGGAACTAATCCGAAACGCAAGTGGAGGATAAGGTATGGATAACTGGTAAAACTGACTTGAAAATGGTGATACTAACGGTTATCAGAACAACCACTCGCTAAACCAGGAAAGGGAAGAAAAGACAGGCGGCAAGGGCTAACGGAAGTAATTCCTATTAAGTCTACCTATGAAAAGGGCCTAGTACCCAGTAGCCGGATGCGGTGAAAATCGCAAGTCCGGTTCCGAAAGGGAGGGTCGGGAAGCGATTCCCGGCTCGACCCCATCCCTGTGTCGCGCGGTCATACATCGTTGGTATTCCTAAAGGACGCTTTTCCTCTCTCCCTGGCTTCGGTATCCATACACGCCGTGTAGGTTTGGCCTTGTTTGAGATTTCAATCTGTCCTACCAGTTCTAGGCGTTGCTTCGGGGTCAGTGCTTTCACACCGTCCACTCCAGCCGTCTTTTTTCCCTGGTTATCTTGTGTTACCTGTCGTACCGCTAGACTTTTGGCAGCCCGGGATTTTACCAGTAACCTTTGGAGTCTGCGAACTGGTCGCTTATTACGCCTTCCATTGCCGCTCTGTAAATTCGCTTTTGCAACTTAAAGACTACCCGCTCTAGCTTTCGCCAGGGGGTATCCTTCCATTCATTCATCGATTTTGACATCGTGCTCATGACGTATGCATTGCTACTTACAACTTCACAATTGACGTTACCATGAGGGCGTCAGCATATCCTATCCATTACAGATAGGCGTTAGCTTCTCCACGAAATCTCTCCCAGATACAACCTGCCTAATGAAAGCAGATGTTGCGCCTGTGGTGGCTACTCAACCTATCGACCGGCGGTTGAGAGTATGTACCTGGTTTACTTCGTTCCTCTAGATGATTGGTCGTAGTTTTAGGTGGGCTCTCTATGCCGGGTTTTATTGTCAGTGCTTATTGGTCGGAGTCAAAACCGCCAATGACCGATATCCTTTCCCTTTTGGGCCAGCGTTTCAGCCTTTTCGCTGGTTCCAAGTGACGACACTTATGAGCCTTCACTTTCGTTCATCATGACTACTTGCTTGACGATGACCGGCTTAGGCTGCTAGTCAGGGCGCCTTTCCTACCCGCTTCACAGATTGATGCCATCGCTACTGTGGGGTAAGTGCTGTCACGAGAGCACCTGGAGGGGTGGGCTTTCACCACCATCATCTAAAAGTTGTCAGGGCTAATGGAACCCTGCTAATGGTCCCCCACCGGTGTCCCTCTGTTGGTTCACCGGTAGTTTACACTAAACGAATCGCACTTGACCACTTTGGCCGTGAGGCCGTATTGACTGCGGTGCGCTTCGTCGGCGATCAAGATGATATTGCGATGTGCGATGCGCAGTGCGATCGCTCAATTCTTCGTATTCTGTTTCACCCGCTTCTGGGGTGAATTTCTGGATGGTGGTAAAGATGACTCCATCAGAAGCAACTTTTAATAGTTCTTTGAGATGTTCGCGGTTTTCTGCTTGGACGGGAGCCCGTCCTTGGTTTCTAGCCTGTCGCTTCTGCGCCTATTTCATAATAAAACTTTACCCAGTTTTACCTCATTGATAATCGGGAATATGTTTACCTGTAAGGACTGCATAAAGAACGTCTGTATCTAAGTTTGCGCCATTTTTCAAATAAACCGCTCCCCATTATCGATTAACTTTTACTCTGCAAAAAAAAATTGATATTTAAATGCTCAAATACTCCTGTCAATTAGATTAATTGACTAATGTATCTACCCATTACACTCCCTCGTTAAACTAGAGGTTATATTTCTATAATGCTTGAACTTGTATGATGTCTTTAAGCATGGGTTTATCTCAAAGGTTAGATTTTTTTTTGCTTGTTTTACTCGTAGTTTTCCTGACATGAGTTTGGAGAGTGTCGCGGATGTTGGCGAAGGTTTGGTTGAGTCCGATTTTGTCGTCGAGGGTTCCCAGGATACGAGCGATCGCCTGTTGTTCGGCGAGTGGGGGAAGGGGAACAGCAATGGTTTCTGCAAATTTAGTGTATTGGAACCTCAAAATATTCTTGTAAAAGTTGTTGGTCGTTCATCAGTTTAACCTTCATCCGGATCCCTCCACAATAAAATCAACTGGGTACTTCTATCGCCAATCCTTGACAGGGTTTAATCAAACGGCGATCGCAATCCATTAAGCGATCGCATTTGGCAACGCCGGCTAGGTGGCATCAACAGGTTTTATTCCTATTTTTTCCAGTTTTTAGCCCTGCTTCTAATGCTTTCATCTACCTTTGCCGGAGAATAGCCATGCTTAAATAACGGAGTATATATTATTAGTTTTTGGTAAACTAATTTTTTGATTAGACATTAACTAAGTTTACTGCTTAATTTTTCAGCATTTTTAATATCAATAAAAATGCTGAAAGCCAAAAAATACAAGTTGCTGCAATTCATGAAATAAATTTTCCTACTATTCCCATAGCAGGCGATCGCACCTTGACAACAAGAAAATAGGGTGCATCTCATATTTGCAGATCCATCTGTAGGGGCGAAGCATTCGGGCATAAAAATGATGACAGAAGACGACAAATTTTATGCCCGAATGCTTCGCCCGTGCAAAAGTGAGATGCACCCAGAAAATATCTAGAGAAAGAGAGATGGTAACGCGACCATCTCTCCCCAACGTCAATCACTAATTGTTATCAGTCACCTGCCGAATAGAAGCGATAAACTCATCCAGAGAATTCGCATCCATACACAGGTCTCCTAACTCTTCTAATTCCTCCACGCTCAAAGAACGCGGAGTTGTAGCTAGGGATTCTGGCACATCGCCAAAACGCCACCGAAGTAGGCGCATTAGCATCCTTGTGCCCGCCTCTATCCGAAACAAATCGGCTTGCAAAGCTTCTGCAAGTAAACTCATAACCCGCTCCAATAAATATACTAACAACACAAATATAGCAAAAATTTCCAACAGTTATTGCCGGCAATAAAATCTGTTTTCCTGCTATTATTTTAGCAGGCGATCGCCCTTTGACAAAAATAAAATATCTAGAGAAAGAGAGAGATAGCAACGCGACCATCTCTCCCCAACTTCAATTTCTAATTGTTATCAGTCACCTGGGGGATAGAAGCAATAAACTCATCCAGAGAAGTCACATCGACAAACAAGTCCCCTAACTCTTCTAACTCCTCCACACTCAAAGAACGCATTGTGGTTGGTAGCGATTCCGGCACCTCACCAAAACGCCGCCGAAGTTGACGCATTAGCATCCCGAATCTTTTCTGCTGCTTTGTATTGGTTCTGGCGATCGGGACTGTAGTTTCTGATTAAAGGTTGACTCAGAGAGAATTAAACTAATACGATAGCCACTCCCCTGACTGTGAGTATATTCTTCCACCCCTACCCCGCGAACTCTGTCCAGAGGATAAGAGACCTGAAAATGTCCTTTACGGGCTTGCATTATTTTGACAGTATCTCTAGTTTTATGCCAACTACAGGTTACTCCCGATCCTATAGTTTTGAAATATACGGATAAGCTGGCTAGAAAGGCAAAAATGATAAAATCAGGTGCGGGCTTCTGTAATTTTCATCCCCAATCTTCCATTTCAATTTCCAGGATATTTTGCCCGGGGTTGTTAATAAATTTATTGATTTTTGCCGCCACATCTTCCAACATCGCCCGATCGCGGCTAAAATAATTCGTCACCGGGACATTTCTTTTTTCAGCCAACAAAACAATTCGATACACTTCATAGCTTCCCCTGGCATGAATTTGACTCTTCACCTCCGCTTTTTGTACCTGCCAGGCAGTATCATTCTCTCCATAATATATACCTAATAGGGGTCTATTTTTAGTCGTGCAATACATTGAATCTAAATCAAGGCGCATGCAAGTAATGTCAGTGCGTCCCATACACCAACTCAATCCCAATATTAAAATTGTGAGGCCAACCTCAGATAAACCAGATCACCACCCGCCGCCGCGCAGGACGAGTTCGGAGGCAGTTTGTTTCGCCACCTGCCAGTGCTGATATACAATAGTTAACTTGTCGGTTTTTGCCAATACTGTTAAACCCAACTCCTGTCCAGGGTCAGAAAGCCCTAAAAATGCTTGTAACTTTCTCCAAATCTCGCCCATTACTCACTCTTCCTGTATTTACTTAAGTTCGTAGTAAGCACTTTAGTGCTTCCCGTTCGCAGATCGCCTGCCTTGACACCACCGGTTCTCAGACAAGGTTACCATGCAGAACAGCTGAAAATCCCACATTTCTCAGAAATCACATGTCGTTACCGGTGTATTAATCCTGGCTTTGTGCCCGAATGGGGGGTAGGGAATGTTAAGGATTGTTTCTTTGTCGATCGCAAAGGAGACAGGCCGAATAGATTTAGTCTATCCTCGATGCGCGAGGGGTAGTGCGAGTAGCGCGCCCCGCATCGAAAGCGAGAGTTAAGGCAAAGCGAGCGACCATTATGTACAGACCATTCCTGGAATACTTAGAAACAGAGCTATTTCGGCGGTTCGATTTACAAAGCCAGCCAATCCCCCCAGGCTTGGAACGTCAGGTAAGCGATCGGGGCCAAACAGGAGCGACCATTCAGAGTTGGTGTTACCAATGCCCCGAACTACGGAAAATCCGCTATACCTATATAGATGGGGGGGCAGCAGCGCAAGTATTTAACAGCGTGATCTATCCCGCGCACTGTTACGATATCCCTTTGCTAGGGATAGATTTATTGTCTTTTGGCAAAAAGACAATCATTGTTGTGCTAGACTTTCAGCCCTTGTTTAGGGATGCAGAGTATCACCGAAAATATATAGAGCCGATGAAAGCAGTGCGCGATCGATACAACGACTTAGCGCAGAACTTAGAAATGAAGTTTTACGATGCCAATCAGTATTTTTCCAAATATTTGCTATTTGCCAAAACTGATGCGGAGACGGTAAAAAATCGGCTAATGCCAGCTTACCAAGAATACTTAGATTTATATTGGCAAATGCTGGAGCAAGCAGAACCGCTGACGGACACCGCAGACATCGATCGGATCGTCAAAGCACAGAAAGACTACGACCAATATAGTGCAGAAAGGGATCCAGCATCAGGTCTATTCAGCAGCTACTTCCGTCACGAGTGGGCAGAACGATTTCTGTATGAGTTCTTGTTTGCAGATGCCAAGCCATTAGCAGTCAGCAGCAAAAAATGACAGTATTGATGAATGGTGAATTGAGCAATTGAACAATAGTGAATTGAGCAATTTTCAATTCTCAATTCACGGTAATTGGTAAGCATTAATCAGCAATGTCAAAATGACTCTATATCAGAAATTCCTAGATTACGCGATCGCCTACTTGAAAGATCGACTCTCCCTTAAACCCTATCCTATCCCGGAAGGGTTCGAGAGCAAGCAGGCGACAGTCGGAAAGGGGAAGAAGCAATCGGAGGTGCTCACCACCAGTCACGCCTTTGCCACGGAGAAGCTCCGGCAAATCCGAGCAGCCCACGTCCAGGGAGGAGAGGCGCTACAGGTATTGAACTTTGTAATTTTCCCCCAGCTCAAATATGACCTCCCATTTTTCGGGGCGGACCTAGTCACCTTACCGGGGGGACACCTAATCGCCCTAGATATGCAACCGCTGTTTCGGGACGATCTGGCATACCAGGAAAAGTATACCCAGCCGATCCTACCAATTTTCCAAGCCCATCAACAACACCTGCCCTGGGGAGGCGACTTTCCAGCAGAAGCTCAACCCTTCTTCTCTCCGGCGTTTCTCTGGACCCGCCCTACAGAAACATCCGTAGTGGAAACGCGGGTATTTGCCGCCTTCTGTGACTATCTCCAGGCTTACCTAGATTTTGTGGACCAGGCAGAACCGGTCACTGACGAGCAGCATCTAGAAGAGATTAAGCAAGCGCAACTGCGCTACCTGCGCTATCGAGCCGAGAAGGATCCAGCACGGGGGATGTTTACCCGCTTCTATGGCACCGAATGGACCGAGGAATACATCCACGGCTTCCTGTTTGACTTAGAGAAAAAACTGGCAGAGGTGGGTTAAGGTCGGTTTGTGGCTGGGGCGACGCTGCTAGTCAACCGGTAGTGAAAGGATTACAGAAGTTCAACTTTTTTTAAGATTTGTAACAAAAGTAAGACTTATATGAACTCGATCGCTTAGTCTTTAAGGAACGAGAAAATAGGTACATGTACAGAAGGAGGTGATCGATTGGCAATTCCATTACTCAGCTATCCGGCATCAAGCCAAAATCAGCGGGTAGCGGGATATGAAATATCAGGAGATGAGCAGCCCAGAATTTACACAGCGGAAAACCTGCTGGCAGGTACGGAAATGGATGAGTTGATCTGGGCAGGCTATCGCCAGATATTTAACGAACAACAGTTGCTGACCAGCAACCGGCAAACATTCTTAGAATCTCAGCTGAGATTTGGTCAGATCACGGTGCGGGAATTCATTCGGGGTCTGGCGACTTCCGCTCCATTCCGCCGGCGCAATTATGAGTGCAACAACAACTACCGGTTTGTCCAGATGTGCGTACAGCGCATCCTGGGGCGAGAACTGTATAACGCTCGGGAGAAGCTAGCCTGGTCAATTGTGCTGGCAACCAAAGGGCTGCCAGGGTTCATCGATGCCTTGCTAAATAGCGAGGAGTACCAGCAAAACTTTGGGGACGAGACAGTACCATATCAGCGGCGGCGGATATTACCCCAGCGTGATCGAGGAGAGTTGCCCTTTGCTCGGATGCCACGCTATGGAGAGGACTATCGCCAGCAACTGGAGCAACTGGGATACTTCCAAGCCAAAGTCAAAACATACATTTGGGAGTGGCAGAAGCCCCCTTATCCAAAAGCGGCTCGTCTGGCTGGAAAGGTGATTACAATAACCGGTGCCGTGCTGTTGGCGGGAGGAACGATCGCGGTAGCGTTAGCGGCCTGGGGCCTGATCAGCCTTTAGATCTTGTGGCGCAAGGTAGAGGAATCAAAGATTCCCTGTAGCTAGCGTGTGACAAGGGTTGGGCGAGGTTCGTGCGGCGAGCAAAAACCAAAACTTTAAAATCTTAACAATATGTAACAAATAAGGGCACGACATCATTGTATAAGAGAAAAGTGGAGGGTAATGAGGACAGGCAAAGGCACAGCAAAAGAAGCTCTAGACAAGCAGTAAGTGCTCTCTCAGAAAAAAGAAAGTAGTCTGAGATTTCTTAACAAACCTATAGATAGTCCAGTAGTGGATATCAAGGGGGAGGTGAGAAAAGCAACGGTTGGTGCCGGTTGTCTGTCAATGGCTGCGCTGCGCGAACGGAAGGTTGCACCGAGCAGCACTGAACTCGCGCTCAATGAAACTGAAAATCAAAACCAAGTAAAGTAGGAGTATAAATCAATGTACGATGCATTCACAAAGGTGATTTCTCAGGCTGATGCCCGGGGTGAAATGCTGAGCACAGCCCAGCTGGACGCTCTGGGAGCTATGGTGGCAGAAAGCAACAAGCGGATGGATGCGGTAAACCGGATTACCAGCAACGCTTCTACTATCGTTGCTAATGCGGCTCGCTCTCTGTTTGCTGAACAGCCCCAGTTGATTGCTCCTGGTGGGAACGCATATACTAGCCGGCGGATGGCAGCTTGCCTGCGGGATATGGAAATCATCCTCCGCTATGTAACCTACGCAATTTTTGCAGGTGATGCTAGCGTACTGGAAGACCGGTGCCTGAATGGTCTGCGCGAAACATACTTGGCACTGGGTACACCAGGTGCTTCAGTGGCAGTAGGGGTAGAAAAGATGAAGGAAGCGGCGATCGCGATCGCAAATGACCGGAACGGAATTACCCCTGGCGATTGTAGCGCCCTGATGGCGGAAATTGCTACCTACTTCGATCGCGCCGCAGGTGCGGTTGCCTAAACAACAGAATTCCGTATTTTCACCAGGCGCAATTCCATTTTTGACTAAGCATTGAACAAGTTGTAAAACATTAGGGAAAAATCTCAACAATGAAGACACCTCTGACAGAAGCAGTATCTGCCGCCGATTCACAAGGTCGGTTTCTGAGCAACACAGAAATCCAAAGCGCTTTTGGTCGATTCCAGCGGGCGTCGGCTGGCTTAGAAGCAGCAAAAAGCTTGACCGCCAATGCAGACCGGTTGATTAATGGGGCAGCCCAAGCGGTGTATACCAAATTCCCCTACACCACGACCATGCCAGGACCAACCTATGCTTCTACCGAGGTAGGTAAGCAGAAATGCGCTCGCGACATTGGCTACTACCTGCGGATGGTGACCTACTGCTTGGTGGCTGGAGGCACAGGACCGATGGATGAGTACCTGCTTGCTGGTATCGATGAAATCAACCAGACGTTCGAGTTGTCTCCCAGCTGGTACATCGAAGCGCTGAAGTACATCAAGTCAAACCACGGTATAAGTGGTCAGCCAGGTACTGAGGCGAATAACTATCTCGACTACGCGATCAACGCCCTGAGCTAGAAAAGTAGCGGGTGTAGCCCGGAAAGGCAAACAGCTGCCAGCTGAGAGTTAGCAGTTGTTGACTTTTCCGGGCAATTTTATGTTTACGTCTACTGATGTGAGAACAGATGCTGTACGAACATGCGCAGTCGGTCGGCTCATTACTGCCTTCTCCAGAAGATGGCGAGTCTTTAACGGAGGAAAAGGCGATCGCTAATCTCAAAACAGGAGATAGGGGCGATCGCTATTATGCTGCATGGTGGCTGGGGAAATTCCGAGTCAAGGCACCGGAGGCAATAGAGGCGCTAATTGCGGCTTTAGAAGATGAAGAGAACCGCACGGAGTCAGGAGGATATCCCCTGCGCAGAAATGCAGCGACAGCGCTGGGAAAACTGGGAGATCGAACCGCAGTGCCTGCACTGATTGAGTGTTTGGACTGCGAGGATTTTTACTTGCGGGAAAAAGCGGCCCAGTCCTTGGGAATGTTGGGAGATATCAGCTGTGTTCCGAAGCTGATGCAACTGCTAGAAGGCGGGTTAGCTTCGGCAATGCCGATACCGGGATGTCCTCACTTAGCTCAACCCTACAATGCCGCGATCGAAGCTTTGGGTGAGTTGGGTGCGACTGAAGCAATACCCCTGATCGAACCGTTTATAGCACATGCTCTAGAACTGGAACAGTACGGCGCGGCCAGGGCAATGTATCAACTGACGGGTGAGGCGCAATATGGCGATCGCCTGGTGTCAGCTTTGGCAGGCGAAAAGCTGCAACTGCGACGGGCGGCTCTTTCTGACTTGGGGGCGATCGGGTATTTGCCCGCAGCAGAGGCGATCGCCGAAACATTAGCAGAAAACAGTCTCAAGCTAATTTCTCTTAAAGGACTTTTAGAGCATCATGTCAAAAACAAAGAATCTGAGCCCTTGTCTGAGACAGCCATCCATCTGATGAACCTGATGGATAACCTATTATAATTGCAATTATGGTGACGGATAATAATAAAGTGATGATATTTGATACCACCATGCGGGATGGAGAACTACCGCCCCTGCGGTGCAAATGAATCTTCCCGATCAAATTAATATCGCTCAACTGCTAGAAAAAATGGGAGTGGATGCGATCGAAGTTGGGGATCCGGGCAGATATCAAAAGGATTTTCAGGAAATATTCAAGATTTATCAAATAATTAAGCAAGCAATCATATGTGGGTTGGCAAGCGCAGATCGAGAAGAAATAATGACTGTTGGGCAAGCCATTAAACCGGCAGAAAAAGGAATAATTCATACTTATATATCTGTTAATCTTAAACAAACTCAAGTTGGTGAAGAAGGAGTATTAACTGCTATCAAAGAAAGTGTTTCTATAGCCCGGAATAACTGTGATAATGTCGAGTGGAGTGCTTTTGATGCCCCTAGATGCGATCGGGAGTTTTTGTGTAGAGCAATTGAAATAGCTATAAAAAGCGGTGCGATTAATATTCCCGACAGCTTAGGGTTGCTGGCACCAGAGGAGTTTTCCCAACTGATAGCCATGATTTTTAATCGCGTTCCCAATATCAACGATGCCATTGTATCAGTACATTGTCATGACGATCGGGGAAGGCAGTCGATAATTCGATCGCAGCATTAGATTTGGGAGTCCGACAAATAGAATGTGCGATTAACGGTTTGGGAGCCAGAAAAGGGAATGCCAAGCTAGAAACGGTCGTAGAGAAAATATTAGAGCAGCATAAGTATAAAATAGAAATAGACAGCTCGTTAATGAGTGCAGCTTCAGACTTGGTCGCGAGAATTAGCGGCAGAGAAAAGTAAATACATATGTAAAACATAAGAAACCAGGTTTATTAAATAAATATGGTTTCTGGGCAGAGGATATGGGCAGAGGATAATATCATTTTATTAAAGATATGAGAGACTTGAATCGGCAGACTACTTACTCACGTGAATGGCATTTTTAAGGAATTGATATTAGTCGGTTTTAACCGACTTGAGCTATTAGCCGGGGGTTTGAACCCCCGGCGGGATGACAGCGAAGAGAAGGATTGGTATAATAGCTAATAGTTATTCTTAATTTTAAGTTTTAAATTTTCAATATGAATCAGACTACCCTAGCTAGCGAATTAATCCAAGCAGTCGAGCAAGCAGATTCTTCCGATAGTTTAATCGATGCAGTAGAAGCTTTATCAGATGCACGTTTAGAGTCAGGAGCACCGACCTTAATAGCCGTCCTGAGCTACAATAACCCGGGTGCAGCAGTAGCAGCAGTAGAGGGGTTAGTGCAATTAGGAGAAGTAGCAGTGATGCCATTGCTAAACCTGCTTGATGACTATAATTATGGCGGGAGAGCTTGGGCAATTAGAGCATTAGCAGAAATTGGCGACCCCAGAGCGCTAGAAACATTGCTAGAAGCAGCGTCAACAGATTTTTCTATGAGCGTCCGTCGTGCTGCGGCTAAAGGTTTAGGTAATTTACTCTGGTCTAAAATCCCCGCAGCACAGGTGAGACAAACTCAAGAACGAGTCGGAAAAACTCTGCTGCTCACTTCCCAAGACCCTGAATGGGTAGTACGTTATGCTTCTGTTGCGGGGTTGCAAGCGCTGGCCAATGCTGTGACTCGCGAGCAGTCAGATCTATACTCGCTTCTGGAGGATCATTTTCAGCAAATGTTGGCAGAAGAGCAAGATTTAGCAGTTAGAACCCGCCTGCTACGGGCGATGCAGGAACTGGGAAGATGATCTTAAAGGCGATCGATCGCCCCATAGATGCTGACTTTCGCGTCGGTTTCTCGTTCCCTGGCTTCGCCAGGGAACGCATATCTGAGGCGGGAGCCTCCGGTCACAAGGCGAGGGGCCCTACCGGTCAAGCAGATGCCACCCACGGGGTCGGCTCCGCGCTACTACGGGGGTTACATGGCTGCACATTGACTAAATGTTATGCTTGAGAAATATTAATTTACAAAAGTTTACGCGCTCGGGAGAGATTCTGGGTTGTTTTCTGCTAATATAATTAGAGAAAGTCCAACTTCAGGAAAACTTGAAGGAATCACTCCAAGAGAGATTAAACCGATGGTAGTTAGGCAACCTCGTTACAGCAAAGAAGAATTTGCCTTGCGTGGCGATCGTATCTATGAGACTGAAGTACAAAGTTGAAGCAGTTCATCACGGCAAAATAGTGGCGATCGACATTGAGACAGGAGCTTTTGAGGTTGCTGATGAAATCTTGACTGCGACCGATCGGTTATTTAAGCGATTACCAGAAGCTCAACCTTGGATTGTCCGCATTGGCGATCGGGCAGTTCATCGTTTTGGTGCGCGGAGCCTTAAAAAACCAATATGATGCAAGGTGTGGTGAATGCTAGATGTGAGGCAATGATTCGCCACCTGATGTTGGGCTGACTTTAATTCGTTCAGGACGTTTTGCAGTTGTTCGACGGGAATGACCGGGGCAGGATATACTTCGCTATTGGCGGTAAAGCCTGAGATCATGTTTTCTGCCAAGGTGGCTATTTCCATTTCCGACTTAGGGAAGGTTGCCATTTTCGTTCACCTCAATTTATATTTGTCCGTTACTCATAGTCTGGACTGATATCCCCATGTCACTGGAGCCAGTGTGGGCAGAATCGCAAGTGTCACATTATCTTAGGCATTACAAGTGGGTCTGGTGTAATATGCTCCCGATGACAGATGACCTACTGGACAAGCTGCTGTTGTTTGACTGGGTAGAATAATTGATTTGCACCAAAGCAAATATGCTTTGCGGCAAAGCATATTTGCTTGTCACCAGAGCAAATATGCTTAGTATCAGAGCAAATATGCTTTAGCCAGAGCAAATATAATTTCCCCCATATTTGACTCGTTTCCGGGCGACCCCTGGAAACGCAAAACCGAGGCGAAGCTTCTTGTCACAAAGCAAGGAACTCTACCGGTAAAGCCGATGCCACCCACGCGGGAGGCGAAGCCTCTAGCACCCGTTGGCAGCCAGAGACTGCTAACGAGAGTACGAGAGTCGCACGTTAGCACGACCGGTAGGAACAGGTTTTTTGGGGAGAGAAGAAGACCTGGAATACCCCCAACCTCCAATACCTCAAAGTTTTGCAAAAAGTGGGGAATTGGGGAGTAGGAAGAACGGAGTTCTGTCGGAACTCCGTTCTCCCTACTCCCCACTCCCTAACCGAGAAGTATTGCCCCCACCTCTAATTATCCCATAGTCGCTACCGGTTGTTTCCGGTCGCGGGCGATGCTAGGTCGAAAAGGCAGCACACCGGCTGTTTGCTTAACTTAAGAAAGATTTCTTTACAAAAGTTTACGCGATCGGGAGAGATTCTGGGGTTTTTTCCGCTAATATGAGTATAGAAAGTTCTCCAGAAGGAAGATTTGAGTAAATAGACAGGAAAAATAGCTTCTTATTGGCAGAAAAAAGGATAGTTGTGCTAATATAAGTAAGGAAGGCTCAAGTCACAGATGCTGACAAAGGCACCCTAGGACTATTCTGTAAGACTGGTAAAGCAGTTTATGGAAGGGTATATTAACTGTAAGTAGGAAAACTGGAGGTAAATTATGAATGAAACAACATCTGAGGCGGAGCGGACGGTCACAAGCAGACTGTTCTACCGGTAAAGCCGATGCCACAACTTCGCTAAGAGCACCCGTTGGCAGCCAGAGACTGCGAAGGAAAGTAAGGATAGACCTCCAGCGAGCCTTGTCCCCAAAGAGGGTATTAAGCTGTCGCGCATTAAATTGCAGAGGTCGAAAAGCTGAGACCATTGTTCTCAATAGCTTTCCCCATTTTGAATTTTGAAGAAATAATTTTGAATTGCTTAACACTATTATGTCAACTGCGAGTTTTCTCAATAACGTCACATCCAAAGCCATATCGATTAGAAATGCTGCCTTTAAGTTTCTTGGGGAAGAAATTTTTCTTCCTGTTGTATACGCCAAAAAGGATGTCGCCAAGGTCAAGCTGAAGAGTTTACAGATTGAGACTTCTGATGGTATTGGTGTGGGCCGACAATTAAAAATCAAGATTGAGGGATTAAAGGAGTTGATGTACAGTCCGAAACTTGACATTACCGGTTTCGGAGCGCTGGCCTATCCGAATACACCTGTTTTGGTTTCAGCAGAAGTAAAAACAGTAAATACGGACACTACAGACGAAGACCTCTTCTTTTTAGAAACGAGACCAATACCAGCTTTATGACATCCTCGAACTAGCGATCCCAGCAGTTTCAAGGTAGTGCTTCAAGTGACCATTGATGAAAATGACCCTACTTACGACGATCGCTCCTTGTTCACCTATACCCATTACATTCCTTATCAGAACAAGTACTCGTACTTAGAAAGCTTCAGCATTACTCACTCTACCAACTTCTATGAAGGACCCATCCGCAAAGACGTGAACGTCAAATTTTCCTTTGATTTTGAATTCAATATGACACAGGCTATGGACGAAATCGAAATCCTAATTTACTACTTGCGGGATGATATCAAAAATGCTGCCAGCAAATTCAGCGATGTCTCGGCTGGGTTTGTCGCGGCGATCATCTACGATGAATTGTACCACCGCGAGATCTTTGACGATTGGCAGGATGGATCTGATCCATTTACCTTAATGGATCAAGTTTTAATCAACCGTAGCGGTGAGGCCAATGCATTTGTGGGAAAAAAAAAATTACCAGATCTGGATGTAACCCTGGGCTTTGGTCAGGTCAGCATTAATGGAGTGAAAGCTAGGGTAGAGAAAGGGCACATAAATGCCTCCGATATTCCAGGATACGACGATAATCCAGATGAAGCCGCGATGAACTTTCTCCTTAATCCCAAAACTGCTCCTATTGTTGTGGCCGCAACCTTGCACCACTTGATCGCGTTCATCAACAATGAAAATGGAGGTGCCTGGAATGCGAAAGATTATCCTCAAGCCGTTGCCTACTTTTACAGTAGTGGCTACGGTTCAAATGGAGAAATCCTCCAAAACCCCCAAAATGGGAATGAAAAGATAGACCGAATCGAGCGCCTGGAGAAGGTTATGAGCCTACAGTAATTAACCAGTATACTCGACAAAAAGTACAGTTCTTACTACGTGCATCCTGTTAGCAGGAGAGCGAACACTGTAGTTTTGTTCCCTCGAAAATGAAGAACATGAATTTTAAGGCTATTATCACGATCGCGAGAAATATAGGATCAAATTTACAAATCTACGGTGTCTTTTCGGGGTGGTTATTTGTCAGTTTCCTTATGATTTATGACTATTGCTATGAAGTTACCCACCCACCGACTGGATTTATTCCTAGTAGTTATGAGCCTCCTAATTTTGCTCTAGTCGTAATTTTGTTAACTATTATGGGACTAGAGCTGATGTTCGTCTATCGGGTATTGCGTGCATTGAAAGGAGGACATCGCATACTCCGAGTCACTATGTTATCGATCTTGAACTTCTTCTGGACTATCCTTTCAGCTTTGATGAGTGGGACTCGACCACCAGAGCCTCTATTGTGGCATTTTGGTTGGCTTCTATTACTAGAAATAATTTTGGTTGTGGATGTTGTTATATTCTCAATCATACGTTTTATTCATTCTCTCTATCGAGCGATCAAGTCACATCTTTGAATTTTGAAGAAATAATTTTGAATTGCTTGTCCTCAGAGTTGCGGAGTAGGGTCTTGCTTCCTATCCTCTTGCTAAAATCGGAGAAAAAACTATGGATTTCATCAACCCCAAAACTGATTTTGCCTTCAAAAAAATCTTTGGTTCATCGGATAGTAAGGATATCCTAATTAGCTTCCTCAATGCCTTACTGTATCAAGGGAAAGCAACTATCGAAGATTTAGAAATCATCAACCCCTCTTCTCCTGGTAAGCTTGCCGTTCTCAAGGATAGCTACTTAGATGTGAGGGCGACGCTCAAAGATGGCACAATGGTAATTGTGGAGATGCAAGTCTGGCATGTTGCCGACTTTGAACAACTAGTTTTGTATAATGCTGCTAAAGCTTATTCAAACCAACTGGGAAAAGGAGAAGGATACAGTTTTTTGAAGCCTCTGATCGCTCTCACTTTGACAGATTTTGTATTGTTTCCACAGCAAGACATGGTAATTTCTAAGTTTGTCTTCAAAGAACAAACGCGGGAATTAGATTTTCCCAAGAACCACATAGAATTGGTATTCGTGGAATTGCCAAATTTTAAGAAAAACTTGTCCCAGTTGTCAAGCTTGACAGATAAATGGATATATTTTATGAAACATGCGGTGAGTTTGGAAATGGTGCCAGAAACTATGGGAGAAGTGTCGGAAATTCAGAAGGCTTTTGCGATTGCAAATCAAGCCAATTTGAAGCGAGAGGAGTTAGAAGATTTAGAAAAACGAGAGATGTTTATTGAAGACCAAAAAAATTTCAAGAGAGGAGGTTTGTTGCACGGACAACAGAATTTAATTATTCGTCAACTGGGGCGTATAATTGGTCTTGTGGACGCGCAACTTGAAATGCGCATCCGCCAGTTATCTCTGGAACAAGTGGAGAGTTTGGGCGAAGCAATTTTGGATTTTACTACGACATCGGATTTATTGGCTTGGTTGGATAATGGGAGCATCACTTTTGTATGAGTAATTGCGAATGGTAAAAGGCTAATTGCGAATAGAGAATCAAAAATGGAGCAATTTTCGATTTTCAATTTTCAATTGCTCAAGAAACAAAACACCAGATGCACCCAAATGAGATGGACCCAACCGGAGAACTCTGAAAAGCCTGATTTTTGAATTACCAATATATTATTCCAGCATCCGCTTCAGTTGTTTATAAACCTCGTCATCATTGCGCTTGCCAACTAAAATCACCTCTACTAGATCCTCATCAACCAGAAATCGATAAACAATTCGATATTCCCCAATACTGACTCGGTACAAATTAGAATAACCTGCTAGTTTTTTGCTATCAGCAGGCAAAGGCTCCATATTTAATGCCAATATTTTTTTAGCAATTTGAGCAACAATTTTAGGTTGTAATCCCTGAAGAAAATCGAGAACTATTTCTAGACCGTCAAGCTTCGCCATTTGCTAATTTTTTTAGGGTTTCTGCGAACTTATCTGCTCCTACCATTTGGGAATTAGTTAGGGCAGCTTCTGCCGCTTTCCCCCAGATAGCATCTTCTAATTCTGCCAATTGTTCGATTAGTTGTTGATAGGTTTCAGCCGACATGATGACATGGCTGGGGCGCGACGATCGCTCTGTTAAGAAAACAGGGCTTTTTGCTGCTTGATTAAACACTTCTTCCTGTCTCTTTTTAAAGTCTGCAAAAGTATATATTTCCATAGGGGGGGAACTCCCAAAATTAAAATCTCATAATCTGACAATGGTGCTGTTGGGTTCAGTCTGCGTTCGACCCAACGGTCGCGAGATTAATTAGGGTACATCTGGTGTTTGGCAAATTGAGAATCGAGAATTGAGCAATTGTTAATTGAAAATTGAAAATTGAAAATGGGGCTATTTTCCATTCTCCATTCTCCATTCTCCATTCTCCATTCGCAATTAGCAGGGTTTAATGCCAAAATGCAAAAGTGAGATGCTCCCTCAACAATGTCTAACTCTGCTTCCGGCAGAATAATAAGTTCCTCAATTATGGCGATGACGGACGTAGTGCTTGACTTCTTCCCAAGAACGACCAGCGCACCGTTTCGGAAAAATCGGATTTTGCAAATAGTTAGCTTTACGTTTAGCGAGCGCTGCTTTTTGCCAATCCGTTACAGGAACTTGTTCTGGGGTTGCAGCAATATTGTCCCACAAGTCCTCAACCAATTGCAATTTCTCTGTAACTCCCAGTTCTAACAACTGTGCGAATTGTGTATTCATGATTGGGCCACCTTGCTAGTACGCTAGTCGCTTTCCTGATATTGTAACGCATCCACCGCTTTTGGCGAATCCCTTGAGGCTCTGCCTCTGGTACAAGCCGAGGGGCCCTGGCGGTCTTGCTGATATCACCGCGAGGCAAAGCCTCTAGCACCCGTTCCCAGCGATTGCCAGTGGGAACGAGACAATAGATATGCTCCGGCGATCCTTGTCGTCGGACCGGTAGTAACAGGTTTTCTGGGGAGGGAAGAGAACCTGGAATACCCTCCACCTCTAATATTATTTCTGTCGCTACCGATGATTTATGAGCGCGGGCGATGCTACTACGGGGGTTACGGAGCTGCACGCTGATCCTTTGCTTAAATTTTAAAATATTTTGTTGCAAAAGTTTACGTGATCGGGATATCTTCTGGGGTTTTTTGAGCTAATATGGTTAGAGAGAATCCTCCATAAGGAATAATTAAGCGAATAGACAGGAAAAAATCCCTTCTTATTAGCAGATATAGGGTTTTGCTAATATAAGTTCAGCCAGCAGGAGGGTTTTAACCCCCACCGATTAACTCGAATGTCGGTTAAAACAACAATTAAATATAATGTGCAACTAATTGTAGCATTGTTTTTCCAAAACGGTATAACTTCATTTTGACAACAGCCCGGCGAGGAGACATAGATGAACCCCAAAATTAACAAAAACCAGCTAGTTATTAACTGGCACATTTTGGAGAGCTGCAACTTCGGATGCGGATACTGCTACGCCCATTGGCCGCAGATGCGCCGACCCGAAGCGTGGAGAAGCCCAGAATTGACGAGTCGCATTCTGGACGAATTGTCCCACATGCCCTCCCTCGTGCCGGGGGAATGGGTGGGCCCCCCTCGGTTGAACTTCGCCGGGGGCGAGCCGATGTTACTCTACAAAAACGGCGAATTGCCGATGGTTATGAGCGAGGCTGAGCAGCTGAGATTCACGTTGTCCATCATCACCAACGGGTATCTGCTGACAGACGAGATTGTGCGGCAACTCGCCCCTCGTATGAAGATCCTTGGGATCAGTATGGATTCTGCGGATCCAGAGACCAACCAGAAAATCGGTCGTTCCCGCAAACGCGACGCCTCGAAGCAAATCAGCGTTGAAAGAGTAGCGGCCATATTCCGCTTGGCGCGGGAGGTCAACCCGAACATTGAGTGTAAACTTAACACGGTCGTCTGCACCTACAATTGGCAGGAGAACTTTCATTCCATGCTCGATAAAATTGCTCCTGACCGCTGGAAGTTTTCCAGATGCTGCCCATCGCGGATACGGAAGAAATTGCTGCCAAGCAGCAGCCGTTCATCATCAAGGACGAGGAGTTCAAGGACTTCGTCTCGCGGCACGAAAGCTTGGACATCATGCGTCCCGAAAACAACGACGAAATGACTCACAGTTAGGTGATGGTGGACCCGTTCGGGCGGTTCTACCATCACGATCCGGTGGGGGTGGGGGAATTTCACCCCTATATCGTTAGCGATCCGATACATGAAGTCGGAGTCAGGAAAGCGTGGAGCCAAGTGCGCTTCGATACGAATAAATTTGTGTGGCGCTATCCGGCCAATCGAGAGGGAGAGAAGATAACTTGACGAAATCTCGCCTGCCGATAATAAATACATACGGAACCTTGGATGGTGCCAATTGTTCAGACTTTCAAACTGCTGGTGATTCACCAAGATCAGGTGGTGGAATTGCCAAAGAATGCGACAGCGATCGCAGGTAGTCCCTTTTGCCCTTATAGTGCCGTCACATATGGTCGGTCTGTCTTGACTTTCCAGGGGCATCCAGAGCATAAAAAGACCTATACACAAGCACTAATGCGGCGTCGAAAAGACGTCATAGAAGAAGGGGTGCTCTCGGCTGGCTTACGTTCACTGGATGACAACCTTGATGCTCAACTAATCGCGAAATGGGTTGTAAATTTTATTCAGCAAGATCGTGGAGAATAATGGAGCAAAATATAATGAACAGGAATAGAGAAATATTGAGTCAAGCACAGCCAGTGATAATGGGGTATTTTTTTGCAGTAGTTGCTACCATCATATGGGCAGGCAATTTTATCATTGCCAGGGCTTTTCACGATAATATTCTCCCGATCGGTCTAGCATTTTGGCGATGGGCAATTGCTGTGATAACCTTGACACCATTTGCTGTGAGAGTGACAGTCGCAGACTGGAAATTAGTTCAAAAAAATTTCCGCTACTTGATTGTATCGGCGTTGTCAGGCGTGACAATTTTTAACACCTTGATATACATTGCAGGTCATACAACACAGGCAATAAATTTAGCCTTGATTGCCTCTTATTCTCCCATTTTTGTTGTACTTATGTCACGCATATTTTATGGTGAGATGATTTCTTTAAACCGTACTAAAGGTATCTTAGTTACGGTAATTGGTGTTGTTCTGTTGCTTACAAAAGGATCGTTAGATAAGCTACTGAGTATTTCCTTTACAATTGGCGATCTATATATGTTGTTGGCAGCCATAATCTTTGCTGGCTATACCATGCTCGTTAAGCGCAAGCCACCCACCATGGGAATGAGAACCTTCACTCTATCTACTTTTAGCTTAGGACTGTTGTTCTTGATATTTTTCTATGCACTGGAATGTTGGATTTATCATCATGTTGTCTTCAATCCTTCACTAATACTTGCGTTACTATACATTGGGGTTCTATCATCGGTAGTGGCATTTCTTGCGTGGAATAAGGCGATTACTTTAATCGGTCCTTCCCGCACAGCCTTCATCTATTACCTAATTCCGATCTTCAGTGGCATTGCTGCATGGCTTCTTCTAGGTGAGGCAATTACCTTGGTGCATATCTTCAGTATGTTACTGATCGTCTTCGGTATTATCATGACTAACCGTATGGAGAATGGCTTTACAGCTCGATCGTGAATTTTTGTAGTGTGAACGTGTGAACGAGTCGCATAGTAGGCTGGATTGAAAAAGGAGCACTCTTTCGCAGGCACTCCGATGCGTTAAACTAAGAATTGACTGGGCTCTGGATGCCGAAGCTTAGTGAGATACGGAGACCGCGTCCCGGTAAACAGATCGATCGCTTGGTGCTATTATAGCAGCGATCGCCGTTCGTGCAGCGTGGCGCAGCCATTCGTGGCTATCTGGATAACCCCAGGTTTGATGGGCTAGTAAGGAGAGAAAAATTGACTCGAAAACCTTTAAGTTACCCGATGGGGAGTATTTGTGAAAAGGAAAACAACCAGGAGGAAATGGATAAATATGGGTGAAAATAAGATAAAAGAAATTATTTTCTTGGTGTCAGAGGATCCGGAAGACGGTTATATTGCTAAAGCGATCGGGGAATCTATTTTCACTCAAGCCGATAGCCTGCAAGAACTGCGAGAAATGATTAAAGATGCTGTTCATTGCCATTATCCCGATGAGCAAAATCTTCCTCAACTAATTTGTCTGCATATTGTTCGTGATGAGGTGATTGCTTCATGAAGTTGCCTAGAGATATATCTGGTGAAGCACTGGTTAAGGCTTTAAGTAAATTGGGATATGTTGTCGAGCGCCAAACGGCGAGCCATATGGGATTAACGACTCAGGAAAATGGCGAACATCACATTACTATTCCTAACCATAATCCAATTAAGATTGGGACTCTTAGTGCAATTATGTGTGATGTTGAGAACCACTTTAATTTAACCCACGATGAATGCCTCACCAAATTATTTTCTTAGGTATTACTATGTATTGAGGGTAGGCAAAGAGTTCAATTTCCGTTCGCGCAGCGTGGCGCAGCCATACATCAAGATATTCTAAGTTTACAGGTAGCTGTTGTCCGTCAATATTTGTCAACAAAGGAGCTATTGACAGCAGGCACTTGCAATGGGTTAAGCTAAGAATTGACTGGGCTCTGGATGCCGGTCACAGCTTAGTTAGAGATGGAGATCGCGTCGGTGATTTTCTCGTTCGGTGGGCCCTGGCTGGGAACGAGCAGTTGAGGCTCAGCGGACGGTCACAAGCCGATCGCCCTACCGGTGTCCAACAGTAAGTCTTTCAGGCGCGATCGGCCATTTAATTTACCTCTAGAAATTAGCGTCGCTATCATCTATGATAAGATAGAGTGAAGTGAAACTCGAACAATTGTGATTCAGCTTGAAATTGCCGTGAGTAATATTCTGCAAGTTAACCCGCAAGGCGGTTTGAATATACCAGCAGCAATGCTGGGCAGCATCCCCCCTAACCGTCGCTATGTCGTGGAAGTAACCTCTGAGGCGATCGTCTTACGTCCAGAAACATCTACAGCCCTTTGGCAAAGAACCACACTCTTCTGAAAGAGTAAAACACTGGCAAGCAAAGCCAACAGAATGAAACTTCCCCAGGGCTTCCTGATGCCGCCCTCAGCCGTGACAATATTTACGATTAAGGCACTTACTAGAGCGATCGAGTAATTGAGACATCAGCAGAAAATTACGAGAGGTGAAATATGAAAAAGACAGTACCAGAACCCAATGCCGAGTTATTATCAGCCGAGGAAGTACATGCCGATGTTAAGTCGTTACAGTCAGCTTTAGAACAGGGAAAAGCGGAACGAGAGTATAAAAAGTCGAGTTGAGGAATTGTTATGACGGTAGTTGTGGATAAAGCCTTTACAGTTACTATCGAACGTCTTCTGGAACTTTTAGAGTTAGAAGAAGAGGATGATTATGGGATATTGAAGCCGACAGAATACGCATTTAAGACAGCAATGAAGCTAGTATTAGAGGCGTATAAAGTGATGGAAATTGAGTTTCCCCAAGCCTCCGCTTGTACAGACGATGAAGGAGGAATTAGACTAACTTGGAGTAGCAGAGAATCAGAGCGTAAAGTCTGCTTATTCTGTCCCGATAATTCGGAGCAGCCAGTTGACATTTATTATTCAACAAGGGATAATTATGGTGTAGTCGATCTCGTTTCCGTGTCAACTTTAATTAATTGGTTAAAGTGGTTTAATGAAGCATGACAGAACAATATTATAGTAATGCAACAGACTTTGAACTATTACCATATCGTGCTATTGTCTATCGCGCATTACTTCGCAAGCAGTGGATAGATTAAAATACAGGAAATGTGAGTCTTAATGCTTACTATTTACGTAAGAAGAAAAACGAGATGGGGCTTTCTGTAAGAATTGCTAGTGTCTGCACTCCATCTGAATGTGCTGATAGGTTTAGGAATTGTTATGGAGTAGTTAGTATTCAGGTAGGTTCTATTCGTGAATTGGGTTTAGACGTAGTGCTTGATTCCCAATCTCACGGTCAAATTGTGGGTCTTCCCTATCGTGAAGATGACCGTACCACCGCAGATAGACTTGCTGATTCATTGGCTAGTTTGTCTCAAATTGTGTGGCGGCCATAATCAGAATTTATTAAAAGCGATCGCATTTTTAATTTGCTATATCAATAGCAATCGCATTTTTAATTAACTGATTAGCCTACCAGTGTAACAACAGTAATTAACTCGGAAAAGATGTTAAAATTATAAAATTATTTGTCAGCAACTCACCAATTGAATAACCAGCATAGTTGTCACAATATTCGCATCATGCACCTGTGCGCCACCCACAGTAATTTAGAAGATCGGCGTCAACAGCTTTTCAGTCACCTGCGCGCTATCTTCGGCTATAAAAAAGCGGTTGTCACTATTTGTCAACAAAGAATCTATTGACAGCAGGTACTCCGATGCGTTAAGCTAAGAATTGACTCGGCTCTGGATGCCAAAGCTTAGTTGGATATGGCGATCGCGTCCCAGTAAACAAATCGCTTAATAGAGGAACAATTTATGCAAACCCAAGAAATCATTACAAACCCTATATCTACAACCAGCAATGTTCGAGAACAAATCCGTCAAGAAATTGAACAAGCATCGGATGAAATTTTGGAGAGCGCTTTAGAGTTTGTTCTCTTTTTCAAGTCTCGTTATTCTGACTCATTAATGGCAAAACAGACCCCCTCTACGGGGGCATCAATCCTCAAAACACTGGAACGCATTGGTAAATGGGAAGGGGATCAATACTTCTCGGTTAATAACTTGTCCGGAGCGAGGGGGGGCTCAATCACGAGCATTCTTCCGATCCCTGCCAGGATCCCTCCCGAAGCAATCTCACCTCCGACAGCGCTCTTCCTCTCATACGGGGCGGGGGGATTGCTTCGGAGGGGGGTTAACGAACATGAACGCATAAGTTAATCGCTACGTACCTCCCCTCGCAATGACAACCTATATGCTTAACCGAGAAGTATTGGGAAGGGGATGACTTTGATGAGTGTTTAGAGTTAATGAATGGGATGAATACTTAGAAATGGCTTTTAATGATGCCATTGCCGTGGCGAGTGAGGAAGTTTCGGATGGGCGAGTAACGCCACTCAAACTCGAAGAGATGGTAGATAGGACAGCAGTAGTTAATGAAGCGACTCAACTACTAAATTCTACGAACATTCAGCGCAAACAATACGCAATGTCATGATGGAGGAAGTGAGTAAACTGCCAGGTGGAGAAGATTGGAAATTAGGCCGTTCGTACTGTCGTTCGTAGTAAAGACTAAAGTCTTTCCCCCCCGTTCATAGTAAAGACTAAAGTCTTTCCCCTCCGTTCGCCCGCTGCAGATGCTATAATAAATACAACCTTGCGAGGATATCCTAAAAGTACCATGACACAAGAACTGATCGACCTGAGAACTAGCATCCTGTCAGGGCGGTATGACGATGCCTTGGCGATCGTAGATGAAATGGAAGGTATGAGTAAAAAATCAACATTGCGAAATATAAGAAGTTATCTGATTAGGATGCTGATTCACTTAATCAAGAACCAAGTTGAACAACGATTGACGAATTCCTGGGCCGTGTCGATCCGAAATTCAATTATAGAAATTCAAGATTTGAATCTGATGGACAATAATAAATCCCATTACATGAAGGCAGATGAATGGAAAGAGTTGCTAGAACTAGGTTTTGATGCAGCAATTTATCAAGCTAGCTTAGAAGTGGGGAACGGTGAATATAAACCAGTGCAACTGCTGGAATTGGCAGACAAGGCAGAGATATTGAGGACAGCAAATCAATTCCTCTCTTTGACTTACGCACATTCAGCAGATAGCTTGGGGAGTGCAATCAATGAAGAACTGAGTAAATTAGTAGGCGGTTGCGATTGGAATACTGTAGGATAGAGTTGCCGATGAACAATCAACAATCAAGTATAATTAACCTAGAAGTTAAAGCAACTAATGAACGCCTCGATCGCCACCTGCCCCAGGAACTGCCAGACCTATCCCGTTCTCGGATCCAAAAGCTGATAGAACAAGGCAATGTGCAAGTAAATGGCAAGGTCTGCACTGCCAAAAAGACGATCGTGCAAAGGGGCGATCGCCTGACTCTGAGGATCCCTCCGGTGCAACGGACAGAACTAGAACCGGAAAACATCCCTTTAGATATTCTCTACGAAGATGAAAGCTTGCTAATAGTCAACAAACCGGCTAACTTAGTGGTCCACCCGGCACCAGGTCACGAAACAGGCACCTTGGTAAATGCAATTTTAGCTCGCTTTCCCGACTTAGCGGGCATAGGTGGGGAAATGCGACCGGGAATAGTCCACCGACTGGATAAAGATACCACAGGGGCGATCGCGATCGCCAAAACCGACATCGCCCTGCAACATCTGCAAGGGCAACTGAAGGCCAAGACGGCCCGACGAGAATACCTGGGAGTAGTCCACGGTGCCCTCAAAGAAAGCGAAGGCACCATCGACCAACCGATCGGGCGTCATCGGGGCGATCGCCAAAAAATGGCAGTCGTACCCCTAGAAAAAGGAGGACGAACTGCCATTACCCACTGGCAAATATATGAAAGATTGGGTAACTACACCCTCATGCAGTTCCAACTAGAAACCGGTCGCACCCATCAAATTCGCGTCCATGCTGCCTATATCGGCCATCCCATAATCGGCGACCCCACTTACAGCAAGAATCGGGGAGTGGGTGTCAATCTGCCCGGTCAAGCACTCCACGCTTGGAAACTGCGCTTGCAGCATCCCCTATCTGGGGAGTGGATACAGGCGATTGCCCCTCCACCGGCAGCCTTTACTAGACTCTTAGAAGTCTTGTGCCTACGCTGTGGTTCTCCGATAGGGCACCATTGCCTCGTAATTGATGTTGACAGTTGACACCCTGCCTCCGGGGTTACCTGTGGGAGAAATTGCCCGTGCCATACCCATAAACAGAGATGGATCCCCTGCCTTGGCCTTCTTCTCTTGTGGAACAAAACGGCGCACCTGAGTCTGCCAAACAACTTGCGGGAAGCCTGCTATGGACCGGTAGTATGGACCATAACGAGGCGTCTTCAGGTTAAATGGCGTCTCCCCTTGCGCACGTTGGGGCAGACTCCGTCGCCGTTGATAGGGGACTGTATCATAACCAAAATTGGCCATGTACTCCTCGCAAGAGAGCAACTCATCTATAAAACCTTGCACGCCCTTAGTGGCGATCGCGATCGACCAAGCAAGTTTTTCCCGTTCCCCGTAAATATCACGACCTAACAGCCGCTGAACGCACATTTCCACAAACCGGTAGTTGCTGTTCGTCTCGTAATTCAGCTGCAGGAACGGAGCGGAAGTCACTAGACCCTTGATAAAATCCCGCACTGTGATTTGTCCGAACCGCAACTGAGATTCCAAGAATGTTTGCCGGTTACGCTTCAGGATCTGATGTTCGCTATACACCTGGCGATAGGCCGCCCAAATCAACTCGTCGATTCCACCTGCCGACAGCAAGTTTTCGCTGGAGTAAATTTTGGGTTGCTCTTCTCCGGGAATCTCATACCCAGCTACCCGAGGATTTATGGTCACGGGGGCGTAGTCTAATAACGGAATTGCCACCTTTAATCTCCTACATTTTTTCTGCTGTTTTGCTGATCATCTCTTACCAAAAGTTAGACATTGTTGCGTCTCTTCTGATTGCTCGTAAAGTTGGCTTCGCTCGGTTATTCCGGCTTGCAAGCGAATGCCGCACTAGCTTTTCAAACCCAGTTGCCTGTTTAACGACACCCGACAGAGCTTGGAGCTAGCCACGTACCCCAAGGTGTCATGACTGGAATAACGTTGACCCTTGCGGGTGAGCTTGACCAACCTGAGTAGCTTTAGCCAGCCAGAGCTGTCTTTAGCTAGGGTTTGTGGTTGGTCCCTAATCTGAGAAAATCTTACAAACCTTAACTTTTCACTATATAGCAATCGGGTGTCTATCTCTCAAACTTTTTTATCTGGGCGTTGGATCGTGTTTTTGGATGTTATTAGCTTGGAATTGAAAATTGAAAATTGAAAATTGAAAATTGAAAATTGTTAACATTTAAATATTTATGACTAATATCGACAACCGTCGTTTATGAGTACCCCATCCAAAAAGCCAGAGGATTTATCCGGCATGATACTTGCGGCCAATAACGTAAGTAAGTTTCCATCTCAGGCTGCCACCGGGGCGGTTCTAATCCCAGTCCCAAACACAGATGACATATAATGTCAAAAAATCGCCGATCGTGACCCGGGGAACCCAAATGAGCATGGGTATATTCATGGACAACGACGCTCAACCAATCCGCCGGTGCCGTCCTACCCACATCGATCAGGATCGCCACAGGATTTCGCCAGATATTGCAACAACCGTCAATGCCAAACTCTGGGGCTAAAGGGGTGGCCAGAATGCGGACCTGACGGCGCACCTCTACATGAAAGCAGCCGTGACAGGCTTCCAGACTGCCATGCAGTTGGGCATTAATCGCGTCAATGTGATTGCCAACCCAGGTAATCAGGCGTGGATTATCCGGAACCTCCACCATCTTTGGGTCTAAGGCCAGTTGGCGCACAGCCTGCAAATACTCATAGCCGCGTACAAAGGGACTGACCTCACCAGCCCCATACCGAGTAATACTGTCTGGGTTCCCTGGCATCCTCTACTTGTTGGGGGGTTACCTCTTTACTGCTAGAAACATCTAAGTCCGATCCGATCCGGGTTTCCACACATAACGATGCGGTGCTGAATCCCCCGAAACGCTTCACCGCACTGGTCCGCATCCGCAGATCCGGGTTAATAAAGGAGAAACGTTCTTGAGAACTCATCGTTTCATATTCGGTCAGCAGAATCAGCCCATCAGCATCGTCCATCAAATAACGACCAGCTACTGGCACTATTTCAGCATAGCCTTTTTCTCGCAGTAACTGACCTGCTCTGGGATTGTCCCGATCGGGCACTAGGACCATCACCGTCGAGTCCGTATGATTTTCATCTGTTTTATCCCACGCCATTGTCCCCTCCCAACTGACTAGGGCTCCACCTGCGGCCAAACTCGGGTCTACCTGATGTAATTCGCAGATTTCCACCACTCTCCGAGAGTCCGCTGCCAGAGTTTTCACTTCAATCTCTGAGGCCCCTGTCTCCGCACGCCTGAAGGGCAGATGATGTGTCGATCGCCGAGAACGCCACTTGCCGGCACTTTGCCCAAAAAATTCCATTACTTCCATCTCATTTCCCCATCCAACTGCTACATCTGTTACCGGATTCTACCATGCTGTCGCCGCCCGGTTTTTATTAAGTTTTGTTATTTTTCTAAATTATCGCTTGACAATGTATACATTTTAGCCTCCAAGCTGTATTACATTAGTTAACAATCAGGAAAAGACAAATCGTACTTGGGAGTAAAGCTATGAAAATCCCTTCCAATCTCACCTTGGAGCAACAATTCAAACTAAAAATCTACCAAAATCAGGTCAAGAGTATGAGTAAGCAAGAAGCTCAGGAATGCTTGCTCGAAGTATTGCGACAGATGATGGTCAAAGATAACTTAGTCAAGCAGCTCCTTAAGAATGCCTAAGCTGCTATGGACTCTCCTGATAACCGGTTGTCGGGGCACGGCCGACCGCGCCCCCCTCAGTCTTCCCAGAGGCGATCGCATTGATTTCCTCTTCGATGTCTGAGCGATGCCTTCCGGGTTTTCGCCGTGCGTCCGGAAGGAATCGTAGGTTGCCTGCGTTGCATCCCGAAGACATCGAATGCTGGGAATTCTTGCCGCAACTGTTTTTCATACTTGCCCAGTCCCCTCAGCCTGCCACTGAATCTACCGAATATTTTCTTCAGGTCTGCGATCAGTTCCGCTTCCCAACCACGATACTGCCGGTCTAGAACCACAATTTGCCAGCCAAATTGCCTACAGAGCCATTCAACAAAGTCAACCCCAAATCTAACTAGCCGGTCTTGGTGGGCAACCACAATACATCTTTGATACACCATAGGGGGGATGACTCGTTCTAACATGGCCAGGAATCTACGCCGCCTAAAATTGAGTCCGGAGCCAATTTCGGCGATCGCTTCACAGCCTGGATACTCTGCCATTAGATCGGCAGTTTGTCTCCTCGATGTCTGAGGGGTTGCCTGCGTTGCATCCCGATTTTTCCGGAACGGTAGACATCGAAAGCTGCTGCAGCTGGCTTCCGGTGGCAACTCTGGCATACAGAACACAGGAATTTTGACTGTCATCTGTAGTTTTGCCAGTATCTCCGATCGCGCAGCGGCGCGCAGCGCTTCCCCTCACGCCGGAGATATTCTTCCAGGTCGTAACGTCTTTGTCCCGCCGCCGTGCGGATCGCCTTGATTTTACCTTGCGCTTCCCATCTCGTCAGAGTTCTGGTATGAACTCCTAAAGCCTGAGCTGGGCAGGTATGGGAGGCGTCACATAATGATTAGACATCTTTCTTCTTCCTGTTAGTGCCGGTCAGCTACTGATTGCTGACCACTGACTACTGACCAATGATTGTCCAAAATATACTAATAATTTCCCAAAAAATAGCCCTGATGGAGGAGAAGTCAGTTGGGACAGAGAAAAATATTACAGATTATTACTTTGTCATTAATAATTGGGACTGCAAAACCAATGATCGCCTAAAGTAAGGATTAGCTGGTCAGATTGGTTGACGAGCAAAAGCAGAGTACCTTGATTAAGGAGATCTAAATGCTAGACGCATTTTCCAGAGCAGTAGTAACAGCGGATACCAAAACCGCATGTCTCGGTGCTGCAGAAATCGCTGGACTGAAAAGTTTTATCACCGAGGGCAACAAGCGCCTGGATGCAGTAAACACGATCGCTAGCAACGCCAGCTGCATCGTGTCTGATGCTGTCTCGGGCATGATTTGCGAAAACACGGGTTTGATTCAAGCCGGTGGAAACTGCTACCCCAACCGCCGCATGGCTGCTTGCCTGCGTGATGGTGAAATCATCCTCCGCTACGTCACCTATGCCCTGTTGGCTGGTGATGCTTCCGTCCTGGAAGACCGCTGCTTGAATGGCCTGAAGGAAACCTACATCGCTTTGGGTGTGCCCACAACTTCAACGGTCCGCGCGGTTGATATCATGAAGGCTGCTGCAGTGGCATTTATCAATAATACTGCTAGCCAGCGCAAGATGGAATACCCCCAAGGTGATTGCTCGGCCCTGGCATCAGAAGCAGCAGGCTACTTTGACCGGGTGGGCGCTGCTATTAGCTAGCCAAATCCTTTAAGGAGTTTCTTCAGAACTTCTCGGTGCGCTCCGCGTGCGTCACTTTTGTCAAAATCCATTCAAGAGAGAACAAGAATGAAATCAGTTATTAGCACGGTTGTTACTGCTGCGGACGCAGCAGGTCGTTTTCCCAGCAGCTCGGATCTGGAGTCAGTCCAAGGTAGTCTGCAACGGGCCGCAGCTCGCATGGAAGCAGCAGAAAAGCTATGTGCAGGCATCGATAAGGTGACCAAAGAAGCTGGCGATGCTTGCTTTAACAAGTACCCCTACCTGAAAAACGCGGGTGAAGCCGGTGATTCCCAAGTCAAGATCGACAAATGCTACCGCGACCTGGGTCACTATCTGCGCCTGATCAACTACTGTCTGGTGGTTGGCGGTACTGGTCCCCTGGATGAGTGGGGTATTGCTGGTCAACGGGAAGTTTACCGCTCTCTGAACCTGCCGACTGCTCCCTATGTGGCAGCCCTGGAATTCACCCGCGATCGGGGTTGCGCTCCTCGGGATATGTCTGCTCAAGCTTTGGTAGAATACAAGGCTTATCTGGACTACGTGATCAATTCTCTGTCCTAGAGAAATCGCTGTAAAATTCGCTTAGTGCCTAGGGGCTCTTAGTAAATTGCTTGGCCTGGTCAAGGTTGAGTAGTGGCTAAGAGTCCCTACTGTTGTGCTATGGTAATCGCGCTATGGATAAACGGTTTTTCAATATCTTTAATTTGACGGAAGACCAGGCGATCGCCCTGTTGAAAACTCCGTTAGAGGAGCTGGAAGATAAGTCGGACCGCTATGTGGCGGCATCCCATTTAATAAATTTTCCGACACAGGAGTCGATCGCGGCTTTGATCGAAACTATACAAGACCCAGACCAGGCAATGTATCATCGCATTGCCAGACGGAAGGCGGTGGAAAGTTTGGGGCGTTTGCAAGCAGCAGTGGCATTGCCCGTGATTCGCACTTGTTTGGTGGATGATGATTGCTATACGGTAGAAAATGCTGCCTGGGCAATTGGGGAAATTGGTACTGCAGATGAGACAATTTTAGCAGAGATTGCCCAGCTGTTAGAAAAACCGGGGCAGACTTATCGGGTGATTATTCAGGTGCTGGCTAAATTAGATTATAAACGGGCTCTGGAGCGGATTAGGAAGTTTGTAGAGGATCGATCTCAACCGATAGCAAGTGCGGCGATCGCGGCTGTCTGTCGGTTCACGGGGGATTACACTCAGATGTCAGAAGTGATGCAACTTCTGCAACATCCTAATGTTAACGCACGGCGGGGCTGCATTCAAGATTTGATCGATGCTAAATATTACCAGGCAATTCCTAAAATTGCTAGCTGTCCTGTTTCTCTAGTGTTTCGCCTGCGAGGCATTAGGCTGTTGGCAGAAGCAGGGGTGCCAGCAGGTGAGATTAGCTTTGTAGATATTGAACCCTCTCTGGAGCGAGTGATTCGCGATCGCCCTACGGACCTAGAATTAGTACATGAATACGACGAAACACCTAGTCTGGAATTTTTAATTTCTGAACTATATCACACAGATTTTGGGCGGTGTTATCTGGGTAGCAAAACTATCCTGGAAGTTTATCCAGAACAAGCTCCGGAAGCGCTGATGGCTACTTTTGCGGAGAAAGCTCATAATGATTATGGTGCTCACTATCATGTGGTAAAACTGTTGGGTTGGCTGCAATATGCCCCGGCTTATGATTTGCTGGTAGAAGCTCTACAAAACCGCAACCCTCAGTTTCAAAAGTCACGGGCTGCAGCGGCTATCGCCCTCGGGAACTTAGGGGACGATCGGGCAATAGAGCTGCTGTTAGATAGTCTGAAAACCGAAATTTTTGAATTGAAATATGCTTGCTTGCTGGCCTTAGAACAGTTGGGGGCGAAGGGCGATATCTCCATTGCAGAAGATGATTCAGATTGGTTGGTGCGGGCGAAAGCACTGGGCGATCATAGCAATGTATAGAGGATAACTCTATGCTTTGTTTTTTGGCTCTGGCAGGCGTAGCCGTGTACGCATGTGCGATCGCCAGGGCCAACTGAAAATCGCAAATCTAAAATGGCGAATTGGGCAATTTACCATTCGCAATTTACCATTCGCAATTTACCATATTCGCAATTTTCCCTGATGCAGATTGACAAAGGTGCAAGATATGAGTAAAAAGCAAAACTAGAGCAAAAGTCAGCAAAGGGGATAATTTTGAGTAAGAATCCAGAAGTAATAGCAGCCCACGGCGGTCAACTGGTAAATCGGATCGCCACAGCCTCCGAAAGGGAAGAATTTCTAGGCCAAGCAGAAAAATTACCCAGAGTCGCGGCTGACGAACGGGCACTCTCGGACTTGGTAATGATCGCGATCGGCGGCTTTAGTCCTCTGACGGGCTTCATGGAACAGGCAGACTACGAACCAGTAGTAGAATCTATGCGACTAGCCAATGGCCTGCCCTGGTCAATTCCCATCACCCTCTCGGTCACAGAAGAGGTGGCCGAACCCCTTAAAGAAGGCAACTGGGTGCGTCTAGACGACCCAAGGGGAAAATTCGTCGGCATTTTGGAGTTGACTCAGAAATACCGCTACAACAAAGCCCACGAGGTAACCAATGTCTATGGCACAGATGAGAGCAAACACCCAGGGGTAAAAGTAGTCTACGACTCAGGTCCGATTAATCTGGCGGGACCGATATGGTTGCTGGAACGTGACCCCCATCGGCAGTTTCCCAAATACCAGATCGATCCGGCTGACACCCGGGCCTTGTTCCAAGCAAAAGGCTGGAGGTCGGTAGTCGGCTTCCAAACCCGCAACCCCATCCACAGAGCCCATGAATACATTCAGAAATGTGCTCTAGAGACCGTAGATGGTCTATTGCTGCATCCCCTGGTGGGGGCGACCAAAAGTGATGACATTCCCGCCGACGTGCGGATGCGCTGCTATGAAATAATTTTGGAGAAATATTACCCCAAAGACCGGGTGATTTTGGCAATTAACCCATCTGCCATGCGCTATGCAGGACCGCGAGAGGCAATTTTCCACGCCCTAGTGCGGAAAAACTATGGCTGCACTCACTTCATTGTCGGACGGGATCATGCTGGGGTAGGAGATTACTATGGCACCTACGACGCCCAATATATCTTTGATGAATTTCAGCCAGGGGAACTGGGCATTGTGCCGATGAAATTTGAACATGCTTTCTATTGCACGATCACCCAGACCATGGCGACCAGCAAGACAAGTCCGAGTACCCGAGAGCAACGAATTCACCTGTCAGGGACAAAGGTGCGGGAGATGCTGCGCCGGGGCGAGTTGCCACCACCGGAGTTCTCGCGCCCAGAAGTGGCCGCCGAACTGGCACGGGCAATGCAAGGGCAGACATAGTCAGCGGTCAGCGATCGGTGGTCAGTAGTCAGTGGTCAGTGGTTCGCGGTCAATGCCAGAATTTTGAATGAGAGAATTTTGAATTTTCAGAGTTGGCGGACATCATCGTCAACCAACAAAAAGCTGGTAGGCTAATAGCTGATAGCTATTAGCTGAAAGCTCATATGAAACGGCGGGATTTTTTGCAACGGCTGGGCTGGACAATGGCAGCCCTGGGAATTAGTGAGGCTGGACTGTCACTACTGGGAAGGCGCTATTACCAAGCCCTAGCCCAACCCACCAGCCGGAAGTTAGCTCTGCTAGTGGGCATCAACCAGTATCCCACAGCAGCACTTGCAGGTAGCGTCACAGATGTAGAACTACAACGCTTACTGCTAATCCATCGGTTTGGCTTCAGTGCAGATGATATTCTCACCCTAACAGATCGGCAAGCCACAAGGGAGCAGATCGAATCCGCCTTTATCGAGCATCTGATAGAACAGGCAGGTGCTGACGATCTGGTAGTATTCCACTTCAGTGGCTATGGTAGGCAGGCGATCCAGGGAGAAGTAGTGCAAAACACTTTGGTGCCAGTGGATGGGGGAGATCCATCACCAGCAAATCCTCAGGTGAATGACTTATTGACCGAAAGGCTGCATCTGCTGCTGCTCCTGCTGCGGACGGAGAAGGTGATAACTATCCTAGATACGAGCTACCTTAAGGTATCTGATGAGCAGCTAGTGGGTTCCTTGTGGCTGCGGGCTCGTAATGATGCAGTGCTAGGAGAACCTAGCAGTGAGGCACTAGCTGTGCCAGAAAAACTCCGACAAGATCTATGGGCAGAGAGAGCAAAACTCCAGAACGTTAGTCAACTACCAGGGATGGTACTAGCGGCGGTAAACCCCACGGCGAACCCCCAGGGGACAGGGAGGAAAGCATTTGAGGCGCAATGGAATGGGTTTAGCACTGGTCTATTTACCTACGCCCTCACCCAGCAACTGTGGTTAGCAACACCAGCGACCACCCTACAAGTCAGTTTCTCTCAGGCATCGGGAGTAGTAGAGCGACTAGCTAGTAACGAAGAGCAGCCAAGGTTGATTGGGAAAAAAAGTGATTACCTCACTCCGAACAGTATATTGGGGGCTGATGGCGTAGTTAGGGGGGTAGAGGAAGATGGCAAAACCGCACAGCTGTGGCTGGGTGGACTACTGCCAAATATACTAGAAAATTATGGCGTTAATTCTCTGCTGAGGGTGCTACAGTCAGAGGCACAATTGCAGCTGAGATCCTGTGAGGGTCTGACGACAAAGGCAAATATAAAAACAGGGGACTCGATAGTAGTGGGGCAATTTGTCCAAGAAGCAATCAGGGTCTTACCCCGTTCTTTGTCATTGACAGTGGGACTGAGCCCTGGGTTGGAACTCATTGAGCGGGTGGATGCTACCAGTGCTTTTTCAGGTGTTGCCAATGTCAAGACAGTGACGATCGAAAAATCTCCAGTCTCAGTAGATTGCCTGTTTGGTAAAGTAGATAATGGTGACAACCCCTCAGGGCTTCAGAAGAGTTACGGCCTGTTCTGGCCAGCAAATATTCCCATTGGCAATACAGGAGGATCTAAAGGGGAAGCGGTGAAAAAAGCTGTGCAGCGGCTGACACCGGAATTGCAAGGTCTGCGAGCGGCCAAATTGTTGCGGCTGACAGAAAACGCGGGCTCTTCTCGTTTGGGGGTGAAAGCTGCCCTAGGAAAGATCTCAGAGTCCCAGCGGTTAATCATACAAGGAGAAATAATCAGAGTCCAAACCTCAGACTGGGTGGAGATATCCCAGGCGGCTGAACTCGGAACGTTGGAGGTACCAGTTGGCAGCAGGATCAGCTACTGGCTGTCCAATCAGCAGTCTGACCCAGTTTACTTCCTCTTGTTTGGCTTGGATAGCAATAGCAATAAAATTAGCATCTCTGTGCCTGGGAAGGTAACTGTCTCGCCAGTGGCATCTTCGGGAAAAAACTCTCAAGGGCGTGGGGGAGACACAGCAAGATCCATCGGGTCCAAACAAGTCATTCCCCCAAGGAAAACTATAGTTGTGCCTGATGCTTTTGCCTCGGTGGAATGGGCTGTGAAGGGTTCGCCAGGACTGGTGGAAACTCAACTGATTTTCAGTATTGCTCCTTTTACTAAGACCTTAGAGGCAGCAGCAAAATCTAAGGGGGGAATGGATAACCCCGAGGGTATCCTTGCGAATCCTTTAGAGGTGGTACAGGCACTGCTAGAGGACTTGCACGAGGCGAGTCAACCATCGGCCTCGGATCTGGGGCTATCGACGACGGACTCCTTTGCCCTGGATGTGAATGCCTGGGCAACCCTCAGCTTCATTTATAAGGTGGTATGATACCATTTGGTGATTGAGGGACGATGTGCCGATGCGCAGTGCGTATCGCACATCGGGTGGGGTAAGGCTAGTGTCAGTGAGCAGTGAGCAGTCCAGGACTTAAGCTTATACACTCACGTGTAGTGCGACTCGTTTCGGCCTAACCTGTACAAACACGGAAAAGCCGAGCCAAAATTGGACTGAATGTTTAGAACCAAAACTAATCATAATCAGGCTCAATATGGTAACTCTGGTCATCATGGGGATTAAATTCCCTCTCCCCAGGTGTGGGGGTGACACCGGTCCTTAGTGCTGCGGAGTGACATCACCGTGGTGCGGAGCAAGGACTTAAATGTAGGATAGCTGACAGCCCAAAGTCGGCAACTCCGCTAGGAAAGATGCTCATGGTTAGGAAAACGAATCTGTGAAAGCCTCGTTATGTGTAACCAGCGGAAGAAGGCTTACACGCTGGCCTAAAAAGGAAATGGTAGCTAGTGTTGGCTGTTGCATATGGCCAACATCACACTCAAAGTAGCTCCCGGGGTAAAGCAGGGACCTAAAAACATCGTGAAATGATACCAGGGAACGAAGTAACTCCACGTGTGCTGTCCATAACTACTCGACTATCGACCGGTGGTCAGGAGATAGGGACCAGTTAGATGATAAGCGTAAGCCATGTGGAGAGAGATGGCCCAAGAAGCAAAGGACAGGGGTAACTCCTTGTATAAGTGGTGCAGGAATGTACCGGCAGACGTGGGTCGGATATAGTTGGAAATCTTGGGTGGAAGTATCCCTAATACGTACCAAAAATCAGGAGAAATCCTAGATTGTAATATGGACTAAAACTCTAGCCGGGTAAAACTTGAAAAGTCCCCTAATGACGAGACAGGGGCAATGTTAGCAAAGAGCGGTATAAGTGGTTTCCTGGATACCCCCCGCGAACCTTCCGGAGCTAGATACGAAACAGTCCTATCGACTACCATAAAGGGGAAAAACTGCATAAGAAGAGGGACAAAGGGAGCAATCCCCAGTAATCCTGCCAATGACAAGGTCCAACTAACCAGTAGCCGTGTGCGATGAAAACCGCATGCACGGTTCGAAAGGGAGGGTTGGGAAGCGATTCCCAGCTCGACCCCTAATTAACCCGACAAGTTGCGTAAGTCAAGCAGCTGTCTCACTTAGCCTCGTTCCCACTGGCGACCCCTAGGAACGCAATTAGCAACCATCATCCCAAACATGTGCAAGGTGCAAAAAATCAACTTGATGGGATAATTTGGTAAAAGGCAAGGCAAGATCGGTGTCTGGAGCATACCGAGTCCTTCAGGACAAGAGTATGCGGAAGACATCGAAGGCACAAGGTGGGGAGAACTTCATGAACGTCAAGCACCAGATGGCATATGTTCTTTCGACTCTCTTGTTGGCAGGTGGGGTAGCAGTTTCGCCAGAACTGTCTGCTCAAGAGACACCAGCAGACTCCCTCGGGGGGGGCTGAAACGACAGGAAATTGAAAAAATAGTTGAGGAGACTGTACAGAAAAGTTCGGGCCTGAACTCACGGATCCAGTCGCAAATTAATGATTCGCTGCTGAATGCGGTACTCTCGCTGAACGCTTTGCTGGTGGCGTTCTTGGCGTTATTGATAGCGGTGGGGGTGGTGATGCTGTTGTGGCAACAGGAGAAGTTGTCTACTCAGACGGAGATCCACAAGCAAGAACTGGAAAGTTACCAGGCGGACAGCATAAATCAAATCAAAAGGACAATTTCTGAGGCGGAAACGGTATTAGAAAGGCTAGGAGAACAGGTCGATCGCACGGACAAAGAAATTGTCGAGGCGAAGAATAACGCTGCGGCAGAGTTGAGAAGCATTGCGGCGGAAACGCAAGCGGCGCGAGACGATGTATACAAAAAACTGGCAGAGTTTCTCCCCAGATTGACTCGAGGATCGGCACCAGAGGAAAAGCAGACGCCAACGGCGGCTGATTATGTTAAGCAAGGGGATGCTAGGTTTATGGAAAAGGGCTATGAAGAGGCGATCGGGCTCTACGATCGGGCGATCGCCCTCCAGCCGGATTTGCCGGAGGCATGGAATAATCGCGGGGGGGCTTTGGCAAAGTTGCAACGCTATCAGGAGGCGATCGCATCCTATGATAAGGCTCTGAGTATCAAAGCAGATTTCCCGGAAGCATGGAATAATAAGGCGGGGGCTTTGGCGAAGTTGCAGCGCTATGAAGAGGCCCTCAAGTCCTACGAGCAGGCGCTATCGTTGAAGCAGTCGGACCCGTTAATCTGGTTGAATCTGGGAAATGTGCTGGGAAAATTGCAGCAGTATGAAAAGGCGATCGGGGCCTATGACAAGACGATTGCATTGGGAGCGAATGAACCGTTAATCTGGTATAACCGTGGCAATGCTTTGACAAAGTTGGGGCGCTATCAAGAGGCGGTGCAGTCATACGACCGGTTGCTCTCAATTAAGCCGGATGACTCGGAAGGTTGGTATGGGCGGGGCTATGCTTTATATGAGCTGCAACGCTATCAAGAGGCTTTGGCTTCCTACGATCGGTCCCTGGAACTGCAGCCGGGAAAACCAGATACTTGGAATAACAGAGGCAATGTGCTGGAAAAATTGCTGCAGGATTATAGTCAGGCGATTAACTCTTACGAACAGGCTCTGAGCATTCATTCCAATAAGTACGAAGCCTGGGATAATCGGGGTTATACTTTGGCCAGATTGGGTCGCTATCAGGAGGAGATCGCTAGCTTGGAGCGATCGCTGCAAATTAAACCGGACCATGCTAATGCTTACTACAACCGGGCTTACTGCTATGGGGCGATGGGTAACATTAAATCGGCACTGAAAAATTTGCAGCGGGCGATCGAACTTAACTCGGCCTATCGAGAAGCTGCCAAAACTGACCCTGATTTAGCAACAATTCGAGAACATCAGGCTTTTAAGCAGTTAGTTGGCGAAATGCCGAAATTGGTGGGGATTTCTTGAGGGCGTTACCCCAGGTAACGAGATGGCAGAGGTTGGGTTGAGGTCCCTTACCCAACCTACAGGAGCTAAGGCGCAATTACAAACCTAATTTATAAATACTTTTGCAATAACAATTTTAGCTTATCCTTGGTAACCGCAGGCATTTGCACCGTTCCGGAAAAATCGGGCTGGGTTAAAATTGCGAACTTCAAGGCGGAGTGAGCATCAGACAGGGGAGGATTGGCGCTCAGACGCTTGACAGTTTCTTGAATTACATTTTGAGCATTGATGGCATTGCGTCGGAGATAATCAATCACCATATCTATGGTTACATGGTCGTGGTCTGGATGCCAGCAATCGTAATCAGTTGCTAAAGCTAAGGTTGCATAGGCGATTTCTGCTTCCCGGGCTAACTTCGCTTCGGGCAAAGCTGTCATGCCAATTATTGTCGCCCCCCAGCTGCGATAAAGATTTGACTCGGCCTGAGTAGAAAATGCTGGACCTTCCATGCAGATATATGTGCCGCCGCGATGCAGGGTGATATCTGGTAATTCTAAATTGGCAATTGCATCGGCAAGAATTCCAGCTAATTGACTACAGACGGGATGACCAAAAGCAATGTGGGCTGCAATCCCGTTCCCGAAAAAGCTGGAAGTTCGATTCTTGGTGCGATCGATATACTGATCGGGCAGCACCATATCCATTGGTTTGACTTCTTCTTTGAGGGAACCAACAGCGGAAGCAGAGATCAGATACTCCACGCCCAAACTCTTCATGGCATAGATATTGGCACGGAAGGGCAACTCCGAGGGCAGGAGATGATGATTGCGACCGTGACGGGCCAGGAAGGCTACCCGGCTGCCGGAGAGGGTGCCGAGGATGATAGAGTCAGAAGGGGGACCGAAAGGCGTGTCAACTTGTACTTCTTCTACATCCTGGAGGGCGTCCATTTTATACAGACCGCTACCGCCGATAATCCCAATCTTTGCTTGTGCCATGAGTTTTTCCTAGATTTGGTTGCCATGTCTAGTTTACTGGGTTATAATCAAGATAGATGATTTGGGAGCAGGTCCAGAGTAGTCAAAGCATGAGTCTGCCAAAACCGATCGGTCGCCAAAAAGAAGTACTATACCTGCCAGCCCAGGGACACATAGCAGTGTTGGGAACTGCCGGCAGTGGGAAAACCATACTGGCAATTTTAAGAGCAGCCTATCTTGCCAATCGAAAGATAGACCATCACGGCAAAACGCTGTTAATTACATTTAACAGCGTTTTGGTCTCTTACCTGAAACATTTACAAGAGGACAGCATAGCTGATGTAGTTGTGGAGAACTACCACAAGTTTGCCAGGGGCTATCTTGGCTGTCGCTATCGGCACGTAGTCGTGATTGACGAAGGACAAGACTTCTCGCCAGAAATGATCCGATCGCTAGCTAAAGCAATTCCTGCTGATGGTTCCCTGACATTCTTCGGAGATGTGGCTCAGCAGATTTATGGACATCGGATTTCTTGGCGAGAGGCGGGACTTGACATCAAGGTATGGGAATTTAAAGAAAACTATCGGAATACGCAACAAATTGCTAAGTTGGGTCCGGAAATTGCAAATATGCCCTACTTTAGAGGGCTCCCCGATATCGTATAACCGGTGATTGATGCGATTAAGCACGAAGCAGAAAGTCGTGGAATAACGAGGCTTTGTCACTTTACCCCATCGCGAAACCTCGTTCACATTTTAACTGGAACCAGAGGCATCCTGGCGACAAAACATTTAAAATCAGAAGGTAGTGTTTTTACGGCAACAGACCCGGGTAGACACGACCGGCATGATGGATACACCAGTTGTTCAATTGAATATCCCAATGTCTGGTACTTTGACAATGCTCGCTCTAGGGAAAGCATATTCCAAGATTGGGTAGTTCTGTTCATCAAGCCTAAGTACCTCTGGTTACCTGGAACTCGTTTTTGTCCGCGAAATGCTGCTTCTAATTATGGAAGGAACATCGCCGAAGGTGCAGATGCTTTTTTATCAATGTTTGCCAAATCCGTTGTTGGCTCTAGAGAGATAACATTTAATCGCTCAGATAACCATTTAGCGTGCTGTCCCACAGATAACCAGGCCGAAGTTCTCATTCCAGACAAAATTGGGATATCGGATATAATAGCAATAGCCGTGGCAACGGAAACCCAAGCGAAAAACGAGGTGGTACGCCTGAACCTTTTGGGAGAACCATCAGATAGGTTTGATTTTGTAATCGCACCAACTCTGTTTCCAACTTGGAGTAAAAGATATGATTTGAGTAATTTGATTAATTTGGGTAAGCGACCTCAAGAAATACTTTGGATTGAGAGGAATGAAACATGACTAATGATAATCGCCACAACGGGCTTTCTATAATTGCCAAGGCGCAAGGAGCATTTCTGGGCGCTGCAGTTGGCGATGCACTGGGATGGCCCCAAGAAATGGAAGCGAAAAGAATCGATCGGAAAGCAGCTTCTTCAGAAAAATCGCCAGTCGATAGATTCCAACGATGGGTACGCCGATCGGGAGGTCAATATTATCCACATGAAAAAGTAATCCTTCCAGGGGAATACAGCGACGATACTCAATTGCTCCTCTGCACTGCTAGAAGCCTCCTTTTCGGTCAGCAGTGGTGGCATCACTTGACAAAAAAGGAGCTGCCAACTTGGACTTGTTACAAACGAAATGGTGGTGGAGCTACAACACGAGCTGCAAAGCAATGGCTAGCTGGAAAAGAGCCTTGGTCTGCTCCGAAAGCTGCAGATAATCAGAAATACTTTAATGCGGGTGGTAATGGTGTGGCAATGCGAATTTTGCCCCACTGTCTATTAGGTGCAACGGGAACGAATTTTCGCTCCATTGCTAAGAATGTAGTTGTGAATGGCGTTTGTACCCACGGTCATCCGAGGGCATTAGTTGGCGCTCTTGTTTATAGCTTTGCAGTCTGGATCGCTTTGCGAGAAACAAATACTCTGACCTACGGCGCAATTATTGACCGAGTGCTAGAAGAAGTTAAGTATTGGTCGGAGTTGCCAGAGTTGGATGATATTTTCCCCACCTGGAAACCTGCCGCTAAAAAAGTCAATGCTGGAGCATATCAAAAGAATTGGCGATCGACTGTTGAGGAGATGAAAAAGCTGCTGGAACAATGCCAACAGGGAATGAAACAAGGTGCCCTCCCAGTTGATCGGGAGGTACTTACCCAACTAGGATGTTTTTCCAGTCATAAAGGTGCTGGAACCGTGAGTGCGGCTGCTGCCATATTTCTGGCTTCGCGCTACGCCGCCGATCCAATTAATGGTCTTAAATTCCCAGCATTCGCTTTTGGAGCTGACACCGATACTATTGCATCCATGACCGGTGGAATTCTCGGTGCTGTCCATGGAATTGAATGGTTAGGTGACTATGCAGAGCAAGTTCAGGATGCTAGGTATATTAGAGAATTGGCAGAAAATTTAGTTAAAAATCAAGGTGCTGGTCAAGCTCAGATGGCTATTGAGACTAGAAAAAAACATCTTAATTCTTTCCTGGAAGAACTTGCCGTGTCAAATAATGGCGATCTTGTTGTGATTCCAGATGGCAGAGAAGCTAATATATCTGATAGACAACAGCATCAGCCTTTATCTAAAACAACAGTGGCAAATTATTGGAAAGTAAGGACTGTTGACGGTCAAACTTTGTATATCACCAAGCTGTCACGCCAGAAAAATGAAATGAAGGATGAAAACCAGTATGAGATAGACAACCGGTTGATGTCTGTCAAATGACAGTTAACTTACCGGTTGTTAACCTGGAAAAAGCACGGTTTTTTTATGAAAGGGTTTTAGGTATAAAAGTTGAAAAGGAATCAAAGGGTTTAGTGAGATGCGATCGCATTGTCTTACAGCAATTAAATAATCTCAAAAGCAGCGAAGTACCGAGTAATACTCTAGAGAGGAATGCTACTATCTGCTTGGAAATCAAATTATTAGAGCCAGCTTACAATAATGCGGTCCAATTTGGAGTAAAAATTTTGCAGCAGATTTCTTCTAAACAGGGAGGGCGATTTTTTAGATGCCTCGATCCAGATGATAACCCAGTTGAGATCTATCAGACAAAAATGTATTTTTAGGCGTGGTCAGTGGTCTGTTCCGGAGAGGGTACCTCCGATGATGGAGTCAGAAGGGGGACCGAAAGGCGTGTCAACTTGTACTTCTTCTACATCCTGGAGGACGTCCATTTGTACAGACCGCTACCGCCGATAATCCCAATCTTTGCTTGTGCCATGAGTTTTACCTGTTGCAAAATCTAGTCATTTTACCCGCTCGTTACAGCTATTACCACATTTTTTTGAATTTGTCCATGACGATCGTCATAGGATTTTTAAGTAAGTGTCACCAAGTGGATCTGCGCTCCATCACTCACAAATAGGAAAAAATCGCTGATACTAGAATCATGCAGTTTTTTTATAAAGAGGGTGGTTGATGAAAATGCTTGCTCAAATTGATGCACCGAAAATTGATGTCGAAAAGCTAATTGAGCGCATATTTAAGTTTCGCATGATTACTCGCCTTGACCAAGAGTTACTGATGTCAAATCTGTTAGCGAAGGATGCACTTAGCGAGGCGGAATATCAGCTTGTTAATCGCGTGTTTGATGCTCTGCAACAGGGAATGTGGTAGATTAAAAAAAGTATTATGGACTATTTAGGCGATCGCACTAAATACCCCCAGGTGCGCTCGCAGTTTTGTTTAATGGAAAATTGTGAATGGCAAATAGAAAATTGCGATATGAACATGAATAAATAATCAACAATTCTCAATTCCCAATTCTCATCTCGCAGTAACCAAAAACCACTGTAAGTCATCCGGCGTCATCCTCAAGCCTACCAAGTGATTTATGAAGAGTACTGTAGAGCTTTAGTTCGGCGATTTCCCTATGCTATTTTCTATAGCTATTCAGAGGACGTAGTGATAGTATATTCAATTTTCCATTCCGAGGCGCGATCCGCAAAAATGGCGCCAGCGGTTGCTATAGAACATATTACTATCGGTTTTGCCACAAGGATCGCCGGAGGTATATCAATTCTCACGTCCGTGACATCAGCAAGACCCCTAGGTTCTATCAACTTGTAACTGTCCGCAGAGCCTCAAATGCACGTTACCAAGCATATCCTGGGAACGAGAAAACTTATCGTTTTGGATGGTAAGCCCGTTCGCGAAGATTATCTTATACCATTATAAGTAGAAACTGACAAGTAGGAAGCGAGACCCAACTCCGCGCAATTCAAAATTATTTCTTCAAAATCCAAAGATGTGACTCGATCTCTCGGCGGTACAAAATCAGGAAAGCGACTAGCGTATTAGATGACTCAGGACCTATAATGAAGGAAACCTTAACTTCAAAGGAGGAAATCAGATCGTGAACAAAATCTTATCGAGATTCGGTTTAGGCTTGATGCTGACCTTACTGACAAACACCAGTGTGCTTGCGACTACCTGTACTCGAGTCGATCCAGTATTTGCACCCTTGATTGAAGATCTTCAAGCAGAAACCTCGGTGCCCTTGCGCTTACCCATAATAGGAGTCATCCCACATACAGAACGATCGCCGATTTACTCCAAGATCCAGTTTGCAGAACCAACAAGATATGGAATACGCATGAGAGCCTTTTCAGTGTGCGAAATAAAGAAAGTCTGCGTTGAGGGCGTTTTCTTTGTCGAGTTAGCCTCGGAGTCTCAGGAGTCTTTAGAAGGGGAAGTCATCCCCTTGGCACAAAATATCACGGGCTACTTTGCCGACTCTATATGTATCGGGCCTCACTATAACTGTTCCAATGCCCGTCTTATTTGGGATCAAGATGGATATCGTTACTATCTGAGAATGAGGCCACACACAATGAAGACTCTAGTAGAGTTGGAGACTCTAGTAAAGTTGGCCAACTCGGCCATAGAAAATTCCGTCCTTGACTCATTCCCCGCCCGCTCCTCTGATCGCTTGGGAATAGGCGAGAGCCTCATCAGCAAGTTAAGTGACTTAAAGCCGATCTCTAGAGAATACTTTAACTTCAAAACAGGAAATCCGATTCGGCTTGCGAACAAAATCTTATCGAGATTCCGTTTAAGCTTGAATGATGTCCTTACTGGGCAACACCGGTGTAATCGCGACGAGCACGGCTCCAGTCGATCTAATATTTGCACCCTTAATTAAAGATCTTCAAGCACAAATCTCTGCGCCCTTGCGCTTACCCATACGAGTCATCGAACATACAGGAAAATCGCCGCTTTACTCCAGGATCTGGTTTGTAGAACCAACAGGATATGGAATATCCATGATGTACACTCCACATTGTTCAGGGGAATCAGTCTGCACCCCGGGGGTTTTGATAGTGAAGTTAGCCTCGGAGTCTAAGGATCCTTTAGAAGGAGAAGTCATCCCCTTGGCACAAAATATCACGGGCTACTTTGCCGACTATACGTACCAGGCTAGATGTTCCAGAGCTTATCTTATGTGGGATCAAGATGGATATCGTTACGCTCTGGGAATCAAGGTAGGCAAACTGGAGACTCTAGTCAAGTTGGCCAACTCGACCATAGAAAATCCCGCCCTTGACTTATTTCCCGATACATCCCGACTTTCTGATTGCTTTTGAATATTTGAGAGCATAACCAGCAATCTTAGCTCTATTTTTATCTGAGTCTCCTGAATTGACTATATCCCTGGCATTGACAAAACCTTGGCGAAGCTGGTCCTGCTGTGCTTCACTAAGGCCAACTTCTTCTTTTTCCTCTGGTTGGGGAAAATCAGGCATAAAATCGGCAAAGGTCCTCCCGCTAGCAAGAATATCTGTCGCTACACCTCGGGCCTCTTGCCTCGCCTCTTCCTCAGAAATCTCCTGAGACATGCGCTCCTTTACATAATCGGCCAAACGGGTATCCGGATAACCCGAAACAGGTGTCAACCGAGAGAAAGTGTTTTCTTGGAGACCCACAACTAGAATTCGTGCGGCAATTTCCGGATCGGTAGCAAGCTCTGGCGTTTCAACCAAGCTCTGCTCTTGGCTCAGGTAACCTTCGGTTTGAAGACGTTGAGTCCAGTAACTATAATCTATTCTTCCGGTTAATTGAGAATAGCCTCGGCCTCTGTATTTAACACCATCCCCGGGATTGATATTACCCAGAAATTGACTATTCTCATAGTCTTGACCTTCCTTCTCTCCCTCAACCATATCATTCCCCAATCTAGATTCATCAATCGCAGTGGCTAATATGTAAGCGAGTTGGTCGCCAGTTACATTCCGTTCTTTAGCAATTGCAAGAATCAGTGAAATCGCTTCTCTAACAGTTTCTTCGCTGTTATTAACAGTTTCTTCGCTGTTACTAACAGTTTCTTCGCTGTTACTAACAGTTTCTTCGCTGTTAGGCGTACTAATAGATTTTTTGGTAGTTTCGGCGTCGAAGATAGTCTTGAAACAAGGATCCTCGTAGAGGGTAACGAAAGCCTCGTAGGTGATTGAAATTTTGGCAGTGGGTGTTGGCAAGAAACCTAGATTTTCGCTCTTTTGCTGGGAAAGACTTACTGGCACTTGCTCGGAGACTTGAATGTCAATCTGGGTTTGCTGAGACACATTGGGTGTATCTGCAGTAGAGAACCGATCTAAATTAATCTGCCAGGACGCAGAACCCAAGGCTATATCAGGTGTTTCGTCGCGCTCTGTAACTGATACTTGTAGAGGTAAGGATAGGAATGGGTTTGTTGCAGATTTCCTACTGTGGGTAGCGTTGTAGACCTCAAAATCAATATCAGTCTTGGTAGTATCCTTTGGAACCATGATTTCTAGGATTTGGGCTGCTGCAGTACCGAGCTTCGTAACAATCCTGAAGTCTGACCCAATGCCCTTTTCTCCACTGATATGTGCGTGAGCGATAGTCTTCAAGTAGATTTGAATATTTCTAAGTCGTGACATAATTGGTCTGTCTGTGAGAATAAGTTGTAGGGTGAAGAGACAAATAGATGCTCCTCACAGTTTGTTTGCGAGGTTTGCGAGCTGTGTCCGCCGGAGCGAAAGCCTGTACCAGACCTGTCGCATCGCCAACCGGTGAAATCAGGCTGATACACTGGTGCAAAAATGGCAGAAAGCACCTGTTGTCACCCCTCAAGTCCTCCAGAAGAAGAACTTTCTGTCAAGGATAAGATACAATGGTTGACCCCAACTCCTGCAAAATTGACTCGATCTTGTCCTTGACGTCCCATAGATGCACCCCGAAAATCCGACTCTGGGAAGTACCGCACCGCCAGACTACCGGTTCTGGGTTTAGGCCCAGGACCGGTAGTGGTTTTGAAGCGGTTATCCCCATTGGGTTGGGGCTAGAATTGGATCACGGTAAAATCACTAGGAACCGCCAGTCCTGAATCGTTCTCGATAAAATCCCTGATAACAATCAGTGCGGAATCCACTTTGGGATCGAAATTACTCCCCAAGAAGATTTCTTCTCCACTGAAGTCAAACCAGTTATCCCCCATGCCGCGTAACTCAACGTGTATCCTAAGTCTGTTTGAAACCCAATGTCTTTAAAGTCTACCTGTTGTCCGGGTTCTCTGGGGGGTTGGTCTTCAATGATGTCCAAGTTTACTTGAGTGATGTCCAAGTTTACCGCCAAAATAGAGACATCATTGAAGTACATCCTCGCGTGACTGCGTTCATCGACGACCGCCACCTCCCTTACCCTTTCTCGATCAAACTCGTCTCCTTCTTCAATCTCAATGTTTAAGAAGATCCTGTCAGAGTGATCCTGGGCCTCCAATACCACTAAAGTCCGGTTTTCATTCCACTGCTTGTCACTCCACTCCCCTGTCAATTGGTTGTTGTTTAGACGGAGGCGTCCCAAATTGTCCATATTGCCAAACTCTGAGGGGATCGACCCTGTCAGTTGGTTGTTGTCCAGATAGAGGGATCGCAAACTGGACAAATTGCCCAACTCTGAGGGTATCGACCCTGTCAATTTGTTGTTGTCCAGATGGAGGACTACCAAATTGGACAAATAGTCGGGGTCGAGCTAGGGGTCACCCCCTAACCCTCCCATTCGGAACCGGACGTGCGACTTTCACCGCATCCGGCTACTGGCAAGTAGGGCATTGTCACTACTAGGATTACTACGGATTGCTCCACTTGTCCCTCATCTCATGCGATTTCACTCCTTTCCTGGTTGGTAAGCGGCGCTGCCAGATAACCTTTAGTATTACCATTTCCAAGTCTGTTTTACCAGTCATCCAACCTTCGAGAGGCCTCCGGCGTCTTAGAGATACTCTTACCCAAGATTTCCTACTTTAACCAACCCGCGTCAGCTGGATGAGGAACACCCCATCATATCCATAGGCGTTACCCTAGGCATTAGCTTCTCGGGCTATCTCTCCCCTCGCGGCTTGCGCTTTACATCTAACTTGTCCAATCTAGACAGCACACGAGAAGTTACTTCGTTCCCTAGTATCATTTCACGATGCTTTTAGGCCCCTGCTATACCCCGGGAGTTCTTAGAGTGCGATACTGGCCAAGTGCAAGAACCAGCACAAACTACCATTTCCCTTTTGGGCCAGCGCTTTAAGCCTTATTTCGCTGGTTCTAGATAACGAGGCGTACACAGGTTCGCTTGTTCTAGCCATTAGCATCTTTCCTAGCGGCGTCACTAGCTTAGGCTGCTAGCTATCCTACATTTAAGTCCTTGCTCCGCACCACCGTGATGTGACTCAGCAGCACTAAGGACCGGTGTTACTCCCACACTTGGAGAGAGGGAATCTAACCCCCATGAATACCAGAGTTACCAGTTTGGATTTGGCCTAGCGTTCCGTAGTTGCCCACGTTAGACTAGAACGAATCGCACTGCCCAACTCTAGGGGGATCGACCCAGTCAGTTTGTTGTTGGCCAGATGGAGGTTTTCCAAATATTCCATATTGCTCAACTCTGAGGGGATCGACCCAGTCAGGTGGTTCCCGTCCAGATGGAGGACTACCAAATTGGACAAATTGCCCAACTCTGAGGGTATCGACCCTGTCAATTTGTTGTTGTCCAGATGGAGGACTACCAAATTGGACAAATAGTCGGGGTCGAGCTAGGGGTCACCCCCTAACCCTCCCATTCGGAACCGGACGTGCGACTTTCACCGCATCCGGCTACTGGCAAGTAGGGCATTGTCACTACTAGGATTACTACGGATTGCTCCACTTGTCCCTCATCTCATGCGATTTCACTCCTTTCCTGGTTGGTAAGCGGCGCTGCCAGATAACCTTTAGTATTACCATTTCCAAGTCTGTTTTACCAGTCATCCAACCTTCGAGAGGCCTCCGGCGTCTTAGAGATACTCTTACCCAAGATTTCCTACTTTAACCAACCCGCGTCAGCTCGATGAGGAACACCCCATCATATCCATAGGCGTTACCCTAGGCATTAGCTTCTCGGGCTATCTCTCCCCTCGCGGCTTGCGCTTTACATCTAACTTGTCCAATCTAGACAGCACACGAAAAGTTACTTCGTTCCCTAGTATCATTTCACGATGCTTTTAGGCCCCTGCTATACCCCGGGAGTTCTTAGAGTGCGATACTGGCCAAGTGCAAGAATCAGCACAAACTACCATTTCCCTTTTGGGCCAGCGCTTTAAGCCTTATTTCGCTGGTTCTAGATAACGAGGCGTACACAGGTTCGCTTGTTCTAGCCATTAGCATCTTTCCTAGCGGCGTCACTAGCTTAGGCTGCTAGCTATCCTACATTTAAGTCCTTGCTCCGCACCACCGTAATGTGACTCAGCAGCACTAAGGACCGGTGTTACTCCCACACTTGGAAAGAGGGAATCTAACCCCCATGAATACCAGAGTTACCAGTTTGGACCTGGCCTAGCGTTCCGTAGTTGCCCACGTTAGACTAGAACGAATCGCACTGCCCAACTCTAGGGGGATCGACCCAGTCAGTTTGTTGTTGGCCAGATGGAGGTTTTCCAAATATTCCATATTGCCCAACTCTGAGGGGATCGACCCAGTCAGGTGGTTCCAGTCCAGATCGAAATAAGTCACCCTGTTCCCTATTACTTCCACCCCATGCCAACTGCGAACCAAATAAGCAGGCGGAGGAGTTTCGCTGCCGAAATCCCAGTCAGCCCAGCCACTGTGATTGTACCAATTCGCCCTCCCAGTACTTTCATAGAGAGCCTTCAGGGCCGCATAATCACCGGCATTCAGATGTTTTTCCATTTTTGAGACTTCCTTTTTTAATACAGATATAACTCTACTCAATACTCCGGACAGTTTTTTGACTTCAGAACGACGACAATGCAAGGGTTGCAGCCTACTTGTCTTATCGCGCAGCGGCGCGCAGCGCTATTTTTTCAATGTCAGCCCCAGGGCTAACTTGCCAAAAATTGCTCTATCGAGCAAAGACTTACCCTGTAAGCCTTACAGCTACGTTACCAGAACTGTCCGGACTATTGTCTACTCATATTAGCGGAAAAAACCCCAGAATCTCTCCCGATCGCGTAAACTTTTGTAAAGAAATCTTTTTTAAGTTAAGCAAACCGCAGGCGTGCTGCCTTCCACCTAGCATCCTCCGTCACCAGAAACCACCGGTAGCGACTATGGGATAATTAGAGGTAGGGGGTATTCCAAGTTCCCTCCCCAGAAAGCCCGTTACTACCGGTCGTGCTAAGGTGCGACTCTCGTACTCTCGGAACGCAGTCTCTGGCTGCCAATGGGTGCTCTTAGCTTCGCCGTGGGTGGCATCTGCTTTACCGATAGGGCTCCTTTCCTTGTGACAAGAGGCGAAGCCTCTGTTCTGCGTTCCCAGGGGTCGCCCGGGAACGAGTCAAATATGGAAAAAAGCATATTTCCTCTGGGGCAAAGCATATTTGCTCTGGGGCAAAGCATATTTGCTCTGGGGCAAAGCATATTTGCTCTGGGGCAAAGCATATATTTCACTAAGCCAAATTGACAGCAAGGGATAGTCCAGTGTAATGTCTAAGATAATGTGACACTTGTGATTTTGTCTACACCGGTTTCCAGAAATCGGTGTATTATCGGTCTAGACTAAGAGTAACGAGACAAATATAAATTGAAGTGAGCGAAAATGGCAACCTTCCCCAAGTCTGAAATAGAAATAGTCACCTTGGCAGAAAACGCGATCTTAGGTTTTACCGCAAATACCGAAGTATATCCTGCCCCTGTCATTCCCGTCGATCAACTCCAAAACACCCTGAACGAATTAAAATCAGCACAGCATCAGGTGGTGGCCACCAAATCAGCCGCAGAACAAGCGGTGACGACAAAAAACGAAGTGTTAAAAAAATTGATTGGTCTGCTCAAGTCTAACATCTACTATGCTGAAGCCGTGACCCAACGAGAGGACGATAAACTGAAACTCATAGGTTGGGCGGGACGTTCCGCACCAAGGAGGATAGAACTTCCCGGACCAATTGAGCAATTTCAAGCCATTCGCACGGCGCCTGGTACAATTAAATTAACTTGGCAGCGATCCCGTAAAGGGGGGAGAGTTGTTTTCTATAAGGTGCAAGAATTAAATCGCACCTTGGGAGTGTGGCAAACCGTGGAAACAGCGCTCAATAATACTGCCCAGCCCCCCCTTCGGAACCAAGAAGTTGTCTTATCCCATCGCCAGTCAGGAGAGGCATTAGCCTATCGGATCGTCCCCTGCAATCAGGCAGGAGAAGGAACTCCCAGCAACACAGTAGAAGTGCTGGCCTAAAGAGCCAGATATTGGGAGCATCTCACTTTTGCAGTTGTATTTGCGAATGAAAAAGTGCTAATTGCGTATACGCAGTGCGCGCAGCGCTATGGCGAATGGAAAATGGAGCAATCAGCAATTTTATCACAAGAAGCACGCATCAGTTCAAAGCTTTACCAGGAAGTCCAGGAAGTGCTCGCAGAGGCGCAGGAATAGAAAAAATAGCCCCCATTGATCCCCGACGGCCCAATTTATGGCGACGCTGTAGAGTCAGGTCTACCCAGATTATCGTTTGTTCGTGGATAATAGTTCGTAGTTAAAGACCTCCAGCGGTGGGCGGTGCCGGCGGTGCCCACCCTACCATTAACAATTAACCATTACCCAACAAGCAAATTATGGCACTGATCGCGAATGGCAAGAAACTGATACGGGACTTGGAGAAAAACGGTGCTCTGGCGGTGTATGCACCTCTAGAGGGCGGACATGAAGGACGCTACTTGCGGCGCATCAGGGCCGCAGGCTATGTGGGGCTCTCGATCACCGCCCGGGGACTGGGAGATTTGCCCATGTATTTGACTGGGGTTCACGGGGTTCGCCCCGCTCACCTGGGTAAAAAGACGATCGGAAATGAAGCCGCAGTCGGTTACGTGTATTACCTACCGCCGGTGGTGAATACCCAACTGGAGCAACTGCCTCCCGACTCGAAAGGACTGGTGCTGTGGATCCTGGAAGGGCAGATACTTTCCTCCGGTGAGATTGAGTATTTGACGATTTTGCCCGCTACCGAACCAAAACTCAAGGTAGTGGTGGAGATGGGAGGCGATCGCTTCTTTCGCTGGCAACCCCTGAAAGATAGCTTGCTTGCAGCTTAATCTTTACGTAGTACAGGCGGATATACTGTTCTACGTAAAGAATGTTAGCCGATCCCCTGCTGATGTAGTATATGTATAGCTGTCACGGGGGATCCCAGGGCTAAAAGTGCTGAAAGTATTTTCCTATAAGAATTCATGCCACAGATGACTTCCTAAAGTAAAATAGTTCTAGACCTACTCATTTGAGTAGTAATGTATTACGATATAAGGGTGACTTATCTGTACCATCCCTTACACTCCCTCAGGCAGGGACACTGGTTCAAGCTGATTTGTGGAGCCAGCTTCCAAGACAGGACGGCTGTGAGAAGTCTCGTGTTAGCTTATACCCTTGCCGGTGCTGACTGTATTGATGTGGCGGCTGACCCCGCTGTGGTGGCCGCAGCTCAAGATGCTCTTCAGGTGGCCCAGTCTCTCAGTCAGGCGGCTCAACAGCGAGGCTTTGCCAGTTGTGCCAGTCCGCCCCTGTTGATGGTGAGTCTCAATGATGGAGAAGACCCTCATTTCCGCAAGGCAGAATTTAACCCCGCTGTCTGTCCTCCGGACTGCCCCCGTCCCTGCGAAGGGGTTTGTCCAACAGAGGCGATCGCCTTTAAAAAAGATAGCTTTTCAGGAGTTATAGACCGACGCTGCTATGGATGCGGTCGCTGTCTGCCCGTATGTCCCAGTCAGCTAATATTTACTCGTTCTTATATATATACCCCCCAGGCGATCGCGCCTCTATTACTAGAAACAGGCATAGATGCGATCGAAATTCACACTCAGGTAGGACATCTAGCAGATTTTCGCCGCCTGTGGCAAGCAATAGCACCTTGGGCGGACAAGTTGCAGCTAGTAGCAATTAGCTGCCCAGATGGTGCTGATCTCATCGATTATTTGCGGTCATTATATCAAATAATCCAGCTCCTGCCCTGTCAGCTAATCTGGCAAACAGACGGGCGTCCTATGAGTGGCGATATCGGCGCGGGAACGACTCACGCCACAATTAAATTAGCTCAAAAAGTCATAGCAGCAGGATTACCGGGCTATGTCCAGTTAGCTGGAGGGACTAACCACTACACGGTTAGCAAACTTAGGTCAGCTGGACTCCTATCTCAAGTTGCTGGAGTTGGCTACGGAAGCTATGCCCGGGTCTTGCTATCGCCAATTATAGACCAGCTAGAAACAAAGCTGGAACAGAATTATGAGCCCCCACGCTTGGAATCATTGCCAGAACTTCTCTGGCAAGCAGTTGCCGTTGCTCATTCATTAGTTGTTCAACTGAAATCGCCTATGAAAGTCCTTGAAACCTCCCATTTATAGCATGGGGTTAGACGTTGTTCAACTGAAATCGCCTATGAAAGTCCTTGAAACCTCCCATTTATAGCACGGGGTTAGACTCTGTGCATCTACTTCTGCCTACCCTTTGCTGTCCCACAAAGTCTTGAGCTAACGTCAATATGGTGAATCTGAAAATTATCAACAGTTCCGATTTTTCGGGCCGTCCGCGGACCGAGCACCAGCTCTCACTTGAATCGCCAGAGGTTGCAGACATTACTGTCGATCGCATGCAGATTACGGACGATCTGAATAAGTTGCTAGAAATCCTGCCAGAGTCAATCCGGCATCAGCTGGAGAAACACGAATCGCGGGATAGTTTGATTGAGGTGGTTTTGGATATGGGCCGACTCCCAGAGGCCCGATTCCCCGCCTCTGCGGAGTACATTTCCTCTCATCTGGTCAGCAGTGAAGATTTGAATTATTGCATCCAGCGAGTGGGAAGCTTTAGCGGTGATAACCGCGCTGGGATCGAACAAACTCTACACCGGATCAGCGCTATGCGCAATCGCAATGGCGAGATTATTGGTCTGACTTTAAGAGTTGGTCGAGCAGTCTTCGGGACCATTGGCATGATCCGCGACCTGGTAGAAACAGGTCAATCTATTCTGATGCTAGGGCGTCCTGGGGTGGGTAAAACAACTGCCCTGCGAGAAATTGCCCGGGTCTTGGCGGATGAATTGGATAAGCGGGTGGTGATTATCGACACCTCTAATGAAATTGCTGGGGATGGCGATATTCCTCATCCTGCTATTGGTCGCGCCCGCAGGATGCAGGTCGCCCGCCCGGAACTCCAGCATCAGGTGATGATTGAAGCGGTGGAAAACCACATGCCCGAAGTGATCGTGATTGATGAAATTGGTACGGAATTGGAAGCTCTGGCAGCTCGGACGATCGCGGAACGGGGAGTGATGCTGGTGGGAACTGCTCACGGAAATCAGATCGAAAACCTGATTAAAAACCCCACCCTTTCTGACTTGGTGGGTGGTATCCAGGCGGTAACTCTCGGAGATGAGGAGGCGAAACGGAGGCGTTCTCAGAAAACTGTCTTGGAGCGTAAGGCACCACCGACCTTTGAAATTGCTGTGGAAATGCTGGAACGGCAGCGTTGGGTGGTACACGAACGGGTGGCAGAAACGGTTGATAGTTTGCTGCGAGGCATTAAACCAAATGCCCAGGTGAGAACTGTGAGTGAAACGGGTAAAGTTGTGATTACTCACGAGCTATCAACTGCCCCAACGAAAAGTATTGCAAGCAACTCCCAGAGCGTTCCGTTCCCAAAAGCAAATGGTTGGCGGGCATCTGGGCAGATGAAACCGGTGCCCCATGAGCCATTGTTGTCTTCCGAGCAGATGTTCGAGCAGATGCTGGATGCATCTGCGATCGGGCAAGATGATTTCTTTGCTCACACTTTACCAGACCAGACATCGGATTTGAGCGCTTACGGTCCGAATGGGGAAGATTGGCCCCTGCATGTTTATCCCTATGGCATTAGCCGTCACCAGCTAGAACAGGTGATCCGCACCCTGAAATTACCAGTAGTCTTGATCAAGGATATTGATAGTGCCGATGTAGTTTTGGCCCTGCGATCGCATGTCAAGAACCACAGCAAGTTAAAGCAAATGGTCAAGTCCCGTCAGGTGCCGCTGCACAGTCTCAAGTCCAATACTGTGCCGCAGATCGTGCGCGCCCTCAAGCGCTTGCTGGATATGGACGACCTGAGTGAGTCGGAACCAGTGGATCTGAATCTGTTTTCTGCTAGCGGTACGGATGACGAGATTGAAGCCCTCGAAGAAGCTCGACTGGCCGTGGAGCAAATCGTGATTCCCAAGGGACAACCAGTGGAACTGCTACCCCGCTCTGGGAAGGTGCGCAAAATGCAGCACGAGCTAGTGGAACATTATCGGCTCAAGTCTAATAGTTTTGGTGAAGAGCCTAACCGGCGTCTGCGGATTTATCCGGCTTAGCCGCCCCACGGATCCCCCCTAACCGCCCTTTCTAAGGGGGGAATAAATTAAGTCTCCCTTAGAAAGGGGGATTTAGGGGGATCTTCCGAGGCGATCGCGCTCAAAACCAGTCTGCGCGGGCTTTAGAGGTTTTATGGGGATGGTCTCTTTTTGGTGCGGCAAATTTATTTTAAATTTGTTGCCAAAATGCGAGACTTGGTGCTACAGTAATATTTTAGTGGCTGAAAATAATCAGACCCTCTCTGGAGAGGTGGCCGAGTGGTTGAAGGCGCAGCACTGGAAATGCTGTTTAGTTAACGCTAACGAGGGTTCGAATCCCTCCCTCTCCGTTCTCTAATCCCAGGGGCGACACCAGCGACACTAGACGAGGCAAGGCGTCTCTGCCGGCGATCGCCCCGTTCGTAGTAAGCACTTTAGTGCTTGTCTGCCGTTCGTAGGCACAGCTCACCAGTCGTCTGGGGCCGTTCGTAGTAAGCACTTTAGTGCTTGTCTGCCGTTCGTAGGCACAGCTCACCAGTCGTCTGGGGCGATCGCCTCCGAATGTACCGCCGACCAGGAAGATGGGGCGATCGCCAAGGAAGAATATGATGTGTAAAGATTTGTTAAAGAAGGAAAAATTAGAAGAAGTTATGTTAAAGTTAATAGACGGAGCTAGACAACCGCAAAAAGCAGGTAAGGTTGTGAATCGAGAGGAAGTGTTTATTTGAGTTTAGAGCGGACTGATTTAGATGAAATTAGACAGGAGATTGCTGCAATTGCCAGTAGATATGGAGTTTTTCAATGTGTTGAATGCAGTCAAGCAATCAAAGAATTCTTGACAAGCATAAAAGTAAAGGGGAAGCAAGTCAAGCTTGATTTAGAAAGACGGGATCTACCTTGGTCGGTGATTTACGATCTCAAGGGAGAGCAGCAAATTGCTACTAATGGCTACCATGAAGGAATATCAATTACAATTGATGGTGAAGAAATTATTTTTGATAATATAGATAGTAGTGGCGTTAGGAGAGAGGAATGGTTACAAAATTTAACATCTCCTACCAGAGAACTGGGGAGGGGAAGTTTTCAGATTAGAGAAGAGGAATTTTAAGTAGCAAAATCACAAGTTAAGGGAACAATTGAGGGGTAAAATGCACGATTTATATGGGATAATCAAGAAAATAAAGAAAGCTCCTTCAATGTACTTGGGACGACATTCAATTATTTGCCTTCAGGCTTTTTTGTCGGGTTACAGTGTTGCGAAATATGAGTTAGGAGAACAGGAAACGGAACAAGAACGGGATTTTATAGAGTTTCCTGAGTGGATCAGCCAAAGATTTAAGGTGCAGACTAGCCAATCTTGGGCTAACATTATTCTTTTTTATTCCGAGGATGAGAGGAAAGCACTAGATAATTTTTTTGACCTGTTTGAAGAATTTATCTCTCGCTATTCTGTTCGGAACATCCTAAAGGAAAAAAGTGTAAAATCGAGGGTTAGTGGCGATCGCTCTCATTTGAAGTCGTAGGTTGGGTTGACGTGAGGAAACCCAACCTGTGAGGGTGCAAACAGATATGTTGCGAGTCGGAACTATTGTTGAAGAATACGAATCGTTTTGGAAGTGGAATTATGCGATACTAGAGAAAATAAATTAATGCTTTTACTATCAACCTTTGTCAACTGAAAAGTTGGCAGCGAACGAGGGTATACCTGTCTCAATACTTCTCGGTTAACAACCTGTCCGGAGCGAGGGGGCTGGCAAACTAATGGCAGTGTTGACCCTCGAAGCAATCCCCCCCGTTAGCGCAGCAGCTAGCAATCCCCCTCGTTAGCGCAGCGGCTCGACGCCAGGAGGGCTAGCAATCTCACCGACGACGCCTAAGTTCTCTTCATCTTATACGGGGCGGGGGGATTGCTTCGGGGGGGTTAACTCAATTGAGCATAAGTTAATCGCTACGTACCCCCCCTCTCGCAATGACAACCTATATCCAAAACCTTGAAGTATTGATACCTGTCTGACTGTTTGGGAGACGCCCGAAATGGTACAAACTATTTCTAAACCTTTAACTTTGTCTGAGTTTCTGGAGCTAGCAGAAACTGAACCTGCTAGCGAGTATATTGATGGTCAAATTATACAGAAGCCAATGCCACAAGGCGAACATAGTGTCATTCAGGGTGAACTGATTATTGCTATTAATGCAGTTGTTAAGCCCCAAAAAGTGGCACGGGCTTTTCCAGAACTGCGATGCATCTTTGGTGGTCGGGCGATCGTCCCTGATGTAGCAGTTTTTACATGGGATAGAATTCCCCGCAAGGAAAACGGCGGTGTAGCCAATGTATTTGCAGATGCGCCTGATTGGATTATTGAAATACTGTCTCCAGACCAAAGCGCTACGAAAGTTACCCAAAAAATTCTGCACGGCCTGAATTTTGAAACGGAAATGGGATGGCTAATAGATCCTGATGAGCAAACTTTATTAGTTTATCGTCCGCAGCAGCAGACGGAAATTTTCGATCGATCGGCGCAGCAGCAGACGGTACCATCTTTTGCTGGCGAACTGCGGCTGACTGTGGGAGAATTATTTGGTTGGTTGTTAGAATAAACTCAACTCAGTACACATAAGGTGAAACTTCTGTGAAGGGCGATCGCACAGAAGGCGATCGCCCCATGTCCGGCGACGGCGGCATGTCGGTCTGCGATCGGGTCGCGCTGGCCGGGGCACGGCGGTTGTTACATTTTACATCTGAACCGAGAATCTGTTGATGCCGTGCCCCTACATTCTCTGTGCTATCGATATTATCTCTTCTACCGTCAAGGCGATCGCCATGCCCATCAAGCTTCCACTTGCGTTCGATTTCCTGCCAAACATCTGCCAATTTGGGTTCCGATTAACCCGATCTACTTGTTTAATGATTCAATTGTAACAGTTCCACCCTCAACTGCTTCAATCTGAATCTTAAATCCATAAAGCAAACTCATTCCTACCAGTGGATCTGCTTCTGATGCTGCCACATCAACAAGTTTATTCTGTCCATCCCAAATTACAGTTGCAGTGTACATATCAAAGATGACTTCACTGCCATCACCCAAAATGCCGTAGTCACGAAAACTCCAAGGTAAGTTAAGAGATGTGATGATAGACGGCGGGAGAGACAGAAAACCTGTGAACCCCGTGTCAATCACTGCGTCAACCATTTGCTTAGGACCCTTGCCATGACCTACAGCAATCCGAATGATAGCTTCATAATTTTTATTGACGATACCAAGCATCATGGGACTTTCTTCAGACTCCGGGATCCAAAACGATAAACAGCGCGATGTCCAATCCTAATCACCCAAGGTTGAGCATCGGGATATCGCTCGTAAAGTCGCTCTGTTGCTGTTATAGTATTTTCGGCAAGTTCAAACGCTCCCGTCTCTATGTCGATCGCGACTATTTTGCCGTGATTTCCTGCTTCTACTTGCGATCGCACCTGTGTTTCGTAGATGCGATCGCCACGTCGAGCAAATTCTTCTTTGCTGTATCGGGGTTGTCTGACTGTCATCTGCTTGCCCTCTTTAACCTTTGCCCTGCTATTTTACCATTAAATTAAATTATTATCCTCTCTCCTTTTCCTCGTTTCCTCGTTCCCTGACTCTGGCAGGGAACGAGGAAACGAGGCTCTGCCTCCCATCGCTGTTCAATAGCGAGACTCGATCCCGATTATAGCCAACGAAAGAGCTATCTGGCATTTGCTCCCATGTAAACTTTTGTGAAGGGCGATCGCCCCATGTCCGGACACGGCGGCATGTCGGTCGGCGATCGGGTCAGGCCGAGGCATGGCGGTTGTTACATTTGAGATCTGAACCGAGCATCTGTTGATAATGTTTTAGGCTAGCTATATAATAAACTAAATCTATTCAGATGAACTGGTAGGAGACAACATGACGCAGTTAGTATCTAATCCCAGGGCTCGTCGGGGAATGATTTTTCCCTGGCGCCGACTGTCTCCGGAAGAGAAAACCCGCCGTCAGGCCGAACGAGAAGAATTGGATCGGCTTCTACCTCCCGATCGCAGGACCATTCCTGACTGGCCTGATTCCAACGATTGCGCCACTCCCGTACAGGAAGACGTCCCAAATGTAGTTGTTCAGCTATTGCTGTATTACTTTGACCTTGATCCGCGGTTGAGTATTAATTGAGCACGTTGTACGCCCGCGATACGGTTTGCTAGTACAACGACGCTCGCGATTCCAGACAGTCTCGCTCCAGTTGAGACAGCAACATAAGGCGTTGGCGAACGGGGTTGGCATGGCTCAATCGCTGCGGAGGTGTGAGCGGTCTACTATCAATATAGCAGTTCTCACGCCGCCCGTGATTTGGATCGGAAAATACCGCCAAACCCTTACGATGTCTGCATTTTGCTGTATCACATCAATGCCGAGATTCGCTAGTTCTTACTGCCGATCCGATATAATACTAATTGTCTTGCTCAATGATTACACAAGCCACCACAGCTTAGACATAAAAACAGATATTCAGATATTAATTCGTTTGCAATGGTCAAATGGTCCAGTCAGCTTGCACTACTTATTATATTACAATAAGTAGTGCAAAAGTGGGGTACTGGATCTTTACTTCTGCCAGTTGGCACTAGCAAGCGTCAATCCATTCACATATTTCTTTTGACACAGCGGAAACCCCCGCGTTCACAGCCGTTCCAAGAGTTACAATGAATGCTAACGCAGCTTTAGCAGAGACGCTGGCAAAAGCAGCCAGCGCAATAACAACTCCGGACTTCACAGTTAGAACAGCGAGACCCGCTGCGCCAATCGCCACAATAGACGTAGAGATAGCAAATGCTCCAATTTCGCAAATAGTGCAAGGACTAATGAAAAACAACGATTCTGTAGCAGATCCTGCTTTAGCAAGACCTGCTACGGCAGGATCTGTTATCACAAAATTTGGATCTATTGTTTGTCCAGCACGAGCTTTTTCAATCTTTTGTAATTCTTCACCTGCAATCTCCTTCAAATAGCTATTAAATTGTTCATCCGACGTCTCAGATAATAGTAAACCGCTTTCACGGAAAACTTGGGCTGAATTGCGCACAAAGCTTTCTGCTTCACTGTTGTCTAATACTGCGTTCCGAAAAACCGATTCAATAATCTGCTGTTGATATTGGTATGCCATGATCTGCCTTTAGGTTTAATCTGTAGACGTGGGGTGCGATCACTTGTAGTTGATAGTCGGGTATATCTGGTGATGCATGTAATCCAGCCCGCGCAGGCGGGCTTTGTCCGTGTAGCCGGGCCCTTTAGGGTTCGGCTGAGTCCCAACGGGTTTTGACCACACCCCTAGACGCGCGACATGCACTCGGGGAGCTAATACTTTTCCGTTAACTACACAGGTACAGATATTGAAAACGTGATTTCAATATTTGTGCCTCCATTGTTGTGGGAGTCAGTTTTGGGCGGTTGATCGCTCACACTATCTTAAGCTAAGTTAAAATTAGCTGTGTTTTAATCAAAATTAGAACTTGGGCTAGTATTACACTAGGTAATTAAAGCGACTGCTGGCTATAGCATCCACACAAAGGAGCAGTTCTCCTTTACATCACTGGGACGGGTAGACATCTGACGCCGGTGAAAAAGCAACTCCCTGCTTGCTTTCCAGTCCCAGTCCGGCTAAAATCGCCCTTACGTCCCATTGTCAGCAAAGCTCAAACTAGCTGACCCTTAATAAACGTTATAATTTATGCTATGGTAAAACTAAAACTTTAAGAACTACCGGCTATGGCATCTACTACTAAGGAGCAGTTCCCCGAGGCTGCACATCACTGGGACTTGGACACCCTCTACAAAGACCTCGCCTCCGCTAAGGGGAAACATCTGACACCGATGGAAAAACTACATCTGCGCGGCTTGCTTTTCGGTCACAGTCCTGGTGAAATCGCTGAAAAGCTCCATAAAAGCCCCAAGGTGTTGAAGTTGACCTCTGTAACACCTTGTATCAGTATGTTAAGATTCTTCTGGGCAAATGCGATCGCAAGATGGAGAACTGGAGAAATGTTGCTGAATGGCTTGAGGACGCCGGATATAAAAGTAAGTCGTCTCTTGAATCTGAAGGTGATTGCTTATCAGCTAAATTCTTAATAAAGATAGCGAATGTGGTTCTTGAAAAAAATCAAATTATAGTTAATATTAACCTGCGGCTAGTAGCATCCTCACCTATAGAAATTGAAAGCATAGAAGAGTTCAAACCCGAGGAAGACGAAGCGGATGCTTGAGTGAGGCGAAGAGGCGGCGGTAGCACTCAAGCGCACATTCCGCACGATAATCTGTAATATGTCAATATATTCCCCATTGAGAAATAATCATATCATGGAATTAGCCACAGCATTTATTTCTGTACCAGACTATCTCCAAGGCGAAGAAACTAGCCATATTCGCCATGAATATCTCGGCGGTCAAATTTTCGCCATGTCTGGCGGTAGCGAAGAACATAACCGCATTGCTGGTAATATCTACGCCAGTTTACTCGCTCACTTACGCGGGAGTGGGTGTAAAACTTTCATTGCAGATATGAAAGTTAACTTACCCATTCCTCAAAATACTGCCTCTCTCTTTTACTATCCTGATGTGATGGTGACTTGCGACCCCCAAGATACAGAAAAATATTACAAAACCCGTCCTTGTTTAATTGTTGAGGTGCTATCACCCTCCACACAAAATTTAGACGGACGAGAAAAACGGCTGAATTACCAAAGTTTACCCAGTTTGCAAGAATATGTGCTGGTTTCTCAAGAGGAAATGCAGGTAGAAGTTTATCGACCCAATGAGGCAGGTAATTGGTCTTTCGACATTTTAGGCAGTCAAGATAGTTTAGAGTTACAGTCAGTGGGGTTAACCCTGACAATGGCCGATATTTATGATGAGGTTTTCACTGCTGGAGGTCTATAACCGGGTAATCAATGTCTTGGTTGCTTCGGTCTTCAATCATCTTGGTTGCTGAATTTGGGTAATCAACCAAGCATAGATCTGACTGCGACCCGTTGTCCGACCCCGCCGTAACGCTTCTTCGAGTAAGCTAAAGGGTAATGGGGGCAAAACTTGCGATCAGGCGATCGCGCGACTGTCACCAGATGCGATCGCGAAGGCAATCAATTGAGCATGCTGTACATTGACAACCCAATATTCATTAAAATTTAGTTGCTCGTAGAGCATTCGCTTGCTGCCAATATCATCAGCCAAAGATGTTTTGGCAATTTCGATAACCAGATCGGGAGGATAAACATCTAGATCGCAATAGTTGTATCGGGGGGAATGATTTCTGCATTTGCACCGATATAGAAGGCAAGATCGGGTTGTGCTTCTCCCTCGCCAGCTTTCCGGAAAGTGCAGTTAGTGAGTCCCACCAAGGGAATGGCTTGGATGCCACTGAATAAAGCTACCGCATACCCGATCGAGAAGTTATCGTAGGAGCGAGCGTAACCTTGGGATGCCATTTCAATTCTTAGTTTTCCATTGTAGTAATAGCATTTAGACATCGTCATCACGACTTTTGGTCAGTGGCAGGTAAACAATCTGGTCTTGATATTCACCTTCAAATGAACCCTTCGCAATGAAAATCAACTCCTCTAGGTTTCTACCTATGCTTAAATCAGGGTTGAGAATAAAAATTCCTGGCACGTGACGACCTTGATCGATATGGTTACGCAAATGTACAGGCATAGATTTGCGGTTATTCGTCACCAAGATAAAGTCATACTCTTCACACCAAAGCAGAATTTCTGGGTCTAATGTGCCTCTGGGAGGAACTTTAGGTTCTCCAACTGCCCGCACCACTAACTCAGGATCCCGTCGCCGCAGTTGACTGGGATAAAGCGGATTAACATTTTCATCCATCAGATATTTTAATGTCATTTGCCTGTTTCATTGCTTTTTGTGCGTCTCGGAGTTTCTGTAGTCTGGCCGCTGCTGGGTGCGGGTTCAACGCTTGAGCTTTACGTTGCTGGTGTCCCCACTCTAGCCAGTCTGCAATATAGTTGCTAACTGCTTCTTTGTTGTGCAGATAATACAGAATCGTCCCATAGACTTGTTCCAGGGTAAGTGATGTATAAATTTGAGCGATTTCCTCTGGGGTGCGGGCTCGATAGATATACTCATGCAGGATGGTTTCAATCCCTATCCGCGAATTTTTGAGTCGAATATCATCTTCTGCCAGAAAGTTGAAGTAATCTTCTAGTTGCATTGTTTAATCTTCCTTGAAATCTTGGATACCGTTTCGCGCGATCGCCATTTCCTCCATTATACCTTTGATTGCCTTGAATAATCACCTCCGCCTATTTTACCTTGGTCGGGTTGGGTTGAAGCACGAAACCCAACCTACGGCGCTTTCCGTGAGATCGCCCTCTCCTCCATCCCGCAGAAAAGTGCGATCGCATCTCCTCCATGATACCTTAAGATCGCCTTTTTGCCTTGAGCATCCTCTCCAGACTCAGACCCACCACACCCAAGGTTACCAGTCCCACTCCACCCCACTGCCTCAGTTGCAATCTTTCCCCGATCACTATCCAGCTAAACAATGCCGTTAATGCCGGACCGCTAGTCCCGATAATCGAAGCTAGGGCCGAACCGGCAAAGCGGATGGCAATGTTGTTTAACATATAGCTACCCAATGTGAGTACTCCTAATACTACACTACTCATCAGTAGCCCTGTCAGTGCTGTCGGCTCTACTTTTATGCTCAAATTTGCTGGTAATGGCAGCATTAAAATGAGCGCTGTAAATACAAATACCGCTGCGAAAGACATAATATTAAAAGGCATTGGGTGCAGCTTACGAGTGCCTATTCCTACTAGCAGCACGTAGCCTGCAAAGGTTACCCCTGCTGCTACTGCGGCTACAACCCCTACTAATAACTTGGCCTCCGCATCACCGCTAGGTAGGGCGATCGTGCAGCCCCAGCCGATCGCGAACATGGCTATTATGCGGATAATTGTGGGCCGATCGCCAAACAGTCCCCAACTTGCCAACACCGTGACTATGGGATAGATGGTGCGATTCGTTCAGGCGTAAACTGGCGACGGTGAAGTCTGGTCTGGTTTCATTTGCCGGATAACTCTGGTTATCATGGGGGTTAAATTCCCTCTCCCCAGGTGTGGGGGGTCGAGGGTACTACCGGTCCTTAGTGCTGCGGGGTCACATCGCCGTGGTGCTCCGCTAGGACTTAAATGTAGGATAGCTGGCAGCCTAACCCAGTGACGCCGCTAGGAAAGATGCTCATGGTTAGAACAAGCGAACCTGTTAAAGCCTCGTTACATAGAACCAGCGGAATAAGGCTTATACGCTGGCCCAAAAGGGAAAATGGTAGTTAGTGTTGGTAGTCATCTATTGCCAGCATCGCACCCAAAGAACTCCCGGGGTATAGCAGGGGCCTACAAGCATCGAGAAATGATACCAGGGAACGAAGTAACCTCACGTGAGCTGTCCCCATTTGGACCAGTTAGATGTAAAGCGCAAGCCGCGAAGAGGAAGGATGTTCTAAGAAGCCAACGCCTGGGGTAATGCCTGGGATATGCAGACGTAGGACGGATATGGTAAGAAGCCTTTGGTGAAAGTAGCCCTAACACGTCGCAAAACTTAGGAGAAATCCAAAAGTATGAATATGGACTAGAGTCTCAGCCGGGTAAAGTTCAGAGCCCCGATAAATTGCCAGAATGGGGAAATGTTAGAGAAGAGCGGCTAGAATGGTTTGCTGAACTACCCTCCGCGATCGCGCAGCGTGCGCGCAGCGCATACCTTCCGGAGCTGAAATCATTAACGGTCCAATAGGATTGACCATAAGGGGTAAAATTACAGAGGGTAAGGGGAAACGGGGTGACCTAATTATTGATGATGATATGCCTAAGGACAAGCCCCAGCGGTGAAAGTCGCAAGTCCGGTTCCGCTCTTGGAGGGTTGGGGAGTGATTCCCAGCTCGACCCCGACCAAGAAGATCGTCAGCGCTACCCCGATCGGGATATTGCCAATAGCGATATAAATGCATACTTGAGACAGAAACAGAAAGAAGCCACTCCCCAATACTTTCAGCATCTGGGCGCGGTCTTTTGACTGGAGAAACCCCTTAATATCTTGCCACAGGGGCCGATAAAGGACTGTGGCCAAGATTGGCATCACTGCCATCACCACTATCATCCGCAGAAACAAAATTAACAGGGCATTTCCGAATCCCGGTGCCAGCCGTCCTGGCTGTTCTAATATACCCAATATCTTACTCGACTGCGGGGGACTCTGGAAAATAATCTTCAGGTAAACGTTAAATATCGACAGCACCACTGCTGACATCAAAGCCAGAAGCAAACCCGTACTGATTTTCGAGGCAGCTTTGGGTTTGCCTCGATCGGGTTTCGGTGCGCTAGGGGCTGCTTTTGAGTTGAGAACCGGCTGCCCGTGCCAACTGGACAGTCTCGCTTCTAGGGAAGCTTTCTCATCAGTCAGCCTGGTTTTCCTTATTTCCAACTGAGATATTTCTTGCTTGACACTTTCCAGTTCCTCTGTTACTCTCCTCAGTCTGTCCTGTGCCGATCTATAATCCGATAGTTCGCCACTTTCCTTTCCGTTGTCTCCTTCTCCCATCGCCCTTCACCAAAACTACTTCTACATATCTATCCCTTTTATCATCAATTCGCCAACTACTCAATTCCCCACATTCGCCATTCTCAATTATCCCTTAGATATTGCCTGACCTTTTCTCCTACCCAATAAAAAACCCAGATGCCTATCCAATTTGCCCCTAAGTCAGTCAGGCTAAAACTTCGCGCTGGTGATAACATCTGGAGATACTCGTCTATCAGAGAAAATACCATGACTAGCAGCGGACCCAGGGGAATTTTTACTACTGGGGTGGAGATCGTCCTTCTTCCCAAGGCTTGATGGCTGAGGAAACCTGCAATTCCTATCAAGATGAAATGTCCCAGCTTGTCATAATTGGTTAGTTCGGGCGGCAGGATTTTCAGGTAAGCAGAAACAGAGATGAAGACTAGCAGCAGGAAGTACAGCCAAAATGCAATTATCCAGCCTTTATTTTTCGATTGGCCTCTAGATTTCATTTGGTATATTTTCATTAGGTTTGCCGATCGACCTCTTGTTGCAGCCATTCATCTACAGGTTCTCCATCTAGACGCCGCAGTTCTATTGCGATCTGCATCACTTCTTGGGATCCTGGGGGTGCTGGTTGCTGATGAAAGATTATCTCGTAATCTGCTGGATATTGATTGCGTTCTCGCAACCAATCTTATACCTTCGTTGTTGCGAAGAAGGATTGCCCTTCCAGGAACATACGGGTAATTTGCATTTGCAGGGTATAGGGGGTATAACGTGCCATGTTCTTAAAATGCGATCGTCAACTCTCTACGACGGACAACATGAGCTGTTTCACCTATCATAACATCAAATCTCCGATGCAACCAATTAAGCCCGCGCAGGCGGGCTTTGTTCGTGTAGCCCTACCCTTTAGGGTTGGGGCGCGGTTGGGTTGGGGCGCGGTTGGGTTGGGGCGCGGTTGGGTTGGGGCGCGGTTAAGAGATTCACTACCCGACCCAAGAATAGTATACTGCCAGATTCATTCTCCCGAATCAGGAACAGAAATGGGCGATCGGATGGTACATCATTGGCACTTCTACCTTCTCATCGGGAGAGATTGCGAAGGCTGTTTCCCTGGTATTATTCTCACGGAACGGTAATGCCCAGTCCCCTTTGTAATAGATCGCATTCGTCAGCACCAACCGCGTATCGACGTTCAGAAGTCCCTCAGCAATCAGTTTTTGAATCTTCTCTTGAGTTTGCCGTGCTACCCAATTGGCGCTTGATACTGGTTCTTGGTGATGTTGACGAATTCTTCCTGGAAATTAATTCCTTTTTGCGCCCACAGTCGGTTGGCAATGCTCACCTGCTCGCCACATTCTGTTTGCACATCGCTCAGTATCGTGGCAAAGTTTTTATGCAGTTGCTCCCCTTCCTGGGAGAAGTGCAACACCTGCGCCATTTCTGCTGCTGTCTCGTTCCTCGCTCCCGCGTAAGTTATCGCTAACGCTGTCGATATGCTGAAGGGAGAGAAAAACAGGTTTCCTTCCTCGTTGCGCAGTTGCTGATAGAGATCCAGGGCAAAGCTGTTGTTCTCTCTTACTAGTGTTTTAGTCTGGGACATCTGTCTGCTTCCTATTGAATCTTGGTCTATACTTCCTTTTTGTCTCTTGCCTGATTTTATGCACAACCCCGCGACATCCCAACCTGCGAACTTCCTTATTGTGTCTCTTACCTGATTTTATGCGCCACCCCCCAACTCGACGATATCCTATAACAGGCTGGCAGGCGAGACGGGGTGTGGTCATGCAAACCGTTGTATTAGTGGGGAACTCTTAACGGAGAATGAGGAACCGGAAACGGGGAACTCGCTCCCAGGGAACGACGAACGGCTCACAGGGAACGGTGAACGTTGCGAACGAGCGCAAGACCACTAAAACTCCGACAGAGAGGTTTTAAACCCCAACCGAGAGGTTTTAAACCCCGACAGAGAGGTTTTAAAACCTGACAGAGAGGTTTTAAACCCCGACAGAGAGGTTTTAAACCCCAACTGAGAGGTTTTAAACCCCAACCGAGAGGTTTTAAACCCCGACCGAGAGGTTTTAAACCCCGGGGCACCGGTTAGCAGCTCTTAGGGTGCCGGTTGAGGTAAAAGTACCCTAGAACTGCCCGGTCGGGGCAAACTGCTTCCCTGGAGTGGGTGTGGTCTTGCACAAGTATGTTTCAGGGGCGAACGTGGATGTCTCTAACCAGGTTTCGCTCCTCGTTACCTTTTCTTGCCTTTTTTCTCCATAAATTGCTTTTGATTCGTAGCTGGCTGTGATTTGGCGCACGATCAACCTAAATCTGGCAATGACTATTTCTCTCTCATCCGTGCCAATGTTTTCATACACTTATCCCGCTTTCTCTGGATCTAGCTTGTATTGTCAACTGACATGGATCTTGATGTCCAATCCTTCCTTAGATGTAGCTTCAATATGTTCCTGCACATTCTTGAGGCTCGTGGAAAATTCTACCACATCGGCAACGGGGTTCATGAAGTGGATTCCTGGTTTCAGGACTTCCTCCTTCACCTCCCCTAACTCTTCTACTACTCCGACGTTGCCCGCCGGCACCACCATCAAAAATTTAGACCGAATTACATGGACTAATTGGAGGATCGACACTAATGCCATCTGCCAATTAACATGGCGATCGCCTTTACTTGCTTCCGATGCTTTTCCCCCGCCACATCCGCGAAGGCGATCGAGAATGCGATCAGGCTAACGATCAGCGAAAATATGAATCCCATAATTTTATCATCAACTTAACTTACTTCATTCTATCTCCCCGAGCTGCTATCTACATTAACTTTTGGTTAAATTTTGATAACTTTTATCTCAATCTGGTGGGCGATGGGCATCACCTTTCGATCACCGGTTGCTTTGGAAACCGAGAATCTTGTTTGTTGATAGTTCTTAGGCCATGCTTAACAATCCAATTAGTTTCTTGAGTCGGTGATTCTTGTTGCCAACGTACACAAGTACTAATTACCCAGTTAGGACGAGATTTACTGGCATCATTTAACCAATTACCCACCGAACGCTGTACGTACTTGCTTGGATCCGATCGCACAAATTCCAAGATGGTTAAACCTAGTTCTAGATTTTCTTTCAAGGCTGGAATATGTTTGCACCAAACTCCTCTGGGTCGAGTTGCTTCTACAGCGCAGCGTCGAATATTAGGATCTTCGTTTTTCACCCAGGGAATGAGTAACTCGAAGCTTTTTTTTAAATCCTCAATCAGGTAAGGTCGAAGGAAATACCAGGCATCTTCTTTGACAGACATATTGCGATCTGTTGCAAACCTACGCATCACTTGCAACCTTTTCGGCAAAGATAAACGTTTGTTATATGAAATGCTGCAAGCGCTCAAGGACCTGATCTTGTCTGAAGTATGATTTGCCAGTGCTTCAAACACTGCATCCCGGTTGTCACATTTCTCCAAAATGTTAAAAATAGTTTCGCCAAATCCTTTAAGTTGCTCGATCGCACTTTGATTTTTGAATTTGAGAGCCTCCTTATTAATTTGATTTAGATACTGTTCGCAACCTATTTCCACTAGAACATTGCCAAGCAACGTTTGTATGTCAATAGCCAACCATTCCATGAGATTGACAGTCTCTATTTTTCCTTGATTGAGTGCTTTTAATACCTCATCGGGAATTTCAGAAAGCTTCTTTGCGCCTTTTCGCTCCTTAAGTTTTTCAATTTGAAATGAATTCATATTTTGCAATGTTAGATTATTTGAAATTGGGAGTACCCGATCTAGTCACAGGGTAAACGGATATTATTTGGAAATGCCTACTGGATACCAGATTAAAACTATGAATATTTTTCACAGGTAAATCTGAGTAATGCTTCTATAATTTAGATGCGTTTGCCCTGGGGGTTCGTGAAGTGGATTCCTGGTTTCAGGATTTCCTCCTTCACCTCCCCAAACTATTCTACTACTCCTACGTTCCCTCTTCATTTTATCTCCCCGAGCTGCTATCAACATTAACTTTTGGTTAAATTTTGATAGCTGTTATCATAATCTGGTGGGCGATGCCTGGTGGGCATCGCCCACCCTACAATAGGAAACATGGCTTTTGCCTCATCCCAAGCACAGAACTCTCCCCCAGTCCCTCTTTATAACACAGTCCCATGACACAATCTCAACACAAACCTATAACCTTTGACGATTTCATCGCCTGGTACCCAGAGAATTCAGAACATCGCTACGAACTACACAACGGAGTTATTATTGAGATGCCGAAACCAAGGGGTAAACATTCAGAAATTGCGGGATTTCTCAGTCTAGAACTAGATTTTCAGTGTCGTGGCAGTCAATTATCTTGCTTTATTCCCAAAGAATGTGTCGTTAAACCCTTTCGCGACTTTGCTGGATACGAACCTGATGTCATTGTCCTGGACAAGCATTCTGTCAGCAAGGAACCTCGCTGGGAGACGGAATCTATTATTACGATGGGTGAATCTGTCAGTCTCATTGTTGAAGTAGTAAGTACCAATTGGCGCGATGACTATTTTTTCAAAGCTGGAGATTATGAAGAAATGGGTATCTCTGAATACTGGATCGTTGACTACCTGGCATTAGGTGGCAGGCGGTTTATTGGCAACCCCAAGCAACAGACTATTTCTGTATATCAACTTGTAGACGACGAGTACCAAGTCAGTCAATTTCGGGGAAATAACCCCATTGAATCTCCAGCTTTTCCCGAATTTAATTTGACTGTCGAACAGATTTTTCGCGCTGGCAATTAAAAGCATTACTTGTTTTGATCACAATCTGGTGGGCGATGCCCACCCTACTTTTTTATCACAACCTGGTGGGCATCGCCCACCCTATCACCTTTTGAGCGCCGGTTGCTTTGGAAAAGGTTTCTGCATCGCGAGCGCCTCTTTAGGTGTCAAGAAAGTCCCTACATGAGCTGGAAATTCAACGCTTTTACCTAAATAAATTTCTCCCACCAATTCCCCAACTTTAGCTGATATCTGTTGATTTAATCTAAAAAATTGGCAGAATTGATTGTCACCGCTGACAACAAAGAATGGTTCTTGCGGAGGATGCTCAACTGTGAAGGTAAATTGCTCCCGCGAGTCCCCTATTGATATAAAAACGCTAAATTCATTCGTTCCTGCTGTCTGCTGAATTAAAAGTACAATTGCGTTCATGAATTATGCTCCAGATAAATTCCTCTTGTAGTCCAGTAATTTAAGAACTCTTTTTTCTCCATTTTATATCTTGTCTGATTCCAAGGATCTCGAATCTTTACAAATCCTAGAGCGTCGAAACCATCGACAACAACTAGGTGAGCAATAGAATTGCCAAATTCCTTCATTTCTGCTGCCCAGGATCCTTTAGCTATTAACCGGTCAAGCATAGCAGACATATCGTCGGATACAAAATTACCGCCGCGCCACAGGCCAATATTACTCCGATCGATCTGGTTAAGTACGCGAGCTAGATACGCAACATCTACGGGAACGCCTGTTTCATATGCAATTATAGACTGAGCGACATCATTAACTCCTCGATCGCGGAGCAACATTTCACCACAGGCGGGACCGCAAGACAAGCTGTCTTGCTGCTGCACGACCGTCGGATCGATCGCCTCATCAATAACTCGCCAATTTCCACCAGCACCAGAAAGTTCTTGCATTCAACGTTTCCGCTTATGTCAGTGACATTCCACCCTACATCGGTTGGGTTTCGTTCCTCTACCCAACCTACGATTATGTCTAAGCCCCCCCTTGCAAAAGCTTACCATTACTCACATAATTCTTAACAATCCTGAAAGCCTTACGGCGCAAGCGTTTCGATCCTTGCCGATTAGAGTTGGGGTTGACAAAAATCTCTCTCTGATTCTTGATAAATTATGATCGCGTAGCGTGGAGCAGCCATGCATTATTGAGAATGCCGCACGAATTAATGAGGGTTCCAGCCTCCAGAGTGGCCAGAGCGAGAAATGTTAAGAAAGATGTGAGTAAAGCATAGTTGCAAAAGGGGGGGTTGGGGGGGATCCGCAACTATTGCAAATCTTCTAATAACTGCTTGCGGGCAGTTTCTAAAGCTTGTTTCAGTTTACTGGGATCCCGTCCCCCTGCTTGGGCCAGGTTCGGGCGTCCCCCCCCTCCTCCTCCACAGATTTTCGCTATTTCTCCAATGAATTTCCCTGCTTGCAATCCTTTCTGGTTCACCTCTTTGCTGAATGCTGCTACTAAACTCACTTTTTCGCTTTCGGGCACCGATCCCAATACTACCGCGCCACTTCCCAGTTTTTGCAGCAATGTTTCTGCTGATTTCTTCAATGATGCTGCATCCACATCCATCTGCGCTACTATGATTTGGTAACTCCCTACTGTCTCTGCTGTCCTCACTAATTGCTCCGATTTCCCGATCGCCAATTCCTGCTTGACTACTTCTAACTCTTTTTGCGTCGCTTTCAGTTCGTTTTGCAAGCTGATTATCCGATCGGGCAATTCTTCGGGTTTCGCTTTCAGGCGATCGCCCAATTCCCGGACCACCTTATCTCGGACCTGCAAGTATTCTAGCACGGAACCTCCCGCCACAGCTTCGATCCGACGTCTCCCCGATGCTATCCCGGTTTCGGAAATAATTTTGAACAAGCCGATTTCGGCGGTATTCTGGACATGGGTTCCCCCGCACAGTTCCATCGATACTCCCGGATAGTCCACTACTCGCACTTGGGCACCGTATTTTTCCCCGAACATCGCGATCGCACCTTTCTCCTTAGCTTGGGCGATGGGCATCACGGCGATTTCCGCCTCGTGACCCTCGGCGATCCAACTGTTAATCTGGTCTTCTATATGTTGTAATTCCTCGGGGGTAACAGGACGCCCGCAGTTGAAGTCAAACCGCAATCGATCGAAGTCTACCAGGGAACCGGCCTGGGAGATCGCTCCATCGACAATTTTCCTCAAGGCTGCTTGTAATAGGTGGGTTGCAGTATGATTTGCTTGGGCCCGGCGGCGACAGGCCCGATCGATCTGGGCCGTCACCCGATCGCCCACTTTTAGGGTTCCTCGTTCTATCTGTCCCACATGCACGAAGAAATGCGATTCTTTTTGCACGTCCGATATGCTGATGAGAACTTCATCCCCCGACAGGTATCCCCGATCGCCTATTTGTCCCCCGGATTCGGCATAGAATGGAGTTTGGGATAGCAGCACCTGCACATCCTCTCCGGCCTGGGCCTTTTCTACGGATACGCCATTTACCAGGATCGCTTCCACTCGCCCGTCCGCGCCTACTTGACTATAACCCAGAAACTCCGTCCCGCCGATCTGTTCGGCTAACTTATCCAGAGAACCTTGTACAGTCAAGTCAATAGTTTCATGGGCGTCTTGGGAACGCTGGCGCTGTTTCGCCATTTCCGACTCGAACCCGGCAGTATCTACCGTCAAACCCTGTTCTTCGGCAATCTCCTGAGTCAGTTCCAAGGGGAAACCATAGGTATCGTAGAGGATAAAGGCATCGACTCCGGAAATCTGTTGGGGCTTTTTCCCTAAAATCTCTGCTAGCAGCTTCTCCCCCCGTTCCAGGGTCTCCAGAAACCGCAACTCTTCCCGTTGCAGTTCTGCTTTCACCCGATCTGCACCCTGGCGCACCTGCGGATAGACAGCTTCCGAGAGGGCGATCGCCGTTTCAGCGACCTTAGTAGTAAACTCCCCTGTAATGCCCAGCAACCGTCCGTGGCGCACCACCCGCCGAATTAACCTGCGCAACACGTAACCCCTGCCGATATTAGAAGCGGTGACCCCATCAGCGATCAGATGCACCACGGCCCGGACGTGGTCGCCGATCACCTTCAGAGAAACTTGCGTCTTGGCGTCACTTTTACTATAGTCAATGCCTGCAATCTCTGCTGCCGTCTTCACGATCGGGAAGATCAAGTCCGTTTCATAGTTATTGGGGACCTGTTGCAGGATCTGGGCCATCCTCTCCAACCCCATCCCCGTGTCGATGTTTTGCTTCTCCAGGGGGGTGAGGTTCCCCTCGCTGTCTCGGTTGTACTGCATGAACACCAAGTTATAGAACTCGATGAATCGGGTGTCATCCTCCAAGTCGATGTTCTCGTCCCCCAGTTCCGAGTGAAAGTCGTAGTAAATTTCCGAACAGGGACCGCAAGGACCGGTCGGACCCGAGGCCCAGAAGTTATCCTCTTCTCCCATCCGTTGGATCCGATGTGCTGGGATGCCTATTTTATCTTGCCAGATGGCAAATGCTTCGTCGTCGGACTCGAACACGCTGACTATTAGGCGATCGGGCGGTAACTCGAACAGTTGGGTCGATAACTCCCAGGCCCAGGCGATCGCCTCAGACTTAAAGTAATCTCCAAAGCTGAAGTTACCCAGCATCTCAAAGAAAGTGTGGTGTCTAGCAGTGCGACCCACATTTTCGATATCGTTAGTGCGGATACATTTTTGGGAAGTGGTGGCCCGAGGCACTGGCGCAGGGCGCTGTCCCAGGAATATGGGCTTAAATTGTAGCATCCCGGCGATGGTGAGCAGCACCGTCGGGTCTTCCGGCACCAAGGAGGCGCTGGGGAGGATTTGATGTGCTCGCTGCTGGTAGAATTCCAGGAACTTAGCTTTTATTTCGCTACCGCTCAGGTATGGCGCTGGTGAAGACATGACCTTTCTGTGTCGATCGCTTACTATAACAACATTCACATCTTAACCTGTTGTAGGGTGGGCACCGCCCACCATCGTCGGGAGGAGATCGGGTCGCGCCAACTAAGCTTGAAATCGGGTTTGGGGCGACCATCTGGGCACCCCAACCGATATTTTAACCCGGTTTCTGGTCCCAACGAGTCAGCGATGTCTCCTGTGTGCCATGTCCCCTGGGACAAGAGCAAGGAGCAGAGATATCGAACCCTGAGAAACCGGGTTCCCTGGTAGCTTGGTAACGAGGGTAACCATCGCTGGTTGGGTTTCCTCTCGTCAACCCAACCTACGACTACACCTTAATTAGTTGCCCGATCGGGCAATTGAAGCGAACCTCTTTAGAGAGTATCTGGATCGATACCCAACTCTTGCAACTTTTCTGCCAGTATTTTGGCAAGTTGTTCTGCTTGAGATGCACGTTGTTCCGCTTGAGATGCACGTTGTTCCGCTTGAGATACACGTTGTTCCGCTTGAGATGCACGTTGTTTTTCTTGAGATGCACGTTGTTTTTCTTGAGATGCACGTTCGTCTCCTGTCAGGAGAACATTCCCCTCCCGATCGCACCAACGCAACCATACATCATGCCTGCCTTCAAACACCCCTGACCAGAGAGTTACGCCCAGCCCGACTTCTAAGAGCCAAGTTTTATTGGTTTCCTCGTAGCGCCTTTCCCTGAGTTCATGCACTCGCAATACTTTTTTTCCCAATTGCTGGCTGGGGTCATACACTATGTAGTATTTTACCCCTATTTTGGCATAAGTCTTGAGTTTTTCTCCCAGTTCTTCGCCCTTCTTGTTCGAGACAATTTCAATTACCACTTCTGGCGGTTTTCCATAGTTCCACACCATGTAAGAACCGTTTGGCTTGTTCCACTAATCTTGCGGAACCGTTATATCCAAACTTAATAATACATCTGGCACGATCGCTGGTTCTTTCAATGTATGGAATCGACCGACATTTGCTGCTGCTAAAAATTTCTGCCTTGGGGGTGAACTGTAAATTGAGTTTGCCAAGAGGCGTTGTTGTTTTTCCGAGCACAAATTGTCCGTGTCATCCTCTGTGACTAGATTACTAACATCTGGCTCCCAGCAGTCTGTCTTGGTTATCACTGCTTGTGTACTCATGATATCTCTCCTAGATTGAGCGCTATTTTAATTTTACCTTATTTGGGGGCGATCGGGGTAATTGTTGATAATAATTAATAATTCCCCGATCGCCTCACGGTCACTTTCCCATGGCGCCGGGGCACAAAGCAGTCACATCTGACATCTTCGGGTTGCGCCGGGGCACGGCATCGCTCGCTCTTTGCTTCCTATTGCCAATGTAACAGACACGCTGACGCTGTGCCCCGATCGCACCCGGAGGCCCCCGATATCGCACCCATCCCCCACAGGCGATCGCGCCGACTGTCAAAGGGGCGGTTCCTTCAGGGCCACTGCCGCCCCACATCAACAATGGCACGGGCTATTTCTGGGAGAGACTTCACACCGCCCAGCTCGATCGTAACAGGGACTAACTCAACCAGGTCTGACAAAAAAAGTCGAGATCGCGGCAGGCTAAAGTATGGAGCATATCTTTCCAGAGAAAGAAATTAACGGGCAAACGTTTTAGTTCCCACGCTATTCCGCTAAAGGCGTCCGATCGGTAATATGGTTCTTGAATCTCCCGAGCAGTATCGAGTGCAATGGGTAATAAATTTTCTGGTAAGTGGACTGCTAGAGCACTGAGAACAATCATTTACCCAAACTCAGATTGAATCATTAAGCGCAGTATCGAGTGCTTCTGGTATGAGTTCTGGGAAGTGGGTTGCTAGACCACTGAGGGCTTTTGCTCGGCCATATGAAATCGCCAAGCGCAGTATCGCCAAGCGCAGTATCGAGTGCAATGGGTAAGAGATTTTCTGGTAAGTGGGCTGCTAGATCACCGAGGGCTTCTGCTCGGCGATACTCAGATTGAATCGCCCGAGCAGTATCGAGTGCAATGGGTACAATTTCTGGTAAGCGGGCTGCTAGAGCTATGAGGGCTTCTGCTCGGTTCTCCTTATCTGGAATTCCCCGAGCAGTCTCCTTATCTGGAATCGCCCGAGTAGTATCGAGGGCTTCTTGTAAGAGATTTTCTGGCAAGTGGGCTGCTAGAGCATTGAGGGCTTCTGCTCGGGGAGACTCATCCGAAATCGCTCTGGCAATATCAAGTGCTTCTGATAATAGGATTTTTGGTAAGTGACCTGCTAATTCTCCCAAAGCTTTTGCCCGATCGCCCGGATGTTGAACTTGCCGCGCATAGGCTAGTCCTTGAGCTGGCGTCCACACCCCTTTATCCACCAACGCTGCCATTAGTTCAGCAGGGGGCGTTGCACTTCGGACGGGATGATGGGTCTCTTTGCATAAGTCTTAAACGTAGACTATAAGCCACTTTCAGTTATGTGCAAACAATGGCATCATCCCCAAAATGTGCAACGCCCAGCAGGGATACTAGCCGCCAAAGTATTGAGAGAACTCATTATCAGTGCATAGCGACATTGTAAACCGATCGCCCGACTGGGACTGGACTCAAAATCCCTATCTGCTTGCTCCCAAGCCCTCGCCACATCTGATATGAAAACTGGTAACTGCCCCAGGCGATCGCACGCTTCATACCACCCATTCCGTCCAGAGCGTGACTTACATTATCGAAGTCCAAAACATCAGGTAAGGTTTGTATTGACTGTACTACCTTGTGGCAAGCAAATGATTCTTCGATGTGCTCGAAGAGCGTGCGACTATCCCGTAGCGTGGCGCAGCCATGGGCGCCCCGAGCACATCGAATGTCAACAGATATCACTCTATCCGGGTCCGAAATTATTGAAGCGGATGGCGGTTCTTTCTTGAGGTGACTTTTCGTACTCTCCCAAACCTTGTTATGGGGTTTCAGCTATCGGTTCTGGATGAAAAGTCTTACACTACTAGAGCGTCGGTCCATTAATAATACGCCGACATTTTCTCTCCATCTATGCAGAACACGAAAAATCAACATCTTCTCGCCTCCCCCTCTCCCTGGACCTCCCTCTCTTTCAAGGGTATGTTTTGAATTTTTACCAGATCCAACTGAGGGGGAGAGTGGGAGAGTGGGGGAGTGGGAGCTGGCCTTTGGTGATAATTGTCTATTATAGAGCCATGTTGATTTACCTTTTATACCCCTTCACCCCCTCACCCCCTCACCCCCTCACCCCCTCAAACAAACCAAAATCTAAAAAACATACCCCTGTAAGGACCTCCCTGGACCCCTCATGATTTTACCCATAGCGCTGCCCATGGCTGCGCCACGCTACGCTCCGGGGCGCAGCCATAAAGAAGTTGTACGCTTTCCGATGCTCTAGGTAGCCTAAAAATCTTATCCTTGACCAGTTCCCTGAAAAAGAGCGTCCACTTGTCAAGCGTAAGATTGTTGCTATGGAGCGTTTTGTTAACCTTAACGCCCTTTGGGAATCTTACAATTGCGCTCGTTGAGAAATGTCAGTAGATAGAGGCGCGAGGTTTTCCCCGTTGGTTCCGCGATGTCTCCTGTGTGCCGAGTCCCCTGGGACAAGAGCAAGGAGCAGAGACATCGAAACCCTTCCCTTACATGGCTACCCCACAGCAACTTATTGTCCGTCTAACTCTTCAAGATCGATATCTACCTATTTTAGCTAAATGTTGACCTGGCTAATGAATGAATAAATTCGTCTCCAGAAAGCATCGAGGGGGAGCAAAGCCTTTAACAGAGAGGATTGTCTGTTAACTTTACTCGGCGCCATTCCAACTATAACTTTTCACTATCCAGTTGGCAAATATTTGTTTGCAAAATCTATTTATTTTTTCATCTAAGTAATTTATATTAAAGATTAAAAATTAAAAGTATATGCAGCTCCAATGTCGGAGACAAAACCATCAATAAACCGCGAGAAACGTAACTGCTCACTGCAATAGAGACAGCTTATTGAAAATGCCTAGCTTGCAAGGTGAGCATTTCTGTTTTTATCCCTGGGGAAAACACCTCCCACGAGACTGTGGGCATCCCACGCGCAACCATTGCGCTGGCGCAACCCTGAGCGGGAGTGTGGATTTTAGCTAAAAATGTTATTGCACTGGACAGTGCGAAGTTCTAATGTAACTTCTTGTCATCAGCAGGTTTCAGCCCGATGGACCTCGGAGAGGCAATCTGCGGGCTACTACGGGCTGTAAGCCTCTCCCTACAAGGGTTTCAGCTTTTAGAGTATGTCTTGTTTTAGGAGAACTTCGCACTCTCCAGTTATTGCACAACTCACCGGGTGCGGCACACAACCGTGACTTATTTTCCCTCTTGTAAGGTGTATAACCTAAGTTGCGACCTATTAAAAAAAATATGAATTACCCACTTAGACTTTACAGATATTTGGGATATTTCGTAGCTTTTGATACAAAATTATATTTTTTTTGTGCTAGACGGCGGGTTGGCTGTTTATAGGTTATAATGTACTAAAATAATAGTTAATTGCTGGGGGATGTAGATGATGGAAGATATGATTACAACAATTTTTGTTCTTTGTGACGAGCTACTAAAAGCGTTAAATATAAAAGAAGATTCACAAGTAAAAATGAACAATGCCGAAGTGATGACAGTCGGATTAGTTGCTGCATATTTTTTCGGAGGACACCACGATCGCTCTTGTCAATTTATGGTCCAACACAAGTATATAAAAAATCTGTTAAGTAAAAGTAGGTTCAATCGTCGATTACACAATATTGAGGAACCAATTTGGATGTTTTTCTTCCAAGTTATAGCTCAAACATTTAAAGAGCTCAATCCGGGTCAAGAATATATTCTTGATAGTTTCCCGGTGCCAGTATGTGATAATATTAGGATTGATAGATGCCAAATTTATAACAAGGAAGAATATCGAGAGTATATTGCCAGTAAAAAACGTTATTTTTATGGATTAAGAGTTCATATGTTGGTAAACAAAAATGGAAAGCCAATAGAATTTTATCTAGATCCTGGTAGTTATAATGATGTTAAAGTTTTGCAATCTTTTGGCTTTGACTTACCATCAAATTCAATAGTTTATGGAGATAAAGCTTATAATGATTATCAATTAGAGGATTTACTAAAAGAGTCGTCAAGTATAATGTTAAAACCTTTGCGAAAAAAGAACTCAAAAAGAAAAGAATATTCTTGTTTTGAATATATACAAAAAGTAACAAGAAAACAAGTTGAAACCTGTTTTAGTCGAATCACCAATTTGTTTCCCAAGTCAATTCATGCTGTTACATCTAAGGGATTAGAGTTGAAAATAATTCTCTTTATCATAGCTTTTTGTATCCAATTTTTATAGGTCGCAACTTGAGTTGTATACTAATTTGTATAACATATACTGCTGCATCACAGACCGGGCCACTGGCATCACAGACCGAGCCACTGACATTCGCCGTCGAACCAGACCAAATGGCGAACTATGTGCTACTGGTCGAGTGGCTCTTGAAGCAGCAGCAACTCCTCAAACAACAGCAAGAGCTAATAGAGAAGCAACAAAGGGAACTTGATGCTCTCAACGAAGAAAACGCAGAACTCAAGGACCAGCTGCACAAACTGAAAAATTTCTCGTCTGTCAACAGTTCCGTCCCCCCCTCACAAGACATTATTAAAAAACCGGCGTTGCACTTCGGACGGGATGATAGACATAGTTGCAATAGTTTTAAACCTAGACTACAAGCGACTTTCAGTTATGTGCAAAAAGAGTATCATCCCCAAAATGTGCAACGCCAAAAAACCGTCGGACAAAAGCAGGCGCAAAAAAGGTAAAAAGCGTGGTCCCAAATATAATCATTGTGGTAAGACGCGCTCCGGGATTTGGAGTGCCCGATCGCATAGAACAGCTTAGGCCTCACCCATGCCCCGCTTGCGGAGATGACGTCGAACTTGTGGCAGGTGGTCCGCAGAAAGTTCAACAAGTAGCAGAACTGATAGAGCAGCCCGTTGAAATCCGAGAATATCAACGAAGTCCCATGTCTTTGCCAGTCTTGCGGGTGGTCTGGATATGCTCCCTTACCTTGGGGCATCAAAGAAGGATTTAGTTATGGTGGTCGGCTTAGTAGTGTTGTTGGCTGGCTTGGGTACGGTGGTAACTTGGCATGGCGAAAACAAGAGTATTTTGTAGAACACGTCTTGGGTGTACCAATTTCTCAAGGCAGTTTGGCGAAGATGCACCGGTGGTTTACAGAAAGTTTGGAGCCAAGTTATCAACAGTGGCTAGCTTATGTGCAACACAAACCAGCGGTGTGTGGACGAGACCACTTATTGCATTGATGGGATTAAGTATTGGCTATGGGTGGCTACCAGTGATAAAGTATGCGTTCTGCTTTTGGCTCCAACCCGCGGTAGCGCGGAACTTAAGCGGTTACTCGGAGAAAACTTTGACGGGATTCTGACTAGTGATTGTTTTAGCGCCTATGGTCCACAGTCAGCAGCAGGGAAACAAAAATGTTTAGCCCATCTGGAACGACACTTGGAAGCTCTATTAACCAGTCGTTTTGCCGCCAATGTTGATTTTGCACAAAAGATCAAGCAAGTTTTATGGACAGCTATAAAAGCGCCAATGGGATTATCTCGCTGGTTTATTGACTCTTGCACAACTCCAACAAAAACGTCAAACTGTAGAAGCCCAACTACAAGCAATTTTGGCTCGCCCTCCATCTGCCGGATGGCCAGCCGATGCCCAAAGGCTTGCCTCACGACTTAGACGTCATTGGGATGAGTGGTTCACATTTTTATCTCAACCAGATGTTAAACCCGACAATAATGATGCCGAACGAGCTTTGCGTCCAGTAGTGGTGCATCGTAAAGTTAGCGGTGGAGCTAGAAGCGATTGGGGAGCGCTCGTTAGTAGCTCAAATGTTTAGCTTCTTAGAAACTATGGGGTTGCAAGGAGCATCGGCGATCGCCAGTTTGTGTGAACTGTTGTCTTTAGCTGGTCCTAGTTCGCCGGGATTGCAATCTACTTAATTTTTCCAGGGCTTGTAATCTATACTTAATTTCTTCAAGCCCTACTTTTTTCTGGTCGCGGTCCATCGGGATTGCCATCTACCTAACACTTTATTGAGCTTGTGATTCACTTCTTTTTCAACAAGCTCTACTTTTTGCTGTGAGTAGTTACCGAGAAACACTCTGTAAAAATCACCATTGCGGGCTTACCAAAAGCAGTAATGAACGTGATTTATGTTTGGGAGGGCCTGGGATTTGCGCAAGCCAGTGATTGGCTGGAAGTTAGAGGACGTTTGGAAACACGTAGAGGTAAGAAATGTTTTATGCTAGTCGGCGTAGCATAAGTCGAATCATGGCTATGTAGATAAAGGATTCTGATGAAGCAGGATCGGGTTCATAATCCATGTTGAGACGACAGCACCAATGTAGCCAGGAGTAAGTGCGCGAGGGCTGGACACCGCCAAGGCAGCAGGGTAAATCCTTTGACTCCCACTGGTCCTTGGACCACGTCCAGATAAGGGTGGAAGGTATCCATGACCCCGAGAAGAAAGTCCGCCCCCGAAAAACCTTGCTCGACCCAGATGCGAACCAGTCTCGGGAAACCTTGACGCTCTTCCTGTACAGAATTGAGGACAACTTGCCGCCCCCTCGCCCATGGCTACACGCTACGCTACGCTGCGCGTAAGGGTACACCCTTAGGCAACAACCTTCACCACCATCAATAACCCTAATGTATCGACCAGAGTAAAGCCTTTGCGCCCAGTAGATCTTTTTGCCCCCGTCATAGCCAACATCTTTTCGATGTCTCTGCTCCTTGCTCTTGTCCCAGGGGACATACGGCACACAGGAGACATCGATGAACCATCACCGCCTTGGCAGCTGTTTGTGAATCGAGACTACCGGCAGGAGGTGTAGGCTGACGATCTTCAACTACAGGTACCCATTGCACATTCCGGAGCGTGGATACCTTTCCACGTTCCCTCCAACCAGCGACCTTGCCGAAAGTAGTAGTAGACAGCTCGTAACGGCGGATAGTTATTGGGCAGCAACCGCCAAGGGCAGCCCGTCACCAAAACTCCCGAGAATTGCTTGGACCACGCTCATGAGATCTACAGTACGAGGTCGCCCGGTGCTAGATGCCAGTTCTTGAGAGATTATCACAACTCCCATTGTAGTTGGGTTCCTTCAGTGGTATAGCCTAGAGTCATGGCTTTCTGGATTGCTGTTTTTAGTTTTCATATTTCAGTATAAACCCAGGAAGCCTTCTTGACATACAGAGTGCTTTTTACTACTTTCCAAACACCCTCTTAAGTATACCTCCGATCCTGAGGAACTGATGATGTTCATTACTCTCAACTTTATGCTGTAAACTGGACGGCCCTCATTCGGGGGCCAATACTAAGTGAAAATCGCCGGTTGATTGCTGGCAGGAGATCGGGCATTGGAGACTCTTTTTCTAACCGGTTGGCTAGCGCGGGAAAGATATGCTTGCGTACAGGGATAGCGGGCGATCTGGTTGGATATGTGCTAATAAAAAGCCCGGTTTCTCGGAAAAACCGGGCTTTTTATTATCGAACTTCGGCATGGTATTTAAGGTACTTAGATGAATCGAAATATCTCTATAGCCGTGATCCGAATGTCGCGTCCGGGCACGGCGGCGGCACTGAGACCGACCCACCGTCCGGATCGGCCTCCTAGAACCGCCACAGTCCCTCACGGCTCCAAGCATCACCGGTGGTCAGCAGGGGGCCTTTGTAGCTTGTTCCCGAGAGAATGTAAAGAATTATTAACAGGGGTTGCCACTTGCCCAACTCTCTTGCTAGGTTAGATACGTGGACGTGCGATTCGTTCTAGCCTAACGTGGTCAAACGCGGAACGCTAGCCTAGGAAACTAGGAACTCTGGTAATCATGGGGGTTCAATTCCCCTCCCCTAGGTGCGGGGGTGACACCGGTCCTCAGTGCTACGGAGCCACATCGCCGTGGTGCAGAGCGAGGACTTAAATGTAGGATAACTGGCAGCCTAAGCCGGTGACGCCGCTAGGAAAGATGCTAATGGTTGGAACAAGCGAACCTATGTAAGCCTCGTAAACCTAAACCAGCGGAATAAGGCTTAGGCGCTGGCCCAAAAGGGAAATGGTAGTTAGTATGAGCTGTGTCCACTGGCTAATAACGTACTCAAAGAACTCTCGGGGTAAAGTAGGAACCTAAAAGCATCGTGAAATGATACTAGGGAACGAAGTAACCTCTCGTGAGCTGTCCCCATTTGGACAAGTTAGATGTAAAGCGCAAGCCACGAAGAGGAAGGATGTCCTAAGAAGCTAATGCCCAGGATAATGCCTGTGGATATGCAGACGTAGGACGGATATGGTAAGACACCCTTGGGGAAAGTAGCCCTAATGTCGCAAAACTAGTGAGAAACCCCGAATAGTAGGAATGTTGGATTCAAATCTTAGCCAGGTAAAGTTCAGAGCCCCTACGAAAAGCGGAAAGCAGAATGGGGAAGATGTTAGTAAAGAGCGGCGAGTATGGTTTGCTGGACTATCCTCCGCGAACCTTCCGGAGCTAAGTACTTAAGCGGTCCAATAGGATTGACCATAAGGGGTAAAATTTCAAAGGGTAAGGGACAACGGGGATAACCGTGAGTAAACCTACTGATGACAACAGCTTACTAACCAGTAGCCGTGTGCGGTGAAAGTCGCTCTTTAGGTTCCGCTCTTGGAGGGTTGGGGAGTGATTCCCAGCTCGACCCCGACCACCAAGAGAGATAACCCAAGGTGCTCTAGACCAGGTGTCTTCCCCCTCTAGAGTCTCCGAACGCAGCCGAGACATAGTCAACAGTGGAGGAAAGATTAAATCTCACAAAGATGTCTCCCCACCAGTTGTGCTTTTAGCGCGCTGCCGAAACGTGGGTAGTGCTCAACCGCGCTCCCACGTTTCGGCAGCACCGGGAGATATCGAAGGAACTACCAGAACCTGCTTGCCTACGGGGCCATAGCCTCCTAATTTTGTCCGGAGTATTGTAAGGAGAAATATTTCCTCTGGAGTGGGATGATGGTCGCCATAGGCACCCCGATCGATCAGAACTACGGCCACGTCTGGTTCCGGTTCAGAAGTTGACAAAGTAACGGGCAACGGCGTCCGGACATGAGCTTGTTCAATTAATTGAGCTTTGATATAATCAGAGGCGCGTTGGGTAGTGCCTGCATGGAGTGGACCTTGAGGACTCATTTCTACAATCTGACCTTCTAATAATTCTACATGGGGAGTATCCCAGTTTTGCACTAAGTAGTTGTACTCAGAGAAAAAGCGCCATTAAGATAAGCATAGCGTAAGGGAAGCATTTGTTTAACTGACGTCCGAAGCCATTGAGCCCCAGAGAGCTTGAGACGAGAACCAATACGCTTGACTACAGACTCTACCTCCCCAGAGCCAATCGGAATGCCCAAGAATTGATAAAGGTCATAGTTAACGATAGGGTGCATCCCAGTAGTTAGGTAAGTATTATTACTCATAGTGAGTGCTGTAAAGACTCCGTTCAAGCAAGCACAACGATGTCGTAACACCTGGGGGACATTCTCCTCCTTCCACTGTGCTCCAGATAACTTCACCCTTGCCCCTCGGCCTACTGTTGATTCGACTTGCCCTGATCCTATGGGAATCTTCTCAGCCTGATAGTACCCGTAGTTGACGATGCGATGCTGATGCTTCTCCACATAGCCCTTCAACCTGTCTACCCGCTCATGCTCCCAATCTTCAAACTTTCTCAAGGCTTCCTTCACCTGGCCTTTCCACAGGAGTTCCTTCACCCGGTCCAATCGCTGCTGGGAGCCGCCGACTTTCTCTAAGTTCTCCATTAAGTGATACCAATCGAGTATTTCTACTCGGTTAGAGATTTTCCCCAGGATATTCCCAATGCCCAGAGTGACCATCTCCTAGGGTGAAAACTGGTACAAAGAAGCGCTTGTTGGTTGACAAAGTCCACCAGTCCTTCGCGATCTCGGAAATATGCCCCTACCCACTCCCCATCCAAGTTCACGGCTTTGTAGTCTCGCCACTGGCAGGGTTCTCCCAGTTCGGTCCGTAACCGCACTTTCCCTCCATCCACAGTTAATGCCTGCACGGGGTGTGACGCTTGCCCTTCGGGAAATTCATCACGCTGCACCAGTCGCTGCTGTGTTCCTCGATTCGACTTTCATCCCCGTCAGTAACTTGATTTGCCTTGCCGATTGTTCATCAGATGAGTTCCCACTCAACTCTAGGCAACATTTCTTTAGGTAAGGACTCCACTGACTATAGGCTTTGACCTCAAAATACTGTGCTTGCTGACTGGTGAGCTTCGGTTCCCCTACAATGCTCTTGACGGTGCTAAAGTGTCCTGCGCTTGTCCCGCTCTCCTTGGCGATCAAAAAAGGGCGATTTCAGGGCTGACATATTGGAGAACAAGTGAGCGGACCGTGGCTTCGATTCCTTCAAGAGTGGTGAGTTGCTCCGGTACGGTAGCCAAAGCTTGCTCATGGAGTCGGGCCGCTTCCGGGCTTGAGCATGGGCTTCAATTTGGGCTTGGATTTCTGGGTTCATGACTTCTACCAGGATGAGGAGTACTTTTATAGATTATCCTCAAAGCCTCTCTCTGAAATCTCAGTATTTGTACTTAGCGAAGGGGATGCACCCATAGCCGACGGCAACTATTTCTCTTTTACCATCAGCGTAATCATATTCAACATCAGTGGTGGGCTGTTTTCCTTGCCATACTGGTAAAACATACTCTTTTAGTTCTTCTTGACTAACTTGTTTGGCACTCAATGGACACAAATAATAATCCCCTCCTCTGACTATTTCGGCTCTTGTCTGTAATGCTGCCATTTGACAATCCCCCAATCATCAGCAAACCCGATTTATTGAGCGTTTCTTTGACTCTATGGACTGCGGGTATGTATAAGGGATCATCAGCTTTATTTCCTGCTACTACTTCTGTGGCGATCGGCATTGCCATAGGATCTAATGTTGACAGCATTATTTTTGCTTGTCTTAAGTCTGGACGATAGTCTTTGCTATCACCCCACTGAAATAATCCTTCTTCATTTACCCCACAATAACTGCTTGCCGTAGTGCTATCTAATCGTACCTTTTCTAAACTAATGTCATAGACTTGTACCAAATTACCACCCCGCACTCGAACTCTGACCAATTCTTATCCTGACTTAAGTATCTTAAACTGGCTTCTAATCTATCATCTGAAAAATCCAACTCTCTTATGGTCTGCCCCGTACATACTTTTAAGGTTTCCAATCGTTTTCCTACCCAGGGTTGCACATAACTCAAACGATGGTCTTGTTGAGACATAATATGGCTTAACCACACTACTGCTCCCCATCCCAAACTTAATCCTTGCCAGTTACCATGGGTGGTAAAATACTCATCTATCAGTTTCTGAACCCCCATTTTTTCTAATTGCTTTAACAGCATATCGTCTATCCTCTCTTGGTTGATTGTGTATTCAGAAGCAATATTCATAGAGTTTAGTTGACTTGATGGAGAGGTTTTTGGGAGCGAGCAAAAGTTTGTCCTTTTAGCATAACACTATTTACTTGCTCTTGAATAACAAGCTGCATCCTCATTGCATAGAAGCCTATCGGGTTAAATAGTGGCAACCCTGTCTAAATAAGCTTTGAGCGCCAGCATGGCCATTTTTTCAATATGCAGTTTGAATGCGCGACAGCTTAGGAGCAATGGGCTTTCTTCTTCTACAATAGCATAACTTGTACCAAAAAGCTTTTTTTATCAATTTTCCTAATTCATTTTAAAATAAGCGAACAGTGAGTAGTTATAACACACTAGCCAACATTTGTACTAAAATTGCGGTAAGCAGCACTGCTGAAATTATTGCCCTGCAAGGGTTTCAGCCAATCCTGATGCTCTCGGAGCCATGACTAGCTCTATTATCAGATAACCTAAGTTGCGACCTATTAAAAAAAATATGAATTACCCACTTAGACTTTACAGATATTTGGGATATTTCGTAGCTTTTGATACAAAATTATATTTTTTTTGTGCTATGCGGCGGGTTGGCTGTTTATAGGTTATAATGTACTAAAATAATAGTTAATTGCTGGGGGATGTAGATGATGGAAGATATGATTACAACAATTTTTGTTCTTTGTGACGAGCTACTAAAAGCGTTAAATATAAAAGAAGATCCACAAGTAAAAATGAACAATGCCGAAGCGATGATAGTCGGATTAGTTGCTGCATATTTTTTCGGAGGACACCACGATCGCTCTTGTCAATTTATGGTCCAACACAAGTATATAAAAAATCTGTTAAGTAAAAGTAGGTTCAATCGTCGATTACACAATATTGAGGAACCAATTTGGATGTTTTTCTTCCAAGTTATAGCTCAAACATTTAAAGAGCTCAATCCGGGTCAAGAATATATTCTTGATAGTTTCCCGGTGCCAGTATGTGATAATATTAGGATTGATAGATGCCAAATTTATAACAAGGAAGAATATCGAGGGTATATTGCCAGTAAAAAACGTTATTTTTATGGATTAAGAGTTCATATGTTGGTAAACAAAAATGTAAAGCCAATAGAATTTTATCTAGATCCTGGTAGTTATAATGATGTTAAAGTTTTGCAATCTTTTGGCTTTGACTTACCATCAAATTCAATAGTTTATGGAGATAAAGCTTATAATGATTATCAATTAGAGGATTTACTAAAAGAGTCGTCAAGTATAATGTTAAAACCTTTGCGAAAAAAGAACTCAAAAAGAAAAGAATATTCTTGTTTTGAATATATACAAAAAGTAACAAGAAAACAAGTTGAAACCTGTTTTAGTCGAATCACCAATTTGTTTCCCAAGTCAATTCATGCTGTTACATCTAAGGGATTAGAGTTGAAAATAATTCTCTTTATCATAGCTTTTTGTATCCAATTTTTATAGGTCGCAACTTGAGTTATCAGATATATTTGCGGTGTGGTGTACTAGTGGTCGATGCTGGCATAGCGACTCAAAAACAGTTCGCTGCTGCCACTGAGCAAGACGGCTGGAAGATTGCCGAAAAACTGTAAATGGCGTTGTGCCCAGTCCCCAAAGAGAAAGGAAAACGGGGACGACCTCCCTTCGCATGGAGTCGTACTCCCTTAGGGCAGTGGGTCGAGAGGGAGCCTCCCGAGGATGTTACTGTCATTGAAGAAGAAAAAGAGGTGCGATCTCGACGGTGGAATCATCAACACGGCAGAAGATTTTGCCCAGACGATCCTTGATGTGGTCAGAGTAGACCATCCTGACTATGACCGTCCTCCATCGCCTGCTCATTGGAACTGTGGCTAGGGAGTTGACTACTACCGAATTCCGCCTGGCCTACAGTCATCGTTCCCCTGTGGAAACCAATTTCTTTGTTCCTCAGGATACGGCGATGATGGAGATGCCAAGAGCAAGGACTGCAAATGCTATCAAGCGCCGGATTGTTAGTGCAATGTTTGCTGGTTTTCTCGCTCATGCGATCGCTGCTGTCTGTGAGCCCATAGCCACAGAGCCTTGGGATCGGAAACCCCAACCAACTGCTGGTCGAAAGAGCCATTATCTTAACTGGACAGTGCGAAGTTCTTTGGATAACGGCTTGTCATAAGCGGGTTTTGGTCCGATCGACCGACCATGGGTAATAAGCGGGCCACTACTGGCTGTAAGCTACTTCCAGCAAGGGTTTCAGCTTTTATACTAGGTCGTTTTTCCGGAGAACTTCGCACTCTCCAGATCTTAATATTCGGATGATTTTTCGGCACTTGCCCTCAAGGGAGTGAAATCTCCAAACTACCGAAAAATTAAAAACCCCCAGTCAAGCAAGGATTGGCCGTTACTTGAGGCGGTTTAAATTGGTAAAACACGAGTATTACGTATCCAGCCAAGTCAGCTGGGAGGCAATGGCTTTATAATGGGAGGGTTGTCAACAATTGCGATGGTGCACGGTTATGGCAGTCCCGAAAAAGAAAACATCGAAAACCAAGCGAAATCAGCGGAAAGCAGTCTGGAAGCGGAAAGCAGCGTTCCAAGCACAAAAAGCTCTCAGTCTGGGCAAGTCCGTTCTGACTCGACGTTCTAGCTTTGTCTATCCACCATTTGAAGAGGAAGAAGAAGAGGACTAGTAATTCAATCTAGGGTGAATTATGCTAGGAAAATTTTTCCGTAAACCAGAAGCTCAACAGAGAGAGCGGGTGCCTCCGGATACCTAGCCCAGGGTTTTCCCGTGTTAACCTACGGCGAGACTCCGGAAGTCAGTACCGACACCTGGCAACTTAGGGTTTGGGGGCTAGCAAAAGAAGCAACTTTCAGCTGGTCTGACTTCATGGCCATGCCGCTACCCCCAGACCACGGTGGTCCGATGCGGTTAGTGGTTCCCCACCTCTACGGAAAAGTGCCAAATGTTCTGGAAACGCAACGGTTATCACCGGCGGGGAGAGCATTGGGCAGAGGAACGCTACGGTGGTGGTTTCTGATACCGCTTACCCTCGTTCCCAGGGTCTCCCTGGGAATGGGAAGTCCGAAGCTATGCCTCTTGTGATTGGCCTCGTAGTTGACTATTATGAGTGAGAAATATGACCCTAGGAGGTAGATCCTCAAGCTCCATTCTCGTTCCCAGGGTCTCCCTGGGAATGGGAAGTCCGAGGCTCTGCCTCTTATGATTGGTCGGACCTTCATCACATGAATGAGTTCGCTCACCTGATCCTGGCCAGGAGGCAGAGCCTCAACCAGGCGTGACCAGGGAGACCCTGGTCACGAGAGAAAAGCACTCTTCGTGCTGACTACGAACGGAGAAAAGCACGAAGAGTGCTGACTACGAACGACTATTTTTTGTCGGGTATCAAACTGCCGCTCAAACGCTTGATCGCCGTACCTGCAACCTCTGCGTAACTGAGTTGTCCGCAGAGGATTTTGCTCATCACCTGGGTAGCAACGGGTTGCTTGATTATTTTGTAGCCGACACCAGGAAATCGGTAAAAGGCCCCAGCTATGCGCCCGGCCATCTTCAGATCTGCTCCCCATTCTGCCGACATTACCTGAGTGTATTTCTCTAAGGCGTTACCGTCACCTGCCAGGGCGAGATCGATCGCCTCTGCTGCTTTCATGCCACTAAAGATTGAGGGGCGAATGCCTTCACCCATCAGGGGATCGACGATCTTGGCCGCTTCCCCAGCTACAACTGCATTTTGGGCGTGCAGCTGGCGATCGCCATCCCACAAAAGCAGAGGGTGTTCGTACCGCTGACTATTGCTAATATCGATACCAGCTGTCTGGGCGTATTCAGTCAGAACAGACTGCAAGTCTTTGGGTTCGCCACCGACAAAGGTAGCGACGCTGATGGAGTTGCCCCCTGTATGGGGGAAATTCCAAATAAAACCATTTTTGATTTTTTTGCCCCCAAATTCAAAATGCATCTTGGGGCTGTCTGGGAGGTTCTGTGCTTTTACCTCCAAGACAGCAGACATACGCTGTTTACCGCCGAAGAGGCCTAGCCATTTGGCCATTGGACCTTTGGCACCGTCAGCGGCAATCAGATACGCACCCATAGCAACCGCAACTGGTTCCTTGCTGGTGCTGACTTGCCAGCTGTCATGGGAAAATTTGATGCCAGTAACTTCTGCATTGTCTTGCAGTTCGGCTCCCTGCTGCTGAGCTTGCTCGATCAGAAAATGGTCGAATTTGTCTCGCTGTACCATCCACATTGGTTCTGCTCTTAGACTCACTTCTACCGCATCGGACATCTGCCAGGTGTAACGAATTTGGTCTACTTTCAGGGAAATCGCAGGTTCAAAGTCAAATTCAAACCATTGGCCGATCGCGGGTGACACCCCGCCGCTACAGGGTTTATACCGAGGCAGTGTTTCTTTTTCCAGGATTAATACCGATCGTCCCCGCTTTGCCAAATGATAGGCTGCTGTTCCACCGGCTGGTCCAGCACCGACGATAATGCAATCATACATAATACTGAGTTTTGACTCCTATGTAAAAACAATTCTCTGGCAGCTGTTTGAGTATAATTTCGTATCTTTCGCTTCCCTTCCGGGTTATTTGGCGGATAATTACTGATGCTTTTGTCCTCATTCCTTGACTGAGTACAACTATTATAGGCGATCAGGAGCATGTCAAGTTGGTAAATAAATATTTGATATTATCACTATTAATGACATGTTACATGACAATATAACAAATAACAACTAACTATTAGCAACTAACAACTAACAACTGACAACTAACAACTGACATGCTCCCGAGGATCGCGCCGGAACGTTCCAATTCCTTAGTTGCACTGAATGCAAAGCTTTTACAAGGGATTATCGCTATTCTGTCAGTGAGGGAAAATCGTCATGCTAGAGCGTCGGTCAAGTAATAATAGTTGACAAACGGAGCTTTTTATGTATATAGCAACTAGCACGGGAATTTTTATAACAACTGAAATTATTACCCTGTATAGTTTTTTACCGAAGCCAACAGGATGGAATTATCACAAATGATTTATACCCCGTTGGTACAACATTTACAAAGTGAGCTGCTCAGTTCAATAGGGATTGGTTGTTTTTCGGTGTTTTTCGGTCTTCTCTAAAGAAATAAAAAAAAGCCACCACAAAGCCTCGGGAAGTTGACTCAACTTCCCGGCGCTCGACTCACGTAAGGATTAGATAAATTTCATCTATCTAGCTATGGGAGTATTCCGCGCGGAGTTGGCAGGTGGCGCCACCATAGCTAGGGGACGATATGCATGGCTGCGCCCCCAGCGCAGCGCGATCGGAAAATAGTAGGATAAGAATAAGAGCAAGGGCTAGTATTGTGCTCATGTTTATGAATCAACGGTAGTGATAAATATGTAGTGATAGAACATTCCATCCCTCTATTAATCCTTACTTTTCTTAGGAATGATATAACAGCTCTTTATCTTAGCCAAATTGATAGCAATGATAAAATATTCTCATGTATAGCTCATCAGAAAAATGCTCTTATGTTATTAGTCAAAAGCGAGTATAGACTTATGAACACATCATCATCGTCGCGACCCAATTGCCCTTATTGTAATTGTGAGCGAACAGTAAAAAATGATAGTACTCATAATAAAAAGCAAAAATATGTAAAAAATCGGCAATAAATTGAAAACCCGACAGCAGGTATCGTCCGAAAAGAAAAAGAATATAGATGATCTATTACTTGAAAGAATAGCGTCGAGTAAAGGTTTCACAAACGTTAATAAAAAATCTGCCGTGATATAAAGGTTTCAGACAAGCCCAAAGGAAAATTGACATGTGATGAAATGTGGTCTTGGGAATAAAGAAAACAAACGTTGGCACTTGATACAAAAACAAGATAAATTGTAGAATTTGGGCGATCGCAGTCGTGAATCAGCCGTGAATCAGCAAAAAAATTGTGGAAATATTTACCTCCTGTTTATCGACGCATTTTTTTACTTTTTGGGAAGCATATAACAATACCGAAAAAGCGTTACTATTGCGGTAGGTAAAGAAACTGGAAAAACTAATCATATTGAAAGGTTAAACAACGAGGCCAAGAATTAGTCGCTTGGTTCGGAAAACATTATCATTCTCTAAGAAGAAAATCACGCGATTTGGTATTTTGTGCATGATTACAACAAATGCTTGTCGGGTTAGTTGTGCCATCACTACATGTTTATCACTACCTGAATCAACAAGTATCACGCAAGTTGGCGTTAGGGGATATTAGATCGCGTCAGGGCATGGCTGCACGCTACGCTGGGGGATGGGAGCTGCTGGTTTTCGCTCAATTCAGGTATTCTGGCAATGACATGAAGATTATGAACAACCGCTACCGGACGAAGGTCAAACAAATTTTTTCGCCTGACAATATAGCGGGCTTGATTTCAACTGCCTTTATCCTACATGAGCAAGAGAATGTTCGACAGCGGTTAGACGAGCGTAGTTTGGCTCGTCCAGATGATGTCATCTGATCGCGCTGCCCATGGCTGGGCCACGCTACGCTCCGGGGGGCGCAGCCATAGCTCTCGCAATTCCTGGCAATATTGTCTCATCCGGATGGATAGAAACACTGGGACGGTTTTTGCTAGTCGTGCAGGGAGCCTGTAAGGGGCAGACAGCACAAGGGAAACTTCACAACTTTACCTGGAGAAAATGGAAGAGTTATTTGATTAGGACATAAGATAGAAAAATTATTCCCGTCAAGTACCAAAGCCGTTTTGTCAAAATCCTTCACATTTCTTACAGGCCAAGCTTGGCAAAATATTTATCAATTTTCCTTCATTAACGCATCTACTACTCAAATAAGCGCCATCGATATGTAACTCTACCATCTCTTGGTTTTGCGATTTTAAGTCGCTATCGAGCGACTCCACTACTATCGCTTCTGCTTCATTGGCAGCAGTTATCCTGACAGCTCGAATTACTCCTAAATCTAAATCTGTCAAAACATGACGTTTGTAGCCATCTCCCGAGTTGACTACGATGTCTCCTGTGTGCCGTATCCCTTGCGGGAGCGCAGCCATGTCCCCTGGGACAAGAGCAAGGAGCAGAGATATCGAAGGCTTTTACGTCCATGACCCATTTCTGGATCTTCTATAGAAATCCGCCGATTTGGCGTAACTCCTTTTTTGAGGACAGGTTTGCCTGATGTGTTAACTGTCACGTCTTGCTCAATAATGCTGTTCTCCGATTTCCAGGGTTTTCAGCACTGGCTTCCTCGGATCAGATAGCATAGCGCTGCCCATGGCTGGGCCACGCTACGCTCCGGGGGGCGCCAATTCTATGTATCCTCTACTTTGCCTGCTCCCCACAAAGGCAAAGAATCCAATAGCGTGGCCCATGGCTGGGCCGCGCTACGGGGGGCGCAGCCATAGCCGCCCGCAATTTTCCTGAACCCAAGCCTCGTTTTTCTTTAGCAATCTTTACCCTTCCCTCCATTAAACGTCAGTCTAGTCCAAAATCAATGATTTTTTGTCGAAACTTGACAAAAGTCCCTTTACTAAAAGGAGGTTTTTACAATGTACCAATTGCCCGGAGCCGATTTTTCCGGAACGGTGCCATCACCAAGACTTCAATTACTTCATCATCCTCCCGTATTTGTAATATCAAAGCTAAAGCTAGTTGTGCCCGGGGGACTGGACATTTGCCTAGGGTGCTGTCGTTAAAGATTTCAGCTAATTCTAATTGAAGTTCATCTGAGAATAATTCATGACGGTTTAGGCCGAGAAATGCGATCGCGTAGCGTGGCGCAGCCATAGAGTTTTGCTTTAGTAGATGCTCGCGATAATTTCTGATTCATCTGGTGACAGTTCAACCGGCGGATTCCAATTCCGTTCGCCCATCGCCTATCGCGTAGCGTGGCGCAGCCATGGGTGGCGCAGCCATGGACCCATAAGCAAAACCTCTAATAACGTCATTTGTTATACTACTGAAGAGTGAGAAATCCGAATGGGAATACTACCTCTTCCTCTAGCTGAAACTCTTGCAGGGAGTCGCTTACAGCCGGACGGAGTCCCTTTATTATCTCATCGTCGGTCTCGCGGGCCCAAACCCGCTTCCATGCTTGGTCGGGGTCGAGCTGGGAATCGCTCCCCAACCCTCCAAGAGCGAAACCGTGCTTGCGACTTTCACCGCACACGGCTACTGGTTACCAGGTCCTTGTCATGGATAGGCTTTATAGGGGTTACCCACCGTAGGCCCTTACTGTCTACTTGTTGGCTCCTTCTATGTGCAGGTCAGCGAGCGGTTGTCAAGGAACCTGTGGTCTCTCGCCTAGTTTATATCGCCGTCCGACGGCAGTCACCCTGTTTCACCTACACCTTCACTCATACCTCCATCAGTCCCCGAGGGGTCCAAATCGGGCTCATAATATATGTGGAGTTACTAATCTGAACAGCATCCTGGTATATCCGTCCCACGTCAGTGTCCTTGTGGACATCACCGGGATTGCTCCGGGCGTTATCCCAGGCATTACCCTGGGCATTTGCTTTTTGGGACATCCCTCCTCCCGTGGCTTGCGCTTAATATCTAACTTGTCTAGCCGGTCGAGACCAGACAGCACACGAGAGGTTACTTCGTTCCTTGATGTCATTTCACGATATCTTTAGGTCCGTACTATTCCCCGACAGTCTTTCGGATACATGACTAGCCACTGCCCAAAGCTAGCCCTGACTGCTTCCCCTTTTGGGGCCAGCGTATATAGCCTTATTCCGCTGGTTTTGGTTAACGAGGTTTTTATACGTTCGCTTGTTCTAACCTTGGATATCTTTCCTAGCGGAGTCACCGATTTAGGCTACCAGCTATCCTACATTTGAGTCCTCGCTCAGCACCACGGTGATATCGCTCCGCAGCACCTCCGACCGGTGTCAACCCTGCATCTGGGCGGGAGGAATTTAACCCCCATGAACATCAAAGTTCCCGGTTGATGTAACCGGTCGCTCATGACCTGTTGCGGGTCATTTACGAACGAATCGCACGAGCAGTTATCCAATCGCATATCGCGTAGCGTGCAGCCATGGGTGGCGCAGCCATAGAACTTGGCACTATCCAGTATAAGTACATAGGCAAAATTATTTTTATATTTTTCCTAGCCGTCAATTTCCGTATCCCTACGGGAGCGCAGCCATGAAGTTAAATCCCTGAAAGCCTTATGAGATATGGCTTGAGCGCCCACCCTGCCCGTTCGCGCTTTTCCACAAATAGAAAAATCATTTTGCACAACTACTTACTACATTGATTTGATTATAGCACGTCCGTATTCAGTTGTGTTCATTCCGTAGTGAGTGTGGAGCCTCGCGGCCAATAAGGTCGGAAGGGTATTTTCCAGATAATGGCTGTCAAACTCACTCTTTGTACCCTACTTTCCCCACGACTGTATTGCGTAAATATTGCTTGATTGGGGTAGCTTTGCCAACATCTCTCGGGATCTGGATAAATTTTCTACCTTGCTCTTTACCAAAATTCCCATAATTTACGTACTACCAGATATTAACAGTGCAGTATTTGGGAGGTTTGGCCTATGACTAGGGCGTGTCATCAATTAAGCCATATTACAGCTGCCGCGAGGTAGATGGCACCCAAGAAATTGCGAGCCGTTTTATCGTAGCGTGTCGCCAGAGCCCTGTATTGCTTGAGTTTTTGGAATAGATTTTCAATTAGATGCCGCCACTTGTACATTTCTTCATCGTATTCTCTGTGTTCTGTGCGGTTACTTTTTGGAGGAATGACAGCCATCCAATCCGCCTCTTTCAGGCGCTCGAGCACACGTTGTTCCGCATCATAGGCTTTATCTGCAAGCAGCGCGCCAATCTCACCGATTTTATCCAATAGCACGTCAGCGCCTTTCCCGTCGTGGGCTTGGCCAGGGGTAAGATGAAATCCTGTGGGATTGCCTTGGGCAATCGCAAGTGGCATGAATCTTTGTCGATAGTCCCCCTTTACTACGGCCTATGGCTTGGGTTTCGCACGTATCTGAGGGTGTTTTTTTTTGCACCCGCACGCTCGTTGATGGGCACGCAGGATGGTGGCATCAATCGCGGCGTATTCGTTATCGGCGTCTGAGGCCAAGACATCGAATACCTGCTTCCAAACTCCCTTTTCAGACCAACGGGTATGGCGGGTATGAACAACCCGAAAATCCCCAAAACACTCCGGTAAATCCCGCCAGGGAATGCCAGCACGATATCGATATAACACGGCAGAACACGAATAATCTATTGTTCTTGGCTGTAGCGCCTGGGTCACCCTCTTTACCAGGTAAAAGGTGTTCGATCCGTTCCCACTGGTCGTCTCGCAAGCCATAGCGTCTCATATCATGCCCTCTTGATTGTTATTGCTGGATAAGGACTCCATACCGTATCCATCTATTTCTGTCAAGCAATTTGATTGATGACACACCCTAGATATGTTACAAAGTGAAGTGTGGAATGTGGATTGGACATATGACCACTTTTTTCATAACTGGTGCAGGTTTGGGACGCCGTACCCCTCACAGGATAAGGATTTCAGTCTGAGGACAAGATAACAACTCGCTACTGACGTCTCCAGATGCATTGAGATAGCAATTTTGTCAATCGTTTCTACTTGACCGACGCTCTAGCCAAGCTCTGAAATCCTCATTAAACTAAGTCAGGGTGTCACCACCCCGGCTCGTCTTCAAAACCGGACGATCTGCTTTTCACCTCATCCAGCTCCTCAGTAATGCCACCCTTGTCACGGGTACGGCTACTACTATCGTTGGCAGTCTTTATATCGTGGCAATGTTTGTGTAACATTTGTAGGTTATCCCACCGGTCCCTGCCACCTAATGAGAGTGGTTCGATGTGGTCTACTTCCCATCTGTCGCTGTCCATAAATGTTAATCCGCAGTATTGACATTTACCCTTCTGCTTTTTCAGTAGCTTTGCTACCCGATTACTTAGTTCTGGGTTCTTGCCTAGTCTCGTGCTCCAGTACGTGAGGTTCCCGTCGTATGGGCTTGCTGTTCCTTGTACTTTTACGTGTCTTACTATCTCTACACTTGCGTATCGATATAGCTCAACTTCCCCTTCTGCCCCGCACCGGAATCGCCATTGTCCTTGGCCAACTGACCAGTATTTCCTGGCTATCCAGTGTTTTGACTTATTAGGGTGTCTTCTTTTTGCCCATTTCCATAGGAGTCCCCATAGGTAGTGGTCCATATCAGAGTAAACTTCTTTGCTTACTCCAGTCCTGAAGTAGTTCGCCCATCCTCGTATTACCGGGTTGAGTTTGCTTATCAGGGCAGCTTGTGGGGCTGCACTATGGCTGGTTACTACTTGCGCTAACCTTTCTTTATGCTTACCTATGGATTTTTTACTGGGTTTGATGAGGGTTTTGAAACCTAGAGCTTTTCCATTTGAATTTTTACCACTTCTGTTTTTACTTACCTCATATTGTCTCACGTTGAATCCTAAGAAGTCAAATCCTGGGTTTTCGCCGTATAGCGTATGAGCTATTTGGGTCTTCTCCGGCTTAAGCTCTAGCCCAATTCTTTCTAGCCACTTTGCTATGACCGTCTGCGCTTCTTCTATTTTTTCTCTATCGTCATGCATTACCACAAAGTCATCGGCATACCTAACTACCGTCAGTTTGCTTTTTTCTCTTTGTGTTTTTGCCAGGTCCATTACAGCTTCTTCTAACCCGTGTAGAGCTATGTTCGCCAATAATGGGGATATGACTCCCCCTTGGGGTGTACCCTCGTTGGTTGCATACCACTCTTTCTTGTCTATCACCCCGGCTTTTAGCCATGCCCGTATTTGTTTACGGATTTGGTGATGTCGTATTTAGTTTTTTTATCAGCGCTTGGTGGTCAATTTTATCGAAGCATTTCGCAATGTCAGCATCTAGTACCCATTTGGGTCTTAGTCTGATGCTATTGAATATTGCTCCGATTGCATCGTGGCATCCTCTCCCCGGTCTGAATCCGTAGCTGTTACCTTCCATATACGCTTCCCATTCAGGTTCTAACGCAATTTTAAGTAACCCCTGTGTCGCACGGTCGTACATCGTCGGTATTCCCAATGGACGCTTTTCATCTCTCCCTGGCTTTGGTATCCACACTCGTCGTGCAGGTTTTGCCCTGTTTGAGATTTCTATTTGTCCTACCAATTCCATCCTCTGCTTTGGGGTCAATGATTTCACACCGTCCACACCGGCAGTTTTCTTTCCCTGGTTATCTTGTGTTATCTGTCGTACCGCTAGACTTTTGGCAGCCCGGGATTTTACCAGTAACCTCTCTGCGAACTGTCCGCTTATCATCACGTTGTGCCGCTCTGTAAATTCTCAGAAGCAACTTAAAGACTATCCTCTCCAGCTTTCGCCAGGGGGTATCTTTCCATTCATAAGCAAGATGTGTCCATCGTGCTTATGACGTTTTCACTGCTACTTACAACTTTACTTTTGACATTACCGTGAGGGCGTCAGCGTATACCACCTATTACCGGTGGTCGTTTGCTTCTCCACGAAATCTTTCCCAAGTATGACCTGCCTGATGAGAGCAGATGTTGCGCCTTTGGTGGCTGCTCTACCTATCGACCGGTGGTAGAGAGTACATACCTGGTTTACTTCGTTCCTACAGATGATTGGTCGTAGTTTTAGATGGATTCCGTTCGCCGGGTTTATTGTCGGTGCTTACTGGTCGGTCTAATACCCGCCAGTGACTTATATCCTTTCCCTTTTGGGCCAGTGTGTCAGCCTTATTACACTGGTTGTCTGTAACGACGCTGTAAATCTTTGCTTGCGCTCATCGTGACTAATTGCTCGACGATAACCGGTGTGGGCTACCAGTTAGGGCGCCTTTCATTCCCGCTTTACGGATTGATGCCATCGCTACCCTAGGGAAAGTGCTGTCACTCCTGCACCTGGAGAGGTGGACTTTCACCACCATCATCTGTAAGTTGTCTAGGCTAATGATACCTAGCTATTGGTTCCACTCTTAACTTGTGTCAAGTCGTTTTACACTAAAGAATCGCACAGAATATCTAGATTTGAGCTTCTGGGTTCTGATAGAAACGTTCGTAAAATAGCTTGGGGGCGCAAACGCCCAGAGAATAATGGTTTCAGACGATCGCGACCCCCAGTTTGACAGAATAGCGTTATAATGGTCAATCATCAGGTTTAATCCATCGTGCTACTATGAATTGGCAAGTTCGCATTCTCTACGCTAACGGAAATCAGCAAGTGCTGCGCTCTTTCAAGAAGCGAGAAACCGCAATCAGATGTGTTGATGCAATTTATGCTGCTTGGGGCTATCCGATGCACCTTGCCTATGTTGTCCGTCCTGCCGATCCTGCTACTGTCAGATCGTCCGCCTGACCCCTATGATCAGTGTTTTATCGGGCCTTGTCGGTTTTTCGAGAGTGGGGTTCGATCGCTTAGCCTCTGGGCAGGATAATCCCCCCTACATCCTCTCACCCCTGCACTCTCCGGTATCCCCCGGGAGCTCTATGTCTCCGGAGAGCTCGATGTCTCCTGGGGCGAGGTTTCTCCTGGGAGCGCTAACCGCACTACCCAGGAGAAACCTCGCGCCTTACGCACTACCCAGGAGACATCGTATTTGCACTACTCCGGAGACATCGTAACCGCACTACCCGGGGGATACCGCTCACTCCTTTGGACTGTCAGTTCCTATCAGCTGTTAGCTGACTGTAACAGCTGAATATTTAACTGATGCGAAGGGAATCGCCATCAAACTGTAGTAATTTCTTTTTCTTTTTTGGCCAGTAATTCATCAATTTCGGCGATATACTTGTTAGTAAGCTTTTGAATTTTATCTAGCTTGTCCCGCTCTTCGTCTTCAGAAATCTCACTTTTTTTTTCTTGTTTGCGGACAGACTCTACCGCCTCCCTGCGGTTGTTCCGAATCGAGACCTTGCCTTCTTCGGCGTACTTAGCGGCGAGTTTGACAAATTCCTTGCGCCGATCGCTCGTCAGGGGCGGAATATTCAGTCGAATTACCTTCCCATCATTATTCGACGTCAGACCCACATCTGACAGAGAAATTGCTTTTTCAATCAGATTTAAAATCCCCTTATCATAGGGTTGAATCAAGAGCGTACTGGCATCTGGCGCACTAACGATCGCCAGAGACTTGAGAGGCGTTGGGGTGTCGTAGTAATCTACCATCACCTTGTCCAGTAGGCTGGCATTAGCCCGACCTGTGCGAATGGTATTAAAAGCCCGTTGAGTCACCTCAACTGCGCTATCCATCATAATTTCAGCTTCATCTAAGTCCATGCTAACCTCACTATCTACCCTATTGAGATATTTTCAGCCATTTCTAATCACATTTATAGTACTCCGATGTGCGAGGGGAGATCGATGTCTCCACGCTTTGCGCTATTCGCACTACTCGGGCCGTGTCTCCTGGGAGCGCTACTCGCACTACCCAGGAGACACGGCGGAGACATCGTTTCGCACTACCCCTCGCACATCGGGGGTGGATTTTTTTTTAGATCGTGGTATCACTACCGCCGACGAGCGTTCCTACTGGTTCTCCCTTGACGGCGCGACGGATGTTGCCCGGCTGGGAAAGGTCAAACACAATAATCGGAATCTGGTTATCTTTGCATAAGGCGATCGCCGTACTATCCATCACCTGTAAATCTTGACTCAGGACCTGGCCGTAGGTAATGCTAGCAAAGAGTTGTGCCTCTGGGTTAGTCTTGGGGTCACAGGAGTAGACACCATCGACCTTAGTAGCTTTGAAAATCACCTCAGCATTGATTTCTGCGGCCCGGAGTGCCGCTGTCGTGTCCGTGGTAAAGAAGGGATTTCCCGAGCCAGCACCAAAGATGACCACTCGTCCTTTTTCCAGGTGACGCATGGCGCGGCGGCGGATGTAAGGTTCCGCCACTTCCTGCATGGCGATCGCCGTTTGCACCCGCGTGGGCACTTGCATTTGTTCCAGGGCATCCTGGAGTGTCATCCCATTCATCACCGTCGCCAGCATGCCGATGTAGTCTGCCGTTGCCCTGTCCATTCCGGAAGCGGCTGCTTTGATCCCTCGGAAGATATTGCCACCCCCTACCACGATCGCCACTTGGACTCCACTGGCTACTACCTCTGCCACTTCGGAGGCGACCTTTTGCACCACCACTGGGTCTATCCCGTAGTCTAGGCTGCCCATCAATGCTTCGCCGCTCAGTTTCAGTAAGACCCGCTGGTAACCTATCGACATGCCGTCACTATTTTCTTAACTCAAGGAACCTCCCGTGTCTCCTGGGAGTTCGATGTCTTCTGGGAGCGCTAATCGCACTACCCAGAAGACATCGCTTAAGCACTATCCAGGAGACACGGCCCACCGATTATTACAGATCCTGATTGCTAATTTGTCAAGCTTCATTTATAATTCTTTAGTGGCGCCATTTAATCGAGCTGCCCACTGGATCTGTAGAGGCTATAGTGACTGGTTCTCCCTGAAGTACCTGGCCGATCGCCTGACGTAAGTAAGGCACATGCACTGCGGCTGCATCTGCTGGACGATCGTCAATCAGCCCCCGATAGCGCAGTATTCCCTGATGGTCTAGCAGAAAAGCCTCTGGCGTCTTGTCCGCCCCGAAGCTGCGAGCCACATCCTGAGTCACGTCTCGCAGATAAGGAAAGTTCAGTCCGCTGGAGGTAGCAAAGACTTTCATCATCTCCAAGCTTTCTGCCCGGTCTTGGGTCCCATCATTGGCATTTATCCCGATCAGAGTTACCCCCATGTCGGCAAATTCTGTCTGGAGTTGTTTTAGCCTTTCCAGATAAGGCTGCACGTAGAGGCAGTTATTGCTAATAAATATGACAGCTATCACTTGATATTTTTCCAGATAGCGAGCTAGGTGGTGAACTTCATCATCTACCCCGGGCACCTCAAAATCTGGTGCATAGCTGCCAATGGGAGTACCCGCCAAATTCATTACGCTCATTTCCCTTCCTTCCTACAAAATTGCCCGCTCCCCACTGGAGACATTTTTTGATTTTAATTCCTCGGCCAGCCGACCGCCAACATTATACCCTATGAGTTTATACAGTAATTTGGCAGCTGTGAACTGGGACACTACCGAGTCTACCACGGGAGCCAGTTCCATTATGTCACAGCCAATCACTCTCTTGGACTGACAACAGCGCCGCAGGAAGCTAGTCAGGGAGTACCAGTTCAAACCCCCTGGTTCCGGCGTTCCCACCCCAGGGATGAGGGTAGGATCGATGCCATCTAAATCGATTGTCAAGAATACTCGTTGGGTGGGTATGGCCTGAAAGGCTCTTGCCATCCAATCTGGTTGCGTGACAATTTCCCGCGCCCAGATCGCTGGCAGTTTTTGGGACTTAATCAAATCCGCCTCTTCTTTGCAGATGCTCCGAATGCCAATTTGTAGGGTGGGCAATCCCATCTCCACTATCCGGCGCATGACGCAAGCATGATTGTGCAACGAGCCGCCATATTCATAGCGCAAATCCCCGTGAGCGTCAATTTGAATTACTGTAAAGGGTTCGTCCCGATAGGCCTGGCAGTATGCTTGGACTATACCCGTAGTAATACTATGTTCGCCACCCAGTCCGATGACAAATTTGCCATCATTAATTAGCTTGAACACAGTCTCTTGGGTGACTTGCAACATTTTATCTGAGGATATTTTCCCCTGGCGGGTGTCAGCAATAGCTGTCATTGTGTGAATTCCTACATCAAAGCAGATTTCCCAGTCCAGCTCCTCATCGTAGTATTCTACTTGCTGGGACGCTTCTAGGATAGCATCAGGACCGTTTTCACAGCCACGACGGTAGGTTGTCGTCGCCTCGAAGGGAATTGGTAAGATGACGACACGCGCGTTATCATAGGTAGCTGCCACCTCCGCCCCTAGGAATGGTGGTGGTGACATAGTTGTTGGCAATGGCATAGTTCAATCTCTAGTTCCTCTTAATTCTCTCTTACTATATTGAGCTACTGTTTTTTGATAATATCCTTGAGCAATTTACTCAGGTACCGGTACTGAGAAGGTAATAAGGTCGATTCGGGAGTACAGCGAAAAAGTTGTCTGATTTAACTAATTTTTTCAAGAAGTATTAAAAATTTTCCCTTTTTTAACAAATAGACGACGGTAAAGAGGTTTCCGTTGCTTCCCTTGAGGCCAGCCTGGAGACTTGATGCGGAGGGGAAAACTGTAGTTGTCAAGGATGCTAGCAAAGAGACTACCTGGGCGGGTGACCCCTACATCATAGAGCATCAACTCAAATCTGTACTGGATGTCTCTGGGGTAGTGCGAGTTCGGTGTCCCCCACAGCCTCCTCGTTCCCACGGCTCTGCCTGGGAAAGTGCGCTCCCGGGGGACACCGAAAGCGTCCCCTCTGGGGGACATCGAATGTAGTCCGATTATTCGTCAAGGTAAGGTGATCGGGATCCTGTACCTGGAAAACAATCTGGTAACTGGGGCCTTTACAGGCGATCGGGTGGAAGTTTTGCAGATCCTCTGCGCTCAAGCTGCCATCTCCTTAGAGAACGTCCAACTCGATCGGCAGTCACAAAACTACAGCAGCTAAAACAATCTCTGCAACAACTCCAAGAAATGCAACTTCAGCTTGTCCAAAATGAAAAGATGGCAACAGTTGGTCAATTAGCCGCAGGGGTTGCCCACGAAATCAACAACTCAGTCAGCTCCATCGCTGGCAATATCAGTCATGCCCGCGAGTGTGTCCAAGATTTAATCAACCCGATCGATCTCTACCAAAAACATTATCCCCATCCCGTGGCCGAAATATCGGAGGAGATGGAAGCTATTGACTTAGAGTACCTAGTCAAAGATTTGCCAGAAATGATAGAATCCATGCAAGCAGGGACAAACCGCATTACTCAAATTAGCCACTGCATGGGAACCTTCTCCCGTGCTGATACTGTTAGCAAGGTAAAGTTTAACATCCACTGCGTCCCCCGGACGCACTTCGATGCCTACCGTTCCGGAAAAATCGGGATGCAACGCAGGCAACCCCTCAGGCATCGTCGAAACCCGGGGGACATCATAGCCGCACAAAAGGGGAGACACAGCTACGGCATTGACAGCACCCTGATGATTTTAAGCCATCGCCTGAAAGCTAACCAAAACCGCCCGTCAATTCAGATCGTCAAAAACTATGGTGAGTTGCCAGAAGTCCCATGCTATCTCGGACAAGTGTTTATGAATCTGATGAAGAATGCCATTGATGCCCTGGATGAGTATGATCAGGGACGGAGTTACGAGCAAATTAAGGCTGAACCCAATCAGATTACTATTAGCACGGAAATTGCGACAATGGCAGTCAATATCTGGCGATCAGGATTAAAAATAATGGTCCGGACATGTCAGAGTCAGTGCAAGCAAGCGTATTCGAGCATTTGTTCACTACTAAACCCCCAGGCAAGGGGACGGGGTTGGGGTTGTCTATCTCTCGGCAGATTGTCGAGGATAAATATGGTGGTAAACTTAAGTGTAGCTCCTCCCTGTTGGTACAGAGTTGCGATCTCCATTCCTCTCGGAGGGGAGTAGTTCGAGATTGCTTCGTTCCTCGCAACCAGGCTGCAAACTCCGCCTGCGCGGTTCGTAGTTCGTAGTTAGAGATATTCTCAATTAGCAATTCTCAATTAGCAATTCTAAAACTTGACATGCTCCGGTTGCTGCAAGGCGATCGCCTGTAGAGATAATAAAACTTAATAGAGAAATTAATATAATTTAACATTTGGGTAACTAATAATGAGATATTTATTGGTAAAGTAGAGAGAGTCGGACTGCTGCCAAGGTAGATATCCTGTTCAACGGTGAAGAAGAGATGAGCAAAATATGATTACTATTCTGTGTCCCTTGACAAGTATGATATCCTATCAGATCATACCTGTCAAGGGACCGGGGATTGCAGTAGAAGGGAAAATAGATGAAAACGATCGCGATTATGCCCAGTTCTACCAGACTCTGGAACAAAATGTGGCCAATCCCACGGCCCAATTGGCCGCAGCGAACCAGAAAATTACGAAACTAAATGAGAGACTCAAAGCGGAAAATATGCGCATGAGTGCGGAACTAGAGATGACTCAAAAATTGCAACAGATGGTCTTATCGAAGCGGTCGGACGGCGGCATATGGGAGCGCAAAAAGTATATGATGATATTACTTTGCTGGTGCTGAAGCAGAAATAGTCGCTTTTGGTGAGGAAGTGACGGGTGCATCTCATATTTGCTTAGCCGCCCGAACCCTAAAGGGCCCGGCTACGCGAACAAAGCCCGCCTGCGCGGGCTAGATTACAAAAGTGAGATGCGCCCGAGGTGACTGGCGATCGAGATTCCCCTCAGGGGCGATCGTTGACAATAGGTGAGAAAGTGTGATAAGATTGTTAGATGATAGCAGGGATTGGCTATGAAGACAGAAACCATTACTTTTGAAGTTCCTCTTAATCTACTGGCAGCCTTAAAAATAGACAGCGCTGAGTTAAAACATCAGATCGAACTGCTGGCAGCGATCGCTTATTTTCAAGAAAAAAAACTATCTCTCGGAAAAGCGGCAGAATTGGCCGGAATTAACCGCCTGGAATTTATGGAAATTTTAGCCAGTAAAGGGATAGGGATTTTCGATTATGATGAATCGGAACTAGAGGTAGAATTAAGGGGAATTGCTCATTTGCGAGGCGACATAGGTGAAGATCAGTAATACCACTCCTTTGATTGCTTTTGCCAAGATTGGTCATCTATCTTTGCTACAAAAGATGGTAGGGACTATAGTGATTCCTACTGCCGTAGCAAATGAAATTGTGGTCTACTCTCAAGGGAATCAAACTGAACCAGTGCCAGCGATCTATGAAACAATCTATCCCTAAGAATTTAGTGCTAATTGGTGGCGGTCACTCTCACGCGATCGCCCTGCGCCTCTTTGGCCTCAACCCATTACCAGGGGTACACCTCACCCTGATAACGGACCGTTCCCATACCCCCTATTCTGGCATGCTTCCGGGTCACGTGGCAGGCTTTTATAATTTCGATGAATGTCACATTGACTTGCCACATCTTTGTCAGTTTGCTCAAGCCCAGATCTATATCGATCGGGCAATTGGTTTAGACTTAGAAAATCATCGGGTCCTCTGTGCCGATCGCCCAGCAGTAACCTTTGACTTATTATCCATTGACATTGGCAGCACGCCAGCAAAAATATCCGTACCTGGTGCAGCAGATACACGCTACGCTATTGCCGCCAAACCCGTACCGCAATTTTTGCAAGCTTGGAATCAACTGCTATCTGAGGTTACCACAGAAGGAACAAAACCCATAATTATTGCTATTGTTGGTGGTGGCGCCGGGGGTGTAGAACTAGCGCTGACAATGCAACAACGCCTGAGAAAAGTTATCGGCAGAGAAAATGTGAAGATTCATTTATTCCATCGGGGCAGGGAATTGATGAATTCTCACAATCTCTGGGTGCGCCAACGCCTGGAGAAAATTCTGCTCCAGCGCGGTATCCAACTGCACTTACAGGAAAATGTTTGCGCGGTGTCTGGCCGAGTCCTTCAGGACAAGAGCACGCGGAAGACCCCGGAAGTCAAGTCCGGACGGGTGCGGTGCGAGTCGGGTTTGACCGTTGAGTGCGATCGCATTTTTTGGGTAACGCAAGCATCAGCACCCAGTTGGTTGGGGGAATCGGGGTTGACAACGGACTCGTCAGGTTTTATCCTCGTAGAAGATACCCTGCAATCGGTCTCTTACGGGCAGGTATTTGCCGCTGGGGACATTGCCACGATGAAGAATTATCAGCGTCCGAAAGCGGGAGTATTTGCAGTCCGTCAGGGAAAACCATTGTTTGAGAATTTGCAGCAGATGTTGCTGTCCAAACCTCTACAACCCTATCGACCTCAGCAGGAGATTTTGAGTTTGATTGGCACCGGTGATGGACGGGCGATCGCCTCTCGGGGGAACTGGGGTTGCGGTCCCTCGAAGCTGCTGTGGGTTTGGAAAGATTATATCGATCGCAAGTTTATGCGCCTGTTCGACGACTTACCACTAAATTGAGAATTCAGTATGTCAGAAACTGCAAGTATTAAAGGAGTCTCCGGTAGCGATCACACCCTGGATAAACAGGAAATAGACCTCGCCATGACATATTATTACCACTATAACGTTTGTCAAGTACCCCTGCTCCAGCTTTTTTGACGCCGTAAGTAGTGGGGGCCTAAGGGTTGCGGTTTATTTTATCGCTCTTGTGGCTATTGTAACGCTCCTCCAGCCCGATCTACTTATGAGGCGATGCCCTGCATCCGAGACAACGAACCACTCGTGTCCAGAGACACCACCGCTGTATCCTGGGTAGTGCGAGTATGATGTCCCCCGGGTTTCGCCGTGCGTCCGGGGGACATCAAGCTCCCAGGATACAGCGAAGGTAAGTAGGCAAAGGTTTACAGACTTGTAGGATTTGTGGATACCTGAAGCTTCTCTAAAATGCGATTTTTCTGTCCACCGGTGACTAGGCAAAGGTTTACAGACTTGTAGGATTCGTGGATACCCGAAGCCTCGACCAAATGCGAGCGAGTACCGGTGGTTTGGGTTCGGTTTCGATATCTCCTGTTGTGCTCTTGTCCCAGGGGACATGGCTGCGCCCCCAGCGCAGCGCTTACGGCACACAGGCCGTGTCTCCTGGGAGCGCTATTCGCACTACCCAGGAGACCAGGCGGCAAACCAGACATCGACCGCTAATCTAGTCTTTTGACTGAGCAACAATACTCAAGCTATTCCCTTTCGATTCGACCGAAAAGCTTGATTTTCGGCATCAAAAAAGCTGGAGCAGGGGTACTTGACAAACGTTATAGTTTGTGCAGTATAGTGGTAATGTTGAAAAAGCCCAAAAAATTTTTCGGTAGAACACTTCACAGTCAGAAGGAAAATGGGTTAAGGTAGTGAAAGGCGAGCAAGGCTAGGTTAGGCCCTAAGCCCTAAGCCCGAAACCCAAGGCCCCAAGCCCCAGGAGAGAAAATCGAGTAAATGGTTAAACTATTGCAGAACAACCCCACATAGCATGTCGCAACTCTGGCCAAGGCAAGTTGGGTGTTGGGGGTGTTGACAGATAATAAGTCGATTACGACCGAAAATAAGTTTATTACGACCGAAAATAAGTTTATTACGACCGAAAATAAGTTTATTATTAATTATAATAAACTTATTTTGTTAAAAAATAAGTTTATTATTGTTTTTAATAAATTTATTTTTGGCTAAAATAAGTTTATTATTTTTGACATTAAGCTTATTTTTGCCAAAAATAAGTCAATTTTTTTTCACATAAAGTATTTTTTTTTGCAAGCTTACTCAATACCCCTAACCCCTAACCCCTAACCCCTAACCCCTCGTGGCCTGAACTACCCTCCGTGGATCGACCAGCATGGTTAGAAGCGGGCTATCAATGGCCTCTTCAATCACGATAAGATCCTGTCGGCAGAGCAAATTTTTCATTTCTGGAGGTCGTGTCCGAGAGCACCCACCCTATTAGGGTGGGTGTCTCTGGACACGAGCAGAGCCTCGGGATGTTTCGTTCCCTGCGAGACACAGGGAGCGAGTGTAAGTCCTGGGGTAGAAGAAATTGAGAGTTGACTTTTTATTCAAGTCGAGCTATAGTAGATGTACGTGGATTCTGCATAAATACCGGGAGGTGGAATGACTGCTAGCTACAATGAACCAGCGCTATCGTTCGACGAGTTGACTTTACATCTAATTGCCAGTGGCGTCAGGTTCCCCAAAAAGAGGGAGTGCTTTGGTTGAAGCGAGGACCACGGCGGTTTGTAGCGGCACCCGGTCGCGCCGAACTCCGATTGGCTGATAAACTGGAAAAGTTGGAACTGCAAGTGGAACTATGGCCTAATTTTGACAGCTACGATCTGCGAATTGTTTTCCCAGACGGCGAGGCATGGGCGATCGATGTTAAAGATTGGAAAGATCCTTTCTTGTTGGCACGGAAAGTTAAGCAGCAAGATCCGCTGATTCCCAGCGACCCACCTTGGAAGCAAGGTTACTTCGTCTTCCCAGACGATCGCCAGCAACAACGTTCCGATTATAAACGAGCATTTTGCAACCATACAGGGCTTCCCAAGCAGATTAAGGCCAAGTTTGAGAAGGAGTTAATTGAAGATGTAAAACGCAAGCTAGATCGTCCGTAAAGTAGAAGCTAGAAACTTCGGGACTTCTGGAATTGAGTAGTAAAAGTTTGTTTACTGAAATAGTATGTTTTCAAAGGTTACTACAGGCGATGGCGACCAATCCCATGTGAGTGTCGTGCAGATTTTGGCGGTTAGTCAGAACCCAATTTTCATAAAAAAGGAGAAATTTATGCTTGATATTGAACGCTTAACAAGTGACTTTATCACCCTTTCTGAAACAGATCGACAACGGGTTTTAGATTTTGTGGCTACTCTCAAGGAACGCTACGAACAAGCACCAAAACCGTTAAATTTAGAAAATTCAGCGTTTGTAGGGATGTGGCGCGATCGCCTAGAAATGCAAGATAGTATTGCTTGGGTTAGAACCATTCGCAGAAACCCGGTTATCAGTACCGACGTTCTAGGGAGAAAGAAGTAAATGCGCGATACAAGTAAATGGCGAGAGAAACTGAAAGCAATACGCGATCGCCTGAAGCAAACAGCAACGGATTTGAATTTTTCCACATTTTGTGATATTGAGTTGGGGCTTTATCTCTTGTCTCAGTTGGACTCGGATGCCCCGGCCATTGCCCTATGGGTGTTGCTGACGGGCTATCCGTTTCCCGTGGCGTCAGCAGCAAACTGGAGTGAAAAACAACATCGGATGCTAGGTAATGCCCGCCATATTCTCACCCAATTTAGAAGCAAATACAATTGGGAGCGATCGTTGCAGCGCTATCGCCAAGTAGACGAGATTCTGCGAGGTTTCAATGTAGACGAGAACCTAGAACCGTTTTCGTCCCGGGAAGTCAGCATTTGTTCTAACCGCGATCGAGTCGGTGCGATTCGTTCTAGCCTAACGTGGTCAAACACGGAACGCTAGCCCGGTTTCATTAGCCGGGAACTCTGACCGCATGGGGGTTAAATTCCCCTCCCCCCAGGTACGGGGGTGACACCGGTCCTCGGTGCTACGAAGCGACATCATCGTGGTGCTAAGCGAGGACTCAAATGTAGGATAACTGGCAGCCTAAGCCGGTGACGCCGCTAGGAAAGATATCCAAGGTTAGAGCAGGCAAACATGTGCAAGCCTCGTTATAAGGAACCAGCGAAATAAGGCTATATGCGCTGGCCTAAAAAGGAAATGGTAGCTAGTATTAGTTTTAGACTCTGGCTAATATAGTACTCAAATAGCTCCCGGGGTATAGTGTGGACCTAAAGGTATCGCGAAATGTTGTTAGGGAACGAAGTAACCTCTCGTGTGCTGTCCATCAGGACAAGTTAGATGTTAAGCGCAAGCCACGGGGGGAGGGATGGCCCAAGAAGCGAATGCCCGGGGTAATTCCTGGGATAACATCTACAGTAATGTAGATGATGCTGGGTAGCCAGCGCTGACGTGGGTCGGTGATACTAGGAAGCTGCTGGAATGAGTAATCCTAAAAAGCCACGGAACTAATCCGAAACGCAAGTGGAGGATAAGGTATGGATAACTGGTAAAACTGACTTGAAAATGGTGATACTAACGGTTATCAGAACAACCACTCGCTAAACCAGGAAAGGGAAGAAAAGACAGGCGGCAAGGGCTAACGGAAGTAATTCCTATTAAGTCTACCTATGAAAAGGGCCTAGTACCCAGTAGCCGGATGCGGTGAAAATCGCAAGTCCGGTTCCTCAAGGGAGGGTCGGGAAGCGATTCCCGGCTCGACCCCATCCACGGGAAGACTCTTGAAGAACCTCTACCCCATCGGAAAAACTCGGTTAAATGGGCTACTGCTGGTAAGTACGAGTGTAGCGATGGCAAATATCGAGTCACTGTCGATCTGGCTGAGGAGTTGGTATTTCCGCCACCGTCTGGTCACGACTTGACGGGGATTAATCAAAGACAGACAATTACTGTTACTTGGGAAGATTTGCTGGAGACTGCTCGGTGGATGGATACTCAGTCTGACGGTAACTGGAAAGAACGTCTATCCAGGGTACGCCTAGACCTGTTTGGTTCCGATGACACCCTCACTCGTGCTGAGAAGCTAACATTTAATGGGTTGATGCACCTGATCGGGATGGTGTCTTCAGGGAAATCAACTTTAATGGATATCTTGGCAGTTTGGGCTGCTAAACAGGAACTCCACGTAACGATCGTCGTCGGAGACGTGATCTCGGCCCTGAACCGCGCTCGACTATTCGATCGCTTAGGGATCTCCGTTGCTCCCATGTTGGGTGCATCCAACCGCGATCGCCATACTAACCGCTTGCACCGTGCCTGGAATGCCGAACATCCCTTAGAAAAATTCAATCAAGAACACGTCGGTTTCCGGTGGCTGAGTACCGCTTGTCCTTTAAGCGAACTGCGTCGGGATGTGGCAAAACCTTTCTTAACGGGCAAACAGCCTTGTCTGGCACTCTCTCCCACCAGTGAATCAGATGATGAAGAACAAGAACAACCAGATACAAGTAAAACCTATGCTTGTCCTCTCTATAGTGCTTGCCCGTTTCATCAGGTACAGCGGGACTTAGTGGATGCCAAAATTTGGATTGCTACGCCAGCTAGCTTAGTTTACAGTCGCGTCGCGCCACAAATAAACCAGGAAAGCATTCGTTTTTCCGAGTTAGTGTATCGTCGCAGCGACTTGGTCATTGTTGATGAAGCCGACCAAGTGCAAGTGCAACTCGACAGTTTGTTCAGTCCCGGGGAAAAGCTATTCGGTCAGAAAGGGGATGGATGGTTTAGTCAAGTTCAGCAACCAGTGGTGCAGCAGCTAAATCAAGGGGGACGCGGACAATTGGTCGATCCGGATGTCGATCGCTGGTGCAAAGCCCATGACATGGTGCAGACGGCAACGAGTCGCATCTATGCCCTCATCCTGAGTCAACCACAACCAGCGCTCAGGGAGTGGATCGATCGGAGAGAATACTTTACAGACTGGCTAATTCTAGACAAGTTGGCGATCGCTCTTTCTGGCGCTCGCGAGAAGACACGCGACAAGCATCAAGGCTATCGCCGACTGATGGAAGAATTTAATAATTACATCGGAGATCCCCTCGGCGATCGCAGCAACAACCCTCTGTGCGAACTGACTCGGCTCGCGATCGCGGTTATAGATGATGATCTGCTGCGCCTGCGCCTGGGTGAATGGATCGATGAGAATAAAGAGCCTGATGTCACCTTGACAGAAGAACGACGAGAACATGCTATAGTGCAAACTCCATTTGCCCTCTTAGTGGCAGTGCTGCAAAACCGACTTTACCGGATGTTGCGGGACTGGAAACATGTGGAAGAGCCTCTGAAGTTACAAGAGCAAAGTTCGATGTTATTCTACAGTCCGCCCAGAGACTATGAAGGAGTGATTCCCGTGGCTCCGATGGGTAACGTGCTAGCTTTCCAATATGTCAGTTCCAGCGACAGCGGACCGGGAGATTTGCGGTTTTTCAAGTGCATGGGTGTGGGACGCTGGTTCTTACTGCACCTGCACGAACTATTTGCCAGCGATGGCATTGCCGGACCATCAGTCTTGTTGCTTTCAGGAACAAGTTGGGCAGGAAAAGCACCGGGATATCACGTACAGGTACCAGTGGCGGGAGTGCTGCGATCGCCCGAGGAAGAATTACAGGCAATTCAAGAAAGCTACTTTGAATTCAGTCCATTTTACGATCGAGAGAACAAACCAATTACTGTTTCTGGCAGCCACGACCGAGAAGGGGCACTCAAAGAACTGCTCAATCAATTGGCAAAACCAGGCGGTTTAGGCGGTCCGAGTAGACTAGAGCGAAAACGAGATGAACTAGAAGTTGGGCGTCAGCGCATTCTATTGCTTGTAGGTAGTTACGATCAGGCGAAACTGGCCCAAACACATCTGGAAAACATTCGATCTGAGTGGCGCGGACAAGTTCTGCGTCTGGTTCGCGATGATGATGAGTTTGGTACGCAATGGAGTAAGGGGGGAACTGGAGAGCGAGGGATACAACGGGGACTCGTACATCAGTTTGACAAGACGGGTGCTTGGATTTTGATTGCACCCTTGATGGCGATCGAGCGCGGACATAATATTCTCAATGATGAGGATAAAGCTGCCATTGGCGCGGCTTATTTTCTCGTGCGTCCCCATCCCCGTCCCGATGATATCAGCTATGCCCTTCATTCTATCAATCGTTGGGCGATCGAACATTACGCCGACACCGAATGGCTGACCGCTCAATGTGCTGTATCCCAACAGAGCGATATTAGCACTAGCACTACCCAGGATATACAGCAGGATGGTTTGCTAACACTCGATCGAGTTGGGAATACATTCCGTAAAGAGGCTTACGTTCGCTGGCGTCATCTCATGAGTTTGCCAATGATTTACAGCAGTCTGCGCGAAAACGATCGAGAAGCTGTAACATGGAATCAGTTGGTTTCCATCTGGCAGGCGATCTGGCGTCTGATAAGGGGTGGCTGTCAAGCGGAAGTCTTTTTCTGCGATGCTGCTTTTGCTCGGCGCACTGCATTCAATGACGATATAGGCGACGAACCAATAACCAGTCTGTTAGTCAGCATCAAAGAAGTGTTGCGTCCTTATTTTGCCACCGATTCTGAGAGGGAAATCGCGCCCCGAGAACGGGAACTGGTGCAGGCACTCTATGGACCATTTTATACAGCTATTGAAAAGATAGGAGGCATAAATGCCGATCTATGACCAATTACGGACTCTTTCCTTTCGTCTGCCAGAGGGCAAACCTCTGAAACCGCAGACTTTTCAGATTCTCAAGTTTCCTGAAAAATGGAAATCAGAGCTAAGGAATTTACAGGCAGAGATTACGCGCCGTCCCGTAGATAAAACTAACGTGCCGATAAGTTCGCTGAACAAAGCCCTCCGGGCACTGGTGCCAGACCTGATCTACATTACTCCTAACGCCGCTAAAAGTAAGGTGCAACCTTGGCTGTACAGTGCAATGCCTATCAATATACAGGCGCTGTATTTAATTTTCAATGCTTGGGTAAGAACGCAATTTGATGGGAAGGCTTCTGAGAAGCAAATTACCGCTTTGCTGAAAAAGCTGCCAAAAGAGGATTTGCAGTGGGAAGCAACGACAGTGAATGTAGGGACCTGGACGACAGCAGCTAACGGCACGGCAGAACTGAGAGGCAATAATAACTTTATCTTGCTGCCCCACGTTTTGGCAGCCAAGTTGAGTCAAGACAACATATCGATTGAATTTGGTTCGGATCTTCTCCGCTTTCGACGCGCACCGCTGCCTATTGGCAGCAAGGGGGCTGAACTGGTCTCTTGGCCGCCACTCGATTATGCTGACAAGCGTAGCAGTTGGTACTGGTCTGTTGTGATTACTTTTACTCTTCAGACAGTGCCTTTCCAAAGTTTCCCGGTACTCCACTGCGACCTGAGTCTGCGGCGCTGGGTTAGTCAGCCAAAAAGTAGTATTCCTGGTGGCGAAGAAACCAGTGTTTATCTACTCACTAAAGTTCCTTGGCTTGAGGAACTGCACAATTCAAACAGTTTTCAAGTAGCGCCGATCGGATGGAAGCGCTTGTCAGCATCGGAACAGCAACAAAATAAGTCGCAGTACCGCCTAAATTGGGGCAGCAATTTAGTACCCTTATTAGACAGGTTGAACCTTCAACAGCCCTTTCCTACTCCCGAGGAGATCGTGGCATATCCGACCTCAGCACTAAACCTGAATGGCAGTCCTAACGAAGCGGTGGTTTTCCGAAATGGCATAAAACCCGATCATCGGGTTGATGCCGGTTTTTCACCAGCAGACCGTCGCCTGCTTGCCGAACAGATAGCAAACCTGATAGCACCAGAGTGGGAATTCGTAGAAATGCCTCAGAGGGTTAAGTTTCATGTTGCTTCTATCCCGCAATCTCCAGAGTTGCCGAGACCTGCAAAAGATGGTGAAGAACTAGCAGAAGCCAAGATGGAGACGCTGCAACAAACTCAATCTGTCCTTAGCGGCGCTATAAGTGAAGCAGTCAGCATAAGTGAAGCAGTCAGCGATCGCCGCCTAACAATAGAAATCTGGTATCAACGGGAGACAACACGCGATACTTTGATAAAATCTGTCAGTCATTGTCTGGGAATTCCAGCATCCGCCTCATTTCCCTACAAATTTCCCGACCTGGAATTTACCCTGAATATACAGGCGCAGCCATTGGGTGCTCTTGGTGATGAGTTGCAACTTAACTCCGATATGGGAAATAGAAGGGACAGACGACAACAGGCAATTATTCAGCGCGGTAAAGAAATAGCAGAAAAAGTTCCCCAAGCATCATCTGTAACTGTAGCCTTGATCGAAATCGCAGGCAAGGAGAATTTTAAGAGCGATCGCGATCCCTACAACGCTCTCAGGCGGGGATTTGCCATCGCCGGACGCATAACGCAATTTATGAGCGTTGATAATCCCAATCTGTCCCATAGTTCCATCACTGGATTCCTCGATCTTCTGCGTCAGATGGGAGTACAGGTCGGGCCTCCAAAGATAGTTCTTACAGAAGATAGAAAGAAAAATACTAAGCAGCTCAAATTGCCAGAACGGCTCAACTACGTTGGTTTGTGGTTAATTAAACAGAATGCGCCAACCAGTGCAGATGGCACTACTCAGCGAGTGCCAGTGATGGTTTACATGGCATCGGACACCACGGAAATAAAGGCGATCGCGCCTGGTTTTGATAGTTGGCTGCCTTATCGAGAGGCGCTGCTGAAAATTGCCCGAGAAGGAGTCGATCGTAAAGGACAAGCTATGTCCTTCATCGAGCAGAAACTGAAGGGTGACGTTTTGCCACTGGGAGACACTCTCTTGCTCTGCCATGCTCAGAACCTGCGAAGCACTTGGTCCTGGCTGAACAACGGACAGATATCAACCGAAACTGTGGCTTTTGGCAACAACGGAAGGTCACTCAACATTAATCGCCTGAAAGGACTTCGGATCTTGCGCCTTCGCGATAGTCAGAGTAACGAAACACCAGAGTGGTATGCCCAAAAACCGGATCGGAATCAACAGGGGTTTGCCGAGGGCGTTTTTCAAATGGGCGATCGAGTGTTTGCTAGCACTTACCAAAAGTCGAAGAAGTTTAGGGATCTCAGCCCTAATCAATCGAAAGCAGGAGAGAATAAATCACCTCATAAATATTACTGGAATCCTGGTTTATTTGAAATAACTGTTGCCTGTCTTCAACCTAGAGATGAGGTATTTCCCTGGGCAGCGCTGACACATAAACTGCGACATATTGCACTCCAATATGACGAAGCACTCAAACTTCCCTTACCTCTTCACTTGGCAAAGCAAATTGAGGAGTATGTCTTGTTAATGGAGAATGAGGAGATAGAGGATGAGTAATTGATTCTACAACCGGAACAATACTATGCGGTCCCTCCCACCTGCGTGAAGCTGCTGTGGGTTGGGAAAGATTATATCGAACGTAGGGTGGGCGGTGCCCACCCTCCACTACCCGTTATGTCAAATATTCTCCCGTAAACATGCAACTTTATTTGTTTATATCGGTGATGTCAAACCCGCCTCAACTGAGTGGTAAACTCAAAGATGAGATCGCCTTCGATGTCCTACTCGTACTGCCCGGCTGTATCACTTGACAAGCATGAGATAATATCGTCTGCATGCTTGTCAAGTGATACAGGTCGCACATCGACTGCGGATTTTTGGCAACTCCTTTGCGCCATAGCGCTACCGGTGAATATTCTCCACCCCTGGGGTTGTCCCTGCGATCGCCAGTTCTATAATCCTTCGGTATTGTAACCTCCATTGCAGCGCATTAGAAATGGTGATGTAACCTTGTTCCGGAGGTTGGAGCATTATGCGTGAGGCCAGGGCCTCACGTCCAATCTCGTCTAGAGGTAGGTAGTCGGGGTCGAGCTAGGGGTCACCCCCTAACCCTCCCATTCGGAACCGGACGTGCGACTTTCACCGCATCCGGCTACTGGCAAGTAGGGCATTGTCACTACTAGGATTACTACGGATTGCTCCACTTGTCCCTCATCTCATGCGATTTCACTCCTTTCCTGGTTGGTAAGCGGCGCTGCCAGATAACCTTTAGTATTACCATTTCCAAGTCTGTTTTACCAGTCATCCAACCTTCGAGAGGCCTCCGGCGTCTTAGAGATACTCTTACCCAAGATTTCCTACTTTAACCAACCCGCGTCAGCTGGATGAGGAACACCCCATCATATCCATAGGCGTTACCCTAGGCATTAGCTTCTCGGGCTATCTCTCCCCTCGCGGCTTGCGCTTTACATCTAACTTGTCCAATCTAGACAGCACACGAGAAGTTACTTCGTTCCCTAGTATCATTTCACGATGCTTTTAGGCCCCTGCTATACCCCGGGAGTTCTTAGAGTGCGATACTGGCCAAGTGCAAGAACCAGCACAAACTACCATTTCCCTTTTGGGCCAGCGCTTTAAGCCTTATTTCGCTGGTTCTAGATAACGAGGCGTACACAGGTTCGCTTGTTCTAGCCATTAGCATCTTTCCTAGCGGCGTCACTAGCTTAGGCTGCTAGCTATCCTACATTTAAGTCCTTGCTCCGCACCACCGTGATGTGACTCAGCAGCACTAAGGACCGGTGTTACTCCCACACTTGGAGAGAGGGAATCTAACCCCCATGAATACCAGAGTTACCAGTTTGGACCTGGCCTAGCGTTCCGTAGTTGCCCACGTTAGACTAGAACGAATCGCACTACGCTCTTCTAGAAATGCAACCACATCATCTTTGTTACCATTACGGTGCATGATTTCTCTCAACCCATAGGTCGTTTGATAGTCTCCTGTGCGTTCCCGATCCACAAAAATAGCATATTGAAAATTCAGAACAGCAGCACGTGATTCATGATTGTCGATCTTCTCATAAGCGAACACAATCAAATGATAACCCAGTCCATAAACTTTCTGACTCGCATCCCGAAATGGACAAGATGACTGAGGTTGTTTGATCGATGTTACCTTAATGTCAACTTCTAACTCGGGAAAATCAATACCGCTAGCAGCACTCCCTGGCGTATATGAATACTTGGCTGTCAGATATCGCTTGAATGCTTGTTCAACGTATGTTCCTACTGCCTTGCCATCCGTTATACCATACAACTCTGCAATCTGTCTATCGCTCAATTGCACCACAAAATTTCCTGCTTCAGTCTTTAGTAAATGTAGCGTCAGTACTTGCATCTTCTGCGACTCTCTATTTTAAATTGCTAAAGTCAGTTGTTGCCATTGTGGATGCTTTAATTCAAAATTTTGCTGGCCAATTCTTTTGCAGATCCACTCTACACAAGCTGGCACTACCGCATTCCCAAATAAGGCATATCGATCGTAGACTCTCGCCACCCGGCACCAGTCATCAGGAAATCCCATTAAACGGGCATACTCGACATGCGTTAACCGGCGAAAGCGATCGCCTACCCGATACCGTTCGTAATGCCTTGATGTTGATGCCGTTAAGGTCGATGCCACACCGTTAATCCCAAATATAGTATATCCCAAACGCGCCCCTCCTTTCTGATTATATAATATTTCCACCCCATTGCAATAGCGATTTACTGCTTGACTCTGCTTGATGCGATCGATCGTGTCCGCAGTAAAATCAAACTGGGTACCGAGTTCGGAATCATATTGGAGAATATCCTTCAGTTTCTTTCTGGGTTTGATGTCAGGCAATGGTGGTAACTGCTGAGTATACATCTGATTATTGTAAGCAATACCCCAGTTATAGTTCTTACTGCTTACCTCCCTAATTGGCAACAGACCATTTTCCCAATTTCCTAAACTATCCCCATCATTATCGGTCAAAAATACTGATAATCTTTCTAAGTCGGGTATTGGACTCAACCGATCGCATTTCGTTCCCATAATAAAAACTCTTTCTCTACTTTGGGGAATTCCCAATATTATCGGATTAACGATCCGCCATTCGATCGCGTAGTTTAACTCCACCAATGCCGATAAAATTACTCGGAAGTGATGACCCTTTTCCATTGTCAGAATTCTTTTCACATTTTCGAGCAAAAAATATTGCGGTTGTTTGACCTGGAGAATTTCCACAATGCGCTGGAAAAGCGTTCCGCGTAGATCTCGCACCCCTTGTTTCTTACCCGCCGGACTGAAGGGTTGGCAAGGAAAACCCGCTGTCAAAATGTCGTGTTCGGGGATCTCTTCAGGATTGATTTTGCTAATATCCCCTAAGACGATCGCCTCTTGACCAAAATTACTTTCATAAACTCGACAGCAAACTGTACTGAGATCGTTCGCCCATACCGTTTCTATGTTAGCAGCTGCCATGCCCAGGCGAAACCCGCCAATCCCAGCAAACAATTCCACAGCTTTTAGTTTATCCTTCATCAAAACTCACAAGTTCTCTCAAAAACTCTCTGAAATTAGCTAGCGCCGTCACCTCAGTTTCCGTTTGCCCACTCACCCAATTATTATCTGCTATACTCGCGGTATTGGTTTTCCCCGGTTTCAACACGCTGACCACAGTAGCAACTAAAGCCTTTTCCCGATCGAACGGTTTCCACTTCAGAGATTTTCTCTCCTCTGGCGATAACTTCTCAAGATACTCTTAGGCCCTTTCCAGGTAATCGGGATAAGCAACTTCCCCACAAAGACATAGCAAAGTCTCCAACACTCCCGGTTTAACATTATCGGGGAACACGTAAATTCCCGTCCGAGGAACGCTGGTATCGATCGCCCCAGCCCGATCTGGAAAATTAGGAAAGTAGTTGCGAAAGCAATTACAGTAGGGTTCCACAACCGCATCTGGCGCTTTGCGATCGGCATCTGCTACAATCCCAAATGCCATCAGTTTTTTTTGATAGGGAGTATGAGCGGAGATAATGCTCTCCAAATTAGTCACTAAGTTACTCCCCTCTCCTGCGTAGATTGCCACCGAAACAGAATCATTATACAGGATCGATGGCATGTCTAGACGCTTGTACAAATCTCCGTCTTTGGGATAGTTGGGTTTAAACTTGCGCCAGAACTTGTCCAAATTATCCTCTAATCCTCTCAACTCCTTTCTAAAATCTTTGAAACCCAGTAGCTGCTTGAGTACCTTGCCAACAAATGCTTGGTCTTGCGGTCCCTCAACCCCAATGATAGCATACCTCACCAGCGCACCTCCATACCCACATCTTGCCGCAGCCGTTGCAGTCGATCGCGATCTATTCTGAGCAATTTAGTCTCCGACTCCCGTGGATATAATCGATATAGCACCAAATCTGGTGCTATCTTAGAAGCACTCAAGAGTTCGTCAACGGTTTCTAAGCTGTGAGTTGTTGCAAATAGCTGCACGTCCATCTGCTGACACCATTGAACTAGCCACGAAAATGAGGGTTTGAGCACTTCAGTATGAATGGCTGTTTCTAGTTCGTCAATCAGCAGAACTCCCCCTCGCACTTTGACCAAACTTGAGGCGATGTACAGCAGACAACGGACACCATCACCGAAAGCACTTAACGGCGATCGCCCTATCTGTTTGTGCTTGAGATAAAGTCTCGGAGTACCTCCAGTATCGTATAGAACATCTAAGTCGATAATTCCCTCGTCCATTACTTGGAGTAATTTGATGATATCTTGCTTTAACTCATGGAAAGTCGCTTTTGATAACGATTCCATTTGTAACTTCTCAATGCGGTGAGAAACTGGAGTGACTGTCTCGACTGGCAGCTCTATTTTTGAGCGCCTGCCACGATTAACAAAACGCTCATTTTCCCAAATTTGAAAATTTGTCGATAATTCCTCATGCTTATATGGCAAATAATCTGAACTGAGTTGGACAACGTTTAGCTCTAATTCTGCACCTCTAACAGTTTGCGTTTCCTCGTATTCAATGTCATCCTCAATTTTATCAGGGTATGGCTTTGTTCCTTCAAACTCTCGGTAGATCGCTTTCGACTTCCTCACCGGAAATCTGCCATTCCCTGAGATATGGGTTTCTCCCTGATAAAACTCCCCGACGGGGACTGTACTATTCTGAGGAAACAGCCACTTGAGGGCTTCCAACTGGGGTTTGCGAGATGACTTTATCTCTCGACGCCATGCCGTATTTAGCCACCCTAGGGGGTCTGTGCGATTCGTTCTAGCCTAACGTGGTCAAACACGGAACGCTAGCCCGGTTTCATTAGCCGGGAACTCTGACCGCATGGGGGTTAAATTCCCCTCCCCCCAGGTACGGGGGACGGGGGTGACACCGGTCCTCGGTGCTACGAAGCGACATCATCGTGGTGCTAAGCGAGGACTCAAATGTAGGATAACTGGCAGCCTAAGCCGGTGACGCCGCTAGGAAAGATATCCAAGGTTAGAGCAGGCAAACATGTGCAAGCCTCGTTATAAGGAACCAGCGAAATAAGGCTATATGCGCTGGCCTAAAAAGGAAATGGTAGCTAGTATTAGTTTTAGACTCTGGCTAATATAGTACTCAAATAGCTCCCGGGGTATAGTGTGGACCTAAAGGTATCGCGAAATGTTGTTAGGGAACGAAGTAACCTCTCGTGTGCTGTCCATCAGGACAAGTTAGATGTTAAGCGCAAGCCACGGGGGGAGGGATGGCCCAAGAAGCGAATGCCCGGGGTAATTCCTGGGATAACATCTACAGTAATGTAGATGATGCTGGGTAGCCAGCGCTGACGTGGGTCGGTGATACTAGGAAGCTGCTGGAATGAGTAATCCTAAAAAGCCACGGAACTAATCCGAAACGCAAGTGGAGGATAAGGTATGGATAACTGGTAAAACTGACTTGAAAATGGTGATACTAACGGTTATCAGAACAACCACTCGCTAAACCAGGAAAGGGAAGAAAAGACAGGCGGCAAGGGCTAACGGAAGTAATTCCTATTAAGTCTACCTATGAAAAGGGCCTAGTACCCAGTAGCCGGATGCGGTGAAAATCGCAAGTCCGGTTCCTCAAGGGAGGGTCGGGAAGCGATTCCCGGCTCGACCCCATCCAAAGGACGACAGTAAGTTGATATCGCCTCTAACACGCTGGTTTTGCCGGAGTTGTTGACTCCCACAAACAGGTTTATTTGCCCCAAGGACTCCAAGCAGATCTCTGGCAGCCCCCGGAAACTATGGATAGTTAAATTTTCCAGATTTTTCATTTAAGACGATCGCCCCTTTCCCAAAATTACTTTCATCAACTTGACAGCAAAGTGTCCTGATATCATTCGCCCATTCTATGTTAGCAGATGCCATAGGCGAAACCCGCCAATACCAGCAAACAATTCCACAGCTTTTAGTTTATCCTTTTTCATCCATCCACACTCACAAGTTCCCTCAAAAAATCTCTGAAATTAGCTAGCGCCGTCACCTCAGTTTCCGTTTGCCCACTCACCCAATTATTATCTGCTATACTCACGGTATTGGTTTTCCCCGGTTTCAGCACGCTGACCACGGTAGCAACTAGGGCCTTTTCCCGATCGAACGGTTTCCACTTCAGAGATTTTCTCTCCTCTGGCGAGAACTTGTCAAGATACTCTTGGGCCCTTTCCAGGTACTCGGGATAAGCAACTTCTCCACAAAGACATAGCAAAGTATCCAACACTCCCGGGTTAACATTATCGGGGAACACGTATATTCCCGTGCGAGGAACGCTGGTATCGACCACCCCAGCAAGGTCAGGAAAATTAGGGAAATAGCTGCGAAAGCAATTACAGTAGGGTTTCACAACCGCATCTGGCGCTTTCCGATCGGCATCTGCTACAATCCCAAATGCCATCAGTTCTTCTTGATAAGGAGGATTATTTCGGATAAACTCATCCAAACTATTCACTAAGTTACTCCCCTCTCCTGGATATATGGCCACCGAAACTGAATCATTATACAGGATCGATGGCATATCCAGACGCTTGTACAAATTTCCGTCTTTGGGATAATTTGGTTTAAACTTGCGCCAGAACTTGTCCAAATTATCCTCTAATCCTCCCAACTCCTTTCTAAAATCTTTGAAACCCAGTAGCTGCTTGAGTACCTTGCCAACAAATGCTTGGTCTTGCGGTCCCTCAACCCCAATGATAGCATACCTCACCAGCGCACCTCCATACCCAAATCTTGCCGCACTCGTTGCAGTCGATCGCGATCTATTCTCAGCCATTTAGTCCGCGACTCCCGTGGATATAATCGATATAGCACCAAATCTGGTGCTATCTTAGAAGCACTCAAGAGTTCGTCAACGGTTTCCAAGCTGTGAGTTGTTGCAAATAGCTGCACGTCCATCTGCTGACACCATTGAACCAGCCAGGAAAATGAGGGTTTGAGCACTTCAGTATGAATCGCAGTTTCTAAATCATCAATCAGTAGAACTCCTCCTCGCACTTTGGCCAAAGTTAAGGCGATGGACAGCAGACGACAAACTCCCTCTCCGCAAGCACTTAATGGCCCCATTCCTGTCTGTTTGTGGCTAACATAGAGCCTCGGACTATCCCCGCGATGCGATAATATTTGTAAGTCATCGATTTCTTTATCCATTACCTGGAGTAATTTGATGACTTCTGGCTTGAATCCCGCTAAAGTCGCTTCTGATAGCAATTCTACTTGTAACTGTTCGATCGCGTGAGCAAATGGTGTCACCGCATCAACCGACAGCATAATCTCTGATTTTCCTTCCCCAGTCCCAGGTTGGCGCCGCTTGACGAAACTCCTATTCTCCCATATTACGAAGCTTTCCGATATTTCCAGATCGGGCAACTTTTCTTCTTTCTCTATTGTAGCTTTCAACTGTACTTCTGCACCCCGCACAACAGTAGCAGGACCTAAATTTACCTCCTCGATGTCGTAAGCTAAATTCCCCGCTGATGGGAACGCCCGACCAATGCTGCGATCGGGATCTGCCCAAATTTCTTCAAACTCTTGATAGATCGATCGGGACTCCCTCACCGTAAATTTGCCATCCCCAGAGATATGGGTTTCTCCCTGATAAAACTCCCCGACTGTACCATTCTGGGGAAACAGCCACTTGAGGGCTTCCAACTGGGGTTTGCGAGATGACTTGATCTCTCGACGCCATGCCGTATTTAGCCATGCTAGCGGGTCTAATGGGCGACAGTATGTTGATATCGCCTCTAACACGCTGGTTTTGCCGGAGTTGTTGACTCCGACAAACAGGTTTATTTGCCCCAAGGACTCCAAGCAGATCTCTGGCAGCCCCCGGAAACTATGGATAGTTAAATTTTCCAGATTTTTCATTGAAGACGATCGCCCCTTGACAAAAATTACTTTCATAAACTCGACAGCCAAGTTAACTGATATCATTCGCCCATTCTATGTTAGCAGATGCCATGCTAGATCGCAACCCGCCAATGCCAGCAAACAATTCCACTCTAATAGCATACCTCACCAGCGCACCTCCATACCTACATCTTCCCACAGCCGTTTCCAATCGTTTCGGATCAATTTCGTCCGCGACTCCCGTGAATATAACCGCAGGGTAAGCGCCAGAATCATGCTTGGGGCATCTATTATCAACTATCATGAGAATGATTGCCTTCAAGAAGTGCGAATAGGGCACAGTCCACTCGCAATTTTCGTGGGTCCATACCACATGCAAAATTTTTCTTGCGCTTGCCCTGGATATAACCGATAGAGAACTAAATCTGCTATTGCTTCAGAAGCGTCCAATAGTTCGTCTACGGTTTCCAAACTGTGAGTTGTTGCAAATAGCTGTACGTCCATCTGCTGACAGGCTTGAACTAGCCACGATAATGCAGGTTTAAGTACTCAGGTATGAATGGCTGTTTCTAAATCATCAACTCCCTTACCCTAAATTTACCATCCCCTGAGATCTGGATTTCTCCCTGATAGAATTCCCCGACTGTGCTATTCTGGGGAAACAGCCACTTGAGGGCTTCCAACTGGGGTTTGCGAGATGACTTAATTTCTCGATGCGGTATTTAGCCATGCTAGGGAGTCTAAGGGACGACAGTATGTTGATATCGCCTACGCTGCTTTTGCCGGAGTTGTTGACTCCAACAAACAGGTTTATTTGCCCCAAGGACTGCAAGTCGATCTCTTGCAGTCTCCGGAAACTATGGATAGTCAAATTATCCAGATTTGTCATTGACTAACTCTTGGGTTTATAAGTAGAAGCTACGTGCAATTCTTTCAATTGTTTCTTATCCACTCCCGCCGGGGCGTCTGTTAACAAACACCGCGCCTGCTGGGTTTTGGGAAAAGCAATTACATCCCGAATTGACTCTTCTCCTGCTAATAACATTACCATCCGGTCTAAACCGTAGGCTATCCCTCCGTGGGGCGGCGTCCCATATTCAAAGGCTTCTAGCAAAAAGCCGAATTTGCTATAGGCTTCTTCCGTGGATAAGCCGATCGCGTCAAAGACTCTTTCCTGGATTTCCCGCTGGTATATCCGCAAACTGCCGCCGCCTATCTCCATGCCATTATACACTAAATCGTAGGCGCAGGCTCTGGCTGTTTTCAAGTCCTCTAGGTCCACCGTTCCGGAAAAATCGGGATGGGGGGCCGTAAAGGGGTGATGTAATGCTTCTAACCGCTTCTCGTCGGCATTCCATTCAAACATCGGGAATTCCGTTACCCACAGCAGGTCTATCTTGCTTTCATCTATTAACCCTAATTCTTTGCTGATCGCCAACCGCAGTCGATCCAGAGTTTTGTTGACCACATCGGCGGCATCGGCGGCAAATAATAGCAAATGTCCTGGTTCTGCCCCTGATCGCTTGACAATTTCCTCTTTTTGTTCGGAGCTGAGATTATCTTTAATGGCGCCAATGGTGTCCAGCTTGCCCCCTTCCCGCACCCGGATGTAGGCTAAACCTTTGGCACCTGCTTCGCTAGCTTCCTTGAACAAGTCCCCACCGGGTTTGATCCGCACGTTGGAGATAGCTTTGTCCCCGCCGGGAATGGGCAGGATTTTTACTATCCCACTGGAGGCGATCGCCCCTGAAAAGACCTTAAACCCGCAATCTTTGACCGCGTCAGAGACGTCGGCCAGTTCCAAACCAAAGCGAGTATCGGGCTTATCGGATCCGTAACGGGCCATTGCTTCCGCATAGGTCATGCGGGGGAAAGGACGGGGTAATTCTATCCCTTTAATGGTCTTGAAGATATGACAGACTAACCCTTCATTCAACTGGAGGATATCTTCTTGGGACATAAAGCTCATTTCCATATCCAACTGGGTGAACTCCGGTTGTCTGTCGGCCCGCAAGTCTTCATCCCGGAAGCAACGGGCGATCTGGTAATAGCGATCGAACCCCGATACCATTAGCAACTGCTTGAATATCTGGGGTGATTGGGGCAAAGCATACCACTCGCTGGGATTAACGCGACTGGGGACCAGATAGTCCCGCGCCCCTTCTGGGGTAGACTTGGTCAGGATCGGGGTTTCGATTTCTATGAAATTTTGTTCGTCTTCCAGGTAGCGGCGGATCGCTTTGACTACGGCGTGGCGCAACTGGAGATTCCGCGTCATGCGATCGCGCCGCAAGTCCAAATACCGATATTTCAAGCGCAGGTCTTCTCGCACGGACTCCGCCTCCGCAGCGGCCACTTGAAAAGGCATCTGCTTGTTAACCCCATTCAGCAGTTCGATCCGGTCGGCATAGATTTCCACTTCCCCGGTAGGCAGTTTGGGGTTGAGAGACTCCTCGGGACGGTGGGTTACCCGACCCGAGATCTGCACGACATATTCGCTGCGCAGGCGATCTGCCAAGAGGTAGGAGTCCGGCGTCCGTTCCGGATCGCTGACAATTTGGACAACACCGGAGCGATCGCGCAGATCGAGAAAAATCACGCCACCATGATCGCGGCGACGGTCCACCCAACCGCAGAGGGTGACAGTTTCGCCAACGTGGTTTGCGCGCAGTTCGCCGCAGTAATGAGTTCGCATGGTGGTTTTCGCTCGTATGTTACGTTTGCTATAGTTCATTGACAGCCTTTCATTATATATAGCTGAAGCCCGTCCAGGCGGCAGGATAAAAAGGTCCTGGGAGTCGGTAGGGCCCCCGCCCCGACAAACCGGTCCTATGGCCCTTTGTCCACCGGTTATTACTCCCGATGCGCATCGCACATCGAGGGTAGATCCCGGGATATGTCGAAGCATCAATCGCCCATCTGAACTCTAATTGTTGTCCCCAAGTTAACCAGGCTAATCGTTTGCAGACTTGTATAGGTGCTGTCCACTTCAAGAAGAGGAGTTCTCACATATTTCTGAACGAACTTACCCATCACCTTTCCAGCACGATCATTAATGTGATTCCAGGCATCATTTCCCATGTAAGCGCCACCACCATATCGGGAATACCCTGCCATTATATCATCCAATCGGGAAGATGGCGTAGAGTCTAAAACAAGCAGAACGGGAGAATAACCTGACTCGTACCAATCACGGGCGAAATCAAGTTCCTCCTGGAATCTCCCCTGATCACTAGCGGCGACGTAACCCGCATCTTAAACTCATAAGCTAGTTTACCATCAAGGCAGTCTACTTGCCGTCCTTTTTGTAGATTAATTGTCCGCATTACGGGAGACTTGGCAGCAGCAAAGGGAACGCCACCGATCGCCGCTGCCAAGATAGGTTCAAGCAGGTAACCAGATTCTTGAGCAGACCCATCATCGATGTCATAAAGCCATTTTCCCCATACTAACCAAGAGGCCAGTGTTTCAGAAGGGCGCAACCCGAATTCTAGCAAACGGCGAGGGACAATCTGTTCCATTTCCGGAATGGATTGATATTTCAATATTAGTTATAATTTCAGCGACACTTATGCAGTTCGCATAATACCTTGAAGTAGGTCGGAAAGTCTTCTATAGCCTGCTTGAGAATTAAAAATGTCTCCTCGAAGTTGACTTTTGGGGAAACTGGCTGCCCGAACCATTCTAGAGGTGTCCCGTAGTAACCATTTGCTAGATTTGCACTCATCGTAATATTGTTGACTAACTGCTGTCGGTCTAAATCTATAGCAGCAACGGCACAGATTCGTAAAAGTTCGTCATCTTCAAGAAATACAGAAAGTCCCGTGCCGCCTAGAGTTCGGGCTTTGTTAATTAACTGACGAGTTTCTTTATCTAACATAGTTGTAGGTTTTGCGATCTAGTTCGGCCAGCATTTTAGCTAATTTGGGACTCTTGCTGCGAGATTTGGTGGCATCAATTCCTAACCAACGTCCTGGGGAATTTCTCTTTGCCTCCCAAGTGGCGATCGCCCCAATATATGTAGCTAGTAAGTTCATAAACATTGGGGGAATTGCATTGCCTATTTGAGTGGCAATTGAACTCCAGGATCCCTGAAATTCGTACCAGTCGGGAAAAGATTGAAGGCGGGCGCATTCTCTCAATGTTAGCAGTCGATTCTCGATCGGGTGGACAAATTCCCTAGGAGAAGCAGAGGTGATAGTGAGGGAGGGTTCCTTTGCCAATAAGCGCTTTAAGCCATTCGGTGCGCCCCCGCGCTTTTCCGTGGGGGTGCCATCCATAACTCTTCTGGTAGCACGTCTGTTAAAACTGGCATGTTGCAGATGTTTTGGCAAATCTTTCATGGTGGCACCGGGGGCGAGCAAATTAATTCTCTCTTGGGTGAGACTATTCACTTGTTTGAGTTGATGGTGCAGCACTGGTTTACCGTCTTGGCGGCGAAGTGGACCGTAGCCCGATCGATCATAAACTACTATACCCGATTCGGAAGCTGCTGGCAAGTCCCCAATGGCGTCGAGGATGGATAGCTGAGGGTGCAGATCGCTGCGCGAAAAATCGAACAGTGACAGTTGATTTGAGTTGTAGTAGGTTATTGGGGGAAATTCAAACTGACATTGTTCCAAGTTGCCGACCACAAATACCCGCTTGCGCTTTTGCGGTAAGCCGTACTGTTCCATGTAGACTTTTTTCGCTTTCACCCAATAACCTGCCTCTAGGAATCTGGCGATCGCCTCGATCGTAAAGAAGCCCTCTTTAGCGGTGAGCAAACCCTCGACATTTTCTATGATAAACCATGTGGGCTGCAAACTGGTGACAATTTTCACGAACTTTTTCAATAATATATTTCTGGGGTCTGCCCAATCTTTGCTCCCGGCTGAACTAAATCCTTGACAAGGAGGTCCGCCTACTATTATATCTAGTTCCGATTTTTCCGGAACGGTGGGGTCCAGGCCCGATCGGCCTAACAATTCTGCTGGCTGAACGTGAGAAAGAATGCGCTGCGCGCACGCTACGCGATCGACGGGCCAGAGAGTTTCCCGTCCCAGATTAACAGCATAAGTTTCGCAAGAGTCGGCATCAATATCCACTGCCAGTTTAACAGCAAATCCGGCTTGCTTGAGACCGAGACTGCACCCGCCACAGCCAGAAAATAAACTCAAGGCATTGATCGTAGTTAAACTCATTTCCTCTTACTAGTTACCCCGCAGGGGGTTCAAACCCCCTGCTAATAGCTCAAGTCGGTTAAAATCGACTAAAAATATTGTTATTTTAGCTGTTGATTATACTAAAATGATGCTAGATTAATTATTTTTGCTAATGCTGCTTATCAGTCCTCGCCACAGAATCTTTAGAATGGGCGATCGCTCTGTGATGGGCAGTCTCTGCCGTTCCCGAATATCAGAAATAGGCAGAAACAAAGTATCTTCAATCTCTCTACTGAAATCCGAATCGCTATTGAGGCAATCTAGCAGCAACTTATTGGCATAGTGATACTTATTCAGTGATTCTTTCTGCTTATCGTTAAGCTGCCAGTCATGACCGCAGTATTTAATCATTATAGCTCTTAATTGCTCAATCCATGCAGAACCATTTTCTCGCCACCAGTTGTTGTTACGGTCTTCGCGATCGGGAAGCTGCTGTTCTAGTTGACGTAGCACTTCTTCCGATTTATATTTGGTGTCTCGGTTGTTACGGTCTTCGCGATCGGGAAACTGCTGTTTTAGGTAGAAGTCGATGTCGAGGTAGAGCTTGAGGTCGAGGTTGAGGTTGAGGTTGAAGTCGAGGTCGAGGTCGAGGTTGAGGTTGAGGTTGAGGTAAGAAACTTTGACAACAGCAGGCTTATAGTTGGTCTTAGCACCGGATATCGCTACGGGATCGACCAGGTACGGAAAATAAACAAACTGTGACAGTTGTTTTACCCCGCAGTAATCAGTTTACAGTAGAATCAGTTAATGAAATGATAGAGTACATTAGCCAAGGAGGTAACCCATGAAAGTGATAGTTAGAGATAGCGAAGTTCTTAAGGCCATAGACTTCCAGGAAATAGCTGCACATTTGCTTGCACAAGGTTGGCAGGAAAAGGGCAGAGTATATAACTCAAGTTGCTACCTATAAAAATTGCGACCTCCCAGACAGCCATTTTGGTAAATTTATTCGCCAAAATGCTGTTTTGGGGTAAATCACAAGGTAATTTTGGCTGATTTTGGCTGATTTTGGCGCTTTGCAAGGAGTTGAGGTTCTATAGGTAGCAACTTAGGTTATATAATGATAAGGGAGCGATTTAGAGAATCGACACGGGAGCGGAAAACTCGTGGGAAATTCTGCTGCCTCGTCCGGCATCTTCCGCTCCGGTGTCTGGAGCGTACTCTTGTCCTGAAGGACATGCGCTGCGCGCACGCTACGCGATCGGTACGCTCCAGACACCGGGCTCTTGTCCTGAAGGACCAGGCTGCAAACAGTGCCCCACATCGCGCAGCGTGGCAGCAGCCATGCGTAGCGCCATCGGCACGCTCCAGACACCGCAATTAGATTTGGCAGATTATGCAGCGCGTATCCAAGAGGCGATCGCCACCCTGGAAAAAGTAGAAAAGCGAATTAGCGCAGCCGCAGCTAGAGATTTTAAGTGATTTGCTCACCAAGGCGATCGATATCGAGATTCAAGGAATGGTGATAGAAGTGAGAGAAGCAACCGGGATAGTTACGATAATCGGAGTTGTTATTAGTAAGCTACGTCAGATCGAGATTTACCTAACCTCTTCAGACTATAAGATAGCGAGGAAAGCTTACCAGGAGCGTCTGCCAGTCAGATGTAATGGGGATTTAATCAAAGAAGAGAAAAACTTGCTCTTGAAAAATACCCGGAATTTTAGATTAGATACAGTTTGGTAAAAATAATGATTGCGCTGCGCGCACGCTACGCGATCGGCAACTAGGCAAGTTACCCAAAGATAAGCGCTCTTTGCGCTTACTACAAACGGGATAAGCCGTCAAGTGTGTCTAACTGCAAACGTTGCGTAGCGGCGATCGACATCTTAGACTAAAGGGCAGCAGATAATATAGATGGAACTAGGAGGGTTTAACTTGACACAGAACACTACTTCTTCCCTCCAGACGATCTCGCGCCACGAACTGTGCGAGTTAGTCCGATCGCAGTTGCAAGCGCTGCTGGAAGTCGCAGACTTCCAGGGCGCTAAGGCGATCCTCAAACCAGTGCAACCGGCTGATATTGCCGAGATGATCGAAGGATTGCCCGAAACCCAGCAAGCGATCGCCTTCCGCTTGCTCTCGAAAGCAGAGGCGATCGAAGTATATGAAAATCTCGACTCGACAGTCCAGCAGACCCTGCTGGAAAAATTTCAGCGTCAGGAAGTGATCGATATTGTCGAGAAAATGTCGCCAGATGACCGGGCGCGGCTATTTGACGAGTTACCCGCCAAAGTCGTTAAGCGTTTACTGGCCCAACTGAGTCCACAAGAACGCCAAGCGACCAACCTGCTGTTGGGATACGAATCGGATACGGCTGGACGGATTATGACTCCAGAGTATATCTCGCTCAAAGAAAACTTTACCGTCAGCGAAACCCTAGATCGCATTCGCAGTTTATCCCACGTCAGCGAAACCATCTATTACCTCTACATCACCGACACGGCGCGACGCCTGACGGGGACTCTGTCTTTGCGGGATTTAGTCACTTCAGGGCCCGAGAGTCGAATTGGCGAGATCATGACCCGCGACCCGGTATTTGTCCATACTGACACGGACCAGGAAGAAGTGGCGCGACTGATTCAGCGCTATGATTTTCTGGCAGTGCCAGTCACCGACAGAGAACAGCGTCTGGTAGGGATTATCACCGTCGATGACGTGATTGACATTATCGAACAGGAAGCTACCGAAGATATTTATGCTCTCAGCGGGGTGCAGTCGGACGGTGATAACTATTTTCAGACAAATTTACTCACGGTAGCCCGCCGACGGGTGATGTGGCTGTTGATTTTGCTGCTGACCAATACAGTGACTGGCTCAATTATCAAGTCCCAAGAGGATCTGCTGACTCGCTTGGCAGTGTTGGCGGCCTTTATCCCCTTGCTGACTGGCACGGGTGGAAATGTGGGCGCTCAGTCCTCGACGGTGGTAATTCGCGGGTTGAATACCGATGAGATTCGCTCCCTGGGCGTAGTCCAGGTGATTGGGCGAGAGGCGATCGCGGGAGCCTTACTTGGCGCTACACTAGGTACACTCGTGACAATCTGGGCCTATTGGCTGGATGGGAATCTCTCTGTTGCCCTCGCGGTAGGAAGTTCTCTGATGGCAATTTCCCTACTGGCGTCTGTTGCCGGTTCCAGTCTGCCCTTTTTGTTTCGTTACCTGAGGTTAGATCCGGCGCTGATGTCAGCACCGTTTATTACGACAGCCGTTGATGTGTTGGGGGTGCTAATTTATTTTAATATTGCACGGCTGATTTTGGCAATGTAAAAGTGGTCAGGCGAGACGCCCGTCTTACGCAACCTACGGCTGGCGCGGCGCTGCCGCGATCGGACAGGCGAGACGCCCGTCCTACGCAACTAACAAATAACAATGACAATGGAAAATAACCGCAAGTGGCTAGAAGTTGCTGAATATATATCGATTATTGGCTCAGCTGTAGGTGCAGGTTTAGCTGTAATATTAGAACATGTCGCCTATGTAGCAGCACCGGTGTCTCTCGCACTATTGCTGAATCTGTTAAATCGGCAAAAGTTAGAGCAGCAATACGACCAAAGCCATACAGCTGAAACTTCTCTGGTAACTCAGCAACTATCAGAAGATATTGAGGCTCTCCGCTCCTCAATTTTAGCAATGGCCGCTGATTTAGCTTTTAATAGAATAGAAGAATCGATCGAAGAACTGTCAGCTGAAATCACCACTAGCCAAAAAAGATTGCAAGATCGCATGGATGGGTTAGAGGCGATTGATATTAATCAGATTCAAGAAGATATCGGACAACTGCGCAACCAATCTAGCTACTTGCTGGAATCTCTCGCTAATATCCTCCAACGCCTGGAGAATTTGCCCGTAACTGAAAAGATCGACTCTGCCGAAAGTAGGTTAACCCGGATAATTACAGAAATGATTACCGCAGAATCGATGCATCTGGAGGCGATGCGCAAGGATTACGAACAGCTGCGATCGCAATACAATCGGTTACAGTCATCCCTGGAGACTGTCAAGCATCAGCTAGAGAATGTAACCAGTTCCAGCAGCAATTCTACAGAAAGCGATCTCAGTCAGCTTGTAGAAAGAATTACCGCCCTCCAGAAAGAGATGCAAACTCGTTTCGCTGACTTTCAGATCGAGAGTTTACAGACAACATCTAGCCAACTGGATGAGATGGGAGAGAATATCGCCCAGCTGTCAGTAGAATCGGCCAGTCTGCTGAAGAACATTGTCAATATTACTCAGCATCTAGAGAATTTGCCCCTCCCCTCATCAGCTGTTACCCCAGAAAGGTTTGAGAGTGCGATCGCAGAACTTGGTAAAAAAGTCAACAAAATTGATCGAGATTTAAAACAGCGCGAGGCGAGGGAAATCCATAATCTGGAGCCAATCATAGCAGAAATATCCCAGTTGAAAAATCAGTATGCTGCCTGGGAATCCCGTGGGCGAGGGGAGAGTGAAAGGGCAAAAGAGTCGGAATGGCTGCGATCGCAGATGGAGAATTTGAAAAATCAGTATGATGCCTTGCAGTTATCTCTGTCAAGTTTACTAGCAAAGACTCCTGCAAGCAAAACGCCTGAGAGTAGCAGCTTATATAATAAGGCGGAAAAATGGCTGGAAAATAGGCTCCAGGGGATTGACAGGAGAAAACCAAGCAAGTCAACCCCAGAAATAGAATTGGAAGATGATGATGATTTCTTTGATGATGAAGAGATTAGAGAAGAGGAAGGGCCAGCAGTCGCACTCGCAACTCCAATATCTTCAGATGAAAATAGGGAGTGGAAATGCATCCGTACTCTGACGGGAAGCGCAAGTGTAGTCAGGAGTATCGCCCTCAGTCCGGATGGCCAGACAATTGTTAGCGGTGATTATGAGGCGATCGGGGTTTGGGATGTCAGTACGGGACAATTGCAGCAAACCCTGAAGCTAGATGCAGCAGAAATATCCGTAAGCGCGATCGCCCTCAGTCCGGATGGCCAGACAGTAGTGGGTGCCACAGGAGAGATAGAGATTTGGAATTTAGAAACAGGAGAAAGGGTTGGGACCTTAGAAACGGGAGATTGGACAACGGTAGTAGCGATCGGTCCCGATGGCCAGAAGATGGCCAGTGGGGGTGCAGATCCAGTAGCTCTAAATGGTTCAGTACAGCTGTGGAATTTTGCCACCGGAGAATTAATACGTACCAGCTACTGTGTGGAACAGGAGATTTATGCCCTGGCCTTCAGTGCCGACGGACAGATGCTAGCGGTTGGGGGAGGAAATCCCGAGAAGGAAAAGGGCATTCTCCAGCTGTGGCATGTCAACAGCGATAAACCCCTGTGTAATTTGGAACCAGCAGTCACGGTTTACGCCGTTGCCATCACTGCGGACGGGCAAATGCTAGTAGGCGGTTGTAGCGATAATACCATTAAAATCTGGAATCCCGCTACCAGTGGATTAGTCCAGACTCTCAGCGGACATGCAGGGAAAGTATATGCGATCGCCATTAGTCCGGATGGTAAACTCTTAGCGAGTGGCAGTAGCGACGAGAAGATCAAGATTTGGAATTTAGAGACAGGGAAAATAGTAGAGACATTATCAGGACATACAGGGGGAGTCAGAACAATTGCTTTTAGTTCCGATGGTCAAACCTTGGTGAGTGGTGCCCAGGATATGACGATCAAGATTTGGCATCAATGTGCGAACTGCATCACTTGACAAGCATGCAGACGATATGATCTCATGCTTGTCAAGTGATACAGCCGGGCAGTACGAGTAGTGCGCCCGTCGCACATCGAAGGTCCGGATCGATGGGTGTCAAGGATAAGATACAATGGTTGACCCCAACTCCTGCAAAATTGACTCGATCTTGTCCTTGACGTCCCATAGATGCACCCCGAAAATCCGACTCTGGGAAGTACCGCACCGCCAGACTACCGGTTCTGGGCCTAGGCCCAGGACCGGTAGTGGTTTTGAAGCGGTTATCCCCATTGGGTTGGGGCTAGAATTGGATCACGGTAAAATCACTAGGAACCGCCAGTCCTGAATCGTTCTCGATAAAATCCCTGATAACAATCAGTGCGGAATCCACTCTGGAATCGAAATTACTCCCCAAGGAGATTTTTTCTCCACTGAAGTAAAACGTGTTACCGAACGACGGGCTGTAATCCAACGTGTATTCTAAGTCTCTTTCAAACCCAATGTCTAGAAAGTCTACCTGTCCGGGTTGTCTGGGACTGCCGTCGAGGTTTATCGTGGTGTCGAAGTTTACCGCCAAAATAGAGACATCATTGAAGTCCATCCTCGCGTGACCGCGTTCATGGACGACCGCCACCTCCCTTACTGGTTCAAACTCGTCTCCTTCTTCAAACTCAATGTCTAGGAAGATCCTCTCAGAGTGATCCAGGACCTCCAATGCCACTAAAGTCCGGTTTTCATTCCACTGCTTGTCACACCACTCCCCTGTCAATTGGTTGTTGTTTAGACGGAGGCGTTCCAAATTGTCCATATTGCCAAACTCTGAGGGGATCGACCCTGTCAGTTGGTTGTTGTCCAGATAGAGGGATCGCAAACTGGACAAATTGCCCAACTCTGAGGGTATCGACCCTGTCAATTTGTTGTTGTCCAGATGGAGGACTACCAAATTGGACAAATAGTCGGGGTCGAGCTAGGGGTCACCCCCTAACCCTCCCATTCGGAACCGGACGTGCGACTTTCACCGCATCCGGCTACTGGCAAGTAGGGCATTGTCACTACTAGGATTACTACGGATTGCTCCACTTGTCCCTCATCTCATGCGATTTCACTCCTTTCCTGGTTGGTAAGCGGCGCTGCCAGATAACCTTTAGTATTACCATTTCCAAGTCTGTTTTACCAGTCATCCAACCTTCGAGAGGCCTCCGGCGTCTTAGAGATACTCTTACCCAAGATTTCCTACTTTAACCAACCCGCGTCAGCTGGATGAGGAACACCCCATCATATCCATAGGCGTTACCCTAGGCATTAGCTTCTCGGGCTATCTCTCCCCTCGCGGCTTGCGCTTTACATCTAACTTGTCCAATCTAGACAGCACACGAGAAGTTACTTCGTTCCCTAGTATCATTTCACGATGCTTTTAGGCCCCTGCTATACCCCGGGAGTTCTTAGAGTGCGATACTGGCCAAGTGCAAGAACCAGCACAAACTACCATTTCCCTTTTGGGCCAGCGCTTTAAGCCTTATTTCGCTGGTTCTAGATAACGAGGCGTACACAGGTTCGCTTGTTCTAGCCATTAGCATCTTTCCTAGCGGCGTCACTAGCTTAGGCTGCTAGCTATCCTACATTTAAGTCCTTGCTCCGCACCACCGTGATGTGACTCAGCAGCACTAAGGACCGGTGTTACTCCCACACTTGGAGAGAGGGAATCTAACCCCCATGAATACCAGAGTTACCAGTTTGGACCTGGCCTAGCGTTCCGTAGTTGCCCACGTTAGACTAGAACGAATCGCACTGCCCAACTCTAGGGGGATCGACCCAGTCAGTTTGTTGTTGGCCAGATGGAGGTTTTCCAAATATTCCATATTGCCCAACTCTGAGGGGATCGACCCAGTCAGGTGGTTCCAGTCCAGATCGAGATAAGTCACCCTGTTCCCTATTACTTTTACCCCATGCCAACTGCGAACCAAATAGGCAGGCGGAGGAGTTTCGCTGCCGAAATCCCAGTCAGCCCAGCCACTGTGATTGTACCAATTCGCCCCCCCAGTACTTTCATAGAGAGCCTTCAGGGCCGCATAATCACCGGCATTCAGATGTTCTTCCATTTTTGAGACTTTAATGTCAACTTCTCGCTGAGCTGCTAGCGCCTCAACTTGGTCACTCAGGCATAACAACTCTGCGTGTTCATCTGGTGTCAGAGTTAAGTTTCGCCGCTTGGTAATTAATGCATTATAGCGTTCTTGAATATCGGTGGAATGCCCTGATTGATTTTTAGCAACAATTTCGTCTCCTCAGAGGAGAAACTGGGCGCTTTGCGTTGAGCCTGTAAAGCAATAACTTGGCGAACAAACTGTTCTAATTCGGACAAGGTAAACTGTCTGACGGCTTTTAGTAATTCGGGACAATTGTGCTTCAATTTTCAGAGTTGTTGGCATTTTTAGGAACGTTCTGTAAGACTTCCTATGATGGCAACATATCTAATCAATTTAAGTTACTACTGTCCGCAGGAGATTCCCAAAAGATTATAATCTAGTCAGCAGCTTGACTGGATTGTTCATTCGGACCCTTGCAAAATGGATCTTGCTGGTGAATCATCTTATCCAAATGTGCCGCTAGACGCTGCTGTTCGTCATAGGTCAGCGTCTGGGCTTGTTTGATTAACTGATGCCAAGTCTTTGATGCCATAACCAATCTAACAGGTACTATCTTTCATAATAGGCGATCGCCACTTTTCCGTCAAGGGGCGATCGTTTTCAGGCATTCCCAGGGAACCAGTAATTGTTACAAATCTTTACAATTAGTGAAATCATGGGAATCACAGGGAAGCCCGATCGAACCAATGGATAAATGTCACAAATCTTTACAACTAGCGAAATCCTAGGAATCCCAGAATAGCCCGCGCAGGCGGGCTTCGTTCATGTAGCCCCACCCTTTAGGGTGGGGCTTTAGGGTGGGGCTTTCTAGGGTAACACTACCTTGAGGAAGGGGGTAGAGGTTTCCGATAGAATACAATAATCATATATGAACAAGTCCAGACTGGACGAAAACAAGAATTAATGAGTATTTCTACTTCCGTATTGGACGAATTGTTGCAAGCCCAACCCCAGCTGCGACCCCAAAATTACTTTAAGCCCTCCTTAATAGCACTCTCGCATGCAATGGAAGACCAAGTGCTAGCAGGGTCAGACCAGCCATTGGTAATTGCCAACTTCCAACAAGCACAGTATTATCGTCAGGAAGCCCACCGCTATGGACGCATTGGGAAGATAACACCACAGGTATACGTGCTAGCAGCAGCCGAAACAGAATTTAAGAACGCATCCGGGACCTACGAAACAGTAGCTTTTGCTCCCAAAGATGAGCTGTCGTCAGAGTGGCATCTGGTAATTGTCGAACGGCAATATGCTAGTTGTATACTCTGCCGCGAACGAGATATTTCTGTCCCAGAGAAGGTCTCCTTACTAAATGACGATGTACTCCGATCGCACCACTCGCACTGCCCCTACAACATCCACGACCAATACCGCCGCTTTGAAGGCATATGGACCTTTAACCGTGCAGTCAGTTGCACAGCAGCAGGGTTATTACTCGATCGGATCTTGACATACCGACCAGAATTAGCTGCTAAAATATCCAGGGCGCGAAGTATGCTCGAAAATCCAGGGGTGACAGACCGATTTGTGAACATCGATCCAGCACCCTTTGCTGAACGTCTGATGACTTACCTGCAAGCGGGTCAGTACAAATTACTTCAAGCTTATAATGCTATAGCCGCCCAGGAACAGAAAGAACGTCTAGTCAACTCAATTACAGATGCTATTAGGCGATCGCTCAATCCTGAAGAAATCTTGCAAGTCGCCGTCAGCGAACTAGGGACAGCACTTAAAACCAGCCGCTGTCTGATTTACCGCTGTAAAGCATCAGACGAAGTCGCCACCATCTTCTATGAATATCGAGTTGACGACTTTCCCTCCCTAGTAGGACAAAGTTGGCAGTTGCAAGCTTCTCTCCTATTTCAGGAAGTGCTACAGCAGCTTGAACCAGTATATGTAGAAGATAGTTTGACCGACCCCCGCCTGGCGAACAATAAACAAATAGCATCTGCTACGCTTAAGTGGAAAATTCAGTCCTGGCTCCTCGTACCCGTACTATATAAAGATCAGCTGCTGGGCATGATCGAGTTACACCACCGAGACTCACACTCTTGGGAAAAAGATGAACTAGAATTAGTAACAGCGATCGCCACCCAAGTAGGAGTCGCCCTGATGCAAGCGGAAGCCTACGCCAACCTGGAAGATCTCAATCAGCAACTAGAAGCCCTTGATCGCACCACGCGCAACCTGATCGCCATCACAGGTCACGAACTGCGTACCCCCCTATCCACAATTCAAGTTTGCCTAGAAAGTCTGGCCAACGAACCCGACATGCCACTAGACCTGCGGCAAGTCATGCTCAACACTGCACTAGGCGACGCCGAACGGCTGCGGGAAGCGATCGGCGACTTCCTCACCCTTTCCCGTTTAGAAAGTGGTAGCGTCGAATGGAACCCAGAACCCCTACCCCTACAAGAATGCATCGACTTAGCCATCAGCAACGCCCGCAGCCGTCAGATGAGCAAACAGCTGCCCCAGACTACCATCAAACTGCCAGCAGAACTGCCACTAGTACAGGTCGATGGTGAATGGTTAGTACAAGTGCTCTGTAAACTGATCGACAATGCTTTTAAGTTCACCCAGCCAGACGGCCAAGTCACCATTGCCGCCCATAGCAATGCCGACCGGATGGTGGAAGTCTGCGTCTGCGATACTGGACGCGGCATTGAAAGCGATCGCTTGGAGGCCGTCTTTGATCGCTTCTATCAGGAAGAAGGCGCATTGCGGCGCACCACCGGCGGCACCGGTTTAGGATTAGCCATTTGCCGTCAGGTAGTCCAGAATTGGGGAGGGCTTCTTTGGGCCCGATCGGCTGGCAAAGACCAAGGCAGTCAGTTCCATTTCACCCTTCCCATCGCCGAAACCTCTGCCGATCGCAAGTCCAACACTCCGACCCAAAAGAGTAATAAGCCTCGTCAAAGCAAGACTCGATGTGCGATTAATGTGCGATCGCGCAGTGCGAGTAGCGCGCGCAGAGTACATCGAAGCAGTTCTGGGCGGCGGACACAAGCGCGTTAATTTAAAGAACTGTTACAAAAACTTTAGCCAAAGGTCATCGCAATGATATTATGCCTAAAACCCTTACATTTAAAGATTGATGAGTGAGACACTGACTGGACAACCCCCCATCTTCGGCGGCAGCACCGGCGGCTTGCTAACCTGCGCTCTTGTTGAAGAAAAGTACGCCATCACCTGGAACAGCTCCAAAGAGCAAGTATTCGAGATGCCCACAGGTGGCGCTGCGATCATGCGGGAAGGGGACAATCTGCTGTATCTGGCCCGCAAGGAACAATGCCTCGCCCTCGCCTACCGGCAGCTGCGCCCCAAATTCAAGATCAACGACTACAAGATTTACCGCGTTTTTCCCAACGGTGAAACCCAATTCCTGCATCCAGCAGACGGCGTCTTCCCCGAAAAGGTGAACAAAGGGCGTGAATATAACGGCAAGATCGATCGGAATATCGGCAGCAACCCAGAACCCGCCACCCTCAAGTTCAGCGGCAAGCAGCCTTATGATGTCTAGAATAGTCCTATCACGCTAATAGCTAAAAGGAAATTGTTCATTGTCAGCAATTTACCGTTGTGAAAATTGAGAAACCCGGTTTCTTAAAGAAACCGGGTTTCTGGGCATCTTTTAGTTCACAAATCAAATAGGATTGCTATAGCCTCGTTCCCAGGATCTGCCTGGGAATGTCATTTTCAGGTCTGTCCCGTTCGCGAAGCAGCTCCCCGTAGTCAAATCACTACATCTTGACCACTACCCTACTAACTATTAAACATATGATAGCACAGGGTATGAACGGTGTGAAACATACTTCAAAATTCTTTCTTCAAAATTCTTTCATTGCTTATACGCACGTAGCGCTAGATAATATATTGCGCTCGATATAGAAATTTATTATCAGAAACTTATGCTAGTGACTGCGCTCCGGCGGCGACAGTATGGTATGAAATCATCCTGACCTTGCGCAACGCCCATTAAAATACTGACAACTGACAACTGACAGAATCAAAAACATGCGGATATCACTGAACTGGCTGGGAGAACTGGTAGAACTGACGCGTGAGCCAGAATCGTTAGCCGAAACCTTGACAATGGCAGGATTTGAGGTCGAAGAGATCGAAGATCGCCGCAGTTGGGCGGATGGGGTGGTGGTGGGAAAGATAATTGACGCCATTCAACACCCCAATGCTGACAAGCTACAGATCTGTCAGGTGGACATAGGGGCCGCCCAGCCGTTGCCGATTGTCTGTGGAGCCGCTAATGCCAAGGCAGATATCTATGTACCAGTGGCCACTGTGGGTACCTATCTGCCGAAAATAGATTTGAAGATCAAACGGGCTAAACTGCGTGGCGTGGCTTCAGAGGGGATGATTTGCTCCTTGGCGGAACTGGGGTTGGAAAAGAAATCAGCCGGAATTCATATTTTCGATCGCCCTCATCTTCAGGTGGGTAGTGATGTGCGATCGCTGCTGGGCTTGGATGATGTAGTTCTAGACCTGACTTCAACCGCAAACCGGGCTGATGCCTTGAGTATGGTAGGCGTGGCCCGGGAAGTAGCCGCCCTGACCGGAGGCACCTTGAAGTTACCGGCTTCAAGGTCTAAAGGGGCGCACTACTCGTACCGCCCTTACGACACGACTGCAGATATTTCTATCCCAGAGGAGATATCTAGTTTACAGATCGAAATATCCCAAACCCACCCATGCCTGGCCTACATAGGAACGGCGCTCTCCGGGATTAAAATTGGCCCTGCGCCTAGGTGGTTGCAGCAGCGCCTGCTGAACGCCGGGGTGCGACCGATTAACAATGTGGTGGATGTCACCAATTACATTATGTTGGAATGGGGTCAGCCTCTCCATGCCTTCGATCTCGACCGCCTGCAAGCAGTAGCTTCGCTGCCTTCGGGATGCGTTGCAAAAACCCCGAAGGCAGCGAGGGGAGATTACTTGACAATTGGGGTTCGTTATGCTATGAAGGGGGAAGCACTGCAAACCTTAGATTCCGAAAAGCGGACCCTGCAAACACAAAATCTACTGATTACTGCTAATGACAAGCCAGTTGCCCTAGCTGGGATAATGGGGGGTTCTCAAACAGAGGTCGATTCCGAAACTACATCGATAGTATTAGAAGCAGCGCTGTTTGACCCAGCGGCGATCCGTCGCTCGGCCCGGACTCAAGGGTTACGGACGGAAGCATCGGCCCGATATGAGCGAGGAGTGAACCAGGCGGAGTTGGAAGTAGCTTGCAGTCGTGCGGTGCAGTTGTTGACGGAGTTGGCATCGGCAAAATCGGTAGCCCAAGCAATGGCTGACAGCCGCCCGGAAAAATCAGCCTGGTCTCGGAAAATTGAGTTGCGCCAGTCGAGAGTATACCAGGTTTTAGGAGATGTAGAACTCGATTTCGATGCCCACCGTTCCGGAAAAATCGGGACGCATGGCGATAACCCCTCGGGCATCGAAGAAACAATCGGGGAAATTCCGCCAGGGGAAATCGAGCGGATCCTGCAGGTGCTGGGATGTCAGCTGACTCCAAACACGGAGGGAGTCTGGACGGTGACGGTGCCACCCCATCGTTATCGGGACTTGGAACGGGAAATTGATTTGATTGAGGAAATAGCTCGGGTCTACGGCTACGATAACTTCTGTTCTACTTTGCCGACTCAGGCGGAACTGGGTTTTCTTCCTATTGAAGAAATGGTCATCAGGCGGTCTCGTGCCGCTTTTCGGGCTGCTGGTCTGACAGAGTTAATGCATTACTCTTACTCGGTGAATCCGTCGGAGGACGATCGCCAGGTAAATATTGCCAATCCCCTATTTACAGAATACTCCAGCCTGCGGACAGAACTGCTGTCAGGTCTGATTAAAAGCTGCCAGTATAACCTGGAACAGGGAAATGGCCTGCTCAATGGCTTTGAAATTGGTCGGATATTCTGGCGATCGGAAGATGGGTTAATGGAAGCTGAGTCGATCGCGGGTATTATGGGGGGCGATCGGACTGTTGGCAAGTGGCCCAGGGGCGGACGGGAACAACCGATGACTTGGTACGAGGCCAAGGGGGTCTTGGAAACTGTATTTGAAAGGTTGGGTTGTCCAGTAGAGTATCAACCGGACTGGTCCGACGAGCGCCTGCACCCGGGACGTACTGCTTCCTTATGGTTACAAGGAGAACGTCTGGGTGTGTTTGGCCAACTGCATCCCCAACTGCGCCAACAACTGGAGTTACCCGATGCAGTCTACGGCTTTGAGCTGGATTTCGATCTCATGGTAGATTACCTGTCTCAAGATTCTCACATCACACCTGAGTTTTCCAGCTATTCTACCTACCCAGCGAGCGATCGCGATCTTGCTTTGTTCGCCCCACTAGAGGTATCGGTGGCGGATATCTCCAGGGAGATAGGTAAAGCTGGTGGCAGTTTACTGGCCGAACTGGAGTTGTTTGATGAATATCGCGGTGACAATGTGCCAGCGGGACAGCGGAGTTTGGCGTTTCGGTTGATCTATCGGGCAAACGATCGGACCCTCACCGAGTCTGAGGTTGAACTGGTTCATCAAAAAGTCCGAGATGCCCTACTGTCCAAATTCCGCGTCAGCCTCAGAAGTTAGTCATTGGTCATGGTTCATGATTAATTATTAATTGTTATGAACCAGATCTGACCGGTGTTTAGTAAAACAGGCGCCATTGAAGAATACTAGTTCCACGACCAACCACAAACCCTAGCTAAAGACAGTTAAATCTGTTCAAGGCTAATCAGGTCGGTCAAGCTCACCGTGAATGTAAGCGTTATTCCAGTCATGACACCTTGGGGTGCGTGGCTAGCTCTAAGCTCTGTCGGGTGTTGTTAAACAGGCAATAGGGTGCTGAATTGCCAGTGCAGCATTTGTAAAAAGCTGGAATAACTATACCCTAACAGCCTATACAGCTGTTACCATTGTCAAAAAAGTGCTGGCTGGACAGCTTTTAGTCGGTTTCCAGACTCCCTCTTTAGCCGACGGTGCTGATTTAATTGTGTCAATTGAAGGAGTCCTGCGTGAGGATATCATCTGAGAGCAGCTAAAAGGCACAACTTAGCTAGGTAGTGGGTCAGGCGAGGGTACAAGTAGTGATTTTAGCCATTGAAACCCTGGGAGGGCTGTGTTGGGAGCGTTAGGAGCACAAAAGGGGGAACACAGGACCATAGTTAAATCACTACATCTTGACCACTACCCTTAGCTATTTGTCCCGCAGTATATATTACCCTGCGGACTCTCAGACTGGCACGATATTCTAGAGGCAGAGCCTCTTGTCCAAGATATGAGTTATAATAAATATTACCCCGTCCTCTATTCTGACAAGGGACAGCTCATGTTGCTCGTCCTAGGATTTATAAATGGCTCGCACAGGCTACACGTTACCAGTATTCGCTGTTGCTGCTGCTAAGGCGGCCCTGGTTCATTTGATAGAACCCACAGACGCTAAACAGGCAATATCCCTGGACTTGCTGCCGGGATCGGCAGATATTCCTATCCACCAAGTGGCAAGTTTGGATGCTAGTTCCGCATTGGCGATCGCCATTAGCGACCCGGGAGATAATTTAGACTTGACGCGCAATACTCAAATCTGGGCCTGGGTAAAATTGTACTCCCGAGGCAGGGAAAGTTTAGTCCTAGAAGCGGGGGCCGGGTTGGGGAAAACTCCCACTGGACAACCGGCCATTTATAGCTATGCTCGCAAACTGTTTCAGACTAATTTATTGCCCCTCATTCCTCCAGATCGAACCGCAACTGTTTGTATTATCCTGCCGGAGGGTCGTCAGCTAGCCCAACGTACCTCTAATGAAGCTTTTGGTATCATAGAAGGATTAAGTTTATTAGGAACCAGTGGCATCAGCCAACCCCTTTCTGCTGCTGACCATCTAGAAGCGTTTCGCCAAGACTTGCAGCAGAAAGTTAAAGACGAGTCCCATCTAGTATTTTGTCTGGGTAGCAATGGTCTGCAAGTTGCCCGGCGGTTAGCAATACCAGAAACAACTGTCGTGCAAACTGGAAACTGGATAGGTAGTTTATTAGTAGAAGCAGGGTGGCGCAGTGCTGAATCTGTACTTTTGATTGGATATCAGGGTAAGTTGATTAAACTAGCTGGAGGCATTTTTAACACTTCCAATCATCTAGCTGATGCTAAATTAGAAATTATCAGCGCTGCTGTAGTCCAAATGGGGGGCAGTATGCCAGCAGTGCAAGGGGTGTTAAATGCTAAAACTGCTGATGCTGCTTATCGGGAACTTCTCATGCTGGGACTTGCTGAAGCTGTGTTCGGATACCTGGCGGAAAAGATTAGCCAAAAATCCCAGGATTACGTACAAAAATATGCAGATGTATCTCTCAAGGTAGGTACGATTTTGTTCGATCGCCAGGGAAAGATAATTACTCAAGATACTGCCGCTCGAGAAATGCTAAAAATTAGCAATTAGCCAAGCAAAATGCTATGGCAACTGATAAGTCGCTGGTTTGTTGGGGATAGTTAACAGAGGGGCGGGCGATCGCAATTAAAGGAATGCCTAACTCAGCTGCCACAGCGCGCTTAATATCTTCTCCCCCAGCTACGCCAGAAGCTTTAGTAACAACCAGGGAAATTTGCCAATGACGCCAGAGTTCCCTTTCTATATTAGCGGGGACAGGAGGACGGATGGCAATAATTCGATCGGAGGTGAAACCAGCTGCTAATGCGGTTTCTAGGGATGTGAGTGAGGGGAGGATGCGGGCAAATAGAGTGGTTTTTTCTTGCCAGGAACCGAACAGTGGTAAGGGTTTATAACCCACTGTTAGCAGCACTCTTTGTCCTTTCAGGTAATCTCCTGCTAGCAATTGCTCGAAGCTTTCTAAGCAGGCGATCGCCTGCCATGGGTGGTTCTTTAATTCTGGACGTTCGTAGCGGAGATAGGGAAGGTGATATTGGACGGCGGCTGCGATCGCCATCCGGGAAATTTCCACTGCATAAGGATGGGTAGCATCCAAAATCGCCACAATTTGCTCTTGCTGCAAAAAATCATCTATCATAGCAGCATCTATCTGCGATATCTCTGGGGTAGTGCTTTTAAGCGCCTTCCCTCTGGGGGATATCGAACCCACCTGCACCCGCACATAAGGCGAAAGCCGATAGAGCGATCGGGCCGCTGTAGTAGTTACAGTCACAGTACATAAAATTTGGGATTGGGCGAGTTTCCGTGCCAGTTGAGCACTTTCAGTTGTCCCGCCAATCAGCCAAATTCTTCCCCCTGAAGATTCCGTTGTACCCGACATCTTGTATCTTTCCCCTTATAGCAATTTATTAAATTTGTGAAGGAGAACAATAACCCCAAATCTAGACTCCTGGCGCTTCTAGTCTATCATATCCTTAAAAAAATGGTATTGCCCCGCCTTCTTCGACCTAATTATCGGGCCTGGGTTTTTCTCGGGCAGGCGAGACGCCCGCCCGACGTTTGACCACAGATCAAAATTTTACCCCGTAAAGGGTAAATAATTCTCCTCGTTTGCGTTTGAGGATTTTCGCACCCGTTGATTCGATTATTTTTTCCCAATCTGCTAGAGATGACAAAAATACCTCCGCCCCCATATATGTTTCCAGGATCGCCCAATTTTCAGCCTGGGGAGTTTCTGGATCTAGGAGATCGAACACAAACATCCCCGTAGGTTTGAGTACCCGCTTCACTTCGGACATCACTACCTCCCAGTAATCCAAGGAGTAATAGCAACTCCAACCAGTGGTGATCGCCAGATCGAACTGAGAGGGTTGATAATTCAGCTGGTGCGCCGCCGACAACTCTACTCCCTTAAACAGCTTAGAATTCAGCTGTGGTCCGCGACTATTCAGACCCGACTGCGCCACCGTGCTAATTTCCTGACCGTAAAACAAAGCGCCCCACTCGTGCCAGGGATAGATCAAAAAACTCACCCCACAGCCTAGATCCAGACAGAGGTCACCCTTTTGAGGCTTTACTACTTCCCAGAAGGGAGAAGCCACTTTTGCCGTCAGTGACCCTGAAGTCCACTCCTGAAAAATCGGCATGGCCTGCACTTCTGACGGCAGATCGAAAGCATCTCCCCGGTATTGCTGGTTAAAACGATAGGCCACCGCTGCTAACTGCCCCTGCCAGACATCTGATTCATTAGCCCCACCGAACCATTCACCATCCTTCAGCCCCTTACCCTTACTTTGTTTTGACATTCGCTGTGACAACTAACTTAAATCTCCTCATCTACAATTTACCTTGACTTGATGTATATTTCGCCATCACTCTATCCTCAGTACAGGACAAAACGCGCTCAACCCATACCAATAAATGATTTCAAGCGATATCAAGTAAAACCTTGACATTACTACGTGACTTATGCTAAGAGCGACTAAGTCCTCATACATAACCTGTAATTATGAATCACATTGATTTACTCTCAAAAGAATTAAAATAAATTTTTCAATGGCATGCCGCAAGAATTAACTTCTTGTCTAATTTTTTGATAGCTTTATTTGCTGTAAAAACTGTAAATTTGGTTCAAATTGCGACAGGAGCTCAAATTTATTCTAATTATAAACCTCTGCAAAGGTTTTTTAAATCATTCAAGATTGACGAATCGGCTCATGCTAAAGCTATAGTAAATTTTCTACGTCTGAGTCATCATAAATGGGTGCTGACTTTAGATCGAACTGTTGTATGGAAATAAAAATACAAACAATTTATTGCTAATAATGGAAGAGAATTTTCAATTTTCTTTATTAAACAAAAAAGGCAATACTGAAGAACGAAAAAGTATAATGGTTTTTTGAATATTTTTGGAACGGATTGATTACTTAGCTGGAGATAGAGAATTTGTTAGAAAAGAATGGTTTAATTTTTTGTTAAAGAATAAAATTTATTTAGAATTAGAATTCGTAAAACAGACCAAGTTACTAATAATCAAGGAGAACTGGTAGCAGCTCAAACTCTGTTCCGCAACTTAAAAGCTAAAGAATCAATGATATTAGAACAAAAACGTTCAGTTTGGGGACATGCTCCTTAGGTTGCTGGATTAAGACGATGGGGAATTATTAATTGTAGTATCTCCGGATTCTCCGCAAACAATTCTAGAAGATTATGGGCGTAGATGGCGTGGACATTGATAATAGCAAACTTTTGGAAATCGTCCCGTCTCGACGACAAGAAGATTTGCGAGAAGTCTTGCTATCATGGGGTGATGATGTCTTAAATGGTATAGAAGAAGTAAGTATCGACCTGTGGAAACCGTATAAAAGTTTAGTGACAGAGCCGAATGCTGAAGTTGTCGCCGAGCGTTTTCACGTATTTAAACAGGTAAATGAAGAACTAGATGCTGAAAGAAAAAAGATCAAAAATGCCACTAATAAAATTAAAAATAAGCGTCAAGGCGATATGATCAGGGTTAAACAAAAGTAAAGTTGCTAAAAAATGAGAAAGAAATGAAAAATATTTGAACAATGAACAAAAAAATTGAGAGAAATTCAAGAAAAAATCGTTAGGGGAAATGCACCGCATCAAGGAACAGCTACGGAATATTTACGAGAGATCTGAAAAAGAGGCAAATCCTACCTTACTTTTAATTGATTGGCTCGGCCAAAGAGTATTTTTGTGTGTGAGGACAATTATTCGATGATTTGGAGAAGTGGTTGGTTATTTTGAATCGAGGACAACTCAAGGAACTGTAGAAGGAATAAATAACCGTCTCAAGTTAATTAAGCGTCAGGGATATGGGTTTAAAAATTTGGATAATTTTCGCTTGCGTAGTCTACTTTGCTGGTGCTTTTAGCATCAATTTAGCATACTAAATTGAGAAGAGCCGTATTTTTGCTGTTTGCAACAAGAGCACATGCTACAGGATATAGTACTGACAACTAACAACTGACAACTATCGAACTGACGTTATACAGATGTCCAATACGGAAGTTTGTCAATCGTTGTTTAATACCATTCGCTCCCGAGAATCTTCTGAGCACGAATAAGGTACAGATCCGTTCAGAGGAGAAATTTTCAAGCTATTACGCTTAATCGGCAACTAATGTCGATGATTTTGAGCTACTTAAGTTCTCAACTGACAACAGATGACTTGGAAAAAGGATATCAGGTTCACCGTCAAATACGAATAAAATATGGAGTGCTTTTTGGTCCGATAGAGGTAGAATCACCCTATTTATGGAACCGCAAGACTTTCCCAGGGGACTCCTGCAGTCAAAAACCAATTAGGCATTACCGATGTCGTTCTCCAGCTAAGATAAAAGCTATAGCTGCGCCACGCTACGCGATGCGCGATTGGTATCTTTGGGAATCAGTCAATCTTATCAACAAGCAGCTAAACAATTTGAACAACACTATGGGTGGAGTATTGATCCTTATCTCCTTAGAAGAGCGGTAGTCAAAATTGCTCCCCAGGCAGAGGAGTATGTTTCCCAACGACTAGAACGTTCAAGAGCAGAATATGATAAACCCCTCGATGTCAGACCTAGAGTTGATCAAATTTTGGTGGAACTTGATGGTAGTCATCTGAGTACTGGCATTTTCCAATCAGCTCAAACCCAGCAGTTAACAAAAAAACGGCAACTGCCGAAAAAAGAGCGAACTAGTGGCGAGAAGTCAGAGTTGGTAAGAAAAGTCCAGTTCAAAACAAAGAAAAGCGCAATTTTCTAGCATAAATGAGCAAGTATCCTATCCTTGTAAATCAATTGGTAAGTGCAGCAATAGATCAAGGGATGTCACTACGCGCGTCACGTCTATGCAGTCGGAGATGGTGGTAATGGGCTACCCTCAGAACTCCAGGAGCAATTTGACAACTTACAATTTAACAACTTGCAATTTATCCTGGAGCGTTGTCATCTCAAACAACATCTTTATGAAACCGCTGATACGCCGCGACGCCGTCGCGCTAGCTCTGGGGCTGGAGGGAAGCGAAAAACAAGATTTGGTAAATGAAGAACTATCGAAAATTGATGCAGGGAAAGTACAGCAACTGTTGACAAATTTTCCAGAATGTCTCGGAAGCAGGAAGGCATTGCTCACCGCAAAAGGTCAAGAGCGTTTATCTCGTTTGTGTAAGTATCTGCAAGGCTTTTCTGATTGTATTAATTATCACCGGTTGCTCTCCTTAGGTTTACCCATCGGTTCAGGAGAAATTGAAAGTGCTCATCGCTATATACCCCAAAAAAGGTTAAAGATTCCCGGGGCGACTTGGCATCCTGATAATATTAATCCGATGTTAGGGCTACTCATTCTACAAGCTAATAATTGCTGGTCGGATTTTTGGCAACTTGAGACCCTCCGAGCAAAAATACCAGGGTAGTAATAACCATATCTTCCTGTTAAGAAGTTTGACTGCTTCAAGACTACGACTTGGCTTGAAATATGCTGCTGGAGTGTGATTATTTAAGAGTACAGAAGATCCCAGCGCAGTAAGGGCCAGTGCAGCTCCAGGGGTAGTCGCCATGCAGTCGTCCGGAGCCCCACGAGCGCATTCGCCACGTGCAGAGCAACTTATAGGTTATAAATTGCCCAGAATGCTTGTACAGATATTACAAAAAAATCCCACAAAACCACATTATATACTATTGATAAGTAGCTGTGCATAAGTCAACTCAACGACAGTAAAGTTTTGTTAAGTTGGCGCTCAAGCCTCTTCCAGAAGTAGATGGGCGCGATAAGACATTTCTTAACAGAGGCCAGTTGATTTACGCCCACCTGCTTACATGCTGTGAACCAAAGTTCTCCTTGGTAAAAGAGAATGATAATGATTATCATAATTGACCCAAGGGGACAGCTTTTCTCCTCTACTCTATCAATTACTTTTGACCACACCCTGCTTTAATAGCAGCCTGACTCTTTGGGCGGAAATGCTTAAAAGAGCCGCTGCTTCCGTAGTTCCGATCAACATAATCCAACTATTGCGAGTATAGCAGCATATCATAGGGGAGGCGCAAGCTGCAACTGCTCGCCAGAAAAAACCGATCGATCGTCCTTTTAGTGCTGGGTCGTGGTGCCAGCGATCGCGCTCAAATTAGGTGCAGCTAAGGGCAATGGCCTCGGGCTTTAACCGGCGATACCGTCCAGATGCTTTCTCACTGCCACCAGAAGCGGAGGAGATGCCGATTTTTCAGGACTAGGCTTCGAGAGCGCAGGCGGCCAAAGTGACTTCTCCCTTCTGGGAAGTAGTAAAGCCTCAAAGTTTTTATCAACTGGTTTTGACCGCACCCCGGGTGCGGTCAAAAACGGTTGGGTTATACTGGGTAAAAATTAGCAAGCAAGCCAATCACGCGAAATATTCTAGACAATTTCTCCTTCAATGTCTCCGGAGAGCGCTATTCGCACTACTCCGGAGACATTGCCTAGGCATCTGCGCGACAAATATATTCTCTGCTCTATCAACTGCTTTTGACCAGACCCCCGAGCCAAGGCCGATCATTTATACTACAAAGTAACTCGCGTAATTCAATAGATTGCGTATTATTTGTACTTTTTGTATTATAAACCCAGGCCAAGGCCGACCATTTATACTACGCCATTCGCAAATACCAAAGTGAGATGCTCTCCCGATGTAGAAAATGCAATCCCTCTCTTTGAGGGTTGGGACAATAAAGAGGTAGATAACTTTATTGTCTATCTCAAGAAACATCGCCATCTCCTTGTCAATTATTACTATTTTCATGCCGATGGCGAAGGGTAGCGCAGCCATAGTAATTTCAATTGGGCCTGGTTCTATTGAATCAACTATTAAACAGATTGGGCGACCTGTCAAAATTTCTGGGGTACAGTTGAGAAGGGAAAATGTACCTCAAGTTCTAGGTCGTCGGCGCGCCTATCTCAATGGTCAATTCCCAAACTCTAATCAGCTTAGTTTTAATCTATAAGTATAAATACTTACTATAAGTGGGATGCGCCCAAGCCATCCTTGTAACTAGATGGTTCAATGTTGTGCTGAAGCAACAGATCGGGATGTAAAGTCTCCATATTAGTCAGCAAATTAATCGTGGATTGTACTTGTTCTGTAACTCGTTGTTTGTGCCTACAGGGAAGTATCAATGGCACCAAGCCGAGATCCTTATCTTTTAACCTACATTTTGCACTATAAATGTATTATGTGATGATTACCGTGCGATTCGTTTATTGTAAAATGACTTGACACATGTCAAAAAATGGAACCACTAGCAGGGTTCCATTAGCCCTGACAACTTTTAGATGATGGTGGTGAAAGCCCACCCCTCCAGGTGCAGGAGTGACAGCACTCTTCCGACGGTAGCGATGGCATCAATCCGTAAAGCGGGAGAGAAAGGCGCAATAACTGGCAGCTTAAACCGGTTACCGTCAAGCAAGTAGTCATGGTGAGCAAAAGCAAAGGCTCATAAGTGTCGTTATACCAAACCAGCGAAAAGGCTGATACGCTGGCCCAAAAGGGAAAGGATACAGGTCATTGGCGGTTGTAATTCGACCAATAAGCACTGACAACAAACCCGGCATATAGAGTCCACCTAAAACTACGACCAATCATCTAGAGGAACGAAGTAAACCAGGTAAATACTCTCAACCACCGGTCGATAGGTTGAGTAGCCACACAGGCGCAACATCTGCTCTCCGGAAGGCAGGTTGTATCTGGGAAAGATTTCGAGGAGAAGCCAACGCCTGTCTGTAATGGATAGGATATGCAGGTGCGATTCGTTCAGGCGTAAACCGGTGACGGTGAAAGTCTGGTCTGGTTTCATTTGCTAGATTACCGTCGAACGGGCTTGCTGTTCCTTTACCTTTATGTGTCTGTGCGATTCGTTCTAGCCTAACGTGGTCAAACACGGAACGCTAGCCCGGTTTCATTAGCCGGGAACTCTGACCGCATGGGGGTTAAATTCCCCTCCCCCCAGGTACGGGGGTGACACCGGTCCTCGGTGCTACGAAGCGACATCATCGTGGTGCTAAGCGAGGACTCAAATGTAGGATAACTGGCAGCCTAAGCCGGTGACGCCGCTAGGAAAGATATCCAAGGTTAGAGCAGGCAAACATGTGCAAGCCCGTTATAAGAAACCAGCGAAATAAGGCTATATGCGCTGGCCTAAAAAGGAAATGGTAGCTAGTATTAGTTTTAGACTCTGGCTAATATAGTACTCAAATAGCTCCCGGGGTATAGTGTGGACCTAAAGGTATCGCGAAATGTTGTTAGGGAACGAAGTAACCTCTCGTGTGCTGTCCATCAGGACAAGTTAGATGTTAAGCGCAAGCCACGGGGGGAGGGATGGCCCAAGAAGCGAATGCCCGGGGTAATTCCTGGGATAACATCTACAGTAATGTAGATGATGCTGGGTAGCCAGCGCTGACGTGGGTCGGTGATACTAGGAAGCTGCTGGAATGAGTAATCCTAAAAAGCCACGGAACTAATCCGAAACGCAAGTGGAGGATAAGGTATGGATAACTGGTAAAACTGACTTGAAAATGGTGATACTAACGGTTATCAGAACAACCACTCGCTAAACCAGGAAGGGAAGAAAAGACAGGCGGCAAGGGCTAACGGAAGTAATTCCTATTAAGTCTACCTATGAAAAGGGCCTAGTACCCAGTAGCCGGATGCGGTGAAAATCGCAAGTCCGGTTCCTCAAGGGAGGGTCGGGAAGCGATTCCCGGCTCGACCCCATCCGACTATTTCAGTTTCAGTGTAGCGGGCCAGTTTTACGATGTCTCCACCTTTTGTTTTTCCAGTGAACCTCCACCGGTCACTCCCGGTCAGGGCCCAATATTTTCTGGCAATCCATCTACCCGATTTGTTGGGATGCCTTCCCTTCGCCCATTGCCATAGCAATTCCCACAAGTGTTTATCCATAGAGCTGTAAGTGACCTTACTTACCACCGTTCTGAAATAGTTACTCCACCCCCTTATTACCGGGTTCAGTTTTGCTATCACAGCCTCCTGTGGTGCTCCTTTATGGCGGCGTACTATCTGCAATAGTTGCTCTTTATGATTTCTTATGGATTTGTCACTAGGCTTGATTATGGTTTTGAATCCTAGGAGGGTTCCGTGGCCATTTCTGCCGCTTTGATATTTTCCTACTCTGTATTGTCGGATGTTAAACCCTAGGAAATCAAATCCTGGGTTTTCTCCTTCCAGAGTGTGGGATATCCTCGTTTTCTCGGCTTTTAGCTCTAGTCCTATCTCCCTCAACCACTTTTCAATCACTCCTTGCGCCTTCTCTATCTTCGACCGGTCCTTATGCATAACCTCCATGTACGCTTCCCATTCGGGTTCGAGCGACTGTTTGACCAATCCCTGAAGTGCGCGGTCATGTATCGTCGGTATTCCTAATGGCCGTTTTTCATCCCTTCCTGGCTTTGGTATCCATACGCGCCGCGTAGGTTTGGCCTTAGCCTTCCTGGTGACTTTGATTTGGCTTACCAGTTTCAAACGACTCTTTGGGGTCAGCGCTTTTACACCATCCACTCCTGCCGTCTTTTTCCCTTGGTTCTGTTGCGTTACCTGACGAACCGCTATCATCTTCGCGGATCATGACCTGTTCAATAGTCCCTGGAGCTTGCGAACTTTCTGCTTGTTGCCTTCCTGTGCCGCTCTGTAAATTCGCTTTTGTAGCTTAAAGACTCGGCGCTCCAGCTCTTGCCAGGGCACCTCCTTCCATTCATACTCTTGTCTTTCGACTGAATTCCGTGACATGTTCACTACTACTTACAACTTTACAATTGACGAAACTGTGAGGGCGTCAGCTTATCCCATCCATTACAGACGGGCGTTTGCTTCTCCACTCAATCTTTCCCGGTTGTGACCTGCCTTCCGGAGAGCAGATGTTACGCCTGTGGTGGCTACTCCATCTATCGACCGGTGATGGAGAGTACTGCAACCGGTTTACTTCGTTCCTACCGATGATTATTTGTAACTTTAGATGGGTTCCTTACGCCGGGTTTATTGTCAGTGCTTACTGGTCAGGAATATATCCGCCAGTGACCATTATCCTTTCCCTTTTGGGCCAGCGTGTTTAGCCTTATTCCGCTGGTTTCATGTAACGACGTTGCAAATCTTCGCATTATGCTCATCATAGCTACTTGCTTAGCGATGACCAGTTTAGGCTGCCAGTCATTACGCCTTTCCTTCCCGCTTCACGGATTGATGCCATCGCTACCGTGGGGAGGGTGCTGTCACTCCTGCACCTGGAGGGGTGGGCTTTCACCACCATCATCTGTAAGTTGTCAGGGCTAATAAACCCTGCCAGCGGTCCCCCTTCTTGACTCGTGTCAAGTTAGTTTATGCTAAACGAATCGCACTCTGGGTTCATGACTTCTACCAGGATGAAGAGTACTTTTATAGATTATCCTCAAAGCCTCTCTCTGAAATCTCAGTATTTGTACTTAGCGAAACTTTGGGATGCACCCTCATTAAAGCTGGGGCAGATGGGGCGGCAGATGCTCCGATCGCAACTATTATGGTAGTATTGTTAGGCTTGCGGGTGTGTGGTTCTTCTAAAAAGAAGTTGGGCAGCTATGACTGGGGAACTAATACTGATTAGCTCTCGATCTGCTTCATGGTTGTAGTCAAAAGGTGAAAAAATAGACATCTTATGCAACCTGATGGATAGGCATTCAAATTTCAAACAACGATGCACCCTGAATTGCCTAACTCGATCGGCTCTAGCTGCACTTGGAAAACGCGACTGAAGGCAGCAGAGATCGCCAGGCGTACATCCTCTATGTTAATCTCTGGAAGAAATTCTGCCAAGCTGCCTACCGGTCGCTCGGGAAGGCCGCAGGGGACAATGCGCTCAAATCCTGCTAAGTTGGGAGAAACATTTAAGGCAAAGCCGTGCATGGTGATCCAACGACTGACGAAGATGCCGATCGCGGCCACTTTGCGCCCGTCAAGCCAGACGCCGGTCAACCCAGGGAGGCGATAGCCCTTTAATCCGTAAACGGCCAGGGTTTGGATCGCCACTTCTTCCAACTGTCGCAGGTACCAGTGCAAGTCCTGTCGATAATAGCGGAGATTCAAAATCGGATAGCCTACCAGTTGACCAGGGCAATGGTATGTTACCTCACCTCCCCTTTCTATACGATGAACTTCGCAGGTACTGTCAGCTAGTGAGAACTGGAGATGTTCCAGACTGGCACCTCGTCCCAGGGTATACACCGGCGGATGGGACAGCAAGATCAGAACATCATCTAGTTCTGGGTTGTCGCGCCGTCTGGCAACTAGCTGCTGCTGCCATTTCCAGGCAACTGCATAAGGCACCACACCTTGATTTAATAGCCAACACCGACGTTGGGGGGTCCATGTCTCTGGGGTAGTGCTTAAGGCGATCCCCAGAGACATCGCTGTTGTGGAAGAGGGATAAGTCGAAACCATGCCAAAATAAGAGGAAATTTTATCTTTATTAAAAGCCAAATTGCTAGTACAAAGATTAATCATTGTCAAGGAATGAAATATATTTTAACAATGATTGTTTTGTAGAATACATCGTGCTAAGGTAGAAACATAACCCAAACTTCGAGGGGAGGAAGCTTTATGAAGCTTGTTATCCAGGGAAAAAACATAGAAATCACCAAGGCAATTCGCGAGTACGTACAGCAAAAAATTGAAAAGGCAGTGATCCATTTTGAGAGTTTAACCACAGAAGTGGATGTAAATCTGTCGGTAGCCCACAATTCCCGGATAAATGCCAATCAGACAGCGGAAGTGACGATTTATGCAAACGGTACAGTTATTCGTTCGGAAGAAAGCAGCGAGGATCTATACGCTAGCATTGATGTAGTCGCAGATAAGATGGCCCGCCGTCTCCGTAAATACAAGGAAAAACGCGAAGACAAACAGAAGAAGACAGTCAAAACCGTAGAGGCTGTGGAAGAGACCCCGGTGGCGTCAGATTTGATGGGCTCACGCACCCCATCTCTGCCCAGGGAAGTGGTGCGGACGAAGTATTTTCCCATGCCGCCGATGACGGTAGAAGAAGCCTTAGAACAGTTGCAGCTAGTGGGCCACGATTTCTTGATGTTCCGCAATGCCGAAACGGGGGAGATCAATGTGATGTACGAACGCAACCACGGCGGATATGGTCTACTGATGCCCCGGGATGGGAATATCCAAAATGGTAAAACTGCCCACAGTGGTAGTGCTAAGTCAGCTCCACAAAAGTCAAAAGTTTGAGTAGATCTCGATCGGAGTCTGGTCTGCAAGGGTTGGGCCCGGACTGAGATCTGAGAACCGGTCTTAAAAGCAGCGTTGTTACCTGGTAAGGTCGAAGCATGAGGGAGATCGCAGATATGAAAAATGGTTGCCCTTATGCTTCGTCTTTACATTGGGTGTGGCCAAAACCAGTTGGTAGAGAAAAGATCATATCTTGACTATTTAACCGGTTGGGCTCCCGCCCAGTTTTATGCTACGAGTGATTACATATAACACGCAAAGTTAGTATTACGTGCACTACGCTGTAATCTGCCAGATCGGCTCCTGCCTGGTTTTGTACTACAAATGATTACATAGAAAAGGCAAATAAGTATTACGTGCGCTACGCTGTAATCTGCCAGGGTCGTTCGCGTAGGCGTAGCCGTGTGCGCGCAGCGCAATCCTTTTGGCCAGGATATCAACTACTTTTAACCACACCCCTTTACATCTGGCCTCTCAGGAATGGACCTGATTTTTTGTCTGTTTTCAATAGTGAGTTGTACTTGCCTGGCTTCCTCGCCTGATGGAAATGCTTCCGCATTTGTGGCTACTACCCGTTTCCAGACTGGGAATGAGTGAAAATGCCTTGAGTGGGACTGAACAGCAATGCTAGCACAAAAAATCCTGATACTACTAAAACTATAGCTGGACCGGAAGGCAAGTTTAAAAAGTAGCTGAGGTACATGCCGCTGACACTGGCAACAACCCCAATGACTGCCCCTAAAATCATCATTTGGTGCAGTCGCTTGACCAACAAATAAGCTGTTGCGCCTGGGGTAATCAGCAATGCTAGCACTAACACGACGCCTACAGCTTTGAGACTGGCAACAATGGTGAGGGCGATGAGTACCATTAATCCAAAGTTGAGCAGGTGTACGGGTAACCCAGCTGCTTGGGCCCCCAGAGGGTCAAAGGTATAAAAGAGCAATTCTTTGTATAGCAGCAGCACTACTAATAAGACAAAGGCCCCAATGATGGCAGTATCCCGCAAGTCGGTAGTGGTGACGCCGAGGATGTTGCCGAACAGAAAGTGGTTGAGGTCGATCTTGTTGTCTTTCTGGATGATGGTGATCAGAGTAATGCCTAGGGCAAAAAAGGCGGAGAAGACTATGCCCATGGCGGCGTCCTCTTTGATGGGCGATCTCTTCGATATCCAGGCAATTACCATGGTACTGAGTACCCCGGAAATGAAGGCACCGACAAAAATATTGGCTCCTAACAGAAAGGATATCGCCAGTCCGGGCAGTACGGAGTGACTGATAGCGTCACCCAACAGGGCCAGTCGCTGCACCATCAGATAACTGCCGACTACAGAACAGATGAGGCCGACTAAAATGGCGATCGTAAGCGATCGCTGCATGAAACTATATTGCAACGGTTCGATTAAACTTTCTAACATTAAGCTGCCTCTTGTGCAAAGAAAAATACTTTACCGTCATAGGCACCGTACAGGTATTCTTCTGTGAGTACCTGCTGGCGGGAACCAGAGGCAATTAATTCTTTATTCAGTAAAATCAAATCATCGAAGTGAGCGATCAATTGTCCCAAATCGTGGTTGACGACTAGTACTATTTTACCAGCAGCGGCAAGTTCATGAAAAATATCGAAAATTACTGCTTCGGTTTTTTGATCCACGCCCACAAAGGGTTCGTCAAAAAAGAAAATTTCTGCTTCTTGCGCGATCGCCCGAGCAATAAATACCCGCTGCTGCTGTCCTCCCGATAGTTGCCTGATCGGGCGGTGGCGATAGGCACCCATCCCTAAGCGTTCTAAGGCATCAGCAGCAATATGCCGACTCGTGGCAGAAAAGGGACGCAACCAACCAGTTTTCTTCACTCTACCCATCATCACCACATCCCAGACCGTAGCAGGGTAAGTCCAGTCGATTTGCGATCGCTGGGGCACGTAGGCCACTTTTTCCAGTTGCGCTATCAGCAGTTTACCATTATACAGTACCGTGCCAGTGGCGCTGGGAACTAAGCCCAGCATCCCCTTGAGTAGGGTACTTTTCCCTGCCCCATTCGGACCGATGATTCCCGTTAGCCGTCCCCCTCGTACTACACAGTTGATATCCTGTAGTGCCTGCAACTGGCGATAATTCACCCCCAGATCGCTAATGGTAATCCCTGGCGCCGCCCGAGATCCTGCCCAACTCCCCGATGGCGAGCGCTCGGTAAATAATTTCCGGGTCTTCATGATTTATTTCTCTACTCACCTTGACTATCTTACCCAAAAAATGAAAAGATGATGATATCAAAATGAAATCAATATGAATGTATATGATATCACTGGTTACTCAGCGGGGTATAACCCGCACCCGTTCCCAGGCGGGAACCAGAGAACGGGTGCGACTACAAACAAAGCCTGCCAGCGCGGGCTTAGCACCGGGCCTTACGTTCCCAGGGGTCACCAGGGAACGAGGGATGAAAAAGGCTTATGTGTCTCGGATCTGCCTGGGATTCTTGATACCTTTTGCCTTATTCGCATGCACCCAACGGAGTGGGAATCAGACCTTATCTGGGGGCGATCGACCATTAGTTGTGACAACTAGCACCATCCTTGATGATTTGGCCGCCCAACTGGCAGGAGAGGAAATTCAGCTGGCGGGTATTCTGGAACCGGGCGCGGACCCCCATATTTACGAACCCGTACCGCAAGATAGTAAAGCCTTGGAGGAAGCTGATTTAATTTTCTATAACGGCTATAATTTAGAGCCTGGGTTAATTAAGATGATGAACGCAATGGGGGAGAAGGCGCGGGTAGCAGTTGGGGAAGTAGTGCAGCCATTACAGCTAGAACAGTATGGGGAAACTGTACCAGATCCTCATGTTTGGGGAAATGTGAAAAATGTCATCCTGATAGTAAATGCCATGCGGGATGCATTAATAGAACTTTCCCCAGAGGACCGAGAGGAATTTACCCAAAATGCGGCACGGCTAACAGGGGAATTAGAAAAGTTGGATACTTGGATTACTCAGCAAATTCAAACCATTCCAGCAAGTAAGCGCAAATTGATTACTACCCATGATGCTTTTCAATATTATGCTAATGCTTATGGGCTAGAAGTTTCTGGTACCCTAATTGGGATCAGCACGGAAGAACAACCCAGTGCTAAAACCCTGCAGCAGCTGGTGCAAGCGGTGAAAGATACGGGTGTTCCCGCTATTTTTGCCGAAACAACGATTAATCCTCAGTTGATTAAGACTGTGGCAGCAGAAGCTGGGGTAAAATTGTCACCACAGGAACTTTATTCTGATTCGATCGGGGCACCTGGGAGTGAGGGGGATTCCTATGTTAACATGATGGTGGCGAATACGCGGGCGATCGTGGAAGCCCTAGGCGGGAAGTACCAGCCTTTTGAGCTAGCCCAGAAAGATGATAGGGGGGTGGTGGGTCACAAGTAGTGATTTTAGCACCTGAAATCCTGGACCGTAGTCAAATCACTACCTGTGACCCACCACCGTAATATGCTAAGTAATATGTAATTACTCGGTACGATTGCCATTGCACGACATTTTGTAATACGTAATCTATCTGACAATTTGTCAAACATAAAATATAAATATTTATACGGATATGAGCTTTTCGGTTCGCCTTCATCACCAAGCACTATTAAACTAAGCCAGAGGGTCACCCCTCCGACTCGTCTCCAAAACCGGACTTGATACTTTCGCATCATCCGGCTCCTCAGTAACGCCACCCTTGTCATGGGTACGGCTGTGACTACCATCGCTGGCAGTCTTTATATCGTGGCAATGTTTGTGTAGTAACTGTAGGTTGTCGTACTGGTTTTTACCCCCTAATGAGCTTACCATTACTCGCATAATTCTTTACAATCTTAAAACCCTTATGGTACAAAGATTCTGAGACTTAGCATCCTCAACGGGGGTTGACAAAAATCCCGACCTCTTTCTTGATAAATTATTGAATTTATTGAGAATGACTTACGAAGTAATCAGGGTTTCACCCCCCATAGTGGCCACAGAGAGAAATGTTAAGAAATATGTGGTGCGAATCGTTTTGGCGTAAGTCTGAAATATGGCGATCGCCGGGCTGGTTAATACCAGCAACTCTGGTCATCATGGGGGTTCAATTCCCCTTCCCCCAGGTACGGGGGTGACCGCGTGAGGTGCTGCGGAGTAACATTACCGTGGTGCCTCCCGAGGACAAATGTAGGATAAGGTCTCAGCCCAGAGACCGACGCCGCATGGCTGCGCCACGCTGCGCGATCGGAAAGAGGCTCATGGTTAGAGCAAGCGAATCCCTGTAAGCATCGTCATCTTAAACAAGCGAAAAGAGGCTGACACGCTTGGTGCAAAATGCGCACGCAGTCCGCGTATCAGTGGTTGCACGTCACTGATATCGTACCCGAAATGACTGCCGGTGTATAGGGGAGACCTAAAAGCCTCGTGAAATGATACCAGGGAACGTTCCGGACAAGAGCGGTGCTGTCCAGATGGACAAGTCAGATGTGCGTCCGCGTAGCGTGCGCGCAGCGCCTAGCGCATGCCCGCGTGGGGAGGGAGGTCCTAAGAAGCTAATGCCCGGGGTAATGCCTGTGGATATGCAGACGTAGGACGGATATGGTAAAAAGCTCTAGGAGATAGTAGCCCTCTAAACGTGCTTAACCAGTGGCAACACTAGGTAGTAATGATGGACTGAAATCCTAACCGGGTAAAAAATTTAGAGGCCCCATACGGGCACCTGTTAGTAAAGAACGGTCATAGTGGTTTTCTAGTTCTCCCCCGTAAACCTTCCGGAGTTAGGTACTCAACTAGTTCATGACTGACCATAAAGGGGCTATATTTCATAGGGCAAGGGACAACGGGAGTAATCCCTAGTAATCCTACCCGTGACAAGGGTTTACCAACCAGTAGCCGTGTGCGGTGAAAGTCGCTCTTCAGGTTCCGAATGGGAGGATTGTCCCGCGAGGGACAACTCGACCCCGACCAGTAATGAGAGGGGCTTGATATGGTCAACTTCCCACTTGTCACCATCCATAAACGTTAATCCGCATTGTTGGCACTTTCCCTTTTGTCTCTTGAGTAGCGTTGCTACCCTCTTATTTAGCTCGGGGCTTTTGCCTAATCTCGTACTCCAATATGTAAGGTTCCCGTCATATGGGCTTGCTGTACCTTTCACTTTTATGTGCCTGATTATCTCAGTTTCGGAGTGTCTGTACAGCGTTATTTCTTCCTCTCCTATTTGGCACCGGAATCGCCATTTACCGTCCTCACTCAGGGACCAGTACTTACGAGCTATCCAATGACTGGATTTATTGGGATGTCTCCTTTTTGCCCACTGCCAGAGAATGGTCCATAGGTAGTGGTCCATGTAGCTGTATGTTTCTTTACTTACCACTGTCCTATAATAGTTTGACCATTCCCGTATTATCGGGTTTAGCTTACTTATTAAGGCTGCTTGTGGTGCTGCTTTATGGCTGGCCACCATTTCTGATAGCCGTTCTTTATGCTTCCCTATGGACTTATTACTGGGTTTGATTAGGGTTTTGAATCCTAGGGGTGTTCCGTTGGTTGACTTGCCGGTTCTGTATTTACCTATCTCATATTGCCTTACTTTGAAACCCAGGAAGTCAAACCCCGGGCTTTCTCCTTTTAGCGTATGAGCTATTTTTGTCTTCTCGGCTTTCAATTCTAGCCCTATTCCCTTTAGCCATTCTGCCACCACTATCTGCGCTCTGTCTATCATTCCCCTATCTTCATGCATTACCACAAAGTCATCAGCATACCTGACTACTGTCAGCTTTTGCTTTTCTTTTTGTGTCCTGGCGAGTTCCTTTACTGCCTCCTCTAGTCCATGTAGGGCTATGTTGGCTAGTAGTGGTGATATGACTCCCCCTTGGGGTGTTCCCGCTTCGGTTGCATGCCATTCTCCTTTGTCTATCACCCCGGCTTTTAACCATGCCCGTATCTGCTTACGGATTGGTGACGTTGTATTTAATTTTTTTATTAGCGCTTTGTGGTCAATCTTATCGAAACATTTTGCAATATCGGCATCCAATACCCACTTGGGTTTATATCTGATGCTGTTAAATATTGCCTTGATTGCATCGTGGCATCCCCGACCCGGTCTGAATCCATAGGAGTTCCCTTCCATGTACGCTTCCCATTCGGGTTCGAGCGCAATCTTGAGGAGTCCCTGTGTCGCACGGTCGTACATCGTTGGTATTCCTAAAGGACGCTTCTCCTCTCTCCCCGGCTTTGGTATCCATACACGACGTGTAGGTTTGGCCTTGTTTGAGATTTCAATCCGTCCTACCAGTTCTGAGCGTTGCTTTGGGGTCAGTGCTTTTACACTGTCCACTCCCGCCGTCTTCTTTCCCTGGTTGTCTTGAGTTACCTGTCGTACCGCTAGACTTTTGGCAGCCCGGGATTTTACCAGTAACCTTTGGAGTCTGCGAACTGGTCGCTTATTACGCCTTCCATTGCCGCTCTGTAAATTCGCTTTTGCAACTTAAAGACTACCCGCTCCAGCCGAGGCCAGGGGGTATCCTTTCATTCATTCATCGATTCGGAAATCGTGCTCATGACCTGTGTATTGCTACTTACAACTTTACAATTAACGTTACCGTGAGGGCGTGGTCGGGGTCGAGCTGGGAATCACTTCCCAACCCTCCAAGAGCGAAACCGGACTTGCGACTTTCACCGCTGGGGCTTGTCCTTAGGCATATCATCATCAATAATTAGGTCACCCCGTTTCCCCTTACCCTCTGTAATTTTACCCCTTATGGTCAATCCTATTGGACCGTTAATGATTTCAGCTCCGGAAGGTTCGCGGAGGGTAGTTCAGCAAACCGGTCTAACCGCTCTTTACTAACATTTCCCCATTCCTGATTTATCGGGGCTCTGAACTTTACCCGGCTGAGACTCTAGTCCATATTCATACTTTTGGATTTCTCCTAAGTTTTGCGACATATTAGGGCTACTTTCACCAAAGGCTTCTTACCATATCCGTCCGACGTCAGCTTATCCACGGGCATTACCCCGGGCATTTGCTTCTTAGGACATCCTTCCCCTCGTGGCTTGCGCTATGCGCTCCGCGCACGCTACGCGGACGTACATCTAACTGGTTCGGCCCCGTTGAGCCGAACTGCACACAAGAGGTTACTTCGTTCCCTGGTATCATTTCTCGATGCTTTTAGGTTCCTGCTATACCCCGGGAGTTCTTCGAGTGCGATGCTAGTCTATTGGAGCAAAAGGCTAAGGAAAAGCCCGGATGTGAGCACAAGGGTAATTAATCTGCTCAAAAGGCAGGATGGTAAGTGTTTACACTGCGGACTGAAGTTCAAAGACGGTGACAAGTGGGAGGTTGACCATATTCTACCAGTCTCGCGAGGAGGAAAAGACTGGTACTCTAACCTACAGTTGTTGCATGACTATTGCCATGATGTTAAGTCTGCCAGAGATGGCAGCAAAGGCCGTATCCATGACAAGGATGGCGAAACTGAGGAGCCGGATGACGCGAAAGTGTCACGTCCGGTTTTGAAGACGAGTCGGCGGGGCGACCCGCTGGCTTAGTTTAATTACTGGAGCATGAGAATGCGGAAAAGCCCGGACGTGAGCACTAGAGTAATCAACCTGCTCAGGAAACAAAAGGGCAAATGCGAAATATGTGGATTAATGTTCAAGGATGGCGACCGGTGGGAAGTGGACCATATAATGCCTACCTTTCGGGGGGGCAAGGACTGGTACACCAACCTACAGTTGCTGCACGACCATTGCCATGACTATAAGTCTGCCAGGGATGGCAGCAAAGGCCGTGTCTATGACAGAGATGACGAGACCGAGGAGCCGGATGACGCGAAAGTGTCACGTCCGGTTTTGAAGACGAGTCGGGGTGACTCCCTGGCTTAGTTTAATAATCCAAGCCCAAATTGAAGCCCATGCTCAAGCCCGGAAGCGGCCCGACTCCATGAGCAAGCTTTGGCTACCGTACCGGAGCAACTCACCACTCTTGAAGGAATCGTTATCTGGAGCACAGTGGAAGGAGGAGAATGTCCCCCAGGTGTTACGACATCGTTGTGCTTGCTTGAACGGAGTCTTTACAGCACTCACTATGAGTAATAATACTTACCTAACTACTGGGATGCACCCTTTAATGAGGGAGCGAGATATTAAAGCTCTCTCCTGTCTGTTTGACATTGATGATATAGATGAAATCGAGGCTGACATTATACATTACCTATTTTTGCTCTTGCCCGCTCCTGGTTTTGTAGACGATCCCTTTGATTTTTTGCACGATTATCTCTAGGGCTATTATTCATGGTTCATGTTCTCTACCATGAACCATGAATATCGTCTTAAAAAGGAATTTCATCCTCTTCTGATTCATCAATGGTTGGCGCCTTGTAACTTTCTCCATACTGATCTGTTTCATCCGTGCTCTTGGAGTCTGTCTCCAATAAAGAAGATTGATATCCTGTAGTCGAGACGCTATTATTCATGGTCGGAGCCTCCACTACGCTGTTGGTTCTGTCATATTCCACTGGCGAGTTACGTCCCTTGAGCGAAACAACATTGCTCTTTACAGAGGTAGAAACCGTCCGCACTATTGGCCTGTCCGCACCGACCGCAGCAGCTTCCAGGCTGTAAATTTTAGAAACTGTTAATTCCGCCCGTTTTTCTTTAAACCCCTCTCGTCGTTCTCTGGTGTTCATGCTCAACCGACCCTGGAGCACCACCCGATCGCCTATGTGATAATGTTCTGTGATTTCTGAGGCTAAATTTCCCCATCCCACTACCTTGAGTTTACCAGTGGGATCTTCACTCCTCAACCCTGGCAACTCCACTAGCATTTCCGCGATCGCTGTTTGGTTGTCTGGCGTGTATCGCAGTTGCGGTTCTTGAATTATCTCGGCCATCAAAACGCAGCTATTCATATAAATTTCTCACTTTCTGCTACTCTTTTATTTTAGCAAATTTTCTCACTATCTACCAATTCCTTGTCAGATTCCCTGTTTTTAGCCCCAAACCCCTGTCAGATTATAGTTGTCATAGTCCGATCCAATTCTTGCCAATTTGGAATTATCAGCCTAGGAACTACTTACAGCTTCCCCCTGTTCCGACTCGACAAAGTCTTTAACCAGATTGCGGTACTCCCATAACGTGCGATCAACCACTCTCCTGTCATTACTGTTAGCCAAAATATGCACTAGGGGTTCACCCGCATCTGGCAAAATCAATACCCAATTATCTGTCGATATCCCCTGGGTAGTGCGAGTAGCGCTTCCAGGGGATATCGAAGGCGTCACTACTTTACCATAACCTCGTGACGCTGATTGCTGGTTAAAAATCTTAACCCCATCTACTAATTCTAGCTGTGAAGCTGGGTGTTTTTCCACCAGATAACGCATCAGTGCTCCTTTAATATTCCAGGGGCAGCGAATAGTATACTGCTTATGGTAAACCCGGGGCAACTCCGAACGAATTTTTCCCAGACTCAGATCCTGAAGCTTCAGCATTGCAATCAACTTAGCGGTACAGAACATGGCATCAAACCCCGGATGCAGCTGGGGGAAAATGAAACCCATATCCCCACTTCCTCCCAGTATCACATGGGGATTGGCGTGACTTGCCTCCATCACCGCCCCTGGGTTAGCCTTAGTGCGAATTACCCTGCCATCGTGACGCCGAGCGATTTGTTCCACCGCACTCGACGCCTGCACTGGCACCACTATCGTTCCGCCGCCACCGTGAGCTGTCAGCATCATCTGCACCATCAGCGCCGTCAAGCTTTCACCCCGAATTGGACTGCCAGTTTCATCGACTAAAATCAGCTGTTCTCCATTTGCCGATACCTGCACTCCCATAGTAGCCCTTAGTGCCTCCACTACACGAGCCAACTGATCGAGCAATCCCTCCCGATCGCTAGCTGACAGCGGCGTCTGGTTCAAACTAGCATTGAGCACTACCACATCACAGTCAAACTTGGTTAACAACTGTGGTAGCACCGCACCATTAACTGCATAGGCATAGTCTATCACCACCTTTGAGTACACCCGTTTAATCGCCTTCACATCCAGATGCTTCTCAAAGGCCGTCATATAGATAGAAAGCACATCAGAAGGATAAGCAACATTGCCGATCTCCTGTAGAGGCGAGCGCCTGAGGTCTTCCTTGAAATAAGCCCCCTCAATTTTTTTCTCTCTAGCTTTAGAGATATTGATGCCCTTGCGGTCCAAAATTTCGATCGCAATTGCATCGGGCCGTTCTGGGTGTGCGCGGACGTGAATTCCACCAGCAACTACTAGGGTAGAAATCACGGTACGGACAATGGGCAGAGCTGTTGCTTCCAGGTTCTGCACGTTTATGCCCGCAGACATTAAACCCGCAATTAACGACTGGCTGACCATGCGGGAGATGGTCCGCCGGTCTCGCGAGACAGTTACCTGAGAACCTGATTTCAAGGTTGAGCCGTAAGCTGCCCCTAACTTTACCGCAAATTCTGGCGTGATGTCGATATTCGCCAGACCTTGAACGCCCCGCTGACTAAACAGGTTGCGCCGAGCCATGTTACCCCAAATCAGATTAATGTTCAATGTCGCACCTGCTTCAATCTCTTTGTTGGGCCATACCCGCACTTGGGGTGCGATCCTGGCTTCTTCCCCGACGATCGATAGAGAACCGACTACGGCTCCTTCCAGGATTTGGGCCCGGCGGTCCACCCGGCTGCCACGACCGATCGCGCAGCCTCGCAGCTGGGCTTCTTCCCCGACGATCGCTCTATTCCAGATAATCGGGCGTTTCAAGTTGGCATCGTTGGCGATCGTCACGTTGTCCCCTATTACCGTGCCCGCATCCAGCTGCACTCGCTGTCCGATCCGGCAGTTTTTTCCAATCAGAACTGGCGGTTCTATTTTTGCGCTCGGATCTATGTAAGTATTCTGACCTACCCAGACTCCTGATTCCTTTTCTTCGTAGGCTTCTTCGAGTTTTACTTGTCGGGATAGGGCATCGTATTGAGCTTCCCGGTAAGCATCCAGGTGTCCGACATCGCACCAGTACTCTTTGGCAACGTAGCCGTACATGGGCTCATTATTCTCTAGCAGCTGCGGGAACAGGTCTTTGGAAAAGTCTGACTCTTGGTCATCTGGCAGATAGTCAAGCACTTCTGGTTCCAGGATATAGGTGCCAGTATTGACCGTATCGGAGAAGATTTCGCTCGTAGAGGGCTTTTCTAGAAACCGCTTGATTCTCTGGTCCGAGTCGGTGATTACCACGCCAAATTCTAGCGGGTTGGGGACTTGAGCTAGGATAATGGTTGCTTTTGAGCCCTTTTGCTTGTGAAAGGTCACTGCCGCTGTCAGGTCAAAGTCTGTAATGCTATCGCCGCTAATCACCAGGAAAGTTGAATCTAGCAGTTCGGCTATATTCTTGACGCAACCGGCGGTTCCCAGGGGTTGGTCTTCTTCCACTGCGTAGGAAATGCGCACGCCAAACTCAGCACCGTCTTGGAAGTAATCCCGCATCACATCTGGCATATAATACAGGGTCGCAATGATTTCTCTAATCTGATGCCGTCGGAGCAAATTAACTATATGTTCGGCTATGGGGCGATTGAGAATTGGTACCATTGGTTTGGGGAGATCGCAGGTTAAGGGCCTCAGCCGCGTTCCCGACCCGCCAGCCATCAGCACTGCTCTCATAAATCCGCCCTCCTTAGCTTACTTACAATGCAAATACCCCTTTTAGCGGTCAGGTACTGTTTTAACAATTACATTTACTCAACGATGTGCTCTGCGCGCTCGATGTCCCCGAGTATCTCGATGTTTCCTGGGAGATCGATGTCTCCGGAGAGCGCTAGGAGCACTACTCCGGGGACATCGTATTCGCACTGCTTAATGTGCTCTGCGCGAGCGGTTGAGCACTGCGCGGAGCGCATTAATCGCACATCGCAATGTCCTATCACACGCGGCAGTTTCGGCTTTCAATGTGCATTTTACCACAATCTCCAGTTATGAGCTGAGCGCGTCCCCCGATCGCCCTCCCTTTTCCTCTTTTTGCCTTATTTATTGATTATTTAATCAACTTAGGGGCGATCACCCCCCGCTACTCCCTAGTCTAAAACCGGGTTTGGCTTTTCGACAGCCCCGAAGAAGAATTTTTGGAAATTCTCACGCCGAGAGTCTATCCAACTTTTTAGCAATTGCAATAAGTTGTATTAAGTTTTCATAGAACCAGGCCCCGGAGAGGTTGAGATTCAGGTTTATGCTACGGGGCTCAACTTCAAGGATGTTGCCAAGGCCATGAACTTGCTGGATGAGGTGAATTTAGAGGGTAATTTCACCGGACGATCGCTTGGCTTTAATTGTTCGGGAATTATTACAGCGATAGGCCTTGGGTCACGGGTTTTGAAATCGGGGAGGAAGTCATAGCCCTTGCCCCCCACAACTTTGGCAGCTATACAATCACAGATGCCAATTTGGTCGTACCTAAGCCCGCGGACCTCAGTTTTGAAGCAGCAGCGACAATCCCCCTGGTTTTCCTCACCGCTTACCATGCCCTGCACTATTGGGGGCGGATGGATCGGGGCGATCGGATTCTCATTCACGCTGGAGCCGGGGGTGTCGGTTTGGCGGCGATCCAATTAGCTCAACGGGCTGGTGCAGAGATATTTGCCACAGCAGGTAGTCCCGAAAAACGGGATTTTCTCCGCTCCCTAGAGCGTCGGTCCAGTAGAGGGGGTTGACAAAAAACAGAAAATGTGTATCTACTAGAAAAACATGTAAATATGTAAACAGGAGTATACATATGCGTCCAGTCCCCTGAAATCCCCAATTGAACTTTCATCTTCGGAGCAGCAAGTGCAAAGCCAGGAAGAGAGGAAAAACGTCCATTAGGAATACCAACAATGTACGACCGTGCGACTCAGGGGCTGCTGAAAATTGCATTGGAACCCGAATGGGAAGCGCGATTTGAAGCTAACTCCTACGGATTCAGACCGGGAAGAGGGTGCCATGATGCAATCGAAGCAATATATCTCAGTATCAACAAGAAGTCCAAGTGGATTTTAGATGCAGACATTGCAAGATGCTTCGATAAAATCAACCACAAAGCGCTGATGGAAAAACTAAATACGACATCGCCGATTCGTAAACAAATACGAGCATGGTTAAAAGCCAGGGTGATAGAAAAGAAAGATTGGTATGCAACCGAAGAGGGAACACCTCAAGGAGGAGTCATATCACCATTACTAGCAAATGTAGCCCTAGATGGGCTAGAGGAAGTAGTGATGGAACTTGCAAAACAAAAAAAGAAAAGCAGAAACTGACAGTAGTCAGATATGCTGACGAATTTGTGGTAATACATGAAGAAAGAGAGAAGATAGAAGAAGCGCAGGCGGTGGTAGCAGAGTGGCTGAAAGGAGTAGGGTTGGAACTGAAGCCGGAAAAGACAAAAGTAGCTCATACGCTAGAAGGTGAAAATCCGGGATTTGACTTCCTAGGGTTCAACATAAGGCAATATGAGGTAAGTAATAACAGAAGCGGCAAAAACGGACACGGAAAACCCCTAGGATTCAAAACTCTCATAAAACCCAGTAAAAAGTCCATAGGTAAGCATAAAGAAAGGTTAGCAGAAATAGTAGCCAGCCATAAAGCAGCTCCACAAAAGGCCCTGATAAGCAGACTCAACCCGATAATACGAGGATGGGCAAATTACTTCAGGGCGGGAGTAAGCAAGGAAACTTATTCCAATATGGACAAATACCTATGGGAAATCCTGTGGAATTGGGCAAAAAGAAGACACCCTAACAAGTCGAAACACTGGATAGCTAGAAAGTATTGGTCAGTAGGCCAAGATGGACAATGGCGATTCCGATGTGAGACAGAAGAAGGGGAGGTAGCGCTATATCGACACGCGAGTGTAGAGATAGTGGGATGGGGTCGAGCCGGGAATCGCTTCCCGACCCTCCCTTGAGGAACCGGACTTGCGATTTTCACCGCATCCGGCTACTGGGTACTAGGCCCTTTTCATAGGTAGACTTAATAGGAATTACTTCCGTTAGCCCTTGCCGCCTGTCTTTTCTTCCCTTTCCTGGTTTAGCGAGTGGTTGTTCTGATAACCGTTAGTATCACCATTTTCAAGTCAGTTTTACCAGTTATCCATACCTTATCCTCCACTTGCGTTTCGGATTAGTTCCGTGGCTTTTTAGGATTACTCATTCCAGCAGCTTCCTAGTATCACCGACCCACGTCAGCGCTGGCTACCCAGCATCATCTACATTACTGTAGATGTTATCCCAGGAATTACCCCGGGCATTCGCTTCTTGGGCCATCCCTCCCCCCGTGGCTTGCGCTTAACATCTAACTTGTCCTGATGGACAGCACACGAGAGGTTACTTCGTTCCCTAACAACATTTCGCGATACCTTTAGGTCCACACTATACCCCGGGAGCTATTTGAGTACTATATTAGCCAGAGTCTAAAACTAATACTAGCTACCATTTCCTTTTTAGGCCAGCGCATATAGCCTTATTTCGCTGGTTCCTTATAACGAGGCTTGCACATGTTTGCCTGCTCTAACCTTGGATATCTTTCCTAGCGGCGTCACCGGCTTAGGCTGCCAGTTATCCTACATTTGAGTCCTCGCTTAGCACCACGATGATGTCGCTTCGTAGCACCGAGGACCGGTGTCACCCCCGTACCTGGGGGGAGGGGAATTTAACCCCCATGCGGTCAGAGTTCCCGGCTAATGAAACCGGGCTAGCGTTTCGTGTTTGACCACGTTAGGCTAGAACGAATCGCACAGACACATAAAGGTTAAGGGACCAGCTAGCCCATATGACGGGAACCTCACATATTGGAGTACAAGACTAGGCAGAAACCCGGAATTGAGTAATCGAGTAGCAAGGTTGCTCAAGAGGCAAAAGGGGAAATGTCTGCAATGCGGAGTAATGTTTAAGGAAAATGATAGTTGGGAAGTAGACCACATCAAACCACTCTCATTAGGGTGGTAAGGACCAGTGGGAGAATCTACAACTATTGCACAAACACTGCTACGACAAAAAGACTGCCAGTGATGGTAGTAGCCGTATCCATGACAAGGATGGCATCACTGAGGAGCTGGATGAGGTGAAAAGCAGATCGTCCGGTTTTGAAGACGAGTCGGTCCGGTGACGGACTGGCTTAGTTTAATTCAGCGATGTCTCTGGGGTAGTGCGAATACGATGTCTCCCCTTTTGTGCGATTACGATGTCTCCGTAAAAGGTGCCCTGACTGGTAGCCTAAAACCGGTTAACGTCGAGCAAGTAGTGATGATGAGCGTAAGCAAAGACTCATAAGAGTCGTCACCAATAACCAGCGAAAAGGCTGAAACGCTGGCCCAAAAGGGAAAGGATATAGGTCATTGGCGGATTTTTCACCGACCAATAAGCACTGACAACAAACCCGGCATAGAGAGTCCATCTAAAACTACAACCAATCGTCTATAGGAACGAAGTAACCTTGGTATGCACTCTCTATCACCGGTCGATAGATAGAGTAGCCACCAAAGGCGTAACATCTGCTTCCATCAGGCAGGTCATACTGTGGAGAAGCAAACGACCACCGGTAATAGGTGGTATACGCTGACGCCCTCACGGTAATGTCAATTGTGAAGTTGTAAGTAGCAATGTATACGTCATGAGCACGGTATCAAAACCGATGAATGAATGGAAGGACATCCCCTGGCGGAAGTTAGAGAGGATAGTCTTTAAGTTGCTTCTGAGAATTTACAGAGCGGCACAACTTGGTGATAAGCGGACAGTTCGCAGACTCCAGAGGTTACTGGTAAAATCCCAGCTAAAAGTCTAGCGGTACGACAGGTAACACAAGATAACCAAGGAAAGAAAACTGCGGGTGTGGATGGTGTGAAATCACTGACCCCAAAGCAACGTCTAGAACTGGTAGGACAAATAGAAATCTCGAACAAGGCAAAACCCGCACTTCGAGTGTGGATACCAAAGCCAGGGAGAGACGAAAAGCGTCCATTAGGAATACCAACAATGTACGACCGTGCGACACAGGGGTTACTTAAAATTGCGCAGTTATCCTGAATGGGAAGCGTATATGGAAGGTAACTCCTACGGGTTTAGACCGGGAAGGGGATGCCACGACGCAATCGAAGCAATATTCAATAGCATCAAACAGAAGTCCAAATGGGTACTAGATGCCGACATCGCGAAATGCTTCGATAAGATTGACCATAAAGCGCTAATGGAAAAACTAAATACGACATCACCAATTCGTAAACAAATACGGGCATGGTTAAAAGCCAGGGTGATAGACAGGAAAGAATGGTATGCAACCAATGAGGGTACGGGTGGAGTCATATCACCATTATTGGCAAACATAGCTCTACATGGGTTAGAAGAAGCCGTAATGGAAATTGCAAAAACACATAAGGATAAACGCGGATTGACAGTAGTCAGATACGCTGATGACTTTGTAGTAATGCATGAAGAGAAAGAGAAGATAGAAGAAGCGCAAGTGGTTATAGCGAAGTGGCTGAAGGGAATTGGACTAGAGCTTAAGCCTGAGAAGACCAAAATAGCTCATACGCTAAAAGGAAAGGAACCAGGATTTGACTTCTTGGGATTCAACGTGAGGCAATATGAGGTAAGTAAGAACAGAAGTGGTAAGAACAGGAATGGGAAAGCCCTAAGTTTCAAAACCCTTATCAAACCCAGTAATAAATCCACAGGTAAACACAAGGAAAGGTTAGCAGAAATAGTGAGGAGTCACAGAGCAGCCCCACGCACTGATAAGCAAACTCAATCCGGTAATACGAGGATGGGCCAACTATTTCAGGACGGAAGTAAGTAAAGAAACTTACTCAGAGATGGACAAATACCGATGGGAAATCCTGTGGAATTGGGCAAAAAGAAAACACCCCAACAAGTCGAAACACTGGATAGCCAATAAATATTGGTCACTGGACAAAGATGGAAAATGGTGTTTTCAAGAGGAAGATGTCAAACTATATCGACACGCAAGTGTAGAGATAGTTTGACATGTAAAGGTAAAAGGAAAAGCCAGCCCATACGACGGGAACCTCACATATTGGAGTACGAGACTAAGCAAGAACCCAGAGCTAAGTAATAGGGTGGCAAAACTGCTCAAGAGGCAAAGGGGGAAATGTCAACACTGCGAATTGACGTTCAAAGATAGCGACAGGTGGGAAGTAGACCACATCAAGCCACTTTCATTAGGTGGTAAGGACCGGTGGGACAACCTACAACTGTTGCACAAACATTGTCACGACATAAAGACTGCCAATGATGGTAGTAGCCGTACCCATGACAAGGGTGGCGTTACTGAGGAGCCGGATGAGGTGAAAAGCAGATCGTCCGGTTTTGAAGACGAGTCGGGGTGGTGACACCCTGGCTTAATTTAATCTTGGGAAGCGCCCGGTGTGGCCCTGACTTAGATGGATGCTGTCATTGACGGTTGCCCGATCGCCCCCGTCCGGGCAAACCGGTGGAAATTAATGCCCTTTGGTACTCGGCTTTGTGCTGGATCGCTCAGTGGGCCTAGCAACTGGGGCATCATGAGATCGCTTGCCAGATATGCACGAGAAGCCCAGCAAGTCAAGGCATCTTTACAAAAGTTTGGGAATGGAAAGCTGGGATATCTTTACGATCGCATCGATCCGGATGACAGGGCCGTGTCTCTTGGATAGTGCGATTAGCGCTTCCAAGAGACACGGCGGGGGATGCAAGCATTCGCCCGAATGCGGTGTTGGCCCTATCTTTGCATCATTGCGGGTTGAGAGTGGATCGGGGGCGTCAGGTCCTACAGGTGGCACGCGATCGCCTGCTGACGCCTTAGGGTTTGCGCAGCTTATCCCCAGAGGATCGGTCGTATATTGGCAGTTACGGAGGCGATCGTCTGCATCGCGATCGGGCTTACCACCAGGGTACAGTTTGGAGTTGGCCGATCGGTCCGTCGATCGGGAGTTGGCAACGCTTCTATCCAGGAAGCCATGGATTTGGCGATCTTTTCTTTTTCGTGCAGATAATATAGGATGGTGGCATAGACTTGTTCTCAACTGTGCGATTCGTTTAGTGTAAACCACCGGTGAATAACCGATGGAGGACCACTAGCTAGGTTCCATTAGCCTAGACAACTTATAGATGATGGTGGTGAAAGCCCACCCCTCCAGGTGCAGGAGTGACAGCATTCTCCCTACGGTAGAGATGGCATCAATCCGTAAAGCGGGAGTAAAAGGCGCAATGACTGGTAGCCCAAACCGGTTATCGCCAAGCAAGTAGTGATGGTGAACATAAAGTGAAGATTTGAAGCGTCGTCAACAGTAACCAGTGAAATAAGGCTGACACACTGGCCCAAAAGGGATAGGATACTGATCGTTGGCGGGTAGTTGACCGACCAACAAGCACCGACAAAAAAACTGGCGTGGTGGAATCCACCTAAAACTACGACCAATCATCTATAGGAACGAAGTAAACCAGGTATGGTCTCTCTATCACCGGTCGATGGATAGAGTAGTCACCAAAGACGCAATAGCTGCCTTCCATTAGGGCAGGTCATACCTGGGAGAGATTTCGTGGAGAAGCAAACGCCTATCTGTAATGGGTAGGATACGCTGACGCCCTCACGGTAATGTCAAGAGTAAAGTCATGAGTAGCAATACAGAAGTCGTAAACACGGTGTCAAAACCGATGGATGAATGGAAGGCCATCCCTTGGCGAAAGTTGGAGCGGATAGTTTTCAAGTTGCTTCTGAGAATTTACAGAGCGGCACAACGTGGCGACAAGCGGACAGTTCGCAGACTCCAGAGGTTACTGGTAAAATCCCAGCTAAAAGTCTAGCGGTACGACAGGTAACACAGGACAACCAGGGAAAGAAGACTGCTGGTGTGGATGGCGTAAAATCGTTAACCCCAAAGCAGCGGACAGAACTGGTAGGACAAATAGAAATCTCAAACAAGGCCAAACCTACACGAAGAGTGTGGATACCAAAGCCAGGGAGAGACGAAAAACGTCCATTAGGAATACCAACAATGTACGACCGCGCGACACAGGGGCTACTGAAAATTGCGCAGTTATCCTGAATGGGAAGCGTATTTTGAAGGAAACTCCTACGGCCGGGACGAGGATGCCACGATGCAATCGGAGCAATATTTAGCAGTATTAAGCAGAAAGCTAAGTGGATATTAGTCTCACCTTGCGGTGAGTCTATAGGTCATGGGCGTAGTGCTAGCCGAACCCTGGTAGCGATCGCCGATAACCGATCGCTGATTTGAACCTTCGACCGCCCATCGGAGGCACCACCGGTAGGGTATAGTCGGGGTCGAGCTAGGGGTCACCCCCTAACTCTCCCATTCGGAACCGGACGTGCGACTTTCACCGCATCCGGCTACTGGCAAGTAGGGCATTGTCACTACTAGGATTACTACGGATTGCTCCACTTGTCCCTCATCTCATGCGATTTCACTCCTTTCCTGGTTGGTAAGCGGCGCTGCCAGATAACCTTTAGTATTACCATTTCCAAGTCTGTTTTACCAGTCATCCAACCTTCGAGAGGCCTCCGGCGTCTTAGAGATACTCTTACCCAAGATTTCCTACTTTAACCAACCCGCGTCAGCTGGATGAGGAACACCCCATCATATCCATAGGCGTTACCCTAGGCATTAGCTTCTCGGGCTATCTTTCCCCTCGCGGCTTGCGCTTTACATCTAACTTGTCCAATCTAGACAGCACACGAGAAGTTACTTCGTTCCCTAGTATCATTTCACGATGCTTTTAGGCCCCTGCTATACCCCGGGAGTTCTTAGAGTGCGATACTGGCCAAGTGCAAGAACTAGCACAAACTACCATTTCCCTTTTGGGCCAGCGCTTTAAGCCTTATTTCGCTGGTTCTAGATAACGAGGCGTACACAGGTTCGCTTGTTCTAGCCATTAGCATCTTTCCTAGCGGCGTCACTAGCTTAGGCTGCTAGCTATCCTACATTTAAGTCCTTGCTCCGCACCACCGTGATGTGACTCAGCAGCACTAAGGACCGGTGTTACTCCCACACTTGGAGAGAGGGAATCTAACCCCCATGAATACCAGAGTTACCAGTTTGGACCTGGCCTAGCGTTCCGTAGTTGCCTACGTTAGACTAGAACGAATCGCACAACACTCTGCTATTTAGCATAATATATTTACCATCTCTGATCTTGTCAAGGGTAAACAGGCGAAACGATATCGGGGAGTAACCGGCGCTATATGAAAAGTTCAAAGCTAACAACTTCCCATCGCGTAGCGTGGCGCAGCCATAGCAGGAAAAACTCCCTAGTGGGACAGTTGCCAAACTGGAACAGGAGTTACACCGAGTTGAACCTACCTGAACAACAATAAAGACATAGCTTAGGGTGGGCACCGCTGAAACAACCTCAAGAAGCAATCAAAAACTTCTAGTCTGGAAAGAATTTTCAGGCAACAGCATTCTGAAAGCATATGAGCTAAGAAAACCTAGAACAGTTACTGTTTAATTAGCCTAAAAAACCTAAAGCTTAAACATCAAACCTAGCAACTGTAAAACCATGAAAACCTTTTCTTATCCCATTGCTACTCTGACCGCTGCCACCCTATCGGCAGTTAGTGTAATCGCTCCATCTGTGGCTGCAACTTTTGCCCAACGGGAAGTTGACCAAGACAACTTTATCGCGGTAGCCGCACCTCGTGGTACTATTGGTTATCAACTGTTCGTGCTGGAACAAAAATCTAACCAACGTGCTTGCTGGAGCGAAACTCCACAAGCTGACGGGACAACCCTTGTAGATCCATTACTGCTAAACTTTGACTTCACAGGGATTTGCGGACGCGCGGTGGACAGTAATGGCTTCTCCATCCGGGCAGCAGGTCAAGACATGGCATTGAAATACAGCCTCCGCGTCGTCGAACGGAACGGGGATCTGGTACTCCTGGGAGCCCCCGATGACCGCAATGCCCCAGAATTGGAAATTGGCCGCACCAATGGCGTCAAAAAAGATTTTGTCAAAATTGAACTCAATCCAGGTTGGCGCTTTAGCAAAAGAACCTACAATGGTCAGGAGCTGGGTCACATCTATTTCACCAATAACCTCGACCCGATCGCCATCGCCAACGGCGAGGTAGATCCGGGGATTCCGGTCACTCCCACCCCAAGCTTCGGTGACATCGCCAATGACATCTATTTCGATGAAATTAACGCCGCAGTTGACCTGGGATTCATCTCTGGTTTCGCCGAAGACAATAGCTTCCGCCCCCAAGTAGCTTTAACTCGCGAGCAACTGGTGTCGATGATCTGGGAATCTCTGACTAAGCTACCGGGTGCCAACATCAACATTCCCACTCAAGCTTCCTCTAGCCCTTATCCTGATGTCGAGACTTCACGCTGGAGTGCGGCGAAGATTCAATGGGCGAAAGATAATAACATCATCAGTGGTTACACTGACGGGACTTTCCGCCCGGCACAACCCGTGACGCGAGCTGAACTGATGGCCGTACAACGGCGCGCAGCTGAGTTTGCCAAGGGTATGAGCGGACTGCCTCGACAGCTGACCGCCAAACGGCCCGTTACTAACTTCTCGGATACTAGCAATCACTGGGCAGAGCCCGTGATCTCTCAAATGTCCTCCTATTGCTCTGTGGCCTCGCCGCTGAATGAAATAGGCGATCGCTTTGTCCCGGACGAGTATGCTCAGCGCAACTACGCCGCAGCATCGACTCTGCGGATGCTCAACTGCGTTAAGTCTGAGACTTTCTAACCTCTGTCTGATTAGCCCTAGGGTGAGCATTGCCCACCCTACTTCTTTGCTAAAGCAACGCCAAGTTAGGATTAATCTGGATAGTCAATCCGCGAGCGCATCCCGTAGAGGAGAGCAGAGAGAAAGATTTTCCTAAATGCTATTACATATTTAATATAGTTGTTAGCAAACAACCAGCAGCAAAGAACTAAATCTGGGAGGTAATCTGTTAAACTAAGGGATGACTAGTGTGTGGTCATGCAGACCGTTGATAGAGGATACGGCTAGCTGTACTAGGTTGTACCCTAAGGTCCTCCAGAGAACTCCGTTCGCGCGGCGTAGCCGTGTGGCGCAGCCATAGGGATAAATTACGTTATAGCACAAAAATGTTATAACTTAACTAAAAGGTCCATTATCCGAAAAATACCCACGTTAAAGCACGAACAAAAGGGAGAACAGGGACGGGTTAAGAAGTCAGAACTTGACCTTGGAAAACCCAACTGGTGCAAGACCACACTCCCTTGACCGGGCGCTCCCTGGCGTACTACAAAGTAACCTTCGCTATTGTAATTTTTGTATTATAAAACTGGCGATCGCCTCCATTTCATATTACCTCCTGTAGTTGAGTCCAAGAGCGATCGTCATTTGAAATAGTCAGAGTTTTATCTTTCCAAAACCCAACTGGTGCAAGAGCGGTGCCTCTCGCAATAGCTAAATTCTTTCTAACTCAATTCAAAATTGCCAAAGCCATTGTCAACATTGCTCCCAGCTTTTCGGCCTATGCAATTAAATGCACGACAGCGATAGAGATGGCTCTTGAATGGTACGATAGTCAATATCAACTCCAACAATTTCTCGGGTTTTTTATCTAGCGCCAAACCAAATCCATTGGGTGCATCTTTGTCAATTGTCTTATTTTCCATAGCGCAGCGCTATGGAAAATGGAGCCATTCTGAATTTATACTTGCTCAATGAAACAATCTTAAATTGACAATTGCTCAAGAAGCAAAACACCAGAGGCGAGCAATTATCTGTGATTAGCAATTCTCCATTTTGAATTGGCTTTGTTGCAACCATTATCCCGTGCAACGCCTTTGTTGCTTTCATCGAATCCCGCCTCAGCTATGGCCCGGGTTGTTGCGACCAGGAGCGGCGGCGCGAGATCTCAAGAATTTGCGCTGAGGGGGCGACATGAGCAGTCAAATGCTTACTAGATAAGGCTTTGAGGCTAATTGGCTCCTACTTGATACAATCGCCAATTAACCATTCTTTCATTTTTATGAAGCTCAAACCCTTATAAATACGTCGTCTGGAGGCCCAAAACAGCATGGATCTTGTTGGAGATTATAGGCTGGAATCCTTACGCTCGTAAGGATTTCAGCAGACATGTCGCCTCCCATTTGCGCCTTTGTTGCAAGTACCTTGAGGGTACCGACAGGCTGCTGTGCTGCCCACTCTACAGGCGGCGTCGGGCAGATCGAGGCGCGATCGCCCGACTGTGGGGCGGGAAAAACACCATGCTTATCTATGGAGTTACAAGCAGCGCTATTCGTTTCCAGCAGTGCTACTGGATGCAGCCTTTATGAGGTGTCCATCCAGGAGGATAATAGCTTGGCGGAGGGCCTCCAGGCGATGGTTAAGGCGGTTGCGCAATGGCAGCATATCCATAACTTCCAATCGCTGTAGCCTTGCTTTTACCTTGCCAGTAGTACTCACGATAAACACTTCACGACGCTTTTCACAGGCTTCCTTGACCATAGTCTCGATCGCTAGGGAAGCAGTAACTCCCAACCAAGGCACCTCCGACAGATCCAAGATCAAAACCTCATAATTTTCCACGATCGCCATCCGTTTAGAGATGGACTTAGCAGCCCCAAAGCTCATCGGGCCGCCCAGACGTAACAGCAGGATCCGCCCCCCAGCTTGCTTGAGGAGATCCTTCTCTTCATTGCTTAAGGACATTTCATCACTGGGAGTATCGATCGCCTTCACCTGGAGAGCCTGGATATCGCTGAGATTTGTGATTGTCAAGATGTTAGCCACGAAAACCCCCACCGCCACAGCAGCGATCAGGTCAACAAATACCGTCAGGAACATCACCCCGTACATAATAGCAGCTGCCTTCAGGGAGATGCGGTGAGCGCGTTTGAGAAAGCCCCAGTCAATAATATCAATACCGACCTTAATCAAAATGCCAGCCAGCACCGCATGGGGAATATTAGCAGTCAGGCTGCCAGCGCCAAAGACGATCGCCATTAAAACCAGGGCATGGATGATACCTGAGAGGGGAGTTTTACCGCCCGCCTGGACATTAATCACAGTCCGCATGGTAGCACCTGCACCGGGCAGTCCCCCCAAAAACCCAGCGATCAGGTTACCAAGGCCTTGACCAATCAATTCCCGATCGGAGTCATGCTGAGTGCGAGTAATATTATCAGCCACCAGGGAAGTCAGCAAGGAGTCGATGGAACCCAGGGTTGCCAGCATCAGGCCATAGCCAATCATATCCTTGAGTTCGGAAGGCTCGATTAGGGGTAAACCCAGGGTCGGTAGACCAGTAGGAATCTCGCCAATTAATCTTAGATCCCTGTCTGGCAGCAGGACAACCGCAATCAGAGTGCAGACTATCAGCGCCAGCAGGGGCGACGGCACCACGCGAGTCAGCTTCGGCGGCCACAGAAAGACGATCGCCAGGGTAAGCAGGCCCAGACCAGTTGCTGCCGGATTGAGATTACTTAAGAAGTCTGGCAAGCTGCCCAGAGAGTCCAGCACATTCCCAGAGGCCTCCTGTCCTAGCAAGGGACCTATCTGTAATAGAACTATGATCGCCCCAATACCCGACATAAAGCCAGATATCACCGTGTAGGGTATCATCGTAATATATTTTCCCAGCCGCAGTACCCCGAAGAATATCTGAAATATCCCCCCCAGCATCACCACCGTAAAGGCCATTGCTAGACCAGTATCCGGGTGTTTCGCGAGCAAAGCCGTAAACACCGTGGTCATCACCACCGTCATCGGACCGGTAGGTCCCGAAATTTGGGCAGGAGTGCCGCCAAACAATGCCGCAAACAGACCGACAAATACCGCGCCATAAAGGCCAGTAATTGCCCCAGCACCGGAGGATACCCCAAAAGCCAAGGCCAAAGGCAGGGCCACCACTGCGGCAGTCACCCCACCAAACAGGTCGCCCCGCAAGTTACCCAAATGCAAAGGATTAACTCTCATGACAAAGGAATTGCTGATTAATATTGATAATTTCCGTATCCCTACGGGAGCCCAGCCATGTTCGACAACGGCCGCAGCCAACTAGAGGATATTTTGAAAGTGTAAAGAAAATCAAGGGAGCCTAACATGGGCAGTCATTCATAGTCGCGGACTCGCGTGCCAGCAGACAGTTGAGTAAGGCGGGGATACCTTTGGATAGGAGCATCCAGGTGCAGGCTCGGGACATGCAATAGCGCCAGCATTACCAATTTTCGGCTGACTGCGAGGCTTGCTGGTTTTCTTGGGCTCCCGGACCGGAGAAGGCGAGGGTAGCAGAGCCCACGGGAGTTGGGTCAATTCGCTAGCATCAATCAAAGTCAGAACTGGAAGAAAGGGTTAACTTTGGCTTTTTTGGCCTAGAACTCGGGAGTAACCCTTCTATATTCTACATGCTAGTACCAAAAATTACCTTTCAAAACTTCTATGGGGACTTGCTGGGTTAAAATTAAAAGGTGACAATAGACTCTGGGTCAGGGGAGTATGGGCGATCGTATAATATCCCATCGTCGCGATCGCCTGCTAGCATATATGAGATACATTGCAAAATATACTCACCTTGAGAGCCTTCTGAATAAAACTCTAGTTTTTTCTTCATTTGTGGGTTTTTAAATATATATGTCTAATATGTGATGTTTTAGGGGATTTAGGTGGGATTTAGGTGGGATTTGGGTGGGATTTGGGTGGGATTTGGAATGGTGGATGCTTTTCTTTTGTTTTGCAACTGTTCCGCAGAGAATCGCTCTCAAGAACCTCAGAGTTTTGACCAATGAGCCAGTAGTGAGTTTTTTTCGCAAAAATACTTATTTACTTGCCTTGACATGCTCCCTGGCGCACAACTTTCCCATCAAGCCAAACTTCCCAGCCCACATAAAAAAATTTCCCAAAAACCTCAAAAAAGGGGTTGACACTTCCCAGGCGGGAGCCAGGGAACGAGGGGTAGTAGTTATTGGGGGAGTTTCCCAAACCCAAAGAGCCCTCACCCGTTCCCGGGCGGGAGCCAGGGAACGAGGGGTCCGGCTACACTCACCAAGCAATGTCCGGAGCGATTTTTCGCGTAGCGTGCGCAGGGCGGTGGGGGGAACGACAGCCATTATGGCGGTGAGGGGAACGACGATGTGCAAGGATGTTATTGAGGATTTTGAAGATGGCGTAGACAAGTTCGTGTTACCGGGATTGAGTTTCTCGGAGATAACGTTAATCTCGTATCAGCGAGACGCGTAGAAGCGCCTGGGTACGGAACACGCAAGCGAATCAGTTAGTCACCGAAAAACCCGAGGGCAACCGGCCCGCCCGCGGAAAGTCAGAGAATTTCTGGCCGCAGTCGGAAATATCTGCCAAAAGTATGATGCACCAGACTGTGAGGATGGGGTCGAGCCGGGAATCGCTTCCCGACCCTCCCTTGAGGAACCGGACTTGCGATTTTCACCGCATCCGGCTACTGGGTACTAGGCCCTTTTCATAGGTAGACTTAATAGGAATTACTTCCGTTAGCCCTTGCCGCCTGTCTTTTCTTCCCTTTCCTGGTTTAGCGAGTGGTTGTTCTGATAACCGTTAGTATCACCATTTTCAAGTCAGTTTTACCAGTTATCCATACCTTATCCTCCACTTGCGTTTCGGATTAGTTCCGTGGCTTTTTAGGATTACTCATTCCAGCAGCTTCCTAGTATCACCGACCCACGTCAGCGCTGGCTACCCAGCATCATCTACATTACTGTAGATGTTATCCCAGGAATTACCCCGGGCATTCGCTTCTTGGGCCATCCCTCCCCCCGTGGCTTGCGCTTAACATCTAACTTGTCCTGATGGACAGCACACGAGAGGTTACTTCGTTCCCTAACAACATTTCGCGATACCTTTAGGTCCACACTATACCCCGGGAGCTATTTGAGTACTATATTAGCCAGAGTCTAAAACTAATACTAGCTACCATTTCCTTTTTAGGCCAGCGCATATAGCCTTATTTCGCTGGTTCCTTATAACGAGGCTTGCACATGTTTGCCTGCTCTAACCTTGGATATCTTTCCTAGCGGCGTCACCGGCTTAGGCTGCCAGTTATCCTACATTTGAGTCCTCGCTTAGCACCACGATGATGTCGCTTCGTAGCACCGAGGACCGGTGTCACCCCCGTACCTGGGGGGAGGGGAATTTAACCCCCATGCGGTCAGAGTTCCTGGCTAATGAAACCGGGCTAGCGTTCCGTGTTTGACCACGTTAGGCTAGAACGAATCGCACAGATTCAGTAAAGTTGGGTTAGGGCAGTTCCCAAGGAAGGAAATTCCATTAGAATAAAAGTATCGGTTAGCGGGACTTTGACAAAAAATAAGCGTAAAATGGCCTCAAACCCTTTGACAGAGCCGCTTTGAGGTCGATTAAGTCTCGGTCTCCGCAAGATCTGGGTTTCAGCCATTTGAGACCCTTCGACGTAAAACCACTACCCCGTAAGCGTTTGGTCAGCTTTTTGCCTGAGAAAATCCTAACTCACCAAGCAATGTCCGGAGCGATTTTTCGCGTAGCGTGCGCAGGGCAGTGGGGGGAACGACAGCCATTATGGCGGTGAGGGGAACGACGATGTGCAAGGATGTTATTGAGGATTTTGAAGATGGCGTAGACAAGTTCGTGTTACCGGGATTGAGTTTCTCGGAGATAACGTTAATCTCGTATCAGCGAGACGCGTGTCCGACACGGGGAGAAGTATCGCCTGGGTACGGAACACGCAAGCGAATCAGTTAGTCACCGAAAAACCCGAGGGCAACCGGCCCGCCCGCGGAAAGTCAGAGAATTTCTGGCCGCAGTCGGAAATATCTGCCAAAAGTATGATGCTCTTGTCCGGGAGGCTCGGGCATAATGTAGTCAAAACCATCAACTTCGCACCAGACTGTGAAGATTCAGTAAAATTGGGTTAGGGCAGTTCCCAAGAAAGGAAATTCCATTAAAATAAAAGTATCGGTTAGCGGGACTTTGACAAAAAATAAGCGTAAAATGGCCTCAAACCCTTTGACAGAGCCGCTTTGAGGTCGATTAAGTCTCGGTCTCCGCAAGATCTGGGTTTCAGCCATTTGAGACCCTTCGACGTAAAACCACTACCCCGTAAGCGTTTGGTCAGCTTTTTGCCTGAGAAAATCCTAAAGTCCCCTACTTTTGACCACACCCGTTGGAATATTTTCGGAGATAAATTTCTCAGTGTAACCATCAGCAGTACCTACCATTAACGGTGTTTGTATTACTGAAGACTGTCATTTGTATTAAAGGAGGGAGTTTCAAATGCTAGTAGAGCAATTAATTAATGACCAAATCACTGAAGAAGATTTTCTCGCCGCATACGAGAAGAGTTCTCAGGAAGAGCAGGCAGTATTGCTCTCTGAGTTATTAGAAACCTATGGCCGATCTCCTGATGGTCCCAAGATATCGGTCCGAAAAGCGCTGCTCAGGTTGCAAAAAGATGTCCTGGACAATTACGGAAGAAATAAATTATCCTCAGCAGCAGATACGGTGATAGAGACGTTGTTTGAGCAATTGCGTTTGGATAGGGTAGCGAAAGCTGAATTAGGCGAATTTGAAACTAGGAATGACATTTTAAAGAAATTAACTCTGGGCCAAGTAGTGGATCCACAAGTAACCAGGGTAACCATTTCACCCGATGGCGATCGATCTAAAGAAAATTTGGGAGTTGATTACAATCATGAGTTCATTGAAATTACACCGAACAAAGAACTAAGCGATGGAGGAGAAGAACTTACACAACTTTCTCAAATTAGTGACACTCTATCTCAATGGGGTGAAAGGTATGATACTGCTATTGATGCTCTGCTATATCTTGAGATTAATCTTTTGGTTAATGAGATAATAGCAGGTGAACAAACCACAAATAAATTCATCGTCATCACTCGTGGTCCGGATAACGAACTAGCAGCAGTAGGATTAGCAGAAATAAGAAATCAAGAAGCTCTTGAACCATATGTTTATATAGCATTTACCGTTGCCAACCCTGACAGCCAGTTGCCTTTGGAGAATCGTCCTGAGGGGACTTTATTACGTGCAGGGACAGCAAATCGAATTGCTATGTTACGCTACATAGCGAAGGAATGGCCCCAGATAGAACGGATAAGTAGTGATCTCGTTCATGAGCGTGCAGTACAGGGAGCATTAGATTCGTATTTCTTTAATTTTGATGGCTCACCGTCATTAGAAAACTCCTTCCCCTTCTGGGATATTTTTTCCCAACCAGCAGAAAGCTACGCCGCAGCTCATCAAAGTCTCCTCCAAAGAAAAATACCCTATCTAGAGCGTGTAGTCCAGGATTTAGAACGAGCAGCGATGAGGAATTCAGTACATCCCGATTTGGTGGCTCAGATTAGCGAAGTGAAGGGAAGAATTTCCGAATTAGAGAATCATCCCGGGCAGCTAACTAATGAGACTATAGAGCAACTACGAACTTCTTTAGCTCAACAAATTCGGGAATTGGATTTCCAGTACTCTCAGAATAATATCCAAGCTGCGCTGGGATACGAAGCTAATCGGCTTAGAGAGGATTCGGTCGCTACACGGCTGCAAGACCTTCTCTTCTCAGGCCTACCCCCTAGCCTAGACCGCAGCAATCCCAGGGACGCACTCTCCTACCTGATGGAGAATCGCAATACTGTAGAACGCCGCAGCCAGTTCGACCGAGTGTTTGAGGCAATTCGGGAAGGCCGCCTCTCCATAGCAGACACGGAAGCCTTCATCCAGGCCAGCACCGAATACTACAGGGAGCTCAAAGAGCGCAATACCGGTGCCCAAGACCAACAGCGCTTCCGGGAAGCCCTTGGCCCCGACAACCTCAGGGCCCTGCGAGACACCGAGGGGCTTTCCTCCCAACTCCAGACCAACTGGATGAACTGCTAGTCGGATTGCGTGGCGGAGCTCCAAAACCCGGTACAGACCCCTCAACCCCAGAGCCCGTACCCTATCGCCTAAATGCGGGGACAGCAGCAGAACGCCAAATCCCGGAGATCCAATTTGTCGTTTCTGAAGAACTCTCAGACACCAGCAGCAAAGAGAATATTGATCGTATCATTCTCCGAGTCTCGGCCGATCTAGATCAATATTTTCAGACGCAGCATGGTGAAGGAAGTTTGTCCGCTTTGCGCTCCGAGGACACCTCATCCTCGACTATTAGCCAACTGAGGGAATTGGCAGATTTGGCCAATTTAAGCGAAACAGCCAACCGCCATCTTCCAGAGGGTACAAGACTCGTTATTTATCTAGAGCCAAACTATACCAGTCCAGGGGGCGAGTATGCCGAAGCTTGGGCGGTAAATGCTACCGGGGAGGGCTCCGCTAGCGTTTTGCGTTTGAATCCCGACTACAGATCGGGAATTGCCAACAGTAATGCCACCCTCCTGTATCGAGAAGTGGCCAGAGGGGCGGCTCTTGCGATTGGGGCTGGCCCTCTGAATGACTTGACTGCCCTGGAAAATGGTATTCGACAGCAGCTGGGTTTACCCAAGTTAATAGATCCCGAAGCTCAAAGCCCGGTGGAAACAAGACCGGTGTCCGATCGAGTGGGTTTTGAAGCCGAGTACGGAGCCATTAGGGTTGAGGATGGCCGAAGTTTGGAGGTTGGCACTTTAGCCCAGACATCATCCAATGAGTTAGGTTTCCCCTTATTAGAATTGGCCAACGACGTGGCTCCTTTGGGCAAGGATTTGGAAATTCGGACGGGCCCCGTTTCCTTCGGCAAGAACCAAGATCCTATCGCTTTCCAGGTGAGGCAGATTCTGGATGAGCAAATCAAATCGTTAACGGAACAGCCTACCACTCTGGCAGACTTTGTTAAGGACTTTAACGATCGCCTCTCGGGCCTGGGAGAGGGAGCCGAGAAATATCGCTTAGAGGTGATCGATGGTTTTGAAGAGACAACCTTAAAGCTAGCCCTCGAGCAAGTTCCCAATCGCCTGCTGGGGGGGGCCGTTCAAGTTAACGTTTCCATCCCCTATGATGCATTAGGGGATCCTTTGGGTGGCGTAGATGAGTTATTCCTGGAGGATGGCAGTGGGGTATTCTTCATCAGAGCGAGAAAGGCGGGTATTGAAGTTGCTTCCAACCAGGTCCGAACGGCGGGACTTTCTGGCTCCCCAAGCCCGACATTAGAAGCCTTTTTCACCCATTTTGTCTATACTGGAATTCTGGCAGTAAATCCCGCCACTAATCCCGCTCAGGATGGTTTTCTAACCCTAAATAAGGCCAAAGTCCCCCTGTTATTACGGGTCAGTTTGGAAGATGTTGTGACGGGGATTTTATCCCCGGATGATATCGCTGTCTTGAATAGTCTGAACGGCGATGCCAAGGTTCAACTGCGCGAGACCCTAAAAGGTAAAATCAGGGAGGCTCTCAGACTGCCGGAGTCAGAGACCAACTTTGATGGCTTTGATGACCGGTTCGATAGTATTTTTGAGGATGCATTAGCTGCGAGAAATAAGGTCGGGAGGCCATTCCAACTCCCGCCGTCGCTCAGCAATGTTAGCGGAGTGGATGGCCGAAGTTTGATTTCCCATACTCATTTTAACCTAAGTTGCGACCTATTAAAAAAAATATGAATTACCCACTTAGACTTTACAGATATTTGGGATATTTCGTAGCTTTTGATACAAAATTATATTTTTTTTGTGCTAGACGGCGGGTTGGCTGTTTATAGGTTATAATGTACTAAAATAATAGTTAATTGCTGGGGGATGTAGATGATGGAAGATATGATTACAACAATTTTTGTTCTTTGTGACGAGCTACTAAAAGCGTTAAATATAAAAGAAGATCCACAAGTAAAAATGAACAATGCCGAAGTGATGACAGTCGGATTAGTTGCTGCATATTTTTTCGGAGGACACCACGATCGCTCTTGTCAATTTATGGTCCAACACAAGTATATAAAAAATCTGTTAAGTAAAAGTAGGTTCAATCGTCGATTACACAATATTGAGGAACCAATTTGGATGTTTTTCTTCCAAGTTATAGCTCAAACATTTAAAGAGCTCAATCCGGGTCAAGAATATATTCTTGATAGTTTCTCGGTGCCAGTATGTGATAATATTAGGATTGATAGATGCCAAATTTATAACAAGGAAGAATATCGAGGGTATATTGCCAGTAAAAAACGTTATTTTTATGGATTAAGAGTTCATATGTTGGTAAACAAAAATGGAAAGCCAATAGAATTTTATCTAGATACTGGTAGTTATAATGATGTTAAAGTTTTGCAATCTTTTGGCTTTGACTTACCATCAAATTCAATAGTTTATGGAGATAAAGCTTATAATGATTATCAATTAGAGGATTTACTAAAAGAGTCGTCAAGTATAATGTTAAAACCTTTGCGAAAAAAGAACTCAAAAAGAAAAGAATATTCTTGTTTTGAATATATACAAAAAGTAACAAGAAAACAAGTTGAAACCTGTTTTAGTCGAATCACCAATTTGTTTCCCAAGTCAATTCATGCTGTTACATCTAAGGGATTAGAGTTGAAAATAATTCTCTTTATCATAGCTTTTTGTATCCAATTTTTATAGGTCGCAACTTGAGTTACTCATTTTAGTTTTGCTACCCCAAGACTGCCAATTGCCCAAACCGACGGGCAGGCTTATATTGTTGCAGAGATCAGACGCCAGCAGCATCCAGCAAGGAGGCTCTACTTAGAAGGAGAACTATGGTCCATTGACAACCCCGGGGCAAGAACACTGATTAAGGTTCAACAATGGGATACCCCCATTTCCCGCCGCCTTATTTTTGAAGACTTTGTAGGCGGCTATCGCTCCTCATTGCAGGAGCATCTTGATGGAGCCAAACCGGCCACTCGCGAATCATTGAAGGGCAAGGTAGCTGAAATTGATCGCCTTATAACCAAGGCCTCCAGAACGGGGGTCTGGCCAGAAACCGTTCTGGAACGCTTGGATGGCTTCAGGGCGAATCTCAGCCGAGAACTGGGTGGTGAGACGATTTATATTAGCGGTCTGAGTTCTCGTCCTGAATCCGAGATAGAGACCATTAAGTCCTATCGCCCGACAGCGGAATCATCTCTAGAGGCTTACCAAATCTTAGTCCGTAACGTCGAGTCCACCGAACTGCGGGGACTAGTGGGTACTCCAGAGGACTTCTCTGAAGCATTTGCCAGCATTGAGAATGAGGATCTGAACTTATCTGCCGAGATCCAACGAACCCTAAGTTCAATTAACGGCCGGGAGGCTGCTCTTCGCACTACCCTTGACAGCCTTGCCGAGAGCATAATCACCCATCAAAGCATGCTCAATATCGCCGCACAACATCGATTCTGGAGCGACATCTCACTATCTCATCTCGAACTTCTCGAACAATCAGTTGATAGTAAGGAACTTGCTGCCGATTTGGGAGATCTCCTGACCGATAGGACCTTAAATGAGTTTGAGCAGGCCATCAGGCAAGGCTCAATTGATGCAGGCGCAAAGCTAGAGAATCTGATCGGGCAAGTCGATTCAGCATCAGCCTTCACCAAAGAACGACTGGCTACAGAACTGGCTAGGCTTGCAGATGGCCTAGATCAAGAGCAACGGGAAGTGTTCAAGTTTTTGTTAGAAAATCAACCCTATGAGTCAACTGGCTCAAGCGTCCTTGAACATTTGACCAGCTCCTCAGAGGTTTCAAGTGAGATTAAGAGTCAGTTGTCCAAGGCAATAGGCGGTGGGGACAGCAACACCCTGTCCCTGGAAGACATCCTATTTGAAGGTCTACACCCTCGCCTAGACCGCAGCAATCCCAGGGACGCACTCTCCTACCTGATGGAGAATCGCAATACTGTAGAACGCCGCAGCCAGTTCAACCGAGTGTTTGAGGCAATTCGGGAAGGCCGCCTCTCCACAGCAGACACGGAAGCCTTCATCCAGGCCAGCACCGAATACTACAGGGAGCTCAAAGAGCGCAATACCGGTACCCAAGACCAACAGCGCTTCCGGGAAGCCCTTGGCCCCGACAACCTCAGGGCCCTGCGAGACACCGAGGGGCTTTCCTCCCAACTCCAGACCAACCTGGATGAACTGCTAGTCGGGTTGCGTGGTGGAGCTCCAAATCCCCGTACAGACGACACCTCTGCCTTCGAGAATTATCTAGAACAGTACTATGAAGACCTCTACAACTTCACCCAAAGCTACCTAGACCCCGCCAACCAAAAGGGAATCACTGCCGATTGGGTAATCAAGAGCACGGAAAATATTCGCTTCGGCCAGGAAGTCGTGCTCAGCCGGAACCTGCGAGAATGGGAGCCCGACATCATCGAGCGGTTGAACGCCTACAGAACCAGGCTTGAGGAAATCACGGAGGAAAAGATATCCTCCCGAGTGGACAGACAACCAGTTCCAAAGGTCCCCCAATACGACGACCTGGCGGCCCTACAAAGGGCTTGGGAAGAGCTATTAGACAACTTCACGGTGCTTTCGTCCAGTCTCGGGCTAGAAGATGAAGACTACTTGAAGGAACACAATCAATTCCTACAGGAATTTCGAGCAGAGATAAATGCCGCAGCTGGCGCTGATAATCCCGATTCAGCAGCCCAAAGAGCCGAGGTTCAGAAGTTAATCAAGAAATTTGGCGAGTATGCATCATTAATACAAGAGGACTTTAGCACGAAATTAAAGCAGTTGCCCAATTGGGGAGATAGCCTGACTCCTAACCTCCGACGAGCAATGCTTAAGTATATTAATATATCTCGGATAGGGGAGGTTAGGGCTGCTGGGAGAGAGAAAATAAAAGTTTACGCAGGAAATAAAAAATTGCTGATCGATACTGCTGTCCCGATAAATATTAACGGGGTTGTATTTCTATATGAGGATGATCCGAACGCTAGCTTTGAGGAGAGGAGCGAAAGAAATAAAATTATTCAGTCGCTTGTGGATTCGCTGAATGAGTTAAAATAGACTCCTGGGGGTTTAAATTTGCTTTACGCCCTCACCAATACTCCTCCTCAAAGACCGGGGCTGTTGGAAGCGAACTTTGGCATTGATGGCATCACTGTAGGTATCAGTTTTTTTGATAATCGACGTTCCCTTGATAGCACAAATAAAGCCTTGGGTGCTACGGAAGGATTGGTTAACCGAGATGGCAAAATTCAAGGTGACTCTATTATTTTCCTCGATAGCGATCTGATCGATAATATGGTTTATTCTACGAGAGTTGTAGCTCATGAAGGGTTACATGCCCTCTTACATAACAATAATCTATCACATATTCATAATAATTTACTCAAGATTACCGAAGGAGTTAGCATCCCCTTTGATCTGGGCACTGAAGAAGAAGCGGTTACAGGCAGCGCCGAGTTTGCCAAGGATATTGTTAGCGGATATATTCCCCTTGCCCGGTTGAGCGAGAATGCAATTGCTTACGAACGGAATGAACCCATTATCCTCAAGTATGAACTGTCTAGAGAGTCCGCTTCTCGGCCAATTTTATTTGAGGGCGATCCAAACATAGGGAAAAACTAATTCGCGCTATCTATAGAATCAATCCAGCTAAAACTTTCTGATACCTATCTTACCATAGAAGAAGTAAAACGGTTGGATCAGGTCTCTCGAGATAGCTATGCTTTGCGAGCTTACAAAAATGCTCTTAAGAGTATCGCCGAGCCAGCGGAGATTGGGCGGTTACAGTCGGAGATTGAGCAGCTTGAAGTGCGCCTCCAAGCCAATTTTGACAACTATGTCGAAATCATTAAAACCGCCGCAACTAGTATTCACAACATTGATGTAACCAAAGAGATAAAACAAGAATATATTTACAGGGTCTATCAACTGATTGAAACCGTCTTTGGCGAGGTGTCGTCCCTGTCATATGAGCAGATTATCGACACAGTACTAGAGAGCATATCTTTACCGTTTCCTAGCCTGCAAGAGATCCTATTCTCAGGCTTACCCGCTAGCGTAGACCGCAGCAATCCCAGGGACGCACTCTCCTACCTGCTGGAGAATCGCAATACTGTAGAACGCCGCAGCCAGTTCAACCGGATACATATATGAATATCTCGAAGACGATGAAGATAGTTCATCTTATAGGCTGCCCCAAATCACCGGGAGGATTCTGCCTTATGCCCCGCAAAGGATTATTTCAGACGAGACAACGACCACCTTCATCCCCTCGTTCCAAACCTATGATGTCGCCGTAGAGGTTGAGGCTTTGACCGGAAGCCGGGGCTTCTCCTTGGATAACTTGACCACCCTCATCGGTAACGACCAAAACAGCACGATCTCCGGTCGCGGGCTAGATGAAACAATCATCGGTGGCGATGGGGAAAATGTCCTTGATGGTCGCGGCGGCAAGGACACCCTCATCGGCGGGTCGGGCAACGATACCATCCATGGGGTTCCGGAGACGACCAGTTAGTCGCCACAGGGACAACTCCCTTTTTGGGTCGGGACTATCTGTACGGCGAAGCTGACAATGATGTTCTGGTCACGGAAGTTCAAGCCACTGTCTACGGCGGCGACGGACATGATGTACTGATTGCCCAGGGCACTGAGGAGAATGCTGACAACATTATACTTGAGGGGGGGTCTGGGAACGACCAGTACATTATCCAACGCAGCGTCGGCCGGATCTCAGACAATGAAGGGGCGAATGTCTACAACATCGAAACGGCTTCTGGCGGTCGAATCTATAGCCTGTGGAGCAGGAATGATGATGGTCAACGGGATCTACTCATCGTCGATATCAACCATGACCAACTCGTTGCTAGCGCGCCAGACGGCCTCAGTTTGGCGTTGAGCCACCGAGGCAGCCTTGAAATGATCGCGACGATTCATGGCTGGACGGAAGATGCATCCTATCGGCAACTGCAGGTGCAAACCCAGGATGGCCATATTCTGGAGTTTGATGCCCAGGGCAAGAGTACCACTGTGGGCTATACTATCCCCGGCTTTACCGTTGAGGGCGGGTCTCCCGCTCCTGATTTCAATGCAGCAGCAGATGCAACCTTCGCCCAAGTCACCTCCATCACTGGCGATGAGCAAGATAACATCCTGACCGGGAATGCCCTCAATAATTATATTTCCGGGGGGGCCGGGAGGGATAGTCTATATGGCGGGGTCGGGTCTGATGTTCTGGTGGATGCCGATGCAGCGGCTAGTCCCGATTCAGAACCCACGGTGAATGTCAACTTCGTTATCCGCGATCTCTCCGAGGATCTCAAAATCGACGGCAACTTTACCAATTTGTTAACGGGCGACTTTGATGGAAACGGTTTTAGCGATCTCTTCCGTCAAGAAAAGGGCAGTTGGTCCGAGGCCGACAAGATTCGGACGGCGGAGTTACTCTTATCCCTTGGCAACGGCCAGTTTACCCGCATCACCCTTCCTGAGAGTTTCGCTCTCAACGGCAACTTTACCAATTTGTTACCTGGCGACTTTAATGGGGACGGTTTTACCGATATCCTCCGTCAAGAAAAGGGCAGTTGGTCCTCAGACGACAAGATTCGGACGGCGGAGGTACTCTTAGCCATTGGCAACGGCCAGTTTACCCGCATCACCCTTCCTGAGAGTTTCGCTCTCAACGGCAACTTTACCAATTTGTTACCTGGCGACTTTAATGGGGACGGTTTTACCGATATCCTCCGTCAAGAAAAGGGCAGTTGGTCCTCAGACGACGACTATCCGACTGCGGAGGTACTCTTGTCCCTTGGCAACGGCAGCTTTACCCGACACACCCTTCCTGAGAGTTTCGCTCTCAAGGGCGACGGTACCAATTTGGACATCGGCGACTTTAATGGAGACGGTTTTGACGATATCCTCCGTCAAGAAAAGGGCAGTTGGTCCTCTGACGACATTCGGACTGCTGAAGTCCTCTTATCTCAGGGCAACGGCAGCTTTACCCGACACACCCTTCCTGAGAGTTTAGCTCTCAAGGGCGAGGATACCAATTTATATGTAAAAGATTTGGATGGTGACGGCAAGGCTGAGATTCTGGTTCAAGAAAAATCTGCCCAGGAGTCCGACACCCTGAGGGTATTGTTCTCCGATGATGGGAGCAATTTCACAGAATATCCGCTCCCCTCAGCGCTTCAGGTTGACGGTCTTAGCGGGCAACTGCATCTTGCCGATTACAACGGCAGTGGGCAAAACGATATTCTGGTTCAGTATTATGAAGACCGCCCAGGGCTGATTGCTTTCTCTGGCATTAGCCGGAGTTCTCATGGTCCTGATTACCTAGCTGGGGGGGCCGATAGCGATACCTACGTCCTGAACGGCAAGCTGGCAATTATCGACAACGAGGCAGCGGATTTGGCCACTGACAAAGTGAGGGTCAATGCCTCCGCTTCCGAGATTAGCACCGCCCTCTCCCCTAGCGGCGACTTAGAAATTAGCGTCGGTAACGAAATCCTCGCTCGCGTCGAAAATTGGAGCCAGGGAGCAACCTACCAGCACCTGGAAATTCAAGACCGGGATAACTACATCCTCAGCCTCGACAGTGAGGGGAACGCCACCCTCACCGGGCGAGACCTCTCGGGGGAAACCGACAACCAAACCTACGACGCTGGTCCGATACGGCCCATCCCACCGTGACTCAAATTACTGGCGGATTCGGCGACGATAACTTAACCGGAAACGGTCTAGACAACGTTCTCCTGGGGAGCGCTGGCAATGACTCTCTTCAAGGGGGAGCAGGAAACGATGTCTTCCTGGATGGGGTCGGTAACAATAGCTTCCGAGGCGATGGGGGTAGCGATACCTACGTCCTCAATCCCGGCAGCGCTGTCAACACCATTGACCTCCGTTCTCCAGATACTGCCACGGACATTGCTCGTCTCCAGGGGGTACGCCTCCAAGAGATCATCGCCATTAAAGACGGCGATGACCTTCAGATTGGCAACGGTCTTGCTGGGGAAGCGGGTCTGGAGGTTGTGGTCACCGATTGGTTTGCCACAGACGCCCCGACCCATCTTCAATTCGTCACTTCTGATGGCTTCCGGTTCCAGGTCACCACCGATGCCGAGCCAGTTATAGAAGTGCTGGAACAAAGCTTTGCTAGCAGCTCAACCGGGGTGGACTCAGACCTCATCTTTATTACCCCTTCCCTGGGTGACGTCGTCAACCGCAATATCCGCCTCGCCGACGGGGTGAGCCTTCGGGATAGCCCCCAGAACGACAGTCTGAAGGGTAACGAGGGTAATAATACCTTCATAAGCACCAAGGGCAACGACATCCTAGAAGGTCGCAGCGGTCGAGACATTTACATAGTCAATGATACCGATGACTTAGAGAACCCCCATCGAGACCGCGCGGTGATCGTGAATCGGGATTTTGAAGGTCAGGAAGAGGATACCCTGTTTCTGCCCCACCTCGCCTCTGAAGAGCTAGTGGTGATGCGCAGCACCAATATCCTGCATTCTTCCGATCTCATCGTCGGCCGCTACAACGCTGACCGGGTTTTGGTTCCCCTGGCGCAGATTCAAAGCTGGTTATCAGGTGGCGAGCGGTATCAGCACTTAAAAGTGCATACTAGGGATGGCGTCTTCCATATCAACGGTGACGGAACCTTGCGTCGGGACGGGGTAGACTTCTCAGGCAATAGCACGGGGCAAACTTACGATAGCTTGCAGGATGACCGTGGCGGGCAGGTGCTCTCCATTACAGGTAGCCAGGGAAACGACACCCTGAGGGGGGATGGCCAAACCAATGTGTTTAATGGCCTTGGGGGTCGCGATGTCTATGAGGGTCGCGACGGTCAAGATATTTACGTTATTGGCTCTGAGACGCCGGGGCAGGATGTCAAGGTGATTGTCAATGCCGCAACCGATGGGCTGCCAGACGTGATAGAAATTGGCGTAGCGCGGGATAAGCTAGCCTTTGCTCGGGTGGTGGACCAGGATCTGTATCTAGTTTCTGCAACCGCAACTCAACCGGCCGATGACAATGCCGCTGAATGGGAAAAGATTGCCTATGGGGTGGTGCAGCAGTTCTTTGTTGGGTCCGACCATCAGCACCTCAATCTGAAGACAGCAGATGGGGGCGACTATGCCCTGCAAATCGATGAGGACAGCGGGAAGATCGCCTTAACACCCTTGCAGAAAGCTGCCGATGCCGCCGTGTCCGGTACCTTGGACTTGCGGGACTTCCCAGATACGGCCTCGGCAACAGATAGCCCGGGCAACGATGAGATTGTGGGGAACGCCCTCGACAACACCATCAGCAGCAGCAGTGGTAATGACAGCCTGAAGGGTGGGGCTGGTCGGGACACCTATGTCTTACGAAGGACAGACGGGGCTGGGCCTCGGGAGGTGACCATCGACAACCGGGCGGACGATATCGTCGTGGATCTGCTCTACATTGAGACGGATGCTGAGAACCTTCAGAGCCCGGTGCGGGATGGCGATGACTTGATTTTATCAGATGGTGGGGATTTTGCCCGCATTAAGATTGTAGATTGGTTCTCCGATGATAGCGCTCGCCACCTACAGGTGGCGACCCAGGACAACTATCTCTTCAGTCTCGCTGAACGGGATAATGAAGGTTACCTGGTGCTGGACCAGGTGAATTTTGCTAAGGCAGACAGCGGCCAGAGGTTTGATGCTAGTGTAAATCCGGGCGATCGCATTGATTACAGCAATGTGGAAATTCGGGGTACGCAATATAGCGATCAGCTTGTCGGCGGCAGTGGCAACAACACCATCATCCCTAATGGCGGCTATGACGAAGTCACAGGTGGTGACGGCTACGATCTCTACCAAGTTGACCTGACCGCGCCCAAGGCCGCCGAGTGGGAGAACCACAGTATCAACATCGATAACTTTGCTGTCGATGGCCTGCGGGATACGGTGTACCTGGCTAATGTCAACTACTCCGAGATTCTGCCGGGAGTGTTGTCTGGTAATCTCTATTTGGCCCAGGTTCCTGACCCTGACCAGAGAAGCAGCCTCGGCCACACCCTGGGCTACTTCTTCCTCCAACCGCCTGAGGCTACCTCCTTCCCTGACACGGTGAACATTAGCAAGTGGACGGAGAGAGAGCCTATCGCCACGTGGAGTTTGTCGCTGCTGATGGCGTCACCTTTACCCTGGATGCCACGGGGGCTGATGGCAATGCGGTCACCCAAAGTGATTTTATCATTACTGGGCTAGACCGTCGGGATGCCACTAGCGACCTCACTATCGACTTGACCCAGGCTCCCTATCAGCGAGTCGAGAGCTTCCGGGGGGCTCAGAACTACGACAATACCATCACTGGCAATGAGCTGAATAACAATTTAGTTGGCGGCTCACACAGGGATGAGATTCGGAGCGGTACTGGTGATGACCAGGTTTTGGCTGGCGGTGGGGATGATGTCCTGTACGGCGATGGCGGTAATGACCACCTCAATGGTGGTGAAGGCAATGACCTGTTCTATCTGGATGGCGACCACAATACGGTGGTGGGTGGCGGCGGCAATGATACTGTTGACTATAGCGCCCTTTCGGAAGACATTCACATTGATGTGGATCTCCAGTTGGGGGTCACTCTCAAAACTAATGGTCATGTCGATCCTTTGCTCAGGGTCCAAGTGGATCTCCTCTCCAGCATTGAGAATGTAATTGCGTCGAATCAAGATACGATTCTGCGGGGTTCAGAGGCGGATAACACCCTCACAGGGGGCAGCGGAAATGACCGTCTGACTGGCCATGGGGGTAACGATACCCTCACCGGTGGGGTAGGGGAGGATGCTTTCTTTTTCACTACTGCTAGTGCTGGGGTTGACAGGATCACCGACTTTGAGGTGGGTATGGACACCCTGGATGTGATTGACCTCAACCTGGGGGTTTCCGACATCAATGCCCTAATTGCTGGGGCCCAGCGATTAGGAGATGACCTGCTGTTGACTTTTGGAGACGACCATCAGGTGTACTTGCAGAGGGTTCAAGCAACTGCCCTCAATATCGACAGCTTCGCATTCTAGTCTGAATGTGCGGTCAGGTGGGCAGTGCCTAGCTGTTCACTCTGTTCGAGATCGCCCTAGGAAAAACCCATTTTTTTGTGCGGGGGGTCTTGCATGCTTCGGAAAGTGAGGGCCTGTTAAAGGTCTAGAATAAACGGCGATGCCCTATGGTGTTCTTCCCTGTAAGCACGCTTCGTGCTTTTGACTGCGGTGAAACTATTGCGCTATAGTTCTGACTGCGGCTTTGAGGTCGTGGGGGAAACGTGACCTGGCACCAGTTGGCAAGCGTTCGGTGTACCCTACCAATGGGTGTGGTCATGCATTTGTTGATATCCTGGCCAAAAGGATTGCGACACTGCTGCGGTCTCCTGGAAACGAGGTGCTCCTAGGAGACGTAGCGAACGTTGCTGAAATATTACATTGTAGCGCACATAAGACAAGAACGGGTTACTTGTCATCATTAATAATACAAGGCCCGACGGGGGCCTTAAGAATTATATTATAACACGTAATACTAGAACTTCCGTGTTACCTGTAATTATTGATAATACAAAGCCGGGCCTCCGCAGATTATCTAGTAGCGCACGTAATCCTCCAACAATGTGTTATATGTAATCATTAGTAAGACACAGTCGTGCGATCGCCGCTTATCAATCAGTGAAATCGCCATAATTTTACCCGCGGGAACGCGCGACTTACCAACTGGTGCAAGACCATACCCCATTCAATGCCAAAAAAAGCGCAATCCTATTTCTTTGAGAGTATATATTTTGGTTAGAAGTAAAGTTTTGCTAAGGCGCTTCCCAGGGGGGGATTCTATTAGAATGGGAATATCGGGGCAAGCAAGTTCCCGAACAAACTATCATCCGTCTGGCCAGGAAACGGGCGGTGTGTCCTGGGTAGCGCGGTTGCGGGTCGTGAGTGGCGGTTTGAGCGCCTGCGGAAGCCTGGGGGACCGTATCAGATCGCGCTTATTTGACCACTATCGGGAATAGGAATATGGCAAGATGTAGTTAATGAAGGTAGCGGGTCGCAAGTAGGGATTTTAGCGCCTGAAACCAGGGACCGTGGTCAAATCACTACATATTGATCGCTATCAAAACAACTACCCTCTCGTTTTTAGGTTCTACCCTGGGAACGGCCTTCTGAGGCTCCCGCCTCCTAATCATGCCATCGAAGTCTAGTCAAATCTATCAGATATTTAAAAAAATGGGCCTGGCTAGCAAAGCCAAATATAGTCAAATAACCTTGGGATTCTGGCAGTAAAACCATAATTAGGGACAATCAAATATTACTTAACATACATAATCAAATACTATATAACTTAAGTTGCGACCTATAAAAATTGAAGACAAAAAGCGATGATAAAGAGAATTATTTTCAATTCAAATCATTTGGATGTAACGGCATGAATTGACTTGGGGAACAAATTAGTTATCCGACTAAAACATGTTTCAAATTGTTTCCTAGTTACTTTTTGTATATATTCAAAACAAGGAGATTCTTTCCTTTTCTAATTATTTTTTCGCAAAGGTTTTAATTCGATCTTTGCCGACTCTTTTAGTAAATATTCTAATTGATAATCCTTATAAGCTTTGTCTCCATAAACTAGAGACTTTGATGATAAATCGAAGCAAAAAGATTGCAGAACTTTAAGGTCATTATAACTAGCCGGGGCTAGATGAAATTCTATTGGATTTCCACTTTTGTTTACTAACATACGAACCCTTAATCCATAAAAATAACGTTTTTTACTTGCAATATATCCTCGATATTCTTCTTGCTTATAAATCTTACATCTATCAATCCTAATATTGTCACAGACTGGCACAAGGTAACTATCAATAATATATTCTCGATCTGGATTTAGCTCTTTAAATGTTTGAGCTATGACTTGGAATAAAAGCATCCAAATAGGTTCGCCTATATTATGTAATCTCCTATTGAATCTACTTTTACTTAACAAATTTTTAGATAATTGTGTTCCACCATAAATTGACAAGAGCGCTCGTGGTGTCCTCCAAAAAAATATGCAGCAACCAATCCTACCGTCATCACCTCTGCATTGTTCATTTTTCCTTGTGGATCTTCTTTTATATTCAAAGCTTTTAGTAGCTCGTCGCCAAGAACAAAAATTGTTGTAATCATATCTTCCATAATCTACAGAACCAGCAATTAACTGTTATTTTAGTACATTATAACCTCTAAACAGCCCTCTAAACAGCCAACCCGCCGCCTAGCGCAATAAAAAGATAATTTTGTATCTAGGGCTACAAAAACCCTCAAAATATCTGTAAAGTCTAAGTGGGTAATTCATATTTTTTTAAATAGGTCGCAACTTAGGTTATATAATATTAGCAATCATGATTTTTTCTTGTAATATCGATGCTTGGGCTGCCAACTTAAGCCGGAACAGCCCCTGATGCAAGGCTTCCAGCCCACAGGGATTTCAGCACGATGTTCCCGGGTAGTGCTTTTAGCGCTTTCGGGGAACATCGTGGACTCGCTAGAGCAAATTTGTCCCGCTTTCCGTTGGTAGCCGTCAAGGGAATTGCTATAGCTCAAGTTGCTACCTATAAAAATTATACCTCCCTGACAGCTATTTTTGGTTAATTTCTACGCAAGAATGCTATTTGGGGGTAAATAACAAGGCTATAAAGGCCAATTTTGACGAATTTCGATGTTGACGTTCTATAGGTAGCAACTTAGGTTTGCTATAGTAAAATAACTAAAGTTGTGACTCGCACGACCCGGACAAGAATAATCGCTTCATCCGAGCCGTTTTCTAGTCCCCAAATGGGAAGAGCAGTCATAAGGCCCCGAAATTATCAACAGCTCGGTCTGCCAGGTGGATTGTTTTATAGGGCAGGAACTTGGGTTACTGGAGAGTGCGAAGCTCCCCTGACGACCTCGTCCAAAAGCTGAAACCCTTAGCTTGACTTGGCGATCGGCCCAATAAAGCCCGATCTAGCTGAAACCAGCCGATGGCAAGCAGTTACCTTTGAACTTCGCACTGTCCAGTAGAAAGAAACCCAACAACAACGATCGATCGGGAGCATCTCAATCTAAGGAATAAAAGGATAACCATGACAAAGATCGCCGAGCAACAAGCAGAGGTGGGACAGGCCGCTTACACTAAGCTGACTTTAGCCATCTACGACCTAGTGGTGCTGGGAATCTCTAATCAGTTTATATGGAAATGTCCGTCATCCCACCTACTAGAACTTTACAATCAGCGGATTTCAGACAATCATCTTGACATAGGTGTTGGGACTGGTTTTTTCCTAGACCGTTGCACTTTTCCTACAAATAACCCTCGACTGGCATTAATGGATTTAAACCCTAACAGTTTAGAAGTAACTTCTCGCCGGGTTGCACGTTATTACCCCGTTGCTTACAGAAGGAATATCTTGAAGCCAATCCAGCTTGACGGTCAAGGGTTTGATTCAGTGGGATTGAATTATTTACTCCACTGTTTACCGGAGACAATGCTAACGAAAGCAGTTGTTTTTGAGAATATTTTGCCTTTGCTGAATCCTGGTGGGGTTGTTTTTGGTTCAACTATTCTAACGGTCGGAGTTAAACGAAATTTTCTGGCCCGGCGTTTAATGGATGTTTATAACAAGAAAGGCATCTTTACCAATGAAAATGATAGTTTAGAAGAGTTAAAGAAAATTATGTTCCATAATTTTTCAGAGAGTTCAGTGAAAACAATTGGATGCGTGGCTCTATTTTGGGGACGACTAGGAACCTAGGGTATGTCTGCAAAGCTGAATTTAAGCTGGTGATGCTTCCTGGCAAACATAGGTTTTTTGAATGATAGCCAATACTTGCAGCTACAATAAATTTCCAACAACGTTGCCTAATGCCTGACAGCGATTTTTAAGTTAATAGACTACAATAGCAGCAGCGAGTAAACCAATTCTGCCGAAAGTACCGCTTGACATGGGTGATAATATATTATATTACGTCATGTCAAGCGATATTTTTGCGTAACCCGCGAACTGTATTCTCTTTTCTTGAAAACCGCCGTCAGAAATTCAGTTGGGTGCGGTCAAAAGCAGTTGATATCCCGGCCATCGACGCTGGCAGATCCCATAGCAGCGCGCGTAATTCTTTGTGTATTATACGTAATCCTTTGTCTGCTCGGAGCGGGCGGGAGCCGACCCGGCAGATTACATAGTAGCGCGCGTAATGCTTGGTGTATTATATATAAAAGTTGTAGGGCAAAAGCTAGCGGGAGCCGCTTATCAACCGGTAATATAGTCAGATATGACATTTTTTACTAAATATTGCAAGACCACATTCAGTTTTACCAAAAAACCGGGTTTCCGGGGAAAAGAGGGAATATAGCCGCAGCTAACATTTCGATGCACCCGATGATTCTGCCCTTAACCCACTGCTCGGGGAAGGACTTTAGTCTTTACTACGAACGGGGAAGGACTTTAGTTCTTACTACGAACGGGGAAGACATGAAACTTTTCCGGCTGAGAATTTTGGGGTTTAGGAGTCGGTTTCCTCTGTATTCTTTGAACTTAATTGACGCGAGAAACCGCCACCATTTGTGGAGTTGCTTCCGGGTTTTCAAGTTGTAACTTACTGCTGTTAGTAATCTCGCCCATCTCCCGATCCAGCATGGAGAGGCGCTGGTGAATCTGTTCGCGGCGTAAATCTAGGTTGTCCAGTTCTTGCTGGAGGCGTCTCTTTTCGATCGCCATCTGATACATGCGCAGATAGTCCGCTGCTTCCGACTTATGACGGGGTAGGGTGCTAATTTTGGGCGGAATGTTCTTGCGGGAGGGAGATCGTTGCATAATGGATGAGATCGGATAACTGTAGATTATATGGCGTTGCACGACTACGGAATGATAGGGGTTGAAAATTGTTAATTGTCAATGGTCAATTGAAATAGTTATAGATGTTCATAAATAGACAAATAAACAATTTTCAATTTTCAACCATTGACTGCTATCATCCCAAAAATGCGCAAGGCCGATAATATTATATCATCTCAGACGCTGGTGGCGATCGCCCACCCTCAAAAAAAGGTCAAAAGTCAGTAGCAGGAAAATGGGCTAAGATATCAAAGCACCCACAAATTGCAGCAGCCTAGGGAAACACCGGTGCAAGTCCGGGGCTGTGGGGCAGCTATAAAGGACAAATCTTCGGCCAGAATACCTAGCTGTTACTTGTAAACTAAATTTCCCGCTTCGCACGGGAAAAAGGTATTAATGCAACAACTCGCAACTCAGGATAATCGGAAACCACTTCTAGAATTACCGCCACTACCGCTGCAACGCCCGCTGTTGGCGATCGGGCACGGAACCCGCGACGAGCAAGGACGTCAGGCCTTTATCGATTTTGCTCGAGCCTATCACGCCCTTGACCCATCCAGACCCGTGATACCATGTTTTCTGGAACTGACGGAACCGACCATTCAAGAGGGGGTCGATCGCTGCGTGGAACTGGGTTATAAGGAAATTTCCGCTTTACCCATTCTGCTGTTTGCGGCACGGCACAATAAGTTTGATGTTACGTCGGAGTTAGACCGGGCGCGACAGCGTCATCGGCAGATCGAATTTCACTACGGACGGCATTTTGGCATTACTCCCGGGATCCTGAAGTTGTGGGGCGATCGCCTGGCCCAGCTAGACGAACCGCAATACCAATGTTCCGAGACCGCGTTACTATTTGTTGGTCGAGGTTCCAGCGACCCGGATGCCAACGGAGATCTGTACAAACTGGCCCGGATGATCTGGGAAGGTAGTGGCTATCAAACGCTGGAAACCTGTTTTATCGGCATTACCCACCCTCGGTTAGAGGAAGGCTTTCGTCGGGCTCGATTATACCAGCCAAAACGGATCATTGTGCTACCCTATTTCTTGTTTACAGGCGTGTTGGTGAAAAAGATTTTTGACATCACGGCCCAACAGCAAGAACTATATCCCGAAATTGCTCATGTTTGCCTGCCCGAAATGGGCGTTCATAGGCAGTTACTCTCCGTTCTGAGGGAACGAGAGATTGAAACTCAGCTGTCCCAAGTGCAAATGAACTGCGAGATGTGCAAATTCCGGCTGCAGGCGAGCGGCGATCGATCTGCTGACAGTCACTCTCACCATCGCGATCGCGGACACCACCATCATCGCGACGACCGCGATCGCGATGGGGTGTGGCGCGACCCCTATGCTAATTTAGATCGTTATCATCAGCGGATTTGGCAAGTCCCATAAGCTAAGCAATTCAAGATTCTGGCATTGCCAAACCCATTGATAACGAGGGGGTGTGGTCGTGCATTAGTTGAATTAGTAGAGCAATCTATGCCCTGCCGGACAGGTGTTATAGGGGTGTGGTCTTGCACCAGTTGGGTTTTGGAAAGGTGAAGCTCCGACTATTTCAAATGATAATCACGGCCCGACTCAACTACAAGAGGTAATATGAAATGGAGGTGCTAGCCTGGCAAATAATACAAAAAGTACGAATAATACAAAAATCTGGAATTACGTGATTTGCTTCGTAGTACAGGTGGGGGTAGGGGAGCTCACAGGGGTAGATTTTTTACATTAACGATATAATTCCGAACAGATAAGGGAGACAAGGAGGGAAAGTGGACTTCTCAGAAAACAAAAAAACCATAAAACCGATGCCGTCAGAACAGATAAGGGAGACAAGGAGGGAAAGTGGTTTGGTGAATATACCATTGCTGTCATCATTTTTCTCTTCCTTTCCTTCCTTGTCTCCTTGTCTCCCAAGTTCGGTCACTGCCTTTTTGTAAAAAACCTACCCTTGTAAGAGGTAGGGGGGGAGGTCAAAACCCGTCGGTAATTCCTTGAATTGCCGATTTCTTAACCTGTCCCCCGTTCTGTCTTCCGAGTTCGGACTTTTTTCTCCAGGTTAACACATACTTTTACATGCTTATTATGCATATCGCCACTTGAATTTCTGGCGTTGCACTTCGGACGGGATGATAGACACAGTTGCAATAGTTTTAAACCTAGACTACAAGCGACTTTCAGTAGCGTTTTGCTGGTGCAAAAAGAGTACCATCCCCAAAATGTGCAACGCCCAATTTCTATTAAATCAAGCGCTTTTTCCATACTTAAACATAAATATCTTCAGAGATAGGGACTTAAGAGTTCATATCTGACATTCTTTACATGCTTTAGCGTGGGTATTTTTCGGATTTCGGACGTAATAGTTAATTTTAAGCATGTAAAAACCTGCTTCAACGTGATTTATCCCTTCTCCGTTCTCTGTTCGACCTTAGGAATGAGAATTTAATAAACTGTCAAACTATTGTCATGTGGCGCTAAAATTAGCTTATACCCTACAACGACATAATGGAAAGCACAATAAGATGCAACCCTATCCCTCAGATATCTCAGAACAGATGCAGCGATACTACAAGTCCTTGTCAGAGAAGGACCGCCGCCGCTACGCTGCCATCGAAGCACTTAAGCTAGGCTACGGTGGCATAAGCTATATCAGTCAACTGATGGGTTGCCATGCCCACACCATTCCCCTTGGGCTTAAAGAGTTGTCCGATGACCAAGCGATGAGCAGTAGGGGCATTCGTCGCCCTGGGGGTGGAGGTAAAAAAGCATTGGAGCAGATAGAGAGATTAGATGAGGCATTCCTTCGAGTTGTTGAGGCTCATACAGCGGGTTCGCCAATGGATGAATCGCTCAAATGGACGCATCTGACTCGTCAGCAAATTGCCGACTTACTCGCCCAAGAAGAAGAGATTAACGTGAGTGTGACCGTGGTAGATAAATTGTTGAAACAGCATAATTTTCGTCGCCGTAAGGCATTCAAGACCAAGGCCACTGGAGACCACCCAGAGCGCAAGGAGCAATTTGAGAAGATTGCTGCCCAATCTAACATAATTTATCCTCCTCCCATAATTGTGAAATGCTACGATTATTAATTATATCATACAAAAAAACACAAGCGTATTTTTACTTAATTTTTAGACATTGGCTGTTACAGCACTCTCTTTCTTCCTCTACCTCCATAACCCACAGAAGTGACCCTCCGACCCCTACCCTGAAATGCTCCTATGCTAGACGGGGTAAGCGTTTCAGAAGTTAGCAGAAAAAGTCGCTAAGGGGGGTTAGGGGGGATCCGGGGGCTGGGGGGGATCCCTTAGGGACTTCCAAATAAAAAAATCACCAATCTTTGAGCAGGGAGTGGGGGAGTGGGGAGTAGTAGGGAGTAGGGAGTAGGAGGAGTAAAAAAAGACTCCTTAAATTGGAGAATTTATTTTTTGTAGTTCCCTTACCAACGGGTTTTGACCACACCCTTACCTGCGCTACGATGTAATACGGAAGCCAGGCGAGCGTCTTGTATTAGAAAAATCGCAAGTAATACAAAGCATGTGGATTACGCGAGCTACTATGTAGTATAAAACTAAAGGAGAAAGTCGGGATTTATAATACAAAATTTACAGATAATACGGAGAATTTGAATTACGTGCGCTACTATGTAATATGGAAGCCAGGCGATCACCCGGATTTGTATTATAAAAATACAAATCATACAAAAAATTGAATTGTGTACTCCAATGTAGTATAAAAGGGTAAAGTCGGGATTTATAATACAAAATTTACAGATAATACGGAGAATTTGAATTACGTGCGCTACTATGTAATATATGCGCGCTCGAAAGTAGTTGAATTAGTAGAGCAATTTATGCTCTCTCAACTGGTAAAATAGTCAGAGATATGGCCTTTTTTTTCCAACTGGTGCAAGACCACACCCATAAGGCGATTTCCAGAAAATCAGGTACCAGCTAAGCCGGACGAATCAGGATATCCCACTTAGGCAACATCGGATTGCGCTCTAATCGCCTCTCAATAGGAGCGCATTTCTTTCTTGCTCAAAGAGATTCCCTTTTGATAAACCGAGCGATTCAGTTTCTAGACTGGACGCTGCCCTTTCCAAGTCATACTCTGCGCCCAAGCCAGCATGGTCTGAACATCGGTGAGTTTAGCGCCAATGAAGATATTGTTTCAATATGCCCCAACAAGGCTCAATGGGATTGTAGAAGCTATGGTATGGCGGAAAGTAGAGCAGTTGCATGGGCTTACCAATGCGATCGACCCACTGTATCATGCGTTTGAGAAACTGAGTGCGTACCCCTCAAATTAGACGAGAGCATACTTCATTCTCAGGCATCGGTATCTTATTTTCCAGAAATCACCTAATCGCACTACTCCCGAGACATCGTAACCGCACTACCCGGGGACATCGTACTCGCACTACCCACGAGACACGGAGGGTTAAAACCCTCGCGTTCCCAGGCGGGAGCCAGGGAACTCGGCTTTATGTCGGTTAAAACCGACTAATAATATAATGTTCAAGTAATCCTAGCATTGTTTTTCCAAAATGGTATTAGTCGATCGCTGATTAATGACCACCGATCACTGACCGCTGACAACTAACCACTGACAACTAACCACTGGCCACTAACCACTGACTACTGACAAGTCATTAAGGTCCTGCGAAGACAGCATCTTCAATATCTTTACGACTAAGGGAATATTTGAAGGCGCGTTGAATGTCGCCGCGTCCTCCCTCACTGGCTTTGATATAACGGACAGTCAACTGTTCTATATCGAGGCTGATTTCTGCTTGCCAGTTGGCTCGCTGGATGTACCAGCAGTGGAGTTGTTCTCGGTCTTGCTGGCATCCCTGGTTGGTGAGCCAGCGCTCAATTTCTGGGAGAGGATGGTTGTACAGGGGGGTATCAGAGGTCGGGAGAGCCATAATTTATTAAACAATAGAGTTAATTAGAATGCTGCTGGGCAGTTCGATGGGTGCAAAGGCGTCCTCTGGCCGGGTGAAGGCCACTGCGATCGCTAACATCAGACAGACGATAAAACTCAGGGCCAGAATGAACAGGGCAAAGATTTCCCCGGCGGACAGGGGGTGATCGGTTGGATCTAAATAGGCCGAGGATGACATCTTCTGTTGCCCATTGTCAGTCCGACGATAAGCAGGGGATGGCTGAACTACGTATACGCGCGAGTAGCCAATGAAGTGGTCGTAGACTCGACGTTGTTCTGGATTACTTAAGGTAGCGTAAGCTTGGTTGAGTTGGTGGAATTTTTCCGTGGCAATTTTTGGTGCCAGGTCTGTGGTATCGGGATGGTAGCGTTTCGACAGTTCCCGATAGGCGCGTCGGATCTCTACTACCGACGCCGAAGGGTGGACCCCTAGTAAGGCGTAATAGCTGTTCGCTAGCTTGTCAACTGCTGGCATTTGGCGATTGGAGTTGGTTGCCCTGTTGCTAGTCACGTCTGCTCTATGGTACCTGGTTTGGCGATGTTTGCCGATATTTTAACTGGTCTGAGCGACCTGGGACACCTATGACTTTCTGGCGGCAGTTCCTGCCCTCTGCTAATTATAACACAGTTGCTGCCTGTTATTAAATCCTTTTTTGATGCTACAGATATAAGAAAGATATAAGGCGATTTCAAGAAAATCAGGTACCAGCTAAGCCGGACGAATCAGGATATCCCACTTAGGCAACATCGGATTGCGCTCTAATCGCCTCTCAATAGGAGCGCATTTCTTTCTTGCTCAAAGAAATTCCCTTTTGATAAACCGAGCGATTCAGTTTCTAGACTGGACGCTGCCCTTTCCACGTCATACTCTGCGCCCAAGCAAGCATGGTCTGAACATCGGTGAGTTTAGCGCCAATGAAGATGTTGTTTCAATATGCCCCAACAAGGCTCAATGGGATTGTAGAAGCTATGGTATGGCGGAAAGTAGAGCAGTTGCATGGGCTTACCAATGCGATCGACCCACTGTATCATGCGTTTGAGAAACTGAGTGCGTACCCCACTACTTTCCGACCCATTATCAACTTTGATTTGCACAAAGGGAATATCCCGTTGCGCTTGTCCTGATAAGCGGTCCCACCAGGATTCTAAGGTATCGACAATGAAGTCGCTGGTTTTGTAGGAACTGCCAAACTCAATAAACAACTCTCCGCTATCTTCATCTACAATCCCACAAGGAATGTATTTTTCTTTGACACCCATGTCATGGTCATTGGCCTGATGATCTCCTCGAGTTTTGCCACCCCGAGAGTACTCGCCCAAACTAACGGTAGCCTTGCAATCGAGGCTCAAGCGTTTTGCATCCTTGACTTGGGCTTGACGGTCTTTGGCTTGGAGGTTCTCAAAAATCGAGTCTGTTTCAGGGAGTTTTTTTTTGGTTTGGCTTTGACCACTTTGCGCAGACGATAGCCCATCCGGTTGAGGATGACCGCCATCGTGCTTCCCGCTGGCAGTTGGTCGTCCCGAAAGCCTTGGGCCTTCAGTTGCCCCAGGGCTGAGGCTGCGGTCAAACGGCTGTAGGCGATCGCGGTGGTAAAGCTAGGGTCACGGCACATGAGCTTCGGCTAATTGTCGCAGGGCTTCAGTTCGGGGTGACGCTCTCGAATACGCTTATTTCCGCCAAACCCTGATTGATCTCCCTGACAGAGGAGCCCTGTCCTATCTGGTGCCAATTCCACCTCCACCCTGTTGCGGTTCCAACCAAAGTAGGTTTCTGCTAGACGAGCGCTACCATGGCAATACTTCAACGTCATCTCAGCAAGAAATGATCTCCGCTTTGCGCCGGTCAGTTGGTCGGGGTCGAGCTGGGAATCGCTCCCCAACCCTCCAAGAGCGAAACCGTGCTTGCGACTTTCACCGCACACGGCTACTGGTTACCAGGTCCTTGTCATGGATAGGCTTTATAGGGGTTACCCACCGTAGGCCCTTACTGTCTACTTGTTGGCTCCTTCTATGTGCAGGTCAGCGAGCGGTTGTCAAGGAACCTGTGGTCTCTCGCCTAGTTTATATCGCCGTCCGACGGCAGTCACCCTGTTTCACCTACACCTTCACTCATACCTCCATCAGTCCCCGAGGGGTCCAAATCGGGCTCATAATATATGTGGAGTTACTAATCTGAACAGCATCCTGGTATATCCGTCCCACGTCAGCGTCCTTGTGGACATCACCGGGATTGCTCCGGGCGTTATCCCAGGCATTACCCTGGGCATTTGCTTTTTGGGACATCCCTCCTCCCGTGGCTTGCGCTTAATATCTAACTTGTCTAGCCGGTCGAGACCAGACAGCACACGAGAGGTTACTTCGTTCCTTGATGTCATTTCACGATATCTTTAGGTCCGTACTATTCCCCGACAGTCTTTCGGATACATGACTAGCCACTGCCCAAAGCTAGCCCTGACTGCTTCCCCTTTTGGGGCCAGCGTATATAGCCTTATTCCGCTGGTTTTGGTTAACGAGGTTTTTATACGTTCGCTTGTTCTAACCTTGGATATCTTTCCTAGCGGAGTCACCGATTTAGGCTACCAGCTATCCTACATTTGAGTCCTCGCTCAGCACCACGGTGATATCGCTCCGCAGCACCTCCGACCGGTGTCAACCCTGCATCTGGGCGGGAGGAATTTAACCCCCATGAACATCAAAGTTCCCGGTTGATGTAACCGGTCGCTCATGACCTGTTGCGGGTCATTTACGAACGAATCGCACGAGAAGCGGCCAGTCGCAGGTCTTCAATGTGGGACTTATCGAGAGCAGTAGGGAAAGTCATAGCAGGATTCATAGCATTGACTCCTCAAATTAGACGGTTCTCCTGGGTTTTTGGTGTAAAATGTATACGGTGTTACATTTTGAGTAGTGAAGAAATGGATTTTAATCTCGATAAATTATTGAATTTACGATCATGCAACTGTTGAAAGTTGCTCTCTCATTGATGATATCAGCTATTTTCAAATTCCCTAGCTTAATGAAAAAATACAATGTGGAGAAACTACAACAAAACTGCATCAAGAACGTCAAAGTTTAATTGATAATTTGTCAGGGGCGAGCCGTATAGTTAAAAATCCCTCATCGACAATGAGATTGTTCTTCTTGTCAACATTATGTTGACGAGCAATTAGACTTTATTGATTGGCCGTCAAACCAGTGGAGATCAAGAGTATATATGAACCTGTTAAAGTAACTACAGTTCTTCAAGTTAGTCGGGAAGAAAAATTAACTGAAACTCAGGTTCAAAGTATATTTGATTTATTGAGCGCGCCAAGCAGTAAAAAAAAATGGGGTCAGCCAAAATCTTTGAGTCTTGATGAGATTAGTTTACGCGACGCGATTTTGTAACAGTCATTAGCGATCTAGATACAGGAGATTTATTAGAAGTAATCAATTCTCATAAACTTATGGGAAATAATTGAAACCCTTGCTTGACTTAGAGATCCGCGAAGGAGTTGTAGAGATCAGCATAGATATATGGGGAGGTTATCCTTTAGTTGTCGAAAAAATCTTCTGCACAAATAGTTTACGCTCGATTTCATGTTATGCAACATGTCAATCGTGAATTAAACAAATTGCAAGCTCGGGGTGACAGAAAGAGGCAGTAAATATTTATTGTTAAGCAACGGTGCAGATCTTGAAGCCCAAGAAAAACTAGAAGTAATTTTAGCAATAGCGCGAGCGCTATTGCTAATCAGCTAAAAGAAAAACTTCGTGCTATCTATGAAACCAGTAAAACATTGAAATCAGCTAAAGGTCAATTAAAAAAATGGTATGCTAAGTTTTTTTATCAAAAATCACGAAAATTTGTAATTATTTTATTAGTCATACAACAAGTGGAGTAATGGAAGGAATTAACAATATTCTTAAGCTGATTAAGCGACACGGATTTACAAACTTTGAGAACTTCCGTTTACGTTTATTAGCTTGCTTCTCTGATAAGAAAAACTTATCACCATAAGTACAGGAGACCCAATTAGACGAGAGCATACTTCATTCTCAGGCATCGGTATCTTATTTTCCAGAAATCGCCTAATTGTTGTCCAAGCATCATCGCGCGATAATGTTATAAAATGGGTACCTGTTTGTGCTAGAATGTAAACAGAGATAAACAAAGGTATGATTCAATAAGACAAGAGCGATCGCGTCAGCAGAAGAAAAACTACCAGAGTTATTATCATCATTCACCAGTATGCCATAAACCAGTTTTTTGGGAAAAACCTGGTTTCTTAGCACTTTACTGGCACTGGGACTTGATTCTCTATGCTTGAGTCAAAATAGCTAAAAATTCCTCCACTACCTGATCGGGTTCTTCCCGGCATCTGTTACCATGGTAATGGTCGAGGACCTCGATGGACTGCGGGGTTAAGGGGCGATCGCACATTAATTTAAGTGAGATGCACCTGGATCTCAAGAGCAAATCTGCTACAATAGTAAATACGTATTTTGCCTCATCCCAACCACAATCCTCTCGCACAGTCTCTCTCACAGAATAGAGTACCATGACACAATCGAAACACAAACCTATAACTTTTGACGAATTCATAGCCTGGTACCCAGAAAATTCAGAACACCGCTACGAACTACACAACGGAGTTATTGTTGAGATGCCGAAACCGAGGGGTAAACATTCAGAAATTGCGGGATTTATAATCAAGAAGCTAAATGTTGCAATTGACAATCAAGGCTGCAACTGCTTTATTCCCAAAGAATGTGTCGTTAAACCTTTTCGATATGAATCAGGCTATGAACCAGATGTAATTGTACTCGATCGCCCGGCTGTCAGCAAGGAACCGCGCTGGGAGGCTGAATCAACTATTACAATGGGAGAGTCTGTCCGTCTAATTGTAGAAGTAGTGAGCACCAATTGGCGCTTTGATCTCTCCTGGGAGCACTATTCGTACCACATCGATGACTACTTTCTTAAAGCCACAGATTATGAAGAAATGGGTATCCCTGAATACTGGATAGTTGATTATCGTGCTTTAGGTGGCAGGCGGTTTATTGGCAACCCCAAGCAACCAACTATTTCTGTATATACACTTGTGGACGGCGAGTACGAATTCAGTCAATTTCGGGAGGATAACCTCATTGAATCTCCAGTATTTTCCGAACTGAATTTGACCGCAGAACAGATTTATAGCGCTGGTAATTAAAAGCATTGAAGCACTCTCTCACTGGGACTTGATTCTCTATGCTTGAGTCAAGATAGCTAAAAATTCCTGTACTACCCGATCGGGTTCTTCCCGGCATCTGTTAGCATGGTAACGCTGAACTATCGGGAGGGACTGCGAGGTTTCGTATTCGTGACTCTGTTCTGGATGCTGTTCGACAGGATCGATCAGCAGAATGCCTAATTTGCCTTGGTGGAAGATGGCAAAGTTGGGTTGTTGATTTAGTCGGCCTTCGCGGGTTGTCAGTCGCAGTTGCGGGTTGGGGGAGAAGACAACTGAGGCGCGATCGAGTGCTTGGGCAATTTTCACTTCTGCATCCGTTCTCAACTGCAAACCATTCCATTCATAGACTCGTTCTTCTGAATGAAACTGAACTTCTTGGTTATTTTCCTCTGCATCATCTCTGCTCTCTGCACCCGATCGAGCGTTATCATCTGGTATTATTGCCCCCTGTGAATTAGATTGATGCAAGTCTGCTTCATCTACCTTAGCGAATAGTGTGGCTCCACTTAGGTTTGCTTCATGGAGGGTTGCGCAGTTGAGGTTGCCAGCAATCACCTGATTTCGATGTAAAGTCAGTTGATTTCGCCGTAGGTATCGCTTCACGACTGACTGGAGATTCTTTTTTGTGACCTTTTCCCCAAAGGCATCTGAGAGTAGATCCCAGAGTTTGTAACCGGTCTGCTTGAGATAGTCAGGTTGATAGCTGGTGCTTTTGGCAATTTCCCCATAGGACCGCCGCCCTTCCCAGCATTCCCGAAATATGATTTCTTCGACTCGGTTTAAGGGCTGGTAGTCGAGCAGGGTTTCCACAAACGCCAGGGCCTCGTCAGCGGTCATGTGTCAGAGTACATCATTAGTAGAGTGTCGATGTGGGCCTAGGTTATAACCGGCACCCTTGGGGTCTGGCACCTCTGCCTCGATATGCATTTTAGCGCAAAGAACGAGATTATGACTTTTATATGACTTTTTATGACTTTTATATAACTTTTCCCAAGATTGGGAGTTGTTAATATACGACAGAGAGAAAAATTTGCGGACAGGAGCGCTCTTTGCTGATACATATATCACCGTATCAAGCTAGGGCAGCTAATGAGCAAAAGTGTATATTGACAGGAGGTGACTGTTTATGGTAGCAGGTCAAGGTATAAAATATACTGTTGATTTGGTGATGTGCATTGATGCTACAGGTTCAATGCATCCTATAATAGACCAAGTCAAGTCAGAGGCGCTAAACTTCTATAGTAAGCTAGAAGTTAAAATGGAGGAAAAAAAGAAAAAAGTCGATCAGATACGAGTCAAAGTGATCGTATTCCGGGATTACTATGCTGACGAGCCAGACAAGGCAATGGTCTGTTCGGAATTTTTCGATCTCAGATCGCAATCTCCTAACTACGCTAACTTTGTGTCTGATATAGAGGCAGATGGCGGAGGAGATGAACCAGAAAATGGTTTAGAGGCTTTAGCACTAGCCATAAACTCGAATTGGGAAACAGGGCAAAAGTTTTCAAAACAGCGTCAAGTTATAGTCATTTATACTGATGCCAGTGCCCATAGCTTAGATAAAGGTCCAAAGCCGAGCCATTATCCGAACGATATTGCCAAGACACTGGATGAGCTGACAGATCAATGGTCTGAAATGCCAGATAGTTCAAAGCGTCTGCTTCTGTTTGCACCGGATGCCTCCCCTTGGACAGTAATCGGGAATAGCTGGGAAAACACTATACATTATATATCCAAAGGCGGTGATGGACTACAAGAATTAGAGATGGAAGAAATTTTGAATGTTATAGCTAATAGCATCTAATTCCTTATCTGGTAGCAAAATGCTCACAGTAAAGGCTGAATGTGGATAGTTTGAGATGCCGATGACTACTGGTCATAATATGACACTGGTTCAATAAGTCATATAATTGACTAGGTAAAGTAATCGGCTACCGGTACTTAAAATTACACTCCTTAAGTCAATGAATGAATTTCCTTTAACTATAAAGATAGAGTGCGATTTGTTCTAGTCTAACGTAGTCAAACACGGAACGCTAGCCTAAGAAATTAGGAACTCTGGTAATCATGGGGGTTCAATTCCCCCTCCCCAGGTACGGGGGTCGAGGGTACTACCGGTCGGAGGTGCTACGGAGCGACATCGCCGTGGTGCCTCCCGAGGACTTAAATGTAGGATAACTGGCAGCCTAAGCCGGTGACGCCGCTAGGAAAGATGCTAATGGTTAGAACAAGCGAACCTATGTAAACCTCGTTAACTAGAACCAGCGGAATAAGGCTTATGCGCTTGCCCAAAAAAAGGGAAATGGTAGTTAGTATTAGCTCTTCTATCTGGCTAATAACGTACTCAAAGAACTCCCGGGGTATAGTAGGAACCTAAAAGCATCGTGAAATGATACTAGGGAACGAAGTAACCCATCGTGTGCTGTCTACCGAGACCAGTCAGATGTGAAGCGCAAGCTACGGTGGGAGGGATGGCCCAAGAAGCAAAAGCCCTAATTAATGCCTGGGATAAGCAAACAGGGGTCGGTGACAGTAGGAAATCTCGGGCTAAAGTAACCCTAATACGCCCCAATACCTAGCATGCGAAGGTGGGATAACTGGTGAAACGGACTCAGATAAATTGGTAATACTAAAGGTTATCCGGCAGCGCCACTTACCAACCAGGAAAGGGGAGAAATTACATGAGATGAGGGACAACGGGAGTAATCCCCAGTAATCCTACCAATGACAAGGCCCTACTGCCCAGTAGCCGGGTGCGGTGAAAGTCGCAAGCCCGGTTCCGCTCTTGGAGGGTTGGGGAGTGATTCCCAGCTCGACCCCGACCAAGCACAAGTGGTAAAGGTGAGGATGATTACCTAGCTGATTCAGATTATCCTCAGACAGTAGTCATAGGTGTATTTGACGGTTTGGGGGGCAGATCCGCAGGCTATGATGGGGAAACAGGCGGAAGAATTGCATCTAGAAAAGCTGCTGAGTTGAGCAAGAACCTTTTACAGCATCAAAAAGGCAGACTGACGAAAGATGTAGCAGATCAGCTTCAGCAGAAGATATGTACAGACCTAAAAACTCAAGCAGATCGGAAGATGGGAATCTCCAAGATCAGGGGTTCACTAGCTAGCAAGAGGTTATGTACGACTATAGCGATCGCGAACATGCCCAAGCAAAAGGAACCCAACGAATAGTTTGAGGTTAATCTAGCTTGGATGGGGGATTCTCGCATTTATTTTTTGAGTCCAACCAAAGGTCTACAACAGCTAACCAAAGACGATCTAGAAAGCAGCAAAGATGCCTTTCAGATGATCCGCGAAGACCCGCCAATGTCTCAGTATATAACTGCTGATATGCCTGAGAAATGGCAAATTCATTGGAAGTCAGAAAAATTTCAGGAAAGCGGGTGCATCTTAGCTTGTACTGATGGTTGTTTCCAATATATTCCCGCACCTTGGGATTTTGAGAAACTGTTGCTAGAGACACTGACAGAGTCAAAGACAGCATCGGAATGGAAAGAGTTGTTAATCAAAGAGTATGAAAAGATTAGGCAAGATGATGTATCGCTCGTCTTGTACCCAGTTGGTTATACTGAATTTGACGAGCTAAAATCAAATTATCAAACTCGGTTAGCTAATTTGAGAAACTCTTATAATTCGCCAACTGACAGCCATGAGGATTTAATGGGACTCTGGGACAGTTATCGTTCTGATTATGAAGCGATGCTTGAAACTCCTGATAGTGAAGAACCGGCGGAAGACTCCGAAAAAAAGCTTGACAGAGATTCATCAGTTACTGGCGGTGGTGACGGTAAAAATCTATTTAATAGATTTGGTAATAAGTGGCGTAATATGGTTTCAGAAAAAGGAAATTTAAGAGAGGAAGATGATGCTGATAAGGGTAAGCAAATTCACGAGCTTATCAAGCAGGCTGAAGAAATGGAAAGAAGAGGATACATTCAAGAAACTGTTAAGTTATGTCAACAAGTTTTAAAATTAGAACCAGATCATATAAGAGCAAACTTTAGGCTTGGTCAATTTTACTATGAGGAAGGACAATATGAAAATGCTATTGGGTATTGTGAGCAAGTCGTAAGACCAGGGAATGAAGAATATAAAGAACAGTATTCTCTGGCATTAATTTATTTAATTCAAGAGTGGGAAGGCAAACTTATTGCCAAAGTCATCGATTTTGACAGTAGTCTGCTTGAAGGTGAATCAATTGCTCCTGACGATCTGGTTGGCGATCCAGCCTACTATTCTCCAGAGTTTGGTCAGCATATCGCTACATCAGGGGAAACACCGCCGCCAACCAAAAAGTCTGATATATTTTCACTCGGTTTAATCTTTTGCCAATACTGGACAGGAAAATTTCCTACTTTGCCGTCTGATGCTCATTATGCTTACGAAGCTTTACTGAAGGGAGACAGACTTACAATACCAATAGCAGCATCTAGTGGTAAAGTAGGGTCTGAAGGTACTGGAATTTCTTCTCGACTAAGATTCAGCTCTAACTTTAAGAAAACTGCTAAGAGCAAAACTGAGCCTGAATCAATGGATACAACAATAAGTCAACTGATTGAAAAAATGCTTGTTCTAGACCATAGTAAGCGATTATCGATTAATGATGTGCAGCAAAGTCTCAAACATCTTTACCGTTCCGGAACTCTGCCGAAGACAGAGATAGAAGAGCCATCACCACCAATAGAGTTTAAGAAAACGGAAAGTTCAGGAAGACTTAGGATCGGCAAAAATCTCAATCGCGGCTAGTACATCGGTCAAGTAGAAGCTAGAAGCCGGGTTTCTGGCATCGCTATCAACGAGATATCAATGTTTTTACCAGAGAAACCCGGTTTCTTGACCGGCGCTATAGTTTGAGTCATGGGTGTATATAAGTGTCAAGAATGTAGTCATGAAACGATTTCGGCAGACAGACCTGCCGAATGTGATATTTGTGGTAGCATCGACTTCATGTTGTTAGGTGAGAAGAAAACTAAACTTGAGACTCCAGACACTATCAGTAAAAATTTTACTACTCCAGCACCAGTCTCATCACCATCTAGTTCCTCGCCACCCCGTAAATCAACTCCAGCGTCAGTCTCATCGCCATCTAGTTCCTCACGATTGCGTAAATCAACTCCAGCGCCAGTTTCATCACCATTTAGTTCCTCACCACCCCGTAAATCAACTATAACTCGAATAGCCAAACTTTCTTATAATTTAACTCTCCGACCTTTAGCACAGGTACTTACTTGGGTTTACCGCCAACCGGGAATGCTTGCAACTGGTGCGGTATTTATGATAGGATTAGCCGGGTATTGGAACTGGCAATCTCAATTTGATACGAGCGCTTTTAATAAAACAGTCCTTAATGAAAACTTTACTTCTCCTAATAAGAATGACTGGTTGCTTACTCAGGGCGCGGTAATGAAAGATGGCGGCTTATTTCAACTACAACCAAAAATTAATTATTCCGGCTGGTCTATCTGGACGAGACAGAGTTTTACAGATGTTGATTTTTCAGCAGATGTGATTAAAGTCAATGGTCCTAATGATGTTGCGTTTGGTATAATTGTCAGAGCTAGCGAAACCAAAGATAAAAACTTTTATTATTTACAAATTAACGGAAATGGTTATTTTGTGATGGGTAAACAGTCACAAGAAAAATGGGACAATCAAATAGGTTGGAAGAAAAGTAATCTCATTAAGCGAGGCAATAATAAGAATAATCCTAATCGTTTAAGAATTGTTTGTAAAGGTAATATGATTATGGGGTTTATTAATAATGAAATGGTGGGAAGTTTTATATATAAATCATTCAACTCGGGAAAAGTTGCAGTTGAGTCAGAACGAGGCAAAGGAAATGCAGTTGCCGTGTATTTTGATAATATAATTATCAAGGAGAAAGGAGAGAAAGATTAGCTAACACAAGATTGAGAACGCGCTGCGGTTGTCTGGGGGCGATCGGTTGGGCGATCGCACCAACAACAAGGGCGATCGCATAGCGAAACCCATCACAAGCGCGATCGCCTGTTGCTTTGGGAGAGGTTTCTGCAACGGAGCATCACTTGGCAATTAATTGTAACAGTTCCAGTTCCCTAGGATGGGTTAAATGTTGGCGCAGTCGATCGCTGAAATAGAAAACTTCATATTCTGGTGCCAATTCTTTGCGTAACTGATGCCGCAAACCGATCGCCTCTTTCTCAAAAGCCTTCTTTGCTTCTGCACTAGGGAAACCCGATGATGCAGGATCTTCCTAGTTCAACTTGGCATCATAGGCATCTGCCCACTTTTCCAGACGATTAATTGTTTACTGACTCAAGGGTAACGTATTCGGGTCTATGTTACCAATATTTTCAGGATATTTCCCCCACAGTGGGTAGCATCCATAATCTGCCATTAGTTCGATTGCTGTCACCATCTTACACCTCTTTTCATAACAGCTTATTTCCTTCCCTACCAATAATCTGACTTGACTGTCGCTTGACACCCATGCTAGTCATAAGATGGTGTCAAGCAACAGAATCTGGGTGATTTATTCTTCAGCAGAAACACGCTGCAACCAAGCCACTAAATCTGTCTGGGCCTCAAAATCCAGCAGCGCCTCTGCCAAATCCTCTAACTGAGTGACTGACAACTGGCGAATTTGGGACTGTAACTCCGCCGCAATTTCACCAATACGTGAGTAGGCGCAGAATAATATTCAATTCTCCTTCGACCATCCAACTGGTGACTATTTCCATGATTTCCTCCTGTTCTTCTTCTGATTCCAGTATACCAATCTCTTCTTTGAACTTGCTTTCCTCATCCGTATTCAATTTCAGATAGGTATCGACAAATCCCGAAATAAATCTTGTTTTTGCGGGATATAACTTCAAAGTTGCCAGCAAGCGCAAGCATTCAAATTTTACTCGCCAGCGTTCATCTTTGTCAATTTTCATTTTTGCCATCAATGCCGTGTCCACTGGATTTTTATGGCGCATGAAATCTCGCCAATTCAGGCGATTTAGCTGAATCAGCTCGTAGTCAAACTGCAAGATAATTTTATTAGCAATGACCACTTCGTAATGGTTGGGTTGCAGAGTACGTGGAGAGTCAAAGGACAGCAATGCTATGGGGTACACTGGCAAACCATGATTGTGTGAACTTAAGGCAAAGTACCGAAACATCCGCTGCTCAAACTTTGTTTCATACTGTGCCTGATTTTCCACATGAATCAATAAGAAGGTTTCTTGACCACTCTTAAATCTGGTTTTGACCACGATATCCGCGTTATATTTCTCTCCCGATTTGAGTTCGGTGAATATCTCTTGTTCTAAGAACTCCAGATAGCTTAGGTCGATCTCTGCGAGGAATTCAGGAAAAAATAACTCTAAGAACTCCTCGAAGAAAGTCTTGAGCAGTTCCTTGAAGAGACGATCGTGTTTGATAGCTTCTTTTTCCATATTCTTGCTTTGGCTGTGACTTGACTGTTGCTTAACACAATATTTTAGTCATAAGACGATGTCAAGCAACAGAATCTGGTAAGATTATTCTTCAGCAGAAACACGCTGCAACCAAGCCACTAAATCTGTCTGGGCCTCAAAATCCAGCAACGCCTCTGCTAAATCCTCTAACTGGATGAGTGACAACTGGCGAATCTGGGACTGTAACTCCGCCGCAATTTCACCAATACGCCGCGTGAGTAGGCGCAGAATAATCTTTAACTCTCCTTCTTCTATACCTTCGAGTTTCCAACTGGTGACTATTTCCATGATTCCCTCCTGTTCTTCTGATGCCAGTATACCAATCTCTTCTTGGAACTGGGTTTCCTCCTCTGAATTCAATTGCAGATAGGTGTCGATAAACCCCGAAATAAATCTTGTTTTTGCGGGATATAATTTCCAACTTGCTAGCAAGCGCAGACACTCTAATTTTACCCGCCAGCGGTCCTTTTTGTCAATCCTTATTTTCGCCATCAATGCCGTGGCCACTGGATTTTCCTGACGCACAAAATCTCGCCAATTCAGGCGATTTAGCTGAATCAGCTCGTAGTTGAACTGCAAGATGACTTTGTTAGCAATGATAACTTCATAACTATTGGGTTGTTCCGGAGAGTCAAAGGACAGCACTGCTATGGGATACACTGGCAAACCATGATTGTGTGAACTTAAGGCAAAGTACCGAAACATCCGCTGCTCAAACTTTGTTTCATACTGTGCCTGATTTTCCACATGAATCAATAAGAAGGTTTCTTGACCACTCTTAAATCTGGTTTTGACCACGATATCCGCGTTATATTTCTCTCCTGATTTGAGTTCAGTGAATATCTCTTGTTCTAAGAACTCCAGATAGCTTGGGTCGATCTCTGCGAGAAGTTCGGGAAAAAATAACTCTAAGAATTCCACGAAGAAAGTCTTGAGCAGTTCCTTGAAGAGGCGATCGTGTTTGATATTTTCTTGTTCCATACCCTTACTTTGACCGTGACTTGACTGTTGCTTAACACAATATCCTCGTCTAGATACCGTGTCAAGCAGTAGTCGGCGCTGAATGATTTTCAGCAACTTCTTCTAAGTCGATCGCCTTTTGAGTAATTTACCTTGATGCTATCATCTTACTCCTCCTTCCACGATCGCAAAATTGTCTTCTCTTCGCACTCCTCGCAATTCTTCCTGCACTCCTACAGTTTTCTTTTGTTTCCTTTCGCCCATCTCACGATCCTTCTCAACATGAAAACTGCCATACATAATCGAAACTTCAAAAATATCTGTAGTAATCACTGCTGGCTTTCTGTGCGCGTCCTCTCCCAGATGAATGCCAATCAAATCTGCTTCTGCTTCGCCTACTTCTTCGGGAACGTATACTTCCCAAGTTATTTCTCGACAATCTTGAAAAACTATCATGTAAGGCGATCTATTTTCTGGATCGTACACGCATTCAAACAATATTTTATTTCCCCACATGGAAATTTTAACATTTGTAATTAACGAGGTTAACCCTCCTAAACCTAGCAAATGGTAGTCTTCTGTCCAATTAGTCACTTAACCTTTCTCCTGTCTGATGCGTACCTGGGATTAAATTACCTTCTGGATCGCGCGTTTGTAGCAAACCGCCATCCTTATCAAGGCGCAAACCCCTGTTGATTCTTCTTCCTTCTGCATTATACCTCGGCGCTGGCGTGCGTACCACTTCACTGTCAGGACGAATATGTACTAGCGACCCGTCAGCAAATCGGTATTCAACATAACCACTTCTTGTAGTCCTCATTTCTGCACCAAGTCCGCGTAAAAACTCATCTACTTCTTGGCGACTCAGTCCAGTTAAATCGCCAAACTCTGATGCAGTCCCATTTCCACCTATTCCTTGACTCGGCAGACTTTACCTCCTATTTATTCTTGACGACTATTGTAATTATATTATAGCTAATTGCTCAAGTAAATTTTCCATGACTTGCGCAAATTAAACCCTTATACATTCCCGCTACCGTCAGGTGGGCAACATAGGCGGGAGACTCGCGCCTTGACAGGAGGCAGATCCTCGCGATGGACGTTCCCTGAATCCGGCAGGAAACGAGATAACTTTTCTCTTGTAACGACTATTTTCATTCTATCATCCTCATCCCCTTTGACATGCGATCCCCCCTATAATTATCCACTATACCGGCAATGGACCCTAACAGCAACCATCCCAAGATATTAATCCTGGCATCAAACAAGGTCACGTCCAGCAAGTGAAATAAGCTACAGCCCCCGAAGGCGAGGATATAGCTGAAAAATATTAATCTCTCCTCATTCTTCACCTCACCCAGCAGCAAAACCGCTTTCCCCAACACCCAACCCACTAACCCACAAAACAACAGCGTTGCCAGAATTCCTGTTTCTGCCATTAACATCAAAATTAAGTTGTGGGGATGACCTACCCAGTAATCCATCTGCGCTTCATATATGCTAGTAAAATTTCTTAACCCCCAACCCGTCCCAGGACGCTGTAAAGTTAAGTCCCAGGCAAATTGCCATTGGGTAGAACGTAACTGGGCGATCAGGCGATCGGGATGTAACTCGTCGGTGAGTCGCTTCCAGAAGTATGCGGGCACGAATAAGCGCAACCATTGCCGCAAGGGGTTTAAACCAAATGCTGCCCAAAGTACGGTCCCCGCTGCTGCTGTTACCCCTGTTACCAACCAACGCCAACCCAGATATACCGCAAAGGCAAGACAACTTAAAAAGGCGATCGCCCAACCATTGCGGGAATGAGTTAAAATCAGGGCCAGGGCATTCCCTATAACTAGCAGGGATAAAAATAAATTAGGAAAACTTTTTTTCTGGACTTGTTCGATCCACAATTTCAGTGTTAGAATAAAGGTAATGACTAGATAGCTACCTAGGACATTAGCATAGGCAAAAACCGAGGCCATTCTCCCCGGAGGTGTCCCGGTAAGTTCCAGAGGAAAGTCGATTATCATCCATAATTCGATCGGTCCGGTCCAGCCCCAAAATAGCTGCCCCAAACCGATAATTATTACGGGGACAGCAGAAAGCCCGATCGCCCAAGATATCCGCAGCAACTGGGCAGGTGTTTTAATCAAAGCGCTGACAGCAGCAAATAGCACGAATAAAGGCAAGAAATTAAATAATCCCAAAAACCCATCGCCCCGGTTTTGGGCAAAGCAAGCATTAACAAGCAGTAAAGCTGCCAAAATCGCAAATCCCTGGTTGACAGGGCGGCGGATAATAGTATGGAACTCTTGCCGCCAGACATTCACCATCATCCACAGGAAGCCGAAAGCAGCCAAAAATGGACTCAGAGGCAAGAGAATTAACCCCAGATGCAGTTGCCAAGAAACCAAGGATTTTCGATTAGGTATTTGGAAATTCATACTATTTCGTCTAAAAAAATAAAATTTATAAAGATTAAATTATTAGTCGGTTTTAACCGACTTGAGCGCCGGGGGTTAAAACCTCCGGCGGGCTGACAGCGAAGAGAGAGGTTGTTGGGAATAAGCTAATAAGCAAATTCCCAGCATTCAGAACGGGTGAGACGAATTTGAGCTAGGGCCAAAATGGTGGGAATAATGCGACCGTAGTTAGTTGAGACCGCCCGCCAACCCAAATCAGCAAAAAACCAAGTCCATAATGCTGGTCCGACAAAGGCTAAAATACTCCGGGTCGCCCCATAGCGGGCTGTAGTTAATGCCATACCCTGCTTAGCGCCCTGCAATGTCAGATAATTCTGAAACTGAGCCGCTGCTGCTACGCCACCTTTGACTAATGCTTCTTTGGCAACTTGATAGCTAGCAAAATGCAGGGCAAATTGATGGGCAATTTTTTGCAGCAACATGGACTTGAGGGTGGAACTGACAGCTATGGCACTGCCCCCCTTGAGTAGTAAACCGATCGGGTTTTTCACAAGCGATCGGGGCAGGGGTTGGGCGAATTGGGTTTGGGCGATCGCCCCTCGGACCCGGTCTCCCAAAGTTTGTTTTTCTGACGCGGGCAGTCGTTTCCAAGTCCGCAGCAGCAGATTGAGAAACACCTCTGCTTCTAAATCTATAGTAGAAAGCTTTGCAGAATAGGGAAATTTCAGGTAACGACAGACCTGGATCAGCACTTGACGGTAAGTCACCTGCTGGGCCCGTCCCCGCAGTACCGTCAGTCCATCTGCGGCCAGAAAGCGAAAGCGCCTCTCTATGGCCTCTAGCCAAGCGGAACGTTCCTGACTCTGGACATCGATCGGGTCGGGGGTGTAAATATAGTCCAGAGGGTTTAACTGACGGCGGAACAGGAGTTGCGTCAGCTGCTGCAATTCTTCCTCTGTGGCCAATTCTAGCCCTGTTCTTAGTTCATCCACTGCGAACGCCTCTATTTAATAGTTGTTTGTCAGCTCCTGCGGGTATTACCTTAGCTAGCAGGAGCTTTCCTCTTGACGATAACTGGAATTTTTAGGGTTCGATGGAAACCTCAGATTCTTTTCTCTTTTATTTTAGATAGCCGATCGCCTGTTTGACCTGCTTGTCATTGGTGCTGGTATCGCTGGTCTGACTTGTGCCAGGCTGCTGAACCCAGCTGGTTATTCTCTGGTGCTGCTGGTCGAGCGGCCATGGCTGCGCCACACTACGCGAGTGCCATGGCACTCGCGCCGTTCGCGGACTGCGTTACCTGGAAGTCAGGGCGGTTGGTGGAGGTAATGGGCGATCGCCACCTTATCGAACCCTTCTCAATTCTCCCTTCTCAATTCTCCCTTCTCCATTGACATAATTTCGCGCTGTAGTTCTTGGGCGGGTTCAAAATCTGGGAATAGTTCCAAGGATTCGTTGGTACAGTCAAGGGCGACGGCTCTTTCTCCAAGATGATAGTAACACATTCCCATGTTGTAGAGAGTCATGGAATCAGCACCGTACAGTTTCAGAGACTGCTGGAAATACTGCAAAGCGGGGGCATAATATTGCATTTGACCAAGCAGTAACCCCAGGTAAAAAGCTAAGTCCTGCTGTTCGCCAATGGGATAGTAAGTGTCCCACACTTGCCCGATCGCCCCATACATTTCCTGCTTCAATACTTCTGATGCAGTTTCCATCTGGGACATCAAGATTGGAAAAAAGCCCAGCATGATGTTCGGATCCCAGCCACTTAATCTCAGGTAGACAAGAATTTATTCGGTTCTCAAGCTTTCATAATTTTTCTCTATCGCCCCTGTCAAGGTGAAGAATTCATCTGGTCCCAAGTTCTTGATCGCCTCCTCGTATGCGTGGGCTATTTATACATATTATTGATGGCGATTGCCCCAGAGAAAGGCCGAGATACTCAGGCTATGATAGTAGTGGGATGCCTGTAGCACTTTACCTCCTTTATTTTGCACGGATTGTCCAATAGCATGATAGTTAACCATCATCGAGAAACTGCCATGAACATTAATTACCGGTTCTCCCCGATAATAGAGAGATTCTTCTCGGTTGTAGCCCTTATCACCCGATAATAATAGCAATCGTCCCCCCGCCAGCTGACGGAAATTTCGTAGACATTCTAGACCAAAGCAAGGAAAGAGGAGTGAAGTATCTGTCAACTGCTGCTGATAGTTCCGCAGCAGTTGATTCAAGTCCCCATCGGAGTAGTCAGCAGCCGTGACTGGATGATTCTGATAGGATATTTGCACCCGATCAAGCAATGCTGGGTCATCCAGGTCCGGTTCCCTTGGGGAGTCGAAAGGGTAACCAGACTTTCGTAGAGTTGACCATCTTTGATATAAAAACAATCTTGAGGAATGCTATCGAAGAAATAGTTAGCCAGGACGACCACCGGTTTTTTCACCGTTTGGGCCCAGAGAATCTCTCCGGAACGAACTAGCTGAATTTCCCGGTCCTTGGTAGCATCAAAGCGGGCAAAGTCCAGTTGACCTGATGCTACAAAAGCCTGTAGCCTGGGGTGAGAGTTCCAATAGTCGATGTTCCCCTGGGGTAAATCTGTGATCATATATTTGAAAGGCACTGCTCTCATTACTGAACGCTTATATAAACCCAGGAACTTTTTCAGAAACAGATAGGCAAAAGGACCAGAACCTGCACCGAGTTCAATAAAATAAACAGGCACCCCCACCCTTTAGGGTAGGGCTACAAGTACAAAGCCCGCCTGCGCGGGCTGAAGAAAATTACCACTTTAGCATAGGCCTTGGCAATAAAAGGATTACTGGTAATGTAGTGGGGGACGATGTGCTCTGCGTAGTGCGAATACGATGTCCCCAGGGTAGTGCGAATAGGGCTCCCCGGGGACATCGAGCGCACAGAGCACATCGGAGGTGTCCTGACTCCAGGCTGCCACCCCCTGCTGTTCAAAGAAATTTCGCTCTCCGCTTCCACAGCCGGGAGCGTGATAGGCGCTGGTTCTGCTCTCTAATAAAGCTGGTGTTTGCTGCTGTCGAGGTCTTGGGGTCATTCATTGGCTTGGAGATGTTCTGTTTTGGCTATGGCTACTCTACTTTCTCTATTTTATCCTATTTTATCCATAAAACCATTGATGGACAATTTTTGCTATAATTGAGCTGTAGGAGTTGCTAGATTAAGTCATGGCAGATATTCAAGTCGAAATTCAAGGACGAGATGCGATCTCCGCTACCGAGGAGTTGTTGTCCATTTCCGGGTTATCGGGGACTTGGGAGCCAGCAACAAGTGAAGCCGAGAAAGGAGAATCGCTGGTAACCATTGCCACCATTGTCGCCATTGCTGGCGGGACGTTAGCCATTGCCGAGCAAATTCGCAAGTGGTATAAAGAGTACAAGCAGGGAAATGGTAAAAAAATTGAAAAAGTGCTGATTGTGGGGCACAATGGCGGGCGAGGGCTGCTGGAAAATGCTACAATTGAGCAGATTAAGCAAATTCTCGACGAATCACACCGCAATGATCTCGTTACCTGCTATAATCAGGGAACATAATCTAGAGGATATGGATCCTAGGAAGAAGTCAGGGAGCATCTCACGTTGGCACTTCGGAGGTTGGGTTGACGCTCTTGAAACCCAACCTAAAAGATTACTGGGAACTACTAATATGCAAATTATACACCTCAACCTCAAGCTGCTTGGCGAAGATTACGCCGAACTGCGCTACTTTTTGGATAACCCCAATCAGTATCAGTCTCGCCGTCTCCCCCTGGCAGATATCGCTGAGTTGATTAAAATGGCCGATCGGGACTATTACCTCCCCTTGGCTGTAGATTATGCTATCACGGGAAGGCGCTTGTATGATTGGTTGGATGGGGATAGTCGCTTCCTCCAACAAACCTTAGACAAACATCGGCGGGAAGGCATAATTAAACTAAGCCAGAGAGTCACCCCTCCGACTCGTCTTCAGAACCGGACGTGAGACTTTCATCTCATCCGGCTCCTCAGTAACGCCACCCTTGTCATGGGTACGGCTATTACTGCCATCGTTGGCAGTTTTTCGGTTGTGGCAATGTTTGTGTAGTAGTTGTAGGTTGTCGTATTGGTCTTTGCCTCCTAGTGTTAGAGGTTTGACATGGTCAACTTCCCACTTGTCTCCGTCCTTAAATGTAAGCCCGCATTGCTGGCATTTTCCCTTTTGCCTTTTGAGCAACTTTGCCACTCTGTTAGGTATTTCTGGGTTTCTGCCTAGTCTGGTACTCCAGTATGTGAGGTTCCCGTCGTATGGGCTCGCTTTTCCTTTCACCTTTACATGTCTTACTATTTTCACACTTGTGTGTTTCATTAGTTTGATTTCTCCGTTCCCGAATCGCCATTCTTTCGCTTGGTTGTTCAACCAGTACTTTTTGGCTATCCAGTTCCCGGATTTGTTCGGGTGTCTTCTTTTTGCCCACTGCCATAGGGTGTTCCATAAGTAGTTGTCCATTTCGGAGTAGGTCTCCTTGCTTGCCCCCGTTCTGAAGTAATTCGCCCATCCCCGTATTATTGGGTTGAGCTTTCCTATTAGCGCTTCTTGGGGTGCCGCTTTATGGCTGGCTATCACTTCCGACAGCCTTTCTTTATGCTTCTTTATGGACTTGTCACTTGGCCTTGTCAAGGTTTTGAAACCTAGGGCTTTACCGTGTGGATTTTTCCCGCTTCTGTTTTTACTTACCTCATATTGTCTTACGTTGATTCCCAGGAAATCGAACCCCAGTTTTTCTCCGTATAGCGTATGACTTATTCGGGTTTTTTCTGGTTTTAGCTCTAGTCCAACCCCCTTTAACCACTCCGCTACAACCTTTTGCGCTTCTTCCACCTTTTCCTTGTCGTTGTGCATTACCACAAAGTCATCTGCATATCTGACTACTGTCAACCTTTGCTTTTCTCTTTGTGTTTTTGCCATTTCCATTATCCTTTCCTCAAGCCCGTGTAAGGCTATGTTGGCCAGTAATGGCGATATCACTCCACCTTGGGGGGTGCCCTCATCAGTGGGGTGCCAGTATCCTTTGTCTATCACTCCGGCTTTTAGCCATGCCCGTATTTGTTTACGGATTGGTGATGTTGTATTCAGTTTTTCCATTAGCGCTCTGTGGTTGATTCTATCGAAGCATTTCGCAATGTCCGCATCTAATACCCATTTGGGTTTTTGGTTGATGCTGGTGATTATTGCTTCGATCGCGTCGTGGCATCCTCTCCCTGGCCTGAATCCGTATGAGTTGCACTCAAAGTATGCTTCCCATTCGGGCTCTAGTACTATCTTCAGCAGCCCTTGTGTCGCGCGGTCGTGTATCGTTGGTATTCCCAATGGACGTTTTTCTGTTCTTCCTGGTTTAGGTATCCATACCCGTCGTGCGGGTTTTGCCCTTCCCAAGATTCCTATTTGTCCTACCAGTTCCAATCGTTGCTTTGGGGTCAGTGCTTTCACACCGTCCACACCGGCGGTCTTCTTTCCCTGGTTATCTTGTGTTACCTGACGTACCGCTAGCTTTTTTGCGGCCTGGGAGCTTGCCAATAACCTCTGGAGTCTGCGAACCATTCGCTTATCGCCACGTTGTGCCGCTCTGTAAATCCGCTTTTGCAGCTTAAAGACTACCCGCTCTAGCTTTCGCCAGGGGATATCCTTCCATTCATTCATCGGCTCAGTGCCGTGCCTATGACGTATCATTTGCTACTCACCGCTTGACATTTGACATTACCGTGAGGGCGTCAGCGTATCCTGCTCATTACGGGCAGGCGTTTGCTTCTCCACGAAATCTTTCCCAGGTATGACCTGTCTGATGAAAACAGAGGTTACGCCTTTGGTGGCTACTTTACCTATCGACCGGTGGTAGAGAGTGTATACCTGGTTTACTTCGTTCCTACCGATGATTATTTGTAACTTTAGATGGGTTCCTTACGCCGGGTTTATTGTCAGTGCTTACTGGTCAGGAATATATCCGCCGGTGACCATTATCCTTTCCCTTTTGGGCCAGTGTGTCAGCCTTATTTCACTGGTTGTTCGTCACGACGCTGCAAACCTTCGCTTTATGCTCATCATGGCTACTTGCTCGGCGATAACCGGTGTAGGCTGCCAGTTAGAGCGCCTTTCATCCCCGCTTTACGGATTGATGCCATCTCTACCGTAGGGGAAGTGCTGTCACTCCTGCACCTGGAGGGGTGGACTTTCACCACCATCATCTGTAAGTTGTCAGGGCTAATGAAACCCTGCTAGTGGTCCCCCGCCGGCTTGATCGCCGGTGGTTTACACTAAACGAATCGCACATATACTCCGAACGGTGAGAAACTGCGCTTTTTGGGACAGTAAAGAATTGTCATTGCGAGGGGGGATAATTGAGAGATCCTTGTGCTGTAGGAGTAACTCCCCCCGAAGCAATCTCCGGCGGTCCTGCGGGGTGGGAGATTGCTTCGGGGGGTCTTCCTGTTGTGCTGACGAAGTTACTGCGAAGAAGAGCCCCCCTCGCAATGACACCAATAATGCCTTAAAGCGCAAGTCAATCGATTTCAAAGTATATTAGCCATATCCGCAGCGGAAAAACTCGCTCACTTGCCTTGGGAAGTGCTGCACGATGGTAACGGTATGACACCAATAATGCCTTAAAGCGCAAGTCAATCGATGATCTAGCAGAAATTCAGCAAGGACTTGACCCGTTAGGAGGTCATGCCTTCCCAACAGGTATTATCTCCAGTTTGCCTCTAGAGGGTGAAGCAAGGGAAGTTATCGTCAAAGGCTCAACTCTCAACGCCGAGGAACAAACTGCCTACGTTGCTACAGGTTCTCACGGACTAGCTATCGTAGATGCTTCCCAGTTCGATAACCCCATTGTCCTCGGTCAACTTGATTTATCGGGTGATGCGACAGATGTGGCAGTTGATGCTAACTTGCTAATTGCTGCTATAGCTAGCAATAGTGGCTGGTTGCAGTTGGTGGATGTGTCTGACCCGATGCTCCCAACACCAACCCAGACAGTAAATATAGCTGCAAACTATCTAGAAGCGAATGATGGTTTGGCTTATGTAGCCTCTAGCGATGAGATAGTTATCGTTGATTTGCTAACAGGTGAAATTATCACTCAGCGTCAATATTCTGGTGACAACATTGATGACATGGCGATCGCAGATAACTTCCTATACACGATTTCTCGCTCAGGGACTTCTCCCCAGACTATCAATAAAATTCAGTTGAGTGAGAGACTGACGGAAGCGGTCGATACACTGGTGATAGAAAATCGTCCGACCTTTGGGCGCTTGCACATCGCTGCTGGTGGCGGATTCGTATATGTGGGTGCGTTACAGGTAGGGAGATCGCCGTTGGCAAACATGACAATATATTAGTTATAATTCCTTATGATATCGACGACAAAGAAATTATACCTGTAACTATTCATGGTACAACCCGCCAACAAATACGATTTCGTGTAAAAACCGGGAGGTTTACGATAAATGAATAAAATGAATAATGCGAAAATGAGATACTTCGAGAAAGAAGACATCCTGCATATCAATCTTTCTGACGAACCAGAAGCAGGGACAGTAGAAATTATGCCCAATATAACTGCCGAATTAAATGAAGCAGGAGAATTAATCGGAATCGAGATTATTCAGGCAAGTTCTTTTATTAGAGATGTAATTCTTGAATCAGCGCAAGCAAAGATATTAAATCTTGCAAGTTGAATTAGTCTCATGAACAGGTGCGATCGCCCCGTCGGGGGGCGGCACAGGCTTCGCTACGGGAACGGGGAAAGGGGCGATCGCATCAAAAAATAAAATAGAATAGAATACCGGTTGTATGTGTACGGCATACCAGAGGTTTCGGTGGAGATGAAAATGTCAAATAGGCCGTACACCGGGAAAATGAGATCGGGCTTTCATGGGGATGCGATCGGGAATAAACAGCCGGGGCACGGCGACAGGAAAATTTGCAATCAACCGACAATTTCTGATGCCGTGCCCCTACCGGTGTCCGGAGGCGCGATCGGAGGGGTGAGGGGGTGCGATCAGGCAAAAAAGTGGTACAGTAGAAATATCAGCGATAAAACGTTTGGTCAAGTCAGAGTAGTCGATCGAGTTGCGCAGTAACAACTATGGGAGATAAGAGTAGATGAATGAGCAGCGCATAATAATAGATCCAAAAATCCACCCAGGCAAGCCAATAATTAGGGGAACCAGAATTCCCATAACCCGCATAGTAGGTGGGTTGGCAGCAGGAATGACTTGCATAGGAAGTGTGCATGGAATATGAAGTGACCGAAGAAGATATTTTCGCAGCTCAAAGATTAGCAGCGGAATTGATTGAGAAAGAAAAAGTTTATCCTCTGGTAGCCGTAGGAGGATAACTGTGAGATTTTTGATTGATGAGGATCTGCCTCGTTCCACAGCTAACTTATTAAGACAGTATTCCCATGAAGCTATTGATGTCCGCATGGGTTGGCTTAAGAGGAGCGGAAGACATCCAAATTGCCGAATATGCTCGTGCTGGTGGGTGGAGTATTCTCACAGGAGATTTTGATTTTGCTGACATTCGCAACTATCCTCCCGCAGAGTATGCAGGAATAGTAGTTCTAGCAATAGCGGGAAATGCATCTGCAGCGGTAATTTTGGAATTGTTATCGATGTTTATCGAACAAAAGGAGATTGTCGAACAGATTCCAGGTAAGCTAGTAATTGTGGAACTAGGTCGCGTGGGACTGCGCTCGGGTTGATGGACTAAGGAACTCGGTAACTCGAGCGCGTACCGGGTTTCTGGGTCACTTGTCAATTGTCAATAACCTATAGCTGTCAGGGGGGCGATCGGGCTGCACGGGCGGCACCCGATCTGGCGATCTCTGTTCCGGTGCGAAGGAGGCGCGAGGGAGAAGGCGATCCTAAATAAACTCAACATGTCGGTACATAGAAGATGGTGTTTGGGACTCCCAGATCCGGATGAGAGTACGTAAAATTTCTCCAATTGAACGACGACCTGGACGAGAATAAACAATACCTGCATGTGCAACTCCTTGTTGATGCAGCCTCAAAAAATCAGCGTCGTGAGTAAAGATTACGCGATCTTGCCCTAGAGCGTCAGTCCAGTAGAGGGGGTTGACAAAAAAACGAAAATGTGTATATACTAGAAAAATATCTAAATATGTAAGCAGGAGTACACATATGCGTCCAGTCCTCTGGAATCCCCCAATTGAACTTTCTGACGCTGAACAGCAAGTGGCCAATCGGATACGAAAAGCTAAACTATTCATAATTTTAAGAGAGATACGTCATGAATTATTTTCAGAGCAATTTCATGCGTGAACTAGCAACTATATATAAAGACAGCACAGTTGGTTTATGTCCAGTTCCACTGTGTCCCCCGAGAGCGCTACTCGCACTACCCGAGGGACACAGCCAGCTCAACTAGCATTAGCTATCATTTTACAGGCTTACACTGGGATTTCAGATGATGAGCTCATAGAAGCTCTGAGCCTGGACAGATGGTGGCAATTGGTTAAGAATTGCATAGACTGCGATCGCGCACCTTTTGGCAAAGGAACACTTGTCAGATTTCGTGCTGCTTTGATTGCATCCAAAGGCGATCGCCGTTTATTGGAACGCACAATAGAAATGGTCGAGCAAAAAGGGGGATTCAGTTCGCGAACCTTGAGAGCAACAAGATTCAAGTCCTTTGTGGGGAGCAGCAAGAGTCGAAGATACTTACAACCTATTGAGTCACTGCGAAAAGCATTAGAATTAATTGCTCGTCAACAGCAGCAAGAGTATGAGACGATCGCCTCACAATTAGGAGCTTCTATTATGACTGGGTTAAGTCTCAAAGCAGCTTTAGATAAGGATTGGAATGATCCACAAGCAAGAACAGAAGCTTTAACAACGATTCTTCAATTACTTGCTCAAGTTGAATCGTGGGTTGAACAACAAGATAACTTGGATGACCCAACTATGATTGCTGTCAACAAAAGTCTGGAAGCAGCAAGATAAGTTGAAGCGCAAGATGTGGAGGTTACAGAAGAAGGCGACCCAAAGCTTCGTAAGGGCGTAGCTAAAGAGCGGCGCATTGCAATTGAAGACTTACAAATGCGTCATGGACGAAAAAGCCGTAGTCAAAGGTTTGATCGTTACAAACGTCATATTATTAAGGATTTAGACTCAGGCTTAGTGCGAGCAGTGGGTGTGACACCAGCCAATATTCCTGAATCAAGTGTTACAGAAGCGAGCGCTTCTGATTTAGAAGCCCAACAAGTAACATTAGAAGAATTCCATATAGCTCGAGGATATCTTAACAGTCATTTTGTTAAAGAACGCGACGATGATTTAACAATAATTGGCAAGGCTTGGCGGGTACGCAACGGTGAGTTTTTTGATCGAACAGCTTTCGTTATCGACTGGGAAAAACAATTAATTCGCTGTCCTAATGGAGTAGCTGTAACTTTTGAGGAAGGAAAAAGGGTTCAGTTTCCTCGCGACAAGTGTGAGATTTGTCCCTGACGTTCTCAATGCACTACTAACAGCAAAGGTCGCACAGTTTCTCTTCATCCCGATGAGTCTCTATTGCAAGAATTACGTGGCAGTATCACTTGACATAGCGTGATCTATTATATTATCACCCATGTCAAGTGATACTGGAAGGTCAAAAAACACCTAATGGTCGTTCAAAACTACGAGAGCGAGTAACGGTAGAACATAGCCTCGATATCTCTGGGGTAGTGCGACTATCGCGTAGCGTGGCGCAGCCATGGGCGTCCCTTCTGGGGGATATCGAAGCTCACATCGGTCAGTGGCAGGGCGAGCGCGCGCGTTATCTTGGATACATCACGAATCTCTTGGCTCTACGGCGCCTGGCTGTTGTACATAATCTTCATGTTTTTGCTAGGATGCCAGTAACAACTCAAGAGCAAACTGCAGAAAATTTAAGACTTGGTTGAGTCAGACCAGATTTTGATTGATTTGTCAACTACTTCTACTGGACCGACGCTCTAGCGCTTCCATGATTTTGGTCTTCCAATTCGCGAGTTCTGCATCGGATGAGCCGAGCAATTGACCCATCAAACTGCGGAAGGCTTGGATGAACGCACTAAAGGGAATGTTGCGATTTAACTGGTCGAACTTGCCTTTGATGAAGTAGCCCCGCTGGCGCACGATCGGCTTATGCACCTCTGAGACTACAGCAGTTTTGCCAATTCCGGAAAATCCTGCTACTAGCATCATTGACCTTGCCCCATTCGCCACGGGCTCGAAGGCATCTAGTAAGGTTTGAACTTCTGCTTCCCGTCCGTAGAGTTTTTCGGGAATGATAAAGCGTGAGCACATATCCCGCTGGCCAAGGGAAAATGGGGTAATTTGCACAGTGCTTTCCAACTGTTGCAGACATCGCTCTAGATCGTGCTTCAAACCCAAGGCACTTTGATAGCGGTCTGAGGCATTTTTCGCCATCAACTTGAGTACAATCCCTTGCACCACCTCGTCCACTTGACTGTCTGCTGGAAACTGCACCCCCTGGGCAATGTGACAATGCACTAACTCCATTGGATCCTGGCTTGAAAAGGGCAATTGTCCGGTCAGGAGTTCAAAAAACGTCACTCCCAGGGAATAGAAATCCGTGCGGTAGTCGATGCTTTGAAACCCTGTACGACAGCGAAACGGAGCAATACCCGATCGAGAAATATCCCATTTCCTATCGCACCCGCATTTCCGCCAGGGAGAAACCCGACCTCAGACAGGCGTCCTCGCCCGCGAGAGTCTTAGCCTTAGGAAATCCCGTTCCTTCAGGATCGCAACATCGGGTGCATCTCACTTTTGCATCTGTGACCTATCATAGACTTTTATCTATGATAAAATTTATTGGCTTTTGCCAAGGATGCATCTTACTTTTGCAAAAACATCATGTAGAAAGGGCCCCATTTATATAAGCACAACGTCAAGAAAGTATTTGGAGAAGGTTGGATATATTCCATTGAGCCCCTGAAATTTTTATCCGTGTTCCAATACGTTTAATCACTGATTCTATTGAACCAGAACCGATAGAACTCACTGATTCTAACTGATAATACTGATAATCAATTATTCGAGAACGATGTTTTTCTAAATAATTACATAAATTATGAGTTTCTTTTTGATCCGATTGAATAATAGTATTGTTTCATCAACTTTTCCCGACCAGAGGAGATTTTTAGCTTTTTTTATCCTCGTAGCCTCCTACTTTATGAAGATTTTCCTTGAGATGATACCAATCTAATATTTCTCTTCTCTTGCCTGGTTCGCCTATCTGTTTAAATAATTTCCAAATTCCTGCATGTCCATCTCCTAGACAATAAAATGGAGCCAAAAGTTTTTGACAATTTACCCAGTTGGCTTGAAAAAATGCTCCGCAATATATCCCACTGACTGCTTTATAATCTTTCCATTCACAAGCTTGTCCTTTTTCTTCTGTTCTAATCCTTGCTTTTCCTCCATGCGACTTCTTTCACTCCCAATACTGATGTTGGCAACATCCTGCCTTTGAACTAATCTATGTAATGTACTATGACTAATTTTTATTCCCGTGAGCTCTGCTAAATCATCTTTTGATAAGATTCATTCGCACAAATTAACATAGCATTTTTCTCCATTTTGGGACTGGATTTCACATGAGACTTCAAAATAATTAGCTTGTCGATTGGTGATTGATATCTTTCCCTGTTGTCAATTGACGTTTTTTTCCTGTTTTTATTCCCGTATTCAATAATTTGTGAGTTCTGAACCCACTCTTTCGAGCAGAAAATCGTTCAATTTCTAAATCTTAAAAATTTTCCTTGGAAAATTTTTACCAGTAGAGCCAAATTTTTTTTTGTCTATACATTCGTCAATTTCAAATTCCTCCATATCAAAAAGTTGTTCTGGGTTCATAGCAGCAAGAAAATGACTTCAATCTATCATAGATAATGTATAAATATCCAAAAGACTGCAAGTTTTTATTAGATAAATATCGAAGACTCATCATAGATATTTATCTATGATGAGTCACAGATGCAAAAGTGAGATGCACCCGCAACATCTGCCAGGGGCTGAGGAAGAAGCCAGAAAAATTAATGAAATCATGGCCGAAAAATTGCTTCTCGGCAACGATGTCTCCGGAGAGCTTTCGGTGTCCCCTATCGCTCGATGTCTCCTGGTCGCTCGATGTCTCTTGGGAGCGCTAGTCGCACTACCCAAGAGACATCGTAACCGCACTACCCGGGAGACATCGTATTCGCACTACCCGGTGGACACCGAACTCGCACTACTCCGGAGACATCGAAACGCCACCCTGTCAGCCTTCAAGCTGGAAGCACCTCAGTCTCAGTTACTGCATCTGGCGACTCACGGCTGTTTTCAAAAGGGCGGTTGTCCCAAATTGCGGATGGAAGAGAATAGCTTGCTATTTGCCGATCGAAAACTCAACATTAGGGGGCGGCGCTACTGGGACTAGAAAACGTTGACTTAATCGCCCTCAGCGCCTGTCAAACCGCAATGGAAGCGGACTCCAACGGGGAAGAAATAGCGGGACTAGCCTATCTATTTGAACGGGCGGGTGCGGGTGCGGTGATGGCGAGTCTCTGGAATGCGGAGGACGAAAGCACCAAGGAAATGATGCTGGAGTTTTACAAGAATCTGAAAGATTGGAAGATGAGCAAAGCGGAAGCGCTGCAAAAGGCGAAGCTTGCCCAGATTTACAAGTACCAGCATCATTCGTCTTGGTCCCCGTTTATTCTGATTGGAGATGGCAGCTAAGGAATTGCTTTCTCTCTTCGCTGTCAGCCAGAGCGGTTATAATTTACAGGTTATAATTGAGATATAATGAATGAAAAAAGTAACAATGAAATCAGTTGATATTTTTGCAGGTGCAGGAGGCTTAACATTAGGAATTTATAGATCTGGTTTTCAGCATAAACTTGCAGTTTAATGGAATGATCGAGCTTGCCAAACCTTACTTCAAAATAAGCACGATCTGTTTGGAGAGCAGATGGCAGTCGCCAGGTGCGATGTCGCGCAGTTTAACTTTTCATCAATAACTGATGACATTGCTCTGTTAGCTGGAGGACCACCCTGTCAGCCATTTTCTAATGGCGGTCTTCATCGCAGTTTCCAGGATAAAAGAGATATGTTTCCCCAATTTATCCGCGCCGTGCGTTCGTTAAAACCGCAAGCTTTATTAGTAGAAAATGTTAAAGGTTTGCTACGCAAATCCTTTGCTGAATATTTTCAGTACCTCATCTGGCAACTGACTTATCCAGAAATCCATATTCGCCCTTCAGAACACTGGAACGAACATGCCTTACGCCTGAAGCAGTATGACAGAAAAGGTTTGCAAGACGGTCTTTTCTATAATGTCACCTTCCGCCTGCTAAACGCTGCTGACTACGGAGTACCCCAGAGGCGCGATCGGGTTTTTATTATTGGGATCCGTTCCGATCTGAAGCAAGAATGGTCATTTCCTCAGCCAACCCATTCCCAAGAAGCGCTATTGCATTCACAGTGGGTAACGAGAGAATACTGGGAACAGTTCTCGCTCTCGCCTCCCGAAATACCGCCTCAGCTAGTCTCCCAGCAGCGAAAATTACAGTCTAGATTATTCCCGCCCGATCGCCAGCGATGGTTGACAGTCCGCGACGCTATTGACAACTTACCAGACCCCAGGCAAGAGGAAGCTAAAGATATCGGAAATCATAATTTCGTTCCCGGTGCGAGACAGTATCCCGGTCATACAGGCAGTCCCCTGGACGAACCAGCTAAAACCTTGAAAGCAGGGGTTCACGGAGTACCAGGAGGAGAAAACATGATGCGATTAACTGATGGCAGTGTCCGGTATTTTACAGTCCGCGAGGCTGCGAGACTGCAAACATTTCCCGACTCCTATCGGTTTCCAGTTGCTTGGACGGAGGCAATGCGTCAGCTAGGAAATGCCGTTCCAGTTACCTTATCTGAGATACTGGCTAAACGCATTAAAATAACTTTAAGCTATGCTAGAGATATTTCAAGTCCCGAAGACCCTCGCTGACGATCTACTGGAGTTTTCCGATCGCCTTCGGCGCGCGCGCTGCGCGATCGACAAGATTGCTACTCTCTAACGGAAATGGAGGATTTAAAGACAGAACTCAGTCAATATGTGGGAGTTTATGCTCTTTACTATCGCGGTGCTAATCCACTTTACGCTTGTATCAGCAGAGCGAACTCCGATCGCTGCTGCTTGCCCATCTATGTGGGTAAGGCAATAGCAGGTGGTCGCCGAACGGGGAGTACTGAAAGAAGAACATCAAATCTCTATAATAGATTGAGAGAACACAAAAGATCGATTGAAAAAGGCGATGGTCTTTCAGTTAGTGAGTTTGAGTTTAAAGTAGTAGCGATGGAAGTTGATTTAGGATCTTGGGGAGAGGGGGTGATGATTCGGCATTTCCAACCTGTGTGGAATCAAATCATCGACGGGTTTGGTAATCACGACCCGGGTCGGGGAAGATACCAGCAGAAACGTTCAGTTTGGGATTTACTGCATCCCGGTCGCGAGTGGGCCCAGAGACTAACTAATTTCGACCCTTTGGATTATGCTGCTATTCTCGATCGGGTTGAAGCTCTTGGTCGGGGTCGAGCTGGGAATCACTCCCCAACCCTCCAAGAGCGAAACCTGAAGAGCGACTGGAACCGCACACGGCTACTGGTTGGTAAGCTGTTGTCATCAGTAGGATTACTGGGGGTTACCCCCGTTGTCCCTTACCCTTTGAAATTTTACCCCTTATGGTCAATCCTATTGGACCGTTTAAGTACTGAGCTGCGGAAGGTTCGCGGAGGATAGTTCAGCAAACCATACTCGCCGCTCTTTACTAACATCTTCCCCATTCTGCTTTCCGCTTTTCGTAAGGGCTCTGAACTTTACCTGGCTAAGATTTGAATCCAAAATTCGTACTTTCGGAATTTCTCCCTAGTTCTGTGACATTAAGGTTACTTTTCCCAAGGGTGTCTTACCATATCCGTCCTACGTCTGCATATCCACAGGCATTACCCTGGGCGTTAGCTTCTTAGGACATCCTTCTTCTTCGTGGCTTGCGCTTTACATCTAACTTGTCCAAATGGGGACAGCTCACGAGAGGTTACTTCGTTCCCTAGTATCATTTCACGATGCTTTTAGGTTCCTACTATACCCCGGGAGTTCTTTGAGTACGTTATTAGCCAGAGGCAAGAGCTAATACTAACTACCATTTCCCTTTTTGGGCAAGCGCATAAGCCTTCTTCCGCTGGTTCTGGTTAACGAGGTTTACATAGGTTCGCTTGTTCTAACCATTAGCATCTTTCCTAGCGGCGTCACCGGCTTAGGCTGCCAGTTATCCTACATTTAAGTCCTCGGGAGGCACCACGGCGATGTGGCTCCGTAGCACCTCCGACCGGTAGTACCCTCGACCCCCGTACCTGGGGAAAGGGAATTTAACCCCCATGATAACCAGAGTTATCTGGCTGATAGAGCCAGACCCGACTTTCACCTACTGGCTTATGCCGGAACGAATCGCACTGCCTTGATAGCAGTCAAAGAGTCGGATGTACAACCTAGATCGAGTTGGCATAATATTTATTTCTGTCATGCTGCACTAGATTATGATGGCGAGAGAGTGCATTGATGATGCAAGTAATAAAGCCCGCGCAGGCGGGCTTTATTCGTTTAGCCCCACCCTTTAGGTGAGGGTTCCGATGAGGGCATGGTAGTGGTAACTACATTCAAATCAGCCGCCTGACGACTAAACAACTTAAAGTAGAGACCAACCCAGAATTCTTTGATCGGAAATGCTACCAATGTGAAAGGATTGATGGTAACAATGATATTGCGCATATCTGCTTTAGCAGATTTGACAATTTGCTTGGCTACCCAGTCAGGTGACATTACCCCAATAGGATTCAGGTTACTCTTAAATGGTCCTAAAATTAGTTTCCGCACTACACAGGGTGCATCCTGACGCCGCAGGGTGACTAAGTCCCCGATCGCCCGTTTAGTCAGTTCATAGAGGGGACTGAAAGCGAGACCAACTTCTGCTTCGGAGGTATTGACCCAAACTTCCTTACGTGCTATATCTTGGTTACTGCGGACGGTGGTGAAGAACAGTTCCATCAGTCGCCAACTGGAAAAAGTATTGACTTCGTAGGATAGGCCGATCGCCTCTTTAGTCCTCTGTCCGTGGACATTAATCCCGTGATTGAGAATCAGAATATCTACCTTTTCTAACACCGAAGCCAAATCAGATTCTTGACCAATTTGCCAAGTTATGGTATCCACAGGAAAACTGTCACCATCTACAGTTAAAGTAACGGGCTGATTTTGGGAAGAGAGGGCGATAACTTTAGCACCCGCTTGGTGCAGATGCAGGAGAAGCGATCGGCCCAGAGTTCCAGAAGCGCCCGTAACAGCAATAGTTTTGCCTTTGATGGAAAGTGCTGTACCCATAAGTCGATCTAAGAAAGTAAAAACACCGCAAAAGTAAGCATTTTGGTTGTCGAAGTGATGCCGCCAGTGGTAAGGTCGATTTACCAACCAAGGGGAAGGTGGGGAGAGAAAAGGTCCCGATCGATGAGTGCTGTCCGTGATTTCATCCGCCCTAGGGAACCCAGTCCCACGGGCGATCGCGCCCATCACGAAGCTCAAACTATAGACCGAACCCGCGATCGCGGTCAGATGCTGTCCGGGAGTGCAAATATAGGCTAAACACCATAATAGCAGACCAAAGAGCAGCATCACCAAAGATTCTGGCAGATCGTGGAACCAGTTAGCTTGTCGATAGATGATATCACTAACAGGAGTTAGATCCGGACGGAAGACGCGATGATGCCAAACATGCAACCGATAGAGGGGTTGCCAAGAATGGGAGAGGACGTGGCACAGATCTCGGACTAGTTCTACCCAGAGAACGGAACCGAGTCCCCACGCCGCTGTGACTATCCAAGCAGTTACCATACCTTATCCTACGTCAGAGCAGCTGAAACAATCAAACTTTACCTAAGTTTACAGTTTAGGATAGCAGCTTTTAATTAAGAAACCCGGTTTTTTGGCAAAATCGGGTTTCACCATGAGGGCGATCGCATCTCGTTCCCGAATCCCAGACAAACCCCATCGCTTTCATGCTATCATAGGAGCGGGTAACTCAACAGAGGTAAAGATGACAACTACTATTGACATTGGGACAATGATTGTCTCTACTCCCGGAACCTGTGGAGGGCGTCCGAGAATTGCCGGAACCAGGATGTCCGTCCAAAACATCGCCATAGACTATAAGGCAGGGATGAGTCCAAAAGAAATTGTCTCCGAATTTCCACACTTGACCTTAGCACAGGTTTATGCAGCCTTAGCTTACTATCATGCTAACAAAGATCGGATCGAAGCGGATATAGCAGAATATTACGCTGAGTGCGCTCGTTTGTCATCTGAATGGAAAGCGGGGAAACTGTAATGAGCCAGATTTGTTTATATTTTGATGAAGATGCTGGCAACCGTTCATTGATAGAAGCCTTACAAAACTCTGCTGTAGATGCGATGCAAACAGACTTCGGTCTGATGACGAAGAGCAGTTAATCTGGGCAACTGCTCGCGTCATCTATAGCTTTTATATGGGAGATTTTTGTCGTCTGCACAAAATGTATCTGGAACAAGGGAGAGAACATGCAGGCATTATTCTAGCATCAAAGCAGAGTTACTCCATAGGACAACAATTGCGGGGACTTCTAAGATTGATGGCCGAACAGTCAGCAGAGGACATGAGAAATAAACTTGTGTTTCTCAGTGCTTACATTAGAGATGAGTAAATCTAGATTGGATGGTGCCTTACTACTTTGATTCTGAGGAAGGCGATCGCCCCTCCAGAATCCCATAAAAACACGATCGCCCTTGAATTAATCCCTCAAAATTACCTCGCCAGTACGCGAACTCTGTCCCAAAGCGGAACTAATTGCTTCTGGGCGCGATCGCCCCAAACCTCTTCTCGCGACTTACCCTTTCAGCGCTGTCATCATCTGGGCAAATGAAATTGGCTCTGGTTCCGGTTTTAGTGCCGCTGACAGGGTGAGATGACCAGAAGCGATCGCCATACACATCCGCAGTAAATAAAGTTCATACAGCATGTCGTCTGTAGGAAAGTCCTTGCGGGCGATTTCAGACAATAACGCCAACTGTTCCGGACTAAGTTTCGCTTCTTCAGCGACCTTCTCATAGTCAAAATAACGCATTTATACCTCCTCTATATTTCTGGGGGTGCTATAATCTCAATCGTCCGCAAACTAAGGGAAACATTCACCTCATTTACTTTTGCCTTGCGACGTAAGTTGACTAAGTGCTTGAAATTCCAAGCTAGCACAAAATCATGGTTGTTCAACACCGCAGCCGCAATATGAGCAGCATCATTGAACATTGTTCCGGTGAAAACTCCCGCCTCAATATATTTATTCGCCAAAGCGATTATCTCCGGCGTAATCGGGTAGATGGTGACGCCCTCCAGTAAATTGAGCAATTTCTGCCGTAGCTCCAGATCGCTTGTCCGACTGAGCTCTTGGCGAGCTAATTCAGAAGTGGCTACATCAAATTCAGATAGACGAGACCAAAACTCATGGGTTTGTGTTTGACGCTCCTTGACATTATCATCGTAATAAGCACTGAATACCGATGTATCCAGATAAACTTTTAGTTTCATTTCACCTTAACTCCAGTTTTAAAATAGGGCATTAGCAATTGGAGGGTCGTTTCCAGAGATGCCCACCCTGTCGTGTCGCACCCGCGCACGACATGGGTGGGCACTCTCGGAAACGATAGGATTGATTTTAATATTTGTGACTCTTTTTTTGCCACTACCCTACTTACCAGGCGATCTGTAAGGATATTCCTCCAGTGCGATCGCCCCTTTTTCTATAATCATAAAACTCCGATATTTCATGCTATCATATTATCAGGTAAATAAACCGAGGTAAAGATGACAACTATCATCAACATTGGGACAATGATTGTCTCTACTCCTGGAACCTGTGGGTCGTTTCCAGAGATGCCCACCCTAGGGCAATCTCGGAAACCAAATGAGAATTGCCGGAACCAGAATGTCTGTCCCTACATTGATCGTAGACTATAGGGCGGGGATGAGTCCAGAAAAAATTGTCGAGTAATTTCCACATTTGACTTTAGCACAGGTTTATGCAGCTTTGGCTTATTATCATGCTAACAAAGATCGGATCGAAGCGGATATAGTAAAATATTACTCAGAGTGCGATCGCTTGTCATCTGAATGGAAAGCGGGGAAACTGTAATGAGCCAGATATTTGATCGTGATAGATTAGATGACAGGTAGCAATGTTAAATCAATATGAAATCGCGCCACCCGATCGCCTCTCTTCCCGATCTACCCAACTCCCTAATACTGACAGGCTTCGCTGCCGGACTAGATATCACTGGTCACCGGTCAGAAGTGACCGCTCGCCGGTCAATGGTCACTGTTTCCAGCGAGTTTGGCTGGGTTGAGTACCTCAGTGGAGTACAATTATGCATAGTATCGTTCCCTGTGATGGGCCTAGGCCGTTCGATCCCGATCGAGCAGTTGCTCAAAAAATCAACTTATGCTAAAGTAGATATATCTGCTAACTTCCCCGATCTCATCGCTGAGTAGGATGTAGGATGTCCCATCAGAACCGTTACCTTCGCTCGAAACGCCTAAGATCTGCCTCTGGTATGCCGCCGACGGCAAATGCCAACTTTGCGGGTGCGACCTGCCTCCAGACTGGCACGCAGACCACATCGAACGGTGGGCAGAAACTCGCAGAACCAATGTCCAGGAAATGCAAGCTTTATGTCATAAATGTCATAGGAAAAAAACAGCTGAGGAAAACAAGAACATGAAGAGTGAAGACTACAAACAACTCAATCTATTTGAATCGCCCACAGAGCCGATTAAACTGAGGAAGCACCAACAGGAGTTTCTAGGAATATGTGAACTTTTAAAGAGAGATAAGCAGATCGGGGAAATTATCATGCTGGTTACTCCCGGAGGCGGTAAGAGTTTAATTCCCGTCATTGCTGCTGCACAGTTGATTCCCAACCGAGCCTCTGGGGGTAGGTTCGACGGTACTATTGCCGATGCCATATGTTGGGTGGTTCCCAGACTAAATTTGCAAGCTCAAGCGGAACGCAACTTTGAAGATTCGTATTTCAAAGAACAGCTCAATCATCAGCACAGAATTCGGGGAAATAATAATGAACCTAACCCATGTAAAGGAACTTCTGGCTATGTAGCCACCTACCAAGCCATTTTTTCCGCTCGAGACCTTCATGCTCAAGAGCTACAGCGTAAGCGTTATATTTTAGTGCTGGATGAGTTCCATCATGTTGAGGAAGGTAGCCCGTGGCATCAAGCATTACAACCATTAGTTGATAGCGCGGTTTTGGTAGTTCTAGTCACTGGCACTCATAAGCGGGGAGATGGCAAACCAATTGCCTTTATGCCCTATAAATCAATTAATGGCGATCGCCTGACTCCCGATCTGTCTAACAGTCAAGATGCAAGGGTCATTCGTTACACGCGAGAGGATGCCCTCAGAGAGGGGGCGATCGTTCCCCTTCATTTTGAACTTCAAGATGGGGAAGCTGAGTGGGTAGATAGAAAAGGACAGGTTTGTGCCGCAGAAAGTATTGCCGAAGCAGGAGGAGATACAAACGCAGCAATTTGGACAATCCTTAATACGGAATATGCTTATGACCTTTTGACAAAGTCAGTCAAACATTGGCAAGAATATAAAGCTATTAACTCACGCTCTAAACTCCTGGTAATCGCACCATCAATTCCCAAAGCTACGGAATATGTTAAGTGGCTTAAGAACTTAGAAATAAAAGCATTAAAAGCGACGAGCGATGAATCAAAAGAAGCTCAAACAGCCATTAAAAGATTCAAGAAACACCGCGTTCAGAAAAGGGATGCCATTGATGTTTTGGTAACGGTACAAATGGCTTATGAAGGGCTCAGAACTGTATCGAAAAGATACTTGCAGAACAAGAGCCAATTCTCAAGGAAAGAGAACAAAAGCCGCGAGAAACCGGTCAAGGTAATGATCGCCAAGATGAGGATCCAGATCGGCCAAGAGATAATGCTATTCTCCCACTAACATCTGACTTGACAAGAGCGAGAGCCTTGGATTTAAGTAGTGGAGAAAGAGTTGACTATCTTGAAACGGAAGAAATCCAATGGGCTATGCAAGAAAGTGATATTTCGGGAATTAGCACCATGAAAATGAAACAGTTTTATGATTTGTTGAACAGTCGGAAAACCGGAAAAGAAAACTACGATCGAGGGTTGGGAGGAAAAGAAACTTTGACTCCCCGAGAAGAAGAGAAGAGAATGCGGGATGGGATCGAAAATATGTTCGTAGCTATGAATGGAAAAATAACCGAGAACATGGAACCTTAAACTCGGAGATTGTGATAAAATTTAAAAAGTCCAGAAAAAGTATGACACTAGAGGAATTGAGGAAGGTGTGGGCATGGCTACAAAACAACTATCCAATGGGAGATTGAAAGGGTACATAGAAACTTTAGGAAATGCTGGAAACTTCTATGCACCTTCTGGAACGCGCCCTTGGGCAATTGCTGTCAGGTCAGAGCTGCAATCACTTTGGCATGATGCTAAGTTTAATGCTCAACAGTTAAAAGCATGGCGCGACTTAATGAAGCAGCACGCAGGCTATCGCCAACTTGTTAACAAGGACGGAAAAGCATTTAGCAGTTATGAAGAATTCTGCCAGGCTAAACCACCCTTTGGATTAGGTTGCGCTCCGTCAGATATCGATCAAATCATTCAGGAACTGGAATTAGTTGATGCCAAGACGTTTGAGGTAGAGGATACCCGGGCTGCGCCCGACCCACCGAAGCCAAGTGCTGGCCCAGATCTAACGGGCGAAGGTCCTAGTCGAGAGGGATCTTTGCAGAGGTTTTCTAAGCTAGTTCAATCTTGTCCAGAAAATCAGCCTATTAATGCCGCCAAGATTGGGGAACAGTTGAAAATCTCAATCAGAACAGCACATACCTGGAGGAAACGGTGGCTGGATCTGGGATGGATTGAACCATTACCGAGTAAAAAACGCGGTTATTACCAGATCGCGGCTCTGGGACGGAAAGTGGTAAAAGATTGGTTAGAACAAGCGCAATCTGCTACAATGAATGGTGAATTATGGCTATCCATACCTCGCCACAACCCCAAGAAAGCAGGAGAGCAGCTGATTAAATCTTTTGACTCCGAGCAACTAAGAGAACTTCACAAGCTAATTGGAGAATCACTAAACCAGGAGTCGAAAAGCTAGACTGATTGCTGAGGGTAAGAACATGTCTGTGGTAATGGCCTTAGGGCGATCGCCCCAGACATAAGCCAGTCCATCATATGTGGTACAATTGATATCAGACGTGGCATACTAACTATAAGGCAAAAGGAAACATTGTCAGACCTACATCTGATTATAATGTTAGAGCGATCGCCCCCTAATTTAATCCATAAAAATCGGCTCGGGTTCCAGTTTTAGCGCCGCTGACAGGGTGAGATGACCATCCCCGATGGCCATACAGATCCAGGGAAACATTCACCTCATTTACTTTGGGATAGCCATGTAAATACGGCCTTGGGTATTGGCAGAATGTTTTTAGTCTGTTTTCAACCGACTTTAGCTATGACGCGGGGTAAGCGAACCCCGGCGGTGTAACGGGGCCCCAAAAGGCAGTTACCGCAGAAAAACCCCGATGACGATCTTCCATTGGGCGACATTCAATCATAAAATAATATCTCGATAGTTAGGAAATGTCCCCAGCTAGTGAAGCTATTCGTTTACCACACCCCAGAACAGACACCGACAGACAGCGTACCCGATTGCGCGATCGCAGTCGATGTCCTCCGCGCCACGACCACAATGGCAACGGCCTTGGACGCCGGTGCAGAAGCAGTCCAAGTCTTCAGTGACATTGACCTGCTGATGCAAGTCAGCGCCGAATGGCCCCCTGAAAAGCGACTCCGGGCTGGCGAACGGGGCGGGGCCAAGGTGGAAGACTGCGACTTAGGTAACTCGCCTCTGGACTGCACTCCCGCAGTGGTCCAAGGACGCCGCTTGTTCATCAGCACTACCAACGGTACCCGTGCCTTACAGCGGATCCAAAAGGCGAAAGTAGTGTTAACTGCCGCCTTAATTAATCGTCAGGCATTGGTACAATATCTCATGACTCATCAGCCAGAAACAGTCTGGATTGTCGGATCCGGTTGGCAAGGCAGCTACTCCCTGGAAGATACAGTCTGTGCTGGCGCGATTGCCCAAAACCTGCTCGCAGAACTCACCTGGTCTGCGCCTATATCCGAGGTTAACGATGAAGTCCATGCCGCGATCGCCCTTTACCGCCAGTGGCAAGAGCAATTATTAGAGCTGATGCAACAAGCCAGTCACGGCAAACGCCTCATCGGTCTCAACTGCTACGAAGACCTGAAATATTGCGCCCAACTCGACATTCTCAACGTATTACCCATCCAGCGAGAACCCGGAGTTTTAGTCAAGCACCAATAAGATGAAAGCAATAGTCATGACCGCCCCTGGCGGTCCTGAAGTTCTCCAACTTCAGGACATCCCAGACCCAGAAATTTCCCAGGACCGAGAAATCTTAGTCCGACTCAAAGCCGCAGGGGTCAACCCCATTGACACCAAACTGCGAACCAGAGGCACCTTATATCCCGATGCTGCTGGACCCGCAGTCCTGGGATGCGACGGTGCCGGTATCGTTGAAGCCCTGGGTGCAGCCGTGCAAAATTACCAAGTCGGCGACGAAGTCTATTTCTGCAATGCTGGTCTGGGGGCACAGACTGGCAACTACGCCCAATTTGCCGTAGTAGACGAACGGTTTGTCGCCAAAAAACCAGCATCTCTCAATTTTGCCCAAGCAGCAGCAGTGCCGTTAGTCTTAATTACCGCTTGGGAATCACTGTACGATCGGGGGCGTCTGCAAGCAGGGCAAACCGCCTTAATTCACGCTGGTGCCGGTGGAGTCGGTCACGTAGCCGTGCAGTTGGCTAAATTACAAGGTGCTGAAGTTTATACCACAGTTGGTTCGGAAGCAAAAGCCGAATTTGTCCGGCGGCTGGGTGCTGACAAAGCCATACTTTACAAACAGACCGACTTCGTGTCCGCTGTTCTAGATTTGACTTCAGGAGAAGGAGTAGATATCGCCTTCGACACCGTAGGAGGAGAAACCTTCGCCAAAACCTTCCCAGGGGTGAAAATTTATGGCGATTTGGTCACAATTCTTTCTCCAGATCCAGCTACAAATTGGAAAATAGCCAGAAACCGCAACCTGAGAATTAGTCTAGAACTGATGCTGACGCCAATGGTAGAAGGATTAGTGGAAGCGCAGCAAGACCAAGCAAAGATTCTACAACAATCTGCCCGTCTTATAGACGAAGGTCAGTTGCAGATTCAGCTATGTGAAACTTTCCCCCTAGCAGAAGCAGCAGCAGCCCATCGCTTGCTAGGATCTGGAACGATGACAGGTAAAATTGCCTTACTAATTGATTGAGGGGGTCTTATATAGGTTAATAAATCAGTGATGGCAGACATCTTGGTAACAACTTATCTGGAAATGCGCGATCGCACTTCATTCCGGCCAGCTTATCTCCATGATAGCAGTTCATTAACATCATGTTAATGGGCATACCCCATGTCGAATTTTATCGTTTTTTGTACAGAACTGTTGGGTAAAAATGGTGTTGGCGGGACAGACTGAAACTATCCGATCGGGATATGGAAGCAATCTTAGCAGAACCAGGAACCAGCGTTCATGTATTATATGTTCGGGGTACCAGCAGGGTACATCGAACTGTCCCAGGGAAAACAATCAACTGAAATTGTCTATTTTGGTCTCCGTTCTGGCTATATGGGCAAAGGACTAGGCAAGCATCTCCTCAGTTATGGTGTTGACTATGGCTGGGAGAGGGGTGCTAAACGCTTGTGGGTACATACCTGTAGTCTCGATAGTCCTTATGCTCTGAATACTTATCTCAAGCGCGGCTTTAAGATCTATAATTCTTACGAAGAACCCATGCCCAAAGCTTATCTCTAACACAACTAACCACTCACAACTAACCATTATCTAACAGGCTGACAAGGGTGCCGAATTTTTGATTAGATATAGGTAATATAACCTAAGTTGCGACCTATTAAAAAAAATATGAATTACCCACTTAGACTTTACAGATATTTGGGATATTTCGTAGCTTTTGATACAAAATTATATTTTTTTTGTGCTAGACGGCGGGTTGGCTGTTTATAGGTTATAATGTACTAAAATAATAGTTAATTGCTGGGGGATGTAGATGATGGAAGATATGATTACAACAATTTTTGTTCTTTGTGACGAGCTACTAAAAGCGTTAAATATAAAAGAAGATCCACAAGTAAAAATGAACAATGCCGAAGTGATGACAGTCGGATTAGTTGCTGCATATTTTTTCGGAGGACACCATGATCGCTCTTGTCAATTTATGGTCCAACACAAGTATATAAAAAATCTGTTAAGTAAAAGTAGGTTCAATCGTCGATTACACAATATTGAGGAACCAATTTGGATGTTTTTCTTCCAAGTTATAGCTCAAACATTTAAAGAGCTCAATCCGGGTCAAGAATATATTCTTGATAGTTTCCCGGTGCCAGTATGTGATAATATTAGGATTGATAGATGCCAAATTTATAACAAGGAAGAATATCGAGGGTATATTGCCAGTAAAAAACGTTATTTTTATGGATTAAGAGTTCATATGTTGGTAAACAAAAATGGAAAGCCAATAGAATTTTATCTAGATCCTGGTAGTTATAATGATGTTAAAGTTTTGCAATCTTTTGGCTTTGACTTACCATCAAATTCAATAGTTTATGGAGATAAAGCTTATAATGATTATCAATTAGAGGATTTACTAAAAGAGTCGTCAAGTATAATGTTAAAACCTTTGCGAAAAAAGAACTCAAAAAGAAAAGAATCTTCTTGTTTTGAATATATACAAAAAGTAACAAGAAAACAAGTTGAAACCTGTTTTAGTCGAATCACCAATTTGTTTCCCAAGTCAATTCATGCTGTTACATCTAAGGGATTAGAGTTGAAAATAATTCTCTTTATCATAGCTTTTTGTATCCAATTTTTATAGGTCGCAACTTGAGTTAATATAAGATAAAGAATGGCACATATCTTGGTTTGGTTACGACTTATCTGGAAACCCCCGAGCAATCGCACTTCCCACTTGCCTTTTGTTTTTTCCCAAATTATATCCATATTCAAAACAACAGTATTATCTGTCCTTTTTTGTATTATCCAACCTGGCGATCGCCTTTATCTATACTAAAAAGTAGGGCACGTAATTCAAAATTGCGCGTCTTATCTGTACTTTTTTGTATTATTAACCCTGCCCATTGCCTCAACTTCGTGTTACGAAGTTGCGCACGTAAATTGCGCGTCTTATCTGTACTTTTTTGTATTATCACCGGGCCATCGCCTGCAAGCTGTAGCATAAAGTAGCGCACGTAATTCACTAGCTCCCGTATTATCTGTATTTTTTGTATTATTTAACTGGCTCATCTCCTCCAGTTTGTGCTATAATATAACATGGGGTAATTCACTAATTACCGTATTATTTATACTTTTTTGTATTATTTTACCGGGCGATCACCTAGTTTATACTACTTGCAGTATAAGTAATTCACCAGCTACGTATTATTTGTACTCTTTTGTATTATTTCACTGGGGCACTGGTGAGCGTGTAGTTAATGCCCAGGGATCGAATAGTCGCTCCCCAGGTTTCTGCTATTCAAGCTCAAAATCGGAAAAGTATTATTATACAATATTTATCAGCATTACTCAGGCGATCGCCAGTGCCTTTGAATTAAGAAACCAGGTTTCTCCTATACGCAGTGCCGCACCGACAGGCTACCGGTCCTGCGCGTGCTCGCGACGCAGGAATACGCTAGAAACCTGGTTTCTGGGCTACCGAAGAATCACGAAATTTTTGATTAAATAAGCGATCGCTCACAACTGACCGCTCACAACTGACCGCTCACAACTGACCGCTAACTAACCCTTAAACAGACGATTAAAAGGAAAGGCCGGTTTTTCGGGAATTAATTGCGGCTCTGACTGCACTGTCAGCAGCTGCATTCTATCTCGTAACTCACCTACAGTAATCCAAACCCGCCGATATCTAAAGACGATTTCATCATGCTTGCGATCCTTCCATCCATCCTTCGCGCAAGCACAAATCGTATCTCCCAGTTCTGCACGCTTCATCCTTAATTCATCAGCTTTTTCCCAAAACTCCTCAAAACCTGCCTGGGCTACAGGTGGTATAAACCAAAAGAAATGTGCTTTTTCCCTGGGCACCCCAAGCAAGTCCTGACCCTCCATCCACTTAGACCGAACAGTCTCTTGCTCAACAGATACACCTGTATCCCACAACAGGTTTTGGCATACCCTAGACAAACCAGACCGTTCCACCTCCTGTCTGACCGAAGACCGCCAACTATCTAGTTGAGCGCGATAAAGGAAATTCTCCTTAGTATCTTCGAGCAAACCAACCTTCTGGGCAAATAACCAATCCCGGCTCATGCCCTCGCACAGCACAACTTTTGGTCCTATTCTCAAGTCTGGGGCAGCCACTATCCGAGTTTGTCTGCGCCATAGCAATAAAAATTCGCTATCCCGTACTACCCTAATTTTCTGTCCCTGCTCCAATTCTACTAGATAGTGATACTCTAAATCTTTCAATATCCAGTTAATCCCCTCAGTATCGGCATGGAGGCCCGTTAAGCTATTGAAACTTTCCTCGATCCTTGATATATTCAGAGTTTTATCCTCTGTGGATTTTCCTGTACTCACAACCTGCACCGATGTCGGCTGCTCGCTATAGCCATAACGGACCATCTGGTCTTTTCCCGTTAACTCCAGCCAAGTTTTACGATGCCACGATCGCGCATCAACCTCCAAATCACTCCACCACCGATCGGCATCATCCGCTAGAGCTGACCATAGCAACACCTCTACTTTGTGAAAAAAAGATCTTTGCAACAAGTCCCGATGAAAAGCCTTGGGTTGACCCAACACAATCAGCTTTTCTCCCCCTATATCTTTAATCTGGCCGATCGGTAAAATTTGCGGCATCAATTCGGGAGAGCGACTTACCATTAAAAACTTCTCTAAAGCCTGGGCCCGTTCGGCATTTTCGATCGCCACCACAGTTTCTGGTTCAGTCCTAGCAATTACATCCAGGAAAGGATTCTCCTTCAGGGTCACCAGCATTCGGGCCAGAGTCTGGAGCATTTCCTGTAAGCGCATTGCTTGAGGTGAGTTATTAGCCGCATTTTCTAAACGCGCCAACTCCCTTGAAAGCAACCGCTCCCATAGCAATTCAAAAGGCAATACTGGAGCCGCCAGATCCCGCCAGATTTCCCATACTGCTTCCCACACAGTCTGACATTGCGGCTGTCCCGCCAACTCCAGCAGCAACTCCGATGAGGATTGAAATAGCCCGGCAATTTTTACTTGGCAGCTAAATGTTCTAATTGTTACCTCCGCCTCATGTAAACATTGACGTTTTCTTTCTAATCGCAAAAAGCTTTCTTCTATCGGATGAGGTCTGTTCCTATTTTTATCATATATATGACCATCATCCGGATAAGAGCGTAAAGTAAAGAAGTCGATCGGCCACAGTAGCACATTCTCCGTATTTTGCGCCCCTATTTGATTGTCTTCTATATCTTTCATTACCCAAGGTGGCACAATTCCCACCAAAGGAATATTTTTTTTCCTGCAAACTCTAGCTAAACCAAAAGCTTCTTCTCCGTAGCTAGAGTTTCTTGGATAAGTTTTTCCTGAAGGATCGTCCATAACCACCAGAGAGCAGTTATGAAACCGCTGCAATAATTCTACTCCTTCCCCCAGCGTTCTAACCACGATCACCTTGAGTTGATTTCCTGATAATGGTTCATTTATTTTCTCTGCTGTCCAGCCAACTATTTTTTCCTTAAAATTAATCCGGCTTTGCCAAGGGTCTATGAAATTAAATGCTTTAGCAGTTCTCAAGCTATCGATTTTACTATCCTCCTCCGTTCTGATCCAGAGCACAAATGCTTTTGCCGATAGGCTAGCGGCAATTTGAGCACTATAGGCAACTACCATTGTCCCTACAGAAACTGGAGTAACTGGCAAACTAATAAACAGCTGATTGTGTTTATTAATCGACAATGTCGTTAAATAAACTAGATCTTTTTCTACCCTGTGGACCTTAATTGAATGCTTCTTCATCTTCAAGCATCCCAGGATCGGATCTAATACATGCTGCGTCCATCTTAAATCAAAAGTATTTCTGAATATTTCTCCCCATGACCGTCTGTCTGACCAATAATTTTGGACCCTTTTTTTCTTGAAGGATCTGGAGAAAGTTTCTCTTAATGTCTTTTCTACTAACATGCAACCTAACTTTTTGGTAAACTCCTGACTATAATCATATCCAAACCCAGCCCCTAACAGCTGAGCAGATCTTGCCCCAAGGGTTCACGTCCGGGCAGAGCAAACTACATGAGCTAGAATAGCTGCAACAGGCGATCGGGATCGGGCCACCTCAACTGTCGCCAACCAGGAGCGCAACTCGCGCCCTTTACAAATCCTATTATTCCGTGATAAAATAACTATAGCACAAAATTTATGAACTGGCAACAACAAGTTCACAAATAGCCGCCAGCGCTCTAGGGGGCTAGCGGCTAAGGTCCGAGGTCGGTATGAGAGTAACCGGAGCATTGGCCCAAACGGTCAGCCAGTCAAAAGCAAGACCCAGCCCACCCCATCTCCGGCTCTGTTAATGCCATGGACAGTATCGGGACTGGTGCCAGCGAGTTCCAATTGGCCAACTATAAAATTCAAAATTCTTACATTGACTGCTGACTGCGGACCACCTACCTCTAATACAACTGACTACTGACTGCTGACCACCGACAACTAACCACTGACAATTCACCATTCAATTAGAACCATTCGGTCGGCCCGGAAGAGTAATGCCCTCAACCGCTTGACGGTACTCTTCGACCGACGCACTGAAATCGATCGGCAGAACCGCCACTACATTTTCATGGGGGCGAGGAATGATCACCCAAGTTTCTAGAGTGGCACCAAAAGCCTTCTCTACTGCATCAATACCCGCATCCATCGCCGCCTTCACCTCCGAGACATCTCCCCTAATCATCACCGTAAATCGCGCACTCCCAGCTCTGATATAACCTACCAGGGTCACCCGACCTGCTTTCACCATCGCGTCCGCCGCTGCGAGAACACCGGGAAAGCCCTTTGTTTCCAGTGCTCCAACCGCTTGTTGTGCCATTGTCAATCTCCTCTAAATCCCGTGTTTTTGAGCGGTGAAAAAAGTATAGCTAATTGCTATATTCTTACTGTTAAGTAGGGGAACTTTTTATCTAAACGGTTCGCTCGCTTCCGTGTAGTCGATGGGCAGAACCGCCACCACATTTTCCGGTGGGTTGGGAACGATGTAATGCATGAGTATTGTCGCGCCGTAGGTGTTTTTAGCTGCTTGGACACCCGCATCCACAGCTACTTTCACCTCAGAAACTTGCCCTCGAATCGCCACCACGAACTGACTGCTTTCCGCCCTGTCAAAATAGACCAGGGTGACCCGCGCTGCTTTGACCATTGCGTCAGCAGCAGCTAGCACACCTGGAAAACCGAGAGTTTGAATTACTCCCACTGCAACTGGCATCGGAGTTTACCTCAAATAAATCTTCCTTATTCTACTGACAGCTCCACCTAATTCAAAATTCTGGCTCTTCGGTACAAAGCAATGGTATTTTGGCATCAAATTAATGCACTCCAGCCTTGGCAAGGCTTACATAATGAAGGTAATTTGAGTTAATCAATTCGTCAAAGCCTTACATAGCAAGGGTTTCGGTGGTTTTTAAGCATCATTATAGCCTCCCAAGTACCGAAGACCCAAAATTCTTTCTTCAAAATTCCAAATTCAGAATTGACTACTGACCACTGACCGCTGACCACCGATCGCTGACCAGCAGTTCTAAATGCTCCCCACCTAAAGCGAAGCTTCCAGAGTTTTGAGTAATTCAGTATTCACCCCAGACTCGCGGGTCAGAGCAATTTTGCCAGTACGGGCGATTTCCCGAATGCCGAACTTTTGCAGCACCTGGACGAGCGCCACCATTTTACCAGGGTCGCCCGCCACTTCCAGGGTCAGGGACTCCTCCGCCACATCTACCACACGAGCGCGAAAAATCTGGGCTAATTCTATCACTTCTGAGCGAGTGCTGCTGGTGGCATTCACCTTCATCAGCATTAATTCCCGCTCCACACAGGGACTTTCCGTGATATCCTGGACCTTAAGCACATTAATTTGCTTGTACAGTTGCTTAATCAACTGCTCAATTATTCGGTCATCTCCAGGCACCACCATGGTAATCCGGGAGACTCCCAGCTGCTCGGCATGGCCCACTGCTAGACTCTCAATATTAAAGCCGCGACGGGCGAATAGACCGGCAATCCTAGTGAGAACCCCCGCAACATCCTCCACTAGCACAGATATAGTATGTTTCATAAGTCAGTTGTCAGTTGTCAGTTGTCCGTTGCGTACTGTCCGCTTCGGGCGATCGGTAGTTTAACTTTGTCTAGCCCTCTATTATATAGACTACTCCCCCACATCAAACAGATTTTCATCTCTGACCGCTCACCAGCAGATGCTACTATTTGAATACCGGTCCCCTATCCAACTCCGGAAGACTGGCAGGTGGGAAAGACAGAGTTGAAAAATAGACGTTAAGATATTCAGCATATACAGATAACGCGGTAAAATGAAGGTCCTAACTATCCGAGGCCGTAGGCCCGGTGGTCGGAGTTGAAGTAAAACTAGAGTAGGAGTCGAAAGGACTATGGGTTGGTTAAAAAGAATGTTTGGCCTAGAAAAACCCTCCGAAACTGACTAAGAAGCGGTAGCAGCAGCCCAAGAGGCCGCAGTAGCAGCCCAAGAGGCCGCAGGAGTAGATGAGATCCCTCCAGAGCGAGTAGGGTTGTACGGAGAATACGATCAGAGTGGCTTGGCTAAGCGGGTGGTTCTAGCGTTCGATGAAGACGATGAACTGGATGATTCCGAACGCCTGTGGGTGGCTCAGACCAGCAGCAAGGTAGTGTTGAAAGGAGAAGTTTCCAGCCAAGACATTCTTGACAAAATGGTGGATTTAGCGATGGGAGTGGATGGAGCCACAGAGGTGGACACAGAGCAAGTCACTGTCCTAGGCTAGCAAGCCCCCGATGGGAATATAAATAGGTAGATATACTCAAGGAACTGCTATGGGCCAGTAGGTCCTTGATGAAAATATTGGCAATTATGATGCTAGCAGCCAGAAAGTTGACACTCTCAGGATGCGGATATGCTAGAAATAAAGAGAAGGAGCAGCCGGTGTCTCGTGGGTAGTGCGAGTACGATGTCCCCGCTTTTGTGCGGTTAGCGCTCCCCGGGGACATCGAGCGACGACCAGACACCGCTGGGCTAGGGTTGATGTCTGCGGACAGTAAAGCCGGTGCAGAGCAAAGCAAAAAAATACCTGACTCCAAAAGAAAAATTAACTTCGCGCATTGTAGCGCTATTAGAAGTTTCACCTTTAACGCTTGTGATAGAGAAAAGAAAAAATCGCGCTCTCCCCCAAATCAACGAACGGATTAGATTTCCCAAGATTAGGGTCATAGATACTGATGGGGGCCAATTAGGGGTGATGACCCCGAGGGAAGCATTGCAGATGGCGGATCAAAAGGATCTGGATCTGGTCCTAGTCAGTGACAAGGCAGATCCGCCAGTTTGCAGGATAATTGACTACGGCAAATATAAGTTTGAACAAGAGAAAAAAGCCAGGGAAGCAAAGAAAAAACAGCACCAGGCTGATGTAAAGGAAGTGAAAATGCGTTACAAGATAGACGAACATGACTATCAGGTGCGCGTAAATAGCGCCCAGCGCTTTCTAAAAGCAGGAGATAAGGTAAAAGCAACGATAACCTTCAGAGGTCGGGAAATACAGCATAGTAACCTGGCAGAAGAATTGCTCAAGCGGATGGCAAAGGACTTGGAAGAAGTGGCAGAGGTGCAACAGGAACCGAAGAAAGAAGGTCGGAATATGATGATGATGCTTTCTCCAAAAAAATAACAGGGCTGTGTCCCCGGATGCTGTGTCTCCCGGGGCGAGGTATCTCCTGGGAGATCGATGTCCCCGGGGAGCGCTAGCCGCACAAAAGCGGGGACATCGTAGGATCACTACCCAGGAGATAAGCTGTGATGCATTTAAATTGCATAGTCCAAAATGGGGCAGGCTGGGTGGCGATCGCCGCTTATGGGTAGAGGGTTCCCAAGATTTTATCGGCAGCTCGAATATGCAGTGAGCGATGCGCGACAGCTTACCTCGCGCTACTCGCACGTTCCCAGGCTTCGCCGTGGGAACGAGGGGGGGACACAGATGGATAATTGTTGATTGTTAAGTGTTAAGTGTCCAGGAAAATAAAGCAATTAGCAATTAGCAATTAACAATTAGCGAGTAGTGTAACTTGACAGTCATAATTAAAGATTTGATAATCGGTGTCAAGTTACAGGAGAAGGAGATTATGGAAATAAAGCATCAGGGTTCGGGATTGAGCAAATCAGCTAGGGGATTATTGCAACTACTAAATCTCCGACCAGATGATAGTGGACGGACGTTGCTGATGCTCGCGTTCTACACAGCAACCTGTGTAGGACTGACTTGGTCGGAAGCAAGTACGGCAGCATTGTTCCTGGATAGGTATGGAGCCGAATCATTGCCCTGGATATATATTGCCAGTGCGGTGATGGGTTCGGGATTGGGTTTTTTGTACTCCTGGCTGGAAAAATGGCTGCCCCTGCGGTGGTTAATAGTAGCGATCGCCCTGTTGATGGCAATCCCGTTATTTGGGCTGCGTTTCGGGTTAGATATAATATACGTGGCCGGCTTAACGGTATTTCTGCTGCGGCTGTGGGTAGAAGCATGTCACGTGCTGAACGAACTGAATACGTCAATCACGGCAAATCAACTGTTCAATATCAGGGAAATTAAGCGCACCTACCCGCTGGTAAGCAGCGGGATACTGATGGCAGATGTGATAAGTGGTTTCTCGCTGCCGCTACTCCTAGTAGTATTTAAGCTAAACAACGTAGTTTTAGTGTCGAGCGTGATGATATCCCTGGGAGCAGGGATATTGTTTTATATCACTATCAGCTACCAGCAATTCTTTCCTGACTCACGGCAGGGGTCCAGGTCAGATGAAAATCAAGAATTTACGACGCCGCGACTAACAGGTCCGATCGGACAGTATGTCATACCATTAATTTTATTATTCGTATTCGCCCAAGCAATATTACAGGTAGTAGAGTTTCAGTTCTTGGGACAACTAGAAATCAAGTTGAGCAGGGAACAGATAGTAGGCTTTTTAGGACTGTTCAGCGGGATATTGGGAATAGCAGAGCTAGCAGTACAATGGTTCATATCATCAAGGGCGATCGAGAAGTTGGGGGTATTCGTGGCAGCATCTCTGCTGCCAGGTTCGATCGGGCTGGGCGGGATAATATTCATGGGAGGCATAGTAGACCTGTACTGGGGCGCGATCGCGATGAAATTCATCGACGATCTGTTTCGCTACACCCTAGTGGCGGGGACGGGACCAGCGCTGTTCCAACCAATACCTGAGAGTGGACGCAACAGGGCCCAGGCAATCCGTGGCATCGCGGAACCAATCTCTACAGGATTGACGGGGCTGGCGATGTTAGCAACAATTTGGGTGTGTGAGTGGGCTCAAGTAGAACGGGGAGTACAAGACAAAATATTTCTACTAGAGGCAGTAATCCTAGCTTTGGGGTGGTTAGTGGCGATCAGGGCCCTGCGATCGGGATACGTGAAATTGTTAGTAACGAGTGCCGAGAAAGGACAGCTGGGAGTATCGGATGTAGACTTACGAGCGCTGAAACGGAAAGTAGCGGAAACTTTGCAGCAGCCAGGAGCAGATGAAGATAAAAGTTCCTGTATAGAATTGCTCAGTCAGCTGGACCCGGAAAATCTGAATGAGGTGCTGGTACCTTTGCTGCCTTCGATGTCACCAGCATTGCAGCGTCAGAGTCTGGAAGTGCTGCTAGAGCATCCCAAGGAGGCGGACTTAAATAAAGTGCGGATGCTGACGAGTCAAGCGCTGCAACCGGAAGTGTTGGCGGTAGCCCTGCGCTACATATGGCTGACGGAACCAGAGCCAGATATTCGGCAACTGCGACCGTACTTGCAGCCAGAAGTAGACCCGATCGTGCGAGCGACGGCAGCTTCGTTAATGCTGCGCCGTGGCTCCCCTCGTCAGAAAGCAGAGGCAACCAATACTCTGCGACTCTTGGTAACTTCGCCCCAAGAGCGGGAAAGAGTGATGGGTTGTCGGGCCTTGGGAGAAGCAGTATATATGCAGGCCCTGCGGCTTTATATCCCCAACCTGTTGGCCGATGAATCTTTGCGGGTGCGCTGCGCTTTGCTAGAGGCGATCGCGGCAACCCATTTAGAGGAATATTATCCTTCTGTGTTGCGGGGCCTGACTTACCAATCCACCAGGGAAACGGCATTACGTTCCCTGGTGCGTTTAGAAAATGAAGCGATACCATTACTGCTGGAATTAGCCCTGGACATCCACAAGCCGGATCTGGTGCGGCAGTATGCCTGGACTGGGATTGGTAGGATCGATACGCCCGAAGCTTTGCAGGTATTAGCGAATAATCTGATGACCTCTTGGGGCACGACACGCAGCAATATTGGACGCATATTGCTGAAAATGCCCTCAGATCGGGGCATTGAGGGAGTTTTAGAGCAGGTGGGTCGAGCGGGCATAGAACTGTTAATTGACCAGGAATTGATGTTTTTGGGGCAGATCTATGGGGCGATGGTGGACATGACAGAGGAGTTGGTGCAGGGTCGAGAAGCGGATTTCTTGCGTCAGGCCCTGAAGGATTTGCAAGGAGATGCGATCGACCGGTGTTTCTTGCTGATGAAGTTTCTGTACCCCATCAACAGCGTACAAGCAACTGCGTTTAATTTGCAGTCCGCTTCCATGATGAATAGGGCGCGGGGGTTGGAAATATTGGACAATACTCTGGATATCAAGAGCAAAAACGCGATGCTGACGGTACTGGATCGATATAGCGACCAGGAAAAGCTGGAGGGTCTGAGCACCCTAGTATACTATCAACCCAAGGTCCGAGCGATCGGCTGCGCCATCTGTTAGAATTACGTCATTTCTTGCCTGATTGGCCTTTGGCTTGCTGTTTTCATTGCGCCAGGATGGCCCGATGGAGCTTGACAGCCGAGCAGACCTTGACCTGTTTGCGTCATCCCACGGGTTTTGTGCGGGAAGCGGTGTTGGCCTATCTGAAAGTTGCTAGCCCTCGCTCGCTGGTGGATTTGTTGCCAATGATGAAAAATGACCCCAATAGCTTGGTGCGTACCCAAGTTTCATCGATGATGCAGGAGTTGGGTGTTGCTGGAGTTCCTGACCAAAGCAATAGTGCCAGTACAGCTAGTTTTCCCAATTCCCCTGGGATCGCAGAATTGGGGCTGATTTGAGCAGAATGTTGTAGCGCCCTCTTACCCTCGGCGATACAATGTAACTTATGCGCTAACTGCTTAGATGGGTTTCTTTGACCATTTAAGAGGGAAATATAATGATTATCAGATAAAAGTATAGGTACATGCTTACCAGTGTTGACCGCCTTCTGTTCGTCCGGGGAGTGCTCATCTTTAAGGAGTTGCGGGATGATTTTCTCGTGCGCGTCGCTTCGATTATGGATGAGCTGTCTTTTCCGGCGAAGCATAGTATTTTTACACAAGGGCAGGAAGGGCGCTCTCTCTATATTGTGGTAAAAGGTAGAGTACGGGTGCATATAGGCGATCGGGATGTGGCGCAACTATCTGAGGGAGCGCCTTTTTGCGAGATGTCCCTGTTTGATGCTGAACCTCGTTCGGCTTCGGTGACCACTATTGAACCCAGCGAATGTCTGATGCTAACTCAGCAGCAACTTTATGACGCGATCGAGGAGACCCCAGGAATTGCCATAAATATCATTCGCATGCTGTCTCGTCGGACCCGGGAGTTAAATCAAAATATTAATGCTCTTGAAGATAAGATTCACCGCCGGGAATTTAATTAGTTAATTATCAATAACTAATGAGCCAAGCTTGCCCTAATTGCTAATGGCAATTGACAATTCACAATTATAGTGTTGTGGGCGAAATTGACCCACAAGTTCTTCACGGGAAAATTGCAGTAGAGCATCAGTTCATTCATAATACTTGACAAATTAAAACATCTGTGAATCAAAGTCAAATCAACATCTTCTCGTCTCCCCTTCTCCCTCTCCCTCCCTCCGACCCTCATTATGTTAGCCAAAATTTGTTCTACTCAACTAAGTTCTAGTTCATTGATCGCTTGTTTCTGTACGCTTTACCGACCCAGCAACCTTAACCAGAGGGTTTCTGTTTTTTTGGCAGCTGATGAACAACGATTTTATAGCATTTCTCAAAAACATGAGGTACAATAAGAGAGTCAAGAATATATGGAGGAGAAAGCCATGAAACCCTATTCAGTAGATCTAGGCAAAAAAATCGGTCTATAAAAATGAGAATATATCACAAAGAAAACTGGCGAGCAGATTTAGGGTAGCTCTAAGTTTTGTTACCAAAATCATCCAGCAGGAGCGGCGGCAATTTGTTACCTAAGAAAAGTCCTGGTCGTCCACGAAAACTTAAGGATGAAGAACTGGCAATTATTCATAATTTAGTAAAGGAAAATAATGACTGGACCTTAGAAGAATATCAATCTAGTCTTGAAAAAGAGACCGGTGGTCAGCCGTTCGACAATAGATAGGATGATAAAGAAGTTGGGATTTACCGTCAAAAAAAGCGTTACATCCAACAGAGAAAAGAAGTGATAGAGTCCAAAAATTAAGGGTAGACTACTGGAAAGAAATAGAAAGAATAGACCCTTTTGACTTAATCGTCTTGGACGAGTTAACCTAACACGCAAAGAGCCCATGGAAGTAAGCCAAGTAAGCGAGTAAAAAACGTTTTGATAGTCGGATCGTCTTAAGAGAGTAGTGAGTTCATTCAAGATTTTAGGTTCTTATGATAGCTTAACTTTTGAAGCTTTTATAGTTAGACATTTAGTTCCTCGTTTATGGAAAGGAGCCTGGTCATGGACCGATGTACAATACATAATGGAAAAGCCATAAGAGCAGCTATTGAACAAGTAGGTGCGCGGTTAGTCTATCTACCTCCTTATTCTCCCGATTTTTCTCCAATTGAGAACTTTTGGTCGCAGCTGCTATAAGAAAAAAATGCCACCGATAACCATGCAATTACTGATGGTTTTGAAAATGTTAGTTTGTCAGACCTATACAACTTTTTTACGTTGCTACTGTACCTCACCATTTTGAGAAATGCTATAGTTGTGCGGCATCATATAGGAATTTATTTTTCCATATATCAATCATACCATATCCATAACTCCCATCACCGCAAACCCCGATCGCGCAATAGCCGCCCAAACTGCATCCGTTTCTGATAAAGCTGGTACTGGGTCTTGGCTGTAATCTAGCATACGATCGTAATATCCTTTATCATATATCTCATCAATGACAGTCTTTAAATCCAGCACCGGTTCCCTATCTTCTGGGCGCAAAGGCAGAGGAAAACCAGGAATTGCCTCTCGAAGATTAAAAGCATATAAATCAGCTTTAGGTCATCTGTTCCTGGGACTGACTAAAATCCGATAATCACTTTTAATCGCATCCAGCACAATTTCCATCCTTCCTCCTTTCCGGAGTAAGTCAATTTCTACCAGATGAGTTGAACTGGCACTGGTTCCGTTAAGTGTTTGGGGTCTTGCTGCTGAATTTAGGGAATTACAGAGCAGATCGTATGCTAAATAATTGAGACCTTGATATTCCGGTTTCCAAGAGCCCTAACTTGACAGCAGGGACAACTTTAGTCGTGAAATGCACCCGTACAAAGTTGTGGATGACCCAGAAGAAATCCAGGGTTCTTTGGAGATGTTGACGAGACTTCGCATCGGTGTTGGTTTGGCGACGGAAAGCCGAATTTCGCCGTCGCATTCAGGCATCGAATCCCTCAACATGGTTGGCATGAATCTCGTTTTCTACCACTTTCGTCTCTGTCTGAGGATGCTCAGGCACGGGAGCTTCATATTTCTTACGAGGACGACCCACTCGCTTCTTGGCTCCTTTATGCTTGAGTCTGACCCGTATTCCTTTAGGCAGAGGTTTGGGGGGACGACCGGGTTTGCCATCTCGGATCACCTCATGGCAAATGTCAAAGAGCAAATTACCATAACGCCGTTCCCCATCGGTAAACAGGCTAAGATCCTCGGTTTGCGAAATCACTTCAACCAAAGTATTTAAGGCTCGCTTCAACAGTTGTTGGTCTTTCGAGCCACAGTGCAACTCCCACAAAAAACGACTGGGCGGTGTCTTCCGCGTACTCTTGTCCTTCAGGACAAGAGTACGCGGAAGAGGCCGGAGATCCCGACTAACAATCGTCCACCCTTGACTCAGGCCAGGCGGCTCATTTTTCTCCACCAATGTATAGAGTTCATCTCCTTCAATCATCAATTCTATCAACTGATGGAGCCAGGCAGAGAGCCTCAGAACTGGTTTGAACTCCCCGAGACGGTCTTCCCAATCGATGACAGTTTTCTTGGAGACGTTAAAGGTTCGTGCAACTGCATTGAGACCCATCCCTTCACTCCTGGCTTTGAGAACTTGGATAATCCGACTTCAGGGAGTTCGTAGACCCGCTAAGTGGCCAAGGTTTCACTGTAGTAAATGTCACACGCCTGGCAATGGTGGATGGTGCGGCTACCGTTGTGTTGAGTCTCAGGGAGGGTGGTGAGAGGCTGTACCTCTTCACTCCCACAACAGGGACAACACTGCGAGAATAGTTCCATAACACACCTCCAATTCCGGAAAAGTCTCAGCCTCTCTATGATCATCTATAATTCATAGAGGGCAAGCCTTTGGGCTATCCTGTTCAGCGGAACCAGTGCCCAGCTATCGACCGGCTACTATACGCTATTCGTAAAGGTTGGCTGAAACTAGGGTGTGTCATCAATCAAATTGCTTGACAGAAGTAGATGGATACGGTATGGAGTCCTTATCCAGCAATAACAATCAAGAGGGCATGATATGAGACGCTATGGCTTGCGAGACGACCAGTGGGAACGGATCGAACACCTTTTACCTGGTAAAGAGGGTGACCCAGGCGCTACAGCCAAGAACAATAGATTATTCGTGTTCTGCCGTGTTATATCGATATCGTGCTGGCATTCCCTGGCGGGATTTACCGGAGTGTTTTGGGGATTTTCGGGTTGTTCATACCCGCCATACCCGTTGGTCTGAAAAGGGAGTTTGGAAGCAGGTATTCGATGTCTTGGCCTCAGACGCCGATAACGAATACGCCGCGATTGATGCCACCATCCTGCGTGCCCATCAACGAGCGTGCGGGTGCAAAAAAAAACACCCTCAGATACGTGCGAAACCCAAGCCATAGGCCGTAGTAAAGGGGGACTATCGACAAAGATTCATGCCACTTGCGATTGCCCAAGGCAATCCCACAGGATTTCATCTTACCCCTGGCCAAGCCCACGACGGGAAAGGCGCTGACGTGCTATTGGATAAAATCGGTGAGATTGGCGCGCTGCTTGCAGATAAAGCCTATGATGCGGAACAACGTGTGCTCGAGCGCCTGAAAGAGGCGGATTGGATGGCTGTCATTCCTCCAAAAAGTAACCGCACAGAACACAGAGAATACGATGAAGAAATGTACAAGTGGCGGCATCTAATTGAAAATCTATTCCAAAAACTCAAGCAATACAGGGCTCTGGCGACACGCTACGATAAAACGGCTCGCAATTTCTTGGGTGCCATCTACCTAGCGGCAGCTGTAATATGGCTTAATTGATGACACGCCCTAGGAGAATAAATCACCCTATTACCATATATATATTATATCTGCGTAAGTCCTGCCATAATATGCGATCGCCTCAACAATCTTCAACAGTAGTCCTATATTCCGAAGGGTCCCTTTGTTCTTAGGGCCATATGTCATTGCGAGGCAAGTATCGCTTGACATAGCGTGATAATACATCATATCAAGCATGTTAAGTGATACTTGGGGGGGGATAATTGAGAGAGCTTTGTGTCTGGTGGAGTAAACCCCCTCGTAGCGCTACGGTAGCGCTACGGGGGACTTTCCGTGTGAGTATCCAGTAATCTCGCAAAAACCCCCTCGCTCCGGACACATTTAATCGCACGTTCCCAGGCAGAGCCGTGGGAACGAGAGCGCAAGTCTATCCCGTTCTGGGTATAAACCAACCACAAGACTAAAAACTGCTAGAGCGTCGGTTCTACTTGACCAACTCTCTAGGCGCCAATCGCGCCTGGGAAGCACGAAGCGTTGCGAGGAAACGAAGCAATCTCGAACGGGCTTTGACTTACCAGAACCAGGGCCCAGTCACTTACCTACTACCCTAAAGCAACGATCGCCTATTGTGGGAGTAATTTTTACCTATTTTAATACTTTTTTCCGATTTTTCCCCGGCCATCTGCTTCCCGATCGCCAGTTATTTGTTAATTTTCTTAAATTTATGATAATTAAACGAAATATAACTTAACAATTTGTCAAAATCGGAAGAAATTACAAAGCCTTTTGGCTTCTAGAGACAGCCTGATTAAAGTAAAGAGGGATGTGAGCGCTCGCGCATTCGTAACTTGATAGAGCTTGACAATTTAGCTGAAAAGTGGTATGATTGAGTCAGTACTGCCTCAAAATCTTGGCTTGTCACCAGAGGAAATTAAAGACCGTATCCGTGGCCTAACCTGGAAAATGGCGATCGCGACGCTGCTGCTGATGGCGATCGGGAGTGCCACGCGGGTGATGAATGCGGGTCTGGCCTGCCCAGATTGGCCCTTGTGCTACGGCAAGCTAGTACCGGCGCAGGAGATGAATCTTCAGGTATTTCTGGAGTGGTTTCACCGGTTGGATGCGGGGTTGATTGGATTGATGGCGATCGCCCTAGTCGGATTATGCTGGTGGTATCGCCAGCAACTACCGAACTGGCTCCCCTGGGCCTCTACTGGCGCACTAGGGTTAGTCATCTTCCAAGGAGTCTTAGGAGGACTCACCGTTACCGAACTGCTGAGGTTTGATATCGTCGCCGCACATCTGGGATGTGCTCTGTTATTTTTCACCACCCTGATAGCGATCGTCATGGCATTAGAACCTTATCAAGGTACGGGTGCCGCTGGGAAATTAACTTGGATCGGCTTAACTGGGGCAATTCTGGTTTATCTACAAAGTATATTAGGCGGACTGGTTGCCTCTCAGTGGGCATTGCATCAATGTTTTGGATATCAGCAGCTATGTGCAGTGATGCATAGCCACATTGCTGGTGTTGTCCCCCCTACCCTCACAACTGGGATCCTAGTGATTCTAGCTTTAAAAACGGCGGCATTACATCCGCTGCTGAGGCGTCTAGCTTCCTGTGCAGGTGGCTTGTTAGTTGTGCAGATAATTTTGGGAGTTGCTACCTTCTGGTTACATCTGCAAGTAGAACCCCTGACAGTTGCTCACCAAGCCATTGGTGCTGCATTGCTGGGGACATTGGTAGCCTTTACGGTGGTGGGAATAAGAGATAGGGATCTCCAGCAAGCGATCGTCCCGGACAGGGAATCAGCAGTCTCAGGACGATAGTCCCACGGCGACTAGAAGAAGTTTATTCAACAAAGGAATCCATGCAAGAATTAATTGGGGTGAATATATCCCCTCGCACTCAGAACTTTCTGGAAGCAATTCGCAGCTACTACCAGCTGACAAAGCCTCGGATTATCCCGCTACTACTGATTACCACAGCTGCTAGTATGTGGATCGCCTCGGACGGCAGGGTAGACCCCATATTACTGTTGGTGACCCTGACTGGGGGAACCCTAGCAGCTGCATCTGCTCAAACCCTTAACTGTATTTACGACCTCGACATTGACTATGCAATGGAACGCACTCGCAAGCGTCCTTTGCCTTCCGGTACAGTACAGCCGCGCAATGCCCTCATCTTTGCCATTCTTCTGGGACTTCTTTCTTTTACTCTGTTAACTGTTTTTGCCAACTTGCTAGCGGCTTTACTAGCCATGTCTGGTATAGTCTTCTATATGTTGGTCTACACCCATTTGCTCAAACGTCATAGCACCCAGAATATTGTGATTGGCGGTGCAGCTGGTGCAATTCCGCCCCTGGTAGGTTGGGCTGCTGTAACCGGGGGTCTGGGTTGGACCCCTTGGCTACTGTTTACCCTGATTTTCCTGTGGACGCCTCCCCATTTCTGGGCTTTGGCGTTGATGATTCAGGATGATTATGCTAAGGTAGGTATTCCGATGCTGCCTGTAGTCGAGGGTGAAGAGTCTACATCTGTGCAAATCTGGTTTTACTCCCTGTTAGTGGTGCCTGTTTCCCTGTTGCTGATTTATCCCTTGGGTGCCTCTGGTTTTGTTTATGGCGCGATCGCTCTCTTGTTGGGCGCTATTTTTCTCAAAAAAGCCTGGCAGCTGTTACAAAATCCATCTGATAAACCCTTGGCCAAATCCCTGTTCAAATACTCCATCCTGTACATGATGCTACTTTGTACTGCCATGGTGATTGATAGTTTGCCAGTCACCCATTACTTGGTTAGCGCCTGTGCCGAGAATATCCAGACTCCGATTGCCTCTATCCTTTGTAGGTCCTAAGATAGCAAGATGTCCGGCGGACAGTGCGATCGCTCCTTGCTTGCCTCGCCAGTTCCACCCGTTCCTAGGCAGAGCCGTGGGAACGGAACGGTGGCAGAGCGCAATTGGCCCATCCCTGTAGTGAGGCCATGATAAGTAGATATTCGGAGTAAAAATTTTTGATTTAGGGGGTTGACATTGACATCACAGGCAAATAGAATTACGCTAGCCATTCAATGGCAAACTAGCTAACAATACTCCGGACAGTTTTTTGACTCCAGAACGACGACAATGCAAGGGTTGCAGCCTACTTGTCTTATCGCGCAGCGGCGCGCAGCGCTATTTTTTCAATGTCAGCCCCAGGGCTAACTTGCCAAAAATTGCTCTATCGAGCAAAGACTTACCCTGTAAGCCTTACAGCTACGTTACCAGAACTGTCCGGACTATTGAGCTAAGGGACTAGCAATTTAATATGCTATAGCCGGTACTTTATTTTTTTTGCAAGTCCCTAGGGCGTGTCATCAATTAAGCCATATTACAGCTGCCGCGAGGTAGATGGCACCCAAGAAATTGCGAGCCGTTTTATCTGTAGCGCCTGGGTCACCCTCCTTACCAGGTAAAAGGTGTTCGATCCGTTCCCACTGGTCGTCTCGCAAGCCATAGCGTCTCATATCATGCCCTCTTGATTGTTATTGCTGGATAAGGACTCCATACCGTATCCATCTATTTCTGTCAAGCAATTTGATTGATGACACACCCTAGGTACACATTAATGATTTAGGAGTAACGATGATGAAATCTTGGAACAAGGCCGGAAGTATACCGCGGCTCCCGTGCTTAGCGATCCAGACAGCAGGACGGGAACTATTTACCAGTGCGGTCACAATTGCCATAGCAATGGTCATGCTTTTGTTCTCGCCAGCAGATCGGGCCGTAGCGGTCAGTACAGTAGATCCAATCATCTTTAATGGTCCTTACTGCACACTGAGTCAACTGAAGCCAGAGACAGAGCCAGAAGAATTGACAGTAGATATGGATGTGGAAGTCAATTCACCAGGGCCAATCTTTGATGCCCCTTTCTGTAAACTGGCTCAACGGAAGGCAGAAGAATGGGCAGACTATAAAGATGATGTTCAGGACAAGCTGGACGCACTGGAAGCAGAGTTTGGGAAAAAACCCAATATTATCTATATCCTGACGGACGATGTCGGTTGGGGGGAACTGGGCTGGCAAGGAGGCGGCAAGCATCGAGGTACCCCTTCCGCCGAATTAGACCAGATGGCCTCTGAGGGTATGCGGTTCTTTCATGCTTACTCCGAGCCTTCCTGCACCCCCTCCCGGGTGGCGATCATGACAGGACGGCATCCAGTACGGACGGGTCTCCTCTCTGTATTGTGGCCGGGACAGAGTGATGGCTTGTCTCCAGATGAAAAGACCCTGGCTGAAGTGCTCTCTGAAGCAGGCTATGACACCGCCATGTGGGGCAAGTGGCACCTGGGAGAGATGCCATGGCAGGCACCGGAAAAGCAAGGGTTCGATCGCACCTACTACGGATTGTGGAATGGGGCTCCAGATATGTGGGATGCCAGTGCAGAGTTCATTGAAAACACCACCCCCTACGGATTGTTGAATAAATTTCCCAATCTGCCCAAACTGGGGAATGCCCTTCCAGGAGACCTCGAAGACGAACTGAAAGGTGCTAAAGCACCCAGCACGATCTTGCCGCCGTTTTACGATTACCCCGGTGATGAAGAATATACGGCATTAACCGGAATTAAGTTGGATCCGGCTGCTTTTCAGTTCAACAAAGATGATGGAGATACAGAGCGTCATGCAGTTCGGGGACTGGCAGGCACTCTCGGACCCAAACGGCAAGAAGCATTTGAGGAACGATCCATTAAGGGGATAACAGATTATATCGAGGAAAAGGGCAACGGCGATAAACCTTTCTTCATCTACTGGGCGAGCTACGCGCAACAACTGTCAGGTTCCGCGCAGCATCAGGAAGATGATTATGTCGATCCCGTCAATGTTCAAGCCTCCTTTATGGCCATGCACAACAAGCATGTGGGCCAGCTTTTGCAAGCCCTTAAAGACGCAGGGATAGAAAGGAATACGCTGGTGGTTTGGTGGAGTGATAACGGTCCCATGTATGGCTTTTGGCCGACCGCCGGATACACTTGGCTGCAAGGTGGTAAAGGAGATGTGCTAGAGGGCGGAGTTCGCGTACCCGCTATGGCTTGGTGGCCGGGAACGATCGAACCCAATCAAGATCCGATTGACTTCATCCATCTCACCGACCTCTACACCACAGCAGCAAGGATCGGAGGGGCTCTGGACAACATCCCCAACGATCGCGTGACCGACGGTGTAGACCAGACGGCACTGTTACTGTTGGGTGAAGGGCATTCTCACCGGAACTATATGTTCCACTACAATGGCTCGGAAGTAGGAGCTATCCGCTATGAAGACTTCAAGTTTTTTCCCTCAGGGGAGAGTTCTGGTGGCTTGCCAGAAATGGAGGCTTTCAACGTGATGCGGGATCCTGGAGAGAAGTACGGCGAGCTGTACCCTTATCTCTGGACAGTCACCCCCATCCAAAATCTACTGGACGCCCACTTGAAGCTGATCGAAAAGTTCCCCCATCGGGAGCCGGAAAAACCATCAATAAATATCCAGCCTGCCCATCAACTGATTAGTCCTCACGACTAATTTAAAACTTGTAGGCTCTTTTGAGGACTGTTGCTGTCAATTGCCAATGATTTTCCATTGCTCGATCTCAATGGGGATTTTGAGGCATTGGCAGCACAGTCTTTAAAAATTTCCTATTTCACCCCCAATTTGCAATACTATACAAGACTATACAAGACATTAACAGAAACTACACTGAACCATGAATTCTCCCTGGGCTTCCTATTTAATCCATAAACTTACCCTGCTTTATCTGACGGTATCGCTATTTCTGGCTTTACCTAGCCTTTTAAATGGAGATGCGATCGCCGCTTCCTCTTCCAATCCCTCTTGTCCGGAAGGAATGATCTTTATTCCCGGAGGAACTTTCAACATCGGATCGAAGAGTTACTATCCGTCAGAGATTCCTGCGCCAGATGTGACCGTGGATAGTTTTTGTATCGATCGCCACGAAGTCACCAACGCAGAATTCCGCAAATTTGTGGAAGCCACGGGCTACAAAACCATTGCCGAGATCCCTCTGCCGAAAGCAGAATTTCCCGGGCTAACCGACTCCGAACGGCAACCTGGTTCGATCGTCTTTCAGCCACCCTCCGAAGGGATACAGCAGATTGCTTATTTAAGCTGGTGGCATTGGGTAGTCGGTGCTAACTGGCAACATCCTTATGGTCCAGACAGCAACATCATCGGCAAAGATAACCATCCCGTAGTTCACATAGCCTACGATGATGCCGTAGCTTATGCCAAGTGGGCGGGTAAATCTCTCCCCACCGAAGCCCAATGGGAATATGCAGCCCGGGGCGGTCTGAAAGATAAAGAATTCAGTTGGGGTGATAGTTATTCGGCCCGAAAAGCCAATACCTGGCAAGGTTTCTTTCCATTCTTCAACACCAAAAAGGATGGCTATTTGGGTACGGCACCAGTAGAATCATTTCCCCCCAATGGCTATGGACTTTATGACATGACGGGAAATGTTTGGGAATTAACCTCAGATTGGTATCGGGTGGGGCACGATGGCAAAGGTCACAGTCTCAACCCATCCGGACCTGACAAAGTTAACAGTTTCGATTCGAAAAAACCCTATGAAGGTGCAATGCACGTGATTAAAGGTGGCTCTCACCTCTGTGCCCAGAATTATTGTAGTCGCTATCGACCAGCAGCGCGGGAGTCTCAAGCCCCCGATACCGGAACAACTCACATTGGCTTTCGCTTAGTCAAAAACCTTTAGGTTGGAAGCATCTCCACAAAAGATTACGAAACCCGATAACAGAGGAGTTCCCGGGTTTATTCGTCTCAAAGCCTTATATAGCAAGGGTTTGAAGGCTCATGTCGCCCCTGATGCATTGATAGTGAATATGCTTGCAGCAGGCGGACTTTTGCTTCTAGTCTAAAACGCGCGAGGGCCCATGCTGTTTACGAATCTTTGGGCTTCAAGCAACAGGGCTGGTCTTTTAGCTTACAATTACCAGAAACCTGATTTACCTGACATCTGCCCATGCCTGACTTCAAAAAAATTACTCACATCATTTACGATCTAGATGGTCTGCTGCTAGATACCGAACAACCTATTTACGCTCAAGTCTATCAGGCGATCGCCCATCGCTACGGCAAGACCCTGTCCGAGTCGGTAAAATCTCAGATAGCCGGCAGAAACGCCCTCAACTCAGCCCGGACGATAATTGAAATGCTAGAGCGTCGGTCCAGTAGAGGGGGTTGACAAAAAACCGAAAATGTGTGTATAATATAAAAACCTGTAAAAATGTAAACAGGAGTAGACATATGCGTCCAGTCCCCTGGAATCCCCCAATTGAACTTTCATCTTCGGAGCGGCAAGTGGCCAAACGGATACGAAAAGCTAAACTATTCCTACTTTTAAGAGAGATTCGTCATGAATTATTTGACGCTCTCACTCACCAACGGTAGAATGCCAGTTTCAGCCGTTTACCCAAAAACTGTCCGGACTATTGTTAAATGACCCTCCCGGAGTCACAGATGACCTTCCGAGAGTCACGATCTGACCCTCCCGGAGTCACAGATGACCTTCCGAGAGTCATCGGCACATCCGCGCAGCACAACGCAATCCGTATAAGCAATAGCAATGAAGACAGAAAAACCAAAACCGAAAAAGACATCAGAAAATAAGGCATTGGCACGTCCAGAGAAAAACAAACCAGTTCAACCAGGATTTTCCCCAGAAGAGTTGGCAGCATCCCCTTGGGGAAGATTAGTGAATTGTCTCAATGATTTCTACAGAAAAATTATGCCGAAAAGCCAGAAAGATCAAGAAAGACAGGAAGCTATTGCTCCTATTCACCATAAATGTGTAAGAGTTGTGAAGGAAGGGGATAGCTGGGAGGAAATACTTAACCAAAATTTTGATTCAGTTGAGTACGAGGCGGCCAAAAAATTCTTTGATGACCTGTCAAGCAGCGAGTCTCCCCAGGAAGTTAGAGAGCAAATGCAAGCAAAACTGAGTCAGTTTGTGGAACTAGCAGAATATGCTTTGGCAGATTCGGAAAACCGGGATTTGACCAAGCTGAGTGAGTTGGGTGAGGTAATAGACTATTTCAAAAAGTCGCGAGAGAAAACATATTGGTTTTTGTCAGAACTTCCCTCCGTTCTGGAGCAAAAGGACCGGGAGATGCTTAACTCATCGGCAGGATATCAAGCATTATTACAGTGGGGAGCTTCTCCCTTTCTGAATGAATTCGGATGGCAACTGGAAGAGAGATTGGGGATCGCGCGTAAGGAAGTTAAGCAGGAAAAGAAGGAAGTGAATAAGGATATCAAGATAAAGAAAGTTCAGGATTTAGGAGAGACGAAAGCCAACCGGCAAGTGGAACTCTTGAAGAAGGAGTTAGCATCATCTCCTTGGAGAAGATTAGTGAATTTTCTCAATTATTCCTACAGGGGATTTGTGCCGCAAAGTCAGAAGTATAAAGAAAGACAGGAAGCTATTGCTCCTATTCACCATAAATGTGTAAGAGTTGTGAAAGAAGGGGATAGCTGGAAGGAAATACTTAACCGAAAATTTGATTCAGTTGAGTACGATACGGCAGAAAAATTCTTTTTTTACCTGTCAAGAAAGTATAGCGAGTCTCCCCAGACAGTTAGACAGCAACTTCAGGCAAATCTGAGTAAGTTTGTCGAACTAGCAGAATATGCTTTTGCGGATTCTGCGGATTCGGAAAACCGGGATTTGACTAAGCTGAGTGAGTTTTGTGAGGTAATTGACTATTTCAAAAATTCCCAAGAGAGAACATTTTTATTTTTAGCGGAACTTCCCTCAGTAGTAGATCAAAAGGTACGCGATCTGCTTAACTCATCTCATGGCTATAAAACATTATTAAAGTGGGGGGCTTCTTGGTCTCTCGGTGAGTTAGGATTGCAACTGCAAAAATAATTTAACATCACGCCGACGGCAATTAAGGAGGAAGCCGCTCAGAATTTAGTTTGGGAGTTAGGAGAGACTGAAGCTAACCTCACAAATCAAGTGGAACTTTTGCAGCAGGAAAATGAAAAATTGAAAAAAGAGCTGTCAGAAATTCGTTCTCAAGCACTCCAATCAGCGGTTTGTCAATTGGTCACAACTCTTCAGAAACAGGATCAACCAGTTTTGGATCAAATTATGCTCCTGTACCAACGGTTAAATAAAATGTCAGAGTCAAACTCGGAGTTATCTTTGTCTCCCAGCGACTCTCTGGGCATTTTGATTGCTTTAGAAAATTTGTTGCAAGCATTAAATTCACTTAATGTGACACGATATCCAGCCCAGGAGGATCAAGTTTTTGAATTGCAGAGCGAGCAGTTGTCCGCATATGCTTATGTTGAGGGCTCCGCTTTTGCTAACTCAGAAGATAAAAAAGTAGTACGTTGTATTCATCCGGGATGGCGTGTGGGTGAAGAAGTCATTACGCCAGCTCGGGTGAAGGAAGTTACGGAATAAGCGGAAACTAGAAGGGAGGAAAATTATGAGTATTGCTGTCTTACTTGATTTGGATAATATCAAGCCGAAACTGGCTGATATAGAAAGAATTTGTCAAACTCATCATGAGAAACATGGACAACTTGTAGTTCGCCGGGCTTTCTCTAATACGCCGTCGGTACTTACCGCTTATGGTGGAGCTTTTCGCGAGTTTGGCTATCGCTTTGAGTTGACTCCTGGACTCAAACCCGTGTCTCAAGAGGTCGATCGACTGATCGAGCGCACGGCTGATGAAATTACTGGTAATGCAGATTATCAGGTCTCAATGATTGCTGTTGTCAGTAATGACAATGGTTATGCTAGTTTGTTTGGGAGGTTAAAACGCAAAGGGATCGAAACCCTAGTCATTGGCGATCGGATCGGTAATAGATTGCGGGAGGTGGCTGATTATGTAGAACCTCTCAAAGAAGTCATGCGACCTACCTATGTAGGGATTGACTTGGGAACTACGAATACAGTCATGGCTCTGGCGAATGTCAATCTGATGACGAAGCAATGGACTGCGGCAGCAGTTGGTGTTTCGATTAGGGAAGAACAGGGTTTAGTTACCAATGATATCATTCCTTCTGCGGTCCGCTTCAAGGGACAAACTGAAGCAGAGGTAGGGGGATATGTTAAAGCTCAGGCTTATGCTTTTCGCGACCAGACTATTCTGGCCTGGAAACATGACATGGGCCGATCGACCAATGGCAAGCAGTTTGCTTACGATCTGACGGAGGGAACAATTTTTCCTGAAGAAGCGGCTGCTAAGGTACTAGCTTTCTGTCGAGATAAGCTAATCCAGAAGTATGGTTCAGTGCAGGGTGCAGTGATAACGCATCCTGCTTCCTATGAATCAGATGCCATTGAAGCGACTCGCAAAGCAGCAGTGCTAGCGGGATGGCAAGAGGAGGAAGTTGTATTACTCCCAGAACCTCAAGCGGCTTTATATGATTACTTGCATCGCGTGCAGAAGGGCGAACTGACACCTTTGTTCGATGTGATGCAGCCATCTAATATCCTGGTCTATGACTTGGGTGGCGGCACCTTAGATGTCACCCTGCACAATGTACTGTGGGATCAATCGGCTAACTATTTTATCATTGATGATTTAGCAATTTGCTCCCGTACCCGGGTAGGAGGAGATACTATAGATCGGCTAATTGCCAATTATATATTAGATAATTGGTCTGCATGTAAAAATCTCTCTGAAGCCGATGGTCAAAAACTGGCCTACGAACTGCTAATTTTTTCTGAGAAGTTTAAGAAGATGTGGGGCGCTGAATATGGTAGTACCGGGGATAAGGAGAATTTCAAGTACCTCTTTCAACCAATATTGTTAGAGGGACAATTTCCCATCAGATACTACATCAGTAAATCTCAGATGGCAGAAATTATCTCACCTCTACTCTGTGAAGAGCTAACGTTAGCCTCTGGAACGGCCTTGGATCCGCAAAAGGCTTTCGATGAACCTCCATTTACGGATCGACTTAACACCTTTATCGTGCCGGTGCTGGAAGTTATCCTCAAGGCCAAGCAAAGCAGCGGTGAAATCCCGAAAATCGATGCAGTGCTCTTAAATGGTGGCATGACTTATTTCCCACTGGTACGCGATCGCCTGCAAAGCTTATTTGGAGATGTGCCCATCATAGATGGTCATAACCCCGATCGGGCAGTAGCCAGGGGAGCAGCGCTCTATGCAGCAGGTGTACTCAAGTCAACTCAAAGGGTAAATCCGACCAACATTTATCTTGAGGTACTCGAAGGTAAAAGATCCCTACGTTTGCTGGTAGCCCAAGGGCAAAAATACCCCTACAGAACTGTATTATCAGGATTAAAGTTACCCGATACGAGCAGTGGCTATTTGAGCTTTAAGGTTTGGGTGGGAATGGGAACGAAGCCCAACCATAATACTACACTGCAAAGGCTACGTCAAGTTGCTATTGAGGAGATTAATGCCGCCAACCTACCACCCAATTGTACTCTCAATCTTGAAGTAGAATACACTTTTGACGAACGGCTTTTGCTGACACTCACGCCCAAAGAAAGTAGTGAGGCGCGATTTAAGCTAGAGGTGGCATCTCCTGGGGGTTTAGATAAGCCTCCATCTATTGTTTCGCGTCAGGCGATTAAAAAAATATCTATTTTCTCTATTCCCAGACTCAGAAAAGGGAAGCCCATTACTGAAATAGTCCGAGTAAATTTTAATCAGTGGGAAGCACTTGCAAACAGCTTCAATAGTGATACAAGTAATACTATCAAGAAGGAGGTGCATCAAGAACGCAGAAAACTTGAACAAACAACGGCTATAGCCAAAAACCGTCTTTCTATTATCGGCGAACTGCTCAGATGGCTAGATATGAGTGGTATGGTTAATTCATTGAGCGAGACTAAAGCTTTACTAGCGGCGATGGCTTTAAGCACAATTTTTCAGTCAATTGACTCGACAGACGCGAATAATTTGGAAAAAAGGTTTCAGCAGTGGATTAAGAGTAAGCTTACGAGTGACTTATCAACAATGAATAAATCAAAACAGGCTTTATATGAAACACTGGCACAAACGCCGGGTAAATTGTTTTGGCATGGTTTTGATTTAGAGATAATCAAAGCATTTAATTCCGACAAACATCAAAAAAGATCCCAATCATTTATCAATTCTCTGGGAAAATGCGGACAGCCTTCTCCAACAACCTTGAATTTTCTATATGATGCGATCGCAAATGGTCAACATTTAGGACAACGAATGAAAGCAGCGTGGGCTTTAGGAAGGCTAATAAGTCTAGGTCAACCAGAAAGATGGCAAGCTAAGCAAACAGATGTTGAGCAAGCTGCTCAACTGGTTCTCAATAAGCTAGACGATCGCAGAACAGATCCTAGAGAAACTATATGCTTGCTCTCGTGTTTGAGTCAGTGTGTTGCATGGCATACTACTGGAGTGACTCTCAGTCAAGAAATATGAGATCGAGTCAGAATCTTGCCAGAAACTCATCTGGCAGTGGATGGCAAATTACCATCCTATCCTCAAATTAAGAAAAATTTCGAGCAGAGGCGATCGCTGCTTCCGAAGCTGTTGAATATTTCGGGAGCATCTTCAGAAGAAAGAAGCCAGATCAAAGAGTGGTTACTAGAAGTTGTAAAAGAATAGTAAATGTAGGATGGGCAAGGCCCACCTTCTTTGCCTTTCCCCAGGCGAACCTTGACAAATTCCTAGATATGTGTGTTATTATTGGGGCGATCGCCCACTAAACATAATAGAATAGTCAAATAATGTCAAATATATAAAATATGGCAACCTCCTACAATAGAGAAAAAGCATGTTAAGATTTATGTAGCATCCCCAAAGGACACCAGACCAATGGCTCCAGCTGTTTTAATCGAAAATCTGCAAAAGCGTTACGGCAGCGTGACAGCGGTGAAAGACGTTACCCTAAAAGTAGAACCGGGAGAGATATTTGGGCTCCTCGGTCCCAATGGCGCGGGCAAAACCACAACTTTGCGCTGTCTTTGCACCTTAAGCACCCCCGACAGTGGCTTAATTGAAGTATCAGGCATCTCGGTTCTCGACAACCCCAAAGTCGCGAGACAACTCCTGGGCTATGTAGCGCAGGAAGTGGCTCTGGATAAGGTGCTCACAGGACGAGAACTGCTAGAATTACAAGCAGCACTTTACCATCTGCCCCGCAAAATTATTCCAGAACGGATTAATTTTGCCCTCAACTTGCTAGGTCTGCAAGAGTATGCTAATCAAAAGACAGGCACCTACTCGGGCGGTTTGCGGAAGCGCTTAGATTTAGCAGCAGGACTACTGCATAAACCAGATGTCCTGGTTTTAGATGAACCGACAGTGGGACTGGATATCGAAAGCAGGATGGCGGTATGGAATTTTTTGCGTAAACTGCGATCGGATGGGACAACGGTGTTGATTACCAGCCATTATCTAGAAGAAGTTGACGCTTTAGCTGACCGCGTGGCGATCGTAGATAAAGGTGTGGTAATAGCCTCCGGGACGCCCTCCCAATTGAAAGACCGGGTGGGAGGCGATCGCATCACCCTGCGCATTCGGGAATTTTCCCCTGCCGAAGAAGCAGAAAAAGCCAAACAGATGCTCTCTACTCTACCAATGGTACAGTCGGCAATCATTAATACGGCTCAAGGCAACTCTCTGAACTTAGTGGTAACTCCGCAAAGTGACGCCTTGATGACTGTACAGAAAGCATTGCAGGATGCTGGTTTACCCACTTTTGGCATTGCTCAATCTCGCCCTAGTTTAGATGATGTTTACCTCGCTGCCACAGGTCAAACCATTAACGATGCTGAACTGGCAGCAGCAGGCACCCGCGATCTGAAGAAAGAAAAAAAGCAGAATATGCGATAAAACCTACCCGCCTGCCGCGTAGTCCCCGCCTGCCGCAGAAAAATCGAAGTATATAACATCCCAAATTCCAAGATGAGTAGCACTGTTACCCCTGAAAAACCAGACTTAAAGATCCAGTCCGCAGCAACTGCAAAAAATATCAAGGCCGGGTTCAGCTTCGGCGAAGTAACTCAAGAAACCCTAGCTTTAACCAAGCGCCTGTTTATCCAGCTGCAACGTCGTTCCTCAACCCTGATCGCTGGCATTATTCAACCTTTGATGTGGTTAATTTTGTTCGGCGCATTGTTTCAAAATGCTCCCAAAGGCTTATTTGGAGAAATCGTTAGTTACGAACAGTTTCTGGGTGCTGGCGTGATCGTGTTTACAGCCTTCGCCGGTGCTCTGAATGCCGGATTGCCAGTGATGTTCGATCGGGAATTTGGCTTCCTGAACCGGTTACTGGTAGCGCCGTTAGCTTCCCGGTTCTCCATTGTCCTGGCATCGGCAATATATATCGTTACCCTGAGTTTGATCCAAGCCGCAGTAATTGTCGCAGCGGGAGCTTTCCTGGGTGCTGGCCTGCCAGATTTACTAGGTATAGGGACGATCGCCCTGATTGTTCTCTTATTAGTATTGGGCGTAACAGGCTTAAGCTTGGGGCTAGCCTTTGCGTTACCGGGTCACATAGAACTGATAGCCGTGATTTTTGTTACGAATTTGCCCCTGTTGTTCGCAAGCACAGCCCTGGCCCCCCTATCCTTCATGCCCAACTGGTTACAAGTAGTTGTCACTCTCAATCCCCTGAGTTACGCGATCGAGCCCATTCGTTATCTATATCTGCACAGTGACTGGGGATTGAGTAACATTGTCATGTCAGCACCTTGGGGTGATGTCACCTTTGGTGGAGCGCTATTAGTTCTGCTCTTGTTCGATGGCGTAGCCCTACTAGGCATTCAACCCCTGCTGCGTCGGACCTTGTCTTGAAGCTTACCTTACTGTTACCAGAGGAAGAAAAATGAGAGCACCAACATCAATGAAACCTTACACCCGTCTAGCACTGAGTCTGCTGGCTGGACTGTCAACAGCATCCCTATTATTGCCCATGCCAGGGCGATCGCAAGCTACTAAGATCGATCCTTTAGAGGACTTACGCACCACCGATGGCAGTTCCGACCCCTTCTCCGGTTCGAGCAATGCCAGTAGTGTCTACGATCTGATCCACCGGGCGCGGTTGAATAATGGTATGAACATGAATCAGTTCAGGACTCAACAGCGCCAACAAATCAATGACGTAGCAGCAGAATTTCGCAGGCAGCAGTTACAGAGAATGCAGACTCCAGCACAAGCAGCACCCATCGAGCGCCAAATTGCTCAGTAAGATAAAGTCAGGTTAATTGCCCATCATCAAAACGCACCCCGACGGATCCCAGGGGTGCGTCCCAGCCTAGTGCCAAAACTCACGGAGGTTAAATTTATGCAGGTGGCTGTATTCAGCACCAAACCCTACGATCGGCGATTTTTAGAGGCAGCAAGCTTATCCCAGGGACATGAACTGGTATTTTTTGAAGCACGTATGGGGCCGGAAACAACTGTGCTGGCATCAGGGTTTGCAGCTGTTTGCGTCTTCGTCAACGACAATCTCAATGAGACGACCTTAAAGAAAATAGCTGACTCCGGCGTCCGCCTGATTGCCTTGCGCTGTGCTGGGTTTAACAACGTAGACATGAAGGCCGCCGCCGAGTTAGGGATGACAGTGGTGCGCGTCCCCGCTTATTCGCCCTATGCCGTTGCCGAACACGCGATCGGGCTAATCATGACTCTGAACCGTAAAATTCACCGCGCCCATGCACGAGTGCGGGAAGGTAATTTTTCCATCAATGGTTTGTTGGGGTTTGATTTGCACGGGTCTACAGTCGGGATCGTTGGGACGGGTAAAATTGGGGAGGTCATGGCGCAAATTCTGACAGGATTCGGCTGCCAGCTGCTAGCCTATGATGTAGCACATAACCCCAATTGCGAAGCTCTAGGTGTTAAGTACGTCTCCCTGCCCTCACTACTGCCGGCCTCGGACATCATTACTTTACATTGTCCCCTAGTTCCTGCCACGTACCATATGATCGACAAGTCAGCCATCACCCAGATGAAGCCTGGGATAATGCTGATCAACACCAGTCGCGGGGGATTGATTGACACTGAAGCGGTGATTGAGGGCTTAAAATCCCGTAAAATAGGCTATCTTGGTTTAGATGTCTACGAGCAAGAAGAGGATTTATTTTTTGAGGATTTATCCGATACCGTAATTGAAGACGATATATTTGGGCGGCTGCTGACATTTCCCAATGTGCTCATCACCGGACATCAGGCGTTTTTCACGGAAACTGCCATGACTAAGATTGCCGAGACGACGATCGCAAACATCACCGACTTTGAGCAGGGCCGTTCATGCCCAAATCAAGTCACGGCTCAACGGATTGTCAGTGCCAAATCTAGTAGCAGCAGCCAGTAGCAGCAGCCAGTCATGCTTGTCTAGGTAGTGGGTCAGGCGAGGGTACAAGTAGTGATTTTAGCACCTGAAACCCTGGGCAGACTGTAGTCAAATCACTGCATATTGACCACTACCCTTATTCTTCCGGTGTTTCCCGACCCCTAGTCGCACTACCCAGGAGACACCGCCCTTGGAAGTCGAGATAAGTTGCTATTGTAACATAAAATTGATGGTAATTAGCCAGGCTTGCAAATAATCCAGCTCTGTTTTACTGTCAAGTATGTTTTTGATTTAACGAATGGTTTGAGTAGCGGTGTCTCCCGACCCCTAGTCGCACTACCCAGGAGACACCGGGGCGTCATTCCCCGCCATTCACCCCAGAAACAGGTTGTAATTGAGTGAGATAACAATATGGCAGATCCAGAACCTAAAGATCGACCAGTTAAAGAGCCCGAGGCGACAACTCCCACCGCCGAACCCGATGTGAAAACCTCGATCGATTTTGTGGATGAACCATCCGGTTCAATCAGTAAACCCAAGTCGGTAGGCTGGGCCAAACAGCCGTGGAAGGAATATGGGCAGCAAGCGCTAGAGTATTTGGGTAAGTTAGATTACTTGGGCGATTTTTTTGCTAAATACCAGGGACCAATAACCATGCTGGTTCTGATTGTGGTGGCATTTGTTGCAGTTAAGGTAATCCTAGCAGCGATCAATGCTATTAATGATATTCCCCTGCTATCACCGCTTTTTGAAGTAATCGGGCTCGGGTACTCAGGTTGGTTTATTTGGCGCTATTTAGCCCGTGCCTCTACTCGCAAGGAGTTGATAGAGGATATCAAGGCCCTAGGAGATCAAGTGACGGGTGGAAGAGAACCAAAAGACTAAGTTGCGTGGCTTGCGGTGTCTCCTGGAAGCGCTGTCCTGGCCCCGGCTGCGCCCGACCCACAGCGAGGGCATGGGGACGGGCCCTCGATATCTCTGGGTAGTGCGAATAGCGCGTCCCCTCTGGGGATATCGAAACGCCTAGGGACTGGACCGCCCAAGTCAGTCATCGATGTGCGATTAATGTGCTCCGCGCAGAGCACATCGGAGGGCAGTATAACTTGACATGGGCGATCGTATATTAGATATCGTCTTGTCAAGTTATACTGACCGAAGAGCCCAACAAGGGGGTTGTTCGATGTCTCCCGGACGCACGGCGAAAACCCGGGAGACATCGCCGTTTGATACTATCAATCAGGTTGAACAATATACTGGGAAGGAATTTCTGGCACCTTTCCTTGGATAACTAAGGCTCGATGAATCAAGCTAGCAACATCAGCCCGAGTAGCGACTTGGTTGGGATTAAGCCGTGAGGGATTAGGATAGTTAACCACAAGACCCGCTTTGGTTGCAGCTGCCACCGCCGAGACCGAATATGCCGGTAGGCGACTGGCATCCTGGTAGCGCTGGAGGATTTGATTGGGATTAGACGGGGCCTTCAATCCTAATCCATTGGCTAGGGAGACAATCACCTGCACTCGCGGAATGGGTTGGTTGGGTCGGAATATTTGTCCAGGATAGCCTCTTAAAAATCCCGTTTCGGTGCTTCTCTTAATGGGCTCACCTACTGGGTAATCCCCTGGAACATCCTGAAAATTCAACTGATTCTGAGTCGGATTTTGTTTAAAGGCTTTTCGCAGGGCGACGGCATATTCAGCGCGGGTCATCGGTGCATTAGGTTGGAAAATATCAGTATCTGCCGCCCTATCAAAAAGGTCACGCTCAACTAAAGCTGTAATAAAAGGAAATGCCCAAAAGTCATCTGGAACATCTTTGAATTTCACCCCTCGATCGCGATCTGAATCAGTCGGTGCCGGTGTTTCTGGCGACTCAGTTGTTGAATCAGTCGGTGCCGGTGTTTCCGTGGAATCGGTTATTGAGTCAGTTGGCGCCGGTGTTTGGGGCCGTTTGGTTGGTAGTAAGCCTATTTCTGGTGAAGTTTGACTCAGTACTGGTATCTTCGTAACTGGGGAAACTGATGATGCTGGTTTCTCATCATCCAGTGTCGATTCAGTTGTCCCAGAGTCTTCTGGGGATACAGGAGTTAGAGTAGAGTCTCCTATATCCCCAGGAGTTACTAGAGGGTCTACTGGGGAGATGGGAACTGGCAGAGTTGCTGATGGGGACAGAGGAGCCTTTGAGGCGAAGGGCCAGCGCCAGCCTCCTCCCCTTGGCCTAATAGACCAAGCGAAGATGGTGCCTATAGTTAATAAGGCCACAATTATGGCCACCCACTCATCAAGATCGAGGTGCTTTTTGCCAGAAGACTGTCGATCGGGATCGGAAGAATTACTCATAGAAATTACCTATGCAGCTACAGTACCCCGATTTTACAGGTTTATGTCTCATCCCTTCAAGTGACTCTGTTAGACAGCAGTATCACTTGACATGCGCGATCTAATCGGATCGCATCTAGTCAAGTGATACTTTGGGATCTGTCAATTTTGGGTTCGCACATTCGCGATCTGTGAAAAATGTCTTTCAATTAATGCTGGGATTTCGCGAGTACCAATGCGACTATAGCGGGTTTTATCAGGCATAACCACAAGGTTGGGACCAGCTTTGCAGTTTTTCAGGCAACCAGTTTTCTTGATCTCTACCTGGTCAGCAAGACCGCTGGCGCACAGGGCCGACTCTAGGGCTTGGCAGACTCTCAAGCTGCCACGTTTGCCACAATCTAATTTTTGACAGACTAAAACCCGGGCTTTGCCTGATTTGGCCTTGACTGGGGTGGAGGCAGTCCTGGGGCCTTTAGGGACGGCGATCGCCACTACTCGATCGGCCTTGAGCTTGAATTGATCGGTTTTGGGCTGAAATTTTTGCTCGCCAGAAACCTGGAGCCAGTCTCCTGGGGTGAAAGAATGGCCGTAGAGAGAGGCACGTAACCTTTTGTCCATTTTGATCCAGTCTTCCCCTGTTGCGGTGGCCAACCGCAAGTATTTGATTTTGTAACCATCTTTAAGCCCAAATCCCAGAAACTGCCTTTCCAGATTGAATCGGGTTTCTAATTTATCCATATTTTTTATGATTCTCTAACTGTGCTTCATCCGGTGTCTCCTGGTCGCTCGATGTTCTCCAGGAGCGCTGCACTACCCGGGGGACATCGTAGTCGCACTACCCAGGAGACACTGCGGTACTGTCGGTGGCTGGTTGCCTCGACAATCTAGCCCACCGCCAACGCGGAGCCTTCGATCTATTGATAATTATAGTCAATATTCATCACATAGGCTAAAGCATCTGTCAAGATAATTATTACAGCGGCTAAAAAGGAGCGCGATCGCACTCATAGCCGCTGCCGGTGGTTAAAAATCGGCGTTTTTCTCGATCTAGAGGGTTGACAAAAGGTTTAATCACTGGTATACTTAAACTACCGTCAACTGACAACTCCCGGACAGGCGGGCGGTGTCTCCTGGGTAGTGCGCTAGCGCTCTCAGGAGACGCCGAGCCTGTCGGGAGCAACTGACTACTCAGGACAAAGATTTGGGCAATTCAGTCCCCAATCCTGTTGGGCCCTTCAAAAGCTTAAATTGACTGAGAAGCTTGACACTTTCAGGGGTGAGAAACTGTTGCAGTTCTGACACTTGGTTGATCAGTATATACAGAGCCATATTGATATTAGACAATGGCTGGCGTAACTCCTGGGATAGACTATTCAAAAGTTCATCTTTAGCATTAACAAACTCCTGGAGTTCAAGGCATTTTTATGACAGATATTCAGCTCGTTTGCGCTCAGCTTGATATTTGATCATAGCTGCTTCCTGTTTTTTAAGGCGCGTAGCAATAGCTCCCAGCAACTCATCTCTGGTAAATGGTTTAGTCAGATAATCATCCGCTCCTAATTCCATTCCTTGACGCCAATCCGATCGCTCGGCCTTAGCAGTGAGAAAAATAAACGGAATTGCCGCCGTAGCTATGTTTTTGCGTAGGGCTTCGAGCACGCCATGTCCGTCCAGTTCCGGCATCATAATGTCGCAAAGAATCAAATCGAGAACTTGCTCAATAGCCAAGGAGACACCAGCCTCACCGTTTTCAGCTCCCTTGACTTCAAACCCCTCGGCTTCCAGAAGTTTGAGCAGGTTGGTACGTACAGGTGGATCGTCTTCAATTACCAAAATCTTTGTCATCGGTTTTATCCTTGTGCTGGTATATCAACGGCTAATTAACTTCTGCTAAAGAGCAATCAAGACATCCTTTAAATACATAACACCTGTTGCAATACTTCTCGGTTAAGGATTTCATTTGTCATTGTGAGGGGGGGAACAACCGCGATTAACTTATGCTCAATTGAGTTAACCTCCTCGAAGCAATCTCCCTGCTCCCTACTCAGGTGCTCGGGTGCTCCCTGCTTAACCGAGAGGTATTGATACCTGTTGTAGGGTGGCTGTGAAATCTGGGTAGGAGATGGCAGCAGCTTCGGCACCACCGATGGTGGTAGTGCCAGTGGCGTTCAGGGCAGCAATGGCCAGACTCATAGCAATTCGGTGATCCGATTCAGATTGGACATCGGTGCCAGTTAAAGGCGTGCCGCCGATGATTTCTAGACCATCGGGTAATTCTGTAACTCTTGCCCCCAGGCGGTTCAGCTGTGCGGCCATGACGGCAATGCGATCGCTCTCTTTCACCCGCAACTCTGCAGCATCTTTGATCGCGGTTTTCCCTTTGGCAAACACAGCTGCTATTGCCAAAATGGGAATTTCATCAATCAAGCGCGGAATTATGGACCCAGAGATGGAGCAACCCTGAAGATATCCGGTCTTCACTCGCAAATCTGCCACGGGTTCCCCAGCAACTACCCGCTGATTTTCTTGGGTGATGTCTGCACCCATCATCTCCAAAGCTTCTAGCACTCCTGTACGAGTGGGATTAACGCCTACATTTTCAATTATCAGTTCCGAACCAGGGACGATCGCCCCTGCGACTAACCAGAAGGCAGCGGAACTGATATCTCCTGGTACTATTACCGATTGTCCTTGCAGCTGGGCCGGACCAGTTACTGTAACACTGTTGGTTTCTGGGTCGATGCTGACGGATGCGCCAAAAGCTTGCAGCATCCGTTCGCTGTGGTCCCGAGAGAGTGCTGGTTCGGTGACGGTGGTTTCTCCTGCTGCCATTAAACCAGCTAGCAGAATGCAGGATTTAACTTGAGCGGAGGCTACGGGCGAGTGATAATGAATCGGCTGTAGCTGGGTGCCTTGAATTGCCAGGGGTGCCAGACTTGCTTCTTTGCGCCCCCAGACTTGCGCTCCCATTTGTCTGAGGGGCTGCACTACTCGGGACATGGGGCGTGCGCGCAAGGACTTATCCCCCGTCACCGTAAAAAAGCGACCCGGATGAGATGCCAAAATGCCCAACATCAGGCGCATCGTGGTGCCAGAGTTACCGCAGTCCAAGACATCAGTCGGTTCACTGCATTCTCCTAAACCGATGCCTACTACTTGCACTTTTTCTGTATTCAGAGGGGAAATTTCAGCACCCAAAGCCCGAAAACAGTTGGCCGTGCTGCGGGGGTCTTCTCCTAAAAGCAAGCCACTTATAGTAGTTTCTCCTCGGGCGATGCTGCCCAACATCAAGGCCCGATGAGAAATCGACTTATCTCCAGGAACCTGGATGCGACCTTGCAGGGATAGCCCCGCCGCCGGTCTGGCGATGATTAAATCTTGAGCATCAACATTACTGTTCAGGGTGACGATCGGGGCTTTCATAAAGCTAGACTGAGGTGGTATGACCTAGGATGATTCTACCGCGACTAGAGTCATCCGAAGACTTTTTTTGTGTTTAGTGCAAAGCTTTTCTATTGAATATGCTTACCCATCACCGTTTTCCTGTAAGTCTTTCCCTAATTTCTCTTGACCTACCTGTCCGGTCTGCCGTTGATACCTCCGCTACTCTTTATCAAAAGGAGCTTTCTCGCTTCCACCTGCTGCTGAACTTCCCTGCGGTGCCCGCTAGCACTCCAGCTAAGGGGCAACCAGTAGTTGCTGTGGATACCTCCCAGATGTTATGGCTGGATATCTCCCTCTACCGGGTGATTATGACCGTGCAAGGCAATGGCAATTTTAGCTATCGCCACCTGTGGCAAAACCGGATGTATGGTCGATCGCGATATTGGTTGCAGAGCGATGCTTAAATGGTATCGGTCAGATTACTCTGCGTAATTTTACCCGATCGCTGACCTTGACGGGCAAATCCATACCGGAACATTTACGGTTGGAATACGAGTTATGGTCGGATAAGTTGCAGCTGGGTCGCTACGTCCTCGATCTGGAAATTCATCACTGACTTATACTCACCGTCCCAACAGGCTCTCGGTAGTCCGAAATATCAAGGAGATTGACTATTGGTTCAACTCGATCGAGAATGCTAAAATAGAGGAAAAGGAGAGAAAAATATGCCTTCACCATTTCCAGGAATGAATCCTTATTTTGAAGATCCAGAGTTTTGGCCAGGGGTTCATCATTGGCTAATTATTGAGATTGCCAACTCACTTAATCGCCAATTAAGTGATAAGTATGTGGTGACCGTGGAAGTGCGAATGTATGAAACAAGTATGTTATCACTGACATCTTGCACCATTCTCAACAAGCCCGATGGCCCGCTATAATTTCTTGTCTCTGGTATTCCTTGAGTAAAAATAATTATCATGTTTTGACGCTCATCGTTTACAACTGACCATTAGTCATAGATACTCTATTAATTGACACAGCATACTGTTGTATAATTGTTGTATAATAAAGAAGATTGCTCGCTTAACACCGATTGGCAAATCTATCAATGGACATTCTAGTTAAATATACCCAGGTATTAGTTCAATTTCTACTTGGATTAATGCCAAGTATTTACCAGTCAGAGAGCCTTGAGAGCTTACTTGGACTATTTTTACAAGCCAATGGATATCCCCTGCTCCAGCACTGTCAAACCAAATCTCCAAGTGCAATTAGCCGTTTCCTAAATATATACAAATGGCCAACTCGTAGAGTGATTAGGGCTATAAGAAATAAGATTGTTGAACTGTTATTAGCCAAACGCCCTCCTGGTCGCAAAGGTCGCAAACCGATCTTGGAGGTAGTTATTGACTTGACAACATTAGAGAAAGTAGGGAAGTTCAAAGGATTAAATAATTTTATCGGAGTCTACAATGGTAAACGGGGGCTCCATCTTCTTGTCCTTTATATTTTACTCGGAGATTTTCGTATACCTTGGGGTTTTAGAGTTTATCGGGGTAAGGGCGAGAAAACCCCTTTGGCGCAAAATTTGATTTTAACTATACCGAAAAAGCTAACAGAGTGTTTTCAGGTTAGAATTTTAGCCGATACTGGCTTTGGTAGTATTGAGATGCTTAAATGGGTACGCGAGCGGAAAATTTTTCATGCAATAATAGGTATCCGATCCGGATCGTCGCCTGAAAAGTGGAAGCCAAGTTAATCAAGTAGTAAAAAGAGGTCAACAAATATATCTTCATGGTATGGATTTTTCCGGGACCCTATCTTGGGCACTGGTTCCGCTGAACAGGATAGCCCAAAGACTTGCCCTCTATGAATTATAGATGATCATAGAGAGGCTGAGACTTTTCCGGAATTAGAGGTGTGTTATGGAACTATTCTCGCAGTGTTGTCCCTGTTGTGGGAGTGAAGAGGTACAGCCTCACCACCCTCCCTGAGACTCAACACAACGGTAGCGCACCATCCACCATTGCCAGGCGTGTGACATTTACTACAGTGAAACCTTGGCCACTTAGCGGGTCTACGAACTCCCTGAAGTCGGATTATCCAAGTTCTCAAAGCCAGGAGTGAAGGGATGGGTCTCAATGCAGTTGCACGAACCTTAACGTCTCCAAGAAAACTGTCATCGATTGGGAAGACCGTCTTTTTCCCTTGGTTCTGTTGCGTTACCTGACAAACCGCTATCATCTTCGCGGACCATGACCTGTTCAATAGTCCCTGGAGCTTGCGAACTTTCTGCTTGTTGCCTTCCTGTGCCGCTCTGTAAATTCGCTTTTGTAGCTTAAAGACTCGGCGCTCCAGCTCTTGCCAGGGCACCTCCTTCCATTCATACTCTTGTCTTTCGACTGAGTTCCGTGACATGTTCACTACTACTTACAACTTTACAATTGACGAAACTGTGAGGGCGTCAGCTTATCCCATCCATTACAGACGGGCGTTTGCTTCTCCACTCAATCTTTCCCGGTTGTGACCTGCCTTCCGGAGAGCAGATGTTACGCCTGTGGTGGCTACTCCATCTATCGACCGGTGATGGAGAGTACTGCAACCGGTTTACTTCGTTCCTACAGATGATTGGTCGTAACCTTAGATGGATTCCATACGCCGGGTTTGTTGTCAGTGCTTATTGGTCGGTCCAGAATCCGCCAATGACCTGTATCCTTTCCCTTTTGGGCCAGCGTGTTTAGCCTTATTCCGCTGGTTTCATGTAACGACGTTGCAAATCTTCGCATTATGCTCATCATAGCTACTTGCTTAGCGATGACCAGTTTAGGCTGCCAGTCATTACGCCTTTCCTTCCCGCTTCACGGATTGATGCCATCGCTACCGTGGGGAGGGTGCTGTCACTCCTGCACCTGGAGGGGTGGGCTTTCACCACCATCATCTGTAAGTTGTCAGGGCTAATAAACCCTGCCAGCGGTCCCCCTTCTTAACTCGTGTCAAGTTAGTTTATGCTAAACGAATCGCACTCTAGGTCATGATCCTGCATGAGTTGCCAATCGGCCATCACTTCCTGGGGGGGGCCATCGGCGACGATCTGGCCTTGGTCAAGTAAGAGGACCCGATCGCACAGTTCCAGAATCAGTTCTAAATCGTGGGAGGAAATGACTAGGGTTTCGTTTGAGTCTTGCAAGAAGTCGATCAGGCGACACCGGGCTCGCAGATCCAGGTTGGCGCTGGGTTCGTCGTAAATCACTAGCTGGGGGTGCATCGCTAAGACAGAGGCGATCGCGACCATCCGCTTTTCTCCTCCAGACAAGTGGTGAGGTACTCGCGCAGCTAGTTCTAAAACACCTGTCAGGGAGAGGGCTGCTTGTACGCGGTCATCTACTTCCGCCGGTGACAAGCCAAGATTTTCCGGACCAAATGCGACATCATCTCGGACTGATGCGGAAAATAACTGATCGTTGGGATTCTGAAATACTAGGCCGATTTCGGGACGAAACTCCCCAGCTACCACTGGCTCGTCCCAGAGTACAATTTCACCAGCGGTTGGCTGCAAGACACCGCAAATCAATAAAAAGAAGGTGGTTTTACCAGCACCATTGGGACCAATTAGTCCGACCCGTTCTCCTGGCTGTATTGTCAGACTCAGATTCTGTAAGACATGCTGCTTGTCTGGATAGGAGAAGCAGAGGTTGCAGACTGCGATCGCGGGTTTAACTTTCCTCATGGGATAGCTTGGATAGGTTTTTCATTCTTGACTTTAAAATAACTACGAACCGCGCAGCGTTGCGAGGAACGAAGCAATCTCGAACTACGAACTACGAACTTAAAAGGCCATCTGGTTTTCTTAGTTCCCGATGGCTTTTAAGTAAAAAGTAAAACGATATTTACTTGACTTTTTAATTAGCAGCTATAATTAGCTACAAGGGAATGGTTCCACGAGCAGGGTGATGTTGCTCATATCGATAACTTGGACTGTATCGCCAGGCTTGAGAGTGACAAATTGCTCGGGGCCACCAAGTGCCTCGAAAATAAACGCCTTGATAGGGACCGACGATGGTCTCAGACACTTTTGCTTCTCTTGTCAAGCCCAACAGTGGAGTTTCGGCATCTTTACTGGCATCTTCTAGGAATTCCTTTACCTGGTAGATAACTGACATAAAATTTTTCAGCATCATATAAATGTGTCCTGTTTTAGTTACTTGGTGTTAGTGCGATCGGGTACTGCAAGCATCAGCATTACAGTCATCTATCAGCAGAAGGCAGTCCGGATAGCTACCATACTTTTTACTGGATAAGTTAGGATTAGCTAAAATGGACTGGTTCTACGAGCAGGGTGATGTTGCTCATATCGATAACTTGGACTGTATCGCCGGGCTTGAGAGTGACAAATTGCTCGCAGCGGGCGGGCCACCAAGTGCCTCGAAAATACACGCGCCCTTCTCGATCGGGACCGACGATGGTCTCAGATACTGTGGCTTCTCCTGTGAAGCCAGACAGTGGGGTTTCGGTATCAGGACTGGGATCTTCTAGGAAGTCCTTTACCTTGTAGAAAATTGACATAAATTTTTTCAGCATCATGAATGTCTCCTGTTTGAGTTACTTAGTGTTAGTGCGATCGGGTTGGGAGCTTTTTTACTCCTGATGGCGGATTGGGTAACAAATAAATCGTGTTTATACCGAAAGCCATAGTAATTTTGACTAAGTAGTAATCCGGACAAGATAGCTGCTAGAGGGGCAGCGCTCGGGGTAGCCGGTGGGAGAGGAGAGGACTGCAAGCATCAGCATTACAGTCATCTATCAGCAGAAGGCAGTCCGGATAGCTACCACTCGGGAAAACCATATCTATCTGATACAACAAGTCTAGTAAGATAAGTTCCAGGGTTGGCAGGTGTGGAGACACTTATGCAACTGTCCTCTGGGCTGGGCGAAGATGGACGCTATATCCAGGCGCATCCCGACGCAAGCTTAGCTTAGCTACCACACGCTACGCTGGAACCCGTTCCTAGGGAGACCCCCGTCGCCGGGGTGGGGCGACGAGCAACCTTGCCCGCCTGCGCGGGCTTAGGGAGTTCCAAAAAATAAATTCCCCAACTTATATCGCTGTACCAACTGGTGCATCTTGACTACTGGATAATTTTGTCCGATTATTTACGCTTGAGTTCCCTTAATTCTCTCGTTCCCTGACGAAGGCAGGGAACCGCCCATTCATAGGCTCTGCGGACACGCTACGCTGGAACTAGCAATGAGGGAAAATATGATGCTCATCAAACCCCGATACGAGGCGGATGACATTATTTGAGATCTGCCCTATAATAAAATAAGATAGAGCAATTTAGATATGATGAATGACAACAGCCCAGAATATTTTATCCAAGCTATGCGACAAGCATTGTTGATCGGGGATTTCCTCAAGGCACGGCAGCTTTCAATTCAGGAGATCGAGCATTTTCCCGATCGGGAATATATCCAGAACTGTGTTAATATTTTGAAACCAGCTCGAGCAACTTCCGTGAAAAGACCAATTGACAAAGGTTTACAAAAGAGTCGAGAGTGGGTAAGGCAGCAACGCCGTAACCGTAACTATCTAAATCAATGGGTAGCAGTCCGGGATGGGGAATTATTGGCTACGGGCAGTTCCCTTGATGAATTAGTTGAGCAGATTGGCGATCTAAATGATGTATTTGTGACGGTGATTTATTAATGGCTCTACTACTTTTGCCGGACGGTGAAACCTTTGCTACAGGCGCAATTCGTTATGATTATGCTCCTGCAACTCCCAGTGAAACCACCAATCGGATTATTTTACTTGTGAAAATCGAAGGGATCAAAACTGAATCCTTGATACAGGCGCACCTTATCCGATAATCGCACCTAGAATTGCTAGACAGGTCCGATTGGACCGCGTTACTCCCCTGGAAAGATTAACCATGCTGATTAGAGGGATGCGACTAGAGGGGAGTGTGATTCGTCTGACTATAACTTTGCCCCATGACGAGGGCGAAGATTTGGATGTAGATGCTACGGCGTTTATTCCTGATGTCGAGGAATACTGGGGAAATTTTCCCTCGTTTATCGGTCAAATTAGTTTTCTCGAAAGAATTTGCTACGCGGTTAATCCATCTACCGATACCTTTTATTTTGGTCCGCTGACTTGAGAGGTGAAAAATTAACCATTACCATAGGAGACAATGGTTATCTCTCGTTCCCTGCCAGAGTCAGGGAACAGAAGAGGCTCTGCTTCCGCCGGAACTAGCAATGAGGGGAAATATGATGCTCTTCAAACCCCGATCGGGACGATAATAAGATATAATTTACGAGAGATATAATTCACAAATCAAACAGTACCGATGACAGTCAAAGAATTAGAAACATAGCTACTTAACACCCGCAGAGAAAGCTGAAGCCATCCAGATATTAGAGGCTGTTTTAAAAGTTTGTGAAGGTAAAAAACTATGCTAAGCCATGGGTCTAATAGACCTCTCCAAAATATAAATTTTTGCTATAATAAGATTTTAAAATTTAATTTTGAGTCGATAAATATGAGTTATATTTGGACGCATAATTGAAAATTTATAAACGCTTTGTATAATCTAGTTTGTATGCTCTATATCATTGAGTAAATAAGGGAATCAGGTTGGTCAAAAGGCAGTCACAGTAAAGGTTTCAGCTTTTTCCATAGCTCCCGCAGGTCTGACGCAAGTACAGGTTTCACTACTCGTTCAGAAGTTATTGCTCCAAGTTGTGGGCGACAACTTGCTTGTCAATTGGTGCCTGTTCCGGTCGCAACACAACCATCACAACCCAGTGTAACGTATCCATCACCCATTGTCCGAAAGGATTGCCGCACTCCGCCGCCATCCACCCAAACCAAAAACAGACGAGGCGGCCTACGGCATCTTTGCCCACCTTTGTTAAAGTATCAAAATTGTAGAAGCTATCCCCCGCTACCATACAATAGCGGCCCTGATTGGCTTTGACTACCTCTCTAGCCTCAGCACGAGTCGAGGTGTTGGGAAGTAAAACCAGGGCTGTGACTCCTTCCCAGGGCTGTGACTCCTTCTCTGCGTGCCTTCTTTACCGCCCTGACTGCATTAAAATCAGGGTCAGATAAATCAAATTCCTCTACGATCTCGCCTGCGGGTCGAAAGCGATCGCGGAATTCATTCCGCAGAGAGCGACTATGATCGCTATTGGAATTGTAAAATACTGCTACTTTACCTTAATGGACTCTGGGCAGGATGGTAATTAAAGCTTTCGCACTGTCCCGATCGGTCGAGACAGTACGAAAGAAAAAATCCCCCGCTTTTGAGAGTTCCATCGAGGTGCTTGTCGGAGAAATTAATAGCAATTTACCCTGTGCGTAAACAGGAGCAGCCTGCAAACTTACTCCACTAGACAAGTGACCTACGACGCCTATTATATTATCTTGTGCGGTCAGAGCTTGTGCTATTTTTTTACCCTGGTCAGAGTTATCTGCATCATCCGCGATCGCCACTCTCAAACCCTTGCCATTAATTTTTTGTACCTGATTGATTTGATTTTGGACTTGAGCTACCCCCCGCAGAACTTCCAGCCCCGAATTGTCCACGCTATTCCCACCAGTGTTGAGGGGGGCTGCTACCGCGATCGTATAAGCTTCTGCTTTTTCCTTTGCCAGTCTAGCGTTATTCAGGTAAATTAGGGTTTCCGGGTCATTAGACTGCTCTTTCATTGCCTCCTCTAATAAGCGAATGGCCTCTTTATACTTACCAGCCGCAAATGCTGACACCCCCGATTGCTTTTTTAGTAGTGCATTTCCTGGAAATAGGATTTCTTCTCCACAACTGATCTTGTCGCCAAACTTTTGGGGACACCAAACATGTTCGACATGATATTTATTATGAGCTTTTCCATTCTTACCAACTGGTAGCTTTTGTTTACATGATAATCCTACGATTCCCAACCAGGCGGCAATTATTATTAAAACTATATTTCGTTTATTCATCTTTACATTCTGTGCGGTCATATATCGAATCGGTAGATTTGAGCAAATAGACAAAGACAGGAGGAAGTCTCAAGGGAATGAGCCTCACTTCATGCGGACTGAAGGTGTTCATCGATCGCCAGCTGCCCAGCTGATCGCCATCTACCAATCCTCAATTACTAGGATACATCGATATTTGCGCAGATACTTCATCAGCCGCAAGATTAGTTCATCTTCCCCGTCTGGTAAATTCGTTTTCCGCTGCTGGGCCATAAATTGGATCGTGTCAGTCAGGAGGTTTTTGAGCTTGGGGCATTTCTCAGGGAACGCCAAATCACAAAATCAAACCCATCCTGAATCTATTCTACTAGCTGCCTAACGACAGTAGTGTTACCTATGTCACTCATGCCGTACACCGGCACCAGTCGGTATCGCTTTTCCACGATCGATGTTGTTAATGTGGATGGCTTATTTATGGGAAAAATCAGCTTATACCAATTATAGCTGTCTTCCCTTGCGCGCAATCTAAGTCAGTAATAAGTCATGGGCAACTCCTCATTTGTCCTTCTTGAACTCCAAGATGGGTCTGTTGTCATGGGATTATCGAGTTCAGCGATCGCAATGAAACTACCTTAAAGACTTGAACCGTTAGCTTTGGAAGCTCAAAAGCACCCAACCCAAAGTAATCACCGATGTCTGAGGGGTTTTTGCGAAGCATCCCGAAGACATCGAAGGCGGTTCGCCCTCCACAAGCTGATTTGTGCCATCCAGCACTCGAGCCAAATCTCCTGCCAGGAGAAATATAACGTTCCATCCGATGTCTACAACAAGGCCCTTTATCAGACTTTCTCTGATGTTTGCCACAAGATCGACAAGTACGACGGGGCCACGGACGTGATGACCTGGGTTAATCAGCTGCTGGATCGGCGCTTGATGGCAGCGATTAACCGGCAATCGAATAGCTGATCGCTGGTAGGTAGGCGGGTATAACCTACATTCCGCACGACAATGTATTACGCAATGATTACAAGTTATTTTTGTAATCCAAATGTATGACATATTGAACATTGGGCATTATCAACCCTTCTATCATATTAAATCTAGACAAATATGACTCCTGATTCTCTTATTTAACCTCAAAATTTATAATTACCTTCAACTATCAACCTCTACTTGATATAAAATTACTAAAATTTACTTAAAATTGCTCACCATCAAGCTACTCAGAGGTACAATTCTCCCAAGCAATACTTTTTCTGTAGCGTTTTTTAACAAGGTTTAAATCAGTAAATAGTACCGCTGACATGCTGGAGGAAAGAATTTCAAAATGTGTAAACGCGACTCATTAATATTTGAAATTTGTTTAACGCAGCGCGGATATGTATGGATTGAAAACATTGAAATATCCAACGTTAGTCGAGAAGTCAGGTGACCTAACTGATTTTTTATTCCTGAACCTGTCCGGAGTCTTTCTTATTTGCCTCTCTGCTACCTTATACACTAACAAAGATAAGGCCATAATTAAGCCTAAAGCTTCTATCCGCTTTGGGGATTTAAAAAATACGCTATCTGCCAAAAACATTGGGTCTTTCAGAAAAGCAAAACATCGTTATACTGACTGTTGTTTATTTTTATATGTATACAGCATTGTTTCCAAAGCCTGTCAAGGGACATAGCAATGGAATATCGCCATCACCCGAACAAATTAACTCCATTGTAAATTGTTTCAAATCAGGTCGATAGTCTCTCGAGGATCCATGAGTTATCTTTATTGCTCTAGGTTCTCCAACTTCATTTTCTGAATATTTGTACTCTCCATGAACATGAACTTGCATCCAAATGATATGTTTCTGTTTTTATTTGATATTTTTTCACAGCCGATCAAACTACTAAAATTTCTCCAGTCCCGCTATCATATAATTTATCAGAAACCTAATTTATCATCATTTAAATCCTCTGGCTTAACTCTTTTTCCAGTGTTCGATGAATTTTCCTTCAAAAAAATTATAAAATAAGTATAAAGGTGATGATACCAATCCGAGAGCATTGATTATCATTGCTTTGACTACTTTCCCAGAGCTAATTTTCTCCGATGAGTGTTCTCCCAAGCGCCGGTTAATTATCGATTCTATTCCTATTTCATCGATTATCCCTGCCACTAATCCCAGATGATCTAGATTTGTAATTTCCATATACAATTATCTGAACTTTCTTCTCTTCCTACTTTAACTCAATTTTCTGGTTTTGGGGCAGATTTTTTTTCTTTTTTTAAGTATTTATACTGAAAAATTAAGCAATATTATATCAATACTCCGGACAAAATTAGGAGGCTATGGCCCCGTAGGCAAGCAGGTTCTGCTAGTTCCGGTGAGATTTAATCCTCGTTGGCTCCAGGTCAAACAAGGAAATAAATAAGTTCATGCATATGCTCCCAATCGCGCGTTTAGAGTCGGCAATGGAGAAACTCAACTCCGTGGTTGCTGGTTGGGACTGTTGTCAAGCTGTTTTGGCAAGATGACTGGCCGTTTCGATATCTCTGCTCCTTGCTCTTGTCCGGTGGTGACATGGCTGCGCCACGCATGGCTGCGCCACGCTACGCGATACGCGAACGGCACACAGGAGACATCGAGACTAGCATTGACATGGGGACATCGAACCCTTCAACCCACTTATACTTGGTGTAGAAGCCAGGGCGTGACCACTGCCGCGCACCCCAGTCGGGAAATAGTTCGCTCCTGTAGGCCAAATGCCCCAGATCCAAGTCTGGGGAGATTGCCTTTGCACCTCTGTGCTGGAGGCGCATGCCTCCGCGGGTGCATCCCCTGTTTGGCTTCTTGAGAATCGAAAATTGAGCAATTGTTAATTAAGAATTGAGAATTGGGCTATTTTCCATTTTCCATAGCGCTGCGCGCACGGCGTATATACGCAATTAGCTCTTCACAATTAGCAGTATTTAATGCCAAAATGCTTGCATTGAGATGCTCTCGGAAACATCTCGATATTTCTACTCCTTGCTCTTGTCCCAGGGGACATACGGCACACAGGAGACATCTCTATATCTCTGCTCCTTGCTCTTGTCCCAGGGGACATACGGCACACAGGAGACATCGGCGATGGGTACCCTCTGACAAGTGGCTGTACCGACTCAGGTTTGTGTAGTTGACTTGGCCGCAAACCACGAAAATGGTGGCTATCAATGGTCAAGAAACTGGCAAGGGGGTTTGTAGAAATGGCCTGCTGGAAACAGCAGTGAGGCGAGAATCCTCTTGAGACTATCCATCGGTGCGGATTAGATTTGGCGGCGTTGCACATTTTTGGGATGATAGCAGTCAAGGGTTGAAAATTGAAAATTGAAAATTGAAAAACGTTCAGACATCCATCTATGGCTATTTATGACTATTTCAATTGACCATTGACAATTAACAATTAACAACCCTTATCATCCCGTCGTTGTGCCGATTTGGCAATAGTCCGGACCGTTTTGGCTGTACGTAGCTGCAAGCCTTGCAGCGTCAGCCTTTGCTCGATAGAGCAATTTTAGGCAAGTTAGCCCTGGGGCAGACATTGAAAAAAATAAGGCGCGAAGGGCTGCAACCCTTGTGTTGTGGTCGTTTTAGGGTCTAAAAACTGTCCGGAAGTCCCCCAGTTTACAAACTCTGTGGCAATATGGTTTGCGCTTTCGGGTAGAGGAACTATTTTTGGATAGCAAGTCGGGGGCCTTTGAACTGGAAGACTCCCGCATCCGCTCAGTTCAAGCGCTTGAGCGGCTTTACTTAGTTGCTGCCATTGCCCTGCTTTACGCCACTACCCAGGGCATGGCTGTTCAACTTGAAGGCTTACGCCAGCAGGTAGATCCCCATTGGCAACGAGGTCTCAGTTATCTCAAAATTGGTTGGCGCTGGCTCAAAAGAGTAGTCAATAAAGGTCGGCTACTTTTAATGCCAGTACCATTGTTGCCTAGAGATCCACAACCATGTTTTGCTTCCTTCAAAGCCAAGTATGATTACTACGACCAAATATGGTTTTCGCGTATCCGCTCAATACAGTGTAAAACCTGATGCGCCTAGTTTTCATGCAGATGTGTCAGGCAGCCAGACTTACAACTGTTGCACAAACACTGCCATGATATAAAGACTGCCAGCGATGGTAGTAGCCGTATCCGTGACAAGGATGGCATTACTGAGGAGCCGGATGAGGCGAAAGTCTCACGTCCGGTTCTGAAGACGAGTCGGGGAGGTGACTCCCTGGCTTAGTTTAATCATAATGTAGGCATAGAGAGAGTTGGATCCCGCGTTGTCAACAGTGCCGACAAACCGCCAGAATTTCAAAAGCCCGATTTCAGCCTCCAAAGATTAATGGAGTTTGGCCAGCAGATGACCAGCGAACAGCAGCGGGTAGAGACCATGGGGCGATCGCGAGAGTATAACCAAAACTTGTACTTGGGTGATCGCCCAGATATGGCGCCAGGGAATCCCCCGCCAGTACCACAACCGGAGGCAACCCATCAAGTTAGCAGCAGTAATGGATTGTTACAGAGTAAACAACTCAGTCCAGAAGTAGTCGAACAGCTGCAACAGCTACTCAGCACTGGTTATCACATTGGGATAGAATACGCAGATCGACGCCGTTTCCGCACCAGTTCCTGGAAAAGCGCCCAATCAATTACTGCCTCTGCACAGTCCGACGCGATCAAAACAGTCTCAGCTATCTTGTCCGAACACAGCGGCGAATACGTGCGCATAATTGGCATCGACCCCAAAGCTAAGCGGCCCGTTGTCGAAAAGATTATCCAACGTCCTGCTAGTTAGCACCGGCATATGAAAAATAGCTCGCCAGCACCCAAACAAAAATCCCCACAAACAAATTTTTCAGAAAAGTTGCACGACAAAGGCAGTCTAATGTTATAGTGGAGAAGACCTGGAGAACCCATGCGGTTACAACGCCAAAACCTTGTCAGGACGGAAGTAGCAGCAATACGGGATGCTTGTAGCAGGCGTGGAATTCAGGTCTCCCCATTAGACGCGATGGGCTCTTCGGTCCAGCAACAGATAGATCCGAAGTCACCCCAGAACGGGACTCCATTACAACAGCCCTTGTGCTGCTTCTGCCTGAAAGCCAAGCGGCCCGTTGTCGAAAAGATTATCAAACTTCCGCGTCGAACGCACCGGCAGAATTTAGACGAAGCACCAGTCACCAATAAAGAAATCCCCATAAACAAATTTGCCGTTGCACAATTATCCACCATCATCGGTGAGAATGTGCAACAAATTTTTCGGAAAAGTTGCACAACAAAGGCATTCCCATGTTATGGTAGAGAAGACCTGGACTCATGCGGTGACAACACCCAAACCTTGTCAGGACCGGAAGGTGGCAGCAATACGGGATGCTTGTAGCAGGCGTGGACTCCGGGTCACCTCTTGAAAGGAACGACGGTCGGTATGCCTGGTTTAAGAGATAGTGTAAAAAAAGCTTTTTACCTGGGAGTGGGGCTAGTTTCCTATGCGGGAGAGAAAGCAAGTGGCACCATAGGCGAACTGCGACAGCAAGCCCAAAAACTTACTGATGAAATGGTAAAACGGGGTGAAATCACTGCAGAAGAAGCCCGTAAGCTAGTTGACGAGATGCTAGCTTCGGCGCAGCAACAGGTACCGCCGCCAAAGTCACCCAAGAAAAAAATTCCATCGGAACCTCGCTTGATTGAGATCTCAGATGAAGATTCTCCCCAAGAGGATGATGAAAATGTGAACGACTTACGCAATCAAGTAACAGAACTGCAAGAAGAACTCCGCCGTCTTCAGCAGGACTAGAGTCAGTCAAAATTAAAAATTGACAATTGACAACAGACAACTGATAACTTATGGAAGATTGGCAAAAAGATTTTTTTTGGCTTCTAGAAGTGGTGACTAGCGAGGTAGAAAAGTTTTTTAGTGAAGTAACTGAAGAAGTCACAGAGTTTGTCGATGCGTTAGCCGAGATTTCTGAAGAAATATCTGAAGAACTCCAGTCAGCATTCTCCAGTGAGTTGAACGAGTTTGAAGAATTTTTAAACGATATATTCGAGCCAATCGTGGTTCTTTATATAGAATATGATGGCGAACTGCCCTTCGATGTCTCCGAAGAGCGCTACTCGCACTACTCCGGAGACATCGAAGAACCATACTACCCCGAAGGCGACACGGGAGACCCGATCCAGAACAGCCATCCAGCCTGCGTAGGTTGTCGTCATTACCACGGTCAAGTTTACGGGGGTAATATGTTCATCTGCGCCATGCATCCCTACGGTTGGGATTCTGAAAATTGCCCTGACTGGCAATCAAATTAAAAATTGTTAATTGAAAATTGTCAATTGATAATCGGCGGATATCGGGCATAAGTATCGCTTGACATGCGTAATAATATATGATACAATCTTCGCAGATCCTGCGGGCAAAATAGAAAATGCTCTGGATCCGATAATATCTGACCGGTGGGACTGGAGTATTCGATGCCTCTCGGGAGTTCGATGTCTTCTGGGAGCGCTAATCGCACTACCCAGAAGACATCGTATTCGCACTACCGGAGAGGCATTGATGCCCAGTATTGCCCGATCGCCTGGTGGGAGTATAACTCACCTGGTGACAGCAGCTGCTTTGATGATTGGATAGCCTTGTTCGTTTTTCACATTCTTTTTGTAACGATCAAAAACAGCCCGATCTGGGTCCAGGTAATATAGGAAATTAGCAAATATGACAAGTATCGGCGTGGCCAAAAAAATTGACACCTGCCAAAAGCACCAATTGGATTTATCGCCCTTATCCGAGGGGATGTCTCCACGCCTTGCGCTACTCGCACTACTCCGGAGACATCGCAAGATGAATTAACCTCACTAGTCAGTCACGAACTGCGCACACCTCTGACCTCAATTCGCGCAGCCTTGGGTCTTTTGCTCAGTGGCAAGCTAGGCTCCCTACCTCCACAAGATATGCGGCTGCTGGAAATTGCCATCAATAATACAGACCGCCTACTGCGTCTGACCACAGCGATCGAGAATGAAACAGCGGATGTGCGATGCGCAGTGCGATCGCGCAGACGTAGCCGTGTGCGCGCAGCGCATGTAGCGAGCTGTGTCTCCCCTTTTGTGCGACTATGATGTCTTCCCTTTTGTGCGCCTAGCGCTCCCGGGAGAAATCAAGCTCCCAGGAGACACAGCAGCAGAGCACATCGAACAACGCCACGAGCGTTTTGTCCGCTGCGGCGATGGAGCGCTTACGGTTAGAAGCTGACCTGTCTGAAACCTTGTCACGCCAAGAGTTTCAGCTTTTCTACTACAACTACTTTTGACCGCACCCGGTGGGCACCGCCCACGCAGGGATTAATTTACTTTAGTTAGTAACCCCACGGGCAAGCACTTAAAGGAAAGACGTTCGTTTTCTACATCCACAAAGATAGTGTCTCCGTTCTTAAACTCGCCGCGCAGGATCGCTTTCGCAATTTGGGTTTCTAACTCCCGCTGAATTGCTCGCTTCAAGGGCCGCGCCCCATAGACTGGGTCATAACCTACTTCTGCTAAAAAGTCAAGGGCAGCTTCGGCCAGTTTGAGAGACATCTTCCGTTCTGCTAACCGCTGTTCTAAACGCTGCACTTGCAACTTGACGATCGCGCGCAATTGTGCTTTCTTGAGGGAGTGGAAGATGATCACTTCATCAATGCGGTTGAGGAACTCGGGACGGAAACTCGATCGCATCGCTTCCATCACCCGCTTTTGCATCTCTTCATACTGGCTATCATCTCCTGCCACATCCAGGATATACTGGGAACCGATGTTGCTAGTCATGATGACGATCGCATTCTTAAAGTCAACGGTATGACCTTGGGCATCTGTGACGCGACCGTCATCGAGAATTTGCAGCATAATATTGAAGACATCGGGATGAGCTTTTTCAATTTCATCGAACAAGATGACCGCATAAGGAAGCCGGCGAATCGACTCAGTCAGCTGTCCCCCTTCATCATACCCAACATATCCCGGAGGCGCACCAATTAACCGCGAAACAGTATGTTTCTCCATGTACTCGGACATGTCAATTCGCACTAACGCTTCTTCCGTGTCGAACAGGTAAGCAGCAAGTGCTTTTGCCAACTCTGTCTTCCCGACACCCGTGGGACCGAGGAAGATAAAACTGGCAACGGGACGGTTCGGGTCCGCTAACCCCGCACGCGATCGCTGAATGGCATCGGCCACTGCTGTCACTGCCTCATCCTGTCCGACGACTCGCTGATGCAGTTCCTCTTCCAGGTGGAGGAGTTTTTGCATTTCCGACTCCACCAACTTACTAATGGGAATACCCGTCCACTTGGAAATAATTTCGGCAATATCTGCTTCCGTCACTTCCTCCCGCAACAGAGAAATTCCACTTGTTTGGGTTTCCTCTAGACGAGTTTCCGTTTGCTTCAGTTGCTGCTGCAACTCATTTAACTTACCGTACTTCAACTCCGCAGCGCGGTTCAGGTCGTAGTTACGTTCCGCCTGCTGAATTTCAATGTTAACCCGATCGATCTGTTCCTTAATGCCCTGAATTTGGTCGATAATACCTTTTTCCGATTGCCACTGAGCATTCAGGGCCCGTTGTGATTCCTTCAGGTTCGTCAACTCTAGTTCCAATTTTTCCAATCGTTCCTGGGACGCAGCATCATATTCCTTTTGCAAGGACAGGCGTTCCATTTCCAACTGGAGGATTTTCCGGTCAATTTCGTCCAGTTCTTCGGGTTTAGAGGTAATCTCCATCTTTAACCGGGCCGCCGCCTCGTCCATCAGGTCGATCGCTTTATCGGGAAGGAAGCGATCGCTAATATACCTGGTAGAGAGAGTCGCCGCTGCTACCAGGGCACTATCAGAGATTTTCACTCCGTGGTGAACTTCATAGCGTTCCTTAAGTCCCCGCAGAATAGAAACGGTATCTTCGACAGTGGGTTGATCCACATAAACTTGTTGGAAGCGTCGTTCCAGGGCAGCATCTTTTTCGACATACTTGCGATATTCATCCAGGGTGGTGGCACCAATACAGCGCAACTCACCGCGTGATAACATGGGTTTGAGCAAGTTGCCCGCATCCATCGCCCCAAGGGTCGCCCCGGCACCAACAACGGTGTGAATTTCATCGACAAACATGATAATGTTACCTTGAGAATCAGTAACTTCCTTCAGAACGGCTTTCAAGCGTTCTTCAAATTCGCCCCGATATTTAGCCCCTGCAATTAAGGCCCCTAGATCCAGGGCGATCAGGCGGCGGTCCTTGAGGGATTGGGGTACGTCCCCGGCGACAATCCGTTGGGCCAGTCCTTCGGCGATCGCGGTTTTGCCGACACCCGGTTCCCCGATGAGTACGGGATTATTCTTAGTGCGGCGAGAGAGGATTTGGATCGTGCGGCGAATCTCATCATCTCTACCAATTACTGGGTCTAGTTTACCTTGGCGGGCTGCCTCTGTCAAGTCCCGTCCATATTTTTCCAGCGCTTCGTACTTACCTTCGGGGTTTTGGTCAGTCACTTTCTGGTTGCCTCTGATTTGGGAGATAATCTGCTTCAGCTTAGCTTCATCTAGCTTAAATGAGCCCAATAACTCTTTGCCAAACCGATCGTCCTTAATGAAAGCTAGCACCAGATGCTCGATGGAGATATACTCGTCGCCATAATCTTTGCGGTAAGCTTCCGCAGCGTCCAGGAGAATATCCAAAGAACGTCCCAGATAGACAGAACCAGGGTTCGATACTTTCGGTTGACGTTTAATGAAATATTCCGTGCGATCGCGCACATGTTGCACGTTCACCTCCGCCTTCGATAAAATGCTAGTAGCCAGTCCTGGTTGTTCCAGCAGGGACTTCATCAGGTGTTCGCTTTCTAGCTGTTGCTGGCCATTGGCCTTAGCAATGTCCGGCAGGCGGGCGATCGCCTCCCAGGCTTTTTCCGTAAACTGATTGGGATTACTCGGTTGCATCGCTTAATACTCCTAACATCTTAGTCTATTTAAGTTTATTCTAGGCACAGAGCCGGGGGGCGATCAACCTTTACGATTTCTGCTATGGGTATTACCGACACCTGAATTCTCAATTGGAGTTTAATCTGAAAATTACCTCAATCCATCACCCCGGTTTTTGTCAACAATAGGGGGTTTGCCCCCTCATAAATTTCAATCCTCTAATTACTCCTTTCCCTTTTAATAATATAGTACATCAGGTCAGCATTGAAAAAAAAGAAGGGTTGTCTGCAAAAAATATTGTCGATTGCTATTAGTCTATCAAGTAATAATGACAGATAATAGAAGAGAAGAGAACAAAGAGTGAGAAACCATGCCAGCCAAACGATATATAGTTTCCCTAACAGAAGAAGAACGCCAAAGTCTAGAAAAGCTAACTACAACAGGAAAAGCTGCGGCGAGGAAAATTAATTATGCTCGCATCTTACTTAAAGCCGATATTAATCAAACCGATGGAGGGTGGACAGATAATGAAATTAGCCAAGCTTTGAACATTAGTACCAGAACGATTGAAAGAGTTCGACAAAGGTTTGTAGAAGAGGGTTTAGAAAAAGCAATAACCCACCCGTCCCCACCTCTCATCTCAGTTACGGCGTATCGATGGAGAAGTCGAAGCTCATTTAATTGCATTAGCTTGCAGCCAAGCACCGACTGGGTATAGTCGTTGGACTTTACGACTCCTCGCCGATCAAATGGTAGCTTTAGGATATGTAGAAAGCCTTTCCCATGAAACGGTACGACAGGTATTAAAAAAAACGAAATTAAACCTTGGTTTCAGGAATGTTGGATAATTCCACCTCAAGAAAGTGCTGAATTTGTCTGTCAGATGGAAGAAGTTTTAGACCTGTACACCCGTGCTTATGATTCAGATTACCCTTTGGTTTGTTTTGATGAATGTTCCAAACAGTTAATTTCAGAAACGAGAACCCCTGACCAACGGACTTCTTACGACTATGCTCACCAGATGAAGTATTTGGTTGATGAATGTTTTCCTCAAGCGCGGAAAATTCTCGTCGTTCAAGATCATCTTAATACTCATGTGAAAGCTTCTATTAAACTAAGCCAACGGGTCACCCCGCCGACTCGTCTTCAGAACCGGACGTGAGACTTTCACCTCATCCGGCTCCTCAGTTTCGCCATCCTTGTCATGGATACGGCCTTTGTCACCATCTCTGGCAGACTTTACATCATGGCAATAATCATGCAGCAACTGTAGGTTGGTATACCAGTCTTTACCTCCTTTAGAAACTGGTAGAATATGGTCAACCTCCCATTTGTCGCCATCTTTGAATTTCAGTCCGCAGTGCACACACTTACCATCCTGCTCTTTTAGCAGTCTGATAACTCTAGCGCTCACATCCGGGCTTTTTCTCAGTCTTTTGCTCCAATAAACCAGATTACCGTCAAACGGGCTAGCTGTCCCCTTAACCTTTACGTGTCTGTGCGATTCGTTCTAGCCTAACGTGGTCAAACACGGAACGCTAGCCCGGTTTCATTAGCCGGGAACTCTGACCGCATGGGGGTTAAATTCCCCTCCCCCCAGGTACGGGGGTGACACCGGTCCTCGGTGCTACGAAGCGACATCATCGTGGTGCTAAGCGAGGACTCAAATGTAGGATAACTGGCAGCCTAAGCCGGTGACGCCGCTAGGAAAGATATCCAAGGTTAGAGCAGGCAAACATGTGCAAGCCTCGTTATAAAGAACCAGCGAAATAAGGCTATATGCGCTGGCCTAAAAAGGAAATGGTAGCTAGTATTAGTTTTAGACTCTGGCTAATATAGTACTCAAATAGCTCCCGGGGTATAGTGTGGACCTAAAGGTATCGCGAAATGTTGTTAGGGAACGAAGTAACCTCTCGTGTGCTGTCCATCAGGACAAGTTAGATGTTAAGCGCAAGCCACGGGGGGAGGGATGGCCCAAGAAGCGAATGCCCGGGGTAATTCCTGGGATAACATCTACAGTAATGTAGATGATGCTGGGTAGCCAGCGCTGACGTGGGTCGGTGATACTAGGAAGCTGCTGGAATGAGTAATCCTAAAAAGCCACGGAACTAATCCGAAACGCAAGTGGAGGATAAGGTATGGATAACTGGTAAAACTGACTTGAAAATGGTGATACTAACGGTTATCAGAACAACCACTCGCTAAACCAGGAAAGGGAAGAAAAGACAGGCGGCAAGGGCTAACGGAAGTAATTCCTATTAAGTCTACCTATGAAAAGGGCCTAGTACCCAGTAGCCGGATGCGGTGAAAATCGCAAGTCCGGTTCCTCAAGGGAGGGTCGGGAAGCGATTTTCGGCTCGACCCCATCCGATTATTTCAGTTTCAGAGTATCGGTTTAGCTTCATTCCTCCATCTTCTTTAGACTTGCCAGCGAACCTCCACCGGTCTTTCCCGGTCATACCCCAGTACTTACTAGCAATTCATTTGCCCGTTTTGTTAGGATGTCTTCTCTTTGCCCATCGCCATAACAACTTCCATAAGTAGTTATCCATAGAGCTGTAAGTTTCTTTACTTACCACCGTCCTATAATAGTTGCTCCATCCCCTTATCATCGGGTTTAGTCTTGCTATTAAGGCCGTTTGCGGTGCCCCTTTATGGCGGCGAACTATCTCTGATAGCTGCTCTTTATGATTCCTTATGGATTTATCGCTAGGCTTGATTAGGGTCTTGAATCCTAGGGGGGTTCCGTTACAGAGTTTGCCGCTTCTGTGTTTCCCTACTTTATATTGTCGGATATTGAACCCTAAGAAGTCAAATCCAGGGCTCTCTCCTTCCAATGTGTGGGATATCTTCGTTTTCTCGGCTTTTTGCTCCAGCCCTATTCCCTTCAACCACTCCTCAATCACTCCTTGAGCTTCCTCAATCATCGACCGGTCATTATGTATTACCACAAAGTCATCCGCATATCTTACTACGGTTAACTTCTCCTTCTCTCTTTTTGTGTGAGCGAGACCCATTACTACCCCTTCCAGCCCATGTAAAGCTATATTGGCTAGTAATGGAGATATAACCCCACCTTGGGGAGTTCCGGCTTCTGTGGATTCCATCCTTCCCCGGTCCATCACCCCAGCTTTTAGCCATGCCCGTATTTGTTTACGGATTGGTGACGTAGTATTCAATTTCTTTAGGAGCGCGGAATGGTCAATTTCGTCGAAACACTTCGCAATATCCGCATCTAACACCCATTTCGATTTTTGACTGATGCTAGCGAATATCGCTGCAACTGCATCATGACATCCCCTACCTGGTCTAAACCCGTAGGAATTGGCTTCCATATACGCTTCCCATTCAGGCTCTAGCGCTTCTTTAACCAATCCCTGAAGTGCGCGGTCGTGCATCGTTGGTATTCCTAATGGCCGCTTCTCCTCCCTTCGTGGCTTCGGTATCCACACTCTTCGTGTGGCTTTTGCCTTCGCCTTTCGAGTAACTTTAATTTGACCTACCAGTTCGATACGTTCTTTTGGGGTCAGTGCTTTCACACCATCCACACCAGCCGTCTTCTTTCCCTGGTTTTGTTGTGTTACCTGCCGTACCGCTATCATCTTCGCGGACCATGACCTATTTAGTAATCCTTGGAGCTTACGAACCTTCTGCTTATTACCTTCCAGTGCCGCTCTGTAAATTCGCTTTTGCAGCTTAAAAACTATCCTTTCCAGCTTTCGCCAGGCGACAGTCTTCCATTCATACTCTTGTCTTTCGACTAAGTTCCGTGACATATTCACTACTACTTACAACTTCACAATTGACGAGACCGTGAGGGCGTCAGCTTATTCTATCCATTACAGACAGGCATTTGCTTCTCCACTCAATCTCCCCCAGTTGCGTCCTGCCTTCCGGAGAGCAGATGTTACGCCTGTGGTGGCTACTCCATCTATCGACCGGTGATGGAGAGTGCTACAACCGGGTTACTTCGTTCCTACAGATGATTGGTCGTAACCTTAGACGGGTTCTCTACGCCGGGTTTATTGTCAGTGCTTATTGGTCGGGTATACATCCGCCAATGACCAGTATCCTTTCCCTTTTTGGGCCAGTGTATCAGCCTTATTACACTGGATAGGCTTTACGACGTTGCAAACCTTCGCTTAGTCGGGGTCGAGCTAGGGGTCACCCCCTAACTCTCCCATTCGGAACCGGACGTGCGACTTTCACCGCATCCGGCTACTGGCAAGTAGGGCATTGTCACTACTAGGATTACTACGGATTGCTCCACTTGTCCCTCATCTCATGCGATTTCACTCCTTTCCTGGTTGGTAAGCGGCGCTGCCAGATAACTTTTAGTATTACCATTTCCAAGTCTGTTTTACCAGTCATCCAACCTTCGAGAGGCCTCCGGCGTCTTAGAGATACTCTTACCCAAGATTTCCTACTTTAACCAACCCGCGTCAGCTGGATGAGGAACACCCCATCATATCCATAGGCGTTACCCTAGGCATTAGCTTCTCGGGCTATCTTTCCCCTCGCGGCTTGCGCTTTACATCTAACTTGTCCAATCTAGACAGCACACGAGAAGTTACTTCGTTCCCTAGTATCATTTCACGATGCTTTTAGGCCCCTGCTATACCCCGGGAGTTCTTAGAGTGCGATACTGGCCAAGTGCAAGAACCAGCACAAACTACCATTTCCCTTTTGGGTCAGCGCTTTAAGCCTTATTTCGCTGGTTCTAGATAACGAGGCGTACACAGGTTCGCTTGTTCTAGCCATTAGCATCTTTCCTAGCGGCGTCACTAGCTTAGGCTGCTAGCTATCCTACATTTAAGTCCTTGCTCCGCACCACCGTGATGTGACTCAGCAGCACTAAGGACCGGTGTTACTCCCACACTTGGAGAGAGGGAATCTAACCCCCATGAATACCAGAGTTACCAGTTTGGACCTGGCCTAGCGTTCCGTAGTTGCCCACGTTAGACTAGAACGAATCGCACTACGCTCATCATAGTTACTTGCTCGACGATGACCGGTCTAGGCTCCCAGCCATAGCGCCTTTCCTTCCCGCTTCACGGATTGATGCCATCGCTACCGTGGGGAGGGTGCTGTCACTCCTGCACCTGGAGGGGCGGGCTTTTACCACCATCACCTGTAAGTTCTCGGGACTTACGAAATCCCGGTAGCGGTCCCCCTCCTTGACTTGTGTCAAGTTAGTTTACGCTAAACGAATCGCACCTATACAAAGCCTTTAGCCCATCGGCAGCTCGTAGAATTCTGGATAAGTTAGAATTTTATTACACTCCTAAACATGGCAGTTGGTTGAATATGGCGGAAATCGAGTTAAGTGTCTTACGCCGACAGTGTTTAGACCGAAGGATTTCCGAGAAGGAGTTTTTATTGCATTACGCAAATACATTAGGACATTTTCGAAAGGCAGCATCAATGAAGTCTTAGAAATTCTCAAATTCGTCTATCCTTTGTTTCATCCAATTCTTGAGAACAAACCACCAATGCTCTATTTTATTAAGAGCGGGAGAAGAGGTTGGTAAGTATAACAGCTCGCATCCAGTCGACTCAATTAGTTCCCTAACGAATATTGACTTATGAAAACTTGCATTTTCAATAATAACTACATCTCCCTCCTCAAGTTGAGGGATTAAACAGAATTCTACCCAAAATTCAAATAAATCCTTGTTACAACCTCCACTAAATACTAAAGGAGCAAAGACCTTATCTTCTCTCTGCGCCGCTATCCAACTGACTCTCTCGGTTCGTTTTCCGGATTTTATTGCGTAAAATCTTTCTCCTCGGATCGCAGTAACCATAGGGGTATTCTTCTCTGTTATCTATTCCTGCGATGTCTCCGGAGAGTGCTAATCGCACTACTCCTGAGACATCGCCTCATCAACGTATATTCTCTTATTTTTTTCGAGATTATCTAGTTTTCGCAAAAACTCTTGACGTTTTTCTTCATCTCTTTCCCGATATCCATAGGTCTTTTTTTTCTGCTTATCCCTAACCAAAGCATGGTTCTACTAATATTTGGTTGCGTAACTTCCTCTCCCCACAATATGGCCATCTCTTTTTGAGTTTTATCTCCATGCTCCTTTCTAGCTGAATTTAGGGAATTACAGAGCAGATCGTATGCTAAATAATTGAGACCTTGATATTCCGGTTTCCAAGAGCCCTAACTTGACAGCAGGGACAACTTTAGTCGTGAAATGCACCCGTACTAAAGTTGTGGATGACCCAGAAGAAATCCAGGGTTCTTTGGAGATGTTGACGAGACTTCGCATAAGTGTTGGTTTGGCGACGGACAGCAGAATTTCGCCGTCGCATTGAGGCATTGAATCCCTCAACATGGTTGGCATGAATCTCGTTTTCTACCACTTTCGTCTCTGTCTGAGGATGCTCAGGCACAGGAGCTTCATATTTCTTACGAGGACGACCCACTCGCTTCTTGGCTCCTTTATGCTTGAGTCTGACCCGTATTCCTTTAGGCAGAGGTTTGGGGACGACCGGGTTGGCCATCTCGGATCACCTCATGACAAATGTCAAAGAGCAAATTATCATAACGCCGTTCCCCATCGGTAAACAGGCTAAGATCCTCGGTTTGCGAAATCACTTCAACCAAAGTATTTAAGGCTCGCTTAAACAGTTGTTGGTCTTTCGAGCCACAGTACAACTCCCAGAAAAAACGACTAGCTCGATCCCGACTAACAATCGTCCACCCTTGACTCAGGGCAGGCGGCTCATTTTTCTCCACCAATGTATAGAGTTCATCTCCTTCAATCATCAATTCTATCAACTGATGGAGCCAGGCAGAGAGCCTCAGAACTGGTTTGAGCTCCCCGAGACGGTCTTCCCAATCGATGACAGTTTTCTTGGAGACGTTAAAGGTTCGTGAGGGTGTACCTCTTCACTCCCACAACAGGACAACACTGCGAAGTCGGGGTCGAGCCTATTGTCACCCCCCGACCCTCCCTTTCGGAACCGGACGTGCGACTTTCACCGCATCCGGCTACTGGGAAGCAGGGCCTTGTTACGACTAGGATTACTAAGAATCACTTCTGTTGTCCCTCATCTCATGCGATTTCACTCCTTTCCTGGTTGGTAAGTGGCGCTGCCAGATAACCTTTAGTATTACCATTTCCAAGTCTGTTTTACCAGTTATCCTAACCTACCCTTTCGAGCGGCTCCCGGCATATTAGAGTTACTATTACCCAAGATTTCCTACTTTCACCAACCCGCGTCAGCATGTCGAGGCATCCTAACCTATTCCTCAACGTATCCATAGGCATTACCCTAGGCTTTAGCTTCTCGGGCTATCTCTCCCCTTATCGCTTCCGCTTTACATCTAACTGGTTCGACCCCTCCGGTTCGAACTGCGTATAAGAGGTTACTTCGTTCCCTAGTATCATTTCACGATGCTTTTAGGTCCCCGCTTTATCCCGGGAGTTCTCCGAGTGCGATGCTAGTAACTAACCAATACTAGCACTAACTACCATTTCCCTTTTGGGCCAGCGTATAAGCCTTATTCCGCTGGTTTATGTTTACGAGACTTGCACAGGTTCGCTTGTTCTAACCATGAGCATCTTTCCTAGTGGCGTCACCGGTTCAGGCTACCAGCTATCCTACATTTAAGTCCTTGCTTCGCACCACGGCGATGTGACTCCGCAGCACTAAGGACCGGTAGTACCCTCGACCCCCCACACCTGGGGAGAGGGAATTTAACCCCCATGAATACCAGAGTTACCAGTTTGGACCTGGCCTAGCGTTCCGTATTTGTCTACATTATGCTAGAACGAATCGCACGAATAGTTCCATAACACACCTCCAATTCCGGAAAAGTCTCAGCCTCTCTATGATCATCTATAATTCATAGAGGGCAAGCCTTTGGGCTATCCTGTTCAGCGGAACCAGTGCCGAGGCGCTCAGGAACTCCTGGGCCAGCTAGGGGTAAAGATAGTCAGGAGACCGGAAGATGTAGTTCGCCTAGCCCATTATTTTGGGGTAAGCTTTGGGGCGATGTGCCAGAGGCTATCCTCCCCTTTTCGGACCCCAGAGTTTCCCTGTTCGTAGTAAACGCTTTAGCGTTTGCCGTTCGTAGTAAACGCTAAAGCGTTCCCGGGCAGGCGATCCGTCCGCCCTACGACCTCCAATTTTAAACCATTTCTGCCGTTTGCACAGTTGGTTGGGGCTGAGGTTGGAACTGGAACATCGAGTATACCACATTTCTGCGAATAGAAATCATCATTTCCAGGAACAACTCATAGCCTTCCGACTTATATTCTATCAGCGGGTCTTTCTGACCGTAACCGCGCAAACCTACTGATTCTCGTAGGGCATCCATTTGTTGCAAATGTTCTCGCCAGAGGGTATCGATCTGTTGGAGAATAAAGAAGCGCTCTGCCTGCCGCATCATACCTGGCTGCACTTTATCTATCTGAGCCTCCTTCATATCATAGGCGATCCGCACCTGTTCGTGCAAGAACGTTTTCATTTCCCCAAAGCTGAGGTCTTCGAGATGTTCCGGTTCCAGGTCTGCCAGTAAATTGACAAACTCCTTCACCTTACCTACTAATTTCGGCAGGTCCCACTCATCCGAGGGCAATTCTGGGTTAACATAAGCCTCAACGATTTCATCCATCGTTTTCTCAGCGTATGTAATCACCTGTTCCTTCAGGTCCTGACCCTCCAGTACCCGACGCCGTTCTGCGTAGATCGCCCGACGTTGGTTATTCATCACCTCGTCGTACTCAAATACCTGCTTGCGGATATCGTAGTAGTGGGTTTCTACCTTCTTTTGCGCCCCTTCCAGGGAACGGGTGAGCATCTTTGACTCGATGGGCATATCTTCCTCTACCCGGAACATATCCATCATCCCCGCTACCCGATCTCCCCCAAATATGCGCAGCAAATTATCCTGTAAACTGAGGAAGAACCTGGTGGAACCGGGGTCTCCCTGACGACCAGCGCGACCCCGCAATTGATTATCGATCCGGCGCGAGTCATGGCGTTCCGTTCCCAGCACGTAGAGACCGCCCAGTTGCACCACATCTTCATGTTCGCGATCGGTAAATTCCTTATATTCATTCCGAATGGCTTGGAAAACATCCCGCAGCTTTTGGATCCCAGGGTCATCTGTGGGGGCCGACTCTGCTGCCACTGCTACTATATCCTCTGCCTGGAGTTCTGGCAAACTCCGTTCCCCGTACTCCCTGACTGCGAAGTCTACCGCTTCTTTCAGCCGTTTTTCTGTTTCTGGGGACAGTTTCGTGGGGAAAATTTGCGGCGATACCTTCCATGTTTTCACCTTTTGTCCCGGACCAAAACCCTGAGCCTTCTTACCCTTTAGTTTAGTTCCCGGCACCCCCAGGGCACCCAAACCATCTTCATCTTCTGGTTGGACAATGCGGGGCATAAAATATTCTCGCAACTTCAGCCTGGCCATGTAGTCGCAGTTTCCCCCCAGTATGATGTCCGTACCCCGTCCGGCCATGTTTGTGGCGATCGTCAGGGCCCCTTTCCGTCCTGCTTGGGCAATAATTTCCGACTCCCGTTCCACATTTTCGGGCTTAGCATTCAGCAACTGATGGGAAATTTGCAGCTGGGATAGTAAGCTTGAGATTACCTCCGATTTTTCCACGCTTGTGGTACCGACCAAAATCGGGCGTCCCTGCTGGTGCAACTCCGCGCAGTTTTGGGCCACTGCTTGCCACTTACCTGCTTTCGTCTTATATACCATATCCGACAGATCCCGCCGACCCGTCAGCATGTTTGTGGGCACCACCGTCACTTCCAAACTATATATCTTTTCAAATTCCGCCTCTTCCGTTTTCGCCGTCCCCGTCATTCCCGACAGTTTCGGGTACAGCAAAAAGAAATTTTGATATGTTATTGTCGCTAAAGTCTGAGTTTCCGGTTGAATTTCTACCCGTTCCTTCGCCTCGATCGCCTGATGCAGGCCATCCGACCAGCGGCGTCCGGGCATCACCCGTCCCGTAAACTCATCTACGATCACTATTTCATCATTGCGGACAATATAGTTAACATCCTTAATAAACAGTTCCTTCGCCTTGATCCCATTGAAGACAAAATGGGCCCAAGGGTCTTTCGGGTCAAACAGGTCTGTTACCCCTAATAACTCCTCTGCTGCAATATACCCTTCATCTGTCAACAGAACATTGCGGGCCTTTTCATCCAGTTCATAATGGTTTTCCTTGTTCAGGGCCCTGGCCACATCTGCTGCTTGGATATACTTTTCGCTCGGTCTGTCTACCTGACCTGATATAATCAGCGGCGTGCGAGCTTCATCTACCAATACCGAATCTACTTCATCAATTATGCAGAAATTGAACGGCCGTTGCACCACCTCCGCCATTCCAGAAGCCATATTATCCCGCAAGTAATCGAACCCCACCTCGCTGTTGGTAGCGTAAGTTATATCGCAACCATAGTTCTTCTGGCGTTCTGCCGGTCCCATCCCCTGTTGAATCAGACCCACCGATAATCCCAGGAACCGGTGAACCTGTCCCATCCATTCCGCGTCCCGGCGTGCCAGGTAGTCATTAACCGTGATTACATGAACTCCCTTTCCGGTCAAGGCATTCAGGTAGGATGGCAGGGTAGCCACCAGGGTTTTTCCCTCGCCGGTCTTCATCTCAGCTATCTGTCTGTCGTGGAGCACCATCCCGCCCAACAGCTGGACATCAAAATGTCGCATTCCCAACACCCGGCGTCCTGCTTCCCGGACCACCGCAAATGCTTCGGGTAACAGCTCGTCCAGCATCTCCTTCAACTCATTATCTGAGGATGCTTTCGACAGCCGCTGTTTAAATTGAGCCGTCTTAGCGATCAAATTCTCATCTGATAGGGGCCTTATCTCCTCCTCATACAGGTTGACTTCTTTAACGAAAGGCTTATACTTATTCAGTTTGCGTTCGTTGGGATCGCCGAGCAATTTCTTCAGCATGGCAGCATATCAATACATTTAAGGGCAGACTATTTTTTATCTTACCACTTTTGTTGCGTAGGGCGGGCGGATCGCCTGCCCGTAATGCTAGCTTATTGGGCATCAAGCCATTCGGGGGAGAGGGAACGGAAGTCATACTTCATAGCATCTGGATGACATTGTAGACAACTGCTGATGGTAATGGGCGAGGTGAACTTGACTCGGGGATGAAGTGCTTGAAAATAACGAGAGTTCCTCAGTCTATAAGGAGTCTCGTCCTCTGATGCTAGGGGACGAGAGGCAAATTGCAGGTATTGCCATATTAGCAGGCGGGATGGGTCGATCGGGAGTTGCAGTCGGATGGGGTCGAGCCGGGAATCGCTTCCCGACCCTCCCTTGAGGAACCGGACTTGCGATTTTCACCGCATCCGGCTACTGGGTACTAGGCCCTTTTCATAGGTAGACTTAATAGGAATTACTTCCGTTAGCCCTTGCCGCCTGTCTTTTCTTCCCTTTCCTGGTTTAGCGAGTGGTTGTTCTGATAACCGTTAGTATCACCATTTTCAAGTCAGTTTTACCAGTTATCCATACCTTATCCTCCACTTGCGTTTCGGATTAGTTCCGTGGCTTTTTAGGATTACTCATTCCAGCAGCTTCCTAGTATCACCGACCCACGTCAGCGCTGGCTACCCAGCATCATCTACATTACTGTAGATGTTATCCCAGGAATTACCCCGGGCATTCGCTTCTTGGGCCATCCCTCCCCCCGTGGCTTGCGCTTAACATCTAACTTGTCCTGATGGACAGCACACGAGAGGTTACTTCGTTCCCTAACAACATTTCGCGATACCTTTAGGTCCACACTATACCCCGGGAGCTATTTGAGTACTATATTAGCCAGAGTCTAAAACTAATACTAGCTACCATTTCCTTTTTAGGCCAGCGCATATAGCCTTATTTCGCTGGTTCCTTATAACGAGGCTTGCACATGTTTGCCTGCTCTAACCTTGGATATCTTTCCTAGCGGCGTCACCGGCTTAGGCTGCCAGTTATCCTACATTTGAGTCCTCGCTTAGCACCACGATGATGTCGCTTCGTAGCACCGAGGACCGGTGTCACCCCCGTACCTGGGGGGAGGGGAATTTAACCCCCATGCGGTCAGAGTTCCCGGCTAATGAAACCGGGCTAGCGTTCCGTGTTTGACCACGTTAGGCTAGAACGAATCGCACCGACTCCATAATGTTGCTCATCTTGTAGTAGCTGTTGCCAGGTTTCCCTGGGCATCACCGCTGGTGGCAGGGCCCTATGGCAAGTGCCACAATTTTTTAGGTACAGTTCCAGTCCTAGCTGATAGCGTTCGGGAACTGGATCTAATGCTACTGTCCGAGGGGCGATCGCGAAGGCGAGACTCCATGACAGGCTCAGACAAAACAGCAAGACCAGGTACTTTGGCAAGGGCCTGGTCTGCACGGGATCGAGATTTTGTCTAGAAGGCATAGGATCGTATCTACTGTTATCGTCTCAGAGGCAATTAAACGAGCAGCGCCAGGGCATCTGCGATCAAACCTTACCGAAACTGGGGTGGCACTCCCACCTAAAATATCACATATCAAATCCCACTTGGTATGACAGCAATGGATTGCAGCCATATTAAATTTTGTGCCGATATTTCTGGGCTCGACCTGACTCAACTGGTGGACCTGTTCGATCTGGGGGCTTTTTGGGCCCAAGGGCGGCGGCCAGACGATTTGCAGGAGGCGATCTCCAACAGCTGTCCGGTGATTACCGTTTGGGATGGCGATCGCCTGATTGGCTTTGCCAGAGCTACCTCCGACGGAGTATACCGGGCCACTATCTGGGATGTAGTCATGCACCCAGAATACCAAGGTGCGGGACTGGGGCGCAAGCTGGTGGAGACAGTTTTGAGCCACCCCAAGATGAGTCGGGTTGAGCGCGTATACCTGATGACCACCCATCAACAACAGTTTTACGAGCGCATCGGTTTCCAGCGCAATTCCACTACTACGATAATACTGTACAATCAGGCCATAGAAATCCCCAAAACTCCAGCCACAACAGCAGTTTCTCAATAATACAATATCGGACTGCTAAGGATCTATCATCGCCAGGGGAAGAGTGCATTGAATGCGACTCACCTCCGACTGCCTATCGGGGACTGCCAGGACTTCTAGACTGGACTGCATCAGTTCTAGGAGGATTTTATCTGCCATCAATGTCAGTCCGGGGGAAGGAGGATCTAGTTGGGCGTCAACTTTCCCCTGCTGTGAAGTCAACAAATTCACGCTCGTCACTCCAGGCACTGGCGGGACGACTATCCTCCAGTAAGATGCGGACTACCCCAGCAGAGGATTCTGGTTCGCTCCACAAATGAATACTACCCTCTTGCATCTGGCCGTTCGCGCAGCGACTGCGCAGCAGTATCGTGCTATCTACTAGATGCACCAGTACCTGTCACAAACTCGGCGCTGGTCTGCTAGCACGTAAATATGCTGCTCTGGGTTGACTACGAGCAGCTGCAGGTTCCTATTAGCGGCCTGGTTGTGGGTCAATTTATAGACTTCCCCGAATATACTAGCCAGATCGATGGGCTGAATTTCTTGTGTTTCCCTGCCATGCTCGGTTTTGGCGACTAGCACCATTTCGTCGATGAACGATTTGCAGCTTTCGGGTGCGGTGGTGAGCTTCTTCAAGAAATTCCTGCTCTTCGGACTTTGATTGGCATAAACCTTCGGTAATCAGCTGGTGTATACTGACGATCCCATTGAGGGGCGCTCGCAGTTCGTGGGACACCGGGCCAGAAACCCTTCCTTAAATTTGCTCATTTCCGAGGCCATCTGGTAGGCTAACTGAGTCTGTATAAGTTGCTCTACGCAAGTTTCCATCTCAACGCTGGCAGTAAGGCCAAGACCCAACTGGCTGCGGATGCTCTGCCATATACTCCTACTTCCTAAGCCTAGCCCCAGTCCGACTAGGAAATAAACCAAGTTGCTCCAGCCCATAAAAATGCCCTTCGCTAATCGTTTTAGGGTAAGGGTAGCACTTTGACCGCTCCCTGTCGCAGGATTTCCCACCCCAAACCGTTCCATTTTGCCACAGTGGAGGGTACTTCGGTTGCTGGTGGCACAGTTGGCTTATCTCCTATAGGATAGAGTCAGTACTTGGGGAAACTCTGCTGCTATTTCTGCCATTGACAGCAGGGATGGTCTTCCCGACCGGTTAGCACTGGTTGTGGCTAGAGGGCCAGTTTGGGCCAGAATTTGCCGGGCGATCGGGTGCTTGGGGATCCTCAGCCCGATCGAGGTTGGATCTTTTGGTGCATGGCCCTGTGTACCCGTTCCGACGCTGGTAGCACCAAGGTTAAAGCACCGGGCCAGTATTTTTCCGCCACCTGCTGCCAAACTGCCATTTCTGCGGGCGTCCCTTGACAGAATGAAAGTAACGTGTTAACAGTATCTCCCATGAGAATCAGGGGTTTATCTTGAGAACGCTGCTTGGCGATGAAGATTGACTTACTTTGGTCGGGTCTGGTTGCTAGTGCTGGGACAGTATCAGTATCGGTTGTTTCCCCATGTCAGACATGTGAGGGGGTAATATTCGACAAGGTGGAAACGGTCAAAAATTTGATAGCCACAAGGACAACAAAGACAGGATTAAAGGTATTTACAATCGTAATTGATAAGGTTTATCAAACAGGAATGAAAGTTGGCTCAAGTTTTAAGGAAAATATGCAAATTGTCTTTGACAATATTCTCCCACAATGGAACTATACAGCCAAGCCACAACCGATGTAGGGCGCTAGAGAGCGTTGAGGGAGCACTAAAAATCAGGCATCACGGAAAAAAGGCTCTGCTAGATCCCCTGAGGGTCCAGATCGCCCCCCGCCAAATCGGAAGGATCTGACAGTATTAAAATGCAACAGGATCAACCTTATCGCGATCGCCCCTGGAGCGCCCTCCGTTCCCCGTTTCTTACCTATACGCTACGTAATTTTGACAAATTATTAAATCCTCATTCCTAAGTCATAGGCGAAATTAGGTCCACCGCTGGTTGTAGCTTTGTAGCGAGAAATTGCCTGTAACCAGCGTCGGGGCTGTTGGAGAAATGCTCCTGGCGACATGAGAATGCAGGGAATCCCCAAATACAAGGCCTGTAGGACATTTGCTATCAGTCCCATATCATAGAACAAAGGCAACCAACTAACATAAACGGTCTTCTTGCTATGTCCAAATGCTAGCCTGACCATCTCCGAATTGTGCAGCAAATTTCCATGAGAAACCATCACTCCTTTTGGCTTGCCTATCGAACTGGAACTGTACTGGAGAAAAGCCAGGGTATCTGGACTTACTTCCACTTCCTCCCAGGATAAAGCATTCTGGCTGGATATTTTATCTGTGGCAATAACTTTCAACTGCTAATTCTCTATTTTCCCCAAACCGACTCTCTATCAGGCTCAACACAGATGTAGTCGTCAGCGCTACTTTCGCCCCAGCATCAGATGCGATCGCCTGCAACCTGGACATTTTCTGATTCTTTCTTGGCGGATAAGCCGGAACTGCCACTACTCCTGCATACAAGCATCCGAAAAACCCCGCTATGAACTCCAGTCCCGACGGATACAGCAGTAACGCCCTGTCCCCAGGTTTACAGATTTACTGGAGGTGGGAGGCGATCGCCCTAGAAGAAGAGTCCAATTCGAGATAACTGAGCCGGTTGCTTTCCATTTCCCCGTCTTGCAGCCATATATACGCCGTGCTACTGGGCTGTTTTTGTGCCCTTAAATGTAGCAGTTTTACTAAATTCTCTTCTGATTTTCCCATTTCCGAGTCCCCAATTTTCCTGCTGGCCACCCACTACTCCGAACTTGGCTTTTTCTAGCCTACATCTTCTCTTCTCCTCCTGTCAATAGTTATTTTTACTCATTTTGACTTGGCTCCATGAGCGCTCGCCATCGACTCCCTCAAAGACTAATTAGAGCCTACATCTTCTCTCATCATATGGTTGGCTTATGGCTAATCGCTAATTGTATGGTATCTACTTAGAAGGAGCGCTCGCCACTATTTTCACACTTAGAGACTTTTAAAACAGCCTCTGAAGGCGCATGGCAACCAGAGGTGCGGCGATCGTCAGGTAATCGTTCATCGAAAATGGTCAAATTATTTACATTTGAGGCCAACAGGAATTTAGCCGATCTGGAATACAAATCGTTTGTAGTAAGCACGAAGCGTGCTTGCCGTTTGTAGTAAGCACGCTTCGTGCTTGCTGTCCGGGTCCTGGCTGCCTGACACATCTGCATGAAAACTAGGCGCATCAGGTTTTACACTGTATTGAGCGGATACGCGAAAACCATATTTGGTCGTAGTAATCATACTTGGCTTTGAAGGAAGCAAAACATGGTTGTGGATCTCTAGGCAACAATGGTACTGGCATTAAAAGTAGCCGACCTTTATTGACTACTCCTTTGAGCCAGCGCCAACCAATTTTGAGATAACTGAGACCTCGTTGCCAATGGGGATCTACCTGCTGGCGTAAGCCTTCAAGTTGAACAGCCATGCCCTGGGTAGTGGCGTAAAGCAGGGCAATGGCAGCAACTAAGTAAAGCCGCTCAAGCGCTTGAACTGAGCGGATGCGGGAGTCTTCCAGTTCAAAGGCCCCCGACTTGCTATCCAAAAATAGTTCCTCTACCCGAAAGCGCAAACCATATTGCCACAGAGTTTGTAAACTGGGGGACTCATCGGTGATAACCGCCCAGGGTTCCTTGACTCCTTTGACAGTGGCTAATACAAGATTACAGCGATGTTCTCCATCTTGCCATAGACCGACATTGCGATCAAAGACTGCTTCGCCTTTAGGTGGTCACAGATAGCTAACTTCAATCGGATAGCGCCGAGGGCCATGCAGCAATACATCACAGGGCAGCCGCAGGCAGTAGTGCCAACCACTAGCAAGTAACCAACTCATCAGATCGTGATTGGCAAAGCCCCGGTCTCCTAACAGCATCACATCGGGATGTTGACGCAATAGCCACCGGGCTCGACGTAATCAGGGTCTATATGTATCGAAGGCTACGGTAGCGCTGCTGTGCTCTAGCACCCGCCATAGAAATGGCAAGGCGCGACCACAACAGACCACCGATAGATGAATCATGCAGTAACGATTCCACAGGACTGTGGTATCGAGGGCAAGATACAGACGGTGGGACTGCCAACCTTTGAGGGCTAGTAGCACCAGTGGAATATAGAGCGAGTTTACACAAATCAGCGTATTACCCAAAAAGCGGTGCCACCGGCGTTCAAAACTTTGGGCTTGCTTGGCACGACTGGGGACATAGGGCTCCCAGGCGGCTCAACTGACCACTACAAATTAAGGCGGTCACCATCCAAGCTAGAGCTTTGAGATGACGCAGATATCGGTAGCGACTGTATTGACGCAAAAAGCTCAATAGCTGATCGTAAAGTTGGGTAGAGTAAGACATGCTTCTGATGGCTAGTTGTGTAGTGACTCTAGCGTAAGCATAGCACTCTGCCCTTTTTCTCACAAACCACGTATTTGCGAGCTTTCAGCCACTTGTGTCAGGCAGCCAGGTCCGGGTCCAGACGAGATTGATCGCCCATCGTCGGAAATTTCAATGTCCCAGCACCATCACCAAACCTATGCCGCCAAAATAGAGACCCAGGACCGCGCTGGCGAGTAAACTTTGAGTTACCGGGTCGGTGGAAGGAGTGAGAATAGCACCCAAAACGACTGCACCTAGGACAATGTAGCGCCAACCAGAGAGCATTTGTTTAGAAGAGACAATGCCCAGCAGGCCCAGTAGGGCTTGAATCACGGGAATTTGAAAGGCCAAACCCGTGCTGAACATCAGCAGCAGGACAAATTCAAAATAGCGGTCGATCGACCACAACTGTTCTACCACACCGGAGCCATAGTTAATGAAAAAATTCAGAGCAGCTGGCAGGAGAACCAAGAAAGAAAAGACCAGTCCCGCGACAAACAGCACGCTGGATCCTAAAACCACCGGTCCTATGAGCCTTAGTTCCCGGCGGGTGAGTCCGGGTAAGATAAACATAATAATTTGGTAGAGGACAAAGGGGCTAGCTACCAAGAGGCCACTGTAACCTGCGACCTTCAGAGAAACAAAGAAATATTCACCCGGGGCCAACTGGAGGAATTTTACACCTTGGGCGGGAATTTCGAGCAACCCGACGATCGGCTTTACCGTCGCGAAGCAGGCGATCGCTCCCAGGAGAACAGCAATTAGAGCATAAAAAATCCGCTGGCGCAACTCCTCCAAATGGTCAAACAAGGACATCTCCACATCATCTGGCAGTTCATCAAGATATTCATCGTCAATCTCAGGGTTAGCAGTCGATTCTGTGTTACTGTCTCGATCGGGGGTAGTTGCAGATTTCATCTCAGGGGTCATCAGCTCGGCTATAGTATTATCTCCAGATTTGTTACCATTGTAAGTCTCGCCGTTCGTAGTAAACACTTTAGTGTTTACCGCCGTTCGTAGTAAACACTTTAGTGTTTACTGGCTAGCGTTGGTCCGCCATACATGAGTCCAGATCGCCATGCTTGAGGCATATGATCGTCAACAGAGAGCCAAAATTGCTCTACCTTTACTAAGCAGACTATTTGCCTCCAGTCCAAATTAATCAACCTACATTCCGCACGACTAAATGTATTACGCACTGATTACAAACGCTTGGTGATTTTGCAAACCGAAAAGCTGATATCAGTATAAATATTTATACCTTGTGTTTGCCAAATTGCTAGATATATGTCTTACGAAATGTAGTGCAATGGCAATCTTCCCGAGCAATCACGTATTACATAGCATGTTACAGCTTGTGGTGCGGAATATGGTATCGAGGTTAATTAATTTATACTTAGCCTTGATTATACATACTTTTTTCAAAAAATTTGCTCAACATTGCTTTTTGCCTTATCTTTCGCCTCAAAATTTGCATGTAATTAACCAATTTAGCGGGTGCATCTCAGTTAGGCGATGAGTATATTTACTCAGCACAAGTGGATTTACTGAGTCTGATTAGGCAACTAATGCGCCATTCAGGTAGGCACAGCGATGCTTCAACACCTACGGTCCGCGGACGGCCCGAAAAATCGGCACATTCTCGGCTCGCCATTGTGCCCCCGGTAATTTCACCCTTAACCCAATTTGTTTCACCAGGGACTCAACCCGACCAGAGCCAATCGAGTGCCGAGCTGCCTGCCCGTTCGCGCAGCGGCCCGACGCCAGGAGGGCTAGCCTGGTAGTCAATGATGCGCGTCTGATGGTGCTTCAAGTAGTTGATCTGTGGCTCCCCGACATTGCTGTTGGCGCAGATAACTAATCGCCCTCTGGGTCTCCCCTCGCCACAGGAGTGCGGACGGCCCGAAAAATCGGATCTGCACGGTCCGCGGACGGCCCGAAAAATCGGATTGAGCCGGTGTCCCTTGCACCTTATTGGCATTTTCCATTAGGTGATACCAATCGAGCACTTCGATACGTTGTTCTGGTGTCCCGATACCACTGAAAATGTTCCACACCCCATCATGACCATCTCCGAGACCGGTGAACTGCGCCCCGAGGGGCTGGGCATTCACCCACTCAAGCAGCCCTTGATTATCCTTGAAGAAAGCCACACTGCCTTGCTCATGGACATTTAAGGCTTTGTATTCTCGCCACTCACCAGGTTGACCCTCCACGGTCCGCGGACGGCCCGAAAAATCGGTACGAAGGCGAATCATGCCGCCATCCAAGCTGAGCTCCTGAATCGGTTCAGCTATCTCTACCTCAGACCAGTCCTCTCGTTGAACAAAGCGTTGGAGCGTACTGTGGGAGATGCTCACCCCAGTCAGCATCGCGAGATCTTGTACGGTCCGCGGACGGCCCGAAAAATCGGCTCTCTGGTAAGAGGCATTGGCACTGACGACCCAACAACATTTTTCCACATACGGACTCCAACGAGTTCCCGGTTTAACTTGCAGTTGTTGGGCTTGAGCAGTGGTGAGGGTTAGTTTGCCCAGGATACTGGTCAGGGTGCGCTGTTTTCCGGTGCGGCGGGAAGTCGCCGTGTTGATAAAAAAATTCCTAGTTGAGGCCAGACGTGTTCTTGGGCAAGCGCACGAACGTTTTTCTCAATGCCTTCAAGGGTGGTGAGTTCAGTGGGGTCGGCTTCCTGGTAGAGAATCGCGGCAATCGCGTCAAGATGTTGCTGGAGTTCAGCCTGCTTTTGGGAGTTCATGGGTCAAGGGTGGTCAACAGTGCCTAAATTATGTACCGTTTTGAGGGAGACAAGCACTATGTATAATTACTCATCGCCTAACTGAAATGTACCCAATTTAGCAAGTAATTTTATGGTTTATTATGATAACACGAGCACAATAAACCATAAAATTACTTAATATTACTGGAGAGTGCGAAGTTCTCCTGAAAAAAGACCTAGTCTAAAAGCTGAAACCCTTGCTGGGAGTAGCTTACAGCCAGTAGTGGCCCGCTTATTGCCCATGGTCGGTCGATCGGACCCAAACCCGCTTATGACAAGCCGTTATCCAAAGAACTTCGCACTGTCCAGTTAATATTAATTTAACAGACTGTCAAATTTTAATGGGCAACTCGATCATAAAGCAGGTTTTACCCTCTCCACTTGTGGTGCGGAATATGGTATCGAGGTTAATTAATTTATACTTAGCCTTGATTATACATACTTTTTTCAAAAAATTTGCTCAACATTGCTTTTTGCCTTATCTTTCGCCTCAAAATTTGCATGTAATTAACCGATTTAGCAAGTAATTTTATGGTTTATTATGATAACACGAGCACAATAAACCATAAAATTACTTAATATTACTGGAGAGTGCGAAGTTCTCCTGAAAAAAGACCTAGTCTAAAAGCTGAAACCCTTGCTGGGAGTAGCTTACAGCCAGTAGTGACCCGCTTATTGCCCATGGTCGGTCGATCAGACCCAAACCCGCTTATGACAAGCCGTTATCCAAAGAACTTCGCACTGTCCAGTTAATATTAACCTAAGTTGCGACCTATTAAAAAAAATATGAATTACCCACTTAGACTTTACAGATATTTGGGATATTTCGTAGCTTTTGATACAAAATTATATTTTTTTTGTGCTAGACGGCGGGTTGGCTGTTTATAGGTTATAATGTACTAAAATAATAGTTAATTGCTGGGGGATGTAGATGATGGAAGATATGATTACAACAATTTTTGTTCTTTGTGACGAGCTACTAAAAGCGTTAAATATAAAAGAAGATCCACAAGTAAAAATGAACAATGCCGAAGTGATGACAGTCGGATTAGTTGCTGCATATTTTTTCGGAGGACACCACGATCGCTCTTGTCAATTTATGGTCCAACACAAGTATATAAAAAATCTGTTAAGTAAAAGTAGGTTCAATCGTCGATTACACAATATTGAGGAACCAATTTGGATGTTTTTCTTCCAAGTTATAGCTCAAACATTTAAAGAGCTCAATCCGGGTCAAGAATATATTCTTGATAGTTTCCCGGTGCCAGTATGTGATAATATTAGGATTGATAGATGCCAAATTTATAACAAGGAAGAATATCGAGGGTATATTGCCAGTAAAAAACGTTATTTTTATGGATTAAGAGTTCATATGTTGGTAAACAAAAATGGAAAGCCAATAGAATTTTATCTAGATCCTGGTAGTTATAATAATGTTAAAGTTTTGCAATCTTTTGGCTTTGACTTACCATCAAATTCAATAGTTTATGGAGATAAAGCTTATAATGATTATCAATTAGAGGATTTACTAAAAGAGTCGTCAAGTATAATGTTAAAACCTTTGCGAAAAAAGAACTCAAAAAGAAAAGAATCTTCTTGTTTTGAATATATACAAAAAGTAACAAGAAAACAAGTTGAAACCTGTTTTAGTCGAATCACCAATTTGTTTCCCAAGTCAATTCATGCTGTTACATCTAAGGGATTAGAGTTGAAAATAATTCTCTTTATCATAGCTTTTTGTATCCAATTTTTATAGGTCGCAACTTGAGTTAATATTAATTTAACAGACTGTCAAATTTTAATGGGCAACTCAATCATAAAGCAGGTTTTACCCTCTCCACTTTCCACCTCGATCATCCCACCTAAGTGACCAACACGTTTCTGAACTAAAGCTAAGCCTAAGCCAGTGCCGCCCTGCTTCCAGGGGTCAGTACTGGGGACGCGGTAGAACTTATCAAAAATGCGTGGCAGTTCATTGGCAGGAATGACCACCCCATAATTAGTCACTCTGAGAATAATTTTATCCTGGTGACTGCGTGCAGAAAGTAGAATGCGTTCTCCGGGTGGAGTATATTTGCAAGCATTATTGAGCAACTCGCGTATTACCCCTTCCAGAATAGCCGGATCGGAGATTACAGGAGGCAGTTGGTCGTCCAGATCTACCTCTAGGACTTGTTGACGGCTGCTGGCCCGATCGATAAACGGTTTTACCAGGGTTCGGAGCCAGGACTGGAATTCTATGGCTTCGGACGCTATAGGTTGTGATTGATTCTCCAGTCGCTGCAAATCTAGCAGATCGTTAATCAAACTAATTTCTCGTTTACATTCATCTTGGATAATCTTCCAATAATGAGCCACCTTTGAAGGCTTACCCTCTGGAGCTTCTGTCCCTGGTGCGGGCAAAACTCCCGCCTGACGCAGACCGATCGTCAACATTTTAATCGCCATGGTCATGTTGGTCATCGGCGTCCGTAATTCATGTTGCACCGTGCTGACGAACTCATCCTTGAGGCGACTGAGCTTTTGTAGTTCTTCTACCTGTGTTTGGGCAGCTTGGTAGAGTCTCGCTTGGTGGAGGGCGATCGCGCATTGATTGGCGACCTGCTGCACCAAGCGAATCTGCAACTCACTAAATACATAATCTGCATGATTGATCAGCCAGAGATCGCCCAAAACACCTTGGTTATCAAAAATGGGGCAAGCGAGCATTGCCACCCTACCCCTGTCTGGGTTAGGGAGCAAAGAACAAAACTGAAAATACTGACCCTGCAAGAGCTGCTGCTGGTAGATTTCCGGGAATTTCTTCAGCGCAGCAACTCGTCCGACCCGCTCTTGATTAACCATAGGACTTTTACTATAGGCTGCACTGATAATGGATGTTTCTTTTTCTTGGTCGTACAGAGCTGCATTACAACCTCGGATGCCCAGAACTTCAGTTACTTCCCGCACTGCTGCTTGCCAAATCTGGGTTTCATCCAGACTATCGCGGACCTTATCCGTGATGCGTTTGAGCATCGCCTCAAAGTTCAGTGCTTGTTCCAGTTGGGCCGTGCGTTCCCGTACCTGGTTTTCTAGAGCGCTGTTCAGGTTTTGAACCTGTTGGTAAAGTTCCGATTGCTGAATGGCGATCGCCACCTGTGTTGCCAATTGTTCCAGGGCATCTATTTCCAAGGGCTGCCATTTTCTGGGGCCATTGCACTGATGTACCATTAACAAACCCCACAACGCATTTCCCACCCGCAGGGGCACGCCCACCTTTGCCACTACCTGAAAATCCGAGAGTAACTGAACTTGAGACTCTTGCAACCCTGCCCTATATATATCCGCGATCGCCTTGATTTTTCCTTCCTGGTATTCCTGCACCTCTGCTGCTGGTATTAATCTCTCATCTACCTGCAATCCTAACATACTTTCCCTAGCTGTTGTGCTGGCTGACACTATCACCACAAACCCGCTTTTTCGGTGATTCCATCTGTAGATCATGACTCTATCTGCCTTGAGGAACTCCCGGACTTTCCGAACAGTTATGCTGAGAATTTCCTGCATTTTTTCCTGAGAGTGGATGCAAGAATGCATCATCGACAGCAACATCTTTTGTTGGAAAAGATCCTGGAGAGTTTTTTCCGCTTGTTTGCGGGCCTTTCTATCATTCATAACTAGTTATTCACCACTATCTCGCCCTGATCTCCTAGGATGACAGGGAAGATAGTCTTCCTATCATCCCATTGGGAGTGCTACACCGCCTTCTCTTCCATTAAAGCATCATCCCTTGATTTCCTATAACTATTTTTCACCTTCTCTCCTTTAGTCTCCTGACTCATCCGATTTTTCCGGAATGGTAGAGGCTGCCACTGCTGATTGCAGCTGGGCTAGCTGCTGGGAAATCATGGGGTCGTAAAGTCTGGCGTAGTTCCAGTAGTTACCAAATACCGATTTAACATAGCCTTTGGTTTCGCCAAAGGGGATGAACTCGACAAAACGGTCTGGGTCGCGCAAACCAAATCTTTCTATCCATCTGTCCACATTAGTCGTTCCCGCGTTGTAGCTAGCAACTGCTAACATGGAGTTATTTTGATATTGCCAGTGAGTGAAATCCAGATACCAGGTGCCCAGTTGAATATTGTCATTGGCCTTGTTTAATTTGTAGTCAGTCAGATTGATTTGATCGGCAATCCATGCTCCGGTCTCTGGCATCACCTGCATTAAGCCAGTGGCACCAACAGGGGACTCGATCTTTTCCATAAATCGCGATTCTTGACGGATTAAACCGACCACCAAGAGGGGATTGAGATGGTATTTTTCTGACCAGGATAATATCTGCTCTAGATAGGGAAAGGGATAGAGGGCATGCCAATAAGCCAGTTGTTGCTTGAGCATCTTTACCTGTTCGCGGTCTGCCGGTTCGTCCCGCCAACTGAGGCTATTAATCATAAAAATGCCTTCCAGGTGATCTTCGATCGCTAAACGTATGAGCCCATCTGTAAACTGTTCTGCTACGGTGCGGCTAGAGCGATTAGTAAATTCCACCTGCCATAGTTTCCAAGCATCGGTGTCTTGACCTAAGTGATAGAGTTCTTTGAGGGTGTCTGAGCCTGCCAGCAATACCGATCGGACTGGGAGCCGATATAATTGGGGTTTGAGCTTACGCATAGTCTTAAAGTCCCCCACATCCCAGCCCAATAACACCGCCGAGCGCCAAGCATAATAAGACTCTGGGTAGCGCATTATTACATAAGCAAAGGACTGCTGGGCATCGTCGGTCCGCCCCAGAAGTGAAGCCCATTTCCCCACCCAAAAGGCTGCTTTTGCGGCCAGGGGACTATCAGGGTTTTCCGCCGTCAGCTGCTGGGCCCATTCCCACGCTTCCGTCAACTCTCCACCTTGTGCTCGCTTTTGTGCCAGTCTCCATCGCAGCTGAGCTGCCTCGTCGGAATTGCTATATTGAGTCAGGAGCGATTCCCGGGCCACAAAAGCTGCTTTAGCACTTCCCAGACTATTGAGAACTTTTGATTTCTCTAATAGAGCCTCTGCTGCGAAGTCAGGGAACTGTGTCTGCACTTTTTCCAGATAGTTTAGGGCATATTTCGGCTCCGAGAGTCTTGAGAGGTGCAGCATGCCTCGGGCGGTTATTTTAGCGTCGGGAAACTCTTCTATTAGTTGTTTATATGCTCTGATCGCTGAGTGTTTTTTCCCTCCCAGTTGCAGCCCCCTACCCGCACGGTAACGATTTACTGGCGTTGCTGGGGCTTTCCTATAGGCTACACCGGCTTCTCCGTAGGCTTCTTTTTCCCAGTAACCAAAGGCGATCGCCTCCCAATCTGCGGCGGTCAGCTGCTCCTTATATTTGCTCACTAGCTGATTGAGTAGCTCTGTATAATCCTGTCTGTAATGGGCATGTTTTGCCAATAGCAGCAACAGCGGCAGTTGGTCGGTATCCTCTTGAGAGAGTCTTCGGTAGGCCATTTCCACTGTCCCTGGATGGGCTGGAAATTGTGCGATCGCTTTTTCCCAGTATTTCGGATCTGTAGAGCCCAGGGCCAACAGTGCTTCCGCTGCTACTGGGTCTTGGGAGTACCGACGCCGCAAATCTTTCCAGGCCGATATCGCACTCAGGCGATCGCCCATTACCTCGTAAGCTTGGGCGCGTTTGAGAGCGATGTGAGAGCCTAAAACTGGGTAGTCCCGCTCTAGTTTTTCTAGCAGGGCGAGCGCCTGTTGGCCCTGCTGCTGCTCTATCAGGTCTGATGCCAGCAAATAACGAGCGCGTAAGCTCTCATGAGAGCCTGTCTCTTGGGCTAGCGCTTGCAGTTTCTGCTCCCTGTCCCTGGGTGCCAGTTGCACCAACAGACCTATTACCGAATTTTCCCCAATGGGTGTCAGCTGCAACTGCCGCGACTGCTCAGCCGATGCCGACCATTGAGCCAGCCTTTGGCGTAGTCCATCTACTACTGGCGTTTTGTGTAGGGTTACTCCCATCAACAATACGCCAATACCGGCACAAGCCGCCCAAGAAACTTGATTATTTCTCTGTCGCTTCTCCTTAAACATGGCTCTTCACACAGAAGGTCTACTTCGATCCCCTTGAGACTCTAACAGAGCTGATAAAGTTCAACCTCTGGGATATCAGGTCTGATTTTTGCTCTTTCCTCTTGACGAAAGCTAAGCTGTTAGATTACAACTATATGGATTTTTCGAGCCATACTTTTACTCATCAACTCAGCCACGAGCAGCCAATTGGCCCTAATTGCCGCTCTTGAGTTTGGTTTCTGACAGCTGCTGCCGACGGGTGTGGTCAAAACCCGTTGATACGGAGAGCAAACATTCCGTTGCCAACAAATGCATGACCACACCCGCTGCCGACTTAACTTTTGTCATTAGCTGTCTTATCCTCTCTAATAGACGATCTACAATTGGGACTGGCTAGATCCCAGGGCAAACGATCGAAAGAGATACAGATAAACAGATGGAATATAGAGCAATTGACACGCCACGGCTTAACTGCACTGGGGACGCCCTGGTAATTGGTTTTTTTGAGGATGCCGTTGATTTGACAGGCGATCTCCGGCAGATGGACGAGCGGCTGAACGGGACCATCAGCGAACTGTTGCAGGAGACGGAATTTAAGGGTAAAGAAGGCACCAGCGCTTGCACCCGCACGGGTGTGCGCGACGGAGTCCGGAAAATTATGCTGGTGGGTATGGGTAAACCCGACTCCGATGTGCTCGGGGCGCGCTACTCGCACGACCCCGAGCACATCGAAGGAAAATTGGATGCCTGGCGTCGTGTTGCTGCTACTGGGGCCACCTGGGCGGAAAAGGAACGGTGTAAAACCTTGGGGATGAGCCTGCCAGTGTGGAATGATGACCCAGAGGCCACCACTCAGGCAATAGTAGAAGGTATAGAGTTGGCTTTATACCAGGATAACCGTTTTAAGTCAGAACCGGAAGATAAACCGAGCAAATTAGAGCAAATAGATTTGCTCGGGCTTGCCGGTCAGCAAGAGGCCATATCCCGTGGGCAGATTATCTGTTCTGGGGTGTTTCTGGCACGGCAATTGGTGGCAGCACCGGCAAATGAGGTAACGCCGATAACTTTAGCCCAAACGGCCCAAGACCTGGCCCAAGCCTATGGCATGGATGTAGAAATCTTGGAACGAGAAGATTGTGAAAAGTTGGGGATGGGTGCGTTTTTGGGTGTAGCGAAGGCTTCGGATCTGCCCCCGAAGTTTATCCACCTCACCTATAAGCCTAAAGATACGCCCCGCTGCAAGTTAGCAATTGTGGGCAAAGGTCTGACATTTGACTCTGGCGGTTATAACATTAAAGTTGGCGGTAGCGGCATTGAAATGATGAAGACGGACATGGGTGGTGCTGGGGCTACCCTCGGTGCAGCAAAAGCTATTGGTCAGCTGAAACCAGATGTGGAGGTTCACTTCATTTCAGCGGCGACTGAGAATATGATTAGTGGTCATGGGATGCACCCAGGTGACATTCTTAAAGCTTCTAATGGCAAGACGATCGAAGTTAACAACACTGATGCGGAAGGGCGTCTAACTCTAGCAGATGCTTTGGTGTTTGCCGAAAAGTTGGGCGTTGATGCTATAGTAGATCTGGCGACCCTGACAGGTGCCTGTGTGGTGGCTTTGGGCAATGATATTGGCGGGATGTGGAGTACAGACGAGACTTTAGCACAAGAGCTGAGTAAAGCTGCTGAAATTTCCGGGGAAAAGTTCTGGCACATGCCAATGGAGGAGAAGTATTTTGAAGGCATGAAGTCCGTGGTTGCTGATATGAAAAATACTGGTCCGCGTCCCGGTGGTTCCATTACAGCAACCCTGTTTTTGAAGCAATTTGTTAAGGAGACTCCTTGGGTACATTTAGACATCGCTGGACCGGTTTGGACAGATAAGGAAAATGGCTACAATGGCGTTGGCGCTACGGGTTTCCCGGTCCGGACTCTGGTAAATTGGGTGATAGCTAAGACTGATTAGTACGATCGGGGGGCGATCGCCGCGATCGCCCCTGTTACCGACCAGGCGCAGCTTTTCCCAGATAAATTTGCTTAGAATTTTTGGGAATGTGAATCCAATCAATATCTTGCAAACGGTTTGTCAGATTAGATATAGTGATACCAAGCTCATCTTTTATAGCGTAAAGGTGAGACCATTTCGTTAGAACGCGCCCTATGCGCACTTCTTCTAACTTATCAAGAGGCATCAGTAAACAACTAGCAAAATACTGAGCTTGCCATTCAATCCCTTTCTGAATGGTATCGCTACGACATAAAAACGGCGCGATAATAGTTTTTTCGATCCCATCCGTTCTGCGATATAAAAACTTACCAACCGCGTTATGGTCAATATGAAGTTCCCAATGTCCAATTTCATGGGCTAATGTTGATTCGCCAAAGCCTCCATGTATTGCTGAAATATTTTCATTTATTACAATTTCACTTTGAAGCGGCAGAATCATAGCTGCAATTGGCCCTTCCTCATCAGGCTCTATTGTGTCCCAGACAACACCTAGATCCAAAAAGTCAGCCACGCGAGTAGCATCAAAAGGCCATTTGGGTGCCAAATTTGGCGTCGCCTCCATTTGCTTGAGAAGGTTGTTAGCCTGACGCTCAATTTCCTGCTTGGGAATGAAGCGATAGGGCTTGATTACATTCAAAACGGCTCCTCCTCCTTTTCTACTTGGGTTACTTCCTGAAGTAATTTTTGGACAAAATCAGGATTGTCCCGCATGCGGCGGAGCAAAGCAGGCATCTGTTTATACTTCTTGACAAGTTCCTTAAAAACTTCCTCGTCTTCCGGCGCAATCCTGCCAGCTAAGTATTTTAGCTCGACTTCGTCCAATTCTAGATGACGCCCTAAGCACTCAATGACCTCCTCGCTAGGAGGATACCCAGCGTGGTCGTTCTCTAGCTTGGATAGGTAGGTATAATTCACCCCTATCAACTTGGCTAGCTCGCGCTGGCTGTATCCCTTGTCCCTGCGGGCTTGACGAATAACCTTGCCAAACGTCTGATTCACGGTTTTTTCCCTACTTACTTAAATCATTAACTCAAGTTGCTACCTATAAAAATTTCTACGTCCCAAACAGCCATTTTTGGTGAATTTCTCCGCAAAAATGCCATTTTAGGGTAAATCACAAGGCAATTTTTGCCAATTTTGGCTAATGCAAGGTTTTGAGGTTCTATAGGTAGCAACCTAGGTTACTTACTTACTAATCATACTAAGGGTTGACGATATTAGTCAATATGAGTTAGCATCGGAGCGAGTTGGCTAAATTAGTCAACTAAACCGGTGGCTACCTCGGCCAGGGCTGCTTGTGCTTGGCCCTATGGCAAGGTTTTCATCCTCTAGGTTGACGATATTAGTCAACCTAAGTTAGTATCGGAGCGAGTTGGCTAAATTAGTCAACTAAACCGGTGGCTACCTCGGCCAGGGCTGCTTGTGCTTAACCCCTATGGCAAGGTTTTCATCCTCTGGGTTGACGATATTAGTCAACATAAGTTAGCATCGAAGCGGGTTGGCTAAATTAGTTAACTAAACCGGTGGCTACCTCAGCCAGGGCTGCTTGTGCTTAACCCCTATGGCAAGGTTTTCATCCTCTGGATTGACGATATTAGTCAACATAAGTTAGCATCGAAGCGGGTTGGCTAAATTAGTCAACTAAATCGGTGGCTACCCCGGCAAGGGCAGCTTGTACTTGGCCCTATGGCAAGGTTTTCATCCTCTGAGTTGACGATATTAGTCAACATAAGTTAGCATCGTCGTTGGTTGGCTAAATCAGTCAACGTAACGCCGGTGGTTTGCTACCTCGGCCAGGGCAGCTCATACTTGGCCCTATGAGACCGAAACCCTCTCCTTTTCATGCTGGAGCGTCTGTTCAGCTGTTCAGCAGAATTGGTTGACAAAAAAAGTGAGATGTGATATATGATCGAAAATAAAATTTGGCAATTTGCCAGTTATAATCTCTGGTCTTTGTTTTCTCCACCAGTAGGACAGGAATACTGGCACTGTGATATGAAGCGGGGTTTCACTAAGGCTCGCAAGAAAGAACCCCAAGTTAAAGCGCTCTTGGAGCAAGACAACACAGCTCAGCGGATTGGCATTCTCGCCCAAAAGGGGGTTTACGAGTTTCATCAGAACTCCCCGATCTTGTACAGAAAAGATGCTGTCGAGCAAGTGGCAGAGATTTTGCAATTGTCTCAAGAGTCAGCTACAGTTCAGGCGCGAGTGACTGCCATCCTCAAAAAGTACCGTGAAAATCCTATTCTCCTTGGGAAGAACATCGTCGAGGTGATGAGGGATATCCCACACCTATTTTAATCCGGGAAGGGAACTATTTCTTTAACCTCTTTGCGGCGATCGACTGTATTTTTACTGAGCCTGACGGCACGCTGCATATTTTAGACTTCAAGACGGGTAAATCAGATTTTGACCGCCGACAGGCATTTGTTTACCTGCTAGCCGCCCGCTATCTCTATCCGCAACAACCAGCGATCGCCTCTTTCTATAACTTGGAAACCGGTAAAGCGTCTGAGGATATTAAGGCGACAAATGCCCAACTGCGAGCCATTCAGAGCGAGTTGACACAAATAGCCAAACAGCATCAGCAAGATTTGAGACGTTACCGACAAAACTCTGCTTGCTTCGCAAACGTTTTTCCACCAAACCCCGGTTTTGCTTGTCGCTACTGTGCCTTTAATTCCATTTGTAAATTTTCTGTTTCTGAGGTTTCCGCATGACTACTCAAGTTCAAGTTCAGACATCTCCCATCTTTTTGAGCGAGATTTTCCCCTTAACTATCTCGCAGCCGAATTTAATCTGTTTTCGACTGACACCTGAAGTGGAACGGCAGGAGGGAAACCGCTTAGCTTTCCGGTTTAGTCGCCAGTTTCCCGATATAGTTGCTATCTGGGAAAAATCATATTTTTGGATTTTAGCCAAACCAGGTAGTACTATGCCAGACAAAGCTGAATTGAAAAAGGCACTCGAAAATATCCAAGAAGATTTAAAAGATGAGATTGGCGATCGCTACTGGTCATTTCAAGGGGTGCGCGAGCCAAAGGAAACTCCTTTAATTATAGCTCAACTGGCCGTTCAAGTCTTAAGGGAAACAAAATTCGAGCAACCTGTGGTTTTCTCTGACAAAGGAGTTGAAGTCAGGCGCGAGGTTGATATTTGGTCAGAAACCATCGAACTCGACGGTAAATTACGGCCTGCTGTAACTATAACGGTTCGCAGCAGTATCCTCTATAAGGGGAACTTGGCTGATTTCTACAATAATCATCCCTTCCGGCAAAATCCTCAAGAACTTTTAATTGGTTTGAAAGTTCAAAACATTGAATCTGGAGGTAGCGGTACTATTGGCGCTATTGTCGGCAAAATTGGAGAACACCGGGAAAAATTAATCGAAAAGGCGACAGGTGCAGTCAGCAAACAAGCACTGCGAGATGCGCCTGACAATCAACCCTTGGTGGGGGTACAATTTGGCAAGAATGGGAAGCCGTATTACTATGCGATGGCGGCTTTACGTCCTTGCATTACCTCTGAAACAGCTGCGAGTTTTGAGGTGGAATATGGAAAATTGATCGAGAAAACTAAAATTTCCCATGAACAGCGGCAACAACTATTGGTTGACTCCTCCAAGAAAATAGCGAATCCTGCTCTAGCAGCCTATGGATTTGAGCTACAGCGTAGTATCAACAGCAAAGATTCCCCATCTTTATTCTGGCAACCATCGACTCCCCTGGAGCAAACCCCACTTCTTTTCGGGAAAAAGGTTACTCGCGCCTCAGGTAAAATTCTCAATGGTTTGTCTACAGGAGGTGTTTATCGCCGTCACGATGAATACCGAGATAATCAGCAACAAATCCGTATTGCAGCTCTGAAATTATGCGATCGCAAGCTAACTCCATTTCTCAAGAAAGTTCAAGAACAGCTAAAACGCTATGATTTTGAGAGCAAAATTATTAATACGAAGCAGTTGTCAGTCAAGGAGTTGAGTGCTGCAAAGGCAAAAGCGGAAGTTGAAAAAGCGCTTGATGAATTGCTTGTGCCGACCCCTGACATTGTTTTTACCTTTTTGCCCGAGAGCGATCGCCACTCCGATCGGGAAGAGGACGGCAGTCTATATTATTGGGTATACTCGCGGTTGCTTCGACGCGGGATTGAGCCAAGTGATTTATGAGGAAACCTTGAAGGTGCAAACCAACTACGTTCTCAATCAGGTGATTCCAGGGGTTCTGGCAAAACTGGGGAACTTGCCTTTCATTCTAGCTGAACCTTTAGAGGTCGCGGATTATTTCGTTGGCTTGGATATTTCCCGAGTTGCCAAAAAGAACGTATCCGGAAGTCAAAATGCCTGTGCAAGCATTCGTGTTTATGGACGGCGAGGAGAGTTCATTCGCTACCATCTGGAAGATGCGATAATTGAAGGAGAAGAAATTCCAGCACAGCTTTTGAACACCTTGCTACCTGCATCTCAACTGCAACGCAAAACTGTTCTGATCTACCGGGACGGACGTTTTTGTGGCAATGAAGTTGATAATTTATTGGAATGGGCAAAGGCAATTGACTCGAAGTTTATTTTAGTGGAGTGCAGAAAGTCTTACGTTCCTCGACTGTACAATCTGAACCAGAAAGTAGTGACTGCACCAAAAAAGGGATTGGCACTTCGCTTATCCGATCGGGAAGCTATTGTCATAACGACTGAGGTTTCTGCTAATGTTGGTTTGGCGCGTCCCCTGCGTTTGACGGTGCATGAACAAGGACACCAAGTATCGATCGAAACTGTAGTAGAAGCTACCCTGAAACTGACATTGTTGCATCATGGCGCGTTAAAATCGCCACGCTTGCCCATGCCACTCTATGGATCCGATCGCATGGCTTATCTGCGGTTACACGGTATAAATCCCACCGGCATGCTGGAGGGCGATCGGCAGTTTTGGCTATAGTAGAGCGATTTTTCTCTGTTCGCCCTAAGTAGACAGGTGAAAATAAACAGGTCTATGTTAAGAAGTGTAAACATAAATGAACGTCTTTCTGGAAGATGTATGTGGCGGTTGTTAACAAAACTTGACATAGGTTTGTTGAATTACTCCGCTCAGGCAGGAAAAATACGCTTGGTTTAGCCCCAGCATCACCCCTGGCGCTAAACCAAGAAAATTTTTGGTGCCAGATCGGGATTTTCCTGGCAAAATGGTAAATAAGCCTAATCGCAACCAGCATCCATCGGCCTATGAATAACTTACCAGATTTCTCCAGCCACAACTATCAAGTCGAACGGGAACTGGGGCAAAATCGCACCTGTGGTCGCGTTACTTACCTGGCGAGTAGAAGTCCCATTTCGCCAGAGACCCCACAAGCACTGGCCCGGAGATGCTCCCGTGCTGAAGCCGTGGTGATTAAACAGTTCAATTTTGCTCAGGCAGCCTCCAGCTGGTCAGACTACGACGCCTATGAGCAGGAAATTCGGGTACTGCAACAACTCAATCATCCCAGCATCCCCTGCTATCTGGATTCTTTCGCCACCCCAACGGGCTTCTGTATGGTGCAGGAATACAAACAGGCACCCTCTTTAGCCGAACCTTACCCCTGGACCCCCCAGGAAATTAAGCAGATTGGCTGTGCTATCTTAGAAGTGCTGATTTACTTACAATCACTGAACCCTCCCATCATCCATCAAGATATTAAACCTGAAAATATCCTGGTCGATCGTTGGCAAAACCTCAAGGTTTACCTGGTAGATTTTGGCTTTGCCCGCAATGGAGGCACCGTTCCGGAAAAATCGGAAGTGGCCGCTAGCAGCGCTGTCAAAGGCACTTTAGGATTTATGCCTCCAGAAAAGCTGTTTAATCGCCAGCTGACGGCAGCATCGGACCTTTACAGTCTGGGTGCGACCATGATCTGCTTGCTGACTAACACGAAATCAACGGAAATCGGCAATTTAGTTGATGGGTCTTTTCGCCTCAACTTCAAGCATTTGGTGCCAAGGGTAAATCGTCAGTTTATCCGCTGGCTAGAAAAAATGACGGCACCTAACCCCAAACATCGCTTTGCCAATGCCGCAATTGCCCTAAAAGCACTGCGACCTATTGATGTTGTCGGCCTAAGCACTTCCCGAGGCATGCTAGTCAACAGCCTTCAATTCTCTACCGGAGCAGCTGTGGTCGCACTAGCCACCCTGGGTAGTTTATCTCTTATGGGTCGAGCTCCGATCCTGTTGCGAAACGAACCTGCTTTATATGAAACAGCGCTGCATCATCACAACATCCAACAACATCACAGGCATCTGACAACTTCTAAAAATATCCATCACCGGTTGCTGGATAATCGTCAATGTACCAACTGCGATCTCAGAGGTGCTAATCTCCGGGGTATGAAACTAGCGGGTGCCAACCTCGCTGGAGCTAATCTACGAGGCGCTAATCTGCGAGGCGCTGACCTTGCTGGCGCCAACCTGCAGGGTGCTGACCTGGGATCGGCCTATCTTACAGGTGCCAATCTGGGAAATGCTAACCTCCAAGGTGCCGATCTGGGAAATGCTGACCTCCGGGGTGCTTACATCGGGCATGCTAAACTCCCAGATGCCTACCTAGAAGATGCCTACCTGAAGGAAGCATACTTAGGAGATGCCAAATTATGGCGTGCCAACTTGGAGGGGGCCCATCTGGAGGGTGCTAAACTAGGGCGTGCCCAGCTAGGGAATGCGGACCTCTCTGGTGCCGACTTGCGGGGTGCCGATCTCAAGCGGGCTAATCTCAGCAATGCCGATCTTAAGGGTGCAGACCTGCGGCGTGCTCACTTATGGGGTGCTCGTCTCCAGGGTGCTAACCTCGAAGATGCCTACCTCCGGGGTGCTGACCTTGAAGGTGCTCATATTAAAGGTGCCATCTTGCCCAATGGTCATATCCATCCCTAGTGTCAGTGACCAGTGATATCAAATCCTGGTAATACCTGTAATCTAAGGGAAGTTGTTGCGCTTTAGCGCCAACCGCAGAGCATATAGGCGCTATGTGCGCAACTACGAACCCTAGTTTCGGCAATGGTCTACTGATGTATCTGAAATATAGCGTTTCTCAGATAGATTAGGTAAGTAGTTGTGCAAAATTATTTTTAACCTAAGTTGCAACAAGATAGAAAATCAACGTCAAAATCAACCTATATGATCCGATATTACCTTGTAAATTACCCCAAAATGGCATTTTTGTGGATAAATTTGCAAAAAATGGCTGTTTCGGACGTAGAAATTTTTATAGGTAGCAACTTGAGTTATTTTTTTTCTGGATGCTCCAATGCCGGTGAGGGAACTCCCATCTGATTTATCTTAGCAATCAGATGGTATAAGCGTCCAAAATTTCGCTGATTAAAATGTAAAACCAGGCGGGGTAAATCAATGGTATCGTCTTGAGATTCTGCTGGTAAGGCTTTAGTCTTTTCTATGGCTCCGGATACGAGGATGTCGCTAAACTCAGCATTTAACTGCTCAATATCGACATCTTTTAGTTCTTCTTTCAGCCGGATGACTAATTTTTCTTTCACGTAGCGGCTGGAGTGAAAGACCCGGTAAAAATGGCTGATTGTCTCACAGGCGACATCCAATTTATCTGTAATCTTATACAAACTTAAATCCTCATCAGGGTCCATGTGCTGTCTTTAACCCTCACAAAGCTAATAAACGCCCTGTGCAAGTACAACATCGGCATCAGAAATGGTGATAACGCCATCTCTAACATCGAAGGAGACAGCCTGCAAAGCTCTCAAATTATGTTGAGAGCGCCTACCCAATCTCGCGGTGCTTTATGACCGCAAGCCTGACATTTGTGAACTTTGGAGCCACCAAGTTGCTTGTGGATGTGACCACATTTGGGGCAAGTTTTGCTAGTATAAGCCTCGTTACAGCGGACGACCAGCACTCCTTTTCTCTTAGCTGCTTGCTCCAGATGAGAGGCAAATCTGCTCATAGCCCAAGTCAACATATTTCTAACCGACTTCCGATTAATCTTGCGGTTGGCTTTAACAACCATTTGAGAAGTTTTGTAAGTGGGTAAAAATATCAGTTTGTAACTGTTGACAAGCAGGCTAGCAGCCTTCCGATGTAGGTCATCCACCAGCGCTCGAATCTGAGACCTCTGCCGATCAATTGCTTTGCTCAACTTGTACCGAAACCGCTTGTTTACTTTACCCGTGGCTTTCATCTTTCTTCCAACGAGTTTGTCGAGGTGCAGGCAGAGCCTCGTCAGCCGCCCGATGTCTTCCCTGCCAATCTCTAAGATGTTCTCTCCATCGTAGCCAGTTAGGAAAGTACGGTTACCTGGGTCTAGAGCAATTACGCGATCAGAGCCTGTCGTTACCTCCCGGATGTATTGCGGAAAGCAAGCAAACCACTGTCCTCTTTGATAGAGTAACTCAGTTCCGTATACACAGTTAGCTGGTAACTCGTAGCCTTTAGCAATTGCGAATTGTAAGTTCCTAATCTCCGAGCGGAACCACGTTCCATTTTTGTATGCACTGTTCTTGAACTGGATAGCCTGGGACTTGTTTTTACAAGAGCGGAAACTCAGGAAACACTTGCCGCCATTAGCTTGGCGTGATTGACGACTGGCATTTTGAGCTTCACAAACAGCTTCTTGCCTAGTATTACCGAGGCACTTAGTCCAGTCGTTTTCGGGCAAATTTTGCAACTGCTGTATGTACTGGTCTAAAGATTGCCTCTCTGACAGCGCTCGTCCATTGTTATAGAATTCCACACACTGGTTGTAAACCCAACGGTATACTGCTAGCCATTTTTTCCAAATCTTATGCAATTCTGGTTCTGGAAACAACGGAATTTTGAGAACGCTGTTCGGCGTAATATTTTTGCTGCGCTTAAACGGATTCTTTCCGTAGCTCATGGATTTCTTCTTTTCGATACTGCTCTGTGCCGTATAGCCCTTAACTGAAGCAACTTCCGATGGACAGCATATCCGGTACTTGCTCATGCTTTGGACTGAGACCGCACGAGTTGAGAACCAAGATGAAGACCCCATTGTGTTGACATAAGTGCTCAACCAGTTCTCATCTGAACCAGTAGAGTTATCTGGTGTGGGTAATGACAATCCGCTGGATATCCTGGATAACAATTCGTTCCGGAATGGCTCAAAATTGTCGCCGTCTAAAATTAAGCCGTTCGACAATTTTTTAAATGAACTCCGCTGTTGCATAGTAGAAACACAGGGTGTGCAAGTTGTCGCTCAAGAGCGTTACGTTGGGAATAATTTGAGACTCTCCTATAGCTGACAGTTGTAGTTGGCAGTTTGCTCCAGAGTAATATGCGCAATTTCTTTTTTGAGGAAGCGGCACTGCTTTCTTGACGTCCGGTACGACGTGATTTTCCTTTCCCTGCAGTTATGCTCCTCTTCTACTTGACCTCATTAGTTTAGTTAGTTTCATACTTTGAAACTCTACTCCCTTCAAGTGCCCGCCTTGTCTAGCATAAACACGGAAATAATAGATTACTTTCGCTACCTATATCTCCTGACTCTCGTACTGAAATTTGGCCTGAATATGAGAGATGCGTAAGTTTCGGCGCACTTAGTCACTGCTCTTGCATGGATGCTGTCAGGATTTTCCAATCCAACCGGTCTATTTCGGATCCAGCCATCTGCACCAGTGTGACTAGGGCCCGCTGGATCCATTTGCCATGCTGTAAGGAAGGCAGCTAGTTAATTAATTGGGCCACATCCGCCTGGAGAGATGCCAGTTCCTGAGAATTAGATGATGATTTTACTCTGTGACAGTTCCGAGCCGAAAATCGCCTCGAATGCGCTGTATAGCTTCAAGGCGCTTACGCAACTGGGCGAGTTAGAAGCACTCTTTCCCGACCAAACTGATGGTAGCTACTCCTCATCTTTTTTAAGATGCTTTTCCAAAGTATCCGCCAGCGTACTCTTGGGCACAGCACCTACTACCATATCCACTCGTTGACCACCCTTAAAGATCATGAGTGTGGGAATACTGCGGATCCCATACTGGGTAGCGATGTTGGCATTCTCGTCTGTATTAACTTTAACGACCTTCACCTTTCCGTCGTACTGCTCTGCTATTTCATCTACCACAGGTGACACCATCCGACATGGTCCGCACCAAGGAGCCCAAAAATCTACTAAAACGGGAATTCCACTGTCTAGTACCTCTTCCTGAAAGTTTCCGTCTGTAACTTGTGTGGTTGCTGACATTTCTGGCAATCCTTTCCTATCTTGCACTTATAAGGTTTATCTTGACATTTCCCTGGATCGAAGGGGCTTGGTGAAAACCTAAGAATAGGCTTTTTCTCACTCTAACCTGTGCGACCGGGAAAAGTCAAGAGTCTGATGGCACTCTTGACTTTTGTTTGCGCTTGCGGCATCTAGGGTTACTGGCCCGATCGCACATCAGGCCCCCAACCGGCTTCTCCCGTCACCGGTAGATTCCACAACCATTATCCCCTTGTTGGGGGCAGTCGCAATCTATTGCCCCAGACAAAGAGATGATATATTCGGTGGGAGTTTGACTGCCGATAGCTGGAGCGGGACTCCTCTATCCATCGTCATGTTTCCACTTTAGCATATTTTAGCAAAGTGGTTTGTTTATATCAGCACCGATCCCTGAAAGCAGCCGATCGCCCCTAGAAAAGAAAGAACCGCCCGAACCGCAGTTCAGACGGAGTGTGGTGTGAGGAGTGAACGGAAACATGCGTCTCCGCTATCTCCATGTTAGACTACGGATTTAGTTTTGCCCCCGATTCTGTCAATCTGGTCAGCCGGTAAGTCTATTTACCCATGCCTAGCTGCTGGGCTTTTTGATAGACTTTTCCTTCGGTCAGCAAGGAGGGTGCGATCACTACCTCTACTTGCTGCATTTCTTTGATATTCTTCGCTCCCACTGTGCCCATGCTAGTTTTTAAGGCCCCCAAGAGGTTATGGGTGCCGTCATCCAGTCTTGCTGGACCAGTGAGGATTTCTGCTAAGGTACCGGTTGCGCCGACGCTAATGCGCGTGCCCCGAGGTAAAACGGGACTGGGAGTGGCCATGCCCCAATGATAACCCCGTCCGGGGGCTTCTTTGGCTCTGGCTAGGGGTGAACCGATCATGACGCCGTCAGCACCGCAGGCTATGCATTTGCAGATGTCACCTCCGGTAATTAATCCGCCATCGGCAATTACTGGGATGTAGTTGCTGGTTTCCTGGTAATAGCTATCCCGGGCCGCAGCACAGTCGGCGATCGCCGTTGCTTGGGGGACTCCCACACCCAGTACGCCGCGAGAGGTACAGGTTGCACCAGGCCCTATACCGATCAGCACCGCTGCTGCATCTGCTTTCATCAAATTCAGGGCGACTTCATAGGTGACGCAGTTGCCCACAATCACTGGTACTGGCATTTCCTGACAAAGTTTGACCAAGTCTAGGGGTGTAACTGACTCCGGCGACAGGTGGGTCGTTGAGACTACCGTTGCTTGCACGAAGAATAGATTTGCACCCGCCTCTGCTACTATTGAGCCATATTTGCTCGCTCCTACTGGAGTCGCACTGACTGCTGCTATTCCATGCTGACTTTTAATTTCTCCAATCCGCGCTCGTATTAGTTCTGGTTGAATTGGTTCAGCATATAGCTGCTGCATCAGGGAGACAAACTCTGTTTTTCCTACAGAAGCGATCTTGTCTAGCACTGGTGCTGGATCGGGGTAGCGAGTATAAATTCCTTCTAAGTTCAGCACGCCTAATGCCCCCAACTGAGATAGGGAGACTGCCATCTTCACATCTACTACACTATCCATCGCACTGGCGATGATGGGAATTTCTCGCTTGATGCCACCGATGCGCCAGCTGGTGTCTGCCAACTTCGGATCTAAGGTCCGAGTTCCTGGCACTAAGGCTATTTCATCGATTCCGTAAGCTCTACGAGCCGTTTTGCCCCGCCCAATTTGAATGTCCACCTTGATTGTCCCATTCCCAAGAGTATTTTTGCTAGGGTATCAAATTCCTGGCTCGATCTGTTTGAGTTACCGCAGCTGATCGTGCTTCTTCCTCTGTCGCGTGGCGTCCCAGGAGTCAGTCCCTGTTTCACTGCTGCTGAACCTCTCTGAGGAATTATTGTGCTAGTTGGCAGCCAGCCATCTTCCCTTGATCGCGGAATAGCAGCTTTCTGTATATCTTCGAGCGCTTTTTGTGGATCTTTTAATGAATCATATATCCCCCCACGTAATAGGTAAGCTTCGGCATAGTCTAGCTTAATTTATATCGCCTTATTTGCATCTGCGATCTCCCCGGAGTAGTCTCGCCATCTACTGCGTGCTAAACCTCTATTACTGCCAGCACTCCTGCTGCTAGTACCGCCATCAATGATTTATATTTGCTATTCATAATCACACTCCTGGATCTCACCTAATGGAAGTCTGCTGCTATTCTAACTCTTTCCCTTTTGTCCAGTATGTTAAATTTTGTTAACTAGCATAATCCCAGAAGCCCGGTTTAGACAAGTTTGACTGGCAATTATGAGCGATTATGGTATAATTATGCTAGGGCGTGTCATCAGTTAAGCCAAACAACAGTAGCAGCCAGGTAGATAGCACCCAAGAAATTCTGAGCCCTCTTATCGTAACGGGTGGCAATGGCTCGATATTGCTTGAGTTTGGCAAAAAAATTCTCAATCAAATGACGTGCTTTGTATAGATATTTGTCATAACGGCGTTGTTCTTTTCGATTGGATTTAGGCGGAATCACAGGTTCGCATTGCTGGGCTTCAAGACGTTTCAAAACCCGTTCGTCAGCATCAGAAGCTTTGTCTGCGAGTAACGCATCAGCCTTAATATTATCAAGTAACACATCAGCCCCTTCCAAATCGTGAGCTTGACCGGCTGTTAAATGAAAACCCGTTGGGTTCCCCAATGCGTCACAGGTCGCGTGAATTTTGGTACTCAAACCCCCTTTACGGCGTCCGATGGCTTGGTCGCAATCTTTTTTTTGAGCACCTGCACTATGTTGATGAGCCCTTTATATCGTGGCATCAATCATCGCATATTCGTTATCGGCATCGGACGCAAGTACCTTGAATACTCTTTCCCATACCCCGGATTTTGACCACCTACTATGGCGCGTATGAATTACCCTCAAGTCCCCAAATCGCTCGGGTAAGTCCCGCCAAGGTATCCCAGCTCTATATCGATACAAGACAGCATAGACAAATAAGCGGTTATCCTTAGCTGTCCCCCCCACATAACCCTCCCGACCTGGCAATAGGTCCCTGATTCTCTCCCACTGGTCATCTCTTAAAGCATAGCGACGCATTTCTCAAATTCTCCTGCTCTAACCTTTACCCTCTTAGATCACACCAATATATCCTGGTTGTCAACTCAATCATCTTGTTATATATTTTTGGTGGGGACCCATATCGTTAATCTAACTGATGACACGCCCTAGTTCAGCACGGCGAAAATATATTACCAGCATGCCACAGCGCGGCGGGACATCTCTACCCAATGCCAAAGCACTGGTACAGGCCTGGTACTGATCGCCTACGACGCTAATACTAGATTAGTACTAAACTATCATAGCATAGCAGGCGAGCAAGCGTATAAGCGCGACTTAGTTAAGGCGATCGCTAAACACCCTACTGCTGATGCTACGAGTTGGGTTGGGTTTCGTGCCTCGATCCTGTTGGCGAAATCCATCTCGAAAGACGAATAAGAGCGTGCTACAAGAACGAGAAATCTTTACTTGGGCGATTAGTAATACTCAATGTAAGATGCTTGGTAGCACATTCGCCAACCGTATCCGTGCCTCAAACCCAACCTCCATTTTGTCTATTAGGCACTGATGAGCGCCCGATTAATATGCATTAGCTCAATCCCTTGCCAGTCAAAGGCTTGACGTATTTTTAACCCATCGGATCAAACCCTGACTGTGTCGGGCATTCGGGCTTCTATTTAACTAGACGCTCTCCAGTGCCAAGCTTTACTTATCACCCAAAACCCAGGAGACCCAAATTGAGAATTGCCCGACTATTCGCAATTAGCAATTTTACCTTCGCAATTAGCAATTTTATCTTCGCAAATACATGCATTGAGATGCTCCCGAATCAAATTCAGGAAAAATTCAGCCTCAAACTATAGAATAACTTAAACAGGAGTTATAGATTGAACAAAAAGAAGAGGTCTGAGCAGGAGCATCTAAATTTTGTAATCTAGCCATCGATGTCTCCGCGATGTGCGATTAATGTGCTCCGCGCAGTGCGCGAGCAGAGCACATTAATCAGTGCGAATACGATGTAGTCGCACTACCCAGGAGACACGGCCCCCTCGTTCCCACAGCTCCGCCTGGGAACGGGTGAGGGCGTGGTAGTTTTACAACTGCTCAATCACAACTTGAGGAATTAACAGGATATTATCATCTTCATTGCCCAGCTTGCCAATGCCCAACAAACGTCCATCCTCATGTTTTACTCTCACTATTTTATCGCCATCTGCATCAGATATATTATAAATTTCTGCTGCATTTTTTACCCTTAAACGTTGACCATTACACCAGCGACGGTCGGCCCGGAGTTCGATCGCCCCAAGTTGTGCCAGGGCGACATCGGGGGATATGGGGGTAAAGATCTGCTGTTGCAGCTGAGATTCAAACTCCTCAAAGGTCAAGCTATCTGATAAACTGAAGCCACTGCTATGAGTGCGAGCGAGTGCAGCGAGGGTGCCACCAACCAGCAAAGCAGCACCCAAGTCCCGGGCGATCGCCCGAATATAGGTGCCCGGACCGCAGGCGATCGCCAGATCCAGTTCGGGAAAATCCCCAGGGCGCCAAGTCAAAACATCTATATTATAAACCTCCACAGAACGGGCCTGAACCTGAATCTTTTCGCCACTCCGGGCCATTTCATAAAGGCGTTTCCCCTGGACCTGAATAGCGCTATAATTGGGAGGCACCTGCTGAATCTTACCCTGAAATTGCTCCAGGGCCGATCGCACAGTATCGAGGGTTACATGGTCTGCGGCCTGAGAGGAAATAACCTCCCCTTGGGTATCATCAGTAGTAGTAGTAACTCCCAGGCGAATAGTGGCATGATAAGCCTTATCTTGAGGGAGAAACTGTAATAGTCGCGTCGCCTTAGAGAGGGCGATCGGCAAAACCCCAGTGGCCGCCGGGTCTAAAGTGCCAGCATGTCCCACCCGCTTGAGGCGCAGCAACCGCCGCACCCGGGCGACACAGTCATGAGAAGTTAAACCCGCTGGTTTATTTAAGTTGAGAAAACCTGTCACAGTTGGCAAATGGATCGTGGATCATGGATCATGGTAATACCATTAAAAAAAACGCGACGGGAAAGCCACCCTGGAAAAGACTTACATAGGATCATTTGTAGCATTCTACCATTTTTTTAAGATATGATATACTTTACGGTAGCACGGATTCGCACCGTTCCGGAAAAATCGGAGGCGGGAGCCTCAGAAGACCGTTCCCAGGTAGAACCTGGGAACGAGATGGTAGGTTTTTTCTCTATCACAACTTTAATAAATTGGTATTATTTTTTATAAATGTTATAGTCGGTTTTAACCGACTTTAGCTATTAGACGGCGCTATCCCCCGGGTAGTGCGATTAGCGCTCCCTTTTGATAGCGTGGGTTAAAACCCCCGGCGGGCCTCCTGCGAAGAGAGTTCAAAAAATAGTGCAAGATATCAGAAGATCCCAACACTAGCGTATAGATTTCATGAAAAGGAAAATGATAGCAGCGGCGACATTGTTGACAAGTATAGCCTTATCAGCCCCCGTGGCCGCCGAAAATCTCGTTGAACTCACCCAGTTGCTAGGTACAAAAACCTGTCCCGGATGCGACCTATCGAATGCAGGTTTGTACTTGGCAAACTTGCGCAAAGCCGATCTGGCTGGTGCCGACCTGTCAGGAGCTAATCTGGATCGGGCAAATCTCAGCCGTGCCAACCTAAGCAATGCCGACCTGTCGGGTGCAGTTCTCTTTAACGCCAACCTTAGCGGTGCCAACCTCAGCGGTGCTAACCTCATGGGTGCCAACCTCAGTCGCGCTAACCTGGCCAATGCCAATTTTACAGGTGCTAACCTCGCAGGTGCCAACCTCGGTCATGCCTTTCTCGGAAATGCAATTTTACAGGATGCTGTTTTAGAGGGGGCGATTTGGCGCGGCACAATTGCCCTTCCCAGGGGTATCCTCCAGCCTGAAGACCATTATAAATTGGCTGTGGCAGACGTGCAGCTGGGAGACCATAGAAGCGCGATCGCCAATTACGAGCAAGCATTAGATCTCAATCCCGAATTTGCGCCAGCATACCTAGGTCGGGGCATTAGTCGCCTCCAGTTAGGAGATGCCCCCAACGCCATAGCAGATTGGCAGAAAGCTAGCGAACTGTTTGAACTTCAACAGAATACTCAGGGCTACGAAATTTCCCAGGAGTTGGTCGCCAAGACCGAAGAAGCGATCGCAGAAAGTCGCCGGGCAGCCAAACGCCAGCGCTTTATGAATGCGATCGGATCGGTAGCCTCCATGCTGCTCCAGTTTGTCCTCTAAGGACTGTAATACTGAGCATAGAGATGAAATCTCGGATGCAGCAGTCTGGCTACGGGTTTACCATTGAGTAAATGCTGTTCTATCACCTCTGGCACGTCTTGGGGCCGAACTCGGCAATACCAGGTTTCCGATTTTTCCGGAACGGTAGGCAGCACCCGCACCGTTGGGCCCGTGCTACATTGTCCCTGGCAGCCACTCTCGGCCACATCCACTCCCTCTATTGCCAAAGACTTAAACTTTGCTAGCACTGCTGCCGAACCGTTTTTTTTACAAGACCGGTACTGACAAACCAATACAGAATGTTCGGCATCAGCTTTGGGATGTGGTGCTTTGCTGCTGGGAGAAAAATCCCGTTCCCTTTGAGTTATTGAATTCACGACTCGATTTTATATAGATGCCAGTTAACTTAAATCTTAGCACCACTTTTTAGAGTCATCTCCGATTTTTCCGGAACGGTGGGTTCATACCTTCTAATCAGTATATATACTTAAAGCTGTCCATAGAACTCCCAGAGGAGATGAGCAGATGATTGTCATGTAGCTTTACATTTAGTAACATAGTCTTGAGATTATCTTAAGAATTCTGGAATGTGAGGACAGGCATCAAGCCTGGTAAGGCAGAATAATTGACAAAAGAGACGCTCGAGAGAGAAACACAGAGAACGGGCTGTGACGGGGTGCTACAGTCGGACGAAAGGGCGATCGGGTCTCTGCAAGGACAGCTAGTGAGACAGACAGCGATCGCACAGCTATCAGGGCGGGCATTGAGTAGAATACCCCTGGCAACGCTGCTGTCGGAAGGGGCAGATATGGTGATGGAGACCCTAAAGGTATCTTTGGTAAAGGTGCTAGAACGGGACTCTCAGCTGTGGGAAGTACGTAGCAGTGTAGGCCGGAAATATCCAAATATAGTAGGAAGGGAAAGAGAAACTGCTACAGAGAAAGAAAAAGAATATGATTTTTGTCTGTTACCTTTGGGATCTGGAGAAGCTCAGATGGCCGACTATATTCTTCAGTTGAACAAGCCAGTGGCGATCTCAGACTTGTGGCAGATGCCCGGTGCAGCAGAGCAAGAATTGCTAAGTCAAGGGTTCGTCAGTTGTGCGGGGGTGGTGATTCCCAGGACGGAACAGCCACAGCCTTTTGGGGTATTATTAGCTTGCAGCAGACAAAGGCAAAAATTTACCGATTATGACCTACAATTCCTGGAGGCGATCGCCAAGATCCTGTCCCAGGCGATCGAGCAGCACCGTTCCCAGGAAGAACTGCGACTATTGGCCTCAGCAGTTCACAATGCTCAAGATTCGATCCTGATTACAAACACTAACCTCAAGTCACCCGGTCCCGAAATTGTATTCGTCAATCCCGCCTTCACCCGGATGACGGGCTATACTGCTCAAGAGGCGATCGGGAAGACGCCCCGGATGCTGCAAGGCCCAGAGACAGACCCGAAAGTGTTGGATAGACTGCGGCAAGATTTATCAGCAGGACGAGTGTTCTATGGAGAAACGATCAACTACCGCAAAGATGGGACAGCATTTTACAACGGGTGGCACATAGAGCCAATTTACGATAGTAAGGGGGAGGTAACTCACTATCTGGCCATTCAGCGGGACATAACCGATCGCAAGAAAGCAGAGGATCAATTATATTATCAAGCATTTCACGATGGACTGACAGGGTTGGCCAACCGAGAATTGTTGAGGAAACAGCTGTGGGCAGCAGCTACGCGACTCCAACAGGAACCAGGATATCAGCTAGCGCTGCTGTTTTTGGACCTGGATCGCTTCAAACTGATTAATGACAGTCTGGGACACTTGGCAGGGGACCAACTGCTGATTGCCATTGCCAAGCGCTTGAATTTCTATCTCAACCCAGAAGATATGGTGGCCCGAGTAGGAGGAGATGAGTTTGCGATCCTGCTAGAGAATGCCAATCAAGAGATGGCGATCGAGGTAGCGGAATTAATCCAGAAGGAATTGAGCGTTCCCCTACGGATTGAGGGGCAGGAAGTATTCACCACTGCTAGCATTGGTATAGTTCTGGGTGTCTCGTCCGAGATGTCCCAATCTGGATGGAACCTGGATTTATCCGGAAAGATGTACTCAGAACTGTCACAAAAATTGCTGCGGAATGCCGATATTGCCATGTATCGTGCCAAGGCAGAGGGTGGCGCAAAGGCCGTAGTGTTCGACCAAAAGATGCACGATGTCTGTGTCTCACGCCTGCGCCTAGAGAACGACTTGCGACAGGCAATTGAGCAGCAGCAATTACTACTTCATTATCAGCCCATTGTGTCCCTAAAGACGGGTCAAATTACAGGCTTCGAGGCTCTAGTACGCTGGCAGCATCCCAGTCGGGGTTTAATTTCTCCAGCCCAGTTTATCCCCATAGCAGAGGAGACGGGGTTGATTATTCCTTTGAGTTGGTGGGTATTGCGAGAAGCTTGCACGCAGTTGGCCCATTGGCAACAGCGCTTTTCGACGCCATTAACTATGAGTATGAATCTTTCCACAAAGCAGTTTTATCAAGCAGATTTGATCTGGCGGTTGAATCAGATATTGCGCCAGACCAAGTGCAATCGGCACAGCCTGAGGCTGGAAATCACTGAAAGCGCGATCGTGGAAAATGATGAATTGATAATCGGCACCTTGGAAAAGATAAAATCCTTGGGAATAGGACTGAGTATTGATGACTTTGGTACGGGCTACTCTTCTCTGAGTCGCCTACACAAATTGCCAATACATACCTTAAAGATTGACAAGTCCTTTGTGGGTCCCATGCACCTCGATCGGGAGAACGCCGAGATCGTGCGAACGATCGTTTCTCTGGCCCACAACTTAGGTATGGATATTGTCGCCGAAGGAGTGGAAGTAGCACAACAGCTAAGTCAGCTGAGAGAATTAAAATGCGAATATGGCCAGGGCTATTTCTTTTCTAAGCCTACCGATAGCATCGCTGCTAGCGCCTTGCTTGCCAAAATGCCCCAATGGTAATATCTGCGTAGGCACCGCCCACCTCCTCCTTTGGATATCATTATGAAAGTTTTTCAATCTTCATCATTCTGGTTTTTCTGCTTTACGGCGATCGGGCTTCTTTCCCTTAATTCTTGGTCTGGGGGACAAGACATTTCCTTGTCATTCTTAAATCTGCCCACCTGGTTCTTATATTTGGTCGGCTTGCAAATTGTCCTGACTCTTGCTATGCTGATATTTACGCTGCAATTTTGGAAGACGGAGGAGAACGACTGATGTCAATAGAGTACCTGATGCCCTATCTGGCGATCGCCATATATTTGTTAGGGACGCTGTGGGTAGGACTGGCGGGTTATCAAAAGGAACAGAATACCGTTGAAGGATATTTCCTAGCCGATCGCAAAATTAACCCGATCGTCCTTTTTTTCACCCTGAGTGCCACCAATTTCAGCGCCTTCTTTTTTCTGGGATTTGCCGGATCTGGCTATCGCATCGGCCTGAGTTATTACCCGATGATGGCCTTTGACACGGGCTTAGCAGCACTGGGTTTCTATTATATCGGCTACAAAGTCTGGCAGTATGGCAAGAAAAAAGGATTAATAACTCCCCCAGAATTGATTGATGTTTGCTTTCATAGCAAAGCCCTGAAATTGCTGGTGATGGCGGTGATGGTAATTTTTACCCTGCCTTATTTAACTTTACAGCCGATCGGGGCAGGGTATCTGCTATCAACCTTGACTAACGGACAAATTCCCTACTTTTTGGGGGCGACGCTTTTGACATTGATTATTGTTTTCTATGTCTGCGTGGGCGGGATGAAAAGCGTCGCTTTAACCGATATCTGGCAAGGAGTGTTAATGTTTGTACTCATGATCGCCGCCCTGGTAGCGATCGCCCATGGCCTTGGAGGTTTTGCTACAGCTAACAGCAATGTCTACGAGATTTCCCCAGAACTTTTCTCTCGACAGGGGGTAGATAACTTTTTCACTCCGAAAAAGTTGTTTAGCTATATTATTCTCTGGAACTTGGCCCTGATGATGTTACCGCAAATGTTCATGCGGTTTTATGCAGCTAAAAATGCCAATTCCCTAAAAGTTTCTACAGTATTATATCCAATTGTCACAATCTTATTTATTTGCCCGGTGATGATTGGGATGTGGGGGCATATAGCTTTTCCGGATCTGGTAGGAAAAGAGGCCGATCAAATTTTGCCCATGATGCTGGAAAAATATGCTCCCATATGGCTGAGTTCCTTTGTGATGGTGGGGGGCCTTGGCAGCATTTATGTCAACAATGGATTCCCAGTTGTTGGCGATCAGTTCAATGCTGACGCGGGATATTTACATCTCTTACTTCCGGAAAAATGCTTCCCTCAAAGAACAAACCCTTGTAGGCCGAGTGCTGATTGTTTTAGCAGCCATCATTGGTTTGATCCTCGCCTACAAACCGCCAGCTTCAATCTTGGGCTTCGCCACCCAAGCCTTTACGGGATTATCGGTACTATTCCCGACGGTAATTGCTGCCTTATATGGCAAAAACATTCACCCCCTGAGTTGTATCATCTCCATTGTAGCGGGAGAACTGGTTCTGCTGGGCTTTCAATTGGGTCTGCTTCCGCCAAGCTTGACCTTTGGTTTTCTTCCAGTTGTCCCGATCGTCGCTCTTTCGGCGCTGATTATTATCCTGGGAAATCCGATCGTTAACAAGCTACAGCCGCCCGAACCCTAAAAGGTCCGGCTACATGAACGAAGCCCGCCTGCGCGGGCTAGATTGCTTGCATTAATTTGCCGCGCGATCGCACCTTATTTAAGCCAGATATAAGCGCCGCTTTACTTCTGCTAGGGGAATTCCTCCTTCTGCTTTCAAACTTGCCCTTGATTCTGCTAAAATACCTAAAAACTCAGGGTTCGTGCTGAGACTGATTGTCTCCATACCAAGATTTTCCAGTGGCATCAAAGCAGCTACCGGTTGACCGTCAATGCTGAGTATATGGGTTTCCGGACCCATATTTTGCAAGTAATCTACCAGTGTTGCTGTCGCTTGGGTAAGTTCAAGTGTTTTCATAGACTACCTTATTGCCAATTCTTACCTGGTTGCGTTCCTTAACCCCGATCGCGATGATCTCGACGCGAGGTTTGGGATCCTCTTCTACATTATAATACACTCACAGCTCCCCAATCGCAATTCCCAAGAGGCTAAGGGATTAGAAAGCAATCTCTTATAAGATTAAAGTAGACTCGAAGGACTACAGGAGAAAAATGAGCCTAGTCATCTCAGATGAAATCCTCCAATCTGCACTCATGTCGGAAAATGAGTTCATGCAGGAAATTGTGCTGATGCTATTCCGACAAAATCAATTAAGTATAGGCAAAGCAAGTCGTATACTGGGAATGCATTTAATCCAATTTCAACATTTACTTGCCAGTCGTGACATCTGCGTTCATTACGATGTTGCTGACTTCAAAGAAGACCTCAATACTATGTGGTAAATGTACGGAGAATGATAGTTGTCAGCAACACTTCACCAATTAGCAATTTAGCTGCACTCGGTAGTCTCAGATAGGGTTTCCACGAGGCGCGATCGCCAATATTCATTTTGCTCCAAAATCAGGATAATTTTCTTGAAAGACTCCTCCTGGAGTGACAATACCAAGTAATCCCGATCCTTCGTCACGTACCAGAACTCCTTACCGCGATTGCTGTAATAGGTTCCCGCCTTGATTATACCGGGAAAGAAAGTTCCCGGAGCGCGGATTTCAGTCCAACTGCTGGCTGGTTCCTCTGTAGTCACTCCTTGGATATGACTTAGGGGAATTTCCCAGGTTTTCTCCAGGTTTGCTCCCCATAATTGCTCGTACCATTCCCACTCTATCTGCAATTTGTCGCCTACTATGTTCAGAATCATTGTTTTATTACTCCCTTGTTGATTATACCATAAATTCTCCAGTTTATGCTTAGGGATTGTCAGAAGGGTTATTTTTATGCAATCCTAATGTAGACAATAGTTGATTTGCCCAGGTATCATCTTCAGTTGATAAAGCAGGTATCGGCTTTTTTTGATAATCGACTCTCAAATCGTATCTGCCCCGATCGTACAGAGTATGTAATAATGATTGGAGTGGAATTAGCGGTTCTTCATCTTCTTTTTGCAAGGGCAAAGGAATAGATGGTATTTCTTGCTGCAAATTAAAAGCATAGAGGTCTGCCCTAGGGCGGGTCTGGCTGCGGCTCACCACAATGCGGTAGTGAGTCTTCAGATCCTGGTTTAACATGAGCATGGGTTTGCCCTGGCGCAATAAATCAATTTCGATCAAATGGGTTGAACTCCCCAGGATCTTTTCGCGTTTTTGCATGTAGCTTTTCCTTCCTTCTCCCGCTTGTTTGTTTTTCGGCGAGAGGATTTCAATCACGGTAATGACTTCATCTGTCCCCACTTCTCGCACTTCCAGATACCATTCCTTAACTATTTCTGGCATTGGCAAGTTAATCTGAACTGGCTGGGTAGAGGGGGCAGCGACCGCAACAGCTCCGGTTAAGGGGGGGACAATATTGACTCTACTTTGTCCTATCACTACATTATCAGGAATTCCTACGAGCAACGTGCCATCACCATCTTCAGTTGTTTGATACACTCGCTCCTCAACAGATACCAAATATTTGGGGCAGATTTTCTGATTCATGATTTCTGCAATCAATATCGTTAACCATTTATGGATTTGATGCCAAAAGCGGGGGTTTTCCAGATAGGGGTTCATTCCGGGAAATGGAGAGGGCATTGGGACTGCTCCTAATCTACTCTTTTTATATTGTATACCATGCTGAGAAAATTGTCTAGAGCGTGGCTATCAACTTAAGCCGGGACAGTAAGTCGGGGTAAGGGATTGGGCGATTGTGTTTTTGATGACTGTCGTGGCAGGGGGATCTCACCCATATGGTCTACAACCCACTCAAATAGATTCTCGTGCATAGTATCCAAAGAGTTGTGGCGCTGCTGTAATACCATCCGCTCGCCTGATGTCAAAATTGTAAATGACAGTGAGTACCGCTAAGCTTTGAGCCCGAAAAGCCGCGAGAGGAATGATGGAGACCAGACAAATAGCCATTGCGTCCTTCCATATTTAAGAACTATCCAGTTTGCCCACTCCACCCACAGAGGGACGTGCATCACAGGACAGTTCTTGAGTCAGAGGGTAGGCTTCCAAGGGATCTGAGGCCAGGGAGGCAGCCGCCTGACAGGACAGTTCTTGAGTCAGAGGGTAGGCTTCCAAGGGATCTGAGGCCAGGGAGGCAGCCGCCTGATAGGCCAGTTTGAGCTCTTTTTGTTGATTTTTGCCTGCTTGTTGATGCCAAGAGGCCCAGGGTAACAACAGTTCCAGCACCCACTGTTGTAACTCAAGATCATCGGTTTTGGCCCTCAGGGGCTTTCCTCAGGGCCACCAAGCATGAATGCCTTCAACAAAGGAGGGAATGTGCTGTTCAAAGGTGTCAATAGCGGTTTGGGCCTTGTTGGTGCCTTAGTGTATCGCCTCTTAACCCAGCTGTTCGAGGCAAGAACTCAGATAACTAGATAGTTCCCTGCTTGATGCCGAAGTAATAGACAACCCCGTTCCACTAATAGTCTTAGCCATAGGTTAATCTGGCCGAACGATCTTCTCAAATATTATAGCTGCTCTTTCCGGCTGCACGAATTTAATTAGCGTCCAAACCAACATGACTAGAAATACACTCAGCCTCAGCAGCAGTAATGCTGTCGCTATTCGCCGATCGTCTGACATTATTTTATCCTCTACCTAGCTTGATTTTAATCTCATCTTCCGGAGCGTAGGGCAGGCGAGACGCCCGCCCTACGCAGAACCTCGTTCCGCCCGTCCTACGCATTACCATCTAAGAAGCGACTTTAGCAGTAGGACGGATACGAGTGCGTCGAGACTTAACTGGACTGTCAGTACCTTCCGCAACAGTGGGGAGAGTTGAGGGGACATCAGGAAAATCTAGTTTTTGGAGTAACAAGACCAGCATAGGCTTACTTTGCAGCAAGCGTCGCACAAGCTTACCCAATGTCGTCTCTAACTGAGCTTGGAGTTTTTCCCAGTCAACTTCAACTTCCCCATTCTCGAAGCTATAAGAGAACTCCGAAAAGCGAGCGCGCAAGATAGTTTCCATAAACTGAGTCACGGAAGCTTGTAAATGCGTACTTTCCAGGCCAGTGACCACACCTCGCAGATGTAACTGAGGCTGAGCGACTAACTTACCATCCCAACCGATCGTAGCAGCGATCGTGACCACCCCATCTTCTGCCAGTTGCTGGCGTTCCTTCAGCAGGCGATCGTGGAACAGTCCCGCATTATCCACCAAGACAATGCCAGAAGAGACCTTACTAGCGATGCGGATAGAATCTGCCGACAATTCTACCACATCTCCATTATCAACTATGACCATATTTTCCTGGGGAATGCCCAGACTTTGAGCAATTTGGGCATGTTTAATCAGCATGCGGTGTTCGCCGTGAACTGGCAAGAAAAACTTAGGGCGAGTCAGACCCAGCATCAACTTTTGATCTTCCTGACAGCCGTGACCAGAAACATGAATCCCCTGATCTCGCCCATATACCACATTAGCACCCAGCTTCATCAATTTATCAATCGTGTTCACCACCGAAATTGTATTTCCCGGGATCGGGTTCGCCGAGAATACCACCGTATCCCCCTTACGGATTTTAATTTGTCGGTGAGATTTATTCGCGATCCGAGTCATGGCCGACAGAGGTTCCCCTTGAGAACCCGTAGTCAGAATCAATATTTGATCGTCGGGCAGACTGCGTATAGCATGTAAAGGTTGCAGTAAACTCTCCGGGCACTTGATATAACCCAGATTGCGTGCGTGGGCAATCACATTCAGCATTGATCGTCCCAGGATCGACACCAACCGGTTATTCTTCTGGGCCAGCTGCAAAATTATATTAATCCGATGCACCGAAGAAGCAAACGTCGTTACCAGCACCCGTCCTGGCGCTTGAGAAATCACCCGATCCAGATTAGGATAAACAGAATTTTCCGAAGGAGTGAAACCCGATACTTCCGAGTTAGTCGAATCACTCATCAAACAGAGAACGCCCTGTTCGCCATGTTCCGCCAATCTATGAAAATCAAAACGTTCCCCATCTACTGGCGTATGATCGATCTTAAAATCTCCCGTATGAATCACCATGCCAATAGGGGTATGTATCGCCACCGTAAAGCTATCCGCCATCGAGTGAGTATTGCGAATAAACTCCACCAAAAAATACTTACCAATCCGAACCATGTCCCGCGGTCCTACCGTTCTCAACTCCGTGCGATCGGCCAATCCCGCCTCTGCCAGTTTATACTCCAGCAAAGCCATTGCCAAGCGGGGACCGTAAATCACTGGAATATCAAACTCTCGTAGGTGATAGGGAATACCCCCTATATGATCTTCATGACCGTGAGTAACGATCATCCCCTGAATGCGGTGACGATTTTCTCGCAGATAGCTGATATCGGGCAAAACAATATTAACCCCATGCATTCCCTCAGTCGGGAAACCCAGTCCTGCGTCCAGCAGCATAATTTCCTCATTAAACTCAAAAACGCAGGTATTTTTGCCGATTTCGTGTAATCCTCCTAGGGGAATAATTTTTAGTTTTGGTTTCGATCCGTTTTTAGTCATAAACTACCTCTACATTCATTTATGTTTAGTCATTAGGCGTCGGCGTCATTAGTCCTTTGCTGATGACTAATGACTAACCCACGACAATGGTTGGTTGTTAGTTGTTAGTTCGTATGACAGGCGAGACGCCTGTCAGTATGTTGTTAGTTGTCAGTTCGTAGTACAGGCGTCTCGCCTGTCAGTATGTTGTTAGTTTTTGTTGTTATTGGGCTACTTTCAACTGACTACTTTCAACTGACTACCTACCACTGACAATTCAAACTACTAAGTTGTACTCAAAACCTGCTTAGAGTAAATTTAGTTCAGTTATAACATTTTTTAGGGTTTGATTGACATGTTCCGGCGGGTCTCCAAGGGGAAGACGAGTCGAACCCACCTCCCAACCTTGCAGTTTGAGTGCTGCCTTAACGGGAATAGGGTTCGTAGTGGTAAACAAAGCTTTGAATAAAGGGAAAAGTTGCAGATGGATTTCAGTCGCCTTTTGGGTCTGACCCGCCCCAAAGGCTTTAATCATCTCTTGTAGCTGATTTCCCACCAAATGAGCAGCAACACTGACCACCCCTTTCCCGCCCACAGCTAACATGGGCAAAGTCAGAGAATCATCCCCTGAGTAGATCTCAAATTCTGGCCCAGTCATACTTCTGATCTGACTGACCCGATCGAGATTCCCACTCGACTCCTTGATTGCCACGATATTATCTATTTCCGCCAGACGCGCGATCGTCTCTGGTTGCATATTCGTCCCAGTCCGACCGGGTATATTGTAGAGCATCATCGGCAAGGAAGGGCAACTATCTGCGATCGCCCGAAAATGCTGATAAAGCCCCTCTTGAGGCGGCTTATTGTAATAAGGCACCACCTGCAAAGAACCATCTAATCCTAGCTTAGCAGCTTTTTCGGTAGCCGCGATCGCCTCCGAGGTCGAATTCGAGCCCGTACCAGCGATTACCAACGCCTTCCCCGCCACTGTGCGCTGCACCACCTGAAACAACTCGTACTCCTCATCCCAACTTAAAGTTGGAGACTCACCCGTCGTACCGCAAACCACCAAACTATCTGTTCCGTTTTCCACTAACCAGGATGCCAGCTTTTCAGCAACAGCGTAATCTACCTTGCCATCTGCTGCGAAAGGCGTCACCATCGCAGCGATCACTCGTCCAAAATCTCTCACAATTCACTCCTCATTGTTAACTCTCAAAGGCAGTCCTTGCCAGCATTTTCGGACTACCTAGCAGATTCTGTTCCACCAACAACTCCGCAATTTGCACGGCATTCAAAGCTGCCCCCTTCCGAATTTGGTCGCCACTCAGCCACATATCCAACCCACAGGGATGAGAAATATCTTGACGAATCCGACCGACCAATACATCATCTTTACCCGTCGCCTCCATCGGCATCGGGAAATAGTTTGCTTGCCAATCTTCTACCAGACGCACCCCTGGTGCTGCTTTAATAATTTCCCGCGCCGCTTGTACATCAAAAGGCTGGGAAAATTCCAGATTCACTGCTTCCGAATGGGCCCGGAGTACGGGCACCCGCACGCAAGTTGCTGCTATTCTCATCTCCGGTGCCCCAAAAATCTTCCGCGTCTCATTCACCATTTTCATTTCTTCCTCACAATACCCCCGATCGTTCAACTTCGAGTTATGCAGAAACAAATTAAAAGCCAAGGGATAGGGAAACGCCGAAGCCTGGGGTTCTTCACCATTTAAGATCGCTTGGGCCTGAGTTTTCACCTCTTGCATCGCCCGCGCACCGGCACCACTAGCCGATTGGTAGGTCGCCACCACCAAGCGCTCCACCGGTTGGACCTGATGCAAAGGCCAGACCGCAACAGCCATCAAAATCGTCGAGCAGTTGGGGTTGGCAATAATCCCCTGATGTTTTGCCGCTGCTTGGGGGTTAATTTCTGGAATTACCAATGGTACTTGCGGATCCATACGGAAAGCACTCGAGTTATCCACCACCACGGCCCCAGCTGCTACTGCTTTGTGCGCCCAAGTTCTCGAAATCGCACCTCCTGCTGAGGCTAGCACCAAATCCACATCATCAAAACACCCCTCTCCTACCGCCTCCACTTCTATTTCCCTGTCCTGAAACCTCATTTTACGACCGGCACTCCTCGGGGAAGCTAGCAGCTTCAGATCGGCAAGGGGAAATTTTCGCGATGCCAATAATTCCACTAACTCGGTGCCCACTGCACCCGTCGCTCCTAAAATTGCTACTCGGTAATATATAGACAAAGCCCCTCCTTCTACAGACAAGTATTAAGTTTGAGCACAAGGCGAAAATAGAAAATATGAACGAACTATAAGCTTTCCGATTCTAGCAGGTCTCGGATGTAATCTATCTTAATCTAACTAATAGCAAGTTAACACCTGACTGGGATCGCTCCGATGGCGCAAAGGGCCTGAGTTAGCCTGGCAGCCTGGGTTTTAGGGTCTTGAAAGTTATCGGGCTGATGTATCCGCCCCAATCACGGACAGGAACTGTATGATAGGAAAGCAATGTCGATCGGCAACTGCATGCAGCAGCGCCACAACCGGCAGGCGTCTATGGCGCTGCTGGTAGGCTAGGGCGATCGGGCCGACTGCGAACAAGTAGGAAATATTGGTCAAGAACAAATGAAAGTAACCCAGGAAAAGCGTCCAAACAGCCAGATGGGTCTGGAAATAGAAATAACACCGGAAAGGTCCAAGCAGGCTTACGAGCAGGTGCTGGCAGAGTACAGGCGGAAGGTAAACATTCCTGGGTTTCGGAAAGGAAAAGTGCCGCGTCAAGTGTTGATCCAGCGGTTGGGCTCCCAGAATCTGAAAGCAGTGGCCCTAGAAAAGCTGATCGAAGAAGTGGCATCAGAGGCGATCGCCCAAGAGAAGATAGAGGCTTTGGACAAACCCCAGTTGGTATCAGAGTTCGAGGCATTAGTCAGCCAGTATCAGCCAGGACAACCGCTGACATTCAATGTGGCGGTTGACATACCGCCAGAAATTCAAATCGAACAGTACACAGGCTTAACCATAAAAGTAGAGGAAGTAAAGTACGACCCCGTCACAGTAGATGAAATATTGGAAGAGCAACGTCACAAGCAAGCGACTCTGATACCAGTAGAAGACCGTCCAGCCCAGATGGGTGACATAACGGTGATCGATTTTGCCGGGCGGATGGCGAGGACATCGTCTTTTGAAGGGCAAGAAGGGCAAGAAGGGGAAACAGAGATTCCCGGAGCCAAAGCCTCCGAGTTTGAACTGGAACTGAAAACGGAAGGGTTTATCCCTGGATTTGTGGAGGGCATTGTCGGGATGCAGCTGGGGGAAACTAAAGAAGTACCGCTCCAGTTCCCAGAAGACTATCCCCAAAAGGACTTGAGGGGTATTCCAGCGGTGTTCAGCATTACCCTCAAGGAGATTAAAGAACAAGAGTTGCCAGAATTAGACGATGAACTCGCCGCAGAAGTTAGTGAGTTTGAAACCCTAGCCGAATTGCGAGCCGATCTGGAAAGCAAATATAAAGAGCGGGCCGAACGTCAAACAGCAGCTAATAAGTCCCAAGCTCTCATGGAGGCGCTGGTAGAGCAGCTGGAAGTGGAAATTCCTGCAAGTACGATATCCTCTGAGATTGACGAAATGGTGACTCAGACAGTATACGATCTGGCTAGGCAAGGGGTGGACTTGCAAAAGATCTTGACAAAAGAAATGGTCGCTTCCATGCGCCAGAACTCACAGCCAGAGGCGATCGAACGGATTAAACGCAACCTAGCAGTAACAGAAATAGCCAAACGGGAATCCATTTTTGTCTCCCCAGAAGCCATAGAGGCGAAAATGACAGAGATATTGGCTCAATACTCCCATCAGGAGAAGGAGATATTTGACCAAGAAAAACTAAGAGAGGCGGTCGGAATAGACCTGGTGCGAGAAAAAGTCCTCGGTTGGGTAGAAGAACATAGCACGATAGAACTGGTCCCAGAAGGAACCCTACAACCACCAGCAGATCCAGACTCCCAAGAGGCGATCGGCCAGTCGGAGTCCGATTTTTCGGGCCGTCCGCGGACCGTAGGGGTTCGCGAGGAGACAGCACTAGTAGATCCAGCACCAGCAGAGGAAATCCCTCAAACAGGGCCCGAAGCACCTATCGAGTAGATCGGCCCATTCGAGTCCCAAGAGTAAGATTTCCCCCCCAACTCCAGTAGATTAGGTCATAATGGTCTACAGAGAGAATGGTATTAGCTGACCAGAACAGGCAAAGACAGACTAGGCAACTGACAACTGACAACTGACAACTGATAACTGACAACTGACGGCTTTATGCTTGTATCTCAAACCAAAAATTACTCGCCCGAAAGCAAGAGCAGCTTTGATGCCTACTCTGTGAAGACCTTGGGTGTCATCCCGATGGTAGTCGAACAGTCCGGTAGAGGAGAAAGGGCCTTTGATATCTACTCGCGGCTATTGCGCGAGCGGATTGTCTTTTTGGGAACGCAGGTGAACGATAATGTAGCCGACTCGCTAGTGGCCCAATTGCTGTTCCTGGAAGCAGAAGACCCAGAAAAAGACATCCAGCTATACATCAACTCCCCGGGAGGGTCGGTGACGGCTGGGATGGCAATATATGACACGATGCAACAAATTCGCCCAGATGTGGTGACCATATGTTATGGTTTAGCTGCGAGTATGGGCGCCTTTCTGCTGACGGCGGGGGGCCCAGGCAAGCGCATGTCTTTGCCGAATTCCCGGATCATGATTCACCAGCCATTAGGTGGGGCTCAAGGACAAGCGGTTGACATAGAAATTCAAGCCCGAGAAATTCTCTATCATAAGCAAACTCTGAATGAATTGCTAGCGGAACACACGGGTCAACCCCTGGAAAAAATAGCAGCAGATACGGAACGCGACTTCTTTATGTCGGCAGAGGAAGCCAAAAATTATGGTATCATAGATCGCGTAATCTCCAGCCCCACCAAGGTCAAACCGATCGCAGTAGTGAAATGAGAGGCAGAGTATGTCAAAGTATGATTCCCATCTAAAATGTTCCTTTTGTGGAAAGTCTCAGGAGCAAGTGCGCAAATTGATAGCTGGGCCGGGAGTATATATTTGCGATGAGTGCGTGGAACTGTGTAACGAGATTTTAGACGAGGAACTGTTTGATTCAAGTTCGACAGCAGGACAGCGGCGAGAAAAACCGGCGCCAAAGCGGCGGAAAAGTACAGCAAATGTATCGTTGCATCAAATTCCTAAGCCGAAAGAGATTAAAAAGTACCTCGACGACCATGTAATAGGTCAAGAGGAGGCGAAAAAGGTACTCTCGGTGGCGGTATATAACCATTACAAGCGTCTCAGCTTTATCCAGGCGAAAAACGACGGCAAAGGTTCTAATAAGGATGATGCTGTAGAATTGCAAAAGTCGAATATCCTGCTGATCGGGCCGACGGGCTGTGGAAAAACGCTGTTGGCTCAAACTCTGGCAAAAATGCTGGATGTACCCTTCGCAGTGGCAGATGCGACGACACTGACGGAAGCGGGGTATGTCGGTGAGGATGTGGAAAATATCTTGCTGCGTCTCCTGCAAGTGGCAGAGTTTGATGTAGAAGAAGCTCAGCGGGGAATCATTTATATAGATGAAATTGACAAGATTGCCCGTAAGAGCGAAAATCCCTCAATCACGAGGGATGTATCGGGTGAAGGTGTTCAGCAAGCTTTGCTGAAAATGTTGGAGGGAACTGTAGCAAATGTGCCTCCCCAAGGGGGACGGAAGCATCCCTACCAAGATTGCATTCAGATCGATACGGGTAATGTCCTGTTTATTTGTGGCGGTGCGTTTGTGGGCCTGGATAAGGTGGTCTCCCAACGGACGGGGAAAAAGTCGATCGGGTTTATTCAGCCTGGAGAAAATACGCCTCGAAAGGAACAACGGACAGCTGAGGTACTGAAACATATGGAACCAGACGATCTGGTGAAGTTTGGCATGATTCCAGAGTTCATTGGCAGAATACCAGTGGCGGCAGTTGTGGAACCTCTGGATGAAGAGGCCCTGATGGCAATCTTGACGGAACCGAAAAATGCTCTGGTTAAACAATACCAGAAACTGCTCTGGATGGATAATGTTCAGCTGGAGTTCCGACCGGAGGCGATAAAGGCGATCGCCAAAGAAGCATACCGGCGCAAGACGGGAGCGAGGGCCCTGCGGAGTATCGTGGAAGAACTGATGCTGGAGGTGATGTACGAGTTGCCATCCCGCAAGGATGTGACTCGCTGCGCCATCACTAAGGAAATGGTTGAGAAGCGATCGACTGCTGAGTTGCTGTTACATCCTTCTTCTCTGCCGAAGCCAGCTTCTGCTTAACTTTGTCCGGGATAGAGGATATAGTGAAGGGTGAAGTCTACAGGATTTCACCCTCGATTGTTTTATAGGATGATGGTAAAGATAAAGGTTCGTGGCGTAGAACATTATTATGAATGGGTGAAAGGGGATTCGGCGGCGTCAAGTAAGCCGGTGATGGTGTTTGTCCACGGCTGGGCGGGTTCGGACCGGTACTGGGAATCGACGGCAAGGGCGATTGCGCTGCGCGCACGCTGCGCGATCGGGGATAAATTTGATTGTCTGCTATATGATATGCGGGGGTTTGGCAGAAGCCGACTGCCGGAACAACCGGTGGAAATTGGCTACGAAATGGAAGAATATGCAGAAGATTTAGCAGCATTGCTAGATGCTTTGCAGCTGGAACGGGTGTATATTAATGCCCATTCCATGGGGGCGTCAGTGGCGGTGCTGTTTATCAATCGCTACCCGGAATTGGTAGAAAAGGCTATTTTTACCTGTAGTGGGATTTTTGAATACGACGAAAAGTCATTTACGGCTTTTCATCGCTTTGGCGGGTATGTAGTGAAGTTTCGCCCCAAGTGGCTGACGCAGATTCCCCTGATGGATAAGATGTTTATGGCCAGATTTCTGTATCGTACCATTCCCACTGCCCAAAGTCGGGCTTTTTTGGAAGATTTTCTGTTGGCAGATTACGACGCAGCATTGGGTACGATATATACTTCTATAAGTAAGCATGCAGCGGAAATTATGCCAGGGGAATTTGCTAATTTATCTGTGCCCTGTCTGTTGATTGCTGGTGAGTACGATAAGATTATTCCAGCTATGATGGGGAAAAAGGCGGCTGAGTTGAATGATTTAGTAGAATTTGCGATGATTCCCAATACGGCTCATTTTCCGATGTTGGAGTCGGCTGATATTTATCTCCAAAGGGTACTGGAGTTTTTGTGAAAGGCTATCTGGCGATATCGAGGACAAGGCGAGTACATAGGTTACAAAACCCAGAGACCAGGTTTCTCGCAGAAACTCTATTTCTTAGCACAGAAGGATAGGAGGTTTGACAATGAATTAATTTCACCTCTTTGCTACTGTTAAATTAACCCAAGATATAGAATTAACTGAAGGTGGGATAGCTAGTTCAGGAACGATAGGAACGAGCGTCGAAGTTTATAAGAATGGTGAAGCTTACGAATTGGAAATGGGCGTTGCACATTTTGGGGATGATGCCATTGTTTGCACATAACTAAAAGTGGCTTATAGTATACGTTTAAGACTTATGCAAAGAGACCCATCATCCCGTGATTGTGCAACGCCTAGAAATGTTTGGCAACTGGGTAAAATACGATCAGCAAGGAAATTTCATTGAGAGTCATAGAGACGATCCAGACTCTTTTGTAGAAAATATAGGCATTGAAACTGTTTATCCTGACCAATATCCCTGGTTAAACCAGCTAGTGAAACTGTTGGGGTTCGGGCCAGACTAGCAGCTATTTTAGATGAACTTTCAGAAGAACGTCTGGGACAACTTGAAGAGTTTGCTGATTTTTTGCGCCAGCGCCAGAAACAAGGTCAAGTAAGTTCGTAGGTTGGGTTTCGTGCCTCAACTAAACCGGTGCCGGTACATCTCATTTTTAGCGTAGCGTGTAGATGACAAAAATGACGGAGATGACGGATATAGTAATAGCGAAGCAAAAACGGGATGCACCCGTAGCGATCGGGCGCATCTCACTATAAGAAGGATTTTATTTGTCATTGCGAGGGGGAGAACAACCGCGATTAACTTATGGGAATAAGCTGCTAGCAACCGCAGTCCAGCTTGGCCAGACTGCTTTTGGAGTTGGGCTAGATATAGGATTTCCGTCTCTTTTGTCCCTTCGTTCATTGTCTGTCTAGAGAACAACGAAATGCTTGTCATCTAGCCCCCGCAGGCGGGCGAAGGGAAGTGTAGCCCCAGTCTTTAGGCTGGGGGGCTTCACAGATGACTCAGGCGATCGCGCAAAATTTCGGCTTGTTTTTCCGACTCTGCCAGACTCATCCGAGCCCCTTCTACCACTTCTGCTGGGGCTTTGTTAACAAAACCCGGATTATTCAGACGGCCAGACAGAGATTTGATTTCTGCTTCTATCTTAGCCAAATCCTTCTGTAACTTAGCACGCAGGGCCTCCACATCCACTACACCTGCCAAGGGAATTAGCACTTGCACTGTCCCCGTCACCCCTGCTATAATCTGCCCAACTTCCGCCACAGTCTCGGTAATGGTTAATTTCTCCACCTTACCAATCTCTCGCAGATAAGTTTCCCCGGCCTCCAGTATTTTTCGTTCCCTGACGCTTTCACTCTGCAAGATAACGTCCACCTGCACTCCGGGTTTAACATCCGCCTCCGCCCGCAAATTCCGGATCGTGCGGATCGTGTCAATTATCAGATCGAAATCTTCTTCCAGCAAGCCATCTATTATACTTGTCTGGGCCTGGGGATAAAGTGCGATCGCCAAACTTTTCCCTGCCTCTGCTTGAGTGAGAGTCTGCCAAATTTCCTCGGTAATATGGGGCATAAAGGGATGCAGCAGTTTCAGGATCCCTTCTAATACGCAGGCCAAAGTTTGCTGGGCCACCACCCGGGAACTTGGTTCCCCATCTTGACGCAGCCGCGATTTTACCAATTCAATGTACCAATCGCAGAAGTCCCCCCAGATGAACTCATAGAGTCCCTTCGCCGCTTCTCCCAAACCATAGTTATCTATGTAGTCCCCCGTCTGCTGCACCACTTGATTGAACCGAGACAAAATCCAGCGATCGCAAAGTTCTAGGGCCTCCATTTTACGAGAACCCAATGTTTCTGGAGTTTTCCCATCCAGGTTCATCATCACAAACCGGGCCGCATTCCACAACTTATTGGCAAAATTGCGGGATGCTTCCACAGATGCTGACTCATCAGTCTTGCGGTTATATTCCAAGCGGATATCTTGACCTGCACCTGCCACTTCCTTAATCAAAGTGTAATGCAGGGCATCTGTACCGTATTTCTCAATCAGCAGCAGCGGATCTATACCGTTCCCCGCTGACTTGGACATTTTTTTGTTGTTCTCATCCCTGACCAACCCGTGAATATAGACATCCTTAAAGGGCATCTGGCCCGTAAAATGTCCTGCCATCATCGTCATCCGGGCTACCCAGAAGAAGATGATATCAAAACCCGTTACCAAGGTTGTCGTCGGATAGTAAAAGTCTAAGTCAGGATGGTCTTTTTTCGGCCAGCCCATTGTCGAAAATGGCCATAGTCCCGAAGAAAACCAGGTATCTAACACGTCTGGATCCTGTTTCAACTGCACGTCTTCGCCAAACTCTGCTTTCGCTTTTGCTGCCGCTGCTTCCCGATCGCCTGCCACAAAGAAGGGGGTAGTATCAGTTATTTCGCCCCCAGTTTCACTCACCGCATACCAGGCCGGAATTTGATGTCCCCACCACAGTTGGCGGGAGATGCACCAGTCTTTCAATTTTATTAGCCAATCCCGATAGACCTTCGTCCAGCGATCGGGGACAAACCGAGGGGAATTTTGTGCGTCCAAGAATTCCAGAGTTTTATCTGCGATCGGGCGAATTTTCACGAACCACTGGGTAGAGAGGAGAGGTTCGATCGGTACCTTGCCCCGATCGCTATAGGGGACAGTATGGGTATAATCTTCAACCTCGACCAAGAAACCTTCGGATCGCAGCTTTTCCACCACATTTTTGCGGGCGACAAAGCGGTCTTGTCCCTGAAACTGTCCCGCATTTTCATTCAAGCTGCCATCCTTATTCATAATATTGATGAAGGGCAACTGGTGGCGCTGACCCATATCAAAGTCATTCGGATCGTGGGCGGGAGTCACCTTCACGCAACCCGTCCCGAACTCCCGATCGACCAATTCATCGCCAATAATCGGAATTTCCCGGTTCATAATTGGCAAAGTGACTGTTTTGCCGATTAAATGCTGATAGCGTTCGTCTTGGGGATTAACTGCCACCGCCGTATCCCCCAACATAGTTTCCGGTCGGGTGGTTGCCACCTCCACATAGCCGCTACCATCTGTGAGAGGATAGCGAAAATGCCACAGATGCCCATTTACCTCCTTACTTTCCACCTCCAGGTCAGACACCGCCGACTGGGAAGCTGGGCACCAGTTGACCATGTAGTTGCCGCGATAAATCAGTCCTTGTTCGTATAATTGGACGAATGCTGCTAATACCGCTTTTGATAAGCCTGCATCCATAGTAAAGCGTTCCCGAGACCAATCCACCGACACCCCCAGGCGTCGCAGCTGGTTGACGATCGTCCCTCCGGACTCAGCTTTCCACTGCCAGGCCCGTTCCAGAAAGCGATCGCGGCCCAGATCGTAGCGAGTTTTGCCTTCAGCTTGTAATTGTCTTTCCAGAATTGTTTGGACCGCGATGCTAGCGTGGTCAGTTCCGGGCAACCAGAGAGTATTGCGTCCCCGCATCCGGTGGTAGCGGACCAAAGTATCGATGAGGGCACTTTCAAAAGCGTGACCCATATGGAGACTGCCCGTGACATTAGGGGGCGGGATAACGACACAGTAAGGTTCGCCGCCTTTTGCGGGGTCAGCTTGAAAGACCTGATAGTCTTGCCAATATTGTTGCCATTTGGCTTCGGTGTTAGAGGGGTCGTATTTGCTAAGCAGAATGGTCGAAGTCATCAGAGATCCTGGACAGATGATGGGACATATGGGATTTATTCTAAGATCTTCTGGCCCTACTGCCAAGTCCGCGTTCGCAGCAAGCACGCTTCGTGCTTCCCGTCGTTCTCCGTAAGCACGAAGCGTGCTTCCCAGGCGCGAAAGCGAGGACAAACCCATTAAATATCCCCACATGTTCCGGGCCAGCGACGTCATGATTCTCACCAAAATTGACTTACTACCCTACGTGCAATTCGATGTCCAACGCTGCTTGGAATACGCCCGCCAAGTCAATCATAACATACGCATATTCCAAGTTTCTGCCATTACTGGAAAAGGATTGAGTGAATGGTACGAGTGGTTGCAAAATCAATGATAATCTGTAGGGTGGGCACTGCCCACCAGAAGGCTTTGGCGATTGCAGTTCAATTCCAAAGATAAGTAAACCCAAGTTGCAACAAGATAAAATTTTTGACCTGGAAGACAGCAATTTTTGCCAAATTAATCTAGAAAAATGCCATTTTGAGGTAAATTACAAGGCAAGAGGCGCGAATTTTGGCGAATGTGGGTGCTGAGGTTCTGTAGGTAGCAACTTAAGTTAAGTGGGTCTCCTGGGTTTTGGGTGATAAGCAAAACTTATGATTACGCAAAATCAAGGGTTTTAGCCTTTTCGATCTCGCAAAAATATATAAGAAAATACATTTACCACTATAAACCCAGAAGAGCCAGTTAAGTAAAGTTACGAATTTACAAAACGTAGAGAAATGGAAATATTCAGGAAGGGAGTAGCGATCGCCAGGCTTCCGGAGACAGTGCCCTGGCAGGGAGTACGCCAGCAGGAGTAGGGGCAAGAAGGGAGATATCCCCGAAGATAGGACAAAGATCTAGCAATTAGAAGCTTGACAAAGAAGTTGCGGGCTTCTAAGAAGCGACGGGACCCCAGGGTTTCGGAACCTGAAAAAATCAACAGAAAACCCCCAAAACAGGGAAATATCTGCCTTCTGGGGAACCCGTGCATAGCCCGACTACAGGAACAAAGCCCGCCTGCGCGGGCTATATTACATGCATCATCAATGCGGCTATCAACTACTTGTGACCGCACCCATCCAGTTAGAGCAAAATAACCACTTCACAACATCTGTGAGTGATGACCTAGCTGAATTTTGTTTTGTCCTCACTCAGTCCAGCCTGAATATTCACTCTGGCCATGGCTGCGCCACGCTGCGCGAACGGATTTGACTCCGGCCTTGGAGAGACTTTTTCCAGCCTGAGAGTGACTCGGATCGCGCTTGGTAACATTGTTTCAAGTCAAAGCAAAGCTTTGTGCCGCCAGGGCATGACTCTCGTACTCGGTGGCATGACCCAGTTACTCCAGGAACTGAATAGTTACTTTAGGAACTGAACAATTACCCCAAGAAATAACTCAGTCACTCCAGAAAATAACTCAGTCACAGAGGGGCATGACTGAGTTATTCCACGATCAAATATATCTATCGTTAAGGGGCGATCGCTTTGGCTTCGATGTCTAAAGCGCGCTCGATGTCCCCGGTCCAGCTAGATGTCTCGGGGGATCTCGATGTCTCCTGGGATCTTGATGTCTGGAAGACGCACTTCGATGCCTGGAGGACATCGTAGCCGCCCCCCCGATCGAGGGTCGCGAGGCCACTGCATCGGGCCTAGAGCTAGGGGAACTGCTGTGACCGCATGGTACTCTGAGGGACCCCCAAAACAGGGAAATATCTGCCTTTTGGGTGCCCTCGCCCTCATCCGGGAGACAGTGCCCTAGCCGGGAGTACGCCGGCAGGAGTAGGGGCAAGAAGGGAGAGATCCCCGAAGATAGGAAAAAAAGCAGCGAGAATCTTGACAAAGAAAGAGTTGGCTTCTAAAATTACTTCGGGACGGTACAGAAAAAAAACAAGTAAGGAGGAGAGTAGTGATGGGAAGAAAGACAATAAATGAGTATATAAGTGAACTGGCTGATTTGGTTTGGAATCGAAAGTTAAGCCAGGCATTGAAGGAGAGTATAGTCTCAGGGCAAAGTTCAATAGATAAAATAGAGAGATGCTTTAGTTTACTGCCGGAATGCAGTTGGTCTTCAGAACAATTAGCTCAGTTCCTGAATAGTTGGAAAGCAACCCATCTGAAGATGCTAGCGATATATGGATTATCTTGTCGGCTACAGAGGCTGGCGATGAATGTCAGTCCCGAGTCAGTGAGTCATGGGCAATTGATGTTAGCGAGTGCCCATAATGCGGAAACAAGCTACGAAGATTTAGGGTTAGATTATGGTGGCGAAACCCATGCTCAGCTTTTCAATGATTTGGCAAGGGCGTTACTGGGAGATTACCCTTGGTCATTAGAGAAATACTGTATTCCCGAAGCGCGAGAGTTTGGAGGATGGATTTATCAGAAGATGGTGGTGTCCGATATTAAGACCGGACTGTTGACCAATATGTTCTCGGAAATATACAACCATGCTGAGTACAGTATAGCCCTTTCAGCTTTTTCAGAATACGTCGATCGCCACTATAACCTCACGGGTTCAGATCGAGAAAAGGCATTGCAATATATTTATGTCCATGTGGCGGAGGAAACGGAAGTAGATCACTTTTTAGTAGTGGCCAAGGCGCTAAATGCTTATTGTGCGGCAACGGAAAGCCAGATAGATTATCAACAAGTAAGGCAGATATTTGAGGAATACTTAAATCGGGTAGGGAAGGTAATGGAGTCTCTAACGGCAGCAATGGAACAGGAGAAAAATGCAGCAGCAACAAATTCCTTATTCACAGCGGTTCGCTGAAGTAGCTTCTTGAAAAAATTTTCAGAGTTATCTCAGGTCCGTGCTGCTGTTGCTGACTACATCAAGGGCTTGAGAGCAACTTCACAATACCAAGCTGGGAGGGGAAAATGTGCAGAGGATCGAGACCATCCCGTCGAGGTTTTGTATTTCCAACCCCCGGCAGCGTATGGCCCCCCTATTATTCTCATAGGAGGAATGGGGCCGCTGGCAGGAGCAGTAGGTTTCGATTTAGTCTGTGAATACTTTGGAACTAGGCGGGAAGTTGTCCTCTATCAAGCTTGCTCGATACCCAGTCGGATGACGGTGATGCTGGAACCAAACCGGATGATTCATGGTTTACCGATCCAGAGATACCTGGTAGAAGGAGTATCGGAGGCGATCGTCCAGGCAAAAGAATATTTGCAGAGCAAGCCAGCAAAGATTATGATAATATTGATGTGTAATGCAGTTCATTACTATTTGCCCATGGTGAAAGCAGATTTGCAAAAACGCTATCCAAAGGTAGCTTCTTCGTTAGAATATATTTCCATGGTGGAGGCGGTGATGGCGGAGATGGAAAAGAGGAAACTCAATAAGCCCTTACTATTAGGAACCAGTGCAACAAGAATGGGCAGGGTGTACTCCGCTCCTCTGGAAAAACGGGGGATAAAGTGTAAAGAATTATCAGAGGGAGAGCAAGAAATTCTGATGAGTGCAATTTACCAGGGGGTCAAAGCTTTTGACAAAGAATATGCCTGTAGGAAAGGAGAAGAATTATTGAACTTGTTGAGAGATAAATGTAACAGCACTATACAAACAGAGATTGGGGATATAGATTGTGCGATCGCCGGTTGTACAGAGGTGCCTATACTGCTGGATTGGTTGCAAGAGAAAAGTAAAATAAATGCAGTAGGGGGTTGGTTAACCCAGGTAAAGGTCATAAATCCGGTAAGATCTGCATTTAGGTGGATTAGGGATCGGGAGGAAGCGTTATTAAATGGAAAATAGTAAATGCGGTGTATTGAGCATGAGGGGGAAGGTCTATATATTAATTTTACGCTCTAATTATTTGCAGATATAATGATGAGGAGATGGTGAGAGAATGATAGCCTCAGCATCAACGAAAATTAAAAACATTGGTGTGAATATTATTAACCAATCGATTACCCAGAGGTTTCAAGAGCAGGTGATTTGCTACGGAGATCGCGTAGCAATAAAAACCAAATATAGCTGCATAACCTATAAGAAATTGAATGGTTGGGCCAATCGGATAGCAAGAGCTATTATAGAAAAACGGGGTGTTGGGGCAGAGCCGATCGCCCTCCTATTTGAAACCGGACCAGAAATGATTGCGTCCATGTTGGGGGTACTCAAGGCCGGAAAGTTTTACGTGCCGTTAGATGTATCTTGGCCGGGGTCTCGCCTCAAGAATATCCTGGAAGATGCACGAGCAGAACTGATATTGAGCGGGGGTCACCAGCAACAGGGTTTAGATATCGAGCAGGTGGTTTCGGGCCGAGATGTTTTGTGGCTTGATACCCGAGAACGAGGAATATCAGAAGAGAACCTGGAGATTAAATCAGAACCTGATGACTTGGCCTATATTCTTTACACCTCCGGTTCCTCAGGACGACCCAAGGGGGTGATGCAAAATCATCGGTATGTCCTAAATCTATACAGGAACTATACCAACAGCGGGGCGATGACCGAACAGGATCGCTTTTCACTGTTGTACTCAGGGGCCTTCGGTGGTGCAGTGCGAGATATTTACTGCGCCTTGTTGAATGGCGCCGCATTACTGCCCCTAGATGTGAAGGAAATTGGTTTACACCAGTTGGGTCGGTGGTTGCAGGATAATGAGATTACCGTGATGTTCGCGGTGGCCACCTTGTTTCGTCACTTCGCTGCCACGTTAAAGGGACAAGGGCATTTTCCCAAGTTGCGACTCATCCAAATAGGTAGTGAAACAGTTTACCGACAGGATGCAGAACTGTTCCAGGAACATTTTTCCTCTGGATGTACCTTAATGGTGAACCTGGGGGGCACGGAGATTAGTCCGGTGCGACAATTTCCGATAACAAAACATACGGTGCTGACGGGGAGTACGGTGCCTGCGGGATATGGGGTTGAGGGAACGGAAGTTTGGCTTTGGGATGAGTCCGGGCAGGAGGTTCCCGCCGGAGAAGTTGGAGAAATTGTGGTTAGTTCTCGGCAAGTGGCCTTGGGTTACTGGTGTCAACCAGAACTAACGGAGCAAGTGTTTCTCTCAGATAGCGATCGCCGCTATTTCAAAACAGGTGATTTGGGTCGGTTATTACCGGATGGCTGTTTGCTGCACCTAGGCCGTAAAGATTTTCAGGTCAAAATCCGAGGCTATCGGGTGGAAACCAGTGAAGTAGAAGGAGCGTTATTGAGCTTAGAGTCCGTTCGAGAGGCAGTTGTAGCGGCCCAGGCAGATGTGGGTGGGGTAGTGGGCGATCGCCTCCTCGTCGCTTACCTCACTGCTGTTAATTCCGAAAACAAACCGACAGCAAAGGAGTTAAAGGAGGCAATGGCTGCTCGGTTGCCCGATTACGCAATCCCGGCTTACTTCCTTTGGTTGGAGTTTCTGCCCTTAACGGCGACGGGTAAAATCGATCGGCGATCGCTTTCCAAACCCCAGATTTTATCTACTTCAGACCTGGATATCGTCCCTCCCAGAAATGCTACGGAAGAAAGATTGGTGCAAATTTGGTCTGAAGTGCTGAACCTGCAAGCGGTCGGTGTTGAAAATAACTTTTTTGATTTGGGAGGAAATTCCCTTCATGCCAGCCGAGTTTTAGCCCGTATTTCCGAGAAATTTAAAAGCGAACTCTCTCTAAAAACTATTTTTGCTGCCCCGACGATCGCCCAACTTGCCAAACACCTAGAGTCGGCGAAAACAGAAACATCTTTACCTCCTTTAGTCCCGACGCCAACTCTTCGGGAAACTAAAATACCCCTTTCCCTGGCACAACAGCGCCTCTGGTTCCTCGATCGCCTAGAAACCAACAAGGCCATTTACAACCTCTTTCGCGGGTTTCGTTTGACGGGAAAAATTGATGTCGGTTGTTTGGAAAGGGCAATTGAAGCTATTATAGAACGGCACGAAATTCTGCGAACGAGTTTTGACGTAGTTGATGGCGTTACCGTCCAGGCGATCGCCCCCGGGGTGCCATTTTCACTGGAGATTTCAGACTTACAAGACTTACCAGCCACAGAACGCAGTGCTAAAGTCGAAGAAATTAGGAGGGAAGTACAGGGTTGGGTCTTCGATTTGACTCGACCTCCTTTGTTAAAAATCGTGCTGATTCGTTTGAGCGATCGCGAGCATCACCTGTTGATAACAATGCACCATATCATCAGCGATGACTGGTCGATACAGGTTTTCTTGAAAGAGTTATCAGTTCTCTACACGGCATTTCGTCAAGATTCTGCTTCTCCTTTACCTCCGCTGCCGGTTCAATATGGGGATTATACCCATTGGCAGCATCAATATTTGGCTGGGGAGGTTGTGGAAGAGCAACTGGATTACTGGCGATCGCAACTTGCCGGCGCACCGCCACTTTTGGATTTGCAGACGGATTTTCCTCGCAGCAATAATGCCGACGCAGGCTTTCAAAGCGGTATCGTCTCCGTGAAAATCGATGGCGAAACCACCGAAAAGCTGAAGGCATTGAGCCAGCGAACGCTGCGCTCCCAATCGCAAACAACTCTCTTTGTTACCCTCCTAACGGCTTTGGCAGTTTTGCTCTCTCGCTATAGCAACCAGGAGGATATAGTCATCGGCACCGGGATTGCCAACCGCAATCCGGCTATTACCGAAGGACTCATCGGCTTTTTTGTCAGTACCTTGGCGTTGCGAATTCAACTGCCGGATAATCCAACTTTTTTAACTCTCCTCGATCGCGTCCAGCAAACAGCTTTAGATGCCCATGCCCATGCCGACGTTCCTTTCGATCGCCTGGTAGAAGCGCTACAAATCCAGCGTCACCCGAACTATAACCCCGTCTTTCAGGTGATGTTTCTCTTGCAAAACGTCACCCAGGAGACTCTGACCTTCCCAGAGCTGGAAACGGAGCGGCTCGATTTTCTTAAGCCGACGGCGGGAGCTACTTTTGACCTGACCTTATCTCTCAGAGAAAATAACGAGGGTCTCGTCGGGACTTTAGAATACAATGCTAACTTGTTTGCGGCGGCAACCATGGAGCGGATGGCGGGTCACTTCCTGAGACTGGTGGGGGCGATCGCGGAAAATCCGGAAATGGCGATCGCTCAATTCCCTCTTTTGAGCCCATGGGAGCGAGAGCAATTATTGATTGAGTGGAATCAAACGGAAACGGATTACCCGCGCCATGCCTGCGTTCACCATCTTTTTGAAACTCAAGTCGAAAATACTCCCGATGCGATCGCCCTCGTATTTGGAGAGCAAACCCTGACATATTCAGAGTTGAACGAACAAGCCAATCGACTCGCTCGTTACTTGCAAGCTGTGGGGGTTGGGGTAGAGAGTTTGGTGGGAGTTTGTCTGGAGCGATCGCCCAACCTAATCATCGCCCTTTTAGCAATTCTCAAAGCTGGTGGATCACACCTGCCTCTAGATCCGACTTATCCAAGCGATCGTTTGGCTCTCATGGTTGAAGATGCCCAGCTAGAAACGATATTGACTGAGAAGGATAAAAGCAAGTTTTTCCCAGGGGTTGCCAGTTGTATCGATTTAGATGCCGCTGAAGGGAAAATAGCCAGCTACTCGACAGAAAATGCGATCGCGTCAACTACCGCAACTTCTCTAGCGTATGTCATGTACACTTCTGGCTCCACCGGACGATCGAAAGGAGTTACGGTCGCTCACCGGAATATCGTGCGGCTCGTCAAGAATACCAATTATGCTTCATTCAAACCCGATGATGTTTTTCTCCAGCTAGCATCGGTTTCTTTTGATGCAGCGACCTTGGAAATTTGGGGCAGTTTGCTCAATGGTGCCCGTTTAGTTCTCTGCCCCGAACGGCAACCGTCGTTAACTGCTTTGGGGGAAATTCTGCGGCAACATCAGGTGACGATTCTGTGGCTGACTGCCGGATTGTTTCATTTAATGATCGATGAAGGGTTGGAGGATTTGCAATCTTTGCGTTTGTTGATGGCAGGGGGAGATGTGTTGTCGGTAACTCATGTAGAGACGTGCCGCCAAGGGTTACCTCGCTGTCAGCTTATAAATGGTTACGGTCCGACGGAAAATACAACTTTTACCTGTTGTTACCCAATTGATGCTTCTTTTTTTGGGTCTGGGAGAATTAAAGAATCAATTCCCATCGGTCGCCCCATTGCCAATACCCGAGCCTACATTTTAGACTCCCAACAGCAGCCGGTTCCTATTGGCGTGGCAGGAGAACTCTACGTCGGGGGCGATGGCGTGGCCAGAGGCTATCTCAATCGTCCCAAATTGAATGGGTAACGGTTTATACCCAGTCCTTTCGTTGAGGGCGATCGCCTCTACAAAACCGGAGACTTAGTTCGCTATTTACCCGATGGCAATATTGAGTTTTTAGGACGGAGCGATCGCCAAGTTAAAATCAGAGGCTTTCGCATCGAGCCTGGGGAAATTGAAGCAGTCCTGAGCCAACATCCCGGTGTGAAGCAAGCACTCGTTATAGTGCATGAAAATAGTCTCGGAGATAAATCGTTAGTGGCTTATGCGACGGGAATGGAAAATGGGGAATATGGAGAATTAAACCAATTTCTGCAACAAAAACTCCCAGATTATCTGCGACCAAATACTATCGTTTGGCTCGACGAGTTTTCCCTCACTGCCAATGGCAAAATCGATCGCCGCGCTTTACCCCTTCCCGATGTCGAAGCAGAGCGGGAAACCGAGTTGGTTCCCCCCCGCACCCCCACCGAAACCGTTATTGCCAAGATTATAACCGAAGTTTTGGCGCGAGAGCGAGTCGGAATTCACGATAACTTTTTTGCTTTGGGAGGTCATTCGCTGCTGGTAATTAAAGTAATCTCTCGACTGCGAGAAAAATTTGCCGTTGACTTACCCGTCAGAAGCCTATTTGAATCTCCCACAGTAGCTGATTTTGCTGCTCTGATTGCCAATAGCGAACAAACGACCAAAGCGGATATTATTCCGGCAGCCTCCGATTTTTCCGGAACGGTAGGGCAACCCCTTCCCCTCTCCTTTGCCCAAACTCGCCTTTGGTTTCTCAATCGGCTCGAAGAAGCGCCCAACGCCACCTATAATGTTACCGTTGCCCTAGAAATTACCGGGCTTCTGGATGTAGCAGCCCTGGAGCGAGGACTGCAAGAAATTATTTGCCGTCATGCTATTCTGCGAACTCGCATTCAAATAGTTAACGGCATTCCTCACCAAGAGATCGCTCCGGTAAAGAAATTTCAATTAAACCTGCAAACTATAGAAAATAGCCCATTAGAACGCCAGCGGTTTCTCCAAGAACGAGCTACGGCGGAAGCCCAAACTCCCTTTGACCTCGAACGAGACGAGCCCATGCGAGTTTCCCTCTGGCAATGGTCTCCAGAAAACTACGCCTTTTTCCTCACCCTGCACCACATTGTTTCGGATGGCTGGTCAATGGAACTGCTGTTCCAGGAACTCTCGACTCTCTATGCTGCCTTTGCGAACGAGCAACCTTCTCCCCTTCCAGACCTGCCGATTCAGTACCCCGATTATGCGGTGTGGCAGCGTCAGTGGCTAACAGGATCCCTTCTCGAAACTCAACTCAACTATTGGAAACAGCAGCTTGCAGATATTTCCTCCCCCATCAACTTACCCACCGATCGCCCCCGTCCGGCAGTACAGACCTTTCGAGGGGGACGGGTTCCTTTTCAACTGGATGCCTCGCTCTCCCAAGAGTTGCGAACCTTGGCCCAGGCCAACCAAAGCACTTTGTTTATGACTTTGCTAGGGGCTTTTGCGGTCCTGCTATCGCGCTACAGTTCTCAGGATGATATCCCTATCGGCATTCCCGTTGCCAACCGCAATCATCAGACCGAATCCCTCATCGGCTTCTTTGTAAATACTTTGGTGCTGCGAACTCTATCGAAGGCAATGCCAGTTTCCAAGATTTGCTCGCTCGGGTGCGGCAGGTGGCTCTGGATGCTTACAGCCATCAGGATATTCCCTTTGACAAAGTAGTAGAGGCTGTGCAACCGGAACGTTCCCCCAGTTACAGTCCCCTATTTCAAGTGATGTTTGCTCTAGAACTGGCCCCCACTTATGGGGAGTTCCCCGGCTTAACCCTCACCCCCATTGGTCTGTAGGTTCTGGTTACAGGTCTTCGCCCGAGTGCGATCCTACTGGCTGTTGCCAATTTTTCTTTGCTCTTGGCCGTTCCCGTCGTTAACGGTAGCATTCAAGCCATCTACCAGCGCAAGGTCGCACCGGAAGTCCAAGGGCGCGTTTTTGCCTTTCGCAAATCGGTGGTTTTGGCGACGCTTCCTCTCTCTTATCTTGCGGCGGGCCCTCTAGCCGATCGCATCTTTGAACCATTAATGAATCAAGATAGTATTGTTGCGAGAAGTATTGGTTGGGCGATCGGTACTGGCCCCGGTCGTGGCATCGGCTTACTCTTCATTTGCATGGGAGCCTTGACTATTTTAATGACATCCGTAGCTTACTTTTTTCCCCGTTTGCGATATTTGGAATATGAATTACCCGATGCGATTCCTGACGCGGAGTAATATCAAATCCGTTTATAGCAGTTGCCAGGTAGGGCGCGGACTCGCGAATAATTGTCTTGCCCCAGACAACAACGGGCTTTTCTTGTTCCCCGTTCCCTGTTCCCTGTTCTCTGCTATAATCGCCCATAATACGAACGTGAGTTCGACGGACTGGACAAAAAAAAAAGGCGGAGACTGGGTTTGAACCATTCCACCCCAGTCTGAACCCACCATGAGTCAAATTGTATCGCGCCTGGATGTCACCCGCATCTTCTGTGAACTAGACGACTTCTGCCAAATGTTCGATTTTTCCGGAACGGTGCGCCACTGGGAAGAACAACCGCAACTGCCCTCCATGCCTGGGGAACGATGCTGTCGTTCGCGCATGAGCCTCTCAGAAATTATGACGATTGCCATCGCTTTTCATGGCTCGGGCTTCCGTACGTTCAAAGAGTTTTACACCCTGTCTTGGTCAGCTATAATCGCTTTGTGGAATTGATGCCGTGGTGTCTAATGCTATGAAGTTGTTTTCTTCATACTCGAAAAGGAGAAGTTACAGGCATTTCCTTTGTTGATTCTACACCCATAGAAGTTTGTCACCCTCGTCGTGCTCATAACCATAAGGTGTTCAAAGGGCTAGTCCACTGGGGGAAAAGCTCAACTGGCTGGCATTTCGGATTTAAATTGCATTTGATTATCAACGAGCGCGGAGAGTTACTAGCCTTCAAGCTCACGCCAGCCAACACTGACGACCGTAAACCTGTACCAGAGATGGCTCAAGACTTGTTTGGAAAACTGTTTGGAGACCGGGGATATGTCTTGAGAGACCTATTCGAGAAATTATACGAACAAGGTCTCAAATTGCTAAATCGAAGCGAAATATGAAAAATCGCTTGATGAAAACGAGCGATAAAATCCAGCTCCGGAAGCGGGCCGTCATTGAATCGGTCAACGACCAACTCAAGAACATCTGTCAAATCGAGCATTCTCGCCACCGGAGTGTCTTCAACTTCTTGGTCAACCTGCTGGCTGGCTTGGTGGCCTACACCGACGCCGATAAAAAACCTCGCCTCGTTCTGGAGGTCAAAGGCTTACCAGCACTACCTCCTGCCATTTTCTAGTTTCGTCGAACTCACGTTAATACGAATCGAGCTTCCCGTAGGACAGGCGGGACGCCTGTCCGTATACGCTTGTTGGGACTTCTCGGAAGCCTGTCCTACGGGAGGTTCCAAATCTTTTGTCTAAGTATTTAACCGGATTTGATATAGCAGTTGCCAGGTAGGGCGCGGACTCGCGAATAATTGTCTTGCCCCAGACAAGAACGGACTTTTCTTGTTTCCCGTTCCCTGTTCCCCGTTCCCTGCTATATAATTGGCAGACAATGGCGAAGCAAGAGAGATTTCAGATGAAAATCCTACTGGTCATCCACGGATATCCCCCCGACTACAACGCGGGCTCGGAAGTCTCAGTCCAAGGATTGGCGCGGGCCTTGGCCGATAGACACGAAGTTGACGTACTGACTCGACAAGAAAATACGTTTCTCCCAGACTATACGACCTGTGAAAAGACCGATTCAAGGGACGAGCGGGTAAAACTCTACTCGATTAACTTAGCGAGAGGGCGCGATCGCTACCGCGACCCAGAATGTAGATCGCTACTTTGGGGCGCTGCTCGATCGCATCCAACCGGATATCGTCCATATCCATCACCTCAATCACCTTTCCACTTCAATAGTGCTAGAAGCCAAGCAGCGCCAAGTGCCAATGGTTTTCACGTTGCATGACTTTTGGCTGATGTGTCCTCGGGGTCAATTTATTCAACTCTCTCCAGAAAAACCAAGGGACGTTTGGGCGCTTTGCGACGGCCAAGCAGACCGAAAATGCGCCGAACGATGCTACTGCAGGTATTTTAGCGGCGCTCCGGCGGAAGCAGAAACCGATATCGCCTACTGGACGGACTGGGTAAGCCGGCGCATGGCGCATATACGCGAAATCTGCGAGGCAGTAAGTTTATTTATTGCTCCTTCCCGATATCTTTTAGAAAGATTCCGCTCGGAATTTGGTCTGGAACCGGAAAAACTGGTTTATTTGGACTATGGCTTTGACCGCGATCGCCTAGCAAATCGTCGCCGGCTGGCTGGGGAACCTTTCACCTTTGGTTATATCGGCACTCACATCCCCGCCAAAGGCGTACACCATTTAATCCAAGCTTTCGGACAGCTCGGGGGCAATCCTCGCCTGAGAATTTGGGGGCGGCACCGGATGGAAACCAAAGCACTTATGGCTCTAGAGAAAGAGCTGCCTTTCGAGGTACAAAAGCGCATCGAATGGATGGGAGAATACCAAAACTCAGATATTGTCCCTGCAGTTTTTAACAAATGCGACGCTATTGTCGTGCCGTCTATCTGGGGGGAAAACTCGCCTTTGGTTATTCACGAAGCCTTGCAAGTCCGCGTGCCAGTTATCGCCGCCAATTATGGGGGCATGGCAGAATACGTCCGGGACTCTATTAATGGGCTGCTCTTTAACCACCGCGACCCGTTATCTTTAGCCGCGCAAATGCAGCGCTTGGCAGACGATCCTCAATTGGCTCGGAAACTGGGAATGCGCGGTTATTTACAGTCTGCGGATGGGAACGTTCCCAGTATTAGCGATCGCGTTCTAGAAATCGAGCAACTCTATGGCCGAGCGATTGATGCCCGAGCGATATCAAATCCGGTGGATACGCGGGTAAGCCGTCACCCTATTGGCGGAAACGCCTTGCCCGTTGCGGTAGAGTGCGCCCGCTTGGGCGAACTAGAAAAATTAGGTTCTTATGAAACCGGATTGGGCATAACTGACAAAAATACAACCCTTACAGGAACAGCCAACAAACCCGGGCCGTGGCGGATTACGTTCGATACGAATCCCGATGACTGTAACTTGCACTGCATTATGTGCGAGGAACATTCCCCCTACAGCTCGTTACAGCAACAGCGGCGAGCGGCTGGGAAACCTCGCCGGCGCATGGATATCGAGCTAATCCGCAAAATTATGGCGGAGTCGGCGGGAACGCCGTTGCGAGAAATTATCCCTTCGACAATGGGAGAACCGCTGCTGTACCAGCATTTTGAGGAGATTCTCGACCTGTGCCAAAAATACGGGGTGAAGCTAAACCTAACTACCAATGGCACTTTTCCCAGACGCGGAGCCAAAGCGTGGGCGGAAAAAATTGTGCCCGTGACCTCGGACGTGAAAATATCTTGGAACGGAGCGAGTAAAGAAACTCAAGAATCGATTATACTGGGGACGCGATGGGAGCGGGTGCTAGAGAATGTCAAAGAGTTTATTACCGTGCGCGATCGCCATGCCGAGTCTGGGGGCAATTGGTGTCGGGTAACTTTCCAACTAACTTTTCTAGAAACAAACCTGGAGGAACTGGCGGAAATTGTCAAGCTGGCGGCTTCCTTGGGGGTTGACCGAGTGAAGGACACCACCTCTGGGCGCATTTTGACGAGATTAAGTCCTTATCTATGCGACGCAGTACGGAGGCGATCGCGCGCTGGAATCAAGCAGTTGCTGCTGCCCAAACAGCCGCCGAACGATACCGCAAGCCCAATGGAGAACGGGTACTTTTAGAAAACATCTTTGCCCTTGACCCGAACGAGCCTCAAGAAATCGCTCCCGATGCGGTTTGTCCCTTTCTAGGTCGGGAAGCTTGGGTTAGCGCCGAAGGACGATTCAACCCCTGCTGCGCCCCAGATGCCCTGCGCCGCACTCTGGGGGAATTTGGCAACCTCAACTCCCAGAGTATTTGGCAAATCTGGCAGAGCCAAGCATACCAACAGCTTTGCTCGACCTATCAAAATCACTCTCTGTGTCAAGGTTGTAATATGCGGAATGGGGAATAGGGAATAGGGAATTTCCCATGCCCAATGCCCAATTCCCCATTCCAAATGCCCAATGCCCAATTACCAATTCCCCAAAATGAAACAACCCTGGCAAGAATTCACAATATCACCAGAGCGATCGCATCACCTTTTCCAAGGTCGCCCTGCTTACTCGGCTCGCTTTGAAGAAGTTCTCAAGTTTCACGCTCCGGGTCTAGCGCCAGTTAGAGACTCGTCGGGAGCCTATCATATTTTAGCGGATGGGTCTCCCGCTTATTCAAACCACTATCTCAGGACTTTTGGATTTTACGAAAGACGTGCCGCCGTTTGTTCGCTTGGAGGTTGGTTTCACATTCTAGAAAATGGCCAACCCCTCTACCCAGATCGCTATGATTGGTGCGGCAATTTTCAGGAAGGACGCTCTGCAGTTCGCACCTGGGACGGCCAATATTTCCACATCCGACCCGATGGCACTAAGGCTTACGAATCTGGAAATATTGGCTATCGATATGTAGGAGATTACCGAGAAGGAATAGCAGTCGTTCAACGAGAAGATGGGCTGCACGCGCATATTACTTTAGACGGTCGGCCGCAACATCAGCGATGCTTCCGGGATTTGGATGTATTTCATAAAGGATTTGCACGGGCTCGCGACGATCGCGGCTGGCATCATATCAATCTCCAAGGAGAATCCGCTTATGGACGACGGTTTGCCGCCGTAGAACCGTTCTATAACGGGCAGGCTCGCGTAGAAGACTTTGACGGAGCATTGCTGGTTATCGATGAGGCGGGAAAAACAATAGTGCAACTGCGCTCGCCAGAAATTACCTCGCCACCCTCGCCACGCTCGCCAGAAATTACTTCGCCACCCTCGCCAGAAATTACCTCGCCAGAAATTACCTCGCCACCCTCGCCACCCTCGCTAGAAATTACTTCGCCAGAAGGAGACGCGCTCCAAGAGCTATCGGCAGATATGGTGGGATATTGGCGATCGCAGACAATTTTTGCTGCGGTAAAATTGGGCGTATTCGATGCTCTCCCAGCTACTAGCTCGGCAATGGAACAAAAACTGGGACTTGCTTCGGGGATGGGGGAGCGACTGCTGCGAGCGCTCCACGAATTGGGCTTGGTTTTTCCCAGGGTTTCTCCAAGGGGCGCGAATTTCTGGCAAACGAGCGATCGCGGTGCCTTGCTAGCGACAAATCATCCCTTATCAATGGCATCTGCAGCAGTGCTTTGGGGGAGCGAACATTATGCAGCGTGGGCGAGCTTAGCGGCTGCTCTGCGCGAGGGCAAACCCGCATTCGATACCCAGTTTGGCCTGCCGTTCTTTGATTGGTACGGGCAAGAGCCAGAGAAATTAAAAACCTATCACCAAGCTCTATTAACTTATGCCCACCACGATTACTCTGCTATTACGGAAGCAATCGACTTTTCCGATTTTTCGGACCGTCCGCGGTCCGATCGCGCAACAGTCCTGGATGCCGGAGGCGGTACGGGAGAATTGCTCTGGATGGTTTTGCAAGCCTCGCCTCGCTCGACTGGAATTTTGCTAGACAGACCGGAGGCGATCGCCAATGTCCGCGTCCCAGAAAATCTTGCTACGCGGGTGCAAATTGTGGGAGCAGATTTGTTTGCATCTTGGTCAACCCTGGCCGATGCTGTCATCCTAGCTCGGGTACTGCACGACTGGTCAGACCCGCAAGCAAAAATAATTCTGCAACGAGCCAAACAAGCCCTGACCCCAAAGGGTCGGCTCTACATCCTAGAAAGAGTCCTGGAACCTAGCGTGCCTGACTGCGGTTTGCTGGACTTAAATATGCTAGTAATAACCGGCGGTTGCGAGCGAACTCTGCCCCAATTTCAGGATTTATTGCGCTCGGTGGGCTTGCGCTTCAGGCAACAAATCAAGATGCGATCGGGAATTTCCGTGCTTATCGCCAGTATGGGGAATGGAAAATAGGTAATTTAAAATTTAAAATTTGGAATGGATAATTTAAAATAGGTAATTTAAAATTTAAAATTTGGAATGGTAGAGTTTTAAGTTTTGAGTTTTGATATCAAATCCGTTTAAACAGTTCCAGTATTTGTAGGGGCAGTCCCCGGGAGCATCTCAGTTTTGCCTTGTAACGCAGTGCCGATCGCGAAAGCGTCTCCGTAGGAGAATCGCTTGGGCGATAATAGAGTTTGAAACCGCCCAAGAATCGGCACTGCGTTACGAAGGGGACAATTTATATAGTGGCAAAATTGAGATGCTCCCCAGTCCCCCCCTACCCCATCGGCTTCGATTCGACAATTCCCGAGTTGCTCGGCCTGCCACCCTTGGCCGACAACAAAGCCGAAGGAATCGCGATTAAACCGATGCAGTCGATAGAGGTCGAGACCAAAAAAGGCAGATTGAGGCCGGTTTGGTTGGCTCTCGGCAGTTTGGTTTGTTACACTCGCTTGGTTGAAGAATTTGCTTTACAAAAAGGGAGTCCGGTCAAAATCCTCTGCGCTTCTGACATTATCAAGAACCCTAAGGAGCCAGACGACCCAGGAGAGGATTGGAATACTATCATTTGGCAAAACAATCCTTATGTTGAGGAAATTATTGATGCCAATAAGCTAGATCCAGCTATTATGAACGCCATTAATCCTGAGTTCGATAACTTCTGCCAATCCCGACATGAAATTATCAATCTCTGCGCTCCCTACAATCTCCGTCCTCGGCAGTTGCGCGGTTCTCTGTTTCTTTCGTTTGAGGAAATGCAGTGGGGATTGCGATCGCTCAGGGATCTCAAGCGTCTTGTCATCTGTTTATGTCCCTATGGCACATCTTCCAGTCTGCCTGAATCTCCCTGGTATCTGGATAAATGGTTACTGTTGGTTGAAACACTCAAACAGCAAGTTAGTTTCCTCCAGATTGGTCATAACAAATTCCATCGGAAGCCCTTGCCCGTGTTTGCTCCCAAAACAACCGTTCGCCAGATGCTCGCTTTGATCTGGGCTAGCGACATCTATATTGGTTTCGATACCGGACCATCTCACATTGCGACTGCTCTAGAGAAGCCTAGTATTGTGTTATGGGATGCCCTGAGAAAAGTACCGTTAGAAGAGCAAAAACAGGCAGGATTCAGTATTGCCCATATGGAACGTTGGGCTTATCCCCAAAACAGAAACCTAGTTATTTTGGGAGAAAAACACCATGAAATATTGTTCGATTGCATTGAGTTTGTTTTAGAACTCTTAAATTCCTTTCAACTCACTCAAATTAAATATCTCTAGGGCTATTAGCGTCAAGCTGGATAGAAAATTGGGAATGGTTTTAACTAGAAGTTAGGAGAGATTCAATGACTGAGGATATACCTGAAAATTCGCTATCCCGTTTTTTCAAGCTGTCAATTTTAAATATTTTATCCGGTATGGCGGTGCCGATCGCGGGATTGGTAGACACTGCTTTTTTGGGACATCTCAGAGACATTAGTTATCTTGCTGGCGTTGCCGTTGCCAGTGTAATTTTGAATTTCATTTATGCAACTTGTGGGTTTCTACGGATGGGAACGACTGGACCTACAGCACAGGCTGAGGGTCGCGCAGATCGAGCAGAAGTTTTGCTACTTTTATTGCGGAGTTCATCGATCGCACTGATATTGGGTTTTCTGCTGATTTTACTACAATATCCACTACAATATTTAGGCTTTGCGCTGCTTCATACCACCTCGGAAGTAAAAATGGCCGGGAGCGATTACTTCTTCGCCAGAATTTTAGGAGCGCCAGCTGTTTTGCTAAACTTTAGCTTGCTCGGATGGTTACTAGGGCGAGGGAAAAGCATTGAGGTTTTGATTCTTTTTGCAATCAATTGTGTCAGTAATATTATATTGGACTATTTTTTTCTCTTTCATTTGCACTGGGCGAGTACGGGTGTGGGTGCTGCCACTGCGATTAGCCAATATTTAATGCTTCTGGGTGGGCTGGGTTACATTGTATTCTCAGGTTTATTGCCTCAGTTATGGACTATTGCGAGTCAAACCTTCGAGCGAGAAAAAATTAAAACCATGCTCCAACTTAATGGAGATATTACTTTGCGCATAGTGGCAAGTCAGTTGACTTTAATTATCTTTACTGACTTAAGTGCTTCTTTAGGGACAGAAGTTGTGGCCATTAACTCCCTATTATTTCAAGTCATGCTAATTGCAAGCCTGCTGACTGATGGACTATCCTGTGCGACAGAAACCCTAGCTGGTAACTTTCAGGGTAGAAACTTAACCCAAAAACTTCCTTGGCTACTGCGGATATCTGGAGCAACAAGCATTTGTCTTGGGTTAGGGGCAATTTGCCCTTTTATTTTATTCCCCCATTCACTGTTTGGCTTACTCACAGATCACCTTGAGATTCTCGATGGGATGGGAGTTTACTTAATCTGGCTGGTGCCGTTTACAGTGTTTAATTCCCTCTTTAATATTCTGCGAGGCTATTGGTTAGGTTTGACGGAATCCAAGGTGCTGCGGAATAGTACAATAGCTGGTAATCTTGTGGGTTTTATTCCCCTCGCGCTCATTGCGATGCACTTCCATAGTAGCCATATCTTGTGGTTGGCGTTGTGCATGTTTCAGACGGTTTCAGTATTTGTCATGAGCCGTAAAGTCAGTTTCTCACCCAAAACTATCCAAGGGCAATACTCCGGACAGAAGATAAGCAGATTCTGGTAGTTCGGATGGGATTTAATCTTGCGTTGGCTCTAAGTCAAACAAGGAAATAAATACAGCGGATTGCAGGTTTATGAGGTACAGTAACAACAGTTTGTAAACCAGTTTTTTAAATGCTGAGGATTGACCAAGTTAAGTGCAATGCGAATAAGAACATCAACCATTTTGGCAGATATGGGATAAAATTGACGTAAAAAAGATTTTAATTGTGACCACCAGTGTTCAATAGGATTAAAATCTGGAGAGGAGGGTGATTGATAAAGAACACTTGGGGAGCATCTCACTTTGGCATTTGTATTTGCGAATGAAAATGGCTAATTACGAATTGCGTATACGCAGTGCGCATAGCGCTATGGAAAATGAAGTAATTTTCAATTTTCAATTGCTCAATTTTCAATTGCTCAATTTTCAATTTCCCTAATGTCTTTTTTTTTAGTGTTAATTTTGATTTTTTCAATGCACGACATATCGTGCTTGTACTTACCCATTGATTATAGGTGGTTCCCCAATACTCACAGTATTCCGATAAAGTGGCATCTGGGTATTTTTCCACCATTGCGGCTAATTGAGTTCCCAATCCATTCAACTGACCCTTCATTGCTCCACCTTGTTGTTTAGGCTTGACATGACCTTGGGTCTTCTTCATGGAGAGTAGTTTCTGCACAAAGCTTTTGGCTACACCAAATCTATCAGCGGTGTCCCCCCTTTTCTGCGAATACGATGAGCGACCGGGGGACACCGACACTTTTCTGACTGAAGTGTTACCTTGTTCATAAGCCAAAACTATTTTTTCGCGGAAGTCAATTGAGTAAAGCTTTCATTTTACTGATTGATTTACTTTTATTAAGTGTACCTCATTTATCTGCAATATGCTGTAAGTCCAAAAGGGCGTTGCACATTTTGGGGATGATGCCCTTTTTTGCACATAACAGAAAATAGCTTGTACTCTAAGTTTAAAAGTGCTGCAACTATGCCCATCATCCCGTGATTGTGCAACGCCTCCAAAAGGGCGTTGCACATTTTGGGGATGATGGTGGCTCTCTGGTTAGTCAGTTGTCAGTTGTCAGTTATCAGTTGTAACAAGTCATTATAAATGAGGCATGGTCGCTATAAGCTTCTTGGAAGTGGTCACAAATCATCCCGGAGTTGTGCAACGCCAGATGCTCATTGAGAGCCAGCCGCTTGTAAGAGGCAATGGAGAAACTCAACGGGTCAGTTGTTAGTTGTAGCGGTTGCAAAGCTGAAGAGGCGAGATGACCAGCCATGAGGCTAGCATTGACATGGGAATCTAGTGCCTCCGGCGAGCGTGCCTGACACTACTCCTTGCGAAGAAGCGTTTGCTTTCGACCATTGTACCACAAGAGTGAGGTAGTAAGCACGCTTCGTGCTTCCCGTCGTTCGTAGCGCCGTCTGCTCCACTGGCTAATCGCACCATCAGCTGAGGCCCTTTCGGGTGAGGGGGGCGATCGCGGGATGATGTTGTTCAATGGCCTGGCCGTGTTTCCCCTTTTGTGCTAGCTAGGAGGCAGGATACCCCCTGTTCATTGCATTTTCCTCACCAGGCAGCATTACATAGGGCATCTCTTTCTCGGACAAGAAACAATCTTTGGCGATCGCCCTCTGCTTTCAGTAGGGGCGATCGCCCCTCATCCTGCTCGCGGTTAGTTGTACCGATCACCACTACTATCTTCCGCTGGCGCAAGTTGATCGAGAACGGCAGAGAAGTCTGATAGGGAGGCGAGCGTCACCGCTCGCCTCAAAAGATCCCGCAGCACCGACTCGGACTTCAGTTTATTGATGCGATCGGCTATTTCCTCGGGCACAGAAGAAAACCTCAGAACGAGGATATCGATTATGGCCTCTCTGCTTTTTTGCAGGATACCCCTCATCATTGCATCTTGCTCGCAAGGCATCATTACATACGGCATCTCTTTCTCCTCCAAGAATTTATCTAGTTGAATTTGAAATTCCCGTTCTAAATTCTCTGGCAGTCGCATCATCCAGTATACTAGCCGCAACAAGTTGCGAATCTCCTGTTCGCTATATCCAACCTCTAACAGCCCTCTGGTTACCCTGGTTTTCCATTCCAAGCGTTTCCGGGCATTCTCGCGCGTCGCCATTGTTTTCAGATGGGCCATTACCATCACCGCAAAGGGATTAGTGCTATGCGACAACACAGACCATTGGTTTTGGTAGTCCAGCAGCTTGACTACACGATAGGACTGGGTTGTTCTGCTTTCCCAAATTGTAGACACATATTCTTGGGGTCGCCAGGTCGGTCTGTCATCGCCTAATATTACCAAACTGGCCGCCGGCAGATCGTGGCGCAACTCTATTAGGCTGTTGTAAATATGTATCCGTTTGGTAAAGTCTACTTCGTACTCACTTTGGACTTCTACATGAACCACGACATTTATCGGAGAACCATTCTTTAGATAAACTTATCTTGCCCTGTGGTGCGTGCAACTGCAACTAATCCCAGGCCCCCCACTTGCGAATCTTCTGCTGCCTCTCGCTGACGTTTGTCTCCAAATAAACTGTCGAAGCAGCTAGCGTTCACCAGGCATTTTGCTATTGGGTCCATTTCCCCACTAGCTGCCCTTTCCAGAGTTACCTGTTGTGCTTGACCCTTGAGTATCGCACTTACTTCCGATACTTTCAAGCCCAATTTCCGCGCAATCAGTTTGGGAGTCATATTTTTGGCACGTAACTCAATTATTTTTTGTTCTTGTTCTGGAGTCATGGTTCTCTATCTGCAAAACAATGTGTTGCTATAATATTATCATGGCTTTGGGAGCAGCGGTTGACGACGAGTCCGCCGACCGTGAGGACCGATCGGTCTGTTCCTGCTGCCGGTTCCCCAGAGCCAAACCTAGCCCTCAACCGGGGTGGTTGGTCGATGCTAAAGATCCCGTTCGGTAAATTCATGTTATCAGATTTATATCCACCTGCGAGGCGAACGGCCTTCCTGAACTCATCTGCTACAGCTATGGAATTAAGAAATTATATCACAGCTAAAATCAGTCGGGGCGAACAACAAGGTTATGTAGCCGAATGCCCAGAAATTAATGTAGTCACTCAGGGTAGGAGTAAAGAGGAAATTGTCAGCAATCTGCAAGAAGCAGTTGCTTTATATCTAGAGGATGAAGATCCGACATAATTCGGTTTAGTTGCTCAACCTACAGTCATATTTACATTCGATATACAACCATAATCTGCCTATAATTAGAATATTATCTCCGAACATAATCAGGCTAGACGATCGCCCTTCAAATTGCGATCGAAGAGGCAAGTTTCTGTCTCGAAAAATGCGATCGCCTTGTAAAATGTTAGAGTCAAAAATAGCTATAAATATAAAAATACTAGATTTTCAATTTACAAGTTTAAATTGGCAATTCTCCTCTTACTAAAATCTGTCAGAATAGTCAAGGCAAACATATCGGAACTTGTCATCGTGGCTTATAAAATCGGTTTACTGGGATTGGGTACCGTTGGTGGGGGGACGACAGAGATTTTACTCGACCCCAAGGGACGCCATCCCCTATTGCAGGAATTGTCAATCTATCGGGTGGGCCTGCGGGATATCTCCAAACCTCGCCCTGTCAAATTGCCTGCGGATATCCTGACAACGGATCTAGAGGCAATTGTCACAGACGAGGCAGTTGATATTGTCGTAGAACTGATCGGAGGACTGGAACCCGCCCGATCGCTCATTCTGAAAGCCATTGCCCACGGAAAGCATGTGGTCACTGCCAACAAAGCGGTAATTTCCCGCTACGGTGATGAAATTTACACGGCGGCCAATAACGCTGGCGTCTACGTAATGCTAGAAGCGGCGGTGGGAGGTGGCATTCCCGTGATTGGACCCTTGAAACAGGCATTGGTCGCGAACCGCATTCAATCTGTAATCGGCATTGTCAACGGTACGACTAACTATATCCTGACCAAAATGCAACGGGAAGGCATTGATTTTGCCGATGTTTTAGCGGAAGCACAGCAGTTGGGTTACGCGGAAGCAGATCCTACTGCCGATGTAGATGGTTTGGATGCTGCCGATAAAATTGCTATTCTGGCATCCTTAGCTTTTGGGGGACGTTTGAAACTAGAAGATGTTTATTGCGAAGGCATTCGTCATGTAACTGTAGCAGATATTGCCTATGCTGAAAAGCTGGGGTTTGAAATTAAACTGCTGGCGATCGCCCAACGGGACCTAGAAGACTCCCTGCAAGTGAGGGTTCATCCCACTCTGGTTCCCCAAATTCATCCCCTCGCTAGCATCAGCGGCGTTTATAATGCCATCTTAGTCGAAGGAGAACCGATCGGACAGGTAATGTTTTACGGACGGGGTGCGGGTGCTGGTCCCACTGCTAGTGCCGTAGTTGCCGATCTGATCGGCATTGCTGCTATTCTCCAAACTGAAACCGAACCCATACCCCATCCCTTGCTCTCGTGTCACCATCAACATTATTGCCCGATCGCCCCAATAGAAGAACTCCAGACCCGATTTTACGTCCGCTTTCTGACCAAAGACCAACCGGGAATCATCGGTCACTTAGGCACCAGCTTCGGTAACAATAATGTTAGCCTCGAATCCCTTGTCCAAATCGGCTTTAAGGGTCAACTAGCAGAAATTGTCGTCCTTACCCACGCAACCCGTGAAGGCAACTTCCGCAATGCCCTCAATGAAATTAACACTCTGGATGCTGTTGATAGCATTCCCAGTGCGATCCGAGTTCTTTAGCTAGGCGATCCGCCCGCCCTCAATACCTCTCGGTTAAGCATCTTATCTGTCATTGCGATTTTTCGCGCAGCGTGGGGGGGAGTACGTAGCGATTAACTTATGCGTTCATGTTCGTTAACCCCCCCGGTTAGCGCAGCGGCCCGACGCCAGGAGGGCTAGCAATCCCCCCGCCCCGTATGAGAGGAAAAGCGCTGTCGGAGGTGAGATTGCTTCGGGGGGGATTAAGCGCGGGGATCAGAAGAATGCTCGTTTGGGAGCCCCCCGCAATGACAAGTTATTAACCGAGAAGTATTGCGCCCGCCCTAGGTTCATCCCCGGCAGGCGATCCGCCCGCCCTACGCGCTACTATGATAATATATTTGTCGGTAATCCGTCAATACTGGTTTGATTCTTCTTTTGCCAGTATTCAATAATTCCTGTTTCCCCTTTCTTTTGGGCCCAAGCTTTCAAGGTTGGTCTTTCTCCCTTAAACTCATAAAGGGGAACCCCATAACCACAAGATGTCTGGACGCTTTCAATTGCTAAAACCATAATTTGCCTTTCTCCAGGCAGCTTTTCAAACAGGAGATATAAATCTTGCCACTCTTCATCTCGGGGGAAAATTACTCTCCCTTGTCCGTAGAGACGCAGGATTAACGGATCCCGATCGAAGCTACAAAACATCATTGTCATTCTCCCATTTTCTTGTAAATGGGCCGCTGTTTCATTGCCGCTTCCGGTTAAATCTAAATAGGCAACTGTTCGGTTATCAATACACCGAAAAGTATCCATCCCCTTTGGGGATAGATTTATTCTCCCCTTTGACGGCGCAGTTGCTGTAAAAAACATCTGCTGTGCCGCGATGAACTGCCGTAAAGAGTCATTCAATTGCTCGTAGAATTTAGCCATCCTCTTCGCTGATTATTTGTGGCACCTTGAAGAAATCACCATCTTGGTCAGGCGCACATGCTAGAATAGCGTCCCGGTTATGGTCGGGTTGCAGTTCATCTGGCCGCACCACGTTACTGACATCAATTGCCCGTGTTGTCGGCGGCACATCACTGGTATCTAGTTCGCTCAGCTGTTCAAAATAGTCCAGAATACTGCTCAGTTGAGTAGTAAACTTCTCTTCCTCGTCCGAAGTTAATTCCAAACGGGCCAGATGGGCAACTTTGCGGACTTGTTCTAGATCGATCTTCATCGGGAGTTGCTGGTTAGAATAGACAACTGACTTCCAGGGGGGACAAGTCCTACGGACAGGCGGGACAAGTCCTACACGCTACGCTACTAGAAAAATACATCCATTTCCGATCGCCCTGTATTTTTGAGCCAATTTTGAGCTTCAATGTAGTTATTGGGTGCCTGGCAAATTGCTTGCTTCCAATACTCAGCTGCTTTATCAAACATAGCTTCAGCAGCTTCATCTTCACCAGCTTCCTTTGCCTTTTCCCCCTTGTAGTGGTAAATCACAGCAATATTGTTCAGCGCTTGGGGAAGGCGAGCATTTTGTTCTAGGGCCTGCTGATAGTAATCCAGTGCCTTCTCATGTTCTCCGTTGCTGGCATGGATCAATCCGATATTATACAGGACATAGCTGCGATCGTTCGGATCTTCTTCTAGGTCCAGCGCTTCATAGTAATTTTCCAATGCTTCCGCGTATTCTCCATCTGCTTGAGCTGACATTCCATCCCGGTAATAGGCAAAAGCTTCTTTCGCTTTTTTGTTCGTCGGCATTATCTTGAGTATGATATCTGCCATTACCGTAAAGCTTTTGTCAATGAAATTATCGTTACGTTGTGTTCTGGGCATTATTCCCTCCCTTTTCTCTGACTATATCACATTTAGGTAAGGACTTTAGTCTTTACTACGAACGACTTACTACGAACGGTAACGCAGACTTGCTTGGGAATTAGTTAATTGTAGTAATTTCTTATCTCCCAACTCCTGCTTGACCGTCGGTTTAGACGGTACCACTCCCAAGGCACGTATAATCTCTGCCCCCAGGGCCAAGGCCAGCAATGGCGGTACAGAATTGGCCACTTGTCGGAAGCCGTGCCATTTCGTTCCATGAAATCTAAACCAGTCCGGGAAAGAATGCATCCTTGCTGCTTCCCTGACTGTGATACATCTGGGTATATAGGGATGAATTGGTCTCGGGGCCGTGAATGAACCCTGATTCCTGTCCGTTCCCCCCCGGAGACTGTTGCATATTCCTTCTGGATGCAGCTTCTGGAAACGACTGATTTTTTCCCTTTGACCCTCTTTGGTATTCTCAAATCGTTTAATCGATCGCAATGAATGTTTAGTCAGCATACTGGCCGTGAGCAGTTGTCGATTGTATTCCCGCTCGTAGGCATAATTATCTTCTAAAAAGTCCCGCTCGCGCAGTGCCCTGGCATAATCGCTAGGCTTGCCGTACTCGGCCTGGGCCCAGTCCTGCTTGAACAATTCTGGGTAGTTTTTCGCTTCTGGCAGGTCTGATAATGCATCCCACACCGTGGGACCGGGGGGCAGATCTGAATCTCGATGCCGATCGCGCAGCTTGGGTTTTGCTGGTTTCGTCGTTGGCGGGGGATATTTCGGCAACTTCCTGTCTGACCGGCATCCTAGCAGATACAATCGTTCCCGAGCCTCTGGTACCCCGTAGTTGGCTGCATTGAGAGATTTGTATTCCTCTTGTACTTGATAGCCTGCTGCCTTCAACTCCTTGATCAAAGTCTTCAGTCGCTGTTTTGGCCTCCCGATCGCCAGTCCCCGGTCATTTTCCATCACAAAATATTTCGGTTGTAGCTCCACCACCAGTCTGTGAAAATGATACAACACCGAGTTCCGCTGTTCCTCCGCTGCCCGTCTGCCCTTGGATGCCAATCCTTGATATATTGGTAATCCTGCCAGCACTACGTCTATCTCCCGATCGCCTATTTTTGACCTCGACCTTATTTCCTCTTCCGTAATTTCTACTATATTCTGGCATAATACTGACCAAAAGGGGAAATTATACTCGTGGATAGCGCAGTGTATTGGGTCTATGTCAAAAGATGCCAGCACGTCAAACCCTGCTTGTTCAAACCCTAGGGTCATCCCTCCTGCACCTGCGCACAAGTCTACTGCGATCGGTCGTTCTTTCTTTGTCTCACTACTCATGTTCTTACTTTTTTCTTCATTCTCTTTGCCTGTTCTGGTCCGGAGTCCTTGATCTGGGGGGCTATGTCAGGCATTTTACCATCTCCTTGCCCTACCGCGATCGCCTTGGCCCGATCGAGACAGCTCGATCGGGATTTTTTTACTATAATTCCCGATCGCTTTTTTTTCAATCCCTTTTCTACCCCGATTCTCTCCCAGGCGATCGCCCCCGGCCCCGAACTGGCGATCGCCGGTTGTCACTCCCGGCCTGACGGGGTGGCAATCGCCTGCCTATTGTATAATCTACCTGATGCACCCGATCGCCCAGCCCGCTCGTACCCACTTACCACTCACCACTGACTACTGACCGCTCACCCATGAAAGAAATATCTGCACCAAAACCGATTAACCCTTGGGATTATAAGCCTTGGTGGTGTCAACCTTGGTCAATTATCCTCACTGGTATAACTATCATCTATCTCAGTTGGTTTCTCTTCCGGACCATCTGGATCTCAATTATTGTCTCTGTGCCCGTGTGCGCCTGGATGGGATTTTTTCTGTTAATCTGGCCGCCACTGATGCGCCGGATGCTAGCATCTTACCAGGAATCATCACATTCAGCGATCGGGGGCGATCGGCCCGCGGACGGTCCGAAAAATCTGGAATAGGCCCGTGCTTTCAACCGGAGCGAAACTCAAACCCATTCGCTTCTGCATAACGGTGCAAAAACCGCATCACTCGTTCAAAAGCTGATTGGTCGTTGACTTCAAATGTACAGAATGCTTTTGACAGTTCATCTTCTTTTTCAAAGATAAACTTAATGCCACTGGGGATCGCGCGAATCTCCCCTTCTTCATCCCGCAGCAACAGGGCGTCAATTTTTTTTGTCAAGCTCCGAAATTGCTCGATCGCCCGCAGGCGATCGAAGGTTAAAACCACAATCTTGGTTTCATCATTCCGGCGTTTTCGCAAGCTAATGCCAGCGATCGCCTCATCCAGTCCCTCAATAAATTGTACGGATACAGTCACAGATCCTTCCCAATTCTAGTTCTAACTCAGTTTACCAGTATATGACATTGACTGCAAAAACTGGGCGATAATTGAGGGAAGTCCTCCCCAGTGAAGATGAATGTAGGAAGCATGTAGTTGATACAACTGCCATCCTTCCGTACCTGCTTGGCCTCGGGAGTCATATCCCTTTGTCCGATATAATGGTTCTTTGGGTGCTTTGGTCAGCTGGGAACGGTGAAACTCATGTCCCCGCACAACTTCGGCAGTCCGCAGCAGGGGGCTATCTCGCAATGCTATTGCTTGTCGATATCCTAAGGTTAGCCCTTTGCTCACGATCGTCGATGTGGGCAATACTCCTACCATTGGCCAGGACTTGCCGGCAAAATCAACTAGAAACTCGCACAAATACATTAAACCGCCGCATTCGGCATAGGTAGGCATTCCTGTCAAGATTGCCGACCGCAGGGCCTGGCGAACGGGGATGTTTTCTGCTAGCTGTTGGGCAAACATTTCTGGAAACCCGCCTCCAAAATATAATCCCTGCACTCGGTCTGGTAGACTCTTGTCTGCTAGGGGACTCCAAGGGATTAATTCGGCCCCTAGCTGTTCTAATAGGTCGAGGTTATCCTGGTAGTAGAAGCTGAAAGCGGCATCCCGGGCGATCGCCAATCTGGGGCGCGATCGCTGCATGGGTATTGCTGCATGTCCTCGTTCCCTGGCGACCCCTGGGAACGGTATGGGGGATTTGGGGGAGCATTGCACGAGTGGGATTAGCTGTTCCCAGTCAAAGCTATTTTCTCCCAAATGGGCCAGTTTGTCAATTATTGCATCCAGTGCGTGAATTTCGGCGGTGGGGACTAATCCCAAGTGCCGATCGGGGATGGTAATATTATCCTGTCGCCGCAGCACTCCTAAGATTGGCAAATGCAAGGGCAGTAGAGCTGCTTCGAGCAGTTCGAGATGCCGATCGCTCCCTACCCGATTTAATACTACACCTGCTATTGTAATCCTGGGGTCGAAAGACCGATACCCGTGGGCGATCGCTCCTACGGAACCCGATAGCCGACTACAATCGATTACCAATAATACGGGCAAATCCAGTAACCTAGCGATATGGGCCGTACTGGCAAAATCAGTTGTAGACTCGAAAGAAATGCCATCAAATAGTCCCATCACTCCTTCCACCAGGGCGAAGTCCACTGCTCGAGTATGGAGAGCAAAACATTGCTGTACGTACTCTGAATCAGTCAGCATCGGATCTAAATTCCGACAAGGGCGACCCGTGACATGCTGATGAAACATCGGGTCAATATAATCAGGACCGACCTTAAAAGATTGCACTCCGTAGCGTTGCAAATATGCTAGCATACAGAGAGTACAAGTTGTTTTCCCGACGCCGCTGCTAACGCCCGCAATTACTAAAGCCATTTCTGTTTAACAACGAGCTCAAAAAAAAGATGTTGTGCTATCATTATATCATAGTAGAAGCCTAGGCTTACCTAAGAGGAAAGCCCCGGTCAGCCCCGGCTGCTGACAAGGAGATCGGTCCCAATTGATGGATAATGGAGAAAGCAGTAATAGCATCCAAGAAAATGAAAGAACTTGATGTAGAAAAGACCAATGGCCAGCTAAAGCAGATCATGGAATTTGAACTGGCAGGGGTCGTGCGCTATACTCACTATTCCCTGATGGTGACCGGTCCTAACCGGATCCCGATCGTGAACTTCTTTAAGACTCAAGCTACCGAGTCGCTGCTTCACGCCCAGCAGGTGGGAGAAATTCTCACGGGTTTGGAAGGTCATCCGACCCAGCGAATCGCGCCGATTGAGGAAACCTATAAGCATTCTGTCAAGGATATTCTCTCAGAAAGCCTCAACCACGAGAAAAAAGCCCTGGAACTGTATAAGGACTTACTAGATACAGTAGAGGGTGCTAGCATTTATCTGGAAGAATTTGCTCGCGGCATGATCGGTCAGGAAGAAATGCACAACATCGAAATTAAAAAAATGTTGCGCGACTTTAGTTAATGGTTCGTTAGCCTCGTTCCGGGAACGAAATTAGCAATAAGCAAGAAAATGATGGATTTGACTTCAGCTTTACCAACTTTTTTAATCACCCTCAGAGAAGGGGTGGAAGCCGCACTGGTGGTGGGAATTGTTTTAGCTTGCCTGAAAAAGGCCGAACAGAGTCAGTTGAACCCTTGGGTTTATGGTGGCATCGCGGTGGGAATTGTCGCAAGTGCCTTAGTTGGGATATTGTTTAGTTGGGGAATGGCGAGTTTAACTGCTAGTTATCCCCAGTATGAGGAGGTGATAGAAGACTCTCTGGAAGGGGGATTTAGTTTGGTCGCGATCGCCCTCCTGAGTTGGATGCTAGTCTGGATGACTCAACAGGCCCGAACGATGAAGGCGGAAGTTGCAGGGGCCGTGAAAACGGCGATCGCACGAGATAATGCAGGTTGGGGGATCTTTACTTTAATTCTGATTGCTGTCTTACGAGAAGGCTTTGAGGCGGTTTCCTTGGTACTTGCTTACTTCCAATCAGGGTTAACTCCAGTTGTCGGGGCGATCGCCGGCGTGGTGATGGCGGCAATAATTGGCCTGCTAATCTTCAAATTGGGAGTCAAAATCAACATCCGCGCCTTTTTCCAGGTGATGGGTGTCTTGTTGCTGCTGATTGTTGCTGGTTTAGTGATCTCTGCTTTAGCACATTTAGACATTGTTGTCAGTCAACTGGCAGAGATGAATTCCCAAGCAGGGCTATGTTTCTACGGAGACTTGGCGACAAACAGTTCATGTGTCTTAGGACCAATGGTTTGGGATGCCTCAAGCATTCTCCCCCAGAAGCAATTTCCCGGAATTCTGTTGAAAATATTGTTTGGCTACCGGGAACAGATGTATAGTGTAGAAGCAGTGGGTTACCTCCTGTTCCTGGTTACCGTGGGCGGGATGTATTTGAACAGTTTAACGGGTCGGCAAATTTTTGCCCCTAGCAATGCTAAATCCGTTGAAAGTTCTAATTAAAGTAGGGTGGGCACCGCCCACCTTTCCTTAAGGCGATCGCTGCTATCACTTTCCGATCGCCCGTAGAGTACGTATTCCTTCGTAGGAAGCATGCCAGTACAGGCAATGCCGCGATCCAAAAATAATACATTGATACCAGAAATGAAAAGGACTTCATATATGGTGGGGCAAAAATGGCAAATAATTTTAAGAGCGACGATAGTTTCTTGAGAAAACTTGCGGTTGGTGCAGCCGGGACAAATGCGACTATTGCCTATCTGAGAAGCATGGACTTTAACCCGATCGAACTCGATCGCGGGTCTACTGGCTTTAAGATTTGGAAGAAAATCAAGATCAAGCGTGTACGGATGCCTGACATCCTCTGCTTAAACACGGGGCTTAGGTTTGAATCTCGCGGCAAGACAAAACTCGAAATATCAATGTCTCATTCCCTGAAGGATCCCAAGAGATCATGGGATGCTGGAATGCGGGATGATGACCTGGTTTCAATCATTATGTTTGAGCAAGAAGATGGTTCTCCTGTTGACCTGAAGCAAATTTCTCCTATTCATTTTGTTAGCGTCAGCGATCTGCGTAATGCCTTTAGCGCCGAACAAGTGTCTATCACTCAGCCAAAAGGGGTCGAGGAAGGCTATGAAATCAGGGTAGTGTGGGTATGTGCCGCTGCCAAACAGAGGTCACAAGTTTTTGCTGTGGAACCTAATAAGGTCAGTCTTACTCCGATCCAGAATGGGCGTCGGCAAACTATCCAGTTAAGCCGGAGTGGAGGAAAGATAACCTTGTTACCGCAGGTTAAAGTAGGAGATCTAGTGGAAGCAAATCAAATTGTTGCGTCAGTTGTACCTGTCTATACAGACCTCAAATGTCCCCCACCAATTGATGAAACATATTTTACAGACAAACTCGCTAGTGTTAATCTCAGCGAAAGATATGCGGCTGCCAAGGCTCTGCGTTATCGCGGTTATAGCAATGCTAAGTCTGCACTCGCATCCCGGATGAACGATCCCGATGAGGATATCTACGTTCAACTGGAGGCGGCGGCGGCCCTGGCTGCATACGACGACCCGAATGGTTGGAAGTTCATAGAGAGAAAACTGCGAAGCCCAGTCATGAGCGTGCCCCTTCAAACACAACTGGAAACAGTCATTGTGGTATCCGAAATACCAAAGAAACATAGCAAAAGCATACTGATTGAGGTGTTGCAGGACAGCGACCGTGATGAGGAACTACGGGCAGGAGCAGCATGGGCATTAGGCAAATTCGCTTCGGCAACTTCAGCGACGGCTCTTGTTGATACCTTTAATTCAAATTTATCACACAACAAGAGGTCAAGCCTACGTAGGTGATTCCTTTGAACTCCTAGCAGAGTTGCTAGACAACAGTATCGATCTTGTCATGACTTCCCCGCCTTTTGCCCTGCGCCGCAAGAAAACCTATGGTAATGTCGAGGAAACCGAGTATGTCGAGTGGATAAAGCCATTTGGAAGAGCCAATGGTTGAAAATTGCTAATTGCAAAGAGTAAATCAATCTATTCATGACTACCAATGACTATCTAGATTAACCTTTGAGTATTAGCCATTAGCAGCCCTTATCATCCCGTGATTGTGCAACCTTCAAAACCCTTATATTCGGAGCATCTGCGTAAAAGTCATATAACCAATATATAAAGTCGCGCAACTCTGCGTTAAAGTCGCGCAACTCTGCGTTAAAGTCGCGCAACTCTGCGTTAAAGTCGCGCAACTCTGCGTTAAAGTCGCGCAACTCTGCATTAAAGTCGCGTGACTCTGCGTTAAAGTCGCGTGACTCTACGTTAAAGTCGCGCAACTCTGCGTTAAAGATGAATGGAAGGCAACTCCCTGGCGAAAGCTGGAGAGGGCGTTGCACATTTTATCGATCGGGAGTATCTGGCATCCTCCGTGTTCAGATTCCTTGACGGTTATGATATTGAGGAGATTCAGGGAATACTTGGCAAGATTCAAGACGCGCGTTTGGGTTTCAAACCTCTCCGTCGGGGTTTTAAACGGGTGTGGTCTTGCGCCCGTTGGCAACCGTTCGCCGTTCCCTGCGAGCGTTTCCTGTTCCCCGTTCTCCGTTCCCTGTTCCCCACTAATACAACTACTTTTGACCACTGAAGGACAGGAAACCCTATAGGATCTATAATTTATATAGTAGCATTGAAGAGTGACTAAGCAATTCAAAATTTTAAATTGGGAAAGCCATTGATAACAAAGACATCAGCTTTTCGACCTCTGCAATTTAATAGCGCGACAGAACCTTGGGGATTCTGGTCCGGTCACCAGTCAAAAACAGTAGCACAGGCGACAAAAAAATATAGCAGTTATGGATCGCCCAGATTATGGTAAGCTAAGTCAAGTCAAGGGAGTCAATGCCGATGCTAATACGAGAATTGAGCTTTGTCAGTCAAAAGCCGATCGTCTCACTACCTTACACCCGCTATCGCGTCAGACTAAATGCAGCAAGTGACGAACTACCCAGAAAACTGGGAACGTTAGCTAGGAGTCTGAAATGGAAACACAAAACTGCCATTCTTGCAGACATCACTAACTGTGCCATTTTAAGTTTAGTTCCGTTGGCCAGACAGGACGATCGCTACAGTATTATAGACGAAGAGTCAATTAACTTAGCTGAACCCAGATACAATCGCTACTTGTTCCAGGTTTGCAACTTTGCCCTGTATAATGCTTTTCAGAGCGCCAAGCATCCTCCGAAAGTAGATCGCGAGCGCCAACGTATTTATTCCAAAGAGAGGGTAACTACGGATGGGATGGAAGGTCAAATGTATCTGAAATTTTACTTTATCCGAGAAGAAAATCAGCATTTAGTTTTAGTGCTTGACTTCGCTAACGAGTATCACTCCCAGTTGACGATCGACCAACTGGGACTGGACAGTTTGGATCCTGGCGATCGCTTGCTGCACAAGTATGATGACAAGGTTTGTGAATTTGTCCGCATCGACAAGGAAAAAAACATTAGCACTATACTATCTGCCCTAGGGAATAAGAGTGTCCTTGACTACCACAAGCAAAAAGGTAACCTGGATAATGAATTACTTAATTCCTTAGACCCCTCGACACCAGCGGTCACGGTGAAGTATAAAAATAGTGGGAAAATAGATTTTGAGGCCAGCCACATGCCGCAACTGTTGCGGAAAATTTATGACCGAGAAGACGTAGAAGATGAGTTTTTAAAACAGCAACTATTGCCCATTGGCGAAAAAGTCGAGAAGGCGATCTCCAGCATTAAGTTTCTCAACGCCAAAAATCGCTTTCATCTGAATGACATTCCCGTCAAGTTTTCCGAGTCCCTGCGCGAACCGCGAAACCTGCAAAACTTTAAGCAGGGTTCGAGTAATCTCGATTTTGGAAAAGGTTTATTTCCCTATCCAGCGGCTGGAATGAAAGCGCATAAGCTGCTGTCATTGCTTACGTTCCCAAACCGGGGGAAAAATACTTTACGCGAGAGGTCAATCCTTACGAACTGATTAAGCAGGAATTTGTCAAGCGGCAACTGCCATCTCAGATGATTACCAAATCTACCCTCAAAAGGGGATGGAACGAGTATATCGGTCGGAATGTAATTCTGGGAATCAATGCCAAACTCGGTCATTTCAGTTGGCGTCTGAAGGATATGCCAGGAAAAGCCCAAGCTTTTATTGGTCTAGATTTTGGCAGGAAAAATAGGGACACAGTCGCGGCAGCGTTCTTGATAGACAGAACCGGTAGGACGATCGGTTGGTCAACAGCTAAGTTTCCTGTCTACAGAGAAGCCCTCAATCGCGTTCAACTCATGGATTGGTTAGGAAATTTTGTCATATTGTACGATCGCCATTTTAAGTGCAAGCTCCAACATTTAGTGATTCATCGCGACGGGGATGTTCGAGATGCAGAGATGGAAGCAATTTCGGATTTGCAGAAACATGTAGCCGGAATAAAACAGGTGGATGTGGTGGAAGTAATCAAATCAGGGACTTGTCGAGCTGTAGAATATAACCCAGAGAATCCTAAGAATTCCAGGAACCCGGAAAATGGATATGCTTGGGAATATGCTCGCAATGAAGCGGTGATTCTGACGACGGGTCGGCGCGAGACTAAAGTAAGTCCTAAGAGTGCTCCCCGTCCCCTGCGCATTAGAAAAAGGATGGGCGAGACGGATTTACTTACCCTCGCCGAACAGGTATACTGGTTAAGTCTGATGCAAGTGGGCACGACTCAGACTGTCCGCTTACCCATTACCACCTATTATGCCGATCGGGCAGCGTCGCGTGCCTTAAAAGACCTGCTCCCGCCAGGAATGCAGCGCGATCGGCGTTTGTGGTTTTTGTAATCCATCGTCCGTGATGCTTTTGAGCAGGAAAAGGAGCAGTAGTAGGAATGAATGAATTGACACTTCATACGATAACTGAGCTGATTACTAACTTTTTTAATTTCGTCAGCGAGACCGTCTCTCTGACAATAGCCCAAGATCGGAATCTGGTCTACAATCAGTTTCTAGACTCAGAAGCAGGCTTCAACAGCTATAAGCTAGCTTTTCTAGACAAAGGGATTAAAAACTCACCCTATCACAGTCAGGTGGAGAATTACCCAGACTATTTAACCGAACAGCCTTCCTTGGCGATCGGGGGAGTTCCCTCTTATCCCCAAGTAGGGGAGTTGCCCGCAATTGACGAACAAGCACTAGAATTTCTCCATCCCGACATCAAGCAAGCCTGTATTTGCATTGGCGGTGCGGAAGGAGGGCCATTCAAAGCCCGTTGGTTGGGAAGAGAAGCCCGCGTCCGGGGTGAGTTTTGGAGTACGACCAAAATCATTCCCATTCTGAATGTCATCTGTTCCCTCAAGACAGATATCAATGCTTGTGCAGTCAGGGGTGATGGCAAAAGCTTTGGCATCCCGGAACTGATCGAGGATATTGTTACCTATGACTCAAAGATAGGTAGTTCTAATTCTATAGCAGCCATGTTTAAGCGTTTTCAGACATTTGCTGATTTAGAAGCATGGCTGAAGGGAATTACTGGTACGCCCCATACCATATTTCGGGGGATGTATGGTGAAGATCCGTTTATTGCTAACCCGGAAGTGATTAAGTCAGATGAGGTGCTATTGACTGCTGCACCAGAAACAGAGAAGACCGAAAACTCGGTGACAGCTTATGACTTGACGAGAATCATCTCAATGGTAGGGTGGCATTATCACCTGCCATCGACAGCGCAATTGCCTGGAAGTTCTTGGGACAACTTGAAACCATTTATTCTTGCTCTGGGTAAAGATCCTGGCCGCTACCTTGACGTAGCCATTGAGAAGCTAGGCATCCAAAATAGGATCTCCAAGCCTGTCATACTCTCGAAAATGGGCTTTGGCTACAGTAGCTGGCAACAGCGCACCGAGTTAACTTACACCTGCTTTACTCAGTTTGATTACCAGGACAAACTAATCTCTGTGGCCATGACCCTGCGCTGTGCCAAAGCATTGGGTGATTTCGATTGCGCTGCGCGCACGCTACGCGACCGGGAGGCCGTAGAGGTAGATGCCCGGATGGCTGCGGAAGTGACCGAGATTTTGAGGAGGTTGGTAACGGGAGAACTTCAGTAGGTGGCCCAAACATAGCCCCAAACATGGCCCAGGAGCGGCAAAACATGGCCCAGGAGCGGCTGACGACGGTATAGTAGCAAATAATTTTGATAATTTTCGAGATCTACGGATGACAACTACCTTCGGAATATCATAAAAAAAGTATATAGCAGGAAATACTCCCTGAGGAGTAGAGCTAAAAGTTTCGCTCAATGGAGCCAGGGAACAAGGTCATTGGACCAACAACCCCTAGAAGGGCTCCCCCGAACCAATCATCAGGAGATATTATGGCTACATTTAACGTCAACACAGAAAGAGGACTCTCCCAAGCGATTACCGATTCCAAGAATAACGGTGAGGCAGATAGCATTAACATCACGGGAGATATTACCCTGACCGGGTTGCTACCCCTTATTGAAGAGGACATCCAGCTCACGATTTCAGGAGGCGACAACACCATTAATGGCAACGACCAACACCGGCTGTTCTTTGTCAGAAGCGGTGTGGTCAATTTCGATCGCCTGACCTTTAGCAACGGCCGGGCCCGAGGAGGCGATGGCGGCGGCGGGGCGGCAGGCATGGGCGGTGCCCTGTTTGTCTATAAAGGGACGGTCACGGTGACCGATAGCACTTTCCAGAATAATAGCGCCATTGGTGGCAATGGCAGCATGGGAGAGTATGGGTCCTTAGTGCTACGGAGTCACATCGCCGTGGTGTGAAGCAAGGACTAAAATGTAGGATAAGGTCAGTCCGGAGAACGAAACCGCTAGGAAAGAGGCTCATGGTTAGAAAAAGCGAACCTTCGTATAAACGTCGTTACACAGAACGAGCGAAAAGGGCTGATAAAACGCTCGACACAAAATTGTGAAAGTAGTCAGCGTACTAGCTGTTATAGGTAGCTAGTAATTACCCGAATAGGACTACCGGTGGAAAGAAGGGACCTAAAAGTCTCGTGAAATGATATCAAGGAACGAGGTAATCTCCTGTGTGCTGTCCCCATTTGGACAAGTTAGATGTAAAGCGCATGCCACAGAGGAAGGGATGTCCTAAGAAGCCAACGCCCGGGGTAATGCCTGGGATATGCTGACGTAGGACGGATATAATAGGAGGTTCTGGGAGAAAGTAGCCTTTGAATGTAATAAACCAGGAGAAATCCTAGGGATTAATGGTGGATTAAAATCCTAACCGGGTAAAGATACAGGGCTCCAAAAACAAAGGGAAAACTTAGTAAAGAGCGGAGATGTGGTTTTCTGGTCTAACCCCCGCGAACCTTCCGGAGTTAGGTAGCTAAGGGTCCATCGACTGACCACAAAGGGGCAAAATTTCATGGGACAAGGGACAAACGGGGTAACCCTCGGTAATCCTACTGATGACAACAGCCTATTAACCAGTAGCCGTGTGCGGTGAAAGTCGCTCTTCAGGTTCCGAAAGGGAGGGTTGGTACGCGAGTACCAGCTCGACCCCGGTCTGACTTGAATTTTCCTACCATTAGGGGTATTTTTCAGATAATTTTCTAAGATTACTAACGTGCTCTCAATCCCTTCGTGAATATCTGCCTTCATTCGTGGCTTCGATCAGAACATAGTTATGGGGCGACAGATAGTTCACCAGTACCTGGAGGTTGACCGGTTCATCGTCCACAATCATGATTTTCAAATCTGTTGGCAATGACAGATGAATGATTGGTTCCCATTTCTTCTCTACAGCAGGAGGTATCCCAAACATCGAGGGCGCATCCGCTACAGCCTCGCGATGCATTGATGAGAGTGCGAGGGTGCATCTCATATTTGCGTTTGATTCCCAGTTTTTGAACTCAGCGTCAGAACGCGGGACAAAATCGGACTAGATTGCTCTTACCTTATGCGTTACTGTATATCGAGTTCTATCAGCACGACCTCCGATCCGGAATCAAAATTGCGCAACTGAGGAAAAATCGAGCAATCCGATTTTTCCGGAACGGCACCAGCTATGCTACTTTCCCAACTCTGGTCACTGCTCAACCGCAACAGTCATTATCCAACCTGCACAGGTCACTGCTCAACCCGCAACAGTCATTATCCAACCCGCACTCGTTCTACTCCCCCAGCACTCGTTCCACTCCCCCAGCACTCGTTCCACTATTATAGTTAATGCTGTCCTTTGCATTCATATCCTTTCCACCCTGAACTTTATGACCCTAATTCTAACCAACGATGATGGCATAGATGCCCCAGGCATCCGGGCGCTACAGCGGGCGCTAGATGGCAATGGTATCATTGTCGCACCTAAAGGGCATTTATCGGGCTGCGGGCACCAAGTTACCACAGATCGACCAATTCACGTCGGCCGTCTCTCAGACACAGAATATGCTGTTGGCGGTACTCCCGCAGACTGCTCTCGTCTAGCAATAACACATCTTTGTCCTGATGTCGAGTGGGTCTTATCTGGGATTAATGCGGGGGGCAATTTGGGAGTTGATGTTTATATGTCTGGAACTGTCGCTGCTGTCCGAGAAGCTGTCATTCTCGGTATCCCCGGCATTGCTATTTCCCACTGGATCAAAAAACCTTTGGTAATTGATTGGGAGTGGGCGACCGAATGGACTGCTATGCTATTAAGGGAGCTCTTCTCCCTTCCTCTCGATCCGGGTAGTTTCTGGAACGTGAATTTACCTCATCTTGAACCAGGTGCTGCTGAGCCAGATGTAGTTTTATGTGAACCCAGTACCCAACCTTTACCTGTACAATATCGGATTGAGGAAGACCAATATTATTATATCGGAGAGTATGGTAAGCGCGAGCGGGTTCCTGGCACGGATGTCGATGTTTGTTTTTCTGGTAATATTGCCGTTACCAAAATCATACTTTAGTCATCGATAACTCCTCCAGAATATTCTCTATCCTTGCTGTCTCGATCGTCGTCATTGTCTAGACCCCGATCGCGTTCTGATTTTTCCGGAACGGTAGCTGTGGGCTGAAAATTGGATTTATCTGGCTTGGACGTGGTATCTTCATCAGCATAGAAGCGATAGAATAAGAGTCCATCTTTAAAGCCATGTTCGTCCAGGACATGGTGAATTAACTTCCCGGAGACCATTAATTCTCCGATCAGAATCGCTTCTTCTCTGGTAGCTTTTTCATGCTCCATCAACCAGTCTACTGCTTCGGACCCGACAAAGCATTTGTCGAACGACTTCAGATTATATCGGCGGTCTTTAATTTCTACTCCGGACGGTCCCCGCATCTGGGAAACGATCGCCTGCCAATCATATTCTGCTTGCACGACCGGGGGTGCTGGGGTATCATCATCTCGATTTTTCGCGCAGCGTTCGTCCCTGGCTCGATCTGGATAGTAAGGATCCTGTTTAGCTGGTTGGTTTTGCCAACTTGCGGCCAGTTCCTTAAATTGAGGGATATTTACCTGTAAAGAACGCTGGGGAAAAGGAATTTTGATATGATATTGGCGCAGATAAGCTTCAACCTGATTGTAAACAAGAGTTCTCACCTTTGGTTCCTTGAGGGGGTCGCGAATAAACACCACCACCCGAAAATTGAGGGCGCTATCGCCAAACCCCCGAAACTTCACCTTGGGGGGAGGATGGCGTAAAATATCAGGATGGTGAGCTTGAGCAGCTTGAGCAGCAGCTAAGAGCACTTTATGCACTAATTCCATATCCGCACCATAGGGGACCCCGACATAGACTTTCACGCGAGTCAGTCCGCTACGATGCCAGTTTTGCACCTCCCCTTCGATAAACCGAGAATTGGGTATCATCACAATTACTCGTTCTATGGTAGAAATCTCGGTAACGCGCGGACCTATGCGTTGGACTAAACCCTGAAATTCCCCGACTTGGACTAATTCACCGACTTTTATCGGACGATCGAAGCTCATGATCAAGCCACTGATGAAGTCTTTAGCAATATTTTGCAGTCCAAAGCCAATTCCTACCCCCAGGACGCTAATTATAATGGCCAGGGAATGAAAGTCAAACCCGCCAACGGTGAGGATTAGCAGGGAACCAAAGAAAATTAACCCGTAGCGGAGGAAATAGGCGATCGACTCTTGGACAGTTTGGTCTCCTCCCGCTAAGGGTAAGATCTGAGATTTCAGCAATTTGATCAACCAACCGACCCCTATCCACAGTCCCAGTGTTAAGACAGCCATCAGCAGCAGTCGGTTGAGTGAAACTGCTTCTTCTCCTAAGGTAAAAATCTCAGCTGAAAATGTGGTTATTAAAACTTGGTAGGCTTTGTATAGCCAGCGACGAGTCCAGGGGAATAAATTGGCGATATAACTAGCAACTGCTATCCCTACCCCGATCCGCAGTAGCAGCAGCACTAATAATTGCCAAGATCCTTTTTCGCTACTTTCCCGTCGCAGATGTCGGCGTCTATACCGCCTACCTATCCAGACAAGTGCGCATTGTAGGACGAGCGCCCCTATTATACTCCCCAGAGTCAGTTTTATCGCCAGACCCATGTAAGCAGGTGTTCGCTCATATTTGGCTCTGGCGATCGCCTCTTGAAGAGTTTCCTGCCATATTTGCGCCTGTTCTGCTAACATCATCCCTGGAATGGTATCTCTTTCCGTCACCGTCACCAGATGCTGGTCATTGAGCCGCAGGGTTATTGGTTCCTTCTGCTGGGCGATTTTTACCTCCAGAGACCTACCCGATTTCAATGTCCCATCTAGTTTTTCCTCTAGTAGGGCATCAATATTTTTCCCTCGTTCGGCGGCAGTGAACTCTCCAGAATTACTCACCCGAAACAACTCCCTACCATCCAGCATCACTGGCACCTTCACCACCGCCTTTTCTGGAGGCTTTTCTGCCATGCTGGCCCTAAAAGTATCAACCACAGCAGCATGAGTAGCAAGGCCAAAATCATTCTTTTCCCCTTCTGCCCGAAGGCCCACCAATTCCTGATTTTCCGCCAAAAACGAGCCGCAGCCATCATCATCAACCTCACCTATCAAACCTGCTTCAGTATAGTATATATTTTACTTTCTGGAGTACAATCTCTACCAGATTGCCAATGCCTTCCGTTTCTCGGGAAGCTGGCAATTCACCTTTAACCATTAACAATCAACAAGGTCATGAGAATCTTAATTATGGGTGGCACCCGGTTTATCGGTGTTTACCTCACGCCAATTCTGGTCGCACAAGGTCATGAAGTTGTGCTGTTTAATCGCGGCAATCAACCGGCACCAGTCCCGGGGGTCAAGCAGATTCATGGCGATCGCACCGATCCGGCCCAACTCCAGGAAAAACTTTCCCAGGAAAAGTTTGACGCTATCTTTGATAACAATGGCCGCCAACTCAGCGACACTCAACCCCTTGCCGATATGTTTAAGGACAGGGTCCAGCATTTTGTCTACATGAGTTCTGCCGGAGTCTATCTCAAATCCGACCAAATGCCCCATGTAGAGTCAGATGCGATCGACCCCAATTCTCGCCACAAGGGTAAGTATGAAACGGAAGCATATCTCCAAGCACTTGGTTTGCCCTTTACTGCCATTCGTCCTACCTATATCTATGGACCCAAGAATTATAATCCTTTGGAATCCTGGTTCTTTGACCGGATTGTCCGTGATCGCCCCATTCCTATCCCCAGTAATGGCTATCATATCACCCAACTGGGACATTGTCAAGACTTGGCTCGGGCTATGGCAGCTGTCTTGGGAAACTCTCAGGCGATCGGGCAGATCTATAATGTTTCGGGCGATCGCTACGTCACTTTTAACGGTTTAGCCCGTGCCTGTACCCAAGCCGCCGGCAAATCACCTGATAGCATTAATATAGTACATTACGACCCGAAAAAGTTTGATTTCGGCAAGCGCAAAGCCTTCCCTCTGCGAGTGCAGCATTTCTTCGCTGACGTACATAAAGCCATGACCGAACTCAACTGGCGGCCAGAATTTGACATGCTTTCTGGTCTGAAAGAATCCTTCGAGAAGGATTACCTAACTCAGAGTAAGCATAAGGCGGAAGTTGACTTTTCCGTCGATGATGAAATCATCTAAACGTCGGGTGGGCACTGCCCACCATCCACCTAGCAGCATCACCGGATGCCTGCGCCAGTGCCATGTCGTCCCCAGAAAAAAAATTAAAAAACTTTGGTAATTTTTAATTTTTTTATATCCAAATCAAAAATTATGAATTACTATAAAAATAGCAATAGAAAATTACCAAAAAGGAAGATTGAATATGTACGAATTTAACCTCATTGTTGCGCGACATACTGCCGGTGCAAATTATATGGTGCCGAATTGTGCCGAATAAGCTGGAGGGCAATTTTATTACCCTGATAAGTCGGAACAAGCACCGGTAGAATAATCGCGCCCACCCCCGTTCTGGTGGTGGTTGCTGACCGGATATCCCCAGGCGATCGCCTGGGGGGAAGCGATTGACAATGATGGGATTTGTACCATGACATTCGATTTTTCGCGCAGCGTTCTCCTTTAATCGGAATGCACCGGGTTTCTGCTGAGTCGGAAACCCGGTTTTTTTGACTATTCGGCTATTTCTCTCCAGCGTCGGCGGAATATGGCGATCGCATGGAGCCGGGCACGGCATTTTAAACATGTTTCGATTAACCTATCTTACTGCTGATGCCATGCCCCTACTGGACATTGGCGATTCATTGCCTCACCCATTTTCTCCGCTTTTCCGGGCAATAGATAGATAGCACCAGAAATTAACGTGAGGGCGACTATTCATTCTAAATCTGCTTCTTTCTCCAGTTTAGCAGTAAGAAAAGGAGAGTGAATATCGAGCTTTTCGTCAATCAAGTTTAAATTAGCATCCCAAATCAAAGTCATGCAGATTATCTGGGCATAAAGATGTTTCCGAATCTCTGGTAAAATGAGATAATTTTCAAAAATCTCTTTCCATTGACTCCAAGTAGGCTATCGCGATTTTTAATTATCCCAAATATGATTAATTGTTAATTTTTGTCGAGTTTTTTTCTCTTTTGGGCAATAGATAGATAGCGCCAGAAATCAAAGTGAGAGCGACAGCAACCCAGAAGACAATCAGAGAAGGGATTTCCCAGCTATCAGGAGTGGGGGCGATGAGAAGGGCACAGGCCCCGATTTGACTGACAGTTTTGAGCTTCCCCCAGATATTCGCCCCAGAGATGTGGGGTTGATTAACCCGCCAACCTGCGATCGCCAACTCTCGTGCTAAAATCACAAACACGCCCCAAGCTGGCACTTGCCCCAAATCAATTAAAGAAAGCAAAGGCGCAAGCACCAGCAACTTATCTACCAAGGGGTCGAGAAACTTGCCCAAATCTGTAACTTGGTTCAATTTCCTGGCCAAATAGCCATCTAACCAATCCGTACCAGCAGCAACTAGAAAGATTGCCAGAGATATCCAGCGCTGGGTGGGAGTAGGTGCCGTTAAAAAGTAGAGGATAAATGGTATCCCCAGCAAACGAGAGAAAGTAATCCCGGTTGGCAGATTCATAATCTTCAATATGCTCAATTTACAAGCATAGCTTTATCTCCAGATATCTTCGAGAGCTTTTAGTTGGGCATTGACATCATTTAAGTACCTCCGGTCATTAACAGCAGCTTCCTGGATTAGTTTGGCTTTCACGGCTGCTTCCACCAGATCTTTAGCAGTAAATGTGCGCCTCGTATAAGAGAGGACGAGGGCCTGATAACTATAAATTCCTTGGTTTCTCTATTTTCGCGCAGCGATCGCGCTGCGCGATAGGCACCGCGATAGGCGCGATTGACTAAATCCACTGCTGTGATTTGATAATCCATGTTTTGTAACTGTTTGTTTTCTAAAGTTTCCGAGTTGACAATAGCATCAGAACAGGCTAGTGGTGCTGTAGCTGCTAAAGTGAGAATAGTTATAACAACGATACCTAGACTGCAGATAGTTGATTTCGGAGCATCTCACTTTTGTACTTGTATTTGCGAATCCTACGGGTATAATTGCAAATATGTAAAAGGGAACAATTATAAATTTTATCTTGATCAATTTTCAATTGCTAAATTTGCAAAACTGAGATGCATCCAGTTTATTTCATCGCTTTTCTACCTTTTTAGTTACTCTTACTTTACCATTTTCTTTTTCCACGATCCAAAATTTTGAGCCCACGGGCTATACTAAAGTCATCCAGCCAGAGAGTCTGTGGTCTGATCGCGCGTAGCCGTGTAGCGTAGCGAAGCGTGTGCAGCCATACGCTGGCGATCGCGACAAGTCCATCTTACCACACCAGCCCTGCTACCTGTCAAGGAACATTGACAACTTGATTTAGGTTGCTGCGGCTATGATATAGTTAATGAATAATGGCTCCGCAGTGTCTCCTATGAAGTGCGATTAGGCGGCTGTGTCACAAGACATCTCCCGACCAGGAGACACCGCTAGTCTGGTAAGATCGGTGAAATCCTGTAGGCCATGTCAGGTCTCGGACTTCATAATACTTAATATTTGACAACTGCACAGAGAATAGGGCTATAATGGATGATGATATACCCAAGAGAGGAGAAAATAGCGAATGATGGTGGTGAAAGCAAGCAGTTGGCGTAGAGCCCTGATAGGGGGACAACGGAGCTTGAAAGCCTTATGTAGCAGCTTATACAGAAAAAAAGTGAAGAAAAAGATAGAGCAGATCTAGTAGATCTGCTCTATGGAAGAAAAATGATAGCAAAAGAATACCAGAAAATTATCCTTGCGGGCCACGCTACGTATCTGTCAGTTGTCTTGCTGGTTGCGGCGTTACAAATGCGATTGGCAAGTGAAGCTTGAGGTTTTAGCAGAGGCTCTTCCTTTACCCATATTACTTGAAAGTCGTCGCAGAGGATGCTCCGCAGATTTCCCTCGACTGGATGCTTTAAGTATAGAAACCCTACTGTGTCCTTGTATAAAGTCTCTTTTAGCCACTGTCTTTCATCCGGAGGATACCCTTTATGTTGCGAGCGAGCGCAGGAGTTGGGGAAAGAGCAACATTTTATTAGTCAGGGTAGTTTATGACCATAGGTTTTGGCCAATTTCCTGGGAATTTATAGACAAGAAAGGGAGTAGTAACTTGCTACTAGCAACAAAGTGTTTTGCTTATCGCGTAGCGAAGCAGCCATAGAGTCTAGAGGTATTATCAGAATATGTTGTGGTCCTGTTAGGAGACCGAGAATTTTGTTCACCTAAGCTAGGACATTGGTTAGGGAGCGTCAAGCCTACTTTTGTTTAAGACATGTGACACAAAAATTGCAAGAGAGTCTGGGATATTTCAGGAACTTCGAGACCTTTAAACCCGGGATAAAACTGTTTGTCAATGCTCGACAAGTGAGGAAAGGATTTGGAACATGTCCCATGTCAGAAAAATTACCGAGGATTCAAAGCTAAAGAATCTTGGTACGTTTTAACAAATTTTCCTAGGGATGGCAAGCTTATCAAAAAGGTTTTGATATTTTCGAGATTTCCAATCAGGTGGCTATAATCTTGAAGGGTCAAGACTGGGAGCATGCATAGCTTATCTTACTGATGATTATTGTGGCTATTGCCTAGGGCAACTCGAGAAGGGCAAAAAATCAAGCGAATGGGATTCAAAAATAGCGGTAGCGTGTTGCCCGTCCTGAGACTAAGGGGAAATCTCAAGGCAGACATAGCTCTTTTTATGTTGGTCAGCATCTGCAGGCTAAAACCGAGAGCAATTGTGCCCAAAAACTGTGAAGGAACTTTGGCAAATTAACCGCCGTTTCATCAAGGATTATAAAAAAGGACAGCGTACCATAGAGCTTGCCCTATCTACGTTCTAACCCGCGTTGTACCCCTATCAGCCAGGAGACACCGCTAGTCTGGTAAGATCGGTGAAATCCTGTAGGCCATGTCAGGTCTCGGACTTCATATTCCTTAATATTTGACAAGTACACAGAGAATAGGGCTATAATGAAAGAGGATCTAACCAAGACAGGAGGAAATAGGGAAAGATGGTAGTGAAAGCAAGCAGTTGGCGTAAAGCCTTAACAGCAACAAGCATGGCGATCGGGTTTTCCTTAAGTGCGGTTAATGCAGCAATAGCGCAAACCATCAGCGGTGTGGTAACAAGTTTTGGTCTCCCAGCTTACCAGCGTTATTTTACCGAATACGAGGAAAAAACCGGTGTAAAAATAAAGTACGTAGTTAGGAGTAGCGCCGGTAGTATAGAAAGATTTCAGAATGAGTCGGTAGACTTCATAGCCAGCGATGCACCGCCAACACGTGCAGAAAGAGAACAGATGGATCGGGGTTTGCTATTGCTGTCCACGGTAGGAAACGGGGTGGCAGTGATATACAATCTCAGAAAGGCACCTCCGGATATCTTGATATCTCGGGAGACGCTAGTGAAAATATTCACAGGTCAAATCGGTAATTGGAATCAGGTGAGTCCTCGGTTGCCAAGCCAAAAAATCCAGGTGGTTGTCCATGACGATGGCAGCGGTACGAACTTGATTTTCACCCGTCACTTGAGTGCCCTGACAAAAGGGGAAATAGAGGCTACGAAAAACCCAGAATGGGGTTTCAACTTGTTTGCGAGTCGTGATGGGGATGCAGGAGTGGCATCGACGGTGGCCCTAAATGATGGGGCGATCGGGTATGTAGAAGCAAATTATGCCTTGAGCTACAACTTATCGACAGCCCGACTGGAAAATAAGAAGGGAGAATATGTCCGACCTACGGTAGATCAGTCCCATAAAGCGCTGCTAACAACAGAGTGGGACGAGAATTTCTCACTCAAAAAAATAGATGACCCAGATGAGGGCTATCCGATCATCGGTACGAGTATGCTGATATTTTACCAGAAATACCCCAATGCCGAAATCGCTCAAGCAATAAAAGACTTCGTTACTTGGGTGACGAGCATGGGTCCAGAAATTAACGCTGAACTATTTTACGTGGCACTTTCTCCTTCTGAGCTTCCTAAGCTGCGGGATTACATCCATAACAATATCACGATTAGTCCCTAGGACATTGTGAATTGTCAGTGGTCAGTTGTATTATAGGCAGTGCTGCACCTTGCCCGTAAGTGCACGTTGCCCGGTCTCTTGACAGGGGGTGATTGATATTGTATCACCAGAGATCGAGGGATGTGTTGTGTGAGGAGAATAGACGGTGAAAAAATGTCTATTGCCGATCGCGTCGGCAATACTAGGATCGAGCTTGACGATAGGCGATCTTAGTCTGGCCCAGACTAATGGCAGCTTAGGGAGTCCCTTCATTTCGGTAGAAGAATTATCTTCTGATGTGGGGGAGAATGTTGGAGATTCCCGGCAGCGATGGCAGACAACATCGGTGTCTCAACTATCTGATATCCAACCAACAGATTGGGCATACCAAGCATTACAATCATTGGTAGAACGCTACGGTTGTGTCGCCGGTTATCCCGATGGCAGGTATCGGGGGAATCGGGCCTTAACGAGATATGAGTTTGCGGCGGGATTGAATGCCTGTTTAGACAGGATAAATGAACTAATTGCCAGTGCGACAAGCAATGTACTGGACAGAGATGACATAAATAGGTTGCTACGGCTGCAAGACGAGTATGCCCCAGAACTGGCGACTCTGCGGGGTCGAGTAGATGCCCTGGAAGCCCTGACGGCTGAACTGGAAGCGAATCAGTTCTCTACTACAGCGAAGCTATTTGGGTCAGCCAGCTTCACTTTTACTGAGAGTTGGAACAAAGATCCAGAGGAAAATCTCACATTTGGAGGTTCGGCGTCTCTCAACTTTGACACCAGTTTCACCGGTAGAGACCTGTTGCGAGCTGGGCTCACTGGCAGTGGTGAAATTAGTTGGGGCTCGGTGTTCTATCGATTTCCCCTGGGCTTTCGCGGTCAATTCTACTTAGTGGCAAGGGGTCAGTCGGCAACAAGCGTTGTTCCCTCATTAAATCCGGTCTCCAGCAGCCCCATCTACGGGCTCAGTTCTGGTGGTGGCGTGGGGATAAACTATCAATTAAATGATTGGCTGGAAATTGGCGCAACTTATTTCGGTTCGGATGATAGTATATCGGATCCCAGTGAGGGGAAAGGGCTTTTTAACGGTAAATTTGGAGCTTTAGCTCAGGTGACTTTGACACCGAATGATCGCCTGGGTATCGGTCTTACCTATGCGCGTTACTATGCTCCTAATAGCCCTAATGTTGGGCGTGGTGGCAGCAGCTTTGCGGGAGCAGCTTTTGGTGAAGATACCGCAACATCAGCAAATGCTTATGGCATCGAAGCCAACTATCGGTTTAGCGATAGCCTGATCGCAGGCGCTTGGGTGGGTTATACTGAGGCGAAGGCAGAAAGTTCTCCTGGATCTCAGGGAATCTTTGAAGGTTCCAGAGGTGCTGAAGCCGAGCTTTGGTACTGGGGGCTCGGACTGGCTTTTCCAGACGTAGGTAAACTAGGGTCTCAGTTGAGTTTCCTGTTCAGAATGGAACCGAAGGTGACCGAAAATGACCTTTCCGAACGAATAGATCCCGATACTGGGTTGACAATTGCAGGAACCTATAGCTATCCTTTGACTGACCGGATTAGATGGAATTATAATTTGTCTGTACAGATTAACCCAGAAAGCGACAGCGACAATGACAGCATCTGGGAGGTAAAAATGGGATTTACTTTTTCCCTCTAAGTTAATGATTCCCACGGGAGGATGTTTCTGATAAGCTCTGCATCAAGGGGTTGCCGTGCCCGGCACGGCGACCTTGAGAGCGGTTGCTGGCGCCGAGCGTCAGAAAATTGTAACATATGTTTACAATAGCTTAGTGTAAGCATACAATAGCTTAGTGTAAACATACAATAGCTTAGTGTAAACATACAATAATTTAGTGTAAGCATACAATAATTTAGTGTAAGCATACAATAATTTAGTGTAAGCATACAATAGCTTAGTGTAAGCATACAATAGCTTAGTGTAAGCATACAATAGCTTAGTGTAAGCATACAATAGCTTAGTGTAAGCATGCAATAGCTTTCATGTAGCCAAACCCCTCGTTCCCACGACTCTGCCTGAGAACGGTTTCATGTAGCCGGGCCCTCGTTCGATAAATCCCAGCCAGCAAGGTGCGATTTTACCCGCTGTCCCGCCAAAATATGAACCAGGTCGAGGTGGGTGTGGTCAAAACCCGTTGATCGTTTATGGGCCCTCCCTGTCGTATACCCCTGTAGGGGCGACTAGCATTCTTCCGCAAATTATGACATAAATTTACAGATGTCCTATCCGAATGCTTCGCCCTGCACCCCGCGAGAACTCCGGTGTACCAACTGTTTTTGACCACACCCGGTAACGAGGTGCGGTGGCCCGTCTGTTACAAAACCTCCCCAATTGTTGATTATTTAGTAAAATTTGCGAGGGATCTGAAAAATGGCTGAAACAACGAGTTTTTATGGGATCGATCGCTCCCTTGACCTGTAAGGGTTTCAGCCATTTTTTTAGGGATCATGGGGTAGGAAAAAGGGTGCGAAAACAGGATCCCTCGCAAATTGGGTCTAGACACCAGGCAGGATATGGGTTTCAATGGGAGGAAGACACCGCAATATAGGACTTGACTGAATAACCCATGACGATCTCCAATTGAAAATAGTCAAATATGGCAACAATTATGACTCAGGAGCGAGCGATGGCAATTGACGTGCAAATCCCCAACTGGTCCAATTTACTACAACAACTCCTAGACAAGCAATCACTCTCACGGGCCCAGGCAGAGTCCTTAATGGAGGGATGGTTAAGTGAGACAATTCCGCCAGTACTCTCAGGTGCGATCTTAGCGGCCATCCAAGCTAAAGGTGTAGAAGCAACAGAACTGGCGGGCATGGCCTCGGTATTGCAATCTCAATCTAAATCATACCCCAAAACCGTACATTCGACCCCTGTAATAGATACTTGCGGAACGGGTGGGGATGGTGCTTCTACCTTTAATATCTCTACTGCTGTTGCCTTTGTGGCCGCCGCCGCTGGGGTGAAAGTGGCCAAACATGGCAATCGTTCGGCATCAAGTAAGGTGGGTTCGGCGGATGTGTTGGAAGGTTTGGGCGTGAACCTGAATGCACCCACTCAGAAGGTTGTCTCGGCCCTTGATGAAGTAGGAATCACGTTTCTATTTGCCCCCGGTTGGCATCCGGCGATGAAGGCGGTAGTGAGTCTGCGGAAAACTCTGAAGGTGCGAACTGTCTTTAATCTCTTGGGTCCACTGGTGAATCCCTTGCGCCCTACAGGTCAAGCGATCGGGGTCTTCGATGGGGGGATGATAGAAACGATCGCCCAAGCATTGCAGCAGTTGGGAACCCAGAAGGCGATCGTCCTCCACGGACGGGAAAAACTAGATGAGGCGGGGTTGGGAGATTTAACAGATTTGGCAGTATTGTCCGATGGTCGGGTGCAGATAACCGCAGTCAATCCCCAGGAACTGGGTTTGACAGCAGCAAGGGTCGATGCACTGCGAGGGGGCGAAATTAAAGACAATGTTGAGATTATGTCCAATGTACTGCAAGGCAAGGGTACAGCGGCCCAGCAGGATGTGGTGGCATTGAATGCATCTTTGGCCCTTCAGGTGGGTGGAGTTGTGCCACTTCAGGCTCATGCAGAGGGTGTTAAGGTGGCTAAGGATATCCTATCCAGTGGTGCTGCGTGGACCAAGTTGGAACAGTTGGTGCAGTTTCTCCAAGATTAGGCGATCGCTGATCTTCAACCTAGATGTTCCTACAAGCTTGAGGCTTTTACACAGGTGTTGGGGCGCTCAGTTGCCGCAGGCCCCTTCGCGGTGTCTCCCGGAGAAGTGCGATTAGCGATTGCGCTGCGCGCACGCTGCGCGCATGCAGGAGACATCGGTCGTAGGTTGGGATTGCAGCACCTGTATGTTAAACTTATGTCAATGACAAACGCTCCCATCGTCTTGAGTGCCGAAGTGACTGCCATGTTGATTGCTTGTGAAACAGCGATCGACGACGGCAAGCTGATTGAACGTCAATCCCGCCGTGACAAAGAATTTCCCTTTCAAAACTGGTTCAAAGCACGCCTTGAGGAATGAAAGATAGATTTTGACGAACCCGGTCGCAACATGTATCTGATTTTCGTCTCGTGCATATACCGCTGGGCTACGAACTTAAAGGACTAGGTATCTCGGACGAGTCAACGATTATGATTGCAACAGCCAGATCCCGCACGGTGTCTATCGCGGTCGCGAAATTATCTACGTGTTCGGACGTTATCCAGCTAACCCCTCAGAAAATATTTACGGTGTATACGATCTCGTTCTCTGTCACGGTTCGTTTCTCAATGCTGATAATAGCTACGTGCATAAAAACAAGAGTGTTCGCGGTATGGGAAGCTTTGGTGACGTGCTGCTGCGCGATCGTAAAATGTACGTTGCACCGACTCCGTTTGGCTTGTTGGATGGTGTGGAGCGACAAATGACTTCGATCCTACCCGCCGCATGGCCTGTGTCGGATAGTTTAATCCCTGTGGGTGAACTCGTAAGGACGGAGACCGATCGCCTGATGACTGGATACTATTTCGACCTGACGACGAATAAGCTACAGGCTACCTATACCGAAAACCCATCGGCAGGACAACAGCACCATTTCATTGCATATCGCTCATCAAGTCACTCTCACCAACCCACTGTAACGCTACGTCAGGAGGAAGATCGATGAGTCAATCGAATTTCACTGTCGTTGGATTGTGTGCGGGTGCCGGAGGACTAGACCTGGGGTTTGAGTTAGCTGATTTTCAGCACCGACAGGCGATCGATCTGGATCCGTGGGCGATCGCCACGCTTAAGCACAATCGTCCCCACTGGCCAGTTCTCCAAGCAGACCTCCGAGAATTTGAATTAGATTCGGTGATTTCACCTGATGTCTTACTAGCAGAAGTTCCCTGTCAGGGCTTTTCTCTGGGCGGTAACCGTCAGGATGACGATCCGAGAAATCAGCTTTATAAACAGGTTTTACGGATTGCGCGACAAGGAAGACCCCGCATCATCGCGATCGAAAACGTCCTCAACCTACGCACGATGAAATCGCCGGAAACAGGTAAGCCCGTAGCCATGCAAATTACGCAGGATTTAGAACGCTGTGGCTACACCGTCTTTCACGACATTTTCAAGATGTGCCACTATGGTGTCCCGCAAACCCGCCGCCGCTTTGTCTTCGTCGCCTTTTGCGAACCACCGCCACTTGGCTATTATTTACCCCAACCCGACAAGTGCCAGACTTCCATTCGCCCGTTTCTGTTCGACCTGGCTCACAACTTCAGTCCCGTACCAACTGTACCGAATCACGATCCGGTCTGGGGATTCAAGAGCGCAGTTCACATCGAAACTGGCGAACCTTTCGACCCAACTGATTGCGTCTTGCCAGTACGCTTTTCCCGCACCGCATCCGACGGTCATCCGATTCGCAGTTACGATCGGCCCTTTCCCGCGATCGACACGGCAACAGTGTGGGGTTGGGCCCAGGGCAATGTACGAGCGAGTCGTCAAGTAAAAGATCGTATCAACGGTCGGCATATCAGAAATCCGAAGGCCAACGCAAAGCTCTGGCGTATATCAGCATCACGATTGAGAGCCTTCACCCATCGAGAATATGCACGACTGCAAACGTTTCCCGACGATTGGGAGTTTAAGGGCAATAACAAACGATCGATTATGATCCAAATTGGCAACGCCGTGCCAGTGGAGTTCGCTCGACGGCTGGGCGAGAATATCCACAAGGCTTTGGTCTGTCTCGATTCGGGTACTGCATTTTCATCGCCGCCTCAGCAATTGGCTTTATTCGGATAACGTCAGTTCGACAGTTGTCAGTTGTCAGTTGTCAGCTTACTCTACCTTTATGAGCGGCAAAGCAACTTTAGACAGGCCGGACACCTGTTCGATGAAGACGATAACGACTGCTGGCGAAATAGCCGACTACTTCATCCGGGTGGCCAACGACACTGGCTCATTCATCAGTAACCTCAAGCTACAGAAGCTAGTATATTATGCCCAAGCTTGGCATTTGGCGATTCACGACAGTCCTCTGTTTGAAGATGATTTCGAGGCTTGGGTACATGGTCCTGTTATCCCGGCTTTATTTGAGGAGTACAAAAAAATTTCAATGGAAACCAATTATTAAGGAAGTAAAACAACCACAGTTTTCGCCAGAATTAGAGGAGTTTTTGGAGGATATAACAGTAGAATATTTTCTTGGCACTGGTTTAGAACTAGAAATGATGGTTTGTCGGGAATATCCTTGGATTAAAGCCAGGAAAGGTTTACCTAGAGATGAACCTTCTCATGCTATAATTTCTCAAGAATCAATGAGAGAGTTTTACAAGAGTCGTGCTGTCGAAGCAAGGACGATAACGACTGCTAGCGAAATTTCAGATTACTTCATTTGGGTTGCCAACGATACTGGTTCATTCATCAGTAATCTCAAGCTACAGAAGCTGGTGTATTATGCCCAAGCTTGGCATCTGGCTATTGACCACACTCCCCTGTTTGAAGATGATTTTGAAGCTTGGGCACCCGGTCCTACTATTCCGGCTTTATTTGAGGAGTACAAAAAATTTCAATGGAAACCCATTCTCAAGCAGGTGAACAAACCACAGTTGCCGCAAGCAGTAGAAGATTTTTTAGCTAAAATAACAGAGGAGTATTTTATGTGTGATGCTTTTGAACTGGAAATCATGGTTCATCGGGAAGACCCTTGACTTAAGGCGAGGAGAGGGCTGCTAATCGCTCAACATTCTAATGCTATCATTTCTAAAAAAATAATGATAGAATACTACAAAAAACCTGCCGCCTAAAAAACCGAAAAAGATAAATGTTCGCAGCCAAGGTTCCTCATCTGAGATCAAGCGCTTAGGATTAGAAATACCCAAAGTAAGCTTTTCCTTCATGTATTATCAGGATGACAAGGAAAATTTTTCAATTAGAGGGCGAGATGTCAGATATCTAGAAGCCCTCTTGAAGAGACTGCGGGACTTATCCAAGTTAACTGTTCAAGAGATTGTCAATAATCGTAGTAAAAGTCTGCGATGTCATCCAATAGACTGGCAGGATACTACTGAACCGAATGGCTTTGGCATTCCTAATGAAGACAAGGTAGTAGTCACAGCCTACCAGTTTCAAATATCCGCTAACGAACATGGCAGGGTACATATATTTTTTAGAGACAATGTTTTTTACATCGTCTGGTTAGACCCTGGCCATAATCTTTATCGTTAAACTCTCGGACTACGGACGAAAGCCCTCACGCGGCCCCCTTAACAAAAAGTACACAGGGGCGATGGCTGCGAGCCAACGAGGGCTAAAATGGGATATCGTCGTCGTCCCAGTCCAGGGGAAAGGGATCGTGCTCTTCCGAGGAGTCCGATGGGTGATGGGACTCTGCGGGAGACCCTTGCATGTCAATCCAGCGCTTCGCGAGGGCGAGAGCCTCTGACTCATTTTGGGCGTTGTGAACGGGGATAACGCAATCACCACCACCTGCACTCCACACCTGTACGCAGAACACTTGTCTTGCCTCAATCAGCCAACCTTTGTAAAGCTCTGGGGAAGTCATAGTCCAAGATGATCGGAAATCCAATACTCAGAACCTAACACGATCGACCCCCAAAAGAGATAATTTTACAATATGCAAACTTTTGGTTAAGGTCATGAGAAAACTGCTCTCACAACTAGATCGCCTGATTTTGCCCCTAATGGCGCTGCTGCTGGTCACCCAGCTGCTCGCCCTGCCAGCTGGAGCTACTGGCGTTTATCAAATGCCGAACCTGACAGCGGGTGACAATACTTGGGTAGTCGATATGGGGGAAGCGATCAGCCGCTTCAATGAAGGCAAACTCAGCAGTCAGCTGTCCAAACTCGCCCAAGAAACTGGCAACGAAGTCAGGATGGTGACCATCCGCCGCCTGGACTACGGGGAAACGATCGACAGTTTTGCCGAGAAGCTGCTTGCCTTGTGGTTTCCTACCCCAGAAGCGCAAGCTAATCAAACCTTAGTCGTCCTGGATACCGTGACCAATAACACTGGGATCCGCACCGGGGCGGCTGTGAAACAGCTGATGTCCGATGATATTGCCCAGAGTGTGGTCTCCGAAACCATGCAAGTCCCCATCCGCAATGATAATCAATATAACCGTGCTTTCTTGGCGGCAGCCGATCGACTAGCAGCTGTATTATCTGGCGAACCGGATCCTGGTCCCCCCGTGGTCGAAAATAAGATACAAGTAGAAGGCACCTTTGCCACCCCAGAAGAAACCAAAAACAGCAACGCCACCACCTGGGTGATTGTCTTGCTAATTCTGGCGACCATTATCCCGATGGTTACCTACTTCTGGCTGTACCAAAATTGATGGCTAGTTCATTACTTGCCATGAACTATTCTAGTCCTGAACGTACTCTTGTCCAGAGATCAGAGCCAGTTCCGCCCTGATGAATTCTCGTCCCAGATACGCAGCGTGATCTAACAGGGTCACGGGGCAAGGCTGGGCTTCTTCAAAAATCTTTACACATAATTCTTTGGCGGTTCTGGCGGTATACAGGGTTTCGGCGGTGCGTTCCACCTTACCCCGTGCGGGGATCACTTTGCCCGTTTCTGGATCGACAGCCCTGCCCCGAGAGTCGATCGCATTAGTGAAATGTTTGGCACAAATTAACTTCGCCTCTCGATCCAGGTAGATAATGAAGTATCCGCCTATATCGAGGGCGATGTCGCGCTTGGAGAGCTTGTCATCAATGGCGGCAATGTCTTGGGCAATTTGATTCATAAGAGATAATTTCGCTCGCGATTAACCTTGTGATGTGATTTTATTCTAGTCCAGGCCAGGGCGGGCGATCGCATTTCCCTCAAGAACCGGGTTTCTTTCCTGTCTAGCATCGATATGAAGTACCGCGCCGGAGCCCGTTCCCAGGCAGAGCCGTGGGAACTAGGGGGCCGTGTCTCCAAAAGAAGTGTGACTAGGATGTTTCCCGGGAAACATCGATCTCCCAGGAGACACGGCGTGGGGCTAGACTTAACTTCGCCCGCGCAGACTACAAAATCGCCCAACCCGTACCCTAGGTATAAGCTCTTTCTAACTCTCAGTTCCTGACTGTTGTGGGGGCTTTTCAGCAGGGACAGCGGCCTGCTGAACGACTTCAACATCTAAGCCTAAGGCCGTAGCAATTTGTTCGACAGTCAACCCGAGTGCTAAGAACCCAGGTACAGATTCTAGCTTGCCTTCTTCCTTGCCTTCTTGATAAACCCTGGTCTGTTTTAAGTCACTCAATGCGAACATAGCCTCAATCTCCTCCCGACTTAATCAGTTTCTGACTGTGACTGTTGTGGGGTATTTTCAGCAGGGACAGCGGCCTGCTGAACGACTTCAACATCTAAACCTAACGCCGTAGCAATTTGTTCGACAGTCAACCCGAGTGTTAAGAACCCAGGTACAGATTCTAGCTTGCCCGACACCTTACCTTCTTCGAGACCTTCTTCCTTGCCTTCTTTGAGACCTTCCAGCTTACCTTCTTCCTTGCCTTCTTGATAAACCTTCGTCTGTTTTAAGTCACTCAACGCGAACATAGCTTCGATCTCCTCCCGACTTAACTCGGTAAACTTATAAACCAGCGTGCCCTCTATCAATTCTATCACCTGCCGCTGGAAGGCTATATCATCAACTGACTGCCGTGCTTTGAGCATCAGTTTCTTAGTCAGTTGGACGGCCTCTTGGGAAGACCCTAGGGCCGACTGGACTATTTCCAAGCCCAAAGATGGATCTGATGGTTTGGATAACTCCGACAAATACACCAACTTCAATTTGGGAAGCAACACCCAATAGGGTATTGGCAGTCCTGGATCTAAATTGCGGTTGGCAAATACTACCACTGCCAACCAATCGTTTTTCAGTTTATATTGACCCAGGTATACGAAGATTTCCGTAAACAAGCGCCAGTAAAAATCCTCTTTGGGTTGAAACTGGACTTCCACAAAGTAGATGAGTTGGTCAGCTTCTTCAGACTCGGGCAAAAATATGCCGTCAAATCTCCGAGTCAATTATTTAATTTCTCGGGATGAAAACTCATACCCTTCTGCTAAAGATGGCGACCAGCAGTTCAAACAACAAGCTGGGAAATGTTTGAAATAGTTTGTAAAATCATGTATCTGTTCTCATAGTTGCTCCTTTTTGATATTCCTATGAGATTTTAACATAGATATAGAAGATTTACTTGCTCAAATAAAATTCACAATAAAAACACGAGCTATAGGCGAGCGCATTCTTGCCAATAAAAAAATGCGCTCGCGCCACCAGTTTCACAGGTAGAAGGGATTTCTAGCTCTGTGTTTCTGACTGTTGTGGGGGCTGTTCAGCAGGGACAGCGGCCTGATGAATGACCTCAACATCCAAGCCTAAGGCCGTAGCAATTTGTTCGACAGTCAACCCGAGTGCTAAGAACCCAGGTACAGATTCCAGCTTGCCTTCCAGCTTGCCTTCCAGCTTGCCTTCCAGCTTACCCGACAGCTTACCTTCTTCGAGACCTTCTTCCTTGCCTTCTTTGAGACCTTCCAGCTTACCTTCTTCCTTGCCTTCTTGATAAACCTTCGTCTGTTTTAAGTCACTCAATGCGAACATAGCTTCAATCTCCTCCCGACTTAACTCGGTAAACTTATAAACCAGCGTGCTCTCTATCAATTCTATCACCTGCCGCTGGAAGGCTATATCATCAACTGACTGCCGTGCTTTGAGCATCAGTTTCTTAGTCAGTTGGACGGCCTCCTGGGAAGACCCTAGGGCCAACTGGACTATCCCCAAGCCCAAAGATGGATCTGATGGTTTTGACAACTCCGACAAATACACAAATTTCAATTGCTGACTGCTCAGGAAAGCCCGATACTGTATTGGCAGTCCTGGATCTAAATTGCGGTTGGCAAATACTGCCACCGCCAACCAATCGTTTTTCGGTTTGTATTGACCCAGGTATACGAAGATTTCCGTAAACAAGCGCCAGTAAAAGTCCTCTTTGGGTTGAAACTGGACTTCCACAAAGTAGATGAGTTTGTCAACTTCTTCAGACTCGGGCAAAAATATCCCGTCAAATCTCCGAGCCAGTTCTTTGATTTCTCGGGATGAAAACTCATACCTTTCAGCTAAAGACGGTGACTCCCCCAGCAGTTCAAACAACAGACTGGGAAAAGTTTTAAATAATTGGTAAAAAAGTGTATCGGTTCTCACAGTTACTCCTTTTTTCTCTGCGGATTATATCTTAACATATATTTTTCATATTTTTTCGCTCATCTATAATTAAAAAAATAGGCGATCTTCCTGAGAGGATATCAAATAATTAATAAACAAGATTTTTTCAACAAACCTTGTTTATGGGTTACTTCTAGATAATCATTAATCACTCCCGTTTACTAAAGGGCAATTCTTGGTTAATAGCCTCAATTTGTTCCCGTTCCATTTCATTAATTTTGGCGATGTGGGTACGCATAATTTGCATCAGACGTTGATTATAAAAGCGGTGCAAGCTATGATGGGGGGTGGCGGGAAAGCCGCGACGCTTTTTGTGACTCCCCCCCGCACCGGGGTCAAACATTTGAATGCCCTGCGCGATCGCCCACTCAATGGGAGAGTAATAGCAAGCATTAAAATGCAGGCAGTCGTATTCGGAAAAACTGCCCCAATAGCGCCCGTACAAACCATCGCCCTTGGTGATGCAAAAAGACATCCCCACTGGATGGCGATCGTCCCCTTCCCGGTAGGCGGCGGCCAATAAGACGCGATGGCGATAATTGTGATATAATTTCTCAAAGAATTCCTTAGTTAAATACTTGCTTCCCCACCAGCCAAACTGATCGCAATGGTGGCTGTAAAAATCGTACATTAAGGAAAGCAAGGAGTGAGTAATCTCATCGCCTGAGAGCATTTTCATCTCTAAACCTGATTTTGATAATGCTTTCCGTTCCCGCTTGATATTTCGGCGCTGATTAGAATTAAACATGCCCAAATAATCATCAAAGGTCCGAAATCCTTGATTTTGCCAAATACTGTTGTGGTGCAGCCAGCTGGAAAAGCCGTGGCCTTCGAGGCGCGATCGCCATTCTGGATCGACATAGAGGAAGTTACAGCCAGAAATATTGTGGCGATCGCAAAAATGGTCGATCGCTGCTACCATCAACTCTGTAAGTTCATCTTCATCTTCTCCATCGGTAATCAAAAACCGATAGCCCACCGCCGGGGTAAAGGGACTCATCCCTAGCAGTTTCGGGTAATATTCAATCCCCAACCGATAGGCTGAATCTGCCCATTGGTGGTCAAACACAAATTCTCCATAGCTGTGACCCTTGACATAAAGGGGCGCGGCTGCTATAAGTTGTTTATCCCGCCACAGGGTCAAATGGCAGGGTTGCCAACCCGCCCGTGCCACCGCACTACCAGACGCCTCCATATTGTGCAACCAATCCCATTCAAAAAACGGCGTCTTCAGGGGTTGGGCTAGTGTATCCCACTTAGCTTGGGGGATTTCGGCAATTTTGTCAATCCAGGCAACTCTAATTCGAGGCGAGATTTGTTTCACCATAGGGACTCTCTGGGAGAAAAACTTGAACAATTGATCGATCATGAGAAAAAGGCAAGCTAATTTCAGGAAAGCATGTCAGCAGTGGTTAGTTGACCTAAGAGCAGGTAATGCAGTTTGAGAGCAAAAATACTTAGAAACCAAGTTGACATGCTCCCAATTTCAGCTTAAACTATCCAAGGTATTTCCCGATCGTCGGACAATGCTATAATGCAGAAATCCCTCCTGTTCTATAGTATCAACAGATAACAACTGCAAATGTTGCGCTGATAACAATCCTGCACCCTCCACAGGAGTGGGTGCAGCTGCGCCACCCAAAATTAAGGGACAAACTGTCAAGCATAATTCATCAATCACATCAGCAGCTAGCAGGGAGGCTACCAATTCGCCGCCTCCCAGAATTGCTAAACGTTTCAATTCTAGCTGGGCTAACTGACGGAAAGCCTCAACCCAATCAATCCCTTGATTCCCCATTTTCGCAATGATAATCTTTTCAAACTCAGAGCCTCTACTATTGGTGACGTCGGGTCGATCCCGGTCACTGTGGTAATGTTTGGCTCCAGCAGCGGTTGTTAATAACCAGCGGGGGACGGGTTGCTGGAAAAAACGTAAAGAAGAGTCAATATTAGCCGATATAGATACCAGTATTTGCACTGGTTGGGGTGGTTTGCCATCTGATTCTCGTTGCTGCAATAGCTTGGGGTTAGAAATGGGCATCGTTGTCCCATAGGCGCGGAGAGTACCCGCTCCAGATAATACTCCATCTGCCATCGCAATTTGTTTTTCCAGATGGGCTTTGTCTGCTGCTGAACTGAAACGAGCAGGCGATCGCCCCACATCGGATATCTTGCCATCAGCGCTCATGGCAAGTACAATTGTCCCGTGGGGTTTGCTAAACTGAGTTTTTCTCATATGTAGCAAATATGTAAAAAAGTCCGTTCGTAGTAAGCACTTTAGTGCTTCCGAGACCGTTCGTAGTAAGAAACCAGGTTTTTTGTCAAAACCTGGTTTCTGGGCAAAATATGGTCGCAGCAAAAGTGAGATGCGGCAAACTGAGCTTAGCAGACTTTAGTTTTTACCTCGCCCACGGTGAGGACTAAAGTCTTCACTACAAACCTTCGATCTAACGCGGAAACCAATGCAACTCAGTGCCAGCAAAGCTGAGTTGGGATTGAGAACAGCCGCGCAAATGAGCAGCTAGCCTCTCGCCCCCTAGAGGAGTCAGCAGGTAATCTTCCACTCCGAGATCTCGCTCAACCCAGCTCAGAGGATGCCCAGCTTCAGCACTCAGAGCAATAATGGGAGCCGAGTTTAGTTGTGGGTGACGACGCAGAAACTGCGTCCAAGCTTTGCCCTCGACAAGGGAAACTTCCGCGTGAATCAGTACCAGATCTATAGTATCAGGTAAAGATTGCCAGATAATTTCTTCTGGTTGACTGACAAAGGTGACTGCAAACCCGTTGCGAGCGAACAATTCCTCTAAGTTTTTAGAGCCATTTGGTAGCGCCCCAATGGCAAGCACGGAGGTTAAGCAAGGTTGCTCTTCCAAGTTCTGATTCTCTTTTTGAGATAATAAACCCTCACAGAATCCATTACAACCAGGAACCTTGTCAACATGACCTGCTGACATGGATATTGGTAGCTGACAACGGGCGCACTCGCTCACAGTGCAACTTCCAGCCAAAAAGTCACCGAAGCAATAACTATCTGCTTCCAGATAAAGCTCGCGGAAGTCGCGACGCTGCTGGAGTTGCTGCCAAAAATCCTGGAAATCCTCGTGATATCCTTGGTAATTGTACAGTTTCCCGTCAAATGATAGGACACCACTCATGGGACTGAGCACAGTTTTACCCCGACTCAGATAATAGGCAATATAGCTCATTAATAATGATTGCTCAGGGAGAAAAGAACCAGATCGCCCTTCTGTCGTAATGTTCTCCAACCCCGCAGGCTTTTTTTTTGTATCCCCATCCTCCCAGGTGCGTGTCAACCCAGGATCCGCCTGGGAACGCAAGGTGGGAGTGACATTTTTGGGAATATCATCTAAGGCTGCCAAATACTTTAATTCTTGGTGAGCTGCTGCCAACTGTTGATATAATACAGCTTGGTTGATGCCCATGTCTAGTTGGTTGGCAACAGTACGCAGCCACTCAATCTCTGATTCTTGCCACTTGTAGGATTCACTTGGCATGACTATAATTATCCCACCCCAGACTGATACCCCCAAGTGCAACGGTACTAGCAACCAAGTTCCGGTAAAAGTTTCAGCCAGCTTGTCTGCATCAATGCCGTTATCATCACTGCGCACAATTTCTAAACTGTTGATTTTAGCAGGGAGGGCCCCTGCATGAATTTCCCGTCCCAGAGTCGCGGGCAAGGCTGGATGGCTGCGAGACTCAGCCACATTCAACCACAGCTGACGTTCATATATATATTGGAAGATGTGAACGTAGTCAGCTTGCAGGAGTTGGAGCATTTGCGATACAGCTGCCGAAAACATCGTCTCTAAATCTATCGAACTGCGGATGGCTTGAGTTATCAAATTCAGGGCTTGCTGCTGCCGACGTTGCTTTTGCAATTTCTCTGCCGCCCTTTTCTGCTCGGTAATGTTGGTAACTATTACTAGCACTCCTGCGTATATATCCGCTGCATCAAAGATGTAATTAGTAGACAGGTTCGCCCAGACTTCCGAACCATCTCTGTGGCGGAATTTTAACTCCATTTCCCGATCCAGCCCTTGACGGCATCTCAGTAGATTTTCGGCTGCCTGCTGTTGATATTCCTCATCTATCAACATCAACAGCGGCATCCGTTGCATTGCCGACCCACTGTAGCCCAGCATTTCTGTCATCCTGCCATTCACAAAAGCCGTATTCCCTTCTGGATCCAGAAGCAAACTCCCCTCTTTTGTGGTTTCAATAATCCGATCGTACAGCTCTTGCTTATCTGGCAATACCCACTTTGACTCAGTCGGAAGTGTTAATTCTGTCTCATGGTTTTCTATTGCTGGCATTTCTTGATGACAGCTGATACAATACCAGAATTTTTTTTTGCGGCTGATGTGAAAAATGAGAGGTTGCGAACAACAAGGACACAAATACCTAGTCATAACTAATTCTGCCTCTCTCTGTTTATTAACCTTTGAGTTTGTAAAAGATGCCTCTAACTGATAATGGTTGCGACTACGATGTTTCCCCCTCGTTCCCACGGCTCTGCCTGGGAACGTGCGATTACGATGTCTCTGGAGTAGTGCGAATACGATATCTTCTCTTTTGTGCGATTAGCGCTCTGCGTCTCCTGGGTAGTGCGATTAGCGCTCCCAGGAGACGCCTCGTCCCAGAAGACATCGATCTCTCCGGAGACATCGAGCTCCCGAGAAACATCGAGCTCCCAGGAGACACACCAGCAGAGCACATCGAAGGTGTCTCCCTTTTCTGCCCCTAGGAGTCGGGAGGCACCGTCGCGTCTACGAATTGCTATTAACTATTAACTATTAGCAATTAGCAGCCTCAACCTTTTACATCTTAGCTCTCTCCCTTTGATTTTGTTCACTTATTGCAATAAAACTTAACTTAAGCTTAAATTTTCTACATAAATCTGATTCAGCGGAGATGGAATTATATCACATCTCGGCGAATAATGATATCGTAATTGCCGAAGAAGTCATGTCCGAGAAGTCCGATGTCCAGCTGGGGGGCGATCGCCACTTGGATATCCCGGACAGTAGCACCGCCGACGGCGATCTCCTCGACAAAACCGACAGGAAACTGGACTTCCTTGTCACTAGCTGTATTAGCTTGAATTACCCCGACAATCACCAGAGCGAGCGCTCGGGCCATATCTTCAGTGATCGCAACGCCACTGGCTCCCGTATCCACAATCATCTCAAAGGTCTGGGAGCCGTTAAAACGCACATCTATTACCGGCGTACCACCAATTCGACGCTTGATTCTGGCGGGAAAAACTCGTGGTGTCCTTGCCGCAGGTGCTGGTACTATCTCGAAGGCCACTGATGTCGAGGATGTGGGGCGGTTGCTTTGGGCCTGTTCCTGGGCCTGGGCAAGATGGCCCTGGTATTCTGCTATTTTGGTGAGGGCCTGAGCGGCTTGGGGACTATCTGGGGGTATGGCTTGCAGGAGGGCGATCGCCTGTTGCCAGCGACTTGCCACTAGCTGCCAATCCTCAGGAGATTGAGCAGATTGACCAATACTTACAGCACTGTCAGCTTTGAGACGGGCTCGCTGATAATAATCCGGCTGCGCTTTTGTGCTTGGCGGCTGTACGGGGGGGGCGACGGGTGCGGGACCGCCATCCATTGTTGGTGTTGAACTGACATTGTTACTGGCATCTGTGACTTCATTGTGGCTACAGGCGACAAATAAGATTGCTAAAATGCCCAAAATTAATGCCGAACCAGAGGTATAATGTTTTAACATAGCTGTAAGTGAAAGCGTCTGACTTAAATCACCCATATCTGCTGCTACGATAACGCATTATTTTCTAAGAAGTGAATTTACATCTATAGGAGAACAGAGAGTATGATCGCCCTTCCCGGTTACCAGATTATCGCCCAAATCTATGAAAGTGCCAACTCCTACGTGTATCGAGGCATCCGCAAACAGGATAATAAACCTGTTATCCTCAAGGTACTCAAGCAAGATTATCCCACGCCGCGAGAACTCACCCGATATAAGCAGGAATATTCTCTGCTCCGTAGACTGAATATCCATGGCGTTATCAAAGCCTATGACTTGCAGCTGGTTAAGAATACTCTGGTGATGATATTGGAAGATTTCGGTGGTTCCTCCTTACAGTCAGCGATCGGGGAACGCCAGTTTACCCTGTCGGAATTTCTGGCGATCGCCATTCGCATTACCGAGATTCTGGGCGAGCTCCACACGGCTGCGCCAGATCGTCCACAAAGACATTAACCCTGCCAATATCGTCTTCAATTCCACCACAGGAGAGCTGAAAATCATCGACTTTGGTATTGCCACCATCTTATCACGTTCAAATACCAGCCTCAAAAATCCGGCAGTCTTAGAAGGAACCTTACCCTATATGTCCCCGGAACAGACTGGCAGAATGAACCGATCGCTCGATTACCGCACGGACTTTTACAGCCTCGGTGCCACCTTTTACCAACTGCTGACCCATCAGCTGCCTTTTGCTGCCACCGATGCCATGGAGTTAGTGCATTGTCACATCGCCAAACAGCCATTGCCGCCTCATGAACTTAATCGAGATATTCCGCAAGCAGTATCAGCCATTGTGATGAAATTGTTAGCGAAAACCGCAGAAGAACGATATCAAAGTGCCGGTGGAATTAAAGCAGATTTAGAATTATGTCTCACTCAACTCCAGACTCAGGGAAATATATCAGAATTTGCCCTGGGAAATCAAGATATTTCCGACAAATTCCAAATCCCGCAAAAACTCTATGGCCGAGAGCAAGAAGTTGAGACCTTACTCAAGGCATTCGATCGCATCAGCCAGGGAAAAACTGAGATGATGTTAGTGGCGGGTTATTCGGGCATCGGCAAATCAGCTCTAGTGCAGGAACTTTATCAACCCATTACCCGCAAACGCGGCTATTTCATCTCGGGAAAATTTGACCAGTTTCAGCGGAATATACCCTACTCTGCCGTAGTCAGTGCTTTTGGGGAATTAGTGCGGCAACTGTTAACGGAAAGTGAAGCCGAACTTAACCGCTGGCGTTCTCAAATCTTAGCAGCTTTGGGGCCGAATGGGCAGGTGATTATTGATATCATTCCGGAAATGGAATTAATTATCGGACCTCAGCCTGCGGTGCAAGAACTAGGACCTACTGAGACTCAAAACAGCTTTAATCTCGTCTTTCAAAACTTTATCCGGGTATTTTGTCAACAGGAACATCCCTTCGTTATCTTTCTAGACGATTTGCAATGGGCAGACTCGGCTACGCTCAAGTTGATTGATCTCATGATGACGGATACCGACACCCACTCTCTGCTTTTGATTGTCGCCTATCGAGATAATGAAGTTAGCCCCACTCATCCATTGATGCTCGCCCTTGAGGAAATCGAAAAGCAAGGGGCGATCGTCAAGCAGATTAACTTAAGGCCCTTAAACTTGGAGCAGATTACTCAATTGATTGCCGATAGCTTGCATAGCGATCGCGATCAGGTCAGACCTTTGGCAGAACTGGTGGTCAAGAAAACAGAAGGGAATCCTTTCTTTGTGAATGAATTTCTCAAAACCATGCATCAAGAAAACCTGCTCGCCTTTGACTTTCAGCCAAGAAGCTGGCAATGGGATATTAAGAGAATTGAGGCCCTGGGCATCACGGACAATGTGGTAGAATTGATGATATCGAAATTGCAGAAACTGCCAGACCAGACTCAGCAGGTTTTACCCTTAGCAGCTTGTGTGGGCAACCAGTTTGACTTAGACACCCTCTCGATCGTCCAGGAAAAATCTGCTGCCGAAACTTACGAGGCCCTGCTGCCAGCAATTAAGTTAGGATTAATTCAGTCCACATCAGAGTTAGAAACTACTGACATGATGGAAGTTGATGCACCTCTGTTAATCTTAAATTATCAATTCCGGCACGATCGGGTGCAACAGGCTGCTGAAGCCCTGATTGATGCAGACCAGAAAAAAGCAATTCATCTCAGGATTGGGCGGCTATTGCTGGCGAATATCCCCTCAGAAGCACGAGAAGAAAGAATCTTTGAGTTAGTCGATCATCTAAATCAGGGTCGAGAATTGATTACAGATGCGGACGAACTGGTGGAATTGGCAAGTTTGAATCTATCAGCGGGTCAAAAAGCCAAGGATGCAACCGCTTACGCCGCGGCCAGGGAGTATTTGACAGCAGGGATGACATGTTTAACCCCAAATAGCTGGATTGCACAGTATGATTTGACCTTGGCACTGTATAAAGAGAGGGCAGAGGTAGAATACTTAAACGGCAACTTCGAGCGATCGCAACAATTGATTAACCTGACGAAGTTCCGAGTGAAAACGGCCCTAGAAAAAACCGAAATGTACGACATGCTCCTGGTGCAGTATACTCTCATGTCTGAATACGAAGCAGCCATTCAAACAGGGCGGAAAGCTCTTAAGCAGTTAGGGATTGACTTGCCGGAATCAGATTTGCAAAAGGCCCTGGATGAAGAACTAGCCCAAGCAAGGGAGAATTTGGGCGAACGAGAAATTGCTTCCTTGCTGGATGCACCGGAAATGACCATACCAGAGCAAAAATTAGTAGTAAAATTATTGTCGAATATCGATCCGCCTGCCTACTTTAGCAATCAAGCTCTCTACGCTGTGATTGTCGTCAAAATGGCTCAAATCTCGCTCAAATACGGTCACGTTCCCGAATCAGCAAAGGCTTACGTTACTTACGGACTGATCCTGGGGTCTGTTTTAGGTGACTATCGATCGGGCTATGAGTTTGGCCAGCTGGCGGTGCAGCTGAGCGATAAATTCAATAATCCGGCTCAAAAATGCAGTGCTTGTTTGGTTCTGGCTGGTCATTTGAATCATTGGGTCAAGCATCTTAAATTGGCTGAAGATATTTTCAGTGACGGGTATCAAGCAGGTTTGTCATCTGGGGAGTTCCGGCACTCGGGATACATACTAGATCACCAATTACGTTACTTATTTTATCAAGGTCAAAATCTGGAATCTCTGAGAAAAACTCTGCCCAAGTTCTTGCAGTTTAACAAAAAAAATCAAAATCAATGGGCGATTGATGGGATATTAAGTTTGCAACTGACCCTCTGTAATTTGAGCGGCCTGACGGCCAGCCAGCTTGAGTTTCACAACGACGAAATTAACGAGGTGCAATATCTGAAACTTTGTCAGGTTCATAACAGCTTTGCTTGGATATGTACTTTTCATGTATTTAAGTCTCAGGTTCTCTATCTGTACGGCAATTTTACTGAAGCATTAAACTGTGCATTGGCAGCAGAAAAGCAGATCTCCTTTATTCTCGGCCAGTTCCAAATGTCCGAACATAATTTTTACTACTCCCTCAGTCTGGCCGCTCTCTATCAGGAGGCTTCAGCTGAAACAAAACAACAATATTGGCAACAATTGACAGCTAATCAACAGCAGATGCAAATCTGGGCGGACATCTGCCCGGAAAACTTCCTGCACAAGTACCTGCTGGTAGCCGCAGAAATAGCCCGCATCTCCGGTGGAGATTTAGAAACAATCATGGATTTGTACGATCGAGCCATCTCCTCGGCCCGAGAAAACGAGTTTGTCCAGAATGAAGCCTTAGGCAATGAACTAGCAGCCAAGTTCTGGTTAAGCAAAGGCAAAGAGGAATTTGCCCAACTATACATGCAGAAAGCCTACTATGGCTACCAACTTTGGGGCGCATTACGCAAAGTAGAAGATTTGCAGAAAAACTATCCCCTGTTGCTAGCCCAAAATTCAGCCTATAATCAGATAATCGAGGAGATGGCGATCGCTACAACCTATAGAAGTAGCCGGAGTTTTGCTTCCCTAGATTTAGCCACAGTGCTGAAAGCAGCCCAAGCTATTTTCGGTGAAATATTCCTGGATAAATTACTGTCAAGCTTGATGAAGATTCTCATGGAAAATGCTGGGGCGCGACAAGGTTGTCTGCTATTGCCTAGAGAAGGAAAACTGCTGATCGAAGCCTCTTCAGCAGTAGACCCAGAACTGGTAGTTGTACAGCAATCACAGCCAGTAGAAGATGCTCGGGATTTGCCAGTGACTGTAATCCATTATGTCCAGCGATCGGGCTCGGATGTAGTATTAAGCAATGCCGCATCTGAGGTAAATTTTACCAACGATCCTTATATTGCCCGCGTACAACTGAAATCTCTCTTATGTACCCCGATCGTCAAGGGGGGCAAACTAATTGCTATCCTGTACTTAGAAAACAATCTTATCAGCGGGGCCTTTACCCCTGAGAGGCTGGAAGTGTTAAGGCTGCTTTCTGCCCAAGCGGCGATCGCCCTAGACAATGCCTTGCTGTATGCCTTAGTGGAGCATAAAGTCAGAGATAGAACGCAGGAATTAAACGAAAAAAACCTGCATCTAGAACAAACTTTGGAGGAACTAAAGCGCACCCAAGCCCAACTGATTCAGAAGGAAAAAATGTCCAGCTTGGGGCAGATAATAGCGGGTGTTGCCCATTAAATCAACAACCCAGTCAGCTTCATCTACGGCAATCTCTCTCATGCAGAGGAATATTTTCAAGACTTTCTCGACCTGATGCAAAAATACCAGTATCACTATCCGGACCCAGTGTCCGAAATCAGCGAGACCATAGAGGATATCGACCTAGAATTCCTGGTACGAGACTTGCAACAACTGCTCTTATCGATGAAAGTGGGAGCTGAGCGCATCCGCAATATTGTCCACGAGGTGCGTTCTTTCTCCCATCTGGATGAAGCCGACATGAAGCCAGTGGATATCCATGAGGGGATCGACAGCACTCTACTAATATTGCAGTCTGGACTCAGAGGAAATAAGGAGCGTGAGGAAATTCAGGTGATTAAACAGTATGGTAAACTGCCAAAGGTGACCTGTTATGCTTCTGAGCTGAATCAGGTGTTTATGCAGATGCTAAATAATGCCATTGATGCTTTGTCAGAGGAGCAGAAAGCATCGGGCCTGGGAGATAAAAATTTACCGAAAATTACCATTCGCACCGAGGTGACAGCTTCAGACTGGGTGAAGATCCGCATTGCTGATAATGGTACTGGTATTCCCTCCGAAGTCAAAAAGAAGATTTTTGACCCATTCTTTACCACGAAGCCAGTGGGTGCTGGCACAGGCTTGGGGTTGTCTACCAGTTACTCGATCGTGGTAAATAAACATGGAGGAAAGCTTAGCTGTATTTCAGCACCGGGACAGGGGGCGGAATTTGTCATTGAGATTCCCATCCGACCGCAGGTTGTTGCGTAGAACGGGCGTCCCGCTTCGAGTAAGGTTATACCCTGCGAGCAGTAAGGTTACACCCTGCGAGCAATAAGGTTACGCCGTGCGAGCAATAAGGTTACACCCTGCGAGCAATAAGGTTACGCCGTGCGAGCAATAAGGTTACACCCTGCGAGCAATAAGGTTACGCCGTGCGAGCAATAAGGTTACACCCTGCGAGCAATAAGGTTACACCGTGCGAGCAGTAAGGTTACACCGTGCGAGCAGTAAGGTTACAGCCCACAGGAGATACCGCCCGCCTCCGGTTATCAGCACCATCGCCTATAGCAGCACTGGCACAGGGGCAGAATTTGTCATCCAGATACCCATCGAACCCAGGGCGATCGTGCCATAATAACCATCGTTGTCAGCTTTACGAACATATCTATGCCAAATTCTCATGCTAAGTCCGCCTTGCTAGTGCTTGCTGATGGTTCCAGCTATCGCGGCTGGTCTTTCGGTGCCACCGGAACCACCATAGGGGAGGTCGTGTTTAACACCGGGATGACTGGCTATCAAGAAGTCCTGACCGACCCCAGCTACTGCGGTCAGATCGTCACCTTCACCTATCCGGAATTGGGAAACACCGGTGTTAACCCAGAAGATGAAGAATCCAGTAGACCCCAGGTAAAGGGGGCGATCGCCCGCAACATCTGCACCCGCCCCAGCAACTGGCGATCCACCCAATCTCTACCGGACTACCTGAAACAACACGGCATTATCGCCATATACGGCATCGACACCCGCGCCGTCACCCGCAGAATCCGCGTTGTCGGGGCCATGAACGGCGGCATTTCCACCGAAATCCTGGACGAGGCCGAATTACTCGCCCAAGTAAAGCTTGCACCCAGCATGAATGGCTTAAATCTCGTTCGCGAAGTGACCACATCCCAAGTCTACGAGTGGTCTGAGGCCACCGAGGAGGTTTGGGAGTTCAACCCCACTGGTGTGGGTAGCACCACGGAAACCTTCACCGTAGTCGCCATTGATTTTGGCATCAAACGCAATATTCTCCGCCGCTTGGCCAGTTACGGTTGCCGCGTCATCGTCGTCCCGGCCAGCACCCCCGCAGCAGAGATCCTCAAATACAACCCCGATGGCATCTTTCTTTCCAACGGTCCTGGAGATCCAGCCGCCGTCACCGAAGGGATCGAAACTACCAAAGCCCTGTTGGGTGCGGAAAAACCCATGTTTGGCATCTGTATGGGACACCAGATTTTAGGGCTGTCCTTGGGGGCCCAAACCTACAAGCTCAAATTCGGTCATCGCGGCTTAAATCAGCCAGCTGGGTTGTCTCAACAGATTGAGATTACCAGCCAGAATCACAGTTTTGCCATCGATCCGGAATCCTTGGCCAACGCCGATGTGGAAATTAGCCACTGGAACCTCAATGACCACACCGTCGCGGGGTTGCGGCACAAATCCCTACCGCTATTTTCCGTCCAGCATCACCCAGAGGCCAGTCCTGGTCCCCATGACGCCGATTATCTGTTCGAGCGGTTTGTCCAGGCCATGCGATCGGCTCGTGCTTCCGTCCCTGGATAGGTTGCACAAACCCCATTGCCCATGTTAATCTAGATTATCGATCCTGATAGAGCCAAACAGATCGATAGTTGTCAGGACACCACAAGAAACAATGAAGTAGGATAAAGTATAAGCTGTCGCGCATTTAAATTACCTATTTTAACATGGCCATTCTGGCAATCAACGCTTATGGGTCTGGTGGTTGCCACGATTTTACCCTCAGCCCAAATATGCAGTTTAGATGAGCGATATGCAGTTTAGATGAGCGACAGCTTACTCCGGGCGTCCGGACGACGCAACCGGATATATCTAAAGAGTTGAAAACGATCGATATTGATAGGAGGGGGTTTTATTCCTGAGCCACTAACCCTGACCGTTAGTTTAAGAGGCACTCGTGATGTCAGGGAAAATTATCAAATATTTCGCCTCGCTGGTTTGTTAGACGCCTTTTCCGAGCCAGCTTTTCGTAAGAAGATCGGCATGTATATCGATGAGGGTCCGACCAATATTATTTTGGACCTCTCGATGATAGACTTTGTTGAAAGTTCTGGCCTAGGAGCATTAGTGCAACTGGTCAAGAAGGCTCAAAATTCCGAAGGCACTTTGCAAATCGTCTCAAATGCTCGCGTGACTCAAACTGTGAAGGTAGTTCGACTAGAGAAGTTCTTGTCCTTGCGGAACTCGATAGATGAGGCTGTCGAACATGTCCAGAACCAGAAGTCTTGAGCCACCAACCGCTCAGAAAGCTATCCAGAGGTTTTTCTGGATAGCTTGTTTTTTTTGGTGAGGTTTGCTATCTTGGAACAGGTGGTCTTTAATACTCAGCCGGGGTTGTCATTGTCACCGGCAGATATCAAACGACTTTCGCCCTCGGCATTGGCTTATTTAGGAGATGCTGTCTATGAGCTACATATCCGCACCCATTACCTGATGCCCCCCAAGCGATCGCGGGATTATCATCATCAAGTGGTGGCCCAGGTACGAGCAGAAAGTCAGGCGCGACATTTACACTCTTTAGAACCTCACCTCACTCCAGTGGAACTGGAAATTTTGAAGCGCGGACGGAACGGCGCTACAGGATGTCCCCGACGCTTAGACCCAGAAACATACCAGCAAGCTACTAGCTTAGAGACTTTGATCGGATACCTATACCTCACAGACTGCCAGCGATTGAACCAGTTGTTGGCACAGCTGGATCTGGAAGGATGAAGGATTCTCATGTTAGTAGTCAGTTGTTAGTTGTTGGTTGTTAATTGAGGTCTGCCCGAAATTCTCACAGATAAAGGGTTTCAGGTAGTTTGACTTTCCCTTGATACAAGCTAATCCTGTCCCACAACGCAACTGACTATCGCGTAAACACGCTTCGTGTTTACTACAACCCGTCGAAATTGTGTCAACGATCACAGATTAATGTCAGATTGATACATTATACTAGCAGATGAGGCAATGAAAACTCTATGGCAGCCCCAAAAGATCGAAAACTTCAGTCTCAGCGGGGGAAACCGGACAAGCCCAAGAGCGATCGATCGCGCCCTCAACCTATAGGGAACTCGCGACCGCCAGCAGCCACAGTCGCCCCCGACCCACAAGCAACTGACCAAGAGACTGATTTAATCTACGGCATTCATACTGTCCTAGCGGCCCTGAGAGGTAAGCGCCGCTTAAACCGAGTCTGGATCGCGGAACGCATGCGCTACGATCCTCGCTTTCACTCCCAGCTGCTGCAAGCGAAGGCAACTGGCACAGTCATCGATGAGGTTTCCTACCGGCGTCTGAACCAGATTACCAGTCACGCCAATCACCAGGGTGTGGCAGCAACAGTAGCGCCCTACGCCTACATTAACCTGGGCGAACTGATCGCAAAAGCCAAATCTATTTCCGAACAACCGGTACTGGTGGTAGCCGATGGCATTACTGACCCTCAAAACTTAGGTGCCATTATCCGCACAGCAGAGGCTTTGGGGAGTCAGGGACTGGTGATTCCCCAACGCCGGGCCTCCGGGGTGACTTCGACAGTGATGAAGGTGGCGGCAGGGTCTTTAGAATATTTTCCAGTTGCCCGGGTTGTCAATCTCAGTCGGGCCTTGGAAGAATTGAAAGAGGCTGGTTTTTGGATCTATGGCACTGCCGCATCCGCTAGTCAGCCAATACAGGCTGTTAAGTTTACTGGACCGGTGGTATTAGTAGTAGGCTCGGAAGGCGAAGGTCTGAGTATGTTGACACAACGCTACTGCGACCTGTTGGTCTCCATCCCGCTGCTGGGACACACTACGACCTTGAATGCATCGGTAGCAGCGGCCATGAGTCTTTATGAAATTTTTCGTCAGCGCTGGGAAAATACCCTGAATTTGGGTAATAATGTAAAGAATAGTTAAGCAGTGAAACAAGAAAAGTAATGAACCATAACAAAATGTAATGCACCTAACCCCTGTGGACCACCGGATAATATCGCTCAAACATTGATAAAGAGGTAAAAGAAATGAAAGAATTGATGATTAGCTCTCTGAACGCCCTGGGTTTAGCATGGTGGGTGGAAATTGTCACCGAGACCCCCCGTTGCACCTACTATTTCGGACCGTTTGCGAACAAGAAGGGAGCGGAAGTAGCCCAGTCAGGATACATAGAAGACTTGGAAAAGGAAGGGGCGATCGGCATTAGAGTTGTAGTGGTGCGCTGCAAACCGATAAATCTGACAATTTTTGAAGAATGGGTGGGGGAGTTGACGGCGCCAGCAGCTAGGACACCATTCCTCAATGGCCAGATGTAAAGATTTACTAACCATGCAGGTGTCGAGTCACTGGATAATTGCCTGTATATTCGCTGTCGGCGCGGCCATCCAGATCGCGATGACTTGGTCGATCGCGATCTGGAATTTTTACTCGATCAATTTCGTTGTCCTGTCTCTTGATTTTCTCCGCTCGCAAGATGAATACTCGATCGTATATAATCAAAAAAAGATAAGTGCTGCTAAAGAAATGATAGAATATAGCAGCGATCGAAAAGAAGCGATACTTAAAGTAAGAAACCAGGTTTTTTGAAAAGATCTGGTTGATGGTAGAAGGTCGTGATGGGAAAAATATTTGACTGGACTCTAGGTGATTGAGAAAGAATGATAAACTTTATGCATTTAATTTGCATAAATGAGAGCTGTGTTATTAGCTTGGCAATTTGAATTTTAATTGCTTCTGCAGGTGCTGTGGTAGAATAGAGAAAAGAGATGGGCTGGGCTTATAGTAAAATCGGGACGGAAGATTAGAGAAGGTACCGAGTATGACATCCATTCGCGAGTTGCACAATCAACTGATAAATAAAGAGCGTTCGGCTACAGAAATAACCCAAGCAGCCCTTGATCGCATTGAGACCTTGGAGCCAAAGTTACACAGCTTCTTGTGCGTGTCAGCCGCTCGGGCTCTGGAACAGGCAAAGGCGGTGGATGCTAAAATAGCCGCAGGAGAAGAAATAGGACTGCTGGCAGGGATCCCGATCGCCATAAAGGACATTCTCTGTACTAAAGGGATCCCCACGACTTGTGGTTCCCGCATTCTGGAAGGTTTTGTGCCACCTTACTCCTCAACGGTGACGGAAAAACTGGCGGCGGCGGGTGCGGTGATGGTGGGGAAAACTAATCTGGATGAGTTCGCGATGGGAGGTTCGACAGAGACTTCCGCTTATCAAGGGACGGCTAACCCTTGGGATCTATCCCGGGTGCCAGGGGGTTCCTCCGGCGGATCGGCAGCGGCGGTAGCATCATCTCAAGCAGTGGTGGCTGTGGGTTCGGATACGGGAGGATCGATTCGTCAACCGGCATCGTTCTGCGGCATCTTCGGTCTCAAGCCTACTTATGGTCGGGTGTCTCGTTATGGGTTGGTGGCTTTTGCTTCGTCTCTGGATCAAATTGGACCATTGGGTCGTACAGTAGAAGATGCGGCGATTCTGTTGCAGGTGATCGCGGGTTACGATCCCAAAGATGCTACCAGTCTGAATGCTGAGGTTCCCGACTATGTGGGGATGCTCAAACCCAATTTTAAGGCCAGAGGACGGCTGAGAATCGGGGTGATTGCAGAAACCTTTGGCTCGGGGTTAGAACTGGCAGTAGAAGAGACAGTGAAAAAGGCGATCGAACATCTACAGGACTTGGGAGCAGAGGTTCAGATAGTTTCCTGTCCCCGTTTCCGCTACGGTCTGCTAGCCTACTACATTATCGCTCCTTCGGAAGCGTCAGCGAATCTGGCCCGTTATGATGGGGTAAAATATGGCTTGCGGGTGGAGGGGGATAATCTCCTATCTATGTATGGTAAGACTCGTGCTGTTGGCTTTGGGGCCGAAGTGAAACGCCGGATTATGATTGGGACTTATGCTCTCTCTGCGGGGTATTATGATGCCTACTATCTTAAGGCCCAAAAGGTCCGGACTTTAATTAAGCAAGACTTTGATCGGGCTTTTGCTAAGGTAGATATATTGGCCTGTCCCACGGCTCCGACGACGGCTTTTAAGGCGGGAGAAAAAACAGAAGACCCCTTGAGTATGTACTTATTGGACTTGATGACTATCCCAGTTAATCTGGCAGGACTGCCAGCTTTAAGTATACCCTGTGGTTTTGATGAGAAAGGACTACCGATCGGTCTACAATTAATAGGCAAGGTACTGCGAGAAGACCAGCTGTTGGAAGTGGCGAATGCCTACGAGCAAACGACGAGCTGGCATTTAAAAAACCCCCCGATTTAGTTGTCAAATTGGGTGGTGGAGATGGGTTAGGTGGGCCGCGCCCACCAGGGCTCAAGATTTAACCAACTAACAATTAGCAATTATGGATTTTGTAGGTCTACATATTCACAGTGATTATAGTCTGCTGGATGGTGCTTCTCAACTGCCACAATTGGTTTCTAGAGCTAAAGAGTTGGGTATGGAGGCGATCGCCCTGACGGACCACGGGGTAATGTATGGGGCGATAGAGCTGATTAAGGTTTGCAGGAGCAAAAACATTAAGCCAATTATCGGCAATGAAATGTATGTGGTAAATAACACAATTAAAAATCATAAAGGGAAGTACAGCAACCATCACCAAACGGTGTTGGCGAAAAATACACAGGGCTATAAAAATCTAGTCAAGCTGACGACAAAGTCCCATCTAGAGGGAAAGCAAGGCAGCGGGATATTTGCCCGTCCTTGTATCACAAAAGAATTGCTAGCAGAATACCATGAAGGTCTGATAGTAACCAGTGGTTGCCGGGCGGGAGAAGTGCCAAAGCTAATTCTCAACGATCGAGCAAAAGAAGCTTGGGAAGTGGCAAAATGGTACAAGGAAATATTTGGAGAGGATTACTATTTAGAGATTCAAGACCACGGTTACCAGGAAGATAGAATAGTTAATGTGGAAATCTGGGATATGGCCCAGGAACTGGGAATTAAGGTAGTGGCGACTAATGATTCCCATTATATTGATTGCTATGATGTAGAAGCTCACGATGCTCTACTTTGTATTAACACGAATAAGTTATTTAATGATGAAAAGCGGACTTTTCGCTACAGCGGGACGGAGTATCTCAAGTCAGCAGAGGAGATGAAGCAGTTGTTTAGAGATCATTTGCCAGATCAGGCGATCGAAAAGGCGATCGCGAACACGGTAGAAGTGGCGAATAAGGTGCAAGCATATGACATAATGGGGGCACCGCGCATCCCCAATTATCAGAAGGAAGGCCATACACCAGATAGTTTTCTTGAGGAAAAAACATGGGAAGGACTGGAAGAACGGCTAAACTGCAAAGGACGCAAGGAAATTGAAACGCGCTATCCAGAATATAAAGAACGGTTAGGAATTGAGCTGAAAGTAATGCAGGAAAAAAAATTTTCCAGTTACTTCTTAGTAGTTTGGGATTATATAAATTATGCCAGAAAGAATCACATTCCAGTGGGGCCTGGACGGGGAAGTGCAGCCGGTTCTCTGGTGGCCTATGCACTGAGAATTACTAATATAGATCCCGTACATCACGGACTGCTATTTGAACGATTTCTCAATCCCGAACGAAAATCAATGCCGGATATTGACTCTGATTTCTGCATTGAAAGAAGGGATGACATGATTAAATATGTCACGGATAAGTATGGTAAAGAAAAGGTAGCCCAAATTATTACTTTTAACCGGATGACTTCCAAGGCGGTTCTCAAAGATGTGGCCAGAGTTTTGGGGGTTTCCTACGGAGACGCCGATCGGATGGCGAAATTAATCCCGGTAGCGCGGGGGAAACCAGCAAAACTGAAGGAGATGATTTCCGATGAGTCGCCGGAACCGAAGTTCAAAGAAGCATACGAAAATGGCAAAGTTGAAGTTAAAAACGATCGGGGAGAAATCACCGGCGACATTCCGGTCCGCCAGTGGATAGATATGGCGATGCGGTTAGAAGGGACAAACAAAAGCGCTGGCGTGCATGCAGCGGGAGTGGTGATTTCAGCGGAACCGTTGGATGAAATTGTGCCGCTGCAAAAGAATAATGAAGGGGCGGCGATCACTCAGTATTCGATGGAAGAACTGGAATCTCTGGGTCTGTTAAAAATGGACTTTCTGGGATTGAAAAACTTGACGATTATTCAGAATACGGTAGAATTGATTAAAGAAACTCGTAAATTTGATATAAATCCAGACCAATTTCCCCTACAGGAGAGAGAAGCTTGGAAAATTTTTGCAAAAGGAACAGTAAAGAAAATTCCCCCAGATATCAAAAAAACATACGAGCTGCTAGGGAAAGGGGATTTAGAAGGCATCTTTCAATTAGAATCTTCGGGAATGCGTCAGGTGGTACAGAAATTGAAACCTGATAATATAGAAGATATATCTTCGATTCTAGCCCTGTACCGACCTGGACCTTTGGATGCGGGACTGGTTGATAAATTTATCGATCGCAAGCACGGTCGGGAAAAAATTGCCTACGAACATCCCATGCTGGAGCCAATTCTCAAAGAAACTTACGGAGTTCTAGTTTATCAAGAACAGATTATGAAAGTAGCTCAAGATTTGGCAGGATATTCCTTGGGTCAAGCAGATTTACTGAGGAGAAGTATCGGAAAAAAGAAGCCAGAAGAAATGCAAAAGCATAGAGAAAAATTTCTAGATGGTTCGGCAAAAAATGGTATACATACAGATGTAGCGGAAAGTTTATTCGAGCAAATGGTGAAGTTTGCCGAATATTGCTTTAACAAATCTCATTCTACAGCCTATGCCTATGTAACCTATCAAACGGCTTACTTAAAGGCGAACTATCCCGAAGAATATATGGCGGTGCTGCTGAGTGAAAACAGCTCCGACCAGGATAAGGTGCAAAAATATATCGTTAATTGTAAGAAAATGGGCATTGAGGTAGAAGGACCAAATATTAATCGCTCTGGAGTGAAATTTAGGCCAGAGGGAAAAAAGATTTTATTTGGACTGTCGGCGGTGAAAAATCTGGGCACACATGCAATAGAATCTATTATTAAGGCCCAGAAAGAGGGTGGTGAGTTTCAGGATCTGGCTTCGATGTGCGATCGTCTAGATTTGCAGGCGGTAAACAAACGCGCTTTGGAAGCTTTAATCAAATGTGGAGCATTCGATATGATAAACTCCAATCGCTATCAATTATTAGAATATCTCAAAGACGTGACCGAGTGGGCACAGAAAAATAAAAATAGCCTTAACTCCGGCTCCCAGCTGACTCTATTTAACATGGAAAGCTTTAAGTCACCGGCTCCGGAGCTACCGGTTGTTAAGGATTGTACCGTGGAAGAAAAGTTGAAGTGGGAAAAGGAATACTTGGGATATTACGTTTCGGCTCATCCCCTGAAATCGGTGCAGCGACCGGAAGATGCCATAAATTTGGACCAGCTAGAGGAGCAAAAAGGCAGAACACAGATTAAAGTCCTAGTGATGCTTACAGAGGTGAAACAGCATATCACGAAAAATGGCGATCGCATGGCATTTATGCAAATAGAAGACCTGACTGGAAAAGCAGAAGCGATCGTCTTTCCCAAAAGTTATGAAGATATTGAAGAGTTGCTCGAACATGATAATCCACGGATCCTCATAGGGAAACCCGATCGCCAGGATGAACAAAAAGTTCAGTTGATCGTGGATAATGCTGAAAAACCAGAGCAGCAGAGGATGTTATCCGCACCCCAGTGGGAACCAGAAATAGATGACTTCCAGCCACCAGAGGAGCAGTTGATGTCGGACGATTTTTCCGGAACAAAACCCCAGTCGGAACCGGAAATAGATCGGTTCGAGATGTATGGGAAGGAGGAACGCTGCGCGAAAAATCGGGGGAGATCCTCGATCGCCTCAGATACCCAGCCACCAAAACAGGAGAACGCTGCGCGAAAAATCGAGATAGAACCTCAGTCAGAACCAGAAGAAAATGAGGGGTTCCCCCCTTATGGTCAGGGGTTGTCGGGGGTTGAAACCCCCGGGGGGAGATCCTCGATCGCCTCAGATAGCCAGCCACCAAAACACCAGAAGATGAATATGGAACCTCAGTCAGAACCAGAAGAAAATGAGTCGATTTTTCGCGCAGCGTTCGTCAAATCAGAGCAGCGGTTGGTGCGTTTGAGGACGCCGCAGCAGTCTTACGTTTTTCCAGATAGCGATCGCTTCAGATCGCCAACCCAAACAAAAGGTGAAATCGATCGGCAAAAACTCCAGCACCTGAAGTCCGTACAACTCACAGCGAAAAAACTGGGTCTCGATCCGATTAATCTCAGCCATCTGTCACAACAGCACTCCCAAGTAGCTGTCCGGGTGGTTGCTACGATCGAAGAAGTCCATCATACTGAACATAAACCAGAGGACTCACGCCTGACATTTCTGGTGCTTAAGGACTTGACTGGATCGGGTGTGGCCATTGTTAAACCAGAGCTGTATCAGAAAATTGGCTCATCTCTGATTTTTCCGGAACGGTGGGAGGACAGCCTTGTCATGCTTTGGGGGAAAGTGCAACAACAGGATGCCGAAAGGTGGTTGCTGATGGTGTCAGACGCTGTCCGGATTGAACTCAATTACCTGGTGGTGATGAAACTGACCGATAAGATGGCTAGTAGTAAGGTATTTCACAATCAACTATCATCAAGGTTGAAAGACCTCTCAGGAGAGACCCATAAACCCAAAGTTCCCGTGCTCGCGCTCGTCGAGGGTAAAGACTTTCACATTCGTCGTGTGATTCGTTTTGGACATGAATTCTGGGTGCAAGATCCAGAAAATGCAGTGAAAATTATAGCAAGTCTACGAGAGTTGCGCAATAATCAGGTTTGGCTGCAATCATTATCTCGATAACACTAACACTTCTTGTCTGGAACGAATTTATAATTGCGGCGCGACGCGCGCGCCGCGCGATATGAACTGCGCTATGGATATTAATAAACGAGGGACAATTCACAATTAGCCATCCATAAAAGTCCTGTTTATTCCTGCTTTTTCTCCCTCACCGCTTGATAGAAACCCAGGACAATCAAAATATTCGACAGGGTTAAAAAGAACTCCGCGCCTCCGTGCAGCCAATCTACATTTGCTAAAGATTCACTATAGGCTACCTGGGAGTAAATACCCGCTGGAATGGTGACGCCAACAAACACTAGAGTCATGTAAAATCCTATCAGGGATAAACGCGGCATTTTCCCCGAGCGGGTAATAAACCACAGAAATCCTAGGTAGGGAAACAGGGATAACGCAAACAGCGTGTCTTTAGAAATCATCTATTTGTTGATTGTTAATTGTTGATTGCTGATGAACTCCGGCACTGGTAATGCTCACTGTTCGCTGAGACTAGATCGCCAGATCCACCAACCAGTAGCACAGACGGTGCAGTTACCTAAAACTGTCATCGCTGCTTGTAGAGTAACGAGCCATTCTAAAGATGCAGGGTTATCAAAAAAATGCCAGGTGCAAGCACACATGGCGCCGATCAGTGCTGGTAGCATCGCTAATGATAACCCGTACCAAGTGCGATCGCGCGTCAGTTCGCCATAGGTCCAGATATACCAGATGGCGGCGATCCACTCAATGACGCTAGATATGTGAATGATCCAAGTTGGAATTGAGAGAGCATGCATAAATTACTATTGGTGAATTGAGAATGGAAAGCTAAGATAAAATGAAGAAAATTAGGGCGGTATTGTGCGGCTACTATGGTAAAGGTAATGGCGGCGATGAGGCATTGCTGGCCACCCTATTGCAAATGTTACCAGAAAATGTGACGCCTTTGGTATTGTCAGGAAATCCTCACCAAACCCAGACTCGCTACGGGGTGGTTTCTCGCGATCGCCTATCCGCGTTCCAAGTCCTGTCAGCATTAAGTAACTCAGAGGTTTTCATCTGGGGCGGCGGTAGTTTAATCCAAGATGCCACTAGCGCTCTTAGTCCTCTATACTATAGTGGTTTGATGGGATTAGCACAACAGATGGGCTTGAAAACAATTGCTTGGGCCCAGGGAATTGGCCCCCTACACCGTCCCCTGACTCGGGCGATCGCGCGGCGGGCCTTTGCTGGTTGCACGGCAGTCTCGGTCCGCGATCGAGCCTCAGCTGCCGTCCTGCAAGCATGGCAAATACCCTATAATTTAGCACCAGACCCCGTTTGGGCCTTAGACTCAAAACCAGTCCCAGCACTGCGGGACTTACCAGAACCGAGAGTTGCCGTCACATTGCGCCCACACCCCCAACTGACACCACAGCGACTGGACAATCTCACCCGGGCTCTGGTACTATTTCAGCAAGCTACCAATGCCAGCATCTTACTCCTCCTCTTTCAACCAGACATCGAGATGCCGATCGCCCAGGCCATCGGACCCCAGCTATCGGGAGTCAGCCAAATTATCATGCTCGAAGATCCCAAAGTTCTCAAAGGGGTATTTCAGGGGGTACAGATGGCGATCGCCATGCGCCTGCATGCTATGATTATGGCAGCAGCAGCCCAATGTCAATGCATAGCCGTCAGTTACGATCCGAAGGTAGACCAACTGATGGCAGAACTGGCTCTACCTGGATGGCAGTTAGCCCAAATGCCAGAGGATCCCCATCTTCTTAGCAAAACCTGGTTAGCACATTTCCGCCAGAGAGCTCCCCTAGATGCCAATCAAATTCAGTCCCTTGTAGACCGGGCCCTGAGTCATCGAGATTTATTGCATCAAATTTTAGCCCCAGATGGGCAGAGTAGAGATTAAAATCATACTATTGGTATTAATTTGGGGTGTCGGCAGCAGCCCCGCAATCCATTCTTGAGATCCTTTAATAGTCCGAAAAATTATGAGTACACCGGCTGACACCCCAAATAACCTGCCAACAGAAGAACTAGTTGAAAATCGACCATTAGATGACATTCCCGGAGCCACCAATAGCTTAGAGTCAACCATCGAGGCGACAGTACAAGACTTGCAACCTCCAGACCCTTTCGATGTCTTCGGGACGCTAGCGGCTGCGCAGCGGCTGCGCAGCGCTCCTATCGTCGCGCCGCTGCGCGATGTGCGCGAAAACCCCGATTTTTCCGGAACGGTAGACATCTTCGGTGTCTCCGGAGAGCGCTACTCGCACTACTCCGGAGACACCGACCAGACATCGGCAGAAGTACGGGTAGAGTCAAACACGGATTTGATCGATCGGGTAATGCAGTTAGAATCAGAACTGGCAGTTGCTCAAAGGCAATTGCAGCTATATCAGGAGCATTGTCAAGCTCAAGAGGCCAAACTCTCCGAGCAGTCCGCAGAACTGCATAGCTTGAAAAAACAGCACTCTCAGGTGCAGCAGGAAAAGGAACTTGGCCAGCAAACTTCCGATTTTTCCGGAACGGTTCGCCAACAAATTCTCATAGAAACACTCCGCGGGCAGTTGGAAACTAACCAACAACAAGTGGCCCAGTTGGAACGAGATTGTGCTCTTACTCAGCAACGCTACGAGGAACAGACAACTAAGCTTTCCCAAGCGGAAACGATTTGCCGGGATTTGCGATCGCGTCTGTACCGGCAGCAACGCTACACCCTGCAATTCAAAAATGCCCTGGACAAATGCCTGGAGATGACGGGTCCGGAACAACCGGCTAATTTTTCCGGAACGGTGGGTCGGAGCACTCAACAGGAAACAGATACCAGAGCGATCGTACAGGGAGTTGTCCCGAAAGCGCCAGCAATTCAACCCTGGTCAGCAGCATCTGAATTAGCAGAACTTGAATTATATCTCGATCCAGAAGAGTCGGATGCAGTACCTGGGCAGGCTTGGGGTGAGCCTGACTACTGGCAGATATCTGCCGATACTCCTACTGTCGATTTTTCGCGCAGCGTTCGCGCCCCCGTCTCACAGCAGGATCGACCCAGAGAAACCCTTGGGGTATCAGAGTCCGCAGTCTCAGAGGAACTCGCTTCCCCTGAAAATGAGTTATCGGTAATGGCTTCGGTCTCGGAACAATTAGAGGATGAGTATTCTGAAGTTGGTGAGGACTTGACTGATGAGACAGTAGCAGCAGTAGATAACTCTTCAAGCATAGGGAATGAGCAAACTCCAGAGGACTCACTTTCCGACGTTGCATCTATCTTTGAGCAGCAAGAAAGCCACCAAAGCGAAGAGCAAGCCTCAGAGGGGGGTTCCGATTTTTCCGGCACGGTGGATGCCGAGACGTTGTCCCTGCTTTCCTCTACAAAGTCCCCCTCTCCTCTAGTTTATCCCCTCCGTCCCCACAAGAAGATTAAGTCCCTGGCCGCAATTGACTTGCCAACTTTTCCCCGATGAATAAGCCGGTAGGCACAAATACCGACCAGAGTCTAAAATTGCTCTACTAATGCAACTACAAATGAGCTGCACCCATCTTCAACTTCCGGTTCCAGTCCGCTCCGATCGCCAGCTTTTTCACGTATTTGCCTGACATAGAAAATCTCCACGAAATATTTGAACTCAACCTCAGGGAAGCAACCGGTTCCAACAAGACCCCGTGAGCTCCTTCTACAGAGGTATCGGTCCAAAGCTCAACTTTTTCGCAGAAAATTACCTCAAGTTACAAACTGGATGGGATCTGGGCCAAAGGGTAGTGACAATCAACCTCCCCCCCCTCGCAATGACAAATAAAATGCAAAACCTTGAAGTATTGACCGAAATCTAAAAAACATACCCCTGTAAGCCACTCCCCACTCCGAATTTATTGCTTAACCGAGAAGTATTGAGGGTATCTCCCCAGTACCCCAGAAAGCCAGTTTTGACAAAAAACTGGCTTTCTTAGCTGGTCTCGCGGGCGCAGAGTGCTCGTGAATCAGTAGATCTTTTTAGGGCGATCGCCCAATTATGGGTTACCTTATACTATATCGAAGTTCCATAGGAAAAAGCCCGGTTTCGCAGGAGAAACCGGGCTTTTTAAATCAGCAAATATCCAACCCGATCGCCTGGATCTCTGTGCGCCATAATTTTTTGACCGCTTAGCCAACCGGTTAGAAAAAAGAGTCTCCAATACCCGATCTCCGGCCAGCAATCAACCGGCGATTTTCAGTTAGGAGCAGCCCCCGAATGGGGGCGGTTATTTGATCGTTTTGTCTCGGGCATTGGAGTTTTCTCATTTTTAGAATTGCCATTTTAAATATAGATAGTTTAAATTGTAATTGTCAAGGATTTTGATATCTTTTTATGCTCGAGATTAAAATCTGAATTTTATCAGTTTGTTATCTGATAAAATTGTTACCTAGAAAAATATAGGATTGAGACGCGATAATGGCGATCGCACTCATATTCTGGATAAATCAACCGCAGATTTATAAACCATATTTCTCGAATAAACCTGGTTTCTGATCCGACATATTTTCGCATCAAATCTCTGAGTTGATTTTAGTCTTCAATATCTGTCAACATCCAAATATCCAAACCGACATCAGGAAGATGCAAAGAAGCATCTTCCTCTTAAACCGGCGGCAGCAATAACAATTGCCTGGGTTAGGCAGACAAAGTTCAAGTTCGGAAAACTTGTCAAATCGCGAGCGTATCCTACGGCTGCGCCGCGCTGCGCGAACGGCAATCTCCAATCGTCCTTCTCGCAATGGTTTGACTATCAATTCAGCCAGAACAAGATCGCAAGGGAAGCCAAGACATTGTCCCTGCTCAATCTTGGGAAAAAATCTTTTTAGCTCGTTCTCCAAATTGTGGGTTACCTTAAAAACCGTAAATAAAGATGAAGCTATCCAAGGCAATTCTATCACTTCGAGTTCTTCTAGTCTCGCCATGATTCCCGTTCTTTACGAATATAAGCCACTGCATCCTCTCCAGACCACAACCCACGATGCTTTCCAAAAATTCGCTCCGTATGACTTAGGGGTTTTACCGAAAACGGTACCATAACCAGAGCCCCATCGATGACTTTCACATCCAGGGAATCACCTGTTTTTAGCCCCATTCTCGCACATCCACGGCTGCGCCGCGCTGCGTGATCGGGAATCGTGATTTGATATTGTTCGCCGACTCGATCGTGCAGCGTGCGCGCAGCGCATGCAATAGTCATGCATTCAGAAACAACGACATCTCCATTATACAATATACCGTTCAAAGTTGAGAATCCCCAGCGGGCTAACAGCGAATCCGCGCACATTTGTGTTATAATAATCCTTAGTAGAACGCAAACCAACTGAAGTGACACAACCACAACCAACCTCAATTCCATCCCTAGAAATTAACTGTTCCCGCCAGTTTACCGCCTGGTTAGGGGAGCAAAACATCAGTCTGGCCTTCACCACCTATCAAGCAGGTAAACTGTTTCTGATCGGTTTGCAACCAGACGGGCGACTATCAGTATTTGAACGCACTTTCGAGCGATGTATGGGCTTGTGAGCAGATAGTTCCAGGCTTTACATGAGCGTACTGTATCAACTGTGGCGATTTCAAAATGCACTGCAACCCGGACAGGTTCATAATGGTTATGACTGCTTGCTCGTGCCCCAAGTCGGTTACATTACTGGGGACTTGGATGTTCATGATGTGGCTGTAGATAAAACAGGAAAGATTATATTTGTCAATACATTATTTGGCTGTCTGGCGACCGTAAGTGAAGAGCATAGTTTTATTCCCCTCTGGCAACCACCTTTTATTTCCCGACTTGCTGCTGAAGATAGATGTCACCTGAATGGCTTAGCTATGCAAAATGGTCAGGCAAAATACGTTACTGCTGTCAGTCAAAGTGATGTAGCTGATGGGTGGCGCGATCGCAGGGTTTCCGGGGGATGCGTCATAGATGTCAGCAGCAATGAGGCGATCGTTACCGGGCTTTCCATGCCCCACTCGCCCCGCTGGCATCAGAAGAAACTGTGGCTGTTAAACTCGGGTACGGGTTTCTTTGGTTATGCAGACCTGAAGAGTTTAACCTTTGAAGCGGTGACATTCTGTCCGGGATACTTGCGGGGCTGTGCCTTTAGCCGTAACTTTGCAGTGGTGGGCATATCTAAACCGAGAAATAACAAGACATTTTCGAGCCTGCCTTTAGATGAAAACCTCTCCACTAGAGATGCCGAACCCCGCTGCGGACTGTTAGTTATTGACCTGCGCACAGGGGATATCGTACATTGGTTGCGGATAGAAGGTGTAGTAGAGGAATTGTATGACGTGGCAATCTTGCCAGGGGTGCGTCGGCCAATGGCGATCGGCTTCAAAACTGATGAAATTCGCCGCATATTGACCATTGGAGGTAATGGCTAACGGCCAAACTACCCTAATGGCAATTAACAATTCTCAATGAAAAATTCGCAAGCAGAAAATTATGGATCCGATCGAAATAGAACTCACCAATGACGGCCTAGGATGGATAAACGGTGTTGGTATCAGTCCCGTCTCCTTCGGCGAAGTGGACGGGGAACCCATAGGGATTTTTTGGCTCAACCCCGACAGGACCCTGACTGATGCGACCGAAGAGATAACGCCCTCGGTTTTGTGGGATGAGGCGGCACAGCAAGCAGTCCGCAATTTAGGTGTAGGACCGACGATCGCCTCCCGCGCCTACGGGATGGTGCATACGGCGATCTTCGATGCCTGGGCAGCATACGACCCAGAGGCCATCGGCACCCAGTTGGGTGACGACCTGCAACGGCCCGCCGAGGAAAATACCCTGGAAAACAAAACCGAGGCCATGAGTTATGCGGCCTATCGGGTGCTGGAAGACCTGTTTCCCACAGAGGTAGATTTGTTCGATAGCCTCATGGAACAACTGGGCCTAGACCCAGACAACAACTCTACCCCCGCAGGCATTGGCAATGTCTCGGCCCAGGCATTACTCGACTTTCGCCGCAACGACGGTTCCAACCAGTTAGGGGATCTGTGCGATTCGTTCTAGCCTAACGTGGTCAAACACGGAACGCTAGCCCGGTTTCATTAGCCGGGAACTCTGACCGCATGGGGGTTAAATTCCCCTCCCCCCAGGTACGGGGGTGACACCGGTCCTCGGTGCTACGAAGCGACATCATCGTGGTGCTAAGCGAGGACTCAAATGTAGGATAACTGGCAGCCTAAGCCGGTGACGCCGCTAGGAAAGATATCCAAGGTTAGAGCAGGCAAACATGTGCAAGCCTCGTTATAAGGAACCAGCGAAATAAGGCTATATGCGCTGGCCTAAAAAGGAAATGGTAGCTAGTATTAGTTTTAGACTCTGGCTAATATAGTACTCAAATAGCTCCCGGGGTATAGTGTGGACCTAAAGGTATCGCGAAATGTTGTTAGGGAACGAAGTAACCTCTCGTGTGCTGTCCATCAGGACAAGTTAGATGTTAAGCGCAAGCCACGGGGGGAGGGATGGCCCAAGAAGCGAATGCCCGGGGTAATTCCTGGGATAACATCTACAGTAATGTAGATGATGCTGGGTAGCCAGTGCTGACGTGGGTCGGTGATACTAGGAAGCTGCTGGAATGAGTAATCCTAAAAAGCCACGGAACTAATCCGAAACGCAAGTGGAGGATAAGGTATGGATAACTGGTAAAACTGACTTGAAAATGGTGATACTAACGGTTATCAGAACAACCACTCGCTAAACCAGGAAAGGGAAGAAAAGACAGGCGGCAAGGGCTAACGGAAGTAATTCCTATTAAGTCTACCTATGAAAAGGGCCTAGTACCCAGTAGCCGGATGCGGTGAAAATCGCAAGTCCGGTTCCTCAAGGGAGGGTCGGGAAGCGATTCCCGGCTCGACCCCATCCAAATGATGGTCTGCCCTACTCCGACTATACGGGTTACGAGCCAGTAAATCCTCCCCAGGGAGAGGAGATCGTCGATCCGAACCGCTGGCAACCCCTGCTGCAACCTTTGCGCGACCCAGATGGCACAGTCCAACAGTTCCTCACCCCTCAGTGGGGCGAAGTGATTCCCTTTGGACTAGAATCAGGGGACCAATTCCGACCCCCAGCACCGCCGGAGTTTGGCAGCGAGGAGTTCCTGACGCTGCATGAGGAAGTTATCGAGATCAGCGCCAACCTCAACGACGAGCGCAAAATTGTTGCGGAGTTCTGGGAAGATGGACCGGGATCATCCTTTCCTCCCGGTACCTGGATGGGTTTTGGCCAGTTCGTTTCCGAACGGGACGATAACACCCTGGATGAAGACGCCAAGATGTTCTTCATGTTGGGTAACGCTGTCATGGATGCGGGGATTGTGGCCTGGGAAGCAAAAGTATTCTATGATTACGTGCGTCCGATCACGGCGATCGAGGCTCTGTTTGGCGGTCAAACTATCGAAGCTTGGGGCGGTCCGGGACAGGGCACTGTCGAACTAGATGGATCGGAATTTATCCCTTACCAGCGCTTGGAAAGTCCCACTCCTCCCTTGGCTGAATATGTATCGGGACACAGTGCCTTCAGCAGCGCTGCGGCGGAAGTTCTCCAGCGGTTTACAGGTAGCGATCAATTTGGGGCTTCGGTGACGGCACCTGCTGGAGAGTCTTTGTTTGAACCGGGAATCACGCCCGCCGAACCGGTGACTCTGAGTTGGGATACCTTTTCCGATGCAGCAACATCGTCGGGGATCTCTTGCCTCTATGGTGGGATTCATAATTTTGCTGGGAACGAAGAGGGATTAATCCTCGGGCGCAACGTGGGCGAGGCGGTTTGGGAAGAGGCCCAATTCTTCATTTCCGGTGGTGATGTAAAACCGCCACCGGAGTTTGTAAATCTGATCCGAGGGAACCCAGGGGACGATATGCTGATGGGCACCCCTGAGAACGATCTAATTATCTCCTTTGGCGGGGACGATACGATCGATAGCATGTCAGGGGATGATATTATCTTTGCTGGTCCCGGTGCCGACAGCCTGACTGGCGGTATGGGCGATGACGAACTCCTTGGAGGTCGAGGAAATGACTTCATCCAGGGCGGTGCAGGAGACGATACTATCAATGGCGGATCTGGTCAAGATATTCTCCTGGGCGGTCCGGGCAGTGATATTTTCGTCCTGTCCCCTGAGGCAGCAGTGGTTAACAGATCGCAAGTTGATGTCCTCGTGGACTTTCAGGTGGCAGAAGATGCGATCGGGCTAACGGGTGGATTAACTTCAGATGATATAATTCTAGAATCATTGGGCACCAATACTATGATCACAATTGCCGACTCCAATCTGATTTTAGGCATGGTTAACCGGGTGGCACCAGACGAGTTGAATGGAAGTTTCGTCCCTTTCGATCTGGAAGTGTTCTAAGCTCGTAGTAAGCACCAAGAGTGCTTGCGAGGACTGCTCGTTCCCAGGGAGACCCTAGGAACGAGGGAACGAGGGATAATTCTTGTTACCGCGACTCCTGATGGCGCTACGGTGTCTCTCGCGTACCGTCCGCGAAGCGTCTATGCGCTGCGCGCACGCTGCGCGGACGCAAACGATGTCCTATGGCTGGCGCCACGCTAGCGCGGTCAGGACAAGAGTACGCGGAAGACGCCGCATGGCTGCCGCTCCCGTGAGTGATTGTGGGGCGCAGCCGTGCATTTTCCACAGTCCCATGGCCGATGGTAGGCGGTGCCCACCCTACTGTTTCATTACAGTAGTAAGTCCGTAGCTGACAGTCAGCATTCGCAGCCACAGGGCGGGATACTTCCGTTCTAACCAAGGCTGACACCAGCGGGTGAAGCTAGGAAACCAGCCCCCCAGCAACAAGTTGACTGAGGCGCTGAGGGTGAAGCTGAAGTAGCTGCCTAACCAACGCAGCATATCCTTGGCACCAGCCATTTCCCAAATCCACAGTAACAGGGCCGGGTTCGTGAAAGCTGCTTTCAGGGCCAGTCGATTAAAGGTCAGCCAGTCTGTACGGTCTTTAATGAAGGTGTCTGCTACTTCTGGCGGTTCCTCTGCTAGCAGGCCAAAGAAGGTATTCAGCATGGAATTGATCCGTTCCGGGGGCAAGTGGCGACCTGTAGGCACCATCATGCCTTTGGAATATAGCCAGGTGACGGCGACGTTGCTTTGGTAAGCCCGGATTTGATTTAAATGTTGGGCTGACAAGAGGTCATGCTTAAGGGCTGTATCTAAAAGTACAGTCAGACGGGGCAGATTCCTGACGAGGGAGCCAAAACCGGTGAAGACTAGGGGTGACTGGAGTGAGGCGGCGTCGCCAATGGCGAGGATCCGATCGCAGGCGATCGCGCGATCGTGACTGCCGACGGAAAAGTGACCGGGAATATAGCCGAAGGTGGGCTTTCTCCAGACTAGCTTGTCCATATCGCAGCGACGATATTCGGGGAGAATTGTAAAGAAATCTTCATACATTTCTAATAGAGATCCGGGATTATCAGGATGGACCTGATGGTAATGGAACAAATAAATCGTCAGTTCCTCTCCGGCGCCGGGAAATAATTCCCAAATTAACTGTCGTCCCCGGGAAATGTCTCCATGAGAATTGAGTACGTCCCCGTAATCAGAATCCCAGACTCCCGATTCAAAACCACTGGCGATCGCCCCTCCGACGGTAGGACAAACACTATCGAAGGTACGCCCGCCGTTCAGCTGCCAGGCGATCGGGGAAGCGGTACCCATGGCATCCACTAGCAGGCGTCCTGTTGCTTGACGTTGTTCCCCTGTGGGTAGATGTTGCAGGCGAACTAGGACATTATCTTTAGATACATCTGCCCGGATAAACTCAGTTTCATCCCAGATAACTCCCCCCGCGTCCCGCAGCTTTTGTCCGCAGAGGTCCAAAAATTTCTCCGAGTCTAAGGCCACATTCAGCACCCTTGGGGTATGTAAAACTTTTGCTCTTAAGTGGCTGGGGTTGTTACCATCAAAGAATTTATTAAATCCATCAATATACTCCCGGGCAATGATCTCCTCAAACTCCTGTGGAGTAAACAAACCCAGGTCAATTATTCTTTGAAACTCATCCCGGGAAATATTCCACTCTCGGTTCATCCGTCCGAAGGGTAAGCGTTCGATCAGCAGCACCCGATAACCCAACCGGGCCATTCTTGCTGCATGGATCGCCCCTAATGCACCCCCAATATATATCAGGTCGTACTCTGTTTTGGGTGCTGTTTGCTGCTGGGGAAAAACTACTTGTTGAGGTTTATGGGGGTTGCAGACGCTTTGACGCCAACGTTGCTCCCACCAATATACCCGCTGGAGATGATAATCGCCCCTGGGCATTTTCTGAAAGTACTTGACTGTCATGGGGTACTGGCCAATCAGGGCCTCAAAGATAGTTTGCTCTTGAAGGTTAATCGCTGGCGGTTCGGGATATTGATAGGGAAACTTATCTCTGAGATCGGCACGGAGTTTGGCAATTAACTGTTTTTCCTGCTTGAAAGGTCTGTCTGACCAACGAAATACCTTTAAGTATGTCGTTCGCTGCACCGACCAGACAAATATCGAGAGTTCTGCTGTGGGTTGGGAACCATTTTGACCAAATTCCAGCCTGATGCCATCGGCAGCCACCTGCTTGGCCCCCATGCCTGGATCGTATTTCTGCTGTAACCAGGCCGTTACCGCCGCCCGATCGGGCGTGGGAACTTCCAGATAAAGTAATTCGTTCATTGGCTGAAAATTGTTTGAAACCGAGTTGACAAAGGTACAACTTACGCTATCATACAGAATCCCAGATGAAAATCATGTTAAGAAACTTTACAAACATATCATTTTGTGAGACGAAGTGCGCGTAGTGCTAGGGAGTGAAAAATTTTTTGATAAGAATTGACGATTTGAAATTTTAGATTTGAGATTGCCAAACTATTTCTGGCAGATGTTTTAAAAAAATCGATTAATAGCCATGAATTATGAAATTCCCACCAATGCTCAAGAAATTGTCGCCCTCAAAAAAAAGCAGGTGGATGAAGAACTGGTCGCAACGGCGATCGCGGGGGTGATCAAGGTATCCCGTTCTCAAGGACGTTCCTTAGAACAGTTAATAGCTGAGGTGTTAGCTGATGACGGTCTGCTAGAACCGGCTAGCCGATGCTGGCTGGGTAGTCTGGTTACTCAGGCTTAAGAATGGGACTGGGCCTATAGATCAGAGGTTCGTAGTAAGGACTTTAGTCTTTATCAGCGATAGCAACTGACAACCAACAACCCACAATTGACAAGGTGGGCATTGCCCACCCTACCAACGTTTTGCCATCAGGAGGTGCTATCCCTGCAACAGCAGCAATCTTACACTAGAACTGTTAGCACATACCTATCTCTATTTAGCAGACCTGTTGCTACAGCAAGATTGGGTGACCGATTTTTCTGAGGTTTGTAGTGACAAACCTCAGTAGCGCACCACATACTCGATCTACTCAAGGTGCAAGAACTGCACGAGTATTTCCAGAAATCAGCATATATGATTTGCCTCTCAGCATATATGATTTGCCTCTCAGCATATATGATTTGCCTCTTAGCATATATGATTTGCCTCTCAGCATATATGATTTGCCTCTCAGCATATATGATTTGCCTCTCAGCATATACCATCTGGGCCTGCTGATCTATGTAATGATGCGGAGTTTCCCCGGGATCCCCTGGGGTCCGCCAGTCAGATGACGACGAGTGTGGTCTTGCATTAGTTGGTAAAAAAATACTACATTCTGGTGAGGGGTGCTCACCCTACGAAGAACTCGCACTACTTTCCGAAAAAATAGAAAAAAGCGTTCTTCGCTGCCATGCAACCCCGTCTTCTTCACCGGACAATTCTTCATCAGTAACCCGATCGCGATCGTAACCCTCATCCCGGAGAAACTTTGCATGGGCAATACTAAGATTTTCGTCTAATGTTACTAACATAGTCTCGATCACAATGGTAACAGTTTCTCTTCTCTTGCCAGTGCCGCTGCATAGGCAATCTCCGCCCGCACATTTTCTAAAGTCAACGGCGGATAATCCTCGACAATCTCTTCTAATGTCAGTCCCACGGTTCGCGTCCGGCCGGAAAAATCAGCTAGGTTATCCAGGATGACTGAAACCATAATGCGGGTTCCTTTAATACAAGGTTTTCCGTGACAAACCTTGGGGTCGATCTGGATCTGTTCTTGCCAATTATTCATTTTTTACCTCTGCCAGCGAACGACAACTAATCGGATATTAGCATAAACAAAATTATTGTATTAGTTGATCATTCCTGATCGCATAGAAACCCAAGTGATTGGCAACGGGGCGCTGGCGCATGGGAATGCGAGTATGAATGGGTGCGTTTAATACTCTGGGTTTGGGGTCTCCTACTACTAAGGTTGTGGAACCGCCACCATCCAAGTTCAGGGCTGTTTCCACACCTAATTCTATCAAGATATCAGCCAGTTCGGGTAAGGAAACACCCGAACTATAATAAGCTTGACGACCGTCAATGACAACTATCCAGATTTTCTCACCCTTCCGGTCAATTCCTACTGCCGTGCGCGGATACAGTTCATCATATATCCCACCTTTGCTTAACGTCGCTTTTTGCTTGCTATTCCAAACTAAAATAGTTTCCCCCGCTACTGCTTGCATTGTACCGTCAGGACATTGATGGTGGCCGGTAATTTGCGCCCTCCCCTCTGCTGAGAAACATAAGGCAAACCATCCGGGATCCCCCTGGGAATATTCTACTCTATTGGAAATAGCTTTTCCCAGCACCTCCACCCGATCGCCCGATCGGGGATAATAATCCCAGAGTGTCTTAGCAGAGAATGGGTAAAAAAAACTGGCATTGACAGCTAATTGCACCTGAAACTCTCGGACAAATTCTGCTGTAGTTCGGGCCGAGATTTCCGCAAGATCGGGTCCTGGAGTGCCTGGGGTCACAAAGACCTTAATCCCGGGGGCAGTTAAGTCAATAGTGACGATATGAATCATCACGCGGCGCGGCACGGAACGGCGCCTTCCGCGTGCTAACCGCTTGTAGGTAATGCCCCTAAACAGCACCCGTTCAAGGTTGGTTCTGGGAGGGCGCAGCAGCAGCAGTCCCCCATAGCACAGCAGCGGTAACCCTATGATAATCAGGAATAGAGAAATTAGGCGCGATCGCCTCGGAGTGAACCAGCTTGCCATAATCTCAAATCACCCATTAAGTATTTTATCTCTGGTTTGTTAGATTCGTAACAACTTCCAACCATATCTTTTGGCTCTTCCCAATTTAGTATGCTAAAATGATAGCTAATTTGCATGAAATCCTTTCCCAATAAGACTTCCAGCGCTTGAGCCTTGCAGATCAGTGCAGATTAGTCGTTCGAGAGCAGCAATCGCATCAAACCTATACGAGGCAAAGCTTTGATGTCTTTTTTGATGATAATTGAGCATACTATTTCACGAAGAGCCTATCTTTTTTTCCAGCAAGCGGCACTTTGGCGAGTCTGTTAAAGATCGCACAACGAGGGCGCTGGCTGACTATATGAGATCGCCTCCTGACTCAGTTATGCGGGAACCATTGCCGGGTGATAATTTCAGGACTGTGCTATAGTTTGGTAGTCATTGCTTTGGCAGGCTAAATTTATGAGTCCTCCCGATTTTCCCACCCACATCCGCTACCAAAACACGGCACTTCTCGACCTGGACCTCAATACAATTGAGGGGTCCATACCTACGGACATGGCGGGACACGCATTTTGGATGGTGCCTACACCCCAAGCGGGAGATACCCCTTGGTTTAATGGCTACAGGCAGTTGTATCGCTTAGACTTTAAAGGCGATCGGTCCGCGGACGGCCCGAAAAATCGGGTGCATCTAAAAAGCGGACCTTTTCATACACCGTCCATCATCTGCGATCTGAAAATTCAAGAGCAGTCCTTCTGGAAGTTCTGGAGAAGGGCTTATCGGTTTAGCAACAAGATGGGTTTGGCGCGTCTTAACCTGTTCCTAGGAGTGCAGAACCAATGTCATACTGGCCTTCAAGCCTTTCAAGACCCAGACAATGGTTCTTGGCGGATGATGGCTACCATTGACTCGGGCCGTCCGTTTGATTTCGATCCGACCACCTTCGCTCCCGTCACGCCGGTGGGCCAGCGCTCCGAGTGGATGAAAATGGAGATTGACGGCATCCCGAATATCCCGCACATCAAGTTTCCCTGGATCTTTCCCATGCACATGAGCGCCGCTCATCCTGCTTACGACGATCGCACCGGGTAAATTTTCATCATCAATACGATTTTTGAAATTCCCATTGCCCTAGGCAGCATTCAACCCGATGCCTACATACAGGTTTGGGATGGCACCGGGAAATTTAAGACTACTCGGATTATCGACGATCGCACCAAAGAGCCAGTGGTAATTAAACAGTCAACCCATCAAATTGCCGTCACGCGCAATTATATCATCATCATTGACACGGCATTTACCATGGAATATTATCGGATAATGATTCCCGGTGCTCCAGCGAAGCCCCAGTCCCCATACAACCAAGTCTGGTTTGTGCCCAGAGCGCAGCTCAATGATGGAAAAGAAGAGATAGCTACTGCTTGGGCCAAATACGTCGAGATCCCCCGGGAGTGCGTTCACTTCTTTGCCAACTATGACGATGACAACGATGATGTCACCTTGCATTTATTGCATGCTTCCGGACACGATGTGAGTGAATGGAACCGGCGATGGGACGCGAGCTGGCCGACATTTGATGACTGGGTAAGCGCGCCTTTCCATGGCTCGCCTCCGGGAGTTTACGACCAGCAAGGATTCGGCAAATACGTGGTCAACGCCCAGACGGGGGAAATAAAGAGCAGCAAATACCAGTTGTCCGATCGCTTCTGGGGGATTGCCCTTCCTACTTATAATGGCATTCAAGAAACCAGTCCCCCAGAGTTTGCAAATTTTTGGGTGAATTTCACTGGCTACATCAGCGAAATTACTCCCAGGCGTTTGGTGAAACTGTACGAACACCACGAGTTCCGAGAAGTTCCCATAGAGGATCTACCCCGATGGAAAGAAGCGGGGGTGATGCGATGGTCCCCTGGGGATATGGAAGTAAAGGATTTCTGGGCTGCCCCTCGGGGAACCTGCGTTACCACTACGGTTTACTTTCCCAAGCTCGGTCAGAATAATGAGTTAGAAGGTTATCTGGTGGCTATGGTCTCCACCCCAGAATATTCGGAATTCTGGATTTGGCAGGCGGGAAATCTGGCTGCCGGTCCCGTTGCCAAACTGCGGCATCCCGAGGTCAAGTTTGCTTTTCCCCTGCACGCGGCTTGGATACCGGAAATAGCTCCCCGAACATCTACTTACAAAGTAGACCTGCGATCGGATCTTAACGTTTACGATCCCAAGTATTCCTTCTTGCCTGGTTGGATTAAGGATATCTTTGAAAACGATATCTATCCAGCATTTGAGTAATAGGAACTAGACAAAGGCGCGATCGCATTTCTCCCAAATCTGAATGTTCTTGATTTGTTCTGGGGGGACGGCAGATGCAGTCCTCCATAGCACGACAGCGGCAACCAGATTATAATTAGGAACAGAGAAATTATGCGCGATCGCCTCGGAGTCAACCAGCTTGCCATCAATCTAATTTACCATTAATATAGACCCATACAGAGGAAGGATATTTAGGGCTGGACGTACATATTGATTACACTCAGCCCCCACTGCCACCAACATTAACAGATGCACCAGAGGTTATGGATGCAAACTGTTCAATAGTTAACACGAACAATTAGCGCCGCGATACCCTCAAGGGTATCGCTACATTGACTAAGCCCGCCTGGGCGGGCTCAAGCTGCTGCACCGGTGGAGGTAACGGCTACCCCGTACATTTGCATGCTTGAGAGCGCCCCACTTCGATGTACTCTGCGCGCGCTATTCGCACTGCGCATCGCACATCGAAGCAAGATTGCTGATATAGTAAGGATATTGCCACCCAACTTCCTAGACATCATGAAAATTCTGTCATACGATCCAACATTACGCCTACCAACGGCAGAAGAATTACCCGACTCAGACGACACGCCCGTGGACAACGAACTGCAAAACCTAATCCCCAACGCCGCTGACGATATCTTATCCCGGATCTGGGCCCAACGGGATGACTGGTTTTGGGGAGTAGATATGGGAATATACTATCACCCCGAAAAACCGGCCCTAGTCCCCGATGGATTTCTCAGTATCGGGGTACAGCGGATAAAATCAACAGCACTGCGCCTCAGCTACGTGGTGTGGGAAGAAAAGGGAATAGTGCCAATTTTGGTCATGGAAGTGGTCTCCAAAACCTACGGGGGCGAGTATGACAAAAAAATGGAAGATTATGCCGAACTAGGGGCATTGTACTATGTAATATACAATCCATTTTGCCGTCCGCTCGCTAGTGGAAGACGGGGGCGAAGGAGTCGCCATGCAGACCATCAACCTTTGGAGGTATATAAGTTAGAAGGGGACCAATACATACTGCTGTCAGGAAATCCCATCTGGTTGCCAGAAATAGGCTTGGGAATAAAAACAGGACTGGGAAGATATCGAGGCAGGAGCAGGGAATGGGTGTATTGGTACGACCAAGAGGGCAGGAGATATCTGACCAGTGATGAGTTTGCTGAGACCGAAGGACAACGGGCTGAGCTCGAACGGCAACGGGCACAGCAGGAACGACAACGGGCTCAGCAGGAGGTGGAACAAGAACGACAACGGGCTCAGCAGGAGGTGGAACAAGAACGACAACGGGCTCAGCAGGCTCAGCAGGAGGTGGAACAAGAACGGCAACGGGCTCAGCAGGCTCAGCAGGAGGTGGAACAAGAACGGCAACGGGCTCGGCAGGTTCGGCGGGAGGTGGAACAAGAACGGCAACGGGCTCAGCAGGCTCAGCAGGAGGTGGAACAAGAACGGCAACGGGCTCAGCAGGAGGTGGAACAAGAACGGCAACGGGCTCAGCAGGAGGTGGAACAAGAACGGCAACGGGCTCAGCAGGAGGTGGAACAAGAACGGCAACGGGCTCAGCAGGCTCGGCGGGAGGTGGAACAAGAACGGCAACGGGCTCAGCAGGCTCAGCAGGAGGTAGAACAAGAACGGCAACGGGCTCAGCAAGCTCGGCAACGGGCCGAACGGCTGGCAGAATATCTGCGATCGCAAAACATCGACCCCGACCAATTGATCTAAAATGGATGGATAGCTCCTGCTGTGGGATAGGCTCATAATCAACCTCCCATCCGGCTGGGTTCTATTGATAATATACTCACAGCTCAAGAATGTAAGCGTATACTGCCACCTACTAGACATCAAGAAGTTTCTGTCATACGTTCCCACATTACGCCTGCCAACAGCAGAAGAATTACCCGACTCAGACGATACGCCCGTGGACAACGAATTGCAAAACCTAATCCCCAACGCTGCTAACGTGATATCATCCCGATCTGGGCCCAACGAGATGACTAGATTTGGGGAGTAGATATGGGAATATACTATCACCCCGAAAAGCCAGCCCCAGTCCCAGATGGATTTCTCAGTATAGGAGTACAGCGGATAAAATCAACAAAACTGCGCCTCAGCTACTTGGTGTGGGAAGAAAGGGGAATAGTGCCAATTTTGGTGATGGAAGTGGCATCCAAAACTTACGGGGGCGAGTATGACAAAAAATGGAAGATTATGCCGAACTAGGGCCATTGTACTATGTGATATACAATCCATTTTGCCGTCCCAGCGCTAGTGGAAGACGGGGGCGAAGGAGTCGCCATGCAGACCATCAACCTTTGGAAGTGTATAAGTTAGAAGGGGACCATACATACTGCTGTCAGGAAATCCCATCTGGTTGCCAGAAATAGGCTTGGGAATAGGAACGGAACTGGGAAAATATCGAGGCAGGAGCAGGGAATGGGTGTATTGGTACGACCAAGAGGGAAGAAGATATCTGACCAGTGATGAGTTTGCTGAGCAGGCACGGCAACGGGCTGAGAGCGAACGGCAACGGGCCGAGCAGGCACGACAATGGGCTGAGCAGGCACGACAACGGGCTGAGCAGGCACAGCAGGAGCTGGAGCTGGAACGGGAACGGCAACGGGCCGAACGGCTAGCAGAATATCTGCGCTCGCTCGACCTTGACCCCGACCAATTGATGTAGCATTGATAGGGCAACGCCTGGAGCATGCCGCGTCTTTCAGGACAAGAGCATGCTCCAGGCGTTGAAGGTGTCTGGAGCATGCCGAGTCCTTCAGGACAAGAGCTCGGTGTCTGGAGCGGAAGACGCCGCAGACCCTCTCCCTCTGGGGCGGGCGAGACGCCTACCCTACCTCCAGCTGACTAAACAAGTCCGCTAGCACAGTATTAGAGAACAAAAACCCTTCTGGCGAGCTTAACCGCAAACGTCCAGTTGCTGGCAAGTTCGGCAGTTCCAGACAACATTCCCCATTTTGCCCGAAAACTTCCACCCACCCTTGCTGATTATAGGGCTCCAAGCAAGTGCCAATTCGTGCTAAGGTTGCTTCCCCAAATCTCTGACGCAGGCTTTCCAGACTCAAACCCTCTGCCAAGCGCAACCCCAGCATCAAAGTTTCCAATAACAGATCCTGGTCTGATACGGCAGTATCATCAATTACACATCCGGCTGCGATCCATTGATAATATTCCGATCGCCTGCGAGGTCGAGTAAAGCGGACCCGGTTAACATAACTTGCGGCCCCCATGCCAAAGCCATAGTAAGGGCGATTTTCCCAGTAAACCCGATTGTGGCGACATTGATAACCGGGCCTGGCGTAGTTAGAAATTTCATAATGCTGGTAACCAGCGTCCGTGAGGACTTGCTGGGCGAGGCGATACATTTGGGCAGTCGTCTCCTCTGGGGGCAGGGGTGCTACTCCCGGTTCATACTGGCGGCCAAAGGCCGTAACTGGCTCCACCACCAAGTCGTAAGTGGAGATGTGAGTAGGCCCGATGGCCACAACTTTGGACAGAGATTCCTGCCATTGAGCGATCGTCTGGTGGGGCAAACCGGATATTAAGTCCAGACTGAAGTTCTCTACCCCGACTTGCCCGAGACAGTCCACAGCGGCGAAAATGTCAGTCACCGAGTGCGATCGCCCGCTTGAGTGCAGCAGTTCTGCTTGAAATGCCTGCACCCCCAGACTGACGCGATTCACCCCCGCCGAGTGATAACCTTGCAGCTGTACCCGATCGAAAGTGCCAGGGTCCATTTCCATAGAAATTTCCACACCAGCAGCAATGCCCAAATGGCGATCGAGCACGTGCAAAATTTCTGCCAACTGCCCTACCGACAACAAAGACGGCGTCCCCCCGCCCAAGAAAACCGTTGACAGGGGCTGTGCCGACACCGACGTTGCTTTTATTTCCTCACACAGCAGACGAATATATTGAATTATCGTACCCGAGTCCTCTCCCCAAGTGCGATCGCCCACCACCGATACCGGGAAATCACAGTAATAGCACCGACGGCGGCAGAAAGGAATATGCAGATAAGCTCCGCGAGGCATGGCAGAATCTATTATGTTTGGGAGCATCTCGTTTTTGCCTCCTCTGAGGGATATAATAGAGGTCAAGCTAGGCCAATACCGATGAACTTGTGATAGAGTAAAGAAGGAATGAACTTTCCGGCGGCCTAGCATATCCGGCTGTAGAATCTCCTTGTAGCCGGTTATGCTAGGCTTTTTTCAAGTCAACCTCGCGTAGGGACTTGTCAGCTATCAGAGAAATTCCCACCCGACTTAGGAAACCCAACCTCAAGGTATAACTATGCTTGATGCAATCATTGTTGTTGTATTCGTCCTCACAGGAGTGGGTATCGGTTTCCACGGGATTGACTTGCTACCCCACCATACACTAGAGCAAGTCAGCAATCAAGAAGGCTTGCGATCGGTAACTGCCGGTTTTTCAGGCATAATAGGTGGTGCCGTAGGATTACTGACCCAAACCTCCTACCGTCGCCTAGAAAGGCAAGTCCGGCAGATGTCGATAGAAGTGCTGCTGACCCGTACCACTGGCCTAGTGATGGGGCTATTAGTAGCAAACTTAATGCTAGCACCGATTTTCCTGTTGCCAATTCCCAAGGAATTTAGTTTCATTAAGCCCTTGGCAGCAGTCTTAGTCAGTATCATTTTTGCCGTCTCCGGCATGGGACTGGCAGATACCCACGGTCGCGCCTTTCTGAGACTGATTAATCCCCACAGCGTGGAAACCATGTTGCTAGCAGAAGGCACGATGAGGCCAGCAACTAGCAAGATTATAGATACCAGTTGCATTATCGACGGTCGCATTGAGGAACTATTCGCCACTGGATTTATCGAAGGTCAAATTCTGGTGCCCCATTTCGTCTTACAAGAGTTGCAAATAATAGCAGATTCTTCCAACGATCAAAAACGGATCCGGGGACGGCGAGGTTTGGAGATCCTGAACCGACTGAAAGAATCTTACCCAGAAAGGGTGGTCATCCACCCCGCTGACTACGACGAGATTCACACAGTGGATGCCAAGTTAGTGCATTTAGCCCAAGAAATCAACGCTACCCTGTTGACCAATGACTACAACTTAAACAAGGTTGCTAGCTTGCAAAAGGTGCCCGTATTAAATGTTAACGACTTGGCACAAGCAATTCGTCCGGCCTATCTCCCGGGAGACTACATCAATTTGAAAATTGTCAAGCAAGGGAGAGAACCCCAGCAAGGTGTTGGTTATCTGGATGATGGCACGATGGTAGTGGTCGAAGATGCAGGGAAGCATATTGGTGCCGAAGTCCGAGTAGTTGTAACTGGGGCCCTGCAAACTTCTGCTGGTCGGATGGTCTTTGCCCGTCCCCAGGCAGAGGCGATCGCCTAAACCCAGCAGTAGGGTGGGCACCTTAGGCTTTGCAGTAGGGTGGGCACCTTAGGCTTTTCTTGATTGTGCAAAGCCTAATTTTAAAATAAATCGAAAGCACCCTTGACAGGATGACCGAAACTCGCCCCTGTTTGAGTATTAGCAATAGTTTCAAGGATATCTTCTTTGAGGGGTTCTTGAGTATAAACTTCACGTTGCAGCGTATAGAAGTAGATAAAGAATGTTTCTTTCGCCATTTTTGAAGTTACCACCTGGAAGCCTTGTGTTCCCAGATAATTTAGTAATGCATCCAAGGTTTTTAAGCCCGGTTTGAGGTTTTTGCCATTGATATGAAGGGTATCGATTTCATTAGTTACTCCTCGTCCTTTTAATTCCACTCGCACTTGGATAAATTGATAGGCTTTTCGGGAAGGCATCTGTTTGTTCTCGTATTTACCTGTTTGTAGTAATCACTAAAGTGATTACCCGGCGCTTTCGCGCCTATAAGATTAGGGAAGAGAGAAGTTATCGTAAGCGCGATCGTTGCTTGCTGGAGTAGCCCAGAAGCCAAGACGCAGGTTTTCGGTAAAAACCTGGTTTCTTATTCTTAATTGACTAGCCTGGAAAAACTACTGCAAAATCGTCTTAGAGACAATGCGGGTTTTCTTTTTGTCCTCATCGGAGAGTTCTTCTCCTGATTGCAAGCGGGTGGCATTCTCTTGCAGGACTGTAGCAGCGCCTTTGTCACCCATTTGCAAGGCGGTTTTGGCGGCAGTTTGCAGCAGGGTGGCAGCCCCCGAGCGATCGCCCTGTTGCAGTCTAGTTTCCGCCAGCTTAGTTTGCCGATATTTAGCCAAAGCTAGCACGTGGGGTTGCACCTCTGGGTTGATAGATGGTTGGTAAGCACTGACCACATTTGCCTCAACTCTGAGAGTTTCCGATAGCAAACCCTCTCGACCGAAAGCGGGGTCATAGTATTGTATTTGCACTTGGGCGATCGTCTGACTTCCGAGGGGCAACTGGCCGACGTAAAGGTTTGCCAGTACCACTCGCGGGTCACCTGTCATCAAGTCTCCCAACCGCACCAAGAACAAATCTCCTTCCGGAGTCCCCGAGGTAGTGCGAATAGCGCTCCCAGGGGACTCCGCAGGTTGTACTGCCAGTTCGATCGCGTCCGGGGACACCTGGGCAATAGGTTTGAGTTCCGCTAGACGGACCTTGGGCATCAGAGATAGGCGCAGGTAGGCATTGGTTAACCCGACAGACTGAATGCGATTAAACAGGCGTCCAAATTCATCTACCGCCTGTTCGGGGCGCTCAATATAAGCCATTGTACCGCCCCCAGCATCAGCAATGGCTTCTAAAATATCCTGGTTCCAGTGGGCGCCAAATCCCAGGGTGTTCAAGGTTAAATTATACTCCGTTGCTAACTTGGCAAATTTGAGGCATTTATCATTAGAGCCATGCTCGTTTTCGCCGTCAGTTAGCAAAAATGCCTGGGAGACTGTATCTTTTTTGCCTTTTCCTAGTTCCTCAATTCCCAACCGCAACCCCTCGTCAATGGCAGTTCCCCCATCCGCGCGCAGCTTGTCGATCTGACGCTTGATGCTGCGCGGGTCGTCAATCACGCCATTGGGGACTATTACTTTCGCCCTCTGATCGAAGACAACTACCGAGAGGCGATCGCCTGGGTTCAGCCGGTCTACAAGCTGCTGGGCTGCCTGTTTAACCGTTTTCAGAGGACGCCCACCCATGGAACCGCTGTGGTCCAGAATGAGGCACAAATTCAGGGGCACAGACCTCGACCCGGACAAGTCAGTGGAGGCTATCGCTTCTACGGAAATCGCCAGCTGACGCTGATTATTCGGCGATCGCTCATCAACATTGGCATCACTCAAGGCAGCTTTTAGACCAACTCTCATAACACAAAACTCCCGATTTCCCATAATATGATAACACTCTGGACAACCGCACTTCGATGTCGAGTGGGTGCCGTGCCGGAGGCAAGAGCACCGCAGGAGATATCGAAGGCAACCGCGAACTGCAAACCTGACTATCACCAGCATAAGGGCAGGCACGGGTTGTCCGAAGCGCAGCAGTCGAGGATGGGCGATCCGCCCGTCCGTTTGTTGTCAGTTATTAGTTGTATTGTTCCGGACTCACCGGCGATCGCACGGTCTGCGGACAGTACCGGTGATCGCACAGTCGGAGCGCATTCGGCAATCCCCAATCGGCAATCTCCAATAGTAGGCAGTCCCAAGGTACCATAAGTAAAACGACAGTGGTTTAGGCAGTAACGCAAAATGAACTCACCGATTCGGGCTGCTCAATCTGCATACTACGGAGATGCATATTATCGGACACCACCCCCAGACTTAGCCTCCTTATTGCTTAAGGAACGCATTGTCTATCTGGGTTTGCCCTTATTTTCCGACGACGATCTCAAGCAGAGAGTCGGCATAGACGTAACAGAACTGATCGTCGCTCAATTGCTTTACCTAGAATTTGATAACCCAGAGAAGCCGATCTACTTTTACATCAATTCCACAGGCACCTCTTGGTATGGTGGAGAGGCGATCGGCTTTGAAACCGAAGCCTTTGCCATCTGCGATACCCTGAAGTACATCAAGCCCCCTGTAAATACGATCTGCATCGGTCAAGCGATGGGGACAGCGGCGATGATTCTCTCAGCGGGCACCAAGGGGTCCAGAGCCAGTCTGGGCCATGCTACAATTGTCCTCAACCAGCCGAGGACCGGAACTCAGGGTCAAGCTACGGATATTCAAATCCGGGCCAAGGAAGTTCTAGACAATAAGGCAACCATGCTGAGCATCTTCTCCCAAAATACGGGTCAACCAGTAGAGAAGATTGCCCAGGATATGGACCGGATGTTCTATCTGACCCCCGAAGAGGCAAAAGAATATGGTCTGATAGACAAGGTCTTGGAAAGTACCAAAGAACTGCCTCAACCCGTACCTGCCTTGACTTAGTTCCTTATCAATTCAATTTTGACAAAGAGTAGAGTTGTCCTATGCCTATCGGTGTTCCCAGTGTTCCTTACCGCCTGCCTGGTAGTCCCTACGAGCGGTGGATTAGTATTTACGATCGTCTCTATCAGGAGCGGATTATCTTTCTCGGTCGGGAAGTTACAGATTCCCTGGCTAATTCAATTGTGGCAGTGATGCTCTACCTGGACTCTGACGATCCGAGCAAACCGATTTATATCTACATCAACTCTCCAGGTGGCTCGGTGACTGCGGGCATGGCGATTTACGATACCATGCAGCATATCAAGTGTGAGGTGGTAACTATTTGTGTCGGTCTCGCTGCTAGCATGGGTGCTTTCCTGTTGGCAGCGGGAAGCAAGGGTAAGCGATTGGCATTGCCTAATTCGCGGATTATGATCCATCAACCCCTCGGCGGGATTGGACGCCGACAAGCGACTGATATCCAGATTGAAGCGAAGCAGATTCTCCGGACTCGCGAGCAGCTGAACGAGCTGTTAGTCAAGCACACGGGTCAATCAATCGAAAAAATTCAAAAGGATACCGATCGCGATTATTTCATGTCTGCTGTTGAAGCTCAGGAGTACGGTCTGATTGACCGGGTGATCCAAGATCGGGATGCATCGAGGCAATGATTGATGTTTCCCATTTGTTAATATAGCTTGCACGATGGCAGAATTGAAAAAATTCTGCCATTTTTGATTATGGATATTCCAGAGTGCTATCGACTGTTGGGGTTAAGACCTGGGGCGTCTTTGGCGGAGATTAAGTCCTCCTACCGCCGGTTGGCACGCCAGTATCATCCTGATGTCAATTCTACCGATAAGCTTGCCTCCCAGAAGTTTATCCAATTGACGGACGCTTACAAGTTTCTCCTGGGCGTTGTATCGTCAGATACTAAAGCGCCTCAGGGAAGTGAGAGAAAACAGGAGCCACCTAAGATAAAGGTGAAGGTAAAGACCAAGAGTTCAAAAAATGAAAAAGATCAAAAAGATCAAAAAGATGAATACGTAAAACCGCTGTCAGAAGCTGACCAGAAGCTGAAAGATAGTTCCTATAAACAGTTGCAAGAATTGTTGATTGCACAGCGATTACCACGGGCGATCGTTCTTGTTGAAGCACTGGCCGGGCGATTCCCTCACGATCGGGAGGTGCGTCAGTGGCAGGCGATCGTCTATCAACGCTGGGGGAGTCATCTGATCGATGAAAAACAGGTGAATAAGGCGAGAGCTTATCTGAAAAAGGCTCTGAAAACCGACCCCTATAACCGTTCTCTGTGGGAGGAAGTGGAAAGAGATTTTCGTCGCTTAGAGCAGATTTATTGAAGATTGTTAATAGACCTCAAAATAAAACCCTTGTCAGCTCTGGGTTTTAAGCTCTACCTCCCATGCTCACATATGTTACTCAAACGGCAGAATCTGGGTTTGATAGATTTCCTGTTAATAAAGAGCTCCAAAGGTGGTACTGGTTAATCTCAAGTTTTTCAGAGCTATCAACAGATTCTAATACTTCTAAAATTCGCGCAACCAACCCAACTTTTGTCGAAATTACCGATTCATATTTATCAATATTTAACCGAAATCGCTCGCTGGCAACCCGGAAAATTTTTACCAATCTTATGACGTGTTCAACGAAAATTATCAGAAAAATCTCTATTTTCTTCTTTTTGTTTAGCTGTTAATTCCTGTTTTTTCGGTTTGAGGAGTTTTGAGGTTCTCCAATATAGGCTTTATCACCTGCAAAAATTTGATCTGGATCGAAAACGACGCTCGCAAGATTTATATCGCTTGCTGGGCCTCTTTCTCCAGATACAACATCGACAATATCTGCACGCTTCGCTACCAGGTAAAACATTGATTTTTCAAAGTATGGTATTTCTTTTTACCTGAGTAAAACTTTTTCTGCTCTTCATAGTCTTTAGGTCTTGGTATGGCTTGCGCTATCGACTATCAACTCATATTCTGTGTTTGGATAAATATTCTTCATCTTCTCCATTTTTTTGTTCAAGTAAACGGCAAAAGCTCTTGCCAATAATTAAAAATATCATTAGCTTTCACTGACAAAAGTATACCTAATACTTGGAATGTTAATCCTTTAGGTTTCGCTCCTCCGACGTATCAATCTAGTTTTGTGTTCTTCCACCTTTTCTTTATGATTTTTATCCAACTTTTTAGCAATTGCAATAAGTTGTATTAAGTTTTCATAGCTGATACCGATGAGCCGTTTTGCTTCTTTAGGCTTGGCTTGCAAATATGTCCAGGTAATACTCGTCACAAAATTAAATTTTCAAATCTTATTATAGCATAAATTTCTATTTTGGAGATGTCTAATAGTTAAGTAGTTGTGCAAAATTATTTTTATAGCTAGTCGGGCATCATTTGTGCAAACATTTCTCCCTGATCCCCTCTCCCCTCTCCCTGCTCAGAGGAAAAATATCAAAATAATTTTGCCTATGTACTTAATTGTCGGGTGGGCACCGCCCACCAATATTGCCCCTTCTTATGGTATGATCTCAAATGGCGCGATCAAGGGTTATTGTGAAAGTTGGATTAATTGGAACTGGGCTAATGGGACTGCCAATGGCGCAAAAGCTATTAGCAGGTGGGGTATCGGTGGTGGCATACAATCGCACAGACTCCAAGTTATACCACCTTCGGTATTTGGCAAGCGTTGCTGGGAGATTTTTAACCGAGTTTCCCCAGAATTAATCAAGGAACATTATGACTGTCTGATTGAGCCAGACAGTGGAGACTATTTCATTGACCCAGATCACAAAGTCGCCCTGCAAAAAGCCCGTCAGAAGCATCCTAGGGCAGAAATTTTGGCAATGCGATTGAATGAAAAAGGAACTTGTGGTAGAATATGACGCAAGTAGATTTGGGCAGCAGATGACGATCGCAGCCCAGAAGATGCTAAGCTAAGGTGAGAGAATGAAGAAGGGAGTTGTAAAGATGATTCAGAAAACTCGCAGACGGGTGCCCAGAGGTATGCCACTGTTTCCCGATCGGCCTCGCCTTTCTCAAGAGGAGATAGAAAAACGCGCCCGCGCCGATGACGCATTTGGCAAGCGTTGCCAGGAGATTTTCGACCGAGTTTCCCCAGAATTGATCGAGGAACATTATGACTGGGCTATCATGATTGAACCAGACAGTGGAGACTATTTCATCGATCGAGATCCAAAAGTAGCCTTTCAAAAAGCCCGTGAGAAGCATCCTACAGCAGATATTCTGGAAATGCGTTTGAATGAAACGGGGACTTGTGGCAGAATATGATTCAAGGAGATTTGGGCAGTAGATGGCGATCGCAGCTCATTTGATGCTAAACTAAGATGAAAGAATGAAGAAGGGAGTTGTAAAGATGATTCAGAAAACTCGCAGACGGGTGCCCAGAGGTATGCCGCTGTTTCCCGATCAGCCTCGCCTTTCTCAAGAGGAGATAGAAAAACGCAATGCCGCAGATGAAGAATTTGCCCAACGTTGCTGAGAAATATTTTGGCGAGTCTACTCGGAATTAGTCAAAGAGCATTACGACTGGTTCATTCATATCGAACCAGACAGTGGAGATTATTTCATCTTGATCGAGAGGTCAGCTTCCAAAAAGCCCGCGAACGGCTATGCCAGAATTCTGGCAAAATGTTTAAATGAAACGAGGTGTGTTGGTAGAATATGATTCAAGGAGATTTGGGCAGAAGATGGCGATCGCAGCCCAGAAGATGCTAAACTAAGGTGAGAGAATGAAGAAGGGAGTTGTAAAGATGATTCAGAAAACCCGCAGGCGGGTGCCAAGAGGTATGCCATTGTTTCCCGATCGGCCTCGCCTTTCTCAAGAGGAGATAGAAAAACGCATGGCCGCCGATGACGCATTTGGCAAGCGTTGCCGAGAGATTTTTGACCGAGTTTCCCCAGAATTAATCAAGGATCATTATGACTGGTTTATTCTGATTGAGCCAGACAGTGGAGACTATTTTATTGACCTGGATCACAAAGTCGCCTTGCAAAAAGCCCGTGAGAAGCATCCTCGGGCAGAAATTTTGGCAATGCGATTGAATGAAACAGGAACTTGTGGCAGAATATGATTCAAGGATATTTTGGTAGCAAAGGTGAGCTATTGTTTGAAATTGATTTGATTGCTGCTGATGGGTCAGTGATTACAGTTGAGGCGTTGCTAGACACCGGTTTTACTGACTGGATAGCGATGGATATCCAAGATGTGGAGAGTTTGGGATGGTTACATATAGACAAGCAGGAAATGCGAACAGCACGGGGAGATGTAAGATTAAATGTATATGAAGGAACAGTTGTTTTTGCCGGTCAAGAGTTTACTTTTCCTGTCTTAGGAGGGAAGGAAATTAGTGAGATTTTGCTGGGTTTACCCTGGCTGGAAAATCTACGTCTTATTGTTGATAGGAAAGCAGGAGTGCTGACTCTATCAGAAAGGTGTGGTCATAAGTAGTTGATAGCCGAGTGCATCTCAGATACATGTATATAGCCCGCGCAGGCGGGCTTTGTTCATATAGCCGGACCCTTTAGGGTTCGGGCTTGTGCGGAGCACAGAAGGCGAGGCCGAGTACCAACGGGTTTTGACCACACCCTATCAGAAGACTGAATGTAAGGCGATCGCTTCTATTGACATAGTCCTAGTAAAGGCGACCGCCCGCCTTGATTATAGTTGTGGACTGTCAGGTTTATAAATTTTCCTCTTCTTTAATACCTTGTCCAAACTCCTGACGCAAGTCTTCTATCGTTCGATGTTTATTCGTTCGTGCTTTTGCCCGTTGCAAAGCATCTAGGAGACGCGCTGCATTTTCACCAGATCCGAACAAATAGGCTGTCTCCATCAGGCTGTTAAGTTCTGCTGTAGGGATTACAGATACCGTCTCATATCCTCCCGAAAATACCCCTTTTCTGGCAAGGCTCGTTGTTTGACAATTGTGAGGGAAATCACAGCAACACTAGCCAGCAATCTCACCTTTATTTCTATTAGATACTGCTCTGACAACATCAGTCTAGCTCAGCTCCAAGAATCTTGAGGCGTTTTTGCACGGAATACCACATTTTATAAAAAGCATTCCACTCGACAAAATCAACATCATCCCCTAATTCTCCTGCCCGGAAGAGCTGTTCAAAATCTGATGATAACATTTTATACTGGGCTTCAAATTGCTGTAATTCTCCTGCTAACTCCGTTGCAAGCTGCTGGAAAACGGCTAGTTCATGGGCAATTATTTTATCGAGTGATCGCTCCACTATCTCACTACTATTACCACTTTCGCACAGGGCAGTTAAAATTGTTAGCTGCTCGCGGATTCTGTCCTTGGTTGCCATTAACCATGACCTCCTTATATTATGTTATCTTTTAGTAGGGCACCACCGCTCACCACCGCAGGCTTCCCTACTCATTAAACTGCTACTGCTCAAACCCGGCCAAAATTCCTTCTATGTAAGGATAGCACAAAGTCCGCTCCCTTGACAAGGATGATAGAATATGAAATTATAACTGTCAAGGGGCAGTTCGCCCCGATAGCGATTTGTAGCCCCAGATCTGAGTATGACTCTATTGACTCAAGTCACTTACCCCGTAGTAGAAACCTTTCACTCCATCCAGGGAGAAGGTGCCTGGACTGGTGTCAGCGCCTTTTTGATCCGCTTAGGGGGTTGCGATGTCCATTGTTCTTGGTGCGATACCAAGGAGTCTTGGAACCCAAAGCTTCATCCCCAGTGGACTGTCCCCGATCTGGTGGCAGAAGCTACTGCTGCAACTCCTGCTATTGTGGTCGTTACTGGGGGAGAACCTTTGATGCATGACCTTACTCCCCTGACTGATGCACTGCGAAAGTCTCACCTGCGAGTCCATTTAGAAACTTCTGGCGCATATCCCTTGACTGGCAGTTTTGACTGGGTAACCCTTTCCCCAAAAACATTTAAGCCTCCCCACCCCTCTGTCTATCCTCATGCGGACGAACTGAAGTTTGTCGTTACTAGCCCTCAGGATATAGAATGGGCAGAGCAAGAGGCCCTGAAGGTGAAAAGTTTTGTGGTGAAGTACCTGCAACCTGAGTGGAATACTCCCTCTAGTCCTAGTCTGGTTTTTGCTTACATTTTGCAGCACCCGCAATGGCGCTTGAGTTTACAAACTCACAAGTTTTTGGAGGTAAAATAAGATGAACGAAAAGGCGATCGCCCTCCTGTCTGGCGGACTGGACTCCTCCACCGCTGCGGCCCAAGCTATTGCCGATGGCTACCAAACTATAGCTATATCCTTTCGTTACGGGCAACGGCACGATCGGGAACTAGAGGCTGCCCAAACTATTGCCAAAGAGTTGCACCTTGCCGAACATTATATCATAGATGTTAATTTATCCCAGTGGGGAGGTTCGGCCCTCACCGACCGAAATGTTTCCGTACCTACTGATGGCGTCAAACCAGGGATAATTCCTATTACCTATGTGCCCGGACGCAATACCGTCTTTATCGCGATCGCCCTTTCCCTGGCGGAAGCAAAGGGGGCGTCAGCTATCTATCTGGGCATTAATGCGGTAGACTATTCTGGCTATCCTGACTGTCGCCCGGAATATTTGGCAGCTTTCGGTCAGTTGGCTAATTTATCATCTCAAGTGGGACTGGAAGGCAAGGCCCCTAAATTGGTTGCCCCCTTAGTTAAAGATTCTAAAGCGGATATCGTCCGTCGCGCCTTGCAGTTGGGGGTTCCCATTCAAGAGACTTACTCTTGCTATCAGGGCGAAGAACTTCCCTGTGGGGCCTGCGACTCTTGCCGCATTCGCGATCGGGCCCTGTGCGAGGTTGGTAGACCGGACTTGGCTACCCCGATTTTTCGGGCCGTCCGCGGACCGTGCGGGCGATCGCTCTATACTCAAGAAACGGGAGCATCTCATTAACGCGGCGGCTAGGGGGCAGAATGCATGAGGGTAATAGCATGGAGCAGAGTCTATTATTAAATATGAGAGGCCCCCAAAAAAGATAAAATTTAATGTATTGCGGGTGCAGTTTGATGTATAATCAGCAAAGAAGGCAAAGGGAGGAGTCCGACAGGATCTCACAAACTAAGATCGAACAACTGACGCCAGAGCAAGAAGCTATGATGCCAGTTTACCAGGAAAAATGGTGGAAAATTGCTACATCGACTGCATCGCTAGATCGAAGCCAAGCAACAGAAGCTATACAAGCTGTCTATGAATTTATGGGCACAGAAGAACCAGACATAATTTTTGTGGACAGTCCCGCTTCTGCTTGGAGACATATTTTCTTGAATTTATCGTCCTCTCTGACAGAACTGAAATATTTGCGCCATTACATTTCGCTCTAGTAATTAGACTCAGAAAAAAGATGATGATAGAGGATGAGATATTTGGGGAAATAGAAGCAAGACAAATAATAACGTTCGGAGGAGCAATTCAAATCTCCTCGGCGATAGACAACAAACTTGGAATAAATATCGAGCTAGAAGATAGTTTTTGTCGTCACAGAAAATTTTGTTTATTTTGGAAGATTGTTGGATTATTGTATTTCAGAATTGAATTGTCAAGCTTATCAAAAAACATGTATATCAGCGACTGATGAAAAACGCTGGTTGGATTTTTCCGTTTGAAAAGATTTGTATTGTTTGTTCGCGCCCGAAAATTATTTCTCTATTTCTCTGGACGACCAACTATTTCTGCATGCAGAAGGGGGACCAGCGATTCAATATGCAGATGGTTTGAGTGTTTATGCTTATCAGGGAGTAGTATTACCTGAAAAGTACGGTAAGCTACACCCGCACCAGTGGCGATCGGAATGGATTTTAGCAGAAAATAATGCGGAACTGCGGCGCGTATTAACTCATTGGCTACGCCAGAATGATCCAAGAGTTGCAGGCGATCGCCCTAGATACTTGGCAAGAATATACCTTATTGAGAATCGATGGGGATGTCGAACCAATTTATTTATTGAAAATGACCTGCCCCAGCACCGGATTCATTCATGCATTGCGGGTGCCTCCTGATGTAGAATCAGCACGGGAGGCAATTTGTTGGGTCAATTGGGGAATCTCTCCAGAAGAATTTCAATTGCAAACCTGACAAAAATGCGATCGCCCTATAGACTGAAAGGATTCTGTTTGGCAGAATAGTCAGAACAGGCGATCGCCCTCTCGGTATTGGCAATTTGAGGCCGCACCGTACATTTGAGCCGGTAATCATTGGTGAAAAACTGACAGCCGGTACAGGGGATCTGGTGCATCATCTGGGCCCACGCTGCGCGAAAAATCGCAACCCCCGATCGCACGGCCCTCCAGAGACTCCAAGCTACCATCAGCACTAACATCCAGGCACAGACAAAGCAAATCGGAACCAGAAACGGATCCAGGGCATGTAGTATAAAATATAACAATTGAAACATCGGCAAACCTATTTAAGCGCGAAGATAACACATTACTCAACTTAATACAGTCTATCAGCAAATGCAATCCAAATCCTAAGAATATCTAAAATTAGGTGGGAGCATCAGGGTATGTGGGAAAATGTAAAGTTGGAAACAATTAGTAGAAGACTACAGGAACTAGATTATGACACTGAGACTAGGCGACACAGTCCCCAACTTCACCCAGGCGTCCTCTGAAGGTGAAATCGACTTTTACTCCTGGGCAGGCGATAGCTGGGTGATCCTATTCTCCCACCCCGCCGACTATACCCCTGTTTGCACTACCGAACTGGGGGAAGTCGCCCGCCTCAAATCGGAATTTGACAAGCGTAACGTCAAGCCGATCGCCCTCAGCGTCGATAGCGTTGAGTCTCACAAAGGCTGGATCGGGGATATCAACGAAACCCAGAAGACCACCGTCAACTATCCCATCTTAGCGGATCCTGATAAGAAGGTCTCGGACCTCTACGACATGATCCACCCCAACGCCAGCAATACCTTGACAGTGCGTTCTGTCTTCATCATCGACTCGGACAAGAAACTCCGCCTCACCCTCACCTACCCCGCCAGTACTGGACGCAACTTCGACGAACTCTTGCGAGTGATCGACTCCTTGCAGTTGACAGACAACCACAGCGTCGCTACCCCGGTCAACTGGAAAGATGGCGGCGACTGCGTGATCGTCCCCTCCCTGAAAGACCCAGAAGTCCTGAAGGAGAAATTCCCCAAAGGTTACACCGAAGTCAAGCCCTACCTGCGGATGACTCCTCAACCGAATAAGTAACAGTTATCTTACCCTCGTTTCACTTTTGCGGCGGGTATATGCACCGGTAGCCCAGAAACCCGGTTTTTTGGAAAAACCGGGTTTCTTAATTCACCCTCTTCCTCTCGAAACCAGCCGGAGACTGGAAACGCGATCGTACTCTAGTTTAAGGTATACAATATCTGAGATATTGAGAATTTGGGGAACACATGGATATAAAAGCAGGCTTCGTCGGCACCGTGGGCAACACGCCCTTAATCCGGATCAACAGCTTCAGCGAGGAAACGGGTTGCGAAATCCTGGGAAAGGCTGAGTTTCTCAATCCCGGCGGTTCCGTGAAGGACCGGGCAGCACTTTACATTATTCAAGATGCTGAAGAAAAAGGCTTACTTAAACCCAGTGGCACGGTAGTTGAGGGCACTGCTGGCAATACGGGGATTGGTTTAGCCCATATTTGCAATGCTAAAGGCTATAAGTGCAAGATTATCATTCCGGAAACCCAATCTCAAGAGAAGATAGATGCCTTGCGCACCTTGGGTGCCGACGTGCAAACGGTCTCGACTGTACCATACAAAGACCCTAACAATTATGTCAAGCTGTCTGGCAGAATCGCCGCTGAGATGGAAAATGCGATCTGGGCCAATCAGTTTGACAATTTAGCTAATCGACGGGCTCATTATGAAACTACTGGTCCGGAAATTTGGACCCAAACTGATGGTAAAGTTGATGCCTGGGTCGCCTCAACGGGTACGGGTGGCACCTTTGCAGGGGTGGCGATGTATTTGAAAGAAAAGAATGCTATAGTTCAAAATGTCTTGGCAGACCCGATGGGCAGTGGGCTGTATAGTTATGTGAAGACGGGGGAACCGAAAGCAGAGGGCAGGTCGATTACTCCTTTCGCTTTCATTTCAAAGTAGATTTGCGCACCCTTAAGTTCATTGACGAGCATACTATAAGAGGATTTTCGCCCAGATCTTGAGCAGAAGGTGAGTGACCTTTTCATGCCTTCTTTCCAGTAGTCGAGAAAGCCGCGATCGCTCATACAGGCATAATAAGCACCGCGCCCGGTGTCATATGTATACCCTAATTCCTTCAACTCCAGGCTTCCGGGTTTGCGCCCATGATGATGATAAACCACCAATTGCGGAAGATGGGCACCAGTGAAACCGTTCATGCAGGCTCGTCCCATCATTTCGATGTCTTCACAACACAATTTCATGCCTGCTCCCATCTTTGGATGAAAGCCACCCACCTTTTCGATCACTTCCCTGTGAATCACCATATTAGCTCCCTGAATCATGCCTGCTGGAATAAAGCTGCCCGCCGGTATCAGAAAGAACTCATTATGGTAATTGACACTCACCATCGCATCCGTTTTGTCCCATAGCAAAATGCGTCCACCACAGAACTGATAGCGTTTGCGATCAAAATACTGCAACAATTGCTCGATGTATTGACTTTGGAGATAGCAATAGGATGGCATCTTCCGCGATGTAAGCTGTTGCTAGGTCAATGGTGCGGGCAGTTGATGTCACGAATACTGTATCACATCCCTGTCCGGGTTTGCGGATTTGAAAATCGTTGGTAGTCTGGTTGTGTAAAAAGCGCACCCGATCTGCCCCTGTTAGCTGGATGCGCCCCCAGTGGGTGCGATCGCACAGCGCCACGCGGGCAGTTGCTATTGCCGCCGGTTCATTCCCGAAACTAACTGCAACTCCATCTACAAAGGTTGCGCCTGCTGCTGCTTGGATATCCTGTAATGCTGTCATCATCCCCTTCATGTTTTTCTGAGGTTTGTAGTGAGGACTAAAGTCCTCACCTGCGACTTCGCGAGATAAGGACTAAAGTCCGCCACGATCGAACTATTTTCAGGTGCTTATGTGGGCAAAGACGCGAACAAGGCACTGATTATCGCCTGAGTTTTTGCCTCCAAACGCTGCCAGTCCACATCACCGGTGATATCGAGCAAACTACTGTCGATCGCCACTTCCTGACTTTCTAGTTGCGAATGAGCTTTGTAGTCGCGAAAACAGACTTCATAGCAGAGTTCCCAGACATCCACATCGATCTGCTGGTCTTGATGCTGCAAACATAGATTATAACCCGGTATGGGAGTCTGGACATCTTCATAGGTGCCAGTCCAGTCAGAGTTTTCCAACTGCTTGCGGATGTTATCGACGACGCGGAGTAAGGCGGGTTGCATCAGCAGTTCTGCTTGCTGCCATGCAACCATATCAGTTATTTTTGGTGGCATATTGACAAAAGTTGCCTACTTATATTATTTCATCCGATGCGAACGTATATCACTCATCTTACAGGCTATTTGGATCTATGCCCAACTCCCGCAGTTTTGCCGCTAACTTATAGACCCGTTGTTGAGTTAATTCCAACTGTGAGCGTTGTTTAGCCAACTCAGCCTCTTGTTTAGCCAACTCAGCCTCTTGTTTAGCTGACTCAGCTGCTTCGTCTGGTGTGGGTACTATTATCCCTTCGGGGGTAAAGAAGCGCAGTTGCTTGGAATGGATACCCAGATACATTTCTAGTTGCTGACTCCACAAATGTCCTTGGAAATTTGGTTTCAGGGCTTCATACTTGCCGCTAACTAGCACAAATCCTGCAAATTCCAGTGTTTCTGGGTCAAACCAGAAATAATCTGGGATCCGGAAGATGTCTTGATATACTCGTTTCTTCAACCTCCTATCCTTGTCCGCTGTTATTTCCGACATGATTTCTACTATTAGATTGGGATACTTGCCATCTTCTTGCCATACTACCCAACTATTGCGGGGTTTTTGGCGATCGACTCCCAGGACCACGAAAAAGTCTGGTCCTCGGAAGTCTTTCGATTTGGGCTGATTGCGACTATAGTAAATGGTGAGGTTGCTGGCGCAGAAGAAATCCTGGCGTTCTCTCCACCACCAGTCCAGACATTTGATTAACAGCATTATTTGCTGCAAGTGCTGATAATTATCAAATACAGGTTCGTCGCTGAGGAATTCCCCTGATGGAAAGAATATCTCTTCCGGTGACTCGACGCTTGCTTCTAATTCTTTGATTACAGACATGGTCCGCTGACTCCTACTTGCTGTTCCTATTATAGCTGCTTGGCTGACGATCGAACAACTTATCATCAGCCATAGAGACCCTGTTTCCAGATGCCAAATATTAATGGTTTTGTCTTTACTACCATCAGTCGATCGCTTCCTAATCCAGATTTATCAACATTGACAACCAAACCATCCAAATATTTCCTAGCGACAAACTCACCCATTGTCGCATAAAAATGAGAGATAAAGACATCATAAATAGGCTGGCCAGAAAGATGCTTCAACCTGTCAGCAACTGACCAGCAATTTTGGCGGACTTGGGCCAACTCCGCCCCAGAGACGATCGTCATTTCGCTAAAATAGCCTTTGAGTAGAGGATTAGTCAAGTGATGCAAGACAGCAGCATCGGAATGCAGGCGGGCGATAAAATCAGCTTGGAGTGATCGCAGAGGAGTAGTCCAGTCCATAAGCAGTTGGGAGGTATCTTTCTCCCATTCTACCCGTACCCGATAAAATATTCTAGCCCGCGCAGGCGGGCTTAGTTCGAGTAGCCGCACCCTTTAGGGTGACGGCGGCGAGATGACGATCTCGACGATGTATCTATTCCACTTCTGCTAATAACTTGCTAGCAATTTCTATCCGCTTTTGGAAATTCTCTTTGCTAGTTAAATTGCGGATTTTCATCGATACACTCCTAAATTCTCGAGCTTCCACCAGTAATTCATACCAACTTTTCAATTCCTCAAGGTTCTTAATCTCACTTTGCGCCAACCTGCGCGCGATCGCAATCATAACCGACTCAAATATCGTTGGAACAAATCTCTTCTCAAGTTGGAAAGCTTTGTTCCCGAGTGATTTATAAATTATTTCAATTGTCGGGATAAATGCTTTCCTGATTTCCCCTTCCGACTGCTTTTGCAGGTTGCGGTTTTTGCTCATATATTGATTGATCAAATCTTTCATATTGCGTTTGTAGTTCTCTCCTTCAAAGTAAAATACTAGAAAGCGGAGAATCAGTTCTTGGTCTTTCTTATTATTATCCATTTTACCATAGATGTTACGCCAAGATTCATTTTAGTTTAATTTCTGCAACAGCTCGTTTAATTCGCCGTGATAAATGCAATCTCTAATTTCCTGGGGTTTGAGCAGAGTTCCTCCTGTATTCAGCCTTTCAAAAATGTAGTAAATAATGCTTTGATCGCCATGTAGATCGACTACAGTAGCAGATAAAACAGAGTCGTCTAATTTGCGTCGATCCTTGGCATTCAGCGACTCATATGTTTTTCCCTCAAATTCCTTATGAACTCCAAGAAGAGCAAACGCTGGGCGACCTTCTAAAAACTTCCCATCGCAGAAATAGCGAAGACTCCGCAATCTTTGCTGTCCGTCAATCACTATGTGTCTGTTGTCTGGTTCTTTGGCTAAGAATATACCCGGAACTGGCAAACCCAGCAATAGGGATTCTATAAAACGCGAAGCTTGTTTGATTTTCCAGACATAGGAACCTTGAAAGTCGGGAATGTATATGTCCCCGTCCCTCATGCGTCTGACTAAACCAGCAACATCAAAATCACTCCGAGAAACGGCGATGGAGAACTTGGAGGGAATGATGTCATCATCATCTCCGGAATCATCTTCCAAGTTCTCGGCAATTTGAGTAACCGGTTCTTCATCCGCTGGATAATCGGGGGTAGATGGGGGTTCCATTCGGTCAAATGTACTCATCGTGGTAGTTTTGCCTAGGTCGGGGTTATCATAGATAATATAGCACTTGCGGGGAGGAGATCCGAGCGAGCACATCCCAATTTTACTCCAAACCGATCCTCAAAAGAGAAAGTAGGAGAAGCGCTGCGCGGCATAGCCTAACCAGGGTATGATGAGGCTAGGCCCGGACGAACTGTTCTGACAGAGAGACTGAGTAGTCGGACAGAAATATTCGCCACTATGTAAAATTGTCAAGGAGCGATTGGGGCAGTATAGGCTAAAACCCTTGAGCTGTGGGAATTTCAGGCACGATCGTAGGAAATACGAAGGTCGAACTACTGCGCACCAGCGGTTGTGCAGTCAAGGGTGATGTTCATACTTGGCTCTAATCTCCTCTATGCTAACACCCTTACCCTCTTGCAGATGCTTTCGAGCCCGTGCTATCCTCTCAAGAAATTTGGGGTTATGTAAAAGCAATTCTTCCCACCAGTCTTCAGGATCTTCTAAACCAATTAGAATTCCCACAGCGGCGCCTTGACGAGTGATTATTACATAATCCTTCTCGGCCTGCTGCAAATAACCTAATAAATCAGTTTCAACTTTTTCTATTGACACATGCTTCATGTTTCTTTTCTACAGCAAATCATCACTATGCTAGTTCCTCCCGTAAGGACTGTAATGAAATGGTCGCCTCCTCTTCGGATAGTTCCTTGAGAAAAGCCATAAATTCAGCATTATTTTTGAGTAGTTCCACTTCTACATCAAAATTATCAACTGGTGCTAAAGCAAACATTGCTCCATCTGCTTGACGCAAAACCACAGCTTCATTCCTTGCTAATTCCATTAGCTCATCTACTGTTACTTGTTTTTCTTCTAATTGAATAATTTTCATAGTTGAACCTCTTTGCCACCAATGTACAGCGTATTATGTTCCTTATGTCCGACAGCTTTGATTTTGACAATTCCAGAGTCTTCCGCAAGGATGACATCGTAAAATACCCGATATTTTTGAACTCTGATTTCCCAATCAGATAGTTCGTTTTCTCCCAACCGCTTTCTGTTTCTAGTTTCACTTAGAGGTTCATTTTCGCACAGGGACTCTATCGCATCAAGGATAATCATTTGCTCAAACTTCCTGTAGGAGCGAATATGGTTAGCTGCTGTTGGGGTAAAATCAATCTCAAACTTCATCTACTTATTTTAAGGCAACTCTCTCACTTGGTTAGCGGCGATGTCTACTTCGGCGTCGTCCTGCATCTGCAGATCCCACCGCTCGTCTAAATAGGTCTGTAACCATGCTGCCAACTGGCGAACATCCCGATTTTTCCGGAACGGTTCGGGCAACTGTTTGATGGCCGCTTCGATTTCTAACAGGATTGTCATCAGTCAGCTTGGATATGGAAACTACCTCTATAGTATAGCATGCGATCTGGCCCGTTGCTCTGACATCAGTTTTCGCCACTATGTAAAATATTGTCAAGTAAAAATTGGGGCAGTATAGACTAAAACCCTTGATATGTGGGAATTTCAGGCACGTTCGTAGGAACTACAAACTACTTTCTTGCCCTCAGTTCGCCCAGGATGATAGAATAATCAAATAGAGCTAGGGGTGCCTGAGTCAAACCAGGCTGAGATTACACCCTTAGAACCTGAGTCCGGTTAGTACCGGCGAAGGGAAGCTGTTTACCGAGGAAAACTTTTATGCGGACAGAATGGATCGCCAAGCGGCGCGGGCAAAGCAATGTCACCCAAATGCACTACGCCCGTGAAGGTCTGCTGACTGAAGAAATGTATTACGTGGCCCAGCGGGAAAAACTCCCAGTTGAGTCGATCCGGGAAGAAGTGGCCCGGGGGCGGATGATAATTCCGGCCAACATTAACCACCCGAACCTGGAACCAATGTGCATTGGCATTGCATCTTCCTGCAAGGTAAATGCCAATATCGGTGCTTCTCCTAACTCTTCTAACCTGTCCGAAGAAGTCGATAAGCTGAAACTGGCGGTAAAATACGGTGCCGATACCGTGATGGACTTGTCCACTGGCGGCGGAAACCTAGATGAGATTCGCACTGCGATTATCAATGCCTCCCCAGTGCCGATCGGGACAGTGCCCATCTACCAAGTGGTAGAAAGCGTGCATGGTAATATCGAAAAGCTGACGCCTGAGGATTTTCTCCACGTCATCGAGAAACACGCCCAGCAAGGGGTGGATTACATGACCATCCATGCAGGTTTGTTGATCGAATATTTGCCCTTGGTGAAAAATCGGATTACGGGCATTGTCTCTCGCGGTGGCGGGATAATTGCCAAGTGGATGCTGCACCATCACAAGCAAAATCCCCTCTACACCCACTTTGACGAAATTATCGAAATCTTCAAAAAGTACGATGTCTCCTTCAGTTTAGGAGATTCCTTGCGTCCGGGTTGCACTCACGATGCTTCCGATGAAGCGCAGTTAGCAGAACTGAAAACCCTGGGACAACTGACGCGCCGCGCCTGGGAACATGACGTGCAGGTGATGGTAGAAGGACCGGGTCACGTGCCGATGGATCAGATTGAATTTAATGTCAAGAAGCAAATGGAAGAGTGTTCCGAAGCACCCTTCTACGTGCTGGGTCCATTGGTGACGGACATCGCCCCCGGTTACGATCATATTACCTCTGCGATCGGGGCAGCGATGGCGGGTTGGTACGGCACGGCAATGCTATGTTACGTCACGCCCAAGGAACATTTAGGTCTGCCCGATGCCGAAAACGTGCGCAATGGGTTGATCGCCTATAAAATTGCCGCCCATGCAGCAGATATTGCCCGACGCCGCCCGGGGGCACGCGATCGGGACGACGAACTGTCGGCAGCGCGGTACAATTTCGATTGGAATCGTCAGTTTGAACTGGCCCTAGACCCCGATCGGGCGCGGGAGTACCACGACGAAACCCTGCCAGCGGACATCTACAAAACAGCGGAATTTTGCTCCATGTGCGGACCAAAATTCTGTCCCATGCAGACGAAAGTTGATGCAGATGCCTTGACAGAGTTGGAGAAGTTCTTGCAGAAAGAACAAGCCGCTAAGAAAATGATGGCTACTGCGAAGTAATGTACAATAGTAGGGTGGGCGCTGCCCGCCCTGCAACTACGGAACTAGAAGAACTCTTGTCAAGGGTTGACATCTACCCATAGCATTGGTAAACCAGTATGGTAAAATTACTAGCTGACGTGAACTTGAGTCAAAAAGCTAAGATTTGTGGAGATAATACCAAACGGGGCGCTAGTGGTTCGTGGAGGGCGCAATCGTCCAGAAGACATTCAACGTGGAACGGGAACCCATCCCAGTGGGGTAACAGGAATTTCTGTCGAATGTGCAGTAGGATTGTCCGTAGCAGAATTGGCATCAGCAATTCCTCACGGGCAAGTTGGTGTAACAACAGTAGGCGAAGTGCGCCAAGTCGGTGGAGAGGTAATCAGAACATCAGGTAGGAGTCCAAATCATGCAACGATGACTGGCTTAAGTCCAGATATTATTAGCAGTCTTTTAACACCCACTATTACTAATCCAGCGAGGTAAGAACATGGGAGAACGAACGCAGAAGACCAGAGTCTTTGCAGATTTTCACAATGCTGACATTCAAGGGCGTTTGCGTCTCAACTGTATCGGCACGATCGAGGACTTGGCCTGTCAACATATTGAGTTACAGTCCGGTCAATCACTGACGCTATACAGTGAGGAGTTAGAAGTTGATGGAATTGTCGAATACTCGGAAAAAGAAGACTTGTGGGTAGCTGCCATAGATTGGAATAAAATCAGACAAGTGGAAGAGTTGGCTTATCAAGCGCAGTTTTAAGTGTATTATGGGTATAATAACCAAGAACTCATTCGTGGAGCATGTAGAAGATTATGAAGCATACATCACCTATCGTCCATAGCGACCCAGATATAATGGGAGGAACACCAGTTTTTGTTGGCACGCGGGTACCAATGAAAATATTGCTTGATTATCTCGAAGGGGGTGATTCACTGGATGAGTTTTTAGACCATTTTCCGATTTTTCTGAGGTTTGTAGTGAGGACTTCCGTCCTCACTACAAACCTCAGTGTGTTAAGCGCGAACAGGCGATCGCCATAATTAGCAAAGGAAATGCTGACTGCTTATACGAATTCTGTTTGATGAATGGGTGCCACGACCTCTAAAACGCGAACTCACCGATTATGAAGTAAGAACTGTTGCGGAGATGGGATGGTGAGGAAAGAAAAACGGCGAGCTACTGCAACTTATGCTTGAAGAGAGTTTGCCAATTTTACTGACCACAGATCGGAATTTACGATATCAGCAAAACTTGCAAAAAGCAGGAGTTGCAGTCGTTGTTATTGTAGCACCCAGCAATCGACTTCCCGATTTAGTTCCACTGATACCTGATGTTCGCAACGTCCTAGGTAGTATTTCTCCCGGAGAAGCGCTCGAAGTTGGGAGTTCATGAAAAAAAAGAAATGATGGCTGCTCAGGTGCTGTAGTAGGGTGGGCGCTGCCCGCCCTGTGACTACCGAACAAGGGGCGATCGAGGCTGACCGAATTGAGCAGCGAGTAGAAACTAGACTGAATAGAAAAAAGAGGAGTTGTTAGCAATGGTATCGGCAGAACTTATGAACAGAATCCAAAATTTAACTCGTGTAGACAAACTTTACATCATGCAGGTGTTAATCTCAGAATTTGCCCGAGAAGAAACTGACATCATCCAACCAGGTCAGTCTTACCCTATATGGTCTCCATACGATGCGTTTGAAGCAGCAAACGCCATGTTAAAAGCGTTACAAAACACGGAGGATAACGATGCGTAATGCCGAACGATACCCCTTTACAGCTTCCGAAGTTGCTTTGGGTGAATCTAGCTTTCGTCCCTATCTACCACTCTCTCTCTTTCATAAACAGCAGGCGGTAACAGTATCCGGTTTGGTGGATACAGGAGCAACAATTAATGTACTTCCCTATCAACTTGGGATCTCCCTTGGGTATTTATGGGAGAATCAGACGAAAGTTCTTAATTTGACAGGTAATTTAGCTAAGTACGAAGCCCGTATCTTAGTTGTACAGGCAACAGTAGGTCAGTTCAACCCCGTTAGAGTTGCTTTCGCCTGGACTCAAGCAACTGACGTTCCACTAATTCTGGGGCAAGTGAATTTTTTCATGGAGTTTAATGTTTGCTTTTATAGATCGCAGTTATACTTCTAAGTCAGTCCAAAATCAACAAATTTAGAGCAAAACAATGCTAACGGACATCTATAAAACTACTCCATTTTGTTCCGGACAAAAATCGGTACAATGTAGATCAAAAGAGGCTGCTCGGCCTGGGCTCCAGAAAAGGCTGTTATAGCGAACGATTGCAATTTCCATTCCGATAAGATAGACTATTATGAAGCATACATCACCTATCGTCCATAGCGACCCAGATATAATGGGAGGAACACCAGTTTTTGTTGGCACGCGGGTACCAATGAAAATATTGCTTGATTATCTCGAAGCGGGTGATTCACTGGATGAGTTTTTAGACCATGTGTCACGCGAGAACAGGCGATCGCCACTCTGGAATTAGCAAAAGAAATGCTGACTGTGCGAATTCTGTTTGATGAATGCGTGCCACGACTTCTAAAACGCGAACTCACATGAGGTAAGAACAGTTACGGAGATGGGATGGTCAGGAAAGAAAAACAACGAGCTACTGCAACTTATGCTTGCAGAGAGTTTGCCAATTTTACTGACCACAGATCGGAATTTACGATATCAGCAAAACTTGCAAAAAGCAGGAGTTGCAGTCGTTGTTATTGTAGCACCCAGCAATCGACTTCCCGATTTAGTTCCACTGATACCTGATGTTCGCAACGTCCTAGGTAGTATTTCTCCCGGAGAAGCGATCGAAGTTGGGAGTTCATGAAAAAAAGAAATGATGGCTGCTCAGGTGCTGTAGTAGGGCGCTGCCCGCCCTGTGACTACCGAACAAGGGGTGATCTGACCGAATTGAGCGGCGAGTAGAAACTAGACTTAAGAGAGAAAAGAGGAGTTGTTAGCAATGGTATCGGCAGAACTTACCTGTAGACAAAATTTACATATGCAGGTTTTAATCTCAGAATTTGCCCGAGAAGAAACTGACATCATCCAACCAGGTCAGTCTTACCCTATATGGTCTCCATAGGATGCGTTTGCAGCAGCAAACGCCATGTTAGAAGCGTTACAAAACACGGAGGATAACGATGCGTAATGCCGAACGATACCCCATAATTGGCAAATGCTGACTGATTATGGGAATTATGTTTGATGAACGAAGGAAGAATGCCAGAGTATTTGCCGATTTTCACAATGCTGACATTGGTTTGCGTCTCAACTGTATCGGCACGATGGAGGAGTTGGCCTGTCAACATATTGAGTTACAGTCTGGTCAATCACTGAGGCTATACAGTGAGGAGTTAGAAGTTGATGGAATTGTCGAATACTCGGAAGAAGAAGACATATGGGTAGCTGCCATTGATTGGAAGAGAATCAGACAAGTGGAAGGAATCGAAATTTAAAATTATGCTAAAAACGGTCGAAGGCATTTATCAAAACGGTAAAATAGAACTGGCTGAGTTCCCGCAAGATGTGAGCGATCGGGCTCAGGTTCTAGTAACATTTTTAGAACCAAGTAAGATAGATCCTGCTAAACTGGGCCAACTGATAGACAAACTCGAAACTATCGCAGGCATTCAGCGTAATACCCTCGTTCCCTGGCGACCCCTGGGAACGAGTTATCGAGGCTGAGCCTCAATAGTGCGTCCTCTACATTTGTGCAAAAATTTGGGAGTGGGTACTCAAAAACTATAATTTGTCATTGCGAGGGGCGATCCCAACCAGCATTTTAATGCTCCCCGTAAGTATCCCCCGTTAGCGCAGCGGCTGCGCAGCCAAAGCGCAATCTCACCGCCCGATAATAATTTCAACCCCATCTCAGTTACATAACTCATTTCGGTTGGGGTTTTAAACCTCTCGGTTGGGGTTTTAAACCTCTCGGTTGGGGTTTTAAACCTCTCGGTTGGGGTTTTAAACCTCTCGGTTGGGGTTTTAAACCGGTGTGGTCTTGCGCCCGTTGGCAACCGTTCATCGTTCCCTGTGAAGAGTCTCACGGCCCGCCTTCGCTATCAGGATGCATCGAGCAGCCTTCGCGAGACATCGAACTCCCGGGGAACATCGAGCGACCACGAGACCCCGAAGGCGGGCCATGAGGCTTATCGAGAATGGTGCAAGGCGGAGCCTCGATAGCTCGTTAAGAGGCTTCGCGGTGGGAACGAGAGTAAAACGCTTTCTCTATAAGGCAATAAGATCGGTTTTCAACCGACTTTAGCTGTTAGCCGTGGGTTTGAACCCACAACGGGCCTTCGGGTTTGTTGACAATAGTGCAAGATCTCAGATAAACCGAAATCTGGAATCGGCCGTGCCCCTACATAACCTTGGCTCACGCCTCCGGGCAGGTCTCACCATACGTACCCACCAGCATAAAGGCGCTAGAAGAGAGCTTGAGATGCAAAAATGAAGAAACCTGGTTTTTTGGCAAAACCAGGTTTCTGGGCAAAAGATAGCATATTACCAGTATTCGCGGTTGCGGTCGGCATAGCCCGGGGAATTCCGGTTGTACGTGTAGGGTGGGCACCGCCCACCAACCTTAAATCAGTGACATTCAATATAGAGCACCGCCCACCAAAAAGTAAAACATAAGATCGCGCTCTGAAAAAATCAAAGATCGAAAACTAACGAATCCTTTCACCTATGCCCCCCTCTGTGGCAGTCTGGAGTTATCTTTGCCTTCAGAGGCCACTGGACAGATCGTACCAGACGGCACGCTCGGGGCCGAAAGTTCAGTCGTCACGCCAGCAAATATAAATGGCATCTCCAGTGACAGAATCGACTTACAACTCACCGCCGACCACTGACTGCTCCCGAGGGGAGAATACCTGCTGGTAAACCACCTCAGTCTGCCGGGCCAACTGGGACCAGGAGAACCGGCGTTGTAAATCCTGATAGGCATTCTCAACCAAAAACCGAGCGTAATCGGGATTATACAATACCTCCAGAATCCCCGAGGCCAAGGAATCAATGTTATTTCTCCAAGTGACAATTCCCGTCTCGCCATGATGGACCACTTCCTTGAGTCCACCCGCATCCGAAACCACCACGGGCACTCGCGCGGCAAAGCTTTCTAGGGCAACAATGCCAAAGGGTTCGTATAGACTGGGGAAAACTGCACAGTCAGCAATGGTTTGGAATTTATCCAAGTCTGCTTCGGACATGAAACCAGTAAAGCAGCACTGATGCCAAATCCCTAAATCCCAGGCCAGGCGCTGGAGATGGTCGGTCCTACCGCCGCCGATAATCACAAATTTGACCTGGCCTCCCATCTCCCGCAATAGCTTGGGTGCTGCACCCAACAACAGGTCCACGCCTTTTTCATAGCTCATGCGACCCAGATAATAGACTATTTTTTCTTCATCCCTGGCAAACTTGCGGCGGAACTCCCATGCCTCATTAGGGGGGATGGGTCGTTTCTTTTCTGGTCGGATGCCGTTGTAAATTACATCTATTTTGTCCGCAGGACTCTCTAGGGTCTCTTCTACTTCCCCTTGCATATATTTGCTACAGACAATTATCCGCCGCGCTTCGCGAGCTAGGTGCTTTTCTTTGCCGTTGATGTAGTAATGAGTGTGGTTGTGCAGACCGTTGTAGCGCCCATACTCCGTGGCATGGATGGTGGCGACGAGGGGCACTTGGAAGTGGTGCTTCAGGGCGATCGCCGCATCCCCGACTACCCAGTCATGAGCATGGATCAGGTCGAAAGGCCCTTCTGCCAATATCAGCTTGCCCCCTTCTGTACCCATACTTTCATTCATTTTTACTACCCAATGAAAGAAGTCGTGACCTTCACCGACCGCTACTCGATGTACTTTTATCCCCTCTACTATCTCATAGAGCGGTGCTGAGTCAAACTCTACTGTCAGTAAATGAATTACATGTCTTTGTTTGACTATTTCAGGATATAATTCTGCCACATGGCGGGCGATGCCGCCGATAATCCGAGGTGGGAATTCCCAGGCAAGTACGAGTATTCTCATCTTTAGTTCATACAGTTTACATTCTTTACAAATTGACATATATCTTAATCTTTGGCAGAATACCTGTCCCAGGTATGACCAGACTTTATCACGGCCAGGAGTTGAAACCATTGGTAACGGCTAAAGTCAGTATTTTCCTTACTTTTGACTGAGACTTGCATGGCTAACGCCACACGGCGATCGCCTGGATGCATTTTATGCTACTAGAGAGGGGTTCAATTGTCAGTTGTCAATGGTCAATGGTCAATTTTGAAAAGAGGAAAGCGAGATTTTACTTGATCAAAGAATTTTGACTTGTTACTCGATCTAAATCCGAGGCGATACCCCTTAGTCAACAGGCAATTCCCACGCAATAGGATACCTTCTAGATCGGGTGACAATTACGCCAGAATAGGAAATGAAAATAGGCGATATCTTCTATCAGCAACTCGCTGGCCAAATGGCTGGCAAACTAAATCGAAATCGGCGAGATGTTGCTGATCTCAATAAGGTTGGTAGCCAGCTGGCCCGTCAGGTGAAACGTCCGGCGATCGCCTATAAGTTTCACATTATCGAGTCTCTGATTTAATTGATGCCTTCTTCTGTTCCCATCCCCCTTCTGAACGGTGTGCTAGAGCGATCGAAGCTCTTGTTATTGCCCAGCATCGCCGAGAACCAAATAAAGAGACTCATGTTGGGGCTGAAAACTATTCCCGTCGCAGTGCCGTGTCTCCCAGGAGACATCGGAAGAGCCTCAACCTAGTGACCAGGGTCTCCCTGGTCACTAGAACTTGGTCGCTGTAGACGGATCTTAGGTAAAGTGATTCACTGGGCCTAGGTCCAGAGAGGGAGAGGGCCAAACGAGAATAACTTTCATAACTAATTGATAATTGCTAAATATTTTCATTGTTTGATGGGAATCTCGATCGAGAACACAGTCCCATCACCGGGTTGGGAAGTACACTTAAGCTTGCCCCTATGCTTTTCGACCACAATTTTGTAGCTGATGGAAAGCCCTAAACCCGTTCCCTTACCGACAGGCTTAGTGGTGAAAAAGGGGTCGAAAATGCGCGATCGCACTTCTTTGGGCATACCCGGACCATTGTCAGCAATGCGAATTATCGCTCGTTGGCGTAGGGACTGGCCCACAGTATCGGTCGTAACTTCGGTGCGAATCATAATTTTCGGGTTATTAGACATCTCCAAAAATAAAACCCTTGTCAGCTCTGGGTTTTAAGCTCTACCTCCCATGCTCACATATGTTACTCAAACGGCAGAATCTGGGTTTGATAGATTTCCTGTTAATAAAGAACTCCAAAGGTGGTACTGGTTAATCTCAAGTTTTTCAGAGCTATCAACAGATTCTAATACTTCTAAAATTCGCGCAATCTAACCAACCCAACTTTTGTCGAAATTACCGATTCATATTTATCAATATTAACCGAAATCGCTCGCTGGCAACCCGGAAAAATTTTACCAATGACGTGTTCAACGAAAACGGGAATAAAAATCTCTATTTTATTCTTTTTGTTTAGCTGTTAATTCCTGTTTTTTCGGTTGTTTTTATTTGAGGTTCTCCAATATAGGCTTTATCTTCTGCAAAAATTTGATCTGGATCGAAAACGACGCTCGCAAGATTTATATCGCTTGCTAGGCCTCTTTCTCCAGATACAACATCGACAAGATCTGCACGCTACCAGGTAAAACAATTAATTGATTTTTCAAAGTATTTCTTCTTACCTGAGTAAAACTTTTTCTGCTCTTCATAGTCTTTAGGTCTTGGTATGGCTTGCTCATCGACTATCAACTCATATTCTGTGTTTGGATAAATATTCTTCATCTTCTCCATTTTTTTGTTCAAGTAAACGGCAAAGCGGAGCGGAAAATATCTTGCCAATAATTAAAAATATCATTAGCTTTCACCCAAAAAGTATACCTAATACTTGGAATGTTAATCCTTGACACATCAAATTTAAAATTATTTGCTCTTCTACTAATAATTTAGGTTTCGCCCCCACGACGTATTTTGTGTTCTTCCACCTTTTCTTTATGATTTTTATCCAACAGCAATTGCAATAAGTTGTATAAGTTTTCATCGAGGTGATAGTTTTGGGCAAGTCTTCAATCATAAAGTCAAGGTCGATCGCTTCAGCACGTTCAATAATTTCTGCTGCTGGGTCAGGATAATGTTTCTGGCATAGTTGCACGAAAGAGAGTAAATCTTGAGTGTACTCGCTTACATGGATGAGGTTGCCGTAGATAAAGCTGACCGGGTTATTAATTTCATGGCGACACCTGCAACCAACTGCCCCAAAGAAGCCATTTTTTCATTCTGAATCATCTGGGCTTGGGTTTGCTGCAAATCTGAGAGTGCATGGACGAGTTCTTGAGCTTGCTGTCGAGTCTGGTCGAGTAACTCCGCTTGTTGGAGTGCCACTCCCAATTGTACTCCCACCTGGGCCAGCAAGTTAATCTCCTCATCTTCCCAATAACGGGGCTGGGAATTTTGATATGCTACTAGCAAGCCCCAGAGTTGAGTCCCCTGTAAAATCGGCACAAAAGTTTCATGGCGCGGATATTTCCCTCCCTTGGCTTCTTTGAGTAAAGTCTGGTCGATCGCGGACTGTTTCTTGACCAAGGGAGTCCAATCATCGACAATAGAATCTGCTACGAACTCGCCACTCCCATCCGAGTAGAAGCGATAGATCGCCACTCGTTCCACTTCCAGCAGTCGCCGTACTTCTTGAGTGGTTGTCTCAAAGATCGTATCGATATCGAGGGACTGGCGAATTTTATCCACTGTAATCGCCAAGGCCCGCTGACGTTCGGCGGCTTTAGCCAGTGCGGCGGCTTGGGCCTCAACTTGCTTGAGATACTCTGCTTGCTGGATGGCAACCCCCAGTTGCGTGCCAATATGAGCCAGCAAGTCCACCTCATCGGCTTGCCAATGACGGGGACCGGAGTTTTGATAAGCTGCCAGTAAGCCCCAGAGTGTTTCTCCCAGGAAGATGGGCGCGATCGCGTAGGCTTTAGCTTCAAGTTGCTCCAATAGCTGAATGTGACAGTCCGTATGTCCTACCTGGTAGATATCGTCAACGGCAAAGGTTTCATGGTTGGCATACCTGCCTCCTTGGGTTTCTTGCAAGAAGGTATCTTCAATTACGGGCTGGACTCCCACTAGCGGCGTCCAGCCAGAAGCTATTGACTCCTCAATGAACTCCCCACTCCAGTCGGGATTAAAGCGATAAATTGCCACCCGATCGGCTTGCAGCAGTTGCCTTACTTCTCGAGTGGCTGTCTGGAAAATAGCGTCCAGGTCCAGGGACTGGCGAATTTTCTCCCCAATCGCGGCTAGAGTTTTCTGTCGTTGACTTGCCTTATCGCGTTCTGCCATCTCCGCCAGACATCGAGCGATCGGGGGACATCTCCCGACCAGGAGACACGGCTGTAAAAACGGTATTTCAAGCATTTCAGCCCCTTGACTGCTATAAGTCTTGGCAAAACCTTGAGGTATTGATTTCCGAAACCCGTTCCCTTGCCTACAGGCTTGGTGGTAAAGAAGGGGTTAAATATCTACGAGCGCACTTTTTCTGGTATTCTCGGACCATTATCAGCAACGTGAATCACAACGAAGTCATCAACCTGTTCTGTATGAATCAGAATTTTCGGGTTATCCCCTGAGTTTTCCTCTCAAGCGTCGATCGCATTACTGAGGATATTCATAAACACCTGATTCAGCCCAGCTGCATAGCACTCGAATAGGGGCAATTTCCCATATTCCTTAACTAGCTTAATCCGGCACTGGTTCAGTTTGATTAATCAAACTGCTGAAACCCTTACAGGTGTTTCGGTTCCTTTAGGTATCAAAGGGCTATATCTCTTACTGGGTGAGGGTTTCAGGCGATCCTTTTAATTAGACGCTCCCAGAGTGCCCTTAATCCCCGAACATCCGATTCTATCTGCAACCTATGTTGCCAGATTACCAGGGTGCTGTCGATGCGTTCATGGATATCAACGCTTTCATTTGCGTTCTGCTCCCATTTTCATCGATTCGAGGATTTTGGGCAAGTCTGAGGAAATCCAGGTCTATTTCTGCTGCTAAGCTGTCGCGCATTTAAATTGCAGACAGATAAAAGCTGGGACTTTTGTTCTCAAAGGGTTTCCCAATTTATAATTTTGAAGAAAGAATTTTGAATTGCTTAGGGCTTGAACTTCTGATGCTGGGTCAAGATGTCGATACTTTTGTTTTGTTCTCCGACTGACTGTTGCTGCTTTTTTGGGAAGGTCGCCACATCCATGACGCGGTTTTCATTCACTAGCTTAACTCCTGTGGCATTTGTGTTATCAATCTTAGGGATGACTGCCACTACACCAGGTTCTTGAGAGTCCAGAGGCACTTCCGCTAATTTCCCCTTGTTATCGACAACTGCCACCTGAGCATCATAATTGCTAAAGGACTGATTGCGGTTCTGCACGGCATCAGTGAAATTGACAGCGCAAATATACAGTTCTGCCAATTCATCCAGTTTAGTAATATGCAGGACTTCCTCATGTTCTCCGCTTGTGGCATCCACGCCAGCATCCCCACTCAGTTCGATGAAAGGGAACTCATTCAGGCTACCGGTCACCACCTCGGCATAATTATCTGAAAATATCCCGCCAGCGCGATCGTTTTTGGCTTGATAAAACGCCATCAAATCCAAGTCTACTGCTGCCGTCCACTTCAGGGTTGCCATCAGATACTTTGCCAAGATATCTATTTATTCCTTGTTTTGATTCTCAGTTACTTTGTCTGTAATTTCTGTCATCTTCTGCTCTTCTTATTTGTCGCTACTATCTGATTATATGTGATGGGTTGCTTGTAGTTAGTAGTTAGTGGTTAGTAGTTAGTGGTTAGTGGACAACTGACAACCCACAACTGGCAACCCACAACTGACAACTGACCAACTATGGAAGATAGAGAAACTCCGCTACTGTGGGCGCATGTCCGAGCACTTTATTTGCGTTCACCAAAACCGGACCAGCAGGACCGGAATTATCAACATGAGCAATGATGCAGTTGTTGCCACCTGTTGTCGCTGTCAGGGGCACCTCGAAACTGCGACTGTTTGCCTTGACTATGACTTTGCCATCATAACTGGCAAAGTTGGCTTTCGGTTTATTATAGATGTTCGCCACGATCAGGATATGCTCCAAATATTGCAGATCCGTGAAATAAAGATTTTCTTCATTATCGCCACCCCGATCGCCAATACCCGCATCTCGATCCAGATAGATCCAGGGAAAAGATTTTTTACTGCCCCGGTTGGCGTAATAGACGTGACCTTCATCTCCGGGCTTGCCACTGCCGCCACCCAGGAATTTAGAGAATAAATTACCGCCGGCAGGGGCAGTAAGTTTGGTCTGAAAGTAGGCATGTAAATCCAAATCAACTGCCGCCTTCCATTTCATGGTCACGCGCAGATTTTTCACTGGTATGGGGGCCCGATCGCCTTTTTGCTTTAAGACAATTTTAGAAGTCAGCTGCAACAGATTTGCCCCAGGAATAGTTGCCTTAAACGTGGCCAGGGACATGACGCAGTTTTCATTCACTAGCTTTGGTCCCATGAAGTCAGTATTATCAATCTTAGCAATAACTGCCACTACACCAGGCTCTTGAGAATCGAGAAAAACCCCTATTGATTCGCTCTTTTCATCCACAACCACGACATAAGCGTCATAATTGCCAAAGTATACATCCCGGTTATATACGGCATCAGTAAAATTGAGCGTGCATATATACAACTGCTCCAAGTCATCCAATTTGGTGATGCGCAGAGTTTCTTCATTATTTCCCCCCACAGCTCCCACCCCTGCATCCCCACTCAGCTGGATAAAAGGAAATGAGTTGAGGCTACCCAGGGAACCTCCGGCATAGTTTTCGGAAAATACTGCACCAACTCGACCGTCTTTGGCTTTGTAAAAGGCCATCAAATCTAAATCAACTGCTGCTGTCCATTTCAGGGTAACTAGCAGTTGCTTGACTGAGATGTAAGCTGCTTCGCCCTTTTGCTTCAAAGTTACTTTTGCTTTCAGTTCTGCCATTTTTTTCTCCCTCCTGGTGGGCCCGACCCTCTCTGGTGGGCGGTGCCCGGTCCTCTCTGGTGGGCGATGCCCGGTCCTCTCTGGTGGGCGGTGCCCACCCTACTATAACACTTCCATTATAGCGTCAGATTAGGCGATCGCCTGATGTTGGCTAATCACGGCATGGACCAACACAACTTCACAACCTAAGGACTCGCAGATCGCCTCCATTGCCTGAGTTTCGGCAGGACTGAGGGGACGATCACAGATCGGGATCGCGTAACCCAGCTGCAAGATTTTCTCTGCTTCTTGTCTGGACACCCGATTGTTGCTCAGATCGCCGACAACTTGTTGGCTAAACTTGCACCGATCGCCCTTGCATAGAGCCAGCACTTCTTGGATATTTAACTCAGGGGCAACTCGTTGCTGGATCTCGCCGATAAAATCCTCTTCATGTTTATTTAGTTCTCCATCGTTGACTGCTATATAAAGCAAGCTTAACATCATGAGGGCCACAGCAGCTTGAGAAATCTGTAAATTTCTCTTTCCCAGGGGTTCAGTTTTGAGCAATACTTCCTCAATTTCGGCATCTATTTGAGCCCAGGAAATCTTGAACTTCGAGTTTTGGTTTCGCCAGGCCATAATGTCTAGACAAATCATTTCTAAACTCTTAAACCTGATGGGAATTAGAGGATGGGTGCAGAAAGTTTCATCTGATCATCGCGGTTGATAAGGGGGCAAGTTCATCATACTGACTGCGCAGAGAACGGATAATTTCCTCTTCTCTATCTAAACATAAACCGCTGGATGTTTTGAAGAAGGCATTTGCCGCACTCGCGAGACTGCCACTACATAACAACCCGATCCGATCGGCTGAGATTTCCGCCGCCCGGGACCACTGAAATAGCAGACTGGCAACTTGGTAAGACAGATGTTCCTCTGCTGCTAAAATTTGCTTTACCGGAATCTGGTTATGTTCGAACAGAACGTGACCCAATTCGTGCCCGCTCGCAAAGGCAATTTATTGGGGCTGAAAATCCTTAACAATGGCCGAACACAGGACGATATCGAACCGAGAACCCACAGCATATACCAAGGCGTTATAATCACTTGACTGTTAGACGTAAAGATGACCTTCCAATCCTTTTCCCACCCGTTCTAAACAGGTTTGGTAGAGTTGGTAAAGTTCCGGAATCAATGTCTCAGTAATTTTTACAGCTGTTCCTAACAGATAGAGTTTTGTGTAATTCAAGTCACCTGAGACTTCCTCTAGCACCCTGGAAATGTCAGGGTTCATCTGCACTTCCATGAATAGCTTCCTTTCATAGGGGAATCTCAGGTTGTTGATATCAGGCAGCATTTTTCGCCTCGCAATTTTAAATTGAGAATTGCAAATTGAGAACGGACAGGCCATCTGCCCGTCCTACGAGACATCAGAATTATTTAGATCCAGCGACCCATTGCAGTCCCCAGTTGAAGGCCCGATCCATTTCTGGTTGTCCAGAGAAATATTGCACGACTTTCTTGACCCTGAAGGTATCGCCGATATTCTCAAATAAGGCGATCGCGCACATCACCATTTTGTTTCGTGCCTCGTCCAAGGCCACGACGATATCGGGGGTACCGGACTGGATAATGGTGACAATGCCATCTGCTTCTAACCAATTGGCAACACCTTCGTAGATATAAGCATAGATCAAAACCCGTTTGATTTCCCGAATTTTGTCCCCATTTATTCGCATATTTTCCCCTGATGACCATGCACCCGTGCGATCGTCCCCGCAATGGAGAATAAATGGAGGGCGATCGAAAGCACCAAAGGCATTTCCCAAGGGTTGGATCGCGCCCTTTTCTCCGGAAGTCATTTCAAACAAGCAACCCAGGTCCAGGTCAATGCCGCCGCTTTGTCCTCCCCCCAGCAATGTTCCCAATAAACCTTTTTTTTGCGGCTGCGGTTGTCCCTGATTCCAGTTAAGATTGATCAAAATTTCCCCCAGTCCGCCACCAGATTTCGCCTTCAGTCGTGCCGAATCTCCCTTGCGTTGCAGCACCACTTTGGAAGAAAGTTTCAGGGTATTGGCCCCGGGAATAGTTTTTTGGAAGGTTGCCATATCCATCACCCGGTTTTCATTAATCATTTTAGCTCCCATGAATCCGGTGTTATCAATTTTGGCGATCGCTGCCACTGTTCCCGGTTCCGTAGAATCCAGAGGTACTGCCACTGATTCGCCCTTGTCATCGACAACCACTACGTAAGCATCATAACTGCTAAAGGCGCGATCGCGGTTCTGCACCGCATCAGTAAAATTAATCGTGCAGATATAGAGTTCTGCCAAATCATCCAGTTTCGTAATGCGGAGAGTTTCTTCATTCTCGCCCCCCGTGGCCCCTACCCCAGCATCTCCACTCAGCTGGATGAAAGGAAATGAGTTGAGGCTACCCATCGAACCCCCAGCGTAATTATCTGAGAAAATCCCACCCACGCGACCGTCTTTGGCCTTGTAAAATGCCATCAAATCCAAGTCAACTGCCGCCGTCCATTTCAGAGATGTCATCAGTTGCTTGAGTGAAACATATGCTTCTTCACCCTTTGCCTTCAGAATTCTTTTTGCTTTCAGTTCTGCCATTTTCTTCTCCTCTTATCTAATTTAATCCAGCTGGTGGGCGGTGCCCACCCTACTTATCTTATCACTCATTTCACTTGGTGGGCGGTGCCCACCCTACTTATCTTATCACTGCTCCCTGCTCCCTGCTATCCCTTGAGGTATTGGGTGGTGCCCACTACTTATCTAGTGGACGGTGGTGCCCACACTATTGAGCGTAATAGATCTTTGTTCTGCGCTAATTTCACCCAGGTAGGATATTCACTCATCAGCAGTTCGTATAGTTCATCATCCGAGATGCTTTCGGGATCTTCCACGCTGAAGAAATTGGCATTGTCCAGGTATCTACCCCTCATTTCGTCCAGGCGTTCCAGAAACTTAAAATCACTAGCAAATGCTTTGGCTACAAAACCCCCTAACCCCCCTTTTTTGATGTCCCGGCGGGACTTTCCGATCGCCATATATTGCCAGAAAATCGGCTCATAGGAGGACCACTTCAGCTGTTGTTCGGTAATCTGCTCGTCAAAGGTGGCTCCATCGGTTACAAACATCACGTAAACTGGGATATTTGAGGCCAATGGTGACTTTCTCACTTTTCCCTTACCGTCGGGGTAATAGAAGTTTCTGATCGTCTGCATCGCCTTGCCATAGTAAGTAGAACCTTCCAGGGGGTACTTCTTCAGGATCTGCGGAATAAAGTTGGCGAAATTATCAATATTCATTTCCCCGACGCTATGGGAATTAGCCCCAAACAGGAAGATGTCGATCGACCCATTATCGTCAAAGCGACATCCCAAGGCCAGAATCTTCTCGGCAAACTGTTGAATTTTCCCTGACCTATACAGAGAACTCATGGACGCCGATATATCAAGGCAAAGAGCCACCTTAGCTCGGTGATCCGTCAGGTTGGCTTTTTTAATTGCCAGAGTTGCCTTCTTAGCCAGCTGCCAAATTTGGGGCGCTTGCTGTTCCAGCTTTTTCTCTAGTAAAGCGGCTTTAGATAACAATTGCAAGCTGCTGGCACCGGGAATAGTTGCTTGAAATGTCCCCAGATCCATAATCTGGTTTTCATTCACCAACTTAGCGCCCATAAAGCCAGTGTTGTCAATTTTAGCAATGACTGCGACAGTGCCAGACTGGGGAGAATCTAGAGGTACTGCTACAGATTCGTTTTTGTCATCAATCAGCAATACATGAACATCGTAATTGCTGAAGGAAGTCTGTCGATTTTCCATCGCCTCCGTGAAGTTTATCGTGCAGATATAAACTGCTGCCAAATCATCTAATTTTGTAATGCGCAAGACTTCTTCATCTTTGTCCTCCGTAGCATCAGTACCGGCATCTTCACTCAATTGCATGAACGGAAATGAATTCAGACTCCCCATTGAGCCGCCGCTATAATGCTCTGAAAACACAGCCCCTACTCGACCATTCTTGGCTTGATAAAAAGCCATCAAATCTAAGTCCACTGCTGCTGTCCATTTCAGCTTTGCTATCAACTGCTTAACTGAGACGTAAGCTTCTTCTCCCTTTTTGGTCAGCGTTACTTTTGCTTTAATTTCTGCCATAATTATACCTGAGTTTTTGGGAACAATATTTTTTTGATTTAGGTGGGCAATGCCCACCCGAAGCCAACATTTTTTACAACTTAAATTCCGCTGGACTTAAGGTTAATTCTCTGCACATTTCTCTGATAATGTTCTTCTCATCATCATCAAAATAGCCGTCCGCAGCCCCGATCGCGCAACAAACCGTCACCAACAATTTGGCTGCTTCTTCATTCTCCCTAATTTTGACCACAGCGTTTAATGCTTGTCGCTTGCCGATTTCAAAATTGAATTCAAAATCCGATGCATACTTGTTAAACTTCTCCAGCACCTCCCTCATCTCAAAAACACGGAGTTCGGGACTGCGTTCGATGAAACCCGTCATCTTTTGCTTTTCGGAAGGATCGATATGTCCGTCCGCCGCCGCCACCAAGGCGCACCCTGCCACAACTGCTTCCAGAAAGTCTTTGTTTTTAAAGCGGCCAACCGCCTCTTGCAGATTTTTTCTCTGGGTGTTGAGCCAATCCATAAAACTCATCAGCTGTACCTCCTATGCTAAGCTAAAATTACGTGAGAGCCAGGAATGTCCGTCTCGAAAGTATCTAAACTAATAATCCGGTTTTCGTTAATCAACTTAGCACCGATCGGGCTAGTATTGTCGATTTTGGCCACCACAGCCACTGCTCCTGTTTCCGGCGAATTCAACGGCACTTCTACCGATTCACCCTGGTGGTCTACCACTCTGATATTACCATCATAGGCGCTGAAAGAGGATTCTTTTTTCTCGATCGCGTCGGTATAGTTAATAGTGCAGATATAGACGAAGGCCATATCATCGAGGCGAGTGATGCGTAACACTTCTTCATTCTCGCCACCGACTGCACCCACACCAGCATCGCCACTCAGTTGAATAAAAGGAAAGCTATTTAAGGAACCCATGTCCCCACCGGGATAGTTATCAGACACCACTCCCCCAGTGCGACCATCCTTAGTTTGATAGAATGCCATCAAGTCCAAATCTACGTCGGCAGTCCAGCTGAGGGTGACCATTAACTGCTTGATCGGTATATATGCTTCCTCTCCCTTAGTTTGGAGAGTGACTTTCGATTTTAGTTCCGCCATATTTTGACTCCAATGAATCTCCTGTTAGCCCAAAAGATTTTCCGCACCGGGAATGCTACTAGCGAATTTGCCTAAACTGACGATCCGGTTTTCGTTAATCAGTTTCGCACCGATGGGGCTAGTATTATCAATTTTCGCGATAATGGCAATGTGACCTTTTTCCGTTGCATCCAAAGGAATCGCTACCGACTCACCTCTGTCGTCTCGCACCACCACACCACCATCATAGTCGCTGAACGAGCTATCTTTCCTGGCGCTGGCATCAGTATAGTTGATGGTGCAGATGTATACTTCTGCCATTTCATCCAATTTGGAGATCCCTAACTCTTCCTGATTATCCCCGCCTCTCGCCCCTACACCAGCATCCTGACTGAGTTGAATATAAGGGAAACTACTGAGACTGCCCTGGTTCCCGCCTGGGTAATTTGCGGACAATACTGCACCGGTGCGATCGGACTTAGTTTTGTAGAATGCCATCAGGTCCAAATCTACATTTGCAGTCCAATGCAGGGTAACTATCAGTTTGTGGATGGGAATGTAGGCTTCATCGCCTTTTTTTCCTAGGGTTAATTTTGCTTTCAGTTCTGCCATGTTTTATCCTTTATCTGAATTGCTGATTGTAACTTAACAATCAACCAGACGCAATTTTCCGTAACGTAATGAAGGGAACTAAATCCCCACGGTACTATATCTGCTGGCGCAAAGGATCTTAATTCATAATAATATATCTCCTGTCCCAGCATGAGACACGGCGGGGGAGCAGTAACCCCCTGGCTTTAATTTAACCACATCTTTGAATTTTTGATGCCCATTAGCCAGAGTAGCTGGGTGCAGGGAATGTCCCAGCATGTCCAAGTCATTCAGGTCGTTGCCCAGGGCCATCCGGGGTTCGAGGCCCAACTGCCCCAGTCCGGATAGTTTGCTGCTCCGGGCTGGATAGACAAATATTTTATGTTGGTCTAAGTAAATATATCCATGCTTGCCTGTTTGGCAGAGAACGGACCGCAACATGGCTTCCGGGTTGTCCACAGATGTGGGCGGAATCAGACCGAGACATTGTTCGTAACCGGTGATGCGCAGCCAATCTGGGAGTAAATTGGCTACTATGTCCCACTCAGATCCATTGGCAACTGGGTGCAGGTGCCTTCTGGCTACCAGACCATTTTCGGTGACAAAGCCACAAAAGTTTACCTGCGGCAGTTGGTCCACCAGTATTTTGACGCTTTGGGCATTCCGGGCGCTGGCGATCGCCACTGGCATCTGGTGACTAATTTCCTCTAGTAGCTGGGCTGCCATTGAACTCATATACTGGTAACGGGAACGACCCCAGACTGCGATCACCTCTGGTTCGGGATGCAGCAGGGTCCCATCCAAATCTACAGCTAAAACTTTTTCCATTGTCAGTTGTTGGTTGTCAGTTGTTGGTTGTCAGTTGTTGGTTGTCAGAAGGAACTCAAACGCAGGGTTTTGAAATAAAATTATCCGTTTTTGGGACAGCCGAGTCATTTGGCGAAAACCTGGGAGCATCTCAAGAATCAATAGCGCTCCTGGTGTCGCGCACTGCGTATAAAGAAACCGGGTTTTTTGCAAAAACCTGGTTTCTGGGCTATGGCGATCTGCCCGCATCTGGCATCTGGCGTTCGTTTTGCACTCGCGACATGAAAGGTGACTATTCTAGATTGTATCTGGGTCTAATCCCATTTCCTGTAATTTAGCAGCCAATTGTTCGGCCCGTTGTCGCTCCTGCTCGGCGAGTTGTTGCTTTTCTTCTGCCCGTTGTCGCTCCCGATCTGCCCGTTGTCGCTCCCGATCTGCCCGTTGTCGCTCCTGTTCGGCCCGTTGTCGCTCCTGCTCGGCGAGTTGTTGCTTTTCTTCTGCCCGTTGTCGCTCCTGCTCGGCCCGTTGTCGCTCTTGCTCTCTCTCTTGTTCAACCTGTTGCAGTTGTGCTTGTTCTTCCCTGATTAAATCCTCCACCACTGGAGGCGCAAGCACTGTATTAACTGATAAAACCAGTTGGGGAAACTGCACAGACTTGAAGGATTGCCCTCTTGTATATTCTACCCGATCGTAACCACGCTGACCTTCAGGATTACTCAAAATCCATACTTGCTCCTTGTTCGGGTCTACTATCCAATATTCGGGAATATCGACCGAGGCATATTCAGCTCGTTTGCGGACATAATCTTCCCGCCAATTTTCGCTAGTGACTTCAACTACTAGAGTTGGCACTTCCCCAAAGTCCAGAATACCAGCACCCGGTCTGGCACAGCATTGCTCCCAGAGTTCGGCAGAGCAAACTACCACATCTGGAATACGAGATGAATCCGCTTCTGTTCTGACTCCAGTAAAATCTGTGGCAATTAATGCTAGATTTTGACTGGCAAAATGACGCCAGAAGATATAGGCGAGAAAATTGCAGATTCTGGCATGCAGAGATGTTGGCGTTGCCATTGGTATCAAATGTCCTCGGAATAGCTCGTACAGAACATTCGGTTCTCCCTGGTAGAACTGATATTCCTCAAATGTCATGGTTTTCGCAGGCGCTACTGACTGAGACATATCTCTTTTTTTTACGCTACTGACTCGATTATAGCATAACTTAAGATGCTTGATGGTTAATTGCAACCTTTTGAGGCGATCGTTTACTTAATTATCAGTCATTTCTGAAAGAATCGAGTAATGCGGGTTCGGATATAACTCCGAACTCCGTATTATGCGCAGCGCTACAGAGAACTCCTTCGGGAGTATCTCACTTTTGCGGCGGGTATATTCACTCTTTTGCCCAGAAATCAGGTTTTGCCGGAATTACCGGGTTTCTTGATTCTTGCATTGAGATGCACCCCACTCCTTCCCTTAGGTTCTAGATCGTATCTGGGTCTAATCCCATTTCCTTTAATTTAGCAGCCAATTGTTCTGCTCGTTGTCGCTCCCGATCTGCCCGTTGTCGCTCCCGATCTGCCCGTTGTCGCTCCCGATCGACCCGTTGTCGCTCTTCATCTCTCTGTTGTTCAACCTGTCGCAGTTGTGCTTGCTCTTCCCTGATTAAATCCTCCACCACTGGAGGAGCAAGGACTGTATTAACTGATAAAACCAGTTGGGAAAACTGCACAGACCTGAAGGATTGCCCTCTTGTATATTCTACCCGATCGTAACCACGCTGACCTTCAGGATTACTCAAAATCCATACTTGCTCCTTGTTCGGGTCTACTATCCAATATTCGAGAATATCGAGCGAGGCATATTCAGCCCGTTTGCGGACATAATCTTCCCGCCAATTTTCGCTAGTGACTTCAACTACTAGAGTTGGCACTTCCCCAAAGTCCAGAATACCAGCACCCGGTCTGGCACAGCATTGCTCCCAGAGTTCGGCAGAGCAAACTACCACATCTGGAATGCGAGATGAATCCGCTTCTGTTCTGACTCCAGTAAAATCTGTGGCAATTAATGCTAGATTTTGACTGGCAAAATGACGCCAGAAGATATAGGCGAGAAAATTGCAGATTCTGGTATGCAGAGATGTTGGCGTTGCCATTGGTATCAAATGTCCTCGGAATAGCTCGTACAGAACATTCGGTTCTCCCTGGTAGAACCGATATTCCTCAAATGTCATGGTTTTCGCAGGCGCTACTGACTGAGACATATCTCTTTTTCCTACGCTACTGACTCGATTATAGCATAACTTAAGATGCTTGATGGTTAATTGCAACCTTTTGAGGCGACCCTTCCCCAATACCAGTCATTTCTGAAAGGAGCAGGCAACGCGGGTTCGGTAATCTGCTAAATGCTTGGCATTATAGACAATGTTTACACGCCGCCGCTCGGCTAAAGCCAATATCAGGCTATAATGTTCTCGAACGTAGATGCGATCGTCGGCAAAATAGAGGGTATCCGGATTGGCATTCATTAAGCCACGGCAAACTTCATTGCTATGTATTCTCAAGTCTGTTTCTAACCAAAAGCGTTGCTTCTCTGGTGGCGTTGTTGATGGCAATTGAGGGCAAGAGTTCTGCCAGGTTGTAACTAATTGGGGGCGACAATAGGCTTCGGGAAATAGGTACGAGGCAAATAAACGGCGATCGTCTACATAGAAGCCACTAGAAAAGCCGAGAGTAGCGACGCCAGTGAAACAAGCTGTGGGACAGAATAGATCGTCAACTGCACCAGAAAAATCTGCCCAGCCCCAAGGGTCAATTAAAACTGCTAGGGGTCCGATTTTTCCGGAACAATGTCCCAGTTTTGATAATTCTCTGGCTACGCCACCTTTACCAGTCCAACCGTCAACAAAGATGATTTGCCGATCGGGATAATGCGATCGCACGTTTTGCAAAGCCACTCGATCGATGCCTATGCCCACAAATAGAGATAAGGCCACCGCCACCGATCCCGGTAGTAGGCGACAAAGCCAATCTGCGATCGGGACACCGCCTCTTAAAATAGCTACAAAGAGTAACTTGCTAGGATCGGGGGCTGTAGCGATAATAGCAGCAGCGAGGCGAGTAGCAGCCAGTTGCAATTTTTCATCTGCTAGTTTTGAGAGTACCAATTGCCAAAACTCGTCCTCCAGGTTTGGTTCTGGGCAAGGTTTTGACCAAAAGGTATTCTGGCCATCATAAGCAAAATATTTCCGAAAATATTGAAAGTCTCTAAAGGGGTCAATTTCCGCCAGAAACTGGGCGTATACCGGTTGATTCCAAAGATTTTTTCTGTCCAAATTTGTTAGAAATTCCATGTTTTTCTAGAAGATCAAATTATTGACGGTAAATCCTGCTTGGGATAATTTTTTTTTAGCCCCTGAGGCGATCGCCCGGTCCTGGGGGTCATAGAGGAGGTAGATGGGGGACTTCAGGTGCTTGTAGTTATAGAGATAATATTTATCACAAATATCTAAGCGATGCTGAATATTGATGCCATCAACGCGCCAGGGATTGAGGGTGATATGCTGAAAGGATAATTTGGGATTCCCCCGCACCATTCTCCAGGCTAAATCGATCGCCTCCCCGATCGCCAAAAGGGAACCTTCCAGATTGTTTGGTAAATCCGGCACTATATGCCATTGTGTTTGCCGGGCTGCTCGTTGCCCAGACAAGTGCCATTGGCTCTGAATTTTATCTCGCTCTTTGACAATCAGATCCTCACTAATGATAATATCTTGAGGCAGTAAGTCTTGGGCGAGATATTGGCGATCGGGAGGTAAACGAATTAAAGTATGGGTAGAGAACTGGATGTCGCGCTCGGCAAGAATGGACTCAAACTGGGCAATTTGGGCAGGGCTGCGGCTATCGGCGATGGTGAAGAATCTCATCTGGCGAACTTGTAGCAGGGAGCACAGATGCAGGGCTAAATTTAAGATAGTCCGACCTGTAGTAATTTCATCTTCTACGAACCATAATTGAGTGGGTTGAAATTGGGGCAGAGGTAGGATATGATAGGGACTGTGGGAATGGCTTTCCATAAAGCGAATCCCAGAAGCCCGCCTGCGGGTAGAACAGATCCAGCCTGCGGAGATCTGCCGTTCTCTGACCACTTGATGCATCAGACCAGAGGGGATAATTCCCGATTCAGCTAAGCCAATAATTAAAGGCTCTCCCGATATCGGCTTTTGGCATGCCGCTGACCGCAGCAGCACTTGTAAGTGTTTTCTACAGGCGAGCAAATCGGGTTCGGAAGTTAATCCTAACTGGCCCAGGAAAGGAAAGCTGAGAGCTGTTTGGCGACGGGGATTATTTTCTCGTTGCAGATGATAGGTAGTGATTTGAGAGCTCATTAGGCACCTTAACTTTAACGCGATCTTGCCCTCCCCGTGAGAGCAGGGGAAGGGCAACAGGAACGGGGACTAGCTTTAACCCGCGAGTTTATTAGCGCCGGGAATATCGCTGAAGAAAGTCTCCAATGTGACAATCCGGTTTTCGTTGATCAACTTGGCACCCATGGGACCTGTATTGTCAATCTTGGCAATAACAGCCACGTGACCCGATTCCGTGGAGTCCAAAGGAACGGCAACAGACTCGCCTTTATCATCGATGACGACAATGCCACCATCATAATTGCCGAAGGAGGCGTCTTTCTTCTCACTAGCGTCCGTGTAGTTTAAGGTGCAAATGTAGAGTTCCGCCAAGTCGTCCAGCTTGGTGATTCTCAAAATCTCCTCGTTGTCGCCGCCCTTAGCTCCAACTCCGGCATCGCCGCTCAGTTGAATGAAGGGAAACTCGTTGAGGCTTCCCATGGAACCGCCTGGGTAGTTGTCGGAGAAGACACCGCCAGTCCGTGAGTCCTTGGCTTTATAGAAAGCCATCAAATCCAGATCGACATCTTTGGTCCATTTCAAGGTCACCATCAGTTGCTTGACGGAAATGTATGCTTCGTCGCCCTTTTTCTGGAGAGTGACCTTAGCCTTGAGGTCTGCCATGCTTGACTCCTTTGTGAAAAGCTATCGCTAAAAGTATACTATATTTGCAGGCCCGATTTCATCTGCCCTCCCCAGATCCCTCGGGTAGTCGAAGGATGGCGGTGCCAGGTGCAGATAAACGAGCGGCGGAAAACTGTTGTAGGGAGGGGTTGCTGATGAATTCTGACAGGCCAGGCGAACTTCAGAAAAATCGGGCTTCACAGGAGACTAGACCGGAGAATTACTGGAGTTGGTCCGATCGGGGGCGAGACTTAGATGCGGAGACTAACTACTCGGAGGCCCTCGCCCATTACGACAAGGTATTGGAGTCTCAACCGTCGGACTACTGGGCCTGGTATAACCGAGGCAGTGCCCTGTTGAGCTTAGGACGGTACTCGGAGGCGGTCGCGTCTTATAAACAAGCTTTGGAGTTAAGACCAGATGATTACTGGGCCTGGTACCGCCTGGGAAGGGCCTGGCATTACCTCTGTCCGACTACGACCGCTCCCTCGAGTTGGAACCCGAGAATTACTGGGCCTGGTATCAGCGGGCGGTGGTGTTGAGTGAGTTGGGACAGATGAGGAGCTAGCTTTGACCCGGGCGATCGACCGGCAACCTGATTGGCAGCAGTGGCATTTCCCCAGTTTGGGCAGTTGGGTATGGTACGATATAGCGCGACCGGGGTTACGGACCGACTGGTAGATGCTGGGTAACATACTGTCGTAGGTTGGGTGGCGCTGCACACCACTCAACGGCTTGGCAGATGTGTTATGCTGGGTAACGTCAGGATGGTAACCGGGAACTCGATAAAATAGAGGGCTTGACATTTTGACTGCATGTGCTATGATGATATCGAGACTGCACAAACTTAGGGGATTGTTGATTTATGGCTGGTGACTCAGAATTACTGGATGACATTGCTTTTGACTTTTGCCAACGGGGCTATGCGCTGTGTGAGTTGTCAAGGTATGATGAGGCGCTCGCATCCTTTGACAAAGCGATAGAAATCAAACCAGATGACTGCTCAGCTTGGAACAACCGGGGCAATGCGCTGTGTGAGTTGTCAAGGTATGATGAGGCGCTCGCATCCTATGACAAAGCTATAGAAATCAAACCAGATTTCCACTTCGCCTGGAACGGCCGTGGCATTGCGCTGGAGGAGTTGTTAAGGTATGATGAGGCGCTCGCATCCTATGACAAAGCTATAGAAATCAAACCAGATGACTGCTCAGCCTGGAACAACCGGGGCTGTGCGCTGAAGGACTTGTCAAGGTATGAAGAGGGGATCGCATCCTTTGACAAAGCGATAGAAATCAAACCAGATTACCACAAAGCCTGGTACATGCGGGGCATTGCGCTGAGGAATTTGTCAAGGTATGATGAGGCGCTCGCATCCTATGACAAAGAGATAGAAATCAATCCAGATTACCACAAAGCCTGGTACAGCCGGGGCATTGCGCTGGATGAGTTGTCAAGGTATGATGAGGCGCTCGCATCCTATGACAAAGCGATAGAAATCAACCAGATTACGACGAAGCCTGGAACAACCGGGGCTGTGCGCTGAAGGACTTGTCAAGGTATGAAGAGGCGATCGCATCTTATGACAAAGCGGTAGAAATCAAACCAGATAACTACGATGCCTGGTATAACCGAGGCATTGCGCTGTATGGGTTGTCAAGGTATGAAGAGGCGATCGCATCCTATGACAAAGCGGTAGAAATCAAACCAGATAACTACGATGCCTGGTATAACCGGGGCATTGCGCTGTATGGGTTGTCAAGGTATGAAGAGGCGCTCGCATCCTATGACAAAGCGATAGAAATCAAACCAGATGACCACGAAGCCTGGTGGGTCCGGGGTATTGCGATTCAGCAGTCGCTGGCCTACTTGCAACAGGTAATTGACCGAGAATAATTTCACCAGGCGTTGCACATTTTGGGGATGATGCCCTTTTTTGCACATAACTGAAACTGGCTTGTAGTTTAGGTTTAAGACTTCTGCAACTATGCTCATTATCCCGTAATTGTGCAACGCCTTTCACCAAAAAGCGAAAGATGTTTAAGAGTTTACTGTCTGTTGAACCTGAATAAATCGTAATTGGAAATAAAAAAATGCCAAATCCTTTTGAAGCCGATCTAAGTTACAAAGAAGGATTACGTTGTTTAAGATCGGGATAATTTGAAGCAGCGTATGCCCATTTTGATAGTCTGGTCAAGGACTGGCCCTTTGTTCCTGATGTCTGGGCTTGTCGGGCTTTGGCCCTGGGACATTTACAGCGTTACTCGGAATCTCTTGATAGCTTCGATCGGGCGCTGGAGTTTAATCCAGATGACGAGAGGATCTGGTTTAACAGAGGTATTGTCCTGCGGGATTGGGGAAAGGTGGAAAAGGCGCTTTTCAGCTTTGAAAGAGCAATAAAAATTAAGGATAAGTCCTACGAAGCGTGGGCGGAAAAAGGGAATTGCGAAGTCATGTTGGGGCGGAATAAAGAGGCGATAGAGAGTTATTACCAAGCGGGAACAATTAACCCCGAGGACTACAAAGCCTGGGGGAACAGGGGCAATGCTTTCGTGAATTTAGGCAATTTCCAGCCGGCCGTGAAAAGTTATAAAAAAGCATTGAAGATTAATCAGAATGACCCGGAATTGTGGTTTAATTACGGCTGCTGCTTGATGGCAATGGACAACAACGAAGAGGCGATCGCGACTTTTTACAAGGCTCTAGAAATTAACCCCCAGCACCTGTCAAGCTTGATTAACAAGGGGATAGTGTTTTCTAAGCTGGAACAGCATCAAGAAGAACTAGATTGTTATAATCGTGCAATCGAAATAAATCCCCAAGAAACTCACGCTTGGAATAATAGAGGCTTGGCCCTGCGGAAAATGAATCGGGTAAAAGAGGCGATCGCTAGTTACGATAAGGCGATCGAATGCGATCCAAATAATTACGAAGCCTGGGACAATCGCGGTTATGCCTTGACGAAGCTGGGGAAGTATAAAGATGCTTTAGCAAGCGTTCAGAAGGCTTTGGAAATAAAACCCGATCACGTGAATGGGATTTACAACACGGGTTACTGCTATGCTTTCATGGGGAAGATTAAATTGGCAGTGGAGCATATATCAGAGGTAATCAAGCGGAATTCTGGGAAATATTTGCCAGCAGCAAAAACAGACCCAGATTTAGAAAGACTGCGCAAGAATAAGCGCTTTCAGGCATTTCTTGATGGCAAATGGCAAATTGAGAATTGAGAATGGCAAATTGAGAATGGCAAATTGAGAATTTCCGGCGTCGCGCACTTCGGATCGCGCAATTCGCCCGTTCCCTGACTCTGGCAGGGAACGGGCGAATGAGGCTCCGCCTCCGGTGTAAGATTCGGTGTAAGATGTTAGTTTATCTTGTTCCCTGACTCTGGCAGGGAACGGACTCTAGAGGCTCTGCCTCGGGTGTAAGATTTACACTGCCAGAGATGTTACAATAGATTTGCCGTGCAAGAGTACGAAACCGAACAAATAGCTACGGCGGATGATTACGGGAGTGAGATATTAGTCCAAAGGGATAATAATTGGATAGAGACACCCTAATTGCCGAGATAGTGATGGTTAAACAGATTAAATTGATGGCTGAGTACGACTGCTATCCCCTGTGGGAATATGAAGATAATGATTTAATTGATAATCCTCATCCCGCTGAGTTACCTTTGAGTGCTGCAACTATCGAACGGTTAATCCAGTGGCAAAATATTTATGATAGGATTATGAATTGGGATGACCCCCGATCGTCCGATTTCGCTAGTGAAGAGGAACGTCTAGCTTTTGAGCAAGAGGGGATTAGTTTGTGGCAGCAACTGCAAGCAGAACTTGTCAATGAGTACGAGGTTTTATATATGAGTGAGTTGCAAGGCAGGCTTCTAAAGCATACCGCCCTCGAGAGCCAGCCTATGTAAATTATACGGATGTCTTGCAAGCCGCCTGCTTTTGCTTGTACTCTTCTAGCAGGCGTTAGCCTCGGTTCCGACGCTAGACATTGAGGAATTGAGAATGGCAAATTGAGAATGGCAAATTGAGAATTTCCTATCCCCGCATTGTCCTCACTACCCTGGGAGGAGAGGAATCTGCCCAGGTTTATCTTCAGCCTACCCTGGGAGGAGAGGGATCTGCTCAGGTTTATCTTCAGCCTACCCTAGGAGGAGAGGGATCTGCTCAGGTTTCTCGTCCTCCCTACCCTGGGAGAAGAGGGATCTGCTCAGGTTTCTCGTCCTCCCTACCCTGGGAGAAGAGGGATCTGCTTAGGTTTCTCGTCCTCCTAGTGGTTAAAACCGGTTAGCGAAAGAAAAGTATGCGCGGAGAGCGATAATTCCGATCGCCCGCCCACAAGGTTAGGGAAACTATTACGCAAGAGTTACCACCAGGCCAACCCGGCCTTGGTTGGAGAAACTATTGCGCAAGAGTTACCACCAGGCAAAGGTTGGAGAAACGGGTGTGGTCACAATACTTCTCGGTTAACAACCTGTCCGGAGCGAGGGGGGCTTCCAAACTAACGGCAGTGTTGACCCCCGATCGCCTTTTTCGTGGGCGATCGCCTATGCCAATTACAGGTATTCAACCCGTCCCAGCATTTCTTCGGGTTCGAGCACCTCCCAAATTATAGATAATCCTCGAATAATTTTTCCAATCGTTCGACTTTCCTTGATACAGTAAGCAATGCCAGCATGGTTTACTCCCGCATAATGCAGGCGCATAAAGTCATTATCCTGAGTAAAAATTACTCTATTTTGAGAGAATGCAAACGCAAGTTGCACCTCAGATGAGGCACCAATTAGTCCAGCTTCTGGGGTTGTTGTAACATCAACTCCGCGCCGTCGCAAGCCATCAGCGACAAAATTGTTGACATTTTAATCCAAGTGGAATCTAATCGTTCTTGCCATTGAGAACCTTTAACTTTTGTTGAACTAGAGAAGGAATTGGAGTTTTCTCTTTCATTGAATTTGCAAAAGCTTTTTCCTCTTCTATCTGTTGCAGAATCTCATCCATATGGTCGTGATAATACGCTAAAGCTGCATACACATCAGCTAGATTAATGGTTGGGTATTGATACACGATCTCGTCAGGGCAAAGACCCATCCGTTCGTGCCAGATCACAATATCTTCCACGCGAATTCGATGTCCGGCAATGCGGGGCTTACCCCCGCACACTCCCGGCGTGATTTCGATATGTTCCTTAATTACTGATTCCATAAATCTACTGCTTCTTTTGCTAATGGCCGATCGGCCTCTATCTGATGATAACACAAAAACCGTTTTGACTACAGGCCGATCGCCTTTTTAGTGGGCGATCGCCTTCTGACAACACCACTTTATTCCTCTTGTTTTGCACCATTGTACTTGCGTTCCATACGTTGACGACGTTGGCGACAGAGTTCCACTTCTGCCATCGCAATCAATTCATCCAGTGCCAGACCGAAAAGATCCAACTGTCGGTTGCTTTCCCGTAACCGCTCAACATTTCGTCTTCTCGTCTCTGCATCAGGGATTTTTTGTTCCACATTCATGGTAGGTTCCAACTCCTTTTTACTTCTTCAACACTTGTACAGGCAGCATCACGGACCGCTTGCTTTTGCTCAATGGTCTGCGCTAATATATTTAGCATAGCAGTAGAAGCGGTCGGTTGCATTTCCAGAATTCTCAAAAAAAGCTTATACAGTAGCGTCCGGCCATGATGAAATTCTTTAAATAAATCAGTTCTTGCGTCATCCCTAATCTCCGGTAACTGCTATAATAAAGATTGTCGAACTTAAAACCAAAATGCAAACTCTGGCTAAAACTGAACCGAAATTGGCAGACCTGAAATCTCGCCTTACCGAAATCCATGATATCAATGCCGCAGCGTCCGTGCTAGACTGGGACCAGGCTACTTATATGCCCCCAGGAGGCGCAGCCGCACGAGGACGCCAAATGGCCACCCTCCACCAAATTGCTCACGAAAAGTTTACCTCAGAAGCGATCGATCAACTCCTAGAAAACTTGCGCCCCTATGAAGAAAGCCTCCCCTACGAAACTGCTGAAGCTGGCTTGATCCGGATCACCCGCCGCAACTACGATCAAGCGGTGCGAGTCCCCTCCGACTTCATGGCCAAATTCTCCAGCCATGGCGCCGCCTCCTACAATGCTTGGGCGAAAGCACGACCGGAAAATAACTTTGCCGCCGTACAGCCTTACCTGGAAAAAACCCTGGAATTTAGCCGCGAATATGCTAACTTCTTCGGTGGTTATGATCATATCGCCGACCCGCTGATCGATCGGGCGGATTATGGTATGAAAGCAGCAACAGTGCGATCGCTATTTGCCGAGTTGCGCCAGCAGCTAGTCCCGATCGTGGAAAAAATCACTTCCCAACCATTTGCTGACGACGCTTGCTTGCACCAACATTTCCCCGAAACCCAGCAGCTAGCCTTTTGCCATCAGGTAATAGAAAAATTGGGCTATGACTTCGGGCGGGGGCGTCTAGACAAAACCCCTCATCCTTTTACCACCTTTTTCGGTCTTGGGGACGTGCGCATCACCCTCCGCGTCAACGAAAATGATTTGGCGGAAGCATTCTTCAGCACTATTCACGAAATGGGTCATGCTTTGTACGGACAAGGTATCCACCCCGCCTTTGAAGCTACGCCCCTCGCTAATGGCGCTTCCACTGGCGTCCATGAAAGTCAGTCGCGACTGTGGGAAAATCTGGTGGGACGCAGTCGTCAGTTCTGGACCCACTTCTATCCCCAACTGCAAGCATTTTTCCCCAGTCAATTAGGAAATGTTTCTCTGGAGACATTCTATCGGGCCATTAATAAAGTGGAGCGATCGCTTATCCGCACCGACGCCGACGAAGTCACCTACAACCTCCATGTAATGATTCGCTTCGATCTAGAATTACAGTTACTAGAAGGCACTTTAGCAGTGCGCGACCTTCCCGAAGCCTGGAATGAACGTTACAGGTCCGACCTCGGCATCGTTCCTGACTCTGACAGCGAAGGAGTGATGCAAGATGTCCATTGGTACGGTGACACGATCGGGGGCTTATTCCAAGGATACACCCTCGGCAACCTCATGAGCGCCCAGTTTTATCAAGCCGCACTCAAAGCACAACCAGAAATTTCCGCAAAAATTAACAATGGTGACTACAGAATGCTGCATAATTGGTTAAAAGAGCACATCTACCAACATGGTTGCAAATGGACCCCAACTGAATTAATTAACTGCGTCACCGGCAGCGACGTGACCATCTCCCCCTTTATCAGCTACATCCAGCAGAAATACGGGGAACTCTACTCACTTTAATATCATCTTGGCCGATCGTCAGGTAAGGACTTTAGTCCTTACTACAAACCTAACAAACCTAACAAACCTATGGTTCATTCACAACAGTCTCAAGCGTTTGGTAACGCTAAGGTCTCTATCTGTAATTCGACAACACTACTCAATAAACCCACAGGATTCATCAAGGCTTACGATTTTACCCTCAATCCTTACCGGGGTTGCCAATATGGCTGTAGCTATTGCTATGCTGCGGCTGAAGGCCGCAACCCTCAAATGCAGCAAGATTGGGGTAATTAGGTGATTGTTAAGCAAAATGCTGTTGAACTCTTAAAGAAGGAACTCGATCGCTGAAACAAGAACCGCTGAAAAAAGAAAAATCCCGATTTTTCAGACCGTCTGCGGGCCGATCGCCCCCCTAGCATTTACATGAGTACGGTCACCGACCCCTATCAACCCATTGAAAGCCGAGAAAAACTGACTCGCCAGTTGCTAGAAGTAATGGTGGCCTATCAACCTACACTGGTCATCCAAACTCGCAGTCCCCTCATTACCAGAGATATCGATCTTCTCTGTCAGTTTCAGCGACTGCGAATTAATATGAGTATTCCACTGGCAGCGAAGAGGTGAAGCAGGATTTTGAAGGCCGATCGCCCAGCATCACGGCCCGACTCAAAGCCATCAGCAATCTCCGCTATAATATTCTTTATAAGCAGGGTCATGAAATCAAATTCTCTGTTACCATCACGCCATTATTGCCCACCTTACCAGCGGACGAGTCTTGTTTCATTAATAAACTGGAGGTTGTAGACCGGGTGGTGATTCAGGAATTTCACCCTACCTATCGCGGTTCTCTGATAGCCAGTACTCCACAAGAAGTAGCCGCCCTCAAGCAAAAGTACTCTTGGTGGTACGATCGCTCCCGACAGAGCTATAATAACTTTAAAAAAAGATTAATCGCTCAACTTGACGCATACGATGTAGAAATTATGGAAGGTAAGGAAGGTTTTGCCTATGACTAACTTAGGCCCCAGTGCCGTAACAAGGATCGAGAATGTAATTGCCGAGTTGCGGTGCCAGTTCGACACCGCCCTAGAGCAAGGTAACACCAGCCAAGCAGCCCAACTGTTACGATCTATATAGAACTCCGGGGCAGAATTATCCCCGATAGAGATACTGTTTAGAGACAAACTGAGGGGCGATCGGAGGTTACAAAAGCAAAACCGAGAATTATCCTCATTAAGAGCAGAAGTAGCAGAATTAAATCGTCAAATCTTATTTTATTATGAGCCATTGCAGCAGGATTTGGAAGCGCAAGCAACTCTTCTAGAAGAGTTGCACTCCAGGATAGAGGAATTGTCGTCTCGGGTACTGCGCACCGTTCCGGAAAAATCAGAATATGAGTCATTGCAGCAGCATTCGGCAGCACAAGCAACTCTGATAGAGGAGTTGCAAAAGGAATTGTCGTATCGGGTAGAGGAATATCAGTCATTGCAGGAGTCGTCATCAGAGGAGATCGCCTCCCTGGAAGCACAGCTTCAGGCATCCGAGGAGATGATGGAGATGATGGAGATGATGGAGATGATGGGAATAATGGAGATGACATGGAAGGTAAGGAAGGTTTTGCCTATGACTAACTTAGGCCCCAGTGCCGCAACACTATTTACAGACAAACTGAGGGGCGATCGGAGGTTACAAGAGCGAAACCGAGAATTATCCTCATTAAGAGCAGAGGTAGCAATATTAAATTGTCAAATCTTATTTGATTATGAGCCATTGCAGCAGGATTTGGAAGCGCAAGCAACTCTGATAGAGGAGTTGCTTGAGGAATTGTCGTATCGGATAGAGGAATATCAGTCATTGCAGGAGTCGTCATTAGAGGAGATCGCCTCCCTGGAAGCACAGCTTCAGGCATCCGAGGAGATGATGGAGATGATGGAGATAATGGGGATGATGGAGATAATGGCCTCTCTGAGAGAGCAGACAGTGTCCTTAGAGGAACATGCGTCGGGCAGCGTGGGCGCAGTGCGCGTGGTCGGGTGGCACGAAAGTGTCGTGCTCGGGTACGGAAGAGTCGTTCACATCGGGAGCCTTACCTGTCAAGCAAAACAAAGTTTAACACAGATGCCAATAGCTTGGGGGAAAGTAGCTGTGATACCCGCATCGGTCCGGCTGCCGGTGCTTGGTGACTTATTTATACCAGATAGGGGGCGATCGCCAGCACCCCCCAAGAGGCGATCGCCCTCAAAAAAAAGTACTCTTGGTGGTACGATCGGGAGAAACGGAGTTATGATAACTTTAAGGAAAGCCTAACCGCTCAACTTGACCCCTACGATATAGAAATCATGAAAGATAAGGGAGGTTTTGCCTATGACTGACTTAATTGCCCAGTTGCGGCGCCAGTCCACACCGGTTCCGTACCGCAGGGGCTAACTTAATTGCCAATGGGCGGCGATCGCGCCTGTTCCGCGTAAACCAAAAGCAGGATTGTCTTGGTAAAAAAAAGATAGAGGTGTCTTATTTGTCGGGTTCATGAAATATGAGGCATTGTCAAAGTTGCTACCCAGTCAAATGGGCAGCAAAGCAGTGCCTAGCTTGAAAATGTCAAATCAAAGTCTGGAGGTATTATGTCCATAAGGAACTTGTCAAGGTATGATGAGGAGATCGCATCCGATAACAAAGCGATAGAAATCAAACGAGATATAGGTGACCACGATGTCTGGAACAACCGTGGCAAGGCGCTGTATGAGTTGTCAAGGTATGATGAGGCGATCGCATCGTTTGACAAAGCGATAGAAATAAAACCAGATTACCACGAAGCCTGGAACCACCGTGGCATGGCGCTGCTTCAGTTGTCAAGGCATGATGAGGCGTTCGCATCCTTTGACAAAGCGATAGAAATAAAACCAGATGACCACGATCTCTGGTACATCCGGGGCATGGCGCTGTATGAGTTGTCAAGGTATGATGAGGCGATCGCATCGTTTGACAAAGCGATAGAAATAAAACCAGATGACCAGCCAGCCTGGTGGCACCGGGGCAAGGCGCTGTATGAGTTGTCAAGGTATGATAAGGCGATCGCATCCTTTGAAAAAGCGATAGAAATAAAACCAGATGACCAGCCAGCCTGGTGGCACCGGGGCAAGGCGCTGTATGAGTTGTCAAGGTATGATAAGGCGATCGCATCCTTTGAAAAAGCGATAAAAATCAAACCAGATGACTACGAAGCCTGGTACATCCGGGGCAAGGCGCTGTATGAGTTGTCAAGGTATGAAGAGGCGTTCGCATCGTTTGACAAAGCGATAGAAATAAAACCAGATGACCACCCAGCCTGGTGGCACCGGGCAAGGCGCTGCTTCAGTTGTCAAGGTATGATGAGGTGATCGCATCCTATGACAAAGCGATAGAAATCGAACCAGATGACTGGTCAGCCTGGCATAACCGGGGCAATGCGCTGTATCAGTTGTCAAAATATGATGAGGCGATCGCATCCTATGACAAAGCGATAGAAATCAAACCAGATTACCACGGAACCTGGTACATCCGGGGCTATGCGCTGCTTCAGTTGTCAAGGTATGAAGAGGCGATCGCATCCTATGACAAAGCGATAGAAATCAAACCAGATGACTACGAAGCCTGGAACAACCGGGGCAAGGCGCTGTATCAGTTGTCAAGGTATGATGAGGCGATCGCATCCTATGACAAAGCGATAGAAATCAAACCAGATGACTACGAAGCCTGGCGACGTGACCGCAAAGCCTGGAACGCCCGGGTCCGGGAGCAGCGGGAGCAGCGGAGGCAGCGGGAGCAGTGGACGCAGTATGGGGCGAGGGTGTCAAGGTATGATACGTTTAAGGAAGAAATCAAACCTGATAAGGAAGAATTCAAACCTGATTACGACGAAGCCTGGTACATCTGGGGCAATGCCTGGTACAACCGTGGCAAGGCGCTGGATGAGTTGTCAAGGTATGATGAGGCGTTCACATCCTATGACAAAGCGGTAGAAATCAAACCAGATTTCCACTCAGCCTGGTGGCACCGGAGCTATGCGCTGCTTCAGTTGTCAAGGTATAATAAGGCGATCGCATCCTATGACAAAGCGATAAAAATCAAACCAGATGACTACGAAGCCTGGAACAACCGGGGCAAGGCGCTGTATCAGTTGTCAAGGTATGATGAGGCGATCGCATCCTATGACAGAGCGATAAAAATCAAACGAGATAACTACGATGCCTGGTACAACCGGGGCAATGCGCTGCTTCAGTTGTCAAGGTATGATGAGGCGCTCGCATCCTTTGACAAAGCGGTAGAAATCAAACCAGATGACCACTCAGCCTGGTGGCACCGGGGCTATGCGCTGTATCAGTTGTCAAGGTATGATGAGGCGTTCGCATCCTCTGACAAAGCGGTAGAAATCAAACCAGATGACCACTCAGCCTGGTGGCACCGGGGCTATGCGCTGTATCAGTTGTCAAGGTATGATGAGGCGATCGAATCCTTTGACGAAGCGATAGAAATCAAACCAGATGACCACTCAGCCTGGTGGCACCGTGGCAAGGCGCTGTATCAGTTGTCAAGGTATGATGAGGCGATCGCATCCTTTGACAAAGCGATAGAAATCAAACCAGATGACTACGATGCCTGGACAACCGGGGCAAGGCGATGGAGAAGTTGTCAAGGTATAATGAGGCGTTCGCATCCCATGACAAAGCGATAAAAATCAAACGAGATGACCACTCAGCCTGGTGGCACAGTGGCAATGCGCTGGAGAAGTTGTTAAGGTATGATGAGGCGATCGGATCCTATGACAAAGCGATAGAAATCAAACCAGATGACCACCCAGCCTGGTGGCGCCGGGGCTATGCGCTGGGGAAGTTGTCAAGGCATGAAGAGGCGATCGGATCTTATGACAAAGCGATAGAAATCAAACCAGATGACCACCCATCCTGGTATAACCGGGGTAATGCACTGGAGAACTTGTCAAGGTATGATGAGACGTTCGCATCCTTTGACAAAGCGATAGAAATCAAACCAGATGACCAATCAGCTTGGTGGCGTCGGGGCAAGGCGCTGTATCAGTTGTCAAGGTATGAAGAGGCGATCGCATCCTATGACAAAGCGATAGAAATCAAACCAGATTTCCACTCAGCCTGGTGGCACCGGGGCAAGGCGCTGGATGAGTTGTCAAGGTATGATGAGGCGATCGCATCCTATGACAAAGCGATAGAAATCAAACCAGATGACTACGAAGCCTGGAACAACCGGGGCAAGGCGCTGTATCAGTTGTCAAGGTATGATGAGGCGATCGCATCCTATGACAAAGCGATAGAAATCAAACCAGATTTCCACTCAGCCTGGTGGCACCGGGGCAAGGCGCTGGATGAGTTGTCAAGGTATGATGAGGCGATCGCATCCTATGACAAAGCGATAGAAATCAAACCAGATGACTACGAAGCCTGAAACAACCGGGGCAAGGCGCTGTATCAGTTGTCAAGGTATGATGAGGCGATCGCATCCTATGACAAAGCGATAGAAATCAAACCAGATGACTACGAAGCCTGGCGACGTGACCGCAAAGCCTGGAACGCCCGGGTCCGGGAGCAGCGGGAGCAGCGGAGGCAGCAGGAGCAGCGGAGGCAGTATGGGGCGAGGGTGTCAAGGTATTATGATACGCTTGAGGAAGAAATAAAACCTGATATTAAGGAAGAATTCAAACCTGATTACGACGAAGCCTGGTACATCTGGGGCAATGCCTGGTACAACCGTGGCAAGGCGCTGGATGAGTTGTCAAGGTATGATGAGGCGTTCGCATCCTATGACAAAGCGGTAGAAATCAAACCAGATTTCCACTCAGCCTGGTGGCACCGGAGCTATGCGCTGCTTCAGTTGTCAAGGTATGAAGAGGCGATCGCATCCTATGACAAAGCGATAAAAATCAAACCAGATGACTACGATGCCTGGAACAACCGGGGCATTGCGCTGGATGAGTTGTCAAGGTATGAAGAGGCGATCGCATCCTATGACAAAGCGATAAAAATCAAACCAGATGACTACGAAGCCTGGTACAACCATGGCAATGCGCTGGAGAACTTGTCAAGGCATGATGAGGCGCTCGCATCCTTTGACAAAGCGATAGAAATCAAACCAGATTTCCACTCAGCCTGGAACAACCGTGGCATTGCGCTGAGGAAGTTGTCAAGGCATGATGAGGCGCTCGCATCCTATGACAAAGCCATAGAAATCAAACCAGATCTCCACGAAGCCTGGAACAACCGTAGCAAGGTGCTGGGGAAGTTGTCAAGGCATGATAAGGCGATCTCATCCTATGACAAAGCGATAGAAATCAAACGAGATGACCACGATGCCTGGTACATCCGCCGAGGCAATGCGCTGTATCAGTTGTCAAGGTATGATGAGGCGATCGCATTCTTTGACAAAGCGATAGAAATCAAACCAGATGACCACTATGCCTGGTACCACCGTGGCAATGCGCTGTATCAGTTGTCAAGGTATGATGAGGCGATCGCATCCTATGACAAAGCGATAGAAATCAAACCAGATTTATACCATGCCTGGAACGCCTGGAACAACCGTGGCAATGCGCTGTATCAGTTGTCAAGGTATGATGAGGCGATCGCATCCTATGACAAAGCGATAGAAATCAAAGCCAGTTCTCTGTTATTTCGTTTGGAGTCCTACAAGACGAACTGCGAGAAGATGGAAGAGGTGATAGAAGCCATGCGAGCGCGAGACCGGGCAAAACAAAGGGACGCTCGCATCCTATGACAAAACGATAGAAATCAAACCCGATGACCACGATGCCTGGAACATGCGCTGGATGATGCTTCAGGCATCCGATGGCGCTACGCTGGGGGCGCTAGCCATGGGAGGGCCTCTCAGAAAGAGCGGACAGTGCCTGCGCATCTGGTGATATGGCAGTTCCTACTAATATTGAGATGCACCCGACTTAACTGTATAATAGGAAAAGCTTTGTCCTTTATTAATGATTAATTGTCAGTTGTCAGTTTTTAATAGGCAATTAGCAATTAGCCATTCGCAACTTACATAAAGCGCGTCAGTCCGAGACTATAGCGTTGCTTTTTGGTGACGCTAACTTCGCCCACTTCCAGGCGTCCTTTACCGCGAATGGCGATTAAATCTCCGGGTTTGACCTGATAAGAACTGCTGGTGACTTCCTTCCAGTTGACTCGCACGTCTCCAGCATTAATCATATCTACCATTTTGCTGCGGGACATGCCAAACCCTGCTGAGGCGATCGCATCCAACCGCAGAGACGCCTCTACCGTAGTTAACTGCTTCTGCTTCGGTTCTCTAATCCTCAGTTCGTTCAACTCAATGCGTCTAGTTGTCACTGGCACCGATCGCACCTTAATCAAATGCATCTCCAGAAACCCTACCATCTCCGGCACCACGATCGCCTGTGCCCCCCGTTCCCCCAGCACAATAATATCGCCAGTTTTTTCCCGCACAATCCCCATTCCCAGCATCGCACCCAGAAAATCCCGATGACTGGCCGTATCAAACAGGAAATTGCCCGCAATCTCTAAAGCTATCACCTCAATGTTAGTAGAGTCTAAAGGAATTTCTTCTCGGGCGATCGCCAATCTTTTCCGTTCCGCTTGCGGATAGCCACCCCAAGCTACTAGCTGCACCTCCGTTAACTGTCCCAACACCTGCTGGGACTCAGCCAATACCGGTGGTTTCAGAAAATCCGTCAGCACCACCTCCCAGGTTTTAATCGCCTGGTCCGCCAAATCGATCGATCGCGCCACCGCTTCTCGATTTTCTACAGCTTTTAGCAGTTCTTCCCTTGGTAACATCTATTTTTATTCACTACAACATCTGCATCCCACCCTATATATCTGTTTAGACATCGAAGTCAGGACCAAACACTCGCTCTAAAATCCGACGGTTCTCCACCTGCAAACCTCTGATCTCAGCTTGCATGTTTGAAATCTGAGCTTGTATTTCTCTGATCTCAGCTTGTATTTCTCTGATCTCGATCATTATTTGTTCAAAGTTACGCTGACTTGTCTCGTGGTAACGCTGATGTAACTCAACTGTCTGCACCAGGGATGTGACCGTCGATCTTAACTCTGCCATTTCGCGCCGATCTGCTTCTCGTTGTGCTCTCATCTCCTGCCGATCTGCTTCTCGTTGTGCTCTCATCTCCTGCCGATCTGCTTCTCGTTGAACTGCCATCTGTTCGAGAATGGCTTCAATCCTGTCTAGTCTGTCTGTACTCATGAGCTTTTCTCCTAATTTCTTGCTAATTATTCTACTAGATCCTATGTGCCTTGTCCCTTATCAATTTTTTTCAGTTGGACATCGATCGCGCCACCCCTTCCCAATTTTCTACAGTTTTGAGCTGTTCTTCCCTTGGTAACATCTTTTCTCATTCACTACCACATCTGCATCCCACCCTATCTATCTGTTTAGACATCGAAGTCAGGACCAAACACTCGCTCTAAAATCCGACGGTTCTCCACCTGCAAACCTCTGATCTCAGCTTGCATATTTGAGATCAGAGCTTGAATTTCTCTGATCTCAGCTTGAATTTCTCTGATCTCAGCTTTTATTTCTCTGATCTCGATCATAATTTTTTCAAAGTTGCGCTGACTTGTCTCGTGGTAACGCTGATGTAACTCAACTGTCTGCACCAGGGATGTGACCGTCGATCTTAACTCTGCCATTTCCCGCCGATCTGCTTCTCGTTGTGCTCTCATCTCCTGGCGATCTGCTTCTCGTTGAACTGCCATCTGTTCTAAAATGGCTTCAATCCGGTCTAGTCTATCTGTACTCATGAGCTTTTATCCTACTAAATTGCTGGTAATTATAGCATATACCATGTCAGTTGTTAGTTGTTAGTTGTCAGTTGTCGGTTGTTAGTTGTTAATTGTCAGTTGTCGGTTGTCAGTTTACCACTAACCACTAACCACTAACCACTAACCACTGACAGGCAAACGAGCGGTCCTACGCGACCAGTCAACTCTCAAGATCCACATAGTCCTGAATGTTCTCCGGTTCAAACTGGCGCAGGATGCTTGTCGCCTTGCGGGTAAGACTTGCAGCCCCCTGGACCACAATCAGGTACTTGCCAGCATTCAGGCGATCGCGGTAGGGTAAAGCATCGCCACCAGTAATTAAGCTCACCCCGCCACCGACAACAGCAGCACCCAGAGCCCCAGATCCAGCACCTAACAAGCCCCCAATGACATGATTGCCGAATTCACCCGCCCAGGCAAAGGTATTTAAGCCAGTGATGAGACTGAATGTAGCCCCAGCGAAAAAGCCAAAGGGGACTAGCCAGTATGACATCAGTCTCGCTCGCTTCACGGCTTGTAGATTGGGGTCAATCAGACCAAACTCATCGGCACTCTTGTACCCCCTCCCCAGGAGCGTAACTTGAGACAGGGGGAAACCCTCCTTTTCTAAAGCCGAGTAGGCCGCTTCTGCCTGCAGGCGATCGCTTAACACTGCAATGAGATAATTCATTATTGAGATTGCACAATTGACGAAACGAAGTCGAAAGCTAAAAAATCTAGTGGTATCCTCTTGACCACTTTAGCGCTAGAATATCCTACTGTTGCGACCCCTGCCTGCCCCATATCTGCACAATTACCGTGCTATGTCTCCCGGGTAGTGCGGTTAGCGCTCCCGGGAGACATCGGCAGGGTCTAAAAATAGTAAAGTATCCCCATTACCAGAACGAAAACCAGACCATGCCTAAAGTTCTAGTCTCTGACTCCATTGACCAAGCTGGAATCGATATCCTCTCCCAAGTTGCCCAGGTAGACATTAAAACCGGTCTGCCACCGGCGGAATTAGTCAAAATTATCCCCGACTACGACGCTCTGATGATCCGATCGGGGACTTGCGTCACCCAGGAGATGATCGAAGCTGGAGAACAGCTGAAAATCATTGGCAGAGCCGGTGTAGGCGTGGATAATGTGGATGTCCCAGCTGCTACCCGTAAAGGAATTGTAGTCGTCAACTCCCCGGAAGGCAATACTATAGCTGCCGCCGAACATGCCCTGGCCCTGATGCTGTCTCTCTCGCGCCACGTTCCCCAGGCTAACCAATCCCTCAAAAACGGTCAATGGGACCGTAAAAGCTTTATCGGTACTGAGGTATATAAGAAAATTCTAGGCGTAGTTGGCTTGGGCAAAATTGGCTCCCATGTGGCCACCGCAGCCAAGGCCATGGGTATGAAACTGTTGGCTTACGATCCGTTTATATCTAGAGAACGAGCCGATCAGCTAGGCTGCCGTCTGGTAGAAATGGATGTGCTGCTACAAGAAGCGGACTACATTACCCTCCATATCCCCAAAACCCCAGAAACGACTCACCTGATCGATGCCGCAGCAATGGCGAAAATGAAGCCAACGGCTCGGATTATTAACTGTGCTCGGGGTGGTATAATCGATGAGGCGGCCCTGGCAGAGGCGCTTCAGTCAGGTAAAATTGCTGGTGCTGCCCTAGATGTTTATGAAACGGAACCTTTGGGTGACTCGCCCTTGCGCGACATTGATAAAGGAGTTGTCCTCACTCCCCACCTGGGAGCATCCACCACTGAAGCTCAACAGAATGTGGCCGTGGATGTAGCCGAGCAAATTCGAGATCTGCTGCTGGGCCTACCCGCCCGATCGGCAGTAAATATTCCCGGACTGCACCCCGATGCCCTCGAACAGCTCAGACCATACTTGCAATTGGCGGAAACCCTCGGTAAGCTAGTAGGCCAATTGGCCGGAGGTAGGGTTGATTTCCTGGATGTGCGCCTGCAAGGAGAATTGGCAACTAATCAAAGTCAGCCAGTGGTGGTAGCGGCCTTGAAGGGTCTGCTGTCTCAAGCTTTGCGAGAGCGGGTTAATTATGTCAATGCTAGCATTGAAGCCCAGGAACGAGGAATTCACGTGATTGAAACCCGAGATCCCTCCAAAAAGGATTACACTGGCTCCTTGCATCTGGAAGCTAAAGGTTCTTTGGGAGATCATACGGTCACGGGGGCTTTGTTGGGAGATGGTGAAATTCGCATCACAAATGTGGATGGTTTCCCGATCAATGTTCCTCCCAGTAACTATATGCTGTTCACCCGCCACCGGGATATGCCTGGGCTGATTGGTAAGATCGGTTCCCTGCTGGGCAGTTTTAATGTCAATATCGCTAGTATGCAGGTCGGTCGCCAAATTGTGCGCGGTGATGCGGTGATGGTGTTGAGCCTCGATGACCCCCTACCAGAAGGAATTTTGGATGAGATCTCAAAGGTGCCAGGAATTCGTGATGCCTACACGGTAACTCTTTAATCTGAAACGATGGTAGAATTCTCGATCGAATACGACAAATACGATCGTAATTGCTCGCTCGATTGATACCATCTCCGATAAATGCTAGCAACTACCGAGCTGTGTCTCCCCTTTTGTGCGGTAGCGCTCCCAAGAGACACAACAACCGCCTTCCGTGCGGCAATCTCTGGAGAGTGCATCGAAAATGGGATAAGATTGACTCTTATGTGGTGGATGAGGGCTTGGCGCGATTTTGGCAAATCATTGGTGGGAAATTCAGATTTTCTGTGAACCAGTTTGGGAAGATTTAATCTTCTGGCGTCTGGAAAAGTTTGGCTGTAAAGGGACAAGCAGTGAAATCAAAGGCAATGCTACTCTAGTGAAAGCTTATTTGCCTCAAGAAGATGCTCAACTGCTAGACTTGGCGGCTCTGTCTCTTTGGCAGCAACAGGATGCCCAGATGGTTTCGGGTACAATGCCAGCACTGCAGTGGCATCTGATCGATGAGGAAGACTGGGCTAGTAGCTGGAAGCAATATTGGCATCCTCTGAAAATTGGCGATCGCTTTTTAATCTACCCGGCCTGGTTGCCCGTGCCAGGAGAATCGGACCGGTTGATATTGCGCTTGGACCCAGGAGTGGCTTTTGGTACGGGCGGTCATGAGACAACTCAGCTATGTCTAGAAGCTTTAGAAATGCGTCTGGGTTTAGATGAGACCGGAGATTCTAGGATAGTGGCAGATATTGGCTGCGGTTCGGGCATTCTCTCCATTGGCGCTATTCTCTTGGGCGCCAGTAAGGTCTATGCTGTTGATATTGACCCTATGGCAGTGCGCGCGACTCGCAGCAATGGTCATCTCAATCAGATGGGTCATGAGTTACTCGATGTCAAGCGCGGTGGGATCTCGCGCCTGCTGGAAATTACATCCGGTCCAGTGGATGGGATTACCTGCAATATCCTCGCAGAAGTGATTATTGACATCGTACCCCAGTTAGAGGCTCTAGTCAAACCTACTACTTGGGGCATTATTAGTGGCGTCCTGTTAGAGCAAGTTAAACCTGTGGCAGATACGCTGGAGCAACATGGCTGGATTGTAGCAGCTCTCTGGCGTCGCCAAGAATGGTGTTGCTTTAATATTCGCCGCTCTTGAACGGGCCGGAACGGGCGTAAAAATAGATATAGCCTATTAAGTAAAATAGGTTTACTGCCAGCATTAGTCCTTTCCCCACCACCGACTGGACAAAGCTGAAGCAATTGCAGGTGGCAATTATAACTAGCAATAATTCTATCAGGGCGACTATGCTCCCATAATGCTCTCGGTCCCAGTAGGAGAGGGGACTGATGAAGCGATAATTGCTGAAGGGGAAAAAGTGCCGGTGGGCGTCCGAGTTATGTACTGGCAAGTCGAGTAGGGAATGTAGTATTAAACTCAGGCACAGGATTTGCATAGTCTGCCAACCCCCATAGTAGCCAATTATCCATCCCATGACAGCCAGGGGAATGGAATGAAATAGAGCTACTGCATTTTGGCACAGCGGTTGGTAGTAGGCCTTCGACCAGATTTGACTTTCTGGTAATTTCCCGACAAATTTGGCCCAGAAGTAAAAAACAAATATGGGTAGGTCAGGTATAATTCCGCCGATAACAATCGGTAGATTAAACTGCGACAGCGGCAGTTTGCCGAGAAGGCTAAGATTGACAATGGCGTGGGTAGGTGTGTTCACTGCCAGTATTACCAATTTATACCTAAATCAATTAGCTTTTTATTTTATCATTTCGGGGAATCTTGACAAAGATTTTTTTGGGAAGTATTTTTATCGAAGCCAGTTGGCGGCAACAGAGGCCGAAGCGGGCCACGGAAAGTTTGTTCGGGAATTGGAGTTAAAAATTGTTAAGAAGTGAAGATATTGCGTAGAAATAGGGATGATTCTCCTCTCAGAGCAAGATAAAATGAGTAAGTAAGGGGTGTAATCAGAAAAAACGGGGCAGATTTCCTGGTTGATGGCGAAAGACGTGACCAGGCAAAACCTGTTTAAAAAAAAAATAAAAATCAAAAATTAACCATGAACAAGATCCAATTAAAAAATCCAGTGTTGCTCCAGTTCCAGTCGGGACAGATGCTGAGAATAGGGCCTCGCCAGGGTACGGGACTGATTCTATGTAAATCCCATCATGCGGAGTTGGCGGGATGGGGCGCGGCGGTAGGAGGAATATCGGATTTGGATGTCCGCAAAGTGATCCCCATCGGAAATATTACTTGGGATTATCCAGAATCTTATGAAGACAGAAAAAAAACTTATCAAAGGCGCAGAAAGTGGTTCGACGATAAAAGTGATGAGTAACCCAGTGCCGATGCAACGGGCGCTCGGGATTTTGCACTTACTGGAAAAATATTTTGGTCTGGCAAAAACAATCAATATACCTGATGAAGTATTGGCACAATTACGGTATTACCGAAAACAATGGCGATCGCCCTTATATCCCCATTTCCAGTGGCCGTCCAAAGAGCAAAAACGCAATGCCAACAAAAAGATAATTACAGTTGCTAGCAGCGGCAAGGGAGTGGTAAGATAATATTGTGGGGACTAAAGTAAAGTGGCGATTTATTAACTTCAAAACGATTGATAGGGTGCTGCTAAACTTGGGATTTGAGCTAGTTCGCCGAAAAGAAGGACTGCAAATGGCCTACTCTATTCATCCAGCCTCGATCTTGTGTGACTGGGTAATGCCAGAGATAGAGGGGGTGGTGGAACCCTAACCAACTTTGGACGCAATCTAGTATCAGCGTAAGGTGTAGGCGATCGGTTACCAGTGCTTGAAATTAGGTGGAGATGTCCTCGCGATGTGCGATCCAGATTAGCAAGAAGAAGGCAATCATTATCATGATAGTTGATAATAGATGCCCCAAGCATGATTCTTGCGCTTACCCTGGGGGGATCGGGAAGTGTGGGCAATTACCCGGAGAAGATATGACAACTAACAACTGACCACTGACAAGTAAATGTAGGCTAATTTGTCAAGAGTAATTAACAAAACGCTACAAAAAATGCAATAATAAATATAAAGGAATTTAAACCATAAGTATGTAAAGCAATGGGACGGGCATTACCAAAAGCAGTTGTGCTGGTGGACGGCTACAACGTGATCGGAGCATGGACTTCGCTGCAAAAGACCCTCGCGCGCCACGGTCTACAGGCGGCGCGCGAGCAGCTGGTTGAGGTGTTAACTAATTACAGTGCCTGGCAGGGTTTTGAGATTATCCTGGTGTTTGATGCTCATTACACCCCCAAGACTCGCGAGGTGGTGACGGAAAACTTATCGGTCCATTACACTGAGTTTGGCTAAACAGCAGATTCTTATATAGAGATAACCTGTGCCAAGTTTCGCGACGATGTGCGGAAGTACCGGCAGCGAATAATCGCGGTCACCTCAGACCAAGTTCAGCAAGTGACGGTGGTGGGATATGGGGCAGAATGCATTTCCGCAACTCAGTTGGCCTCGGAGGTGGCATCAATGACCAGTAAGGTGGGCCGGCACCAGTTACCAGCCAAAAAATCATCTAGCAGATTTATGGTAAAATCCCTAGACCCCAGCACTCAAGCGCGTCTCGCCCAGTTGCGGATGGGTCTGAAATAGGAAAAAAAAATTTTTTTTCCAAAAGGGTTGACAAATCAGATCGAGTCTTGCTACATTAGTAAATGTCAATCCTCAGTAGCTCAGCGGTAGAGCGATCGGCTGTTTGGAACAGATGCAAGTGCTGCATCGATGACTTAGCAGCGCTATTCGGTAACGAATAGTGGAAAATCGGGTGAATTCAGGGAAGCCGTAGCATTTAGGATGCCGGTAATCCTGAGCCAAGTCTGGCGAAAGGCGGTGGTTTCCACAGGTAGCCAGAAAGGTGCAGAGACTAGGGATGAGGAGCCTGTCCAATAAATCCCACAAGCGCCCGACATCCCATCAGGATGATGAGATAGTCCGCCCCCTGCGGAAACGTGGGGATAAGTGTAACCGATTGGTCGCTGGTTCGAATCCAGCCTGGGGAGTTTAAACAGATAAGGAGTTGTGCAAAATGATTTTTAGATTTGTGGAAAAGCGCGAACGGGCAGGGTGATTAGGGCGATCAAGCCATATCTCATAAGGCTTTCAGGGATTTAACTTCTCTGGAATTGACGGCTGGGAAAAATATCAAAATAATTTTATCTATGTACTTATGTATCAGGAAACTGATTGGAGGGAGTTCTGGTACCTCGATCCAACATTGGCCTATCTCAATCATGGATCTTTTGGGGCCTGTCCGCTACCGGTACTAGAACGGCAGCAATATTGGCGATCTCAGTTGGAGCGCAATCCTGTAGGCTTTTTTGTTCGGGATTTGGAACCGCTGCTGGATGATGCTCGCTGTCAGTTAGGGGCGTTTGTCGGTGCTGACGAGACTGAGTTGGCCTTTGTCTCCAATGCCACCACCGGTGTCAATGCGGTGCTGCGATCGCTGAGTTTCAAGACCGGTGATGAGTTGCCGACCACAAACCAAGAGTACAACGCTTGTCGGAATGCGCTGAATTTTGTGGCGGAACGTGCTGGTGCGCGGGTATAGGACTATCTTGCGGAATACCGATATAATTTGATGTAGTCTAGATCAGAAACAGGTAAAGTGACATAACCACTCCGACTTACAGCAAAGGAGCCTCGAACAGAGCTATTGGGTTGCCAAAGATATAAAAATTAAGGTAAATGTGATTACTGGTGAACAGATATTGGGCAATGATTTAGAGGGAAAAATATAATGAAAAATCCAGAAAATAATCATAAAAAAGTTATCATCTTAGAATGGTGGGAAGACAACTCTATTAGACAAAAAAATCAAGAAATAAAGCTATTCCTAGACTCTAATAAAATGACTCAAAAAATGATGCTTGACTCGGCAGAAAAAGGTGAAGTATATGAGCAATCAACCTTTAGATTAATTCGCAGATATCTACAAAAAGGTGACGTGTTTGTAGATATAGGCGCTCATATTGGATATTATTCAGTTATAGCTGCAAGAATAGTGGGTAGCGCAGGTAAAGTTTTTGCTTTTGAGCCAGAAATAGAAAATTATAAAAAAATATTAGAACATAACTCAAGTTGCTACCTATAAAAATTGCGACCTCCCAGACAGCCATTTTGGTAAATTTATTCGCCAAAATGCTGTTTTGGGGTAAATCACAAGGTAATTTTGGCTGATTTTGGCTGATTTTGGCGCTTTGCAAGGAGTTGAGGTTCTATAGGTAGCAACTTAGGTTAGAACATATTAGTCTTAATAACTTAAACAACAGTGTCAGTGTATTTAATCTGGCTATTGGTTCGGAAACGAAGCAAACACAAATATTTTACAATCAAGATAATGATGGCGGTCATGCTTTGTGGGATGTAGGGAAACATGCATTCAATAAAAAAAGTAGGGAGAAGCAAATAATGCAGAATTCTCAACTATATACAGTTGATGATATTCTCAACCAGCAAGAAAATATCGGTCAGATAAAAATGATGAAAATTGATACTGAAGGAGCAGAGCTTGATGTGATAAAGGGAGCAGTAAATACAATTTCAAAGTATGATGTGGGCTAGATTATTTGCGAGATTAACAGATTTGGATTGCGACAAATGGGCACGAATGAAACAGAACTGAGAGAATTCATGAATTCATTAGGATATGAAACTTATTTAATCACCGAAGACAAGAGTAGGCAGTTAGTTAAATTACCTCTTGGAAGCTATTATGAAAGCTCCCTTGTTTTTAACATTCTATTTAGCAAGCATAATTTAATATTATAGCAGTTGTAGACTTGATGAAGTCCAGATTTTGAGAGTGTTAACCGAAAAGAAAACAAGGATTACAGCGTTTTTCAGGTTGATAAGCTGTCGCGCATCGCTCACTGCATATTTGGGCTAGCGCTACGGGCACTGGGTATAAGGGTAAAATCGTGGCAACCCTTTACCCATAATAATTTCAGAGCTGATGATCATTTTGCATTATGCAATTTGAAGCATCACAGCTTCAACTCACTATTAAAGAGAGTAAACCAATTCATAAGATGTGAAGACCGGTACTCATTGCATTCTATTTTTGTGGAAACCGCTGAAAAAAAATAAATATGTATCGCGAAAATGATTGGCGATCGGACGTATCAAACAAGCGGGAGGCTTTGATCGGTTTGACTAGATAAGCCGCAAAGCCGATATCGAGCGCGTGCCGCACTTTGTCTCGTCGCTCCGTGGAAGTGAACATCACCAAAGGCACCCCTGCTAGATTTGAATTCGCCTTAATCTGTTCTCCGAGAGTCATGCCATCAGTTTCTGGCATTTGCATATCGATCAGAGCCAGATCGTAAGGGTGATTTTCCTCGGCAGCCTGCTCTAGCATTTCATAAGCAACAGTTGCATTTTCCGCCTCATCGCATACCATCCCAAGGAGCCACTTGATAATGCACGACCTTGCGATTAGTAGCATTATCATCCACCACTAACAGCCGCCGATCGGTCAGATAGCTCACATCTGGCACCGCATTCCGCGAGGTGGTTTGTTTAGAGCAAGGCAATGTCAACCAAAATTCCGACCCTTGATTTAGCTGAGACTTGATGCCAATTTTCCCTCCCCAAAGAGTTACTAACTCCTTGCAAATTGTCAATCCTAACCCCGTACCGCCATACTATGCTGATGGCCGCCATGGGGGTGCCACAAGTCAGGGCTGCTAAACGGGTGAAATCTTCAAAATCCACTTCCGCTGTTGGATTGAGAATCCCATACTGCAAAAGCTGTGCGATTCTCTGAGATTCGCGATCGGGTAATGGTGCTTTCATGTTTCTGTCCGCTCAGCGTTTGCCACCAGTATCAATGCACTTTCTCATACTAGACCCTGTTGGTTAAAAGTGGGTTATAGCTCCCGAATCATCCCCTTCGTCTCGACTGGTGCCGGGACCACCGCCATCGACCGAGCCTGATCGCCTATTGCGGTTTAATGATTTTTCCTTTTAGCATAACTCTTCTGGCTTTTGGCTTCTATATCTATCTTTTTGCCTAATTTTTACCTGCTGTGGGCCCAATCTTCACTCGGACTGGTGTAATTCGCGCTTTTTTTCACCGGCGACCATAATTTTTGCCTGTGGTTATCTAATTGCCATTCACCCGTCCCCTAGAGCGGGAATTATCATACCAATTGGGGGATTTGAGTGCAGAGATGCTCCCACAAAATTACCTATTTAGTTCATTTAGAGTAATCCCATCAGCTTGTACTGGCGAGCGTGTTTCTTCCTTAACTCACTTAAATAGGTAGACCACTCTTTGGTTCGTCCCGATGCCAGATAGGCTGCCTTCGCCTTTTTCAACCAGCCAACGGCCTCATCGTAATATTTTGCCTTTTTCTCGTTCATAATAGATATGGCTCGACTACAGGCATTTTCGATCACCCAATCAGGACGGTGGGCTGCGGTAGCTTCCATCACCCAAGTGAATGATTCGGTCATCGCAATAACGGAAATTATCCACAATTGCGATCGCCTCATCCAGCATCCCCTCATGGAGGAAAATTTCGATCTTTGCTTTCCCAGCGCTCCATTCATCATGAGTTGCCAGAGTGGTTAATAATTCTCCCTTTACCCTCGGCCATTCTGTTTCTGCCAATCGAACTGTGCGCAGAACAGGAGATGGACCGGGAAGAAGCAGACTTATTCCTGCTCCTCCCATACCTTGGGTAATCTCATTTATTATCATCAGGATCCTCTTCTGAAAAATATCGTCATACTCAAACTGGACTGGTTGGCAAAAGCAATTAGTTTCGTCCTGGACGATAAGGAAATCCTGGAAAGGCAGGGTTTAGTTGATTTTAGCCGTCTGAACCTGTTGTGGCACAACCCCCGATCGAGAGGAAACGGAACGCTATCCCTTAGAGTTACACCCCATATTCCGGAAGTTGAGGGAACGCTTCGACCTATCCTATCGCGTGGTAGATCCGTCCAGTGGAAAACCCGGGGAGACTAGCTCGATCGCGCAGTTGGTGTCGGATAAGCGCCCCGGGGAGAAACTAGAAGCAAACTGGGGCCATAAACTCAAAAGCCATGAAGAAAAGCAGCAAATTTGTCGTATTGTCGATGAAAACGGAAATTCCGCTAATGCCGAAGGACTGTTTTATTAATTAATCGTGCGCCTGCATAAATATTCCCTCGGTCGGGCAAACTACGAAGATAGCGTACATTGGAAACGAGGTCTGCTGCTGGATGATGATTACAATGGTCGGGCCTTGCTAGAGTATAGGAGTACGGACTGTTTGAAGTAGAAAGATTGATTAAATTCAAAAATAAAGGTCAAAATGAATATCTTTGCGACTTGTTGGGATGCGATGGATGGGTAAATATTGATAGTTTATTACGGAATGGGCCATCTTCAGGGAGCCCTCCAGTCACTCTCGACTCCCAACAGACAGAAAAATTGCAAGACATCCGCCAACTCGCTAGCCAAGAGGACCAACCGCAATTCAGCAGGGAACAGCAGGCAATACTGAGTCAAATTGATTTACAATTTACTCAGTTCCAGCAGATACTCTTGGATGAAGCGAAAGACGGTCCCCGACTGTTCAGTTTCCAGCCCCTTGAGCCGGGATTTTTCGATTTCCCGAAATGGATGGGCCGCAAATACAAACTCACCCTGTGGTGCGAACACTCCCGTCTGCCACTCCCGGCCTTAAATCCTGAAGGGAATAAGAAAGGGGTCTATGAGTTATATTTACCACGAAAGTGGCTAGTGAAGGCAAAGCCATTTCTCAAGATAATGACAACAACCTTAAGTTTAGTGCTTTAGTAGCAGGCGCTGCTACTAAAGCGGTTCTGGATGAAGCGGCTTATGCTGCCATAGAAGCAGAACTGGAACTCTCTCAAGAGACTCTTGATGCTACCATAGAAGGAAGTGATAAACTACTGGAAGGGTCTGAGGATGCACCGGAATGGGAAGGTCTCGATGGCGCAGTGCGGGCGGAAGGGGCGATATTGCGCGAACTACACGCAATTTTAAAGAAAGAAGACCCAAGCTTTGGGGGCTTAGTGCGGGTGCAAAACAAGCGCCGCGAATTTCTTTGGGTACATCCGCAATTTCAGTATGAAGATGAGTACAGTTAAATCGCCGACCTGGGGATGGGGCGATCGCTCACCATGCTATCATGGGGGTGGCAGCGGAACGGATAGGGCTACTTACCCTAATACCTTGACAGCGGCGGAGGGAGTTAGTTAAAATGGGATAGTAGAAGATAGATATTCCCGAAAGAGCAGAAAGTATGGCATCCGGTTGAGAAGAGTAGTGAGGAGGAAAAGCGATGGCAATAGAGGCAGCAGAGCAGCGCATCGAACAAGTACGGCGAGATGAGGGGATAGCACTAGGCCTCAATAAGTTAGGTCTCACCGAGGTGCCAGAGGCGATCGGACAACTCCCTAACTTGCAAAAGCTCGAACTCAAAGAAAACCAAATAACTAACCTGCCAGAAGCTATCGGACTACTGGTTAACTTGCGAGTGCTTAACCTCAGAGGAAACAAAATAACCAGCCTGCCAGAGGCGATCGGACGACTCGTTAACTTGCAAGTGCTCGACATCTCGGAAAACAAAATAACCAACCTGCCAGAGGCAATGGTCCAACTGGCTAACTTGCAACTGCTTTACCTCCAGGAAAACCCCCTCAATGCCGAACTGGCTGCTGCTTACGAAGGAGGTACTGCATCGCTCTTGCAATACATGCGATCGAAAAGTAAATCTCATGTATTAGGGGAGATAGTCAACCGCTTCGACAATGAGTTGACCCCATTTGTGAAACATCAAGGACGCACTCCAGAGGAACAATTGCAAAAAAATCAAGCGGCGATCGCCATAATAAGAGGATGGCTGGAAGAAGAAGTCACAGAAGAAGAAGCAAAGGAAAGAGAAATCTATTTTGAATATTTTAAGGAAATTGTTGATAGTACGCGCCTGCCAGGGCATAAAATTTACTCAGAATAATGATTGTTTTATTAGACACGGGAATACTGGGGTTAGTGGCGTCGCCCCAAAATACTGGAGAAGCAAAAGAATGTCAAAAATGGTTTGAGAGTTTGCTTGCTAGAAGCGCATCTGTAGTAACTTCAGATATTTGCGATTATGAAGTCAGGAGAGGTTTACTTCTAGCATCAATGACAAAGCCAAATGTTGCCGGGATAGATAGGCTAGATACGCTGCAAAAAATTATTTGTTTTTTACCCCTGACTAAAAAAGTAATGAAAGAAGCAGCTCAACTTTGGGCTGAGGCGCGGAGTCAAGGAATGCAGACAGCAGACAATAAAAATATTGATGCAGATATCATTATCTCTGCTCACTGGAAACTCCTCACTGAAGAATATCCAGGTCAATACGTTGTTGTTGCTACTAAAAATGTCAAACATTTGAGACTGTTTGCCGAAGCACGGGAGTGGAAAAATATTAAGTTTTAGCAGCAGGTTGAGAAACGGGCGATCGCCCCCTCTCCGCACAGATAGCCACCGGTAGTAGAGAGAGCAGGCCCGATGAAAAGCTTGGTGGGCGAAGATGTCCGATAAACATGCCAGGAGGCGGACTTGAACCGCCGACACGAGGATTTTCAGTCCTCTGCTCTACCAACTGAGCTATCCCGGCGCACTCTTTTTTTCGTGCTTTACCTAATATAACACTCTCGATCTGAGTTGACAACCCTTTTTTCCCATTTAACCAAAAAATTTTTTTTCGGCACCGGAGCGCCGGTGCCAGGAACTAGAGAACTGGGCGGAGGCGGGTCAGTTTCAGGCTAAAGTTGCCACCCCGCTTTTCCCCAAAGGCTCGCACTCGGACAATATAGCTACCAGATTCGACGATCCGGGCAAACAGCAGAGAGTTGGTGCTACCGTCGGGACCATCATCATTTTCCGCCACCGTCGAGCCATTGGCATCCAGCAACGTGACGATCGTATCGAACTGGTCGCTAGTCAGGTCGATGGTGATCTGGTCTCCCTCCTTTAAGATCACCGTGTAGTCTCTGGCAAACCCACCCTGGCCAGTGGGAATATCATTGTCCGAGAGGGTATCTGTAATCTCATTGCTGAATGGCAGGGGTTTGGGATTATATATCCGCAGTTGCGCCAAAGCTGCCCCCGCACTCATACCCATGGCTAGTAAAACCGTGGTGACTACCGAGAGGCGACCCCACCGGGCAGCAAGAACGTTAAGCATGAAATTGTCTATTGGTCAAATCGCTCGTCATTTTCCCCCAGAGAAGCACTAACCAGCAAATATTTTTCTCCGGTAGGTTCTCATTTTAGCCAGTAATTCTACAACTCGCTAACTAGTGAAGTATCGTATTTCCAGTTAAATGTAGCTACTATAACAAAATCTGCTAGTAGTTTAATTATTCGTGCTTCTCTTGACCATTATGAAACGCAGAACAATTCTTCGCAACGGTGCCCTTGGTGCTGCTACGGTAGCACCAATAGGAGCTTGTAGCGGTCCTTCGGTTGAGACTGCTAGCTCCGATCTGCCCAATCTCAGATGGCGAATGGCAACCAGCTGGCCTAAATCCCTCGATACGATCTTCAGAGGGGCCCAAACGGTGTGCGATCGGGTCTCTGACATGACTGGCGGACGCTTTACCATTACTCCCTTTGCTGGTGGCGAGATCGTGCCGGGATTACAAGTGCTCGATGCTGTCCAACAAGGGACTGTCGAATGCGGTCACACGGCCAGCTATTATTATATTGGCAAAAATCATGCCCTGGCCTTTGGCACTGCTGTGCCCTTTGGTCTGACGGCCCAGCAGCAAAATGCCTGGCTGTACCACGGCGGCGGACTGGAGGCCATGCAGAAAATAATGGCTGACTTCAATGCGATCAATTTTCCCGCTGGTAACACCGGCACCCAGATGGGAGGCTGGTTTAAGCGGGAAATTCAAGCAGTTGCAGACCTGAAGGGACTGAAAATGCGCATCCCCGGACTAGGGGGTAAGGTGATGGCCAGTTTGGGGGTGAATGCTCAGGTGCTGCCCGGAGGGGAGATTTTTCTGGCCCTGGAAAGAGGGGCTCTTGATGCTGCTGAGTGGGTTGGGCCCTACGATGACGAGAAGCTGGGTTTACATAAAGCGGCGAAGTTTTACTATTATCCGGGCTGGTGGGAGCCAGGTCCTACCTTAGAAGTGCAGGTGAATAAAACTGCTTGGTCCAAGCTACCCAAAGAGTATCAGGAAATTTTTCAGACCGCTGCCTTTGAGGCGAATATGAATATGCTAGCTAAGTATGATGCCAAAAACGGTGCGGCCCTGAAACGCTTGGTTGCTGGTGGCACCCAGCTGCGGCCCTATTCTCGCGAAATTCTGCAAGCAGCCGAACGGGCCTCTTTTGACTTATATGAAGAAGATACCAGTAAAGACGCTACCTTTAAACAAGTCTACGAACAGTGGAAGGCTTTTCGCGCCCAGGTTTATGGGTGGGATAAGGTTAATCAGCTCAGCTTCGCTAACTTCGCGATGGCTGATAAATAATATAGAAGTCCAAGGAGATCCTGCAAGAGATGAGGGAACCACAAGCTGCTCGCGACTTATTTCGCGCCGCTTACGAAAACCGTTATACCTGGGATGATAATTTCCCTGGTTACAGCGCCGATATCCAGGTCCAGCAAGGTGACGAAGTCTACACTGGCAAGATCGGCATCAACCACGACCTGACTGTAGAGGTCTCTGGTATCCCTGACCCAGAGGTGCAAAAGGGGATATTGAACCAGCTCAATGATGTCATTACCCACCGCAAACGCACGCCTTTCGAGCAGGCCCACGGGAAAAATATCTTTACCACTGGAGCAACAGACAGCACGGGGGCTGTAGAAATTATGGTTGACGGCGCGGCGATGGGGTCGAATTACAAAATTCGCGATCGCACGATCTGCTACGTCTATCGGGTAATGGGTGAGATGACCTTTGTTATTGATACTCACGAGTGCCTGGATACGGGTGCCGGTTATTTGCCAACTCGGTATGATGCTGTCTTCCGCAATTCCCAGACAGGTGATACTATCCAGTCAGTGGAATTTGAAGACACCTACTCCCAAATTGGCGATTACTACCTGATGACACATCAGCAGATCCGCACTGATCGCCAAGGTGAGTTGACAACCACGGTGTTTGACTACTCTAACGTGAAGCTTCACCAACCAGCTAAGGTCTAGAAATTAACAGTCTATTTCTAGGGAATAAGCTAGGATCGAATCGGAATTGGATAAAGTAATTAGAGGTAACTATGTCTCAAGCAACATTAGAAGCCCCATTAGAAGGCCCATTGGAACTCACACCCGAGAACGTGGAAGCGGTTCTGGATGAACTGCGCCCTTATCTGATGGCTGACGGCGGTAATGTAGAGTTGACAGAGATTGACGGTCCCGTTGTCAAACTGCGGCTACAAGGTGCCTGTGGTTCTTGTCCTAGCTCTACTATGACTCTGAAAATGGGAATTGAGCGCCGCCTGCGAGAGTACATCCCCGAGATTGCTGAAGTGGAGCAAGTGCTGTAATTTAAGGTAAAACCATTCTCGGCTTCTGTAGTTCAAAGGCAAAAGAATCGGCTCTGTTTCTTTTGCCTTTGACGTTTTTAATGTTTTAATATGGGTTATTGGTCAATAGAGTTCGCGGACTTTATACCAGATGCACCCGTTTAAACGCAGCGCTGTGAGGAACTACGAACTACGAACTACGAACTGCGAACTATCTTATGTCTCATCCCCTTTATATCGCTTTTATCTGGCATCAGCATCAGCCCCTCTACAAAAGCCGGGTGGCCGATCGCTATCGTTTACCCTGGGTGCGCTTACATGGTACAAAAGATTATCTAGATTTGGTGCTGTTGCTGGAGAATTACCCAAAACTACATCAGACAGTGAATTTGGTGCCCTCGCTGATGATGCAAATTGATGATTATGTAGCTGGTACAGCTTTCGATCCTTACTTGGACCTGGCCCTGATGCCCGCAGAAAAGCTGGATGAAAAACAGCGAAAATATATCATTGAGCATTTCTTTGATGCCAATCACCATACTCTCATCGATCCTCATCCCCGTTACGCCCAACTATATAATCAGCGCCAAGAAGAGGGACGCACTTGGTGTATGCAAAATTGGCAAGCAGCAGATTACAATGATTTGTTAGCTTGGCATAATCTGGCATGGTTTGACCCGCTGTTCTGGGATGACCCGGATATTGCTGGCTGGTTAAAGCAGGGTAAAGATTTTACTTTGGGCGATCGACAGCGGATATATTCTAAGCAGCGGGAAATATTAGGTCGGATAGTCCCCCAACATCGGAAAATGCAAGATGCAGGTCAGTTGGAGGTGATGACAACTCCTTACACTCATCCGATCTTACCCTTACTGGCGGATACAAATGCGGGTCGGGTGGCGGTGCCTAATATGACTTTGCCCGCAGAAAGATTTCAATGGGCCTCAGATATTCCTAGGCATTTACAAAAAGCCTGGGATATGTATAAAGACAGGTTCGGACGGGAACCGCGCGGACTTTGGCCTTCAGAACAATCTGTCAGTCCGGCGATTTTACCAGATGTAGCGAAACAAGGGTTTAAGTGGCTGTGTTCGGATGAAGCGGTTTTGGGTTGGACTCTCCACCATTTCTTTCATCGAGATGAGGCGGGAAATGTCCTGGAACCAGAGTACCTCTATCAACCTTATCGCTTGCCGACGCCTTTTGGAGATTTGGCGATCGTCTTCCGAGACCACCGCTTGTCCGATCTGATCGGCTTTACCTATGCGGGGATGGAACCGGCTGAAGCTGCTGCTGATTTAGTGGGACATTTGCAGGCGATCGGGCGCAGTCTGATCCACAGACAGGGTGATGGCGGCAGGGAACTGACACAACCCTGGTTAGTCACCATTGCCTTAGATGGAGAAAACTGCTGGGAATTCTATCAGCAAGATGGCAAGCTATTCTTAGAAAACCTGTACGATCGCCTGTCGCATCACGAGGATCTGAAGTTAGTAACTGTATCGGAATTTATCGAGCAATTCCCACCCCTAGAAACCATCCCAGCGGAAAAGTTACACAGCGGTTCTTGGGTAGATGGCAGCTTCACTACTTGGATCGGAGACAAGGCGAAAAACCGCGCCTGGGACTTGCTGACAGCAGCGAGGCAAGTTTTAGCGAAGCATCCCGAGGCAACGGCAGAAAATAATCCCGAAGTTTGGGAGGCCCTCTACGCCGCCGAAGGTTCTGACTGGTTTTGGTGGTTTGGGGAAGGTCATTCTTCCAACCAGGATGCTATTTTTGACCAACTTTTTCGCGAACATTTGATTGCTATCTACGAGGCATTGAACGAACCCGTTCCCTCAGAGTTAAGGAGTCCTGTGGAACTTCACGAGGTCAGAGGAGACCATCAACCGGAAAGCTTTATCCATCCCATTATCGATGGCATTGTCGATGAACAAGAGTGGGATAAAGCGGGACGGATGGAAATTGGCGGCGCGCGGGGTACCATGCATCGAAGTTCTGTTATCCAGCGCCTCTGGTATGGAGTCGATCACCTCAACTTTTATCTCCGGGTAGATTTTAAGAGTGGCGTGCAACCGAGTAAAGATTTGCCCGACCAGTTGAACTTGCTGTGGTTCTATCCCGATCGACCGATGACAAACAGTCCCATGCCTCTGATAGACGTGCCTGATGTTGCCCCTGCGAACTATCTGTTCCATCACCATCTCGGGATTGATTTGCGAGAGCAATCTTGTTGGTTTCAAGAGGCCAGGGAATTTTATCAATGGTATAATCTTTCCAGCCGCGCCCAAGTAGCTTTCCAGGATTGTTTGGAAATAGCAGTTCCCTGGGCAGATTTACACGTACCTCCAGATTGGCCCCTGCGCTTGGTGTTAGTGCTTTCCTCCGAGGGACTGTTCCGCGAACAGGTTCCCGAACAGTCCCTGATCCCGATCGAAGTGCCTTAAGATATTAGCTAATTGCGTTTGGAGAGATCTTTCATCTGTCCCTTTATCCCGGCAAACCCACGCTATCCCCCGGGAGCTTGATGTCCCCCCTCCAGGGGACGCGCTAATCGCACTACCCCCAAGACATCATAGTCGCACTACCCGGGGGATAGCGCCGGCTAATAGCTCAAGTAGGTTGAAAACCGACTAAAAACATGGTCTGTTAAGCTAGTCTGGGATAATATGAATTTTTTCGTAGGTTGGGTTGAGGCACGAAACCCAACTGGATTATTCTGTTCAATGTAGGCACTAATCTCACTGAATACCTTAGACAAAGTTTCAAGCACTTTGACCACGATAATTACCAAGCTCTTTGAAAATATCCAAACTTTCCTGCAAATACTTTTCTGCTTCTTCATATTTTTCCATTTTGAAATAGATCTTTTCAAAATTACAACCCCATGCTTCATTACATGGAGCACTAGATTGGCAAGCTAGATTGACTCCTTCCTGAGTATATTGAATTGCTTGTTCATAATTGTTTTTAGATAGATAACTAATACCTAATATCAAAAAAGAACTTGTCTTTGCAAGAAGATTGTCGTAACTTTCTGCTAATTTTAAACTTGCATGTCCATAATAAATAGCCCGATCGTAATTTTTTAAATATAGGTTGACAGTAGACAAACCCTCTAAAGCTCTAGCTTCAACGAATTTATTATTTGACATGCGTGCAAAATCTAAAGATTCGTTATATAACGCGGTAGCCTGGATATATTTTTTTCGAGAATTATAACACCAGGCAATGTTAAATGCTAACTGTGCGGCCATATAAATATTACCAATTTCTTTAGCTTTTTCTAAAGCTTTTTCGCCATACTTAATTCCCTCCTCAAATTCATTTTGATTACCGTAAATATTGGTCATACCATTCAGGCAGAAAACATCAGTATCTGCATCAATCTTTCCAAGAATTTTTTCATAATATTTTAATGCCTTTGAATATTCTCCCCAAATCGCTATTTGATCGCATAACTCTACATGATTATCGTCATTCAACTTAAACCTAATCACATCCCTTGCTCTTGACCAATCTTTTGCATCAATAAGATGGCCAAAAGAAAGCAAATAACCGTTTACTTTTGTTAAGTTATCATCAGAAGGTGGAGCGTATTTTGTTAAGTTCAACAGCAGCATAGTCTTCATATGAATCTATGGAGATTTCTTCTGGGGTTATCTTTATATTTAAACTTTCAAAAAGTTTTTACTTCGATCGTTTGCCATATTATATTAATTGAGATTGTATTTGCTTTTTAACTCTTCTTTTAACTGCTTATTACATTTCAAAGCTACACTACGGATTAAATTGTGCTGTCCAAAAACTTTATGGTTGTTTTCAATAGACTCCTCAACAAGGTAACGATCTTGTAAATCCTTTAGTGTTTTTTCTTGACGTTTGCTATCACAATCCTGCTTAAGAAAAGCCTTTTTCAGATACATAAACGAAATCATAAATCCTTCTTTATTGAATGGAATTCGATATTTTGAACTAGAACAAATTAGCATATACCCATCTGGCGAATATTTCTTCAGGCGTTTAAAAGCTTCTCCTATCGTTTCTTTGCAAACTTTACGCAAAACCATTGTTAATTTGTGTAATTCCCAATTGTCACTCTCTCCAACTATTTTAAGGTTTTCTTTTGCTTCTGCTACATCTTTTTCTACTTTTTCTACTTTTTCTACTTTACCAACCTCATTCCAATAAGCATTTACATTTCCATCAAAAGATTTCCATATCTCTCCTATATCTCTCCTATATCTCTCCTATATCTCTCCTATTATGACCCTTAAAGTAAGAGGATGCCCTAAGTAAGCACTTCCAATTCGCATCGCATTAATATGGGTAAATCTGAAGATCCATCATCAATCTCAAACCCGGTTATTTTGAACAATGCTTCCTGTTCTGGCTTTTCTAATCCGTAAATAACTTCACAATGATAAAAGTTTGAGTAGCGAGAATGAGGTATTTTGGATGGTAAATCCTGAGACGTAATTATTATTCGACTTGAAAAAGATTCCCTAGACAGTACAGCCCGAAAAAAAATACCCCACCATTTATCAACAAAATCTCCCCAACCCTCATTCTCATTACCAGTAAGTAACTCTTCAAGGGAATCTATTACTATAAAAACTATATTTTCATCTAGGTGTTTAAGCAAAATTTGCAGTAAATTTTCTGGCTGAATATCTTCTAGATTAAGATTGTATTCCCATGATTTTAACCATCCCTTGGCGACATCAACAAAATCTTCAGATTTAGGAGTATCTCCTATTTTGTGATCGAAATTTACTCTACGAAACCTGTTTTTCCAATCCCCCCCGAACAGAGCCGATAGATCGAGTGCTAGTTTTTCACCCAGAGCTGTTTTCCCAATTCCCGTGATTCCGAGGAGTATTAATATACGACAAGAGTCTTCTAGCTTCTCTTTTAATTGAGTTACTAGAGAGTCTCTACCAACCCAAGCCTTGTGGTAAGCGAAGAAGTCTGGTCTGATATCTCCTACTGCTAGTTGAGGATTTTCAGCAACATCTTCCCAGTTCTCGATTCCGACTGCCTTGCAAAAACTAATAAAATTCTCACGCCGAACTGGCTGCCTTGCTCTGAAGCGCTTCAAGGTACCTGGGCCAACCTTAGCTTCTAAAAACCATTTATCCTCTTGAGCATTCCAGCCCTTCCTTTTTCGCGCTGCCTCCACCAGTTCAAACCCCTGTTCAGATAACTTGAGAGTATTTGCCATGCCTTTCTTCGCTTAATCTGTTTAATGCTGTAAGCCTTGCTCAGCAAGGTTTTGATGCGATAGACTGACCTTTTTTGATAACTATAGCATTTTTCAAGCTGATGATGTGCATAACAATAGGTCTTCAGCGTTTTTGTGCCAATAGTGCCCTGTCAGAGATGTACCTCACTAGGGTGAAAACCGCTATCATGAAATTTTTTAATTCACCAAAGCCTTGTATAGTAATGCTTTCGGCGATTTTACCGACCTCAAAATAGCGCTCCCTTGTACAGAAGATCATCTGTTCCTTTATTTAGATCAATTATAGATCATCTGGAACCTGAAAAAAGTGATCTCAAAAGTGATCTCAATATGATCCACCAAAAGTAGACACGGCTAGCAAGATAGAAATATAGCGGTTGGCATTCCGACGAGGTACAGATGTACAGTCGCTCACCGGCAACTACCTGCTCTGGGTTTCACTTGAGGTGCAGACCTACAGTCGAGCACTAGGTACAAACCTACAGTCGCTCACCGGCGACTACCTGCTCCGAGTTTCACTTGAGGTGCAGACCTACAGTCGATCGCCAGGTACAAACCTACAGTCGCTCACCGGCGACTACCTGCTCTGGATTTCACTTGAGATACATCCCTTGCTTGGCACTGCCAGTGATAGCGGGTTCTTCTGTACCTCATCCGAATGCAATCCGCTATAGACGCACTGTAATGCAATTACGGAGATCAAAAATGACAGTTACTGCAATTAAAGAGTTACCAAATGTTGTGATTAAAGGAGAACTAGATTTTATTTGGCTAGAGTTAACTTCTTTGTGTAACATGGAATGCGTACATTGTTACGCTGAATCAGGCCCCAATCCAGAAACAAAGAACATTCTATCTCCTCAAAAGTATCTGGAGATCATCACTCAAGCAGCCAATATGAACTGTAAAAAAATTCAGTTTATTAGCGGAGAACCTACTATCGTCAAACATCTCCCAGACTACATTGTTCACGCCAGTAATAATGGGTTTGAGTTCATTGAAGTCTTTACTAATGCTTTTGTGCTTACGAAAAAGCTCCTGACGTGTTTTGTTGAGAATAAGGTTTCAGTTGCAACATCCTTTTACTGCGATATTCCATAAATTCACGACCAAATTACTCAACGTCCATCCACTTTTTCAACCGTTCCCAACCGCCAATCAGCGCCTCGTGGACAATTTCCACAGTTTCTTCCCCAGAAACAAGATTGCGATCGGTCACCACCAACCGCGCCTCTTGTGACGCCAACCGCGTCACCAAATCCCAATTTTCTTCACCCACATCAGCGCGAGTCGCCAACCTGCGGGTATCTTGCGTCCCTTCACCAGGCTGAATTAGCTGCACGAATACTCGCCGGGCCCGATCACGATCGGGCTCACTCAACAGCAAATAAACATTTTCCGCATGATTGCCCAGAGACTCTTCTACTCCGCCAATCTCATCATAAGCCCGATAAATCAGCAGACCATTTTTCTGTTTATACCACAGTTGTTCCAAAGTAAAGGCCAGCAAAGGTAAATTGTTACCTGCCACATCCAATTCATTAATCAAGCGTTCCTGCAAACCCGCCTCAAGCTGCACGTTCAGCTTGAGGCAGGCAAAACAATAGCATCGGAGAGTTCCTCCCGTTTCATCGGACCCAGGTTATGACAAGCACCCTGCAACGCATCAGCAAAAGGACGGTAAGACATGGCATATCCATAGAAATCAGCCCGCAACGTTATCAGGAGAGTAAAGCAAGCAGCACCCTTAACCGCTTTCAGCAAACAATCCAAGAAAAGCTGTTGTTCCCCTGCATCCATTTCCTTCACCATCTCCTCCATCTCGTTCCCAGGTTCTACCTGGGAACGCACCTCCCGAGGCAGAGCCTCCCCTCCCCTCATCTGGAGGCAGAGCCTCTGGTGCCGTTCCCAGCCTGAGACTGGGAACCAGGAGTGGTTGCAGTGCCGCAGCCAAATTTTCAAACGGACGCTTGCCAGGACGGAAAGAAACAACGTGCCAATTTCCCCTCTCTCGCAAACCAGGAATAAGACCGGCAAAAACCACCGAAGAATTGCCACTCCCGGAAGCCCCAATAACTGCCACTAGGGATTTTCTTCTCACCGCTGGTCCCAGCAATTCTGTAAATGCCTCTCGCCCAAAGAAAAAAGGTGCGTGTTCTTCCCCGAAAGCCCGCAACCCCTGGTAGGGACAAGCAGGAATACCTCCCAACATCTGCCAAGTCAGGGAAGTTTCAGCCGGGTTTTGGCAAATAACGGGCAACCAACTGGCACAGGGATATTCATCGGGATATTCATCCTCGGAAATCTGTAACCGCCCCCGCGCCTCCCTCACCGCAGCATACAAAGACTTGCCCTGAGTAAATTCTTCCAGAAAATACTTTAAAAGGCGTTGCACATTTTGGGGATGATGCCCTTTTTTGCACATAACTGAAACTGGCTTGTAGTCTAGGTTTAAGACTTCTGCAACTATGCCCATCATCTCGTAATTGTGCAACGCCCTTTAAAAATAGAGGCGCTAGAGGAACTGGCAACCAATCCCGCCTCACAATCACCTGGGGCAAATGTAAATCTTCCCCATCCGCCAACTGATATGCCAATCCCAAGCCATCGCAGGCATTAAAAATAGCCAACTTCAACCCATAATCTATCGCTCGTTTGAGATGATTCTTGATATCCGATACTTTTAGCCAATCTTCTTTGTTAATTCTAATTTTACCTACCTGGTCCTTATCCGAGGTGTCACCATGTCCTCCATAGAATAGAATATCCCACTTTTTTTTCCATAGGTTCATCTAAATCCCTTCGTTACGGTTGGTGTAGCCAGGTAACCTCGGCATTTATCTTTTGTGCCAGTTCCTCAATTGCCCGTGCTTGTTCCTCAATTGCCTGTGGTTCTCCTTTATTTTCGTTATAATATCCCCAAATTACCAAAATTTTTGTCTTCTTCTTTGACTCGGAGTCTGCTACTTGCTTCACTCTCTGAAACTTAGGCGAACTGAGGGCAACTTCTGCCTGGGGAAAATCCCGGATTAGCGTCCATTCCTGCCAAGGCAGTTTTCGCAACCAATGATTATCCGTTTCCAGCAGCACCCAAATTTCCTTATCTGCCTTTAAGTGGTTGCGCAACAACGAATCTATGGGACGAAATTCCCGCTCTTCCAGCCACCCATTCAAGCTACTTTTCAAATCTGCCGTCACTTTCCTGCAATCATCACCAGCCTTTTTCTTAGCCTTTTCTTCATCCCTAGAATTCGTAACAGAAGCCTGTCGCTTTAGATCGAAATTTTTTGAGACTACCTTCTGATATATGTTCTGCCAGTTGCCGATTTTTTCCCGCAGGTATGGCGCTGCTGGTAATCTGCCCCTGTCAGAGGCGATCGCCCGTTCCGAGGAGACTGGCTATCTGTCATATTTTTCCTTTATTTCTGCTCTTACCGAGAACCCATCGTCAAAATTACATCTATATATGTTAACCAACTTAGCCATAACTTCCCCCTTCCCCCTTATCAATAATATTCTCTATCTCGGTTGGTTTGTCTCACGACCCTCTCGTCGGTTGGGTTGAGGCCCCTTACCCAACCCCTCACCAACCCTACTACCGTTCTTTCCTTCTCTTACCTTAACGCATCCGACAACATCTTGTCAACTAGATCGCCAATTTTTCTGTGACCATCACCTCTCCTCATACCAGTCTAACAGTCAATGCATCTTCTGCCATATCTGCCTCTCGTTTATTTCCTCCGGAGGCTGAGCCTCTAGATGCGCGTTCCCTGCCTGAGTCAGGGAACGAGAGAACGGAATCCTACCTTCCATTACCTTAACCCATCCGACAACATCTTGTCAACTATACCGCCAATTTTTCTGTGGCGATCGCCTCTCCCAATACCAGTCTAACAGTAAATTCATCTTCTGGTTCGGCATCAAACGTACATTGGATCCATTCATCGGCACTTCTGGCCGTAACCTCTTCAAAAACCTCCTCCTCGCCATCGGCATCAACCAGTACCTGCAATTGGAGATTTTCTGGTAAATAACTGTCCTCGCCGGTGGGATACAGCTTGAGTCTGACAGTAACAATATCTTCGCTCTCCCGCTTCAGGTTGACGAGTAAAACAACAGCGTGACTGAGTAAGTCAGCCCTCCAGTTAATCAGTTTAGCACGTTCCAGGCGATCGCTCCACACAGTTGCACTTAACTGCTGTGGAGTCAGCAAATCTTCCACCTGCTGCCAACCAGCTTCAAAGATCCCCCGAAACCACTGGCTCAATGTTACCGGTTTCTCGTCCCGGATCTCCTTAATCGGAATTCCCAACAACTCCGTGAGCTGTCCTGATTTTACCAGATACTCAAGGCGATCGAGACCTGCTTCGGAACCTCCCAATACTAGGACAACACTACCTTGCTTGGTTCCTTCAATTTTCATTGAGTCATCGCCCGCCAGTTTTTTCAGAAGTTCGTTAATAGCCTGTAGCTCTTCCAGGGTAAGTTGATCGATATCGAGAACCAGCTCCTTTTTCGTCTTACTCTTGACCATACCTATATTTCTAATCTCTTGCAACTCGATCGTCAATTTGCGTTTTGGTTCAGTTGCTCCCTCTGGATCCTCCAACCACATGCCCGTTCTGTGTTGAACCGGCTTGCGGGACAATTCCCTGGTGCTTTTGCTACTCAGGGAAGCGATCGTTCCACAACCAACGGAATAATTCCAGTGCCTTTTGTTTTCTTGCCCCTCTACCATCGATCGGACCAGCATCCAAGGCGAACGCTTGGTATACAGCACTCAACTGTTTGGGAAAAGTGACAGGCTCTTTTCCCAGAGTTTTAGCCAGATCGTCATTCTTCTTGAACTGATTATCATAGGCGAATCTAGTCATAAATACTCTCTGGACCTCTCGGGAAGAATCGTTTAAGTATTTTCCGGCTATGGATTCCAAGAACTCCTGGCGTAGTTGAGCTAGCGGCCTCATCAATGCTACTCCTCTCCTGATTCCATCCTTACTATAAATACTATAACAGAGCATCAGGATAACTGTCAAGGATAATTAAATAGCAATTAAATATCAAAGCTGCGACTAAATTGATATTTAATTGCTATTTTTTTGCTATAGGCACTGTCCAGTCTGGATGGCTAGACTAAATATAGATAGCAAGTTTAGCAGTAAGCTATCAATCCCAGAGACGCTGAACTTGTCAATCTGAACATAAACTGTACAGGAGAGTTAAACCGATGTCGAAAAAATACCAAAATTATCGAAGCGTTAAAGATGAACTAAAGATCGAAGCAGGGAAGACTGCCTTTAACGTTGCCGGAAAAGTTGTAGGCGGTGTGGCTTTTGCAACTGTGATGACTGCAATTGGTCTTCCTCATGTTGGATTAGCTGGTGGAGCCGCCATTGCTAGCTCTGGTTCCGGCAATGGGAATAGCGATAGCAATGATGGAAACTTTGACCTGAGCGATTGGACCTCTTAGATAGTCTGTCAAGAAACCGGGTTTATTTCTTGATAATGTCAATATTTTGTTGATAACACGCGCGTGAAACCCAGTTTTTGAGACAACTTAACCGATGCTCTAAATAATTGATTTTAATGCTCCAGGAAACCAGGAAACTTCAATCCTGGAGCATTATTCGTAGGTTTGGTTGAGGCACGAAACCCAACAAATGGATTACGAATATCATGCATTGAGATGCACCCCTACGAACAGATGAACAGCTCATGAATAACAAACTTTTGATTCCAGCATTGATCGGAAGCGTATTGATTCCAGCAACTTCTGTCCCAACCCTCGTCCGCCCAGCCCTTGCTGACACTGTCTCTTTCACATTTCTCCGAAGTTTTGGTCGGGATGGAAGTACCTACAAAGTAATGGTAAAATCTCCTCGTAATGGAAATCGTTACTTTATTTGGTACTACAACAGTATCGGGGTTAATAATGGTCAAGAGGTCTTGATTTCAATCAACAGCTCCAATTATTGGACCCACATCAGCAACCCGACTAACGGAAAGACATCGAGGATCAGGAAAGTTGAAAAAGTTCAATAGGGTTTAGCAGGTTTTGGCTATCCCTTTGACTCAGATAGATCCAGAAGCCCGGTTTCTCCTGCGAAACCGGGCTTCTCAACTGTCACCAATTGTTCAAAACGGCGACTGGCCAATAACTGGCGATCGCCCTCTTTTTTCTGAAAGCCCGCGCAGGCGGGCTTTGTTCGAGTAGCCGGACCCCTCGTTCCCACGGCTCTGCCTGGGAACGGGTTCGGGCTGTGTCTTCGGTGGCCCTACGTGCCCGGAAACACAGCATCAACATCCGATCGATTCAGATATGTACAAGCATTACTATGGCCGCTCGATAGTGCCTCAAGCGTGCTAATTTCTGCCTATACATAACCAAATTTGCTACTTATAAAATTTTTGACCTCTCTGACAGCAATTTTGCCAAATTGATTTGTATCAAAAAGCCGTTTTGTGGTAAATTACAAGGCAACTGTCGCGCATTTTGGATCCCTAACGGTGCCTTCGGTTTGTAAGTAAGAACTGAAGTTATACAGAAATTATCGTCCATCGCTCCTGCCCATAATAGCCGCCCTCCCCACCCATGCATGTGAGTTCGCTCACACAAAAAGTGTGACACCAGATACCCGAGCCGAGGTCGAGCCGAGGTCGAGCCGAAGTCGAGCCGAAGTCGAGCCATACCCTCGTCTGAGTCGAGCCATTAGCGGGCCCTATTCGAGCCATATTCGAGCCAAACCCTTCCCAATGGCGCTCCAACCCGGAGCCCAGTGGAAGCCCATTTTCAGCGCACTGAAGCCCGCTCTTCCCCAGACCCCCCCTACTATATAACCTCGCCCCCAGCCCCATAGGCGACAACCGGCACCCCATACCCCGAACAGAAAGCGATCGCCCGCAAAAAAGGGCTCTCAGACTTCAATTATAATATTAATTCCCACAAAGCATACCGTACTTGCTGAAAAATAGAATACCAATCATATAGTTGGGGCGCTCCGGAACAAATTCATAGCGGGATACCAAGGAATTATATCTCCTGCTACCATCGGACAAGTCAGAATTAAAAACCTCTTATAATCCATACAATTCAATACTTCTTTATTGGTAATTTTAGAAGCCATTGCCAGGGTAAAAAACGCGATTAACAGATGCTCAATTGAGTTAAAAGAATTGCCAAAAAGAAATTATCCCAATTAAGAAAATTCAGGGAGTTGGCAACGGGTGCGCTCACTTGTAGTTGATAGCCGAGTGCATCTGGTGATGCAAGTAATTAAGCCCGCGCAGGCGGGCTTAGTTCATGTAGCCGGACCCCTCGTTTCCACGGCTCTGCCTGGGAACGGGTTCGGGCGTGGTAGCTTCATATCTAATTATCCTTTAGCTTAAAATAAGCCTCCAACACCAGACGCACGATCAGGCCAGCAAAGCTACCGCCACCGCCACCAGAATTTTCACCAAAAGCCACCACCACAATTTCCGGTTTATCCAGAGGCCCATAGGCACCAAACCAAGTATGAACCTTACGGGGAGGGTCTTCTGCCGTGCCACTCTTACCCGCAGTCGGCGGCAGAGTTGGCACATTCATCACCGTCCCAGTGCCCCAAGTCACCACCCAGCGCAAACCTATTTGTAGAGTTTCCAAAGTAGAGGGACTCAGATCCAAAGACACTCGGGAATTCTGCGCCTCGGAATTCTGCCGCAAATGAGGCTTAACCCGATAGCCGCCATTAGCCACCGCCGCAAACATCACCGCCACCTGCAAAGGCGAAGCTTGCAGATACCCCTGACCGATCGACATATTCACAGTATCCCCGTGATACCAGTCTTCTGCCAGTTCCAACTCCTTCCAGCGCCGATTTGCTACCAGTCCAGAAGCCTCTTCCGTAGCCAACTCAATTCCCGTTTTTTCCCCAAAGCCAAACTTGCGGGCCCACTCGATCAGAGGAGGTCCACCCACATTCAGCCCTACTTGATAAAAAAACGTGTCGCTACTCCAAGCCATCGCACCGGGAAATCCCAGCCAGCCAAACCCTTCCCGGTTCCAATCCCAGAACAGAATTGGCCCCACCCGAATATAGGGATAAGTAGGCAAAACCGCATAAGGCGAAAACTTGCCCGACTCCAGGGCCGCAGTGGTGGTGACAATCTTGAAAGTAGAAGCCGGTGGAAACCCCTGGAGAGCCCGGTTAACAAAAGGGTCATCCTGGCTTTGCAACTGCTGCCAAGTTTTTTCACTAATCCGACTCAAGAAGATATTCGGGTCAAAAGTCGGACGAGAGACCATCGCCAAAATCGCACCATCCTCCGGGTCCAGGGCCACTATTGCCCCCTTTTTATTCCCCAAAGCCGCCTCCGCAGCCTTTTGCAAATCCAGATCCAGGGTTAAATAGAGATCCTGCCCCCGCGTTGGCTGTTTGTAATTCAGAATATCTACTACCTCACCCTTATTATCCACCAACACCTGGCGACCGCCCCATTTTCCCCGCAGCTGGGACTCAAAGGCCGCCTCTACTCCCATCTGACCGATCTCGTCTCCCATGCGATACCCCCGGTCTCGAAGCCTATTCAGGTCTTCATCATTCATCTGGCCCGTATAACCCAGCACGTGGGCTGCCAATTGCTTGTGGGGATATTCCCGGATGACTTCCGGATCTACCAGGATGCCCTTGAGAGAGTCTTTGTATTCCATAAAAGCTGTCAGTTGTGCAGGGGTCAGATTTCGGGCAATCCGCAACAGATACCGAGAAGTATAAACCGAGCGATCGCCCCTTTCGCACTTTCCCAAGGCACAATCAACCCGCTGTTGAATTTCTGCTGACGGGATTGACAGAATTTTAGACAGGCGTGCTTTTATCTCAAGCCATTGGCGATTCCGCGTCGCTGGCGGCCACAGATAGAGAGAGTAAGACAGACGAGACGAGGCCAAGATTCTGCCCTGGCGATCGAGAATCTTGCCCCGTTCCGGTTGTTTAGGAATCAGGCGAATCCGGTTTCGCTCTGCTTTTTCCAGGTTGCTGTGCCCTGCAATCAGTTGTAGCTGCACCAAGCGGGTGCCAATCCCCCCGATCATCGCGGTCGCGATCAGCAACATCAGCACCAGGGACTGGTAATAACTTCCAACAGTGCGGCGCGTCGATCTCAGAAAGCTGCGCGAGTTATATTTTACTAAGGTCATGGCTTGATTGTTCTCACGGCCTCGTCCTCAGGGCTTCCTGTGTCCGTAGGCTATGAGAGTGAGATTTCAAGTATGCATCTTAACGACCCCGGGCCAAATTACCAATAAAAAAATCCTAAATTACTCCCGTACAGAGGTCAGATAGATAAAATAACTCAAGTTGCGACCTATAAAAATTGGATACAAAAAGCTATGATAAAGAGAATTATTTTCAACTCTAATCCCTTAGATGTAACAGCATGAATTGACTTGGGAAACAAATTGGTGATTCGACTAAAACAGGTTTCAACTTGTTTTCTTGTTACTTTTTGTATATATTCAAAACAAGAAGATTCTTTTCTTTTTGAGTTCTTTTTTCGCAAAGGTTTTAACATTATACTTGACGACTCTTTTAGTAAATCCTCTAATTGATAATCATTATAAGCTTTATCTCCATAAACTATTGAATTTGATGGTAAGTCAAAGCCAAAAGATTGCAAAACTTTAACATCATTATAACTACCAGGATCTAGATAAAATTCTATTGGCTTTCCATTTTTGTTTACCAACATATGAACTCTTAATCCATAAAAATAACGTTTTTTACTGGCAATATACCCTCGATATTCTTCCTTGTTATAAATTTGGCATCTATCAATCCTAATATTATCACATACTGGCACCGGGAAACTATCAAGAATATATTCTTGACCCGGATTGAGCTCTTTAAATGTTTGAGCTATAACTTGGAAGAAAAACATCCAAATTGGTTCCTCAATATTGTGTAATCGACGATTGAACCTACTTTTACTTAACAGATTTTTTATATACTTGTGTTGGACCATAAATTGACAAGAGCGATCGTGGTGTCCTCCGAAAAAATATGCAGCAACTAATCCGACTGTCATCACTTCGGCATTGTTCATTTTTACTTGTGGATCTTCTTTTATATTTAACGCTTTTAGTAGCTCGTCACAAAGAACAAAAATTGTTGTAATCATATCTTCCATCATCTACATCCCCCAGCAATTAACTATTATTTTAGTACATTATAACCTATAAACAGCCAACCCGCCGTCTAGCACAAAAAAAATATAATTTTGTATCAAAAGCTACGAAATATCCCAAATATCTGTAAAGTCTAAGTGGGTAATTCATATTTTTTTTAATAGGTCGCAACTTAGGTTAAAATAAACCCAGGTCTGGGATTTCAATCTCACAAAAATCACAGAACCCGTCCGCATATACTCTCGAACTGGGTCTGTTGACAAAGATGTATAAATATGATATAATTTTAAATATACCCAGCGGGGGGCATCGCTGCTCAGGAGGTTGCCACATGTCTCAAACCGTTACACGCCCGCTCGCCAGAACGAAAACAGATGTGGAGTTCGATGTTGAACTGCGCAAGGTATTTAAGGTGTTCAATGGCGAAACAGCTGTATGGGGAGTCGATCTGAAGATCCGTCAAGGGGAATTTTTCTCGATTCTCGGGCCCTCAGGCTGTGGCAAAACCACAACCCTGCGCCTGATCGCTGGATTTGAGACGCCCTCGGCTGGGGAAGTCTTGATTCTGGGCCAGCTCAGTAACCAGATTCCCGCTTACCGCCGTCCTGTGAACACCGTGTTTCAGAGCTATGCTCTCTTTAACCACATGAATGTCCGGGAGAATATTGCCTTTGGACTGCGGATTAAAAAGCTGACCAATGCCCAAATAGCCGATCGGGTTGGAGAAGCCCTCACCCTCGTGCAGATGGAAGCTTTTGCCCATCGGTTTCCCGCCCAGCTATCCGGCGGACAGCAGCAACGGGTAGCCTTAGCCCGGGCCCTGGTAAATAGACCGGCTGTGCTGCTGCTAGATGAACCCTTAGGGTCCCTGGATCTGAAGCTGCGCAAGGAAATGCAGGTAGAACTTTCTAATCTGCATCAAGAATTGGGGCTGACCTTCATTATGGTGACTCACGACCAGGAAGAAGCCCTCTCCCTGTCAGACCGCATAGCCGTGATGCGGGAGGGTAAAATCGAACAAGTGGGCGAGCCCAGCGAAATTTACGAGTATCCCCAGACGCCCTTTGTCGTGGATTTTATCGGAGATACGAATCTGTTTCGCGGTAGGATTGTTAACCTAGACCAGTCGGGCATGGAGGTGCAGACAGATAAGAAGCTAAAAATTATCGTACAGCACTCAGCTCTGACTGACAAGTCCCAGCAAGTGGTGGTGAGTGTCCGCCCAGAGAAGATTCATCTGAGTCTGCAGAAACCCGACCGACGCGCCAACTGCTTTGAGGGACGCCTGAAAACCAGTATGTTCCTGGGCACTCACGTGCATTATATTGTGGAATTGCTCTCGGGCGATCGCCTGCTAGTCTTACTGCCCAACCGTGCTTCTCTGCCAAGACCTAATACCCCTATATACGTCTACTGGGACGCGACGGACTGCCTGGCTTTGTCTGCTTGAATAATTGTCAAGGCTCGTTAAAATCAGCAGATAAACGAGATAGAATGTGTTAAAATAGCAATGATGAAAAAATATTGTCTCAGACAGAGAGATTACAGAAAAGCAGAAGTACCTTGACAAGGCGTAGGTTCTTGGGATTGTCAGCAGCAGCATTGGCAACCACGACCCTGTCAGGCTGTGGCTGGACTCTAGCCAATGTCAGACCAACAGCGAGCACTAGCCCAGGAGATGCTAACAAGCTGTATATATACACTTGGGCAGGCTACACAGATGATGACCTGTTTGATAGCTTTGCCCAGCAAACAGGCATCAAGGCGATCGCGGATGTAATGTCTTCCAGTGAGGAGATGCTGGCAAAGGTGCTAGCAGGTGGAGGTGGGGCTTATAGCATTATCTACCCTTCGGACTACATGGTTGAGAAGATGGTAGAAGAGAATCTGTTGATAGAACTAGACCTGTCACGGATAGAAGGTCTAAACCAGTTGTTCGAGAATTATAAAAATCCTGTTTATGACCCTCAAAACCGCCACAGTATACCTGTAAGCTGGGGAACGACAGGTCTGATTTACAACAGCCAGAAGCTGCGTTCGCGTAGCGTGCGCGCAGCGCAATCACAGCCGAATGATTGGAGTTACCTTTGGGAAAACAAGCAGGAACTAAAGGGCCAGATAACCTTACTCAATGACGTGCGGGAAGTAATGGGTGCGACGTTGAAAATGCTGGGGTATTCTTATAACTCAACTTCTCCACAGGAAATTAAAGCAGCCTATGACAGGTTAGTGGAACTAAAACCGAGCATAGCCTCCTTTACCTCAGACGCATGGCGACCGCAAATATTGACAGGGGATCTGTTAATTGCCATGGGTTACTCTGTAGACGCTAGTGAAATGATAGATTCCGATCCAAACCTGAGTTATGCGATCCCCAGCAGTGGGTCTTCTCTGTGGACAGATACCGTGGTAATTCCCAAAGCGGCACCTAATCCTGATGGTGCCTATGCCTGGATTAACTTTATGCTGCAACCAGCAGTCGGAGTAGAGATTACTAAGCGGTTAAACTTTGCCACGGCCAATCAGATAGCCTACGAGAAGCTGCCGGAGAAACTCCGGAAAAATCTCACCTTGTTCCCGCCCCAGCAGGTGCTAGCAAAATGCGAAAGCATAGTACCATTACCACAAGAAGTAACTGATCTATAATCAGTTTTTGGGGGCTACCCAGAATTGGGGATTTGGCTCGGCCCTGAGTATGGTGGTAATTTTGGCCGTCAGTCTGGCGATCGGGCTGTTAATTAAATATGGCGACCCCACAAGCATGAAAAGCACGAAGAATAAGAATTAACAAGCCATGACAGATACTTTGACGCGAATCCAGGAAGAAATACCTGTAGAGATGTTAAAAAAGAAGGGTAAAATTAAAGTATCATGGCAGCTAAGCTTGACGCTGCTGATGTTTGTTTTCATGTACCTGCCCATCCTGGTACTTGTGGTTTATAGTTTTAACAAGTCTGCCTATAGCGCGAGTTGGTCAGGATTCACCCTAGAGTGGTATCTGAAACTATTTAATGATGGCCGGATATTCACATCCCTGCAAAATAGCTTAATTGTTGCCTTTTCGGCAGTAGGAATTTCCGCAGTTTTGGGTACCCTGATGGCGATGGGGTTATCGAAATATCAATTTCCCGGAAAGTCCTTGTACCGGGGCATATCCTACCTACCCCTGATTGTTCCCGATATTGCGATCGCGGTGGCGACCATAGTATTTTTAGCAGTGTTTGCCATTCCCTTAAACATCTGGACTATAGTAGCTGCTCATATTGTCTTTTGCCTAGCTTACATTACCCTGGTGGTTTCGACGAGGTTAGCAGATTTAGACCCACATTTAGAAGAAGCAGCTTTAGACTTGGGCGCGACACCAACACAAGCATTTCTGCAAGTCCTATTGCCCCAGTTGGTGCCAGGGATTGTTTCTGGTGGTCTGTTAGCCTTCGTCCTCAGCATGGACGATTTTCTGATTTCTAGCTTTACGGCAGGTAGCGGTTACAATACCTTGCCAATGGAAATATTTAGCCGGATTAGAACTGGGGTGAAACCGGATATTAATGCCCTGAGTGTGCTCCTGATTATAGTATCGGGGGCGATCGCATTTGCGAGTGAATACCTAAGGTATAAAAGCGATAAAAAGTAAATGGAGAAGGGAGAAGGGAGAGAATAAAGTCAAGATAAAGAGTAATTATGCAAGAGTCTTTTTCGCAGGCAGCAGGAAGACATTTAAATGATGCATTTAATTTACGAAATGCTGAGCGGTGGGACAACGCGGTTTACTTAGCGGGTTATGTGGTAGAATGTGCCTTTAAGGTCTTAGTTGAGATATACTTAGATCGAGACCCGGCAGCAGTTAAAAAATACGGCCACGATCTAGAAGAACTTGAAGGCAAGGCTATGTCGCGGCTAAAAGTTATGTATCCGGTGCTGGACATGCAACCAGCAACTGCACGGACAACTGAAACAGTTCTGGCTCAAAATCATCCAGAACGACGCTATGCCCAGTCTGGCCTTTGGACAGAGAATCAAGCAATCGCAGCGGTATCGCGAGCAAATGAGATCTATAGGGAGATTGTTACCAGACTGGTTCTGGACGGGAGAATTTCAAGTAGGGAACTTTAGAGGATGGACATAACCTTCAGTGAAACCTTTGATAAGGTAATCGAATGCTTTCGGGAACCTACCATAGAGAGCCAACTGACACAGCATCTTCAGTCTATAACCATAATCCGTGATGTTTTAGGTAAGATTAGGGTTTTCTTGGAACCGGTGGGGGCTCTGGAAGATACAGCCATAGCTAATTTGCATGACAGCCTTGCCCAAAAACTCGGTCCCTACTATGGCGAAGATATCTGGTTGCCAGAAGGCGAACAGGATGGTTATCAAGCCTTGATTGAGGTCATTACTTCCGAGAGGGTTCGCGCAGACTGGGATGATGGTAATAAACTTGACTGGTATATACTAGAACGCCACCTTGCTAAACAAGCATGGACTAATAAAGATGCAGGTAATCCACCTTGGGCACAGGATTTAGTCGATCGGGGACATAAACCTGCAATTGTAGCATTCTTTTCCTTTAAGGGGGGTGTTGGTCGCACAACGGCCTTGGTGGGGACAGCCCTTACCTTGGCTCGTCAAGGTCATCGGGTGGCGATAATAGATTTGGATCTTGAGGCTCCTGGTCTATCCACAATCTTTTTTTCAGATACTTCAGATATGTTTGGTGTTATTGATTACCTGTTAGAGAAACAAATTCAAAAGAGTAATTGGCGGTTACGCACCCATTTACGATCGATCAACGATGAAATACTGCTGGGCGATCGGGGGGAAACACTGCGTTTACTGCCAGCCGGAACTGTAAACGAGCAATATCTGGAAAAGTTGGCGAGATTGGATTTCCAGAACCTGGTCAATAATCAAGTACCTGAAACGCTGGGGGAAATGCTGAAGGAACTGCAAGGTGCAGCTAAGCCCTTAGATTTTATCCTGCTAGATGCTAGAGCAGGATTCCACGATATTGGCGGATTGGCGATCGCTTCTTTGGCACATGGGGCGGTTATATTTGGCACCCAATCTCGCCAAAGCTGGGCCGGAATAACTCACGTTATTCGTCGCCTAGCCCTAGCAAGACCTCAGGCACGAGAACCGCTTCCCGTGCTGCTGTGCCATGCTATGGCTCCTGGGTTAGAAATGCCTACCAGAGAGCAGGAATTGCAAGATTTTCGCGATCGAGCCTATACAGTTTTTCAAGAAAACTACTACTATGAAAGTGATGATATTCCGAACTCTAACGATCCGGATGCTCCTTTTTGGCCAGTTGTCTTGGATTGGCAGAGTACACTGCGTAGAGAAATTGCTTTATTCTCGGAAAATTCAAGTTCCGAGTCAGCCAGGGCTGGGATTGTGAGCCTGTTGACTGGCAAACCCTATGAAAATATAGCAGAACGACTTTGCCAAATGTTTGGGCGGAAATTGAAAAAGGAGGTGGTAACATGAGAGACTATGATAAAAAGAAACTGCTGGAACTAATGGTTGCTATTGCACCAGGACGGGGAATAGCAGAGCATGAGAGCGATAATGAGACAGTTTTCCTGAAAAACTTTCTCCCCGTACCGGATTACCGCAGAGTTTTGGAACTGGACGCATTACTGATATTAGGAGGACGCGGTGTTGGCAAGACAGAATTATTCCGTTTACTAGGAAATAGAGACGGACGCAAAACGCTGGTAGAAAATATGCAAATTAGGGCTTTACCCTCTTTGGATAGTACAATATGGATAGCGGGATATGGCCGGACAAAACAAAAGGGCAAAATATTCCCCACGCCAGAGACTGTAGAAGCAGGGATGAAAAATGCAGATCGAATCGATTGGCGTACTTTCTGGATTGGGTTGATGTTGGGGGTAATGCTTCAAGAAAAAAAAGAAGCACTAAATAGTATATGTGATGGGATACCAGAGGCAATTCGCACGGCTTTGGCTAACCAGCTACCTTTGCTATCAGACTGGTTGCCACTTGCCCGCCAGAATCTGGAAAAGCTGAATTATGCTCTGGATCGGTTAGACTCCGAATTGATCGAAACCGATCGGTGGCTATTTGTCATATATGATGAACTAGATAGGCTAGTGCTATCTTATCTCGAACTGGCTGCCCCTATTCGCGAACTGTTGGCATTTTGGCTGGATCGGTGGCGTCGTTGGGAACGGATACGACCAAAGATTTTTTTACGTACAGACCTGTTTCGTGAGGATTTTTTAGGATTTCCTGATGCCTCTAAGCTACAAGGATACCAGATTAGTCTGGAGTGGAAGGCGCCATGGTTGTATCAGTTACTTGTGAAGCGCTTAGCCAACTCTGGACAGGAAATGACCGATTATTTAAGTGATGTTCCGGGTCTAATCTCTGAAGGTCATCCGTCACTGGGTATACTACCAAAATTGGATGAATCAAATTTTGAATTACTCATGGAAAAAATGGTGGGTAAATACATGGGTAGCAACCCCAGGAAGGGGTATACATATCGTTGGATTCCTAACCACCTTAAAGATGCTGGAGGTAGAATGGCACCACGCTCATTTTTAAAGCTATTCTCTTTGGCTGGGGAGCGAAGTTTATCAAAAATAGAATCAAAAAGTATGACTGAAAAATTACTAGAGCCTTCGGATTTGCAAGGGGCACTAATGGATACGTCAAAAGATAGAATTAGAGAATTAGCACATGAAGAATATCCTTGGCTAGAAGATATAAAGTCCAGCTTAAAAGGTATCAAAGTACCTATAGCAAAAACTGATTTGACGAACAAACTGAAATCCACAGAATGGAGTGAAAAACCAGAGAAACAGCCCCCCACATTAAACCCGTCAGAATTGTTGCAGTATTTACTGCAACTGGGAATTATTGAAAGCCGTTCTGATGGGCGGATTAATATGCCTGATATTTATCGTTATGGATTTGAGGTTAAGCGAAGTGGTGGAATTAAAAGGCCCAAATGACAAGTGTAGGTGGAGTTGACAGGTTGGGATATCAGCAATTACTCACGATAAAAGTTGACATGCTCCCACCAGATTAAAAATATTTTCAGTAGTTAAATGATGTTATCCTGGAGGTAGAACCAGATCGCCTCGATGCCCACGAGATGCAATCGCGCAAGCGTGCTGCGCAATCGCAGGCGTTGGCAAAGCTAGCGGATGCTACGAACAACGGAGTAGAAATCAATATCTACCGTGGGGCAGCGCAGCAGCAGGGGCAGATGGAAGCAAAAGGGAAGCAAAACTGATGGCCGATATAACAAATTCACTATCCACTTTTGAGCAGTCCGTTCGCGTAGCGGCTGCGTAGCAGCATCGCTCTTTATGGTATCGCTTACTCGACTGGGCCGGAATTAGCCTGAGCAGAATTGGCCTGCCCTTGGCGACCCTGACAGAAGAGTCGCTTTTGTCGGCGGCACAACGCCAAACCAATTTGTCTGACTGGGGAGATGAAGAATTTTGAATACCCCTGCGCATATTGATCGCATCCCGGGATCGAGAAGCTTCTTTGAGCTTTTTTGGTCGATCGCAGATGCGAAAGACCTGCATTCGCCTGTTGGTAAATCGCGGATGCAGTCCGATTTCAAACGCTACCCCGAAATCCTAGAGCGTCGGTCCATTAATAATACTTGACAAATTTCAACTACTGTGTATGTCCGAAAAATAAGTATATTCTCGTATTTATATCTGGCCTTCACTCCCTCTGGACATCATGATTTTATCCAAAATCTGTTCTACTGAACGGGCGAGCGGGCATATACACATTTTCTTTTTTTGTCAACCCCCTCTACTGGACCGACGCTCTAGAGGTGCCGATTATCTAACCGCTGTTTATCCTAGGATTACCCAGAACTGGCTCCACATTACTTCATAACCTTTTGTCTCAAGATCCGACTTGTCGGTGGCTACACCTATGGGAAGTCATGAGTCCTTCGCCTCCGCCAGACTCTCAAACCTGTGAAAACGACCCCCGGATCCGAGCAACACAACAGTATGTCAAATGGGTCAACGGCAAGACCAAGCGGGCTGTTGCCCATACGTTCAATCCCACAGGACCAGAAGAATGCGAGAGGCTATTGGCCCATGGGTTTGCTAGCTACTGGTTTATGATTGAAGCTAACTTGCCGTCCTATGGGGATTGGCTGGAGAAGCAGGATATGATTGCTTCCTACCGATACTCTCGGCAGCAACTCCAACTCTTAGGGTGGCGCGTAAGGCGCGATCGCTGGCTTCTCAAAGCACCCACACACCTATACAGTCTGAATGCTCTAATGACAGTTTTCCCAGATACTCGTATCATTCAAACACACCGCGATCCGCTAAAGATGCTGCCATCTATTTGCAGTTTCTTCGCTTTAGGTCGCGGATTCTTTACTAATCATGTGGATCTCAAAGCCTTAGGCGAGGAGTGCCTCAATATATTGGCGAATGGAATGGAGCATGGAATGAAAGTAAGAGAGACCGCAGATCGAGGCCAATTCTACGATGTCTAATACAGCGACCTCCTGCAAGACCCGATCGCGACTGTACGTCAAATATACGAGTATTTTGGCTACGACTTTACTCTGACTATGGAAGAAAACATCAAGGGATGGCTCAGCTCCAATCAACAGCACAAACATGGCATTCATCGATACTCCCTGGAGCAGTTTGGACTCGATGCTAAGGTGGTGAACGACAAATTTTCCAACTATCGTCAGAGGTTCAACATTCTCGCAGAGTAGCTAATAGCGCAGCGTGTTCCCTGGCAGATCCTCCTTTGGATAGGGGTTGTAAATGAAGGCGCTACCACAATTTAAGCTTTGCAAAGCGAACCAATCAGAACAATCAAAATGGTGCTTTATTCCTTGCGATCGCTGGTTGGAACGCGGCCATAAATGCTTTCCATCGCCTCCAGGGCTGCACGAGAACCTGCGATAATATCCCGTTCTTCTCCCCCCAGGTAGAGGCGTCCGAAGCTACCCACGGCCTGCACCTGAAGTATATTAATCGAGGCTGCTTTTTCGGCCTCGTTCGCCGCCAAGGCCGCATAAGCAGCAGGCTGCACTTCTAACACGTACAGAGTTTGCCCTGCTAGCAGCATCTGTCCCCGCCGGTTACGATTAATCAGTTGGGTTTGGTGCGCATCAATGTTGCGGATAATTTGGCTAGAAATCACGCGCGGTTTGAGTCGATCGGACTCCCGCACTCCCAGGGCCGAAAGAATTGCCTTGCCAGCAGTGCGCGTATCACTCTGGCGGATGGAATGCACTTCTAGCAAACCATAAAGTCTTTCTACAAACAGCACCCCCGGACGGACAGAAGTTGATTTCAGCGCCACATCCGTAATCCGGTTAATTTCAATCCCCGGTGAAATTTCCACCCACAGGGACGTATCTCCCGGCAAGGGTAAAAACCCGATCGCCACCGTTCCCATGTAAGCCGCGTGCTGAGGCTGTAAGCTGTCGATTAATACGTAACTGCGCAGTTCTATACCCAAGGTTTTCTTCTCTCTATCTTGTCGGATGCGTAGGGCGGGCGGATCGCCTGCCCGTCAGTTATCAGTTAAATCATCATATCACCTTATTGCCCAGTCTTGGGTTCTCCCTTGCCAGGGTTCCCGGCCCAGGGGATCTGCCCTGCCACCGCCAGCAGGGTTTGCCTGCCTTCTCCTATACGGGCCCAGATCGCCTGTCTGTTATCAGTTGCCAATTGTCGATCACATTACCTATTATACTTTTTTTAGGTGGCCAATTCACCAGGCTTTTCCCAAAAACTGTAGGTGGTGATAAACATGTAGTGATGTACCATCTATCCCGATAGACATTTATTGTAATCATGCACAAAATACTAAATCGCTCCGATGGGATTTTCGGTCTTCTTTGAAAATGATAATGTTTGACGAACCAATCGACTAATTCTTTGCTGTGTTATTTAACCTTTCAATATGATTAGTTTTTCCGCTTTCTTTACCTACCATGACGTTTTTTGGGAATTACATTGTTATATGCTTCCCATAAATCTGTATAACAAACGGTGTCTCCTGAGATCGCTAGTCGCACTACTCAGGAGACACCGCCCGCACATTGTCGATAAACAGGAGGTAAAGATTTCCATAGAGGTATGTAATTTCATCACTACATATTTATCACTACCTTATATACCGATAGTGGTCAAGATGTAGTGATCCCACTACGGGGAGCCCTGGGTTTCAGGCACTAAAATCACTACTTATGACCCACTACCTCGTTAATAACTACGGCAGAAACCCGGTTTCTGACAATACTTGACCGATGTCCTAGTCAGGTGGTTGTTTGTTGTTGCGTGAAGGCGCTAAAGCGTAACTATACTCTGAACGGTCATAAACTGCGCATATGAAGGCAGTAAAGAATTGTCTAAGCGAGGGGGGGTAATTGAGATATCCTTGTGCTTTTTGAGTAACGTCCCCCCCGTTAGCGCTCCTGAGTCGCGCCGCTGCGCTTTTACGAAGTGCGCGTAGCGCTACGGGGGGGTCTGATAGTGCGAACCTTCGTTACTGCTGCCAGATCCCCCCCTCGCAATGACACCAATAATGCTTTAAGCGCAAGTCGTTCGCGTAGGACCGGTAGCCTGTCGGTGCGCGCAGCGCAATCCCTTTCAAAGTATACTTCCCGGAGTAAACCCGATGCATCTCAATTGTGCGGCGGGTATATTCAGCGGTAGCCCAGAAACCAGGTTTTGACAAAAAACCTGGTTTGGCGTTGCACATTTTGGGGATAATGCCCTTTTTTGCACATAACAGAAAATTGCTTGTACTCTAAGTTTAAAAGTGCTGCAACTATGCCCATCATCCCGTGATTGTGCAACGCCCCTGGTTTCTTAATACACTACGAATGACTCTGTCTCTCAATAAAATCAACGGCCCGCCCCACTCCATCCTCTGCTTTAATTTTCTCGCCCAGGGCCCGCGCCCTCTTGCCCATTAATTCATCACTGATAACTTCATTAATAGCAGCTGCTAACTTGTCCGCTGTCAATACTTTCTGCCGAATAGGTTTAGCACCGACTTTTAACTCATAAATGCGCTTCCCCCAAAAGGGTTGATCCCCAAAGAACGGACAAATAACTGTCGGTTTACCCGCACGCAACCCCGCTGCTGTGGTTCCCGCGCCTCCGTGATGCACTACCGCTGCTACTTGGGGAAATAACCAGCTATGGGGCACTGCTTCTACCTGAATGATGTTTTTTGGCAGTTCATACGCCTCCAAACCTCCCCAACCTTTGGCTATTATCCCCCGCTGACCGCACTTTGCCAAGGCTTCTAAGACAAGTTTGGTTGATTTTTGCGTGTCTCGCCCCGCCATACTACCAAATCCTACGTAAACTGGAGCCTCTCCCCCTGCTAGAAATTCTATCAGTTCCTCTGGGGGTTGCCAATCCGCTGGCGGTTCCAGAAACCAGTATCCGGTCGCGATCGCCCCTTCCCCCCAGTCATCGGGCCTTGGCACAACCAGGGGACTGTAACAATGCATAACTGGAACCGGTTTTCCGTTAGTTTTTACCAAGTTACCTACTGGATATCGAGTCGGCGGTAACTGCAAGCTTTCGGACCGCCAGCTATTCACTAAATCCCGATAGGTAAAACTCATCCAGGGAACGATTTTGTATGTCAGTTTGTTGTACCAACCTCCTAGTTTCCAGTCCGGAAAGATGGGGTTAGCAAAGGCGGCGGTGGGGACGTAGCAGGGAAATAGTAGGCATAAATATCCCGGTACTCCTAGTTTTTCCGCTATGTGGTAGCCCCCGATCACCTTGGGATATTCTTGCATTCCCAACCCTTCCTATAGTAACCGCTTCCGTCCCAAATCATCCCTAAGAGAAGATGCTGCATTTTCCACCACCAAAGCAGGCGGTTCAAAGTTATTAAACTAAGCCAGTACGTCACCGTACCGACTCGTCTTCAAAACCGGACGTGAGACTTTCACCTCATCCGGCTCCTCAGTTTCGTCATCCTTGTCATGGATACGGCCTTTGCTGCCATCCCTGGCAGACTTATAATCATGGCAGTAATCGTGTAGCAACTGTAGGTTGGAGTACCAGTCCTTTCCTCCCAGTGAGGTTGGCAGAATGTGGTCCACTTCCCATTTGTCGCCGTTCTTAAACGTTAGTCCGCAATGCTGGCACTTGCCCTCCTGCCTCTTGAGTAGGTTAATCACTCTCGTGCTTACGTCCGGGCTCTTTCTTAATCTCTGGCTCCAGTAGACTAGGTTACCGTCAAACGGGCTAGCTGTCCCTTTTACCTTTGTGTGTCTGATTATCTCAGTTTCAGAGTGCCGGTTTAGCTTTATTTCTCCATTTTCTTTTGATTTGCCCGTGAACCTCCACCGGTCTTTCCCGGTTATGGCCCAATATTTACTGGCAATCCATTTGCCCGTTTTGTTGGGATGCCTTCTTTTTGCCCATTGCCATAGCAGCTCCCATAGGTATTTGTCCATGTCGGTGTAAGGAAACTTACATTTCTTTTCAAACTGGTGTTTACCACTCCTTTAATCCGGATATTCTCGATCGTTGCATAAAGGAGCAATATATAGTATACTACCCCATTATCCTGACCATGACTATAGCCTACTGGTGACATTTCAATTCTCATGTCACCCTGATCGTAATAGAACCTCCCCTTATTATAAGCTGGATTATCAGCTAGCGCCATAAATTATTCCCAGCTAGCCTGCACCCAAGTATCCGTCACCACATGTTCCACAGTCAATTCTGCACTAACCATGACCTTCTACCTCAATTGTCGTGCATTTAAATTGCATAGGCCGATCCGCTTCGATGTCTCCTGGGAGCACTATTCGTACTACCCAGGAGACATCGCTCGCTCCTTGTTCCCAAATACTTTCCCAATTTTAAATGAGAAAGAAAGAATTTTGAATTGCTTAGTTCTCATTCAACATCCAAGTAAATCAGCTAGAAATTGATCTAGAGTACCCCGCTTTGCCGTACCTGCTTGAATTGCTGCTAGCGTCACCATCCTGCCTTATTGGCAATTTCCCTTTCGTCTTCTATCCAAAGCGCTTCCACATACTCTATCGCCTTTTGTCAAGATACAGAGTTACTCATCACGGACTCCGATTACTTGCATGATTCCTATCTTATACTAGTCAGGTGGGCAATGCCCACCCTACTATAACTAACTACATATAAAGTTATCCCACGATCACTTCATGATTTTGCACCTATATGCACTAACCATGACGTTCTACCTCGACGATCTCAGTATATTCAAACTCGTTCGGACTGCGTCTGACTAAAGGATAACTCACTCCCCCTAACTGGATGCTATCTTCCTCACAATCTGGTTTCGGCGAATTATATACCAACAGGTACTCCCGGCCAATTCTAGGAGTCATTTCTTCTTCGACCTCCACCCGCCACTGGGTTTTCGTGACTAAAACTACTAGCTGATTTGCTAATTGGGGCAGAGATGAAGCTACCTGGCGGCGATAGATTTCATCCAAACTGCCAAAGGGCGAATCCATGACCATCGGAAATGTGCTACTATCGGGTCCCATGTGCATCTTGCTTTTACTCCACTCCCGCACCCGATCGATAATCCCGCCAATAAATGACAAGCTGAGAATCTGGTTTTCTCCCGTAGAGGCGGCCACGGGTACTTCTAACTTAGTTGTATTCTCCACCAGGGTCAGTTCGTATTTTTCAGACAGCTTGGGAATGTAGGGAGTAAAGGAAATTTGACTGAATATCTCTTGCACCCGCTGTTCCAATTGCCAGCGAAACTGTTTATCTAGACGATTCTTAACTTCCGAGATCCGCTTCATCGCGTCCACCGTCGCTTCCACCCGTCGCTGGGCTAAAGCTTGCTTCTGCTCATTCGTTTGCTGCTTGGCCATCTGCTTGACCTTGACCTCAATGTCCGCTTTAATCTTATCTAGCTTATGGTGGTTGGCTCCCGTTTCTCTTTGCAATTGACTGATTTTGGCTTCAATTTCATCCAAGCGCTGTTGCAACTGCTGAATATTCTCATTGGGGTTCGTTCTCAGCTTGTTCTTCAAATTGTCCATCTCCGTCTCCACTCGCGAAAGTTCCGCCCGCCATTGCTTGACATTCCCTTGCTGTCTGTCCACTTCTCGCCAAAATTCGGGAGCCTGCTTGTCAATTTCTTCTATTTGGGCGCTCATGCGAATGGCTGTTTCTTCTACATCGGCAATTCCCGCTTTCTCTATCCATGATTGGATCGTATCGAAGCCATGGGTGCCTTCTTTTAAGTCCCCACCGCAGATGCAGCGCTGCTGTTTGAGTAACTCCCGGACAAATTGTTGCGTAATTCCCGTCGGTAACTCTCCTTTCTGCCGCAGTTGCTCGACTATTGTTCTAAATTCCGCCGTTGCCTCTGATAGCAAAAAGCTGTATTCTTTAGTATTAATCGCTCTTTTGATCCCTACTTTCGCCTGTTTCAACTGTTCGCGGAGATGCTTTTCTTGTGCTTCTAGGCTAGCACGCCGGTCTTGTAACTCCTTCGCACCACTTAGCTCCAGTAACCGACTGTTAATGGTTCTTTTTAATTCCTGGTGCTTTTCTAACTCCTGAGCAATTTCCAATTGCCGCTTGCTGATGCGATCGCCCTGTTCTTCTAATTTCAGCTTATCTTGCAGCAGCTTTTGGGTTTGCGGATCCCCGAGGTTTCCTAATTCTTCTTCCAAGCTTTTGCTAGCAGCCTTCAGGTGCCTGAGGGCCCGATCAAACACCTCTACACCCAGTAACTCCTTAGTAGCATCAGCAATTTCCGTTTTCCGATTATCCCGAAAAATATGCTCTATGCGCTCTCCATCAAAAAAGAAATACTGATGTAAACTGGGGGGTAAAATGCGTCCGATAATATCCTCCGGGTTTTGATGAGTAGGCATCCAGCGTCCGTCATCTCCGGCCACCCACATCGACAACTCTGTCGGACTGTATTCAATGCCATTCATTTTCTTATAGGCGCGACAGATGCGCTTGACCCGATAGCGCCTGCTATCATGATAAAAGGCAACTTCCACCAAGCATTCAACCTGTTTACCTGATTTAATTTCATGCAGGGCCCGTTTGTTCACCAGTTGCTGGGGAGAAGTAAAAGCCGCACTGAACTTCTCGTACAAGGCCCAGGTAAAAGCATTCAGCAGGGTGGTCTTCCCCGCCCCGTTATTGCCGTGAATGATCGTAATATTCGTAGCACCGCTAGCCAAAAAAATTTCTTCAGTCTTGCCATAAAACTGACGAAAGTTACAGAGTATAATCGACCTCAACCTCATTGCACTTCTTCCTTAACAATTTGCAGGATATCATCATTAATATATTTGGGAACCTTCATATAGAGCTTATCTTTTTCCAGCTCCAAGACCCGCTCAATAATTTTGCGGACTTCCGGCACAGCACTAACGATTGGCTCTTGCACCTCCTTGAGACCCGCATTTTGATTATAGTCCGAACGATTTTCAGCTAAAACAGTTGAGATAACAACTTCTGGAAAACCCTCTGAATAGTCAAATGTCCTCTCCATATCATACCATTTTGGATTTAAGATTTTTCCTCGTTCCCTAGCTCTGTCAAGGAATGCCAGCAGTAGGAGGCTCTGCCTCCTACTGCTGGGACTGGAGGCAGAGCCTCCCGAGAGCATTCCCAGGTAGAACCTGGGAACGAGATGAGCAGAGGCAGAGCCTCCTACTGCTGGGACTGGAGGCAGAGCCTCCCGAGAGCATTCCCAGGTAGAACCTGGGAACGAGATGAAAACGGACATCAAACATCAAACAATTCATATTTGTTCTGAAGTGCGAGCAATTTTGCTCTCGCCTCCTCTGCATTATCTGCCAAATCGGCAAATTCCACAAACCTGCGCAATTCCTTGTGCAGCAGGTTACGTTCTACATCCCAGGTCTTGCGGTCCAGCTCTGGCGGCCTCACAATCATATCAAATAGAGTCGCCCGTTCCTTACCAGGGTGCGGGCGCAAAACTCGTCCCCGCCGCTGAATGAACTGGCGCGGGTTGCTGCTGCTGGCCAGAATGATCGCATTTCTAATGGCGGGAATGTCTACTCCTTCGTCTAAACAGCGAATAGCAATTAAACCTTGCAACTCCCCGCTTTCAAATTGTTGGCGCAACTTTTCTCTCTCTGCTAAGGGTGTTGAGGCCGTGTAAGTATTTACCCGATAGCCCAATTCTCCTCCCAAAATTCGCGCTACAGCTGTGAGTTGGCGACTGCTGCGCCGCGACATAGAGCTTTCGGTCCCACCATCCCCGCAGTAAAATAAGGTGTGAGTAGTATGCAGGCGATCGCGCATCACCTGCCTGAGGGCATCTAACTTATTGGCCGCTGCGCCAATTAACCGGGCCCGTCGCATAAATAAAGCTTTCAACTCATCATTTGATGCCATTTCTAAGGCAAGATTGCCATCCAATTTAGATAAATTCCACCCGATCTTAGTAGTTAACTGGGCATAGCTGTAGGCTTCATCATCCGTGAGGGGCACCAAAACTGGATAATAAAGATAGCGGACTAATGCCCCTTGATTTATTGCATCTGCCAAGGTCAGTTCTGGGGGCAAAACCGGACCAAAATAATCTAATATCGCATCAGTCCCAGACTCATCGTAACGCCTTTCCGGCGTAGCCGACAAAGCCAGACACAACCCGATGTTACAAGGTAAACTCTCCTCTAATTTCGGCGATCCCAAGTTATGGGCTTCATCCCCAATAATCAGAGTTTTTTCGGGAAAATAGCTCAACTGGGATTGCAACCCGTCTTTACTTAAAGTAGCATTAGTAGTGATAACAGTCACAAAGGGATGATTGCCCCCATGGAGATTGTACAGCTGCATGGAGAGTTGACTCTGCCAATTATGAACATTCTCAAAAGCTAAGATTGGTTCTAAACCAAACTTCTCACATTCTCGCGCCCACTGAGAAACAAGATGGCGGTAGGGACAGACTACAATTAACCCTTGTAAGCCAATCTTTTGGTATAATTCCGAGGCGATCGCCAGTGCCGTAATCGTCTTCCCACTTCCCGTCGCCATTTTCAGCGTACCCCGTCCTCGATTAGCAAACCAACTGTTTACGGCTTCTTGCTGATATCGCCGCAGTTGGATAGATGCTGGAAGCAGAGGTACACCTGATCTAAATTCTCTCACTTTGTCGGGTGGGCCATCCCCACCACCAATTCAATTTTCTTGACAGAACGATCCTTTTTGTGGGCTTAGCCCAGCTAGTTTTCGTTCGGAAACCCAGCCTACGAAAGACTCTCCTAAATATAATAGCGATCGGGCATGGTGGGCGATGCCTACTCTACTGACATTAGCCATTAGCCATTAGCCATTAGCCATCTCTCAAACAAGACCTGCTCCCATCATATCACCGCAATACATTCAATTTCCACCAACACATCTTGTGGCAAACGGGAAGCCTCTACACAAGCACGGGCCGGGGCATTTCCCGGATCGAAATAGCCTGCATAAACCTGATTTACAGTAGCAAAATCATTCATATCCTTAAGAAATATAGTAGTTTTCACCACATTCTCAAACTTGGCCCCCGCCGCCTCAAGCACAGCTTGAAGATTGGCCATCACCCGTGAAGTCTGCTTGGCAACATCATCATTGTAAACAATCTGATTGCTGCTGGGGTCGATCGCAATTTGACCAGAAACGAACAGCAATTGACCGCTAGCCGCGATCGCCTGATTATATGGTCCCACAGGTGCAGGTGCTTTTTCGGTGTGAATAACTTTACAAGTCATATTTCCCCTTATATATTTCTCCTAGCGGCGTCTCCTGGTCGCTCGATGCCTCCCGAGAGCGCTAGTCGCACTACCCGCATCGTACTCGCACTACCCAGGAGAAACCGCACAGGCATTATCCTACCACTTCCCGGGAGCATTCACTTTGACCCGATCGCCATAACGGGTCTTGACCCTGCCATCGGACTGTGCCGGTGCTAGCAATGCCCTACTTCCTGGTACTGGTCACAATCTAGGGCGGATCCCATAATTGCGATAGAGCCAGTAATCCTTCATAATTTGGTCATGGTCAAAACATAGATTAGAGGGAATTTCCCATAACTCAAACACCCTCACCTCCTTAGCATCATCAGCTGCTTGGGGTTTACCCGTCGCAGTCCCCAGCAGCACCACGCTGAGAGTATGTTGACGCGGGTCCCGATCGGGTTCAGAATAGACATGAAATTGTTCAGTCAACTTCACCTGCAACCGAGTCTCCTCCTTCGCCTCTCGAATCGCCGCCGTCTGTACCGATTCCCCGTAATCGACAAAACCGCCTGGGATCGCCCAACCGTGGGGAGGATTTTTCCGCTCAATCAGCACGATCGGGCGTTGGGATTGGTCAATCAGCTCTATAATAATATCAACTGTCGGTGCCGGATTGCGATAATTCATATCAGTTTTCTACCTACTCGTGAACAAAAATGCAACGCACCTTGCCCATTTTATGGAATATTTTTATGCTCATGGTAAAATGCTCCCAAGTCAACATCAATCCCGATCGAATCTGCCGCCGATCGTACCAACCCCAAATCAGGTATGATTTTGACATTTGTCACCGCCCAAATTTATCCAGGGATTAACAAGAGGGAAATCCGGTCATTGTCGTGCTAACTAAGTAGTCATACATAAGTTTTTGTACCGTGTCAAGGATTGTCAAATTGGCTGAAACCCTTAACCATCGATCTGTGAGGATTTCGAGCATCCTGTCTACTGACAACTGACAACTGACTACTAAAGGACTCGCGGTTTTAATAATGTACCAATGATTTAACTACTCCTTCGAGAAATTGATGGTATGACCGGTACTCTATTTGGGCGCAAGTCCCTAAGCTGTCATTGCGAGGGGGGGATCCCAAACCGTTCCGGAAAGGGAACTCCACCAACAGACGGGTGTGGTCAAAACCAGTTGGTTTTGAAAAGGTCAAATTCTGACTATTTCACCGGTCCTCCCGAGCATTGATTCTCTACTATACTGCGAAGGGTCCCTTTGCTCTTAGGGCCATATCTTGAAGAGCAAAAACCCTAAGCAAATGTCCGGAGCGAGGGGGGGGCAAATTGAGAGATCCTTGTAAGTTAAGAGTAACACCCTCCGGCCTTCGCAGCGGCCCGATGCAGTCCAGCTAGCAATCTCCACGCGCCCTTTAGGAGATTGCTTCGGGGGGATCCGCTAGTATTCCCTACAATAGCGGTCAGGGATTCCCCCCTCGCAATGACACATTCAATTCCTCTTTCGCGCAAGTCGATCCCTTTCAAAGTATAATTCAACTACTTTTGACCACACCCCCAACAGACCCCGAAGCAATCTCCCAACCGACAGATCTCTAGGAGATTGCTAGCGCTTGAGAGAAATTGATGGTATGAGCGGTACTCTATTTTTGCGCAAGTCCCTAACAACTGACTACTTATGATAAGCTCAGAAAGTTTCCGACCTCGATCCCAGGGAAGATATGAATATCAGACGTAGTGGCATTTTGCTGCATCCCACCAGCTTTCCCAGCCGCTTTGGCATTGGGGACTTAGGCGATGAAGCCTATCGCTTCATAGATTTTCTCGCAGAGAGTTTACAGCAAGTGTGGCAAGTCTTGCCCTTAGGTCCGACAGGATTTGGCAACTCTCCCTACATGTCCTATGGGGCGATGGCTGGCAACCCAATGCTGCTCGGCCCGGAAAAGCTACTGGAAGAGGGATTACTGGCAGAAGAAGACTTGGCCAATCTGCCAGAATTTCCCATCGATACAGTAGACTTCGATCGGGCGATAAAAGTCAAAATCCCCCTGTTGCAGAAAGCCTGCTCCAACTTCCAAGCCCAAGCATCAGCTAAGATGCGCAAAGAATTTGAGCAGTTTTGCCAGACGAAGGCCAGCTGGCTAGACGACTATGCCTTATACATGGCCCTCAAAGACGCCAATGAAGGAGCAGCCTGGAATACATGGGCACCAGAAATTGCCAAACGCCAACCCACAGCACTCAAAAAGTGGCAACAAAATCTGAGCAAGAAAGTATTTTACTACAAATATATCCAGTTTGAGTTTTTCCGGCAGTGGAGTGAACTGAAATCCTACGCCAACTCCAAGGGTGTCGAGATTGTTGGCGATATTCCCATCTACGTCGCTCACGATAGCGCCGACGTGTGGGCCCATCCAGAAACCTTTTGCCTGGATGAGAAGACAGGAGAAGCTACTTTGATGGCCGGCGTGCCACCAGATTACTTCAGCGAGACGGGTCAGCTATGGGGCAACCCCATCTATGATTGGAAAAACTTGCAGAAAACTGGTTTCCAGTGGTGGATTCAGCGGTTTCAGGCCATGCTGGACTATGTAGATTGGATTCGCATCGACCACTTCCTGGGGTTCGAGGGGTACTGGGCGGTACCCCAGGGCGAAACCACCGCCATCAACGGGGAGTGGATGAAGGCTCCAGGGGACGCCTTCTTTGAGACATTGAAGCAAAAATTAGGCAAGCTACCGGTTTTGGCAGAAGATTTGGGCGTAATTACCCCAAAAGTGGAAGAACTACGAGACAAGTTTGGATTTCCAGGCATGAAAGTTTTGCATTTTGCCTTTGGTTCGGGCCCTGGCAATCCGTTTTTGCCCTTCAACTTGCCGCGCAACTGTCTGGTTTACACTGGCACCCACGACAATGACACCACTGTGGGTTGGTTTAATGAACTCGCAGACTGGGAAAGAGATGCTGTCTTGCGTTATATCGGTCATGTCAGTCCCGACGGGATCCATTGGGATTTAATCAGAATCGCCCTCTCCTCTGTCGCAGACTGGGCGATCGTTCCCTTGCAGGATTACTTAGGATTAGACAGTAATGCCCGGATGAACTTTCCCGGGTTAGCTGAGGGCAACTGGGCCTGGCGCTACCGACAGGATTCATTGAGCGAGTGGTTAAGTTCACGCCTCAAACAGATGACCGAAACCTACGGCAGGGCACCACAGCCCCAGCAAGAGGATAAGGAAGATAAGGAGGATAAGGATAAAGAGGAGAAATAATAGGTTAAATTCTGGATTTGGGAGGAACCTTAAAAGTCACTTCTTCGACAACATTAGGTTCACCCAGTTTCTGAGAAAGCCCATCATTAAGGGCGATCCGCACCCCGCCAGCATTACCAGCGCGGATAATCAGCTGTTGAGAAGCCACCCAAGTGCGCTCAGACCCCTTGGGCATTTTGCCCTCAAACTCGGTTTTCCCATCTGCTTCTATCCACAGCCAGGAGTCCGCATCCATCGTCATGGTCACCCGCACTGGCACCGTGCCGGAAAAATCGGACCTCCGGTGCCCCACCGGTATAGCCTTCTTTGACAGCTCTGGAGGAGCAGATGACGATGTCTCTGGTGTAGTGCGATTAGCGCTCCCCAGAGATATCGGAGGTTCGTCAGGCTGCTGAACGTAAAGGATGTTATTTTGGTTTAAAGGGTGGTTTATGATGTAAGACAGACCATGGAGCGAGACAAAAATCACAAATATATAGAGAAAGTAAAGGTGAATGGGCCGCAACTGAGGAGCTAGCAAATAACTCCAGTCTGGCATTGGCGGTCTCAGATATCCGTCAGTAGGAAAAGCACTCGCAAACTCAGTTCCATTCAAGCCCAGGACCGAAGCATATCGCTTGATAAAATACTGAATGTAGATTGGCTCGGGCAAGCGATCCAGTTCACCTGACTCGATCGCCAGCAGTTGACGCCGCATAATGCCTGTCTTAGTCGCGAGCTGCTCGATACTGATAGACTGTTTTTGCCGCAACTCGCACAGTATAGACCCCAGTTCTGCCAAGATATCCGCTCTGGTTTGGCGCTCGAAATAGGATAATTCCTGTTTATTTTTTTTCATAGATAGGTTGCACTCCTCCACCATTGCCATGGGCCTCATCCGCGCCTGGTTAATTTCTTGAGGGCCTTAACTTCAAAATCTTTGAGGGGACGGTAAGCGCCAGGACGCAGCTGTTGCAATTGAATCTTACCAATAGCGATACGATGTAAATGAACAACTGGATATCCTAGCTGTTCAGCCACTCGTCGGATTTGTCGGTTTCTGCCTTCAGTGAGAATCACCTCTAAAAGAGTCCGATCTCCTTGGGGCGATCGCTTCAGCAGTCGGACTTCAGATGGCAATGTTATCCTACCCGACAGCATAACTCCCCTGCGCCATTGGTGCAGTATCTCCTGGGATGGAAAACCCTGCACCCAAACCCGATATGTTTTAGGAACGCTATGGCGCGGATGAGTCAGACGGAAAGTCAGATCCCCATCGTTCGTGAGCAGTAGTGCTCCTGTACTATCTGCATCCAGGCGTCCGACAGGATGTATGCCAGTGCTAGCTTTCAGGCTGTCTGACAGCAAAGAGAGCACTGTAGTCCGCCCTCTAGCATCCCAGCAAGTAGATATTACTCCAGCTGGTTTGTTAAGTAAAAGATACCGCTGTCCTGGACGATTGGCAGCGTCCAGGGGCACACCATCCACTTCTATATCATCTCGTAGGGGATTGGCTTTTTGCCCTAGTTGGCTAACCACAACACCATTTATACAGACCCGGCCTGCCAGGATCATTTTTTCCGCTTCACGCCTAGAGGCGATCCCGCACTGGGAGAGAATTTTCTGTAGTCTTTCATCCATAGCTAGACTGCGGTAGTACAGCTCATACTTGGATAAATATTACACTGAAGGGTTTTCAAATCCGGAGCATATCAGTTATCAGTTGTCCGTTGTCAATTTTCCTCGTTCCCTGGCTCCCGTCTGGGAATACACGGCTACGCCTGCGCTAATTTTCAATTAGTCTTTACCTGGCTACGGTTGCTGCCTTGGTAGAAACACCTCTAACCAGGCACCGCCGGTTTCCGGATGGTTACTTGCCCTCACATAGCCCTGATGAGCTTCAATAATTTGTCGCACGATCGCCAGACCTAAACCACTACCATTAGTGGACAGTAAGTCCGGCCGGATCTCGCCAGTCACATTGGCGGTCGCACTGCGGGCACGGGATGGATCCCCCCGATAGAACCGCTCAAATACATAGGGTAATTCACTTTCGGTAAAACCCGTACCCCGATCGATCACTTCTATCTGGATCTGCCGATCTGTGGGCCTGAGTTTTACTTTAATTTCTCCTGCTTGTATGTTATATTTTATACTGTTATCTAATAAATTAATCAGCACCCGGTAGATCCGCTGTTCGTCAGCTTGAATCATCAGACTCTCAGGACCAGTGTAGTATAATTGTAGCTGTTTTTTGCGGGCCAGGGGTTCCAGACTCAACCAAGCCGACGAGATCAGTGCTGGCAAATCTAGGGTTTTCAGGTTGAGGGAATGGTAAGCCCTCTTTTCCAGGCGACCAAGATCCAGTAATATCTCTACCAGGTCGCTGAGTCGAATCACCTCAAAGAGCAAGCGGTCTATCCAGTTGCGCAGGGGAGGGTCAAGCCTCGAGATGAGAGTTTCCGCTACCAGACGGATAGAAGTCAAGGGCGTTTTTAGTTCGTGGGCGACATCAGAAAAAGCCCGATCGCGTTGTCCGGATAAAACAGCCACTTCTTGCCGGTTTTCCAGGAACACGCCCACCTGCTCCTTGGGTAAGGATATCCCATACCCCCGCAAGACAAAGGGAGGCCGATCGTATTTTACCTCCCTTACATAGTCACAGGTAGGATAAAGCATCCATTCCTGCTGGCAAGGCTTTTGAGAATCTCGGGTCTGTCCGATCAGATGATCCAATTCATAACAGCGGACAACTTCCAATAACAGACGAGGTGATGCCGGTAGTTGCAGGCAGAGCAGCTGACAGGCTTGTTGGTTACACCACAACAGTTGATTTTGGTCATCCACTTGTAGATAGCCGATCGGGGCAACCTGAAGAAGTTGTTTCCAGTTATTTATTTCCTGTTCCAGCTGGCAGCAAGTTTGATGAAGATGGGTGATCGTCGATAACAGCCGAGATATCGAGAATCGGGATGGGGAGTCAGATTTATTTGGCAGCACCTTTTGCAGTTCGGCGTAGAGTCGCGCTCTCCACCACATAAATAGAGCCAAACCCATCAATAATCCCAATATTAATCCCAGAAACACTGTTATTTTAGTGGTTTATAGTTCATAAATGGAGAATGGAGAATGGAGAATTAAAAAATCAACAATCAATTCTTAACCCATACGATAGCCAAATCCCCGTACCGTCAGCAGATATTCCGGGCGACTGGGGTCAACTTCTAGTTTTTCTCTCAGCCAGCGGATATGCACGTCCACGGTTTTGCTATCCCCCATAAAATCCGGTTCCCATACCCGTTCTATCAGCTGGTCTCTCGACCATACCCGGCGGGGATGAGACATAAACAATTCTAGAATCCGGAATTCCTTGGGAGATAGATTAATCTCCTCTCCTCGTACCATCACCCGACACTCAGTCGGATATAGCGTAACTTCCTTAAATTTCAGTACGCTCGGCCTCGTCTGAGGTAGAGGGTAGCGGTTACGCCGCAACAGCGCCCGGACCCGGGCAACCAACTCCCGCATCCCGAAGGGTTTAGTCAGATAATCATCAGCACCCACCTCTAAACCTACCACTCGGTCTGTTTCACTGCTTTTAGCACTCAGGATCAGAATCGGTACCATGTAGCCCTCATGACGGAGCAAGCGACATAAATCCAGCCCATTGACATAGGGTAGCATCAAGTCAAGCACGATCGCGTCCAGTTGGGCAATTTTACTTTTACCTCCCGTGCCGCAGCAGCGAGCGGCGTGCGTCAGTTCTAACACACTGCTCCCATCGGCTGCAGTCAGCACGTCAAACCCTTCGTCACTGAGAGTGAGAGCAATGGTTTCGCGGATTAATTCTTCGTCTTCGACCACCAGAACCCGCCCCATTTTTACCTGGGGTTGGTATTTGTTTGGTTCTAGTGTTAACATAGATAACATTGCTTAATTAAGAGTGGGTTCACTACAATCGATGCTGCTGGTTCTATCAGTTTTCGTCTCCAGAATCAAATTTTCAATAATCTCTTCAGAATTACTCCGAAAGTATATCAGCCGAGACCGGATTGTGAAGCTGACCGCTATGGCTGCGCCTAGGGTGTTCACTTTGGGGGGATTTTCCCCCTAAAAGTTCATGCATATTCTGTGTCTTGCCTAGAGCATCGGTCCATTAATAATACTCAAATATCTGTGAATCAACGAAAAATAAACATTTTCTCATCGATCTCTCCTGTGTGCCGTATGGACCCTGGGACAAGAGCAAGGAGCAGAGATATCGAAACCCCCTCACCCCCTCAGTCCTTCATCACTTTACCCATAGCGCTGCGCATGGCTGCGCCACGCTACGCTCCGGGGGGCGCAGCGATAAAGAAGTTCTACTGGACCGACGCTCTAGCCCCCTGAAAAACAGCTCGACGCAATGCCCGCGGCAGAGAGGCCAAAGACAGAGCGATACCAATCGGAAACCGCAGTAAATGGGACCGTTTCCAGGGCTGCGCTCGCTCAGCTCACTCGTCAGCTTAATTGTTTGTAGTTTTAGATGGACTTTTATATGCCGGGTTTATTGCCGGTGCTTGTTGGTCAAGACTCCATTTGCCAACGGTCATTATCCTTTCCCTTTTGGGCCAGCGTTTCAGCCTTTTCGCTGGTTTAGATTTACGACACTTACAAGTCTTTGCTTTCGCTCATCATGACTACTTGCTCGACCTTGACCGGTTTTAGGCTACCAGTCAGAGCGCCTTTTAACCCCGCTTTACGGATTGATGCCATCGCTACCGTCGGGGTTATGCTGTCAATCCAGCACCTGGATGGGTGGGCTTTCACCACCATCATCTATAAGTTGTCAGGGCTAATGATCCCCTGCTAGTGTTCCCAATCTTTGACTTGTGTCAAGTCATTTTATCCTAAACGAATCGCACATAGTCATATCTATGATAAATAACCAGTCGCGGCGATTTTCCCGACGGCGTTGCAGTTCGTACAGATCCACTCTTAACACCCAAGCCGCGAATACTGCTATAGCTGGGGCAGGCCAGGGGAAAATACTGACCCAACAGGGAAAAATTCCGGGCAGCTCCCCTGAAACTGTTCAAGCTCTCCACCACAAATGCTACCGCTAAGTGAATAATAAACACACCATAGTGATGGCCTCGTGCAGCAGAACACTGACTTGGCTCATTATCTCCAGAGCCAACCTCGCTGGCAGCCGTCTGGGGAACGGCATCTGGCTTGTCGGACAGTTGCATGGCTTGATTTTTTTCGGCTGTGCGGTACTCTCGAATGATTTGTTCGGCAGTTTTGGCCCGGCGTTACACTCGCTCTCGACTTTTCTCGCTCATCTCGAATCCAAATCTCTTGGGCCCAGGGCCCAGAGTTTCTTTTGCAACTCTATGGCCCTGGGTTTCCAAAGATCGCGGCTTGGCGCCGAATTTTTTGACCAGACGCTCGATTGAGCTAAGGGATCCTTGTATCATGGGGCCGGTAACATCCTGACACAGATTATGCATGAACTCCATCCACCAGCTCAAGCCCCAGAGTGAACACCCTAGGCTGCGCCCCCAGCGCAGCGCTATCGGAGTATAGCTAGTTGTTTACAAGGATAATATTCTGAATTCGCCACTGACCAGCTTGGTTTATTAACTCATAGCGCAGCCGCAAATTGGGATTGAAGTACGAAGAAGCCCGGTCAAACTGACCATTTACAAAAAAGTCTGCTTTTTCGCTGACAATTGCTTCCACTATAGCCCGATCGCGATCGCTTGACATCAAGGAAACCTTCTCCACCGTCACTCTGTGCTGGTACTGACCGTACCAGTTTTCTTGCCGTGCCACCAGCGCCCGTCGCCGCTGCTCTCCCAGGGCTGGTTCCACCAATATTTGCTCTAACCGATCGATGCTATGGTTAGGACCAAAGACTTGTCTTTTCGTGGTTAACCAGCTGTCGATCGCCTGCTCCGCCATTGATTTGTTTATGGGACCGGTTGTTACCCGGGTATTTGTATTGGGGTCTGGAATCTGTATAGGAGGCCGATCGAGCCGCACTTGCAGCTGCTCCCCTTCCAGTACCGGTTGTCGTGATAATATCAGTCTAAGCAACCAACCCACCACAAACCACAGCAGCAGGAGACTAACAATTCCCACAGCTGCCAGTAACAGCATACGGAACCTAGGCGAATAAAACTCTCCCTCAGTCTTGACTACTGGCTGCTTTGCATCTCTCAGAGTTGGCATAGCATGTGAGCGTCCTGGTGACAATCTCGAACCCACCCTCTGCGTCCCCCGGGTAGTGCGAGTAGCGCGCTGCGTCTCCTCTTTTGTGCGAGTAGCGCTCCCAGGAGACGCAGCACCGGGGGACGCAGCAGGAGCCGTTTTTGGGCGAGCGATGGCAACGGCCGTTGCCTCAGCTTCCGGAGACAGGGTAGTCCTTGACTGGGTTTGTGCCACCAGGGTAGGGGCACCAACTGGATCTGTTATCTCCCCCCCATTTTCAACCCAACGGACGGACTGCTTCGATGCACTCGGGGCGCGCTGCTCGCACTGCCCCTCGCCCATCGCCCCCCCCTCGTTCCTACGGCTCCGCCTGGGAACGTCGCGAAAATAGCGCTCCTGTGTCTCCTGGGTAGTGCTCCTAGGGTCGGGAGACACAGCCCCGGGGGGTGCAGGCGCTAGTCGCTCTGAGGTCGATGTCTCTGGGGTAGTGCGAGTAGCGCTCCCCAGAGACATCGAAGCCGATCTTTGAGATATCTGCTGGTGTTGCACCACTGTCCACTCACTGGAGTTGTTTATTTCCTGAGGGAGTGCTTCCAAATATGATTGCACTTGCTGATCAGCGAAGTAATCTTTCAGGGTTGTGCTGCCTTTCTGCAAGTCTTGGAAGTGGGTAAACACTTCTTCGTGGAGCCAGCGCTCGCCGTACAGACATAATCCTGGCAACAGGTCTGGGGCACCCTGAGAATGTTCTCGGATAAAGGCGATCTGTTCGTATTCCTGGCTCAGTTCTAGGGCCCTACTTGCTTCGGAAGTCTGACCCAGCAGCAGGGCGCACACGGCTTGTTCTAGATGAACATCCTGGCGGTTACCCAAGCGCATCAGCATCCGTTTAGCACGGTTAATCAGGGCCGGTTTATGTTGGGCAAATCCCCGGACCAGCAGAGCATATACAGCCAGGTAAGTCGCCACGGCTGAAGGGCGCAGGGCTTCAGACTCAAACAAAGTCTGTTGTTCTTCAGAGGTCATGTAGCCCCGCAGCTGCTGGACAAAGCGCAGAAAGTCATCAATTCCTAACCCGGAACCGTCATCCCCCGTGCCATCAATGCCGCCCCTCTCTTCGAGCATATCCCGCAGCATTTGTACCCCTTGGCGTCGCCCACTGCGCGACGCCGGTGTACTAGAAGTTTTTTCTTCTGATTGGGCCAGTAATTCCAGGATGCGGTAAGGACGCAGTTTGTAGAGATCTGCCGCAATTTCCCCCCGCACAGTCGGGAATAATCCTTCGCTCAACAGTAAGTTTTGACCAGTTTCCAGATATTCCGCTGCCGTTGTGTAATTTCCTTGCTGCCACTGTTCGCGACCTAGTTCCAGACAGGCGTGAGCGATCGTGAGTACCGTATCCGATCGTTCCAGTTGTGATGCCCCTGAGGGGTCTTTTTCTGCACTTATCTTGCTGCTGCTTAGGTAAGGACGTCCCAACTGCAATACCAGTTCATACTCCCCTAGTTCTAACAGGATCAGCAAGGCCCCGACTAATTGCTCCTCTGAAATCTCTATGCTGGGACTGTGATGCTTCTCCTTTGCCTCTACACTGGTGGTTCCGTCTATTTTCGGGTCCGGCGCAGCCAGGGCAGCATCTAGATTCGCATCATAGGTGCGACGCTGGTCGGAGTCCGAGAGCACCCCATAGGCTTGATCTAACAGCTGTTTACGGGAGTCTATCGCGATCTCCGAATACTCCCGCCGGGGCAGTTGCATCGTCCGATCGCGATGATACATCTCCAACTGTTCGACAGTCGCCTGTATCGGCAAGCCTAGAATCCGGTAGTAATCGAGCGGAATTCTCACCAGTCGTCTCCCTCAGCAGCAATTCACTAATTTAAGGCTGTTATTGGTCAGTTGTCAGTGGTTAGTTATCAGTTGTCAGTGGTTAGTTGACATTGAGCACTGGTGGATCTGGTACGCTGTGTCTCCCGGCCTGGTACGCACCAACTCCCTAACCCTTTTCCCTTTTATCATCTAATATAACGAAATTTCCCACCCACAGCAGTCCCGATCGATTATAATTTTTGGCATTCCTCTCTAATTATATCATCAGGGGGTTATAAATTGATATTATAATCTGATTTTTTTCATGGATATAAAGGACATTCATAGCGTTATACAAAGTCCGGATGATAGGGGTTGAAGATGGTTGATTGTTGTTTATTGATAATATATGCCATAAATAGGCATATATCATTGTAGCTCAAACTTGAAGGACAACAGGACCCTTGACTGATGGGGCTATGTGCGATTCGTTTAGTGTAAACTACCGGTGAAAACCAGGTAGGAGACCACTAGCTAGGTTTCATTAGCATAGACAACTTACAGATGATGGTGGTGAAAATCCACCCCTCCAGGTGCAGGAGTGACAGCATATTCCCTACGGTAGAGATGGCATCAATCCGTAAAGTGGGAATAAAAGGCGCTCTAACTGGTAGCCTAAACCGGTTATCGTCGAGCAAGTAGTCATGATGAGCGTAAGCAAAGATTTGTAGCGCCGTTAATCAGAACCAGTGTAATAAGGCTGATACACTGGCCCAAAAGGGTAAGGATATAGGTCGCTGGCGGTTATAGTCCCGACCAGTAAGCACTGACAATAAACCCGGCGTAGGGAATCCATCTAAAACTACAATCAATCGTCTGTAGGAACGAAGTAAACCAGATATGACTCTCTATCACCGGTCGATAGGTAGAGTAGCCACCAAAGGCGCAACGTCTGCCCTCCATTAGGGCAGGTCATATCTGGGAAAGATTTCGCGGAGAAGCAAAAGCCTACCGTAATGGGTAGGATAAGCTGACGCCCTCACGGTAATGTCAAAAGTAGAGTTGCAACTAGCAATGAAAACGTCATGAGCACGATGTCAAAATCGATGAATGAATGGAAGGATATCCCTTGGAAAAAACTAGAGAGGATAATCTTTAAGTTGCTTCTGAGAATTTACAGAGCGGCACAACGTGGTGATAAGCGGACAGTTCGCAGGCTCCAGAGGTTACTGGTAAAATCCCGGGCAGCCAAAAGTCTAGCGGTTCGACAGGTAACACAGGACAACCAGGGAAAGAAGACAGCAGGTGTGGACGGTGTGAAATCACTGACCCCAAAACAAAGAATGGAACTGGTAGGACAAATAGAAATCTCAAACAAGGCCAAACCCGCACGACGAGTGTGGATACCCAAGCCAGGAAGAGACGAAAAGCGTCCATTAGGAATACCGACAATGCACGACCGTGCGACACAGGGGTTACTGAAAATTGCGCTAGAACCGGAATGGGAAGCGTATATGGAAGGAAACTCCTACGGATTTAGACCGGGAAGAGGATGTCATGATGCAATCGAAGCAATCTTTCTCAGTATCAAAACGAAACCTAAATGGGTATTGTGCGATTCGTTCTAGCCTAACGTGGTCAAACACGGAACGCTAGCCCGGTTTCATTAGCCGGGAACTCTGACCGCATGGGGGTTAAATTCCCCTCCCCCCAGGTACGGGGGTGACACCGGTCCTCGGTGCTACGAAGCGACATCATCGTGGTGCTAAGCGAGGACTCAAATGTAGGATAACTGGCAGCCTAAGCCGGTGACGCCGCTAGGAAAGATATCCAAGGTTAGAGCAGGCAAACATGTGCAAGCCTCGTTATAAGGAACCAGCGAAATAAGGCTATATGCGCTGGCCTAAAAAGGAAATGGTAGCTAGTATTAGTTTTAGACTCTGGCTAATATAGTACTCAAATAGCTCCCGGGGTATAGTGTGGACCTAAAGGTATCGCGAAATGTTGTTAGGGAACGAAGTAACCTCTCGTGTGCTGTCCATCAGGACAAGTTAGATGTTAAGCGCAAGCCACGGGGGGAGGGATGGCCCAAGAAGCGAATGCCCGGGGTAATTCCTGGGATAACATCTACAGTAATGTAGATGATGCTGGGTAGCCAGCGCTGACGTGGGTCGGTGATACTAGGAAGCTGCTGGAATGAGTAATCCTAAAAAGCCACGGAACTAATCCGAAACGCAAGTGGAGGATAAGGTATGGATAACTGGTAAAACTGACTTGAAAATGGTGATACTAACGGTTATCAGAACAACCACTCGCTAAACCAGGAAAGGGAAGAAAAGACAGGCGGCAAGGGCTAACGGAAGTAATTCCTATTAAGTCTACCTATGAAAAGGGCCTAGTACCCAGTAGCCGGATGCGGTGAAAATCGCAAGTCCGGTTCCTCAAGGGAGGGTCGGGAAGCGATTCCCGGCTCGACCCCATCCAGATGCTGATATAGCCAAGTGTTTCGATAAAATTGACCATAAAGCGTTAATGAAAAAACTGAATACTACATCACCAATCCGTAAACAAATACGGGCATGGTTAAAAGCCGGGGTGATAGATAAGAAAGAATGGTATGCAACCGAAGAGGGTACGGGAGGAGTCATATCACCATTATTAGCGAATATAGCCCTACATGGACTAGAAGAAGCAGTAATGGAACTCGCAGAAACACAAAGAGAAAAAAAGAAACTGACAGTAGTCAGATATGCTGATGATTTTGTGGTAATGCATGACGACAAAGAAAAGATAGAAGAAGCGCGAGTGGTCATAACAGAGTGGCTAAAAGGGGTTGGACTAGAACTAAAGCCGGAAAAGACGAGAATAACTCACACGCTAAAAGGAGAAGAACCAGGATTTGACTTCTTGGGATTCAACATAAGGCAATATGAGGTAAGTAAGAACAGGAGCGGCAGGAATAGTAATGGAGAAGCCCTAGGCTACAAAACCCTCATCAAACCCAGTAATAAGTCCATAGATAAGCACAAGAAAAGGCTGGCAGAAACAGTAAGCAGCCATAAAGCAGTTCCACAAGCTGTCTTGATAAGCAAACTCAACCCGGTAATACGAGGATGGGAAAACTACTTCAGGACGGGAGTAAGCAAGGAAGTTTACTCAAAGATGGACAACTACCTATGGGAAATCCTGTGGAATTGGGCAAAGAGGAGACACCCGAATAAGTCAAAGCATTGGATAGCCAAAAAGTACTGGTCAGTTGACCAAGACAGAAAATGGCAATTCAGATGTCAGACGAAAGAAGGGAAAGTAATGCTATATCGACACGTGAGTGTAGAGATAGTAAGGCACATAAAGGTCAAAGGACCAGCAAGCCCATACGACGGGAACCTCACATATTGGAGCACGAGACTAGGCAGGAACCCAGAGCTAAGCAATAGAGGAGCAAAGCTGCTCAAGCGGCAAAAAGGGAAATGTCAACAATGCGGACTAACATTCAAGGATAGCGACCGATGGGAAATAGACCACATCAAACCACTTTCATTAGGTGGTAAGGACCGGTGGGAAAACCTACAACTGTTGCACAAACACTGCCACGACGTAAAGACTGCCAATGATGGTAGTAGCCGTGTCCATGACAAGGATGGCATTGCTGAGGAGCCGGATGAGGTGAAAAGCAGATCGTCCGGTTCTGAAGACGAGTCGGGGAGGTGACTCCCTGGCTTAGTTTAATCTTAAGAAAAATTAGTTCAGTTACGATCCGTAATTATAGGACAAACTTGATGATTTCCGAACGCACATTACCGGTATTCGCAAAGGATGGAGTTCAAATTACCAAAGCGGAAGGCTTACGGCTCTACGAAGATATGGTACTAGGACGCTTGTTTGAAGACAAGTGCGCTGAGATGTACTACCGGGGCAAAATGTTTGGCTTTGTCCACTTATACAATGGTCAAGAGGCGGTCGCCACCGGCGTAATTAAGGCATTGCGTCCTGATGAAGATTATGTATGTAGCACCTATCGCGACCATGTCCATGCTTTGAGTGCTGGCGTGCCAGCCAAAGAGGTGATGGCGGAGTTGTTTGGTAAGGCCACGGGTTGCTCTCAAGGTCGTGGCGGTTCTATGCATATGTTCTCGGAAAAGCACCGGCTGCTGGGGGGCTATGCCTTTGTGGCTGAGGGCATACCTGTGGCAACTGGTGCGGCGTTTCAGAGTAAGTACCGGCGAGAGTCGATGGGCGAGTCAGGGGCGGATCAAGTGACGGCTTGCTTTTTTGGCGATGGTGCTTGCAATAATGGTCAGTTCTTTGAATGTTTGAATATGGCGGTTCTCTGGCAACTGCCGATAATTTATGTGGTAGAGAACAATAAATGGGCGATCGGGATGGCCCATGACAGAGCGACATCGGTGCCGGAGATTTACAAGAAGGCTCATGCTTTTGGCATGCCTGGAGTGGAGGTAGATGGTATGGATGTGCTGGCGGTGCGGACAGCGGCCCTTGAGGCGGTCTCCCGGGCCCGTGCTGGGGAAGGGCCAACCCTGATTGAAGCTTTGACTTATAGATTCCGGGGTCACTCTCTGGCAGATCCTGATGAGTTGCGTTCTCAGCAAGAGAAGGAATTCTGGCTTACCCGGGACCCGATTAAGAATTTTGCTGCTTACCTGGCGGAAAAAAATCTGGCCTCTGCCGAAGAACTGAAGGCGATCGATCAGCAGATTCAGGCTGTGATTGATGAGGCGGTAAAATTTGCCTTAGAGAGTCCTGAACCAGATCCGAGTGAACTGTATCGTTATATTTTTGCTGACGATTAGTAGTGGTGGTTAAACTAAGCCAGAGAGTCACCTCCCCGACTCGTCTTCAAAACTGGACTTGAGACTTTAGAGGGTAAGGTTTGAGAGTCACCTCTCTCCCCTCCCCGACTAACCGTACATGAGAGTTATCCCCTCATACGGCTAAGACCTTACTTCAAGCCTTTCTTTCTTGGATTTTGAATGTACCTGTTTGTGACACGCTGCGTGTAAATGGACAAGGTTTTCAGTGTCGTCCGAACCACCTTGCTTTACAGGTACTATGTGGTGAGTCTCAATCTTTTCTCCGTTGAATAGAGGTTCATTGCCAATGGGACAATTCCAGTTCTTGGGCAACCCTTTCATATTTTGAGCCTTTTGCCCAGTACCAGTAATTTTGCCCGTTTTTAATATTGCGTTTGAACCAGTATTCTTGGAGTGCTGGGTCGTCATTGCGGTCCCTTTAACTTTGATGTGCCTGACGTACTACTGATATCATAGAGAGCCCGTAATTTTTCCCGACCCTTTATATCAGTTACGAAGTTATAGCTACGTCCCTTACATTTTCCAAAGTAACGATTAAGGACTCATGTTTTTGATTTGTTGGGATGCCGACGTAAAGCCCAACGGAAGATGCCACACTCGATACTCGATGTAGCTGAAGGCTTCTTTGCTTACCCCACTAGGAGTTAGCAAAACCTCGGAGAATTGGATTCGTTTATTATAGCTTCTTGAGCCCAATCAACTTTTTCCTTAACTTCGTCACTTATCTTTTTGCAAAAGTCAAGGACTTTGGACTTTTGAGGTTTGGTTAAAAGTTTACCGCCGTAATGGCGGAGGTTGAAGCTCAGGAAGTCAAACCCCTCATTTCTGTGAACTATTTTGCTTTTCTCCGTACTGATTTCCAGTCCTCTTTCAGACATCCATTGCTTTAGCTGGATCAGCACTGTTTCTAAGGATTCTTTGTCTTTGGATGTGACGACAAAATCGTCAGCATACCGGATGATGCCTAGCGAGGGGTGGTAGTGATAAATATGTAGTGATAGAACATTCCATCCTTCTATTAATCCTTACTTTTCTTAGGAATGATATAACAGCTCTTTATCTTAGCCAAATTGATAGCAATGATATTCTCATGTATAGCTCATCAGAAAAATGCTCTTATGTTATTAGTCAAAAGCGAGTATAGACTTATGAACACATCATCATCGTCGCGACCCAATTGCCCTTATTGTAATTGTGAGCGAACAGTAAAAAATGGTAGTACTCATAATAAAAAGCAAAAATATCTCAAAAATCGGCAATAAATTGAAAACCCGACAGCAGGTATCGTCCGAAAAGAAAAAGAATATAGATGAGCTATTACTTGAAAGAATAGGCAGGTATTGCGCGTCGAGTAAAGGTTTCACAAACGTTAATAAAAAATCTGCCGTGATCTAAAGGTTTCAGACAAGCCCAAAGGAAAATTGACATGTGATGAAATGTAGTCTTGGGAATAAAGAAAACAAACATTTGGTTGGCACTTGATACAAAAACAAGAGAAGTTGTAGGAGTTGGACGATCGCAGTCTCAGCAAAAAAATTGTGGAAATATTTACCTCCTGTTTATCGAGGTTTTTTTACTTTTTGGGAAGCATATAACAATACCGAAAAAGCGTTACTATTGCGGTAGGTAAAGAAACTGGAAAAACTAATCATATTGAAAGGTTAAACAACGAGGCAAAGAATTAGTCGCTTGGTTTGGAAAACATTATCATTCTCTAAGAAGAAAATCACGCGATTTGGTATTTTGTGCATGATTACAACAAATGCTTGTCGGGTTAGTTGTGCCATCACTACATGTTTATCACTACCCAAAATACAATAATAGGGTCAGATTTGATCCTATTGCGGACAGAAGTGTTAGCCTGGGAGAAGAGATCGCCAGGGTAAGCTAGCTAACAGGGTAAGGTGACAGAAAGAAGAGGGAAATACTACCTACAACATAGGAGGAAAATGCGTGATGAATACATTTGATTGCTTTTCGAGTAGTCCCATAAGCATGACTCACCCGGGCATCTCCGTGGGAACAAGTAGGGGGTGTGGGGATACTAGATGGGGAGTTGTGTCGCGACCAAGACCAGGCGATCGGAAATATAGAGCGACTGTTAGAATTGGTAAAGCAGGATGATGTGGTAGTATTGCGGTTGCGGTCAGACCAAATTGCTGCTAACTATAGGATATTAGAAAGATTGCGCGCTCGCCCCCATTATTTAATAATCAGGGTAGTGCCGGGAGAAGAAATAGAAAGTATCAAAGCCATGGGGGGTGCAAAAGAGAGGAAAATATTAATTTAAATTACAGATATAGTTGAGGCATCATCAATAAGGGAAGATATAATAGATGGTATAATAACCTAAGTTGCTACCTATAGAACCTCAACTCCTTGCAAAGCGCCAAAATCAGCCAAAATCAGCTAAAATTACCTTGTGATTTACCCCAAAACGGCATTTTAGCGAATAAATTTACCAAAATGGCTATCTGGGAGGTCGCAATTTTTATAGGTAGCAACTTGAGTTATAATAGCAAAAGGTCACGAAAGTGGCGGCTGGGTGGGTGAAGACTCAGCTTATATTCTCCTACAGAAACTGAGAGAAAAAAATATCGCTGCCGATATATGTCCAAGGTGGCATAGGCATGCATACAGCGGCAGCCTGTCGGGCGGCGGGAGCATCGGGTATAGTATTAGATGACCAATTGTGGCTGATGCCGGAATCACCAATGCCAGAGACATGGCAAAAGCATCTAGCTAACCTGAATGGTCAAGAGGCAATTACAATTGGGGAAAGACTAAATGCTAGTTGCCGGGTTTTGTATCGTCCGGGGTTTGAGGCGATCGAAACTCTCCAAGAGTTGGCGGAACAGTTAGAAAGAGAAAATCCGCAGTCCTGGAGAGAAAAAGCTGAAGAGTTGGTGGGTTGGGAATCGCCAGGAAGCTTGGCATGGCCCATGGGACAGGCGATCGGGTTGGCAGCAGATTATGGCGAGCGCTACAAAACTACAGGTAGATGCGTGCAAGAACTGCTAAATGGGAGTAGAGAACAGATTAAAATCGCCCAAAAGCTACAGCCCCTAGGAGAAAATGCCCCCTTGGCAGTCGAGCAAGGAACTAAATATCCGATCGTCCAAGGTCCGATGACCAGGGTGAGCGATAAGGCGGAATTTGCGGATGCTGTATCCCAAGCTGGGGGATTACCATTGTTAGCATTGGCCCTAATGCGGGGTCCGCAAGTGCGATCGCTATTGACAGAGGCGCAGCAGAAAATGGGCGATCGCCCCTGGGAAATTGGTATACTGGGATTTGTGCCCGAAGCAGTACGTTCAGAACAGTTACAAGTAGTAGAAGCAATTAGACCGCCCTTTGCTTTAATAGCGGGAGGGCGTCGGGATCAAGCGGCCCAGTTGGAATCTCTGGGAATTGCTACTTACATCCACGTACCGGTGCCCAAACTGCTGGAAATGTTCCTGGAACAAGGGGCGAGAAAATTCGTGTTTGAAGGGCGGGAATGCGGCGGTCACGTCAGTCCCCTCAGCAGCTTCATGCTGTGGGAAAGCATGATTTCGACGCTGTTAGCAGCAGGAAGTACGGACCTGTTAGCGCAACTAAAGGTCGATGGGGGCGCAGATTCAGATCGTAGGACGGGCGTCTCGCCTGTCCGTAGCCCTTCATCGGATATTGCTATCATTGGTATGAGTACCTTACTGCCCAAAGCGCAAGATCCAGAAACATTCTGGGAGAACATTATCGGAAAGGTAAATGCAATTACCGAAATTCCGGCATCCCGGTGGGATTGGCGGATATATTACGATCCAGACCGGAATGCTAGAGATAAGGTAGATAGTAAATGGGGTGGGTTTATAGATGATGTGCCCTTTGACCCCATTAGTTTTGGCATCCCGCCCAAATCGATCAAATCGATCGAAGCTCCAAAGGTGGTACTGGTTAATCTCAAGTTTTTCAGAGCTATCAACAGATTCTAATACTTCTAAAATTCGCGCAATCTAACCAACCCAACTTTTGTCGAAATTACCGATTCATATTTATCAATATTTAACCAAAATCGCTCGCTGGCAACCCGGAAAATTTTTACCAATGACGTATTCAACGAAAACGGGAATAAAAATCTCTATTTTCTTCTTTTTGTTTAGCTATTAATTCCTGTTTTTTCGGTTGTTTTATTTGAGGTTCTCCAATATAGGCTTTATCCCCTGCAAAAATTTGATCTGGATCGAAAACTTCTTGACGCTCGCAAGATTTATATCGCTTGCTGGGCCTCTTTCTCCAGATACAACATCGACAAGATCTGCACGCTACCAGGTAAAACAATTAATTGATTTTTCAAAGTATTTCTTCTTACCTGAGTAAAACTTTTTCTGCTCTTCATAGTCTTTAGGTCTTGGTATGGCTTGCGCTATCGACTATCAACTCATATTCTGTGTTTGGATAAATATTATTCATCTTCTCCATTTTTTTTGTTCAAGTAAACGGCAAAATATCTTGCCAATAATTAAAAATCTCATTAGCTTTCACCCAAAAAGTATACCTAATACTTGGAATGTTAATCCTTGACACATCAAAGTTTATTTGCTCTTCTACTAATAATTTAGGTTTCGCCCCCACTACGTATCAATCTAGTTTTGTGTTCTTCCACCTTTTCTTTATGATTTTTATCCAACAGCAATTGCAATAAGTTGTATTAAGTTTTCATAGCTGATACCGATGAGCCGTTTTGCTTCTTTAGGCTTGGCTTGCAAATATGTCCAGGTAATACTCGTCACAAAATTAAATTTTCAAATCTTATTATAGCATAAATTTCTATTTTGGAGATATCTAGTACCCACAAACTCGCTAAGGAATGAGAATTTAATAATTTGTCAAATTAAGCCAAAGGGTCCTATAATTATTTGAGTCCCGTCAACCCATAGGATTCATTTACCTAGACTCATGCAGACCTACCCGAAAAAGATTGCGAACGAGCAGAAGATGGAAAGATACTATAGGTCATTGTCTGAGAAAGACCGCCGGCGCTATGCAGCGCTCGAAGCGCTCAAGCTGGGTCACGGCGGTATCAGCTACATCTGCTCAGTGCTGGGTTGTCATGCTCACACTATTCGGCGAGGGATGGAAAAACTAACTTCTGAGCAGGCTATGAGTGATGAGCGCATCCGTCAGCCTGGAGGTGGACGAAAAAGGGCCCTCGATCAAATAGAGGGATACGTTGCATTTTTGCGTGTTATAGAGAGCCATACAGCAGGTTCACCGATGGATGAATCTATAAAATGGACGCATCTAACTCGCCAGCAAATCCCAGACAAGTTGTTACTTGATGCTGGGATTTCAGTCAGTGTCACGGTAGTAGATCAATTACTATAAAAATACAACTTTCGTCGTCGTAAGGACTTCAATACCAAAGCCACTGGGGAGCATAAAGATCCCAAGGAGCAATTTGAAAATATAGACTCTCTTGTGGAGAGCTATCAAAATGCTGGAAATCCGGTGATAAGTATGGATACCAAAAAAAAAGAGTTTATAGGTCAACTGTATCGTGATGGGCTCTGCTTAACCCAAGAGAGAATCAAGGTTTATGACCCATGACTGGCCATATCTCGCCCAAGGTAAGATCATTACCCATGGTTTATATGATCTCAACTACAACTTGGGCTATGTACAGATTGGTACATCTCACGACACGAGTGCATTGGCCTGTGATTCAATTAGCTATTGGTGGAGAACCTACGGCTCTATACTCTATCCATTGGCAACCTCAATTTTGTTGTTATGTGATGGCGGTGGTAGTAACAGCTCCCGCTCTTACCTGTTTAAGGAAAATCTGCAAAATCTTAGCAACAAGCTAGGCATTGAAATTCGGGTAGCACATTATCCTCCCTATACCTCTAAGTATAATCCCATTGAACATCGCCTGTTTCCTCATATAAGTCGGACATGTCAAGGGGTAATATTCGATAAGGTGGAAACGGTCAAGAATTTGATAGCCACAACGACAACAAAGACAGGATTAAAGGTGTTTACAACCGTAATCGATAAGATTTATCAAACAGGAGTAAAAGTTAGCTCAAATTTTCAGGAAAATATGCAAATTATATTTGACAAGATTCTCCCACAATGGAACTATACAGCCAAGCCACAACCGACGTAATTTTGACAAATTATTAAATCCTCATTCCTAAAAGTTCGAGTACCGCTCAGGATACCAATATTCTCAGCCGTGAGCAGAGTATTGTTGTCTGGCATATATTTAATCTCCTTTGAATATAGTTCTCCCCGCATCTTCGGGGGCCAGGGGCGGTATGACTAACTTCTAAAGCCTAGCCGAAAGGAATACCAGAATATCTCCCGATCGCGTAAAATTTTGTAAAGAAAAATTAATTCTCGTTACTCTCGTTCTCATTCTCTGACCCAACTCTCGTTCTCCTTCTCAGTCTCAGTCCCAACTCTCGGGACCGGTCTCTGGATCTGTACCGGTGGTGTCTCTGCTTGTGACCGGAGGCAGAGCCAGGGAACTCGGGACCGGTAGCGCGATCGCCTGATGACCGTCCGCTTCGCCTCACGGTTGTGCGTTCCCTATAGGCGTCCCCAGGGTTTACAGGCGATCGGGCGCTGGTAGGGCGATCGCATCGGGCCGCGCTAGGCGATCGGGAAAAGCGGTAGATGCGTTACAATCAAAGGAAAGCGACTAGCGTACTAGCAAAGGTAGCAATCATGAATGCACAATTCGCAGAGCTGTTAGAGTTGCCAATTACAGAGAAATTGCAATTAGTTGAGGACTTGTGGGACAATATTGCTGCAACCCCAGAACAAGTTCCTGTAACGGATTGGCAAAAAGAAGAGTTAGCTAGACGCAAAGCTAACTACTTAAGAGATCCGAGCGCTGGTCGTTCTTGGGAAGAAGTCAAGCACTACGTCCGTCATCGCAATGGTTGAAGAACTTATCATTCTGCCAGAAGCAGAGTTAGACTGTTGAAGCCGATGACTGGTATGTGGTAGTGCGATTCGTTCCGGCATAAGCCAGTAGGTGAAAGTCGGGTCTGGCTCTATCAGCCAGATAACTCTGGTTATCATGGGGGTTAAATTCCCTTTCCCCAGGTACGGGGGTCGAGGGTACTACCGGTCGGAGGTGCTACGGAGCCACATCGCCGTGGTGCCTCCCGAGGACTTAAATGTAGGATAACTGGCAGCCTAAGCCGGTGACGCCGCTAGGAAAGATGCTAATGGTTAGAACAAGCGAACCTATGTAAACCTCGTTAACCAGAACCAGCGGAAGAAGGCTTATGCGCTTGCCCAAAAAGGGAAATGGTAGTTAGTATTAGCTCTTGCCTCTGGCTAATAACGTACTCAAAGAACTCCCGGGGTATAGTAGGAACCTAAAAGCATCGTGAAATGATACTAGGGAACGAAGTAACCTCTCGTGAGCTGTCCCCATTTGGACAAGTTAGATGTAAAGCGCAAGCCACGAAGAAGAAGGATGTCCTAAGAAGCTAACGCCCAGGGTAATGCCTGTGGATATGCAGACGTAGGACGGATATGGTAAGACACCCTTGGGAAAAGTAACCTTAATGTCACAGAACTAGGGAGAAATTCCGAAAGTACGAATTTTGGATTCAAATCTTAGCCAGGTAAAGTTCAGAGCCCTTACGAAAAGCGGAAAGCAGAATGGGGAAGATGTTAGTAAAGAGCGGCGAGTATGGTTTGCTGAACTATCCTCCGCGAACCTTCCGCAGCTCAGTACTTAAACGGTCCAATAGGATTGACCATAAGGGGTAAAATTTCAAAGGGTAAGGGACAACGGGGGTAACCCCCAGTAATCCTACTGATGACAACAGCTTACCAACCAGTAGCCGTGTGCGGTTCCAGTCGCTCTTCAGGTTTCGCTCTTGGAGGGTTGGGGAGTGATTCCCAGCTCGATCCCGACCAACATCTAAAGAGGATCGTATAAATGCAAGGTCAACAATTATCGCTGTTCCCAGACCTGGTGCCAGAACAGTCTTCTCCAGCTATCCACGAGCGGAGTTCTTCCTTTGTAGATAATATGAGTTTACCAGTTCACAGATGGTTTCGCTACTCAGCGGGTTTCTCAGCACAATGGGTCGAACAAGAAATTAAAATGGCCTTGCAACAAGGTGAGGTGAAGTTACTCGATCCCTTCGCCGGTGCAGGCACTACTTTAATTGCCGGGGAAGGCTGTGGAGTTGCCACCTTGGGAGTAGAAGCACACCCGTTTGTGGCCAGAATTGCGCGGGCCAAGCTGGCTTACTCGGAGTCCGTGCCGCAATTTATGGAAACAGCGCAAGAAATACAGGTTCTTGCCAAACAGTTCCCCGGATCTACATCTAACTATCCGTCTCTAATTCAAAAGTGTTATCCCACAGAAGTCTTGGTGGAATTGGATGCTTTGAAGCAAGGGTGGCAGCATCTTGCTGACGCCAGTCCAATATCCGAACTGCACTGGTTAGCAATTACGGCAATTCTGCGGATCTGTTCGCCAGTGGGAACCGCCCCATGGCAATACGTGCTTCCCAATAAAAGAAAAGCCAAATCCTTAACGCCTTTGACTGCTTATGAAAAACAAATTCAGAATATGGTCGCAGATATGCGGCAAACTCAGGCACAAACAAGTGTAACTGCACGGCAATATCTTGAAGATGCCAGAGTTTGTCAGTCTATCCCCAATGGTTGGGCGAATTTAGTCCTCACTTCGCCCCCTTATACCAATAATTATGATTATGCAGATGCCACCCGTCTGGAAATGACGTTTTGGGGGGAAGTAGAGCGTTGGAAAGACCTTCAGCAAACCGTCAGAAAATATTTGATTCGGTCTTGTACTCAGCATGTGGCAGCCGATCGAGAACAGTTAGAATTGTTTCTAGCTGACCCTAATCTCGCGCCGTTACTCGATGAAATTGTGCCAATTTGCGAACAGTTGGCGGCAGAAAGGGGGCACCACGGGGGAAAGAAGCCTTATCATCTGATGGTGGTCGCTTATTTTAGCGATTTAGCCAAGGTTTGGCATGCCCTGCGGCGGGTCACCGCCAGTCCTTGCCGGATCTGCTTTATGGTGGGTGACTCTGCACCTTATGGGGTTTACCTGCCCGTGGACCGGTGGCTGGGACAACTGGCTTTGGCGGCGGGTTTTCGGTCTTTTCGGTTTCAGAAGACGCGCGATCGCAATAATAAATGGCGCAACCGCAAGCATTCGGTTCCCCTGCATGAAGGACGCCTCTGGGTGGAGGGGTAATATGATGTCAAAATTTAGATCCAGATAACAGAGGAAACGCGATGAACCCAAGTGGTGCCGGTCGGGCTTTCGGACAAAAGCTGGGTAAACTTCTAGAAGATGAAATTCATCTGGTTGTGCAAGCTTGTTTGTACGGAACCGACTTTAATTTTATTCCCAAAGGAAAACTGGCCGATTTTAATGGTAAACTTTGCCAACATGATGGCTTAATCGTAGATAGCCAGGAAAAACCTTACGCTATTATTGAAAGCAAAATTATCCAGAAAGCGAAACATGCCACCGAAAAAGCCTCAAAGCCTGTCCGAGAACATCCCGATCTAAAACGATCGCATCCAACTCTGCGTGCTTCTATTGTAGTGTTAGCAGGTGATTTTACGCCAGAACCTTTGCGAATGGTTGAATCGAGTGGTGCTAATCTTTTGTTTGTCCCACAAGCACATATCGTTTCCGTTTTTCGCAATTATGGCATTGAGATTTTGTGGCCGGACCGCGAGGCGGCTAATTATGCAGTATCCGCCCTCGAAACTTATCAAAATTTGAGCGAACAACAACGTATAAAACTAGGGAAACAAATTCTCGAACCTGTAGCAATACAATTACAAACTATGGTGGAAAATGCGATCGCTGACGTGGAATTAAACCCAGTGGTCGGTGTAGTGGTGGATATTTTCCGGCAACAGGGAGAAATTTTGCATCATAAATTTGAGAGCATCGAAGCGGCTTTGGATTATCTTCAGTCCTGGAGTGAATGAACCATTCTCTCGTTAGATCCTTTGTATACTCGTTCCCAGTCTATGGCTGGGAACGGACGTTTTGAGGCTCTGCCTCCAGTGAACGAGAGCATGAGAGACCGGAGGCAGAGCCTCAGCTGTGCGTTCCCAGACGGAGCCAGGGAACGATAGAACCTGCCTGAAAATGAGGGATAATTTACTGCTTATTCAGGGACCAATCATATCTCAAATACTTCAATTTGTAGTTTCTTTGCACGAGATACTCTCAGTCAACTTCATCCAGGTACTGACTGATAAAATTTAATACTGCCCGATCGCGATCACTACCAGTTAGATTCTCTGTAGGGTGGGCATTGTCCACCTTACTAGATCGCAATGAATAATTAATCATCTTGATTATTTTGTTGTTGCTGACCAAACAGATATTCTTGAATACGATTGCTTTCTGTTTGCAGTCCTTTGATTTCAGCTTGCATTCCCACAATGTGACTTTGCTGCTGGGAAACAATTCGCACTAATTGCAGATGTTCTTGCTGCATTTCCAAACGTTCTTGCTGCATTTCTATACATTGTTGCTGCATTTCTATACATTGTTGCTGCATTGCTATTCTTTCTGGAGGTCGGCGACTACACTCATCAAATTTTCCAATGCTGCCTCGATGCGATCGAGTCTGTCATTGCTACTCTGGTTATTACTCATGGTCCTCGGGTACGATCTTAACAACTTATTTCATTATAGCACAACTCAGATTTTAATGTTACCTGTTTGTGTTGAAAAACTGGTGCAGCAATGGCGGCGGGCAGTATTGGTTGGGTTTCATACCGCCAACCTACAACTTTAAAATTTTTGCAAATCACTGCACCCCTACGAACTACGAACCTGCCTGGGAATGAGGAATAATTTACTGCTTATTCAGGGACCAATCATATCTCAAATACTTCAATTTGTAGTTTCCTTGCACTAAGTAATCTCGATCGGAGGTATTTTCTGTTTCGTGTCACCGTCAATGGTTCCCGAATCAGTTGCTGTTCTACGCTATCGAGAACGAGGTTCTGCTCTGACTTCTTGAAGTAGTGCAGATCGTCGAGTGCGCTGGCGGTGAATGTCAGCTCAAACATGGGAGGTCAAGAGATTTTAACTAATGCCAGTAGCAGCAATCATAACATCTTTAATCCCTGGGGTGCAAACGAGGACTTCATTGCCCTTAGTTAGCCCCTCCCCAGCTAGAAAATTACTGGTCCAACCCCCAGCTTCCCGCGCGATCACTAGGCTAGCGATCGCGTCCCAAGGATAATGGTGGAAGTTCCAATAGGCGTCGCTGCGACCGTCGGTTACATGCGCGATCGCGAGGGCCCCGGATCCGAGGCGACGGGTATCGCACTGTGCTGAGAGCAATTGCTCGGTACTGGCAAGGAAACGCTCTATAGTAGTACGATAATTAAAATCAAAAGTCACCATAGCTTTGGTAATATCATTACAGTCAGTCACCTGAATTGTCTTGCCGTTGCGGGTGGCACCTAAACCCCGACGTGCTGCGAAGAGTTCGTCCGCCACCGGGTCGTAGATGATGCCAATTTCAATCTCCCCTGCTAGCATATAGGCGATCGCCACGCAAAAGAAAGGGATGCCCCGGATAAAATTAGAAGTACCGTCGATCGGGTCAATTACCCAGAAAGCGCTGTCGGGGGACACAGCACCGCCCCGCTCCTCTGCCAAAAATCCATCGAAGGGGAAACTTGCTGCTAGCCTAGTGACGATCGACTCTTCTACTTCCCGATCGGCAATGCTAGCCAGATCCTGTACTTTCTTGACTTCAACCGTCAATTGGCTGACATCTTGGAAATAGCTTAGGGCAAGCTTGCCTGCCTCCCGGGCAATCGCGCAAGCTGCTAGGTAACGATATTCAATATTTTCCGTCATGGAACGATTCCGATAAATTCTTGTTCGCGTGCTCACTTTTATATGCTAGCATAAAGATACAGTTCAGTTATACTAGAAATGTCCGAGCAAAATATCTGGAGTAAAAACCTGGTTTCTGGGCAAAAGAGTACATACAGCTTTATCCGTGCCATGTCTTAATTTGCTTTTTAGCTTCTTCATGGGATATAGTATCGCTAGCTTCAACTTGTTTGAGCCCTCGGTCAACTTTGTACAGGAAGGAAACCCGATCCATCACATCGTCAAATGTAACAGATTGCGGCATCGACTCCATCGCCTTCAGGACTCTATATTTTACAGTTGTTTCTGCCATATGGGGTATGTTACCTCCCTGAACTCTATATATCATATCCTAATCTTGATGCAGTGTCACGGGCTGGAACCCAGAAACCGGGTTTCTTAATTCACTCAGGGTGCGATCGCCAATACAGTCAGCTCGTCACCATAAAAAAGATCGTCAGCTACATCACCTTCCTATGCTAGCATAAATATACAGTTGAGTTATACTAGAAATGTCCGATCAAAATAAAAATATCCCGTGGTTAATTTCATCATCAAACCCTCCTGACTGGTTCGTGCAAGCGGTGCAAGGCCACGCACCCAACCTCCCCAAGGTCGATCAGGCGGCCCAACTGCTATGGAGTCGGGGGATCCAAGACCTGGAAAAGCTAGCAGGATTTTTAGATCCGAATCTGTATCAACCAGCGAGTCCCTGGGAGTTCGGTGCCGAAATGGACTGGGCGGTAAAAAGATTGCAGCAAGCTAGGGTTGCTGGGGAAATTGTGACCATTTGGGGAGATTTTGACGCCGATGGAGTCACCTCCACTGCCGTGCTTTGGGATGGGTTGGGGCAGTTTTTCCCCCGCGATCGACTATCATACTATATTCCCGATCGCCTCACAGAATCCCACGGCTTAAACTGCCAGGGAATAGAGGCGATCGCCCACGAGGGCACTAAACTAATTGTTACCTGCGATACGGGCAGCACCAACTTAGCAGAAATAGAGTATACTAGACAGATGGGAATAGATCTGATTATCACAGATCACCACGTGCTGCTGGCCGAACGTCCTCCGGTAACGGCGATTATTAACCCCCGCTATCTGCCCGCAGAACATCCGTTGTTTCACCTTTCGGGGGTGGCAGTTGCTTATAAACTAATAGAAGCCCTCTATCGAGCAATGCCAGATGTGCCGCAACAGCCCCTAGAAGATTTATTGGATTTAGTGGCGATCGGTCTAATTTCCGATTTAGTGCAGTTAAGTGGAGATTGCCGTTATTTGGCGCAGGTGGGGATTAAACAATTGCAAGCAGATTTTCAGAAAGCACCCCAGTCTCGCAGGCGTCCTGGGGTGGGGCGAATGCTGGAACTATGCCAGAGAAATGGCGATCGCCCCACAGATATTTCTTTTGGACTGGGTCCGCGCATCAACGCTGTCAGTCGCATTCACGGCGACGCTTCCTTTTGCGTTGAATTACTCACCAGTCGCGATCTCAACCGCTGCCTGGAATTAGCAGAAGCGGCAGAATTGGCTAATACTCGTCGCAAAGCTTTGCAGAAAGATGTCGCCGCAGATGTCCCAGAAAAACTATCCCAGTTAGATTTATCTACGACTGAGATTATAGTGCTTGACGACCCTCAATGGCATGTAGGGGTTCTCGGTTTAGTAGCTGCTGAAGTCGCCCAAATCTGCGATCGCCCCATTATTTTACTCAGTACCGAAGTCAATGAAAATCAATCTATAGCCAGAGGTTCTGCCCGATCTGTCGCCGGAATTGACCTTTACCAACTGGTAAAATCCCAAGCACAGCTATTAGATAGATTTGGGGGTCATCCCTTCGCTGCGGGTCTGAGTTTACCAGTTGAGAATATCCCCCTATTTACCGAAGCAATAAATCAGCAATTGCGGAGTATGGATACAGCAGTGAAAGCAACACCAACATGGCCGGCTGACCTAGTGGTGACAGTAGCAGAATTAGGAAAAGATTTGTTTCGCCAACTGAAACTGCTAGAACCTTGTGGTATGGGAAACCCCGTCCCCAAGCTGTTGATTGAAAACTGCTGGTTTGCCAATCCCTGGAATAAAAATATTATAGATTTTAAAGGAAAGAAAGTCCGCTACATCAAGACCGAATTTAGAATAGGAGATGATTCTACAGAAAGAAGCTTTAATGGAGTCTGGTGGGGTCACTATAAGGAGGAGATTCCCTCAAGGCGATGCGATGCGATCGTGGAATTAGATTACAATCCTTATCATAAACATTATGAAGTGCGGCTGATGGCAGTGCGCCCCAGCACGGAATCGAGAATGAAGATTCCGCAGATGTCGATATTAGACTGGCGGGGGGGGAAAGATAATATAAGCCAAGAGAATCAATCCCTAATTATATTGACAGAATGTCCGTCAAGCTGGGATGATTTAAACTTGTACTTGCGAGCGGCCCGAGAACGGCAACAACCAGTGGCGATCGCCTACCCGGAACCACAGGCGATCGCGCCCCAGGAGGTCTGGCAACAACTGCTAGGCATTGCGAAATACCTGAGTCGCACGGGTAAAACCGCCAACCGCCAACAACTGCAAGCAAAGCTGGGACTAGTGTCTGCTGCGGTCAATTTGGGACTGGAAGCCCTCAAGGATCTGGGTTTTACTATTATTCCTCTAGACGCCGCCAGTTTGCAGATCGCCTGGCATCCCGTTGAAGAAGCGATCAAATCATCAGTTGCCCTCAAAAACTTTTTAGCTGCTGTCGAAGAAGAACAATTTCGCCGCCAGTATTTCTGTAAAGTAAGCATCTCCACAATTAAAGCACAATTAGTGAATGGAGAATTGTGAATTTTAAATGGTGAATTGTGAATTATCAATTAGCAAAATCTGGTAGGGGCACGGCATCAGGAGATGAACGGGATAAACGAAAATAATTGTACCCCAGCCGTGCCCCGGTTCGCAATTAACAATTAGCCATTAGTAATTCACAATTCACAAACCACCTTGATGTTCGCAATGAAAACCTTGCTGTTGCCAATAATTCATGTTAACCTGGGTAAGGGGCAACAGTTCCGAGCAACTCGGCTGGTAAAATTGACTAAGGACAGCCCAGACTAAAGCGCGAGTGACATCAAGACTGGTCTTGAGCCATGACTCGCGATTGCCAGGAATGCCTTTTTCCTTTACAGTATAAGTATCCACCCACATGCCGCGAGCGCCAAGGATGATTTGACCTAGCCATTTCGCCCGAGGGAGATGGGTGGGGGAGGTAATTACCTGCACCTTGCGTACCCCCCATTGCTGTAAAATTGCTAGACTAAAGTAGAAGTTGTCAAAGGTCGATCGGGCGCATTTTTCCAGCCAAACTCCTGACATGGGTGCGCCATCTCGCTGAAAAATGAGGACTATGCAGGGGTCTGAGGAGCCTTGGGAAATTAAGATCGGAATGTCAGGCTGTTGTTTGGCTAGGGAGGCTACGTATATTTCCCGACGAATGCTACCTCCAAGCACGAGATAGGCATCTACCGGTCCATGGGCAGCTTGCAAAAGGGCGATCGCATTTCCCAGTAGCATGATGCTGGTAACCAGATTCAACCCCAGCCCAGGGGCCCGTAACCACTGGCGATGTCCTCGATATTTGGGTGTTGTTTGTGGCTTCTTCGTCTCGATAGCGAATTATGTAAATTAATGTTAAGGCTCCCATGAGGAGAGGAAGTTATTAAAAGCAGCTAAAAATTATAGGAACAAAGGCAAGGGCTTCGCTTTCTTAAAGCTATAATAGAGAAGAGAACCAGAGTTATGAGAGCCGGAAATGTTGCGTCTAGGCAGTCAGCATAGCGTCAGAGCCTGAGTGCTGCAAATTATTGTGAGAAATCGCGAGCCAAAAACCTGGGTAGGAACTAAGATGAATCAGTATGAAAAAGGGATCGAGAAATTGGCAATAGTAAGTGTAGCGATCGCGGCGACGACCAGTTTGTCATTAATGCTGCCAGCATGGAGTAAATCGGGACAGGCGGTCCTAGAGGATAGTCCCAAAACAATTGTAGACGAGACCTGGCAAATTGTCAATCGGGAATATGTAGATCCGACATTTAATCAAGTAGATTGGCAAGACGTGCGCCACAGTTTATTGGGTAAAGAATATACGAGCAAGAAACAGGCTTATGCGGCGATCCGGGCAAAGTTACGAAAGTTAGATGACCCCTACACTCGCTTTTTGGACCCCGAACAATTTCAAAAACTAACTGAGCAAACGTCGGGAGAACTGTCAGGAGTGGGCGTGAGTTTAGAGTTTGATCGCGAAACTAAAAGTATTACTGTGGTCAAACCCTATAAAAATTCTCCAGCTGCCGCAGCAGGTATCCAAGCGGGCGATCAGATATTGGCGATCGACGGCAAATCAACGGAAAACATGAGCTTGAAAGCTGCGGTTAAGCTGATTCGGGGGGAAGTAGGGACGGAGGTGACTCTAGAACTGTCACGACCGGGTCGAGGTATATTTGAAGTAGAACTGACGCGGGCAAAGATAGAAGTACCTGCGGTAAATTATGCTCTGAAGGAAGAAGGAAATTTACGCATAGGTTATATCCGCTTGTCTGATTTTAGTTCCCACGCCGCCGAACAGATGGAGCGATCGATCACGGATCTGCAAGAGCAACAGGTGGATGATTTTGTGTTAGATATGCGCGGTAACCCTGGAGGTCTGTTGCAGGCGTCAATTGAAATTGCTCGCATGTGGATGGATAAAGGTGCTATTGTCAGCACTATAGACCGTGATGGAAACCGCGAAGCTCTTAAAGCTAATCGCACAGCTCTAACTAAACTACCTTTAGCGGTGCTTGTAGATGGTAATTCTGCGAGTTCTAGCGAGATTTTAACAGGGGCTTTGCAAGACCATAAACGGGCTAAAGTGATCGGTACTCAAACTTTTGGTAAGGCTTTAGTGCAGGCGGTACATGCCCTCTCGGATGGCTCGGGGTTGGCGGTGACTGTGGCTCATTATTACACGCCTAAGGGAACGGATATTAGTCAAACAGGCATCACTCCCGATATCGAGATAAAAATGACAGATAAGCAGTTGCGGCGCTTGCTCCGAAACCCCAAGTTACTCGCTACTCAGCAAGACCCTCAGTATGCAAGGGCGCTCGCCACTTTAACGGTAGAAATTTATCCCAAACCTTTGGCAATTAATGAGAGTATAAATGATGAAGAAAAATCAAGGGTAGCCGCACCCTAAAGGGGGGGGGGAGAAAAAACCCAGTCCGCGCAGGCGGACTTAGTTGATGTAGTGATACCCTTTAGGGTATCGCGGCGCGAGGGGGTATGGGAGGAGAAAAAACCCAGTCCGCGCAGGCGGACTTAGTTGATGTAGTGATACCCTTTAGGGTATCGCGGCGCGAGGGGGTATGGGAGGAGAAAAAACCCAGTCCGCGCAGGCGGACTTAGTTGATGTAGCGATACCCTTTAGGGTATCGCGGCGCTTGCATCGGGATACGGGTCACTAATAACTGAAACGAGGTGAACGATTTCGGGTAAAATTAGCTGTTCCAGGGCAAGTTTGACTGCACCTGTGGAACCTGGTATTGAGAAGATGATTTTGGACTGATATACTCCAGCACAGGCGCGAGAGGCGATCGCCCGAGAACCAATTTCTTGAAAGCTAGCGGCGCGAAACAATTCACCAAAGCCGGGCAATTGTTTTTCTAGTAAACTTTGAATGGCATCATAGGTAGTATCCCTGGGGGCAATACCCGTGCCCCCATTTAATATGAGAGCATCTAGGTCCGGGCGACTACATAACTCTTGCAGCAGGGTTTTAATTTGGGCAGGTTCGTCTTTTAATATCTTGTAAGCCGCGATCGCATGCCCCTTTTCTTGGAGTAACTGTTTAATTAGCTGACCGCTGCGGTCCGTTTCGGGCGTGCGGGTATCGCTAACGGTAATCACAGCACAATTTACCGTCATTCTAGGGCGATCTGGGTGAGGTAAGAGGGTCATATTTTTCGTTCGTAGTAAGCGCTTTAGCGCTTTCGCAGTTTGACTCGTTCCCATGTATAACCTGGGAACGAGAGTAAGCAATTCATGAGGACTATTTAGATTTACTAAAGCCCAGGCCATGCTGCTCGGCATAGCGCTCCATGAAACGCATAAAGCGGTCCCATTCTGCCTGGGAGTTCATCAGATATAATACTTCTATTGTTGCTGGCTGACCATTAACGAACTTAGCGTTCACGTCCCGAGTCATCAGTTCGCCCTCTTCATCAATCATGTACATACCAGTAACTTCTTGGGTGTTGCCCTCTTGAAACACCGTGGGATTTGTAAAAATGAACTTGGCCGTACCGCTGTTGCCCCTCTTGGCGCGGGTGAGACCCACTTTCGGTACATCTGTTTCGGTAATGCCTCTGGAAAACTGAATTTCAGCCATAAGTAACACTCAATTATTTTTTGCGGATAACTTAACATTCTCTTAATTATAAGCTAACTTGCGCCTTATCTTCAAATATTCCAGCCAGCGATCGGTCCGCGGACGGCCCGAAAAATCGAGCTGGAACCGGCAGGACGCCTTTAGCTACCGGTCCATGCATGGCTCGATCGCTGGTTCGTAGTAAACGCTTTAGCGTTTGCGAACAGTTCGTAGTAAACGCTTTAGCGTTTGCGGACAGTTCGTAGTAAACGCTTTAGCGTTTGCGGACAGTTCGTATGGTATGGAATCGAATTTTCTACAGCCTCATACTAGGGTAACCACTTCTGGAGAAGGCGATCGCACTCATAACTAACCGATTAGGGTGAGATGGTGCCCTAAATAATAACTTAATTAATAACGGGTGGCAATCCTACATCTCTGGGTTCAGTAAATTTACCATCAAAACCCATAGCTCGATCTTCGATCGTTCTCGACAAAGCAAGTAAACGTCGCAGTTCCGCCCGTTCCATATCATCGTCAGTACCAGCTACAATATAAACGATTAACTTCGCTGCCAGATCCCGCCCCGCCACGAGGACTCGCCTTTTATTAGGATCGTACAAAATACCATACCATAAAGATTCAGGTTTATCCATACCACTGAATCCACCATTAGCGTCGTATTGTCCCAGTTTCTGGAAAATGGCTGTCAAGGAAAAATCATTCTTAAATACTAAGATACCTAGGGCCTGAGTCAAGGCAATTTGTCCCACAGGACGGAATAATAAATTCCCTTCGCCCCCATCCTTCTCAAAACTGAAGCGCCGCATTTCCAGGGTTTCCGTCCCCTCTTCCAGTCTCCGATAGCTGGGGAGAGTTGCCAAATGGTCGAACAACTGCTTAAACTCGGAAATTCCTTTTTCCAGTTCCTCATCCTCCGGGCACATGGGAATTAAACCCTTCTTTTCGGAAGATTTCCAGTGAGGAAATCTATGGCCCAAGTAGCGATCGCACATTTCCTGAAGGGCCTGAAGGGTAGTCAAAACGGTGGACTTAGCAGCAACAGTAGCGCTATCCCAGTTTACACGAGGATTGCGGTCCTCTACATCTTTTAATAAAGGATGGGAGACAGCAATTTTTCTAGCAACAATAGCAAAACCATTATCTTCATTCAGTTGTGCCAACTGACCTTTGCTTAAAGGAGTCGCCATCAGGTTAACGTGAACGAAGATAGATCTAATTCGTCGTCGGGCCTCTTCGCGAGACTCCCCAGTAACTATTGCGGAAATGAACTCGATGCCAATCTTTTCCTTGGCCAAGTTTTGCAAATAAGCAGGTTCGATGTGGTACTCTTGTCGGAGATCCTCAACAGTAATGAAAGCGCCTAGAGGTTTTTTATCTTTTTTGTACCGTTCGAGTTTGCCAGTTTTGATCAACTCCATCAGACCCTGAACCCCCATCAGTCGGTGTTGACCGTCGAGGGCAAAAATGGTCACATCTTCGGAAACGTCCAGCAGACCGACCTTACCGTTGGCATCCAGGGGCGTAAAATCAGCAGCAGATTTAGTGGCCAGTCCGTAAGCGTCCCATTCCTGGGCAGTGGGTTCGTCTACCCAAGGTCTGTTAACCACCACTAGCACCGGTGGAAACTTGTGAGTTTTGCGAGCTGCCAAATACTGTGCCAAGGGAGCTTGGCGGGACCAGTCCAGGGGTCGCTGCTGAATTATCTCAATGCTGTCAGCGTCAATGTCCACGTTATCCGTCTGCTGGTTGACATGTTGGCGGAACAGGGGCAAGCGAGAGGCAAAGCGAACGCGACTGGCAAACCACTCCAGGGTGACGGCACCGACATAAGCTTCAGTCCCCCCCATCTCGGTTTTCTGAACCAGGATCTTGTCGTTGCGGGCCAAATGGCGATCGAGTAGAACCGCCAGAGCCTCTCGTTCCTTTCTTTCCTGTTCTAGGATTTGGTCAGCAATGTTGCCGGTGGAAGGTAGGCTGTTCATCATCGGGAATTTTTCAAAATATCCTTGACTTTTTCAGATTAATCTGTCATGATGGGATATATCAACAAGATGGTTTGTAAAAAATGGATACTAGGGAAATGGTGTTATGGTGATTACTGCTGGCGAGGATGTATTGCCGGTCATCAGAGGGATTAATGGGGGACGGGGATATTACTTCTCCAGGTGTCCTGTGGGGTTGAGCGATCGGCTAATTACCGGCGATCGCCCTTAGAGAAGTAGGGGCAGCGCGTGGTACGCTGATGAAAATGTATCGTGAGAATTGGGAAAAGTGTTTGTGGGTACCGGTAGTAGGGGAGGCAGTAGGGGCGATCGGGTTTAAGCAAGGAGGTGCGAATGAGTACAGGACAACAGTCAGTCGCCGCGAAATCTGGCGTACTATTGCAAACATTTTGCTAATATTCAGGTCTATAGAGGAAATGCTCCCAATCAACCAATAATGCTTTTATCTGTCATAGATATAATTGCACAAGGCAGAATAAAGTTTAATCAGATTCACATTTCCGATGAATTGATAGAAAATTTCAAAAAATATTGGAAAATTCTGGGTTCTGGGTCATTTAAAAGCAGTGACTTTGTCCTACCATTTTTTCATCTAAAGAATACGAAAAATAAAAAGCATAAATTTTGGTATTTAAAGTTTAGTTCTCAATATGATGGAGGTCGTCCACAAACGATTCCTAAATTAAGAGAAGACGTTGAATATGCATATGTTGACGATGAATTGTTTGAGTTTATTATAGATGAAAACTCCAGAAAAGAATTAATTGATGCCTTAGTAGCGCATGGTTTACATCTAGCAAAAAAAAAATTGGATATCTTATAAATATCAATCAAAATTTTCATGATTTAACATTGAAAGCAACTGAAAAAAACGATAAATATAACAATAGGGATAATGAACGAAGATTTAATATAAAAAATTCAGTAGTGAGAAATGCATTTTTTCGTAAGGCAGTTGTACATATTTACGATTATAGATGTGCATTTTGTAGGCTGAAAGTGACTAATTCCCTTACTCAGAACATTGTAGACGGATCTCATATTAAACCGTTAGCAAAGTTTTTTGATAGCAGGATTGATAACGGAATATCTTTTTGCAAAAACCATCATTGGGCATTCGATCATGGCTTGTTTAGCATAGATGATGATTACAAAATTATTATCTCCAGCGATTTACAAGAGGAATCACCATACGCTAGACCAATGATAGCTTTTAACGACGAGATGATCCTGTTGCCAAGTTATGAGAAATACTTCCCAAGAATTGAAGCAATCCAGTGGCATCGCAAAAACGTATTTAGATCATAGGATAAATGTTAGCAATATATTTCATCAGGAGTTGTCAGAGATGATAAAAAAGCAAATGTCACTATTTCCGCAGCGTACAGTTGCAGAGTTGGTGGAATATCTAGAAAAACTAACCAAAGAAATCCAAGAGTTATATTGTCAAGATGATATTCCATTTGTTGTTGGCTGGAGTGGTGGTAAGGATTCAACAGCAGTGTTGCAGCTAATATGGAAGGCGATCGCGGAACTTCCAAAAGAAAAACGCACTAAAACAATTCATGTTCTTACAAATGATACTTTGGTAGAAAATCCTGTAGTATCTGTATGGGTAAGCAAATCCATAGAAAGAATGAAAACGGCTGCGAAAGAACAAGAAATGCCAATTAAACCCCATCTAACTTATCCAGAAGTTAAAGAAACATTCTGGGTATGTTTGATTGGAAAGGGATATCCGGCACCTAGAAATAGATTCAGGTGGTGTACTGAACGCTTAAAAATTAGTCCAGCGGACTCTTTTATCCGCGAAATGATTAGAAATAGCGGTGAAGTGATTCTTGTTCTGGGAACTCGCAAGGCTGAAAGTTTTAAACGGGCTGCAAATATGGCTAAACATAGAGAATGGCGGTTTCGCGATCGCTTGAACAGTAATCCCAGCAGACCTAATTCTCTGATTTATCTCCCTATTGAAGATTGGCGTACTAATGAAGTTTGGCTTTATTTGATGCAGTGGGAGAATCCTTGGGGAAATAACAACAAAGATCTACTAGCCATGTATCAGGGTGCGACAGCAGATAATGAATGTCCCCTAGTTGTCGATACCTCTACCCCAAGCTGTGGTGATTCCCGTTTTGGCTGTTGGGTTTGCACAATAGTCAATAAAGATAAGTCTATGACAGCGATGATCCAGAATGATGAAGAGAAAGAATGGATGCAGCCTCTACTCGATATCCGCAATGAATTGGATGCTAAGAACGATCATGACAAGAGAGATTTCCGTCGCATTTATGGTAAAGTAGAACTCTTTGAGCGCAATGTAGATGGGGAAATATCAGTACAACCCATTCCTGGTCCTTATACTAAGGAATGGCGAGAAGAATGGCTCAAGAAAGTTCTTACGGCTCAAATCCAAATTCGTCGCACCGCACCTGCAGATATGCAGGACATCACCCTGATCTCCCAAGAGGAACTGAGCGAAATTCACCGCATCTGGCTAGAAGAAAAACATGAATTTGATGACAGCTTGCCCCGTATTTACGAGGAGGTACTTGGCGAACCTTTCCAAGACCTCGCGATCGCCAGCAACCGTCTGCTAGGCACCGATGAGTGGAATATCCTCGAAGATGTCTGTAAGGATGATGCTAATCACCTGGATGCCATGCACTTGGAACTGATGGCCAAATTGCTAGATACGGAACGCCAGTATCATAACATGGCCCGTCGCGTGGGCATATACGAAAAGCTGGAAAAATGCTTTGAAACCAGTTCTCGTTCCCAAGAGGACGCAATTCAAAATGCCCACCAAAAGCTGGAATTGAAGAATGCTGCTTCTGATGGGGATGTAGACTCGATTAAAAAAAATATGGATTCCCGTGAACAGACTTCTGATAACGACGTAGGCTCAGTTAAAAATGAGACTTCCTCTAAACAGAGTTCCGTTAAACAGCTAACTTGGGCAAGCTTAAAATATCAATCTCAAGATTAGTTGTAGGGTGGGCAGTCGGGCAGTCCTGGAATTGGTAGCTTAGAGGATCTGCCAAAGCGAGAAACTAACCCGAGGCAGAGCCTCTAGATTTCGTTCCCTGCCAGAGTCAGGGAACGAGATATTTTTGTATTTCTTTATGAGGCATCACCTTGATTTTTACAGAACTCGTACTAGAAAACTTTGGTCCCTATCTGGAAAAACAAGTCATTAACCTCCGTCCAGAAGCTGATGACAATACTCGCCCCATTATCCTCTTTGGTGGCATGAATGGCGGCGGCAAAACTACCCTGATGGATGCTATTCGCCTCGCCCTTTACGGCATTCGCGCCCAATGTTCTAATCGTGGTAATTTGAATTATGGCGATTTTCTCTCCCAGTGTGTTAACCGCAATACTCCCCCTGGAGAAAATACCCGGGTTGAATTAGCTTTTCAACATGTCCTTAACGATAAGCTAGTCGAATACCGCATTGTCCGCACTTGGACAAAAAACCCTAAAGATGGTAAAGATACTTTAGGTATTCTTGACAATGATTGGCCTGACCCATACTTGGCTGATACCTGGGATGAGTACATTGAAAATCTCCTGCCCCTGGGCATTTCTAATCTTTTCCTGTTTGATGGAGAACAGGTGAAGGAACTCGCAGAACTGGAAATTCCTCCCCCTTTAGTCGTTCAGGCGATCGAATCTATGTTAGGGTTAGAACTAGCGGAACGTCTCTCTCAGGATCTTAATATCTTAGTTCGACGCAAGCAAAAAGCCCTTGCCAACGCCAAGGAACTCGCCAACCTGGATGAAATCGAACAAAAACTCCAGCAACATGCTAAGGAAAAAGATGCCGCGATCGCGGAAGGAGGAGAACTGAAAAAGAAGCTAGACATTGCCCAGAAAAGATATCGCCAAGCATCAGAGAACTTTCTCTCTGAAGGCGGCCAAATAGCAGCCGATCGCAACCTGCTCGACAAAAAACTCCAGGACTTAAAGGACCAGGCAGATAAGAGTTGTCAGGAGATGAGAGAATTAGCTGCTGGGTCAATACCCTTAGCTTTAATTTCATCCCTTCTCACTCAGGCCCTAGCCCAAGCAGAAACGGAAGCCCGCTACTCTCAGGCGAAAATGACTCGGGATGTTTTGCACGATCGCGATCGCCGCCTCCTGGATTATCTCACCCAACTCTCCTTACAGGTGGAGCTGCTTGAGAAAATTCAATCTTTTCTCGACCAAGAAAACTTGGCCTTAGCCCAAACCTTAGAAACGGCTGAACCTTGGTTACTCGCAGACCCCGAGGCAGTCAAGCAATTACAGTCTCTTCTAGGTTATCATATCCAAGCGGCTCAAGCAACAGGATCGGAAAAATTGGCACAACTCAAGCAGCTAGAAATAGAAATGCATGCCCTTGAGAAAAGAATAGCCGCCGCCGCCGCACCAGAAGCCTATGAAAAGTTGCAAGAGGGCGTCACCCAGACCCAAACAGAAGTCGCTAAGGCCCGCGCTGCTTGGGAAAACTGCGATCGCCGCCGCAAAGAATCAGAACAGGCGATCGATAAAATCAAAAAGGAATTGCACCAGTATACTGAAGAAAGCCTCAAGATCGCCAACGACCAGCATTTTCTCAAGGCTGCTGCGAGAGTCCAAAACACCCTCAAGCTGTTTCGGGAAAAATTGACCCTGAAAAAACTCAATAAACTCGAAGGTGAAGTCACAGAATGTTTTCGCTATCTCCTGCACAAATCAGACCTGGTCCATCGGGTGGCGATCGATACCCAGAATTTTAGCCTCTCTCTGTTCGACCCCCAAGGAAAACCAGTGCCCAAAAATCGTCTTTCCGCCGGAGAAAAACAACTCTTAGCCATTTCCTTCCTCTGGGGATTAGCCCGAGTTTCTGCCCGGCAATTACCCGTGGCCATTGACACTCCCTTGGGACGTCTAGATTCCGAACACCGTCAAAACTTGATCGAACGTTACTTCCCCTCTGCTTCTCATCAGGTGATTCTCCTCTCTACTGATACCGAAATTGGCGAAACAGAAGTGGAAAATCTTCGCAAACAAAATGCGATCGCCCGCGAATATCTCCTCCAGTACGACTCTACCGCAGGTCAGACGATCGTCCAAGAAGGCTATTTCTGGTAAAGTCCGTTATTATCTCGTTCCCTGACTCTGGCAGGGAAGGACTGGATGAGGCAGAGCCTCCCGATCGTCCCGACAGGAGGCATCCGCCTCGAAGGGAAAACGTTGCTAGTTTTTAACTAGCAACGAGGGGGACGAGGGAAACTAGCAACTAGGGGACGAGGGGGATCGCCATTCACCATTCACCATTCACCATTCACGAACTATGGAATTACCAATAGATAGAATTCGTCTGTCCCAAACTGCCAAGAATCAACTGACTCAACTCAAACGCAATACTAAAATCGACCAGTGGAACATTCTTTGTCGCTGGGCATTCTGTCGTTCCCTGGCAGAACCAAGTATCCCCTCATCGGTCCCCATCCCCGCCGATAGTAATGTGGAACTGACTTGGCGCGTCTTTGGCGGCGAAATGTCCGATATCCTCCTCATTGCTCTCAAGCAACGCTGCCACAATGATGGTTTAGGCCAAGACAAAGAAACCCTTGCTACCCAATTTCGCCTCCACCTCCATCGCGGCATTGGTTACTTAGCTGGCGATCCAAATATTAAGAAAATTGAACATTTAATTGCCCTCGCCCTGTCTCCTCACCGGCCCTAAGACCTAGAGCATCGGTCAAGTGTAGAAGCTAGAAACCGAGTTTCTTGTCCAGCTATCAAGGATCTATCAATGCTTTTACCAGAGAAACCCGGTTTCTTGACCGGCGCTCTAGAGCGTTGTACTTGCTCAATATTCATAGCTATACTACATGATATCTGCTAGAGTTAAGATTATTTATCAAGCAGATTTAGGGGCACGGCAGCAGATCAATCCTGGGAACAGCGACATATTAACCCGTGCCCATGGATTTTATGTCATCCAAGTGGGTTACGATAAAATCAATTGAAAAATTTAATCAACAATAAATCTCATTAGTAGTTATAATAGCTTTCAACTGTAAGCGCACGGCTGGCGCCGCGCTGCGCGATCGGCTATTAGCCAGCTAAGAGTCTAAATAGGACCGGTGATAACAATCAGGATCGACAAGAAAGAAGATGAAAAGACGAGTTTTTATGGCTGCGGGTACGGCAGCAGCAGCAGTGGCCGCAGGACAATTGCCTCGCTTGGCCCCAACAATAGCCCAGAACCGCCCCCTCAACCTCTACTCCTCTCGCCATTACAATACTGATGATGAGTTGTACAACAGCTTTACCAGAGAGACCGGTATCAAGGTAAATCTGGTGGAAGGTAAAGCTGACCAATTGATCGAACGGGTCAAAAGCGAGGGTCGCAATAGTCAAGCTGACATCTTACTGACCGTTGATGGGGGCCGTCTCTGGCGGGCCAAGGAATCAGGGATCCTCCAACCTATCTATTCACCAAATCTGAACTCCCTGATCCATGCCGATCTGCGCGACCCGGACGGCACTTGGTATGCTTTCTCTCGGCGGGCGCGAGTGATCCTGTACCGTAAAGACAGAGTTAAGCCCTGGGAACTGTCCACCTATGAGGATCTCATGAATCCTAAATGGCGAAGCAAAATCCTCATCCGCAGTTCCAGCAATATCTATAATCAGTCCCTGGTGGGCTCCCTGCTGGCAGCCCATGGCCCAGACCTGACAGAGGCATGGGCCCGGGGTATGGTCGCTAACTTCGCCGGTGAGCCCGAAGGCAATGATACGGCCCAAATTAGAGCTTGTGCCGCAGGAGTCGGTGATATCGCGATCGCCAACTCCTACTACGTCGCCCGTCTGGCCAAATCAAATAAACTGGCAGACAAGGAAGTGATAGATAAGATCGGGGTATTCTTCCCCAACCAAACTGGTCCTAACGGTCGCGGCACCCATGTTAACGTCAGCGGCGGCGGCGTCATCAAAAATGCTCCCAATAAAGAAGCCGCGATCGCATTTTTGGAGCATCTGGTCAGTCGTCAGGCTCAAGAATTCTTCGCTGAGGGCAACAACGAATATCCTGTAGTGACTGGCGTGTCCATAGACCCAGTCCTCGCTAGCTATGGCGAGTTCAAAGCCGACCCCCTCAACCCCGACGTATTCGGGAAAAACAATGCAGCAGCCCTGAAAATTATGGACCGGGCTGGCTGGAAGTGATATGATAATTGTCGATTGGCGATCGGTCGATTGGTATGGCGTTTCTCAAATTTATGTGGTACGACCAAATGCAGACAGCATAAGTGTTTCAGCGATTTTCTGCAGATCACACTAATAAGAGCAACTGCTATAACTGTCACTACTAACTCTTGCATAAAATCCGGTAATTTCCGGCCTCGGTTGGAATTATCTCCTATGGCTGCGCCCCCAGCGCAGCGCTATCGGGAAGATGCAAGATGCAGGTCATGGTATTGACCTACGTTAGGGCGAGGGGGGTCATGACACCTATAGGTGAGCGTCAGCCGGTAGCTCTGTCGTTTAGCTTTAAGGAACGGGCGGTGTCTCCGCCGTGTCTCCTGGGTAGTGCGATTATGATGTCCCCCGGGTTTCGACGATGCCTGAGGGGTTTTTGCGAAGCATCCCGAAGGCATCGAAGTGCGTCCGGGGGACATCAAGCTCCCAGGAGACACGGCCTGGGTAGTGCGGTTACGATGTCTCCTGGGTAGTGCGAGTACGATGTCCCCCCTTCCCCTTGCGAAAGGGAGGGGAACCGCACGTCCAAAACGTCCCTGGTAACTGGCACTCGATCGTTATCCTACAGCTTTCAGGATTAGCAATACCCGACCACTGGTAATTGTTCACTGATAACTGTTCACTGATACGTGGTGGGCCTGGTACGTGATAACTGTTCACTGATCCGTGGTGGGCCTGGTACGTGATAACTGTTCACTGGTAGGCGATCGCATTCATCAGACCCAATGAAAGCTCCATATTGCTCAACTTATCCAATCTATTAAAAATACTCATTGTCAACTGCCAAGAAAATTTGTTATCCTACAACTTTACAGGGCTAGCAATGGATGGTGCCCTACTGGCACCTGGTGGGCATTGCCTAGGCTGTTCACTTTGTTCTAGGCCAGTGGAAAAAACTTCATGCACTTTTTGTGTAAGGTGATGAGACCCTGGATCGCTTGCTATATATGAATTATAGGCGTGAGCGCCATCGTAGGATCCGGAGTGCTCGATCGGGTCCTAAAAAGACCCAAAATAAACAGCCTAGGAATTGCCCACCCTACTGGCACCTGGTGGGCAATGCCCACCCTACTGGTAACTGCCCAATTTTCCATTACCCAAAATCTTTTCCTTGAGATATAATCTCTGTTAGTTAGTTCTCGTTTAGCCTTAAAGTCAAGGTATCCCAGGTGTGAGGAGAGATAAATGAACAATAAGGTTCTGTGGAATTCACTGTTGGTCACCCCAGCATTATTAGGAGCGACTTTAGTCTTCTCTTCTAATCAGGCTCAAGCAGCAGCCGGTGAGGAGGGGAATCCGACAGAAGCAGCAGCGCAGTCAATAGCTGCCCCCACCCAGACCGATCCAACGATTGAAGCAATTGTCACCCCAGTCATAGTGGTACAAGCAGTCCCGGAAGTAGCACCGACTGATGTAACGCCGCTGGAACAAATTCAACGTTACAGCAATGAAACTAATCCCGGCCGTGACCTGATGGAACAGGTCACCTCCGTGTCTCAACTGCGGGATGTACGCCCCACAGACTGGGCATTCCAAGCTTTGCAGTCCCTGGTAGAACGCTATGGTTGTATCGCTGGTTATCCCGATGGCACCTATCGCGGTAATCGGGTCCTGACTCGGTTTGAGTTTGCCGCTGGTTTGAATGCTTGTTTGGACCGGATCAACGAACTGATTGCTGCGGCTACAGCTAGCACCATCACCAGGGCCGACTTAGCTACCCTGCAACGGCTGCAAGAAGAATTTGCTGCTGAACTGGCTACCCTGCGGGGTCGCGTAGATGCCCTGGAAGCCCGCACTGCTGAACTGGAGGCTAATCTGTTCTCTACTACTTCTAAGCTGAGGGGTGAGGTCATTATCAATACTGGTGGAGTATTTGGCGATGACGGGGTTAATGAAATCTGGACCTTGTCAGCCCGGGCGCGTCTCAATTTTCTGACTACTTTTACAGGAGGAAGCTCCCTGCTAACCCGTTTGGAAGCCGGAAACATCAATAATTTTGGGGAGGATGTTACTGGTACTGAGATGAGTCGCCTCGGGTTTGCAACGGACACAGAAAGTACTTTTGAACTGAGTAAACTGGGTTACCGTTTACCAGTGGCCAACGAAAGTCTGGTTTTCTGGCTAGCCGCAGCAGGATACGATCAGGACGATTTTCACCCGTCCTTGAGCCCCTTAGAAAGCAGTAACAGCGGCTCTCTTTCGCGCTTTGGACGCTTCAACCCAATTTATCGGGTACCTGGGGGAGCAGGGGCCGCTGTTGAAGTTAATTTGGGCGAACGGTTCAAGATCACTGGCTCTTATCTGACTGATAATAGCAGCAGCCCCTCAGATGGAGAGGGACTGTTCAATGGCAGCCATAGTGCAATGGGCCAGCTGACTTTCAACGGTGATGCCTTCAAGCTGGGTTTAAGCTATGCACGGGCGTACTGGACTGATCAAGCTAACCTGACTGGTAGCACAGGTAGTGCTAATGCTACGAACCCCTATACTGGGGAGGACACCTCAGCTAACGTCATGGGAGCGACAACGCAAATTCGCTTGGGTCGTGGGTTGATTCTTTCCGGTTGGTTCGGTTGGGCAGACGTGATTGAAGAAGGCGATAATGATAGGCATTCTGCGATTTATAACTGGGCAGGAACCTTGGCTTTACCAGATTTGTTCGCGGAAGGTAACCTGGGAGCGATCCAGGTAGGGATGCTGCCGAAAGTTGTCAGTGGGGCCAGGAGAGATGATAACAGAGGTGATGATGGTACTTCTCTTCAGATCCAGGGTTTATATCGCATTCAGCTCAATGACAATATTGCCATTACCCCTGGCCTGTATGTGATTCTTAATCCAGAGCACAACGAGGATAACGACACTATCTATGTCGGCACTATCCGGACGACGTTTAAGTTCTAATCACATCTTTCGTTGTTGTCAATAAACCCACACAATGACAAAGAAACCCGGTTTTTCGGAAAAACCGGGTTTCTTTGTGCTTGCCATGATGCACTTCATAAGACAAACCCCTCGCCCTTGGTCACGCCCGGTTGAGGCTCTGCCTCCTGGACTAGCTAACTCACTCACAAGGGGCAGAGCCTCAGACGACTCATTCCCAGGGAGACCCTGGGAACGAGGAACTGGGTCCCCGATCTCCCGCCCGTATTCTGCTAAACTTTCTCTATAGTTTGACTGACAGGAATTTGAATCAAAAACTCGGTTCCTTGACCTGGTGCTGAGATACATTGCAAGCTACCTTGATGTTTTTCGGTGACGATCTGGTAGCTAATAGACAACCCCAAACCTGTACCTTTGCCCACAGGTTTAGTAGTAAAGAAGGGGTCGAGGATTTTTTCTTTCACTTCATCGGGCATTCCTGGTCCATTATCAGCAATTTTAATTGCGATCTGGTCTGATTTTACCACTTCAGTCCGAATCTGAATTGTCGGGATTTCTGATGGAGTCCAATCTTTCCCTCGGGAACTGGATCTGCCTGAAAATACCTCTTCCAGGGCATCGATCGCATTGCTGATAATGTTCATAAAAACCTGATTCAGCTGTCCGGCATAGCACTCGATCGGGGGCAAGTTGCCGTATTCTTTAATTAGGGCGATGCCTCCCGTTGTTGCTTTCAGCCGATTTTGCAGGATCATCAGGGTACTTTCTATCCCCTCGTGAATATCAACTGCTTTCACCTCAGCTTCGTCTTTGCGGGAGAAGTTGCGCAGAGAATTAACTATTTCTCGCAGTCGTTCAGCGCCGATTTGAATTGAAAATAGCATATCGGGAAAGTCTTGTAGCAGAAAATCTAGATCGATCGCCTCTGCTAACTCTTTAATCGACGGATGGTGATCTTGACAATGCCGATCGTAAAGCTTCACCATCTCCAGCAACTTGCGCGTGTACTCCTGGGCAAAACTAATATTACCGTAGATAAAGCTGACGGGGTTATTAATTTCGTGAGCTACTCCTGCTACCAGTTGGCCTAGGCTAGACATTTTTTCTGTCTGAACCAGTTGCGCTTGGGTTTGTTGCAGCTGACGAAAGGCTTGTTCTAGCTGCGTTTTTTGTGACCTCAACTCAGTATCAGATTGCTGTAAGGCCACATTGGTCTTTTCTAAAGAAGCGAGTAACTGTTGGGTTTGAGTCCCCCGTCTAATTGACATCCCCAGGTATAGCGCGAGAATGCTAGTCAAGAGTAACCCGATCGCTAGAGCCGCAACTGCTGTCCAAGGTTTCTCAGCAAAGTCCGATGTCGGCAGAATTAACAGTGACCATTCTCGATCGGCGACATTAAGGGTGCGGATACAGACTGTCCAATCACTATCAAGACAGTTTTTGCGCGATCTCCCGGACGAAGCATTTAGCTGGGCTATTTCTGCCTGCTGCCGATCTTCTACTAACTGCCGCTGTTTGGAGTCGTAAAACACCAGAAAGCCCTGATTTACATTAACTGATTCTTTGCTGAGGGCAGATTCAAGTTGATCGACAGGCATGTCAAACAGGTAAAAGTCAAGGTGTTTGATGTTCAATCCTCCAATTGATGCCCGGATTAACCCTTCAATCTGGTAAACTATGTAAACCACTCCCTGAAAAAACTCGCTCTCTTGACGGTAAGGGGGTCGGTAAACGGGTCGGTACATCAGAAAGCCTGATTCGACCTTATGCTCTAAGGGAACCTGCTGTGTAGAAACCATCACGCTAGTTTCTCGCGCCTTCTCTAAGGCTACCCGACGCTTTGGTACCGAGTTATGATCGAAGCAGATCGCCTGTTTGAACGGCTCTTGTGACTCGATATAGGTACTGGGAAGATATTCGGCACGCTCACTCGCCGCGATCGCTTTTCGATCGGCATTTCTCTCCCAGATGTTGAATTGACGAAATCCTTGTGCGACCATTGATTCGGCGTAAGCTTATCGTTCTGAAGCTAGAACCCGCTGCGCCCAACATAAGGCCAAGATCCCGGGATAGCGAGGCAAAAAGGGTTGGGAGAACTCGGTAAAATCTGCTCTGCTGACCCGATCGGCGGCATCGTAAAAAGCCCCAAGAGCCTGGGTGAGTTGCACATATTCGTCTATATTCTGCTGCAAAGCAAAGGCGAGATTATCTGCCCGCCGATCGAATTGCTGCTGGGTTTTCGCTAACTCCCACTTCCAGACTATTCCCGAGGCCACTGTAGACAGTCCTATCCCTACCATCAGGCTCAGCCACACAGGGACGTAACTTCTCCAACTGAATTTAGCCTTAGTTACAGCATTCCATAATGCCAGCACTTTTGCGATCATCTGAGTCTTTCTACCCTTATTCATAAGATTTATCAATTATAGCTGATAATTTATTTTAATTCACATCTGGCCTCAGTTGCTACAAGCTACAAGAGGCTCTGCCTCTGTTTTTCCTTACCAGGCAGAGCCTGGTAAGGAGGAATCAAAATTTAATGATTATTTTATTTTTTAATAATAAATATTTGCAATAAAGTATCTGGAGCCTCTGGGAAAGACTGGCAGCCCCAGAGCCGCGATCCAGAACAGCTTCGGTGATGCGCGATTTCGCGTGCAGCTCCGCCGGAGTCATAGGTTTGACCGGCGCAAGTCAAGTTCTGCACATTCCTAGGGCCCGCATAAACATCGGGGGCGAATCAACCAGCACAGAAAGTTGAGATGAGATAAAATAGTCAAAGAACGCGATCGCACCAGAGGTTTAGCATTATGACTCAAGCAGTTGTTTCAGCGGTAGAGGAAGTTGGGCAGGCACGGGGTGAACCTCCTGAAATTGAAGATCAAACAGTCGAACATCTGTTAACCTTCCAAGAATATCTTGAATATGAAGGAGAACCAGACGTTCTCTATGAATTATTCAGGGGGCAACTAATACCTATGTCAGCAGCAATGCACTTACATACCAATATTTGCAAGTTTCTGATTTATAAGCTCCAGCGCTATTTTGCTGACCAAAACTTGGATTTAGTCGCGAACTCCTTAGCGACCGGTGTCCGCACGGAAGAAAATTCATCCCGAATTCCAGATGTGGTAGTCTGTAGCCAAGCGGTTTGGGCACAAGTTCTGCATCGTGATGGTGCGGGAGTTTTAGACTTTGCTGAAAAGCCGATTTTGGTAGTGGAAGTTACCAGTAGTAACGCCCGGGATGATTATGTGATTAAACGTTCTGAATACGAAATCGCAGAAATTCCCGAATATTGGATAGTAGACCCCAAAAATAAACGAGTGCGGGTGTTTGCTAATCCTAGCAGGGTAGAAGGATATAGCTTTGTAGATTTCACCGCAAAGCAATCAATTATTTCCGGTCAGTTTGAGCAGTTGGTTTTATCGGTGAAAGAACTGCTTGCTCCACTAGCGGAGGAGCAATTAATAAAAGCAGAACAAGACCAAATCAAAACCCTACGCCAACGTGCGGAAAAATTAGCCCAGCGGTTACTAGAAATGGGAGTCAACCCGGAGGAAATTGATTAAAATTTGAGCGAGCCATTCTTGACGAAACTGGTCGGGGTCGAGCTGGGAATCACTCCCCAACCCTCCAAGAGCGAAACCTGAAGAGCGACTGGAACCGCACACGGCTACTGGTTGTTAAGCTGTTGTCATCAGTAGGATTACTGGGGGTTACCCCCGTTGTCCCTTACCCTTTGAAATTTTACCGCTTATGGTCAATCCTATTGGACCGTTTAAGTACTGAGCTGCGGAAGGTTCGCGGAGGATAGTTCAGCAAACCATACTCGCCGCTCTTTACTAACATCTTCCCCATTCTGCTTTCCGCTTTTCGTAAGGGCTCTGAACTTTACCTGGCTAAGATTTGAATCCAAAATTCGTACTTTCGGAATTTCTCCCTAGTTCTGTGACATTAAGGTTACTTTTCCCAAGGGTGTCTTACCATATCCGTCCTACGTCTGCATATCCACAGGCATTACCCTGGGCGTTAGCTTCTTAGGACATCCTTCTTCTTCGTGGCTTGCGCTTTACATCTAACTTGTCCAAATGGGGACAGCTCACGAGAGGTTACTTCGTTCCCTAGTATCATTTCACGATGCTTTTAGGTTCCTACTATACCCCGGGAGTTCTTTGAGTACGTTATTAGCCAGAGGCAAGAGCTAATACTAACTACCATTTCCCTTTTTGGGCAAGCGCATAAGCCTTCTTCCGCTGGTTCTGGTTAACGAGGTTTACATAGGTTCGCTTGTTCTAACCATTAGCATCTTTCCTAGCGGCGTCACCGGCTTAGGCTGCCAGTTATCCTACATTTAAGTCCTCGGGAGGCACCACGGCGATGTGGCTCCGTAGCACCTCCGACCGGTAGTACCCTCGACCCCCGTACCTGGGGAAAGGGAATTTAACCCCCATGATAACCAGAGTTATCTGGCTGATAGAGCCAGACCCGACTTTCACCTACTGGCTTATGCCGGAACGAATCGCACTACCTCCTTCCCAGTCTCTGGCTGGGAACGCATATTGAGAGGCGGAGCCTCCAGTCTCTGGCTGGACATGATTACCAGTATAGCGGCTCACACCCGGGAGGCAGAGCCTCGAAGGATGTGCGTTCCCAGGTAGAACCTGGGAATGAGTAAAATCAACTAGCACAGAAAGTTGAGATGAGATAAAATATTCAAAGAACGCGATCGCACCAGAGGTCTAGCATTATGACTCAAGCAGTCGTTTCAGCGGTAGAGGAGGTTGGGCAGGCACGGGGTGAACCTCCTGAAATTGAACATCAAAGCATTGAACATCTGTTAACCTTCCAAGAATATCTTGAATATGAAGGAGAACCGGACGTTCTCTATGAATTATTCAGGGGGCAACTAATACCCATGTCAGCACCAACGCACTTACATACCAATATTTGCAAGTTTCTGATTTATAAGTTCCAGCGCTACTTTGCTGACCAAAACTTAGATTTAGTCGCGAACTCTTTAGGGACAGGTGTCCGAACGGAAGAAAATTCATTGCGAATTCCCGATGTGGTAGTCTGTAGCCAAACAGTTTGGGAACAAGTTATTCATCGTCCTGGTGCTGGAGTTTTGGATTTTGCTGAAAAGCCGATTTTGGTAGTGGAAGTTGTCAGTAGTAATGCCCGGGATGATTATGTGATTAAACGTTCTGAATACGAAATCGCAGAAATTCCCGAATATTGGGTAGTAGACCCAAAAAAGAAACGGGTGCGGGTGTTTGCTAATCCTCGTAATGAAGAAGGATATAGTTTTGTAGATTTCACCGAAGAGATGTCAATTGTTTCTGGTCAGTTTGAGCAGTTAGTTTTATCGGTGAAAGAACTGCTCGCTCCTCCGCTAGTGGAGCAATTAATAAAAGCAGAACAAGGCCAAATCAAAACACTGGAACAACAGGTCCTTTCCGAACGCCAACGTGCGGAAAAATTAGCCCAGCGGTTACTATAAATGGGAGTCAACCCGGAGGAAATAGATTAAAATTTGAGCGATCGCCAGAAACCCGTATAGTATGGTCGGGGTCGAGCTGGGAATCACTCCCCAACCCTCCAAGAGCGAAACCTGAAGAGCGACTGGAACCGCACACGGCTACTGGTTGGTAAGCTGTTGTCATCAGTAGGATTACTGGGGGTTACCCCCGTTGTCCCTTACCCTTTGAAATTTTACCCCTTATGGTCAATCCTATTGGACCGTTTAAGTACTGAGCTGCGGAAGGTTCGCGGAGGATAGTTCAGCAAACCATACTCGCCGCTCTTTACTAACATCTTCCCCATTCTGCTTTCCGCTTTTCGTAAGGGCTCTGAACTTTACCTGGCTAAGATTTGAATCCAAAATTCGTACTTTCGGAATTTCTCCCTAGTTCTGTGACATTAAGGTTACTTTTCCCAAGGGTGTCTTACCATATCCGTCCTACGTCTGCATATCCACAGGCATTACCCTGGGCGTTAGCTTCTTAGGACATCCTTCTTCTTCGTGGCTTGCGCTTTACATCTAACTTGTCCAAATGGGGACAGCTCACGAGAGGTTACTTCGTTCCCTAGTATCATTTCACGATGCTTTTAGGTTCCTACTATACCCCGGGAGTTCTTTGAGTACGTTATTAGCCAGAGGCAAGAGCTAATACTAACTACCATTTCCCTTTTTGGGCAAGCGCATAAGCCTTCTTCCGCTGGTTCTGGTTAACGAGGTTTACATAGGTTCGCTTGTTCTAACCATTAGCATCTTTCCTAGCGGCGTCACCGGCTTAGGCTGCCAGTTATCCTACATTTAAGTCCTCGGGAGGCACCACGGCGATGTGGCTCCGTAGCACCTCCGACCGGTAGTACCCTCGACCCCCGTACCTGGGGAAAGGGAATTTAACCCCCATGATAACCAGAGTTATCTGGCTGATAGAGCCAGACCCGACTTTCACCTACTGGCTTATGCCGGAACGAATCGCACTACCTCGTTGGCAGTCTCTGGCTGGGAACGACTATTGGGAGGGGACGCCTCCAGTCTCGCAGCTATGACATGATTACCAGTATAGCGGCTCCCACCCGCGAGGCCGAGCCTCTGATGTACGTTCCCAGGTAGAACCTGGGAACGAGTAAAAACAACATCTCTTGGTTGGGTTTCGTGCCTGATGCTGTTGGCGAAATCAGTTTAATTCTCTGAAACCCCTTTTCTACGGTAGACAGCATCAACGATAAATTTGGCTTTCTCCCAATTCGCCAACAGCATCCGTGCCTCAACCCAACCTACAACTTTTTAGCGATCGACACCTGTTCAGCGGTCAAGTCCAGGTCGGGGAAGGTTCCAGAGATAATGCGGTCATTTCCCTCAAAAATGGCTTCTTCATAGAAACCATCCACCAGCGTCAAGATAGTAATTCTGTTCTTAGAGGCATCCACAATCCAATATTCCGGGATACCTTTGGCGGCATATTCAGAACGTTTGTAGCGATAGTCTGTGATGCGAGCGTTGGGGGAGACAATCTCAATAGCTAAGATGGGTGCTTCTTCGAGTACTGCTTCGGAATCAGACTCAATCAACCTGTCCTCTTGCGCTTCTGTGATCATGGTCAGGTCTGGGATGCGAGATTTTTTGACCCCGGTTCTAACTCCATAGTCCCAACAAACGATCCAGGGGGAGCTCCCACGAGACACCGAAGGCGGGCTGACAGCGAAGTGAATGAGGGTTCTAGTCGCTTCGCGATCGGACAGCGATTTGCCAACTCAAGAAAATTACGGGTATAATCCCCACGAGAACGATCGCCAATGCGGGTGCTGCTGCTTCAGCTAAACGCTCGTCAGAAGCTAGATTATACACCCGAATTGCTAAAGTGTCAAAGTTAAAAGGTCGGATAATCAGGGTTGCTGGCAATTCCTTCATTACGTCTACAAATACTAGCATTGCTGCTGTCAGTAAACCGCCCCCCATCATCGGTGCATGGACTCGCAGTAAAGTGCTAGTGGGACTGTGACCGAGACTGCGGGCCGCATCATCGAGGTTGGGCTTGATTTTGCCTAAACTGGACTCTACTGTGCCGAAGGAAACTGCTAGGAAACGGACTAGATAGGCGAAGATTAAGGCCGCGATCGTCCCACTCAGTAGCAAACCGGTCGAGATGCAAAAGGTACCACGCATCCAACCATCGATCGCATTATCAAGTCTGCCCACCGGAATGAGAATGCCGACTGCAATCACTGAACCAGGAATAGCATAGCCCATTGCCGTAACCCTGGCTGCTAGTTCCATGGCAATATGGGATTGCAACCGCACTCCATAAGCGATGACCACAGCAACGATCACTGCTAATATAGCTGTAATCACTGCTAGGATAAAACTGTTGGTCGCTAAACCCCAAAAGCGATCGTTTATTGTTTCAGCATTTTCCCAAGTCATTTGCAGCAATAGACCAGCTGGCAACAGAAAACCTAGACTCAGGGGCAGCAAACAGGCTATACTTGCCAAAGTGGCACGAATTCCTTTGAGTTGATAGGGTTGCATGGGACTGTAGTCACTACCACTTTGATAATATTTGGCTTGACGACGGGACCAACGCTCTAGTAAAATTAGCCCAAAGATAAATAATAACAGAAAAGCTGCTAATTGAGCGGCTGCGACTCGTTCTCCCATGCCAAACCAGGTGCGATAGATGCCTGTGGTGAAGGTGTCTACGCCAAAAAACTGTACCGTGCCAAAGTCACTCAGGGTTTCCATTAATGCTAGGGATAACCCGGCCATAATGGCGGGTCGTGCTAGGGGGAGGGCCACGGTGGCGAAACTGTGCCAGGGACCGCAACCCAGACTGCGACTCGCTTCTAAAGTGCAGGTACATTGTTCCAAAAAGGCGACTCGCGCTAACAGGTAAACGTAGGGATAGAGTACCAGGGTTAACAGCATAATGGCCCCACCAAGCGATCGCACGTTGGGAAACCAGTAGTCCCCGACGCTACTCCAACCAAACCAGTCCCGCAGGGTCATCTGCACGGGACCGTAAAATTCTAATAATTCAGTGTAACTGTAGGCTAGCAGATAGGCAGGTGTAGCTAGAGGCAATAGTAGCGCCCATTCAAATATCTTACTTCCCCAAAAACTGCACATGGTTACTAACCAGGCTGTGCCCACTCCTATCAGTAACACGCCCGATCCTACGCCTAACATCAACCACAATGAGTTGGCCATGTAGCGCGGTAAGACTGTCTCCGCCAGATGGTTCCACACCTCGCTATTGTCCGCGAAGATGTTTCCTAGCACAAACAAAACTGGAGTCGAGACTAAAAGCGCGAGCGCGATCGTTACAGCTATCCATCCGCCCGGCACTAGACGCTGCAACATTAATGGAGAATTTGCTAATTGGTAATTGATTCTCATATTTTTGTGGTTTGGCATTTAGTTTTGTGATTTTTTAGTTGTTAGTAAGGGGTTAAAAAACTTTTGGCGATCGTTTTTTAGCGCGGAGAACGCAAGCGCTTTAGCGCTTACTACAAACCCCGGAAGAGCTAAATCGCTTACTACAAACCGGGGAATACTTCCAGGGTTCCTTTGGCAATAGCTAGCTGTACTTTTGTTCCTACTGGCAGCGGGGAAGACCCTGTGGCCCGTGCTTTTAGCTCTCTGCCAGATGCGGTCACTAAACTATAATGGTATTCCCGACCCAGAAATTGTCGATCCGCGATCGCCACTTTTCCTTCTTCATCTGGTTTCAGGATTAAATCTTCTTGTCGGATCATCAGATCGCCAATATCAAAATCTGCTTCCCTTACAGTTTTTACCTCGAAGCTACCTACTTCCGTTTCCCACAGTTGACCTCTGCGGTGAGCTGGGATAAAATTGGCTTGAGTGACAAACTCTGCTACAAACCGCGTCCCTGGTTGCTGGTATACTTCTTCTGGCGTTCCCAACTGTTCTAACCTTCCTTGCCGCATCACTCCTACCCAGTCCGCGATCGCCATTGCTTCTTCCCGATCGTGAGTCACAAAAATGCCAGTGGTACCGCTGGTTTTGAGAATCTTGCGAATTTCCTCTCGCAGTCTCAGACGCACTTGCACGTCTAAATTACTCAGCGGTTCGTCCAACAAAATTAATGCTGGTGCCGGGGCTAAAGCCCGGGCCAGGGCCACCCGTTGCTGCTGTCCCCCGGATAGTTGGTGGGGATAGCGCTTTTGCAGTCCTTCCAGTCCTACTAGGGCCAGCACTTCATTGACACGTGTTTGCACTGAAGAGGACTTTTTTAACCTACCTTGTTGCAAGCCAAAGGCAATATTCTGGGCCACCGTCAGATGGGGAAACAGGGCATAATCTTGAAAGACGATACCGACGTCGCGCTTTTCTGGAGGCACCCAATAGCCCCCTCCTGCTACCGGTTTTCCTGCTAGGGCCACATACCCTGCCTGGGGCTGCTCAAAACCTGCTACTAACCGTAACAGCGTGGTTTTGCCACAGCCTGATGGTCCTAACAACCCCAGGATGTCCGATCGCTGTAGGCTCAATGTCACCTCATCCACCGCTGGCAGCGTACTTTTGTCAAACTGTCTGGTCACACCCTCTATCTGGACAATAACGGGGTTTTCCATCTGGGCAATACTTTTGAGATATATTATCAAATAAGCCAAACCGCTCCCCAAGATAACACAAAACTGATAAAACTGCCCATTGTCATTTGTCAGTTGTCACTTGTCAGTGGTCGGTTGTTAGTTGTTAGTTGGTTACAGAATTAGGGGATGATAGGGGTTGCTGATGATCTCAGAGAATCACCAGACCATACCTATGCACCATTTTCATTCCTCTGGTTGCTACCACTGCCAAGAGGCTGCCAGTACCGCCCCAACGAGCGAAAATTCGCAAGCTGGCGATCGCCTCACGATTAGCTGTTTCTCAGTAGTAGAACTGATCGTCGCCCGGTTCAGTCACTCTCTGGCCCTACTCACAGACTTCGGACATATGCTGTCGGACAGTTTTGCCCTCGGTTTAGCCCTGTTGGCCACCTGGATCGCCCAACGGTCTGCCGACAAGCAAGGTTCTTTTTTCTCTGGGCGACAGGAGGCGATCGCCGCTCCGATCGATGGGGTCGGCTTAGTTATCATGGCCAGCTGGATAGCTTGGGAAGCCGTAGACAGCTTGCAGTCTCCTTCGATGTCTTCCGGATGCAACGCAGGCAACCCCACCGTTCCGGAAAAATCAGACATCGCCGACGGATATTCTCAGTTTGCCAATGCTGGTGGTGGCCATTATTAGCTTGGCAGTTCACGGTCTCAACGCTGTCTTGGTGCATTCAGACTCTCAGCATGACATTAATCTGCGAGGGGCGTTTTTGCATGTCATAGCCGACACTATTAGTTCTGTCGGCGTGATCTGGCCGCGATCGCCATTTGGCTGTGCCACTGGTTCTGGGCCGATGGCGCGAATGCGCTGCGCGCACTACGCGATCGGGCTTTTAGTAGCCTTGTCGATCGGTCTGGGGGCCATTCCCTTAATTCGCCAAAGCCTCCAGATCCTGCTGGTACCCTCGAACCACCAGGATCTGGAGGAAATTCCCTTTCACCTGTCCAACTTTAAAGCTACTATTCTGCCAGGACAGAAACCGGCGTCAACTAAAAATCCTTGATACCAGGTAAGGTGTGCGGCCTATCTTACCCTCTCAGAAAAGAAAAGATAGGACAGAGAGGAATTCTTTATTTCTCTCTGTCCTTTCGAGGAGAACACAATATCTAATCTACTCCTATTGAAATTATTTAGCAAGTATTTCGGAAAATATTTGAGCGGGACCGCTGCCAGCGCTATTCCATGCCAAAGGCTGCCGATAGCCAGCTAAGCCACAAGCTGTAAGATGGGCGGTGCCTACCTACTGCAATTAAATGATAATTTATTGCAAAAAAAAAAGTGTCAGGAGACCGCTACTCCTGACTAGCAAACTGGCTAGAGGATAACGCCTGACACCATTTGAGACCCTTGCCGTATTGAGAGAAGAACACACATGGCAACCTTAAAATCTAATATAGCCTTATTAAAAATAAATTACAATACTTTGAGCAAAAATTTATTTTTTCTTAACAATCTGATGCTCCGGCAGGAGCGAGCGGCTGATATCCGGTCTGCCCCAGCTAGCTAAGCTAATTGCAGTAAGATGGGCGGTGCCCACTGCAATTAGGGCTTGCTGAATATAACTAGAAGCCTTGCGATAAGGTTTTCAGGCATTTTAGACCCCCAACAAGTGCCTTGTAATGACATCTGGAGACTCATTTACTTTGCACTTGCGCCAGTTATCGTCGGGTTTCTTGGGGAACCAAGGTGACGACAAAACCATTTTTCAAGCTGTGTGACCTCGTGCATTCGATCTGGAGACTTTTTCAGCAAGCCCTAATTAAATGAAAATTTTTTGCAAAAAAATGGTATCAGGAGACCGCTACTCCTGACTAGCCAATTGGCTAGAGGATAACGCCTGACACCATTTGAGACCCTTGCCATATTGAGAGGAGAACACACATGGCAACGTTAAAATCTAATATAACCTTATTAAAAATAAATAGCAATACTTTGAGCAAAAATTTATTTTTCTTAACAATCTGATGCTCCGGCAGGAGCGAGCGGCTGATATCCGGTCTGCCCCAGTACCGGTGGCAGCAGGTAGAAAATCAGTCATTTAGCATATCATACATGAGAATATTTATGCAAATATTTACTAATAAGCCAGAACAGTTGACATTAACAAGGAGTTATTGAGAAAATGCTCAGGGCTGTTTATACGGCGACTTCGCTGAAGTCCGATTTGAATCAGAGGGGCTTTCGCCTCACCCCCCAACGGGAAAAAATCCTGGATGTCTTCCAAAGACTTCCCCAAGGGGACCATCTGAGTGCAGAGGACCTGCACAATATCCTCAAGGATCGAGGAGAGCGGATCAGCCTCTCGACGGTCTACCGGACATTGAATTTAATGGCTCGGATCGGGATTTTGCGGGAAGTGGAGCTGGCAGAAGGGCATAAACATTATGAAATCAACCCGCCATACCCGAATCATCATCACCATCTGGTTTGCGTTCAGTGCCACAGGACGGTGGAGTTCAAAAACGAGCTGATCTCAAAGCTGGGTCTGAAGCAAGCGGAAGCTTCCGGATTTCACCTGCTGGACTGTCAGCTGACTATTTATGGCGTCTGTCTGGAAGCCCTGCGCCAGGGATGGCCATCTTTATTACCTAGTGATTGGTCCTGTCCTCATTCTGGGTTGGATATGGCAGATGGGACCGACCTTTGAGACCTCACGGCCTGACGGTCCAGTGGTCAGTGGTCCAGTGGTCAGTGGTTAGTTGTCAGTGGTTAGTTGTCGGTGGTCAGTTGTCAATTTTGAATTTGGAATTTTTGATTTGGAATTGTCAGTCCCTCTCCTATAATTTCAAAAGCCAGAATAACCCCGATCGCTACCTCTGGCTTTTGATCTGCACTATGCTTATTTCTAGGTTTTTTCTTCAGAACGTTTCTTGGAAAACAAACTGGCCTTGCTGATATTTTGCAGCAACATCCCTATACCTGTAGTCAACATAAACAGCAGTCCCAAAGCATTTAAAAGCACGTAAATAGGCTCCAGTTGATGCCCCAAGTACTCTCCTTCGTGAATCACCATTAAAAAATGGACTTGCTCTTTGGACAGCCCAAACCAACTTTTTCCCAGTCGGTAGGCTAGGCCAGTTATTACCGTGACCAACAAAGGCAATAAAACCAACGGTGCTACTGTGCGGTGAATTTGACGAAAAGTCCGGATATTCATCGTTTTTTAACTTCGCGACCTTTGTAAGTATAAGGAATAAGCGGGTCATCTCAAGAAGGCAGCGGTTCCCCCCTAGCGCTACGCGCACTTCGTAAAAGAGGAAAGGGGGGTTAGGGGGGATCGTCTAGGGCGTGTCATCAATTAAGCCATATTACAGCTGCCGCGAGGTAGATGGCACCCAAGAAATTGCGAGCGGTTTTATCGTAGCGTGTCGCCAGAGCCCTGTATTGCTTGAGTTTTTGGAATAGATTTTCAATTAGATGCCGCCACTTGTACATTTCTTCATCGTATTCTCTGTGTTCTGTGCGGTTACTTTTTGGAGGAATGACAGCCATCCAATCCGCCTCTTTCAGGCGCTCGAGCACACGTTGTTCCGCATCATAGGCTTTATCTGCAAGCAGCGCGCCAATCTCACCGATTTTATCCAATAGCACGTCAGCGCCTTTCCCGTCGTGGGCTTGGCCAGGGGTAAGATGAAATCCTGTGGGATTGCCTTGGGCAATCGCAAGTGGCATGAATCTTTATCGATAGTCCCCCTTTACTACGGCCTATGGCTTGGGTTTCGCACGTATCTGAGGGTGTTTTTTTTTGCACCCGCACGCTCGTTGATGGGCACGCACGATGGCATCAATCGCAGCGTATTCGTTATCGGCGTCTGAGGCCAAGACATCGAATACCTGCTTCCAAACTCCCTTTTCAGACCAACGGGTATGGCGGGTATGAACAACCCGAAAATCCCCAAAACACTCCGGTAAATCCCGCCAGGGAATGCCAGCACGATATCGATATAACACGGCAGAACACGAATAATCTATTGTTCTTGGCTGTAGCGCCTGGGTCACCCTCTTTACCAGGTAAAAGGTGTTCGATCCGTTCCCACTGGTCGTCTCGCAAGCCATAGCGTCTCATATCATGCCCTCTTGATTGTTATTGCTGGATAAGGACTCCATACCGTATCCATCTATTTCTGTCAAGCAATTTGATTGATGACACACCCTAGTTACCAGATTGTGGTAGAATCTCATGGCGGGCAACTGAATTGTGTTTCAGCGGTGTGATTCGTTAAGATTGATTGACATGATACAAGTCAAATTATAGGACAGCTAACAGGGTTTCATTAGCCATGATAACTTATAGATGATGGTGGTGAAAGTCCACCCCTCCAGGTGCAGGAGTGACAGCATACTCCCTACGGTAGCGATGGCATCAATTAGACATCTCCAAAAATAAAACCCTTGTCAGCTCTGGGTTTTAAGCTCTACCTCCCATGCTCACATATGTTACTCAAACGACAGAATCTGGGTTTGATAGATTTCCTGTTAATAAAGAGCTCCAAAGGTGGTACTGGTTAATCTCAAGTTTTTCAGAGCTATCAACAGATTCTAATACTTCTAAAATTTGTGCAATATAACCAACCCACAAATTGTCGAAATTACCGATTCATATTTATCAATATTTTAACCGAAATCGCTCGCTGGCAACCCGGAAAATTTTTACCAATGACCTGTTCAACGAAAACGGGAAGTCATATCACCATTACTAGCGAATGTAGCCCTACATGGGCTAGAAGAAGTGGTAATGAAACTAGCAGAAACACAAAGAGAAAAACAAAAGCTGGCGGTAGTCAGATATGCTGATGACTTTGTGGTGATGCATGACAAAAGAGAAAAGATAGAAGAAGCGCAGGAGGTTATAGCAGAGTGGCTAAAAGGGATTGGACTAGAACTCAAGCCTGAAAAGACAAAAATAACTCATACGCTACACGGCGAAAACCCGGGGTTTGACTTCCTAGGGTTCAATGTAAGGCAATATGAGGTAGGAAAATATTACACGGGCAAGAACGGACACGGGAAACCGCTAGGATTCAAAACCCTTATCAAACCCAGTAATAAATCCATAGGTAAGCACAAAGAAAGGTTGGCAGAAGTAATAAGCAATCATAAAGCAGCTCCACAAGCTGCCTTGATAAGCAAACTCAACCCGATAATACGAGGATGGGCCAACTACTACAGGACTGCGGTAAGCAAAGAGGTTTACTCAGAAATGGACAATTACCTATGGAAAATCCTGTGGAATTGGGCAAAGAGAAGACACCCTAACAAATCAAGACATTGGATAGCCAATAAATATTGGTCAGTAGACCAAGACGCACAATGGCGATTCCGGTGCCGAACAAAAGAAGGGAATGTAGAACTATATCGACACGCAAGTGTAGAGATAGTAAGACATGTGAAAGTAAAAGGAAAAGCCAGCCCATACGACGGGAACCTCACCTATTGGAGCACGAGACTAGGTAGGAACCCAGAGATAGGCAACAGAGTAGCAAAGCTGCTCAAAAGACAAAAGGGGAAATGTCAACATTGCAAACTAACGTTTAAGAATAGCGACAGGTGGGAAGTTGACCACATCAAGCCACTTTCATTAGGTGGTAAAGACAGGTGGGACAACCTGCAACTGTTGCACAAACACTGCCACGACACGAAGACTACCAGCGATGGTAGTAGCCGTACCCATGACAAGGGTGACGTTACTGAGGAGCCTCCTGAGGTGAAAAGCAGATCGTCCGGTTCTGAAGACTCCTCGGAGAGGTGACTCTCTGGCTTAGTTTAATATGTCTGAGGGGTTGCCTGGGTTGCATCCCGAAGACATCGAAACCAGGGCAGGGGACAATCTCTATTCCCATTACTTCCCAGTAAAGCTATTGAGAATTGAGCAGTTAAAATTGAGAATTGAGCAGTTAAAATTGTTGATTCTTTATTCATGTCCATTCCCCTCGTTCCCTGGCAGAGCCCTTGTCATTACCCACATTTTTCCAGTAATTTTTGTGGCCAGCTCTACACCACAGCACAAGTCTTGGAATTTCTGCCACCCCCGCCCCTATTGTCTGCCAGCCTGGCAAACCATCTCCAGAACGACCAATGAAACCACCCAAGGGAGGGATATTTTTCCAAAATTCTGCTGTAGTCAAATTTTCAGAGGGTAAATTTAGATGCGCTTTTAGCACACCTTTAATTGCTTCTTTGGAACCAAGGAGTCCGCTGGAATTTCCCTCACGGTACGACTTATGTTAAGCAATTGCAACAACCGCTCCTGATACAATTGCCACAAATCCCAGTAACGTTAATAACCCTGATGCCGTCTCTAACTGCCGTTTTTCCATGGCACAACCAGTCTTCATACACTTATGATATTCGCACAATTTTCTAAGCTATACCACTCTAATTGTTGTCAAGCATCCTCGGCATTGTCCACCTTGACAGTTGTAAATAAAATCCATTCTCACCCATCATCAACTCCCTCTTCCCAGCAACGAATACACCATCCTGATCTAGTTTCTTCTTTTGAATAAGGACTGATCTGGTGGCGGGTGAATAGTCACAGGAGCCCAAGCCACTTCCAATCTTACTATACCTTGGGGTTCTCCCCATGCGACTACGTAAAAACATTGTTTTATTTGTCATGCGTGGACCTTGTGCGAGCAAAAGTTTTAAGGTGACTTTTTGTTCCTGAGGCCGTTGTCATTACTCGATGAAGACAAATTCTCGTCAAACAATGCCACCTAGTCGCTTGTGAACGTTTAATGTAATCGAATACATCACTTTCTCTCTCCTACACTTACCCATAATGGTGCTATTGTCGATGATGGAGCTTTACCTATTGACTCCACCATTTGGGCCCATTTATCTCCAACTGGGCCGAAGATTTTCTTTTTTTTGTTGACCACAGGTTTTTTTCTTTTTTACCGGGGCTGGACGCATCCAAACCTCCTGACCTGCTAAACCTAATATTTCTGGGTTGTCTGGTGTTGGGATAACTGCCAGACTACTATGTACCATTATTCTTCTACCTTTACCATTTCCAATATATCCTATGTCTTCTATGTCTGGACGCGCTCGTGTATCCCACCAAAATCATCCACCTAACATTTTATCTGAACTCTTGCATCTTTTTCAATCAGGAAGCAGTATCAATTGACATGCCTGATAAAATATCATATGAGGTATGTCAATTGGTGCGATTCGTTCTGATGTAAACCAGTAATGGTGAAAATCGGACCTGGTCTTATTTGCCAGGTAACTTTGGTGCCATGAGGGTTAAATTCCCTCCGCCCAGATACGGGGCTGACATCGGTTCTCAGTGCTGCGAAGTAACATCATCGTGGTGCCAAGCGAGGACTCAAATGTAGGATAGCTAGTAGCCAAACTGGCAACTCCGCGCTTATTAGAGGTTCATGGTTAGAGCAGGCAAATCCCTGTAAGTATCGTTAATACTAACCGGTGTAATGGCTGACTAACACCGGCCTAAAATAGGAAAGCAGGCAGCGCCTTAGCTTTCATATGTGGCTAAGGACGTATCCGAAAGAACTGCCGGTATATAGGGGAGACCTAAAAGCCTCGCGAAATGGCATCAAGGAACGAAGTAACCCCCACGTCGCTGTCCCCAGGGACAAGTTAGATGTAAAGCGCAAGCAAGTGTGGGTGGGAGGGATGTCCTAAGAAGCCAACGCCCAGGGTAATGCCTGTGGATATGCAGACGTAGGACGGATATGGTAAGAAGCCTTGGGAGAAACTAGCCTTAAAAAGTCATAGACTAAGGAGCAATCTTAAAGGATGAATGATGGACTAAAATCCTAGCCGGGTAAAAACTCAGAACCCCGAGTAAAAAAGTAAATGGGGACCATGTTAGCAAAGAGCGGCTAGTGCGGTTTGCTGGTTCTCCTCCGCGAACCTTCCGGAGCTAGGTACTAAAACGGTCTGTTGGCTAACCACAAAGGGGCAAAATCTCATGGGGCAAGGAACAACGGGGGTAACCCCTAGTAATCCTGCTGATGACAAGAGCTTACCAACCAGTAGCCGTGTGCGGTGAAAGTCGCTCTTCAGGTTCCGAAAGGGAGGGTTGGGAAGTGATTCCCAGCTCGACCCCGACCATACTAGAGGCGGGAGCCTCTAAACCTACGTTACCAGGCTGAGCCTGGTAACGAGAATAAAGCCCGCGCAGGCGGGCTTTGTATCTGTAGCCCCACCCTTGAGGGTGGGGGGGATGAGATTTGGGATATATTTAGACCCATTCCAGAACCGCTTCTTCCTTAGTGTTAGTATTGCGAGAAGGAGTTTCGCGGTTGAACTTCATGTGGATAGAGCGAGTTTGCTCGCCATCAGCAGCAACTGCCATAATTGGGTAGTCAATCAGACCATCCTGGAAGGACATCTGGAAGCGGAACGTGCCATCGGGATTGAGCTTGATGGGCTGTCCCCCGATCGTCACAGTAGCATCAGGCTCAGTAGCACCGTAAACAATCAGCTCAGCATCAGCAATTAACCAGAACTTGCGGGGGCGCATAGGGATAGCGGAAGCCGAGAAACCAGCGCCAGACATGCCCACACCGGACATATTCAAACCAGACGCGGTCGGAACTGCCCACATACCCACGCCCGAGGGGAAGACATAAGAACTGACAGCTTGAGAGGGAACCATCGAACCAGGAACATGCTGCATGGAACCGAACAGAGAACCAGCAACCCGCTGAGCTTCTGCCCCTTCTGCCATGCCGAAGATTTCATCATAGATCGGGTTGCTTTGGGCAGCGACTTTCTTGCTGGGAGGAACCAGTTCAAACAGGGTCTGGCCGCGCAGGTCTTCATCCCAGTTCACAGTGATGAAATGGTCTTCAATCCAGTCAGAAGGATAGACTGGAGGAATCTGTACGGGCGCAGAACGAGCCAACACTAGCCAGCGACCATCAGCACAGCGGTAACCAATATCTACCACATAGGCCCGATCGCTCACTGGAATGGGCAAATACCATTCCCGCGCCAACTCATCAGAAGGATATTCTTGAATGCTGTGGGGGCTTTCATAATCCAGGTTAACATCGGTGACATCGTACAGGCGCAGAGCCAGTTGTTGTCCCCCTTGACGCCGCAGTTCTTCCTTGTGCTCATTGGGCACATCCCAATATGTGTATGCCCATTGCGGGTCACGGGGCATCAGCACAATGCGGCTTTCACCATAGCCCGCAGATAAATCCGTTAGTCCTTCATCTACAGCAGACAGAGTACCACCAACACGATCGTCTTGACCCAGTTCAAATTTTGCTGCTTCCACTTCTTCTTGTGCCTCCAATGAACGAGATTGATTTGTTGAAAACTTACTACGCAGTTGTATTTCTTTAATCGCAGCTAGTAGCTGCTCCTTTCGCATCCGGCTGTAGCGAGAGATGCCATATTGACTAGCAACTTTGCGCAGTTGCCGTAAGGTCATCTCTTCTAAAGGTGGGCGTTCTTTTGCCATTGATCTGATCTCCAGTATTTTGTCCGGCTCGATCCTATCGCTCCCTCACTCCAAGTTCTACAATTTCCACCAAGCTTATATTCTGCTGTGTGAGCGAGCCCTAGGCGGTCGGAGCGCAGACGCAAGCATTCTTGCCGGTCGTTTTGACTTCCTGCTGTATCCCCCGGGAGCGCTACTCGCACTACCCGGGGGATACAGGGCTTTGCTTCCCTTGCCATTCAATGGCCTGGGCTCGTCGGGATCGCTCTCTTTACATATTGCAACAATTTTTCTTGGAGATCAAGAGGAGATCAAATTTATTTTGACAAATTTTAACTATTTTCTTGGTTTTTGGGGCTTTTAAGAATATTTTCGTCATGAGATCCTGACAAAAAAACCATAATCTAGGATAGTAATGTCAAGAAGTGATGACAACTTGGGATCTTTTGACCAGAGAAAAAAGGTGCATTCGCGCCAAAGCCAGAAGCTGAAGAGAGTGCTATCGCCGGCAGTAAAGCGGTGGTTGCGTACCCAAGTAGAGTCAGTGGCACAGCTACAAGTAAATATAGAAGCGGGCGATCGCCTGCTGATTGCTGGTCTTATCCCCCGAATCTTCCTATCGGCGGACAAAGCGGTCTATCAAGGATTGCATCTGAGTCATCTCCAGCTAGTAGCAGAAGGCATTAGCATCAACCTGCTTCAGATATTGCGGGGAAAACCCCTGCGCTTGGGAGCACCGGTGCCCGTAGTCGGTCAGGTACAGCTAGAGGAAGCAGACCTGAATGCTGGACTGTCCTCAGAAGATAGTTTGCTCTCTCGGGCCTTAACCGACTTACTCTGTCAGCTACTGACATCGGACAGCAAAATTAACTCTGAAGTCATCGGAAACCGCGCCCCGCACTGGCACAAGATTGCCCTAGAAGCTGGTGGCTTGACCGTCACAGGCAGCTTACTAGACGCCGATGGCAATGTCGCCCCAATGGTGATTCGCAGCGGAGTGCAACTGGCTAGCAATCATGAATTGCAGCTGTATCCCCTAGATCTCCAGATGCCACCAGACATAAGAGTCCCAAACCGAGAGAGTTTCCCTCTTGACTTAGGGAAAGAAGTAGAAATCCAAGAATTAACCCTCAGTCCTGGCCTAGTAGTTTGTCACGGTCGAGTCAAAGTGATGCCTTGAAATAGGATATAATTATCATGATAGTTGATAGTTGTCAGTTGATAGTTGTCAGTTGATAGTTGTCAGTTGATAAGTAGGTGTGCATAATTAAAATTAACTATGTAAACTTTTGTTAACTTAGTTCAAAGCCTCTCCCAGAAGAGAATTCAGCGATTTTATATTTCTTTACATAGGCTGGTTTATTTGTGCCTACCTGCTTAGTTGTCAGTTGATAGTTGTCAGTTGATAGTTGTCAGTTGATAGTTGTCAGTTGATAGTTGTCACTGGTCAGGTCATGGTACTGGTACTGAGTCGCACTGGTACTGAGTCGCACTGGTACTGCTCACTGCTAATAAACTGTCTTGTAGGAGACACAACCCATGCCTTCTCCATTTCCTGGGATGAATCCCTATTTAGAAAATTCCCAAATTTGGCCTCAAATACATAAGCGGTTAATCGTGGCAATAGCTAATGCCATGAACCCTCAAATTCGCCCTAAATATCGGATGGAAATTGAAGAAAGAGTTTATGCAGCGAATGACACCCAAAATGGTGATTCTCTGCTTGTGGGTATTCCTGATAATGTCTTGGTACAAACTTCTCCCACATCTAGTCACTCCCTGGAATCAAATGTAGCTGTTGCGGCACCGCCTTCCTTACCGGTCAAAGTTACCCTGCCTCTACCGAAAACAGTTAAGGAATGGTATTTAGAAGTGCGAGATGTGGCAACCGGTGCAGTGATAACAGTGATTGAAATTCTGAGTCCTAAGAACAAAAAAGCCGGACCAGGTCGTAGTAGCTACGAAACTAAGCGTCAGAAAATTTTGGACAGCTTAACCCATTTGATTGAGGTTGATTTGCTGCGCAAAGGCAGAATTATGCCAATGGATAGTCAGAAAATTCAGACCCATTATCGGATTTTAGTTAGTCGCAGTAACACTCGCCCAAAAGCTGATTTATATGCTTTTAATGTTCAAGATAAAATTACTGTCATTCCCTTACCGTTAACAACAGAATCAGATCCTTAACCAATGATTCCTTTCCAAGAATTGTTACATACTGTATACGATCAAGGTAGTTATGATTTAGTGATAGATTACAGTTGTGAACCCGTACCCAAATTATCAAAAGCTGATGCTGTTTGGGCATATGGCGTCCTCAAGGAGCAAGGATTAAGAACTCGCTAAGCGCCAAAGCGCTGACTACAAACCGGCTAAAGCGCTGACTACAAACCGGACAGTAAGGGCAACAGCAGGGTCACGAAATAATACACTAGAGGGGCCGTGAAAACATAGCTATCCGCCCGATCGAGAATCCCGCCATGACCGGGAATTAGTTGCCCCGAATCCTTGACACCAGCATCTCGCTTCATCATTGACTCGGTTAAATCTCCCAGCAGGCTGGCAATACCAATCATCAGACCCAAGAGAGCCCCCGTCAATGTAAAGCTGGGCCAGTCCAGATACCAAGCACCCAAAATAGCTACCGCCACGCTACCCATCACCCCAAATACAGCCCCTTCTACGGTCTTTTTGGGGCTGATGTGGGACAGGCGGGTGCGACCGAAGACTCTGCCAAAGCTGTATGCACCGATATCTGCTGCCCAGATGCACAGAAAGGTCAGCAGGGTAATAGTCAGACCCTGGGGCAGTTCTTTCAAGTTACTCCAGTTTTCTGGCCAGAACCCTCCTAGGGGTAAGTTACTGTGGCCTTCAGTACCCAGCGCCCGCAGTCTCACCCAGTAACTGGGCAAATAGCCGCAATAGAACAAGCCCAAAATGGAAGAGCCAATATCAGCAATCGTCGCCAGTTTGGGCTGAAACAGCAGATAAAAACAAATCAGCGTGCCAGCTACTGGCAATACCGCATCTGCCAAGGTGGAAGACAAGGTACAGAAGGCTAGCAAGATCAGGCTGACCACCAAAGTGGTTTTACCTGCTGGGGCTATTCCCGTCGCCCGCACTAGCTGGAAGTACTCCAGTTCACCCAGATAGATGATAATCCCGAAACCAATGGTAAAGTACCATCCCCCCAGCAATGTCATCGACAAAGCTAGGGCGATCGCCACTATGCCACTGATGATACGAGACCAAGGCACTCTATTCGCAGTGGTTGTAGAAGAGAGGAAGAAGTTGCCAGACATGAGAAGGTTAAGAAGATTAAGAAAGGCTTTTGCACACTTTAACGAATTTTTCTCAAGTCATTTGTCATTTGTCATAAATCCTTACTTCTCGCTCCCACCGCTACCGGTCAATACTTTTCGGTTAAGCACCCTCCGGACAAGTAAAACAACGGTATTTCAAGCATTTCAGCCCCTTGGCTGTTAGGAGTTCTGGCAAAACCTTGAGGTATTGCGCTACCGGTAACCCAATACTTCTCGGTTAATAACTTGTCCGGAGCGAGGGGGGGAGTCCAAACCAACATTGTGAGTATCTCCGCTTATATCCCCCCCCGAAGCAATCGACGACGCCGGAGCGCTCTTCATCTCATAGGTCGCGGGGGGGATTGCTTCGGGGGGGGTTAACTCATAAAGCATAAGTTAATCGCGGAGTACCCCCCCTCGCAATGACTTCTAAGATGCAAAACCTTGAAGTATTGACCAGTAACCTATCAACCGCCGCCTGGTAAGTAGGTAGGCACAAATAAACCAGCCTATGTTAAGAAATGTAAAAAGATGATCTCTTTCTGGGAGGGGCTTTCAGCCAACTTAACAAAACTTTACTTCCATTGAGTTTAATTATGCACACCTACTTAACTCTGTACTGAAATGTTGCTGGACCAGGTATAACTACTAGCAACGAGAGCGGATACGAAGTGCGCGTAGCGCTAGAAGCTTTCGGGCCTGGTTCGAGAGCCCCGAAGCTTCAAAAAAGAGGTAAAATGCCTGGTTTGAGAGCCCGAAAGCTTCAAAAAAAAGGTAAAATGCCTAGTTCGAGAGCCTGAAAGCCTCAAAATAGACAAAATATAGGGGATGGAAAGAGAAATTAATCGAGCTTGTCGCCACTGAGGATAAAAATCGGACTAACCGCGGCGAAGGTTTGATTGGTTCCCCGAGTCTCTAAGCGGTTAATAGCAGACTGAACTACCTCAATATTGCGGACTCGCAACTGGGAAAAGCTCTCGGAAACCCCATAAAGGATCTCCAGATTTCTAGCAGTAGTGACTATTCGGCCCTGGCGCGGCAAGTATTGCCAGACTTCTCTCAGGATAGCTTTGATCTGGCGCCCGCCTTCAATGCAGACTCGCTGGGGAGTATGGCCTATATCAGCGAAGCATTCTGGGGCGTTGCCTGAGGTTACTTCGACATTGCGGACACCGAAGCGATCGCAGTTGCGGCGAATTAGGGCAGCAACTTCTTCATCTCGTTCTATGGCAATAATCTTACCTTCAGGACAAAGCAGACCAGTTTCTACAGAAATCGTGCCAGTGCCAGCGCCAATATCCCACAGCACCGAATCTGGTTTTAGTCGGAGGGCGGAAAGCAGCAGCAACCGCAATTCCCGCTTACTCAGGGGAATACCGGGCAATCTCTCGAACAGATTGTCAGGGATACCGGGAGTGATATAAGGCCAGAGAGACATAGGTTAGGAATGTCGAATGGGGAATTGCTAATGGCAATGAACAATTAGCCGAAGAGCAATAATTAATGTCGCACAACCTTTAAGGTTTTGAGGGTAGGATCGCTACAACCCGTAATTTTGCCACCCAAAGCCAGGACTTGTTTCAGGTAGTCCAGGGTAGCGAGATTAATGACTTCACCAGGCATTAACGCTGGAATTCCCGGTGGGTAAGGACAGAGAATTTCGGCACCAATTCGTGCGTCAGTCTGTTCGCACGGTAGGGTTTCCGTTGGGGCAAAGAATGCCTCCCGGGGAGAGAGTGCAGGATGAACGATGAAAGTTGAAGGATGAACATGCATTAACTCTTCCTTCCACCTGGTGGAGACATTTTGCCAACTTAGCTGCTGTATCCCCCCTTTTGTGCGAGTAGCGCGCGGCGTCTCCCCTTTTGTACGATTAGCGCTCCCAGGAGACGCAGCACCGGGGGATACAGGCGGAGCGGATGCGTCCGAACTCTGGGGGAGTTTCTGCTGGCTGAGGCTGGTCAAAGCTTGCACCAGTTGCTCAATATCTGCCGCTGTGTTCCCTAAACTGATGATAAAGGTCAGATATTGGGTTGATGGTAACTCAGCCACTACCGCATACTCTCGATCGAGAATTTCATCAGCTTCATAGCCAGTCAGCCCCAACCCAGTCACATTAACTGTCAGCCGCGTGGGGTCTAGGGCCAGGAAGCCCTTGGTAAAAGCCGGTTCCAAGACGGACAATCCGGGAATCTGGCTGATGCGGTCTCTGGCCAAAGAGGCCAGTTGCAATGTGCGTGCCATCAGCTGTTCTCCGTGCAGTGCCATTTGTTGACGGGCTACATCCAGAGAAGCTAGGAGTAAATAACTGGGACTGGTAGATTGCACCAGTTGCAAGGCTTTACTCACCCGTTCTGGTGAGATGCGGTTACCTACTAGGTGCAGCATGGAGGCCTGAGTCATGGCCCCCAGTACCTTGTGGGTGGATTGTACCGTTAAGTCGGCACCGGCGGACAGGGCTGATGGGGGCAAGTCCTGATGAAAGCCAAAGTGGGGACCGTGGGCTTCGTCTACCAGCAGGGGAATGTTAAGTTGGTGGGTGATAAGGGCTATCTCCTGCAGGTCGCCGCAGACGCCCTGGTAAGTCGGGTAAACCATCATCACCGCTTTGGCCTCCGGATGCTGCCTTAATGCTGTCATCACAGCCCGTGGGGTGATACTGTAGACAAGGTCTGCATCGGCGTCGTATTCTGGGTTAATAAAGATGGGGACCGCACCCGAGAGGATCAGACCCGCGATCGCGCTTTGATGCACGTTCCGAGGCAAAATAATCTGGTCCCCGTCGGTACATGTGGCCAAAATTGCCGCTATTACCCCACTGGTGGAACCGTTCACCAGAAACCAAGTGCGATCGGCTCCAAAGGTCGCCGCTGCTAACTGCTGGGCCTGCTGAATTACCCCAGTCGGGGCGAACAGGTTATCCAAACTGGGCAATTCGGGCAAATCAGCTCGAAAGACAGCTGTCGAGAGCAAAGAAGACAGATGTGGGTCAATTCCTACTCCCCGCTTGTGTCCGGGGGAGTAGAAAGCAGCATGAGACCTCATGGCACAGGTGGACAGAGCATCCAGTATGGGGGTTGTTGCTTGAGATTGAGTGTTAAATTCCATTTTGGTGCGGTAGATGACTAGCGTGAGTTATGTCACCCAGACTCTGGGACTGAAGATCTTCTTTGGTGCGGCAGATGACTAGCGTGAGTTATGTCACCCGGACTCTGGGACTGAAGATCGAAATACCTCTGTGATGATTTGACACCGCTGAAGGAAAAATCGGGACCTGTCTGATCCCCAGCGCGATAAATTTATCTGCGTTGCACAATTACGGGATGATGGGCATAGTTGCAGAAGTCTTAAACCTAGACTACAAGCCAGTTTCAGTTATGTGCAAAAAAGGGCATCATCCCCAAAATGTGCAACGCCAATTTATCTTCTGAGATACTTATTCCTCCCGTCAGTCGGGGTCGAGCTAGGGGTCACCCCCTAACTCTCCCATTCGGAACCGGACGTGCGACTTTCACCGCATCCGGCTACTGGCAAGTAGGGCATTGTCACTACTAGGATTACTACGGATTGCTCCACTTGTCCCTCATCTCATGCGATTTCACTCCTTTCCTGGTTGGTAAGCGGCGCTGCCAGATAACCTTTAGTATTACCATTTCCAAGTCTGTTTTACCAGTCATCCAACCTTCGAGAGGCCTCCGGCGTCTTAGAGATACTCTTACCCAAGATTTCCTACTTTAACCAACCCGCGTCAGCTGGATGAGGAACACCCCATCATATCCATAGGCGTTACCCTAGGCATTAGCTTCTCGGGCTATCTCTCCCCTCGCGGCTTGCGCTTTACATCTAACTTGTCCAATCTAGACAGCACACGAGAAGTTACTTCGTTCCCTAGTATCATTTCACGATGCTTTTAGGCCCCTGCTATACCCCGGGAGTTCTTAGAGTGCGATACTGGCCAAGTGCAAGAACCAGCACAAACTACCATTTCCCTTTTGGGCCAGCGCTTTAAGCCTTATTTCGCTGGTTCTAGATAACGAGGCGTACACAGGTTCGCTTGTTCTAGCCATTAGCATCTTTCCTAGCGGCGTCACTAGCTTAGGCTGCTAGCTATCCTACATTTAAGTCCTTGCTCCGCACCACCGTGATGTGACTCAGCAGCACTAAGGACCGGTGTTACTCCCACACTTGGAGAGAGGGAATCTAACCCCCATGAATACCAGAGTTACCAGTTTGGACCTGGCCTAGCGTTCCGTAGTTGCCCACGTTAGACTAGAACGAATCGCACTGCACAAACCTAGTTGACCAACAGCTAAATTTTTACTCTGATACTAAGATGCTAAGAGCTGGAATTGTCGGACTGCCCAATGTGGGCAAATCTACTTTGTTTAATGCCCTGGTTGCCAATGCTAAAGCAGAAGCGGCCAATTTCCCTTTCTGCACGATCGAACCCAATGTGGGGGTGGTGGCCGTGCCGGACGAGCGGTTGCAGGTGCTAGCGAAAATCTCCCAGTCTGAGCAAATCGTACCAACTCGGGTGGAGTTTGTCGATATTGCTGGTTTGGTCAAAGGTGCCAGCAAGGGCGAAGGACTGGGAAATAAATTTTTAGCCAATATCCTGGAAGTAGATGCGATCGTCCATGTGGTGCGCTGTTTTGAGAATGATGACATTATCCATGTTTCTGGGACGATCGATCCAGTCCGAGACATCGAAATGATCAATTTAGAGTTAGCTTTATCGGATCTGGCCCAAGTTGAGCGCCGGATGGAACGCACCCGCAAGCAGGCCCGTACAAGTAAGGAGGCTCAGCTGGAGTTGGCAGCCCTGGAAAAGCTAATGGCGGTGTTAAATGAGGGTATGGGGGCGCGACAGGCTGAGTTAACAGCAGAGGAAGCGGAGTCTGTCAAGCCTTTGGGGTTGTTGACGGCTAAACCTGTCATCTATGGGACCAATGTATCGGAAGATGACTTGGCAACGGGGAACAGTTGGGTGGAACAAGTGCGGGAAATAGCAGCAGCCGAAAATGCCCAAGTGGTAGTTATTTCTGCCCAGGTGGAATCAGAATTAATTGAGTTACCAGCAGAAGAAAGAGCAGATTTTCTCGCTTCTCTGGGAGTTGCAGAGGGCGGGTTAAAATCCCTGATCCGGGCGACCTATGAAATTTTGGGCTTGCGGACTTACTTGACTACTGGTCCCAAGGAAACCCGGGCTTGGACGATTATAGCGGGGATGAAAGCACCCCAAGCTGCTGGGGTGATTCACTCTGATTTTGAGCGCGGTTTTATTCGGGCGGAGACAATATCTTATGAGAATTTGGTGGCCACGGGTTCGATGACTGCGGCGAAGACTCAGGGTTTAGTCCGCAGTGAAGGTAAGGATTATGTAGTGCAGGAGGGTGACGTAATGCTGTTCCGATTTAACGTGTAGACAAGGTTGTGCCGTGTTTAGTGAGGCTAATCTTAAAAAGCTAGATTTTATTTTTGGAAAAGCAAGTGGCAGGGAACATAATATCAAAAGGTCTAGAAGTCTGTTCGCAGAACTGGAAAATATTGGTATTATCGATACCCCTGAGAACCGGAGTTATGTGGCTAACCACATAGATTCAGTATTTGGGGACTCGACAAATATCGTTCGAGTCCAGCAGGATGGGAGAGTTGTTAAAGAATCACTACTTATGGGACCTCTTGGTGGAATAAAAATGGAGACAGCCTGGGAAGGAGAGAAACTGATAACAGTTTTATTGAAGAGTGGAGAGAAGTAAAAATGCTAGTTACTTTTGGCAAAAATGTTGTAGAAATTCAGTATTGGGAAACTAAAAGCGAGTTGATGTGCTGCTTGTCACAATGCGATTTGGGCAGCATATTACTCAGTGAAGATGCTGATTCTAAACAGAAGTTCTATTCGGCGCTTGTTCATTTTCAATGGTTGGGAATACATTATTTTGGAGTTGGGATTTGTGCTGAATATCATGGCTTATCACCCCATATGTTATTGCTGCCAGAGTCAGATATGCTATTATTGGGATTCAATAGAGAAGTGTCTGGAGTTAGTGTTAAAAAGCGGAAAATTGACTTCATAATAGAGTTAGATTACCTATTTTCTTGTTTTTTGCAGCTCAAAGATTGTGGATTGATTCTGTGCTTTCATGAAATCGGGGTAGTGGCGATCGGAGTCGATGGCAGGGAATGGTGGAGATATTCTCAAGACATTATTGAAGATGCAGTGGTTGCAGGAGATAAATTGCAGATCAAATTTCTGGATAAAAGTTGGGTTTGTCTGGATATATTAAGTGGCGCTAAAGCTGAATTAGCCTATCAGAGGTAAGGGGTAAGTAGGGGGCGATGTCACGGGTGCCTCCCAGTTTTTGAATGAGTATTTTAACTGAGTTTATGAACTGACGAGATGGTGTTAGGCTGAGGGGTAGTGGTCAAAATGTAGTGATTTGACTACGGTCCGCCGAGGGTTTCAGGCGCTAAAATCACTACTTGTGACCCACTACCGGCTGAGGGAGTAGGCAAACGTTCCCCCCGAAACTATGAATAGAGAGAACTTGGCTCAAATTAAAACCTATGCCTTGGGCATAGCCGCCTTGTTGTATTCCGAGGCCCAAGGGACGGTTCCAGAGCAATTGGAAACCATCGAAGGGCTCGAAGCCACTATCCGCGGGCAGTTGCTCGAATACGTCGGCCCAGAGATTGCCCTTTTTTTATCCAAAACATCAGTGGTACCACAGCAGGGCGAGCCCGAACTTTAAACAGCATTCTCGACAAGCTCTCAATTACCTCCAAGCAAGGGACTCCGGATTGATGTGAGGCCCTATAGCCAGTGGAGCCCCTATCTGGAGAAATGTTGCTTATTGCTGAGCGCGAACTCTTCGTATGAGCACGCATCGGAAGATATTGAGGTGCTCACGGAGATGAGCGTCTCCCGGGGAACCCAGCAACGACTGGTACAGCGCCATGACGAGAGAGTTGCTGACGGTCTGCCAAGCCACCGAAGAAATGAGCCATCCAGAAGGGAAGGAGCCCTGCCATGACTTGGAATTGCCCAGGGCCTGCCAAGCCGCCGAAGAAATGAGCCATCCAGAAGGGAAGGAGCCCTGCCATGACTTGGAGTTACCGACAACCTCCGAAGTCGTTGAAGAAATGAGCACTTCAAGGGGGGAAAGTGCGCTTACGCACCGTCAATCTGCATGACCTGGGGGTCGCCGCCTTCTTTCGGGACAATCCTGGACTGGTCGAATGGGCCAACCAGCAGCCCTTGGCAAATCCGCTTGTCTGTCTCGGAGATGGTCATGATGGCGTTTGGAACTTGTTTGCTCAGATTGGTCCGACCACCTTCAGTCTGGAAATCCTCGATTGGTATCACTTGATAGAAAACCTGGAAAAAGTCGGCGGGTCCGGCCAGCGCGTCGCACGAGTGAAAGCTCTCTTATGGTCAGGCAAAGTGGAAGAGGCCCTCAAAGAATTTGACGACTGGGACCATCCACGGGTACTTCAGGGCCTATGTTACGGGCGCATCGTCACCGCATTGTCAACTATGGCTATGATCAAGCCGAGGGGATTTCCATTGGTTCGGGAGATGTCGAATCAACGATTAAGCAGATATCTGCACGGCTGAAGCTCTCCGAAGCGCAGTGGAAAGCCGCCAATGTCCCCCAGGTTTTGCTGCATCGCTGCGCTTATCTCAATGGAGTATTCTCTTCGTGAGTCTATCTTGACATGACATTACCTAATGCCAACTAATCATACTGCCTGTTAGTAACAGTTTAGCTTCTGAGTATTTTTGCTAATTGCCAAACTGGGATGCACCCCGATGTCACTTCAAGTGACATCGTTTGCGGATATAAATGCGATCGCGTAATATACAGCAAGAAAAAGCGATGGTATTCCCCATGCCAAAGCTGGAGGATCAAATTATTAACATATTTTAGGAAAATTGTCTGTTACGATAACAGTTGACAAGCAGGGATGGTGGATGATAAGATATAAGAAACAGTCTGGACTTAACTTAAGAGAATAGGTTGGGTTGTCAGGCGTTACCCAAAGGAAAAAAGTCATAATTAACAAAAGTGAAAGCTGATAGAAAAATGCTATTATATTTTGCTCTTCGGTACTTAGTATGGTAAAATCGCCAACCAATTCAGGCGCTCTCGCCTTGCGCAGCAAGGCTTTGAGACGATCGACTGCCTTTTTTAGGTAACTAGGGTCTAGCAAGTCGCCGAAGCCTTACATAGCAATGCTTTCGGAGATTTTTGAACCTGAAAATTGCTTCCCAAGTACCGAAGAGCCTTAGATTCAGTGATTAAAACTCCTGACAAGGCTAGTCATTACCTCCCAGTGGGTTTAAGCCTGATCTACGCCTGATCCTAGGTGTGGGATTATCTGTCGCATTCCAGGGATTTAACAATCAATCCCAGAATCACCTCCAAACCAGCAGAGTACCGGCAATCGGGGTATGCACTGGCATCAGCAGCAGGCAAAACTAACAAATGGTTAGCATCAGAGAAATGTTAGCAGTATGATCTGAGAGTAGTGAATCTAATTTACAATTAGCAATTTACAATTAGCAGGCATAGGAATCATGACCAGAAAAAGTATGAATCGGAGATCCGGAAACACTGCATCTTCTCCATTCAATTATACAAACCTGGCAATTATGGCAGGTATATTGATTTTGGGAATTGGAGTGGGCATTGCCGTTTCCTCTACGACTACCTTTACCCCAGAAAATGTGGCATCTCGTGACTTTATTGACCGCAGTGTGCCTAACCCGGAGCTTTGTGTTCAGTATGGAGCCAGTGCTATGGTAATGGATACTAGGCTCTATGTTACTCTCAATCCTTTCAGTGTCTATATTTCTCAGCCAATTATGCAGCCCGGATGTGTTTTGCGGCGCAACAACTGGGCAATTCTAGAGCAAAGAAAGCTAGTGACGCGAGATCAGGTCAGCGATTGTAAAAACCGGATGAACACCTTTGGCTTTACTGGTAATATTGAGGCTTCACCCAAAATTAGTTGCATTTACCAAAACGATAACGCCGAAAACTTCTTCCTCAAGCAACCAGGCACAGGAATACCAGCATCGGAAACTCAAAACTTCTAGTGCATTGGTCAGTGGTCAGTGGTTAGTTGTCAGTTGTATTAGAGGTAGGTTGTATTAGAGGTAGGTTGTATTAGAGGTAGGTGGTCAGTTGTATTAGAGGTAGGTGGTCAATACGGGAATGGTTGTGGTTGTACGGTTTTGTTCAACCCCAAACAGGAGATACTTACTGGTGGATTCTCCCCGACGTGAATAGCCAGCTATTCGGTGCGGTACTCGAAGACTTTGCCAATCATTTCCAAGTGGGCAAAGATAAACGGGTAATTCTTCCTCTCGACCAGGCTGGCTGGCATATGACGGAAAAGCTCCAGGTGCCTGAAGGGATTCACCTGTTCCCCCTGCCGCCCCATTCACCAGAGTTGTAACCGGCTGAGCGGTTATGGCCGTTAATCAATGAACCGTTAGCCAACAAAGCGTTTAATAGCATTGATGAGGTAGAAGACTTGGTAGTTGGGCGATGTCGCCAATTACTCCAACAGCAAGAGTTAATTTAGGGGTTGACCTTATATCATTGGTGGCCAAAAATCAAGGCCGCTTAATCAGGTGCATTTAACCCGACATGATATAAGTTCCACTTGTCGCCGCAGACAGTAGCCTATAAAATGAATTACTGTAATTGCTTGCGACAGGTCCGGAAGCAGATCAAACTGCGCCCGAATTCTTCCTAAACAAAATGGCGATCGTCTTAACAATCAGCTTGATATCATACATCAGGCTCCAATTTTCTTGATAACGTAGATCCATGCAGATCACATCTTCAAAATCGCGGATTTGAGAGCGGCCATTCACCTGCCACTCCCCAGTCATACCAGGTTTAACATTCAAGCATCGCCACTTAGGTATTTCATAGCGATCGATTTCATCTGGGGTCGGAGGTCGAGTCCCCACCAGAGACATCTCCCCTTTCAGGACATTCCAAAACTGGGGGAACTCATCCAGACTCGTGCGGCGCAAAAAGCGACCCACCTGCGTCACTCGTGGGTCATTATCATTCTTAAAAAAGGCACCTTTAGCTTGATTTTTGATCTTTCCTTTCAGCGCTTCCGCGTCAGGCACCATCGAGCGAAATTTCCAGATATTAAAACGCCTGCCCATCCACCACAGCGGATTTGACCAAAAAATATCGGTCCGGGGCTATCTAGTTCGATCGCAATCACAATGGGGATGTACAAAACCGCTGTAATCAAAAGACCCACCAAAGCCCCGACAATGTCAATTAAGCGTTTCGGGAGCGATCGCACCGAAGGATGAGTAACCGGGACCTCTCGGGTAGTGCGAATACGATGTCTCCCGGGTAGTGCGATTAGACCGTCTCGCTGTGGTCTCTTGGGTAGTGCTTTTAGCGCTCCCAAGAGACACCTCACCGGGAGACATCGAGCGCCGAGAGGTCCCGAAGGTGCTTGCTTTGACTTCACATGTTGGACTTTTGTCGGTATAATCGCCTCAGTTCCGGCATCAACTGTAAACACCGCTTTCAGTTCTGTGAGCTCTAAAACCATCTTTACCTGAGGATGGAGACTCCAGAATACCACTTCTGTTTTGTGAGACCTCGCGATTTTCAGACTACTGACCAGTGCTCCGATGCCACTGCTGTCGATAAAAGTAGTCTTACCGAAATCCAGAACTATTCGCACTGGTGCCGGTTTCTCTTGGCACAATTGCTTAAAACTGTCCTTGAAGGCCACCGCCTCCAGCACAGTCAAGCGATCGGGCAACTGAACTAAGTAGATTTCCTTCAATACTGTGACCGGAAACACAACGCTAGTCGTTTGACTATCCATATATCCCTCAAGTCGAGTCAGACATAATTTGACAGCAGTCCCATCTCAAAGGCGCAGTGCGCGACCAGAGGAGCGCTACTTTGGACCGGGCCTCAAGAACCAGTGAGGCAACCATCCCCGGTTCTGTTTCTGGTTTCAAGTGAAACTAGATTAAATCTTCTATTTCCCAAGATATAGGGAGGGAAATCCTCCGGGGTGAAGATAGGAATCTGACTAAATCCCCTGGACACCAGGCAACAGGAATCCCATAGGATGCCAGTGAGGCTACTAGTTCAATTTGACGATCGTCGATAAACTCATTATAGCATGAAGTCCGGGGCACCAATATGTAAGGTTTAGCGGTACGATCTAGCAATTGCAGCCTCGCTGCATCACAGTCGCTAATAATCCGACTTGCTTGCCAGCTCAGTTCCGTCAAACAACTCTCAGTCCTAGACTCGTAGCGCGCGATCTCCGGTGGTACTTGGGTGCTACTACCAGATAGCACCACTACTTCTTCTTGAATAAACCCGCGAGCAATCAGGGCTTCAATCCAAGTCATGAGGCGGTTAAAGGGATAGGACGAGGTACCTTCAGTTGCTAGAATCATCGGAGACTATTAAACTAAGCCAGTACGTCACCGTACCGACTCGTCTTCAAAACCGGACGTGAGACTTTCACCTCATCCGGCTCCTCAGTTTCGTCATCCTTGTCATGGATACGGCCTTTGCTGCCATCCCTGGCAGATTTATAATCATGGCAGTAGTCGTGCAGCAACTGTAGGTTGGAGTACCAGTTCTTACCTCCCAGTGAGGTTGGCAGGATGTGGTCCACTTCCATTTGTCGCCGTCCTTAAACGTTAGTCCGCAATGCTGGCACTTGCCATCCTGCCTCTTGAGCAGGTTAATCACTCTCATGCTTACGTCCGGGCTCTTTCGTAATCTCTGGCTCCAGTAGACTAGGTTACCGTCAAGCGGGCTAGCTGTCCCCTTTACCTTTGTGTGTCTGATTATTTCAGTTTCAGAGTGCCGGATTAGCTTTATTTCTCCTTTCTTGGATTTACCGATGAACCTCCACCGGTCCTTACCGGTCATGGCCCAATAATTTTTGGCAATCCATTCGCCCGATTTATTGGGATGCCTTCTCTTTGCCCATTGCCACAGCAGCTCCCATAGGTAGCTATCCATGTCGCTGTAAGTTTCCTTACTTACCACCGTCTTGAAGTAGTTGCTCCATCCCCTTATCATTGGGTTTAGTTTGACTATCAAGGCTGTCTGTGGTGCCGATTTATGGCGGCGAACTATCTGTGATAGTTGCTCTTTATGATTCCTAATGGATTTATCGCTAGGCTTGATTAGGGTCTTGAATCCTAGGGGGGTTCCGTTGCTGAGTTTGCCGCTTCTGTGTTTCCCTACTTTGTATTGTCGGATATTGAACCCTAGGAAGTCAAATCCGGGGTTTTCTCCTTCCAGTGTGTGGGATATCCTGGTTTTCTCGGCTTTTAGCTCTAGTCCTATTCCCTTCAACCACTCCTCAATCACTCCTTGTGCTCGCTCAATCATTGACCGGTCATCGTGCATTACCACAAAATCATCGGCGTACCTGACTATCGTTAGTTTCTTTTCCTCTCTCTTTGTGCGGGCAAGACTCATCACTACCTTTTCCAACCCATGTAGGGCTATATTGGCTAGCAATGGTGATATTACTCCGCCTTGAGGAGTTCCGGCTTCTGTGTCCTGCCATATTCCCTGGTCCATCACCCCGGCTTTTAGCCATGCCCGTATCTGTCTACGGATTGGTGATGTTGTATTCAATTTCTCTAGGAGCGCTGAGTGGTCAATTTTGTCGAAACATTTCGCAATATCCGCATCTAACACCCATTTTGGTTTCTTGTTGGTGCTGGTGAATATCGTTTCGATCGCATCGTGGCATCCCCTTCCTGGTCTGAATCCGTAGGAATTGGCTTCCATGTACGCTTCCCATTCGGGCTCAAGCGACTGTTTGACGACCAATCCCTGAAGTGCGCGGTCGTGCATCGTCGGTCTTCCTAGTGGCCGCTTTTCGTCCCTTCCTGGCTTAGGTATCCATACACGCAGTGTAGGTTTCGCCTTTGCCTTCCTGGATACTCTGAGCTGACTTACCAGTTCCAGTCGCTGCTCCATAGTCAGTGCTTTCACACCATCCACACCAGCCGCATTCTTTCCTTGGTTTTGTTGTGTTACCTGTCTCACCGCTATCATCTTCGTGGACCATGACCTATTTAGTAACCCTTGGAGCTTGCGAACTTTCCGCTTGTTGCCTTCCTGTGCCGCTCTGTAAATTCGCTTTTGTAGCTTGAAGACATGGCTGGCGCCACGCTAGCGCGATCGGCGCTCCAGCTCCTGCCAGGGCACCTCCTTCCATTCATACTCTTGCTTTTCGGCTAAGTTCCGTGACATATTAACTACTACTCACAACTTCACAATTGACAAAACCGTGAGGGCGTCAGCTTATCCCATCCATTACAGATAGGCGTTTGCTTCTCCACTCAATCTTTCCCAGCTATGACCTGCCAAATGAGAGCAGATGTTGCGTCTTTGGTGACTACTCCATCTATCGACCGGTGATGGAGAGTGCCTAGCTGGGTTACTTCGTTCCTACAGATGATTAATCGTAGTTTTAGATGGATTCTATATGCCGGGTTTGTTGTCAGTGCTTATTAGTCGGATTACAACCGCTAATGACCATTATCCTTTCCCTTTTGGGCCAGTGTCTCAGCCTTATTACACTGGTTGATGTTGACGACACTTATGAACCTTTGCTTGCGCTCATCATGACTACTTGCTCGACGATGACCGGTTTAGGCTACCAGTTAGAGCGCCTTTCCTTCCCGCTTTACGGATTGATGCCATCGCTACCGTCGGGAGGATGCTGTCACGAGAGCACCTGGAGGGGTGGGCTTTCACCACCATCATCTGTAAGTTGTCAGGGCTATTGAAACCCTGCTAGCGGTCCCCTTTTTTGACACGTGTCAAGTCATTTTACCCTAAACGAATCGCACCATCATCAACATCCTAGAAGTTCGTCACCGCCGAGAAGCATAGGATCAATAAATAGCGTGATCGCCCGCTGATTGCATCTCGCCATGATTGTATAGCAATTCCAAATCAGTTGTGAAAGTTGAGAAACCAGGTAGGGGGCCATCTTTTAGGGCCTCTATTAGGCGATCGCGGCCATCTGCACCTGATTGGAAGTGAGCATCTGCTGCAGTTCTTCAGCATCAACAGTTTCCTTATCCACCAAAGATTGGGCCAGCTGATCGAGAACTTGACGATTATTCACCAGAACATTCTTAGCACGACGATAAGCTTGGTCAACCAAATTGCGGACTTCATCATCGATCGCCGCCGCAGTTTCCTCAGAGAAATCCCGTTCTGCCGCGATATCGCGACCTAAGAACATATTACCTTGCTGACGACCCAGAGTCACAGGACCTAGGCGATCGCTCATGCCAAACCGGGTCACCATCTGACGGGCCACCCGGGCCACCTGCTGCAAATCATTAGAAGCACCCGTAGTCACTTCCTCTTCACCGAAGATAATTTCTTCGGCAATGCGACCTCCCAAGATCACCGCCATCTGATTTTGCAGATAAGAACGGCTATACAAACCCGAATCTATCCGATCTTCACTGGGAGTAAACCAGGTCAGGCCCCCAGCGCGACCGCGCGGAATAATGCTAATCTTCTGTACCGGGTCATAATCTGGCATCAGAGCACCCACCAAAGCATGACCCGCTTCATGATAAGCCACCAAAGTCTTGCGCTTCTCGCTCATCACCCGGTCTTTCTTCTCCGGTCCTACCAGAACTCGGTCGATCGCATCATTAATCTCATCCATAGAGATTTCCGTCAGATTACGACGGGCCGCCAAGATTGCCGCTTCATTGAGTAAATTCGACAAATCAGCCCCCGTAAACCCAGGGGTCCGACGGGCAATCTTTTCCAGTTCCACATCCTTAGACAGAGTCTTACCACGAGAATGCACATTGAGAATTTCCAAACGCCCCGCATAATCAGGGCGATCGACCACCACCTGGCGATCGAACCGACCAGGGCGCAGCAGGGCCGCATCCAAAACATCTGGGCGGTTAGTCGCCGCAATAATGATAATTCCCGTATTACCTTCAAACCCGTCCATTTCCGTCAGCAGCTGATTGAGAGTTTGCTCCCGTTCATCGTTTCCGCCACCTAAACCAGCACCTCGCTGACGTCCCACCGCATCAATTTCATCAATAAACACGATACAAGGAGCATTCTGCTTAGCTTGTTCAAACAGGTCTCGGACTCGGGAAGCACCAACACCGACGAACATCTCCACGAACTCCGAACCAGAGATAGAGAAGAAAGGAACGCCCGCCTCACCAGCTACAGCTTTTGCCAGCAGAGTCTTACCCGTACCAGGAGGGCCTACTAGCAGCACCCCCTTAGGAATCTTCGCCCCTACAGCCGTGAACCTGTCAGCATTTTTCAGGAAATCGACAACTTCATTCAGTTCCAGTTTCGCCTGCTCAATCCCAGCCACATCACCAAAAGTGACCTGGGTTTGGGGCTCCATCTGCACTCTCGCTTTCGACTTGCCAAAGTTCATTGCCTGAGAACCCGGTCCATTTTGAGCCCGTCGCAGCAGAAAGAACAGACCAACCACCAGTATAATCGGCACAAACAGACTGCTCAGCGCCCGCATCCACATCCCATCATCACTTTGGGGCAACACCGCAATGTCCACATTGTTCCGAGTTAAAATGTCGAGCAGATCCCGGTCGAACGGTAGGTTAACCATAATTTTGGTGCCGTCTTCCGCCGTCACCAGGGCTTTTGACCGATCGGCGCTGATGCTGATATTATCAACTTTCTGATTTTCGACTTCCGAAATTAACCGACTGTATCGCCATGTCTCCCTAGCTTGGGGGGGTTTGTCAAACAAAGCTGTTGCCAATGCAATCACCGCAATTGCTAGCAGCGCGTACAGTCCCGCGTTTCTCCACCGTTTATTCACCGAGTTCCATCCTCCTGTTTGGGTTCTGTAAAACTTTTAAATGTTTTATTAATTCCTATGTTAACGATCATTACAGATTTTTCCCCCTTCTCCCCCGATCTCCTCCAAAAATCAGAGATTTTGAGCTTTTATGAGCAAAATCTTATATAATTATGAGACTGCCCAGCCATCCGATTTGGGCCCAAAGCTTTGCGGTTAGCGATCGGTCCGGACTAATGACCAAACCAGAAGTCCGCCTGTTAGTCTTGCCAGGATTAGCGCTGCAACCAGAATCAGCCGATATGTGCCGGCACTGGTTCTGTTTCCATCTCTATGGCAAAGCGCCGGCAGTTCTAGAGCATTTACCCACACCCCACCAGATTTTTATTGGTAGAACTGGCGGTAATCTAACCTCAATTTTTCTCATTTAACTATGACTCTATTCTCATTTAGTTGCTAGTGGGGTCTTGGTGATGGCGATCGCCCCAGGGGGGTTCTGGGCGATCGGGGTTGTCCTGACCGCCTCAAGCAGTCCAGCTTTCCCCTTCAGTATCCGTACTATTCTCACTGGGCAGCACCCTCAGTCATAGACCCTCTTGGCCTTGACTGCTTTCACCGGCGTTTGACGGAAATTACAGGTTCACTCTTTATCTCTGGGAATGGAAAGCATCTCGTCTAATTACTACTGACGGCGTTGCACTTCGGACGGGATGATAAGTGATAAGTGACCACGTACCAGGGCGAGTGACCAGCATCTGTTCTGGTGATAAATATCTATATCTGGCTGTTTAGATCTTATTTGAATTTGAAATTGGGAATTGGGAATTGAGAATTGGTATCGTCGCAACCATCATCCCCAAAATGTGCAACGCCCTACTGACTGCTTACTACTTACGTTCCGGAAATATCCGATGCGAATCAAAAGCGATCGCCCCGATCGTCTAGATCGGGGCGATCGCTTTTGACCTTCCAACTGCAGAATACGAAGTGCTGCGCAGCAGCTAGCATAGGCTATACTTTGCCACCCAATCAACCCAGCTACTGAGCCCTATATAGCAAGCCGTGCAGGAGTTGTGCTATAGGGGTTTGCTGAAATCATTACTCTGCAAGGGTTTCAGCGCTGATCCCCCAGAAGGGTTGCACAAATGATTTAGGCTCACTATAGTAGAGCCTCTTGCGCCCGATAAGCAAAGTATAGAGGTGAGCAAAGTATAATAGCTCAGAGAGCCGATCCCGGAGAGCGGGTTTCCAGCCTGGTGGCATCAGCCATGCTTAAATTATGACGCTTCTACTGCCACAGTCTCTGGCTCTTCGTTTTCAGCCGCTAGTTGGCTATCATTGTTCTCACTCGCTGGTAGGCTACCATTTTTCTCTGTATTCTCTGGATTTTCTATCTGAATCAGGTGAATATGCTTGTAGCCCAGCTTAATTTCAAACTCATCACCCTTTTCCAATCCCATCACCGAGGTGTAGGTCGAGCCAATGACAATTTGACCATTTTTGTGGACACTCACCCGATAAGTTGGCTCTCGGCCCCGACCATCTTTTGAGCCTTCCGGCTCTAATGCAACTCCCTTTGCTGCCAGCACCGCATCATAAAAATCTGTTAAATTCACACGGGTCTGGCCTGATTTTGTGGTCGTGTAATATCCACAGCTCTTTGCTGTTTCTCGCCTCGGTTTGTCTGAGAGTTCTTTTACTTTTTGCAGTAGGGCCTTTCCCGTCAGGGCTGTTTTTGCTTTTTCACTCATCACTTATACCTTAATTCCTCGTTTCTCTTTAGATTGTAAGTCAACTTGATGTCAAGCCCAACCCTGGAGCACAACTTTGCCCACATCCTGGGTTTATCGCTCCTTCGTGGTGTTAGCCATGGCCCCAATTCTGTTAGCAACACCTTACACCGGTATCCTTTGTGCAATTTTAGCTAACATCACAAAGACTGATTGAGAAAAATTTCTCCTCGATATCTTCTGGGTAGTGCGGGTAGCGCTCCCAGAAGATATCGAAGCCTTTGGGATCTGACTACGACTATATCCCTCTGACAGCCTGGATTTTGAGGTGATCAACCCCTTACCTATAGCCGTCCGAGGATCTCCATTTTACCGACTTTCTGGGCCAGCCAACACAGGCTGTGTCTCCCGGGAGCGCTGCCCGCACAAAAGGGGAGACACAGCCTGCAAGTTGCACCAGAAAAGTCCAAACCTGGGTTTTAGCCTAGGGGGGATGTTGGGTTACTACCGATTCCAACTAACGCGATTGACTATGCTCCAAGTTGCATTTTCTAGAATACCATAGAGAAGCTGTTCAGCGTCAACATCTATTTTGCTGATTTATGGAAACCACCTGGCATCCCCTGTTTTTTAGGGTAATGGGTATTCTCTGAGTATTATATAAAATATAGCCTTAATTCTGATATAAATGACCAAATATTTTATTTTTTTATTTCGCGGCCATCTCACTTGAGACTCCCAGACCATATTAAACCAGCACCTCAAGTCACACCGGACTTCTCTCATCTTCCTGATTATTGCCAGTACCTTCCTGGCAGAAATCTGTATTGGTTCAGGAGCCGTCTCTGAGACGCTTAAGCGCATCGCTCAGAGAATCAAGCTTGAGGGTGCTCTTAGGAAATCCGAAAATGTTAATCAAGTCTTGAGGCAACGTTGTGCTGATCTCAAAAGGGACTTTATCTGAGCATTTGTACTTATTGCCAAAGTGAGATGCTCCCGAGGTTGTCAGCAGCATACCCTATAGCAGGTGATTGAGTCTGAGAGCAAAAATACAAGACGAACTGCTCTAGACTAGCTTCCGCAAGGGACAACCTGACGGACAAATAGTCGCTCCGGGTGCTTGCGGTCGGCCCGAAAGGGTAGAATAGTAGGTATTTTCAGCAATCTAAGTCTGGCGAACATGGAAATAAATTTTAAGGTAGTCCGCAGCGAACAAAATAGCAATAGGCGGATACAGACTTACCGCCTAGATGCCGAAACAAGTCAGACTATCTTGAGCTGCCTGAATCAGATTAAGTGGACTCAAGATGGAACTCTAGCATTTCGGAAAAATTGCCGCAATACCATTTGTGGTAGCTGCGCCATGGGTATTAATGGTATTACAGCCCTGGCTTGTAAAGAGAATGTCGGCAGTTTTCTGGCACCTTCAGTTCCCGATTCGGCAGACTCAATTCCAGAGATTACCATAGCACCGATGGGCAATATGCCAGCGATCAAGGATCTGGTAGTGGATATGAGTAGTTTCTGGGACAATCTCCAGAAACTAGACCCCTATGTCAGTACTAAAGCAAGGGATCTGCCAGAGCGTGAGTTTTTACAGACACCTCAAGCAAGAGCACAGCTCGACCAGACAGGAAATTGTATCATGTGCGGAGCCTGCTATTCCGAGTGCAATGCAGTAGAAGTGAACCCAGAATTTGTCGGACCCCACGCCCTAGCTAAAGCTTACCGGATGGTGGCCGACAATCGAGACGCCGACACCGAACAGCGCTTGTCCAAATTAACCCAGACTACTCAGGGGGTGTGGGGTTGCACTCGTTGTTATTACTGCAATAATGTCTGTCCCATGGGTGTGGCGCCGATGGATAAAATTGGCAAAATTAAAAGTGAAATACTCTCACGCACAGACGACCAAGCCAGTCGGCCAATTCGCCATCGGAAGGTGTTAATAGACCTGGTCAAAAAAGGCGGCTGGGTGGATGAGCGCAAGTTTGGCCTGCGGGTAGTAGGAAATTACTTCCGAGACATGCAAGGGCTGATCGGTCTAGGACCACTAGGGTTACGGATGCTAGCACGGGGAAAATTCCCACTTTCCTTTGAGCCTTCTTTAGGAACTGCACAGGTGCGATCGCTAATCGAGTCAGTTCAAAATCTGGAATCTCAAACCTAGAACGTCGGTACTGATACCGAGTAACTAAGGGTCAGATCATTGATATCTCGTTAATAGCGGCACTCCGAGACCCGGTTTCTAGCTTCTACTTGACCGATGCCCTAGAGCGTCGGTCAAGTGGAAACGATTGACAAAATTGCTATCTCAATGCATCTGGAGACGTCAGTAGCGAGTTGTTATCTTGTCTGGGGACTGAAATCCTTATCCTGTGGGGGGGTACGGCGTCCCAAACCTGCACCAGTTATGAAAAAAGTGGTCATATGTCCAATCCACATTCCACACTTCACTTTGTAACATATCTAGTCATAGGCCAAACCTCCCAAATACTGCACTGTTAATATCTGGTAGTACGTAAATTATGGGAATTTTGGTAAAGAGCAAGGTAGAAAATTTATCCAGATCCCGAGAGATGTTGGCAAAGCTACCCCAATCAAGCAATATTTACGCAATACAGTCGTGGGGAAAGTAGGGTACAAAGAGTGAGTTTGACAGCCATTATCTGGAAAATACCCTTCCGACCTTATTGGCCGCGAGGCTCCACACTCACTACGGAATGAACACAACTGAATACGGACGTGCTATAATCAAATCAATGTAGTAAGTAGTTGTGCAAAATGATTTTTCTATTTGTGGAAAAGCGCGAACGGGCAGGGTGGGCGCTCAAGCCATATCTCATAAGGCTTTCAGGGATTTAACTTCATGGCTGCGCTCCCGTAGGGATACGGAAATTGACGGCTAGGAAAAATATAAAAATAATTTTGCCTATGTACTTATACTGGATAGTGCCAAGTTCTATGGCTGCGCCACCCATGGCTGCTGAATACGGACGTGCTATAATCAAATCAATGTAGTAAGTAGTTGTGCAAAATGATTTTTCTATTTGTGGAAAAGCGCGAACGGGCAGGGTGGGCGCTCAAGCCATATCTCATAAGGCTTTCAGGGATTTAACTTCATGGCTGCGCTCCCGTAGGGATACGGAAATTGACGGCTAGGAAAAATATAAAAATAATTTTGCCTATGTACTTATACTGGATAGTGCCAAGTTCTATGGCTGCGCCACCCATGGCTGCACGCTACGATATGCGATTGGATAACTGCTCGTGCGATTCGTTCGTAAATGACCCGCAACAGGTCATGAGCGACCGGTTACATCAACCGGGAACTTTGATGTTCATGGGGGTTAAATTCCTCCCGCCCAGATGCAGGGTTGACACCGGTCGGAGGTGCTGCGGAGCGATATCACCGTGGTGCTGAGCGAGGACTCAAATGTAGGATAGCTGGTAGCCTAAATCGGTGACTCCGCTAGGAAAGATATCCAAGGTTAGAACAAGCGAACGTATAAAAACCTCGTTAACCAAAACCAGCGGAATAAGGCTATATACGCTGGCCCCAAAAGGGGAAGCAGTCAGGGCTAGCTTTGGGCAGTGGCTAGTCATGTATCCGAAAGACTGTCGGGGAATAGTACGGACCTAAAGATATCGTGAAATGACATCAAGGAACGAAGTAACCTCTCGTGTGCTGTCTGGTCTCGACCGGCTAGACAAGTTAGATATTAAGCGCAAGCCACGGGAGGAGGGATGTCCCAAAAAGCAAATGCCCAGGGTAATGCCTGGGATAACGCCCGGAGCAATCCCGGTGATGTCCACAAGGACGCTGACGTGGGACGGATATACCAGGATGCTGTTCAGATTAGTAACTCCACATATATTATGAGCCCGATTTGGACCCCTCGGGGACTGATGGAGGTATGAGTGAAGGTGTAGGTGAAACAGGGTGACTGCCGTCGGACGGCGATATAAACTAGGCGAGAGACCACAGGTTCCTTGACAACCGCTCGCTGACCTGCACATAGAAGGAGCCAACAAGTAGACAGTAAGGGCCTACGGTGGGTAACCCCTATAAAGCCTATCCATGACAAGGACCTGGTAACCAGTAGCCGTGTGCGGTGAAAGTCGCAAGCACGGTTTCGCTCTTGGAGGGTTGGGGAGCGATTCCTAGCTCGACCCCGACCAAGCATGGAAGCGGGTTTGGGCCCGCGAGACCGACGATGAGATAATAAAGGGACTCCGTCCGGCTGTAAGCGACTCCCTGCAAGAGTTTCAGCTAGAGGAAGAGGTAGTATTCCCATTCGGATTTCTCACTCTTCAGTAGTATAACAAATGACGTTATTAGAGGTTTTGCTTATGGGTCCATGGCTGCGCCACCCATGGCTGCGCCACCCATGGCTGCGCCACGCTACGCGATAGGCGATGGGCGAACGGAATTGGAATCCGCCGGTTGAACTGTCACCAGATGAATCAGAAATTATCGCGAGCATCTACTAAAGCAAAACTCTATGGCTGCGCCACGCTACGCGATCGCATTTCTCGGCCTAAACCGTCATGAATTATTCTCAGATGAACTTCAATTAGAATTAGCTGAAATCTTTAACGACAGCACCCTAGGCAAATGTCCAGTCCCCCGGGCACAACTAGCTTTAGCTTTGATATTACAAATACGGGAGGATGATGAAGTAATTGAAGTCTTGGTGATGGCACCGTTCCGGAAAAATCGGCTCCGGGCAATTGGTACATTGTAAAAACCTCCTTTTAGTAAAGGGACTTTTGTCAAGTTTCGACAAAAAATCATTGATTTTGGACTAGACTGACGTTTAATGGAGGGAAGGGTAGAGATTGCTAAAGAAAAACGAGGCTTGGGTTCAGGAAAATTGCGGGCGGCTATGGCTGCGCCCCCCGTAGCGCGGCCCAGCCATGGGCCACGCTATTGGATTCTTTGCCTTTGTGGGGAGCAGGCAAAGTAGAGGATACATAGAATTGGCGTTTGTCACACCCTAAAAAAGGCGATTGATGGCTGCCACTCAAGGAACTTATGCAAGAATATATTGCCAAGTCAAGGGGAGCTGAAATAGTATTAGGGTCTTCTATTAAAGCGGCATTGTCCTTAAACTGGGATGACTTAAATGAACCTTCGCAAGCACTAGAAATTCTGCTCAATACTTTTGATTCTGTCGAGGCATTGATTGAAAAAAAAATTAGCATGGCTGCGCCCCCCGGAGCGTAGCGTGGCCCAGCCATGGGCAGCGCTATGCTATCTGACCCGAGGAAGCCAGTGCTGAAAACCCTGGAAATCGGAGAACAGCATTATTGAGCAAGACGTGACAGTTAACACATCAGGCAAACCTGTCCTCAAAAAAGGAGTTACGCCAAATCGGCGGATTTCTATAGAAGATCCAGAAATGGGTCATGGACGTAAAAGCCTTCGATATCTCTGCTCCTTGCTCTTGTCCCAGGGGACATGGCTGCGCTCCCGCAAGGGATACGGCACACAGGAGACATCGTAGTCAACTCGGGAGATGGCTACAAACGTCATGTTTTGACAGATTTAGATTTAGGAGTAATTCGAGCTGTCAGGATAACTGCTGCCAATGAAGCAGAAGCGATAGTAGTGGAGTCGCTCGATAGCGACTTAAAATCGCAAAACCAAGAGATGGTAGAGTTACATATCGATGGCGCTTATTTGAGTAGTAGATGCGTTAATGAAGGAAAATTGACAAATATTTTGCCAAGCTTGGCCTGTAAGAAATGTCAAGAATTTTGACAAAACGGCTTTGGTACTTGACGGGAATAATTTTTCTATCTTATGTCCTAATCAAATAACTCTTCCATTTTCTCCAGGTAAAGTTGTGAAGTTTCCCGTGTGCTGTCTGCCCCTTACAGGCTCCCTGCACGACTAGCAAAAACCGTCCCAGTGTTTCTATCCATCCGGATGAGACAATATTGCCAGGAATTGCGAGAGCTATGGCTGCGCCCCCGGAGCGTAGCGTGGCCCAGCCATGGGCAGCGCGATCAGATGACATCATCTGGACGAGCCAAACTACGCTCGTCTAACCGCTGTCGAACATTCTCTTGCTCATGTAGGATAAAGGCAGTTGAAATCAAGCCCGCTATATTGTCAGGCGAAAAAATTTGTTTGACCTTCGTCCGGTAGCGGTTGTTCATAATCTTCATGTCATTGCCAGAATACCTGAATTGAGCGAAAACCAGCAGCTCCCATCCCCCAGCGTAGCGTGCAGCCATGCCCTGACGCGATCTAATATCCCCTAACGCCAACTTGCGTGATACTTGTTGATTCATAAACATGAGCACAATACTAGCCCTTGCTCTTATTCTTACCCTACTATTTTCCGATCGCGCTGCGCTGGGGGCGCAGCCATGCATATTGTCCCCTAGCTATGGTGGCGCCACTTGCCAACTCCGCGCGGAATACTCCCATAGCTAGATAGATGAAATTTATCTAATCCTTACGTGAGTCGAGCGCCGGGAAGTTGACTCAACTTCCCGAGGCCTTGTGGTGACTTTTTTTATTTCTTTAGAGAAGACCGAAAAACACCGAAAAACAACCAATCCCCTATTGAACTGAGCAGCTCACTTTATAAATGTTGTACCAACGGGGTATAAATCATTTGTGATAATTCTATCCTGTTGGCTTCGGTAAAAAACTATACAGGGTAATAATTTCAGTTGTTATAAAAATTCCCGTGCTAGTTGCTATATACATAAAAAGCTCCGTTTGTCAACTATTATTACTTGACCAACGCTCTAGGCTATTAAGGTATATTGCCCCATATGTTGTTGACCGGGCGTCCAGACCGGTCATAAACAAAAATATCCCACTGACCATTAGCATTCGCCTCAAAAGCAATAGTGGTGCCATCGGCACTGATCGTAGGGTTGCGCACTTCTGTCTTGAGATTGCTGGTGAGGTTACGTAGCAGGGCCATTGACCTGTCGTAAAGGTAAATATCAGAACGTCCCTGACGACTGGCAGCAAATGTAATATAACGACCATCTGTAGAGACACTCGGGTGGGAGGAGATCGCCTCTAAAGAATTCAATCTCGGCAGTTCTATCATCCGCCTGTCTATCATGTCATAAAGATAGACATCCTGGCTAAAGCGGCGATCGGAAGTAAAGACTATGTAGCGACCGGTAATTTGAGGATTTTCCTCCGCTGCAGGACTGTTCAAACTCCACCCACCTCGGTCAAAGGGCTGATTCAGCAAACGCGGGTAGCCCATGCAGCTGCTCGACAAACTGGCAACAGCAACAGCTGACATAAAAACAAAGCGTTTCACTTTTCTTCTGTTAGTCAACAAAACTAATCAGCGATGTCTCCTGTGTGCCGTATCCCTTGCGGGAGCGCAGCCATGTCCCCTGGGACAAGAGCTCTTCGATGTCTTCGGGATGCATGGCAAAAACCCCGAAGACACCGCAGAGACATCGAAAGGTTCTGTCCGGATATCTTCTTTACCATATTCAATCCGCCAAGTCATAGTTGCCTAGGGGACCATCTGGGATATCTAACTCAACTAATGGACCCCGATCGAGCACCTCAATATCCCACTGACCGCGACGATCGGTTTCAAAAACAATAAATCTACCATCCGGACTAATACTCGGATTTCTCACCCAGCCCCGATAACCCATTGTCAAAATATCTGTCGTTCCCGTCACCCGATCGTAAAGTCCCACCTCCGGTCTGCCTCGGTCACTAGCAACGTAGACCAGATAGCGGGCATTATAGCTGAGGCTGGGAGATTCCGCGATCGCATCTCGCCAGTTCAATCTCGGCAACTCTAAAAACCGGCGCTGCTGCAAATCGTAAACCAGAATCTGACGCTTACCATCGCGGTTAGAAACAAAGGCCACAAATCGACCATTTCCGCTCAAAGCCGGTTGTTCATCCGTGTAGCGGCTATTGAGTTCCATCGACAGTATCGGTCCCTTCACCTGAGAGCAGGCTACAACTAAACCCGACATACTCAAAGGAATGGCTAACCTCAGCAACCAAAGTTTTCCCAAAGCCTATCTCCTGTCAGTTGTCAGTTGTCAGTGAGCACAACTTATGGGAGCATTGTAATATACCATATACCCAATACTCTGTCAACCCATTAGGCACTACATACGTCTCGCCTGTTAGTAGTCAAAACCACTTGAATTATCATCATCCTCGTCGTCCGACGATCTTTTCTCTACAGGTTGGAAATCAACATAGTTTGTTTGCTCTTGAGCATCATAAGATCTGGGGGGACGACTTCTTCTCGATCCCTTGGCAGAAGCTGTCGGGCGATCGCGCCTAGGCGAGTCATTTTCACTGCTTCGTCCGTAAGTATCTTTCGGTGTTTCCCAATCATCAGCATCCCTAATTCTCCGGTCTGTGGTCGGACGCGGACGCCGCGTCGATGTCCGACCGGTAGTGCGAGTAGCGCGCCCGTCGGACATCGAAGTACTCCGTCTGGCCGTTGAACCACCACCTGGTCTAGTACGAGTCGAGGTCTCTCGGGTAGTGCGAGTAGCGCTCCCGAGAGACCTCGAAGTCGAACGTCTAGTTGTGCTCGATCTAGGCAGATCGTCATCGTATTCGTCCACACCGGTATTCCTGCCTTCCCTAGTTCCGATCATCCTACGGGTCATCTGCGGATCGTCTTCTAGTTCAAAGTCATCTAGTTCCGCCTCATAAACACGGCTTACAGGTCGATCGTAATCCACAATTGGCGTATTCCGCTTAGCTTGTGAAGTAGCTAACCCTCTCAGACGAATGCTTTCGACCGCAAAAAAAATCGCCGATCCCGTCAGCAGGAACTGACCGAAAGTCAGGATCGGATCCAGCCGCCATCCTTGAAAAAACAGAATGCCGCCACTGAGTATAGCCACTGCCATAAAGAATATATCGTGATCGCGGGCTAACTCGGGACGGACCGATCGCATAAAATATAACCCAGCCCCTGCCCCAAACAGGACAATGCCCAGCATAGCACCTGGATTCAGTCCAATGTTTACCATTCCATTTCTCCTCAGCCTGTTTTATCTTTGTGGCAGTTGGGTCTCTTCTCACTTGACAGCGGGGGTAGTAAACTCCCGGGTTCTGCCGTTAGTTTACTACCCCGAGCTACCGCTTGTCCACCTCAGTCTATCAGATCTCTACAGCTGTCGAGACCCCACGAGGAAGGTTATTCAGTGCCTATTGGTCTAGGACCGAATAATCTTATCCTTTTGGCTGATAAATATCAGCGACACCGTTACGGGAATGACCACAATCACGCCCCCCAATAATAGGCTCAAAAAAAAATTTGTCAACGAAGGAGTCATAATCCTCACCCTCTGTCACTAGAATTGCTTAAATCTTAATTTAAACCATCTGTCACAATATTGAACAGTTTCTTGACTCCCGATTATATCTGACAATCATATATTGACCCATGTTTGCGAGCATTGCTAGCCTTGTCCTCGGTCCAGTCCTGGGACTGATGATCTTTGCCTTCATCTTCCGGATCGTCCTGACCTGGTATCCTCAGGTGAATCTGAATCGTTTGCCCTTTAATCTGATTGCTTGGCCTACGGAACCCTTGTTAGTGCCGTTGCGCCAAATCGTGCCTCCTTTGGGTGGCGTAGACATTACCCCGATTATTTGGGTGGCGATCCTCACCCTCATGGGAGAAATTCTCCTCGGTCAGCAGGGATTAATAACCATGATGCACTAGCCGAAGTGCTGTTCGACAAAATTGGTGTAGACCTCACCTTCTTTGAATGCTGATGTCTCCAGAATCTTTTGATGGAAAGCAATCGTGGTTGGTATACCAGTAATGGCACATTCTCGCAAGGCCCGTTTCATCCGTTTAATCGCAGCCGACCGGTCATGTCCCCAGACAATTAATTTGCCGATTAAGGAATCATAGTACGGTGGGATTTCATAATCTGTGTAGACGTGAGAATCCATGCGGACGCCGGGGCCACCGGGAGGCAGATAACCACTAATTCGCCCGGGATGGGGACGGAAGTTGAGATCGGGGTCTTCGGCATTGATCCGACATTCGATCGCATGACCCCGCAAAACCACTTCCTCTTGGGTTAGGGGTAGGTTCTCTCCCGAGGCAATCCGGATTTGTTCGGCAATCAAATCAAGAGAGCAAATCATTTCCGTAACCGGATGCTCGACTTGAATGCGGGTGTTCATCTCCATGAAGTAAAAATGGCCATTTTTGTCCAGGAGAAATTCTACGGTGCCTGCCCCAGTGTAGTTGATGGACTGGGCCGAGATCGCCGCCGCCTGACCCATTTTCGAGCGCAGTTCTGGGGTGAGGGCGGGACTGGGGGCTTCTTCCAACAGCTTCTGATGACGCCGCTGGATGGAACAATCTCGTTCTCCCAGGTGGATGACATTCCCATTGTTGTCGGCCAGAATTTGAAATTCGATGTGGCGGGGGCTCTCGATAAATTTTTCTATATAGACCCCAGCATTACCGAAGGCCGCTTCCGCTTCTCCCTGGGCCGCTTGCCAGAGTTTAACCAGTTCACTTTCAGACCGCACCAGGCGCATCCCTCGTCCACCGCCACCGGCTGTAGCTTTAATCATGACCGGATAGCCAATCTCCTGGGCGATAGCAAGGGCGGCTGTTTCATCTGCCACCAGTCCCTCACTGCCAGGAACGGTTGGTACAGAGGCTCGTTGCATGGTTTCCTTAGCGGTGGATTTATCTCCCATCGCCCGGATAGCTGTAGCAGTTGGACCAATGAAAGCAATTTGGTGAGCGGCACAAATTTCTGCAAATTTGGCATTTTCTGCTAAAAAGCCGTAGCCCGGATGAATGGCCGTAGCATTTGTTGTCAGGGCGGCGGCAATGATATTGGGAATATTCAGATAACTTTTGCTGCTCGGAGGTTCACCGATACAAACCGCTTCGTCTGCCAGCTGCACGTGAAGGGCGTGCTGGTCGATCGTAGAATACACCGCAACAGTGGAAATCCCCATTTCTGCGCAGCTGCGGAGAATGCGGAGGGCTATTTCTCCTCGGTTGGCAATCAGAACTTTGTCAAAACACATCTTTGGGCTTTTGGCGCTGTATCTGTTAGCATAGAAGCTTGAGAGGACAAGAAGGAAGATCGCGATCTATAATCAGGAGACGAACGCTCTGGCAGGGTATCTCTCCTGGTAAGCGGTCAAGTAAAAGATAACTTGACTTACTCTTAATCAGTCTGTGCGATTCGTTCTAGCCTAACGTGGTCAAACACGGAACGCTAGCCCGGTTTCATTAGCCGGGAACTCTGACCGCATGGGGGTTAAATTCCCCTCCCCCCAGGTACGGGGGTGACACCGGTCCTCGGTGCTACGAAGCGACATCATCGTGGTGCTAAGCGAGGACTCAAATGTAGGATAACTGGCAGCCTAAGCCGGTGACGCCGCTAGGAAAGATATCCAAGGTTAGAGCAGGCAAACATGTGCAAGCCTCGTTATAAGGAACCAGCGAAATAAGGCTATATGCGCTGGCCTAAAAAGGAAATGGTAGCTAGTATTAGTTTTAGACTCTGGCTAATATAGTACTCAAATAGCTCCCGGGGTATAGTGTGGACCTAAAGGTATCGCGAAATGTTGTTAGGGAACGAAGTAACCTCTCGTGTGCTGTCCATCAGGACAAGTTAGATGTTAAGCGCAAGCCACGGGGGGAGGGATGGCCCAAGAAGCGAATGCCCGGGGTAATTCCTGGGATAACATCTACAGTAATGTAGATGATGCTGGGTAGCCAGCGCTGACGTGGGTCGGTGATACTAGGAAGCTGCTGGAATGAGTAATCCTAAAAAGCCACGGAACTAATCCGAAACGCAAGTGGAGGATAAGGTATGGATAACTGGTAAAACTGACTTGAAAATGGTGATACTAACGGTTATCAGAACAACCACTCGCTAAACCAGGAAAGGGAAGAAAAGACAGGCGGCAAGGGCTAACGGAAGTAATTCCTATTAAGTCTACCTATGAAAAGGGCCTAGTACCCAGTAGCCGGATGCGGTGAAAATCGCAAGTCCGGTTCCGAAAGGGAGGGTCGGGAAGCGATTCCCGGCTCGACCCCATCCATTATGCTTGTAGAGAGTATAATAGACTGATTACCCTCGATCTCGCAGATGGGAGTCAGATTAGTTATCTCCCCCTTAATCCCTTGACAGGCATGATATTCTAGTTTCTAATGCCTATCAAGGGACATCAAGCGGATGTGGCGGAATTGGTATACGCGCACGTTTGAGGGGCGTGTGGCGCAAGCCTTGCGAGTTCGAGTCTCGCCATCCGCATTTTTTAATTGGCCCAGGAGTAGTGACCTCTGTCTTTTTGGTCAGAGGTGGCTCTGGTGCAGATCGAGTGCAGCCCAAATATATTCTGATCAGCAAAGTGAATTAGCCAAGATTGTTATCATGAAATAGAAGGTAAAGTTATGTAAAGAACTCTTGTACTTCATTATTAGACCCAGCAATCAAGTCACGCTTCGATGTCCCTCGGGTAGTGCTTTTAGCGCTCCCGAGGGACATCGAACCACCCCATGGCATGCTCTGACACCCCTTTGGCAGGGGGGAGAGGAAATCGTTCAGCAAGGATTGCCTCATAGCCAGCTAGCACCGGCATGGCAAATGCTGCTGCTGGGAGATGGTTCCCCGACACGCCACCTGCAACTGCTCACGGGCGAACCAACTGAGGTGGACGTGATCGATATGTCTCATATTGGTATGGATGCAGATGGTGCTCCCGTGCAAATTCACAGAGTTCCCGGGCCACGACTTCGGCGTCAAGTGTGGCTGCGAACCGCTTCTGGACAGCGGTTGGCCTATGCTACTTCTTGGTGGGAAGCCAGCCATGTAGATGAGTATTTGCAGAATCGATCTTTGCCTATTTGGGCAAGTCTGGCTCGCCTGCGGACCGAGTTATATCGAGATGTTCAAGGAATTTACTATGGTCAGGAACCGGCCTTAGACTGTGCTTTTGGACAGCGAGGACCGTTTTGGGGGCGTCACTACCTGTTTTGGCATCATGGACGCCCCCTCACTCTAATTTATGAGGTTTTTTCCCCTTACTTGAGCAAGTACCTCGGTCCGATGCAGCTAGATATTAACGGCTAACGGTCTCCAGCATTAACTTGGACTGTTTGAGGGGTTCTGGTATGGTAATCGGGTAATCTCCGGTGAAGCAGGCAGAACAGAAGCTATTCGGGTCTTCTCCTGTGGCTTTGAGCATTCCTTTCCAGTTGAGATAAGCTAGGGAGTCAACGCCAAGTTGCCTTTCGATCTGTTCTGTAGACTTGGTCGCAGCAATCAGCTGGTCTTGAGAGTCGGTGTCGATGCCATAAAAGCAGGGATGAGTCACTGGCGGCGATGAAACTCGCATGTGGACTTCTTTGGCCCTAGCTTCTCGGAGGGCTTTGACCAGGAGGCGACTGGTATTGCCCCGAACGATCGAGTCATCGACGATCGCGATCCGTTTTCCAGCCAGAACATCTTTGAGGGGGTTGAGCTTCATGCGGATGCCAGTTTCCCGCATTTTCTGAGTTGGCTGGATGAAGGTACGACCTACGTAACGATTTTTGATTAAACCTTCGGCGTAGGGAATGCCAGATTCTTGGGAAAAGCCAATGGCTGCTGGGATACCCGAGTCGGGAACGCCGATGACCAGATCTACATCAGCAGGGGCTTCTTGGGCTAGATAACACCCCAGTCGCATCCGGTAGCTATAGAGGCTTTCACCTTCCATGACGCTATCGGGACGGCCAAAGTAAATCATCTCAAAGATACAGAGCTTTCGATCTGGCTTGCCAGTCCAGTGGAAGGAGGCCAGTCCAGCTTCTGTAATCCAGACTAATTCTCCGGGTTCGACATCCCGCAGATATTCGGCTCCAATGATCTCTAGACCACAGGTTTCCGAGGCGAGTACGTAGCGGTGGGGATGATTTTCCAAGATGCCAATTACCAGGGGACGAATGCCGTTGGGATCGCGCACTCCCATTAACCCCGCTGGGGTGCCGATGACTAAGCTAAAAGCTCCCTGGCAGCTGCCAAAGGCACTGATAGCTCCTTCTAACCATTCTTTGCCGCTGTTGACCTCTGAGGCGATCGCGTGGGCAATCATTTCTGAGTCGGTGGTGGCGAGCAAGTTACAGTTGCGCTGTTCTAACTTTTGGCGCAGTTCTCTGGTATTGACAATATTCCCGTTATGTGCTAACGTCAGGGAGCCCAAGCGAGTTTCTACTACAACTGGCTGGGCATTGGCAAGATGGGAAGAACCTGTGGTGGAGTAACGGACGTGACCTACAGCTATACTACCAGTCAGTTGGCTAAGAATAGTTTCGTTAAACACCTGAGACACTAGCCCCATATGTTTGTGGATATGCACTGTTTCTCCCGAGAAGGTGGCAATCCCTGCTGACTCCTGGCCCCGGTGCTGTAGGGCATACAGACCGAAGTAGGCGAGTTTGGCAACTTTTTCCTCTGGGGCGTAGATGCCAAAAACACCACAGGCTTCTTGTGGTTTATCCTTGTTTGATACGAAGTGCGCGACTATAGTCGCGCTACTGTTCTCAGGGTCGGATGCTTCTGCGTGGGGGGAATGGTTGGCAATCATTCTACAACTTTGCTCCGGTATTGGGCGATACTCGATGCCTGGAGGGTGCGCTATTCGCACTACCCTCCAGGCATCGCAGGGCAGTCGCTGCGCGAACGGGGAAAGATAATTGAGATCCTAATTTTAAGCTTTTCTTAACTATCCCCTTCTTCAGGGTAGCGTAAAATTCCGATGAAGAAGGGGAAGGCTAGGGATGGAGTTGGCGTGAGATGGCGTTGTGGTAGCGATCGCCCATGTCTTTGACCTTAAGGTCGATTACACAAACCCCATCTGCTGTTAAAATCTGTAAAGGCTGGTCGGCACCGGTAACTACTCCTAGCTTTTGCCAATCAGAACCTAGCTGCTCCCTTAAATAGGATTCCCAAATTGAAGCATCATCTGACCGCACTGAAAGGATGATGCGGGATCCGCCTTCGCCAAAGAGCAGTTCGTCCCAACGCCATCCGGGCAGTAAATTGTTTAAGCCCAGGTTAATTTTAGCCCCGAACTGTCCGCTGATGCAGGACTCGGCTAGGGCGATCGCGATCCCGCCTTCAGCAGCATCGTGGGCCGATTTTACCCAACCTTGATGAATGCCTTCGCGACAAGCGGCTTGCACTCGCAGTTCCAAGTCAAAATTTATGGCAGGGGGTTTGCCAGCAACCACATTATGAATGGTTGCTAGGTACTCAGAAGCCCCCAAATTGATGATCTGGTTGGGTACGGCCACTCCCAGGAGATAAATTAAATCCCCCTCAGCTTGCCAAGCTTGACCGCAAATCTGGGTCAGATCGGGGATTAATCCCACCATGCCGATAACTGGAGTCGGATAAATTGCTTGGGGTTTGCCGTCGGCGTCGAGAGTTTCGTTGTAAAGAGACACGTTCCCACCAGTCACGGGGGTAGAGAGTTCGCGACAGGCTGCGGCTATGCCGCGACAGGCTTCTGCTAGCTGCCAGTATCCGACGGGTTTTTCGGGACTGCCGAAATTCAGATTATCCGTGACTGCTAGAGGTTCGGCCCCGACACAGCTGAGGTTTCTGGCGGCTTCGGCGACTACGGCTTTGGCTCCTTCATAGGGGTCGAGATAGACGTAACGACTATTACAATCTACGGTAGCGGCTATTCCCCGTTGCCAATCGCTTCCGGAGGAGTTCTGAGGACGCAATCGCATGACAGCAGCATCGGCTCCACCGGGTAAAATGACTGTATTGTTCTGCACTTGATGGTCGTATTGGCGATAGACCCAGCGTTTTGAGGCTATGGTGCTGGTAGAGAGCAGGGTGAGCAGAATTTCATTCCAGGTCTGAAACTTTCCCTTAACTTCTATGCTGGTATCTGTTGGTGTTGGCAGACTGTTCGCCGACCATTTCCAAGCTGCTTGCGCGTACTCTGGGGGTTCTTTGATTAGCGATCGCTCGTAAATGGGGGTATTGTCTGCTAAGGCCGATGTAGGGACTTCTGCTGCGATCTCACCTTGGAATAAAATTCTCACTATGGGCTCGGAAATGACTGTGCCGGCAACGACGGCATGGAGTCCCCAGCGATGGAAAATGTCAATTAATTCTCGTTCCCGGCCTTGGCGGGCGACAAATAGCATCCGTTCTTGTGATTCTGAGAGCAGATATTCATAGGGGACCATGCCTGTTTCGCGCACGGGGATTTTATCTAAGTCTAGTTCGATGCCGACATTGCCTTTGGCTGCCATTTCTGAGGTGGAACAGGTGATGCCAGCTGCTCCCATGTCCTGGGCGGCAACTACGGCCCCGGTATGATAGGCTTCCAGACAGGCTTCGATGAGGGATTTTTCCAGAAATGGATCCCCTACTTGTACGGCGGGGCGATCGTCTGCTGATTTATCTGTCAGTTCGGCACTGGCAAAGCTAGCACCGCCCATGCCATCTCGTCCGGTGGTGGAACCGACGTAGAGTACGGGGTTGCCGATACCAGATGCGCCAGATTTCACTATTTCTGGGGTTTCCATTAATCCCAAGGCCATGACGTTAACCAGGAGATTGTCGGAGTAAGCTGGATCGAAGTAGACTTCGCCCCCTACTGTGGGTACTCCTACGGAATTACCGTAACTGGCTATTCCCGCTACCACGCCTGTGAATAGCCTGCGGGTTTTGGCCTCTGCTAGGGAACCGAAGCGCAGGGAGTTTAATAGGGCGATCGGGCGTGCTCCCATTGTAAAGATATCTCTGAGGATGCCGCCTACGCCTGTGGCGGCTCCTTGAAAGGGTTCTATGGCTGAGGGGTGATTGTGGGATTCTATCTTAAATGCCAGTCGCAGTCCGTCCCCTAGGTCTACAACGCCAGCGTTTTCTCCGGGACCGACCAGTACCCGATCGCCTGTGGTGGGAAACTGCTTGAGTAGAGGTCTGGAGTTCTTGTAGCAGCAATGTTCCGACCACATAACGCCGAACATTCCTAGTTCGGCTTTGTTGGGATGACGCCCCAAGCGCTTGACTATTTCTTCGTATTCTGATAATGTGAGTCCTTCGGCGGCTATTTCTTCGGGGGAGAAGGGTACGGTGGTTGTCATGGAATTATGGTAAATGCTGATAGGTTGATTGTATATTGCGATCGCTTATCTATGGCGAACTATATCTTGATATCATTACATGAATGTCTCGCTATGACAGGTTGATGTTATCTGATATTTTTGGCAATTTTGATAACAGAGAACTCGGAACTCCTTTGGGGGGATGGGGTGCCGGTTGTCGCCCCAGCGGCATGGGCGAGGTTATATATATGGTAGGGAGGGTACGGTGAGGATGTGGCTTTAGCACGCGCTCTAATGCCCCTCTACTCGGCTCCGTTTGGATACATTAGGGGAGGGTATCGCTCGACTACGGCTCGCCTAGGGCTCGCTAATGGCTCGACTCGGGCGAGGGTCTGGCTCGACCTCAGCTCGATCTCGGCTCGATCTCGGCTCGACCTCGGCTCGACCTCGGCTCGACCTCGGCTCAGGTATATAGAGTCACACTATTAATGTGATTTAAATCACTTACAAGGATTGGGAGGGCGGCTATTATTGGCCAGGCTTGCTCGAATATAACTTCCGAACTTTAGTTGAAGTTGAGCTTGAGAAGGTCTGCTGGACTTGGTCTAAGTCAGAAATTTACCGGTTCAAAAGCCGTTGGTTTTGAACCATTGTAAGTGATAAGGACAAGCTTATGATTAACGAGTACGTTGAGATAGTAAAATATTATGACAACCTATTGATAAGCGGATACTTTGACTTTGAGGCACTTAGCAAGACTTTGTATAACTTGCTCGGTGGTAGAAGGAAAGTTTTAGATATTGGTGTAGGAACTGGACTACTTACGGAAAAAATGCTCTCACTGGCAAATGATTGTTGGTGTCTATTTTTCTCCTGAAATGCTGGAAATTGCGAAGAAAAGCTTCTTCAGATGTAAAATTTATTTGTGAAGATATTACTGAATTTGAAACAGAGGATAAGTTTGAGGCGAACGTTTCAACGGGAGGTGTAATATGTGTGGTATAGGAAGAAGGTGAGTATAGGATTGCTAGTCACATTACCGCTAGAGAAAAAAACGAACAGTTGCTGGCCAAGCTACAGGGTATGTTAGATTAAAATGGACTATTGGTATTGTAGATTCAGGGAGTCCATACTAATTATAAGAAGGAAATAAAAGATGAGATTTTTTACGATCGGAAAATCGAATAAGAGGGATATTATGTTAATAAGTGGTATAGATTTTATAATGCCAATGATGAGTTACTAACGGAACAATTTTGCCGTTTTTATGTTTTTGATGTCAAAGAGACAAAGAAAATCCAAGAAAAGATCCCGAAAAAATCAAAGAAAGTAATTAAAAACTAGCCGTCTCGTGGGTAGTGCGAGTACGATGTCCCCGAGACATCGAGCGACCCGGTTATTTATCTCTTAACGTTACCTATTCAGCCTTATCCTCAAATGGTTGCTCAAGAGAGTTGGTAGCTTTTTACTCCTTACTTGTCAAGCCCGGGGCGATTTGAAGAGAGGAACTATAGTGATAGTATAGCTAGCCTAAATCATTTGTGTCAACAGGTCAGGGGGATCGCCCCTGAAACCATTACGGGATAATATTTTTATCAATTACGGGTTGCACAACTCCTGCACGGCTTGCTATATCTTCGCGGTGTCTCCTGGGAGCTGTCCCCGGGAGACACCGCGTCGCAGCAATGTCATCACATAGGTTAACCGCGCTTTCTTCTCAGCTTCTAATCTATGTTGTTCCGGTAATTACGGAATAGGTACTTGAAAATTTTAATTCTATCTCTAGTTCTGGCCTCGATATCTCTGGGGTAGTGCGAATACGATGTCTCCGCGATGTGCGATGCGCAGTGCGAATAGCGCGCGAGCTCTCCGGAGACATCGAGCGTCCCCTCTGGGGGATATCGAATGCCTATTCTGCAATCCTTAATTATTCTCCGGTGGAACGCTTTTAAATTTTTTGTTTGATAGCTGCTAGGGATCTGAGGTAGAAAATTTGTAGATGCTAAAAAATCAATCTCTTGTCGAGATGTTCTCTGGATCGATAGTTACTTGATTAGCGCTCGAAGGTCGGGCGAAGCCCCGGGATCGGGTGACACGTAGGCTGTTCACACTTGAACTTCGATGGCCCCAGAAAAAACTTCATGCAGTTTTTGTGTAAGGTTATGAGACCGTGGATCGATTGCTCTATATGAATTGTAGGCGATCGCGCCATCCCACGCTCCCGGAGTGAGGGATCGGTGTCCCCTGGGTAGTGCTTTTAGCGCTCCCAGGGGACACCGACAGAGCCGAAAAATGACCAAAATCAACAGCCTAGGCAATGTCCACCCTACTTTATATTAAATGCCAGGGACATCTCCATTTTGTCATCTAGCCCGCCAGGCGAAGGTAAGTCTTGCCCTTTAGGGTGAGGTCTGTCTCTCCCGGGTAGTGCTTTTAGCGCTCCCGGGGGACACAGAAGGTGGTGGCGACTTGATATTAAATGACCTTTATCTTAGTGGTAAGATGGTAGATGTCCAGCCATTCACCAATAAACGCTAAAGCGCAACAACAAACATGGCGAAATCAAGGTTACAAAAACTGGGCGCTTATATGGGTCCCCACTGGAAACCGGTGTCTTTAGGCATCGCAGCTTTATTTATTGTCAACGCACTAGGCGTCTACATCCCCCTGCAGATTCGTAATACTATCGATCGACTGCAAATTAATTTCGACTTTAGTCAGGTCATGGGCTACGTGGCGATCGTCCTACTACTGGCCTGTATAATGTGGGTAATTCGCATGGCATCGCGCCTGTTAATCTTTGGCGTCGGACGTTGGGTAGAATTTGACCTGAAACAGAGGATATTTGGGCAGCTGTTAACTTTAGAACCTGCCTATTTTGCTGCTAATAAGGTGGGAGATTTGATTAACCGCGCTACTAGCGATGTGGATAATATCCGCCGACTGGTGGGGTTTGCGGTGCTGAGTCTGGCAAATATGATCTTTGCTTACAGCTTGACTCTCCCCTTGATGCTGTCTATTAATGGACGGCTGACTTTATGGGCGATCGCAGTCTATCCTTTCATGTTGGTTATTGTTCAGTTATTTAGCCATCGCCTGCGTAGTCAGCAGCAGGAAGTGCAAGAAGAACTCTCCCGCGTCAGCGATCTCATTCAAGAGGATATGAGTGGCATTAGTTTGATTAAAATATATGCCCAGGAAGAGAACGAACGTCGCGCTTTTCGTCAGTTTAATCGTCAACTGTTGGGTGCAAATCTGCGCCTGGCCAGAACTCGCTATCTGCTATTTCCTCTAGTAGAAGCATTAGCTAATCTCAGTTTGCTCGTGTTAATGTGGCTGGGGACAAGCGCGATCGCCCGTGGTACGATCACCATTGGGGATTTTCTGGCTCTCCTCCTGTACGCGGAACGCTTGGGTTTCCCCACAGCTTTACTCGGTTTCACTATTAGCGCCTATCAACTGGGTGAAGTGAGTGTCGATCGCATCGAGACCATTTTCCAAGTCGAACCCAAGATTAAAGACCTGAACTACGCTGCCCAGTTAGCAACTCCTATCCGAGGTCAACTAATAGCCCAACATCTCAATTATACCTATCCGGGAGCCAAAACTCCTGCCCTCAAGGATGTAAATTTTGCCATCAAACCTGGGGAAACCGTGGCCATTGTCGGACCTATTGGTGCTGGTAAGTCTACTTTAGCCAATGCTTTGCCCCGCTTGCTAGATATTCCCCCCCGGACTATCTTTATGGATGGTTACGATATTACCCTGCTGAAACTGGATGACTTGCGAGGGGCGATCGCCTACGTCCCCCAAGACAGCTTTCTGTTCAGCACCACCATCAAGAATAACATCCGCTACGGCGACCCCGTTCTGGAAGGTATAGAAATCGAAATCGCCGCTAAACAAGCACAAATGCACTCAGAAATCGGCAACTTTCCCCAACAATATGAAACCATCGTCGGGGAACGGGGGGTAACCCTTTCCGGCGGACAGCGACAGCGCACCGCCTTAGCCAGAGCATTACTTGTGGATGCCCCCGTGTTAATATTAGATGATGCCCTTTCCAGCGTGGATAACCAAACCGCGACCAACATTCTCAGGAACCTCTCGGAAGGAACCAAGCGCCAAACCGTGATTTTTATCTCTCACCAAATGTCCGCTGCTGCTACCGCCGATCGCATCTTTGTCATGGATAAAGGTGCGATCGTTCAGATCGGCACTCACGCCGAACTCATGCAACAACTCGGTTTATACCAAAACCTTTGGCAACAGCAACAATTAGAAGAATTGCTGCATTGACAACCTGTAGGGTGTGTACTGCCCACCTTACCCTTTTTCGACCCCTGACTGGGTTTCGATGTCCGACGGGCGCTCGATGCCTCCCGGTGAGGTGTCTCGCGAAGGCCGCGCTACTCGCACTACCCAAGAGACCGCTCGCGTGTCTACTCGCACTACCCGTCGGACATCGACGGGACAACCGTCGCCAAAAAGCTGGGGAGACTCGATGTCGGCATGGAAATGGATCCAACTTCCTGCTGCTGGGCGGAAAAAAAATTAGCATCTTCGTCACTCAGATCGAACCAGGCCAGGTTATAATCAAGGAGTGTTCTGGGAACGCAACTCCCAGGTCAGTCAGAAAAAAGATTCAGGATGAATTATGTTTGCAGGAAAACGACCCACTAACATTGGCGTCAAAAATGGCAAGTTGACCCCTTGTCCAAAATCGCCTAACTGTGTCTGTAGCCAAGGTCCAGAAACAGACCAACAACATTATATCCAGCCGTTGACTTATAATTCAACCCCAACTGAAGCCTTGGCCAAACTGAAGGCAACGATCCAAAATCAGCCCCGCACTCAGATAGTTACTGACTCAGATAACTACTTGTATGCTGAGTTTACCAGTAAAATAATGGGATACGTGGATGATGTAGAATTTTTATTGGATGATAATGCTAAGGTGATTCACGTCCGATCGGCATCTCGTTTGGGACAGTCAGATATAGGGGTAAACCGCCAAAGGATAGAGTCAATGCGGACTTTATTCAATCAAATATAACCATGTTCCAGAAAGCCGGGTTAATGTCATACCATGGATAGAGATAATTATTAACCCGGTTAATTAATATTAATCAAAGAGACGGAGGGAAGGTGAAAGATGAGCATAATAAAGAGTTTGGGGAATTACTGGTCGAAGTTAACAGTAGGCAAAAATGTTAATTGCGGCCATTAGGATTTCAAGTTGAGTGACATACTTGGGAATATTTTGGTTGTTGCAGGTGAAGACATATGAGGCGGAAAAATGGGTGCAACATACCCATAGTGCCCTGCGGAACATATTATCGCGAACTTGATAGATGCGGAAACAGGAATGCGCGGATATAAACTGACTCAAAATCAAGAGTTACTCGAACATTATCAAGAGGCGATCGCAGCTATTTCCGAGTCCCTAGAGAAACTGCGGGATCTAGTGAAAGATAACCCCAAACAGAGTCAGCGAATCCTGGAAATAAAAAGCTCCGTAGAACAGAGACAGGAGGAGTTGGAATCTTATCTGACCCGGAATCAGCAACCCCCAGAGTCGCCAGCAGCATTATCTGAGATTATGCTGGCAGGTAAAAGAGCAACGAATAGCACGCGCGCGCTACGCGCGCGTCGAATTATTTATAGCAGAGGAAGAGCGTCTGTTGATGAGTCGCTTGCTGACTTTGAAAAGTCAGCAAGAAATGACATGGATAGCACTCTACGGATCTGCTGCCTTGGGAGTCGCTAGTTCTATAATAGCAGTAGTGCTATTCAGGCGGATCGCAAGTTGTTGGCAGAAAAAGCTCAGTCCCGCCAGCACCCAGCGCTTCCAAGATACCAATGACTGATATAAATTCCAGCAAGATCGAAATTAAAATTAGCGAAGCGGAGATTGAGCTAGCCTTAACCTTCCAAGTCGTGTAACAATATGAATCTGGGGAATCAGAAGAGCGATCGCTCTTCTAATCGCCCAGTTCTGCTCTCGCTTAAGCTCGCAACGCCAGGGCAACTGCTTTAGCGAAATAGGTCAAAATTACATCAGCACCTGCCCGTTTCATGCTGGTTAGGGTTTCTAGCATCACCTTTTGTTCATCAATCCAGCCCTGCTGCGCTGCGGCTTTGATCATGGCGTATTCCCCACTGACGTTGTAAGCGGCAACGGGGAGATTCGTGTGTTGCTTAATGCGACTAATCACATCCAGATAGGCGAGAGCAGGTTTTACCATCACCAGGTCTGCTCCTTCCGCAATGTCCAAATCCACTTCCTTGAGGGCTTCTCTGGCGTTGGCAGCATCCATTTGATAGGTCTTCTTGTCGCCAAATTGAGGAGCCGAATCCAGAGCATCACGAAATGGCCCATAGTATGCCGAGGCATATTTGGCGGAATAGGCGAGAATACTCACGTTGATCCAGCCTGCCGCATCCAACGCTTTGCGAATGGCTCCCACGCGCCCATCCATCATGTCCGATGGAGCCACAACGTCAGCTCCTGCTTCTGCTTGCATCAGAGCTTGCTTCACCAGCACCGCAACGGTTTCATCATTGAGAATCTGCCCATCTTTGACAATGCCGTCGTGGCCTTGGCTGCTGTAAGGATCGAGTGCCACATCAGTGATTACCAGCATTTGGGGAACGGCTTGTTTGATGGCGCGGATCGCACGGGGAACTAAGCCCTCAGGATTGTAGCTTTCGGTGCCGACGTTGTCTTTTTGGTGATGGGGAATGAGCGGGAAGAGAGCGATCGCCCCAATCCCGAGATCCTGAGCCGCCTTCACTTCAGCCAACAACAAATCCAGAGAATAGCGGAAACAACCGGGCATCGAAGGAACTTCAAGCTGCTGTCCTTCTCCTTCCATCACAAACAGCGGATAAATCAGGTCATCTACCGTCAGCACCGTTTCGCGTACCATTCGCCGCAGTGCATCAGTACGACGCAGACGACGTGGACGCTGTACAGGGGTGCGGGGAGTGGAACTCACTGCATCGGTTCTATTTTCAGGTGCAGCTTCAGTAGTATCTGCTACGGGCTGGAGCGGCGGAGACGAAATCGGTGAGGATGACATATGACAATAAAAGTGAAAACGATTATCATTCTTAAATATCTTACACCGCTTGGTTCAGGCAAGGGCGATCGCCATTCAAAGTGAGTACAGCGGGTTGAAGCGGTTAGCAATAACCTGACACCATGCCGGTAGTATTGAGATGTAGAGTCTGAGCCTTAAGACGTGTGACCCAGTCAAAGTCAAACGATATGTGCCAAGGAAGTTGCTTCAACGTTGAGTTGGTCCAAAGCTTTGGGTTTATCCGTAGGTTACAGTACTAAAGGTTACGTCATCATTGCCAGGGTTATATCGGGCGTAGGTTGCCTGACCAAGGGTGCGCCCTACAGATCCAACGCCGACAACGCGGCGGGGTGTTTTTCCCTGTTCCTGTGGCTCCTGTTTGCCGTCTAAGGTCGTGACTGTTGAGCGGAGTTTACGGGGAGTCACCCAGCATTCAAAGGTCAGCCCCGATCGCCCACAAAATAGGGTATTAGCATCGGCGCGGATGAGACGATCGCACAATTGAATCGCAGGTATCTCTGGCGTGATTTCATCGGCATAGCTCACCGTACTGCCATGGATCAGTAGGCAGTCCAACTCATGAAAGCCAAAGTGGCGCGATCGCAACCACCCCACCGACTCCCGCGATACCGATTCCCACAGGTGCTTGACCCCATCGCCACCCCATTGGGCCATCAATTCGGGGGCGTCTGGCAATCCACTCAGCCCATGGAGACTAAAGCATTGCTCTTCCCACCAACCGATACAAACCTGAGGTTCGAGTTCTCCCGAACGGGGCGATCGCAGTCGCTCAATCACCGCCTCATTATTCCCCTTTAGTCCCACCACATCTCCGACTATGTATAGGTCAGTGACCGGGCTGCGCTGCCGTCGAATATCCTGCAACACCGCTTCATAGGCCGCTAAATTGCCCTCAATACCACTCAAAATTGCCCATTGCATCCGCTCACCTCCTCGAGGAAAACCTGCTTACCCACTCATCGCTGACACACATGACTCGGATCGTCTGCCCGTTCCGCAAACTCCATCCCCCGTGCCAACCGCCAGGCAAAGATCGGCGGCAGACCCTTGGCAATGATGTCGGCGCAGGTTTTTTCGTAGTCGTAGGGCACTTCTCTGAGTTCTACCTGTACTGTATCAGTGTCATAGAGGACATAGGTTGCATTAGGGCGACCATGCCGAGGTTCTCCCACCGATCCTGCGTTAATCATTAGCTTCAACGGCACCTGAATCTCAGCGGTAGATTCATCTTGACCTGGTTGTTGAACCCGAACGCTCAAGTTACCCTCTTCGAGAGTCCGTACATAGGGCACATGGGTGTGACCGCAGAAAAGCACCTCGGCATTAGCGGATAAGACTCGCTCCAATGCCGCAAAGCCATCCATGCTGGGCAGCAGGTATTCGTGTTGGCTATTGGGACTGCCATGCACAAAGCAAAGATTATCCAGTCGCAGGGTCATCGGGAGTGTTGCCAGATACTCGCGCACCTCTGGATGAATGACATTGTTTGTCCATTTATGAGCCAGTCGTCCTCGCTCCTCCGCGAGCTGAGAAGGGTAACTGCATTCGCACGCATTCAAACCTTCGACAATATCTTCATCCCAGCAGCCCTGACAGGTGGGAATATCGAGGGCGCGAATCAGATCGACGACGGCATTGGGATGGGGACCATAACCGACTAGATCGCCCAGGCAATAAATCTGGTCTGCCTTTTGAGCGTCGATATCAGATATCACTGCATTCAACGCTTCATAGTTGCCATGAATGCAGGAAATGACGGCGAGTTTCATATCAGGACACTCTCTTCTTGGTTAGTTTCACTAGTGCGTGTCATCAATTAAGCCATATTACAGCTGCCGCGAGGTAGATGGCACCCAAGAAATTGCGAGCCGTTTTATCGTAGCGTGTCGCCAGAGCCCTGTATTGCTTGAGTTTTTGGAATAGATTTTCAATTAGATGCCGCCACTTGTACATTTCTTCATCGTATTCTCTGTGTTCTGTGCGGTTACTTTTTGGAGGAATGACAGCCATCCAATCCGCCTCTTTCAGGCGCTCGAGCACACGTTGTTCCGCATCATAGGCTTTATCTGCAAGCAGCGCGCCAATCTCACCGATTTTATCCAATAGCACGTCAGCGCCTTTCCCGTCGTGGGCTTGGCCAGGGGTAAGATGAAATCCTGTGGGATTGCCTTGGGCAATCGCAAGTGGCATGAATCTTTGTCGATAGTCCCCCTTTACTACGGCCTATGGCTTGGGTTTCGCACGTATCTGAGGGTGTTTTTTTTTGCACCCGCACGCTCGTTGATGGGCACGCAGGATGGTGGCATCAATCGCGGCGTATTCGTTATCGGCGTCTGAGGCCAAGACATCGAATACCTGCTTCCAAACTCCCTTTTCAGACCAACGGGTATGGCGGGTATGAACAACCCGAAAATCCCCAAAACACTCCGGTAAATCCCGCCAGGGAATGCCAGCACGATATCGATATAACACGGCAGAACACGAATAATCTATTGTTCTTGGCTGTAGCGCCTGGGTCACCCTCTTTACCAGGTAAAAGGTGTTCGATCCGTTCCCACTGGTCGTCTCGCAAGCCATAGCGTCTCATATCATGCCCTCTTGATTGTTATTGCTGGATAAGGACTCCATACCGTATCCATCTATTTCTGTCAAGCAATTTGATTGATGACACACCCTAGAAATTAGGGCTTTGTACTGTTCCTGATAGTGGGCGATCGCGCCATCCGATAAGCACCCAGCCAGTAAGGTTTGGGCAATAATTTTCTTTTCCAAGTTCCAGCCCACAACCTCAATGCCACTGAAGCGATCGGGACGGCCCTCTAGCCAGCGAGGAATACCCAATTCGGTGTATTCAATTCCGGGCAAGCCTTCGACAAAATCAACGTAGAAGGCTCGACCATCCGGCAGTTCAAAAATACCCTTGACTCGCTGCACCTGTCCGTAAGCGTCGCCCGTCAGTTCAATCAAAATCTCGTCTAGGCTTGGTGGGTCAAAGACTCTTCCTGTCAAAGGCGTACAGCATAACTCTGGTAAGTTATCGGAAGCAGACATCGTGATGTCATTGCCGAAAATCACCTCGTCGGCCCAGTCGTGCCATTCCGATGTTTGCAAACCCGATGGCAGGACGGCGATCCGATGGCAGGGCAGCGACGCGAGTAATGGTGCGGTCAAATCCAGGTGAAAGCCTAGCTCCAGATAGACCAAAGCCTGGTCTGGCAGGTTGGCGAAGACCTGCGGTGTTTGATGAAAGGGAAGCAAATGCACCCGGGGAAAGCGATACGCAATCCGTGCTCGATCCACCGAACCCGCTCCCATCCCCGGACAGCAGTAAAACAGAGGACGATGCTGGTTCGAGAGAAACTGACTCATCCAGGTGGTTTTGCCACTACCGGGCGGCCCTGCGATCGCAATCAACGTCATGGAGTCCATTCAGTCTTGCCTTAAGATACAAAAAAGAGAATGATTATCATTCTCATATTATAGATGAATTGGAAAGTGATGTGTAATTGGAAGACGGCCCCCTCAAATGGAACGGTAGACAAGGTAGATATTGCCATCATTGGTGCAGGCCCCCAGGCGTTAACGTTGGTGACGCATTTGCTGCAAAAGAAGGAGTCCATGCGCAACCGCTTTGTGGTGCTCGATCCCGCTGGGGATTGGCTACAGCAATGGCAACACCAGTTTGCCGCCTACAATATTCCCCACCTGCGATCGCCTGTAGTGCATCATCCCGACCCCGATCCCCATGCCCTCCGCACCTTTGCCGAATCACGCCCATCGGAACTCTTTCCTCCCTACGACCTACCCGGAACTCAACTCTTCTATGACTTTTACCAAGAGGTGATTCGGCGCTGGGGATTGCAGGAGCGGGTAATTCCAGCACAAATACAGCAAATCGAACTGTTTCATCAGCAAGGATGGCAGCGATTTCGGTTAGGACTCACCGATGATCGGGTGCTGACGGCCAAGCGTGTTGTGTTAGCGATCGCGGGCGGTAAACCCAACATTCCCGCATGGATGCAAACCTTGCCCTCGAACTACCCAAGCGATCGCCTCCTTCACTCCCATCAGGTCGATCTGCGCAGTCTTCGACAGTTAACCGGAGAAACGATTTTGATTGTCGGCAGTGGGCTGACCAGCGGACATCTGGCATTGGGGGCGATCGCTCGGGGCGCAAGGGTCATCATGATGGCGCGGCGCACCTTTTACGAGAAACTATTCGATGCCGAACCTGGATGGCTCGGCCCCAAATACCTCAAGGGGTTCCACGCCGAACCCGATTGGGAAACCCGCTGGCAGATGATTCAAGCTGCCCGCAATGGGGGTTCCCTAACCCCCGCCGTTTTCACCCAATTGCGACGCAGGGGACGAGACGGCAAGCTATCTTTTTACGAACAGTGCTCAGTTCAGTCCGCAGCATGGCAGGAGGATGTCTGGAACGTGACTTGTAACCAACCGGAGGTTCATCATTGCATTACCCAACAACGGATCGACCGCATCTGGCTAGCAACCGGTAGCACGCTAGATGTGAATCACTGGCCCCTGTTAGCCAATATACGGGCGACCAACCCCTTACCACTGGTCAATGGCTTACCCGTGTTGGATGGGAGGCTTCGCTGGGCAGGACGCAATCTTTTCATTATGGGGGGAGCGGCGGCATTGCAACTGGGGCCGGTGGCCCGCAACTTATTTGGGGCCCGGCTGGCTAGTAACCGGATTGTTCCAGCGCTGATCAAGGACTTCAGTAGACGATCGTAGGGGGCACGGAGATAAGTAGTTCGGAGTTCGGAGTTCGGAGTTCGGAGTTTGCTCCAGAGAGCTTCAAATTATTACAGAGCAAGGGTTATAGCTTTATTGACGAAAACATCAAATATTTTGCACGACTACTTATAGCCTTCAACCGAAACCGAGGCGGGTGAAATGGACAGTGGCCCTTATATCCATATTGCACCGGTGAAAAACAGTCCAGTCGCGATCGCGGTGAGATTTAGCCCTCTATGCGCGCGCGATCGCTGGCTGGATATCTTATTGTAACCGGCTAATCTCCACGTCCGCAGATAAATTATCACGCCCACTAGGAGCGATCGCGAACAATCCCAGTCCGCTGCAACTCGCTGCAACTGCCTCTACACCGGCGCAGCAAGAATTTCAGCCACAGTTTGCCTCCGAGCCACTACCCGATAGCCTCATCTCTTGGTACTCAGTCAAGAGTTCATCGTAGGTAAGGTAGCAGTTCGTAGGTTGGGTTTCGTGCCTCAACCCAACCGATGCATCTCAATTTTAACTAAACCAATAGCCTCATCTCTTGGTACTCAGTCAAGAGTTCATCGTAGCTAAGGTAGTCAGACTCTTCTTGAGGACTGAGCAGCAGTTCAAAGGTCAGCAGATAGTCTGGGGGAGTTGCTGCTATCCGCTTTAACGCTGACTCTAACTCTGCCAATGTATTCACCTCTGCAAACAGAGGTTTATCATCTTCTGTCCCTACTAACAAGGTGACAACAATGTAATCAGCTGTTTTATCGGACTCTGGACTCACAGAGGGACCGTTCCCTGATTTGACCATTAACATTAGAGAGAGTTTCCGAACTAAACTTGCTGCGTTCGGAAACCGAGAATTCCTGGAAGATGATTTCCGCTTTTTCCCTACCCTTGACCTTCTGGGAACTAGCGCAAACGTGAGTCCAGCTTGCCGAATTTCGCAGCAATACCAGGGTCGCCTCTTGTAACTGTTCTGCTAGACCTTCTGAACTAGATAAATCTGCATTGCGGATCAGTTCCGAGATTTCTGACTGCACCTCTTTTGCATTCCCCAGCCACTTGCAACTTACTCACTGTCACGATATCATTGGCCAGTTCTTTAGGTACAGATGATTTGGGGCGATTTACGAACCATTGGAACAGGTATATAAATAATATCAATCCCAAGATCCCAGCCACGAATATAAACAGATACAACCAGAACAATTCCCATCTAGTTGAATAACTGTAATATCTCCTCCGCCTATAGATGGGACTTGTAGGATAGTAATCGGAATCATCATTTCTGTAGTAATCAGAACCGGAACTGCCCGAACCAGAACTGCGAGGACCGGAACGAGAAGGAGGAGAACTTCTGCGGAAGGAACCGCCTCTGCTGCGTCCGCCTCTGCTTTTGGCATAAGCTTCCAGGTTCGTGCTTACCAAGCTACCGCCATTGTCACTACTGGTCAAATCGAGGGTGACTAGCGGCGTCACTGCCAGGACGATCGGTAAAGCATACAGAAATTTAATTTTTGACATTTTTCCAGGATGGTTAACTCTATTTGCTTATTTATAGCTTTTTTCCCGCATCCTTGTCAAGGCGATATCGCAGATTTAAGATTTTTTTTATAACTTTATCAAACTTCAACAAATTACATGAGGCAGGGGAGCATCCCAGATTTGCAGATGTATGATAATTTTAGCCTATGTAGTACGCTATCGTAAAATAACTACGAACTACGAACTACGAACTACGAACCCGAGAATTTGTGCTTTTATGCAAAAGTGAGATGCGCCCTGAGGCAGAACCTCTAGCATCCCGTTCCCAGGGGTCGCCAGTGGGAACGAGGTTATTATAGCCCGCGCAGGCGGGCTTTGTTTGTGTAGCCGCACCCTTTAGGGTGACGGCGCTTGGGCTGACGGCGCTTGGGCTGACGGCGCTTGGGCTGACGGCGCTTGGGCTGACGGCGCTTGGGCTGACTTAAATTCATCAATACTAGCTGTTCGCTGCTGACCTAGTTCATTGGCCTGCCAAACTTTGCCACTGGTCACGTCCAGACAAGTCAACCAACCGTTATCATAAATTCTGGTATCGATGCAGATGGCATGACCGAGATTTACAGGTTTACCACTTTTTTGGCTAGTATGTCCGCAGACCATAGTTTTGCCAGAGAAGTGGGGTGCTGGGTTGCGGAATTTTTCCCAGTATAGCATCTGTTCTGATTGCTGATGCAAGGGTTTCTGAGGATCGGCGTTGGCGTGAACGAAAAAATGCCGATCGCTTTCCCAGTAGTCCCGGCAAATATTTTTGATAAAGTGCCAATGTGCGGCGGGGATGTCTGTGAGTTGACCAGTTCTATAGTCAGAGTAAGAATCGAGTGTTTCGGCGCCACCGTATATCCGCCAATAGGATTCATTTTGGCTGCTGAATACTGCGTCGAGCATCACCAGTTCGTGATTGCCGCGTAAAGCTACCAACCTGCCAGTTTCGTGCAAGGATATCAGGCGATCGAGCACGCCTTTTGAGTTCGGTCCCCTATCAACATAGTCTCCCAGGGTAACGATCGTATCTACAGGTTGGGGTTTAACAGTTGCCAGCAGGGTATCCAAAGCAGTGGCACAACCGTGAATGTCGCCAATAGCCAGAATGGGCATAGATTTTAGATCGATGTCCGACGGGTAGTGCTTTTAGCGCGCCCGTCGGACATCGAAGTGGTTAAGTTTTGCATGAAGGTGCGAGTTATTTGGGCGATCGCCTGCCAATCTCGTGCTGCTACGAGATTTTTAGGAAATAGACTGCCTCCGAGTCCGACCCCGATCGCCCCGGCGGCAATAAAATCCCTAGCATTATCCAGGGTAACACCTCCGGTAGGGATCAAAGGAATCTGACCCAATGGGCCTTGTAAACTTTTAATGTAGCTAACACTGCCCACAGATTTAACTGGAAAAACCTTCACACAGGTAGCGCCTGCATTCCAAGCAGTAACAATTTCCGTAGGAGAAAGGGCCCCGGGAATAATCGGTACTCCAGCAGCAAGAGCTATTTCAATTATAGCAGGATTGGTGTGAGGAGTAAACAGGAATTGCGCCCCCGCCGCAATAGCACCATGCAGGTGTTCTGGGGTTAACAGAGTGCCCGCACCAATCAAACAAGCAGGTAATTCTGTTCGCAATTGTGCAATTAACTCAGCCGGGCGATCGCTATTCCAGGTAATTTCAATCAGTTGCATTCCCCCATCTGCGATCGAGAGGGCCAACTGTTTTCCCAAAGATCGTTGGGGAGTGCGGATCACCCCGATCGCCCGTTTTGCTTGCAATCTCGATAACCAATCTGACATTTTTTCGTGCTCTTTGAACACAATTTGCTCTCTCAATGTTATGATAATAGTAAGTAGCGTGAGGGTAAAATTATGGGTGAAGTACGAGCGAAAGTCAAGTTAACGAATGCGCTAGATATGATGCTAGCGCGTCGCGGACAGCTAACATCTGAACAGGTGCGCGTGTATGAAGCTGACGCCCTGGTAGACACGGGATCGGTGCGTTTCGTCATTCCAGTTCATGTGATGCAGAACCTCGGTTTGGAAATTTTAGAGCAACAGGTGGCTGAGTACGCTGATCGGCGGCAAGAATCGCTCAACGTGACTGAGCCCATGCTAGTTGAGTGGCAAGATCGTAAGGCTTTTGAAGATGCACTGGTTGTCGGTGATGAGGTACTTATTGGTCAGACATTGTTGGAGAAGTTAGATGTGCTAGTCGATTGTGTCAATCAACGATTGATACCGAATCCGGCACACCCTGATCAACCAGTATTTAAAATCAAATGAAGCGAGGGCGATCGCAGTAGGTTGAGTAATGCGCCAACTCAACCTCCAGTGACCACCGTCTGGAGCAACTGATAACGCAAGCATTCAGTTGTCAGCATTTTCACCATCGACGCGCCGCAGCAGGTAATCCAAAATCCGCTCCTGTCTTTCTCGCCCTGCTATCAAAGATGCCTGAGTTTCCCTCATTTCCGCCTGCCCCTGCTCAATTCGCTCTAGTCCCTGAACAAGTTGCCTTATGAGAGCAACTGTCTCTTTTTGCCCTTGGTTTAAATCAGATAAGCTATTATCTGTTTTCTCCTCAAATCGAATCATCTTCCCGACAATATTATCTACTCGCTGGGTCAGGGCAGTTACTTGTTCTGTTAAAGTATCTACCCGCTGGGTCAGGGCAGTTACTTGTTCTGTTAAAGTATCTACCCGCTGGGTCAGGTCATCTACCCGCTGGGTCAGGTCATCTACCCGCTGGGTCAGGGCAGTTACTTGTTCTGTTAAAGTATCTACCCGCTGGGTCAGGTCATCTACCCGCTGGGTCAGGTCATCTACCCGCTGGGTCAGGTCATCTACCCGCTGGGTCAGGACAGTTACTTGTTCTGTTAAAGTATCTACCCGCTGGGTCAGGTCATCTACCCGCTGGGTCAGGTCATTTACCCGCTGGGTCAGGACAGTTACCTGTTCTGTTAAAGTATCTACCCGCTGGGTCAGGACAGTTACCTGTTGGGTTAAAGTATCTACCCGATCTGTGAGAGTATCTACCCGCTTCGTTAACTGGATCAGAGACCCTCGCAGTTCTGCCTGGTCAGACACAGTGCGTTCCAATATTGCCTCTATCCGGTCTAATCTGCTAGAATTACCTCGTGTTTGTGTCATCTTCTTATCTCTTAAACTCAGTATTTTGGATCCAGATCGCCAGGGAGCATTTCAATCATTGAGATGCTCCCGATGTTCCTTTGGCAATTATATCAAGAAGCTACAGGACATTGGGAGACAGCCAACCGCGCAGAGAAAAGAACATTAGAGACTTAGTGACGTTTCAGTTTGGCTGCAACTGCCTCACTCACTGTCTGAATCACTTTCACGCGAGCGTAATACTTGTCATTAGCAGGAATTATCGTCCAAGGTGCCGTCGGCGTGTTCGTGCGCCCGATCGCCTGATTGACTGCCACATCATACAACGACCATTTTTCCCGATTCCGCCAATCTTCCTCTGTTAACTTATATTGCTTAAACGGGTCTTGCTGGCGTGCGGTAAATCGTTTCAGTTGCTCGGCGGGGCTAATGTGCAGCCAAAACTTAACTAAAACATAACCCGCATCAGTCAGCTGGGCTTCAAACTCATTAATTTCCCGGTAGGCCCGACGCCACTGAGCTTCCGTAGCAAAACCTTCGACTCGCTCGACAAATACTCGTCCATACCAAGTGCGGTCAAAAATCCCGATCTTGCCCGCCGTGGGCAAATTACGCCAGAACCGCCACAGGTAGTGATGGCCCTTTTCTTCATCTGTCGGGGCAGCAAAGGCGGTAACTTGATAACTGCGGGGGTCCAGGTTATCTGTCAAGCGTTTGATTGCTCCCCCTTTACCCGCCGCATCCCAACCTTCAAATAGGCACAGCACTGGCACCTGATGTTGGAAAATACTCCTCTGCAACTGGCGCAGACCTACCTGTTCTTCCTTTAACTGCTTTTTGTATTCCTCTGATGACAGAGACTCGTTCAGATCTACCCTCGCCAAGAAGTCCGGTTCGGTCGGTTCTAGCTTTTCCTGCGGAGGCAATGTTGGCCCGGGGACAAACCCCTGGCGTTTATCCAAAGCTTCTCTAATGGTAGAGGCAATTGTAGTTAAAACCTTCACCCTCGCCCAACGCTGAGAGTCTCCCTCCACCAATGTCCAGGGGGCCGGGCCAGTGCTGGTTTGGATCAGCATTTCTTCGGCAAAGGCAGTATACTTTTCATAATTCTTCACCTGCTGCCAGTCCTCCGATCGCACTTGCCAAGCATCTAGGGGGTCTTCCGCGTATTTTTTCAGCCGCTGCTTCAGTTCTTTCTTGCTCAGGTGGATCCAGAATTTGGCGATCGCCACTCCATCATCTGCCATTTGGCGCTCAAAGGAGTTAATATGCCGCATTATCGTCGGAATTTCCGATCTCTTGACCCAATCGAACAGCCTGTCTTCTAGGACGTGGGTGTACCAGCTATGATAGAACAAACTGATACTGCCATACCTAGGTAACTTCTGCCAAAACCGCCATAAAAACGGATACTTTTGTTCTTGGGGAGTTGGCGGCCAGATCGGGTGGACTGCAAACCCACGAGGATCCATGTATCCCACTACTTTTTTCACCAGGGCACCTTTACCAGCAGCGGCCCAACCTTCTAGCACTACGATCGCGGACAGCTTTTTTTCCCAACAATGCTGTTGTAGCGATCGCAGCTGGCGCATCAACGCTTCTATCTCTTCGGAGTAGGTCTCCTTATCCAGGGAAAGATTTAGATCTAGGCTATCGAGCATCTATTGAGCTAGTATACTGCGAACTGTCAGGAACTGCGCGATCTCCAGCAGCCAATATGTCCGGAGCGAGGGGGGGGGATAATTGAAGGAACACCCTCCGAAGCAATCTCCACGTGCTGGGTAGGAGATTGCTTCCGGGGGTCTAACAGTTGTGCTCACCGACTTACTGCTGCCATATCCCCCCTCCCAATGACACCAACAATGCCTCTTTCGCGCAAGTCGATCCCTTTTTAAGTGTAACTATTTTTCCAGTCGCGTCCAGAGACGAATTACCACAATTGGCGTTAATCTAAAAGCTGAAATATTTCACCAGAGAGGATTTAACTTGTCGCAATTACCCACTATTCTCGTTACTGGCGGGGCTGGATATATTGGCTCCCATACCGTGCTAGCGCTGAAGAGCGCTGGCTATGATGCGATCATTTTAGACAATTTGGTCTACGGGCATCAAGATTTAGTCGAACAGGTGATCCAGGTCAAGCTAGTTGTTGGGGATACGAGCGATCGGGCCTTGCTAGACCAGTTATTTGCCACCCACAACATTCAGGCAGTCATGCATTTTGCGGCCTTTATCGCCGTGGGCGAGTCGGTCAAAGAGCCCGGGATGTACTACCAGAACAATGTTAGTGGCACCTTAACCCTGCTGCAAGCTATGGTAGCAGCGGGGGTGAAACGGATTGTCTTTTCTTCCACCTGCGCTATTTATGGCGAACCCCAGATCCTGCCCATTCCCGAAGATCATCCCCACAATCCTCTCAGTCCCTACGCCGCTAGTAAAGCTATGGTAGAACGGATTCTCGCAGATTGCGATCGGGCTTACGGTCTCAAGTCAGTCTGTTTCCGTTATTTTAACGCTGCCGGGGCCGACCCCAGTGGTTTGCTGGGGGAAGACCACAAGCCCGAAACCCACCTCATTCCCCTGGCCTTGCTAACGGCTTTAGGCAAAAGGGAATCTCTGTCTATTTTTGGCCGAGATTACTCCACCCCCGATGGCACTTGCGTGCGGGACTACATTCACGTCACCGACCTGGCAAGCGCCCATGTTTTGGGTCTGGAATATCTGCTGGATGGGGGTGATAGTGAAGTCTTTAACCTGGGCAATGGTAATGGTTTTTCTGTCAAGCAAGTGATTGAAACTGCTAGAACAGTTACGGGTAGAGAAATTCCCGCCTTCGAGTGCGATCGGCGTGCAGGCGATGCCTCCGTTCTGGTGGGCAGCAGTTCCCGGGCCAGAACCATCCTCAACTGGACTCCCCAATACCCAGACCTAGAGCGAATTATCGCCCACGCTTGGCAGTGGCATCAAAGGCGGCACGGGTAATAAATTCCTTCACTTCGCTGTTAGCCCGCCGGGGGTTCAAACCCCCGGCTAATAGCTAAAGTCGGTTAAAACCGACTAACAATATAGTTTAAAACTATTATCTCGTTCCCTGTCTCTGGCAGGGAACGGTCTCGGTGAGGCTCTGCCTCCTGTTAAGATGAACTGCAGAACTTAAATATCTCGTTTGCGATCGCTCAGCGCGGCGCGGCCATAGCCTTCTTTCTTTTCTTCTCTTGCCATTTTTTTGCGATACGTGCTACTTCCTCGATTTCCTCAAAATCAACCTGCATTACAGCCTTTTCAACTTCCACACCCAAAGCGATGCTGACATCAATCATCTCTCCAAAACTGGCAAATTGATAATCTGTATCTTCATACTCCTTCACCCGCTGTGAGGAAATTCCCAGTGTCTCCGCTAATTCTTCCTGGCTAATCTTGGCAGTCAGAATGGCTTTAATTAAAACCCATGGCAGTTTATTGAAATTCTCAACTTTGATTTGCAAAACCTGCTTTTGGTCACAATTGATCAGCCTTTCATATTCAGCAATTTCATATTTGAACTCGTCAACTTGACTCTGATAAGCGTCTCGATAAAGTTGCCAGCGCGTTGGGTCGTCAGTTTTCAAGACTTCATCGCTATCCAATTTAGCTACTGTCTGTTCAAACCGCCGCAACCAATCTAATGTGATCTGATATTCTTGCTCATTTTTAATCATCATATTCCCACCTCTGTAAATGGATAGCAATGATTCCTTTGCGTATATCTTTTCTACTATTGAATTGGAAAAAATCTAGGTAATAATTACCAGCTTAATCAGCAGGGTAAGATGCTGAGAAAATATCCCCTGTAGATATTTTTTTGCTCGGTACGACCCCTGGTGAAATTATATAAAACAGGATCGACGGACTTCAAATATCCTAGAGTAACCCCATCGTCTTCCCAACAAGCATCGTAGTCTTTAGGTTTTACTTTACTGGTGACAAAACTGCCATTAATATAAATAATTCTACAGCCTGCGGCTTTTAATTTCGCCATTGCCCGAGACAAACCATCTATCAGGCGCTGTCTGGGAAAAGTTGTACCAAATCTCTCTTTCAACTCTTCCCATTCGCAAAAATTATTCGGTGGCGGTAGATTGCCGTTTTCATCGAATTCTGGTATCACTACTTCACACCTGCGCCATTTGCCTTTGACTGACTTTAACTCATTAACCTTTCAACTGCATACCATTATACAGCATAAATCGCGTTTCGATACTCCCTTGTGCGATGGGGCGAAATTTTCAAATCGCCATCTCGGTATTACTTGTAATGATATGTAACATTGACGATAGTGCTAGGAGATGCAGATGTTTTAGAGGTGCCCGAGTTACTGCCGGGGTGGGAATTCTCTGCTGTTGATGTGTGGGCATCAGAGTTTGAATAAAAGGGCGATCGTGTTGCGCCAAAGTATGCTAAGCTATTGGAGTGGGAGTAAGAGTGTAACTGAAGGAAAAAGATGATACAAGCAGTTAGCAAGGAACAAAGGATTTTAGAACAAGCAAACCTTGACCACTCAACAGCAGCAGTCGGTTCTGGTAATAATTTAATTTTTGCAGTTTAAGACGCAAAAGCAGGAAATTAGGGAAACTGTAGAAGATGAAGGAGAAGTCCCGATCGATGCTGGAAGTAGCAAAGGAGTTTATCGGTTGTTTAGATAGCGGCGTAGGCGATCTGTCTATGGAAAAACAGGAGCTAAAGAAAGGATATAAGGCGATATGATCGGAAAAGTTATCCTAGATACAGGAGTGTTGGTAGCGGTTTTAGATAAAAGAGATCGCTACCATGATTGGGCAGTAAATCAATGGGGAAATATTGCCAAACCGGTGTTAACGTGCGAAGCTGTTATTAGTGAAGCGTGTTTTCTCCTGAAAAATGTTTATGGGGGAGAGGATGCAGTCATGGGTTTAGTGAGTAACGGTTATATTGAGATTCTTTTTAGTTTCAGCGATGAAGTGACCGCCGTGAGAGAGTTGATGCAAAAATACAAATCTGTGCCCATGTGGTTTTGCAGATGCTTGTTTGGTGCGAATGAGTGAGCTGTATCCCCCGAGTAGTGCGAATAGCGCTCCCGAGGGATACAGTCTATCGCAGGCAGTACAGTGTTAACATTAGATCGGGATTTTCGCATTTACCGGAAAAATCGGACTGAAGCGATCGATGCGATTATTCCATCGGATTTATAACAGAATTGAGCGACATAATGGTTGGGTTGTTCATAGTCAAAAGTGCGATCGGCCACACATCGGCACTATCATTGTAGGTTGGGTTGAGGCACGAAACCCAACCTAGAGCTACATAAAAGTTGGTTTTGACAATGCTATAATGCCGTGCCCTGAAATAATATTGGAGATCCCATTGGTGTCGGGGCACAAGGTAACATGCCGATCGCCCTCATGGCAAGAGCTCAAAACTATCGCAATGCCGGGGTCTAAATAATCTAAAATCCCGTCGATTCAAAGTCAATATCTTGGTACTACCATAGCGTTCAGCCACAGCCATAACCGTTGCATCGACAAAGTCAATTCGACTATCTGCATAAACATCGAGAATTTCAGCCACACGCCTCACATCGGAGTCTGTTAACTCCACCAGGTGAAAGCGACTCTCTGGCAATCCTCGCAAAAAAGCTACTACAGTAGCAACTCCGGCATCACGACCTATTAAATAGGCAACTTCAGTCAGTACTGTTTGTGGTAACAATATCTGCTGTTGCTGGGCATAAACCCGTGCCACCTCGCTATGCCACGAGTCTGTTTGATTTAGCAATGCCACAACAAAACCACTGTCACCTATAACTGGGTTTCCTTCCATGTCCAGCCAGACTTCTCCCTAATTTCTTCTTGTAATATCCTTTCTGATTTAGTTGCTAAATCCGGTGAACCAGCAAACATTCCTACCAACGGGTCTGAGCCCATATCACCTATTGCTAGCGGTTGCCTTTCTAGATATATCTTTACTATTTCAGTGACAATGGCTTCGGGAGATTGACCTCGTTGACGTGCTAAGGCGAGCAATTTCTCCAGTAAAGCTTGTTCGGGCTTCCAGTCAAAGGCATAGTCCATAATTCTTGTTCTCTATTCAATCTTGTCCGGTCAATAAATCGGTCTGTCCATCGGTTACTCTCACGGCGGATTCCCTAACTTTAACCTATTTTCTCGGTACTGTCAACACCTGTAACATCGGGTAGCGAAGCCCGTGCCCCCAGCTCAATCCCATCCTGTCGGACCACAGCGTCAGCATATCTATAATATTGCCGATCGGGGCCCGCCTCGGATCCGGGGTTCGGCGGCGATGGGTTACAGCAAGTTAAACGGGTCATAGTATGCACCATATGATCGACGTTCCCGCTTTTTACGTTCCTCTTCTTCCTGCTGGCGACGCGCTTCTGCTTCCCGCTTTTTACGTTCCTCTTCTTCCTGCTGGCGACGCGCTTCTACTTCCCGCTTTTTACGTTCCTCTTCTTCCTGCTGGCGACGCGCTTCTACTTCCCGTTGACGGCGTTCCTCCTCTTCCCGCTTTTTACGTTCGACTTCTGCTAACACGGCTCGGGCGATCGCGCGGTTTTTCTCAGCAGAGGAGAAACCTAGTTCTACAGCTTTATCGTAATCCGCGATCGCCTCCTCATAATTTCCCAACTCATAAAAGGCATTGCCGCGATTATTATAAGCCTGGGCGCGACTGGGCTGAAGTTGCAACACTTCCGTATAATCTTGAATTGCCTCTTCGTGCCGTTCTACCTTAGCACGAGCCAGCCCGCGATTGTAATATGCTTCTACCAACTCGTGTTCGAGTGCGATTACCTGGTCGAAATCGGCAATTGCTGTCACGTACTCTTCCCGGGTGCAGCGCTGTATCCCCCGATCGTAGCAAGCCTTCGCCACATTCAGTTGACGTTCCTCACCCAAGAATAGCAAACATTGATTCAGTTTCTCCACATATTCCCGGTCCGCAACAGTCAACGCCGACTCCACCTGCGCCAACAGATCCCCATCCGGAGTCATTCCTCGCCTTTGCAACCACGCTTGCATCGATGCGTCTACCTGTTGCTTCGCCCCAAACTGCTGGGGTAAGTGCTGCAAACTTGCCGCCAGATCCAACTTCAGTTCCGGAACCCAACCCGACTCCAACTCCCCGATCCCCTGATAGAGAGTTTCGTAGAAGGCTACCACCAATTCTACCAGATTTTGCAACTCCTGTTCTGGCATTCCCTCGATCAAGTCGGCGAGTAACTGCGGCAACAAAGGCGGTTTTCTGTCATTAATGGGAACGTGCAGCAGGAAATATTCATCCGCCAGCAACCCCGCAAACAAGCAGTGACAGTTGGCAATGAACTCTTGCAATTTCTGGTAATCCTTTTGATGAACGCTGTAAGGTCGTTCTATTTCCGTCAGATCCTCTCCTTCCTCCAGACATTCCCGTTCTAATTCAATAATTTCTAGGTTTTTCATAAACCCGGCAACGCCTTCCTGGCCATAGCGCTTGTCAAATTTTCTTTGATCTTTGCCAGCGGCAATATAGTCGTCTCGCTTTTGCTTCCAACGCCAAGTCCGCATCTTCGCAAACTCGTAAAGCACCTCTTGCCAAGGAAAAGAAATGGCTGTTTCGTAGCGATAGTCCAGCCAATTTACCCAGTAACCAAAATTTAAATTAAAATCTCCCCCTTCTACTGCTGACTCTAAAATCAGAACCGGTTCTGAACACAAGTCTTAGAAAATCGCGTTGGTTGCAGCTTCGCTATGGAATCCTTTACTCCTCCAAGCGCCCGCGAGAAACCAGATCTGTCTCCCATTCTGAGTATACTTTTCAAAGAAACTGCGCAAACTTTTTCCCAAAAATCGCTCCATTTCTGGGAACCCTCGCGTCCCCCCCGCCGCTTTTGATCTGTCGTGAGGCAAGGCGGGAGGCGAGGGTAATACCAGCATAAAACTGTCTCTTGTATCGGCATCGGCATCAATTAAATTTACCGCAGATAACCAAAGGGGTGAACTATTCGGTTCATATCTTCTTCTGTATCCTTTCCTCAGTTCCAGGTACAGTTCCGCATCCATTTGTTTCCATTCTAATTAGAATTGCTTCTGTTGCGCGATCAGAGATTGTTGCAAGTTTTCCTGAAAAAGTTCTATCTGAAGGGCGTGTTGGCGGTTGAGTTTACCTTCGTTAGCTTGAAAGTCGCGGGTAAGTCGGGCGAGTTCCTCTTGCAGTTGGCGGTTTAATATTCCTACTTCCCATGAATACTCATCCTCATCCTCATCTCGCTTATAGCCGCCGTAGGTGTATTTTTGCGGGGTGTATTTTTCTTGCAATTGGCGCTTCAACTCTTCTTGTTCCGCTTGAAAGTCGTTGAGTCGGGCGAGTTCCCCTTGCAGTTGGCGGTTCAACTCCCCTTGTTCCGCTGGAAACGCTAGGTTTTTCTCCTGCTGCAACACCTGCAACTGCATTTCTACTTGCTTCATCTGCGTGCAGAACTTTTCGATCTTTTCGCAATCCTTGACTCGGAGGTATTCAGTTTTCGTATTTTCATCCGTCATGTAAGTTCGCGGCGCCAATATCGCCATCGCCTTAACACCTTGGACTAAATTACCCCAAAATTCTCTTTTTCCCGGTAAAGCATTAGTCATAATACATCTCCTCAAGTAGAGTGGGTTCAGGTAACAAGTGGATGTTCCCAATCAAAATCAAGTGGTTAATAGGGGAAGTGTTGGATACAATAATCATTCGGTGCCTAAAAGGTTGCGAATCGCTTCTGAATCCTGCTCTAAATCCTCTTCAGTATATGGCAAGTATACTTTTTCACGCTTAAGAAATTCATAAGTTTCCCAACGAGAGAAAAAATTGAGCATTCGCCGGACTTCGGCAGCTCCAATATGACCTTGCCGATAGCGATCGGCTGCGATTAGTTCTAAAATTCGGCGGGAAATGTTGACATATTGTAGTTGATTTACTATGTCCGAGGGAAGTTTGATCGCGATCTGCATGGTGATTTTCTCCTTATACTACAAGCAGCAGGCGATCGCCTGCCCAGATTGCCGTTCAATAGCGAGACCTTATCCTGATTATAGCCAACGAAAGAGATATCTAGCATTTGGCCTTCCACTTACTCTTCAATAGCGAGACTTTCTGCTGATTATAGCCAACGAAAGAGATATCTGGGGCCCCATGTAAACTTTTGTAAAGGGCGAGAGAGATTGAGATGCATTCATTTGCAGCATCTTGTCGCTAGTGCATTAACAAAGGTGCTCACCCTACTTTCACAACCAGACCAAACTTAACCTCCAGCGAGAAGCGCTTGGGAATGAGATTCTCCAAATTTTCTTAACTGGCGCGTCAGTTGGAAGTTCAACAATCCCAGGATACTCCATTGACCCAAGATTGCCATCAAAATCCCGATCGCGGATGCTTCTCCTATAGCCCAAAATGCGCTGCAAAAAACTGCAAACATCAAGAACATAGGAGTTATTTTCTCCATCAAGGAGCCCGCAATAATAAGTGGTAATACTACACTAGCGAAAACCGTGCTAGTTGCGAGAGATGCCCGCTTCGGTAATTTGCTCAATAGCACTAACTGCGCGATCGCCCCATAAATCAAGATCAAATTAGCACAGATCAACATCCCCGCAACTGCTGCCATCTTTTCCTCACCTTCAGGCCACAACAGCACCCAAGGCATCCAGATCGCAGCAGTAAGGGCGATATTGACCGCGATCGCCAGAACGGCTGGACTTTTTTCACCCCAGATCAGATCCTGTAGCAAAGAATGCGCTGCGCGCACGCTACGCGGACGACGATACTCTTGCTGATGCCGATAACGGGCCCAATCAAGGCAAGCTTGGCGGTGAGGCGAAAGCGCCATTATTAGAGCCAAAAACCCGAATAAATTCACAATGCTGACAAATAATAGCTGGCCGTAGAGAACGCCAGCATGGGCCGATATTTCTCGCCAAAAGAACCCCAAAAGCAAAATTTGAAAGCTAGCCGTTAGCCAATAACTCTGCTGTTTGCTCAAGAGGGTACTGTTAGGATTCTGGTAACGACGATTCAAGGCTTGCCAAATCCAGTAACTTGCCGTTCCCAAGGTCACCATTGCCAAGCCATAGGCAAATATTGGCACCGAGCCAATTGGCAAAAAGAACCATTTCCAATCGGGGGGATATTTGGAACTGTACAAATCCCAGCTACCATAAATTAGACTGATGTAAGGCATTGCCAGGACACTCGCCAAGAAGCCACCACCCCCAGCAGGAGATTGTTCTCCCCATTCAGCATTACCCAGGAAAGTCAGCAGGAGAGCGGTTGTATAAAACAGACAACAACCAGCCGTCCAAAGGCTATAGATAGCTAAAATCCCAATCAATGACCTTCCAGATCCTAAGCCAGACACCAAGTGCAAGGGAATTGCGAGAGCAACTCCTAAATACACCAATACAGGCACTCCTAGCAGTTTGCCTAGGAAAATGCTCTGGCTGGACTGGGGACTTAAACGAATAAAATTCAGGGTGCCGCGACGTCTCTCTTTCGCCAAATCTCCGATCAGCAGATAGACACCGCAAACTAGCAGGATGAAGGGTAGGCACCAGTCCAGAAACCTGAAGGCGATCGACCACTGGAACTGCCAGTCATACAGGGCACAAGATCTGTCAGCAGCATATCTGAGACATTTGCTTTGGGAACAAACCATCATTAACATAGCTTGACCCAGCAGAGATGTCAAAACTGCAATCATCACCGATCGAGTTTTGAGCCGCCCTTTGATTTCTCGAAAAAACTGGGCATTCCACTCGCTCATTTGATTTAGCACAAGTATGTTCATAACCGCTTTCCTCAATTGATATTTGTACTCTCGTTTTCTGACTCTGTGAAGGAAAAGAGAGGCGGTGGGCACCGCCCACCCTACAGAGAAGCTAGCCCGCGCAGGCGGGCTTTGTTCTTGTAGCCCTACCCTTTAGGGTTGGGGCTTTAGGGAGAGGGATTTGGATGCTGATGCTCCAGCAAGTCGAAGCTGCCGCGTCAATTGCCAGTTTAACATGCCTGCGACGCCTAACTGTCCGACGAAGGAGACAACGACTGTCATGGCTGATGCGTACTTAAAGGCCGCCCAGGGAAAGGCTGTAAGCATCCACAGCAGATTATTTTCTCCTGGGGAAATGGACAGCACCGCTAACATAAATGGTGGCAAGCAAATTGCTGCCCCTACGGTGCTAGCTGCCCACAGCCCCGGTTTCTGCGTTTTCATTAATAACATCAGCTGGGCGATCGAAGCGTATAGCATCAGGATAGACATGCTCAAAAGCAGATAACCGATCGCCTCTATTTTGTAGTCTAAGTTTTGGTGCAGGAGAACCCAGGGTAATAGGATGAGATGAGCTTCGAGCAAGTTAAGGGCGATCGCCACTACCGCCGGACTTTTCTCACCCCACATCAAATCTTGCCAAAGATGCTTGCGGCGATCGCCTGACTGATGTCGGTAACGGGCCCAATCAATACAAGCTTGCCGTCCGGGTGACAATGCTGCGATTAAACCAGCAAACAGCCACAGATTCCCTAACAGTAATAAACTCAAGCTTGCGGAAAAGTCATTATGTGAACCGTACAGGGGGGCAAATCCCACCATCAAAACTTCCAAGCCCCCCACTAACCAATAGCTATGGGCCTTACTCAGGGTGGTACTATTAGGATTGTGGAAACGACGGTTCAGGGCTTGCCAAATCCAGATTGTCCACAGGCCGTAATTTAACACCATAAACCCTGCGATCGTAACCGAACTGGCACCGATATGCAAGTGAAACCACAGCCAATCATGTAAATCAGACAGTAGAGTCTCAGCACTGTAACCAAAAATCTCCACATATTCTGCAAACTGGTCGGGAACCAGATAGACCAGCAGAGTAGAGGGAGAAAGTAAATTCAGCAGATCCATTGGGTTTTCCGGAATCCGCATAGCAGTTGTGCCCGTCAAAAAAAAGAGCAGCATCCCACTGGCCAACCAAGCTTGAAGCCCTCCCATCCAGGAATTGACTAAACCAAACAGCAGCGCGGCACTGTAGAAGAAAACGCAACTGGCAAAAGTTACCCCGTAGAAGGTAAAAATCAGACTCAAAGGAACCTGCGCCGCGACTCCCGACCACAGATGCAATGGCATGGCCAGGATACTGGCAACATAGAGCCAAATCGGCACCCCTAGCAGTTTACCAGTCAAAATACTTTGAGTAGACTGGGGACTGAGGCGAATGAAGTTCAAGGTGCCGCGACGTTCTTCCTGGTCCAGGTCGCCGATCAGCATATATGTCCCCACTATTAACATAGTGAAGATGCCGATCGCGCTCATCCAGATAAAGATATCTGTCCACCACAACTGCCAGTTTATATCCGGATTGCCGAAGGCATCCATGAGGCATTGGTGGTACTTCACATAATCAGATAATGCCTCCACACCGCCCGTGCAGTATCTATGTCCGATTTTTCCGGAACGCTGGATTTCCCGACCCGGCAGTTTTTCCACAAAAACCAAGACTAATAGCAACTGGCTAAAAACCGAAACTCCCAGGGCGATCGCGCCATTACGACTTTTCAGCCTGCCTTTTACTTCTCGGAACAACTGGGGATTCCATTCCCCCAACTGGTTAATCAAATTCATTGTCATTTTTCCTGTATCCTTTATAACTGGTGGTACCAGTGCTCCCTGACACTAGGATGCTTGTTTGTGGTCTAATTTCAGGAATATCGTTTCCAAATCTTCTTGAGTGCAGTGGAATTCCGTCAGGGGAATGCCAGCAGCAACTATCGCGCGTAATAACGTCGCACATTCTTCCCGATCTCCAGCAAAATCAACCCGCACTTGACCATATGAAGGCAGCAGTTCCCACCCTTGAACCTGCGGATGATTTTTTAGTTCCGCAAGTAGGCCGTCCGTATTTTCTAGGGTAGACATGAGGATTTGCTGGCGGCTGAGACGCTGGTAAAGGTCTTTGAGTGATGCACTTTCCACCAGAAAACCTAATTCCATTATACCCACAGAGGTACAGAGTTCTGCCAAGTCGCTGAGCACGTGAGAGGAAATCAGAATAGTCATTCCCGCTGACTGCAATGTTTTGATGATTTCCCGAAACTGCATCCGGGCGATCGGGTCCAAGCCTGAGACCGGTTCATCTAGCAGTAGCAGAATTGGTTCGTGGATAATGGTTCTCGCCAGAGAAAGCCGCTGTTTCATTCCCCGGGAGAGGCTCGCGATCGGGCTATGGTGTTTGTTAGTCAGCTGCACCAGTTCCAGAACTTCATATAGCCGTTGAGTGCGACGGGGGTCTCGCAGTTGGTAGAGACGGGCAAAATATTCCAGGTAGTCCCAAACCGTGAGATCGTCGTATAGAGGAAAGTCATCCGGGAGATAGCCCAGGCGACGCTTAAGAGTCGGATTGCTTTGGTCCCGTAGCAGGCGATCGCCATTTATATAGATTTCCCCCGTCGTGGGGTCTTCAGCAGTTGCCAACATGCGGATCAGGGTAGTTTTACCCGCCCCATTGGGTCCAATCAAGCCGTAGACCTCACCCATTTCCACTTCCAAGTCCATATCGTTGACCGCAATGTGGCGATCGAACTGTTTAGTGAGTCCGCGGGTGCAAATTGCCAGTTCTCGTGCCATAGCTGCAATGCTTCTAAGTTCTGCTTCATTCTAGCCTAGCTTTTCGCTACCGCCGTGGGCATAAGTTTAGGAAATTGAAACTGAACTTACCCACTTGGAAATTTTCCCGCAACTCTTTCCCATTATAATGCCCTCTATCTCTCCCGAACAATCTTTTAACCTAATTTTACAAAACTTTACAAACGCGATTGTTTATTGGCTTCATTTGTGATATCATTACCATGATTTGCGGGAGTAGTAGCTGTCAGGGCGGCGATGTGATCGTGGATATGGTCAAAGGTAAGATTGGGCGCATCTAAGCTTTGGGGGGCTGGGGGCTGGCTTGGCCACGGCACTCGCACTGTTCCGGCCTGAGAGTGAGGAATCTCACCCTTGGTAAAGATCTGTGCCGTCAGGGCATGACTCTCGTACTCGGTGGCATAACTCAGTTACTCCAGGAAATAAACGGTCACCTCAGGAACTGAACAATTACTCCAAGGAATAACTCAGTCACTCCAGAAAATAACTCAGTCACAGAGAGGCATGACTGAGTTATTCCATGATAGAATATATCTATCCTTAAGGGGCCATCGCTTTGGCTTCGACGTGATCTGCGCGCTGAGTGTCCCCGGGAAAGTTCGATGTCTCGGGGGAGTTCGATGTCTCGGGGGAACTCGACGTCTCCCGGACGCACGGAGAAACCCCCGAGACATCGTAGTTGCACTACCGGTAGAGACATCGTCCTAGCGCCACGATCAGAGAGGTAGTGCGATTAGACACGCGAGCGGTATACTGGGTAGTGTGGTTAGCGCTCCCAGGATACATCTCGCCCCAAAAGACATCGAACTCTCCGGAGACATCGAAGCCTAAAAGCGAGAAAGCCCTTTGGAGACGACATTTTGTCCCGCCAGAGCAACGGCTTGGCATCAGGGTCAGTACTTTTACAAAATTAATCGCGAACAGGATATCTCAATGGCCGACTACATTCCTTCTTCTGACAATGATTTCAATAACTGGCAAATAAATTTCGGAAGCTACTTGCAAACTAATAAAGACGAACTTAAGGTCAGCAACGAGGATATTACCACCCTCATCGCTACTCAATCTGGCTGGGAAACCTCCTACGAAGTCCATCTTAACGCCCAAGCAGCGGCCCAAAGCGCGCGTCAGCAAAAAGACGAAGACCGCCAAGCCTGGGAAAAGGAGATCCGCCGCCAAGTCCGCAAACTGCAAGCTAGCGATACCATTACTAACGCTCACCGTGCCGCCCTGGGTATCACCGTCCCCGAAAGCCACCGCACTGCCATTAGCGCCCCCACAACGCGCCCTATCGTGATTATCGCCCTCAGCAAACCCTTGAGTCACACGCTGCGTTTCTTCGACGAAACCACTCCTAACCGTCGGGCTAAACCTGCTGGTGTCATGGGGGCAGAAGTTTGGGTGAAGATCGGGGACGCACCGCCGACGAATACAGATGAGTTGAGATTTTTCGGCCTCGATACCCGCACTCCCTATATATCGAAATTTGATAGCGAAGATGCGCGCAAAATTGCCTACTACCGGTTGCGCTGGGTCAACCCGAAAGGAAAGCCAGGGCCCTGGAGCGATCTTGTGAGTGCCCCAATTATGCCATAGAAAGCCGCCCGAACCTGTTCCCAGGCAGCGCGGAGAGGATGCGCTGCCTGGGAACGAGGGATCCGGCTACATAAACAAAGCAATGTCATTACCCATTTTCACTTCCAAGTCCATATCGCTTACCGTCAGCGCTCGAACTGTTTAGTGAGTCCCCGGGTGCAAATTGCCAGTTCTCGTGCCAAGCATCAAGGGTTCTAAGTTCTGCTTCATTCTAGCCTAGCTTTTCTCTACCGCCTTATAAGTTTCGGAAATTGAAACTGAACTTACCCAGAAAATTTTCCCGCAACTCTTTCCTATTATAATGCTCTCTATCTCTCCCGAACAATCTTTTAACCTAATTTTACAAAAGTTTACAAAGGCGATTGTTGATGGGCTTCATTTGCGATCTCATTGCAATGATTTGCGGGAGTAGTAGCTGTCAGGGCGGCGATGCGATCGTGAATATGGTCAAAGGTAAGATTGGATAGCCATTTATCCTTATTGAGCCTGTGCGATTCGTTCTAGCCTAACGTGGTCAAACACGGAACGCTAGCCCGGTTTTATTAGCCGGGAACTCTGACCGCATGGGGGTTAAATTCCCCTCCCCCCAGGTACGGGGGTGACACCGGTCCTCGGTGCTACGAAGCGACATCATCGTGGTGCTAAGCGAGGACTCAAATGTAGGATAACTGGCAGCCTAAGCCGGTGACGCCGCTAGGAAAGATATCCAAGGTTAGAGCAGGCAAACATGTGCAAGCCTCGTTATAAGGAACCAGCGAAATAAGGCTATATGCGCTGGCCTAAAAAGGAAATGGTAGCTAGTATTAGTTTTAGACTCTGGCTAATATAGTACTCAAATAGCTCCCGGGGTATAGTGTGGACCTAAAGGTATCGCGAAATGTTGTTAGGGAACGAAGTAACCTCTCGTGTGCTGTCCATCAGGACAAGTTAGATGTTAAGCGCAAGCCACGGGGGGAGGGATGGCCCAAGAAGCGAATGCCCGGGGTAATTCCTGGGATAACATCTACAGTAATGTAGATGATGCTGGGTAGCCAGCGCTGACGTGGGTCGGTGATACTAGGAAGCTGCTGGAATGAGTAATCCTAAAAAGCCACGGAACTAATCCGAAACGCAAGTGGAGGATAAGGTATGGATAACTGGTAAAACTGACTTGAAAATGGTGATACTAACGGTTATCAGAACAACCACTCGCTAAACCAGGAAAGGGAAGAAAAGACAGGCGGCAAGGGCTAACGGAAGTAATTCCTATTAAGTCTACCTATGAAAAGGGCCTAGTACCCAGTAGCCGGATGCGGTGAAAATCGCAATTCCGGTTCCTCAAGGGAGGGTCGGGAAGCGATTCCCGGCTCGACCCCATCCGTAATAATCACCATTGTCCATTTCTAATTTTTGCAGAAATCGCTCCATGCCCGATCGGCCAAGGGCCAAGGTCAGCACTTCTATTCCCAATTCCCTAATCTGGGATAGAGTTAGCTGGCGAACATCGATCGCGTTTTTGAATTGGGTCAGATTTTTCCGGAACGGTGTCCGATTGGCATTTTCAGTTTGCTGTTGTCGCCGCTGTTGGATCTGGGCAAAAATTTCCTCAAGGGTGCTATTGCCTAAAAATTTATCCCGATCGCGAGTGTAATCTCCACTCCCTTTCTCGAACTGCTCCATAAAACGCCCCATCCCCGCAGGACCGAGACTTTCAGCAAGAGCGTCTATTACTAGTGTGATAATCTGTTCTAAAGTCAGTTTACTCACGTCTATCATTTGTTACCTCTCTTAGCCACCGCAATGGGTTCTCCACTTTTACTTGTAACACAGAGCTTAACCTAGCCGCCAAACGCAACATCCGATCGCGTAGCGTGCGCGCAGCGCAATCGTCTGTCGTTAACAATATGTCGGCATTTCCCACTTCCGCACAAGCGATGTGCAAGGCGGCGTCTTCCGCATGCTCTTGTCCTGAAGGACTCGGCATGCTCCAGACACCGCATTGTAATTTTTTAACCCCAGTTCAAAAAGTTCCGCAGCACGCGAGTAGATTTGTTCGTCGATCGCGACTGTCGCTATGGCCAAAGCAACCCAGGTCTCCATCTGCTGTTTTCTTGCCCCAGTAGGGGTCCGATCGAGTTCTGCATCTATGGCTTCGCTGCCAAGCATCTGCCAGTTACCGCTGTGACAACGATCTATGATTAGTCGCACGGCTTTAGCTTCCTGATGCACTCGTTCCTGTGTCTGGTCGTCGAAGGGACGATTTAGACAACAGACATCAAAATAGATTAAATATTCCATTTGTTTGTCAGCTGGCTAGTTCTGTACCTTCGCTTCCGGACGAAAAGCTCATACAGTACATTTTATAGAGTATGATAATAGCTGACAAGCAATAAGAGTGAAGATGACCCCAAAATACCGCATTACCTTACTTCCGGGCGACGGCATTGGTCCGGAAATCATGGCTGTGACAGTAGAAGTCCTGAAAGTCATTGGCAAGCAATGCGATATCCAGTTTGAATTCTCCGAAGCCCTGATGGGGGGTGCTGCGATCGATGCCACCGGAGAACCTCTGCCCCCTGACACCCTGGAAATGTGCCGTAACAGTGATGCCGTGTTACTGGCGGCGATCGGGGGTTACAAGTGGGATAACCTTCCCCGCCATCAGCGCCCAGAAACGGGACTGCTGGCACTGCGATCGGGTTTGGGTTTATTTGCCAATCTCCGCCCCGCGACGATATTACCTCAGTTGGTTGATGCTTCCACCTTGAAGCCAGAGGTGGTGGCAGGGGTAGATATTATGGTGGTGCGGGAATTGACAGGTGGGATTTATTTTGGCAAACCCAAGGGAGTCTTTGCTACGGAAACGGGCGCACAGCGGGGCGTGAATACTATGGCTTATACTGAAGCTGAGATCGATCGCATCGGGCGGGTAGCCTTTGAAACTGCTCGCAAGCGGCGCGGTAAGCTATGTTCTGTGGATAAGGCCAATGTCTTGGAAGTCTCCCAACTCTGGCGCGATCGCATTATCCTTTTATCTTCAGAATATCCGGATGTAGAACTGTCTCATCTTTACGTAGATAATGCCGCCATGCAGTTAGTGCGCGCGCCCAAACAGTTTGATACGATCGTGACGGGTAATCTGTTTGGCGATATCCTCTCCGATGCCGCCGCCATGCTCACGGGCAGTATAGGCATGTTACCATCAGCTAGTTTAGGGGCATCGGGTCCAGGGGTGTTTGAACCGGTACATGGTTCTGCACCGGATATCGCGGGACAAGATAAAGCCAATCCCTTAGCCCAAGCTTTGAGTGCGGCGATGATGTTAAAATATGGGTTAAACGAACTGGCAGCCGCCGATAAAATTGAACAAGCAGTGATGCAAGTTTTGGATCGGGGATATCGCACGGGTGATATTATGTCTGATTTTTCCGGCGGTGTCTGGAGCATGCCGAGTCCTTCAGGACAAGAGCAGGCGGAAGACGCCGGAACGGTGGGCATGAAAATGCTGGGTTGTCGCGCTATGGGTGAAGCGCTGATTGGTATACTCAAGAAGATGTGACGAGGACATGAGCGATGACGGACTCTAAGAACAACAAGACCAAAGACATGATTGAAGCTGCTGCCGGCGTCGGGGTGGGTACTGCGGCTGGTGCGGGAGTTTCCGCAGCGGTTGGCGGGATGGGATTGGCGGTGGCTGGGACGGCTGTCGGGAAGCGCTACGCGCCGCTGCGCGAACGGCATGGCTCCGGTGGCGGCTGCGGGAGCTGTTGTCGGGCCGCCCCGGGTCCGATTTTTCCGGAACAGTACCCGCCGGACGCACCCGAGGCCCCGACAATCAGGTCTTGCAAGCCATCTCCATTCACGTCTCCAGCATTACTGACGCTGGTACCGGAACGGTCATTGTTGAGGATGCCGTTGATCGCAAAGCCGCCAATACCCGCAGTCACACTGTTTAAGTCCACTCGGTTGCTGTCGTTCTTGCCGAAGACTACGTAGGACTGTCCGCGACTGTTACTAGCACCGGGGGCCCCGACGATCAGGTCGTCCAAACTATCCAACCCCTAGAAGGGCTCCCCCGAACCAATCATTAGGAGATATTATGGCTGAATTTAACTACGTCAACACAGAAGCAGAACTCTCTCAAGCGATTACCAATTCCAAGAATAACCGTCAGGCAGATACCATTAACATCACGGGAAATATTACCCTGACGAAGTTGCTACCCTTATTGAAGAAGACGACCAGCTCACGATATATGGGAACAACAACACCATTAGTGGCAACAACCAATACCGGCTGTTCTTTGTCAGAAGCAGTGTGGTCAATTTCGATAACCTGACCTTTCGCAACGGCCGGGCCCGGGGAGGCAATGGCAGCGGCGGCGGGGCAGGCATGGGCGGTGGCCTGTTTGTCTATAACGGGACGGTCACGGTGACCGATAGCACTTTCGTGAATAATCACGCCATTGGTGGCAATAGCAGCGGGCACGATACGGGTGGTAATGCTAATTTCGTCACTCCTATTTCTGCTAATAATGGCTACCGCGGCAACAGCGGCGGCTTCGGCGGCAACGGCGGCTTCGGCGGCAACGGCGGTAGAGGTGGCTACGGCGGCGGCAACGGCGGTAGAGGTGGCCGCGGCGACGACGGCGGCCGCGGCGGCCACGGCGGCAACGGCGGTAGAGGTGGCAACGGCGGTAGAGGTGGACCCAATCGAGTTACAGCATTCGCGTCCAAACTACTGACTCTACTAGGAACCGTTACGAGGAGGTCTTCACGATTAACGTGAACGATGTTGCCGAATCTCCTACCGACCTCAACCTCTCTGGCAGCAGCATTGACGAAAACTCCCCTGAGGGTGCAGTCGTAGGGACTTTTTCCACTACCGACCCCGATGAGGGAGATACCTTTACCTACCAGTTAGTCTCCGGCGTTGGTGCCGATGATAACGCCGCCTTCATCATAGTAGAAAACCTGCTAATTAACAGTTCCTCGGACTTTGAGACCCAATCGAGCTACAGCATCCGCGTCCAAACTACCGACTCTACTGGGAACCGTTACGAGGAGGTCTTTACTATTGACGTCAAGGATGTTCTGGAGGTCGCCGCACCAATAGTCGGTCAGGATAATCGGAACGATCGCCTCCAAGGGACACCCAACGGGGAACAGCTCTTAGGTCTAGGAGGGAAAGACTGGCTCTTTGGGAAAAAGGGGGACGACACCCTCTTTGGCGGAGAGGGAAGCGATCGCCTCTACGGAAAAGATGGGAACGACTATCTCATCGGCGGAGATGGAAGCGATCGCCTCTACGAAGACCGTGGCTTCGACACTCTCATCGGCGGAGATGGAAGCGATCGCCTCTACGGGGGATCTCAGGCCGATCTTTTTGTCCTGGAGTCGGGCAGGGGCCGGGATACCATCATAGACTTTGAATATGGCACGGACTCGATCTGGCTGGCTGCAGGAGGTTTGAGTTTCGACGATTTGGCGATCGTCTCTCAGGGCAGAGATACCTTGATTAACTCTTTCGCCGGGGAAACCTTGGCCACCCTGCAGCGGATTGATGAGAACCTGATTAATGTCGATGATTTCACTGTGGTTAATTGAAGTTGGCTCAATAGCTGTTTTGGGGAACTTACGATGTGGGTAAGATTATTTTTGTGGGATAATAGCATCTGAGATCTTGCACCATTGTCAATTAGTTTCATAGCCCTGCGGGGGAGCTAGGGAACTCGGTAGGAGCCCGCTGCCAGGGCAGGGCTATCGGGGGGCGATAGATGTCTCTAGGGTAGTGCGATTAGGTTCAGGGGGCGATCGGGTACGGCTCGGTGATTACCGGAATTCGGATCCTGTCAAACGTCCCCAAAACTAAGGGCAGCGCTGGCTCAAGTTGGCGATCGCCTTTGATGTGCTGTCACTGGCGCCCTGCTATGATTCTTTACTCTCTACTCCCTGAAGAGGAGCCGCTCCTATAGAAATTAGTTGGATTTGGCGAGGAAACGCCGTTAAGTGCAATGAATCATCATCAAAAGACCACCAAGTGTTTTTGACCGCCTCATCCAGCCACCATTCCCAAAACTCGCGTTGTTTGCGCCCATCGTGACTGGGATTCCTCTGGGATCCCGAGTAGGCGATCGCCGCCCAGAAAGATGCATCGCTAGAGTAAGAATCTACCTCATCATCAGTTAAAGTATAGTCAATATGCTCGCTATCAAACTGTTCGTCATCTAAAACAGCTCCAAGAGCGCTAATACTGCTGAGTCCGACGCTAACTGCTTTTTGATATTCCCAGTCTTGGCATGATGGAGCGCAAGCCAAGCTTTCCAACTTTTGCCAGTTATCATCTCGGTAAGAGCGAGCAATGTTTGTATCTAACAATCCATTCAATAAGAGGCGGGCCGTAGCTATAATACATTGTGGAGTATCATCAATTGACCAGATTCTTTCCCATATAGGTATAACCCGCTCCGCTGCTATAATTGCCAGCAAAGCGCGTCTTTTGTGTCCGATCTCCGCCCGGGTCAACTGAGCATCCATATTATAATTTAACCCAGCCCAAATTCCCTGACGGTAACCTAAATTCAAATCCGAGTTAGGATGCTGCGCGAGCGCCGCTTTTGCTTCTGCGATCCTTGAGAGTAAAATTTTTGGGAGCGACATGGCACCTCCGCTTCTCTTATATTGACAGTTCTGTTTGTAGCATGGAGACTGCTCCGTCAGGGTGAAAGATCCGCGTCACCTTCGGATCGGCAACAATTTGATATCTGCCAGTGTAGCTTGCTAATGCTTGGAAATATTCTTGGGCTACTAAACATATTTCGCTCGATACTCCAATTTGTTTATGGCGTTCTGGGTCAGGGGAGTATGGGCGATCTCATAATATCCCATCGTCGCGATCGCCCGCTAGCATCTATGAGATACATTGCAAAATAGACTCACTGAGAGAGCGTTCTTAAGAAAATTCCAAAATTGAAATTTTTGTCTTGTAATGACTATATATGTACTTATATGTGATAATGTAGGGGATTTGGGTGGAATTTGGGTGGGATTTGGGTGGGATTTGGGTGGGATTTGGGTGGGGGCAGTTATCAAGAGGATTCGTTTTTGTTTTGCAACTGTTTGAAAACAATCGCTCTCAAGAACCTCTTTGTTTTGACCGAGGGAGCCGGTAATGATGCTTTCAGGCTCTGTATGGTAGTAGACTTGAACGGGCACTCCTGATAGGAGGGGGGAGCCGAGCGAGGTCCGTTTCCAGGTTTTACCTGGGAACGAGAGAAAGGTATCTCTGTCGAGGGGGCGATGCTTTCAGGCTCTGTATGGTAGTAGACTTGAACAGGCACTCCTGATAGGAGGGGGGAGCCGAGCGAGGTCCGTTTCCAGGTTTTACCTGGGAACGAGAGAAGGTATCTCTGTCGAGGGGGCGATGCTTTCAGGCTCTGTATGGTAGTAGACTTGAACAGGCACTCCTGATAGGAGGGGGGAGCCGAGCGAGGTCCGTTTCCAGGTTTTACCTGGGAACGAGAGAAAGGTATCTCTGTAAGAGTTTCGAGGTTTTCATTCTATCTGTTTACTTAATTGAAGTGAAGTAAAATGGCACGACAAAAAAATCCAATTAAACTTGTTGGTAACATTGGCGGTATATCTTTTTCCCGTGACGGTCAAGCTAGGATGCTTCCTGGTCCGCGGCCTATAACTGCTAAGCGCACTCGTGAAAATAATAGTGAATTTGGTCGGGCCGCTAGGACTTCAAAGATAATACGCCAAGCCCTTGCTCCTTTAGGGGTAGCTCCTCGCGGTCAGCATAATCGCCTCACAAAGTTGATTAGGCAAAAGGCTTTTCCAATGGATACTACTTCGGCAAGGGGACAACGATTTTTGTCCAGGGATGCTGCTGTCTTTCTGCTGGCTGGTTTTGATTTCAATCCTGCGAGCCCTTTTGACTCAATTTTTTCTGGAAAAATCGCGATCGATGAATCTGGGGTCGGTCTGAAGAATCTTCTGGAAAATAATTTTCGAGGGGAAGATCTTAAAGCCCCTATGGGAGCTACTCATGCTCGAATTCTAACTGTTGTCGCGGGTATTACTACTACAGCAGATGATATTTACATTACTACAGATCTTGCAATTGGGGCTTCGGCTGAGGTGCCTTTGGATGCTACTGAATTTACCTTTTATAGCAATCCTGGCGTTTCGGCTACGGATACTAACGGTAATGCTTTTAATATCGCTGGTATATCCTTTAAGTTTTACCAGCAGGTGGCTAACAAATATTACCGTTTGGAAAATGGAATTTCCGATGTGGGTAAGATTATTTTTGTGGGATAATAGCATCTGATATCTTGCACCATTGTCAATTAGTCTCATAGCCCGCAGGGGGTTAAAACCCCCTGCGTTACCAGGCGGGGGAGCTAGGGAACTCGGTAGAAGCCCGCTGCCAGGGCAGGGCTCTGTTGGACAGGAACGGGGAGGCGAGATGGGTGCGGGTATCGAGATTAATCTTATATAGGTAGTGGTCCAGATGTAATGATTTGGCCATGGCCGGGTTTCAGGCACTAAAATCACTACTTGTGACTCTACCCTCATAGAAACCTTGACACCGCTGCAAAAAATGGTTATTATATTATAGAGACCCGACCAAACCCTCAACACCCTGCTGGATTTAGTTTTGGTGGGAACGAGCGGGCGGCTCGTCGCTCGACAGAGCGCGAACTGTATCAATCTGATTTTAGATCCTATGGGTGTATCTCATATTTGTAAAAAGATTAGTAATAATTGAACGGAATGTTACATTCCGGACAAACTAGAATAATTCTCAATTAGCGCGGGACCATTGTTGCAAGATGGGAAAAGTGAATGCGCGCATCTATCTGAAAATGCTATAGTAGAATAAGGACAGAGGTTGCCAAGGATAGATTGCCATGACTCAAGAACTCACAGACATCAGAACATGCATCCTGTCAGGTCGATATGATGAGGCATTAATGTTAGTAGACGAACTGGAAGGGATGAGTAAGAAAGCTATTTTGCAAAATATCGAGAGTTTTCTGGTCAAAATGCTGGTTCATTTAATTAAGAATGTAGTTGAAAAAAAGATGAATAATTCATGGTATGCTTCGATCAGAGATTCTCTCCTGAAGATCCAAAGTCTAAATCTGAAAGAGAATAAAACTTCTTACTATATTAAGCAGGATGAATGGGGTGACTACTTGGAAATGGCTTTTGCTGATGCAATAGCAATAGGGAGTGGGGAAGTTTTGGATGGGCAGTTGACGCCATTTAAACTCGAAAATCTGGTAGATAAGACGGCAGTATTTCGGGGTGCGACTCAACTGCTAAATTTAACTTATGAACATTCTGCGAAAACAATACGTAGTGTGATTATGGAGGAAGTCAGCAAACTATCGGGTGGTGAAGATTGGAAATTGGGTAAGTAGAGTTGAACTGAGATTTAGTCGGGGTCGAGCTAGGGGTCACCCCCTAACCCTCCCATTCGGAACCGGACGTGCGACTTTCACCGCATCCGGCTACTGGCAAGTAGGGCATTGTCACTACTAGGATTACTACGGATTGCTCCACTTGTCCCTCATCTCATGCGATTTCACTCCTTTCCTGGTTGGTAAGCGGCGCTGCCAGATAACCTTTAGTATTACCATTTCCAAGTCTGTTTTACCAGTCATCCAACCTTCGAGAGGCCTCCGGCGTCTTAGAGATACTCTTACCCAAGATTTCCTACTTTAACCAACCCGCGTCAGCTGGATGAGGAACACCCCATCATATCCATAGGCGTTACCCTAGGCATTAGCTTCTCGGGCTATCTCTCCCCTCGCGGCTTGCGCTTTACATCTAACTTGTCCAATCTAGACAGCACACGAGAAGTTACTTCGTTCCCTAGTATCATTTCACGATGCTTTTAGGCCCCTGCTATACCCCGGGAGTTCTTAGAGTGCGATACTGGCCAAGTGCAAGAACCAGCACAAACTACCATTTCCCTTTTGGGCCAGCGCTTTAAGCCTTATTTCGCTGGTTCTAGATAACGAGGCGTACACAGGTTCGCTTGTTCTAGCCATTAGCATCTTTCCTAGCGGCGTCACTAGCTTAGGCTGCTAGCTATCCTACATTTAAGTCCTTGCTCCGCACCACCGTGATGTGACTCAGCAGCACTAAGGACCGGTGTTACTCCCACACTTGGAGAGAGGGAATCTAACCCCCATGAATACCAGAGTTACCAGTTTGGACCTGGCCTAGCGTTCCGTAGTTGCCCACGTTAGACTAGAACGAATCGCACTGCACCATTCTCAATTAGTCTCATGGCCCGCCGTGGGTTGCAAACCCCCGCGTTCCCCAGGGAACGAGGCTAAAGTCGGTACCGACTAAAAAACTTGTAGAGAAAGTGTTTAGTCCACAGGGTGATTAACGAGATTGGTATCATGTCAAACGTCCCCAAAACCAAGGGTAGCGCAGGCACAATAAGGCGATCGCCTTTGATGTCCTGTCACCGGTGTTACAGCATTATCTGTCTGTTGGACTCCGAACGGGGGGAGTGCTGGTGTGAGATTACTCCGGTATCGAGATTAATCTTATAGAAACCTTGACACCGCTGGAAAAGTTGGGTACGATTATATAGACGCCGCCGCCCGAACCCTGAAGGGTCCGGCTACAGTTCCAAAGCCCGCCTGCGCGGGCTTTTACTAAAGTGAGATGCAACATCTTGCTGGTTTTGGTGGGAACGATCGGGCCCAGAAACGGACGATCATATCTCGAGCGAGTTGTTCGTAAAGGTAATGAGCATTCATTTTATTTCCCACTATTACCACAAACATAATGTATATGTACAATGCAAATACAAGACTACTTCAACTTCCTAGCTGATGACGACATCCGGATAAAAGGCAGCCGTATTGGTATCGAAAGCGTCCTCTATGAATATATATATCGCGCTAGAACTCCGGAAGAAATTGCCCAAAAATTTGAGACTATTACCCTAGAACAGGTCTACGCAACCATCCTTTACTATCTACAGAAAAAAGAAGAGGTCGGCGCTTACTTGGCTGACTGGTTAGAGTTTTGTCGCCAACAACAAGAGGAGCAAAAACATAATCCTTCTCCTGCACGGCAGAGGTTTCGCAAATTGAAAGCAGAAGCAGATATTCGGCGGCGAGAGTTATCTGGGTCGGCGGGTGCTGTATGACGATCCAATATTTGCTCGATGAGCATATAGCCTCGCTTTACCGCACCCAACTCTTGCGCAAAGCTCCATATCTGATAGTCAGGAGGATCGGAGATCCAGATGCGCCTCCCAGGGGAACTCTCGATCCAGATATTTTAATCTGGTGTGAGAGGCCCATTCTGACGGCATGGGGCCGGGGCACGGCGGTAGATAAGTTGCAGGTTATTTCCCTAAATTAATTGATGCCGTGCCCCTACCTGTACTGGTGTGTCTGGTAAAGGTGGCGTCTGCTGTTGGGGGCCGGGGCACGGCGGTAGATAAGTTGCAGGTTATTTCCCTAAATTAATTGATGCCGGGGCACGGCGGTAGATAAGTTGCAGGTTATTTCCCTAAATTAATTGATGCCGTCCCCCTACCTGTACTGGTGTGTCTGGTAAAGGTGGCGTCTGCTGGGCGATCGGTCCGCAGACGGCCCGAAAAATCGCGTGGGGGGCCAGAAACTGGGTTTTTTAATACCAGATGGCTTTGTGCGCCTGATTTGGTCGCAGAAACCCGGTTTCAGAGTTGGCGGGCCGTGGTAACTCTTGCGCAACAGTTTCTCCAACCTTCGCGCCCGTTGGCGGGCGTGGTAACTCTTGACCCTGGAAGAACAGTTGAATGGGAAAACAAAGCTATTCAATCAATGGGCTCGAAAGTGACTGCGATCGCAATGGGGGGGTGGCGGGTGTGGTCATGGGTCAGTTGGCGAAAGAAAAGTTCACCTAGGCCCTCCCGTGGGGGTCCCAAACCGGGTAAAGAAGCGTAAAATCTGGCTTTGTGTACTTGTATGGATCGCAGAAACCCGGTTTCAGAGGCTGTCTGACTAACAACAAATGATTGACCACACCCTCATGAACCAGGTTTTCCGTAGATGCAATATAAGCTTCTACCCATACTTATAGGCTGGCTGGATACTTCACATCTCTACAAAATGCGAGTGAGTGCCGGTTAATTTTACTTCGGTAACCGGTTCATATCCGATCTTTGTTGAGCAATAATACTCAGGCTATTTACTACCGGTGAAACCCATTCAGAAAAAAGGTTGATTTTTTTCGCCAAAAATCTGGAAAATAGGTGGATGAATGGAACTTGACAAACGTGCTAGTTTGTGCTATAGGGCAAAAATAGGTGGATGTTTGGAAGCAAAAAGGTGGATAAAGGTGGATTGTGATTCAAGAATGGGCTTTGCTATATTGGGGGAGTGTAACGAAAAGAGGCTAGCAACTGAGGCGAAGAGGGTCCATGATGCCAGGCTTCCAGCCTACGGGGATTGCAGCCGCGTGCTAGGACGACTTGTCCCTAATGCCGGTAGTCAGGTTGTGATTGCCACCTCCCTAAAAAGGTTTATTTTTTCGCCAAGGTGGATAAAATCTGGCTCGAGGGGGCTTGACATTTAAAAATGGGCTTTGCTATATTGGGGGAGTGTAACGAAAAGAGGCTACCAACTTGGGCGAAGACGGTCCATCGCGTGCGAGGACGACTTGTCCCTAATGCCGGTAGTCAGGTTGTGATTGCCACCTCCCCCTGTCAGGGGTTTGAACCGCAATTGAGTAACGCCGAGGACTTGGTACCGGCAATAAATTGCTATCTACTGTCCCCGCACTGAAGGATTATTTGTTAAATAAATAACTCAAGTTGCGACCTATAAAAATTGGATACAAAAAGCTATGATAAAGAGAATTATTTTCAACTCTAATCCCTTAGATGTAACAGCATGAATTGACTTGGGAAACAAATTGGTGATTCGACTAAAACAGGTTTCAACTTGTTTTCTTGTTACTTTTTGTATATATTCAAAACAAGAAGATTCTTTTCTTTTTGAGTTCTTTTTTCGCAAAGGTTTTAACATTATACTTGACGACTCTTTTAGTAAATCCTCTAATTGATAATCATTATAAGCTTTATCTCCATAAACTATTGAATTTGATGGTAAGTCAAAGCCAAAAGATTGCAAAACTTTAACATCATTATAACTACCAGGATCTAGATAAAATTCTATTGGCTTTCCATTTTTGTTTACCAACATATGAACTCTTAATCCATAAAAATAACGTTTTTTACTGGCAATATACCCTCGATATTCTTCCTTGTTATAAATTTGGCATCTATCAATCCTAATATTATCACATACTGGCACCGGGAAACTATCAAGAATATATTCTTGACCCGGATTGAGCTCTTTAAATGTTTGAGCTATAACTTGGAAGAAAAACATCCAAATTGGTTCGTCAATATTGTGTAATCGACGATTGAACCTACTTTTACTTAACATATTTTTTATATACTTGTGTTCGACCATAAATTGACAAGAGCGATCGTGGTGTCCTCCGAAAAAATATGCAGCAACTAATCCGACTGTCATCACTTCGGCATTGTTCATTTTTACTTGTGGATCTTCTTTTATATTTAACGCTTTTAGTAGCTCGTCACAAAGAACAAAAATTGTTGTAATCATATCTTCCATCATCTACATCCCCCAGCAATTAACTATTATTTTAGTACATTATAACCTATAAACAGCCAACCCGCCGTATAGCACAAAAAAAATATAATTTTGTATCAAAAGCTACGAAATATCCCAAATATCTGTAAAGTCTAAGTGGGTAATTCATATTTTTTTTAATAGGTCGCAACTTAGGTTAAATAAGAAAGACAACCGATGTCCCAGCTTAACCAACTGACCTAGCACGGGATCTGGGAGTTGATTCCCACAACAGTTTCCTAAATGATTTCACTCATATTGATGTTACGGGCTTTTACCTCAACTACACCACATCTGCGACCCAGTCTTCCAGCCTTGACCTGTTTATGGGTCTGAAAGAAAAAGGTGGGTTTGCTGGCGGCAATATTCCCCTAGACACGATTTTCATCCGTTTTCACACGGAAGGCGGCGGAGTTCACTAGCGCTTCGATGGGACAGCCAATCATACCCAATCTGGCTGGACTACTCATCTGATGGCCTACATCAACTCAATAACGAGTCTAGATATTACTCTGCCCACCAGTATCGCTGACTTGGAACTGAAGGGGCTGAGTGGCTATTATGATAGTTCTTCTCAACACTATGGTTTTACGGTCTATCTCGACTTCGGTTCAGCAGCGCTGCTGCACATTCAGATCGATCTGCTGCACCAAGTCAAGGGTGGCTATGAAAAAGATGTTTCGGGTAAGCTCATTCTCCATCCCGGGGACGAGCAAAATCAACTGATATTCGACCTCGAACTGAAAGCGGAAGCAGGGGCTAACGAATTTATCGCTTACTATGAAGACAAAAGCAGCAAGGGATTTAATCTGGTTACCCTGCTACAGGCGATCGACCATAATGCCGATTTTGGGCAAGAGTTCAATATTAACGTGCGTAAGGCACTCTTTGCTCGCAGCAAGGACGATACAACAACCAAGTCCCTCTTTGCCATTGACATGGATGCGGGAATTCAGCTTTCCGGTTTAGGAGACCTGCCCTTGATCGGTGAGGAACTGGCGGCGGCTGAATCCCTGACCCTGGCTTTGCAGATTGTCTATGGGATGGGGGGCGACTTTACCCAAGCTGAATTACAGCAGCTGAACCAGGACTTTAACCTCAACGATGTCCGTTTTCCGGAGACGAAGATTACTGCCGGGAGTCCAGACATCTCCACCTCCCTGCGCGTGGGGAATGAAAAAGCGATCGATATGGGTTTGCCCCTCAAAGTCAGCGATAACGGCACCCTGACTCAGGATTCTAACGGGACCTTCAATCCAGGCGGTAACCCCCAGACAACCCAGAATGACGGCACTAAATGGTTCGCCCTCAAGCGCTCGTTCGGGCCGCTGAAACTAGAACGGGTTGGTTTTGCTTACAAAGAGGGGAAACTCACGGCCTATCTCGACGGCTCCCTGTCAGTTCTGGGGTTAACCTGTAGCGTACTGGGCCTGAACGTGGGGGTTGCCTTAACTGGAATCCACAAATTTGAACCCCACTTCGGTCTGGATGGCCTGGGCCTAGACTTTAAGGAAGGGCCAGTAGAAATCGGGGGCGGATTGCTCAAGCTCAGCACCGACGAGATGACCGAATTTGACGGCTTTGTCACCATTCGGGCTGAGGAACTGGAACTCAGGGCCATCGGCTCCTTTGCGGAACTGCGCAGCGGCGAAAAATCCCTGTTTATCTATGCCGTGCTGGACTACCCCCTCGGCGGCCCCCCGTTCTTCGTCGTCATGGGTCTGGCGGCAGGCTTTGGCTACAATCGGCGGTTGCTGATGCCGCCCATCAACCAGGTGCAGCAATTCCCACTGGTTGCGGCGGCAGTCAATCCCTCGCCGACTCCCCCACCGACGGATATGGGTCAGATCAAAAGCTACATCAGCGACAAACTAACGCTGATGGATCGATACATCCCGCCAGCGGTGGGCGAGTATTTCCTAACAGTTGGCATTCGCTTCACCTCCTTTGAACTGCTGGATAGCTTCCTGCTGGCGACGGTGCAGTTTGGCAAGCACTTTGAGGTGGATTTACTGGGTCTCTCGACGGTGCTATTGCCGCCAGATACGCCGACGTCGCCCCTGGCCGAAGCCCAATTGGCTTTCAAAGCCGTTATTATCCCGGATGAAGGCATTATCCTCGTCCAAGGGCAACTCACCCCAGCCTCATTCATCTTATCTCGCGACTGTCATCTCACCGGGGGTTTTGCGTTCGCCGTTTGGGCGAGCGGTCCTCATGCGGGGGACTTTGTGGTGACCATCGGCGGCTACCATCCTGATTTCAAGTCCCCTGCTTATTACCCCCAAGTGCCACGGGTCGGTTACAGTTGGGCGATTAGCAGTTACCTCCACGTTAAAGGGGGCGGCTATTTTGCCCTGGTTCCCCATGCTTTGATGGCTGGTGGCTCGTACAGTGCGATCTGGCAGAGCGGTGATGTGAAAGCCTGGTTCATTCTGGGTGCCAATTTCCTGATTGGCTGGAAGCCTTTCCACTATGACGCCGAACTGTATGTAGACCTAGGTGCAGAGCTAACCATCCACTTCTTTGGTACCCATCATATTTCCATCGATGCCAGTGCCGATCTCCATGTGTGGGGGCCGGAGTTTGGCGGTCATGCCCGGGTTACCGTTAAAGTGATTGGCATTCACTTCCATTTCAGCATTGATTTCGGTGCATCTAGCTCCCCACCACAAGCAATACCCTGGTCGGAGTTTCAGAGTTCCTTCCTGCCTGCGGCGGATAAGCGTCTGAGTGCTTCGATTAACGACAGTCTCATTCGCACCGTACAAGACGGCCAATACGGCGAAGTGTGGATGGTCAAGCGGGATCGACTTCGCATTTCCACCGACTCCTACTTCCCGGTGAAATCTGTTACCTTTACACTGGACGATCAAGCTCAGACTTATGACCCAGGGACTTTTAAGGTCGCTGGTGTTGCCCCTATGAATGTCAGCACCGTGGATCATTCTGACCATGCGATCGCGATTTCCCGTGTCAACCATGATGGTAATAGCGGTTCGCCAACAGAAAAAACAGAAAACCTGGATCCTCAAGAAGATTGATAAAGACTATCCAGGTGCGCTGTGGGGCAACCAGATGGAGCGGGAGCTGAATCCGCCGCCAGACCAGAAACTGGTTCGCACCCTTTCTGGCTTTGAGATTGTGCCTGACAAGTCGTCGAATGAAGATTCCCAGGCGATCGTAGCCAGTCGTGAGGCCCTCGCTTACGAACCGTCCACTGAACCCAAAGCATATACCTGGGTCAGTAGCACTGGCACTTTTAGCCGCGACGAAGATAAAGACAAATGGACAGATATTACAGATCGCATATTCGACAAAAAAAGCGATCGCGGCGTGCTACTGCAAGCAATGGGCTTTGACCCCAGTAAATTGAATTACAACCAACCCCTCAACCGCGATACATTCTTTGTACCGCAGTATGGCACATTGGAGGACTAAGACCATGACAAGCAGCGGTAAGCCTAAGGGCAGTATAAAGCTTCTTTCCTACGACCAACCTGCCTTAAAGGACGGTCTCTACAAGTTAGAAGTGACGCATAAATTTCAGGCGGGCGCTAGTGACCCTCAGGCTCAGATCGACCCTTTCAGCAAGCATTTTGCCGTCCTGGGACCGCGTTTTAGCCTCGAACCGAAAGAGATTGCCAGTGTTTTTCCGCCAGATAAAACCACAGGTCGCTATTACAGCGTACTGCCTCACATTATGTTTGCCCGCTCCATTCTGCCCTGGGAGCGCTTGCTGAACGGCAATAATACTACCCCCTGGTTGGCTCTAATTCTGGTTACCCGGCAGGAGATTAATGACTGGCAGCAACGGACTACAAATAAGAAATTGCTCGCCGTCCAGACCGATACCCTTCAGAATATTCTCAATACCGCTTCAAATTCAAACCTGGTCTTTCCCACTTCAATTGACCTCGAACCGGGGGAAACCAACCAAGATCGCATTAGCTACATTGACGTGCCAGAGCCTTTACTGCATAAGATTTTACCACAGGAAGAGGAGTTACCCCTGCTAGCCCACGTTCGCCAGTCAGCTGATTCCAACTCAAACGGCACGCCCAATCCCAAATACCCGATCCTGATCTGCAATCGCCTGCCCCAGCCAGGGGATGAAAATACCGTCTTCCTGATCTCTCTGGAAAACCGCAGGGATGTCTACGATCGCATAGGACAGTACAACCCCAATAATAACCCCGACCCTGACCCAGTTGTTTACCGTTTTGTCACGTTAACGAGTTGGCGCTTCGCCTCCGTTGACGCCCGGGAGTCATTTGTGGAGCTGTTGGAGGATGCTGACGCGAACGAAAGCCAAACAACCGGGAGCGTGTTGCGGCTACCTCACACTAACAAAAGCAATGTAGATAAATTCTATGACAAGGGCTATGTGCCCTTGAATCATCAGACGCGCCAGGGGAATCGCATGGTCTCGTGGTATCGCAGTCCGCTATTACCGGGACCCAGCTCGCCAGTAACTATTTCTAATGATATTATTCAATCCGCCGACCAATTGGTGCGATTTTTCTCGACCTATGGTATGTTTGATGTCAGCTACGCTGCTGCCTGGGAACTGGGGCGGCTGCTAATGTTGCGCAACAAGCGGGTTTCCCTTGCCCTGTTCAACTGGAAACGAGCTAATGCTCAGGCTAGTAAAACCAATAATCCCGCCCATCTGCACCTCAGCAAACCTACTGAATCTCTCCCAGTGCCAGAGGTGGTGTCTAATTGGTTTGCCGAAGTGGAACGACTCGAGCATGTCCCGTTCAACTATCTGGTTCCTGACGAGCGCTTGCTGCCCAAGGATTCCCTGCGCTTTTTCACTGTCGATCGAACCTGGTTACAATATCTGATGCATGGGGCCTTTAGTATTGGCAGAGTTACTGGAGGTAACGGACGGCTGGAAACCGAACTGTTTCAAGAGATCCCAAACCCCCAAAGGATTTGAGCGGATTCTTGTTGCGATCGCCGGTGGTTGCGGGTTGGCCTCATATGGAGATTGCCGGATACGATTGGAAGCCTTCTGGCTCCCCCGATAAGCTGCCGTTTATGGTGCATGCTCCAGCCGATAAGAGACTTCGGAGTAACCTACCAAGGCATTGACAAAGACCTGAATATCCAGGCTCCTTGTTATTATAAAGCACTTCGGGATGAAAACGGCAATCCCCATCAGGTGCAACCGGAAACTCCTTGTGCAACAGATACGGGAACAAATGTCACCAGGGAGTGGGTTCGCGTGCCTTTCCGCGACCAGACCTCGCGCACCATTAATATCAAAACCCTAGCCGACTACCTGAAACAGGCATTAAATGCTTCGGAGGATCTGTCACCGGCTAAATTTGCTCTAGAAATGATTGAGGGTGTCCCTAAAATGCGTTTTCTGAAAAGCTAGGCAACGAAAAGATTGTTCTACGTGGGAAAGGCTTTTATCAGCTTTTATCAGCCCGGACTGTTTATGTACCATCCAGCTTTTCGGGTGTGGTCTTGCACCAGTTGGTTTTGACCACACCCGTCTGTTAATCATCGTCAGAAACACTGCCAACAAGTCTGTTAACAGCCTCGTCTATTTATGGAAATTTTGTGTGGTACGATACAGAAATTTATTGGGGAATCTCGGACCTTGAATGTTTTGGGAAGCAAGAGGGAATGCCTCTATCAAATAGCCAATACCGAAACCAGAGTCTCTGGAGAAATCCTATTACAGATAGCTACTAACATTACCAAAATTACGGACGGCACTTTCACATGCTACCCGGACAAGGGATCGGATCCGAGTATAATCGTTCGTGCCGTAGATAGCAGCGCTTACGATGTAGAAAGCAGGGATGAAGCTATATTAACCAAATTGCGACAGCGCTTCCAAAATGTTGAAGATTTGCTCTTATGCAGAAACTCAAGCAAACCTACCTCGCAATTTGGAGTTGGTTGAAGGTCGCCTCCCCTGCTTCTTCCTCGATCGCCTGTGCGGTGATAGCGCCGGTGTAATCTAATGTGGGGAATAGCAGGGGGCGATCGCTCACTAGCATATCATAGCAGCAGCTCATCCCAGTGTAGCCGATCGCCTCTACAGTAACAGCACTCTCCTTTGCGAGGTTACTGTTGTCAATGCTGTTGATAATGGGGACGGCGGGAATCTTCACGCCCGCCGTGCTAAAATATCCTTGGCTGGCGCGATCGAAGGCTGCGGCGATGAGGCGATCGACTTTGATGTGCAACTACATGCCAGCGGTCGCTCGAAGTAAGTTGCATCGTTCTGCTGATGTCGGTATAATTGATTAAGTTTTAGGAGTTAGAGATGGATAAGGCGCTTGTTGACAGTGTTTTGGAACTGCCGCCCAATGAGAGGGCTAAGCTGCTAGATGTCATCGTGATGAGTCTCGATCGACCAGACAGTCAAATTGACAATATCTGGCTTGATGAAGCCCAGAAGCGACTTGAGGCATTTAAGGCTGGTAGGACTAAAGGAATTCCAGCAAGAGATGTACTGGGTGGAAATTTATGAATCAAATCTTCGATCCACTGGCGGCCAAAGAATATCAAGAAGCAATTGATTACTACGAGGATCGGGCTCCGGGTCTCGGTGAAAAGTTTCGTGGCGAGATCGAGGCTGCCTTAAGTATTCTCTCAAAATACCCAAATCTAGGAATGGAAGAGCGACCCTCAATCCGGCGGTTTGCGATTAAGGGATTTCCATACAAACTCATTTATGCAGTTGTTGGAGATGTGTTGTTCATCATCGCTGTTGCTCACGGCCATAGAGAGCCAAATTACTGGATCGATCGGGTCTAATTCTACGTTAGCCCGCAATTTCGGGCAGATTCCTATGCGCGACAAGAAACCGGGTTTCTTTCATAACTGTTGCATAAGCCATCGGGTTGGTAAAAGAAACCCGGTCTTGGCCTCTGGCCACCAGCAGATCGCTCGTGCAGTGGTAGCACCAGCGCAATCTTGGGTGGGGAATAGCTGGGGGAGATCGCTCAATAGCATATCATAGCAGTAACTCATTCGTACCTGATCGCTTGCGTTGATGCCGCCTGAAGGACATTCCCGATGAGGGTTGGCAAGTCAATTTCTGGGAAATAGCGGCTCCAGGTTTGCTGTTGATAAGATTCCCCTTGCAAGCTGTAAATCTTGAGCCCACTCTTTTTGAATAACCAGACTTCTGGCACTTGATAAGGCCCATAGTCTTCAGCTGCGGTATAGGTAGTGACATCAATTTCGATGACCAGATCGGGCGGCGGATCTGCTTGCCAGTCGATCCGATCTTTGCCGACGGCAGCAGGCCAGTTGTCGATGTAGAAACAGTAGTCTGGGGAGATCCCCCCTGCTTTAGGAATGTTCATTGTGATGGGGGTAAAGGCTTCGTAGCTGCGGGCTTCACTATCTAGCAGTGCCTTGACAACGTCCGCCAGAATGTTGGCTTCGCGCCCGTGTATAGGTAAAGGACTCATCAGCAGAATTTTACCATTACGAAACTTAATGCGGGGAATAGATCCATCCCCCCGACTATCGCGGAGGGTACAGTAGTCTTGCCAGGTTCTGGGCATTTGCATCACGGTTCCTGGGGGTAATTTAATTTTTTCACGGGAAACAACAGCATACATAGCAATAACCTAATAATTTACCAGAATCAGCCATTTTTCAGTAGATGACGGCCCAATAGAAAAAGTCGCGGCAATCGCCAGTTGCGCGATCGGTTGTGCTGTTCCGGTTGGGATTCGCAATAGAGCCCGTCGCCGGTACGGAGAGGCTACCGATTTTTCCGGAACGGTGGAAAAAAACAGCTTTCGATCGGCATATTTGAGTACCGTAGAAAGTTGACAGAATTGTCAGAAGACGATCGGCTGTAACCGGCGTACAGACAAATTTGATTGTGCTGGCTGGTTGCCAACCGGGTTTCTTAATTTTGGGGTTTCTTAATTTGGGAATGCACTCCCCGATCGCCCTCGCCCCCTTATACCCCCCGATCGCCCTCGCCCCCTTATGGGTAATTATTAGGGTTATCAGTCACCAAGCCTTCAGTCTGGGCAATATTCAGGAGGCGATCGTCCGCCGAAACAAAAACCAGTTGAGTATCTGGCATCAGAGTGACGATCGAGCGAATGCGCATTGCCGCTGCCAGTTGCATAGCATCATAAGCACGTAGGGGATATTGAACAACCAATTCACCCGCTTTTTCAAATAGTGCTTGGTCAACTTCTATCACTCTATACTGACTATTTAGTTCAGAGCGGAACTTGTCAATAGTCTCGACAACTTCAGTAGCAGTTAGACTCCCTTCCCGTTGACGGCGATCGAAAGCACTTAGAACTTCCACCCAGGTGATGCGGACTACAATTATAGAGTTGCCCATCTGGGGATCTGTAAGCGCTTGCACCCAGGCGCTACCAGTTTCAGTCACATACCTTTTGACCAAGGTGCTGCTATCAAGGAAATAAGCGTTTGCCATTAGCGACGATCCTCAATGATAATTTCCGAGAGAGGCTTACCTGGTTTTGCCCCCAGTCTGTTAGCCAGTTCGCATACCTCTTCTTGGGAAACTGGTTTGATATTAGGATCGTGAGGTGGGAGAGTCATCCATCCTTGGTCAACCATCAACTGGAATGCCTTGTCTAGCTCAGTCTTTGGTCCCCCAGGCGAAACTTCGGGCACCAATCGCAGTCGCACGGTTTGACCCTCGCTCAAGGATACAGGCACTTTCGGGCGCAACATCCCATTCTCGTATACAGCAACTATTATTTCTGGTATCTTTTCCATATTATTACTCCCGTGCTTTTACTCCAACTCCACAATATTTATTATAATTCTCTCAGGTCCGTTTGACAAATGTTTTTTCCCTTCGGGCTACTATCAAGAAAATAAGCGTTTGCCATTAGCGACGATCCTCAATGATAATTTCCGAGATTACCCGGTTTTGCCTCTAGTCTCTTCGCCAGTTCGCATACCTCTTCTTGGGAAACTGGTTTGATATTAGGATCGTGAGGTGGGAGAGTCATCCATCCTTGGTCAACCATCAATTGGAATGCCTTGTCTAACTCAGTCTTTGGTCCCCCAGGCGAAACTTCCGGCACCAATCGCAGTCGCACGGTTTGACCCTCGCTCAAGGATACAGGCACTCCACAATACCTATTATAATTTTCTCATGTCTCTTTGACAAATTTTTTTTCTTAGGGCTGCGATGTTGCCCCAGTCCTGTTTATGTTAGAATAATTCTATCAGATGGAATCAACTTCGTTGACTAGCAGGAGGTGGAACCGGTGCTTTACCTAGCCTTAAGTTGTTTGCAGGGACGACCGATGCAAGGGGCGGCAGAAGAATTGCTAGAATTGGGGGCTGCTGGTCTACAGTTAACTCCTGGGAACGTGCCTACACCTAATTTTTGGCAATGGCTGCAAGATTACCAGGTTGAGAGTAGAACTCACCACGGCTTTCACTATCGAGCCCTGAAGTGCAAAGTTTGGAACGAAAACGCAGTATGTCTGCCACTCAGCCACTCAGTCCATCCGCCTCGCTTGACAGACAGCATGGTTGAGGTTTGGAGAAAAAATTTGGCAGCAGGAGCCTACTCCCATCTATTATTAGAGACTATGTATCCTGGCTACTGCCTCGGTGATGATGAAGAAATTGCTCGGGCAATGGCAATGGGGGTGGTGCTGGCAGTTGATGTCTCTCACATCTATATGCAACTGTGCCAGGGTAGTCTGTCACCCCAGATCTGGCGCCGACTCCAGGACTACGAACATATCGGAGAACTTCACCTGTCGGCCAATAACGGACAGGCGGATATTCACCAACCCCTGACCGATCGCAGCTTTGGGTTAGACTGGGTACGGGAACGAGCCGCAGATGGAACGCCAGTTATCCTGGAATATTACATGCACAGGCTATGCGATCGCCAAAGAAAGCAACAACTGGACCTGGTTGTGGGATAATTTTTACAGTTGTGGAGACTTATTCGAGAGGGCGATCGCAATGAAATACATGTACACAGCAGAAGAAACAGCCCAATTACGGGCAAAGCTAATAGAAGATTGGGTCAAGCCATTTGCAGCCGCTTGCTTTAAAAAGTACAGCCAGCTTCAGTCTATTGTGTTGCTCGTTGAGTATTGTAATGAGTGGGAACATGACGCAGTCTATGACGAATACATATTCTCATTACTGGAAAACCCCGATTGGTCCGCTGGTCTAACTTCAAAATATCACTTAAGCACAGACTTAGTTAATCTGCCAGTATTTACATGTCACGATCGCGAGGAAATTGACAAAGTAATGCGCAGTTTGCGATCGGAAAATCAAAAAGTCAAATTACCGCACAACTACAAATTAATTTGGGATGAAGCAGGAATTGCAATTCCTGCTTTCGCTGCATTTTGCAAAAATGAGTCTCCCTCAAAAAATAATGTTAAGGAAGACTTTGTTCCCTATGCCATTCTCCGTCGCCTGGGTGATGACATTGAAGTTGAAATTATTGGTAAAATGTGGCGTCCTCATCAGGATGGAATCACGCCACAATCTCTGAGGAGCTTTAAGGAATATGAAATTAAACAAATAGCTAAAGATTGTCTAGAGGGAGATCCTTCTGGAGACTGTGCGATTCGTTCTAGCCTAACGTGGTCAAACACGGAACGCTAGCCCGGTTTCATTAGCCGGGAACTCTGAACCGCATGGGGGTTAAATTCCCCTCCCCCCAGGTACGGGGGTGACACCGGTCCTCGGTGCTACGAAGCGACATCATCGTGGTGCTAAGCGAGGACTCAAATGTAGGATAACTGGCAGCCTAAGCCGGTGACGCCGCTAGGAAAGATATCCAAGGTTAGAGCAGGCAAACATGTGCAAGCCTCGTTATAAGGAACCAGCGAAATAAGGCTATATGCGCTGGCCTAAAAAGGAAATGGTAGCTAGTATTAGTTTTAGACTCTGGCTAATATAGTACTCAAATAGCTCCCGGGGTATAGTGTGGACCTAAAGGTATCGCGAAATGTTGTTAGGGAACGAAGTAACCTCTCGTGTGCTGTCCATCAGGACAAGTTAGATGTTAAGCGCAAGCCACGGGGGGAGGGATGGCCCAAGAAGCGAATGCCCGGGGTAATTCCTGGGATAACATCTACAGTAATGTAGATGATGCTGGGTAGCCAGCGCTGACGTGGGTCGGTGATACTAGGAAGCTGCTGGAATGAGTAATCCTAAAAAGCCACGGAACTAATCCGAAACGCAAGTGGAGGATAAGGTATGGATAACTGGTAAAACTGACTTGAAAATGGTGATACTAACGGTTATCAGAACAACCACTCGCTAAACCAGGAAAGGGAAGAAAAGACAGGCGGCAAGGGCTAACGGAAGTAATTCCTATTAAGTCTACCTATGAAAAGGGCCTAGTACCCAGTAGCCGGATGCGGTGAAAATCGCAAGTCCGGTTCCTCAAGGGAGGGTCGGGAAGCGATTCCCGGCTCGACCCCATCCACCTATACAGTGAATAGGAAGCAGCACAACTAAGAGCGCGAATTATTGATTCCTATGTCAAATTGGGTTAAAGCTTGTTTTGAAAAATACCCTCAACTTAACTCAGCAACATTACTCATAGCCCAGTACTGGAACGATGAGGCTCGCGATGAGGTCCACGAGCACTATGTATTCTCAGTGCTAGAAACTCCAGATTTAGAGGCAGCATTCAAAGCTAAATGGTCAGCTAAAGACCCAATCAATTTGCTAGGACTGAATCACCAGACAGTTATGAAGGCTTTCTGGGAGTGGCGGGAGAAGAGCGAAATTTATTGGGATTCTCAGGGAGCAGCTATTCCTGCCTTTGTCGCCTTTTGCAAGGAAGGCTCTCACCAATGTATGGATATCAGCGAAGCCTATAGTCCCTACGCGATTTTACGGCGCAAAGGACAAGAGATTGAGGTGGAAGTTGTTGGGTCTTTGCTCCGCTGGTGGCTTAATGGCATTAAACCTGGAAACTGGTATTACTATTATTAGAGTGGGTTGGAGAAGTCTGCCCGATCGCTTTGCATTAAGAAACCAGGTTTTTCCAAAAAACCTGGTTTCTGGGCAAAAGAGTGAATATGGCCCCAGCAAAAGGGCGATCGCAGTAGGTTGGGTAACGTTGCCAAATCCAACCTACGGTGACTGCTGGGCGTGAGAAGGTGCCTAGGACATCGGTCCATTAATAATACTTGACAAATTCAAACATCTGTGAATCAACGGAAAATCAACATCTTCTCGTCTGGCCCTCTCCCTGGACCTCCCAAGGAGCCATAATCACTTTACCCAAAATTTGTGCTACTGGACCGATGTTCTAGATCCGGAAGCCTTTGGCAGTAAGCGTTAGGGAATAATATAAGTATAAATACTTGCGCTTCGTGCATGCAGCGCAATCGCCATTTTCAATTAGCATGATTTTGAGGTAGAGTGATCCCGTTGGGATCGCTCTGCTTTCTTGGGATAGACAGATGGCTGTCTTGTCCGCATATGACAAGAAAATTTTAAAATATCGTAAAGCTTTACCGATCCTGCTGTAATTGCAAATTCACCCATTACGACTGAGTTACTATGGCTATTGGCTACGTTGCCCTTGTCCTCCATGCCCACCTACCCTTTGTCCGGCACCCCGAAAGCGACTACGTGCTGGAAGAAGAATGGCTGTATGAGGCGATCACAGAAACCTACATCCCTCTGCTGCATGTATTTGAAGGCTTAAAAAGGGATGGTGTGGACTTCAAAATGACCATGAGCATGACACCGCCTCTGGTGTCGATGCTGCGGGATCCGCTGTTGCAAGAACGATACGACGCGCATCTGGCCTTGTTAGAGGAATTAGTCCAAAAAGAGATCGATCATAACCAGCATAACGGTCACCTGCGCTATCTAGCCGAGTATTATGCCAAAGAGTTGAAGGAGATTCGCGATACCTGGGAACGTTATGACTGCGACTTGGTAACCGCTTTTAAGCAATTCCTGGATAGCAACAACCTGGAGATCGTCACCTGCGGCGCTACCCACGGCTATCTGCCGCTGATGAAGATGTATCCCGAGGCCGTGTGGGCCCAAATTCAGGTAGCCTGCGAACATTACGAGCAGAATTTCTGCCGATCGCCCAAGGGCATCTGGTTGCCAGAATGTGCCTATTATGAAGGGGTAGAGCGGATGCTAGCGGATGCAGGTTTGCGCTACTTCCTCACCGACGGACACGGGATTCTTTACGCCCGTCCCCGCCCCCGCTATGGCAGCTATGCGCCGGTTTTCACAGAAACCGGCGTGGCGGCTTTCGGGCGCGATCACGAGTCTTCCCAACAGGTGTGGTCCTCGGAGGTAGGCTATCCTAGTGCAGCAGAATACCGAGAATTTTACAAGGATTTGGGCTGGGAGGCTGACTACGAGTACATCAAGCCTTACATTATGCCCAACGGACAGCGGAAAAATACTGGCATCAAATACCACAAGATTACGGGTCGGGGTCTGGGTTTATCAGACAAGGCCCTGTATGACCCTTATTGGGCGCGGGAAAAGGCAGCCGAACATGCAGGTAATTTTATGTTCAATCGCCAGCAGCAAACCGAGCACCTGCACGGGATTATGCAGCGTCCTCCCATGATCGTCTCGCCCTACGATGCGGAGTTATTTGGCCATTGGTGGTACGAGGGGCCTTGGTTCATCGATTACCTATTCCGTAAGTCCTGGTATGACCAAGACATTTATGAGATGACCCATTTGGCAGATTATCTACGAGGTAATCTGACTCAGCAAGTCTGTCGTCCCTCTCAGTCTAGTTGGGGGTATAAGGGTTTCCACGAGTATTGGCTGAATGAGACGAATGCCTGGGTTTATCCCCATTTGCACAAAGCAGCGGAACGGATGATTTCCATGGCCAGTCGAGAACCTGCTGATGAGTTGGAGTGGAAGGCCCTTAACCAGGCCGCACGAGAACTTTTGCTGGCTGAATCTTCTGACTGGGCGTTTATTATGCGCACGGGTACGATGGTGCCTTATGCCGTGCGGCGGACCCGATCGCACTTAATGCGGTTCAACAAACTCTACGATGATATTAATCACGGTAAAATCGATAGCGGTTGGCTGGAGAAAGTAGAGACGATCGACAATATCTTCCCCGAAATCAACTATCGCGTCTATCGCCCCTTGCAGTAAAGCTAAAATCGGGGAGATGGGAACTGTGTTATACTTCCATCTTCCCCAAATCTTCTCGATCGCATTCTCCCATCAAGTGACGCGAGAGTTACTCTATGCCTGAAAGCGGATAAAAATTAAGATATTCTGAAGCTAAGACATTGACTCCAGTTGTAGCTAGCACAATATATCCATCTGCCAAACGGGAGTTTGCAGTGTGTTTCCGCGATGTGCGATTAATGTGCTCTGTGCACTGCGCGCACAGAGCACATTAATCAGTGCGAATAGCGCGCGCAGAGCACATCGCAACCAGGACAGGGAACGGAGTTTGTAATTACCCTTCCTATCCACCAGGGTTAAAGAGCCATATTGTTCAATCCCTTATCGATTTTATATTTTATATTTTCGATTAGGGATCTCCCGATCGGATATCATCTATCTCCTTCCATTTGTAGCATACATGGAGCCTGTCAACCTTCCCTTTCGATGTCTCTGCCAGAGCTCTTATCCCAGGGGACATGGCTGACTAAGGGACAGGCAATTCGCCCATCCCAGACAGAAATAAAGATGAGACGATCGACTTAGAAATTCATCTCAGCAGCTTGAACTTTTTCAATTTGCTTCTTCTTCAGAATCAGCAATATTTGAGACAGTATGGTAGCAGCAATGAAAGCCATTAACCATTTAATCCGACTAGCGCTTTGCAAGACTATTTCCGTATCAGCCTGACCAAAACCACCCACATTTGGGTTGTTAGTCAAAGGCTCCCCAGCGGCAACTTCCTGTCCTTCCGAGACAATCAACTGCGGTCCTAACGGAATCTCCTCTACCACGGCGTCACCGTCAGCAGGCTGAATAGTCACTTCATAACCCTCCTCATCATCATCGGAATCTACCAGTTTGGTAATCTGAGCGATCGTGCCAGCGGTAGAAGCCTTGTAGACATTGTTGTTGCTATTTTCCCCTGTGGGATAAACCTGACCGCGACCCCGGTTCCCGCCTACATGTATGGCATACTTCCCGAAGTGGATATTTTTATCCGTCCGTGGATCGGGGGAAAGAACTGGGAAGATGATTTCCTGATATTCGTCGCCCGGTAGCGGTCCGACAATAATGACGTTTTCGTCGTCCTCGGTGTAGGTTTCGTAATCGTCTAAATCGTCGATTTTTTCGAGTAATTCTTCAGGAATGCGTTCCTCTGGTGCAATCTTGAAGCCTTCGGGTAACATTAACACCGCACCCACCTGTAAGGAATCAAGTTCGCCATCGGACGACACTTGCTGCACGCTCAGGTCGTAGGGGACTTTCACCACAGCTTCAAACACCGTGTCGGGCAGCACCGACTGAGGTACTTCAATTTCCGTCACTTTAGAAGCCAAGTGACAGTTGGCACAAACAATTCGCCCAGTCGCTTCCCGGGGAGTTTCCGGGGCCGTTTGCTGGGCCCAGAAGGGATAGGCCGCCGCCGTTTGGAGGTGGGCTAGATCTAGCCCTACAAAACAGACAAGAATAGCGATCGCCAGCACTATAGTTTGAGTCAGTACCCGCTTGCAGCTATGGGATCTCGCCAATACATCAACTTTTTTCATCAGTTCCAACAATGCTCTGAAATACAATTAGTTCATTGTTAATCGTTCATTGTTGATTGTTCATTGTTCATTGCCATGAACGTTCTCCATCAACCATCAACCATCAACATCCTATACTGCGAAGGGTCCCTTTGCTCTTAGGGCCATATCTTGAAGAGCAAAAGCGCTAAGCAAATGTCCGGAGCGAGGGGGGGTCCAATTGAGAGAGCCTTGTGCAAAAGAAGTAACTCCCCCCCGAAGCAATCTCCACGCGCTGGGCAGGAGATTGCTAGCGCTCCTGCGTCGCGCCGCTGCGAAGGCCGGGGGGTCAAAAGTTGAAGCATACCACAGTTACTGGTTTGGGAGCCCCCCGAGCAATGACACCAACTTCAACATTTTTGCGCAAGTCGATCCCTTTCAAAGTATAGGTTCTCGTGCAGCATTAGGTCCACCAGGGGTCTTCACCGGTGCGGAAGTCAGTTTCGGTCCAGGTGGTAAACACGACTTTATCATCCTCTGTGACATCAGCATGGACTAATGCCAAAGACAGGGGAGCTGGTCCCCGCACTACTTTGCCAGCGTCATTATACTGAGAACCGTGACAGGGACAAATGAACTTGTTCTCGCTGGCATTCCAGGGAACCACACAGCCCAAGTGAGTACAAACAGCGTTTAAGCCATACTCTGCCAGGGTTTCGTCTTTCTTTACTATCAGGTAGGTCGGATCCCCCTTCAGCCCCTGAGCTAGGGCCCGTTCCCCTGAATTATGATTGGACAAAAACTCACTGACGATCACGTCATTCCCCAGAGAGTCCTTCGCTGTGACCCCACCGCCTGCACCACCACTAGAGGGTGGGATAAAATACTTGACAACCGGATATAGTGCTCCTAGGGCCGTGCCCGTGACCGCACCAAAGGTCAGAAGATTCATGAATTGACGACGTCCCATATCCGGGACATCCGCTGAGCCTGAAATTTGTGTCATGACCTCTGCTTGAGATATTGTTAATTTATCTGTCTATAGACAAAAGTGACCTCCACCTACCTTACTACGATGTCTCCTGTGTGCCGTATGTCCCCTGGGACAAGAGCACAATAGGAGATATCGGAGGCAGGCACCAGGGACTTCGGTGTCTCCCGACCCCTAGGAGCACATTCATAGGAGACACCGAGTATATGCTGACAAGATTGCGGTTCGACTCCGCTCCTGTGTCCCCCCTGCCCTGTCAAGGGACACAGCCCCCTCGTTCCCACGGCGATGTACTCCGGGCAGTATGAATAGTGCGCCCGAAGTACATTGAAGAAGCCTGGGAACGTGCTTAAGGCGCTCTCGGGGGACACAGCCACCGCAAGCCGATCGAGGCAGTTTCTCATCTTTCTGAGAGTATTATTACATTTTTTTAACTGCTCGCAGATATTTTTCATGAATAAATGTAAACAAAAGACCCAAGGAGGAGTGCTATGATACCATACATAAAAAAAATGCTACAGGTGACAATCCCGATAATCACTCGCCGATGTCTCCTGTATGCCGTCCATGTCCCCTGGGATAAGAGCAAGGAGCAGAGATATCGGACTAGATTGCAATCTAAAATATAAAATGGTATGACAGGAGCAGACTTACATCAGTTATTGTTGAACAAATGGGGACGCTCTTACGACCTGAAGCTGCGGCGGACTCAGGGCAAGATATTTGTGCAGGTGATGTGGAAATATCTGGAACAGGCGTCTTTCCCGCTAGAGGAGGCAGAGTATAGATCCCATCTCAATCAGATTGCTCTGTGCCTGCATGACTGGGGCGCTGACGAACAGATCAAGTCGTACATTGAAAACACCCGCGATCGCCCCCGACTGGGTAAAGTGGTCAGCATTCCCATAGAATTGGGAGCGCGGGCTTCTGAATGGATGCTCGACAAGTTTTAAGGGACCACCATCCAATCGCAGTCCGGTGCAGTATCACTTGATATGGGTGATAATACTTTATATTACGGTATGTCAAGTTTCGATAGAGACATTGATGACGGGTCTGGGATTTTTCGCGCTCGACGGGAGTAAAATGAGTAGATATACCCAATAATGCGAGATTTAAGCAATTCGACACCAAACAAGCATGGCTGCGCCACGCCTGCGGTGAAGGTCGAAAGTGAGGCCAGACTGGACCGAATCCTTGCTAGAGGATCGGCTATGGCGATCTGCCAAATTCTGCGGCGCGACGATGGCCGTTTGGCTTGGCCGTTCCTGAGTAATCGTTGCAGTGAATTACTGGAGGTGTCCGCAGAGGCGATTCAAGCCGATGCTAATCTTCTATTGAGGATGTGCGATTCGTTCTAGCCTAACGTGGTCAAACACGGAACGCTAGCCCGGTTTCATTAGCCGGGAACTCTGACCGCATGGGGGTTAAATTCCCCTCCCCCCAGGTACGGAGGTGACACCGGTCCTCGGTGCTACGAAGCGACATCATCGTGGTGCTAAGCGAGGACTCAAATGTAGGATAACTGGCAGCCTAAGCCGGTGACGCCGCTAGGAAAGATATCCAAGGTTAGAGCAGGCAAACATGTGCAAGCCTCGTTATAAGGAACCAGCGAAATAAGGCTATATGCGCTGGCCTAAAAAGGAAATGGTAGCTAGTATTAGTTTTAGACTCTGGCTAATATAGTACTCAAATAGCTCCCGGGGTATAGTGTGGACCTAAAGGTATCGCGAAATGTTGTTAGGGAACGAAGTAACCTCTCGTGTGCTGTCCATCAGGACAAGTTAGATGTTAAGCGCAAGCCACGGGGGGAGGGATGGCCCAAGAAGCGAATGCCCGGGGTAATTCCTGGGATAACATCTACAGTAATGTAGATGATGCTGGGTAGCCAGCGCTGACGTGGGTCGGTGATACTAGGAAGCTGCTGGAATGAGTAATCCTAAAAAGCCACGGAACTAATCCGAAACGCAAGTGGAGGATAAGGTATGGATAGCTGGTAAAACTGACTTGAAAATGGTGATACTAACGGTTATCAGAACAACCACTCGCTAAACCAGGAAAGGGAAGAAAAGACAGGCGGCAAGGGCTAACGGAAGTAATTCCTATTAAGTCTACCTATGAAAAGGGCCTAGTACCCAGTAGCCGGATGCGGTGAAAATCGCAAGTCCGGTTCCTCAAGGGAGGGTCGGGAAGCGATTCCCGGCTCGACCCCATCCAATTCATCCAGAGGATATCTGGGGTGCGATTCGTTTAGATTAAACCGACTTGACACAATTCAAAAGCTGTCCCAGATAGCAGGGTTTCATTAGCCCTGACAACTTACAGATGATGCTGGTAAAATCCCGGGCTGCCAAAAGTCTAGCGGTACGGCAGGTAACACAAGACAACCAGGGAAAGAAAACGGCAGGTGTGGATGGTGTGAAATCACTAACCCCAAAGCAACGACTAGAACTGGTAGGACAAATAGAAATCTCCAGCCAAGCTCGGCCCGCGCGACGAGTGTGGATACCCAAGCCAGGGAGAGACGAAAAACGTCCATTAGGAATACCTACAATGCACGACCGAGCGACACAGGGGTTACTGAAAATTGCGCAGTTATCCTGAATGGGAAGCGTATATGGAAGGTAACTCCTACGGATTCAGACCTGGAAGAGGATGCCACGATGCAATCGAAGCAATATTCAACAGCATTAGGTACAAACCCAAATGGGTATTAGATGCTGACATTGCAAAATGCTTTGATAAGATTGACCATAAAGCGCTGATAGAAAAACTGAATACGACTTCACCAATCCGTAAACAAATACGGGCATGGTTAAAAGCCGGGGTGATAGACAAGAAAGAATGGTATGCAACCAAAGAGGGTACGGGAGGAGTCATATCACCGTTACTGGCAAACATAGCTCTACATGGGCTAGAGGAGGCTGTGATGGAACTTGTAAAAACACAAAGAGAGAAGGAGAAGCTGACAGTGGTCAGATACGCCGATGACCTTGTGGTAATGCATGAGGATAGAAAGAAGATAGAAGAGGCGCAAGTGGTCATAGCAGAGTGGCAGAAAGGGGTTGGACTAGAATTGAAGCCGGAAAAGACAAAAATAGCTCATACGCTAGAGGGAGAAGAACCAGGATTCGACTTCTTGGGGTTCAACGTAAGGCAATATGAGATTAGTAAGAATAGAAGCAGCAAGAACGGACATGGAAAACCCCTAGGTTACAAGACCCTCATCAAACCCAGTAATAAATCCACAGGTAAGCACAAAGAAAGGTTAAAAGAGATAGTAAACAGTTACAGAGCAGCTCCACAAGACGCCCTGATTAGCAAACTCAACCCGATAATACGAGGATGGGCAAACTACTTCAGGACAGGAGTAAGCAAAGAAGTTTACTCGGACATGGACGATTACCTATGGAAAATCCTGTAGGATTGGGCAAAGAGAAGACACGCCAACAAGTCAAAGCATTGGATAGCCCAAAAATACTGGTCAGTGGACCAAGATGGACAATGGCGATTCCGGTGTGAAGATAAAAGGGAGGTAACACTAAATCGACACGCAAGTGTAGGGATAGTGAGACACATTAAAGTGAAAGGAAGAGCTAGCCCATACGACGGGAACCTCACATATTGGAGCACAAGACTAGGCAAAAACCCGGAATTAAGTAACCGAGTAGCTATGCTACTGAAAAGGCAAAAGGGGAAATGTCAACAATACGGACTAACGTTTAAGGATAACGACAGATGGGAAGTAGACCACATCAAGCCACTCTCATTAGGTGGTAAGGACCAGTGGGACAACCTACAACTGCTACACAAACATTGCCACGATATCAAGACTGCCAGTGACGGTAGTTGCCGTGTCCATGACAAGGATGGCGTTACTGAGGAGCCGGATGAGGTGAAAATCTCACGTCCGGTTTTGAAAACGAGTCGGTCCGGTGACGGACTGGCTTAGTTTAATTATTAGCTACTCGATCGTGGTAGAAAAACACTGCGGAAAGTTAAGCTGTAATTCAGTACCTGGCCAGGGAACAGAGTTTGCGATCTCCATTCCCATCAACACGATAAGCTAAGTTAGATGAAATTATGTAAAAGAATGTAAAGAAATGGAGAGCGACTGCTTGTGTGTTCCCAAATAGGGCTACAAATATTATGTCAAATAAGACCTGATTTAGTCATGCGAATTGCCAGTCGTCCTCCCCAACCAGAAGCTCAGACGCGAACCCGCATCTTACAAGCGGCGCAGCGGTTGTTTGCCCATAAGGGATATGACGGGACCACCACCCGGGATTTGGCACAAGCAGCTGGTGTGGCTGAAGGAACCATATTTAGGCATTTTGACAGTAAAAAAGCAATTTTAATTGAAATTGCTAGCGCTGGCTGGATTGAAATTCTGACGGATCTACTGACAGACTTGAGTGAGATGGCAAGCTATCGGGCTGTGGCTCAAATGATGCGTCGGCGGATGGTGAATATGCAGAAAAATAACGATATACTCAGGATCTGCTTTATGGAAGCGCAGTTTCACCCGGATTTGCGCGATCGCATCCAGTCGGAAGTGATCGTGAAAATGACGGATGTGACGGAAGCTTTCATCCAAACGGGAATCGATCGGGGGATCTACCGCCCCATGAACCCGAGAATTGTGGCTCAGGTATTTTTGGGCATGTTTACGATCGCTGGGTTCAGCCAAAATACCCTTGTGGAACCGAACTCTTCTCCCCAAGACATGAAGGAAATGGCGGAAGTGCTTGCTGATATATTCCTAAATGGAGTTTTAGCTGATTCAGAAAAATTGAAAATTGAGAATGGAGCATCGAAAATTGAGAATTGAGAATCGCGATCGCGCCGTCCGCAGATCGCCAAACATCAGCTATCAACATGTGGGTTCAAGGGCTAGACTCATGGGGGAGTGCGGATATCCTCTGTTAATCTTCCGGGAGTAGTGCCCGCACCTGATCGATAAACCATTGAAGATCGACTATATTATCAGTATACTTCTAATTCTTGCCACCTTCCTTATGAGAATATTACGGAAAGGACGAACTCCAATGAAAACGTTTTCCACCATCAGGAATGTTTTTATACAAAAATATCCTGATAGAAGAAGTAGGGAATTAATTGCGATCGCCCCCAGATGTTCTCTTCCCCAATGTAGCACAGGTAGACTTGTTAACCGCCCAAACTTGGCGATCGAGGCGTTAGGGTCAGAGGATTACGGTAGGAGATGTTGTATTATAGAAGGTGCTCGCCTGCAACTCACGGGCGCATGGCTGCGCCACGCTGCGCGATCGGGCAAGCTGTCGGGTTTCGATATCTTCTGGGATCGCTACCCGCACTACCCAGAAGACATCGAGGCAAGATGTCAGATGTGACAGAAATTGGTTAAAATAAATAAAGTGAGGGAAATTAAGTATAATCGGAGAGTACAGTAGCAGAGATCGTATGAATCTAGTAATTACAGCACCTCAATCCCAAGAACTGTCGGCCCGTGAGTACAGTTCGACCAAAAATCGCTTCGACGCTTCGTGGGAGGCAATGATTTCCACCCTGCTGGGATGGGGACGGGCCACAGGGGCGGATTTGATCGAATTCTTCCTAGAACGGGTAAACTATATTAGCTGTCTGGCAGAAGACGACGCGATCACCAGTATATCCCCCCGCCTGTCAACTGGCGCTGGGGTGAGAGTATTTCGCGGCAAAGCGGACTGCTATGTCAGCACCAACGACTTGACATTTGCGGGACTGAAAGCTGCTTTGGAAAAAGGTCTCTCCATCCTGGGACTGCAATTGTCTCTTGCCAATTCCTACATCCCGGAAGTTACCCTGGAACCCCTCAGAGACTATGCTACCACCAAAGGTAAGGAAGTATTGCTGTCTGAATGTAGCTCGATGCGGGAAATGTCAGAGGTGCTGCTGGACGCTAATGCTAAACTGGCTCAGAAAGCTAGTCACGTACAGTCGAAGCGATCGATCTATTTCCGAGATTGGCAAGAGGTCCTAGTTGCTGCCAGTGATGGCACTTTCGCCCGGGACATCCGCCTGACTCAATCTGTGGGTTATAATCTGTTGTGCGCTGATGGTAGCCATCGCTCCGCGATCAACAAACGGGTTGGCAGCACCAGTCAAGCAGATTTCTTGAAAACCTGGGACTATGAAACTACGGCCTCGGAAGTAGCAGAAGCGGCCGGGAAAATGCTCTACGCTGATTACGTGGAGTCGGGAACTTATCCCATTATCATGGCGAATAAGTTTGGCGGCGTAATCTTCCACGAAGCCTGCGGACACCTGCTGGAAACGACTCAGATCGAAAAGAAAACTACTCCCTTCATTGATAAAAAAGGCGAAAAAATTGCTCACGAAAATCTGACGGCCTGGGATGAAGGGCGATCGGGCAATGCTTTCGGGACGATCGACATGGATGATGAAGGGATGCCCGCTCAAAAAACCCTGTTGATTGAAAAGGGCATCCTGAAAAATTTTATTGCTGACCGGGCCGGTTCCATGCGCACTGGACATCCCCGCACTGGAAGTGGACGGCGGCAAAGCTATACCTTTGCGGCAGCTTCGCGGATGCGGAATACCTACATCGCCCCCGGAGACGACTCCATTGATGACCTATTTGCCTCGATCGACAAAGGCATTTATTGTAAAAAAATGGGCGGCGGCAGTGTGGGGGCTACAGGTGAGTTTAACTTTGCTGTAGATGAAGCCTACCTGATTGAAAAGGGCAAAATTACCAAGCCGCTGAAGGGTGCTACATTGATTGGCGAAGCTAGCGAAATCATGAACAAGATTTCTATGAGTTCCCAAGATTTGGGACTAGCACCTGGTTTCTGTGGCTCCGTTAGTGGTAGTATCTACGTAACAGTGGGACAGCCTCATCTGAAGGTGGATTCGATTACTGTTGGCGGACGCTAGTGTCAGTGAGCAGTGACCAGTGACCAGTAGGTTGGTAGGTTGGGTTTCGTGCCTCAATCCAACCTACGATTATGATCAGGGATTAGCAATTAGCGATTAGCAATTAGCAGAAAAGGGAGATAGGTTATGCCAAACATTAAGGAAGTTACAAGTTCGGCCAAAGAAAGTGCAGAGAAACTCGGCATCAAGAAATATGATATATTTGGCTCCTCTGTGGATGAAACGAGCGTGCAAATATATGAAGGGGAACCCAAACAGGTGAAAGCATCCCAGCGATCGAGCGTGACGGTCCGGGTCTGGAACGAGGATAACACAATGGGGGTGACTAGCACCACAGATGTTGACCCAGAGGGTGTGGAATTGGCATTAAAAACCGCTTATGAGGCGAGTTTCTTCGGTGTTAAGGAACATGTTCCTGATTTTAGTCCAGAGGCCACGACAACTCTGGCAACTGCCGATCGGAAAACCCCCCCAGCGCCTGCCGATCGGTTACTTTCGCAATTGATAAGCGCAGAAAAAGAATTACTGTCCGCATCAGAGGCGATCGCCAGTGTGCCTTACAATGGATTAGCTCAAGAAGATATTGACCGATTTTATCTGAACAGCGACGGTGCAGCCAGGGCTGAAGGTAACTCCTACAGCTCGATTTTCCTTTACAGCAAAACTGAACAGCCCGGGAAAAAGCCTCGCGGTGCCGGTGCTTTCAGAATCAGCCATTCCCTGGATAATTTAGATGTCAAGGGTTGTCTGCAAGAGGCGGCAGAAAAAACTATCAGTCACTTGAACTATGAAAAGGTCAAGTCGGGTAAATATCTGGTGGTTTTCTCCGCCGAAGCATTCATCAGTTTGCTGAATGCTTTTTCCAATATCTTCAATGCTCAGAATATTCTCGACAAGCAAAGTCTCTCTACTCCCGAGTCTTTGGGAACTCAAATTGCTTCTCCCTTGCTTTCCCTCTGCGACGACGCCCTGCATCCAGACAACGTGGCCGAGATCGCCTTTGATGGAGAAGGAACGCCAACCCGCCGAGTCCCCATAATTACCGAAGGGGTTTTGACTAACTTCCTGCACAGTGCTGGGACTGCGAAACGGCTGAATTCTCAACCCACTGGTCACGCTAATATTGGTGCTAAAGTAACAGTAAGCCCAAATTTTTATCACGTGTTTCCAGGAGTTACCGCTGAACAAGAATACAATCTTGCGGAAGCGAAAAACGTGATTTTCATCGATGAACTTCAAGCTCTCCATGCAGGAGTACAACCTTTACAAGGATCCTTTTCCTTGCCCTTTGATGGTTGGCTGATGGACGCCTGGCAAAAGACAAGTGTTGATTCCGCTACCGTTGCTGGAGATATTTGGGAGTTGCTAAAATCCATTGTTTTTGTAGAGAAAGAACCCCAAGTTACTCGATCAGGAGTCTGTCCCCGAATCTGGGTTGAGGGCTTGTCAATTACTGGAGAGTAATGGCAATACTTCTGGGTTAAGCATCTTATTTGTCATTGCGAGGGGGGGGTATGCAGCGATTAATATCAAGTCCGGATGATTAACCGTAATAAAAAAGATCTCTTGCGTTTGTTGGGTAGAGCACACGGCTACAAACGCTAGCGAAACCCAACAGCACCCGAGGATGATAAAATTTTTATTATGGGCATTTAATCGGACATGATATCACTCATCCATTGGGCCACTTTCAGACCATCCCACAAGTCTCCATCCGCAGGTTGATCTTGTAGAGCTTGCCAGAGTTGAGCTTGTTGCACAACATTTACGCAGGGGTTTGCGCCCTTGATTTTCCTAGTGATTTCCGATACTTCCAGAGTTGTTTTACCTTGGCTTAACAACCAAATTATGTGGTAGTGACTGCGCAGGATTCCGCTTTTGGCGCTCCGATAGCCCCTTTCCAGTTCTTCAGGAGTCAAGTGGGGTTCTAGTTTAATACGTCGAGGCATGGTCTCAAACCCACGAATAGGTTATTTCACTGCTTCTTTATTTTAGGGCAATTTTCCGGATCTGATATAACCTACATTCCGCACGGACAAATTTGACGAAATGATGACAAACAGCTTGTGATTTTACGAACCGAAAAGTTCATATCCGTATAAATAAATATACGTATTGTTTCCTAAATTATCAGATATAGTACGGATCACAAAAAGTAATGCAATAGTAATCTAACCAAGCAATTATGTATTACTTAGCATGTTACAACTTGTCGTGCGGAAAGTGGGATATAACTTATGCTTTATTTTCCATTAGCAATTTTCAATCACTGCAATCAATTCTCTGGGTTGATGGATCAAAAAATCTGGGTTGTGCGCGGCCAATATTTCTGGAGAATTAAAACCCCAACTGACGGAGATTGCCCTAATCTTGGTTTTTTTGGCCGCCTCTATATCTCTGGTTTCATCTCCCACATAAATTACCTCCTGGCGATCGCATCTTAACTGACTTAACAAATGTTCGATCGCCCGCCCTTTTTCAAACAGATTCATTGTGAATAAAATCAAACAGAGGATCTAAACCATGAAGCTTGGCAAACAGCTGCACATTTTCCCGAGCATTAGAAGTGAGAATCCCCAGCTGATAACCGCGCTGTTTTAATTCCCTCAAGGCTGCTTTAATTCCGGGAACTGGTTTTAATTCATCCATGTGATGATTGAAATCTGTTCTCACCCTTTTGAGCAAAAAAGGTAACTTCCACAGAGAAATACCAGACTGCTGAAGAACTTTTCTCGAACTTAAATTTTTTAGTTTAATCACCTCTTCAGGACTAGCAGGTTGATATCCAAATTACCCAGATAAGCGATTAGTAATAGAGACGATCGCATCTAGCGTATCAGCCAGAGTACCATCAAAATCAAAAATAATTACCATCATTTATTCAACGAGCGCATCTGCTTCCAGGTTAGCACGAGCATTTCGCCGCAGCATCTCTGGTTTAATCCGCCGCAGGGCCGAAGCGGGAAATCGCCGGTTCTACTCCGCATCAGAAATTTCTGCCAATTCGCTCAACTTGGGAGTCAGATTCTCGGGATAGGGGTTGGATGGGGTCGAGCCGGGAATCGCTTCCCGACCCTCCCTTGAGGAACCGGACTTGCGATTTTCACCGCATCCGGCTACTGGGTACTAGGCCCTTTTCATAGGTAGACTTAATAGGAATTACTTCCGTTAGCCCTTGCCGCCTGTCTTTTCTTCCCTTTCCTGGTTTAGCGAGTGGTTGTTCTGATAACCGTTAGTATCACCATTTTCAAGTCAGTTTTACCAGTTATCCATACCTTATCCTCCACTTGCGTTTCGGATTAGTTCCGTGGCTTTTTAGGATTACTCATTCCAGCAGCTTCCTAGTATCACCGACCCACGTCAGCGCTGGCTACCCAGCATCATCTACATTACTGTAGATGTTATCCCAGGAATTACCCCGGGCATTCGCTTCTTGGGCCATCCCTCCCCCCGTGGCTTGCGCTTAACATCTAACTTGTCCTGATGGACAGCACACGAGAGGTTACTTCGTTCCCTAACAACATTTCGCAATACCTTTAGGTCCACACTATACCCCGGGAGCTATTTGAGTACTATATTAGCCAGAGTCTAAAACTAATACTAGCTACCATTTCCTTTTTAGGCCAGCGCATATAGCCTTATTTCGCTGGTTCCTTATAACGAGGCTTGCACATGTTTGCCTGCTCTAACCTTGGATATCTTTCCTAGCGGCGTCACCGGCTTAGGCTGCCAGTTATCCTACATTTGAGTCCTCGCTTAGCACCACGATGATGTCGCTTCGTAGCACCGAGGACCGGTGTCACCCCCGTACCTGGGGGGAGGGGAATTTAACCCCCATGCGGTCAGAGTTCCCGGCTAATGAAACCGGGCTAGCGTTCCGTGTTTGACCACGTTAGGCTAGAACGAATCGCACAAACTCAGTAATGTCGGTTTCTTTGGCAAACCGCTGATTCCAGGGACAGACATCTTGGCAAATGTCGCAACCCGCAACCCAACCCTCTAGATGAGACCCGATCGCTAGGGGTAAACTGTCGGCACGATTCTCGATCGTATGATAGGCAATACAGCGATTAGCGTCTACTACAAAGGGCTGGGCGATCGCCCCCGTAGGACAAGCGTCTATACAGCGAGTACAAGTGCCACAATGTTCAGTATGGGGCCCATCTGGGGTTAAAACTATATTCGTCAACACTTCTCCCAAAAATACCCAAGACCCATACTCCCGCGTAATTACATTACCATTCTTGGCAATCCAGCCAATCCCCGCCGCCTGGGTCCATACCTTATCCTGAACAGGTCCCGTATCAGCATAGTAACGCACTTCCACTCCACAAGAGTGCGATCGCAGCCAGTTTGCTAACAGTTTCAGCTTTTTGTCCATCACCCGATGATAGTCCCGTCCCCACCCATAGCGAGAGATTTTTCCGTACTGACTCCCTTCAGGACGCTGATGAGCAGTATAGTAATTGAGAGCTACCGTAATAATAGACTGAACTGAAGGCATTACCTGACGGATATCTTGACGCTTAGGGTTTGCCATCCATTCCATATCCGCCTGGTAGCCATTTCCTAGCCATGCCTGTAAACGTTCAACTGCTTTACTGACAGTTTTAGCATCTATAGCCGCTATGCCCACCTTATGGAAGCCCAATTCTAGCGCTTTTTGCTTTACCTGAGAGCTGCTCAGAGAAACATCCATTTTTTATTTCGTAGACTTGTCCCGCCTGTTAGAGACGCCTAATAGCGTCTCTGTTAGTATTAAAAATATATTTTGCTGAACTACTTGGTGACCTCTGGTAAACTTGCTTCCAACTTCAGGCAGTTGCGACCATCTATCTGTAACCGGTACTCCACCCGATCCATTAGACGATTCATGATCAGCCAGCCATAGCCACCTTCTTGCTTCTGTTTTGGGTCCGGTGGCAGATAGGTAGCCAAGTCGTATCCTTGACCGTGGTCCCAAACTTCCAAAGCAATATCGCGGCTTTTTAGTTCTAAACACATCTGCACTGGCAACTCCTGTTGTTCTTTGTGGGCGTGACGCACCACATTCGAGTATGCTTCTACTAAAGCCAAGCGTAACCGATTCGATTGCCGAGCCCAATCGACCGATTCTCCTAGCTCAACTTCCAAACAACCTAGTAGCCAGGATTCTACAATATTCAAAAACCTTAAGTCGCTTGGGACATTAAGCTCAGTTCTCATTAACTACAGAACCTCCAAAGAGAGTATGGTTTGGTCGTCTTCCTGAACAGTATTATTTGCCCGAACACTGTCTAATAAAGTTGTCAGGCTCAGATGTCCATCCTGCTTAGTTAGCAGCCGCCACAGACCATCCTCGTTCAGCATCCTGCCATCATCAAGATGAGCGGGGTCTTTTGCTTCGGTGATCCCGTCGCTAATCAGCAGCAAAACGTCTCCTGGATTAAGTTGGACTTGCCCAGCTTTTCCTTTCCATACTGGCAGAATTCCCACTGGGATGCCCCGAGCCTTCAGTAAGTTAGGCTCTATGGTAACTTTACCTTCAGGAGACGCTAACTGTTCTATCACAGTTTTGTGAGACCAGACGATCGGGTAAACATGCCCCGCACTGGTGTATACTAGCTCGCCAGTTGAGGGCCTGTAACGGGCCAAAGCCATAGTAATGAAGCGGTTATTGCTAGCGAGGTCTTCGATCAGAGAACTGTTGAGGTTCCCCATCACCACATCCGGTTCCAGGGAGCCTTCTTGAGAGAGTTCTCGTCGCAGAACCGAAATTGCGCTGGCCATAAACAGAGCAGCAGGCACCCCTTTGCCGGAGACATCGCCCACCGCCACCCAAAGATCGCCTTGGGGTTGTACATAGACCTCAAAGAAATCACCTCCCACTTCTCTAGCAGGATAACAGCAGGCTTGCACCTTGACACCTTCAATTTCGGACCAACTCTGGCGCAACAGACCCATCTGGATTTTGCGAGCCACTTCTAGCTCCAAGCGTAACTGTTGGGCTAACTCCGTGGCCTGCTGGTATAGTTTAGCTTGTGAAAGGGCCAGAGCTGCTTGTCCCACCAGATTTTCTATCAGCTGGATATCTTCCTTTTCCCAGGGACTACGATCGCCGTATTGGTACAGACTGAGAATAGCGAGAACATCCTTCTGGTAGGTAAGGGGCACTATTAGTTGTTGATAGGGGTTTTTCTTATCTTGGGAGTTCCTGACTTTTGTCTGACCGGTTTCTAGGACTTCTTGTACCAGCTCATTGCTCAAGGAGGTACTATTCTGGTTTGGGTTAGCCTCCTCGTCCGGTGCCTGATAGGAGAAATCTTCCGGGGTCAGGTTGTTTTCCTCTACTGGTCGCAGCTGAGCATAGCTAGCATCAAAGTTCGAGCCGATCGTCTCCACGATCGTTTGCAGCATACTACCATAGTCCAGGGATTCCCTGATCGCACTCATCACCCCATTCATGAGGGACTCCGCCGCAGCGAGCGTACCAATTCGTTCGTTCTTTTCTTGATTACCTTGTAGGTTTCAGCCGCCTGTTCCACCACTGCTTTCAGGTCAGTGAGGGTCCAAGGTTTGACTATATACTTAAAAACCTTACCGGCGTTAATCGCATCTACCAAGTCTTCCACATCAGTGTAGGCTGTTAGGAGAATCCGGATCGTATCGGGAAACTGTTCGACCGTCTTTTCCAAAAATTCGGTACCATTCATTTCCGGCATCCGCTGGTCGGAAATTATGATCGCCATTTCTCCTTGCTGTTCTAGGACCTCCAAAGCCTTGATGCCACTGTCTGCTCTGTGGACTTGAAACTCTTTTCTAAACGTCCGGTACAGCAAATCCAGGTTGTCGCGCTCGTCGTCAACCACCATCAATTTGAGTTTGCGCCCAGATCCCTGACTCATGCCGTACTCCACTTAATGTTAATTTAACGCCAATGGCTTGAGTGTAAGTCTATTTATATTCTCCTTTCCCCGCCGATCGCGCAGCAGATCCATCGTGCGACCCAGGAGCGCTAGCGATTGACAATGCCCAATCGATGTCTCCTGTGTGCCGTATCCCTTGCGGGAGCGCAGCCATGTCCCCTGGGACAAGATCTCTGGCAGAGACATCGAAGCTGATATCAGTTTACAGGTTATATCTTAACTGAGCCATCTGGCGAAATTGGTTTGTCGCCTTCCCGATGGTGTGCGACGATGCCCCCGCACTACCCAGGAGACACATTCGATGTTTCCTGGTCGCTCGATGTCTTCTGACAGGGCGAGCGGTCTCCTGGGAGCTTGATGTCCCCCGGACGCACGGCGAAACCCGGGGGACATCATATTTGCACAAAAGAGGAGACCGCTCGCGTGTCTAGTCGCACTACCCAGAAGACATCGTATTCGCACTACCCAGGAAACATCGACTGGTCATCCTACTAAGCCACGGCGTAGAGCCCGCACCGCTGCTTGGGTGCGGTCATCAGCACAGAGCTTGTTGAGAATATTCCGGACGTGGGTTTTGACTGTCCCTACAGTAATATACAGCCTTTCGGCGATCGCGGCATTACTGCATCCTGCCACAATTAGTTCTAGCACTTGCAATTCCCTTTCTGTCAGGGAGGATGTTTGCCGCCGCGGGCCATATTCTGGTTTCAAACTCACCTGAATAGCTTTTGGCCGTGCTGCACCACCGAACCCTGCTGAACGTCCACTTGTCGAATTGTTGCGTGCTTGCTGTAGCACTATCCTGGCGATCGTCGGGTCCACCCAATTGTTGCCTTCTTGGGTAACGATTAGGGCCTCGATCAACTTTTCTAGGTTGACATCCTTCATACAGTACGAGTCTGCACCGGCTGCAAATGCTGCTAGCACCGTCTCATCATTGTCCTGCATGGTTAAAATCAAGACTTTTTGTTTGGACTCTCTTGATGCTGACCTGTTCTTCTTCAGCCAGCGAGTCAGCTCTATTCCATCTATGTCTGGCAAACCGATATCGACTATAGCGATATCTGGCTTAATGTCGGTCACCAACTTCAGACCTTCCTTGCCATTAGCTGCTTCGCCTATTACTTTTACCTCGCGCCGCTGATGAAATGCTGTCCGCAGACCCACGCGAGTCAGGTCATGATCTTCAATCAAGACAACGCTAATTTGGCTCATCGTCCTACTTCCACTACATGATTGATGATAGTTTTGTTGGCGTCTCCTGGGAGGTGTCTCCTGGAAGCTTGATGTCCCCCGAATGCACGGCGAAACCCGGGGGACATCATATTCGCACAAAAGAGGAGACCGCTCGCTTTGTACTCGCACTACCCAGGAGACGCCGAAGGCTAAAGTGCAAATCAAAACAAATAATTTACATTTGACCATTAACAAGAAGCTATTTGCATTTTTGGCGAGCGGCAAGTCGCCCAGGATGGCTATCGGGACTTTGCGAAAAAATAGGCGTCAATTGGTATCAAACCTTTTCACAGAGGCACTTTTAAGTCGATCAGGTCTGGAACTCCGCAGGCTCTGGGTTTAAGCTCCCAAGAGCACGTTCGACCTAAATCCCCCACCCAGTCAGCTAAGAAGCCGTTTTTTGCCTGAGAAAATTCTCAAGTCCCGCATAAGCGAATTTTTCATGGTTTAATTCACTTAGTATACCATTACAGATGCAAGAGTGTCATCCTCCTGTCACTTGACAGACATGATTGAATATTGATCGAGTCTGTCAAGTGACAGAACCCACCGCTCCGTCGGAGCCACGGGAACGGTGGCTGTCTGACCGGGGGAGACAAGGGCAACCTGTTGACAATGAACACGAATAATTAGCAAATGGCAGAAGGTGCATTTTGGTTGGCCTGGTCGCAGGTTAAGGGCATTGGACCGATTCTGCTATTGCGTCTGCAACAGCATTTTGGCACCCTGGCAGCTGCTTGGCATGCGGATGCTGAGGCTTTGGGGCAAGTGGAGGGGTTTGGCCCTAAGACGGTGGCAACGGTGTTGGCGGCCCGAAAGGCGATCGACCCGGAAAAACTCGCCGAAGCGCATTTACGGAAAAATCCTCATTTTTGGACTCCTGCTGATGCTGACTATCCTCGCCTGCTGCGGGAAATTCCTAATCCTCCGACCCTGCTGTATTACCGGGGGGTGGTGCGACGAGAGGAAAATCAAGGCATGACACCAGCAGTGGCGATCGTCGGGACGCGGGAACCGACTGACTATGGTAAACGCTGGACTCGCAGAATTAGTAGCACTCTTGCCCAGCAGGGTTTTACGATCGTCTCTGGCATGGCACAGGGTATTGATAGTGAAGCCCATCGGGGCTGTCTGGAAGCCAGCGGACGGACGATCGCGGTCTTTGGCACGGGGGTGGATATGATTTATCCGCCTCGAAATAAACAGCTTTATGAACAAATTCTCCAGCAGGGGTTGATGGTAAGTGAGTATCCGGCAGGTACTCAACCCGATCGGGCTCACTTTCCCCAACGTAATCGGATTATTGTAGGTTTATGTCGTGCTGTGCTGATCATGGAAGCGCCTGTGAATTCGGGTGCATTGATTAGCGCCCGCTTGGCCAATGATTTTGGGCGAGATGTCTATGTTTTGCCTGGGCGTCTGGACGATCTGAAGTCTCAGGGTTGTTTGGGGCTACTGAGTAAGGGGGCCCAATTGATTATTAGTGAAGGTTATCTGCTGGAAATGTTGGGTGCTATTCCCCAACTGGATGCTGCACCAGTCTCTCAGAGGGAACAGAAGGCCGAACAGTTGGAGTTGTTTGCGCCTGCGTCCTCTTCACCGACTGTACCCGATTTAGCGCCAGACCTGGCAAAGGTGTTGGAGGCTGTACCGTCAGAAGCGATATTGTTTGATTTAATTGTCGAGCAAGCTGTCATGGATGCTAGTTCTGTTTCTAGTGCGTTGTTGCAGTTAGAGTTGTTGGGTTTGGTGTCCCAACTGCCTGGTATGCGCTATCAGAGAAATTAACACAGGAAATTGAACAATGGTTAATTGAGAATTGGATCGCCATTGCGCGAACTCTGTCAATCATATTCTTTTATTCCAAATACGAGAACCTACAAATTGATATCAGACAAGTGTGAAGAGAGTAGCTCCTAAAATTTTTGATTCCAGAACCTGGATTATCTGTTCGAGTTCAACATTTGCTTCAGCTTGCAGTTCTAGACATTTAGCGATTCCCGCTGCATCAGTACTGAGGCGTTCCTCTAAAGTTAGCTTGTAGGAGTGCTCTGCTTGCATCACCATCTGATAAGAGTGAATGTGCATTGAGTCTCGGATTATAGCTTGGTTTACATGGGCAAAATTAAACTGGCGCTGCATATAGCTAAGAAAGCAGTCTTGAACCACCAATACCAACTTTTTCTGTAACTTTTCAAAAGTATCTATTTTATGATGTAACTGAACTAGGCTTGTCTTTGCTGTCATCTTCCAGTTAATTCCAAAAGATTTGCGAGACTCATTATCACCTGCATTTGCTTCAACGCCAAGATCCTCAAGCAATCGTTTGCGTTCTTGCCAAACGGTTCCAGTCGTATCCAGGGCCTGCAATTCAATTCCTACAAAATCTCTTACTTTGCTTTGATTGACTGACAATAGAAAGTAATCTACGTTGCCTCCTGGGAGTGAGACTTCAGTCACAACGTGCAATTCATTTCCAGGTTGATGCGTGGTTAACAAGTGCAGACAGTCTGTAAATATTTGCTTTCGTTCCAGCAGGCGATGAGGACAGATGATTGTGGAAACTTTTTGCTTCCCATACATTACCGTACAGGTGCCTATAGAAACTTCGGGTTGACTCTTGCGAATTTTAATGCAGCGTTTTTGTAGATAGGGACAATGCTGTTCTTCTACAACATTTGACCAGTCTACATTTGCTTCTGTCTTTGATATTCCAAACAATTCAACAACTTTGCTCATAAAATTGTTTCGCTTCTTTCTTGCGCTAGTTCTAGGTATCGGCGGCAAATATCAATACCGATGGATTTTTTCATCTGTAGTCGCGCTGCTACCATTGTCGTACCAGTTCCTGCAAATGGATCGAGAACTATTCCCTTAGGCGGACAAGTTGCTGATATGGGAATTTTACAGAGATCGACGGGGTAAGGGGCAAAATGAACCTTGCGCTTCTGACTATCTTCTGGTAAAATTTCCCAAATGTCACTTGGCTTTGAGCCTTTGGGGTGATACTTAAGAAAGTAAAAGCCTTTCTCTTTAAGTTCTTTTGCCCGTCCCGAAACTGAGGTATAATTGGAGTGCGTCGTTCGCTGTTGACCCCGGATAATCATGCGAAAATCAGCCAAATTGCCATTTTTAATTTCTTCCAGCATGGCATCTAAAGCAGCCCTAGCATTGGCTTTCTCTATTTCTGTAAGTTCTGTAGATAGTTCGATTTGACGGTGATAGCGAATACCTGTCACTCCTGTTGCTGATACAATTGCTCCATTGACTACTTTGGCTTTTCTGGGAGTGGATCTTATTGCATCCTCATCATAGTAGTAACCTTTGGGTGATTTAACGAAATGGAAGACATTTTCGTGGATGTTTCGCAGTCGATCTTTGGCCCGATCTGGGCCGCCTTTAACTTTATTCCAGATGGCGCTGTTTCTCAGGGTCCATCCTTGGGAGTCGGTGAGGGTGATCGCCACCCGCCAGGGAATACCCAGAAGCTGCTTACTACAGTAACTGTCGCCAATATTCAACCAAAACGAGCCTGTTGACTTCAATACTCGCTTGACTTCTGCAAATACTGCACATAAATTATTAATGTAATCCTGGAAATCTTTTTCTAGACCAATTCCTCCGGCTTCGTACTCCCGCTTCCCCCAGTAGGGAGGACTGGTCATGCAGCAGTCGATCGACTCACTTGGTAGTGAGTTTAAGAGTTCTACAGCATCCCCTAGCATGAACAGGGGGGAGATACTGGAACCGGAACAGTAGGTTTGGAACTGCGATCCAAAGTTCTCGCTAACGAGCGCGCAACTTCCCGATAGTGGGATGGTAAGTATTTTGACATTGCTTATCATGGTTAATGGTTAATGGTTAATGGTTAATGGCATGGTTCTTCATTGTTATTAGCTTACTGCATCACTTGACACAGACAATTTAATATTGTATAGTTTGTGTCAAATGTCTCCTTGGCAGGGGTGCTACTGTAAGTTTTTTTATCAGTCTCTCCAAGTCTCCGTAGTCATATGGCGGGCGTTTACGTACAGCAACTACGTCTACTACCAGATCCGCTTCTGCAATCGCATACAAGATCCGCCAACTATCTAGCCGCAGTCGCCAGAACTCGTTTTCAAAGTCAGGCACGTTAAGCATTTTACTGCGAGACGGGCGAGGATTTTCAGCCCCAATTCTCTAATCGCTTGTCTGACGCGCTGTCCTATGTTCTATGGAAGGTTTTTGATTTCACGAAATGTTTCAGGGGTGATGTAAACTGTATAGTGTTTCACTCTAACTCCTTTTCCACAGAGTCCCATTTCAACCAACCTACTTTTTCCCGATCACCTCCTACTGCTTTCAATTGTGCGAAGGCCCTCTGGGCGATTTGCACATCTTCAACATTTTCCAACCATTCTATCATGGCTTCCCAATCTTCTGCACTCAGGACAGCTAGTCGCTTTCCTTTTACCGTGACAAATTGGACAGATTGTAATGCTTCTAATCCAGTCATCATGGTTTTGTGTACTCCTATTTGATTATCTTCCTCTATCATACCACGATAACTTTTTTCTTGGCAAGTAAATAAATTGATGTTATCACGATCGTGGGCTGACTGACGATCGGAGTTGGTCAGAGCCCATGCTGATGACAAAGGTCTGACTAACTATCGAGAGTCTGTCCAGTAGTAGTGACAAGAGGTGCTATAATGATATCTAATACCAATTCTATCCTATGTTATGACTACAATACCTCGCAAGCTTTCTCTACAAGATGTCGAACGCTTGCTAGGGTTTCAACCCAGATACAACGGTTCCTTTACCCCGCTGTTAACCCACCGTTCCGGAAAAATCGAACCCCTGACTGACAGCGAACAACAGGAACTCGATCGCATACAGAATGAGTTGATCGCCTATTGGAGAGAGGGGAAAGTCACGGAAGGACAGGTGCGCGTTATAGCGGTTGCACCATTATTGCGGTTAGCTGGTTTTAACCGGCCCCCCATCCAGGTGAAAATTGAAGAAGATATTGCCCGCCTTTATATTGATGATGAGGATACCTATATTACAGGGCGCTTTGATATTGTCGCTGCCCACAAACAGAAATATACTGCAAGTAATACCCCTCTGTGGATTTTGGTCGTAGAAAGCAAAAACAGCGCAGCAGCGGAATTTACCGGTTTGTCCCAATTACTCACCTATGCTTTCCAAAGCCTCGAAAGTCAAGCATCGGTTTGGGGCTTGACTACTAATGGTCGTACCTATCAGTTTGTTTATATTCAACAGGGAAATCCGCCTACTTATCAATTTATGCCAATACTGGACTTTTTTGCAGGCGATCGCACCCGGGAACTACTGCAAGTTCTCAAGGCGATCTGCTTGCTGTAGCAGTAGAGTGCAGTAGAAGCTAGAAACCGGGTTTCTAATGAAGAACAACCCGACCCGATAAACAAAAAGATCCTTGACCATCCAAACCCGGTTTCTTGACCGACTACACGGGGGTTACTTAAAACTGACTGACGATCGCGGGCACGCGCCCGACAATGGCCCCAGGATTTGCTAGCAGTTGGTCTTCGCTGTAGGAGTCTATCCCGTAGGTGGTGACTAGCAGGTTTTGGCTGATGGGATTGATCGCGAACTCCGTCCAGCCGTAACTGTGAGCAGCAACATAGTCACCTTGGAGTAAGGTAGCATCAATCCCGGAATCTTGCAATCCCACGGGGTCATAACCGAAGGGAATTAGCTGTTGGTCGGTCAGATCTTTGAAAAAGTCATCCTTGTCATCGACAACATCATCTCCATCGTTGACAGTGGGAAGAGAATTGTAAAATTCTAGTTGTTCCGGTGTTAGTAAACCACTGGCCGCAGCTATTCCCACTACCGTGGGTCCTAAGGGCCGATCGTAAGCGACAGCACCCGTGGTGATTTCCCAGGCACCTGTGGGTATTTGGGGCCCTAGAGGGTCGGTCTGATAGGTGAGATTATTGACGATCGTCCCATGCACGTCTGCTGCTACGAAGACGACATTCTCGATATTGTTCTGGTAGATGAATTGCAAAATCTCCGTCCGTTCCGCTGCATATCCTTCAAACCGATCGGCCGCTAGCGCTACCCCCAGGTTTTGGATGGGTTCGGGCACCATCACGAATTTCCAGGTGATGCCATTATCGGATGCTTGCAGCAAGTCTGCTTTTAAGTCTGCTAGCTGCTGGGCCCCCAGCATCGTGCGATCGGGGTCGAAAAAACTTGCCAAAAATGCAGCAACTTGTTCGGTATCGGTGACATCCGTCACGTTTGGCAGCTGGGGGTCGCGGAAAGAACGGTTGTCCAGAATGATGACGGCAGCATCATCCCCGTAGGTATTAAACCGATAGAGTTTTCGTTCGCCAGCGGTGCGAGGGTCTCCCGTTTCTCCATAAAATTCATCCCGGATGGGATTGTATTCTTGGAATGCTTGCATTCCAAGAATACAGTTCGGTGTCGTTGATTAAACCATCAGATGTGCCAAAGCGGGGATCCGTTGCTGCTGGGGCACCCCCGGCAAAGTCGTTGGTGACTTCGTGGTCGTCTATGGTCGCTAACACCGAAGTGGAGGCCCGCAGGTCCCCCCAGGCATTCAAACCCAAGCGGGTATCGTACACTTCGCTGTTTTTGTCCCGAAACTCTGCTAGGGTTGTGGCCTGTTCCAGAGGGACGGCGGGAGAGGGAAAGTCGGCGTAGACGGTGTCCCCATGCAACACGAAAAAGTCTAAATCTTTTTCTGGGGCGTTGACGATCGCGGGATAGGGACTTAACTCGCCCCGCCAGTCTCCAGATACGCCAAAGGTCAACCCTGCTTGGGTTCCCAGTTCGTTAGCAGTTGCGAACTTTCCAGTCTCTGAGTCTCCGGCGGAGTCAGTCACGCGATAATAATACTCAGTTCCCGGACTCAAACCCGTCAATTCTACCTTTACTGGCAGGTCGGGGTTCGTGACTGTAGCATTCTCGCTGCCAACAATAGTCAGAAAGTTGGGGTCCGTAGCATATTCAAAGGTGACATCCCCTAGTGATGTGCTGCGAGTCCATAATACTGTCCCATCCTGAGTCGTATCGCCGCTAGCAACCCCATTTACCAGACTGTTGGGTTGCGGACCGGGACCGCGAGAGTCACCCCCGAACTCGAATATTGTAGTTGTGGCGCTGACTTCGTTCCCGACAACTAACAGAGGATTGTTTGTGGGACTATTTGTCTGGGAGATAAAGGTCAGTCCTTCGGGGGCAATGTCTCCTGTAGGCAGAAACTCGGGATTATTATTCAGATACTGGACGAACTTGGGATTAAACGGATCTGTGACATCATAGGTCATGATACCCCCAATCCGTTCTAAGCCGATGAAGGCATAGGTGCGATCGCCCACTTGTCCCACTGCGACCCCTTCTGGTTCCGGTCCTTTGTTGTCGCTGAATGAAAGCATAGATTTTCCCTTCCTCGTAGGCCACTGCTTCAAACCCTCGGTTGGGTCGCCGCGTATTATACACTGCGGGTAATGCCGGGGTTCCCACAGCGGGGTCGAGTCCTTCTGGTACGTAACGGTTAAATAGAGTTCCGTCGGGGAGGAAGTGATAGATGGAGGGACGGTATTCGTCTACTAACCAGAAGGTTCCGTCCGGCGCCACCACAACTCCCTCAGCATCTATTCCCAAGGGGTCGAACTCTAACAGGTTACCATCTTCGTCTACGGGACTGTCCGGATCTAATTCTGGCAGGTTGGGTAAACCCGTCAGGGGCGTGCCATCTTGACGTTTCAGACCGATGCGATCGACAATATCTAATACACCCGACTCCCGATCCAGTTCAAAGCGAACTAATTCTGGTTGGAACTCGGGTAAGAGAAATATCCGATTACCATTTTCATCTGTGCCGTCATCGGGTCCCCGATCGGGATGGGTGATAAATTGCAAATTCCCATTCTCGGGGTTGACCCCTTCATAGTATAATCCGGAGAATCCACTCAGTTTAATCTCCCCTCGCGCTACCGTTCCGGAAAAATCGGTGGTTCCCAGACTGGGTAACTCGGCAGGGTTGAAGAAGAAAGTATTCAAAACTGGTTGGGCATTGTGGTCTTTGAACCCCAGGGGGAAGATTCCCGTTATCTCCCCGGCGTTGATGTCCAAGCGGGCGATCGCATTATTTTCTTGCAAAGAAATCCAGGCGGTTTGGGAATCTGCCGAAACTGTGATATATTCAGGTTCGACATCTTCTGCTACCGTGGCCCCCGGACCGAAGATCCTCACTCCCGCTGCCAGGAGTTCGGAGAGGCGATCGTTAAAAGCGGTAAAGTCAGCAGTAGTAACGTTATCCTGACTCAGGTTAGCAACCCCACCAGATAGATCGATAATGCTGACAGAACCTTCTGGGTCAATGGTATAATCATCGTTAGGTTCTCCTTCATTCGCCACGAGAACTTTTTGACCATCGGGGGTGAAAGTAATCATATCTGGCAGGGCCCCCACGGTGACAGCACCGAAAAATCCTCCCTCCCCATCGAAAAATCCTACCAGTCCAGGGTCTTGGGCGACAGTATTTTCAATGGCAACGGCGATAATGCCATTGTTCGCGGCGACACTGTTGGCGGTAAAGGGTCTGAGGTTGATGCTATCCACCTGAATGGGGTTGGTGGGGTCGGCGATATCGATAATTTCCAGGAACTCGTTCCCCGTGACTACAAACAACCGTTGAGTAGAGTCGTCGTGGGCGATAATTTCGGCCCCGCTGAGTTCGATGGAGGCGATCGCCTCCAGTCCCGTGGTTGGTGGCCCGATTTTTCCGGAACGGTAGTCCGTGGTGAAGTCCTCTGAGGTGATTTCCGATTGCCGAACTCCCCTGATGATGGCCAAAAATTCTCCCCGTAGTCGGTGGCGCAGGACAGCGTTGCGGCCACCTAGGATCTCCAGGTCAGCAAATTCCCGTCCGTTCCTCAAACCAATTAAATCCTGACCTTGACGAAAATCTGCGATTAGATCGGCATTCCTGAAATTGGACTGTCCCTGTCCCAAGATAAAGATATCTCCGCCGGCGCCTCCGATTAGAGTATCCTGGCCCGAACCGCCTGAGAGAATGTCATTACCCTGGTTCCCGAACAGGCGATCGCTTCCCGGACCACCGTTCAAGATATCATTACCCTGGTTACCGCGCAGTTCGTCATCTCCGCCAGCGCCATTGATAGTATCATTTCCTTCCAGACCCGATATCTGGTCTCTTTCTGGGGTGCCCGTAACGCGATCGTCATCTGGCGTTACGAAAAATATGGTCATCCGTCTCCTCCTCACTACAATTGAGTACAGTCTCTATATTAGGGATTAAATAACCTTTCGCGCCATCAAACTCTAGAATAATCTCTTATTATCTTATATTTTACTTTTTTTAGCCAAATCTTAACCATAGCCAATACCCTACTTGACCGATGCTCTAGAACTCCGCTCTTTGCGATCGGATATTAAAATAGAGAAGACCCTCTAGTAGGAGATTGGCAATGAACGAACTAGCAACGCTACCCACCCAATCTAATCCGCCTCTTTCACCTCGGCAGACCTTGCCGACAATGTACGACCTGCCCAGCGAAGATCCCGAGGAGATCTCCATGCCAGACCAATATCACGGACTACAGTCAACGCTGTTGTCAGACAGTTTCCAACCGAAGAATATTGCCTCGGAGCAAGTGTTTGTGGCATCTGACCTCAACATTTACTACGATCGCCGCAATTTGAATTGGTACAAACGCCCGGATTGGTTTGCGGTGGTGGGAGTAGAACGACTCTACGACGGTCGCGATCTGCGGGATAGCTACGTAATTTGGCAAGAACTGGTGAGTCCATTTGTGATAATTGAACTCTTATCGCCCAGTACGGAAAATGAAGATTTGGGACAAACCGTGCGCCAAGCGGGAAACCCGCCTACCAAGTGGGAAGTATACGAGCAAATACTACGGGTGCCTTACTACATAGTTTTCAGTCGGCTACAAGATGAATTTCAGGCATTTCATCTTGTAGCCGATCGATACGAACCTGCTTCCTTGAGTAATGGGCGTTTGCAGATTAAAAGGCTGGAGTTAAGTTTAGGCTTGTGGCGGGGAAGTTATAAAGGTGTTAATCGTCTGTGGTTGCGGTGGTTTACATCGGAGGGTGAATTGATTTTGACTCCTGATGAGGAAGCAGCGGCAGCTCAACAGCGACTTCAAGAAGCCGAGCAACGAGCCGAACGGCTAGCAGAAAAACTGCGCGAGCTGAATATCGACCCAGACTCTCTCGATTGATTTAGGGCGCGATCGCCGTTCCTGTCGTTGCGTATCCCTTACGGGACGCGCAGCGCATTCGCGCAGATGTGAGCCTGCATGATTTCATCAGAAGTATCCGAACTCCGAACTCCGAACCGCGCAGCATTGCGAGGTACGAAGCAATCTCGAACTCCCCCGATCGCGCAGCGTGGCGCAGCCATGGCATCGAACTCCCCCGATCGCGCAGCGTGGCGCAGCCATGGCATCGAACTCCCCCGATCGCGCAGCGTGGATGATAATCAGATTTTCACTAATGATGAAAATCTGGGACTGGAAGGTGAAGCTACTGCGGTGGTTACGATAACAGGTGCCGCCGATAACGTCGCTATCGAAAATCTAAGTTCCGGAATCATCGATGCAGGTGTTGGTAACTCCGGAGCTGGAATTTACGAAGAAGTTGGCTCTGGGAGTGAAGACGCCAATTCTCGGAAAATCGAAATCACCAACTATGGCACTATAGCAGGTCGAGGTACAGGAAATGGTATCGGCTTCTCCAATGGTTTAGATGAAGGGGAAGCGACTGTAACTGGTTCAATCTTTAACTATGGCACCATTTCAGCTGAGATAGACGCTGGCGGTGCAATTGTGGTTCAAGATGGGGTCGCTTTCAATGGTATTATCAACAACCGTTTGTGGGGTGAGATTGAAGGAGATATCAATGGTATTTACGTTGGTAATGCTCGCCACAATCTCAGGATTAAAAATTCAGGGGAGATATCTTCAGATAGCCGTGCAGTCAACTTGGACGGGGATAATGTCACCCTGAATAACAGTGGGCAGATTCTGGGAACAGGAGATCAGCGCAATGGTACTATTTACCTAGATGGCACAGCAGATGGCATTACTATCAATAGTAGTGGTACCATCGATGCAGGAGCAGGGAATTCCGGTAGCGGGATCTCAGCTGAAATTGGCGAAGTTGATGAGGATGCAACTTCTGAGAATATTGTCATCTCAAACCGGGGTTCAATTCGAGGGCGGGGTGCTGATAATGTTCCCGCTGGGATCCGCTTCTTCAGCGGTTTGACTGCTGCTGAAGGAGAAGCCACTGTAACAGCTTATATTACCAACTTCAATATCATCTCAACCGAAGCAGAAACTGGCACTGTGGGCAGGATTTTGGTAGAAGATGGAGTGGCTTTCGATGGCACGATCGCTAACAGATATGGTGGCGAGATTGAAGGACCAAATAATGGTCTTTATATTGTTAATGCTGACCATGATTTGACCATATTAAATGCAGGAACCATATCCTCCGACAGTCGTGCAGTCAACTTGGACGGGGATAATGTCACCCTGAATAACAGTGGGCAGATTCTGGGAACGGGGGATCAGCGCAATGGTAATATTTACCTAGATGGCACAGCAGATGGCATTACTATCAATAGTAGTGGTACCATCGATGCAGGAGCAGGGAATTCCGGTAGCGGGATCTCAGCTGAAATTGGCGAAGTTGATGAGGATGCAACTTCTGAGAATATTGTCATCTCAAACCGGGGTTCAATTCGAGGGCGGGGTGCTGATAATGTTCCCGCTGGGATCCGCTTCTTCAGCGGTTTGACTGCTGCTGAAGGAGAAGCCACTGTAACAGCTTATATTACCAACTTCAATATCATCTCAACCGAAGCAGAAACTGGCACTGTGGGCGGGATTTTGGTAGAAGATGGAGTGGCTTTCGATGGCACGATCACCAACAGTGGTGAGATTGAAGGACCAAATAATAGTCTTTATATTGGTAATGCTGACCATGATTTGACCATATTAAATGCAGGAACCATATCCTCCGACAGTCGTGCAGTGAACTTGGACGGTAATGGCGTCACCCTAATTAACACCGGGCAGATTCTGAAAACAGGAGATCAGCGCAATGGTACTATTTACTTAGATGGCACAGCAGATGGCATTACTATCAATAGTAGTGGTACTATCGATGCAGGAGCCGGGAATTCCGGTAGCGGGATCTCAGCTGAAATTGGCGAAGTTGATGAGGATGCAACTTCTGAGAATATTGTCATCTCAAACCAGGGTTCAATTCGAGGGCGGGGTGCTGATAATGTTCCCGCTGGGATTCGCTTCTTCAGCGGTACAGCAGGAGCTACGGTAACAGGTTCCATCACTAACTCCGGTACCATTGCTTCTGAGGAAAGTGCTGGTATCCTCATTCAGGCAGGTGTAGCGTTTAACGGCACCATCACCAACGAAGCTGGGGGTACTATTACAGGTGGTAACGGGAACGCTGCTATTCATGCTAGTGGCTCTCTTGGTAGCATCAATGTTGTCAATAATGGTACTCTCAACGGTGATGTTTTACTTGGAGGTGGGAGTGACAGTTTCACCCAAAACTCCGGTACAGCCGTTACGGTGAGTCTGGGAGCAGCAGCAGATACTTTCGTCGCTACCGATAGTGGTAGTGCGGATGCTATTACCGACTTCGACATCTCTGAGGATGCTATTGACGTTAGCGCTTTTTGATTCCCTGATTTAACAGCGGTTTTAGGGGCAACTACCCAAAATGGATCTAATACAGTCATCACTTTCGATGATGATGACTCTCTAACCCTTATTGGGGTTGTGCGATTCGTTCTAGCCTAACGTGGTCAAACACGGAACGCTAGCCCGGTTTCATTAGCCGGGAACTCTGACCGCATGGGGGTTAAATTCCCCTCCCCCCAGGTACGGGGGTGACACCGGTCCTCGGTGCTACGAAGCGACATCATCGTGGTGCTAAGCGAGGACTCAAATGTAGGATAACTGGCAGCCTAAGCCGGTGACGCCGCTAGGAAAGATATCCAAGGTTAGAGCAGGCAAACATGTGCAAGCCTCGTTATAAGGAACCAGCGAAATAAGGCTATATGCGCTGGCCTAAAAAGGAAATGGTAGCTAGTATTAGTTTTAGACTCTGGCTAATATAGTACTCAAATAGCTCCCGGGGTATAGTGTGGACCTAAAGGTATCGCGAAATGTTGTTAGGGAACGAAGTAACCTCTCGTGTGCTGTCCATCAGGACAAGTTAGATGTTAAGCGCAAGCCACGGGGGGAGGGATGGCCCAAGAAGCGAATGCCCGGGGTAATTCCTGGGATAACATCTACAGTAATGTAGATGATGCTGGGTAGCCAGCGCTGACGTGGGTCGGTGATACTAGGAAGCTGCTGGAATGAGTAATCCTAAAAAGCCACGGAACTAATCCGAAACGCAAGTGGAGGATAAGGTATGGATAACTGGTAAAACTGACTTGAAAATGGTGATACTAACGGTTATCAGAACAACCACTCGCTAAACCAGGAAAGGGAAGAAAAGACAGGCGGCAAGGGCTAACGGAAGTAATTCCTATTAAGTCTACCTATGAAAAGGGCCTAGTACCCAGTAGCCGGATGCGGTGAAAATCGCAAGTCCGGTTCCTCAAGGGAGGGTCGGGAAGCGATTCCCGGCTCGACCCCATCCACTGCTACGGCTCTCACAGCAGATAATTTCGTCTTCGTGTAGATCTAATCTAAATCTAGCCCGCGAATAAATTGCGGGCTACTTTACCAAATCCCTGAAGGGATTCACTCTATGATCCTCTCATGTTATCAATACTCACTTTATCAATATAATTCGTACTTCAGTAAAGTGCAGGGTAAAGAACCATTGTAGACAGGAATGCGTCGAGAGGTTCTGAGTCTGATTCTTTTCCCTAATTCCTTATTTCCCGTGATCAGGTATGCTTTGTGGAAGCAACGGGTTGAGTCATACATCCGGACGGGACCATAGAATTGGTAGCTGAACTGCCTCACCAGCAAGAGTCAAAAACTGCGGGCTACGCCGATCTCTGCTCAGCAATCGGCGTAGCCCGTAGCGCTAGATTGTTGTCTGAGTAATGTTCCCTTCAAGTTTGAGAATTGAGAATTGAGAAAGGTAGATTTATTTATTTATGTCCATTAGCCATTTTCCATAGCGCTGCGCGCACTTAGTATACGCAATTAGCTATTTCCCATTCGCAAATAAAAAAGTGAGATGCTCCCGTTGATAATAGACATGCCTGATGGTATGACTGGCCCATATGGTGGGTTAAAACCCTGGTCAGGACTTATCAAGGGATAATGCTGACAACTAACAACTAACAACTAACAACTAACAACTAACAACCCTTAACTACAACCCACTGCGTTACCGGGGCCATTGTCTTCCAACCCATGAATTTGCCCACTGGTTCGGCCCGTTGGATGGCAATTCGAGTTAATTCACCGCCCCACTTACCTTGGTACTCAAACAGTTTTTGTTCCCCTTCTACCGTGACAGCATTGGCCACCAACCTGCCGACCACAGGCAGGGCCTGCCAACAGGTTTCCAATAGCCCTGGAACAGTTAATCCTCCACCGATGAAAATAGCATCTGGTTCCGGTAAATCTGTTAACGCCTCTGGGGCAGATCCTGGGATGATTTTCAGATCCGGCGTTCCGAGGCCGATCGCATTATCTGCTATATATTGTAAGCGCGTGGGATGCCGTTCGATCGTCACAGCTTGACAGCGGCGATCGCACCGCATCCATTCAATCCCAATAGAACCACAACCTGCCCCCACATCCCACAACAGTTGTCCTGGTGAGGGTGCCAGGGCCGACAGAGTCATTGCACGAACTTCCCGTTTTGTCAACTGTCCGTCATGGTGGTAAGCAGTATCGGGGAGTCCGGGAACGCGAGATGCGGGGATTAAGGGATTACAGGAAATGCAGGTAATCGCGATCGCATTCAAGTCAGCTATATCTGTGGCATTCCAGGATGAAGCAATGTCGGAGATTGATCGTTCCTTGGGGCCGCCCATCCGTTCTAAAACCACCATTTTACTATCACCAAATCCTTTGGAAGTCAAGAGTTTAGCCACTGTTGCAGAGGTCCGTCCGTCGGCACTCAACAGTAATAATCTCGCCTCTGGATAAACAACCCCATTCAATAAAGCCGGGTCACGACCGCACAAACTCAAGGTTTCCACATCCGTTAAGGACCAACCCAAACGACTACAGGCTAGACTGAAGACTGAGGGAGACGGCACGATCGTCATTTCGGCGATCGCGATGCGGCGGGTGAGGGTGACTCCAATACCATAGCACATTGGATCCCCACTGGCCAGAACACAGACAGCTTGCCCGCGACGACGGATGATTTCCTGCACCGAATCTGCAATAGGAGAAGTCCAGAGGAGTTTTTCCCGTATATCCTCTGAGGGTAGCATGGCTAAGTGACGTTCTCCACCAATTAAGACCTCTGCTTGGTCAATCAGCGATCGCCCTACCGGGTTAACCCCTAGCAATCCCTCTTCGCCAATACCCACAATCGACAGCCACTTGTGCATCTTTCTCTTTTTCTTTATCTCAAAAAGCAATTCTCAATTCACAATTGAACCATGATTGATTATATTCGCAATGGCGATGACATAACCCTTAAATCCTTTGCTATTATCCGTGCGGAAGCGAAACTAGAAAATTTATCTGCCGATTTAGCCCCTGTAGCAGTAAGGCTGATTCACGCCTGCGGCATGACAGATATTATAGAAGATTTAGCCGCTTCACCCGATGCAGTCGCAGCGGGACGCGCCGCCTTAACCAAGGGTGCGCCAATTCTTTGTGATTCTCAAATGGTAGCAAATGGGATTATCCGCGATCGGTTAAGTGCGAATAATGAAGTGATTTGCACTCTCAAATATCCAGAAGTGCTAGAAATGGCCCGACAAATACAAAATACGCGATCGGCGGCAGCTATAGAATTCTGGAAATCCCATTTGTATGGTGCTGTAGTCGCAATTGGCAATGCACCAACAGCACTTTTTCACTTACTGGAACTGCTGGATTCCAGAATCGCCAAACCTGCCTTGATTTTGGGCTTTCCCGTTGGGTTTGTGGGTGCCGCCGAATCGAAAGCCGAACTGGCAGCTAATAGCCGAGGAGTTCCTTTTATCACCCTCCATGGACGACGGGGAGGAAGTGCGATCGCCGCAGCGGCTGTGAATGCTTTAGCAAAAAGGAACGAAATCTGACAGTTATTAGTCTTTCAAGCTTCGTAGTAAATACTTTAGTCTTTCAAGCTTCGTAGTAAGGACTAAAGTCTTTCAGGCTTCGTAGTGAAAGACTTTAGTCTTTCACTACAGCATTATCGGTCCATTAATAAAACTTGACAAATTAACAACCCGATCGCCTCTCTCCTTCCCTACAAGAAGTCTGGGACTACTACCCAACTGTTAGTAGCATGAGATTGATGGATTAAATCCATCAACAGCTGAGAATACACCCCTTCCCGCAACGAAGGAGTCATGGGAACTCCCTGTGAGATGCTTTCTACCCAGGCGTCTACTACCCGAATAAAGGGGGCAATGCGTCCGTCGCTGTAGGTTTGGGGAAATTCTAGACCTTGGGGAATTTCTACTTCCTGGAGAGACTCCCCCGCCGGTGCTGCCAGCAGCTGAAAACCATGTACGTAGTCTTTCAGGTTGCTGCTGCCTAGGACCATCGTACCCCGATCGCCATACACTTCTACCCAATGTCCCTTGCCTTGATAGGTGACGGAACTAAGACAAACCTGAACTGGCGTACCATCTGCCAATTCCAGCATCAACAGACAGGTATCATCAGCATCTACAGGTTTGAGTTTACCATCATTCGGGTCAGGTCTGTGGGGAATGCCCGTAATCAACCGGGCCGACAGTCGCTGAATATCCCCAAATAACCAGCGGATGTAATCAAACACATGGGAACCCATAGCCCCCAGCATCCCACCGCCTTTCTCTTTCTGAGCATACCAGTTCCAAGGGCGATTCCCATCCGCACGACTGGCAACCAGGCACTCAATTTTCACCAAACGCTTGTTTCCCACATAACCCTCTGTTAACATTTCACCGAACCGCTGCCATGCCGGTACGAAGCGAAATTCAAAGTCCATCGCCGCCACTACGCCTTTTGCTTGTGCGAGATGGTATAGTGATTTCGCCTCCTGTGCCGAGAGAGTGGTGGGTTTTTCCAGTAACAGATGTTTGCCTGCTTCCAGGACGATCTTTGCCATCTCGTAATGGAGGAATGGCGGTGTACAGATGCTGACAGCGGCAACTTCCGGTATAGAGACGATATCTGTCAGGGTGTCAGCAGAGTAGGGGATATTGTGAGCAGACGCGATCGAGCTTGCTTTGTCTATATCCCGATGATAAACTGCCACCACCTCAGTGCGATGATGAGCTTGTAATCCGGGTATATGGACTCTTTGACCGAATCCCGTGCCGACGACGGCCACACCAATAGGAGATTGATTCATAGAATTGAGCAATTGTTAATTGATAATTGTCCCATTCGCCATTCTGACAGGTTTGGACCATTCGCCATTCACCAAAAGCGATGATGCAAGAATAATCATCCTCCTAATGTAGCAAAAATTAGCATAGCCTGTAGCTTGTAGCCTGTAGCTTGTCATTGTGCAGTATATCATAGTTAGCGACCCTAGCTTGAGTCAAAGACCAAACCCAAGAATCACTACAAGAACCGCTTCCAGGCAAAAAAGAGCTATATCCTTAAACCTGTAAGATACTTTTAATCACGAGAGGCGATCGCCCGTTGGCAAAGCTGCCGCTTTGAGGACATGCCAGAGTCAGAGAACAAGGGTGCATCTTAGATTTGCAGGCGTTGCACAATAACGGGACGATGAGGAGGAAAAGGCAAAAAATAATAGTATACATCATCAAGTTAGTAGGAATCAATAGTTCCAGTGTTAGTAAAGGGTCTGTAGATGCTGCGGCAACCCCTTGCTGACAGTATCGGGATTGCGCTGCGCGCACGCCGGCGGCAATCGGCGGAGTAGGGAAGGTTTTAAACAGGGGAGATCTACCCTTGCATTATCCAAGCTTATGTGATAAATTGATTAGGGCGTGTCATCAATTAAGCCATATTACAGCTGCCGCGAGGTAGATGGCACCCAAGAAATTGCGAGCCGTTTTATCGTAGCGTGTCGCCAGAGCCCTGTATTGCTTGAGTTTTTGGAATAGATTTTCAATTAGATGCCGCCACTTGTACATTTCTTCATCGTCTTCTCTGTGTTCTGTGCGGTTACTTTTTGGAGGAATGACAGCCATCCAATCCGCCTCTTTCAGGCGCTCGAGCACACGTTGTTCCGCATCATAGGCTTTATCTGCAAGCAGCGCGCCAATCTCACCGATTTTATCCAATAGCACGTCAGCGCCTTTCCCGTCGTGGGCTTGGCCAGGGGTAAGATGAAATCCTGTGGGATTGCCTTGGGCAATCGCAAGTGGCATGAATCTTTGTCGATAGTCCCCCTTTACTACGGCCTATGGCTTGGGTTTCGCACGTATCTGAGGGTGTTTTTTTTTGCACCCGCACGCTCGTTGATGGGCACGCAGGATGGTGGCATCAATCGCGGCGTATTCGTTATCGGCGTCTGAGGCCAAGACATCGAATACCTGCTTCCAAACTCCCTTTTCAGACCAACGGGTATGGCGGGTATGAACAACCCGAAAATCCCCAAAACACTCCGGTAAATCCCGCCAGGGAATGCCAGCACGATATCGATATAACACGGCAGAACACGAATAATCTATTGTTCTTGGCTGTAGCGCCTGGGTCACCCTCTTTACCAGGTAAAAGGTGTTCGATCCGTTCCCACTGGTCGTCTCGCAAGCCATAGCGTCTCATATCATGCCCTCTTGATTGTTATTGCTGGATAAGGACTCCATACCGTATCCATCTACTTCTGTCAAGCAATTTGATTGATGACACACCCTAGTTTACGGTAGATGCTGCGCCAACCTCTTGCTGATAGGCTCGGGATTGCGCTGCGCGCACGCCGGCGGCGATCGGCAGAGTAAGGAATGTTGTAAACAGGGGAGATATACCCTTGCATTATCCAAGCTTATGTGATAGCTTAATAAACTGACTGAGGTGAGGATCTGTGCGGCCTAATAGGTGGTAAAATGAAAGTAGATGAGGTAAGCTAAAAATCGAGGCAGATGTGCTGGATGGGGTCGAGCCGGGAATCGCTTCCCGACCCTCCCTTGAGGAACCGGACTTGCGATTTTCACCGCATCCGGCTACTGGGTACTAGGCCCTTTTCATAGGTAGACTTAATAGGAATTACTTCCGTTAGCCCTTGCCGCCTGTCTTTTCTTCCCTTTCCTGGTTTAGCGAGTGGTTGTTCTGATAACCGTTAGTATCACCATTTTCAAGTCAGTTTTACCAGTTATCCATACCTTATCCTCCACTTGCGTTTCGGATTAGTTCCGTGGCTTTTTAGGATTACTCATTCCAGCAGCTTCCTAGTATCACCGACCCACGTCAGCGCTGGCTACCCAGCATCATCTACATTACTGTAGATGTTATCCCAGGAATTACCCCGGGCATTCGCTTCTTGGGCCATCCCTCCCCCCGTGGCTTGCGCTTAACATCTAACTTGTCCTGATGGACAGCACACGAGAGGTTACTTCGTTCCCTAACAACATTTCGCGATACCTTTAGGTCCACACTATACCCCGGGAGCTATTTGAGTACTATATTAGCCAGAGTCTAAAACTAATACTAGCTACCATTTCCTTTTTAGGCCAGCGCATATAGCCTTATTTCGCTGGTTCCTTATAACGAGGCTTGCACATGTTTGCCTGCTCTAACCTTGGATATCTTTCCTAGCGGCGTCACCGGCTTAGGCTGCCAGTTATCCTACATTTGAGTCCTCGCTTAGCACCACGATGATGTCGCTTCGTAGCACCGAGGACCGGTGTCACCCCCGTACCTGGGGGGAGGGGAATTTAACCCCCATGCGGTCAGAGTTCCCGGCTAATGAAACCGGGCTAGAGTTCCGTGTTTGACCACGTTAGGCTAGAACGAATCGCACAAACTAGATAAGGGTTCTGACCAAAGGTACTAGAGGGAAAAAATCAGAGCTCTCTGGAGATGAGTAGATAACGGCAGCAAGATATGCTATAGTAGAAGTAGGAAGAATACAGAGGGATCGAATGGTGGTTGACAAGAGAGAGAACGGTGACCTGCCATAGGGACAGCTCAAGGCTCGCCAAATGCGGGATGATAACGATTAAACAAAACCAAGAACCGGTGAAAAGTAAAGAGAGGAAAGACATGCTCGTTCCTGGCAAAGAAAAAGGTTTAACCCCCGATCGAAATATAAATGCTGGCTATTTACTGTTGTGGAAGCTCTCAAAGATGAACAATGACGAGTTGTTTTCAGTCACAACAGCAATATTGAGAGGTAAAACACCTATATAGGAGTATCCAGAACTCGGTTGCTCGCACAGAGAACTTACAGGAGAAAGACCGAGCAACGGAAGTGTATTGACGGATACACTTAGACAAGTTTGAGGCGATCGCTCTTCGAGAGTAGATCGTGAGGTAGTGCTATGTCAACCCTGTCAGATGAGCTAAGGATGACAGGAGGCAGAAAAGCAACTACTTCAGGCGATGAAGATCGCCCATTAAGCATGCCAAAAATCTGCCGCACTGTTCGTCGAAAAGCGGCAGAACCGGGCAGTTGTGTCAAATAAAAAGAGAGAAAGATAATGAGTCTACAAACTGCAATCGCTCAAACAGAACTGACAGAGAAGATCAAGGAAGAGTTGAGAGAGCAGTTCGAGCGCTCAGAAAACAAGGACATTGGGGTAAAGCATGACCCTATATATCGTACCTCAGAGTGGTACACTGGCTCAGGGCAGATCTTCCCAGGAAAGGACGGTCGATCGTTCGAGGTCTCTGCAACCTACAGTCTGACGGCCAAGGTGAAGCTGGTCGATGGGGTATTTGACCCGTCAAACCCCACCCTGGCGGAAATCTATAATAGTCGGGGTCGCTGTGTTGCCGTCATCGACGAAACCGTGAACGAGCTGTACGGAGAGTCGGTGCGTCGCTATTTTGACACCAACGAAATTACTCTGGAAATGCAGGTGATCCGGGCCTGGGAAGCGGACAAAACTCCGGAAACAGTCCACCGTATTTTGGGATTCCTGGGCAAGGATGGTTGTGACGTGTCTCGCAACGAACCAGTGCTGGTGATCGGCGGTGGCGTCCTCACCGATGTGGCGGGGTTAGCCTGTTCTTTACAGCATCGCCGCACTCCTTATGTGATGGTGCCGACAACGGTGATCGCGGCGATTGATGCAGGTCCGTCACCGCGCACCTGTACCAACGGCAAGCAATTCAAGAACAGCATCGGTGCTTATCATCCCCCGGTGCTAACTCTGGTCGATCGGAGTGTATTCCGCACCCTCCCCACCGGTCACGTCCGCAATGGCATGGCCGAAATTATCAAGATGGCGGTGACAGATGACAAAGTTCTCTTTGAGTTGCTGGAGAAATACGGTCAGCGCTTGATCGAAACCCACTTTGCTACCACTGAAGAAGACGAAGAGTTAGGGGAAATCGCCGATGAGGTGATCTACCGGGAACTGTTCTCCTATATGAAGCACGAAGGGACGAACATGTTCGAGACCTATCAGGATCGGCCTCACGCCTACGGTCACACTTGGAGTCCCCGTTATGAACCCGCGGCGAGGCTGATGCACGGTCACGCGGTGAGCATCGGCATGGCCTTCGGGGCAACTTTGGCCACGATGATGGGTTGGATCTCCGCTGCGGAACGCGATCGGATCATTGCCCTGATTCGCACCCTCGATTTGGCAGTCTATCATCCGATCCTGGAAGACATTGATTTAATGATTTCCGGACAGAAGAATATGAATCGCAAACGGGGAGATGGCGGACTGTGGGCACCCCTACCTCGGGGCGGCATTGGCAACTGCGACTATGCCCGAGAAGTGCCGCAGGAATTGCTCGAAGCTGCTATATCCGAACATAAGGCATTATGTGCTAACTTCCCCGATGGTGGGGCAGGAGTGGAAATGTACCTCAGCGATCTGGGTCTGGAATAAAAAGACCGATCGCTAAGTTGTAGGTTGGGTTTGGGCATGAAACCCAACACCAGCAAGCCCTGTTGGGTTTCGCTGGCCCTCTACCCAACCTACAGTATTCAATGGTAGCGAATGAAGTTAACTGGAGCGCATGGTTAGCGATTTTGCCAAGGTTTTATATGCAGAACGATGGCCCGCGAAATATCCTGAAAAATAATACCTTGGGGGTTCATAATGATTTTCAGCAGTAAAAGGAGCCAAAAATTTATCATCGACTAGCTCTTTTCTCACAAAAAATGCGTTGACACCAGATATATTACAACCCACAAGGCAATAACCTTTTTTATCTAAATTTACCTCCAGAAACTTCAATGAAGCTCCACCGCAATCATCTTTTTCCCAAGTATATGATTCATCGTAATCCATACAATATAAAATTGGCGGTCGAAACTTGGCGTTATATTCGATCGCGATTACTCTTGGTCTAATACAGGTTATTGCATTCAGAACGTGATAGTCATTGCCATCAATATCAACCGATAATAGGTCGATTTCCTTATCTTTTATCTGGGCGTAAATCAAGTCATTGATATTATCCTTGGTAATAAATGATTGCACAACTTTTAATTGCCCATTTTCTATGATTTGATCAAAATACTTGCGGATTGCCTTTACATAACGTGAAGAGGCTTCAATCCATAAACCTTGCCAATCATCAAATAGAAGAGAAATAGTATTGTTTTCCAAACCATTCCCAATGCCAAATTCGACAAAGACTTTATTTGTTGAGCCAATCCTTCTGAAGATTTCTGCGATCATTCCGTCTTCATCAGTTTGCGAATATATCTTATACCCAAAAGGAATTAAACTTTTTGGGTCTTGATATCGAGAACTTTCCCTAATCCGATCCATTTCCTGAATTATCGGCATTTGTTTTATCCGCTCTCTGATAATAGAACGATAGACCCTCTCCAGATAGATAGACTTGGCAAATGCCTGTAGTTTTTTTACTGGCATATGAGTAACCTCCTCGCTAATTGACACAACACCTATTAAACAATTCAAAATTCTTGCATTGGCCACTGACCACTGACCACATCCGGACAGGCGGGACGCCCGTCCTAGGGATGGACAGAGGAGACGCCCGTCCTACTGGCGGGGGTTCCAACGAGAACGTAGCTCTTCAATATGCATGTTCTTTTTGTCCTTCTTAAGGTGTCGTGGGCTACTTTCAAAAGATAAAGATGACGGCAGCGCATCTGCTTCGTATTCTCCTTGAATAAACGATTCTATCTCTGCATAGGTCGGAGAAAAGAACTCTGAGTCCGATTCTATCGATCGCTTGCTCTTAAGGGTAGTGGAAAACAGACCAGTGCCGTCATCAAAAAATCGCTCGGTGGTAGCCCCGTATTGTTCGTAGGGGTGAAAGGCTAGGTCAGCAGGAGCTTTCGCCGCCACCCAGGAAACGTAGGACCAATATTCACTAAAGGTTTCAAACTTATTGGCAGAGCGCATCATCAACAGCAGCCAGCTATCGTCTGATTGAAAGTAGTTTTTTACTTGCTGCTTAAATGATGCCAGATACTCCTGCTTAAACCACATGTGATGTGGAATCAAGGTTCCTTCCTGGTCTGTAACTGGCTCAACCCCAAGCACTGATCGAATCCACTCAGCCCACTTTGACACGATATGAGCATTACCCCATTTATTGTGTTGAAGAAGTGCAAATGCGTGCTTTATAGTTTGCTGATGTTCGAGGATGAGTGGCCAAGTATCTACTGGCAGTAGGTCACTATCCCAGACAAAGAACCATTCACTCAGGTCATCAATGCCCTCAGAAGCACCGAGTTTTAATAGCTGCTGATAGAACCACCCAGAGGTATAAAGGGATTTGCCTAAATCCAGTTCCGAGCAAATCGCGTCCTTTGTCAGACCACTCTTGTGAAAAAAGTCTTCCTCCTCGTGGGTATAGACTGGAGCAACTTGCCATTCCTTAACCTTGGGATCGAGCGATCGCACTTCTGTTTCCGGGGCAATTATGTGAATTGCCCGGGGCTTGTAGTGGTGAGTCAGTCCTTCCAGAACAGCTCGCGTGTTCCAACGCAACCGGTAGAGTGGAATAACAAAGTCGAATGTTTCTTTTGCCATCGGATCGGAAAATTTCCTCTTTAGATTTCAGTCACAATCTGCTGTCACGCTTGAAAACGCGCTCGCGCCAGAGCTATGAAAAACGTTATACCAATTTCATAAACAATTGATAGAGAAGAAACCCCTACTCTCTCGTTCCCAGGTAGAACCTGGGAACACGCTGCGCTATTCGGAGGCTCCCGTCTCTAATCTATGCTACGGTCAAGTCTATCAGATGTTTAACAAAATGGTATTAGACAATTGCTTAACAGCCAAACCCTATCACATCCCTGGGGACCATGTCCAGATATTTTTCTGAGTATTTTTACTGATCTTGCCTAGGGATAACTGGGAATAATTTAATAATATTAATAAATATCATTAATGAGAACCTCTTGACAACTGGACGCTGAAAATATCCATTATATACTAAACCAACTACTTTTGACCACACTCCCAGGAAATAATTATAGAAGGGAAAAGCTTCCGTGTTCCGTTTCTATCCGGCGATCGTCATCTATAACCGGTGGGCAGACGAGTTCCAACCGCTCTAAACAGGGTTAAGAAGCGTGAGAGTCAAGACTGTCAGAGCTAGAGGTAGTTTCAATATTTCAGGATTTATGTCTATTTTTGAACAAATTTGGGAGAAGAGTGCATGACGATCGCGACGGTTGTGAAAGAAAAGACAGCCAGACCTGTCACCCCCTTGGGTATCTTGGTAGAAGATCTGGCCAGCGCAGTGCAGATGCTCTCTGACGCCAAGGTGCCAGCAGAACTGGCCGCTGCTGTTCAAAAAGCCTACGATCTGGCAGCAGGAATAGAACCTTATCTGAATAAGTGCAGTACTGCCGAGTCCCCCGCCTTGACAGCATTGGCACTCAAAACGGCCTCAGAAGATTGGAGCAAAAGGTTCTCAGATGGGGAGCTAGTGCGACAGTTAGAACAGGAGATGCTTTCGGGACATGTCGAGGGACAAACTCTGAAGATGTTTGTCCACATGACGGGGGCAAAACGGATCTTGGAAATCGGCATGTTCACCGGATATTCGGCCCTGGCCATGGCAGAGGCCCTGCCAGAAGATGGACTCCTGGTTGCCTGTGAGGTGGATGAATATGTGGCTAACTTTGCCAAAACTGTTTCCAAGAGTCCCCCCACGGAAGTAAAATTACTGTCAAGGTAGCACCGGCTTTAGAGACCCTGCGCCAATTGGCAAATGCTTCGGAGTCCTTTGACTTGGTGTTTATCGATGCCGATAAGAAAAAGGTGGTTGCGGCAAATCCCAAAAATATCTTGATTACGGGTGGTAAGATGACAAAAGCGCTGCAACTGGCCCGTTGCTTTCACGCAGCCGGACATACAGTGTTTCTGGTAGAAACTCATAAATACTGGTTATCAGGACATCGCTTTTCTCGGGCGGTCAAGGGATTTTTCACCGTGCCAGCACCCGAAATTGACCCGAACAGCTATTGTCAGGGATTATTGGATATTGTCAAGCAGGAAAAGATTGATGTCTTTATTCCCGTATCCAGTCCCGTTGCCAGTTACTACGACTCGATCGCGAAATCATTGTTATCACCTCACTGCGAGGCGTTAACCTTTGATGCTGAGATTACCGAGATGTTAGATAACAAGTTTACATTTTGTCAAAAGGCGAGGGAGTTTGGTTTAACTGCGCCAAAAGCATTTTTGATTACAGACCCCGAACAAGTGCTGAACTTTGACTTTACCGCCGATGGCAGTCAGTACATTATTAAGAGTATCGCCTATAACTCAGTTTACCGCTTGGATCTGACGAAACTGCCCATGAGTAGCCTAGAGGAAATGGCAAGTTTTGTCAAGGGATTGCCCATCAGCGAGTCCCAACCTTGGATCATGCAGGAATTTATTCGCGGACAAGAATATTGTACCCACAGTACGGTCAGGAAGGGGATCGTCAGACTGCATGCTGTTCGCGGTCTTCTCCCTTTCAGGTAAATTACGAGCAAGTGGATAACCAGGATATTTTCCAATGGGTGCAGCAGTTTGTCAAGGCATTAAACCTGACAGGACAAATTTCTTTAGATGTTATTCAGACGAAAGATGGGAAAGTTTATCCAGTAGAATGTAACCCGCGCACCCACACGGCAATCACCATGTTTTACAATCATCCTGGGGTCGCGGATGCATATATTCAGGATAGCAAGGACGATCGGAAACCGCCCATTGAGCCACTTCCTGAGAGTAAACCTACCTATTGGACATATCACGAACTCTGGCGACTGACGGGAATTAGATCTTGGGGGCAACTCAAGGGGTGGTTTAATAAGATAATCAAGGGAACGGATGGGATCTTCCAGGTGAATGACCCCTTGCCGTTTTTGATGGTCCACCACTGGCAAATACCATTACTCCTGCTGAATAATATGAGAAAATTGAAAGGTTGGGTGAAGATTGATTTTAATATAGGTAAGCTAGTAGAATTGGGCGGAGACTAGGGCGCAGAAGGTTGGTGGGCACCGCCCACCAACCTTAAGTCAGTGCCATCTAACTTGGTGGGCAATGCCCACCCTACAAACTGACAATGGATAATAAATTTGGGATCGCAGTGACATTCATCGCCTTTCTGCTATTATTTACTATGGTAGGAATATATTCTGCGACCCGCAAGCAAAATACGACGAGTGATTACCTGCTGGCTAGCAGAAATGTCAATCCCTGGCTGACGGCCCTATCGGCTCAGGCATCAGGTCAAAGCGGCTTTTTGTTTATCGGGGAGGTAGGCTTCGCTTACCAGGCAGGAATTTCGGCCCTATGGTTGACAATCGGCTGGGCTATAGGAGATTATATTGCTTGGTGGTTGGTTTTCAAACGGTTAAGGCAAATATCGGAGTTAACTGCTTCCGAGACAGTCTCATCCTTACTCGGTCAAGAAACAAAGGGGTTTCGCCCGATTACAAAGGTCTCAGCTTTAATTATTATTACCTTGATGGGAACCTATGCGGCAGCACAACTGGTGGCAGGTAGCAAGGCACTAAATGCGGTGTTCGGGTGGAACTACAACTTGGGTATAATAGTAGGGGCGGTCATTGTGGTCATCTATTGTTTTTCTGGAGGTATCCGCGCCTCCATCTGGACGGATGCAGCGCAATCAGTGGTGATGATCGGTTCCTTGCTGCTGCTGCTGGTAGTTGCAGTTGCTGGCAGCGGTGGCGTAGTCCAAATATGGAGAAAACTGGGCGAGATAGACCCGGCACTGGTTTCCTTAAGTCCGCAAAACCTTCAGTTAGGACTGTTGCCTTTTTTCATCGGTTGGATAGCAGCAGGGTTTGGGGTGGTAGGTCAACCTCATATCCTGGTGCGAGGTATGGCGATCGACTCTGCCGATAGTATAGCTAAAGCTCGCAACATCAAAATAATCTGCGGTCTGATGGCATCTTTTTGTGCAATAGGTGTAGGACTAACAGCGAGAGTGATGCTACCAGAATTAATGTCTAATGGGGATCCGGAGTTAGCACTGCCCTATTTATCCCTAGAATTGTTGCCAGCGATCTTGGTAGGATTGATGCTAGCGGGACTGTTTGCTGCGACGATATCTACGGCTGACTCTCAGATCCTGTCAAGTTCGGCAGCTCTAACCCAGGATTTGTTTCCTCAAATTGCCCAGTCTTACAAGTGGGCAAAACTGGGAACCCTGACGGTAACAATGATAATTTTGAGTATGGCGTTGGCAGGAGATGATAATGTATTCGCATTGGTAATTTTTGCTTGGTCAGCCCTAGCTTCTGGTCTCGGTCCGCTATTGCTAGTCCGGGTTTGGCAAAAACCTGTAACGGCACCAGTGGTGATCGCCATGATGGTGGCGGGCATAGGGGCAGCTTTGACATGGAAATTAGGACTAAACTTGTCTGGTATACTGTACGAAGTGCTTCCGGGAATGACTACAGGTATGATTGTTTATGGAATTGCTCAGTTTTTCAGCAAAGATAAACAAAAATATTCCTAACATTTGAGAAAAATTAAGTACAACAGTAGATTGGGGATGATATCAGAAACAATGCCTTGCTTGCGAGTTTTGCACCTAGCAGGTTCTCGCGTATCCGACTTCTACTACAACCTGTCGGTAATCTACGCAAGGGAAGTAGTGCAACCAGTTGGTGTCAGTAGCTACTACGCCGTGGTACACCCCGATGGCCTTTGGCAGCTAGGCACATCCTTAGATAGTCTGTGCGATTCGTTCTAGCCTAACGTGGTCAAACACGGAACGCTAGCCCGGTTTCATTAGCCGGGAACTCTGACCGCATGGGGGTTAAATTCCCCTCCCCCCAGGTACGGGGGTGACACCGGTCCTCGGTGCTACGAAGCGACATCATCGTGGTGCTAAGCGAGGACTCAAATGTAGGATAACTGGCAGCCTAAGCCGGTGACGCCGCTAGGAAAGATATCCAAGGTTAGAGCAGGCAAACATGTGCAAGCCTCGTTATAAGGAACCAGCGAAATAAGGCTATATGCGCTGGCCTAAAAAGGAAATGGTAGCTAGTATTAGTTTTAGACTCTGGCTAATATAGTACTCAAATAGCTCCCGGGGTATAGTGTGGACCTAAAGGTATCGCGAAATGTTGTTAGGGAACGAAGTAACCTCTCGTGTGCTGTCCATCAGGACAAGTTAGATGTTAAGCGCAAGCCACGGGGGGAGGGATGGCCCAAGAAGCGAATGCCCGGGGTAATTCCTGGGATAACATCTACAGTAATGTAGATGATGCTGGGTAGCCAGCGCTGACGTGGGTCGGTGATACTAGGAAGCTGCTGGAATGAGTAATCCTAAAAAGCCACGGAACTAATCCGAAACGCAAGTGGAGGATAAGGTATGGATAACTGGTAAAACTGACTTGAAAATGGTGATACTAACGGTTATCAGAACAACCACTCGCTAAACCAGGAAAGGGAAGAAAAGACAGGCGGCAAGGGCTAACGGAAGTAATTCCTATTAAGTCTACCTATGAAAAGGGCCTAGTACCCAGTAGCCGGATGCGGTGAAAATCGCAAGTCCGGTTCCTCAAGGGAGGGTCGGGAAGCGATTCCCGGCTCGACCCCATCCATCAGAGAAGATGCCCCTCCAAGAGGCGATCGCGGGGCTACCGGAGGTGGATGTAGTAGTGCCGCATATGTTCTGTGTCCCAGGGATGACCAGTTTCCGTGGGCTCTTCGAGGACATCCTCGGGCTACCGGTAGTGGGGTCGCCACCTAGTTGTACGGCCCTAGCAACTAACAAAGCTCAAACCAGAAGCGTAGTATCAGCCTATGGTGTCCCGATCGCCAAGGCCCAAGTTGTGCGCCGAGGGGATAGCGTGACCATGCAGCCCCCATTTATAGTTAAGCCGAACTCGGAAGATAATTCTTTGGGCTTGACTTTGGTTTGGGAAGAAGATCAAATAGTTGAAGCATTGCGGGTGGGGTTTGAACATGACGAAACCTTGTTGGTAGAAGATTACATCCCCGGACGGGAACTGCGGGTGGCAGTAGTCGAGCGTGAGGGGAAGTTATGGGTGCTGCCAGCGATCGAGTATTTAGTCACCTCCGACAATCCCATTAGAACTTTACGTGATAAGTATGACCTGCAAGGGGACGGACTGCCGAGGAAACAACCTGACAAGCCAGCAGTGAAGCCAGTGTGTCCGGCTAAGGTCACGCCTTCTTTATGGGAGAAAATCTCTGATGCAGTGAAGCGGGCACATATAGCTTTGGGCTGTCGCGAATGCTCCCTGTATGACTTCCGAGTGCATGCCGAGACAGATGAGCCCTATATGCTGGAGGCGAGTTTGTATGGATCTTTCAGCAAAATTGGCATGATCTCGCGGATGCTGCAGGCGGATGGCCAAAGTTTGTCCGATCTGGCATGGGAGTTGTGGAGTGCGGCGGCTCTTCGGCGTACTCGTGTAGCTTGTGGTGCCAAGTTTAAGTACGCTGCGAAAGCAGAGAAAACGTAAATGATAAGTTCTCAATATGTCACCAAGCAACAACAGTTCAGAGACTGATTCGCCCCTCAATTATCCCACCCTTGGGATCGTCGGTTGCGGTAATATTGGAGGACGACAAGCCGCTAATTTTCTAGCCCTTGGCTACTCGGTCTATGTCTATGACATCAATCCAGATTCCATGGTCCAGTTGCAGTCTATAGGTGCCCGCATCACCCAAAGTTGTGCCGAACTTGCGAGTTGTGCGGAGGTAATCTTTACCGCCCTACCTACTCCAGCGGACGTGATAACAGCCGTGCTGGATGGCGAAAAGAACCTCTCTCAAGGATTGCGATCGGGCAGTGTCTATGTAGACATTACCACTAACTCTCCAGAAACAATACTCAGACTTCATCAAGCCATGGATCAACTAGGGGTTGAGATGTTAGATGCCCCCTTTAATGATTGCCCTGTAGGTGCCCAAAGCCAGAAGGGCATGGGTTTAGCCGTTCTGGCCAGCGGCTCGAAGGAAACCTTCGAGCGAGTCCAGCCCATCCTCCAACTGATGGCCGATCGGGTTCTCTACTGTGGAGAGATTAGCAGCGGAACTCGATGCAAACTCATCCACAATGCTGTCAATGCGATCGCAGTCCAAGCCGCGAGTGAAGGAATTACCTTGGGTTTAGCCCAAGGACTGCCGCTACAAACCATTTGGGATGCCCTGCACTTCGGCTCGTTTGGTCAGAACGCCGGGGACATTCACGGCCTGCCTAACTATTGGTTCTCACGACGCTTTGATGACATCTCTGCACGCCCTGCCTTTACTGTCAAATTGCTGCATAAAGATTTGCGGCTGGCTCTGGCTATGGCCAGTCAGGGCAACATCGAGGTTCCCCATTTAAGCTTGACAGTCAAAGACTATGAAGAAGCCGAGCAACGGGGCTGGTCTCACTATTCCACCACCAAAGTCTGCTGCCTGCAAGAGGAGCGAGCCTCCGTAATTGCTAAAGCCGATCTACCCGTAATCTCCAGTTCCACCCAAAGACAGCCTCAGTCTACCCCCACAGGGATAGAGGATTCTCCGATCGGGAAAGATAGATTCTCCCTGTATACCGTGTTGATGATAGTGCTCTTCAGCAATCTTTTTCAATTAGGATTACACTGGCTGCTCCACAGCCATAGTTAATTTTGATCGATCCAAGCAGGCGATCGTGATGGTTACTGCTGGTGATGGTAGTTGATTTAATTACCCAACTTTTTACTGCCACCAGAGAAGATAATAGGCAAAAGCTCTGTATAAGTTACTGGAGATAATCAATGTTCACAAGCCTGCGACTGAAATTACCACAGCAACAGCTTTTAGCCACAGAAACTATGTGGGCGATCGCCGCATTAGTCGGGGGCATGATTGCCATATCTTTTGTACCCATTTTTATCCGCTTAGGTGAAGGGGAACTCGGTGCCAATGCCACAATCTTTAATCGCTTCTGGTTGGCCACTGTCGCCTTTGGGCTATGGAATATCCTCTTGGCTGCACGTCCCGAACAGAACCATACCATAAAACCACAGCTCTACAGCATGAGAATAGTAGGGCTATTGCTAGCAGTAGGAATTGCTTTATCTGCTGGTCTCATCCTCTGGGCATGGTCTCTGACCAAAACCAGCGTCGCCAACTCTACTCTGATGCATTATTTGATGCCTTTATTCGTCGTCCTCGGGGGCTGGTGGATCTGGGGTAGGCGCTTTGACAAGAGATTTATTCTCGGTATGGCGATCGCAATGGCAGGGGCTGGGATCCTGGGAGTCAGCGATATCTCAGAGGCCAATGGCCAACTTATTGGCGATCTAGCAGCATTACTATCAGCATTGTTTTTTTCCTTATACACCCTGCTGGTAGAAGAACTGCGCAGGGAACTGACCTCGATAATTATTATGACTTGGGCTGAGGCGATCGCCTCTATCTTACTGTTGCCGATCGTTATGCTCACCGAAGAGAGACTTTTCCCCTATTCGATTAATGGGTGGCTTTCGGTAATTTGTCTAGCCCTAATCTGCCAAACTATAGGTCTGGGACTTTACAGCTATTGCCTCAATAAATTATCTTCAGGGTTTGTCTCCTTATGCGATCTGCTGGTTCCAGTCCTCAGCGCTCTGGAAGCTTGGGCAATTTTCTCAGAAAATATCAAGGGGGCTACCTTACTCAGTTTTGTGGTAATATTGCTAGGGGCGTATCTGGGTTTATCGAGCAAATCTGCTATCAAGGTGTAAGCATATGGAAAATAAATCAGGGGATACCACAATGGAGTCGAAGAAGAAGCTGTACCGAATGTTCTACGCTTACCAGCAGAGCATGTGCGTTTATATCCTCACGCGATTGGGAATCCCTAACCTGTTAAAGTCGGGACCGCATCCGGTGGAGAAGATCGCTGAAAAAACTGCTACCAATGTAGAAATTATCTACGTTATTCTCAGGGCTCTAGCTCATTTAGGAGTGCTTGAGGAAAAACCAGGACGGGTGTTTGGCCAAACGGAAATGTCGGCTTTGCTGGTTACTGATGAGGGACCTTCTCTAGGACATTTTGGCATGCATTTTATTGTCCCCAGCATGTGGCAGCCATGGCAGGAACTGGAAGATTGTTTGCACACAGGGGAAGTGCCTTTTGAACGGGTCAATGGTAAGACGGTCTACCAGTTTACTAAGGATAACCCCGAGATGAAGGATCTGTTCAATAAGGCTTTGACGGCTTTTACTTTAGAACTGACAGATTCATTACTTGAAGTATATGATTTTAGCTGCTTTAATAAAGTCATGGATGTTGGCGGTGGTCTGGGGGTACTGCTCTCCAGGATTATCAAAAAATGTGGCATCAAGGGCATATTGTTTGACCTGCCTCACGTGGTAGAGAAGGCCCTGGAGTTTTTGTCAAGCCAGGGAATTGCCAGTGATGCATTGGAAGTAGTAGGTGGAGATGTGTTTGGTGAATTGCCAAAGGGGGCAGATGCGATCGTCATGAAACATTTCCTCTCCCTGTGGGATAAAGAAAATGCTCTGAAAGTTCTGAGTCGGTGTAAAGAAGCTCTCCCCAAAGATGGGAAAATATTACTTCTACAAACCTTAGTGCCAGATTTAGGAGATCCAGTAGAATGTCCGGATGGGACAATACCAGCTCTTTTTGCAGTGCAGTTGATGGTTGCCAACCCGGGAGGCAACTGGCGCACGGAACAAGAATTTAAGGATTTGTTTAAGGCTAGTGGTTTTCAGCTAGAAAAGGTGGTTCACACGAAAACTAACCTGTCGGCAATGGAATTTAGTATGGTACCCTAGAGTAGCGTGAAATTTTTCTGGTCGCGTACAGATAAAAATAATTGCCAGGCAAGGGTTTCACCGCAGGTGGGTTCTGCTTCCTGTCATGGCTGCTAATATGATTGTTGATGGAGTGGCAATGCTTTTCAGCAAAGATAAACAAACATCTTCCCTTAATATGATATGTGAGCAAACTCAAGTACAACAGAAAAATTGGTGATGATATCAGACACAATGCCTTGCTTGCGAGTTTTGCACCTAGCAGGTTCTCGCGTATCCGACTTCTACTACAACCTGTCGGTAATCTACGCAAGGGAAGTAGTGCAACCAATTGGTGTCAGTAGCTACTACGCCGTGGTACACCCGGATGGTCTTTGGCAGCTAGGTGCATCCTTAGACAGTCTGTGCGATTCGTTCTAGCCTAACGTGGTCAAACACGGAACGCTAGCCCGGTTTCATTAGCCGGGAACTCTGACCGCATGGGGGTTAAATTCCCCTCCCCCCAGGTACGGGGGTGACACCGGTCCTCGGTGCTACGAAGCGACATCATCGTGGTGCTAAGCGAGGACTCAAATGTAGGATAACTGGCAGCCTAAGCCGGTGACGCCGCTAGGAAAGATATCCAAGGTTAGAGCAGGCAAACATGTGCAAGCCTCGTTATAAGGAACCAGCGAAATAAGGCTATATGCGCTGGCCTAAAAAGGAAATGGTAGCTAGTATTAGTTTTAGACTCTGGCTAATATAGTACTCAAATAGCTCCCGGGGTATAGTGTGGACCTAAAGGTATCGCGAAATGTTGTTAGGGAACGAAGTAACCTCTCGTGTGCTGTCCATCAGGACAAGTTAGATGTTAAGCGCAAGCCACGGGGGGAGGGATGGCCCAAGAAGCGAATGCCCGGGGTAATTCCTGGGATAACATCTACAGTAATGTAGATGATGCTGGGTAGCCAGCGCTGACGTGGGTCGGTGATACTAGGAAGCTGCTGGAATGAGTAATCCTAAAAAGCCACGGAACTAATCCGAAACGCAAGTGGAGGATAAGGTATGGATAACTGGTAAAACTGACTTGAAAATGGTGATACTAACGGTTATCAGAACAACCACTCGCTAAACCAGGAAAGGGAAGAAAAGACAGGCGGCAAGGGCTAACGGAAGTAATTCCTATTAAGTCTACCTATGAAAAGGGCCTAGTACCCAGTAGCCGGATGCGGTGAAAATCGCAAGTCCGGTTCCTCAAGGGAGGGTCGGGAAGCGATTCCCGGCTCGACCCCATCCATCAGAGAAGATGCCCCTCCAAGAGGCGATCGCGGGGCTACCGGAGGTGGATGTAGTAGTGCCGCATATGTTCTGTGTCCCAGGGATGATTAGTTTCCGTGGATTCTTCGAGGACATCCTCGGGCTACCAGTAGTGGGGTCGCCACCTAGTTGTACTGCCCTGGCAACTAACAAAGCTCAAACCAGAAGCGTCGTGTCAGCATCTGGTGTCCCGGTGGCCAAGGCCCAAGTTGTGCGCCAGGGGGATACCGTGACCATGCAGCCCCCATTTATGGTGAAGCCGAACTCGGAAGATAATTCTTTGGGCTTGACTTTGGTTTGGGAAGAAGATCAAATAGTTGAAGCATTGCGGGTGGGGTTTGAACATGACGAGACCTTGTTGGTAGAAGATTACATCCCCGGACGGGAACTGCGCGTGGGGGTAGTCGAACGTGAGGGGAAGTTATGGGTGCTGCCGACGATCGAGTATTTAGTCACCAAGGACAATCCCATTAGAACTGTACGTGATAAGTATGACCTGCAAGGGGACGGACTGCCCAGGAAACAACCTGACAAGCCAGCAGTGAAACCCGTCTGTCCGGGGAATGTCACGCCTTCTTTATGGGAGAAAATCTCTGATGCAGCCAAGCGGGCACATATAGCTTTGGGCGGTCGCGATTACTCCCTGTATGACTTCAGAGTGCATGCCGAAACCAACGAGCCGTATCTGCTGGAGGCGGGCTTGTTTTGGTCTTTTGGCAATATTAGCATGATCTCGCGGATGCTCCAGGCGGATGGTCAAAATTTGTCCGATGTGGCATTGGAGTTATGGCGTGGGGCAGCGAGACGGATTCCTGTAGCTTGTGGCTCTAAGTTTAAGTATACCAATCTGTGAAAAGCAGATTTTTATCAGAGATGACAAATCTTCTGAAGATAATAAAGCAATTGTCAAGGGATCTGTATCAGTCACTGGAGATAATCAATGTTCGCAACCCTACGAATTAAATTAGTACGTGCAACAGCAAATCGATACAGAAACTATGTGGGCGATCGCGGCATTAGGGGTCGGCGTAATAGCCATATCTTTCGCCCCCATTTTTATCAGCTTAAGCGAAGGGGAACTAGTTCCCAATGCTACCATCTTTAATCGCTTTTGGGTGGCTACTGTCACCTTGGGATTGTGGAATGGAGTATTGGTCGTTCGAGGGCGACTTTTTGACAAGCAACCAATCAAACCGCAGCCCTACAGCATTGAGCCACTGGGGCTATTGCTAGCAGCAGGAATTGTTATATCTGTAGCTCTCATACTGTGGGCATGGTCCCTAATTAAAACTAGCGTTGCCAACTCTACCTTCATGCATTATTTGACGTTCGTCATCTTAGGGGGGTGGTTAGGCGCTTTGACAAGAGATTTATTCTCGGCATGGTTATAGCAATAGCTGGCGCTGGTCTCCTAGTAGTAAACGATTTTGAATCCGCCAGTGACAAGATTACAGGCGATCTAGCAGCATTACTATCAGCATTGTTTTTTGCTTTATACGTTGGTAGAAAAACTGCGAACTAAAGAGAACTATATAATTATTATAACTTGGGTTTCTGCGATCGCTTCGGTGTTGGTTTTACCCGTTGTTATCTTCACCGAAGATATGCTTTTTCCCTATTCCCTAAGTGGGTGGGTTTCGGTAATGGGTCTAGCCTTGATCTGCCAAGTGCTAGGTCTGGGACTTTTTGCTTATAGCCTCAAGCGATTATCTTCAGGATTAACCTCCTTATGCAGTCTGCTGGTTCCCGTCCTTAGCTCCTTGGAAGCTTGGGCAATTTTCTCGGAAACCATCGGCGGCTCTACTTTGGTGAGTTTTGTAGTAATTTTGCTCGGGGCTTATCTTGCTTTATCGAGTAAGTCGGCTATCAATGTGTAAACAGATGGAAAATAAATTGCCTGTTGGCTAGCTTGGTAAAATTATCTTCACCGTATAATCACAGGTGAGCGAAGTCCGTCAATGAAAACCAAATAAAACATCCCCGATGAACGATAGAACATCTATTGCGGTTACTTTCGTCGCCTTTCTCCTATTATTTGTATTGGTGGGAACATTGGCGCTGTTGCGCAAGCAAAAGACCACTACAGATTACCTGCTAGCTAGCAGAAATGTAAATCCCTGGCTGACGAGGCTATCGGCGATGGCAACCACTCAGAGTGGCTTTCTATTTGCAGGTGTGGTCGGTTTTAGCTACAAACTAGTATTGGCTTCTATATGGTGTATTGTTAGCGCGACGGTGGGACAGCATATCTCTTGGTGGTTGGTGGGCAAGCGGTTAAGAAAAATATCTGCCCAAAGGGATGCGGAGACTTTCTCCTCTTTCCTGGCCGCAAAATCAGGTCGGGCGATCGCCGCACTCTCGGGGATAATTACTATAGCGTTTCTGGGTGCTTATGCCGCCGCCCAACTGGTAGCTGGCAGCAAGGCCCTGAATGCGATCTTTGGTTGGAACTATTATTTTGGTATCGTACTGGGAGCCTTCATCGTTATCATCTACTGTTTTTCTGGGGGTATCCGCGCCTCCATCTGGACCGATGCGGCCCAGGGTATCTTGATGGTTGGTTCCTTACTGCTGCTGTCAGTGGTGGCGGTTGCTAGTTGCGGTGGCGTGATGGAATTGAGTCGAAAACTTGGCGTTATTGACCCGGCATTGGTCAGTTTGAATCCACCAAATCTAGCCTGGGGTGTATTGCCTTTTGCGATCGGGTGGTTGGTTAGCGGTTTGGGCGTAGTCGGTCAACCTCACATTATGGTGCGGGCAATGGCGATCGATTCTGAAGATAACATGGATTTGGCTAACAACGTGAGAAGCATCTGCTTTCTGGTTAATTCCTTGACGGCGACGACGATCGGACTGACAGGCAGAGTCTTGATGCCAGAGTTGATGAGTGGAGGGGGTCCGGAATTGACCCTGCCCTATTTAGCACTAGAATTATTACCAGTTGGCTTGGTGGGAGTGATGTTGGCAGGACTGTTTGCGGGAACTATTAGGGGTCTCGCTGGGAATCGCTCCCCAACCCTCCCTTGAGGAACCGTGCATGCGACTGGAGCCGCACACGGCTACTGGGTAGTTGGCCCTTGTCACGGGTAGGTTTACTGAGGATTGCTCCTGTTATCCCTTGCCTCCTGCTACTTCACCCCTTTGTCCAGAGGACTTATCCAAACTGTCGCCCAGCTAGCGCCGGACTCAGTACCGCTGCGTATTTAAGGTTACTTTTACCGAAGGTTTCCAACTATCACCGACCCGCGTCTGCGGATACGTATCCGTATCCCTATCCGTGGACATTACTCCAGGCATTAGCTTCTCGGGCCATCTTTCCCACCCGTGGCATTCGCTCCACATCTGACTTGTCCCGATGGACAGCACACGAGGGGTTACTTCGTTCCCTGATACCATTTCACGATGACTTTAGGTCCCCACTATACCCCGGTAGTTCTTTGAATACGATATTGGCCAGAAAATATAACCAATACTAACTACTTCCCCTTTTGGGCCAGCGCATAAAGCCTTATTTCGCTGGTTTAGCTTTACGAGGCTTGCATGGGTTCGCTTGCTCTAACCTTGGCCATCTTTCCTAGCGGCGTCACCGGCTTAGGCTGCCAGCTATCCTACATTTAAGTCCTCGCTTGGCACCACGGTGATGTTGCTCCGCAGCACTGAGGACCGGTGTCACCCCCGTACCTGGGGGAGAGGAATTGAACCCCCATGAATATCAGAGTTCCTAGTTTCCTAGGCTAGCGTTCCGTGTTTGACTACGTTAGGCTAGAACTCATCGCACATTTTCACTGCTGACTCTCAGATTCTCTCTTGTTCTGCTACCCTGGGTCGAGATATTTTTTCTGCCGCTGTCAATTCTTATACTCTGGCAAAGCTATGGACTCTGTTAGTGACAATACTGGTTGTGGCGATCGCCATATTGGCTCCAGACAACATATTTGCGTTGGTAATTTTCTCCTGGTCGGCCCTAGCATCTGGTCTGGGTCCGTTATTGGTCCTGCGGGTTTGGCAGAAAAACGTAAGTGCGCCCGTGGCGATCGCCATGATGCTAGTGGGCATCGGTACAGCTTTGACCTGGATAGAATTGAAGCTGTCCGATGGGGTTAACGAAACGCTTCCCGGTATGGCGGCGGGAATGGCAGTTTATTTAATTGCTCAACTTTTCACTTCCACAAGAGTTGATAATAAGGAGGTTAACAAAAATGAAGCCTAATCAAGACGATCGACAAGATCGACAATTGACAAAAAGCCTTCCCATAATAACGGCTAAACAAAATGCTACAGATTTGCAGTCCCTACTTGATTATCTCAACAATCATCAACACGAACTCAAGGAGACTATAACCAATCATGGGGCGATCGCTATTCGAGGATATGAAGTGAAAACTCCCAAGCAATTTCAACAAGTGGGATTAAGTATTTTCCCGAATCTGCAAAATCAATATCCAGGTGGGGCACCCCGTCAAAAGGTTACTGAATATATCTGGAATGCTTCTGAATTACCAAGTTATGTGCCAATTCCTGAGTCATACAGAATTATCTTACTCCCCATTAGATAAACCTGCTTATATATTGTTTTTTTGCCCTCAAGTTGCTGCCAGCGATGGTGAAACTCCTGTCATTAATATGAATGAAATCAGTTTTATCAGATTTACCGGAACAGTTACAGCAGAAGTGTTTTCACCGCCGTTTGGTCACAAAACTTTTAAGTACACAGAAAAGATTATTTGACGTGAGATTATGGAAGTGGCCTTGGTTTCGTTATGCTAAATCTTGGCCAGATGTATTCAATACTGATGATCGGGATTTAATAGAGGCAAAATGTCGTGATGTCGGGCGACAGATCGAGTAGCTTACTAACGGTGAATTAATTGTTTCTTGTCCGATGCCGACAATTAACTCTCATCCGATCGCCAAGGAAATTGTCTGGACAGGACGGCTCCCTGTGTTTCACATCTGGGGTATTTGTATTGAGGCGTGGTTTGTTGCTAAGTATCAAAGGAAATTCAGGAGTTTGTTAGTATTTTTTATCTTATTCTTACTGACATTTGTGCAAATTTATCGGGAAAAACTAGGGAGTGTCATCAATTAAGCCATATTACAGCTGCCGCGAGGTAGATGGCACCCAAGAAATTGCGAGCCGTTTTATCGTAGCGTGTCGCCAGAGCCCTGTATTGCTTGAGTTTTTGGAATAGATTTTCAATTAGATGCCGCCACTTGTACATTTCTTCATCGTCTTCTCTGTGTTCTGTGCGGTTACTTTTTGGAGGAATGACAGCCATCCAATCCGCCTCTTTCAGGCGCTCGAGCACACGTTGTTCCGCATCATAGGCTTTATCTGCAAGCAGCGCGCCAATCTCACCGATTTTATCCAATAGCACGTCAGCGCCTTTCCCGTCGTGGGCTTGGCCAGGGGTAAGATGAAATCCTGTGGGATTGCCTTGGGCAATCGCAAGTGGCATGAATCTTTGTCGATAGTCCCCCTTTACTACGGCCTATGGCTTGGGTTTCGCACGTATCTGAGGGTGTTTTTTTTTGCACCCGCACGCTCGTTGATGGGCACGCAGGATGGTGGCATCAATCGCGGCGTATTCGTTATCGGCGTCTGAGGCCAAGACATCGAATACCTGCTTCCAAACTCCCTTTTCAGACCAACGGGTATGGCGGGTATGAACAACCCGAAAATCCCCAAAACACTCCGGTAAATCCCGCCAGGGAATGCCAGCACGATATCGATATAACACGGCAGAACACGAATAATCTATTGTTCTTGGCTGTAGCGCCTGGGTCACCCTCTTTACCAGGTAAAAGGTGTTCGATCCGTTCCCACTGGTCGTCTCGCAAGCCATAGCGTCTCATATCATGCCCTCTTGATTGTTATTGCTGGATAAGGACTCCATACCGTATCCATCTACTTCTGTCAAGCAATTTGATTGATGACACACCCTAATTCCCGGTTATCGCAAATATCGATATATGGATGTAGCTTTTGAGGATCGTGCTAATTTAGCATTTTGGGATGTATATCATATTGTCAAAAGTTATTGGCAAAACGCAGAACGATTTAACTGGCAAGAGGGAGATATACTAATTCTAGATAATTATCGCATGGGGCATGGTAGACTTCCTTTTACTGGAGAAAGAAGAGTTTATACAGCCTTTGCTTGAGATATGTATTAAATGAATAAAATTGAATTTGTCTACCGAAAATCATCGATAACATAAATATCGGGACAGTTATAACCTGGTTCATTGGGATTGTGCATTGCTATTCCTAATATGTCAATCTTAAACCCTAGATTTAGCATTTGCAGGTAGCTTGCTGACGACTGGTATTGACTCCAGCTATCAGTTTAGACATCCCAATAATCTGGCTAAATATTTCACATTCCTTCAATAATTTTGCCAAGCGATGAGCGCTGCTATTTTTCCCAGCAATAACTGCGCCAAACTTAATATAACAAGTATCGCTGCCTGCTTCTGAACCGGCATCATAATGACAGACAGCAAATTCTGTTAAGCTCCCATCTTCCCAAAGAAATAGAGTATCTCCTAATCTTTGATTTTTTACCGCTAATATTTTTCCCTGCAAGTCTAGTCCTGGATAAAGACTATTAGTTAATTCCCGCGTCGCTTGTAAATATTCTCCTTGCTGTTCTTGGAAAATTTGTGAGTACCTAATACTTTCTAATTCATCTTGCATATCTGTAACAGACTTCGAGCAGATAGCAGTCAGAAAGCGGGGGGCAAATCCAAATTTTTGATAGAAACATAAATGCTTAAAACTATTGGCAAAAGTAAATAAACAAATCTGTTGAGTTTGCCAATTTTGGAAGCATGCCATTGTCGCTGCCATCAGTTTCTTACCTACTCCTCGATCCCAAAAGTCTGGATGCACTGATAAAGGGCCAAAGGTTCCAAAGCTGCCCCATTTAGATAGAAAATTGGAACCGACTAATTTACCTTCTATTTCGACGGCCAAAGCAGCTTCAGGATAGGCATACCAACGCATCACATAGGTTAGTATCACCAGAAAATTACATGGGGTCTGGCAGACCGATAAATGTGCCAAAAGCTAATCGAAATATTTTATTTGCTTCTGGCAATTCCTGTTCTTTAAGCAAGCGAATCTTAATTTGAGTCATTACATTTAATCCTTGTTTTAATTTCCAGAATGATACCATACTAAAGGATCATAGCGATCTGGCTCCAAGTCGTAGATCCTTTTCCGGTTGAGCACCATTTTCCAGCCACCCAATGGGTTTAGCTTCTGTGTCATCTGGGTTTACCCATACCACATTTCGCAGTTCGCCCACCCGTTTGGCTGCTTTATCAAATATAATCCTTACTTTATCATCGAGAGAAATCACTGTGTTGTCCGTGACGATCGCGGCTTCAATTAACCGGAAATCTTTCAGCATGGCCTCAAGATCTGTGTCGCTAGCGATCGCCCCAGAGATTTTCTGGCATAACTCCTCATCTGCTGAGATATCAGCGCGGTATACTAGCTTCTTCTTTGCTACCATTGTCTTGCGCCATTTTCTCGCAAACGTTGAAGAATGCCTATTCCATTCCTCGCGGATATCCGGGGTGATAACAACTCGGTGGCAGATATCCAAGACCGCTTGGAGAAAATCTCGGCAATGCACCGATGTGGGATAGGTTGCATCTGGTCCGCCCGCAGCACCCACTACGGAAGTATCGATTACTCGTAATTTAGAAACCTTAGCTGCCATGCGATCGCTCCCACAGACGAGATTCAGCAGCATTCAAATAGCGGTTTTCTAATTTCAAGGATACATCATCAAAGTCTTCCGGCCAATCTCCAAAAGCTCCCGCTTCATCTAGATCGGCACTGCTAACTTCTGTAACGCCATCTTCTCGCCTAGTAAACCAATGAAGCTTTACCTTGTCTGGGGATAGTTTACCTTCAGCAACTAGGGATTGAACGGCCAATAGTAGCAATTCGCTGTGAGTTTCCGCAATGACAACCACGCCGCGATCGGCAGCATCAGCTAATATCTGTGCCAAACCTGCTTGAGCGCGGGGATGGAGGTGAAGTTCTGGCTGTTCTAGATAAACTAATTGTTCGGGTTCTGCTAATATCAGGGCAACAAGTACGGGTAAAACTTGGGAGACTCCAAAACCTACATCAGCAATATTGATCGTATCTGTTGTCTGACCGCTGCGAGGTAAACGACCTACTCGCAGTTCCACCTGGGTATCGTCAATCTTTTTGGCATCGACTTTCCAAGTTAGACCAAGAGTTTCCAGCGCTTTCTCTAATTCATCCAGGCGCTTGTCTTTAGTTTCTTGCCAGTGCTTGACTACACTGGCGACGTAATCTTGAAAATGACCGAGGAAGTTGCTGCCAATGGCTGTAGTCTTATAGGTAGGCGCTGGATTTCCTCGCCATCCAGGTACGTGAATTGAAGTACGAATATAACGCTCTATTATATCAATCGATCCCCTATTTATTTTTATCTTTGTTTGGTGAGAGTATTTGTTTAGGATATCAAGATTTAGGAAGCAACGGTTGCGAAAAATTTTTAATAGAGCATCAGAAAACATTTGACGCAGTCCTTTAGGAATTAAATCCAGCATTTCTTTTGAACTTAATTCATAGGCAAAACGCCATTTTTCTTCTTTTTCATTAAGCAACATTTCCAAAATGTCTATCCCTCGTTCTGGATGCAATTTGAATATATTTGTTAATCCCCAATCTCCATTTATTTCTATCCCGATCGACCAGATATCGCTCGATTTCTTTTCGTCAATATGAGAAAATAATTGCCGAAAAGAAGTAAAGCGAACATTAGGACCGTCAATCTTGAGCGGTCCGGGGTCATAAGGTGCTTCCAGGGTTTGCTTGAGCAGCAGTAAGGGTTGCATCATACTAGACTTGCCGGAACTGTTGGCACCAGCAAGAATTGTCAGAGGACGCACTTCAATGCTACATTCTTCGTAGATAGATTTATAACCCCGTACTGAAATTTTCGTGATGCCTTGCGTGGGTTCTTTTGACTGACTGTTGTCCGAGGTTTCTTGGTTCATCATCTTCTTTTGGCATCGGCACTTTAATCAATACTATAGCATTTCATTCATCAGTTCCCTTGTTCCCCATCAGTTCCCTCGTTCCCAGGGTCTCCCTGGGAACGAGCCGTCTGAGGCAGAGCCTCAAGTGAGCTGCCTTTGACTCATGTGAGTGAGCAGTGCAGGACAGGAGGCTCTGCCTCAAAGAAGCGTGACCAGGGAGACCCTGGTCACGAGGCAATCGCTACTCAGCTACTTAAAAACACTGGTCACCCGACCCAGTATATTATCGATGGATACAGCACCAAACGCTCGACTATCCGTACTCTGGGCAGGATTATCTCCCATCAGGTGGCAGTATCGATCGCCCGACACGGCGGCCACTCGCTTAATCAAACGCAAGGCAGGCCGGGCGGGGTGGCAAGCGACCACAATCTCTCCGGGCCGGGGCAATCTGCGACGATAGGCCCGAGGGTTGACCAGCACTTCATCACCTGGAAGCAAAAGTGGCAGCATTGAGAGGCCAGTGACCCGAAATCTGCGACGCTGACGCAGCAACCACAGCAATAATTCGCCAATGCCGCTATCCACTAAGGGTTGACTATCTGGGGTTCAACTTGCTTTGTACCAGGTAATGTCGCGATTCTTCGTTGCCCAGAAGATCTTGTGGATCTTCTCAATGGCTGCCATCAGTTCATCAGCATGTTGCTGGCTTACTTCCACTTTGCAAGCAGAGCAGAGTTTTGCCGCTTTCCAGAAGGTATCATGCAGGTCGGGATACGCCTCTAAATGGGGCGGTTTGAAATAGTCTGTCCACAGAATCAGCAACTCCTCTTTGGCAATTTGTGCCTGCTCTTCCTTAATCTGGATGTAGCGGGACAGGGTGTTGTTGTAGGTTACTGTTGCCTGTGGATCGTTGCCAGCTGGAGGTTGCAGTTCGACGATCTTTTTGGTCATGGATACCACGGCCTCAACTGCAATGCGAGCGGAACTTGGGTCGTAGACACCACAGGGGCCATCGCAGTGGGCGTGGACTTCGGACGCCGGGAAGTAGGTTTTGATCGAACTAACGATTTGCTTTAGCATGGTGCGACTATAGTTTGAGTATCTCCTCAAAAGTGGATAGAAAGACTTTAACCTGTAGGTAGGTTTTGGTCAAAGATTTTCTGGACAGCTTCTATTCGATCGGCAGTGCCCCGGCGAAACGTCGGTGGTAATGCCTGATCGCTCATCATTATAATCCATTAATCCATTATCTGTACAAACAGCATCTGTCATCTAGGCGCTTTCGCGCCTGGGAAGCACTAAAGTGCTTACTACAAACGGGAAGCACTAAAGTGCTTACTACAAACTGCTAAGATATTGTCCGGTAGCTGCTTATCGGAAACATGGCATGGCGATCGCGATTGATTTTGGTACGAGTAACACGGTAATTACCCGCTGGAACCCGGTCACCCTACAGCCGGAAACCCTGAAATTACCGAGATTTTCCCTGATGCAGGGGCAAAATCCGCCGCTGATTCCCAGTTTAGTCTACATCGAAGATGCCTCCCAGGGTAAAGTATTGGTGGGGCAGCAAGTACGGGACAAGGGTTTAGACATCAGTTCGGATGCCCGATTTTTCCGCAACTTCAAGCGGGGCATAGGTGCCCATATCCAGGGATTTATGCCAGAACTCGATGGGGTCACCCTCAGCTTCGAGCAAGTGGGAGAGTGGTTCCTCTCCCAGATCCTACAGCAACTCAGCACGGAAGATGAACTGGTGTTAACGGTGCCCGTGGATAGTTTTGAAGCTTACCGCCATTGGTTGGGCAAGGTTTGTCAAGGGTTATCCGTCGAACGGGTGCGGATGTTGGACGAACCTACTGCTGCTGCTTTGGGTTACGGGATGGCAAACCAGGAAATTTTGCTAGTGGTTGATTTCGGCGGCGGCACCCTGGACTTGTCCCTGGTGCGGTTGGATGGCAGTCTGGAGAAAAATCCCTTGGGGTTTATTCTCAAGTGGGGCGAGAAGTCCTTCGCGGAAAGGTCGGGACAAAAACTGAAAACGGCCCGGGTGTTAGCAAAGGCGGGACAAAATTTGGGCGGTTCTGATATCGATAATTGGTTGGTGGATTATTTTGCTGAAACTCGGGGTTTGGTGAAATCGCCTTTGACTACTCGCTTGGCAGAAAAGTTGAAGATTCAGTTGTCTCTGACTTCGGAGGCCAGTGAGGTTTACTTTGATGCCGAACATATGGAAAGTTATGAGTTGGCACTCAACCGCAGTCGCTTCCATGAGATTCTAGCACGGCACCAGTTTTTTGAGCAACTGGATGAGGCCATGAATCGGGTCTTGCAGCAAGCAAGGCGACAAGGGTTGGAGGTGGCGGATATCGATGGGGTGTTGCTGGTGGGGGGGACGGTGCAAATTCCCGCAGTCCAAAGTTGGATACAGCAGTATTTTGACAGAGATAAAGTCCGATGCGAAAAACCTTTTGAAGCGATCGCCCAAGGGGCATTACAATTAGTGCAAGGCATCGAACTGAAGGATTTTCTCTATCACAGTTACGGCATTCGCTACTGGAGCCGGCGCAATAAACGCCACAGTTGGCATCCGATCGTGAAAGAGGGACAGCCCTATCCCATGATCGAAGCTGTAGAATTAACTCTGGGTGCTTCGGTGGAAAATCAGCCCCAAATTGAATTGATTCTCGGAGAATTGGGGGCCCAAACCGGCGGCACTGAGGTCTATTTTGATGGCGATCGCCTGATTACCCGCATTCTCGCTAGCGACGAGCAGAACGTGCAACCCTTGAACGATCGGGATGGGGCCCGGACGATCGCCCAGTTGAGGCCACCAGGACATCCCGGCAGCGATCGGGTCAAAGTGCTGTTTCGGGTGGACGATCGGCGTTTCCTGCGGATGACAGTAGAGGACTTGCTGACCCATCAAACTTTGTTAGAAGATCAACCGGTCGTACAACTTAATTAAAACAAGGCAGGGTGCATCTCATTTTTGGCAGGCAAAGATGACGGAAATGGCGCCGATGAAGGAGTTTGATTATAGAATACCACAGATCGGACAAGCAATGGAAACAATATCAGATATCAAAGCTGCTTTCGGCGTACCCCAATTGGTAGTTGAGGCCGACCCAACTGCTCTTGAAGCGCAGACGGCCCTCGGCGGCAAGATGAGTTTTCTTGAGGCCCTGAAGCGGGGGATACAAAGCTTTCTGGAAGATGGCAGAAACTATGATTCTCCTGTGGGAACTATCCTCGCAGATCCGGAGGCATTTGATTTGCCTGACGTTCCAGATAACAGTAATGCTAGCGATCTAATTCGTGACTGGATGCATGACTCAAAGGCGGATTTACCCTACGATGCTAAAATTGCCCCTGCTGCTACCCAAGAGGTGCGATCGTGGATGAACGACCCTACCTCTAAGATGATTTTATGTTAGCAGCCACTACCAATACCTGCCATAAAATGGAGAAACTGTCGAGAATAACTGGATATTTCGTTTAGATATAGACCGCTATACTCCATCCATTCATTGGGCTATTATTGACCTATCGGGCGTTAAATTACCCTACAATTACGGTTACAGCTAGCTTGGTAGGTTGGGTAACTATGCTTTACCCAACCTACCAAGTACCAGAATCGCCGATTAAGATTATGATAATATTAATGTGAAGGTGAAATTATGGGTAAAGTAAGAGGGAAAGTAAAGCTAAAGAACGCAGTAGATGAAGCCCTAGAGCATCTAGAACAGCGTGGGAGAGGTTGCGGTAATAGCCCTTTTGTGCTAGCATTAGGGTGTTGTAGCAATACAGAGAGGAAGTGATGAGACCACTAAAGCGTTGCTGGAGGGCGATTCAAGGGGGACAAATTGTTCGGGCATGTTTTTATTATCTGCTTGCATTTGGTCAGTGATTTAGATTATTCTCTTGCCATTTAAAAGACATTTTGATCCACTTAACTTAGAGCGAAAAATTAAATTTTAATGTGGGTTTTTGCGAGATTCAAAGAAATCTCTCAAATCCCACACTATCGATTTATAATACCTTTAGCTCCAGTAATGCCTATCATTGGTATTTTTGCTGTTTTTTTCAGCTTCATTGGGTATGCAAATTCTTTGGTATTAATTTCGAGGCGGTTTCTGGTGTCGGAGATTAAACTCGCAAATTTGCCTTCTCCCCCGTCGATTAGCATGGGAGAAGAATACTTTGGCGATCGCCGGATGGAAAGATTCTTATTCTTCCGGAATAAAAGATCCTAAAGTTGTACTTTGGGATGTTAAAAGTCGGGAGATACGGCAGGAAATAAAATTTCAAAAATTCTCCTATTCATGTCCCCTTCAATTTAGTCCTGATGGTAAGATATTAGTGGGTTGTGGCTATATTTGGGAGACGAGAAAATTAAATACAGACTGGGAAAATAGTCAAGGTTGGTTGAAGGTAGGTAAAGATTGGGAAACGATCGCGTTCAGTGGGGACAATAAATTATTGACTTTAGTTAAAGAGAAAGAAGTTGCTGTTTGGAGGATGACTACAGGGGAACGGGTGTTGCACTTGCAGGATTTAAAATGGGTAGACGCGATCGCCTTTAGCCCCGATAACCAATTCTTGCTCTTGACGACTAACTTACAGCATACCCGCCATGAAAATTCCCTGTCACTGGAAAAATGGAATCTGACTACAGGACAACTCTCGAAACGGTTTGCGATCGAGCTGATTCCTTTTTCCAGTTGTAGTTCCAGTCACTGCGAACGGGAAAAACCCGCGACGGCCTTCTCTCTGGAGCAAGAACGACTGGTGACAAATGATTGCGGCCATGGGATGAGTGGAGTGCAGCTTTGGAGTACAAAAACAGGTCTCGAAATCGCAACCTTGAGTAAGGCTTGCACTTTTTCGGGTTTTCGCTCTGCAAACCTATTCAGCCCGGATGGGAATTGGCGGTTGTTTACAACGAGACGATCGTGGTTTGGGATGTGGAGACGCAACGAGTCATTCGTACTTTAGTTTTCCCCCTAATCGATGAACCCAAAAGAATCGCCTTTAGTCCTGATGGTCGATTTTTGGCCAGTGTTCACAAGAAAAGCGTGAAAATTTGGCGAGTTACCGATTGAGTATATTGTAGAGCAGTGGTAATGTGATTTCACTGTTTATCGTGCTTTTTAAGCCCCACTTTTTCCTGGCTGCGCTCCGTGATTAATGGCAATCTACTTGACAGTTTCTCGGGCTTCTTTAAGGACCAATTGCTGTCTTCGCCAGTTGGCTCGGCAGGCGTCACCGCCATCATCTATGAGTTATCACGGTCTCTAGGAAAGAAGACCTGTGTGGCTCATCCCCTATCACCGGTTGCCCGGCGAAGTTTCGAGCCAACGAATCGCACCCCCACTTGCCCATAAAAAAAATCATGAACATTGCCATAATTAAGACAATGCCACCCCGGATCTCGATAAAAAATCCCTTCGTTCCCAAGGCGTAGATTAAGGATGTTATCAACATTGTCCCCGCAATGTCGGTATTGGAAGCCATCTCGGAAGCCCCCAATATCCACCAAGGTATTTTGCGATCGTCCAGGAAGTAAGATTCTCTTCCAGCGGAAAATTTTCGCTGGATTAAAATGCCAAACAGGACGATCTCCAACAGGTAGAACCCGACAATAATGTAATCAATTAAATGCATAAACTCTCTAGTTGCTGACAAAGCTGACGGAAATGTTCCCCCCGTTCTTCAAAGTTGCGATACTGGTCAAAACTAGCGCAAGCGGGAGAAAGCAGGACTACTTTGGCCCGATATTGTTGCGCTAATTCTACTGCTTTGAGTACCGCTTTATCCAGAGTTTCGACAATTACATAAGATTCGTAACCAATCTGTTGCAAGCGTTTAGCAAACTGTTCCGCAGCATCGCCAATGAGTAACACTGCTGCGGCCTTCCCTTTAATGGTTTGCATCCAGAGGATATCGTCTCCCTCCTTTGCTTGGCCCCCAGCAATCAAAATTGCCGGACTATTTACAGAGGATAATCCTACTTGGGCCGCGTCGTAATTAGTCGCTTTGCTATCGTTAATCAAGTCAATCTTCTGGTAGGTTCTAATTAGTTCTAACCGATAAGGTACTCCTGGAAATTCCCTAATGGCCCGGGCGATCGCCTCTTTCTCTATTCCCGCAAATCTTGCCGCCGCGATCGCCATCAACATATTTTGCTGATTGTGCATACCTGGCATCCGTAGCGCCGCAGCGGGGACAATGGGTTCGCCCTGGGCTATCACCCATCTATCCTGAATATAGACCCCTTGGGCGCGATCGCCCAACAACTGTCCTTTACCTTTCACCGTCGTCCAGCAAGCAGAACGCCATTGAGTCAAACCCATCTGGCGCAAATAGCCATCGTCCCCATTTATAACTTGTAGCTGCGATCTCCGTAGCAGACTTGCCTTAATATCGTAGTAATTTTCCAGGGTTTTATGGCGACTGAGATGGTCGGGAGTAAAGGTCGTCCAGACGCCAATTATAGGTGTAACTCCTGGGGATGATTCGATTTGATAGCTGCTGAGTTCGGCAATTATCCAATCTGGAGATTTACCCGGTCTTAAGGCCAACTCACAGGCAGCATAACCGATATTACCACAGGCGGGTGCCTGCAAACCTGCTGCTTGAAAGATGGCAGCAATTAAAAATGTCGTAGTAGTTTTGCCGTTCGTGCCAGTGATGGCAACCCAGGGGCAAGATTTCAGATGTCGCCACGCCAGTTCCATTTCTCCTATTGTCTCAATTCCTCGATCTCTAGCTGCGACTAATACAGGCGCATCCCAAGGGACGCCGGGACTGACAACAATTAGCTGAGGTTTTTCCAGGACTGCCAGATCGAAGGCATAATTCAGTTGTACTGCTATTCCTTCACTCTGGAGTTGCTGCTGCTGTTGGCGCAGGCTGTCTGACGTGGCCCGATCGCTCACCGTCACCCGCCACCCTTCCCGTTTTAGCAGTCTTGCTGCTGCTATTCCCGATTTTCCCAGTCCGATCACATGAGCATTAGCCATATTTCTGATTAATGATTCCTCTACCCTTGTTTCTAGCTTACCCTCGTTCCCAAGCTCAGCCTGGGAAGGATTTACGCCTCGACTCTGCCTCTACTATTACCATCATCCCGTCATTGTGCAACGCCATGTAAAGAATTATTAACAGGAGCTGCAACTTGGCTGGGGGACTTGCTAAGGTAGATATATGGAGCATCGATTTAGTACCGGAAAAGCTCAACATTTCCAATATTACTGTCTGTTCTAAGTACTCTATCAAGTAGCAACTGTGGCGAAAAATATTTACCAGCCTGATGATACTACGGTTGCCACCCGCATCGTCGCTTGGTTAAAGAAGTATAGTGGAAGCTCATAAAGTCCACAAACTCAAGTAATGCAGAAAGGGAGCGATGGGTAGTGGGTCACGAGTAGTAATTTTAGCGCCTGAAATCCAGGGCGGGCTCTGTCCCTCCGGAGCACTAGGAGCACAAAAGGGGGGACACAGGACCGTAGTCAAATCGCTACATATTGACCACACCCCCAAATCATTACCCGGCAATGGTTTGGGCGATTTTTTCCCCAGGATGTCTCCACTTTTGATGGCTGGGGAGCTATATATTGCATCACACAAAGTATACCAAATTTTTAGGCCACTTTGAAGTCTTCTACCATAGGGCAAATTTTTTGTCAAATTTTATGATCTATTGGTACGGATCATAATTTATCGTTTTTGTAAATAAAATTTAGCGAAGCGTGGGTTTTCCCTGCCCCTCATCCCCCTTGTTTCTCAACTGCCCATGCAATCACCTTTTGTCCCAACTGCACGCCATCCAAGCGGTCAACTTCCCGCACGCCCGTGGGACTGGTAACATTCACCTCTGTCAGATAGCCACCAATTACGTCAATGCCAACAAAATATAAACCATCCCGTTGCAGCACAGGTGCCAACTGAGCGCAAATTTCTCGCTCTCGTTCCGTAATTTCTACCTTAGCAACCCGGCCCCCAACTGCCATATTCCCCCGAAATTCTGCCTCAGTCGGAATGCGATTTACTGCCCCTATAGGTTCGCCATTCAGGAGAATAATTCGCTTATCTCCATCTTTGGCAGCAGGCAAGAAAGTCTGCACCATTACCGGATTTATGCCTTGCTGAGTGCTGATTTCGACCAGAGAATTGAAATTGCGATCGCCCTCTTCTAGCAATAAAATACCCTCACCCGCTTTCCCTCCCAGAGGTTTGAGCACGACCTGGCCTTTCTGCTCCATAAAATCTCGGATTACCTGCTTATCCGCACTGACGATCGTTTCGGGAATTGCCTCTGTAAACTGGAGAGCATACATTTTCTCATTAGCATTCCGCAACCCCTTGGGTGAATTAAGTACTAAGGTTTTGGCAGGGTCAATGTAATCTAGAATATAGGTAGCATAGAGATAAGCAATGGTCACAGGTGGGTCAGTGCGCACGAACACCGCGTCCATCTCCTCAAGGCATTGTAATGTGCGATCGCCCACCTGAAACCAAGGGGACTGGGCCACCCAGCGTCCCTCTGCCAACTGCACAGGTGTTAGCTGCACCGACTGCAAAAGCGCCCACGCCTTACCATCAATAACATGCAGTTGATTCGCCTCAGTAATCCAGACCTGATGACCTAGAATTTGTGCAGCTTCCATCATCGCCACACTCGTGTCGTGAGTTGGATCCAGATGCGAGATAGGGTCAATAATAAAGGCAAATTTCATAATTTTCTTACGCTTCTCTTTATCTTATACCAATTTGCTAAAGTTATGATAGAGAAAAACGGCGACTCTCTCGTTACCAGGTAGAACCTGGTAACGGTCCTCTGAGGCTCCCGCCTCCTTGTCAGGAGTGCCTAATCAAGTCAGTCTATCATATCTTTTAAAAGATGGTATTAGCCCCCCCAGGCGGGCTTTGAACATAAGGCCCCATCCTTGAGAGTGGGGGCGTCTATACCATTGAGCTGACCAATGATTATTTTAGCAGGGGGTCGAGTTCACCCTGAAACTCTAACTCGTAGATATCGTCGCAACCGCCGATATGCTGGTCATTGATAAAAATCTGAGGCAAAGAGGTGCGTCCATTGGCACGATCGGCCATTTTCTTCCTGGCCTCCCGATCGCCATCAATGCAGTATTCCGTGTACTCGACCCCTTTCTTATTGAGCAAACCTTTGGCACGAATGCAAAAGGGACAAGTGCTCCACGTGTATATTTCGATCTTCGACATTCTACTACTCTCCTCGGACACAGCCATAGCTTTCCTTTCTATTCTATATCTATTAGTCCCTCAATTACAGCTTTTTTGGCGGTGTTTTACCCATGACATCGGTCTGGCGATCGCACTTGACAAATTTACTTCTCGGTGTATCGACTGCAAATCATAGATTCGACCGCACCCCTCTCTCCCTCTACCACGGTTTTATCGGCCAGCCTCAAACACCAGATCGGCAGTTAAATTTAAATCTGGAAATATTGTCGATTCAATGCGATCGTTCTCTCTAAACATTTTTACCTCATATTCACCCTCTACCATTTGATAAACAAAAAAAGTAGGCTGTTTGGGGTTGCCGATAAATCGTTTGCCACCTAAACCTAAATAATCAATTATCCAATATTTTCCTATTCCCATTGTTTCATATTCAAAAACCTTCATTAAATAATCATCTTGCCAATTTGTGCTGACTACTTCTATGGCTAACTTGACAGTTTCTCTCTTGGTAATGGTCGATCGCTTTTTCCACAGGGGCTCGTTTTCTAAAGCTTTTATATCGATAATTGTCAGATCTGGATTAAATCCCGAATAATCTGAATTAATTGACTTGATGATGCATCTAGTAGCAAGCAAGTAGGGAAGTTCTCGACTTTCTATTTGTACTCCCAATTTAACGACTAACCAACCAATTACTTGTTCGTGGGGGCCTGTGGGTTGCATTTCTATAATATCTCCTTTATGTAGTTCGTAACGGCGCTGACCGTCATCGGGAACCCATTCCAGAAATTCCTCTAGGGTCATTAGTTCAGATTTTGCTATTGCTTGAGTCATGGCTTTTTACTTTCTCCTGGCGATCGCCTCTATACTATTATAACAAATCCGGTTAATTGCCCCTCACAGCATAAAATAGTTAACAAAGCTTGTTAGTCAGGTTCCCAAGGATTAATGATTAAAATACCGCATCAGAAACATTGCCAGTGGCGATCGTTGCTTGATGGGTATAACAAATACTTGCTATTTGAGCATCATCTGGGGAGATAGGGGAACCTGTTCGTCTTCTTTTACTAGCTATCATAGCAAAAGCGATCACCGCTTTTTCATCAAAGGATAAAATCCGCCCTGCCAAATCTTGATAAAACATCCGTTCCGCCGTTTTGCTGAGTTCATTTTTACGTTTTTCAGAGGGTAATAAAGCAATGCCATAGAGAATTTCAACTTGAGTTATGGTGGTTGTAAAAAGATTCATTATTGCTTGTGCTGCCACCCATTGACGAACAACTTTAGATCCTGTTAAATTCATCAGTTCTGATAATACATTTGTGTCAAGTATAATCATGTAAATCCTCAAAATTAGGATGTTCGCGCATGAGTTCTCTGACGATCGTGGGTATTTCAAAATCCCCAAAATGGGCAAAACGTCGCTCAATGGCTATGGCTGCGCCACGCTGCGCGAACGGCAAGATTTAATGGTTTAGAGTTGTTTTCTGTTAATACGGCGGCCCGGAGTATTTCTTTGACCTCTTCTTCCAGGGAAAGTCCGCGATCTTCTGCTCGCTTTTGTAAGCGGGATAAGAGGTTGTCATCAACGTTACTGATAGTGATACTGGTCATATTTTTTGCATCTCTCCGATATTATACCAATATTCTGAAGCCCGCGCTGGCGGACTTTGTTCCTGTAGCTCCACCCTTTAGGGTGGGGGTATAGAAGCAACAGCATATTGAACTAGCTGGGCGAGTTTCTGACGGAGGGTTTTCAGTCCCAAGCGCTGACTAGCGGAAATAAATAGCGCTTGGGGAAACTCCTCTTGGGCCAATGCCAGCGTATCTCCATCTACCTCGTCAATCTTATTAAATACTACCAATGCTGGTCCGGGAGTGACTGGCATTTCCGATAGCAGACTCATCACCGATCGGATGTGACTCTGCCAAGCGGGATGGGAGAGATCCACCAGATGCAGCAAGGCGTCAGCTTCCGTTACTTCCTCCAAGGTGGCACGAAAAGCATCGATCAATGGTGGTGGCAGTTCGTGAATAAACCCTACCGTATCTGTCAGCAAAATTGTCCGCGCCTCCCCCGTTTCCCCATCGTTCACTACCAACCGTCGGGTAGTGGGGTCCAGGGTCGCAAATAGCTGGTCTGCGGTGTAAACTTCCGCATTAGTTAATGTATTCAGCAGGGTAGACTTGCCCGCATTTGTATAGCCCACCACTGCTATACTGGGAACTTCCCGATGCTGTCGCTGACTCCGCAGTCGCGATCGATGTGCTTGCAGTTGATTAACTTCCTGTTGCAGTCGGGAAATGCGCCGCCCGATCGCGCGGCGTTCCGTTTCCAACTTAGTTTCTCCCGGACCCCTAGTCCCGATACCGCCCCCCAGTCGGGACATAGCTTGACCGCGTCCTGTCAAACGGGGTAGGGTATACTCCAGTTGGGCAAGTTCCACCTGTAATTTACCAGCCCGAGATTGAGCCCGTTGGGCAAAAATATCCAAAATTACCTCTGTTCGGTCTACCACTCGCACCCCTGTCTGCACTTCCAGGTTCCGGACTTGGGCCGGGGAGAGGTCTCGGTCAAAGGCCACTAAATTCGCCCCTATTGTTTGCACTGTTAAGGCTATTTCTTGCACCTTCCCTGCACCGACTACGGTTTGGGGATGGGGGCGCGATCGCCTTTGGCGCATCACCTCCAACACATCGCCACCAGCAGTTTCCACCAACCGCGTCAATTCTGCTAAACCATTTTCAAACCGACTGGACCCGATATCATCCGTCCTCAGACCCACTAGCAGCACCCGATCGCGGTCCACGAGTCGCCCCTTTTGGGCCACATATTCCCGGCGGAACTCCTCTTCCAGTCCGGACACTAAGTCCAGAAAATCCCGATCGCCCAGTTCGTCCAGACTCAGGACAGGGGAAAGAGTCCAGGTTGCTATGCGCTGCGCGCACGCTACGCGGACGGGATAGGGGACGAGATGGGCTAAATATGCTTCTTTTACGTAACCCGTCGCCCCACCACCTCGGCGAGTAAACCCACCCCCCGTGAGAGTGAGAACGACCAATGCATCTAAACGCTGGATGGCCATTGCTGTCAAAGTATCTTCACTCGGAGGGTGAGACTTCAACTGGGTAGCAATGCAGCGAATACCGCAGAGTCGTTCCGCACCGTAGCGAGGTAACTCCAAAGGCGGTATTTGGGTTTGGCGGGGAGTCCCCACCCCGACACGAATTACCTGTCCCCGGCGATTAATGTAGCTACAGAGGGGTTGGTTGATTTCCGTGCCGATCGCCGCCAGTCGCTGGGCAAATTCTGCCGTTGTCAGGCGATCGCCCGGAAGGCGCTGATGATAAAGTCGTTGTAACTGCTTCAGTTGACTTGGTTTGAGACCCTGAAGATTTCCGTAGATAGTTTCGATAGGCGTACCTCCCCAGTTACCTGGTCTTGCAATTGAGTCTATTTTACTTGCTTTGGGGCAATCATACCACAAATATAATACATTTATTTCAATCCAACCCGCGCCATCATCTCCTCCCATACTCTATAGCACAAATATCTCATACTTGTCAAGTGTTTTTTCGCCGGGCGATCGCCCCTGATAACCGGTCTCTTGGCGAAGCTAGCTGGAAGCGCAGAACCCGGAATAGGTGAAAGAGGTGAAATTTCACTTGTAACATGCAGCACTAATCAAGAATGCGCTGCGCGCACGCTGCGCGATCGTAAGGTTCGGAGAATTCAATAAGTTGAATAATGCCTCTCAAAAATTCCTGAGCTTTTTCTTCATCTTCTAAAGAAAGCGTTGTTCATTCGTAGGTTGGGTTGACGCTCTTGAAACCCAACAAGCGCGACACACGCTTCGCTACGCTAACAACATCTCGCGGGTTGGGTTTCGTGCGGAGACCCAACCTACGACATTAATATTTTTGCTTCTCACCAGATGCACCCGCTACATTGATACTCATAGAGTCTAAATTCGATCTGGTGGATATGCTGACGACGATCGCGATCGCACTCTATTTAGAGTAGCTGATTGATTTTTGATTGTCAACCCCCTAGCTCCTTGACATGTCAGGTATACTCCGAACCGTCAGGAACTGCGCCTTTGGATAGTCCCATGCGATGGGCGATCGCGAGCAGGTCAGAAACCGGGTTTCTGGGAGGTGATTTTCGTATCCCCACCGAGATATTCAAAGAAACCCGGTTTCTCAGCTGGCATCGGATCGCCCCCCGATCGCGGTCAGACCAGAAACCCGGTTTCTGGGAGGTGATTTTCGCATTCCCACCGAGATATTCAAAGAAACCCGGTTTCTCAAGTCCCACCGGAACGCCCCCCGATCGCGAGCAGACCAGAAACCGGGTTTCTGGGAGGTGATTTTTGCATCCCTACCGAGATAGTCAAAGAAACCCGGTTTCTCAACTGGCACCGGAACACGATCGCGGCAAGACCAGAAACCCGGTTTCTGCGATGATTTTCGTATCCCCACCAAGATGGTCAAAGAAACCCGGTTTCTCAGCTCCCATCAGAACACGAATGCGCTGCGCGCACGCAGCGCGGACGCGAGCGGGCCAAAAACCGGGTTTCTACGATGATTTTCGCATTCCCACTGAGATAGTCAAAGAAACCCGGTTTCTCAGCTCCCATCGGAACGCTCCCCGATCGCGAGCAGACCAGAAACCGGGTTTCTGGGAGGTGATTTTCGCATCTCCACCGAGATAGTCAAAGAAACCCCAATACTTCTCGGTTAGGGAGTGGGGAGTAGAGAGTAGAGGAGAATGGCGTTGGGGTTTTTCACTCCCCACTCGGAACTCCCCACTCCCTACTTTTCATGCCCTACCCCGGAATGCACCGGCACGCGATCGCCCGTTGCTGGAGCTATGTGAGAATGCCAAGGATCATGGACATGATATCAGACAAACGATCAGGCAATGTATTGGTGATAAATCTCGAAGTAATATTTTTTCCCTCGTTCCTAAAAACTATGCCTGCAATGCTCGAATAGCGATAGTATTATAGTATCTGTGTCATAATTAAGGAGATCCGACCACTTACCCAACAGCAGAACAAGCCATAGCATGTATGCGAGTCTGTCAGATGTTGTCCAATTGTTACCGGGACATCCAGCTATTCCGTTTTGACGATCAAACGGGAATTGTCTTCATTTTAGCAGAGGAAGACTTGCAAATCATCGTACCACCTAACGGACTGTGGAGGTTTTTAAATGCAACATAATTTTGAAGTAATGACGAATAAAGAACTGATCGCCTATGCACTTGCGCATCGGGAGGAGGTTGAACCTTTGCGAATTCTCTATAGTCGTCGTACTCCTGACTCAGAAGCCATATGGTTCCATCCGCCCCAGACTAGAGAAGAAGAACAACAACAACTTGAATTGTTCAAGCGGATAATTGACGAAACAGAAAAAAATTAATTCTCTCAGAATTAAGGTCTACAGCGTGCGGCCTTCACCTTGGGAGCACAGCATTTGTCAACCATCGGGTACCGGTAGGGGCACAGCCTCAGTCAACCATCAGGTAAAAGAATAAATTAACTGATGCCCTGCCCCCAATACTTCTCGGTTAGGGAGTAGGGAGTAGAGAGTAGAAGAGAATGGCAACGCTGAAATAACAACTCCTCCAATTGTCCTAGTGTTTCAAAACACCGATTGGCGATCACTTCATTAGTCAGGAGCCATAAGCGTTCGGCTGGCTGCATTTCCCGACAGTGAGAGAGCACGAACATGATGTGCATGCCCTCTGGGATTTCTACTTGAGAGCTAGTATGCCATCCAGCCTGATCCCATACCAGAATTACCCGTTTTTGTTTGCCAATACCTTTAGGTTGAGCGAAGTCGGCCAGGACTCTATTAAACAAGTCAATCCGCACATAAGGGAGGATCCACCAAAATGTTTCTCCAGACTGGGGATGGACTTGCACCATAAAGCCATAACCACTTATACCGCCAGTTGACAGGAACGACGGGCTGCGAAAGAAGCGCTACGCGCACCTTTCGCTGATTCCAGGGGATTATCGAGGCGAGATTGGGCGTGGTGGGTAGATAGGAGACTGTTAACCTGCTGCAAAAGCTTCTGATATTCGCTGACCTTGGCTATTTCCTTTTTGAGTCGCAGCCTGTCTGGGATGTTGTACAGTTCCGCTACGGTTTGCGCTTCCCAGTTGCTGAAAAGGAGGTTGTCCTTGGTATCTTCTACAATGCCCATTGTCAGGTTACCATCAAGAGCTGGGTTGAGCGAAGTCGGCCAGGACTCTATTAAACAAGTCAATCCGCACATAAGGGAGGATCCACCAATATGTTTCCCCAGACTGGGGATGGACTTGCACCATAAAGCCATAACCACTTATACCGCCAGTTGACAGGAACGACGGGCTGCGAAAGAAGCGCGTAGCGCATCTTTCGCTGATTCCAGGGGATTATCGAGGCGAGATTGGGCGTAGTGGGTAGATAGGAGACTGTTAACCTGCTGCAATAGCTTCTGGTATTCGCTGACCTTGGCTTTTTCCTTTTTGAGTCGCAGCCTGTCTGGGATGTTGTACTGTTCCGCTACGGTTTGCGCTTCCCAGTTGCTGAAGGGGAGGTTGTCTTTAGTATCTTCTACGGTGCCCATTGTCAGGTTACCATCAAGAGCTGGGGTTTGGTGGCAAAAGTCGAGGATTTGGCAACTGGCAAGGGTGCGGATAAGGAATTTATCGCCGAGGTATTGAACTCGATTGTCTGTCATTGCGAGGGGGGCGTGTTTAGATCTGTCTGAAGTTTGGCAACTTGATGCGCCCCCCGAAGCAATCTCACCCACATCACCAGGGGATTGCTTCGCTCCAGTGCCTTCCGCTCGCAATGACATGGATTTGCCGAGGGGTAAGGCGGCGAGGGGAATCTGGTGCAGTAACAGGTGAGGAATGAGGATGAGTTCGCTGATTCCTTATAGGTGCTGGGCGATTAAGTCGTTGAGGCGCAAGCGCTGGGCAAGTTTCCTGAGAATGGGGTGCATCTTTTTCATCCATATGGCGTGCAGTCTGGCTTTTTCTTGTTTGCGCATTTCCTCAAACTCGGGCTTGGCAATGAACTGTTCGGAACCATCATTGAGTTTTACGACTACTGGGTCATCTGCTATATTCACGGAATTAACCGCTTGGAGTCGGCATCGCAGAATCTTAGCGGCTGCGAATATTGCAGCTCTACTGATGTTTATATAGGATCGCAACCAGTTCTTGCCGATCCAGATTTGCAATGTCTCTAGTCTTTGTCCGGGGCAGGTGTGGAGGGTAATCTGGTTTTGGCGCAGGATGAAGATGTGGGTGTGGTCGTCTGTCGTGTAGAAACTGAGAATGGCAGTGGTAGGTTGGTCGATGAGTTTTTGCAGTTGGGTAAAGTTGAGGTGAAGTCCTGCTATGGCGGGGTCGAGTTTGTAGAGTTTTTGCCGCTGTTGCAGTTTCTCGGCTTCTAAGGCGGCAATCTCTTCATTGAGGGCTGTTAAAGCTGCCTTGTCGCACCTTAGCTTGCTAGTTCCTACGAGTTCTTTGTCCCTTTGAGGAGTTGGCGTTGCACAATTACGGGATGATTTAACTAGAAACAGGTACAGAATTATAACGTAGATAGTGCAATAATAACTTAATTGAAAGCCTTAACATTTCTTCGGACTTTGAGTAACATAATGTTTTTCTTTTTAATCGAGCTAGATAATGTCTTAATCGACAATTTTCACCTTCAACACGGGTCATGTAGGTTTTGCTGACTATATGGTCAAGATCTTCAATAAACATTTGATAGACAGGCCATCCATCAGTAACGTAGAAAAAGCATTGTCAACATTTTATAATATCCCGGCTTAAAAGTTTCGGCGCTCTCGATCACCTAATACCCATGTTATAATCCCTGGCTTAAAATGATTTACGACTGTCCATAGCCACTTTTATTCTTTTTTTCATTTACATAAGTATGCAACTCGTCAATCTCTACAACCTCCGGAATCTCGTAGTTTTCAGGGATTGACGGTAATTCTTTAGCTGCTTGTTTTACCCAATTAATTTGAGTATTATGGTTGACGCTCCTTTCAATACCTCGAAATCCCTTGCCATTAACGTACATCTTTAAACAATTTTTCTTGACATCTTCCTATGGAACGGCGCGGATAATAATGTTCGAGAAACTGACGGCGACAAGCCTTACAAATTAAATTATGTTTGCTGCGTCGGTGACCATTTTTATTGATTTTTTCAGAACCACATCGGGGACATTTCATGTTCAACTCCTTTAGCTAATTAGTTACCCTTACGCTCCATGATAACACTAATTATGACTACTGAGAAAAAATTAATCATATCAATCATAAATTCTTCCTGTAAAATTGCAGATTATCATAATCTGCATTAACCCATCATCCCGAAAATGTGCAACGCCGAGGAGTTTCCTCAGACCGCATTCCGTCTATTTGTTGTTGCAGGTGGTTAATCTTGCCGATAATCTGCTGGATTTCTGGGGGAATCTCTCCTTTAGCATACAGGTCGTTGTGGGCGATGAGGTCGGCGAGGCGTTTGGAACAGGAACGTTCGACATATTCTAAGGCTTTGTCAAGCTGCCCGGTATTGACGCAGGACTGTACCATGTTTTCGAAAACCCCGATCGATTGTTCTAAGATTTCCTGGCGGCGTTCTTCTGTGGTCGCCCAAGCACGACTCTTTTCTACGGCTTCGATGGCAAGGGCGTATCCTTCGATCGCTGTTTCCCACAACCCCGCTGTAAAAGCTGTGTTGCCTAAGTTGCGTCCAGTTTGGAAGCATTCTAGCGAAATAGTTGTTGCAGTGTAGACTTTCAGGGCATCATGGTAACAGGCGATCGCCCTTTCTATATTCTCGGAGCGCTCTCCTGCTATCCGGTCTTTGTAAGCAGTACCCAGATTATTCTGAGTCATAGCCCAATCGACGGGAAAGGCTGTGGGGGTGTAGACTTTCAGGGCATCATGGTAACAGGCGATCGCCCTTTCTATATTCTCGGAGCGCTCTCCTGCTATCCGGTCTTTGTAAGCAGTACCCAGATTATTCTGAGTCATAGCCCAATCGACGGGAAAGGCTGTGGGGGTGTAGACTTTCAGGGCACCATGGTAACAGGCGATCGCCCTTTCTATATTCTCGCTGCGCTCTCCTGCTATCCGGTCACTGTAAGCATTCCCCAGATTATTCTGAGTCGTTGCCCAATCGACGGGAAAGGCTGTGGGGGTGTAGACTTTCAGGGCATCATGGTAACAGGCGATCGCCCTTTCTAGATTCTCGCTGCGCTCTCCTGCTATCCGGTCACTGTAAGCATTCCCCAGATTATTCTGAGTCGTTGCCCATTCTTGGGGAAATTCTTCTGGAGGAAAAACAGTCAGGCAAATTTCATAACCAGCTATGGCAATCTCTAGATTTATCGCCTGATCGCCCAGGGGAAACTCCCACATCTGGATACTGAAATTACCAATATCAGCTGCTATGCTTCGTGCTCTTTCCGGTTCCCTCTGTTGCAGCCATTCTCCGAAGTCTTGCAATACCCGCCACAAGTTAGTATCCAGTTTGTCCAGGTTTTGTTTCAGCAGGGGATACACCGCTTCTGGCGCATCGTTTTCTGCAACCACCTCCAACACCTCTATCAAGAAATTCCAATAGTCTTCCCAGGTAGCTGACGCCGAGGAAGTCTCCACTGCTAGGCGTGCGGCCAATCTCCGCAACCAACGAGCATTGCCATCTCCCTCCTCCGGGCAGGCATGGGTGCCGCTACCTGCTCCATCACCTGCACCAACTCCCGATCCACTAAGTCTGGGCGTGCTTGCAATATCTCGTTTTCCTGCCCCTCTGGGCATTCGAGCAGGGCGTCAATTAGATTGTAATAGGCATCAAAGCGTTGTTTGTCCATATCTGAGTACCGTAGTTTGGGGGAATTCGCTGTTACCATGTATTCGAGCTTGCCAAAGGGATTTATGCACTTCTGCCGCCAAGATATCTTATTGCCCTCGGCTTGCGGTGAGCGCAGTCGAACTGCCCGGATGGGTTTGGAGAGCGTCCGTTCATCCCCCAGTTTACTGGTGGGGCCGGGCGCAAGGGTGGGTGCGGACGATCGGGCATTGGAAAGTTGGATTCAAAAAAGTCCATTCGGGGCGGGCACGGCCCTTCGACTGCGCTCAGGGACCACATGATAAATATTTCGCTTCATATCCAAATGTTATGGATGCCCTGCTCCTACATTATCCTTGCTTGCGCCCCGTTCCCGATCGCGTAATGCCATGCGATCGCCTTTCGATCTTACCGACAGGGGCGACCATGTGCTTACACAGTGCCCCTACCGAAGGGCGATCGCCTCCTTCTATGACCGGTGCCCTGATGCCATGGGTGAGGGAATATCCTGTCGGGGGAAGGGACGATCGATCTTTGGCATCATATCAAAAAAGTCCATCCGGGGCGGGCACGGCACGGCATCATATCCAAATGCGATCGATAGGCGCGACCCTGAGCCCCTACCCGAAAGGATATGAGCTACCATATCAGAGAGGAGACCGAAAACTATGGAAAGGAAAGAATCACCGATGCAAGTTGAATGAGCTCATTCCCGTGACAGGCATACTAGAAGCGCATCGGTTAGAGGCATATCGCAAAGCCAAAGAAGCCTTAATTATGTCGCTGTTAGAACAAGGGGATATCAGTAGCGGACGAGCAGCAAGATTGCTCTCGATTTCCCGCTTACAGGTGTTGGACTTAATGAGCAAGTATGACATTTCACCCTTTGATGATAGCATGACATTGGAAGAATTCCAGGCAGAGGTGGCCCTTGCTGCTCGCAAGCTGGAGCAAGACAAGCAGTGATTGTTGTTTCTAATACGACTGAGCGAACTGGCAAAAGTTGGACAGATGAATTTGTTAGGGGATGTATTTGGATCGGTCATTATTCCCCAAGAAGTATATGATGAGTTAACAAGAGGAATACGGCAGCTACAGCAGTTAGATCGGCAACCTGGATTTCTGTATACTCTGTCAGTGATGAGGAAAAAATAAATCAGCTCCAAGCTGATACAGGTCTTGACTTGGGTGAAGTAAGAGCGATTATCTTAGCTGAAGAGTTAGGGGCAGATCATCTGTTAATGGATGAACGTGCAGGACGGCGGGTGGCGAAATTGAGAAACTTATCTGTCATCGGTATGGTGGGAACGCTGCTACTGGCAAAACAGCAAGGATTAATTCCTAATGTCAAAGATATACTTGATGAGTTGATTGTACGGGGAATGCGCATCAGTCTGCGACTTTACCAATACGCTCTAACTACGGCACTGGAGTAAATTGCGGACCGATCGCATCATATACAAATGCGATCGGTCCTATCGGATGGAGGAGATATATTTTTTGCCGTCAAAAAGCAATTGGCGACCTCTGCAATAATTCATTGACACTAGGACCGCGACGAACTTCTCTCCATTCAGGCTCGATCAGGTCATACTTACAATAACATACCACGATGCAATTGTCCGTGTCAAAGCTAGCGAATCTTTCGACTCTCGTGACCACCCAATCTCCTTCTCTAGCATGGGTAATGTTCTCGTCCATGTCAGAATATTTGTAAGCGCGGGTGCGATCGCCCGATTGAGGAATGGTCAGCGTTTGCTCAGAACTCCAGTTTTCTTCTAGAATGTTAGTCAGACTTTCCTCGGGCATCAACATGCGCTCTGACCACCCGCTCGCGCTCATACTCTCCGTTTTGTAAACTATCCAGGTTTCAGTCGCCATAACGATTATCCTCAAATGTAGTCTGTTCGCCCTCAAAAACGCAATCTACTTTCGGTATATTTATAGGGCAAATCCCCATATCCGACGTAAATTCAACCGCAAACCCGGTAACACATCAACGACAATTCCGCAGAATTGGACAACAGTAAATTTCTACCTGTCCCTGCGATCGCGCATTCCATCATATCGTAGGTCACCAGTGCGCAAGTGCCTACCCCAGGGGGAGCCACCTATTTATGGAGTTGGCAGAAAAAAGTCTGGCTCCACATGGAAAAATTTCCCTAAAGCATGAGCGTTCTATTTACTAATTTCCGTTTTGCCGTTAATAATTTCTTCAGTCACGGACTGATCACCTAAAACATCAATTAACACCTGCCAAACCCCTAGCTTCCAGAAGATGGAGAAGCATTGAGAGTGGGCTAGAGTTGCCCATTGGATAGTGTTTATCTTCATATTTTTCTAACTCAAGTTGCGACCTATAAAAATTGGATACAAAAAGCTATGATAAAGAGAATTATTTTCAACTCTAATCCCTTAGATGTAACAGCATGAATTGACTTGGGAAACAAATTGGTGATTCGACTAAAACAGGTTTCAACTTGTTTTATTGTTACTTTTTGTATATATTCAAAACAAGAAGATTCTTTTCTTTTTGAGTTCTTTTTTCGCAAAGGTTTTAACATTATACTTGACGACTCTTGCAGCGATCGGGGGGATCCCGTTTCTGAAATCACCGTTTCTTGCTTTTCTGCTGGTTGAGTTTGTGACTTATCCGGTGCTTGCGCAGCATCTGATAAGTTTTTTGCCATCATGAGAAAATCCGAAGGCATCATCAGCACCGTAGTAGTATTATTTTCCGCCCCAATTTCCGTCAGCATTTGCAAGCGTCGCAGTTCTAATGCCGCTGGGTTTTCTACAATCTTCTGAGAAGCTTCAGCTAATTTAATCGAAGCTTCCTGTTCCGCTGCTGCTTTAATCAAGCGAGCGCGTTTTTCCCGGACCGCTTCCGCTTCTTTGGCCATCGCCCGTTGCATACTGGGAGGAATTTCCACATCTTTCATTTCCACCCGTTCGATCACCACCCCCCAAGGTCCCGTAACTTCATCGACAATTTCTTGGATTGTATTGTTAATTTTATCGCGGTTTTGCAGCACGTCATCCAGGATATTTTGACCAACCACGTTGCGTAAAGTAGTCAGGGCCGTTTGATATACGGCCCTCTCGTAGTTTTCTACCTTATTGATGGCTTTGTCCGGGTCAATTAAGCGATAGTATAGGACAGCATTTACCTTGATCGTAACGCTATCAGCAGTAATCGTTTCTTGTGGCTGGATATCTACAGTTTTGGTGCGAATATCCACTTTTTTTTTTTGGTCGAGCACGGGAATAATCCAATACATCCCCGGACCCCTGACACTTTTCATCCTCCCGAGGCGAAAAATCACCCCCCGCTGATATTCCCGATCTATTTTCAGCCCCGAAACTCCCAGACAGATGAATAGAACTAAAGCCGTCCCGATAATAGTTTCCATCATATTTGCTCCAGCCTAACTCCGATGCATCTCCATTCTAGACTGGGCATCAGAGTATGGCCTTAAAAAATCATAAAATCAGCCCACAGCCTCCCAGTTGGCTATCGGGACTCCACGGGCGATCAGATGTTTTCCCTTGACAATTTCCTGCCGAGAAACTATATACTTATACTTATGGGCGAGAATTAGCTACCCTTTGAGCGTATTCCAGATTTCTCTGATACTCCACTATTTTTTGTTGCGCTCTGTTATATTCTGGATGGTCCGACGGGACAATTTTCAGCAGTTTGATCGCCTCAGTCCACTGACTAGCAACCGTTTCCCAATCAGCCTTTGTTTGAGCCGTTTGGGTTAACTCTGCTGCTGAAGTAGCTTTATTAATTGCCAACCTCCAGCCTTGAGCCGGATCCACCCCCCCAGTCCCTGGGGAAGTCTGATTTGCTGGTTGAGGAAGCTGCTGCGCCGGTACTGTCGATGGCTTAGGTGCCGGTTCCTTTACCTGGGGTTGTTGCGGTGCCAGATTTCGATTCAAGAACCACCACACCCCAGATCCCAGCAGCGACACCACCAATATGATAGCAGCAATGGGAAGCAGTTTTTTGATTTTGTCGACACTCTTGGGTTTGGACTCTTCTCCTGGGGAGTCATCTTCGCTCAACTCCTCTTCCATGTCCGTTGGTTCATCATAATCATCCAACGGTCCTTCATCATCTTCTTTTTCCTCTTCCTCAGGAAATTCCTCCTCATCAGGAGGCGGAGCAGCTAACAGGTCTACTTCCTCACTCCAGTCTGGTTGCTTAATTCCCTCCCTCCGTCCATAAACCAACATTTTGGGAATGCCTTCAATGGACTGGCTGAAAATTTCTTCCGAGACTAATCCCACGAGCTCTTGTTTCTCTGGGACCTCATCTGACTCCAGCAATATGTGTAAGCAATCTTGCTTAATCACCGCTTTCGCAGTAATGCCTAGGGGTTCCAGGGACTGGTTCAGGAGCTGCGCGATCGATTGTGGGTTAGGTTGTGGCATAACGGGGCACCATTCGCTGAGGAACTATATAAATTTGGCGTTGCACATTTTGGGGATGATACTCTTTTTACACAGGCTACGCTACTGAAAGTCGCTTGTAGTCTAGGTTTTAAACTCTTGCAACTATGTCTATCATCCCGTCCGAAGTGCAACACCATAAAATTTTTCCCTGCCCAGGTCTCCCACGCCTGCTGGTAAGCTTGTGACCTGGCCGACATCTGGGCGATCTGACTGGGGAATTGCCAGCGATCAAGGCAGGCAGTCCGATTCCCCTCTCTTGGTATTTTGCCAAACCACTACCCTCTTTGTCTCTAAGGAGAGCCTTGAGTTGCCAGTTCTACTAGCCGTTCCTGCTGATCTTGGGCAATGCATGCTTGAATTGTGCTTTCCAGGTTTCCTTCTAGCATCGGCGCGAGCACGAAATTCTGAGAAAGGCGATGGTCCGTCACTCGGTTATCTTTGTAGTTGTAGGTGCGGATTTTTTCCGATCTTGCACCAGTTCCTACTTGCGATCGCCGCATATCCGTAACCGCTTCCTGCTGTTCTCGCAGCTTCATATCATAGAGCTTTGCCCGCAATATTTGCATAGCCCGCTCCCGGTTTTGCAGCTGCGAGCGTTCTTCTGTACAAAAAATCCGGATCCCCGTCGGTTTATGAAACAGGTCAACTGCCGTTTCCACCTTATTGACATTTTGTCCCCCTGCGCCACCGGAGCGAGCTGTCGATATTTCCAAATCCTTCTGGTCAATTTCGACTTCTACATCATCCACCTCTGGCATCACCGCTACCGTTGCCGTGGAAGTGTGAACCCTTCCCCCCGCTTCCGTCACTGGCACTCGCTGAACTCGGTGGACTCCTGCTTCAAACTTCAGTTTACTGTATACCCGATCGCCTTGGATTTCTAGAATTGCCTCCTTAAAGCCCCCCATTTCTGCTGGCGACTCGCTCAATAGCTGCACTTGCCACTTTTGGCTTTCCGCATAGCGGGAGTACATCCGCACCAAATCTCCTGCCCAGATACTAGCTTCATCACCGCCCGTACCTGCTCTAATTTCCAGCATGATGTTTTTCTTATCTAGAGGATCCTGGGGTAAGAGCAAAATCTTCAAGCGATGCTCCAGGTCTGAGAGCTTTGTTTCCAGTTCTTTCACCTCTCCATCTGCCATTGACTCCATTTCCGAGTCGCCGTTAGCTTCTTTGAGTACCTCTTTGGCTCCCTCCAACTCTGTAGTTGTCCCTTTCCACAGATCGAAAGTATTCACCACCTCCTCTAGGGACGATCGGGCTTTTGCCACCCGCTGCACCTCTGTTGGATCTGTGGCGATATCCGGGTCTGCCAGACGTTTCGTCAATTCATTAAAAGTTTCTTCAACCGATTTTAGCTTTGACAGCAGATAAGTTTCAGTCATTGGACTGTCCTCAATCCCTCTTGTAGCAATGTGCGATTTTATGCCTTGGTACCGGCGGTCAGTTTTCCGATTTTTTCCGCCCTCCCGGGCCACTGACAACCTTCTGGTGTGCGATCGCCGCTACTTCTTATCCTTTGAGGCTGCTGCTGTCGTCTCCCCTTGTGACATCATGCCATATTTCCGTAGGAAGCGCTCAACTCGTCCTTCCGTGTCAATTATCTTCTGGGTGCCCGTGTAAAATGGATGATTGCCTGACCATACATCCACATGCAGTTCTGGTTTAGTCGAACCCACAGTCATTACATATTCCCCGTTGCAATAAACCTTCGCTTCTGGATACCACTGGGGATGAATGTCTTTTTTTGACATTATTTTCTCCTTTTCACTTGCTTAGTCTATTTTAACTTTATTCGATCGTTTCGTGTATTATATCTTTTATTGCTATATAACCTAAGTTGCTACCTATAGAAACTTAACACCAAAATTAGCCAAAATCGGCGAAAATCGCCTTATAATTTACCCCCAAATGGCATTTTTGCGGATATATTTACCAAAAATGGCTGTTTGAGAGGTAGAATTTTTTATAGGTAGCAACTTGAGTTATATATATTTATTGCCGCTTTTGCTGTAATCTGCCTGGGAATGATTGGTATCTGCAAGAGCCAACCTCTTCCCAACTCACAGCACTCTTAAGAGTAGTCTGATACCAGTTTCCTCAGCGCTTGGAGTATTGAGGGGCTTTCCGGGCTTTACGCAAACCGTACTTTTTGCGCTCTTTAGCACGGGGGTCGCGGGTTAAGTAGCCTTCAATTTTCAAAGGTTTGCGGTTCTCTGGATCCAGATCGCAGAGGGTTCTAGCTATTCCTAGGCGAATCGAGTCAGACTGTCCGGTCAAGCCACCGCCTACGACCTTAACGATTATATCATACTCATTTTCTAAGCCTAGGGTTTCTAAGGGAGCTTTTGTCGTTCCCAGGTAGCTAGCATTAAACTGGAGGTACTCGTCTCCCGGTTTGCCATTAATAGTCAGTTGACCGCTGCCGGGCACCAGACGCACTCTGGCCACTGATGACTTGCGGCGGCCTGTGCCGCAATACATGGCGCGACCCTGTTCTTTTTCTGTTGCTTGCATTATTTCTGTTCTCCTGGAATTGTGGTAATTTCTAGTACCTGGGGTTTTTGAGCTTGATGGGGATGGTCCGGTCCGCTGTAAACTTTCAGCTTAGTGAATAGTTTGCGCCCGAGGGAATTTTTCGGCAACATCCCCCGCACAGCCTGCTCGACAATTCTTTCTGGTATTCTTGATTGCAGTTTCGCAAAGGTTTCCGTTTTCATGCCCCCTGGACGGCACGAATGGCGTCTATATAGTTTTTGGCTGCGTTTTTTGCCAGTAACTTCCACTTTTTCAGCGTTCACCACGATCACAAAGTCGCCTACATCCATGTGAGGAGTGAAAGTCGGTTTATTTTTGCCCCGCAGCACTCTAGCAATTTCACTGGCAAGGCGACCTAACCGTTCACCAGCAGCATCAACAACATACCAGTTACGCTCTAGAGAGTCTTGGGCTGGAAGATAAGTTTTGTTCATTGTCAGTTGTTAGTTGTCAGTTGTTAGTTGTTCTTTGTTAAAAGTAAGATAATCTGGAGATATAACAAACTTTGGTTGGCTATTATTCCACACTTCTGACCGAAAGGGGGAGTCTGGGTAGCCTACCCGCAGCAGGCATAGACCCTGAGGTGGGGCGGCGTACTTGACTAAATCTCGGCGTTCTGCTTTCCAGATGTGCGCGAACTCCTCAAGCGATCGCCCTTTGTCCCCGACCGAGACCAGTAACCCCACCAGCAACCGCATCATACCATATAGGAACCCGTTAGCTTGCACTTCTATATAAATGAAGGGTCCGGACCGTCCGCAGGAAGCCGCTTGGACTTCTACCCAGGAATGTTTGCGTTGCGAGCCCGCTCTGCGAAAGGCAGCTAGGTGATGCTTACCTATCAATGGACTCAGGGCATCCTGAATTAATGATGCATCCAGAGGCTGATAATAATAATGCCACGCCAAGGAGCGGACAAACAAGTTTGGTTGAGGGTCTGTATAAATAGTATAGCGATAGCGGCGCAAGCTAGCTGAAAAGCGAGCGTGCCAATTTTCCGGTACTGCTACTGAAGTCAGAATCAAAATATCTTTCGGCAGCCGCGAATTCAGCACCGTCGCCCACCGACTGGCTGGTATCTTCCCCGTAGCTTCAAAATGTGCTACTTGCCCAGCAGCGTGAACTCCCGCATCAGTTCTACCTGAAGCTATTACTGGTACTCGTCGCTTCAGAATTGTCTCGATGGCTGTTTCTATTTCCGACTGCACTGTCCGTTCGCCACGACCCTGCCGCTGCCAGCCATGAAAATGAGTGCCCAGGTATTGGATGACCAGGGCAACTCGCTGTCTGTCTGTCGTCTTTTGTCCGTTGTCCATATTGCGGACTTGACAATTAACTACCCGGCAATTGCTTCAAACTAGCTCGATAATCGCCATTTCTGCATTATCGCCCCGACGCCGCACCGTTGGCAAAATGCGGGTGTATCCACCTTGGCGATCGCCATATCTTGCTTGGGCCTGATCGAACAGAGAATGAACCAGTTGTTTCTTTTGCCGCATATGCTCATTTTTATCCTGACTTCCCGTCAGGTAAATATAGCCCAATGCTTGCCTACGAGCTGCTAAAGAGCCATCCTTTGCCAAGGCGATCATTTTTTCGGCTGCCGATCGCACCGCCTTGGCACGAGCTTTCGTTGTTGTAATCCGACCATTACGAATCAGTTCTGTTGTCAGCGATCGCAGCAGCGCTTTTCGCTGATCTGCTGGCTTTCCTAGTTTAGGAACACGAAGACGGTGACGCATGATCTCTTACCTTACTTGCTAATTCTTGCTTGTCAATTGTCAGTTGTCAATTGTCAGTTGTCATTTCTCAACACATTACTAACCGCTAACCCCCTTTTTTGCTATGTTTGCGTTGCACAACGACGGGATTATAAGGGTTGCTAATTGCTAATTTTCAATTGTTAATCTCGGTAGTCATTTTTTTCATCAATAGATGTATTTACTCTTTTCTATTAGCAATTTTTAACAATTGGCTGCTATCATCCCCAAAATGTGCAATGCCGCTATGTTTTTGTTTGTTTTTCGTGGGGCAGGGTAATCCCCAATCGGACCTGCAAAGCTTCTATCACCTCTTCCGCTGATTTCTGACCAAAGTTTTTGATTTCCAGCAGATCCTCTTGAGTATAGTCCAGCAAGTCTGATACTGAGTTAATCTGTGCTCGTTTCAGACAATTATATGCCCGCACTGACAGATGCAATTCTTCTATGGGCATCTTGCTAGTTGGATCTCCCGTATCTGATACTTCATCTTTGACAGGCTCAAATGTGATACCTTTGAGCGGATTGAACAGTTCCACTAGGATACTAGCCGCTTGAGACAATGCCTCTTGCGGGTTTATGCTCCCATTGGTCGTGATTTCCATTATTAACCTGTCTTTCTCCAGGTTTCCCCCTACTCTAGCGCTTTCCACCATGTAGTTTACCTTCCGCACGGGCATAAAAATCGCATCAATCTGGAGGAAGTCTAAAGCCGTCGTTTCGTCACGACCCCGTTCTACTGTTCTATATCCCTTCCCTGTTTCGATGCGAAACTCCATTTCCAGAGTCGAGCCTGGCGATAGACTAGCAATGTATTGACTGGGGTTAACCAGTTCCACATCTGCCGGAATATCAAACTTATCCGCCCTCACCGTTGCTGGCCCAGTGGCCAGCAAACGACCAATCTGAGGCTGACTTGAATGGCTGAAAAGCCATATTTCCTTCATATTTAGCAATATATCCAGCACATCCTCTCGGACACCTGGAATTGTCGCAAACTCGTGGTTTACCCCTGCGATTCTGACTGCTGTCACTGCTGCTCCTGACAAATTTGACAGCAACACTCGTCTCAGAGCATTCCCAACTGTCGTTCCTTGACCTCTTTCTAGGGGTTCTAATACAAATCTGCTGTACTGACTTTGATCTTTTTCTCTATACGACTGTACACACTCTATCTGAAATTGTGTCATCCCTCGTCCTCCCTTCGCCTGAATTCTCTGAAGTCAGCATTACTTTGCCAGTTCTAACTCTCGTAGGGTCGGCGTCCCCGCCTGCCATTTAGTTTATCGATCGCTGCTACTGTTCTTTCCCCTCCCCCTGGCTCGATTTTCCGATTAACTTTCCCCACACCAACAACAACCCATCGCCTGCCTCTGAGCATTTTTTTCTAGACTCGACGCCGCTTTGGCGGACGACAGCCATTGTGGGGGATTGGCGTTACATCCCGAATCAGCGTTATTTCCAGTCCCGCCCCTTGTAAGGCTCTAATTGCTGTTTCTCTACCCGATCCTGGTCCTGATACCATCACTTCTATCTGCCGCATTCCCTGGTCCATTGCTCTGCGGGCCGCATTTTCCGCCGCTGTTTGGGCTGCAAACGGAGTTCCTTTCTTGGCTCCCTTAAACCCACTCGACCCTGCTGATGCCCAGGAAACCACTTCTCCATTGGGAGCCGTTATCGATATGATCGTGTTGTTAAATGTAGACTGGATGTGCCCTACCCCATTGGGGATATTCTTTTTCTGCTTTTTCGCTCCTGTTTTCTTTGTTTGTCGCGCCATAATCTTCTGCTTTTTTGCCTCAATGATTGATTTTTGTTTTCCCCGACGCTCACCCTAGGTGGTTTTATTGGCAGTCTGTCTATAGTTGTAAATAAGTATTTTTCTTCTCAGACCGAATCACCTGCTATCGAGGATATTCCTGCGCTTGGATCTGACTGTCCCGCCCGTCCTACCCTTGGACCTGCTTTACTTCTTCGAGCTGGCCTTTTTCTTTCCTGCTACCGTGCGACGAGATCCACGCCTTGTGCGAGCGTTAGTTCTGGTTCGCTGACCTCTTACTGGCAATCCCATCCGATGACGCCTGCCACGGTATGTGCCTATGTCCATCAGCCGCTTGATGTTCATCGCTTCCCAACGGCGCAGGTCTCCTTCTACCTGATAGTTGCTTTCCACCGCTTGTCGCAGTGCGGCTACATCTGCGTCACTTAACTCCTTGACCCGAGTATCAGGATTGACCCCCGTTGTTGCCAGAATTTCTTGAGACCGCGTCAGCCCTATTCCATAGATGTATGTCAGACCTATTTCCACCCGCTTGTCCTGGGGTAGGTCTACACCTGCTATCCGTGCCACTTCTTTTTCTCCCTACTGTTGTTTTTCTACTACTTTCCCTGTTTCTATCGCCTGTCTGACTCTGACGACCTCTGCGATACGCATTGCTAACCTTGGCGCTGCTTGTGCTTGGGATTAGAACAGATCACCATTACCCGACCGTGACGACGGATAATGCGACATTTCTCACATATTTTTTTTACCGACGATCTTACTTTCATGCCTGCTCTTGAACTCTACAAATATAACATGGTATCAGGTTTTTACAGTACTTGTCAAATCTTTTTCCCAAAGGACATTACGGTGCCCTCTCGTCACTCTCTTCTTCTTTCCCTCCACTACCGGCTTACTTCTTTCGCAGACGGTAGGTAATTCTGCCTTTGGTCAGGTCATAGGGTGTTAGTTCCACTTTGACCCGATCGCCCGGGAGAATCTTGATATAATTGCGGCGGATTTTGCCGGATATATGGGCTAGCACGTTAAACCCATTATCCAGGTCTACCCGGAACATGGCATTCGGCAAAGATTCTGTTACCGTGCCTTCCATTTCTATTAAATCTTGTTTAGCCAATTTTGCTTTTCCTCAACTCTGCTCTTGCCACCAGACCACACCCTATATTGCTGACTCAACCTTTTACATATCTTATCAAATATAACAATATAAAATAGACCAACGATGGCCTGTTGGTCCGTTGTGCTTGGGGTTTGACGGCACTGGTCCCCTTCAGCTAAGAGCAGATCGCCTGTTTGAGAGCAGCCGCCACATCCGTTATTGATTGATTGCCATTGACCGACTTTAACTGCCCCCGAGCGCGGTAGAAGTCAATCAAGGGCGCTGTCTTTTCTCGATAAACCTCTAAGCGATGACCAATTGTTTCTTCGCTATCATCCTTGCGCCCCCGCTCCCACAGCCTGTCAATGATGACGTCATCTGGCACTTCCATGGCGATCGCCCAATCAGTCCATTGGCCTACTTCCCTCAGCAGCTTATCCAAAAACTCAGCCTGAGCCACATTACGGGGAAAGCCATCGAGAATCCACCCCGATCGCGCATCATGTTTACTCAAGCGTTCCCGCATCAAATCCAGCACCACCCTATCTGGCACCAACTCCCCTCGATCCATGTAGGACTGGACCTTAAGCCCCAGAGGAGTCTTGTCCGCTACTGCCTTGCGTAACAGTTCTCCCGTGGAAATATGGGGAATTTGCTCATTATTCGCCAGTTGAGCTGCCTGGGTTCCCTTCCCCGAACCCGGAGGCCCTAAAAATATTAATCGTGTCACTACTGCTTCACCATTCCTTCATATCGCTGAGATATCACATAAGTTTGAATCTGTTTGGCTGTATCAATGGCCACGCCCACCAGAATCAACAGGGAGGTGGCTCCCAAGCCCTGAAATGTTCGCACTCGCGTGGCTGATTCTACCGCTGTGGGCACGATCGCCACTAGACCGAGAAAGATTGCTCCCAAGAATGTCAATCGGTTCAATACCCGTTCTATGTACTCGCTGGTGGCCCGACCAGGACGAATTCCGGGGATGCTAGACCCCATTTTCTTCAAATTCTGAGACATATCTACGGGATTGATAATCAAGGAAGCATAGAAATAGCTGAAGAAAACAATCATCGCCAGATAAAAGGGCACGTACAGCGTTCCCCCTGGACTCAGATACTGGACAGCACGCGCTAAACTTTCGCTTCTGGTGAAATTCGCCAAACTTACTGGCAGAATCAGCACCGCCGAGGCAAAGATGATCGGCATTACTCCGCCTTGGTTGAGTCGCAGTGGCAGGTAGTTGCTTTTTTCTAGATAAAGCTTGCGTCCCACCTGGCGACGGGCCGAAATTATCGGTATTCGACGAGTTCCCTCTTGCACGAACACAATCCCGACAATCATTACTAGGAATACTAGGACCAGGATGACTACGCCACCCACTAGATTCCGATCGCCTGAAGATGCGAGTTCGATCGTTTGTCCGATGGATCTGGGCAGGGTGGAAACTATATTCAGAAAAATCAGCAGGGATGCTCCATTCCCTATGCCCTGTTCCGTGATCAGCTCACCCAACCACATCACGAACAGGGAACCAGCAGTAAGAGCCAGCACTGTTTTGGCCACAAACAATGGCCCCGGTTCTAACGCTACCTGTTGGGAACTTATCCACAGGGCTATACCCACGCTTTGAATCACTGCCCATCCCAGAGCTACGTAACGAGTTATCTGAGAAATCTTACGCCGACCGGCTTCCCCTTCATTTTTCTGCAAATCCTCCAAGGATGGGATAGCTGCTGTCAACAGCTGCATAATTATGGAAGCATTAATGAAGGGCAAAATTCCCAGAGCAAATATCCCTAACTGGGAAAGGCCACCCCCACTGAACAGATCCAAAAATCCGACGATCGGGCTTCCTTCGATATTTGCCGCGAATCTCGCCCGGTCGATGCCCGGTACTGGTATATATATCCCCAGTCTTGCCAGAATCAGCATACCAATGGTGAGCAGCACCCTCCCTCTGAGACCTGCTGCTTGCGCCATCTGCATGAATGTTTCCTGAGCGCTTGGGGTCTTGTCTCGACTAACCGCCATAATTACCTCGTTCGTCATACTTTGCACTGACGCGATCCTCTCCCTGATGATGAGAACACCCGATCTGTGCTGTTTAATTTGATGAATCTAGGACGACGCAACTACCACCGGCTGACTCTATTTTTTGGCGAGCCGAAGCTGTAAACCCAGCTGCTTTTACTTGCAGCGGCACGTGCAACTCTCCGTCTCCCAAGATTTTCAGCGGTCCTCGATCGGCTGTGACAATGCCTGCCTCCATCAACGAAGCCAGGGTCACTTCCGTATTTGCCGGTAGTGATGCCAGTTTGCTTACATTGATCGTAGTATATTGCTGCCGATTTATTACCGTAAAGTGCTTTAACTTGGGGATGCGACGATACAGGGGCAGTTGTCCCCCCTCAAAACCCGGTCTCGTGCCGCGACCCGATCGGGATTTTTGTCCCCGCATGCCAAATCCGCCGCTTGCTCCTTGACCGGCAGCAATCCCCCTCCCGATCCGCCGACGGCGTTTGCGAGAGCCTTTTTTCGGCACTGCATCTTGTAGTCTCATGTCATTTGTCAGTTGTTAATTGTTATTTGCGTAGGACTTGTCACGCCTGTCCCGAGGTCGTCGCTAAGCATAGAGGTTTTCAATGGGAATCCCCCGTTCTTGGGCAACTTGAGCAAAAGTGCGCAGACTTGCCAGGGCCTCCACCGATGCTCTAGCGTTGTTCAGAGGATTATTTGAACCCAGTTGCTTTGCTAACACATTGCGGACACCAGCTAATTCTAACACCGTGCGCACAGCGCCACCAGCAATTACACCAGTCCCCGGTGCTGCTGGTCGCATCATCACCTTAGCACCAGTGGCAAGGCCACTGGTGGGATGGGGAATGGAGTAGGACTTGCTCAGGGGCACCTCAATCACGTGCTTTTTAGCGTCGGCGACTCCTTTTTTCACGGCACCGATCACATCACTGGCCTTGCCAACTCCCACTCCCACTTGACCGCGTTCATTGCCCACAACCACGAGCGCCCGGAAGCTGAGCTTTTTACCCCCTTTCACCACTTTCGTTACTCGGCGGATATGCACCACCCGTTCTTGCCATTCTGATTCTTTTTCCCGAGTGCGGTTACCTTTCTTCCGACCGCCAGCGCCCTTTTCTTTTTCGGTGTTTCTTTCCATATACTTGTCCCCAGTCTAGCTTACCAGCTTTGAAGTTCTCTATTCTGTTGCCCATGACATTTTCCTAAAAATCCAACCCGGCCCCGCGAGCTGCTTCTGCTAGGGCTTGCACCCGACCGTGATATAGGTTTCCACCTCGATCGAATACCACCTTTTCCACTCCTTTTGCCTTTGCTCGTTCGGCAAGCAACTTGCCTACTTCTGTCGCTGCGGCACAACTTTTGCCGTTCGAGTTCAGTTGGGTTTTCATTTGCGGTTCTAGGGTTGAGGCTGCGGCCAGGGTATGTTGCTGGCTATCGTCTATCACCTGTGCATAAATGTGTTGATGAGAACGAAACACTGCTAGGCGAGGACGTTCTGTTGTTCCCTCTACTTGGCGACGAATTCTACCATGTCTGCGCTGCTTTGATTCTCTTTTTGTCAGCTTCATCTTTATTTCTTCCCTGCCTTACCAGCCTTACGTCTGACGAATTCTCCGACATAGCGAATGCCTTTGCCTTTGTAAACTTCTGGCGGGCGGACGGCACGGATCTTGGCTGCCATGTTGCCCACCACTTCCTTGTCAATGCCACTGACTACTACTAATGTCCCTGTTTTAACTGCCTTCCCGACGTTGTCTTCCACTGAAAATTCAATCTTGGGGGGGGGTTCAATTTCCACAGGATTGCTGTAACCCACGTTTAAGGTCAGGTTTTTGCCGTTCAGTTGGGCCCGATAACCCACACCCTGAATTTCCAGACGCCGCTTAAATCCTTGGTCAACCCCTTCTATCATGTTGGCTACCAGGGTGCGACTCAGTCCGTGACGTGATCGGGCTTTTCGGGACTCCGAATTCCGCTTAACCACGATCGTACCATCCGACTGTTCCACCGTCACTTCCGATGGCAGGACACGGGATAGTTCGCCTTTAGGTCCCTTCACCGCCACCGCTTGACCATCTATGGTGACGCTTACTTTCTTGGGAATACTAATGGGACGCTTACCTATTCTCGACATAATTAACCTCTGCTAACTTACCAGACATAGCAAAGCACTTCGCCTCCTATTCCTTGGCGTCTGGCTTCGCGGTCAGTCATGATCCCACTGGATGTGGATATAATCGCAATCCCAATCCCGCCCAGCACCCGAGGCAATTCTTTGCGATTTTTGTATACCCGCAATCCCGGTCTGCTTACCCGTTTCAATTTTGTGATAATTGGGGTCCGGTTCTTGCCCTTATATTTTAATTCTATCACCAAATCCCGCTTAACTCCTGCTCCCGTTTCTTCAACTTCACCAATGAATCCTTCCTCTCTTAATACCCTAGCAATGCTGCGCGTCATTTTGGTGGCTGGCACTTTTGTTGTTTTATGTCGTGCTAGAGAAGCATTTCTAATGCGCGTTAGCATATCTGCAATCGTATCGTTTACCGCCATTTTTCCTCTGCCTCTTAATGCCTCACTTATCCCGGAAGGGCATGCCCATTTCTCGCAGCAAGGCGCGTCCCTCTTCGTCGGTGTTTGCTGTGGTGATGATGGAAATGTCCATGCCCCGAATTTGATCGATGCTGTCGTAGTCTACTTCTGGAAATATTAGCTGCTCTTTCAATCCCAGAGTGTAGTTGCCCCGTCCGTCAAAGATTTTGGGACTGACCCCTCGAAAGTCTCTGATCCTGGGCAGTGCTAGGTTGATTAACCGATCTAGAAAGGCATACATCCGCTCTCGTCGCAATGTTACCATCACCCCTACGGGCATTCTTTGGCGGATTTTGAAGCCCGCGATCGCCTTTTTTGCCCTTGTCACTACTGGCTTTTGACCCGTGATTGCGGCTATTTCCTTGACAGAAGCTTCTAATGCTAAGGCATTTGATGACGCCTCCCCTAACCCTCTGTTCACGGTCACCTTTGCCACCTTCGGCACTTGATGGATATTGCTGTAATTAAACTTCTCCATCAGCGCGGGCACAATCTTCTCATTGTATCGGTTTTTTAGTTGTTCTACCATTTACCCCCCCTTGCAACTTCTCTGTACCCCCGCTACCCACACTGGGGGGACACAGGTGACTAATCATCAATTATTTCTCCCGTCTTTTTGAGTATTCTCACCTTCTTGCCATCCTCATTGGTAGTGTAGCCTACCCGCGACGCTACCTTTTCTTTTTCTGAATAAAGCATGACATTCGAGCTATGAATCGGTCCTTCAAATATCGTTATTTGACCTGATTCCCCTTCTTGCCTCGGTTTGACATGCTTCGTTTTTTTGTTCACATCCTTGACTACTACCTTGCTCTCTTTTGGCAAGGTTCTGAGCACCTCTCCCACTTTGCCTTTGTCTTTGCCAGCAATTACCTGCACTTTGTCACCTTTCTTGACATGCATCTTGTATCGCACGGGACGATTGTTGGCGCTTTTCGCATCCTTCTTGTTGGCCATCACAACACCTCCGGCGCTAACGAAACTATCTTGGTATAGTTCTTATCCCGTAGTTCTCGGGCTACTGGCCCAAACACCCGGGTTCCCCTGGGATTACTGTCTTGGTTGACAATCACAGCAGCGTTGTCGTCAAAGCGAATACTCATACCGCTCTCCCGACGCAGTCCCTTACGGGTACGGACGATCACAGCTCTAACTATATCTGACTTTTTGATCGCCATATTCGGGCTGGCGTCTTTGACAACGCAGATAATTACATCTCCGACGCTAGCATAGCGTCGGTTTCCTCCTAGGACACGAATGCACATTATTTTCCGTGCCCCGCTGTTATCAGCTACATTCAGGTAAGACTCTTGTTGAATCACGGTTTTGTCCTTTTAATTAGCTATTAGCTTCTTCTTCTGGACTAGATGCTTCTGGACTCTTAGGTGCTTCTGGACTAGATGCTTCTGGACTCTTAGGTGCTTCTGGACTAGATGCTTCTGGACTCCCAGGTGCTTCTGGACTCGCAGATGCACTCTTATCTTTGACCTTGGCTTCTTTGGTGAGAATCTCACTCACCATCCAGCGTTTGGTGCGGCTGAGGGGTCGCGTTTCTCTAATCCGCACCCGATCGCCCTCTTTGCACTGATTCTCTTCGTCATGAGCTTTATAGCGCTTAGTACGCACGACAATTTTGCCGTACTTCTGGTGGGAGCTGCGGTTTTCTACTGCCACCACCACTGTTTTCTGCATCTTGTCGCTGACGACTACACCCACTCTCTCTTTAATCGGCATATTACTTTACGTTGCCTCCTCTGCCTCTGCTACCTCTGCCTTTGCTACCTCTGCCTCTGCTACCTCTGTTGCTGCTGCGGGATCTGGTTCTGGCGTCTTTGTCCTGGCTGCTGCCAGTTCCCTTTCCCGTTGTACTGTCATCAGCTGAGCCTGCCAGTGTCTAGTATGTTTAACCAGGTGGGTTTTTTCCTCTGACTGATTAGTACTTTTCTTGAACCTTAAGTCAAATAGTTCCTTCTTGACGGCTTTAATCTGTTCGCTCAGTTCTTCATCACTCAGCTTTCTGGCCTCTTCAATCTTCGGTAAAGCCATTGTACTAATGCTCCGTTTCGCGGACTACGAACTTTGTTTTAATCGGCAATTTGTGAGAAGCAAGGCGCATCGCCTCTCTCGCCGTTGCTTCTGGTACGCCAGCGATTTCATAGAGTATGCGTCCGGGCTTCACTACTGCTACCCAAAATTCTGGGTTCCCTTTACCAGAACCCATCCGGGTTTCTGCGGGGCGCATAGTTACTGGTTTATCGGGAAAGATTCTAATCCAGATTTTCCCACCCCGGCGGATATAACGGGTCATAGCACGGCGACCTGCCTCAATTTGGCGGGATGTAATCCAGTGAGGTTCGAGTGCTTGTAAAGCATACTCGCCGAAGTTAATCTTGTTCCCACTTGAGGCCATTCCCTTCATCCGACCTCGATGTTGCTTGCGGAATTTTGTTCTTCTGGGACTTAACATAACCTTTGTCCGTTTTCTTTTGCGTAGGGTGGGCGTCTCGCCTGCCCCGGTTTCCGTAGGGCGTCTCGCCTGCCCGTTTTCAGCTTCCAATGAGAGCGCTCGCGCTCATTATAGATGGGGGATAAACTCTACTCTACATCTGAGTGCTCTCCTTTTCCCTCTCACCAATCCCTCACCTACTTATCTATTGTCAACTCTTCTCTCCACTGACAGGCTATCCCCCTGTCTGCAGGGCTACTAACCATCATTATAACGGTCTTATAATCAGAGCTATCGCGCTCATTATAGATAAAAGATAAACTCCTATCTACATCTGGGTGCTCTCCTTTTCCCTCTCCCTGACCGATTTGTCAGTTATCAACTCTTTTCACCACTGACAGGCGATACAAGTCCTACTAAGCTGTCGCGCATTTAAATTGCTACGGTTGGCCCTCGTTCCTTGTTCTCAATGTCTTTCCCCCTGCATGAATTTTGAATTTTGAATTGCTTACTAACCATCATTAGAACGGTCTTCAAATTGCTGACGGCGTCGTGGTTGTCGCCTCCGACCACCTGGGGGCGGTGTTGCCGCAGCTTGCAGTTCTTCTTGTCCGGGAATTATTTCCCCTTTGAAGACCCAAATTTTCACTCCCAGGATGCCATAGATTGTCTGGGCTGGGCGGTAAGCGTAGTCAATGTCTGCTCTTAAGGTATGCAGGGGTACTCTCCCTTCCCGTGTCCATTCCGTCCGTGCAATTTCTGCTCCGTTTAATCTCCCACTGACTTGAACTTTAATGCCCTGAACGTTAGCCCGCTGAGCCCTTTGAATAGCTTGACGGACTACCCGGCGAAATGATACCCGTCTTTCTAGTTGTTGAGCAATATATTCTGCTAGCAGTGCTGCATCGGCATCCACTCTGGCCACTTCTACTACGTTAATCCGGATTTGCCGATCGCTGCTTCCCAATTCTGCCTGCAATCCCGTGCGCAAGGATTCAATACCGGCTCCTCCCCGACCTACCACTACACCTGGTCTGGCCGTGCGCACTTCCAATTCTATTTGGTCTGCTTTCCGTTCTATCCGTACTTCCGAGATCCCCGCATTGCTCAGATTTTTTTCTACGTACTGACGAATTTTATAGTCCTCTTGCAATATGTCTGGATAATGCTTGGCATCAGCATACCACCGCGATCGGTGTTCTTTGGTCACCCCCAGACGAAACCCTATTGGATGTATTTTCTGTCCCACTATGAAACCTCTTACTCTTGCTTATCTCTAGTCTTCTAATTGCGGGGCTACTGCTACCGTAATATGACAGGTTGGCTTGCGAATCTGGTAGGCTCTTCCTTGAGCACGGGGTCTATAGCGTTTCAATGCTGGTCCCCCGTCTGCATAGGCTTTACTTATCACTAAGTTCCTCCGGTCTAGTCCCTGATTATGTTCGGCATTTGCTACTGCCGACATCACTACTTTTCGCACCGGTTCGCAGGCTCGGTAGGGCATAAACTCCAGTATTATTAGCGCATCTTGGTACGAGCGTCCTCTAATCTGGTCTAGTACCCGACGCACTTTATGGGGAGACATGCGGATGTATTTCGAGATCGCCTTTGTTTCCGATTCCATCTCTATTGCCATTTTCCCTTTTCCTTCTTGCTAGTCTAATATCAACCTGGTTTCTCTTATTTGAGCAACTCCTGCTGGACATTTTACCACAATCAACCCTGTTTCTTGCTACCTTATCTGCTATCTCCGAGATTTTTTATCTCCCTTAGTATGACCGCGAAAGGTGCGAGTTGGGGCAAATTCTCCCAATTTATGTCCTACCATCTGCTCGCTGATAAACACTGGCACGTGCTGCTTGCCATTGTGGACTGCGATCGTATGGCCGATCATCTGGGGCACAATTGTCGATGCCCGAGACCAAGTCTTGATCACTTGCTTTTGGCCTTTTTCGTTCAGCTTTTCTATTTTACTCAGCAGATGATCTGCTACGAACGGTCCTTTCTTTAATGAACGAGACATTTTTCTTTTCTTTGTTAGTTACGTCGGACCGGCCGATCGCCTGTCCGGAGATTCGTCGGACGGGCCAGACGCCCGTCCGGGGGTTTCTGTTATTAACCCTTAACTTTGCCGACCACCTCTACCGCGTTTGGAAGATTTCCGGCGACGGCGTACAATCAAAGCATCACTTTGTTTCTTTTTCTTGCGGGTTTTGTAACCCAAAGCTGGTTTCCCCCAGGGCGTCATGGGACCGCTTCTCCCGATCGGGGCCCGACCTTCTCCACCACCATGGGGGTGGTCCACCGGGTTCATGACGCTGCCTCTGACTTCTGGACGGCGTCCTTTCCAGCGCGTGCGACCTGCTTTCCCCAGGCTAATATTTCTCGCTTCCACATTACCCACTTGTCCGATGGTGGCGTAGCATTCCCGTCGGATCATCCGCACTTCTCCGGAGGGCATGCGGACGCTCACATAGTCTCCTTCTTTTGCCACTACCTGGGCTGTGGCACCGGCAGCTCTCACCATCTGCCCTCCCCGCCCGGGTTTCAGTTCCACGTTATGCACGTTGGTTCCCAAGGGCATGTTACCCAGGGGCAAGGCATTCCCTACTTCGATCGGGGACTCCGGTCCCGAGACGATCTTCGTCCCCACTTCTAATCCTTTGGGGTGCAGTATATACCGCTTTTCCCCATCCTCATAATATAGCAGGGCTATCCGGGCATTCCGGTTGGGATCGTATTCAATTGCTGCTACTTTTGCCGGAATGTTGTGCTTCTTGCGCTTAAAATCTATTTCCCGGTACAGTCGCTTGTGACCGCCCCCTCGATGTCTACAGGTTATTACCCCGCGATTATTCCTTCCTTTCGCACGATGCTTCGATCGCGTCAATGATTTTTCCGGCTCGCTGCGGGTAATCTCCGCAAAATCCGATACGCTGTGTTCGCGGGTACTAGGAGTATAGGGTTTATAATTTATAACTGGCATTTTTTTTCTCCTCAGTTGCTCTGTCCGGGCATCTCCCCTGTCTCCCTCGCTAACTATACTTCTGGGAACAGGACTATTTCATTTTCTTCTGCCAGGGTAACAATTGCCCGTTTGTATTGGGCTTTAGATCCCACGAATTTCCCGACTCTCTTTTTTCTCCGGGGTTTGATTAAGGTATTTACCTTGACCACTTTTACCTCGAACAAATCTTCGATCGCCGCTTTGATCTCCGGCTTGGTGGCCCGCTTGTCCACCTCAAAAGTGTATTTATTCTCTTCTAACAGCCGCGTTGCTTTTTCCGTGACGATCGGACGTCTGATTAAATCTGGTAGGGCGTTTGGGTCTCTTCTACTCACCGTACAACTCCTGAATTTTTGCCAAGGCTGCTTTGGTCACTACAATTTTATCGGCATTCAGCACGTCATAGACATTCAATTGATTTGCCTCGATCAGCCGCACCCAAGCTATATTCCTGGCCGACAGATATACCATTTCTGATTTCTCTGGCAATATCAATAGCACTTTCGCTCCTGGTTCTACTCCCCAACGGGCGATCGCCCCTACCAATTCTTTGGTCTTTGGTTGAGGAAATTGATCGGCGAACTCTTCTACTACAATTAAGTCTTCGACTCGGCTCATATATGCCGTCCGCAGGGCCAGACGCCGCTCTTTGCGGTTCATCTTCGTTTCATAGCTTCTGGGTTTGGGTCCAAATATTACCCCGCCTCCCCGCCATAGGGGCGATCGGATCGAACCGGCCCGCGCTCTGCCCGTGCCCTTTTGACGCCAAGGTTTGCGTCCGCCACCTCTGACTTCCGCGCGAGTTTTCGTGCTCGCGGTCCCCTGGCGGCCATTATTCACTTGCCTTACCAAGGCCCGGTGGACTATGTGAGCTGCATTTTCTTCTTTCGCAACCCGTAATTCTAGATTTTCCTGCCCTACTTCTTGTCCTTCCCAGTTTCGGACTACACAACTAACCATTTTCTGCCTCTACTTTTTCTTGCCTACTAGCTTCGCTGGGACAATATTCAGCAATGTTCCTGGTTTACCGGGCACTGACCCCGAGACCACCAGTAACCCCCGTTCTGCATCCGCTCGCACTACCTTCAACTTCTTGATCGTGATGCGATCGCCCCCTTTGCGTCCTGCCATCCTCTTACCCGGATATATCCGACCTGGAGTCGTTCCCGCACCGGTCGATCCTGGCAGACGGTGATTTTTGGAACCGTGGGACATGGGACCGCGCCGGAAGTTATGGCGTTTTTGATAGCCAGCAAAGCCCCTACCTATACTCGTGCCGATCACATCTACCTCTTGACCGGCCTCAAATATATCCACTTTAATTTCCTGACCTAGTTCGTAGCCATCGACTCCCTCCGTGCGGTACTCCCGCAGGTGACGCAGCGGCGTATCAACTCCTGCCTTTTTCACGTGTCCTATCTCTGGCTTATTGCTCCGCTTCTCCAGCACTTCTTTGTAGCCGAGTTGCACCGCCACGTAGCCATCAGTTTCTTTAGTTTTGATTTGCGTCACTTTGCATGGCCCTGCTTGGATCACGGTTACTGGGATAGCTATCCCTTCTTCCATGTCAAACAATTGGGTCATGCCAAGTTTCGTGCCCAGAATTCCTACTGACACAACTACCTTAGTCTCCTTTTTTTTACACAGTTCAATCCACCAAGACCAGCACCTAGGGATTACCTATGGCTTCCTTGGTGGTGAATTTAAGATATCTCGCAATCACTAGGGCTGCTATTGCTGCTTACCCCCAGGGCAAGCTTGCAAGTCGATTCCAATTATGGGGTAGCGTCTCCAAACATTCGCTGCCTCAACCTCTTATAGGCTTGTGGCTTGGTGCGCCGGGACTTAAGCATCGTTCTCAATGATCAGTATCCTTGCTGTGCGTCGGGTACCGGTAGGACTGTAGAGTCCTGTCTCCCGTTTATTGGCGACAATATAGCATCGTATATATTTTTTTTGCCGTTGTCAAGGGTTTTGGCAATTTTTTTTCAACTTTTTCTGAAATCCCCTGGTGGTGCGACTTTCGGGGTAGGATTTCCCGAGACTGCGCCTGCTGTTACATCCGGTTGTCAGTGTAATGATTGCCGGTTGTTCTGTCTGGCCCCGCCCACCACTCGCTATTTCAACCGGTTTCTGGCCACGCTCTGGAGGGGCCACCGGCGATCGTCTCATGGACTAGATCGTCAGTCCAAATGACCAAACCCACCATCGGGGACAGATTCACGATCTGCTATAGCGATCCCCGATCTAGCAGATCTCTTTGCCCTTGCGATCTATGGTAGAATCGCTGAAACCAAAATCCGGTCTGCAATTTGGCTCTCCTGGGTTTATAGTGTAAATAGTATCGCAGGATACAATTTAGAATGATAAAAAAAGCTAAAAGCCTTGATTTTGCGTACATATAAGTTTAACTTATCACCAAAACCCAAGGAGACCCGCAATTTACCGTACTTAATCAATCATAGATCCGAGCGCATCTATCTGAGAAACGTTATATTAGGTGTAAACATTCTGGGGTATCGGCGCTGAAACCTTGGCTGAGCAATAATTTTAGCAAACCCGTATTCCACAAGGACGCTCCGCGTTGCTATAACAGAGACTTGGGTTATGCTTCTAGCCGTGCGATTCGTTCTAGCCTAATGTAGACAAATACGGAACGCTAGGCCAGGTCCAAACTGGTAACTCTGGTATTCATGGGGGTTAAATTCCCTCTCCCCAGGTGTGGGGGGTCGAGGGTACTACCGGTTCTTAGTGCTGCGGAGTCACATCGCCGTGGTGCGAAGCAAGGACTTAAATGTAGGATAGCTGGTAGCCTGAACCGGTGACGCCACTAGGAAAGATGCTCATGGTTAGAACAAGCGAACCTGTGCAAGTCTCGTAAACATAAACCAGCGGAATAAGGCTTATACGCTGGCCCAAAAGGGAAATGGTAGTTAGTGCTAGTATTGGTTAGTTACTAGCATCGCACTCGGAGAACTCCCGGGATAAAGCGGGGACCTAAAAGCATCGTGAAATGATACTAGGGAACGAAGTAACCTCTTATACGCAGTTCGAACCGGAGGGGTCGAACCAGTTAGATGTAAAGCGGAAGCGATAAGGGGAGAGATAGCCCGAGAAGCTAAAGCCTAGGGTAATGCCTATGGATACGTTGAGGAATAGGTTAGGATGCCTCGACATGCTGACGCGGGTTGGTGAAAGTAGGAAATCTTGGGTAATAGTAACTCTAATATGCCGGGAGCCGCTCGAAAGGGTAGGTTAGGATAACTGGTAAAACAGACTTGGAAATGGTAATACTAAAGGTTATCTGGCAGCGCCACTTACCAACCAGGAAAGGAGTGAAATCGCATGAGATGAGGGACAACAGAAGTGATTCTTAGTAATCCTAGTCGTAACAAGGCCCTGCTTCCCAGTAGCCGGATGCGGTGAAAGTCGCACGTCCGGTTCCGAAAGGGAGGGTCGGGGGGTGACAATAGGCTCGACCCCGACTTGGAGCTGCACCACATTATCCGACCATAACAGATTAAATAAGGAAAAAACAGTGAATCAATCGAACCAACCGATTACGTCGCGAGAATACAAATTAATGCTCCAAGTCGATCGCTTTCAAGATCGAGAAGAAGGATCGAAGGCGTTTTGGAATCTAGTCGAGTTTTTAGTAAAAAAGCAAGGCGGTGAGGTTGACGACAAACAGAACAAACAGAAGCATGAGGAAACTAGTAAGACTTGGTATCTCGATACAAATGCGTCTACATCAGCAGAAGGGAAAACGAAAACTAAATTTGAAGAAGATATAATCCCGCAGTTCACCAGTAAATTTTCTCATTCAACATCTGTTTATGAAGATAAACTTCCCGATCTCAGCGATTTGAAAAAAGTAGCAAATCTGTTTCCAGGTTTAAAGAAGATGCCATTTGACGAGGGGATGGAAGTTGAAATAGTTAATGGATTTAAATCTCGCGAAATATTCCGCAAAGTTGCTAAGTTGAAGTTTGAGGAAGAACCAATAGTCAAAGCGGGTTTAAGTTTTTGGTATTTATTGGGTGAATCCCATGAAATTCCCTTGGTTGGGGAGTTTTCCTTTGATTATGATATCTTAAAAAATGGTATTAATGAAAAGGATAAATTAGAACAGTTTCCGGTTCCTGTGGTAGCGGGGGCAAATAATTTGTTTCAAGCTTTACAAAAGCAGGTGGGATGGATAAATTTTAATGCTACGACTAAGACGGCTTATGCTTACGATGGATTCTGACAAAATTAGAGCATAATACTGGTGGCGATCGCCTCTCGGACATCGGTCAAGCTACGGGCATCGCCACCGGTGAATAGGAGGTTCTGTTTAGTGGGCACCCCGCCCACCAACCCCTACTTCAACCCGGTTTATGGCCACGCTCTGGAGGGGCCACCGGCGATCGCAAGAGCGGACATTGGTCAGGGATATCAGAAACCGGGTGTATAATATAGTTACCAGGCTCGATAGTAGCACTAACAAGAGGTGTGACAGACGAAGAGCTAAAAGCGATCGCCTCATCGAACCTTCAGGCCATCCAAGCGCTGACAAAGTCAGTTCAAGAGTTGCGAGCAGGGGTAGCAGCATCCCACCAGGAGTACCAGCGCGATCGGGCCCAACTCTATAGCTTAATGGCAGATTCCACTCAAAACCAGTCTCGCATTTATCGGGTATTAGAGAATCTCGATCGCCGCCAAGGGGAGATCGTGGATATTCTTAGATTGGTAACGCAAAGACTCAACGATATCAACAGGTAAAGTTATGACATAAGCTATAGCAATCCTATTTTAATTGTGGGGCACCTCGATTAATTGCCTTATTGCGAATATTCAAAGCTTGAAACCACCTAATTTCGTTGGTATTCTCAATAATACCTGTATTTTTAGAGGTGCCCTGTGAACTAAAATATGCCCATAAACCAGGTTTCGCCGAAGTTACCTGGTTTCTAAATTCTCTCCTTACCAGCTTTTGCCCATCAGTCTCAACTAAACCTCCAGTTAGCCTACTATCCCCCGTATCACAGCAAGTACAATCCAGTAGAGCGTACCTTTGGTTGGTTAGAACAGCACTGGAATGGGAGTTGACTTTCCTGTGTAGAAACAGTGCTAAACTTGGCTTCTACCCTGACTTTCAAAGGGAAACAACCAGTCGTCCTGCTGATTGACAAAGTTTACCAGACCGGAGTGAAACTGACAAAGCAGGCAATGGCAGAGTTGGAAAAACAGTATTATAGACTTCCGAATTTGCGCCTTGTGGTTTGTGGAAATCACGGGTAAACCAACTTGACCATTGGATCATCTTTTTTATGGAGTTCTCTAAGCTAGCACTACAGATTTATTTTAGCAGCTTTTTAATCCCGCTCTTCAGTCAGTCTCAGCAAAAATAGCAGGGAGACAAAGAACATCAGCAAGATCCAGATGAATAATAGGGTACTAAATGTTGTCCGGAAAAAATAGGGCACTCCAAACAGCACGGCAAAAAAAAGCACCGCAGCAATAACCAGGTATTGGGCTAGCAGTCCGAAACAGCCATGCACTGAACGGGAAAAATTCTCGTCTTCTGGTGGTCTCATTATTCCTCACCCGATCTTCTCGGCAGCAGAAATGCTAGCCTATAAGAGTACGTGCGATTCGTTCTGACATAAGCCAGTAATGGTGAAAGTCGGGTCTGGTTCCATTAGCCAGATAACTCTGATTATCATTATTGTTAAATTCCCTCCCTTCAAGTACGGGGGTGACACCGGTCGGAGGTGCTGCGGAGCCACATCGCCGTGGTGCTAAGCGAGGACTCAAATGTAGGATAGCTGGTAGCCTAAACCGGTGACTCCGCGCTTGTTAGATGCCCAAGGTTAGAATAAGCGAACCTATGTAAACTTCGTAAATGGGAACCGGCGAAATAAGGCTTTATGCGCCGGAGACAAAAGTCAATGTAGTTAGTGTTAGTTTTGTACTTTGGCTAACATCGTACTCGGATAACTACCGGAGGAAAGTAGGGGCCTAAAGGTATCGTGAAATGATATCAGGGAACGAAGTAACCTCTCGTGAGCTGTCCTCATATGGACAAGTTAGATGTAAAGCGCAAGCCACGAGGGGAGAGATGGCCCAAGAAGCTAATGCCTGGGCGGTGTCTGGAGCATGCCGTATCCCTTGCGGGAGCGCCAGCCGTTCGCGGCAGCGCGGCGCCAGCCGTGTCCTTCAGGACAAGAGCATGCGGAAGACGCCGGGTAATTCCTATGGATATGCTGACGTGGGTCGGTGATAGATAGAATCTTTGGGTGAAAGTAGCCTTAAATGTTCTAGACCAGGAGAAATCCTAGGTAGTTAATTTTGGACTAAAGACCTAACCGGGTAAAACTTGGAGAACCTAGTAAATTAGGTAAATGTTAGTAAAGAGCGGTTTATATGGGTTGGTACTGTTATCCCCCGCGAACCTTCCGGAGTTAGGCATTTATCTAGTCTGAGACTAACCATAAGGGGTTCCATTGCATGAGGAAAGGAACAAAGGGAGTAATCCTGAGTAATTCTACCCATGACAAGGGCTATCTACCCAGTAGCCGTGTGCGGCTCCAGTCGCATGCACGGTTCCGAAAGGGAGGGTCGGGAGGCGACAATAGGCTCGACCCCGACTTACGCTGCTGTGTCTCTCGGGTAGTGCGACTACGATGTCCCTCCTTTTGTGCGGTTAGCGCTCCCGGGGAACATCGAGCGACCAGGAGATGCAGCACCAGGAGACTCAGCACCGGGAGACACAGCGACTGGCAAGCAGTCTACAGCAGATATACTACGAAGGGTCAGGAACTGCGCTGAGCGAATGCAGCCAATATCTCCGGAGCGAGGGGGGAGCTAAATAACGATATCCAAGTTCTTTAGGAGTAACACCCCCCGGAACGCGCAGCGTTGCGAGCGCTAGCGAAGCAATCTCCGCACGCTGAGCAGGAGATGAAGAGCGCTCCTGCTTACCCACGATGGAGCTGCTGCGCGTTCCGAGGGGGGAGTCTCCCTGTGGTGCTGACCACAGTTGCGGTTTTGGGATCCCCCCCTCGCAATGACAGATTCTTCGACCTTAAGCTCAAGTCGATCCCTTTGAAAGTATAGCAGGTCCATGAAAAAAGTAGTAGTAGGGCTCTCGGGTGGGGTGGATAGTTCGACCGCCGCCGCCATCCTACATCATCAAGGATACGAAGTTGTCGGTCTCACCCTCTGGCTGATGAAGGGCAAGGGACAATGTTGCTCTGAGGGAATGCTTGATGCGGCCCGCATTTGCTCCCAGCTGGGTGTTCCTCATCATATTGTCGATAGCCGGGAAGACTTCCAGGCTAATATAGTAGATTATCTGGTATCGGGCTATAGCAACGGCATCACGCCCCTGCCTTGCTCTCAATGCAACAAGGCAGTCAAGTTTGGCCCCATACTCGCATATGCCAGATCGCATTTGTCAATAGAGGCGATCGCGACTGGGCATTATGCGCGAGTGAGCTATAATCGGGATAATGGACGTTATCAGCTAAAACGGGCGGTGGACCTGACCAAAGACCAGTCCTACTTTTTGTATGACCTACCCCAGGAGTTGCTGGCAGCGGCAGTATTTCCCCTGGGGTCAGTCCCCAAGACCAAAACCAGGCGCATCGCCGCAGAGTTGGGACTGTTAACTGCTGATAAGCCAGAAAGTCAGGATTTATGTCTAGTGGAAGCCAATGGTTCCATGCAGGCGTTCCTAGACAAATACATTAATCAGAAGACAGGGGATATCGTTGACCAGTCCGGAAAGGTACTGGGTCAACACAATGGCATTCATCATTATACGATCGGTCAGCGGAAGGGACTGGGGATAGCCTACTGTGAACCCTTGTACGTAACGGGACTGGACCCAGTCATGAATCGAGTGATAGTCGGGACTCGGGAGCAAGCGGTAAATTCTCACTGTACAGTAAGTAGGGTCAACTGGGTGTCCATATCCGCACCAGATGGACCCATTGGGGCCCAAGTCCGGATCCGCTATCGTTCCCCAGCAGCACCAGTGACAGTAATTCCTTTAGCAAAGAGTAGAGTCAGGTTAGAGTTTGACGAACCCCAGTTCAGCATTACTCCGGGTCAAGGGGCTGTTTGGTACGATGGAGACCTGGTGTTGGGTGGAGGAATTATCGATCGCAACTGACAATTAAAAATTAAAAATTAAAAATTGACAACTGACCACTATCAACTGACCACTGTCAACTGACCACTGACCACTGACCACTGACCACATTTCATGTTGATCCGCCAATCGCGAGCCTGTTAACATAAAGGAGGCTGGAGATATCCAAGGTCAGGATGAATTGGTCTCCAGCTTTTCCCAGTCAGGATTTAGGATCGCACAATCATGGAAATAGTTGGTTTAAGAAAGCCCAAAAGACCGCCCCAATCGGATGCTGACGCTGAAGTGGCGCAGAAACCGACCGCAGCAAATCAGCCTGAACGAGAGAAGAAGCTTACCGCGCCACCAGCGAGACCAACTTCTCTGACACAGAAACCTACCAGACCGAAGCCGCGACCGCAGCTAAAATCGGAAAAAAAGAAATTTGAACTGAAAATTGTTTTCTCGGCGACTAATTCCGAGGGAAAACAATTCCGTCCTGGAGATCTGGTGCAGGTTGAAGTGATGGGGTTTGCGACCAAAGCGAGAATCACTAGCTTTTATCAGGCCAAGGAGAACGGAGAGGTTTGGGCAAGTTATGCACCCGCTGGAGAGGAAAGGTGGTTGGGCGGTTGCATCCAAGCTTCACAGCTATCTCGCGCCACCGCTTAATCTAGCTAGACTGGTATGGGAGGCTTGATCTGCTTGAATTAAGAAACCCGATTTTTCTAAAAAACCGGGTTTCTGGGTCGGGCGCAGCCGGAGTACTGGTGAATCTGGCCCCAGCCTATGTGACTGGAGTTTAGACTAAATTTTTAAGAAAAGGCAGTATCGAGTACAAGACTCCGCTGCCCATGGTAGATAATAATACGTAACAAAAATCACGTCTACCTAATGATGATTTTCGAGAATCTTAGCGGGACTTTGAGAAAAAATAGGCGTAAAATGGCATCAAACCCTTTCACAGAGCCACAGTGGGGTCTTCCTGGTTTCCCTCGACTCAGGCGAGCGGGTTTGCTGCCTATGAATCCCCTTCGACGTAAAACCCACACCCCGTAAGCTAAGAAGCCGTTTTTTGCCTGAGAAAATCTCAAAGTCCCGTTAGTCAATTTCGTCAAGCGGTGTATAATCTGTTGGGCAATGGGCGTTTCGGCGATCTTTGACCTGATGGATGCGGTGCTCACGACCGTATGCATCAGTTCGTTTGTCCACCTGAGCCTATCGCCACTGTTTCGCCGCCAATGGCCCAGTGTCTACGAAGCTCTTGAAGATAGTCGTTCCCAACGTGGCGAGATCATCGAGCAATTGGCTTCTCAAGTACCCTCTGCTCATATGAGTGTGTTCGCCGTGGATCATACCGATTATCCCCGTCCGGAGGCGAAGACCCTGAAAGACCGGATGATAGTGCATCAAGCGGAAGTAATTGCGATTCATACGCCGATCACCATTGGCTACGACTACAGCACCATTAGCTGGATACCGCCTGGGGGAGACAGTTGGGCGTTACCGCTGCTGTATGAACGCTAAGGTTCGTTTGAAACGCCGACCACTCAGGCGATTGCTATTAAACTAAGCCAGTACGTCACCGTACCGACTCGTCTTCAAAACCGGACGTGAGACTTTCACCTCATCCGGCTCCTCAGTTTCGTCATCCTTGTCATGGATACGGCCTTTGCTGCCATCCCTGGCAGATTTATAATCATGGCAGTAGTCGTGCAGCAACTGTAGGTTGGAGTACCAGTCCTTACCTCCCAGTGAGGTTGGCAGGATGTGGTCCACTTCCCATTTGTCGCCGTCCTTAAACGTTAGTCCGCAATGCTGGCACTTGCCATCCTGCCTCTTGAGCAGGTTAATCACTCTCATGCTTACGTCCGGGCTCTTTCGTAATCTCTGGCTCCAGTAGACTAGGTTACCGTCAAGCGGGCTAGCTGTTTCCTTTACCTTTGTGTGTCTGATTATTTCAGTTTCAGAGTGCCGGATTAGCTTTATTTCTCCTTTCTTGGATTTACCGATGAACCTCCACCGGTCCTTACCGGTCATGGCCCAATAATTTTTGGCAATCCATTCGCCCGATTTATTGGGATGCCTTCTCTTTGCCCATTGCCACAGCAGCTCCCATAGGTAGCTATCCATGTCGCTGTAAGTTTCCTTACTTACCACCGTCTTGAAGTAGTTGCTCCATCCCCTTATCATTGGGTTTAGTTTGACTATCAAGGCTGTCTGTGGTGCCGATTTATGGCGGCGAACTATCTGTGATAGTTGCTCTTTATGATTCCTAATGGATTTATCGCTAGGCTTGATTAGGGTCTTGAATCCTAGGGGGGTTCCGTTGCTGAGTTTGCCGCTTCTGTGTTTCCCTACTTTGTATTGTCGGATATTGAACCCTAGGAAGTCAAATCCGGGGTTTTCTCCTTCCAGTGTGTGGGATATCCTGGTTTTCTCGGCTTTTAGCTCTAGTCCTATTCCCTTCAACCACTCCTCAATCACTCCTTGTGCTCGCTCAATCATTGACCGGTCATCGTGCATTACCACAAAATCATCGGCGTACCTGACTATCGTTAGTTTCTTTTCCTCTCTCTTTGTGCGGGCAAGACTCATCACTACCTTTTCCAACCCATGTAGGGCTATATTGGCTAGCAATGGTGATATTACTCCGCCTTGAGGAGTTCCGGCTTCTGTGTCCTGCCATATTCCCTGGTCCATCACCCCGGCTTTTAGCCATGCCCGTATCTGTCTACGGATTGGTGATGTTGTATTCAATTTCTCTAGGAGCGCTGAGTGGTCAATTTTGTCGAAACATTTCGCAATATCCGCATCTAACACCCATTTTGGTTTCTTGTTGGTGCTGGTGAATATCGTTTCGATCGCATCGTGGCATCCCCTTCCTGGTCTGAATCCGTAGGAATTGGCTTCCATGTACGCTTCCCATTCGGGCTCAAGCGACTGTTTGACCAATCCCTGAAGTGCGCGGTCGTGCATCGTCGGTCTTCCTAGTGGCCGCTTTTCGTCCCTTCCTGGCTTAGGTATCCATACACGCAGTGTAGGTTTCGCCTTTGCCTTCCTGGATACTCTGAGCTGACTTACCAGTTCCAGTCGCTGCTCCATAGTCAGTGCTTTCACACCATCCACACCAGCCGCATTCTTTCCTTGGTTTTGTTGTGTTACCTGTCTCACCGCTATCATCTTCGTGGACCATGACCTATTTAGTAACCCTTGGAGCTTGCGAACTTTCCGCTTGTTGCCTTCCTGTGCCGCTCTGTAAATTCGCTTTTGTAGCTTGAAGACATGGCTGGCGCCACGCTAGCGCGATCGGCGCTCCAGCTCCTGCCAGGGCACCTCCTTCCATTCATACTCTTGCTTTTCGGCTAAGTTCCGTGACATATTAACTACTACTCACAACTTCACAATTGACAAAACCGTGAGGGCGTCAGCTTATCCCATCCATTACAGATAGGCGTTTGCTTCTCCACTCAATCTTTCCCAGCTATGACCTGCCAAATGAGAGCAGATGTTGCGTCTTTGGTGACTACTCCATCTATCGACCGGTGATGGAGAGTGCCTAGCTGGGTTACTTCGTTCCTACAGATGATTAATCGTAGTTTTAGATGGATTCTATATGCCGGGTTTGTTGTCAGTGCTTATTAGTCGGATTACAACCGCTAATGACCATTATCCTTTCCCTTTTGGGCCAGTGTCTCAGCCTTATTACACTGGTTGATGTTGACGACACTTATGAACCTTTGCTTGCGCTCATCATGACTACTTGCTCGACGATGACCGGTTTAGGCTACCAGTTAGAGCGCCTTTCCTTCCCGCTTTACGGATTGATGCCATCGCTACCGTCGGGAGGATGCTGTCACGAGAGCACCTGGAGGGGTGGGCTTTCACCACCATCATCTGTAAGTTGTCAGGGCTATTGAAACCCTGCTAGCGGTCCCCTTTTTTGACACGTGTCAAGTCATTTTACTCTAAACGAATCGCACCATAACCCTCATCCCCCTGTTAGATGCCAAGCAAGAGAAGAGTGTTGTTTGATGCGGAATATGGCAATGCTACGCTAGTTAAGGGTCTGGCAGACTCTCCTGTATCGCTATTGGCACTATTGCGCTCCTTACGCTGTGTCTATGGAGAGCCACCCTCCTACAGTGGCAAAGGTCGTCCCTCGCGAAAACATGGCCACAAGTTCTTGCTCTTGCGATCCATCCACCTGGCCAGTTGCCGATGAGCGACAACAGTGGACTACCGATGAAGGCGAGACAGTAGAAGCACGTTGCTGGCATGGGTATCACTTTCGGCAATCCGCCGATTGTTCGATGAGCATCATTCGTATTGAGGTGCTCTCAACCGTAACCCATATTCCGCACGACAAATTGTAATATACCATGTCTGTGCGACAAATGTAGTACTTAATTGAGTATAAATACTCAGGATAGGAAAAAATTTGCCCCAAAATCCCAAAATTGAGTTACAAGGGAACGTGAAAGAAGTTCAGATACTTGCAGATGGAAATTGCCAATCTAGAGCATCTGGGATTAGTGGCCGGAATCATCGATGAAATAGGAATAGAATCGATAATTAACCGGCGATTGGAAAAACACTCATTAGAGAAAATCAGCTCTGGTCAAGTTGTTAAAGCAATGATAATAAATGCTTTAGGATTAGTGTCAGCACCCTTATACCTGTTTACCAGATTTTTTGAGGGAAAAGCATGCTTAACACTTAATTGGAGTTGGAGTCAAACCGGAATATCTGCGATCTTGATTGGAGAAATATTTAGTGGTGTTAGAGGTATTAAAAAAATCTCAAATCAAAAGGGAAACAGCACGATTTAAGTTCATTTCATGTTCATGGAGAATACAAAACATCAGAAGTAGAGGTGAAAGTTGTCTCACCTAGACCGATAAAAATAACACATGGATAGAGACCAGAGACCGGGTGCATCTCACTTTTGCGCTTTGGCAATAATTCTCGCTAATTGCTGGCTTGCATTTGGTAAACCTGAAAGTCCCGCACAGAGCTAGTTTTCTCAATCTATAAATTCTGAGATCGTGACGATCTCAAATCGGGAATCTCAAATCTAAAATAATCTTATTGCTTGTTGATTCACAAATCTGAGATGCTCCCCCAGAGACCAAACTTAAAACAATATACAATGCAGTTGATTTGTTCAGGAGATGGAGCTATTCCCTTATGGATGAAGATGGGAGATGGAAATGCATCAGACCAAAAAGAAATTCAGCAATAACAGAGTTCAAAAAAACCTTTTAATTTTCAGGATTAATGGTAGCTGATGCAGCATTATATACGCAAGAAAATTTGCAAATCTTAGGTGATGTCAAGTGGTTATCGCGAGTTATACTTACTATTAAAGCAGCCAATAAGTTAGTCACGGAGGCGGATACAGAGAATTTTATCTCTTACGAGCAGGTGGGATATCGTTACCTAGAAGTAAAGCAAAACTATGGAGATATAGAGCAAAGATGACTAGTTGATTGAAAGTCGTCGGGAATCAGACAAAATTAGAGGATAAAATCGACAAATATTTACCTGTTGCCCAAAAGAAATTAAAAGAATTAAGTTCTCGGGAATTTCCTTGTGACCCGGATGCTATAATAGCTGCAAAGAAGCTATTAAAAAAATCATCGTGAACTAACCGAAATAAAAACTCAATCCATTTTCACAGGTTCTTCTTCTTGCCACTATCAAGGCAACTATTAGTGAATGTATCGAGCAAATGCAACATCAAAAAAACCGAGGCTTTATTTTAGCAATTAATCAACTCGATCAATTGGCGCTAAATTCAGAAAAAATGCTCTCCACATATAAAAACGAGCAGCGTGGAGCGTTATTTTAAGTTGCAACATTGGTGGCTAGTTGTTGAAAGTCAAAAACGTAGAGAAGCAGACCTTAAGAGGTTAGAGGAAAAAATAAAAAAAGAGTCAAAAGTTGCGTCAAAGAAATTAAAAGAGTTAAGAAAGCAACAATTTGCTTGCAAACCGGATGCTATTAAAGCAGCTAATAAGCTATTAAAGAAGTCAAGATTTCATCAATTGACGGAAGACCCAGCCGATTTTAATAAAAGATGAGAAGGGTTCCTCAGACTGCCACTATCAAATTCAAGCAACTGTTAGTATTTGTTCAGAAAAAGTAGAACAGTTAAAAAAACAGGCCGGTAGGTTTATTTTAGCAACGAACGTGCTCGATGTTGATGCGTTAACTTCGGAAAAAATGCTGTCTACATACAAAAATAAACAACAGTCAGTAGAAAGATGTTTTGCTTTTCTGAAAGACCCGATGTTTTTTGCAGATAGTGTATTTCTCAAATCCCCAAAGCGGATAGAAGCATTTAATTATGGCGTTATCTTTGTTAGTGTATAAGGTGGCCCAGATAAGGAAGACGCTTAAACGGACAGGTTCAGGAGTAAAAAATCAGTTAGGTCGTTTGACTGATAGACCAACTTTGCGTTGGATATTTCAATGTTTTCAGTCAATACATATCTATATCGAACACGGCATTAAACAGATTTCAAATATTAATGAGGAGCGTTTACACTTTTTGAAATTCTTTCCTCCAGCATGGAGCGCGGTACTATTTACTAATTTAAATCTTGTTAAAAAAAACGTTACTTCAAAGTATTGCTTGGGGGAAATGCACCTCTGAGTAACTTGATGATGAGCAATTTTAAGTAAATTTTAGTACCGTTCTATCAAGTAGGTTACTCGTTGAAGGTAAGTAGAAATTTTTAGGTTAAATAAGGGAATCAGGAGTCATATTTGTCTCTATTTTTAATCCAAGAGAAGAGTTGATAGTCCCCAATGTTAAATATGTAATACATTTGTCGTGCGGAATGTAGGTTGTTACCATTACAAGACCATTATCAGTTTTGCCAACTTCCCCAATATATTGTCTTCCCGGTGTCACTTGACAGGCATGAGATACTATATTCTCATGCCTGTCAAGTGACACCGCCTACCTCTTCAGTTATTGTTCCGCTTTTGCGATGACCTGTATCGTCCACTATTAAGCTAAAATTTTGCCTAGGTTTTGTTTGACGGCAGAGCGTCATTATCTCTAATCGCCTTTCATTCACACAATCAGCATCCCAAGGAGATTCGGTTATAAAGTGATGCATTTTATGATAAGAAACACCCACAGTATTTTTTGACATTTGGGCGATATTTTTTCGCTCACTTTCTCCTAATAACCCACTTAAATAATTACGGAACTCTCTTCCTTGGGCTTGGCGAGTAAATAGATCGTCAAAACGACGGCACCATCTATCGAAACAAGGTGGCATGGCCTGAATAGTTATTTCTTTCATTTCATTTTTGCCTTAAATCAGTGCAGATACGTAGCCCAAATCTATAAATTATAAATAAGATTACTGATAATTACTAGATTCGGCAAACTCCGTACATCACCATACTATCATGAGACTGTGCTCGTTGACGTATAATCCCTATTATACATGCAATTCAGTCGCTTTAATGGGAAGTTTTTGTTTAAGTCCCGTTAAGGAATAGCGACGCATTTATTCAACTTTTCATGCTGTAACTTTTACTTTTTTCTCTCACACCAATATATCCTGGTTGTCAAGCCATTCGGAATGTTATTCGCGCTCGGGCTCCCTAGTAATTAATCTAACTCCGCGCCTTGCTTAGCAGCATTTACCCAGCGGAGCAACACCATTATAGAGTCACTTTAGTAATCGGTAATTTTTCGTAAAGTGCTCGGGGGTATATCTCCCCAGGGGGAGACGAGAATCTATAAATTTTCAGTCGATAGACAACAAAGATGAATTTATCAAGTTTGATTAATAGACTAGGGCCAAGAGGCTTGTTGACAATTAGACCTCTCCAAAAATTGAAATCATTACCAGCATTTCACTTCTTTCAGATCCCCTCGTGGAGAATAATCTTCAATAAGCTGGCGGCCACAATTTTTAAAAATAAAATTTTGCTTACCAAGCCGATGGCCATTTTTATTGATAAGTTCAGAATCACATTGTAAACATTTCATGTTCAACTCCTTGAAATTATATATTAGCCTTAATATCCATTATACTACTAATTGATACTTCTGGGTAAAATCAGCTTCTACTAATTATAAATTAGCGTTGCACAACTACGGGATGATAGGGGTTGCTAATTGTTGGCAGTGAATTCAAATAGTCAGAAGTAGTCATAGCTCGATGTCTGAACGAACAATTTTCAATTTTCCTCGTTAAGAGGCTCCCGCCTGGGAACACGCTGCGCTAATTTTCAACCATTGGCTAACGTCAGTTCGGGTTAAGCCGAAGCAGGTAAAACCCAGTCTAACTGAAGCGAAGGCTTCTGCGGCTGGTGGCAGTAAGAAATTAAGCCGCACAGAACTTTGATGCAGAAATTCACGGGGCTACGATGACGAGAGTGTTCAATCTGAGAAATATTTTTAAGTTGGTCGATAATCGTCTCGATGATGGCTCGTTTACGGGCCAGTAACTTGTCGGTAAGCCGCATTAATTTGTTCTTCATATTGCGACGAGGTTTGACGAAAAACTCGATGCCATAAGTCTCAAAGAGTTCTTGTGCTCAAGCCTGAGAAACCTAGCCTCGATCCGCAAAAACTTTGCCAAATAAGTCTTTCAACAAATCAGGAACTGGTTTTCGGTCATCCCTATTGTCGGGGGTGATTTGTATATTCACTAATTCCCCAAACTCATTGACAACTAAATGTAACTTAAAGCCAAAAAACCAATCCACTGAGGTTTTTCCTCGAGGGGCAAGGTCTTTACTTGATGTTGCTTGATTCGGCGATTATGGCAGACTTATAGCTTTGTCGAATCCATAAAACTGATGCTCGTGCATTGACCAAAACAGTGTTTGAGATAAACGCTCAGAGGAATCAATGCAGAAGGTATCCATTCAATAAAGCGCGTGTAGCTGACCAATCCCGGAAAGGCACGATGCCAGTACCGACAGACCTGTTCGAGGTAGAAGTGTTTGAAAGTGCGGTAGTGATGCTGATGGAAGGCGACCAGAATCGTCATGATTTCGCTCAGGCGCAGTCGGATGGCTCGTTTTCGGGTTTTTAAGCCGTGGCTGAGCATCTGTTTTTGCCATTGGGGTTCAAATTCTTGGCAGAAGTCATCTATGTGGCAGAAAAGTTCTTCTAAACTAGACATGGGAGAACTTGGCTGAACGAGGTTTTACAATCTTCAGCTTACCAGAGTTCTCCCTTTCCTCCTTATCCCAAACTGACGTTTGGCTAGTATCATCCCAAAAATGTGCAACATAAACTTATGATAAGTAATTGCCGATTATTATAATCGGCAATTACTTATCATCCCGTCCTTGTGCAACACCCAAATCACTACATCTTGACCACTACCCATTGCAATTCGCAATTCGCAATTCGCGATTCGCAATCTTCACAGAATATCTCGCAGTTGAACTGTCTCGATCGAAAGTTGCTGGGCTTGGTTGTTGCGTATTAGCTTAACTTGCAGTACCTTCCCAACACCACTGCGATCGACCATCTTCTGCAACTGCTCGGCGGTAGTAACAGGTTTCCCATCAATTTCGACAATCACATCTCCCCGACGCAAACCAGCCCTAGCTGCAGGCGTATCACGCATCACTTCCACCACCAATACGCCAGTAGTTTCTGGCAGTACTATCGATGAATTGGGGTCGCTATTGTTTTCCCTTGCCAGTTCCGGTGTCAGGTTGGCAATGCGCACTCCAATATAGGGGTGAGGAATCTCTTCTCCACGGGCCAACTTGTCTTTAATCGCTTTAGCTTTATCGATTGGGATAGCAAAGCCAATACCATTCGCGTTAGCACGAATAGCCGTGTTAATGCCAATCACTTCACCCCGTGAGTTCAACAGCGGACCGCCGGAATTACCAGGATTGATCGCCGCATCAGTTTGAATGAAGTCCACGCGCTTGTCAGGAATGCCAACCTCTGAAGAAGAACGGTTGAGGGTACTGACAATGCCCAAAGTAACAGTATTGTCCAATCCTAAGGGGTTGCCAACCGCGATCGCCCAGTCTCCCACCTGCACGCCAGCAGAGTCTCCCAACTTAGCCACAGGCAAATTATCACCATTAATCTTGACAACTGCCAGGTCTGTCACCTTATCTTTACCTAGCACCGTTCCTTCAAACTCGCGTCCATCCTTGAGCGTCACCGTCACTTGATCGGCTCCACTCACTACATGGGCATTGGTCAAAATGACCCCCTTGCGTTCAACAATGAAACCCGAACCCTGTCCCCGCTGACGTTCTTCCCGTGGCAATTGCTGCCGGAACCTGTCACCAAAAAAGCGATTGAAGAAGGGGTCGTCAAAAAACGGATCGAAGTTACGGGTGACAATGCGCTCCGTGTCAATTCTGACCACCGCAGGCCCTACCTGCTGCACCGCTGCTGTCACAAAGTTTGTGCCAGCTTGAGGGATTTGCAGTTCTACCGCAGATGGGGGTATTTTTACTTTAGCCCGATCAGGTAAGGGATCTGCTTGGGAAGGTAAAACCGCACTCAGGGCGAGCAATGCTCCTAGAGCGAAGGCCAAAACATGGGTACCCAGAAGGCGCAAGGCGCGGGAATCCTTTTTCCACCGCATAGTGCCAATCCTCTCTATCTAGATTTCTAGTACTCTCTCTATTGATGATTATTGATGATTATTGATAATTTTGACAAAAACTAGCCCCAATTTACAGCCTCATGCGGTGGGTAAGCTCTCCATTCTCGGGGAGGATAGCCGCCCGCCGTTCACAAATGCTTCTTTACCTTAGGAACTAGTAGGGCGGCACATACGAAGCGTCTATATAAAAGGATCGCCTGAAACCCTCACCCAGTAAGAGATATAGCCCTTTGAGCCTAAGAGGATGTTTGGAAACACGAGTGCGATTCGTTCCCAAATCCATAGCCTGGGAGGAAAACGTCCGGGAACACCCGAGAAACTTCCTAACTGACCCTTGGATGCGGGTGCAAGTCCCGTCCTGTAGGAGACACAGTGACTCCCGACCTGACCACACCGATTGGACTCGGAACTCCAAAGAGTGAAGCTGGTAACAGGCCGCAATCAGAGCCAAAGCAGATAGGCACACTGGCGGTAATGGGGAGGCAGTATGGGCAAACAGGTTCTAGAAAAGTGTCCTATCCATAGGTGGCAATCTGAATCAAACATGCCAACCTCGATCGCGCAAGACTCATGGCATTTTTACGTGTGATAGCCGTTTTCTCCGAGTTGCGATCGGGTAAATTGAACCGCCCTAAACTGCCAATCAATCTTGGGCTCGGAACGAATAAAAACGCTGTCTGAGTCTGCGGATAGGTCGAAACCGCAGTTTTGTGGACGAGCAACGCAAGTCTCAGCAGCGGGAAGGTCGTTGCCGCTAGTGTACCCGAGCGCGCAGCGTGGCGCAGCCATGGGTGAGGGAGCGACAAGTTGTCCTCAATTGTCTACAAGAGGAGGGTCAACGTTTCCGGAGACTGGTTCGCATCTGGGTCGATCAAGGTTTTTCGGGGGCGGATTTTCTTCGCTGGGTCATGGATACCTTCAGCCCTTAGGAATGAGGATTTAATAACGTGTCAAACTCGTCTGAAACGCCCGCGCTGACAATACTTTATGGCTTCTCGGATGAGCATCTTGTTTAATCCTTGTTCCTTATCTGGAAGTGGTCCAACGACCGGTGGGAGTCAAAGGATTTACCCTGCTGCCTCGGTGGTGTCCAGTTGAGCGCACCTACGGATGGTTGCATTGGTGCCGTCGTCTCAACATGGATTATGAGCGCTTACCGGCGTCACCAGAATCCTTTATCTACATAGCTATGATTCGACTCATGCTACGCAGACTAGCCTGAAACATTTCTTACCTCTACGTGTTTCCAAACATCCTCTAAGACCATCATATCCTATTATTAGCTACATTTGACTTCCGATCGATTGGACCGATCGCGTCCAGTAAGCATTCAGCCTGATACGATCAGCTTACTGCTATATGCCGATTGCTAATATCTGAATATTTACTCATGCTTTACCAGTCTGGCCACCCGCATCGTCAGAATCTAACGGAGGGAAAGAAGGCAAATCGATCGCGCTGCGGGTTTTGACAGCCAGACGGTAACTCACACTTTGCAATTCTGCATGCAGTTGACGGTTTTCCCGTTGCAGCATATCCAGTCTTTCTTTCACCGGTTCTATCCTTTCCGCAAACTTCTGGCGATATATATGAGGCAATTCCTGTACTGCCATTTCCAACATCCGACTACGGTCAGTCAATTCCTGCACTGTATGCCGCAGTTGGTAAATTTCCGCATCCCGAGAGGCAATTTGCTCTTGATAAAATCCTATCTGTTCGGAAAAGCCTCGTAGCTGCTCTTGCAGAGCCTGAATTTGGGCCATATTACCTTCAGATTCTAATTGATTAGGCATAAAACTAGCATTGCCTTTAACCAATCGGAAAAGCTCTTGAGACAATTGTTGCACCAGCTGGTCGCGCATCTGTAACTCTTCGCGCAAGTGAGTCATTTCTGCTTGTAGCTGTTCGGGATTAACAGTAGTATCGTCGGTAGTAGTAGTCACTTTTTTATAGCTCCGTTAACTTACTGCCCCATAGTCTTCGATCTTCTCTTCCCAGCGACGTGCCTGTGATGCACGACGGATATCTCGCCAAATTGCCGTTGCTGCTAATGTACCATCTGCTACAGCAATTGACACCTGATTGAGACCTACTTTTAAGTATCCCAAGGCAAATAAGCGAGGATGGGAAGTACGACACATATCATAGGTAACCAAGTTATGGCCCTGCCACTCTAGATCCAAACCCTGGAGATATTCATTGTGGTAGTGAGAACCCATCGCCACCAGTCCCGTTTCCAGTTCAACTGTCGAGCCATCGGCCAGTTCTACCCCGGTCATTTCATGATTATGCCCCAAAAAGCGTTTGATGGGCTGCTCAACTAGGGGATAGCCATGTTCTGCCAGTTTATTTCCATACCGACTGCAAACAGCTCCTGAGTAAACACGGTGATGTAGGGGCTAAACCAATTCAAGACAAAAGCTGTATTTATCGCGCTTTCGGAACCAACGAACAACCCGCAATTCTTATCAGACATCTCGTAACCATCACAGATCATGCAGACATGCAGATTGTATCCAGCATAGTCATAGACATTCTGCATATTTGGTAGCTGGGGGAGATGATCGATGATGCCACTGGCAGCGATCAGGTATTTAGAGCGAAATACTCGATAAATGCTATCCTTCTTACCAACCTTAACCTTAACTGCAAAAGTTTCGCCCTCATCGGAGACTTCTTCTACATAACCCCGCAGATAATCACCATTGAGAGAGAGAAAATGTTTCTCTCCCGGTTGCAGCATGGTACATCCTGCTGTATCTGGAGGCAAACCCAGGTAATTTCTCAAGTCCTGCATCCAGAAAGAACGCCCCCGCCCTTTTTCAATCGCCAAACAGTCCAGGCGATATCGCTGTAGGTAAATCGCAGCTGACAGTCCCCCGGCACCACCCCCAACCACGATCGCATCGTATAAATGAGATAACCGCTGGTCTAAGTTGTTCTTGGATAGCTTCATCGCCTTTTCTTCTATCACTTATGCGTTATATATTTTTTTACTGCCGTTTTATAGTTTGAAATTTATAATTTGAAATTTATAATTTGAAATTTATAATTCGCCTCCTTCCCTCGATCCGCCTGGGAACTTATTGGCCTCCTCACCACCGATGCGGTAGAATAGTTCAAGAAGCGTAACTTTTGTGCTTGCAATAATTCGATCAGATTATGCAACATAATATTTTATAGTAGTTAGCGTTTTATCTTAATATAACTACTAACTACTAACTATTATCCAATTACATGAGTTGCAAAGAAAACCATAAATTTAGGTCTCAGCAGGTTGTGGCGTCTCTTTGTCCTCCTTCACCTCCTGCTTAATGGTAAGATAGCGAATCACATCCTCACTGAGGCGCAGAGAACGCTCTAGAAAGGCGATCGCGCTTCCATCGGCCTGGTAATTCATTTGGATATAGACACCCTCTCGTTGTTTTTTAATCTCATAGGCGAGACGGCGCTTACCCCGGTGCTGGGTTTCCAGGATTTCTGCTCCCATATCACGCAGCAGGGTTTGATACTTCTCGATCGCCCGTTCGGTCAATTCCTCGCCCAAATCAGGACGCAGGATGTACATTGTTTCGTAAACGTAACGTTTCATGGATGGTGGATTCTCCTTCTGGACTAGACGGCTTCTGCACCGGCGGTATCCAGTGACTTTTGTTGCAGAAGCAAGGACTTACTATTGTATATTAGACCTCTTGCAAAAATAACGAGCGGGCAAAGCATTTGAATACATTTATATATTTGTCTATAAAATTAGGAACAAATGCTTTGCCCCTACAGAAAAATTGACTTATGTAAGAGGTCTATTATCAAAGCTAGAATATTCTGGCTAAAATCACGAAAATATATTTTTGCCCGACCCCTTGATTACTACCCGACGTCCCCTGGGTAATGCGAGTACGATCTCTCGGGGGTAGTGCAGCGCGTCCCCTGGTGGGGGGACATCGAGCGACCAGGGTACGCCGCCACCGGTGATGGTTGGGAAAAATCAAGATTATAGAGTCTTTAGGAATTGAGGTTATGGCGCAACGCTACGTCCGAGTACAAACGACAGAGGGACAGATTTACTACGGGTTACTGCAACTGAACCGACAGGTGCAGGTACTAGATGCTCCCCCGTGGTTGCAAGGTCAACCGACTAATCTGTCCCTAGAGTACGAACAGTACCAGGTTCTCGCCCCCTGCGCCCCTTCTAAGATTGTGGCGGTGGGGAAAAATTATGCCCAACATGCAGCGGAGATGGGAACCCCTGTACCAAAGGAACCCTTGTTATTTCTCAAGCCATCCACCACAATCATCTCAGCCGGTAGTCCTATCCGCTATCCGTCTCAATCCCAGCGAGTAGACTATGAAGGCGAATTGGCTGTGGTGATCGGCGATCGTTGTCTAGATTGTACCCCAGAGCAGGCGAGCGCCAAGATTTGGGGCTACACGATCGCCAATGATGTCACTGCCAGGGATCTACAGCGGCGGGACGGTCAATGGACGCGGGCCAAGAGTTTTGATACCTTCTGCCCACTCGGTCCTTGGGTCGTCAGAGAATTAAGTCCGGGTGCCCAATTGCAAACCTACCTCAACGACAATGAGAGTCCTGTACAATCTATCTCCATTGATGATATGGTATTTTCACCTGATTTTCTCGTCTCCTACATCTCTAGGATCATGTCCCTGTTACCAGGGGATGTAGTATTGACTGGTACCCCAGCTGGAGTGGGGCCCATGCAGGTGGGCGATCGGGTCCGGGTGGAAATCGAAGGCATCGGCTTCCTGGAAAATCCCGTTGTCTGAGGTGTCTCCTAGGATCTTGATGTCCTCCGACAGGGCGAGCGGTCTCCTGGGAGCGCTAATCGCACTACCCAGGAGAGCGCTCGCGTGTCTAGTCGCACTACCCGGGAGACATCGTAGGAGCACTACCCAGGAGACCGCTCGCCTGTACAGTTATGCCCTAGTTCCGGGCTGTCGGGGCTGCCAGTTATAACAATAGTTCCTAACGGACTTGCATGCGAGCTGCTTCAGTTATGAGCGGCATTTCCGAGTCACGCCCCATGAGTGAGGACGAGACTGCATAGACACAGGCGATGACAATCGCCAGAAATATTGTATTGTAAAGCGTTTCTACCACCAGAGGCACCTGAATAACATTAGCCAAGAAAGGTACAACCAGACTACAGAGAATCAAAGCGATGTCGATCAGAATCGCCTGCATGGTGTTCAAACGAATAAAGTAATTGATGTCAGTATTTCTGACCACCAGTAAAAATAAGCCAAAGAAAATAATCAGCCCTGCAAATGGCACGCCACGGTAAATTTGCAGCAAGGGCACCAGTGGCAGAAAAATTACTCTCAGAGCCGGAAACTGCTCAAATAAGAATCCGCTAAACCTCAGTCCATCGATCAAGGGCAGCAAATAAGGCAGGGCCGCAAAAATTCGGTCCCGTACAGTTGTAGATCCTTGCCAAGTCATGGTAGTATGTCCTCTCCAAGCAGTTGCAGCAGTTAGTGAACCTCTATACTCCACAATAACGCAGCGGAGGGAATAATTGCTCAGTCTGGCCCAGAGGCGGCGGCTATTCCACCTTGGCCACTCGAAAGCCCATTTGACATTCATACTGCTCTGGTTGCTGAGGAGCCAGTTTCTGAAGGGCTTGACCGCAACGCAGCTGACCGCCCTGCCAGCGGGGTTCGCCCTGGCGATCTGCAAGTAAACAGCCTTGACAAACTATTTTGGGAGCGAGGATTCGATCGTCTATTAAAATAACTAACATGCTTACCTCCAGCAGCTCTGCGAGGCCACTATCTTCATTTTAAGTGGGTAGTTGTTTAGCATAGTGTTAATCAATACATAACTTAATATTAGCAGCGATCGGATTGGGCAACTCTACCAGCACGTCGGACTCCAGTAATTAGATCCAGATCGCCGGATTGTCCTAGTTTTCAGTTATGATGGTTGACTCAGGAGACCATTGGTGCTTGCGATAGCCGAATTGCGAACCTGAAACTGTTAGTAATTTTGGGGAAAAGCTGAGAGTGACTATGACAAATATATACGAATTGGCCAAAACCGATCCAGTGGTTGCCGAAATCATCCAGTCCGAACTACAGCGTCAACGGGAGCACCTGGAACTGATAGCCAGTGAAAATTTTACCTCACCAGCGGTGTTGGCCGCTCAAGGCTCGGTTCTGACCAACAAGTATGCCGAAGGGTTGCCGAAAAAACGCTATTACGGCGGCTGTGAATTTATCGACAAGGCGGAACAACTGGCCATTGACCGGGTTAAACAGCTATTTGGTGCAGCTCATGCTAATGTCCAACCCCACTCAGGCGCTCAGGCTAATTTAGCCGTGTTCCTAGCCCTGCTGGAGCCTGGCGATAAGATTATGGGTATGGATCTGTCTCACGGAGGTCATTTGACTCATGGTTCCCCCGTGAACGTTTCGGGTAAGTGGTTTAAGGTCTGTCATTATGGGGTGAGTGCCTCCACAGAGGTGCTGGACTACGACCAGGTGCGGGACCTGGCGCTTCAGCATCGTCCTAAACTGATAATTTGCGGTTATTCAGCTTATTCTCGGACGATCGAGTTTGAGAAATTCCGGGCGATCGCTGATGAAATTGGTGCTTACCTGCTGGCAGACATTGCTCACATCGCCGGTTTGGTTGCCACTGGTCATCACCCCAACCCCCTTCCCTACTGTCATGTGGTGACTACAACCACTCACAAGACCCTACGCGGTCCCAGGGGTGGTTTAATCATGACCAACGATCCCGAACTGGGCAAAAAGTTCAATAAAGCTGTATTCCCCGGTACTCAAGGCGGTCCCTTAGAACATGTAATTGCTGCTAAAGCCGTTGCCTTTGGCGAAGCCTTGCAGCCTGAATTTAAGCACTATTCGGCTCAAGTGATTGCTAATGCCCAAGCCTTAGCGCAGCAGTTACAGCAGCGAGGTCTGAAGATAGTCTCTGGTGGCACAGATAACCATTTATTACTCGTGGACCTGCGATCGATCGGCATGACTGGCAAGCAAGCCGACCAGCTCCTCGGTAATATTAATATTACTGCCAACAAGAACACAGTGCCCTTCGATCCAGAATCCCCCTTTGTCACCAGTGGTTTGCGGCTGGGATCGCCGGCAATGACCACAAGGGGCATGGGCACAGGGGAATTCACTCAAATCGCTAATATTATTGCCGATCGCCTGACTTCTCCAGAGGATGATACCGTCCAACAAGACTGTCGACCTCGGGTAGCTGCCTTGTGCGATCGCTTCACCCTATATCAACACTTAAGCTATCGGGTGCCCTGAAGAGCCTAATTCTCACCAAGTGCAGTCAGAAGCTATTCAATGCTTAAATTAAGAAACCCGGTATGAGCAAAAAACCGGGTTTCTGGGCAAAAGAGTGAAACCATTCCCCACAGCAAAAGTGAGATGTACCCCTCAATGAAGTCTGTAATTGCTCTCCACCCAATTGTAGTGAGCCTATAGAGAAATAATAGCTTAAATTTATATCCGAATATCTGGAAAATATCAAAAAATCTAGAGTTCTGTATATAACTGTCATATGCAAATGAATGTATAGCTCCCAAGCTGAGTTTCAGATGCCTTACCAGTTGTACCACCTAGTTGCCTTTATAGTATCGGCCTTGGTTGTCCTAGCAACCACGCCAATAGTCAAGGAAATAGGACTAAAAAATGGGCGGGTGGATATCCCTGACAAACGGAAAGTTCACTCTGCGCCAATGGTACGCTTAGGGGGTATGGCCATATTTTTAGGTACAATTGGAGCCCTATTGGTAGTATGGTGGGCGGGAGGCTTTGGCGTTTTGCCCCCAGATAAAGAGTATGAGGTTTGGGGAGTCACGGTTGGCAGTCTGGCCTTTTTCCTGATTGGCCTAGCAGATGACCTATTCGGTCTCTCGCCTTTCTCTCGACTCCTGATCCAGGTAATCATCGCTAGTTGGGCCTGGAATGTGGGAGTGCAAATCGAGTTTATCACAATTCCCTTTGCTGGTCTAGTCTCTCTACCAGACTTGATCTCAATGCCAATCACTGTGATTTGGCTAGTGGGAATGGTGAATGCGATTAACTGGATCGATGGTCTAGATGGTCTAGCCGCAGGAGTCTCGGGAATTGCCGCCGTGGTAATGTTGGTTGTCAGCTTGTTTATGGCTCAACCAGCAGCGGCCTTAATTGCCGCTGCCCTAGCGGGGGGATGTTTGGGATTTCTGCGCTATAATTTTAACCCAGCTCAGATCTTTATGGGAGATGGCGGAGCTTATTTTATGGGATTTACCCTGGCCGGAGTAGGGGTGATTGGTTTGGTCAAAACTACTGCTGTTACAGCAGCAGTGCTACCATACTTGATTCTGGCTGTGCCGATTTTGGATATGTCAGCTGTGATTTTGAACCGACTTCTTAATGGCCGATCGCCCTTTATAGCGGATAAGCGTCATCTGCATCACCGACTGCTGTCAGCTGGTCTTTCCCATCGTTTAACGGTTTTATTTATTTACTCCTTGACTCTCTGGGTGGGAAGTTTATCTTTGGCTGTCGCTGGTCTGCCTGGTGGTCAGACTTACGCGATCGGTGCTACCTTACTCCTAGGTTACACTACCTGGAAAGTTGAAAAGCAAGCTCGACAGTAAAGTATGAAGAATTGAGCATTGGGAATTGAGAATTGTTGATTATTTATTATGCCCATTCGCGGCAATTGGCAATTTAAATTTGCCATTGTTAGTGGTTAAGAGAATCAACGAAAAACACGGGTAATCTAGTTTTAGCAAAAGAAACGATTGACACAGTCAAAAGAAGCAATATCAAAGAGCTGATTAGATAACTATAATTGTTAAATAGATCGGCAAGGCATGAACAATTAACAATTAATAATTAACAATGACAGCTGAAATTATTTGTGTAGGAACGGAATTACTTTTAGGAGAGATTATCAATAGGAATGCCCAATTTTTAGCCCAGCAGTTGGCGAGTCTGGGAATTACGCACTACTATCAAACGGTAGTGGGTGATAATCGGGAGCGAATAAAACGGGCGATCGCAATAGCGATCGATCGGGGAGCGAAAATACTAATATTCACAGGTGGTCTGGGACCAACTCCCGATGACCTTACCTGCGAAACTATTGCCGACTTTTTTGGCGTACCGCTGGTGGAGGAGCGAGAGTTATTAGCAGACATTACCCAAAAATACGCATCTAGGGGGCGTAAAATGAACCCCAGTAACCGCAAACAAGCATTGATTCCCCAGGGTGCTTCAGTTTTACCCAACCCAGCGGGGACAGCACCAGGTATAATCTGGCAACCCCCCGCGGATCTGACGATTCTTACCTTCCCGGGTGTCCCCTCAGAAATGCACCGGATGTGGAGGGAAACCGCTGTACCCTATCTAAAAAGTAAGGGCTGGGGTAAAGAAATAATCTACAGTCGGACGTTAAAGTTTTGGGGTATTGGAGAATCAGCTTTAGTAGAAAAGATCCCACCGTCCATCCTAGATATGCCCAACCCCACAGTTGCGCCCTATGCGGGGAAGGGAGAGGTGAAGCTACGCATCAGTGCTAAAGCTTCTTCAGCAGAGACGGCCCGCCAACGGATTTCGCCAGTGGAAGAAAAGCTGCGACAGATTGGCGGACTAAACTGCTATGGTGCTGATGACGAAACTCTGGCAGAAGTGGTGGGAAAGCTGCTGCTGGCGGCGGGTGAAACCCTAAGCGTTGCTGAATCATGCACCGGTGGAGGTCTGGGTAGTATGCTTACCACGGTGGCTGGAAGCTCTAATTACTTCCAGGGCGGGATCATTTCTTATGACAATCAGGTGAAAGTTGACCAGCTGGGTGTAAATCCCGCAGAGTTGGCCCTTTCGGGAGCTGTAAGTGATGTTGTCGCCCAGCAAATGGCTATGGGAGTCCAAAAGCTGATGGGGACTACCTGGGGACTGAGTATTACGGGGATTGCTGGACCAGGAGGCGGTACAGAGTCCAAACCAGTAGGATTAGTTTATGTGGGTCTGGCTGCTGCTGACGGCGTACAGAGCTTTAAGCATCGTTTTGGTTCGCAGCAAGACAGGGATATGATTCGTCACCGGAGCGCTTGCAGTGCTCTTGACCATCTGCGACGCCAATTGTCAACCAGAGAGGAGACAAAAACCAGGTTTGTCGATCTTTGAGAATATTCGTTATGATCGAGTAAAGAGTGTAAGGGATGACGGGTATCACTCTTAAGTAGCGAGAACAGGCTATAGTGAAGGAGCTTTTAATTAATGGACTACATCGACAAGATACTGGAAAAAATTAAGGAATGGGCTCGCAAGCTCATAGAAGCGCTAGTCGGACCAGATGTCCAGCCAGAACCGGAGCTGATTCCCATCCCAGTAAAAGATCCAGAAAGCAGGCATCGGTAGTGGTCTTCCTTGATTTGGGAGGAGGATTTTGTTAGAGGTTTTAGTACTGCATGGACCAAATCTAAATCTATTGGGTCAACGAGAACCAGAGATTTATGGTAGCTTAACCCTAGAGGGCATTAATCGCCTCCTAGATTCGGAAGCGCGCTCGCTTAAGGTAAAGGTGTCAAGCTTCCAGTCGAACCACGAGGGTGCTTTGGTAGATGCGATCCATCAGGCCCGAGGTCGCTATGTAGGGTTGCTGATCAATGCTGGAGCATATACCCATACTAGCGTGGCTATTAGAGATGCGATCGCCGCAGTGGCCATACCGACGGTGGAGGTTCACCTCAGCAACATCTATCGCCGTGAAAGCTTCCGCCATCATTCATATATAGCGCCGGTGGCAGTGGGGCAAATTAGTGGCTTTGGTGCAGAAAGTTATCGGCTGGGGTTACATGCCCTAGTGTCAGCGCTCGGTGACTAACGATCGGTGGCGCGGGATAAAAATCGGGTAAAAATTTAGCGATTGGACTAGCGTTGCTTCCGGTGTCTCCGGATATCTCGATGTCTTCTGGGGGCGCTAATCACACTACCCAGAAGACATCGTAAAAGTCGGGGTCGAGCTAGGGGTCACCCCCTAACTCTCGCATTCGGAACCGGACGTGCGACTTTCACCGCATCCGGCTACTGGCAAGTAGGGCATTGTCACTACTAGGATTACTACGGATTGCTCCACTTGTCCCTCATCTCATGCGATTTCACTCCTTTCCTGGTTGGTAAGCGGCGCTGCCAGATAACCTTTAGTATTACCATTTCCAAGTCTGTTTTACCAGTCATCCAACCTTCGAGAGGCCTCCGGCGTCTTAGAGATACTCTTACCCAAGATTTCCTACTTTAACCAACCCGCGTCAGCTGGATGAGGAACACCCCATCATATCCATAGGCGTTACCCTAGGCATTAGCTTCTCGGGCTATCTCTCCCCTCGCGGCTTGCGCTTTACATCTAACTTGTCCAATCTAGACAGCACACGAGAAGTTACTTCGTTCCCTAGTATCATTTCACGATGCTTTTAGGCCCCTGCTATACCCCGGGAGTTCTTAGAGTGCGATACTGGCCAAGTGCAAGAACCAGCACAAACTACCATTTCCCTTTTGGGCCAGCGCTTTAAGCCTTATTTCGCTGGTTCTAGATAACGAGGCGTACACAGGTTCGCTTGTTCTAGCCATTAGCATCTTTCCTAGCGGCGTCACTAGCTTAGGCTGCTAGCTATCCTACATTTAAGTCCTTGCTCCGCACCACCGTGATGTGACTCAGCAGCACTAAGGACCGGTGTTACTCCCACACTTGGAGAGAGGGAATCTAACCCCCATGAATACCAGAGTTACCAGTTTGGACCTGGCCTAGCGTTCCGTAGTTGCCCACGTTAGACTAGAACGAATCGCACCGCACTACTCCAGAGACACCGGTCAGTTATTTTCGCTCAACTGGCTGCAGTCCGGGCGTGGATCCTGCCAGTTGACTACCTTCGGGTGTCTGTATTTGTCCTACATCTACCACACCGGCTTTCAACCATGCGCATCTCTAGGCGCTCTTTAGGGCTAATAGTTTTGACCCCATCAACGCTGGCGGTGTTTTGCCATTATTATCCTGTGTTACCCGTCGCACGGCCAGGCATTTTGCTGACCAGGACTTCGTTAGTAATCTCTGGAGTTTGCGGACATTCTGTTTATCGCCACGTTGTGCCGCTTTGTAGAAATGTTTTTGCAGCTTAAACACTCTCCTCTCCAACTTGCGCCAGGGGATTGCGTTCCATTCATACATCGGTTGATTTACCGTGCTCATAACTTTTGTGCTGTTACTTGCAACTCTACTTTTCACTTCACCGTGAGGGCGTCAGCTTATCCTATCCATTACAGATAGGCGTTTGCTCCTCCACTCAATCCTTCCCGGTTATGACCTGCCTGATGGAAGCAGATGTTGCGCCTTTGGTGGCTACTCTACCTATCGACCTTGGTTGTATTTGTCCTACATCTACCACACCGGCTTTCAACCATGCGCATCTCTAGGCGCTCTTTAGGGCTAATAGTTTTGACCCCATCAACGCTGGCGGTGTTTTTGCCATTATTATCCTGTGTTACCCGTCGCACGGCCAGGCATTTTGCTGACCAGGACTTCGTTAGTAATCTCTGGAGTTTGCGGACATTCTGCTTATCGCCACGTTGTGCCGCTTTGTAGAAATGTTTTTGCAGCTTAAACACTCTCCTCTCCAACTTGCGCCAGGGGATTGCGTTCCATTCATACATCGGTTGATTTACCGTGCTCATAACTTTTGTGCTGTTACTTGCAACTCTACTTTTCACTTCACCGTGAGGGCGTCAGCTTATCCTATCCATTACAGATAGGCGTTTGCTCCTCCACTCAATCCTTCCCGGTTATGACCTGCCTGATGGAAGCAGATGTTGCGCCTTTGGTGGCTACTCTACCTATCGACCTTGGTAGAGAGTACATATCCGGGTTACTTCGTTCCTATAGACGATTGGTTGTAGCTTTAGGTGGACTCTTTATGCCGGGTTTGTTGTCGGTGCGTCCATTGCCCATTGGCCAGCGACCTATATCCTTCCCCTTTTGGGGCCAGTGTATCAGCCTTATTTCACTGGTTATGTCTAACGACACTTGTGAGCCTTCACTTGCGTTCACCATGGCTACTTGCTTGACGATGACCGGTTTTAGGGCTGCCAGCCAGATCGCGCAGCGCGGCGCCAGCCGTGCGCCTTTCCTTCCCGCTTTACGGATTGATGCCATCGCTACCGCCGGGAAGGTGCTGTCACTCCTGCACCTGGAGGGTGGGGCTTGCACCCACATCATCTATAAGTTGTCAGGGCTAATGGAATCCTGCTGGTGGTCCCCCACCGTGGGGGACCACCAAACGAATCACACGGACAACGGACAATTAAGGGTTTTGGGTGGAAGCTTTTTTGTTTTTGGGCTTGGCTAGGGGTAAGAAGCGATCCAGGGCAAGCGCAAGAAAAACTGTGCCAAAATGTGGTATGGATCCAGGCTAATTCTCAATAGTATGGATTATTAGCAATAATCTGGCAATCATTATCAGAGAGTTGAGAATAGATGCCCCTTATTGATTCTTGTGCTTACCCTGCATCCTCGGACAACTATCTCTGTTGAAAATTCCGAAGTTCTTGGCCTACATGTAAAAGCCTTTAACAGTTCTCTACGACGCTATTTGTCTGCTTTTATTCGTCGCATTAATACTTACAGAGTCAGGAAGGCCGACAAAAAGTTTTAGATATTTTCTGGATTATTCATAATTTTGTTAGACCTTATTTTACAACTGGACAAGTCCTCTGGCATTAGGGATCTTGAAAAGAGGTCTGACTTGGGAAGAAATTATCTAACTGTCGATGAGCTTCTAACCTTTATGTATCAAAGATTTTAGCTTCTTAAGCAGACTGAACCAGTGCCATCCAACCGCCATCACTTTTTATTGTCATACAGAACCAATTAGAATTTGGCGTTGCACTTCGGACGAGATGATGGAGATAGTTTCAGAACTCTCAAACTTAGACTACAAGCCATTTTCAGTAGCGTAGCTTGTGCAAAAAAGGGCATCATCTCCAAAATGTGCAACGCCTAGAATTTTATTAAATTTTATGTCAAGCCATAAAATTTATGGCAACTTGAGTTATCATGGTAGCATTACAAAGCGGTGTCGGGTCTCCTGGGTTTTGGGTGATAAGTAAAGCTTATGATTACACAAAATCAAGGGTTTCAGCCTTTCTTATAGGGCAAAATTGTATATTGCAATACTTTTTCCACTATAAACCCAGGATAGCCGCGGTGTCTCTCGGGAACTCGATGTCTCCGAAGAGCGCTAGAAGCACTACCCGAGAAATATCGTAGTCGCAGATGCATGAGAGACCGCTCGCGCTGTAAGTACCTCAGCAAAATTAATTTTATATGAAATCCGCGCAGATCGAGCTTTGCAGGTGGATTCGATATAAAATTAATTTTGCATGACTACTTAGTCGCACTACCTAGGACATGCAGCGCGCTAATCGCACTACCCAGGAGACATCGTATTCGCACATGCATGAAAGACATCGCGCCAAAGTCAGAAAAATGAAAATATTCTCGAGTGTAATTCAACGCCTGTCAACCACAAACTTCTGGTTGTTGACTTTCACTGTAACTATCCTGGGTCTGAACCTCAACTTAGTCGGTAAAGCGGGACTCACTAACCTGCAAGTGACAACTATATTATATACAGGGGCGATCGCCTTCCGCTTCAAGAATAATTCTCATTCCTTCAATCTGGAAAGTGAACTAGCTGCACGCATATTAAGCATCTGCATCATCGCCTTGATGTTCAAAAACAGTCCCATCCTCCCCAATTATGACCTGTTAATCCGCTGCTTACCCTTTATTTCTGCCTTCAGTCTAGCGCTTTTAGTTTCTGGAATCAAAGGGTTAAAGCAATATTGGCAAGAACTGATGTTGTTTCTGGTTCTCGCGGTTCCTGTAGAAAGGTTGGTGGAACCCATTAATCAGCTAACCAATGTTAATGTCTTAATGACTAAATTTTCTACCTTTATCCTTTGGTACGTCGGGTTTGATGTCGCTAGTCAAGGGGATACAATTATTACGCCCCAAATCAATGTCTGGATAGGACCTAACTGTGTAGTGACGATCGCGTGGATGTTGCAACTCGCCCTGCTGTTTTTAGTCACCTACCCGACTAAGTTCTGGCAAAAGTTTCTCGTTCCCATCGTCGCTGTGACGATCGTTTGGCTGTTTAATGGCATTTTCCGCATTCCTATTCTGGTGCTTTTCGCAGCTTACAATTATCCTCTCTATGAATACTGGCACTCCGACGACGCCCAAATTTTTTCTACCATCCCCATTATGCTTTTATCGGGGTTTTGCTATTGGTTGCTGCAACAAAATCAACGAGAAAATTATCCGTTGGGTTGAGGGCGATCGCATATCGCCGGTACATGTGATCGCCACGATATTAATTGAGCAAGAACACATCCATAGGTATCTGTTGCGCTCGCCAGTATTCAACTGCTGATTGCAAAACGTCCAGGGCTATTTGCCACTGTTCGGGGTCAGCAGCGGCGAAAACATCGGGCCTATCATAGATTATGATATATCCCTGGGCGGGACCGCATTCTAGAGCGGTGATACATTCTTCAAGGGCATCCCAGTTAGCCCCAAAATAGGCAGGGAACTTCATTGCTTTAGCCGCTTGGCTTAAAAATTCCGCTTTGCCCGAAATTTCTCTCCCATCCAGATAGAATACCTGAATGCCATGCCCGGACAGTTCGGCAATCATTTTTGGGATTATCTGCTTCCAGTATCACTTGACATATGTGATAATATATTATAGCATTTCTCAAAAACATGAGGTACAATAAGAGAGTCAAGAATATATGGAAGAGAAAGCCATGAAACCCTATTCAGTAGATCTAGGCCAAAAAATCGGTCTATAAAAATGAGAATATATCACAAAGAAAACTGGCGGGCAGATTTAGGGTAGCTCTAAGTTTTGTTACCAAAATCATCCAGCAGGATCGGCGGCAATTTATTACCTAAGAAAAGTCCTGGTCGTCCACGAAAACTTAAGGATGAAGAACTGGCAATTATTCATAATTTAGTAAAGGAAAATAATGACTGGACCTTAGAAGAAGATCAATCTAGTCTTGAAAAAGAGACCGGTGGTCAGCCGTTCGACAATAGATAGGATGATAAAGAAGTTGGGATTTACCATCAAAAAAAAAGCGTTACATCCAACAGAGAAAAGAAGTGATAGAGTCCAAAAATTAAGGGTAGACTACTGGAAAGAAATAGAAGGAATAGACCCTTTTGACTTGATCTTCTTGGAGGAATCCGGTGTTAACTTAACACGTAGGTCGCATGTGGTCAAAGAGCCCATGGAAGTAAGCCAAGTAAGCGAGGAAAAAACGTTTCGATAGTCGGAGCGTCTTAAGAGAGTAGTGAGTTCATTCAAGATTTTAGGTTCTTATAATAGCTTAACTTTTGAAGCTTTTATAGTTAGACATTTAGTTCCTCGTTTATGGAAAAAAGCCTGGTCATCGACCGATGTACAATACATAATGGAAAAGCCATAAGAGCAGCTATTGAACAAGTAGGTGCGCGGTTAGTCTATCTACCTCCTTATTCTCCCGATTTTTCTCCAATTGAGAACTTTTGATCGCAGCTAAAGAGCTATAAGAAAAAAATGTCACCGAGAACCGCTTGATGCAATTACTGATGGTTTTGAAAATGTTAGTTTGTCAGACCTATACAACTTTTTTACACATTGTTGCTACTGTCCTCACCATTTTGAGAAATGCTATATCTCACACTATGTCAAGTGATACTGCCGGTCAATCCCCAATTCAGGTTTGAGGGCAGATGTTTCCAGAACTTGGATATTTTGATTCATTTTTACCTCTTTTTACTCGAGGCTGCAATAATACTTCTTGAAAGCTATTGTAACGATCGTCTGTGTAGTACATTTCTTGATTTTGTCCAAAGAAACTGGCTTCACTATTCCTCAACCTAACCTACCACTTCTCCCGAATTCTGATTGTTCGCATCCAGCAGACTCATTTTCTGGTTGTGCCGCACCACTTCCCCTTGGGTGCGAAGATTTTTTTGATTGCTTTTAATTTGGGTTCTTCTCAATCTAGTATGCTAAAATAGGTCTTGAAGTTGATGCGCCCGCTCAACGGGAGATCCTGAAAACCGGAAAACCTTTTCCAGCTTGACATTCAGCAACTAGTTGTGGTATAACATAGAGGCGCGAAAACAGGGAGAATTTATAAGATGCCACGCTCGAATCTAAAAATACTAACAACATTGTTAAACATTCCAGAAGTGAAAGTTGTCGGGTATACTGAGACTCATTTAAAAGAAGTGATGATAACAATTGAGGCAGAAAAAAAAGAAGCAATTTGCCCTAGATGTCATCAAAAAAGTCTTGTATCAGAACCATAATTATTTAATTAAGGATTTGCTCTGGGGAGAAAAAAAGTTTTTCTCAAAATCAATCGCCGTGCGCTCGCTGTTTGAAACCGTGAGAAATTGTCATACGTAGAAGGTCGGCGTAAATATACGAAGAGACTGGGATAACAAGTGGTTCGAGAAGTATTAAATGGGGATATTATTAATGTAGCGCTTCGGTATGACTTAAAAGAATCTGAGGTTCAACAAATGCTATCGGGACAGGTGAAAATTGAACCGAACTAAAAAAGCTAGGGATCGATGAAATTGCATTGGTAAAAGGACAAGGTAATTATTTAGCTGTTTTAGCCGTGTCTCCTGGGAGCGCTATTCGCACTACCCAGGAGACGTGGATGTTGAGAATAGCAAACTTCTGGAAATAGTGAAGTCTCGGCGACAAGAATATCTGCGAGAAGTCTTGCTATCATGGAGTCCCGAGGTGTTGAATGGTATTGAAGAAGTGAGTATAGATATGTGGAAACCGTATCAAAGTTTAGTGGAAGAATTGATGCCTAATGCTGAAGTTATAGCTGACCGTGTGACTAAGCAAGTAAATGAAGAGCTAGATAATTGTCGAAAACAAATCAAGAATGAAGCTAAAAAACTTAAGAGAAAGTCATAAAAAGAAGAGATATCATCGGTATTAAATAAAAGTAAAGCTCATAAAAAATCAAGAAAACATTAAAGAAGAACAAGAAATTAAGCTGAAATAAATTCAAGAAAAAATTCCCAAATTGGGAAAAATGCACCGAGGAGCAGCTACATATATGAGAGGTCCGAAAAGTCGATGTCTCCTGTGTGCCGAGTGCCTTGGGACAAGAGCACCGGCAGAGATATCGAATGACAGGAGTCTCGCCCGTCCTACGTGACAAGGGAGACGGCGATGTCTCCTGTGTGCCGATAGCGCTGCGCTGGGGGCGCAGCCATGTCCCTTGGGACAAGAACACCGGCAGAGATATCGAACGGAGCGATCGCTTACCTTCAGCGACTGAGATAATAGCTTTGCGTCCCCTTAGCATCGATCGCCTCTGAGATCCGATGTAGGGCATGAATATAAGCAGCAGTCCGCATAGAAACAGCGTGTCTTTGCGCGATCGCCCAGATTTTCTCAGTTTCTTCCACCATCTTAGCTTGCAACCGCTGATTTACTTCCGCCTCCGTCCAATAGAGTCCACTCCGATTTTGCACCCATTCAAAATAACTCACGGTCACCCCACCAGCATTGGTCAAGATATCAGGAAAAACCTGAATCCCTTTCCTTGCTAAAATTTCATCAGCCCCCGAAGTAATCGGTCCGTTGGCCAGTTCAAAGATCAACTTAGCCTTAATATCATCGGCATTTTGCTCCGTAATTTGATTCTCCAAAGCCGCCGGAACCAACAGATCCACATCCAAGGCTAACAGATCGGCATTACTAATCACTTCATGTTCGACAATATTGCAAACAGTACCCTTACAGTAGACAGCTTGTATGCCTTTAGTTGCCTCCTTATATCTGCGCACGCTGCTTATATCTAACCCCTTTTTGGCATAAATACCCCCGCGAGAATCACTCACCGCCACCACCTTATAGCCAGCATTACAGAGTAACTCAGCTAGGGTCGCCCCCACATTGCCAAAACCTTGCACTGCTACTGTGGTATCCTGGGGAGACTGGTTGAACTTGGGCAGAATAGCTGCAATCACAAACAAAGCCCCCATGGCCGTGGCCTTCCTCCGGCCCGCACTGCCGGACAGGGTGATGGGTTTACCAGTCACCACCGCTAGTGTCAGCTGTCGCCGGATGATGCTGTATTGATCCATCATCCAACCCATGATCGTTTCATTCGTGTAGACATCCGGCGCCGGAATGTCAATATCGGGGCCAATAAAGTCGGCGATCGCATCGATATAGCCCCGAGACAACCGTTCCAACTCCAGCCGTGACAACTCCTTGGGGTTGACCGTGATGCCCCCCTTGGCCCCACCAAAGGGCAAATTTAGCACCGCACACTTAAAGGTCATCCAAAAAGCCAAGGATTGCACCTCATCCATGTTTACATTAGGATGATAGCGGATGCCCCCCTTCGTCGGTCCCCTGGTATCATCATACCGGACCCGATAGCCCTGAAAAACCCGCAAGGAACCATCATCCAGGCGCACCGGGATTGACACTCTTAAACTAGCCTTGGGAAACTTTAAGCGCTCGCTCGCATCAGGGGAAATTTCCGCATGTTTTAAGGCTTTTTCCAGTCTCAGACTGGCATCAGCAAATAAGCTCTCTGACATAATAATTTTCAACTCTCTGTAAAATAGGATAAGATAGAAAACAAGCTTGGCTCGCGGTCAGAGGGCTAGCAATGGTAAACTGGCACTGGCGGGGCCAAGGGTAAGGATGTGTCCAAGGAACTACTGTATAGTAGCATAACCTAAGTTGCTACCTATAGAAACTTAACACCAAAATTAGCCAAAATCGGCTAAAATCGCCTTATAATTTACCCCCAAATGGCATTTTTGCGGATATATTTACCAAAAATGGCTGTTTGAGAGGTAGAATTTTTTATAGGTAGCAACTTGAGTTAGCATAAGGAAAGTAGGCTATTCAGCAACAAGTGGGGGGTGCCGTTTCTCCTGGTGCTGTGTCTCCCGAAAGCTCGATGTTTCCCGGGAGCGCCGCACTACCCGAGAAACATCGTAGTCGCACCGCCCGGGAGGCACAGCGCGCTAGTCGCACTACCCAGGAGACACGGCGGCAGTATACGCCGGAGGGAAAAAGAGCCCGATATATTGGAAGGGGAAATCGTCATGGCAGCAACAAGCGAAGAGTTCAGAGCAGCGCTCAAGGAAGGTAGAATAGTAGATGCCCTGAAAACGGCATTAGGAAAGTCGATCGAGTTGGAAATCACAACTACGATCGCCTCATCAGACCCCGAGACAGCTTCCCAGATAAGGGAGAAGGGGGATTCAGGGGAGATAATGCGCACTAGGCTCAACATTGTAGAAGGCAAGATCGAAACGAAAATCGGGAGCAAATTCCTCGAAGGCGGGAAGTTTGCCGAACTGCGGGATTTCCACGTCAGCCAGATGCAGGCAAGCGGGCAAATAATAGAAAGAAATATCTCCAGTTTACAGAAACTGCTGGAGCTGTGGGTGGGAATGACACAGCAGACGGTAGTGGTTACCGATAGCAAAACCCATTCGTCAGAACTAAAAAGTATACAACCAGATGCGCTCGCCTCTGGCAGCAGCCCTCGACCAGCAGCTTTTTCAGCACCAGACCTGAGAGAAAGAAAAGAGGAACTGAGGCCAGTAGTAGCAAGATCGGAACCAGTTACTACAGGAGTGACAGGTGGGACAGAAAGAGAACAGGAAGTAACCTCTAGTGAAGAGCATGACCCAGAAGTGCTGGCGGCCTTCGATTTAGATCCATCTGTGTCCCCCGATGCGGCCTCTCCTGGGATCGCTAAAAGCACGTTCCCAGGCAGAGCCGTGGGAACGAGGGGGGGGACACAGACCACAGATGGCTTGGCCTTCACGGGAGATCCAGAAATAGCAGTACCCTCAACAGAAAACGTGAGGGAAAATTCGGCCCTGAAGACAGCCGCAGTGGTAGCAGGAACAGCAGCAGTAGTAGGAACGGCGGTGGCAGCGGCAGCAGGGGCATGGGGCTCAGATGAAGCAGCGGCGTCCGGCGATCTGACGGAGTCAGAAGCACTAGTATATCTAGATCTAGATGTTGCAACTACTTCTCCGATGGCCGACGAGTTCGAGGAGTCCCAAGAGTTAGCATCAAGCTGGGATGAGACCGACTTACCGGAAACTACCCCCTCGGAAGAACCGATAATGTCGGAATCAACAGCAATAGATGCCGACCCCGAGGCATTAGTTGAGTCAATACTGGAGTCAGAACCGGTAACAGAAGACCCGGAATTAGAGATGATGGATGGGACAGAACAGTTAGCATCAAGCTGGGATGAGACCGAATTATGGGAAGATGAACCGGAACCAGAAGCAATAGAACCCGACATCTCGGCAGAGACATTAGTTGAGTCACTAACCGATGAGGATGAACAGGTAATAGAGGAATCAACAGAGGACTCAGAAGTAGAGATTATGGGTGCCTTGGAGACAGAAGAGTCAGGGTCCACACCAGCAAAAGAGAACGAAACAGCCGAGATTCTGGGTGTGTTGGAAACGGAACGAGAGTTAGCACCCAGCTGGGATGGGACTGAGTTACGGTCGAACACAGAAGCAGAGTCTCCGGCGCTAGGAAGAGATGGAGTATCTGCTGATATGATGGGTACTGCCGAAGATGAGTTAGCAGCAAACTGGGAAGAACCGGAAACTTCCTGGGAAACAGGGTCAGATTCGGAATGGCCAACAGATTTGCAGGATGACTATTCGGCAGTAGAGTCAGAAATGTCTTTAGCAGAAGAGTCAGCAGCTTCGGAATGGCCAACAGCTTTGGAGGATGAGGAGGCAGCAGAAGAGTCAGCAGCTTCGGAATGGCCAGCAGATTGGCAGGATGACTATTTGGCAGTAGAGTCAGAAATGTCTTTAGCAGAAGAGTCAGCAACTTCGGAATGGCCAACAGCTTTGGAGGATGAGGAGGCAGCAGAAGAGAGTGCCTCGTCGAGAGATTTAGAATCTCTCTGGGACTCACCGGAAACCCAAGAGGCGCAAGCAACAGATGAATTGCCAACAGATTGGGAAAATCAAGTATTGGCAGAGGACTCATTCGGTTCGGAAGAAGCAGCGCCTCTTGGGTCGGATGAGGATTTATCCCTCTGGGAAGAACCGGAGACAGATCCATTGGCAGACGCCGATTATGAGTCATCGGAGTTGCTTGAGGTACCAGGAGAGGCGGCAGCGGATGACGATGCATTTGGGATGAATGGTATGGAGTCGAAATTAGACTTGTCAGACTCAGAGTCCAATGCCTTCGCTCAAGCAGATAATGCAGATCCATTATTTGCTTCAGAGATGTCGGACTACGAAGAGTTGACAGATGATGAAGATGCGGCTCTGATGAGTGCCTTCGATAGCGATGCAGAGGCAGATCAGGGGTTTGATGAACCTCAGCCATACCCAGGCACAACGGGTGGAGATCGGGGCATGGACGGGGAGGTGCTAGATGATGTGTTCTCCTCAGATATGTCTGAGACCGCCACAGAAGCGTCCCAGGCACCAGGGTCGCCCGATGGAATGTTCAATAGGTCAGACTCCCATGCCTTAGATGAGTTCGACGTAGATATGCTTGGCGAACAACCAGAACTGTGGTCCGAACCCCAGGGGAATGGGACCAAAAAGGCGACAGCAACAGCAGGGGACAATAGCAGCTATGATGAAGAGTCGGATGACCCGTTAGCGGCTTTATTAGATGGGGATGATGGGCTCATAGCACCGGCGCAAGCTGGTGCTTTCGAGGGTGAAGCGGCATTTGACCCCTTGGCGGAATTGTTTGCAGAGTCCGACCAGGAGGAGGATCTAAATTCTGGGAGCGAAGGGACAGATGAACTGGATGCGCTGTTCTCCGATGATGTAAATGCAGAGAATTTAGAGGATCCATTTGCAGATCTAGAACTGGCAGAGTCCCCTTCTGGCTCGCCGCAGACAAAGAAAAAGCGTTAGCAGAAGAAAAGGTAAGCATTCATCGATGTCTTCGGGGTTTTTGCGTCAGCGCAGCGGCTGCGCAGCCGCTAGCATCCCGAAGACATCGAATCTCGCTGAATGCTGACAATTACTGAGAATGGTGAAGGGTGAATGGTTGATTATTGATTCAGGCAATAGCAATTAGCAATTAGCTAGAGGAAAGTTATCAGGGTGCATCTGGTGTTTTGCTTCTTGAGCAATTGAAAATTAGCGCAGCGTGTTCCCAGGTGGGGGTGCCTCTTAACGAGGCAAATTGTTTCATTGAGAATTGAGAAGATTTTCATTGAGAATTGCTCCATTTTCCCTGAGCCATATTAGCCTTTTGACCTTCGCAAATACAAATACATGCATTGGGATGTTCCCAGTTACCAAGTCAGGAGATAAATGGTGCTAAAGAAGAATACGGAGATAGAGAAGGTAAAAAACGGTAAAGTTGAGAAGGAAATCGATAGGCTGCAGGAAAGGTTTAAGGAATTTATCCAGTCTTTGGGGGATGTGATGAATGACATCACAACTCTAGAGGTAAATACGATGATAGTGACTCAGATTACGGGAAGCAAGTTTATTCCAGAGGAGGCGTATGAACAAATCTATGAAATTCCTATTTCGGAAATGGACAACAGATACTTTGTAGATAGGCAAATACCACCAGCTTTATACCCTCGTTACAGAAACTTACGCCAAAAACTAGTTTGGGAGTATCGTCAGGTGCTGCAAGACCCGAGTTCAGATATGTTTGATCTCCAGGAAAGGCTGCCAAATCCAGGGGATCCTAAGGAGCAAAAGGAGTTGCAAAAACTGCTAGATAATGGAAAATTTCTACGGGGTTTGCGGAAAATAATGGAACTGAAAACGGCGATCGATAGCACGGATTTGCAATCGGAAACGACGGACATTATCTATGCCCAAACGATAATGCAGCTGGATGGGGATATTATCAACCGCTACCACGAGCAACTGCTGACAAATGATTTCAGGCAGACGATCATAAGTATTCACAGTGAGGGAGTATCATCAGGAGAACAGCAGTGGCGGAGAGTGTTATACTTTATGGTGAGTATAGTGCAAAATATTATTCAGCGGAGTGCGGGGATTCAGGGGAGTACGGGTATAGATTTGCCGACATTTTATTTAGATGCAGATCGAGGCGATCGAGGATTCGGCAGGTGATTGAAAAATTTTTCGGGTGGTTTTTAGAGCAGTTTCAACGAGAGCAAGATTATCTTGCTCAATGCATCAGCATAGAAGAGGGGGAGTTTATTTTCTATTTGAATCAGTCAGTGTTACAGGCAATTCAAGCAGCCCGATATCAGGGAGAACGGTTGCAAATTACCTGGCGTTTGGTGGCCTCACTGCAAAAGTTGGTGCTGTTCGATGAGGGGAGGTTAAATCGCATTCAGTCTGGACTTACCTTTTGTACCTACTATGTTGACCAGCAAGACAGTCAACAGATGGGAGGTAGACAGGGGCAATTTGTGTTGCGGACGGTAGTGTCTGCGGATGGAGATGTGCTCAATCAAGTGCGTCGGGATTATCTACAACATTTTTACTGTTTGGAGATTGTGGCTACCCACCATTGGCTGATTAATCAATTGTTAAGTACCCTGGAATTGAGAAGCAGGCAATTTATTAATTGGTTGGCTTGGGGACTGTCTGTAGTGCTGGTTTGGCTGCCGACTCTGAGTAATGTGATCGCCTCTCTGGAGGATAATACTCCCCAGGCGATCGCCTCTGGTTGTTTAGCGGTGGTTTTGTCCTGGCCAACTAAGGCGATCCTGAAGCGGGTGTTGATGTTTTTTTATTCCCAAATCATGCGTGCGGCCCTCCGTCAAATGCTATCCCCTAATTCTTTCATCAGAAATACGGCCCAGAGAATTTGGCAGGGGTTTGTGGGTTGAGAAGGGAGAATTGAGAAGGAATAATTGAGAATTATTGATTATTTATTCATATCTATTCACAATTTTCAATTCGCAATTAGCCATTCGCAATTAGCCTTTAGCTTGCTGCGATCGGGCAAGTTTTAGTAATTCTACTATTTCAGTTTGCTTTTCTGAGGCAGCCCAAATTAGGGCGGTCCAACTGTTGTTATCCTTAGCCTTGAGGTCCGCACCTCGGTCTAATAGGGTTTGGGCGATCGGGCGATGACCTTTAGCAGCAGCAGTCATCAAAGCGGTTATGCCGAAGTTAGTTTTAGCATGCACGTCAGCGCCAGCGGCCAGGAGAATTTCCACGATATCCATATTACCATTAGCAGCAGCTTCCATCAAGGGAGTCCAACCGTCATTGTCGGCCCCATTGACATCGGCACCAGCAGCTAATAATGCTTGGAGAATGTCAGGATTATCAGTTGTGACTGCCAGGATCGAGAGGGTGGAACCTTCGGCGTCATCTTTGACATTGACATCTGCACCTCGGTCAATGAAGGTGTTTACTGAAGAGAGGTCGCTGTTTTTTACTGCTAAGAAATGTCCATAAATGTCTCAAATTCAATAGCTGATATTTTGATTCTCTCTAATGGACCGGGAGAAGTGACTACTTGGGTGCGCCCTGTCGTGCAAGCTTTGCGCAAATATAAGAGCGATCGCCTGCGGATCTCGGTGGTCCTGTCTCCTTGTCGCCATGCTACCGGAAAAGAGGCCGCGATCGCCCTTGACTATCCTGAAGTTGACCGGGTACAAGCACCCGCACATTTTATCCCATTTTTACTTTGGGGGAAAACGGCGGACAATTGGGACTGGAGTGACCGGGGTGTGGTGGTTTTCTTGGGAGGCGATCAATTTTTTCCGGTGGTTATTGGCAGGCGACTGGGTTATCGCACTGTGGTTTATGCCGAATGGGATGCCCGCTGGCATGGTTTTATCGATCGCTTTGGAGTCATTAAACCAGAGATTGCTGCCCCTGTCAAGCCCAAATTTGCTCGTAAGTTCACTGTGGTTGGGGACTTGATGGCCGAGGTGGCAGCAAGGAAGCGGCCCCTGGTCGAACCCCATGCATCAGAATTGATTGGATTGCTGCCGGGATCAAAACCTGCCAAGCTATATCAGGGCCTTCCCTTAATCTTAGCAGTTGCCCAGGATATTTACAAGCTGCGTCGGACAACTCGGTTCGCCATCCCTGTGGCACCAACCTTGGATGTGGAAACTTTAGCAGGTTTTGCTGACCCCGATCGCAATCCTTTAATTCAACAATGGCCGACGGGGGTTGCCGAGTTGGTCATGGCAGGCGATCGCCCTTGTTTGCAAACCCCAACTGGTTTACTGGTGGAACTTTGGACCGAATTTCCCGCTTACGATCTCTTATGCCAATGCATGTTATGTTTGACTACGGTGGGGGCGAATACGGCGGAATTGGGGGCCTTAGCTGTGCCGATGATTGTGTTCCTGCCCACCCAGCAGTTGGATGCCATGCGAGCCTGGGATGGGTTACCCGGACTGCTGGCTAATTTGCCTTTTCTCGGTTCGGCTTTTGCTAAATTAATTAATTGGTTGGTTCTCCGACAAGGACGCTTATTTGCTTGGCCGAATATTTGGGCCAGTGAGGCGATCGTCCCTGAATTAGTTGGTCAGCTTCAGTCCCGGGATATGGCAGCATTGGTTTTGGACTTTTTGGCCCATCCTGAGAAGTTGGAACAGATGGCAGATCTCCTGCGGGCCGTGCGTGGTCAGCCAGGGGCCGCAGAAAAGCTAGCGGAACTTGTGTTTGAGGAACTGGGGGCCCGCCGTTCAAACCCCCGCGTTACCAGGCGGGAGCCAGGGAACTCGGTAGGAGTCGGTTGAAAACCGACTAAATACATCTGACTATAACCAATTAGCTAAGGTCGGTTAAAAACCGACTAAATACATTTAGCTATATCAATAATTCTAGAAATTGATATCTTGATTCTTTCCCGATGGCCCGCCGGGGGTTCAAACCCCCGACGTTCCTAGGGGGGAGCCAGGGAACTCGGTAGGAGTCGGTTTTCAACCGACTAAATACATCTAAATATAACCAACAATAACCAATAATTATAGAAAATGTCAAAGGCTATTAACCAGCAGCTGCCATTTAATAAAACTGTAATTACTGCACCGACGTTCGCCCTTTTAAGCAAGGCAATTTTTTCCTGAGATTTCAGCCACAGACATATGGTAATTGCGTACAATAATTGCGATATGCCAATTCCGATTATAGCTGCTGTAAAGATCGTATTTAGCACTCTGCCAACAGGAGTTTGCTCCAAGCTACTTTCGGATATTATGTATACGATTATTAACCAGATTGTTATGGCGATCGCGTTTAAAATTATTGAGATAATAATGCCAGCAACTATCTTACCCCATTCATTTTATTTTGACATAGTAATTCCTCCCTTATTATATTTTTTTCTAGATCGCGTCTACATAAGAAATATTATGAAGTGCAACAGTATTTTCTATATTTTTATAAAGCAGATACTTGCGGCTCTTCCCAATCTAGTATGCTAAAATCATAGCTAATGCGCCTGAAACCCTTTACCAATAATGGTTCCAACTTCGATATCTCTGCCAGAGCTCTTATCCCAAGGGACATGGCTGCGCCACGCTGCGCGAAGGGCCGTGTATTTATATGTGGGGCTGGTGTCTTTTGTTTTGGTAATTTACGTATTCGCGCGCGGCGACGGCCTCAACCCTAGACGAAGCAAGGGTTTTAGGCTATTCCGATGGCAATGAACGCATACCATTTCACGAAGAGCCATACTTGCTTACCAGAATCAAATAAAGAGGGATCGCCACCATATGGTTGGGGAACGAACGTTCTCCAACCTACATTACTAATTATAAGAAACAAAAGCTATTCAATAAAATTGTAATTACTGCGCTAATAATTACTCCTTCCATCATACTCATTTGGTTTTTCCGTTTTAACCAGATACATAGCGGCACCAGATACAACAATTGCAATATACCACTTACTGCTATAGCTGATATGAAGAAGTTCAGCAGCCTGTCCTCAAAAGGTTGCTCTAGTATTGACTCTAGTATTACCTCTAGCCTTGCCAGGATTAGAAACCAGATTACAAAAGCGATCTCGTGTCAAGTTATTAAGAGACAAATGCCAGCAACCATATCATATTCATTCGATTTTGACATAGTAATTCTTCCATTATTATATTTTTTCTTGATCGCATTTATGCTGGGAACGAATGTTAGCATTAACAGAGTAACAATATGGGGAAGATCGACCAGCAGGGACTATTCACGGGTAATCGCTGCACCGACGAGCGCGCCTAAAATTGCCTTTGGTTTTCCTCGCCATTTCAGCAACATACATAGCGTAATTACATAGAATAATTGCCAAATTCCAATAGACAATATCCTATAGTAAATTAGACTCGCGTTCGGACTCGAACCCAATTTATTTTGCCACGAGTACGCTGCATAAAAATGCGCGGCCAAAAACGCGAAGGCATTAAAACACAATAATAGCATACAGCTTTTATACATCACTCTACTACATTTTATCCTCAGTAGGTTGGGTTTCGTGCCTCAACCCAATGGCCCATCTCAATGAAAGCTGTTGCCATCTAAACCAGTCGGGTTTCTAGGGTCTCATTGGCGACGAAACTACCATTTTTCAAGCTGTGTGGCATCTTTATTTGCTCTGCCGACTTTATTCAGCAAGCCCTAGATAGATAAAATTTATCTAATCCTTACGTGAGTCGAGCGCCGGGAAGTTGAGTCAACTTCCCTAGGTCTTGTGGTAGCTTTTTTTTATTTCTTTAGAGAAGACCGAAAAACACCGAAAAACAACCAATCCCTATTGAACTGAGCAGCTCACTTTGTAAATGTTGTACCAACGGGGTATAAATCATTTATGATAATTCCATCCTGTTGGCTTCGGTAAAAAAATATACAGGGTAATAATTTCAGTTGTTATAAAAATTCCCGTGCTAGTTGCTATATACATAAAAAGCTCCGTTTGCCAACTATTATTAGTTGACCGACGCTCTAGGTACACCCGATCATCCCAAAAGATAATTTTCGCCTCAACCTTAGTCAGACATTGGGAACAGACACTATTAGTTAAAGCATAAAATAGGTATGGTCGAGTAGGCATGGGTTTATTTCCGATGAGCGAGACTAAGTATTCCAGAAACCCGGTTTTTCAAAGAAACCGGGTTTCTTATCTTTAAGATGGTTCGATCTTGGCCTCCACGATCAGATAACTATTGCGGAGCGGAGGACGCCAAGTAATTAAAAAAGGCCAACGTTCCGGACAGAGTTGAGGTAGGGATGCGACCTTGACTGGGGACAACCCCATTGCTGCTACCTCTCCTTCGTCTTCAACGTACCACTTGAAGGGGGCACCTAGTCGATCGAACTGCGTTTTTCCCAGTCCTAGCTGCCCAATATTACCCAGCACATCCATCAGCAATGTGGCACCCGAAAAGCGCGATCGCATCTGGCAAATGAGCCGTTGCACGTCACTTGTTGGCAAGTACATCAGCCACCCTTCTGCTATAAACAGAAAGTTTTCGGGCGGTACTTCTGGCATAGCATCCATCCAGCTAAAATCTAGTACAGAACTGCTAATCAATTGATGTTGTTCTGTCTGAGTATCTAACTGACGGCGCAGATCGGTTACCACTGGCAAGTCCAGATCGAACCAACGATAGACCTTGCTGCCAATCCGATGAAAGCGAGTAAACATGCCTGCTCCTAATTCTACCACAACTGGTTGTCGATGGCTAGCAATGTGTGCGGAGGCTACCCGATCGTGATAATAAGCTCTAATAGCCCAATAATATCCTAAACCCAGCGCCCAGGCAATCTGTATGGCACTTAGCCCCAGGATAACATGAAAATCTGGCTTCAGTAAATCAATCAGGAAGCGAAATACCAGGTAAGCGATGATGTAAAATTTGAATAGGTCTCCCTCTTGCCTTTGATAACGGGAACGAATCTGGATTAATATCGCCAATGCTAGCAGAAATATTATCTCATATATCTGGGCGGGATGTCGGTAAATGCCATCGCCAAAATCTACCCCCCAAGATAAAATCGTGGCTACCCCATAGGTGAGATCGCTCAACCCGGTCAGAAAACAGCCTATGCGCCCGATCGCCGTAGCGACAATTAGGGGATAGACGAAGACATCCTCAGTCGATCGCCTGAGGCCAATCATTTTTTTGGTCACTTCCACCCCGATCAATGCTCCTAACAATGCTCCCACGATCGTTTTTCCTTGCAGTAGCAGTAACAGCCACAACTGCCAATTTTGCCACAGGAGATAAATATGTTGCAGTCCCACTAGAAATTTCGCCCCCAGTAATGCTCCCACCATGCCACCGACAATTACCGAACTCCGCTGACTGGGGGTAATAGTATCTTGCTTAATAATGTTCCGTCCCAGCAGCAACCGAAAGGCGATCGCATAGGCGAGTACCTCAAACACAAACTGTGGATGAATGCGCCAATATCCAATATAGAAATAAACTGGGAATGTCATGATTTGCTTTAGTTATTTCTCTTCTATCTATTTTCTATCTTCCCTCTCGTTCCCAGGTAGAACCCTTGTCATTACCCACATTTTCTGTTAAGCTAGAAATATAGTGGTTTTTACCCACGTATGTGGGCTCTCACCCCCCCTCACAGGGCACGAAAGCATGATAGGCGATTTGTAAAGCGCTATATCACTTTTGTGCCTTCCGTACCCGATCTCAATATATATGTAGCAAAAAAGACACATGAACTTAGACCAGCAGGAGTTAACAGATGTTAAGAAATGGGCCGCCGACCAATGGTCAACCTGTAATTTGGGAGATGCCCGTCCCACACAAAGAGCTATTAAAGTAGGAGCAGCAATAGCACGATTACCGGCAGCAAGTCTCCCCGAACAAATGGTTCAATGGAGTCAATCTATAGCTGCTTACAGATTTTTAAATTCCGAAGTAAAGGTAGAGGAATAATGGTACATAGTAGTCTGGCAGTTATCCCAACACCAGACAACCCAGAAATATTAGGTTTAGCAGGTCAGGAGGTTTGGATGCGTCCAGCCCCGGTAAAAAAGAAAAAAACCTGTGGTCAACGAAAAAAAGAAAATTTTCGGCCCAGTTGGAGATAAATGGGCCGAAATGGTGGAGTCAATAGGTAAAGCTCCATCATCAACAATAGCACCATTATGGGTAAGTGTAGGAGATAGAGAAAGTGATGTATTCGATTACATTAAACGTTCACAAGCGCCTAGGTGGCATTGTTTGACGAGAATTTGTCTTCATCGAGTAATGACAACGGCCTCAGGAACAAAAAGTCATCTTAAAACTTTTGCTCGCACAAGGTTCACGCATGACAAATAAAACAATGTTTTTACGTAGTCGCATGAGGAGAACCCCAAGGTATAGTAAGATTGAAAGTGGCTTGGGCTCCTGTGACTATTCACCCGCCACCAGAGCAGTCCTTATTCAAAAGAAGAAACTAGATCAGGATGGTGTATTCGTTGCTGGGAAGAGGGAGTTGATGATGGGTTAGAATGGATTTTATTTACAACTGTGAAGGTGGACAATGCCGAGGAGGCTTGACAACAATTAGAGTGGTATAGCTTGGAAAATTGTGCGAATATCATAAGTGTATGAAGACTGGTTGTGCCATGGAAAAACGGCAGTTAGAGACGGCATCAGGGTTATTAACGTTACTGGGATTTGTGGCAATTGTATCAGGAGCGGTTGTTGCAATTGCTTAACATAAGTCGTACCGTGAGGGAAATTCCAGCGGACTCCTTGGTTCCAAAGAAGCAATTAAAGGTGTGCTAAAAGCGCATCTAAATTTACCCTCTGAAAATTTGACTACAGCAGAATTTTGGAAAAATATCCCTCCCTTGGGTGGTTTCATTGGTCGTTCTGGAGATGGTTTGCCAGGCTGGCAGACAATAGGGGCGGGGGTGGCAGAAATTCCAAGACTTGTGCTGTGGTGTAGAGCTGGCCACAAAAATTACTTGAAAAATGTGGGTAATGACAAGGGTAGAACCTGGGAACGATTATCTGGAGGCTCCCGCCTCCTATCTAGGCGCGAAGCGCCTGGTAAGCACTTCAGTGCTTACTACGAACGACTATCTACGAATGACTATCTCGACGGCCCAACTCGTACAGGCCGCAGCAGACACAAGCAAGTAAACCCATACTAATTGACCAGCTGCGACCTAAAGTAATTTCGACCCCGTAATTGCACAAACCACCAGCGATCAGAAACGGAATAATGCTGAAAACTGAGGCGTAGAAGGAATTTTGGGATTCTCTAGCCCGACGGGTTCTTTCAAATTCTTCAGCTGATGTGTAGAGCGATCGCTCGGCGAAGTTAAACCAGCGGTTAAGCTGTTCCGCTACCCAGTCGCCCACTGGGGAGAAGCCCAAATACAGGACTAGGGACCACAGAGATGTACCGGCGATGTCTCCGGAGTAGTGCGAGTAGCGCTCTCCGGAGACATCGAAGATCGCCGTAGCATTCAGAGCCAAGTGAAACGGAAGCATGTCATTAAACATAGGTGAGGAGATACGGTCGGATTTATACTTATCTAACATATATCCGCAGCAATTCACAATTCACAATTCGCAAGCTGCTGCAGCCATCAGTGCCTGGAGAGAACCCTGCCAAGGTGTTTCTGGGAAAGGTTTTGCCCCCTGCTTGATTAGCTGCTGATTGCCTTCGGGGACATTTCCCTGCATTCTGACAAAGATAGGAACGCTGTTTTGCCGTTTTAAAGTTTCTGTCGCCCCATTCCAAGTGCCACCTCTCCCAAATGCAGCACTCACTACTATAGCATATTCTGCTAAACTATAAATATATTTATTCCGACCGATCGCCTTACCGGCCTCAAACTCATCTTCAGGGTCATAAACCGAAACCAGAGTTAGTCTCCCTTCCCGGATCCCAGGGCGATAAAAACCATTAACAGCTGCTTTAATTAAGCGATCTGCTAGCACCCCGACAGCGGTCCCCCCCGCTGATAAAACTCCCAGCATCGCCGTTATATCCACCCCCCGCGCCCCGCCAGAAACTATTTGCATGTTTTGTGCAGCACAAGTTTGGGCCAGGAGTTTGGTGTATTCAATTCCTTCGGGATCCATATTACGGGAACCTACAACTGCTAATCCTCCCGCCGAGAGTAAATCTATATTACCCACACCATAGATAATTGCCGGGGCAAAATGCTTCAGCTGCTGTTTCAGACCCTGGGGATATTCTGAGTCACTGCGTCCTAAGATCCAGATGCCATGATTAGTCCAGCTTTTCACCGCTAATTTTAACATGGCTTTTCTTTCTAACAGGTCTAGCAGGCGATCGGGGTTTAACTTGGTCTCTACTAGATCATCTAATCTGTTTTGAGTAGCTGTTGTCAGCAAATCAGCTGGGCGCAGTTGATTTTTTCGCAACCACATAGCTAAATTATTGTACTCCCTCAGAGTCAGAGGTTGGGGTTCTATTTCCCTAGGTAGACCAAAGTTAGCACATAGCAGCAAAATCGCCTGGGTATCTGGCCTCAGAATCTCTTTTACATCTTTGCTTGCCATTTTCACTGTTTGTAGTAAGGACTTTAGTCCTTATCTCTTTTACATCTTTGCTTGCCATTTTCACTGTCCTAGTCGTTTCAGCATCTGATAAATTTCCGGGAGGCGTTTGTGAATGGCAGATGCTTTCAGATGAGTTTTGTGCGGAATAGCTGGGTAACCTGATACAATTTCTCCTGGTAGTACGTCGCTGTATACTCCTGCTTTTGCCGAGGCGATCGCCCCATCTCCTATACTTATCCCATTGGCAATGCCCACTTGACCTGCCAGAGTCACGTTATTTCCCAGTTTAACACCTCCTGCCATGGCTGCTTGACCCGCGATCGCGCAATTTTCTCCAATCTGACAACCGTGACCAATTTGCACCAAATTATCTATCTTGCTATTGCGACCAACCCTGGTTTCTCCTACCGCTGGCCGGTCGATTGCGCTATTACAACCCACCTCTACCCCATCTTCTAATACCGTACAACCTGATTGCTCCATTTTCAACCAGCCTGACCCCGTCGGCACAAAGCCAAAACCTTCTGCACCAATCACTGCACCGCTGTGAATTACGCAATCTGCACCCAGGCGCGATCGCTCATGGATGGTGCAGTTAGCATGTAAAATGGTGCGATCGCCTATCTCCACCTCTGGATAGATTACCACATTAGCATTAATGCAAACATCCTTGCCAATCTTGACCCCAGCTTCGATGACTGCATGGGCCCCAATATAAACATTTTCTCCTACTTTAGCAGATGGGTCAATTGCTGCGGTCGGATGAATTTTATCCTGGGGACGGAAGGGTTGGTAGAAGAGGGCGATCGCCCGGGCAAATAATAACCTCGGGGAAGGAGTAGCAATCCAAGCAATCCCCCGAGCGGCTGCTGCTTGTGTTAACTTTGGAGGTAAAATCAAAGCACTTGCTGCTGTTCGTCCCACCTGAGAGGCAAACTTAGCACCTTCAATGAAACTGAGAGTATTTGGTGCCGCTGCATCTACAGGGGCCACACCGGTAATTTCCGGATTCATATCTGCTAGACTATTATTGTTAGCAGCATCTCCTAATTTATCTACTATTTCACTTAATTTCATCAATGGTCGTTCCTAGAAATAATAATTGACTGGCAGGCGATCCGCCCGCCCTACGTTACAAAGATCCAGAAAGGCGGCGCATTCAACGTGAGAGGTTTGGGGGAAAAAGTCAGCAGGTTGTACCCGACTTAATTGATAACCCCCATCTGCACATAATACCTGCAAATCCCGGGCCAGGGTAGAGGGTTTGCAACTGACATAGACAAGGCGCTTTCGATATCTCTGGGGTAGTGCGATCGCTCCGGCGTAGCCGTGTGCGCGCATCGCACCCTTGGCGGGGCGGGTCTAATAATACTATATCGGGCATCACTTCCAGTTGGGGTAACAATTTCTCCACCTTTCCCACCTGAAACTGCACGTTTTCAATCTGATTTAACTTGACATTAATTTGCGCTTGTGCTATCGCTTCAGGTTGGACCTCTAAGCTGATCGCTTGTCCGACCCGCCGTGCTAAGGGTAAAGTAAAAGTACCAATGCCGCAGTAAGCATCAACTAACCTTTCATGTCCTTGCAACTGCAATTCCTCCACTATAATATGTAACAGGGCCTCAGCAGCTTCAGTATTCACTTGGAAAAAAGTATCGGGTCTGAGCTGGAATTGCAACCCGGCAAACTCCTCTCGCAAAAAACCTCGTCCCGCCAGGCAGCGAGTTTCTTTGCCAAAGATCGCATTGGTGCGATGCGCTGCGCGCCGCTACGCGATCGGGATTATAATTCAAACAGACACCCACTAAACTGGGATAGCGCTGCAACCATGCTTGCACCTGCTGCTCGACCCCAGGTAAATCACCATTTCTAACCACCAAGGTTAACAAGATTTCACCAGTACGTCGTCCAATGCGCAAGGCCAGGTGGCGCAGTTGTTCCCGGTGACGCCTTTCGTTGTAGACTGGCCAACCGAGTCCCTGCATATCTAGCTTTACCTCTGCTAGCAGTAAGTCTAGGCGGGAGTCCTGTACTGGACATTGATTCAGATTAACAAGCTTGTGAGTACCCTTTTGGTAATAGCCAGCTTGCACCTGACCAGTGGATGATAATCCCAAGGGATAGGTAACCTCATTGCGGTATTTGAGGGGCGCGTCAGCAGTAAGAACAGAATCCACTGTTGCTTGAGAGATGCCAGCAATCCATTGTAAACTTTGGATAACGAGATTGCCCTCGGCTTGCAGCTGGTAGCTATAATCAATATGCTGCCACTGACAACCGCCACATTTATCCGCCACGATGCAGCCGGGACGGATCCGGTGCCCAGAAGAGACTAGCACGATGCAGCCGGGACAGATCCAGTGCCCAGAAAGGACTAGCAACTGCCGTAACTTGCCGTAGGCGTACTGGCCCTTGACTCGCACCAGAAGCACCAGTACCCGATCACCCGGCAGAGTATCCGGCACAAACACCACCCGCTGCTAGCACTGGCTCACCCCCTCACCCCTGACGCTCAAATCAGTGACAATGCATTCAACCAAATCCCCTTGTCGCCATTGGTCTGGAGATTCCTGAAAGTCGTGACGATTTCGATATCTCTGCTCCTTGTTCTTGTCCCAGAAAACATGGCTGCGCTCCCGCAAGGGATACAGCACACAGGAAACATCGCCCAAGCATTTTTTCCTCTCTTTATTTATGTCACCTCAGCCGTTAAACTACAAATGATATCTTTAATATCGCGATAATCATGAGCGTAGTTAGCCAAATAATTCTCCAAGCCGACAACGAACTGCGATACCCCAGTTCAGGCGAACTCCAGAGCATCCAAGACTTCTTGCAAAGTGGGGAACAGCGGATGACCATCGTCGAAACCCTAACTGAAAACGAGAAAAAGATTGTCGATCGTGCCAGTAAAGAGCTGTGGAAGAAGCGCCCCGACTTCATCGCCCCGGGAGGAAATGCCAACGGTCAGCGGGAAAGAGCCCTCTGCCTGCGGGACTATGGCTGGTATCTGCGTCTGATCACCTACGGCCTGCTCGCTGGTGATCAGGAGCCGATCGAAAGCATTGGCCTAATTGGCGCCAGGGAAATGTATAATGCCCTCGGGGTACCCATGCCCGGAATGGCCGAAGCAATGCGTTGCCTGAAAGAAGCTTCCCTCTCACTCCTGAGTGCCGAAGACGCCACCGAAGTCGCCCCCTACTTTGATTACCTCATTCAAGGCATGTCTTAATTCATTATCAGTTATCAATGGTCGGTTGGTAGGGTGGGCAATGCCCACCATGTCAGTAAAGCCCGCGCAGGCGGGCTTTAATTGCGATCAGTGTCCTCTGTTCGCTGTTAAATGGTATTATTTGCTGACAAGTATAGTTTTTTTGTCTCGGTTGAGCTAAAAAAGCTAACAAATCATGTTCAAAACCTCTCCTTCGAGCTAAAAACATGAGGCCTTGCACAAGGACGGGATGTATGTTGACCACGTACTGGGAGCGTAAGAGCGACCATGTCTCATGAATAATAACTTGTTAAAACTGACAACTGACAACTGACAACATCGAGAGCCACCATCATCCCCAAAATGTGCAACGCCAAAACCTGAATATTCATGTTTACAACCTTTCGCTCTGATTTCCAGCACTGGTAACTGGTAACCGATCGCCTTCGATGTCTCCAGAGAGCTTTCGGTGTCCCCCGGTCGGGAGATGTCTCCTGGGAGCGCTAATCGCACAAAAGGGGAGACATCGTATTCGCACAAAAGGGGGGACACCAAACTCGCACTACTCCGGAGACATCGATCGCTGATACTATTGAGATGCTGCCAAATCTAAAATGGTATGACAAACAAAATGTATGCAGAAGCTCCGTTTAGGCAAAGTTGTTAAATCCAATTCCCACTGCGACTATCTGGTACAGGTGGATGATATGCTGGAAGTAAAGCACCCTCCTCAACCAGATGATTATGGATTTGGCTGCTTTGTGAAACTAGAAGAGGCAAAAGGGCGGCATTGGGCAGTAGGCATTATTTACAATTCCCAGCTGCAGAATCCATTATTTTCCAATATTGGTCCCCGTCTTTCTAGCGAACCAGACCCCCTGTTTACCCCGGATTTAATCAACGAAACCCGCGTAATCTTGGGAGTTGTGCTGATTGGCAGTTTAGAACAAGGTGCTAGTAAAGTTTATGGCAAGCATGGCATTCCCAACGCAGTGGTCCCAGTTTATACACTGGTTTTTAAGATGACCAATGAGGATATATATCGCTTTCACCTGAATCAAGAGAACCGCCCCCATCTGGGTTATTATGCGCATTTAATAAGGAGTGGGGGGAGTTTTGCCTCCCAACTGACTCAGCAGGTGTTAGAACAACTGATAGATAGCAAGTTGTTTCAGGGCCCCGAGAGGAGAGCCCTGGAAATATTAGGTAAGGAACTATCGTGGAAAAACACTCTGGGTGCGATGGGCTAGAAAAAGGTTTGTAGTAAGCATCATTTTTTTCTTTGTCAGCCCCAAGGCTAGCTTGCCAAAAATGGCTCTATCGAGCCAAGGATTACGCTGCGAGCCAGAAGGCTACGTACAGCCAAAACGGTCCGGAGTATTGCTATATTTTAGCTATTCTTGAGCGATCGCCCCTGGCATCATCTCTTGGTTTGGTAACGCAGGACAACCCCACCTACAAGATTACTATAAAAATATCTAAATGGGAGTCTAATGAGCATATGGAACAACTTCATCTGCCATCCTTGTTGGCAAAATGGGCAAGCATAGAACCCGATCGCTGTCGCCTGCGTCCTCCGGCAACCTTTGAAGTAATCTATCAGGGAGACTGATATTCTGTCGCTGATTATCCGGGCAGTCATGGCCTGCTACCGCAGTCTACACGGTGGATAGCTTTCCTCCAAACGCTGCGAAGGCCGGGGGGTATTCCTGTTGTGCGAACCCTCGTTCCTGCTGCTGCAATGACAGCAATGATGCTCTTTAGCGCAAGTCGATACCTTTCAAAGTATATCCTTCAGACTTCAGAATTATCGGGGACAATATCTTCAGCAGTTTCCCGATTCACTGTTGATTCCAGACGGTGGATGCGAATTTGGTGCAAGCGGGGTCCCGATGCTGACTCTACAGTCATTTCCAGATTATTGTATGAGAAGGTTTCGCCCACGCTGGGAATTTTTTGCATCTGGTAGATCAAGAATCCTCCGAGAGTTTGGTATTCATCTATCAGGGGCAATTCTAGATTCAACAGTTCATTAACTTCTTCGATATCCAGCTGCGCCTGCACTAAATAGGTCTGTTCGTCGAGCATTTGCAGAGTTAAGTCTTCGGCAGGTTCTGAAACCTCACCAATAATTTCGGCAACGATATCTGAGAGAGTGACTAACCCAGCAGTACCCCCAAATTCATCGACGACAATCACCATCTCTCTATGCGATCGCTGCATCAGGGGCAGAAGTTCACTCAGGGGTTTTTGTTCTGAGACAAACCTGGCGGGACGAATCCAAGGTGCTATTGCTGTATCCAGAGACAAGTCACCGTTAGCCAGTGAGGAAGCTAGTTTCTTGAAGTAAATAATACCGCGAATGTCGTCTAAAGATTCCCCCATCACGGGATAGCGGGAGTGACCTGAATTGGCAACTTCCTGTAGCAGCGTACCGAATGTGGCATCATGACCAATTGCAGTAATGCTGGTGCGGGGTACCATTACTTCTTCTGCTAATACTTCGGCAAATTCAAATACATTGTTGAGCAGTTCTCTTTCTTCTGCTTCCAACCCTGTAGTCTCAGTGGAAGTAGAGATAATCAGCTGCAATTCTTCTGGCGTTACCTGGTTATACCAGCCACGACCGGCGTACTGAATGCCCGCGAGGCGCAATAGCAGGCGAGTCGATTGATTGAGTATCCATATGAATGGGTTGAACAAACGCGCGATCGCCAGAGTTGGCGGTGCTAAAAACCTCGCCAGTTGTTCTGAATGTAGCAGGGCCACCGACTTCGGACATAGCTCCCCCAACACTATTTGCAAATAGGCGATCGTTAAAAACGCCACTGGCACTGCTACTGAATGGATCAGCACTTGGGTCGTTGCCTTCGACACCGGCAGGGACCTCATCAACTGCGAGATCGCCACTGCCATCGTATCCTCAGCAATCCAACCCAGGGCCAGACTAGAGAGGGTGATGCCCAGCTGAGTCGTTGACAGCAGCCGGTCAATCCGCCGTTGCAGATTTTGCACAGTCCTTGCCTGAGTATCCCCCTCCGATACTAGCTGGTTAATGCGCGATCGCCGCACTGACACTATAGAAAACTCGGCTGTGACAAAAAAAGCGTTTATCGCGATCAGCAGCAGCACCGACAACAATCGCATCAAAATTTAAAATTCTTGCATTGACAACCCACCCCCGGACAGGCGTCTCGCCCGTCCTACGCCACCCCCGGACAGGCGTCTCGCTCGTCCTACGCCACCCCCGGACAGGCGTCTCGCCCGTCCTACGACTTCTGAGAGGTTATTTGCCTGACATTTTAGCCTTGACCTTAGCCAGGATCTCTGCCTCGGACAAAATCTTGTGGCCCAATTCATTTCTTTTTGACTTGGCTAGAGTACTGGTAGGACTCGAATCCGGCTGAGTAATTCCTTTGAGGGCTTCCCTACCTACAAGATATCCCCCATAGAAGCTCACTCCACCGGCTGCGCACATGAGGGATAGCAGAATGAATGTCAGGACCACAGTTAAATTAATTGACATGGTGATCTTTGTAATTTTAGTCGATCTATGCTTCAATTGTAATAAGCCTACAGTTCTGAGCCATTTTGCACCGGAGGCCCGCCAGATCCCATGATGGAATTTTACCGATCCCTTGCTATCTAGTGAGAGATTTGCTAGAATCGGATATAGTATGCGCCCTTGGCCGATTGGGGAGGCAGCGAACTCATAATTCGCCTTCAGACTGGTTCGATTCCAGTAGGGCGCACTTACCTTACCGATGTTACTTATCGTAGCACTGGCTGCTCAAACACTACGGCGTTGCCCGATGGGCCCTGGTTCCTGGTTCACAGGGTTACCCACCGTGCTGTCGAAGGGATTTCTCAGATCCCGTATGCGAATGAGTGGGGTGCTAGAAACCTGCTGCCTGAGTACGTCCCGATACACCAGGTTAACTAGCTTGGCGTCGCGGGTGAGGCGATTTTCCGGGAAACCTCCAATGCCCAAGATGGAGTTGGCTTGTCGCCGCAGGGAACGGTTCTCAAAGTAGGTGCCGGAGTTCTCGAACATAGCTCGATTGAAAGCCTGTGCTGGTGAGATGATTACAGGCTGAGTATTGGCTGATTGGGCTTGGGCCGCACCGGCGATCGTTGCAGCACCAGCAATACCAAGCATCCATGCAGTAATTACTTTCTTGACTCTGTGCGATTCGTTCTAGCCTAACGTGGTCAAACACGGAACGCTAGCCCGGTTTCATTAGCCGGGAACTCTGACCGCATGGGGGTTAAATTCCCCTCCCCCCAGGTACGGGGGTGACACCGGTCCTCGGTGCTACGAAGCGACATCATCGTGGTGCTAAGCGAGGACTCAAATGTAGGATAACTGGCAGCCTAAGCCGGTGACGCCGCTAGGAAAGATATCCAAGGTTAGAGCAGGCAAACATGTGCAAGCCTCGTTATAAGGAACCAGCGAAATAAGGCTATATGCGCTGGCCTAAAAAGGAAATGGTAGCTAGTATTAGTTTTAGACTCTGGCTAATATAGTACTCAAATAGCTCCCGGGGTATAGTGTGGACCTAAAGGTATCGCGAAATGTTGTTAGGGAACGAAGTAACCTCTCGTGTGCTGTCCATCAGGACAAGTTAGATGTTAAGCGCAAGCCACGGGGGGAGGGATGGCCCAAGAAGCGAATGCCCGGGGTAATTCCTGGGATAACATCTACAGTAATGTAGATGATGCTGGGTAGCCAGCGCTGACGTGGGTCGGTGATACTAGGAAGCTGCTGGAATGAGTAATCCTAAAAAGCCACGGAACTAATCCGAAACGCAAGTGGAGGATAAGGTATGGATAACTGGTAAAACTGACTTGAAAATGGTGATACTAACGGTTATCAGAACAACCACTCGCTAAACCAGGAAAGGGAAGAAAAGACAGGCGGCAAGGGCTAACGGAAGTAATTCCTATTAAGTCTACCTATGAAAAGGGCCTAGTACCCAGTAGCCGGATGCGGTGAAAATCGCAAGTCCGGTTCCTCAAGGGAGGGTCGGGAAGCGATTCCCGGCTCGACCCCATCCAATACCCATAGGCTCATCCTCTAGATTTTGCTCAATCCTAGCAGATCTTGGCCTATTGATGAATGGGAAGGGAGCTTGCTATACTCCCAAAGGGCTCGACTTGCGCTTTTGCTAGCAAGATATGGCCCTAAGAGCACCCGGAATCTGTCCGGAGCGAGGGGGGAATCCCTGACCGAAGCTCTGGAACAGGTCTGGGATCCCCCCGAAGCAATCTCCTAAAGGGCGCGCGGTTCGACTTCGCTCACCGCAAGCGGAGATTGCTAGCGCTCCTAACGTTGCGCCGCTGCGCTAACAGGGGAGGGGTTACTCCAAGGCCCGAGGCGAATTATCCCCCCCTCGCAATGACATTACTACCGGAGATCGCCCAGTTTATGACCGTTTGGAGTATATCATAGAAAATGATGTCCAGCTGTGTTGCCAGGATGAAACCAGTTCTTGCTGTTATTGCTGCTTGCCTGCTGACTACTTCATTGACTGCCTGTGCTAATAGTGAAATTGGTAAGGCGGTTGAACAATCCTTGGCAGCAGACCCCGGACCCTCTGCCAATCCCTCGACTGGGAGTCCGCCAGCAGCGACTTCAATAGCCCAGACGTCCGACCAGAATAATTCCACAATAGAGCCCGATCCTATTGCTAGGAACAGCCAGTTAAATGCCCCGAAACAGCCAGAAGAGAGTCCTAATCGACTAGGGGAGACTACTGAAACGGCCTCAAGCACCTGGTCGGAGAAGGAAATTCCGGAGCCATTGCGTCAGTACGTGGCCGACTTGATGGAACTGGAGGTTTTAACTTCACCTGATTTTGAACCGAATCGAACAGTGACGCGCCGGGAGTACGTCCGTTGGCTGGTTGTGGCTAATAATAAAATGTATGCTCACAACCCAGGTAAACAAATTCGTCCGCCAACGTCAAAATCTGCTAAACCAGTTTTTCAGGATGTGCCGCGTACTGACCCGGATTTCCCTCTAATTCAAGGTTTAGCAGAGGCGGGTATACTGCCGAGCAGGTTAACTGGTGATGCGACAGTAGTTTGGTTTCGCCCAGATACACCCCTTACCCGCGCCGAAATGATTCTCTGGAAAGTGCCTCTGGATATCCGTAGAGCTTTACCTACTGCTACGATCGATACGGTGGAGGAAACCTGGGGCTTCCAAGATGCTGCTAAGATTGACCCAAAATCCTTACGGGCAGTAGAGGCAGATTTTCAGAATGGGGAAAAGGCAAATATCCGCCGGTCTTTAGGTTATACGAATTTGTTCCAGCCCACTAAGACTGTTAGTAGTGTTGAGGCGGCTGCGACTCTATGGTATTTTGGCTATCAAAATGAAGGAATATCTGCTGGGGAGGCGATCGATATTGCTCGCAGCAAAGAGTAGACCTACTGTCAGCGGCCAGTGGTCAGCGGCCAAGTCAGTGGTCAACTAACAACCCACAACTAACAACTAACAATTAACAATACAGAATATGCCCAAAACTGTTGCTGATATTATGACCCACAATCCGATCGTGGTACAGCCTGAAACTCCTCTGAAGCAGGCTATTAAAATTATGGCAGACCGACATATTAGCGGTCTGCCAGTTGTAGATGGGGCAGGAAAATTGGTGGGGGTGATCTCCGATAGCGATCTATTGTGGCAGGAAACAGGGGTAGAACCTCCTCCCTATATCATGCTGTTGGATAGCATAATTTATCTGGAAAATCCCGCTACCTATGAAAAGGATTTGCGGAAGGCGATGGGACTGACGGTTAAGGAGGTGATGAGCGATCGCCCCATTTCTGTAAAACCGGATAAACCTCTGCGTGCAGCGGCCCAGCTGATGCAAAAATACCACATCCATCGCTTGCCCGTACTGGACGATGCTGGTAAGTTGATTGGCATCCTCACCCGTGGAGATATTATCGGCTCAATGGCGGCAAGTCAAGAAGAGTTCGTGGTTCATGGCAATTAGCAATTAACAATTAACAAATGACAATAACTCCTGAATCGGTTGCAAAATTACTAAATTCTTCCGAGTACGGCGATCGCCTAAAGGGACTGAATCAGCTGCGCCAAGTGGAAGAGGCGATCGCTTTTGAGATGATTCAACCTTTAATTGTTGACAATAATGTGAGAATCCGCTATGCAGCCGTGAGCCAGATGGCGATTCTGGGACAGCAAGATTTACAGAAGTCTTTGCAGATATTGCGCGATTGCGCTGCGCGCAGCGACGGCTCTTCAACGATCCAGAAACTGATGTGAAAGCCGCCGCTGCTGACGCTTTGGGTGCTCTCAGGTTAACTGAAGCTTTCAGCGACCTACAACAAGTATACCAAACTACCTCCGAGTGGCTGCTGAAACTCAGTATCGTCGCCACTTTAGGGGAAATGGGAGACCCCCGTGCTTTCGATATCCTCGCTGATGCTCTCAACTCAGAAACAGACATTGTCCAAACTGCTGCTATTAGTTCATTGGTGCAAGCTCTGAACCCCTTGGGTGGCCCTTCACCTCGAAGGCCTATTCTAGAAAGTTTAGCACAAGATGAAGTCGAACAAGTTGCTCAGGAAGCAAAAAAGGGTTTAGAATCAACTTGAGGTTCTCCGTAAGCGCAAAGCACGCTTATTTTACTTACTAACATCAACTATACAGGAAAGGAAGCTATCTACTAAATTCTCCATCGTTTCCTGGCTGATTACCGGCTCAGAGAAGGGGGATTGGACTGTTTCATCCCCTTCTAAATAATGTTCTAGGCGCTTTCGCGCCCGGAAAGCACTCTTCGTGCTTACTACGAACGGTTTTACTTAGCGTCCATCCAATTTTTCCCGACATGGATATCAACTACTAATGGCACAGTTAACTCTATAGCTGATTTCATCGTCGTCTCAATTTCCGATTGTAACATTTCCCATTCCTCTGGGGGAACTTCCAACACTAATTCATCATGCACTTGCAATAGCAATCGCGCCTGGTAATTCTGTAACACTTCATGCAGTTTTACCATCGCTATTTTGATGATATCTGCACTCGAACCCTGTATGGGCGCATTCGCTGCGGCCCGTAAAATTCCGGCATCGTTCCTACCTAGATTTCGTTTGTTTAAGTCTATCTCTTCGGGATCCCTTCCTTTCATCTTCTGCAAGCTTCCATCTTCAAACTCGAAGTAGCGACGACGCCCCAAGATTGTTTCCACATATCCCCGCGCGATCGCCTCTTTCTTGACTCTCTCCAAATACGCAAACACCCCTGGATAGCGCCGATAAAACCGCTGAATAAATTCCTTCCCAGCGGAGCTTGTCACCCCCGCCGATCGGGCAAATCTTTGGGCGCCCATTCCGTAAATCACGCCAAAGTTAATCACTTTACCCAAACCTCGTTCCTCTGGCGTTACTGTTGACTTTTCAAATAGCAGTCGCGCCGTGACAGAATGAATATCTTCATTCTGCTGGTAAGCCTCAACTAACACCGGTTCCTGACTCAGATGTGCCAAGATCCGTAACTCTATTTGGGAATAATCAGCCGATACCAACAACCAGTCCTGTTCTGGCAAAAACGCCTTTCTAATTTGCCGCGAAAATTCCGTTCTAATGGGAATATTCTGTAAATTCGGATTAGAAGAGGAAAGCCTTCCCGTCCCCGTAACCGTCTGATTAAAATCTGTATGCACCCGCTGGCTATCTGTACGCACTAGCTGCGGTAAGGCATCTACATAAGTTGATTTTAACTTGTCCAGGGTGCGATATTGCAAAATGAGATCGACAACTGGGTGATCCCCTTGCAGTTTTTCCAGGGTAGCGGCGCCAGTAGAATAACCCGTCTTGGTTTTACGAGATTTATTGCTATCTAAACCTAGTTTCTCGAACAGCAACTGACTCACCTGCTTGGGGGAACCCAGGTTGAATTTATCTCCGGCTTCCTGATATGCTTGTTCTGAAATCTTTGCTAAATCCTTTTGCAACTGTTGCGAGAGTTCCTCCAGATAGAAGCTGTCAACCCTTATCCCCCTATATTCCATTTCTGCTAGAATCGGTTCTAAAGGCTGTTCTACCTCTAGCAGCAGCTTCTCCACTGCTGGTACTTGCTTCAGTTTGGCACTCAGCTTGTCCACCAATTGGAAGGTCGCCTCAACCTGCTGGCCACAGTAATATGCTACTGTCGGGATATCCACCTCCGCAATGGTTTGACCCTTTGGCACTACCTCGGAGTAGCTTTTCAGTTCCAGCACCAGATTGTTCCTCACTGACAAGTCTTTGAGGTTATGAGGCTTTTCTGGATCTAGCACGTAACTTGCTAGCATGGTGTCAAACACTACCCCTTGCAGTTCTATTCCCTGACATCGCAGCACTAGGCGATCGAACTTTGCATTCTGAAACGCTTTGGGATAATCTCCACTTTCCAGAATGGGACGCAAAGCCTCTCGAACCATGTCTAGATCCAAATTATTCCCCGTTGCGTGATGAATGGGGATATAAGCAACATCATTGGCACCCGTTCCCCAACAGCAACCTATTCCTAACAGTTGCGCTGATCGCGGTTTGACGTCTGTAGTTTCCGTGTCCCAGGCTACCGGGACATCCTGGCAACCTTGCAATTGCTTTACCAATGCGGTTAGTTTTGCCTGAGTGTCAATGATGCGAGGCCCTAAATCTTTGTGGAGATTGATGTCTAATTGCTGCTGGATGCCGATTGCGCTGCGCGCACGCTGCGCGATCGGGCTTTCGGAAGTTGTTGTTATCGGTTCGCCATCAGTTATCGAACCGCCCAACTTCTCTTGTAGCTGCTCAATTTTGTCCAAAAACTTCTTGAATTCTAATTTTAACAGCACTCGTTCTAAGCGGCGAATGTCAAAACCTGTCAACTGGCAGTCTTCTAGACTAATCTCTATCGGTACGTCCAACCTCAACTGGGCCAGATACTGGGAATGATAGGCGACCTCTTTCCCCTCTGCTAGCTTTTTCTTCGTGGCTCCTTTAATATTTTCTAAGGCAGCATATATATTATCGAGACTACCGTATTCCTTCAGCAGCTTGACCGCCGTCTTTTCCCCTATCCCTCTGACTCCGGAAATGTTATCGGAACTGTCCCCGCTGAGGGCTTTATAGTCTACTACCTGTGCGGGGGAGATGCCTAGTTTCTCTATCACTTCTGACCTTCCGAAATCCGTGGCCCGGCTATCCCGCTTGAGATGACCGCCACTCAGATACAATACACTGATGTTTTTTTCTTCGTCAACTATCCCGAATAAGTCCCGATCGCCTGTCAGCACCTTTACCCGATAACCCGCTGCACTCCCCACTTGCGCTATAGTTGCCAATACATCATCTGCTTCATATCCCGCACTGGTTACCAGGGGCAGATTTAAAGCCTGTAGCAGTTCCTGAAGATTTGCCATGTCTGGGATGAAATCTTTAGGCGTTTCCGCGCGCCCTGCCTTATAGTTAGCATCTGCCTCGTGGCGGAATGTTGGTTCCGCGCGGTCAAATGCTACTGCGATCGCCTGGGGTTTCTGAGTATGAATCGCCTCTAGCATGCTATTCATAAAGCCAAAGCAAACGCTAGTAGGAATTCCCGTTGAAGTTTTCAGTCCGCCTTTCTTACTTTTGGCAAAAGCATAGTAAGAACGGAAGGCTAACGAGTGACCGTCAATTAACAGCAACAGGGGCGGACTTACCGTGCCGGAAAAATCGGTAGCGGTGGAGTTTGACATCATTTTCTCGGGCTGGGTTTATGTTTTTCGCAGCTTTTTGAGCAGTGCGTCGCTGCGCGCAGCGCAATCACGAGATTTTCACATTCCTTCTATCGGTCAAACGATCAAATCTTCCCAGCTATCGGGCCAGAGGATTGATCGCCGTCCTTGCTCATTATTAAGATCATACTATCATTAACAGTATGCCTTCTCTCATACATATGATGCCAGGTTTCTACGTAGACCTTGTTCTAGTGGCCAGGGTCTCCCTGGTCACTCCCGATTGAGGCTCTGCCTCCTGGCCTCAATAGACGACCGATGGAATGGAACTCACGAGGGTAATTACCGACGCTAGCTTTCTCATTCACAGGAGACACCTGCCACGAGAGTAATTAGCAATTCCCAGGGAGACAAGGGATACGAGGGTACGAGAGTAATAATAGAGGCGGCGTCAGTAACTCACAGGAGGCGGAGCCTCGATACTGCTCATTCCCAGGGAGACAAGGGATAAGAGGGTCAGTCTCATTAACTCACAAGTATGAGATTTTGCTGCGCGCAGCGACGAGTTAAGTGGGCGGGGAGGTATGGTGGGGCTCCGACTAGAAAAATTGTGACGCTGCTTGTGTATGGCTGGCAGCATTATATAATTAACATGCGATGAGAACACCTTAAGAAATATTACAAAGTAGTACTAACACACATGCGAGTAGCGATCGCCGGAGCGGGACTAGCAGGACTGTCCTGCGCTAAATATCTAATCGACGCGGGCCACACCCCGATAGTCCTAGAACGCCGGGATGTCCTGGGAGGTAAGGTAGCCGCCTGGAAAGACTCGGACGGGGACTGGTATGAAACGGGGCTGCATGTATTCTTCGGGGCCTATCCGAATATGCTACAGCTGCTGCAAGAACTGGCCATAGCGGATCGGCTGCAATGGAAAGAACACGCGATGCTCTTCAACCAGCCAACCGCGCCGGGAACCTACTCCCGCTTTGACTTCCCGGATATCCCCGCCCCCTGGAATGGCATTGTCGCGATCCTGCGCAACAACGATATGCTGACATGGCCTGAGAAGATTCGCTTTGGCCTGGGGCTGATACCAGCGATGCTCAAAGGACAGTCCTACGTGGAGGAGATGGACCGATACTCCTTTAGTGAGTGGCTGAAAAAGCAGAAAGTCCCACCCAGAGTGGAGAAAGAAGTTTTCATTGCCATGTCCAAAGCGCTAAACTTCATTAACCCGGATGAAATTTCGGCGACGGTGGTGTTAACGGCCCTGAACCGCTTCCTGCAAGAGCAAAATGGCTCCAAGATGGCATTTCTGGATGGTTCCCCGACAGAACGGTTATGTCAACCCCTAGTAGATTACATTACGTCCGGCGGTGGAGAAGTGCGGTTGCAAGCACCAGTTAAGGAATTTTTGCTCGATGATGATGGTAGCATCAGGGGATTTCTGATTCGGTCGGGCCTTGGGGATGAAGTCCTGACGGCGGATGCCTATGTCAGTGCTATGCCAGTTGACCCCCTGAGGCTGATGCTGCCGGAACCTTGGCGTCAGATGGAGTATTTTCAGCAGCTGTCAGGCTTGGAAGGGGTTCCGGTGATTAACCTGCATCTCTGGTTCGATCGCAAGCTGACGGATATCGACCATCTGCTGTTTTCCCGATCGCCCTTACTCAGCGTCTATGCGGACATGAGTAACACCTGTCGGGAGTATGCTAACCCAGACAAGTCCATGCTGGAGTTGGTGCTAGCACCAGCGGCAGATTGGATCGGCAAATCTGATCGGGAGATAGTAGAGGCCACCCTAGGAGAACTAGAAAAACTTTTCGATGAGCGCATCGGCAGCAATAATCCAGCCAAACTGTTAAAATATCACGTTGTCAAGACTCCCCGGTCTGTGTACAAGGCTACTCCCGGACGCCAACAGCACCGTCCGGACCAGATTACCCCGATCGCCAACTTCTATCTGACAGGCGATTACACCATGCAACGTTACCTGGCGAGTATGGAGGGGGCCGTACTTTCTGGTAAACTGACATCGGAGGCGATTGCGCTGCGCGCAGCGACGCTCTTCACCGTGGAGTCAGCCTCTAGCATCACATTGGATGCTGAAGCGATACCCTAAAGGGTATCGCTTCATGAACAAAGCCCGCCTACGCGGGCTTTAACTCTAACTGAGAACAGACAAAAAGCAGTAAATGAACTCGCCAAGCATGGGAAAGCTGGTATCTCTACAAGAAGCCTATGAACTCTGTCGTCAGATGACGGCCAAGTACGCGAAGACGTTTTATCTGGGTACATTATTGATGCCATCCGCCAAGCGTCGCGCAATCTGGGCGATCTACGCTTGGTGTCGGCGCACAGATGAACTGGTGGATGGCAGCGATGCCGTGATGACGACGCCTGAAACTCTCGATGGATGGGAAAAACAGTTGGAAGGGGTCTTTGCAGGAAAAGCAATAGATGATTGTGACCTAGCTTTGGTGGATACCCTGGAAAGATTCCCCTTGGAGATTACGCCGTTTCGGGATATGATTGCTGGTCAGCGGATGGACCTGTGCCGCAGTCGTTATGAGACCTTTGAGGAGTTGTATGAGTATTGCTATCGGGTGGCGGGTACAGTAGGCTTGATGTCTACCGCTGTTATGGGTGTGGATACTTCTGGGTACGCGGCACCCTGGCAGCGCTACCATAAACCCTATATTCCTACTAAAGAGGCGATCGCCCTAGGGATTGCCAACCAGCTGACCAATATCCTGCGAGATGTGGGGGAGGACGCCCACCGGGGCCGCATTTATCTGCCCGAACAAGATTTAGCTCGGTTTAATTATACCGAGAAGGATTTATTGAATGGAGTCGTAGACGAGCGCTGGCGCCAGTTCATGCAGTTTCAAATTGAACGGGCCCGCAAGTTTTTCATCCAAGCAGAAACGGGTCTGCGTTTCCTGATTCCTGACGCGCGCTGGCCAGTCTGGTCCGCTTTGATGCTCTATGAGCAGATCTTAGACGCGATCGAACGCAACCGGTACGATGTCTTCAGTAAAAGAGCCTATGTTTCTACCCCCCGCAAGTTATTGAGTTTGCCCGTTGCCTGGTTGCGGGCCCAAGCACTTTAATTGTTAATTGCCAATTGTAAATTGCGAATTGATAAGAAGTAGGGTCGGCACCGCCCACCAGAGGCGAAACTGCTGCGCAGTCGCTGCGCGAACGCGCCCGAAACTGCTGCGCAGTCGCTGCGCGAACGGGTGGACGATAAAGGTGCATTTGAATGCAGGATATAGCATCTCGAAAGCATTGATGTGGCATAGCACAATCGCCTATTTGTCATTGCGATTTTTCGCGCAGCGTGGGGGGAAGACTAGCGAGTAATATTTTAGGGATCGCCAGATACTTTCTTCTGGCGTTGACCGCGTGTTTAGCTGTGAGAACAGAGTAGGTATTGCCATCCCGCTGGAAAATTACCCCAGAACCAGACTCGTAGCCATCAGACATCTCCAAAAATAAAACCCTTGTCAGCTCTGGGTTTTAATCTCTACCTCGACATTGTCGCCTCCGATCTTTAATACCTTTACGGGATCCTCTCGGCTCGCCGATCGCAGTCGTCCCACTATCTGAGCTATCTGCTCAATAATTTTATCCTTAGCATGTGTTTGAAAGTATTCGTCATTGAATTCAATATCCCTGCTAGTCTTACATTTGAGGTTTTCCTGGATACTGCCATAATTTTGAACCGGGTCGCCGACTATGACGAGTGCTTGTTTGTTCACGAACTTATTACTACCGAAGCGATCATGGCCAAAAAAGTGAGATTGGCATTCTTGTGGAAGCACTTCATTAAATAATCTCTGGCGAATCTGCTCCCGTTTGGCAAATAATTGAATTCTCTCGGGAGGGATACCCTTTTCTATCAGCATACGTACTTGTGTACATGCAACTCTTATTGCGTCGTCGCTGAGAGCTTTTCGTTTATTAGCTTTTGAAGCTTTTCATCCCTATTCTCAACCCCGATCGCGTAGCGTGCGCGCAGCGCATTCGATGGAAATTACCGTAATTTTTGGTTGTTGCTCTCACAACTCACCCGGGACAGGCGATCCGGATGCGCGCTCTTCGCTGTTAATGCTGCTTTAACCTGGGCAAACACACTCGGCCAGTCTCCCAGTTTTGTTTGACGATCGGGGCCGCATCGTGGGATACCAGGGGCTATCCGATCGATCGAGCAACCAGCGCCAGTCAGGAGAAAAAGGTAGCAGCACCCAGACAGGTTTTCCTAAAGCACCTGCTAGATGGGCAACTGATGTATCTACAGAAATTACTAAGTCTAGTTGCGCGATAACAGCAGCAGTATCAGCGAAGTCATTCAAGTGCTCTCTTAAATCCTGTATAGGTGCCCCATCCAGGATATCTGTATGTTCCTTTTGCAAACTATAAAGAGAAATCCCTGGGATCTGAGAAAGTTCCAGAAATAGGGACACTGGACAAGACCGCTTGCTAGCTGTATGACTTGTAAGATTACTAGCCCACACAATACCGACCTTTACGATGCCATCGGGATGTCGCGCCGTTCGTAGCAAGCCACTGTACTTGACGGCGTCCTTCTCTTCAGCGTACAAATAGGGAACTCGATCGGGGAATGGTTTCTATAGTCGTACCCAGGATGTGGGGGAGACTCATCAGGGAAACTTGCAGGTCAAAGGCTGGTAATGGTTCGCCTTTGACTACCACCTTCTGAACAAGGGAGGCCGTAGTGAACAAGCGCCTGAGAGCAGGATATGTTTCCAGAATTACTTTACCAGCACCCCTCTGGGCTACTAAGGGCGCGTAACGGACGAACTGGATAGCGTCCCCGTGTCCCCATTCTGCACATAAAAGAATAGTTTTTCCTGCCAGTGGCGAACCATCCCAAGGGGGTTTTCCCCCATCGCGCAGCGTGGCGCAGCCATAGCGTTCTTCCGGGGTCCGTGCCCGGAAAAACTCTACTTTTAGGCGCCGGTGCCATTCAATTTCTACAAATCCTTGTCGAAAATTATGCAATAATAACAAGCACATTCCCAGCTGAAAGTGGGCCCTTGCTGTATCTGGCTTTAAGGCAATGGCATAGCGGTAATAGCCCATCGCCTCTTGTATTTTCAGTTGTTCTTGCAGGGCAATACCCAGGTTGCTGTAGGCTTCGACAAAGTCTGGTTTCAGGGCGATCGCCTGTTTGTAGCACGAGATCGCCTCTGTTAATTTCCTCTCCTGACTTTCCCAAGCCGTACCCATATTATTGTATACTTCTGGATCATCTGGTTTAATTGCCAGAGCCTGGCCATCTTGTGCGATCGCCTCTGCTATGTTACCTTGCTTTTGCAGCATCACCCCCAGGTTACAAACTGCTTCCAAATAGTTCGGCTTTAAGGCGACACCCTGTTCATACTGTTTCGCCGTCTCTCCTAACTCGAACCATCTGTGATAGGATATACCCAACTGATTGTAAAATTCCGCCTTTTCTGGTTTAATGGCAATGGCTTTTTTACAATAGGCAATCTCCTCTTTTATGAGGTCATACACTCCCAGGATCCCAGCCAAATTAGAGTAAATTTCCGCAAAGTTAGGGTCAATGCTGATGGCCTTTTCGTAGCAGGCGACCGCCTGTTATTCATGGTTAAACTTTTGCAAAGCTAAACCAAACTTATTGTAAAATTCTACCTTTTCTGGTTTAATAGCAATGGCTTTTTCATAATAGGCGATCGCCTCTTCTCTAAGGTTCAGTCGGGGTCGAGCTAGGGGTCACCCCCTAACTCTCCCATTCGGAACCGGACGTGCGACTTTCACCGCATCCGGCTACTGGCAAGTAGGGCATTGTCACTACTAGGATTACTACGGATTGCTCCACTTGTCCCTCATCTCATGCGATTTCACTCCTTTCCTGGTTGGTAAGCGGCGCTGCCAGATAACCTTTAGTATTACCATTTCCAAGTCTGTTTTACCAGTCATCCAACCTTCGAGAGGCCTCCGGCGTCTTAGAGATACTCTTACCCAAGATTTCCTACTTTAACCAACCCGCGTCAGCTGGATGAGGAACACCCCATCATATCCATAGGCGTTACCCTAGGCATTAGCTTCTCGGGCTATCTCTCCCCTCGCGGCTTGCGCTTTACATCTAACTTGTCCAATCTAGACAGCACACGAGAAGTTACTTCGTTCCCTAGTATCATTTCACGATGCTTTTAGGCCCCTGCTATACCCCGGGAGTTCTTAGAGTGCGATACTGGCCAAGTGCAAGAACCAGCACAAACTACCATTTCCCTTTTGGGCCAGCGCTTTAAGCCTTATTTCGCTGGTTCTAGATAACGAGGCGTACACAGGTTCGCTTGTTCTAGCCATTAGCATCTTTCCTAGCGGCGTCACTAGCTTAGGCTGCTAGCTATCCTACATTTAAGTCCTTGCTCCGCACCACCGTGATGTGACTCAGCAGCACTAAGGACCGGTGTTACTCCCACACTTGGAGAGAGGGAATCTAACCCCATGAATACCAGAGTTACCAGTTTGGACCTGGCCTAGCGTTCCGTAGTTGCCCACGTTAGACTAGAACGAATCGCACTGCACTTCCATAATTCTGGCTGCATTATAGTAAGCATCCGCATAGTTGGGGTCAATGATAGCCTTTTCGTAGCAAGCGAGCGCTTGTTTCTTATGGCCCAAGGAGTGCAAAACTACGCCCAAATTATTGTGCAGGCCCATATCCTGAGGATGATTCGCGATCGCCTCCCGGTATACCGATACTGCTTCTGCTAGCTTCCCGGTATTTTGAAGACATACTCCCAACAAATTCATGGTTTCCCTATTTCCCGGATGGGCCAATAGCGCTTGGCTCCCGAGGGCGATCGCCTTGTCTTTTTCTCCCTTTTGATACCAACTCATCGCCTGTTGGTAATGAGCGAGCGCCTCTTGATAACGCTTTTCCTCCTTCAGCATCGCCGCCAATTTTTCAGGGGCCGCTCCACTCCGGGTCAGCGATCCCACTTGCTGGTAAGTCTCGTATCCCTTGCGGGAGCTTAGCTCGCGCAGCTCTAATCTTTTTCCCTGTTTTTCCAGGGCCAAAACCAGGTTATCATAAGCATCAAGATAATCAGGCTTCACTGCGAGCGCCTGTTTGTAGGCAGCGATCGCCTGTTCGATTTTTCCCTGTTCCCAGAAGCAAGCCCCCAGATTATTATAAGTCTCAGGCCAATCTTGCTTTATAGATATCACCTGTTGGAAATAGTTGATCGCCCGATCGTATTCCCTCGTCCGATAAGCAATAATTCCCAGCAGAAGCATAGCCTCTACCTGGTGAGGCTGCTGTTCTAGCATCGCCAAATAAACAGCCCTCGCTTCATTCAGACGTCCGGCTTTGTAGTGACCCAAAGCCTCTCTTAACCAATCATTATCCGCTTGCTGTACCATGAAACCTCCTAATCATAACAGACAAACCAACGTTAATTATAGCTTCAATTTTCAACTGTTTAATTTCTGATTCCCGGGATATTTTATTTTAACAGACCTGCGGTTGGAAAAATCATTCCAGGAACAACAATTTCCTGGAATGATTTCTCTTCTAATTCTACATCTATGCTGCACCACCACAACAGGCCCAATGCCAAAAAGTAAAAACTGCCAGTCCGATAGAGTTAACCCCTTTTCTTCCTATTCTCAACCCCGATCGCGTAGCGTGCGCGCAGCGCATTCGATGGAAATTACCTGAATTTTTGGTTGTTGCTCTAACAACTCACCCGCGGAGGCGCGATCCGGGAGGCGCGCTCTTCGCTGTTAATGCTGCTTTAACCTGGGCAAACACACTCGGCCAGTCTCCCAGTTTTGTTTGACGATCGGGGCGCATCGTGGGATACCAAGGGCTATCCGATCGATCGAGCAACCAGCGCCAGTCAGGAGAAAAAGGTAACAGCACCCAGACAGGTTTTCCTAAAGCACCTGCTAGATGGGCAACTGCTGTATCTACAGAAATTACTAAGTCTAATTGTGAGATAACAGCAGCCGAAGAGGCGAAGTCATGCAAGTGCGTGCTTAAATCCTGTATAGGTGCCCCATCCAGGATATCTGTATGTTCCTTTTGCAAACTATAAAGAGAAACTCCTGGTATCTGGGAAAGTTCCAGAAACAGGGAAACCGGACAAGACCGCTTACTAGCTGTAGGACTTTTAGCATTAACAGCCCACACAATGCCGACTTTTACCTCTCCTTCCCTTCGTAGTAAGATACACTTTACGGCGTCCTTCTCTTCAGCGTACAAATAGGATATTCGAGCCGGAATAGTTTCTATAGTCGTACCCAGGATGCGGGGGAGACTCATCAGGGGGACTTGCACGTCAAATGCTGGTAATGATTCACCTTTGACTACCACCTCCTGAACAAGGGAGACCGTAGTAAACAAGCGCCTGAGAGCCGGATATGTTTCCAGGATTACTTTACCAGCACCCCGCTGGGCTACTAAGGGCGCGTAACGGACGAACTGGATAGCGTCCCCGTGTCCCTGTTCTGTATGTAAAAGAATAGTTTTTCCTGCCAGTGGCGAACCATCCCAAAGGGGTTTTTTTAAGCGTTCTTCCGGGGTCTGTGATTTTGTCCACCAGCGCCATTCATATTCTACAAATCCTTGCTGAAAGTCCTGCAATAATAACGAGCACATTCCCAGACCCATGTGGGCCTTTTCTGCATCTGGCTTTAAGGCAATAGCATGGCGGTAATAGCCCATCGCCTCTTGTAATTTCAGTTGTTCTTGCAGGGCAATACCCAGGTTGATGTAGGCTGAAACAAAGTCTGGTTTCAGGGCGATCGCCTTTTGGTAGCATGCGATCGCCTCTGCTAACTTACCCTGCTCTTGCCAAGCGAGCCCCATCCTATTGTATACTTCTGGATAATCTGGTTTAATTGCCAGAGCCTGGCGATATTGTCCGAGCGCCTCTGCTATTTTACCCTGCTTTCGTAGTATCATCCCCAGGTTGCAAATTGCTTCCAGACAGTTCGGCGTTAAATCTATCGCCTGTTCATACTGCCTCGCCGCCTCTGCTAAGTTCCCACATTTTTGATAGTATATACCTAACTCATTGTAAAATTTCGCCTCTGGTTTAATGGCAATGGCTTTTTTACAATAGGCGATCGCCTCTTTTCTACGGTTTTGCTCTTCCATAATTTTGGCTGCATTATAGTAAGCATCCGCACAGTTGGGGTCAATGGTGATAGCCTTTTCGTAGCAGGCGAGCGCTTGTTCCTCATGGCCCAAAGAGTGCAAAGCTGAGCCCAAATTATTGTGCAGGTTTATGTTCTGGGGATTGAGAGCGATCGCCTCCCGGTATACGGATACTGCTTCTGCTAGCTTCCCGGTATTTTGGAGACATACTCCCAACAAATTCATGGTTTCGCTATTTCCCGGATAGGCCAATAGCACTTGGTGACAGAAAGCGATCGCCTTGTCTTCTTCTCCCTTTTGATACCAACTCATCGCCTGTTGGTAATGAGCGAGCGCCTCTTGATAACGCTTTTCTTGGCGACGCATCGCCGCCAATTTTTCAGGGGTCGCGCCACTCGGGATCAGCGATCCCACTTGCTGGTCAGTCTCCTTCGCGTAGAGTGCGCGCAGCTCGCGCAGCTCTAATCTTTTTCCCTGTTTTTCCAGGGCCAAAGCCAGGTTATCATAAGCATCAAGATAATCAGGCTTCACTGCGAGCGCCTGTTTGTAGGCAGCGATCGCCTGTTCGATTTTTCCCTGTTCCCAGAAGCAAGCCCCCAGATTATTATAAGTCTCAGGCCAATCTTGCTTTATAGATATCACCTGTTGGAAATAGTTGATCGCCCGATCGTATTCCTTCGTCCGATAAGCAATAATTCCTAGCATCTGCATAGCCTCTACCTGGTGAGGCTGCTGTTCTAGCATCGCCAAATAAACAGCCCTCGCCTTACCCAGGCGTCCGGCTTTGTAGTGACCCAAAGCCTCTCTTAACCAACTGACTGGCAGCATCCCGAATCAGTTAGGGAATCTGGACAATTTGCTATTGCTCACCCTGTCCAAGAACCAATTGACTGGCAGCATCCCGACGGAGTTAGGGGATCTGGACAATTTGCAAGCGCTCTACCTGCACCAGAACCAACTGACTGGTAGCATCCCGACGGAGTTAGGGGATCTGGACAATTTGGAATTGCTCAACCTGGAGAACAACCAACTGACTGGCAGCATCCCCCAAGGGGTCCTAGATTTACGAGCTCACAAGCTCTTGGAAAACCCCCCTTATGTAAAAACCGAGATTCCCAACTTCGAGTTCTTGCTAGGTAATAACCTCAACCTAGACATTAGCGAAAACTTCGGCGACATCAATGATAACATCAACAACTACACAGCTACCGGTTTACCAGGGGGCGTAACCATCAACTCTCAGGGAGTTATCAGCGGTATCTCTACTACCACAGGCATCTTTACCGTAACGGTAACCGCCATCGACCAAGCGGAAAGTGAAGTGACAGATATCTTTGACATTGTTATAAAGAACTCCCCTCCTACCGATCTAGAACTCAGCAACAGTAGCATCGATGAAAACTCCGCCGTCAATAGCGTCGTGGGGACTTTCGGAACTACCGACCCCGACAGTGGAGATACCTTTACCTATCAGTTAGTCTCAGGCGCCGGTGCCTCCGACAACGCCGCCTTCACCATAGAAGGGGACCAACTGCTAATTAACAGTTCACCGGACTATGAGACCCAGTCGAGTTACAGCATCCGCGTCCAAACTACCGACGCTGCTGGGGCCAGTTACTCGGAGACCTTTACCATTAACGTCAACGATGTTGTAGAGAACTCCCCTCCTACCGGCCTCAACCTCTCTGGCAGTAGCATCGATGAAAACTCTCCAGTCAATAGCGTCGTGGGGACTTTCGGAACTATCGACCCCGACAGTGGAGATACCTTTACCTACCAGTTAGTCTCAGGCGAAGGTGACGAAGATAACGGCGCCTTCACCATAGAAGAGAACCAACTGCTAACTAACAGTTCCTTGGACTTTGAGACTAAATCGAGTTACAGCATCCGCGTCCAGACTACCGACTCTACTGGGGCCAGTTACTCCGAGACCTTTACCATTAACGTCAACGATGTTCCAGAGGTTGGCCTACCAATAGTCGGTGAGAATAGTCAGAACGACTACCTCCGGGGGACGCCCAACGGGGAACAACTGTTAGGTCTAGGAGGAGAAGACCGGCTCTTTGGGAAAAAAGGGAACGACACCCTCATCGGCGGACGTGGAAACGATCACCTCTACGGAGGTGATGGAGACGACTCGATCATCGGCGGACATGGAAAAGATTACCTCTACGGAGAAGATGAGAACGACTCGATCATCGGCGGATCTGGAGACGATACCCTCGAAGGAGAAGATGGGAATGACTCGATCATCGGCGGATATGGAGACGATATCCTCTACGGACAAGATGAGAACGACTCTCTCATCGGCGGACGTGGACGATACCCTCGAAGGAGGGGAGGACGCCGATATTTTTGTTCTGAAGCAGGGCCATGGCCGGGATACCATCATAGACTTTGAAGATGGCACGGACAAGATCGGGCTAGCAGGAAGTTTGAGTTTCAACGATTTGCAGATCGTCCCTCAGGGCCGAAATACCTTGATTAACTTTGAAGAGGAAACCCTGGTCACCCTACAGCGCATTGATTTGACCCTGATTACTGTCGAGGATTTCACTGTGATTAATTGAAGTTTACCACGATGGGGGGAACCTCAATGCCTTCGCGATGCCTTCCGGTTTTCGCCGTGCGGGAGGAAGGCATCGTAGGTTGCCTGCGTTGCATCCCGATTTTTCCGGAACGGTAGGCATCGAAAGGACGAACTAGTTGAAACCTCCGACCCTCTACCTCCTACTTTGGCAATCTTCTGAGATAGGGAGGACATCGATAGAAAAGAAGCATACAGCAGACTGAGGGTGCTAACTATGGCTTCAGAGTTGACCGAAGTAGAAGGTATCGGTATTAGGGTCTACAGCAAAGCGAATTCGTTCTAAGAAGCCAGTCAAACCCAAAAAAGCGGGAAAATCTCCACCTCATGTTTCAGGTACTGAGCTTGAGCCTCAAAGGAAAGTTTCTGGGCTGCATAAAAATCTTCCTCAAGCAATAAAGAGCGTATTGCAGTTACAAACTCTTCTGCAGTGTTGTAGGTTGACATAGTGATTCTCCCACATGTTTATTTACTATTATAACATGGGTTCTTTGCTTTTCGGCCAGTTGCCAATTGAATTAGCGGAGAATTTAGGCGAGGCTCTGTTGGATTTTGAAAGTGAGGCAGATTTGGTGAGTTGGTTGGAGCAAAATGCTGACAAGAGATAGCAATCAGCTATCGTCCAAAAACGCGAGTTATCTGGGCACAACATCAACCGATAATCTGTTGATGTTGTACCCCTACATTGCTCCCAGGCGATCGCCCATCAATCACCTCCCGCAAAGGAGTTGCTAAAATCCCCAAAATCTTGTCCACCTCTTTAATATAATAATCGCTCAGATCGATCGCAATTATTTGGGCGCTCAATTTGAGAAACTTCCAATTAGTACCCGTTGTGACTGCACCATATATAGCTGGGACTTCCTCATCATGCTGTTGATTAAATCTTTGAGCAGCTACCATTTTCGCCATACATTGTCCCAGTCCTCCTTTAATGTTTTCATTCTTGCCTTCTACCAATGTGATAACTGGAGTTTTGATTTCATACATTTCCCTGGATGCCGTGAGGATATAATCGCAGTATCCATTCAGTCCCACTTGCGCTTCCACATTAAAGTCAGTCCCCGAAAAAAAACCTATTTGGAAGTTGAATATCCGTCTCACCTCTAGTAAAACCGGAGTAATAATCAACTCCGATCGGGCCTTTTCCGTGTTAATAGCGTTAGCGAGAGGTAAATTCTCATCCAGAGTCATTTTCAGGTAGTCGCTGGGTGCGATCGGTTCTATGTCAGTAAACAGGTGAGTCATTTCCTCAACGGTAAGATTGAAAGTTTCTCTCGCTTTGGCGATCGTCGTAAATTCGCTGTATGCCATATTATCTTTTTCCGTTGCTAGTTGTTATTTGTAGGTGGGGGTTGAGGCATGAAACCCAACCAATATCTGTGTCCATCGGGTTGGGTTTCCTAACCTTGTCGGTTTTTAACTGCTCATGTTTAATAATTATACCCCACCAAAAGCAAATAATTTATCTGCAGATAGCTTCAAGTCTGGAAACAGCAAAGATTGGATGAAATTCCCACTACGCAACATCATCTTTTGATATTCGCCATCAACTAAATTACAAATCGTAATGGCAGGTTGCTTGGGACTGCCAATGTAGTATTTCCCGCCAAGACCTAAATAATCAACAATCCAGTATTCGGCAATCCCTAATGCTTCGTAATCTTCATATTTGCGAGCATAATCATTTTGCCAATTCGTGCTGACCACTTCCACCACAAGTTTCGCCGTAGCACCCCCCATTGTCACCACTGGTTCGCGATTCCAAAGGGGTTCGGAAACAAGTGCTTCCGAGTCCAATACAACGACATCTGGTCTGAAAGCGCTAGCGATTCCTAAAGGTCTAATTAAACAGCGATGGGGGATAAAATAAGGTAGGTCGCCTCGATCGATCTCGACGTTGAGCTTGCGGCTGACAAGTGCAGCTACCTGTTCGTGTGGACCGGTCGGTTCCATATCAATCAGTTCTCCATCAATGAGTTCGTAGCGTTCGTTATCTCCATACTCAGCAACGAACTCCTCCCAGCTTAGGCCCGTTGGGGCGATCGATCTAACCATTGCTTGCCCTTGCGATTAAAGCTACAGTCTCATTTTAACCTATTATAGTCAGCCTAGGATATCGAGTAGAAGCCAGAAACCAGGTTTCTACTCCACATATTAACTAGCAATCAATGATTTGACAATATAAACCCGGTTGACGACTCTTTAGATGAGTTATAGATATCTTCTCGATCACTTTTCATGAAACTTGCATTTCCCCGGGCTATTATGCTAAACTAGAAGTAATCGTCAAGGTATTGACGATCAAACCTGTACTTGTTTACGCTCATGGTTAACAAAATATCAGCCTCAGTCATTCCCATTGATGAATTAGAAGCAAGATTTAACCTTGTGGAAGTTGAGGAGGAGCATTTTTTCCCCGAATGGCAAACCAACTTACCCGAGATCGCGGACACGGAGAAGCAAATGTTAGACAAGGTGAAAGCGGGTTACTTTAACCTACTCAGACACCCTCTCTTGCTGGAACATCAAGATGGCAGTAATTGCTCCCTTGCTATTTTTCGCTGACTTTTTTCTCTCACCCTTTCCAATAAAGCATGAAAATACGGTAACATTAGAGGGAGAGGATGACGGCAGGATTGTCGAGGGGAAGATTGATGTCTTAGTCCTAAAGGAGCAGTTGTGGGTGACTGTGATTGAGTCAAAACGGGCATCTTACTCTTTGGGTGCAGGTATTGCACAAATTTTATCTTATATGCTAGCTAACCATCACCCGGAAAAACCTAGTTTTGGCATGATTACCAATGGCGGTAGTTTCCTTTTCCTTAAATTAGTTCAAGACAACCCTTCTCAGTATGCCACCTCAGATCCCTTTGACCTGCTGAAAAAACGGGAGAATGATTTGTATAACGTCCTGAGAATACTCAAGCATCTCGGTCAGCTAACATAGATGGGATCGTCTCAATGCAAAAATTAATAAACCCGGTTTTTTGCTCATACCGGGTTTCTGAGTTACTGGTGAATATGCCCACAGTAAAAGTGAGATGCTCCCATTTAATGCTGTAATGGTGTGATAGCTTACTGGAGGGGCTTTTGACAAGCTTGTCACCCCGTCAGGTCCAGTCCGTCGAACTCACGTTCCCCCTCGATAAAAGCTTACTTTTTCAGCCGATTCGATCATTTCCAAGGCAAAGCGCCCTGAATTAAATTCGCTATTCTCTATATTTAGGCTATGTATCATTTTCTCCTTAAGCTCGGAGATAGGAACAATTCTTGTTGCTGGCAAGTTACCAGAGATGGTAGCTTGAGAATTGCGTAGTTTCTTTTGGTACTGATTATTACCTGGCAGCTCCAGCGCAAAGTGCAACATCTCTGGCTTTTGGTGAATATCAAGACGGTATATATCGCCCTCAAAAATACACAATAAAATATTTTTGGACAAGTATTGTCGCCTCAATTCTGTTAAGTGAGTGTTCCCATCGTCGCTGTAGGCATCAATCAGTAAACCAGGATAACCCGAGACTAGATCGGAGCGAATTAGAATACCGGTGGCATGGGTATATGGAATAGACAGTGGTGTATTTTCATCATACTCGAAATCAGCCTCGGTAATCCGCCCAATACTGTAGGCTCCATCCAGCAAGCAACGGATCCATTTTCCATCGACCTGGAAAAAGCGAATCGATTCCTTGGGCAACAACCGTTCATCCGGGACGAGATATTTGAACGGCACCCCTTCAAGATAGCTTAACTGCTCTAGCCAGGTTCTTACTGATTCTGGCATATCCGTTTTCACATCAGGCTTTTCCAGGGGGTGATCCCCTTGTTCTGACCGTTGGTTGCACTTATCTTGCTGGTCTCGCAGGCGCTTCCATTCGTAAAGATTAGCAGAGAAGGTTGGACTTTGTAAGGCCATTAGCCGCCCCAACTCCCAGGCTGATGCATAACCGACGTCAAACATACCAACATCTTGGTAATAACGCAACAGTGCATCAGAGGTATGGACGGGTACTGTCAGGTTGTCGTTAACGGTTCCAGTCGCAAAAGGTCCTCGATACCAGGAGAGGGTTTTGCCCCCCTGGCGTAGGCCATGGCGAACGGGTACAAAGCCTTCTTTGAGGAAGTTTTCTACATCATTATTGGGATTGTTGGGTAAGCGGAAGGAGCGATGATCCTTTTCAAGTCCCTTAATCATCTCGGCAAAGGTCTGATCGCTGCTGATGCAGGCAAAGCGCCAGCTAGTCAGGCTCACGAGGCGAATTTCATCATTGGGGCCAGCATTATCAAAGTTGAATCCCGTAGTGTTATAGCGCCCTTCGACGGAAACTAGATGAACGGTAGTCGTTGCCCCTGGTGCTGGTAATCGATTGGCAAGAATAACAGCACGCTCACTCTCATGCAAGTCAGTACGGCTCATGCCTTGTTGATCTTGTGCGCTAAAATCCAGACGACGGACATGAGCCAACATCTTTAAGTCATCCAGTGTCGGCAATAGGGGTTCTAGAACCTGACGCTTAACATCAATGACGTTCACGGGATCGCTAGCTTTTCGATAACCATGCAGAGACACCACTGGAAACTTTGGGCCTTGGTTCGATAATTCTCCTAAGGTAATCGTCTTTGTTTTTGGCTTTTCTGCTTCACTAAAGACCAGTAGTAACAGCCAAGGGAACAAATCATCACTGCTTTCCGGGGACACCGCAGGGCTGCGCTCCCAGGGCAAGGTGCTATGGGTCAAGATGATGTGAGGGAGGACGTTGCTGTGGTCCCCTAGGCTGCCCTGAGGGGGAAAAACGGCCTGGAGATCGTCAGGCTTGAGTTGAAAGCGCTCCCCCTCGACCCGAAACCGCCGCGTTGCCGCGAAGGTCTGGGACGGAATCGTTGTATTATCGGTTGTGTGGAATGTATGTTCTACCTTGACGTTATAGTCGCCAATCGCGATCGGGAGCTGGTGATAGGCTGCAAATACTAGGCTTTCAGGTGTTGGCGGGGCTGATGTAGAAGAATTTGGCATAGCTAGATTACCGCTCTGGTTGTTAATTAATTGACTTGGGGAGCACTGAGAAAGTCATCTGCCTTGAAATCATTAAGGTCAAGACTGATGTTGTCGAATAAAGCGTTGGTAATGGCGGCTCGTTTGCTGGCAACATTGTTGTTGTTGAGGGTATTGTCGATCTCCTGTCGAGCTGCTTTGTCATCTAAAGCTTGGGCCACAAAGGGAGTCAGTTGAAACCAACGGAAGGCATTGTCTTCACGATCGAGGGTGGCTGCTTGCTGGAGTGTTGCGTAGCTAATGGGGGCAGCGTGAGGGGCTTCGGCGGGTCGTCGATCGTGGATTTCGTAACCGGTTAATAGGTTGGGAACCATCTGTTCACCTTGCAAGGAGGGTTTGAGTCGAGACCCCCATAGAGCCGCTGGTACATTTTTGGTCAGGGGTTGGAAGTCAAAGTCTGCTTCCACTGGGTTGTCGTCGCGGGTGATGATGATGCGTTGGGTGGAAATAATCTGACCATTACTCAGCTGCATGGTGCCGATATTGAAGCTCGTTATGGCTCCAGTATGGTCTAGATTTTGGCTTTCCAGAGAGACCGTTTGCAGGGGAATCGCCGAGTCGGTGGTCAAGCATAGGGTTTTGGGATTGACAATACCCAGGTTCTCGCCATCGGTCTCCTCTTCATCGTTACTATCTGCAGCTTTCCGATCGATCAGCCCTGCTTTCAGATTAATGGTGCAAATCTTATCGTCCTCTGGTAGGAAGGAGTCGCGGAATTGAGTCCAGGGAATGGGATTGATCTGGTTGCGATCGCTAGCACCAAAGGAGATGGTAAAGGAAATAATCCACAAATGGATGTGAGCCCTGCCTGCGAATTCTGGACCCCAAATGCTCACATCTGCACCCACACTAACGGTGATGTGGTGGGTGCCAAATAACCAGAAGGTATAGGATGCGCCGATACTGATGTGGAAATCTGCTTCGTAGTGGTAGGGTTTCCAACTAATGAGGAAATCGATTCCCGCATCGAACCATGCTTTTAAGCTGCCATCTTCCCAGGTAGCGCTGAAGTTGCAGCCCGCCATCAGGGCTGAGGACGCCAGGGCATAGTAAGCACTACCCTTGAAGTTGAGATGGGAATTTACCTGCCAATTGAAGCCGAGGCGGGGCACGGTGGGATAGTGGCTGGGCCGGGAGAAGTGGGGGTGATAGCCACCCACCGTGATAATGAAATCTCCACTATGTTCCCCAGCAAACCAACTGTAGAAGGCAAACCCACCGGTTAAATGACACTTGCGATCGAGCAGGAAGGAATTGCTCGTGAGTTGGGCGCTGATGCCCAAAAACCTTTCATCGGGGATAAAGGCAGCCCGCAGGGCTAATTGCACTTCTGCGATCGGCGTCACTGTTTCACCTTTTTCTGGCACGGGAAGCACCAGGGTCGATAGCCCCAACACATCCAACTCAAAACGATGACCGAAGGTTGCCGACACTAGCACAAAGGAGTCGATCATCTTAAAGCTGCTGAAGCGGATGCCAATGGCTAAGAAGTAATTTCCTACAGATGGCGGGATATATTCCTGTAACTTAGCAAGTTCATCAGCCAGATTGGGGATTCCGGTTAGGCCTCCCATCGCTTCCTGCACCAGCGGGAAGCTTTGAATGCCATCAATGGGGGGAACGTGGAGCTGGCGGTTGTAACCAAACCCGGCTGCCAGTCCTGTGATGAAGAAAAAGGCGGGGCCGCCGATGGGATAATCCAGTACCGCGTAGACAAACATAGAGGGGCCGACTGGAAGCTGGACATAGGAGCCAATGGCCGCCAGGGTCAGGGGTTCGGTGCGGATGGTGACCGTGCCGCTGTAGTCGTCGTATTCTTTACCCTCGAAGGTGATTTGGCCTCTGAGGAAAGCACCGTCAATTTCGATGGGGCCGCTCTTGTAATCAATGCCCAAGCCGCGCAGGTCAAATTTCGGATCGAATTTGCTCAGAGGAGAACCCACGGAGAGTCCCTCAAGATCAAGGCTGAGTCCGGCGGCAGAAAGGGCCGCGTCTAATAAGAACCAAATGACTGCGTCTTTGTATTGTACGCCCACCTTTTCAGCAAATTGATAATTTTGCTGCATAAATTGAGGAGCGTAAGTTCTATTGCTGGGATCGAGATTATTGCCATCCCGGGTAGGGAAAAATTCTACTTCCCACTGCAAGAGGATGGGATGCCATGGTTGATGCTGCCAGACATTTATCCCAATGCTGTTAGATAGGCTGGAAAACAGGGAGACAATCTGCCCTCGGGCTGTTTCGACCGTCTGTTTGCTGCCTAAGTCACTTGGTATTTCCGTTACCAGGCATTCCAGCAATCCCTCTGGATGCAGCCGACCATCTTGACCGTGGCGATCGCCCGGTGTCGCCGCGCTACCAGTTAAGAGCACCACCGGTTCCTCGGGCAGATAATAACGAGGGGGCCCGAGGGGTTGAAGAACCAGGTTGGCTGCAGCATTGCTCGTCAGTAGCTGTTTTACTGTTTCCAGGGCTTGTTTCAGCCGATGGGCAAGGGTATCACCAGCATCCTGGGGTTGAAGAACGCTACCAGAATCATCAACAACAAACGTCCCGGTTCTTGCCTCCAAATCTCGTAATGGCCTGATGTCTTTTTCCTCAATGAAGTACTTGACTTCATCAATATCCGGATAGCTTTCGCGACTGATCTCCGGGGGATAGACGCACACCATGTATTTATACCAATCGACAAAGGTCTGAGTGCGTCGATCTTCTAATTCTTGTTGAGCGCGATCGTAGTCAGACTGAAGACTGTTGAGTCGATCTAAAGCTGCGGCTAAACCGGCAGGTAAATTAGCTTCTCCTTGAGCCCGAGCCACATCAGCGCCTTCAGAATTATCCCCTTCTCGTCGAACAGTCCATAGCTTCCCAGGAATCAGAGCGCGGAACGTATTTGTGTGTCGGCCTTCCTTAAACTTTGGTCCTACATCCAAGCGTTGTTGCTCCAAGTGGTCTGCCAACTGCAATGCCTCTAGCAAATCTTCCAGATCGTCCCGTGACATCCCCACCCGATCGATATTAAGACTGCCCAGGTGCGCTGCTAGGGCTTCTGTTGCCGTATTCCCAACACTGACCCCCGTGTCTGCCGAAGCTAGATTTGGGTGACTTGTATCGGATGAAGAAGCAAATGTGATTTGTGCATAGCAGAGCATTCTCTGAGGTGCCGGTCCCGCCGCAGATGCGTCATCTACTGTCCAACCAAAACTCTCTTTGATCGAAGTTGACCATTCCCCAGAAGCCCAACCCTGGCTCTGTTTATAGAGTTCGTCGCTATCCTGAGAAGCATACCAGCCAACAATATCGTAGCGTAGGTCTGTGGATGGGGCTTGGCCATCGTAATCCGCATCATAGAAACCAAATACACTATGAATCATAGAAACCAAATACACTATGACAGTTGGGGTAAAAAGCTGCAAAAGTCGGTTCGCCATAACCCACTGCTGTCAGTAAGGTCAAATAGCTGCCATCTGTTGTGCTGGTTGTAGGCTGCCATGCCTCAAGGGGCAAGTTCCGCCCCAAGTAACGGAAGGGACGCCCAGACTGGATAGTCTCCATTTGGGCGGGAATGTAAGGATAATTGACACTACCTGGGTTTTCTGTAGACAGAAAATCACTTTCCACAACCCACTGCTTTTCATTAGAGCCCCCGCGACTCCGGGTGACAAGCCAGCGATTGGGCACTGCCGGAAAAATCGTGACATTATTCTGATGACCAGCTCGCGTTAAAGCATCCGGCAGTGCCCAGTGCAGGTGTATTCCCGTTTTCAGGCGCAACTGCTGGTCTTGAAACGGCTGGACAGAATCGCCTCACTTAAATAAGGAGTTTCTGGATTAATATCACGCCCTAGTTCCGCATCGAAGTATGGCAAACGGGTAAAGTCCGCCATTGGCCCCGTGACATACTTCGCCTTAGGTAAATATAGTGCATCTAAATGAATAGGGACAGCAAGTAGTTTAACCATTTACTCTATTTTCTCTCCTGGGGCTTAAGGCCTTGGGCTTATGGCTTATGGCTTATGGCCTAACCTCGCCTTGCTCGCGTTTTCCTACCATAACTCAAGTTGCGACCTATAAAAATTGGATACAAAAAGCTATTATAAAGAGAATTATTTTCAACTCTAATCCCTTATATGTAACAGCATGAATTGACTTGGGAAACAAATTGGTGATTCGACTAAAACAGGTTTCAACTTGTTTTCTTGTTACTTTTTGTATATATTCAAAACAAGAATATTCTTTTCTTTTTGAGTTCTTTTTTCGCAAAGGTTTTAACATTATACTTGACGACTCTTTTAGTAAATCCTCTAATTGATAATCATTATAAGCTTTATCTCCATAAACTATTGAATTTGATGGTAAGTCAAAGCCAAAAGATTGCAAAACTTTAACATCATTATAACTACCAGGATCTAGATAAAATTCTATTGGCTTTCCATTTTTGTTTACCAACATATGAACTCTTAATCCATAAAAATAACGTTTTTACTGGCAATATACCCTCGATATTCTTCCTTGTTATAAATTTGGCATCTATCAATCCTAATATTATCACATACTGGCACCGGGAAACTATCAAGAATATATTCTTGACCCGGATTGAGCTCTTTAAATGTTTGAGCTATAACTTGGAAGAAAAACATCCAAATTGGTTCCTCAATATTGTGTAATCGACGATTGAACCTACTTTTACTTAACAGATTTTTTATATACTTGTGTTCGACCATAAATTGACAAGAGCGATCGTGGTGTCCTCCGAAAAAATATGCAGCAACTAATCCGACTGTCATCACTTCGGCATTGTTCATTTTTACTTGTGGATCTTCTTTTATATTTAACGCTTTTAGTAGCTCGTCACAAAGAACAAAAATTGTTGTAATCATATCTTCCATCATCTACATCCCCCAGCAATTAACTATTATTTTAGTACATTATAACCTATAAACAGCCAACCCGCCGTCTAGCACAAAAAAAATATAATTTTGTATCAAAAGCTACGAAATATCCCAAATATCTGTAAAGTCTAAGTGGGTAATTCATATTTTTTTTAATAGGTCGCAACTTAGGTTACCATAACCCATTTCCTTTCTGACTGTCAAGTGTTTTATTGAAGTTTTTTTGGGGGGCCTTGGGTTTGGGGCTTATGGCTTATGGCTTATGGCTTATGGCCTAACCTCGCCTTGCTCGCGTTTGACTACCATAACCCATTTCCTTTCTGACTGTCAAGTGTTCTCTTGAAGTTTTTTTGGGGGGCCTTGGGTTTGGGGCTTATGGCTTATGGCTTATGGCTTATGGCCTAACCTCGCCTTGCTCGCCTTTGACTACTATAACCTGCCAGAAAGTCCCCACGAATACGACAATGCTGCGGTGCTGAGCTCTAGGTCGGTAGGAGAGGAGTGCTATTCTGATCGCTCACGTAAATCTTTGAAATCCCCTGTAGGGTGACCAGGGTGTCCCTTTCAAAGTTAATCAAGGTATCTAGGCCCTGATAGACGTGAGCCAAATCTACCGTTCCGGAAAAATCGCGTCCAGCCCGATCGCGTTCAGCCCCGTCCGTATAATCTTCAAAGTCTATGATAGTACCCATCATGTCCGACTCCAGAACAAAAATATTGGCCTCTGATCCTTCGTAGAGACGATCGCTTCCATGGTTTCCGTAGACGCGATCTCTTCCATGGTTTCCGTAGACGCGATCTCTTCCCTCCCTGCCGATCAGAGTGTCCTCCTCCTCCTTCTCAAAGAGTGATAAAGTTAGGGGTTGGGGGTTGAGAGTTAGGGATTGACGAGTATTGCTGAAGTTAAGGTCGGTAGAAGACTCGTTGACATTGTTGACATTAATAGTAAAAGCCTCCGAGTAACTAAGCCCACCAGCATCAGTAGTCTGGACGCGGATGCTGTAACTGGACTGGGTCTCAAAGTCAGGGGAACTGTTAATTTGCAGTGAGTTCCCTTCTATGGTGAAGGCGTCGTTATCATCGGCATCAGCGCCTCCGACTAACTGGTAGGTAAAGGTATCGGAAGAGTCAGGATCGGTAGTTGAGAAAGTCCCTACGACTGCATTATCAGGGGAGTTAGAATCAATGCTGCTGCTGCTAAGGACTAGGTCGGTAGGAGACTCGCCGACATCGTTGACATTAATAGTCAAGACCTCCTCAAAACTATTACTAGCAGAGTCAGTAGTCTGGACGCGGAGGCTGTAACTGGACTGAGTCTCAAAGTCCAAAGAACTGTTAGTTAGCAGTTGGTCCCCTACTATAGTAAAGGCATTGTTGCCCGATCCAAGCATGTAGGTAAAGCTATCTCCCTCGTCGGGGTCAGTAGTAGACAAAGTCCCCACAACTGCACCCAATGGAGAGTTAGAATCAATGCTGCTGCTGCTAAGGACTAGGTCGGTAGGAGACTCGCCGACATCGTTGACGCTAATAGTCAAGGCTTCTGAGTAACTGTTCCCAGTAGAGTCAGTAGTCTGGACGCCGATGCTGTAACTCGATTTTCTCTCAAAGTCAGGGGAACTGTTAATTTGCAGTGAGTTCCCTTCTATGGTGAAGGCGTCGTTATCATCGGCACCAGCGCCTCCAACTAACTGGTAGGTAAAGGTATCGGAAGAGTCAGGATCGGTAGTTGAGAAAGTCCCTACGACTGCATTATCAGGGGAGTTAGAATCAATGCTGCTGCTGCTAAGGACTAGGTCGGTAGGAGACTCGCCGACATCGTTGACATTAATAGTCAAGACCTCCTCAAAACTATTACTAGCAGAGTCAGTAGTCTGGACGCGGAGGCTGTAACTGGACTGAGTCTCAAAGTCCAAAGAACTGTTAGTTAGCAGTTGGTCCCCTACTATAACCTAAGTTGCGACCTATTAAAAAAAATATGAATTACCCACTTAGACTTTACAGATATTTGGGATATTTCGTAGCTTTTGATACAAAATTATATTTTTTTTGTGCTACACGGCGGGTTGGCTGTTTATAGGTTATAATGTACTAAAATAATAGTTAATTGCTGGGGGATGTAGATGATGGAAGATATGATTACAACAATTTTTGTTCTTTGTGACGAGCTACTAAAAGCGTTAAATATAAAAGAAGATCCACAAGTAAAAATGAACAATGCCGAAGTGATGACAGTCGGATTAGTTGCTGCATATTTTTTCGGAGGACACCACGATCGCTCTTGTCAATTTATGGTCCAACACAAGTATATAAAAAATTTGTTAAGTAAAAGTAGGTTCAATCGTCGATTACACAATATTGACAAACCAATTTGGATGTTTTTCTTCCAAGTTATAGCTCAAACATTTAAAGAGCTCAATCCGGGTCAAGAATATATTCTTGATAGTTTCCCGGTGCCAGTATGTGATAATATTAGGATTGATAGATGCCAAATTTATAACAAGGAAGAATATCGAGGGTATATTGCCAGTAAAAAACGTTATTTTTATGGATTAAGAGTTCATATGTTGGTAAACAAAAATGGAAAGCCAATAGAATTTTATCTAGATCCTGGTAGTTATAATGATGTTAAAGTTTTGCAATCTTTTGGCTTTGACTTACCATCAAATTCAATAGTTTATGGAGATAAAGCTTATAATGATTATCAATTAGAGGATTTACTAAAAGAGTCGTCAAGTATAATGTTAAAACCTTTGCGAAAAAAGAACTCAAAAAGAAAAGAATATTCTTGTTTTGAATATATACAAAAAGTAACAAGAAAACAAGTTAAAACCTGTTTTAGTCGAATCACCAATTTGTTTCCCAAGTCAATTCATGCTGTTACATCTAAGGGATTAGAGTTGAAAATAATTCTCTTTATCATAGCTTTTTGTATCCAATTTTTATAGGTCGCAACTTGAGTTACTATAGTAAAGGCATTGTTGCCCGATCCAAGCATGTAGGTAAAGCTATCTCCCTCGTCGGGGTCAGTAGTAGACAAAGTCCCCACAACTGCACCCAATGGAGAGTTAGAATCAATGCTGCTGCTGCTAAGGACTAGGTCGGTAGGAGACTCGCCGACATCGTTGACGCTAATAGTCAAGGCTTCTGAGTAACTGTTCCCAGTAGAGTCAGTAGTCTGGACGCCGATGCTGTAACTCGATTTTCTCTCAAAGTCAGGGGAACTGTTAATTTGCAGTGAGTTCCCTTCTATGGTGAAGGCGTCGTTATCATCGGCACTAGCGCCTCCGACTAACTGGTAGGTAAAGGTATCGGAAGAGTCAGGATCGGTAGTTGAGAAAGTCCCTACGACTGCATTATCAGGGGAGTTAGAATCAATGCTGCTGCTGCTAAGGACTAGGTCGGTAGGAGACTCGCCGACATCGTTGACATTAATAGTCAAGACCTCCTCAAAACTATTACTAGCAGAGTCAGTAGTCTGGACGCGGAGGCTGTAACTGGACTGAGTCTCAAAGTCCAAAGAACTGTTAGTTAGCAGTTGGTCCCCTACTATAGTAAAGGCATTGTTGCCCGATCCAAGCATGTAGGTAAAGCTATCTCCCTCGTCGGGGTCAGTAGTAGACAAAGTCCCCACAACTGCACCCAATGGAGAGTTAGAATCAATGCTGCTGCTGCTAAGGACTAGGTCGGTAGGAGACTCGCCGACATCGTTGACGCTAATAGTCAAGGCTTCTGAGTAACTGTTCCCAGTAGAGTCAGTAGTCTGGACGCCGATGCTGTAACTCGATTTTCTCTCAAAGTCAGGGGAACTGTTAATTTGCAGTGAGTTCCCTTCTATGGTGAAGGCGTCGTTATCATCGGCACTAGCGCCTCCGACTAACTGGTAGGTAAAGGTATCGGAAGAGTCAGGATCGGTAGTTGAGAAAGTCCCTACGACTGCATTATCAGGGGAGTTAGAATCAATGCTGCTGCTGCTAAGGACTAGGTCGGTAGGAGAGGAGTTGACATTGTTGACATTAATAGTAAAAGCCTCCGAGTAACTAAGCCCACCAGCATCAGTAGTCTGGACGCGGATGCTGTAACTGGACTGAGTCTCAAAGTCCAAAGAACTGTTAGTTAGCAGTTGGTCCCCTACTATAGTAAAGGCATTGTTGCCGGAGACAAGCATGTAGGTAAAGCTATCTCCCTCGTTGGGGTCGGTAGTAGAGAAAGTCCCTACGACTGCACCCAATGGAGAGTTAGAATCAATGCTGCTGTTGCTGAGTTCTAGATCGGTAGGAGGGGAGTTCTCTATAACAATGTCAAAGGTATCTGTCCCTCGATTTCTCGCTCCGTCGATGGCGGCTACCGTCACGGTAAAGGTGTCTGCGGTAGTAGGGGTACCGCTGATAACTCCCCGACTGTTGATCGTTACGCCCCCTGGTAAACCGGTAGCTGTGTAATTGTCGATGTTGTTATTGATGTCGCCGAAATTTGCGCTAATGTCTATGTTGAGGTTATTACCTAGCAAGAGTTGGACGTCGGGAATCTCGGTTAAAACATAAGGGGGGTTTTCCAATCGCTTTAAGACCCTCAAATCTAGAACCTCTTGGGGGATGCTGCCAGTCAGTTGGTTGTCGGACAGCTGGAGAAACTCCAAATTGGAAAGATTCCCTAACTCAGTCGGGATGCTGCCAGTCAGTTGGTTGGAGTACAGCCGGAGAAATCGCAACCTGGAAAGATTCCCTAACTCAGTCGGGATGCTGCCAGTCAGTTGGTTCTCTTCCAGAAAGAGAGATAGCAAATTGGAAAGATTCCCTAACTCCGTCGGGATGCTGCCAGTCAGTTGGTTGGAGAACAGCTGGAGATCCTCCAAATTGGAAAGATTCCCTAACTCAGTCGGGATGCTGCCAGTCAGTTGGTTGGAGTGCAGCAAGAGACGAATCAAATTGGAAAGATTCCCTAACTCCGTCGGGATGCTGCCAGTCAGTTGGTTGGAGTGCAGCAAGAGACGAATCAAATTGGAAAGATTCCCTAACTCCGTCGGGATGCTGCCAGTCAGTTGGTTGGAGTACAGCCAGAGATCCTCCAAATTGGAAAGATTCCCTAACTCCGTCGGGATGCTGCCAGTCAGTTGGTTGGAGTACAGCCAGAGATCCTCCAAATTGGAAAGATTCCCTAACCCCGTCGGGATGCTGCCAGTCAGTTGGTTGGAGTGCAGCAAGAGACGAATCAAATTGGAAAGATTTTCTAACTCAGTCGGGATGCTGCCAGTCAGTTGGTTGAAGGACAGCAAGAGATCATCCAAATTGGAAAGATTCCCTAACTCAGTCGGGATGCTGCCAGTCAGTTGGTTGGAGTTTAGGGTGAGCCTTATCACCCTGTTGCTAGCTACCGTCACCCCACGCCAACCATTAACAACAGAAGCTTCGGGGGGAATTGCGCTGTTGAAATTCCAGTCCCGCCAGCCTGTATTGTTACTCCAAGAAGTTCCATTGGTGCTTTGATAGAGAGCCCTTAAGGCCTGATACTCCTGCTGGGAGATCAATATGCCCCCATAGGCCATCTGAGCTTCTGCGGACAATGCTAAGGGAGTTTTCATCCCCGGAGTTCGCCACTCCAACTTCCAATTTCCGCCCCGGGCTGCTGCCCCTGTCCGGGGTAGTAGAGGCGGCGAGGGATGCCCCGGTCAGGGCCTGTAGCTTAGTCATCAACTCCTCTCCTGCATCTCCGGCGGCGACGTTACAGCCGTAGAGTAGGAGTTGTTTTACCTTCCACTTCTGCAGGGTAGAGGCGTAATCTCCTAGAGGATCTGTGCGATTCGTTCTAGCCTAACGTGGTCAAACACGGAACGCTAGCCCGGTTTCATTAGCCGGGAACTCTGACCGCATGGGGGTTAAATTCCCCTCCCCCCAGGTACGGGGGTGACACCGGTCCTCGGTGCTACGAAGCGACATCATCGTGGTGCTAAGCGAGGACTCAAATGTAGGATAACTGGCAGCCTAAGCCGGTGACGCCGCTAGGAAAGATATCCAAGGTTAGAGCAGGCAAACATGTGCAAGCCTCGTTATAAGGAACCAGCGAAATAAGGCTATATGCGCTGGCCTAAAAAGGAAATGGTAGCTAGTATTAGTTTTAGACTCTGGCTAATATAGTACTCAAATAGCTCCCGGGGTATAGTGTGGACCTAAAGGTATCGCGAAATGTTGTTAGGGAACGAAGTAACCTCTCGTGTGCTGTCCATCAGGACAAGTTAGATGTTAAGCGCAAGCCACGGGGGGAGGGATGGCCCAAGAAGCGAATGCCCGGGGTAATTCCTGGGATAACATCTACAGTAATGTAGATGATGCTGGGTAGCCAGCGCTGACGTGGGTCGGTGATACTAGGAAGCTGCTGGAATGAGTAATCCTAAAAAGCCACGGAACTAATCCGAAACGCAAGTGGAGGATAAGGTATGGATAACTGGTAAAACTGACTTGAAAATGGTGATACTAACGGTTATCAGAACAACCACTCGCTAAACCAGGAAAGGGAAGAAAAGACAGGCGGCAAGGGCTAACGGAAGTAATTCCTATTAAGTCTACCTATGAAAAGGGCCTAGTACCCAGTAGCCGGATGCGGTGAAAATCGCAAGTCCGGTTCCTCAAGGGAGGGTCGGGAAGCGATTCCCGGCTCGACCCCATCCAAACTCAGTTGGGAGTTTTCCAGATACAGACAGCCAGGGCTGCCGTGGGAAAGTAGGTGCAGAACCTCTGTTTCTTGATGCTGTCGGAGAAGTTCGCCGATCTGTTTGATGCCATCGGACCGAAGGTCTAAGAGGAAAGATTTGGCCCCAGGCCGGATGCCGTCTATAAGCTGCTGGTAGTTTTCTAGGGAGGCATCCACTACTACCATGGTGTTGGCATTGGTATTATGCTTCATTTTTTGGTTTCTCTTGTATTTTTCTGTAGAGGTGCTGGTGTAATACTAGCCCGACTATCGTCATATTTCTGACTTACGCCGGAACGAGTCGCACCTAGGTCTATCATAACTCAAGTTGCGACCTATTTAAAAAATCTTAACAAATATGGATTACCTACTTAGACTTTACGGATATTTAGGTTTTTTTCGTCTCTGATACATAAAATTATTTTTTATGCTATACTGAGAGTTTGTCATTCTGACGGTCCCGTTAAAGACAAACAGGGCACCATAGAGGTGATCCTTTCTCGAGCCACCAATGAGGGTGTTCCCTAACTCCGTCGGGATGCTGCCAGTCAGTTGGTTGCCGTCCAGCCGGAGAGACTCCAAATTGGTCAGGTCATTGAAATTGACTGTACCGCTTCTGACAAAAAACAGCCGGTATTGGTCGTTGCCATCAATGGTGTTGTCGTTCCCATTTATCGTGAGTTGGACGTCTTCTTCAATAAGGGGTAGCAACCCGGTCAGGGTAATATCTCCCGTGATGTTAATGGTATCTGCCTGACCGTTATTCGCGGAATTGGTAATGGCATCGGATAGTTCTGCTGGTGTATCTACGTTAAATGTAGCCATAATATCTTCTGTAAGGGATAGATTTTTTAGGGGTTGGTCTTCTTTACCTAGGATACACGGCTTGGTGGAAAGTTAGGGGTTGGGGGTGAAGACTTTGAATAAATCGATTCTGATCCAGAAGAGCGCTATTCTGACCTATAATAAGTCTGTGCGATTCGTTCTAGCCTAACGTGGTCAAACACGGAACGCTAGCCCGGTTTCATTAGCCGGGAACTCTGACCGCATGGGGGTTAAATTCCCCTCCCCCCAAATACGGGGGTGACACCGGTCCTCGGTGCTACGAAGCGACATTATCGTGGTGCTAAGCGAGGACTCAAATGTAGGATAACTGGCAGCCTAAGCCGGTGACGCCGCTAAAAAAGATATCCAAGGTTAGAGCAGGCAAACATGTGCAAGCCTCGTTATAAGGAACCAGCGAAATAAGGCTATATGCGCTGGCCTAAAAAGGAAATGGTAGCTAGTATTAGTTTTAGACTCTGGCTAATATAGTACTCAAATAGCTCCCGGGGTATAGTGTGGACCTAAAGGTATCGCGAAATGTTGTTAGGGAACGAAGTAACCTCTCGTGTGCTGTCCATCAGGACAAGTTAGATGTTAAGCGCAAGCCACGGGGGGAGGGATGGCCCAAGAAGCGAATGCCCGGGGTAATTCCTGGGATAACATCTACAGTAATGTAGATGATGCTGGGTAGCCAGCGCTGACGTGGGTCGGTGATACTAGGAAGCTGCTGGAATGAGTAATCCTAAAAAGCCACGGAACTAATCCGAAACGCAAGTGGAGGATAAGGTATGGATAACTGGTAAAACTGACTTGAAAATGGTGATACTAACGGTTATCAGAACAACCACTCGCTAAACCAGGAAAGGGAAGAAAAGACAGGCGGCAAGGGCTAACGGAAGTAATTCCTATTAAGTCTACCTATGAAAAGGGCCTAGTACCCAGTAGCCGGATGCGGTGAAAATCGCAAGTCCGGTTCCTCAAGGGAGGGTCGGGAAGCGATTCCCGGCTCGACCCCATCCATTCCGACCTATTATAGCGCTATTCCGACCGAAATAAGTATATTCTGACCGAGAATATATCTATTCTGACCTATTATAGCTCATTGTGACCTATAAGAGCGCTATTCTGACCTATTATTATAGCTATTATAGCCAAAAATTAGCAGATTATTGGCGCGAATAGGTCAATTCCCTCTCATATTAAGCTTACTTTTGCCAAGAATAAGTCAATTTCACATATTTGAGCAAGATTACTCAATATTTCTAACCTCTTGTGGCCTGAACTACCCTCCTCGGAATGGATTTATTCTAGGTCTTCACCCCCAACTCTTAACCTGCCTTGGCCAGAGTTATGATATACTATGTGGGTGTGCGATGAGTTTAGTGTAAACCACCGGTGATAAGTCGGCGGGGGACCGCTAGCAGGGTACTATTAGCCCTGATAACTTTTAGATGATGGTGGTGAAATTCCACCCCGACTCTGCTCTCGTGACAGCACCTACCCCATGGTAGCGATGGCATCAATACGTGAAGCGGGTAGGAAAGGCGCCATGACTGGTAGCCTAGACCGGTTATCGCTAAGGCGGATAACCACTCAACCAATAAGCACCAACCTCTCCCTGCTCCCTTTGTGGTCCGTGGATCGACTAGCATGGTTAGAAGCTGGCTGTCAATGGCTTCTGAAATCACGATCAGATCCTGTCGGCAGAGCAGATTTTTCATTTTTTGTGTATTCTACAAGACTAGAGATAAAGAAAACAGGAGGCCAAAATGGCAAGATTTCCCGTTTCAGAGGCAAATATCACAGCTTTAGCAGAAAGCATGATTCGAGGGTTCACCGCCCACAGCGAGATCTATCCAACACCGATAGTCCCCCCCAACGAGATGGAAACTATCCTGGGGGAATTTAAGAACAGCCAGCAAGAGTTATCTACTGCCAGGAGCGTAGTAGAGGAGGCGCTTAAAAAAAAAGAGGATATGCTGAAAAAGTTGGTTGCGATCATGAAGCAGAACCTGCGTTATGCCGAGGCTGTTACACAATTATCCTCTGAGAAGCTGAAGCTGCTGGGTTGGGCTGGACGTTCCGCCCCAACTCCCCTATAAATTCCCGGGGCAGCGCGTTCATTACAAGCCGTGCGCCTATATCCTGGTACGATCGAGTTAAGATGGCAGCGGTCATCCCGGTCCGATGGCGGAAAAGTGGCAGGTTATCAGGTAGAGAAGTTAGATCCGGAATTCGACATTTGGAATACGGTGGCCACATCGACCTCGACCTCGATTATATTACTCCGGCAAGAGCAGGAGAAAACCTTAAAGTATCGTGTCATTGCCTTCAACCAAGCAGGAATGGCCATTCCCAGTAACACGGTGGCGATCGTTGCTTGATATCTCCATAGCGGAGACCTCTGCTCAGTCCAGGAATGCCGGGCAGAATGGGGCTCTCGATTTGGGCCTGACGCCGGTCCTTTCTTTCCCGACCGCTTTCGCTATAGTAGCCGTGGTGCATAGGTTCTCCCCAAACCCGCTCTTACAGACCAGAGGAAGCATCGTAAAATTCCTTAATTTCTTCAGAACTTGTCTGATTCATGGTTCTTTGTCAATAGTTTATGATTTAATAAAATGCGATCGTGTCAGCGGTGGGTAGTGAGTAGTTGTTCGTTGTTGGGCTTTAGCCCTTTCAGAAGTCAGAGATTGTCAGCAGTCAACCTACAATTAAAAAATAACAACTAAAAAATAGCAATTAGCAACTAAAAAATGACGGTTTCGAGAACTATTTGCTTAAGTTTACTGGGGGCGATCGCCTTAAGTACCGGTCTGTTAATGATGCCATTTGTTATTAATCCGGATGCGGCGATCGCGGGCCCCTTAGATTACCTAATTAAAGCATTATTTACCGCTACATCATCTGTATGCGTCACCGGCTTATCCATAGTGGATGTCAGCCAATATTACTTTTTTTGGGGCAACTGTTTATTTGCATCCTGTTTCAATTTGGCGGCTTGGGGTACATGACTGCGAACACATTTCTCTTGCTGCTGCTAGGGCGAAAATTAGGCTTGCGAGATAAGGTAGCCCTACAACAATCCCTGGATGTAGAAGGAATAGCGGGAGTCGGCCAGCTAGTCAAATCTATTATTGCCGTTACGTTAATTTTTGAGCTGACTGGAGTATTTGGTTTGCTGCTAGTATTCGTACCAGATTATGGATTTATACCGGGACTGTGGCTATCAATATTTCATAGCATAAGTGCCTTCAATAATGCGGGTTTTAGTCTATTTAGCGATAGTCTGGTCGGATATGTGAGTGCGCCAATTTTGAACCTGGTAATAACTTTATTAATTATCTTTGGCGGTTTGGGATATCAAGCGATAATGGAACTATATCAATGGTGTCAAGACCGCAGTCGCCGTAGAAGCAGTTGTTTTTCCTTGCATTTCAAAATGGTCACCAGTACCACGATATTTCTATTGGTATTGGGGGCGATCGCATTTTTCCAAACAGAATTTAACAATCCCGAAACCCTAGGCGAGCTAAACTTAGGAGAAAAACTCATGGCAGCGTGGTTTCAATCGGTCACCAGTCGGACTGCAGGGTTCAACACGATCGACATGGGCAAGATGACGATCACGTCGTTATTTATTACCATAGCCCTGATGTCGATCGGGGCGAGTCCGGGCAGCACTGGTGGGGGGATTAAAACCACCACATCCAGAATATTGGTCAGTTGTACCAGAGCAGCACTCAAAGGAGAGGAAGAAGTGATATGCTATAAACGACAGATTCCCACGACATTAATTCTGAAAGCCGTTGGCGTCGTGGTAGGATCTATGTTAGTGGTAATTTTGGCCACCACTTTATTTACCCTAACAGCAATAGAGCAAGGCTTCAATTTCATAGATAGCTTTTTTGAAGTAGTGTCCGCCTTTGAGACTACGGGCCTATCTACAGGGATTACAGCAAGTGCGCCCCTCGGTGCTAAACTGGTATTGATCGGAACAATGTATGTGGGGAGAGTAGGGGTGTTGCTGCTGATGGCGGTATTTCGGGGAAACACAAAACCTCAGATCGTCCGGTACCCAGAGGAAAATTTATTAATCGGTTAAGTATGAAGATAGAAAAGGGGTGAGACAGTGGATTTATCATCTATGAGTTTATTCCGCAGTCGGCGCCGAGAAAGTATGCAGTTTGCAGTCATTGGTTTGGGCAGGTTTGGTCGAGCAGTCTGTGCTACATTGTATGGCATGGGATATGAGGTAATGGGGGTTGACTCGAATGATAAGTGCGTGGATAAAGCAGCAAACGACGAGATCGCGACTCACGTGCTAGAATTAGACTCAACCGATCCTTTGGCCCTGAAGCAGGCAGTAATTTTTGAATTTGATACCGCGATCGTAGCAATAGGCAATTATCTTGAAGAAAGTGTCATCACGGTGTTGAATTTGAAGGAAAAAGGAGTGAATTACGTGATAGCAAAAGCATCTTCAAAGATTCATGAAAAACTGCTCAAAAAAGTAGGAGCTAATTTGGTATTTTTCCCGGAACATGAAATGGGTTGCGAAATAGCCAGATCCCTCACGCAACCAAATATTTTAGAAGGTTTGGAACTAGATACAGATTATAGCATAGTGGAAGTATTGGTGCCAGCATAATTTGAGGGTAAGACCCTAGCAGAAATAGAACTGAAAAGCAGTTATGGTCTCAATTTGATTGCCTTAAGTGAAAACCAAAAATTAGAAATAAATACCACGGGAAATACAAAACTCCGAAAAGGTGCTAAAATGGTGTTAATAGGGGCCAATAAGGACATTAAGAGATTGCCAAGTGGATCGAGTTATTATTGAATTTTCTAAGGAACGGAAGCTGAGAGTTGGGGAATAATGCGAGTAATAGGACTGATAAGTGGCACGTCAGTGGATGGAATAGATGCCGCAATGGTAGAAATTGCAGGTCAGGAAGAAAATATACGAGTTGAACTGATAGCAGCTCAAACATATCTATATGCAGCAGGTTTGAAAGCAAAAATTTTGGCAGTAGGTGGCGGAGCAGCCATGACTATGCTAGAATTAGCAGCGCTCGACGACTCGATCGCAGAAGCATTCGGGAACGCAGCCCTAACCCTGGAAGCAGGGAATGGGAAAGCGGAATTGCTCGGTTCCCACGGTCAAACAATATATCATCGCCCTCCCAGAAAAACAGCGGCTCGCCAGTCCGGCACAAGCAGCCAATTGGGTTATAGTATCCAATTAGGGAGAGGAGAGGCGATCGCCCATCAGACAGGGATAACGACAGTGAGTAACTTCCGAAAGGCCGACCTGGCCGCAGGCGGACAGGGAGCCCCACTAGTACCGCGAGTAGATGCCTATTTATTGGGAAATCCCACAGTTAGTCGCTGTATCCAAAATATAGGTGGCATTGGCAACCTCACCTATTTGCCAGCCGGGCCAGTGGCGCAGTTGGAAAAAGTTTGGGGGTGGGATACAGGTCCGGGTAATATGCTAATAGACCTAGCAGTGCAGCAGTTCACAGGTGGCGCCCTAACATACGATCCTGATGGTGCGTGGGCAGCACGGGGCGTACCCTGTACTCCCCTAGTAAACCAGTGGCTAAGACACAGCTTTTTTCAACAAGCACCCCCAAAATCAACTGGCAGGGAGGAATTTGGCGCTCAATTCTTAGAGAAATGTTTGACAGATGTGAAAAAGAATGATCTAGTCAAACAGGAGGATATACTAGCAACTCTGACAGAACTGACAGCAGCATCAATAGTCCAGAGTTACCGGGAATATTTACCGCAAATGCCAGAGGAAGTGCTGTTGTGTGGAGGAGGTAGCCGCAATCTCTACCTGCGACAGCGTTTGCAAAAACAGTTGGGGACAGTACCGGTGTTAACAACAGATGAAGCAGGTTTGAATGCCGAATATAAAGAAGCGATCGCCTTTGCAGTCTTGGCCTACTGGCGCTATAATGGTATAGCAGGTAACGTTCCCAGGGTGACAGGTGCGATGCGGGAGATGCTGCTGGGGGAAATCCATATAGGTGGATGCTGTGGAAGCAGATAATTATAGGATAACTCAAGTTGCGACCTATAAAAATTTCGGCGTTGCACAATCACGGGGCGGTGTCTGGAGTGTGCCGAGTCCTTCAGGACAAGAGCACGCGGAAGACGTCGGATGATGGGCAGCTGTTGCCAGAGAGCCAACCTAGCCTGAGTAAAGAACTGCTCAAGCAAGAGCTTGACAAGCTGCAACCGCAAATTATACTTAAACTGGAATCGGATGATTCAGTTTCTTTTTCCTCCTCCGATTCCGATAGCGGCAATTCCTAACCACGATGATGACCCTCGCGATTTTTCGCGCAGCGTGGGGGCGGGAAAAAGACGATCGGATACCAACTGCGACGCAGCAGCTGGTTACTAAAGCTGGGAACTGACCAGTCCAGTAACTTGTTGTGCCGTAAAGAGGTGATGGCGATCGCCGCGATATCATGTTCGAGAACCGCATTAAAAATCTCCGGCAGGGGATCTCCTTGCCGCACCTCCACAATTACCTCCAAGTCTAGTTGTGACAAATCGGCTTTAACTGATGCGAGGGTTTCGTGGGCAAGTTGCAATTCTTCATGCTTGCGCAGTTCCCTGATCCCTCCCTCCTCAACTACCCAGATAAGCAGACAATGGGAGAGTCCCGACGGGCGGTCTTGGGCGTATTGCTTAATCTGTTGGACCAAATAATCAGCTGAGTCGCTGCCATCGTAAGGAATCATCAAATAGCGGAACAGATGCTGACAGCGCAGGGAAAGCTCCTCGGTGGTGTAGATAGAGACCAGCCGGGGGCGCAGCACCATCAACGGCGTTTCCGTTTGCTGAGATACAGTCACACTGGTAGAACCAAACAGCTTTTCGTTAAGCAGATTCTGGGTAGAAGCACCCAAGATAATGATATCTGACTGGTAGGTTTCGGCGGTCTGCAAAATCGCCTCATGGGGTTTATTAGAGGTGAAGACCTCAACTTTAACATCAACTCCGGAAGGAACTTGTGCCATTGATAGGCGCGATTTGGCACTCTGTATTTTTTCCGTGTCTTCCCTGGGGATTCTCCCCTCCTGCCACAGGGGCACAGTATGCAGGAAAACAATCTGCTGCAAACCACTGGCAGCCAGAGCTGGCACAAAATCTACTAGCCGATGCAAACCGTCCGATAAATCCGTAGAGATTAAAGCACGCTTAAACATAGGAGCTACAATTTTAGGGTTTGGTAAATTTCGGACTCTCCTACATTATCACCCTAATCTCTATCTCGGAGCTAAGGTTCCAATCCCCACTCGTACTTGATAAACTGCTTGTACATATTTTCGCGCACGAGCATTTGCTCATAGAGCTTGACTAAGAATTCCTGAGCTTGCTCCCGACTCATTTTCTGCACTTGGCTCTGGAAAGAGCGGATGGAAAATTGCTGCTCCAAAGACAGTTCTATAGGCTGATTCATGATTTTCTCCCAAATGAAATGATGCTCTAATCCTATGGCCAGAGTCAATTGGGCTCTTCATATTACAAAATATAACAATTATTTGACATATTGACCATAGTTCGATACCAGCAACTAATTTAGTTTTAGCAAGTTGTTATGAGTAAAGATGCTCATAACGAACAAAATACCCCAGAAACTGATTGTTTCTGAGGTTAGTTCTGTCTTTTCGGGATGATGGTTGCTAATTGCTAATAAGAAGTGCGTGTAGCATTAGACTATCGTCTAGTCATATATAAATATTTATGACCATCAACTGATCGTCAACAACCCCTATCATTCCCTAATTTGCAACAATTTTCAATAGGAATTGTCGTCAATCATCACAATTACTACAGTGATATTATCCCGTCCGCCCTTCTCTTTGGCGGTGTCAATCAGAGTTTGGACAGCTTTGTCACAGGCGCGAATGGTTTTGAGTGTAGACTCAATCTGGTGGTCAGATAGTTCTTCAGTCAATCCGTCACTGCAAAGAAGTAGGCGATCGCCTGCTTGCACGTCTAGGGATTGGACTTCGATTTCGTCCAAGTCATCGCGACCCAGACATTGAGACAATACGTGACGGTAAGGATGAGTCCGGGCCAGATCGGGACTGAGATCGCCCGAACTCACAGCACGGGCCACCCAAGTATGATCTTCAGTAATTTGCTCTAGGTCATGTCCCCGCAACCGATAGAGGCGAGAATCTCCAATATGAGCACACCAGGGTCGGTGTTGATCTTCTCTAAACATCACCACCACGATGGTTGTTCCCATATCCGATCGTTCTGGATGCTGCTGTTGATCGAGCAAGATTGCTTGATTTGCCTTTTTTAACGCCTCCTCCAGCAGATTTGGGGATGGGTCGGAACTATCCCACTTGTCGAGCAGATAACTGGCAATGGTGGCAGTTGCTATCTGACTTGCTTCTTGACCGCCCGTATAGCCTCCCATTCCATCTGCCACGATAAAAAATCGCCCTTCCCCATCACAATAGTAATGATCTTGATTGACAGAACGGACAACTCCTGTATCAGTTAGACCTTTAAAGAAGCATTTCATAAATAAGAGTTGGCAGATGAAAACAGCAATTTAACAATATATCAAGGCATACGATCCAGACGGCTGATGGAGCGGAGCAGGCGGAACAGAACGACTGCTAATATTGTCGCTCCTGCCATCACCACCACCGCTAACCCTGGATAACCGCTGACAAAGAGTATTGTAGCTGATAATGTCAAAGCACCGATCGACAATACATAATTAGTTGCCATATTAACGCTACTGAGGCGTCTAATCAGCCTATTTGTTTCCGTAGAACGGACCCGCAGGCGGATATCTCCCTGTTCTAGCTTATCGAGGGTCATCTCCAGGCGTCGCGGCAGACTCAAGGCCGTATTACTCACCTCGGCAGCTTGACGGCCAAGTTCGCTAAACAGGTCATTTCCTGACGTAGAGTTTCCATTGGTCATAATCTGCGTGGCAAACGGTCTTGCTACCTCCATAAAGTTAAACTTCGGGTCTAGGCCCTTACCAACACCTTCTAGAGTAGAGAAGGCCCGCATCACGAAGGTAAAGGTGGCCGGAAAGCGAAAAGGCTGGTCGTAGGCGATCTCATACAAGTCATCACTGATTTGATTGACCGACTGGTTTTCAAAGGGCCGATCCATAAAATTATCCAGCATATACTGGATCGATCGCCGCACCGGTCCCATATCTTCGACAGAGGCTAAGGCACCTAACTCGATCAGGGAATTCATCACTCGGTTTCCGTCTTTTTGGGCAATGCCAAAAAAGGTATCTAGGAGTTTCTCCCTCGTGAGCGCTTGGATCTGCCCCATCATACCGAAATCATAGAATATCAGCGCCCCTTCTGGGCTAACTGCAATATTCCCCGGGTGGGGATCGGCGTGAAAAAAGCCATTGTTGAGGATTTGCATCAGATAGGCCTTGGCACCCTGTTGGGCCAAAGTCTTGCGATCGAGACCCGCTGCTTCTAGTGCTTCGTAATGGCTAATCTTAATTCCCGGGATGTACTCCAAGGTGAGAACGCGGCCTGATGTATAGCGCCAGTACACTCTGGGAACCTGCACCCAGCTACAAGAGCGAAAATTGCGGCGAAAGGTATCGGCATTGCGACCTTCATTAAGATAATCTATCTCTTGCCAGAGGATCCGGCAGCATTCATCATAAATGCCGAGCCAGTCGCGACCCCTACCCCATCGAGGATGATTTTGAAAGTAGCGGGTAATGCCCTTGAGAATGCCCAAATCTATGGTAAATAGCTGCCGCAACCCCGGTCGTTGCACCTTTACTACTACCTCTTCGCCAGTGTGTAGCATAGCCCTATGGACTTGACCTAAGCTAGCTGCTGCCAGGGGTATGGGGTCAAAACTGCGGTATAGTTCGGTGATATTCTTACCTAAGTCCTGGCCGACGATCTCCTCCACCTGCTCGTAGCCAAAAGCTGGCACATTATCTTGCAGTTTAGAGAGTTCTTCTACATATTCAGTGGGAAATAGATCGGCTCTAGTGGAGAATAACTGCCCTACCTTAATAAATGTAGGGCCCAAATCCAAAAAGCTCTCGCGGATCCAGACCGCTTGCTCGCGGCGTCTGACCTTTTTCTTGTCGGAAGTCATACCACCCTGGTAGCTCCAGGGTTTGCCGTTCAGCCAGAATCCGCCCAGTAACAGCCAAACAAAGGCCCAGATATCCAGGAATCGCCGGTGACGAGAATATTTGGGGCGATTCCACCGATAAGCCCGATCGTTATAGGCTTTTTCCATGGGTTCCACAGTTTCAAAATGCTTGGTCTCTGTCCAGAGAGAATGAGTTTATGCTGAGCGCGAGCGATAGCGTTGCAACTCAGCTCGTAACTGAGCGGTTTCTGCCCGCAGTTTATCGATTATCTCTTGCAGGTCCGATGGCTGGGTACCATTGGGGGCAACGGCGAACCGTTCCGGAAAAATCGGATTTGTCCGAAGCGTTGCTGCTGCTTGGGCCTGGTCGGCTCGCGCCATCACTTGCTCAGCAAAGTTGCGCCAGCGTTCCCGTTGCTCGGCATCGAACTTACCCAGGGCACTGGCGGCATCTGTCAGGGTATATTGTAGCTGCTCGCCGAGAGCTTCTGCTAGGGCCCTGCCAACTAAAAATGCGTAAACAACCGGATTATTCATCAACAGTTTGGGGGTTGGGTATCTTAACAAAAGTTATTATAACTTGGTTACCCAATCGATTAGTTTCTGGGGAGAGGAAGACGGGATAAACAACTCTATAGTTACTTGGCTCACGGAAAAAAGGTATTTAGGGGCAATGGTACTTAAGCCAAGGGGACGGGGTGAAGAGTCTCAAGATCTGGTTCGGGCTGTGTTCCCCGGTGCGGCATCTCCTGGTGCGGCGTCTCCTGGTGCGGCGTCTCCACCGAAGCGCTAATCGCACAAAAGAGGAGATGCAGGGCGCTACTTGCACTACCGAGGGACACGGGGCTGAAATCCTTACCCCCCAATGGTTTGGGCGCTGCTCTGGCAGAATGTTTACACAAATGATTTAGGATCACTATATTTTATAAAGATCTGGCAATCCAAGATCTTTTGTCAATCACATGACTATGACGACTGGCTTCTTCAAAACTCAGTTACCCAACTGCAACAAACCCCTGAGCCGTGGGAACGAGGGTGGGGCCAATACTTCTCGGTTAGGGAGAAGGGAGAAGGGAGGGGTGTGGTCAAAAGTAGTTGTATTAGTGGGGAACTCTTTACAGGAAACGGTGAACGGTTGCCAACGGGTGCAAGACCACTAAAACCCCAACCGAGAGGTTTTAAACCCCAACCGAGAGGTTTTAAACCTCAACCGAGAGGTTTTAAACCCCAGCGGAGAGGTTTTAAACCCCAGCGGAGAGGTTTTAAACCCCAACCGAGAGGTTTAAAACCTCAACCGAGAGGTTTTAAACCCCAACAGTGGGGCACCGGTTAGATTGGGTGCGCTCGTTGATAGCCGGGTGCATCGATGATGCATGTAATATAGCCCGCGCTGCGTTAGCCGAAGGGCGGGCTATATTACAAAAACGGGATGCACCCAGACACGACAGGCTGGTAAAATGGTTATGACTTGAATTTGAGGAATAATGGATGGTAGCAGAACCTCTGATAGTTAAAGAGAACGGACTGCGATTCTCTGGACCCAACAGTAAAAATACCTTCTGGCAGAGAGATTTGATCGCGCATAAAGATGTTTTTTATCGTGCAAGTCTTTATGTAAGGTGCTATCGGCAATTTCAATTAACCAGAAAATATCATCGGGGGCAGGATGGCGATGGTCATATCTAGATTCTGGCAGCCTGACTATCGCGATGTCCGGTTCTGGTTCAGAGTTCGACAGGGTAATCGGATGAGCTTCGGAAACTAGGGCAAAATCATTGAAAATACGGCGCAGATAGTTAGCCCCTTTTCTAATGCGCGAACTGTGCAATGGACCTTCGGGACTCATTTCAATAATATCTCCAGCAATAAGTTCGAGACGGCGATCGCCCATTATTCCTGCTGCAATCATGCGATGATAGTCGGAGACCGACCATTTAGCTAAATTCATCATAGCTGGTTTACGAGTATCGACGATGGCTGAGCGCAAAGCTAGCCGATCTCATTATAATACTATTACGCCAAAAATGAGATACACCCGGTTGGGTTGAGGTACGAAACCCAACCTAAGAATTTTTAATACTCTAGCCCGCGCTGGCGGGCTTTGTTCGTGTAGCCGCACCCTAAATGGTGACCGATATCGGGCTACAAACGACTCTCCCTGCTTCGCGCCTGGAAATCACTCTTCGTGATTACTATAAACTGCTTTTTATTTCAGGGGGAAATGTTCTGCTAGATAAGCCTCTGCTGACGCCCGATCGCCCACTATGCCATCCAGCTTCGCCACCAATAAAGCATCCAGCATTTGCTTAAACTGAGGTCCCCGTTGATAACCAAACTGTTTGAGGTCTTTTCCATTCAAGGGGGATTTAACTTGCGCAAATTTCGTTAAATAACGCCAAATTTTCTGTCTTACGCTTCTCTGACTCCCGACTGCAATTAAAATTAAAGTAGCCACATCATAGGGTTGCAACAGTTGCAGTATCTGACTAGGACGCTGACTTAGGAGCAATTTTTCTAGCACAACTGATGCTACAATGTCAAGCTGACTGAGTCGCGCAATACTCTGGGCAGGTAACTGGAGATTTGTCGCTACCTTGCCCCGTTCCTCTGGTAGTATCTGAGTAACCAAAACTTCTAGCAGCATTTGCCAAGGGGGAATTTGCAGCTCAAATTTGCCGAACCGCCGCAAACAGCGATCGACCAAGCGCATCTGTTTCCAGAGTTGCTCGTTCAATTCCAGAGTAGAATGAATGCAGCGTAACGCTCCTAAATCACCCAATATCTGTAAAGCTGGTTTCCAGTAAGGCGCTTGCAAGATGTATTTTAACTCATTCTTAAGCCTTGTTTCTAAGGCTGGGGCTCGGCTATTTTCAGCGACAGAGCGATCGTACACGCCACTTTCTATGGCATAATGGATATATGCTTCAGTCTGGGATTCAATTTCAAACCCCAAGCGGACAGCAAACCGGACGGCGCGATAAATGCGGGTGGGGTCTTCAATAAAGCTATTGGCGTGTAAAACTCTAATTAGCTTAGCATCTAAATCTAGCAAACCGCCAAATAAATCTAACAATTCACCCGCATGGGGTGCCGTGAGCCGCAATGCCAAGGCATTGATGGTAAAATCACGACGATAGAGGTCCTGACTAATCGAACTTGCCTCTACTTCTGGGTTAGCAGCTGGATAGGGATAAAATTCAGTCCTGGCTGTGGCAATATCTACCCAGAGATTATCTAATTCGGGGTCTTTGTGCCATAGCAAGGCAGCAGTTTGAAAACGTCCATGCACTTGCAAACGGGCCGCTGGGTAGAGTTGTTGTAGTTCTTTTGCTAGTTCTACTCCTGCACCGGCATCAGCAGAACGGTGAAAGCCATCCACAACTAAATCAATATCTTGTAGGAGCACTATATCCTCACTGTCTGCTAAGAGTAAATCTCGGACTGCGCCACCGACTAGGTACAGATGCCAACCGCGACTAACAGCGGCATTGGCGGCCATCTTGAGGATATGCCAGAGTTGCTCTTTGAGGCGCGAACGCAACTCTGGCAGCAAGCATGCTTGCAAGGGCAATTTTGCTGTTGGTTTGGCCTGGATCTGTTCGGTATGCAGCTGGCGCAACACATCAGTGCGGGTGACAATGCCTACCAACTGACCAGCTTGCAAAACTGGCAAGCGCCCGATATCATAGGTCACCATTAGAGACTCGATCGCTCTGAGTCCGGTATCAGGAGTAATTGTTTTCAGGTTCAAAGTCATGTAACCCTTGACTGGGGCATGAGAAAAACCGTGGTGTAGGGCAAGATCGATATCTCGCCGGGAGATAATTCCCACCAACTGACCGACCGATTTTTCCGGAACGGTGTCCACCACGAATAAACCGGAATGACCGTATCTCAGCAGAATTCTACTTGCTTCGCGAATCGTAGTTTGAGGTAAAATTGTGCGGACTGGGGAGGACATTAACTCCCGGGCCGTAAGGGGTTGAGGAATTTGGGCTTTCAGTTGGTCTAGCAGTTGCGCAAAAATTGTCTGTGGATCTTCTCCGCGCCAGGTTACAGAGGCCGCTTGGGCATGACCGCCGCCTCCCAGAGGTCCGAAAATCTCATTGAGATCCGTGCCTGATATGCCTGATCGCCCGATCGCACTCAAGCGTTCTTCTCCGGAAGACTTGGCAGGATACCGACATCCCAGCAGCAAGGCATCAGCATCGGTTAACTCCAGCAGTCGCGTTGCCAGACTAGACAACCCCGGCACAAAACCATCAGTTAACAGCAACACCGAAGCTACCTGGTGACCGCTTACCGTTTCCGCCTGTAAGTTCTCCAGCGCTACCGTTAACAACTCTTGCAGCTGGCCAGATAAACTAGGCGAAACATAATCGGCGATCGCCGACAACCTGGCCTCCTGCTGCATCAACCAGGCCAAGGCTAAGGCATCTCGGGTTGTACTAGAGTCAAAAGTGAGAGAACCTGTATCCACATGGATCCCCAAAGCCATTACCGTTGCCTCTGCTGGGGTGAGACTGATCTGTGCTCGCTGCAACTGTTCTACTATGAGAGTGGTGGTCGCGCCCACTGACTCTATCTGAATATAAGTCCCCCGAATATCTCCCTGGACCGACCGGTGATGGGAGTAGACTTCTACTCCCGACAACTGCGATAAATCCAACCACTCCGCCCTCTTACCCAGGCGATCGCGCTGCTGGGTATCCACCACCGATAGAGAACGAATCAATTTGGGATTAACTGCCCGACGTTCGATCAGGGCATACTCATCCCGATGCAGTGCCAAAAAATCTCGCACAGTCGGATGAGAACCGCCAGTAAGCACCAACTTTGACCCTGGTTTCAGTCTTGTTAGCCCCACTGCTGCCCCTAAACAGTCAAAATCAGCTGTGGTATGGCACAAAATTAAATCCATATGTCGCTCCGAATTCCTTTTCTACACCCACCGGTTAAGGCCAAACCCCGTACCAGACTGAGTGACCGGAACCGAGTTTGTGTACGGGCGTTACCAGATGTGGCTAGGAAAAAGTCTACGATCGAGGTATCATTGTTTGGTAGCGATCGATTGCTAGCTGTACTGGTATAGTCCAGTCAGACGCTGTTGTTAGGAGAGCAAACATGACAATCATATTCCAACTTATGCTAGCTGCTCTGGTAATAATGTCCTTCGTCATGGTGGTGGGTGTACCCGTCGCCTATGCTTCCCCTGAAGACTCCGAGCAATCCAAAAACCTGATCTTACTCGGCTCTGGGATCTGGGTACTCCTAGTTATTATTGTCGGTGCCTTGAATTTTTTGGTGGCTTGAGCAATTTAGCGCAGGCGTAGCCGTGTGCGAACCGTTCCGGAAAAATCGGTCAGTGGTGACCGGTACACAGTGACCAGCGGTGACCAGTGACCAGTGACCCATCAGGGACAGGCGATCGATCGGCCCGGACTACGCAACGGACAACTGACCACTAACAAATAAAATGACAGTTTTCGAGGGAACCTTCTCACGGACTTCATCATTACGGTTTGCCATTGTGATCGGTCGCTTCAACGACCTGGTCACAAGCAAGCTGTTAGCTGGATGTCAAGATTGCTTGAAACGCCACGGGGTCGATATCAATCCTAATGGCACTCAAGTAGATTATGCTTGGGTGCCTGGCAGTTGGGAAATCCCCATCGTGGCCCGTCAACTGGTGCTGAGCGATCGCTATGATGCCGTAATTTGCTTGGGTGCCGTGATCCGGGGTCAAACTCCCCATTTTGACTATGTCGCAGCTGAGGTATCCAAGGGGATTGCGGCCACGGCCTTACAGACGGGAGTGCCAGTGATATTTGGCGTGTTGACCACGGATACCATGCAGCAAGCCTTGGAACGGGCGGGCATTAAAAGCAATCTCGGCTGGGACTATGCCATGAGTGCTCTGGAAATGGCAAGTTTGATGCGCCTGCTCAAAGATACCGTTCCGGAAAAATCGGCAGATGCTCACATCTATCATGGCAATGTCACAACTGGAACTCTGCCAGCCTCATCACCAGGATCGTTAACTGAGGTAGCGGTTGACAAGGAAAAACCGACCTAGGACAGGATTATTTGGCAAAAATTCTACCCGCTGAGTTATAAAGCTTGCACTCAGCGGGTAAATTACGGTATGATAATATGTCTGGACTAATGGCTGGGGCGGCTCCCACGGAGAAGCGTCCAGAAAGTAAAAGACACCAAAAAAATAAGGAGTAGAATCATCCAGGAAACAATAAGCATGGTCAATCAGCAAATAACGGCTACAGACATAGGCTTCACTCATGCAGATTTCGCAGCCCTACTCGACAAGTACGACTATCACTTTAGTCCCGGCGACATAGTCGCGGGAACGGTATTTAATCTGGAGCCGAGGGGCGCTCTGATTGACATCGGTGCTAAAACAGCTGCATACATACCAATTCAGGAAATGTCAATCAACAGGATAGAAGCCGCCGAGGAAGTGTTGCAGTCAAATGAGACACGAGAGTTTTTTATCCTGACAGATGAGAATGAAGATGGACAACTGACCCTTTCCATTCGCCGGATAGAGTATATGCGGGCTTGGGAACGGGTGCGACAGTTGCAGACCGAAGATGCAACGGTGCGAGCGCAAGTATTTGCGACCAACCGGGGCGGAGCCTTAGTCAGAATAGAAGGGTTGCGGGGCTTTATTCCAGGTTCTCACATCAGTACCCGCAAAAATAAAGACGATCTGATGGGAGAAGAGCTACCTCTGAAGTTTTTGGAGGTAGATGAAGAAAGGAACCGGCTAGTCCTGAGTCACAGACGAGCGCTAGTGGAACGGAAGATGAACCGCTTGGAAGTCACCGAAGTGGTCATCGGTACGGTGCGGGGACTCAAACCTTATGGTGCATTTATCGATATTGGCGGTGTCAGCGGCCTACTGCACATCTCGGAAATTTCCCACGACCACATCGATACCCCTCACAGCGTGTTCAATGTTAATGATGAAATCAAAGTGATGATCATTGACTTGGATGCGGAACGGGGCAGGATATCACTTTCCACCAAACAGTTGGAGCCAGAACCGGGGGATATGGTGAAAAATCCTCAGCTGGTTTACGACAAGGCCGAAGAAATGGCAGAAAAGTATCGCCAAAAACTGCGCTCTCAACAGGAAGGGGAACAACCAGCAGATGAGACAGCAGCAGAGACATTAGATGAGACAGCAGCGGAAACGCCAGCGGCAACGCCAGCAGAGACGTTAGATGAGACAGCAGCGGAAACGCCAGCGGCAACGCCAGCAGAGACATCAGATGAGATGGCAGCGGCAACGCCAGCAGAGACATCAGATGAGACGGCAGCGGCAACGCCAGCAGGGACATCAGATGAGATGGCAGCGGCAACGCTAGCAGAGATATCAGATGAGATGGCAGCTGAAACATCAGATGAGACATCAGATGAGACATCAGATGAGATTTCCTCTGAAATCCCCCCTGGGACAGAAGAATTACCCGCTGCGACGGAGCAGAAGGAGTCAGAGCTGGTTTCGGCTGAGTAGGTATAGCTTGGAAGTAGGGTGGCCATTGCGTGCCACCCTACATTTTGAGCTATTTGAGTGGAGTAAGTTAATTGGTAAGAATTAAATGTGGTGCGGTAACATTCCCTCAGATCGAGGCAGTGATTTTTGATAAGGATGGCACCCTGGCAAATTCAGAAGCTTTTTTGCGCAACCTGGGCCGGAAACGCGCGCGCCTGATAGATGCCCAAATTCCGGGTGTGGGAGAACCGCTACTGATGGCGTTCGGACTGGAGGAAAATCAATTGAACCCTGGGGGGTTAATGGCGGTGGGAAGCCGTCGGGAAAATGAAATTGCTGCCGCTGCTTACGTAGCAGAAACTGGTCTGGATTGGATTGCATCTCTGGAAATTGTCGGTTCCGCCTTTGACGAAGCAGACAGGTATATGCAGCGGAAGGCTACCCTGACGCCTATATTTGAGGGTATGGCGAAACTGCTGAAATCTCTTGGGACAGCAGCGGTGAAAGTGGGTATTGTATCGTCCGATCGCACGGAAAATGTTAAAGATTTTGTTAAGACATACGCTCTGGAGTCTTACGTAAGCTTACAGATGGGAGTGGTTCCAGGCTTGAGTAAGCCAGACCCGAAACTATTTCAGGAAGCCTGTAGGCAGTTGGGCGTAGAACCAGGGCAGACCTTGATGGTAGGAGATTCTCAGGCGGATTTTGATATGGGACGGGCAGCCAGTGCAGCAGGAGTGGTGGGGGTCAGCTGGGGATGGACCGGTACAGTAAAGCTGGAAAAGGCAGAGGTGGCGATCACCCGCGTAGAGGAAATGCAAGTGATAAGGTAAAGTGGGATCGCCCCGAGATCGCAGATCGGCAGGGGTGGTAGGCAAGAAAATAGAATTTAGCAAAGAAAGGAGATATCCTTGACACGTCGTTATCTATTTAGTTCCGAATCAGTTACAGAAGGACATCCAGACAAAATCTGCGATCAAATCTCAGACACGATCCTGGATGCATTGTTGACCGAAGACCCCACCAGTAGGGTAGCCGCGGAAGTTGTGGTCAATACAGGTTTAGTCTTGATTACGGGTGAAATTACTTCCAAGGCTCAAATTAACTTTATCAATCTAGCGCGGAAAAAAATAACTGAGATTGGTTACTTGGGTGCCGATAGTGGGTTTTCTGCCAATAGCTGTGCAGTTTTGATTGCTTTAGACGAACAGTCTCCTGATATTGCCCAAGGGGTGAACAGCGCCCAGGAACAACGGGAGATGTCTACCGTTCCGGAAAAATCGGAAGAGAAGCTGGACTCTGTGGGTGCCGGAGATCAAGGTTTGATGTTTGGCTTCGCCTGCAACGAAACTCCCGAAATGATGCCTTTACCGATCAGTTTGGCCCATGGGATTTGTCGGCGCATGGCAGCGGTGCGTAAAACGGGACAATTGCCTTACCTGCGTCCGGATGGTAAAAGTCAGGTGACGGTGGCCTATGAAGACGGACGGCCTGTGGGAATCGACACGATTCTGATTTCTACCCAACATGCGCCGACCATTGGTAACATTACTGATGAAGCAGCCGTGCAGGCAAAGATTAAAGAAGACCTGTGGTCAGCTGTGGTGCAACCCACTTTCGCAGATATTGATGTGAAGCCTGACGATCAAACCAGATTTCTGGTGAACCCGACGGAGAAATTTGTGGTTGGCGGTCCCCAAGGGGATGCGGGCTTGACGGGGCGTAAAATCATTGTCGATACCTATGGCGGCTATTCCCGTCACGGTGGCGGCGCGTTCTCTGGAAAAGACCCCACAAAGGTAGACCGCAGTGCGGCTTATGCTTGTCGGTATGCGGCGAAGAATATTGTGGCTGCTGGGTTGGCAGAAAAATGTGAGGTGCAGCTGTCCTATGCCATCGGGGTGGCCCGTCCTGTGAGCATGTTGATTGAGACCTTTGGTACGGGCAAAGTAGATGAAGATAGCCTGTTGGAAGCGGTCAAGAAGATATTTGAATTCCGCCCAGCAGGAATTATGCAGACGTTTAATTTGCGCAACCTGCCAGGGGAACGCGGCGGACGTTTTTACCAGGAATTGGCTGCTTACGGCCACTTCGGTCGCCCGGATCTGGAATTGCCTTGGGAACAAACGGATAAGGCTGAGTTGTTGAAGGAAGCATTGAGTCAGTCGGCGGCTGCGGTATAGTTCGATTCAATCAAGAATTAAGAAACCAGGTATATGGGAAAAAACAGGTTTCTGGGCTACTGGCGAGAAACCAGGTTTCTACCCCATAATTGATTGAATACCTTTACCCGATCGCCCATCATCCATTCAAGAGAGATTCAAACTCAGTCTTCAAGGAATGAACATCGGCTACCCGGGCCACTAACAGGTTCTGATCGCCAGCATCTTGCAAGCGCCGCTTCCAATGCCGGATGCTATCGGAGTTTTTCATCCAATAGCCGATGACGCTGTCCACCACCCGATCGAATTCCCAACCGCGAGTCCGAGGCACTGTCTCGACCGATTCCAGAAAGGCATCCAGGGTACAATGGTAGCTGCCCACATATTCCGCACCAGCACGGGGTTGGTGTTCCTGCTTCTCTTGCTGGTGATTAAAAAAATGCCAAACTGGCGATACGCCGAGGATGTCAAATGTGTATTTCATGACAAATTCCTCAAATTCTATATTTCTATGATATTTCTGTGATAGGATATTGGGATAAGGAGTGGAGTAACAGATTGTACTAAGCAGCCAGATTTTCAGCGCAGCGTGTCCCTTGAGTTAAAATAAGCAAAATAGTAGAATAACTATACCTGGAGAGGTGGCAGAGCGGTTGAATGCGGCGCACTCGAAATGCGTTATAGGCTAAAACCCTATCGGGGGTTCGAATCCCCCCCTCTCCGTTAATTATACTTGGGTTGGGTAAGTCCCTCAACCTAACCGGTTAACATAAGAAACCAAACCGGTTTATTACCACCATGATGGGCAGTGCGTAAGTTGGGTTTCGTCCCTTAACCCAACCGGTGCATCTGCTAAAGGGCAGGCGTAGATGACGGAGATGGAAGCATCTCAATTTTTATCTTTAAAAAAATTGAGATGCTTCCGTTCAATATTTGAGTAATATCAATAAAAATGGAGCAATCAAAGTGATTACCCAGATTCAAGTAAAAAACCTTAAAAGCTATCGATCTGGAGTTTTGCCCTTGGCGTCTTTAACCGTTTTGATTGGAGCTAATGCATCAGGTAAAAGCAATTTCATTGAAGCCCTCAGATTACTGGCAAGACTTGCCAAAGGCGAGAGATTAAGCCTTCTCGGCCACACTCATCAACAGAGGGAAATGCCCTTTAGAGGTAAAGTTGATAATCTTGGATACGGAGGAGCAAAATTATTTCAAATTTCCTGTGATGTTGAAACCTTAGAGTTGGAAAACTGGACTCATTTCGAGATCGAACTGGGGCTTGACAATGAAGGAGAGTGCCATGTTACTCAAGAAAAAATTATAGCCCCAATATCAACCGTTCCCCTATACCAAATTACCAGTGAACCTCAAGGGGCAGGTAGCGATGTTTTAGTAGAATATAAAAATTTTGCACGTGGTGGGAATAAGCCCAAAATCCCATGCAGTAGCCACATGGCAATTTTTACACAGTTATTGAGTGAGATTCGTTTCCGTCCAGAACATCAAGAGAGTCGAACAAAAATCCCTCGAATTGCCGATAATTATGTTCGTTGGTTGAGTGGCATCGTTTTTCTGGAGCCCGAACCTAATGCAATGCGCTATTATGGTCACAAAGCAGATCGGTTGCTCGAAAAACATGGAGAAAATATCTCTGGTGTTCTCTATAATCTCTGCCAAAAATCAGATATTAAGGCTGAGATATTAGAATTTGTTAGAAGTCTTCCAGAACAAGATATTGAAGAGATCGGCTTTATTGAAACTGCTCGTGGGGAAGTTATGTTGCAGCTAACTGAAACCTTTGGTGGCATCTCCGCTGTCTATGATGCAACAACCCTCTCAGATGGGACATTGTTAGTTCTGTCAATTGCAGCGATCATGTTTTCGGCTCCAGAACAAAGCATTGTTGTCATTGAAGAAGTTGATAATGGCGTACATCCCAGTAGAGCAGAAGGTTTACTTAAGCGCATTTATAATATTGCACAAACACGTCATTTGCGAGTTCTAATTAGTAGCCATAATCCTGCCTTGCTTGATGCTCTACCTGATGAGGCTGTGCCAGAAATGGTCTTTTGCTATCGCAGTCCCGATGATGGTTCGAGTCAACTTGTACGATTACGAGATATTCCAGACTACCCTGAATTGATTGCTCAAGGTACTGTTGGACAGTTGATGACACTGGGTTTGCTAGAAAGGTTTGTCAAATACCATCCCGGAAGCGAAGAGAAGAAGCGAAAAGCAATGGAATGGTTAGCTAGTATTCGTGGCTGAGATGGAGATTAGTGGATGAAAGCCGTTGCAATTGTTGACACCTCTATATTTTGTGAGTTCCTGAATATTCCCAATATGAATAATTCAAGAGAGGAAGTATTGAATAAATTTGAAATGCTTCTCAATGACGAGACATCATTTCTTTTACCGATGGCTGCTGTTTACGAAACAGGCAATCATATCGCTCAATTGAGTGATAGACATCGCCTCTTGACAATTGCGACCAATCTGGCTTATCCTACAGTTGGTAGTGGTATGAGACAGTTAAGATCAATAGTCACAAATACTCAGATACCGGGGCCGTTGCGCACCTACCGTGCCCACCGGACGGCGAAAACCCGGGGGGGGGCACGGCCGGAAAAATCGGGACGGGATGATAAGCGACCAGTGACTGGCGAGATGCAGAGTTTCTGGTAAGATATGTTAGAGCTGGCTAGATAATAAGAATTAGCAATTAGCAATCTTAGTCTGGGGTAGGAAGAGAGGCGAACGCTGATGAGAACCGAGTGATAAAAGAACATAGAAGCACGGGAAAGGCAAAATGGCAAAGCGCGGCAAAAGGCAAAAACAAAAAGTGGGCAGGAGAGCAAAGCAAGTTAACTCTAAATTAGGAGATTCTCAATTAATTTATGAGGCAGTTGTCCATTACCAAACAGGAAAGGTAAGGAAAGCAGAACAGATATGTTTTGACATACTCGGGCAGGAACCTAACCATGCAGATGCGCTTCACATACTAGGGGATATCGCCTATGCTCGGGGCCGGTACGATCGGGCGCTCGGATTATACGAGCAGTCCCTAGCCTCAAAAGGCAAAAATAGTTATAAATCACATAATAACATAGGTCTAGTCCTAGAAAAACAGGGCAAGATAGATGAGGCGATCGCTTATTTCCGGAAGGCCATCAACTGGAACCGGACTCTGCTGTAGATCATTGTAACCTGGGCAGTGCCTATCAGGAACAGAGAAATATTACAGAGGCGATCGGGCATTACCGGCAGGCGATTAGAACCAGACTACGCGGAAGCCCATTATTATCTCGGCATGGCATTATTGCTATCGGGGGACTTGCAAAATGGCTTTGCGGAATGTGAGTGGCGCTGGCAATGGAGTGAGTTCGCCCGGAAAAATTCCCTGTCCATCGATCGACCTCTCTGGGATGGATCTTCATTAGCAGGAGGGACCATATTCCTACATGTGGAACAAGGATATGGGGACTCGATCCAGTTTATCCGGTACGTGAGTGCAGTGCAAGAAAGGGGGGGAAGGCGATCGTTGCTTGTCCTCTAGAGTTGAAACGCTTGTTTGCTACGATATCAGGGATAGAACAAGTGCTAACCACGGGAGATGCTTTACCAGCATTTGACTGTTGATAACTAAAGTATGATTTCCAGGAATTTATATATTTTTCAGGAAATATATTCTCGCGCGTGGTATAATATTGATAGTGCAAACAAAAACATCATGTGCTATGCCCCCTTAATGAGTTTGTGCGATTCGTTCTAGCCTAACGTGGTCAAACACGGAACGCTAGCCCGGTTTCATTAGCCGGGAACTCTGACCGCATGGGGGTTAAATTCCCCTCCCCCCAGGTACGGGGGTGACACCGGTCCTCGGTGCTACGAAGCGACATCATCGTGGTGCTAAGCGAGGACTCAAATGTAGGATAACTGGCAGCCTAAGCCGGTGACGCCGCTAGGAAAGATATCCAAGGTTAGAGCAGGCAAACATGTGCAAGCCTCGTTATAAGGAACCAGCGAAATAAGGCTATATGCGCTGGCCTAAAAAGGAAATGGTAGCTAGTATTAGTTTTAGACTCTGGCTAATATAGTAACCTAAGTTGCGACCTATTAAAAAAAATATGAATTACCCACTTAGACTTTACAGATATTTGGGATATTTCGTAGCTTTTGATACAAAATTATATTTTTTTTGTGCTAGACGGCGGGTTGGCTGTTTATAGGTTATAATGTACTAAAATAATAGTTAATTGCTGGGGGATGTAGATGATGGAAGATATGATTACAACAATTTTTGTTCTTTGTGACGAGCTACTAAAAGCGTTAAATATAAAAGAAGATCCACAAGTAAAAATGAACAATGCCGAAGTGATGACAGTCGGATTAGTTGCTGCATATTTTTTCGGAGGACACCACGATCGCTCTTGTCAATTTATGGTCGAACACAAGTATATAAAAAATCTGTTAAGTAAAAGTAGGTTCAATCGTCGATTACACAATATTGAGGAACCAATTTGGATGTTTTTCTTCCAAGTTATAGCTCAAACATTTAAAGAGCTCAATCCGGGTCAAGAATATATTCTTGATAGTTTCCCGGTGCCAGTATGTGATAATATTAGGATTGATAGATGCCAAATTTATAACAAGGAAGAATATCGAGGGTATATTGCCAGTAAAAAACGTTATTTTTATGGATTAAGAGTTCATATGTTGGTAAACAAAAATGGAAAGCCAATAGAATTTTATCTAGATCCTGGTAGTTATAATGATGTTAAAGTTTTGCAATCTTTTGGCTTTGACTTACCATCAAATTCAATAGTTTATGGAGATAAAGCTTATAATGATTATCAATTAGAGGATTTACTAAAAGAGTCGTCAAGTATAATGTTAAAACCTTTGCGAAAAAAGAACTCAAAAAGAAAAGAATATTCTTGTTTTGAATATATACAAAAAGTAACAAGAAAACAAGTTGAAACCTGTTTTAGTCGAATCACCAATTTGTTTCCCAAGTCAATTCATGCTGTTACATCTAAGGGATTAGAGTTGAAAATAATTCTCTTTATCATAGCTTTTTGTATCCAATTTTTATAGGTCGCAACTTGAGTTATAGTACTCAAATAGCTCCCGGGGTATAGTGTGGACCTAAAGGTATCGCGAAATGTTGTTAGGGAACGAAGTAACCTCTCGTGTGCTGTCCATCAGGACAAGTTAGATGTTAAGTGGCAATCTGTGTTTGCTAAGGTAGCATCGGCCCTAGGCAGCTTGCCAAAAGCACAGACAACGGATAGTATGGTCAAGAAAAGGTCAGAAACAGATAAAATAAACGGATAGTATGGTCAAGGAAAGGTCAGAAACAGATAAAATCAAAGGACTAGCAATTGACTGGCCTGTGGGGTATAGAAGCGGTTGGCAGGTGTATGGTTTGAACTTAGCCCTGCAATTGGGACAAAAGCCGGGATTTGAGCTACTATTGTTAAGTAGCCCAAAAACAACGTCTGACTTGGTAAATCCCCTGCATCAGATGCTACTTCTTCCTCTAATGGCCAAGCAGCAGCAGATTCAGAGATTGATCGACCAAAACCCAGGCAAGCGAATTGGTTTCAATGTCCCAGTATTGCGGTCCTATGGAAATAACTTCAGGACGAAAATAACGAGAAATGTGGCAGGGGAACCGACGGTGGCGATGATCTTCTTTGAGAATACTTGGTTGACTCCAGATGCGATCGCCAAGGCGAAAAGCTACGATCTGATAGTAGGAGGTTCGACCTGGAACGCGGAAGTCCTGAAAAGCTATGGACTAAACCATGTAGCAGCGATCTTCCAAGGCATAGACCCGACCATATTCCATCCCGCCCCCAAATCAAACCTATTTGCCGATCGATTTGTCATCTTCTCAGGAGGCAAGCTAGAATATCGGAAAGGTCAGGATATCGAGATCGCGGCCTTCAAGGGTTTCCAACAGAGGCATTCCGAGGCATTGCTACTCACAGCGTGGCACAACTTTTGGCCCCAGTTTATGGCCGGACTAGAACAGACGGGAAATGTGGTAGGATTGCCCCAGGTAACCCAGGATAAGCGCTTGCGAATTACCGAATGGTTAGTAGCAAATGGCATTCCCGGTGAGGCGGTAATAGATATCGGACCCCTTCCCAATCATCTGGTAGGACAGATTATCCGGGAAGCAGATGTGGCCGTATTTACCAACAGGTGTGAAGGAGGAACAAATCTGGCAGCGATGGAATGTCTGGCCTGTGGCATACCGACAATCATCTCAGGGAACACTGGTCATCTAGACATAATCGCAGAGGACCATTGTTATCCTCTCAGAAAGCAGGATGCAGTGCAACCCACGGCCATATTCCCGGGAGTAGAAGGTTGGGGAGAGTCTGACGTTGAGGAAGTGGTGGAAAATCTGGAAAAAGTGTATAATGATCGGGAAGCAGCAAAAAAACGGGGTCAAGCAGCAGTAGCATTCATGCAAGACTTGACCTGGAAAAAACAGGTCGATCGCCTGCTAAAGGTAATTGCAGATGTAGTATGATCGCTGCGCGAAAAATCGAATAGGGGGATGGAAAAATCGACTTTGATATAAAATATCCCCCCAGTGAAAAAGCAGAAGAGATAAAAACAATGGTAAGTTCATTTTCAGTGATAATATTGACATATAATTGCGAAAGAAGAGGCGTAATCAACAGGACGATCCAGAGTATAATAGAGAGCATAGATTTTTTTTATGCTAACTGCGATCGCCCAGAGGAAGTCAAATCAGAAATCATTGCCGTGAAAGACTGTTCGACAGATAATACATTATATTATCTGAGTCAGTTTGTCGGGAAAAAATATCCATTTAAGATAATAAATCATTCCCAAAATAGAGGTCTATCAGCGACCAGAAATACAGGAGTGAAAAATTATCAGGGAGAAATATTATTTTTCTGTGATGACGACGATCTCTATTTGCCAGAACATATCTATGTGTGCTTTATGGGTTTAAATTATGACCCTGATTCGTCAAATGCCGACGGAAGTTTCGCCCTAGGAGATCGAACAATTCACTTACCGAAAAACAGACTTGATGGGATCAAGACAGGAGTCAAAATTAAAGATAAAGTCAATCAGAAGTGGAAACTGGCGGTCGAGAACACGATAGTACTCGACCTATGCATAAGAAGGGAATGCCATGAATTCATCGAGGGATATCCGGAGGATTTAGTATATAGGCAAGTCGGACGTGAAGATTGCGCCTATCAGAAGTATTTATGGAGATTCTTTAAGATAGAGAAAATTCCCATAGAGACAGTGGAATACATTAGATATCCAGGAAACAACTTCGACAAACAAATTGTGCGGGCCGAGACTGGTGAAGGGATGCCAGAAGAGGAAAGGAAATTACATGTTTTAGCGAATCAAATAGAAGAGACAAATCTCGCTTATTTAATCGATAAATATAATCGAGGGCCGGGGAAAGAGAATGGAAAATTTTCGGCGGAAAAAATGAGAATCAAGGTGCAGGATCGAGAAGTATTATTTCTGCACCCGCGGACAAGAGGGGATGAGATCTTGAATGTTTTTTATGGCAAAAATTATCCCATCATCCATTTGCCTAATTACCAGGCAACAACTATTATCGATGTAGGAGCTAACATAGGTGCTACGGCCCTATATTTCTGCAACGCCATCCCCAGAGCAAAATCTACTGCTATGAACCATCACCAGAGAACTTTGCCTACTTGAAAGAGAATACGAAAGACTTCGATCGGATCCAGGTTTTTCCCTATGGCCTGTTCGATCGGGACAAAAATGAAGTAACATTGTACAAAGGAGCGGGTAATTTCGCCACGGTGATGGCAAGTCAGTCAGCAAGTCACATAAGGGAATCAATTCAACTGGTACGGACTGCCAAAGAAATGCAGCGTCTCAATTTGCAGAACATTTCCATTTTGAAAATCAACACTGCCGGTTGTGAAGTCCCAATTCTCAAAGATCTAATGACAGTAGTAGAAAATATCGATATTCTGTATCTAGAATATTATTCAGAATCAGACAGATGTGAAATAGAACAAACGATCGCTCAAAAGCTACTGCTTAGTAACATGCATGCAGAACGGGTGCATCTAGGTAAGTGTATTTACTTAAACAAGAATATAGTCGATCGCTATCCTGAAATGCGGAATCAGCGAATTCAAAGAATCAGCCTATAATTGGGAATGGAAAATGGGGCAATTTTCCATCCCCAATTCCAAATTAAAGCTTTTTCTGAATCATCGCCCAATATATATCCGGACCCATAGGCGTATGAAAGTTGATATCAAAAACCTGCAAAGCTTCAAACCCCAATCGCTTAATTAATTCCGTCCACATGTTTTTTCCCAAAACGCTGTAGTGATTTCCATTCGCCTGATGCTTACAACTGGTATCAGGGGCAGGTAATTCTATATAAAGATATCCTTGGGGTTTGAGAACCCTGTGGATTTCACTTAGGGTAAAATAGGGAAAGATGCTGTGTTCGAGACAATGTCGGCACCAGACAAAATCAAAGGATGCATCGGCGAAGTCTAAGAAAGATTGATCCATTTCATAGACTTGATAACCTCTTTGCTGGCAGACAGCTACATCTTGACTGTTGAGGGTAATGCCGATCGGGTCAAAGCCTTGACTTTTAAATAATTGCAGAGCCACCCCTTGACCGCATCCGATATCCAATATTTTAGCATGGGGTGACAAAGGAAAAAGTTGCACGAACTTAGCGAACATTTGATGCGTAATTTGAGTGTGTAAAAGAGAAGAGGGATCCGGATAGGTCTCGGATTTAAATTTTTCCAGAAAGTTTTCCAGTTTAGCGATTTGTGATTGTTATAGTTTCAAAGTAAAGCTCCGTGATGGCAAATTATAGTCGTTGGTGGGGATATCGGGTTCCAGAAACCCCATGTCGATGGCGGTGGGGTAGATCGCCTATTGCTGCTGCCCCTATTCTATCTTACACCAGCCCATAGTGTGAGTTAATCTGGCTTCTTAGCGATGGATCGTGTGATTGCACGGGGGAAAAATCGCCTTCCCGGGCAGGCGATCCGCCCGCCCTACGGTTGTGATAAATTGGATGGAAGGAAACTAAAGGGAGCACGACATCAATGTTAACCAACGAATATCCAGTCCTGCGTCGGGGAGATGGCATAGACTACCCTGAGTTAAGAGAGTCAGTCAAGCTGCTGCAAAAATTACTGATCGAACTGGGATTTCTGAAGGACAAGGCGACCGTGTTTGACCGGTGGATAGGGAGAAACGAGACCGGTGAGGGCCGATTTGGACCAAAAACCGAGGCAGCGGTGAAACGTTTCCAGGAAAGTCGCAGCTTAATTGCGGATGGGGTAGTCTGGAGCTACATTTGGGACGCCTTGTTCAAGGCCAAAGAGGCAACCTCGGGGAAGCTGAGAAGACATGCTGTACTCCGGATCCGGGATGGCATTGATTATCCTCAGTTGCTTCCGGAAGTCAGAACCCTTCAGGACCTACTGAAAAAAGAGGGGTTTATGGGACCGTCTGAACTATCGGATGGGTTGTTTGGACCCAATACCCTGAATGCGGTGAAGAATTTCCAGAATAGTCGGGGTCTAGTGGCCGATGGCATTGTGGGTCAGGAAACCTGGTCATTATTATGGAACGAACCTATAGAAGTGTATCTGCCCTATAATAACCTGATCAGTTCTCTGAATTTGGACAGGATTATCGCTTCGATTCCCTACCGGGAACTGCATCCCTATGCTTGGGAGTCGATTCCTTTAATCCTGCGGTCCTGCGATATCAATGGCGTGATCGATCTGGGGCAAATCGCCTACATTTTGGCAACAGCGGAACATGAATCTCGTCTAGGACAGTGGATGGAAGAATTAGCTAGCGGTTGGGCCTATGAATGGCGATCGGACTTGGGCAATAATCGGTCGGGAGATGGACCTCGCTATAAGGGACGAGGCTTTGTGCAAATCACGGGACGGCGAAATTATACAGATTGGTCTCGTCGCCTGGGAATCGATCTGGTGAATTTTCCAGAAAAAGCAGCCGAACCAGAGATCGCCGCCAAGATCCTGGTAATCGGGATGCGGGATGGAACCTTTACCAATCACAGGTTGGGTCGATATATCTGGGGTTCCCGCCGAGATTTTTACAATGCCCGACGCATTGTCAATCGTCTCGATCGCGCAGCCCATATTGCGGCGATCGCCGAAGAATTTTATCGAGCTCTTTAATCCCCGCGAGATATACCGAATCAGTGGATGGAAGAAGTTGCTAGCGGTGGGGACTATGATGGGCATCGGCGCATCCCGAAGCACGGATGGCGCTACGCATGGCTGCCGCCACGCTGCGCGATGTGGGGCGCCAGCCGTGCGCCTAAGCGAGTGCGGAGAGGAGAGCACGCAATAATCAGCCAGGAGATGGACCGCGCTATAGGGGACGAGACCTTGTGCAAATCAGGGGACAATGCCTTGGCCTCTGGCCTCCACGGAGGCAGAGCCTCCTACCCTCCTTACCAGGCTGAACCTGGTAAGGAGAAGATAGAGGCTCTGCTAAGAGTCAATCACCGGTATGCGGGCTTCTGACAGTAAAAAAAGCGGATCTGGGATTACATCATGCCGCCCATGCCGCCCATGCCGCCCATGCCGCCCATGCCATCCATGCCGCCACCGGCAGGCATGGCAGGTTTGGGTTCGGGCTTCTCTACCACCAATGCTTCCGTGGTCAAGACCATGCCCGCAATGGAACCAGCATTCTGTAAGGCCGATCGCACCACCTTAGCAGGGTCAATGATGCCAGCAGCAATCATATCTTCATACTCATCAGTGGCAGCATTGTAGCCGACATTAAACTCAGTCTCCCGCACCTTCTCGACGATCACCGAGCCTTCTACACCAGCATTATCAGCCATCTGACACAAAGGGGCTTCTAGGGCCTTGGTCACGATCGCCGCACCGATCGCCTCTTCATCATTCAACTGACCTTTAATCCCATCGACCCTGGTGCTCAGGTGAATCAGGGTCGTGCCACCACCGGGAACGATACCTTCTTCCACAGCTGCTTTGGTGGCGTTGAGGGCGTCTTCGATCCGCAGTTTGCGGTCTTTGAGTTCCGTTTCCGTGGCCGCACCGACCTTAATCACTGCTACGCCGCCAGCAAGTTTGGCAATGCGTTCTTGCAGTTTTTCCTTATCGTAATCCGAGTCCGTTTCTTCCAGCTGCCGGCGAATTTGGCCAATACGTTTTTCCACGTCCGTCTTGGTTTCGCCACCAGCGACGATCGTGGTGGTGTCTTTATCGATCGTCACTTTGCGGGTAGTTCCCAGCATGTCCAGATCGACAGTGTCCAGAGACAAACCCATTTCTTCGGAAATCACTTGACCTCCCGTGAGCACGGCAATGTCTTGCAGCATCTGCTTGCGGCGATCGCCAAATCCCGGTGCTTTGATTGCTGCTGCATTGAGGATCCCCCGGGCTTTATTCACCACCAGGGTTGCCAGGGCCTCCCCTTCCAGATCTTCGGCGATAATCAGCAAGGGTTGACTGGCACGGGCCATTTTTTCCAACACTGGCACCAAGTCTTGGATGGAGCTAATTTTCTTATCGACGATCAGCAGGCGTGCATTCTCGAACTCTGCCACCATGGCTTCATTGTCGGTAATGAAGTACGGCGAGATGTAACCGCGATCGAGCTGCATCCCCTCGACCACTTCCAGTTCTGTGGCCAGTGACTTGGACTCTTCTACCGTGATCACCCCGTCTTTGGTGACCTTGTCCATGGCCTGGGAGATCATCTCCCCTACTTCCGCATCGTTGCCAGCAGAGATCGTCGCCACTTGGGCGATCGCCCCTCCTTCTACCGGCTTCGCCACCTTCTCAATTTCCTTCACCAAATGGGCGATGGTTTTCTCAATCCCCCGGCGCACCGCCACCGGATTAGCCCCTGCGGCCACATTCTTCAGCCCTTCCTTGATCATCGCTTGGGCCAGCACCGTCGCCGTGGTCGTGCCATCACCAGCGATGTCCTTAGTTTTCGATGCCACTTCCCGCATCAACTGGGCACCGGTATTTTCCAGGGGATCTGCCAGTTCGATCTCCTTAGCAACCGTGATGCCATCGTTGACGATCTGGGGTGCGCCAAACTGCTTCTCCAGCAGCACGTTGCGCCCCTTCGGTCCCAGGGTAATGCGCACGGCGTCCGCCAGGGAGTTGACCCCCCGTTCTAAGGCCCGCCGGGATTCTTCGTTAAATGCAACTGTTTTGGCCATATGCAATCTCTACATATTGTTTCCATTAGCTACTTTAGCACTCTCTGCCCTAGAGTGCTAATGCTTGACAGGAACAATGGGCGTTGCCTATTTTGGGGATGATAGTTGCTCATCCTATAGTTATATATTTCCATTTATTTACATTTATCTCCGATCGAGAGCCACTCTGCATGGTACGGGGTCACCGCTCGTCCCGTGGAAGTGGAATGCCCTGACGGGGATCCCTACAATGTCGGTTTGGGTTTCCCCCTCGCTCCGGACAGGTTTTATTCGGGTGTGGTCATGCATTTGTTGCGGCGGATCCCCTCCAAACCCCCCGCGTTCGTTGGGGGGGTTTGGGGGGATCACCCGATAAGTTATCGCGCTATCCGAGAGGTATTGGGGCAGTTCTAGGGTACTTTTATCTCAACCGGCACCTACTAGCTGTTAACCGGTGCCCCACTGTTGGGGTTGAAAACCTCTCGGTTGGGGTTGAAAACCTCTCAGTTGGGGTTGAAAACCTCTCAATTGGGGTTGAAAACCTCTCGGTTGGGGTTGAAAACCTCTCGGTTGGGGTTGAAAACCTCTGGGGTTGAAAATCTCTCGGTTGGGGTTGAAAACCTCTCGGTTGGGGTTGAAAACCTCTCGGTTGGGGTTGAAAACAGGTCTTGGCCCGTTGGGGGTGTGGTCAAAAGTAGTTGCACAAGGATCCGGCGACTGGGAGAGATCATGAGGATCAACAGGTTTTGACCACACCCGTTGTATTCCGCCTACCCTATGGCGTTCTCTCCCCACTTTCCACTTCTTACTTCCCACTCCTCATAAAACATAAGCGATCGCCCATATCAAGTGGTACTGCCAAGTAAATTGAGGCTATAATGGAAGAGAAACAAATAATTTATTTTTGACCGATGGACGATTTAAAACTATTAGAACGGATTTCTGTCAACCCCAAAATTTTCAACGGCAAACCGATAATTCGGGGTCGTCGTTTGGCAGTAGAACATATCTTAGGAATGTTAGCAGCAGGGGACACTCCAGAAACCATTTTAGAGGATTATGCTTGGTTAGAACCAGAAGATATCCAAGCTTGCCTGGTCTATGCATATAAATTAGTCAGTCACGAGCGAGTGGAACCATTACTGATAGAAAGCAAATGAGCAAACTGCTACTTGACACGTGCGTTTGGGGTGGAGTTCGTGCAGAATTGCAAACCTATAGTTATGATACGATCTATGCAGGGGAATGGCTATAAGATCCAGGGGATTGGTGAAATTTTGGCAATAGCCTACCGTGAAGGACGTATTTTAATTACACTTGACAAGGATTTCGGTGAAATAGCAATAGTTCGCGGTCAGCCTCACTGCGGAATTATCCGTTTGGTCAATATAGCCGCCAAGCAACAAGCAGCGGTTTGTCTCGAAGTCCTCATGCGTTACGATCGGGAATTACAGGCGGGGGCCATTGCTACGGCATCACAAGGAAGGCTAAGAATTCGCAGTAATTGATTGACAAGCAAAATTTATGACCCGAACATGCCAGGGTTGACACTGATTGAAAAGGATTTCTATTATTAGAAGCATATTATTTTTTCTCTTAATACAAAAGACAATTGATTAATCTGGATATTACCTTAATCTGAGCGCTTGATTGTACCGCTGCCATAGGAATCCAGATATAACTACCGCAAGGAGAAGAATGGCAGAGATAATGTGAAAACTTGCTTGTTCTCCAAATACTAAAGCCTCAACTGGCGCTGTTGTCACTGAAAATGTGGTGTCTGCTGGGACTTGGCTAGCACTTAAGCGCGAAAACAGAATGCCTATCAGCGTTATACCCATAACCTGACCTAAGGCTCGTGAAAAGAACCAGAGTCCGGAGGCAACACTGAGATATTGTGGAGGTACGCTGCCCATAATCGCACTTTGGTTAGGGGGTTGGAACAAACCGATACCGATTCCAAAAGGGATCATCCGCAATAAATAGCCCTCAACCGTCAACTCTTGGCTAAAGGTGCTGATTGTCAAGCAGCTGATCAGTAATAATGTCATTCCGATCGTACTAATGCTTCTTTCGCCAAAACGATCGGCCAGGGAGCCAGCTACAGGGCCTACACAGATTCCTAATATAGGTAGCACCGCTATCAATAACCCCACTTGTTGTTCGGAATAATGCTTAACGAGTTCCAGAAAAAAGGGCAAAATGAAAATTACACAACTGTTAAAAATATAGCCAATAAAACTTAACAGTAGACTGAAACTTAATTCCAGCGATCTAAATAAACTCAGGTTCAGCAATGGTCGATCTGATTGCTTCTGAGACCACAAAAAACTAACGCAACCAATTACCGCGATCGCCAGTAAAACCAGGGTTATATTACCACCTAAATCCTCTTCTTGTAGGCGTGTCATCCCCAGTAAAAAACAGATCAAGGTTATCGCCAAAAGCAACGATCCCCAAAAATCAAAATCCTTTTTTGACCTATTGCTACTGCCCCTGGGAACTGTCAGCATCGCCAACAGTAAGCCGATCGAACAAATTGGCACGTTAACCAAGAAAACTGAACGCCAACCCAAGTGCTCTATAAGCACTCCTCCTGCCGTCGGTCCCAATGATACGCCCGCCCAACCCGTGCTAGTAATAATCCCCAGGGCTAGTCCTCGCTTGGCATCAGGGAACACCTCTGTCACGATCGCGGGCGAGAGTACTGCAATAAACACGGCTCCAAGTCCCTGAAATATCCGTGCTGCGATCAATAAGTAAATTGTCGTGGCGGTTCCACACACCAATGAACTGGCGGTAAATGCTGCGAGTCCAATTATATAGAGCCATTTCTTGCTCCACATGTCCCCCAAGCGAGCCACACAAAGCACTAGGACCGCCAGCACAAGGGAATAACTTAGAGGAACCCACTCAACCGTGGCAAAATCGCTATGCAAATCCTCTACCAGTGTTGGCAAAGCCAAATTTACAATATGCACATCTAGCGAGAACACGAACGTTACTAAACTCACAGCAAATAGGAGCCACCATTGTTTAGATATTGCTATTTCACTGTCTTGCGTACTCGTCATATACTGTCAGTAAGTTTCACGTATAAAGCTGCTATTGGGTGTGGTCAAAACCAGTTGGTAAAAAAAAGACAAAACCGGCTACTGGTGGGCGGTGCCCACCCTACTAATGCAACGCATGCATGACCACACCCGCTGCTATTTGCCGATTAATTTTGATTGATGTACAGATCGAAACTGACTCCATAGTTTTGCGGAAAGTATGCCCATACTTTGACAAAATTACGATCTACTAGGTATTCGTCAATTTCTTCCGGGTGCGGACAATATTCATAGCGAGATCCCAGACTTTTTTCCAGATAGATTTCCTGTAGGTGAGGGAGTGTTTCTTTAGCCCCTTCCAAAGCTTTTAATTCGCTTCCTTGAATGTTCATGCAGAGAAAATTAAACTCCGATATCTCTCCTGAAGACTCTTCTATTATCCTGTCAACTGTTTTGAGCGGGACCATGATTTTGTTACTTACTTCTACCTCTGAATAAACCTTTTCCTCATTGAACACTTCTGCTTTTGGTTTGAAGAGCGAACTTAGCTGCGTTTTTGATGTCACATACAGTTCTGCTTCGCCATCTATAGCACCAATGGCACTCTGAAAAACCTCGATCGAGGTAAATGGATCGCCGTCAATCAGCCTGTCGTAACTACTTAACAATTGATTGACTACAGTAATCCGCTCTTGGAGCTGCTTAAATAATTCCGGTTGTGGCTCGACTACTATAATTTTCTTGAATCCTAATAAAACTAATGCTAACAGTATTTCCCCCTTATGTCCGCCCAGATATATCGCTCCGCGACGCTGACATCCGTACTTGCGTAACAATCTGTCATAAAGCAGAACGTCATAGCAGATTGCTTCATAAAGCCTTGTCTTCATTCTTGGTTCTGCAAAGTATCCTGGCAATACCTTCTTTTTTAAATCCAGGATTTCACTAATCAGTTCTGCTTGAAATTCTATATCTTGTACCATTTCCATTTCCCTCCTTTATATTTACGAACCCTGTTAGCCATGGGAGACAACTGTTTGCTGCCTATCCCCCTGCCAGCGGTCTGTCCGATCGCTTCTGAGCGCGGTGTACTCACTCTCACAACCAATCTCTCTGATTATGTCATCGGATTGTCCTACCTTTTCTTTTCTTAATCTTTTTTTTATAAATCCCCTCTCAAGCCGCCGCCAGCACCCGATCACATCTAATTGGAACTCGATCAGTGCTGGCGCTATCGCCTTGAGAGACTGGGTTTTTCCATGTCTCCCCTATTAATTTTCACTTCACGCCGACAGCAAAGGGGCCAAACCATTTGCGAATCTCCTCACTGGTGGCACCAAAAGGAGGTTTATCTTTTTGCTCCAGAATATGAGCAACCATTGCCGAAGTGCGCGAACAGAGGAATAGTCCCGTTCCATAGGGGGGTCTCATTCCCAGAGACAAAAATACTGCAGCGCTAATGCTATCAATGTTTGGATAAATTCCCAGTTTCTCGTTCAAAAACTGTGCCGTAATATCGTAAATTTGAACAAAGTCCGATCGCAGATCGATCTCCGATATAATTGACCGTAGACGAGGGTTCCTTGAATCTACCTTAAACATTGGGTGTCCAAAACCGTGGATCTTTTCCTTTTTGGCCAGGCGCTCTGACACCATCTCGATCGCCACTGCTTCTATATCTCCCGAACAGTGTTTGTGGATGGCAGTGAAGAACTCCATTGCTTTTTCGCAGGCTCCAACATGGGACGGTCCTGCACCTGTAAAACCAGCTGCGATCGCTTGGTCGATAGGAACTCTGGTACTGGTGGCAACCCGGGGTAACATGACTGAGGGAGCCAGAAACCCCCAGCCGGCGTGCAAGCTAACCATAATATCGTTGAATATTTTTCTCTCAGTTGAGTTGCTAAAATTTCTGTTAGTACAGAGCGTAAATACAGCTTCGATATAGTCTTTACCCCCAGTCAAGTTAACTATTTTCGCATCACTAATCCACGGGTTTTTTTCGAGCGCAATAACCATTAAGGAAGGAATTAGACCGACATAATATAGTCCAATAGAACTGTCTCGAGACAGTCCTATTGCCTCTAGGTCAAACTCAGCGATCGTCTGTTCAAATGATTTCGTTTTGTCAACCATTAACCCGGCAATAATTGCCTGAGAATAGGTTGCACCTGAGGCGACTACAGTTTTAATCACTTCTATGACTGCATCATCCTCTGTTAAAGAAGAAAGCGCACTGGCAAGATAGCGATCGAGAAGTTGTTCTTGGAATGGAGTCGGATCTTTGCCCGTCAGTAAGTGATAGATGGCCCCGGTAAATGTAAAATTACCAATCAGGTCGTTCAGGTTTCTATTGCGAACGTACAGTTCCTCTGGATTGAGGGTAGGTCCATCTATATCTGTACCGTGATATCGATATTCCATGTTAGAGTATTTGCTCTGAGTTTATGACTAAGTTTACGTTTAACTAACGGACGGGGGAACCCGCAGTGCGCTACCTCACAAGAGAGGAAAGCACGCAACCGTTATTGGGTTCTGTTGCTTGTTATACCATTTGCAAGGCTGCTAGATGTCTAGTGCCTGGAAGTCTTTCCCTGATAGGCTTTCCCGTCGCGGGGATTTTCCAAAGATGTCGCGAAATGCTCATCGCGATCGCCCGGTTCCATAAGGCTGACTGGAACTCAGTACGGCTTGTCGCCAGCTAATGTGACGCGATGCATGATGCGTTTGAACCCGTGATAGTCATTCACCGGGTTGTGCTGGGTGCAGCGATTATCCCAGAAGGCGAGGGAACCGCGCTGCCAGCGAAAGCGGCAGGTGAACTCCGGTCTGACTTGGTGCTCGAAGAGATAGTCGAGCAGAGGTCGGCTTTCGGACGCTGTCCACCCCTGGAAGTGCTTTGTGTGATTAATGTTGACGTAAAGGGCCTTCCGCCCAGTCTCTGGGTGCGTGCGCACGACCGGATGGGCTCCGACTATCACCTCCTGCTCTGGACTGGCTTCCCCTAGGAAGGCATGGGCCTTCGACGAGGTGTTGATGCCGACGAGTCCGTCGAGAGTCTTCTTCAGACCCTCCGAGAGGGTCTCGTAAGCCATGTACTGGTTGGCGAAAAGGGTGTCGCCACCGTAGGGCGGAATCTCAACAGCGTAGAGGATGCTCGCCATCGGCGGACGCTCCAGATAGGTGGTATCGGAATGCCATATGCCGCCGAAGTTCATCCGCTCGTGCTCCAGCTTGACCACCGGTGTTATCTGCGGACATTCGGGCAGTCCCTCGATCAGTGGGTATTCCATTGTCTGACCAAACTGCTGGGCGAAGGCAAGCTGTTGGTGGGGGGTGAGTTCTTGATTAGCGAAAAAGATTGCTAAGTGATCGAGAAAGGCAAGGCGAATCTCCTCAACGACTTCACCTTCGAGGGGTTCTGCCAGATCCACCCCTTGGATCTCGGCCCCGATCGCACCTGCGATCGGATGCACCTTGATGTAGCGATAGTTTCGGCGTACCGCGTTGTCCATTGTTTTCCCTTTTGTCATTTTACTGCGTTCTCATAGCTCCCGATCGCACGGTGCGTCTACGCCATCCATCTTCCACCGATATAGTCTAACATTAAAAAAAGCAGTTCGCGGATTACATCATTACGAACTACTTACTGAATGGGATAACAGAAATGAAATGAGTAAACTGCTACATTCCTGCCATTTGAGATAATGTTTCTATATATTTTTTGACTAAACTAATCTCCCTTAACTCCAGTTTTGACATTTCTTGTTTTTCCCCTGTAGGATCTTCTTTGTAATAGCTGAGTGTTTCGGGGAATAATACTCGATGGGATGCACCTTCAATTTCACTCAGAATTAATTCCCCATCTGGACGCTCAAACATATCTATCCTCAGGGACACCGTGTTTTTGGCTACATCTGGTAAGGCTTGATATATTTTGTGGGCCCAGGTTTGCCATGCTAGTGGCGGCTGAAGAATAAATATATTTTCTCCACCAAATTTTTCATGAGCAATTCCCGTATTTTCTCCTAATGTCCGTTCGACGAAATGGGGTTCGCCATTAATAAATACTGCTGAGATTTCGCCTTGGATTTCCTCAAAATTATGCACTAGTATTGGTAATTTATGGCGCTGGCGGTAATCTATCAAATGACTGCGCAACTGCCGATCGCCTTCTAAGATGATGATTTTTTGTAACCCGCTATCGTTCCCATCTCTACTATATTTTTTTACTTCATATTGATCGTTTTATCCCTTAACTCTGTTAATGAATTCTAATCCATTTGTTCCCGAACCAACGGCTGGCTTTAAGACGATGCGATCGACCCCATTACGGTTAAAATAATCAAGCAAATCAAATTCCTCTGAAGATGGGGGCCAAATAACCGTAGGAATAGTCGGAATTCCCTTTTGCTGCATTTCTGAGAGATAACCAGCTTTGTCAAGTACCCAATGTAAGGTTTCAAAAGAGGGATTGACGGCAATAGCATTCCCTGCTGCTTGTTGTAACTCCAGAAATTCTTTCAGCTTGTGAAAAATCTGCTGATATCCTTTATCCCAATTTCGCGGCATCCCCCGGCAATAGCGCAGATCGATCGCCCCTATTTCTGACCAGTGAAATTTTTTAGTGAAATTTTTTGATGAAATCATCAAAATCTACCTCGCCATTCATCAGCCTGTTGACATGAAAAACCTCAGTTTTTATGCCCATTTCTGCCCAACCAGCCAGAACTAGATCTAGGTCAACATGGGTGCGATCGCTCCTCAATATTAATACCGAGCGTTTTCCACTTTGGCGGTTACTATCAATTTTCATTTCTGCTGCTATCCTCAAGAACAAAACAATGGCCCAAATGGCGAGATTTATTAGAACGGGATTAGTCCCGATCGTCCCCCCGGGATTTTGAGATGAATTCGGTAAAGGCTAGTTCTTGCCGTAATGTAGAGAGTTTTGTAGTCACTGTCGCCCCATGCCAGGTTAGCAGTCGGAACCTCTGGCACTTCAATAATGCCCAGCAAATTGCCCGACGGTGAGAAAACCCACAGTCCCCCCGGTCCAGCACAGTATACATTCCCTTGCAAGTCTACTTTCATGCCATCTGGTCCGCCCGGTTTGCTGGAGTCCTTCACTTGGGCAAAAATACGTCCGTTGGTCAGGGTGCCGTCTGGCTTCACATCAAAGACGCGAATGTGACTTTTTTAGGAATCATTAACGTAGAGTTTTTGCTCGTCTGGCGAAAAGGCAATGCCATTCGGACGTGCAAAGTCCTTAACCAGGAGAGTCACTATCCCATTCGGTGCTATCCGATAGACACCGTAGACCCCCAGTTCTTCGGGCTGTTTCTGGAGATTGTAGTATCTCAGGCTGTAGAAAGGGTCGGTAAAGTAGATGCTTCCATCTGACTTAACTACCAAGTCATTGGGGCTATTCAGCGGTTTCCCATCGTATTGACTGGCCACTGTCACCACAGTGCCGTCCTTGGAGGTGCGCGATATGCGACGGTTACCATACTCCGCAGTCAGCAAGCGCCCCGAACTATCGAGAGTATTGCCATTGGCATTTCCAGAAGGGTGACGAAATACCTCTAGTTTTTCCTCAGCAGCCCACCATTTATAAATAGTATTAGCGGGAATACCGCTAAATAGTAGGAAGCCAACATCGTCCCAAACTGGTCCCTCTGTAAACTCAAAGCCTGTGGCCACTTTTTCTACCTGGGCGTTGTCATCGATAATTGCTGCTAAACTGTCGGCAACAGCCTGAGTGGGGACTGTCACCAACATGGTGAATAGCAACAGGGCGCATGTTAGGAAAGCATATACCATGTCAGTTGTGGGTTGTGGGTTGTCAGTTGGCCGATCTCTAAGAGTCAAACAACAGTCTCGAAGCGATCGCTTGGCTGTCTGGGTTCAGTCGGATACCTGTCGAGACTTTAATCAAAGGTTTTCTGGCTTCTACTTCTAGGGCGTGTCATCAGTTAAGCCAAACAACAGTAGCAGCCAGGTAGATAGCACCCAAGAAATTCTGAGCCCTCTTATCGTAACGGGTGGCAATGGCTCGATATTGCTTGAGTTTGGCAAAAAAATTCTCAATCAAATGACGTGCTTTGTATAGATATTTGTCATAACGGCGTTGTTCTTTTCGATTGGATTTAGGCGGAATCACAGGTTCGCATTGCTGGGCTTCAAGACGTTTCAAAACCCGTTCGTCAGCATCAGAAGCTTTGTCTGCGAGTAACGCATCAGCCTTAATATTATCAAGTAACACATCAGCCCCTTCCAAATCGTGAGCTTGACCGGCTGTTAAATGAAAACCCGTTGGGTTCCCCAATGCGTCACAGGTCGCGTGAATTTTGGTACTCAAACCCCCTTTACGGCGTCCGATGGCTTGGTCGCAATCTTTTTTTTGAGCACCTGCACTATGTTGATGAGCCCTTTATATCGTGGCATCAATCATCGCATATTCGTTATCGGCATCGGACGCAAGTACCTTGAATACTCTTTCCCATACCCCGGATTTTGACCACCTACTATGGCGCGTATGAATTACCCTCAAGTCCCCAAATCGCTCGGGTAAGTCCCGCCAAGGTATCCCAGCTCTATATCGATACAAGACAGCATAGACAAATAAGCGGTTATCCTTAGCTGTCCCCCCCACATAACCCTCCCGACCTGGCAATAGGTCCCTGATTCTCTCCCACTGGTCATCTCTTAAAGCATAGCGACGCATTTCTCAAATTCTCCTGCTCTAACCTTTACCCTCTTAGATCACACCAATATATCCTGGTTGTCAACTCAATCATCTTGTTATATATTTTTGGTGGGGACCCATATCGTTAATCTAACTGATGACACGCCCTAGGCAGCTATAGGACTGATATTGATCGTAAACCCGTTTATGCTGTGCTTGACCCAGAGGGTTCACAAACAGCTGCTCCTTCGCGCCAACCCATACTCTACGCAGCAAGCGGGGTTTCTCTGGATAGTTCGTAAATGCTTCTCGACCGTGAATGCATCTCAAGTTGTCCACCACCAAAATATCTCCTGCTTGTAACTCAAAACGCTTCAGGTACTTGGGGTTGGATATGTACTTGTCATAGAAAAGCTTGAGGGCATCGCAGGCATCCTCTTCTACCAGAGTTGCAAAGTCATAACGCCAGCGAATACTCCAACCTTCAAGACCGATGCGGGTAAAAACTGGGGTTCTTGCACATTGGTCATCTCGGGAATAGACTACACAGGGCTGCAACAATACTTTTACTAGCTCATGGTCTTGGTGCAGCGCGTCTTCTAACATCTGTTTGCTGTCCAACACCAGACTAGCACCGCCTGATGCTGCTGGCTGCGCCAGCAGCATTAGCACCAGTACTGGTGGCACAACCGAGACTAAACGACTTTCTTTTGTTTTGGCTATTCCATCAAGATATACTCCATATGTGTGCAGTTTATGCTCTTTGTTGGTATTGCCCAGGTATTGCTGCTTGACAATTGTCGTTTTTTTGTGATATGACTTGGTACTAACTTCGTGAATGCCATCTCCATCTGTGAGTACGTGACTTTGGCGCTTTCCGAAACAATCGGCCAATTCCAGCACAGTCGTTCTGTCAGTGTTTCCGGCTTAAAATATCCAGTAACCGTCCTCTTCCAGCCTGCTTTTGGCCCCGTCCAAAATTGACAACCACTGCTTGTCATTGAGTAAATAATCCCTCTGTAATTTATCTGCTGTCATCATATTCATGGCAATCTCTCCACAATTATTCAGGAAAACCTTCTGTACTTCGTTTTTATTTACCCTGAGATTCACAATCGTAACTAGCAGCCTTTTGAACCATTAAAGTCGCTAAAATAGGGCTAATCAGCAGAATCAGCAACATCCTGGTCATCTGCATCGCTAGCACTAACCCAGAATCACCACCCAGCTGGATAACAGTAGCTATCATTGCAGTTATCCCTCCGGGAGTGCAACCTAATACGGAGGTCATTGTATCAACTTGCGTGACCAGATGGAACTCATATCCCACTCCCAGACAAATCAGAATCAATAGTATCACTAAAGCTACCTCCAGCAAAACCGCTTTGAAAAGTTTGCGGGTGGTTTCCCAGTCAAACTTGAGACCAATGGAGAGTCCCACTAGCAGCAGTCCTGCTGTGAAAAAGACATCGGGCATCTGTAACTGCTGTGGCAGGGTCCAAACTGCGACTAGCCCGGCCAGAAAGGGACCTAAGAACATCGACGCGGGCAAGCGTAACCAGCGTCCCCCCCAAATTCCTAAGCCGCCGCAGGCAACTAGGACGAATAGGTTCAACCACATTGGTAGGTGGCTTTCTGTTGGTATGGTTGTTACAGCTGGGGCGCTTGCGTCGATGGGAAAAAATAAGCTAGCTAGAGTTGGTATGATTAAGCTTACTAGCAACACCCGTATATACTGAAGTAGGGCAACTGCGATCGCGTCAGCCCCCATTTCTTCACTCATGGCCACCAGACTATGACTGGCACCAGGGATAGAACCCAAAAAACCCGTAGCCCAATCAATACCAGCCCAGCGCCATAACAGGTAGCCGTTGCACAAACTCAGGCTGCCAGTGATTATTATACATAGTAGTAGCGGTATTGCATAGGTTGTTGCCTTTGCCAATGTCTCGTAGTCAAAGCCAGCAGCGGTGGCGATCGCAATTACTGCTTGCCCCACGCTCATAAAAGCTGCTGGTAGCGGTTGGGGGTTACCCTGGATCAGAGCATAGGCAATTCCCACCAGCATGGGACCGATTAGCCAACCTACTGGAACATACAGCCAGTTGCATAGTAAGCCTGCTACAATGGCAACTGCTAGCTGCGTGCTAATTTTTGCGATCTGTGATTAAACTAAGCCAACGGGTCACCCCGCCGACTCGTCTTCAGAACCGGACGTGAGACTTTCACCTCATCCGGCTCCTCAGTTTCGCCATCCTTGTCATGGATACGGCCTTTGTCACCATCTCTGGCAGACTTTACATCATGGCAATAATCATGCAGCAACTGTAGGTTGGTATACCAGTCTTTACCTCCTTTAGAAACTGGTAGAATATGGTCAACCTCCCATTTGTCGCCATCTTTGAATTTCAGTCCGCAGTGCACACACTTACCATCCTGCTCTTTTAGCAGTCTGATAACTCTAGCGCTCACATCCGGGCTTTTTCTCAGTCTTTTGCTCCAATAAACCAGATTACCGTCAAACGGGCTAGCTGTCCCCTTAACCTTTACGTGTCTGATTATTTCAGTTTCAGAGTATCGGTTTAGCTTCATTCCTCCATCTTCTTTAGACTTGCCAGCGAACCTCCACCGGTCTTTCCCGGTCATACCCCAGTACTTACTAGCAATCCATTTGCCCGTTTTGTTAGGATGTCTTCTCTTTGCCCATCGCCATAACAACTTCCATAAGTAGTTATCCATAGAGCTGTAAGTTTCTTTACTTACCACCGTCCTATAATAGTTGCTCCATCCCCTTATCATCGGGTTTAGTCTTGCTATTAAGGCCGTTTGCGGTGCCCCTTTATGGCGGCGAACTATCTCTGATAGCTGCTCTTTATGATTCCTTATGGATTTATCGCTAGGCTTGATTAGGGTCTTGAATCCTAGGGGGGTTCCGTTACAGAGTTTGCCGCTTCTGTGTTTCCCTACTTTATATTGTCGGATATTGAACCCTAAGAAGTCAAATCCAGGGCTCTCTCCTTCCAATGTGTGGGATATCTTCGTTTTCTCGGCTTTTTGCTCCAGCCCTATTCCCTTCAACCACTCCTCAATCACTCCTTGAGCTTCCTCAATCATCGACCGGTCATTATGTATTACCACAAAGTCATCCGCATATCTTACTACGGTTAACTTCTCCTTCTCTCTTTTTGTGTGAGCGAGACCCATTACTACCCCTTCCAGCCCATGTAAAGCTATATTGGCTAGTAATGGAGATATAACCCCACCTTGGGGAGTTCCGGCTTCTGTGGATTCCATCCTTCCCCGGTCCATCACCCCAGCTTTTAGCCATGCCCGTATTTGTTTACGGATTGGTGACGTAGTATTCAATTTCTTTAGGAGCGCGGAATGGTCAATTTCGTCGAAACACTTCGCAATATCCGCATCTAACACCCATTTCGATTTTTGACTGATGCTAGCGAATATCGCTGCAACTGCATCATGACATCCCCTACCTGGTCTAAACCCGTAGGAATTGGCTTCCATATACGCTTCCCATTCAGGCTCTAGCGCTTCTTTAACCAATCCCTGAAGTGCGCGGTCGTGCATCGTTGGTATTCCTAATGGCCGCTTCTCCTCCCTTCGTGGCTTCGGTATCCACACTCTTCGTGTGGCTTTTGCCTTCGCCTTTCGAGTAACTTTGATTTGACCTACCAGTTCGATACGTTCTTTTGGGGTCAGTGCTTTCACACCATCCACACCAGCCGTCTTCTTTCCCTGGTTTTGTTGTGTTACCTGCCGTACCGCTATCATCTTCGCGGACCATGACCTATTTAGTAATCCTTGGAGCTTACGAACCTTCTGCTTATTACCTTCCAGTGCCGCTCTGTAAATTCGCTTTTGCAGCTTAAAAACTATCCTTTCCAGCTTTCGCCAGGCGACAGTCTTCCATTCATACTCTTGTCTTTCGACTAAGTTCCGTGACATATTCACTACTACTTACAACTTCACAATTGACGAGACCGTGAGGGCGTCAGCTTATCCTATCCATTACAGACAGGCATTTGCTTCTCCACTCAATCTCCCCCAGTTGCGTCCTGCCTTCCGGAGAGCAGATGTTACGCCTGTGGTGGCTACTCCATCTATCGACCGGTGATGGAGAGTGCTACAACCGGGTTACTTCGTTCCTACAGATGATTGGTCGTAACCTTAGACGGGTTCTCTACGCCGGGTTTATTGTCAGTGCTTATTGGTCGGGTATACATCCGCCAATGACCAGTATCCTTTCCCTTTTTGGGCCAGTGTATCAGCCTTATTACACTGGATAGGCTTTACGACGTTGCAAACCTTCGCTTAGTCGGGGTCGAGCTAGGGGTCACCCCCTAACCCTCCCATTCGGAACCGGACGTGCGACTTTCACCGCATCCGGCTACTGGCAAGTAGGGCATTGTCACTACTAGGATTACTACGGATTGCTCCACTTGTCCCTCATCTCATGCGATTTCACTCCTTTCCTGGTTGGTAAGCGGCGCTGCCAGATAACCTTTAGTATTACCATTTCCAAGTCTGTTTTACCAGTCATCCAACCTTCGAGAGGCCTCCGGCGTCTTAGAGATACTCTTACCCAAGATTTCCTACTTTAACCAACCCGCGTCAGCTGGATGAGGAACACCCCATCATATCCATAGGCGTTACCCTAGGCATTAGCTTCTCGGGCTATCTCTCCCCTCGCGGCTTGCGCTTTACATCTAACTTGTCCAATCTAGACAGCACACGAGAAGTTACTTCGTTCCCTAGTATCATTTCACGATGCTTTTAGGCCCCTGCTATACCCCGGGAGTTCTTAGAGTGCGATACTGGCCAAGTGCAAGAACCAGCACAAACTACCATTTCCCTTTTGGGCCAGCGCTTTAAGCCTTATTTCGCTGGTTCTAGATAACGAGGCGTACACAGGTTCGCTTGTTCTAGCCATTAGCATCTTTCCTAGCGGCGTCACTAGCTTAGGCTGCTAGCTATCCTACATTTAAGTCCTTGCTCCGCACCACCGTGATGTGACTCAGCAGCACTAAGGACCGGTGTTACTCCCACACTTGGAGAGAGGGAATCTAACCCCCATGAATACCAGAGTTACCAGTTTGGACCTGGCCTAGCGTTCCGTAGTTGCCCACGTTAGACTAGAACGAATCGCACTACGCTCATCATAGTTACTTGCTCGACGATGACCGGTCTAGGCTCCCAGCCATAGCGCCTTTCCTTCCCGCTTCACGGATTGATGCCATCGCTACCGTGGGGAGGGTGCTGTCACTCCTGCACCTGGAGGGGCGGGCTTTCACCACCATCACCTGTAAGTTCTCGGGACTTACGAAATCCCGGTAGCGGTCCCCCTCCTTGACTTGTGTCAAGTTAGTTTACGCTAAACGAATCGCACGTATACTATATCCCATCGCCTTGGATGTGATGCTATCAATATGGCCAACAGATGCCGATTTAGCTTCATAGCCGATTTTCCCAACCACACCATTGCTCATACTCTACAGATAATCTTGTCACTATTGTCACCCAACCGCCTCGAAGAATTTTCTCAATCTACTTATGAATATTAGCAGGATATCTTCAAAAAAATGTATCTGGTAATACATTACTCAAGCAATGTCCTCAAAAAACTGCCTCCGAAGCAGCAGGGAAGTTAAGATAAGGAGGAAAGGATCGCTCGTGCTCAGAAAGATAACTGGAAGTAATGGCGAACTGTATGGTGTTTATTATGTCGTGTTCGGTTCTCTAGCCGGATATGACCGGTTATTGAAGAAGTATTTATGGTCCGGTCCCTACGATAACCTGAAAACGGCAGTTAATCAAGCTCAGGAACTAAGTCGTTCTCACCAGAATGATAACTCCTTCGTAGTCAGAAAGTATAAAGATGAAACATGAGTTGCTGAGGGGCAGAAAATCTATGCAGCAAAGTACTTATGAAATCTATGGCCAAGCGGATTTTAATCAGCCGAGTTATTATCCCTTAAATCAGTCGGTAGGCGGGAAGTAATATCTAATTCGGAGTACGGTTCTTCGTCGGATGGGTGACGAACAGGGAGCAAAGGAAGACTCCCTCAAAGCTAATGCCCTGAGGACCGCTCAGATGTTCGATCGGTGTCTTCCGCATGCCGAGTCCTTCAGGACAAGAGCATGCGGAAGACGCCGCAGGGCTAACGAAGCGTTGCAACAGAACCCGGCGGGATGCCAATGCTTACCTCACACGTGCTCGCGCAAATATGATGTTACAGGACTACGAAGAGGCGATCGCTGATACCAGTCAAGCCATCAAGCTCAAACCAAACTTTCCCGCAGCCTATCGGCTCCGCAGCCAGGCCCGCCGTAAGTTGGGCGATGTTGAGGGGGCTCACGCCGACAAGCAAAAAGCTCAGGATCTGGAAGCATCTCAATTTTGAATTAAGGGACTTGCGGCGAAATTCGGTACCGATTATTATGATTTAGGATCTCGGATGTGCCGATGACTTTCGGAAGGTCATAGGTGACGAAGGGAGGGTCAGATAATGAGTCTCTTAAGGTCATCGGTGACGAAGGGAGGGTCATATTGTGATATAATTACCAAGTATTCACTTAGACAGTTGAGTATGGGAGAACAAAAATGAAAGCCCAGTTAATTCGCATTGGCAAGGAGCAATGTATAAAAATCCCCAAACCAATGCTTCAAGAGTGCGGGTTCGGTAAAACAGTCTAAATTACCGTAGAAAACAGCCGTTTAGTGATATCACCAGTACGGCCCCCTCGTCATGAATGGGAAAGTGCATTTAGGATAATGGCAGAAAATGGAGATGACCAATTGCTAATCGATAATATTATTACACATAGTTGGGATGAAGAAGAGTGGGAATGACAGAATACCCAAAACAGCTTGATGTTTATTCCCTGGGATAAAAATTGTTAATTGCATGACATCGATCGGGGCAGAGTAGTATGAATTATCTGTGAGAGAATACCGAGCAGCAATTCTATATTACCAATAAAATGTTCTCCAGCCTCAATATAAACAGTATTTGCTTCTAATTTGAGAAATTGCCAGAGACTTCCTGTTGTCACTCCACCATAAATACAAGGAATATTATTCTGCTTCTGTTCGTTAAAGATTTGAGCAGCGATCGTTTCCGCAATGCACTGAGGGATTGCCGATTGCAGATTATCATTTTTGGCCTCAACTAGCATAGCAACAGGTGCCGTAACTTCCAACTGTCTAGGGGAATGACTGATGAGGAAATCACATCTACCGTTCAGTCCCTTTTCTTTATCTATATTAAAATCTCTTCCTGAAAACAAGCTGATTTGACGTTGAAAAATTTTCCTGATTTCAATCAAAATTGGAGCCACTATCATTTTTGATCGTGCTTTCTCTGTATTTATTTCTAAAGCTAGAGGAATATTTTCTGCTAGAACCTCTTTCAAAATTGGACTAGGATTGACAGGTTCTACTGCCGGAAACAATTCTACTCTTTCCTGAATAATCAGGTTAAATTTATTTTCCAGTTCTGTCAGGGTAAAATCACTGTAAGACATAGTTTTATTGTCAGGGAATCTAGGTTTAGGTAACAGCGCCCGCATAGCCCGGGCAGGCGGGCTTTGTTTGTGTAGCCCCACCTTTTAGGGTGGGGATGATGTGGGTTTAGGTAACAGCGAAGTTTTAATCACAGGCAATGCGATCTCGACTGTACTGCCCTGATCTTTACCCTCACTAGAGAGAGTAATGCTGCCATGCATAAGTTCCATCAAGTTCCGCGAAATTGCTAATCCCAGTCCTGCACCTCCAAACTCACGAGTTCTGCTACCATCAGCCATCACAAGGGCTGAAACAGTTTAGACTGATTACTTTTGTCAACACCAATGCCAATATCTAGGATAGCAACATTAACATAGGTTTCACCCTCAGAACTAGAGCTTGGGGCTGCTATCCGGGTGGTAATGGTGATGCTGCCAGTTTTAGTGAACTTAATAGCGTTACTCAGGACATTCAGGAACACCTGCTTGAGCTTGGCCCGATCGGCCTGGACTGCGATCGCCTCTGTGGACTTATGCCAATTCAACTGTAAGCTTTTTTGCTGAATCTGAACCATCTGTAAATTGACTGTTTCCTTGAGTACCTCTAGCAGATCGACCCGTTCCAGATCGACAGAAAGAGTACCCGCTTCAAATTTATCGAGGTCGAGAATATCATCAATAATTTCCAGCAGGCGAATCGTCCCATCATACACCTGTTGCAGAAACAGCTTTTCTTCCTCTCTATCATCACAGTAGTCATCCAGTACCAAGCGCACGGAACCAATAATAGTATTGAGGGGTGTTCTCAACTCGTGAGAGATACTGGCGAGAAACTCATTTTTCAGCTGGTTAGCTACTTTGGCTTCTTGCCATGTCGAAATCAACTCCTCGGCCCAAGCTTTCAGGCACGAGACCATACTGTTAAGGGCCAGAGCTAGTTGATTGAACTCTTTGATATTAAAATTGTGGAGGATGGGATCCGTTGCTTCCTGGCCTTCGGTATTGCGGGCATACTCTCCCAGTTTTTCCATCGGACGCGCCAGGTCCTGTGCCAGAATTAGGGTTGCCACCAGATTAGCCGCAATCAAGAGTAAGATCGGATCGATCAGACTTCGCAGGATTTCTTGGAAACCAAACAGAGCGTTATCCAAATCTGGTGACAACTAAAATCACCCATTTGCCGTTAGTCCTATCTGTGGGACTGTCGATCGCACTGTAGCCCGCCAGTAATTCCTTGCCGCTATCATCAAAACCAGAGACATGCTGAAAATATTTTTCCCCCCCGATCGCATTTTTGACCAGACTTGAGAGTCTTTTCCGGGTCTCCCCATTTTTCTCGGAGGCAATATTTTGTCCCACCCGCTCTAAGTCGGGATGGGCTATAATAGTGCCATCTTGGTCGATCTCCACCGTATAGCCTGTCAGAGACTTAGGCTCATCTGTCACCTATAGCGGCAAAACCGACTCAACCACTAACTGGAGGTGTCCATTCCCCTGCTTGTCAGAGACAGGCGCACTCAAAATCAAGTCAAGTTGGTTTTGCTAATCAATCTCACTAGCTGATGCTGTCTCTGGCAATACTACCTGTACCGCTGCCTTGTCTGGAGGCGACAACTTCACTGGGGCGATAGTCCGATCGCCACAGGTACTAGCGGCGATCGCCCCCGTCTTGATATCCTGTAATTGCAGACAGTCCACTGGCCATAAAGATGCCAGATGCTTTAAGTATTGTGCAGATGCCTCTAGGTTACCAGACTGCAATAGTGAGGTTTTCGTCCCTGTCAGCAGGTTGCTTTGCCAAGCGGCGATCGCCTCTTCAATACGACTACCCTCTCTGATCGCGCTTTCGGTAAGATTTTGGCTGGCTGTTTCCAGCAGCGTCGAACGGGCCTTTCTGTAGGTCACATATTGCCCCAGCAACAGCACTGGTATACTCAGCAATAAAATGCGCCACAGTAAGATCTGATGTCGCGAAAAGAAATTTTACCAAGCCTTGCATTGCGTAGATATTTCAACATATAACTCGCCTGCGGTGTCACTTGAGGCTATAATTTCCTCATTCTATCATCCCTGTCAAGGGCTTCCAACTCGAACAAACACCCGCCCGGCCCGATCGCCCGTTCGGTGACCGACGCTGGTTGCCCTATGAGCAGCTGTCTTTAGATCGCCGGTGCTCAATTCACAATTGACAACTGGCACGATTATAAATGCGGTTGATATTCTATCGATGAAATAATAAACTCAAAATACTTTCATCACAAGAGCAGTAGGGGTGAAATCGATATCCCGTCTGAATAAGCGTGCTTATTTTATCCTGCGAGCAGAAGTTGACCAATGTGCTGGCACAGATAGGTTAAGCCAAACCGAGAAGTCGATTGTGATGGAGCGCTTAGAAAAGCTGCGTCTGCAAAAAGGCGACCCCGCCCAAGAGGAAGAACTGCGAGACACAGTTGTCGATGTGTTTCCCCAGTTTAGCGAAAAAGCCCTGAAAGCAGCTGCTAAAGCTAACCGTCCACCGTCGGCCTTGAGCAAAATGAAGTGGCCAGCGGCCCTGTTGTTGGGTGCAGCTGGGTTGATCTATGTAGTTAACTTGCCTTATCCGATGATTAGGGACTTGCGCAGAAATAAAGTACCGAATAACCTCAGTCGTCTCAAGACGACTTAAGCTGATTAGGCGGGGGTTTTGAACTTTAGCCGGGCCGTGCTTGCAAGTTTAACCCAGACAGTCCAGTAGCGAAGTCGTTGGTACATTATTAAACCGCAAGTCCCTTGCATCGGGTAGTACACCAACCAGGATGATAAACAAACCCTAAGCAATTCAAGTGCTCATAGGAGGGATGATTATACTGAACTCGTCTACCTAATCACCCTAATAGGGACGTTAGGCTGGCGTATTTCCACCTAAACACCTCAATCGGGTAGTTAGGTAGAAAATTTGCCACCTAATCCCCCAAATATGGGTGTTATGCGGAACAGTTCACTCCAATAACGAGTTAGACAACATACCGGTACAACGATGGGTTACCGAATTGCACCTTAGCTTTTGAGTGCTCGCCGTGCTCGCCCGATAGGAATTCAGCAGCACGAGTTCATTGACATCCCCCACTTTATGGACTACTTTATGATCGTAGCTCCTTGCATAGCGTTGATTTGGGAGACGATGCCAATCCTGATTTGCCTGAGGACCTCACGGGGCGATCTGCAAATAGAGCGGCCCATTTACGGAAGAAAACTTGACACCTTCGAGAAGTAGATCATGAAACGAACCCTTATCCTCCTTATCCTCCTATCCGTAGCTTTGGTTCAAGTCGTAGGAGGACCTGAACCAGCATTCGCCGATAGCCTGGAAACGCTTCGGGCCGAGGTGGCCCGTATCGCCCAGACTGTGGACGACGAAGTACCTGAGCCAGTGGACAGCGGTGTTGGGGCGAGCATCGCCTTTGCAGGAGAAGAGCCGATCTCGCTCATCAACGGCGATCATCGGTTCCCGATGATGAGCACCGTGAAGATACCCGTTTCGATGGAGGCGCTCGACCTTGTTTCGCAAGGCAAACTGACGCTCGAAGAGCAGATCACCATCACCGATGAAGACTTATCCGTGCTGTCGCCGGTGAACCTGACGTTCCCGCAGGCGCCAACGACGACCAAGCTCTACAATCTCATCTGGACGGCCATTGTTGACAGCGACAACACCACTCCGAACACGATGATGCGCCTCATGTATGGCCCCAAAGGCGTCGAGGCGTGGGTGCAAGAGCAGGGTGTCGAGGAAATCAGCGTTGAACGCAATTTGAACGACCTGTTCATGGATGCCTACGATCTTGACAACTTTGACGAAGTCATAGAGTTCCTCAATGAGCAAGACGAGGACTTCTTCCTTCGCCCGCTCGACAACAGTTCCTTCTGGGACGACGAGCGCGACACGACCACGCCGGACGCCATGGTGCAGCTCTTGTCGAAGTTTATGGCGAATAAAGTTCTCGATAAAGAGCGCACCGAAGTTCTCATCGACATTATGGAGCAAACCCGCACCGGCAAAGCCCGTTTGCAGGGCATGTTGCCGCCGGGCACTGTTGTGGGTGACAAGACCGGAACCGGTCATGACTCGGTCAACGATGTCGGATGGATCCGCCTCCCCGATGGAGAGGTTCTCGTCATCGCGGTCTACAACTGCAACAAGGCGTCGTTCGACACGAAGGAGCAGGTGATTGCTCAGATCGCCCGGGCGGCCTACGATTGGGCGATCTACGCCGCCAAGTAGTAGTAGCCTCCGCTGCCCAGGCGGACTACCTCCTGGGCATTTACAAGAGCCCTTCCTAGACCTTTAGGGACTTGCGCAGAAATAAAGTACCGAATAACCTCAGTCGTCTTAAGACGACTTAAGCTGATTAGGCGGGGGTTTTGAACTTTAGCCGGGCCGTGCTTGCAAGTTTAACCCAGACAGTCCAGTAGCGAAGTCGTTGGTACATTATTAAACCGCAAGTCCCTTAGGTGGCCGGTGGCACGGACTGCCCCACTTTTGCTGCTGCCCAGTTATCTGAGCATGGATCGTAATTATCGCGGGGCGATCGCCTCTATTGAGCAAGTCGATCGCTGGTTGCCCTAGGATCTGCCGCCTTTATATCACCGGTGCTCAATTCACAATTAACAACCCACAACTGACGTTGCGAGGCACGAAGCAATCTGCGGTTGATATTCTATCGATGAAATAATAAACTAAAAATACTTTCATCACAAGAGCAGTAGGGGTGAAATCTATGTCCCGTCTGAATAAGCGTGCTTTTGAAATCCTGCGAGCCGAAGTTTACCAATGTGCTGGCACAGATCAGTTAAGCCAAACCGAGAAGTCGATTGTCATGCAGCGCTTAGAAAAGCTGCGTCGGCAAAAAGGCGACCCTGCTGAAGTCGAAGAACTCCGAGACACGGTTGTGGATGTGTTTCCCCAGTTTAGCGAAAAAGCCCTGAAAGCAGCTGCTAAAGCTAACCGTCCGCCATCGGCCTTGAGCAAAATGAAGTGGCCAGCGGCCCTGTTGTTGGGTGCAGCTGGGTTGATCTATGTCGTTAACTTGCCTTATCCGATGATTAGGTGGCCAGTGGCACGGACTGTCCCACTTTTGCTGCTGCCCAGTTATATGAGCATGGATCGTAATTATCGCGGGGCGATCGCCTCTATTGAGCAAGGGGACCAGCTAGTGAACAAAGCCACTGCAAGAGCGGATTTTGAATTAAGTGCCCAAAAGGTAAAAAAAGCACAATCCCATCTGGATGCCTTGCCAGTTTGGTTTCTCGGCTATTATCCCCAAAGATACTGTACCTTGTTTAGTTGTACTTGGCAGTTCACCCTCGACGAATTTGAATCAGCCCGCAAACGGGTGGGGCGCATGGAAGCTAAGGTTTATCAAGAACAAAATGCACAGACTCTGCTGACAGAAGGAACCGCAGCAGTTAACAAGGCCAAGCAGCAGTATCAACAGGCCCAGGATGCCGCAGAAAAACAAGAGGCGATCGCCGCTTGGCAAGAGGGAATGGATCTGCTCAATCAAATCCCCTCCCAAACCCTAGCAGGAAGGATGTCCCAAACTCAACTAGCTGCCTACCGACGGGATTTTCAGCAAGTTTCCAGTCAAACAACTGCCAGTCAGCGCAGCTATAGCTTAATCGCAGCGGCCAAGCAATTTGGTTGGACAGCTGCTAACGCCGCCCAAAACCCGCCCCACACCGCCGCCCAATGGCAAGAAATTGCGCTTCTGTGGCAGCAAGCGATCGATCGCCTGAAACAAGTGCCACTCGCAGATCCTGCCTATGTCGATGCCCAACAAAGACTAGCTCAATATCAGCAAAACCTGGGGGTAGCGCGAACTCGACGGCAAGCCGAACTTGAGTCTGTGACTGCACTCCTACGGGCCAAAGATTTAATTTCCCAGTGGCAAACCCTAGCTGGTTCTAATCCCAACCGGAGTTTACTCGCGAGTAAATTACAAAGTATTATTAATTATTTGGAAATAGTGCAGCCAGGAACTACAGCAACTGCTGAAGCTAAAGAATTGCTGAAATTTGCCCGGGCAAAAATCCTGGAATTGCAGTCCGACTAAACTGTCAATCCCCCGGACAGGCGAGACGCCCCTCCGAGGCCACTTTTTTATTACAATCTCTAAAGTGATATTTTCACCCCGGAGAACATGGAACCTACTATCAACTGCGCCCAAGCCTGCGTCAACGGCTGCATTTTGGGAGATAAATGTCCCCACCGCTCATATGCAGAGTCCGCGTCCAAGTTCATCAAAGATACTTCCTTGGATACAATGCTGGAGATGGCTGACGAAGCTATCAGGAAAAAACGCCTGCAACCACCCCAATAGGTGATTCCTGACTTTACTAAATAAAAGCCGATCGGGGGATGCCCTCACTAAGCATCCCCTTTCGGTATCCCTTGCCAATCATCCATCTGACTGGGACTGCTGCTTCTGCTCCCCATCCTGCAACATAGATAAAACTTCCTGCTGCATCTTCAAAAAAACATCTCGCATACCGATCAGTTCATGGGTGATCGTTTCCAAATCTTCATTCGTCTGAGTTTGCGATTGTTCCAATCTTTTCAAAATTTCTTTGACGATCTCTCTAAACTCCTTGAGAAGTTCCTGTTGTTCTGAAAGCAATTTTGTCAGCATTGCTTGTCCATCTTGCAGCTGACCTAGAACCTGAGTCAGATTCCCGATCGCTTTACTATTGGCTTTGATCAGCTCCAAATCCGTCTTTTCCGTATCTGTCACCTTCTCACCTAAAGCCGCGATCGCCCGACTATTGGACTCAATTCGCTGACGATTTTCCCGGCCTTCTGATTGGACTTGATCAGATAAAGCAGCGAGGGCACGGCTATTCGATTCAATCAACCCCAATGCTCTGATCCATTCGTTATTATCCAACATCACCTTACTAGAGCTTCGATCCATAAATCCTCATCTTTGCATTAACTTGTCAGTATAATAATGCTCTAAATTCCCACATCCCGATGTTTAAATGACAATACTTGACACAGTAAGAAAAAACTTATGTCTGACTATACTCTGAACGGTCATAAACCGCGCTTTTTGAGGCAATTAAAGAATGTCATTGCGAGGGGGGGAATAATTGAGATATCCTTGTGCTTTTTGAGTAACTTCCCCCCTCGAGTAGATCCGCGCAAGTATAACAGAGTGCATAAGATTGGCGCGCTCAAGCCGCAGCCAGCAAAGCTCGTGGCGTAACACGCTCACGCTGCGAGCGCTTATAGTTAGCAGCCAGGGCTAGCCATCCACTGTTTTTTCTAGCTTAGTGGACTTACCTCACAAAAAGCAAGTAATACACCGGATTTGCCGCTCTAAAGATAAGACTCAGCCTGCTATGGCAATAATACGGAACGAGCGAGAGTATTTTGATCACCGCAAAATAGCCCGCTCGTACTGAGGATTACCCCAAATATGAGAGATGTGTAAGTTTTTGGGCACTTTAGTCGCAACTCTGGGCAGCTACAGACAGTGTACCGCAATCAATGCATGGAACTATGCCCCATTCGATTGTTCTGTCGGACTTCCTGGGAAAAAGTGACCCCAGTTGTGGCAATCTGAAAAGTAGAGATAACATCAGCAACTCATGCAAACCCTGACCATACCCACAACCACATCCATTCCACCCAGCTTTGACACCACCATCCACCGGCGAAAAACCAGGCCAGTGAAAGTAGGCAACGTCACCATCGGTGGGGGCTATCCTGTCGTGGTGCAGTCCATGATTAACGAAGATACCCTGGATATAGAAGGATCGATCGCCGCCATTCGTCGCCTGCACTCTATTGGTTGCGAAATCGTCCGCATCACCATTCCCAGCATGGCACATGCGGTAGCCCTAGGCCAAATCAAGCAAAAACTGATTCAGACTTACCAACAGGTGCCACTGGTGGCCGATGTCCACCACAACGGCATGAAAATCGCCCTGGAAGTAGCCAAACATGTCGATAAAGTCCGGATTAATCCCGGCTTGTACGTGTTTGAAAAGCCCAAGTCAGATAGGACAGAATACACAAAGGCGGAATTTGAGGAAATAGGCGACAAAATCCGTCAAACCCTAGCACCCTTGGTGATTGTCCTGCGAGACACCGACAAAGCCATGCGCATCGGCGTTAATCACGGTTCCCTGGCCGAAAGGATGCTGTTTACCTATGGCGACACCCCAGCAGGTATGGTAGAATCAGCCATAGAGTTCATCAAGATTTGTGAATCTCTCGATTTTCGCAATCTGGTCATCTCCCTGAAGGCATCGCGGGTGCCAGTCATGTTAGCAGCCTATCGCCTGATAGTCAAGCGCATGGATGAGTTCGGGATGGATTATCCGTTGCATCTGGGTGTCACAGAAGCTGGTGACGGCGAATATGGGCGGATTAAGTCCACAGCAGGAATAGCCACCCTGCTAGCCGATGGAATTGGCGATACAATTCGTGTTTCCCTCACCGAAGCTCCGAAAAAAGAGATTCCTGTATGCTACAGTATTCTACAAGCCCTAGGGCTGCGGAAAACAATGGTCGAGTACGTTGCTTGTCCCTCTTGTGGTCGCACCCTATTTAACCTAGAAGAGGTGCTCCATCGAGTGCGAGAAGCCACCAAACATCTGACAGGTCTAGATATAGCCGTTATGGGTTGTATTGTCAATGGCCCCGGAGAAATGGCAGATGCAGACTACGGCTATGTAGGCAAACAGCCCGGATACATTTCTCTGTATCGTGGTAGAGAAGAAATCAAAAAAGTCCCCGAATCAAGCGGAGTTGAAGAATTAATCAACCTCATTAAGGCAGACGGTCGCTGGATAGATCCTTAAAAAAGATCGGACTTAGACATCCACTCCCAGACATGACAGGCGAGGGACTCCTATCGGCAATTGGCGGTTCGGAAAAAATCTCAAACTCGTGCTAGACAAATGACCTCTCAATTGCCGAAAAGGAATACTTGTAGTAGGGAAAAATTATTCACCGAACCCGAAAGCAGCAGCGACGACCGCCAGCCCAATTAAGGAGAGCAAAAATCGCCTGTGTTAAATTGGAATTAAATCCCCCTAAAGTATATCAGGTTCTTTTAAACTTATGACAAAGACAACACGAGGACGAGGATTCGTTGTAGGTGCAACGGCAGTGATGCTAACAGCAGTAGCCGTTGCCAGTGCAGATATTCATCTGCGCGGTCAAGCATTCTTTCAGGACAGCCCGAAAGAACTCGTAGATGAAGTGTGGCAGATAATTTACCGTAACTATGTCGATGGCACATTTAATCAGGTCGATTGGCTCTCGGTGCGGACCGAGTACCTGGATCGCAATTACACGACCCCGGAAGAAGCATATAAGGCGATCCGGGAAATGCTAAAGCAGCTGAATGACCCTTATACCAGGTTTATGGATCCCGAAGAGTTCAAGAATATGCAAATTGATACTTCCGGGGAACTGACGGGTGTGGGGATTCATCTGTCACAAGATGAAGAAACTAAAAAGCTGGTGGTGGTATCTCCGATCGAAGACACGCCAGCTTTTAAGGCGGGTATTATTGCCAAGGACTTCATCATCAAAATTGATGGCAAGAGTACTAAGGGCATGAATGTCAATGATGCGGTGAAGTTAATCCGGGGGCCAGTGGGATCATCCGTGACCCTGACTATCCTCCGAGGAGAGGAGGAAATAGATTTTCTGATCGAGCGGGAACGAATTGAGATTCATCCAGTAAACTACAGTTATCAGCAGGAGCCAAATGGTGAGGGAATCGGTTACATTCGCTTGAAGCAGTTTAGCAACCCAGCGGCGAGGGAAATGCGAGATGCGATCGCAGATTTAGAAGCACAGAATGTATCTGGCTATATCTTGGATATGCGTTCAAACCCCGGTGGCTTACTTTACGCATCGGTGGAAATTGCCCGGATGTGGCTGGAAAATGGTAGAATAGTCTCAACGGTTAACCGCAAGGGAGAAGGTGATGCGCAGTGGGCGAAGAGACGCGCTCTGACGGATAAACCTCTGGTGGTGCTAGTGGATGGCGGTTCAGCGAGTGCGAGTGAGATCCTCTCAGGAGCATTGCAGGACAATCAACGTGCCCTGATCGTTGGAACCCAAACTTTCGGCAAAGGTTTGGTGCAATCAGTGCGGCATTTGGGAGATGGTTCCGGTCTGGCAGTGACGATCGCGAAGTATCTCACCCCCAGTGGCCGGGATATCAATAAGTTGGGCATAGCGCCGGATGTGGAGATTGCCCTGACAGACGAGCAGAAGCAACAATTGAGACTAGATATGACTAAAATTGGCACCAAGGCAGACACCCAATATGCTATAGCATTGGAAGTTTTAAATCAGGAAATTGCCAAAGGGCGAGAAAATCGCGCTCAATCAATTGGTTTTTAAGTTTTCCGTTGCACAATTAGGGGATGACGTCAGTTGTCAGTTGTCAGTTGTCAGTTGTCAGTTGCCTGGGAACGCAACAGGCTGCGCTGCAAAAATTACAAGGCATCATCCCGAAAATAGGCAACGCCGTTTTCCCAAAGGCAGATGTAATCAGATAGGTTCACGATACCAGATCGAATAAGTCCGACTCGCTTGCCGATCGCTTCTTGTGGGGAAGCATTTGGCTCCCAAGAGGCGATATACTCCTGTTTGTCGGATGAGCGATCAGTGGAGTCTGGGAGCATCGGGACAATGTCGCAGTGACCATCGGAGCCCTTGAGAATGTACCAGGTTTTTTTTGTGTTGACGATAATAATAAATTCAAAATGGGGCGCTCCCGTGGGGGCCAGTGGCTGGTAATCTATTTTTGCGCAAGTCCCTAAATGCACAACAGCTTATAGGATTGCTAAAGGATGAAGTATAAAGGAGGCAAATTGACAATTTGCAATTGATAATTTGCAATTAATAGTTTATACTTTATAATTTATCCTTATAAGTCGTCTTGTTCGTTTTATGACATTACCAGAAAAGCAAATAGAAGATACAGCATTGTGGCAGCGGGTATGGCGTGGGCAACGGGAAAATCTCGGGATCGTGGTAATTGCCCTGATTATAGCGCTGTTGCTGCGGACAGTTGTGGCGGAACCTCGCTACATCCCCTCGGATTCAATGGTGCCAACTTTGAGAGTGGGCGACAGGCTAGTAGTGGAAAAAGTATCCTACCATTTTCGTCCGCCGGCGAGGGGTGAGATAGTAGTCTTTGAACCGCCCAAACTGCTGCAAAAACTGGGATACACTACAGATCAAGCCTTCATCAAACGGATTATTGGAGAACCGAGCCAAACTGTGGAAATAAAAAATGGTAAAGTCTATCTGGATAATCAACCCCAGAAGGAAGACTACATTGCCGAGTTGCCAGAATATTCCTGGGGCCCTGCCCAGGTTCCGAAGGATAAATTATTTATGATGGGAGACAACCGAAATAACAGCAATGACTCCCATATTTGGGGTTTTTTACCCAGAGAGAATATCATCGGTCGCGCCTGCTTTCGCTTTTGGCCGCCTAACCGCATTGGTCTAATCTAATGCCTATGTTGGGTGCCTTATGTATTTATACTGACAAATGAGAGAGGGCGATCGTCAGACACCCCTGTAACGCACCGATATTGGCGGTGCGTTACGCTTAAGCTGTCGTGCATTTAAATTGCATAGGCCGATCTTATGAAAGCCTTGTCCTGAATGGGTTCCCCATTTTTAATTTTGAATGAGAGAATTTTGAATTGCTTATTAACCCTTTATCTGTAGAAATGGAGGGCATCCTGTTGACAGGCGATCCGCCCGGACTAGGTGGGTGATACGGAAAACCGCATTTTCCCGAAACTAAAGGCTGCACTAAAATATGAGTAGATGCACAGCACGGCGCACTACTTTCAAGCAAATCAACCTCAAGAACAATGGGATTTTTTAATTCTGATATAGTCCAGGAAGAAGCCAAGAAGTTGTTTTCCGATTATCAATCTCTCGTCCAACTCGGAAGTGACTACGGCAAATTTGACCGCGAAGGAAAAAAATTATTCATCCAGCAAATGGAAGCCTTGATGGAGCGCTACCGCATCTTTATGAAGCGCTTTGAGCTTTCCGAAGACTTCATGGCGCAGATGACGATCGAGCAGTTGAAAACCCAGCTGGGTCAATTTGGCATTACGCCTCAGCAAATGTTTGACCAGATGAACCTCACCCTGGAACGGATGAAGTCTGAGATTGAAAAGCCATCTTAAAGCCAGTTGCGATCCCGCTACAACCATGCTAGCGCGGGCGGGAAAATTCCCGAGCTTTGCGAAAATTATGCACTGGTTCATTAGCCAGGGCTTGCCGCATAAAATCGCGCCAGATCGGTGCGACATACTTGCCACCAGTAGCTTTATCTCTCAGAGGTTTGTAGTCATCATTACCCACCCAAACAGCAACTGAGAGCTGGGGTACATAGCCGACAAACCAAATATCTCGCTCGGAAGAGGTAGTACCAGTCTTGCCAGCAGCAGGACGCCCCTCCATTTTAGCTGCCTTCCCGGTTCCGTTATTAATCACACCCTGCAACACGTCATTGAGAGTAGCCACTGCCCAAGGGTCGAGCACTCGTTGCGGTTCAGGCGTGTTATCTAGCAGGACATCGCCATTACTGTCAGTTACCTGGACTATAAAAGTGGGATCGGAATGCCAGCCATTGTTGGCAAAAGTCGCAAAAGCACTGGCCATCTCTAAAGGTATCAGATCGACCGCACCCAGAGGCAAAGAAATTACCGGTGCAATCGGACTTTTAATCCCCAAAGTCCGAACGACCTCAATCACCTTATTCATTCCTATAGCTTGACCGATCTTGACAGCGGGAACATTGAGGGACAGTTCTAGAGCTTTGCGAACGGTGACCGGGCCAGAGTATTGACCGCTGTAGTTTTTGGGCGTGTAATACTCCTTGCCATCCCAATAGGTCTGCTTCGTGTCATAGATAATAGAGTTAGGGGTATATCTGCCACTAGCAAAAGCCGTATAGTAGACAAAAGGCTTGAAAGCAGAGCCTGGCTGACGTTGCGCCATGATAGCACGGTTATAGTTACTCTCAATAAAATCCAGGCCACCGACCATGGCCTTGACAAAGTGAGTGCGAGGATCGACAGCAACTAAAGCGATTTGACCTTGATCGTAGTTGTAAAACACTCCTTGGTAATAAAGCTGGGTATGCCATTTCCTGACCACTTTCTCAGCCATCCGTTGGAAATTGATGTCGATCGTGGTTTGAACCCGCATGCCGCCGTTGAGCACAGCGTCTTCACCAAAGCGGTCCGATAGCTCCTTAACCACTGCATCTGTCAGGTAAGGAATCTCACTTTTGCCAAAGGATGTTGGTCGGCCCACGAGCAAGGGTTGATCTCTGGCCTCTGCTTCTTCATCGGCGGTGATCCAGTCCAATTGTCTCATCCGGGTTAAAACCAGAGCCTGTCGCTCTTTAGCCAGTGGGTAATCAATGAAGGGGCTGAAGTCCTCGGGAGCCTGAATGATACCTGCCATCAGGGCTGCCTCGGCCAAAGTTAAATCAGCAGCATCCTTGTTAAAATAACTCTGAGCCGCAGTCTGTACCCCATAGGTGTTGTGACCCCAGTAAACCTGATTCAGGTACAGCTCGAGAATTTGCTGTTTGGTGAGAATTTGTTCTAGTCGCAGGGCGAGTACAGCTTCAGCTATCTTGCGAGTGAAGTTACGGTCTGGAGATAGAAATAGATTTTTCACCAACTGCATGGTGATCGTGGATCCGCCTTCAACTACCTCTCCCTCTTGCCAGTTGGCGATGAAGGCACGGGCCACACTGTTAGCATTTATCCCCGGGTGATCGTAGAAGCGGGAATCTTCAATTGCTAGAACTGCTCGCTTGAGGTCGGGAGAGATTTCATTCAGGGAGACTACTTCCCGGTTGGCTTCATCATGGACTCGGATGAGCACTCTGCCCTTGATATCGTAGATATAGCTGGTTTCTGTGGGTACGTAGTTGCGCAGCCGCCTGACATCTGGCAGGTTCCGAAAGCTCACCGCTAAGCCGACCAGTCCTCCGGCAACCACAGAACTTGTCAGCATGGTCAGGCCAAGGATGGTGCCTCCGGCTACTTTCACTACTCCCTGCGCAAAATGCCCTATGGACGGTGGGATTTCTATTTGTCTGTGGTCGATAGTATTAGAGGACACGGTTGATTTCACTTCCTTACTGAAAGTTTCTGGTTATATACTCAATTTGTTTTTCCTCAATCCAGACCCTAGCAGGAATGGCACTGACTTAAGTCAAATAATACTCTGATTTGTCATTGCTCGGGGCCCAGAGGAGTTAACTTGTGTTGTATATGAGTTGACCGCCCCCCGTAGCGCTACGCGCACTAGCTGCTGCGCAGCACTTCGTATACGTAAAAGCGCAGCAGCAGATGAAGAGCGCTCCGGCGTCGCGCCGCTACGAAGGCCGTGCCTCGCAACAAGCTCCGAAGCCCTAGCAATCTCCTACCCACCCGATGAGCTGGGTGATTACTTCGGGGGGGTCTCCCGGTAGTGTTGCCAAAATCTCGGTAAGGGATCCCCCCCTCGCAATGACAGCTGAGGTCAGTGCAATTCGATCTTAGCGGCGATCGCCTATGAAGTCTGGTGCCATATAATCTAGTGGTTGCTTGTCATATATGTTAACAGGTGTAAACGTTATGTAGCCCTCTGCTGGAACGATGACTGTCTTACAATCAATAGCTATGGATCGAACTTTGGCCTGGTTGCGCCGGGGCGTCACTGAGATTTTTCCGGACCGATCAACTTCAGACGACATTAATGAAAATCTAGAACAGCGGTTAATTCAGACCGATCGCCCTTTGCGGGTCAAGTTGGGGATTGACCCGACCGGTGCGGATCTGCACTTGGGTCATAGTATCGCAGTTCGGAAGCTGCGGGCATTTCAGGATGCTGGTCATACGGCGGTGCTGATTATTGGTGATTTTACGGCCCAAATTGGCGATCCAACGGGAAAATCTGAGGTCCGGCGTCAGCTGACACCAGAGGAGGTGGCCGAGAATGCTCAGACGTATCTGGACCAGATACGTCCTATTATAGACTTTGACACGCCCGGGCGGCTGGAAGTGCGCTATAACTCGGAGTGGCTCTCTAAGTTGGATTTGGGAGAAATCCTCCAGTTGTTAGCCCGGATGACGGTGGGACAGATGCTGGCCAAGGAGGGGTTCGCCGAACGTTTTCAGCAGGAGACCCCTATTTACCTGCATGAGTTCCTTTATCCTTTGATGCAGGGTTATGATTCTGTGGCGATCGCGGCTGATGTGGAGTTGGGAGGGACTGACCAGAAGTTTAATATTGCGGTGGGGCGGGATTTACTACGCTATTTTGGTAAAAGACCGCAGTTTGGCTTGCTGGTGCCAATTTTGCTGGGGACGGATTGGACTCAGAAGATGTCTAAGTCTTTGGACAATTATGTGGGGTTGTCTGAAGATGCCCTGACGATGTACTCTAAGCTGGAGAAGATTCCCGATGATTTGGTGGCTTCCTATTTTGAACTGTTGACAAATTTGCCGCTGGATGCTTTGCCTGAAAATCCTAGGGAACGGCAAAAATTGCTGGCTGTCGATCTTGTCACCCAATATCACGGCCAGGAATCGGCTCTAGAAGCTCAAAAGGCGGCCCTGACTTTGGTCACCGGAGATGCTAAACAAGCGGAGGCGGTGCCAGAATTTTCCATAAAAGATGTGCAGTTTCCTGCTAAGCTGTTTTATATCCTTAGTGCAGCTGGTTTATGTAAAAGTGGTAATGAGGCCCGCAGGCAGATTGAAGGGGGGGCGGTGCGCCTGGATGGCGATCGCATTTCTGACACGAACTTGACTTTTGCTGATGCAGCTGAACTTTCGGGGCGGGTTTTGCAGGTGGGGAAAAAGAAATTTGTCCGCCTAGTAAACAGTGCAGAGTAACCAGATAGTGAAGAGTGAAATTATCGTTCCTTTGGATGTTGCTAGTCAGGGGGAGGCGATCGCCCTGATCGACTCTTTGCCGGAAGTGGGCTTTTGGAAGGTGGGGCTAGAGTTATTTGTTAGCTGCGGTCCCCAGATTCTCCAAATTCTCAAAGATCGGCAAAAGCGGATATTTCTGGATCTGAAGTTTCATGATATCCCCAATACGATCGCGGGTGCCTGTCGGGCAGCAGCAGGTTATGCGGTAGATTTGCTGACAATTCATGCTACAGCTGGACGCCGTGCCCTTTCAGCGGCGGTTGCAGCTGCTGGTGAGGGGGCTGAATCTGCTAGCTGTCCGCCCCCCAAGCTACTGGCAATTACTTTGCTGACGAGTCTGAATTCCCGGGATTTAGCTTTTGATTTGCAGGTGCCGATCGAGTTGCCAGAGTATGTGTTAAAGATGGCTCTTTTAGCACGGGAGACGGGCATAAATGGGGTGGTTTGCTCCCCCCAGGAGGCGCAGCAATTGCGACAAATTTGCGGAGATGATTTTTTGCTGGTTTGTCCGGGGGTGCGCCCGAAATGGGCTTCGGGGGGCGATCAAAGGCGCTATATGACTCCATCGGAGGCGGTGAAAGCGGGGGCAAATTATCTGGTGATTGGACGTCCGATTACTCAGGCGGACGATCAGGCTGCGGCTTGGCAGCGTATTTATGAAGAATTAGCAGTCAATTGGTCTCACGGCCCGCCGGGGGTTAAAACCCCCGGCTAAAAGCTAAAGTCGGTTAAAACCGACTGAAATCATTATATAGAAAGTGTTTTCCCTTGTTTTTCCCCTCGTTCCTTGGCTCCGCCAGGGAACGAGTTATGGAGGCTCCGCCTCTAGTTAAAAATGGTGCAAAATCGAAAGTTTTAACAGACTAATACCATTTTTTTAAAGCTCTGAGAGACTTGACTCTGCACGGATGGGTGGAGGCTGGAGCCTCAGAATACCGTTACCAGGTTCTACCTGGTAACCAGAGGGGGGCGTTTTTCTCTATCACAACTTTATTAAATTGGTATAATAGGATAATGTTTACAATAATTGTAGCCAACCTTTACAAAATGGTCTAATATATGCTGTGGCGTTTAGCTGGGATGATAAGTTTATTGTTGGGGATGGGGGTGGCCCAGGGGCTTTTCCCAAACAATGTTAGAGCTGTGGCAGAAAATTCTCAATCGGGTTGTCCAGTTGAATTAGAACCTCTGATGGCTCGACTGATCGAAGATTTACCCGGTTATGCTAATCGCGTCATGCAACGCAATCGTAACGGAGGTGACTCTTTTCGACCGAGTAATGTGATTTTAGCAGGGCGTGCTGAGTTCGATCCTTTACCTCTTAGTCCTGGTAAACCGATTCCAGAAGACCCTCGTCAAGTCTTTATTACTACTCTGGAACGGACTTATAGTCGGAACGAGCGGGTGTTGGAAATTCAGCACTTTCATTGGCTGTTTTTGACGAAAACTCAGGATGGATGGCGCTTGGCTTTGATGTTTTCTAGTATTGATGGTGCTAGAGATGGACGCCCTCCCTCCCCTCCTCGGGAAAATAGTCAGGGGGCGATCGCCCAGGCCATTCGTAACTGGTTGCGAGATTGTCGGGCCGCCCGTCCCCCACGGGCGCGATCGTAGCCAGGAAATCCGGTTTTTTATCTCCTGCACTCGAATAATCGAGTTAAATAATTGTAGCATTGTTTTGAAAAAATGGTATAATAGATTGTAGAGATGATAACAGCAGAGCAAGGGCTATCACTGCTCCGCCAAGCCCTGGATAACCCAACTGCTAACTTTAGAGATGGGCAATGGGAAACGATCGCGGATCTGATCGAGAATCGATCGCGACTTTTGGTCGTCCAGCGTACGGGTTGGGGGAAAAGCTTAGTCTACTTTTTGGCTACTCGCATCCTGCGCGATCTCGGATCTGGTCCCACCCTTCTGATTTCACCGCTACTCGCCCTGATGCGAAACCAAATTGCTGCCGCAAAACGAATCGATATCGAAGCGGCGACAATTAACTCCAGCAATGTAGAAGAATGGGAACTGGTCAAGACTCAATTACTAGCAGGACAAGTAGATATTTTACTAATAACTCAAGTTGCGACCTATAAAAATTGGATACAAAAAGCTATGATAAAGAGAATTATTTTCAACTCTAATCCCTTAGATGTAACAGCATGAATTGACTTGGGAAACAAATTGGTGATTCGACTAAAACAGGTTTCAACTTGTTTTCTTGTTACTTTTTGTATATATTCAAAACAAGAATATTCTTTTCTTTTTGAGTTCTTTTTTCGCAAAGATTTTAACATTATACTTGACGACTCTTTTAGTAAATCCTCTAATTGATAATCATTATAAGCTTTATCTCCATAAACTATTGAATTTGATGGTAAGTCAAAGCCAAAAGATTGCAAAACTTTAACATCATTATAACTACCAGGATCTAGATAAAATTCTATTGGCTTTCCATTTTTGTTTACCAACATATGAACTCTTAATCCATAAAAATAACGTTTTTTACTGGCAATATACTCTCGATATTCTTTCTTGTTATAAATTTGGCATCTATCAATTTTAATATTATCACATACTGGCACCGGGAAACTATCAAGAATATATTCTTGACCCGGATTGAGCTCTTTAAATGTTTGAGCTATAACTTGGAAGAAAAACATCCAAATTGGTTCCTCAATATTGTGTAATCGACGATTGAACCTACTTTTACTTAACAGATTTTTTATATACTTGTGTTCGACCATAAATTGACAAGAGCGATCGTGGTGTCCTCCGAAAAAATATGCAGCAACTAATCCGACTGTCATCACTTCGGCATTGTTCATTTTTACTTGTGGATCTTCTTTTATATTTAACGCTTTTAGTAGATCGTCACAAAGAACAAAAATTGTTGTAATCATATCTTCCATCATCTACATCCCCCAGCAATTAACTATTATTTTAGTACATTATAACCTATAAACAGCCAACCCGCCGTCTAGCACAAAAAAAATATAATTTTGTATCAAAAGCTACGAAATATCCCAAATATCTGTAAAGTCTAAGTGGGTAATTCATATTTTTTTTAATAGGTCGCAACTTAGGTTAATATCCCCCGAACGACTGGCAAATGAAGAATTTCGGGACGGCATTCTCCTACCTATTGCCAAAAAAATTGGCTTATTTGTCGTGGATGAAGCTCATTGTATCTCGGACTGGGGACATGACTTTCGCCCCGACTATCGACGCATTGTCCGCATTTTACAGGCCCTGCCCCAGAATATTCCCGCCCTCGCAACTACCGCCACAGCTAACAACCGCGTAGTTGATGATATCAAAGCGCAACTAGTGTCCTCTCTGCGCCTATCCAGAGGTCCTCTAATTCGAGAAAGCTTACAACTGCAAAATATCTATCTTCCCAGTGCTGCCGCCCGCATGGCCTGGTTAGCAGAACATCTCCCCAATATCTCCGGTAGTGGCATTATTTACACCTTCACGGTTAGAGATGCCGAACGAGTTGCCGATTGGTTGCGGACTCAGGACATTGATGCCCTGGCATACCACAGCCAGCGAGAAGAACGGGAGGTATTAGAAGACCAACTGCTGCGCGATCGCATCAAAGCCTTAGTTGCCACCACGGCTTTAGGCATGGGTTTTGATAAACCCGATCTCGGATTTGTAATTCATTACCAACGTCCTGGTTCAGTTGTCCATTATTATCAACAGGTGGGACGGGCCGGAAGAGCAGTCGCAAAAGCCTATGGCATTCTCCTGTGTGGCAATGAAGATGAAGAGATTACTAACTATTTTATCGAAAGTGCTTTCCCTCCCGAAGCCCATACGGAACAGGTATTAAATGCCCTGAACGAAGCAAATTATGGCTTGTCGGTTCCGCAGCTGGAGCAGCGAATCAATCTTTCTAAGAGCCAAATCACTAAAGTTTTGAAAATTCTGTCTCTGGAGTCTCCATCCCCGGTAACTAAACGAGGAACAAAATGGTATGCGACGCCGGTTTTTTATCAACCAGATCGTCATAAAATCGAGCAGTTGACAAGGATTCGCTACCAAGAACAAGAGCAGATGGGGGAGTACATGGAAAGTCAAGAATGTCTGATGGCTTTTCTAGCCAGAGCCTTAGATGACCTGGATCCAACTCCTTGCGGAAAATGTGCGGTATGCCAGCAACAGCCTTTGTTACCGGAAACCTACTCCCAATTTATGGCCGTTCGAGCTATTCAGTATCTACGTCGGAACGAACAGGTTATTGCACCTCGCAAGCAATGGCCGCCGTCAAAAGCTTTACAGATTTATGATTTTTCTGGTAAAATCAACGAAAATTTCCAAGCCGAGTCAGGACGGGCATTATCTCTCTGGGGTGATGCGGGTTGGGGAGAATTAGTGAAGCATGGTAAATACAGGGACAATCGCTTTGATGAGGCACTAGTGCGGGGTGCTGTGGAGATGATTCAGCGCTGGCAACCCCAACCCATGCCAACCTGGGTCACTTACGTGCCTTCCTTGTATCGTCCCGAATTAGTGCCGGATTTTGCCATGAGACTGGCTGAAAAGCTGGGTTTACCTTTGCTAAAGGTAGTGCAGAAGGTGCGGCACAATAAACCCCAGAAGAATATGAGTAACAATTACCAAAAAACTCGTAATTTGGATGGTGTCTTTGCAGTTGATGCTGCGAATGTCAGGCAAGAACCAGCGTTCTTAGTTGACGATGTTGTCGATTCCCGTTGGACATTTACGGTAATTGCTGCCTTGCTGCGTCGTGCGGGAAGTGGTAAGGTTTTTCCTCTAGCATTAGCCCTTAATTTTTTAGAGTAGATGATAAGAGAAATTATGGACGATCGCCGGTTTTCGCCAGATACTGAAGCTATTCTCCTGTTGTGCGCCCAGTTCGGACAGCCTCGGCAAACCAAACCGCAACCTCTGACCCTGGGCGAATATAATACTGTAGCGGGTTGGCTGCGGGAAAATCAAATGAGTCCAAAGGATTTGCTGGAGTCGATAAAGATAAATTCCTTACCTCAAAATACCATAGGCAAGGTAGATACAGCCAGGCTAGTAGCGCTACTAGAACGGGGGATGATGCTGAGTTTGGCAGTTGAGAAATGGACAAGTCAGGGGCTGTGGGTGCTGGGACGGGCTGACGCCAGATATCCCCGGGTTATCAAGAAGAAATTAAAACAGTTAGCCCCGGCTATTTTCTATGGGGTAGGCAATATGGAACTGTTGAATAAGGGAGGGCTAGCAGTTGTCGGTTCTCGCGATGTCTCGTCAGAAGAACTAGACTATACTCGGCAAGTTGCCCGGACTTGCGCAGCACAAGGAATGCAGGTAGTTTCTGGTGGGGCTCGTGGGGTAGATGAAGCGTCGATGCTGGGGGTATTAGAGGCAGGTGGAACTGCTGTGGGCGTGTTAGCTGACAGCTTGACTAAGGCGGCAGTGAATGGCAAGTATCGGCCAAGTATTAAAGAGGGCAGATTGACTTTAATTTCTGCTTACGATCCGAATGCTAGCTTCAATGTGGGCAATGCGATGGAGCGAAATAAGTATATCTATGGCTTAGCTGATCATGCCTTAGTGGTTAGTTCTGCTTTTGGCAAGGGTGGGACTTGGGCAGTGTTGCTGAGGTTGAGGTCGGTAGGAGAAGAGGCAACATCGTTGACGTTAATAGTCAAGACCTCCGAGTAACTGGCCCCAGTAACGTCGGTAGTCTGGACGCGGATGCTGTAACTCGACTGGGTCTCAAAGTCCAAAGAACTGTTAATTAGCAGTTGGTCCCCTACTATGGTGAAAGCAGCGTTATCATCGGCACCAAAGCCGGAGATTAACCGGTAGGTAAAGGTATTTCCAGAGTCGGGGTCGCTAGTTCCGAAAGTCCCCACGATGCTACCCAATGGAGAGTAGGAATTGATGCTGCTGTTGCTAAGGACTATGTCGGTAGGAGAAGAGGCAACATTGTTCACATTAATAATCAAGGCCTCCGAGTAACTGGCCCCAGTCGAGTCGGTAGTCTGGACGAATATCCTGTAAATCGACTGGGTCTCAAAGTCCAAAGAACTGTTAGTTAGCAGTTGGTCCCCTACTATGGTGAAGGCGTTGTTGCCGGAGACTAACTGGTAAGTAAAGGGATCTCCCAGGTTGGGCTCCGGACAAGTTATTAACCGAGAAGTATTGCGGTGCGATCGCGTCTATAAAATTACGCAACCAAGTCCTTAATGCCGGGCAGGCGTCACGGGAAGATTTCCCCAAGGTGCTGCTGAAGCATCTCGGGAAATTTGGCATAGTATTTTTCATTCAAAGGGGATGGGTGGGGCAGAGGTAACAGCGTTACTTGCTTTTCATGGGGCTGTCTGAGATAATCTAAACCTCGCAGGGTTACTTGCAAGCTGGCTGTGTAGCGATCGTCCCGTTGGAAAAAGCTAGTCACTTCTCCTTTAGCGCCATAGGGAATAAACCATTTGCAGGCTTCAGTCCCCAGGGTAATGATTTGATTTCCTTGCCAGTGAATTACCAGCAGACGCTCGATAAAAGGACGAAATCTATTTTTGACGCCAGCTAGATAGGCTTTATTACCAGGGGGTTTGTAAGGTACAGTGTTAGTGAGCAGGACATGGTCGCAGACAGCTAACAATTCTTCATTTTGGCTGGACTCTTGGTGATAAACGGCGCGGTAAACCCCCTGACGCACTAACCGGCCAGCAGCACCGTATAGCGGTTGACGGGCATGAACTTCATCTTTGCCTAGATCCCGGCCAAAAAAGCACAGCTGACTTGCTAAATTGCCAGCATAGAGAATAGCTTGGGTTGGTTTTAAGTTGGCAGCCTGATATACTGGTTCGTCGATGGGAAAGGGCGCACGTTCGGCTTCGGACTGGATCTGGGCAATTAATTGTTCGATCGATGTCTCCGGAGTAGTGCGAGTAGCGCTCTCCGGAGACATCGAAGCAGATGTTGCTGGTGCTGCGGGAGAGCTAAAATTTGAGTGGTCAAACCGACTGAGTTGTTCTTCGTTAGCCATGAATTTCAAGAGCAAGTATGATTCGATCGACTCAGAGCGGCAAAAATGAGCCAAAATAGAAATAAGCCCATCTGGTGCCAAAGCTTATGTTACCTGATTTTAGATTTGCCGATCGCCAGGATGCCGGACAGCAGCTAGCTGAAGTAGTTGCCGTCCAGATCGCCCAGTTGCATCAGGCTGGGGGAGCACCGCCCAGCACAATTGCTTATGCTCTACCTCGGGGGGGTTTGCCAGTTGCTGTGCCGATCGCCCGGACTTTGGGTTGTCCTCTGGATGTGGTGGTGGCGAAAAAGATTACCAAACCCTCTAATCGGGAGTTAGCTATTGGCGCGGTGACTGCCTGCGGACAGGTAATCTGGTCTACACAGAACGTTATAGATGATTTGCCCAAACTGAGCCAAGCGGTTCCCCCCTTAGAGGAAGGGGGGTTAGGGGGGATCGATGAACCTAGTTTACGGGAAACCCAGCAGCTGCAAGCCCAAGAAAAAGCAGTATCTCAACTGGCCCAGCTTGCCTCTAACCGCCCTGCTGTATCTCTTGATACAGGCGAGATCCTCTTAAATCACTCCCCATTGCCCAAAAAAGAGCTTAATCCGACTGGGGCGATCGCCCTTTTGGTTGATGATGGCATTGCTACGGGGATGACGATGGCAGTAGCAATTAAGGCCCTGCGACTGCAAGATCCCGCCCAAATCTGGATCTGTGCGCCGGTGGCACCCAAGAGCTTGCTGGAAGAACTGTACGGCTGGGGCGATCGGGTGATTGTTTTAGCCACTCCGGAACTTTTCGGTAGTGTCAGTCGCTTTTATGGCTCCTTTCGGCAGGTGCAGATATCTGAAGCCCTTGCTTGTCTGGAACAACAACTAGATTGGCTGTTAAAATAATAGATGATGTTGTCGGTTGGGTAACCTGGGGAAACCCAACCAAGACATGTGATGATGTTGTCTATTTATCTCAATATCAGATGGTGGGCGGTGCCCACCCTACAATTAATCAATCAATACTTTCACATTCTGTCGGTAGGCGATCAAGGCGTGGTTTCCTTTCTGCTCTTTTAAGAGATCGAGGATAACATCAGATGTTTCGGGGGACACGATCGTCTTCAGCTCAAAATTTGTATCATAGCCAGGGATATCACCCATGCGTTTGCCGTGAGAGCCTTCTCCTTGCACTTGATTGATGGTATATCCGGTGATACCTTGCTGTTTCAGTAGCTTGACTATCCTGTCTCTCAATACTGTCTCGCTAATGATGGTAAGCAAAACTGCGGGTTTGACGGGGGTTGCTTCGGACATAGGATACTCCACTATCATAGGTTCTATATTTAGTATCCGCTATCAACTCCACGAGATTTGATAAGTTTTATTACGGGGCGATCGCGCTCTGATACGATATAAGTATGAAAACACTTCGATGCCTTCGGGATGCTAGCGGCTGCGCAGCCGCTGCGCTAACGCAAAAACCCCGAAGGCATCCAGTCCATTGTCCCTGTGATGGTACTGGCCGCGATCGTTGCCACTTCTGCTTTTAGAATTGCCAGCCATTCATCAAGTTTGTTAACCACTTCCCGCACTTTCGAGAAAGCATTTTCTTTGATATTTTCCAGTACCAAGCTACGCACAATTTGATAACTGTAGTAAGCTGTAGTGCTGACAACTAGGGTCGGAGTGCCTATAATCAGTCGGAGCAGCAGATTCCGGCGCGATCGCCGCTCTTGTTTGGGAAACAGTAACTGCATAGTTTGCTTTGTGAATGCCATAGTTTCTCCATTTTATTCTACATGAAACTGACATCAGTCCTATGATGGTATTGTATTGATTTGTGGTTGGGCAATAAATTCCACCAAAGGTTGAAATACTGGCACCAATTCAGTCCGACTCACTACTAAGGTGGGATAGGAACGACTGCTGTAATTTGACCCTACGGTGAGGGGAAAGATTGCTTCTTCTTGCAGCGATATCCACTCTCCCCCAGCAGCTCGGACAATGGCCCAGACTGCCGCTATATCCCAGATTTTTGGGGTTGCTTCTACCCCACCAATGGCAATTCCTGCTGCTACGCTGAGCATGTTGTAAGTCGCAACTCCTAGCATCCTGATTTTACAGGGAAATGCGGGCGATCTCCTCAGCACATCTGTACTTCTAGCACATAGATTAAAGAAGTGATTGCTGCTAGGACTATCCTCACTAGTGCGGATGGGACGCTGATTCAGAAATGCTTGATTTTTCGGGAGATAGAGTGCTGGATATTTCCCCCAAAAACCGTGAAATGCTTGCCTGATCGGGGGCAGATGTACGTAACCAAATACGGGGGTTCCTTGGTAGAGTAAACCTAGAGAAATTCCCCAAATCGGAATCCCCCGGGTAAAATTAGTAGTACCGTCGATCGGGTCAATAATCCAGCACCATTCATTATCCGGAAAAATCTGGGCGGTTTCTTCACTTAACACCCCGTGACTGGGAAATGCAGACGCGATCGCCTCTGTTAGTTCCCCCACTGAGGTTTGTAGTGAGGACGGAAGTCCTCACTACAAACCTCAGAAAAATCGGCCCATTTATCTGCTTGGGTGACTAAACTCCCATCCGCTTTTTCCGATGCGGTAACCCGTCCAAAATCCTGCAACAGCTGATTTCCCACTCTCACCGTCGCCCTCTGAGCAAAATATAAAATTTGATTCCAAAAATTGTTCATTTGTGAATTGTCAATTGTGAATTGTCGCCATCAAGGGATAACAACCTGCGGACAGGCGATCCGGACTACGCAATTCTCAATTTTCCCTGCTCAATTCTCAACTGTTCAATCTAGGTCACTTTCGAGTACAGCAGCGATCGCCTGTTTAGCATTAGTTTGAAACTCCCGAACATTCACCCGCTTCAGCAACTGGGTTGCCACTATCAGTCCTGTTGCTTGCACTGCAAAAACAAATCCGTAAGCCTGCACTGGCATTGTAAACAGTATTTGACCCAAATTCAACATTGCCCCACCGAACACTGTCGCCAGTCCTCTGGCCATCGCCTGGGCTAGTCCCCAAGCACCGATAAATGTACCAGCTGTTTCCGCCGCTGTCAAGTCCAGCATGAGGCCGATCGCCCCAGCAGTCAGGACTCCAGAAGTCAGCCCAAACAATAGTAAGCTAGTCATTAGCATACTGGGTTGACCTGTGAATCCCGACATAATCAGTAACCCCGAACAGACTGCCGTGCCCATACAGCCCCAAAAACAAGTGTTCCGCTTGCCCAAGCGCGGTACAATCAAGAAACCTGTAGAACCAATACCCACCAGCGTTCCCATCCCGAAGAAAGCATTCAGTCTGGCTGTTTGAGAGATTTGCATGCCAAACACTTCGCCCCCATAGGGTTCCAAAACCGGGTCTTGCATGAACAAGCTGATACTCATGAATAGCAGGAAGCTAAAAAATATTCCCGTTTGCCGACTTGCGGTTAACACGCGCAGGGCCCTGCCCAATGTAATGCTATCCTCGCGCTTGACTATAGTCGATCGCGTGGCGTAGAGGGAATATTTCTTCTCTACCCCAGCAGTTGCTAGCAAGGCAATGGTAAAGACGATCGCTGGAACGATGATAAACAGCCGATCGATCGATGCTTTTAACTCTGCTAACGGGGCATCTAAGGCTAATTGTTTCAGCAAGATACTGGTGATGATAGCACCAACTATAATGCCCACCATCAGCATGGACCAGACAATACTGATTAATTTCGATCGCTTGTCATCATCAGAGACATCGAATAGCAGCGCCGCAAAAGGAGTGGAACTGGCACCGAGGGCTAACCCATATATGGCAAACATCACTGCTAGCAGGACCGCCCAAGCGTAGGTTACGGGACTCCAACCCGTCGCCGTTGCACTGTCTCCCAATTGCCAGACTACTTGCAAAGCCAGAAAAGATGTGACTGTAAACAGCGCCGTGCCGATCCAGATATAGCCCGTCCGGTGGTGGCCTGCGATCGGCTTCGCGTCCGACATCTGACCGAACCAGACTCGGGCGGGGGAGACAAACTGGTGCATGGCGATCGCCCCCGCTGCGATCAACGCTGGAACTCGCAGTTCGTCAATCATCACCCGGTTAATCACGCCCAAGGTCAGCAGTGACATAATACCCAGTCCCATCTGGAATAACCCCAGCCGAAACATGGTAAACAAATTGATGGGGGGAATTGCCTCCCGGTTTAGTTGCGACGCTGACTGCGACTTGCCGATATCACCAGTTACCATTTTTTCACTGAAACTAAAGGTTTACCGCTTTTCATCATAAACCTCTTTGGGCACCTCTACTGGGGTAATTTCGCGATACACTATGAACAAATGTAAACAGCCGAGGTAAAAAACAATGCAGACTATTAACTTAGGCCCGAATGGTCCAGCCGTCACCCAACTGGGGATTGGCGCTTGGTCCTGGGGCGACAAGCTATTTTGGGGCTACGGCGGTGACTACGATGCTACTCAGGTGCGACAAGCTTTTGATGCTACCCTAGATAGCGGCATCAGCTTCTTTGACACTGCTGAAGTTTACGGCTTCGGAGAGTCAGAATCCCTCATCGGTCGGTTTATGAAAGAGACCGGGCGTCGCCCCCAAATTGCCACCAAATATTTTCCTCTGCCTTGGCGATTCAGCGCTAAATCTATTTCCGAGGCCCTGACAGCTAGCTTAAAACGCCTCCAGCTAGAACAAGTTGAACTCTACCAAGTGCATCAACCTTTCGGCTTCTTCATGAGTCAAGCAACTTTGATGAATAGCTTGGCAGAGGAAGTCAAAAGTGGTAGAATAAAAGCAGTGGGAGTTAGTAACTATCCAGCTGACCAAATGCGGGAAGCCCATAAACTTCTGGCTGACCGAGGTGTTCCCCTGGCAGTGAATCAAGTGCAATATTCCCTGCTAGTGCGGAAAATTGAAAGCAATGGCATTCTGGAAACGGCCCAAGGCTTAGGAGTGACAATTCTGGCCTATAGCCCCTTGGCTCAAGGCTTACTCACTGGTAAATATACAGCTGAGCACATTCCCACAGGTGCCCGCAAGCTCGATCGCCGTTTTGGCAAAGAGGGTTTGAGGAAAATCGCTCCCGTACTATCTTTATTAAAACAGCTGGGGGAACAGTATGAAAAGACCCCCGCGCAAGTGGCTCTTAACTGGTTAATTGCTCGCGGTGTGGTGCCCATTCCGGGGGCTAAAAATGCCGAACAGGCGCGTCAGAATGCGGGGGCTTTGGGCTGGAATTTGAGTCCCGAAGATGTTGCTGAACTGGAACGAGTTACCAGTCCCTGGTTATAGTTACAAGCCTGTAATTTTCTCACTTCGCAGTCGGCCCGGCACTGGTTCAGCCTGATAAAAAAATCAGATCAATCCCATGCTAGTAAAAGGTTAGATCGTTTTTTTAACTAATAGCTTAAAACCATGATTGTGTAGGTCATTCGAGCTTTTATTTAACTAGACTGAACCAGTGCCGTAGATTTAGGCGAAACTAAATTAATTTATCATCCCTCTCCCTGAGGCTTTTGCAAGAGGTATATTAATATTCCGGTTTTCAATTGACAAAAATTACCCCATATACTATATTAAATTTTAGCAGTAAAATCAGTCCATTTTTCAATATGTCATTAATAAAAAGGAGTCTGATGTGAGCGTCCAAATCGAAAAGAATATCTATCAGGGCGAACTGAACCCGGAGACCGGATATCTTGGCGGACTGTTAAAAGAGTTCGGCGCAGATATTATTATCGGTCATCCCACCTATGAATGTGCTGAAAATATCAAATCCCAGCTTAAGATCGGCATTGAGGGAGCTGTAGATGTATTTGAAGGTAAAAAGGTGGCTTTTGTTGTTACAGACGGCACCTATTCTGAGAAATCAGGCGCCAAAGGCGATATCGAAGCTGCTCTGGAAACAGGGAAAAACACTATTGCTGGCCTGCCGGATGATAAAAAAGACAATGTACTCGTCTTTGCTGGCCCCTACGAGGGTTACGGCGGTGATGCCACACCCGGCAAGGGAAGCGCTTTGAAGATGGTTTTTGAGGAATTCATGAAAACCGATGCACAGACCCTTATCCTGCTGGACGGCGACCTGCGTAATGACATGAAGGAATGGCAGGGTGTTTATAAAAGAGTGATTGAGAGTCATGAAAAGGAATTTCCCGGAAAGAACTATTTCATCACAGCCCGTTACGCACGCCACAAAGTGGATGCTTCTTTGACCCGTAATGTGGTCGGACCGCTGACCACTCTTATCGGCAAATATGTACCGGGCGGCATTTCCGGTGATATTGTTTTGAGCAGGGGTGCTGTGGAGCTGGAAACCATTACAGAGTGGAACGATGCCCGCCGTAGGTATGGCACTGATATCTCAACCACATTTGACAACATTGCCCATGACACAGTAATCTACGAAGTCTATCTGGGGGCCAAACTGCACGATGTCACTGATGATGCCAAACTTTCTGTTATGCCCGGAGAGGTAATTGGTGCAGCCTTGGAACGGATCCTCTATTATGAGAAAAAAGACGGTAGGGTGTCAAAACTCATGGGTGAAGATAAACCTCTCGATACGGTAGTGCCTTGGGGACCAGACAAAACCGGTATCAGCTTTATCGATCCCGGTGAAACCGATGTATTCAACATTGACGCAAAGCGCGCGTCACTTCTAGACAAATTCAATGATTTCCTTCCGTTCATGGAAAAGGTGCTCCGTCCTGAAACACTCCAGATTGTCAAGGACAACTATGCAAAACTCTCTGAGGCTGCCAAGGCCGGTCAGGACGATCCGCTCTTCATGAACATTTCAGAAAAGGACTGGATCGACATTCTGTATGAAGCTGTAGGCTACATTATTGCAACCGAAGACCTTGATAATGCGAAAAAGGCCCTTAACTACCTGTATACAGCCGCTTTCCTGGAATTTTGCAAACTCAAGCTCTACGAACTGGGTCTGAAAACGGTTGAGCAGATCGAGGGTGCGCAGAGCTCACTAGGTGTAGATGCTGCTAAAGCAGAGCAGTTCTACAATGAACAGGTGGATGATGTTGTGAAGAACATGGCTATGGATTTCTACAACGGCCGCGCTGCCATCCTCGACAGAATAAAGGAATTAAAAGGATAAAGATTTGCCACAGAGGTCATACCAATCAAATTAATAATTTGATTGGAGGATTTAACACCTCTGAGTCTCTGAGTCTCTGTAAATTTTATAATTTGAAAGGATTTATTATGGATTTTCGTCCTGTTTTAATGCACTACCATATGTACCCGGGCTGCGTGTCCACACTGATCCTCAACACCATCTTTCTGCTCGTGGAAAAGGGCTATATCAAGGACGAGATTCAGTTTGTTCTCGGTTCTGAGGAAAAGAGCGAGTGGTTTTTTGATGCTCTTAAAAAAGGTCTGAAAAACGACATTAAGATCGAACTGGACATCATCCGGGAAATTTTCTACTGGGACGATTCCATGGGCAAGGTAGAAGATGCGGCTGAAAAGGTCAAGGAGCAGTTCAAGGCCATTGGCGCAGGCGGCAAGGTGCTCTGGGCCCAGAACCCGACCCTTGGAAAAAATGCGGCCTATACCCTGGCGCTCAAGAAACTCGCACGGGAAGTCCCGGACCAGAAAATCTGGATGCATGTGCATGACAGCGCTGAACAGGGCCGCTGGCCCAATCTGGACCATATGTATTCCAGCCTGTCCGAGCCCTATTATTTTGATTCACCCGGTACCCGCTGGATGGTCATCAATAAAATCGACTACCGGGCCTATCTGGAAAGCGGTATGCCTTCAGACCATCTCTTTTATGTTCCCGATCCGCTGCTGATCGAGTCCCATGTACCTCAGAAAAGCAAACAGGAGATCGGCGAGGTGCTTAAAGGATACGCAGAAAAGAACAATTATACATTCGATCCTGACCGTCCCTGGCTGCTCTTTGCCGGACGTACTATCCGCAGGAAAAATCTGCTTGAGACCTTTCTGGTGGCACTCTGCGCACGCAAGGAACTGACTTTCACGATCACTCTGCCTGCTGACTCTCCGGATGACAAACCCTATGAGGACATGGTCTTCAATGCCATCCGCAAGTACAAGCTGGGTGCTGCCGGATTCGGTATCGATCATGTAGGAAAGGATTTTGCACTGCGCGATCTGGCTGCAGCAAGCGATCTGATTATCTCCTGCTCGGTTATGGAAGGATTCGGCCTGCCCTATCTGGAATTCCCCATGTTCGGCCGTCCTGTTTATGCCAAGAAAATCTACATTATGGAGGACTTTGTTGAAATACTCCATGACCTGCCCCACCACTATTACGGTTCGCTTAAAGTGCCTGTGGATCGGGAAACACGGGAAACCCATCTGAAGCGTTATCTGGAAAAGGTCAACCTGCTGGCCGGTCACTTCAAGCTGGCTGAAGAGCACAGGTCAAAGGTGGAGAAATTCTTTCAGGACCTGTTTGTAGAGGAAAATGTGGATTTTTCTTTTCTTTCAGCATCAGCACAGCTCAAGTTTGTTGAAAACCTGGACATGGACATTATCAAAAAAATCCAGTCCCTGAACGAACCGGTTTTCGATGCCCTGGAAACCGGGTTCAAGGACCAGGCAAGAGATCCTCAAAAGGTATCAAAAGCCATTGACAGCGCATTCGGAGCGGATGTTTATGCAACCAATGTGAAAAAAATGATGGCCTCTTATGAGGGTGATTCAACTGCAGGTTTTGATGCAGAACATTTCATGTCCAAATTCCTGGAATTTTATTTTACCCCTGAAAATCTGCGCCTTCTACTCGACTATCAGCCGTTTCAAAAATAGACAATAAAGGGGTAAAAACGAATATAGCGGTTTTCATATTAGTGAGGTACATAAAAATCCCCCCAACCCCCCATCCCCCCTAACCCCCCTTCGGAAGGGGGGGAAAGAGGCGGGGGGCTTATTCTTAGTCCCCCTTTCAAAGGGGGATTTAGGGGGATTTAAGCGCTGTACCTCACCATATTGAAAAATGCTATAACCTGATTATGGGGCTGGGCGGCACTAGTTCAGTCTAGTTAAATGAAAGCTCGAATGCCCTACAGCATCATGGTTTGAGGCGTTAAAAAATCGGTCAAACCTTTAACTGGCAAGGGATTGATCTGATTTTTTTAATCGGGCTGAACCAGTGCCGAACCCCGGGCGGGCCGTGAGACTAATCGAGAAGGGTTTTTGGGCTACTGGCCCATTACTTATTAGTAATTAAAGTTTGCTCCATGAGCCACTGAGTTAAACCAGGAAACAACCGATAAGCTTCAGTGGCCAGAGATATGGAACCAACGACTTTTTCCGACTGCTTGAACTGAACTGCATCCCAAATTGCTTGGGCAATGTCTTCTGGTTGAGAAACCCAGGATTGTTGCAGCACCGCCTGCATCTGTTGGCGACGACTTTCCGACTCGGTTTCGTCAGAACCCCGAAACAAGGCCCGTTCCATGAAATCACTGTTGATTACTCCCGGATGCACCGCACAAACATGAATCCCTTGGGGTGCTAATTCTAGCTTCAGGGTTTCCGTTAATCCCGTCACGGCATACTTACTGGCACAGTAGGCAGTCATGTTGGGCAGAGGCATTTTCCCGCCAAAGGAACCCACGTTGACAATACTCCCTGCTTGATTTTCTAGGAAGTGGGGTAGCATTTCCTTAATCGTATGAACGTAACCCCACAAGTTGGTATTCATGATTTGTTGCCAGTCCTCTAAGGAGGTTTGAGTCATTGTTCCCGTCAGACAGATGCCGGCATTATTAACGAGTACGTCTATGCGATCGTAGAAAGCCAGCGCTTTGTTAATTAGCGCCTTTACCTGTTCGGCGTCGCCCACATCAGTAGGAATAGCTAAGGCGGAAACGCCTAGATCTCTGATTTCTCGGGCCACTGTCCCTAAGCGATCGCCATTCCGACGTGCCGCTAACACGACATTGTAACCTTTTCGTGCCCACAGAAGTGCTGTGGCTTTGCCAGTGCCTTGAGACGCACCTGTGATTAAAACTGTAGGAGCCATAGTTGTCAGTTGTCAGTTGTCAAGAGTTCGATAACTCGTTTGTGAGTAGCGAATTCCCTTTGTCCGACGTCATGGTATTCGATCCTGGTTGTTTTAGATAGCAGTTTGCGGTGTTAAGGATTGTTGGGAACGATGAGTCTGGTTTTTCCGGTTAAGAGTTCCTGCATCATGCCTTGCTTCATGGCTTGGGTTTTGGCGCGGCGCTTTTCTAATGCCGCGATTTCGGCATCCATGTCCGACAGTATAGATGCGATCGATCGTTGTTCTTTTTTGCCAGGAACAGGTAGTAAAATATTTTTGAGATTCTTCTTAGATATTCCATATACTTTTAATCCTGTAGCCATCCGATCGATTGATTGTTTGACCGATTCAATCCTGTGTAAATAGCCTCGATATCCATCAGTGAAAACCTGATTTTTATCTCGCAATAGAAATGTATGAAGACCAGCGAATACATGACGTTCACTAATATTGATAACTTCAACACTCTTGCCGATTCCTTCGTAATCTTCTGAGGCATCAGCCATGATAACATCCCCTTCTTCTAAAATGGTTGCTCTTTTCACCTTTTGTTTAGAAATAGAAGGCAAAGACTCAAGGCGTAAGTCAAGTAGACAATCCCATTTAGTATGAATATCTCCGTAGTGAATATATTCAACTTCTCGATCTAGCGATAAATCTGCTCTTGGATTGCTTGCAGTTGTCAAAAACGTAAAAATATCTCCGTAGGTTTTTACCTCCCAATCTTCAGGAATCACCCCAACCTCAGTGTTTTTATAACTTTTCCCCTCACCAAACCCCGGCAGGCGTTTCTTGCCGGTGAGGAGTTCCTGCATGGTGGCGGTTTTGATGTTGCGCTTTTTGGCGATCACCTGATCCATTGCTGCTATCAGGGCATCCACGTCCGATAGGGTTTGGGCGATCGCGCGTTGTTCTTCTATTGGTGGAACTGAAAACTGAACCCTACGAATTTTCTCAAGCGTGAGACGAGTAATTGCATTGCCAGACATTAGATCTTTAATGCGATTCTGACCATCTGACGACAAAATTTGTTGCAGGAAGTAACTTGGATCGTATTTCTTAGTATTGAATCTTAGAAATGCTACGCTCGATAATAGGCTAAATTCTTCATTTAAGTGATTTAATGCAGCATTTCCGGTATTTACTCCATCCTTTGTTAGGAGAAGATCGCCTTTCCTTACGTCACAACGACTATAGATCGCCCTGTGCTGAATTGCATCAATTCTTTCAGCATTATAAATATTTAATGCCCCGCGTCCAATATTCTTTGATGTAATGTAAAGATAATCATTACCTCCTAATGATGGAGAAAAATGTGTTCCATCCTGAATTTTTACGCACATTTCTGACAAAGCCTGGACATCCCACTCTTCAGGAATCACCCCAACCTCTGTTTGTTTATAACCTTCTGGCACGTGACTACTGTCGAGCGATAATTGATGATTGCTCATTATAATACCCTCCTGCTACAAAAATTTTTCACGTCAATTAACAATTATTTACCGTCTCCTCTGCAAATCCTGCAGAAATGTATTGCCAGCGTCATTAAGATTGCCATCCAGGGAGAAAGTCAGACTGCGGACTCGGATGCGGTTGTGCTGGCGGTTGTGCCAGTATCCCAGATCTGAGTAACCGAGTTGCTGTTCAAAGAGTTCGATAACTCGTTTTTGAGTAGCGAATTTGCTTTGTCCGACGTTGATCATGGTATTTTCTCCTGGTTGTTTTAGATGGCAGTTTGCGGTTTAAGGATTGTTTGGATCGATGAGTCTGGTTTTTCCGGTTAAGAGTTCCTGCATCATGCCTTGTTTCATGGCTTGGGTTTTGGCGCGACGCTTTTCTAAGGCCGCGATTTCTGCATCCATGTCTGACAGGATAGTTGCGATAGCTTGTTGCTCCATTAAATTATAAGATATTTCTATCTGAATTTTTTCCATTTCTGATTTGTTTAATTTTGTTCTTGTTCCACTCGCAAGAAATTTGCGGATATCCTTGTGCTCTAACGAATAAAAAAGAAAGCCTTGACTGACATGATCTTTTGCTTTCAGAATATGGGCATGATTATTTACCCAACATTTCCCAAACATTCGATACGCAATTGGGCAAGTATCAAATTCATCGAAATATCCCCCATCCTCTGCCATTAATATAATATCATCATCAACTATAAAGTCATTAACATAATCCAATATTTCATTGGCACCGCAATATGGAATATTACCCTTCATTCTGTTACGTTGTGATTCATTTAACGGAACTCGAATATTATCTAGACAATCTGCTATATCTTCGACAGTTTTTACCTCCCACTCACCGTCAAACCCCGGCAGGCGTTTCTTGCCAGTGAGGAGTTCCTGCATGGTGGCGGTTTTGATGTTGCGCTTTTTGGCGATCACCTGATCCAGTGCTGCAATCAGGCCATCCACGTCCGATAGCGTTTGGGCGATCGCGCGTTGTTCTTCATCTGAACGCGGCAAAGGTATTTGGAACGCAGCCATGTCTTTGCTGGTGATCTGATTAATGGTTGCGCCCATAATTTCCTTAATCTGTTTCTTGATAACATCAGATTTAAACTGATAGAAAACCAAGCCAGAAATCTTGGTTCTGAAAACTGACATAAAAGCACCGAATGCGCTTCCTGCTGCTACAGAATCTATCATAGCGCATTTTCCGATCAGTTGCCGACTACCATTACGAACACAGATTAAAATATCTCCTTCTTCTACAATTCCCCTTAAAGGCAAGGATAACGAACTATCTACATAAACCTGATCTTCGTAAGCTAGCCTATCGCTGTGAATATTGGAAGAACGCAACACTAACGTGCCATATTCACGGATATCATCCGGTTTATATGTCAAGCCAATCAAACTTTGCCCTATTTCTCCTAATGTTGTAACCTCCCAATCTTCAGGAATCACTCCAACCTCTGTTTGTTTATAACCTTCTGGCACTTGACTATTGTCGAGCGCTAATTGATGCTTGCTCATTATCATACCCTCCTGCTACAAAAACTTTTTACGTCAATTAACAATTATTTACCGTCTCCTCTGCAAATCCTGCAGAAATGTATTGCCAGCGTCATTAAGATTGCCATCCAGGGAGAAAGTCAGACTGCGAACTCGGATATCGTCATTCTTGGCGTCTAGGGGAAAGCATAGGGGTTTTGGATAGACTAAAACTGCTTCGTAACATTTTGTTGCTTTTGCATAGCTGACCATTTGGTGGAAGTCCCCGATCGCCACTTTATCGCCAGTCTTGTATTTAGTATCCAGGATATAGCGTGCTGCACCTGTTTGAGGGTCAGACAGGATTAAGTCGATCCGAAAATGCAGATTTTTATCCAGGGCGACTCGCTGTTGCTGCTTGACCAAAAAGCTTTTTGCTGTATGGTACTTCAGCCATTCGGCGACAAAAAGTTTGTATAAACGCTCCATATCGACTAAGAATGGTACCATGGTGCGATCGCCCTGCTTGTAAGAGGGTCCAGTATTTTCCAGAAAGAATCGACAGAGATTATGTAAAAGTCGATAATCTTGATTCAAACGGTTGTACTGTCGTCCCAGACAATCCGATGGACTACAGGGTAGCATAGTCACCAAACCTGATAAAGTATGATAAGCTTTTCTGACGGTTGGCCAGACTCGTTCCGAACACAAACCACTGCGACAAAGGAGCAACATTGTCCAAGCGAGAATCTGATTTTCCTTGATATCCCTAGTAGGTTCTTGATAGTGGCAGTTGAGCTTGACATTACCAGGGGAGTAGATAGATTGTAGCACGCGCCCCCGCAGGTAAGCCAATGGCTGAGTTTTCGGCAAGTAAGCCTGATATAATCCCTGACGACATCTGTCTAGGATGCGCTGGGCGAGCAGATAGGCTAATTGCTCGTATAATTCCTCGATCGTTTGACAGTCAATCAGACCTTCGAGCACCCGAAAGCTCTTTAACTTGTAAGCATAGGCCAGCATCCCAAATAAGTCGTGCAATGGTACTTTCGGATGCAGGACGATGCTGAATTCTGGCGTCAAGGGGATATAACCAACCCATCCTTTAGAGGTAAGTTGCCAGCGATCGCCTGTTGGGGTATCTTGCAGTTTCACATCTAGTTGACTGCTGTACTTTTGCCGCAACTGGTCAACTACGGACTGAGGAAGATCCTCCCGGGGCAAGCATAGGAATTTATGTTCTGTCAGGAAGATCGTTTTCATGGGCATCCCTCGATCGGGTAAATATTTTATTATAACTGATATCTTGCACCATTCTCGATTAGTCTCATGGCCCGCCGGGGTATGCTTACCCCGCGTTACCAGGCGGGAGCCAGGTAACGAGGCTTAAGTCGGTTGAAAACCGACTGAAAGCCTTATGAAAAAGGTATTTTACCCTCGTTTCACCCTGGTTCCCAGTCTCAGAGTGGGAACCAGTTATCGAAGCTCCGCCTCTAGTTGAAAATGGTGCAAGATATGAGATAACTTAGAGCGGATTCCATTCTCCAGATATCGGGTGATGCAACGGTCTGCATGACCACACCCGTTGTATCCCTTGAAGTATTGGGAACGGAAGAGTCGTACCCGGGTACGGAAGAGTCGTATGTAAATACGACAGAGTCGTACCAGGGTACGGAAGAGTCGTATGTAAATACGACAGAGTCGTACCAGGGTACGGAAGAGTCGTATGTAAATACGGAAGAGTCGTACCAGAATACGACAGAGTCGTATTTACATACGGAAGAGTCGTAATTTTTAATTTTGAATGAGAGAATTTTGAATTGCTTAGTGCCGTGCCAATTACCCACCCGGGCGGTCTAGGCATTGGGAGGGTGCGCTCACTTGTAGTTGATAGCCGGGTGCCGAGACGAGATGCATGTAAAAAGCCCGCGCCGGCGGTCGGGTGAGCGTGGTCGGGTGAGCGAAGTCGAAGGGAGCCTACCGGCGGGCGAAGGTTCTCGTAGCTGGACCATGCACGGGTTCGGACTGTGCTTTTGTGCGGTTACTAGCGCGGCCTTCGCGAGACATTGATCTCCCGGCACAGAAGGGGAGGCCGAGTACCAACGGGCGCAAGACCACACCCTTAATGTATCGCATTATATAAATTTCTGACCAAAAAGGCTGAAACCCTTGATTTGGCCTACATATAAGTAAAACTTATCGCTCATTTGTAGAGGAGACCCTTCATTATTAAGATTGCCAGGGAAATTCGCCCATTCTCGCGATCGCCCGAACTACCGGTTTCGGGAAAATATTTTCTGCTGAATATTGTCCCAGCGAAACTCGTTAACTTGCTCCATGCGATCGAAGAAATATTCTTCCAGATAGGGTTCGATTTCCAGAAGCCAGATATCGGGAAGCTCTTGGGCTAGGTTATCTGTTAAAAAGAAAGAGATGCCCAGTTCGTAATGCTTGTCGGCGATCGCCTGATTCAACTGTTCCAGTATAGCAATCAAGCCATTCACCGGAAAACCGGTATTTTGGTGATATCGCCGCAGCACCTGATAGTTGGGGCGCAGTTCGATGAAGGCAAACCGGCGGCGCAGAGCATAATCCACTAGGGCGATCGAGCGATCGGCAGTATTCATTGTACCAATCAGGCGGACATTTGCGGGAATGGCAAAAGGTTCTTTGCTACCAGCTAAAGGAATGGTGCGATCGCGGTACTCCAGCAAGTACATCAATTCACCAAACACCTGAGCCAGATGAGCGCGATTAATTTCATCAATAATCATCACGCACCGACCCGAGCGAGATTTCGCCCGATCGCAGAATTCCAGAAAGCGACCGGGAACCAGAGGATAGGTGAGTTGTCCGGCTTGAGTTTGGGGACGAATACCCTGAATAAAGTCTTCATAGGAGTAGGCGGGGTGAAATTGTACCAGTTCCGAGAACCCATCACCAGAGCCAATTAAATGTTGCGCTAGCTTTTGAGCAATGAAAGTTTTTCCCGTTCCCGGGGTTCCCGATAAAATGGCTTGCTTTTTACGCTCGATCGCCCGTACCCATCGCTCCAATTCCGATACCGTCAAGCCCGTCTCCTCAGCGCATGCAGCTAAAGGATATTCCGGTTGCCATTCTACCTCCTTAACCTGCTCCAAAAAAACTGGTTTTTCCCCAACCATTCTGGCGTTCAATTCATCCTTTTTTTCATCCACAAGCCAGTGACAGAACAGATCGAACAAATCCCCATCTTTGAGTGCGGGCACCCCAGGTTGATGCATCTCCTGAGCCAATTGAGCAATCATATCCTGTCCCAACTGATTGACAGCAGGATAATCTGTTAACTTCTCAGTATAATTCTTCTGGCCAAAATAGTTAATTACCTGTAGGGATTGACGATCGATCGCCAGAAAGCGATCGGGTTGCAGGCCATTTAGGATGGGCGCGATCGCGGGAATGGAAAAGCTCTGAGAGTATGGTTTGTGGTAAAATTTAATGCAAGCTGCTGATAGTTGATGGGGATGGTTTTGGCAGCGATGGAGAAAATTAACTAGGTTTTTTCCTACTGTCTGGATAATTTTGAGAGCGCAAACATCAAAATTTGTCCGCTGGACCAGCAACTCTCGTCGGCGATCGCGAGATGCCGGAATATGCAGGGAGATTACCTGGTTAACATCAGTCAATTGCAAATCCGTATCCGGGAACAGTTGTAATAATATGGGTTCGGTTTCCGCTGATTCTGATGCGATCGCATGCAACTGATGTTCTCTTTGCTGACGCTGCTTTTCATAGGCTGCTTTTTGGCTGAGACCATCAGCCGTGTATAGATAGGAGCTAATAAATTCCTGAAATAGCCGGATTAACTTGCTTTTATGGATCGCCATATAATTTCCTCACTAAAATTATAAGTTTACCCAATTTGGCATTCAGCCAAACTTTCAACAATACTCACTTCACCAGCTTTCAGATAACGATAACCTTGGGGAGGATAAAATTTAGCCCAATGCTGTCTAATAATTTCTAACTTTACAGGTTTGCTAAAGCGCTGTGGTTTGCGCAAGCAAATTCCAAATCCGACCAACTTACCTTGATAATAGCTATAAAACTTATTTTTGCCTATCCCCGCTTTATTTTTTACCATCTGCCAAAGATCCTCTAGAGACTCTTCAAGAATTTATTCTACTACAAATAAACCCAATAAAGCCTTTTGAGGACAAGAAGCACAGACTAAAACGAGATCGCCAGCAATTAATTTGGGACGGACCCGACGCAGCTCTACCGTCTTTTCGCCATTAAATATTTTCTTAGCATACTCCGGTTGCATCGACAATAAGAGGACCGTATTTTCCATGAACTTCAACCTAACTTTCAGTGCCCATCTGATAAATGATAGCAAAAATTTCTGGAGATATATAATATGGCAACTGCATTGTCACTTTTTTGCCGATAATTTCCCTAATTTTTTTCAATTCGATCGGTTGGCTAAACAATTCCGTATCGCTGAATGCGATCGCCATGATATCCTGCTTCGGATTGCAGCGAGCTACATTATATACATTTTGCCATTCATAGATGCCCAAGTTGCGGAAGCGCCGATATAACTCCTTGGGTTTGCCGATCGCCACATCGGACAACCGGGAGCAAGCGCGCACGGCACTTACCCCCGTATATCCCCGGTCTTTATCATCGCTCACATACCAAATAATTCTCCCACTCACCCCCGGCTTTAATTCTTTCGGTCCCTTATTAGATTTATAATAAACCGCTTCCCTGTTGATAGCCAGATCCGGTTTCCTCGCTCCAAACAAGGTTTGATTAGCCAATCTCACATCGAATAAATTATGAGCCCAAAAAGGCTTAATGGGAACGATAAAACTGGGTATGTCAGCATCAATAATCTTCCCAGGAAATAGATAACCTTCCAGCTCCCACATACTCATTATTTCTGTTGGCTTTTTTCGATCTATAAGCAGGTTAGCAAAATTAAGGCAAAAATCATATTCCCGGCCCAAACTATTAGCTAAATCAGTGAGTCGCTGTGAAAGCTGCAATTTGGTTTCCGCAACAGCTATATTGACCCTCAAAAAGCCATCTTTTACATTCACAAAATGATCCTTGTGAATAGCGGTAGTAACTATTTCCGACAAGCGGCGATCGGTAATTCTGGTAAATTGACGCTGTTCGCGAGCGGAAATTAATGTCGCCAGAAAAATTAAGTGACGGGCAATAGTAGGGGCGATGCTGCTGCGCAGCCGCGAAGCGAACGGGCGATCAGCAACCCGCAGCATGGGAATTTCCAGCTCCTGCTGCTTATGTCGATCGTACACTACTAAAGTAATTGGTTGATTTTCTCCTTCCGTGGCCACCAAGCATTCAAACTTATCTGATTCTGCCACAAACCGACGTAACTTCTGCTGAAATTCGACTTTAGTTTCACCCTGGTTGACAGCTTGAAAGCAGTCATATAAAATAGTTTCTTTGCCACTGTTAATCCGGACATGCCTTAAAAAAGTCTCGGCCAAAAGCACGGGTTGATATTCCGTATTTTTGCGAACCTCATCTAATTTAATAACTAGATCTGTAGGAGAGAGAATGGATAGCTTAAATTGTTCGTATACTTCGTCCGCCAGATCCAATATTCTCCGATTTGGGGTCAGGAAAATCTGCACATCTGATGCCATAGTTCTAGCTATGTTGCGCAGATATGATTCTGAGAATATTCCTTTTGCAGTAAAAAAAGATTTTAGGGAATCATAAACATTATCGAACTTTGAGCGATCGCAGGGCAAGCCGGTAAATTTTTCGGCAAAATCGTGTTTGAATTTTCTCTCCTCTAGATTGCTAATTTCATTAATTTTTTTAAAAATTTTATCAGTTAAACATAATTTTAATTCATCTTCTAACCAATCAGCTAATAGCAATTGAGATTCGGCAGTATGTTCGTCATCATAAAGCTCGAAAAAAATGTTAGCATCTATGACCGCAGATAACTTCTCTTCCCCTTGACGAAGGGCAGCAGAATTAAAGAGGTCAGGATGACCGTAGTCTAGCCACCAATAGGTGTTTAATTTTTTAGGAGTTTTCGCATCTTTATCAAATTGAGCGACAAACCCCAACTTAGGCCAAAAATTTTCCAAGTGATAATCCCGGCGACAGGTTAACCCAATGCCACGATATTCTTTGGTAATGCCGACGAGATGGTCCACAAGCTTTTTGGCTATGCCATGACCGCGATATGATGGATCGATGCACAGATGGACGAGAGTGACGCGATCGAAAGAATCAGAAGGGGAATATAATAAATAGCCAATAAATTGTTTCCGATCGAGAGCGACAATTATATGGCCTCTCTCAGCTTTTTGGATAAAAGCACCTTCGGGAAAAAAGCTCAGAGTTTTTTTATGGGCATCACCTAAAGCTATGACTGCGGGCAAATAGGGGGAGCGAGCGTCAATCACTTCCATGGTAATCTGTGGCAGGGCTGTCACTTCCAACCTCCTCTCAGCAAGATATTTTTTTCTGCCGTATGGCCGTATAATTTAAGCGATCGCGTATTCTGTATGTTTTCTGACGTGGGCAGATGGAAGGCGAGAACGATTTTATCTTTTGGTACTCCAGCGGCCACCAATGTCTCGGTAATGCTGTCTTCCGTGCCGTCAAAATGAATCCAGATCTTATCATTTTTTATCTGAACGTGAACGAGACAGTGATGAATGTGCTGTTCGGAATTCCACCCTTCCTTGACGATCATAAAATGGTTGCGATCAATACTTTCAATGACAATACTGTTGATCTGACCGTGACTGTAAGGTATACTAGCATAGTCTGACAATGTTTGGTAGATGAGCCAGCGATATGCCTCTAGTGTATCCATTCTACTATTGCCTCCTGTTTTGAGTCGAATACAATCAGTTTAATGGGGTTGTTGGCGAGAACAACTTGCACGAGTTCTTCTGAGAAGAATTCATTATAAATTTCCACTCGAACTGCTAGATACAGAATGCGATCTGGTTCCACTCGTGCCAGGATATTAGCATATATAATATACTGACCCAAGGCATTCTCTAGATCTTTAACGAGAGACGGACTGATGAAACCCAACCGCGCTCAATACCTCTCGGTTAATGATTTTATTTGTCATTGCGAGGGGGGGTACTCCGCGATTAACTTATGCTCAATTGAGTTGACCCCCCCGAAGCAATCTCCCCGACGAGGCATGAGATTGCTTCGGGGGGATCCAAGCGATGAGCCCGAAAATGTCGGTTTTTGTTTCCCCCTCGCAATGACAGATTATTAACCGAGAAGTATTGCAACCGCGCTAATGTTGGGTTGAGGCACGGGATGGGGTCGAGCCGGGAATCGCTTCCCGACCCTCCCTTGAGGAACCGGACTTGCGATTTTCACCGCATCCGGCTACTGGGTACTAGGCCCTTTTCATAGGTAGACTTAATAGGAATTACTTCCGTTAGCCCTTGCCGCCTGTCTTTTCTTCCCTTTCCTGGTTTAGCGAGTGGTTGTTCTGATAACCGTTAGTATCACCATTTTCAAGTCAGTTTTACCAGTTATCCATACCTTATCCTCCACTTGCGTTTCGGATTAGTTCCGTGGCTTTTTAGGATTACTCATTCCAGCAGCTTCCTAGTATCACCGACCCACGTCAGCGCTGGCTACCCAGCATCATCTACATTACTGTAGATGTTATCCCAGGAATTACCCCGGGCATTCGCTTCTTGGGCCATCCCTCCCCCCGTGGCTTGCGCTTAACATCTAACTTGTCCTGATGGACAGCACACGAGAGGTTACTTCGTTCCCTAACAACATTTCGCGATACCTTTAGGTCCACACTATACCCCGGGAGCTATTTGAGTACTATATTAGCCAGAGTCTAAAACTAATACTAGCTACCATTTCCTTTTTAGGCCAGCGCATATAGCCTTATTTCGCTGGTTCCTTATAACGAGGCTTGCACATGTTTGCCTGCTCTAACCTTGGATATCTTTCCTAGCGGCGTCACCGGCTTAGGCTGCCAGTTATCCTACATTTGAGTCCTCGCTTAGCACCACGATGATGTCGCTTCGTAGCACCGAGGACCGGTGTCACCCCCGTACCTGGGGGGAGGGGAATTTAACCCCCATGCGGTCAGAGTTCCCGGCTAATGAAACCGGGCTAGCGTTCCGTGTTTGACCACGTTAGGCTAGAACGAATCGCACAAACCCAACCTACAGTTGCAGTATTTAAAGTATCAGAGATCGAGAAAAAACCCGGTACGAGCAAAAAACCTGGTTGATGGAGATGGGTGTATATATCCAGCGGAACTGGCTGCTGCCGGTGGGAGAGCAGCAAAATTAAGACAAAAGTTTATAGGGGCGATCGCGATCGGGCCAACGGATCGCCCCGACAATCTTACCTGCTGTATAATGCCAATGAGGGGACTATCTGGCAAAACACTCCATACTGAGGGGCACCAAGTCTCCATGAGCCGTGAGGCCTAATAACATCGGCTCATTCGGTCGAATGACATCACCGGTGATCGCGCAGCGCTCCTCCTTGCGGGCGATCGCATCAACACTGCTGCGGATATCATGAAGCTGCAACGGAGACCTGTATTGACAGGATTTCTGCTGGACGTAGTTCCAGAGGATATTGCGCACCATCGCTTGATAGCCCTGACCTCCAGCCAGTCGCTTCAGTTGATTCTTCAGTTCCCTTTCCAAGCGGATGCTGGTGACTTCCATTTCGGTGGTTGAAGTGCGTGGTAATGTAGGCATGATTTTTTTTCCCAAATAAGTGGACTAATCTGTAATCTTAGTGTAGTATAGAAAAGTCTAGTTCAAGTAGTCGCTTTCAAAAATTATTCCTGTGAGCCATATATCCACCTTATCCAATACCCCCTCTGATGCCGGTCGCCCCTGCGGTGGGCAATCGGTGGCTATGGGCTGGGAGTATTTATGTAAGGGCGGTTATCTATGGCTAGAACAGGTCACAGAAACAGGAAATTTTGGCCAAATTGGCAAAAATCTGCCATCGGCAGATTCGCGGAGATATACAGGAAGCGGGAGGTACGGGCTGAAAACTGTACCGTAATAGAACCACAGAACCCTAAAAGTTTTCCACGCCCCCGCTTCCTACCAACTGAAGCGGGGGCTGTTTTATGAGGAGTCAAGCCGTGACTAGCGCAACCAATGTTTTGAGCCGATCGGTAGTGGTGTTTTCCCAGAATTATCTGCCGGTGAGTCGGGTGAATATCAAGCGGGCGATCGCCCTCTTGGTGACCGGAAAAGCGGAACCCCTGGATATCGCCAGTAACGCCGGATGGCATGTACGTTCGCCCAGCTTGGTACTCCTAGTACCAGAACATATCCGTTTGACCTTCGCCAGTTCGGAACGGCTCTGGAAAGTGCCGCCAGTGAGCCGGCGATAAGTATTGCGGCGTGACAAGCAAAGCTGCCAGTACTGCGGCAGCACCAAACAGTTGACCCTCGACCACATCCTGCCCAGATCGCGAGGTGGAAAACACAGTTGGGATAATGTAGTAACTGCTTGCCAAGGGTGCAATTCTCGGAAGGGCGATCGCACTCCAGCAGAGGCAAAAATGCCACTACGATATCCCTGGGGTAGTGCGAATAGCGCTCCCCAGGGATATCGTAGCACTCAACCAAAAGCGCCTCTTCATCCAGCTGTTGCTTTTGCAGAACAGTTCTGGCGCGAACAGACCAAAAACCTGGAGTAGGAGGCTACCGGCAATGTTGAAACTGACTTATATTGAAAACGATTTTAAGATGGAGCGTCTGGCTCAACCTCTGGAAGATTGGGTCGAGACACGAGTAATTCTGGCGCGGCAAGTGGGTTTAACCTTTAATATCGAACTCAGCACCGCTTCCTTCTTGCTGCCAGCTGATTTGCCCTACCTGTCTAAGTTGCAAGTCGAGCGTGCCGAGGAGATCGCCCTTTCCGTGTGCGATGCTGACTACATTGAAGTTAGCCTGAAAGGAACTTGGATCGCCTCCGAGGCCGAGGGCGAAGAAGGTGTCTTTGTCGTCGAAATGGGCGATCGAGCGGAGTTTTTACTGTTCAATCTCTGGCAGGAATCTCTTGCTTATGTTTCGGCGATGAAGGACTAAGCTGAGTCTCATGGCCCGCCGGGGGTTCAAACCCCCGGCTAATAGCTAAAGTCGGTTAAAACCGACTACAAACCTTGTCGAGAAAGGGGAGCATCTCACTTTTGTATTTGCGAATATAAAATAGTAATGCTGTAGGTTGGGTTTCGTGCCTCAACCCAACCAATAGATGTTGTTTGCGTTGCACTCCTTGAATAACTTTCGACAACCAAACCTACGAATATCTTGCATTGAGATGCACAGAAACCAGGTTTTGACAAAAAACCTGGTTTCTTAATTCAGTTTCTTAATTCAAAGCTGCCTCTACTTCAGCCCTGGGACTGCTTTTCCATGAGCTTTCGTGCTTGCGGCTTGAATGCTTCAATATATTCTGGAGTGGGTTGAGTTTGTTGCCAACTAGGGCGCTGCATCAACCCGGATAGCCAGTTTTTCAGTTTGGGATAGTCCTCCAGAGATACCCCCATATTGGGTAACCAACAGACTAGAGTACCGGCTACCACCTCTGCTATAGTTAACTGTTCGCCAGCAAAATAAGGGGAATTGTTCAGCTTGCTTTCCAAGAAACTTAGGACAGTGGCTATCTGTTTGCGCGATCGCTCCATTTTTTCCGCATCTTCAACATCTGCCCCCATCATCTTACGAACTAAAGGATTCATTGCCGGTTGCAGTTCATTAACCGTGACCATTTCCACCATGCGCACCGTTGCTAAGGTCTTGGCATCAGTAGGTAACAGCGTTGGATACTTAGCTTCCAAATAGTCCAGAATTGCCAAGGACTCTACCACGCTAAAGTCTTCATCTTCCAAGACTGGAATGTGGTGAAAAGGATTGAGGGCGAGAAACTCTGGTTGGAACTGGTCGCCATCCAAGCTTAAGCTTACCAGCTCAAAAAGAATTTGCTTTTCCAGCAGGGCGATCCACACGCGACGATAATTGCCAGAAATCGGGTGGTGATACAACTTTAACATTCGTTTTTAATTCCTCACTTCGCTGTCATTAATTGTAGCATTTTACCCTCCTTCCCAGTCTCAGGCTGGGAAGGATTTATGGAGGCTCTGCCTCTAGTTTCTCCTCCTTCCCAGTCTCAGGCTGGGAAGGATTTATGGAGGCTCTGCCTCCTGGCCTGGACTACTTACCTTACTCACGTGAGTATAAGGAATCACTCTTAGCAGAGCCTCAGACTGTTCGTTCCCAGGGTCTCCCTGGGAACGAGGGATCGCATCTATCTGAGAAACGCTATAAATTAATTTTAGCATTGTTTTCTTACCCTCGTTCCCAGTCTCAGGCTGTTAACGAGGGAGCCTGGTGGGCGGTGCCCACCCTACATTACAATAATTCGCGATCCAAAATATCTCTATATTGCTGCCACTGTGGTAAATATTTATCCATGTATGCTTTGAACTTTTCGTTATGATATCTCTCCCAAAGATGTACTAACTCATGTACTAAGACATACTCAAGGCATTCGATGGGTTTCTTAGCAAGTTCCAAGTTTAACCAGATGCGACCCTGGGTTATATTGCAGCTTCCCCATTTAGTTTTCATCTTCTTGATACCCCAATCATTAACTTGCTTGCCAATAATTGGTTGCCATTGGTTGAGTAAATCTGTAATTTTCCCTTTGAGTTGCTCCCGATACCATTCATTTAAAACTTTTGAACGTTTTTCTGTGTCTGTGCCGGGCTTTACGAAAAGCTGTAAGCGATCGCGATCTGAGAGCAGTATTTCGTGACGACCGCGACGTTCGATAACTTCTAATTTATACTTATAACCGAAAACATAATGGCTTTCACCCGTTAGCATTTCTTGCTTGGGTTGGCGGGGTTGCGCTTGAAATTTTGATCGTTTCTGTTTAATCCAAGAAAGCCGGGAAACGATCGCCATACGGATGTCTTCATCGGTTAAGTGCCAAGGGGCGGAAACGCGAACGCGACCGTCGGGGGGATATACTACAATGCGTAAGTTTTTGATTGATTTGCGCAGTAATTGTATGGAGATGCCACTTACTAATATCTGGGTTTCCGTTGTGAATTTATTTATATTCATCTTGGTTTTTGACTATGTCTAGGATATCTTTGACATTAAGTGAGCGATCGCCCATTACCTTCTTGATTTCTATTTCCACTTCCCGTTCTTTGAAACGATTGCCGATCCAACTTTCTTTTTTAGTATAGCGTACAGCATTATCGATCGCAAGTGCCAAATCTTCATCTTTTCCTAAGTTATCATAGAGCGATCGCTTGGCAGGGGTATCCAGTGATTCGGGATAGGCGGAGGAATCTTCAGGTTGCAGGATCTGTTGGGCCAGTTGCTTGACTTTCTCCAGATACTCGTGATAGTCGATCGCCTGTTGCCGGCGCTGTGCGATTAAGGCATCCAGCAGTTCTGACATTTGATCGTAATATTTGGGGTTGACAGGACTCTCGGAGGTGATAATTTTACGGAGATTGTTCTCAATTGTATAGGCCACGGTTTCCCAGTCTTGCTTTAACTTATCGGGTAGCTGTTCTAAGGCTATCGCCCCATTTTGGAGGATTAATTGAATTAAATTCAGTTCTTCAAAGTCCGAGACGCTAACAGGATTTTCTGCCTGGATATAGCTATTCAGGAGGTCACGCATGGCGGGTTCGTATAGTTTCATGTCCAGGTAGTCGCCGCTAGCAATTTTGATTGCTTGGCACATTTCACTGTAATGCTTGACCTCGGCTTTTATTTTTGCGGCTTTGACTTTACTGTAACCTGCTTCGGGCATTTCATTGGCGATGTTGGCATAGGCGCGAATTAATCGGTTGACGCACTTGTAGAGGACAACCCGTTTGGGTTCGTTGTTGGCAAGGGCATTTTTATCGCTAGTGTCTGGACCACAGAAATAATGTAGGTAGTCTTGGAGATCCGAGGGACGGGGAACGGGTTCGCACAGGGCCCTCACAGTTTCGAGGGTCTCTGAGAGGCGATCGCGCCCTTTGGTGAGGCGATCGCTCAAAAGTCCGGCAATATCCCTAGCATCGTAACCATCGAAGGCACCGCTAGTGTAGTCAGTCATCGCCTCTTGCAGTTGTTGGAACAGGTCTTTATAATCAACAATATAACCGTATTCCTTATCCTCGCCATCCAGGCGGTTGACGCGGCAGATAGCTTGGAATAAACCATGATCGCGCATTTTCTTGTCGATGTAAAGGTAGGTAGCGGGGGGCGCATCGAAACCTGTCAATAATTTATCCACTACGATCAACAGGCGCATCTGTTCGGGGTTGTTGATAAAGCATTCCTTGACTTTACTTTCAAACTCCTCCACCCGATACATGGCTTGATCTGCTGGTTCCTGAAAGTAGTCAGCCAGCATTTGGCGGTAAATGTCGTATTGATGCTGCTTCTCCGTGGAACCCGCACCTGTTTCTTCTCCTTTAATATCCGTGGGGGAGGGTTTGTAGCTAGTGATAATGGCGCATTTACCTGCCAGGTGGATTTGGCTAAAAAGTTTCCAAGCTTTGCAGGCTTGATATATACTGGAACAGACTAACATGGCATTGCCGCGTCCGTCCGCGAGGCGGGGTTTGGTTTCCATGTCTAAGAGAATGTCTCTAACAATTTGTTCCAGGCGGGACTTGCTGGAGAGTACTTTTTGCATGGTTGCCCATTTCCGTTTCAGTTGACTTTTGGCGGAGTCGGTGAGTCCCCGGGTTTTGGCTTCAAACCACTGGTCTATTTTCTCTTGGGAGGTAATATTTTGATCGATATCCCGGGCTTCGTAGTGCAGATTGAGAATGACGCCATCGGCGACGGCTTCATGAAATTTGTAGCTGTGGATGTAGTCACCGAAGATTTCGATGCTTTTCTGCTTGTCTTTTTTCAGCAGCGGGGTGCCCGTAAAGCCGATAAACAAAGCATTGGGAAGGATCTGCTTCATGGCTGCGTGGAGTTTTCCTGACTGAGTGCGGTGACATTCATCTACGAAGACGAACAGGTTGCCTTTGGGAGTAAAATTGCTGGGGAGTTGGCTTTGCAAGTCTCGGATAAATTCATCGCTAGCTTCGTTTTCCCGGCTGCCGAATTTCTGAATTAGGGAACAAATCAGCCAGGGGGTCGTGCGATCGAGGGTTGCAATCAGATCGGCACTGCTTTGGGTGCGGTAGATATCTTCATCTACGCCTTTGAATATGCTTTCGATCTGATCGTCCAGTTCCGTGCGATCGGTGACAATGAGAACTCGGGCATCGGTAGCATTTTCCCGGATCCATTTTGCCAGCCAAACCATAGTCAGGCTTTTACCGGAACCTTGGGTGTGCCAGATGATGCCACCCTGGCGGCGGCGGATGCATTCCTGGGCATCCTTGATGCCGAAGTATTGGTTATGGCGACAGATCTTTTTTTCCTCCTTGTCAAAGATGATGAAGTCGTGGAGAAGTTCTAAAAATCTGGTTTTGTTGCACAGAAGTCGGAGATGCCAGTCCAGGAGGAAGTCCTTGGGGTTCTTGCCAGGTTCCTTCCATTCCAGGTAATATTTTTCTGAGGTTTCGATGGTGCCGTAGCGGAGTCCTTGGCTATCGTTCCCGGCCATTACCAGTTGCATGGTGGTGAAGAAGGGGCGGATAAATTCGGCTTTCTGGTTGTCCAGGTTTTGGCGGATGCCTTCGCTGATGAAAACGCTAGCCCGTTTGAGTTCGAGGATGCCCAGGGCGATGCCGTTGACATAAATAACGAGATCCGGGCGTTTGTCCTGTTTGCCTTTAATGGTGACTTCTTTGGCGATCGCGAAGTGATTATTTTCGGGATGTTTCCAGTCGATGAGCCAGACAGTTTGGTGTTGTCGGGCCCCTTCTTTGACCTTGACACCGTAGCGGAGGAGACAATAGACTGCTTTGTTAGCATCGCAAAGGTTTTTGTCTCCCAGGGCGGCGGCTAGATCGAGTTCCCGCAGGGTTTTGTTAATCAGGGTATCGCTAACGCCTCGCTTGCTCAACCATTGGCTCAGGAATTCTGTTTCAATGTTGCGGTTGTGCTGGCGGTTGTGCCAGGATCCCAGATCTGAGTAACCGAGTTGCTGTTCAAAGAGTTGGATAACTCGTTTTTGAGTAGTGAATTCACTTTGTCCGACGTTGCTCATGGTATTTTATCCTGGTTGTTTTAGATGATTATTGGGTGCATTTCAATACAAGTTTAGCTACCCGTCGCCCTCACCCTAAAGGGTGGGGCTAGACTTACAAAGCCCGCCTGCGCGGGCTTAATTACAAGGATTGTTTGGATCGATGAGTCGAGTTTTTCCGGTTAATAGTTTCTGCATCATGCCTTGCTTCATGGCTTTGGTTTTGGCGCGGCGCTTTTCTAAGGCGGCTATTTCCGCATCCATGTCCGACAGGATAGAGGCGATCGCGCGTTGTTCTTCTAATGACGGCAAATTAAATTGCAATTGCGCTAAATTCTTAGCCTGAATATGAACAACAGCATCTCCTTGCCCCATTCTTGCTTTCTGCCTGACGATTGACTCATAGTTCATAAGATACCCCAAAAACATTGAGTCTTGTTCTTTGGGTGAAAATATAATTATATCGCCTCCTGCATAAGCTATTTTTTCCTTCAAGAACGCCACACATTTTCCTATTTCTTCTGCGGTTTCACCAGAACCAGCAAAAAGCAGATCGCCTGATTTTATAACTTGACTATTGTTCGCTATTTCTTCTGATATGAATGAATAAAAATCTTTTATAAAATCATAATGTTTTGTGTATATTTCCCCATATCTAATACAAGCAAATCCGTAATCCAATACATCATCTTTTTTAATTCCAGATACTTTAGAAAAAACTCCTAACTCTCCTAGTAATACCTCATGCCACTCATCACCAAACCCCGGCAGGCGTTTCTTGCCCGTGAGGAGTTCCTGCATGGTGGCGGTTTTGATGTTGCGCTTTTTGGCGATCGCCTGATCCAGTGCTGCTATCAGGCCATCCACGTTCGATAGGGTTTGGGCGATCGCGCATTGTTCTTTTACTGGTGGAACTGCAACATTATAGTTTTTGACTAAGTTCCAATCAGAGCGCGGCATATGTGTACCGTAGGCAATGCTAGCAATATCGATAAACTGTTCAGTTGTGACAATTTGATATAAAAATTCAGATAGCGCTCGTGATGAATTTGCAACTAATACCCAGATCTCAGTTGAACAAACTCCTTCACGATCTGCAAGCCAATACTTCCGTAAATAAGATCTCAACTTACCAAATAAAACATCACCGGGTTGAAAAACAGCTTTCAGAGACGACTGATATCCCGTTTGCGTATTCCCTAGCAATCTTCCCGTCCCTGATTCAATATGTTCTAGCTCAATACAAAACTCTTGAGTCCCTGATTTTCTGGGGTCTATACGCTCTTTTCGGCACGAAGCAATTTCTGAAAATACCATTGTTTTCCACTCTTCAGGAATCACCCCAACCTCAGTTTTTTTATAACCTTCTGGCACTTGACTATTGTCGATCTCTAATTTATGCTTACTCATTATCATACCCGACTGCTAGAAAAACATTTCACGTCTTTTAACAATTATTTTCTATCTCTAATCCTCTGCAAATCTTGCCAAAATTACTCCCGCGTTACATAATCCAAAATCTCGCCTCTTTCTTAGGTATAGTCACCATGCCCCCATCCCATCTGTTGTAAAAAGCGAATTGCATCCACCTGTCCTAAATTGCTAACTAAATTATTATAGCCTTTTTCTCTTAACTCTAGTGGTGTCATAATTTATCAATTATCCTCCACCGTTCCGGAAAAATCGGACGGCAACGCTGACTTCTTAAATCGCTGCCAATCAGAATCCGTTGGCAATAATCTTTGATATTCTGACTGCACCTGCGGGTCCTGCTGATAAGTTGCTACCCCGATCTGGGTTTGTCTCAGAATATTGTGGCCCCAAGTAATTTCTCCAACTGTTGGAGATTTGGCATTTTAACGACCTGGGTTTTCATATCTTGTAGGAACTTCCGATAAGTGCGATCGCCTGAAGGTGATATTTTACTCATAATAACCCGTCCACTCTAGTGTAGTATGGCGAGAAAAACTGCCAACTTGCTGTTTCAGAAATTCCGGTGCTTCACTCTAGACCTCATAAAACTGCTTAATGAACCACAGCGCGGCGATAACCCATAGGAAATTCCGAGCCCTTGCCTTGAAACCGGGTTTCTTTGACTATCTCGGTGGGTATGCGAAAATCCTCGCTCCAAACCCGGTAGGGGGTCTTTTCGCGATCGGGGCGCGATACCGTTCGGAGTATAAGTGCGATATCTAGGGGCGATCGGGTGGGGATATCTCACTTTTGCGCCGGGTATTTCACCGGTAGTCCTCCAACCCAGACCGGTAGGCCAGGAACCTAGTATAGTAACAGCCTGCTGCTGATGGGCGGTGCCCACCGGATATGGTCAAAACCCGTTGGTAGGAGGCCTCGCTGCCCGAACCCGTGCATGGTCCGGCTACTCCGCAACATTGCCCGCCCTACCGTTCCGGAAAAATCAGCTAACGCCGCGCGGGCTCTATTACATGCATCGGGCGATGCACCTGGATATCAACTACTTGTGACCGCACCCAATTTAACCTGTGCCCCACGGTTTTGGTTTTAAACCTCTCGGTTTTGGTTTTAAACCTCTCGGTTTTGGTTTTAAACCTCTCGGTTTTGGTTTTAAACCTCTCGGTTTTGGTTTTAAACCTCTCGGTTTTGTTTTTAAACCTCTCGGTTTTGTTTTTAAACCTCTCGGTTTTGGTTTTAAACCTCTCGGTCGGGTGTGGTCTTGCCATTGTTGGCAACCGTTCACCGTTTTTCGTGAATATTTTTCTACTAATACAACTACTTTTGACCACACCCGTGCCCACCCTACTAGGTTATCATAGAATCGAGTAAGCGTTAATGCTTCAGGGAACTAGCCCTTTCTCAGAGGGACTTTTCGGTCGGTCGGGTGGGGACATCTCACTTTTGCGCCGGGTATTTCACCGGTAGTCCTCCAACCCAGACCGTTAGCTCAGAAACCCGGTATGGTATTAGTCCTGGAAACCGTACTTATAAATTCCCGAAAATCCCTCGAATTCAACAATAGAACCAACTCTTTTTTCCCAGCGGCGGAGGGCTTTCTCCAGCAGTGGTTGATTGAGAGAATGAAGCACATTATTATCGAAGCCTTTAGCAGACCACCGGCAAAACAAGGTATGTTCAATACCAAAAGATAAGTAAAGTTCCAAGTCTTCTGCCATTCCCCCTGAGATCGAGAAAGAAGTAGGAACACGGACCCAACTTCTAACTGGCTTATCAGGAGAATCATAGGTGCGGCAATAGGCAAATAAATTTACTTCCATATCGAGGGAATAGATAGGTGCTGGGAACTCTCTGATTTCGGCGATCGCTTGTTTTATATACGAGTCATAGGTTAGCTCTCGATGCCATTCCAGAACAACATTATCTACATCATCTCTGTAAATAGCGCCGAATTCCATTTTCCAAGGGCGTACTAGATGAGAAAAGGCATCGAGGGTATCAACCAGACTGGTGGCGATCCACTCATTTACCTCTTGGGGAGAAGCAGAGGTAAAATCGCAAGCCGGAGCGATGTCCCATGCTCCAGCATACTTCTTTCGACTCCAAGTGTCCCAAAGCGGTTCCAGTATAGTTTGTGTTGGTGTTTCAATTGTTTTCATGGTCAATCCTCATTTGCGTAGATAGTCAGTTCCCCATTCTCAAATTTAAACAGTAGTCTGCGAGCTGTACCTGTATTGTCGTTATAGAGAACCTCAACCCACTTAACAAAGTTAATTACTTTTTTGTTGACTCTTTGAAAAACCAGTCTCCCCTTGATTAATCTCCGAATGTTTTCGGGAGTAACATTGCTACTCCCTGTATGAGACGCATCAATACGGACAAAGCCTTCTCTTTCAAAAGTTTGCTCAGCTTGACTCTTAATCTGGCTGAAGGCTGCTCTGAGGTTTCGATCGATACCCGTTTTGGAAAGCGGTTGACCTGGTTCGCCAATCCTTTTGACTTCTACCAGGCGGTTTTCACCATCTTTATCTGTTACTTTGTACTCGGGAGTACTGCGACTCTAATTTTCAGGTAATCCTTCAATTGAGCAGTTCTCTCCAAGTATTGTCCTCTCTTCCAAAATGTCTTCAGCGGTGCGTAACTCTGATTCTGCTTGAAATGGATCTGCGTTTTGTCTGTGCATACGCCGAAACCGAGAAGCAAAGTCACCGGAAACTCTTTGGCTATATCGCTCCAGAAAATCAACTAAGTCTCCGAGAGATGCTTCTAGCGCCCTCGTACTCAAACTTCCCTGCTTGTTTAGCCGCAGATTCTCAATAGTTTCTTGTCTGAGTATAGCATCATTACCAGCAAGTTCTATGGCGCGGTTAAATTTCTGCTGAATTTGCTGACTTTGTTTTACCAGATGTTCCTGTAATTCAGGATTGTTTAAATTCATATTTGATGGCTAATACCATGCATGACAAATCCCCGGGACAGTAAACTATATCTGGGATGTACTTACATCCTATATTATATAGGGGGTTGCCTTCGATTCATCAGGAGGTTTTAAGCTGCCGTCGGGGGCCGACCGATCGCCTGATGCTGCATGGGTGAGACTGGAACGCTGGAATAGCTTGACGATTTCCGAACAACAGAGATTTCCTCATCTTTGTCCTGATTTTATCGTGGAATTACTTTCTCCCAGTGACAGCTTGCCTTCAACGCAGTCGAAGATGAGAGAATACCGGGGGATGCGCTTGGGTTGGTTAATTAATCGCAGAACCAGGCAAGTAGAAATTTATCGTCCAAATCAAGAGGTGGAAGTGATTGAGAATCCCGTGACTCTATCAGGGGAAACAGTTTTCCCGGGTTTTGTCCTGAATCTCGCACCCATTTGGTAAGAGCCTATAGCCATCCCACCAAACAGCACCATGTTGCATCTGATGAACCACAAATTACGCGGTCAGAACCCATAGGAAATTCGGGTGGTAGCCCTTGAAACCGGGTTTATTTGACTCTCTCGGGTTGACATAAATAACGAGATCTGGGCCTTTGTCTTGTTGGCCTTTAATGGTGACTTCTTTGGCGATCGCGAAATGATTATTTTCGGGATGTTTCCAGTCGATGAGCCAGACAGTTTGGGTTTGTTGTCGGGCCCCTTCTTTGACCTTAACACTGTAGCGGAGGAGACGATAGACTGCTTTGTTAGCGTCGTAAAGGTTTTGGGTGTCTGCCAGGGCGGCGGCGCGATCGAGTTCCCGCAGGGTTTTGTTAATCAGGGTATCGCTAACGCCTCTTCGATGTACTCCGGGCGCACTACTCGTACTGCCCGTCGTACATCGCTTACTCAACCATTGGCTCAGGAATTCTGTTTCAATGTTGCGGTTGTGCTGGCGGTTGTGCCAGTATCCCAGATCTGAGTAACCGAGTTGCTGTTCAAAGAGTTGGATAACTCGTTTTTGAGTAGCGAATTTCCTTTGTCCGACGTTGCTCATGATATTTTCTCCTGGTTGTTTTTAGATGGCGGTTTGCGGTTTAAGGATTGTTGGGAACGATGAGTCGGGTTTTTCCGGTTAAGAGTTCCTGCATTATGCCTTGCTTCATGGCTTTGGTTTTGGCGCGGCGCTTTTCTAAGGCCGCTATTTCGGCATCCATGTCCGAGAGTATAGATGCGATCGCTTTTTGTTCTAGAAACGATGGCAACTGCAATAAAGTATTCTTAAATGTATCCATTTCCACTAAATTTTGCATAGCTCCGCCGTGAGAATTTTCAGTAATTTTTTCTTGAAACTTGTCACAACAGAAAACAGCTAAAAATAAATTACTATCTATTAAATTATTGTTAAGGGTTATTTTCAGCAATGCTTGATTAATTACACCTTGTGGCGCTCCTTCAGGAATTTTGTAAATACAGCCTATGGTTCCAGAACAACTCACAATTAGATCTCCTTCGCTAATTTTAAATCTCCTTAAATCATTAAACTTTTTCGAGTCTATAAAATAATTACCAATCTCTATACTTCGATATATTGCATTGCGCTGCTCATAAACCTTATAACCACTTTTAACGAAAAATTCTTTTTTTAATGCCCCACCAAAAGGCCCTCGTACAAGACCGCCATTAATACTGACATCAACAAGAGATGCCACATCCCAATCTTTAGGAATCACCCCAACCTCAGTGTTTTTATAACCTTTCCCCTCGCCAAACCCCGGCAGGCGTTTCTTGCCGGTGAGGAGTTCCTGCATGGTGGCGGTTTTGATGTTGCGCTTTTTGGCGATCACCTGATCCAGTGCTGCTATCAGCCCATCCACGTCCGATAGGGTTTGGGCGATCGCGCATTGTTCTTTTACTGGTGGAACTGCAACATTATAGTTTTTGACTAAGTTCCAATCAGAGCGCGGCATATGTGTACCGTAGGCAATGCTAGCAATATCGATAAACTGTTCAGTTGTGACAATTTGATATAAAAATTCAGATAGCGCTCGTGATGAATTTGCAACTAATACCCAGATCTCAGTTGAACAAACTCCTTCACGATCTGCAAGCCAATACTTCCGTAAATAAGATCTCAACTTACCAAATAAAACATCACCGGGTTGAAAAACAGCTTTCAGAGACGACTGATATCCCGTTTGCGTATTCCCTAGCAATCTTCCCGTCCCTGATTCAATATGTTCTAGCTCAATACAAAACTCTTGAGTCCCTGATTTTCTGGGGTCTATACGCTCTTTTCGGCACGAAGCAATTTCTGAAAATACCATTGTTTTCCACTTTTCAGGAATCACCCCAACCTCAGTTTTTTTATAACCTTCTGGCACTTGACTATTGTTGAGCGCTAATTGATGCTTACTCATTATCATACCCGACTGCTAGAAAAACATTTCACGTCTTTTAACAATTATTTTCTATCTCTAATCCTCTGCAAATCCTGCCAAAATTACTCCCGCGTTACATAATCCAAAATCTCGCCTCTTTCTTAGGTATAGTCACCATGCCCCCATCCCATCTGTTGTAAAAAGCGAATTGCATCCACCTGTCCTAAATTGCTAACTAAATTATTATAGCCTTTTTCTCTTAACTCTAGTGGTGTCATAATTTATCAATTATCATCCACCGTCCCGGAAAAATCGGACGGCAACGCTGACTTCTTAAATCGCTGCCAATCAGAATCCGTTGGCAATAATCCCTGATATTCTGACGGCACCTGCGAATCCTGCTGATAAGTTGCTACCCCGATCGGGTTTGTCTCAGAATATTGTGGCCCCAAGTAATTTCTCCAACTGTTGGAGATTTGGCATTTTAACGACCTGGGTTTTCATATCTTGTAGGAACTTCCGATAAGTGCGATCGCCTGAATGTGAGATTTTACCCATAATAACTTGTCCCGTTATCTACTCTAGTGTAGCATGGCGAGAAAAACTGCCAACTTGCTGTTTCAGAAATTCCGGTGCTTCACTCTATACCTCATAAAACTGCTTAAAATCACCACAAATTGCGCGGCGATAACCCATCGGAAATCTTGATAAGTGCGATACATCAGTGACTTAATATGGTATATTTAATTTTTAATTATGTTTTCCGATTGTTATTATTGATTCAGTGCTGCAACATGTATAGAAAAAGCCATTTTCTATACATGTTTTTCCGATATGCATAGATTTTATCTATTTTCTATACATATTCCCTAACGGGACTGGGTAATCTCACTTTTGCGCCGGGTATTTCACCGGTAGTCCAGAAAACCGGACCGGTAGTCCTCTAACTCAGTATGGTTACAGCCTGCTGCTGGTGGGAGGTGCCCACCCGACAGCTTAAAGTCCCGCTAACAGGTTGTATAAAGCAACATTAATATAGTAATTTTCACGTCCCATCTTTAGCTTTTTTAGTAAACCTATTCTCACCAACTCCTCCAAATATTTCGTTGCTGTCACCCGACTCACTCTCAACTCATTCTGGACGAAGTCAATCTTAATGTAAGGATGCCTAAACAAATTATTGAGTAAATCTTGACTGTATACCTTAGGTAGTTCATTACGAATGAAATGCTTGTGTGACAGCATCAGCCCTTTAATTCCTTCAATCAACTCAACTGTTTGTAGCGAAGTTTTTTTGACCCCTTCTAAGATATAGATTACCCAAGGTTCCCAATCTGTCGTTTTCCGAGTAAATTGCAGCAATTCATAATATTGTGTTTGGGTTTGATTAATATAACGACTTAAATAAAGTACAGTAGTTTTCAGTAAATTTTGTTTTACTAAGTACAAAACATTAACAATTCGCCCTGTTCTACCATTTCCGTCGTAAAATGGATGGATACTCTCAAACTGATGGTGAATTACCGCCATTTTCGTCAATGAGTCCCAATCACAAAGCCTGTCATCATTAATGAATTTTTCCAAATTAGCCATCAAAGTTTTAATCTCTTCATAATTTTGTGGCGGTGTATAAACCACCTCCCCCGTTGCATCGTTTTTTAGGGTAGTACCCGGAAGCTTGCGGAAACCCGCGTTATTTCCCTCGATCGTGGCGTGAATTTCTAATATCTGACGTTCCGTTAATAATCCCGTTTTTTGAAGCTGGTTAAACCCCTCACGTAGGGCCGTAGCATAGTTATGTACTTCTTTGGCTGCGGCGGTCACGAACTGCTGCACCTGACTGTCACTACGATATAAATCATCTTGGGTAGTAATAATATTTTCGATCGCCGAACTATCTTTAGCTTCCTGCAAGGATAATGTGTTAATTAAAATTTCCCGATTGGGAATACTATTAGCCACCCCTTTCAGTTCTGCTAACGCCTGGTGAGCAGTAATTAACTTTTTGAGTACCGCCTTGGTCTCGATATCCCCAATATCTCCTGGTAATAATGACAAGCCATTGATTCTATTCATCTCTTTATTCTCCAAACAATTAATTAATCACGAGTACCCAGAAACCCGGTTTCTTGGGGGTGTGGTCAAAACCTGTTGATCCTCACGATCTCTCCGGTGTCGCCGGACAAATGCATGACCACTGGGAACGAGAGAATCACGAATACCCAGAAAATTAAGCCCGCGTAGGCGGGCTTCGTTCGTGTAGCCGGACCCTTTAGGGTTCGGCGGGCGTGGTAGGGGCTAAGATACAGTCAAGCCCATCTGCTGCAAATGGTCTTCTACCCGGCGGGCCAACTCCTCAACCTCCTCTTCCAACTGGGGCAAAGGTTCCGCATAACGTTCCTCTAACAGCTTCACCCGGTTCGCCAACTGCTGCGTCACCCGCTCGATCTCCGCCGCAATTGCCGCCTTTAGCGTCCCGTGCCATTTATCATCCACTACCAAAGTTTTAATTTCATCCTCTGTTAATTTAGCATACTGGGAAAACACTGCTTTATCCAGTTCTGTCTGGGCATTATTCACTGCTTTCTTCTTCGCAGCCTCTCGATCGAACAATTTCAGGCATTGTTCCAGAATTGAGAATTGTTCGTCATCAAGGGAGGATCCTGAATTGTCAAAAATTGATAATTGTCGATTATCCTTGATGACTTGTTTTATTTTAGCTTTCGTCACCTTCCCCGCATCTGTCTGGGCATCACTTAAGGCCCCATCTTCGCCGCTATGTTCCTCTATCAGCGCCTCTAACTCCTGACTGACCGCATCCAATTCTGCCTGTAGTTCGTCGATCTGCTGCTGCTTATCGGCAAAATACCGCGCCACGAGCGCACTGGGCGGTATCAAGTCAGCTTTATACTTTTTCTTATCGACGATCAAATCTGGAGTTTCCTTCAACTTCTCGCCCTTTTTCGCCACCAACTCCCGCAGCACCTTCCCCGCCTGCCAACCATCTTGCACCAGTATATAAACATCATCCTGCATCGTTTCCGTCCAGTAGTCCATCAATAGCTGGTAAATGTCGTACTTATCCAGCAAGTCAGAGTCGGCAAACCGCGCCAGCAAATCCTCCGATAGCTTGGCGATCGCTTCTTTCGGCTTCTCCCCAAGGGCGATCGCCTTCAGTTCCCGATCGTGGTGCTGGCGCCAATCGCGATACAATGCGAGAGTGCGATCGGCAAACTCGGCGAACTCGGGATGATTGAGAATAGTCGCCTTTACCTGAGAAGATGCTACCAAACTCCGGCTATATCCCGGGCGATTTCCAGGCGCAAACAAAGCATCTCGCACCTGGGGAAACACCCGCCAGTAGTCATTTAAGGCATCAATATCCCTGTTAGGAATGCCACCCTTGAAGTGAGCGCTGAGGTCGTGAATGTCTTCAGGTTCGCTAGAATCAATATAACGGGGAATATTGAGATTATAATCGTTCCCTGCGATTTCGGACAAACTCACCATCCGACTGTAGCGAGGCAATTCTATCTGATGATTGAATACATCCACAATCTTATGGATATCCTGACTGCGCAGCCGGTTCTTATTGCCATCCTTGATAAACCCCTTGCTAGCATCCACCATAAACAAACCCTGACCGGGTAGCGGAGGGTCGTTACCCGGGGAGCTGGCATCCCCTTTATCAATAACGATAATACAAGCAGGAATGCCCGTGCCATAAAACAGGTTTGGGGGTAAACCGATGATACCCTTAATGTATCCCTGGCTGACCAAATTCTGCCGAATGCGAGCCTCAGCATTTCCCCGAAATAGTACCCCGTGAGGCAAAATTACCGCCCCCTTGCCCGTACTTTTCAATGATTTGAGAATGTGGAGCAGAAAAGCATAATCGCCGTTTTTCGCCGGGGGAACGCCATACTCAAACCGATTAAATTCATCCTTGGTAGTATCTACCCCATTACTCCAAGCTTTATAGGAAAAAGGCGGGTTGGCAACAGCAAAATCAAAAGTTTTCAAACTGCCCTCGGTCTCTTTCCAGTAAGGAGAGGAGAGAGTATTGCCCTGCCCAATTAACGCCGTCGGACAGTCGTGCATAAACATATTCATCCGCGCCAATGCTACCGTAGCGTTATCCATTTCCTGCCCGTAAATAGTTAAGCCATTAGGAGATTCATCTGCCACTTTCAGCAATATGGAACCGGAGCCGCAAGTGGGGTCATACACCGTTGCATCCTGCCTGGTTTCTGGCGTAACGCCCACCACTTTCGCGACAACCCGCGACACCTCCGCCGGGGTATAAAACTGCCCCTTACTTTTCCCCGACTCCGTGGCAAAGTGGCGCATGAGATACTCGTAGGCATCCCCCAGTAAATCATCCCCTTCAGCGCGGTTCGCGCTTAAGTCCAACCCGTCGAAAATCGCCACCAACCGAGACAGGCGATCGACCATCTCCTTACCTTTGCCCAGCTTGTCCTCATCGTTAAAGTCGGCAACATCAATGACACCTTTAAGTCCATTTTCTTCTGCTAACTGACCAATAATTTTATTAATTTTGTCTCCGATTTCGGGATTCCCTTTAAGGGCCACTAAGTTCTCAAAAGCTGCGCCATCTGGGACGAAAATAATACTGTCCCGATCGCCGGCATATTTATCAGAGACATATTTCATAAACAACAAGGTGAGGACGTAATCCTTATACTGGGAAGCGTCCATGCCACCTCGCAATTCATCGCATCCTGCCCATAGGGAGCTATAAATTTCAGTTTTTTTTACTGCCATCGGAGATTTCCTGAGATTAATTTAATCCTCTAATACCATTTAGGAACGCGGGGGTCAAACCTCCGGCGGGATGTTTCCAGCGTCACAAACTGTCACAGCAGGCACTGGAGAGATCCGCATCGGGTTATTGCTTAAGGTCGGGAAGCAAGTGACCGCCTTTAGCGTAAAGTAAACAGCCCGAAGGACTGAAAGCTGCGTGACTGCTGCCAACAGGATGCCTCAACCAAGTGCCTTTGGGATAGCTACCATGCTCATCTTCCAAAACTCCTTCCAAAACTAAGACTTCCGATCCATCCTCATAGGTATAGTCGGGGAAATGTATTCCCGCTTCCCACTCGATCAGAAACACTCGTTCCGTACCAAAGCGATGCAGGGGCATTATTTGCAGACCTGCGATCGGGCCTGGTTCCCAAGCTGCCTGGTTAGTATCGATGCAAACATAATTTTGGTCTTCAGGGGACATTTGACAGAGTTTAACAAAGATAATACAGGGTGTGGTCTTGCACCAGTTGGCGAATGCGAGGGGGGAGCTAAATGATGATTTGTGACCACGTACTGGGAGCTTTTAGGGACCATGGGGTGCGGTTAAAACCGGTTGGCGAAAGAAAAGTATGGCTGCACGCTACGCGAACGGGGGGCCCTCTAGACCCGGTTTCTTGAACATTTCTTGCTTTGTGCGCCTGTAGCGATCGCTCTAACCCGGTTTCAGAGGCTATCTGACTAATCAACTACATTTGACCACACCCCAAAGTAAAGGCGGGTTGGTCGGGTTGCCGTCTGCCGGTCTGAGTTAGTTGTAGACGAGTGAGTTGCCTCTATATTATTCTACAACTGATTTGGAGTGATTTCAAAGGAGTCAATTTAATTCCGGACTGGGGCCGGGCCTTGACTTACTACTCTTAACAGGATTGGTTGTTCCATAATGCCTTGGTTTTGTTTAGGGGAACGGGGTCTAGTCGTGCTTAATGCGGTCTCGTTGTGCTTAACAGGTACGGGTGAAAATCCAACGCCCACGGGTGAAGATCCAACACCCACGGTTCACTACCCAACGCCCATGAGTCACTACCCAACGCCCACGGTTCACTACCCACGCCGACTGTTCGCTACCCAACGCCGACTGTTCGCTACCCAACGCCGACTGTTCGCTACCCAACGCCGACTGTTCGCTACCCAACGCCGACTGTTCGCTACCCAACGCCGACTGTTCGCTACCCAACGCCGGAAATTCACCGTGTTGAGCACGGTTTATTTGCCCTAGCTTAATCTATCATACTCACAACCTCGCTACCTTGTCAATTCCCATTAACAACAATCATCGTACCCGAGCCAACTGTACTTTTGGCTGTAGCTCAGTTGGCCTATATCGCCAGTGCTGATACCGGGTTTCTCCGGTGAGAGCATCGATCTCTCCTTGATAGCTGGACAAGAAACCCGGTATCTAGCTTCTACTTGACCGGCTCTAGAGCGCCTGGAAGTAGAACAGTAAGTCGCCAGTTCAAATCCGGTCAGCCTCGTGCCTAACTCCCGTGGCCCAGGCGATCGCATCCGCCGACGGCGAGCCCCAAAAAATTTTCGGCAAACCCTTGACACTTATGTAGTATATAAAGTAGGATATAATATGGCGAGAGTGAAAAGCCTCAAAGCTCTACCCAAAGCCAACTGTACCTTGAAAAATGAATAAGTTTTTCCCTGAAGTTGTAGTTCAGAAAATCCCATAGGGTGGGCGTCTAGCCTGCCCAGGGACCGGCGATATCCTTGCCCAGGGACCGGCGATCGCATCTCCAACAACAAATCCCAAAAAAAATTTTTTCAGACTTTCGGGAATCAATGTATTATATTTGTAGTCTAAAATAGAGCGAGGGAAAAAGAGCTTCAAAGCTCCACCCCAAGTTAACTGTACCTTGAAAACTGAATAGTCTTTTTTGAGGCTGTAGCTCAGTTGGTCCAGAGCGCCTGTCTGTCGAACAGGAAGTCGCGGGTTCAAATCCCGTCAGCCTCGTCGCGAAGTCCCGTAGGCAAATTGGTTGAAGCCGTCACCCCCTCAAGGTGAAGATGCGAGTTCAAATCTCGTCGGGACTCCCAGGGGAGATAGCTAAGTTGGTAAGGCGTCCGCCTGCAAAGCGGAAAATCGCGGGTTCGACTCCCGCTCTCCCCTCTGGCGATCGAGCAGCATAGCTTAATGGTCAAAGCGCTAAGCTCATAACTTGGTCGATGCGGGTTCGAGTCCCGCCGCTGCCACCAATGTGGGGATGGTGTAACTGGCAACACTCCGGTCTCCAAAACTGGAATTTTAGGTTCAAATCCTAATCCCCGCGCCAAATGGCCCCATCGTCTAGCGGTCAAGGATTTCTGACTTTCGATCAGAAGACACGGGTTCGATTCCCGTTGGGGCTATTAGCCTTCATTTTTTGAGGGCAAAAATTTTGGGTCAGCCCGCCTATTAGCGTGGGCAAGGGTCTGTAAAACCCCCGCTTGATGCGTTGTAGGTGCAAATCCTACCTGGCCCATGTTGGATAGGTGGCCGAGTGGTCATAAGGCACTTTCCTGCTAAGAAAGAGCGGTTTAAAAAACCGTCGAGGGTTCAAATCCCTCCCTCTCCGCTTTGAGAGCGTAGTGTAACTGGAGAACACGTCAGTCTACGAAACTGAAGACTTGGGGGTTCAAATCCCTCCGCTCTCGTTTTCCCTCGGTAGCTCAGTTGGTCAGAGCGCCTGTGTGAAGAACAGGAGGTCGTCAGTTCAATTCTGACCTGGGGGGTTGCTATTGCCTCATAGCTCAATGGTAGGGGTGCGATTCGTTTAACGTAAACTGACTTGGCACAAGTCAAGGAGTGGGACCGCTACCGGGGTTACATTAGCCCCGAGAACTTATAGATGATGGTGGTGAAAGCCCACCTCTCCAGGTGCAGGAGTAAAAACATAACCCCTACGGTAGCGATGGCATCAATCCGTAAAGCGGGGTTAAAAGGCGAAAAACTGGTAGCCTAAAACCGGTCAACGTCGAGTAAGTGACCATGACTAGCGAAAGCGAAAGTTCATTAAACGTCGTCATTGAGAACCAGCGGAATAAGGCTAATACGCTGGGTGGGGCTACACAAACAAAGCCCGCCTGCGCGGGCTAGATTACATGTATTATCGTTGCACCCGACGATCGCTTATTCAGGAGCGGCGTCTTTGCAGGTTCAAATCCTGCCAGGGGTACTTGGCTTAACGCCAATTTTAATGTCTCTAAATGTTCTACAAGTCGGTTTTCAACCGACTTTAGCTATTAGCCCGGGGTTTGAACCCCGGGCGGGCTATGAGACAAATCGATAATGGTGTAATATTTTAGTAAGAGTCATTTGGAGAAAAGATAGTGAAGCGGATGGCGATCCCGCAAGAGACGCTGAAAATTATCGATGCCGGCTACTACCATTCACCGGAGGGTAAACGAGTCGATATCGATCGCCTTCGGCGCGCGCGGAGATTATAGAGACCCAGCTACCGATTCGGGATGATAAGTAGCTATACTAGAGATGCGCAGTGTTGCGTCTCTAGTGCATAACTTTTTATGTCATGATTTGTCGTCCGAATGCTTTGCCCCTACAGATAGATTTGCGAATATGAGATGCACCCCAGACGCGAGTCAATCAACCAACAGTTGGGTACGGATAGACTCTAATACCATTTTGTCAAGGGTAGCTACAATTAGCTTATACCATTTTTTTAAAGATGCGAGAGACTTAACCCGAGATGGAATTTTTAGAGGCGGGAGCCTCCGAATACTGTTCCCAGGTAGAACCTGGGAACCAGAGGTCGGGAGTATCTCATAATTGAGATGTCCCCCCAGAGGTCAATTGACTGTATTTTCCCCCCGATCGGTATCATATCCAGACAGTGATGCTGCTTGGCGCACCACTTCAATATCCAAATCTAATGTTTGGGCCAACTGTTCGACAGTCAAACCCAATGCCAATAGCCGAGGAACTTTTTCTAACAAGCTTTCTTCCTGAACTTCTTGATAAAACCTGGTAATTTTAAATTCGTTCAAGGATAACATTTCCTCAACCTGTTCAACTGTCAAGCCCAGTTGCAAAAACAAAGGGATTGTTTCTAACTTATTCCTTGCCTTCTTGGTAGACCCTCGTCTATTTTAAATCGCTCAATTTGAACATTTCTTCAATCTCCTTACTACTTAGGTTTTTAAACTTGTAGAAGACGATCGTCTTAATCAATTCTAGAACATCATGAGCGATCGCTTCTTCCCTGAGCGCCTGCTGTGCTTGCTGGATTAAGCGCCGCGATCGCTCAACAGCGGTTGATTCCGGTTCTACAATTAATTGTATCATCCCCAAACCCACTGACTGGTCTGCTGCCGGACCCAACTCATCCAGATAGATGCGGGTCACTTGCTCAGACATCAGAAACCCCCGATATTGCCTCGGCACACCGGATCTAGACTGCGCTTTGCAAATATCGCGACTGCTTGCCAATCTCGCTCTGATTTCTCTTGTTCCAAGTAGAGAGAGATTTCAGCAAAAAGACGCCAGTAGAAGTCTGGTAAGGGCTGAAACTGCACCTCGATGATGTATACTGGTTCATCTATGGTATCATCAGGCAGCTTCAGCAGCCCATCCATCCGGAATGTTGGCTGTTTGATTTCTACCGAAGTGAATCTGTATGCTTCCGGATGTTCTGGCAATTGACTGATGAGTTCAAAGAATATCCTCGGGAACCTTTGGAATAACTTATAAAATATGGAATCAGTTTTCATTAATGATGGTTAGGTTCGGAGTTTGACGGTCCTGTTTACTAATAGCATATTTTTTTTCAATTGCTCATAATTATGCTATCATTGTCGGCTATAATAACAGTTGCATGCTCAAATTAGCCAACAATTATATTAATGGCTCAATTCTATTAGTCGATTATTGAAAATTGATAACGAGAGGTAAAAATGGAAATAGCTTACCAAGTGGCAGCCGCAGCGGTGAGACAACGGTTTGCCGAACAGCATCCCGACTACTTGACAATTCTCGATCGCATTCGTCAAGATGAGGTAGCTGACCGTTCATCATCTAGTACCCCGACAGAGGACAAAACGGAAAAAGCAGTCTCCCGGTCCAACCGTTGAGATCTGTGCTGCTTGTCACGGACAGATCCATGCTAAGTTTGACAACAAGCGCTTGGCGGAGGAATTCAATACCATAGAAAAACTGAAAAACGAGCCTCAGATGGAAAAATTCTTGTCATGGGTGAGGAAGCAGAAGGCTGACCGGCGCATACAAGTGCGTCGCCAAAGAAGTTAAATAGGTGGCGATCGCCCCTTCTGTGAGAGAATCCGGACCAGTTCAATCGAGCATTATTTGCAATTTAGGGAGAAAAATTTTGGCAAAAAAATCCCAGGTGAAAAAGTATAATCTGCTGTACCAGCGGTTAAAAGAAGCCCTCGATCGCGGGAGCAAAATTCAGATTGAAGCCGAGGACAGTTTCTCTGGTATCCCGATAAATTTGGACCAGGAGTTTGTGGAAATTATCCTGTTAGTACCTCCCGATGAATATGACGAAGACGATGATGAATATAAATGTATCACGTGGTTGATTCGGCTGGAATCGATATTCGCGATCGCCTATCCCACGCAAACTTGGTCGAAAGAAAAATTGGCAAACTTACTGAAACCAGAGGCGATCGCGCGAGATAGTTAATCTTATTGGGTGGGCCGCAGCCCGCTCGTTTGTGTAAAAATGGGAGATAAACTAGATCGAATCATCGTAGTAGACGTAGAAGCGACTTGCTGGCAAGGTAAACCGCCAGCAGGTCAAGAAAATGAAGTCATCGAGGTCGGAATTTGCGTAGTTGATATCATTTCCGGTCAAGCAATAGAAAAAGATAGTATCTTAGTCAAGCCAGAACGTTCTCAAGTGAGTGAATTCTGTACCCAACTGACCACCATAACCCAGTCACAAGTAGACGCAGGAATTTATTTTGCGGAAGCTTGTTCGCTTCTCCGTAAAAATTATAGCACGCATCAGCGAGTTTGGGCCAGCTATGGAGAGTACGATAAAAGACAATTCGAGAGACAATGCCAAGCCCGATCGATCAAATATCCTTTTGGTCCGAAGCATATCAATGTCAAAAACTTGTTTGCAATTATTAATGCCATGGATCGAGAAGTAGGCATGGCTCGGGCCTTAGAAATACTCAATCTGCCTCTAGAAGGGACTCACCATCGAGGCGGTGATGATGCCTGGAATATCGGTCGGATATTGTCAAGGTTACTTTGTCAAGCAAGAGCAGGAAATAATGGGCGATCGGCCCGTTCGTAGTAAGCACTTTAGTGCTTTCGGGTTCGTAGTAAGCACTAAAGTGCTTCCGGGTTCGTAGTAAGCACTTTAATGCTTCCGGGTTCGTACTGTTCAACAGTCAAGCCCAGTTGCAAAAACAAAGGAATTGTTTCTAACTTACCTTCTTCTTTGGCTTCTTGGTAGACTCTCGTCTGTTTAAACTCGCTCCATCCGAACATTTTTTCAATTTCCTGACTACTTAGGGTGGTAAACTTGTAGAAGACGATCGTCTCAATCAATTCTAGAACAGCCGGATCGCTTCTTCCTCAAAGGACTGTTGTGCTTGTTAAATTAATCGCCGCGATCGGGCAGCAGCGGTTGTTGGAAGTTCCACAATTAATTGTATCATCCCCAAACCCACTGATCGATCTGCTGCCGGACCAACTCATCCAGATAGATGCGCGTCACTTGCTCGGACATCAGGTATTCCCGATACTGCCTCGGCACGCCCGGATCCAGACTGCGCCTCGCAAATATTGCTACTGCGTGCCAATCTCGATCTGGTTTCTTTTGTTCCAGGTAGAGAGCGATTTCAGCAAAAAGACGCCAGTAGAAGTCTGGTTTCGGCAGGAACTGCACCTCTGTGATGTATACTGGTTCATCTATGGTATCATCAGGCAGCTTCAGCAGCCCATCCATGCGGAATGTCGGCTGTTTGAGTTCTACCGAAGTAAATCTGTATGCTTCAGCATGAACTTGGCGATTGACCGATGAGCTCAAAAAATATCCTGGGGAACCTTTGGAATAACTTATAAAATATGGAATCCGTTTTCATTGAGAATGGTTGCGATCGCAGTTTGACGCTCCTGTTTACTAATATAGCATATTTAGTTGGTCAATTGCTCATAATTATGCTATTGTAGGAACGGATAACAGTTTACAGTTAATTTGCCTAGTCAATAATAGCCATATATAGATGAGAGGACAATTGGCAACAAGAGGTAAAAACAGATAAAATTAGCCGAAGCGCTGATTCCGAGAGCATATAGTCAGAAGAAAATCTAACAGTTGCGATAAAGATTAACCAGAAGTGCCCAAGTGCAGTAAGGAGAAGCACCCCCAAAAGATCCGCAAGCCCAGATCGCTCATTGGACGCAACGGTGAATGAACTGGTACAATAGATTTGTGAAAATCGACTCTACCAATTCACGGGGAACTCGAGAAGACTCCGATGACGAGATCAGATGCTTTAGCCCAGAAAGCTCCCCTCTTGCTAAAACCCCGCCTATATGATAATATGGTAAATGCAGCTGCTGTGGCCCCAAATAGGTACGGGCGATCGCAAATCAAAACCTTCAGTAAGATCGACCTTGTCGAACGGCAAGGGCAAATGGATAAAATGTTTAGAGAATATCGGGAGTTAGACAGGAAAATACAAGCAGCAAATTGGACTAAAGAACTAATCGATATAGTTGGTAGCCAATAGAAGCGATCACCAACTGGGTAAGTTGGAAAATGATGTTATCATCTTGGTAGGCATTAGGGAAGCCCGTGGGTTCAAATCCGACTTACAAATTAAGCCCATCAATGTTACAAGGGTACATTGTGAAAGTGACAACCGCAGGTCTATAATTTTGGTGAGGGTGGGAAAGGGGGCTGAACGGATAAATACTTAAATATCTGAAAGAAATGAAAAATAATCGATTAGTAAAAATCAGCAAATACCTGAGTAAACATCTGCGGCATAGTCCCGACAGAATAGGTTTAGAACTGCAACCGGGAGGCTGGGTTTCGGTCGCAGAACTCTTAGCAGCTTGTCAAAAAGATAAATTTCACATTTTCGAGAATGAATTAAAAGAGGTGGTCAGAAATAACGACAAAAAAAGGTTCTCCTTCGACCCCACGCGCATTCGTGCCAACCAAGGGCATACTGTAGAAGTAGACTTGCAGTTGAAATCCCAAATTCCTCCAGATGTACTTTACCACGGCACTTTCCACCATGCCGTTGAGTCAATTATGCAGATGGGTATTTGTAAAATGTCGCGACACCACGTGCATTTATCGACAGATATTGCCACAGCACGAAATGTAGGCAAAGGTCGTCCAGTAATTTTGCCGTAGATGCCGCCGCCATGCACGCCGCAGGTTATAATTTCTACTGTACCGAAAACCGAGTTTGGTTAGTCGATCGCGTTCCCCCGGAGTATCTAGTAGAGGTGTAGTGCGATTCGTTCTAGTCTAACGTGGGCAACTACGGAACGCTAGGCCAGGTCCAAACTGGTAACTCTGGTATTCATGGGGGTTAGATTCCCTCTCTCCAAGTGTGGGAGTAACACCGGTCCTTAGTGCTGCTGAGTCACATCACGGTGGTGCGGAGCAAGGACTTAAATGTAGGATAGCTAGCAGCCTAAGCTAGTGACGCCGCTAGGAAAGATGCTAATGGCTAGAACAAGCGAACCTGTGTACGCCTCGTTATCTAGAACCAGCGAAATAAGGCTTAAAGCGCTGGCCCAAAAGGGAAATGGTAGTTTGTGCTGGTTCTTGCACTTGGCCAGTATCGCACTCTAAGAACTCCCGGGGTATAGCAGGGGCCTAAAAGCATCGTGAAATGATACTAGGGAACGAAGTAACTTCTCGTGTGCTGTCTAGATTGGACAAGTTAGATGTAAAGCGCAAGCCGCGAGGGGAGAGATAGCCCGAGAAGCTAATGCCTAGGGTAACGCCTATGGATATGATGGGGTGTTCCTCATCCAGCTGACGCGGGTTGGTTAAAGTAGGAAATCTTGGGTAAGAGTATCTCTAAGACGCCGGAGGCCTCTCGAAGGTTGGATGACTGGTAAAACAGACTTGGAAATGGTAATACTAAAGGTTATCTGGCAGCGCCGCTTACCAACCAGGAAAGGAGTGAAATCGCATGAGATGAGGGACAAGTGGAGCAATCCGTAGTAATCCTAGTAGTGACAATGCCCTACTTGCCAGTAGCCGGATGCGGTGAAAGTCGCACGTCCGGTTCCGAATGGGAGAGTTAGGGGGTGACCCCTAGCTCGACCCCGACTAAGAGACCCCCTTCGCCTCTCAACCGGTTTGTTGGCGATCGCCAAAACAGCCAGAAAACTACGGGCGATCGGCTATTGTCCCTGTTATAATAATGAGGAGGGTTGGCCCTTAACAACTAAAAGAGGTATAATAGAGACGGGCAGCAGCAAGTCTCCTCCTTACCACCAGTTTAGAGAGAGCATGTCCAGAGCCGTTTCTAAGTATTTTATTCTTAGACGTAATTACCCGTTAATTGAGATGGTGCCGACAACTGACGGACAGGCGTCCCGCCCGTCCTACGCATCTGACGGACAGGCGTCCCGCCCGTCCTACAGGCTACGCTACTGACAACTGACAACTGACAACTGACATGGATCCAGAATTAGAGAACATAATACGAGAAATTGAAGCAATGGACTCAAGAGACTTTGGCTACCCAGAATCAGGATATAACAACCATCAAAGCCGAGGGTTACTAACAGCAGGTTGGCGACATTTAAATAGAGAATTTGATTGGGAATATTTCCGGCATCTGGTGTCTAACGATCCGTGGAAATTGACACAGAAAACCTTGGATTTAGTCAGCGATATAGCAGATGCATTAGGTCGGACTCAATATAGCTGGTGGGCCAATATATTTAATCTCTTCTCAGAAAACACCCGATATGAATTGGATGAATTTTGGGATTACATAACTCCCCAGCCACTAGCCCCAGATTATCGATACAAAGATGTTATCAGTACAGAAGCACCAATAGTCCAGTCAGTCAGCCGCGATCGCATTCCCATCGATTATGTCCTGAACCGGCTCCAGGAGATTACCGTTTTCAAGATTCTGGAATTATTGTCCAAGCCAGAATTAATAACACAGTATTACCTAGACCGACATTTTTATTATCCTGTAGATAAATTTACCAGTTGGGAAAGGGTGGAAACCCTGGGCAGCGTTTCCGCTTACTGGTCAAAGTTTCAAGTTTGGCTGCAAATAGACAACCTGGGCCGAAGCAGGCGACGCTACAGGCTGATAGCCCAAGACATTGCCCCACTGGTGAATAAAGCCACTTACAATCTAGCAGTGATGCTAAGCGGTTATCAAAATCGGATTGGACAGGTACATTCTCAGTTTCAAATTAGAACATTTCCAGCAGATATCCAAAGCTTCACTGACAAAGTTCAGCAGGCAATAATCGACCAAAACCAGCTAGCAGTTCTCGTACAAGGAGAACCAGGCACGGGGAAAACAGCCTGGACGCAAGCAGTGGCCAAAGAAATATTAATGCCCCTAGGATATGTAATTTTTATCCTCGACCATGATGCGGTAGAAAACTTTATCCCCCCCAGTTACCTGGAACGGATTTGTATCATCATCAATGAAGCAGATAACTTGGCCCAAGATCGCTCAATGGCAGTAGCTCAAGGAAATAATAAAACCGAGCATATCCTGAGTTTACTGGATGGAACATTGTACAATAGTGTGATAGAAGAATCCGGGGTGCAGATGCAACAAAAATTAGTCGTGTTGATGACTTGTAATACCACAGAAAGACTCGATCCAGCGATGTTACGCAAAGGAAGAGTAGATTGGACTTATGAATTTATTCACAGATTTGTCTAAGTGAAAATGGAGAATTGCGTTCTCAGGCGGGAGCCAGGGAACGAGGAGAATTGACAACGAACAACTGACGGGCAGGCGATCCGCCCTACAGGCTACGCTACTGACAACTGACAGGGAAAGTGCTGGCGGTGGGTAGATCGGGCGATCGAATGGCTTGACAGCCTGAAAGAATCTAGTTAGAGTAAAGAAAGCAGGACTTACGCACAGGCACTAGATAGGGCACCAGAGATAGCCCATCAGACGGTACCGGTAGTGTTGAACGGGACAAGTTGCGTAAGTCCACCAAAAGACCAAAGATCGGGAGAGGCAAAAAACATAGTAGATATAATAAATAAGCCATGAAAAAAATAATTCGCACTCAAGCACAAGCAGTCTTAGCGATAGCATTTGTAGCAGTCTGGTGGACATCAGTGGCACAGGCGCAGTCAGGCAGACCATCAAGGGAAGCAGATGTAACCCTCTCGGGTGAATCTCTGCGTACCATCGAGAGTCGCACGACCTCTTCAGATTACCAGAGGTCATTTGAAAGAGCGTCCCAACCGGGTGTTGAGGCATCGACGGATCTCTCAAGAAGCCGCGAAGAGAATAAATTGAGAATAGACGAACGAACAGAAGTGGTGGTTGACGATCTCAGGGATTCAGGGGACAGCCTCAACTTGTTCCGAGTACCAGGGGACGTGAAGGACTCGAAAAGAGTGCTTCTGAAAATAGAACTGGGAGATTAGTGCAACTTGGGTCTGGAATCGGATAATTATATCTTGTCAGAAAATCTAAAATCGAGTCCCCTAGAGACATCGGCACCGATAACTGCACGGAAAGCTCTCCAGACAGGTTAAGATGGTGGTACTGAGTGCATCCGTGATGCAGTTATCTTGTCTCATGACACAAACAGCACAAATACTCTCGCAACTGCCAGGAGATGTTCTATCCGGACTGCGTAAGGCCGATAGACTCTGGCAAGCTATCAAAAAAAATACCCACCCCGTACCTCAGACGGTGCAAGAGAGCCCGCTCCCATTATCAGAGGTAGATTGGGATGTTGTGGTCTGCGGTGGCACATTAGGCATTATGATTGCCTGTGCCTTGCAATTACAAGGGCTGCGCGTGGCCGTAATGGAACGGGGAATCCTGCGGGGCCGAGAGCAAGAGTGGAATATCTGCCGCCGGGAACTAGAAGTGCTCTTAGAATTGGAGTTACTGACGCCAGCGGAACTGGAAACGGCGATCGTCACCGAGTATAACCCAGCACGCATCAGCTTCCATGGTGGCCCCGATATCTGGGTGCGCGACGTACTCAATATCGGCGTAGATCCAGTCTATCTGCTAGAAACCCTGAAAAATAAATTTATAGCCGCCGGCGGTCAACTGTGGGAAAATACAGCCTTTACAGGGGCAGTCATTCATCCAAATGGTCTCAGGGTTTTAGCGGGCGATCGGGCCTGCAATAGCCGCGTATTACTAGATGCAATGGGGCATTTTTCCCCTATAGGACGGCAGGCAAGACAGGGGAAAAAACCAGACGCCATCTGCCTAGTAGTCGGCACCTGCGCTCGCGGGTTTCCTCGCAACGACACCGGCGACATATTAGTTTCCTTCACTCCCCTACTTTATCAATGCCAGTATTTCTGGGAAGCCTTCCCGGCCAGGGATGGCAGAACCACATACCTATTTACCTATATAGATGCTCACCCAGACCGTTTTAGCCTAGAATTTCTCTTTGACGAGTACCTGCGCTACCTGCCAGAATACCAGCAGATCGGCCTCGATCGATTGCAATGGCAACGAGCCTTATTTGGCTTCTTCCCCTGCTACCAGCAAAGCCCCTTAAAAACCCCCTTCAACCGCATTTTACCTGTAGGAGACAGTAGCGGTAATCAATCTCCTCTGAGTTTCGGCGGATTTGGTGCCATGATTCGCCACCTGAAGCGTCTGACAGCAGGGATTCAGGATGCCCTGACTCATAGCGCCCTTTCCCGCCAGGATCTAGCAATCTTACAACCTTATCAACCCAATCTCGACCTTACCTGGCTGTTTCAACGGTCAATGAGCGTCGGCCTGGAACAAACAATTCCCCCAGATCGAATCAACCGCCTACTGTCGGAAGTATTTACGATTATGTCTGAGCTTGGAGATGAGGTACTCCGTCCGTTTCTCCAAGATGTCGTACAGTTGCACGGTTTATCCCAAACCCTGCTGCAAGCAACCGTCCGTCAGCCGGACTTAATTGTCAAAGTAATTGGGCAAGTCGGACTGAAAACCTTGGCTTACTGGATGGTTCACTATACCAACCTAGTGGCTTACACGGCATTGTATCCTTTGGGACGGTCGATCGCCCCCTGGACAAAAGCCTTACCTGGAGTGCAACAATACTACTACCGTCGCTTGATAGATGCGTGGCAGTACGGTTCTGGGGTAGACTACTGCCAGCCAAAATCTATACAGGCTGGATGATTGTTATATTTGGCGTAGACATTTGACTTGAGCCTGCAATCGATGACCTGGGAGTCCCTCGTTCATGGTAGATAGCAACCAACCCCCACCCCCAACCCCCCACCCAGCAGTGGGGCAAGCTGAAAGTAAATGGTATAGCGTTTAAATTTTTACTTCCCAAAAGTGATATAGGTATGAAGAGGTGGCGACATCGTGCCTGGATATTAATAAAGGCGTTGTGGCACAAAGTCGCTATAGCTTGGGTGCATCTGAGTACTACGGACAAGTTTACACCGGCGTTTGTGGCATTACTGCTACTAATCGTACTGGTATCAATGACAGGCTTGCTAGCATTAAAAACTGTACGTACTGAAACAGATGCTGCGATCGTCACCAGCGTGCAAATACAACGCCAGGTGATTGCCATGGATAAAGCTTTACAAAAAGCCCGCCAGATAGAAAGAGACTTTTTTCTGCGCTGGTAAACGAATAATTTAGGGAATAAAACTCAATCTTATCTGAGAACCCATCAAGAACAAATTAACAAAGCGATCGACATTAGTGCTGGCTTACAAAAATTACTAGCAGGTGCGAATGTGAGCGATGCCTTGCGCCGTAGCAACCCAGAGGTGGTTAGTTATGTAGAACTGGTCAAGCAGTATTCTGGCAGCTTCAATGATGCGGTGCGGCTAGTGGGTGATTTAAGCATGGAGGATATCGGCCTGATGAACAGGCTACAGCAAAATTCCTCATTGCTGTACCTTAAGCTGCAACTGGTGAACGATAGAATGTTGCTCAACCTGTACGAGCAGCTACAATTTGCGGAAGAAGAATATCTGCTGACACGCCAGCAGTCTGAAAAAGAGAAACTGTTTGAGATAATTGTCCAATTGCGCTCTGGGATTATCTCTAGGGAAAACCTAGACATTGAACGACAAAAATCAATGCTAGCCTATTTAGAAGCTCATCAGGGAGTGGCCCAACAGATTAGCAAACTGGATGCCAAGATCCGCAGCAGAATCACTAGCTCAGACGAACGAGCAGAAACGGTTTCTAACAAATTGCTCGACCTGACGAACGAGGAAATTCTCCGGGCGCAACAGAGAATCGCACTTACCAGCGAGTTAGCCAGAAAAGTGCTCCTGGGGGCGATGCTAGTGGCCATGGCGCTAGCTGTGATCATTGGGATTATTTTGCGATCGGCCTTAAAGCAATTGGAAGTAGAACAGAAAAAGTCAGATCGGTTGCTATTAAATAGCTTACCAAATCACGGAGCGGCTCAAGCAAAAAGAGCAGACTATTGCCGATGATTTTGCTGAAGCGACTGTACTATTTGCTGATATTGTTGGCTTTACCAAGCTCTCATCCCGGGTTACTCCCACAGAACTGGTCAAGTTGATCAACCGGATATTCTCAGAATTTGACGAGCTCACTGAGACCCATGGGTTGGAGAAAATTAAAACCATTGGAGATGCTTATATGGTAGTGGGAGGACTGCCAGTGCCACGGTCCTCCCACCCTGAGGCGATCGCCCGCATGGCCCTGGACATGCAAAAATTGATTGCCCAATTTAATGCAGAGCAAGCGCAGTACAATAGTCATAGCACCCATCTTTTAAAGATCCGCATCGGCATCAACACGGGCCCAGTGGTGGCCGGAGTAATTGGGGTGAAAAAGTTTATCTACGACCTGTGGGGGGACACTGTAAATATCGCTAGTCGCATGGAATCCCACGGGATTGCCGGTTACATTCAGGTTTCTGAAGCCACCTACCAACACCTAAAGGAAAATTTTCGATTTAAGCCCCGAGGGGCGATCGAAGTAAAAGGAAAGGGAGAAATGCTCACCTATATCCTCATCGGTCCCCAACTGAAAAAATTAACAGCACCCCAGGAAGTAACTTCTTCTCAGAGATGAGCGAGTTTCATGAAGCACGAAAACATTTCGGCGTTGCACGGAGAAGTGCGCGTAGCGCCTTATGATATATCTTACTCGATATAGATGTTTATCACCAGAAACACTAGCCTGGTCAGGAGGCATTGTACGTGGTCACTGGTCACTTTAATATTTAATTCCCGAACACTGTGATGAAGATCGAGCAACTGACACCTGAACAAGAGGCACTGATTCCAGTTTACCGGGAAAAGTGGCTGAAAATTGCGACATCAACTGAACCGCTTGACTACCGAAAAGCCAGAAAAGCGGTGAAAGCTACCTATAAAATAATTGGTAGAAAAGAACCGACAATAATTTTTGTAAAGAGTCCAGCTTAGATTTGGAAATATATTGTCAAACACTCAATGCCTCTGCTAGAGTATAAAGAAATAGTTAGACAATTAAATGTAGAGATGACCAGTAGACCTTTAATAAAAATAGCTGGTAAGATAGAGACGATATTTAAGAAACTATCTTCTCTTTTCTATTGGCGGTTGGAATATGGTAGAGTAGCGGAGCAAATTATAGATATGTTTGATGAGGAAATTTGGAAATAATATTTTTACAAGTCAGATTTTGAAGAATATTTTCATAGCGCAGCGTTGAGGAATATTTTCATGTCTGTAAGTCCAACAAAATTAGGAAGATCAGAGTTGGTTTGGCGTAGCAGTTTTATAGATTATTGTATTTCAGTGTTAGATTGTAACCATGACATAAAAATCTGGAATATCTACCAGCAACTGATGAAAAATACTGGCTGGATTTTTCCTTTTGAAAAAACCTGTATCGTTTGCGATCGCCCCATGTTCCTCTGCTTCGACAAGGAACAACGCCTGCACGCAGAAGGAAAACCCGCCATTCAGTTTACAGACGGCTTCAGCGTTTATTCTCATCACGGCTTAAATCTACCGTAAAAATACGGTAAAATACATCCGCAGCAGTGGGAAGTAAAATGTATTTTATCAGAGAAAAATACCAGACTGCGGGGCTAGTTAATTGAAAGAATTGGCTATAGTAGGATTTATCAAGAATTCCCAGCAACTGAAGTGGAAACTTGGGAGGAATATACTCTGTTAAGAATCAAGTATAATGCTGCTAGCGAGCCAATTTGTTTATTAAAATTTACCTGGAAGAGTATAGCAGGATTGATTTATGCTGTCAAACACTCAATGCCTCTGCTAGAGTATAAAGAAATAGTTAGACAATTAAATGTAGAGATGACCAGTAGACCTTTAATAAAAATAGCTGGTAAGATAGAGACGATATTTAAGAAACTATCTTCTCTTTTCTATTGGCGGTTGGAATATGGTAGAGTAGCGGAGCAAATTATAGATATGTTTGATGAGGAAATTTGGGAATAATATTTTTACAAGTCAGATTTTGAAGAATATTTTCATAGCGCAGCGTTGAGGAATATTTTCATGTCTGTAAGTCCAACAAAATTAGGAAGATCAGAGTTGGTTTGGCGTAGCAGTTTTATAGATTATTGTATTTCAGTGTTAGATTGTAACCATGACATAAAAATCTGGAATATCTACCAGCAACTGATGAAAAATACTGGCTGGATTTTTCCTTTTGAAAAAACCTGTATCGTTTGTGATCGCCCCATGTTCCTCTGCTTCGACAAGGAACAACGCCTGCACGCAGAAGGAAAACCCGCCATTCAGTTTACAGACGGCTTCAGCGTTTATTCTCATCACGGCTTAAATCTACCGTAAAAATACGGTAAAATACATCCGCAGCAGTGGGAAGTAAAATGTATTTTATCAGAGAAAAATACCAGACTGCGGGGCTAGTTAATTGAAAGAATTGGCTATAGTAGGATTTATCAAGAATTCCCAGCAACTGAAGTGGAAACTTGGGAGGAATATACTCTGTTAAGAATCAAGTATAATGCTGCTAGCGAGCCAATTTGTTTATTAAAATTTACCTGGAAGAGTATAGCAGGATTGATTTATGCTGTGGGAGTACCACCTGGAGTACCATCTGATGTAGAATCAGCAAGAGAGGCGATCTGTTTGGTAAATTGGAGAGTCGAACCCACAGATAGTGCCAAGGTGAATGGGAACTATTGATTGGTGAATGGCGACTATTGATTAGGACTTGATGATTTGAGCAGAAACTGGAAATGAAAAGCAAGATGAAAAGGAATCTATTCCCGATCGCCGTCAGGGCGATCGGCATACGTTATCCTGGTTCGTTTGGGATATGTCATTCCCCTACATTACATGCTAGACATCCCTTGTCTGGAAAGTTGCAACTCGGAGGTGACTTCCCACCCTTTCCCACCAGAGTCCTTAAATTCTAAATAGGGCTTGCTGAATAAGCCGGATCGAGCCAGATAAGAGGGCCAATAGGCTTGAAAATGGTAGCTTTACCGCCGAGAGCGATGGCCCCGTAATTTCCCCCGAAGGTGCAAGGATTTTGGGACGCGATCGCGCTATTTCCTTGCACTTTTGGAGGCGATAAAAAGCTGTAAACCCTTGTCTGACTTGACTTTTAACTTTATCCAGCCAGCCCTAAATAAACCGGAATTGAGTAGAATCACTCAGATTTAAATTGCGATTATTTTCATTGGCAGCATCAAAGACGAACGTCGCAATTTCTTCAGGGACGGAATTGACGGAATTGGAAGTTGAATGGAATACAAGAGTTACAAAGTATACAGATTCGACCTTAGCGGTGTCGAAACTATATTGACTAGCATCTCCTGCCAGACGCACGATGTCTTCGCCAATAGTAAAGTCGGTAATGATGGCCTTATCGTTCCCCTCATCGTAAAGTAAGATATCTTCTTGACCGGTCGATACTGCCAAAGCAAATGTATCTCTACCACCACCACCAGTCAAGGTATCCGTCTGGTTAAGACTTGTTCCTTGAGCATTGGTACCAATCAAGATGTCATGATGCTCACCACCATGAAGACTGTCGCTACCTAAACCACCATACATGGTGTCACGTCCCCTTCCACCATCAAGAACGTTATTGAGATCGTTTCCGGTGAAAGAATCATTTCCGCTACCCCCAACTATATTCTCAATATTCACAATTGTTTCAGTTCTACCGCGGTAGTAGTTACCAGGGAAGTAAACAATTCCGGTTTCAAGATTGGCATTAGTACTACCTCCATAGAACGCATAGCTGGCGGTGTCATCGCCTTCGCCACCATCTAATAAGTCATATCCATATCCACCATCCACGTAGTCATTGCCCTTTCCGCCATAGATGGCATCATTTCCCCATCCACCGTAGATGCTATCATTTCCCCATCCACCGTAGATGCTGTCATGTCCCCTTCGACCATCAAGAACGTTATCGAACCTGTTTCCGGTCAAATGATCATCTCTGTCACCCCCAACTATATTTCTCAATATCCACAACTGTTTGAGTTTGGGAAGGGTCATCATCGAGGAAGTGAACAATTCCTGTCATAAGATTAGCCTGAATCCTGCTTTGATAGAATGCATAGTTGACGGTGTCATTGCCTCTCCCACCATTTAAGACCTTAAACCGAGCCACATCGGTGGGACCAGAGATTTTGAAGGTGTCATCTCCTCCGTGATCGATGATAAGGCCTGCATCACGGATTAGATCGAAGAGATTGTCACCACCAATCACAATTGTTCCGTGAGTCCCAGTCAAAATTTTGACCATTGTCTTTTTCTCCTTTTATAGCGTTTCTTAGATAGGCATATTGGCGAAACTGAGCTAGTAAATTGAGGTAGGGTAGGATACACAATCGACATATTCTCGTCCGGCACCTCTGGGATAGTGAGGCCGGACCTCTGGATCCCTGCTCAGCTCTCCTATGCTGTTCTACTAAATCGACGTTCCAGTCCTCTTTATCTTCATTCTCATTGTTGCTCTCCTCACTTATAAATAGCTTATAAATAGCTTATAAATAGCTTATATAAATAGCTTATAAATAGCTTATAAATAGCTTATAAATAATATCTTGGTCAAGATGGTATACTTGGGAAGGGATCGACTTGTGCTTTTGCTCGAGTTGAGTTAAGTGCGATTCGTTCTAGCCTAACTTGGTCAAACACGGAACGCTAGCCTAGGAGTGCGATTCGTTTAGTGTAAACTAACTTGACACAGGTCAAGGAAGGGGACCACTAGCAGGGTATCATTAGCCCTGACAACTTTTAGATGATGGTGGTGAAAGCCCACCCCTCTAGGTGCAGGAGTGACAGCACTTACCCCACGGTAGCGATGGCATCAATCGGTACCCATGACAAGGGTGGCATGACTGAGGAGCCGGATGAGGTGAAATCTCACGTCCGGTTTTGAAGACGAGTCGGAGGGGTGACTCCCTGGCTTAGTTTAATAACTAGGAACTCTGGATCAATAGTCGCCATTCACCAATCAATAGTTCCCATTCACCTTGGCACTATCTGTGGGTTCGACTCTCCAATTTACCAAACCGATCGCCTCTCTTGCTGATCCTACATCAGGTGGTACTCCCACGGCATAAATCAATCCTGCTATACTCTTCCAGGTAAATTTTAATAAACAAATTGGCTCGCTAGCAGCATTATACTTGATTCTTAACAGAGTATATTCCTCCCAAGTTTCCACTTCAGTTGCTGGAAATTCTTGATAAATCCTACTATAGCCAATTCTTTCAATTAACCAGCCCCGCAGTCTGGTATTTTTCTCTGATAAAATACATTTTACTTCCCACTGCTACGGATGTATTTTACCGTATTTTTACGGTAAATTTAATTTGATTTTACTGTATTGTTCGTCGATCCGCAATGCTGCATCGTAATCATCAACTAGCAGCACTAAGAATCTCTCTTGCTCTCCCAGTTGATGTAATATCTCTGCCAGGTCGTCGTTCGAGTTGTGCGCTTTTTGCAATAAGACATCGATCTCCCCCTGCAATTTCCGTTCGCCCTCCAGCTCGTTTTTCATCGATCTCAATATTTTTCGCCAGAAGCCAGACCCAGTAAAGGGATATATACTTCAGGCAATCGATCTTAACAATTACTGCTGTCGATCTATCGTGCCCTCGATCCTGCCAAGTTTCAGGTGCAGTCAGTTTTTCTAGAAAAGAAGTCTTGCCGATCCCCGAACCGCCCCAAATCGCCAGGTTACCGTGACCCGGTTGAAAGATTTGATGGAAGGCTGTGGCTAGCAGGCGCGATCGCCCCACAAAACGTTCTGGGGGCACCGGTTGACCAACAGTGAATGGATTTTGGGATACCATCGCGACTTTGTTGTACTTGGTATGAGAAAATTATAGCACGGGTTCGGTGGGCAGTGCCCACGACTTAGCATACAAAAATTATAGCACGGGGTGGGCGGTGCCCACCTACTTTATTACGGAGCTAGGGCATTGCCCCGCAACAGACTGCCAATAGTTTTGGCCGTAATCTTCATCTGCACGAACGGATTTGCCGGTACGACTGTTTTATACAAATAGCTATCAAAGGTCAGGCGCTGCACGTCTTTGTCGGCGCACATTTCTACAAAGGCTTCCCGTGTCGCATCGGAACGATAAAATACCGTTTGCAGGATGTCCAGCACTTTGTAGGTAATGCCGTACTTTTTATCCCAGCGCTTCAGATATACCTTCAGGTCTTCTTCTGTGGGAATGCGACTCCCATTATGGGAATATTCCACAATGGTTTCGGCACACATCCGCGCTGACTTGGCCGCAAAGTAAATCCCTTCTCCAGATGACTTGGTGACGGTGCCGGCGGAGTCTCCCACCAGGGCCACCCGACCCACTACCCGACGGGGACGGGGATGTTCGGGAATGGGGTGCGCTTCTATTTTGATGATTTCGCCCCCTTCCAACCGTTTGGCCGCACGGGCCCGGATACCCGCTTGTAGCTGTTTGATCTTGGCTTGATTGACCCGCATGGTGCCAGTGCCCACGGCCACATGGTCGTATTTGGGGAACACCCAGGCGTAGAAGTCCGGGGACACGTCGTTGCCTACGTACATTTCTGCCAGGTTTTGATAATACTCCATCTTGTCCTCTGGCAGGCGAATGCGCTCTTGGAAGGCGATCGCGTAATTATAGTCTCCAGCTTTAATAGCCTTCGCGACGCGGGAGTTAGCCCCATCTGCCCCAATTACCATGTCTACTTGCAGAGTTTTCTGCGTACCCACCTTATTGCCATTGGAGTGGTCCGCGTAATGCAGGGTATAGGGGGCCGTATTGCCCGATTTTTCCGGAACGGTGGGAATCTCCAGTTTATGCACCGTACCGTTAATCAGGTTGGCACCTAGCTTCGCCGCCCGATCGCGCATAAAGCCATCCAGCACTTCCCGGCGGCACATGCCAATATATTCCCCTGGTTTTTCCAGATTAATATCCACTTCGATGTTGGAGGGCGAGATCATCTTCATGTTTCGCACCTGCCGATCGACAATTTCTGGTGGCAGGTCGAACTCGCTGACCATACAGAGAGGAATGGCACCGCCACAGGGCTTCGCATTATCCAGCTTGCGCTCGAACAGGTAAGTTTCAATTCCCGCTTTCGCTAGAGTTTCGGCGGCTGAGGAGCCTGCCGGTCCCGATCCTACTACAGCAACCCTTAATGTCAAAGGTTTTCTCCCTATTTCTGATAATACCGAATGAATGGTATCACTTACTTTACACTTGTTGCTGCCGATACTCTCTTAATGTAACGGAAATGAAACATACCTTAATATAACTATACTTAAATGAGGTTGTTAGTGGTTAGTTGTCAGTGGTTAGTTGTCAGTGGTCGGTTGTCAGTCGAATGATTACCTGACTAAAAATTATCATGAATAGTCAAATATCTCTGGAAAATGAACTATTGAGGTGGAACGATGCGATCGCCTCACGCCCGGAAGACCTCAGGGCATACATTCAGCGCGGCATGGTAAACTTTTTGCTAGCTATTATTGCTCCATCCATTCAAGACTTCGATCGGGCAGAAGCACTCGATGCTAGCATCACGCCATACTTGTGGCAAAGGGGCTTATCCTATTATTATGCCGAGAGATATGCTGAAGGTGCCAAGCAGTTTGAAGTTGACTTAAACCTCAACTCACAAGATGTGGAAGAAACAGTTTGGCGCTATCTCTGTATAGCGCGATCGCAGGGAGTGACGGCAGCGCAGAATTCTCTGCTAGTAGCGTAGCGTGCGCGACGACCCCAGGTTGATGCGGCGCGTCTACGATCTGTATGCAGGAGATTGTACCATCGATGATGTTCTCGCTGCTGGGGAATCGTCAGGCAAAACTGGCAATTTTTACAGTCATCTTTATGTAGGATTGTATTGGGAAGCGGCAGGAGATGAGGAGCGATCGCGCCATTATATCCTGAAGGCAGTTACCGAATACGCGATCTATGATTACATGTGGTAATTAGCCAAGGTACACCAAACCTTACGCGGATGGACATAATCTCAGGAAGTTACCCCGCCGTCAAGTTCCCAGGCAATGCCTGGGAACGAGAGTAACTGGCGTCAGCAGCTATTCATCCCATGCACTCAAAAACTTGAAATGGTTTTGCATTTCTTCAGCAGACTTTACCGCTATAATTCTCAACAGACGACGCATTTGTTCGTCCAGGCTGTCTTGTTGCTGCTGTCCCAGAATTATGCCTGCGTGATTTTTTCCCTCCCTCATGTATTCGCCATGAAGGCGCAGGTAATCGCTAACGTTAAACGAGTACAAGACTCGCCCTTGTGCAGTTGCATATTCGAGATGCTCGTCATCGGCACAATTGGCCATTCCTTCTAGATTCGCGGTAGTAACATCTGCGCCCCTTAGGCGTAATGCTCGTGCCAAGTCGCCATCCATTGCATCTTCATCGAGATACAGCCTTATAAAACTCAGACAATAGTAAAATCACTACATCTTGACCACTATCCTATTATCCTACATCTGGAGCAGTTTGGAGAGATGCGATCGAAAAATTTATTTTAAAATCCCAGGACAATACTCACCCGGATTTGATATTACATTGCTTAATACTGCCATATATGCCAAGATCCTGCAAGCTTATGTCTATCGGTTCTGGTATACAGCTCTGGATATCACCTTCTTTCAGATACACTACTCCTGCATAAGTTCTCGCAAATAAAATCTTAGACACAGCTACGTGAATTGCCATTGGATCGTCATCATCATCTATCGCTATGATAAAATAAACGTAATTATCTACTTCTTTTGAATAGATTACCACCCCATCTATAGAGGAAACAACAGCAGTCACTAAACTCACTATACTCTCATATTCACTATATTCTGGGTCAGGGGCAAAGTTTAATTTAAAAATATCTTTGGTAAACTCTCCTTTCTCATTGTAGTATATTTTCTGGGACTTGCTTAAATTACCCATGTTGATTCTCGCTTCAACTTTTTTAGCTTTTCCCACTATGCTTAGAAAAGTTGGCAAGGCAATTTTTGATAAAATCCCGATGATGACGATGACTACTAGCAATTATACTAGCGTCATCCCTCGATCGCATCTTTTCTGCCACAACTTCCTGAGTAACTTATTCACGATCGCCTCCTCAAATACAATTAGTTTCTATAACATTGTCTATCTTAAACTGTGGTGGTGGGCGGTGCCCACCCTATATTTCAAACCCTGGTGCTGGGCGGTGCCTCAATACTTCTCGGTTAAGGATTTTATTTGTCATTGCGAGGGGGGATACGTAGCGATTAACTTTTCATGCAGCTAATATGTCCGGAGCGAGGGGGGGTCCAATTGAGAGATCTTTGCGCTCAATGAGATACTCCTCCCCGTTCGCGCAAGCGTAGCCGTGGCGAAGCAGCAGCTAGCAATCTCCCCGCCCACAGCACCTTGAGATGAAGAGCGCGACTGCTTACCCACGATGGAGCTGCTGCGAAGGCCAGGGGACGAAATCTGCTGACTACAGTTAAGGCTTTGGGATCCCCCCTCGCAATGGGTGCGGTCAAAAGTCGTTGCATTCGTAGAATGGGCACCGCCTAGGCTGTTTACTTTGTTATAGGCCGGTGAAAAAAACTTCATGCACTTTTTGTGTAAGGTGATGAGACCCAGGATCGCTTGCTATATATGAATTATAAACGTGAGCGCCATCGCAGGATCCCGTAGTGATCGATCTGGTCCTAAAAAGACCCAGAATAAACAGCCTAGGCACCGCCCACCAGAAGTGAGTGTGGTATTTTTTTCCCAACTGGTTTTGACCACACCCGTCGTCATCTGACTGGCGTCCGCCAGGTCTAGTATCTAGTCAGGGGATCCCGGGTAAACTCCGCATCATTACGCGGCAGGCCCAGATAGTATTTGCTCGGCGGCAGATAATATTTGCTCGGCGGCAAATCATATTTAAAATAGCCAAAGCATATTTGCTGAAAAACAAAGCATATTTGCTGAAAAACAAAGCATATTTGCTGAAAAACAAAGCATATTTGCTGAAAAACAAAGCATATTTGCTGAAAAACAAAGCATATTTGCGCTCGTCGGAGAAGCCTCGCGTGGGGGCGGTGAAACCGGGTTTCCTTATCAATTTTGGTCGCTCAGCACCTGCAGCAGGTCGCACCAAACCGGTTATGAGTCTTTTGACTATCAACTACTTGTGACCGCACCCTCACGCTGCGCGAAAAATCGCAATGACACTTTCGCATCGTCCAAGCGCAAGTCGATCTCCTATATTTTATTTATATCGGTCAAAAAAATAATATCTACGCAAAATTGGCAAATTAGATCGGAATTGGTTAGCACCGGTGAAAGACAGACGCCGCAACTGTAGGTGATTTAGCCCCGGTCAATTCGCATTTGTAAAGCCAATCGCGCCTGTTCCCGATCGTCAAAATGGATCTTTTCCGTGCCGAGAATCTGATAATCTTCGTGACCTTTACCGGCGATCAAGACTCCGTCTCCCGGTTGCGCTTTCAGGATCGCAGTTCTAATGGCAGTCGCCCGATCGCCGAGCACCACCGGCTCTATGCCCGACGGGATTCCGGCCAGGATATCTTGTAAAATTTTTTTCGGGTCTTCCGTCCGGGGATTGTCCGAGGTTACCACCGGCAGGTTTGAAAGCTCTGCGGCAATTTTACCCATAACCGGGCGCTTCGTCCGATCGCGATCGCCCCCGCAACCAAACACGCAAATCATCTTTCCGGGAATAAACGGTCTCGATGCCCGGAGCAAATTCTCCAAACTATCGGGAGTGTGAGCATAATCGACAATCACGATAATCTCTTGTTCGGGAGTTATTTGCACCCGTTCCATTCGTCCGGGCACCCCGGGAAATTGCGGCAATTTCTCCACGATCGAGTTTAAGTCTATGCCCAGATGTAAAGCCGCCCCCACAGCCCCCAGCAAATTTCCAACATTGAACTCGCCCACCAAAGGCGATCGGAAAGGCGCTGTACCCACCGGTGTATGTAGGATGCCTTTCACTCCCGATGGTTCATAGGTAATGTCACTCGTCCAAAGATCGGCCTCAGCATTATGGGTACTGTATCGCCACAGCTGTGCGGGCTGCAACCGGTCACATAACCGCCGTCCGTACTCGTCATCGACATTAATTATCGCCCGTCCTTGCAGATAGGTCGGGCTAAACAGTAGGGCCTTAGCTGCAAAATAATCTTCCATATCTTTATGGAAGTCCAGATGATCCTGGGTAAGATTGGTAAATACGGCCACCTCAAAGCCGCAACCCAACACCCGTCCTTGTGACAAAGCATGGGAACTCACTTCCATTATGCCCTGCCTACAACCAGCAGCTACTGCCTGGGCCAGTTGTTGCTGCAACTCCAGGGCAAAAGGCGTCGTATGCACGGCAGTTTGTTGGAAACCTGCCCAACGGGCATATAATGTACCAAAAAGTGCTGGTTGCTTTTGGGCTTGGGCAAGCAGAAATTCAATCAGATGGGTAGTAGTAGTTTTGCCATTCGTGCCCGTGACGCCTATCAGTTGCAGCTGCGATGCTGGATATTTGTAGAAAGCAGCTGCTACCTGGGCACAGGCTTCCCTCATATCTGTTACGGGAATAATACAATTATCTTTGGCTTTCTCGTTCCCTGGTTCTACCTGGGAACCTTGGGCGGCTTCTGGAGAAATTAGGGCCGCGCATGCCCCTGAGGCGATCGCGCTTTCCCAGAACTCTCCCCCATCCACTCGCGTACCCGGCATTCCGATAAATAAATCTCCCGGTTTGCATGTCTGGGAATTCGTACTTAACCCCTTCACCTCAGAGTCGATCTCCTCATGGTCTGGTATTTCTAAATTAGGAATGCTTGCCAATAACTCTCGCAACTTCATTTTTTTCCAACTCCTTAAATATTTTCGACCACTCCTTCCCTAGTTCTAGCAGGGAACGCGCCGCCCCTGATGCTCCCACTCTTTCCCTGTCGAAGGCAGGGAACGCACCCCCTTCGAGGCGAATGCTTCCGACGGCAGCTAAGTGGTTGTGCAAAATTATTTTTATATCGAATCCGCCTAAAACGCTTGCTCTGTGAGGAGCTCATAGACAAATAATTTTGCCTATGTACTTAAAGGAGAGTGAGGGCATCCTTTTTCCCTCACTGGAGGCGGAGCCTCAAACAAGCATTTCTAGGCTGAGCCTAAAAACGAGAGGACTTCTTCCTTAGTTCTCAATCGTCATTCCAGTATAACTTCTAGCTAAACTGATAATATTTAGCTAAAACCAGGGGGTTTTCTCCCTACAGAGTAACTAGGGCGTGTCATCAATTAAGCCATATTACAGCTGCCGCGAGGTAGATGGCACCCAAGAAATTGCGAGCCGTTTTATCGTAGCGTGTCGCCAGAGCCCTGTATTGCTTGAGTTTTTGGAATAGATTTTCAATTAGATGCCGCCACTTGTACATTTCTTCATCGTATTCTCTGTGTTCTGTGCGGTTACTTTTTGGAGGAATGACAGCCATCCAATTCGCCTCTTTCAGGCGCTCGAGCACACGTTGTTCCGCATCATAGGCTTTATCTGCAAGCAGCGCGCCAATCTCACCGATTTTATCCAATAGCACGTCAGCGCCTTTCCCGTCGTGGGCTTGGCCAGGGGTAAGATGAAATCCTGTGGGATTGCCTTGGGCAATCGCAAGTGGCATGAATCTTTGTCGATAGTCCCCCTTTACTACGGCCTATGGCTTGGGTTTCGCACGTATCTGAGGGTGTTTTTTTTTGCACCCGCACGCTCGTTGATGGGCACGCAGGATGGTGGCATCAATCGCGGCGTATTCGTTATCGGCGTCTGAGGCCAAGACATCGAATACCTGCTTCCAAACTCCCTTTTCAGACCAACGGGTATGGCGGGTATGAACAACCCGAAAATCCCCAAAACACTCCGGTAAATCCCGCCAGGGAATGCCAGCACGATATCGATATAACACGGCAGAACACGAATAATCTATTGTTCTTGGCTGTAGCGCCTGGGTCACCCTCTTTACCAGGTAAAAGGTGTTCGATCCGTTCCCACTGGTCGTCTCGCAAGCCATAGCGTCTCATATCATGCCCTCTTGATTGTTATTGCTGGATAAGGACTCCATACCGTATCCATCTATTTCTGTCAAGCAATTTGATTGATGACACACCCTAGTTCGGTGGTGTCCTGAATTGCTAAAATCGTTTCATGTTGTTTGACTCGGGAGAGCGTACTTTGTTGGTGGCAATCGCGAATCGCTTCCGCTTGAATCTGTGGATTTGCCCAAAAGTCATTTGTGCTTGGGTCCCTGCCCAATCTCCACAAGCTTGTGGTACCGTAGCATTGGGTTGTTCTGCTAAATCTGATACAATTTTTACCAGTATGAATGTGGCGACGGCGATCGCCCAAATCAGCAGATTTTAGTTCTTCTGCGGCTCAAGACTTCATATTTTTCTGTCCATGGATAATTTTTGCTCTTCGTGCTCTCTACAATATTAGCAACGCCAGAAGCAAGAGTCGTTTTATTTAATCATTATTTTACTTTTTAGCACTGGCGAGGGTTCCGACAGCGCGTAGCGCATTTCGTATCGGACTATATATTAACTTAGTGGAAGTATATTGTTAACTTTTTTGAAGCAATTGTACTCAAATCAAGACGGTGTAAGGATTTCAGATTGTTAAGAAATATGTGAGTAAAGCATAGCTTTTGGAAGGGGGGGCTGGGGGGGGATCCCATGCCTTGTAGCGTATCAACGGGTTTTGACCACACCCGGAATCGATCTGGTGAATCTCAAAAAGCAGGGGAACCAGAGATAGCCGCCAAGATTCTAGTAATCGGGATGCAGTATGAAACCTTTACCGGTCACAGGTTGGATGATTGTATTCGGGGTGCCCGCCGAGACTATTGACAATGACCCATTGTCAATAGTCTCGATCGCGCCGCCCAGCTTGAGGCGAGCGCGGCAGAATTATCGAGTCCTTTAACTTCTACAAGATATCATGTCTGTCAAACATATGAAAAGAATTCTGCTGTTGCTGACGGTTGTCATCGTGTCAACCTCAATAATATTGTTCGATACAATAACGTCAAAAACGCAATCAGCATCAGCGGTAAAGCCGCCGGAGACGGTTGACCCACAACCAAATTAAGTACCGGTCAGACCAGCAATTGCTCAAAGGCTGAGAAGACCGGTCAGACGAGCAATTTCTGAAAGGAATAGTCGCAAGATTCGTGAAATCATTCGTAACTCATTAAACTGCGAGTTGACTCGCGAGTCTACTATCCATCTGAACCTGACATCACCAACTTCGGACAAGAACAAGATTAGGCTGAATTACGCAAGACGCTGCTATGGGGGAACCGCTTGCCGTTTGGGTATAATAACAGCAGAAAAATTAACCCAGGTACAAGAGAAACTGACTGGTTCGGAAACATCTCTAGGGACAGGGATTACCGGCTATTTTGTCGATGCCAGTTGTGGAGCTAATTGCTCTGATGCTACCATAAGTTGGGACCAGAATGGGAGTCGCTATACTCTGGGCCTCAAGGCCAGCAAGAAAGAAACTCTGGTCGAGATGGCCAATGAGTTGGGAGAGAATGGGTTGAGAGAGTTAGTGGAGCCGATGCGAGAAATACCGATAAGACAGGGATTTCTGAGGGAAGAGATGGGCATGTATGACCAGTTCATGGGGATCGGCGAGACGGTGGCGAATGGCCTTGTGGGTCAGGAAATCGAGTCAGAATTATGGAACTCCCCTGTAAAAGAGTATTTGGGCTATAATAAGCAGATAGGTTATCGGAATTTGAACAGGATAATCAAATCAATTCCTCAGTATCTGGGTCTGCGTCCCTATGCTTGGGAGTCAATTCCTTTAATCCTGCGGGAGTGCGATCGGAGTGGGGTGAGCGATCTGGGACAAATCGCCTACATTTTAGCAACAGCGGAACATGAATCTGGTCTAGGAAAGTGGATGGAAGAATTGGCCAGCGGTTGGGCCTATGAGGGGCGAGAGGACTTGGGGAATAATCAGCCAGGAGATGGACCGCGCTATAAGGGACGAGGCTTTGTACAAATCACGGGACGGCGAAATTATACCTATTGGTCCGATCGCCTGGGAATCGATCTGGTGAATTTTCCCGAACGAGCAGCGGAACCAAAGATCGCCGCCAAGATCCTGGTCAGAGGGATGCGGGATGGAACCTTTACCGGTCATAGGTTGGGTCAATATATCTGGGGTTACTGGCGATATTTTTACTATGCCCGACGCATTGTCAATGGTCTTGATCGCGCAGCTTGGATTGAGGCGATCGCCAAAGCATATTATAAAGTACTTTAATCCAGGAGAGATATCATGTCTGTCAAACATGTGAAAACAATTCTGTTGGTGACGGCTGTCCTGCTGTCAACATCTCTAATATTGTTCAAGACAATAACGTCAAAAAACAAATCAGAGGTAAACCAATCAGGGGTTGTGCAGCCTCCGGACAATGTTGACAACAGCACCAAGCCCGAACCGCACCAGATTTCAGAGGTAAACCAATCAGGGGTTGTGCAGCCCCCGGACAATGTTGACAACAGCACCAAGCCCGAACCGCACCAGATTTTTGAGTCTGTTGTACCACAACTACAGCAGCAAACACAGCTATCTCTATTATTACCGGGCTTCGTTCCCGAAGCGGATTACGTCCCCATCTATCCGATCGTCTCACCAGCAACATCGGACAACAAGTATGAGATTATGCTGGGTTATACAGAAGACTGCAATGGAGGAACGGTCTGTCGTTTGGGTATGATTTCGGCAGAAACATTAACACCGGCAGTTAAAGAATTGACTGGTGAGAAAGTAGACCTGGCATCGGGGATTACTGGCTATTTTGTCGAGGCTACTTGTGGCGCTAATTGCTCTGATGCTACCATAAGTTGGGACCACAAGGGGAGTCGCTATACTCTGGGCATCAAGGCTGGCAAGAAAGAAACTCTGGTGAAGATGGCCAAGTCGGCGATCGCTGCGCGAAAAATCGGCAAATAGGGTGATGCCCACTTGACAAGGAATAGCACAGGAGTGATAGAGAAACCCGGTGTGAAGCTAACACTGGGTTTCTTAATTATGGCAAGATCTGTTTATTGTCCATGTCAAGTTATATAATCAAGATGCCCCCGAAAGTGATATGCTCGAACTATGCATCGCTTAATATTGTACAGCAAGCAGGGCTGCCATTTGTGCGCTGGACTGCAAGAAAAATTAGAACAGATTGAAAACATAAACTTCCAGCTGGAAGTACGAGACATTACCAGTCGCGAAGATTGGTTTGCTGCTTATCAGTATGAAGTACCTGTGCTGACTGTAGATACTGGTACGGAACAGCAGCTGCCTCGTCCTTCCCCTCGTGCTAAGGTGCAGCAAGTGGAACGAATGCTAGAGAAATATCTGCCGACTGAATCAAAATAATTAGGGTGTGTCATCAATCAAATTGCTTGACAGAAGTAGATGGATACGGTATGGAGTCCTTATCCAGCAATAACAATCAAGAGGGCATGATATGAGACGCTATGGCTTGCGAGACGACCAGTGGGAACGGATCGAACACCTTTTACCTGGTAAAGAGGGTGACCCAGGCGCTACAGCCAAGAACAATAGATTATTCGTGTTCTGCCGTGTTATATCGATATCGTGCTGGCATTCCCTGGCGGGATTTACCGGAGTGTTTTGGGGATTTTCGGGTTGTTCATACCCGCCATACCCGTTGGTCTGAAAAGGGAGTTTGGAAGCAGGTATTCGATGTCTTGGCCTCAGACGCCGATAACGAATACGCCGCGATTGATGCCACCATCCTGCGTGCCCATCAACGAGCGTGCGGGTGCAAAAAAAAACACCCTTACGTGCGAAACCCAAGCCATAGGCCGTAGTAAAGGGGGACTATCGACAAAGATTCATGCCACTTGCGATTGCCCAAGGCAATCCCACAGGATTTCATCTTACCCCTGGCCAAGCCCACGACTTACAAGGCGCTGACGTGCTATTGGATAAAATCGGTGAGATTGGCGCGCTGCTTGCAGATAAAGCCTATGATGCGGAACAACGTGTGCTCGAGCGCCTGAAAGAGGCGGATTGGATGGCTGTCATTCCTCCAAAAAGTAACCGCACAGAACACAGAGAATACGATGAAGAAATGTACAAGTGGCGGCATCTAATTGAAAATCTATTCCAAAAACTCAAGCAATACAGGGCTCTGGCGACACGCTACGATAAAACGGCTCGCAATTTCTTGGGTGCCATCTACCTCGCGGCAGCTGTAATATGGCTTAATTGATGACACGCCCTAAATTTTACGCACCATCCCAGTAAAAAAGGAATGGGGCAAATGGAATTGTAGAACCAGTCGAGGACTAAAAGTTCACTCGGTTTTTTGTACCAGTGGGACAGGAGTACCGCCCTTGAGTGTTAAATCAGCAGGGCACGGGATATTTCTGATATTGGCAAGAAGCATTCTCGACAGATTCATAGAAACAAAAGATAAAGAAAGCCAGCGGTGGCTGGACTCGCTATCGGCAACGGAAGCAGTGATACCATCAGATGTTACAGTGGTGACAGTGGCGGATCGGGAGGCAGATATTTATGATTTTTTGGCCTTGCCTCGCTCTGAGAATTCAGAGCATGCTTCTAATTCGCGCTTATTAGAACCGTTCTGTAAAATCAGTTGATTCAGAGGAAGTAGAGAAATTAGAATCAGCTATCTACAAAGTTTCTCCCGTAGGAGTTGTGACGATAGAATTATCAAAAAATCCCGAGAGAAAGGCTCGCGAAGCAACCTTAACCCTGGGTAGCACTTCGGTAGAGATTCAACCACCCAAAACACATATTCACTACAAATCATTAAAGCCAATTAAAATACAAGTAATTCTGGCAGAAGAAGAGCATCCACCTTCTGGAGTTGACCGGGTTAGCTGGTTGTTGTTAACGACGCTGACGATTACTGGCTTTGATGACGTGGTGCCTGCGTTGGTATAGCTATCGTTGGTTAATTGAACGTTATCATTATGTCCTAAAAAGTGGTTGTCGAAAAGAACAACTACAACTAGAAACAGCAGATCGCATTGAAAGGGCTTTAGCCACTTATACAATCGTGGCATGGCGATTATTGTGGCTTACTTATGAAGCTCGTTACAACCCGGAGGCCCCAGCAGATAGTATTTTAGAAACCCATGAGTAGCAAGCTCTTTACTGCACGATAAATAAAACTTCGACACCACTAGAGGCGACGCCAACAATAAAGACTTGTATTCATTGGATTGCTAAATTAGGTGGTTTTTTAGGACGAAAACGGGATAATGAACCAGGGGTGAAAACTATTTGGCAAGGGTTACGACGCTTGCATGACATAGCTGATACTTGAATTCTAGCTCAAGCGATTCTCTAGATTCGTCTCTGTCCCAAAATATGAAAAAGTATGTTTAACTCCATAAGTGTAAATTCACTCTCTCGCCCGGACGGTCGTCAATAGTCCGGCCCTTATCTGACAATTGAGCGCCGGAAGTAGAACTGAATGAACCGTGCCAGTTCACAACTTTATAGAAGAATTTCTTGTGGTGAACTGGTACAATTACTCAAAAGACTTGTGCTCAAACAAAAAAGGAGCTGACTCTTCACCAGATATCCAATTCAATGGCGGGCTTATTGATAATATATAGGTTTTATTGAAAAAACAATAGACTCATATTTGCCAATCGTGATTGTTGCTACAATTGTTAAGAAATATGTGAGTAAGGCATAGGTTAGCGCAGCGGCAGATTGCTTCGTGCCTCGCAACAAGCGCAGGAGGGCTAGCAATCTCATCGACGACGCCGAAGCGCTTTTCCTCTCATACGGGGCGGGGGGATTGCTTCGGGGGGGGTTAACGAACATGAACGCATAAGTTAATCGCTGCGTACCCCCCCTTCGCAATGACAGATAAGATGCTTAATCGAGAGGTATTGGGACAGGGGGGACCAAGCACTATAGCCGTTATCTTAGCAGGAATTGGCTCTGCATTTTTCCATGTAGGCGGGGGTACTTTGGCATTTAATGCTACGATCGCACCATTGGTCCTGGCATCTTTGCCGCACCTGGAGTAATAGGACTAGCAGTCGGAGGCGTGTTAGGATTAACAGGTTATGACATTACCGTCCCCCTGCTATTGCTGCTGGGAATAATGACGATCGCAACTGCTGTGATGCCGAAATTATCAGAGAGTCAGAGAAGCGATCACTCCTATTACCAATCAGAGTCAGATGATGGGATAATCCCGATGCTGCTGAGTGCGATCGCCCTAACTTCCACAGTCTGGACCAGCTTTCAATTTCTGCTCCCAAGCCAGAGGTCGCAATTTTAGCCTTGGCAGTAGTATACTCCCAAGCGTGCGCGCAGCGCATGTAGCGCGTCCCCTCTGGGGGACATCGAAGTTTTGTCTGTGCAGACGCCGAAAGCGAGAAGCAAAGTCACCGGAAACTCTTTGACTATACCGCTCCAGAAAATTAACTAAGTCCCAGAGAGATGCTTCTAGCGCCCTCGTACTCAAACTTCCCTGCTTGTGCAGCCGCAGATTCTCGATGGTTTCCTGTCTCAAGATAGCGTCATTACCCGCAAGTTCTATGGCACGGTTAAAGATCTGCTGAATTGGCTGACTTTGTTTTGCTAGATGTTCGAGTAACTCAGGATTGTTTAAGGGGTACATCTCAGTTAGGCGATGAGTAATTATACATAGTGCTTGTCTCCCTCAAAACGGTACATAATTTAGGCACTGTTGACCACCCTTGACCCATGAACTCCCAAAAGCAGGCTGAACTCCAGCAACATCTTGACGCGATTGCCGCGATTCTCTACCAGGAAGCCGACCCCACTGAACTCACCACCCTTGAAGGCATTGAGAAAAACGTTCGTGCGCTTGCCCAAGAACACGTCTGGCCTCAACTAGGAATTTTTTTATCAACACGGCGACTTCCCGCCGCACCGGAAAACAGCGCACCCTGACCAGTATCCTGGGCAAACTAACCCTCACCACTGCTCAAGCCCAACAACTGCAAGTTAAACCGGGAACTCGTTGGAGTCCGTATGTGGAAAAATGTTGTTGGGTCGTCAGTGCCAATGCCTCTTACCAGAGAGCCGATTTTTCGGGCCGTCCGCGGACCGTACAAGATCTCGCGATGCTGACTGGGGTGAGCATCTCCCACAGTACGCTCCAACGCTTTGTTCAACGAGAGGACTGGTCTGAGGTAGAGATAGCTGAACCGATTCAGGAGCTCAGCTTGGATGGCGGCATGATTCGCCTTCGTACCGATTTTTCGGGCCGTCCGCGGACCGTGGAGGGTCAACCTGGTGAGTGGCGAGAATACAAAGCCTTAAATGTCCATGAGCAAGGCAGTGTGGCTTTCTTCAAGGATAATCAAGGGCTGCTACCAGGCTAGCCCTCCTGGCGTCGGGCCGCTGCGCGAACGGGCAGGCAGCTCGGCACTCAATTGGCTCTGGTCGGGTTGAGTCCCTGGTGAAACAAATTGGGTTAAGGGTGAAATTACCGGGGGCACAATGGCGAGCCGAGAATGTGCCGATTTTTCGGGCCGTCCGCGGACCGTAGGTGTTGAAGCATCGCTGTGCCTACCTGAATGGCGCATTAGTTGCCTAATCAGACTCAGTAAATCCACTTGTGCTGAGTAAATATACTCATCGCCTAACTGAGATGCACCCTGTTTAAGTTTATATTTTATGGCTAATACCATACATGAAAAATCCCTGCGACAGTAAACCAGATCTGGGACGTATTTCCATGCTCTATAGTAGCAGCCTTTTCTCAAATGGTATAAGTATTTTTGCTTCTTCGACAGAATTACCTGCTATAGGGGACGGTGCTGACAACTGACCACCCACAACTGACCACCCACAACTGACCACCCACAACTGACAAATTCATTCAGCCAGGATAGTCGGGGTCGAGCTAGGGGTCACCCCCTAACCCTCCCATTCGGAACCGGACGTGCGACTTTCACCGCATCCGGCTACTGGCAAGTAGGGCATTGTCACTACTAGGATTACTACGGATTGCTCCACTTGTCCCTCATCTCATGCGATTTCACTCCTTTCCTGGTTGGTAAGCGGCGCTGCCAGATAACCTTTAGTATTACCATTTCCAAGTCTGTTTTACCAGTCATCCAACCTTCGAGAGGCCTCCGGCGTCTTAGAGATACTCTTACCCAAGATTTCCTACTTTAACCAACCCGCGTCAGCTGGATGAGGAACACCCCATCATATCCATAGGCGTTACCCTAGGCATTAGCTTCTCGGGCTATCTCTCCCCTCGCGGCTTGCGCTTTACATCTAACTTGTCCAATCTAGACAGCACACGAGAAGTTACTTCGTTCCCTAGTATCATTTCACGATGCTTTTAGGCCCCTGCTATACCCCGGGAGTTCTTAGAGTGCGATACTGGCCAAGTGCAAGAACCAGCACAAACTACCATTTCCCTTTTGGGCCAGCGCTTTAAGCCTTATTTCGCTGGTTCTAGATAACGAGGCGTACACAGGTTCGCTTGTTCTAGCCATTAGCATCTTTCCTAGCGGCGTCACTAGCTTAGGCTGCTAGCTATCCTACATTTAAGTCCTTGCTCCGCACCACCGTGATGTGACTCAGCAGCACTAAGGACCGGTGTTACTCCCACACTTGGAGAGAGGGAATCTAACCCCCATGAATACCAGAGTTACCAGTTTGGACCTGGCCTAGCGTTCCGTAGTTGCCCACGTTAGACTAGAACGAATCGCACTACACTAGATCTAGGGAAGAGTAGGGGAGGCGGTTGCAGATGGACTGTTGCAGTCTGTCTGAGGAAAGTCCGGGCTCCCGAAAGACCAAACTTGCTGGGTAACGCCCAGTGCGAGCGATCGTGAGGATAGTGCCACAGAAACATACCGCCATTTATGGTAAGGGTGCAAAGGTGCGGTAAAAGCGCACCAGCAGCATCGAGAGGTGCTGGCTCGGTAAACCCCGGTTGGGTGCAAGGTCGAAGGAACCACGGTTGGTCTTTTACCAGTTCCGCAGCAAAGAACCGCTTGAGGCGTCTGGTAACAGGCGTCCCAGATAGATAACCGCCATCGAGGGTTGCACCGCAGCCCTTGACAACAGAACCCGGCTTACGACTTACTCTTCCCTTTTTCCACTATATTGTCAATTGAGATTAGCGCGATCGCCCCAATGCCCCCACGAGCATGTGACAAAATGCGATCTAGCAGGCGCTGTTTGACATCCGTATATATCCGCAACTATCGCCAAACTGGTATTACCTCCAACTGTGGAAGAACTGAGATTATATCAGTAAAGATATTGATATAATTTTAAGCATTCTCCGTATTTACCTGCAAAAATTCCCAATTCCAGAGGAATGATATGCGCTTAAAGTTAAAAAATGTATGAAATTAAGTAAGTGAATTAGAAGATTATGTAAAGTTGTTCTGCTGAAAATACGCCGGCTACTGACCGTGATGTAGGCTTAATTAAGTAGAAAATTAACAATCACGACGCACATAGCAGCATAGGGAGGTAAACCATGTACAGACAAGTTCTAAAGTTCGATCGGGAAAATGGCAGCTATATACAACCATCAGATGAGATTTTAGTTCTGGGCGAACAGAAAAAAAAAGTGGTCTGATTGTTTGTAAGACCCACTACGCAGAATTTGTTGGTCCTGGTGCGGCGGTTTTCTCTCCAGTAGAAACAGACTACAATGGGGTAATAGCGATCGGGGAACCAGTGCTCTCTGCGAGTCAAAACCTCTCAAGCACGCCAAAAGGCTTATAATATAAGGATTCAATGGATGCGCTAGCTACAGAAAATTACAGAATCGGAAAAAAACCCCATCAAGCGATCGGAAAAACTGCTTTTCAGCTTGAAAGAATTTTTTGGCCCATCCATTGTCTGGCAATTACCGGACGAGGCCCTAGCACTGCTGATTGGGGTTCTGCCCCGGACGATGGGCACCGTTCGACCCCAACAGCATCGAAATCCTGGATCTGGATCGGACTGGCAGCCGCTGACTTTAAGGGCTCATACTACTTATAAGTTAAATGCGCCCCGCCCTAACAATGTGCAGCCTGCCGGCTGGTGGGGTCCCGTTCCCCATAAGCTTTAGCTACCGAACTGCTGAGATCCTATAAATATTGAGGTGTATGACCCCTAGGGTATATGACACCACATGTATCGTACAATAGAATCAGAGTCAGGACAGCAGATGGTAGAAGAGAAAGTTGTTTATCCGCGCAGACAGCGGGAGTTAGAAAGCTTAGTACAGAAACTGGGATTGCCAGATCGGGTGCAACTGAAATGGCCTTTACTGGACAAGGCGCTCACCCATCCGACATTCTCACCAGGATTGCGCTGCGCGCACGCTACGCGATCGAACTACGAACAGTTGGAGTTCCTAGGGGATGCAGTGGTGCGGATGGCAGCGTCTGATTTGCTATTAGAAATCTATCCCGACTGTTCTGTAGGGCAGTTTTCGGCGATCAGAAAAGTTCTAGTGAGCGATCGGGTGCTGGCCCAGTTAGCGGATATATATGGATTTGAGCGATATCTGCTGATCGATCGCAGTGCGGCCAGAGACGAAATGGGGCGTCAATCACGGGTAGCAGATGCCTTTGAAGCGGTGTTAGGAGCCCTCTACCTGAGCACTCACACCCTAGAATTAATCCGACCTTGGTTAGACCCCCACTTCAAAAGGTTAGCAGCAGAAATTATCGCCGATACCGCCTATCTGGACTATAAATCAGCATTGCAAGAATGGACTCAAGCCTGCCACAAAGTTTTGCCAGAATATCGCACTAGGCCCACTCAGGATAATGGTAAGGATCAATTTACAGCGGAAGTCTGGCTGTTGGGTCAGCGGTACGGGACGGGAAAGGGCCGATCGCGCAAAGCTGCAGAACAAGCAGCGGCTAAAGAGGCTTTATCATGGGTGAATGAGAACAAAAAAAGGACAAAAACAAAATGACAAATGGGACGAGAATTGCCGTACTGGGGGCTGGTCGTTGAGGAAACCATTTAGTGCGGAACTTCCACCAGCATCCCCAAGCCCGTTTGCTGGCTGTGGCCGACCCCAACTGGGAACGCTTAGTAGCAGTTAAACAGCGTTACAATTTAGATGCAAGGGTCACCCTAACCTCAGATTGGCAGTCAGTATTGCCGCAAGTTGAAGCCGTGGCGATCGCCACTCCCGCCTCTAGCCATTATCGCTTAATTAAGGCGGCTCTGGAACACAAATGTCACGTTTTGGCAGAAAAACCTTTAACTCTCGAACCCAATGAAAGCTGAGAACTATGTCATCTGGCAGACCAGTTGCAGTTACAATTAGTTGTCGATAGTCGGGGTCGAGCTAGGGGTCACCCCCTAACTCTCCCATTCGGAACCGGACGTGCGACTTTCACCGCATCCGGCTACTGGCAAGTAGGGCATTGTCACTACTAGGATTACTACGGATTGCTCCACTTGTCCCTCATCTCATGCGATTTCACTCCTTTCCTGGTTGGTAAGCGGCGCTGCCAGATAACCTTTAGTATTACCATTTCCAAGTCTGTTTTACCAGTCATCCAACCTTCGAGAGGCCTCCGGCGTCTTAGAGATACTCTTACCCAAGATTTCCTACTTTAACCAACCCGCGTCAGCTGGATGAGGAACACCCCATCATATCCATAGGCGTTACCCTAGGCATTAGCTTCTCGGGCTATCTTTCCCCTCGCGGCTTGCGCTTTACATCTAACTTGTCCAATCTAGACAGCACACGAGAAGTTACTTCGTTCCCTAGTATCATTTCACGATGCTTTTAGGCCCCTGCTATACCCCGGGAGTTCTTAGAGTGCGATACTGGCCAAGTGCAAGAACCAGCACAAACTACCATTTCCCTTTTGGGCCAGCGCTTTAAGCCTTATTTCGCTGGTTCTAGATAACGAGGCGTACACAGGTTCGCTTGTTCTAGCCATTAGCATCTTTCCTAGCGGCGTCACTAGCTTAGGCTGCTAGCTATCCTACATTTAAGTCCTTGCTCCGCACCACCATGATGTGACTCAGCAGCACTAAGGACCGGTGTTACTCCCACACTTGGAGAGAGGGAATCTAACCCCCATGAATACCAGAGTTACCAGTTTGGACCTGGCCTAGCGTTCCGTAGTTGCCTACGTTAGACTAGAACGAATCGCACCACACCTATCTATTTAATCCAGCAGTAGTGCGAGGCAAAGAGGTGGTATCATCAGGATGTTTGGGAGAATTACGCTATGGTTACGCCGCCCGCACCAACCTGGGTCCGGTCCGCCAGGATGTTGACGCCCTGTGGGATTTAGCCATTCACGATATCGCCATTTTTAATACTTGGTTAGGAGAAACTCCGGTCAGGGTGCAGGCCAATGGTAACAGTTGGTTGCAAGCAGGTTTAGCAGATGTAGTCTGGGTGAAATTGACTTATCAAGGTGGCTTTCAGGCCACCCTTCACCTCTGTTGGAGTAACCCTGACAAACAGCGCCGTCTCAGTCTGGTCGGGAGTCAGGGAAGCTTAATTTTTGATGAAATGCTGACAGAAACTCCCCTGAGAATCGAGTATGGTAGCTTTGCCCAAAAGGGCGATCGCTTTGTCCCGGTGGATGTGAGACGGGAAGTGGTGCAGGTAGAAGCTGCCGAACCCTTGGGGAAAGGTTTGCGACCATTTTCTGGCCTGCGTGGGCGAAAATAGCCGATCGGGGATTTCTTCCGGACAGGTGGGCGCTCAACTGGTAGCCATTCTCCGGGCGATCGCTGAATCCCTCAATCAACAAGGGCAACCAATGGAGAGCCCGGATTGTTAGATGAGCGCTCTTGTGCTAAGATAAGTACATAGTATCAAACAGAGGATCCGATCGTGCCATACCTGTTACTCTACCTAATTGCCTTATTCCTGTTGTGAAAAGTAATTGCTTTTCTAGTTATATTTTGGCAATTCTCAAAGATGGCGATCCAGTATGGAAAGTATGAAAGCAAGGATATCAAGGAATTTCCCGGGCATCTAAAACAGCTATTTAAGCATCCGGTTATAGAACTGAAAAAACTCGGCTTTAAGGGATGTTGCTGCTTACAAATTGAGGAAATGTTTAGTTTATATCTGCGCCAATAATGGGGTGTATTACTAGCACTAATAACATTTTTGAAAGCTCTAGAAATATGCGAAAAAATATACATAGATAGTCTTGTATATTTACGTCAAATATTACAAATTAAGGGAACAAAAAAATTTAAATCTAGTTTTTTAATGGTCATAAAAGAAGCAATAAAATTTGAAAAAAATAAGATCCTATTACAAAAACTCAATAAGGAACGCCAGGAACTTGTTAAAACCGATCCGACAATTGAGGTAGACATTCCCGTAGAAATTGAAGTTGAGAATTTTCTTTGGATGCAGCAGTTAGAAAGGGACTATGTTAAGCGAAAAATGGCAGGCCCAATCTTGGTGGGAAGTCTGGTGTTGTTTGCCATCTCGTTTATCTCACTGTTAGACTGGGTCAGTTTTTTGCATCTGCAATTTTTGCTGATTCTTATCGGCGTCATCTTTCTGCACGAAGCCGGTCATTTTCTGGCAATGAAATGCTTTGGCTATCAGGATAAGTCGATTTTCTTCATACCGTTCTTTGGCGCAGCAGCCACAGGACATAAGGAGGAAGCTACTCTCACGGAAAAGGTTTGGGTACTACTGGCCGGACCCCTTCCAGGGTTAGTCATGGGCATCGGACTTGCTATTGCCATCTACGAGAAATCGGAATTTCCCGTATGGCTAGCAGCAGCCAGCGGGATGTTGATTGGTATTAATTTGTTTAACTTGCTGCCTATCTATCCATTGGATGGTGAGAAAGTCGCTGACTTACTATTGTTTTCTCGCTATCCCTATACAGACGTGATGTTCAAGCTGTTTGCTGTGGTAATGTTGGTATTGCTGGGAATGGAATATCCGATCCTGCTGTTCATTGCCGTTGGGGTGGGTCTGACCATTCCCCTGGGTTTCAAAACTGCCGAAATTGATGTAAAATTGCGAAAAGAACTACGTCAGCTATCATCGGTAGACAAAGATAGTCTCCTGCATTTAATCTATCAAACAATTAAGCAGTCCCGCTATGGAAAACAGGATTTTGCTCGGCGGTATCAGCTAGCCAAAAACCTGCTGCAGCGGCATCAAGAAGCTCGGAGCAAATGGACGACGCGAGTTTTGCTCATAGGACTATATTGTGCAAGCTTGCTGGGAGGCTTGGCGGGAACTATTCGGGCAATGGCTCCACAGTGGAAAAGATATATAACTGCGATTGAAAATCCGGCAAAATTTCCAGAAAAAATTATCGGAACAATCATTGAAACAATCATTGATGAGCAAAGGGAGAGTGCGAATCAAGCTTTCATTCAGGAGAAAATAGAGAGTGCAAATCAAGCTTTGCAACAGAACCCTAATGATGTTAGTGCTTACTTAAAACGCGCGCAGGCAAATAGGATGTTGCAGGACTACGATCGCGCGATCGCAGATCTATATCTAGCCATATAGATCGACCCCAACTCAACTAAAGCTTATCAGATGCGGAGTGCGGTTCGTCGTCAGATGGGTGACGAACAGGGTGCAAAGGAAGATGACCTCAAAGCTAATGCCTTGATCGCCGCTCCGATCGAGGATCGGGCTAACCAAGCGTTGCAACAGAACCCGAAGGATGCCAATGCTTACCTTACACGTGCTCGCGCAAATATGATATTGCAGGACTACGAAGAGGCGATCGCAGATATAGATCGAGCCATACAGCAGAACCCGAAGGATGCCAATGCTTACCTCGAACGTGCCCATGCAAATATGATGTTGCAGGACTACGAGAGCGCGATCGCAGATATAGATCGAGCCATACAGCAGAACCCGAAGGATGCCAATGCTTACCTCGAACGTGCGAGCGTAAATATGGAGTTGCAGGACTACGAGAGCGCGATCGCCGATGCCAGTCAAGCGATCAAGCTAAAACCAAACTTTGCCGAAGCCTATTGGCTCCGCAGCGAGGCCTGCCGTGAGTTGGGAGATGAAGAGGGGGCTCACGCCGACGAGCAAAAAGCTCAGGATCTGGAAGCATCTCAATGGTGACATACGTCAAAGGGCAAGCAATGGAGATCGCGGATTGTTAGATGAGCGCTCTTGTGCTAAGATAAGTACATATCAAACAGAGGATCTGATCGTGCAATACCTGTTACTCTACGCAATTGCCATATTCCTGTTGTGGACAGTAATTCGCTATCTGGTCATCTTTGTGCAACTCTCAAAGATAGCTCTTCAGTACGAAAAATACGAAATCAAGACACTCCCAGAACTTCCCTACCGAGGCATCTAAAATAGCTATTTAAGCATCCGGTTCAAGAACTGAAAAACTCGGTTTTAAGGGCCAGAGGTTTAGAAGATATATACGATCTTAATCGCGATTATCTTCACTTTCTTATAATCCTTGAAACCCTTAACTTCAGTCCATTCATCAATTTAGACAATCCGCCAGTACTACAACATGTCTATGACGATTTTGACGGCTTTCGGTGCCCCAATGAGGATAATCCTTACCGGTTCTTCTTGGAGGGTTGATTCAGAGAATTTGCACATTCCTGGGAACTATTCCTTGATTATATTAAGGCATTAAAATCTGAATGTCAAGGAGTTTGGGAAATAATTTTAATTGATTGGTAAGAGTTTGGGGGCGGGAGAAAAACACTGGCTGTTATTATAAAAACAGAGGCTTTGGGGGCGGCGATCGCCCTTAGGAAAAACGCTCGAATTATTCAGAAGTGACCGACTTGGTAAGCAATTAAAAATTATTTCTTTCTCATTCAAAATTTAGAAAACATTTGATAACAAGGAGCTCAGCTTTTTGGCCTATGCAATTTAATAGCACGACAATGCCGATGGGAGGGCAAAAATCATGTCGGGATGCGATATCGCCAAGGTTATGTCGGGGCAGAGCATCAGAGATCTGTAGGTTCATGTCATGGGAAAAGGCGATATCGCCGCCGGGCCCGGCCAGATAGAATGTCGGGGCAAGGCATTAAAAAGATTTCGGTTCGTGGGAAAATGGGATTACCGCCGGGCCCCGGCCAGATAGAATGTCGGAGCAGGGCATCAGAAATGTAAATTAATATGGGGAGAATATGGTGGTTGACAAGGTAGCGAGGTTGTGAGTATGATAGATTAGACAAGGCAAATAAACTGTGTCCAACACAGTTAATCTCCCGTGTTGGGTAGTGAACAGTCGGCGTTGGGTAGCGAACAGTTGGCGTTGGGTAGTAAACAGTCGGCGTTAGGTAGTGACCTGTGCCCGTTGGATATTCGCCTGTGCCCGTTGGATATTCACCTGTGCCCATTGGATATTCACCTGTGCCCGTTGGATATTCACCTGTGCCCGTTGGATATTCACCTGTGCCCGTTGGATATTCACTTGTGCCCGTTGGATATTCACCTGTGCCCGTTGGATATTCACTTGTGCCCGTTGGATATTCACCTGTGCCCGTTGGATATTTACCTGTGCCCGTTAGATATTCACTTGTGCCCGTTAAGCACAACGAGACCGCGTTAAGCACAACGAGACCCCGTTCCCCTAAACAAAACAAAAACATTAGGGAACAACCGGTCATGTTAAGAGTAGTCTACTGTTATCCTGTTTCACCGTCTCTGCCTGGGAACGTGCGATTACGATGTCTCTTGGGTAGTGCGACTACGATGTCCCCCCTTTTGTGCGGTTACGATGTCTTCTGGGTAGTGCAATTAGCGCGAGGTATGTCCCGGGAGCGCTAATCGCACTACCCGGGACATACCTCGCCCCAGAAGACGTCGAGCTCCCGGAGGACATCGAGTGACCAAGAGATATCGAGCGACTGGGGAACATCGAGCGACCAGGAGACATCGAGCGACCGGGGAACACAGCTGGGACATTATGCAAGTTACAGATGTGCAGCAATGTCGATATATCTGGTTCCTGGGGTTTTCGATGTCTCCACCAGAGCGCTAAAAACACTACTCCCGATGTGCTCTACGCGCGCTAGAAGCACTACGCAGAGCACCGATACGGAGACATAGAGGTCTGGTGGGGTCAATCAGAAAGATCGCAGCCATCACATTACCTGTAGTAACTTCAGCAGCAATTTGCACGTCTCCCCCTTGAGAACCGGGCAGCATAAGGGAAACCTCTAACCCCGTTCCTTGTTGAATTTTTTGTCCCGTGGTGCCTGTCGCTATCAATTTATAACGGGAAAGCACCAAAGCATGTTGCTTGGGCATTGGCAACGATATTCTCTTTTTGGCTGTCGTGGGCAATCAGAGCGATCGTTGGTTCCATTTCTTTTCATTATGTTCGAGATTTTTATTTCGTTCCCAGTCTGAGACTGGGAACGAGGGGATGGGATGCTCAGGGACCTAAGCCATCACCATGCCGCCATCGACATTAAAGACTTGACCTGTAATATAGGCAGCAGCAGGGTCAGCTGCCAGGAAGCGCACCATGCCAGCAACTTCGGAAGCTTGACCGAAGCGACCCAGAGGAATGTATGGCAAAATCTCATCAGCTTTGATGTCCTTAGTCATGTCTGTGGCAATAAATCCCGGTGCCACAGCATTAACTGTAATCCCACGACTGGCCAGTTCCTTGGCAACAGCTTTGGTAAACCCGATCGCCCCAGCTTTAGCAGCAGTATAATTAGCTTGACCGGGGTTACCAATGAGACCAGAGACCGAGGCAATATTAATAATCCGCCCCGCCTTTTGTTTGAGCATGATTTTACTCACTCCACGGGTGCAGAGAAACACGCCAGTCAGGTTAAGGTCAATCACCCCTTGCCAGTCTTCCGGTTTCATCCGCAGTAGCAGGTTGTCGCGGGTAATGCCAGCATTGTTGACTAAGACATCTACACGCCCCCATTTTGCCATCACCGCCTTCAGCAGAGCGTCTACCTGGTCAGCTTGGGAGACATCCGCTGAAAGAGCAACTGCTTTAGCGCCCATTTCCTCTATTGTAGCCACAACCTCCCCTGCTGCGGCAAGAGAACTAGCATAATTGACCGCCACAGAAGCCCCCTCAGTGGCCAAGGCCAAGGCGACGGCGCGACCAATTCCCCGGGAAGCCCCCGTAACAATAGCAACTTTGTCCTGCAAGTGCGTTCCGGCCATGAAAAATTCCTCTCTAACCTTATAATCGATCTAGGTTCGAGTAATTTTGCACTATAATCAAGTTATAGACTTCATTCTTTCTCATTCGTTGTCAGTTGTGGGTTGCCTTCTCCGGACGTCCCCCATGTATGTCAATTCTCCCAAATTTTCTATTCCCAATTTCAATTTGCAAGTCAAATGGCAGTTAAAAAGCAATTCAACAGTTTTCAGGTCTTAATCGCCGAGTCCGAGAAGCCAGTCTTGGTAGATTTTTACGCCACCTGGTGCGGGCCTTGTCATATGATGGCAAAAATTCTCGAGCAGGTGAACGCACAGATGGGAGATCGCCTGCAGATAGTAAAAATCGACACCGATAAATATAACCAGTTAGCTTCTCAGTATAAAATTGAGACGTTGCCAACCCTGGTCCTGTTCCAAAACGGCCAGCCAGTTGATAAAATCGAGGGCGTCCTCCGAGCCGAACAGCTGATGGGGCGCTTGCAAGGCTTAATTTAAATGTACTTTGCTACAACATTAGTAGGTTGGGTTGTCCCGCGTTACCCAACCTAAAGTTGCTTGAGATCAGAGTAATATTATGATATATTACCTTTATTTAATCACGAGCCTTGGCTTAGATTAGCGATTACCACTTATCAGCCTGCTGTAGCACATAGGCAGCGACATTTGCGATCTGCTCTTCAGTAAACTGCTTGCCAAACTGTGGCATAACACCTTTGCCACAGGTCACCTGCGTGATAATTGCCTTGGCAGAATACATGTTATACTTTTCCAAGGCAGCTTTCTTGAGAGTCTTATTCCGTTTAACGATATTGCCACCATTTCTATGACAGGCAACACATTTGCCGCCGAATACTTGTGCACCGGCAGCGGCATCGCCCTTGGGGAAGTTGGCTAAGTCTGGCGGACATTCGACAGCGGCGATCGCCTGAGAGCCTAGGGCCAGAGTAAACAGTACTACACCCAACAGTATAACTGCAAGTAGCTTTTTCAATATTGTTCTCCTCTCGTCAAATCCGAGCGACAGTATCACTTGACATGGGTGATAAGATATTATATCGCGTCATGTCAATAGATGATCGTATCGGAGATCGTAACGTACCATGCCCAACAGTACCATGCCGAGCGCTCCGCAGCACAACCCAGTCGCCCTGTGACCAGCATCGTTTCAGGTGAGAAATATCTATATCTGGCTAAATATATGAGTTAGCAATTCTGAATTTTGAATTAGCCTCGTCGCAACATCATCCACATCTGTAGGGAGCATCTCACTTTTGCCTTTTTGCATTAAATACTGCTAATTGCGAATAGCATATACGCAGTGCGCTAGGTCGAATGGAAAATCGCTTAATTCTCAATTCTCAAGAAGCAATTTGCAATTCTCAAGAAGCAAAACTGGGATGCACCCCATCTGTACAACGCCAACAGTGGAGGGTTGACAGTTAACCGTTCATGTCTTCGCCGGTCAACTGCCAACCCTCCTGTCAATACTGATGAAGCCGTCAGCAGTCAGCCGAAGCCTTTCGCTTCACCATTAGCGACGATCGCCATAGCTATTACTACCAGCCTTGATCGGCTTGCTCTAGCACATAGGCAGCGATATTTGCGAGATTCTGCGGCTTCCACCTCTTGCCCAAGGCTGGCATGGCACCTTTGCCACATTTCACCTGGGTGATAATTTTCATGGCATCATACATTTCGTACTTCTGCAACGCATCTTTCTCTAGGGTTTTTTCCTTCTTAACGTTGTTTTTACCACCAGCATGGCAGGCAATACATTTGGAATTAAATGTTTTGGCACCCTTAGCAGCAATACCGGCTGGATAGGAAGCGTCTACCTCACAGCTGGCGGCAAGGGCGGGACTGCTCAGGGAAAAGGTAAACAGTGCTACGGCCAGAATAATTGCAAGTAGCTTTTTCAATTTTATTCTCCTCTACTCAAAATAAACAAAAACCACGAGTTCAACTTTTGATTATGAACTGAGTCTGTGACAAAGTCAATAGACAAATGGAAGAGTAACCCAAAATATACCACATTTTTGAGAATATCGACATGACTCCCCTACCTGATTACTCTCCGATGTGCTCTGCGTAGTGCGATTATGATGTCCCCCGGGTTTCGCCGTGCATCCGGGGGACATCAAGCGCGCAGAGTACATCGGATAAGCAACTTTTCCTCGATGTCTCCTGTGTGCCGTGGCATCCCCGACCCGGTCTGAATCCGTATGAGTTCCCTTCCATATACGCTTCCCATTCGGGTTCGAGCGCAATCTTAAGGAGCCCTTGAGTCGCGCGGTCGTGCATCGTGGGTATTCCTAATGGCCGCTTTTCATTTCTCCCTGGCTTAGGAATCCATACACGACGTGTAGGCCTAGCCTTATTTGAGATTTCAATTTGTCCTACCAGTTCTAGTCTTTGCTCTGGGGTCAGTGATTTTACACCATCCACACCGGCGGTTTTCTTTCCCTGGTTGTCTAGCGTTACCCGTCGTACCGCTAGACATTTGGCAGCCCGGGAGCTTACCAGTAACCTCTGGAGTCTATCAGTTAGAGCGCTTTTCATTCCCGCTTCACGGATTGATGCCATCGCTACCGTGGGGTAAGTGCTGTCACTCCTGCACTTGGAGGGGTGGGCTTTCACCACCATCGTCTAGAAGTTATCAGGGCTAATGATACCCTGCCAGTGGTCCCCCACCGGTGTCCCTCGATTGGTTCACCGGTGGTTTACACTGAACGAATCGCACCAGGCCAGTGCGATTCATCACGCCATCAAAAAGCCGTGGTCTGGGTGGTGTCTGGAGTTTCTTCCTTTGCAGCGCTGCGGCCAAGCCCTTTTCCACCAACCGTTTGCGCAGTTCAGACACTGTATTCTTATGACAATGCAGCATCTGAGCAATCGTCCGGATGCCCTTGGGCCAGACCCCAGGCGATCGCCGCCGATACAGTAGTTTTGCCAACGCCCCCTTTCCCGCCGACAATGATTAAGCGGCGACCTTCAGCGACAAAATCGCTCAAACCAGGGGGGATTTTTTCCGGCCATTCCACCACGGGCGCTGCTGTTGGCAGGGAAATTCCGGCCTCGATCCTTTGAACTTGATCTCCAAGCTGGTCTAGGGCTTCTCCTCCCAAGGGTTCGGCAGGCTGCTGAGGTGCAGTAAAGACCGGGCGCGAGCCTGCCAGAGTGATAAAATCTTGTAAGAGCTGTTGCTGTTCGCTGTAGCGATCGCCCTCTCTGGCAGATAGGCCCTCATCGACAACCCTATTGATCAACAAGCCCCCAGAAGCAATCTGTAGCTGTTGCAGGGACTCAAGAAATCTTTTAGTTTCCAGCCAGCTCATCTGCTCTGCTATACTAACTACTAAGCAGGTAGTACGCTGTCCATCCTGTAACAGCTCTCGTCCAGAGGTTAACTCCTGCTGCATCTGTTCGAGGAAATCATCCGCTGCATCCGGGCTATAGCGCCCGGTAAAGGCCTTGGCGATCGATCGATGCTTTTCTTGAAAGAGGTCCAATGCCTGCAACAAAGTATCCAAAAAATCCATCAGGCCCAGCAAAGCAGTCGCATGACCGCTGGGAGCCATATCTACCACCACTCGGTCTACCACCTTCTCCGTCAACAGGCGTTGAATCTCCAAAATATTAATCAACTCATCCAGTCCCGGCCAGCTCAAATCCCACGCCGGAGTCAAGTCTGAGGCTTCCGCAAAGCTGCCCCGTTCCACCAGTTGCTGCAAAACCTCTCCGTAGCGGTTTTTGAACTCCTCCAGCAACTGCACGGCTGGCGCCGCGCTGCCGCGATCGGCATCCAGGGCCCTGACAGTCAGGTTCGGCAAATCCGCCAAGGGACGAGGCGTATTGTCAACCTTCAGCAGCAACACATCCCTCAGGGAATGGGCCGGGTCCGCAGACAGTAGCAGGATCTGCTCGTCGGGAAACTGCTGGGCCCATCGACGTGCAAACCCACTGGATAAGGTGGTTTTCCCCACACCCCCCTTGCCGCTAAACATGACAAGCTGGAGAGAGTCGTAATGGTGCATAGATTTCGGCTGCTCGATAGGTGAACATTTCTTTATAGTGTCACAGATCGGGGTAACTCGGGGACCGTGACCCCACATATGAAATTAGGTAACATATTTTACCAGATTCGCTGCTTTTTCTTGGTTGGGTAAACCCTATGACAGGATCTCTGAAGAAACTATCTAGATAATAATACCTGTCCTGATTAACAGGAAGGTTAGCAGAAAGAAAAAATAATGAAGGAATTAGGAGCCGCTAATATTCACGGTGAAGGTTATATGTATAAGAGAACTCTTTTGATGCTGCTTATGGCATTACCTCTATTCGTGACTGGTGCCAAGTTGACCTTGACACATGCCGACAGCGCATTCGCCAGCCGTTCTGGGAGCGCCGCCGCCGAACAGCCCCCTGAGCTGGCAGCCCGTATGATTATAGCGGCTAGAGATGAGCAGACAGAACAATGCCGCTGGTTAGGAACTTGTCCCGAATAGGTAGCATGGGTGCAATGGAGAGTGATTTACAGCAAGGAGTAGTTATGGGATTAGATTTACCAAGATTCTATGCCGCATGTAATCCGAGCAAACCCCTAGCTATGGGAAATGCCCGAGGAACGACAATATTATATCGATTTTGCCTCAGTCAGAGGTGGTAAGATCATCAAGGCATTGAGCCGCACCATCACCACCCTGTCCCCAGACCGACCTACCTGCCAGTTGTTTACAGGACATATCGGCTGTGGTAAGTCTACAGAATTGCTGCGGCTCTCTGCTGAGTTAGAAGAACGGGGCTTCCACGTGATTTATTTTGAGTCCTCTCAAGACTTGGACATGGCCGATGTAGATGTGACCGATATCTTACTGGCGATCGCCCGTCAGGTGAGTGAAAACCTAGAGCTGCTGAAAATCAGCTTGCGGCCCCGAGGGTTCAAGAATTTGCTGAAAGATGCGGCAGATTTTTTGCAAACGCCGATCGAATTGAAGGCTTCGATTGGGGTGCCCGGAGTGGGTGAAATTACAGCAGGCAGTGAGGAATTGGGATTTTCCCTCCCGGGAGGAATTGGTCAAATTACCGCGACAACCAAAGAAAGTCCGGCCTTGCGGCAGCGCTTGAGAAATTGGTTGGAACCTCGGACTAATATAATTTTGCAAACCATCAATCAAGAAATTTTCGATCAGGCGACCAAGGAACTCGCCCGCCAGGGTAAAAAAGGACTTGTGATGCTTGTAGACAACCTCGATCGGGTGAATAATAAACGCACGGCCAGCGGACGCTTGCTGCCAGAATATTTGTTTATCGATCGGGGACAACAGTTACGGCAACTTGCCTGCCATGTGGTTTACACCATCCCCTTGTCCTTGGTGTTCTCCAATGATGCGGAAACACTCAAAAATCGCTTAGGGGGTGGGTTAACTCCTAAGGTATTGCCGATGGTGCCAGTGCAAATGCGTGATGGCAGCGAATTCAGGCCGGGTATGGATCTCCTCCGGCAAATGGTAATGACCAGGGCTTTTCCCCAGCTAGACCCGATCGGGCAGCAGAATTTAATTACAGAACTATTTGACAGTCCCGAAACCCTCGATCGGCTATGTCGGATCAGTGGCGGTCACGTGCGCAACTTGCTAGGATTGCTCTATAGCTGTCTCCAGCAAGCAGACCCCCCCTTTGACAGGGACTCTTTAGAAACTGTCATTCGCGAACACCGAGATTATCTGATATCATCGATTACAGATGATGAGTGGGAACTGCTGTTTAATTTGGTGACCAGGCAAAATGTCAGCGGTGATGAAGAATACCAAACCCTGTTGCGCAGTATGTTTGTCTATGAATACCGCGATCGGGAAGGATCATGGTTCGGGATAAATCCGGCTTTAGCAGAGGCGAAAAAATACCAACTATGGCTGAACGGGAACTAGCAGAGAATAACACAGTCGATAATCAGCGCTCGTTAAAGAGTCTGGCCAGGGCAATCGCCCTGGGACAGGGGCAATTTTCCCTGATTTTTGCCCGCTGCAACTATGCCCAGTTGCGCAAGCGCATGCTAGCTCAACTGGGTTCCGAGGTTGAAGATGTAAATGAACTGGGGGAAATAAAAATTATAGAGTTGCTCCCGGAAACAACCAGTCTTTACAATAGGATCGGGGCAAGCATGAGGGAAATAAAAAGGCAAGCCATCGGCGTTGATGGTAGTGGGTTTAGAGTCGGTAAAGGCGATCGATGAGCTGCTGTATGCCACAAATTTTGTCCGGGATGAGTTGAAAAAACAGCTGACATGCCCCCTGGTATTGTGGGTGAACGACCAGGTACTGCAAAAACTACGCAGGTTGGCCCCCGACTTCGCCAGTTTTGCCGCTAACCCGATTAAATTAAATCTGGCTACAGAGCAGTTGCAGGATTTAATTCTGCAAAAAGCCAACTTCCTATTTGCGAACGTTTTAGCTCCAAATCCTAGTGAGAAACAGACCCAAAACACCAGGAAAAAGCTGTGTGAACTGGTGCAAGGACAGCAGCGATTAGAACTGGATGCGGCCCATCGGGAATTGCGGCGTCGTTCGGTGAACTTAGAGCCAGAACTACAAGCCAGTCTGGAATTTATTTTCGGTCAGGATGACCTGGCCAATGACCGGATAGATGCAGCCATAGAGCATTATCGTCAAAGCTTGCGGTTTTGGCGCAAAAGCAATAGCCTAGAGCCAATTGTTCGGGAAAAATCGGCAGTGCTGCTATATTATCTGGGGCGGTGTCATTTCCGCAAGGCTCAGAGATATCCCACAGAATCAGTCCGCCAAGGGGAGGAAGCTAGGATTTATTTTAACCAAGCGGTGAAGGTGTTTGAAGAGGTTGGGCGTCATGACTTGGTGGCTCAGTTTATCTATTGGCTGATGGAGGTGCTGCAAAGCCTAGAGGAATGGAAAGCCTTGTCATCTCTGACTTACAAGTCTTTGAGGTTGCATCAGACCTATGGCTGTCAGTTGCAACTGGCTCTGGACTACGGATATCTGGCTAAAATAGCGGCTCGGGAGTTGAGATGGGCCTCAGCTAGTCAACTGGCCCAGAAATCCCTGGATCTCCTCGCTGAGGCGCCAGCAGTCGAGCAAACCTCTCTCCTGGCCCAATCTCACGAATTATATCGCTTGCTATGGGAGCAAATCTGGCGATTAATTTTGGTCCAGGCCCAAAAGCACAACTTTGAGTTTCAAGCCGCTGACGATAACCTGGAACTGGCTTGTCAGGAATTAAAAGGCGCGATCGCCGCCACGGAGCACCGCTACGGCCCCGATTGTTACCTGCGCCTGTTAAAAGAGTTGCGCCTACTCTATTTTAATTTAGGTCGCTATCGAGAAGCCTTTGAGATTAAGCAAAAAGAGCGTTCCATCGAACAGCAGTATGGATTTCGGGCTTTCATCGGTGCCGGTCAGTTGCTGCCAGCCAGACATGCTATTAACCCGGCCTTGGCACCCTTCGATGTCTCCGGAGAGCGCTACTCGCACTACTCCGGAGACATCGCAACTAAATCCCGAGGTAGCGTGGCCGAAGCGATCGCCGCTTCCAATCGCCAGCAAGATCTTCACGGCTTGCTGCAAAGAATCGGTCGATCGGATTATAAACTCACAGTCATTCACGGTCAATCAGGGGTCGGTAAAAGCTCCATCGTCACCGCCGGATTAGTCCCTACCCTCAAGTCTCATACTGTGGGCGATCGGTTAGCATTACCAGTAGTTCTGCGAGTTTACAGAGATTGGGTGGGAGTATTAGGCCGAACTCTGGTAGCGGCCCTGGGTCAAATTCCCGCTCTCCAATTGCCGGAGAAATTATATTCGACATCAGCTATTCTGGGACTGTTACGAGAGACCGAACAGCAAAATCTGTTAACAGTCCTCATCTTTGACCAGTTTGAAGAATTATTCTTAGTGTGCTCGGACCCAGAAGCGAGAAAAGATTTTGCCGAGTTTTTGCAGGCATGTTTAAATATTCCCAGCCTGAAAGTCATCATTTCCATCCGAGAAGATTATCTGCACAACTTATTAGAACTTGAAAGGCAGATGGACTTAGAGGAAATTAACTGCAACTTGCTAGATAAAAACAATAGATACCCTTTGGGTAATTTATCGCCACAGGATGCCTATGAAGTGATCGAAAGCTTAACTAAGAAAGCTAACTTTGAATTAGAAGACTCTCTGATTAAGGAATTAGTCGAGGACTTAGCAGGAGAAAGGAGAGAAGTCCGCCCCATAGAGTTACAGGTAGTGGGATATCAACTGCAAGCAGAGAACATTACCACTCTGGCCATGTATCGGCGATCGGGACCGAAGCAAAGACTGGTGGAGCGATTTTTAGAACAGCTAGTCAAGGACTGCGGCACAGAAAATCAACCCCTGGCGAGACGAGTATTGTATTTGCTGACTGATGAAAATGGTAATCGTCCCCTGAAAAGTCGGGCGGAGTTAGCAGCAGACTTGGCAAATACGGAGCAACTCAATTTAATCTTAGATATTTTAGTTGGCTCGGGTTTAGTATCTTTAATTCCGGAATTGGCAGCCCCGCGCTATCAGCTAGTTCATGATTATTTAGGGAAATTTATCCAACAGCAAGAAGACGTTGTCTTAAAGAAAGAACGGGATGAGTTGAGGCAAAAAGAAGCAGAAAATCATCAGTATATAGAAAAAATGCGTCAGGAAATAGCGATGTTAGCGGAACTGGCAGACGAACGCTATAAAATCCTGCAAGAAGACCTAGAAACATATATTTCCCAGAGTAAAGAGAACGATAAAAATGGGTCATTAGCAGAATTGTCAGCAGCGCGAAAGCGGGAAGAACTCAGCTATGTTCGGCTGGAACAACTGCGCCAAGAAAAAGAGTTACTGGCCGCCCTGGCAGACGCGAAGCAAAAGCACAGGCAAAGTGACAAGCAGCGCCAGAATTTTCTTCGCCTAGCCCTAGCTGGTTCAGTGGTAGTAATATTGACCTTAGCGGGCTCAACATTTCAAGCCGTATCTCAATTCAGACAAGCGGTAATCAACGAAATTAAAGCAGTGAGTGCATCCTCATAAGCATTGTTCGCCTCCCATAAACAGCTGGATGCATTGCAAAAAGGGATACGGGCTGCCAAGAAACTGGATGCCAGCAACTGGGCAGATGTTCAGACAAAGGACCGGGTGCAGACGGCTCTCCAAGAGGCGGTATATAAAATCAAAGAGCGCAACCGTTTGCAGGGTCATACTCATGGAGTTTGTGCGATTCGTTCTAGCCTAACGTGGTCAAACACGGAACGCTAGCCCGGTTTCATTAGCCGGGAACTCTGACCGCATGGGGGTTAAATTCCCCTCCCCCCAGGTACGGGGGTGACACCGGTCCTCGGTGCTACGAAGCGACATCATCGTGGTGCTAAGCGAGGACTCAAATGTAGGATAACTGGCAGCCTAAGCCGGTGACGCCGCTAGGAAAGATATCCAAGGTTAGAGCAGGCAAACATGTGCAAGCCTCGTTATAAGGAACCAGCGAAATAAGGCTATATGCGCTGGCCTAAAAAGGAAATGGTAGCTAGTATTAGTTTTAGACTCTGGCTAATATAGTACTCAAATAGCTCCCGGGGTATAGTGTGGACCTAAAGGTATCGCGAAATGTTGTTAGGGAACGAAGTAACCTCTCGTGTGCTGTCCATCAGGACAAGTTAGATGTTAAGCGCAAGCCACGGGGGGAGGGATGGCCCAAGAAGCGAATGCCCGGGGTAATTCCTGGGATAACATCTACAGTAATGTAGATGATGCTGGGTAGCCAGCGCTGACGTGGTCGGTGATACTAGGAAGCTGCTGGAATGAGTAATCCTAAAAAGCCACGGAACTAATCCGAAACGCAAGTGGAGGATAAGGTATGGATAACTGGTAAAACTGACTTGAAAATGGTGATACTAACGGTTATCAGAACAACCACTCGCTAAACCAGGAAAGGGAAGAAAAGACAGGCGGCAAGGGCTAACGGAAGTAATTCCTATTAAGTCTACCTATGAAAAGGGCCTAGTACCCAGTAGCCGGATGCGGTGAAAATCGCAAGTCCGGTTCCTTAAGGGAGGGTCGGGAAGCGATTCCCGGCTCGACCCCATCCATAGTGTCAGCTGGAGTTCAGACGATCTGCTGATTGCCTAAGCCAGTGCAGATAATACGATTAAACTCTGGGGGACTGACGGTGAATTGATTAAAATCCTGTCCGGACATGGCGATCGGGTCACTAGCGTCAGTTTCAGCCCCGATGGCAGACTGATAGCCTCGGCAAGCTGGGACGGGACTGTCAAAATCTGGCGGCGATCGAGTTTGCTGCAAGAACAGAAAAAACTACAGCCTTTCATCATGCTAGAGGGGCATAAAGAGGAAGTCTTGTCTGTCAGTTTCAGCCCCAATGGTCGGCTGATAGCCACGGCCAGTCGGGATGGCACGGTTAAGATCTGGCGGCGGGACGGTAAGCTATTGACAACCCTAGAAGGACATGCCGGACCCGTGACCAGTATCAGTTGGAGTCCCGACGGGCAGTATCTGGTCTCGGGAAGTGCGGATAAGACAATCAAGGTCTGGCGACGCAACGGCGAATTGCTGAACACCTTAAAGGATCACGGCGATCAGGTCACCAGTGTAAAATGGAGTCCCCAAGGCGATCGCATTGCCTCAGCTAGTTTGGATAAAACGGTGAAACTTTGGAGTCGGTCGGGAAAATTGCTCGACACCTTCAGAGGTCATGATGATAGCGTTTTCTCTGTGGCCTTTAGCCCCGACGGGGAGACGATCGCCTCTGGGAGTGGGGACAACACGGTCAAACTCTGGAGTCTTCAGGGTAAGTTGCTGAACACCTTGATGGGACATAGTGATTGGGTAAGTAGCGTCACCTTCAGCCCGGATGGTAAAACCTTAGTTTCAGCCAGTCGGGACAAAATTATCAAACTTTGGACTCTAGGGCGTGTCATCAGTTAGATTAACGATATGGGTCCCCACCAAAAATATATAACAAGATGATTGAGTTGACAACCAGGATATATTGGTGTGATCTAAGAGGGTAAAGGTTAGAGCAGGAGAATTTGAGAAATGCGTCGCTATGCTTTAAGAGATGACCAGTGGGAGAGAATCAGGGACCTATTGCCAGGTCGGGAGGGTTATGTGGGGGGGACAGCTAAGGATAACCGCTTATTTGTCTATGCTGTCTTGTATCGATATAGAGCTGGGATACCTTGGCGGGACTTACCCGAGCGATTTGGGGACTTGAGGGTAATTCATACGCGCCATAGTAGGTGGTCAAAATCCGGGGTATGGGAAAGAGTATTCAAGGTACTTGCGTCCGATGCCGATAACGAATATGCGATGATTGATGCCACGATATAAAGGGCTCATCAACATAGTGCAGGTGCTCAAAAAAAAGATTGCGACCAAGCCATCGGACGCCGTAAAGGGGGTTTGAGTACCAAAATTCACGCGACCTGTGACGCATTGGGGAACCCAACGGGTTTTCATTTAACAGCCGGTCAAGCTCACGATTTGGAAGGGGCTGATGTGTTACTTGATAATATTAAGGCTGATGCGTTACTCGCAGACAAAGCTTCTGATGCTGACGAACGGGTTTTGAAACGTCTTGAAGCCCAGCAATGCGAACCTGTGATTCCGCCTAAATCCAATCGAAAAGAACAACGCCGTTATGACAAATATCTATACAAAGCACGTCATTTGATTGAGAATTTTTTTGCCAAACTCAAGCAATATCGAGCCATTGCCACCCGTTACGATAAGAGGGCTCAGAATTTCTTGGGTGCTATCTACCTGGCTGCTACTGTTGTTTGGCTTAACTGATGACACGCCCTAGAAAACCTGCAGATGCATGGTTGCTATTGGCTGTCCGATTATCTCCAGCATAACCCCTATGTTGAAACGGGCGATCGGACTCTTTGTGAAGGAATTGAATAGAATGAACCTATGGATATCTGGGCGCGGCGCGATCGCCTTCGAGACAGCCATGATATTTTGGTGAGGGCATGGGGTGGTGGGTTGGCATCAATAATATAACCTACATTACGCAATATAAAATGTATTATGTTATGATTACGAGCGCTTTGTGATGAAAGCGAACCGAAAAACTCTTATCCGTATAAAAAATAATACGTTTGGTTGGCCAAATCGCCAGACATATTATGTATGATAAAATGTCTGACAATTGCAATCGTACCGTAACATTACATATTACTAGCATGTTACAAATTGTCGTGCGGAATATGGGATATAATGTGATCGGACAATATCTATCTCTTGCCGTGCCCTGACTGTTACTGTCCATTGCTGCTGTTGGGCGATCGCGTGGGAGCGGGGCACGGCGATATCAACATTGTGCGATTCTTTTCGTGTAAAAAACATGACACGAGTCATATGGGGGACCACTAGCTAGGTTTCATTAGCCTAGACAACTTACAGATGATGATGGTGAAAGTCCATCCCTCCAGGTGCAGGAGTGACAGCACATTCCCGACGGTAGCGATGGCATCAATCCGTAAAGCGGGAATGAAAGGCGCACTGACTGGTAGCCCAAATCGGTTATCGTCGAGGAAGTAGCCATGATGAGCATAAAACAAAGATTTGCAACGTCGTCAGAGCGAACCAGTGTAATAAGGCTGACACACTGGCCCAAAAGGGAAAGGATATAGGTCGTTGGCGGATAATGTTCCGACCAATAAGCACCGACAACAAACCCGGCGTAAGGAATCCATCCTTAGCTACAACCAATCATCTGTAGGAACGAAGTAACCCGGTTATGTACTCTCGTATCTTGGTCGATAGATAGAGTAGCCACCAAAGGCGCAACAAGAGCTTACATGATAGCAGGTCATGACTGGGAAGGATTGAGTGGAAAAGCAAATGCCTATCTATAATGGATAGGATATGCTGACGCCCTCATGGTAATGTCAATTGTGAATTTGTAAGTAGCAGTACAAACGTTATGAACAGGGTCCTTTGCAAACATCGTCATCATGAATATGAATGGAAGACAATCCCCTGGCGCAAGCTAGAGCGAAGGGTCTTTAAGCTGCTTCTGAGAATTTACAGAGCGGCACAACGTGGTGATAAGCGGACAGTTCGCAAGCAAAGGAGGTTACTGGTAAAATCCTGGTCAGCCAAGTGTTTAGCAGTACGACGGGTAACGCAAAAAAACCAAGGCAAGAAGACTGCCGGTGTGGATGGTGTAAAATCCCTGACCCCAGCGCAGCGTCTGAAATTGGTAGGACAACTAACAATCTCAACCTCTACTCAGCCTGCACGACGAGTGTGGATACCGAAGCCAGGAAGGGATGAAAAACGTCCATTAGGAATACCAGTGATGTATGACAGAGCACTACAGGGATTAGTAAAACTTGCGCACTTATCCCGAATGGGAAGCGTATTTTGAAGCAAATTCCTACGGCTTTAGGCCAGGTAGAGGGTGCCATGATGCAATTGAAGCAATATACAACAGCATCAACAAAAAATCCAAATGGGTTTTAGATGCAGACATTGCTAAATGCTTTGATAAGATTGACCACCAAGCGCTGCTCACAAAATTAAATACCTCACCTACCTTTCCTAGACAGATACGCGCCTGGTTAAAGCCGGTGTGATAGATGCAGGACAGATGTTTGAAACCATAGAAGGGACCCCACAGGGTGGAGTCATATCGCCTCTGCTGGCAAATGTGGCCTTACATGGAATAGAAGAAAGGGTCAAGTCCCTAGCAAGAAATAACAAGGTGAAAAGGCAGGAACTGACAGTAGTTAGATACGCCGATGACTTTGTAGTTCTGCACAAGGACCGCGACATGATCGAGCAAGGGCAGAGGGTCATAGCAGAATGGCTGAAAGAAATGGGGTTAGAACTCAAGCCGGAAAAGACAAAGATAACCCATACGCTACACAGTGATAACCCGGGATTTGACTTTCTGGGGTTCAATGTAAGGCAATATGAGGTAGGCAAATATCATACGGGCAAGAACGGACACGGAAAACCCCCCGAGAATCTTTACCTCGAAATTGGCGAATTTCCGAAAATCGGGAAAAAATGCTTGAAAATCGGTCATAATATGGGAAAAGCAGAAGTTCGCTCACCTCGCGTCAATCGATGAACAAGCTCCCCACCCCACGCCGTCTTATACTCACTGAGTCAGGACACTGAATAAGGCAATCAACCAAAAGCTAAAGCAGGAAGGAAAGAAGCGCACCTATGAAAATATATCAGCACTCACAGGAGGAACCGGTGCAGACCCTTTAGCTCCCAATACAGTCTCGAAAGATACAGTCTCGAAAATATTGAAATGCAAGAAACCGATTTACCGCAGTAAACTGGAAAATTTGTTTGAGGCTGTCGGTCTAGAACTGCTTGAAAGCGACTATAAATACTGAATCGACGAGCGCACCACCGGTGACAGCACTAGCGATCGCACAGTTGAGAAGGTGGAAAAGGCGATGAAATCAGGGTAATATTGTTATAAGACCAGCTTGTAAAAATGGTAAAAAAATTAAGAGGTAAATTATGAGTGTAGTTTTAGAACCGAAAACCCTCCCACTCCCCCTACGGGAAGACGAAACCGGGGCGATTAGAGTAGGAATCTCAAGAGTTTTATTAGAAATAGTGATTCAAGCTTTCCAGGATGGAGCGTCTCCCGAGTCAATCGTTCAGCGATACTCAACTCTATCATTAGGAGATGTTTATCTGACCATCGGTTACTATCTCGGCCATCCAGAAGCTCAATTATTAGCATTAATAGATGGTTTTGTTCATACAGGGATGCCGGTTTAGCACAGTTGCTACTCACAATAGTGGAACTTGTACGTCAGTTGATGGAAGCGCAGGTGATACGCCGCATGGAAGCGGGAAATCTCAGTGAGGCAGAAATAGACCGCGCTGCTGAGAGTTTGCGCCAGTTGGAAGCACAAGTGTTACAATTATGTGAGGTGTTTGACATCGACCTCGCAGAATTGAACGTTGATTTGGGAGAAATCGGTAGTTTGCTGCCTAAATCAGGCTACTATCCAGGGGAAACCTCGGAAAATGCTTCGATTTTAGAATTGCTAGACCAACTACTAGACACTGGTATAGTGGTCGATGGTGATGTCGATGTGGGGTTGGCAGATATAAATTTGATTCACCTGCGGTTAAGATTGCTTTTAACATCTCAACGAATTCCCCGTTCCTAGATTGCAAATTGAAAATGGTATGCTATGGCATCTATCTATACGGAATTTTTCCACCTCCGGGTCCAGTTGACTTGGAGTTACAAGGTTTAGATGAACAACCGGTAAGGACTGAGTCCGTAGATGGCTTTGTTTTTTGTACTCAGAAGCATTAAAAGAAAAGTATTTAGCTAGTCGCCGCAATTTGCTGGGTCATGAAAAGGTGTTAGAGTTGGCGATGCAGGCGGGTTATCGGACGCTTTTACCTTTGCAATTTGGACTGGTCGTAGAAGATTGGGAAACGGTGAGTCAACAGTTGACAAGGACTCAAGGTGAAGGGTTACAACGACTGTTTGCTAAATTAGATGGACGCCGAGAGGTGGGAATTAAAATTTTCTGGGATCCTGATGCTGAGTTACAAATGCTGTTGGCAGAAAATCAGGAATTGAGGGAAAAACGGGATAGTCTGTCCGGAAAGGTGATTAGCGTAGATGAGACGATCGCGATCGGGCAAACCCTGGAAAAAGAAATGCGCTCGCGACAGGAGGGCATCATTGAGGTATTTGAAGGGACATTAAATCCCTTGGCAGTAGATGTGGTGGAAAATGACACGTTAATGGAGAAAATGATTTATAATGCTGCCTATCTAATCCCTTGGGATGGTGAGGAGAAATTCTCAGACTCAGTAGAAGCATTAGACCATAAATTTGACGGGCGCTTGCGGATTCGCTATAATAATTTTACCGCTCCTTTTAACTTTGCCCAACTAGAATAAATAGAAGAATATGCTTTTACGTTTACTGACTTTACCGCTGATGGGCCCGATCGAGGGTGTTGCGTGGATTGGAGAGCAAATCCTGGAACGTGCGAATGCGGAATTGGACGATAAAAAAAATTTACATAAGCGATTGTTAGCACTCCAGTTAGCTTTTGACATGGGAGAAATATCTGAGGAGGATTTTGAAGAACAAGAGGAAGAGTTGTTGCTGGCAATTCAGGAAATGGAGGATAGCGAAACAGATAACGATTAGATGTAGGTTGGGTTGACGAAGCAAACCCAACAACAATTTAAGGGTATGGAAGCAAGGGAAACAGATAATGATTAGATGTAGGTTGGGTTGACGAAGCAAACCCAACCAGAATTTAAGGGTAACGCATCCTCCCCTCGGAAGTGTTTGAACAGTAAGCGCTGGCGATGGGTTACGGCGCAAAAAAACATAAGATATAGTTACGAATAGAGATGATTGTGCGCCTAACCCATCCTACTACTGACGACGAACTACAGGAAAATTTAATATTCTAGTAGGAACGAAACTGATCTGACTGAGAATCTTGGGGTTTCTGAGTCGGTTTACTCCGTATTTTCTGAACTCGATCTCCGCGAGAGGTCGCCCCCGTTTGTGGAGTTGCTTCCGGGTTTTCGAGTTGGAAATTAGTGCTGTTGATAATCTCACTCATCTCCCCATCTAGGATGGAGAGGCGCTGGTTAATCTGTTCGCGGCGTAAATCTAGGTTGTCCAGTTCTTGCTTGAGGCGTCTCTTTTCGATCGCCATCTAATACATGCAGAGATATTCCGCTACTTCCGACTTATTACGGAGTAGGCTGCTAACTTTGGGCGGAATGTTCTTGCGGGAGGGAGATTGTTGCATAATTAGATCGGATATGTTAGTTTATGGTATTATATCATGTCAGAGGCAGGTGGCGATCGGCCTCCCATAAAAAACGTCAAAAGTCAGCAGCAGCAGAATGGGCTAAGATATCAAAGCACCCGCAAATTGTGGCAGACTAGGGAAACACCGGTGTAAGTCAGGGGCTATGCGGTAACTGTAAAGGAAAAATCCTCAGCCAGAATACCTAGCTGTTACTTGTAAACTAAATTTCCTGCCTCGCACGGGAAAATGGTATTAATGCAACAACTCACAACTCAGGATAACCCAAAACCGCTAATAGAATTACCGCCACTACCGCTGCAACGCCCGCTGTTGGCGATCGGGCACGGAACGCGGGATGGGCAGGGGCGTCAGACCTTTATCGATTTTGCCGGTCGCGTAGCGTGGCGCAGCCATAGCATATCACGCCCTCGACCCATAAGCTATCATTCTTAGCGCTCCCAGGAGACACCGGAGCAAGTCCCCAAACGCCAAAAGTTATCCTTTTTTCCAGTAAGGCATAGACATGTGACAATTGATGACAGAAGTGAGTAGGCAAAGGGAGCAGTCAATGGACCGTCAGAGTATTAGAGACAAGATTAGGGCGATCGCCAGCAAACGGGAAGCCTTGGTGCAGCTACTAGAGAAACCAGACCTGGGAACGATGAGGATTGATGTCAATCAGGCATTGGAGGAAATTGACGAGCTGATTGACGAATTTAAGCGTACGTTTCCTTCAGAAGCAAGCTAAGCACTAGACTCAGCATTAGCCATCGCCATGAAGATGGCTTGGCAACTCTGGTCCCTGGCATTGTCCTCTGCATGGCGCTGGATGTAAGTGCCGTCTGGCTGTAGGTCCCAGGCTTGGCGGTTATCAGCTAGCATAATCCCGAGTATCTCTTGCAGGTCTTTGACAAGATCTGGATCTTCTACTAGGGTGACGGCTTCTACTCGCCGGTCTAAATTGCGGGGCATCCAGTCAGCACTACCAAGATAAACTTCGTCCTGACCTTGGTTATGGAAGTAAAAAATCCGCGAGTGTTCTAAAAAGTGACCGACAATGCTGACGACGCTGATATTTTCGCTAACGCCTTCCACCCCAGGTTGCAAACAGCAAATTCCCCGCAGGATTAAGTCGATTTGGACGCCAGCTTGGGAGGCTTCGTAGAGGGCGGCAATCATTTCTTGGTCTACTAGGGAGTTCATTTTGGCGACAATGCGAGCATGAGAACCGTTGCGGCAATGTTCGATCTCGCGGCGAATTAGCTCTAGCATGCGCGATCGCAAGCTGACTGGGGCAACCAATAGCTTGCGGTAAGACCGCCGCCGCGAGTAACCGGTTAAATAGTTAAACAAATCGGTTAAATCCGCTCCCAACTCTGGACGACAGGTCAACAAGCCTAAATCCGTATAAAGCTTTGCCGTTTTGGGATTGTAGTTACCCGTGCCAACGTGAACGTAGCGACGAATGCCATCTGACTCCCGGCGCACCACCATGGCAATTTTGGTGTGAGTCTTCAAGCCCACCAGACCATAGACGACATGCACCCCTGAGTTTTCTAACTTCCGGGCCCAGTTAATATTGTTTTCTTCATCAAAGCGGGCCTTGAGTTCCACCAAAACAGCCACCTGCTTATCATTTTCGGCTGCGGCAATCAAGGCATTAATAATAGGTGAATCCCCAGAGGTGCGGTAGAGGGTCATTTTGATTGCCAGTACCTGAGGGTCGTGAGCCGCCTGAGTGATCAAACGCTCGATAGTAGCGGCAAAAGAATGATAGGGAAGGTGAACCAGCAAATCCTGCTTGCGGATGGTGGCGAAAAATTCTTCGGCGCCTTCCGTCTCTATGGGGAAAGACCCTGTCTCCGGGTTAGGAAGGCGTTGCAAGCGAGCAGGCACAACGGGAGTCCACACGAAGTCCTTCAATTCTGGCAGAGGCAGTGCCATAAAGCTGATTAAATCCCCTAACCCCAGCAAGCCTTCAACTTCGTAGACATCAATCTCTGCCAAGCGCATCTCCCGCATCAGCACTTCACGCACCAGATCCGATGAATTAACTTGCATTTCCATCCGGACGACGTCCCCACCAATGCGGCGTTTGCGTAATTCCTGCTCAATGGCCAGCAGCAGATCGTCGGCTTCATCTTCTTGTACGGACAGGTCAGCATCTCTAGTAATCCGAAAAGGATAATACTTCTGAATTTTCATCCCTGGAAATAAAGGTTCCAGATTATGGGCAATCACCTGTTCCAAGGCAACGCCAGTCCAGAAAGCGGGGCTGTTTTCGGACTCGAACTGTAACTCTTCTGATAGGGGCACAAATCGGGGTAAGACTTTGGGGACTTTGATCCGGGCGAAATGTTCTGCACCAGTTTCCGGGTCAACCACTACTACGGCCAGATTCAGACTGCGGTTAGAAATGTAGGGAAAGGGATGGCTGGGGTCAACGGCTAGAGGAGTGAGCACGGGAAAGATTTGCTGCTCAAAATAGTTTTGCAGATAAATTCGTTGCTCTTGGTTGAGGTCTATATAGTCCAGAAGATGGATTCCTTCTGCCGCTAACAGGGGTCTGAGAATTTGCTGGAAGTGCTGGTGCTGTTGCCTAACTAGCGGGTGCAGCCGCTGGTTAATCTGGTTTAGCTGTTCAGTGGGCGTGCGTCCATCGGGGGTCAGCTTATTCACTTTTGCTTCTACCTGTTTCTTCAAACCGGCCACGCGCACCATAAAGAATTCATCTAGGTTGTTGCTGAATATGGCCAGAAACTTGAGACGCTCTAGCAGTGGTGTCCGCTCATCCAGGGCTTCGTGCAATACTCGGTTGTTAAACTCTAGCCAGCTGAGTTCTCGGTTGAAGTAATATTGCGCATCGTCCAGATTTATTTTGTCTTTGGTTTGAGTTTTTGTCTTGGTCTTAGGCATGGTTGGTGGACAGCGGTATTTTTGAAAGCAACAGCTTACACTGAAACTTTATCAGGATTTTGGTGAGTGGTCAGTACTCAGAGGACAGTAGTCAGTGGTCAATTTTTAATTTTTAATTTTTAATTTTTACGCTTAGCTTACTCAGGCAGTCCCACCCAATACTTCTCGGTTAATAACCTGTCCTGCGCGAGGGGGGGCCCAAACCGACATTATAGGGATCGCCGCGATCAGACAAGAGAAGCAATCTCCCCGACAACGCCGGAGCGCTCTTCATCCCATACAGGGCGGGGATTGCTAGCCGGGGCCTTTCCGTGTCTCCCGGGAGCGCCTTAAACACGTTCCCAGGCAGAGCCGTGGGAACGAGGGGAGACACCGAACTCGCAGGGGAGACACCGCTGAATGATATAATGCCACATATCCAATCGCAATAGTGCCCGGAGTTAGAGTAGTCCATCCGATGTGATGACTCTTGGGTAATGGTCAATGGTGATTGGGCAATGAACAATTAGCAATGAACAATTAGCAATGAACAATTAGCAAAAAGATGGATATACAACAGTTAAGGGAAGAACAGGAGTTGATCCTGTCTCAAGTGGATAATGCGATCGCCCTATTTGATAAGTCGCAGCACTTGGTGTTTTTCAATCATAAATTAGCACAGATGTGGGGAATTTCGATTTCAGAGCTGAGAGAAAAACCTCATTTTACGGAAGTGTTTGCCCCTGTGGTAGAACAGGGGATACTGGTCGAGAGCGCAGTATAAGCAGTTAGGGGAAATCATGGAAACAGCTATCTTAGAGAGCCTGGTCTTGGATGTGGAGCAAGCTAATGGGGTTTACTTGGAAGTGTCTACTACTGTGACATCCAATGGAGGGCGTCTATTTACTTTTCGTGATGTTACCAGAGATAGGCAAGCTCTGTTGGATGGTGCCTGGATGCAAGCTAACTTAAACGCAGAAGTGAAGCGGCTGAGATTTTTATTAGGGCTAAATGAACGAATGCAAAATTCCGAAGACCTACAGGAAATTACTCAATTTGCTCTCAACTACCTGATGTCGGCGATGAATGCTGCGTTCGGAGATGTAAAAGTAATCAATGGTGAGGAAAAAAAACGGCAAGCAGCAGCTCTATGTAATCAATTTTCCAGTCAGTTTGTTGCTACCTACGGCCCCCCTGCGATCGCTTCTATGTCCGAGATGCTGAATCAGGGGATCTCCTACGGGGAAGGGCTACTGTGGTCAGTGGTGGAAACTGGCAAACCCTATTTGTTGAGGATTATTACAAGCACCCGCAAGCCGTAGCAGCATTTCGCCATCCGGGTATTGGTCAGCTGGGCATATTTCCTATCCCTGCTACGGATGGTAAAATTATTGGTGTCTTGACCCTGGAGTCGCGATCGCTACATAAACTTCAGAAAGCACCGCACCAAAATATGCTATTAGCAGCTTATCGTACCCAGAGTGTGGCAATTGAACACGCTCAAGCTCGAAATAATCCGCGTCGAATAAATGAATATTTAGAGCGTGCTTCTCAGTTGAAGTCGGAGTTTCTGGCGTCCATGTCCCACGAACTGCGGACTCCCCTCAATAGTATTCTGGGCTTTTCTGATTTGCTGCTGCGACAAGGTGCAAATTTGACAGAAAGCCAGATGAATTATGCAACGGCAATCTATAATAGCGGTAAGCACCTTTTGGATCTAATTAACGATATTCTGGATTTATCGAAGATTGAAGCGGGTAAGACTCAACTGGACTTGCATATGGTTTCAGTTCATGCTCTCTGTCATAATTGTCTAGCAATGATTCAGCCCCGGGCGGATAAAAAGCGACTGACCCTTTCTGTAGAAGTGGACTATCCTCTAGACAAGGTGGATGAGCGCCGTACCCGCCAGATTTTGATTAATTTGCTCTCTAATGCGGTCAAGTTTACGCCGTCCGCTGGATCTGTGAAGCTAGTTGTACGTCTCGCTTATGGTAGTCAGATTGTGAGTGACTATCGCCCCGATCGCTCTGTGATCAATGCTAGCACTCCTTACCTGTGTTTGGAGGTAGAAGATTCTGGCATTGGCATTCCTGAGTCTAAGTGGCATTTGCTGTTTCATCCTTTCCAACAGGTTGATTCTTCTTTAACTAGGCGTCATAACGGCACGGGACTGGGGTTGGCACTCACAAAACGACTGGCGGAACTGCATGGGAGGACTGTCTCTTTCCAGTCTACTGAAGGAGTTGGCAGTATTTTTCGTGTCTGGTTGCCTTTGACAGAAACGCGGCACTCATTAAAGTCTCAGTCCTAGGCAACAGAAGGTCAAAATGCTACTAAACAACCCAAGCAGGAGTTTGTCGATGCTCAGCGGGTTTTGGTGGTAGAAGACCAACCCTATAATCAAGCTTTGATTTCGGAAATGCTGAAGTTGTCCGGTTACGTAGTTGAGCTGATCTGTGACGGTAGATCGATGCTGTCGGCCATCTCCTCTCCCCTAGTGACGCCGCCAACTTTGCCTGACTTAATTTTAATGGATATCCAGCTGCCAGAGGTGGATGGATTGGAGCTTATCCGTCAACTGAAAGCTCACTCTGTCTGGCAACAGGTGCCTGTAGTGGCTATTACCGCAATGGCCATGCCAGGCGATCGCGATCGGGTGCATCCCAGTAGTTAGGTAAGTATTATTACTCATAGTGAGTGCTGTAAAAACTCCGTTCAAGCAAGCACAACAATGTCGTAACACCTGGGAGACATTCTCCTCCTTCCACTGTGCTCCAGATAACTTCACCCTTGCCCCTCGGCCTACTGTTGATTCGACTTGCCCTGATCCATCCGCAGTTAATGCCTGCACGGGGTGTGACGCTTGCCCTTCGGGAAAATCATCACGCTGCACCAGTCGCTGCCGTGTCCCTCGATCCGACTTTCATCCCCGTCAGTAACTTGATTTGCCTTGCCAATTGTTCATCAGATGAGTTCCCACTCAACTCTAGGCAACATTACTTTAGGTAAGGACTCCACTGACTATAGGCTTTGACCTCAAAATACTGTGCTTGCTGACTGGTGAGCTTCAGTTCCCCTACAAAGCTCTTGACAGTGCTAAAGTGTCCTGCGCTTGTCCCGCTCTCCTTGGCGATCAAAAAAGGGCGATTTCAGAGCTGACATATTGGAGAACAAGAGAGCGGACCGTGGCTTCGATACCTTCAAGAGTGGTAAGTTGCTCCGGTGTGAGTTGCTCCGGTACGGTAGCCAAAGCTTGCTCATGGAGTCGGCCCGCTTCCGGGCTTGAGCATAGGCTTCAATTGGGCTTGGATTTCTGGGTTCATGACTACTACCAAGATGAAAAGTGCTTTTATAGATTATCCTCAAAGCCTCTCTCTGAAATCTCAGTATTTGTACTTAGCGAAGGAGATGCACCCTCGCGATCCTTGTTTTGCTGCTGAAGCCGCTGCTTATTTGAGTAAGCCTTTAGATTTAAACAACCTTATCGCTACCTTGCAAACTTTACTCGACTCCAATGCATGATTTTTAAGGAGATGCACCCTCGCGATCCTTGTTTTGCTGCTGAAGCCGCTGCTTATTTGAGTAAGCCTTTAGATTTAAACAACCTTATCGCTACCTTGCAAACTTTACTCGACTCCAATGCATGATTTTTGTTGTCAGTTGTCAGTCGTTAATTGTCAGTGGTTAGTTGTCAGTTGTAAAAATTTCATTTTGAAGAAATAATTTTTAACTTGAAATCGCTGTGGTGATAATTGCTGACGAAAGATTAATCATTGTCAGGATCCGTTTGCTTTCAATCCTCATTTGAGTTAGTATATTCTACAATCAATGGGTCTCCACCCCCAGGCAAGCCGTAAAATGTGTCTTCACGTAGAACCCAGGCAAGCACTAAAGTGCTTACTACGAACCCCTGCTTTGTGGCGCATTGCTACCAATAATAAAACACTCAACAGCCTTACCGCCATCACTAACGATACAGCAATTGCGGCTGCCGAGGCAATCGATCAGGCGGTAGCAGCGGGAAATGAGCCAGCGGTGTCTCCTATGCATGTGCGAGTACGATGCCTCCCCTTTTGTGCGACTACGATATCTCAGCGATGTGCGATGCGCAGGGTGCATACCAGGCAATGAGCATAAATGCTTACGCTAGAACATGAGAGAAGATTTGCGAATTCTCGAACAGTTTTCGGATATTTATCCCTCTTCTTTACGGAACTGGGTTAACATAGTATAGTAAAAGTTCATTATCAGGTATAACATTCAAGCCAAAACAGAAACAACTGCGGGACGTACCCGAATTGTGAAAAGAATTATTAGCAACTTGAAAATTCCCGAAAAACAAGCAGAGAAACTACAAGTTAAAAAAACACTCTTCTCAGTCCGGATTTAGAGAAGTGTTGCTTATTATTAAGTGCCAATGAATCCTAGGGCCGAACAAGATATTATTATATTAACAGGAATTACTGTTGAACATAGCACTCAACAACGATTAGTTCAGCGCCAGGAATTTTCCTTACCGCAGTCAAGTGAAAAAAGAGATGAGTATTGACAGTGGAAAAGTACGACTGCGTACACCAGTCATGTCAACCCTGTGAATAGAGAGATTATAAAACCGTTAACCTGCACAACCATAGCGTTGAAGCATTTTTTCACGAAAATAAAAAATTAGTACAGTGGGTAAATGAACAGCCATTATCAAAGCCCATTATTTGTTTAGGATATAATCATAATAGTATTTGGAATATATGAAAGTTAAATCAGCAATGAAACGCAACGTTGCGAGATATTAGACTGGAATCATCTCATAGAAAATCCCTAAAAATTAGAAAGTTCGATTAAACTCTTGAAGAGAGCGGAAGCATTGTTATGGCTCAATGATGTAGAAAGTGCAATCACTCTCTTTGACAATACTCCGGACAAAATCACTCTCCTTGACAATACTCCGGACAAAATTAGGAGGCTATGGCCCCGTAGGCAAGCAGGTTCTGGTAGTTCCTTCGAAGTCTCCTGGAGTTGCCGAAACGTGGGAGCGCGGTTGAGCACTACCCACGTTTCGGCAGCGCGCTAAAAGCACAACTGTTGGGGAGACATCTTTGTGAGACTTAATCTTTCCTTGGAGGAGCCAAGGAAATAAATAAGTTCATGCATACGCTCTGTGAAGCGCCTTTAGAAAAGGCAAGATTCGAAACTATACTCCGTGACTGTGTCCCAAGACATGCATGAGACGATAGTATCTCATGCATGTCTTGGGACACAGGTTGCTGGCCCTTGACTGTTGTCTTGCCGTTTTGGCTTTCCGGACTGGCCGTGAAAGATATCACTGCCCCTTACTCTTGTCCCAGGGTCCATACGGCACACAGGAGACATCGACATGAGAATCTCCTGCTTAGTCGTGAGGGTGCCTGACAATGGGCAAGCCCAGTAAACTGACGCCCCCGAGCGGAAAATGAATTCAATCTGGAACAAGGGCGCCTCTGCCGAAATGCGATCGCATCTTATTGTCAATATCCAAAAGAAATCGCTCTCTCCTGCTAGACGCCGTCCAATGCGGGTCTTAAGGAACTGAAAGCGACTGAGAAAAGTTTTATCGACCTTACCAGCGTAGCCTGTAGCATCGATAAAACCTTCCCCTTCTTTTCTGTGGTCCGATGCACTTCTTACTTTTCGATATCTCTGCCAGTGCTCTTGTCCCAGGGTCCATACGGCACACAGGAGACATCTCGGTTAGCCTCACAGCAGCGAGCAGTTCGCTGCAAGGAGTGTAACCCCAATTGCACAACGATGTCTCTGCGATGTGCTCTGCGCAGAGCGAATACAATATCCCCCGGGAGCGCTAGAAGCACCACCCCAGGGACATCGAGCGCGCAGAGCACATCGGGGTAGTGCGATCGCGCAGGCGTAGCCGTGTGCGCGCAGCGCTAGGTTGACAAATGGCAGTACCGACGAGGGGGAGAGTGTAGTTAACAACGGCTAACAGCCACGAAAATGGTGGTTATCAATGGTCAAAAACCTGGCAAGGGGTTTGTAAAAATGGCCTACTGTTTCCATCAGTAAGACTAGAAGACTCTCCGAGACTATCCCAGGAGTGTTACATATGTATAACGATGACTGGATATTAACAACAGTGAATTATAAAAATTATTCTCAAAATTGTCCGGACTATTGACTTAAGTCGTAGTCGCAGATTAAATGTATTGAGAATTATGGACACAATCAATTAGAATCTTATAGATATACTCAAAGTATTAATTCCGATGTAGTTATTGCTCGTATTGATGCGTTTTTCCCTAGGAAGATGGAAAAGCTGACAGTGATTGTCGCAGACCATGCATCATCGCTTGTTCATACTAGTAATGCTATTAAAGATAAACTTGAAGAATGGCAAGAACGCAATATTACACTTTTTCTCCTCCCTACTTATTCCCCTCAGTTTAATTTCATTGAAATTTTGTGGCAGTTTATTAAATACGAATGGCTGGAAATAGATGCTTATTCTTGCTGGAAAAAATTAGTTGCATCTGTTGAAAAAAATATCAAATAATTTGGTGAAAACTATGTAATTAATTTTGTCTGACTACTTACTAGAATAGCCGGAAGTTCCTCGGGCAATATGGCTTACGCCACGCTACGCGAACGGCGGCGGCGGTAGCAGCTGGGTTAGTACCTCTGACTCTTGGTTCCGATACTAATGGTTCCATCCGCGTCCCAGCTGCTTTGTGCAGCATTTATGGTTCAAACCTACCTACGGACGCCCGTCACGGGCTGGGACTATGCTACTTTCTAGTAATTTAGACCAGATTGGACCCTTTGCCCGATCGGTCCGGGATATTGCTACCGCTTTTGATGCGCTGCCAGGACCAGATCCTAGAGATCCGGTTTGTAGAGATATCCCTGGTAACCCAGTGTTACCCCAATCATCCCAGGGCATTGAAGGTATTCCCATGGCAGTGCAGACTCATATTTTCGCCGCGCAACCCGAAGTCATGACAGCAGTGAGCAGCTACTGCTTTGGGCGTCAAAGGTCCAGGTGGTTGATTTTCGTACCTGTTCAAAGATCTGCCCGGGCCCGGGCGGCAGCTTATATAATTACTGCTAGTGAAGGTGCTAATCTGCATTTAGCAGACTTTTGCATCACGCCCCCATTCCCGCTAGCTGGTATATTCAAGCCCAGCGGTTTCGTACCTGGTATCGCGATCGCCTGCGAGAAGTTTTCGACAAAGTTGACATTATCATCGCCCCTACTGTGTCTTTCGGGAGACACAGCGCCTTAATTCTGCGGGTTGCCGCCGTGCTATAATCTCAGGGTGTCATTGCCACACCCGCACGCAGTATCACTTGACATGCGTGATAATTTTATATCACGCTGCGGTGTCTCCTATGCATGTGCGACTACGATGTCTCCGCCGTGTCTCCTGGAGGGGGGACATCGAGCTCCCAGGAGACACCGCAGTCAAGTGATACTGGTGACTAATTACGATCAAAAGTGGTAGCAACTATAAAAACTTATATGAAAACTTACGATTGGATCGTGGTCGGTGCAGGCATTACTGGTGCGGCCCTAGGATACGAACTCGTGAAAAAAGGCTTTTATGTACTGCTAATAGAACAACAGGCAACACCTGAAAATGCCACTCGTTATAGTTATGGAACTCTTGCTTACTGGTCTGGTACTTCTGATATTACCAGGCAACTATGTCTTGAAGGAAAAGAACGTCATCAGATCCTCTCAGCAGAATTAGGCGCTGATACCGAGTTCCGCGAGTTAGACTTGCTCTTAACCATTGACAGGGATGATAACCCCCAAGCTGTTCTCGCTGAATATGAGCACTGTGCCATCAAACCACAGTTACTATCTACTGCAGAAGCTTGTAGCTGGGAACCGCTGCTAAATCCAGATGCAATTAGTGGTGCTTTAACTGTCAAGATTGGTCACATCAATCCCCAAGCAACGGCCAAAGGCTACTGGGAAGCAATGAGAAGAAATGGCGGCGCGATGGAAATTACTAAAGTGCGGGACTTAGTAAGAGATGGAAGTCGCATCACTGGGGTAATTACAGATAGGGGAAGCTATTACAGTGCCAATACCGTTATCTGTGCTGGTGGTTTTTCGCGCCGGATGCTAAAAGTTGCTGGGATTTCAGTACGATTGTATTTCACCCACGCCGAACTGATTGAGATTGCACCTGTCCCGATTCAGCTGAGAACAATTGTAATGCCAGTTAATTTACAGCGGTATGGCTTAGAAGCCAAAGCCTGCGAAGTTGACAGCTTGTGGGACTACCCGGGGCACGAACCCGTACCACCAATTCTCGATCCTGGTGCAGTTCAGTTCCTTGATGGTAGTATCAGGTTAGGTCAGATGAGTCGAGTATTGACTGACCCGGAGGCTAAAGTAGACTCAGCTGCCAGTGAAGCCGCTATTCGTACCCATGTAGGGAAGATTTTACCAGCTTTAGGACAGCTAGCAGGAACTTGGCACAGCTGCTTAGTCGCCTTTAGTGGGGATATGCTGCCTTCCGTTGGTCCTATTCCTGGGATGATAGGCATTCATGTCTTCTCCAGTTTCACTTATCCAATGGTATTTGTGCCACCCATTGCCCAGAGATTTGCTAACCATATGGCTGGCGGAGTTCCCGATGACTTTATCCCTCAGATGTCTCCGACAAGATTTGGCTTATCTTAATTGTTATATCATGTCGGGTTGAATGCACCTAATATAGAATAGTCCCCTCCTGGTACACTGGTAATGCCCAAACGCATCAGTATTTTCTCCCATCTCACAGTTGAGGAATTGGAACAACGCTACCGTCAGACTTCTCATCCGATTGAGCGCTCACATTATCAAATCATCTGGTTATTAGCCCAAGGCCGACCCCGAGAGGAAGTAGCAGCGGTGACGGGCTACAGTCGGGATTGGATTTACGAGCTGGTTCGTAGTTACAACCGCATTTCTTGTAGCTGCGTTGGGAGATTTACGGCGTCACAATGCTGGGGAAAGCAGAGTTGGGGTCGAGCTAGGAGTCACCTCCCAACCCTCCCTTTCGGAACCTGAAGAGCGACTTTCACCGCACACGGCTACTGGGTAGATAGCCTTTGTCCTAAGTATAATTACTCAGAATTACTCCCTTTGTCCCTTTCTTCATGCAATTTCACCCCTTATGGTTAGTCTCAGACTACATATATGCCTAACTCCGGAAGGTTCGCGGGGGATAACAGTACCAACCCATTTTAACCGCTCTTTACTAACATTTACCTAATTTACTAGGTTCTCCAAGTTTTACCCGGTCAGGTCTTTAGTCCAACATTCATTATCTAGGATTTCTCCTGATCTAAAACATTAAGGTTACTTTCACCCAAAGACTCTATCTATCACCGACCCACGTCAGCGTATCCATAGGAATTACCCCAGGCTTTTGCTTCTTGGGCCATCTCTCCCCTCATGGCTTCCGTTTTACATCTAACTTGTCCAAATGAGGACAGCTCATGAGAGGTTACTTCGTTCCCTAGTATCATTTCATGAATTCGCTTATTCTGACCTTGGACATCTAACAAGCGCGGCGTCGCCGATTTAGGCTATCAGCTATCCTACATTTAAGTTCTCGCTTAGCACCACGGCGATGTTACTCCGCAGCACCTCCAACCGGTGTTACCCCCGTGCCTGGGGAGAATTAGGGGTCGAGCTGTCCCTCGCGGGACAACCCTCCCGTTCGGAACCGTGCATGCGACTTTCACCGCACACGGCTACTGGGTAGTTGGTCCTTGTCACTGGTAGGTAACTTCGGGATTACTCCCGTTGTCCCTCGTCTCATGAGATTTGGCCCCTTGAGCTTATCCATCTCTGACAGGTTTCCCCCGAGCTGTAGGCATATTTAGGGCTACTTTTACCCAAGACTTCCAACTATCACCGACCTACGTCTGCATATCCCAGGCATTACTCCGGGCATTTGCTTCTTAGGCCATCTTTCCCACTCGCGGCTTGCGCTTCACATCTGACTGGTCCTTTAGGACAGCACACGAAGGGTTACTTCGTTCCCTGGTATCATTTCACGATGCCTTTAGGCCCCTACTTTTCCCCGGCAGTTATTTGGGTACAATGTTAGCCAATTCCCTAATTAACACTAACTGCATTAACTTTTGTTCCAGCGCATTAAGCCTTATTTCGCTGGTTGGGTTTAACGAGGTTTACATAGGTTCGCTTGTTCTAGCCATGGACATCTTTCCTAGCGTCCTCACTGGCTTGGGCTGCCAGCTATCCTACATTTGAGTCCTCGCTTAGCACCACGACGATGTTATTTCGCAGCGCCTCCAACCGGTGTTACCCCTGTACCTGGGGAGGGGGAATTAAACCCCCATGATTACCAGAGTTCCTAGTTTCCTAGGCCAGCGTTCCGTATATGACTACGTTAGGCTGGAACTCATCGCACGGGAATCTAACCCTCATGAGTACTGTGCGATTCGTTCTAGCCTAACGTGGTCAAACACGGAACGCTAGCCCGGTTTCATTAGCCGGGAACTCTGACCGCATGGGGGTTAAATTCCCCTCCCCCCAGGTACGGGGGTGACACCGGTCCTCGGTGCTACGAAGCGACATCATCGTGGTGCTAAGCGAGGACTCAAATGTAGGATAACTGGCAGCCTAAGCCGGTGACGCCGCTAGGAAAGATATCCAAGGTTAGAGCAGGCAAACATGTGCAAGCCTCGTTATAAGGAACCAGCGAAATAAGGCTATATGCGCTGGCCTAAAAAGGAAATGGTAGCTAGTATTAGTTTTAGACTCTGGCTAATATAGTACTCAAATAGCTCCCGGGGTATAGTGTGGACCTAAAGGTATCGCGAAATGTTGTTAGGGAACGAAGTAACCTCTCGTGTGCTGTCCATCAGGACAAGTTAGATGTTAAGCGCAAGCCACGGGGGGAGGGATGGCCCAAGAAGCGAATGCCCGGGGTAATTCCTGGGATAACATCTACAGTAATGTAGATGATGCTGGGTAGCCAGCGCTGACGTGGGTCGGTGATACTAGGAAGCTGCTGGAATGAGTAATCCTAAAAAGCCACGGAACTAATCCGAAACGCAAGTGGAGGATAAGGTATGGATAACTGGTAAAACTGACTTGAAAATGGTGATACTAACGGTTATCAGAACAACCACTCGCTAAACCAGGAAAGGGAAGAAAAGATAGGCGGCAAGGGCTAACGGAAGTAATTCCTATTAAGTCTACCTATGAAAAGGGCCTAGTACCCAGTAGCCGGATGCGGTGAAAATCGCAAGTCCGGTTCCTCAAGGGAGGGTCGGGAAGCGATTCCCGGCTCGACCCCATCCAGAGTTTCTAGTTTCCTAGACCAGCGTTCCGTGTTTGACCACGTTAGGCTAGAACGAATCGCACTCGAAACTCGATGATATACAACAGGCCCAATTGCTGTGGGCTCGCCCCCGATGGAGGTCTTTGGAATGGGCGCCTCTGTCTGTGACTACTTGAGGGATGCCTTTGGTATCTGTATTAGCTGGCAACAAGGGTGGGTAGATCTTAAGCCGATGGGGTTTCGTTTAAGAGTGCCGCGTCCTGAGCATATTGAGGCGGTAGAGGAAGTTCAGTCTGAATGGCAAAAAAAACTGCTCGTAGAGGTGGAACGGATTCAACAGTCAATTCCGAAGCTACCGTCGAGATTTGGGCAGAAGATGAACATCCCATCGGATTGCAGCCAGTGACTCGCCCTGTCTGGGTAGAAGCACTCTCAGTGCCGATTGCCAAGGTCAACTGGAAACGGGAATGGTTGTGGTTGTACGGTTTTGTCCAACCCCAAACAGGAGATACTGGTGGCTTCTTCCCGAGGTGAATAGCCAGCTATTCGCTGCGGTGCTCGAAGACTTTGCCTATCATTTCCAAGTTGGCAAAGATAAACGGGTAATTCTCCCTCTCCACCAGGCTAGCTAGCATATGACGGAAAAGCTCCAGGTGCCTGAAGGGATTCACCTGTTCCCCCTGCCCCCCTATTCACCAGAGTTGCAACCAGCTGAGCGGTTATGGCCATTAATCGATGAACCTTTAGCCAACAAAGCGTTTAATAGCATTGATGAGGTGGAAGACACCGGTTGAGCGATGTCGCCAATTACTCCAACAGCAAGAGTTAATTGAGGGGTTGACCTTATATCATTGGTGGCCAAAAATCAAGGCCGCTTAATCAGGTGCATTCAACCCGACATGATATTAATTGGTGATTTAAGCTGACGGCCGTATAACCACGGGCGAACCGCAGCCAGCTGTAGATGTTGTCAGCTCACATCACAAAACTTTACAATTTATCAAGAATATCCTATACTACCCAAGTAATAATATACATCATCAGGAGTATAAAATAATGTCGGAGGCGACCAAGCCCCTGACGGTTCCCAAAGAGTTTCTCGGTCCAACTGGCGGCTTCAATCTCAATTTACTGATGTTTCTGGTAGCGGTAGGAATGGTAGTGCTCTCCACCTGCGGCTACTGGCGTTGGAATTGGCCAGACTGGTGCTGCTTTGGCTTGAACGTAGTTGCCCTACACATGGTGGGAACCGTAATTCACGATGCCTCTCATCATGTAGCTCATGCTAACCGCGTGCTGAATGCTATTTTAGGACATGGCAGTGCGCTGATGCTAGGTTTTACCTTTCCGGTGTTCACCCGGGTACATCTACATCATCATGCCCATGTCAACGACCCTGAAAATGATCCAGATCATTTTGTCTCCACTGGCGGTCCCCTCTGGCTGATTAACGCCAGATTCTTTTACCATGAAGTATACTTCTTCCAGCGTCGGCTGTGGCGTAAGTACGAGTTACTCGAATGGTTTTTGAGTCGGGCTTTCCTAGCGTCGATCGTCTTGCTTGCTTGTCACTACGGCTTTATCGGGTATATTCTTAACTTCTGGTTTGTCCCCGCTGGGGTGGTGGGACTGGTCCTGGGGCTATTTTTCGATTATTTACCCCATCGTCCCTTTCAGGAACGCGATCGCTGGAAGAATGCCAGAGTTTACCCCAGTCCCATGCTGAATCTGCTGATTGGCGGACAGAATTACCATCTGGTTCATCACCTCTGGCCCTCCATGCCCTGGTACAAATATCAGCCTGCCTACCAGGCTGTCAAGCCCCTACTGGATGCTAAAGGCTGTCATCAAACCTTGGGACTGCTGCAAGCAAAAGATTTGGGGAACTTTCTGTACGACATTTTTCTGGGCATTCGCTGGAACGGTCAGGCCAAACAATAACATGTAGGGTGGGCGATGCCCACCTTACAATTGATTAAAATGAGGAGTTGGCGTCCCCCGGGTAGTGCGTTCCCAGGCTCTGCCTGGGAACGATGCGATCCCGAGGGACACTGATTGTGCCTCTAGCCAATCCGGTCGCAATTTTTGAGCGTGGCGCAAATAGGGATGGTAAACCACCTGCTCGGCTGGCATGTTAACGTGAAGTAGGAAGCGAATGCAGCGTAATAATGCCGACTCTACATGCATGTGCTGCACGTCCAGTAGGGGCACCTGGTCCCATCCGGGACGCAAGCGGGCAACCGCTGCCGGGAAAATCGCATCCAGATCGCGAGTCACCGAAAAAGTCATGCTGATTATCTGGTCTGGGAATATCCGATTTTTTCCTTCCAGTTCATCTAGTAGTTCCGTCACTGCCAGAGTGATTGCCTCGATAGTATTTTCTGGGACCGTAATTGCCCCGCGAATCGCCCGCACTCGCCAATCCACGCGCTTCTCCTCCTCTTCTTAGAGTCGATACAGCCAAAGAGCCAGACCATTGGTAGACATTTCCCACTCTACCCAGTCAATAGCCACCGACAGATCAGATTTTACCCTACTCTCCCCTGATATCAAGCGACTCCAGAAGGATTTTGGTGCCTCGATCGTATTGCACTCAGTTTTGACAGGATCCAACCCCGCCAGTTCTGCTGCCCATTGCCGGGCGTCCGCTTCCGTGCCCAGTCGGTCCACAACCCCTAATTCTAAAGCTTGCTGACCCGTAAAAATCCGACCGTCGGCAAAAGTTTTGACTGTTTCGACTGCCAGTTGGCGGGCCGAAGCTATTGTTTCGACAAATTGTTGATAGCTAATATCGATTAACTGTTGCAGTATATCCTGTTCTGCGGAGGTTATTTCCCGATCGAATGCCAAGATGTCTTTATAGGGACCAGATTTGATCGTTTGGAATTGAACGCCGATCTTTTCTAGCAGCCTCTCTAGATTATTTCCCCGCACAATCACCCCTATGCTACCGGTGATTGTGCCCGGATTGGCCACGATATATTCAGCCCCCATACCAACGTAGACTCCTCCGGAAGCAGAGATATTGCCAAAACTGGCGACGATCTTCACCTTCTCTCGCAGACGCATCAGGGCGCTGTAGATTTCTTGACAATCTCCTACTGTACCGCCTGGACTGTCTATCCGCAACAGTAAGGCCGGAAATTTTTTCTCCTCAACCATCTCCAGCGCTTCTAGTACCTGTTTCCTCGTGGAAGCGGCGATCGCCCCGGTAATTTCAATCCGAGCTATTTGTTTCTTGGACTTGCGCTTAAAAAACCAAATCATAGGCAATTGACGTTCCCAGGCGGGAGCCAGGGAACGAGGAAAATTGAAAATTGACATATAAAATCAATCATAGCCGATTATAGACAAAAGAGCCAAAGGGCCCAATTCGGCAGAAGCCCGCTCGACAGCCTTGTGGGTTAAATTTTTGTATCATTAGCTTAACAATCATACATATAATATAATAAATATTAATCTATTTGGCAAGGAATCATGGCATGTATGTAAAATTGACAGAATCAAGAATCCCCTTGGCGCCAGTGTTACTGATCGCGCCCTTTTTCCTATGGGGGACGGCGATGGTAGCGATGAAAGGGACGATCGACAATACCACGCCCTTGTTTATGGCCGGGGTGCGTTTGCTGCCAGCTGGAATCCTGATAGTGGCCGCTGCGGCGCTGATGGGACACCCGCAACCCCAGGGATGGCGGGCATGGTTGACAATTAGCTTATTTGCCCTGGTCGATGGGAGTATATTTCAAGGCTTTCTGGCAGAAGGGTTGGTGAGAACTAGCGCTGGCCTGGGGTCGGTGATGATTGATTCTCAACCCCTGGCAGTGGCAGTATTGGCCCTGTGGCTGTTTGGAGAGCGGATCGGGTTTTGGGGCTGGTTAGGATTAGCTCTGGGTATAGTGGGAATTAGCGCGATCGGCTTGCCGCCGGAGTGGATTGGGAGTATATTTACTGGCCAGATATCTCAGATAGGTTTCTCGGAGTTGTTTGCCCATGGAGAGTGGCTGATGCTGGTATCAGCCCTGTCGATGGCAGTAGGGACGATTATGATTCGCTACGTCTGTCGCTATGCTGACCCAGTGGCAGCTACAGGCTGGCATATGATTTTGGGAGGGTTGCCCTTGTTTGCCCTTTCCGGCCTTTGCGAGTCGGGCCAGTGGGTGCATATGGACCTGGGTGGCTGGATGGCACTGGCCTATGGGACAGTATTTGGTAGTGCGATCGCCTACGGATTATTCTTTTACTTTGCCTCCAGCGGCAGTCTCACCAGTCTGAGTGCCCTCACCTTTCTCACCCCAGTATTTGCCCTGCTGTTCGGCAATATCTTGCTGTCGGAAGTCCTCAGCCAGCTACAATGGATGGGTGTCAGCCTCACTCTGGTCAGCATTTATCTGATCAATCGGCGTGATACAATCCCATCATGGTTGGCTAAAGGTAAAGCAACTTCTACTGGCTAGCCAGAGGAGGACTCTTTAGAAGCATCTGATGCTGAGCAAGCTTTGATACCGATCAAAATGAGAGCATCGAAATGAAGCTACGAGCAGATTCACTCTTTGGCCCAGAAACCCGGTTTTCTGTAAAAACCGGGTTTCTTGATTCATTCAGGATAATTAAGTATAAGATAGATTGAGATACCCAGTTGGCAAATAATTGTAGCCGTAGCAAGTGGATAAAGCAGTTAGTTGCTTTCGTCAGCAATCTCAGATATCTGGGCAGTCCAAGCACAAGTCCTCAGGACGATCGATATGGCTTCTGGTTAGCTGCATTACTTGCCTGGGCTTCGTAGGTGGCCCAACCAAGAGTTTTGCCATATTTCCATCTCCACCAATTTTAGTCGCTCAAACCCAGTATCAAGACAAGGATATCGATCCATTTGAGCAAGGGAAGAAACTGGCTAAACAGGCAGTCCTGGATGGCGAAACGGCCTATAGACCCCAAGAGTGGGAGGTATCAGACACGGATTCAGGCATTGCCCCGGAAGAGTTGGGAGCTTTGTTTAACCCTTTTGTGCAAACGGAAACTGGCCGAAAATCCCAGTCAGGAACGGGTTTGGGCTTACCCATTAGCCAAAAATTCGTAGAACTGATGTCCGGAGAGATCGGGGTAACCAGTCAGCCGGGTAAGGGAACAACGTTCAAGTTTGATATCCAGGTGCGTCGCGACTTTCCCCAGCAGAGTCAGACTCCGACACCAACCCGCAAGGTAATGGGTTTAGCACCCGACCAACCCAAATATCGCCTCCTGGTGGTGGACGATGTCAAAGTCAGCCGCCTGCTGCTAGTAAAAATGATCAGGGGGCTGAGGTTCGAGGTGCGCGAGGCTGAAAACGGTCGAGAAGCCATTGCTTTGTGGTCCACTTGGGAGCCGCACTTGATTTTTATGGATATACAGATGCCGGTGATGGACGGGTATAAGGCGACCAAACGGATCAAAGCGCACTTGGAGGGTGAGAAAACCGCGATCGTGGCTTTGACTGCCAGCGCCTTTGAAGAATAACGCAATCAGATCCTGTGCTTGGGTTGTTATGATTTTCTGCGCAAGCCTTTCCAGAAAGAGGTACTCTTATCAAAGATAGCTGAACATGTAGGGGCGAGCTATGTCTATGAAGAAAGCCATCAGTCTCAGGAGATGAGCAGTCAGCCTCAAGCAAGATCTGATGGCGATCGCCTGAAGGCTGCCAGCTTATCGATAATGCCTGCTGATTGGATAGCAGAGTTTCATAAAGCTGTAGTCTCGAGTAGAGATGGGCGGATGTTGCAGCTAATCAAGCAAATACCTGAAAGTCACGCAACTCTGGCCCAGGCTTTGGCAGAAAAGGTAGATAATTTTGAGTTCTATCGGATAGTCGCTTTAACAGAACAAATACAAGATGAATAGTAATCAAGCTGATATTGAAAAACAGAAAATACTGATTGTTGAAGATACAACAATTTGCGTTTTTTATCCACGATGCTGCTGGAGCAGGGATATGAAGTGAGGAAAGCGATCGACGGGCCGATTGCTTAAAATCAGTGCAGTTAGAGCCACCGTATTTAATTTTGCTGGATCTTCAGATACCAGATATGAATGGTTATGAAGTATGTCAACAACTGAAAGCATCTGAGCAAACAAAGGAGATTCCGGTAATTTTCTTAAGCGCCCTAGATGAGCCAATGGACAAGGTGATGGCTTTTGATGTCGGTGGGGTAGACTATATTACTAAACCTTTTCAGTTTGAAGAGGTTTTAGCCCGTGTCAAGACTCATCTGATTATGCGCTAGCTGCAAAAACAGCTTCAGGATCAAAATAAACGTTTGCAACAGGAAATTAAACAACCTCAGCAAGTAGAAGCAGAGTTGAGAGAAGCAAATGAAAGATTGCAGCGCTTTTCTCGCTATGTAAAATGAAGATAGGACTTACTCGTAGGGTGGGCACCGCCCACCTCCGCCATGATATACTGGAAAAGATAATTTCACCGAGATACCAGCTTACGACTTCATACTTAGATCCCAGATGACTAATGCTAAAGTGCTAACTCCTAAATGGTTACAACCCGGGGATCTACTGCGGGTAATTGTTCCTAGTGGTGCTTTGAGAGATATGATGGCTTTCTTTCAGGGTGTGGAGATTTGGAAAAAACGCGGCTATCGGGTAGAGTTGGGCACCGAATTTGCTCGAGAATGGGGCTATTTGGCAGGTACGGACGCCCACCGCCGTCAGCAGTTACTGGATGCCTTCAAGGATAGAGAATGTCGCGCTATTCTCTGCGCCAGAGGGGGTTACGGTGTTACGGTAGCACCAGACTTTTGGAAGATTGGACTTGGCCCGGACAGGGGGAATCTCTTCGGGAGAGCTATCCTAAATGGTTGATTGGCTTTTCTGATATTACTGCTTTACTCTGGAGTCAATACTCCGCTGGTATTTCTGGCGTTCACGGTCCGGTACTAACGACCCTGGCCGCCGAACCACAGTGGTCTCGCGATCGCTTATTTGGCTGGGTGGAGGGACGCCCTTTGTTACCTCTGTTTGGTCGCGGTTGGGGGGACGGTTAGGGGTTAGTGGTATGCTGTTGCCCGGAAATCTAACTGTGGCGACTCATCTTTTGGGAACGCCCGCGCAGCCTCAACTAGAGGGTGTGATTTTGGCTTTTGAGGATGTTTTTGAGGTTCCTTACCGCCTTGACAGATGTCTGACTCAATGGCGCATGACTGGGGCGATACATCAAGTTCGCGGCCTTGCTTTGGGCCGTTTTAGTCAATGTCAGTCCCCTCTGGGGATTCCTAGTTTTACTGTTGATGAAGTCCTGCGCGATCGCCTCAGTAATCTCAACCTGCCGATCGTCTCTGACCTCCCTTTTGGCCACAATGGCCCTAATGCTGCTTTGCCTGTAGGTGTCCCCGTTCACCTGGATGCTGATACTGGTAAGCTTGAGTTTGTCCAATTGTGAATTGTCTCGGGCAGCTCTTGTCGCCCGCCCTACGACTCCGACAGGCGCTGGAGAGAAAATGCTGCTGCTTGAGCCACGGGAATATTGCTATCTTTTTGCAGGTATTTGAGGGCAGAAATGCTCTTGGAAATGGGCAGGTTGCCGAGGGCTTCAGCTAATCTTTGCCGCAGTAACCAATCTTCAGATCCAGCAAATTCTAGCAGCAGATCGACTGATTCTATGTCGCCTATTTCACCTAAAGCGGCGATCGCGGCTTGTTGGAGCACTACTTCCGTGCTATCGAGAGCCTGGATTAAAACTTCACGGGCTCTGCTATCCTTGAGATTACCTAGGGAAACTGCGGCACTGAAGCGCACTAACCAACTGGTGTCTTCATATAATGCCCGCACTAAGGGTTCTAAGGCTCTGGCATCTTCTAAGTAGCCTAAAGCACCCGCAGCATCAGCACGAATGCCGTAGTCTGAATCTGTTTCTAGCAACTGTACTAGGATGGGAAAGCATTCCGATGTGGGTTTGACTCCCAGGGCGAAAATTGCCATCGATCGCACGGGCAGGATTTCGTCGTACAATACCTTTTTGATTAAAGGCACGGCTTGTTCCGCTGGTACCTCCCGCAGGGCCACTAATGCTAGCAGGCGATCGCGAGAATTTTTGCTTTCTAACTGGTTTGCCAGTTCCTCTAAGTTAAGATAATTCATTGCCTCCGTTCCTATCCGTTCGTAGTAAGGACTTTAGTCCTGGCCTCGTCCGTTCGTAGTAAGGACTTTAGTCCTGGCCTCGTCCGTTCGTAGTAAGGACTTTAGTCCTGGCCTCGTCCGTTCGTAGTAAGGACTTTAGTCCTGGCCTCGTCCGTTCGTAGTAAGGACTTTAGTCCTGGCCTCGTCAACTAGCGGTTGAGGACTAAAGTCCTCACTACAAACCACTAATAACTTACCACAAAATGAGCTATCTGAAAGTATTAGGACTATTCTGGGGAACCGCGATCGCGGCTGTGCTAGAATACCGACTCAACTTTATCATTGCCGCCATCAGCAGCCTGAGTAATCTGGCAGGCAGCTTATTTGGGCTCTTCTTATTTTACCGCACTGGCTATACTTTTGACGGATGGAGTTGGGCCGAAGCTCTCATAGTCATGGATATTTTTACTTTACTTCAGGGCCTTTCTGCTACCTTCCTCATTCCCAACCTGAATGATATAGTCAACTACGTACAGGAAGGTACGCTAGATTTTATACTCCTGAAGCCGATTAGTTCTCAATTCTGGCTTTCCACCCGCACCCTTTCCCTGTGGGGGTTGCCAGATTTGTTCTTTGGTCTAGTTATCATCGTTTATGCGGGAGAACATTTAGAACTTGGTGTTAGCAATTACCTACTGGCGATTGTGCCGCTTTTATGCAGCATTCTCAGCCTCTACAGCCTGTGGTTTATGCTGGGAGCTACTAGCATCTGGTTCATGAAAATATACAATGTGACGGAAGTGCTCAGAAGTCTGCTAGAAGCGGGGAGATACCCTCTAGTAGCCTATCCTGCTGTTTACCGCTTCTTCTTTACTTTCGTAGTTCCGGTAGCATTTTTAACGACTGTCCCCGCTGAGATGATGCTCGCGCGGGGGGAGTTTACCTGGGCGATTGGGAGTTTGGCCCTGGCCCTGGGACTGTTTTGGGCAGCGAGTGCCTTCTGGCGGTTGGCATTGCGCTTCTATACTAGCGCTTCCAGTTAAGCAATTTTTGTGGCAAAATGGATCGCAGCAAGGGCAGATTTTGCGGGGTGTGGTCATGCATTTGTTGCATAGGGGATCCCCCCCCCAACCCCCCCTTGCGTTCCCAGGCAGAGCCAGGGAACTCGGGGGGGCTTCATTTGCCCCCTTCTTAAGGGGGGTTTGGGGGGATCCGGGGGCTGGGGTATCCCATTTTTATCAACGGGTTTTGACCACACCCGATTTTGCGGCCAACTACCAAGACTGGGTACAGACTCATGACTATCGGCGGGCGATATGAGATCTTTAGGGAATTGGGAGAGGGAACTTTCGGGATAACTTTTCTGGCATCCGATGGCAACGTCCAGGTCATCCCCACTGCGTTGTCAAGCAACTCAAGCTATCCAGTTTCCCTCCGTCTCTCTTGCAGAAACTGTCGAAGGCATTCGACAGAGAAGCAGCAGTGCTGGAAAAGTTAGGAAGTCACGACGAGATCCCGCGACTTTCGATGTCTCCCGGGAGCGCTACTCGCACAAAAGGGGAGACATCGCTGGCTCATTTTGAGGAAAATCAGCAATTCTATTTGGTACAAGAATATATTGAGGGAAAGGAACTCTCTCACGAAATTACTCCGGGTAAGCAGTGGCGTGAAGCAGAGACGATCGCCCTATTGCGGGAGATCCTGGAAGTGTTAGTATGGGTCCAGAAACACAATGCCATTCACCGCGACCTGAAACCGGCCAATATCATGCGCCGACAGGATGGCAAGATTGTCCATTGATTTTGGGGCGGTTAAAGAAATTGGCAACCAAATACTTAACCCTCAAGGACAGGCGCCTAGTACCATATTGATTGGTACTCCCGGTTACATGCCGACCGAACAATCCCACGGTCGTCCTAGCTTCTGTAGTGATATCTATGCTGTGGGGATGATTGCTATCCAGGCCCTCACTGGGTTACTCCCTACTAACCTGCGAAAAGATACTAATAATGAAGTAGTCTGGCGCGATCGGGCACCCCATGTGAGCGATCGCCTGGCGGATATTATCGATAAAATGGTGCGCCACCACCAAGGCGATCGCTACCAGTCGGCTGCTGAAGTCTTGCAGGCCCTATCCCCGCCCCCGCCGCCCCCGCCACCCCCTTCATCTTGGAAAAAAGTTATCATCGCGGGGATAGTTCTAGCAGTGGGATTGAGTGCGATCGTCGCCTATTACATCCTAACTCGCGGACCCAAATATTTCACCTATGAAAACGATCGTTATGGTTTGAATATTGACTATCCCGAGACTTGGAAGGAAAAAGCTGGCAGCGGCAGCGGCAGCGTGTCCTGCGCCGGCTATATACATGTATCATCAATGCACCCCCAGCCCGAACTATCGTCATATTTTCGACTTACGCCGGAACGAGTCGCACCGTTATCTATCATAACTCAAGTTGCGACCTATTTAAAAAATTTTAACAAATATGGATTATCTACGTCAGCGGGCACCAGAACAATAACTGGTACACATCCCGGGCATTACCCCAGGCATTCGGCTTCTTAGGACATCCCTCCCTTAACGGCTTACGCTTAATATCTAACTGGTTCAGCCCCGGAAAAATCGGGATGCAACGCAGGCAACGCAGGCAACCTACAATGCCTTCCGGACGCACGGCGAAAACCCGGAAGGCATCGCGCAGGCATCGTGATAAACTTCAAGTAACCACAGTGAAATCATCGCTAGTAATCAGGGTTGAATCAATCCCCTGCAAAGTGGCAAGGGTTTCCCCTTCAAAGTTAATTGAGGTATTTCGGCCTATCCTGACGATCGCCAAATCTTCGAAACTCAAACTTCCTGCTAGCCCAATCAAGTCCGTGCCATCTTCAAAGTCTATAATGGTATCCCGGCCATGGCCCTGCTTCAGAACAAAAATATCGGCGTCCTCCCCTCCTTCGAGGGTATCGTCTCCACGTCCACCGATGAGGGTGTCGTTCTCATCACCTCCGTAGAGGTAATCTTTTCCACGTCCGCCGATGAGAGAGTCGTTCCCATCTCCTCCGTAGAGGTAATCTTTTCCACGTCCGCCGATGAGAGAGTCGTTCCCATCTTCTCCGTAGATGGTATCTTTTCCACGTCCGCCGATGAGAGAGTCGTTCCCACCTCCTCCGTAGATAGTATCGTTTTCATATCCGCCGATGAGGGTATCCTTTCCATATCCGCCGATGAGACTGTCGTTTTCATATCTGCCGATGAGATAGTCGTTCCCCCCGTTTTCGTAGAGTTGCTCGCTACGCTCGGTAGGAGGGGAGTTCTCTATAACAATGTCAAAGATATCTGTCCCTTGATTGCTCACTGCGTCCATGGCGGTTACCGTCACGGTAAAGGTGTCTGCGGTAGTAGGAGTACCGCTGATAACTCCCTGACTGTTGGTGGTTACGCCCCCTGGTAAACCGGTAGCTGTGTAATTGTTGATGTTGTTATTGATGTCGCCGAAGTTGTCGCTAATGTCTATGTCGAGGTTATTACCTAGCAAGAGTTCGACGTCGGGAATCTCGGTTAAAACATAAGGGGGGTTTTCCAACCGCTTTTCAGCCCACAAATCTAAGACCCCTTGGGGGATGGTGCCAGTCAGGAGGTTGTTGTTCAGGTAGAGCTGCGACAAATGGGAAAGATTCCCTAACTCCGTCGGGATGCTGCCAGTCAGTTGGTTCTCTTCCAGCCAGAGCCAAATCAAATTGGAAAGATTCCCTCCGTCGGGATGCTGCCAGTCAGTTGGTTTTCCTCCAGCCAGAGAAACTCCAAATTGGAAAGATTCCCTAACTCCGTCGGGATGCTGCCAGTCAGTTCGTTGGAGCGCAGCCAGAGAAACTCCAAATTGGAAAGATTCCCTAACTCCGTCGGGATGCTGCCAGTCAGTTGGTTGTATTTCAGATTGAGAAACTCCAAATTGGAAAGATTCCCTAACTCCGTCGGGATGCTGCCAGTCAGTTGGTTGTTGTTCAGGTAGAACGTCCACAAATGGGAAAGACTAACTCCGTCGGGATGCTGCCAGTCAGTTGGTTGTTGTTCAGCCGGAGACGACTCAAATTGGAAAGATTCCCTAACTCCGTCGGAATGCTGCCAGTCAGTTGGTTGGAGGTCAGCACGAGAGATGCCAAATTGGAAAGATTCCCTAACTCCGTCGGGATGCTGCCAGTCAGTTGGTTGGAGGTCAGCCAGAGAGATGCCAAATTGGAAAGATTCCCTAACTCCGTCGGGATGCTGCCAGTCAGTTGGTTGGAGCGCAGCCAGAGAAACTCCAAATTGGAAAGATTCCCTAACTCCGTCGGGATGCTGCCAGTCAGTTGGTTGTATTTCAGATTGAGAAACTCCAAATTGGAAAGATTCCCTAACTCCGTCGGGATGCTGCCAGTCAGTTGGTTGGAGTTTAGGTAGAGAGATGCCAAATTGGAAAGATTCCCTAACTCCGTCGGGATGCTGCCAGTCAGTTGGTTGGAGTACAGCCGGAGCGACTCCAAATTGGAAAGATTCCCTAACTCCGTCGGGATGCTGCCAGTCAGGAAGTTGTCGTCCAGCCGGAGCGACTCCAAATTGGAAAGATTCCCTAACTCCGTCGGGATGCTGCCAGTCAGTTCGTTGGAGTTCAGCCAGAGATCCTCCAAATTGGAAAGATTCCCTAACTCCGTCGGGATGCTGCCAGTCAGGAAGTTGTCGTCCAGCCGGAGCGACTCCAAATTGGAAAGATTCCCTAACTCCGTCGGGATGCTGCCAGTCAGTTGGTTTTCCTCCAGCCAGAGATCCTCCAAATTGGAAAGATTCCCTAACTCCGTCGGGATGCTGCCAGTCAGGAAGTTGTTGGACAGCCGGAGTTCCTCCAAATTGGAAAGATTCCCTAACTCCGTCGGGATGCTGCGAATCAGGAAGTTGGAGTGCAGCCAGAGTTCCGTCACCCTCTTGTTAACTACCGTCACTCCATACCAACCATTAAGAATAGAAGCTTTGGGGGGAGTTTGGCTGTTGAAATTCCAGTCCCGCCAGCCTGTATTGTTCCTCCAAAAAGCCCCATTAGTGCTTTGATAGAGAGCCCTTAAAGCCTGATACTCCTGCTGGAGGATCTCATTGACGCTAATAGTAAAGGCTTCTGAGTAACTGTTCCCAGCAGCGTCGGTGGCAGTTACCGTTACGGTAAAGATGTCTGCGGTAGTAGGAGTACCGCTGATAACTCCCCGACTGTTGATCGTTACGCCCCCTGGTAAACCGGTAGCTGTGTAATTGTCGATGTTGTTATTGATGTCGCCGAAATTTGCGCTAATGTCTATGTTGAGGTTATTACTTAGCAAGAGTTGGACGTCGGAAATCTCGGTTAAAACATAAGGGGGGTTTTCCAACCGCTTGAAGGCACTCAAATCTAGAACCTCTTGGGGGATGCTGCCAGTCAGTTGGTTGGAGTCCAGGTAGAGAGATGCCAAATTGGAAAGATTCCCTAACTCCGTCGGGATGCTGCCAGTCAGTTGGTTGGAGAACAGCCAGAGATCCTCCAAATTGGAAAGATTCCCTAACTCCGTCGGGATGCTGCCAGTCAGTTGGTTGGAGAACAGCCAGAGATCCTCCAAATTGGAAAGATTCCCTAACTCCGTCGGGATGCTGCCAGTCAGTTGGTTGGAGAACAGCCAGAGATCCTCCAAATTGGAAAGATTCCCTAACTCCGTCGGGATGCTGCCAGTCAGTTGGTTGAAGTCCAGCCAGAGATCCTCCAAATTGGAAAGATTCCCTAACTCCGTCGGGATGCTGCCAGTCAGGAAGTTGACGTTCAGCTGGAGCTCAGTCACCCTGTCGCTATCTACCGTCACCCCAAACCAACCATTAACAACAGAAGCTTCGGGGGGAGTTTGGCTGTTGAAATTCCAGTCCCGCCAGCCTGTATTGTTCGTCCAAGAAGCCCCATTGGTGCTTTGATAGAGAGCCCTTAAGGCCTGATACTCCTGCTGGGGGGGATCAATATGCCCCCATAGGCCATCTGAGCTTCTGCGGACATGTAATATAGCCCTCGATGTCTCCGGAGTAGTGCGACTAGCGCTCTCCGGAGACATCGAAGCAGGCGGTTCTCGTAGCCGGATCCCTCGTTAAGAGGCTCCCGCCTGGAACGGGTTCGAGCTGTGTCTTTTGTGCGATTACCGCGCGGAGTATAGCCCTATCCAGGAATAGTGAAACTATAGGTTTGACTCCAGGGACCAGGTTCACCTCTGCCAGTCACCCAACGCAACATATAATGGGCCATTTTGCCGGCCTCATTACCACTATATTTGGCGTTAAAGGGAGTCGTTCTCGCCACATTCAGCAGCCTCAATTCATTCGCGTCCTTGGGAAGATTATCACCAATCTTCACCCAAATTTCGCACCCCGTTACCCCTTTAGGTTTTGTCTTGCGATTGGGAGTTTCTTTGTCAGCAAAATTAATGATATGTTCAAAGCGCTTGCTCAGATCCACCTGGACTACGGGAGCGGTTGTGGGTATGGCAACAACAGAAGTTTTGCTCGTATCTGGGACAGTAATTCCCAAACCCAGGCGATGGACATCAGTTATCTTGGGATTGTGCTGCAACCATTGAGCAAAGCGACGCAAACTCTTTTCTAGGCGATCGCGAGCATTCTTAGCTTCTTGACGGGATTGGGACAAAGAAGCTTGCAGCGCCATATAATTGTCGAAGGCAGTTTGCCATTGGGCTTGCTCCTGGGTGAGTTGAGTAAAATCGTCTGCGGTTATTCCCAAGGCAGCAGTGTTATTGCTAGCATAGTTGATAAACTGAGCAGCCCAAGCCTTAAATGAATCGTTTCCTTTGGGAATATAATCTGTCATAATCGCTTCATCTAGTTCAAAAGGTTTTACTTTTCTCTGCATCCAAACTTTGGGGGAGTACCAAAAATAGGGCATCTGGAGATGAAGTTCTGCTCGCTCACGATCCCCCCGAGCCCCTGTTCCCCTGTTCCCCCCATTCTCCTGTTCCCCTGTTCCCTGTTCCCTGTTCCCTTCCCCCAACCTATGGATACTTTCTCTATTATAGTAGTTCTCAAATGAGAGTGACATGTGGGAAATCGCCAAAACTATGTAGAACGGGATTCCGGGTAGATAGGGGCGGAACTTTAGAAAAATTTAGCGGAGCCGCCTTTTAGGGCCCGGCTACAGAAACAAAGTGCTCTTCTCTCCGCCCTCGCTGACGCGCTCAATCCGGGATGCGCTGCTTGCACCGGCTATATTACATGCATCACCAGATGCACCCGGCTATCAACTACTTGTGAGCGCACCCATTTAGTTGGAGGACCGTGAATTTCTCCAGAAAGGAGAAGAATTTGGTCAGGTTCATCGTCCTCCCAGCCCCGAGAGGAGAGGAATCTGGTCAAATTCATCGTCCTCCCAGCCCCGGGAAGAGAGGAATTTGGTCAGGTTTATCGTCTTTCCAGCCTAGGAGGGAGGAATCTGGTCAAGTTTATCATCCTCTTAGTTCCAAAAAAAGAGGGATCTGGTCAAGTCTATCATTAACCTAGCCTAGGAGGAGAGGAATATGATCTGGCCTATCGTCCTCCCACCCCTGGAAGGAGAGAAATCTGGTCAAGTTTATCGTCCTCCCACCCCTGGGGGGAGAGCCCTCTCCTCGGATTACCCGTCAATCCACGCTAATGTGATAACATAGGCGTTAATGTACAAGTTTGGGTAAAACGCGATGGCAGCAGACACAGCATACCAAAAAGCGGAGCGGTGCATCGAACAAGCACGGCAAAATGGTACAAAAAGTTAGCATCTTGCAGAGTGGCCATCACGCATTGGTCAGCATTCACCCCGGCAAAAAATAGGCTTATTTTGCCCAGATTCCGTAAAATGCTATCCAAGAACGTATCCCAAAAACCGCTCATCCGGTACTTATCCACTTTAATATCTTCTGGCAACTGCTGTAATTCGTCAACTACAGCAGCGGCCCAACTGCCAACTGTCAAGACTGGCGCATGATTTTTGGGTAAGGGGTCTCCCAGTCCCACCGCTTCTCCCGTAGGATTGTAAACATGACGCAAACCAGCGCTAATATTTAATAAGTCTGGACGATTCCCTTAGTTTACCCAAATTACCGGGACATCAACTGCCCGCAATGCTGGTAATAGTTGATTTAAGGGGTCGATCGGCTTCCTGGCAGGATTGATATCTACCCCAATATGTGCTAACCAGCCATCGGGATGACAGAAGTCGTTCTGCATGTCAATTACCAAGATAGCTGCTTTAGCTAAGTCAACGATACACGATGCATCAGAGAACCAGAAGTAGCGCTTAACTAGCGATCGGTCAACTTGGCTGCTTGGAGGCGATCGCAGGCCATCTTCCTCAACTAAAAACTTACCATGCCCGTACATGCATATAGCATTTCTCAGATTAGTGTGATATAATATCGGAGATTGCGTCGGGGGGGTAACTAATAAATCATAAGTTAGTCGCTAATCTCCTTCCCCCTCACAATGACAAGTAGGCAATTTTCTATACTACATCAATTTGAGAAACGCTATATTATCTGGTGATAAATATCTAATTTAAAAAGATAGTTAGCCAAAATGCTGTCTATGGGCAAATGGAATAGATCGCAGGTTGTAGGTGACTGGTCCGAAGCATATCTTGAACCACCGGATTTTACTGCCAACCGCCAACCAACAGTAAAGCTGACTCGTTCCATTCCCAAAGAGAATAAGCAGTTATTGAAGGAACATCTGGGGTTTAAGGGCTACAAGATCGGTGAATTTGGTCCCAGTTAGACTCGAATGCGGGCAACGGCGGCTAACTGGCTGTTAAGCTATATGAAAGATCCTGATATAACTGGTTAAGAACAGGTTCGTAGTGAGGACTCACTACGAACAATCAGATTGTTGTTTGGATAAGAAGCCGGATAAAATGACAGAAATATTAAACAACTTCAAAGGACAGAATCAGATAACGAAACAGTCCCAAGCGGTTAATCAATTCTACCATAGCCGTTACTTTCTCCGTCGCCATGTCTCCCACCTGACGCTGTAGTTTGCGTACTACTGGGTAAGTTGGCAGAATGTTAACTGTGATGTCTTCGGAATGCCGGAGCGAGAATTGAGTAGTTGCGGCTAGACTCCGGTATTTCTCCAGGGTAAAGTTACTGTTAACTGGTCCGTAGGTGCGAGCCACAGAAGGTTTGATCCAATTTTCCGTCAGCTTGCCAAAGAAGAGGAGCACTGGCAGGGGTACAAAGTCGCAGATGGCCAATCTGCCTCCTGGGGCCAGAACTCGCCGGGCTTCTTGAAAAAAGCGCTCTCGACTGGGAAAATGGAAAATGCACTCCACTGCTAGCACCACATCAAAGGAGTTGTCCTCAAAAGGCATTTCGCAGGCATCTGCAAGTATAAAATCGATCTGATTGCCATTGCTCGGTTGCACTTGTTCTCTGGCCCTGGCTAGCTGGCGATCGTCAATATTCAAGCCAACTAGCTGTTTGTGGGAGAAACGATCGTTAAGACTGGCGATCGTGCCGCCGAAACCGCAACCGCAGTCGAGGATGCGTGAGCCTGCATCCACCCCACCAGCATCGCACACCCGCTTGCACAAGCTTTCAGCCGCAGCAGCAAAGTCTGCCACTGTACCATCTGCGGCATAGGGGTTATCCCAGTAGCCCCAATGGACATGGCGACTAAATGCGGCGATCGCCTGCTCGTTCCCTTTGCCAAATTCTGCGAGCAGCCCGTCAAAATAGGGCAATTCCACGTTAGTTTTTACCATATTCTCTGTCATCCTGTTTAGGATATAATCATTTAAATCTTATACTATTTTGGGTAATGCTGTCAACGGATCCTTATGGATGGCTGGAAAAATCCCTGGAAACCATTCACCGCGCTAACTGGTATCGATCGGTGGTGACGATTGACAGTCGGCCCGGTCCAGTGATACAGTTGGCAGGAAAGTCGGCGCTCAATTTTGCTAGTAATGATTATTTGGGACTAGCAGGAGACTCACGCCTGATTCAAGCTGCTGTTAATGCTACCTCTAAATGGGGAACGGGTAGTACGGGTTCGCGACTGCTAAGCGGACATCGACAGTTGCACCGAGACTTGGAAAGGGCGATCGCCTCTTTAAAGCAAACAGCAGATGGGATAGTATTTAGTTCAGGGTATCTGGCCAACCTGGGGGCGATCGCCGCTGTGGTGGGCCAGCGCGATTTGATTCTTTCTGACCAGTACAATCATTCTAGTCTCAAAAATGGAGCAATACTCAGCGGTGCGAGGGTGCTTGACTACGCCCACTGTAACCTGGAGGAGCTCAAAGCTAAGCTGCATCAGCACCGACTGTTTTACCGCCGCTGTTTGATCGTCACCGACAGCGTCTTTAGCATGGATGGGGACTTATGTCCTTTGCCCGAGCTGCTAGACTTAGCAGAAGAGTTTAGCTGTATGCTGCTGATAGATGAAGCCCACGCCACGGGAGTATTGGGTGCTACCGGTGCTGGTTGCGTGGAACATTTTGGGCTGAGTCCGATGTGCGATGCGCGCTTGATGTCCCCCGGACCCACGGAGAAACCCGGGGGACATCATATTCGCACTGCGCAGAGCACATCGGGGCGGGAACTAATACAAGTTGGCACACTGTCCAAAGCGTTGGCCAGTTTGGGCGGGTATGTCGCTGGCAGTGAAAGGCTGATCGATTTTCTCAGAAATCGCGCCCCTAGCTGGATCTATACCACGGCTCTGACTCCTGCAGATACTGCTGCCGCGTTCCAGGCGATCGGGATCTGCCAACGGGAACCGCGACGGCGCACTCAACTCTGGCAAAATGTCACTTACCTGAAACAGCTAATATCTCAACAGCTGCCCCATCTGAAACTTTTGCCTTCTGAGTCTAGCATACTCTGCTTGCACCTGGAGAGTGCAGCCCAAGCTTTGAGAGTGGGAGAGAAACTGAAAGCTGCGGGGATTTTTGCCCCAGCCATCCGCCCGCCTACCGTCAGTACCAGTCGCATTCGCATCTCAGTTATGGCGACTCATGAAGCCACTCATCTGCATATGCTTGTCGATGCCCTCAATCATATAATCCCCGATAGAGGCGAAGCTTTATGAATTATTTGTGAAGATTTATTATAGATGGAATAATTGCTGATATTCCGATAATGATATCATGCTAGAAGAAAATTAATAAGGAGCATTATTCCATGAGCCTGACAGTAGGTACAGTCGCGCCCGACTTCACCATAAAGGACACCAACGGCAACACCGTCAAGCTGTCCGACTTCGCGGGCAAAACCGTTGTGCTATACTTTTACCCCAAAGACAACACTCCCGGCTGCACCAAGGAAGCCCAAAGCTTCCGAGATAGTTATGCCGAGTACCAGAACAAGGATATGGTCGTTTTGGGAGTCAGCACGGACGACGAAGCATCTCACAAGCAGTTTACCGAGAAATACGGCCTGCCGTTCCAATTGCTGGCCGATACCGACGGTGCAATTACTAAGGCTTACGATGTCGATGGTGGCGGCTACGCCAAGCGCGTCACTTACATTATCGACAGTGAAGGCAAAATTTCCCAAGTCATCGACAAAGTGCAAACTGCAACCCACGCCCAGGACATTTTAACGTCCATGTCCTAAGAAAAGTTGAGTCGGACGGGGCCCCCCTGCATCTCGTTCCCAGGTAGAACCTGGGAACGTCTACCAGAGGCAGAGCCTCCAGTACCACGGGAGGATCTGTTTCTGGGAAAGCTCATCGCGAGGAGGTAGAGAGATCCTCAAAAGCGAAGTCATCAAGAGAAAATCACCAGTACGACGCAAAGGAAAAAGAGGATTCATATCACTTTTGGCTCTAACAACGGCTCCAGCAATATACCCGATCCCGAAAGGCTAACAAAAAATCTCAGTCAGCTAGCAAACCAACTAAATCTACCTGTCACAGAAATCCGCAAGGCGATTCATAAATTAAAAAGGGATGGTTTACCGAGAAGTGGATCTAGACGGAATCCAGACGTTATGGTAGATTCTGAGACAGGTGAAGTTTATCCTAAAATGGAGGGTGGAGGAGTTGGCGACTCGATTGGAAATATCTTTGACTACTTACTCTAAATTTGTAAATAATGGACCCCAAAATAGACCAAAAATGGAATTCTGCATCTCTGCGGATCGTTAGCAAGACTATAACTCCAGCAGTAATTACTAAAACTCTGGGAATAGAACCAACTTGTGCCTACGCGATCGGAACACCTGTCAATCCCCGTAACCCCAGCGGTAAAATTAGGCAAGAGTCATCGTGGATTCTCGAAAGCGGCCTAGATGAATCGGAACCGCTCAAGTTACATATTAGCAAATTATTGTTGTTGATTGAGTCAAAGGTTGAGCGATTCAAAGAACTAATGTCGGTATGCGACATAGAAATATTTTGTGGCTTTTCCTCAGAAAATGGTCAAGGAGGATTTGTGCTTGATGCTGCACTACTCAAACGGATCGGCATCATCCCCTTAGATTTGGTGCTGGATTTGTATCCATCATCATAGCTATAGGCTATACTGAGTAGGAGTGGAAGTCGAAACCATTGCTGCCATCAGTTGGTCGGGCCCCACCTGGAAAGGGAGTCGGTGAATGTCAGAATTAGGGGAACAGGCAATGTCCGCTGCTTTACGCAACTCTGCCAGGGTGACGTTCCCCAGTCCCAAGTCATCCAAGGTTTTATAAAGACCAATCTCTGTGTAAAACTGTAACAGCTGTTGTCTCGCCGTAGCTGCCAGTTTGTTTCCCTGTACCATCTCTTCCAAGCGCAGCTGCACTAGAATACCATAGGCGACTTTTTCTCCATGTAAAATATGAGGGGCCCCCCGGATATGGGTTAAGCCATTGTGGACCGCATGGGCCGCTACCGTGCGACATTGGGCACCTCCCAGTCCCCCGATCGCCCCTGCTAGCAGTACTGTAGCATCTACCACTTGCCGCCAAGTTTCTCCTCCTGGTTCTTTGAGGGCCTCTGCTGACTTTTGAAATAAAATATCTCGCAGGATCCTCGCCTGTTGGACAGCAGCAATAATCGTGGTTTCCTGGGAGTGACCGCTACTGACAGATGCTTCATACCATTTGGCGATCGCATCTCCTATGCCTGCCACCAGAGTCCGCTGTGAAGCTGTCGCAATCAGATTGTAATCTAGCACTAGCAACTCCGGACAGTGGGCGAGACTGACATCGTAGAGAAAGGCACCTTCCTGAGAATATACATTAGAAAGGGCTGACCAGGCAGCACAGGTTGCCCCTGATGTCGGAATAGTTACCACTGGCAGTTGACAATAGTGACCCACCAATTTGGCCGCATCCAGGGCCTTCCCGCCGCCGACGCCAATAATCAGATCCGCTGCATGGCTACTCACAGCTTGCTTCAGGGACTCTAATGTTGCTTCACTACAATCAGGAGAGTAGTCCGCCGACTCAGCAGTTAGTTGCTGTTCTTCCAGGACTGGTTGCAAGGGGGGTCGCACTACCTCTAGAGTCCGATCGCCCCCTACGATCAGGGGACGAGAACCCAAACGGGCGATCGCCTCTCCTGCTTGGGACAGACAGTTTTCCCCCCGCATCACCCTGACTGGGGCAACGCTCATATATATTAAGGGCTTATTGGCTGTTGCCGCTGCTAATTTAGGTAATAAAGCTTCCTCAGACATAATCGTGGTATTTTTTCCTTCCGTCATCAGGCTTAATCGCCCGTACCTTATCCCCAGTCACTCTGCGGAATTCGGCAATCCTGGCAAGGAGGCTAATTTTTCCGAGTCTATGAATATCTCCATATTATCGTCTTCCCGATCTCTAAGCGATCGCTTGACATAACCCAGGTACAGTGGTTGCGAGACATTTTCCTCTGGATGAATTATCGTCCGGGCCCTGATCGTCAGCTGGGTACTTGTACTGCTACCGCGTCCTGGCGAAAACAGATCGTAAGCTGCTTGACGGAGGGTAGCTTCCAGTTGGGGTTCCGTAATCTCCGGTGGCACTGCGATCGCCGTTTGGGCTGAGCCATTATCGTACACCACCGTAAAGGGCACCGCACCTGGTATTTTTATCAGGGGAACTGCCGCTATACTCAAGGTAAACAAACCAGCGGTCAAAATCACCATAAAGCTAGTAACGCCCACCAGTCTGAACCTGATGCCCCATTTTAGCACCCAGCTGAGGACTGTCACGACAGCACAGACGGCAGTAGCAATTCCTACCCACTTAGCTGCTAGCACAAATAAAGCTGTTGTTGGCATGAGATTTTGTCCGATGTTTTGGGTTTTTTATCTTAACAGAAGAGCGATTATGTGTTAATCCTGTTCGTTGCTGACAAACCCTGCTTCTGGCTGACTGCCTAAGGGATTTTTCAGGGCCGCTTTCAGGGTATGCCAAGTCAGATTAGCACATTTGATTCTGACTGGGAACTGGGAAACGCCTTGCATGACGTTCAACTTCCGCAGTTCTTTGGGAAACTCTACCTCTCCTTTCATCATCCCTTGGAACCTTTCTACCATTTCCAGAGCTTCTCCAACTGTTTTGCCGATGCAGGCCTCCGCCATCAAGTCCGCCGACGCCATCGCGATCGCGCACCCTTCCCCAGAGAATTTTACATCACAGATGCGATCGCGTGCATCATTCAGTTGCAGAGTCAGCTCGATGGTATCCCCGCAACTGGGGTTATGTCCCCGCTGGGACCGATGCACCGGTTCTGTTTTACCCCGATGCCGAGGCTTCTTGTAATGTTCTAGAATAACTTGTTGATAGAGGTCGCGCAAATTTCCCAGAGACATAGTTATCGTTTCGGACCCGGTCCGACATGAACATGGCTTAGTGTTAATTTAGCATAGGGGGCTGCCTGGTGGCGCGGCCCGAGAGGATAGAACCTTATCTGGGTCTTCCCCAGTGTCGTGGGACCAACTTACTATACTTGGGAATGGAAGCGAACAAGACGCTGCACCACCTCAAAAGCTTGGTCAGCAAAATTTTGTGCAACTGCTACTTTCTCCTGTTGTTCTATCACGCGGTCTGAGATTGCAATTGCTTTTACCAGTATCTCGTAATCTGACTGTGTGAGGAAGCCGCAAGCAAATAATGTGAGAGCAAGTTCTGTGGGACTTTGCGTTTCAAAGTCAATTGAGTGATGTTCTGCTATCATCCGCATCACTACTTTAGCTATAAACACAGCACCACAAACAGCTGCATCAAAATCTCCTTTTGCTATTAGATACCCTGCTCTCGACTGATATATGGAAATATCTGTCAAATCTCTCACCGGATAATCATACAATGTTGGTATTTGCTCGCTATCAGATTCATCTTTAACTACAGGCCGGATATCAGAAGGTTTTAAGGCTACAATCACCGCTGATTTTTCCGCGTGGATAATGTAATCTAGATCCGCTCTGGAAATAAATTCAGTCAAGGGAGCCACGCGCGGCTTCACTAAAACTCGATAACCTTGCTGTCTATAGCGATCGGCAATTTCGTCGCTCATAGGATCTGACAATTTTGATAATGCTGTAGTCATTTGCTTAACTCTGTTATTGCAGGTGCTGTATCTATTTTAACATGGACAAACTCTTGTCCCTTTGCTAGGGCTTGAGCAATTATGCCGGATATTGTTTGAACCCTCCTTATTTTACGTCGTCTGACTGTCAGATCGGTAATCTGCCTGTCATCAATGTATATTAAAAGATTTAAGCCATCTAGAATCGGCTTAATGATATTATCGATATCTGGTGGTCTACTCTCATAATAGTGAGTAATAATTACTTGTACTGAATATGTAATTAGCGATGCCTCGGCTGTGTCCCCCGGGTAGTGCGAGTAGCGCTCCCGGGGGACACAGCTGGCCAGCCCTCGACCGCAGCTTGAGATACTTTAGCTTTCCACGATCGCAGGAGAGTCCGATTATTTGACTGTAAGGAAACTGGTTTACCTATTACGATAAATTCATGCATGAATCAATTGTTTTGACGATCGTCCTCTAACGCCGGTCTAGTAATCGCGTTCCTAGCTGGGTGATGGTCGCGCAGCCTTCCCCAGAGAATTTTACATCACAGATGCGATCGCGTGCATCATTCAGTTGCAGAGTCAGCTCGATGGTATCCCCGCAACTGGGGTTATGTCCCCGCTGGGACCGATGCACCGGTTCTGTTTTACCCCGATGCCGAGGCTTCTTGTAATGTTCTAGAATAACTTGTTGATAGAGGTCGCGCAAATTTCCCAGAGACATAGTTATCGTTTCGGACCCGGTCCGACATGAACATGGCTTAGTGTTAATTTAGCATAGGGGGCTGCCTGGTGGCGCGGCCCGAGAGGATAGAACCTTATCTGGGTCTTCCCCAGTGTCGTGGGACCAACTTACTATACTTGGGAATGGAAGCGAACAAGACGCTGCACCACCTCAAAAGCTTGGTCAGCAAAATTTTGTGCAACTGCTACTTTCTCCTGTTGTTCTATCACGCGGTCTGAGATTGCAATTGCTTTTACCAGTATCTCGTAATCTGACTGTGTGAGGAAGCCGCAAGCAAATAATGTGAGAGCAAGTTCTGTGGGACTTTGTGTTTCAAAGTCAATTGAGTGACCTGGTGCGGTGAAAGTCGCACCCATGGTTCCGAAAGGTCCGGTTGGGAAGCGATTCCCAGCTCGACCCCGACCAATTTAGATGGGTTTACCCCGATCCTGGGTTTTGGGTGATAAGTAAAGGTTATGAGTACGCAAAATTAAGGGTTTTAGCCTTCCTTCTTGGAAAAAAAATTGTATATTAAAATACATTTTTTGCTATAAACCCAGGAGATCCATATAGAGTGTGTGCGATTCGTTCTAGCCTAACGTGGTCAAACACGGAACGCTAGCCCGGTTTCATTAGCCGGGAACTCTGACCGCATGGGGGTTAAATTCCCCTCCCCCCAGGTACGGGGGTGACACCGGTCCTCGGTGCTACGAAGCGACATCATCGTGGTGCTAAGCGAGGACTCAAATGTAGGATAACTGGCAGCCTAAGCCGGTGACGCCGCTAGGAAAGATATCCAAGGTTAGAGCAGGCAAACATGTGCAAGCCTCGTTATAAGGAACCAGCGAAATAAGGCTATATGCGCTGGCCTAAAAAGGAAATGGTAGCTAGTATTAGTTTTAGACTCTGGCTAATATAGTACTCAAATAGCTCCCGGGGTATAGTGTGGACCTAAAGGTATCGCGAAATGTTGTTAGGGAACGAAGTAACCTCTCGTGTGCTGTCCATCAGGACAAGTTAGATGTTAAGCGCAAGCCACGGGGGGAGGGATGGCCCAAGAAGCGAATGCCCGGGGTAATTCCTGGGATAACATCTACAGTAATGTAGATGATGCTGGGTAGCCAGCGCTGACGTGGGTCGGTGATACTAGGAAGCTGCTGGAATGAGTAATCCTAAAAAGCCACGGAACTAATCCGAAACGCAAGTGGAGGATAAGGTATGGATAACTGGTAAAACTGACTTGAAAATGGTGATACTAACGGTTATCAGAACAACCACTCGCTAAACCAGGAAAGGGAAGAAAAGACAGGCGGCAAGGGCTAACGGAAGTAATTCCTATTAAGTCTACCTATGAAAAGGGCCTAGTACCCAGTAGCCGGATGCGGTGAAAATCGCAAGTCCGGTTCCTCAAGGGAGGGTCGGGAAGCGATTCCCGGCTCGACCCCATCCATCTCACTTTGGCATCTGCAATCACCCATAGAAATTAGTATATGATATAAATAGATAATTGCTATAAGAAAAATATGTAGTTGGTTGAGAAAAAGACATTCTCTGTGATACGATGATAATCGAAGTTAGAAACAAGGTGTCCGGTGCATCTCACTTTAGCCCTAGACTCGTTGTTGGGCAAAAGCTAGCAGCTTTCGCTCCTGCGATCGGTGCCTTTCCTGAAAGGCACCGATCGCCGAAATTAACAATACAAACAATACAGAAGATGCACCCCGAAACATAAGGGCAGTTAAGCCAGCGATCGCGAGATCGGTTCAGTTAGAGTGGCCTAAAAGGGTCTTGGAAATCTCTCTCACAAACAAATGACAACTAACCAAGTCAAAGTCATTAACTTTTCCGGTGCGTACATAGACGCGAAATGCGTTGAAAATGTGGAAAACTATCCCATTCAGAACCGTACAATCGCAGTCAACCCCGAAGAAACTGATGCTTACCTGAAGGAAGCAAACGTCAGCATAATTCCGGCTTTTTCATCGACTATACTCAAAGATACTACCATCGAAAAAGCAAAGTCCTTACTTTTGCTCTCAGTGGTAGAGACCAACAATATCGGCAAGATTGTCTTTGAGCCAGGGTGGGATCTATTGGGTAACTTCCCAGACACGAACTTTCCCACAGACATCCCGCTATGGAAGTCTCCCCAAGACGAGGCGGGAATCATAGAAGTGGATCCGTATTTTATGGCCAGGCAATCAAGTGCGCCCAGTCACCAAGAAAAGTTCTGTGTCAAAGTGAACCTCTGGTATGCCCCTTCCCGTACCGATTGTGCAATCCATAACCAACATGACTTTCTGGAGATTCACACCCAAGTCTTTGGACAGGGACGGATGCAGAAGTTCAAGGTGAAAAGTTTTGAGAGTCTCTATGAAGACCTCTTGATGACTGAGGGATACACCCAGATCGTGCCATTTTGTCAGGTTCACGAAAACCAGCAATATACCTATCCGTGGCATCAGTATTATGCAGAGACGGATTGCATATGGATGGCGATCGAATATCACCCAAAAAAAAATTCTAACTAAGGAGAAGAGTCAAGTAATGTCCAACGAAATTTTTCCAAGTCATCGCGTTTACAAATTTCTCAAGGTCGAGGAATATTTTGGCCGCTACCAAGAATGGGACAAACTGGGGTCATCTGTCGGTCATTCCTTCAATAAAGAGCAAAAGACTTTGAGCCTTAAATTTAAGAAGGTCGATGGCAGCGATTGCCTGATGTTGATAGAGGTGCTTCAGAACGATACATTACGGGTGCGCTTTAACCCAACCAAGTCAACGGAGGCGGAATACAGCAGTTTCACGCACTTGCTGGAACACTGCGACTTCGATGAGGCGGACGAGGAAATCAGGCAACAATATATCTTCGATCTAGATTGCCAAGAAGGCAACGGCCAGATCGTCTTGACAACGAAGTCGGAATTTAACTCCATCGTGATGCAAGTGGTTGTCACCTTGGCTCCCTTCGGAATCAAAGTATTCAACAACTCCCCATCCAATGCGGAATATGCAAAAATTACCGTCTGGCAAACCGCAGACACGGCAATTTACTATACCCCGCATGGCAAAGAGGATTATGCCGTCATCCAAGCGGTCAAGAAACCAGCCAACGGCAAATATATCGGGTTTGGGGAACAAGGGGGAACAAAACTCCAAAAAAATAGCGACCAGTTAAATTATTTCAACTTCGATAATATGCGCTATCGACAGGTCTACGATCGCGGACCGTTAGATAACCGGGAGCCTCTTTACCACTCGGAGCCGTTCTTTTACGAGTTCAATGGCATTCCCGGTAGCAAAAACGTCAATGCGGTTCTCCTGGACAACCCCTCTCAAGTCTTCATCGATATCGGCTATAGCAACTCCAGTCGCTATATGTTCGGCACCCGCTTTGGGGATCTTGACTACTATGTGTTCTTGGGAGAAGACCCGAAGAACATCTTGGATAGCTTTACCGCCATTGTTGGCCGCGCCGAGTTGAAACCGCGTTACGCCCTAGGATGTCACCAAGGTTGCTATGGGTACGAATGTGCGGCTGACCTCAAGTGGATTGTAGAAAAATACCGGAGTTATGACATTCCCCTTGATGGCCTCGCGGTGGACGTCGATATCCAAGATAACTACCGGACTTTCACCATCAAGCCGGATTACATCTACAATAAGAACAGCCCCTACGAGAAAACCTTCGACAGCCCAAAGGAAATGTTCGGTTGGTTGCGATCGCAAGGTGTCAAGTGCAGCACCAACATCACCCCGGTGATCAGCAAACAAGATGAGGACAACCCAGGTTACTACCCAACCTACAAGGAGGGACTAGAAAAAGACTACTTTGTGATCGACAAGCGTTACGATGCGGACAATCCCGAGAGCAAATACTACCAAATCTACGGTAGCGGTCATGAATTCTGTCCCAATAATGGCTGGGTTGAAGGTTTCAATAGTGGCGAACCTTACATTGGCGAAGTTTACTATGGAGAAGATGCCGCCGGGAACCAACTGGGAACTCCGGGGCATTACGCCGATCTAGCCCGGCCAGAAGTCCGTGAATGGTGGGGCAAGCAATATACATAACTCAAGTTGCGACCTATAAAAATTGGATACAAAAAGCTATGATAAAGAGAATTATTTTCAACTCTAATCCCTTAGATGTAACAGCATGAATTGACTTGGGAAACAAATTTGTGATTCAAATAAAACAGGTTTCAACTTGTTTTATTGTTACTTTTTGTATATATTCAAAACAAGAAGATTCTTTTCTTTTTGAGTTCTTTTTTCGCAAAGGTTTTAACATTATACTTGACGACTCTTTTAGTAAATCCTCTAATTGATAATCATTATAAGCTTTATCTCCATAAACTATTGAATTTGATGGTAAGTCAAAGCCAAAAGATTGTAAAACTTTAACATCATTATAACTACCAGGATCTAGATAAAATTCTATTGGCTTTACATTTTTGTTTACCAACATATGAACTCTTAATCCATAAAAATAACGTTTTTTACTGGCAATATACCCTCGATATTCTTTCTTGTTATAAATTTGGCATCTATCAATCCTAATATTATCACATACTGGCACCGGGAAACTATCAAGAATATATTCTTGACCCGGATTGAGCTCTTTAAATGTTTGAGCTATAACTTGGAAGAAAAACATCCAAATTGGTTCGTCAATATTGTGTAATCGACGATTGAACCTACTTTTACTTAACAGATTTTTTATATACTTGTGTTGGACCATAAATTGACAAGAGCGATCGTGGTGTCCTCCGAAAAAATATGCAGCAACTAATCCGACTGTCATCACTTCGGCATTGTTCATTTTTACTTGTGGATCTTCTTTTATATTTAACGCTTTTAGTAGCTCGTCACAAAGAACAAAAATTGTTGTAATCATATCTTCCATCATCTACATCCCCCAGCAATTAACTATTATTTTAGTACATTATAACCTATAAACAGCCAACCCGCCGTCTAGCACAAAAAAAATATAATTTTGTATCAAAAGCTACGAAATATCCCAAATATCTGTAAAGTCTAAGTGGGTAATTCATATTTTTTTTAATAGGTCGCAACTTAGGTTATACATACCTGTTTGAGCAGGGGCTAGAATTTGTCTGGCAGGACATGACCACCCCGGCGATCCGCGACTCCCGTGGAGATATGAAGGGCTTCCCCTTCAAGCTCTATGTGAGCAGCGATTTCCAAGGAGAACTGGAGTTGAAGCCAGCCCTCAAAGTCTGGAACTTGTACTCCTACAATCTTCACAAAGCCACCTACGAAGGACTCAATAAACTGCCCGGACGGGAGAACAAACGCAACTTTATCATCGGACGGGGCAGTTATGTTGGTTCTCACCGATATGCTGGCTTGTGGACGGGGGATAACTCTTCTGACTGGGATTTCCTCCAGATGAATATCTCCCAAGTCCTGTCTCTAGGGATGCATGCCTTGGCAATCACGGGGCAAGATATCGGCGGCTTTGAAGAGGGGGAAATCGATCGGGGCAAGTGGGCAAGTCCAGAACTGCTGATCCGCTGGACTGCGGCTGGTGCTTTCTTACCCTGGTTCCGCAACCACTACGTCCGCAAAGGGCGCAATGAGTTCCAAGAACCATTCCAGTATGTAGATTGGTTTTACGAACATATCGGCGGCAATATCCCAGAACCCCGAGACTTGTATGAGATGGTGTTGCCGATTTGCCGGCATTACATTCAATTGCGTTACCGGCTGATGCAGTTGTTCTATGACGCATTGTTTGAGAACACCCTGAATGGGATGCCCATCTGCCGCTCCTTGTTCCTCAACGATCCCCAAGATGAATCCCTCTACAATGATAAAGACCAATTCCTGAACAACGAGTTCTTCGTTCGCAAGGATCTGCTTATTGCTCCAGTGTTGCACCCTCAATCTGAAGACAACAACAATGGCCGGCGGGATGTCTATGTGCCCAAAGGTAGCAACTGGTATTGCTTTGTGGACAACGTTATGCCTCTTGGTGCTGCGGTAGAAGGGGGCACAACGATACGGGATTTTGATGCCAACATCAATACCAATGGCGATCACATTCACTTTATTGTTCCGATCCACGTCCGGGCAGGGGCAATCATTCCGATCATCGAACTGAAACAATATGTGGGACAATTGAATGCGGAAGGTAAGCCCAATCCCATTACCCTGAATATTTATCCAGGGAAGGAAGGGGAATACCACATGTATTTGGACGATGGGGTGAGCCGTTCTTCTGCCCCACAAGCAGAGGTGGACGATCCCAACGCCAAGGACGAATATCGCGAGACCAAGATTACCCACAGCTACACTAGCGAAAAGACGCGGGAAATTAAAGTGGAGCGCATCTACGACGGATATACGCCGCCCTTCGAGAAGCATTTCTTCGTGGCAGTATTGCACGATCCGGGGGAACATAAGGGAAGCAATGGTCCGTTGAAGAGCGTTAGCATCAGGGGGCAACAGTTGCAACCGATAGTCAATGGCTATCCCAATGAACGGGCCGATGCTCTCAATAATTCTGGCAGCAACGCCTGGTATTACAACATGGACATCAACATCAGTTTCATCAAGGTGTTCGACAACAGCCCGTCGATTACCATCAAGGCGGAGTATGTGTAAGATCGAGTTAGGTTAGGAAGTCCTAACTCAAGCATCTTCCAGGGTTAGGACGAGTCGGATAAGAGCGATAACTAGATTCCGACTCGCTCTCCTAGAGAACCAAGCGTTCTCTGGAAAAAGCATTGTGAAGGAGATAGTCGATGATTTCTATAAATCTTTTGGGGATTTGGAAGTGGTTAAAAGCCGGGATATTAACTGCGATCGCGATCGGGCTTTGCTTCGCGTGTTTTTCAAATCCAGTCCTTGCGGATGCTTCTGTTGGGAACGCGGAACTGAGCTTGAACGCCAATTTGGCGGCCTATTATCTCTGGCTTGCAGATGAAACGACAGAGGAAACGAGAAAGGTATGGGAACACCACATTAATGCCTGGGACAACTCCGACCTAGAGGACATTGTATCTGACTATTCGGAAGACTCCATCTTGATTCTCAACCACACAGTTTACAAGGGTATTGACCAAGTAGCCTGCGTTTTTGACAGTCTTTTTGAGATATTTGCAGATGACAATAATATAATCGCTCCCGAAACGATCGAAGGCGAAGTTATGTACATTACTTGGAACTACACGCCCCCAAATGGCCATGCCTACGATGGAACGGACAGTTTTGTCGTCAGAAACGGGATCATTGAATACCAAACGATTGCTTTTCGACTGTATGAAACATACCCAGTATGTGCGTTTATGTAATATAGCGAGTCTTGGGTCGTGCAATACCTGACAAAGAGTTTCAACGGCAGGCGGCACTTCCAGAATTGTTGACACATAAGAATCAAGCTTGCTATAGAGGTTGCAAAACCTTAATCGGGGGATCCTCAAAATTTTATTTGAGAATTCCCCGATATTTAATTTACTCATAAGAACTATTGACACGTGCATTGTGGTTGATTGTGAAAGCAGGAATTAATACCATTAGAGAGGTGAGGTGACGATCGATGTAATTTACATCATATCCAGCAGGTATTCCCCCCCGAAGCAATCTCCCCGACGAGGCGTGAGATTGCTTCGGGGGGCCAGACTATAATACCTAAGATATCGGTTTTGGTTTCCCCCCCACGCTGCGCGAAAAATCGCAATGACAGATTATTGACCGAGAAGTATTGAGATCCTCTCTGTCGATTAAATTTATACCCGATCGACAACTTCCATCTGTACTTGAGCTAAGGATATTTCCTGATAAATTGGTACATTAGCTTGGATCGCTTCAAAGCTAACAACTAGAGAATAGGGAACGCTAGCATCAGGATCGTTGTTCCAACCTTGATGTCCAACTACTGCAATACAGAAAGATTCTCGCAGTTCAAATGACTTGACAACAGTCCAATCCTTCTGAATAGTTCCTGCACCCCGAGAAACATCCTTGATTTTTCCGTGATTCTTTTGCTTTCCCAGGGTCCACTTGAAAATATCTTCTCTCGGTTCCGCATCCTTTGGGGCGTCACGATCTTTCAAAAGTCGGGCAAAAAAGCTTTTGGGGTCTTCTCCTCTCTTACTACAATCCCAGTCAAGCCAAGTTGAAAGATATTTGCGTCGATGTCATCTGGTTCGACGGGGTTGAGCTTTGTATGACAGGGTAACTTCCACTAAAATCTCTAACTCATCTCCTGGAGAACGCAATGAATTTGGTAGTTTGACTTCGTAAATCTGAGCTTGTCGAGCTTGAATTCGGCTTTCTCCTCTAGTAATCATGGTGATCCGATTGGAAGAATTGCCTAAACAGCGTTCAAGATTGGGAATACCATAACCTATTTGACGCAATACATGCAGTTGATCTACATTATCTGCCATTCTCCATTCTGGCCAGCGTGCTGACTGAACTATTAAGGCGCGGTACAAAAGACAACTCTCCTCAGGTAACTCAGAGGCGAGACGAGCTGCAATATGGTAGACTTTTGGCGCTGCAAATGAGGTTCCTACTTGGTCTGAGGCAATTGCAGGACCACCGTTTAATGTAGATCGCACTAATTCAAGACAAATACTTTCATGGTAGGTAAGCTTAGGTGGTACACCCTCATCCTTTACCAGATCGCCCCCATATTCAACAACTTCTGGCTTGATCGTATCCCAAATTCCCAATCCCGAGCACGAGAACGCTGAAGGCATATCTTTCTGCGCTATTGAAGAATAAGACGGAGCCTGATAATAATTACGAGCAATCGATCCCACGGTTAAAGCTTGGAAACTTTGTGCCGGGTTCGCAATTCGGCACGCCGCCTCTAAAAGATAATCTGGATAAGGTCGGTTTGCTGCCAGATGTTCTGCAATCGATAATCTGGTTGGACCAATTATACCGTATGAAGGCAAGTTACCAGCCGCCACAATCAAGAGAATATCCTTTTGCCACGTCAGTTGATCGATCGTCGCTGCCCAAGCACTCATGGAACCGGTGCGACATGGAACGGACCCGGTAATAGAATGATTAAAAATTCTCGTTCCTGTTTGACTGTTATATAACTCAACAATCTCCCCCAACATATTAGAGGGAAATAGATTTTTAGGTAGTTGGCAGTTATCATCAAGGACTCTCGCATTTTGAATCCAGCAAATAGCTGGTTGCTTCCCAGTCCGAGGTATATTGCGAGAATAAAGTACCGCCCCAGCGACCCTGGTTCCATGTCCACCATCTTTAACATAGTCAGCAGTAAATTGATTTCCAGGCAACCAAGATTTTGAATTCTCTAAATCAATTGCTGCTTTCAAAAGAGGATGTCTTTCCTGAATCCCACTATCAATAACACAGATATTGGGAGCATTTTGGTCAGGTGGTTCTAGCTGAAAAAGGGGGTCTTCACCATCAGATAAACCTTGTTTTTGCACGAGTTCGGCAAACTGATCTGGTTCGCTGACATCAAAAATATAGGGAAAGTTATAAACCAAGTCTTTTAACCCCTTACCTGAAATTTGTATGCGACAGGAAAAACTATCTGGTAACTTGGCAGACTCGGGAATACGATTTTCAACTAAACTAAGTAAATTTCCGTTATAATTATTAATAAACTCTTCCAATTCATCTTGTCTTTTCAAATATAGTTCATCCCACTTTTGATATTGTAGATCGCGTTTATCGATCCAGTTATTTATTCTTGTCACTAATTCTTCATTACTTTCATCCGGTTTTTGCTTTGGAGGGTCGGAAAGCTTAGATTGAGGTCCTAAACAGGCAATTCCTACATCAATAGTGTATATCTGTTCGTCATTAACTTTATCCCAATGATCCCATAATTCAGGAGACAGAATAAACTCCGGGCTTTTAATTCCATCAATTAGCTCCCAAACTTCAGCAACATTACCTCCTCCATGCTGACTGTTGATGAATTTCTCGATCTTTTTTTGCAACTCAGTCAGTTCTAAATCTGCTGAAGCTCCGATGATATACCCATCTTCTAATTCTGAAATCACCTTAATGCCATAAGCTTTCAGCTTATCTGGATCGAAAGATTCAGGATCCGTCTGTAAGGTAAGACGCCTAGCTTCAAGTAGCGGTTTTTCTTCTTCTTGTCGTTGCTCTTGGGCCTTTTCCCAGTCAGCAACTATAGAGTCAGCGACACCCTTCAGCCTACTGCCATGTTCCTCTCGGTTACTCTTATTCGACTCTGTGCGAGAATTTTTCCTTCTCGATCCTCGAGTAGATGCAGCAAGTCCCTCCGTTGGCTGCTTAAACTGAATATGTGGAAACATTTCATAACCTTCAACCATTTTCTTCTTCTCAGATTTTTCCTAAACAACCTTGATTTCGGCGATCGCCTCTTCTAGATGGGACTGAATTACGAGTTCTTCTCGATCGAGAATCGCGCGTTTAGCAGCATCTTGAGCTACTTTTTCGGCTTGAGCAGCAGAGAAGCCACTCATTTGCGCAATTATCCGCGACCAGTCGATCGCACCTACTTCCACTGTCGAGAATTTTTCTTTGAAAATTAACCGCAGTTCTTGCTCTCCCGGTAGTGGCACTTCAATCAAGTCATCAAATCTCCTCCAGAGAGCCCGATCGAGAGACTCGTTTAGGTTAGTGGCTGCTACTATCATACCAGAAGATGGGGAGTAATCGTCAAGTAGTTGGAGAAAAGTATTCACCACTCGCTTAATTTCTCCAACTTCCTGGGGGTCTGACCGTGACTTAGCCAGGGAGTCACATTCATCCAGAAACAACAAGCAGTCCATCTTGTCCAGTTTTTCAAACACGGCGCTCAAATTACTTGCCGTCTCCCCCAAAAAAGACGATACTATGGCATCAAATCGCACCTTGACCATCGGTAAACCCGTGTGCCAAGCTAAACGTTCAGCTCCTAAGGTTTTACCACAGCCCGGAGGACCGTACAAAATAATTTTTTGTCTGTAGCGCAAGCCATAATGAGCTAATCTATCTCTGGCAGCATACTCCCGTTCAATTCGCCGGAAACGTTTCTCAATTTTCTCCGGCAGCACCATATGATGCCGTAATTTCTCTGGAGGTACGATCGTAATTAGAGGAAAATCAAATCGCTTACTTGTTGGCAGCGTGCTTAGATCCTGTAGAATAGGCGTCCCCGCCTGTTCTTGCATGGCAGGTTTAGTCGTGCTACAGGCGCTCTTATCCGATTTTTCGCGCAGGCGGGTTTGCAGCCTGGTTCGCTCTGTCTCTGGTACCCTTCCGGAACCATTGGACTTTGACTGGTGCTTAGTAATATTTTCTAACTGATCGGCTAACAATGTGTGTCCCTTCTTACGCTCTTCTAAAATTACTATGTACGTGAGTTTGTCGATCGCCTCTTGGTCTCCACTAGCGATCGCCCTAAACAACCTCTTGATAAGCTCTGCTTTCATAGCTCCTAGACAGCAATGCGAGAGTACAATACTATTTTAACTTAATTTATTCATCAAGATTATTTTTATCTTCATTGCTTGTCAAGGGTAAGTGAATTATGTAGTCGCGATCTAGGCACCGGTACTTACAGTTAGTCTCCAGCTCTGGCCCACGGCACACGCTCCGGGCCCCCTCCGCTACGCGCTCGGCACCGGCCCTGTTTTCCCCCTATGCCGAGGCAACTTGATATATTCTAGAATAACTTGTTGATATAAGTCGCGCAAATTGTCTAGAGACATAGTTATAGTTTCGGACCCGGTCCGACATGAACGTGGTTTAGCTGTTAATTAGAGCAAGCCTAACTGCCCGATCGCTGATTGAATATTGCCCCATAATTATCCAACATGCTTGTTGACCAGATTCTTCTCAAAAATTGGCGGCCTATCTCAAATCTGCTGTTTGTCAGCGCCAGCACCGACCGTGAATTCCTCCTCAGATATCGAGATAGAAATATGCTATAACTGTATTTGAACCCACATGGGGTACGGAAGAGTCGTACCCGGGTACGGAAGAGTCGTGCTCGGGTACGGAAGAGTTGTACCCGGGCACGGAAGAGTCTTGCTCAAGCACGGAAGAGTCTTGCTCAAGCACAGAAGAGTCTTGCTCGGGCACGGAAGAGTCTTGCTCAAGCACGGAAGAGTCGTGCTTGGGCACAGAAAAGTCGTGCTTGGGCACAGAAAAGTCGTGCTCGGGCACAGAGGAGTCGTGCTCGGGTACGGAGGAGTCGTACTCGGGTACGGAAGAGTCGTATCACATCCGCAGTGTCTCCCTTTTTGTGCGAATAGCGCCAGTATCACCCAGGAGTCGGTGGTCTGGTAGGCGATCGCACCCGTGATGGATGAAGCGAATTTTTCCAACTAACGAGATTTAGGGAGTTTTGAGAACAACATTTTCAGCCAAAGACCACCAAATCGTTATTCTTCCGTAGAAAGTTGCACATCGCGTTATAATCTTAATCAAGGGAAAAATCAAATATGGATTACCTACCCAGACGCGAAAGCGAATTTAACAATTGGGAAACCAACTTTCTCAACCTCCTGAAGACTCATCAGGCCGATTTCGGATTGACCGGCGAAGAGTTAGCTGCCCTGAGTAACATGCAAAGCAGCTGGCAAGCCGCCTATAGCGCTCATCTTAACGCGCAATCGGCTGCCCAAGGGGCCCGCCAGAAAAAGGATAATCTTTGCAAAGATTATCAATCAGCTTTGCGTCGGATGGTGCGGAAATTGCAAGTAAACGACAAGGTCACTGAAGACCAAAAGGTATCTTTGGGGATAACTGTACCGACTTTCAGTCGCACCCGGGTTGGCCCACCAATAAATCGACCGATAGCAAGGATAGAAATGGGTCAGCGACTGCAACACACCATTCACTTTATGGACGAAGCAACCCCCAACCGTCGTGGCAAACCCTCTGGGGTAAGCGGTTGCGAAATTTGGTTGAGGCTGGGGGATAACCCTGCCAAAAACCCCAAAGAATACCTGCTTTTGGATGTTTCTAGCGCCAGTCCTTATGTTGCCAAGCATGAGGATTCCGCTGGCGGTGAAATTGCTCATTACATGCTACGCTGGAAAAACAGGCGGGGAGATCGGGGTCCTTGGAGTCAGGTCTACAGTGCGACGGTACAACCGTAAGCAAATCCTTCTTGTCCACTATTATCGGGCGATCGGGATTTTCTTTGTCAACTCCAAAACAAAGCCCGGTAGTACCGCTTCTCTTTGGGCCTGCTCGGGTGCTCCCTGCTCAAGAAGGTGCCCCCCCCTTTGGGCTACCAACTTAAACCGGGACAGACCACCAGGCAAGGCTTCCAGGCTTCAAGGGTATAGGCCGATCTCTGTGGAATTTTGTCCCGCTTTACGTTGGTAGCCTCTAGCAATTATATTGTCAAGCATGAGAATTCCGCTAGCGAGTTGCCCGTTACATGCTACGCTGGAAGAAAAGGCGAGGCAAGCACGGTCCCTCAAGTCAGGTCTACAATGCTATGGTACAACCGCAATTTATCCGTATTTCCACTATTGTCGGGCGATCTGGTATTGGTAGATAAGCCGGGTTGAGACTATCTGGGAGGAACGAAATATCCATATTTTCAGCCCCAAAAACTCTGTTTCTTGTACTTGATTGACAATGCTGGACTGGTGTGCTATGATTAAATCTGGTGAGTGGTGACTGACATAGACTGGCTAATTGTGACTGGTCAGAATGTCTGGCCCACACAAGAAAAGCAGCAGCTTTCCAGACATCCGGTGGGGACTGGAAAACCGCCATCGACTGCTTTCGCGCCTGCGAAGCACTAAAGTGCTTACTACGAACCTGGGAAGCACTAAAGTGCTTACTACGAACGCTTTACATTTCTGGATGGGCCATTTTGCTGGGAACGACAATCCGATCGAACTCTGCTTCCGACACGTACCCCAATTCCAGACAAGCTTGCTTTAAGGTCATGTTTTTTTCCAAGGCGAAGTGCCCCACTTGGGCCGCTTTGTCGTAGCCAATGGTCGGACTTAATGCCGTCACTAGCATCAATGACTGTTCTAAATAATACTCGATTTTCTTCCGGTTCGGTTTTAGTCCCGCTAGCAGAAAATCAGTGAAGTTGTTGCAACTGTCCGCGATCAGATTGATGGATTGAATTAGGTTAAACACCATCATTGGTTTATAGGTGTTTAACTCGAAATGTCCTGAGGAACCCGCGATCGCCACTGCCGTATCATAGCCCATGACTTGTGCTGCTACCATTGTCATCGCTTCGCATTGGGTGGGGTTGACTTTCCCCGGCATGATCGAAGAACCGGGTTCGTTTTCTGGTAGGATCAGTTCGCCCAAACCGCAGCGGGGTCCACTTCCTAAAAAGCGAATGTCGTTGGCAATTTTCATTAGAGAACCAGCTAGAGTCCGCAAGGCCGCGCTGGCCATCACGATCGCATCATGGGCCGCGATCGCAGCAAACTTATTGGGGGCTTCGGTAAATGGTAATCCCGTAAGATTGCTAATGTGCTTGACAGCAGTGGCAGCGAACCCCTTGGTAGCATTCAATCCCGTGCCCACCGCCGTTCCCCCGATCGCCAGTTCGTAGAGTTCCGGCAATACCCGATCGATCCGCTGCAAAGCAGCATCCAGTTGGGCTACATAACCGGAAAATTCCTGTCCCAAAGTCAGAGGTACGGCATCCTGGAGATGGGTGCGACCGATTTTGACAATCTCGGCAAATGCTTCCGACTTTTGTTGCAGCGCCTCCCGCATCTTTTTCACCTTAGGAATCAATCGTTGATTGCATGCCACTGCGGCAGCAATATGCATGGCCGTCGGGAAAGTATCGTTGGAAGACTGAGACATATTCACGTGATCGTTGGGGTGAATGGGGTTTTTACTTCCCATTACCCCCCCCGCCAGTTCGATCGCCCGATTAGAGATCACTTCATTCACATTCATATTACATTGGGTGCCGCTACCCGTCATCCAGACATGCAGGGGGAAATTACCATCCAGCTTGCCCTCAATTACTTCCGACGCTGCCTGCACGATCAGTTTAGCTTTCTCTTCTGGTAGTTTACCCAATTCTTCGTTGCTGAGGGCTGCCGCTTTTTTCAGAATCCCGAAGGCCGCGATTACTTCCGCCGGTATCAAGTCTTGCCCGATCGAGAAATATATTAGCGATCGCTGGGTTTGGGCCCCCCAATAGCGATCTGCGGGGACTTCTATTTCCCCCATGCTGTCCGTTTCTTTGCGAGCCTTTGTCATTTTCACCTGCTTCCTTTTCCCGCTAACCCGCCCCGAGGTATCATTTTCACCTGCTTCCTTTCCCGCTAACCCGCCGGGGTTCAAACCCCCGGCTAACAGCTAAAGTCGGTTAAAACTGACTGCAATCCTTATTCTATTATCATGCAGATCGCCGATAGCATGTCATTTTTTTATTTTTAGATTCGGATGGACAATGGCCGCCTTGGGAATGGACATTAATAAATAAATCTACCATTCTCTATTCTCAATTCTCTATTCTCATCCAGAATCTGCACTTCATCGCCTACCTGTAAAATCTTACCAGCTTCCGATGCGGGGATGCGCGTGTTCACACTCAATCTGTAAAAATGGTTGAAGCGAGATGCTGCAACCCACCCGGGCAAAGTTTCTTTCCGCTTGGTCGTGAATATCTTTTGGAAATCTGGGTATGCTTCCCCAGTCATAGAGTTTCGTGTGGGCACCACGCAACGCTGACAGGGATTTACTCCTTCCATCGAAACATCTCCTATCCTAAACCATATGCTAGCATTACTGTCTGAGGCAAACAACCGATCTTCCCATAATGCTGGCACCCCCTCTATTTCTAGATTAGCTCGCAGGCGCGATCGCATCTCCGACACGCTTACTCCCGGAAACCAAGATGCTGCTTGGGCGATCGTCTCCGTACTAATTACTGTCGGGCCAAAAGCCTCAGTATCATCTGGAAAGCCCTTGAGTGAGTTTTGCTGCAAATGGACTGACAAACCAAAATATTCACTTAACCATGTTTCTAGCTGACTGCGTTCCCGATGCAGATGAAAAACTTGTTCTGCTTCTCCCTCCTGAATTGAAACTCTTATCATAGAAGCATCAAACTTAGCCCTAAGATTGTGAATCTTAACATTCCGCTTGCCATTGACAAACCTATTTTTATCGTCAAGCATAGCAAATTCTCGGTCATGTTCTAGCGCACCGCCAGTCATTACCTTTGCTTGCTTGACAGCAACTCCATCCAAAGCTTTGATCGGGTAAATTAAAATCCGGGCTAGGTAAGGCATTTTTATTGTTGGTTGTTAGTTCTTAGTTGTTGTTAGATTGCGGTCTGGAATAACCGATGCAACATTCAAAATTGGAAAACCCTATCTGTCTGCAATTAAATGCGCGACAGCTTCATCATAGGTTTATGCAGATTTTTGCTAACTCCGCATGTTAATTTTCGGATGCCCTTAGGGTAAGACAATATTACAATATTATGGCTTGACAGACATGAGAAAATATGCAATCATGTGTGTTAAGGGGACAAGAGATAGTAAATTGACAATTGCGAGGAAAGTTGGTATAACCCCAGACAGCATGTAATGTCAGAAGATTTAAGGGAGTTTTAAGTATGAGCACGCGAGCTGACCCGGTAAAAGTGATGAAACAGGAAGTGGGGAAAGCAGCCGCAGCCCGCATCCAGTCTGGTACAATCGTGGGGTTGGGGACCGGGTCAACTACGGCCTACGCGATCAAGCATTTGGGCGTAAGGCTGAAATCAGGAGACCTCAAAGACATCCAAGGCATCCCCACATCCTTTCAAGCGGAAGTGCTGGCGAAACAATATGGCATCCCCTTAACCACCCTAGATGCCGTTGACCGCATAGACATTGCCATTGACGGCGCCGATGAAGTAGATCCGCAAAAGAACCTAATCAAAGGTGGTGGCGCGGCCCACACTCGGGAAAAGGTTGTGGACTCTCTGGCAGACCAGTTTATCGTCGTCGTAGACGTTGGGAAACTGGTAGACAAGCTGGGTTCCACCTTCCTGCTGCCAGTAGAAGTGATTCCTATGGCTATGACACCGGTAATGCGCGCCATAGAGAAACTGGGCGGTAAACCAGAACTGCGGATGGGTGTCAAAAAAGCTGGACCCGCGATCACCGACCAAGGCAATATGGTGATCGATGTCAAGTTTGATTCTATTGATAACCCAGCAGAACTAGAAAACACTCTCAATAACCTTCCCGGCGTTTTGGAAAATGGTTTATTCGTAGGCGTCGCCGACTTAGTCCTAGTGGGCGAAGTTAAAGATGGAAACCCAGTAGTGAAGGAAATGTGATAGTTGATGGTTGATTGCTAATTGTTCATTGCTAGAATTAAGAAACCCGGTTTTTACTCCATACCGGGTTTCTCGGACGCGGACTCTCCCAGGCGAGACAAGTCCTACTTAGCTTACACAGCTCTGAAAGATTGATTTAAGTGGCGAGCTAGGAGTTTAGTTTTCAGACCTAACTCAATAACTTCCAGCACTTTAGTCATGCCTGTAGTGTTAATCATTTCTGGAGTTATGCCTGCACGTTGGGCAGCTTGGATCGCTTTTTCTGTTAGGGAGTGACTAGCATAACCAGTGACAATCAAAACCATATCCGCATTAGCAATGTGATTTTCCGCCTGTTGAGCTAACTGTAATCCATCTTGAGCCGTACACCAGGTCAGGTTGACCTGAGAATTCCGCAGACGATTTTTTACAGCCGTGGCCAGTCGGTCATGTCCGCCAAAAATCACTACCTTACCCTCTAGATCTATGTAGGGGTTGGGTCGTTTTTCCGATATGCGATGACGAGTGCGCGGTTGCACGCTGCGGTTAATTGTCACCCGCGATCGGTTCTCCATCGCTTTGTCGTAAATAAAGTTGAGGGTTTGCTCGTAAGTACCCCGCAGGCGGGCAGCGGGTCCCTCTTTAGAGTGGGTATTGATCTGGTTAATCAAGGCATCGATGACCTCTTCGAGAGCACCAATGGCTTTGAGGTCATCGATATAAGCCCGGATCGCGATCGCTCCATCAGTAGCACTATAGAAATCTTGTTGCTCGGCAATCATATCCAGTAAGTCAGCCTTGAGTTCGTGCCGCCACTGGTTAGTTTGCTCTGCCAGTCGCTCGTCCAGTAAGCGTTCCTCATTGAGAATCAGCTGACAATCTGCAACCTGAGCCGCTAAGACGGGAGCCTCCTCCAACTGTCGTCGCAGATCGGCGGCTTTTTCCTCTAGTTTCTGACGAATAGCGCTACCATTGACACTCTCGAACTGTGCGAGGGTTTGCTCTAGGTCGGCGAGTAAAGGTTCCACTCGCTTGCGAATCTCGGCCACAGCTTTTTGAACCTGCTCGTCCCGTTGCTGCTCTAGGCGCGTTGCTTTCAGCTCTAGCTTGGCCGTGGCCAGCAAATCTTGCACCGAAGTTTCCAAGTGGTCTAGTTCAGAAATGTCCATTTGCACATAAGTGAGTTAAGGTACAGTAGGTCTGGTACGGTTATGAGTCCCCGATATCTCTTGTGTGCCGAGTCTCCTGGGACAAGAGCACAACAAGAGATATCGAAAAACCCGGCCCATCAGATTGGCGTGTCGATGAGGGGGACTTGAGCTGATCTTATCGCTGATCTTGCTGCGCTAACGGGCAGACACTCTCAGATTCAACTGATACCAAACCCACTCAAACCCATGCAATACAGACGATTTGGGCGCACTTCCCTACTTATGCCAGTATTCTCCTGCGGCGGCATGCGCTATCAATACAAGTGGGAGGATCTGCCAGCATCTTCGATTCCGGAGGACAACCAGCGCAATCTGGAAGCGACAATTCGCCGGTCTGTGGAAGTCGGCATCAATCACGTGGAAACGGCTAGGGGCTATGGTACCTCAGAGATGCAGCTGGGCAATATTTTGCCCCAGCTACCTCGCGAACAGCTGATTGTCCAGACCAAGGTTAGTCCCAAGTCAGACACAGTCGAGTTTCGGTGTCAGTTTGAGCAGTCCCTGGCTTTCCTGAGGCTGGACTATGTCGATTTGCTGTCCCTGCACGGTATCAATAATGATGCGTTGATGCACGACAGTATTCGCTCGGATGGCTGTCTGGATGTGGCCCGCAAGCTGCAAGGGGAAGGCAAGGTGCGGTTTATTGGCTTCTCGACTCACGGTCCGACGGACATCATTGTCAAAACTATTGAGACCGATCAGTTTGACTACGTGAATCTGCACTGGTACTACATCAATCAAGTTAACTGGCCTGCTATAGAAGCTGCGCAACGCCAGGATATGGGTGTTTTCATCATCAGTCCTTCCGATAAGGGCGGAAAACTTTACGCTCCGCCGCCCAAGTTGGTAGAATTGTGTAAACCCCTGAGTCCGATGCAGTTTAATGACCTGTTTTGTCTTTCTCATCGGCAGGTACATACTCTCAGTTTGGGGGCGGCGCGACCCACAGATTTTGACGAACACTTGCAGGTTTTGCCGCTGTTAGACCGGGCGTCCGAGGTCTTGCCGCCGATTTTAGCGAGACTGGAACAGGAGGCAATTACTACTCTGGGGGAAGATTGGGTAAAAACCTGGCACTCCGGATTACCCCAGCCCGATCGGACGCCTGGTGGTGTAAATATTCCGATTATCCTGTGGTTGAGAAATCTCGCCCTGGCCTACGACATGATTGACTATGGCAAAATGCGTTATAACCTGCTGGATAACGGAGGTCACTGGTTTCCGGGAAATAATGCCTCGCGGGTGAGGGAACTGGACTTGCGCCCGTGTCTGGCTCATAGTCCCCACGCGGACAAAATCCCGGCTTTACTAGAAGAGGCGCATCAGTTGCTAGGAGGTGAAGAAGTAAAACGCCTCTCTCAGTCCTAGACCGACCATCTGGTTGAGATAATCGGTGCGCTACCGTATAACTGCGAGGTAATTATGGTTGTAATTCCACCGTTCCGGAAAAATCGGAATTTCTTGTATATGCTGGGAGTCGGTGTCGGTGCGATCGCCGTGGGTGCTTGCAAGGCATCTGGGGAAAATTCAGCTACACCGAGCACGGGTAGCTTCGAGTTACCGCCTCTGCCCTATGCCTATATGATGCCTTAGAACCATACATCGATGCAGAAACGATGAAGGCGACCCGCTGGCTTAGTTTAATAGGCCGGGCTGTTTTTGGGCCATGGAAGGGCTAAACTAGGCCATGTTTGGGCTCAACTAGGCAATTTGGGGCTAAACTAAGCCATGTCTGAGCTAAACTAGGCCATATTTGGGCTAACCTGGGGCCATGGAAGGGCTAAACATGGCCATAGAAGGGCTAAACATGGCCATTTGGGGCTAAACTAGGCCATGGAAGGGCTAACCTGGGGCCATGGAAGGGCTAAACATGGCCATGGAAGGGCTAAACATGGCCATTTGGGGCTAAAACGACTTCAGTAATTTTCGGTGACGAGGGTATTAGCCTGCGGAGGCGGGTAGGAAAGGTGTAGCCGGGTTCTTTAAATTCGGGCGGTAGGGTGTTTTCCAACGGCAAGGAGTTTTCCATCTGCAGGTCTGTTAAAATAAAATATTCCGGGAATCAGAAATTAAACAGTTGAAAATTGAAGCTATGATTAACGTTAGTTTGTCTGTTATGATTAAAAGGTGAAATGGTACAGCAAGCGGATAATGATTGGTTAAGAGAGGCTTTGGGTCACTACCAAGCCGGACGTCTGGATAAAGCGAGGGCTGTTTATTTGGCGATGCTAGAACAGCAGCCTCACCAGGTAGAGGCTATGCTTCTGCTGGGAATTATTGCTTATCGGACGAGGGAATACGATCGGGCGATCGGCTATTTCCAACAGGTGATATCTATAAAGCAAGATTGGCCTGAGACTTATAATAATTTGGGGGCTTGCTTCTGGGAACAGGGAAAAATAGAACAGGCGATCGCTGCCTACAAACAGGCGATCGCAATGAAGCCTGATTTTTTTGATGCTTATGATAACCTGGTTATGGCCCTGGAAAAACAGGGAAAAAGATTAGATATGCGCGAGACGCACCAGCAAGTGGTGCCGCTGATTCGGAGTGGAGCGGCCCATGAAAAATCGGCGGCGATGCTGAAGGAGGAAAAGCGTTATCAAGAGGCGAGCGCTCATTACCAACAGGCGATCGTTTGCTACGAAAAAATCATTAGCATTAACGTCAACTGTGCGGAAGTTTACTATAAATTGGCTAGAATTATGGAAGAGTATGACCGCATAAAAGAGGCGATTGCTTATTATAAAAAAGCCATTGCCATTAAACCAGAACAGGCGGAATTTTATAATCAGTTGGGTAACTGCTATCAAAGATGGGGGAACTTAGCAGAGGCGATCGCATGCCACCAAAAGGCGATCGCCCTGAAACCAGACTTTGCCTCAGTCTACAACAACCTGGGTCTTGCCCTGCAAGAACAACTGAAATTACAAGAGGCGATGGGCTATTACCGCCATGCTATTGCCTTAAAGCCAGATGAAGCAGAGACCCACGTAAGTCTGGGAACGTGCTTGTTATCATTGCAGGACTTTCAGCAAGGATTTGTAGAATATGAATGGCGCTGGCGCCTAAAAGCACAGCCTCCGACCCCGGAACAAATCTTGGGAAAACCCCTTTGGGATGGTTCGCCACTGGCAGGAAAAACTATTCTTTTACATACAGAACAGGGACACGGGGACGCTATCCAGTTCGTCCGTTACGCGCCCTTAGTAGCCCAGCGGGGTGCTAGTAAAGTAATCCTGGAAACATATCGGGCTCTCAGGCGCTTGTTTACTACGGTCTCCCTTGTTCAGGAGGTGGTAGTCAAAGGCGAACCATTACCAGCATTTGACGTGCAAGTCCCCCTGATGAGTCTCCCCCGTATCCTGAATACGACTATAGAAACTATTCCGGCTGGAATACCCTATTTGTACGCTGAAGAGAAGGACGTCGTCAAGTACAGTGGCTTGCTACGAACGGCACGACATCCTGATGGCATCGTAAAGGTCGGCATTGTGTGGTCTCCTAGTGATAGAGCTAGCAAGACGCGGTTTTGTCCGGTTTCCCTGTTTCTGAAACTGTCGCAGATACCAGGGATTTCTCTTTATAGTTTGCAAAAAAAACATACAGATATTCTGGATGGGGCACCTATACAGGATTTAAGAGAGCTGTTACATGACTTCGCTGATACTGCTGCTGTTATCTCACAATTAGACTTAGTAATTTTTGTAGATACAGCAGTTGCCCATCTAGCAGGTGCTTTAGGAAAACCTGTCTGGGTGCTGTTACCTTTTTCTCCTGACTGGCGCTGGTTGCTCGATCGATCGGATAGCCCTTGGTATCCCACGATGCGGCCCCGATCGTCAAACAAAACTGGGAGACTGGCCGAGTGTGTTTGCCCAGGTTAAAGCAGCATTAACAGCGAAGAGCGCGCCGAAGGCGGTATCGGGAGAACCTCCCGGATCGCGCCTCCGCGGGTGAGTTGTTAGAGCAACAACCAAAAATTCAGGTAATTTCCATCGAATGCGCTGCGCGCACGCTACGCGATCGGGGTTGAGAATAAGAAGAAAAGGAGTTAACTCTATCGGACTGGCAGTTTCTCACTTTTTGGCATTGGGCCTGTTGTGGTGGTGCAGCATAGATGTAGAATTAGAAGAGAAATTATTCCAGGAAATTGTTGTTCCTGGAATAATTTTTCCAGATGCAGGTCTGTTAAAATAAAATATCCCGGGAATCAGAAATTAAACAGTTGGAAATTGAAGCTATAATTAACGTTGGTTTGTCTGTTATGATTAGGAGGTGAAATGGTACAGCAAGCAGGTAACGATTGGTTAAGAGAGGCTTTGAGTCACTACCAAGCAGGACGTCTGGATAAAGCGAGGGCTGTTTATTTGGCGATGCTAGAACAGCAGCCTCACCAGGTAGAGGCTATGCTTCTGCTGGGAATTATTGCTTATCGGACGAAGGAATACGATCGATCGCTCGGCTATTTCCAACAGGTGATATCTATAAAGCAAGATTGGCCTGAGACTTATAATAATTTGGGGGCTTGCTTCTGGGAACAGGGAAAAATAGAACAGGCGATCGCTGCCTACAAACAGGCGATCGCCCTGAAGCCAGACTATCCTAAAGCTTACAATAACTGGGGCAACTGCTTGAAAACATTAGGGCGGTTAGATGAGGCGATCGCCCAATACCAGCGGGCGATCGCCCTCGACCCGCAGTACGCAGGGGCCTATAATCGTCTGGGGAACACCCTCAAAAAACAGGGTAAAATTGCCGAGGCGATCGCCCAATACCACCTGGCCCTGGCCATCGAACCCAACTACGTAGAAGTTCACAATAACATGGCCCTAGTCTTGCAAACGGAAGGACGTTTAGAAGAGGCGATCGGGTATTACAATAAATCCCTGGAGTTGAGACCCAATGATGCTAGCACGCATTTTGCCCGGGCCTTTACCTGGCTATTAAAGGGCGATCTGCCCTCTGGTTGGCATGAATATGAATGGCGTTGGGACGATGACATAGTAGCGCCCCGTCATTTTGCAGAACCTCTGTGGGATGGTTCCTATCTAGAAGGCGGTACTATTTTCATATACACGGAACAAGGACTGGGTGATAATATTCAGTTTATCCGCTACGCCCCTCTGGTAAAAGAACGGGTGGGACGAGTAATTGTAGAATGTCCTGAATGCTTAGTCCGACTGTTTGCCACTGTCCCGGGAATAGATCGAGTGGTAAGTCAGGATACCGTTCCGGAAAAATCGCCATTACCAGAGTTTGACGTCCAGGTTCCTTTGATGAGTTTACCTCGCATTGTGTGTACGACTCTAGAGAATATTCCCGCTTCAATACCTTATTTGCGGCCTTTGATATCTTTCTCGGATCGACGGCAGCAGGATCCCTCCCAACCCCCGAAGATGCGGGTCGGGCTTCTTACTCCCCCCTTATTAAGGGGGGCCGGGGGGGATCGACTGGATGAGGCTGCAATTAAAGTGGAATTTGTCTGGGCGAGTACTGATTCCTATCTACACGATCTGACTCGCTACCGTTCTTGTTCCCTGGATCTTTTCCTGGAACTTTTGGATATTCCCACCGTGCCGGAAAAATCGGTTGCTTTATATAGTCTGCAAAAAGAACCTTCCTCCGAAGCGCTAAAGCGCTTACTACAAACCTCAGAAAGAATAGTATCTCTGCACAAGCAATTGGGTGATTTTGCAGATACGGCAAATGCGATCGCCCAACTGGATTTAGTTATTTCCGTAGACACAGCGGTGGCCCATTTAGCCGGGGCGATGGGCAAACCTGTCTGGGTGCTGCTACCTTTTGCTCCTGACTGGCGCTGGATGCTAGATAGATCCGATAGTCCCTGGTATCCGACTATGCGTTTGTTCCGTCAGAGTCAACCAGGAGATTGGCAAGGGGTGTTCGTGCAAATAAAATCGGCCTTGCAGTCTTTAGTTCCTAACAATCAACAATTAGCAATTGCTTTAGACATGCACCAGGCGGGACGCCTAGAAGCAGCAGAAGATTATTTTAACCTGGGGGTGACATTACAACAACATGGTCAGCCCGAGCAGGCTCACGCCCAGTATGAGTTGGCTTTGCAACTAAGACCCGACTATGCTGATGCTTACCATAATATCGGCGTGGCCTTGCTGCAGACGGGGAAACCAGAACAGGCGATCGGCTACTTTCAAGGGGCTCTAAATATTAAACCTGACTATATCGACGCTTACAATAATATGGGTCATGCTATGTATGAGCTGCGCCGTACCGATGAGGCGATCGCGGCCTACAGCAAAACCCTGGAAATCGACCGGTCAAATGTCGAAGCACATTTCGCCCGATCGCTGGCCTTACTTTACGCTAACAATTTTACAGCTGGATTTGCCGAATATCATTGGCGCTGGCATCTGCCGGGTAACGTGGTGCCCGCTTTTCCGCAACCCCTGTGGAAAGAAGAGGAACTGACAGGACTGACCATTTTATTGCATGCAGAACAAGGGTTGGGAGATACAATTCAATTTATTCGCTATGTTCCCCTGGTTGCCCAACGGCATCCGCGCACGATCGTCTGTGCCTGCGGACCATCCTTAGTGCGATTGTTTTCCACCATTCCCGGTATCAGTAAGCTAGTATCTGTAGTTGATCAGTCCGTAGAATTTGACGTTCATGCCCCCTTGATGGGTCTCCCAGGCATACTCGGTACGACTGTCCAGACAATTCCTGCCCAAATTCCTTACCTGCATCTCGTTCCAGACAACCCCCATCAATTAACCATCAACCGTCAACCATTAACATCGGAATTGTTTGGGCCGCAGGTGAATGGGGCGAAAAAAGACTTCAGAGTCCTCAACGTCTCCGTTCTTGCGGATTAAACTATTTTCTGGAATTGCTGGGCAACGCCTGGAGCATGCCGATCGCGGCAGCGCGGCGCCAGCCGTGTCCTTCAGGACAAGAGCATGCTCCAGGCGTTGGCATACCGGGTCTGGTCTTCTATAGCTTGCAAAAAGGCACCCGGGCAGTTGAGGCCACCGATACTCCTATTCGCGACCTCAGTCCGCAGCTAAATGACTTCGCCGATACTGCTAGCGCGATCGCCCAACTGGACCTAGTCATTTCAGTAGATACTGCGGTTCCCCATTTAGCAGGTGCCCTGGGCAAACCCGTTTGGGTGCTGCTACCTTTTGCACCCGACTGGCGCTGGATGCAGTCCGGAGAAGAGACTCCTTGGTATAGCACGATGCGATTATTTCGTCAAGCATCTCCTGGAGATTGGCAGGGTGTTTTTCAGCAAGTCTGGGACAGTTTATTAGAATTGGTCAATGACGTAAGTTCGACGGAGGAACTCAATGCTGTGAAAAAGCGTCCAAAGCCTCAAAAAGCAAAGAATAAAGGTTTCGGCACTCAATTTAAGCCCCCAACCCCAACAGCGTTCCCAGGCGGGAGCCAGAGAACGAGAGCAGTAACTAACACCGTGCCGGAAAAATCAGCAATCCAGTTACTAAAACAAGGGATTAAAGCGCAGCAGAGTAGTAAGCTAGATGCAGCGATCGCCTGCTATAGTAAAGCGATTAGTATCGAACCGGATTTCGCGGAAGCCCATCGCTGCCTGGGAAGGGCCCTGAAAGCACAGGGCAAGCTTCCGGAGGCCACTCAGCATTATCAGCGGGCAATTAATCTCAAGCCAGATTTGCTGGAAGCTTATATTAATCTGGGTGTTGTCCTCCGCCAGCAGGGTCTCCCTCAAGAGGCGATCGCTACCTACGAAAAGGCTTTGCAAATTAACAGAAATGCTGCCAACGTCCATAATAATATGGGGAATGTCTATCGGGATCTGGGTAGAGTTGATGAGGCGGCCAGTTCCTATCAAAAGGCTCTAAGTATTCAACCGGACTACGTGGATTCGATCGTCAGTTTGGGCTCGATTTTCCAAGAACAGAATAAGCTGGAAGAGGCGATCGCCATGTACGAGCGGGCGATCGGCATGGAACCAAATTCGGCCTCGGTCCGCAGCAACTTGGGCATGGCACTCAAGGATGTGGGACGCTTAGATGAAGCTAAAACCCATTTGCAACAGGCGCTCGCCTTGGATCCCAACTATGCTATAGGTTATAGTAACCTGGGTTTGGTTCTCGAAGAAATGGACCGAGTGGACGAAGCAGAAGCCATGTCCCGCAAGGCGATCGCCCTGAACCCCAATTTCACCGACGCTTACCATAATTTGGCAGTGGCCCTGCACAGAAAATGTCAGCTACAGGAATGTATTGCTAGCTACGAACGGGCGATCGACTTAAACCCCCAGTTTGCCGAAGCGCACATGGGTTTAGCGATTACTTTAATGTTAGCTGGAGATTATCCTCGGGGTTTAGCGGAGTACGAGTGGCGCTGGCAACTGAAACACATACAGGGCCCGGGATTAACTCAACCTGACTGGCAGGGCGAGTCCCTGGATGGCAAAACAATTTTACTTTACACCGAACAGGGATTTGGAGATACAATTAATTTTATCCGTTACGTTCCTTTGATCCGGGCCCAGGGTGCTAACGTCAAAGTAATAGTCATGTGTAAGCCCGCAGTCTATCGTCTGTTGCAGACAGTAGATGGCATCGACAAAGTGGTCATCAAGGGCGAAGAGTTGCCCTCCTTTGACGTGAAAGCTGCTTTGCTGAGTTTGCCTCGCATCCTGGGTACGACTTGGGAAACTATTCCTACTCGAGTGCCTTACGTAAAAGCTGTCCCCAGCGCTACGGAAGCGCTAACGGGAGAAGAAGCGCTAAAGTGCTTACTACAAACGGGTCAATTAAAGGTGGGAATAGTCTGGGCCGGGAATCCTTTTCATAAAAATGACCGCCGCCGTTCTACCAGTCTGTCCTATTTTCGGCAACTGTTGGAAATACCCGGCATCGCTTTCTATAGTCTCCAAAAGGGCAGCAGGACGGCAGATATTACTCCCGATATTGGCAATTTGGCGAACCTGGACCCCCTATTGAAGGATTTTGCCGATACCGCAGCAATTGTCCAGCAACTTGATTTGGTGATTACTATAGATACCTCGGTTGCTCACCTGGCCGGAGCCCTCGGTAAACCTGTATGGGTGCTGCTGTGCTATTGTCCTGATTGGCGCTGGAGATTGGAACGCGAAGATTCTCCTTGGTATCCAACTATGCGCCTGTTCCGCCAACAGCAACCAGGCGATTGGTCCGAACTGTTTGCGCGAGTTAAATCAGCTTTATTGTCATGGTCTGGCGAGTGGTCAGTTGAACTCTTTAAGAGGGGGCGACCTGCAACAATTAACTCAAGAATCCAAAAATTAACCGATGCCGTGCCCCTACCCAAACAACTGACCACAGATGAGATTACATCTCGGCTGCACGCTGGGGTGCAGCATCAACAAGGGGGACGCCTGGAAGCCGCACGCAGTATCTATCATCAAATTCTACAGGCCCAACCTCATAATGTGGATGCTCGCCAGCTTCTGGGGGTCGTTGCTTATCAAATGGATAATGCAGAAGAGGCGATCGCCCATTATCGTCAGGCCCTGGCATTGAATCCCAACTATCCCCAAGTTCAGAATAATTTGGGTGCGGCCCTCTGGAAGCTGGAAAGGGCTGCTGAAGCTATACCTTACTATAAAAAGGCGATCGCCCTGAAGCCAGATTACATTGAGGCTTACAATAATCTGGGCATGGCCCTGATGCGGGAAGACCGCACCGATGAGGCGATTCAGGTTTATCAGCAGTTGCTATCTCTCAAACCCAACCATGCTGACCGCGAAGCGTGCGCGCAGCGCATAGCCCATGTTAACCTGGGTTTGGCATGGCGAGAACGGGGGAATTTAAGCCAGGCGATCTGCCATTATCAGCAGGCCCTAGCCCTGCAACCCCAAAACCCCGAGGCCCACCTCTACCTGGCGATCGCGCTTTTGCTGAGTGGAGATTTTCCCCGAGGCTTTGTAGAATATGAATGGCGCTGGCATCAAAAAGGTTTTTCCCTAGGACATTACCTGCATAATGTTTGGGATGGTAGCCCCCTGGACGGGAAAACTATCTTGCTGCGAGGGGAACAGGGTTTTGGCGATGCTATGCAATTTATCCGCTATTTGCCCATGGTACGGGCCCGCAAACCTGGCCGCGTCGTTGTCGAATGTCAGCAACCTCTGATTCGTCTCTTTGAAACCCTAGATGGGATCGATCAATTGGTAGTTAAAGGAGAACCGTTGCCCCCACTGGATCTGCAAGCTCCCTTGATGAGTTTACCTCGCATTCTGGGTACTACCTTAGATACAATTCCTAACCATGTCCCCTATTTGCATACTGTTGAGTCGGAAGCGCTAAAGTGCTTACTACGAACGGAGTCGCAGTTAAAGGTGGGCATCGTTTGGGCGGGCAGTACTATGAATAGGACCGATCGCCATCGTTCTCTGAGCTTATCTCATTTTCTGCCTCTCCTACAAATGAATGACGTTTCTTTCTATAGTCTCCAAAAGGGCGATCGGGTGGCAGATATTACCCAGGATATCCCCAATCTGGTCAATCTGGACCCACATATCCATGACTTTGCTGACACTGCTGCGATTACCGAACAACTCGATCTAGTCATCACGGTAGATACGGCAGTTGCTCATTTAGCAGGTGCTCTCGGAAAACCTGTATGGGTGCTGCTTGCTTTTGCTCCTGACTGGCGCTGGATGTTGGAACGCTCAGATTCTCCCTGGTATCCTACCATGGGCCTGTTCCGCCAGCAAAAACGGGGCGATTGGTCCTTTGTATTTGCTGCTATCAAACAGGCATTGCAGGAGATTGTTGCGGAAAAAAAAAGATGAATTAGCCGAGAAATTGCAAGTTGCTACCAGTTATCACTAGGCGGAACGGTTGACAAAGCGGTGTCTGGTGCTTGCTGATGGCGCTACGCTGGGGGCGCCAGCTGTGTCCTTCTGGACAAGAGCTTGCGGAAGACACTGAGGAATCTCTTTATCGCTAAATTATTCAGCTTGCCAAACAATGCTAAAGCTTTGCTGCAATTTGCCTCCCTGACTTGTGCTCTCGATCGCATCCCAGAAACCATCGCCCTTTATCAACAATACCTGGCTCTGGTACCTGATAATGCTAATGCTCACAATAATTTGGCTGTCGCTTTTCTGGCCCAGGACGATCCCGAACGGGCGATCTACCATTACTAACAGGCGATCGCTGTTAATCCCCAGTGCGCCGAAGCCTTGCAAGATGAGATAGGACGGATGAAATATGCCAGTGAAGAAGCCTGGGAACAAGGACTTAAACGAGGGATTGAACAAGGGATTGAACAAGGGATTGAACGAGGACGCATTGCTGAAGCAAGCGCTTTAGCAATGCGCCTGCTCAAAAATAAATTTGGTGAAATGACAGCGGAAATCAACAGCAAAATTGCAAGTTTGTCACTGTCGGATTTAGAAGAGTTAACAGATAGAATTTTTGAGATTACCAATCAGTCAGATTTGTTGAATTGGCTGTCAGAGGTGGATGGGGTCGAGCCGGGAATCGCTTCCCGACCCTCCCTTGAGGAACCGGACTTGCGATTTTCACCGCATCCGGCTACTGGGTACTAGGCCCTTTTCATAGGTAGACTTAATAGAAATTACTTCCGTTAGCCCTTGCCGCCTGTCTTTTCTTCCCTTTCCTGGTTTAGCGAGTGGTTGTTCTGATAACCGTTAGTATCACCATTTTCAAGTCAGTTTTACCAGTTATCCATACCTTATCCTCCACTTGCGTTTCGGATTAGTTCCGTGGCTTTTTAGGATTACTCATTCCAGCAGCTTCCTAGTATCACCGACCCACGTCAGCGCTGGCTACCCAGCATCATCTACATTACTGTAGATGTTATCCCAGGAATTACCCCGGGCATTCGCTTCTTGGGCCATCCCTCCCCCCGTGGCTTGCGCTTAACATCTAACTTGTCCTGATGGACAGCACACGAGAGGTTACTTCGTTCCCTAACAACATTTCGCGATACCTTTAGGTCCACACTATACCCCGGGAGCTATTTGAGTACTATATTAGCCAGAGTCTAAAACTAATACTAGCTACCATTTCCTTTTTAGGCCAGCGCATATAGCCTTATTTCGCTGGTTCCTTATAACGAGGCTTGCACACATGTTTGCCTGCTCTAACCTTGGATATCTTTCCTAGCGGCGTCACCGGCTTAGGCTGCCAGTTATCCTACATTTGAGTCCTCGCTTAGCACCACGATGATGTCGCTTCGTAGCACCGAGGACCGGTGTCACCCCCGTACCTGGGGGGAGGGGAATTTAACCCCCATGCGGTCAGAGTTCCCGGCTAATGAAACCGGGCTAGCGTTCCGTGTTTGACCACGTTAGGCTAGAACGAATCGCACAGACTCACTCTAGGATGGATAGAACCTGTTTGGGTATTGTTACCCTTTGCCCCCGACTGGCGCTGGATGCTGCATCGTCAAGATTCTCCTTGGTATCCCACTATGAGCCTGTTGAGACAGCCAACTCCTTTCGATGCCTCTCGGGAGCTTGATGTCCCCCGGACGCACGGCGAAACCCTATTGACATCATCTGAGCACTACCCGAGAGGCATCGGAGACTGATCGGGGGTTTTTGCCGCTGTTAAAAATGCCCTACAATCATTTGATCGCAACCACAAACCCTGACTGACGTGATATAATAATTCTCATGGCAGTCTTATGCTACTGCGACTGGTAGTCTCAGCCATGGGCTCCCAGAACGTACCCAGGTAATTGTGAACTTAGAAAAGAAGGAGATGTTTGTTATGGCCAAGCAAATATTTATCAGTCCCACAATCGATTATGCCTTCAAAAAAATTTTTGGCTCGGACCGAAGTGAAGATATTTTGATTAGTTTTCTGAATGCCATCATCTATAATGGCGAAAAGGTCATTTCTACCTTAACCATTGTCAATCCTTACAACCAAGGTCATGTAGAAACATTAAAGGACAGTTACTTGGATGTGAGGGCGGTACTACAGAATGGGGAAATCGTCCTGATCGAAATGCAATTAGCACGGGTAGCGGCATTCGATAAGCGGGTGGCTTATAATCTCTGTAAGTCCTATGCCAACCAGTTGGAATCAGGAGAAGATTACCTGAAGATATCGCCAGTAATTGCGGTAACAATAACCAACTTTGTTCTCTTCCACCAAAACCCGCAAGTGATTCATCATTTTGTGTTCAAAGAAGCCCAGGGAAATTATGAATATCCCCAGCGAGAACTACAGCTATTTTTTGTGGAATTGCCCAGATTCAAAAAAGAGTTGAAAGACTTGACGACCTTAGCAGAGAAATGGATTTACTTCATTAAGCTGGCAAATGAGTTAGAGGAAATCCCGCCGACATTGGGAGAGATTGCCGAAATCGAAAAAGCCTTAAAGATAGCCAAACTAGCCAATATGGAACCGGAGGAAGCAGATGAAGTAATTCGTCGCTCGATTTATTTGCAAGATGAGATAGGACGGATGAAATATGCCAGTGAAGAAGCCTGGGAACAAGGACTTAAACGAGGGATTGAACGAGGGATTGAACAAGGGATTGAACAAGGGATTGAACAAGGGATTAAACAAGGGATTGAACGAGGACGCATTGCTGAAGCAAGCGCTTTAGCAATGCGCCTGCTCAAAAATAAATTTGGTGAAATGACAGCGGAAATCAACAGCAAAATTGCAAGTTTGTCCCTGTCGGATTTAGAAGAGTTAACAGATAGGATTTTTGAGATTACCAATCAGTCAGATTTGTTGAATTGGCTGTCAGAGGTGGATGGGGTCGAGCCGGGAATCGCTTCCCGACCCTCCCTTGAGGAACCGGACTTGCGATTTTCACCGCATCCGGCTACTGGGTACTAGGTCCTTTTCATAGGTAGACTTAATAGGAATTACTTCCGTTAGCCCTTGCCGCCTGTCTTTTCTTCCCTTTCCTGGTTTAGCGAGTGGTTGTTCTGATAACCGTTAGTATCACCATTTTCAAGTCAGTTTTACCAGTTATCCATACCTTATCCTCCACTTGCGTTTCGGATTAGTTCCGTGGCTTTTTAGGATTACTCATTCCAGCAGCTTCCTAGTATCACCGACCCACGTCAGCGCTGGCTACCCAGCATCATCTACATTACTGTAGATGTTATCCCAGGAATTACCCCGGGCATTCGCTTCTTGGGCCATCCCTCCCCCCGTGGCTTGCGCTTAACATCTAACTTGTCCTGATGGACAGCACACGAGAGGTTACTTCGTTCCCTAACAGGAGCTGGATGCTGCATCGTCAAGATTCTCCTTGGTATCCCACTATGAGCCTGTTGAGACAGCCAACTCCTTTCGATGCCTCTCGGGAGCTTGATGTCCCCCGGACGCACGGCGAAACCCTATTGACATCATCTGAGCACTACCCGAGAGGCATCGGAGACTGATCGGGGGTTTTTGCCGCTGTTAAAAATGCCCTACAATCATTTGATCGCAACCACAAACCCTGACTGACGTGATATAATAATTCTCATGGCAGTCTTATGCTACTGCGACTGGTAGTCTCAGCCATGGGCTCCCAGAACGTACCCAGGTAATTGTGAACTTAGAAAAGAAGGAGATGTTTGTTATGGCCAAGCAAATATTTATCAGTCCCACAATCGATTATGCCTTCAAAAAAATCTTTGGCTCGGACCGAAGTGAAGATATTTTGATTAGTTTTCTGAATGCCATCATCTATAATGGCGAAAAGGTCATTTCTACCTTAACCATTGTCAATCCTTACAACCAAGGTCATGTAGAGACATTAAAGGACAGTTACTTGGATGTGAGGGCGGTACTACAGAATGGGGAAATCGTCCTGATCGAAATGCAATTAGCACGGGTAGCGGCATTCGATAAGCGGGTGGCTTATAATCTCTGTAAGTCCTATGCCAACCAGTTGGAATCAGGAGAAGATTACCTGAAGATATCGCCAGTAATTGCGGTAACAATAACCAACTTTGTTCTCTTCCACCAAAACCCGCAAGTGATTCATCATTTTGTGTTCAAAGAAGCCCAGGGAAATTATGAATATCCCCAGCGAGAACTACAGCTATTTTTTGTGGAATTACCCAGATTCAAAAAAGAGTTGAAAGACTTGACGACCTTAGCAGAGAAATGGATTTACTTCATTAAGCTGGCAAATGAGTTAGAAGAAATCCCGCCGACATTGGGAGAGATTGCCGAAATCGAAAAAGCCTTAAAGATAGCCAAACTAGCCAATATGGAACCGGAGGAAGCAGATGAAGTAATTCGTCGCTCGATTTATTTGCAAGATGAGATAGGACGGATGAAATATGCCAGTGAAGAAGCCTGGGAACAAGGACTTAAACGAGGGATTGAACAAGGGATTGAACAAGGGATTGAACAAGGGATTGAACAAGGGATTGAACAAGGGATTGAACAAGGGATTGAACAAGGGATTGAACAAGGGATTGAACGAGGACGCATTGCTGAAGCAAGCGCTTTAGCAATGCGCCTGCTCAAAAATAAATTTGGTGAAATGACAGCGGAAATCAACAGCAAAATTGAAAGTTTGTCGCTGTCGGATTTAGAAGAGTTAACAGATAGAATTTTTGAGATTACCAATCAGTCAGATTTGTTGAATTGGCTGTCGGAGGTGGATGGGGTCGAGCCGGGAATCGCTTCCCGACCCTCCCTTGAGGAACCGGACTTGCGATTTTCACCGCATCCGGCTACTGGGTACTAGGCCCTTTTCATAGGTAGACTTAATAGGAATTACTTCCGTTAGCCCTTGCCGCCTGTCTTTTCTTCCCTTTCCTGGTTTAGCGAGTGGTTGTTCTGATAACCGTTAGTATCACCATTTTCAAGTCAGTTTTACCAGTTATCCATACCTTATCCTCCACTTGCGTTTCGGATTAGTTCCGTGGCTTTTTAGGATTACTCATTCCAGCAGCTTCCTAGTATCACCGACCCACGTCAGCGCTGGCTACCCAGCATCATCTACATTACTGTAGATGTTATCCCAGGAATTACCCCGGGCATTCGCTTCTTGGGCCATCCCTCCCCCCGTGGCTTGCGCTTAACATCTAACTTGTCCTGATGGACAGCACACGAGAGGTTACTTCGTTCCCTAACAACATTTCGCGATACCTTTAGGTCCACACTATACCCCGGGAGCTATTTGAGTACTATATTAGCCAGAGTCTAAAACTAATACTAGCTACCATTTCCTTTTTAGGCCAGCGCATATAGCCTTATTTCGCTGGTTCCTTATAACGAGGCTTGCACATGTTTGCCTGCTCTAACCTTGGATATCTTTCCTAGCGGCGTCACCGGCTTAGGCTGCCAGTTATCCTACATTTGAGTCCTCGCTTAGCACCACGATGATGTCGCTTCGTAGCACCGAGGACCGGTGTCACCCCCGTACCTGGGGGGAGGGGAATTTAACCCCCATGCGGTCAGAGTTCCCGGCTAATGAAACCGGGCTAGCGTTTCGTGTTTGACCACGTTAGGCTAGAACGAATCGCACAGACTCACACCAGGATGGATAGAGGTAAAGGATCCTCGCACTTCTGGGAGGCTATGACTACGGCACGGCAGGCCGCGCCTGTGGAGTTAGAGGGAGTGACAGACAATGGCTACGACACTGCTTGACTTTCGCGAACTGGCATTGTAAGCTAGACCGATTCGGACCTCATTATGCCATGAAAATTCTGCACGGCACCTGGATACCCCAAGGGGAAGATGATTTTATCCAAAATGGTGGTTTTTATCTGTGGGTGGAAACTTCGGATCCCCCCCCAAAAAGCCGTAAAAGACAGCCGGTGTCCCCGGAGAGCGCTACTCGCACTACTCCGGGGACACCGTCCGCAAATCGCCATCCGGGACAGTTAACAAGAGATGAGTTTTCCGCCTTCCTGGTCGATGACTTGGGAATTGCCAAATCCCCCGACCTTAGCGAGCAGATTTCTCCTAAATATTTTATTCTGCCCAGCACTGAAGGGGCACCCCTACCTTCTGTAGAATTGATTCGCTATCTGGAAGTGGAACCGGAGGAACCTTCCCAATGGCAAGCTTGGGAAATTGACTGCTATCAAGTTAAAGCAGTGATTAAAGCGCTCAGTGACTTGTATTTCCTGGCCCTCCATAACTCCTCAGAAATCGGGTTGGGTGCCGATCTTCTCTTCTGGTATCACTACACCCAGTCCTTCAAGCAAGTTATCCTCAAGGACCAATATATCCCGGCTTTTAAGTATCGGGAATTGCCGGCGACGAAGGGCAAGGGCAAAAAGAAACCCCCCGCTTGGGAAATCTATACTGGTTGGGAAATTATTTCCGAACAGTATGAGTCCCAGATCGCAGCATATATCGATTATATGCCCTTGGCCTGCGTTTCGGGAAAGGCCAGTCCCGAACGGGAATTTTACGATCGCCCTACCTTACTGCGCCATTTTTCCGAATGCTTGTTGCAGAATATCGTTGTCAATACTCCCTGGACGGCAGCCTTTGACAAGAAAATTAGCGGTTCTCAATTACTCTCGAGATCTATTCATTGCCCAGTCAGCCAACAGAATAGTCCCGAGGTGCTGGCAGAGTATCAACAATGGCAAGGTTGGAAGGAAAAGCTGATTGGGGCCCAAACAGCGGCAGCTTTTCACCTGGTTTTTCAGTTAGAGTCACCGCAGTCCGAAAACGTTGATGATGATTGGCAGATTAAATTTCTGGCTTCCTTAAAAAAAGACCCGTCCCTGAAATTGGACTTGGTGGATTATTGGCATCTGGCACCGGCAGCCAAAAAGGCGATGCAAAAGCAATTTGGTCGAGATTTTGAGAAAGACTTGCTGTTAAACTTGGGCTATGCCGCCCGGATGTATCCTAAAATCTGGACGGGATTGGAAACCGATCGGCCAGTGGGTTTTCTCTTAACGATAACCGAAGCTTTTGCCTTTCTCAAGGAAAGTGCTTGGGTATTGGAAGATGCTGGTTATAAGGTCATGGTTCCCGCCTGGTGGACGCCGGCGGGCCGCCAGCGGGCGAAAATTCGTCTGAGGGCTTCTTCCTCTAAGAAAGCTGTATCCTCGGCGGGGAAAGGCTATTTTAATCTGCAGACGATCGTCCAATATGAATACGAACTGGCGATCGGGGGCCAAGCAGTTAGCGCCGAAGAATGGCAGCAGTTAGTTAATGTCAAAACTCCCTTAGTCAAATTCCGGGGCCAGTGGATGGAGTTGGACCAAAATCAGATGCAGCAAATGCTGGATTTTTGGGCTACGCACAGTGAAGAACAGCCGGAAATGACTCTGTTAGATTTGTGGAAAAAAACGGCAGAAGATATGAAAGAATGGGAACTGGAACCAGACGCTACATTAGGGGAAATGATGGCCGGATTACACGACCCCAGCAAGCTGGAACCAATTGCCAATCCCCCACAGTTGCAAGGTACTCTCCGAGAATATCAGAAACGAGGTGTTTCCTGGATTCAATATCTCGAACAGTTAGGATTAAATGGTTGTCTGGCCGATGACATGGGGTTGGGTAAATCTTTACAAGTAATTGGCCGCTTGGTCACCGAACGGGATCTAGAAAATACAGGCGATCGCATCCCACCAACCCTGTTAATTGCCCCTACCTCCGTAGTAGGAAACTGGCAAAAGGAAATCGAAAAATTTGCCCCACACCTGCAAAGCATGATCCATCATGGTCGCAATCGGATCGAAGATGAAACAATATTCCAGGCAGCTAGCTTAAAGCAGGACATCGTAATAACCACCTTTACCCTAGCCCGCAAAGACATTAAACTACTACAAAAAGTCACCTGGCAGCGGATCGTCCTGGACGAAGCCCACAACATCAAGAACCATAAAACAGCCCAAACCCAAGCAATCTTAAAACTTACCGCCCACCATCGTCTAGCCTTAACAGGGACCCCAGTAGAAAATCGCCCATTAGACTTGTGGTCGATATTTAACTTTCTCAATCCCGGATATTTAGGCAAAGAAGCCCAATTTAGAAAGAACTTTGAACAGCCCATTCAAAAGGAGAACAATAAAATCCAGGCCAGAGTCCTAAAGAAATTGGTCGAACCATTTATCCTGCGGCGGGTGAAGACCGACAAGCAGATTATTAAAGACTTGCCCGATAAAGTCGAACTCAAGCAATATTGCAACCTGACTCAGGAACAAGCCTCCTTATATGAGGCCGTTGTCAAGGATGTCGAAAAACAGTTACAAGAAGTCGAAGGTATTCAGCGCAAGGAATTGACCATATCTACCCTCATAAAGCTAAAGCAAATTTGCAATCATCCCCGCCAGTACCTCCAAGATGGCAGTGAATTCTCTCCCGATCGATCGCACAAATTTGCACGCTTGGGGGAAATGACAGAAGAAGTAATCTCAGAAGGAGAAAGCTTGTTAATCTTTACCCAGTTTACCGAGATTGGCGAGGCCCTGCAAAAATACTTGAAGCTGACCATGCGTTACAATACTTATTACCTGCATGGAGGTACGAGTCGGACAAAACGGGAACAAATGATTGCAGAGTTTCAAGACCCGGAAACTGACCCGACAGCTTTTATCCTCTCCTTAAAAGCAGGCGGGGTAGGAATTACCCTCACTAAGGCCAATCATGTTTTCCATTTTGACCGCTGGTGGAATCCCGCTGTGGAAGACCAAGCGACCGATCGGGCCTTTAGAATTGGTCAAGAAAAAAATGTTTTCGTCCATAAATTTGTTACCCTAGGTACATTGGAGGAACGCATTGACCAGATGATCGAAGATAAGAAGAAGGTCGCTAGTGCGATCGTCGGTTCTGATGAATCTTGGTTGACCGAACTTGATAATGAAAGCTTTAAGCAGTTAATTGCCTTAAACCGTCAAGCTATTCTCTAGTGATGTTGTAGGTAAGGAGAAATCTCAGAATGGTAAAACAACAATTTAGCAAAACTTGGTGGGGAAAACGATTCATTGCGGCCCTAGAAAGGTTTTCCGACTCTGCTAGACTGGGGCGAGGCCGCAGCTATGCCCGCAATGGCAAGGTCAAAGAATTCCAGATTGTTAATGGCAGAATTAAGGCCCGGGTGAGGGGATCGATTAATCGTCATTTGGGGGTTTACAAGGAACATTTATATAAGACAAAGATTGAAATTAAAAAGATTTCCTCTGCCGATTGGTCTAAGGCCATCTCCTACCTGGGGTCGAAAGCTAGCTTGGTCTCTAAACTGTTGATGAATGAGGTGCCCGACAATATTGATGATGTTTTTCGTCACCTGAATTTGCATTTATTACCTTACCGCAGCGATGAATTTCATACCAGTTGTTCCTGTCCGGACTTGTCAAACCCCTGTAAACATATTGCTGGGGTTTATTATTTAGTGGCCTCGGAGTTGGACCAAGACCCCTTTTTACTCTTTGAACTGCGGGGCGTTGAAAGGTCAACGTTGCAAGCAGAACTGGCCCAAACTCCTCTGGGAAAGGTTCTCTCTGAGGCGATCGCTACCCCAGAAAGCCCGAACGCTGCGCGAAAAATTGAACCCCTTGAGTCTTACTATACCACCCCAGAAAAGCTAGAGTTACCAGATGTATTGCCTCCCAAAAATTTTTGGCACGGGGCCAAGCGCTTACCTCAACAGGTGGAAACAGCTTCGGTAGCTAGCATTCCCGCGATCGCGGTTAAAAAAGCTGGAGATTTCCCCTCTTTTTGGCGCCAGGATAATTCTTTCATTGAAGTGATGGAGGAATTGTATCAGCGCGTTCGCACCAAAAATAAAGGCGCTGGCCTTGCTTGATTTTAGGGGCGAATGCGCTGCGCGCACGCTACGCGATCGCATTGGGGCCAGAGGCCAAGACCGGCGCCCTGACGACATTAGCAGCAGTTGCCAGTCTAAGGCCCCCCTGTTGAAATCGCCGGTGCCAAGGCTCCATAGCGGTTTATTATTAAGATTTTGTAAAGTATTGTTAAACTTGGCGCTTTCTGGAGGGAGAATTGGTTATGCTTATGCTAACTAGGGCTTGCTGAATAGAGGTATAAGCCTTGCATGATAAGGGCTTCAGCGATTTTGTGCCCCTTACAAGTTAGATTACAATGGCAGGAGAAGGGAAAACAGGATGGCAAAGCGCGGCAAAAGGAAAAAACTCAAAGTTGGCAGGAGAACGCTACGCGAAAAATCGAAGCAAGTTAACTCTCCGAGAGAATATTCTCAATTAATTTCCCAAGCAGCAGTCCATTACCAAAGAGGACAAGTAAGGGAAGCAGAACAGATATACTTGAGGATTCTGTGCGATTCGTTCTAGCCTAACGTGCTCAAACACGGAACGCTAGCCCGGTTTCATTAGCCGGGAACTCTGACCGCATGGGGGTTAAATTCCCCTCCCCCCAGGTACGGGGGTGACACCGGTCCTCGGTGCTACGAAGCGACATCATCGTGGTGCTAAGCGAGGACTCAAATGTAGGATAACTGGCAGCCTAAGCCGGTGACGCCGCTAGGAAAGATATCCAAGGTTAGAGCAGGCAAACATGTGCAAGCCTCGTTATAAGGAACCAGCGAAATAAGGCTATATGCGCTGGCCTAAAAAGGAAATGGTAGCTAGTATTAGTTTTAGACTCTGGCTAATATAGTACTCAAATAGCTCCCGGGGTATAGTGTGGACCTAAAGGTATCGCGAAATGTTGTTAGGGAACGAAGTAACCTCTCGTGTGCTGTCCATCAGGACAAGTTAGATGTTAAGCGCAAGCCACGGGGGGAGGGATGGCCCAAGAAGCGAATGCCCGGGGTAATTCCTGGGATAACATCTACAGTAATGTAGATGATGCTGGGTAGCCAGCGCTGACGTGGGTCGGTGATACTAGGAAGCTGCTGGAATGAGTAATCCTAAAAAGCCACGGAACTAATCCGAAACGCAAGTGGAGGATAAGGTATGGATAACTGGTAAAACTGACTTGAAAATGGTGATACTAACGGTTATCAGAACAACCACTCGCTAAACCAGGAAAGGGAAGAAAAGACAGGCGGCAAGGGCTAACGGAAGTAATTCCTATTAAGTCTACCTATGAAAAGGGCCTAGTACCCAGTAGCCGGATGCGGTGAAAATCGCAAGTCCGGTTCCTCAAGGGAGGGTCGGGAAGCGATTCCCGGCTCGACCCCATTCACAGCAGCACCCCAATGATGCAGATGTCCTGCGCATCCTAGGGTGGGGAGCCTATTCTCAGGGCCAGTACGAACGGGCGATTCAATTATACCAACAGTCCCTAGCCTTAAACTCGGCCAATCCTGAATTGCATAATAACATGGCCATAGCCTTAGTAGAAACAGGTAAGATAAATGAGGCGATCGGGCACTTGCAGCAAGCACTCAGCCTGCGCCCAGATTACCTAGAAGCTCGTAATAACCTGGCACTGCTAATGTCAAACCTGTCCCCACAGCAGAGGGATTCAATAACTATTTCCCCAGTCCCGTTGACACCCGAAAAAACCTACGATACAAATTCCCAATTGCAGATCGCCCTGGCCCATTACCAAGCGGGAAAGTTGGAGGATGCCGAACGGAGTTACCACCAAATTCTCCAGCAAGAACCGTATAATGTTAATGTTATGCAGCTGCTAGGCCAGCTATATTATCGAACTGGTCAACTAGAACGGGCGAGCGGTTATTATCGTCAGGCCCTGTCCCTGAAACCCAATAGCCCGCAATTGCTCTGCATCTATGGTGATACCCTGACAGGACAGAACAAGATAGATGAGGCGATCGGGCATTTTCGGCAAGCCTTAGCCCTAGACCCCAATTACGTCTACGGCCATTGGGGTCTAGCAATGGCATTGCTGCTATCTGGAGACTTGCAACAGGGTTTTGCTGAGTATGAATGGCGTTGGCAATTGTCGGAAGTTGCTCAGCGTCCCTATTACTCCTTATCTGTACCCCTTTGGGATGGAAAGCCATTGGCTGGACAGACTATTTTACTTTATGAAGAACAGGGTTTGGGTGATTCGATCCAGTTTATTCGCTACGCCCCCTTAGTAAAGCAGCAGGGTGGTAAGGTAATTGTTGCTTGCTCTCAAGCATTAAAGCGATTATTCTCTACTATACCAGAGCTCGATCGCTTGATCGTAGATGGAGACCCCCTGCCAGAAATTAACTTTCGCGCCCCCCTCATGAGTTTGCCTCATCTGCTGGGTACTACTATGGAAAATATTCCGGCCCAAGTTCCTTATTTATACGCAAAAGAAGAGGAGGCCGTAAAGTACAGTGGATCACTACAAACGTCAGATAAGTTTAAAGTGGGTATTGTTTGGGCCTCAAAACTAAACGATCCTACATCCGGCAAGCGTTCCTGCGATCTCAAGCACTTTTTAAAACTGCTGCTTTCTCTGCCTGGCATGACTCTCTATGGATGGGGTCGAGCCGGGAATCGCTTCCCGACCCTCCCTTGAGGAACCGGACTTGCGATTTTCACCGCATCCGGCTACTGGGTACTAGGCCCTTTTCATAGGTAGACTTAATAGGAATTACTTCCGTTAGCCCTTGCCGCCTGTCTTTTCTTCCCTTTCCTGGTTTAGCGAGTGGTTGTTCTGATAACCGTTAGTATCACCATTTTCAAGTCAGTTTTACCAGTTATCCATACCTTATCCTCCACTTGCGTTTCGGATTAGTTCCGTGGCTTTTTAGGATTACTCATTCCAGCAGCTTCCTAGTATCACCGACCCACGTCAGCGCTGGCTACCCAGCATCATCTACATTACTGTAGATGTTATCCCAGGAATTACCCCGGGCATTCGCTTCTTGGGCCATCCCTCCCCCCGTGGCTTGCGCTTAACATCTAACTTGTCCTGATGGACAGCACACGAGAGGTTACTTCGTTCCCTAACAACATTTCGCGATACCTTTAGGTCCACACTATACCCCGGGAGCTATTTGAGTACTATATTAGCCAGAGTCTAAAACTAATACTAGCTACCATTTCCTTTTTAGGCCAGCGCATATAGCCTTATTTCGCTGGTTCCTTATAACGAGGCTTGCACATGTTTGCCTGCTCTAACCTTGGATATCTTTCCTAGCGGCGTCACCGGCTTAGGCTGCCAGTTATCCTACATTTGAGTCCTCGCTTAGCACCACGATGATGTCGCTTCGTAGCACCGAGGACCGGTGTCACCCCCGTACCTGGGGGGAGGGGAATTTAACCCCCATGCGGTCAGAGTTCCCGGCTAATGAAACCGGGCTAGCGTTCCGTGTTTGACCACGTTAGGCTAGAACGAATCGCACAGTCTCCAAAAGGATTTCCCCCAACCCCTGGAACTGCAAGACAACAAAAATATTATTTTCCTCTCAGATAAGTTGAATGACTTTGCTGATACTGCTGTGATTATCCAATTCTTGGATTTGGTGATTACTATAGATACCGCAGCGGCCCATCTGGCCGGGGCTTTGGGAAAACCGGTTTGGACTCTCTTGCCTTTTTCCCCTGACTGGCGCTGGATGCGCGATCGCCCAGATTCTCCTTGGTATCCGACTATGCGCCTCTTTCGTCAGTCCCAACCTGGAGATTGGACGGGAGTATTTGTAGAGATGGAAGCAGTATTGCGGTTCACCCTGGCCCAACGTTACCAGGCCGGGCCTGATAACGAGGGAAAGTTGCAGCATAGAGAGCAAGCATTGGCCCTGAACCCAAACTATAATGTTAACGACGTGAAAGCCTATATTCAGTTGGGCTTGGTCCTCGGGCAACAAAGAAAATTAACAGAGGCGCTCGGGTATTTTCGGCAAGCGATAGCCCTAGCCCCCAATTCCGTCTACGGCCATTTTTGTCTAGGAACAGCATTGCTGCTATCTGGAGACTTGCAACAGGGTTTTGCTGAGCATGAATGGCGTTGGCAATTCCCGGGATTTGCTAGGCCTATCTATCACTTTTCGCCTGCACCCCTTTGGGATGGTTCGCCATTTCCAGGGCAGACCATCTTGCTTTATTCAGAATCGGGCTTAGGCGACGCCATCCAGTTTATTCGCTACGCCCCCTTGGTAAAGCAGTTGGGTGATAAAGTGATTGTTGCTTGCTCTCCAGCATTAAAGCGATTGTTCTCTACTATACCAGAGATCGAAGATTTCATCGAAGATCCCCCCTCATCGATGCCAGAACATCACCTTCGTGCCCGCATCATGAGCTTGCCCTACCTGCTAGGGACCACCACCGAAGAGAAGATTCCGGCCCAAGTACCCTATCTACACGCAAGAGAAGAGAACGAAGCCATAAAGAGCCTCCTCCCACAAACATCAGACAAACTCAAAGTAGGCATAGTCTGTGCTCCGAGGCCACAGGCACTCGACTACGCCAGTCGCGGCTGCGACATCCAGTACTTCATACAACTGCTGTCCCTGCCAGACATCACCCTCTATAGCCTCCAAAAGGGAGTCTCCCAACCCCCCCAAGCCAACGCCAAAAATCTAATCTTCCTCGGAGACAAGCTGAATGACCTTGCCGACACCGCAGCGATCATCCAAGAACTAGACCTAGTAATAACAGTAGACACCTCAGTAGCCCATCTAGCCGGTGCCCTCGCCAAACCAGTCTGGACCCTGCTAGCCTATAGCCACGACTGGCGCTGGATGTTAGATCGAGAGGACTCTCCCTGGTATCCTACCATGCGTTTGTTCCGTCAGTCCCAGCCTGGAGATTGGACGGGAGTATTTGTAGAGGTGAAAGCAGCGTTAGTATCCTTCATCGCCTCTCGGGAGCTTGATGTCCCCGGACGCACGGCCCTGAACCCAAACCATAATGTTGACGAGCGCGAGTTGACGAACAGGGCGCTAGTAGCATACAAGGAAGGCAGGTTGACAGCAGCAGCACAGCTGTGCCAAGAAATTATTCGGCAAGCTCCTGAAAACACGGAAGCATTGAATTTAATGGGGGCGATCGCCCATGGGAATGGTAAACTAGAGGAAAGTGCAGACTACTTCAGTCAAGTATTGCAATTGCAGCCAGACCACGTGGAAGCCCATAGTCACTTGGGCGTGGTCTTCAGGGAACAAGGAAAATTAACAGAGGCGAGCGGGCATTTCCAGCAAGCGTTGGCTCTGGAACCAAACCAGCCGAAAAATCATATCGGACTGGGAATAGTCCTGTATGAACAAGGGAAGTTAGATGCTGCCATTACTCACTACCAACAGGCGCTCGCCCTGCAAGCTCACATTCCCTTGGTCTATAAGAACCTAGCAATAGCCCTGCAAACACAGGGAAAATTAGAATTGTCCCTGACCTATATCAGGCAGGCGATCGCCCTGCAGCCAGATTATGTAGAAGCCTATCATAATCTGGGGAATATTCTCAATCTCATGGGAAAGTTAGAAGAGGCAGTCGATGCGTACCAGCAGGCGCTCGTCCTCAAGCCGGACTACCCAGAAGCCCATAATAATCTAGCTTATACCCTGAAAAAGCTGGGAAAATTTTCGGAGGCTCTCGGGCATTTCCAGCAGGCGCTCGGCCAGTGTCCAGATGATGCCTTGGTCCACAATAACCTGGGGATGTTGCTGTTGCTATTAGGAGAGATGAAACAGGGTTTTGCTGAGTGTGAATGGCGTTGGCAATGCGGTACCTATGCCCAGGAAAAAAAATCAATCTATGCATTCAAGCAACCCCTCTGGGATGGTTCGCTCCTAGAAGGACGTACTATCCTACTTTATTGCGAACAAGGTATGGGTGACGCCATTCAGTTCATTCGCTACGTTCCTTTAGTCGAGCAGCGGGGCGGGAAAGTCATAGTAGAATGCCTAAAACCATTACTGCGGTTATTTAGCACGGTCCCAGGGCTCGATAGGCTGGTGGAAAAAGGAACTCCCCGGCCAGAATTTGACGTGCAAGCAAGTTTAATGACTTTACCTCATATTCTGGGAACTACCCTCGATACCATACCGGCCCAAATTCCTTATTTGCGGAGTGATTCACCGTCAGAAGCGCTTTAGCGCTTACTCTCGTTCCCTAACTCCCGCCAGGGAACAAAAGAAGAGATACAGAAAGTAGGAATAGTCTGGGGAACAAACCAGGCTAGTGGCTCAGCAAAAGACCGTTCCTGTAAGTTATCTGACTTTTTACCGATCCTAGAGATCGGCGACATTGCCTTCTATAGTCTCCAGAAAGGAGAACAGGTGGCAGAAATCGCCCAATTGGGCCGAGATAATCTCATCGATTTAGATGCCGAATTGCAAGATTTTGCCGATACGGCCGCTGCAATGCAACAACTAGACTTAATCATCACAGTAGATACAGCAGTGGCCCATCTGGCAGGGGCCCTAGGAAAACCAGTCTGGGTGTTGCTACCGTTCGTCCCGGACTGGCGTTGGATGTTAGATCGAGAGGATAGTCCCTGGTATCCGACTATGCGCTTGTTTCGCCAGTCCCAGGCAAAAGATTGGTCAGAGGTGTTTGTCTCAGTCCGCGAGGCGCTACAATTATGGATGTCTCAAGGGAAATCTTAAAGAGGCGATCGCCAGTTATCGGGAGGCGATCGGCTTGCGGCCAGCAGACTACGGAAAAGCACGCAAAAACTTGGGCATGGTACTGCTACTCTCAGGAGATTTAAAACAGGGGTGGGCCGAGTATGAGTGGCGCTGGCAATGTCCGGACTTTCAGAAAGAACACCAAATAGCTTTCTCACGCCCTCGTTGGGATGGTGCCGATCTGCAAGGACGCCGGATACTCCTGTATGCCGAACAAGGTTTTGGCGATGTGATTCAGTTTATTCGTTACGCTACAGTTGTGCGGGAACGGGGTGGTCGGGTGCTGTTCGCCTGCCCAGAACTTTTGCTACGATTATTTAGGTCTATTCCCGATATCGAACAACTGTTTGTCTATACACTGCCGGATTTTGATGTCTGGGCCCCTCTGATGAGTTTACCATCGTGGCCCCTGGTGCAAATGCGACGGGAAAGATCTACAGAAATTACTGCTGACTTGCTACAAATTAGAAGAACATGAAACAGAACAACCGATTAACTCCATAGCCATGCCCGATAGCTTAAGACTAGACGAAGCAGTAGAATTTGCTGAAAACCCAGAGCCTCGTTGTCCCTGCGTTCTCCTGCTGGATACCTCAGGCTCCATGCAGGGACCGGCTCTTGATGCCTTAAATCAAGGACTGCAAACTTTTAGAGCAGAATTGATCAAAGATTCCCTCGCAGCCCGCCGGGTGGAAGTGGCGATCGTCACCTTTAATAACGATATCAGGATCGAGCAAGACTTCGTTACCTGCGACCAGTTCGAGTCGCCAATTCTGACAGCCCAAGGCCAGACTTTCATGGGTAGCGCCATTCACAAAGCCCTGGACAGGATCCAAGCCCGCAAAGCCGAATATCGGGCCAATGGCATTGCTTACTATCGCCCCTGGGTATTTATGATTACCGATGGGTCGCCCCAGGGAGAAGGGGAAGATGTAGTTAGCAAGGCCGCCCAGCGCATTAGAGATGAAGAAGTTCAGAAGCACGTGGCCTTCTTTGCCGTGGGGGTGGAAAATGCGGACATGGAACGTCTGGCGGAAATCGTGACCCGCACGCCTGTGAAGCTCAAAGGACTAAACTTTGTTGAGATGTTCCTCTGGCTTTCAGCTAGTATGTCAGCAGTGTCTCATTCTAAGCTAGACGATCAGGTGGCCTTGCCGCCGCCCGGTTGGGGAACTGTCTGATGAGTAAAAGTAAAGCTGAAAATTTACAGGGAATAGATTACTGGCGGGTGGTGCCAGCATCAGTGCCGGGCACGGGCCATGAAAAACGGGGACAGCCTTGTCAAGATGCCTATGATTGGACTAGATTGCCAAAAGGGATCCTGGTATCAGCGGTGGCTGATGGTGCAGGTTCGGCAGCTCTCTCAGAGGTGGGGTCTGCTATAGCGACTCAAACCGCTGTAGCTACCCTGGGTAACAATACTGCAACGTTACAATTGCAAAGGGAGGATCGGGCTTGGCAGTCGTTCTTGAGTGAGGCCCTGGCAGCCGCCCAACAGGCGATCGCGGCAGAAGCTGTAGTGCGGGATGTAGAACTGCGGGACTTAGCGACAACTTTAATTATCGTAGTAGCCGCGCCAGGAGTGGTTGCTGCGGCCCAAGTGGGTGACGGGGCGGCAGTGGTGCTGGATAATGAAGGCAATCTCAGCGGCCTCACTACTCCAGAAACTGGTGAATATGCGAATGAAACTGTATTCTTGCTCTCACCAGAAGCGGTAGAAACGGCCCAAATCAAAGTATGGCGGGGGGAAGTCTCTCATCTGGCGATCTTCTCCGATGGATTACAGCGACTGGCTTTGAAACTTCCCGAAGGAACGCCCCACCCACCGTTTTTCTCGCCTCTGTTCCGGTTTGTAGCAGAGGCAACAGATGAAGATTCAGCCAAGGTGCAATTGATGGAATTCTTACGTCACCCCCGGATTACAGAACGCACGGATGATGATTTAACAATATTATTAGCAACTCTGAATCCAAAGATGGCTGATGACTAAAGGGGGAAAGCGGCTTTGCTTGCATCATCTAGAAAAAACAAAGCTATGGGGCTACAACGACAATCTAATCGACAATTAATTACTCTAGATAATGGATCGGAACTGGGGGCAGGCGGTGAAGCGCGGGTATTCGCTGTCCCGGGAGAACCCAGTTTAGTAGCAAAGGTTTATCGCCAGCCAAAACCGATGCATGGCCACAAATTGGCGGCGATGCTGGCAAACCCGCCGGATAATCCGACGGCATCACTCGGACATATGTCTTTCGCTTGGCCTGTTGACTTGCTGTTAACTACTTCGATGTCTTCTTTATGCTACGCTGCGCGTCCGCGTAGTGTGCGCGCAGCGCATAAAATCGCAAAAACCCCTCAGATATCGAATCCGCAACAAGTGGCGGGTTTTCTGATGCCGCGAGTGACTCAGATGCGCCCGTTGATTGATTTTTATAACCCTAAAAGTCGCCGCGAGAAATGTCCGTTGTTCAATTATCTTTATCTCCATCGCACGGCCCGCAATTTGGCAGGGGCTGTTGGTGCCCTCCATGCTAGGGGCTATTGTATAGGTGATGTGAATGAGTCGAATATTCTCTTGACAGAGACGGCCCTTTGTACTTTCGTGGATATGGATTCTTTGCAGGTGAGCGATCGCTCGACTGGGGCGGTTTATCGCTGTAGAGTAGGCAAGCCAGAGTTTACACCACCAGAGTTGCAGGGTGGTAAGTCTTTTGCTGATTTCGACAGAAGGCCAGAACAGGATATGTTTGGGTTGGCGGTGCTGATTTTCCAACTGTTAATGGAAGGTACTCATCCTTTTGCTGGTGTCTACAGGTTGCCGGGCGAACCGCCCCCGATCGAGAAGCGCATTGCAGCTAATCACTTTCCCTATGGCAGTCGGAAGGTGCCGTTCAATCCGATGCCAGCAGCACCGCCGATAGAGTTACTGCATCCGACATTGCGGCAACTATTTATGCACTGCTTTGAAGACGGACATTCTCACCCTAGCGTTCGCCCCAATGCTAAGACTTGGCAAATCGCACTCAAGGAGGCGGAAGATAGTTTGGTAACCTGCGCTAAAAATGAACAGCATCGCTATGGCAATCATCTGCGCAGCTGTCCTTGGTGCGAAAGGACTCGGATTTTAAAAGGACGGGACCCTTTTCCTTCAGTAGCGGCAGTGCAAAGCGGGCAGCATCTGCAACCGCTAAAACCGAAAAAAATCCCGATCGTGCCAGCGCCATTACAGCATTTGCCTGCCTATCCCCGGGTGCAGGCACCTGTTGGATATGGACAGAATTCCTATAAACTACCGCAACCACCACCAATAGCATATACTCCCACGCAACTGGGCAGACCCAGAAGGATGGAGCTAAAATTGCCGTCAGTTAACCCTTTGGTTGCAGGTTTGTTTATCCTCGCATTGGCAGGTGCAGGGGTTTGGTATGGCAGAAATGGCGGTCTTCCTATTTTCTCGATCGCACCTTTGCTGAAATCGATGCCAGCAGGAAATAACTCTCCAACGGCATCTACTGGTATCAATATTAAGGTTACCCACAGTATCCAGTACCAAGCGACAGCAGTGCAGGCGATCGCCTTCAGCAAAGATGGTAAGATTTTAGTGAGCGATAGAGAGGATGGTACGATCTTGCTGTGGGGGCTGGAGGGGATGCCCCAAATTAAGCCAATTGGTGCTTTACCCGGAAAATCGGCGGTCAGCGCGATCGCCATTAGCAGAGATGGTCAGATATTAGCTAGTGCTAGTCGGAGTGATGACAAAATTAAGCTGTGGCAACTGAGTACGGGTAAGTTACTAGGCGCGATCGCAGCGAACGAAGGTATAGTATCTCTAGCGATCGGTCTCGAACGCAAAATTCTAGTAACGGGTAGCAGAGACACAACTGTTAAATTCTGGAATCTTTCTAATGGCACTCGCAAGCTAACTTTTAAGTGGAATTCGGGGTGGGTGAATGCTGTAGCTATCAGTCCAGATCGACAAACTTTGGTCGCAGGGACTGAATCTGGTAATATTCATCTAGTTGACCTCAATGCCCTGAAAGAAAAACAATCTCTAAAAAATAGTTCTCTGCCAGTTGAATGTGTCGCTTTTACTCCCGATGGCAAAACCATGGTTAGCAGTCACGGTCGCGAGATTAATCTCTGGAATATGGCGACGGGACAACGAAAAAACACTATGACTGGACATATTGGCGAAATTAAGGCGATCGCCATCAGTCCCGATGGTAAGATGATCGCCAGTGGCAGTGCGGACAAGAGTATCAAAATTTGGGACCTGCGTACTAGCCAACTGCTGGCGACTCTCAATAATCATGAAAGCGAGGTGAAGGCGATCGCCTTTAGTCCCGATGGAGAAATACTTGCTAGTAGCAGCGCTGATGGTATGATTAGACTTTGGAGAATTGAAAATTGAAATGAAAATTGAGGTATTTGAAATGGGAAGTTCAAACTCCTTGACTACGCTGTCATCCCGCCGGGGGTTAAAACTAATAGCTAAAGTCGGTTAAAACCGACTAATAGCATTTGGTAATTTAGCTGCTACAAATAAGCGGAAGTCCGGATAAGAGCAGCGTTACGGTCGGATTTATTTTTAAATGGTATATTTTTGATAATTGGCAAGCAAAATGGAATTTTATTTCGGAATTGATTTTGGGACTTCTGGGGCGCGGGCAGTGGTAATTAATGCTGCTGGTATTGTTCAAGCCTCAGCACAATCTTCTTTCGGTGAAGAAACGCTTACAAAATCAGATAGCCTAGCTACTAAATGGCAGCAAACATTATTTTACCTGCTCGAACAAATTCCGATAGATGTACGAAGAAATGTAAAGGCGATCGCCCTGAATGGCACTTCTTCTACAGTATTACTATGCGACAATTAGGGGTTGCCAGTGACAACGCCAATTCTCTATAATGATGCTAGGGGTCTAGAGGTGATGCAGAAATTACAGGCGATCGCCCTCCAAATCATACAGTAATCAGCGCTACTTCCAGCCTCGCGAAACTCCTGTGGTTAATGGAAAATGTCCAATCACCAACTCAACATTATTATTTCTTGCATCAAGCTGATTGGTTAGCATTCCATCTGCACGGCAAGTTGGGGGTCACTGACTATCATAATGCCTTAAAACTGGGTTACGATGTGGAAAATTTATCTTACCCAGCTTGGTTAGAAAATCTGGAATTAGCATTTAACCATCACCCTCACCATCACCCCAACCCTGAAGAGTGGGGCTACAAGAACAAAGCCCGCCTGCGCGGGCTGAATTGGGATGGGACCAGCGTTTATTTGCCTCAAGTGCTGGCCCCCGGATGCCCGATCGGGCCAATAAAACCAGAAATTCTGGGCTGAGTTTACCCCGTGATTGTATCGTCTGTGCGGGTACTACAGATAGTATTGCGGCCTTTCTCGCTAGCGGGGCCCGCACTCCTGGGGAAGCGGTTACTTCCTTGGGTTCTACTTTGGTGCTAAAGTTATTAAGCTCTACTCCTGTCAATGATGCCCGATCGGGGATTTACAGTCATAGGTTAGGAGACCTGTGGCTAGTGGGCGGTGCTTCTAATACGGGAGGGGCCGTGTTGCGGCAATTCTTTACCCATGGAGAGTTAGAATATCTCAGTCAGAAGATAGATCCGGCCCAAGCAAGTCCCCTAGATTATTATCCTTTACCACAAACGGGCGATCGCTTCCCCATTAACGACCCGAATTTACCGCCCCGACTAGAACCACGTTCTGACAACCCGGTAGAATTTCTGCATGGCTTACTCGAAAGCATGGCCAGAATTGAAGCCCGGGGTTATCAACTGCTGCAACAACTCGGTGCCACGGTGCTGAGTCGCGTTTATACTGCTGGTGGTGGCGCGAAGAATCCCACCTGGACTGCTATTCGCGGGCGTCATCTGCAAGTACCTATGGTGACGCCCGTCAACACCGCTGCTGCCTATGGCACGGCCTTATTTATTCTAATTTTAGTCGGGGTCGAGCTAGGGGTCACCCCCTAACTCTCCCATTCGGAACCGGACGTGCGACTTTCACCGCATCCGGCTACTGGCAAGTAGGGCATTGTCACTACTAGGATTACTACGGATTGCTCCACTTGTCCCTCATCTCATGCGATTTCACTCCTTTCCTGGTTGGTAAGCGGCGCTGCCAGATAACCTTTAGTATTACCATTTCCAAGTCTGTTTTACCAGTCATCCAACCTTCGAGAGGCCTCCGGCGTCTTAGAGATACTCTTACCCAAGATTTCCTACTTTAACCAACCCGCGTCAGCTGGATGAGGAACACCCCATCATATCCATAGGCGTTACCCTAGGCATTAGCTTCTCGGGCTATCTTTCCCCTCGCGGCTTGCGCTTTACATCTAACTTGTCCAATCTAGACAGCACACGAGAAGTTACTTCGTTCCCTAGTATCATTTCACGATGCTTTTAGGCCCCTGCTATACCCCGGGAGTTCTTAGAGTGCGATACTGGCCAAGTGCAAGAACCAGCACAAACTACCATTTCCCTTTTGGGCCAGCGCTTTAAGCCTTATTTCGCTGGTTCTAGATAACGAGGCGTACACAGGTTCGCTTGTTCTAGCCATTAGCATCTTTCCTAGCGGCGTCACTAGCTTAGGCTGCTAGCTATCCTACATTTAAGTCCTTGCTCCGCACCACCGTGATGTGACTCAGCAGCACTAAGGACCGGTGTTACTCCCACACTTGGAGAGAGGGAATCTAACCCCCATGAATACCAGAGTTACCAGTTTGGACCTGGCCTAGCGTTCCGTAGTTGCCTACGTTAGACTAGAACGAATCGCACTGCAACTGGTCTAGTTGCGGGTCGATAATCTTTTGGCCAGCCCCGGGAAATGCGATCGCGACAGAGATTTTCTGGCCTTTGCCAAATACGTGAGTGATTTCACCAAGGCCAAAGCTGCGGTGAATAACCCGATCGCCCTTCTGCCAATTTTGAGGATTGCTTGTCTGAGTAGTACGTCCAGGGGAGACGCCCCTCCGACGGGAACGGCCTAGATGAGGGGAACTGAGCAAGTCGCGAGGTAGTTCGTCCAGAAACTGGGAAGCAATAGCAGCTTCCCGGTAACCCCCCCAGAGGCGACGTTTCAGGGCATGGGTGATAAACAGCATGTCTTCAGCGCGGGTAATACCCACATAACACAAGCGGCGTTCTTCTTCCAAGGCTGGCGGATCCTCGATGCTGCGGTGATTGGGGAATAATCCCTGCTCTAATCCTACCAAAAATACTACTGGAAATTCTAGTCCTTTGGCAGAATGCAAGGTCATGAGGGAGATTGCTTCTTGTCCTTCTTTTAAGTTATCCAAATCTGAGGCCAGGGCCGCCTCGGCGAGGAAATTCTCTAGATTTGCTTCTTCATTATCTTCTTCAAATTGCGCAATGGCGTTGAACAGTTCAAAAACGTTTTCCCGTCGATTTTCCGCTTCATCCCTTCCCTGGTTTTTTAAGTCTTCGATGTATCCTGATTCTTCCATTATCCCCCGGGCTATCTCAGACGCTTTCATATTATCTACTTCCTGCTGCCATTTGGCGATTAACTCGGCAAACCGAATTACTGCTTTGGCCGATCGCCCGGCCATAGTATTCACGGATGTGGCATCGTTAATGATTTCCCATAAGGGGACTCCTAATTCGATCGCCGCATTCATCAGCTTGTCAACTGTGGTTTTGCCAATGTTGCGTTTGGGAGTATTTATTACCCGGGTCAGACTAATACTATCTGCTGGGTTTACCAGAATCCGCAGGTATGCCAGGGCGTCTTTTACTTCTTTGCGATCGTAGAATTTGAACCCTCCTACGATTTTATATGGCAGGTTCGATCGCACCAAAATCTCTTCAAAGGCGCGGGACTGGGCATTAACCCGATAGAGTATAGCGAAGCAACCCCAGTGGAGTTCCGGGTTATCCCCGTTCATCTGGCGAATTTTCTGGATGACAAATTCCGCTTCTTCCTGTTCGTCATCGGCGCTATAATGGTATATTGGATCCCCCTCCCCCCGAGTTGGTCTGAGCACTTTATCTATTCTTTGCTTATTTCTGGCTATCAGGTGATTGGCCGCTGTTAAGATCTGTTCTCGCGATCGATAATTTTCTTCTAACTTCACCATCGTCCGGGTTGACTCATCCGGCAGGCGATCGCCAAAATCATGTTGGAAGTCAAGGAGAATGGTAAAATCTGCCATGCGGAAACTATAAATGGACTGGTCGGCATCTCCCACTACAAAAATCGAACGCTGTTCCCAATCATTGAAGCTATAGGAATTTACTCCCCCTGTGGTCAGCAAACGAATCAGGTCATACTGGGTATGATTGGTATCTTGATATTCATCCACGAGTATGTGACGAAAGCGTCGGTTCCAGTAGGCTAATACCTGCTCGTTTTGCCGAAATAACTGCACGGGAACCAGGATCAAATCATCAAAATCTAGGGCGTTATTTTCGGCGAGATTGTCTTGGTAGATACTGTATACTTGGGAAGTGACCCGACCTTTATAATCTGGCTCTGCTTCCTGATATGCTTGGGGCGACCAGCCTTTATTTTTGCCGTTACTGATGCTATAGCGCACGGTCTTATGGTTAAACTTTTTCGGATCTAGATTCAGTTCCTGGGTGACGATTTGCTTTACCAGTTTTTGGGCATCATCTTCGTCAAAGATCGAGAAGTTTTTATTCCAGCCGTGTCCTCGTTCATCTTGGTATTTTTCGATATCGTAGCGCAGCATCCGCGCGCACAGTGCATGAAATGTTCCCACCCACAGGGGTTTTATGTAGCTGTGGTAAATGCGCGATCGCAATTTTATCTGCTCTTCGGGGGCCAAAGCTGACCAAGGTTTATCGTAGCGGGTGAGGGCCAACTGTTGAGCAAACAATTGCTCGATGCGATTTTTCATCTCCCGTGCGGCCTTATTAGTAAAGGTGACGGCCAGGATATTTTCGGGATCGACGCCATGTTTGAGAATGAGGTTAGCGATGCGATAGGTTAGGGCCCTGGTTTTGCCAGAACCTGCTCCAGCGGCGACCAGCAAGGGACCGCAAAAATGTTCCGCTGCTTGGCGCTGACTGGGGTTGAGGGAACTGAGGAGGTCATTTTTTGTTTGTGTCATGGCTATGTTATTCCTTCGTAGTCTGCCGTTCGTAGTAAGCACGAAGCGTGCTTGCGGCCCTTCCTTCGTAGTAAGCACGAAGCGTGCTTACGGCGCTGGGTGGCTATTATATAAGATTCTATCAGCAGAGTCTGTGCTTGTCTAACCCGCGATCCGGAAGCTGAAGAACCGGTGCAATCGCCTCGATGATATGTTTGTAACTCTACCATAACCGTCCTATGCACCAAGTGCGATCGCCCACCTTCTCGTTCCCAGGTAGAACCTGGGAACGGTCTTCTGAGGCTCCCGCCTCCGAGCGTGGCATCCGTGCAGCATAAGGTACCGAATATGTTTAATCACATGGTATAACATAAAAGTGCGATCGCCAAGATGATTTCTTCGCTGTTAGCCCGTCTTCCGTGTATCGTGGGAGCGCGGTTGAGCACTACCCACGATACACGGAGGGTTCAAACCCAAAGGCTAGAGGCTAAAGTCGGTTGAAACCGACTAATAGCATTATGATTTAATATCATGTCGGGATGATTAACCATAATAAAAGATCTTTTCGTAGGTTGGGTTTCGTGCCTCAACCCAACCTACGGGTGATAAAATTTTATGGATGGGTATTTAATCAGACCTGATATAATTTGGGTGCTTAACCGCAAAGTGCGATCGCCCCGATACCCTCTCGTTCCCAGGTTCTACCTGGGAACAGTCTGATGAGGCTCCCGCCTCCGCTCGCATCCGTGCAGCATAAAGTCCCGAATATGTTTAATCACATGGTATATAGCGTTTCTCAAATTGATGTGATACAGCCGCCCGAACCCTAAAGGGTCCGGCTACAGGAACAAAGCCCGCCTGCGCGGGCTAGAAGTGAGATGCATCCATCTCCGACAGCAGATCACACTAATCTGAGAACTGCTATAATATAAAAGTGCGATCGCCCCTATGATCTACTTGTAACTATACCCGGAACGAGATCGGCTTGCGCTTTTTTCTGGTCTGACCGCGATCGGGGGACTAAGGAGTGAGAGTTGAGAAACCGGGTTTCTTTTACTATCTCGGTGAGGATGGGAAAATTTCCGCAGAAACCCGGTTTCTGGTCTTCACGCGATCGCCCCCGATCCCATGGGAGTTGAGAAAAGCGCAGTTCCCGACGGTTCGGAGTATATATTACTTGCAAATTCCCCCAGGATCGACTGTTATTCCCTGACAAATTTCCCCCAGCAACAGGAATTTATCCGCTATTACGCTGTCTGTAATGTTATCCTTGTCTACTGCGATCGCATCTACTAGGACTGAGGGAATTTTACCACCTGTAGCGGTTTCGGTTGTACTGTTAATTATCTCCCCTGGATCCCTGCCCTCGCTCAAGGCCGCTACCAATTTGGCTGCTGCTGCTACTTCCTGACTAATTGGTTTGTAAACGGTCATTGCTTGGTCCCCTTTCAGGATGTTCTACAGGGCGAATAGTTCCGCATCTTGTCCTGTTACTAATACTTTACCATTTAATTTTTGACTCCGCAATACTTCGATCGCGCTGTTAGCCATGTTATCATTCGCTACATAAGCTATCTTTATCTTTCTCCCCTCTTTGGCCAGCATCTTGGCCATCCGATCACCCGCTATCTTCCTGTCCTAGTATGGAGTATATTCGTCGAAAACGAGCTGCAGGTCTCCCCTATCTATCAGTGGCTGTAATTTTTTCAGCACTCCTTGGCGGAGAATAGCCGGGCATTATTATCCGTGGGGGAGCCATGTATCATTACCAGTTTGGCTCCTTTTTTCAGCCCGTATTCTCCTTGCTCCTATTGCTCCACTCTGTACTTTCCTTGCAGTTCTCCCACTTCCTCGTTGTTAAAGGATACGTAATACATCGTATCGTCATCGGAAATCGCCCGATCGTAGGCAATAACTGGTACTTCCTGCTGTTTAGCTGTTTGGACTATGACTCGGGCTTGGTTAGCATCTACTGGGTCGAGAACCAGTAGGAAACTACTGCCCAGCAGCTCAGGGTGGGGTTCGCATTGCTGGGCTTCAAGACGTTTCAAAACCCGTTCGTCAGCATCAGAAGCTTTGTCTGCGAGTAACGCATCAGCCTTAATATTATCAAGTAACACATCAGCCCCTTCCAAATCGTGAGCTTGACCAGCTGTTAAATGAAAACCCGTTGGGTTCCCCAATGCGTCACAGGTCGCGTGAATTTTGGTACTCAAACCCCCTTTACGGCGTCCGATGGCTTGGTCGCAATCTTTTTTTTGAGCACCTGCACTATGTTGATGAGCCCTTTATATCGTGGCATCAATCATCGCATATTCGTTATCGGCATCGGACGCAAGTACCTTGAATACTCTTTCCCATACCCCGGATTTTGACCACCTACTATGGCGCGTATGAATTACCCTCAAGTCCCCAAATCGCTCGGGTAAGTCCCGCCAAGGTATCCCAGCTCTATATCGATACAAGACAGCATAGACAAATAAGCGGTTATCCTTAGCTGTCCCCCCCACATAACCCTCCCGACCTGGCAATAGGTCCCTGATTCTCTCCCACTGGTCATCTCTTAAAGCATAGCGACGCATTTCTCAAATTCTCCTGCTCTAACCTTTACCCTCTTAGATCACACCAATATATCCTGGTTGTCAACTCAATCATCTTGTTATATATTTTTGGTGGGGACCCATATCGTTAATCTAACTGATGACACGCCCTAGAATTCCTCGGCATTAATATTATTACCACAGAGTCAGAAGTTAACCGCAAAGATGTTCTGCAACTGCTACGGGAAATACAATATTACCAGCGCAGTCGCCGCATTCGTCAAGGACATGCCCGCAACCGCCTGCAAGGTAAACCGCCACCGGGTAAAGTACCCTACGGATACAAGCGGGGTAAAAATAGCTATGCGATCGATCGGGCGGCGGCGCCAGTAGTGAAGGATTTTTTTGCACAATTTCTGCTGTATGGTTCTTTGCGAGGTGCGGTGCGCTATTTGGAGAAGAGATATGGCAAGAAGATATCGGTTTCTACAGGACGGCGGTGGCTGACTAACCCCGTGTATCGGGGGGATACGGCTTTCCGAGATGGTGAGATTATCTCGGATACCTATGTAGCAATTATTTTACGAGAAGAGGCGGCCCAGGTAGTAAATTAGGGGAACCGAGCTGCGGGAACCGCAAGATTTGACGGCCACAATTCGTCCCCTGCAATGCTGCGGTGCTGAGCTCTAGGTCGGTAGGAGAGGAGTGCTATTCTGATCGCTCACGTAAATCTTTGAAATCCCCTGTAGGGTGACCAGGGTGTCCCTTTCAAAGTTAATCAAGGTATCTAGGCCCTGAGAGACGATCGCCAAATCTACCGTTCCGGAAAAATCGCGTCCAGCCCGATCGCGTTCAGCCCCGTCCGTATAATCTTCAAAGTCTATGATAGTACCCATCATGTCCGACTCCAGAACAAAAATATTGGCCTCTGATCCTTCGTAGAGACGATCGCTTCCATGGTTTCCGTAGACGCGATCTCTTCCCTCCCCGCCGATCAGAGTGTCCTCCTCCTCCTTCTCAAAGAGTGATAAAGTTAGGGGTTGGGGGTTGAAAGTTAGGGGTTGACGAGTATTGCTGAAGTTAAGGTCAGTAGGAGACTCGGCAACATTGTTCACATTAATAATCAAAGCCTCCGAGTAACTGGCCCCAGTAACGTCAATAGTCTGAACGCGGATACTGTAACTCGACCTCATCTCCAAAGCCGGAGAACTATTAATTAGCAGTTGGTCCCCTACTATAGTGAAAGCAGCGTTATCATCGTCACCAAAACCCGAGATTAACCCGTAGGTAAAAGTATTTCCCCCGTCCGGATCGCTAGTTCCGAAAGTCCCCACGATCGCACCCACACGGGAATTAGAATTAATGCTGCCATTACTAAGAACTATATCAGTAGGAGACTCAGCAACATTGTTCACATTAATAATCAAAGCCTCCGAGTAACTGTTCCCAGTCGAGTCGGTAGTCCGAACGAATATCCTGTAAATCTCCTGAGTCTCAAAATCCGGAGAACTGTTAATTCGCAGTTGGTCCCCCACTATGATGAAAGCAGCGTTATCATCATCACCAAAGCCCGAGATTAACTGGTAAGTAAAGGTATCTCCATTATCGGGGTCAGTAGTTCCGAAAGTCCCTACAACTGCACCCAATAGGGAATCTTCATTGATGCTGCTGCTACTAAGGACTAGGTCGGTAGGAGACTCGCCGACATCGTTGACGTTAATAATCAAGACCTCCGAGTAACTGTTCCCAGTCGAGTCAGTAGTCTGGACGCGGAGGCTGTAACTCGACTGAGTCTCAAAGTCAGGGGAACTGTTAATTCGCAGTTGGTTCCCTACTATGGTGAAGGCAGCGTTATCATCGGCACCAAAGCCGGAGATTAACTGGTAGGTAAAGGTATCTCCATTATCGGGGTCAGTAGTTCCGAAAGTCCCCACGACAGTATTGGCTGGGGAGTTTTCGTTGATATTGATGCTGCTGCTAAGAATTATATCAGTAGGAGAATAATTCTCTGCTTCATCAATAACATTAATAGTCAAGACCTCCTCAAAACTATTACTAGCAGAGTCAGTAGTCTGGACGCGGAGGCTGTAACTGGACTGAGTCTCAAAGTCCAAAGAACTGTTAGTTAGCAGTTGGTCCCCTACTATAGTAAAGGCATTGTTGCCGGAGACAAGCATGTAGATAAAGCTATCTCCCTCGTCGGGATCGCTAGTAGACAAAGTCCCTACGACTGCACCCAATGGAGAGTTTTCGTTGATGCTATTGTTGCTAAGGACTATGGAGGTAGGAGAAGAATTCTCTGCTTCATCAATAACATTAATAGTCAAGACCTCCTCAAAACTATTACTAGCAGAGTCAGTAGTCTGGACGCGGATGCTGTAACTGGACTGGGTCTCAAAGTCAGGGGAACTGTTAATTTGCAGTGAGTTCCATTCTATGGTGAAGGCGGCGTTATCATCGGCACCGTCGCCTGTGACTAACTGGTAGGTAAAGGTATCGGAAGAGTCAGGATCGATAGTTGAGAAAGTCCCTACGACTGCATTATCAGGGGAGTTTTTATCAATGCTGCTGCTGCTAAGGACTATGGAGGTCGAAGGTTCGGGAATATCGTTGACGCTAATAGTCAAGGCCTCTGAGTAACTGTTCCCGGTCGAGTCAGTAGTCTGGACGCGGATGCTGTAACTGGACTGGGTCTCAAAGTCAGGGGAACTGTTAATTTGCAGTGAGTTCCCTTCTATGGTGAAGGCGGCGTTATCATCGGCACCGTCGCCTGTGACTAACTGGTAGGTAAAGGTATCTCCAATGTCAGGATCGGTAGTTGAGAAAGTCCCTACGACTGCACCCGATGCGGAGTTAGAATCAATGCTGCTGTTGCTAAGGACTATGGAGGTCGGAGGTGAGGGAACATCGTTGACGCTAATAGTCAAGGCCTCTGAGTAACTGTTCCCGGTCGAGTCAGTAGTCTGGACGCGGATGCTGTAACTGGACTGGGTCTCAAAGTCAGGGGAACTGTTAATTTGCAGTGAGTTCCCTTCTATGGTGAAGGCGGCGTTATCATCGGCACCGTCGCCTGTGACTAACTGGTAGGTAAAGGTATCTCCAATGTCAGGATCGGTAGTTGAGAAAGTCCCTACGACTGCACCCGATGCGGAGTTAGAATCAATGCTGCTGTTGCTAAGGACTATGGAGGTCGGAGGTGAGGGAACATCGTTGACGCTAATAGTCAAGGCCTCTGAGTAACTGTTCCCGGTCGAGTCAGTAGTCTGGACGCGGATGCTGTAACTGGACTGGGTCTCAAAGTCAGGGGAACTGTTAATTTGCAGTGAGTTCCCTTCTATGGTGAAGGCGGCGTTATCATCGGCACCGTCGCCTGTGACTAACTGGTAGGTAAAGGTATCTCCAATGTCAGGATCGGTAGTTGAGAAAGTCCCTACGACTGCACCCGATGCGGAGTTAGAATCAATGCTGCTGTTGCTAAGGACTATGGAGGTCGGAGGTGAGGGAACATCGTTGACGCTAATAGTCAAGGCCTCTGAGTAACTGTTCCCGGTCGAGTCAGTAGTCTGGACGCGGATGCTGTAACTGGACTGGGTCTCAAAGTCAGGGGAACTGTTAATTTGCAGTGAGTTCCCTTCTATGGTGAAGGCGTCGTTATCATCGGCACCGTCGCCTGTGACTAACTGGTAAGTAAAGGGATCGGAAGAGTCAGGATCGGTAGTTGAGAAAGTCCCTACGACTGCATTATCAGGGGAGTTAGAATCAATGTTGCTGCTGCTAAGGACTATGGAGGTCGAAGGTTCGGGAATATCGTTGACGCTAATAGTCAAGGCCTCTGAGTAACTGTTCCCGGTCGAGTCAGTAGTCTGGACGCGGATGCTGTAACTGGACTGGGTCTCAAAGTCAGGGGAACTGTTAATTTGCAGTGAGTTCCCTTCTATGGTGAAGGCGGCGTTATCATCGGCACCGTCGCCTGTGACTAACTGGTAGGTAAAGGGATCGGAAGAGTCAGGATCGGTAGTTGAGAAAGTCCCTACGACTGCATTATCAGGGGAGTTAGAATCAATGCTGCTGCTGCTAAGGACTATAAAGGTCGGAGGTTCGTTGACATTGTTGACGCTAATAGTCAAGGCTTCTGAGTAACTAAGCCCACCAGCATCAGTAGTCTGGACGCGGATGCTGTAACTGGACTGGGTCTCAAAGTCAGGGGAACTGTTAATTTGCAGTGAGTTCCCTTCTATGGTGAAGGCGGCGTTATCATCGGCACCCTCGCCTGTGACTAACTGGTAGGTAAAGGTATCGTCAGCGTCAGGATCGGTAGTTGAGAAAGTCCCTACGACTGCATTATCAGGGGAGTTAGAATCAATGCTGCTGCTGCTAAGGACTATAAAGGTCGGAGGTTCGTTGACATTGTTGACGCTAATAGTCAAGGCTTCTGAGTAACTAAGCCCACCAGCATCAGTAGTCTGGACGCGGATGCTGTAACTGGACTGGGTCTCAAAGTCAGGGGAACTGTTAATTTGCAGTGAGTTCCCTTCTATGGTGAAGGCGGCGTTATCATCGGCACCGTCGCCTGTGACTAACTGGTAGGTAAAGGTATCGTCAGCGTCAGGATCGGTAGTTGAGAAAGTCCCTACGACTGCATTATCAGGGGAGTTAGAATCAATGCTGCTGTTGCTAAGGACTAGGTCGGTCGGAGACTCGTTGACATTGTTGACGCTAATAGTCAAGGCTTCTGAGTAACTAAGCCCACCAGCATCAGTAGTCTGGACGCGGATGCTGTAACTGGACTGAGTCTCAAAGTCAGGGGAACTGTTAATTTGCAATGAGTTCCCTTCTATGGTGAGGCGGCGTTATTATCGTCACCAGCGCCGGAGACTAACTGGTAGGTAAAGGTATCTCCAATGTCAGGATCGGTAGTTGAGAAAGTCCCTACGACTGCATTATCAGGGGAGTTAGAATCAATGCTGCTGTTGCTAAGGACTAGGTCGGTCGGAGACTCGTTGACATTGTTGACGCTAATAGTCAAGGCTTCTGAGTAACTAAGCCCACCAGCATCAGTAGTCTGGACGCGGATGCTGTAACTGGACTGAGTCTCAAAGTCAGGGGAACTGTTAATTTGCAATGAGTTCCCTTCTATGGTGAAGGCGTCGTTATTATCGTCACCAGCGCCGGAGACTAACTGGTAGGTAAAGGTATCTCCAATGTCAGGATCGGTAGTTGAAAAAGTCCCTACGACTGCATTATCAGGGGAGTTAGAATCAATGCTGCTGTTGCTAAGGACTAGGTCGGTCGGAGACTCGTTGACATTGTTGACGCTAATAGTCAAGGCTTCTGAGTAACTAAGCCCACCAGCATCAGTAGTCTGGACGCGGATGCTGTAACTGGACTGGGTCTCAAAGTCAGGAGAACTGTTAATTTGCAATGAGTTCCCTTCTATGGTGAAGGCGGCGTTATTATCGTCACCAGCGCCGGAGACTAACTGGTAGGTAAAGGTATCTCCAATGTCAGGATCGGTAGTTGAGAAAGTCCCTACGACTGCATTATCAGGGGAGTTAGAATCAATGCTGCTGTTGCTAAGGACTAGGTCGGTAGGAGAGGAGTTGACATTGTTGACATTAATAGTCAAGGCTTCCGAGTAACTGTTCCCAGTAGAGTCAGTAGCCTGGACGCGGATGCTGTAACTGGACTGAGTCTCAAAGTCAGGAGAACTGTTAATTTGCAATGAGTTCCCTTCTATGGTGAAGGCGGCGTTATCATCGGCACCCTCGCCTGTGACTAACTGGTAGGTAAAGGGATCGGAAGAGTCAGGATCGGTAGTTGAGAAAGTCCCTACGACTGCACCCGATGTGGAGTTAGAATCAATGCTGCTGTTGCTAAGGACTAGATCGGTAGGAGACTCGTTGACATTGTTGACGCTAATAGTCAAGGCTTCTGAGTAACTGTTCCCGGTCGAGTCAGTAGTCTGGACGCGGATGCTGTAACTGGACTGGGTCTCAAAGTCAGGGGAACTGTTAATTTGCAGTGAGTTCCCTTCTATGGTGAAGGCGGCGTTATCATCGGCACCCTCGCCTGTGACTAACTGGTAGGTAAAGGTATCTCCAATTCCAATGTCAGGATCGGTAGTTGAGAAAGTCCCTACAACTGTACCATCAGGGGAGTTAGAATCAATGCTGCTGTTGCTGAGTTCTAGATCGGTAGGAGGGGAGTTCCTTATAACAATGTTAAAGATATCTGTCCCTTGATTGCTCACTGCGTCGATGGCGGTTACCGTTACGGTAAAGGTGTCTGCGGTAGTAGGGGTACCGCTGATAACTCCCTGAGAGTTGATGGTTACGCCCCCTGGTAAACCGGTAGCTGTGTAGTTGTTGATGTTATCATTGATGTCGGAGAAGTTGTCGCTAATGTCTATGTTGAGGTTATTACCTAGCAAGAGTTGGACGTCGGGAATCTCGGTTAAAACATAAGGGGGGTTTTCCAATCGCTTGTCAGCCCTCAAATTTATGACCCCTTGGGGGATGGTGCCAGTCAGTTGGTTGGAGTTCAGCCAGAGAAATGACAAATTGGAAAGATTCCCTAACTCCGTCGGGATGCTGCCAGTCAGGAGGTTGTTGTTCAGAAAGAGAGCGTCCAAATTGGAAAGATTCCCTAACTCCGTCGGGATGCTGCCAGTCAGTTGGTTGTTGAACAGCAAGAGATTTTCCAAATTGGAAAGATTCCCTAACTCCGTCGGGATGCTGCCAGTCAGGAGGTTTCCGTACAGCCGGAGCACATCCAAATTGGAAAGATTCCCTAACTCCGTCGGGATGCTGCCAGTCAGTTGGTTGGAGAACAGGTCGAGCACATCCAAATTGGAAAGATTCCCTAACTCCGTCGGGATGCTGCCAGTCAGGAGGTTGTTGTGCAGCCGGAGATCCTCCAAATTGGAAAGATTCCCTAACTCCGTCGGGATGCTGCCAGTCAGTTGGTTGGAGAACAGCCGGAGAATCTTTAAATTGGAAAGATTCTCTAACTCCGTCGGGATGCTGCCAGTCAGTCCGTTGGAGCTCTGCCGGAGGTTAATCACCTTGTCGTTAGCTACCGTCACCCCATGCCAACGAGCATGAACAACAGAAGCATCGGGGGGAGTTAGGCTGTTGAAATTCCAGTCCCGCCAGCCTGTATTGTTAATCCAAGAAGCCCCATTGGTGCTTTGATAGAGAGCCCTTAAGGCCTGATACTCCTGCTGGGAGATCAATATGCCCCCATAGGCCATCTGAGCTTCTGCGGACAATGCTAAGGGAGTTTTCATCCCCGGAGTTCGCCACTCCAACTTCCAATTTCCGCCCCGGGCTGCTGCCCCTGTCCGGGTAGTAGAGGCGGCGAGGGATGCCCCGGTCAGGGCCTGTAGCTTAGTCATCAACTCCTCTCCTGCATCTCCGGCGGCGACGTTACAGCCGTAGAGTAGGAGTTGTTTTACCTTCCACTTCTGCAGGGTAGAGGCGTAATCTCCTAGAGGATCTGTGCGATTCGTTCTAGCCTAACGTGGTCAAACACGGAACGCTAGCCCGGTTTCATTAGCCGGGAACTCTGACCGCATGGGGGTTAAATTCCCCTCCCCCCAGGTACGGGGGTGACACCGGTCCTCGGTGCTACGAAGCGACATCATCGTGGTGCTAAGCGAGGACTCAAATGTAGGATAACTGGCAGCCTAAGCCGGTGACGCCGCTAGGAAAGATATCCAAGGTTAGAGCAGGCAAACATGTGCAAGCCTCGTTATAAGGAACCAGCGAAATAAGGCTATATGCGCTGGCCTAAAAAGGAAATGGTAGCTAGTATTAGTTTTAGACTCTGGCTAATATAGTACTCAAATAGCTCCCGGGGTATAGTGTGGACCTAAAGGTATCGCGAAATGTTGTTAGGGAACGAAGTAACCTCTCGTGTGCTGTCCATCAGGACAAGTTAGATGTTAAGCGCAAGCCACGGGGGGAGGGATGGCCCAAGAAGCGAATGCCCGGGGTAATTCCTGGGATAACATCTACAGTAATGTAGATGATGCTGGGTAGCCAGCGCTGACGTGGGTCGGTGATACTAGGAAGCTGCTGGAATGAGTAATCCTAAAAAGCCACGGAACTAATCCGAAACGCAAGTGGAGGATAAGGTATGGATAACTGGTAAAACTGACTTGAAAATGGTGATACTAACGGTTATCAGAACAACCACTCGCTAAACCAGGAAAGGGAAGAAAAGACAGGCGGCAAGGGCTAACGGAAGTAATTCCTATTAAGTCTACCTATGAAAAGGGCCTAGTACCCAGTAGCCGGATGCGGTGAAAATCGCAAGTCCGGTTCCTCAAGGGAGGGTCGGGAAGCGATTCCCGGCTCGACCCCATCCAAACTCAGTTGGGAGTTTCCCAGATACAGACAGCCAGGGCTGCCGTGGGAAAGTAGGTGCAGAACCTCTGTTTCTTTATGCTGTCGGAGAAGTTCGCCGATCTGTTTGATGCCATCGGACCGAAGATCTAAGAGGAAAGATTTGGCCCCAGGCCGGATGCCGTCTATAAGCTGCTGGTAGTTTTCTAGGGAGGCATCCACTACTACGATGGTGTTGGTAAAAGATTTATGCTTCATTTTTTGGTTGCTGAATTGATTTTGAGGTGCTGGTGTAATACTAGCCCGACTATCGTCATATTTCTGACTTACGCCGGAACGAGTCGCACCGAAGTCTATCATAACTCAAGTTGCGACCTATTTAACAAATCTTAACAAATATAAATTACCTACTTACTTAGACTTTACGGATATTTAGGTTTTTTTCGTCTCTGATACATAAAATTACTTTTTTATGCTATACTGAGAGTTGGTCATTCTGACGGTCCCTTTAAAGACAAACAGGGCACCGCTTATGCCTGCCGCCCCGCCGCTATTGTCTCCCTGGGCCCCCGTTGCTAAAGGTCAGGTTATCGAAATTGACGGTACTGCTTCTGACAAAGAACAGCCGGTGTTGGTCGTTACTACTAATAATGTTACTGTTTCCTGAAATTGTTAGCTGGACGTATTCTGAGGTAGCACCCGGTCATGGTAATATATCTTTTTCTGGTTCTGTCTTAACCTGGCTAGCTTAGGCTCATTTTTGACTAAAGCAGGCCGGGCTGTTCCTGGGCCATGGGAGGGCTAAACTAGGCCATTTTGGGGTGCGTCTCGCGCATATCTAATCTTTTGCCCTGTTTTTCCAGGGCAAAAGCCAGGTTATCATAAGCATCAAGATAATCAGGCTTCACTGCGATCGCCTGTTTGTAGGCAGCGATCGCCTGTTCTATTTTTCCCTGTTCCCAGAAGCAAGCCCCCAGATTATTATAAGTCTCATGCCAATTTGGCTTTATAGACATCACCTGTTGGAAATAGTTGATCGCCCGATCGTATTCCCTCGTCCGATAAGCAATAATTCCCAGCAATTTGTACGCTGAAGAGAAGGACGCCATAAAGTGTATCTTACTACGAAGGGAAGGAGAGGTAAAAGTCGGCATTGTGTGGGCTGTTAATGCTAAAAGTCTTACAGCTAGCAAGCGGTCTTGTCCGGTTTCCCTGTTTCTGGAACTGTCGCAGATACCAGGGATTTCTCTTTATAGTTTGCAAAAGGAATATACAGATATCCTGGATGGGGCACCTATACAGGATTTAAGAGAGCTGTTGAATGACTTCGCTGATACTGCTGCTGTTATCTCACAATTAGACTTAGTAATTTCTGTAGATACAGCAGTTGCCCATCTAGCAGGTGCTTTAGGAAAACCTGTCTGGGTGCTGCTACCTTTTTCTCCTGACTGGCGCTGGTTCCTAGATCGATCAAATAGCCCTTGGTATCCGACAATGCGGCCCCGATCGTCAAACAAAACTGGGAGACTGGCTGAGTGTGTTTGCCCAGGTTAAAGCAGCATTAACAGCGAAGAGCGCGCCTCCCGGATCGCCTAGAGCGGGTGAGTTGTTAAAAAGCAACAACCAAAAATTCAGGTAATTTCCATCGAATGCGCTGCGCGCACGCTACGCGATCGGGGTTGAGAATAGGAAGAAAAGGGGTTAACTCTATCGGACTGGCAGTTTTTTACTTTTTGGCCTTGGGCCTGTTGTGGTGGTGCAGCCTAGATGCGGAGATATTACTGTTAACAGTAGAGGTGGTATGGGCAGTACTTTTACTTTTGATATCCAAGTCGATCTGGCATCTGCGCCTGAGGTGCAGATGCAAATGCCAAAAAGGCGGGCGATCGCTCTTGAACGGAACAACCTAGATATCGCCTGCTCGTAGCTTCCCACTGCTGGTCCGACCGCAAAAGGCTAGTAAAGCTGCTGACATCCCTAGGCTTTGAAGTGCTAGAAGCGGCCAATGGTGAAGAAGCAATTAATGTCTGGTCAACTAGGTCATCCTACCTAATCTTGATGGATCTGCGGATGCCCGTGATGGATGGCTATGAGGCTACTAACCATATTATATCTAAGCTCAAAGGTCAGGCAACAGCTATCGTTGCTATGACTGCTAATGCTTGGGAGTCAGACCAGGTAATTGCCTTTCCCAATACTTGGGATAATTTTATCAGTAAGCCTTTCCCAGAAGAGCTGCTTCTAGATAAGATAGCTCATCATTTGGGGGTACGCTATCTTTATGAATGATTGCGAATACTTAACGGAAAATGGTTAATGCTCCATGCCTGCCCAAATTCACAATTTTCCATTAGAAGGGGATCTCATCTTCTTCATCATCCTCTTCTGCAACCCGATCGGGTTGCTGCTGGTCGGTAGCTTTGGGATGGGTTCTCTCGACGGGGGTTTGGTTGAGGAACTCTGAGGACAAGGATATCAACTCTCCGCCGAAAGATGTAGCCAAGCTTTCAGCAGCTTCCGTCACAGCCTTTTTCTCCTGGCGGAGGGCTTGCATCCTGGCAGATTCTTTGGTAATGATCGCCTTTTCCGAGTTGGCTGCGTCCGGCGTCTGGAGCGTGCTCTTGTCCTGAAGGACATGCGCTGCGCGCACGCTACGCGATCGGCACGCTCCGGACACCGCCGGCTGGTTTGTTTCTGTTGTCGGACGGGTGTTTGTGGGGGATGGCGGCTGTTTAACAGCAGCAGGTTGAGACTGCTGGGCTGATGCTACTACTAAATTTACCTTGACGGGGCGCTGGAGAACTGTGGAAAAGGCAGTTTCCACTTTGGGTAAAGAATTCTTAACCATATCCAGCAAGGGCTTTGATCTGATGCTAACTATAACAGTAGAACTCTCAATTGCCAGTAGCTGTCCGTGTTGAATTAGCATCGTGCGAGTGCTGTTCACTTCGATCTCCTTAATTGCCTGTTGCCAAATTTGCTCGTATTCAACTGACTCAGGCATCTCCATCGGTTCAACTTTAGCCCTAGGTTCCGCCACCGGATTTGCTGTTGGTGCAGCAGGAGATTTGTTCTCAGAAGCTGCAGAGGCGATCACACTTTGGGGAGGTTTTCCTACGGGTGGAGAACTGCGATCTGTTTTTTCTGGCTGTGAAGATGTTATAGTTTTATTTGCAGCCTGAGAAACCTTTTTGCTATTGCGATCAGGCTGTTGAGTGAGGGCTGATGGCAACAAACCCAACAGGGTCACTTCTAACCATAAACTGGGTTGGGTAGTGTGTTTGATTTGATATTCACTATCTTTGAGGTGCTTTTGTCCTGCTAAAATAATTGATGGGGAAAACTTGTCAGCTAACTTACATAATGCCTCCCAAGTGGGGGGAGTCATCGCCACTAAATCACTCCGCTGGGGTGCAGTTTTGGCAATTAGTAAATCTCGGTAGAAACTGGCGATGTTTTGCAGGACGATCGCCGGTTCCTTGCCGCGCTCGACGATCGATCGGCATTGTGCGAGTAAACTCAGGTTATCGTCAGATGCGATCGCGCTTATCAGGGCAAGCAAATCCCGTTCTGGCACCGAACCCACCAAATCCCAGACATGTTCTGGCCTCACCTCACCGGGCTGTAAGCTGAGTTGATCGAGTAAACTTTCGGCATCCCGCAGTCCCCCTTGGGAAATTTGGGCAGCTAGGGTAATAGCTTCATCAGTAATGGCGATGTTTTCTCCCTCGGCAATGTGCCTCAAATGCTTTACCATTGCTGCTAAAGGAATGCGACGAAAATAAAATCGCTGACAGCGAGAGATGATGGTAGGCAAAACTCTTTGAGGGTCAGTTGTTGCTAGCACAAAGACTACTCGTTCTGGGGGTTCTTCTAATGTCTTGAGCATCGCGTTGAATGCGGATACGCTAAGCATATGGGTTTCGTCTATTGTGTATACTTTGTAGCGACCTTGGACTGGGGCGAATTGTGCTTTTTCGATCAGTTCTCGGATATTATCAACCCCAGTGTTGCTAGCGGCGTCAATTTCGATTACGTCTAGAGATGTGCCTTTGATAATTGATTGGCACATCTGACATTCGCCGCAAGGGGTATCGGTAGGTCCATTGCTGCTCAAACAGTTGAGAGATTTCGCGAGAATGCGGGCGCTGGAGGTTTTGCCAGTGCCTCGGGGACCGGCAAATAGGTAGGCGGGGGCGATCCGGTTGGTGCGCAGGGCGTTGCTTAAGGTGGTGGCGATCGCCTCTTGTCCCACCAGTTGGGCGAAAGTCTGGGGGCGATACTTCTGGTGCAGGGGTTCGTAATTCATGTCGATGCTGGCCTGACGAAATATTTTTTACTCGCTTTACGAAAGTTTGGTGGTCGCTTGAAAGCCCTGTCTCTTTAGAGCAGGGATGAAAAGCGACCCAGGGGACTTTAGCTTACAAGGGCAGGTTTTTCATTTTGAGAGATCCTTGTGAGGGGGAGAGTGGGAGAGTGGGGGACTCCGAAGCTGTCTCATCTCACAATCGTCTATATATATTTAAGTATATTTAAGAAAATATCCTCTTCACCCCCTCACTCCTTCACCCTTTTACCCCCTCAAACAAACCTAATGGTAAAAACCTACCCCTGTGAGGGGGACTTTAGTCCCTGTCTTATGCCAAGCGTGCTAGTATAAGGTCATGATAGTACAAGAGTTCAAGATTAAAGCTAAACCCCATCAGTACGAAGCCATTGACGAGGCCATTCGTACCCTAAATATCGTGGGGCACACGAAAATATACGCTCCCGAAGAGACTCCCTCTTGGCTGGTTGGGTCCGCCCTGCTGGCTAACGGAGACTCGCTGAACAGAGAATCCCCGTCGTAAAGAACGCAGGGAGTGTCAACAGGGTAATGAGCAATTTGACGCGCAGAATTATCAAGGGGTGATCGGCTGTTGGGACCAGGCCCTGAGCCTCAAACCCGACCTCTATGAAGCTTGGGCGAATCGCGCTTTGGCCCTGAGTAACTTGGGCCGCTATGAAGAGGCCGTTGCTAGCTACGATCGGGCTTTAGAGATTCAACCAGAATACGACATTGCTTGGAGTAATCGGGGCGTGGCCTTGAAGAACTTAAATCCCTATGAAGAAGCCCTCGCTTGCTACGATCGGGCTTTAGAGATTCAACCACATTCCTATGACCCCTGGTTAAACCGGGGCACTCTGCTGGGTGCTTTAAAGCGCTATGATGAGGCGATCGCCAGCTATGAAAAGGCTGTGGCAATTGAACCCCTTCGACATGAAGCTTGGTTATGGAGGGGCAATATGCTGATGGTAACGGAGCGCTACAATGATGCGATCGGCAATTGGCATCAGGTGTTGAAACTCCAACCTAACCTGCCTAGCGCCTGGACTCAGCAGGCCATCGCCCTCTTTCACCTCGGTCGCTATCAAGAGGCGATCGCCTCCTGCGACGAAGCCCTCAAACTCCAACCAGACGATCGAGAGGCCCTGTTTCACCGAAATAAATCCCTGGTGAAGTTGAGCGCCGAAGCCGATCGTAGCTAATAGTTCATTGCTAATGGTTCATTGCTAATTGCTAATTGCTCAATCAAACGTAAAGTGGGCACTGCCCACCCTACTGTGGTTGCTGTTAGGTTTTGTGCCGTTATTCATCGGTAGTTGCTGTTGGGTTTCGTGCCTCAACTAATAGTTCATTGCTAATGGTTCATTGCTAATTGCTCAATCAAACGTAAAGTGGGCACTGCCCACCCTACTATGGTTGCTGTTAGGTTTTGTGCCGTTATTCATCGGTGGTTGCTGTTTGGTTGAGGCACGAAACCCAACCTACAGTTGCTCAATTTGCTATTCACAATTCTCGATTCACAATTTTCCATTCACAATTTTCTATTACACTGCGAGAAATCTTTGAATCACATTGTTGCTGAGTTCATCGGTCGAGCCAGAAGCGACAATACCTCCCTTTTGCATAGCATAGTACCAATCTGCTTGCCGGACAAAGTGCAGGTGTTGTTCTACTAATAAGACGGAAATGCCTGTGGCAGCAATGATGCGGCTCACTGCTGCCTCTATTTCTAATATGATTGAAGGTTGTATGCCTTCTGTGGGTTCGTCTAATAAGAGTAGCTGCGGACGCCCCATTAAGGCCCGGGCGATCGCCAATTGTTGCTGTTGTCCGCCACTCAGATCCCCCCCCAGGCGCGACAGCATTGTTTCTAAGACTGGAAATAACTCCAATATCTCCTGGGGAATTGCCTGATCGGCCTTTTTTATCCCACCTGGACGGGCCTCTAAACCCAGCAACAAGTTTTCCTTCACTGTTAACCGAGGGATTATTTCCCGTCCTTGGGGAACGTAACCTATCCCCCGACGCGCCCGTCGATCGGGTGATAAAGAGGCGATCGACTCTCCCGTTAATGTTATTGTACCCGTGCGGGGTTTGAGCAATCCCATAATTGTCTTCAGGAGAGTAGTTTTGCCCACACCATTACGTCCAATTAGGCAAACCATTTGTCCAGCAGGGAGGTGCAAATCCACTTCTCGGAGAATGTGGCTCTCACCATAGTATACATTTAACCCAGAAATTTGTAGCATGTTGTTCATTTGTCAGTTTGCAGGACTTGTCTTGCCTGGGAGCAGGTAGAATAATGGATGTTAAGATATATTATATCTGAAAGTAGGCCAAGGGAATTGAGCAGAAATGGAACCTGGGAACAAAAGACGAGTTTGGGCGATGACGCCCGCTGCTTGGATCAGACTAACTGTGCTTTTCTTTCTCCTTACCTGTGAAGGGATCTGGTCCTGGTGGACCTTTGCTCATTCGGAGTCCCCATAACAAGCAGCCGATCTGGCAAATATGTTGCAGGCAATCTACGAACATGGTAATTATATTGAAGCGGCGATCTGGAGTATCTTTGCGGCAGTATTCGCTGTGAGATCTATAAAACAATCTGGTCTTGGTCGGACCTGGTCTATTGTCGCTGCATTAACTTTCTTTTTCTTCGGGCTATCGGACATTGTGGAAGTGTTCACGGGTGGTTGGTGGCGTCCCTAGTGGCTGTTTCTCTGGAATGCTGCCTGTGTGGTCTCGATGGTGGGTTTGTTGGTAACATATCTGCGCTATTTAAGGTGACTGGTATTGATTAATCAGTCAACTGGTTTTCAGGGAACGTAGGAGGGTAAGCAATGGAAATTGATGAATTCTCTATTCTCACAGACGATCTGATAGATTATAGCAGTTTATCGGAAGATACTCTCAAGTAATTAGCATTGGGAGAAGAGTTATTTATCGCCACTTCGGCTTTGGCCCAATTGGCAACTATAAATAGCTCTCTGGCAGCTGCTGTGGCGGCGGATATTTTGTCCCTCTTAAGGGGCGATCGCTATCTCCAAGCGGCGGCGATCGAGACTCTGTTTGGAATTGATAAAATGCGGGGGCTTAACTATATAAAGCAAGCAGTAACAGGAGAAGGCGATCGCTACATTTTAACTACGATCGTGGAGCTGGCGATCGAAAATAAATCTGATTTTCAGTCTGGCCTGGGTTGGACAGTGTTTCCCTTGCTATCCGATAAAATTAAATCATACAGATTCGATCGATACCACCCTGAGAGATCGTTTCTTGAATCTCTATAACGATCGCTTAGAAAAAAAGTTGGGTTAAAACGATCGTACCTCAACTAAAGCAATTAAGGAAGGCGAACAAGGGTGGGCACCGCCCACCAAAGCGCAACAGACAGGTCGATCTCCTCCATTTCGCGGCACCCACCGCAAGAGTTGGTGGCATATCTGCGCTATTTAAGATGATTAATCCCAATTAATCCGTTGGCTCAATACTTCTCGGTTAAGGATATAGTAAGGATTAGGATGTCATTGCGAGGGGGAACACAGTACGTAGCGATTAACTTATGGGAACTTGAGTTAACCCCCCCCGAAGCAATCCCCGCGTCGTATGAGATTGCTTCGGGGGGGATCCTGGTGGTGCTTGGTGCTCCCTAAAATGTTGGTTTGTGTTGCCCCCCTCCTAATGACAGGTTGTTAACCGAGAAGTATTGTCCGTTGGCTAATATGATTTTAGCTTATTATCTAATGATAATCGAAATTTATCATTCTTGCCACCTATGGTAAATTTAGCTATAATATACCATAATCATCTTGAGGAGGTGTAGTTATCTACAGTCAGGAAATTTTCTATAAAATCAGCAGAAATTTACTTAAGTGGTGTCAGAGAAAGATCAAAGCACTCGTTCAGGTGGTTTTTCATTCTGAACCGATCGATGAAGACGAATTAGCAGAGTGGTCCGAACAACTAGAAGAAAGACGACGAGAACGACACCAGAAGAGGGTGACAAGGCAGGGGCGCAAATAGGAGAGACCGGAAAATGGTCGATCAAATCAAGCGCAGTGAGAACCGAGGTGGTGACGTTAACTTTACCTACAGCGAACTGCTTGATTTAGCTGATGAGTTCCTCAGTTTATAATGGATTTAATTAATTAGTTGTAACAGAAGTTACAGAGGCTGATAGGTGAGTACTATTCAAATGTCTTTACGACTGAGAGGAAGAATTCCTCCCCAAGAGAAGTTAACACAAATTCTGGGAATTGCACCTACGAATGCAAGGCGGCGGGGAGAACGAATTTCGTCAAAGCGCGTCTAACCTGCTGATATCTGGATTCTCGATCTGGCTAAGTTCGATACTGACAGCACCCCACAAGAGATAGATAAGCATACCGGTTTCTAGATGGCCAGTCGGGTGTGGAGGGGGCCAATAGAGAGTTTCTTGCACGCAAAGATACTCTTCCTAGGGCGGTCATAAGTTGAAGCATACCACAGTTACTGCTTTGGGAGCCCCCCCTCGCCATGACACCAACAGCAACATTTGGGCGCAAGTCGTATCCCTTGCGGGAGCACAGCCGTTCCCTTTCCAAGTATAGCTGCGCTCTTATTCCCGATTTCTAGCTTCTGCACCCGATTCAACGCGAGTTCTTCTTGATTTTAGCGCTCATTCACCTCTAATTGAGAAAATCGATGGTGATTATCAACTACAATTGCTTATTAAGAAAATCTGGAAGCTCGCCGGATGCTATAAACCAATGCTGGCAAGGCTATCAGACCTTTTGGCTTGTAGAACTGACGCGAGTCAGGATCGGCAATACCGGGCCCAGGATTGGCTAGACATGGCCCAGGATTGGCTAGACATGGTCGAGGATTGGCTAGACATGGTCGAGGATTGCCATATATTGTCGAGAATTGCCATATATGTCGAGTATTTGGCTAGACATGGTCAAGTATTTGGCTAGATATGGCCAGGTTTGGGTGTAGTCAAAACCCGTTGGTAAATAAAAGGTCTTTTTCTGATATCTCCCAGCTACCCCCCTTCGATGCAGCTCTTTCAGGCTTTACATCTCAGAACTCGTTTTAAAAGAAGCAATGCAGGGTGATGCCGAGGCAATTCAGGTACATTGATTTGGTTCGGGTCATCATCATGCTTAAGTCATCCCGCCGAGGGTTAAAAATAATATAAAATTGTGTGAAACAGATAGTCCTGGCCAAGTCTTACCCTCTGAACCCAAACGGGAAAATGCGGTCCCTACTTGTGGGACGGGGACTAGACAGCTTATAGAAAATTGAGCAATGGTTAATCGAGCAACGGCAGGTTGGTAAATAAAACCTCCCGATAGGCGGGATGCCCGTCGGACACGATTTCTAATTAGATACAGGTGGATGTGGCGGTTGCTGTGGCGGCAGGGATTTTTGTTTCTGCAAGCGCATATAGCCCAAGGCCCCACCAGCAAAGATGAGCAACAAATAAGGACTGAATGCTAGCAACCACAAACCCAGTTGAATTAAACCAAAGGTAAATTGATTCACCGCTTGAGTTGCCTGTCCCCAGGTTTCTCGTACCCGCAAACCTAAAGACAACTGGGGCGTTGCTTCCGAAGAAACTGCTGCTTCTAAATTTAGATCGATGGTAGAATAAGCTACTCGATCCCGCAAATTTTTGAACTGGGCGTCAAGGCGCTCAATTGATTCCCGAATGTTGCTCAGTTCTCGCGCCGCATTCAGCACCTCTCCCACAGTACCCGATCGGTCCATAATTTTCAAGACCATTTCTTCAGACTTGCGCAGATTTCGCAACCGGGCCGATAAATCCACCAATTGATTAGAAACATCCTCAGCAGTTATCGTTCTATTTTGCATCGTACCCAACTCAGTCAGGGCATCTAGAGTAGTTTCTAGTCGTGCTTGGGGAACGCGCAACTGCATAGAGGCGCGGTGACGGACATTTTTGTTAGCAGGTTGATATTCTTGCAGTCCCAATACATCCCCTTGCTGTTGTTGAATTAAACCAGAAACTGTTTCAATAGTTTCCTCAATGGATAGGACTACCAGGTTGAGTTCGGCCCTTTTTATCAGTTGAGGGGCGGCCTTGGGCACTTCCGCAGCGACAACAGCTCGATCGGCTGGATATGGGGCTGCTGGTGCTGGCATACTCTCAAGCTTTCTTGCTACCTCTGGTGCGCTGCTACTCACATCTGATTTATAAGCAGCACTGCAACTGGTTAAGGCGATCGCCCCTAACAGGGCCCAGAAGCCAGGCAGGACAAAGCCTTTAACAGAGCCATTTTTTTGGCGATCGGTTAGTTGAAAACGGTATGGTAATTCAGAGAAGTTATCTTGCATCGGTTCTCCAGAGAGTAGTTGACCACATTTTTTCCTATTATAAGTTCAAGTTTAGCCTGAAGAAGTTCCCCGACAAGGGAAAACTTCTGAAAACTTCCGACTAGTAAATAGGTTCAACTGTGAACAGCGTCATCATCCCGGCATTCAGGTGATCGTTGACGTGACAGTGGTACATCCAAGTCCCCGGATCGTCTGCTATCATGTCCAGTGTTTTAGCACTCGCTGGAAATATCTCTGTAATGTCCGTCCGGTGTCCTGCGTACAAGAGAGTCTCGCCGTGCCAATGAGGAGTGTGGATATCTACCTCAGTTCCCATCGCCAGCAGATACCAGCGTACTTGCTCGCCTTCTGCGATCGTCATTCCCTTTAAGTTAGCATAGAGTAAACCATTGATCCCATGCATCAGATTACTCTCGACGAAATCTTCGTCCGAGGGGTCTACCGACTCCTCGACAAACTCCTGGATATTTTCATCGATATATAGACTGCTATTTTCGTCAAATACCGTGAACAGATTGACAAATTCCCGGTCAATCCCGAGGGGCAAACCTGAATTCCTTTCGAGTGTTCCCCGCTTGTGAACCACGATCGCCCCCACCAAACCTGCATTCGTGTCTGCAACCTCGTTAACATGGGAGTGGTAGGGCCAGACGATCGAATTGGGATCTTCAGGACCCGGACCTGCCCGATCGGGCACTAGCCAGGTATAAGTATAGCTCTCGCCTGGAGGCACGGCGTCATCCCTCTTATCCTTCAGGGTAGTTCCGTCCTCATAGGGCGTCCCTTCGTTATCCTTACTGTAGAAAAACCCGTGGGGGTGCAGGCTGAGGTTAAACCGCGTCTGATTCCGAAAATGGATTAAGACCGTATCCCCGACTTCAGCGCGAATAATCGGACCGAGTATGCCCAGATGTTTCGTCCCAGGCTTGCGAATTATTCTCATTTTTCCTGTCCGAGGATCGAGCACCTCATTCGGTCCGTCAATCACTTGGCCAAAATTAGGCGTGTAAGATCTAAAAACGGCTTTTCTGTAAATCCGTCCGATCCGGTCGGGCCCATCCCCTACGAACACCAGTTGGTCTTCATTAAAGGGTTTCCCTGTCATCCGATCGATCGGAAATGACGGCGCGTAATCCCAGAGAATTTCCTCTGCGGCGATCCAGTATTCGCGCACTTGCGGCGGATTTTGCGTCCGCGCCGGGACTACCAGTAACAAGGCCATGGTAACGCTCAACATCATGCTGAGCCAGATTAGACTTTTTTTCAGCATTGCTTTCTTAGTAATTGCTAATTATTCCTTACTAATCTTGACCGAGCTTGGTATAATTAGAAAAATCCTTAAGAAAATTTTTACATTTGCCCGGGGTCACCGGGTAAAATATTAATCATGCCAGACGATTTTGATTCACACCTTACCCCGACAACTTCCCAGTCGGCGCCAGACCCTTCCCTGGCGGCAACTTTGCGCGATACTGCTGCGCAGTCCCTTCAGGATCGGGCAATAGAAGCGATCGCGAAGGGCCTGCGATCGGGACAGCGAAGCATGGCGTTATGGCAAGGAGGACCGCTAGCAATTTCAGCGGTTCCCGGATCGGGAAAATCTACCGGGATGGCCGGGGCCGCCGCGATCGCCGTTGCCCGGCACCAATTGCACTCCCGCCACCAACTGGTTGTAGTTACCTTTACCCGTTCCGCCGCTGCTAGTATCAAAGCGAAAATTCGCGAACATCTCAAGGCATTATCCAGACCACAAAATGGAGTTGTCGTTTATACCCTGCATGGTTTAGCCCTGAATATAGCCATGCGCCATCCGGAACTTTCCACTTTAAGTCTGGAAACATCGACAATCATATCTCCTAACCGATCGCACCAATTACTGCGTACTAGTGTAGAACAATGGATAGCAGCCCATCCCCTCCATTATCAGCGATTACTAGAGGGAAATCAATTTGATGGGGAAGAAACAGAACGCCTGCGCCGCCAGTCAGTTTTACGCACGGAAGTCTTGCCAGCTTTAGCCTATACAGTAGTTCACGAAGCGAAAAGTTCCGGACTTTTGCCTCAGGATTTAGCAGAAATTGTCGCCACTCAAAATATACCCGATGAATATCAGATATTAGCAGTAGCAGCAGGGTTGTACAAGAACTATCAAACTCTGTTACGATCGCGTTTTCTGATCGACTACGATGACATGATCTTGGGAGCAATCAGAGTATTAAAAGACATCGGGGCGCGGCGTCTCTGGCAAAAGCAAGTCTTTGCCGTCTTTGAAGACGAAGCACAAGATTCCACCCCCTTGCAGACGAGATTATTGGAGATCCTCGCCGCCGACGCTAACGAAGAAAAACCCCTGAATTTGATCCGGGTAGGGGACCCCAATCAAGCAATTAATTCTACCTTTACACCCGCCGACCCCATTTATTTTCGGGAATTTTGCGAAGCTTGCCAACAGCAGGGCCAACTAGCAACAATGAATCGAGCAGGTCGCAGTGCCAAAATCATCATTGATGCGGCTAACTACATGCTCAAATGGGTAAATAAATACCTCAGTAAGAACTATCCCCATAAACCAGAATCAGAATTGCCCTTTAGCGAACAAGAGATTCGTTTAGTTGCACCAGGAGACCCCCAACCAGATGCCAATCCGCCGCCAGAAGGAGAAGGATTAGAGTTACAGACGCCCAAGGATATTTACCAGACAGTCGCAGCGATCGGTCAGCGGATAAAGGATTTATTCGCCAGTCACCCGGAACGGAATGCAGCAGTCTTAGTGCGGACAAATGACCAAGGAAGATTTGTGGCCAGCGAACTGAAAAATTTGTATGGCAAAGAGATAAATATAGATGAAGTAGCAGAACAGGATCGGCAATCACAGGTTCCCAGAGAAATGCTTTACCTGCTACAATTCATGCAGCGTCCCCATTCCCCCGACTCCTTAAAAGCAGCGCTACAAGTGCTACTCAAACGACAACTGATTACCTCCCAAGACTTTAACGCCCTGGCCAGTTTGCCAGAGGAATTTCTCTACCCCGGTCCCCTGGATCCGCTACCCAAAGAACCCGTAAAACAGATTCGCCGCTACTGTCGGAGTTTACTGCGGGCGCGACTGGAACTGCCGCCCTATCAGCTAATTTCTTTCCTCGCCTTGACCTTAAATTATAACCAAAGCGAACTGGCCACCGCTGACAAATTAGCAGAACGAGTCGCCCAGCAGACAATGGGGAATAGTGCCATATCTGTGATGTCAGGGATGCTAAACGTCCTGAATGAAATAGTCAATTCCGAAAGCTTTGAACCAGTGGAAGTGTCCGAAGATGATTCTCCCTACAGCAGGCCAAATCAGTTGACCATCATTACCATGCACAAAGCCAAAGGATTAGATTGGGATTATGTGTTCCTGCCCTTTTTGCACGACAGTACCATTCCCGGGAGTTTGTGGGTGCTACCGCAAGGGCAGTTTTTGGGAGACTTTACCTTATCGGAAGTGGCCAGGGCCCAAATTCGCGCCTACCTGCATCAACAACCGCTACCCTTGATTGGAGAAGCATGGGAACAGGCGGAATATTTGAAGATCGCAGAAGAATTTCGTTTGCTGTACGTGGCCATGACCAGGGCGAAGCGCCTGCTATGGATGTCCAGTTGTGGGAAAGCGCCATTTAGCTGGAATAATTTTAATTCATTGCGCTCGGGTAACCTGGAGGATAAAATACCTTGTCCTGTTTGGCCAGCTTTGAAGCAAAAGTTTCCCCAGGCGGCAGTTGTTCTATCTAAAGTATAGAGCCATGCTTGGGCGATCGCCATTTCTGCTGCCTGAAGTGATTAGATCCCAGAGGCTTGACATGAGGCTGATTGAATGATAGGATAAATCAAATACCATAACCAAGTCATGGGAGTGATATGAAAGGTAAATATTTCACAGACAAAGAACGCCAAATTTGATCAGATATTATCATCAACCGCCGCACAGAACTGGGAGAAAACTTTCTGGATACAGAAATTACCGACAGCGTAATAGAAAGGTTAATATCCGCTGCCTTGTATGCGCCGTCGGTGGGTTTTTCTCAACCCTGGGAATTGGTAATTATTCGCGATCCATCAATCAAAGCTAAAATCAAAGCCTGTTTTGAAATAGAAAATGAAAAAGCCAAACAGATATTCAAGAACAGACCGTCATATAGGCGGTTAAAACTAGAAGGAATTATGACAACTCCAGTGAACATTGCCTTCTTTTATAAACCATCATCCACTGCTGTATTGGGGCAAACAAGTATGGAGAAAACTGGACCCTATAGCGTTGGCGGTGCAAAATCTCTGGTTGATGGCCAGAACTGAGAACCTGGGAGTTGGCTGGGTGAGCATATTAGATGAAGAACAGGTGAAAAGTATTCTCAATGCCCCGATCGAGAATGAATTAGTGGCTTATTTATGTCTAGGTTATGTGAAAGAATTCCCGATCGCGTAGCGTGCGCGCAGCGCATTCGGCCCCAATTGTAAATTGCCAACTGGGAAAAGCGGAAATCCAAATCAGCTGTGGTCTATTATGACAGTTACGATCGCCAGGATCCTCAGGCGATCGCAACACCTTAATGACCGAACCGGTTAAGGAATTTAAAATTCAATTATTCTCGATCGCGTAGCGTGCGCGCAGCGCATTCTTCAACACACGCTGCGCTGCAACCAAGTCACTAAATCTGTCTGGGCCTCAAAATCCAGCAGCGCATTTGCCAAATCTTCTAACTGGATGAGTGACAACTGGCGAATCTGGTCCTGTAACTCAGCCGCAATTTCACCAATACGCCGGGTGAGTTGGCGCAGAATAATCTTCAATCCTTCTTGTTCTTTTCCTTCGAGCATCCAACTGGTGACTATTTCCATGATTTCCTCCTGTTCCTGTTCTGATGTCAGTATAGCAATCTCTGATTTGAACTGGGTTTCCTCCTCGGTACTCAACCTCAGATAGGTGTCAATAAAGCCCGAAATCAGTCTGGTCCTCGCTGGATCTAACTTCAATGTTGTCAGCAAGCGCAGACATTCTAATTTTACTCGCGGGCGATCCTTTTTGTCGATCCTAATTTTGGGGCAGGCATGGATGCCGTGGCCACTGGATTTTCATGACGCAGAAAATCTCGCCAATTCAGCCGATTTAGCTGGATTACCTCATACTCGAACTGCAAGATGACTTTGTTGGCAATAACGACTTCATAACGGTGTGGTTGTTCAGTGCGCGGAGAGTCAAAGGACAGCAGTGCTATGGGATACACTGGCAAACCATGATTGTGTGAACTTAAGGCAAAGTACCGAAACATCCGCTTTTCAAATAAAGTTTCATACTGTGCCTGGTTTTCCACATGAATGAGCAAGAAGGTTTCCTGACCATTCTTAAATCTGGTTTTGGCCACGATATCCGCCCTATATTCATCTCCTGATGTCAGTTCCGTGAATATTTCTTTGTCTAAGAACTCCAGTAATCTTGTATCTATTTCCGCGAGGAGTGAGGGAAAGAATAACTTCAAAAACTCCACGAAAAATGCTTTGATGAGTTCTTTGAAGAGGCGATCGTGTTTGATTGTTTCTGGTTCCATAGTAGCTACTGGACGCGGATTTACTAGAGTTTACCTCAAATTGCATTCGCGTAGCGTGCGCGCAGCGCATTCGCGTAGCGCGTGCAGCGCCATCGGATAATTATTTTTGGGAAACTTAACATCGAGATTAATGATGAAGGATGAACGATGAGTTTATAGTTTTCCGTTCATCCGCTAGATCGTCTCCAGAATAATTCTAAGCGCTCATCTCTAACATCCGCTGAATCGGTCGCAAAGCGGCTACCCGAATGTCCTCTGCCATGGTAATCTCTGGAGTGCGATGCTTGATCGCCAAATACAACTTCTCCAAAGTATTCAACCGCATGTGAGGACATTCGTTACAAGCACAGTTGTTCGTTGGCGGTGCGGGAATAAACTGCTTACCAGGGGTCTGTTTTTCCATCTGGTGAATGATTCCTGGCTCCGTTGCCACAATAAATGCTTCGCTAGCACTCCTTTGAGCGTACTTCAACAGGGCCGTTGTCGAGCCGACATAGCTAGCGTGGCGCAGGACTGGGGGTTCGCACTCTGGATGAGCAATGATCTCCGCTTCTGGATGTTCAACTTTTAGCTGAACTATCTTCTTTTCCGAGAAGGTTTCATGCACCATACAGCTTCCTTCCCACAATACCATCTCTCGTCCCGTTTGCTCCATCACATATCGCCCCAAGTTGCGATCGGGCGCAAAAATTATCGGTCTATCTTCCCGAATTTGACTGACTATCTTCACAGCGTTGGAACTGGTGCAGACAATGTCGCTCATCGCCTTAATTGCCGCAGAGCAGTTGATGTAAGAAACCACAACATGCTGGGGATGAGCAGCTTTGAAAGCAGCAAAGGCGTCTGGCGGACAACTATCCGCCAGAGAACAACCCGCGTTTAAGTCTGGCAATAGCACCAGCTTGTCTGGGTTGAGGATTTTTGCCGTTTCTGCCATAAAATGGACCCCCGCAAACACGATCGCATCGGCGTCGGTGCTGGCAGCTTGCCGCGACAGTCCCAGGGAGTCTCCGATGTAGTCAGCAATGTCCTGAATGTCCGGTTCTTGGTAGTAGTGGGCCAGAATCACGGCGTTTAACTCCTGTTTCAGGGCGGCGATCGCCTCAAACAGGTCGTAAGGAATTGCTGGTGTCTGAATAGCATCTGGTTGAACGAGTGCCGTTGTAAACACAGTTAGCAGTTACCACCGAATGTAAAGGAATATTAATTAATAATAGTAGATTTCATCAAAAACTGTAGGGTGGGGAACACCCACCCTACAACTTGAAAATATTTTCAGGTTCGTAGTAAGGACTAAAGTCCTTACCCTGCGCGGCCGGGAAGCACTAAAGTGCTGACTACGAACGGTTTATTGCGAACGGCGAGTTAAACCAGCACAGCAGCGGGTTGGGGTTCGGGCCAGCGTTCTACAGCTTTGCCAATCACTGCCAATTCTTGCATCAGCCGATCGAACCCTTCTGGTGTCAGAGACTGGGGTCCGTCAGACAAAGCTTTCGCTGGGTTGGGGTGGACTTCAATCATCAGGGAGTCCGTACCAGCCGCGATCGCCGCCTTAGTCATTGCCGGTACATACTCAGAACGACCCGTCCCGTGACTGGGGTCGATCATGATCGGCAGGTGGGTGAGTCCGCGCAGCACTGGCACCACTGACAGGTCCAAGGTATTCCGAGCATACTGGCGATCGAACGTGCGAATTCCCCGCTCGCAGAGAATCACATTCTGATTGCCAGCTGCCAAGATATACTCAGCTGCCATCAACCATTCCTCGATCGTCGCAGACATGCCCCGCTTCAGCAGCACTGGCTTATCCTGGGCTCCCACCTTCTTCAGCAGGGAGAAATTATGCATATTTCTCGCCCCCACTTGCAGCACGTCTGCCACTTCTCCCACAACAGGGATATCAGCGGTATCCATCACTTCTGTGATTATGCCCAGACCGCTAGCTTCCCGTGCCTTTGCTAGCAGTCCCAAAGCACTCTCCCCATGACCTTGGAAAGAATAGGGCGAAGTCCGAGGCTTGTAGGCACCGCCGCGCAGGAACTTAGCACCAGCAGCCTTGACGCACTGGGCCGTCTCGATAATCATCTCCTCATTTTCCACAGAACAGGGTCCTGCTACCACCACCACGGGCTGCTCTTCCCCAAAAGTAACTGGGCCATCAGGGGTCTGCACCACAACCTCAGAAGGATCGCCGTGGCGAAACTCCCGACTCGCCCGCTTAAAGGGCTGCTCCACCCGTAACACTAACTCGATCCAGGGGCTAATTTCTTGGATCTGCTCGATATTCAGCTGAGCTGTCTCCCCAACTAGACCGATGACCACCTTATGCTTGCCGACAATTTTCTCTGGAGACAGTCCCCAGCTACTCAGTTCTTCACTCACGCGGCCAATTTCCATATCTGGGGTGCCGCTCTTCATTACTACAATCATGTCCAGTTCCTGCTGTTGTTTCTAGTTCTAAGAGACCACCTAAACTCTAAAAGCGCCAATGGGTTTAATCATTATTTCCGATTTCCCATTTGGCCTTCACCAGAGTTTAGGTGGTCTCTATTTTGAATTAAGAAACCTGGTTTTTTGGAAAAACCAGGTTTCTGGGTTACCGGTGAATATGCCCGCATCGCGCAGCGTGCGCGCAGCGCATAGCAAAAGTGAGATACACCCTTCACCAGAGACCGCCCCACTGGTGGGATTATTCTTTTTCTTTGACAGACCGCCATGCAGCGGTCATGCGGGAGAAATTGGTAGTGAATTCTGCCCAACCTAGCAGACTTCCCGAGACTTTTTCCTCCCAAGAGGCTGAGAGGACGCCGTAGCTCAATCCCAAGATGCCCAACCCAAAACAACCTATACTGGTCAGAAGCACCGCCACATTGGGCAGCTTGAACTCAGTGTAGACATATATACCATAACTGACTCCAAAAGTCAACATGCCCAATGCGGTCGGTATGCCGCACAATAGAGCCATCCGCCGCACCATCCGCTTGCTGACAGCTTCTGGGATGGCCCTGTCTTCCTTAGATATCGGCGTTTTTTTCGGCTCCTTTTTTACTGTCGATCTTGCTGCTGGGCCTGCTGCTGGGCGAGTTTTTTGGCGCTTACTCGTGGGTTCAAATGGCAGCCGATCTCGCTCTTTTTCTGAGGACATGGGTTTTAGCCGCGAATTTTCAACCGACCGATCAAAGCCTGATAGCGGTTTGCATCCTGCTTTTTAATGTAGCTCAACAGGCGCTTGCGGTTACTAATCATCCGCAACAGTCCCCGGCGGGAAGAGTGGTCTTTTTTGTTGGCTTGCAGATGTTTACTCAGCCTGTTGATCTTTTCCGTCAATACGGCTACTTGCAGATCTGCCGAACCCGTGTCCGTTTCATGCAGCTGGTAGTCAGCCATTATTTGGTGTTTCTGTTCTTGCGGTAGACTCATGGATTCTCTCTTGGGCTACTTATCATATTCAGCAATTTCTCATCGTATCACACTTTTGCCTGGGGATGCCAGTTGTCAGTTGTCAGTTGTTGGTTGTCAGTTGTCAACACCGTCCCCGTTCAGATGCAATTCTGTTGAGGAGCCAAAATACTTATTTACAAAGTCTATCTGCTCCCGAGTTCACTTGACACAAGTGATTTAAGATTGTATTATCTATCCTTACCGCTGGCTCTTGCATCTTCCCAGGGATCGCCAGTGGGAACGAGGGGAATCAACAATTCTCAAATTGAGATCGCGCCCCTCGCTTAATATATCAGCCAGGATGACAGATCCCTGTCGATCAAATCTTGCAGCTTCAGGATATCTTCACGATAATACTCCACCAGTTGTTTTCGTGCTGCTGGCGACAGCGGCGTTTGGCTCTTGTCTGATGAGTTACAGCAGGTTCGCTATTTAATTAGTACAATAACAGCATTTAGTAAACCAGTTCTTAAACGTATTTGTTCCAATCAGCATCAGAGCAAGTTCAATTAACTGTTCTAGCGCCTCCATTGCTCGTGTTGGGAACATTCTGACCAGTGACTTAACCGTTGACCACAACATCTCAATAGGGTTGAAGTCTGGTGAGTAGGGTGGTAAATATTCTACTCTTGCTCCCGTAGCGACTATCAGTTCTTCGATCCCTTCCATTTTATGGATATTAAGGTTATCCATAACTATCACATCCCCTGGATTCAGCTTCGGAACCAGGTCATCTTCAATAAAATCCTTAAAATCCTTACCTTTCATAGAGCCTTTAATTGCTTTTTTAGCCACAACTCCTTCAAGACTTATTGCTCCGATTAAGGTCATTTTACTCCCCTGATAAAATGGTCTTAAATAGAATGCCTTTTTACCTTTTTCACTCCTGGCCAGATCGCGACTCATCCCTATCCAGAAAGCTGCCTCATCAATAAATATCAATTTTCCCTGTGGGACATCTCGAACCCGCTCTCGGTAATCAACTCACTGCTGTTGACCTGCTTCCGTTGCTACTTTTTCTGCCCGGTAAGTTTTTTTTTAAGGGTTAAGCCTTCTTTTTTTAGGAACTCACACATCCCCCCTACACTGACATAAACATCCTGCTCCCGCCGGAGATGTTCCCGATACTGCCTCACCGGACAATCTGGGTAATCTTTTACCATCTTCACGATCAAGTCTCGATCGGCTTCTAGCTTGCCCTGACGTTTGGGACCGGGTTTTTTAGGGGTTATATCTTGCGTTTCTCGATCTTGTTTTATATAACTATGAACAGTAGCAGGACTGAGCATAAACTGCTCGGCGAGTTGCCGAATCGAGCCTTTGCCCAATTGATAAGCAGTGACTACTTTTTGTCTAAGGTCCAGAGAGTAACGTCCCATAGCTGAATTTGGTCTGCATTGAGTATAGCTCTAGTTTAGCACAAAAATGTTCTACTTGTTTCCTGAACAAGCTGTAAGATTAATTAGTGTCGAGCGCAATTTCTGCCGCGCCGACTCTGGTAATATAGTTCTCAGTCCCGTAGCGACCAAGGTTTTGACCGGATTTTTTTGCCGCAAGACTTTATTCACTAATTGATTTTTTGGCACTTGCGCTACTTGATCTTTTTTCGACATATCCGGGCTAAAGCTTTGCTCTACCCCGATAAATCTATACATCGCCTGCATAAATTCTACAGGTTTGTCGCAGAGGTCTTCATACAAACATATTTTGATTCGCTCCCGATTAAATTGAGCGTAAAAATGTTGCAATTGTTGATAATATAATCCTTTGAGCAGCGTGTAAGATTTATCTGCTTTATATTCGAGCTGTTCTGATAAGCTAGTGGGATTACCGATCGCGTCCCGGATATGCATCAGGTAATCTGAATATGCTCTTTCTGCGGGGTTACGCAGGATGGCAATCAGTTGGGCCTCAGGTACGTAACGGAGTATGCGTTTAGCTGATTCTTGATAATGAAAAAGATAGTTAGGAGAAACTTCCCCGATCGCCTTTTAATCTGTGACATCCTGAAATAGATTACAGTATTTTTCAAATGTATCGATGCGGTTGGCTTTGGGTTTAATTTGACTCAGGTCAGCATATTCTCAATCTCGTTATAAAAAATTGGTTTCCTTGACCGGACTCATGTAAACTTGAGGATGCTGTTTCAGGTAATTGTTTACAGAAGTAGTTCCGGCTTTCTCTACGCCGATAATCAGAAAGGTAGGTAGTTTCATGACTGTATTCATCCCTTAACTTCTAAGATCCCCAACTTCGGTACTATGTCAACCAGGCGATCGCCTCTTTGATCCAAGTTTCAGCATCCTGACTTTTCTGCAACCGGGGCTCTTGGCTGAGGGCTTGCAAGGCTTGCCCCACTTCTTCTATAGTATACCCTAAAGCCAGAAGAGTGATTTCCACATCTTCTTGCAGTTCCGGTGCCAGTGCAGCACTACTGGGAATGGGGATCGACTCCTGCTGACGCCACTCTGCCAGCTTATTCCTAAGTTCGAGGGAAATGCGTTCGGCGATTTTGCTACCGACCCCTGGGGTTTTGGCCAGCTGCTTGACATTGCCCGTGACAATGGCCTGCAGTAAATCTGCCAGTCCCAGGGTGTCTAATAGGGCGATCGCCAGTTGGGCCCCGATCCCACTCACGCTCACCAACTGGCGAAAGAGATCCCGTTCTGCCCCTGAGGCGAAACCATACAGCACTGGTTGTTCCGATCGCACTTGCAGATGAGTAAAGATTTGCACCCGTGCGTCCGATCGCTCTGACAATGAAGCTGCTAGACGCTGGCCAATCTGGACTTCATAACCTATCTGGTTAACTTCCAGAATTAGCATAACACGATTAGGGGTTGTTTTCTGGACTTGGGCTACTGCGCCAAATAAGTAACTAATCACTTGGAAGGGGCTAAGCGTTTGCGTAGTGATTCTGCCCGTTTTTTAGCTGTGGCATTATTGGGCTCGATCTTCAAAGCTTCTTCATACTGTTCTCTAGCCTGAGCGATTAACTTCTTTTTCTCATAAGTATACCCCAGGTTATTTAACGCCGTCACATAGTCTGGCACTGCCTTAATAGCTTCTTTATAGTGGCGAATTGCCAGATCGTACTGTTCTTGAGCCGTGTAGGCAAATCCGAGGGCATTATATACGAGAGCGCTCTCTTGGGAGGGCAATTTTTCAACTTTCAGGGATTGTTGAAACAGCTTGATAGACTGTGCGTACATTTTCTTCTCTGAATAGATGCACCCTAGTTGATAATATTCTTCTGAACTGCCTTTCTCGCTTTTCAGCTTCTTTTGCAGCTTGCCTAGAGAACTTTCCGTTTTGCGAGTTTTGAATATCTGCCGTAACACAAACCAAGCGGCTACACCCAGTAAACTGAGAAATAGGGAGAGATAGATAATTGGTAATGGACTATCCATGGGCGGCAATAATTCAATAAGATTTTCCATTCAACTCGGGTACGGGCAAACCCCAATGTTTGGCCCGATCATCAAGCCAACCTGACTCTTTCCAACGGGCGATCGCCTGATTTACCTGTCGCCGTAAGTCATCATACTGCAATCCTTTGGGCATGACTACAGACAAGGCTTCTGCGGAAATCAGATAGGGTAGCAGCCAGTACTGGGGATACTCCTGCACCCATCCTGCTAACACGCTAGCATCGGCAGCAAAGACATCTGCGGCACCAGATTCTAACAGTGCCAGGGCTTCTTGATAAGAGTCTACTCCCACTAGCTGGGCCTTGGGCAGAAAATACCGCACGGAGGCGATCGTGCTAGCACCATTCAACAGTACTATCCGCTGTCCGGCCAGGTCTTCTAGCTGTCGGACGAACCCTAACTTGGTGACAAAGGCCGTACCATCTATATAGTAGGGCCTGCTGAAGCTGACTACCCGCAAACGCGGTTCTGTTGAGGTTACCTGGGCGATCGCCAGATCTACTGTACCCGACTGCACTGCATCTAACCGGTCTTGATTTGCTAGGGGCTGCAATTTGACGGCATCAGGACTCCCTAGCAGTTCCGCTGCTAGACGCCGGGCGATGTCAATTTCCAGTCCTTGTAAATTACCGCTAGCATCCCGAAACCCTAGAGGACGCAGGTTGTCCTTTACCCCTACTATTAAATATCCCCGCTGGGCGATCGCTTCTAGTTCTGCGGACGATGTCTCGAGGGTAGTACGAGTAGTGCGAGGTGTCTCCTGGGTAGTGCGAATATGATGTCCCTCGGGTTTCGCCGTGCGTCCTTTTGACATCAAGCTCCCAGGAGACACCTCACCCCGAGACATCGGAATGGCTATATTCTGCCTCTCTGTAATGGCTACCGGACAGAGGATCAGGGCTATCGCCCACAGAAAGCCAGTAATCCGATCGGAGATCTGCGATTTTGGAGCCACAATTTACACTTTAACTCCTGATTTCCAATGCCTCAGATCCTACAACTGTGAGGCAGGACAAAGCATGAGGGATACAATAATCACGGGGCGGTGTCTGGAGTGTGCCGCGTCCTTCAGGACAAGAGCACGCGGAAGACGCCGAAAGCCTCGATATTGTCCCTCTCTTACTTCGCCTCCGCCAGTCGAACCACCCCAGTTAACCATTTAGGATGCTTTTGCTTGGGCTGCTACTTCCACCACTTTAGCAAAGCTAGCTGGATCCAGAATCGCCATTTGAGCTAGCATCTTGCGGTTCAGCTGGATATCCGCTTTCTTCAGGTTACCCATCATCTGGCTGTAACTCATGCCATGGTTCCGCGCTGCTGCGTTTACCCGCACGATCCACAGGCGACGGAAATCACGCTTCCGCTTCCGGCGATCGCGATAAGCATTGCGCAAGGCTTTCATCACCCTTTGATTTGCGGTGCGGAAAAGTTTTGAGTGAGATCCACGAAATCCTTTTGCCAGTTTGAGAATTTTTTTGCGGCGCTTGCGTGCTACATTGCCCCGTTTTACTCTTGACATAGCTAGTTGTCCTTAGTCAGTTATCAGTTGTCTTGTCCGTTTGGGTCATCATGTTTCCCTAGGATCCCCCCCTAGCCCCTTTCAAGGGTATGTTTTTTAGATTTGGCAACCTTCACAACTACTCGCGCAGGCTGAAACCCTGAATTTTACGTTGTGGAGGTGCTTCCTTGAGAGCGCTGAAACTCTCATTCTTTCGTAGGTGCCTTAAAAACATACCCCTGTAAGCCCCCTAGCCCCCCCTTGCTAAGGAGGGGAACTGGAAAAGCCCCCCTTTTTAAGGGGGGTTGGGGGGATCTCCGGTTATCACCAGTCACCAGTCACCAGTCAATTTACAAATAAGGCACCATCAAGCGCACGTTTTCTTCATCGCTTTCATGCACCAGAGTCTTCTTAAACAGACGGCGCTTCCTTTGGGCATCCTTGTGCTCTAGCAGGTGATTTCTATTGGCCTTGCGGCGGAAAATCTTGCCGCTGCCGGTGGCTTTGAAACGCTTGGCAGCTGCTCTCCGGGTTTTTAGTTTGGGCATGGATCGGTTATCATTCGACAGTATCTCTTATCTTACACCCGATCGCCCTCTATAACAAGTCCTACAGCTGACTGCTCCGGTTTTAACCGGCAAGCTTGCTGGGCCAGACTTTCACCGGTTCTAGCCAGAGGGCGATTCACCCTCAAAAACTGCGATCGTTCTTTCATTATCCGTTTAATCGTGTTATAAATATCGAGTAATGATGCCTTTCAACTGTAATGGTAGTTACAAAAAAGGTAAGGGATTAAAGATGCGATCAGGCGCAACTTGCCAAGGTCGATCGCCCCATCTGCTGCCGTTTGAGCATACCCCAAGAGAGTTGCTTCCCTTGCCCTTTTATCAACCTGTACCACTACATAACCAATGCGATCGCCTCTAGCTTCCAGAGGCACCTAACAAACTGTCGCACCTGGCAAAACTGGACGGCATTCTAACTTACCCCGACCTTTCACCACCAAATCAGCCACATCCAGTATTGCATGGATCTCCGGGTTCCAGCTATCACTCTTTTGCAAATCAGTTTCCACCTGCAAACTCTTTAAGTAGAAATGCACGGCATAAACAGCAAAAGTATTGAGAGCCACCTGTTCGGCTTTCTCTGTGCTAGGCTGTAACCTGTCACTAAACTGCTGTGCTACACAGCGAACCTTTTTCGTCAAATCAACCGCAATCATAATATAGACTCCCTGGTGCTCCCGTCTCAAGTATCATATACTCCCAATCATGCCAACAGCTCCGATAACACCGAACACTAGCTGAAGCGCGACGGAATAGGACCGAACTAAGGGCAGTCCCTTAGTCATTCGAGGAGATGGCTACTTATCCGATCGAAGGAAAACGGGTGCGGTCAAAAGTAGTTGCATTAGTAGGGTGGGCACCTTCGATATATCGATCCTAAGTACAGGACAAAAATCCTGAAACCCATATACAGAGCAGGTTATAGCATTTTTAGATAAAATGCTTGTCCCACAAGGGTTTGAGGCATTTTTTTAGACTCCAGATATAATTTTTGTCCCGTACTGAGATATCGACCCACCATTCGCGGGTGTGGCCAACAACAACCAACTGGTTTTGACCACACCCAAGGAAAACGGAAGATAGTATGTCACTTTTGTATTTTTATATCAGTACAGTTTTCTGTTGGCCGCCAGCAGATATACTGACGGACGCCAGAATGTAATGGTTCTATACAATTTTTAGAGATCGTCAAGGCTGAAACCATTGAGTTTGCGTGATTATCAGCTTTACTTATCACCCCAACTCCAGGAGCTCCATTGACAATTTACAATTCCCAATTATAATTAGGGTTAGTATAGCATTATTCTACTCCCATCAGGTACAGCAATGAACGTCAAGCAACAGATATTATCAATTATAACATACCACTGGTTGACAGAACCCATATTTAACATTGGGGATAAGTCTCTTTCCTTCCTGGATATCTTAATCAAGATCGGGTGGTTACTCGTTGTCATCGGACTGACTCGCGCTTTGAAGACTTTCCTCAAGAGGAGGCTGCTTGTCAGACTGGGAATTGACGAGGCTAACCGAGAAGTGATATCTATAATTATCAGCTATGGCATTGGCAGCTTCACCTTTTTACTCGTCCTGCAAACTATTGGCTTCAATCTCGCTTCTTTTGCGGTCATAGCCCGTGGCTTAGGAGTAGGGATTGGCTTCGGACTGCAAGACGTTACGAAAAACTTTGTCAGTGGTATGATTTTACTGGTGGAAGGTAAACTCAAGTCTGGAGATTATATTGAATTTGATGGGTTGATCGGATATATAAAAGAAATCTATCTTCGCTCTACGGTCATTCAGACTTGGGATAGGTTTGACCTAGTTGTTCCTAACAGTAAACTGGTTGACAACAAGGTGACTAATATGAGTGCCGAACGCTACCACGGTCCGATTAAAATTTCGGTGGGAGTGGCCTATGGTAGCGATACCGTATTAGTCACGGAAACTCTGTTAGATAGTGCCTATAGGGAACCGGCAGTATTAGACAATCCTCGTCCCCGAGTGATTTTTATCGGCTTCGGCAATAGTTCTTTAGATTTTCAACTCTGGGTGTACGTCAAAAAAATCTATGGCATACTTGCCATTAAAAGTTCCTTGCATTTTATCATTGACTATAATTTCCGCCAACATAATATCACTATAGCATTCCCGCAAATGGATTTGTGGCTGCGGAATCCCGAAGATTTGACCGGGCAATCGCAAGTATACCAGAAACTAGAGTCGGATGTCTCCAATCTTGACAAATTACTACAAAAACAGTTACCCGCACAACATACATTATCTCTGAGCTCGTTACTGCGGGGACTGTGTTACTTTGAAACCTTTAACGATTTACACTTGAGGGAATTGATCGAACTGGGGTATCGACGCCGCCTGCAAGCATCAGAGATACTCTTTCGGGAAGGGGATCCAGGAGATGCATTTTATATGGTTCTTTCTGGGTCGATAGAAATCTTCTTAGAGAAGCTGGATAAGCATCTGACAACCCTGAGTTCGGGACGATTTTTTGGCGAATTGTCTTTAATGTTGGGAATTCCCCGCACGGCATCTGCTCGGGCCTTAGAAGAAACAATTCTGTTCGCCCTGGACCAGGATGGCTTGGAAAAACTATTACACGAACATCCAGAATTGTCAGAGTTGATCGCCCAAGAGATCGCGAAGCATCAAGAGGAATTATCCCAGCGGCGACAGGAACTGCAAGCAATGGGGTTATTATCGGAAACGGAATCCCACAAGAATCCAGTAGATTGGGTGCGATCGCGGCTGAAAGAAATCTTTAGCCTTTAATTGCTATAGTAAGTTGGGCACTGCCCACCCTACGAGAACCAATATTACAGATTTAGTTTTGATGCAGATCCTGACACAGCTACGCAGTTGGTTGCGTTTATCCTGCAAGCCCCAAAACCGTTGGCTTTGGTGTTTAGCCGCCGCCGCTATTTATGGGGCGGTCCTCATTGTTCCTTTCCCGGGATTAGAGATGGAAGCGAAACGAGCTTTGGCTGTATTTGCGGTGACGGCTTTCCTCTGGGGAACTAACACCCTACCCGTAGCGGTGACAGGACTGGTGGTGCTATTTCTGATTCCTGTCAGCAGCGTTCTGTCCTCGGAAGCTACCTATGCCTATTTTGGCAACCGGGCGGTGTTTTTTGTCTTGGGGGCCTTTATCCTGGCCAGTCCAGTCATGCGATCTGGACTGAGTACGCGCCTGGCAGTAGCTGTGGTGTCCCGGTTTGGTTATGCACAGAATGTTCTGATCACTTCTATCTTACTGCTGTCTGCGTTGATGTCTTTTGTAATCAGTTCCTATGCAGTCACGGCCATGCTGTTTCCTGTAGTTTTGGAAGTGGTACAAGCAGCAGGGGCAAAGCCAGGTGGACGCTTTGGACTGGCGGCATTCTTAGCTTTGGGTTGGGGGTCGGGCATCGGTGGCATGGCTACCCTGCTGGGGGGCGCTAGAGCTCCCTTAGCCTTGGGGGTTCTCCGCAGTACCACAGGTGAATCTATCAGTTTTGTGCAGTGGTTTATCTGGTCTATCCCTTTAGTGTTAGCATTGTTACTGGTTGCCTATGGTTTACTGCTGCAAATTGGACAAGGTACGGTTGTTTCTCTATCTACGGCTCACAAGTTCCTTTTGAGGCGATCGAAGGACCTGGGACCAATTTCGAGGCGGGAACTGGGCACGGCGGCGGTGACCCTGCTGACCATCGGCCTGTGGATATTTCAAGGAGAAGCTTGGGGTTTAGATACTGTCGCCTTTTTTGGGGTGCTATTGAGCTTCGTCTTCGGCTTGGTAGATTGGCAAGAGGTAGAAGAAGATGTTAACTGGGGCATTTTCCTCATGTATGGTAGCGCGATCGCCCTTTCGGCCATGTTGGGCGATACGGGGGCAGCAGCAGCATTGGCGCAAAATTTGTTGGGCTGGATTGATTCTGGTACTGTTATTTTTGTGGCGATCGTCGCCGTGATTCTGGTTTTGACCGAAGGCATGAGTAATGCCGCAGCAGTGGCAGTGCTGATGCCGATCGGGCTAGCCCTAGCAGCCAAGTATGGCCTCGACCCCAGGGTGATGACTTTGGGGGTTACCCTGCCCTCGGGGATAGCATTTCTGTTACCCGTGAGTACGCCAGTGATGGCGATCGTGATTGGTAGTGGCTACGTATCTCCCTTTCAAGCCTTTCATCGTGGCTTGTGGCTGAAATTGATCGGATTTTTGATATTTTTAGCAATGGCTAAGTTCTATTGGCCAATAGTAGGATTGGGGGGTGTAACATGAATGTTTGGCTGGCGATCGCCAATCCCTATGCTTATGACAAGGCGATGTGGCGAGCGATATCAGAGGCGCAGCAGCGGCAAACTCAGCTAGTTGTAGTGTACTTTATTAGCACCCAGGCAATGGGTACTATGATACATGACCTAGCAGAGGTGGGCTTTATCGGTCATAGTTCCCTGCGGAATTTACAAAATTCCATGTTAGCAGGTTACCGGGGGCTGGCCGATGACGTACTCAAGCGGGTGCAACAAAAAGCAGAGGGCATCGATCTCAGGATTGAAGGGGTGGTAGAAGAACCGTCATTGTTCGATTATATCCTGCGGATCGCGAATCTTGACCCGGTAAAGATCGTGATTGCAGGACAAAACTTAAACTCCCTGACCCCAAGGCTTGACAATTTGCCAGAAATAGTAGAGTATATTGAGGAAGAATAAGGAACAATAGTATGCAGCAACGTGGCGTCACCCTATGGTTTACGGGTCTGAGTGGTGCCGGGAAAACCACAATCAGTCGGGCAGTAGCAGAAGCACTGCGATCGAAGGGATATCCTTTGGAAATATTGGATGGTGATATTGTACGTCAGAACCTGACCAAAGGGTTGGGGTTTAGTAAGGAAGACCGGGATGAGAACATCCGTCGGATTGGTTTTGTCTCCCACCTGTTGACTCGCAATGGGGTGATAGTCTTGGTGTCAGCGATTTCACCTTATCGGCAGATCCGCCAAGAAGTACGGGAAAAGGTTAAGGATTTTGTGGAAGTTTATGTTAATGCGCCCTTGGCGGTGTGTGAAGAAAGGGATGTGAAAGGACTTTACAAGCGGGCCCGGGCCGGAGAAATTAAAGCGTTTACGGGAATCTCTGACCCTTATGAACCGCCTGTAAACCCGGAGATTGAATGCCGGACTGACAAAGAAGAGTTGTCAGCAAGTGTGGCAAAAGTGTTGCAGAAGCTGCAAGATATGGATTATATTCCTTCAGTATAAGAACCTTGGAGGTAGGTGTTAGCCGGCCGTTAAAACCCACGGCTGGCGCCGCGCTGGCGCGAACGGCTAATAGCTAAAGTGTTAGCTGACCGTTAAAACCCCCGGCTAATAGCTAAAATCTGTTTTAACCGACTAAAAACATTATCATTTTAGCTATACAAAGGGGTGAAAGATGTCTACACGCCGACTAACAATAGATATACCTGTATCGGTATTTCGGCGATTATCAGCCCAGGCGAAGTTGACGGAGAAATCAATTGAAAAGGTGGCAGAAGAGGCGATCGCCTCTTCCTTGCCGCCTGTAGAGAAAAAAATCCCTAGGCGAGAGGAGGTACTAGCTATTATAGCAGCCCATCGGGAAAAGTTGCAAGCAATGGGAGTAAAATCTTTAGACTTGTTTGGTTCAGTGGCGCGGAATGAAGCGACTCCCGATAGCGATATAGACTTTTTAGCGGAGTTCGATGACTCAGTTGGATATTTGAGATTATTGGAGATACAATATTATTTAGAGGATATCCTAGATTGTCCTGTGGATTTAGGAACGAAGAAGGCTTTGAAGGAACATTTGCGAGAACCGGTTTTGGAGGACGTAATTCATGCCATCTAGAGACTGGAAGCAACGCATTCAAGATATTATCCAATCTGTGTCCGGAATTCAGCGCAGTACAATTGACATGACATTTGAGGAATTCCAAGCAGATGATACAATAGCGAAATCTGTTCTGTACGACTTGATGATTATCGGTGAAGCTGCCCTAAACGTTCCTCATGAGATTAAATCACGCTATCCCAATATTCCTTGGCGTTTAATGGGGGATATGCGGAATGTGATAGCTCACGAATATTTTCAAGTAAAATTGGATAGAGTGTGGGAAACTATCCAAAATGATATTCCTCTGCTATTGCCATAATTACAGGATTTGCTGGAACGGGAAGGAGAAGAGTGAGGCGCGATCGCTTTTTGTGATAATTATATTTTGAGCATCCCCAGGCAAGCGCTAAAGCGCTTACTACGAAGGGTACAATATAAGTGAACCCAGATTTGGCACTGACTATGGAAGAGTTACTGGAACTCAAAGACCTACTGATACAATGAGATATAAAAGAGGGGCCCTGGCGATCGCATCAGAACTAGAAGAGATGAGTCGCGACGATAAAATTACTGCTATTGGCGATTATGCCATCATTATGCTATTATATTTAATTAAGCAGCAAGCTGAAAATCGTACAACTCGTTCTTGGGATTTGTCCATCAGAAACTCAGCGAGGGCTATTCAGAGAAAGAATAAGCGTCGCCAAACAGGCGGTTATTACTTGAAACCAGAAGAGTTGCGCCTAACTCTAGAAGAAGTTTACCAAGATGCCCTTGATAAAGCTTCTTTGGAGGTGGCGTCAGGTCGCTACGATGCCGAGGAATTGGCACAGATGGTCAACCCTGAAGTTGTGATGAGTCAAGCAATGGCTTTGATTTCGCCTAGTAGTTAGTGGCGTCTTCTCTAAGATATTTCCTGACCACAGGTGGAATGGTACAGAGGGTTTCGCTTGCTGGCTTAATGATGTTAATGAGCGATCGCCTCACCAGAGATTCCAGAAGTTGGAGTAATTTCTCGGACGATAGCTGCATATCCGATCGCAATTGTTCCGCTGCAACTGGCTTTTAGTCGGTCAAGAAACCGGGTTTCTGAAGTCATACCCATTGATCTGGAGTTGATAGCGGCACTCATTACCCGGTTTCTAGCTTCTACTGGACCGATGCTCTAGATTATGATAAAATTTATACAAGCTGTAAGGGCTACCCGGGAGCTAACCCCACGGGGCTTTTGCTGGGGAACTCTGACAGGATTTGACAACTGATTGAGGAATGCTAGAGAAAGATGAACAATCAAGGAGAATTGTCCGTTAGCAAACCGGTGAAGGTCTGGAATAAAAATATCCAGGTTAATTTCAAGGATTTGTTTTGGTCCCTAGGCAAGGGGGCACTCGGTGGCTTTTCGGGAAATTTGCTAGTAGCTGAAACAAGTCTGATGGATGCCTTAAAGGCATTAGGGTTGCAGAACGAACCGGGACAAGTTGCATGGCTGCTTATCTATAGCTCTCTGAAGCGGGCGATATTTGCTTTGGTGCAGTCTAATGAAGATTTGCTGGTAAAGAAACTGGACGATCGGGCACTTAAGGAGTTGTGCAATGACCTAAACCTGTCTTGGGAAGATATGGAGCTAACCCTGACCTCAGAGTTCTTTCAGCGACCGAAAGATTTACCGATTCTGGAACCCATTAAAACACCTTTGGCCCAGTGGTTGCAAGGTTTTGGTCTCAACCAAGCCCAAGCTAGATCGATCGCAGATCGCCTGCCGAGTTATTTTGTCTTTGCGCTCCACGAGGAATGGGGATCTAAGGATTACGCTTCCCTCCAACAAGCCCTCCAGACTCCTTTTACTGAAGCGAGCGATCGGGAACGGGGATGGCGGCGCTATGGAGCCTGGCTGCAACAACAGGTGGACGAACCGATGTTTGCCGAAGCCTTCAGCCTCAAGCAGGTGTACGTGCCCCTGCGAGCCTACTACAAGCGCAAGCCCGAGAATCAAAAAGAGGACGATTTTGAATCCGGACTGGCCCCAGACAAAAAATACGAGCTGGTGGTGGTTGACTTGCACCAAGAAATCGACGCTTGGTTAGAGAAAAAGGATCGCAAGGATGCCATCCGCATTATTAGTGGCGGACCGGGCTCGGGTAAATCTTCCTTTGCCAAAATGTTGGCCGCCAAACATGCCGAAACTGGTGCGATTCCGGTCTTGTTTGTCCCCTTGCACCTGTTCGATCCCTCCGATGATTTGGTAGATGCGATCGGTAAATTTGTCCGTGAGGACCGATTTCTGCCCCAGAACCCTCTGGACTGGGAAAAGGGCGAGTCCCGCTTGCTGATTATCTTTGACGGTTTAGATGAATTAGCCATGTCCGGCAAGATTGCCGCTGAAGTTGCTCGCGACTTTGTGTCGGAAGTCCAGAAAAAAGTGGATCGCTTTAATGGGCGCGAAACTTGCCTGCAAGTCTTAATCTCCGGTCGGGAGCTAGCGATTCAGGCTAATACTAGCAACTTGCGCAAGACCGAGCAAATATTGCATGTCCTGCCCTATTTTATACCCAAGCAAGAACAGAAAGATTATCTCGACCCCGAGAAGTTATTGGAGCGGGACGATCGCCAGCATTGGTGGGCAAACTACAGCGAAGCCAGCGGTCGGGGATATGATGGAATGCCTCCAGATTTAGACCGGGAAAATCTGGTAGAAATTACGAAGCAACCGCTGTTGAATTACTTGGTAGCTCTGAGTTTTGTGCGCGAAAAAATACAGTTCTCCGATGAGAGCAATCTTAACAGCATTTATGAAGACTTGCTGAAAGCAGTGTACGAACGGGGCTGGGCTAGCGATCAACATCCGGCCCTGAAGGGGGTGGAAGAAAATGACTTTGTCCGCATTCTCGAAGAAATCGGTCTGGCATCCTGGCATGGGGACGGACGCACTACGACGGTTAAAGAAATTGAAACCCATTGCGATCGCAGTGGTCTGAAAGACCCTTTAAAAAAAGTTCAAGAGGAAGCGAAGGTCGGAGTCACGCGCCTGTTAATCGTTTTTTATTTTCGAGAGAGCGGAGCTTCTACGGAAGGGGAGAAAACTTTTGAATTTACCCACAAGAGTTTCGGCGAATATCTGACCGCCAAACGGATAGAGCGGGCAGTTCGGCGCATCCATAGGCAGCTAGACCGTCGGCAGCAGGAGCCCGACGATGGCTGGGACGAGCGACAAGCCTTAACGCGCTGGGCAACCTTGTGCGGTCCCTCAATTATGGACGAATACTTGTTTGCCTTTATTGTCGATGAAATCCGGTTGCAGGATATCTCGGAGGTGAGCAAATGGCAGCAGGATCTCAGTCAGTTGACGGGATTTATGTTGCATCATGGGATGCCGACGGAACGCTTAGACCCCAGACCAGCTTACCGGGAAGAAAGCCGCCAAGCTCGCAATGCCGAGGAAGCTTTATTGGCGGTACTCAATGCCTGTGCCCAGGTGGCTGAAACAATTTCTCAGATTCAATGGCCCGATAGTGCTGCGTTTGGAGCTTGGATGGCAAGGCTCCAAGGGGAAAACACAGCTTTTTAAAGCCGTTTTTCCTAAAGTGCCTTAGTTTTTTAGACCTACAAGAATGCATCCTCGAACACAGCGATTTTTATGGAGCAGATTTGGCAATGGTAAATATTGAGGGTGCGATTCTAGATAATGGGATTCTTAAGAGCACAAATTTTGACGGCGCAAGTCTTCAAGGAGCAAGTTTTGACTATGTCTTGATTCAACACGCCAATTTCGAGGGGGCTAATCTTCAAGATGCAAGTTTTGACTATGCCATAATTCAACACGCCAATTTCGAGAAGGCTAATCTTCAAGATGCAAGTTTTGACTATGCCATAATTCAACACGCCAATTTCGAGAAGGCTAATCTTCAAGAAGCGGTTTTTGAATATACAACAATTAACGATGTAAATTTTAATAATGCCAAACTTAAAGGTGCGAAGATTGATGGCTGTCATTGGGTTAATGTAGAAAATATTGATTTGACAATTTTCGATCAGGGAATTAGCGCAAAGAGTGAGGCTGACAATTAGAGTAACAGCACTGGGGTCACTATAGAAGTGCTGATCGCTCTTCTGAAGCGCCCCCATCTGCCCAATAACTGCCCAGAGGCGAGGGCGAGAGAGTCGGTGAAGAAACCGGGTTTCTCTGCTCAGAGCATAGAGATATCATTGATAGCAGCACAGGAAACCCGGTTTCTAGCTTATACTTGATGTCCTAGGGCGGCGAGTAACATTTCGGTTCCAATCGATCGCACGGGATAGGCGATCGCCTTCTCTCCACCCCGGGATTTGACGATACACGGAAACCCTCTGCATCTTCCCTAAATCTGCTACACTGATAATAGCGATCGCGCAGCTAGGGAATCGAGGTCCAAAATACTACTCTATGAAAATCCATCTAAAATCAGTATGTCGGTTCTTGACCTGAAAGCACAGGGGCGATCGGGCTTTTCCCACCGGACCTTACCAGATAGTATTCACAGCAGACAATTGAATTCTGCCATCCCTGCTGATGAGTGGCAAACCAAGATGAGTGGCAGTGGCAGCAATAATTCGGTCAGGCATATCAGGAACAATGGAACGTGGAATTGTCGCCATCACCTCAACTATTTCAGCCGTTAGATTGGCTATAACTAAACCGCTAGTTCCACTCTGCAACTCAGCATCTAGGTGATCCTTAAAATCAGCCGGGATGCGATTTTTCTCTTGTAAATATACTATTTCCTCCAGGCATATTGTAGGAACGTAAATGACAATCTCTCCTCGATCGCAAGCGGCAAAAGTCTGATTCGCTACATCACCAAGGCGTGAACTATCTTCCAAATACCAAATTAAAGCATGAGTATCAGTTACAGCATCTAGCATCAGATATCCTCTCTTGAGAAATTTCCCCACATTTGCTGTCGCGCCTCAGCAATATCTTCCTCGGTTATATCAAGTCCTCGCCATAACCACGCAGAGATTTACGCGGTTGAGACTCAGTACCTACTACCTGCAACTCCCGTTCTATCTGAGGAGCAATTTTCTCAATCAAGCGCACCTTGTCCACCAGGGAAAGCTGCTGCGCCACTTCCATAACTTCCTCTAGGGTCACAACTTTGTTCATGCTTTACCTTTTGCATAGCTGCCAATTACTAATCTACACATATGACTCAATTTTGTCAAGCATATTCATGAAAGGGCGATCTCATTTTTATCTTATCGGTTACTGAGGGGTGTGGTCAAAACCCGTTGGGAAATGAATTTGCATACAGATTACCCACCTGTAGGGGCGAAGCTAAGGAGCGATACAAGAGTCAACAAACCGATAATTTATATTCGGAAAATGCACACGGCGATACCGAGTGCGACAAGCCCACCGTACAATGCTATGACACAAATTAAGGGCGATCTGGTGGGGACTGTTCGTTATGATCTCGGGTGGGGACCGGGCGAAGCATTGCGGAACATTAATTGTGGGTGGGGATCAAATTTTATTGCCGCAATGCTTCGCCCCTACAATAGGATCGCAAAATCCGTTCTATCAACCACTTTTGACCACACCCGTTACTGAGTGGTATATATCGCCTTTTTAGTTCTGAGGATTTCATAACGTCGGAAGGATTGCTTAAACCAGACTTTTGGACCAAATCTACCTCGCGACCAAATAAAGTTTTGAGTTCTCGTTGCATCCTAACTATATCAAAGAGACTCCATTTTGCATCCTGGGAAAAACTCACTAGCACGTCTACGTCACTGTCTGGGCGAAAATCATCCCGGAGAATAGATCCAAATAGGGCGAATTCGGTGACTTTCCACTTGCAGCAGAAATCCGCGATCGCGTTTCCATCTACCTCTAGTTTCGGAATTATGATATCTTTACCAGGTATATACAATTGCTACCTCCCCTTCTTACTTTACCAGATAATATTATCTAATCTAGCATTCTGCCGAGCATATTTTTTGCCAAATTTTTCCTTCAGTATAACTAACGCTTGTTAATTATTATAACGTATATACAGTGCCGATCGCCTGCCCTACATTTATTTACTTTGCCGGAAGCAGGAACGCTCATCTATTCAACAACTGCTAATACCGTTCTCACGGGAATAAAAAGAGAGAGTTGATTATCTTCTAAGGGAGTGAAGCCATATTTCAAATAAAATGCCTTTACCTCTTCATTCAAAGCATCAACTGCAATTGCAAATATCCCCACCTCTGAGGAAAGACGAACAGCTTTGCGAAAGCACTCCATCAATAATATTTTGCCCAATCCTTCACCCTGCATCGCTCTATCTACAGCCAATTTACCTATACGCATAGCTGGAACAGGATAGCGGGGCAATCCTCAGCGGTAAACTTGGGGTAATTGTTCGCGTTGAAATTCAGACATACTGACAGAATAATAACCTCCGACCTCGCAGTTTCCAGTTTCTGGAATAGCCACAAAAGTCGTAGCTATTCCTTTCCTATAGTTCTGTTTAGCGTAGATTTTCAGATATTCATTCAGTTCGGAAACACCGCAGTCAAAATTATCCCTGTTGATACCGCCATCTATAGGAATAAAAATCCATTTCATAGTTTACCACTTCCCATATTCTTCCTGATGCTCTTTAATCGCCGCTTTCAAGGCTTCGTTAGCAGCAGGCGGACTTAAAAGTGCTGACTCAAATATTTCCCAGCCCCGATCGCTCAAAACTATTGGTTCTGGTTCGGGGATTTCCTCTGTTGCAGCATCCAAGGCAAGCTGAAGTAAGTACTCACTTAGAGTCAAACACCGCATGGCAGCAGCTTTCTCTAGCTTTTGTTTGTGTTCCTGACTCAGCGTTAGAGTAATGCTAGGTGACTTAGTTTGAGTTTGTGTAGACATCATATTTCACAATTCTTTGGTTTGTTCTTTGTTTCGTTGTTGCGGGTGTATATCAAGAATGCAATTCAGCCCGCGCAAGCGGGCTTTGTTCTTATAGCCGGACCCCCCGTTCCCTGGCCCCCGCCTGGGAACGGGTTCGGGCCTGGTCGCTATGTAGGTTCCTGACCCGACACCACAGGGGCGATCGCATTCAGAAGCAAATCCTTATATTCTGATTGGATCTGGTCCAAATTCCACTGATTCTTAAACAACAATACCGGACGTTCCCAGTTATCTTTTACCGTAACGGTATTAAACAAACGCCCGACCTTTTCTAAAGCATCCCAACCACCAACAACCCAACGAGCAACAGAATAGGGTAACATATCCAGCAAAGTTTCCACCCCATACTCGCTCCGCATCCGGAACTGCACCACTTCAAATTGCAATTGTCCCACCGCCGCCAGAATGGGGTCGCGCTTAGATTCATCCGCCGAATACATAATTTGTACGGCCCCTTCCTCTCGCAATTCGGAAATCCCTTTGTGAAATCGCTTGAACTTAGAAGGATTGGGATTTTTCAAGTAAGCAAACAGTTCCGGAGAAAAACAGGGAATCCCTTCGTACTCTATCCTCTTCCCGGTGTAGATACTGTCCCCAATGGCAAACACCCCCGGATTATTCAAACCGATCACATCCCCGGGATAAGCTACCTCTACAGATTCCCGGTCCTGGGCAAACAATTTCTGCGGTCGGGAGAGACGCACCGTCTTGCCAGTGCGGGCATGATTGACCGTCATGTCCTTCTCAAACTTGCCCGTACAAACCCGCACAAACGCTACCCGATCGCGATGTTTCGGGTCCATATTCGCTTGCAGCTTAAACACAAAACCCGTAAACTCAGGATAACTGGGTGGCATCATCCCCGCGCTACTCTTGCGATCGCCGGGTTTGAGAGCATATTCCAGGAAAGCATCCAGGAAAAGCCGGACCCCGAAATTAGTCATAGCGCTACCCCAGAAAACGGGAGTCATTTGACCTGCATGGATGGCCTCCAAGTCAAATTCTGCCCCCAACCCTTCCAAGAGTTCTAAATCCTCTTTCAGTTGGTAATAGAGGTCTTGCTCTAACAAATCCTCCACGCGGGGATCCCCCAAATCCACTACCGTATCTTTAGCTTCCCGCCTACCGTGGGGGTTGCGCTCAAATAAGTGGATTTGCCTCCGACGGCGATCGAACACCCCCTTAAAGCGATCGCCCGTCCCGATCGGCCAATTAGTCGGGTAAGTTTGCAGACCCAGTTCCTGCTCGATTTCATCCAGGAGTTCCAGGGGTTCGCGGGTAGGGCGATCGAGCTTATTAAAGAAAGTAAAAATCTGGATTTTGCGCATGCGGCAAACTTCAAACAGCTTGCGAGTCTGAGGTTCCAAACCCTTAGCAGCATCCTCCAGCATCACCGCATTATCCGCCGCCGCCAGAGTTCGATAAGTATCTTCACTAAAATCCTGGTGACCGGGAGTATCCAGGAGATTAATCTGACAGTTAAGATAAGCAATTAGGGGTCGAACTGGGGGTCACCCCCCAACCCTCCCATTCGGAACCGGACATGCGACTTTCACCGCATCCGGCTACTGGGAAGTAGGGCCTTGTCATTGCTAGGATTACTGGGGATTACTCCCGTTGTCCCTCATCTCGTGTGATTTCTCCCCTTTCCTGGTTGGTAAGTGGCGCTGCCAGATAACCTTTAGTATTACCATTTTCAAGTCTGTTTTACCAGTCATCCCACCTCAGCTACGCGAGGTATTGGGGCTTGTTAGAGATACTTTTGCCCAAGATTTCCTACTTTCACCAACCCGCGTCTGCATGTTGAGGCATCCTTACCTATTCCTCAACGTATCCATAGGCATTACCCTAGGCATTAGCTTCTCGGGCTATCTCTCCCCCCGTGGCTTACGCTTTACATCTAACTAGTCCAAATGAGGACAGCACACGAGAGGTTACTTCGTTCCCTGGTATCATTTCGCGATGCTTTTAGGTTCCTGCTTTCCTCCGGGAGTTCTTTGAGCACGATGCTGGCAAGCAGATACTACCAGCACTAACTACCATTTCCCTTTTGGGCCAGCGTATAAGCCTTATTCCGCTGGTTCGGTGTAACGAAGTTTACACAGGTTTGCCTGCTCTAACCTTGAGCATCTTTCCTAGCGGCGTCACTGGCTTAGGCTGCCAGCTATCCTACATTTAAGTCCTTGCTTCGCACCACAGCGATGTGACTCTATAGCACTAAGGACCGGTGTTACCCCCGTACCTGGGGAGAGGGAATTTAACCCCCATGAATACCAGAGTTACCAGTTTGGACCTGGCCTAGTGTTCCGTATTTGACTACGTTAGACTAGAACGAATCGCACAACTGCAACACCGTCGAAGTGATCGAAATACCCCGTTGTTGTTCCATCGCCATCCAGTCAGAAGTAGCGCGGCGCTGTTGGGCCCTCGCCTTCACCGCCCCCGCCTCGTGGATCGCACCTCCATAAAGTAGCAGCTTTTCTGTCAGGGTGGTCTTCCCCGCGTCCGGGTGAGAAATTATCGCAAAATTGCGCCTGCGATCGACTTCTGTTTGTAATTCCGTTTCCAGTTCCGTAGACATAAATCCTAGAATACACAACATCCGTTAATCATGCAATAATAAACCCGGCTTTTACTGAAAACCGGGCTGACAATATCCTATTGTTCTACATTAAATGATTTACTATCCAACCCTGCACCAAACCAGCCAAAGAAGCGACTGTCAAAATCCAAAAAGCTTGTCGTTCGCTAAAACCAGCCGTCTGAATGTCCAATCTTGCTAATGAGCCAGCTAAAAGCAGTACCATCGGACTGCCAAACAGGTGTATTCTTGACAGCATCAAAGCCGCGAAAAAGGCGATCGTAACCACGCCAGTAAACATACCCACATCCGTTTTCAACCAACGGATCAGCCATCGCTTAGTCTTGCGCAACGGTACCGTCAGCGCCGCCGACAGCAGCAAAGCTAATACTGCTGCCAACGCCCACGCTAGCTGAGAGAAATTACCAGGGTACTCAACCATCTCCGAGAGTTTTACAGATGGCAAAGTACAGCCAAAAGTCGTATATGTAACTAGGAGGATGGCAAGAGAGGGCCAAGGAAGTTTTTTCACTTTCCACTCCGGAATTGCCCATTGTCAATTGTTGCAATTCCCCATAAGCTGTCGTGCATTTACATTGCTACGGCCGATCCGCCGAGATCCTTGTTCTCACGGACTTTCCCAATTTTGAATTTTGAATTTTGAATTTTGAATTGCCGATCGCCTTCCCTTTGTAGGTTGGGTTGAGGCACGAAACCCGGGCAGGCGAGACGCCCGCCCTACGTCCCGGGCAGATATTGTCGCCCCACCCTAACTTCGGGACGGCGCCTGTGTCTTCTGACGCTTCACCAGCTTCGGCTTGGGAGTCGCTGGTGGGATCTCATCATCGTTATAATCCGATTGCATCCAGGCCGGACGGGTTTTGTCGTAGGCCATTTGCAGAGTAGCAGCCGCGATCGCATGAGGGTCGTATTCTTCCTCAGACATTTTCGCCACAATCGGCAAGAAAGAAGCCATCCGCTCGCCCGTGAGAGCTTCGAGCACTTCCTTTTGCAGTTTTTCCAGATGCCGGGCCTCGATTTGAGAACGGGTCGGCACCTTCGTTATTTCTAGCCTTTGGCGCACGTGCCGTTCAATTTGATACAGTTTCCGCCGGTCAAATGGTTGAATCAAAGAAATCGCGGTACCTTCTTTGCCCGCCCGACCGGTACGACCAATACGGTGGACATAGCTTTCGACGCTATCGGGCAGGTCGTAGTTGATCACGTGAGTCAGGTCATCCACATGTAATCCCCGGGCCGCGATATCCGTAGCCACCACCATCCGCACCTGCCGATGGCGAAACCGCAGCATCAGCCGTTCCCGTTGAGATTGGCTCAGGTCTCCGTGGTACTCATCCACATTATGACCAGCAGCTTGCAGTTGGCTCGTCAGTTCTGCCGCTTGATGACGGGTACGGACAAATATGAGAGCTGATTCTGGTTCTTCTACTTCCAAGATCGGCTGCAACGCCCTGGCCTTTGTCCACCCGCGCGGCACCATATAGGCCACTTGATTGATCCGGTTGGGTGCGGCTTTCGGTTGCTTGATCGTCACCGTCACCGGCGATCGCAAAAACTTAGTCACCAACTCCCGAATTGAATAGGGCATCGTCGCCGAGAAACAAGCGGTTTGCCGCTCTACTGGGGCCTGTTTCAGGATTGTTTCCACATCCTGGATAAAGCCCATATTCAGCATTTCATCTGCTTCATCCAACACCACCCAGTTGACGGACTCCAGCCTCAGGAAGCCCCGATCGAGCAAATCTATCACTCGTCCGGGGGTTCCCACCACAATCTGGACCCCCCTTTCCAAACGATCGATCTGGCGATCGATCGCTTGACCGCCGTAGATTGCCAGCACTCGCACCCGCCTATCACCGGTGATATTTCTAATGGCTTGGCAAACCTGTATAGCCAATTCGCGAGTAGGAGTCAAAATCAGAGCTTGAGGTGCTGCTGTTTTTATATCGATCCCTTCTATAATCGGTAGGGCAAAAGCTGCCGTTTTCCCAGTTCCCGTTTGGGCTTGACCTACTACATCCCGACCTGACAGCAGGTGCGGTATTGCTTGAGCTTGAATTTCTGTCGGCTCTGTAAAACCTTCTTTTTCTAGATGTCGAGTCCGAGCTTCTGAAATTCCTAAACTTTGGAATGATAGAGTCATTAATTCTCCTTCAAACATAATGCAATTGTCATTTTCCTCACTTGTCAATAATCCTGACCTGATGAAGAATGACCAACAACTTGACCGTAAAGGTCATAAACATCTGCCGCCGTGATTTTCACAGGCACTATTCCCGACAACCTCGCCTTTCCCTGGACGTAAACCAACCCATCCACCTCTGGCGATAATCGGCCTGATCGACCGATATACTCCCCTGTGGCAGGGTTTTCTTGTTCTAGGAGCACATCAACTACCTTGCCCAGTTCCCCTTGATTTTTTTTCAGGGATATTGGTTGTTGCAAAGCCATCAACCTAGAACGTCGATCTTCCTTCACCGCTTCTGGCAGTTGATTGGGCAAATTATAGGCAGGAGTTCCCTCTTCTGGAGAAAAGGTAAACACTCCGACATGATCGAATTCATGACGCTGCACAAACTCATAAAGATGGGCAAAATGGGACTCCGTCTCCCCGGGAAACCCAACGATCAAAGTCGTTCGCAACACCGCAGCAGGCATTGCTGCCTTGAGCTTGTCAATAATCTCGTCATTCACCCGCCCTTGCCAGGGGGCGGTTCATCGCCCGGAGGATTTCCGGATGGGAATGTTGTAAAGGTAAATCCAGGTAGGGCAGCACATTGGCCGTTTCTTTCATTGCCGCTAGCACTGGGGCCGTCTGACCTGTCGGATAAGCATAGTGAATTCTTATCCAGGGGATCTCCACTTTTCCCAAGGCCCGCAGCAGTTCTGCTAATTTTGGTTCGCCGTAAATATCTATGCCGTAAGCCGTTGTTATCTGCGAGATCAAAATTATTTCCTCGACCCCTTCCGCTGCCAACTGCTGCGCCTCTGCCACAATCGATTCTATGGGGCGCGATCGCATCTGACCGCGTAAATGAGGAATAATGCAGAAAGCACAGCGATAGTCACAGCCTTCTGCTATGCGCAGGTAGGCTACCGCCTCCGTCGTTGTCCGGTAGCGGGGCGTTGTTTCATCAGCAATATAAGTCGGTTCGGCGGATATTTCCTGTACGCGCTCTCCAGTTTCTACCCGTTGAATCACGTCTACAATTTTGTTATAACTTCCCGTCCCGACTACAGCTACTGCCTCTGGCAGTTCTGCTAGCAACTCGGCTTGGAAGTGTTGGGCCATGCAGCCCGTCACCACTATTTTTTTGTTTGCTTCTGCCAGTTCTACCAGGGTCCGTACTGATTCTGCCCGTGCTGCTTCGATAAAGCTACAGGTATTGACTATAACATAATCTGCTAACTCTGCATTCGAGTCTACCTGATATCCTGCTTGTGCCAATAGGCCTAGCATATGTTCGGTATCTATGCGATTTTTTTCGCATCCCAAGTGATAGAGCGCAATTGTTGGCTTTTTGCCCATGTGGTAATCTATCGGTGGACGGCGTGTTTTTCCCAGCCTGGGGCCGGGAGGCTATCGGACGATCGCGCCGAAGAGCATACTTGACGTCACAACTAATAGTTTTACCGCACCTGTGGCTTTTACTCCACTGATTGCGACCACTGGCAACCTAGCGGCGACATCAATCATCATCTTAGCGCAAATTTTCATCTCTCAACATTACTATACAATAATTCGACCGAGCGATGGGGTCCCAATCGGTTTTCCCTACATGGGATTAAGCTCAAACCCCCAGCAGAGCGGGATTTTGCTCCCACCAACCCCTCGGGCGCAGAATGTTACGATTTTTTAATCTACCGCCGGCGATGACCGGATATCCGCCCCCTATCCCCATTCCGTCCGGTCTAGAGTCCAAAATTAATAGATATGAGACCGAACGCAATCTACTGTCCCTGTCATCATATAGGGATAGATGCTTGTTGGGGATCCCCGAGATGCCCGCAAGCAGAGATCCGAAAGTGCTATCAATCTCCCTATTGCCAAAACCACCTCATGCAGACCGAAGAGTTTAGTGAGCTTTTTCCCCTGTTTAATGCCGCCAGCCCAGAAACCTTGGAATGGCTGTTGTCTATTGCCCAAGAGCATGAGTATCCACCTTCCAGAGCAGTTTTGATGGAAGATGCTTGGGGCAACGCCGTGTTCTTCATTGTTTCGGGCTGGGTGAAAGTCCGACGCCTCTCTGGAGAAGATGGCGTTACCCTCGCTATCCTGGGCAAGGGTGACTTTTTTGGTGAAATGGCGATTTTGGATGAATCTCCCCGTTCCACCGATGTGATTGCGCTCTCGTCGGTGGATTTGCTCAGCGTCTCAGCTCAGCGATTTATCCAAACCCTATTCAAAGATTCCCAGTTGCACCACCGGATGCTACAACTGATGGTACGACGCCTGCGCCTGATTAATTACCGCTTTCAACTGCGCAACCAGCCCCCAGCGGTGAAACTAGCTAATACCTTAGTTAGCTTGGGAGAAAATTACGGTCGGGCGACCGAAAATGGCACGGAAATCTATAACATTCCTTTCAAAGACCTGGCAAATGTGGCGGATATCGGCGAGCAAGAAACTAAGAAAATAATGGAAAAGCTGAATGAAAAGGGTTGGATTAAAATTGTTCCAGCCAAGCAGGTAATCTATCTGATCAACTTGAAACAGCTGACTCATCTAGCAGGAAAGGTTTAATTGAGAATTGAGACGAATTAATTGAGAAGTGTCAAACTGGGAGCAAAATGACTGAAGCAATTCTGACTGAGACTAAACCTACCAGCGGTTCGCAAAATGCTCCAGGAATTAACTACCAGGTAGCAATGCCTCAGCCGAGTTCTCATCTGTTTGAGGTGACTCTGCTGCTATCTGGTTGGTCAGAGCCTGTACTAGATCTGAAAATGCCAGTCTGGACTCCAGGTTCTTACCTGGTGCGGGAATATGTCAGACATTTACAGGAGTTTGCCGCTGCTGCTGGTGATGAGAGTGCCTTAGGTTGGCGCAAGTTAAGCAAAAATCACTGGCAAATTGAGACGTCGGAAATTTCAGAGATTGTGGTTCACTACCGGATATTTGCTGCGGAATTGACGGTGCGGACAAATCACTTGGATGCTAGTCACGGCTATTTCAACGGGGCGGCTTTATTCTTGAGGGTAGTCGGATGGGAGCAGATCCCTATACAGGTGAAAATTTTGACTCCCAAATCAGAATGGAAAGTAACAACAATGTTGCCTGCTGTGTCGGGCAAAGCTGATACTTTCTGGGCAGAGGATTTTGATACTGTGGTAGATAGTCCGTTTGAAATTGGCACCCACCGCCTCTATCACTTTGAGGTCCTGGCCAAACCCCACGAACTGGCTATCTGGGGAGAGGGAAATGCTAAACCAGAGCAGATGATTCTTGATATCGAGAAAATTATTCAGGTGGAGGCTCAGCTATTTGGGGAATTGCCATACGATCGCTATGTGTTTCTGCTACATCTGGTATCCCAGGGTAGGGGAGGACTGGAACATAAGCATGGCTGCTCGTTGATTTACAATCGCTTTGGGTTCCGCGATCGCTCAAAGTATCAGGAGTTTATGCAGTTGGTGGCCCACGAGTTCTTTCACCTCTGGAATGTGAAGCGTCTCCGTCCCCAAGGGTTGCAGGTATTTGACTACGATCGGGAAAATTACACCCCTTGTTTGTGGTTTTGTGAAGGAACGACTAGCTACTACGATCTGGTGATTCCCATGCGGGCGGGAATTTATGACGTTCGGACTTTTTTGCAGGAACTGGGTAAGGAAATTACCCGCCTCCAGACGACTCCGGGCCGTCTGGTACAACCGGCGAGCGAGTCGAGCTGGGATGCCTGGATTAAGTTGTATCGACGCCATGCTAATAGTGACAATTCTCAGATTTCTTATTACTTAAAAGGAGAATTGGTGTCCCTGCTGCTGGATTTGCTGATTCGGGCCCGGCATGAAAATGGGCGATCGCTCGATGATGTCATGGGTCAAATGTGGCAGCAATTCGGCAAAAAAGAAATTGGCTTTACAGAGGCCCAGTTGCAGCAGGTGATCGAGTCCGTTGCGGGTGTAGAACTCGGAGATTTCTGGGCGCGCTACATTGACGGTACAGAGGAATTGCCTTTTGACGAATACTTGTCACCTTTTGGTTTGCAGCTAAAAAGCGATTGTGTAGATAAAGTTGGCGAGTCATTTCCCTACTTAGGTGTAAGAGCAAAAGGCGAAAATGGACGGGAGTTAATCAAATTTGTCGCCTCTGGTTCGCCAGCACATCAGGCGGGGATTGATAATGGTGACGAACTGTTAGCTATTGATGGCATTCGGGTAAAGGCAGAAGAGTTGAATGAGCGTTTGAAAGACTACAGTCCTGGGGATACCATTAAGTTGAGCGTTTTCCATGAAGAGCAATTGCGCACGGAGTTAGTGACCCTGGGAGAACCACAACCCAACTGTTATCAGGTGGTGCCAGTAGATCGTCCAACTCATATTCAGGCACAAAACTTTGCTGGGTGGTTAGGAGTGCCATTGTCCCAGGTGTTCAATTAAATGCCGTTCGTAGTAAGGACTTTAGTCCTTGCCGTTCGTAGTAAAAACTTTAGTCTTTGCCCTCTGAAAGCACGCTTCCAGCTTACTACAAACAGGTCTGCATTACTTAATAAAATTCTCTTGTTTCATTGCTTTATACACCTCCCGAAATTGTTTTACCTTTCAAGTCAGCTAATGACTTGATATTGCTGTCTGAACGGACAGCAATGGCGGCACGGTAGTTGTGTTAGGGCTATAATCTGCACAGCATTCTTCCTTACTCTAAGGAGCACATATTCTGCGAAACCTGCCATAACTATATCTACCATATTTAGCTGTAATGCGGCAGCCGCTTCCACAAAGTAATCAACGGGAAAAAACTAAATTTATGCCTCTAACACTTCGGAAAAAGCAGTTTTAATGCGCTATAATACCGCTGCAAATATGCCATACATTGAACATCGCTCACGGAAAATCGCAGTTTCGGTTTATCCTTGAGGGGAGAGTTGTCAGAACTGCTATGACGATTATTTGTGGCTGAATTACAGCCAGGGACAAAGAGGAGAAAATCCTAAAGAAAATTACGTCTAAACATAGTAGTTATTACTGATATACCAAGGCGACCAAGATATCGCGGTAGCAGAGAGAGTGTTTATAAGCTATCTTGGAAGAAAGCGCGGGTTAAGAAACTTATGACATCTATCCCGGACAACCCATCTCTAGAGGCGGGTTTAGCCGCCCTCAAGCAATCAGATTATCAAAACGCGATCGCCCACCTAGCAGCTGTCAGCGAGTTGGAACTGGACGATAAAACCCTCACCAAAGCCCAGACAGGTCTGGTATTGGCTTATCGTGACACAGGTCAGCCCGAAAAGGCGATCGCCCTCTGTCAGCTCCTCCGCCAAAGCAGTAATCGGAAAGTGAAAAACTGGGCTGTAAAAACTCTAGCGGATTTGAGCGAATGCGCTGCGCGCACGCTACGCGCACGTCAGCATCCCACTGCGTTACCATCAACCCCAGTAACAGACCCCACAGGTTTCGTTCCTTTATCCGGAGATCCCACCGGTTTTGCGCCCTTGGCTCCTAAGCCAGCAGCCTTAACCCAGGCTCCAACTGCAGAACCAACTAGGAAGATAGTAGAAGATCGTGAGTGGCGTCAGGCACCAAGGGCAAAGCAGTGGGGACCATTGCCTGTCGGGCCAGGTTTGGTCTCTGATATCAGGTTGCTGTGGGTGCTACAGGGGGTAACTGCGATCGCCTTCTTTTGGTGGAGTCGTGCTATACTCAGATTCGCTGAGGTTACAATTAACAAAATCTTAGCCTTACTGCCGTTGTTGCGACCCATTGACTCGTTCGATCGCGATCCCACCCAGTTGGTCTTTCTCACCTTGGCAATCATGCTAGTCTTGTCTCCTTGGTTAATGGATGGGCTGCTGAGATTCTTTCATGGTCTCAAACCAATGACTCACGCCCAGCTGCGCGATCGCAGTCCAGATGCAGCCAAAGTGATGCAAAGATTTTGCCGTCAGCGACGAATGAGAGTGCCCCAGTTAGGCATTTTACCCACATCCACACCCGTGGCAATTACATACGGAAATTTATCGATGACTGCCCGGATTGTAGTTAGTGAGGGACTATTGGAGCAACTAGGAGATGACGAAATTGCCACTATCTATGCAGCACAGTTAGCGCAAATCGTCAACTGGGATTTTATGGTCATGTCCGTAGGGGTATTGGTACTGCAAATTCCTTACATCCTCTATTGGCAAGTGGGAAAATGGGGAGAGTATGCCTCAGACCGAATAGACAGACCATTGCTAGAATCTTTATTCCGAACGGTAGCGGCACTGGTGGCTAATCTCAGTTACGGCTACTATTGGCTACTGCGCTTGCCCCTGCTGTGGTTGTCGCGGCAGCGGCTACTTTATAGCGACGCTGGCTCTGTGGCAACGACGGGCAACCCCAATGCTCTTACCCGCGCCTTGCTGAAAATTGCTCGCGGCATTACTGATGATATCCAGAAAACCAAGTCAACCAGCTTTTTAACAGAAAGTTTTGATTTACTCAAGCCTGTAGGGTATAGTCAGGCTATCTGTAACTGGCAAGCTTATGCTAATTGGTCGTGGGATATCCTTAATCCTTACAGTCGGTGGTTGACGTGGGGTACCGGACATCCCCTGATGGGAGTAAGACTGCAACGACTCGCTCACTACGCCCGCTACTGGGGTCTAGAAACAGAACTGGATTTACCGGCGATCGCGCCAGAGCGGAAAAGAATGCGCTGCGCGCATGCTACGCGAACGAAGCGATCGTACATCAGGGATACCATTGATATGGCTGTATCATTACTATTGAACAGCTACAAGGCTTGCCCCTGCTGCAAACGGCCCTGATAATTAGCTTAGTGCTGGGTCTAGGATTCAGAATTTTTCTGTGGCTAATTGGAAAAATAGCCTATTTCATGTATATTGGTAATTTAGTGTGGCTGTCTCAAGATCAAAGAGGCGACCTGATGGCCGCTTGCCTGCTGATTAGTTTCAACATCAACATCTTGATACTGCTCAATCGCTATTTCCCAAATGTCAAACGACGCACCGCTTTAACCGAAGTGAATTTAACCGAGGCGATCGCCAATAGCCAAGCCCTACCGGCAGATAGCAAAACCTGCTGCTTACAAGGCAAACTATTGGGGCGTCGCGGCCTCAGTAACGGGTTAGGACAGGATTTTTATCTGCAAACGGGCAGTGGTTTAGTGAAGTTACACTACATCTCCCCCCTGGGTCCCATTGGGGATTTATGGGATGGTAGTGGACTCCGTCCCCGGGATTTAATCGGTCAATCAGTCATCGCAACGGGCTGGTTGCGCCGGGGGGCCATTGTCTGGCTCGACCTGGAAACCCTAGGCACCAGCCCGAACAGAACCAGTCACAGTTATCTACCCATCTGGCTGACCATTGTGGCTTTTGCGGCTGGGGTGTGGTCCGCCTACCTGATCTGGCAAACTTAGGGTCTGAGGAAAAATGTAAAGAAAAGTTGCTCAATGGAGAAAAATATGTTAAGTTTCATTACATAATCTCTGTGCAGTGAAGACCAGGCCGATGGCGCTGCGCTGGGCGCGCAGCACATTCGTTTTTCCCATTTCTGTCCCTTACTGCCCGATGGATGGTGCAACTCATGTTTTCTGACTGCCAATACCCCCAAAGCTACCAGCCCCTGACTGCGGCGGTTTTTTTGTGGAGCTGTAAGTATTGAACAGATGAACAGGAGTTTTTGTAAATAGTAGAGAAGATGTTAAAAAAGGTTTAAAGACAGGTATTCGGTAGGATCGGCGAGCTAATGAAGTAGAACATGATAACTGAAAGCATGGTTGGTATTAGAAATGGGCAGTTAGGTGTTGTGCGATCGCCCCGGGCACAGAGTCCGGTACTTAGATGTCTCTGGAGAGTATGATGTCCCCCGGACGCACGGCGAAAACCCGGGGGACATCATACTCGCACTACTCCAGAGACATCGGGGTGAAGTTCGGGCCTCGTAAACCAAAAGCGGGATTGTCTTGGTAAAAAAAGATAGAGGTGTCTTATTTGTCGAGTTCATGAAATATGAGGCATTGTCAAAGTTGCTACCCATTTGACTGGGTAGCAAAGCAGTGCCTAGCTTGAAAATGTCAAATCAAAGTCTGGAGGTATTATGTCCATTCGTCTGTATGTAGGGAATCTGCCCAAGGAAATAGAGCGCAAACAGCTCGCAGAGGTATTTGCTGAAGAGGGTGACTCTGTGACTACGAAGGTGATCACCGATCGGAAAACAGGGAAATGTCGTGGTTTCGGTTTTGTCACAGTCAAAACCGACGAAAAGGCTGACGAAATTATTGAGAAGTTCAACGGCTATGTGTTCAAAGACAGCACCCTGAAGATTGAAAAGGCATTGCCGCGTCAAAAAGGTAAAGAAGGTAAAGAAGGCAAAGAAGGCAAAGAAGCTAAAGATGGCGGCGAGCCGTCCGATTTTTCCGGAACGGTAGGAACGGCAACCGCCAGCAGCCGTCCGGCTCCTAGCGGTGGCGGGCGTAAAAACAAAAATAAGTCTCGTCGCCCAGCTAACACAAGCCCTGCTGCTGCTTCTAGTGCCAATGACATTCAGCCGGATCCTCGCTGGGCAAAGGATCTGGCGAAACTCAAAGAACTGTTGGCAGCACAAACAGCCTCTACTTAGAGCGGCCCAAATTGGCAGCCCAAATTGGCAGCCCAAATTGGCATCACCCAAGTTGGGGAGTGGTAAGATAAAGTAAACTTGCTCACCACTCCTCGATCGGTGGATTACAGATACCGATTTGAAGTAGACATGTCCAAAATATAATTTTTTGCTAGAATTGGAGGTAAAAATTTTATTGATGAGTCGATAAATATGAGTTATATTTGCAGTTAAAATTGCCAATAATCGAAATCAATGCTTATTATCAGCTCGTAATAACGCTCAATTGAGTAAATAAGCTGAATAAATGGTAATCACCGCAAATGTTTCAGCTTTTTTATGGCGCATTTATTCTCGAATTACTACATCTATTGGAGTCAGTTATTGCTCTAAGTTGTTGGCTAGAACTAATTGTGTATGGTGTCTGGGTTTCAGATATATTATAATTTGGCGATTGCTTTTAAAAAATTGAGTTTAATCAATACTACCTTTGCTTTGTTGACAGTAAATACATCAAACCCTGATTTATTCGTGTAAGTAACATATGCCATCGAGTGAGGTGGAGATTGAAACCCAGATCTGGCAAAGGTTTTATTCTTGGACAGGTCTAGTATATGCAATCGGTGATTCAGTTATCAACCCCCTCGGTGGCAGTGTGATCTGGCGGGGCAAATTTGCCTACAACCGCGATCAGTTGTTCAGCTTCAAAGGGCTTGGTTAAATATTCGGTGGCACCAGCAAGACGCCCTTGCACTTTATCAAGGAGGCTATCTCGGGCTGTGACCATTATAATCGCCAGATGCTGAAACTGCGGGATGCTGCCACCGCGCAAAGTTCAGACCCATCAATTTCTGGCATAGAAACGTCTAGCAGGACAAGGTCGATAGATTCATGGTAAATTAAGGCCAGAGCATCGACAGCATGGCTAGCCACTAGCACCCGATAGTCGCTGCCTAAGGAACGAGGATGTAATAACGTGACAAATTCGCTCCTTACGCCCTAGCTGACAGGACTTTAGGGCTTCCATCTTGTTTAATCGGAGTTCCTAAATAGCGTTTGATCGACTTTTGCACGATCTCGCTGTCATCGACAGTCAGGATTGTCGGTACATCAGTCAAACTGGAAGATATCTTTTCCTCCATCGGATTTGGGATGGACATTGCTGGCCCTTTTGAACAAGTGTAAATGGGAAAGTGGATCTCAGATTTGCGGGCTAGGATGGGGCAGCCAGGTAAGCGCTGTTGACCCATAACCAATGGCTTCGACAGTTTATACTTGTTCAAGGCCGGGTTAGTCAACGCTCGCAAGTGCGAGTCAAGAGTACCGTACCAACGCTCTGGTCGATCTAGGCCACCGCCGAAAAGGACAGATGCCCCGGAGGTAAACAAAAAAACAAATTCTCTATAACGCCCATAGGGTAAGGGTTTGGCAGATGTCGGAAAAATTTTTTCAAAAAAAATGGAAATTAGACTTGACAATTACCAGGCTCTTAAGGTTATGATATCAAAAGAAGCGAATTGGGGTGTAGCCAAGCGGTAAGGCAGCGGGTTTTGGTCCCGCCATACCTAGGTTCGAATCCTAGCACCCCAGTTGAACAGGTAAAGGCTGGCGCGGTAAGGCAACGGGATTTGGTCCCGCCATACCTAGGTTCGAATCCTAGCACCCCAGTTGAACAGGTAAAGGCTGGCGCGGTAAGGCAACGGGATTTGGTCCCGCCATACCTAGGTTCGAATCCTAGCACCCCAGTTGAACAGGTAAAGGCTGGCGCGGTAAGGCAGCGGGATTTGGTCCCGCCATTCCTAGGTTCGAATCCTAGCACCCCAGTTGAACAGGTAAAGGCCGGCACGGTCCTCCGGATACCATAACGATCCAGTAGCAATGTGAAAACCATGCCCAAAACCGCCTCTACCATCCTCGCCCTTGATTTTGACGGTGTCCTCTGTGACGGGCTGGAAGAATATTTCCTGACAACTTGGCGCACATATTGTCAAATATGGCAGCCAGCTAATCAGGATCCTCCCGAGCAGATAGCGCCGGTGTTTTATCGCATGCGACCAGTAATCGAAACGGGATGGGAAATGCCTTTGCTGCTACGGGCCATTCTCCAAGGTGTTCCGGAAGAGGAGATTTTGCTCGGCTGGCTGGCGATCGCCCAGCAACTGTTGAAGACAGAAAATCTCCAAACCGCAGAGTTGGGACAGCTACTGGACAAACAGCGCGACCAATGGATATCTACAGATCTAGCAAGCTGGCTGGAGTACCATCGGTTCTATCCGGGAGTAGTCCAAAGAGTGCGATCACTCCTTGAGAGCCCGGTAGAACCAGTAATTATCACCACCAAAGAAGAACGCTTTGTCAGAAAGCTATTGCAGCAACAAGGAATAGAATTTTCCAAAGGGAAGATTTACGGCAAAGGCCGCAAAAATCCTAAGTACGAAACTCTGCGGAAATTAAGAAGATCGGTCCAGAACATCTGGTTTATAGAAGACCGGCTGAAGACCTTACAACAGGTGCAACAGCAGCCAGACCTAGAGCCAGTGAGGCTGTATCTAGCGAATTGGGGCTATAATACCTCCTCGGAACGAGAATCAGTCCGCAATCAGGAGCGCATTCAGCTACTGTCACTAGAACAGTTCGTGCAAGATTTCTCAGCATGGCCCTAGAGTCAGTTATCAATTATCAGAGACCAGTTTGTATTAGAAAAAGAAGGCTCTGCCTCGGGTCGCTCATTCCCAGGCCGACCCTGGTAACAAGCGTAGCCCATTGACAAAAGTGCAAGAGCTCAGTATATGCTGGATTTAACGAAACTAGCGCAGCAAATGCAAAACATCAGTCAGCACCTTACTCAGGAAGCCGCTGCAAGTCGCAAACGCTTAGATATCGCCCATCAACTCTGGGAGCAAGCCACCGTTGAACAGGACTTGTTAGAGCAGCAACATCAGAATTGGCACAAGGCCCTGGAATTTAACGCGGCCTTACCAGTCGAACCCTTGGATACTTGCGTCGAAGTGAATGTCCCGCCAGAAGTGCAGACAGTAATGGCTACGGATGGCTCCCAGATAGCTCCTTCTCACCATGAAATTGCCTATTGCTATCTGATTAATGTCGGTAGGGTACTATTGTACTATGGACAGAACCGACAACCTCTCTTAGATAGCTTACCAGAGGTGTTCTACCGCCCGGAAGAGCTTTATATTTCTCGTCAGTGGGGCATTAGAACCGAAGAGTGGATGGGCTATGTTCGCACAGTGTCTGAGGCGGTAATGCTTGCTGAATTAGGTTCAATGCTAGCAACTTCGGCATCGCATATCCCCAATTTGGCGATGGTGGATAGTTCCCTGATTTACTGGTTTCTGGAACAGTTGACAACTCCGGCACGCGATCGCCTGCTACCGCCGATCCTGAATGCTTGGAGTCAGCTACAAGAGGCGGGGATCCCGATCATCGGCTATCTGAGTTCCTCTCGTAGTAGTGAAGCGCTGAATTTTCTGCGCTTGCAAAGTTGTCCTTATCCGGAACCTAACTGTGTAAAAAATTGCAATAACAATGCTGACAAAGCGCCTTGCCAGGTTTTTAATCCTCTACGAGATACCACTTTCTGGGGGGTGTTTCTGCAACCGGGACAACGCAGCTGTTTGTGGCAAAGTTCCGCCCGGATTTTAGATCATTATGGTTCCCAGAAAATTTATTTTTGCTATCTTCATGTCGGTCATGAAATTGCTAGGATTGATTTTCCGGCTTGGGTAGCGGAAAATTCCACATTGCTGGATAACGCTTTGAGTCTGACGATCTCGCAGGTGCAAAAGGGTTATGGTTATCCGGTAGTTTTGGCGGAAGCGCATAATCAGGCGGTGGTGCGGGGGGGCGATCGGGCTCGTTTCTTTGCCCTGCTGGAACAAGAGATGATTAAAGCCGGCTTAAAAAATGTGGGAACTTCTTACAAAGAAACTCGCAAACGTAGTAGTATAGCCTAGAATTGCTAATCCCAGTTGTCAGATGCGTAGGGCTCAGTCTCGCCTGCCCGTCAGATGTCTGTTTTTTACTTTCAATTCCCAATTTTCAATTCTCAATTTTCAAAGGATTAAAATTGTGGTTCATCTGCTAGGGTTTCAATGAGTAAATCCATTTGCTGCCGTCGTTCTGCAAGAAATTGCTTGCATTGATGCAGATATTCAATGGCATCGGCAAATCGATCGAAGACTTCTGCTAATTCTAGCTTACCTACTTCGATTTGCGAGATAATTGTTTCAACTTGAGCAACTGTTGCCTCAGAATTCCATTCTGGAGGGAGTTGCATTGCATCGGGTTGGGACGATAGAACCTGGGGAATATCTTTAGACATCTGTAGTTGAGTTAAGGATTTCGGTGATTTTGACTTTAACCTGACCTTGACCTAACTGAATCTGTAATTCCTCGCCAACTGTTAAGCGGGCGGATGAACGGATAATAGTGGGCAGGCTGGGGGTTGCCTGACTACAGCATAACCTCTTTGCAGCACGTTGTGTGGGTCGAGGGTTGCTAGTTTTTGCCCCAGGTGCTGGCAGTGTTGGCTTTCTTGCTGGATTTTCTGGTAACTTAGTTGTACAAGCTGCCGACGCTTCCAGGTCAGGGCTTCAGTTTCTTGCTGCAAGAGTCGATCGAGTTGTAGGCGCCGCAGTCGGGAACGGAACTGTTGCAGTTTACTTTGACGCTGTTCTAGCTGATGTTTGACGGCATTTTTTAAGGCGTTAGTCCTATCGAGATGTTCTATTTCTAAGGTAGCAAGTTCTGGTACCGCTTGAATGGCGACGGCGGTGGGAGTGGAGACGTAAACATCCGCTGCTAAGTCGGCCAGGGTCTCGTCTCGCTGATGACCAATGCCAGCAATGACTGGGATGGGACAATGGGGCGATCGCCTTCACGACTCGTTCGTCATTAAAGCAGGCGAGATCTTCAACTGCGCCTCTTCCCCGGGAGAGAATCAGCACTTCGGCTCTGCCATCGGATTCTACTCGCTTAATGGCTGCTACAATGGCTGCAGCGGCTTGGGTTCCCTGGATGAGGGCGAGCGAGAATAAAACTTGCAAACCCGGATAGCAGCGTCTGAGGGTGCGTTGGATATCACCCCAGGCTGCTGCTTGGGGTGAGGTGACTACTGCGATGGTTTGGGGATGAGGCGGGAGAGTCCGCTTTCTTTGGGGGTAGAATAAACCTTCCGCTGCTAGGCGATCGCGCAGTTAGCGGTAACGCAAAGCTTGCAAACCCTCTCCTGCGGGTAACGCCTGAGCGACCAATAGCAGATATTGTCCCCTAAAGGGATAAAGGCGCATATGGCCTAAAATAACTATCAGTTCTCCTTTTACCGGCATATTAAAGAATTGGTGGAGATAGCCATTCCAGATCACGCAACTAACTATTGTCTTAGCGCCTGGAGCACCTAGGGTAAAGAATAGCCCGCTAGAGTGGCGATTGGCACTGGATACTTCACCTATTACACATATTTGTCTGAGTTGGTCATCTTGTTCTAGCAATGTCTGGATATAGGAGGTTAATCCGGCTACTGACATTGGTGTCTGCCGAATAGGAGATTCGGTAATGGGGAAGTCATAAGCAATTCAAAATTCAAAATTGACAATATTCTTTTGCTTAAGCCCGTGCCATGCCATTTTACTGTATGGCGACAGCCAAGCTACGAATCCTGCAATAGATGCTAGCCTTGATATCCAGCCGTTTTTTCCACAAGCACATAGATAACCCCGTCATCTCCGCTTGACGGCCGTCCAATCCGTCTACTAGCCTATAATACATCTCCGTGCGAGTTTCTCTTTTATTCTCTGCTAAATGAGCTACCGAATTGCTTATATGTGCAACGTAACTGCTCATCTGAGTTACAGAACCATTCACATTAGCCCAAGCACGTGCTTGAGTCCGTGCTATCTCAGCTAACGCCTCTCGCAGTTGAGCCACTTCTCGTTCTGATCTGCGTCGCGTTTCTGTGAGGTTGACTGTGTATTCTTTCTATTATCCCTAGGACAGAACGGGTGTGGTCAAAAGTAGTTGTATTTAGTGGAGAACTATTAACGGAGAACGGGGAACAAAAACGGAGAATTCCCTCCCAGGGAACGGCAAACGGCTCACAGGGAACGGCGAACGGTTGCCAACGGCCGCAAAACTACACCCGTTTTAAACCCCAACAGAGAGGTTTTAAACCCCAACAGTGGGGCATCGGTTAGCAGCTAGTAGGTGCCGGTCGAGGTAAAAGTACCCTCCCCAGGACCAGTGCGGTCTGGGTGTGACCTGAGGGGTGACATGCGATTCGTTTTCCATAACTTAGTCAAACGCGGAAAGCTAGCCTAAGAAATTAGGAACACTGGCATTCATGGGGTTGGATTCCCCCTCCCCAAGTACGGGAGTAACACCGGTTCTCGGTGCTGCGGAACCTCAAACCCTCATGATTACATCCTATGTGCCCGGTCGGGGCGAATCGCGTATACCGAAAACAGATCCAATATAACGATCTCCGCCAGACAACTGAGAGGTGATTCTTGCCAAAGGTTCAGCTTCCCAGCCGCAGCTTATTCGTAGTCTGACATAAACTGGCTGCGAATTTCCCGGTCAAACGATCGCATTTTTTGTAAACCAAACCTGACGGGATTTGCCATACTCACAGGTTCCTGGCTGACCAAACCAAAAGCCTAAGATTGCTTCCACTCGTGACACCAGAGCAATTTTCCTTACCGCCACAATATTACACCGCGCGGAAGTAACCACCGTTTACCAATCAGGAGACTGATCCAGAGCGATATTGTTGGTGATATTGGTCTGATTTGACCCGTCCGCATTCATCACGTAGATTTCAAAATTGCGATCGCGGTCAGAGTGGAAAGCAATCATACCGCCATCAGGCGACCATTTAGGGAAAAGATCCAACCCTAAAGAACTAGTCAACCTGGTTTGATTGGAACCATCCGCGTTCATCACGTAGATATCCGGTTCTCCATCCCGCGTAGAATGGAAGGCAATCTTGTTACCATCAGGAGACCAGCTAGGACCCCCATCAAAACCTGGAGAGTTGGTCAGATTAATCGGATTAGAACCGTCAGCATTAATCACATAGACTTCCGTGTCAGCTCCGTTCAGGTTAGAGTGGAAAGCAACCATACTGCCATCAGGCGACCAGGAGGGGGAAAAATTCCTCGCATCATTACCAGTTAGATTGGACAGGTTGGAACCGTCAACGTCGATCGCCCAGACTTGTTCGTTTCCCTGGCGCGTCTCCACAAAAGCCACTCGCCTGCCATCAGGAGACCAGGCAGGAGAACGGGCGCCCTCTGGCAAGTCAGTCAGTCTCGCCTGATTGGAACCATCGGCATTCATTATATAGACTTCCCGGTTGCCATCGGGATCGGAGGAGAAGGCAATGCGACTCCCATCTGGCGACCATACTGGGTCGTTATCATTAGCTGCATTTTTTGTTACATTTCTTGGATTGGACCCATCGGCATTCATCACATAGATTTCTCGATTGCCGTCGCGGAAAGTTCTGAAGGCAATCAGAGATTCTGTGGGGGTGGGGGTTTGAGCAGTTCCCGGATCTAAGCTACTCCAAGTCAAGATCGACAGTAGCACGCATAAGCCCATCAACACAAAGGGTTTTAATTTCTTGGTACGCATTTTTTGGCTCCCAAAAGTTATTGCCATTATTGTGAGCTAATAGCTGAAATTTTCGTTCCCAACTCTGGCAACGAGAATTTGTCCGCTTGATGCTTTCAGCCGATCCTACTATGGGTTATACCCCTTATTCGTCAGCAGTAGGTGAAATGTCGCCAAGCTGCTATCGCAAAAGAAACCCGGTTTCTTTGAGAAACCGGGTTTTCTGGGTATTTGGTTTTATGGCTTTCGTTGATGATACAATTTACTGCTGGGGATTGAGCGATCGGGTTGCCAATCGGGGTAGAGATCCTTGGCAGGATTGTCAGTCAGATTGGTCAGACTAGAACCGTCAGCGTCGAGGGCATAGATTTCAAAGTTACCATCACGATCGGAATGGAAGCTAATCCACCCCCCGTCCGGCGACCAGGCTGGCACCCCATCCTGGTCGCGATTTTTGGTGATATTAATCTGATTGGACCCATCCGCATTCATCACGTAGATCTCATTGTTACCATTGCTACTAGAGATAAAGGCAATCTGCTTCCCATCGGGAAACCAGGCTGGCACGCCATCATCGGTCTTAGAATTGTTAGTCAGATTGGTCTGACCGGAACCGTTGGCATTCATCACATAGACTTCCCGGTTGCCATCGCGGTTAGAATAGAAAGCGATCTGTCTCCCGTCGGGGGACCAAGCTGGGCTCCCATCTATGGCCCGATTGTTGGTCAGCCTAATCAGATTGGAACCATTGGCATTCATCACGTAGATTTCATAGTTACCGTGGCGGTTAGAGGCGAAGGCTATCTGACTCCCGTCCGGGGACCAGTCTGGCAAAATATCGTTAGCCTGATTGTAGGTCAGCCTGGTAGGACTGGAACCATCAGCGTTCATTACGTAGATTTCACTATTGCTATCCCGTTCGGAGGTGAAAGCAATCTTGGTTCCGTCCGGCGACCAGACCGGTACATAATCGATCGCCTGATTATCAGTCAGTCTGGTCACGTCCGAACCGTCGCCGTTCATCACATAGATTTCATCGTTGCCGTCGCGGTCGGAAGTGAAGACAATCTTAGATGTAGCCGGAGGATTATTCTCATCGCAGGCCGAGATCAGTAGCAGGGACAAACATAAACTCGCTAAGACCGGAAGCTTGGGAAATTTGGCAAGCATTTTTTCTCTCTCCTTTTTTTCCTTTGCTTCAATCATAGATTTGTACTGAGGTTTGTAGTGAGGACGGAAGTCCTCACTACAAACCTCAGAAAAATCGGAGTGGGTTGCTTTGAGGACACCTGACGCTATTTTAACTGGCACAGGAAGAGGAGGCGAAGCGCCGCGCACGCCCACGCTGCCACGCGAACGGACACGACCCACGGTTATCATCCCCATGCCTATTGCCAGCACACAGCGCTTGCCAACATCAATTGCGTAGGACTTGTCCCGCCAGCCCGTTTTCGCCCCGCCCGGAAGAATAGGACTGTGCTACCATCTGGATAGTCTGAGGTTCGATGCCTCTCGGGAGCGCTAAAAGCAGTACCCTCAGAGGTATCTCGGAAAGATTCAGCCTGGACCAGAGTGGTGGAGGAGAATTAGACAGGAAGGTACAGATCATGTCATTGAGACATCGGAACGCTTTGGTGCCGCGACACCAATCCAAACCTATCCGAGTTGGGGTGATTGGAGTGGGGAATATGGGACAGCACCATACCCGGGTTTTAAGTTTACTCAAGGATGTCGAACTGATCGGTGTTTCAGACATTGATGTGGAACGGGGTATAGACATCGCCAGCAAGTATCGAGTCCGTTTTTTTGCCGATTATCGCCAGATGCTGCCCCATGTGGACGCGGTCTGCATTGCCGTTCCTACGCGATCGCACTACGATGTGGGCATGAGTTGTCTGAAAGCTGGGGTGCATATATTGATCGAAAAGCCGATCGCGGCCAGCATTGCCGAGGCGGAATCTCTGGTAAATGCAGCAGCTGATTGCAACTGCATTTTGCAAGTCGGTCACATCGAACGCTTTAACCCAGCTTTTCAAGAACTCAGTCAGGTTCTGAAGACAGAAGAACTGCTAGCCTTGGAAGCCTACCGGATGAGTCCCTATTCCCATCGGGCCAACGATGTGTCTGTGGTTCTGGATCTGATGATCCATGACATCGATCTGCTTTTAGAGTTGGCCGCTGCACCTGTAGTCAAATTAACAGCTAGTGGGAGTCGGGCCTCTGACTCGGGATATTTAGATTATGTCACTGCTACTTTGGGCTTTGCGAATGGCATTGTCGCTACTCTCATATCCAGCAATGTCACCCATCGCAAGATTCGCCGCATTGCTGCCCATTGTAAGAATTCTTTGACGGAGGCAGATTTTCTTAACAATGAGATTTTGATTCACCGACTTTCGACTGCTAATTACATGACTGAATACGGTCAGGTGCTTTACCGCCAGGATGGTTTGATTGAGAAGGTCTACACCAGTAATATTGAACCGCTGCACGCTGAGTTAGAGCATTTTGTCAGTTGCGTGTGCGGGGGAAATCAACCTTCTGTCGGCGGCGAACAGGCCCTTAAAGCTTTGCGCTTGGCGAGTTCGATCGAACAAATGGCTCTCGACGGTTATGCTTGGCATGGGCATGCGGGCGACGCTGTTGAATTATTAATGGTTAATTGTTAATTGTCATTCGCGTAGGGCGGGCCGCTGGCCCGCCCGGGAAGCGTAAACCCAACCGATGCACCCGTTGATTGCCCGATCGCCATAGCGCTACTCGGACTGCGTATAAGCAATTCGCCATAGCGCTACGCGCACTGCGTATAAGCAATTCGCCATAGCGCTATGCGCACTGCTTATAAGCAATTAAGCATTGCTTGGAACGATGAGTCTGGTTTTTCCGGTTAAGAGTTGCTCCATCATACCTTGCTTGATGGCTTTTGTTTTGGCGCGGCGCTTTTCTAAAGCCGCTATTTCCGCATCCATGTCTGAGAGAATAGAGGCGATCGCGCGTTGTTCTTCTATTGCTGGCAACGGAACTAGCAGTTGACCATACTCATTCCCATTAATCCCAGGTTGAACAGTACGCATAGACATTAACTTAACCCAATCCCAGTAGATTTTTGTTTTTACATACTGAGCTAAATAATGGGGTAATAGTATGTTTTCGTCAGGTCTTATGCGAATTAGAAATCCTGCAAAAACGAGTTCGCCGTCATCGGGATTATAAAGATATGATTCCCCAACACTACCAGTTCTGGCAAAAACCAAATCTCCTTCTTCGAGATAATATTGGTCTGAATTTTCTTGGTTAACACTAACCAATTTTTCTGGTGTAAAGTAACCAGATTCCGATATGTCGGTAATTCTGATATAAACCGGCAAGTTATCACGATATGGGACAGCAGGGGCATTAATTCCATATTGAGGAGTCGTTTTTAGGGCATTTTTCAGATGTTTAACATCCCAATCTTCAGGAATCACCCCAACCTCAGTGTTTTTATAACCTTTCCCCTCACCAAACCCCGGCAAACGTTTCTTGCCGGTGAGGAGTTCCTGCATGGTGGCGGTTTTGATGTTGCGCTTTTTGGCGATCACCTGATCCAGTGCGGTAATCAGGCCATCCACGTCCGATAGGGTTTGGGCGATCGCGCGTTGTTCTTCTTCTAAAGGTGGCAGAGGTATTTGGAACGCCGCCATGTCTTTGTTGGTTATCTGATTAATGGTTGCGCCCATAATTTCGTTAATCTGCTTCTTGATAACATCAGATTGAAACTGATAGAAAACAAAGCTAGAAATATTGGTTCTGAAAACTGACACAAAAGCACCGAATGCGCTTCTTGCTGCTACAGAATCTATCATAGCGCATTTTCCGATCAGTTGCCGACTACCATTGCGAACACAGATTAAAATATCGCCTTCTTTTACAATTACCCTTAAGGGTAAGGATAACGAGCTATCTACATAAACGTTATCTTCGTAAGCTAGCCGATCACTGTGAACATTGGAAGAACGCAACACTAACGTTCCCTATTCACGGATATCATCCGGTTTATATGTCAACCCAATTAAACTTTGCCCTATTTCTCCTAGTGTTGTAACCTCCCAATCTTCAGGAATCACCCCAACCTCTGTTTGTTTATAACATTCTGGCACTTGAATATTGTCGATCGCTAATTGATGATTGCTCATTCTAATACCCTACTGCTACAAAAAAATTACCTCAATTAACAATTATTGACTTTCTCTAATACTATGGAAATCCTGCCAAAATTACTCCCGCCTGACAGAATCAAATTGAAATTCGTTATTATCGATCGCCCCAGACGGAGAAAATGATTTCTGTACCTCCTTGGGGGTTTGGTTGGACTGGGTTGACAGTAATCATAGAACAACCCGCCGTATCAGAAATCATGGCTCGCAGACCATAAGCTGCGGCAATACCCACGATTTTTGCCTTTGCAGCCTTGGTTCCATGTCACCATGAAGGTTCTAGAGTTAAAATTGGGGGGGACAGCTAGGACGAAATTATCAGCATCTGCATAAGCACCGGTTTGACCGGAAATCTGTGAGCGATCGCGACCTGCAAACTTAGCTGCGGAACTGCCGCCTATATAGACATTTCCCTGCTCATCTGCGGTAATGGATCTGGGTTTAATGGTATTACCCTTGCCATTATTGAGTCGAGATAATAAAAATTGTCCTGTTTCGATATCACCCGTCACGGGATTAAATCTGGCGTAGTAGGTGATGTGGTTAGACGCGGTATTGTAGGCGTGATTATAGGGGTCAAATTTAACATTCGGTGCTGCTACCGATAGGTCTTTGGGGTCATAGCGGTAGATGCTGTTTCCCCCAGCACTTTCCCCGGCAAAATATAGTTTTCCGTCGCGCCCAATGGTGAGGAGATCGCCTCTACTATCTGCACAGGAACGATTTCCGGCATAAGCTTGAGGGTGAGTCCAATCGTAATTCGTCCAGTTAAGATTGCCAGCATAGTCGTAACTTCTGATAAAAGCCACTTGCAATTGCTTACAGCCACCTTTATTCTTCTGACTATACCCTGTTACCAACACGGAATTACTCTGACTGTGAATCGTGACATCTTCTACATACTTGCCCGGAACTCTAAATTCTCCTATTTCTCGACCATTCTCCGCAAATACGGTTACATTCTTTTTCAACAGCGCTACTACTTTACCATCCCTACCCACAGCTATGCGCCTGCCATTGCTAGTAGTAGCACCTCCTTTCTTGACTACCTCTTTGTGCCAGAGAATATTTTTAGCCTTGGGGTCTAATAAGGCGATGCCAAAATCACCCACTACAGCTATTTTACCATTCTTGCTGTTAATCGCCAGGTCGTCCACGATCACACCTATTCTGGTAAGGGACAAAATATTTTTCTCCGTGGAATTTGTCCGCAGAATAATTCCGGAACCTCCCCCCAGTAAATTTACAGGAGTCTTGCCAAAGTCATTGCCAATAATTTTCCCACTCAAGACAATTGTTTTGTCCGACGCAATTTCGATCGCGGTTCCCCGATCGTCTTCCGGGCCTCCCAGATAAGAGGCCGTGGAGACTTGTAAATTGTTAGTCGCTTCTGCTTTAGCCACCTGGGAATTGCCAGTCAAATTTTGAGATAATAGATGGGTGCAATACGCCAGCATTGCTGCATAACCGCCGATTAGTAAAACTCGCAGATTCTTCATATTCCATAGGTTTGTAGTAAGCGCTTTAGCCCTTGCGTTGGGTTTCGTCCAGAAACTCAACAGGTTTGTCCTTGGTTTGTAGTAAGCGCTTTAGCCCTTGCGTTGGGTTTCGTCCAGAAACTCAACAGGTTTGTCCTTGGTTTGCAGTAAGCGCTTTAGCGCTTGCATTGGGTTTCGTCCAGAAACCCAACAGGTTTGTCCTTGGTTTGTAGTAAGCGCTTTAGCGCTTGCGTTGGGTTTCGTCCAGAAACCCAACAGGTTTGTCCTTGGTTTGTAGTAAGAGCGCTTGCGTTGGGTTTCGTCCAGAAACCCAACAGGTTTGTCCTTGGTTTATCGCTGGTTTGGTTTCCTAACATCAACCAAACCTACGAATAGCATAGCATATAGTTTGACTCACCATCTGGTTACCTGCGGGACTTAGATGAATATGATCGCGATACAATGATTCAGGTTTTCGGCATCCTTGAAAATCGGCAAAAAGTCAATGTATTCTATTCCCTGCGATGAAGTAAGTTCCAATAGTCGCGATCGGGCTTTAATTTCATAATTGCGGGGTTCGGGTGCGCCAACTTCCCGCAGGAGAGGGGTCATGACTAGGAGGAATTTCGCCCCAGCAACAGTTGTAATTTCCTGGATTTTAGCAATTGCTTCTAAATTGAAACCCACCCGCTCGCCCTTTTCGGCATTAACTGCGGCCATTTCCAGCGGGGGCTTGTAGGGCAGCAGCAAGCGGGTGTAAGCTTCTATAATGCCTAAGGGGGGTTTGCGACTGGGATAGTAGCGATCGCGTCCTACCGGGAAGGAAGTGTTGCAGAATTGGCAGAAGAAGTAATGCCCGTGCTATCTAATAGCGTTACATCTGAGCCGCCGTTACCATAAACAATGTCATTGCTCGGGGGGCGGATAATTGAGATATCATTGTATAGTAGGAGTAACTCCCCCCGTTAGCGCAGCGGCCCGACGCCAGGAGGGCTAGCAATCTCCATGCCGTTACCATCGTCAGTGTAGTTCGGACCAGAGCGGCGATCGCGATCTTCATGGTTCCCTGGCTCTGCCTGAGAATGCCATTTATCCTTTAACCTTTTATAATGATAAGGGAAGTGAAATATCGGAGATTCCAGTGCGACTCGTTCAGTGTAAACCACCGGTGATAACCGAAGGGGGACCACTGGCAAGGCTCCATTAGCCTTGATAACTTTTAGATGATGGTGGTGAAAGCCCACCCCTCCAGGTGCAGGAGTGACAGCACTTACCCCACGGTAGCGATGGCATCAATCCGTGAAGCGGGTACGAAAGGCGCCCTGGCTGGTAGCCTAAACCGGTCATCGCCGATTTTTCGCGCAGCGTGCAAGTAGTTACGGTGAGCGAAAGCAAAGATTTACAGTGTCGTTACGACAAACCAGCGTAATAAGGCTAAACACGCTGGCCCAAAAGGGAAAGGATAATGGTCATTGGCGGTTCCTTTTCCGACCAATAAGCACCGACAATAAACCCGGCATAAGGAATCCACCTAAAACTACGACCAATCATCTAGAGGAACGAAGTAAACCAGGTACATACTCTCAACCACCGGTCGATAGGTTGAGCAGCCACCAAAGGCGCAACATCTGCTTACATTCGGCAGGTTATATCTGGGAAAGATTTCGCGGAGAAGCTAACGCCTTTCTGTAATGGATGGGATATGCTGACGCCCTCACGGTAACGTCAATTGTAAAGTTGTAAGTAGCAATACATACGTCATGAGCACGATGTCAAAATCGATGAATGAATGGAAGGATATCCCCTGGCCTCGGCTGGAACGGGTAGTCTTTAAGTTGCAAAAACGAATTTACAGAGCGGCACAAGAAGGCAATAAGCAAAAAGTTCGCAGGCTCCAAAGGTTACTGGTAAGCTCCCGGGCTGCCAAATGTCTAGCGGTACGACGGGTTACACAAGATAACCAGGGAAAGAAGACAGCCGGTGTGGATGGTGTGAAATCACTAACCCCAAAGCAACGCCGAGAACTGGTAGGACAGATTGAAATCTCAAACAAGGCTAAGCCTACACGTCGTGTATGGATTCCTAAGCCAGGGAGAGAAGAAAAACGTCCTTTAGGAATACCCACGATGCACGACCGCGCGAATCAAGGGCTCCTCAAGATTGCGCTCGAACCCGAATGGGAAGCATATATGGAGGGGAACTCATACGGATTCAGACCGGGTCGGGGATGCCACGATGCAATTGCGGCAATATTCAGCAGCATTAAACAGAAACCCAAATGGGTATTAGATGCAGATATTGCGAAATGTTTCGACAGGATAGACCACAAAGCGCTAGTCGAAAAATTAAATACTACGTCACCAATCCGTAAACAAGTACGGGCATGGTTAAAAGCCGGGGTGATTGACAAGAAGATATGGCACACAACTGAGGCAGGAACGCCACAAGGGGGTGTCATATCCCCACTGCTAGCCAATATAGCCCTACAGGGGTTAGAGGAAGCAGTAATGGAATTAGCAAAGACACAAAGGGAAAAGCAAAAGCTGACGGTAGTCAGATACGCAGACGACTTTGTGATCATGCATGAAGACAGGGAGATGATAGACAGAGCGCAAACAGTGGTGGCAGAGTGGCTAAGAAGAATAGGGCTTGAGTTGAAGGCCGAAAAGACAAAGATAGCCCACAGGCTAAATGGAGAAAACCCGGGATTCGACTTCCTAGGATTCAATATAAGGCAATATAAAGAGGGAAAATACAGAACCGGCAAATCAACAAACGGAACACCCCTAGGATTCAAAACCCTAATCAAACCCAGTAATAAGTCCATAGGGAAGCATAAAGAACGGTTATCAGAAATGGTAACTAGCCATATAACAGCACCACAAGCGGCCCTAATAAGCAGGCTAAACCCGATAATAAGGGGATGGTCAAACTACTTTAGGACAGTGGTAAGCAAGGAAACTTACAGCGATATGGACAACTACCTATAAAACATCCTATGGCAATGGGCCAAAAGGAGGCACCCTAACAAGTCAAGTAACTGGATAACCTATAAATACTGGTCTGTAAACCAGGATGCTAAATGGCGATTCCGAAGCAAGACAAAAGAGGGTGATATGAAGATACGCAAACACTCCGAAACTGAGATAATCAGACACGTAAAAGTGAAAGGGACCGCAAGCCCATACGACGGGAACCTCACATATTGGAGCACAAGATTAGGCAAAAGCCTCGAACTGAGTAAAAGGGTAGCAACGCTACTCAAGCAGCAAAAGGGAAAATGCCAACAGTGCGGACTAACGTTTATGGATAGTGACAAATGGGAAGTTGACCATATCATGCCCCTTTCACTAGGAGGTAAGGACCGGTATGACAACCTACAGTTGCTACACAAACACTGCCACGACAAAAAGACTGCCAGCGATGGTAGTAGCCGTACCCATGACAAGGGTGGCGTGACCGAGGAGCCGGATGAGGCGAAAGTCTCATGTCCGGTTTTGAAGACGAGTCGGTCCGGTGACGGACTGGCTTAGTTTAATTACCACAGGGGATAGGAGATGACAAAAGAACTTAGCGAACAAGAGACAATTATTCGTACCGAACGGGGATTGGCGATCGCGGGCACTCGGAGCACCATATACGATGTGATGTATTATCTCAAAGCCGAGTATCCACGCAAGTACATTCGCGATGCTTTCAACCTGACTCCCGAGCAGATCGATGGGGCGATGCACTATATTGAAACCCATACAATAGCAGTAGAAGCCGAGTATCAAGAAATATTGCGTCAAGGGGAAGAGACACGACAATATTGGGAAGAACGTAACCGGGAGCACTTTGCTCGCATTACCGCCAGACCACCCAGTTCAGGGAACGAAGCCGCTCGACTCAAGATTATCAAACAGAGAATGGAGCGGGAAGCAGAAAAGAAATGATTGTTCTGGTTGACTACAATTTGAATCAGGAAGCTATTCTACTTTCTGGAACTATTGCTTCTAGAGGGTGGTTAAATCTCGTTTTAATTCAGTTAGTGACATTTAGGGAAATAGGACTACCAGCAGATAGTAATGACCGGACGGTGTCTCCTGGGTAGTGCGAGTACGATGTTCCTCGGGTAGTGCGCTTAGCGCTCCCAGGATACATCGAGCGACCAAGAGATATCGAGCGACCGAGGAACATCGAGCGACCAGGAGACACCGGTTGTGTGGCAATTTGCTCAAGCTAATCAGATGCTTTTACTTACGGCCAACCGCAATTGCTTTGCGGTGAAGACTCGTTGGAACGAGTGATGCGTGAAGAAAATACGCCGACCTCATTACCCATTATTACAATTGGCGATCGGTCGCGAGTATCGGAATATAATTATCGAGACTCTTGTGTAGAAAGACTTGTAGAGATTCTGCTCGATATTCAAGACTATCTGGGAGTCGGTCGGTTGTTTATTCCGTAATGCTTGCTGTTTACCTTGACAGGTATGAGATCCTATCGGATCGTAATCTCAAAATGTCTTAACAGAGAAGTATTGGGCGCGGTTGGGTAAGGGACATCAACCCAACCTACAGTTGCTGATTCATTCATCTTGGTTGTAGGGTTGTCCCAGATAAACTTCGATCACCTGGGGGTCATTTTGCACCTCCTCAATGCTACCCTCGCACAAAACTGCACCTTGATGTAACACGGTCACCTGGCGGGCAATTTGGCGGACAAATTCCATATCATGTTCGATGACAATAATGGAATGACTTTCGGCCAAATTCAACAGCAGATCCCCCGTTTGTTCGGTTTCCTCATCTGTCAACCCCGCAACGGGTTCGTCAACTAGCAGCAAGTCCGGTGACTGTGCCACTAACATGCCTATTTCTAACCGTTGCTTTTCCCCGTGAGAAAGCAATTCTGCCTTCATTTCCGCTTTCCCTGTTAGCCCGATCGTGGCCAGCAAGTTTTTGACAGTGTGACCTTCAGCTACGGATGTCGGTTTGAACAGAGTAGCAAAAACATTTTGATTGCGGTTACAGGAGAGGTCGAGATTTTCCCGGACTGTCAAATTTAGGTAAACTCTCTGCGTCTGAAACTTGCGACCTATTCCCAGGCGGGCTATTTTATGTTCCGATAAGCGTCGGGTATTCCGGCCCTTAAATAGCACCTGTCCTGTTGTTGGTTGCACCTTCCCAGTTATCACATCTAGAAAGGTGGTTTTTCCCGCACCATTAGGACCAATGATGACCCGCAGTTCCCCCGTATCCATGCTAAAGTTTAGCTGGTTCAGGGCCTTAAAACCATCAAAGCTAACTGTGAGGTTCTCAATTTCTAATATTTTACTATTCATGTGAGAATTGCTGATTGCTTGTACGAAGTGCGCGTAGCCCTATTGCTAATTGCTAACCCAATGGGATAAATATCTTACATTTAAGTAGTTGTGCAAAATTATTTTTATATTTATGCGATGGGGCGAGCGTGCAGGAAAGTTAGAGCGCTCAAACCTCATCCCATAAAGCTTTCAGGAAATTAACTTCTCGGAAATTGACGGTCGATAAAAATATCAAAATAATTTTGCCTATGTACTTACATTACCACCATTGGTAAAGGTGGCGAAAAATTCTAGACACTAACTCCTCTTCTATCCCCAATACTGCCTCGAGCGAAAGAATAAAATTTGGTTCCACATCGAAAGCATCTTGATGGGCACGCAAAAACCGGAGACGGCGGTCTTTGAGACGATTATATGGTTTTTGCGACGGTGCCTTTACCAGGCAATGACCAACTCTTGATGCTGCCCACCGTTACCGGTACAGTATCTACTACGTCTAACGTGAAACGGAAGACCCGGCGCGATCGCCGCCCGTTCTCGGGGTCGAAAAAGGTTAATAGCACGTCCCAGCAATCGCTGTTGATGCGACAATAGGGACTTTTCTTCACCTCAATGGTGTCGAGTTGCCGCCCCGAGGCGATCGCCCGGGCAAAAGTAGATGCTGCCTGAAACGTATTGGTAACGGTAAAGTTGAGGGCGCGATCGCGAGAGGTTTGTCCCAGATTATGCAGGTCGTGATACACCCGATTTAAAAAGGCGGTGAGTCCTTGCCGCAGTTCCTCTTCGTCAGCTTCTTCATCTTCTACAGTTGCCAACGCTGCATTGACTAACGCATTCACATTCCAACCGTACATCCCCCGAGGATGCCACACGTTGACGACGGGCACGACTTCTTCAGAAAAAAGTTCCACAGTGCGAGTTGTCCGTCGGGCAGGAACGCTGATGCGCTCGATACATTCCGCACTGGTTTCTGGTTCCAGTTGCCCTGCCAACATCTGTAGGAATATCTCGTAAACATCCGTGGCAAACGGCCCTTTGGGATCGAGGGCGTAGATGGTGTCTCCATCCAGGTTGAGCGTCCAAATCAAAGAGCGAGCCTCGTCGGGGTTGCGGTCGAGGTGTTCCACCATCTGGCGAGCATCGTAGGGGTCTGGTGGCACCATAATGCCGTCAAGATTTGCAGGAGCCATGAGTTGCTTGAAGGTGTCCCGACGGGCTTCGTCCCCGAAGTCGTAGCCGAGTGTACCCAGAGTATAAACGTGACCGGAAAAGGCGGTGCTGGCCTCAACTGTCGCTGGGTTGGCTGGTTCTGTGGAGGGCGCGATCGCCATCTGAGTTGGTGTGGCGGGTTGTACTGCTGGGGTAGCGCTCTGTGCCATTGGGTCTGGAATGCTTTCTGGAGCAACCGCAGCATAACCGGGGCGTTCGGTGCGGGTCGCTTGACCGCCTGCAAAGGAAATAGTGACGGAGGGCTGCCCAAACAGCACGTTCATTGCGCCAGGAAGATTGACAAAGCCCCGCAAACAGCGTTCCGGTTCTTCTACAACCTCTGGGTCGCAGGGAATAGCGGCATTGAGTAGGGCAGCGCGGACGGCTTCTGCATCGACGGGCTTGCCTTGTTGTACTTGCAGGCTCATCAGTAGGGCGGAAATGCCCGTCATCACCGGAGCCGCCATGCTGGTTCCAGTTAGGCGCACGGGTTCTTCGGTAAAGGGTTGCGCCCCTAGAACATCTTCACCCGGAGCAAGGATGCCTTCTTTTGTGTTGTTGCCGCCCCAGTTACTGAAGTGGCAAGGCGTACCATCGACTTTTGCAGCCCCCACCGCCAGGGTTCCCGGTAGAACAGCAGGCAGACACCAGCATTCGTTTGCATTGTTTCCTGCGGGCGAGACAATTAAAACGTTGTTGTCCTGACATTTTTTGATGGCTTGGACGAGGATCTCTTCCCCTTCGCTGGTTTGGGTGGGGCGACAAAAGGCACAGTGAATGATATTTGCGCCCAACTCCAACGCCAACTCTTGAGCACGGGCTATATTCAGAGGCGACAACATTTCACTGTAGCCACTCAAAGCGATGCCATTGTCTGGCTTGATTACGGCATCGTGGGGCATATTAATCACCCGGCAGCGAGGAGCTAAACCGAACACGGGGCTGTGTTCTTGACCAACGATATTGCTGGTGACATGACAAGCATGGTCATTGAGTTCGACGCGGTTCTTGGTCTCTGGGATAGCAGCTTCGAGAGCTTCTTCTTTCTCCTTGCCCTTCAGTCCCTTGTCCCGGATACCTTGGAAGGTTGCATAATCTTCTGGGGCGATCGGTTCTGCGGATTCGTGCCAGTAGGGAAAAACCTTAGAAACTTCGGCTCCTTCAAAACAGGACAATGTGTGGTCTGGGTCGCCGTCTAGAATCACAATGGTAATCTGAGGGTCGCCCAGGGTTTGGTTGTGGAGGTCAGCCAGACCAGGGATGCGATCGTCGAGATCGTGGGGGTGGAGTGCCACCTTTTGTTTGGTTGCAGAACTCTCGACTTCGCCAGCCGAAGCATCCGCAGGTTCGATTTCATCCTCTGCAACACCCGATTCCACTTCGCTAGCCAAAACCTCTGATGCTATTGGTTCGAATGGAGATGGGGCTGACCCAGATAAGTCAACCGAATCTGCTATATGAGTTGATGCGTCTAGAGTCTCGGTTAGCCCCTCTGAAACATCCAACGCAACTGCCTCAGCCTCAGTTTCCTCAACTCGTGTCGAAGTATTTCCCAGAACCTCCCTCGCCTCCGCCCCCTGATTTTCCGCCACGAACCCGTTGGGTTCAACCTCATTTGCCAACATTTCTGCTTCCAGGGACTCGGGTTCAACCCCATCAATTTCAGTTGAACTCGCTGATAAGTTCGCCTCGGCAGACCCTTCTAAGCCATCCACCTCAATGGATTCAATCCCACTTGCTTTGACATTGGGCAACGAGCCCAGTACGAACTCTCCGACAGCCGATTCTTCCAGATAGTCTAGACCAGCCACTTGAGCAAAAGCATCGCTATCTGCTGTTCCTCCAGCACAGGGAGCTAGACCCATATTAGTTGCTACTAGGTAAAGATTTTGTTGCAATACCCCAACGTGCCTAAGCACTAGCGCATAAGCGATAGAGCGATATTTACGAAATAGCCGACCGAACCGTGCCGTAATCACTAAGATAGCCTGTGGTGGATGACCAAATTTATGCCATACCCCATAACCTGATGTAGCTAAGATATCATCCTCCGGTGAAAATTCAAAAATCTGCTCTAAGTGGTGATTCAGTGGGTCGTAGTGATACACTCCTTGAGTCAACCCTTGACAAAGCCGTACTATCAGATAAATTTCTAATTCATACATTGCCCCGCCACTTGGATAAGGGCGACGGGTCAACTCGCCATAGTCTATACCTGCTTCTTCAAAATACAGCTTTTCTTTCTGCCAAAATTTGCCCAAACACTCCTGTGGAGAAAGCAATTTCTTGACACGGGCAGTGCGATAAAGAAGTTCTCCCAGTTGCTCGATCGCGATCGGATTATTGTCGTCATATTCTCCTTTTAGCGATTTCCGCGTTTCAATCGCTTCTGTCAGGGTGGCATCGTTACACCTCAATGCCTCCAAGTTCGGACGCGACAGGGGCACAATTTTGTCACTCGTGGGTGGCTTCACTGCCGGGAAATCTGACCAGTGTTCCATATCATAGTCCATAACTGGGTAGTCATGGCGACCCAAGCGGCTGCGACTGTGGAACAGCAGGTTATGGAAATCCCAAAGTTGAAGTGAAGCCGGTTCGCGATCGCTCGCCAGAAACCCCGTTGCCCATAACAGGTTGAGGAACTGATAGGCGGTTTCCGGTCCCAGGTAGGGCGGTGGTGCAATTGTCCTGAGAGTTTGGGGCTGGGCGAGTTGAGCTAGAAGCACACTCGCTCGCCAGTCGAGGAGCTTTACTCGAAACTTGGAGAGGGGCGACTCCAACACCATTGTGCCTTCGTAGGGATGTTGGTAGGCAAAGCGGGAGAGAGTGACACCCGTTTCCATCCAGTGGGGAGTGCCCGGAAGATTCAACTCGGCGGATTCTACCATGGGGATCGCCTCTGCCAGGGGCAATACGGCGTAACTCAACCAACCTTGCTCGTCCAGTTGTTGTAGCGTCAGTGCGAACTGTTCCCCGGCTGCGCGACCATCAAGTTCGGCTAAGGTTTGCACGAGCGATTCGGTGGTCGTGCTGCCTGCTTTGAGGCGATCGAGAGCCATATCCATTCCCGGTGTTGTGGCCAAGCTTAGCAAAGCGGTTGGCTCTGACTCTGCCGAGTGCAGAGTGTAATGTTTTCCGGTGCTTGTGACTTGGATATCAGGGTTGAGGGAAATAGCAAAGGGGTGGCTGCTCATGGTTATGGATAATGGGAAGCGATAATTAGGTGAGTACTTTGATAGTAGTAGCTATCTGATAAGCTTTCAGAATAGCACATAATTCGACGTTAAGAAGACTTGAGAGGATGTTATAACAAAGTTTTATTCATTTAATTCACTTGAAGCATAAGCCTAACGAAACGTTGATTATCAATCGGCATTTGAAGAAAAGGCATAGGCTGACAGTTATCGCGTTTATTATAAAACAAACTAAAATTTTCCAATCGATCTTTTTCTAATTCCAACTCCGTCACATTCACACCAGGACCATTGATGCAATCTTGAGTCTGAAAAAAGCTGTAAATTCTATCGCTTAAACTGTTGAATGAGAAATACTTTCGTATGTCTTTAATATCTTCATAATGAAATGCTAGAATTGGCTCTGCCTTCTTCGCTTTAGAAAAAATGACTGCCAATACAGCCGATTCTCTTAACAGAGAATTGACTTTAGTAGAAAAGAATTTCTGAACATAATCTTTCAAATACCTGCCTCGATTCAATTTACGACCTTCATATTGCTCTCCCACACAAGCTGGCCACAGCTCTACATCACTGTAGCCATTCAGGAAAATATTAACCCAATGACAATAGTGCTTTTAAGTAATACCTGTAGTAATTCAGACGAATAGCTGCCTCCATCAAGTGCGAGCGCTGTCCTCACTAATTCTCCAGCCTCTTCTTCATAATCAAGGTGCATAAATACCTTGATGCAAGAATCCTCGTTTCTCTGTCTTAGGTCGATTCCAATCGTGTTGTTTATTATTTTATGGGAGTCAATGTGTACCGCCACAAACCGATCGAGCAAATCGCGATTGAGTTTAACGCCTACTTTAGTTTCAACTCGATCCAAGAACTTTACAGCATCAGTCAAAGATCTTGGCCATGTATGTCCTTCATTAGAAACATGAAAGTCTGCTGCAAACAACCGATTTTTTTCAACATTACAAAAGGGTTCGACACTACAATTCCCTTCTATTCCCAATACTGCTTCTTCAAAGAGCGAAAGAATAAAAGTTGGCTCTACATCGAAAGCATCTTGATGGGCACGCAGAAACTGGAGACGGCGGTCTTTGAGACGATTATGTTGAAACATAGAAGTTAGAGATGTAATCTTAAGGTGATTTACAAATTTATCTGAAAATACCGGCTCATACAATTGCATTTTCAGTTTCCGAGAACTTGGATATCGGGGTTGAGGGAAACTGCAAAGGGATGAGCAATCATGGCAATAGATAATTAATATATAATTACCGAATCTTGTTTTCAAGAAAAGTCCCAATCTGGACTTGGATGCGGTTGGCATTCGTCACGTTGATTGTAGTAAAAACAAAAATTTTCTAACCTATTCTTCTCTAACTCTTGCTCTGCAACTGCTACAGCAGACAATGTAATGCAACTTTGACTCTGACAAAAATTATATATCCGATCTCCTAAGCTATTAAATGAAACATATTTTAAGATGTCTTTGATGTTGGCGAAGTAAAACCAGTATACTGGTTTTACACAGGCTTTAGAAAAGCCTGTCATCACCATAGATGAAACTCTAAACAGGTAATTCACCTTTGCTGAAAAGTGCTTTTGGATGTAGGGTATGAGATACTTCCCTCTGTTTCCCAATTTTCCAGGCTTTGCTGAAGCACAAGGACATAGCTCCACATGACTGCGACCATCAAAAAAAAGTTTAAAGCCGATGAGCATGGTATCTCTCATTAGAACCTGTCTCAATTCATCTGAGTAGTAACCCCCATCGAGAGCGATCGCTGTTCTTACCAATTCTTCAGGATCTCGATCGTAATTGAGATAGATATATATTATTATACTGTTATCTTCCTGCTTTGAACCCAAGTGAATGCCGATACTATTAGTATCGATTTTGCCAGAGCCAAGATGTACTGCTACAAACTGCTCGAACAGGTCACGATTAAGGCGGACGCCCAACCGATTTTCAATCCGATCCAATAGCTTAACTGCATGGGTTAGGGATCCCGGCCAAGGTTTTACCACATCATTACAAATCTCAAAACGCCCTGCTAGCAGTTGGCCAGCTTCAACTTTGCAAGAGCATTCAAATCCACAAGCGCCCTCTATCTCAAGCATTGCCTCTTCAAAGATAGGCAGAGGGAAAGCTGCCTCCACATCAAAAGCATCTTGATGGGCACGCATAAACTGAAGACGGCGGTCTGCGAGACGATTATGTTTAAGTATTGAAGTTAGGTTCATAATCTTGAATCTTAGTAAGTAAGGATTTAACAACTGAAATAAAAGAAGACGAGGGTAGAGGAGAACAGCCTGCACCCACAAAACTCAAAAGAACGTTTCAGCGACTTGGCTATCTTTAACCTCGTCTTCTATAGCTATCTAATACCAAATCCGGCTTATGTAGGTTAACTACCCAGATCTGCTGCATCCCTTTTGGGATTGGCTTTTAATCTTTTGAGGCGGACTTTGTATTAGCCATATATCCTTACGCTTACTCAGCATCGTAGGCGCAGATACAACTGCTGGAAGATGCATCAACACCATCATAGGCGCAGATACAACTGCTGGAAGATGCATCAACACCATCATAGGCGCAGATACAACTGCTGGAAGATGCACCAACACCAGCATCGCCGAGAGCTTCTTCAGAGAGTTCGGCCAAGTGGCTGGGGAGTTTACCAGCAGTCAAGCGGACGACGGGTTGGCCTTGTTGGGGCAGAATGTTTTTCTTGTCCATTGAAAAAAACCTCATTGGTTGTCTTTTTTTGCTTTATTGACCCGTTCGGGTGGGTCATTCCCCTTCTTCATTTGAGAAGAAGCCTACTGGGGCAACATCCGGCACGTAGGGAAGCCTGTTGCCCCCAAACTTGAAAATTCTTAAAATGGGATGTTCGTAGAGTTCATCTGTGCTTCAGCTAGAGGCTCCTTCAGCCAACCAAGCTTCACGGGGACATCGTAGAGTCGCCCCAAACCAAACCGCGACCAAAACGTTCGCATTCCCGGTATAATTACCTTGACAACGTTCAAGCCGATGTCCGATCGCGTCTGGTCTAGCACTAAGGTTTCTAGTCCGGCAACTTTGGCCATCTCCACACAATCCATGACATCTCTATAAATGTCATCGCTCCAGCGCTTCGGGTAATCGTCGGCAGTTTTCCGAGGCTGGGAGGGATCGGGAGCCAAACAGGGATGAGTCTCTAAAGTCACCTCCAACATCCAGTCCTTTGACTCCCTATCAAGTTTCTCGTCAGGGACTTTATCAAGCTCTAGCCCAACTTGACTGACCTCAGTTAGAGCCCGGAGGATGGCAATTTGAGGATCTAGGTGCGCTCCAAAACCGATTGAGACCCGCTCCGAGCTACCCACCGTGCGCCGGGATAAACCTGCAAAGGCGGGAATCCCTAAGTCAGCCGTCAAATCCAGCACCCACATCTTGCGATTTTTGGTGCGGTAGAACTGCTGTAACTGGAGAAAATATGGCTCCTCAAAACTGCTCAAGTCCACTTCCGGACGGCGCAGGCAGTTATACCACCACAGGGCTACGCTATCGCGCTCCACCAGTTCCATAAACCCTTGCAAAATTGCCTCTTCCAGGGAGTTCCCTGCTGCGTTTCCGTTGGAATCAGCCTTACAGAAGCGATCTGCCGGAGGCAGCGGGTAGTTATAACCTAAGTTGCGACCTATTAAAAAAAATATGAATTACCCACTTAGACTTTACAGATATTTGGGATATTTCGTAGCTTTTGATACAAAATTATATTTTTTTTGTGCTAGACGGCGGGTTGGCTGTTTATAGGTTATAATGTACTAAAATAATAGTTAATTGCTGGGGGATGTAGATGATGGAAGATATGATTACAACAATTTTTGTTCTTTGTGACGAGCTACTAAAAGCGTTAAATATAAAAGAAGATCCACAAGTAAAAATGAACAATGCCGAAGTGATGACAGTCGGATTAGTTGCTGCATATTTTTTCGGAGGACACCACGATCGCTCTTGTCAATTTATGGTCCAACACAAGTATATAAAAAATCTGTTAAGTAAAAGTAGGTTCAATCGTCGATTACACAATATTGAGGAACCAATTTGGATGTTTTTCTTCCAAGTTATAGCTCAAACATTTAAAGAGCTCAATCCGGGTCAAGAATATATTCTTGATAGTTTCCCGGTGCCAGTATGTGATAATATTAGGATTGATAGATGCCAAATTTATAACAAGGAAGAATATCGAGGGTATATTGCCAGTAAAAAACGTTATTTTTATGGATTAAGAGTTCATATGTTGGTAAACAAAAATGGAAAGCCAATAGAATTTTATCTAGATCCTGGTAGTTATAATGATGTTAAAGTTTTGCAATCTTTTGGCTTTGACTTACCATCAAATTCAATAGTTTATGGAGATAAAGCTTATAATGATTATCAATTAGAGGATTTACTAAAAGAGTCGTCAAGTATAATGTTAAAACCTTTGCGAAAAAAGAACTCAAAAAGAAAAGAATCTTCTTGTTTTGAATATATACAAAAAGTAACAAGAAAACAAGTTGAAACCTGTTTTAGTCGAATCACCAATTTGTTTCCCAAGTCAATTCATGCTGTTACATCTAAGGGATTAGAGTTGAAAATAATTCTCTTTATCATAGCTTTTTGTATCCAATTTTTATAGGTCGCAACTTGAGTTAGTTATAGTAACAGATAGCAGTGGGCACGTATTTGTGCTTCTGCTCCGTCAGCGACCATACGGGCGTCCAGTCTATGGATTGACTGGCATCAAACCGATTGGGAATCCACCGATAGGCTGCTGCCGAGCGTTGAGCGCATCCCGGTTTTCATACTGCCTGTTGCTAAAGTGCAAACATTGTTCTGGATGAATCGCCACGTCTCCTAATTCAGCCAAAGTTGCCCATTTGCGGGGTTCGTCTCCCTGAAAAATGCCCGAATAGCGCTCGATCGCCTCACAAAGCCCACTCGCCCGAGATTGGCTATCGGTCTTGCCTTTACCAGAACTCTTGTAGCGTAGGGTATTCCGTAACCCCCGCAGAGACATAGCACTACCAAAGCTATGCCCCGCCCGGTAGCTATGCACCAAGGGATTGGCAGGGTCAGAAACTCGCACCAGTTCTGTCACCACCCCAGTTATCGGCCCGATTAGGTGTTGGTATTTCTGCACCGTTTGTTCTGGGGTCATGGCGCGATGACCGCCATCGGAGGTGAAGTGTTTGGGGCGCGACTCTAGTCTCAGAGGTTCAAAACCACGCCGTTGTAGAATTTCTCGATCTCCACAGGTCGGACATTGCGGCCGTCGGCTCAGAGGATGAGCTTTCAACTCCAGAATCGTCTGGTTGAATGTAAATATCTTGCCATCTAGAGTGGGAAAACGAGCTTTTCCCGGTGCTTTGGCGTTGACGTACCGTTTGACCGTCCACTTAGCAATCTCGGTGGCAGCCCACTTTAACCCTGTTTGTAGGGTAGAAGGTAGGGTTGCCCGTGCTGTGGGCAAACAACCCACTCTACCATTCCCATGTTGACCGTTGCGCTCCTGCAGCGCTCGTTTTTGTTGCAATACCGATGCTTCAACTTCGCGGTTGCCTCGCAATCGATGGACAAGACAGTGCCAACATCCGGTTTCCCCAGGAACGAACACCGGTCCCAACCAGAGGATACTGCCCACAGGCTTAACCAGCAGCCAGGGTTGTTGGCGCTCTAACGCCTGCTTGTCGATCGCTGCAAGTTCCGGCTGTAAATAGTCATCGGTCAACACGACCTTAAGCTGGGCAGTAGAATCCCCTGCCTTTGGATCTGACACATGAATGCCAGCTTCCTCCAGAGCTGCCGCGAGCGTAGCCAAAACCCAGTCACTAATGCCCTTGCCCGCCCTTGCCAACACCACTGGCTGCTTTAGCCCTTCTGCCACCACAGAAGGAGCAATTCCCAGTTCGCTCCAAAATGCTGCCACTTCCAGGGATAGTTCTGGAGCCACCTCAGTTATATAGCCTTTGTCCGCCAGACGATTGAGTACGAAGTCGATATATTCCTGCGGAACTTGCCCGTCGAGCTTTTCAACAATTTGTTCTAGGGTGTATTCGCCGTTTAAGAAAGGCAGAATTTGGCAGTAGAGCTGCCCGGTGAGAGCGTGGTTGCCCTGTTCGCCGAGAAGATACACTTGCTTTGGCTCAATTATCTCAACGTGAAAGTGGGGCTTAATTTGGAGCGTGGTTGCTTGCATAAAGCGAAGGTTTGTGACTAATAAGTTAAGTAAGTTTTGACAAAGGAAGCAATCTTTCGTTCGTCATCGGGCGAGGATGTACGTTTATACAAAATCACTAAAAAGAGGTAGCCTTAGAGTTAAGCCCAAATCCGCCCTCGTCGGAAAGGTTTGGGATCGCGTTCATATTTTTTCGCCTCTTCCCCGTAGCGATCGCGGACGTGGAGCGACCAATAAGATTAGTCTTGCATACCCGTCGTAGAAGTCATGACGTAAGACTTTTTCTTCTCAGCCGTTTGAGATTTTGCGGTAGGCTTTTTATTAACCATAGTTTCCTCCTTTGATGTTTCTGGTTGCTGAGGAGCGACAATCCCCTCGAGCTTCAGGTAGTCAATCCAATGTCTGCCATCTCCCTTCCCACCAGAGGTGGTGATGGTCAGGGTATGTTCCCCTGCGCTCAGAGCGGGTAAAGTAATCTGAGTTTGCTTCAGCTTGTCTTTACCGACTCCTACGAGTTTCGTCACTGGCTCGCCATCTACAAACAGGGTGTCAGTTTCAGAGCCCAAAAAGTCGTAAAAAAGCGTGAGTTCCTCGGCATTATAATCCTGGGCTAGGGTAAATTGGATGTTTAGTTTATCTGTAGCAAAAATCTGCTTCCCGTATCGCTTTTGCTTCGTCTTGCGACCTGGAACCAACAGCAATGGCGGCATATGGGGTAGGTTTATTGAGTCTGTGCGATTCGTTCTAGCCTAACGTGGTCAAACACGGAACGCTAGCCCGGTTTCATTAGCCGGGAACTCTGACCGCATGGGGGTTAAATTCCCCTCCCCCCAGGTACGGGGGTGACACCGGTCCTCGGTGCTACGAAGCGACATCATCGTGGTGCTAAGCGAGGACTCAAATGTAGGATAACTGGCAGCCTAAGCCGGTGACGCCGCTAGGAAAGATATCCAAGGTTAGAGCAGGCAAACATGTGCAAGCCTCGTTATAAGGAACCAGCGAAATAAGGCTATATGCGCTGGCCTAAAAAGGAAATGGTAGCTAGTATTAGTTTTAGACTCTGGCTAATATAGTACTCAAATAGCTCCCGGGGTATAGTGTGGACCTAAAGGTATCGCGAAATGTTGTTAGGGAACGAAGTAACCTCTCGTGTGCTGTCCATCAGGACAAGTTAGATGTTAAGCGCAAGCCACGGGGGGAGGGATGGCCCAAGAAGCGAATGCCCGGGGTAATTCCTGGGATAACATCTACAGTAATGTAGATGATGCTGGGTAGCCAGCGCTGACGTGGGTCGGTGATACTAGGAAGCTGCTGGAATGAGTAATCCTAAAAAGCCACGGAACTAATCCGAAACGCAAGTGGAGGATAAGGTATGGATAACTGGTAAAACTGACTTGAAAATGGTGATACTAACGGTTATCAGAACAACCACTCGCTAAACCAGGAAAGGGAAGAAAAGACAGGCGGCAAGGGCTAACGGAAGTAATTCCTATTAAGTCTACCTATGAAAAGGGCCTAGTACCCAGTAGCCGGATGCGGTGAAAATCGCAAGTCCGGTTCCTCAAGGGAGGGTCGGGAAGCGATTCCCGGCTCGACCCCATCCTCATCAGACCCAACAACATAAGTAAATTCAGCTTGCCAGCCACCTGCTTGCACAAACTCCTGACCTCTTTTACCAGGTTTACCTATTTGCCATAGAGTTTCCGTTTCTTGAGTCATAATAAGCGTCCCATACTACTGGCAAACCCGCCCCAGCCATTGCTGGCACTTGAGTGCATCACTTGGTTGAAACTGCGGTTGGCAAAGGCTGGCGGGTCATTATAGTTAGCACCGTGCATAAGATCTATGCGAATATGTAGCAAATCTTTAACACGGCCATTCTCAACATCTACACATAGAGCAGGCTGGATGAAATGAGGGCGTTTTACAGGGGCAGACAGTAGCGGAAGTCGCATAGTTCGGGATTCTCCACAATATAGTAAATAAGTTGAGTAACTTTTTTAGTGAAAGCACAGTTTGTTTTACTTACACTAATATTTGGCTGTTTCTTAGTAAGGAGAAGACCAAGAACGAACTTCTCCCATAGTAACTGGAACCAGATCGCTCACATCAATGGTAAATCGGTAAATCTTCTTGGCACGACGGTTGTTTTCTGGGTCGAAGAACTTTAACTTTACATCCCAGCAGTCGCTATCTAGGCGACAGAAGGGACTTTTCTCCACAGTAACGCTGTCGAGTTCCATGCCCACCGCCACCGCTTGGCTAAAGGTTTGGGCAGCTTGGAAGGCGTTGGTAACGGCAAAGTTGAGGGCCCGGTCTTGGGAAGTGGTTGCCAAGTTGCGCAGATCGTAGTAGATGCGGTTGAGAAAGCCATCCAAGGTTTGGCGAATGCGCTCTTCCCCTGCATCCCCTCCTTCAGCGCGAACTGCCTCCATGGCAGCATTTACCAAGTTATTAACCTTCCAACCGTAGAGACCGCGGGTGCTTTGGGGTTCAACAACCGGGATAACTTGACCGGAGTAGAGCTTAACCGATCGCCCGGTCAAGATACCGGGAATGCTGACACGCTCAACGTATTCTTCATTATCTTCCGCTTGGATTTGACCTTCGAGCAGTTCCTGAAGGGCGTGGTAGGTTTCCGAAGCAAAAGGACCGGTTGGGTCAATGGCATAGACCGGGGTCAGTTCTATGTTAAGGGTCCAGATCAGCGATCGCGCTTCTGAGATATTGCCAGCCAAGTAGTCCACCATCTGACGGGCATCGTAGGGGTTGGCCGGAACCATATTACCAGCAAACTCAAAGGGCGGCATGAGTTGCTTGAAGGTGTCGCGGCGAGCTTCGGTGCCGAAGTCGTAGCCCAAAGTTCCTAGGACATAGACGAACTGACTGTTAGCAAGTTCGCTGGGGGCTTGGCTGGGTGTAACTTGATTGGTTGTCATAGAGAGTGTTTGTGTAGGGAATTGGACTGGCATTTGTACGGGGGGTTGGGTGGGCGATGGAACGGGCTGGGGGTCGAGGCTGCCGGCAGCTTCGATAGCAGCGGGACTCGTCGCAGCGAACACCGACCGCTCCGGCACCAGACCGGACTCGGTAGTGGTATCGGCAGTGACGAGTCCACCGCCGCATCCACAGTTCCCCGACGCTTCTACGCTGGGAACGGCAGCGTTCGTGACTTCTTCAGACATATTTCCTCCTGTCAGTAAAGTGAAAGCTCCAGAGATGTTCAATTTCCCGGCCAGACAGCGGCGGGTCGCTTCGGGCACCTCGGGGTCGCAGGGCAAAGCACTCTGCAACAACACTTGGCGCACCTTTTGGGGATCGGGGGTTTCGCCCCGGCGAACTTGCTTGCTCAGCAGTAAGGCGGCGACGCCGGAAACAATTGGGGTTGCAAAGCTGGTGCCGCTGAGGCGTTCTGTGCCGCCACCGAGCTTGGCCCCCAAAATATTTTCACCGGGAGCGAGAATGCCCTGCTGCTCGTAGGAAGATCCCCAGTTGCTAAAGTCCAAGGGATGCCCGCGCTCGTCCATTGCGCCTACGGCCAATACGGCGGGTAAGGTGGCGGGAACGTGCAGGCAGTCGCAGCCGTTGTTCCCTGCCGCAGCTACGATCAAAATATTTTTCTGCCGACACAGGCTAACAGCATTTTCGAGCCACCCGTCCGCCTCGCCAAAATCGGTGAGTTCGCCGCCGCTGATGTTGATAACGTGGGCTCCGGCAATGGCAGCCCGCTCGATACCCCGAGCTAGATCGAGCTGGGTTGTCCTCCTGCGATCGTCGGAAAATATGGGGACGATGAGCCCCCGACACTGGGGAGCGATACCTCGAACGCTAGTTTCCGGTTGACCGAAAATAATACTGGCAACGTGGGTGCCGTGCGCGGACATAAAGCCGTCACTACGGGCAGCCGTAGGAGCCAAGGTGGGAAGCACGGTCAGATCGGCTCCTTGGAAACAGGGGTGAGCGAGATCGACAGGACCGTCAAGGACAGCGACGCAGATATTGCGATCGCCTTTGAGGTTTAAGGGGAGCAAAACATCTCTATAAGTCATGGTAATGGTTGCCCGAAAGGACTCGAAAGCACTTATTCTCCGGCACGCTGAGATTGACTACTTTGCTAACCGTTTTAGTATTCCCACACTCAACCATGCGGAACTGGAGAGTGCGAATTCCTCACAGAATACAATCCAGCCGAAAAGCTGAAATCATTGCTGTGACCTGTTTACTGCCCTTAGCAGCCCGCTTATTTGAGCTTGTACCCAATATAGCCCAGCTCATTTTTGAATGACAATCCACCTTTATCCACCTTTTTGCAAAAAACATCCACCTATTTTTGCCGCACTGCATACCCATGCACGTTTGTCAAGTTCCCTTCATCCAGGCGAAAAAAATCAACCTTTTTTCTGAAAGCGTTTCACCGGCAGTAAACAGCATTAGTATTTTTGCTCAGTAAATAGTAGTAATTAGCCGGTTACTGAAGTAGAAGGAACCGGCAGGCACTCGCATTTTGTAGAGGTATTAGGTATCCAGCAAGCCATAAGCATGTAAATCTTTGCCTATGCACCGGTGATGAGTCTCTGAGGCATAGGCTCACACCTCCGGCCCTGGTGTAAGCAAGGTCTCGACATCGTTTTTGATAGGGAAATTTTCTGGATGCGCAGCAAGCACCGGTGCTAGCACCGGTGCTAGTTGACAACATTAATAAAACTTTACAAAAGCCGCAAAGCCTTGTGTGAAAATGCTTTGCGACTGTCTCGGTCCAGGCAAACGCGAACAAACCCTTGACAGCCGATCGCCTCAAGTGCCATAATCACTCATTCGGGATAACCAAACTGGTTATCCCTAGGATAATAGCGTGGTAACAAGCAACAGAAGTGCTCGTCAGGAAGCACAGCTCACGCCCAGATGATGATGCTGATGCCACCAGAACCAGACACTCCCGATAATGTAGAAGCACGGCTAGGACAGATTATCAGTTCCGACGATCGCGTTATTGACACGCGCGACCCTGTGCCCCGGTCCGATGCAGTCGGAATGCGCTCACACCACAGGGTTGGTCTATTCATGGGATAAGCTCACTAACCAGCGAAAACCACCTTAGCCCCCTTAGACTTAACATTATTCAGTAATCACGGAGATATAAATGCCACCGTCGCTGGAGAAGCTGCCTTTGGAGCAAGTGTTAGTAACGGTGGGGGTGTTAGTGCGGGTGCGCCCTATGAATTTTCCCCCATTCCAGTTTCTCAACCCAAACCGACTTTATGGTTTTTAGTCGGTTTTAACCGACTTAAGCTATTAGCAGGGGGTTTGAACCCCCTGCGGTTTCTCAACCCACACGCGACTCACAATTGGACATTCTCAATCATCTATTGTATCATTTTCTAATAATTCCCGTTCCCGCTGCACTTCTGGGTCTGACTCTAAACTGGGATAGGTTACTACTTGCTTCCCTAAAAGGTGCCATCGCACTTTCTCCAGGCCCTGAAAGCGCAACCAACCAACGACACCATTAGGAAGTACAGTCACGACCAGCAAAAATAAAGCCCCCTGAAAGAACAGCCACACTTGGGGAAACTGTTCGGACAACAAGCTTTTACCATAGTTAACAATCAGGGTACCCAGAACCGCACCCACCAAGCTAGCGCGACCCCCCACTGCTACCCAGATTACCATTTCAATGGAGAAAGCAATATCCATTGCTTTCGGAGAAATAATCCCAGTTTGCAGGGTAAACATCGCCCCCGCTAGTCCGGCCAACCCAGCGGAGATCGCAAATACCAGAACCTTATAGCCAGTCGGGTTGTAACCAGTAAAACGCACGCGACTTTCATCATCCCGAATTGCCACCAGTAAGCGTCCAAAGCGTCCACTCGTCAGCCAGCGACATAAAGCATAGGTTACGGCCAGCAACAGCACTGTGATAGCATAGAATGCTAACTGAGTTTTGGAGTCATTGACTGTGGCACCCAAAAGAGTTTTGAAAGAAGTTAAGCCATTAGTGCCGTTAATTAATTTTTGCTGACCGTTGAAGAAGTTAAAAAACACAATAGTTGCCGCTTGGGTGAGAATGGAAAAATAAACTCCCCGGATGCGGTTGCGGAATACCAGATAGCCCAGAATTGCCCCCAGGATAGCTGGAATAATGACCACAGCAGCGGTAGCAAAGAAAAAGGAGTCAAATGGTTGCCAAAACCAGGGTAATTCCGTGACTCCGTACAGACTCATGAATTCTGGCAGTTGCGTGGCCGCATCCGCCGGTATTTCCAGCTTGATGTGCATAGCGATCGCATATCCGCCCAAGGCAAAGAAGACCCCATGCCCCAGACTTAGCATACCAGTATAGCCCCAAATCAGGTCAATGCCCAGGGCGGAGATCGCCAAAGCCAGAAAACGCCCCAGCAAGTTCAGGCGAAACTCCGACAGCATCACTGGCATAATTAAGATTAGCAGCAAGGCGATCGCCGCCACCACTGCCATCTCCATCAGCAATAGCTTGCGGCCTTGGCCCTTTTTTCTAATCCCTTTCCCTAAAACTAAATCTAGCATTATATTAGGCTCTAAGCATCAACAGTCCGACCTTTCTGAGGAAACATGCCAGCGGGGCGAACTTGCAGAAAAGCAATTATCAGGGCAAATACCATCACCCTGGCCATACTGGTTGTAGCAAAGAAAGTCAAGAAATCAGTCAGAGGCTTAATCTCCGTTACCATTAAAGCAATTGTACCAGAACCGATCAAGTAGCTAGTCGTCCCGATCGCGATCGCCGCCACAATGCTGCCCACCAGTTTTCCCACGCCCCCTACAACCACCACCATAAAAGCATCCACGATATAATTTTGTCCCGTATTTGGTCCCACAGAACCCAGCAAACTGATAGCGCAACCCGCCACCCCTGCCAACCCCGAACCCAAGGCAAAACTCAGGGCGTCAACCTTATTAGTCGGAATGCCCAAACAGGCACTCATGCTGCGGTTTTGGGTCACCGCCCGGATCCGCAAACCCCAGGACGATCGCTGCAAGAACAGATAAATGCCGACAATACAAAGGACCGTGAGCCCAATTATAAACAGCCTCACATAAGACAGTTGAAAATTATTTCCGAGGGGCAGTAGCAAGCCACCCCGCAACCATTCCGGTGCCGTCACGTCCACATTTTGGGCCCCAAACCAAGGTTGAGTGACTGCCAACTTAAAAACCTGCCCTAGCAAAGCCGCCGTCGCCCCTGCTATTCCCGCCGACAATGGTAACACGATCGATAATACCCAATTGCGAATGCGAGCGAAATCTGACCGCTGGCGAGATATTATCCATAACCCGCCCCAAAATAGCAAGCAAAACAGCAGAATGCCAATCACCATCTGCCAGCTGACACTGCGGACAAACTGCTGCAAAATCAGACTCACCCCCCAAGTTGCTAACAGGGTCTCCAAAGGGCGTCCGTAAAGATATTTAATCACCGCTCTTTCTAACAGCAAACCTACTGCTGCTGCCACGAGAAAAGCCGCCGGTAAAGCCACAAAAATGTAAATTTCAAACAGAGAACCGCCCAGCAACTTGAAGCCATTTTGCACCACAAAAGTCGTATAGGCCCCCAGCATCATCAACTCCCCGTGGGCTAAATTAATCACCCCCATCAGCCCGAATGCGATCGCCAAACCCAGGGCCGCGATCAGCAAAACCGCCCCAATACTAATCCCATTAAATATTCCTTCTAACAGTAATTCCACTTTCCTCCTCTCTGTTATTGCGATCTAGAAAAAACGGCTACCTTCTTGTTCCCAGGTTCTACCTGGTAACGGTCTTCTGAGGCTCCTGCCTCCGAGAGAACCCGTGCCTATAACGTCGGTCAAGAAACCGGCTTTCTCTGATAAAAGCATTGATATCTCGTTGTCATCTTGACAACCAACCCGGTTTCTAGTTTCTACTCGATGCTCTAGTCAAGTCTATCATATATTTAACAAAAATGCTATTAATTGTTAGCTGTTAATCTTAGTAATGCTTCATCCCATCTCCATTCTCCATTCGGGCGTGGTCAGAACCAGTTGCCAAGATTCCGATCCCCCCTGCCTCCCTTATAAAGGTTTCTCTAGTGACCAGGATCTCCCTGGTCACTTCCGGTTGAGGCTCAGCCTCAAGGTCTCAATAATTGACAGGAGGCAGAGCCTCAGACTTCTCATTCCCAGGGAGACCCTGGAAATGAGGGTAATAAGGGTTTCTCATTCCCAGGGAGACCCTGGGAACGAGGGTAATAAGGGTTTGAGTAACTCTATCAAGTCACAACATATAAGGTGCCCACCCGCCAATTCAAACCTTATACTTACCGCCCTTATTCGGGTCGGACCAGTCACAAGCAAAGCCCTTCGTTTCCGCCACAAATTGATTCCAGGGAATGGGATCGACAGCTGATTTAGTGGAATTAACAATCTCAAACATCCCATCATCACGGATCTTACCAATTCGCACCCATTTAGCAAGGTGATGATTTGGTGTCATCGTCACCTTCCCTTCCGGCGCGTCAAAAGTCAGACCGTAAGCTGCTTTGCGGACCGCTTCTAGATCCTCAGCAGTCCCCGCCTTTTCTACCGCCTGCTTCCACATATAAACCCCAATGTAAGCCGCTTCCATGGGGTCATTCGTCACCCGGTTTTGACCGTACTTAGCCTTAAACGCCTCCACAAACTTCTTATTCGCAGGGGTATTCACAGTTTGGAAATAATTCCAGGCCGCGTAGTGACCTTTCAGGTAGGTAACCCCGATCGCCTTTACTTCTTCTTCAGCAATACTCACGGACATCACCGGATACTTATCCGGTCCTAAACCCGCCCCTTGCATCTGCTTGAAGAATGCCACATTGCTGTCACCATTGAGAGTATTGTAGATCGCACCGCCATTAGGAAGGGCCTGTCTAATTTTAGTAATGATCGCTGTAACTTCCGTGTTACCCAGGGGGAGGTAATCTTCCCCTACCGTTGTACCGCCCTTGGCCTTCAACTGTGCCTTAATGATCGTATTAGCGGTGCGGGGGAAAACATAGTCCGACCCCACCAAAAAGAACCTTTTGCCCTTATTTGCTAACAACCAATCCACCGAAGGCTCAATTTGCTGATTTGGTGCTGCCCCCGTATAAAAGATGTTATTGGAACATTCCTGCCCTTCGTACTGTACGGGATACCAGAGCATGTGTTTTTTCTCTTCAAACACTGGCAGCACCGCCTTGCGACTGGCCGATGTCCAGCAACCGAAAACCGCCACCACCTTATCCCGATCGATCAGCTTTCTGGCCTTCTCCGCAAAGGTCGGCCAGTCAGAAGCACCATCTTCGACAATTGGCTGAATTTGCTTACCCAAGACCCCACCAGCAGCGTTGATCTCCTCAATTGCCAACTGTTCGGCATCCACCACACTCTGTTCGCTAATGGCCATCGTGCCGCTGAGGGAGTGCAGAATTCCCACCTTGATAGTATCTGAGTTGCTACTTAGATCACCACCGCAAGCTTTCAGGAGAAGGCTCGTTCCCAGGGCGGCAGAACTATATAAGATAAATTTACGCCGACTAACTCTACTTATCATCCTGCTACTCTACTCCTGTTCGAGACTAGAGGGCGATCTTATGACGCTAAGCCAGGAAATAACTGTATTCTTTGTTACCGAATTGGCGATTGATCAGCAATTTTAATAATGAATTAAGGTTTGAGTAGGAATCCCCAGTAGTGGCGTCCTCGGGCCCGATCGCATGCATCTCTGGCAGCTTGGTTGACATGGGGCGATCGCGTTTGCTATAGTCTACTCACGACCAACTGAAAATTCTGGCATTGACAACTGACCACTGACTGGCAGGCGATCCGCCCGCCCTACGGAACTGACCACTGACTGGCAGGCGATCCGCCCGCCCTACGGAACTGACACAATGGCTGATTTTATTTTAACCACGGGCGACCAAGCCCTATTCACCCCCACCTTTGGAGCAGCAACGGTAGTACCAGTACCCGGTATTCTTGCTGGCACTGGCAAAGGTACAATTAACAAGAAACCGATTTGTGTGGATGGGGATGAGAAAAAAGTCATCGTCCCCGGCTGCGCCTACATGACACCAGTGTATAGCATTCCCGGTGTAGGCACCCTGACGATCGACTCTCTAGCCGGGAATCAAAAAGCCAAGAAAACCAAATCCGGCGGCAAGGCAGTTTTGCTCAAGGGTAGTACCTTCAAGGCCAAGTTTCAAGTCATGGTGCCAGCAATGCAACCGCCGAAGGGACCGACTCCACCCATTCCCGACTCTACTCCCCAATATTCGGGCAATGGAACGTTTATGACCACCAATATGAGGGTAAAAGCAACGTAATGGCCGCGAAGCGAATGGCAAATGGCTTCTTGGGAATGGATATGAATTCAGTGGTCAGTTGTCGGTGGTCAGTTGTCAGTTGTCAATTTTCAATTTTCAGTTGGTCGTAAAGAAATCTACCTTTCTCAATTTTCAATTAACAATTGCTCAATTAACAATTGTCAAATAGCCAACAAATGCACCCGGAATCAATATCATAGTGGGTTGAACCGATTAAGTTGATGGCGATCAACCTGGTCACCCAGTGGGGGTTGTTCTTCACTGCCGAGAGTTCATCTACCAGCGCGATCCGTCCTTTGTGCGTACAGAAAGCCACATGGGTCTCGTAGTGTCTTTCTCATCTAAATTGAGCAGCTGGCTCTCCTGGGTTTTTGGTGATAAATGTATCGCCGGATACAAAATAGGTGGTCGAAAAAGGCTGAAACCCTTGATTTGGCGTATATATAAGTTGTACTTATCACTATAAGTACAGGAGACCCGAGCAGCTTTGGTGATGCAGCTGGTTCTCACGACTTGCTGGTTCTCACGACTTGCTCGAAGAGGTCAGACAGGCCGCAGCGAAGCAGTTTAACTGGTAACATCGTCTTGTGCCTTGAACTCTACCTTAAAACAAAAGACACCAGCCCCACATATAAATACCGGTCCCTATAGATCTGAACCTGACCACCTGGGGGTGTAGTTGTTCACTGCCGAGAGTTCATCTACCAGCAAGATCCGTCCTTTGCGTACAGACCGCAGCATCCGATCGATCGCCTCTTTCTCATCTTCGGAGAGTGAATCTGACAAGATTGCGGGGCAGGCCTAGGGGTCCATATCGGTCAGCTTTGGTGGGGAAAACTTATATGTGACTGAAAACACTGATAATAGTGGGACAAGTCACAGTAATAGTTGATAATAGAGTATAATAAAAGATGGCATTTTCAGCTCCTAGGCAACCCATCCAGCATCAGCAAAGGGTACAGTAAGCTTGAATCCATAAGACAAATTGCGGCCTATGTACCTATCTACCGACAAGCTGATGCATTTTGTGGTTGGCCTAGCTGTGGCTGTGGGGTTTTGGCAGCTGACCGAACGCTACGCCCCAACTGGGGTGCGCCGAGTTAATCCCATCTGGTTCTTCGTTATGTTAATTTGGGGAGCAAGTGGCTTGTTCATTTTTCGCAAGCTGCATGTCCCGGTTTTGTCTGGTGACCTCTTTTTTATGGCAGTGCCAGATTGGGATATTCCTTTGTATAACTGGACCAGATGGAGATTCCTGCTGCACCGCAGTTGGATGTTTCACTCTGTGTTGCTGCCAGTCAGTTTGCTCTTCACTAGCTTGTGGAGGATGCATCCCAGCAGGTCGCCAGCCTGGAAATGGTTGCGAGATGGGGCATTTGGTCTATCTGTAGGCATGTCTGCGCATTTGCTGTGGGATGCACTGTACTCGATGACCAAACAGGGCTTTTTCATTCACGGTTGGAACCAGTCTACTTCCCTGGCTTGGTTGGGACTAAACTTGCTCTTGGGGCTGGGTGTGCCTTTTCTTGTGATGTGGGGTATGGACGAAAGAAGCGAATGGCTGCGCCACGCTGCGCGATTAGGACAATTGAGGAACAATGAATTATGGTTCTCAGGGTTAAACGGCATGGAGCTAGTCAAACATAAATCGTCACCCAGACACATTAGATATGAATAACTCTGATGTCAAGCACAAGTCGGGTCTACAAGGTTTGAGCGATCGCGAGGTAGTCTCACGCCGTGCGGCGGGCCAGGGCAATAATGTCAAGTTATCAACTAGCCGTTCCTATTGCCAAATTCTGCGGGAGAACCTGTTTACCTTCATCAACGCGGTTTTCCTGACCATCGGCCTGGTACTGATTAAGCTGGAACAATTCGGCGATGCATTCCTGGTAGTGGTGGTCATCCTGGGGGGTGTAGTGGTCAACGTAGTTCAGGAGATGGCAGCGAAACGCAAACTGGATCAGATCGCCTTGCTCTTCCGCCCCAAAGTGACCGTCATCCGTTCTGGACGAGAGCAAAGCATAGATCCGAGCGAAATTGTACTCGGAGATATACTGTATATCTCTCCGGGGGATCAGATTATGGTGGATGGACAGGTCATTGGTTCCGGGCCCATGGAGGTGGACGAGTCTCTACTGACTGGCGAGTCGGACCTGATTCCTAAACAAGCTAAAGATCCAGTTTATTCTGGCAGCTTCTGTGTCAATGGCAGTGCCTACTGCGAGGCTGAAAAAGTGGGCACCCAGAGTCGGGCTTATCAATTGACAGTCGGGGCCCGGGCCTTTCGCCAGATGCATACTCCGCTTCAGCAGGAAATTAACCTGATAATTCGGGTTTTTCTCTTAGTGGCCTGCTTTCTGTGGATTTTAGTTGCCATTCCGACAGCAATCAATATCATCTCCTTTGCCGATGGCGTACAGAGAGCAGCAGTGATCGCCGGGTTAGTGCCCAGCGGGCTGTACATGACAATCATCATGGCCTACACCCTGGGGGCATTACGGATGGTAGGGCAGCAGGTGCTAATCCAGCAGGCGAATGCAGTGGAGTCATTGAGCAATGTGAACGTACTCTGTCTGGACAAAACTGGCACCCTAACTGCTAACCGGATTAAGCTGGATGCTGTTTACCCTATTGGCATCAGCGAGAGGGAACTGCGGGGACTCTTGGGTGATTACGCCGCTAGCACTACCACGAAAAACCGCACCACTGAGGCTATTGGTGAGGCTTGTCCGGGACGGACCAGAGTTGTCGAAGCTGAGGTTCCTTTCTCTTCCGCCCGCAAGTGGAGTGCCCTGGCTTTTGACTGCGGCGGCGTTTACGTGCTGGGGGCTCCGGAAATGCTGGCTGCTGCTGTCCCGGAGAGCCGAGAACTGACAGCACAGATCGAGGCATTAGCCGAACAGGGGTGGCGCGTACTTCTGTTTGTTTACAGCGCTGGGATTACCTCTATAGGCAATGTTGCCGACCAACCCTGCTTACCGGAACACCTCACCCCCCTGGGGATAGTCAGCTTCAGCGACGAGTTGCGCTCCTTAGCCCGCAAAACTCTCGATCGCTTTGCTGAGGCAGGCATTGAGGTGAAAATTATCTCCGGTGACAACCCGCAAACGGTGGCGGCATTGGTGAGACAGATGGGACTAAACCAACCAACCGAAATTATCTCGGGACCGGAATTGGCCCAGATGGATGAAGCCCAGTTCGCCGAGGCGGCCCTTAGAGGTACGATCTTTGGTCGGATCCTCCCCGAGCAAAAAGCTAAGCTAGTACAGACTCTGCGCCAGCAGGGAAATTACGTGGCGATGATCGGGGATGGGGTGAACGATGTCTTGTCCCTCAAGCAGGCGAACTTAGCCATTGCCATGGAAAGCGGCAGTAAGGCTACCCGGAATGTAGCTGATATTGTCCTGCTGAAGGATTCCTTTGGGACTTTACCCTATACTTTCCAGGAAGGACAGCGCATCCGCAATGGCATTCAGGATGTGATGAAGCTGTTCATGGTGAGGGTGTTTTCTGTGACGCTGCTGATTTTTTCTACGGGTTTGGTCAGTTTCACCTTTCCGCTGCTGAACAAGCATAGCGCTGTGGTCACGATTTTGGGCTTGGCGTGGCCTAGCTTCAGCATTCCCCTTTGGGCAAAGCCGGGACATCTACCCCAGCGCAGCCTGATGCGATCGCTGCTTCATTTTACCCTGCCAGCCATGTTAACCCTGACCTTGGTAGCTCTGGGGGTATATCTGGGCTACTTGGTGGCTGTAATTTTTCAGGCTTCTGCTCACTCTGGATGGATGCTAGACGATCGGCTGCTGTCAGTTCCCCGCAGCGCTCTGGTGACAATATTGGTATTGTGCGGGCTGCTGCTGATACCTTTTCTCAAGCCTCCGACGAGAGCATGGGTAGGGGGCGAACTCCTGAGTGGGGACTGGCGCTATTCGATCGTCGCTTCGATCCTGATCGGGATCTATGGGATCATTTTGGCTGTGAAGCCCCTGCGGGAATTTTTCGAGCTGTCCCTGCTGAGCCCGATCGACTATTTGTTCTTAGGTGCGATCGCACTGATATGGTGTTTAGTGCTGCGCCATGTCTGGCGTTCCCGACTTTTGGACCGCTTCCTAGGCATTGACTTGAGCTAAATTAAAAGAAAAGGAGCGATCGCCTATAGTGAACCATTTATAGTTTAGCAGCACATGGCGATCTAATCAAAAAATGCGATCGCTTATCCTTGGTGCGGATAATCAGCTATAATCAAATCATGTCAGCACAACCACTGGAAATCGAAAACTACCAGACCCTCGATGAAAGAAGTCCTTTTGAAGAGTGGCTTAATGCCCTTCGAGATTCCAAAGCTAAAAACATAATAAAGGCAAGGCTGAGGCGAATTGCTCTTGGCAATCTAGTGGACTATCGTTCCGTTGGAGCAGGAGTTTGCGAATTCAGAATTGACTATGGTCCTGGCTACAGAATCTATTTTGTCCAAATCGGAACTAGGATTGTACTTCTTCTTTGTGGCGGAGATAAAAGCACTCAACAGCAAGACATTCGCAAAGCGATCGAATATTGGGAAGACTACAGGAGATAGAAAATGCCAAAAAGTAGAAGCTACCAAGAATATCTGATTGAATCACTCAAAGAACCTGTAGAAGCAGCGGGTTATCTCTGGGCAATCTTACAAGAAGAAGACCCGGAACCGGAACTGCTGCTGCTAGCACTTAAAGATGTAGTGTCAGCTTTGGGTGAATTGTATATGTCTCCAGAACAAGCTAAACTGCATGAAGAAAAACTAGATGAATTGTTGGAAAAACGCGGCAGCGATGCTATTTATAGTTTAGCAGATTGGCTCAAACATCTCGGATTAGAATTAACTGTTACTGTTCGGGAAGGTGGAAAATGATGATGCAATTTATGCTCATTCAGAATTAGAGTTGTCGTCAACGAGATGAGGCGATCGGGGGGCGAATAAATATCGCCTATATAACTAGCAAGCAGTAAAGTAGGAGGATTAACACCATGCAGATAGAAGATTATTTTCGTTTTCTAAGTCCTGAAGATATTCGGGTTAAAGGTACGCGGGTTGGGATCGAGCATATCCTCTACGAATACATCTATTGTAATCAGACAGCAGAGGCGATCGGCCAGCAATTTTATACAGTCAGTCTAGCGCAAGTTTATGCTACCATTTTGTACTATCTGGAAAATCGTGACACTGTAGGCAAGTATGTAAAAGACTGGTTAGAATATTGTCTGAAAGCTGAAGCCGAGTACGATCGCCATCCCTCGCCTTTCGTGCTAAAATTCCGTGAAATTAAGCAGCAACAAGCTTCCCAGGTTGAGCAAGGGAGCATTTCAATGAACGATCTTCGTAGGTTGGGTTGACGTAGCGCTACGCGCACTGAGTAGAGGAAACCCAACCAGATCGACGCCAACATCTGGACCGTTGGGTAAGGAACCTCAACCCAACCTACAACTGCTATTCGTATTATCATCTGGTGCGATCAGGGGGCGATCGTCATCGTCAGATCGGTACGATCGGGGGGCGATCCTAAAGAGCAATCGCGAAGCGGCTGCGCAATAGGATCGCCTGAGTAAGGTGATGCCCACCCTACTGTTTCAGGAATAGTAGTATAGGGAAAATAGCGAGCACTTAGGTAGATTGAACTACCAGAGCTAATGCTAACACAATTGCTTCTAGCTTTTCTGCTTCAATAGCACCCATTTGTGCGGAAAAATGCTCCAGGAAAACAGATATGGTTTGCAAAGGGTTCGCTGCAGAAACCTTTGTTAAACCGTTCTGCGGTGTGGGGTCAATCTGCACAATCCAAGGAATAGTAACAAAAGCTGATTTCTAACCTGAGATCGGGATAACCAGACGAATTTTCAGTCCCGCCAATCCATCAGCACTGATAACCACAGCAGGACGTTTTTTCTGGATCTCATCCCCGATCGTTGGATTAAATTGTACCAGCCAAATTTACCCACGTAATGGTTCTTTATTCGTCATCCCAGTTGTCATTTTCTATATAGTCCTCCACCCATTCTATCTCCTCAGAACCGAGGCGAAAATATTCTGTTATCGTCGCCACTTGTTGAGCTAACAAAGCATTGCGTTCCGCTATCGGTAGCTGAAGTAAATTCCGCAAGAGCGTTATCTGCTTTTTCGCTGTTGTTGAGGTATCAATCAATCCTTTAGTCATAGCTAACCCTCACTATTTGTATTATCATCTGGTGCGATCGGGGGGCGGGAGCGATCGCCCAAATCCTCATCTATTTTCAAACTCCCATTCTTCACCTCCTGGCAACTGAGTTAACTGCTCGTCAATGATATCTGGTAACTCCTTGACTGAATGGGTGTAACTCAGAGCAAGTAATTGATTTGCCACCGATATCAACTGTGTTCTATCTATTCTCTCTGAGAGTTGAGAGCGACTTAGTTTTCCATTCAACACCTCCATACTTGCTGGACGAATTGCTAATTCAATTGCTTTTTCCAGAAATGGCTCCCATTCATCAGGCTTGATGTAATATGATGTTTGATTCTCTTTGAGATTTAAATCTTGGATCTCAAAGAGAGAACCTTCTATTGAAGCCACCCAAGAATTGGTTAAGCGCTGCTCAACTTGGTTTTTAATCAAGTGAATCATCATCCTGATTAAAAAGGATTGGATATTCCGCAGAATTGCTTTTTTGCTCATGCCTTCTAGTTCATCCACAATTAGTAAAGCATCGGCATATCGTTCTTCTAAGATGCTAGTTCTCAGGTCGATTAGTTCCTGTGTCATGGTTTTTACCTCTCGCTGCATCGGATATTTATATTATAGGATATTTAAGGGTGCGAACGTCCAAATTATCCTCGATTTTCAAAGCTTGCGTTCCCAGTCTTCACCTCCTGGCAACTGAATTAACTGCGCGTCAATGATATCTGGTAACTCCTTGACTGAATGATTGTAAGTCAGAGCAAGTAATTGATTCGCCGCTGATATCAACTGCGTTTTATCTATTCTATCTGCAAGTTGAGATCGATTTAGTTTTCCATTCATAATTTCTATGCTTACTGGACGAAGTGCTTCCGAAATTGCCGATTCCCAAAAATCCTTCCATTCATCCTGCTTGATATAGTAAGATGTTTTATTATCTTTGAGATTCAGCTTTTTAATTTCGAGGAGCGAACCTTCAATTGAAGCCGCCCAAGAATTAGTTAAGCGCTGCTCAACTTGGTTTTTGATTAAGTGAATCATCATCGGGCGCAAAAAAGATTCGATGTTACGCAGAATTCCTTGTTTACTCATTCCTTCAAGTTCGTCCACAATGGCCAAAGCATCTGCATAGCGTTCCTCCAATATGCTAGTTCTCAGGTCGATTAGTTCCTGTGTCATGGTTTTTACCTCTCGCTGCATCTGATATTTATATTATAGGATATTTCGGAGTGCGATCGCCCTTCTTATCCTCAATCTTAAAACTTCCAGTCCTCACCGGATGGCAAATTAGTTAACTGCGCATCCATCATCTCCTCTAACTCTCTTGCTGAAGAAGTATATGTCAGAGATAGTAGCTTCGTTGCAGTCAAGATTAGCTGTGTTCTATCCACCATTTCTGAGATCCCTTACCCCCGCAGCAGGCGATCGCTCCACCAGGCAAGGCTTATCCGAACCTAACTCTACAACCAAAGCCTGCGCAGGCGGGCTATATTACATGCATCACCAGATGCACCCGGCTATCAACTACAAGTGAGCGCACCCAATCTAACCGGTGCCCTACGTGAGGGAAGGAGTTCGGATTTCGGCGTTCTGAGTTGAGGTTTTTAAACCTCTCGGTCGGGGTTTTAAACCTCTCGGTTGGGGTTTTAAACCTCTCGGTTGGGGTTTCAAACCTCTCGGTCGGGGTTTGAAACCCCAACAGTAGAGCACTGGTTAGATTATAGTAGGTGCAAGTTGAAGTAAAAGTACCCTAGAACTGCTCTAACTCCGAACGGAGAACTCCGAACGGAGAACTTCATTGGGTGTAGTCTTGCGCCCGTTGGCAACCGTTCATTGTGAGCTGTGAAGAGTTCCCCACTAATACAACTACTTTTGACCACACTTGGGCTGAACGGGTGGGGATGACAATGGGAGTTAAGCTACCTGATAAGGACTGGTCAACTTATCCAACTGCTGCACTAACAGACTCAAGAATAGCCCCACGTCTGTTACCACACCGACAGATTCGATCGAACCCCGATCGCTCAACTTAGTCACTCCCGCAGGATTAATATCCACGCAGACCATCTTCACTCCCGCAGGAGTCATATTCCCGACCCAGATCGAGTGCAGCATGGAAGAGAGCATGAGAATCATGTCTGCATCTTTGAGCAACTGGGCATATTCCTGCTGTGCTTTAATCAAATCCATCTGGGTATCTGGCAGGGGACCGTCATCCCGAATGGAACCTGCCAGGGAGAAGGGCACATTGTTGCGCACGCATTCGTACATGATGCCATTTTTGAGAACACCTTGCTCCACAGCCTTAGCAATACTGCCACAGCGACGAATCGCATTAATGGTCTTGATGTGATGGCGATGTCCCCTATGGACGGCAACTCCCTGCTTCATGTCTACTCCTAAGGAAGTCCCCATCAAGGATTGTTCGATGTCGTGAACCGCGATCGCATTTCCGCCCAGCAGGGCGTAACCATCGCAAATCAGACGGGCCAGGTGTTCGCTACCGCCCGTATGAATGACCACCGGTCCAGCAGTGACCACAACCTTACCGCCCCGATCGCGAATATGTCGCAAGTCCCAGGCAATTTGCTCCACTACCAATTCCACCCGGCGTTCGCTAGAAACACCGCCACTCATAAAGCTGAATTCCTGCTGACCTCGTTGCTCCCGGGACTCGGGATCCCGGACAGTGCGAATTCCTTCTACGCCGACAATTACCTCTTCCCCGACTTGCAAATCCCGGAGTAACTTGCATTGCGCAACTGGACCCTCGGGGGTATGGGTAACCGCGATTTCCCCGACTTGCAAATCCCGGAGTAACTTGCATTGCGCAACTGGACCCTCGGGGGTATGGGTAACCGCGATCGTCCATCCATGCGCTGATTTTGCACTCTTACCCACTCACAATTAATGCGCACTTCCGTGGGATAAATCGTCGTCACGTAGAAATCATCTGCGGCCACCCCCGCCTGGGTCACCGGTTCCCGCTTGGCATCGCAAACCTCTTCGGGCAGAGCCACAGCCCCTATATCGATCAGGGAGGACATGATTTCTTCCATCACCTCACGGGCCGGAGCAGAGACTCTCACATCCGCTTGGGAGGTACTTTGTCGTTCTATTCCCAGGTTGAAGTTGAGCACCTTGAAGCTACCGCCACCTTCGACAATCAAGTCTAAAGCCTGATTGAGCAAGCCCGCATCCAACAGATGTCCCGACATCTGAATGGTACGACTCTCCACAGTAATTGCGGCATGAATATCTGGTTGCACTGGCTCCGTAACCCGCAGGGTCAGACATTTAGCAGCCCCACCCGCCTTCAGAAATTCCGTCAGGGGCGTTTCGATTACCTTATACTCTACCGATGCCAGCCGTTGTTTGAGGTCGTCACTCACCTTGTTCATCACCACGGTTTGGTCAATATTCACCGCGTTGCAGGCGAAGTTGACTGCATCCGCTTCGGCGATCGCTATCCGCTTTTCCGCTGGCACCCGCATTTCGATTAAGCGATTAGAGTAACCGTCAAAAGCGGGAGGATAGTAAAGCAAATAGCCTCTCGTCAGGGAACAGAAGCAAGTATCCAGGTGATAAAACCGTTCATCCATTAGGCGCAAGGGTAGCACTTCGATGTCCAACCACTCGGCGATGTAGGGATGAGAGTCTAATTCCGAACGGAAGCCGTAACCCGCCCATAACCAACGTTTTTCTCGGTCTAACAGGGCATCACCGGCACCTTCAAAGGGTAAATCTTGGGGTAGTTCGTAGACAGTGTAGCCCTTTGACTCAAACCAGGCTTTGAAGTAAGGTTCCTCTCCTTGTCGTTCTTTATGCAGGAAGCGACTGAGGACGATGTTCTCTCCCAAGACTAGACCAGCATTGGCGGTGAACACCATGTCCGGCCAGCCCTGTTCGGGGTTGACTAAATCGACGATCGCATTGTCTTTGAGAATGTGGTAGAGTTTTTGCCACTGTACCACGGCCCGATCGCGGGATGATTTGTGAACGTTCCCCTCCATCCAGGGATTGATCACGTAATCCATATCATAGTGGTCGGGGGCGCACATCAGAAAACGAATCGGATCGCTCATAATCTTATACAATGGGTAGACGCTAAGACGACAATTGCTTTTGACCACTCGGCACCCGATCTGGCAGCTGTTGCCACTCTTTCTGGTGCTGCCAAGACTAATCTTTCATTATATCAGGTTGCGATCTCTATCATGAGGTAGTTTCTCCAAACTTCTGGTCAACTATAGTCACTTAGCTGCAGATGAAATATATTTGCGGCAACTTGCCGTCAGAAAATGCCGCTGTTCAGCTCTAGGACGCGCATTTCCATAGAGTCTGGCTACAATGGAGGTAAAGTTAAGTTCAAGAGCGTGAAATGACCGTATTCGTAGATACTTTTAGTTTATTATTATCGGATTGCGTTCAAAAAAAATAAATAATGATACCGCCCTTTGATGAAAACGGCAACCTACCTCCTCCGAATACATTGGGCTGACTGGTCAGAGTTTAAAGAACGATTTTGCAGTAACTTCTGTCGCCAACGACTAATCGATGGACTTGAGCAAGTAATGGAACCGCTTACTTGCAGCCGGATGTCGCACAATCTACATTAATGGTAGCTTTGTTACAAATAACCCCAATCCAGGAGACTTTGATGCTTGTTGAGACAGAGAGGATGTTGATATTGACTTTCTGAGGGAGAATGACATTGCTAAAAATTTATGACCGGGCGGCTCAAAAAGCTAAGTATAGAGGCGAAGTTTTTCCATCAGATCAGCCAGTGGATGATGGTATAGTCAATAGACTTCTTTCAGCGGGACAGAAAACAAAATTTACAAGGCATCATTGCCATAGATTTATCGAGGTGGGAACCATGATTAAAAACGAACATGAGTATGGTGTAACCAAATATTGGGCGGAAAGGTTTTCCAAAGCGATCGCCTCACTGCGTCAAAATGAAGAAAAGAAAACCAACGATCCTGCGGTGTTCCCCGGGTAGTGCGAGTAGCGCTCTCGGGGGACACCGATGGATGGCAACTGCTTCAAGATTCTTATCAAAGCCAGATGGAAGCATTACAGTCTGAAATTGCTGAATATGAAGCACTCAAGGCCCACGATCGGGAACAACCTTTAGTTTTACAAACATCTGACCTCACCATAGACAAGGCGATCGTTCAGATTCTGATCGAAGCTAGGATAGCCGCTAAAATTAGCCCCAAAGAGTTAGCGGAACTTACAGTAATTTCCGAATATACAATTAAGGAATATGAAGACCGCAACTATCAAAATTCTAGCTTTCTGGATGTGATAGAAGTAGCAGAAGCTTTGGAAATTAAACTTCAATCCGGTGTTTTTGTCTCAGATATAGACGATTTTATCGAGAGTAAATTAGCAAAGGTCAGAAATCAGCACTCAAGAATAACAACAAGTGTTACGTAGGGTGCGTTACGGGGCGGGCGCGATCATTTTTGGCCTCGTAACAAGCTTCATCGATCGCCCTTCGGTCTTCGGTATCTCCTGGTCGCTCGATGTCCCCCGAGAGCGCTAATCGCACTACCCGAGGGACATCGTACTCGCACTACCCAGGAGATACCGACCCGTAACGCACCGGGTAGGAGATAAAATATGAGATGCTCCCAATAAAACAAGATCGCCTTCATCCGCTTTCTAGCAGGAGAAACTGATGACTAATGCCAACAATATGATGCTTACTGAAAAATCCTTGACAGCACAGGGAGTTTATTTTATTCTCGATCGGATGGTGAACGCTGCGATCGTGGGAGGCGGGCCAGCAGGACTCGCCACTGTCTTAATGCTGGCCAAACGGGGTTGGAAAAATATAATCGTCTTGGAAAAACGTCCATCGGCTGATTACTATGAACCTGATAAGTCATTCCTTTATCAAATTGATGGTCGGGGTCAAAAATTCACCGACTTCATCGGACTCACGGACCAGCTAGCAAAACTCAGCGTGCCCAATACGGAATTTTACTTAACAGTGATTCGGTCTAATGGCAAGCGGAAAACATCAAAGTTACCCATTACCAATCCAAACCGGAAAACTGCCTACTGGCTACCGCGCAGAGCATTTCTGCTGTTGCTATACCAGGAAATAGAATGCAATTGGCAGCACTGTATCACAGTCTTGTTCAACACAGACTGTGTCGAGATTAACAGGATAGCTAAAGATAATAACGAGTCGGAGTTACTTCAGATTATTGGTCAAGGAGAGAACGGCAAGGTTTTCAGATTTGAGCCTCGCCTTCTGGTTGGTTGTGATGGCATTAACTCCATCCTGCGGCAAACCTTGTCCCAGTGGGACGAGTCGGACAGATTTCAAATGAAGCAATTTCCCTCGCCCAGCGCTGGTTTGAGGTATAAAGTGTTGACTATACCGCCAAAGTTCCCTCTCGATCGCAGTGGTTCAGAATATGCAGTATGCAACATGGCCTATGCTATTCGCGGGCATTCAAAGGGCCCAGGCGATCGGTATCTCTGGGTCTGCTACCGATGAAAAACACAGATGAACCGCGTACTGCAAATATCATCACGCGATCGAACCATGAGATTAGACATTTCCAAAATAGAAAATTCTGGTATAATAAGATTTAAAAATTTAATTGTGAGGTTTAAGGAACATGAGCTATAGTTATACATGGACATATTGAGAAGCACAAAGAAGCAAAGCAGTTAATCGGTATCAGTTATGAAAATTTTATGCAACTTATCATTTTAGCAAAAAAAATGAATAAAAAGTATCAAGACAATGTAGAAAAGACGAAAATTAGATTAATCGAACCAGGAGTCGGCGCCAAACCTAAATTATTAGTGGAAGATCAAATACTCTTAACCTTGATTTATCTAGGACAAGGTTTGACATTTCAAATGTTAGGATTGCACCGTGAGCAAATCTACAATAATTATTTCAGTTATTGGCCAAAAATATTTCGAGATATTTGGCCGTTTGCTTGAACAGGTTAAATGTAATGGAGAAAATGAAGAAATTTTAAAAAAATTTTAAAAAAGTATGAATTAATTGTAGTTGGTGTCTGAAATTATTCGCCACCTTACCTTTGTTAATGGGAGTAAGCTGTCGCGCATTTAAATTACACATCGAAAAATGGCTATTCTGGTGCTCAACCCTTATGGTTCAATGGTTCTGGCGATTTGGCCCGATAGCCTGCAGTGAGGGCTCTCCCACAGCAGTATATCAATTTAACGCTTCGGTGCAACTTTCTACGAAAGAATCACGGTTTCTCGCCCTAGGAGTGAAAATGTTGTTCTCAGAATGCCTAAATGTCCTCGATTGAAAAAAGTTGCGGCGTCAATTTAATAAATTTGTGATGCTCGCACATAAGCTGTGGTTACTAGGTAGAATCTAGTAACGGTATTTGCAAAGGCACCAGCCTCCAGCAATCCTTGCAATGTCAAGTCTCTCAGAACTTTGGGCTCTCTTGAGTTTATTGAGAAAATGTAATGGTCTACAAAACAGGCGAGTAAAAAAGGCTGAAACTCTTGATTTCGTATATATAACTTTTACTTATCACTCATTGGTACAGGAGACCAGAACTTTGAAAAATGGTATAATTAAGGTGTATATCGGAGAGGCTACCAACTTAAGTCGGGACAGCCAGTGATGCAAGGCATCCAGCTCACAGGGGCTTCAGCCTCTCCCTTGGGCAAAGTTGTCCCGGGAATGGGTTGATACCCATCGGAGATTAAATTCTTACAGTAACTTGCCATGAAAATAGCCGAGGGTGAAAAGCAAATAGTACCCATCCAATCCCAAAGTTTTCAACCAGCAATTTTGTGCGGAACTGGAAGCAACCCTTAAAGGTGAAGTTGTGGCCATAACTAAAGTGATTATTGAAAAAGCCGAAGAATTGGAAGCTGAGCGCAGCAGCTTTCATTGGACCTCAGCCAAGACGTTCAGGTTATTTTTCTCGGGTACTTGACACCGAGTATGGCAGAATTGATAAACTACGCCCAAACTCAGATGGGGTAATGCAGATCGTAAATGGCAAATCTTGCAAGGCTATCAACGCGGTCTTAACAACGCTCACTTGGGGTTATGTCTGTATGTGATGGGTTTATCCTTCAGGGACTTGCAAGAGGCACTTTATCCTCTTCTGGGCAGTGTCCTATCTGTGAGTGCCATCAATCCTATTACTTTACAAGCTCAACAGCAAATGGATAAACATCGTCAATCGGTGATTGAGAAGACGCCTCCCATCTTGATTGTAGATGGGGTCTGGGTGGACATCCAATATACCCTTGAAGAGTTTGTGCGATTCGTTCTAGCCTAACGTGGTCAAACACGGAACGCTAGCCCGGTTTCATTAGCCGGGAACTCTGACCGCATGGGGGTTAAATTCCCCTCCCCCCAGGTACGGGGGTGACACCGGTCCTCGGTGCTACGAAGCGACATCATCGTGGTGCTAAGCGAGGACTCAAATGTAGGATAACTGGCAGCCTAAGCCGGTGACGCCGCTAGGAAAGATATCCAAGGTTAGAGCAGGCAAACATGTGCAAGCCTCGTTATAAGGAACCAGCGAAATAAGACTATATGCGCTGGCCTAAAAAGGAAATGGTAGCTAGTATTAGTTTTAGACTCTGGCTAATATAGTACTCAAATAGCTCCCGGGGTATAGTGTGGACCTAAAGGTATCGCGAAATGTTGTTAGGGAACGAAGTAACCTCTCGTGTGCTGTCCATCAGGACAAGTTAGATGTTAAGCGCAAGCCACGGGGGGAGGGATGGCCCAAGAAGCGAATGCCCGGGGTAATTCCTGGGATAACATCTACAGTAATGTAGATGATGCTGGGTAGCCAGCGCTGACGTGGGTCGGTGATACTAGGAAGCTGCTGGAATGAGTAATCCTAAAAAGCCACGGAACTAATCCGAAACGCAAGTGGAGGATAAGGTATGGATAACTGGTAAAACTGACTTGAAAATGGTGATACTAACGGTTATCAGAACAACCACTCGCTAAACCAGGAAAGGGAAGAAAAGACAGGCGGCAAGGGCTAACGGAAGTAATTCCTATTAAGTCTACCTATGAAAAGGGCCTAGTACCCAGTAGCCGGATGCGGTGAAAATCGCAAGTCCGGTTCCTCAAGGGAGGGTCGGGAAGCGATTCCCGGCTCGACCCCATCCAAAGTAGACCCTGCAGGACATCTCCGCCAGATGGGGCAAGCTCAAGAGCGTGTAATTTTGGCGGCGATGGCTGTCTGGCCAGATGGCAGCTACCAACTTATACATTACGAAATTGCCCAACTGTCTTGACACCCTGGCCTGGGAAAACTTCATATAAAACTTAATGGCATGGGGTCTGCAAGCAGAAATTGTTGAAGTAGTTGTGAGTGATGGGACTTTAGGTTTGCCTGCTGCCATGACCAAACATCTGCCCAAGGCCAAGCAACAGCGATGCATCACCCACCTTGTGGGACGGCTCCAAGACGATCTGAGCTATCAACAACTCCCCGAACATGATGAGATGGGACAACAGCTAACTCACTCCCAAGCCAAACAACAGCGTCGTTATCCTCTTCAAAATGATGCTTATGCTCTTTACGCTGCGCCCTCGCTCACAGGAAGCACAACAGCGCTTGGCAGCGTTTTTCCTGAAGTGGGAAGTTCTGGAATATAAGGCAGTGCAAAGGTTCCAGAGAGCTCTTGAGTTGACCTTGACTTTCTACCAATTGGCGCCTGAGTTACATTGTAGGATGAGAACCTCTAACTTACTCGAACGCTTGGAAAGTTTCCCAGGAAGTCTGATGAAATAGGAGCTTTCCCGAATGAGCACAGCTGTCTGACGTTATTCTTCCTTGTCGTCCAACGAGATCATGCCTTACACAACCGCTCAAAGGTGGCGAAAAACTAAAGACACCAACAATTGTAGATAGCGCAGAGCAAGCTATTCCAAGGCCTAAAGGCTATGAAGAACAGAAAAATTTTTACTCCTGAGCAGGTAAGAAAAAATACCATACATGGCTGCGTGCGCGATCGGCTGGGCGGGCCATTGTTTCCCGTCACCTTGACAGGGCTAGAGCATCGGTCCAGTACAACAAATTTTGGGTAAAATCATGAGGGGGAGAGGGAGGACATGGGGGGGAGGCGAGAATATGTTGATTTTTCGTTGATTCACAGATGTTTTAATTTGTCAAGTATTATTAATGGACCGACGCTCTAGCCAAAGTATGCCGCATAAATTACAGCCACACCAGCTCCCCTAGGACAAAAAGTCTTGCTAGTGAAGAAAGTGCGGCTGTGGTAAACAAGCTGTTAATGGTCAGCTATTACAGCGGGAGCGAGAGGACCAGTACAACAAATTTTGGGTAAAATCATGAGAGGGAGAGGGAGGACATGGGGGGGAGGCGAGAATATGTTGATTTTTCATTGATTCACAGATGTTTTAATTTGTCAAGTATTATTAATGGACCGACGCTCTAGCCAAAGTATGCCGCATAAATTACAGCCACACCAGCTCCCCTAGGACAAAAAGTCTTGCTAGTGAAGAAAGTGCGGCTGTGGTAAACAAGCTGTTAATGGTCAGCTATTACAGCGGGAGCGAGAGGAAATGAAAGGCTTAATCGTAGGCGCCGTTGTTATAGCGATCGCCCCCTTGGGTGTAGACATCGGCAACAGCGGTGACAGTGAAGTTTTCCAGGTTTGCTTGCAGCCTTTCTTTCTGGCCATCGCTCAATCCCGGAATATCCAGAACATCCTCTACCTGCTGGTAGGGGGCGTACTTAATTATTTTGCGACCCAGCACCGGGTAAAAACCGCGATACTTCATAAATGCTCGCAGATTTGTGTTGTTCAAATCGATTTTATCTTTAATCTCTGCTAGCTTATCGTCAGCCTGATTGCGTACTGGGACTTCAGCCACCACTACCGGCGATGACTGCCAAAGCAGATCGGTTAAATCAGCCGCCTGCGCCCGAGGAGCATTTCCCAGACAGGCCAACAACAGCACCAATACCGGCAACAAGCACAGTAATCGTTTCATCTTTCCGTTCCTACCTAATTTTTGAGCGTGTTTTAACTAGACTACAGCATTTTATTTTATTTTATCTGTGTGATTTAATTTTTTATCTAGGATATCAGTCCAGTAATAAAACTTGAGAAATAGCAAAGTCTGCGACACAATGAACAACTGACGGTGGGTTAGTCAGTTGACCAGTTCATGAGACGCAGCCAGTCAGGGCCGGGTTTGCAAAAAACTATCCAACTCAGCAAAAGAGCAAGCATAGGTCAAAGTTGGCGTCTCGTAGCCCTTGAGGTTAACGGTAAACTGCTCAAACAGCTTCGGCGAAACTCCCAGGCTGGAGAGGTATTGATAGGTAGTTTTTCCTAGGGCAACATCTCGACTAATTTTTTTGGTGCAAGATTCCAGGCGAAAGGCGGCATTGACTGTATCTCCCAGGGCTGTGTAATCTGGGCGATCGCCACTACCCATATTGCCAACCATAGCATAACCTGTATTAATGCCCGATCCAATGCGCAAGGGAAAAGGCAAGGGAAAGTCATCCGCCAAATCCCGAGTCATCTTGTGTAATTTGTTGAGGGCACCGAGGACCTTGAGCAGTTCGGTAAAGCTGACTCCTTCGGTGCCATGAAACCAGACCGCCATGATGGCATCGCCAATATATTTATCCACCCAGCTACCTTCGGTACGCATTATTTCCCCAGCATGGCGGAACCAGGTGCCAATCATAGCGGAGAGCAAAGCGTCATCCATTTGCTGAGTCAGACCTGTAAAATTGCGGATATCCACCACCATCACTGAGATTAAGCGACGGACATGCAAGGTTGCCGTGACGTTATAATCTGCGGAGTCGTTACTGGTGGAGGCATCATCCTTTTGGGCAGAGGGACTGTAGAAATTCAGTTGTGTCTGACCAAAGGTGAGGAGATCGCCATTCCGCAAGGTTACCGAAATGCTGACTCGGCGTCCATTGACAAAGGAGCCGTTACGACTGCCTAGATCGATCAGATAAAATTCGCCTGTCTCGGTGTATTGCAGCATGGCGTGGTGGCGGGAAATCCAGGGGTCTGGCAGGACAAAATTGTTGTCATCGGTCCGACCTATGGTCCAGCAAGTACTACCAACCAGAGGGAGATAGCGATTCCCTGACTCTGTCTGAAGTACTAAATGAGGATTGCCGATCTTACTCACTGCAGGCTTAGCCTAAGAAGAATATTTCCGCTCTCATGCATCCTGAAAGATAGATTTCGGACTGTGTGGGCATCTGTGCGGTGTTCGGAGAAACTCCACAATGGAGCAATCACTCTATCGCGCAGGCGACTATCCAGAACAAACTGTCTACTAATATTGTACTCAAGACAGCTCCGCTAAATGCCCACCAGTGTAGCTGCCGGGTGCCCAGAGGTAAAATCCCGGCAACTAAGAGAATTACACTTAGAACTACTGCCCAGCTGATTCCCCAAGGGGTCTGGATCTGGGCGATCGCACTTTGCAAGACTGGCATTGCCAGTTCTGGGGACACCTGCATCAGCTGACGCCAGTGAGGAATCAAATCCACGATATAGAAATATATATCTGTGATCGCCGTGCCCAATAGGGAACCGAGGTAGAATAGGTTTCCCACCATTGCCCAACGACGCCAAAGACACCAGATGGCCACTGGCAGACCTATAGCTTCAACTGGCAAATGCCACAAGGGTTCCCAGCGCAGCCAACCCCAATATATGGAACCGGCTAGCCAACTCCAACTAAATCCTAGCAGTAAGTCTCCCCATAGTCTGGTTGACTGACGAGCGAGCAGCTGGATACTGCCACCAACGAGGCCAGCTGTCATTGCTAGGCTTAACCAAGGCAGTTGCCGCACTAATGGAGCCTGGAAAAATACTGGCACGCAAACCAGAAACACCGCTACTGTGAAGGTAGCCCTTGTCCTGCCGATTCTCTCCCATAATAGGGTAGATAATTTGCGCTCTGACTTGACCCCTAGTGGTAAATAAGACGAAAAACTGTGGTTAAACAATGTTTTTGAATTTTTCTTTACTTAACTTCATCTTTCTTAATATATCAGCTCTTACAATCATTGCCATCAAAAGCCAGTAATGGGGGATGAGGGACTGGTGATGGGGGACTGGTGATGGTCACGGGGGCGGGGGAGCGATAGCCCTGATGTTGTCTAAAAGTTACCCTGTTTATCAGTAAATTAGCATAATTTGTAATATAAAATACATTATCTAATAGAAGTAACTACATCGCTCTATAGTTGTAGATTGTAAGTTGTAGATTGTAGGTTGTAAGTTGTAGGTTGTAAGTTGTAGAACTAACCAATAACAACTAACCAATAACATTATTCAGGATCCCATGAGGATTACCAAAAATAAATTGCTTAAATTCACAGGGGTAGCAGTTGTCAGTGCTATACTGACGATGCCCACAAAAGCGATCGGCCAAGCTATTCCTTCACAGGTGTCGCAGATGAATGTATTTCAGGCTGCGGTTTTAGGTATGGTGCAAGGGATGACGGAGTTTATACCGATCAGCAGTACGGCACACCTGAAAGTGGTGTCAGTGGCGCTGGGATGGGGGGATCCGGGTGTTGCTTTTACCGCTGTGATTCAGTTGGGAAGTATTGCGGCTGTGCTATGGTATTTCTGGGGGGATTTGAGTCAACTGAGCAAGGGTGTTGTGTCTGCTATAGGTAAGTCGGATTATCAGTCCCAGGATTTTCGGATCGCTTTAGGGATTGGTTTGGGCACAATCCTGATCGTCTTTTTCGGGTTGCTGATTAAAATATTCGTGCCTGACTACGATAATTCCCCTCTGCGGAGTCTGCCAGCGATCGCGATCGCTTCAATTGTGATGGCTATTTTGCTGGGAGTTGCCGAACGCATTGGCAGTCGCAAGCGGGATTTCGATCGCCTGGGTATGCAAGATGGGATCTGGATGGGATTGGCCCAAGCAATGGCCCTTGTCCCTGGTGTTTCTCGGTCTGGTTCGACGATCGCGGCGGGGTTGTTTATGGGTTTAGAACGGGCAACGGCGGCTCGTTTTTCCTTTCTCTTGGGCATTCCCGCGATTACCATAGCTGGGTTGGTTGAGTTTGTCGGTGTCTTGAAAGATGGCATGGGTAGCGCTGGGTTTATCCCCCTGATTGTTGGTTTGATTTCCTCGGGGGTTTTCTCTTATCTGGCGATCGCCTGGTTGATTCGTTTCCTGCAATCTCGCAGTACCTTAATCTTTATCTGCTATCGGCTAATATTTGGGGTAGCGATCCTAATCTGGCAAATAACAAATGGTTTGTAGTAAGCACTAAAGTGCTTGCCGAGTGTAAGGACTAAAGTCCTTACTACGAACAACGAACAATAATCGACAATAGTGCTTGCCGAGTGTAAGGACTTTAGTCCTTACTACGAACAATGAAGAATAATCAACAATGAGCAATATTTCTATTCGTCCTGCTAGGATTACTAAAGTTCTGCCCGGGTCGATCACGGCGGAAATTGGCTTTGAACCTGGTGACGCGATCGTTGCTATTAACGGTGATCGGCCTCGGGACTTGATTGACTATCAGTTTTTGTGCGCCGATGAATTCCTGGAACTAGAAGTATTAGATGCTGCGGGTCACAGTCATCAGATTGAAATTGAGAAAGATTACGATGAAGACTTAGGGTTGGAATTTGAAACCGCCTTATTTGATGGCTTGATGCAATGTAATAACCGCTGTCCTTTTTGCTTTATCGATCAGCAACCGCCTGGAAAGCGGGAAAGCTTATACCTGAAAGATGATGATTACCGTCTGAGTTTCCTTTACGGAAGTTACTTGACTTTAACCAATCTTACCCAGGGAGAATGGGAGAGAATCGAGCAAATGCGACTATCTCCCCTCTATGTTTCCGTACATGCAACTGAACCAGATGTGCGAATTCGCTTGCTGAAAAATCATCGTGCGGGATTAATTTTACAACAGTTGGAATGGTTTCAAGCACGACGGCTACAAATTCACGCTCAAGTGGTTGTTTGTCCTGGGATTAATGACGGTCAACATCTGGAAATAACTCTGCGAGATTTAGCATCATTCTACAGCAGTGAAATTCCTGCTGTAGCATCTGTAGCAGTTGTCCCAGTGGGATTAACTAAGTTTCGCCCCGCTGAGGATGAATTAATCCCTGTAACAGCGGAAAAGGCACGGGAAGCGATCGAACAAGTACAAGCGCTTCAGGCAGAATTCCGCCACGAGATGGGGTCTAATGTCGTTTGGTTAGCGGATGAGTGGTTTTTGATTGCTGGAGAGGAATTGCCACCTGAATCCCATTATGAAGATTATCCCCAAATTGGTAATGGTGTGGGTTCAATTCGCCTGTTTATTCAAGAATTTCAGGAAATTGCTGACGAACGATTACTTGCATCTGTGCGATCGCCGCGCCAGTATACTTGGGTGGTTGGGAATGCGGTAGAAAAGGCATTTCAACCCCTGGTGGAACAATTAAATCAGGTGGCAGGATTAGAGGTAAATCTGGTGGCCCTGAATAGTAAATATTGGGGACAGGAGATGACGGTAACTGGGTTGCTGACGGGTGAAGATTTGCTGCAAGGTTTACAAGGACGAGATTTAGGAGATGGGATTTTGCTGCCATCTTTAATACTGAAGCATGAGGATACTCTGTTTTTAGATGATAGGTCGGTTGCGGAATTAGAGTCAAGGTTGGAGACGCCGATTTTGCCAGTGGCAGGAGTTGCCGAGTTGATTGAAACTTGTATGGGACAGTAGGTTAGGTTGAGGTAACGAAACCCAACTTTATTAGTTGGGTTAGTTATGAGCTTACAAGCAAACCTACAACTGCTGACGCCTCAAGTGAAGCAGTAAAGTTTCTGTAGTCCAAGTGAAACAACCGCAACCGAGAAAATCGCAATCTTGCGTCCAAATTGCGGCTTGGAGTGCCAAAGCTGCTGCTACAGTAGGCCAATCATCAGGATCTCTGGGAATCCTATCTCTAGCTTCTGCTTCCAGGTGAGTATAAGTATCTTCCGAAACCAGCATGATTTTGGTTTCAATTAGATGCCTTGCCGACTCCAGAACATTCTGCTCTGTCGCCTCACTTTATCTACCCTGGTTCACTATTATCGCCACCCATCGTCTCAACTCATACTGAGTTTCATCCATAACCCGTTCAGTTGCATAGATAGTGAGGTCAGGATTTTGGATTAACTCCCGTCCCCGCTGTCGCAGTAGTTCTGCTATCAGAATATTGGTGTCAACTATTATGCTTATCATAGGGAAAAGGCTTACTCAGGTCAAAAAGATCGGCTAATTCATCTTCGGTCATGCCAGTTTCAGCCAATGCCAAATCGACGGCAAGCTCTAACTGTTTGACAGCGCGTTTAAGTTCTTTTTCCTTTGTCTTGTTTTTCGGGTAATAGAAGCCCAAGATTTCGCCATCCCGTTCCACTGCTAGCGGGGTCCTGCCGTATAAATAGTCGGTCATCCGCTCTCGGAATTCATCGAGTTCTATATGTTTTAGCTTCATCTTCGATTCGGTGGTGTTCGGTTATTACTTCCATTTTATACTATAGCAGTATTGTGTTGAACGCAGGTGAAAATATGGTACATCTGACAATATACAGGGAAATAAATGATGTTACATGATATACTGGGACTACACAGTCCTCGCGAGCTTTGGTGAGAATATGACCACCGCCGCCATGAATAGGATAGAATAGAATCAGGAGTTTTGAGAAGATAAGACTATGGTTGCAAGTAGCAAGCCCGATGTGCTAGAATATCGGCAAAAGTTACTGTTGAGTGATGAACCGCCATTGGAAACAGATCGCCATCTCAATCAAATCATGCTGTTACTGTGGTGCCTGAAGTGGTGGTGGCGCTCGCGCCCGAAGGCGCCGCCAGAGCGACGCAACAATTTTTATGCCGCCGGAAATTTGACGATATATTACAGTAGTCGCCAGCGCCGGAACGAGCACTTTCGGGGACCAGATTTTTTTGTAGTATTGGACACGGAGTACAAAGAACGTGCAAGTTGGGTAGTGTGGGAAGAAGATGGCAAGTATCCAAATTTGATTATAGAAATGCTATCCGACTCGACTGTGGAAACGGATAGGAGTCTCAAGAGAGAAATATACCAAAATGTATTCTCTACGCCGGAATATTTTTGGTTTGACCCCTATAGCTTGGAGTTCCAAGGATTACGCCTTTCTCAAGAGAGGGAATACGTGGAAATAACACGCAATGAGCGGGGCTGGATGTGGAGCGAACAGCTAGAGTTGTATTTGGGAATAGTAGAAGAAAAGCTGAGGTTTTTGACTTCAACGGGGGAGTTGGTTCCAGGTCCGACAGAATCATCTATCCAAGAAAGGCTACAGAAAGAAGCAGAACGCCAACGGGCCGATGCAGAACGCCAACGGGCCGATGCAGAATGCCAACGGGCCGATACAGCAGAGGCCCAATTAAAAATGTTGCGCAGTCGGCTACAAGAACTTGGGATAGACCCCGATGAATTGAATTAGGAGGCGATCGCCGCCTGTTGGAAATGCCCTGGTCAATGGTCCGCGCTCCCAGGAGAGAATATGACTACGGAGGGCCAATCTTTTGCTAGACTAGAGATAGGAGTAAGGAGTTGATAGAGCTATGGTTGCAAGCAGCAAGCCCGATGTACTAAAATATCGGCAAAAGTTACTTTTGAGTGATGAACCGCCCTTGGAAACATATCGCCATCTCAAACAAATCATCCTGTTACTGTTGTGCCTGGAGTGGTGGTGGCGCGATCGCCCGGAGGCCCCGCCAGAGCGACGGAACAATTTCTTTGCAGCAGGCAATTTGACGATATATTACAGTAGTAGTCATCGCCGGAACGAGGAGTTCCGGGGACCGGATTTTTTCGTAGTATTGGACACGGAGTTCAGAGAGCGTACAAGTTGGGTAGTGTGGGAAGAAGATGGCAAGTATCCAAATTTGATTATAGAAATGCTATCCGACTCAACTGCCGAAACGGATAGGGTTACCAAGAGAGAAATATACCAGAATGTATTCTCCACTCCTGAATATTTTTGGTTTGACCCCTATAGCTTGGAGTTCCAAGGATTTCGTCTTTCTCAAGAGAGGGAATACGTGCAAATAGCACGGAATGAGCGGGGCTGGATGTGGAGCGAACAGCTAGAGTTGTATTTGGGAATAGTAGAAGAAAAACTGAGGTTTTTGACTTCAACGGAGGAGTTGGTTCCGGCTCCCACAGAATCAGCGATCCAAGAAAGGCTACAGAAAGAAGCAGAACGCCAACGGGCCGAAGCAGAACGTCAACGGGCCGATGCAGAACGCCAACGGGCCGATGCAGAATGCCAACGGGCCGATACAGCAGAGGCCCAATTAGAAATGTTGCGCAGTCGGCTACAAGAACTTGGGATAGACCCTGATGAATTGAATTAGGAGGCGATCGCCGCCTGTTGGAAATGCCCTGGTCAATGGTCCGCGCTCCCAGAAGAGAATATGACTACGGAGGGCCAATCTTTTGCTAGACTAGAGATAGGAGTAAGGAGTTGATAGAGCTATGGTTGCAAGCAGCAAGCCCGATGTACTAAAATATCGGCAAAAGTTACTTTTGAGTGATGAACCGCCCTTGGAAACATATCGCCATCTCAAACAAATCATCCTGTTACTGTTGTGCCTGGAGTGGTGGTGGCGCGATCGCCCGGAGGCCCCGCCAGAGCGACGGAACAATTTCTTTGCAGCAGGCAATTTGACGATATATTACAGTAGTAGTCATCGCCGGAACGAGGAGTTCCGGGGACCGGATTTTTTCGTAGTATTGGACACGGAGTTCAGAGAGCGTACAAGTTGGGTAGTGTGGGAAGAAGATGGCAAGTATCCAAATTTGATTATAGAAATGCTATCCGACTCAACTGCCGAAACGGATAGGGTTACCAAGAGAGAAATATACCAGAATGTATTCTCCACTCCTGAATATTTTTGGTTTGACCCCTATAGCTTGGAGTTCCAAGGATTTCGTCTTTCTCAAGAGAGGGAATACGTGCAAATAGCACGGAATGAGCGGGGCTGGATGTGGAGCGAACAGCTAGAGTTGTATTTGGGAATAGTAGAAGAAAAACTGAGGTTTTTGACTTCAACGGGGGAGTTGGTTCCGGCTCCCACAGAATCAGCGATCCAAGAAAGGCTGCGGGCCGAAGCAGCAGAGGCCAAATATGAAAGGTTGCGCAGTCGGCTACAAGAACTTGGGATAGACCCCGATGAATTGAATTAGGAGGTTCGCTCTGTCATGGTCCGTAGATGGGCGATCGCAACTGTCAACCGGTGGACTGTGGAATGATTTCTGCCCCTGATGTTCATACTAGCAGGAAAAGGTTTATCATTGAAACAATCTACCACAAGAACGCGAGGAGCGATCGCATGGAACCTCAGACAACGTATTCCACTACAACTGGCTGACGGCATGATCATGAGTGTGGAAGCGACTCTCAGAGGAGAACAGCCAGTATCAGACCGGACTCGACCTTTTAAGCAGGTCACAGATACAATACAGGGCAGTAGCCAAGGAAATGCTAGGTGTGGTGCAGGAAGCCAAACCTGATAAAGCTAGCATCAAATTTGGATTAGAAGTTACTTTGGAATCTGGAAAACTCACAACATTGCTTGTCAAGGGTTCTGGCAAGGGTAATCTAGAGATTACCCTGGAGTGGAGCAATTAACTCCATAAAGGAAGGCTGCTACCCCGCCGCCAGAACCCTAAAGGGTAGGGCTACACATTCCAGACCCGCCTGCGCGGGCTAGATTACAAAAGATGCATCCAGTTGTTAAATCTAGAAGATGGAAGTGCATTAGACAAACTCTTGCAGCAATGTACCCTCCGCTTAAGCGTACCAGGCGATCGGGGAACAGGTTTCTTTGTGGCTCCTAGGTTGCTCCTTGCCTATGCCCATACTGTAAAAAAGGCTGGGAACCTGCCTGTTGACTTGTTCTGGCAACATCAGAACTACAAAGCAATAATTGAGAAATGCTCAAGCAGAAACTTATCTTGATTGGGCAGTTTTGAGATTCGAGGGTCAAGTTCCTAATCATCCTTGCGTTCATTTAGATCCATCAGACCCTATATTAGGCGATCGCTTCTACGTCTATGGCTACCCAAAGGATTATCCCGACGGTGATTCAGCAACAGTAGAGTATGAAGGAGAGGGTTTCAAAGCCAATTCACCTCTGTACAAATTAAAAGAAGGACAATTGAAACCTGGGTTTAGTGGTTCGGCATTACTAAATCAGCGCACTGGCAAGGTTTGCGGTATAGTTAATTTGTCTCGCCATCCCGACTTGGATTTAGGCGGACGAGCAGGACCCTTCCAGTTCATCCTCGATCGCCGACTGCAATTCATCTGACTTTATGTAATATGATGTTTTATTATCTTTGATATTAAGCTTGTGAATTTCTCGGACTGAATCTCTAATTGCAGCTGCCCAAGAATTGGTTAATCGCTCTTCTACTTGGTTTTTAATCAAGTGAATCAGCATTCTGATTAAAAATGATTCAATATTGCGCAATACTGCCTGTTTACTCATTCCCTCTAGCTCATCGACAATTGCTAAAGCATCCATGTAACGCCCCTCTAATATACTGGTTCTTAAATCGATTAGCTCTCGAGTCGATGTCTGGAGCATGCCGATCGCGTAGCGTGCGCGCAGCGCATGTCCTTCAGGACAAGAGCGTGCGGAAGACATCGAAATATTACCGCGTTCCTCATTGACTATCTGCTGCAATTATATCGCTTTTTTGAATTGATAAACCAGGTAATTACTTTAAAGCCTGGTTTCTGGCTGAGGAGCAGTTCTAGGATCTATTCGGCACGTAAGACCCCTTCAATTGACCGTATTGATCGTATAGTTCTAGGGGAATATCTGCGTTATCGCTGATCGCTTGCAGGGCCGCTCGCAAACTGTCCATATGTTCGTCTATGTTTACTAATGTATCGTAGTCGCCTCTCTTCCTCGCCGTGATAAAGGTCTCTTTCACCGCGCGGACATATTCTGGTTTCAACTGCACTGTGATTAAATTTTCAGTCACATTATATTCGCAGATCGTTGGTATACCCGAACAGGCACGATATAGATGGGAGCGGGCTGTTTTTAAGACTAGGGCGACTCTTAATTTGACTTCCGCTGCTGCTAGGAAAGCACTGTAGAAACTGATTAGCGGTTGCGCAACTGGGTAGTGAAAGCTGTCTTTGGGCACCTGCTGGGCATAGGTGAGGGCTAGACGCCAGTTGCTTACCGCTTGCCCGTATTCCTGCTGTTCGGAGAAGCTTTTGGCTTTTTTCGCTAATCTCAATGCTTCTTGGTATGTTGTACTAGAAAATTCCTCTCTGGTTTGCAGATCGCGTGCCGATGCCAACTCCGACTGATATGCTACCCATAGCTGCTGGGCCTCTAGAACTGCCATTGTCCCTTTGTTCACAGCCGACAGCCCATTTACCGCTTCCGACCAGGTTGCTTGCACTAGAATCCAATTTTCTAGAGTTTGAGCTATTCCCTGACGCGCTAAAGCAATGCTTGCTAACTCTTTCGCTGCTTCTAGTTGTTCAATGGCCTCTTTCTCTAATTGCAATCGCTTTTCGATCGCCACCAAGTTGGCCCCGTATTCCTGAATTTTTTTCGACCGCAGTTCATGCACGTAGCTGTCTGGAGTTATGATTGATAGCAGGGCGATCGCCTGCTGCCAGAGTAACTTCATCTCTTGCCATTTTTCCACAGGATGGGGCAGATCTTGACTCATAATTGCCGCTGACATGGCCTTATCCATCGCCCTGACCATCAAGTCCAAATTCTGCGCCTGTAGTTGGTTACTCTCTAACATCTGTTGGGTTCTAGCGTGATGGCCCGACCAGAGGGGAATCTTTTCCAAGTCCTGGGTCGCCGTTACCAATTTTTCTAGGGCTAATTTCAGTCCTGCAGTATTCTTTTCAGACTCAGCGGTTGCTGCTGCTGAAGAGATTAATTCCGAGGCTGTTTCTATGTTCGCGCATCGCCCCACGATCGCGCAGGGACGAGTTAAAGCATAAAATGCCCCCAGGAAAGATACAATGCTAATCCCCATCCCTGCTACTAACAGCAACTTATATTGAGTAGGCCGTGATTTCTGCCTACCCCGTGATCGCGAATCCTTTTTAGCTAAAACTTTCTGTTGCATTAACAAATTATTGCCTGTCAATCTCAAGCCTTTGTGCAGACTGATTTTGAGATGATTAATTATATAACTCCCCAGCGCGGCGTCCCGAGACTTGATGAGTAACTTTGCTGTAGACGTGACAAGAAAATAACCGTAAGGTTCTGCTGCTTTCTCCCTGGCTCTACCTTATAGATAATGGTAAAATTTCGCTCGGCATAAGGCTGCTTTTCCCCAGCCACTCTCAGGAACATTCTCACCTGGCGGACAGCAGGGAGAGGCTGGGCGAGTAGAGCCTGCTGTAGGATATAGAAGGTTTGTTGCCTATCAACCGGTTCTGCCCCGTGTTGCACCAAAACTAGCAAGGTTTCCTGCTGGAGTTTGCACCACACCTGCATATCCGCAGACAGTCGCGACTGCAACTCCTGCTGTACTCTCTGTTGCCAATTGTGTAACTGATCCTGACGTGCTATTGTTTCCATAAGCTAACTAGTAATTAAGTCTGACTCTGTTCGAGTTATTCTACTTTAGGTCTACTTTAGGACTATGCCAGCTAAATTGCTGGCAGTTTTTCACCAAACAGTTGAACGAACCATGATGCATCCCAAACTCCAGAGTGCCTTTGCCCTTCGAGGCGATGTACTCAAGATTATCAGTGGCTTGACTAATTTTAATCCCCAAAAGGTCGCTGCTACTGTCAAGGCGGCTGACTTGGGCGGTGCTACTTGCGTTGATATTGCTGCCGACCCAGACTTGGTGCGCCTGTGTTGTCAGATCGGCAACTTGCCTGTCTGCGTCTCCGCTGTGGAACCGGAGAAGTTCCCTCCTGTGGTGGCCGCTGGTGCTGACTTGATTGAAATTGGTAACTTTGATGCTTTCTATGCTCAAGGACGGCGGTTTGAGGCCCCAGAGGTGTTGCAGCTGACTCGCCAAACCCGATCGCTCCTTCCTGATATTACCCTCTCCGTTACGGTCCCTCACATCTTGCCCTTGGATCGACAGGTGCAACTGGCTGAAGACTTGGTGCAGGCGGGGGCTGATATCATTCAAACTGAAGGCGGTACTAGCAGCACCCCCACTCACTCGGGCACCCTCGGGTTGATCGAAAAAGCTGCTCCTACCTTAGCTGCTGCTTATGAAATTTCCCGCGCCGTCCGAGTGCCAGTGCTTTGTGCTTCCGGTATCTCTAGCGTTACCGCACCCCTGGCGATCGCCGCTGGTGCTGCTGGCGTCGGCGTCGGTTCTGCCGTTAACCGCCTGGATAGCGAAGTGGCAATGATTGCTGCTGTCCGCAGTTTAGTGGAAGCCCTGGCAACTGTCAAGCCAGCATCTCAATGCTCACCTACTTATCTATCATGTTTGTGTACCTGATGGGTAAACAGCCAAAATCAAGAACAACGGTCCAGAGCAATGCTTTCTCACCCTCGACGATCGAAGTTTTACCAGCCTAACCTGGCTTAAGCACATGATAATTCGTACCTCGCAACGCTACGCGGTTCGTAGTTTGTAGTCGAAAGCTTCAAATTACCACACAGCAAGGGTTATAGGGAAGTCCAAGTAAATAATCCTCCAAGATTATCCAGTAGTCTGGATGCACCAGTTGGTACAGCGATAAAATTGGGGAATTTATTTTTTGGAACTCCCTTAGCCTTATTGACTGGGTGCGGTCACAAGTAGTTGATGGGTGCATCTGGTGATGCGTGTAATATAGCCCGCGCAGGCGGGCTTTGTTCATATAGCCGGACCCTTCAGGGTTCGGGCGGCGAGGCCGATCGCGCAGCGCGGCGTCAGCCGTGTAACAACGAATTTTGACCACACCCTTATTGATTTGACAATTATTTAAATAATTATGTCCTACTATTTAGATATCTTGTTGCCCAATTTGTTTGACCATCCTAGTAAGGGTCGAACTGGCAATGTGCTCAACCTACCCGCAGAAGGACTAAAGTCCTTACTACGAACCTAAGAACGAGAACCGGGGAAATGTTACGAGATATTACGATAGAAAACTACCGCTGCTTCAAAGATTTTACCATCACAGGATTAGGGCGAGTCAACTTGATTGTTGGTAGTAACGAAATTGGTAAAACCAGTTTCATGGAAGCAGTATATCTGTTAGTTAATCACGGTAAACCTGAAAGTTTGCTGTCACTGCTATCTAACCGAGGGTAAATACTGCCCGCAACACCAACTCGCTATCACGTCCGGCATTTGTTTCGCGGTCATCAATTGAACTTTTTTCAGGGTACTGAAGGAGTTGAGGCACTTCTGGAGAAGTCTAGCATCTAGTCGGGGGATCCCAGGGAAACTCCGCATCATTACATAGATTTGCAGGCGCAAATCATATTTGCTCAGGGGCAAATATGATTTAAAATGTACAAATCATATTTGCTCAGGGGCAAATCATATATGCTCAGAGGCAAATCATATATGCTCAAAGGCAAATCATATATTATTCTCAGAAAAAAATCATATATGTTCAGGGGTAAATCATATATGCTCAGGGCTCAGGGACAAATAATATATGCTCAGAAGCAAATCATATTTGCTTAGGGGCAAATCATATTTAAAATGGCATCCAGCACCGCCCACCAACGTGAGTTCACCGTGGTCAAAATCTGAGGGCTGGGGGATCAATATTTTTATCAACGGGTTTTGACTACACCCGTTCACCAGTTCGGAGTTCCCTAGTTCGGAGTTGGGGTTCTCAAGAACGCAATCATGAGGGTTTGAGGCATTTTGTTGCTGACTCCAAATCAGGGTTTGAGTAGCTGTCACGCCTCATGTCCACCAGGCAGGATATCCCTCATGATAGAACTAAGGCCATGAACAATGGAGCAGTTTTACAACCGAGGTCCTCTCGCCTCCCCAACCAGCGGTGGCACATATGTCCTGTCACGCCCAGCAACGCGAGTAAGGAAGCGGAATGAAACAATTTTTTGCTCAAGATTGACGACTGCATCTCATTTTTGCTGAAATTTCCAACTCAAGCTGCTGAATTTCATGTATAATAGCAGGGGGGTGCAACATACAAGCTGAAATTTATGACGAGGCAAGGCTCTCAGCCCACAAGCTACAAAAAAATACACGTGCTCCTACGGAAGATGCGAGCCTGAGGCGGTGTCTCCCAGGAGACACCGCAACGTAGTTAAGTAAGTTAACAATGGAGGAGATGTCATGACTTACGATCGGATAGCTGAATTATGCGAGCAGCTCGGATATAGGGATAAGTTGCGTTTGGCACAGTTGTTGATACAGCTTGCCAGGAAGGAAGAAGAAAATCAAAATCCTCAAAAACAGCTTGAAAACAGTCAACAACATTTTGACAAAAATAGTGCGGAAACAATTCAATATGTTATTAAAAGGCTCAAAAAACTAAAAGCGAGTAAGATGCGCTCTCTGTTAAACTCAATAAATTCAATGTTCCAGTTTCAAGGCGGTATTTCTGATTCAGAGAAGGAAAAAATAGTCTCAGAACTTCAGCGTTTAAAACATATACAAATTGATAAAAACAAAAACGTTACCTATTTATAAGTTATTAGGCACCTGACAAAGTGCGGCTTGAAGCCCGCGCAGGCGGGCTTCGTTTGGGTAGCCCCACCCTTTAGGGTGAGGGATGCGAATCAATTCATTGATTTGAGCACTTCTTTGATCTCAATACCCAAACCCTCTGCTACACGAGTACCATAATCTGGATCGGCTTTGTAGAAATGGGGAATTTGCCGCAACTGAATCTCTCGCTTTACAGGTTTCATGCTATCGACAATATTATCCACCAGACGCGCTTTCTCCTCTGCACTCAGGATCCGATAAAGTTCCCCCGCCTGGACAAAGTCGTCATCACTGCGCTCAAATGCGGTCCGATCGGCCATCTCCGAAACCTCAAAAGCGGGTTCTTTATACTCCGGTGATTCCGTGGGACCGCCAAAACTATTCGGTTCGTAGTTAACACTAGCACCGCCATTATCATCAAAGCGCATCGCCCCATCCCGCTGATAGTTCATCGCCTTAGTCGCATGGGGACAGTTGATTGGCAGGTTAGCATAGTTTGCACCCAGACGGTAACGATGAGCATCCGGATAGGCAAACAAACGCCCTTGCAGCATTTTATCTGGAGAAAAGCTGATTCCCGGCACTACGTTAGAGGGAGAAAATGCTGCTTGTTCTACTTCCGCAAAGTAATTTTCCGGGTTGCGATCGAGCACCAGGTTCCCGATCACAATCATCGGATAGTCCTTATGGGGCCAGACCTTCGTCAAGTCGAAGGGATCGAAGCGGTAAGTCGCCGCATCTTCTAAAGGCATGATCTGCACTTTCACAGTCCAACTGGGGTAGTTCTGATTGGCGATCGCCTCAAACAGGTCTCGCGTAGCGTAGTCAGCATCAACTCCTGCCATCTGGGTTGCTTCTTCCCGAGTAAAGTTAGCAATGGACTGGTCAGTCTTAAAATGATACTTAACCCAAACCGCCTTCCCCTCAGCATTAATCCACTTAAAAGTATGGCTACCATAGCCATTCATGTGGCGATAGGACTTAGGAGTACCCCGGTCTGAATACAAAATGGTAACCTGATGGAGTGATTCTGGAGAGAGAGAAAAGAAGTCCCAAACCGCATTAGGATCCTTGCAATTGGTTTGAGGATTGCGTTTTTGACTGTGAATCAAGTCCGGGAACTTCTGCGGGTCGCGAATAAAAAAAGTCGGCGTATTATTCCCGACGATATCATAATTTCCTGCCTCCGTGTAGAACTTGACCGCAAACCAGCGCGGATCCCGGGCCGTATCCGCCGAACCTTTTTCTCCCCCCACAGTCGAGAAACGCAGGAACACTGGCGTCCGTTTTTCCACCTTATCTAAGAACTTTGCCTTTGTCCATTGGGTGACATCTGCTGTTAGTTCAAAGTAACCATGGGCCCCCGCACCCTTCGCATGTACTACTCGTTCCGGAATGCGTTCGCGGTTAAAATGAGCCAGTTTCTCAATTAGCTGGAAGTCTTGCATCAAGATCGGACCTTGACTTCCCGCTGTCAGAGAATTCTGGTTGTCACTCACCGGAATTCCGAAACTGGTTGTCAGTTCCTTTTTCTTTTCTGTCATGTTTTTCTCCTCTCTTACCTCTGCTCGATTTTATCATATTTTCTCGCTTCTCGTTCATCCTTCTGCCAAGAATAAGATGCACCGGTTGAGTTTCGTGCGGAGACTCTTCGTGCTTACTACGAAGCTTCGCGCCTGGGAAGCCGTAAAGTCAGTCTTAGGTCGAACTCTTGACTGTGAGGGAAATCATACTTACGTCATAATTGCATCACGATAATAACGAACTACACGCACATAAATCCAGTGAGATCTCTCATCTCAAAACAGAGCTAACCGAGCCAGAATATAAATATGAGTTCACCAAAGAGGTGTGACTCAGCCAACATTCAGGGTGCATAAGGTAAAAAATTGCTACATGTGATAGCAGGTCTTACCTCAGTAGCACCTAATGGAGACGAAGAAAAAAAAGATGAGTGTTTGTCATTATACCATGCAAAATCTTGCCCTTACCAGTTGGTTATGGCTGCGCAAACAGGTTTCATACAGCCTGTCACCCACCCACTGGCAACAGCAGACTTCCTTCGATCTGCTGCGTCCCCTACGGCAATGGCTCGATCGCATAGAAGTGAGAAATCCCCAATTGGCCCATTATATCTGCCAGTTCATTCCCACCCAATGTCCCTTTGAGCGCGACATTAAACTCTTTGGCCGCACCCTGTTTCACGTTCCGCCCCTGTGCAAGCTCAACCCCCTCTATAACGAAGTGGTTGGCCTGCGCTTCCGGGCCCTGTGCTATCTGGCGGATGAATGCGGGGAGGATGTAACAGCCTATTGCTAATCGTGAAGTCAGTCAAACAAATGTAAAGTTTAGTTTAATCTCTAGCTCCCCAAGCGATCGAGTGTCCATACTGGGAAAAGGAAGCAGTTTCAGCTTCCTGGGCAGATGTAACAGTAGAACCGTTAATGTCAAAGGCTGTTTAACTTAAAATCTGTCTCTACCAACAGCACCCAAGCGGGGCCTAGTGATGGCCTCAAGTAGAGTAGGGCAGCTCGACAACTGCAACTGACTGCTGTAAAGTGAGTCGGTCAGTTAATCTCCAGAGATAATTGCACTAGAGAGGAAGCACTCGGCACGGCAAACCGGGTGCTGTTGTGTTTTACAATCGGAAAAATGTAAAGAATTGTTACAAGGGGTTGGCATCCGAACCCAGAAGCGTTTAAGGTAGAAACATGAAGCATTAGCTTCCCTGGCAGATAAGCAGCCAAGTCCACGTTGAGAGAAAAGAGGAAAAAAAGCTGTTTAAGTTAAATCTGTCTCGTCAAACCACAACAGCACCCAAGCAAAAGGCGGAAACTTCCTCATAGTAAAGAGGTGGGAGCAAGGGAACTGAGTTATCAGTGCAACTCCAGCTAAAAACACCGGTAGAGAGGAGGTCAATCGGTCGGGCGAACCGGGTGCTGTTGTGTGTTTAAGGTCGGGAAATGTAAAGAATTGTTACAAGGGGTTGGCATCTGAACCCAGAAGCGTTTAAGGTGGAAACATGAAGCATTAGCTTCCCTGGCAGATAAGCAGCCAAGTCCACGTTGAGAGAAAAGAGGAAAAAAGCTGTTTAAGTTAGATCTGTCTCGTCAAACCACAACAGCACCCAAGCAAAAGGCGGAAACTTCCTCAATATAGAGAGTTGGGAGCTTTGAACACTACCGCAATAGCCCAAACGGGCGATAGAAATGGTAGAATAAGTTCAACTCCAGATAGACTCAAACAAGGGAGGAAGTCACTCGGTCGGGCGAACCGGGTGCTGTTGTGGTTTAAATACGGGAAGCAGCGAAAAAGAATTATGGCGATAATTGCTCTGAAAGCATGGTATCTTCAGGAGTACGAACCGATAAGAGAGCTGATTAAGCGTCCTCCAGATATCCGCTTGAGTAAAAATAGTCTGCTAAAATCTGCTCTGCGAGCAGATTTCTTGGAAGATAGCGAAGAAGTGAGAAACTCAGAGTGGTTTGGGCGCTATCTGGAAGGAGATGTCGTAGAATTTTATATTGAAGGCAGTGGTGGGTACGCAATCTCCAATATAGACCTGACCAGTCACGAGATATATTTCGCGAAGCAAGAGGTGATGGGCCATTTGGATCCGATAATATTCCTATGCTATCAGACGGAGTACCCGACCTCAAGTGAAGCCATCTCGGAAGAACTGGATCGGGTGGTCTCCAATATTAATAGACGATCGCGCCTGACGATCGCGGTGGAAGGATCCCATCGCCCCAGCAACGCACCCATTAGATTAAAAAGCAAACTGATGGGACGGATCCGCAAGAGTTTGCTGTTTGTGGCAGATGGGACCGCGATCGCCCAGGTGGCCCGGGAAAGGGGCCAGCAGCTGATACCCAGTCCGAATGTATGTGTAGAAATGGGTTATGCTCTCAAGAGCAAGCGATGGGAACAGATATTGCTGGTACAGCAAGAACGAGAGGACATGCCCGGACAGTTTCCCTTTGACTTGCCCGGTCAGAATCGCCTATTATACAAAAATAGGCAAGAACTACAGCAGATGCTGCCCCAGACGATCGAAACACTGTTGTTGCGGTTCAATTTGCTTTCCTAATCGAGTAGAATATCATTTCGGTAGGAACACAGAATGATTTGCAACTGCAAGCATCCCATAATGATGTCGGTGCTTTGAGAGAAGACTATGCCAAGAACCCCTGATGAATTTGCCGTACACCTATTGATCGAGGGCGGTCACCGGGAGACAGTGCGTTTCCTGATGATTAAAGAGTTTCAAAAATGGTACGCTAGCGATGTCGTGTCGAAAGCAGATGACGGTGGCTTCATTAATGTACCGATGAAAATTTCCCAGGGTGAGTATATGGTGGTGCGTCTTCGCAGCATCCTAGCAATTCGGGTAGAACCAGTGTACACCTCCAGTATTGACCGCACGCCAATGGAATAAGGAACTGGTGTTTACTTGTGGCGTCGAACTCTGGCTGTCGAACTCTAGCTGAGAATAACTGGTGAGATGAAAAAAACATTAGCTTGCCTTGGTCTGACTTTATCAATGGCCCTATCGATACCCGGTATCGGCATGACCGTGCCCTTGCGCCCGATCGGTCCAGACCAGTCAGTTACCGGTGACAAGCTGGGTTGGGACGAGCGAATTTGGGGGCGGTGTCTGGAACGTGCCGTTCGCGGCAGCGCGGCGCCAGCCGTGTCCTTCAGGACAAGAGCACGTGGAAGATGCCGGTGGGGCAGTCAGCTAGTTGATAAAGAGGCCCTCTTAGAGGCGATCGACCGCAGTCTGGAATATTTACAGACCCCAAGTTCAGCAGCAGCTTATCGCCAATATCCAGTAGCAGGAATAACGCGCGATCGGGTGATGCATTCTTTGGAACGTTTTCGCGTGCTGCTGCTATCATCCCAGACCCCAACAGAACTACAAGCAGCAGTGCAGCGGGAATTCGTCCTGTACAAATCCGTAGGCGAAGATGGTGAAGGCACCGTTGCCTTTACTGGATACTTTGAACCTATCTATGCTGCCAGCGCCAGGCCAACGGCCGAATATCCCTATCCCCTCTACCGACTGCCTCCGGACTTTGCAAATTGGTCTCGTCCTCATCCTACCAGGCGGGAGTTAGAAGGTGCCGATGGTCTATTGGGAGAAGAAAGTCCCTTGCGGGGATTAGAATTGGTCTGGTTGCGCGATCGCTTTGAAGCCTTTTTAGTTCACGTGCAAGGTTCGGCCCGGTTGCAACTGACAGACGGCAGCGTGATGACTGTAGGCTATGCGGGTAAGACCGATTGGCCTTATACTAGCGTCGGCGGAGAAATATACAGAGATGGCATCATGCGCCTAGAGGATATTAATCTGCCAGCGCTGATTTCCTATTTCCGCGCTTCACCCCAGGCCATGAATCGCTATTTACCCCGGAACCGCAGCTTTATCTTCTTTCAGGAAACCGATGGCACTCCCGCTACCGGTAGTTTAGGTTTCCCCGTGACAGCAGAACGTTCCATTGCTACGGATAAATCTCTCATGCCACCAGGGGCATTAGCCCTGATTCACACCCAGATCCCCTATGCTAATACTAGGGGCGAACTGGAGTTTCGCTCCGTCAGCCGCTACGTACTGGATCAGGATACTGGCAGCGCTATTAAAGGTGCGGGACGAGTTGATATCTTTATGGGCACCGGTGCAGAAGCGGGCGATCGGGCGGGATTGATGAATTCCACCGGGGAGCTATACTACTTGTTGCTAAAGCAGTAGAATCAGTGGTTAGTGGTTAGTGGTTAGTGGACAACCGACAACTGACAACCGACACCGACAACTGACAACTGACAGCCCACAACTGCAAGAATTGGGAGACTGAAGATGGTTGAACCGCTAATTTCAGGCATAGTGCTGGGCCTAATCCCAGTCACCCTCGCTGGACTGTTTGTCGCTGCCTATTTACAGTACAAGCGCGGCAATACCCTGGGAATGTAGAACAGAAGCATCCCTTAAATGTAACATCGATATCTTTTGTGTGCCGAGTCCCTTGGGACAAGAGCACAACAAAAGATATCGAAACAAAGCCCGCGCAGGCGGGCTTTGTTTGTCTTTATCCAGGGCAATAGACGCGATACAACATCCTTTTAGCAGCAACTAGGGCGTGTCATCAATTAAGCCATATTACAGCTGCCGCGAGGTAGATGGCACCCAAGAAATTGCGAGCGGTTTTATCGTAGCGTGTCGCCAGAGCCCTGTATTGCTTGAGTTTTTGGAATAGATTTTCAATTAGATGCCGCCACTTGTACATTTCTTCATCGTATTCTCTGTGTTCTGTGCGGTTACTTTTTGGAGGAATGACAGCCATCCAATCCGCCTCTTTCAGGCGCTCGAGCACACGTTGTTCCGCATCATAGGCTTTATCTGCAAGCAGCGCGCCAATCTCACCGATTTTATCCAATAGCACGTCAGCGCCTTTCCCGTCGTGGGCTTGGCCAGGGGTAAGATGAAATCCTGTGGGATTGCCTTGGGCAATCGCAAGTGGCATGAATCTTTGTCGATAGTCCCCCTTTACTACGGCCTATGGCTTGGGTTTCGCACGTATCTGAGGGTGTTTTTTTTTGCACCCGCACGCTCGTTGATGGGCACGCAGGATGGTGGCATCAATCGCGGCGTATTCGTTATCGGCGTCTGAGGCCAAGACATCGAATACCTGCTTCCAAACTCCCTTTTCAGACCAACGGGTATGGCGGGTATGAACAACCCGAAAATCCCCAAAACACTCCGGTAAATCCCGCCAGGGAATGCCAGCACGATATCGATATAACACGGCAGAACACGAATAATCTATTGTTCTTGGCTGTAGCGCCTGGGTCACCCTCTTTACCAGGTAAAAGGTGTTCGATCCGTTCCCACTGGTCGTCTCGCAAGCCATAGCGTCTCATATCATGCCCTCTTGATTGTTATTGCTGGATAAGGACTCCATACCGTATCCATCTACTTCTGTCAAGCAATTTGATTGATGACACACCCTAGTTTCTTTGGCTCTGAGGTGTAAGCTGATGAGGAGTCGGCGATGTCTCCAGAGTAGTGCTCCTATCGCGTAGCGTTCGATATCTTTTGTTGTGCTCTTGTGGGGACTCGGCACACAAAAGATATCGCGCAGCCATGCGCTCTCGGGAGACATCGGCAGGGGTGTGGCGAGGAAACTTGTTGCTTTGACCTGCGCGTGATACGCCTACTTGACTGACAACCTCCTAATAGGCGAGACAAGTTCTACGCAACTGACAAAGAAGAATAGTATGAAAAGTCTGTGGAATGAGGCAGAAGCGGCACGGTACAAAGGATATCTGGCCCAACGTGTATACAGTTCGCGCCTGTTGGGTACAGATCCATCCCTGGTACTGCACGGCGGTGGCAACACTTCGGTAAAAATTAAGGAAAAGAATCTGGTGGGAGAGGAAGAAGAGATCCTCTATGTTAAAGGTAGCGGTTGGGATCTGGCCACCATTGAAGAGGCAGGGTTCTCGCCAGTGCGGATGGGACATTTGCTGAAGCTGGCGAAGCTACCTTCGCTGTCCGATCGGGAGATGGTCAAGGAACTGAAAACCCAAATGACTCGCCCTAGCGCCCCATCTCCTTCGGTAGAAACGATCCTCCATGCTACCCTGCCCTATAAATACGCGGATCACACCCATGCTGATGCGGTGGTTACCGTTACTAATACGGCTAACAGTTGGGAAAGGGTGCGGGAAATATATGGGGATACAGTGGTGATTATCCCCTATGTGATGCCCGGTTTTGATTTGGCACGCTTCTGCGCCGAAAGGTTTGCCGCAGAGGCGACTGAACGGACTCGCGGGATGCTGCTGATGAACCACGGCATCTTTTCCTTTGGGACAACGGCCCGGGAGTCCTACGAACGGATGATCTCCCTGGTAAGTCTAGCTGAAGAATATTTAACACGGTATGGAGCCTGGAATAAACCACAGCCAAAAGTTGAGGTAGAAGATATTCCCGTGCGTCAGACTCTGGCATCCTTGCGTCGTGAGGTTTCTGAGGCTGCGGGTTTTCCTGCGATCGTGACGATGCATAACGATCGTCGTACCCTGGCCTTTGTGGGGCGTCAGGACTTGGAGGAAATATCCCAGCAAGGACCGGCCACTCCCGATCACGTCATCCGCACCAAGCGCCTGCCCTTAGTAAGAAGAGATGTGCAAGGCTATGTGGAAGCCTACAAAGCCTACTTCGCCGAGTATGCTCCTACGGCTAAGGAAAAAAAGACCATGCTCGATCCAGCGCCCCGAGTAATTCTCGACTCTCAATTGGGGATGTGCGCCATTGGAGGCAATGCTAAGGCGGCGGCGATCGTGGCCGATATTTACCACCAGACAATGGATGTCATTGAGGGGGCCACTGCCTTGGGGGGTTATCAAGCCCTGCCAGGTAAAGACATCTTTGATATCGAATATTGGGAATTAGAACAGGCGAAGCTGCGCAAGGGAGGCACGCTACCCATGTTCGCGGGAGAAGTGGCCTTGGTGACTGGGGCCGCTTCTGGTATTGGTAAAGCTTGTGTAGATGCTTTGTTGCAACGGGGCGCAGCAGTGGTAGGGTTAGATATTAATCCTGCCATAGCAGAACTTCACAAACGCCCTGACTTTTGCGGCATCACCTGTGACGTGACCGACGAACAGGCGATCGCAGCTGCTGCAGAACAAGCAGTCCGTGCTTTCGGCGGTCTGGATATGTTAATTCTGAATGCGGGGATATTTCCCGGCGGTTGTCTCATCGACTCTCTGTCAACGGCAGAATGGCGACGGGTGATGGCAATCAACCTAGATGCCAATCTCATGCTGATGCGCGAATGTCACCCGTTACTGAAATTAGCACCCAAGGGGGGACGAGTGGTAGTCATTGGTTCTAAGAATGTTTTGGCACCGGGGCCGGGGGCGGCGGCCTATTCCGCTTCCAAGGCAGCTTTGAATCAATTAGTGCGGGTAGCAGCTTTGGAGTGGGGCGGCGACAATATCCGCATTAATTCTATTCACCCGAACGCGGTATTCGACACGGGACTGTGGACAGAAGAAGTATTAAAGGCTCGTGCTGAACATTACAATCTGACAGTAGAGGAATACAAGACCAATAATGTCCTCAAGGTGGAGATAACTAGCCGAGATGTGGCCGAGTTAGCAGCGGAAATGTGCGGACCGCTGTTTGCCAAGACCACTGCTGCTGGCGTACCCATCGATGGCGGAAACGATCGAGTGATCTAAGGGGAAGGGGGAAACTTTGGGAGTAGGGGAGCGGGGAATGGGGAGCTACGTCAGTTCGCAGTTCGCAGTTCGCAGTTAGGGAATTCTCTCACGTGAATCTAAGGGGTTTTCGGCATTTTCAACCCGACGAAAAATAAGACGGGAGAGGAACTGTCACGTGGAGCAAATACGCGGCAGTATCTGCTGATTCTATAACCGCTTTGTTGGCGATCGCGAATATTGTCCCCAATATTTCTGTTCGAGTTCTGCTTTATATTCCTCAAACCATTGTTCGTTGGGTTTATTCCCCCAACGATTCAGGTAGGCGATCGCCGCTTGCATCGATTCGTGCAGCATTTCAAATGGGCTACCGCTAATATTCTTAGAAATATAATCCCAAGCTTCGCTCTTGAAAGCACGGTGACAATCCTCAATGACGATCGGGATTACCCTCGTGGGCAGGCCTTACCCTTACCTCTTTCCCGCCTGTTCGTCCAAGAAATCCTCGACAGTACGGTTAAATGCATCAGGTTGAACCAAAAAGGGCCAATGATTGCCAGGAACTTGACAAATGCGCAGGTTTGTCAGATAGGTACTATAGGGTTTGAGCTGCCAATCCAAGCGATTAACACCTTTTTCTGGCTGTACGAACAGTGTCGGGATGTCAATGGGATCCGTTAGTCCCGGTACGCGCATCACGTCCTCAAAAATCTGATTCCTGGCCGGGATAACAAATTTGCTACCCCAACGACCATCTGGTTTTTCCTCAATGCTAGCTTGAAATACTTGCTGCTGTATGGAACTCCAACCCTTGTATTGCTTGAACTCTCGCGCTTGCGCCTCCGCCTCTGCATAGCTAGCAAATGGTCCCATGCCCTTGAGAAAGGGCAATACCCTGTATAAGATGGGGAAGGTTAATTTAAAGAAGCTGGGCATTTTCCAGATGAAAATGGGATCGACCAAAATCATGCTGCGCAAGCGTTGTGGATTTTTCTTCGCCCAGATGGGTGCTAATTTTCCCGTCCAAGAATGACCGATAACATGGGCGTCAGACCATCCCAGATGGTCCATTAAGGCTTCCAGATCCGCGATCGCCTCTTTAAAAGTATAGCCAAAGTCAGGCTTACTACTTTCCCCATGACCGCGCATATCCGGTGCAACTATGCGGTAATTTGAGGCCAGGTAATCTGCCAAACTGGACCAAACGAGGGCGTGGTCGGCCAAACCATGTAAAAGTAGTAAAGGTCGATCGCCTTGGTGCCACTCCAAGTAAGAAAGTTGAATATCTGTTAAGGAGAGGGTTTGACGTACAGGCAGGAAGGTCGGCATATTTAAGTACTGTTAAGCTGCTTTCCGTATCTCTACGGGAGCGTAGCTATATCCCTACGGGAGCGCAGCCATATCAGAGATATGGCAATTTGCTGACTTCCAGGGTTAAGCTATTACCTCCACTATTCAGGTCTAGGATCTCAATACCCTGGATGCCGGTATCGTCAATGGCGGTCAAGTCCAGACTACAAGCATCCAGGGTATTGTCTTTTGCTCAAAAAGACCAGCGATTTACTAATCGATTATAAACTAGCCGAATTGGATACTGCTGCGGATTCTTGCCTCAGTAGTTGTTTGATCTAAGTTGGCCAAAGTAATCACAAATTGCTCGGGGAGAAAATCCCGTGGAGTATTAGGAGTCGAAACACCAATTATAGCCGCGCCAAAACTGATGAATTCAGTATTAATCTGTATGTCATCAATAGAGACTGGCCTTCCAGGAGCTACCTCAAAGTTGAACCGGATTGTATCCTCTGCTGGATTGAAGTCAAGAATATCATCGCCGCCTTCAAGGGGTGCATCTGGGTCTGCGCCGCTGTCAGCTAAGCTATTGTACACAAATACATCAGCACCTGCGCCTCCCAATAAAATGTCCGAACCACGGTTACCAATTATGATATCACTCCCAGCGCCACCTTCTAGGGTTTCTCGCATTCCAGTCTCGCTGGTGAGAAGATTATTACCAATAATCTGATTTAGCACCGTTATATTCACAGTTGCGCTGGAGGTTCCGCCATTGCCGTCACTAATACTGTACTGAAAACTGTCATTACCGCGCAATAGTCCGGACCGTTTTGGCTGTACGTAGCTGCAAGCCTTGCGATGCACTCGGGGCGCGCTACTCGCACTACCCCTCGCGCATCGCAGCGTCAGCCTTTGCTCGATAGAGCAATTTTAGGCAAGTTAGCCCTGGGGCAGACATTGAAAAAAATAAGGCGCTTTTGGCTGCAACCCTTGTGTTGTAGTCGAAATAGGGTCTAAAAACTGTCCGGAGTATTGTACCGCGAAAACCATCTGCTGGAGTATAGCGCAGACCATTACCATCGCTGGCGATCGCACCTCCCTGAAGTGAATTTGAAGAGAAGCCTGTAATTAACAGATCATCCCCATTAGGATCCCTGTCATTTGCCAATACGTCAATTGTGGCAGTGGTTCCCAACTCCACGGCGGCGAAGTCATCTGCAGCAACTGGTGGTTGATTCGATGCTTTCAAAAGGTTAAAGGTAACATCAAAGGAAGCATCTCCAAACGCATGCAGTTCCTGAATTTGACTAACTTCCCTGCTATCGGTTGCGACTGACGGATTAAAAGCAACTGCAACGAACTGCTGGCCAATAATACTGGGGTCATCCGTGTTTTGTAGCCGATCTAGAACTGCATCTACATCGATCGTGGGATGGTCTGTATAGTTAAAGATAACATCAAAGAAAGCACCTTCAAACAAATGCAGTTCCCGAGAGGGAGGGTCTATTGGCCCCAGCAGGTACGCGACAATCTGCTCAGCGTTCCTCCGCGTCGCATCTCTAGCAACAGCCCCTGAAGTCAAATCCTCACCGGTAAACCCTAACAGATACCGCAAATACAAAATTCCGTCAGTCAAGGCGTCTATATTGCCATTCCCATCTATATCCAGTTCGTCACGGATGGATCTTAGGTATTCTGTTATCTGATCTGCTGTCCTTCTGGCTGCATTGGGAGCGATCGCGTTCCTGGTCAGGGCTTCACCTGTCAACCCAAACAGATAACGCACTATCAACCCTCCGTCAGTCAGTGCGTCCAATCTGCCATTGCCGTCTACATCCCAAGTCATATGCTATTCTCTTTACCGAAAGATACTTCTCAATTATAAGCAATCGGATCCGATCTGTGACTAAGTCAGGATCCTCCTCCTTATAGTCGCTAACCCTAAGTCCGCACAGGCGGGCTTAGTTCTTGTAGTCCTACCCTTTAGGGTAGCGGAAGGGAAGTCAGATCCTTATCCAAGACCGTATTGGATTGGATCATCAAGACATCTACGGATGTAGATGGAAAAGCAAGCCCGATGGTATCATGCTCTCCAGCAGTGCCATGATCATCTATCCTAGCTAAACTGGGATCCATTTCCAAGACTGGAATAATGACTGGTGGAATAATGACTGGTGGTTGATTCGGCACAGTTATATTCACAGTTGCGCTGGAGGTTCCGCCATTGCCGTCACTAATAGTGTAGGTAAAACGATCACTAACTTTTAGCAAAACTATTGGTATACTATAGCTCAAAGTATTACCATTTTGGGCGACCGTACTTCCTAGAAGATTTCCTTGAGGAGCACTGAAACCTGTAATTGACAGACTATCCCCATTGGGATCGGTGTCATTTGCCAATACCTCAATTGTGACAGTTTCTCCCAAATTCACGGTGGCCTCGTCATTTACAGCAACTGGTGGTTGATTCGGCACCGTTATATTCACAGTTGCGCTGGCGGTTCCGCCATTGCCGTCACTAATACTGTACTCAAAACTGTCTGTACCGCCAAAACCACCTGCTGGAGTATAGCGCAGACCTAGCTGATCAGTAAGCGCGATCGCACCTCCCTGAAGTGAATTTGAAGAGAAGCCTGTAATTAACAGATCATCCCCATTAGGATCCCTGTCATTTGCCAATACCTCAATTGTTTCACTGGTTCCCAACTCCACGGCGGCGAAGTCATCTGCAGCAACTGGTGCTTGATTCGACACCGTTATATTCACAGTTGCGGTGGCGGTTCCGCCATTGCCGTCACTAATACTGTACTCAAAACTGTCATCACCGCGAAAACCACCTGCTGGAGTATAGCGCAGACGATTACCATCGCGGGCGATCGCACCTCCCTGAAGTGAATTTGAAGAGAAGCCTGTAATTAACAGATCACCCCATTAGGATCCCTGTCATTTGCCAATACCTCAATTGTTTCACTGGTTCCCAACTCCACGGTGGCGAAGTCATCTGTAGCAACTGGTGGTGCATTCGGCACCGTTATATTCACAATTGCGCTGGAGGTTCCGCCATTGCCGTCACCAATACTGTATCGGAAGCTGTCATTACCGCGAAAACCATCTGCTGGAGTATAGCGCAGACGATTACCATCGCGGGCGATCGCACCTCCCTGAAGTGAATTTGAAGAGAAGCCTGTAATTAACAGATCATCCCCATTAGGATCCCTGTCATTTGCCAATACCTCAATTGTTTCACTGGTTCCCAACTCCACGGTGGCGAAGTCATCTGTAGCAACTGGTGGTGCATTCGGCACCGTTATATTCACAATTGCGCTGGAGGTTCCGCCATTGCCGTCACCAATACTGTATCGGAAGCTGTCATTACCGCGAAAACCATCTGCTGGAGTATAGCGCAGACGATTACCATCGCGGGCGATCGCACCTCTCTGAAGTGAATTTGAAGAGAAGCCTGTAATTAACAGATCATCCCCATTAGGATCCCTGTCATTTGCCAATACCTCAATTGTTTCACTGGTTCCCAACTCCACGGTGGCGAAGTCATCTGTAGCAACTGGTGGTGTATTCGGCACCGTTATATTCACAATTGCGCTGGAGGTTCCGCCATTGCTGTCACCAATACTGTATCGGAAGCTGTCATTACCGCGAAAACCATCTGCTGGAGTATAGCGCAGACGATTACCATCGCGGGCGATCGCACCTCCCTGAAGTGAATTTGAAGAGAAGCCTGTAATTAACAGATCATCCCCATTAGGATCGGCGTCATTTGCCAATACCTCAATTGTTTCACTGGTTCCCAACTCCACGGTGGCGAAGTCATCTGTAGCAACTGGTGCCGCCGATACTTGGATATGGTTTCCAGAATAGTCCGTTCGCGCTGGGTAACTAGACCAAAAAATTCGGGAATTTCCCATGTATATACCGATGTGGCAGCATGTTTGACATTGCACAGCTTTTGTCCTGGTTCGATCGCCTTAAAAATGACTTCGTACTTCTGGGACCAAGCATTAGTGACTTGATGATCTGGAATGCAGTCGTCTAGTTCTACCAAGTCGGCGATCGCATCCTTAATAGTGCGAATTGGTAATGATATTCCGTTTTTACTTGCCCACTGAAACAGCGGTAACTGTTCTATACTTATCGAGGATATCTTAAATTCACCGTTACGGGTTTTGACTGCATGAGTTGCTTCGGGCCACTGGAATTTATAGTTTGATGGCTGTCTTACACCCACAAAAAAGATGCGTCTGCGGTGTTGAGGAAGTCCAAAAGCTGCTGCGTCCAGGATGCGATATTCTACATCATAACCAATCTGTTCAAATTCCTTGACAATCAGTTCGATATACGCACCGGCAAAGTTTTGGGAAATGCCGTCTACATTCTCAGCTATAAAGAGGTGGGGGCAGAGTCTGGCGATCGCCTGATACATTTCTCTATAGATAAGATTGCGCGGATCCTTGACATTTTTGGGACCAGCTTTAGAAAATCCTTGGCACGGAAAGCCCCCTAACACCAAATCGCAACTACCTATAGCGGCAATATCTGCATGAAATTCAGCTTTACGCACGTCCCAGCAAAAGATATATCGTTCAATATTTCTGCTATAGCAGTCTACCGCCTTCGGGTCAATATCGCAAGCATATACTAAATCGAAGCCTTTCTGTTTAAATCCTAAATCTAAGCCTCCGCAACCACTAAATATACTTACCACGCTGTACCTTTTTTCAACCATATCCAAATCATCTTTTGTCTTATTTTGATTTTTCGGTGCCCACCCTACTATTATGCTACTTCAAATAAACTACAATCGACTTATAATCGCATCCACAGATTCGCTGCAAGTTTTGATTCGTTTTTTATCCAATGAAACCTTTTGCTTGTGAACTTCATAAGTCGTCTGTTTCAAATCACTGGGAACGCTAGCCTAGGAAACTAGGAACTCTGATATTCATGGGGATTAAATTCCCTCTCCCCAGGCGCGGGGGTAACCGCGTGAGGTGCTGCGGAGTAACATCACCGTGGTGCCTCCCGAGGACTTAAATGTAGGATAGCTGACAGCCTAAGTCGGTGACGCCGCGCTTGTTAGATGTCCAAGGTCAGAACAAGCAAATTCATGTAAGCCTCGTCAAATCCAGCCCGCGCAGGCGGGCTTCGTTCATGTAGCCCTGGCCTTTAGGCCTAGGGCTGCTCCGGATATCAGGGAACGAAGTAACTACTCCTGTACTGTCCTCTTGGACCAGTCAGATGTGCGTCCGCGTAGCGTGCGCGCAGCGCATAGCGCAAGTCACGGGTAGAGAGATGGCCCAGCAAATGCCTGGAGTAATGTCTAGGATAAGCAGACGTGGGTGGGTGATAGTAGGAAGTCTCGGGTAAAAGTAGCTCTAAAACGTTATCAGCCCTTCACTGCGAAGTGATGAGGAATAAATTACTGGTAAAACGGACGTGAAAATGGTGATACTAAAGGTTATCCGGCAGCGCCACTCACCAACCAGTGAAGGAGCAAAATCACATAAGACAAGGAACAATGAGAGTAATCTCTAGTAATCCTACCTATGACAAGGACCTACTACCCACAAGTATGGTGCGGTGAAAGTCGCATGCACGGTTTTGAATGGGAGGGTTGGAAAGCGATTTGCCCGCTCGTTACCCCTAATTTACCCACCCTACTATTATACTACTTTCCAGCCGCGACTGGCATTCCCAAAATCTCCTCAATCTTGGGCATCTCTTCCAATGGTATCACCCGACCTTCATCCTCGAATCCGGCAATTCGATCGAAGTTCAAATAGCGATACAAGTCACCGGCAAATGGGTCAATCTTCTCCTTGACAATCTCCATGTATTCCTCTACTGTGGGAATGCGTCCTAAGAGTGCGCAAACTACTGCCAATTCCGCTGAACCCAGATACACTTGCGCACCTTTACCCATGCGATTTTTGAAATTACGGGTCGAAGTGGAAAATACCGTCACCCCATCTTCTACTCGCGCCTGATTTCCCATACATAAGGAACATCCTGGCATTTCCGTTCGCGCCCCGGCGGCGGCAAAAATTCCGTACCGTCCTTCTTCTCGCAACTGCTTTTCGTCCATGCGCGTGGGCGGACAAATCCACAGCCGCACCTTTACCGGTCCGGCATTTTCTAACACCTTGGCTGCGGCCCGATAATGACCGATGTTCGTCATGCAAGAACCGATGAACACTTCATGGATTTTGTCCCCCGCACATTCTGACATTAATTTCACGTTATCTGGATCGTTGGGGGCGGCGACAATGGGTTCCTTAATCTCCTTAAGATTGACTTCAATCACTTCTGCGTACTCGGCATCCCCATCTGCCGACATTAATTCGGGATTTACTAACCATCGTTCCATCTTGGCTACCCGGCGCATGATGTTCCGCCCATCCTGATAGCCCCGCGCTACCATATTCTTTAATAGGACTACGTTCGATCGCAAATATTCCGAAACAGTTTCAGTTCCCAACTTCACAACACATCCGGCACAAGAACGTTCCGCTGTGGCATCGGTGAGTTCAAAAGCCTGTTCCACTTTCAAATCGGGCAAACCTTCCATTTCCAAGATCCGTCCAGAAAAGACGTTCTTCTTGTTTTCTTTGGCCACGGTTAGCAACCCCTTCTGGATGGCTACGTATGGAATGGCATTCACGATATCCCGCAGGGTGACTCCGGGTTGCAATTCTCCCTGGAACCGCAGTAAAACTGATTCTGGCATGTCTAAGGGCATTACCCCTAATGCGGCGGCGAAGGCGACTAACCCCGAACCCGCTGGAAAGGAAATTCCGAGGGGAAAACGGGTGTGGGAGTCGCCCCCGGTGCCGACGGTATCCGGTAGCAACATGCGGTTCAACCAGGAGTGGATAATGCCATCACCCGGACGCAAGGCGACTCCACCCCTTGTAAAGAAGAAATCGGGTAAACTTTTATGGACTTTAATGTCTGTGGGTTTGGGATATGCTGCTGTATGGCAGAAACTCTGCATGACTAAGTCGGCGCTGAAACCGAGACAGGCGAGTTCTTTTAATTCGTCCCTGGTCATCGGTCCCGTGGTATCCTGGGAACCAACTGTGGTCATAATGGGTTCGCAAGCGGTTCCCGGACGAATTCCTGGTAAACCACAAGCTTTCCCCACCATTTTCTGTGCCAAAGTAAAACCTTTGCCAGTATCTGCGGGCATCCGGGGACGAGTAAACAAAGGACTGGGTTCATATCCTAATGCTTCCCGGGTTTTGTCCGTGAGACTGCGGCCAATTAGTAAGGGAATGCGTCCCCCGGCTCGCACTTCATCTAAAATAGTTTCGGGCTTGAGGGTGAAAGTGGAGATGACTTCCCCTGCTTCGTTGGTAATTTCCCCTTTGTAGGGATGGATTGTAATTACCATGCCCGTTTCCATCTGGGTGACATCACATTCGATGGGCAAGGCCCCAGAGTCCTCAGCGGTGTTGAAGAAGATGGGGGCGATCGCGCCTCCCAAAATATAGCCTCCAGCCCGCTTGTTGGGCACGTCGGGAATATCATTACCGATATGCCAGAGTAAAGAGTTAATGGCAGATTTGCGGGAGGAACCGGTTCCCACCACATCTCCGACATAGGCGACGGGATGTCCTTTTTCTTTCAACTGAGCGATGGTTTCTAGGGCCCCGGGCATGCGGGCTTCCAACATGGACAAGGCATGTAAGGGGATGTCCGGGCGGGTGGTAGCATGGGTGGCGGGGGAGAGGTCGTCGGTATTGGTCTCTCCCTGTACCTTAAACACCGTTACCTGAATAGCTTCTGGCACCTGGGGACGGCGGATGAACCAGGCCCCATTGGCCCAGGCGTCAATTACTTGCTTGGCGTAGGGGTTGACTTCCGAGAGTTCCAAGATTTCGTTAAAGGCATCAAACACCAAGGTCATCTTACTCAGGGCGGTGGCGGCCCCAACTGCCAGGTTGGCGTTGCTAGACTTGAGAAACTCCACTAAGGATTGCACGTTGTAGCCCCCTACCATTGTCCCTAAGAGGTCGATCGCCCCCTGGGGCACGATCAGAGGACAGGTAATTTCCCGCTTGGCCACGGCGGTGAGAAAGCCAGCTTTCACGTAGGCGGCCTCATCTACCCCAGGGGGCACCCGATCGCGCAATAAGGCCATCAGGGTTTCTTCTTCCCCAGGTTGAGGATATTTCAGCAGTTCGCACAGATCGGCAGTCTGCTGGGCATCTAGGGGCAGGGGCGGGATCCCCATTGCTGCCCGATCGGCCACATGTTGACGATATGCTTTTAGCATTGGCAAATTCTCCTCGCATGTTGGCATGGAAATCAAATTGTAAGGCTATTTCTACGCTATCGTTGTTAGCAGCGGACGCGATATCACTCTCGCACGCGGTCGGTAAGTCCAACCCCCATAACCCAGATGATTTTTCCAGATTTCTCCCAGTTTACAGAACTCGCTCAACAAGGTAATTTTGTCCCGGTCTACCGTGAATGGGTGGCTGACCTGGATACCCCTGTTTCTGCTTGGTATAAGGTATGCGCCGGTTATCCATATAATTTTCTGCTGGAATCTGTCGAAGGCGGCGAACACCTGGCACGCTACAGTTTTATAGGTTGCGACCCCCTGTGGGTCTTAGAAGCAAGGGGCAATAGTACGACTCGGACTTGGCGGGATGGGGCGCGAGACAGCTTTTCAGGGGACCCTTTTGCCATCATGGCCCAATGTCTGGAACCCTATCGTCCAGTAAAATTACCCCAGTTACCCCCCGGAATTGGCGGGTTCTTCGGGTTCTGGGGTTACGAACTGATCCGCTGGATTGAACCTAGAATGCCAGTGTATCCACCGGAAGAGGAGGAACTGCCAGATGGGTTGTGGATGCAGATGGACCAGCTGCTGATTTTCGACCAGGTGAAGCGGAAAATCTGGGCTGTTGCTTATGCGGACCTGCGGGAACAAGAGCAGAACTTGTCGGCAGTTTATCAGCAAGCCTGCGATCGGGTCAAGGCAATGGTAAACAAACTCCATTCCGATGCTGTATCTGGGAAAGATGCGTTTTGGCAATGGAGTCCTCCAGGTACTGCCGGAAATAGAGAATTGAGTTACTCTAGCAATACGCCCAAGGAAAAGTTCTGTGCTAATGTCCAGAAGGCTAAGGATTATATCTACGCAGGGGATATTTTTCAAGTTGCCCTCTCCCAACGGCTCACCACTGCCTATACTGGGGAACCTTTTGCCCTTTATCGATCGCTGCGCCTGATTAATCCTTCCCCTTACATGGCTTATTTTAACTTTGGCGATTGGCAAATAATCGGTTCCTCTCCAGAGGTGATGGTTAAGGCCGAAAAGGCACCTACTGGAAATAAGATCGCGACTCTGCGCCCGATCGCGGGAACGCGACGCCGAGGCAAAACCCATGCAGAAGATGTGGCCCTAGCAGAGGAGTTATTGCAAGACCCGAAGGAAAGGGCGGAACACGTGATGTTAGTAGATTTAGGGCGGAATGACTTAGGGCGGGTCTGCACTAGCGGGACGGTGCAGGTGAATGAGTTGATGGTAATCGAGCGCTACTCCCACGTGATGCATATAGTGAGTAATGTGGTGGGAGAACTGCGCCCCGATCGGAATGCGTGGGATTTACTGAAGGCAAGTTTCCCCGCTGGGACTGTGAGCGGTGCGCCGAAAATTCGGGCAATGGAGATTATTCACGAACTGGAAGCTTGTCGGCGAGGTCCATATTCGGGAGTCTACGGTTTCTACGATTTTGAGGGACAGTTGAATAGCGCTATTACTATTCGGACGATGGTGGTTCGCAACCAAACAGTTTCCGTGCAGGCGGGGGCGGGTATGGTTGCTGACTCGGACCCGGAGACGGAGTACGAGGAAACTCTGAATAAGGCGAGGGGTCTTTTGGAAGCTATCCGCTGTCTTCAATAGCTTGTAGGTTGGGTTGACCCACGAAACCCAACCCCCCCCGTTCTCTCCTTACCTGACTCTGGCCTTGTCATTACCCACATTTTGTGTTAATCTGTAAATAGAAAGAATCGGCGCTCGCCATAGCAAATGTAGTTCTTATCCTTAGTATATATAAAATGTCAGCGAAAGATATATTTAACAACACAGTGCGTTCTGCTTTAGAAAAAGATGGGTAGACAATAACTAGCGACCCTTTATTTCTCAACCCCAGTGAGCGAGTTAAAATAAAGATAGACTTTGGAGCTGAAAAGTTAATCTCTGCCGATTTTTCCGGCACGGTAAAGGGATAATCTCTGATAGCCGTGGAAGTCAAAAGCTTTGTAGGTTTATCTGCAATCTACGAGTTACACATGGCTGTTGGTCAATTTTATAACTATAAGAAAGCCTTGGAAAAACTCGATCCAGAACGAATTTTGTATTTAGCTATTCCCCAGGAGGTTTATTACAGTTTTTTTACAGATCCATTTGTTCAAGAAATAATAGATAGCTTGCCAATGAAATTGTTAGTATTTACAAGGGATAAGCAGGAGATCGCCTTATGGAAAGAATAGATTACCGAGAGTTAATCGAAAAAATTATTCAGCAACATGCGGCTGAACAAAACCCCCAATACGCCAAGAACGTTCAAGTTGTTTTCGATCGGACCCGGGACAACTATTTATTATTATACGTGGGATGGAATGGCGAGGAAAGAATTCATGGATGCCCCATTCATATCAATATTAACGATGGTAAAATCTGGATTCAACAAGATTTTACAGAGGAGGGACTAGCTAACCAGTTAGTAGAATTAGGCATACCTAAAACAGATATTGTTTTGGGCTTTAGAACGCCATATGTGCGACAATTTACAGGGTTTGCCGTGGCGTGAATTACGCACAGTTCCCTACCGTTCCGGAAAAATCGGGACCGGATAGGGAACTGTAGGGTGAAATTTTCCATTATCAAGGAATTACCATAGTATGCCAGATTCTCAAGAACATTTGAAGAACGATCCGTTGTGGTTTAAGGATGCTATCATTTATGAAGTGCCTGTACGGGCCTTTGCAGACAGTAACTGCGACGGGATTGGGGATTTTCAGGGACTCACTGAAAAGCTAGACTACGTGAAAGACTTGGGGATAACGGCAATTTGGATATTACCTTTTTTTCCCTCGCCTCTGCGAGATGATGGTTACGACATTGGGGACTACAAAAATGTTAACCATATCTACGGGTACTTGGATGATTTTCAAGAGTTTTTGGATGGGGCGCACGAACGGGGAATTAGAGTAATTCTTGAGTTGGTAGTTAACCATACTTCCGACCAACATTCCTGGTTTAAACGAGCGAGGAAAGCGCCGAAAGGGAGCAAAGAACGTGATTTTTATGTTTGGAGCGATACCCCGGAAAAATATCCAGAGGTGCGAATAATTTTCCAAGATTTCGAGAATTCTAACTGGGCTTGGGATCCGGTGGCAAAAGCATATTACTGGCACCGTTTTTATTCCCATCAGCCAGATTTGAACTACGAGAACCCAGCCGTGTGGGAGGCGGTGTTTGATGTAGCAGATTTTTGGTTTAGTAAGGGCGTGGACGGGATGCGACTGGATGCAGTGCCTTATCTGTGCGTGAAAGAAGGCACTAACTGCGAGAACTTACCAGAAACCCATGCTTTTCTGAAACAGTTGCGAGCATATATAGATGCAAAATACCCCAACCGGATGCTACTAGCAGAGGCAAATCAGTGGCCGGAAGATGCCGCAAATTATTATGGCAATGGGGATGAATGTCACATGAATTTTCACTTTCCCCTGATGCCCCGGTTGTTTATGTCATTGCGCATGGAAGATAGTTTCCCGATCGCCGACATCCTCGATCAAACTCCCCTCATTCCCGATAATTGTCAGTGGGCGCTGTTTCTGCGTAACCACGACGAGTTGACGTTGGAAATGGTTAGCGATGAAGACAGAGACTATATGTATCGGGTTTATGCTCAAGATACCCAAGCGCGTCTAAATTTAGGCATTCGCCGCCGCTTGTCTACTCTGTTGGGGAACGATCGTCGCCAAGTGGAATTGTTAAGCAGTTTATTGCTGTCTCTGCCGGGAACGCCGGTAATCTACTACGGGGACGAAATAGGCATGGGGGACAATATTTATCTAGGCGATCGCCACGGCGTGCGCACCCCCATGCAGTGGAGTGGCGATCGCAACGCTGGCTTTAGTCGGGCGAACCCGCAAAAACTCTATGCCCCGGTGATTGTCGATCCAGAATATCATTACGAAGCCATTAACGTGGAAGCGCAACAGGGAAATACGAACTCCCTGTTGTGGTGGACAAAACGGCTAATTGCCACCAGGCAACGCTTTCAGGCATTTGGGCGGGGCGCTTTTGAACTACTGCACCCAGATAACCGTAAGGTGTTGGCTTTCACCCGCACCTACAACGGAGAACATATCCTGGTAGTCGCCAACTTGTCTCGTTTCGTGCAAACAGTGGAGTTAGACTTATCTGCTTTTGCAGGTATGGTGCCAGTGGAAATTTTCGGGCGCAGTCAGTTCCCGAAAATCGAGGATGCGCCTTACTTTTTCAGCATCGGTCCCCACTCTTTTTATTGGTTTATGCTGCAACAGCAGCATACGGTTGCTCAAATGCTGCAACCCCAAAGATCGCAACCGCAGCTGACGGTAAGCAGTAACTGGCAGGATGTTTTTGCCGTACCGCAAATCAAGACAGCTTTGGAGTCGAGTCTTTCCAATTATCTGTATAGCTGTCGTTGGTTTGATGCGAAAGGACGAATTGTGCGATCGGCTGCAATTATCGAGACTATTCCTTTGGGTGACGCCCGGACAAAAACAGTTTTAGCGATGCTGCGGTTGGAGTATACCGAAGGAGACCCGCAAACTTATCTGATGCCTTTAAGTTACGAGGAAAATAGCCTCATCAGCAAGGATAACATTTACATTGTCGCCCATCTGTACATTCAAAGCACGGAAGAATCCGGGCAAATCTACGATGCGGTAGGAGACAAAGAATTTTTAAGCTTTACCTTGAAAGCAATAAGCACCCAGGGTCGTTACCAAGGTAAAGCCGGAACCCTGAGTGCCAATAGCACTCCAGTATTGGCGATGCTGACGGAAGCAGCTCATAACCTGGAACCGGCGCTACTGCCAGGAGAACAGAGCAATACTTCCATAGTTTACGGCGATCGGCTGATTCTCAAGCTTTTCCGCAAGCTGGAAGCAGGGATGAACCCGGACTTGGAAATTGGTCGCTTCCTGACGGAGAAAAAAAGCCTGGAACACTTTGCACCCATTGCGGGTTATCTGGAGTATCATCCCCAAAATAATGGTCAGCCCTCCACTGTGGGGATAATGCAAAAGTATATCGCCAATAACAGGAATGCTTGGCATTACACCCTGGACAACCTGCGAGACTATTTCGAGAATATAGCCGTCAAGCGGGAAGAGTTGAGCGAGGTAATTTTGCCGCCCTCTTCCTTGACAGAGTCTATGGGGATGGAACTGCCAGATTTGGCCTATGAAACCATCGGCTTTTACATCAATTCGGCAGAAATATTAGGCAAGCAGACCGCCGAGTTGCATCTAACCTTAAGCTCAGACTCGGAAAATTCGGCCTTTGCTCCGGAACCCTTCAGCTCTTTTTACCAGCGTTCGATCTATCAGTACACCCGCAACCTGGTAGGACAAGTATTACTTTCCTTAAGAAAAAAACTGGGACGGCTGAAACCAGAGGTTGAACCTTTAGCCCATGCGGTGCTCAACCATCAGGAGATGCTGCTGACTCGTTTGGGGTCAATTTTGAATTTGAAGATTACGGCTCAGCGTACTCGCTGCCACGGGGACTATCATTTAGCGCAAGTGCTGTATACGGGTAAGGACTTTATCATTATTGACTTTGAGGGAGAACCAAGCCGCCCCTTAAGCGAACGACGGATGAAGCGATCGCCCCTACGAGATGTGGCCAGTATGCTGCAATCATTCCATCATGCCGCAGCGCACGCCCTACGCCGTGAAGTCCAAACAGGACCGCTACTCACCGAAAACCTATCCCAGATGGAGCAGTGGACGCAGTTTTGGTCTGGTTGGGTAAGCGTTGCGTTCTTGAAGGCCTATTTAGAAACAGCCAAAGATACCAGATTCTTGCCGAAAACTGAGCAAGAATTGCAAGTGTTGCTGGATGCTTATATAATAGAGAAAGTCATTTACGAGTTGGGTTACGAACTCAAGAACTGTCCTGATGTTGTCGAGATTCCTCTACAAAGATTGCTGCAATTGTAGCCTCTGAGCCCTCACCCTTCAGGGTGGGGCTAGACAAACTTTCGCCCGCCTGCGCGGGCTATATTGTAGGTTGGGTTATCTCACGAAACCCAACGCTTCTCTCGTTCCCTGACATGGCTGCGCCACGCTGCGGGATCGGGCCGGAAACGTTTTCGGGAGGCTCTGCCTCCTCTGGTGCATCCCCAGAACGCGGCGATACGTCGCCAGGGCGAAGCAAACGGAATTGTTAATCTTGGCTTATCAAATGGGCGATCGCTACCCGCAAAAGAATGGCGATCGCCCAATCGAACGGCCCTGTCTCCTGGGTAGTGCTCCTACGATGTCTCCGTATCGGTGCTCTGCGTAGTGCTCGCGCGCAGAGCACATCGGGAGTAGTGCTTAAGGCGCTCTCCGAAGACATCGAGATCCCAGGAGACAGAGTTAAGTTTAATTGATTTCCTTGACTCCCATTTCTAGTAACCGCTGGGCTAAATTTTCAGCCCGTTGGCGTTCGGCTTCAGCCCGTTGGCGTTCGGAAAGGATCTCTTGTTCCAGGGTTTTCATTTTGGCCTGTTCTGCTTTCATTAATAGCTCCACCAGCGGAGGAGCGAGCAGTTCTTTCACCGATAAAACTAGCTGTCCGAACTGACCGGAAACAATTGATTGCTCTTCTGTGAAATCGACAAAGCTATATCCTTCTACCTTGCTGGGATTAGCAAGCACCCGCACTCGTTTCTTTTGCGGGTCTACTATCCAATATTCGGGAATTTCCGCGATTTCGTATTCATAGCGTTTTGTCACATAATCATCTCGGGCATTGCTGCTGACAACTTCTACCACTAACATCGGCTTTTCGGCGAAATCTAAAACCCCAGCACCGGAACGATGCTCAACTTGTTCCCAAACCGTTTGGCTACAGACTACCACATCGGGAATTCTCGATGAATTTTCTTCTGTGCGGACACCGGTCGCTAAAGAGTTAGCAACTAAATCTAAATTCTGGTCAACAAAGTAGCGCTGTAATTTATAAACCAGAAACTTGCAAATCTTTGTATGTAGGTGCGTTGCTGCTGACATGGGTATGAGTTTTCCCCTGCATAATTCATAGAGAACGTCCGGTTCTCCTTCATATTCGAGATATTCTGCAAAAGTGAACATCCGCTCACTTGGTGGTGATTCTTTTTCTTGAGGTGCCTTGGCGGTCACCTCGGAAACGACTGCTTGAGTCATAATGGATAGACCTCTTCTGCGATCGGGTGCTTTGACTATTTTATCTCATCTCAATTTTATCTTTTGGTAAATTCGCCCCACCACATAGTTTATGGGGCCCTGACCGGTGCGATCGCGGCGATCGCTCCCCGAATAGCCTGGGATCGTCTGCATGATTCTTCCAGTTCTGCTTTTTCCTTATTACCAATTGTCAAACGGGCGATCTCCTCCTGCAATGGCGATCGCCCAATCGAACGGTTAAGTTTAATTAATTTCGGACGGGTTTACTCCCATTTCTAGTAACCGCTGGGTTAATCTTTCAGCCCGTTGGCGTTCGGTTTCAGCACGTTGGTGTTCGGTTTCAGCACGTTGGCGTTCGGTTTCAGCCCGTTGGCGTTCGGAAAGGATCTCTTGTGCCATGGTTTTCATTTTGGCCTGTTCTGCTTTCATTAATAGCTCCACCAGCGGAGGAGCGAGCAGTTCTTTCACCGATAAAACTAGCTGCTCGAACTGACTGGAAACAATCGATTGCTCTTCGGTGAAATCGACAAAGCTATATCCTTCTACCTTGCTGGGATTAGCAAGCACCCGCACTCGTTTCTTTTGCGGGTCTACTATCCAATATTCGGGAATTTCCGCGATTTCGTATTCATAGCGTTTCGTCACATAATCATCCCGGGCATTGCTGCTGACAACTTCTACTACCAGAATCGGCTTTTCGGCGAAATCTAAGACCCCAGCGCCGGGACGATCGATCGCTTGTTCCCAAACCGTTTGGCTACAGACTACCACATCGGGAATTCGGGATGAATTTTCTTCCGTGCGGACACCGGTCGCTAAAGAGTTAGCAACTAAATCTAAGTTCTGGTCCACAAAGTAGCGCTGTAACTTGTAAAGCAGAAATTTGCAAATGTTGGTATGTAGGTGCGTTGCTGCTGACATGGGTATGAGTTTCCCCCTGCATAATTCATAGAGAACGTCCGGTTCTCCTTCATATTCGAGATATTCTGCAAAAGTGAACATCCGCTCACTTGGTGGTGATTCTTTTTCTTGAGGTGCATTGATGGTCACCTCGGAAACGACTGCTTGAGTCATAATGGATAGACCTCTTCTGTGATCGGGTGCTTTGACTATTTTATCTCATCTCAATTTTATCTTCTGGTAAATTCGCCCCACCACATAGTTGATGAGGCCCCGAACTTTCCGGGGCTCCGGTGCTAGCCTTCACCCCGGCGCAACTCACCCGAAATCTTGCTTCGATGTCTCCGGAGTAGTGCGAGTTCGGTGTCCACCGGGTAGTGCGAATAGCGCTTCCGGGGGACACCGAAAGCTCTCCGGAGACATCGAAACTTCTGCTATTCTAGTGTATTAGCTTCCGATAGATGCCATATGTGCCAATTCGACTAGAACAGAATTAGAGCCTGGTCGCTGTAGAACAGATTTTGGGTAAAGTGTGAGGGCCCTCTCGAGGTCCGGGGAGAGGGCCAGACGAGAAGATGTTGATTTCCCGTTGATGCACAGATATTTGAAAATGTCGGCGTATTATCAATGGACCGCCGCTCTAGCACCGGTGCGATCGCGGCGCTCTCCCCCCGAATAACCTGTTCTGGTGCAGAGTCTCGATCGCGCAGCGACTGCGCAGCAGTATCGTCCGACCGCCAGAATGGACCCCGTTGAATGGGCGAAACAAAGGTTATCCCTTAAAACAGGGTTTCTGGGCTACTGGTAAATATGGCAGCAGCAAAAGTGACTGGCCCGAATAATTCCCTTCTGTAAAGACATCTCTTCAATCAGCTTGCCAATATTCAATTTGCAAGCCTTCCACATAGTAAGGCTTCGCGGTCCTCGAACTCTCCTTCTGAATCAATGATCTTCGATGTCTCTGGAGAGCGCTACTCGCACTACTCCAGAGACATCGAAGTGTCATCTTGACAACAACCACAAGTCTCTTCAAAAAAACCAGGAGACCATCCCGTCCTGAAGGACTATCCCTTTCCCCTTTTACAGGTTGCACCGTAACCTTGACATCTAACGAGCGTATCTGTTAGCCCGACGGGGACTTGCAAATGTAATATACCATCGGCCTGCATCTCCTATGCATGTGCGATTAGACAGTCTCGCTGTGGTCTCCCTGTTATGGATTTGTGCCCCGATGCGATGAGTGATATGATGTCCTGTAGGAATGCATGATAGGATGGAATGTAAGGCCAGGGAAGGTAGGGGCATCGTTATGTTATGGATGCCGTGCCCCGATCGGATGGGTGATATGATGGACTCTGTGCCCCGATCGGAGCTATTAGGTGAAATTAAGAATTATTTCCCTTTAAATTGTAGTCACTGTTTGTTGTACCAAGCGATCGAGATGAGTCCCTCAGATGGAGCATACCATGACAAGGAAAAGGCCGCTGTGGCGCTAGCAGCCAAAATTTTAGGGATTGAAGGTAGCGTGGTAAATAGCATTGAGGCTCTCATGGAAATGGAAGATGCAACAGATCGACTCAGGCGGGCCATGATGAAGAGGTAAGTTTAATTAATTTAGTGGGGGTTAGTGGTTCCGAGATCGCGACAGGTGCCGAGCGCCCCTGCGCCTCTACCAAAGGACATAATAGTAAGTGAGAATAAATCTCGGGGTTGACAAATGAATCTCAAGTTGGTATAATAAAATTAAACAGAATCTTTACCAACAAGAAAAGGAGTAAAATATGAGCAGCGGAAAAAGTCTCCAGCCGACCAAATATGCTAAGATAAAATATAACCTCACGTCTCCAGTTGATTTTGAGGTGGCGGTGAAATACGGCGACGCATTAATGGCGATCGCCGATGCGGATGGCGAACTTGCAGAAGCAGAATTCCAGTGGTATATTGACGAACAAGGACTTTTGATGGTAGAATCGGAAGAGTACATTTAAACCCTCCGCAAATTCGATTGGAAAATGCTAACATTGAAGAGCTATTGAGTGAAATAAAGTACGATTTTCCGCTTAATTTTCGCCGCTCCATGTTGTACCAAGCCATCAAGATGAGTCGAGCTGATGGGATCTACCATGAAAAAGAAAAAGCAGCGGTGGCGAAAGCGGCGGAGCTTTTAGGAATTGAACGCAGCGTGCTTGTTAGCATTGAGTCCGTGACGGAAATGGAAGAAGCAACGGAGCGACTGCGGCTTGCCTTATTTGAAACGGAAGTTTAATTCTGGTTGACAGCTTTTAAGGGACGATTTTGATATAGTTGCCTTATGAGTAAATATATCAAAATCCTCAAACAGCCAGCATCAGTGGTCAAGGTCCCAACCTCTTGCCTCCAAAAATATCTAGCAGAATGAGTAGTCAAGCAGAAAATATTCTTGAAAATTTCGAGTGGAATCAGCTTTCGCTAGAACGCTTGCAGCAGCTTGAATCTCAAATCAGCAAGGCGATAAATATTAAGAGACGCGACTTAAATTTGACAAAAGCTACTGCCGAAAATAGCCAAAATTATGGGTACAAGGCAACTTTAGCAAAAGTATTTACCGATCGCCTGCGGAACTCCCTGTTTGAGTATAAAAACTGTGTTTTCATAATCAGCCTAGGAAGCAATAACTTCCTCGAGAGTAAGCGACTTGAAGCTAGCATCAAATGGATTAGTGAAAACTTCAAGGCTTGCGTAGTGCTAGTGGGAGATAGTATATACAAACTGACAATCGAGATTAAACATGGACTTAAAGAAGATGAAGCTTTGCCTTTGGCACTTAGGACTGGAAAAGAGTTCATCAACAATCGCCGTCTCCTGTTCGAGCAATACTCGGGAAGCTGTTGGTTCGAGTTCAGATTGACTTCAGAAATCGAGAAGCGATAGGACTTGAAGATATATTACGAGGAATTTCAGGCTCTTTATAGAAAAAATGAATCTTTTCAAAGGATGGTAAACTCCTTTGCCCAGACATATCTCAATCGAGGCTAACAGGTAGAAGCTGAGCAAGTGTCCGATCTCAGGCAAAAGCACCTGGTGACAACTTACCTGCTTGAGGAGTCGGCTTTGTTCACCTGCCTTGCTAAAGAAAGATGGCTAGTTTTCGTTATGGGCGATGTACAACACATGGATGAGAGATCGAAAAGCTGATTCGGTTTTCCTGATAATCTCTGAGAACCGGGAGTAAGCCGTCACCCGTTCTCAGGCAGAGCCGTGGGAACGAGGGGTGCGGCTACTGAACAGGGTAGCCCGCATTAGCGGGCTCCTGGAAAAAGGGTCTGCGCCAATCAGCAATGCCAGCCAGTTCAGCCTATAATGCTTGATAAGCCCCCGGAGACCCGCAACTATAAACAGGAGAAGAAGCCATGAGATTTATCAGTCCGAAAACTGATTTTGCCTTTAAGAAAATATTTGGCTCATCCGAGAGCAAAGATATCCTGGTCAGCTTTCTGAATGCTCTGATCTATGGAGGTAACTCAAAGATTAAAGATTTAGAGATAATCGACCCCTACAATGCCGGCAGCTTGGTAGAATTAAAGGATAGCTACCTGGATGTAAAGGCGGTGCTAGATGACGAGTCAACGGTGCTTGTGGAGATGCAGGTGTTGAATGTGGATGCCTTTGGGAAGCGGGTGGTGTATAATCTCGCAAAAACCTATAGTAATCAGTTGAGTTCAGGGTCAGGATACTCGTCCCTGAAGCCAGTAATTGCCTTAATCATTACAGATTTCAAGATGTTCTCAGAAACCGAGAGGGTAATAAACAGCTTCAGGTTCAAAGAAGAGGAGCTGATGTTTGACTATCGAGACCGAGAACTAAGAATGGTGTTTGTGGAACTGCCAAAATTCAAAAAAGAGCTGCCAGAGTTGTCGAGCTTGACAGAAAAATGGATTTATTTCATAAAATCAGCTCCCAGCTTAGAAGCGGTGCCGACAGTGTTAGGGGAAGTGCCGGAGATCGAGAAGGCTTTTCAAATAGCCAACAAAGCGAACATGACTGTAAAAGAGTTGGAAGAACTACACAAACGGGAGGTGTTTATTGAAGATCGACGGGGTGAAATCATCAAAGCAAGGCGGGAAGGACGGGAAGAAGGACGCGAAGAAGGACGACTTGAGGAAGGAATAGGGATGTTATTGCGTATGCTGGAGCACCGGTTTGGAGAAATTCCGACTGCTCTGCGAGGTGAAATCGAAAAATTGTCCCTGTCAGAGTTAGAGATGTTGTCCTTGGAGATTTTTGATTTGACTAGCCCCGATGACTTGTCCAGTTGGTTGCGATCGCATGTAATCCAGTAAAATGTAATACTATTTTATTAAACATCTTCCCGACTTGACTTTACACGGATGCCTAGATCAAATAAGAGGCGAGATCCTCAGAATAAAGTTCCCAGGTTCTACCTGGGAACGAGAGGAGAAACCCGGTTTATAGCTGATACTAGATGCTCTAGGCGATCGGATATAATGCTATTGTCAGCGCCGGGACCAGCAACTATAAACAGGAGAAGAAGCCATGAGATTTATCAGTCCGAAAACTGATTTTGCCTTTAAGAAAATATTTGGCTCATCCGAGAGCAAAGATATCCTGGTCAGCTTTCTGAATGCTCTGATCTATGGAGGTAACCCAAAGATTAAAGATTTAGAGATAATCGACCCCTACAATGCCGGCAGCTTGGTAGAATTAAAGGATAGCTACCTGGATGTAAAGGCGGTGCTAGATGACGAGTCAACGGTGCTTGTGGAGATGCAGGTGTTGAATGTGGATGCCTTTGGGAAGCGGGTGGTGTATAATCTCGCAAAAACCTATGTGGAGAGCTATCAAAATGCTGGAAATCCGGTAATAAGTATGGACACAAAAAAAAGAGTTTATAGCTCAACTATATCGTGATGGGCTCTGCTTAACCCAAGAGAGAATCAATGTTTACGACCATGACTGGCCATCTCTGGCTCAAGGCAAGATAATTCCCCATGGTTTATACGATCTCAACTACAAGAAGGGCTTGATACAGATTGGGACATCTCATGACACTTGTGAAGTGACTCAATTAGCTATTGGTGGCTCACTTACGGCTCTATACTGTATCCATTGGCAAGCTCAATTTTATTGTTATGTGATGGCGGTGGTAGTAACAGCTCCCGCTCTTACCTGTTTAAGGAAAATCTGCAAAAGCTTAGCAACAAGCTAGGCATAGAAATTCGGATGGCTCATTATCCCCCCTATACCTCTAAGTATAATCCCATTGAACATCGGTTGTTTCCCTATGTCGGACATGTGAGGGGGTAATATTCGACAAGGTGGAAACGGTCAAAAATTTGATAGCCACAAGGACAACAAAGACAGGATTAAAGGTATTTACAACCGTAATTGATAAGCTTTATCAAACAGGAGTGAAAGTTGGCTCAAGTTTTAAGGAAAATATGCAAATTGTCTTTGACAATATTCTCCCACAATGGAACTATACAGCCAAGCCACAACCGATGTAGGGCGCTAGAGAGCGTTGAGGGAGCACTAAAAATCAGGCATCACGGAAAAAAGGCTCTGCTAGATCCCCTGAGGGTCCAGATCGCCCCCCGCCAAATCGGAAGGATCTGACAGTATTAAAATGCAACAGGATCAACCTTACCGCGATCGCCCCTGGAGCCCCCTCCGTTCCCCGTTCCCTACCTATACGCTACGTAATTTTGACAAATTATTAAATCCTCATTCCTTAGGGTACAACCTATACTCTGAAAGGGCTCGACTTGCGCTTTCAGGCATTGTTGGTGACATATTGACTGCATGAAAAAGCGCAGTTCCTGACCGTTCGGAGTATAGCACAGCTGCTGCTGGGCGAGGGGGGAAGATCTGGGCATATTACTGACGACGCTTCCAGGTCAGACCGAGGGTGCCCACGGCTAGCAGACCGAGAAGGGCAGCAGGTTCGGGAACGTCTTGGGCCTGAGTACAATCGTTTGGCGGAGCGTCGAAACCTTCTCCAGTCCTGATTTGTAAACAGTATTGACCGGATGACCGACCATCTACATCAAAGTCGTCAATCCTGTCGCCGCTGTAGTTAGAGTGTGAAGTTACGGCGACAAAGTATGTATCTGGAAGCAGGTCTAATTCTAGAAACGGATCGTAATTTCCATTTGGACTCGAACCGGATCTGGGGTAAAACCAACATCATCATCACTGCCAATCAGCGCTCCATCAGAGTCGAAAACGCTTACGATAGCATTCAAGCTATCATTATCATTGGTGTCTGGAGTCAAAATATCGTTAGCAAAGTCAATGTCAAAGAAGACAGTTTGGGAAGAATCACCACCGAGCACAAACTCAAAAATATCGATATCATCGGCATTGTTCTCGTCAATGTGCCCAAAAACCGTGAAGGGTGGGCCATTGAGAAGGCCCAAATTTTGGGCTGTTTCGGCAGTATCGTTAAGACCGGAAGTAGAAGCATCTTCCACATCTATCCCATGAGGTATTGGGAGGTTTTCCCGAGAATGTTTACACAGATATGGTAGCTAGGAATTTCCGTAGTAATTACCCTACGATCTCCCTATACAGACTGATACATCCAATTATATCGGCATTTCGCCAAATTTGCCTTAGGCAGAGAAATTTTGTAACTGCTGCTCGCCCTCGCCCTTGGTACTCTGGCGATCGCCATTGCTCCGCCCCTGCTAGACTGGGCCCGGTGACCTGTGACCTGTGCTCAACGATCTGCATAGTTTCTGGCGATCTACTTGCTCTGGCTATATTAACCTAAGTTGCGACCTATTAAAAAAAATATGAATTACCCACTTAGACTTTACAGATATTTGGGATATTTCGTAGCTTTTGATACAAAATTATATTTTTTTTGTGCTAGACGGCGGGTTGGCTGTTTATAGGTTATAATGTACTAAAATAATAGTTAATTGCTGGGGGATGTAGATGATGGAAGATATGATTACAACAATTTTTGTTCTTTGTGACGAGCTACTAAAAGCGTTAAATATAAAAGAAGATCCACAAGTAAAAATGAACAATGCCGAAGTGATGACAGTCGGATTAGTTGCTGCATATTTTTTCGGAGGACACCACGATCGCTCTTGTCAATTTATGGTCCAACACAAGTATATAAAAAATCTGTTAAGTAAAAGTAGGTTCAATCGTCGATTACACAATATTGAGGAACCAATTTGGATGTTTTTCTTCCAAGTTATAGCTCAAACATTTAAAGAGCTCAATCCGGGTCAAGAATATATTCTTGATAGTTTCCCGGTGCCAGTATGTGATAATATTAGGATTGATAGATGCCAAATTTATAACAAGGAAGAATATCGAGGGTATATTGCCAGTAAAAAACGTTATTTTTATGGATTAAGAGTTCATATGTTGGTAAACAAAAATGGAAAGCCAATAGAATTTTATCTAGATCCTGGTAGTTATAATGATGTTAAAGTTTTGCAATCTTTTGGCTTTGACTTACCATCAAATTCAATAGTTTATGGAGATAAAGCTTATAATGATTATCAATTAGAGGATTTACTAAAAGAGTCGTCAAGTATAATGTTAAAACCTTTGCGAAAAAAGAACTCAAAAAGAAAAGAATCTTCTTGTTTTGAATATATACAAAAAGTAACAAGAAAACAAGTTGAAACCTGTTTTAGTCGAATCACCAATTTGTTTCCCAAGTCAATTCATGCTGTTACATCTAAGGGATTAGAGTTGAAAATAATTCTCTTTATCATAGCTTTTTGTATCCAATTTTTATAGGTCGCAACTTGAGTTATATTATGTAATCTGTGTAATGTGTAAATAAGTCGGTCCACCTACTTAATAAGGGGGGCGCCTGATTGCCCCCCCAATTGCCACCTTACTATTACTCACATAATCCCAAACAATCTTGAAAGCCTTATGGTGCAAGGGTTTCGATGTTTAGATGACCCTTTCTTGTTGACTTTTTTGCCCCTCGATTTCTTGATAAATTACCTCGATTTATTGAGAATAGCTTACCTTGAAGCAATCAGGGTTTCACTATCAATGCTGGTCATGTATATAATTGTTTAGACAATTATATACATGACCAATTGACTCTCCCCCACTCCCCACTCCCCCACTCCCCTAAATGTTAAGAAATATGTGAGTAAGGGACAGAATTGCCACGGGGGGGTTTGGGGGGGATCGGCAACTAGCATACAAGAGGTGTCTACTAACTGTATCATCATTAAATCAAAATGCTATTACATGAAAGCGCTGTTAAGCCCGAGTTACGGCCAGACAGGACCGCACTTTGGCATCGCGTTACGCGATCGGGCTGAAATGGAAGCTTGCTATCAGCAGCTACAGGGTGAGGGCGTGAAAATAAGTCAGACCTGCGCGTACACCGGGATAGCACAGCCTCCTAGATCGGGCAAGATCCAGACAGCAACTTGTTTGAGTATCTATAGGAACCGGCGGCGTCCCCCGGGGGACGCCATCAGGGGCCAGCAGCAATAGTGATTGACGAAAAATCGGTTATGACTGAATATAAAAAGAGTGCTCTGTACGGAGACCACAGCTGAAATGACCAAAATGGCGGTCTGGCCTACTGTTGCAAGACTACTAGAAAGGTTCACAAATCTTAACAACGGAAGAAAAGCAATCATTATTGTCAGGAGGTAGATTATGGTCCATTCGCCCAATCTATTCGGGTTTGGTTGGTTGCTGTTGTTGGCAAGCGTTTTGCTGATCGCAAAAATTTCCGGTGCTGACACAGATGCTGAAGAGAGGGTGGAACTCCCTCATGACTCATTGCTACGCGATCGCCTTAATGAGTTAGGTATTGCTAACTGGAAGGAGTTGCGGAAAAAAACAGGGTTAAGTACCCCACGCCTGTTGGAGGCCCGTCGCGGTTCTCTGGAAAAGCTGACCTTTTCCGAAGTGAATCGGTTGGCTTCTACTCTCAATTGGACGCCAGCAGAATTAAGATCCAGTTTGGGTTTTGCCTCAACAGATGACGAGCAGGTAAAATCTCTGTCAACGGCAATATCGCAATTGCAGCAGCTGTCAGATCGAAAAACGACGGAAGTATCGCAATTGCAGCAAGAACGGGAGCAACTGCAGCAGAAATTGCAGCAGCTGGAAAGCGAGAAAACAGCGGCAATATCACAATTGCAGCAAGAAGGCCAGGGACTGCGCTCGCAATTGCAGCAGCTGGAAAGTGAGAAAAGGGCGACCCTGGCGGAGTTCCAGCAAGAACGGGAGCAACTGCGCTCGCAGTTACAGCAATTGGATAGTGAGAAAACGACAGAAGTATCACAATTGCAGCAAGAACGCCAAGGATTGCAATCGCAATTGCAGCAACTGGAAAGTGAGAAAAGGGCGATCCTGGCGGAGTTCCAGCAAGAACGGGAACAACTGCAATCGCAATTGCAGCAACTGGAAACAGAGAAGCAGGCGACCCTGGCGGAGTTCCAGCAAGAACGGGAACAACTTCGCTCACAATGCTCACAATTAGAGCAACTAGATAGTGAGAAAACAGCGGCAATATCACAATTGCAGCAACTAGATAGTGAGAAAACAGCGGCAATATCCGGTCTACAGCAAGAACGGGAGCAACTGCGCTCACAATTAGAGCAACTAGATAGTGAGAAAACAGCGGCAATATCACAATTGCAGCAACTAGATAGTGAGAAAACAGCGGCAATATCCGGTCTACAGCAAGAACGGGAGCAACTGCGCTCACAATTAGAGCAACTAGATAGTGAGAAAACAGCGGCAATATCACAATTGCAGCAACTAGATAGTGAGAAAACAGGGGAAATATCCGGTCTACAGCAAGAACGGGAGCAACTGCGTCAGCAATTAGAGCAGATGGAAAGTGAGAAAACGGCAGAAATAACCGAGTTGCAGCAAGCATGGGAACAACTGCGCTGGCAATTGCAGCAGCAAACGGCAGAAATGATTGAGTTCCAGCAACAATGTCAGCGACTGCAATCCCAATTGCAACAGCAACCAAGTCAGCTAAATGCCGATTTTCGCGACTCGACTTTCGCGGAATTGCAAGCTTTGCTGACTAAGTACCCCAGCGCCCGCCAAATTGCCGAAACGAAGCCCGATTTGCCAGCAAAGAATATGATGAAGCTGTTCACGCCCTTAGAGAACATGCTGGAGAATTGGGGTTATGAACCGATCGCTTCCGTTTGGGAACAGGTTCCTTATAATCGGAACTTGCATGAGGCGGATACTGATGATATCCAGGAAGGAGAGATGGTTTATGTCCGGTTCGTGGGATATAAGTCGGGCGATCGGGTAGTCTGCCCAGCTAAGGTCAGTCGCACTCTCCCCGCGGGAATTAAGCCGAAGAACTCATGACAGTTCTTGTCTAGGTTAACGGCCACCAACTTAAGCCGGGACAGCCCATGAGGCAAGGCTTCCAGCCCACAGGGGTTTCTGCCGCTCGCGGTTGGAAAATTTGTCCCGCTTTACGTTGGTAGCCAGGTTAACTAGCAATAGGGTTGTCTGTAATTGTTCATGGTCTGGTCACCCATTTTACATGAACTTTACCGAGAATACACCATCCCATCGCCCAGCGGCGCGACGCCGGAGCGCTTCGCCATTCTGAACTAGCGCTTGTGGTTCCGAAGGCATCGGCAAATTAAATTTTTGGTTTGCAGCGCAGCGTGTAGCTTTCCTAGAACGTCGGTCAAGAAACCGGGTTTCGAGGCATGAGAGCATTGATATCTCGTTGATAGCTGGGCAAGAAACCTGGTTTCTAGCTTCTACTTGACGGATACTCTAGGGGTATATCGTTTGCGATCGCAGTACCCAACAAAACCAAACCACAGCCCAACATCATTGACACAGTTACAGCTTCTTTCAGTACGATCGCCCCCCAGAGCATCGCAAATAGGGGAATGAGATAAGTGACAGTTAAGGCTTTAGTTGAGCCAACTTTTTGAATCAGTCTGAAATAGAGAATATAGGCAAAGGCTGTTGATAGCATAGCCAGAGCAAACACCGCCACCACTACAGCAATGGGCGGTGTGTGTTGAGGTACTGTAAACGGTAGCGCAGGTAAGAGTAAGAATGCTGCACTGAGCTGACTTACAGTTGTGACGACTAATGAAGGAACACCTACTAGATTTTGTTTGATATAAGGGGCGGTGATCGCATACATCAAGGCTGCAAATAATCCAGCCGATACTGCCAGGAAGAAAGTAGGTGTAGCTGCAATTACTTTCCATCCAACCAAAATCACCACACCTGTGAATCCCAAAACGAAGCCAATCATTCGAGTGGCGGTTAATTTCTCCTTCAGCCAAACGGAAGCAATAATGGTGCCAAATAGAGGTGCTGTGGCATTCAAAATAGATGTCAACCCCGCAGGTAGTGATACAGACGCAAAAGCAAGGAGTGAAAATGGAACGGCAGAATTAATACAGCCAACAACAACGAGTGGAATTAAATTTCGATGTCTCCGCGATGTGCTCTACGTAGTGCGAATACGATGTCCTCGAGGAACACAGCCCCCCCTCGCAATGACAAATAAAATCCAAAACCTTGAAGTATTGCGATCCACCCCACAATGCTGCAAGTAGCAAAATTTCAGCGATATCTAAGATTCTCACGATCGATCCTTTCCTAGATTCTGATTTCGACTGGCTTCCCAACCCAGAAGAGCAGCTTTACGTTCTAGTCCCCACCGATAACCGCCCAACTCACCTGATTCTCGAATCACCCGATGACACGGGATTAAGTACCCAACTGGATTATTGCTTAGTGCCTTACCTAAAGCTCTAGCAGCAGTTGGATAACCCATTGATTCTGTCAACCCTTTATAGGTGGTGATGCCTGCAAACGGAACTCTCAAAAGCGCGCGCCAAACTTGAATCTGAAAGTTAGTTCCTTTAACATAGAGAACCAAGGGAGAAATATTAGCTGCAACTGGCTGGAAGATGCGATCGCTGATTTCCCTGGTTGCCTGCTGATTGTAGATAATTTCAGCATTTTCCCATTCTGTACGGAGATGATATTCAGCCGCTTGTTCGTCTATTGCGTTCAGGAAATGCAGATTACAGATGCCACGGGCTGTTGTGGCAATCAGGCAATAGCCAAAAGGAGTTTCATGAACTCCATACAAAATCTGCAACCCCGCGCCTCCTGCCTTAAATTCACCAGGGGACATCGCTTCTAGCTTGACAAACAGGTCATGTAACCGCCCTGGACTTGATAAACCAGCATCCATAGTCAGCTCTAAAAGGCTTTTAGCTTCAGTAATTTTTGACTTGGCATATTCAACCGTGAGGTATTGCCAAAAACGCTTAGGACTAATACCAGCCCATTTCGTAAACAATCGCTGAAAGTGATACTTGCTCAGATGTACGTGCTGAGCCATAGTCTCCAAGTCAGGCTGGTTCAAATAATTTTGACCCATGAAAGCGATCGCTTTGGCAATGCGTTCATAGGTTTCGCTATCGTCAGCTGCGGCTTCTATCAAGGTTTTCATGCTGTCAGCTCATTGTCAATCGATCACCTCTCAATGTATCGATAGCAGTGGTTCAATGCCACCCGTTTCTTGCTATCCATGACAGGATCTTGCCCAGTCAGCAGCCCAACAGGTCACGGCAGCGGACGGTCGAAAGCCGCTGGTGAGGTTGCCGAGGCCGCCTGCCGCCGCTGGCTTTTGCCGTTCTGCCGCTTCGTTTAGTCGCTCTAACAACGCCGGAAATCCCTTAGCTTTACCTCCTCTAGTGTTGGCGCGGGAGGTGGTGCGGCGTTCCTCGATGCTGGTTCAGCCTGCTGTGGAAGAGAGTTTCCGACTGTCAATGGCAAAAGACACATCGCTATCAAGACCAGAAATAACATCAGCCCAGGATTTCTCATATCTCTACTCTCTGGTTGCCCGCTCGAACATCTATCTTATAGCATAAATTGAGGAAGTTGGGGAGCAAGAGAGTGAAACCATGTACCGGCGACAGCTTTTTTTCTCTTTATGCAATTTAAATGGGCGATAGCTGAGGAGATTTTTGGGGGCGATTTAGTCAGTTGCTCTCAAGATAGGCTAAACTAGATAGAGGAACAGCCCACCCCCGATCGGATATAGGTGCAGAGGAAAAGTGTAATATAGGGAGGTTGGGCATGGGATATCATTTGAGAACAAGAGAAGAACGATGAAATTGAGAATGATTCTGCCCGCAACCCTATCGATCGCGGCGACATTAGGAACGATTACTCATTTCAGTATGGCCCAAGCGCCACCCCGATCGCAACAGGAGATCGCGCAGATGACGAAGGCAACGACCTCGGATGCAGAACGGCCAGTGGGTGGGCTGTTTATCCCATCACAAGAGCAAAATCAACAGGTGTTTCCCCTGAAGCATACCCAGGTAAAGGCCAAAGTAGCTGGAAATGTCTCCCAAGTGGAGGTGACGCAGCGGTTTGCTAATCATTTTACTACGGCCTTAGAGGCGGTTTATGTCTTCCCGTTGCCCAATACAGCAGCGGTGCATGATATGGAGATTAAAATAGGCGATCTCCGGATCTCCGGGGAGATCAAAAAACGGGACGAGGCCCAGGAAATCTACGAACGTGCCCGGGAAGAAGGACGGACAGCGGGACTGTTAGAGCAAGAACGGGATAATATTTTCACCCAATCCCTGGCAAATATCAAGCCCGGAGAGGAAATTGAGGTAACAATTAGTTACACAGAAAATCTCAAATTTGCCGCAGGGGATTACGAGTTTGTGTTTCCGATGGTAGTCGGTCCCCGCTATATTCCCGGCGCTCATATCTCCGGCAGTGTCGGGGATACAGATCGAGTCCCAGATGGTTCCCGGATTAATGTGCCAGTGCTGAAACCAGGCACCCGATCTGGGCATGATATTAATGTAACAGTAGAAATTGATGCGGGGGTGCCAATTAATGATGTCGTTTCTCCCTCCCATAAAATTATAACTCAGCGCCAGGGGGAAACTCTGCGGGTGCAGTTGGCAAAAACAGACAGAATTCCCAATAAAGATTTGATACTGCGCTATCGGGTAGCAAGGGAAAATACTCAAGCAACAGTCCTCACCCAAGCAGATAAACAAGGCGGCCATTTTGCAGTTTACCTGATTCCAGCGATCTCCTATGGGCGCAAAGAAATTGTCCCCAAAGATGTGGTGTTCCTGATCGATACATCCGGTTCCCAACGGGGAGATCCCTTAGGGAAATGCCAGGAACTGATGCGCCGGTTTATCGAAGAATTGAATGCCGACGATACTTTCACAATTATAGATTTTGCCAATACGACTACGGCATTGTCTGCCGTCCCCTTGGCGAATACACCAGCAAATCGCGCCCAGGCCCTGGAATATATTAACCAACTGAAGGCGAAGGGGGGTACGGAGTTAATTAATGGCATTAATGCAGTGCTGAATTTACCAGCGGCGCCAGCGGGAAGGTTGCGGAGTATCCTGTTGCTAACGGATGGTTATATTGGCAATGAAAATGAGATCCTTACCCAGGTAAAGCAGGGACTGAAACCGGGAAATCGCCTTTATAGCTTTGGGGTGGGAAGTTCGGTGAATCGCTTTTTATTAAATAGCCTGGCGGAAGTGGGCAGGGGCACATCCCAAGTGATTCGTCAGGACGAACCGACTCAGGAAGTGGCAGCAGAGTTTTCCCGCAAAATTAATAATCCCGTGTTGACAAATATTCAAATTAGTTGGGAAGGAAGCGGGGTGCAACCGGAAATATATCCGGCAGCGGTACCGGATTTGTTTGCCGAACAGCCTTTGGTAATCTTGGGCCGGAAAGGCGATCGGGCTAATGGGAATCTGCGGATTACAGGTATGACAGCTGGGGGCAGAAGATACGATCGAGTTATCGGCGTGAATTTTAATGGGGACAACCAGGCGATCTCTCAGCTATGGGGTCGGGCCAGAATCAAGGAATTGATGAATCAGATGTTTGGCGGCGAGACCAAAACTGGTGTGGCGGCAGTGACGAAAACAGCTTTAGCCTATCGGTTATTATCACCTTACACGGCTTTTGTGGCAGTCAGCGAGGAGGTGCGAGTTAATCCCGATCGCACCAGGCAGCGGGTAAAAGTGCCCGTGGAGTTACCTGAAGGTGTCAGTTATGAAGGAATTTATGGCACGGGGGCAAGAGGAAATCAAGTTGGCGGACAGCTTCCTTCTAGCCCACCAGCGAGGGGTGCTACCAGGGGAATGACCAGCGCTAGAGTTGCTGCACCAGGGCCTTTGGCGCAATCTGCTCAATTTGAGTCTGAAGATGAGTTAGCACCAGAAAATCATCGCATTGAAGTGATTAGTGCCTCGGGATTGGATGCAGGGGCGCGTGACTCTCTCACCCGAGAATTAGGATGGGTGGATCTGCCATCTGGGTGAGTGGGGAAATTGTCTTTGAGTTTCGCGTGAGTAATGGGCGAGTGGGGCGAATCATCTTAGATGATACAGTCTCGACGCTGCAAGCAAAAGCGGTGCTGGATGAGATCCGGCAAACGCTAGCTATCTGGAATGCGCCTCAGTCTGTCAGTGGAAATGTTCGCCTGAAGTTGCGAATTTTACCTTGACAATGTAGTGAGGCAGAGCCTCCAGAAAACCTCGTTCCCTGACTCCGGCAGGGAACGGGCCTCTAGAGGCTCTGCCTCCACTGTCGCGCTCGCTGAGTCTACTGGAGGCAGAGCCTCGGAGGGGGGTTCCAAGGCATCGCCTCGAAGGAACCCTTGTCATTACCCACATTTTGTGTTAGGAAATAGGGTAGTTTTCACCCACATACGTGGGACATCGCCTGGAACTTGATACTGCCAGTGATAGGTGATTCACTTCCCCGTTATACTGCGGTAGTATACCGGTCTCCGCACACCCAAGGCAATAATTGTAGTAAAAATCACACATGATGAACCAGCAGAAGTTAATAGACATTAATAAATGGGCCACTTCCCAATGGTCAACCTGTGATTTGGGAGATAGCCGTCGCACACAAAGAGCTATTAAAGTGGGAGCGGCAATGGCAGCTAATCCAACAGCCAGTAGGCCTGAACAAATGACTCAATGGAGTCAAGCTATAGCAGCTTACCGATTGTTAAATTCTTCTGATGTGACTCATGTTAAGTAAACCTCATTGGGAAAAGACCATTGAGAGGGCTAGAGAAAGTGATTCATCAGTAGTGTTGTTTCTGCAAGATACTACGGAATTAGATTATAGTCAGCGTCAAGACATAAAAGGCATAGGATATATTGGAAATGGTAAAGGTAGAGGAATAATGGTACATAGTAGTCTAGCAGTTATCCCAAAACCAGACAACCCAGAAATATTAGGTCTAGCAGGTCAGGAGACTTGGATGGGTCTAGAGCCAAAAAAAGAGAAAAAAACCTATCGCCAACGAAAAAAGGAAAATGTTCGTACAGAAGGAGACAAATGGGCGGAAATGGTGGAGTCAATAGGTAGGACTCCGTTATCAACAACAGGGTCGTTATGGGTGAGTGTTGGGGATAGAGAGAGTGATGTATTCGATGACATTAAACCTTCACAAGCTTTAGGGTGGCATGGCTTGGTGAGAATTTGTCTTCATCGAGTAATGACAACGGCCTCGGGGACTAAAAGTAACCTTAAAACCTATGCGCACTCTGGAGAGCATGACTTATAAAACGATGGTGTTACGTGGTCGTAATGGAGAACCCCAACGTACAGTCAAGTTGGAAGTGGCTTGGGCTGACCATTCACCCACCATTAGACAGTCCTTATTCAAAAGAAGAAACCATCTCAGGATGGTGCATTCGTTGTTGGGAAGCGGGAGTTGATGATGGATTAGAATGGATTTTATTTACAACTGTGAAGGTGCAAGATGCGGAGGATGCTTTACAACAATTAGACTGGTATAGTTGGAAAATTGTGCGAATATCACAAATGCATGAAGACTGGTTGTGCCATAGAGAAACGGCAGCTAGAGACAGCATCAGGGTTATTAGCATTATTGGGATTTTTGGCAATTGTATCAGGAGCGGTTGTTGCAATTACGTAATCGAGCGCCGTACTACTCCAGAACTTCCAGCTTCTAAGTTGATTCCCATCAAGTGCTTAAAAGTGTTAGTAGCGCATCTCAATTTACCCGATGATAATTTGACAACCGCAGAATTTTGGAAAAGTATCGTTCGCGAAAGGTGGTTTCATTGGTCGTTCTGGAGATGGTAACCCTGGCTGGCAGACGGCGGGGCTGGCGGAGGTTCCAAGACTTGTGCATAGGTGTAGAGCTTGCCACAAAGATTACTTGAAAAAATGTGGGTAATGACAAGGCCTCGGAACCAGGGTATCGGAAAATTATCCTCCCCCCCTCGCAATGACATATTGGCTGCTAGAATAAGCGCAGTTCCTAACCGTTCGCAGTATAATAAATCGCAATGGGACGTTCACGCTACCGCGTACTGGAAAATCAGCCTCACTTTCTCACCTGCACTATAGTTAACTGGATTCCCATCTTCAGCAAACCGGAATTAGCTCAGATAATTATCGACTCCCTGAAATTTATGCTTCGTCAGCAGCGTTTAGCCTTGTACGGCTATGTAATCATGGAGAATCATCTGCACTTGATTGCGGAAGCTGATAACCTATCTAAAGAAATTGGTAACTTCAAATCATTTACAGATCGGTCAATTATTGACTGGCTTATAGAAAACAAAAGCTACCATATTTTGAATCTCCTCAAATCCTCAAAACCTGCTTATAAAAAACATCAAAAATATCAGCTTTGGCAGGAAAGCTTTCACCCCCAAGCTATCTTAAGTGAAGAGATGTTCAGGCAAAAACTGGAGTACATTCACAATAATCCCGTTAAGCGAGGCTATATTGACGAGCCAGCTCATTGGCGCTACTCTAGTTACCGTAATTACTTCGGTGGAGAGGCATTGCTGGAAATAGACTTAATCGACGCTTAAGCTTTGTTAAAGCGCTCGGGAGGCTCTGCCTCCCGAGAGGGTTCCAAGGCAGAGCCTCCGAACCAGACAAAAGCATTTGTCCTCGTTCCCGAGAGGGTTCCAAGGCAGAGCCTCCGAACCAGACAAAAGCATTTGTCCTCGTTCCCTGACTCCGGCAGGGAACGCACCTCTAGAGGCTCTGCCTTTAGGTTCCTACTCTACCCCGGTAGCTTTTCGAGTACGATGTTAGTTACGAGCGACAACTAACACTAGCTACGTTGACTTTTGTCTCCGGTGTATACAGCCTTATTTCACCGGTTCTACATAACGAGGCTTACATAAGTTCGTTTATTCTAACCTTGGGTATCTAACAAGCGCGGTGTCACCAGCTATGGCTGCCAGCTATCCTACATTTAAGTCCTCGCTGAGCACCAATAGTGATGTTACTCCACAGCACCTCACGCGGTTACCCCCGTACTTGGGGAGAGGGAATTTAACCCCATGAATACCAGAGTTCCTAGTTTCCTAGGCTAGCGTTCCGTATTACTACGTTAGGCTAGAACGAATCGCACCGCCCTCTTATAGTCTCTTTGATGTTGCAACCAGACCTGAATTACCACGGGGACAGTATGATACACGTAGCCACTGACTCCCTGACCCTTGCCTATGCTTGCAGAAAATGATGCTGCTGTCTCCCGAGATGCGGCACTGTCGGCAGCTTGCTGGATTAATGTCAGAAATTCAGCAGCTTCTGCATCCAGGATTTCTGCTAGCTTTTGATAATATTCCTGGGGGGAAACCAGGGTTTTTTGGCTGGAAATAAATGCCGCGATCGCCACTGCCAGGGCCCCCCATTCTGCTTTCGGGTCGGTATGGGTAATATGGAATCCGGTTAATCAGACATTGCAATTAGCGAGCTATGGCTGCGCCACGCTACGCGATCGGCCACCAGTGAAATTGAGTCAGTGCCCGCAATATCTCGGGCTGATTGATGAGCTGGCGACAACGCTCGCAGATGACCTCTTTGAGTTCTTCCAAAGAATCGAACACCCGATTCATTATTGCCTCCGAAACGCACTGGCCATAGCCTCTCGGCTGGTTGTAATTCTGGAGAATATGCTGGGAGGAACTCTTTGAACAAACCTGGCGGGATTTCGAGCTTCTGTGTAGTGTGCCATCCCGCTCGCTCTAGCACCAGCAGCGCTGGATGCTCCTCATCAATGCCTTGCGCCTGCGCAAAAGCTTCGAGAATACGACTGATGATTTCCGTCTCCACTCCCTCGAAGAGCCACCATTCACTCTCGCCGCTACTCGGTTCGACAAAGCTATAGACCCAGCACCATCTCTTACGCCAGTATAGGGACTAGTTGTTTATCGGGTCGGCCTGTTCGTCTGGCTTCCGACCACCAGGCAAACCAATCTCGACGAAGTACAGGTTTAAGCCCGCGCGCGTTGCTCGTCCATAGTCCAAAGTCGTACGAGTTTACCTAGCTCGGTAAAAAATGCCTCTTTACGCTCTCGAAGTTTTTTTTTCCACTCCTGCTGTTCAAGCTCGTCTGCTTCCCTGTGCTCAGGACGGGGCACTTTGATGCTGTAGAGGAGCCCAGATTCGATCTTCCCATCCTCGCTGCGGTGCCACTGGACTAGTAGCTCGCTCATCCACATAGCCACCTTCGGTCCGGTCCATCTTCCACCTCCGGGATGTTCTCCCTCTAAGGCTTGCACCAGTTGTGCTTGCTGCTGGTCGTCGAGCAAGGGTTGAGCTCCCGGGTTGTGATGGCGACCATCTCCAATCCCTTCGACTCCCCCGGCGTTGAAGCGGCGATATCTCTTGCGTGCCGAGTCCCATGGGACAAGAGCACGACAAGAGATATCGAAGGGCTATAGCTCTAATCCATTGCAAGCCATAGCCTGTAACTTCTGCCGCTGCTCCATTTCTGCCACACCAATGTGCTCTTTGATGCTCAGGCGCTTTCCCATTGTTCTGATACTAACTCATTCCTACTTGCATCTATGGTACAACCGGATTCCCTATAAGGCGGGTGGAAACCTTGACTAGCGATCGCATTTTGGGGAGATTATCCCCGTAACATACGCCAATAATAGCACTGCGCATGGCGGGACCGTTGCCGGCAGAAAAAACGCCACTGCGACGGTATGAATATCCCAACCATAACTTTAATATTGCCCTTAAGGTTGCGAAGCCCACTCCTGCGGGCAAACCCAGCAACCATAATTTTAATCTCCCAGCGAGTTCGCGAGCAAAAATTCGTTCGTCACCTGCTGAGACGATTAATGATTGGGCTACCATACAAGTATGTTCTGTATCGTCGGAAATCATCCCTTTGCCAAAGAAAAAGTGATGTTTGTTCGGGTGACGATAGATTTTCTGGAGTCTGTGTTTTGAAAGTCCTTAGCAAGGAAGTCCGATCGCATCTCCCATCACCTTTCCCAGCAAGCAGCCGATCGCCGCATCGTTTTTTGCATTAGATAACATCATAAAAAATTCAAAATTCAAAATTCAAAATTCAAATTTTTCCTCGTTCCCTAACGAGGGCAGGGAACGGGAGGTTATAAAATTTCCTCGTTCCCTGACTAGCGCTCGGGAGGAGATCGCCTCTACGGGAGAGGGTTCCAAGACATCGCCTCGAAGGAACCAGATAATATAGAGGATATTATACTAAGGCAAGATGCTCCTGATAATTATACCCCCGATGCCATGTCTATGATTGCCCTACCAACACCATCTAATTTAGAGGAACTGCCGAGGCATCCCATGCCGACAATGTACGATTTACCTAGTGAAAATCCAGAGGAACCCGGTTTGCCAGACGACTTTCATGCCTTACAAGCAATGCTGCTGCTGTTAACCTTTCAGCCGCTCAACTGGGCCCCAGAAATGGTCTACAGTCAATTCGATAGCAATATCTATTACGATGTCAATCATCCTTTATGGTATAAACTCCCCGACTGGTTCGGGAGTTGTGGGAGTGCCGCGATTGTATCAAGGGCGAGACATGGGTTTGAGCTATGTCATGTGGGATGAAAACGTTAGCCCGTTAATAGTGGTGGAGTTATTATCCCCAGGTACGGAAGATGAGGACTTAGGTCGGACAACAAGCGAACCAGGGCGACCACCGACAAAGTGGCAAGTGTACGAACAAATTCTGCGGGTGCCTTATACCGAGGAACTTCAGGTATTCCGGCTGGTGAGAAACCGCTACCGGATGGCAGCACTAACTCAGGGAGGTTTGTTGATACCAGAAATTCAGTTAAGTCTCGGTTTGTGGCGAGGAGACTATATGGGTTGCGACCAACTATGGTTGCGGTGGATGACCGATAAAGGAGATTTGATTGCCCCTGCCACTGATGCAGCGACAAAAGCTGCTATTGAGCAAGAAAAACAAGAAAAAGAAGCTGCACAACAAGAAATAGAACAATTGAAAGCACTCCTGCTAAAACATGGTATTGACCCGGAACAGCAGGTTTAGAAAAACGCAGGGCACGAGGCGATCGCTTGCTCGTGCCTCGTTTCCTGACTCTCGTAGGTAAATCGTCGGAAATCATCCCTTTGCCAAAGAAAAAGTGATTTTTATTCGGGTGATGATATATTTTCTGGAGTCGGTCTTTTGAGAGCCCTTCATAAGGAAGCCCGATCGCATCTCCCACCGCCGTTCCCAGCAAGCAGCAGATCGCCGCATCGGTTTTTTCATAAGATAACATCATAAACAATTCAAAATTCAAAATTCAAAATTTTCCTCGTTCCCTAACGAGGGCAGGGAACGGGAGGTTATAAAATTTCCTCGTTCCCTGACTAGCGCTCGGGAGGCGATCGCCTCTACGGGAGAGGGTTCCAAGGCATCGGGTGCATCTGGTCTTTTGCTGCGGACATCTTCACGAATAGCCCAGAAACCAGGTTTCTTAATTCTTGCATGGAGATGCACCCAAGGCATCGCCTCGAAGGAACCAGATAATATAGAGTATGTTATACTAAGGCAAGATGCTCCTGATAATTATACCCCCGATGCCATGTCTATGACTGCCCTACCAACACCGTCAAATTTAGAGGAACTGCCTCGGCATCCCCTGCCGACAATGTACGATTTACCCAGTGAAAATCCAGAGTATCCCGGTTTCCCTGACAGTTTTCATTCCTTACAAACAATGCTGCTGCTGTTAACATTTCAGCCGTTCAACTGGGCTCCAGAAATGGTCTACAGTCAATTGGATCACTATATATATTACGATGTCAATCATCCTTTATGGCATAAAAGTCCCGACTGGTAGCGCTCCGGCGTCGCGAGCACGCGCAGGACACGTAGCCCGGTGCGGCACTGCGTATACGGAGTTGTGGGAGTGCCGCGACTGTATCAAGGGCGAAACATGCGTTTGAGCTATGTCATGTGGCAAGAAAAAGTTAGCCCGTTAATAGTGGTGGAGTTATTATCCCCAGGTACGGAAGATGAGGACTTAGGTCTGGCAACAATCGAACCAGGGCAACCATCCACAAAGTGGCAAGTGTACGAACAAATTATGCGGGTGCCTTACTATGTTATATATAGTCGTTATACCGAGGAACTTCAGGTATTCCTGCTAGAGAGAAACCGCTACCGGATGACAGCACTAACTGAGGGACGATTGTTGATACCAGAAATTCAGTTAAGTCTAGGTTTGTGGCGAGGAAGCTATCTGGGTTACGACCAACTATGGTTAACGGTGGATGACCGATAAAGGAGATTTGATTGCCCCTGCCACTGATGCAGCGACAAAAGCTGCTATTGAGCAAGAAAAAGCTGCTGCAGAACAGTCTATAAGAGCTGCAGAACAGTCTATAAGAGCTGCAGAACAGCGTATAAGAGCTGCTGAGTCAGAAACATCTGCTGTACAACAGCGTATAAGAGCTACTGAGTCAGAAACATCTGCTGCACAACAAGAAAGAGAACGATTGAAAGCGCTTCTGCGAAAAAATGGTATTGATCCGGATCGGCAGGTTTAGAAACACGCGGGGTGACGAAGCGATCGCTCCCCTCGGGCCTCTATTATCAGAAAGCGATGGCCTGCTGACCGAGGTAATATAAAATAATTGCAGTCAGATCGGATTATGAATACAATAGTTACGGGACCATCATCCTTAATTGGCAAAATAAAGCTGGAAAAAGTTGACCAACATAGGCTGTTCAAATTTACCGATGACCTGCAAGAGCCCATGGAAGAACTGCTGTTCAGAAAAAAAGCCGATCGCCTAACTTCAGCAGAGACTACCGAACTAGAAGCCATTGGCGAATTAGACCGCATCTGCACCCCCATATTGATGCTATGCTTTTAACTTCCGACAGATGATCGGGAGGCAGGAGCCTCCGAGGGGGGTTCCAAGGCGGAGCCTCGGAACCAGGTAACTGATTTGTGCCCCTACCGTATTGCTGCTGCTCGACCGCACCGACAACCGGCGATTGCGCAGCGCAGGACCAGTAGCCCGGTGCGCACCGACAGGCTACCGGTCCTACGAGATCGGGCTTCCTAGAAGTATAATTAAATAGTGAAGCTAGTTTGCCTCTGACGATGGCGATCGCCCTTGCTGCCAGTGGGTCAAACAGATTTTTATTTGATGATAATTTTTTTGCAAAAATATTAAATTATATGCTATAACTACCGAGGATCTGGAAAAGGAGGTAATTATCGTTTCCATGCTCAATATATTGCTGAATCTTTGAATCTTGAAAGCGAAGAGCAAAAGGAAGACATATATGGTATTACACTTTACCGGGTTAATGACAGAACATTAATTGAAGGAAACAACCATGCTGAAATCAACAATTAATCAGATTTGGGAAAATGAAATTATCGATCGCCTCGTCGATAGGAAAAGAGCATTTGCAATATTCTAAGTTTACCATATTTGGCTATTGAGATGAGAAGGATAATTTCTATGAAGAAGTGATATTCAAACAGCCTTTATCTGTAGAATTATCCAGTTATATTATCGGTAAAAAATTGCAAGAAACCCCAGCATAATATTCGATATAACTGAATTTTTTCTAAAAAATAACTTGTCTGTAGAGTCAGGAAAAAAAATAAGCCCAGATAATCTGATTAGGGAAATGACTTTAATATTGGATGCCAACTTTAAATTTATTGATGAAAATAGGTCTCTCGATATCCACTCTCCTTTTATTACCGCTAAACTGGGGAAAGAAGAAGGAATAGATTAAGGTTCCCATCCTAATACAAACTGCATCTATAGCAAGCCTAAATAATAGCGTAGCGTGTGTAAATTTTCGGTAGGAATGCAGCCGAAACCCTTCCATGATAATAGTTTCAGTAAAAACCTTCAGTGAGCCCCGTTTTACTGCCTCCCAGGGTGGTTCCAAGGCTCCGCCTTGGAACCAGGTAATATATGGTCACGTTTGGCAATTAGCAATTAGCCATTAGCAATTAGCCATTAGCAATCCGAGTTGATAGAATGTAAAAGCAGTGCAACCTAGGACAGCCGCAGTTGTGATTCAAGCAGAAACTTTAGAACTACTGGAATGGCCCCGCCTGTGCCAGCATCTATCTACCTTTGCCGCTACTAAACTGGGGGCGGTAGCAGCGCGTCATCTGGCAATTCCGGAAACTTTAGATCGCAGTCTCGCCCTCTTAGCCCAAACTAAAGAAGTATACCAGCTAGAAAGTCAACTGACTGCGGTACTGTCTTTTGAAGGCATTCAGGATATTGGCGCGTCCTTGGAACGGGCCGAACTGCAAGGTATCTTGTCGGGTGCGGAACTCTTACATATCGCTACTACCCTGGCAGGAATGCGGCGTTTGCGACGCCAGATCGATGCCCAACCAGATGTGCCCGTGCTGATGGAACTGGTGGCGGATCTGCGCACCTATCCGGAAATTGAGCAGGAAATTAACCGCTGCATCGATGACCAGGGTAAAGTCACAGACCGCGCTAGTCCTAAACTTAGCGGTATCCGCAGTCAACTTAAAGGTTTGCGAGACCGCATTTATCAGACTCTGCAAGGGATTTTGCAGCGGAAGTTCGCTGCCGTGCAGGAAAATACGATTACTCAACGGGGCGATAGCTTCGTGCTTCCAGTCAAAGCACCCCAAAAGTCCGCCATACCCGGCATCGTTCACGATACCTCCACTACGGGTGCTACTCTCTACGTGGAACCTCACGCGATCGTCCCCCTGGGGAACCAACTACGCCAACTGCAACGCCAGGAGGAAGCAGAGGAAGAAGCGATTCTCCGAGATTTAACAACAGAAATAGCTGAAGTCAAGGAGGACCTGGAAAGATTATTGGCGATCGCGACGGCCCTGGACTTAGCAACAGCAAGAGCGCGTTATAGTTTATGGTTGGAAGCAAACCCGCCCCGCTTCATAGATAGAGGGGGAGGAGAAAGCATTACCCTGCGACAACTGCGCCATCCCCTGCTAGTCTGGCAACAGCAGCACGAACAAGGTCCGACGGTAGTTCCAGTAGATTTGATCGTAGCACCGTCCATAAAAGTAGTGGCTATTACTGGTCCCAATACGGGTGGGAAAACCGTGACTCTGAAAACCCTGGGGTTAGCAGCATTGATGGCCAAAGTCGGTCTCTTCGTGCCCGCGCGAGAACCGGTAGAATTGCCCTGGTTTGACAAAATCCTCGCCGATATTGGGGACGAACAATCTTTAGAACAGAGTTTATCTACTTTCTCAGGTCACATTCGTCGCATTACTCGGATATTACAGGCATTGGGAAATGCCGAATTGGTACTATTAGATGAAGTCGGTGCGGGAACAGACCCCTCCGAAGGCAGTGCCTTGGCGATCGCCCTCTTGCAATACCTGGCCAGCAACGCCCAACTGACGGTGGCCACGACCCATTTTGGGGAACTGAAAGCGCTCAAATATGAAGACGATCGCTTTGAAAATGCCTCGGTGGAGTTTGACAATCAGTCTCTGCAACCCACCTACCGACTGCTATGGGGAATACCCGGTCGTTCCAATGCTTTAACCATTGCCCGCCGCTTGGGATTGAACCACGAAATAGTCGAACTGGCGCGAGGTTATATAGGCGGTAACGAGCAAGATGTTAATCAAGTAATTGCCGGTTTAGAAGCACAACGTCGGCGTCAGGAAAGGAAGGCAAAACAGGCATCTAAGCTAGTAGCACAAGCAGAACGCCTCCATGAAGAAGTCTCCCAGAAAGCATCAGCTTTGCAAGCACAAGAGCAAAAGTTGCGACAGCAGCAGGAAATAGCAGTGCAAGAGGCGATCGCCGAAGCAAAGAAAGAAATTGCTCGGGTAATTCGCAAGTTACAGCAAGGACCAGTCCTGGCTCAAAGGGCGCAAAGAGCCACGGAGGAGGTAAATAAAATTGTTGAAATTTATCTGCCTTCTAAAACAGCGCCACCCAAACCAAAACCTGCTTACAAACCGCAAGTAGGAGACAAGGTGCGCATTCCTAGCTTAGGGCAAACGGGTGATGTCTTGAATGTTTCCGAAGCGGATGGGGAAGTAACAGTGCGGTTTGGTTTGATGAAGATGACGATTTCCTTTACGGAAATTGAATCTCTAGACGGACAAAAAGTCGAACAACCCAAACCGAAACCCGCAGCAACTCTTCCACCCCCCAAACCCGGTCCCGTAGTGCAAACCGAAAGCAATACTGTGGACTTGCGGGGAAGTCGGGTGGCAGATGCTGAGGCCGACTTAGAAAAGGCGATCGCCAAAGGATATACTTCGGGAACTGGTGCCCTGTGGATTATTCACGGCAAAGGTACGGGTAAACTCAGAGAAGGAGTACATGACTTTTTGCAGCAACATCCTCAGATCGATCGGTTTGAGTTAGCGCAACAAAATAGCGGCGGCACAGGCGTTACTATTGCCTACTTCAAATAAGAGGCGTAGGACGGACGACAAGATCTGTCTGAGGCGTAGGACAGGCGTCTAACCACAATTAGCAACCTCTATCATCCCGTAGTTGTGCAACGCCCTAATTCATAGCTTAAGGTGGGCAGTGCCCATCCTACATCTACATCAGCACCCGGGTAAGGTGGCAGGGAAAACGCATCCTATATCTGGAAGCCTTTGGCAGTAAGGGTTATAGGGTCTTCGGGACTTGGGAAGCTAAATTGATAGCTAAAAATCGCCGAAAGCCTTGCATTGTAATGCTTTCACGAATTGATTAAGCTATTTTACCTTCATTTTAAGGGCTAAGCGGCTCTAAGCCTTGCGCAGCAAAGCTTACAACCTGATTTTTTTGACAAAATACCATACTAAGTACCGAAGAGCCGGGTTAGAGAATCAATTAGAACCAGTAAGCATTTCAATCAATAGATGCGTTTGCCCTGGGTAAGGTGGGCAGTGCCCACCCTACGAACTAACTAAAAGTGCAACTGGGAAATATTGCAGAATTTCACCGACTGATAGCGCCGCGTTACCTGAAATTTCCTCGTTCACGATCGCCTCTATCCAGTTAGACTGTAAATGGGCAGGAATTTCCAAGCGCGTATCTCCCCAAACTTCTGTACCGAGGGGATATTGTTCCGGTCCGATGACGCGCGCGAGCAAGCGGGGGGCAACTGCGATCGCGGTCTTACCCATATAGTGTCTCGCAAAAGCCACTATATGGTTAGCATATTGACCCGACACCTGTAAAGGCAAATAATCTCCCTCCTGGAAAACTGGCAAATATTGTTTTCTCGCCTCCAAGGCGCGGGCGATCAAAAATAGCTTCATCCGTCCGTCGGCCCGGGTTGCCTTCAAATCAGAAATCAAACTCATCATTCCCGTCTGGCAGCGGCGTTTAATCTCTTGCAAAAATGACAGTCGATCGTCATAATTGACTGGACGGCGGTTATCGGGGTCCACCAGACTCAAATCCCACAGTTCCGTCCCCTGGTAAAAGTCCGGCACTCCCGGCGAGGCAATTTTCAGCAAGGTTTGGGACAGAGAATTGAAGCTGCCGTAAACCGCCAACCGCTGCTGGAGGGCCCGAAATGATGAGAGAAATTCGTTCTCTTCACCAGGATTTAATATCTGATCGACAAAGGCAACAAAACCCTCCTCATATTCTGTATCCGCCCGCAACCACGCCGTATGGACTTTGGCTTCCCGCACCGCCTTGATGACGTAATCTTTGATCCGATCGACAAATTCAGTATACTCCTCTTTATCGATCCCCTCTAACCCCTCGTTCTTTAGTTCCACCTGACAACGCAAAGGGAGAACTGCTTCGGGAAATGCACCCAACATATTTTGATACAGGAAATACTCGTCGTTGCGATCGGGAATGCTGCGCTTCCCTACCACAGTTTTCTTATCCCGGTTCATTTCCCGCCAACTTTTCACCTGCTGTTCCCACTCTTCCGGCATTTCCGAAAGCACGTTAAGGCGCAACCGGGTATCTTCACTGCGTTTCGTATCGTGGGTGGAAGTGGCATTCATGGCGTGGGGCCAATCTGCCAGTTTTTTCTGATTATACTCGTGAAACTCAGAAACCGCCAAGCCAAATCGATCCGGATGGCCCCCTACCTCGTTCAGAGATACCAGTCGGTTGTAGACATAAAATAGAGTATCCTCAATCCCCTTTGCCATCAACGGACCAGAGAATTGCTGAAATCTCATGCTAAAATGCAACCACCGTTCCCGTTCTGATTCGGAAAGCCACTCGTCGTACTCCAGCAATAGGAACTTTTCAATTAAGTTGATTTCGTTCAGTAACTGCGGAATCTGACTTTTGGTTTTTTCGATCGCCTCTTGCAAGTATCCCCGTGCCCGATCGCTCACTCCCTCCCTATCGATATAAGTACAATAGATCGGAAACTGCACCAATACTTCTAGGATTGCCTTTCTCAATCCCTCCAAGGTAAAATCCCGTCCGTATCGGTATCCACCGGCAATTCTTTTCAGCAGGTGCGCCAAATTATTCACATCTCCGACTAAATTCGTTTCCGCAATCAGCCGCTTTTTGTCCGCCAGCATTTCCTCATATACTGGTCTCAAACCCGTCAGGCGCTCGTATAGATCGGTAAAAGCATTTTCATTTTCCTTCTGACAGAAAAGGCTATTCACGTGATTGAGGAAATCATATCCTGACGTACCTTGGAGCTTCCACGAACTCGGCAATTCCTCTCCCAGTTCCAGAATCTTCTCGGCGACAATATATATATCCCCCATTTTGGCACGGAGACGTTCCAAGTATTCCGTGGGAGCATAGAGTCCATCAATGTGGTCGATTCTCAGTCCTGTCAACTTCCCTGACCCTACTAGCTTATCAATCAGAGCGTGAGTTTTCTCAAAAACCTGCGCATCTTCTATGCGCAGACAAATCAACTCATTCACCGTAAAGAAACGCCGATAGTTGAGTTCTTCTGCTCCTACCTTCCAAAAGGACAGGCAGAAAAACTGCTCTCCCAGTAGATCGTCCAACAGGTCAAAACTTTCCGGTTTCCCCACCTCTCCGTTAAATCTTTTCAAGTTCTGGTCGATAAACCCTTTCACTTTCTGGTTATCATTGTATAGTTCCCAAAGCAGTCCCTTGACAAATTCCCCCTGCTCTTTCCGCTCTATCCCCGCAGTTTCCGATGGGATATTCTTAACGATATATAGAATCCCCAAAATTTTTATCACATCTGGATGGCTGCGTCCCAGGGATCGAGACAGTCGTCCAAAATCATGATTCAGAAAACTCGCGTAGGATTCTATCCTGAGGGGGATTTTAAGACGGTAGTAGTTAATACTCAGCCCCCTTTCGTCATAGCTTAATTTAATTTCCCCATTTTCCAAGCATTGGCCGTAAAAATCCCCCAGCATCGGCGTCAGCACCTTGCCTCTGATATCTTCGTAGGGATGTTCCCAATCAATATCAAAAAACTCACAGTATTCCGAGTCCTGTCCGTGAATCAAAACATCCATCAAGAATTGATTTTGGCTATCATAAGCCATGTGGTTAGGCACGATATCTTGTACCCATCCCATTTCTCGTTCTTGCAATTGGACCATCAAAGATTCAAATTCTGCTTCCGTTCCCAGTTCCGGGTTAATTTGATTTGTGTCTACCACATCGTAACCGTGGATACTCCCCGATCGGGCTTTGAGTATCGGGGAAGCGTAGATATCTGATATCCCCAATTCAGCCAGATAAGGCAGAATTTTTTGAGCTGACGCAAAGCCAAACTCCGGACGGAACTGAAGCCGATAAGTCGCAATTGGTACCCGCATTTTTTCTCCTTTGCTTCTGTGCAATTTTACTTGGATTTGACTTTCCCCCTTTCTCCCACTCATCTTTCCCTTCTCACCATCCCCCACCTTCGGTACGCAACACACCGAGTGCCACCGAAGTGCGTGACAGTGGAGAATGCTAGTGGCCGCCGCTGCCACCTGGTGCGATTGCGCAGCGCAATCGCGGTGCGTTACCCTCTCGAACGCCCACCCGCAGAGTGTACTATACCCCGTCCCTTGCGATCGGGCAAGTGGTCGCAACCCTCGATCTCGGTGCGTTACCCTCGGGTGCATCTCAATGCAAGCCTCGCCACCACCGCCGTCACCCGTTTCCAGGCTTCTTCTATGTACTCCGGGCGCACTATTCGTACTGCCCGGAGTACATCGCCGTGGGAACGAGGGGGCCGTGTCTCCTGGGTAGTGCGACTACAATGTGCTCTGCGGGGGAGCTTGATGTCCCCCGGACGCACTTCGATGTCTATGGCTGCGCCACGCTGCGCGACGGGATGCAACGCAGGCAACCCCGCACTACCCAAGAGACACCTCGGGGACATCATATTCGAGCGTTGCACAACGAAGGGATGATGAATTATTGCAGATTATAATAATCTGCAATAATTCATCATCAATTTATAATCAGCCTAAGCTAATTTTACACAGGAGTACCAATCAGTGTTATAATGGATATTAAGGCTAATATATAATCTTAAGGAGTTGGTGCGATTCGTTCTAGCCTAACGTGGTCAAACACGGAACGCTAGCCCGGTTTCATTAGCCGGGAACTCTGACCGCATGGGGGTTAAATTCCCCTCCCCCCAGGTACGGGGGTGACACCGGTCCTCGGTGCTACGAAGCGACATCATCGTGGTGCTAAGCGAGGACTCAAATGTAGGATAACTGGCAGCCTAAGCCGGTGACGCCGCTAGGAAAGATATCCAAGGTTAGAGCAGGCAAACATGTGCAAGCCTCGTTATAAGGAACCAGCGAAATAAGGCTATATGCGCTGGCCTAAAAAGGAAATGGTAGCTAGTATTAGTTTTAGACTCTGGCTAATATAGTACTCAAATAGCTCCCGGGGTATAGTGTGGACCTAAAGGTATCGCGAAATGTTGTTAGGGAACGAAGTAACCTCTCGTGTGCTGTCCATCAGGACAAGTTAGATGTTAAGCGCAAGCCACGGGGGGAGGGATGGCCCAAGAAGCGAATGCCCGGGGTAATTCCTGGGATAACATCTACAGTAATGTAGATGATGCTGGGTAGCCAGCGCTGACGTGGGTCGGTGATACTAGGAAGCTGCTGGAATGAGTAATCCTAAAAAGCCACGGAACTAATCCGAAACGCAAGTGGAGGATAAGGTATGGATAACTGGTAAAACTGACTTGAAAATGGTGATACTAACGGTTATCAGAATAACCACTCGCTAAACCAGGAAAGGGAAGAAAAGACAGGCGGCAAGGGCTAACGGAAGTAATTCCTATTAAGTCTACCTATGAAAAGGGCCTAGTACCCAGTAGCCGGATGCGGTGAAAATCGCAAGTCCGGTTCCTCAAGGGAGGGTCGGGAAGCGATTCCCGGCTCGACCCCATCCAACATGAAATGTCCACGCTTCTGAAAAAGTTAATAAAAATGGTCGTGGTAAGCAAAATTTGATTTGCAAAAATTGTGGTCGCCAGTTTATTGAACATTATTCTCCACGAGGCTATCCGAAAGAATTTCAAGAAAATTGTCTAAAAATGTACGTCAACGGGAAAGGCTTTCGAGGGATTGAAAGAATCACTGATGTCAAGCATAATACTATTATAAATTGGGTAAAACAAGTAGCTCAACAAGAGCCTGTTCTCCCTGAAAACTATGAGATACCGGAGGTTTCAGAGATTGACGAGTTACATTGTAGGTGAAAAAAAGAATAAAAAGTGGTTATGGACAGTTGTAAATCATTTTAAACCTTGAATTATAGCATGGACTTTAGGAGACCGTTCTGCAGAAATATTTAAGCCTGGAAATAATAAAAGGCATCTTTTGTGACGGATGGTTGGTCAGTATATCCAAAGTTTATTGAAGATATCGATCATATAGTGAGTAAAACATACATGACTCGTGTTGAACGTGAAAACTGTCGATTAAGACATTATATAACTCGATTAAAAAGGAAAACATTGTGTTACTCAAAATCAGAATAAATGTTAAAGCTTTCAATTAAGTTACTTTGACACTATTTACGTTATGATTGCATACCTGTCTCTAGTTAAATCATCCCGTAATTGTGCAACGCCCATATTCGCACTACCCAGGAGATACGGCGGAGACATCTTACTCGCACAAAAGGGGAGACACAGCGCGCGGTTGAGCACTGCGCGGCTGTGGGAGCACATTAATCGCACATCGCCGAGACATTGAGGGCTAGATGAAAAAATAGAGATGCTCTCGTTACCCTCTCGCTCACCCACCCGCATAGTATACCCCGTTCCTGGCGCTGGGGCAAGTGACCGCAACCCTCGAACCCGGTGCGTTACCCTCTCGATCGCTCACCCTACAGGATACTTTACACCTTTTCTTCCCAGTCAACATTCCCCTGTTCGTAGATCGCAAAACTTTGGGGTGGCAGGGTTAACTCTTGGGGTGGTGTTAGGGACTCTGGTAAAGTAGAGCCATCGCCCAACCATTCAGCAGCGCTGGAATCTAATCGCTTATTCCCCTCTAGATATGAGGTATATTTTACCTCTTTGTCGTTGAAATTCATTATACAGGCAAATTGCCTTTCCTGACTCCCACGGCGAAAAATTAATATTTTCTCCTTTTCTATTGCTAATACTTCCAGGTTTTTCCGATCGCGTAGCGTGCGCGCAGCGCAATCGCCAGACCCTTTCTGCATGTGGCGGCGCAACCCAATTAACTGCCGATATAATTCTAGTAACACTTGATGCTTCCCTTGGCTGCGCTGCTCCCATTTAAGGATGCAGCGTTTAAATGTCTCCGGACTCGCTGCATCCGGCGGTTCTCCCACCTCATGAAATGCCTCGAACTCTGCTTTTCGTCCTCGCCTGACTGCCTCAGTCAGATCCGAGTCTCCGTGGCTGATAAAATAGAGGAAAGGAGACTCTTCGCCATACTCTTCGCCCATGAACAGCAGGGGAATGTAAGGAGAAAGCAAAACCGTTGCCGCCGCCAGCTTCAGCCCGGCAAAGGATACCAGTTGCGAGAGGCGTTCCCCTAACATTCTATTGCCAATTTGGTCGTGATTTTGGCTGCACACCACAAATTGCTCTGGGGGATGCGATGCGGTAGCTGCAGAGTGACTGCCGTGATAGCGCTGGCGAGCGGGGGAATAATCCCAAGCATAAACAAAGCGATCGCGCCATGCTTTCGCCAACTGTTCGCATTTGCCAAAATCTTGGTAATAACCCTTTTGTTCTCCTGTCAGGACTGTATGCAGGGCGTGGTGAAAGTCATCACTCCATTGGGCGTCGATCCCGTAGCCACCTAGTGCTTGAGGTCGAATAACGCGCACGTCATTCAGGTCGCTTTCCGCTATCAAATAGTAAGGGCGACCTTCCTGCTGGGACAAGCTTTCGACAGCTTCTGCCAATTCTGCCAGGAAATGCTTGGCCCCAAAGTCGTAGATAGCGTGAACTGCATCTAAACGCAGGGCATCTATATGATAGTCTTGCAACCAATATAGAGCATTTTCCACGAAGAAGTTCCGCACGCCCGCACTGTAGGCGTCGTCAAAATTAATCGCACTTCCCCAAGGAGTATGGTACTTCTCGGTAAAGTAGGGAGCAAAATCCCGGGTGTAATTGCCTTCCGGACCGAAGTGATTGTAGACTACATCCAGAATCACTGCCATTTCCGCTTCGTGACAGGCATTTACCAACTGCTTGAGTCCGTCCGGACCCCCGTAGGAATTCTGCACCGCGTAGGGATAGACTCCATCATAACCCCAGTTGCGACTTCCCGGAAACTGGGCCACTGGCATCAGTTCGATCGCATTTATGCCCAGTTCCTTTAGCGCCTGCAAGCGGGGAATAATCCCTGCGAAGGTTCCCTCCTGAGTAAAAGTACTGACATGCAACTCATAGATAATCCAATCTGCCAGGGCCGGACAGCGCCACGCTTGCCACGCAAAAGCATGGCGCTCGATCACCTGGGATGGTTCGTGGACGCTACCTGGCTGATAATATGATGCCGGATCGGGGCGAGTCTTTTCCCCATCCAATTGGTAAAGGTATTGTGTTCCTGGAGAAATGTTATCGGCAGTCACTCTCCAGTAACCCCCTGCTGACCGTTCCATAGGGATCTGGCGCGGTGCGGTCCCCACTATATTTAGAGTGACTTCCTTGAGTAGCGGTCCCCACACTATAAATTCACAGCGATCGTTCCCTAGGTATATAGCACCTGGTCTCATCTTTTCCTCTCAACGCATTCTCAGATTATAATGCCATCTGGGAGCGCGTGCGAAGCATTCCTTTTCCTCTCTTCTCCCCCTTCTCTCACTTAAGGACTTTGTCATGATACAATCTTTTCAGGCCATTGGATATATTGGCTCTCCTGGGTTTTTCGGGTTATATGACGATCTCCTTTACAGAAATAGAATCTCTTTCGATGTCTCCGGAGAGCTCGATGCACTCGGGGAGCGCTAATCGCACTACCCCTCGCGCATCGTATTCGCACTACTCCGGAGACATCGAACGGTCAAAAAATAGAGTTATTACAAAAACAAGGAATTACCCATGTCACGCTCCCGCCATCAGCGTTAGGGACCTTGACAAACCCATTTAACCCCCCTAATTTGGTTTTCCCTAGAGAGTCGGTCCATTAATAAAACTTGACAGTGGCTTTGCTAGCTATATTAGAAGGTTATGGTTCTGGACTGATCTATCGCTATCTGCAAAAACTAAAGCTGACTCTGATGGCAACGAAAAAGCGATTATTGCGGGGTTCGTTGCTGAGTTTTGCTCAGCAGTTGGGTGAATTGCTCTGAGAAGTAAAAGACAATTTAACAGCACAAAAGTCTAGGGATTCTGTGAGAGCGAATAAAGGAGAGTATCTTATGCTTGGCTACCCGGGGAAAATTACACTCTTCGTTGCTCGGGTTGATCTTCGCTATACTTTGAAAGGGATTGCGCTGCGCGCACACGGCTACGCCTACGCGAACGACTTGCGCTTTACAGCGCTTAACATGAAGATAGACTACGTAGTACCAGTGAGTAAATCAATTCTGCCGATGCGTAACCTGTGTTGTCGATCTGATCGGAGTTCCCGGCGACCACTTTAGCATGCTGACCGAACCTGATGTGCGGGTATTGGCAGACAGGTTTCTTACTTGCATTAATAAGGCACTATTGATAAAGGACGAGTAAGAAACCTGTGCCCAAGTCAGGGAGTCTCGTTTCCAAAGATGTAACAACCCTGGTAAAACTTGTATGGTCGCGTGCGATTCGTTCTCGCCTAACGTGGTAAAACACGGAACGCTAGCCTAGGAAACTAGGAACTCTGGTGATCATGGGGGTTAGATTCCCCTCCCCCAGGTACGGGGGTGACACCGGTCGGAGGTGCTGCTCCATAACATCGCCGTGGTGCCAAGCGAGGACTTAAATGTAGGATAGCTGGTAGCCTAAACCGGTGACGCCGCTAGGAAAGAGACTCAAGGTTAGAACAAGCAAATCTCTGTAAGTATCGTTATCAAGATCCAGCGAAAAGGCTTAATGCGCTGGCCCAAAAAGGGAAAGCAGTTAGTGTTAGTTGTGTGTTCTAGCTAACATCGTACTCGAAGAACTGCCGGTAACACCTCTCACTTAGACAAAAAACGTTGGTGAATTGGTGTCATAACAAGGCACTTGGAGGGCCGTCAAAATGCCTGAAACCCTTATCTAGTAAGGCTTATACTCTTTTTCAGCAAGCCATACCTAGTTGCAGCCAGAAAATTACATCAATTTCTGGGCAATTTTCCAATATTTACCTAGATATATCACTAAATTTGGTAACTGTTACTAGCCCGCGGAGGCGGGCTTTGTTCTGGTAGCCCCACCCTTTAGGGTGAGGGCTCCGGTGAGGGATGCTTGCGGTTTCTCTCGATCTGTTGCAGGCGGCGGTTGCTCGCAGCATGACTAGCGGGAAATCCAGGGACGGGTATCACTTGATACTTCCGTTCTGCTTCCAGCCGCTTGAGCTGCGTGTAATCTACCCAGTGGATGCAGTCAACCGGACAGGTGTCGATCGCTTCCTGAATTAGCGCTTCAGAGTCGCCATCTTGCCTGACTACCCGCGATCGCCCGTAATCTGGTTCGATGTAAAATGTATTCCGGGCGACGTGAGCGCAATGTTTACAGCCGATACAGGTAACTTCATCGACGTAAACGCCCTTTTGCCGCAAGACTCCACCTAGTTCGGGCTCGAAACCGGAACGTTCCGGTTCGTCCCGCCATACCCCTCCTAATTCTGGCTCAAAACCAGAGCGTGAGGGGTCCTCTTCAGACAAATCTGGGAGTGAATGTAAAACAAAATCATCCATTAGGAACTCCAGCGTTGCAGCACTAAGCGGATAGAACCATCCTCATTTTTCTGTTGTTCGGCCAGTTGAAAGCCCTGCTTCACGGTTTCCTGGACCACAGTGTGGTATGCGTAACGCTGGGTAATCTGCTTCAGGAAACCGTCCACAGACAAGTTTTGCTGCCAGAACTGCATGTCGGAAACCATTTCATACTCTTGACCGTTCCAGCTGAAGCCGATATCGTATCCATTGTCTTGCTCGATCGCCACTTCCGCATTGTAAGTCTGTCCCCGATAACCCCGCACGGGGACTGGACCCGGTTTCCAGTCAATGTCCAGTTCTGTTAAAGCAGCTTGCAAGGATTCCAGGTTACGGATTTTCGTTTTGATTTGGCTAAAGTGTGACATTTATCTTCTAATTGGTTGTTTGGTACAAAAAAAGGACATCCTCCTGTCAGGAGGCCGACGGGTGCGACCCACAGGAACCTACCACTCGCTAAAAGTCGCTTGAGTGGTAACCGCCTCATGCTGTTGATGCACTTTGGCAAAAAACTCAGAAGTTTGTTCTTGCTTGAGCACTTGGCCCAGCTGGGCTTCGATGGCCGCAGTTACTTCCGCACAGGAAGTGCCCACAATGCCAGTGACTTTCTCCAACACCCGACCGTCGGGGTAGATCACGAACTCTAGGGTTTCCATAGGCTGGTGAGGCGCTGTATCTCCTGAAAGCGCCTTAAACGCTACTCAGAAGACACGGCAATGTTGTTGGCCCATGCACCGCTTGGCGATGGGACTGGAATCTAGTTGCTGAGGGCCTGTTCACTACATTTCTAGTAAACAATCGCAGCATAATGATTTAAATCGTAACAAAAGTTAGTATACAGTATAAGCAGTATTCTCATTTATATGTCAATTTTACTTATATTTTCTATAGAGTTAAGTCCACAGTAGGGGCGACGATTCGTCTGCGAAGACGCTTCGCGAACGGCTGTCTCGGGTAGAATGAGCATCGCAGCAATCAGCTAGGAGTCTGGCAAATGAGTACAACGCAAGGGATGGATAGGTCGGCATCGGTTGTAGGCGATCGGGCCAACGCTCCCATACGGGTGGGTATCCTGGGTTTTGGCGGTTTGGGACAAGCGGCGGCTAAGGTACTGGCCCCGAAACGGGAGATGCTTTGGGTGGCAGTTGCCGATCGCCAGGGTTACGCTTACAATCGCAATGGGTTAAATGTCGATAGCTGTCTGGCGAATGGTAATAATGGAAACTCTGTCAAGAGCGATCGCAGCATTGAGGAATTAATCGCCACGAGGACGGAGGTGGATGGTTATTTTCTGGCCTTGCCGAATTTGCCGAATACCTTTATGGCGGATGTAGTGCGGCAGTTTATCGCTTCCGGTTGGCGCGGGGTGCTGGTAGATGCTCTGAAGCGTACCAGTGCGGTAGAGCAACTGTTGGAGTTGCAGTCGGATCTGCAAGCAGCGGGGATTACTTACATGACCGGTTGCGGTGCCACCCCCGGGTTATTGACAGCAGCAGCGGCCTTGGCGGCCCAGAGTTATGCAGAAATTCACAGTGTGAAGATTACCTTTGGGGTGGGAATTGCCAATTGGGAAGCTTATCGGGCCACTATTCGGGAGGATATTGCCCATATGCCCGGTTATGACGTGGAGAAGGCGAGGGCGATGAGTGATGCTGAGGTGGCAGCCCTGTTGGATAAAACTAATGGGATCTTGGCCCTGGAGAATATGGAACATGCCGATGATATTATGCTGGAATTGGCGGGAATTTGCGGGCGCGATCGGGTTTCGGTAGGTGGCGTTGTGGATACGCGCAATCCCAAGAAGCCTCTGAGTACGAATGTGAAAATAACGGGTCGTACCTTTGAAGGCCAGATTTCTACCCATACCTTTACCTTAGGGGATGAAACCAGCATGGCAGCCAATGTGTGCGGTCCTGCCTTTGGTTATCTGAAAGCTGGGGTTAAGTTGCATCGGCGAGGACTATATGGGTTGTTTACTGCTGCGGAAGTGATGCCCCTGTTTGTGCGGTAGCCGCCGTCACCCGCCGCCCGCACCCGTTCCCAGGCAGAGCCGTGGGAACGAGGGGTGCGGCTACAGTTACAAAGCCTGCCTGCGCAGGCTTGATGGAAACTCCTTCCCAGGCGATCGCCTGGGAACAAGAGATCGCCCAAAGAGAACAGTTTCAAGAGAAAATGGGCGATCTCTCAAAACCAGGACATCCCGATCGCCAGTGAGTAGGCAAAGGCTAATAGAAGCAAGGGACTCAGGCTCGAAGTAAACGGTCGTGAGGCAGAGGTCAGAAAAATTTGATTGAATTTCGCGTAAACTTGCCACATACAATGAGAGTTATAGTAGAGAGTTGCATATTTGCAGCTTGTCTGCATTGACTGCCAGTATTTAGCTGCCCAATTCGTAGCAAAGCGCCAGCGCGATCGCCCATAACCAGTTACCGAAACCCTATGAGTATCAACATATTTACTGTATTCGCTGCCGACTATTACCGAGCCATAAATCCGGATCTGGCTGGTTTCAATGATACAGAAGCTAGACGGCATTTCTGTAATAATGGTTTGGCCGAAGGCCGTCAGTTCTCACCCTTTATTGATTTGAATTGGTATCGATCCAATAACCCGGACTTACGGAATTTAAGCAATTTTCAACTCTTTTTTCATCTGCTTAACAGTGGGATTAACGAGGACTTTCTCTCCCTCGTGAATTTCCCCGAGAGAGCATCCGATAGCGCTGCGCTGGGGGCGCAGCCATTCCCGAAATCGCCGCTACAATCTTAGTTCAAGGCATGCGCGATGGTACCTTTACCGGATTAGCCCTGAGTGACTTCATCAATGATCGAGAGCAAGATTTTTACAGCGCCCGACGTATTGTCAATGGACTCGATCGGGCTAGCGATATCGCTCAAATCGCTGACATTTACTTAACCGCCCTCACTTCCGTGTTACTATATTCTGCCAGTAACGCTTCGTAATGATTTTTTTTCCCGCCATTTTTCTGACTTCGCTCCGATAATCCTACTTAATTCATTGCTAATTGCTAATTGCTAATGGATAATTGCTAATTTTTTATTGACTATTAAACCATCCTCAATTCTCCATTTTCAATTCTCCATTCTCAATTACCCATTCACCACTCTTACAGTGATTCAAACACCTTAAACATGGGCAGATACATCGACAGCAAAATCGAACCTACCATCCCGCCAATCACCACGATCATCACTGGTTCCAGCATACTGGTAAGTGCTTTGACAGCTTGCTCAACTTCATCCTCATAGAAGTCAGCCACTTTCATCAGCATTTGGTCTATCTGCCCCGTTTCCTCACCAATCTTCATCATCGCGATCGCCGGAAATACTTTATCTCTTTCCAAAGCCACGCTGATCATGCCCCCGCCCTGAATTTCATTGCGGGCCGCTTCCACCGAATTTGATATCGCCTGATTCCCCGCCGTATCCCGGACAATTTCCAAAGAAGTTAGGATTGGCACTCCCGCGCGAGATAAAGTCCCAAACGTGCGGCAAAAACGCGCCGTCGCTGTTTTTGTTATCAGTTCTCCAAACAACGGTAGCTTCAGGAAGATTTTATCCATTATCAACTTCCCCGCCGGAGTTTTGTACCATTGATCGTAAATCAACTTGAGCACTAACAGTATTGCCCCTAGTCCCAAGGACTTTTTGACATCTATCAGAAAGTCACTAATTCCCAGCATGAACTGGGTGAAGGCTGGCAGTTCTACCCCAATGTCTTCAAAAATAGCCGAAAAAGTAGGCAGCAGAAAAACACACAGACTAATAAAAATGATCACCGCCAATGTTCCTACCGTCACTGGGTAGGACATAGCTGACTTCATCTCGTTTTCCAACCTGGCCGCATCTTCTAGCACTTTGCCAGACGGTTGAGCACCTCATCTAGTACCCCCCCTACTTCCCCTGCCGATATCATCGCCACGTATAGATCGCTAAAGCAAGCCGGATGTTTGCCCATTGCCTCCGACAGATCTGTTCCCTCTTGCACCTCGCCCGAAATTTTCTTCAGAGCATGTTTCAGCTTAGGATTTTCACATTCTTCTGTTAACACCCCCAGGCATCTAACCATCCCCACCCCCGCATTTACCATTGCCGCAAATTGACGCGAAAATACAGCTATATCCTTAACCGTGATACTAGCTGTCGCAATGGTAAATGCTTCATTTAGTTCGTCGAAGTCAATGTCCTTCAGGTTGAAACCTGCTTTCTTGATGTCCTGCACCGACAGTCCCTTATTGATCAGAGAAATCCGTGCTGCCTGAATATTGTCTGCCGTTAACTTTTCTTTTTTCTGCTGTCCTGTTGAGTCCCGAATACTAGCAATAAAAGTTGGCATGGCTGTTCTTTGTTAGTTTTTAGTTTTTAGTTTTTAGTTGTTAGTTCTCCTACCCTTAACAACTAACAACTGTCATCCCTTTGCGGCACTCCGACTGTGCTAGCTACTTTTTTGCCCCTGCTTTTACCCCTAGTCCAATAAGACGATTCAGCTCATCTATTTTATTGCACTTGCAGATCGCGTCTTCATAAGTTACCTTGTTTTCCCGTACCAGTCTTGCTAAAGCCATTTCCATCGTCTGCATGCCCATCTTTGCCCCGGTTTGGATGGCCGAGTAAATTTGAGCAGTTTTACCATCACGGATCAAATTCCCGATCGCCGGAGTATTCACCATGATTTCCTGAGCTGCACACCGACCGCCGCCGATTTTATTTACCAGGTTCTGACTACAGACCCCTACCAAAGACCCTGATATTTGGGCCCTGATTTGGGGTTGTTGAATTGGCGGGAACATATCCAGCAAGCGGTCGATCGTCCCTGCTGCCGAGTTAGTGTGCATCGTGCCAAACACCAAGTGACCCGTTTCTGCTGCCGACACCGCCAGACCGGTCGTCTCCAAGTCGCGCATTTCTCCCACTAGGATTATATCCGGGTCTTCCCGCAGGGCTGCTCTCAGCGCATTAGCAAAGCTCTTAGTGTCTTCTCCCCTTTGCCGTTGGTGAAACAGACTCTTGATATTCGGGAATACATATTCGATCGGGTCTTCCACCGTTAGGATATGCTCTGAGCGGGTGCGGTTGATCAGATCCAGGATCGCCGCTATTGTCGTCGTCTTCCCACAACCGGTCTGACCCGTGATCAACACCATCCCGCGAGGTCGTTCTGAGAGTTCCCGCATTATCTCTGGCACTCCCAGCTTCTCGAAATTGGGAATGTTAAAAGGCAAGGCCCGCAAGCAAGCCGCAAAGCAACCACGTTCCCGATATACATTTACCCGAAAGCGAGACAATCCTTTTACCCCATAAGCACAGTCTAGCTCCCAGTTTTGCTCCAGAGCCTTGCGCTGGTTGTTATTCAGCATACTAAATATCAGACGCTGACAAGATTGAGCATCCAGTTCTTCGCCAAATTGGGGCTGAGGAGTCAATTTCCCACTGATCCGGAAGTAGATCGGCGAATCTGCCTGGATATGCATGTCCGACCCACCCTGCTCGATCAGAGACTCCATTACGTCTTCGATCATCAACTCCATACCGCTGTCTCCTTATCTAAAGTCACATCAAAACTGTTAATCAGTAAAGCGAGGTGTCATGCAGTATGGACATTCTAGCCACTCCTGCTGCAGTCCCGCAGCGCAAGTTTTACAGGTCAGACCCACCTTCCGTTTTGCTTTCAGTTCTGCTTCCAGACCCGTGTCCGTATAGGTCACGCGCTCCACTTCATCCAAGGTGGTCGCACCTTCCCGTACCAGATTTAAGCTATAGGCCAGTAATGTGACCATCCCCTCTTCTACAGCTACTTCCTTAATCCGCTCTGTCGGGGCCCCTGCATTGATCAACACTTGGAGATTTTCTGTCACTTGCAGTAATTCATATACCCCACAACGACCCTTGTAGCCCACGCCACTACATTTGGGGCATAGTTCCCCTTTTTCCTTCAGCTCTCCCCGATCTTCAAGAGGAATCGTGTTAGCTTTATAGAAAGTCACCCCTGCCTCTTTAGAAGCCGACATGCCGTAGCGGGCTAGTTCTTCAGGCGTGGGGGTATAGGCAATGCGACATTCGCTACAAACCCGCCGCATCAAGCGTTGGGCCACCACACCCAGCAATGCCCCGGAGACCATGAAAGGTTCTACCCCCATTTCGTCCAAGCGGGCGATCGCCCCTGCCGCGTCATTGGTGTGTAGAGTTGTCAGCACCAAGTGTCCCGTCAACGCCGCTTCTATTGCCGTTTTTGCCGTTTCCTTATCCCGGGTCTCACCCACCAGAATTATATCCGGGTCTTGCCGCAGGAACGCCCGCAGAATCGAGGAAAAGTCCATATTTTTTTCCCGAATCATCTGCACCTGATTAATCCCCGGTAACGCATACTCGATCGGGTCTTCCGCCGTGCTGATATTCACCCCCGGATCGTTTCTTTCTGCCAGGACTGAATATAGGGTTGTAGACTTACCCGAACCCGTTGGCCCCGTCACCAAGATCAGTCCAAAGGGACGCGACGCCATTTCCCGCACTTGAGTGAGGGTCTCTGGATTTGTGATTAACTTATCCAACCCCAGCTGGGTTGACGAATTATCCAAGATCCGCAGCACGATCTTCTCCCCGTAGCGTGCTGGCAGAGTATTCACCCGGAAGTCCACCTTGCGTCCTTGGAATATCCTGCGGATACGACCATCCTGGGGTTTCCGCCGTTCAGCGATATCCAAATTCGAGATAATTTTGAAACGAGAGGTCAGGGCGTTGACAATTGACTTCGGGAATCTCGGAAAAGGCTCTTGCAGCACCCCATCCTTGCGGAAGCGCACCCGCAAATCTTCTTCCTGAGGTTCCACATGGATATCCGACACCCCATCTGTCAGTGCCTTGGCCAGGATTTTATTCACCCATTTTATGACTGGGGCACTTTCCGCATCTTTTAATGCCTTATTCAGGTCAACATCTGACTCTTCATCGTCCCCCTCATCCTCCATACTGGTGTTCAGATAGGTTAAATCTATTTCTAGGTCAAGGTTTTCCTCCCTTTTCTTTGGTTTGGACTGCTTTTTTACTTCTTCGTCCAGGTATTTGGAAATGATTTGCTGGTAATCTTCTTGGATAATCACCATCCGCTGCATTTCCAAACCTTGGGGGCGCAGTACCCGCTTCATGTCGTCCAACGCTGCCAGATTATCTGGATCCACCATTGCCACCAATACCGAAGGCGGATTAGCTTTTTTCGACAGCGGTACTAATTGATAGCTCCGACATATATCTATGGGGATGAGGGTGTTAATCAGGGAGTTTACCTGGGTCGTGTCGATCTGAAATATTTCTGGATCTAGAGAATCTACCCCATAGAGGATCTTCAGTTCAAACAGCTGCTGTTTCTTGTACTGGCGAATTAAATCTGGGGGCAGTTGCTTACCTGTCAGCCCTTCCAGTACCGGCGTCAGTGGCTTCCTTGACTTGCGGCTTTCTATCAAAGCCTGCTGCATCTGGTCACTATTGACATACCCTGACCTGACCACTTTGTTGCCAAACGGAGAAAGGTTATTTTGTACAATAAGCTCACGCCGCGCTGTTGGGGATTTCCTCATAATTTTCGTCTAGCAAAAGCTTCTGGGCCAACTAATCTGCCGCGAAGCCGACATTCTACTATTATTACTCAATACCAATAGGAAAAACATCCTTATATCTCCCGAGCGGGGGGAGCTAAAACTCTTCCACTTCCCGTCTCCTGCGGCAATTGCTCGGTCATTTCCCCAAAATATCTAACTCACCTCCCATGGTAGCGGAGCCATCTCTTTATTGAGTGGTTTCTCTACTGATTGTCATCAATCTATATAGTGATTTTTCAGTTCTCATGGAATCTTCCTTACAGTTAAAAATATGCAGCCGATCTACTTGCTAGGCTGGCCACTCTGCGCGAATGGCTGCGCTCCCGCAAGGGATACGGCGATCAGAGGTCATGACTGGAGGCAGTCCGATGGCAGGGGTCAGGGCAACAGGCGACTGTCCCAAAACATAACCCAATATATCACAATTTCAAGCCTGGTAGCTAGTGGCGAGGAATCCACGACGCCGGGCTATGCCGCCGGATGACGATGGGGATCGGCGATTGGCCGGGACAGGGGATAATGGTCAATAGTTCAGATCAAAACAGCTTGTGGTGTGGTAAATTATTGATAAGATAACCGGCAGGGCCAAAGTGCCGCCTGAGACCTAGCTTCCCACAGCGCCAGCTCAGACGAGATGCAGCAGCATCCAGACTGGCAGGTTGGCCCAAATGAACCAGAAGGTAGGGCGACCAGCAAAAAAAGCTAAAATATTGCGTGTCGGTCCAAAAAAGGGATGTCCAGAAGCTAGGCTAAAAGCTTAGTGGTCCTAAGGAAAACAGGGGCATCGGGTGTAACCGGCTCCCTGGTAGTAGTCTTGCAGTGTAGAGTAAGAGTACAATGAGCGACGAGTCAAAGCAGTTAGAGAATATGACTAGGGATTCGGAATCCTCGCCAGAAGTGTCAGAGGAAATGCAGGTTCCGACAAGGTCGGCTGAAAATATAGCAGCAGAAGTGGCATCAGAAGCAAGTAGCCCAGGGCCAGGGCCTCAGCCGACAGAGTCATTAGAGATAGAGTCGGCTATGGGTTCAGAGTCGTCCGCAGCAACAGGGTTGTCAGAACCGAAAGTAACGGTGGACGAAGCACTGTTCGTGGAATTGGCGACGCAGGAGGCCGAAATAGAGTCTCTAAAAAATCAGCTCAGAGAGGTAAAGAACCAATCAGTGCGGATAGCGGCAGATTTTGATAACTTTCGCAAGCGCACTTACAAGGAAAAAGAAGAAATGGAGCAGCGCATAAAGTCTGCGACAATTAAAGAACTGCTGCCGGTGGTAGATAACTTCGAGCGGGCGCGATCGCAGATCAAACCGCAAACAGACGGGGAAAAGAACATCCACAAAAGCTACCAAGGGGTATATAAGCAATTGGTAGACTGTCTAAAAGGCATCGGAGTGTCGGCGATGCGTTGTGAAGGAGAAGAGTTTGACCCGAACCTGCATGAAGCGGTGATGCGGGGACAAACGGACCAATATCCAGAAGGAACGGTGATAGAAGAATTGATGCGGGGGTATATGCTGGGCGATCGGGTGCTGCGCCACGCTATGGTAAAAGTAGCAGCAGCGCCAGAAGAACCGATGGAAGCTTCAGCAGCTGTAGTGTCCGAGAGTGAGGAGAGTAATGAAAGTATTGAAAATTAAAGGGGTATAGTAAATATAGGTAAGTCAACCAGGCGCCAGTGGCGTCTGGTGCTCGCGATAGAGTGCATAACAGAGTAGACACTCAGCCAAATAGCTGAGAGTGTATTCAGATATTGTCAACATTAACCGCCGCTAGCTATGGGAAAAGTCATTGGCATAGACTTAGGGACGACCAATAGTTGTGTTGCTGTATTGGAGGACGGTCAACCAGTCGTCATCTATAACTCGGAAGGTGGACGTACTACCCCGAGTATGGTGGGCTTTGGGAAGGCAGGGGAGCGCTTGGTAGGTCAACTGGCAAAGCGACAAGCAGTTACCAATGCAGAAAATACCATATTCAGCATCAAAAGATTTATAGGTAGACGCTGGTGCGATACGGAAGTAGAACGGTCTAGGGTGCCCTATAATTGTGTAACAGGTCGCGACGAGACAGTAGATGTCCAAATTAGGGGTCGCAATTACACGCCGCAAGAAATATCAGCGATGATCCTGCAAAAACTAAAGCAGGATGCCGAAAATTATCTGGGAGAACCGGTGAGTGAAGCGGTGATCGCGGTGCCAGCTTACTTCACGGACGCCCAGCGGCAAGCGACAAAAGATGCAGGCACGATCGCTGGTCTAGAAGTGCAGCGGATTATTAATGAGCCGACGGCGGCTTCATTATCCTACGGTTTAGATAAGCAGGACAAAGACCAGATGATTCTGGTCTTTGACTTGGGTGGTGGGACTTTCGATGTCTCTATTCTCCAGCTAGGTGATGGCATTTTTGAGGTGCAGGCTACTTCGGGTAACAACCATCTGGGGGGTGATGATTTTGATAACTGTATAGTAAACTGGATGATCGATAGCTTCTCCAAGGAGGAAGGTATTGACCTGTCAGTGGACAAAATGGCCCTGCAACGCCTGCGTGAGGCGGCGGAAAAGGCAAAAATAGAGTTGTCTAACATGGTGACGACTTCAATTAACCTGCCGTTCATTACGGCTGATGAAACGGGACCGAAACATCTGGAGATGGAGTTGAGTAGGGCTAAGTTTGAAGAACTGAGCAAAGACCTAATCGAAGGAACGCTAGAACCGATGACCCAGGCGCTCAAGGACTGCGATAGGAAAAAGGAGGATATTGACCGGATAATTATGGTGGGTGGGTCTACCCGGATACCGGCAGTGCAAGAGGCAATCAAAAATTACTTTGGTGGCAAGGCACCGGATAGATCGGTAAATCCAGATGAAGCGGTGGCCCTGGGGGCGGCAATTCAAGGTGGGGTGATCGGTGGCGAGATGAAAGACCTGCTACTACTAGATGTGACGCCTTTGTCCCTGGGAATAGAAACCTTGGGCTCAGTGTTCACTAAAATCATTGAACGGAATAGGACGATTCCAACGAGCAAAACCCAGTCCTTTTCGACGGCAACAGATGGGCAAACTTCGGTGGAAATTCACGTACTGCAAGGGGAAAGAGCTCTGGCGAGGGACAATAAGAGTCTGGGGAAATTTGAGCTAACGGGGATTTCGCCAGCACCACGAGGGGTACCCCAGATAGAGGTGTCCTTTGAGATAGATGCTAATGGTATTCTGAAAGTATCGGCGCGAGATAAAGGAACGGGGTCCGAACAGAGTATTGAAATCAGCAACACCGGCGGATTGAGTGCCAGTGAAGTGGAAAAAATGCGCATGGAGACGGAAGTATACACAGAGGAAAACCGCAGGCGTAAGCAGCTGGTAGAACTGAAAAACCAGGTAGATAGCCTATTCTATAGTTATCAAACGACGCTAAAAAACCAGGAAAAATATATCAGCTTAGAACTGAAGGCCCAGGCAAAACAAAAGGTGACGGAGATCAGAGCGGCTTTCGCTAATCCGGCAATCAGAGTAGAGGAAGTAAAGGGAAAAATCGATGCCCTACAACAAATACTATTTGAGATTGGCACCTATGTGTATGAACAAGGTGATAGCACTCAGGCAGAAATGGTGCCAAGCGCGGCAGGTTCGGAATTATCAACCTTAAAGGTCGAGGAAGATACCGCTTCGTTCTCAGACGAGGAAGATGATTCGGAAACTGTCACTGCTGACTACGAAGCGATCGAATAGAAAAATAGCGGATAATAGCACAAGTAGCATAAACTAGCGCTCTATGGCCGATTATTACGAAGTTCTAGGGGTCTCCCGGGATGCAGACAAGGAAGAAATTAAGCGTGCCTACCGTCGCTTGGCGCGCAAGTATCACCCGGATGTGAATAAGGAATCGGGGGCGGAGGAACGGTTTAAGGAGATAAATCGTGCCTACGAAGTCCTCTCAGAACCGGAAATGAAGGCACGCTATGACCGATTCGGCGAAGCAGGAGTGAGTGGTGCCGGTGTGGGAGCCAGTGGATTCCAAGATTTCGGCGATATCGGTGGGTTTGCAGATATATTTGAAAGCTTCTTTAGTGGGTTTTCCGGTGGAATGGGGGGTCAAACGGCGGCTCGCAGAAGGGGACCGGTGCGTGGGGACGACCTGCGGCTGGACCTGAGGCTGGAATTCACAGAAGCGGTGTTTGGTGAGGAGAAGGAAATTCGCATCAACCACCTGGAAACCTGTGGCACCTGTAAAGGTACCGGTGCTAAGCCAGGAACGAAGCCAAAAACTTGCCAGACTTGTGGCGGGTCGGGTCAAATACGGCGGGCCACGCGGACGCCTTTTGGCAGCTTTACCCAAGTGTCAGTCTGTCCCAGTTGTAATGGGACGGGGCGGGTGATTGAGGAAAAGTGTCAGACCTGTGGTGGCAGTGGCAATAAGCAGGTGACGAAAAAGCTGAAAATTACAATCCCAGCAGGGGTGGATAATGGTACGAGGTTGCGGGTCTCAGGTGAAGGTGATGCGGGTGGACGCGGGGGGCCGGCGGGAGACCTGTACGTGTATTTGTCCGTGAATGAAGACCCGGATTTCCGGCGGGATGGCATAAATGTGCTTTCAGAGTTGAAGATTAGTTATCTGGAAGCGATTCTGGGCAGTCACAGAGAAATAAAGACGGTAGATGGTTCGTCCGAGTTGGTGATTCCAGCGGGAACCCAGCCGAATACTGTTCTTACTTTGGAAAATCGTGGGGTGCCACGACTGGGAAATCCGGTTTCGCGAGGCGATCACTTGATTACGGTGTTGGTGGAGATTCCCACGCGGATAGGGGCTGAGGAACGACAGCATCTGGAGGAGTTGGCCTCTATTCGCGGTAATCGCACTGGCAAGGGTGGGATGGAAGGTTTCTTGGGAGGACTGTTTAATAAATGATGCCTGACGCTCAGATGGATTTGCGGGGTACTCCCTGCCCGATTAATTTTGTCAGAACTAAACTGCGGCTAGAGCAAATGGTACCGGGGTCTTTGCTGGAGGTGTGGCTGGATCCGGGCGAGCCAATTGAACAGGTGCCCGATAGTTTGGCGATGGAAGGTTACGGGATTGAATTAATAGAGGATCGGGTAGGGTTTTTTGCGCTGCGAGTGCGGCGTCCTCGGCTTTGATTGACTCAGAACCGGCGCAGTTGCTGGGGAAGGTGATGGCTGTGCAAGCGAATTTCTATCGGGTTCGCTTAGAAAATGCTGGTATGGCCTGTTCTTCTCTGCTATGTACGAGACGATCGCGCCTGAAAAAAATTGGTCAGCAGGTGATGGTGGGCGATCGGGTGCTGGTTTGCGAACCGGACTGGGAAGGCCGACGGGGGGCGATCGATAAACTGTTACCCCGGGCCACTAAACTCGATCGCCCTCCTGTGGCCAATGCTAATCAAATCTTACTGGTTTTTGCTCTGGCAGAACCAACTTTAGACCCTTACCAGTTGAGTAGATTTCTGGTGAAGGCGGAATCCACGGGTTTAAATGTGTGTTTGTGCTTGAATAAATGCGATCTGGTCGCGCCCGGTCATATGGGCGGATGGGATGAGAGGTTGCAAGCCTGGGGCTACAAAGCGATATTTATCAGTGTTTCTACCCTTGACAATATTACTGAACTGAGGAATAGGCTGCGCGATCGCATCACGGTTGTGGCCGGGCCTTCTGGGGTGGGGAAGTCGAGTCTGATTAACCAGCTAATTCCGACAGCTTGCTTGCGAGTGAGGGAGGTTTCCGGAAAGCTGGGTAGGGGACGCCATACTACCCGCCATGTGGAATTATTTGAGTTACCTGGTGAGGGATTGTTAGCAGATACTCCTGGTTTTAATCAGCCTCACATGGATTGTTCTCCAGAGGAATTGGTGGCTTATTTCCCAGAAGCTTCGACAAGGTTAGGGACGGGTAGCTGTCAGTTTAGTGACTGTTTGCATAGAGATGAGCCTAATTGCGTTGTCAGGGGAGATTGGGAACGCTACGAGCATTATTTGGATTGTTTGGAAAAGGCGATCGCCCGTCAAGAGCAGTTGCATCAACAAGGGGATCCTGACTCAACCCTGAAGCGGAAAAGTAAAGGGAAAGGGAAGAGTGAGTACGAACCGCGATTAGAAGCAAAGAAGTACCGTCGGATTTCTCGTCGGACTCAGCAGCAGTCCCTTGAAGAATTGTATCAAGATGCTGATATTTGATAGTTGTTAGTTGTTAGTTGTTAGTTGTTAGTTGTTAATTTTCAGCGGTGTGAGGCAATTTGACAGTGAAGCCTAATGCTTGACCTTCACATCCGCTCATCGGGATAATTAGGCAACTCCAAAGCCTGTGGCCGTGTGCTACTCCGCTCAATACCGATCGGGTGATGCAACAGACGACTTCTCTGTTACAGCAGCAGCCAGTTGTGGATAATGTCCTGGGGGTTGCTGGGGGCGAAAAGATCAATGAGGCGACCCTCTATGTCAACCTGACGCCCAGGGAAGAACGGGAAAGATCCCAGAAGCAGTTTGAACAGCAGATGCGAATGGCTGCGCCACGCTGCGCGATCGGGGTTTCATCACTTTACATGCTCGATCTAATATTAGATCATCTTTTGTCAGATGTATAAAATTTTCATCTAATCAGCATAGTTTTCCAGTATTGTCTGCTCCTTGTCCGATATTGTTCTAATTTATCCATGACTCTATCTCCTCTCTGTATGGGCTATAAGATAATGGCTACCAACTTAAGCCGGGACAGCGCATGATGCAAGGCTTCCAGCCCACAAACATTTGGCCCGCTCGCACAACCGCAAATTTGTCCCGCTTTACGTTGGTAGCCTAGATAATCAGCTTTACTGGATATTCCTCCAGAAGCTCCTCCATCATAATTTCTCCACATTGATTGTCATAGATCGAGTCTGGAATTGCTAGAGCAAAAATGCGATCGGGCTCTAGCTTGTGTAGTGCCTCTTTATAGGAAAATTGCTGTGCAAATGCCCGGTATAAGTCGGGAATTTTTGAGGTGTTTAGCAATCTTTTCACCTCTACTGCTATTTTCTGATTGTCCTTTTGAGCGGCGATCGCTTTTTCTGCTCCTAAATCAGCTTCCAATTGCAGCGTACTGATTTTCAATAGCAAAGGATCCTGGGTAATTGTCCGGCCATCCTTTTCCGCGTCTGACTGCTTGATGAAAATTGTCTTTTCTAGACATTTTCTTACACCTCCACTTCTTAATAATAGTATATCACATTTGTCAAGGGATACCCGTGGCAAATTCAGTCAGAGGTCGCTTACTGGGATGCTAGAACAATATCTTCGGGGAGGACTCCAGCATCTAGCAACTCATTGGCAATGCCTTGTTTCGTCCAATCTTCTTCAATCCAGATTTTACCTTGCTCGATCCTGAGATAAACTGTCACGCCAAAATCTCGACGCTTACCGTCCCAGCCTACATTAAACCAGAAGTAGTGCCCTCGTTCTTCATCAAAGGAAACACACTGCGTTACTCCGGGTTTATTTGCACCAGCGGCCCATTGCTGATATTCAATCAGGATTTTTTGCACGATCTTGCGGTAAGAAGCTAGCTTATCCATTCCACGATCCCCTGTTCTTCGATATCCACAACCAGTAGGTTGATTTGACTCTTTTTGGTTAAAAACGCAATTCCTTCGCGCTTGAATAAGTTCTCATAGATAATGTCGTCAATTGCCATATAACTGATATTCAGACGACCTTGCTTGCATCAGGCTGCGGTAAACGGCATACTGCCCAACTGCATGGTGGAAGTCAATCATCAGCGATCGCCCGACAAATCTTTGAATCGCAACTATGATTTTCCGTCCTTCTCCTCCAGCTGCGATCGGGCGATCTGCAGCCTGTTGAGCATACCAATCAAAATCTTTGTCTTGAATTCGGTATGGGTCGGCAACAATTACCCAACCCGCTTTAATGAGGGCTGACTTGACTGCATCGTGATAGAGATTTTTGGCTGGCATAGCGCTACACTCTCCTCTAGGGTAATGCTGGTATCCCAGCAGTATCACTTGCCATTCATAATAATATATTAGCTCGCATCTTGTCAAGGGGGATGGGACTATTCAGGTTGCCAGGGGAGCCAGTCTTCTAAGAGCGCCTGTTCCAAGGTAAAACAGGGTTGTTCGGGGATGAGATTTGCCTCAAGTCCGCTAGCTTTGAGGAATATCTTTCTCCCTTTAGCATATTCCCGAGCAAAATTTTCCTGGAGAAAGTTTTTGAGGCTGGGGCTATCTTTGAGAATATCCATAATCTCAATGCGAAAATTTATAATCTCCAAATTACAGCTTCTAAAACACAGTTATCGCTCAGATTGCCAATATTTAATCTTGAGCAAGTGTTCGCAAAGTCGCCTTAAAAAGCTAGCTATTGCGCGTCGATCGCTTTGACCCAAATTTTCTATCTCCTCAATTAAATTCTCTAGATATATATTGGTAAAATCACCCACTCTCAACTGCGCCAGTATTTTCTCTAGCCACATTTGGTAATCAGTTTCATATAGAGATGTTTTTACCTCGGTTTCCAGGCTCATAGTACCTCTCTCCTTTTCATAGAGTTTACAGGGCGATCGCACTTTTGCATAGCAGGGGATCTTCATACTCGTCATACTTGCTCTCCCAGACAAGTTCCGAACTGCCAACAATGAGATGCATCGGTTGGGTTGAGGCACGAAACCCAACCTACGAACTAGCTCAGTCCGCAGTTGCGACAGGAAGTTCCGACCTACGGTGGTCTGCTGAGTCATTGGCTTCAATATCCGTAAAAATTTCTTCTAGGGGAATTTTATTAAGTCGTTGATGCCGCTCAGTAGTGTAGTCCCCCTTGCCCGGATCGAACTGACGCAAAAATCAGATCGTGCCATCAAAGCCAAGAGCATTCATAAGCGCCTCATAGCCCATGCGATTAATTTTAATAGGTGTCTTCATTTTCGCCTCCCTCCTCGTTTTGGTTGATTGCAATGAGCCAATATACAGGATTTTGAACAGAAGTCCTCAAATTACCTAAATGTCGTTGAGCATTTCGGAGCAGGCGATCGTCCGTTGTGAGAAAAACATCAGCGTTAGCTGCTTCTGCGCTAGCAATGTGAGTCGCATCAAATGGCTTAAAGCCAAGCTCAACCAAGATTGCAGCTCTTTTTTTGATGGTATCGTCTAATTTAATTTTGGATTTTGCAATTGCTAATGCAGCCATGAGCAACTCCAGTCTTTGCCTATCGTTTTGCGTAATTCAGCTTCAACAATATCACTACTCAAAAGCATCCATATTCCCAACCGGAATTTTTATAGATTAGCAAAACCGCCTCTGCCTCTAGCCGAATTCGCTCCTGAGAAAAATCATCAAATGGACGATTCCAGCAACATACATCCAGGTAAATTCGATATTCAGGTGGCATAGTTTATCTTGTTGTAAGCTGTCGCGCATTTAAATTGCATGGATCCAAATGCTGAAAACCTTGCTATCAATGACTTTCCCCATTTTGAATTTTGAATTGCTTAACTGGAAATAGAGTCAGTCGATCTGTTTACAGGAAAGCCTGTCTAACTTGGCTTTGAGTAGCATCTTCTCCGAGCGAGCGTCTTTTCTTAGCTTAACTCATGGAACTGCATTCTGTCAAGTGTATGACAATAATTTTTTTATTATTTTCCCGTCTGGTGTGCTTGGTGATACACCGTAGCTATATTTCATACAAACAGTGAGTTCTGCACTACATTATTTATCCTCTTGTTGTAACTGATTAGCATAATCTGTCATCCCGACTTCTGCTAGTTCCCGATCGTCAGTCGCAAATTCTTAGTAGAGGCTAGCAAATTGATTCATATCCGTCACGCTTTTCTGGTATATAGTGCGAAATTTTATCAATTTAATAAATTCTGCTATTTGTTTCAGTTGCTCCTCGTTAAATTGTTCTATTTCTTGCTCTATTGTTTCTATTGTCACTTGCATATTGCTTCTCCAAAAGATCTAAATCAACTTTTTTTGCTGTTACCATGCCAATCTAGCAGATAGATTTCATCAAATATTTTATTCTTACTCCGGCCCCTTCGGCTTTCGATGAGCAGACTGCTAGGCGCGTGTTTCTCGGACAGTATCGCGCTGCGCCTGGCGATCGCGATTAGCCACCTATATCATCTCTCTCGCTGGTGCCGGTCCCCTTTTCCAATCCCCCTTCGCCAGTCACCATTGCAGAGGATCAACATCTATCATGATACTAACAGAAGGGGGACAATGGCTGCGCAACTCCATCAAATCTGGTAACTGTACGGGATTTACTGGAGAAAATTTCAGCAAAATATGCCAGCGATAACGATTAGCTACCCGCAGAATCGTAGCTGGTGCTGGTCCCAACAGTTGGTAATCATCATTCTGGGGAGTCAGCACCTGTGCCAACTTTTGGGCAGTTGCTTCCACCTCCGCTAAATCTAAACCACTCAGTCGTAATAAAATCAAGCGTCCGTAGGGAGGATAATTGAACTCAGCCCGTTCTGCTAATTCCCTATCCACGAAAGACCAGTAATCATGATGCTGCACAGTTTGAATTACTGGATGTTCTGGCGAATAAGTCTGAATAATTACCTTACCAGGATCCTCGTCGCCACGACCCGCACGACCTGCCACTTGCGCTAATATTTGAAATGCCCTCTCATTAGCTCGATAATCGGCGAAATGTAATAATCCATCAGCGGAGATCGCCCCCACCAGAGTTACTGCTGCTATATCTAGTCCTTTGGTCAGCATTTGCGTTCCCAGCAGGATATCAGCTTTCCCATTAGCAAATTGGGTGAGCAATGTCCGATGGGCATCTTTGGTCCGAGTGGTATCGCTATCAAATCTGATGCACCGCAGGGATGGGTAATGTTTAGCTAATTCTAGGGCAACTTTCTGAGTTCCACTGCCAAAATGTTTCAGGTAGGGGGAATTACATTCTGGACATTGCTGAGGTTGGACTTGTGTATAATTGCAGTAATGACAGCGCAACAGTTGGGTTGCCCCTTCGTGGGTGTAGTGATAGGATAAAGAGACATCGCAGTGAGGACATTCCATCACATACCCGCAACTGCGGCAAGCAACAAAGGTACTGTGTCCCCGCCGATGGATGAATAAAATTCCCTGTTTCTTTTCATGGATTAATCTTTGTAACTCCTTTTGCAGGGAACGACTAAATATGGAGCGATTTCCGGCCTGGAACTCTGGCCGCATATCAACTATTTCTACTGGCGGCATGGGCCGCTGGGCAATGCGTTCTGCTAGAGAAAGGTAATATTTAGGAGTGGGTTCCTCTGGACTCTCCAGTCCTGGGAAGGAGAGAAATTGGGCGCTGCGAGTTACACTTGCCCAGGTTAACAAAGAAGGAGTGGCGGAACCGAGGAGGAGGGGACAATTTTCTAATTCTGCCCGCCAAGCAGCTACAGTGCGAGCATGGTAAGTGGGACTGCGTTGGTCTTCCTTAAAGCTGCTGTCATGTTCTTCATCTAGGATAATTAAACCTAGCTTGGGTAGGGGGGCAAAAACTGCAGATCGGGTGCCAATCACGATTTGAGGAATGCCCATCAGCATTTGTCGCCAGGTATCGTAGCGTTCGCCATCGGAGAGGGCGCTGTGATAAACAAAAATTTTCCCCGAACCAAAACGGGCCCGAAATCGATCGGTCAGTTGGGGGGTAAGTCCAATTTCGGGAACCAGCACCAGGGCCGATCGCCCGCTGGCTAAGATCGGGGTGATCGCCTGCAAGTATACTTCAGTTTTTCCCGAACCGGTAACGCCGTGAAGCAACAGCAGGGAGTATCTCGTTTGTTTAGTAATGATATCAAGGACTTTGGTTTGAGCTTCGGTAAGGACTTTGGGGCGATCGCTTCTTTGAGCGACTCCCATATCTCGCCGCAACACTTCCCGTTCTTCGATCGCAATGCAACCCTTTTTTTCCAAGGCTTTGACTATACTAGAACTAGCCTTAGATATCTGTAGTAACTCAGACAACCACAATTCGCCGCCCCGCTGTCTGAGAACCCCTAAGACTTCCTGCTGTCGCTTCGTCAACTCCCGAGTAAAAGTATCGCTAGTTAGCATCACAGCTTTTTGCAGTTTTGGGCGGGAGAGTTTCGGCGGTTCCAGATAACTTTGGACCCACCCACGTTGTAATAATGACTTTAATGGCCGATTAGCACCTTTCACCTGACCCTGGATCCCTTTCCAAGACATATCCCCCGTTTTGCTCGACTCCAGCACCTCCAGCAGCTGCCGCGCCACCGGTGTTAGGAAGGGGTCATCGGCGATCGCCTTTCCCCCTGGGTAAGAGGGGGTGAAGCGGATCCGACGCTGCGATCGCCGCAACAGTCCCGGCGGTAGGGCTATTCTAATCACCCGCATCAGTTCCGTATGGTAGTAAGAAGCTACCCGGTTTAATAGCTGCCAGTAGGTAGGCGGGAAGAACCCCGGGCTGACGACATCTCGAACATCCCGAATTTTCTCCGGGGCCAACCCAGCGGGGGGTTTATCCAGCAGCCTAATGGCGATCGCCCCCAACTGCTGCGGTCCAAACGGCACCTGCAATATATCCCCCGACACTATTGACAAATCTGGCGGTATGTGGTATGTATATAAATTTACATCCAGTTCGGGTGGCCCGTCCACCAAGACTTCTACCCACCTGTCAGTCGGAGTGTCTGTCCCAGAGTGGTAATCCGAAGCCTCTGAAGCTACTACTACCGATGATGGACTACGGTCCGAATTATACATACCACCCCATAGAATAATTGATGCTGTGCTATTCTATCAAACTACGGACCATATCGCGCTGAATCGGAATGTCTATTATAAATTCTGTGCCTTGTCCCGGTTGGGAAATACAATGCAACAACTGCCCTCCATGCTGCTCGGTGATAATTTGGTAACTAATTGATAACCCCAGTCCAGTTCCAAAACCGACTGGTTTGGTTGTGAAGAATAGGTCAAATGCCTGGACTGGAAGATCGCGTTGGTGAGAATATGCATAAACACTTGATTTAGTTGACTGGCATAGCAGTGGACTGGCGGGAGTTTCCCGTAGTTTTTGACGATAACAATCTCCCGACCTATTCTCCAATCCTTCGTGTATATCCACCCGCTTCCCAAAAACTTCGTCCAGGCGGGAGAAATTCCGCTTCCCGAGAACAATATTACGAATGCGATCGCTCCCTGTTTCCATAGAGTGGTTGACGATACAACGTCCTTTACGGTCCTTATGGAGCGTAGTTTTCCTCCTTGCGATCGGTCCGCGGACGGCCCGAAAAATCGGGGGGAAATGTTTCAGAATCTACCACAGTTATCTTATACCATCGTAAAGAGTCGTTTTGAATTCTAGCGCGTCCCCACCGGGATGCTAGAGAACGTAACTCGCCTCGCCAGGTTCTCTGCCAACGCTTCCCACACCAATCACCCGCCGTTTGTTTAAGGTTATCTTTTGTGGAGTTTGCTCAGTTTCCAAAGTCGTTACTACCGCTGAAATTGCCCCTTCTTGCAATTCGTACTCGAAGATCCGACCCGAACGACCGCAAAATAAGTTATTCACTTCAACCCGTTGCAAGCGGTCTAGCATTTGCCAAGGAGGAGTTTCCGGAGTGAGTTCCTCACTAACGCTGATACTACTACCGTGAATCAGCAAGGAATCCAATTCCACAAAGCCAAAATGCAACCCTCGCAACGATTGTACAGTCTCGCGGGAAACACTATTCCAAGGCCGTTCGATCACCTCGCCACCATAGCGATCTCGCAATTCTGTCGGATTGCGCTGCGCGCCCAGCGTAGCGCCATCGGCAGTTGCACCAACCCCATGCAGAGCAAAACATTGTTCCTCCCACTAGCCGATGCAAACTTGCGGTGCAATTTCTCTCGATCGCGAGGAACGCAAGCGGGAGACAACAGCTTCGCTTTCCGGTCTCGGTCCAACAACATCTCCAATAATATAAATGTCTGTCACTGGAACCGCGGAGCGTTTCCAGTCAGCGATTACCGCTTCATAGGCTGCCAAATTTCCTTCAATGCCACTAATAATTGCCCACATTCGCTTACTTAACTCCTGGTCGCTCTTCGATATCCCCCAGAGGGGACGCGCTACTCGCACTACCCCAGAGATATCGAGATGTCCTCGGGGAGCGCTAATCGCACAAAAGGGAGGACATCGTACAAAAAAGCTCGTGCTTGAGGTGTTAACCATGAATATTTAGCAAAAAAAGCTCGTGCTTGAGGTGTTAACCATGAATATTCAGCAAAAAAATCTCGCCATTGGGATAAAAACCATGATTTGTCAGCTAATGAGTGTAGCCATAGCCCATCCCTGGTCCAAGCAAGTCCCGAAGGGAGACGCCTGTCCTACGCAGTGGCTGTATCGGTTGTCAACACTAGGCGTTCTATACAGTAAGGTTTATACTAAGGAATGTACTGTGCCCCCCGGAAGCTTTCGGTATCCCTTGGGAGCGCTACTCGCACTACCCAGGAGACATCGTACTCGCACTACCCGGGGGACACAGACGGCAACTCAGGCCGCTAGAACATACACCTGTGGCTTTACCCCAGAGTAAGACAAGAGAGTAGCATGACAGTAACTGTAGAACGCAATCCCAAAATCTTCCAAGGTCTGACGGCGGCGGAAGTGGAGTCCTCTCGGCAAAAATATGGCTCCAACCTCTTGACACCACCGGAACGAGACCCTTGGTGGCAACTGTTTCTGGAAAAATTTGAAGACCCGATCATCCGCATTCTCATGGTCGCGGCTTTCCTGGCGATCGCGGTCGGGATTTTCGATGGCAATATTACCGAAGGCATAGGCATTGTCATAGCCATCCTGCTGGCAACCACCGTGGCCTTCTTTAACGAATACAAGGCCAACGAGGAATTCGAGATCCTCAACCAAGTCAACGATGAGGTTCCCATCAAGGTGGTTCGGGATGGCAACTTTACAACGGTCCCCAAGAAAGACCTGGTGGTGGGAGATATCGTATTTCTGGAGATTGGAGAAGAAGTCCCCGCAGACGGTCAAGTCCTGGAAGCGGTTTCCCTGCAAGTAAATGAAGCTAGCTTGACTGGGGAAGGGGTTCCCGTCACCAAGGTGGCATCGACACCTGAGGGGTTTTTGTGTCAGCGCAGCGCAGCCGCGGCTGCATGCATCCCGAAGGTGTCGAAGGACATGGCTGATAAATATGCCGCTGCCCGTGAAACGGCCTATCCTCCCGATCAGGCCCTGCGGGGCACCATTATTGCCGATGGACGCGCTACCCTGGAACTGACGGCGGTGGGAGACGGCACGGAAATTGGCAAAACCTCCCAGGCGGCGACGATTGAGTCGGACCAAGATACGCCCCTGAATATCCAACTGGACCGCCTCAGCAGACTGATCGGAGTTCTGGGCTTTGCAGTGGCAGTCCTGATCGACATTGCCCTGATAGTACGGGGCATCCTGACCGGAGATCTAAATCTGACCCCGGGACAATGGTATTTTACAGGACTGCTCGCTGTGAGCGCGATCGTCATCGGGTTAGTCCGGGTTTGGTTACCCATTGTCTACGATGCGATCTCTCTAACAGGGGGAGAAACGGAACCCCCAGAATGGCTGGAAAACGAAAGTCTGTTGGGATGGGCGATCAATATCGGTTTAGCATTAGCCCTGTTTGGTGCGGGCATAGGTCTGGGTTATGCTTTTAACTGGATACCCCAGTCTCCCAGCGATTGGATCCCCACTCATGTGGCGACGGAATTTCTCACTTACTTTATGATCGCGGTGACGATCATCGTAGTCGCGGTCCCCGAAGGTTTAGCCTTGAGTGTCACCCTCTCTCTCGCCTACAGCATGCGCAAGATGACCCAGCAGAATAACCTGGTGCGGCGGATGAATGCTTGCGAAACCATCGGCGCAGCTACGGCGATCTGTTCGGATAAAACGGGCACCCTGACTCTGAATGCCATGCGGGTTTTCGACATCAAGATTCCTTACTTGACAGGAGAAATTACCGCAGATACTCTCAAGGATGCAGGCTTGCTGGTAGTAGAAGCCATTACTGTCAACACGACCGCTAATTTAGAGAAAAAACCGGGCGCCGTCCCAACGGTCCTGGGGAACCCCACCGAAGGGGCCCTGCTGTTATGGTTGGACGATCGGGAAGTACCCTACTTTGAAAAGCGGGAGGAGTTTCCCATTACCTATCAATGGACTTTCTCCACGGAACGCAAGTACATGGCAACCCTGGGAAATTCCCTGGTTACGGGTAACAGCATCCTGCATATTAAAGGTGCCCCGGAAATTCTCCTCGATCGCTGTAACTCCATTCTCACCCCGGACGGCATTCAGCCCCTAGGGGAAAAGCAGTCCATAGCAGCAGAACTTAACTCATATCAAGAACGGGGGATGCGGACCTTGGGGCTTGCCTACCGGGAAAATGTGGAGTATGTTGAAGGGGTCGAGATTGATAACCTGGCACGAGATCAGATCTGGCTGGGGTTTGCCGCGATCGCGGATCCGGTCCGTCCCGACGTACCTGCTGCTGTGGCTGTCTGTCAACAGGCAGGAGTGATGGTAAAGGTAGTCACTGGAGATATCTTACCCACAGCTAAGGAAGTTGCCCGGGCGATCGGCTTAGCAAAGGAAAACGATCCGTCCGACTGCTTCCTGACCGGTCCCGAATTTGCGGCGATGGACGATCGAACCGCTAAAGCAGCGGCCATGAAGTTGAAGGTCTTAGCCCGATCTCGTCCATTAGACAAGCTGCGGTTAGTGAAGCTGCTGCAAGATAGCGGTCAAGTAGTAGCAGTGACTGGAGACGGCACCAATGATGCCCCAGCATTAAATCAAGCCCAAGTTGGTTTAGCAATGGGACGCACCGGGACTTCCGTTGCCAAGGAAGCCAGTGATATCATTATTCTGGATGACTCCTTCGGCAGTATCGAAAATGCCGTCATGTGGGGGCGATCGCTCTACCAGAACATCCAGAAATTCATCTTATTCCAGTCTACCATCAACGTAGCTGCATGTTTCATCGCCTTATTAGGGCCCTTCATCGGCATCAACTTGCCGTTGACCGTAGTGCAGCTGTTATGGGTAAACTTGATCATGGATACCTTTGCGGCCTTAGCCCTAGCAACGGAACCACCCAGCGAGAAAGTAATGAACGATCCCCCACGGGATCCAGAAGCCTTTATCATCTCCAAACCGATGGCCGTGAGTATATTCAGTGTGGGCATCATCTTTCTGGTGTTTCTAGTTGGCTTCCTGCTGAAGATCCAGCAAGATGGCGATGTTAATCCCTACGAACTATCCCTGTTCTTCAGCACCTTCGTCATGTTACAATTCTGGAATATGTTCAATGCCAAATGCTTTGGCTTGAACAATTCCGCCTTCTCCAAGGTATGGGAAAACCGAGGGTTTATCACCATTGCCTTACTGATTTTCGTCGGTCAAATATTGATGGTGCAATTTGGGGGCGACTTTTTCCGCACCGTACCAATATCCTTGCATGATTGGTTAATAATTATCGGTGGCACTTCCGTAGTACTGTGGATAGGGGAAATCTGGCGGTTGATTTCTCGCCTGACCAAAAATTCAGATTCTGCGACTGCGGCGGCGACAAGCTAATAGCATTTGTCTTCGCTGTTAGCCCGCCGGGGGTTAACACCCCCGGCTAATAGCTAAAGTCGGTTTTAACCGACTAATACCATTTTGGAAAAAGGTTGCTACAAATGAAAGTCTGTAATCTCAATTTTATTAAGCGATGAAACAGCGGTCGAAAACCCCCCCCTTTCCCAGGGGGATCGGCTCGGAGGCTACGATCCGCCGTTGAGGTGTCTACTAACTGTATCATCATTAAATCAAAATGGTATAATAGGATGATAATAGGATGATGATTAAAATAATTGTAGCATGGTTTTACCAAATACGAAATACGAAATACGAACTATTTAGTGCTATGGTCATGACTTGCAAAACTACATCCGAGCGGGTAATGTTGAAAAACATCAGTTGGCCAACATATGTAGCCATGCTGGCAGAAATGGGGAACGATCTCGTCACGAGAGTTGCTTACGATCGAGGAATGTTAGAAATAATGAGTCCTTCTTTACGTCACGAAAACTGGAAAAGATTGATTTAAAACCTGATAGTGATATTAGCTACGGAATTAAAGCTTAACCTGAAAACTGTAGTTTCCGTAACCTGTAATCGTCCAGATTTAATGCGGGGGGCGGAACCAGACTCAGGATTCTACATTCAGAACGAACCGCTGATGAGAAACAAAAAAGAACTTGACTTGACTTAGTGATAGAAGTAGATTATAAAAAGTCATCTGTTGACAGACAGCTAATTTATGCCGGATTGGGAGTTCCCGAACTGTGGCGCTACGAGGAACAAGTGATGCAGATTTACCAAATGCAAGAAGGACGATATGTACCCTGCACTGGCTCTCCTACCTTTGCCAATCTGCCCGTGAGAGAAATACCTAGGTTTCTAGAAAAAAGTTGGGAAATTGGGGAACTGCCCATGATGGAGTCTTTCAAAACTTGGGTCAGACAGCAGTTAGCAGAACTTCCATTGTTTCAGGAGGGTTTAGAAACTGTAGAGATCCTCTGCCAGATGTCATACGAGACGCACCCGACTACTACCCCCGTCGAGAAACCCCAACCTGCCCAGTCGCAAAGGCCATGAGGACGATCGAATCCGATCGCGCCTGCCTGCAACGGGTTGTGGATATCATGAAGGCAGGCGGTACGGCGGCCTGGCAACAGGCGATCTACCATCCATTAGGGAATATCTTACTAGCCTTCGATGCACTCGGGACGCGCTAATCGCACTGTCCCGAGTGCATCGCCTTGTCCTAGGACCGGGCGACAGGAGAGTCCGAGTCCCGTAAGCTACATCTTCTGTTAAGCTAAAGAATAAAGCAATTCGGAGCCTTGGAGCGATGCCAAGTCAACAGGACACAACGCAAGTCACATTTTATTATGACAATGGAGAGTCAGAAGCCTTTAATCTACCAGTTCCGCCCGCCGAATTCAAGAAGCAAGTCAATCTGTTGTTGGAAAGACCCTGGTTGACATTCCATCTGTTCGATCAAACAGTATTCATCTGCATGGCCCGGGTGGTGAAGGTGGAGGTGAAGCCTCCTCTGTCGGAAATAGTGGGAGTCGGGGTGTTTCCGAATGCCGATCGGGTGACGGCTATGCAGCGGGGTGCTACCGGCAGATTTGTTTAGTTTGTTGTTAATTATTGTGGAAGTAACATTGATGTCTACTGTCAGTTTAATTCGGGCCTCCTCCTATGAGTTGCAAGAACTGCGGCAGTCTGTGTTAAAGCTGCTGGAACCTCTGGGAGGAATAGAGGCCATTGTCAAACCGGGCGATCGGGTGTTGCTGAAACCCAATTTGCTGACTGGTTCTCGTCCGACAAAGGAATGTGTGACCCGCAAAGAACTGGTGTACTGCGTTGCCGAACTGGTGCAAGCATCTGGAGGTAAGCCATTTTTGGGAGATAGTCCTGCATTTGGCAGTGCTAAAGGTGTGGCGAAGGCAAATGGTTATCTGGAATCCCAAGCCTGCCCAGAATTGAATTTGCCGATTGTGGAATTCCACGGCCAGCGCTATGAGACTGTCAGCGAGGAATTTAATCATCTGCGCCTGTGCAAAGAGGCGATGGATGCTGATGTGGTGATTAACTTGCCGAAGGTAAAATCTCACGGGCAGTTGACCATGACGATGGGGGTGAAAAACCTGTTCGGTTGCGTGCCAGGGAAGATGAAAGCTTGGTGGCACATGGAAGCAGGCAAAGATAGCGCCCGCTTTGGGGAAATGTTGGTGGAAACGGCCCGGGCAATTAACCCAAATTTGACGATTATTGATGGGATAATTGCTCATGAAGGTAATGGTCCGAGTAATGGCGAACCCCGTTATCTGGGAATTTTGGGCGCTTCTACTAATTTGTTTGCCATCGATAGCTCAATTTTGGTAATTCTGCAGGTTGACCCCGCAACTGTGCCCACCGCAGCAGCTTCCCAGCGACTCGGACTCTGGCAGGCGATCGGGGATATTGACTTTCCCCTGCTGCACCCCGAGGAACTGCTTGTTGATGACTGGAAATTGCCAGCATCTCTCGTCCCGATCGATTTTGGGCTGCCTCGGGTGCTCAAGTCTACCTTCAAGCATCTCTATATCCGCTTTATCAAAGAGCCGATCGGTGCTTATGCTAGTCGCTAAAAGGTAGTCCAGAAACCCGGTTTCCAAACTCACATCTTGCGCTTTTCCCGATAGCCCGCCGGGGGTTGCAAACTCCTGCGTTCCCAGGCGGGAGCCAGGGAACGAGGCTTAAGTCGGTTAAAACCGACTGAAATTATTATAGAGAAAGTGTGCGAGTCAGGAGCATTATTATTGCATTCATTTTATTATACCCCATGAAATGCCATGAAAAACAAATCCCGGAAAACTTTTCTCGCAGCAGTGGCCATCATTGCTCTGAATACTACTGCCTGCCAGCAAGGTTCGTCCACTACTAAAGAAGAGACTTATTCTACGACTCCCACCCCTGTTTACTACTGCGATCGCTCTCAAGACGGTACCGAACCTTTGCCAGAACCACGAGAGGTCCGCTAGCATTGATAAGCTGGAAATCAGAGGCTTTCACCGATGCGGGCTATCCACCGGAAAAGAGGTGCGATCTAGTATCGGCAAAATTTTAGAAATACAGGTTAGAGGGTATCCTCAACTATATTACCACAGGAAAGGAAAATGGTAAACGTATTATTTGCGTCTCTAGTCAGTACGGCGGTCGTTGTCAGGGCACCCTCTGGACTCTGAAGAAAGATGATGATGCTAGTGAGTTGCTTGACCAGTTATTTAAGGTAGGTCATCTCTCTGGAGTTCCTCCCCTTTCTCAAAGTTCAGATGGTTCCTCTCAAGTCTACATTTACATTGATGAAATCTTGCGCAAGGCCGCTGAGAAGAAATAGATGATAATTTCCGTTCGTAGTAAACGCTTTAGCATTTGCAGGTTCGTAGACAAGGACTAAGAAACCCGGTTTCTGGGTACTCGAATGCAAGGACTCAGCAATTCAAAATTACTGCCATCATCAATGCATTCATGTGATCTATGTCTTGCTAAACGATCGCGAATTTTTATTTGTCAAAACAAATAGCAAAAATTACTTTACAATGCCCAAAAAATGTGCCATGATAAAGATATGATTGAATCGGCTATTACAAGTAGGGATGCAGGCGTTCAGCACCCCGACATTCCTGATGGATTGTTGGACTGGCGATCGGGGGTGATGGTAAGCGCCCAAAGCGCAGGCATTATCGGAGAGTAGGTTCGAAGCGATCGCTCGGCCATATGATGATAGTATTTAATTTATATGTCTTATAAAGAATCGCTAAAATTTTATTAATTTCGGTAAAATAAATATCAAAAAGTGGTTGAAAATGCCAAAAGAATGTGTCAAGATAAAAATATGGTGTAATTGGCTATTACAAGTAGGGATGCAAGGGTTCAGCAGCCCTACATTTCTGGTGGGAATTGTTAGGGCGAAAGGACTGGCGATCGGGGGTGACGGTAAGCCCAAAGCGCACGCCATCGGAGAGCAGGTTAGGGGCGATCGGGTTTTCTGGCAAAATGGGCGATCGCCAGGCAACCGGTTAGAACAGGAGATCGGGGAGATTTGGGGTTGAGTTTCCTCCAGAGGCAGAAGGTGATAGAATAGAGATGCTTGACTAGAGGCTCTGCCTCAAATTGTCGTTCCCAGGCGGAACAATGAAGCGAAAGGGTATATAATAGAAAAGGTGGTAGTCGGTTTTCAACCGACTTAAGCTATTAGCCCGAGGTTTGAACCCCGGGCGGGCTAACAACGAAGCGAAAGAGGCGATCGCCTGGCAACCGGTTAGAACGGGCGATCGGGTATATTTTGCGTGTAGTTTACCCAGAGGCAGAAGGTGATAGAATAGAGATGCTTGACTAGAGGCTCTGCCTCAAATTGTCGTTCCTAGGCGGAGCTAGGACATGCGATCGCTACGATTTGCTATCGGTTCATTGGTCAAAGGCCATAGTCTTTCTGCTAGTTGTAAATAGGAGTGAATGTGGCGTTCGTGTCACTTGACAAGCATGATAAAATATCTTCTCATGCTTGTCAAGTGACACGAGGACGTGGTACTCTCAATTTATAGCGAACCTAAATCATTTGTGTAAATTTTCGGGAGGGGCGAACGCGGCGGAAACCGCAAGCCTTGTAAGGATTTCATTTAAATTACCTCAGTTCTGGAGAGTGCGAAGTTCTCTGAAAATATGACCTATCCTAAAAGCTGAACCCCTTGATCCGAAAGGCTGTAAGCCTTTCGGATCCCGCGAATTGCTGCATATAGGTCGATCGGGCCCAAACCCGCTTCCTTTCAAGCAGTTCCCCAAAGAACTTCGCACTGTCCAGTTACAATTACTAATCAACTAATCATCCAAACCAAGCCGATGAGCGGATTTGAACCGCTGACCGTTCGATTACGAATCGAATGCTCTACCACTGAGCTACACCGGCACATACTTTTTCCTAGTATAGCACGCTTTTTGCTATTGTGTGCTTCCCGAGAAAAATTTTCTAGACAATATTAACCTAACCTAAGTTGCTACCTATAGAACCTCAACTCCTTGCAAAGCGCCAAAATCAGCCAAAATCAGCCAAAATTACCTTGTGATTTACCCCAAAACAGCATTTTGGCGAATAAATTTACCAAAATGGCTGTCTGGGAGGTCGCAATTTTTATAGGTAGCAACTTGAGTTAACCTAACAACAACAGATGAAACCTATGACAGACCCAGCAGGCTCAAACAAGCCAACACCGAACCCACCAACCGGCTCCTCGGAACCCTTGACAGGCATGAGAAACTACGATAGAACGCATGTAAAGGGACACGGCAAGCTGAGTCCGGAAAAATATGCTCGACTCAAAGCAGAAGCGAAAGCACCTTACCGAGGTCTGCGACAATCTTCGCCGCACCCTCACCACACCCGTCCCAGTCAATCTGATCTTTCTCGATCGGGTACTCAATAGCCAGATGGGTGAACTGATCCTCGATCGCCTCAGTTTAGCAGTGCATACCCCCTCCCATCAAGCATCTCGGCAAGCCTTACGATCGGCCCTCATCCTCTCGGCCAGTGACGACGGTCAAATCACACTCATGGAAACCATTCAAAAATACCCTACCCAACAAGTCCATCTTGAAGGCGATCTCCTCACTGATGCTTACAATCAGCTGACCCGCTTAGCCAGACCCATCCAAGGCATCTTGAATATTATCGATCTTTTCTGATTAACATAATAATTCCCATCCCCGAACAGGGATGGGAATTACCACCTTTTAGTAAGCCTTAGTAAGCCAGAGTTTCTAAAGTTTCCCGCAGGTAAATGCGCACCTGCTGCTCTTTACTCAGGCTCTGGATCTCGGCGTCTGCACTGCGTTCGCTTCGCCAACGCTCAAACCCCGAACTAGAGGCGATCGCACCTTTGAGGTTTTCCCATATTTCCGCATCCGAGCTACAGCTGGGTGATAAAGTCAAACTCGACATAAACTCCTCCTAGCTAGTGAATGTACTATGAAAATCAACTCATATTAAAAGCATTCGCACTCATGGAGCGCTTTCAATATTTTTGTTGCACTTCGGACGGGATGATGGAGATAGTTGCAGAACTCTCAAACTTAGACTACAAGCCATTTTCAGTAGCGTAGCCTGTGCAAAAAAGGGCATCATCCCCAAAATGTGCAACGCCTATTTTTATTTCCTTTTAATATAACTTAATTTTCAATTAGCTTCTGTCTCATCGATCACATTTTTTTCCCTAGCCAGCAGCTATCAGCCACAAATTCGGAGCCAGTCTTCCCTGTATTCCGAGGGGGCGTATCCTCTTGAAGCATCCATCCCGGTCAGATATCCCGCTCATCCCTCTCTAAAATGAAGGACATTCCCCCTGCCCCCTGCCCCCCAAAGCGAGCGATGCGCCCATCCCGAGGGAGTTGAAGCTCCGGTAGCCACACAGTTACTACCGGAGCCCAGCCATCTACCGCACCAACGAGCCCATGCCTATTTTGATGAGAGAGTACGTCGCTTAGTCACCATCCGGTAGGTTTCGATGATATCATTTCCCGCCCAGTCATTGAATTTGTCAACACCGATCCCACACTCGAAGCCAGCACTAACCTCCTTAACATCATCCTTCATCCGTTTGAGCGAGTCGAGAATGCCTTCATAAATCACATTCTTGCCGCGATAGACCCGCAGATTACAGTTGCGCACCGCCTTACCAGAGAGCACATAGCAGCCAGCGACCACACCCTTACCCACATTAAATACAGCACGCACTTCCACAGAGCCCAGTTCTTCTTCGACCATTTCTGGATCCAGCAGACCTTCCATCGCTCCCTGGATATCGTCCAGCAGACTATAGATGACATCATATTCGCGCACGTCTACACCCGCATCGTCAGCAGCAGCTCGGGCCCCACTGGCAAAATTCGTGTTGAAGCCAATGATCACCGCATCTGACGCCGCCGCCAGATCCACATCCGTTTGCGCGATCTCCCCCGGAGCAGCCAACAGCACTCGCACTTGCACTTCATTTTGAGGCAGCTGTTTGAGCGATCCCAAAATCGCCTCCACCGAACCTTGAACATCTGCCTTCAAGACCAGGTTTAGCTCCTTGAGTTCGCCCTCTTGAGCGCGGGCGCTGAGACTATTGAGAGTGACTCGTCGGGATGCCATTGCCTGTTGCCAACGAGATTCCTGTTGTTCAAGGCTCCGCGCTTGGGCGAGAGCCTTAGCTTCTTTTTCGTCAGCAAACACCAGGAACTCATTCCCTGCCGACGGCACATTCCCCAGTCCCAAAACCGCCACCGCACAAGAAGGGCCCGCCGTTTCCACCCGCTGACCCCGATCGTCTATCATTGCACGCACCTTCCCGATCGCCGCACCTGCCAGCAGAGTATCTCCCACCCGCAGCGTTCCATTTTGCACCAGTAGCGTCGCCACTGGACCTTTCGCCTTATCCAGATGCGCTTCTATCACCGTTCCCTTTGCCACTCGGTCTGGGTTGGCAGAGAGTTCTTCTATTTCAGCTACCAACAGAATCATTTCCAAGAGCGTATCCAGATTTTCTCCCTCGATCGCGCTCACCGGCACCATTATCGTCTCGCCGCCCCATTCTTCTGGCACCAGACCATGATCCATCAACTCCTGCTTCACCCGATCGGGCTGGGCACCCTCCTTGTCAATTTTATTAATTGCCACCACCAGCGGCACTTCCGCCGCCTGAGCATGACTAATTGCCTCAATTGTTTGAGGGCGCACCCCATCATCAGCCGCCACCACCAGAATCGCAATATCTGTAACTCGTGCCCCTCGCGCCCGCATTGCCGTGAAGGCTTCGTGACCCGGAGTATCCAAGAAAACGATCTGAGCTTGAGACCCTCCATGTTCCACATCCACATGATAGGCACCAATATGCTGAGTAATCCCACCAGCTTCTCCCTGTGCCACCTTAGTTTTTCTAATCGAGTCCAGCAAAGTCGTTTTTCCGTGGTCAACATGGCCCATAATCGTCACCACCGGTGGACGACGTTGCAAGTTTTCCAAGTCTGCCTCATCCAGCATCTCCGTTACTTTCCGAGCCTCAGACTCAGCCGACGCCATTTCCACCTCCACCCCTAGCTCTTGGGCTACTAGACTTGCCGTCTCTACATCCAGGGTTTGGGTTACCGTCGCGGCAATTCCTTTATAGAACAGCCCCTTGACAATCTCCGGAGACGGCACAACTAGGAGACTCGCCAGCTCTTGCACTGTCAGTCCACCTTTAAGCACAATTTTCGATGGCTTTTCTTTTGAAGCCTGTTCCCGATGATTGCGAGCCGATGTTTTCTGACTCTTTATTCCTTCTTTCCCCTTGTGGCTCGGTCGTGCTGCCGAAGCTGCCAGTTTACTTTGATGAGTTGCACTTCCCTTCGGTTTTGCCGGACGCACCAATGACAAACTGACTTCCACAGGGGCTAGCAGATCGTCATCGGAATCTAAATCAGAATCCAAATCGGAATCTAAATCGGAATCTAAGATGATTATCGGACGCCGCTTAGCCTTCGCTGGCGCTTTTGGGACCTTTTTACTTTCTATCTGTTCATCCTCTTCCTTTTCCTCCTCCCGTTTTTTCACTCGCTTAGGTGGACGTGGTACAGGTCGCTTCAGCTCCCGATATTTAGTATTCTCATCCGCATCTGAGCTGTCGGACACGTCTTTTCGTAATACCAGCGATGACGATAATTCCTCATCCGAGCGATCTGTTGGGGCTGTCGTTGGACCCATCGGGCGGGGCCGTCGCAGTTCTAATACCGGTTGCGTCCCCGTTGAGGATGCCTCATCTCGTAGTCCACTACGACTCTTGGAGCCTTCCCGCGATGCCAGTCTGACTATTTTTTGGCTCTCTACTCGTTTTAATGGCGGTTTATGGGGCTCTGTCCAATTTTTGCTTGCCGATTGTTTCTCAGACGTATCCTGTTTCTTCTCCTTATTTTTGGACCGTTTTATTATCGGTCGATTAGACACAATTGTCTCCGCATTTTCCACCCCCTTTCCCTTCTGTTCTGATGAGGACCTCGGAATATTCTTGCCTTCTTCCTCTGCGATTTCCTTGGACTGATTAAATTTCTTGTGGTCTTGTTCTTTCCGGTACTGCTGCTTATTTTCTTCCCGATTCCTTCGTCCCTTTGGCTTTTCCGACCCTTCACCAATAACGCTTATGGCTGGCCGATTCTCTGTTTTTATTTCTTGTCGCTTTACTGGCGGACCAATTAGTTCCGGCTTTTCTTCCACCTGCCTATCCACTGTCAATTCCCGAGTTGGCTCCGACGCCGGGCTTTTTTCTTCATTCCGCCCGATTGATTCGGCAGCACCTCCTTTCGTGCGGGGTTTGGGGGGGGACGGAAGTTCAACATTCGCCGCCGATAACTCACTACTTTGACTTGGATGCTGATGAACTGGTTTCTTCGGAGCCCTTAGCTTCTGAGGCTTCGTTGCCCCACTCTGATTGTGAGAACCATTAGCATACATCGGCTTACTATTTGGGCGAATTTCCAGAATTTCTTGCCGTTTTTTTACTGGCGGCGTGTCTGGTGCTGATTCTGTGTCAATTGATGCCGAGCTGACACTGGCAGATTGAGATGAGTGGCTGACTAATTCTTCTGGGTGTTTTTCTGCGTGGGCACGAATGCGTTCAGCATCTGATGCTGATATTGTGCTGCTGTGGCTTTTCACTGTGATGTTTAGCTTCTCGCAAACTTTCAATATGTTCTTATTCTCCGAATCCAATTCCTTTGATAGCTCGTAAATTCTTACTTTGCCGTTGTTCATCCACTCTTCCTCTTTCCTACCTACCAGTTTTCACATCATGGCCTGCCTCCCGATCGAGAAGCGACTACAATTTTTTTTGCTCCTTATCATCAGTCTCGCGCCCTAGTCGTGAGTTCCTGATTTTACACAATAGACCTCTTGCATAAATGCCAAAATGGATCCAAATAGGGGGCTGCAAGTATTGATATTACGTAGCCCAAATCGACTTTTGCAAGAGGTCTAATCTCCAGGGGCCGAGTACGTCAAGCGATCGAACCCTAATTGCCCCTCTGCCAGTAGACAAGCAAGATCCAAGCGGACTCATGCTTGTCTACCATATTACCAGCAGTCTCACTTTTGGGTTGCCTGCTCTGCCAGGCAACCCAAGCAGACGCTGTTTTCCTTGCCTCTGGGCTATCATCAGATGAGACAGCTTTCACTGTCTGCGGACTGGGGGCCCCTTGGGACACCGTCAAGCAACTCGATTGCATACGAACCTTTTTGCTTTCCTTTCCACCCGCCATGAGGCAATAAAGTTTACTTCCTCTTTTTATTTTAATACCATCACAGCCATTTGGATCGCCACTCATCCTGGTGAGCTACTGGTCCCAAGGCAAGCGGTGCCAGACTCCCTTATTCCAAATGCATAAAAAAATGCTACAAATGAGAGACTGAAAGCGTCGCCTTGAGCGGGTTTCCTTTCTCGGAGATTTTTCAAAATGGTTAAATCCCTTTCCAGTCACCGCCACTGTTGGCCTCCTCAGACAGTTGCTCAGCTGCAGTCAGGCTGTTTCGGGGATATATCTCCTGGACCAGCGGCCGGTGTCTCCTGGGTAGTGCGAGTAGCGCTCCCAGGAGACACCGCCCCTAAGCGTTCCCACAGAGTTTGGTATATTTCTTGGGGGACTCTGGCTCTCAGGGCCTTCCCCAAGCGATTTTTCTTCTGAGCTGCTTTGAGGCACTCCTGCTCTGGACATAGATAGGCCGAACGCCCCATGCCCAGATCTAATTGTAACTGTCCAGAAGGATATACTCTGACAATGCGCCAAAAAGCTTCTTTGCTAGCTACCTTCCGGCAACTAATACAACGGCGATAGTTGGGTAACATGATTGGAAATGGGGATTGGGCAGTTATGGATGGAAGACGCTGTCAGTCAATAGTTATCAGCCATCCATCACCAATCATCAGTCTCCGTTTCCGGTACTGATGGATTCACAGCTGTCTCTACAACATCTGCTTGGTCGTCAGCGGCCACCCGATCGGGGTCTGATGTTGCTACCGGTGAGAGTGAATCCGGTTCAACTTCCAGTTCCAGCTCTTCGTCCGAGGCGAGATCTTCAAGTTGACGAGCCTCTACTATAGCTGCAATCTTGAGGCTTTCGGCTTCATGGTCGTAAGAGGCGTTATCTTTGATATCAATTTTCCAACTGGTCAGGCGAGCAGCCAGACGGACGTTCTGTCCTTCCTTGCCAATGGCTAAACTCAGCTGATTTTCCGCCACGAGGACATGAGCTTGACGAACATCCGGGTCTACTAAATACACAGCATCGACACGGGCGGGACTGAGGGCGTTGGCAATATAGGTAGCTGGGTCAGGGGACCAGCGGATCACGTCGATTTTTTCCCCCCGCAATTCATTGACCACCACTTGAATGCGCGACCCTCGGGAGCCGATGCAGGCTCCTACTGGGTCTACATCTCGTTCGAGAGTATCAACAGCAATTTTCGTGCGGGGGCCCACATAACGAGAAGGAGGATTTGCTTCCCGCGCTACTGCCACAATGCGCACTATTTCATCCTGAATTTCTGGCACTTCGTTGTCGAACAGATACACCACTAAACCGGCGTCAGCTCGCGACACTAGCAGCTGCGGGCCTCGGTGAGAGCCGGAGCCCACTTTTTTCAGATAAACCTTGAAGGTGGCATTAGCTCGATAGTTGTCGTTGGGCAGCTGTTCCCGCTTGGGCAGTTCCGCTTCTACCTCTGGCTGGCCAAAACTACTACTAACTGCCATGATCGCTGATTGTCTTTCAAAGCGCAAGACTCTAGCTTGTAGTACTGTCCCTTCCAGGTCTTGGAACTCTTCTTGAATCAGCTTACGCTGTTGATCTCGCAGTTTTTGAGCCAGCACCTGCTTAGTCTGGATCGCCGCCATCCGACCAAAATCTCTCTGATCTGGCGTGACATCCAATATCACGGTATCTCCCAACTGGGCTTCGGCAGCGACTTCTTGCACTTCTTTGAGTGAAATCTGATGGTCTGGGTTGCTGACCTCTTCGGTAATACTTTTAGTGGACAGGATTCTAAATCCTTCCTCCTCGATGTCTAGTTCGATTTCAAAATTGTCAAAGTATTCTTCATCAAAGTTGGCGCTATTCAGCCCTTGAGTGCGACGATAGCGCTCATATCCCTTCATCAGCGCTTCTCGCAGCGCCGCCTGGACAGCGTGTTTCGGTAAGTTGCGATCTCGACTGATACTGTCGATCATATCTTTTAGTCTTGGCAGATTTACCATTGACATTTTTTGTTCTGTCTCCCTAAAAAATGACTGCTCTTTGATGATTGTTAGCGGCTTTCATCTAACTCCACCCTGGTAATATCCTGGCGCGAGATGGCGATGCTTTTTCTTTTTTGATTCAAGTAAACTGCTGTCTCATCCCTACGCTGCAACTGCCCTCGCCACTCCTTTATACTTTCGGCAGCAGCTTTTGTGCTGACAATGACGGCAAACCCTTTGAAGGCGATAAATTCTCGATCGCTCGTCAGCTGTCGTGATATGCCAGGACTGGAAATCTCCAGAACGTAAGCATCTGATAGAATTTCATTACTATCTAAGGTTGCCGACATCGCTCGACTCATTCGTTCGCAGTCATCTAAACCGGTATCTTGTTGAGGATTCCGGATGTCTACACGCAGTACTGGGGGCTTTTGGTTCGTCTGAAAAACTGCTCCTACCACTTCTAATCCCAGGGTAGATGCCACTGGTGTTGCCAAATCCAGAATTTCTGGAATTAAAGGATGATTCATCTGTCAACCCCCGCAAAACAGCTCTAACTTCCATTAAAAAAAAGCGGGTATTTACCCTCATGGTGAGCAGCGTAGGGTTCCCGGAGCGTGCCCACACATTTGGTAACAGACCCACTTAGGCGTGAAATTATGCCTGACCTCCACGACGCCGTTCCACATCATTACGGGGCTACTAGCGGCCTAGTCCCGTGGGTGCCTTCGAGTTATTTCTATCATAACATTCCCGTTCGTAGTCAGCGCTTTAGTGCTTCCCAGGCGCTTTCGCGCCTAGAGAGGGGGGAGAGGATCTCAGATATATTTTACTATGCTATCACAGAAAAGTTTATTTGTCAAGTTTTATTTATGGACCGAGGCTTATACCTACCGGTGGTAGTTAGCAGGATCTGGCGATCTCCTCCACCGACCGACAGGCGAGACGCCTGTCCTACGCTGGGCTAGGATTTGCTACCTTGCTGGAGTTGCCTGGTTTGTTCCAGAATTTGCTCGATATCCTCCTGGGATAGGTGCTGGACGTAATTGATCTTAACCTCTTCCAGGAAGTCGTAAATCAGGGATTCGAGTTCTTGCAAGTTTTGCTTTTGTTGAATTTCCGAGCCTAAAGCTTGGCTGAAATGCTGCACTAGCTTGTTTGTCAGTTCACCACCGACGGGGTCGTTGATGATGGCATCGTAGAGTGATTGGGATCCTTCTGTGAGCAGCTTTGAGACCTGTGTCGCTATCTGTAAGGTTAACTGAGCGGGGAGCTGATTCAAGCCTGGTAAGGCATGCAGACCTTGGTACACAGGAGATTGACTGAGGATGCTTTCTATGTTATGGTTCAGCCAGGCTCTTAAGTCTGGCTCTATCTCTGGCAACACTTCGTAGAGAGTCAGTTGCACTAGACGTCCTGAGATCGCTTCTGCTTCGTTAATGTTGTTCAGGTCGATGTAGGGGCGGTTGACACTCTCAAACACCTGCCGTGCTAAATCACCACTCTTGACTGACTTTTGTACCTGGTTTATCGTTTGCACGATCACGACTTCTGTTAGCTCTCCAGCAAAGCTAGCCACAAAACCTCGACTGAATTGAGCGCGGACTGGTTCGAGATCGATTAACTCTGCGTCGTTCAGCCGAATAGTCACCGGGATGACTCGTAGCCAGCGGAAAAACGGCAAAAACAAAAAGATATCGTACCAGCGCCACAACATGGCCTCTTGCCAGTCAATGCTAGTATACCTGCGGCTGATGTAAAAGGTCCGCGCCAGAAACTCTAGGATAAAAAGTATGGCAAAGGGTAAGTCTAGTTGCCAGAATTTATCGGTAAATTTCCCAGTTTCGTCGCTCGACCGAAAGTAGTTGGTTTCGATCAGGGGACGAATCTCTTCCTTAAAGAACCCTAGTCCTTGTGTTGGCGATGCTGTAGCTAAATATTCTTGGCTCCAGAAAGTCTTGAATACTTCTTTGGATGAATCCTGTTCATTGTCAATTAGGTCGCGCATCCGATTTTTAATCTTTTCCAGGGTTCCACTCTTATTGGCTACCTGAAAAGGATTCTCTTCAATCATTTTCATGCTTCTGACCCGCAATTCTTCTAAGAGAGCTTCTGAGGAGGGAGATCGCACTCCTGTTTTCCTTATTTGAGCTTCTAGCGCATCCACCCGCTGGAGATACGCCGCCGTATCTCGGTGGGGTTCAATCCCCTTAACGGGGTCATACCAAGAGGTGACCGGTGGCACGGGAGCTTTAATTGTGCCGCCAACTATAGGAATGGGAATATTACCCTGTAGCCAGAAATTCCGCATGCGGACGTAACTCATATCGAAGGCCACCAAGGTCAAGTTCCCCACCGCTACGATCGCCATCAATCTCTCAAACCAGAGGTTGCGGCGGCGCCGTTGTTTGCGTTTACCAGTAGGTTTGCCAGACAGTAACGGTTGGGATGACATAGCGATCGCGGTTATTTGTAATGGATCAGGTCTGCTGCTCAACTGCAGCTAAGATAACTATACTGCGAAGGGTCCCTTTGCTCTTAGGGCCATATCTTGAAGAGCAAAAGCGCTAAGCAAATGTCCGGAACGAGGGGGGAGCTAAATAACGATATCCTTGTTTAGTTTGTGTAACACCCCCCGCTAGCGCAGCGGCCCGACGCCAGGAGGGCTAGCAATCTCCACGCGCCCTTTAGGAGATGAAGAGCGCTCCTGCGTCGCACGATGGAGCTGCTGCGCGTTCCGGGGGGTCTGGCAGTTGTGCTCACCAGAGTTACTGCTGCTAGAGCCCCCCTCGCTCAGGACACCAACAATGTAATAAAGCGCAAGTCGATCCCTTTCAAAGTATACCAACTAAGGAACTACCCAGGTGGTGGCAGTTCTTCTATTATTGTGAATCTGACATGATTGATGGCTAAATCCCCCAAGGACACTTCCTCTTTATTTACAGGTTTGCCGTTGCGCAACAGCTTTTCAAAGGAAATTCCTTTGCCTATTTCTATATGATACCATGCTAATCCCATGAAAAATCGGGTCAGGTGGGGACCGTCTTCGACATCATCGGGATTTGATTCCATCGGCACCCAGCCAAACCCGGGGATGTAGAATTCTAACCATACATGATTGAAGTCTGGTATCAGCGGGACTCCTTGCTGCTCCGGGGTTGCTGGACATTTATACCGACCGATCGTCCGGCAGGCTATGCCATTCAAGCGTGCTAGTCCTAGTAACACGCCGACGTACTCCCCGCAGGAACCGATGCCTCGTTCTAGGACTATATCTGGACGATCGATCTTTGGTTTGATCCCGTAGGATAGTCGATCGTAGACGTAGTTTCTAATCGAGATCATCTGCCGCAGGAAGTTTCTTTCCCTCCCGATCGCCTCTTTGGCCGCCCGCCGGACTGTCTCTGTGTCCATCGCTAAGTCGTCATCATCCACCAGATAACGCTTTTGCAGTTCCCGATCTAATGGGGGGATCTCTTCTAGGTCTAGAGGCACGAAATTATATTTGATACTCCTGACTTCGATCAGGGCTTTTCAGCCAAATATACGCCCTTCATGGGGTTTGAGGCGATCGAACTTAAATACGGCCACCCGCTGACCATCTTCGACTTCTTCCCTGAAGGGTAGGCCAATGGGTTCCACTTGCCTGACTTTTTGCCGGTGGGTTGACGCTGGCAGGGCAATCCGCCATTCCAGATTCTCTAAATAATATTCCTCTAGGGGGGAGAGTTCCTCTACATAGGACATCTCGATCAGATAACCGTTGGAAATGACGTAATGTTGAGCTTGGTTGTAGTAGTAATGCAGGGGATGGATGAAGGTGCGATCGCGCCATGTCAACTGGTAAGATGGTTCGGAGTTGGGGTCATCTCGAATGTAAGGCTCCTCACCGGCATAGGCCACATAGAGAATTTCTGCTTCTGTGTCTGGCCCTCTGTGAAATGTCAGAGCTGTCGGACTTTCAAAAGGGGTGAGGACGCTAAAGATAATTTCCCCAGTCCCCCGGTCCAAGCAGAAGACTGTTTGCTCCTCCCGGTCTGCCACCCAGAGTTCTTCTCCCTTGATGGTGATATTCTCTACTCCCACCCCTGGCGCTCTGATCCTGGTGATCTCCGACGCCCTGTTGCGGTCAAATATGAGGATGTAGCCCAACTGCCGACATGTGACATATACTATTGATTCCAATACCGCTACGCCATTGACCTCATAGGGTAAAGTTGTAAATACCTTGGGTGTCAGATCCCCCCAGTCGCAGTAATACACCCTCTCGTCGAGAGCGAACCATAGGGTCTTCTCCCAGATGGCCAACCCTGTGGCGTACTGGAAGTGGGGGTAATGATAAGGGTTGAGGATAATGGCATTGTCCCTCGCCCTATCTATCTGTAGCAGATACCCTCGCACTGAGTCTAGGGCCACCAGCAGGTCGCCATCGGATGCTAGACCCTGCAATGCGTATACTCCTATGGGTCTAATGGTGCGACGCCATTGTGTGGTAAGTTTTTCGGGTACAATTGAACTGAGAAGATCTTTAATATCTGACATCTTATAAATTGCTTTTTTTGCTATTCGTTTGTTTCTACCCTAGGATTAGTCTGGGACCGAGATGGGTTTGCAGCATAGTATTACATCCTCAACAATAGGCTATAGTATAGCAGATAACGTTTCATCAGACAATTGCCCGAGATATATTATACTAAGTAGTCTGACATAAATTTTATGTACTGTGTCAAATTTTGTTAAACTAGCTTAAATTACTTGTCTGGCTTTCGGGCTATATTATACTGACAAGTGACAACTTCCCGACAGGCGAGACACCTGTCGGGAGCGGCGCATCCATGTTTTATATGCTTCCACAGCCCAAAAATCTGTATAGCAAACAGCGTCGATAAACAGGAAGGCATCGGTAGAGATTTCCACAATTTATTTGCAGATTATCGACGGCGATCGCCAATATCAACTCCAAGTTGCACATTGTGCGCGTAACGCTATTGCAAATTGCGAATTGCGCTCGACGATCTATATAGCCAGACATAAATATTTATCACCTGAAACCTTAGCCTAGTGGTTACGACATGGTACCCGGGGAGCGCTAATTGCACTACCCCGGGGACATCGTAATCGCACTACCCGAGAGGCATCGCCGCTTCATAATAATTTTCAATCATCTTCCCTCCCGAGAACAGCTCTTATTTCCGATCGAGTAATACCACAGCATAAGCTGCAATACCCTCTTCTCGTCCCACAGGTCCTAACTTCTCATTAGTAGTAGCTTTGATGCCAATTTGGTCCGGTTTTACTGCCAGAACACCAGCCAGGCGATCGCGCATCTGGGCAATATGGGGCTTAAGTTTCGGACGTTCCGCCACCACCACCGAGTCAATATTTCCCACCTGCCAGCCCCGATCGACAATTAACTGATTTACCTGCTTGAGCAAAACCAGACTATCAGCCCCCGCCCACTGGGGGTCAGAAGGAGGAAAATAATGACCAATATCTCCCAGACTCAAAGCCCCCAGCATCCCGTCCATAATTGCATGGGTCAGGACATCAGCATCAGAATGTCCCAGCAGTCCCAACTCATGGGGAATATTCACCCCTCCCAGAATCAGCGGGCGTCCCCCACCCAGCTGATGGATATCGTAGCCGTTGCCAATTCTGATATTCATTCAGTTATCTTTTCCCTCAAGCAAAACCTAGTTAATTTTACAATGCCCAGTTACCAGTGAAAATTAAGAAACCAGGTTTTTTGCTCATACCTGGTTTCTGGGTCGTGGGTACTCGTCATATGGCCCCATACGGGATGATATTGATTGTTAATTGTTTTAATCCTTACTTGGATACCGACCAAGAACGGACTTCACCTAAGGTAACCGGAGTCCGATCGCTCACCTCAATGGTAAACGGAAACACTCCCCCTCCTGCCCCCTGCGACTGTTTTCTGGGTCGAAGAATTTTAACTTAACATCCCAGCATTCGCTACCATAGCGACAGAAGGGGCTTTTTCCCACGTTAATGCTGTCGAGTTCCAGGCCGCGCGCCACTGCTTCTGAGAAGGTTTGCACGGCTTAGAAGGCATTTGTGGCGGCGAAGTTCAGGGCCCGATCGCGAGCCATTTTTTCCAGATTTCGCAAGTCGTAATAGACTCGATTGAAGAAACTGCTGATGGAACGGCGCATTATCGTTTCCTCGGCAACTTCAAGTTCCGTACCGACCACTTGCAATGCCGAGGAAACTAGAGTATTCACTTTCCAACCGTACATTCTTCTAGGGCTGTTCACCTTGAGAACGGGAACGATTTGACCGGAAAATAGTTTGACGGTTTTGTCGGTGAGCTTACCGGTAATACTCACTCGTTCGATATAGTTTTCATCCTCTTCTGATAATACCTGACCAGCAAGCATATATTGCATCACTTCGTAGATATCTGCCGCAAAGGCTCCCACCGGGGAGATCGCGTAAATAGGGGTTAGTTCCAGGTTTAATGTCCAAATGAGAGATTTAGCCTCCCACGGGTTGATTTCTAAATGATCCACCATCTGACGGGCGTCATAGGGGTTGGCAGGAACTTGCGTGTCGCCGATAGTGACGGCTCCATCGGGCATCAGTTGTTTGAAAGAGTCATGTCGTGCTTCCGTGCCAAAGTCGTATCCCAGGGGTTCCCAAAGCATAGACGAGGTTCGATCGCTGACTGGGCGTAATATTGCTGGGAGTGAGAGGCTGTTTGAAAAGTCGAAAAGTGTGTAAGAAAGCCCACATGGTATAGGCTAAAGATATGTAAAACTGTTGCCCCATGTGAGCTATGACGCTCAGCATACACCAGTAACCTGACTCAAGACCAATATGACTTAATTGAACCGCTGATTCCACCAGCAAAAACAGGAGGTCGTCCACGTGAAGTTTGGATGTTATCTGTCCTCAATGCTATTTTTTATGTGGTTGTCAATGGCTGTAAGTGGAGAGACTTGCCCGGAGACTTCCCGCATGGCTTTTTTTCACTCCTTCGTCGTCAGTGCCATTCCATAATGGCTGCCTACCTCCTTTGAATTTTGCTAATCTGGGTCGAAAAAGGGATAAGTTTGCTGACTCGCCCAAATATCACCTGTATCCAATGTTTAAATTTTATTCGCAACATGACTTTTCGGGACTGGTACATTGTCTGGTTCAAAGCTAAGATTCCTATGTGCAAAGAGTTTCAAGTTTTAGAGGATGTTTTGAAATTGTAAAAGGAATCAAAAGAGCCTGCGTAACATGAGGAGGTGAATGACTGGTAGAGATAAAGATGTAATGATTTAGCGTCCAGCAATAAGTAAAGAGTAAGAAGCAGGGAGCAGTTACGTATGGAGTACGACTTTTGCGTACCCGAGTACGACTCTTCCGTACCCGAGTACGACTCTTGCGTACCCAAGTACGACTCTTCCGTACCCGAGTACGACTCTTGCGTACCAGAATACAACTCTTGCGTACCCAAGTACAACTCTTGCGTACCCGAGTACAACTCTTGCGTACCCGAGTACAACTCTTGCGTACCCGAGTACAACTCTTTTGTACCCGGGTACGACTCTTCCGTGGGCGCCATGGTTCTGACCTATTTGGGGAATCGTTACTTGTTTATCGCCACCGAATGGCTTTGTGTATGAAGGGCAGTCGTTCATCGCGATCGTCGTCTTGCAGGTTGCCGATGGTAATATATTGCCAGTTGCCAATCCACGTCTGTGAAGGACAAATCCGCTCGATCGCTTTAGACAACGTACTCATCGATACCGGTGCTACCACCCTCTGCCGGCTCCCGCAGGCGATCGCCCAACTGGGTCTCGACCTCCTGAAAGAAGTTGATGTCATCACCGCCGCAGGACTTAAGAAAGCCAGAATCTTCCAAGACACGCTGCGCTAAAATTTCTTTACTGGGACGAGAAGGTACTTTTGAATGCTTGGAACTACCAGGACAAAGAGATGCCTTATTGGGAGTCATTCCTCTAGAAGCCCATGGCTACACGCTATCGCTACGCTGCGCGAACGGTATCGAACTGGACCTGCACAACCATCAACTGAAAGTCCTCCCCACCGAATCGAATCAAACTTATCTGACCATTCTTTAACTTAAGGTTGGTCCTGCACGGGGGCTTCAGAACCAGATTTTTCCAACCAAGCAGCATATAGATCTGGACGCCGTTGGCGGGTGCGTTCCAGCTGCTGCTGATATCGCCAGCGCTCAATCTGGCCATGATGTCCTGAGAGCAAGACATCCGGGACTTTCCATCCCCGAAACTCAGCTGGTCTGGTATACTGGGGATAATCTAGCAATCCCGACTCAAAGCTCTCAGCCTTGAGGGATTCTGACTTGCCCACCGTCCCGGGTAACAACCGGACCACGCCATTAACGATCGCTAGTGCCGGTATTTCCCCACAAGTCAGGACAAAATCCCCCAAAGACACCTCGCGGGTGACTAGATGTAGCACTCGCTCATCGAAGCCTTCGTAATTACCGCAGAGGATTATCAACTGATCGTAAACACTCGCCCATTTTTTCAATAAGTTCTGAGTTAGGGCTTGACCTTGGGGCGTCATCAGGATAATATCTCTTTGGGGCAACTCCGGTAGGGACTCCACCGCCGCAAAGACCGGTTCTGGTTTGAGCAGCATGCCAACGCCGCCGCCATAGGGCGTGTCATCCACTTGGCGATGGTTATCGGTGGTAAAATCTCGGGGATTGACCAACTTGACTTGCGCGATATTTTTCCCTAGCGCCTTACCCAACAGTCCAGAACTGAGGGGCGAGGTAAAAAAATCGGGAAATAAGGTGACAAGATCGAATCTCACGGTACGGTCACTTGACAAGCAGGATGTAGTATTATATCATTATAAGTCATACTTAGCAGAGGAGTTGCCGACCTACGATGCGCGAGGGACGCTGTCCCTCGCGCATCGCCGGCTCGTCCCAAATATGGCTTCGAGGATGTCACAGGACTCGGATGTAAAAATAGAATATCACCCAAGTCCTGTGACATCGGCAGCTAATGGATCCATACCTGGAAGACAAACAGGAAAAATTAGCTCTCCAAGATGCTCCCACGATGCCCTCACGTTCCCAGGCGGTCCCCAGGGAACGAGGGTGGAAAATTATTGATAATTGTTTAACTGATTGTCAGCTCATAGCACACCGTGCCGGAAAAATCGGACGGCGCTCGCTGGGAAAAAAGCGATATAAGAAGAAAACTCAGGAGGCTGTTATGATTGAAGGTACTACGGACAAAGATAATGTTGCAGATGAAATCGCAATCCCACCCGCAGCAAGTGAAAGAACTTTAAGGCCAACAGACGAAAACAGCCATCATGATCATAGGTGGTGCAGAAGATAAAGTGCATGGCAGGGAGATACTACATACATTTTTTGCTCGTGCTGGCTCAAGGGCGGCGAAAATAGCGATAGTGCCGTCAGCGTCCCGAGAACCAGGGGCGATCGGGGAAAGGTACTGGCGAATATTCGCGGAAATGGGGGCGAAGGAAATAAAGGCGATAGATATCCGCGATCGGGCCCAGGGAGATGACCAGCAGTGGAAGGAATATGTGGCAAATTGTACAGGGGTATTTATCACGGGTGGGGACCAGCTGCGACTATGTGGGTTGCTAGCGGATACGCCAGTGATGGAAATAATCCGCAGCAGAACCTTGGCAGGGGAAATAACTCTGGCGGGAACCAGTGCAGGTGCAGCAGTGATGGGACAGGAAATGATTGCTGGTGGAGGAAGTGGTGAGTATCCAAATCGCTCACTGGTAGACTTGACAACAGGTCTATCGATAGTGCCAGAAGTGATAGTGGACCAGCATTTTTATAATCGCAATCGGATGGGACGGCTGATGAGCGCGATCGCAATATTCCGCTATAGACTGGGAATGGGAATAGATGAAGATACCTGTGCGTTAGTAGAAAGGGATGGTACAATAGTAGTGATGGGGAAAGGAACGGTAACGATCATAGACCCAGGGGAAATGTAATACACAAATGAACCATATGTGACGGCGACAGCTCCACTGAGTGCTTACAATCTGCGAGTACATATCCTAAGTCATGGCGATCGCTACAATATTCGTTCTCGGAAAGTGATAATGCCAGAACATCGCAAAAATGTTAGTTAACTATTGAAAAATTGGCTCCAGATATGAGAGGAGAGAAAAAGTAGTGCGACTAAGGGCGATGCGCGCACGCATCGGCATCGTCGGGAGACACCGCAAGGTAGGAGAAAAAAGGTTCATGGTGAACAGTTGAGAGAAGAAGACGGCTAGATGCTGAGGTCGCGGCTGAAAAGTTAACATAAAACTAGGGCACGGGTGGGACAAGCAGTGTTACCAAAGAAACAGAAGCGGCAAGCAGTAGAATGTTGACAGCATGAAAAGATAGCAAACAGGCAACAGGCAAAAGTAAACAATTCAGTCAACAAAAAACAGCTGCTGAGGCTCATGAAAATTATAAAAACCTTAACATTACGCGGTCCAAATTACTGGAGCATTCGCCGCAGGCAACTGATAGTTATCCGTCTAGATTTAGAAGAACTGGCGGACAGGCCATCAAATGAAATCCCAGGTTTCTATGAGGGATTGAGGTCGGCGCTGCCAAGTTTAATCGAACATTACTGCTCGCCAGGGTGCCGGGGAGGGTTCCTGCAACGACTGGACAAGGGCACTTATATGGGACATATAGTAGAACATGTAGCCCTGGAACTGCAAACGTTAGCAGGCATGCAGGTGGGATTTGGCCGGACGCGGGAAACGGCAACCCCAGGGGTGTACAATGTGGTGTTTGAGTATCTAGAGGAGAAGGCAGGTCGCTACGCAGGCAGAGCAGCGGTCCGCATGTGCAGGAGTATAGCAGACAGGGGCAGCTATCCAAAATCAGAGTTGGAGCAAGATTTACGGGATCTCAAAGAGTTGTGGGCCCAAGCAGCAAAGAGCCCTTCAACGACGATGCTGATAAAGGAAGCAGAGGCGCGAGACATTCCCTGGATGCCTCTGGCGGCACGCTTCATTATCCAGCTGGGTTATGGAATAAAGCAAAAAAGACTGCAAGCAACAATGAGCGATCGCACCAGTATATTGGGAGTAGAACTGGCCTGCGATAAGGAAGGTACGAAAAGAGTGCTAGAAAATGCAGGGGTGCCAGTGCCCCAGGGGACGACGATCGAATTCCTGGAAGACCTGGAAGATGCGATCGCGGATGTGGGGGGGTACCCGGTGGTGATCAAACCCCTAGATGGCAATCACGGACGGGGAATCACGCTCGAGATAGAGGAATGGTCGGAAGCAGAAGCAGCATACGATGCAGCCATTGAGGCTTCCAAAAGCAAAAAGGCGATCGTGGAGCGCTATTATCGAGGACGAGACCATCGGGTATTGGTGGTGAATGGGAAGGTGGTAGCGGTGGCAGAACGGGTACCGGCCCATGTGGTGGAAGATGGGAAGTCCACAATTTCAGAACTGATCGACGAAACAAATCGAGACCCAGCTCGGGGGAAGGGCCATGATAATGTGCTTACACGCCTAGAAGTAGATCGCACCAGTCTACAGCTATTGGATAGGCTGGGCTATACCCTCGATAGCATCCCCAAAAAAGGACAATTCTGTCCGTTGCGGGCAACGGCGAATCTGAGCACTGCGGCATAGCGATCGATCGCACGGACGAAATTCATGCGGAAAATATCTGGTTGTGCCAACGGGTAGTAAAAACTATTGGTTTGGACATAGCAGGACTGGATATTGTCACGGAAGATATCAGCCGGCCTCTACGGGAGACTGAAGGTGTAGTAGTGGAAGTGAACGCGGCACCGGGATTCCGGATGCATGTCAGCCCCAGTCAGGGGATTGCTCGGAATGTGGCGGCCCCGGTACTCGATATGCTATTTCCCCCTGGAACGAGTAGTCGCATACCGATTATCGCGGTGACGGGAACGAATGGGAAGACGACGACTACCCGGCTGATTGCCCATATATTTAAGCAGACGGGACAGACGATCGGCTATACGACCACCGATGGCACCTATATCGGCGACTATATGGTGGAAAAGGGGGACAATACTGGTCCCCAGAGTGCTGAGTTGATTCTCAAAGACCCAACGATAGAAGTAGCGGTGCTGGAGACGGCGAGGGGTGGGATTCTCCGGAGTGGCCTGGCCTTCGATGGGCATGATGTCGGGGTCGTGCTGAATGTGGCAGCTGACCATCTGGGCCTGGGAGATATAGATACCATTGAGCAAATGGCTCAAGTGAAGGCAGTGGTGGCAGAAGCGGTAAGGCCAAACGGTTATGCAGTGCTGAATGCCGACGATCCTTTGGTGGTAGGGGATGGCTAATCGATGCGCGAGGGACAGTGCGATTAGCGCGTCCCGAGTGCATCGAAGGTTGCAGGGGAAGGTGGCTTATTTCTCAATGCACTCAGACAATCAGATACTGCAACGGCATGTGGAAAAGGGCGGTTTGGCAGCAGTATATGAAGAGGGTTATCTGTCAATTTTGCAAGGGGATTGGAAGCTGCGGATAGAAGAGGCGGTCCAGGTGCCCCTGACCATGAAAGGCCGGGCGCCCTTTATGATTGCTAATGCCTTGGCTGCATGCTTGGCAGCTTTTGCCCAGGGAGTGGAGATCGAGCATATTCGGGCAGCTTTAAGCAGCTTTGTGGCCTCGACGGCCCAGACCCCCGGACGGATGAATCTGTTCGATCTGGGTGACTTTAGTGCCCTGATCGACTATGCTCACAATCCCCATTCTTACGAAGCCCTGGCGGGTTTTGTCCGCAATTGGCCTGGAGAACGGATTGGGGTGGTGGGAGGACCGGGCGATCGTCGGGACGAAGATTTCTTCACCCTGGGCAAGCTATCTGCCCAAATGTTCGATCGGATTATTGTCAAGGAAGATGACGATACCCGGGGCCGTCCGCGGGGGGATGCAGCAGATTTGATCTCCGAGGGGATAAAAGCAACTCAGAGTGATTGTCGGTATGAAACAATTCTGGATGAAGCAGAGGCGATCGAGACGGCGTTGGATATGGCCAGCAAGGACAGTCTCGTGGTAGTTTTGCCCGAAATAGTCAGCCGTGCCATTCGCTTGATAGAGGCCCGACAGCCCCAGGAACGCTACGCGAAAAATCGGGATAAATCGAAGAGATCGGATTAGGACCAATAACCAGAAACCGGGTTTTATCTTGTAGAAGAGAAACCCGGTTTCTTGAAGAGATGTTAGACTTCCTTATCTGTCTCAAGGGACGGGGTATCGGCGGTTTCAGGCTTGTTCATCTCATCCTTGAAGCCGCGCAAAGTTTGGCCCAAGGCTTTTCCCATCTCGGGAATCTTCTTGGGACCGAAAATGACAATAGCAGCTATGGCAATTACACCTACTTCGGGCCATCCGAGTCCAAACATAGCATTCTCCCATCACTAGACTGAGTTAACTATAGTATACTAAATATAACAATGAAGAGCAGTAAACCGAAAATAATCATCGAGAATCTGATCAAAATCTACGGAAAGAATCCTCGGAAAGCCCTGAAAATGTTTAGAGATGGTGCGACGAAAGATTATATATTAGAGGCGACGGGAAATGTAGTTGGGGTAGCGGATGTTTCTCTGGAAATAAGTGAGGGGGAATTATTCGTGGTCATGGGGCTATCGGGTTCGGGAAAGTCAACATTGGTGCGCTGCATTAACAGTCTAATTCCTGCGACTAGCGGCCATATCTATATAGATGGCGAAGATATAGCCCATGTCAGTTCCGAACGGATGCGGGAGTTGCGTCGCACGCAAGTGACAATGGTATTTCAGAGATTTGGTCTGTTTCCCCACAAAACAGTGGCAGAAAATGCGGCCTATGGTTTGAAGGTGCGGGGTGTAGAAAAAAACCAACGCCGACAAAAAGCTTTGGAGACTTTAGAGGTTGTCGGTTTAAATCAGTGGGTGGACTACTATCCATCGGCACTGAGTGGGGGAATGCAGCAACGGGTGGGTTTAGCCCGTGCATTAGCAACAGATGCTCCCATATTGTTGATGGATGAGGCGTTTTCGGCTCTGGATCCTCTGATTAGGCGGGAGATGCAAGATGAGCTCATCCGACTGCAAAAGGAATTGCAGAAAACAATTGTGTTCATTAGTCACGATATTCAAGAGGCGCTGAAACTGGCCGATCGCCTAGCGGTGATGAAGGATGGATATGTGGTCCAGTTGGGAACCCCGGAAGAAATAATTACTTTACCAGCTGATGACTATATTAAAGCATTTATTAAGGATGTTAACCGCGCTAGCGTAATTAAAGTAGGCGCGATCGCCCGCAATCCCAATTCATTTATACTAGAGAGTAAATCGGTTAAGGCAGCCACGATCGAAATGAGCGCAGAAGAGCGCAAACAGAAGTACGTGGTTGACGGCGATGGCAAACCAGTAGGATTAGTGACAGCAGCTAGACTTGCCAAGGCCCTGGAAGTGGGTGAAAATGATATTGCCAAGGCGATGGCAAGAGATTTCCCCAAGGTAGATAAGACAACTAAGCTAGAGGAAATTTTTCACCTCTGCCAAGAGGGAGAGGCGATCGCGGTAGTGGATAGTAAGGGAAAATTAGCAGGAGTGGTAGAACAATCAGACGTTTTTGCGAACATTGTCAAAAAAAATGAACAAGTTTAATTTGTATTCATTACCGCAAGGAAGCGTTTTAAATCCCTTTGAATGGTATCAATTACCTGTGGGGGACTGGATAGAAACAGGGGTAAATTTTCTGGTAGAAAACTTTCGACCAGTATTCCAAGCAATTCGCTGGCCAGTGAGTATTGGTCTGGAAGGGATAGAAACAGTTTTGAATGCGATACCGCCGCTGATATTTATCATCATTGTCGGGATTTTGGCATGGCAAATAGCTGGACGAGGGGTGGGAATATTTAGCTATATAGCCATGGTAATTGTGGGATTTTTGGGGGTTTGGGAAGAGTCAATGGTGACCATATCCCTGGTAATCACAGCTGTGGTATTATGCGTGATAGTAGGCATACCCATAGGCATTGCCTGTGCCAGGAGTAACAAGGTAGAGCAGATAATTAGACCGATACTGGATGCCATGCAAACCCTGCCGACCTTTGTCTATCTCGTGCCAGTGGTGATGCTATTTGGAATTGGTCAAGTACCGGGAGTGATCGTCACCTTTATATTTGCCGTACCGCCTCTGATTCGCCTGACTAATATTGGCATCAGACAAGTTTCTCCAGAAGTTGTGGAAGCGGCCCAGGCATTTGGTTCGACGCCCAATCAAGTGCTGTGGGAAGCACAGATTCCTCTGGCAATGCCAACTATCCTAGCAGGTGTAAATCAATCGATTATGATGGCCCTATCAATGGTGGTGGTAGCGTCGATGATTGCTGTCGAAGGTTTAGGGCAAATGGTCTTGCGGGGAATTGGTAGACTAGATATTGGACTTGCCTCTACGGGTGGGATTGGGATTGTGCTGGTGGCAGTGATGCTCGATCGCATCACCCAGGCGGCTACTAAATCCAGCAATAGTAAGCTATCTTGGAAAGAGCGCGGGCCGATCGGGGCCCTGCTACCACTATTAAGTACCAAGAAGGGAGAGGAAATCAGCAGATGAAAGCCAAAAAACTAGCATTGGCCACAGTCCTAGCGACCTTACTGACAGGGGCTCACGCTTGCAGTCCCGAATCAGCTAGTGATAACCCAGATACTGGAATGAGAATAAGCTACGGTTACGACATTCAAGAAGAAATATTCCAGACAGAAGTTGTTAATATTGGTCTGGAAAAACTCGGATATCAGATAGAAACAGGCTTACAACTCCCGCCTCCAAGCCTGCACCTAGCTGTAGCTAATGGCGATGTTGATTATGCTGCTAATCACTGGTATCCACAGCAGGACAGCTTTTTTGAAAATGCAGGGGGGGATGAGAAATTGTCCCGTGATGGGGTGATAGTTGACAATTGTCTCCAAGGTTATGTAATCGATAAAAAAACGGCAGATAAATATAAGATAACCAACCTGTCAGACCTAAAAAAACCAGAGATTGCCAAACAATTTGATACGGACGGGGATGGAAAAGCTAACTTAATCGGCTGCAATGCGGGTTGGTATTGTGAATTAATTATAGAGCACCATATACAGGCTTACGATCTCCAGGAGACTGTCGAACAGGAACGGGGGAGTTACTTTGCCTTGCTCGGGGACACTATTGCCCGTTTTAAGGAAGGAAAGCCGATTCTCTATTATAGCTGGACTCCCTCATGGCAGAATGCTGTTTTGAAGAATGGGGAGGATGTGGTATGGCTGGGAGTGCCCTTCACCTCTTTCCCAGAAAAACATCCTCAAGAGATTAAAGAAGCCGTGATTGATGGAAAAACCATGGGATTTTCCATCAATCAGGAGAAAATATTAGCTTCTCATAAATTTCTGGATGCCAACCCAGCAGTGCGACGCTTCTTTGAACTGGTTGAGATTCCCATTGCAGATGTCAGCGCCCAGAACTTGCGGATCTACAATGGTGAAGATACACCAGAAGATATCCGTCGCCATGCCGAAGAGTGGGTGGCTAATCATCAAGAACTGTTCGATCGCTGGGTGGAAGAAGCAAGAAAAGCAGGTCAGTAAGTTAACTTGTAAGTGAAACAAAATAATTACAATTTTGTGATCGCAGAAATAGGGATTCCTAACCCAATACCTCGGGGGCGCGCTCGTGAGGGCCAGAAACCGGGTTTCTTTGACAAACTATCGCCCCGTGAGCAGGATAACTCGTAGAAACCCGGTTTCTTCTCACCTGGGTGGCGTGACAATACGAGGAGGCGTGAGATGCACCCCTTAGCGATCTGTTTGAGTTCGCTTTCGCTGAAGGTCAGTTCAGCGGTAAGATGTGCTTCCAGGGATAAGGCGTTGTTGAGTTTGCAGGTCGCGGGCCAGAAGGGTCGTCCGGCATTTCGGCCCAGTTTTGGGCAATCCCATCGCGATCGCCCAAAACTCTACGATGCACTCGGGACGCGCTAATCGCACTGTCCCTCGCGCATCGACTAATCATTGTTTCTGCTATCCTACTGACAATAGTCCGGACAGTTTTGAGAATAATTTTTATAATTAACTATTGTTAATATCCAGTCAGAGTTCGTAATACATATGTATGACGACAGCCAGTTGAAAAGGGAGTTTGTCTCCAAGCTATCCACCCTGTAGAGTGTTGTAGTAAACCAAATCTAAGAAGCACTCCTGGGATAGTCTCAGAGAGTCTTCTAGCCTCACTGCTGGAAACAGCAGGCCATTTCTACAAACCCCAACGCCAGTTTCTTGACCATTGATAACCACCATTTTCGTGGCCATTAGGCATTGTCAACTACACTCTCCCCCTCGTCGGTACAGCCACTTGTCAGAGGGTACCTATCGCCGATGTCTCCTGTGTGCCGTCCATGTCCCCGGGGCCGGGGACAAGAGCACAAGCCGTATGGACCCTGGGACAAGAGCAAGGAGCAGAGATATCGAAAAGTAAGAAGTGCATCGGACCACAGAAAAGAAGGGGACGACGATGTCTCCTGTGTTCGGTACAGCCACTTGTCAGAGGGTACCTATCGCCGATGTCTCCTGTGTGCCGTCCATGTCCCCGGGGCCGGGGACAAGAGCACAAGCCGTATGGACCCTGGGACAAGAGCAAGGGAGCAGAGATATCGAAAAGTAAGAAGTGCATCAGACCACAGAAAAGAAGGGGACGACGATGTCTCCTGTGTGCCGTCCGCGTATCGCATAGCGCGTATCGCGTATCGCGTAGCGTGGCGCAGCCATGGGTGGCGCAGCCATGGGTGGCGCAGCCATGGGTGGCGCAGCCATGGACCCTGGGACAAGAGCAAGGAGCAGAGATATCTTCGTCGCGGCTATAGGCTACGCTGGTAAGGTTGAATTAGGGGTCAAGCTGGGAATCACTTCCCAACCCTCCCGTTCGGAACCGTGCATGCGACTGGAGCCGCACACGGCTACTGGGTACCAGGCTCTTGTCATGAGTAGGATTACTAGGGATTACTCCCGTTGCCCCTAGTCGGGGTCGAGCTAGGGGTCACCCCCTAACTCTCCCATTCGGAACCGGACGTGCGACTTTCACCGCATCCGGCTACTGGCAAGTAGGGCATTGTCACTACTAGGATTACTACAAATTGCTCCACTTGTCCCTCATCTCATGCGATTTCACTCCTTTCCTGGTTGGTAAGCGGCGCTGCCAGATAACCTTTAGTATTACCATTTCCAAGTCTGTTTTACCAGTCATCCAACCTTCGAGAGGCCTCCGGCGTCTTAGAGATACTCTTACCCAAGATTTCCTACTTTAACCAACCCGCGTCAGCTGGATGAGGAACACCCCATCATATCCATAGGCGTTACCCTAGGCATTAGCTTCTCGGGCTATCTCTCCCCTCGCGGCTTGCGCTTTACATCTAACTTGTCCAATCTAGACAGCACACGAGAAGTTACTTCGTTCCCTAGTATCATTTCACGATGCTTTTAGGCCCCTGCTATACCCCGGGAGTTCTTAGAGTGCGATACTGGCCAAGTGCAAGAACCAGCACAAACTACCATTTCCCTTTTGGGCCAGCGCTTTAAGCCTTATTTCGCTGGTTCTAGATAACGAGGCGTACACAGGTTCGCTTGTTCTAGCCATTAGCATCTTTCCTAGCGGCGTCACTAGCTTAGGCTGCTAGCTATCCTACATTTAAGTCCTTGCTCCGCACCACCGTGATGTGACTCAGCAGCACTAAGGACCGGTGTTACTCCCACACTTGGAGAGAGGGAATCTAACCCCCATGAATACCAGAGTTACCAGTTTGGACCTGGCCTAGCGTTCCGTAGTTGCCCACGTTAGACTAGAACGAATCGCACTACTACTTATCTGTTTGCCCCTTTCCTGGTTGGTGAGTGGCGCTGCCGGAAAACCTTTAGTATCACCAATTTATTCATCCGTTTTACCAGTTAAACATTCCTCAATCCTCCACTCACGTTTCGGACGGGCTCCGTGTCGTTTTAGGACTACTTATCTCAGTAGTTTCCTGGTATCACCGACCCGCGTCTGCATATCCATAGGCATTACCTGCGTCTTCCGCTCCGGTGTCTTCCGCGTACTCTTGTCCTGAAGGACATGCGCTGCGCGCCCAGCGTAGCGCCATCGGTACGCTCCAGACACCGGGCTCTTGTCCTGAAGGACTTTGGCGTCTGGAGCACACTCTTGTCCTGAAGGACTCGGTGTGCTCCAGACACCAAGGCATGCTCCAGGCGTTGCCCAGGCATTAGCTTCTCGGGCCATCTCTCCCACTCGTGGCATACGTTTCACATCTGACTGGTCCTGATGGACAGCTCACGAGGGGTTACTTCGTTCCCTGGTATCATTTCACGAGGCTTTTAGGTCTCTCCTTTATACCGGCAGTTATTTCGGGTACGATATCAATGAATGTCAAACATTGATACGCGAACTGCATTCCCTTTTGGGCCAGCGCATTAAGCCTTAGAGCTGGTTACTGATTACGATACTTACAGAGATTTGCCTGCTCTAACCTTGAGCCTCTTTCCTAGCGGAGTCACCCCATTAGGCTTGGAGCTATCCTACATTTAAGTCCTCGCTCGGCACCACGGTGATGTTGCCCCGCAGCACTGAGGACCGGTGTCACCCCCGCACCTGGGGGAGGGGAATTTAACCCCCATGATGACCAGAGTTCCTAGTTTCCTAGGCTAGTGTTCCGTGTTTGACCACGTTAGACTAGAACGAATCGCACTAAAACCTTATTGAACGGCGTCGATGTCTCCTGTGTGCCGATAGCGCTGCGCTGGGGGCGCAGCCATGTCACCACCGGACAAGAGCAAGGAGCAGAGATATCGAACAGCTTTATACAGCGGTGGTGTGGTCTGTGAGGATCCAGCCAGTATCACTTGACATGGGTAATAATATGTTAGATCACGCAATTGTCAAGTGATACTGTCGACACATTCGGTTGGTCTAAATGCTCTTTGAGCACAATGGCAAGGGCGGTTATGTGGTGCAAGTTCGATGGCTGACCACCGATATTGACAAAAAGATGCTAAGCACGATGCGGAGGCGATGTCTCCTGTGTGCCGTTCGCGTATCGCGTAGCGCGTAGCGTGGCGCAGCGATGGGTGGCGCAGCGATGGGTGGCGCAGCCATGGACCCTGGGACAAGAGCAAGGAGCAGAGATATCTTTCACGGCCAGTCCGGAAAGCTAAAACAGCAAGACAACAGTCAAGGGCCAGCAACCTGTGTCCCTTAACAGGCATGAGATACTATCGTCTCATGCCTGTTAAGGGACACAGCCACGGAGTTGAGCTTTCTTGAGCTGTCTTCTCTAAAGGCACTTCACAGAGCATATGCATGAACTTATTTATTTCCTTGGCTCCTCCAAGGAAAGATTAAATCTCACAAAGATGTCTCCCCACCAGTTATGCTTTTAGCGCGCTGCCGAAACGTGGGTAGTGCTCAACCGCGCTCCCACGTTTCGGCAGCACCAGGAGACATCGAAGGAACTACCAGAACCTGCTTGCCTACGGGGCCATAGCCTCCTAATTTTGTCCGTGTAGCAAGTATTGCAAGTCAGAAGCAGAATCTAATGGTAAGATGGGCGGGAGAAATTAGACGTAAAGCTTGGTGAACGAGTATGACGCAAGCACCTGTATCCCCTGTAGTGCTAGTCATTTTAGATGGCTGGGGTTACCGCTCAGCTAGTGAGGGAAACGCTATTGCCGCCGCGAAAACTCCCGTAATGGATAGCCTCTGGGCGGCTTATCCGAATACCTTAATCAGAACATCAGGCAAAGATGTGGGACTACCAGAGGGTCAAATGGGAAACTCGGAAGTGGGTCACGTGAATATCGGCGCAGGGCGGATAGTCAAGCAAGAATTAGTCCGGATATCAGATGCAGTAGAAGATGGTTCCCTGGCCGAGAATCTCGCCCTAGGGAAACTATGGGGTGAAATTCGCGCCCGCGACGGTAAGCTACATTTAGTAGGGCTGTGTTCGGAAGGGGGCGTACATTCCCATCTGGACCATTTATTGGGACTGCTGGATATAGCAGCAGCTCAGGAGATTTCCCAGGTTTGCATCCACGCGATCACCGATGGTAGGGATACTTATCCTACTGATGGCGTGAAGGCGATCGGACGCATTCAAGACTATATAGAAAAAATCGGAGTCGGGCGCATCGTCACCCTCAGCGGTCGTTACTATGCAATGGACCGGGACAAACGCTGGGACCGGATCCAAAAAGCCTACGACCTGATGACTACCGATGGTCCAGGATGCGATGGTAGCGCAGTAGAGGTATTGCAGGCTTCCTATAATGGGGGAGTGACAGATGAGTTCGTGGTGCCGACGCGGATAGCCCCCGGTGCAGTGGAACCCGGAGACGGGGTGGTATTCTTTAACTTCCGCCCAGACAGGGCCCGACAGCTGACCCAAGTCTTTGTAGACCGGGAGTTTACAGGGTTTGAACGAGAGCTTCTTGAGCCTTTGACCTTTGTCACCTTTACCCAGTACGATCCGAGTTTGCCAGTCTTAGTAGCCTTTGAACCCCAGAACCTGAGTAATATTCTGGGAGAAGTGATAGCCCAGCATGGACTGCGACAGTTTAGAACTGCAGAAACGGAAAAGTACGCCCACGTGACCTATTTCTTCAATGGCGGTTTAGAGGAACCCTTTCCTGGAGAGGACCGCTATCTGGTCCAAAGTCCGATAGTGCCAACATACGACCAAGCGCCGGAAATGTCCGCAGCGGCAGTAACAGATGAAGCCTGTGCTGCGATCGCCCAACAGATATACTCCCTGATAGCGATCAACTACGCCAACCCGGACATGGTAGGTCACACAGGCATACAACCAGCGGCAGTCCAAGCCATACAAACAGTAGATCGATGTTTGGGACAGCTAGTGGAAACAGTCAACCGAGTAGGAGGAACAGTAATCATTACAGCAGACCACGGCAATGCGGAACTGATGCTTGACTTTGCGGGTAACCCCTGGACAGCTCACACAACCAACCCAGTTCCGTTTATCCTGATAGAAGGGGAAGGACTAAAAATCCCAGGACATGGGGCTGAAGTCGGTCTCAGGAGTGATGGTCGTTTAGCCGACATCGCGCCGACGATCCTGGAGATTTTAAGGCTACCGCAGCCCTTGGAAATGACAGGTAAATCGATGTTGCGATTACCTGCCTATCAAGTGCAACAGAATCGTTCTCCGGTGCGACTGTCCCGGTAAGTTGTCAGTTGTGGGTTGTCAGTTGTGGGTTGACCACCTCTAAGACAACTGACAACTGACCACTAACTACTGACAACTGACCACTAACCACTGACAACTGACCACTAACCACTGACAACTAACCACTAACCTATGAATGTTAACAACATCCTAGAAATTATTTGGGTCGTGTCGGCCGTGGGTTTGATCGTCTTAGTATTGCTGCATAGCCCTAAAGGAGATGGCCTCGGCGGTATTGGCGGACAAGCTCAACTGTTTACCAGTACTAAGAGTGCCGAAACTGCTCTCAACCGCATTACCTGGACCCTGACGGTGATGTTTATAGGCTTAACCGTGATTTTGAGCGCTAACTGGTTAGGTTAATGCGGCAGTTATGGCTGATTTTAGGAGTGGCGATCGCATCTTGTATCCTAGCGATCGCCAGTCATTTTCCGCATCTGTCCAGCAATAGTCTCCGGGCGACAGAAGGACCAAAACCACCTCTTGTAGCCCATCCGCTACCGCCCAGTCTGGCCCAATGGCATTCGGAAAAAGAGAGTGGCGATTATTTTGAGCGAGTGCAGCCAAGCGAGGTAGGTTATCTAGTATGGTCGTCCTTTCCGATTAAAATCTATCTAGACTCATCATCGGGAGATGGTCGCGGGCAAGAATGGCGAAAGGCGGTATGGCTTGGGGTAGTCCAATGGCAAGTTTATTTGCCCTTAAAGGTAGTAGAACGGCAAGAAATGGCAGATATAATCGTTAAGCGCAAAAATCCGCCGTTGCAGTTGGGCCCTAACGGGGAGTTAGGTCGAGTGCGGGCTGGGTCAACTCGCTTTGAGCTATATTATAATGCATCCGGGATTTTGTCACATAAGTTTATTATCTGGTTAAGCCCGAACCAGACATCTGAGTACACGACAGCAACGGCACGTCACGAAATGGGTCATGCTCTGGGAATATGGGGACATTCTCCTGACCAGAGGGATGTCATGTATTTTTCTCAGGTGCGCTATCCTCCAGAGATTTCTGCTAGAGATGTTAACACATTAAAGCGAGTTTATCAACAGCCAACCCGTTTAGGATGGCAAAAAAGCGATTAGCATAAGACAATAGTCCGGACAGTTTTGAGAATAATTTTTATAATTCACTATGTAACATATACAGTCATGTCGTAATACATATGTATTACGACAGCCAGTTGAAAAGGGAGTTGGTCCGAAAGCTATCCACCCTGTAGAGTGTTGTAGTAAACCAAATCTAAGAAGCACTCCTGGGATAGTCGAGTCGAGTCTTCTCGTCTCACTGCTGGAAACAGCAGGCCATTTCTACAAACCCCCTTGCCAGTTTCTTGACCATTGATAACCACCATTTTCGTGGCCATTAGGCCTTGTCAACTACACTCTCCCGCTCGTCGGTACAGCCACTTGTCAACCTAGCGCTGCGCTGGGGGCGCAGCCATGGGTACCTATCGCCGATGTCTCCTGTGTGCTGTCCATAGACCCTGGGACAAGAGCACCGGCAGAGATATCGAAAGCCAGTATCACTTGACATGGGTGATAATATGTTATATCACGCAATTTTCTTGTGATACTGTCGGCGCATTCGGTTGGTCTAAATGCTTCATTTGCGGGAAACTAGAAAAGGCATTGAGTTACTATAACAATAGTCCGGACCGTTTTGGCTGTACGTAGCTGCAAGCCTTGCGATGCACTCGAGGTGCGCTACTCGCACTACCCCTCGCGCATCGCAGCGTCAGCCTTTGCTCGATAGAGCAATTTTAGGCAAGTTAGCCCTGGGGCAGACATTGAAAAAAATAAGGCGATTTTGGCTGCAACCCTTGTGTTGTGGTCGAAATAGGGTCTAAAAACTGTCCGGAGTATTGACTATAACCAAGCCAGTCAAAGAGTAGAAGAATTGGGAAATGCAGCAGAAAAAGTAAAGATTCTCAAGCAGATCGCGGGGCTACAGAAAGAACTGGGACAAGCTTCAAAGGTGTTGTAGTCCTATAAAAAGTTGTTGCTGATGTCTCAGAAGTTGGGAGACCGATCGACAGAAGCTTCGACGCTGAATGCTATGGGTACGATCTACTACGAACAGGGAAAATGGCAAGAGGCGTTAGAATATTACAACCAAGGACTGTCAATTGAAAGAGATAATGGAACCAGCAGAGAGTTGGCGAGGACGCTGAATAATATCGAGGCGGTATATAAGCAGGGTAAGCGCAAGAATCATGCTTGGGGCATCTATTATCAACTATAATGAGAATGATTTCCTTCAAGGAGTGCGAATAGGGCACAGTCCACTCGCAATTTTCGTGGCTCCATACCACATGCACAATTTTTCTTGCGCTTGCCCTGGGTATATAAGAAGCTGGGGGAAGCAACAAAGGCGCTGGAATTATACAATCAAGCTTTGCCAATAAGTAGGGAAGTGGGCGATCGCATCTCAGAAACGATCGCCTTGAGTAATATGGGGGCGGTATACTTAGATAGGGAAGAATCTCAGAAGGCGTTGTCCCATTACCAGCAAGCTTGGTCGATATTAAAACAAGTAGGGGATCGGTCATCAAAAGCAGCGACCCTGACGGGACTGGGTGCAGCATACAGAAATCTGGGAAAAGATCGGCAGGCGTTGAATTACTTTAGCCGCGCTTTGCCCCTGCGCCGTCAGATGGGCGATCGCCCGGGAGAGGTAGAGGCGCTGTATAATATCGGCGTGGCCTATAGAGCGATCGGGCAAAGGTATAAAGCATTGGAGTTCTTGCAAGCAGCTTTACCGATAATCAGGCAACTTCCGGACCCAGAAAGGGAAGCTGCTACCCTGAATCATATGGCTGCAATGTACGGGGACTTGGAACTACCAGAACGGCCGTTACAATTCTACCAAAAAGCCTTGCAGATCGCCCAAAAGTTGGAAGATAGATCGGTGGTGGCGACGACTCTGAATAATATCGCCGCCGTCTACGGAGACTTGGGACAACCGGAACAGGCGTTGGAGTTTTTTCAGCAAGCATTGGTAGTAGACAGAGAAGTGGGAGTGCGATCGCGCATTGTGAAGACTCTGAGAAATATGGCGATCGTCTACCAAGTATTGGACCGACCAGCAGAGGCGATCTGGGTTTTAGAAGAAGCTGTAACAATTAGTTTACAGATGGGACAGGCAGGGATATCAGAGTCAAAAGAATACCGCAAACTGCTGATCTCGCTGCTGGATATGCTGATCGAAGAAAAGCAACCCGATCGGGCCTATGAATGGGTCAACCTAGCTACTATTGTAGAGCTAGCTGACTACTTCCGGAAGATTAATGGGCGGGTGGCGAACCCGGAAGCAGAAGCAGCAATGGCCCAGTGGCAGGCCGAACATCAGGAAATAGATTTGCGGGAACAACAGTTAGCAGAGAATTTCGATTCAGGAGTAGCCCAAAAACTGCGAGACTTAAAAGCATCACTGTCCCAGCAAGAGGCGGCGATCACCAGTCAATTCCCAGAAGTAGCAGAACTATTATATACCACTCCGATTAAGAGCGAACAGCTGCTCTCGAAGATCCCGCCAGGAAGGGCTTCAGCGTCTCCCGGACAGTGCGATTAGCGCGTTCGGGAGACGCTGATCGTGCATCCAGTTTTGCTAACCGGAGTAGAAAATGTCTCCTCGATTCTGGCAATTTTTGTGTTGACAAAAGAGAGAATCAATGTTATCAAGGAAAATATAAAGCCAGAAAAATTCGACCAGTTGTTGCAAGATTACCGCCAGCAATTGTCAGACCCCAAAGACAGAAAATATCGGGAAACCAGCGCTAAATTATACGAGATATTGATGGGTCCAGTGGCAGGGGAAATTCAAGCACCCCAGCAACTGAGTATTATCCTGAGTGGAAAGTTGGGGGATATTCCCTGGGAAACTCTCTGTGAAAGTGAGTCAAGGAAAGAGTGCGATCGGGCTTCGGGCAGCGAATACCTGATCGAGAAATATCCCGTCAACTATCTGACTCGGGTAGGGGGTCGGACTTGGGAACAGACAGAGGCGAATGAGATGGTCCAGATAGGCGCGATCTCCTCACCAATCATTATATCTCTAGTGGTAGTGATCGTATTGGGCAGCGCGGCAATTTGGTTGTGGCGGAAACCAGGCATCATCGTGAGTGGGGCATTGCTGCTGCTGTGGGGTAGCGGGGCCTTATGGTTGCTGATGCAAAGAAATGCATATGTGTTTGCAGTTGGAAACCCCTTGCCATCGTCGGTTAATCTGCCAGAAGTAACAGCCCGGGAAATCAGCAGAATTTTTCCCAATAGTAAAGCATATATTGGCAGTCAACCGACTCTCAACCGGTTCAAAAGTCAAGGGCCCCGATATCGGTTTCTGCACCTGGAGACTCACGGTTGTTTCCAACCTGGAGGCTGTCCCAATTTAGGCATGGAAGAGAATACCTTGCTATTTGCAAATAACCAAACCTTCCCCATTGCCGAGGCAGCACTTCTGGGACTGTAAAAAACAGAACTGATTAGCATTATTATCCCCCAAACCGCCGGGCCCGAAATATCAGGATTTGCTTATTTGTGGGAACAAGCGGGGGCGAAAGAGGCGATCGCCAGTCTCTGGCCAAGTGCGGATCGGCAAAGTGGGGAGATGGCGATCGCATTTTATCAGCATCTCAAGCAGGGGATGAGTGCAAGTCTGCAGCAAGCAAAGCTGAGTGAAGTTGATCGCCATCCAGCCTATTGGTCGCCCTTGATTCTTATAGGAGGTAATTAATTGAATCCCTGTGGTAAGATAGTATACAAATAGTTTTGGTGTGCTATGAGTCTATTCTACATTGAGTTAATTAAATATGGTCACACAATTGCAGCCCCAAACCGATGCCGAAATCATTTATCCTGACAGTGATGGACAACCAATGGCAGATAAGACCATTCAATTTCGTTGGATTACAGTCATTTATTACAATTTAGCTTGGTTATTTGCCGACAACAGTAAAGTTTTCGTGGCTGGAGATTTGCTTTGGTATCCAGTGGAAGGGAATAATAAATTGCGCCAAGCCCCGGATATAATGGTAGTGTTTGGTGTCGAAAAAGGCGATCGAGGTTCTTATAAACAGTGGAAAGAGAATCATATCGCCCCCCAAGTGGTCTTTGAGATTCTTTCTCCAGGGAATACCACTAAGGAAATGAACTGGAAGTTGTTATTTTACGATCGCTATGGGGTGGAAGAATACTATCTCTACGATCCCAAGAAAAATAGCTTAAAGGGATGGTCGCGTTCTGATGCTTGGTTAGATGTGATTGATGAGATGAATGGTTGGGTTTCTCCTCGGTTGGGAATTCGCTTTGAACTGTCATCGGACACCCTGGTGTTGTATCGTCCAGAGGGTCAACCGTTTGCTGATTATTTGCAAGTGAACCAGCAATTGCAAAGGGTTCAGCAGGAATTGCTCGAAGAACGTCAGGCTAAGGAAATTGTGTCAGAACAACTTGAACAGGAACGTCAACTTGCTAAACGTTTAGAACAATTACTGCGAGAAGCGGACATCGAGCCCGATCGCAATTCTTAGGCTGAGGTGTCGTGTCAGATTCAGTGGGATTTTTGATAGCCAGTGGTATCGCTTTGGGTGGTTTGTTGGTTAGCTGGGTAGTTTACCGATTAGCAATGCCCTTTATAGTAGAAAGGATGAGTTCCTGATGATTAGTGTTTCTGATAGAGAAGTGACTAAAAAGTCTCAAGAGGCTGAAGTGGTACTATCGGGAGTCTCCAAAAAGTTTTGTCGGGACTTGAAGAGTTCTCTTTTCTACGGCATTCAAGACATTACCAAGGAATTAACAGGACTTCGGAAAAACAGTGACAGGCTAAGATCTCAAGAGTTTTGGGCAGTGAATAATGTAGGTTTTCAGCTTCGTAGAGGAGAAGCACTGGGGCTAGTGGGTCCGAATGGCAGTGGGAAAACTACCCTGCTAAGAATTATTAGTGGTCTAATCAAGCCAGATACTGGTACAGTGAAGGTAAGGGGTAGGATAGCGCCACTGATTGCCTTGGGAGCAGGATTTAATCCGATTTTGACAGGCGGCACTGGTTCCGCTAAACAGGATAGCCCAAAGGCTTGCCCTCTATGAATTATAGATGATCATAGAGAGGCTGAGACTTTTCCGGAATTGGAGGTGTGTTATGGAACTATTCTCGCAGTGTTGTCCCTGTTGTGGGAGTGAAGAGGTACACCCTCACCACCATTATGAGACTCAACACAACGGTAGCCGCACCATCCACCATTGCCAGGCGTGTGACATTTACTACAGTGAAACCTTGGCCACTTAGCGGGTCTACGAACTCCCTGAAGTCGGATTATCCAAGTTCTCAAAGCCAGGAGTGAAGGGATGGGTCTCAATGCAGTCGCACGAACCTTTAACGTCTCCAAGAAAACTGTCATCGATTGGGAAGACCGTCTCGGGGAGCTCAAACCAGTTCTGAGGCTCTCTGCCTGGCTCCATCAGTTTATAGAATTGATGATTGAAGGAGATGAACTCTATACATTGGTGGAGAAAAATGAGCCGCCTGCTCTGAGTCAAGGGTGGAGGATTGTTAGTCGGGATCTCCGGCGTCTTCCGCGTACTCTTGTCCTTCAGGACAAGAGTACGCGGAAGACACCGCCCAGTCGTTTTTTGTGGGAGTTGCACTGTGGCTCGAAAGACCAACAACTGTTTAAGCGAGCCTTAAATACTTTGGTTGAAGTGATTTCGCAAACCGAGGATCTTAGCCTGTTTACCGATGGGGAACGGCGTTATGGTAATTTGCTCTTTGACATTTGCCATGAGGTGATCCGAGATGGCAAACTCGGTCGTCCCCCCAAACCTCTGCCTAAAGGAATACGGGTCAGACTCAAGAATAAAGGAGCCAAGAAGCGAGTGGGTCGTCCTCGTAAGAAATATGAAGCTCCCGTGCCTGAGCATCCTCAGACAGAGACGAAAGTGGTAGAAAACGAGATTCATGCCAACCATGTTGAGGGATTCAATGCCTGAATGCGACGGCGAAATTCGGCTTTCCGTCGCCAAACCAACACCGATGCGAAGTCTCGTCAACATCTCCAAAGAACCCTGGATTTCTTCTGGGTCATCCACAACTTTGTACGGTGCATTTCACGACTAAAGTTGTCCCTGCTGTCAAGTTAGGGCTCTTGGAAACCGGAATATCAAGGTCTCAATTATTGAGCATACGATCTGCTCTGTAATTCCCTAAATTCAGCAGCAAGACCCCAAACACTTAACGGAACCAGTGCCTGACAGGCAGAGAAAATATTTATGTGAATATGTCGATTTTGGGGTTGTCATCACAAGAGATCGACTCGCGGTTTGAGGCAGTTGTAGATTTTGCCGAGATTGAAGAGGCGATCGATGCGCCAGTGCAGACTTATAGTTCTGGGATGAGGGCACGGTTGGGGTTTGCCTGTGCAATACATACAGAGCCAGATATTCTATTAATTGATGAAGTATTATCGGTGGGAGATATCAAGTTTAGAGCTAAGTGTTATCGCCGGTTATATGAAATACGCAGAAATAGCGTCACTTTTATCCTGGTTTCTGACCACCCTCAACCAATTCTTAAGGTATGCGATCATGCTATATATATCAACAAGGGAAATTTAGTTGCTCAGGTGAAACATATGCAATTATAAAAAAATATGAGGCAGATATGTTTCTAAGCAAGGTAAATGACGATCGAGAGTTAGGAAAAATATTGCTTACCGAAAAATCAGAAGCAGAAAGTTCAGGACTAGATATTACTTCACTATATTTTAGGAACTCTCAAGGGAATGTTATAGAGGCACCAGTGAGTGGTGAATCAGCATGGTTGTGTATGTTTTGCAAAGCACGCGAAAGAATAGAAGATGTAGTAGTAGATATAGGAGTCATGGAAATATCGGGTGGGAGCGATCATGCATTTAGGGTAAATAGCAAAAAAGACGGCGAGTCGCTTAATTTATCCCCAGGGGACCATGAAATTCAGCTTCAGATGCCTTGCTTAGGATTAAAGCCAGGGCTGTACAATATGAAGATTTGGTTGTTTAAGTCGAAGTTATTTAGCCTAGATATTGGTAGAATCATTTAGGTTTTTAGTGACATCAAAAGAACCATGGTAAAGAGGGTTGTTTTATCAACAGAGGAAGTGATAAGTAAAAGAACAGATAGTAATCCACGTAGTGAAAAACAAATATAAATATTGATTTCAGAACAACAAGAGGAATCACAAAATTAGCAAAATTTTGATAATTGGTTCAATAGGTCGTCGTCATTTGCGCAATCTGCAAGCATTAGGTTGTCATAATTTTGTTCTATATCGCACTCACAAGAATACTCTACCAGAATCAGAATTGGCAGGCATACCCAGTGAAACTGATTGGCAAGCTGCCCTCGCTCATCAACCCCAAGCAGCTATAATTGCGAATCCAACTTTTCTACACCTGAGTGTTGCTTTAGAAACAGCTCTAGCTCAATGTCATCTGTTCATTGAGAAACCCATTTCTCATACTTCTGATGGCGTCAATTTATTGCTATCCACTGTAGGAAAACAAGGATTAAAGGTGTTAGTAGGGTTTCAGTTCCGGTTTAATCAGGGTTTAGGTGTAGTCAGAGAATTAATCAACAATGGGGCGATAGCCAAACCGATCTATACCCACGTTCACTGGGGAGAATATTTACCCGACTGGCATCCTTGGGAAGATTACCGCTACAGCTACAGCGCTCGTGCTGATTTAGGGGGTGGCATCATCCTTACCCTATGTCACCCCCTAGACTATCTGCGGTGGTTATTTGGTGAGGTAACAACAGTCATGGCAACTACGCAACAGGGCGGCATCTTGGAGTTAGATGTAGAAGATATGGCCGATATTCAGCTAACCTTTGACTCAGGGGTGATCGCTACCGTACATCTAGACTACATACAACGTCCGCCGTCCCACCGTTTGCACATTGCAGGCGAAGGCGGCACCATTAGTTGGGATCAGGCGACTAGTCAGGTGGAGTTATACCAAACAACTGAGCAGCAATGGGAGAGTATCCCAGCACCACAGAACTCTCAACGAAATACAATGTTTCTAGATGAAATGCGCCATTTTCTGGAATGCATTGAAGGCAAAGCGACTCCATTAATATCCCTTGAAGATGGTGTTCGCGCTTTGGAGATTGCCTTAGCAGCCCTCCTTGTAGTTGAGATCGTATAAACCATGGGTAATTATCTTGCCTTGAGCCAGAGATGGCCAGTCATGGTCGTAAACATTGATTCTCTCTTGGGTTAAGCAGAGCCCATCACGATATAGTTGACCTATAAACTCTTTTTTTTGTGTCCATACTTATTACTGGATTTCCAGCATTTTGATAGCTCTCCACAAGAGAGTCTATATTCTTAAATTGCTCGGGCCGCGCTCTTTATGCTCCCCAGTGGCTTTGGTCTTGAAGACCTTAGGACGACGGAAGTTGTATTTTTCTAGCAATTGATCTACTACCGTGACACTAACTGAAATCCCAGCATCAAGCAACAAATTGTCGGCGTATGAAGGGCGGATGCGTCCATTTTATCTGCGTCTTCCGCGTGCTCTTGTCCTGAAGGACTCGGCACGCTCCAGACACCGCCGACTCATCCAGGGCGTGAACCTGCTGTATGGCTCTCTATAACACGCAAAAATGCAAAGTATCCCTCTATTTGATCGGTGGCCCTTTTACGTCCACCTCCAGGCTGACGGATGCGCTCATCACTCATAGCCTGCTCAGAAGATAGTTCTTCCATCCCTCGCCGAATAGTGTGAGCATGACAGCCCAGCACTAAGCAGATGTAGCTGATACCGCCGTGACCCAGCTTGAGCGCTTCGATAGCCGCATAGCGCCTGCGGTCTTTTTCGGACAAGGACCTATAGTATCTTTCCATCTTCTGCTCGTTCGCGTAGCGTGCGCGCAGCTGAAGATTTACTTACCCATTATGGTGCGGAAAAATTTGACCTACTGATTTGTACAGAGGTGATAGAACACGTTAAGAATTGGCGCCAAGTTATTAGGGTGTGTCATCAATCAAATTGCTTGACAGAAGTAGATGGATACGGTATGGAGTCCTTATCCAGCAATAACAATCAAGAGGGCATGATATGAGACGCTATGGCTTGCGAGACGACCAGTGGGAACGGATCGAACACCTTTTACCTGGTAAAGAGGGTGACCCAGGCGCTACAGCCAAGAACAATAGATTATTCGTGTTCTGCCGTGTTATATCGATATCGTGCTGGCATTCCCTGGCGGGATTTACCGGAGTGTTTTGGGGATTTTCGGGTTGTTCATACCCGCCATACCCGTTGGTCTGAAAAGGGAGTTTGGAAGCAGGTATTCGATGTCTTGGCCTCAGACGCCGATAACGAATACGCCGCGATTGATGCCACCATCCTGCGTGCCCATCAACGAGCGTGCGGGTGCAAAAAAAAACACCCTCAGATACGTGCGAAACCCAAGCCATAGGCCGTAGTAAAGGGGGACTATCGACAAAGATTCATGCCACTTGCGATTGCCCAAGGCAATCCCACAGGATTTCATCTTACCCCTGGCCAAGCCCACGACGGGAAAGGCGCTGACGTGCTATTGGATAAAATCGGTGAGATTGGCGCGCTGCTTGCAGATAAAGCCTATGATGCGGAACAACGTGTGCTCGAGCGCCTGAAAGAGGCGGATTGGATGGCTGTCATTCCTCCAAAAAGTAACCGCACAGAACACAGAGAATACGATGAAGAAATGTACAAGTGGCGGCATCTAATTGAAAATCTATTCCAAAAACTCAAGCAATACAGGGCTCTGGCGACACGCTACGATAAAACGGCTCGCAATTTCTTGGGTGCCATCTACCTCGCGGCAGCTGTAATATGGCTTAATTGATGACACGCCCTAGCAACTTTAAGAATATTTTGAAACCTGATGGTGTTTTGCTGATCACGACGAATCCATAGGGTTTGCTTATCACAGTGCGTCAGCAGATTACTGGCGCTATCAAGTCTCGGACATGGAAGTGACATTTGCAGATATGATTATAGAAGTCTTAGAGGTTGTTTTAAAAGTCAGAGTTGCTACTTTGACCATACTTATATTCAACGCAATAATTAGGCTTTCAGCAACTCAGTATAGGTGCTCCAGGTCGCCTTGAGGTACCAAAAAGTACTTTTCAAACAGCCTCTTAGACAAAGATCCGGAACAACCAGGGGTGTTTATAAAAGCAAGAAAGCCCCAATCATTCCAAGAAAAAGATTTAAGTGATTGCGCCCTTTATTCGATTTTTAAACATAAACGGATATTAGAGATAGAGGAGGAAGATATAAATGCGATCGAGCGGTATTGGAATGAAACGGAACTAGCAGTTCGCAGAGTATTATCGAGGATGTTACCCAGATCGACGAAGATGTTTGTCAAGAAAAAGATATTAAGAATAATGTAAGGGGGGAAGGCATCAGTGCCAGATAAAAGCCCTTCAAAACAAACTGATTTTCACTTGTGGTTTCCTAATAGATTTGGATTTAAAGGGGGAATTCAAGTATATTCGGCATTTTTACTCCAAGCATTACAGAGTTTATACCCAAATAGTAATTATGAGGTTTTTCTCAAGCATGATACGGATAAGTCACCAAATTTGACTTTTTTAAACCATACCCGATTTCACTTTGCTGGTCGTTACCCTCATAGTTTACGAACGCCAACATTCGCTGCTAAACTGCTGGGATATGGGATCTGGAGGCATCCGAGTTTAGTCATTGCCACTCATCTTAATTTTACAGAAGCGGCTTACTGGCTCAAACGCTTGAGGGGGATTCCCTACTGGGCGATCGCGCCCACGGGGTAGAAGGCTGGAACACTCAGCGTCCCGCCTTACAGAAAGCCCTCAAGAATGCAGATCGCATTCTTGCTGTCAGCAGCTACACTCGAGATCGCCTCCTTCAAGAACAACATCTAGATCCAAAAAAAGTATTACTGCTGCCCAACACATTCGATCGCGATCGCTTTCAAATTTCCCCCAAACCCCTATACTTACTGAAACGCTATAGTTTATCTCCCGATCAAAAGATTATATTAACTGTAGGGCGTCTGGATAGTCAAGAGCAATATAAAGGCTATGACCGCGTACTCAGAGCGTTACCGACTATAATAGAAAATCTTCCCCAGGTGTACTATCTGATAGTGGGGAAAGGGGACGATCGGCGTGGAACAACTGATTCAACAACTCAATTTGCCACATCACGTCATCTTAGCTGGCTTTATTCCAGACTCAGAACTCTGCGACCACTACAATTTATGTGATGTATTTGCCATGCCCAGCAAAGGAGAAGGATTTGGTATTGTGTATCTGGAAGCCTTAGCCTGCGGTAAACCAACTTTGGGAGGAAACCAGGATGGGGCCATTGATGCCCTGTGTCATGGTAAGCTGGGGGCTTTGGTTAATCCAGATGATGTAGGCGCGATCGCCCAAACCATCATTCAGATATTACAGGGCACCTATGCCAATCCTATCATGTATCAGCCTGAAGCCTTGCGGCAGCAAGTTATTGATATTTTTGGTAGGAAGCGTTTTCAGCAAACCTTAGCGGAAATAATGCAAAACTATCTGATGGGAGGTAGTGAGTGAAAGTCCTGCATGTTATCCCTTCCCTATCTCCCAGTCGCGGGGGCCCCACTAAAGTAGCCCTAAATCTGGTGAAAACATTGAGGGAATGTGGGGTTGACGCTGAAATTGCCACCACACGATAATGGAGCTGAAAACGATCAACTGCTAGATGTGCCATTAAACCAGCGCACGGAGTATCAGGGAGTGCCAGTCTGGTTTTTACCTCTGTTTTCTCCACCCAGCAAAGGGGGGAGAGATAGAGGCTTTCTCTTTTCTGTTGCTCTCACTCGCTGGCTGTGGCAACATATACGAGACTATGACATTCTGGACAACCACTATCTGTTTTCCTATGCTTCTACCTGTGCAGGGGCGATCGCCCGCTGGCAAAAAGTTCCCTACACGGTCCGTACTATGGGACAACTCGCGCCTTGGGCATTAGCCCAGAGTAGGCGGAAAAAACAACTATATACCTTAATCGTAGAGCGCCATAATCTAAATCATGCCGCAGCAGTCCATTGTACATCTGCCGGTGAAGCAGAAGACGTGGGTAACCTTGGCATCACTGCTCCCACCATAACCCTGCCTTTGGGGTGGATCCGCAGATTGAATTGCCAGATGCTCCACAGAAGCTACGCCAAATCTACAACATAGCTCCAGAAACGCCAGTGGTGCTGTTTCTCTCTCGCCTGCATTATAAAAAGCGTCCCGATCTGCTGATTGAGGCACCAGTTTGAAAATATCAAAAATTCCGCTGATTGGACGACCATTAGTATCTATGATAGGGGGACAAAACTGGTCAAAAGAAGCCAAGTGTGGCGATCTACTAAAAGGTCTGAGCATTGCTCCCGGTAGTTGTACCCTACTGTATGCCTCACATGTTTTTGAACACTTGATTATTGCTGACTTTTATGTTGCCTTAGAAAAGGTTTATTTATACTTAAAACCTGGAGGCATATTAAGAATAATTGTTCCTGACCTAGAAAAATATATAGAAGCCTACATCAAGAATAGGTCTGACAAGGAGTTAGCAACCAAAGCTGCCACTGATTTTATGCATCATTCATGGATCGGACAGGAAGCCGCCGCAGTTTTTATCACCGACTTCGGGACGCATTCTCCAACCACAGACACCAATGGATGTGGGACGAACCATCCCTGAAAAATGCTTTGGCTAAACAGGGTTTTATTAATATTCGTAGGTGCAATTATAGGGAATGGTCTGACCCGCGATTTGCAGCAGTTGAGAAAGAAATTAGACATGCAGATTCAGTTTGTATCGAAGGAATCAAGCCCAGAGAATCTGAGAGATGAAATGGTCAGGAAAATATAAAGTAGCAGGTGGTATAATAGCGGTATTGGCAGCGACCGAATTAAGCCTGCGACTAGCTTTCGGATTAGGAAACCCCGTTCTCGTTCAAGCTGACCCCAACTCGGGCTATCGGTTTCAAGCGAACCAGAAAGTTTGGCGCTTTGGTAGAAAAATAGAGTATAATCAATATTCTCAAAGATCGGAGCCGATCGCCCCCCAAAAGGCTCCAGGAACTATAAGAATTTTGATGACCGGTGACTCTGTACTCAATGGCGGCAATCCTACGGATCAGCCTCGCACGATTACAGAACTATTTAAGAATAAATTATCAGCATCTGGACATCAGGCAGAAGTCCTCAACGCCTCTGCGGGTTCTTGGGGGATTAGCAATCAATTAGGATATTTGCGGAAATTCGGGACTTTTGGCAGCGATGCTGTCATTATCCAAATTGGCACCCACGATCTGCTCCAGCCTACCAGCACCAGTGATGCTGTTGGCTCGCTCCATTTTCCCAACCAACGGCCAATACTGGCAATCCAAGAAGCTTGGACGCGCTATGCATGGCCGAGAATCGCCGGGAAATTAAAGCTCAATTCACCCACATCGGAGATTCCGGCTGCGTCCATAGATCCCAACCAGCAGTTCGAGCAAAATATGCAGCTGTTAAAGGCGATCGTGACTTTGGTTCGCGAACAACAGACGCCCGTTTTTGTGCTGCGGTGAGGCTTTCGATAATGGGGATGGCTCTGGTTTGGCTGATTTTATTCTACGCTTGGCTTCGGACTCCCAGCTTACAGATATGCTGGGCAGAAATGGTCGCAGTTATCTGCAGTCAAATTTTACTGCCGAGATTATTGCTCAAAAGTATTGGGTGGTTTTGAACGCCAGCTATTTGTCTAAAGTCCTCCTACATTGGTAGATTGTCGATCGCAAATGATATCAATGGCGATCGCATCGCTATTATCTAGTCAAGCCTGACTTGGAAACTTGAGATAAAGTTCTGAGCATATTCACTGCCCAGAAACCCGGTGAAAAAACCGGGTTTCTGGATTCAAGATGAAATACATTAACAAATGCAATTCAATTATAGCTTTAAGAGTCTCGGTGAGGACTGTAGTACCGATAATAGTAATCCGCTCCGCTTGTCTGTCCTTTAACACCGTTAGCAATCATTCCTAAGACTGAAACGTCGGAGATTTTCAGGTTATCTAATACTTGGTTCAGCTCGGAACGACTGGTTTTATCCATTCCTATCACCAGAACCATGCCATCGGCACGGGTAGCTAGTATGCTGCCGTCTGCTAATCCGAGACTGGGTGGGGTGTCGTAGATGGTTAAGTCGAAGGCGTTTTGGAATTGCTCGACTAGGTTTTGCATCTTTCTCGACGAGAGGATCTTGATCGGGTCTGGCGGTATCTGACCTGCTGTGAGCACAAACAGGTTTTCGTCCAAGGGCGATCGCTGAATTACTTCATTGGGGTCTATCTCTGTGGTAATCACATTACTCAGACCCCGGATATTCGGTAAGCCCATCCTCTCATGTATTTGAGGATTACGTATGTCTGAGTCTACTAATAATACCCGCTGACCCATTGCCGCCGCCGATCTGGCTAGAAATAGCGCTACTGTGAATTTGCCTTCTGCTGGTAAACAGGAGCTGATCGCTAAGGAACGGATGGGTGTATCCAAACTGAGAAAGCGAATATTGGTATACAGCGTGCGGAATGCTTCTAAAAATGGTGATGAACCGTAATTATGCTTCCTGTTGACATTTGTTAATTGAGTCTGTTGTCCTCCGAAGCCTGATCGGGTAATAACGCTGCCATTGCCTATTTCCCAATTCTGGGGATTTGCTTTATAGCCGCTACCTAGGGATTTGGTGAATTGTTGGAGTCGCCGCTTGAATGGGATCGTCCCCAAAAGTGGCAGTCCTGTCAGTTCTTTGATTTCGTTAGGAGAATGGAATGCGTTGTCCAGCTGCTCACTCAGCAATGCAGCTCCTATCCCCAATAGCAACCCCGCGATCGCGCCTAAGGCCATGTTCCTGGGTATATTGGGCGAGATCGTTCCTGTTGGCTCAAAAGGTTTGCTGATCACTCGCCAGGAAATTGCTTTCTGAGCCGCTTCTATCTGCAAGGTTTCCCTGGTTGCGAGGAATCGATCCAGACTGTTATTGGCGAATACTAATTTTCGCTGTAAATCTGTGTACTGTCGTGCCAAGGCCGGAATAAGGCTAAATTCTTCCTTGAGACTTTTTTCTACCTGCTCTAGGGCTCCCAATCGCACCTGCAACACTTGCAACTGGTTAGTCGTTTGCACCAATTGCTTGCTCAGTGCTACCGCAATCGGTGCCAGATTTCTAGCCGTACCAGACGACTGCTGAGGTCCCAGAATGCTTTCAGATTCCCTATTTATCAGCGGTAACAACCTTTCCCGCTTCTCTAGTCCCGCTTCTCTAGCAGCACTTCTATATTGGGGCTATCTGGCTGAAATCGCACTGATTCTGCGGCTATCTCTGTTTCGATTTCTAGCAACTGGTTGAGTAAGCTCTGATAGCGCCCTGACTCACTCAGGGCTGAGGCTGCGAATGCTTCTGCAGGACTGGAGCCCAGCTGTCTTTGCAGTATTACGTAAAGCGACTGGTATCTGTTTCGGGTCGAACTCTTCATTTTTCTCCAGAACCTGAGTTGGGTATAAACTCAGGTTCGTCGGCTTATGCCCATTGCGTTGACTTATTTTCGGGGTGGTTCCAGCTTGCATGATTTATATCTATTAGTTTACAGTCTTTTCCCAACAAATCTCTGACACCATCTTGTCAAATCCGCCCTTCACTGCGAATTTAGTTGTAATCTCATCTAATCGAACAAGTCATCTATCCTTCTGGGGATTGCGAAAATTCCCACCAACGTACCTAATATATTAAATATTGGGTTGACAGCATCTGCAATTTTTCTCGTCCCAGACTTCTTGACTACGATTGTGTCGTTGTTGCGTAATGCTGGATTGTTTTCTTCATTTAGATCCTGGCTAAAATCTACGGGCAATGTCTGTCTGGAAACCGTACCGTTCGGGTTGAGGCGAATTAGTTCCACAACCCCTTTTTGCGCATCGCTATTAAAGCCTCCTGCTGCCAGTAGCGCCTGGGTCAGTGGTGTATTCGGCTGCACCTCTACTGCCCCTGATCGTATTGCTTCTCCTACAATATTGACCGTTATCGTCTCTGATGAGAAGCTTGTTGTTGCTAGTTCTGTCACTTCATCGGGACTCATTTCCTTTGCCCTGGCGACTACTATCGTGTCTCCTTCTTGCAATGGCAAATCCTGGCGCAGGTCTCCAGTCTGTAATAGATTCCAGAAATTGACTTCTACAAGCTGCTCTGAGCCTGATTTTGTGCGTCTGCGCACCAGTATGTTGCGAATATCTGCTTCTTGGGTGATCCCTCCGGCTGCTTGAATGCCTTGGGTGACAGTTGCCGCCTTGGTGCTTTGACTGTTGCTGAGGGTATAGGAACCCGGACGCTTTACTTCTCCTACCACCGCTATGTTCAGGGCACGACCGGTGTTCGTGGCAAAGCTTGCTACTGCCAGTTGGGGGGTCTCATCCAGGTTGACGCTGGCGATCGTGGGTATTAATATGCTGTCTCCGTCTCGCAGTATTATGTCTTGACTTAAGTCTGCCTTCTGCAACAGTTGCCACAGATCTACTGTGATTATTTCAGCAGACTTCAAAAAAGATTGCACTTCCCCTGTATATGGTCGGGTACGTCGTACCTGAATGCGACGTATATCCGCCGACTGCGAATCCCCCTGCCAGTTCGATCGCACCCGTTACTGTTGGTATGTTAACACTTTGGTTTCTGTTTAAGTCTACTGAGTACGAACCTGGTCTGTTCACTTCTCCCGCGATCGCAATCTTGATCGGACGTACTGTTAGCAGACTGATTATCCTAATCCGACGCCATCCTTTGCATCGATCGAGGGCTATTTGGCTTTTTATGCGCAAATGATGGACGCTTGCTATGTTGATGGCGAACTGGTGCAGGCGCAAGCTGGAGATTTCTACGGCGGTTGGCGCACTAGCGATATTGTTGGTCCATTTAAGGGTGGACCTGGCACTTGAGGATGGTAGTCGGGCGATCGTTTTTTTCATCCATTACTTGCTATAAAAAACCCATGGTAAGTTACCTTCAAATTGACGAACAACTACTCGAAGAAGCCCTGGCTTTGAGCAACCATTCAACAGTTAATCAATTAATAGAAGAGGCTTTGCGCGAATACATTCAACGTCGCCAACAACTGAAACTGTTGGACTTGTTTAGTACTATCGACTATGAAGAAGATTATGATTATAAGCAACAAAGACAAGTAAGATGAAGGTTATTTATGTTGAGAAAGTCCTTAATAGAACAAATAATTTATTCCATTTATTTGTATTTTAGTGGATTTTCAAAGTTGACTGGGGTCGATGACTTCAATTTGGGAACACCAAGAAAAGTCATTGACATTAAAGGTGTAAATCCTGGTGACTTGATGTGCTAACATAATCGCAATATGAAGTAAATCAAAAATTCCTCCATTAGTCACGGGTCGTTCTTGGAGTAAAGTCATCCAACGTTCAAAGAGATCAAGAGTAGTTGAGAGCAAGCAGACATGAGGCATCTGGCAAATCCTTTTAATGCGGCTAATGGCTTCCCTTGGCTCTAGGGGTTTGGCTAAGATTGCAGGATTGGTAATATAGGAATAAAATTCTGCTAAAACCTGGGATGAAACGCAGATAATTTCTGTTTCACTGGGTCTCAATACTTCCAATGCTGCCCTGTGTTGAGGTGCTTTAGTATTGACAACGTAGGCGAGAACGTTGGTGTCGAGATACATTCGTTTAGGTTCTGTTGCCATAGAGCGTGCTACGATTAAAGGGTTGGAGAATTTCGCTTTCAAAAAATAACGGAGTTGGATCGAATTTTAATATTTCCGACTCTGTTAATGGGTGCTGATGTCTATTGAGAGCGCGAAATGTCTCTATCATCTCATAAATCTGTAAGATTTGTTCGGGAGTGAGTCCGGTAAAATCAATGGTTTGAGTCATAAGGGGTTACGATTAAGTAGGGTTTGCCAATTCAGGCTGCTAGTCGGTTGCAGCTAATTGATAATAGATTGGATGAGGTGGGAGTCTTGGGACAGAACTGTTTCATTTCCAAAAATGGCGGCTGACTGTTTCGGTACATCTCACGCTTTGCAATTGCGACCACTGCCCTCACCCTAAAGGGTCGGGCTACAGATACAAAGCCCGCCTGTGCGGGCTAGATTACAAAATTGATATACTCCCGACTGTTTCGGTATTTTCACCTTCCGCGATCGCATTTTTCATCCCTAGATATTCTAGGGCTTCTGTTAAAAATTCGGAAAACTCTTCTTTTTGTTCTTGCAGTAACTCAAGAATTGCTGCTTTGAACAATTCTTTGAGTTTGGTTTCGTCTAGGGTAATTTCAGCCATCGCTTGTTTGCTGTAATTGATTACCTACATTATAGCGCCAAAAATATGGATGGGCGTAATCATCAGTTGGTGTTTCTATTTTAACCGGTGATGAGAGGGATTAAATTTATAAAATTGTGCGTTGCAGCCAAGTCAGGATAGATTGGATGAAGCGACAGGGCTGTTTCGTTCTACTTTCTGGACACGACAAGGGATTGACCGGTCATAGCCCATTACCTCCTGGATTTTCGCTGGCGATGCCGTAAAGGACGAGTTGCCCTAAGATGTCGGTAGTGGGGCACTTTGTGTGCAGAAAGCTGCCCTCCATGGGGAGGAGTTAGGAGAGTTGGGCGAGGTTGACGGTTGCAGCGCGATCGTGCCATAATTAGATAATTGAATTAACTATTGACTATGGCAACTAATGTTTAAATTAATGAATAATTGGTTCAAGAAGGATTGCGCTTAACCAACTTCAAGACAGAAAAAGAATTGATTGAATTTGCTTTGTAAGAACTGATCCGCACCCGCAAAAAGCGGAATATACTGGATTTAAGCGGACAAATTTAATTTGCCAGCAACTACGATTACAAATATTTGCGGTATAATTAATAGGAGGCTAGATCGTGCAACAGGTTGACATCACTGAGGCTCAAGTCCAAATTAGTCAGCTTCTTCAATTTGCTCTGAGGGGTGAGGAAATTATCATCACCCGTGACAATCAACCCATCCTTAAACTGATTCAATTCGGGTCTCCTGCCAAACGGCGGCAACGAGGAAGTGCCAAAGGACAGATCCAGATGGCTCCCGACTTTGATGAGCCACTAGAATATTTTCGAGAATATATGGAATGAAAATACTCATCGATATAGCGTTTCTCAAATTGATGTGGTATCGCCTATTTGTCATTGCGAGGGGGGTAGACTAGCGAGTAACTTATGCTTGATGAGTTACCCCCCCCGTTCGCGCAGCGGCCCGACGCCAGGAGGGCTAGCAATCTCCGACAGCAGATCACACTAATCTGAGAACTGCTATACCCATACTTTTCTATGGTTTATCAACGATCATCCCAATCTGAGGAACAATGCCGCCGAGCTATTGGAATCTGATATTGATATATTGCTCAGTATTGCTAGCTTGTGGGAAATTGCCATCAAGGTCAATCTCAAAAAATTGACCCTGCCAGATGCCTATGAAACATTTATTCCAAAACAACTGACCCTGAACAGCATTGAAGTTCTGCCCGTTATAATTGAGCATCTCACTGTTGTGGCAAAACTGCCCTTGCATCACCGCGATCCGTTCGATAGACTACTCATCGCACAGGCGATCGCAGAAAACATGGAAATCATTAGTGCAGATCCGAAATTTGATAGTTATGGAATTAATCGACGCTGGTGACTCACTGACGGCGGGCGATCGGGTAGCTAAAGAAACCGGGTTTCTGAACAAATCTTGCGGTTTTGATGCCAAACAAATTTATTGCCGAAACCCGGTTTCTGGCCGCGATCGGGTAGCGAAAGAAACCAGGTTTCTGAACAAATATTTCAGTAGTGAGGGAAAAGTTATCGTATAAATCCGGTTTCTGATTTTGGGGCGATCGCGCATTTCGCGCATTTATAAAGAAACCGGGTTTCTGAACACATCTTTCTGTTGTAATCTTTTGAAAAAAAATGATTTTCTTTACCAATTCATAAGTGCATCTATTCTAGAGCGAAGGCGAAAAGTGTCCTTGTCACAACTATTAAAACAAATAACATCAACCCTTACTTCACTATTACGACTGCAAACAACATTGAAAATGACGTTATTTCCTTTTCTAAAGCGTGAACTCGAACCAGTAAGGGTTTGGATTTCTCCTTGCTCTACCAACCAGTTCATTGTCTGTACAGCTTTCTGCGCACAACTTTGCTCATCTGTGGTACTAGTAGGGGTCGAGCTGGTACTCGCGTACCAACCCTCCCATTCGGAACCGGACTTGCGACTTTCACCGCATCCGGCTACTGGGTAGTAGGCCATTTTGCCACTGGCAGGATTAATAAGGATTACTCCTATTGTCCCTTGTCCCTTACAATTTCTCCCCTTTCAATTCATTCGGAATCATTAACAGTGACGGGCTTATGACATTTAGAGATACTTTCATCCGAGACTTCCTACTATCACCGACCTACGTCTGCGTATCCCAAGTATTGCCCCGGGCATTTGCTTCTTAGGCCATCTCTCCCGCTCGCGGCTTGCGCTTCACATCTGACTGGTCCTGACGGACAGCTCGCGAGGGGTTACTTCGTTCCCTGGTCTCCGGAGCGCGATGCCTTTAGGTTCCTACTATACCCCGATAGCTATTTGAGTACGTTGTTAGCCAGGAGTGATAACTAACACTAGCTACGGCTACTTTTGTGCCGGCGCATAAAGCCTTATTTCGCCGGTTTTGGCTGACGAGGCTTACATAGGTTCGCTTGTTCTAACCTTGGACACCTTTCCTAGCGGAGTCGCCAGCCGTGGCTGCTAGCTATCCTACATTTAAGTTCTCGCTTAGCACCACGGTGATGTTATTCCGCAGCACCGAGGACCGGTGTTACCCCCGTACTTGGGGAGGGGGAATTTAACCCCCATGATTACCAGAGTTCCTAGTTTCCTAGGCTAGCGTTCCGTGTTTGACCACGTTAGGCTAGAACTCATCGCACCACTCTATTCCAACCTGTGCTACCTCCGTTTCCTGTTAGTGCATTTACTTCTTTAGGTGAATAACCAACTATTAAGGCCAAAGCTGTAAAACCAACAAACAGTCTGCTTGTGATTGTCTTGACAATTTTCATTGTCATTTAACCTTTTGAAACTTACGCACTGATTATTTAGCAATGCTTGGAACACCAGAACTGCGGCTAAATAGGTTTTCCCCGTTCCCGCCGGACCTATACAAAATGTCACGTCTTGGGTGCGGACTGCTTCGGTGTACCGCTATATCCAGCGCTGACGCCGCCGCTACACCTGTAGAACTTGCCAGCATCGATCTATTTAGGAACATACGCAACTCCTATTCTTATTATCACCTGGTCGTCTCAATATCGACAAGACGGAAAAAGACGGAAAAAGACGGATATTTTCTTAAGAAAATGTGAAAATAACGGATAATGGCGGATAGCTAGAAATTTCGGAAGTTCCTTGCAGGGGAAATAGGCAAAAGTCGGAAAAAGACGGATAAATACGAAAATTATCTTAAAAAATGCAAAAATGACGGATAATGACGGATAATGGCGGATAAGTAGATGTTTCGGAGGAGTCATCGCGAGGATGGACTGGCAAACGGTGTTAAAGTCGATCGATGATTTGGTCTTCCAGCAAACTGGGAAGCACCTGGATAGTCTGCAAATGGAAATTTTGAAGGGATCCCTCAATGGCCAGAAGTACGAAGAAATCGCAGAAACGTATAAATGCACCACTGGTCATGCGAAGGATAAGGGATACGAACTCTAGCAAGTTTTGTCAGATATTTTTGGCGAAGATTTAAATAAATTTAATTTGTCCGCCACAATCGAACGTTTAGGAATCGCAAATTATCAGTCCCCTGTAATAGGAAATCATGTTCGTGTTGATAATATTAATCTCTGCAATAATTCCGAAACCGCCAAATTATAAAACCGGGATGCGGTAAATACTGAATCAAATCTACAAAAGACAATAGATTCCAATGCAACGGTGGAGAATGTTTGGCGTGCAACTAAATTAAATACTGTATCTAAGTTAACCAAAATCGGTTTAACAGCAGAACAAATTGCCGTGTTGATTTACCCTTATATGAAGTGCTGGAAGCGATGAAATAGATTAACTCTATCCGATCGCCCCAAGTTCTAGAGTAGAATTATATGGGCGATCGGGGGCAAGGAATTAAGTTGTCATCACCGCTGGAAGCACCATGACAAAAGGGCGATCGGCTCCTAATTGAATTCATCGGAATCTATCCCACGTTCTTGTAGCTGACTGCGCAACCTTTCATATTTTACCTCTGCTGCATCGGCCCGTTGGCGTTCTGCATCGGCCCGTTGGCGTTCTGCTTCTTTCTCTAGCCTTTCTTGGATAGATGATTCTGTAGGATCTGGAACCAAGTCCCCCGTTGCCATCAAAAACCTCAGTTTTTCTTCTACTATTCCCAAATACAATTCTAGCTGTTCACTCCACATCCACCCCCGCTCATTCTGTGTTATCTCCACATATTCTCCCTCTTGAGAAAGGCGTAATCCTTGGAACTCCAAGCTATAGGGATCAAACCAAAAATATTCCGGCGTTCTGAATACATTCTGGTATAGTTCTCTCTTGGTAACCCTATCCGTTTCGGCAGTCGAGTCGGATAGCATTTCTATAATCACATTTGGATACTTGCCATCTTCTTCCCACACTACCCAACTTGTACGTTCCCTGTACTCCGTGTCTAATACTACAAAAAAATCTGGACCCCGGAAGTTCTCGTTCCGGCGCTGACGAGGACTGTAATATATAGTCAAATTTCCTGCTGCATAGAAATTGTTGCGTCGGGAAGGTGGTGCGTCCGGGCGCGAGCGCCACCACCACTTCAGGCACCACAGTAACAGCATGATTTGATTGAGATGGCGTTCTGTTTCCAAGGGCGGTTCATCACTCAAAAGTAACTTTTGCCGATCTTCTAGTACATCGGGCTTGCTACTTGCAACCATAGCTCTATCAACTCCATACTTTTATCTCTAGTCTAGCACAAGATTGGCGGCGGTGGTCATCTTCTCTTCTGCGATCGCAGACCGCCGACTTTGTCAAACCGCAAGGACTATGGTAGAATTGTGGGAAGAGCGATCGCACGGCAAGCAAGTAGGGTGGGCACCGCCCACCATCGGGGAATGAATCCTGCTTTGCGGGACAGTCAGATAAAATAGATTAACACAAGCTTACATCCAAAGACCCGATCTCCTCCCCACCTGTCCCTCAACTGTTACCTTAAAGCCCTGAGATATAACACCGACCTTAATTAAGGGTTCGGAGGTCATCGTCAATTCCCTCCCACAGTCGGGCAACTGGAATTGTTTGACCGGTCATTGCTTCGTGCCATGCTTGCCGAAAATCCTCCAGAATTTGCGTTTTGGGTTCGTCATCATCATCCTGGTTTGTATCTATTGACAAATGCTCATCTAACGCCAGTTGTCCTCCATCATCAATCGTTCCCATAACTTTGATAGCTTTCATAGGCTGAGATATTAGTTAACCGTAGATTGCTGCTTCTAGACGATTTGCTAAATCTATAATATCATCTTTTCTCGCAATTTGTTCGATCCATTCTGTGGGAATGTTTTCTACCCCGTAGTAAATTCCTGCTAAACCACCCGTTACAGCACCCGTCGTATCGGTATCGTCTCCCAAGTTCACTGCTTTCAAGACTGCTTCGGCATAGTCAGATGTTGTTAACAAACACCACAGCGCTGCTTCTAGAGTATCTATTACATAGCCTCCTGACTTGATTTCATCCATTGATAAACTATCGATCGTGCCACTGCCTACTCGTTCAAACCGATACATTTCTATGGCATACTTTCTTGGTGAATATATTTCTTTGACCTTTTCAATCCCTTGGAGATACGCTGATTTTGGTTCTAACCCTTGCAGCAAACAAACGGCTATGCTAATATAAATGCCGCAAGCGATTTGCGATCGGGCATGACCGTGAGTGATGCAAGAACAGTCATGCACCCGCTGCATTAATTCTGGAAAATCGAGGGTTTGGTGATAGTAAGCAAGGGGCAAAATTCGCATCAGCGAACCATTGCCATTACTCCATTCATCAGTCCCGCCCGCTTCCACAGGTGCAACTTCCTCTAGCAGACTTTCAATAGCATCGCAGGTTGTACCGCCAATGTCGAATACCTCGCCGTGGGGAGTCCAGTAAGCCTCATTGTACCAGCGACAAAAAGATTGACCGATCGCTCTTAAATCAAACCCCTGACAGAGAGAGTCGGCCAAGCACAAAGTCAGGGAACTATCATCTGACCAAGTCCCGGGAGGTTGGTTATAAGTACCATAACCGATCATCATTGTCACGGGTGCCTGTAGTCGCGCGGCGCGACTGGTAAATTCCACTGGCACTCCTAAGGCATCGCCGACACAGACACCCATTAAACCAGACAATACTTTTGACGTGCTCATATCATTAACTTAAAGCTTCCGAGAGATAATCAGCAGTGGCTTCAACTACTGCGATCGCATTTTCATACACCATCCGAGTTGGTCCTAAAACCCCTACACTCCCGACAGGTACTGCACCTTTCCAGTAGGGAGAGGAAATCAGGGTACAGGTACGCATCGGTTCCAAGGGATTCTCAGAACCGATCCAGACATTCACTCGTCTGCCTGTGCCTTCCACATCCGGGTCTTCAAAAATTAAAGGCAATAGCTGTAATGGTTCTTTTTCTAACAGCTGAAGCAGAGTCTGAACTTGTTGCAGCTGGGAAAATTATGGCTGCCGCAACACCTCAGCGACACCATATATCCACAATTGGGTAGCAGCTGGCGACTGACTGCGACGGCTTAACTCTGTCAGTAATGACCGCAAAAAATCCGCATACTTTTCAAATTCCCGGTCTAACTCACTCCAGTCTAACTTAGCTAATTCTCCGAGCGATCGGCCCCGCAGCTTGCTGTTCAAAAAGTTCGACAAAATCTGCAATTCTCGTTCTACTATTTTTCCATCCAGTTCGCACCCCGGATCTGCTTGAGGCAATTCCATCAAGGATGACTGAGTTTCGTAGGTATCCGTCACCACAATCAACATTACCCTTCCCGGATCTACCTGCACCAGCTGCACGTGATTTACTCCCGTGCTACTTGTCTGGGGCATCGTAATCAAGGTAATATATCCACTCAGGTGAGACAGAATTTGAGCCGCACCTCTGAGCAATCCTTCAAAACTCCAGTCATCCCAATTCAATCGATCCCGTAGTAATTTCTCTACTTCTCTCCCTGTGGCTTCATTGGGCGTCATCAACTGGTTCACATAAATGCGATAACCCGACTCGGTTGGCACCCGCCCCGCTGAAGTATAAGGTTGATATAGTAGCCCCGCCTTTTCTAAAAAGCCCAGGCACGATCTGATTGTCGCAGAGCTAACTGCAAAAGCATACTCTTCTACTAGGGATTTCGATCCCACTGGTTCAGCTGTGGCAATGTACTGACGCACTGTTGCCTGGAGAACACGTTGCTGCCGGTTATTGAGGTTAAAGTCCATTTGAGTCTCAGCCCTATTTACTCTTGCGCAATTGCCAGCCCGATCTCCTGCTTCCAGGTAAGTACTGGTGGCTAAACCTGCATTATTTACTCAAGATAGCAGCTTTTTTATTTTAATTTTATCTTAATCTCTAATTATCTGGTATACTTTTATCCTATTATTCTTCTTTCTATTTACATTTGCTACAGTTATAATACTTACCGTTTATTCATATTGATTACTTGACAATCACTAAAGATATATTGTTTTTATTATTATGTAGCATCTCAATCATGATTATTCTAATTTACGGTAGAGCCCGATCGTCCCGAACAATTCCTCAATAGCGGGGAACAGTCCGATCTACCAGTATGGAGTAAGCATCGATCCCTCCAGCCAGGTTTTTGACCTTGGTAAAACCTCGATCTATCAACCATTGACACATTTGGGCGGAACGGATCCCGTGATGGCACATGACAAACGTTTCTGCGTCCTTGTCGAAGCGAGAGTGAATCTGTGTGGACCATTCGGAAAATTGACTTCTTCGGGAGAACTTCAAAGCCTGCAATGGAGGCCATCTCCACTTCCAAGGGTTCTCGCACATCCAGCAGCTGTAACTTTGAGGTGGATGTTTTCAGACGGGTCGCTAGTTCTTGGACAGTAATTTCTCGAATGGGTTGACTGAAATCTTTACTTGACATCTATTTTGAATGGGGAATAGTTTCTTTGGGTACTCTGGGCTAATTATGGGCTGCTTACTCCCGATCGTAACGCTTCAGGGGGGAGAATTCGCGATCCAAAACTTCCGAGAATAAAGAGATTCGCTCTGGTGTCTCCTCTGGAGAAGCGCTAGCTTCTCCGTCGCCCACTTCCTGTTCGGAAGCCGCTGACGGGAAGGGTGACTGCTGGCGCGATCGCGCAGCGCATTCCTATCTCCCTAGGGGATTTAGAGTTGGCCTGATTTTGGCGCTGCTGGCGTTCAGACATATACTGTTGAAAAATCTCCTGACGATGAGTCATATACTTCGACTAAAAACCAGGCTCTAACTCATTCATTGTGCTGGCAAGGGACGAGAATCTCTACGACATCATGTTATCTAATCTCCGATCGGCCTGGTGCAGTGCTTCAATCAACGGTGCCATATTGCGGCCTAAATCCAGCAGCCGGTCTTCCATATCTTTTCTGTGGCTAGATTCCATTGGAGATGCCTCCGTTATACTTCACTTGACTACCCTCGGGGATGCTGTATATGGCGGAGTCAGGGCTTTGGGACTGGCTTGTCCATTGCGCTTCTAGGCAGCACTCGCAGCACTTCTTCTACTGTAGTCACGCCTGTCGTCACTTTGGCGATCGCTGCCTTGCGAAAGGAAGTAAAATCGATGGAGCGCAGGTAGCGGCGCAGCTGAGTTATCGTTCCTTCATAGATTAGCTCTCGGATCCTGTCATCCATATCCAGCAGTTCGACGATCGCCTCTCGCCCCAGATAGCCAGAATCGAAGCATTGCGAGCAGCCAGCCCCCCGACGCCAAGATTGAAAATTGGATTGGGTATCTATGCCTAGGGCTTACAAATCTGCCGACCTTGGGGCGTAAGCTTCTCCACAATGCTGGCAAACCCGACGCACTAACCGCTGAGCGACAATTCCTAACAGGGCGTCACTGATTAAGCCCGGATCTGGACCGATATCTTTCAAGCGGGGAATGGCCCCGACCGCATCGTTGGTGTGCAGGGTGGTAAATACTAGGTAACCTGTAAGTGCCGCCCGCACTGCTGTCTCTGCTGTTTCGCTATCTCTAATTTCCCCTACCATGATTATATCCGGGTCTTGGCGGAGGATCGATCGCAAGCCCGCTGCGAAGGTCATGCCTGCTCGTTCATGTACCTGTGTTTGGGTGATGCCAGATAGGACATACTCCACGGGATCTTCTACTGTTACCACATTCACTTCCTCAGTGGCCACTGCTTGCAGGCTGGTGTAGAGGGTACTGGTTTTACCCGAACCTGTGGGGCCTGTGAGGATGATCATTCCCTGGGGTTGTTCTAACCAGCTTTTGTAGATGGGTAGTGCTTCTGACGTGAACCCGAGGTCTTCGATCTGGATAAAGGGGTTTTTCCGGGGCAGTAAGCGAATTACGGCTTTTTCGCCGCCGACGCAGGGGAGGGTACTAACTCTCATGTCCATCCCCAGTTCTGCTTCCTCGCCACTGGCATACTTTTCTCCGATTCGTCCGTCCTGGGGACGCCTACTCTCAGCGATGTCCATGTTTGACATTACTTTCAGGGCGACTACTACTTTCCGGCTCACTGCTAGTGCTAGCTTGGTAATGTCCCGCAGCACGCCATCTATGCGATAGCGGACTCTTAAACCTTCCGGGGTGGGTTCCAGGTGAATGTCGCTGGCCCGGTTGCGCAGGGCTCCGGAGATAATGGTTTTAATCCGACTAATCTGACCAACGGCTTTGGAAAGATACAGTTCGGTGACTTCGCTAATGTTTTCTTGTTCTAGTTCCCCTGTCAGGGGGTTTACTAGGGGGGTGGAACTGATGCGGTTGATATCGAAGTTGCGGGTGTGATGCCAGGCGCTATAGCTTTTGTCGGCGATCGGAATGATTTTGATGTCCGTCAGGGTGCGATCGCTCATTTTTCCGACCGCTTCTGCTGACACTGGCACTGGACTCCCCAGATAGTAGCAGTTGCGCCACAGCAGCAGGGGTATTACTGGCGGTAAACTGCTGCGATCGGGAAATTCTCGCCAAAATCTTGTATATACTTCTGGATCTAGCAGTGAGAGGTTGAGATTTCCTTCGACGTCTATCAGCATTTTTAGTGCCTCTGAGCAGTTTATTTCTTTTTGTTTCAGTAATTGCCACGCTGATTTTTCTGTAACGGTGGGCGTTTCCGAATATGCTTGCATAATGCTGCTGAATCTAACTTACTTTCTGTTGACATCCTGTTATTTTTTTCTAGCACCCATGCCAAATCAAGGCGCGATCGCCATCGGGAGGGCGATCGCTTCAGCTTGGTCGTTCTTGCTCTATTTTCTCCCACATCACTCTATCTATTTCCTTTAGCGACATATCAGCAGGATAGATGACCGGATTGCGATCGCGACTCAATAACTCCCTCAACGCTTCGCTAAACCTGTCATCATCCCCTCTCCGCTCGGAGAGATATTGCTTGAGTTCAGTGACGGTCATTTGCTTTAAGTCAGTCATCAAACAAACCTCCAGTTTCCATCCGTAAAAATTACAAGGGCAATTTCATCGCTAGCACCAGCTTGAATGTAGATTGTCCTTAATTTATAATCGTAACGAAAAACATTAATTGGTCGATAGCAATTAGACAACCATTGACACAACACTACAGCCTTAAGGGCTTGCTCTACTGTCGGCAACTACTCACTCCTGATTCAATCTATTTTTTACTTATAGCTCATCTCGAAGGCATTGATGTGGTACAGAATAATCGCCTAGAAGTCATTGCGAGGGGGGAAAAGTAGCGAGTTAACTTATCCCCCGTAGCGCTACGCGCACTAGCTGCTGCGCAGCACTTCGTATACGAAAAAGCGCAGCGGCCCTCCGTCGGGCCAACTATGCTCCAACAGCATATCACACTAAGCAAGAGAACTGCTATATAATAGCTTATGTCTCTATTATAGCCTTGACTGACGCAACTTGTATCGTTAGACAGTACCGGTAGGGTCTGATGTTTTCTTGTTTTAGTTTCCCTGTCAGGTGATTGACGCTTTGGCGCGGAACTGATGCGGTTGATTTCGATTTCTCCGTCAGGGTGCGATCGCCCATTTTGATCGCCGCTGACACTGGCACTGGACTTCCCAGAACCGGTGCAGGCAGGGGTGGCAGTGCTTCTGACTTGCGGCCGCCTTTGAAATAGCACCGGTGAGACTCGGGTTTAAACCTACCTTTGGGTTGATTTTACCGCCACCAAGCTCAGATCCTGAAGTAAAATCGATATATTGATGTCAGTCTACCAAATCGGCGTCTAAAGTCATATGACCAACCACAAACCTTAGCTAAAGACTACTAAAGCTGTTCTCTCGCTCCTCAGGTTGGTCAAGCTCACCCGGAAGGGTAAACGTTATTCTAGCCATGACACCTTGGGGTACGTGGCTAGCTCCAAGCATGGCTGCGCCCCCGTGACGGGAGTTAGAACAGAAGTTGATTCATCGAGAATTCCCGAACTGGTGGTTTGTTCTGAGGAGCTATGGGAAAAATCATGCGCCCGATCGGGTGCAGGTATACTTGATTTTGGAGAAGTGCCAAACCTAGGGCGTGTCATCAGTTAGATTAACGATATGGGTCCCCACCAAAAATATATAACAAGATGATTGAGTTGACAACCAGGATATATTGGTGTGATCTAAGAGGGTAAAGGTTAGAGCAGGAGAATTTGAGAAATGCGTCGCTATGCTTTAAGAGATGACCAGTGGGAGAGAATCAGGGATCTATTGCCAGGTCGGGAGGGTTATGTGGGGGGGACAGCTAAGGATAACCGCTTATTTGTCTATGCTGTCTTGTATCGATATAGAGCTGGGATACCTTGGCGGGACGACTTACCCGAGCGATTTGGGGACTTGAGGGTAATTCATACGCGCCATAGTAGGTGGTCAAAATCCGGGGTATGGGAAAGAGTATTCAAGGTACTTGCGTCCGATGCCGATAACAAATATGCGATGATTGATGCCACGATTGTCAGGGCTCATCAACATAGTGCAGGTGCTCAAAAAAAAAGATTGCGACCAAGCCATCGGACGCCGTAAAGGGGGTTTGAGTACCAAAATTCACGCGACCTGTGACGCATTGGGGAACCCAACGGGTTTTCATTTAACAGCCGGTCAAGCTCACGATTTGGAAGGGGCTGATGTGTTACTTGATAATATTAAGGCTGATGCGTTACTCGCAGACAAAGCTTCTGATGCTGACGAACGGGTTTTGAAACGTCTTGAAGCCCAGCAATGCGAACCTGTGATTCCGCCTAAATCCAATCGAAAAGAACAACGCCGTTATGACAAATATCTATACAAAGCACGTCATTTGATTGAGAATTTTTTTGCCAAACTCAAGCAATATCGAGCCATTGCCACCCGTTACGATAAGAGGGCTCAGAATTTCTTGGGTGCTATCTACCTGGCTGCTACTGTTGTTTGGCTTAACTGATGACACGCCCTAGTGACCAACCCCTAAAAAAGTCTATCCCTTACAGAAGATATTATGGCTACATTTAACGTAGACAGACCAGCAGAACTATCCCAAGCCATTACCAATTCCGCGGGTAACGGTCAGGCAGATACCATTAACATCATGGGAGATATTACCCTGACCGGGTTGCTACCCCTTATTGAAGAAGACGTCCAACTCACGATAAATGGGAACGACAACACCATTGATGGCTCCGACCGACACCGGCTGTTCTTTGTCCTCGGCGGTACAGTCAATTTCAATGACCTGACCTTTAGCGACGGTCTGGCCCAGGGAGGCAATGGCGGCGGCGGGGCAGCAGGCATGGGCGGCGCCCTGTTTGTCTTTGACGGGACAGTCACGGTGACCGATAGCACTTTCCAGAATAATAGCGCCAGGGGTGGCAATGGCAACAGCAGTGGAACGGGTGGTAATGCTAATTTCGTCACTCCTACTGGTAATAATGGCAGCATCGGCCGCGACGCCGACGAATTGGGCGGCGACGGCGGCCCCGGCGGCCCCGGCGGCTTCGGCGGCGACGGCGGCGACGGCGGCCTCGGCGGCTTCAGTCTCAGCACCAACCGAGGCGGCGACGGCGGCCCCGGCGGCCCCGGCGGCTTCGGCGGCGACGGCATAGATCCCGGCCCCGGCGGCCCCGGCGGCCCCGGCGGCTTCGGCGGCGGCGGCGGCCCCGGCGGCAAGGGCAGCTTCGGCGCCGCCCAAGGCCTCGGCTTTGGCGGCAACGGCGGCAACGGCGGCTTCGGCGGCTTCGGCGGCGGCGGCGGCAACGGCGGCCCCGGCAACTTGGGCAAATTAGGCGGCGGCGGCGGCAACGGCGGCCTCGGCGGCGGCGGCTTCGGCGGCAACGGCGGCGGCGGCTTCGGCGGCGGCCTCGGCGGCCCCGGCGTCCCCGGCGGCGGCGGCGGCTTCGTCAACGGCGGCGAAATCGGCAGCGGCGGCGGCGGCGGCGGCGCGGGCATGGGCGGAGCCATATTCATCCGCGAGGGCGAACTCAACGTTTTGAACAGCAGCTTTAACAATAATAACGCTCGAGGTGGCACTGGCGCGAACAACGGCAGAGGTCTGGGGGGCGCCATTTTCGCCCTGCACATCACCACCAATAGCAACGGAAACAACCAAGGCATGCCCAGCAGCCTGCCGACTGTGACCCTCGCACAGGTAACCTTCTCGGACAATAACGCTGCTAATGATATGGGAGGCCCCACTCCACCGTTCATCGCCTTGGGCACCATGCTGGACAATGACGATCTGTTCGGCAACCGAATCATCCGCACAAGCAACTCCTCTCCTACCGACATCAATCTCAGCAGCAGCAGCATTGATGAAAACTCCCCTGATAATGCAGTCGTAGGGACTTTCTCAACTAGGGCGTGTCATCAATTAAGCCATATTACAGCTGCCGCGAGGTAGATGGCACCCAAGAAATTGCGAGCCGTTTTATCGTAGCGTGTCGCCAGAGCCCTGTATTGCTTGAGTTTTTGGAATAGATTTTCAATTAGATGCCGCCACTTGTACATTTCTTCATCGTATTCTCTGTGTTCTGTGCGGTTACTTTTTGGAGGAATGACAGCCATCCAATCCGCCTCTTTCAGGCGCTCGAGCACACGTTGTTCCGCATCATAGGCTTTATCTGCAAGCAGCGCGCCAATCTCACCGATTTTATCCAATAGCACGTCAGCGCCTTTCCCGTCGTGGGCTTGGCCAGGGGTAAGATGAAATCCTGTGGGATTGCCTTGGGCAATCGCAAGTGGCATGAATCTTTGTCGATAGTCCCCCTTTACTACGGCCTATGGCTTGGGTTTCGCACGTATCTGAGGGTGTTTTTTTTTGCACCCGCACGCTCGTTGATGGGCACGCAGGATGGTGGCATCAATCGCGGCGTATTCGTTATCGGCGTCTGAGGCCAAGACATCGAATACCTGCTTCCAAACTCCCTTTTCAGACCAACGGGTATGGCGGGTATGAACAACCCGAAAATCCCCAAAACACTCCGGTAAATCCCGCCAGGGAATGCCAGCACGATATCGATATAACACGGCAGAACACGAATAATCTATTGTTCTTGGCTGTAGCGCCTGGGTCACCCTCTTTACCAGGTAAAAGGTGTTCGATCCGTTCCCACTGGTCGTCTCGCAAGCCATAGCGTCTCATATCATGCCCTCTTGATTGTTATTGCTGGATAAGGACTCCATACCGTATCCATCTACTTCTGTCAAGCAATTTGATTGATGACACACCCTAGCGACCCTGACATTGGAGATACCTTTACCTACCAGTTAGTCACAGGCGACGGTGCCGATAATAACGACGCCTTCACGATAACAGGGAACTCACTGCAAATTAACAGTTCCCCTGACTTTGAGACCCAGTCCAGTTACAGCATCCGCGTCCAGACTACCGACTCTGTTGGGGCCAGTTACTCGGAGGCTTTTACTATTAATGTCAACAATGTCAACGAGTCTCCTACCGACCTAGTCCTTAGCAACAGCAGCATTGATGAAAACTTCGCTGAAAACTCCGCTGAGGGTGCAGTCGTAGGGACTTTCTCAACTAGCGACCCTGACATTGGAGATACCTTTACCTACCAGTTAGTCACAGGCGACGGTGCCGATGATAACGACGCCTTCACGATAACAGGGAACTCACTGCAAATTAACAGTTCCCCTGACTTTGAGACCCAGTCCAGTTACAGCATCCGCGTCCAGACTACCGACTCTGTTGGGAACAGTTACTCAGAAGCCTTGACTATTAGCGTCAACGATGTTCCCGAACCTCCGACCTCCATAGTCCTTAGCAACAGCAGCATTGATTCTAACTCCTCTGATAATGCAGTCGTAGGGACTTTCTCAACTAGCGACCCTGACATTGGAGATACCTTTACCTACCAGTTAGTCACAGGCGACGGTGCCGATGATAACGACGCCTTCACGATAACAGGGAACTCACTGCAAATTAACAGTTCCCCTGACTTTGAGACCCAGTCCAGTTACAGCATCCGCGTCCAGACTACCGACTCTGTTGGGAACAGTTACTCAGAAGCCTTGACTATTAGCGTCAACGATGTTCCCGAACCTCCGACCTCCATAGTCCTTAGCAACAGCAGCATTGATTCTAACTCCTCTGATAATGCAGTCGTAGGGACTTTCTCAACTAGCGATCCTGACATTGGAGATACCTTTACCTACCAGTTAGTCACAGGCGACGGTGCCGATGATAACGACGCCTTCACGATAACAGGGAACTCACTGCAAATTAACAGTTCCCCTGACTTTGAGACCCAGTCCAGTTACAGCATCCGCGTCCAGACTACTGACTCTGTTGGGAACAGTTACTCAGAAGCCTTGACTATTAGCGTCAACGATGTTCCCGAACCTCCGACCTCCATAGTCCTTAGCAACAGCAGCATTGATTCTAACTCCTCTGATAATGCAGTCGTAGGGACTTTCTCAACTAGCGATCCTGACATTGGAGATACCTTTACCTACCAGTTAGTCACAGGCGACGGTGCCGATGATAACGACGCCTTCACGATAACAGGGAACTCACTGCAAATTAACAGTTCCCCTGACTTTGAGACCCAGTCCAGTTACAGCATCCGCGTCCAGACTACTGACTCTGTTGGGGCCAGTTACTCGGAGGCTTTTACTATTAATGTCAACAATGTCAACGAGTCTCCTACCGACCTAGTCCTTAGCAACAGCAGCATTGATTCTAACTCCTCTGATAATGCAGTCGTAGGGACTTTCTCAACTAGCGATCCTGACATTGGAGATACCTTTACCTACCAGTTAGTCACAGGCGACGGTGCCGATGATAACGACGCCTTCACGATAACAGGGAACTCACTGCAAATTAACAGTTCCCCTGACTTTGAGACCCAGTCCAGTTACAGCATCCGCGTCCAGACTACTGACTCTGTTGGAGCCAGTTACTCGGAGGCTTTTACTATTAATGTCAACAATGTCAACGAGTTTCCTACCGACCTAGTCCTTAGCAACAGCAGCATTGATTCTAACTCCTCTGATAATGCAGTCGTAGGGACTTTCTCAACTAGCGATCCTGACATTGGAGATACCTTTACCTACCAGTTAGTCACAGGCGACGGTGCCGATGATAACGACGCCTTCACGATAACAGGGAACTCACTGCAAATTAACAGTTCCCCTGACTTTGAGACCCAGTCCAGTTACAGCATCCGCGTCCAGACTACTGACTCGACCGGGGCCAGTTACTCGGAGGCCTTTACTATTAGCGTCAAGGATATTAACGAGTCTCCGACCTCCATAGTCTTGACTATTAGCGTCAAGGATGTTCCCGAACCTCCGACCTCCATAGTCCTTAGCAACAGCAGCATTGATTCTAACTCCTCTGATAATGCAGTCGTAGGGACTTTCTCAACTAGCGATCCTGACATTGGAGATACCTTTACCTACCAGTTAGTCACAGGCGACGGTGCCGATGATAACGACGCCTTCACGATAACAGGGAACTCACTGCAAATTAACAGTTCCCCTGACTTTGAGACCCAGTCCAGTTACAGCATCCGCGTCCAGACTACTGACTCGACCGGGGCCAGTTACTCGGAGGCCTTTACTATTAGCGTCAACGATATTAACGAGTCTCCGACCTCCATAGTCTTGACTATTAGCGTCAAGGATGTTCCCGAACCTCCGACCTCCATAGTCTTTAGCAACAGCAGCATTGATTCTAACTCCTCTGATAATGCAGTCGTAGGGACTTTCTCAACTAGCGATCCTGACTCTTCCGATCCCTTTACCTACCAGTTAGTCACAGGCGACGGTGCCGATGATAACGACGCCTTCACGATAACAGGGAACTCACTGCAAATTAACAGTTCCCCTGACTTTGAGACCCAGTCCAGTTACAGCATCCGCGTCCAGACTACTGACTCGACCGGGGCCAGTTACTCGGAGGCCTTTACTATTAGCGTCAACGATGTTCCCGAACCTCCGACCTCCATAGTCTTGACTATTAGCGTCAACGATGTTCCCGAACCTCCGACCTCCATAGTCCTTAGCAGCAGCAGCATTGATGAAAACTCCCCTGATAATGCAGTCGTAGGGACTTTCTCAACTACCGATCCTGACTCTTCCGATCCCTTTACCTACCAGTTAGTCACAGGCGACGGTGCCGATGATAACGCCGCCTTCACCATAGTAGGGAACTCACTGCAAATTAACAGTTCCCCTGACTTTGAGACCCAGTCCAGTTACAGCATCCGCGTCCAGACTACTGACTCGACCGGGGCCAGTTACTCGGAGGCCTTTACTATTAGCGTCAACGATGTTCCCGAACCTCCGACCTCCATAGTCTTGACTATTAGCGTCAACGATGTTCCCGAACCTCCGACCTCCATAGTCCTTAGCAGCAGCAGCATTGATGAAAACTCCCCTGATAATGCAGTCGTAGGGACTTTCTCAACTACCGATCCTGACTCTTCCGATCCCTTTACCTACCAGTTAGTCACAGGCGACGGTGCCGATGATAACGCCGCCTTCACCATAGTAGGGAACTCACTGCAAATTAACAGTTCCCCTGACTTTGAGACCCAGTCCAGTTACAGCATCCGCGTCCAGACTACTGACTTTGGTGGGGCCAGTTACTCGGAGGTCTTTACTATTAGCGTCAACGATATTAACGAGTCTCCGACGGACATCGAACTCAGCAACCGCCGCATCAATGAAAACTCCACTGAGGGTACAGTTGTAGGGACTTTCGGAACTACCGACCCTGACGATTCCGATACCTTTACCTACCGGTTAGTCGGAGGCGCTGGTGCCGATGATAACGCCGCTTTCACCATAGTAGGGGACCAACTGCGAATTAATAGTTCTCCGGACTTTGAGACAAAATCGAGTTACCTCATCCGCGTCCAAACTACTGACTTTGCTGGGGTCAGTTACTCGGAGGCTTTCATGATTAACGTCAATGATGTTGCCGAGTTTCCTACCGACCTAGTTCTCAGCAACAATAGCATCAATGAAAACTCCCCATTGGGTGCAGTCGTAGGGACTTTCTCTACTACCGACCCTGACAATTCTGATAGCTTTACCTACCAGTTAGTCTTTGGCAACAACGCCTTCACCATAGTAGGGGACCAACTGCTAACTAACAGTTCTTTGGACTTTGAGACTCAGTCGACTTACATCATCGAAGTCCAAACTACAGACTCGGCTAATAATGCTTTTGAGTCGGTCTTGATTATTGACGTGAACGATGTTGCCGAATCTCCTACGGACATCAACCTCAGCAGCAGTAGCATTGATTCTAACTCTCCATTGGGTGCAGTTGTGGGGACTTTCTCTACTACTGACCCCGACGAGGGAGATAGCTTTACCTATATGCTTGTCTCGGGCAACAATGCTTTTACTATAGTAGGGGACCAACTGCTAACTAACAGTTCTTTGGACTTTGAGACCCAGTCCAGTTACAGCATCCGCGTCCAGACTACTGACTCGACTAATAACGCTTTGGAGTCGGTCTTGATTATTGACGTGAATGATGTTGCCGAATCTCCTACGGGCATCAACCTCAGCAACAGTAGCATCAATTCTAACTCTCCATTGGGTGCAGTTGTGGGGACTTTCTTTACTACCGACCCCGACGCTTCCGATAGCTTTACCTACCAGTTAGTCTCCGGCGCTGGTGCCGATGATAACGCCGCCTTCTCCATACAAGGGAACTCACTGCGAATTAACAGTTCTCCGGACTTTGAGACTCAGTCGAGTTACAGCATCCGCGTCCAAACTACTGACTCGGCTAATAACAGTTATTCGGAGGTCTTGACTATTAAGGTCAATGATGAAGCATTGAACTCCTCTCCTACTGATATAATTCTTAGCAGCAGCATCAATATCAACGAAAACTCCCCAGCCAATACTGTCGTGGGGACTTTCGGAACTACTGACCCCGATAATGGAGATACCTTTACCTACCAGTTAATCTCCGGCTATGCGCTGCGCGCACGCTACGCGATTGGTGCCGATGATAACGCTGCCTTCACCATAGTAGGGAACCAACTGCGAATTAACAGTTCCCCTGACTTTGAGACTCAGTCGAGTTACAGCATCCGCGTCCAGACTACTGACTCGACTGGGAACAGTTACTCGGAGGTCTTGATTATTAACGTCAACGATGTCGGCGAGTCTCCTACCGACCTAGTCCTTAGCAGCAGCAGCATCAATGAAGATTCCCTATTGGGTGCAGTTGTAGGGACTTTCGGAACTACTGACCCCGATAATGGAGATACCTTTACTTACCAGTTAATCTCGGGCTATGCGCCGCGCGCACGCTACGCGATTGGTGATGATGATAACGCTGCTTTCATCATAGTGGGGGACCAACTGCGAATTAACAGTTCTCCGGATTTTGAGACTCAGGAGATTTACAGGATATTCGTTCGGACTACCGACTCGACTGGGAACAGTTACTCGGAGGCTTTGATTATTAATGTGAACAATGTTGCTGAGTCTCCTACTGATATAGTTCTTAGTAATGGCAGCATTAATTCTAATTCCCGTGTGGGTGCGATCGTGGGGACTTTCGGAACTAGCGATCCGGACGGGGGAAATACTTTTACCTACGGGTTAATCTCGGGTTTTGGTGACGATGATAACGCTGCTTTCACTATAGTAGGGGACCAACTGCTAATTAATAGTTCTCCGGCTTTGGAGATGAGGTCGAGTTACAGCATCCGCGTTCAGACTACTGACGTTACTGGGGCCAGTTACTCGGAGGCTTTGATTATTAATGTGAACGATGTTGCCGAATCTCCTACTGACCTTAACTTCAGCAATACTCGTCAACCCCTAACTCTCAACCCCCAACCCCTAACTTTATCACTCTTTGAGAAGGAGGAGGAGGACACTCTGATCGGCGGGGAGGGAAGAGATCGCGTCTACGGAAACCATGGAAGCGATCGTCTCTACGAAGGATCAGAGGCCAATATTTTTGTTCTGGAGTCGGACATGATGGGTACTATCATAGACTTTGAAGATTATACGGACGGGGCTGGACGCGATCGGGCTGGACGCGATTTTTCCGGAACGGTAGATTTGGCGATCGTCTATCAGGGCCTAGATACCTTGATTAACTTTGAAAGGGAAACCCTGGCTACCCTGCAGGAAATTTCAAAGATTTACGTGAGCGATCAGAATAGCACTCCTCTCCTACCGACCTAGAGCTCAGCACCGCAGCATTGCAGGGGACGAATTGTGGCCGTCAAATCTTGCGGTTCCCGCAGCTCGGCCCCCCCTAATTTACTTCGATTCGGGAATCACTCATATCATCAACCCCCAACCCTCAACCCCGAGGAGTGGGGAGATAATAATTGGTAGCTAATTTAGCTTTCGATGTCTGCCGTTCCGGAAAAATCGGGATGCTACGCGAGCGTCCGCAAGATTCTGTCTACCTGGGCCGCCTCTTCTCGTAAAATAATTGCTACATGGGTATCCGAGATAATCTCACCATCTCGGAAAGCCGTATCCCCCGATACACGGGGTTAGTCAGCCACCGCCGTCCTGTAGAAACCGATATCTTCTTGCCATATCTCTTCTCCAAATAGCGCACGGCACCCCGCAAAGAACCATACAGCAGAAATTGTGCAAAAAAATCCTTCACTACTGGCGCCGCCGCCCGATCGATCGCATAGCTATTTTTACCCCGCTTGTATCCGTAGGGTACTTTACCCGGTGGCGGTTTACCTTGCAGGCGTTTGCGGGCATGTCCTTGACGAATGCGGCGACTGCGCTGGTAATATTGTATTTCCCGTAGCAGTTGCAGGACATCTTTGCGGTTAACTTCTGACTCTGTGGTAATAATATTAATGCCGAGAGATTCTAGGGCGTGTCATCAGTTAGATTAACGATATGGGTCCCCACCAAAAATATATAACAAGATTATTGAGTTGACAACCAGGATATATTGGTGTGATCTAAGAGGGTAAAGGTTAGAGCAGGAGAATTTGAGAAATGCGTCGCTATGCTTTAAGAGATGACCAGTGGGAGAGAATCAGGGACCTATTGCCAGGTCGGGAGGGTTATGTGGGGGGGACAGCTAAGGATAACCGCTTATTTGTCTATGCTGTCTTGTATCAATATAGAGCTGGGATATCTTGGCGGGACTTACCCGAGCGATTTGGGGACTTGAGGGTAATTCATACGCGCCATAGTAGGTGGTCAAAATCCGGGGTATGGGAAAGAGTATTCAAGGTACTTGCGTCCGATGCCGATAACGAATATGCGATGATTGATGCCACGATATAAAGGGCTCATCAACATAGTGCAGGTGCTCAAAAAAAAGATTGCGACCAAGCCATCGGACGCCGTAAAGGGGGTTTGAGTACCAAAATTCACGCGACCTGTGACGCATTGGGGAACCCAACGGGTTTTCATTTAACAGCCGGTCAAGCTAATCTCTAGGGCGCTTTCGCGCCTGGGAAGCACTTTAGTGCTTACTACGAACGGGGCGATCGCCTAACAATTGCTTTCCTCTTGTATTTCCTGTAAAGTTTGCCAACCCGGTTGCCAGAGCGATCGATCCTTAAGCTGTTGAGCATTCAACCAGAAACGGACAGAGGGGTCGCAGGATGCCACTATTTCTGCGAACACCCATTTCCCTTCATTCTTGCGATTAACCACCTGAAAATGTCGCCAACCCCAGGTTGTTTGCCGAGCAGTCCATTTAGAACCAACTAGGTGAGGAAACTTCTGTTTTTTAGGCATCGCTATCCAATTAGCTAACGGTATTTTTGGCGGCGGGCCATGAGTTTTGCCGCCAGCACCCCACCGATAAAGCCAAACAGATGACCTTCCCAGGATATTCCCACCTGTCCTGGCAAGACGCCAGCAATCAGACTACCATAGAAGAAAGCCACAACTACCGAGAAAAAGATCGCGGCAAAGCTGCGTTCAAAATAGCCCCGTAGCAGCAGAAAACCCAGATAACCGAAGATCACCCCACTGGCACCAATGTGAAAGCCAGGGGAACCAAACAGCCAGACTCCCAACCCACTCACGATCGCTGTTATGACTGTAACGATCAAAAAATCGCTAGTTTCTTGCAGCATAATAAACCAGCCCAGTGTCAGGAAAGGGATAGTATTAGCAATTAGGTGAGGAAAATTTCCGTGGAGGAAAGGCCCAAACAGAATTCCCCGCAGTCCCATCGGGTTACGGGGTAGAATCCCGTAAACAGCCAGTCCCATCCCCTTGGAGAAGAAAATCTGGTCGATAATTTCTACAATCCACAAAATGGCGACTAAGCCTCCCAGGATCGTAGCTTGGGTTTTCAGCTCGCTGGCGATCGCCTTAGTTCCGGAATTGCTCATTAATCTACCTCTGGCACTACAGCATGGCATATTTCCAGCTTAATCTATTTTCAAGATATACCACGAATTTTAAGGAACTACGCTTACCCATTGCAGCCAATATGTCATTGCGAGGGGGCAGCTCAATAACGAGCTCCTTGTAAGTTAAGAGTTAACACCCCCCGAAGCAATCTCCTCGCCCTGAGCCTCTTGTATGCTTCTCGGGGGGGGTCAAAAGTTGAAGTATACCACAGTTACAGATTCCGATCTCCCCCTCGCTCCGGACACCAACGCAAAACATTTTGCGATCGTCGATCCCTTTTAAAGTATAGCAGGTATCAGATTTGGGCTGTATGTTTCGAGAAATAAGCCTGAAATATTTTTTGGGCGATCGGGAGAGCGCCAACGCTGCCATAGCCGCCATTTTCCACCACCACAGCGATGGCGATTTCCGGGTCGCTGACCGGTCCATAAGCAACAAACACGGCATGATCGGGTTGTCCGACCACTTCAGCAGTCCCGGTTTTACCAGCGGTGGGGGGAATAGTACCATCATTCAACCTGCGTCCCGTGCCATATTCTACCACAGCAATTAAGCCCTCGCGAATCGCGGCCAAAGTTTCCGGAGTCATACCCGTAGGTTCCGGTTGAGTAGCAGTTGTATTAGTTTGAACAGTCAACAGATGGGTTTGACCCGCCAACCGCCATTAGCAATACTGGCCACCATCACTGCTAACTCCAAAGGGGAAGCCAACACCAGTCCCTGACCGATGGACATACTGACAGTATCCCTCAGATACCAGGGTTCGCCATAAACTTTTTCTTTGCGATCGGGTGTCGGGACAGAACCCGGACGTCCCCCTTGTAACCCCAAAAGCTGTAGATCTGTTGTGCCAATACCCAGGCGGCCAGCCCAATGAGAAATCTGTTCTGGCCCAGTTGACATCCCTACCTGATAAAAAAAGGTATTGCTACTAAAGGCAAAAGCATCGCGAAAACCGATCTCACCATAACCGCCGCTATGTTCGTGGAAGCGAATGCCGCCAACAGTGATATAATCGGAAGTCCAGAGAAGAGAATTAGGATAAAACTTCCCGGACTCAAGAGCCGCAGCAGCAGTAACTATTTTGAAAGTACTGCCCGGAGGATAGCCTTGCAAGGCCCGATTCAAAAACGGATTCGACTGACTTTCCAGATGCTGCCACTCTGCTGATGTTATCCGCCGGGTGAACATATTCGGGTCAAAAGTCGGTCCCGATGCGATCGCCAACACCTCCCCTGTTTTCACATTTAGGGCTACTACCCCACCACGCCGTTCCTTCAGGGCTGTTTCCGCAGCAGTTTGCAAGTCTAAGTCCAGAGTCAGTTGTACGGGTTCTCCGGCGATCGGGGGGCGAATTCCCAACTCCCCAAATTCCGAACCACTAGCATTTACCTCCAATATCCGTTTGCCCCAGACACCTAGCAGGAGATCGTTCGCCAAGCCTTCCACTCCCATTCTACCAACGATCGCCCCCATGGGGTATTCTGGATGTGCTTTTAACTCTGCCAAGCTAGCTTCACTAATATATCCCAGAACGTGACTGGCAATGCTATTGTGAGGATAGTAGCGGTTAGATTCTGGGCGCATTTCCACCCCCCGAAAACCAATCTCCGACAGGGCCAAGTAACCCTCCTGTCCGATATCCCGGCTAATTCGCACGGGTAGAGCCGAGTTGTAACCAGTCTGTGCCAATTTGGTCAGAATCTCATCCGCGGGCAGATCCAGTATCGGACTCAATTGCACCGCTTTCACTTGCCATTGTGCTTTGGTATATTCCTGAGGCCACAAATATACTTCCCGAGACAGACGATGAGTCGCTAATATTCTTCCTTCCCGATCGAGGATATTGCCCCGTTCCGGAGGAATGGGCACTTGGCGGATGCGATTAACGTCTGCTCTGCTGCGGTAGTACCTGCCTTGAACCAACTGCAACTCGGCCAGACGGAAACCAAAAGCACCCATCAAATACGTGATCGATACCATTAACAGCAACGCCCGTGGCGATCGCTCTTTGGGGAGATTAGCAAAGCGGTTTGGCGAAAATAAGGAAATTACTCTATCCATTTTCCAGCTCGGTATTTATTATTTTGACGAGGAGGGGGAAATCTCTTTCTCTTTACTCTTTGAGCCTTTCTCCTTCCGGAATGTTTCCAGAACCGCAGTAATTATTATCTGCAAGAATTAAGAAACCCGGTTTTTACGACCTACCGGGTTTCTGGGCGACTTTTGACTTTTTGACTCTTTGCGGGCGATCGCCAGTCTTAGTCTAGGGGGAGACTTGCTATATAATTTGTAGCATATAATACATTCAAATGTCGTAACTACTGAAGATAAGTTTTTCTCTTATCGTATCATTAGTTATAATAAAGTTACAAATCTTAACAAAATGCCATAATTAAAGAAACAGGTGACGAGCGATCGGGGATCGGGTCACCAGGAAGATTCCCAGATCGCCACCTCACCAGTCAGCAATGCAAGCAGGAGAAGACTTATGGTAGCCCTGGCGGAAAGAACGGAAATAACCCAAAAGCGCCTGACGATGGAAACGAAGGTGGAGATCGCGGCAGATACGACAGCGATGCGATCGCTGGACTGGGACCGCGATCGGTTCGACATTGAGTTCGGGCTGCAAAACGGCACTACCTACAACTCATATTTGATCCGAGGCGAGAAGGTAGCCCTAGTTGATACATCTCATGCCAAGTTTCGCCAAATGTACCTGGATCGGCTCACAGGTATCATCGACCCGGCCCAGATTGATTATCTGATTATCAGCCACACCGAACCAGACCACAGCGGTTTGGTGAAAGATGTACTAGAACTGGCTCCCCAGGCGACAGTAGTCGGGGCCAAGGTGGCGATTCAGTTTCTGGAAAATTTGATTCACACTCCATTTCAGAGTAAAATTGTCAAGAACGGAGAGAAACTGGATTTGGGTAACGGTCACGCGCTCGAATTCGTGTCAGCTCCCAATTTGCACTGGCCGGACACCATCTTTACCTACGATGCCAAAACCCAAATTCTCTTTACTTGCGATGCTTTTGGCATGCATTACTGTTCTGACAGCACCTATGACGAGGACTTGAGTGCGATCGAGGCTGATTACCGATTTTATTATGAATGCTTGATGGCTCCCAATGCCCGATCGGTGCTGAGTGCGATGAAGCGGATGAAGGCACTGCCAGAAATAACCACCATTGCTACGGGTCACGGACCCCTGCTGCGTCATAATTTGGTGGAACTCACCGGTCGCTACGAACAGTGGAGCAAGGAACAAACTAAGGCTGAGAAGACTGTAGCTGTATTTTATGTCTCTGATTACGGCTATAGCTATCGCCTCTGTCAAGCGATCGCCCACGGCATCACCAAGACTGGCATCGCTGTAGAAATGCTAGACCTGCGATCGGCAGATATCCAAGAAGTCCGGGAACTGACCGAGATGGCAGCAGGGCTTGTCATTGGTGCGCCGCCGGTATCGGGTGCGGTTGGGGCGTCGTCTGAGGCGGCAATCAATACCATCTTAGCAGCGGCTTCCAAGAAGCAAACTGTGAGTTTATTTGAGTCTGGCGGTGGCGATGACTTATCAGTGTATCCCCTGCGGAACAAGTTCAAAGAACAGGGGCTGAAAGAAGCATTTCCTAATATTCTGATTAAGGAAACTCCGACAGAGGCAACCTACAAACTCTGTGAAGAAGCGGGGACAGATATGGGACAATGGCTGGGTCTCAAGAAGGCTATTAAACAGATGAAGTCCCTCGATAGCGACTTGGATAAAGCCTTGGGACGCCTCAGCGGTGGTTTGTACATTATCACGGCTCAGAAGGGTGAAGTCAGCAGCGCCATGCTAGCCTCTTGGGTAACCCAGGCAAGTTTTGAGCCTTTGGGGTTAACTATTGCTGTTACCAAAGACCGGGCGATCGAAGCTTTGATGCAAGTGGGCGATACTTTCGTGCTCAACGTGCTAGCTGAGGATAACTATCAAGCACTAATGAAGCATTTTTTGAAACGCTTTCCCCCAGGGGCCGATCGCTTTGCCGGGGTAAAAACCCAACCGGCCAAAAATGGCAGTCCCATTCTGTCGGATGCACTGGCCTATCTAGAATGCGAAGTGGTGAGTCGGATGGAATTGAGCGACCATCACATTGTATATTCCCAGGTAGAGTTAGGTCGGGTATCCAACCCCGATGCCCTGTCAGCAGTTCACCATCGTAAGGTCGGCAATCATTACTAGAGTAGAAGCGATCTTCGATGCCTTCGGGATGCTAGCTGCTGCGCAGCTGCTGCGCTGACGCAAAAACCCCGAAGGCATCGCACCCACACCATAAACCAGAAACCGGGTTTCTTTTTTAAACTTTGGGTAAAGATCGGAGGATATCCTAGAAACCCGGTTTCTGGCAATGGCGATCGCACCTCCAATAAACCAGAAGCCGGGTTTATCTGTATTCGGGCTAGCATTAGAGAATATGCAGTTGAGATACACGAATGGTTATAATTGGGTTATAATTAAATTAGAGTAAGGTAAGGAGGATGTAAGATGGTTGAGTCTGGGTTACTATCACCTACTGTAGCAACATCACAGGCTGAGGATCTGGCATTAACAGGTTGGCGAGATGTAGAGGAAGTGCAACCGGACGGTACAGTTAAAAAGATCCAGGTTCCTCTTACCCCTATGGAGTTTTTGCACCCAGAGGAGAGTTATTATTTGCCTAGCAATACTTTTCATGAGGATGTTACGAGCGATGCCCGGGATATGTTGCGCAATCGCTATGAAGAAGACCCCACTGTGGGAGTGTTCACAGATCTGTCCATCGAATGGGATATTCCCGATTTGAAAAAGCACTGTCCGGACCTGTTCGTGGCCTTTGGCATCCGCAACAAGGAGCAGTATCGTTCTACTTTTGTGGTGAGGGATGAAGGTGTGCGACCAGTTTTTATTCTGGAAGTGGTATCCCCTCGCTACCGCAAGGAAGACAAGCAAACTAAATTGCTCCAATACGAACAGGCTTCCATTGGTGAATATGTAATTATCGATCGCCGCAGTCGGCGCGGTCAAGAAATTGATGAGGTACTGGGTTATAGGTTAGTAGCGGGACGCTATTTACCGATTATTGCAGATGATGACGGACGCATCCCCTGCAAGACGATCGGGTTGTGGATCGTCTTGCAGGATGGTCGTTTGGTGCTGTCAGACATGGAAACTGGAGAACGGTTGCTGAAATCCACCGAATTGAAAGCCCAAAATCAGGAATTGAAAGCCCAAAATCAGAAATGGGAAGCGAAATTCCAGGGATTGGAAGCGAAATATCAGGGATTGGAAGCAGAAAATCAGGAATTTAAAACCAAAAATCAGGAATTGAAAGCGAAATTCACCGAATGGGAAGCTCGTTTACGGGAACTGGAAGCTCAACAGGAAGACCGTCAATCATCATAATGGTTATGCGATCGAATCCGATCGGGGCATCCAACGGTATTGACAACTTGTGCGATCGCCCCTGATATTTTTGAGACGATCGCACCCACTCCCAGCACCAGAAACCGGGTTGATTTTTTCAACTTTGGGTACAAATCAGAGGATATCTGAGAAACCCGGTTTCTTGCAGCAAGGGGGCGATTGCACCTACGGGAACATCACCTTTGTTTCTTTGTTCAACCCTGGGTGAAGACCAGAGGATGTCGCACCAAACCGGTTTGGATCCTGAAGGAGAGGGCGATCGCACCCACACCATAAACCAGAAACCGGGTTTCTTTTAAACTTTGGGTAAAGATCGGAGGATATCCTAGAAACCCGGTTTCTGGCAACGGCGATCGCACCTACAATAAACCAGAAGCCGGGTTTATCTGTATTTGGGCTAGCATTAGAGAATATGCAGTTGAGATACACGAATGGTTATAATTGGGTTATAATTAAATTAGAGTAAGGTAAGGAGGATGTAAGATGGTTGAGTCTGGGTTACTATCACCTACTGTAGCAACATCACAGGCTGAGGATCTGGCATTAACAGGTTGGCGAGATGTAGAGGAAATGCAACCGGACGGTACAGTTAAAAAGATCCAGGTTCCTCTTACCCCTATGGAGTTTTTGCACCCAGAGGAGGGTTATTATTTGCCTAGCAATACTTTTCATGAGGATGTTACGAGCGATGCCCGGGATATGTTGCGCAATCGCTATGAAGAAGACCCCACTGTGGGAGTATTCACAGATCTGTCCATCGAATGGGATATTCCCGATTTGAAAAAGCACTGTCCGGACATGTTTGTGGCCTTTGGCATCCGCAACAAGGAGCAGTATCGTTCTACTTTTGTAGTGAGGGATGAAGGTGTGCGACCAGTTTTTGTTCTGGAAGTGGTGTCCCCTCGCTATCGCAAGGAAGACAAGCAAACTAAAGTGCTCCAATACGAACAGGCTTCCATTGGTGAATATGTAATTATCGATCGCCGCAGTCGGCGCGGTCAAGAAATAGATGAAGTGCTGGGTTATCGGTTAGTAGCTGGACGTTATCTACCGATTATTTCAGACGATGACGGACGCATTCCCTGCGAAACGATCGGGTTGTGGATCGGTATGCAGGATGGTCGTTTGGTGTTGTCAGACATGGAAACTGGGGAACGGTTGCTGAAATCCACCGAATTGAAAGCCCAAAATCAGGAATTGAAAGCCCAAAAGCAGGAATGGGAAGCTCAAAAGCAAGAATGGCAAGCGAAATTCACCGAATTGGAAGCTCATTTACGGGAACTGGAAGATGAACGGGAAGGGCGTCAATCATCCTCAGGGTAAAGGGGGTAAAATACAATCGGGGCACCCAACGGTATTGTCAAGGAAGCGATAGCCCTCTGCGTCTTCCGCATGCTCTTGTCCTGAAGGACACGGCTGGCGCCGCGCTGCCGCGATCGGCATGCTCCAGACACCGGGAAGACATTTTCGGGGCGATCGCGCCAACCTGGTTTCTAGCAAAGGGGCGATCGCACCTACTCCAAGCACCATCACCTTTGTTTCTTTTTTTAACTTTGGGTACAAATCAGAGGCTATCTGAGAAACCCGGTTTCTTGCAGCAAGGCTGCGATTCCCCTACCCTGGGCGGTCACGCTTCGATATCTCTGCCAGAGCTCTTGTCCCAGGGGACATGGCTGCGCCCCCAGCGCAGCGCCATCGGCACACAGGAGACATCGCCGACCCAAATTCAAACTGCTTTGGGCATCACGATCTCGACGGCCTCGAAAAATAAACTCGCGGGTGTTTTTGGTTCCTACGGCTGGAGTGGGGAAGCGATCGATCAGATCGAAGGTAAATTGAAAGATGCTGGCTATAAGTTTGGCTTTGAACCCATCCGGGTCAAATTTACCCCCAACGATGGCCAAAGAACGGGTGATGAATCTCTAATGCACACGGGAGACAAATTTGTCGTGAACATCCTGAGTGAGGGGAAGCAGCTACAGAAGCACTTCATGAAACGCTTTGCCCCGAGAGAAGACCGCTTGGCTGGTTTGTCAACGGATACCGGTGATAATGGTTGTCCCATTCTGACTGAGGCTTTAGCTTATCTGGAATGTACCGTCCATCATCCCATAGAATGTGGCGACCACTGGGTTATCTATGGGGTCACGGAAAAAGGTCAGGTCTTGCAACCTGACGGTATCAGCGCTTCGATGCCTTCGGGATGCTTCGCAAAAACCCCTCAGGCATCGGTGCATCACCGCAAAAGTGGCAGCTATTATTGGGTAGGTGCTGAAGCTTCTTAACAGCGGATCGGCCATCGGCGCGTCCGCGTAGCGTGCACGCAGCGCATGCGGTTATCAGTGGGTGAATCTCACTTTTGCGGTCAGTATATTCACTGGTAGAGCGGAAACCCGGTTTTTCTCAAAAAACCGGGTTTCTTAATTCAAAATTGAGATGCTGTTGGTGCTATCCCCTGCTGGAGGCCGAAGCTATTTATGTATCTAAGGGGCGATCGGGATTATTCTAGATCGTGAACCGATCGTGAAATTGGATAATCCTGATTCCTTACCCATGTTACAGACTACTAAGCAACGAGATGTCCAGATCGTCCAGATCGCTAGCGAGACAAAAGCATTAAGGTCTCGCACTTGGGACCGTCTCAAGTTCGAGGTGGAGTATTCCTTGCAAAAGGGGACGACGGCAAATAGTTTCCTCATCCAAGCCGATCGCACTGCTATAATAGACCCGCCGGGTGAATCTTTCACCAAAAATTATCTAGAGTCATTGCAGCAGCGCCTGGATATGAGTCAGCTTGATTATGTCATTCTGGGACATTTTAATGCCAACCGAGGTGGAACTCTGAAAGCTTTGCTAGAATTGGCACCGCAGCTAACTTTTGTCTGTTCAAATCCGGCGGCGATCGCCCTGCGGCAGTTCTTTGAAAAGCAAGAATTGAACATTACTGTGGTGCGCGGGGAAGATACCCTTGATTTAGGCAAGGGACATCAGTTACAATTCATCGCTGCGCCCACGCCCCGATGGCCTGATGGTCTATTAACTTACGATCGCCAAACGCAAATCCTGTTTACGGATAAATTTTTCGGTGCCCACGTTTGCGGCGACCAAGTATTTGATGAGGGTTGGGCAGTTTACAGGGAAGACCGTCGTTTCTATTATGATTGCCTGCACGCGGCACAGGCTAAACAGGTAGTTTCCGCCCTGGACAAAATCGCTGATTTGCAGATATTGTTCTATGGGCCCAGTCACGGTCCTCTGGTACGCGACGGGATGACGGAACTTACCAAAGAGTACCGCAAGTGGAGTGCTCGACAAAGCGATCGGGACTTGACAGTTGCCCTACTTTATGCTAGCGCTTACGGAAATACGGCATCCCTGGCCCAGGCGATCGCCCGTGGGATTACCAAAGCAGGAGTCGCAGTAGAATCGATCAATTGCGAAGCGGCTGAACCGGCAGAAATGCAAGCAGCTGTGGAAAAATGCGATGGCTTTATTATCGGTTCTCCCACTCTCGGCAGTCACGCACCCACGCAAATTCAAACCGCTTTGGGTATTGTGCTTTCCACGGTTGCTAAAGATAAATTGGCGGGGGTGTTTGGTTCCTTCGGTTGGAGTGGAGAGGCGATCGACCTGATCGAAAATAAATTAAAAGATGGGGGTTATAAGTTGGGCTTTGAACCCATCCGCGTCAAGTTCAAACCCACAGATGTCACCCTGCAAGAATGCAAAGAAACGGGGATTAAGTTTGCCCAAGCATTGAAAAAATCTCAGAAACGACGCACCCCCAAACCAGCAGTAAGTGCGACCGATCGCACGGCCCAAGCAGTAGGGCGGATAGTTGGTTCTACCTGCATCGTTTCTGCCAAGCGGGGGGATGTTACCAGTGCCATGTTAGCTAGCTGGGTATCCCAAGCCACCTTTAATCCTCCGGGTTTGACAGTCGCTGTGGCTAAGGACCGGGCGATGGAATCTTTGACTCATACCGGAGACAAATTTGCGATCAATATTCTGAGTGAGGGAAATCAACAACTGTTTAAGCATTTTACTAAAAAGTTTACCCCAGGCGAAGACCGCTTTGCCGGTTTGAACACCACGGCAGCAAACAATGGTTGTCCTGTCCTCACGGATGCCCTAGCTTATCTAGAATGTACTGTGGGCGATCGGATGGAATGCGCCGACCACTGGGTAGTCTATGCTGTTGTCAATGAAGGCAAAGTCCTCGACCCTGAAGGGGTTACCTCCGTACATCACCGTAAGTCAGGGAGTTTTTATTAAAGGCTCGTTGTGGCGCTTGTAGGGTGGGCACTGCCCACCTTACATTCAACTTAAGATTTCCGATCGCGCAGCGGCGCGCAGCGCTTCGTAATGAATGGTCGGGGTCGAGCTGGGAATCACTCCCCAACCCTCCAAGAGGGGAACCGGACTTGCGACTTTCACCGCTGGGGCTTGTCCTTAGGCATATCATCATCAATAATTAGGTTACCCCGTATTCCCCTTACCCTCTGTAATTTTACCCCTTATGGTCAATCCTATTGGACCGTTAATGATTTCAGCTCCGGAAGGTATGCGCTGCGCGCACGCTGCGCGATCGCGGAGGGTAGTTCAGCAAACCATTCTAGCCGCTCTTCTCTAACATTTCCCCATTCTGGCAATTTATCGGGGCTCTGAACTTTACCCGGCTGAGACTCTAGTCCATATTCATACTTTTGGATTTCTCCTAAGTTTTGCGACGTGTTAGGGCTACTTTCACCAAAGGCTTCTTACCATATCCGTCCTACGTCTGCATATCCCAGGCATTACCCCAGGCGTTGGCTTCTTAGAACATCCTTCCTCTTCGCGGCTTGCGCTTTACATCTAACTGGTCCAAATGGGGACAGCTCACGTGAGGTTACTTCGTTCCCTGGTATCATTTCTCGATGCTTGTAGGCCCCTGCTATACCCCGGGAGTTCTTTGGGTGCGATGCTGGCAATAGATGACTACCAACACTAACTACCATTTTCCCTTTTGGGCCAGCGTATAAGCCTTATTCCGCTGGTTCTATGTAACGAGGCTTTAACAGGTTCGCTTATTCTAACCATGAGCATCTTTCCTAGCGGCGTCACTGGGTTAGGCTGCCAGCTATCCTACATTTAAGTCCTAGCGGAGCACCACGGCGATGTGACCCCGCAGCACTAAGGACCGGTAGTACCCTCGACCCCCCACACCTGGGGAGAGGGAATTTAACCCCATGATAACCAGAGTTATCCGGCAAATGAAACCAGACCAGACTTCACCGTCGCCAGTTTACGCCTGAACGAATCGCACCATCTCCCCATAGGTAAGATAAATATTTGCCGATCGCTCAAAAAGGCGATCGCCCTCTTAGCCTACAGCTACTCAGGATTAATTATTTGCTATTTACTGCTCCGACTAATCTTTTGGGATCAACTGATTGTAGCATTTCTGGGCATATTTGTCCCTTTGCTGCTCTTGCCCATATTACTGCAAAGAGCGATCGCCTTCTCCATCGTCAAAAAGAGATGGTTTTCAATTTGCTCATCTCTAGCTTGCATTTGGCTGCTCAGTTGGTTACATTTGCATTATTGGTCTCCCCAGCCCGTCACCAACAGCGGTTCTGAATCTCTGAAGGTTTTATCCCTTATAGCCCGGTTGAGGGACCAATGAGATATACTGTTCTGGAACGGCGGCAGTGGCCAAGGCCGGGCGACTGCGCAGTCGCTGCGCGATCGGGGTCTTGCCACAGTTGTCTCAGGCGCTAAAATCACTACTTGTGACCCACTACCTATTAATGGATCGACGCTCTAGGGTGTGGTCAAAACCAGTTGGTAAAACAAAGCTCATATCTGACTATTTCACCAGTTGAGAGAGCATAAATTGCTTTACTAATTCAACTACTTTCGATCGCATACATATTACATCGTAGCGCACGTAATCAAAAATGTAGGATTTGTAAATTTTGTATTATTAATCCCCTTTTTGTACTACTTTATAGGGCGCGTAATTCAAATATTTATTTGTAAATTTTGTATTATTGTACCCAGGCGATCGCTTTCCTTCTATATTGTATCGTAGTACACGTAATTCAAATATTTTGTATTATTTGTAATTTATGTATTATAAAAGGAAGCGATCGCCCCTCGTTTATATTACATCGTAGCGCAGGTAATTCCCAAATATTGACTATCATGGCCCAGTGCCAATGTCATTGCGGACCGAACCACTCAGGAGTAAAGCTACCGTGCAACCCATAGGGGATATGATGCTTTAAATGCAGTCTCCCCACTGGTCCTTTGTTCAAGTCACGGGCATCCAAGATCGCCACATCAGAGCGGTGATGCTCGTTATCATACACCAGAGCGAGCACCCAGCCATCATCTTCCTCAGCAGCACCAGGGCGCGGAACGAAAATCGGTTCGCTCACAAATCCTTGGGGTGCAGCACTCCAGAGTTGCCGTTCTCCTGACATCCAGTCAATCTTGAGTATAGCTTGCAGGGGAGCATTTCCCCTCGCCCGATCAGCTGCACCGATAAACAGATAGCGGTAAGGCCGTCCCACTCGTCGGGAATGCACAAAGGGAAACTCACAACAGCGACTTTCTAACAATTGACGCTGCACTGTTTGGCCGTTCCGGTTAATCTCAAAGCGCCACAATTGACCCGGTGTATTTTATAACCAGAAAACTATTGAATAGCTTGACTTGTAGCCATTTTTATGCTTCAATAATATTTAGGGTTAATTGAAAATTAAGGGGTAAAGTTATCATGGCTTCCAATGCACAACTAAAACTACTAACAGATATTCTCAATATCAGGGATATTAAAGTTGCTCATTTCATACAGGAACCATCCCTGGGAATAGTCCTCACCGTAGCCAGTTTGAGTTCGGAGGCGGCTTGCCTTCACTGCGGTCAAATGAGTCATCATCTGCATCAAAATCATTCGTATTTAATCGAAGATTTACCTATGAGTGGTCAAGATGTTTATTTACAAATAAATCTGCGACAATTTAAATGCCAAAAATGTTTAATAACTTTTAGCGAGCAATTAGATTTTTGCGCAACTATACTAAAAGACTGGCTGAGTATATATTGAGTCAGGTAAAAGATAGTAATATTAAAAGTGTTGCAGAAAAAACCGGTGAGTCAGAAATTGAAACTATGTTAAAGGATTTAAAAAAAGAATTAGTGGGTCAAAAACCTCAAGAGTTAAAAAGATTGGGGATTGATGAATAAGGAATGAGAAAAGGACAAGGTAATTACTGTGCAGTGTTAGTAGATTTGGACACCAGTCAACTTTTAGCTTTAGTCCCTGACAGAACCCAAGAAGCCATTGAAAAAGTGTTGATGGATTGGGGAATAGACGTGTTCTCAGGCATAGAAGAGGTTAGTATTGATTTGTCCTTATAAAAGCTTAGTAGAAAAATTAATCCCTAATGTCGAGGTGGTAGCTGATAGATTTCATGTGATGAACCAGGTTCAAAAAGAATTAGACAACAGTCGTAAGCAAGCTAAAAAAGAGGTCAATAAGATGGCTGAATCTGAGAAAAAAACAGCGAAATGCAATTAATCACAGCAAATTTGTAATACTTGCCAACTCAAATAACTGACGTTCAAAAAAGTAAATTAGAAGAAGTCAAGAAAGAATTTCCTAAGATTCAAAAAATGCACGAACTTAAAGAAGAGTTTAGGAAAATATTTGAGTCAAATATAAATTGGTTAGATGGCTTGTTAAATTTAGCGGAATGGTTAAAAAAATTAGCAGATTTATTTCCAAAAATTCAAGGGACAATCCGTCGTTAGTTAGTTTAGATAACAGCATATTTTGAGAAAAAAACAACTAATCGTGGAAGGAATTAACCAAAAACTAAAATTGATAAAACGGTGTGGATTTGGTTTTCGTAACATAGAAAACTTTGAGCTAAGATGTTTGTTAGCTTTTCAAGATTAGCAATAGTTTAGCAAACCAAGTACCGAAGAGCCAAAACTTCTGCAACTATGCTCATCATCCCGTGATTGTGCAACGCCGCTATTTTTTCTTGCTATTTGCCATCGACCACATTTGCAGATATCCATTCCAGGTATGGTTGAGAACCGGTTACCAGCGGCAGGGCGATGATTTCGGGCACTTCGTAGGAGTGCAATTGGAGTACTTGGGCTTCTAGGGCCGCAAATTGACCTAAGTCTGTTTTGATCGTCAGTTGCCATTCCTCTTGAGATTCTATTTTTCCTTCCCAGCTGTAGATGGACTTTATGGGGGTTATGCTCACACATGCGGCTAGTTTTGCTTCAACTAAACTGGAGGCGATCGCCTCTGCCTCCGAACGGGAACCCGCTGTTACCATGACTATCCCATATTTTACACTCTGGACATCCATTGCCATAATAGTTACTCTCCTGAACCCTTAACTATTACTATATTACAATTTTTTCTTTGTCAAGCCTATTTCATTATTTCCTCTCAACTGTATAGGACCGTTGCCAACCCCCTCTGGACGAGCTCGGCCCCCTACACTTCCTGTGTCCCTCGGTGCTGCGTCTCCTGGGAGCTTGATGTCCCCCGGACGCACGGCGAGGGGGACATCATATTCACACAAAAGAGGAGACGCAGCGCGCTAATCGCATTACCCGGGGGACACAGCCCGTTCACTGATAACTGGCAATAGCTTGTTCAGCTAAATCCATGAGGTCAAACCTAAATGTTTGCACCAAATCCGACAAGCAATTTACCAGAGAGGCAAATTCCTGCGCCAGAAGCTCCATCAGCTTGTCAAGACGTCCTCATCCAATTCTAGCGCTGCTTGCTCTAGCTGTTCTACCCACTCAACAGCCATGGTCCCTTTGAAACATTTCTTCCAGAGAGTCGATCGGATAATACAGGTCTAAGCTATTCAGGTTCAGATCAATCCTGGCTGCATCTATTTTAGACATTGACAAAATCTTTTCAATCAACTCTAGTAAATGCTCGCCACAGAATCGTAATCATTTTCAGGTTCTCCTGCTGCTCTTCTGTTAGAGATGGATCCCGTGCGATGCAGAGGCTTAAAAGATGCTCGCATTTTCTGGATAGTTGCTTTAGTTCCGATCCTGGATGCTGCGGGAGGCTACCAACTTAAGCCGGGACAGCCCATGATGCAAGGCTTCCAGCCCACAGGCATTTGGCCCGATCGCACAACCGCAAATTTGTCCCGCTTTACGTTGGTAGCCGGTTATAGGGAATGTAAGACAAATAATTCTGGCTCTTCGGTACTTGGTTTGCTAAACTATTGCTAATCTTGAAAAGATAACAAACATCTTAGCTCAAAATTGTCTAGGTTACGAAAACCAAATCCGCTCCGTTTGACTAACTTAATTTTTTGGTTGATTCCCTCTACTATACCATTAGTTTTTCTCCGCATATGCTGTTATCTCTACTAACCAGCGACGAATTGTACCTTGATGGAAAAAGTTCTGCTGATTTTTTCAACCGCTAAATTTAATAAAGCATCTAACCAATTAATATTTTCATCAAAAATATTTCTAAATTTCTCTTTTAATTCATGCATCTTTTGAGGTTTTGTAAATTATTTATTGATTTCTTATAATTTACTTTTTTTAACTTCGTTTAACTGAGTTAGCAAGTAGCACATATTTACTGTGATTAATTGCATTTAGTTTGGCAGTTATCGGATTCATCCATTTTTTTACCTCGTTTTTTGCTTGTTTACGACTATTGTCTAATTCTTTTTGAACCTGGTTCATTACATGAAATCTATCAGCTACCACATCAGCATTGGGCATTAATTTTTCTACCAGACTTTTATAAGGACAAATCAATGCTAACTTCTTCTATACCTTCCAAAACCTCTATATCCATCAGCACTTTCTCAATAGCTTCTTGATTTCTATCAGAAACTAAAGCTAGAAGTTGACTATTGTCCAAATCTACTAATACCGCACAATAATTACCTTGTCTTTTTATTAAACTAATTTCATCAATATCTTTTTAACTCTTGAGGTTTTTGACCTACCAAATGTTTTTTAAATCCTTTAAAATAGTTTCAATTTCTGACTCACTTACCCCTGTCCTTTCGGCAACACTTTTAATATTACTATGTTTTACCTGACTCAATATATCTGAGGCAAGTCTTTTAGTATAGTTGCGTTTTGATTCGCAAAAACCCAAAGGCTCACTAAAAGTTTTTAAACAATTTTCACATTTGTCGTTTATTTACCTGTAAATAAACATTTTGATCATTCATAGGTAAGTCTTTAATGAGATCTGAATGATTTTGGTGAAGTTTATGACTCATTTGAGCGCAGTGAGGACAAGCTACTTCAGAATTTAAACTAGCTACGGAGAGGATTATTCCTAGAGATGGATCCTGTATGAAATGAATAACTTTAACATCTGGGATGTTAAGAAAATCGGTTAGTAGTTTGAGTTGTCCTGCCATGATGATTTCACTCAATTTTCAATTTTTCCTCAAGTTCAGTAAAGGATAAAAACCGCTACAAGTCAAGTACAGCAATATGTTTACTCTTCAAGGATAACAATTGTGGTTGAATTTTACGAGGATTTATTTGATAGTTTAGCAAACTAGGTACCGAAGAGCCATAATTCTTCCCATTCCTTGCCAGAACGGTTAATCAATTAGAGGGTAATAAGTAGACACCTCATACTATACTGGGATTGAATAAGAAAAGGGGAGCTAAAATGAATAAAAATTCGCTATTCTCAATACTGATTGGGGCAGTATGACTGCCATTAGCTGTTGTAACTAAACAAGGGGTTTTGTCATGGCAAAAACATCCGGCAGCTCCCGAATTAGATACTTATTCTTCAAAAATTAGTGAGACCTATTGCTCAAGGAGACTCAAGCTATGAGAAACTCTATAAAAGAGCCCGTAAAATAACATTTCAAGTTAGAAGCGGAGACAGAAGGGAACAGTTATGTTCGGGAATTATTATCTGTTTGCAACAAAATCATACGGTATTAACGAATGAACATGTTGCGAAAAAATCAGACTCGTATAAGATCAGGACATACACTGGCAACGAATATCGAGCTACACAGGAATGATAATAGATTTGGGCGAAATGATTTAGCTATTTTGGAATTTGCCAGACAAAGATAAAGATATGAACCAGTAAAATTTGGTGATTTAAATGAAGTAGCGGCGGAAGAAGATTATGTTTTTGCAGCGGGGTATCCTGCAAAAGCAGATCCTGATGATGATGGAGAAGCGGTGTAGGAGCGAGCGCATTCCGGTTCAGAAACCGAGTTCAAGAGTAAAATCTCGGTCAAGATGCCAAAATTGTCGGCATTACCCGGTTTCTTGCTTGGGGCGCGATCGCGTGGGGTATAATACCAAATAGACAATGTTTTTAGTCGGTTTTCAACCGACTTTAGCTATTAGCAGGGAGTTTGGAACCCCCTGCGGGATAACAGTTTCCTTTAGCTATTAGCAGGGGGTTTGAACCATCCGTGTCTCGTGGGTAGTGCGAGTACGATGTTCCCCGGGTAGTGCGAGTCTCTTGGGTAGTGCGACTAGCGCGGCCTTCGCAAGAGTTCCCGAGGAACATCGAGCGACCACGAGACACGGAAGGCGGGATAACAGTTTCCTAACAGTTTCCCGTTCAAAGATAGAGCGCCAAAAAGCATATTTGACAAATTTGCATTTTTAGACTAGGATGGAAGGTATGAGTTGAAAACAGTGCCTATAGGCAGCCAACCACCAAACCATCCCCCAGACAGCAAAATAACAGTGAAAAAGCCCGTATTTGCCCAGGAACGTCTCATATTTACCCCGGTAACCCCGGACCCTGATGCCATACCCACCATCTACGCTTTCCCCAACTGCTACAGCGTCGGCATCACTAGCCTGGGATATCAAGTAATCTGGGCAATGTTGGCAATGCGCCCCGACGTCCAAGTGGCCCGTCTATTCACCGATGTCCGCGAACCATTGCCCTCAGCACCGGAATTGGTCGGCTTCTCCCTGTCCTGGGAATTGGATTATGCTAATATCCTCCATTTGCTGGAAGTTCTCCAAGTCCCCTTACGTGCCGCCCGACGGGACGATCGCCATCCCCCGATCTTCGGTGGCGGACCGGTATTAACCGCCAATCCCGAACCCTTTGCAGATTTCTTTGATGCCATATTGCTGGGTGATGGGGAAAACCTGCTGCCCAATTTCATCAATGCTTACAAGCAAGTCCGCTATTGTGACAGACTCTCACAGCTGCACCAGCTAGCACGGGTCCCAGGAGTCTACGTTCCCAGTCTCTATCAGGTAGTTTACACCCATGTTAAAGGCCCGATCGCCTCTATCAGTCCGGTCAGCAAAGAAGTTCCGGCTCAGGTGGAAAAGCAGACCTACCGAGGCAATACCCTCTCGGCCTCAACAGTAGTAACAAGCAAAGCAGTCTGGGAAAACATCTATATGGTAGAAGTCGCGCGCAGCTGTCCGGAAATGTGCCGTTTTTGCCTAGCGAGTTATCTCACCCTGCCCTTCCGGACCGCAAGTATCGCTGGTTCCTTGCTGCCCGCGATCGCGAAAGGATTAGCAGTAACGAACCGACTGGGGTTACTCGGACCATCTGTTACTCAGCATCCCGAATTTGAGGAATTACTAGATTATTTAACTCAGCCCGCATATGACAACCTGAGACTGTCTGTCGCCTCAGTGCGGGCCAATACCGTAACCGAGAAGTTAGCCCAAACCCTAGGGAAACGGCATACAGGTTCCATAACTATTGCCGTAGAAACGGGTTCGGCAAGACTGCGGGAAATCATCAACAAAAAGCTAGAGCAAGCAGAGATCTTCCAAGCGGCATCAAATGCCAAAGCGGGGGGATTAAAAGGGATGAAGGTTTATGGCATGGTGGGGATCCCGGGGGAGGAACCCGCCGATGTCGAAGCAACCATCCAGATGATGTCGGAGATTAAAAAAGCAGTACCCAGGTTGCGCTTAACCTTAGGATGCAGTACCTTTGTCCCCAAGGCCCATACGCCCTTTCAGTGGTTGGGAGTCAATATGGAAGCCAAAAAACGACTGCAATTATTGCAGAAAGAATTGGGACGTCTGTCCATTGAGTTCCGTCCCGAGAGTTATAATTGGTCTGTCATCCAGGGACTCATGGCCAAGGGCGATCGGCGTCTATCCCATCTGCTAGAATTAACCAGAGAATATGGAGATTCCCTGGGTGCTTACCGCCGGGCCTTCAAGGAATTGCGAGGCCAACTGCCAGATTTAGAATACTACGTCCATGATAATTGGGATTTAGCACAAATCTTACCCTGGCATCACCTGCAAGGACCCCTACCCCTAGCAACATTACAGAAGCATCTAACTAATGCTGCAATTTGAATATTCAACTTTACGGAACTCCAAATAAATAATCCTCCAGAATTATCCGGTAGTCTAGATGCATCAGTTGGTACAGGGAGAAAAATTGGGGAATTTATTTTTTGGAACTCCTTTACGGAAATAAGCGTCTTGTCGGCGCTCACGAAGTTGCCTTTGGCGAAAGTGCTATACTCCGAAAGGGATCAACTTGCGCATGAGTGGGAATTTGGTGTCCGGAGCGAGGGGGGGATCCCTTACCGAAGCAGTAGGAGAAATCACTGGCTCCCCCCCGAAGCAATCTCCCTGCCCACAGCACCACCGAGATTGCTAGCCCTCCGGCGTCGGGCCGCTGCGCGTTCCGGGGGGGACTTACTCCTACTACACAAAGACCTCTCAATTATTCCCCCCCCTCGCTCCGGACATTCTGTACTGTTCCAAAAAACGCAGTTTCTGACCGTTGGGAGTATAGCAACAGTGGTGCGAGTGTACTTTGGGAATTTTTCCCTATTCCGGGGCTAGTGCTGCTGGGGGGAGCCAACTATCTCCGAAAGCGGCGGCAGAAAAAAAGATCGCTGTCGCACTACCCGAAAAACATCGTAATCCCATTATCCAGGAGATATCGTATTCGCACAAAAGGGAGGGACACGGGGCCGTAGTCAAATCACTATATCTTGACCGCAGACCTTTTATTTCCCAACGGGTTTTGACTACAACCTGGCCAGGAAACGTCGATACTCGACCATGTATTGCCGATACTCGACCATGTATTGCCAATCCTCGACCATGTATATTGCCGATACTCGACCATGTATATTGCCGATACTCGACCATGTATTGCCGATACTCGACCATGTATTGCCGATACTCGACCATGTATTGCCGATACTCGACCATGTATTGCCAATTTTCGACCATGTATTTTTTATTATGGGCCCGGTATTGCCGATACTGGCTCGCGTAAGTTCTACAAGCCAAAAAGTCTGATAGCCTTGCCAGCATTGGTTTCTAGCATTCGGTGAGCTGACATATTTTCTTAATAAGCAATTATAGTTGATAATCACTATCGATTTTCTCAATTAGATGTGAATGAGCGCTTTCTGATTTTTCCGGAACGGTGGGAAGAACTCGCGTTGAATCGGGTTTTGGCGCTGCTCAATAGCCAATTTGGCTCCAATGGCATAACTGTCTTATCCTAGAGCAGAAGCTAAAAACCGAGAATAAGAGCGCAGCTATACTTGGAAAGGGAACGGCTGCGCTCCCGCAAGGGATACGGCTGCGCGAACGACTTGCGCTTAAATGTTGCTATTGGTGTCATGGCGAGGGGGCTCCCAAAGCAGTAACTGTGGTATGCTTTAAATCTTGACCTCCCGTTGGAGAGCAAGCAAGTATTGACTCAGCGGTGTCTCCTATGCATGTGCGACTAGGGGGCGATGTCACTTGACACGTCAGTATCACTTGACATAGCGCGATATAGTAGATTATCATTTATGTCAAGTGATACTGGCATGAGATACTATTTTATAAATGCGAGTCAAGGGACACATCGATGCGCGCGCGAGGAGTAGTGCGAGTAGCGCGACACTCCGACGGCATCAAAAGATGGCTTCATCGCAGGTAATTGATTGCTAAAGGGTGAGGAAGATGGGAACAGTAAACGTAGCAGCAGCAGAAAATGGACAGGTAACCAACCCAGATGGGAGAAACCTGATGGAGTTGGCATTTATTCCCAATGCGGGACAGATGTCTGATGAGTGGGCCTTCGAGGTGAAGGGCCAAGATTATAACTTCAGCTTTGCTCCAGATAAGGTTCAGCTCAATACGGCTATAGAAAAAGACTGGGACGGTGACGGACTACCAGAAGCCAGAATCTGGACGGTGGAAAGCAGCCTAGTGGGAGCCGTAACAAACCCCACCATCGCGGGATGGGATCGACTAGAGGGGGTAGCAAACTTCATCAACGTCCCAGATCCGAACAACCCCAGCCAAACGGTGACGATAACAGATGTGGAGACCTTTGGCAAGATCGCCTATGAGAATGTATACAAAGGAATTACGCAGATATTCAAGGGGGAGGCAGATGCAGCAGGAAACGAAGGGAAGCTGACAAAGGAATTTCATGTAGCACCGGGAGCAGACTATTCGGAGATCGAGATCCAATACAGCGGTGTCGATCGGCTCAGCATCGACGAGGAGGGAAATCTGATATTAGAGAAGTCCGGCTGGGGGAAAGTAACGGAAACAGCGCCATTTATCTTCGAGGATCGTAACAGCGATGGCAAGTACGACGCCGGAGATGTGGAGGTAAAGGGCTCCTACGAGCTGCTGGGCAATAAGCAAGTGGGCTTCGATGTGGAAGCTTACGATCCGAACTATACTCTGGTGATTGACCCAGTGTTGGAATACTCGACCTACCTGGGCGGAACTCTAGAGGTGGCGACAGAGACTGACGAAACTACTGGGGAAACAGTACCAGCAAGTCCATTAGAACTGGAAAGCGGCGCAGATGACGCAAGTTTGGCGATCGCGGTAGACATAGCTGGCTCAGCATACATCGCGGGTGAAACGCTGTCAAATTTATTCCCGGGAACGGTACTGACATTTGAAGACTCAGAACAAGTCAATTTCACAGAAAAGATATTTGTCACGAAACTAAACAGGGAGGGAACAGGGCAAGTATACTCGACCTATATAGGCTCGGGCGAACAGTTTCAAGGAGGGTCGGTAATTCAGGATGGACCGAATCTCGAAAGAGCAAATGGCATTGCAGTGGATTTGAATGGAGCTGTATACGTCACGGGAGAATCACTGTCAACAAATTTAGCTCAAATAAACAATTTCCAAGATAGTTTCGGAGGGGGCTCCAAGATGCTTTTGTATTCAGGTTAAACCCCACTGGTGGAGGTCTAGATTACTCGTCCTACATAGGTGGCACGGGTCGTGACAGAGGTCTGGCGATCGCGGTGGATCCTTCGGAAAATGCCTACATTGTGGGTAGCACAAATTCCACGGGGTTGGCAGGAGAAGATACTGGACCAGCAGGGGGAACGGACGCATTCATCACCAAGATAAATCCAGATGGCACTAATCAGGAATACTTTGCCTATATAGGTGGTTCGGGCTTTGATGAAGCTACAGGGGTAGCAGTGACCGACGATGGGGTGGCATACGTCACGGGTACGACAGAGTCAAGGGGTTTGGCCACTCCAGGGGCTGCGCAGTCCCAGATCTTTGGCAATGGCAGCGATGTGTTCGTGGCCAAAGTGAATGAAGACGCTGAAGAGGAATACTTCACCTATGTGGGGGGTAGTCTGGAGGAGGTCGCAGGCGGGATAGCCCTGGACAGGGATGAAAACCCATACATCACGGGTATTACCCAGTCAACAGACTTCCCCACAACCCCGGGAGCTTTTCAGGAAGAATACCAAGGCGGTGAATTCGATGCTTTCGTGAGCAAAATAGTGGAGAGGCCGGAAAGCCAAGGCGGGGGAACTCGCCTGGGTTACTCGACATTTATTGGAGGCAGTGGCAATGAAGGGATAAACTTTGCCTTGCCTCGGCCTGCTACAGGCATCGCTGTGGATAGCACAGGATCGGCCTATGTGGTGGGGACGACATCTTCTCAAGAAGACTCGGACTCCCCCTTCCCAATCACGGAAAACGCAACACAGTCGGAATTTGGCGGCGGATTGAGTGATGTTTTCGTTACGAAGCTGAACCCATCAGGGACGGAGGCGCTATATTCTTCCTACTTGGGGGGCGATGGCAATGACGCAGGCTTCGCTATAGATCTGGACAGGAGGGGAGCAGCATTCATTACCGGGCAAACGGCTTCAACCAACTTCACTACTACAACAGGAGCTTTGCAGGCAACGGACCCAATAGGCATTTCGGGTGAAACCAGCGTAGACGGCTTCGCGAGCAAGATAGCCTTTGAGGGTGTGTCAATTATTGAAGACGAAAGCGGACTGGAACTCGCGGAAGGGGGTCGAGTAGACCGCTATAGCATCGTCCTGAATACTCAACCGGAAGGGACGGTGACGGTGGCGATCGCCCCAGACTTCCAATCTCTAACGAATAGAAGTCGGGTGACATTCACTCGCGGCAACTGGAATATTCCCCGGTTCGTGACGGTAGCAGCGACAAATGATGGAGAGGTGGAAGGCCTTCATGATTCGCGGATAATTCACACAGCGGTAAGTGCAGACCCCAGTTACAACAATATTGCGATCGCCGATGTGATAGCCCAGATCGCAGATGATGACGCCGGCATCGATATCATGGAAACGGCAGAAACCCTGGAAGTAGCAGAAGGTGGTGCCACGGATAGTTTTGAAGTGGCCTTGAGAACTCTCCCATCTGTGCCAGTGACAATAGCGATCGCATCAGATGAGGAGACGAATGTAGCCCCCACGAGTCTAGTTTTTACCCCAGAAAATGGAACGACACCACAAACGGTGACAGTGGCGGCAGTCGATGACGAGGAACGGGAAGGCACGCACCAAAGCACCCTGACTCTGACGGCAACCAGTGCAGAGGATGAAAATTACGACGGCTTTCCCATAGACCCGATTATAGTAGAGGTCACGGATAACGATGTGGCGAGGGTCCAGGTGATTCGATCGCAGGAGGATCTGACAGTAGTAGAAAACGGTGCTACAGATACCTTCTCCTTAGTGCTAACTAGCCAGCCGGACGGTCCTGTGGAGGTGACGATCGACACGGACGAGAACACGACAGTAGACCCAGCGACGGTAACTTTCACTCCGAATGATTTCAATGAACCGCAAGAGATTACAGTGACCGCAGTAAACGAGCGGTCCTCTTCAGACCCGCATCAGCACGATTAGTTTTGATGTGGTGAGCGTAGACTCGGCTTACAACGAGATTAGCGTAGATCAGATTACGGCTCAGGCGATCGCTAATGAAGATGGGGTGCTGATTAGTACGGGAGATGAAAGTATAGATGTGACAGAGGGGGCAAGGGGCGATCGTTACGAAGTGGCCCTGGCAGGGCCGCCAACTTCTGAGGTGACAATCTCGATCGTATCGGGAAACCAAACAGTAAACTCGCCATCGGAGCTGACTTTCACGCCAGCAAACTTCTCAGTACCGCAAGCGGTGATAGTGGCGGCGGTAGATGACAGCGTTGGAGAAGGCCCCCATACGGACACAATTGCGCATATTGCTAATAGCGAGGATCCTTTGTACGACGGCACGGATGTTTTCTTTATTGATGGGGAGGCCGGGACCAACAGTCTGGAAGTCAATATAACTGACAACGACCAAGGAGAACCGCCACCTCCTACAGAGATTACTCTGGATGTAGACCTGGATGGGACAACGAGAGCGAGAACGGACGGGCAGCTGATCTTAAATTACGTGCAAGGATTGACAGGTGCAGATCTGACTGGTAATGGGGAGTTCGTGGGGGACAATGCCATACGCAGCAGTGCTCAGGCGATCGAAGCATTCCTCGATCGAGCCACGAACATTCAGAATCTGATATTAGGGAATAGCATGCTGGATGCCGATGGCAATCAGATTATAGAACCAAACGATGCTCGGACGATCCGGCGTTATTTGTTCGGGTTGACAGGTGATAACCTGACGGCGGACGGGGCGCTAATAGGAGATTTTGCTACCCGTACTACTGGTGGTGCGATCGAAGTATTCCTGCGCGGGTTCGATCCCTTTCCCCGACAGTCATCAGCAGTCATCTAACACCTTTGGGGCAGCGAACATCTCCAGTCAAAATGCTACGTTCCCAGGCAGAGCCGTGGGAACGAGGCAGGGGACAATCTGATAGATGGTACGGACGGTGACGACCTGCTTAATGGTGGTCGGGGAAATGATACTATTAATGGCGGTTTAGGGGATGATACTCCCCATCTCCTGGGTAGTGCGAGTTCGGTGTCCCCGAGGGGACACCGAAAGCTCTCAGGAGACAGCGAAGATGTTAGATATTGAGAAGGAAAGGTGAGGAAATGGGAATATATAACGTAGAACTGCAAGAAACAGAAAAAGGAGCATCAAAGAGTCAGGATGTTCTGCTAGAGTCAGCAGAGAGAAGGTCGGACAGTGTCTACTGGGAGCTTGATGTCCCCTGGACGCCGTTCGATGTCTATGCGCTGCGCGAACGCTGCGCGAACGGGATGCTAGCGGCTGCGCAGCAGCTGCGCAGCCGCAAAAACCCCTCAGACATCGCCGAAACCCGGGGGACATCATCTGAGCACAAAAGGGGAGACACCGCAAGCTTCTTAAGTTTTATAGCAAATATAGGACAAACAGACCTGCAGGTGCAGTACATGTTAAAGGGTGCAGGTCATAGGATATATTTTACCGGAGAAGAGGTAGTATTCAGTGCCTACGGTCAAGGAGAACAGGAAGGATCCGTAGTAAATTCGGTAGTGCGCCAAAGTCTGGTAAATGCTAATGTTAACCCAGAAATAGCCCCTATAAATCGACTGCCAGGCATAGCTAATTTCTTCATGGGTTCCCAGAGTTACACGGGGGTGCCGACTTATGGGGGGATAGAATATCGGGACGTCTACGAGGGAATTACTCAGGAATTTACGGGAAATGATGACTCACTAGAGAGGATATTTATTGTAGAACCTGGGGCAGATCCGAGGCAGATAGAAATAGAATATAGTGGGGTTGAAGAGATAAAGCTGCTCGAAGATGGAACGCTGGTATTGGAGACGGCATTGGGAGAGTTGACGGAATCAGCCCCAGTAGGATACCAGGAAATAGATGGGCAGCGCCATTATGTGGAGACGGATTTTCAGATACTAGAGTCGGGAAATGTAGGGTTCAGTTTGGGCGAGTATGACCCAGACTACGAGTTGATCGTCGATCCGATATTGGAATACTCTACATTTCTGGGGGGCGGTAGTAATGATGTAGGCTATGGTATAGCTGTGGACAGTACGGGAGCAACCTACATCACGGGACAGACAAGATCGGATGATTTTCCCCTAGAGCCAGAAGCATTGCAAGAGTCGAGGTCTGGGTCGTTCGATGCTTTTGTGACTAAGCTAGATCCAGAGGGAAACTCGGTGGTATACTCGACTTTCTTCGGTGGAGACGCCCGGGACAGGGCAAATGCGATCGCGGTAGACATTTCCGGTGCAGCTTACATTACAGGAGAAACGGAGTCGGAGAACTTCCCGACTAATGCGGACAGTATACCCGCACCTTTCCAAAGTGAGTTCGGTGGGGGTTCCCAGGATGCTTTTATCGTTAAACTCAGTCCTACAGGTACTGCCCTGGACTATAGCAGTTATCTGGGTGGCAGCGGGAGAGAAAGCGGTAGGGCGATCGCAGTAGATGGGGACGGGGCGGCCTACGTAACGGGGGTTACAAATGAAAGTGAAAGTATTTTAGCGAGACCTTTTCCCACAGAAGCAGCTTTACAAAGGGATTTCGGTGGTGGTTCGGGAGATGCTTTTGTCTCGAAGATTAATCCAGTGGGAGACGAGTTGGAATACTCTACCTACTTGGGAGGTGCAGGGTTTGACGAAGGAACGGGCATTGCTGTAGATGAGGACGGATCTGCATATATATCAGGTACGACGGAGTCAGAAGACTTCGCTACCTCCGATGCATTCGAGGAAAGCAACTCAGGTGATGGCGATGCTTTCGTTGTCAAACTCAGTCCTGATGGCAGCAACCGAGAATATGCTACTTACATTGGTGGAAGTGGACAGGAAATAGCAGGTAGTATTGCCCTGGATGAAGAGGGTGCAGCTTACATTGCCGGGGTGACTGCTTCGACTAACTTCCCGACAACCTCAAGAGTTCCCCAACCTGACTACGGCGGCGGTAGCTTTGATGCCTTTATTACCAAGCTTAATCCAGCCGGAGACGATCTGGATTATTCTACATATATAGGTGGTTTGTCAGATGAGGGCATAGATACTCTGCCTCGCGCTAGCGCTGGCATTGCTGTAGACGGCGCAGGTTCTGCTTTCGTCGTGGGGAGTACCGCTGCAACTGACTTCCCGACTACGGATGGGGCCCAACAGTCGGAGTTTGGCGGAGGTAATACAGATGCTTTTATTACTAAGATTAACCCCGAAGGAGACGCGCTCATATACTCATCCTACTTTGGTGGCAGAGGGGATGACGAGGGGTACGGTATTGCGGTAGATAGGAATGGAGTTGCCTATATCACAGGAGGCACTAACTCTGGTAATTTCCCTACGGCAGGCAACGATGCTTTCCAAGATACCCTGGCAGGAGCAAATGATGCTTTCGCTGCTAAGTTTGTGTTTGAGGGAGTGAATGTTACGGAGTTTGGCGGTAGCACTGATGTGACGGAAAATGGTCGTGCAGATCTGTTCGCGGTGGCGCTGAATACTCCACCGACAAGCAATGTGACCCTTGTGATTGAACCAGCTGAGGACCCAGACGATACAGTTGTCGAACCAAGCATTCTGGTCTTTACGCCCGATAACTGGGATGAACCACAAATAGTAGCTGTGCAGTGCGATTCGTTCTAGTCTAACGTGGGCAACTACGGAACGCTAGGCCAGGTCCAAACTGGTAACTCTGGTATTCATGGGGGTTAGATTCCCTCTCTCCAAGTGTGGGAGTAACACCGGTCCTTAGTGCTGCTGAGTCACATCACGGTGGTGCGGAGCAAGGACTTAAATGTAGGATAGCTAGCAGCCTAAGCTAGTGACGCCGCTAGGAAAGATGCTAATGGCTAGAACAAGCGAACCTGTGTACGCCTCGTTATCTAGAACCAGCGAAATAAGGCTTAAAGCGCTGGCCCAAAAGGGAAATGGTAGTTTGTGCTGGTTCTTGCACTTGGCCAGTATCGCACTCTAAGAACTCCCGGGGTATAGCAGGGGCCTAAAAGCATCGTGAAATGATACTAGGGAACGAAGTAACTTCTCGTGTGCTGTCTAGATTGGACAAGTTAGATGTAAAGCGCAAGCCGCGAGGGGAGAGATAGCCCGAGAAGCTAATGCCTAGGGTAACGCCTATGGATATGATGGGGTGTTCCTCATCCAGCTGACGCGGGTTGGTTAAAGTAGGAAATCTTGGGTAAGAGTATCTCTAAGACGCCGGAGGCCTCTCGAAGGTTGGATGACTGGTAAAACAGACTTGGAAATGGTAATACTAAAGGTTATCTGGCAGCGCCGCTTACCAACCAGGAAAGGAGTGAAATCGCATGAGATGAGGGACAAGTGGAGCAATCCGTAGTAATCCTAGTAGTGACAATGCCCTACTTGCCAGTAGCCGGATGCGGTGAAAGTCGCACGTCCGGTTCCGAATGGGAGAGTTAGGGGGTGACCCCTAGCTCGACCCCGACTAGCTGTAGATGATTTGCTGACGGAGGGAACCGAGATCAGCAGGATTACTTTCCGTGTCGGCAATACGGACGATCCTAATTATCAGGCCCTTGATATTTCCCCGATCGCGGTGAATGTGACGGATAATGAACCTGCTGTGATTGTTGAGGACTCTGTGAATGTCTCTGAAGGGGGCCAGACGGATAGTTTTACTGTGGTACTCAATAGCAGACCTTTGGGTGAGGTGACGATCGACATCACGTCCGATGGCCAAGTTACTACGGAACCGAGTTCTCCGATCTTTACTGCCGATAATTGGGATGAACCTCAAGCTGTGACTGTTACTGCTGTAGATGATTCCCTAATAGAAGACTCACAGACAAGCTTGCTCGTCCTGACGGCCAGCAGCGAGACGGACGCAATTTACGATAACCTTTTTTCTGAAATAGTCAATGTTTCCATCAGCGACAATGATGCTGCAGAGGTAATGGTATCACCTACCAGGGGATTAACCACTACCGAAGATGAGGAGACGGCAGAGTTCACAGTTGTGCTTTCCAGTCAACCGACAGTAAATATGACTATTGGCCTGAGTAGTGATAACAGCGATGAGGGGACTCTATTCCGTGAGGAGTTGCTTTTCACTCCCGCTAACTGGGATGAACCGCAGATAGTAACGGTAACCGGGTGGATGATAACCTGCTGGATGGGAATGTAGATTATAATATTATCACGGCTGCTGCTGAAAGTGCGGATTCCAATTACGACGGAGTTGACCCCGATGATGTCGTGGTGACTAATATTGATAATAACAGTGCTGAGATTATTGTTGAGCGGACAACGGGATTAACCACTACGGAGGATGGGGGGACGGATAGTTTCACTGTCAGACTGAACAGCCTTCCGACTGCTGATGTGACTATTGATATTCGTAGTGACGAACCCGAGGAAGGGACTGTCTCGACTGATACTCTCACCTTTACGCTAGATAATGCTTTGTCACCTCAGATTGTGACTGTGACTGGGGTGGATGATAATGAATTTGATGATGATGTTGAATACAGGATCGTCACGGAACGGGCGGTTAGTGATGACTCTAACTACAACCGTTTTAACCCGCCTGATGTGGAGGTGACTAATATTGATACAACTCCAGCAGATGTAGAGATTACACTATCAGGCGATCGCATTGAGGTAACGGAAGGCAGCAGTACAGATAGTTTTACTTTAGTGCTAACTCGCCCGCCAACAGCAGATGTGACGGTGGATATTGCTACAGACGATCAAATTTCTATCTCTAGTCCCGAGGGTACTTTTACCCCCGATAACTGGAATAGAACCCAAAGAGTGATAGTAACCGCTGTTGATGATGCTGATGTCGAAGAAACCCACTCGGGTACAATAAGTTTTGATGTCAACAGCGACGATCCTGATTATGATAGTACGGCGAACGCTGCGCGAAAAATCGACCCCCTGACTGCGACAATTATCGATAACGACGGCAATACAGACATCATTACCGATGAAAACGACTTCATCACCCTGGGGAACTTCGGCGAGGAAGTGCAGGCTTTACAAGGTAACGATACCATCATCGGCGGTGGGGGCAATGATACCATCAATGGCAATCAAGGTAATGACTCGATTAGCGGTCGGGGCGGGAATGATACCCTCTATGGTGGGAAACAGAATGATACCATCAGTGGCAATGATGGGGCAGACTTTCTGTCGGGGAACCAGGAAAATGACCTAGTTGAGGGCAATAGCGGTAACGATATCCTCTATGGCGGTAAACAGAATGATACCCTAGAAGGCGGGGCTGGCAATGATACCTTGAGTGGGGACCTGGATGAAGACATTCTGATCGGCGGGACTGGTAATGATGTGTTTGTACTGCCAACCCATGCTGCGATAACTGATGTGACAATGGCAGATGAGGTGCGGGACTTCCAGTTGCTGGTCGATCGGGTGGGACTGACTGAAGGGTTAACCCAGGATGACCTGATTTTAGATGGTAGCGGGGGCGCAGGCGGGGACGCCCGCGCCACGGTTATCAGAATTGCTGGATCGGATCTAATATTGGGTGTGGTTACTGGCGTGACACCGCAAGATTTGGATGGGCGCTTCGTGTCAGTCAATTAGAAGCATGGCTGGCGCCACCCTAGCGCGATCGGAAACCCAGCTTCTCATCCGAGGCGATGTGCTCTGCGCGCATGGCTGCGCCCCCAGCGCTGCGCTATCGGTGTCCCCGAAGATTGCGCTGCGCGCACGCTACGCGATCGCAGTTGAGCACAAAAGCAATTGTATTCGCACTACCCATCGCACATCGGTTTGAGATAATAAGAGAAGGAGAAAAACAGCCATGATGACTACTGAAGCGATCGGGACTTCTGCTAAGCTTTACGATCTCGATTACAACCTGTGGTTAGAAAAGACGATCGAGCAGTTGCGCGATCGGGCTTTTAACGGAATTGACCTAGACAACTTACTTGCAGAGTTAGAGGGGATGAGTAGAAGGGAGAAACGGGCGGTGTACAGCAACCTGAAGATTCTGTTAATGCATTTGCTGAAGTACAGAGAGCAGCATTCAAGGCGAACGCTGCGCGAGAAATCGAATAGTTGGCGAAGTACGATCAGAGAGCACAGACAAAGATTAAAAAGAGCTTTTCAAGAGAGTCCGAGTTTGAAAGGTTATTTTAATGAAGTTTTTAACGAAAGCTATCAAGATGCGAGGGAGTTAGCGGCGGAGGAGACAGGATTAGACATAGAAGCTTTGCCCTATGAATCACCTTTTTCGATAGCAGAGACCCTGGATAGTGAATACTTGCCGAATTGACGGATGAAGAGGCATTGAACTTCTATATATCATTATGAGCCGAAAATTCAACAAAATCCTGTAGAGAATTACTTAAATGAGAAAATTAAATTATACTACTGCCAGTTCATAAACTACGGGAAACAGCTGATTTTATGAGAGTTGCTTAAGTTTAGCGCTACTAGCAACCAACTCTTCCAAGTAGGCCTGAATGTCCTTTCTATGAAGAAAATTCCCCAGTTCCGGTTTCATCGGAAAGTCAGCGGCTTCCGTCACCGTAGCCGATTTTTCGGGAACCGTGCTTGAGGTTTCGATGCCTCTCGGGAGCTCGATGTCTCCTGGTGAGGTGTCTCTTGGGAGCGCTAGTCGCACTACCCAAGAGACATCTCGCGCTAATCGCACTACCCAGGAGACATCGTATTCGCACTACCCGAAGGCATCGACGTGGATTCCATGACCGTGATAATATTCGGGTCGTCACTGTAATTCCAGACTCCACCCAGCCAGTCGCGCTGTTCCAGCACAACAACACGCTCGCTGATGCGGAGAGCGCATATTTACAGGACAGCAGCTCCGACCAGCCAGCCCCAATGATGCAGACATCAAATTCGGTGATGGTGTTTTTCGCTCATCTGTCTTCCTCCTTTGATTAGCGGAACTTAAATAAAAACAGGCGCAGCCGTGTTGCACAACGACGTACAAGGGCAAATATCGACCAGATATCATATCTAATGACAACTGACAACTGACAACCGACAACTGACAGATCAACCATCATCCCCTTTAGGTGCAACGCCCAATTCTCAATTTACAATTCTCAATTCTCAATTCTCAAAAATAAAAACAGGCGCAGCCGTGTTGCACAACGACGTACAAGGGCAAATATCGACCAGATATCATATCTAATGACAACTGACAACTGACAACCGACAACTGACAGAGCAACCATCATCCCCTTAGGTGCAACGCCCAATTCTCAATTTACAATTCTCAATTCTCAATTCTCAAAAATAAAAACAGGCGCAGCCGTGTTGCACAACGACGTACAAGGGCAAATATCGACCAGATATCATATCTAATGACAACTGACAACTGACAACCGACAACTGACAGAGCAACCATCATCCCCTTTAGGTGCAACGCCCAATTCTCAATTTACAATTCTCAATTCTCAATTCTCAAATTACTGGCAGAATCATCCCTTCTCGGGCAAGTACAGCATGGGGAAAAGCCTCTTTGACAGTAAGAGCGATCCGATTGAGGATATCATCATTGTGGTTGGGTTCATGATGGAAAATCACCAGTTCCTTCACCCCCGCCGTCTTGGCCACTTTCACCCCTTCCTGCCAAGTGGAATGTCCCCATCCCACCTTGGGAGCTTTGGGGTTATGATATTCCTCATCCGTGTACATGGCATCATAAATCAAGACATCGGCGTTACGGGCCAGGTGTAGCACATCTTTATCCAGGCGATCAAAGTAATGTTCTGTATCAGTGCAGTAAACAACTGAGTGTCCGTCCCAGGTAACGCGATATCCCATCGCCCCATTGGGATGGTTCAGCAGACCTGTTTCGATGCTAATATCCTCTAGCATCATCACCTCACCCGGTTCTAATTTAGAGAACTTCAGGTCAGCTTGCAATGTCGGCGTTGGTACTGGCGAATAGACATGCATTACCCGATTCAGGAAATGCTCTTCCAGGGATTGACTTTCTGGTGGTGGGGTGTTGCCCCGGATGTGGATGCGATTGCCGGGGGTAAACATGGGAGTAAAAAATGGTATCCCTTGGATGTGGTCCCAATGGTAGTGAGTAAAAAACAGATGGGCCTCTAGAGGCCTGTGGGATTTGAGATCCAGGGCCAGCATCTGAATACCAGTGCCGCCATCAAAAATCAGGCGCTTACCACCCACTCGCATTTCTATGCAGGAGGTATTGCCTCCATAGCGGACTGTTTCTTCACCAGGGGCGGGAATGCTGCCTCGCACTCCCCAGAATTGAACTGCAAACACCGTTGGGGAAAAATCGGATGAACTGCTGGTTTTCATTGGTAATTTAAGGCTTTAATGTTCCGCATTGACCCTGGTGACGCAGCAGGTGATCGCATAGCACTAGGGCGACCATAGCTTCTACCATAGGCACGGCTCTTGGTAAAACGCAAGGGTCATGACGCCCTTTTGCTGCTAGCACTGTTTGGGTACCTGCACTGGTCACCGTGGGTTGTTCTTTTCTGATGGTAGCAGTGGGCTTAAATGCTGCCCTTAAGATAATCGGTTCGCCGTTGGAAATCCCTCCCTGGATCCCCCCAGAACGGTTGGTGCGGGTGCGGATCTTTCCCTGGTCGTCCCTGTAGAATTCATCGTTGTGCTCGCTGCCTGCTAGCAGGGTTCCCGCGAAGCCCGAGCCAATTTCAAACCCTTTGCTGGCGGGTAAGGACATGATCGATTTTGCCAGGTCAGCTTCCAGCTTGTCAAATACTGGCATTCCTAAGCCTACGGGCACGTTGCGGGCCACGCATTCCACGACTCCCCCCAGTGAGTCCCCTTGACGCCCGACCTCCTCGATCAGGGCAATCATGCGATCGGCACATTCGGAGTCGGGACAGCGGACAATATTGCTTTCCACTTGCTCCATAGTCACGGTGTCTGGATCTACGACCCCTTCGAGATCTTTGATCCGCTTGACGTAACCGATGATTTCTACATTAGTAGCTACCCGAAGGATTTTTTTGGCGATCGCCCCTGCTGCGACTCTGCCGATGGTCTCCCGAGCCGAAGCCCGTCCGCCCCCCTGCCAGTTGCGGATACCATATTTAGCATCATAGGTAGCATCGGCATGGGAAGGGCGATATTTTTGTGCCATTTCCTGGTAATCTTGGGAGCGAGAGTCCTTGTTCCGAACTAAAAGGGCGATCGGGGTGCCCAAGCTTTTGCCCTCGAACACCCCCGAGAGGATCTCGCAGCTGTCTGCTTCTTGGCGGGGCGTGGTTATTTTACTCTGTCCCGGACGCCTGCGGTTTAATTCTCGCTGAATTTCGGAGGCATCTATTTCCAGTCGGGGGGGACACCCATCTATTATGACGCCGACTCCGCCGCCGTGGGATTCCCCAAATGTGGTAATTCTCAACAAATGCCCGAAGCTATTTCCCATATTTTTCCTCTCGGTTCTTGATGATTCTATTTTAGCAGTTAATTTGCTAATTCCCGATTGGAGGTGCATCCCGTTTTTGCCTTACCACGCACCCTCACCCTAAAGCCCTCACCCTAAAGGATTCGGTTGGCGAATGGGGGCTTCGCCCCCATTGTACCCCAAGGAGAGCCAATCAGCAGGTGTTGAGTTACGATAGATAGGAAAACTCACGCGGAAACATGGGAGAGTGAGCTATACAAACCCATACCGCCCCAATTACTTATGACCCTTCATCCCTCACTACAATGGATTGTGCCCCCAGAAACAGTCGCAGTGGCGAAAGCATCGTTTCCCTTTGGGAACATATACATGACAATGCACGAACAATTAGGAGAAATATAAACAGATAACGACTTTGAGTCTCTTGAGCCCAGATGTGGACAATCGGCAATGTCACAGAGCCAAGTTAGCGCTAATTACAATTATGCAGGAAGCCGTTGGTCGTTCCAGATAGACAAGCCGCTGATGCCGTGGGTTCGGTGTATTGATTGGAAGTATGCTTTAGGCCTAGAATTAACTGAGGAGGGTTTTGACTATACAGTGTTGACGGAATTTCGCGAGGGTCTGATAGCGAAAAAACAAGAAAATCAACTACTAGATTTAATGCTGACAAAATTGAGAGAGCAATTTTGGCTCCGTTCTCGAGGCACACAAGGTAGTGACGCCACCCATGATAAGAGCAGCTATTAGATGTGTTAACCCCTTGGAGCTAGTAGGAGAAACGGGAGCGCCATGCTCGATAGGGAACTAGCCACTCATGCTCCGGAATGGCTTCTTACGAAGAGTGACTCCAGATTGGTTTGACCGATATGGAACAAGGTTTGAACAATATCTATTACCCAATCGCGCAGCGTGGCGCAGCCATAGAAAAAAAAGAACAAGAGGAATTAGCCCTAGCCATTGGTGCAGACGGACACTTAATTTTAGAGGCTATTTATAACTGGGCAACTACTCAAAAGTTACAAGGGCTGGATAGGGTAGAAATTCTGCGACAAGTTTGGGTGCAGCAATAGGCTTTTGTAGCAGAGAGCCTAGTATGGCGACAAAAGGAAAGCACATGGCTGCGCCCCCAGCGCAGCGCGATCGGAGTACCTCCCAACAAACTGTCGATTGAATCTCTTATGGGACCCGCGCAACTGCAAGCTCATGAGATACAAACTGGACTGGCTATAAAGTCGATCTAAGGGAAACTTGCTCTGGAAAATTGTCCGCATATAATAAGGAACGTCGAGACAACAAGCGCAACAACCTCAGATGGAAAAATGACTCCTATTATCCACGCTCACCTAGCAGAAAAGCAACTACTGCAAAGTGCATATCTTCTCGATACTGCTTATGTAAAGGCTGACAATCTAGTCAGCTCTGAAACAGAATATCAAGTTGATTTATATGGGAAAGTTCCTCCAGACACCAGTTGGCAGGAGAGAAATAAAACCGGATTTGCTCTTTCATGTTTTGCTATTGACTGGGAGCAATAGAAAGTGCGGTGAAAGTCGCACGTCCGGCTCCGAACGGGAGGGTACCGAAGCGATTCCTAGCTCGACCCCTAATAAAGATTTTTTCGATGTAGCTTTGTTGCTAGAGGGCAAGTCTTAGCACAAAATCTTCTCTAACACATTAGAAGGAATGGAACAACTCGGTGAGTGGTTGGCTAAGCAGAAGGTAGGTCAAGTTCATGCTTGCGAGCGAGGCAACCGGTCGTTATGGCGAAGCTGTCGCTGAATGGTTGTATGAGCAAGGACACACTGTCAGTATTGTTAACCCTGCTTGCATTAAGGCTTTTGGTCAAAGCAAGTTGTCTCGCAATAAGACGGACAAAGGGGATTGTCAACTAATTGCTCAGTATTGCGAACAAAATCAACCTCCAGCTTGGAGTCCATCTCCACCAGAAATACAGCAACTACAAGCATTGATTCGACAACTGGAATCAGTGCAAAGTCTACGCCAGACTGAAGTCAACCGGCTTAACTCCTTGATTAAGCAGGATTGTGTTGTACAGTTGTTAGAAGAGCACATTACTTTTCTCGATGGACAAATTGAGCAAATCAAACAGCTCATTACTGAGCTAATAGATACTCATGAGAACCTGAAGCATCAGCAGGAGTTACTCCTGTCGATTCCCGGAGTGGGTGAACTGACGGCTGCTAAACTACTAGCCGAAGAGATTGACACTTACGATAGTGCGAGTCTCGTATCTGCTTATGCTGGGGTTACACCGAGGCAGCAGGTTTCTGGCTCTTCGGTACGAGGCAAAACACGCCTGTGTAAGACCGGTAATGCTAAGCTTCGTAAAACATTGTATATGCCGGCCATGTCAGCTCGACGTTTTAACCCTGTGCGCCCGGCATTTTGCGATCGCCTGTTGGAAAGGGGTAAAGCGGGCGCGAGCCATTATTTGTGCGGCCATGCACAAGCTCTTGTGTCTGGCTTATGGGGTCTTGAAGTCGGGAAAACCGTTTGACCCCAACTATGCAAAAAAAATGCTCGCCACCCCTTGACATTCTTCATAGGATCTGCGCGGGCTAGAGTCTTCAAAGTACCTCCGGTTGGGTTATCTCACTAAACAATGGTTACCGACTGCCGCACTATGGTTGAATGGCACTGACTTAAGCCTGCATCATTTGAGTAACTGTGCTTTCAACTCTTGACGCCGTTGCCTCATTTCGATATCATCGAATCTTGAGCACTTATGTGATTGGGACGTTTTTTGGGTTTGTAGAGGCTAATAATCTGGTCGCCAATACCTAACCTCTTACCCTTGAGAGCAGTCACTTTTGCTCCTGGGTAGTGATAAACATGTAGTGATGGCACAACTAACCCGACAAGCATTTGTTGTAATCATGCACAAAATACCAAATCGCGTGATTTTCTTCTTAGAGAATGATAATGTTTTCCGAACCAAGCGACTAATTCTTTGCCTCGTTGTTTAAACTTTCAATATGATTAGTTTTTCCAGTTTCTTTACCTACCGTAATAGTAACGCTTTTTCCGTATTGTTATATGCTTCCAAAAAAGTAAAAAACTGCCTCGATAAACAGGAAGTAAATATTTACAATTTCCACAATTTTTTTGCTGAGACTGCGATCGCCAAACTCCTACAATTTCTCTTGTTTTTGTATCAAGTGCCAATGTTTGTTTTCTTTATTCCCAAGACCACATTTCATCACATGTCAATTTTCCTTTGGGCTTGTCTGAAACCTTTATATCACGGCAGATTTTTTATTAACGTTTGTGAAACCTTTACTCGACGCTATTCTTTCAAGTAATAGCTCATCTATATTCTTTTTCTTTTCGGACGATACCTGCTGTCTGGTTTTCAATTTATTGCAGATTTTTGAGATATTTTTGCTTTTTATTATGAGTACTACCATTTTTTACTGTTCGCTCACAATTACAATAAGGGCAATTGGGTCGCGACGATGATGATGTGTTCATAAGTCTATACTCGCTTTTGACTAATAACATAAGAGCATTTTTCTGATGAGCTATACATGAGAATATTTTATCATTGCTATCAATTTGGCTAAGATAAAGAGCTGTTATATCATTCCTAAGAAAAGTAAGGATTAATAGAGGGATGGAATGTTCTATCACTACATATTTATCACTACCTTACTCCTGGTTGTATACTTTTGTCTGTCGTGCAGGAGCTAGTTCACAAGTGTAGAATGGTGCCATCAATACTTTCATCGCAGCTCCCGTCACCAAGCTAAACATAACGACGAAGAGCGCTCAAACGAAAACCACAACCCTAACCGTTGTATGAAGTGTTTCCGATAAGCCTTAAGATTGCGCTCGTTCTGAAGAGTGGGAAGTTCTCTGAAAATAGGAGCGATCCTAAAAGCTGAACATCTTGGGACGAAAGGCTTACAGCCTTTAGGAGCCCGCGAATTGTTGCATATAGGTCTCTCGGGCCCAAACCCGCTTCCATGCTTGAGCAGTTCCCCAAAGAACTTCGCACTGTCCAGATATGAAGTATAATCCCGAAAAACACCATCGTCGCTCAATTCGCCTACAAGGATATGATTATCGAAATGCTGGTGCATATTATGTCACTATCGGGTGCATCTCAGTTTTGCAAATTTAGCAATTTAAAATTTGAAACGGGAAATCAAAAATAGTAAACAAAAATATAAAACAGTTACATTCACAATTCGCAATTAGCTCCGTACCATTCGCGAATACAAATACAAAAGTGAGATGCTCCCTCACTATCTGCTGTCACAAAAGGCAATGTTTGTTATGTGAAATTATCAATGGAGTCATGCAACCGAATCTCATCGGATCAACGGTTGAGGCAGCTTGGTTTAAATTGCCGCGTCATTTTACCTTTGTAGAATTGGATGCTTTTGTAGTCATGCCCAATCATGTACATGTAATTATTGTGATTAGGGAATCTGTAAGGAAGCAAAGCACCTCTGTTATTGATCGAGAATCTTATGGCCATAAACTCTCTCGCGGCACAAAATCAGCTTCATTGGGGGCAATAGTTCAAAACTTCAAATTAATAGCAACGCGCCGGTAAATCGCCTAATTCACAATTCGGGCACCTTATGGCAGCGCGGTTACCATGACGAAATACAGCGACGAGAGAGCAGATCACTACATCAGGTGATATATCATAGAGAATCCCCTCAGATGGGATGAAAATGAAGAAAATCAGGTTGTAGGGGCGAAGCATTCGGGCAGATAACTTATCGATTTTTTCTTTTGATTAGCTACCCGAATGCTAGCGCTAAAGCACGCTAGCGCTGACGCGCCGCTACGCGAAACGCTGCTACGCTAAGGCCTTGGCTTGGGTAAACTATAGGAGTTTTTCCCGATCGTCGATTATCGCCTACCTGGACAGAGCGCGATCGACCATGTTAGATGAGGATGGGAATAACAGGGCCGATGCCCTCACAGACGCGACCTCATCCCCCGCCGACAATAGTGACAATTTCCAGACGATCGCCCTCTTGGACTTGGGTCTGGGACCAGAATTGCCGATGCAGAATTTCTCCATTATACTCAACAGCCACCAAGGGAGGATTTAACCCCAGTTGCTCTAACAAAGTAGGCAAGGGGGTGTGGGGTGGGCAAGTACAAGATTCACCATTTACAGTCAGCGTAATTTGACTAGACATCATTCACCTCTGTGCTGCCGATCCCCCCCAAACCCCCCCTTGCCAACTATACCTTACTCACATATTTCTTTACAATTATAACAGCAGTCATGATTGGCAAATATGAGTCGCTTTGTCAATCAAATTGATATTTTGGCTTCGGAGCCAGTAGTCGTATTGTCCAGATGGTGAAGAATCAGCTCCAACGTCTTCCGCCATACCGGATGTGAGGGCATTGGTTCAATTCCACTGAAAAAAATTTCATCTGGAGGGCGATCGCAGTACGCTCTCGAAATCGCGCGTTGACAAGTTGTTTGATATTGCTCAATGGTAGCCAGTCTTAATATATAGCATTTCTCAGAGTTATGAGGTACAATATAGTAAGCCTTGCAAGAGTCGGGCAGCGATTTTTGCTCAAACCATTACCCTGCAAGGGTAATGGTTTGAGCCGCAGGTGCTCGGGAGAGCGATATTTGCACAAATGATGCCCGGCTCGCTATAATAAAAGTAAGTTCAAAAAGGAGTGTTAGGAAAGCGATGAAACCATATTCAATAGACTTTAGACAAAAACTAATAGAAGTTTACGAACAGGAAAAGACATCTCTTCGTAAATTAGCTCAAGGTTTTCGGCCAAGAGTTTTATTCAAAACTTGATTAAGCAATATAAAGAAACAGGCGATATTAGACCCAAACGTCTGTAGTCCACCGACTAAGTTGAATAGTGAGCAATTAGTTAGTTTAGTAGAAATTATGGAGACTAATAATGATGCAACGCTTGAAGAGTTATGTGAATTGCTTTATGAAAAAACGTGGGAGACAATGAGAAGAATTACTCAAAAATTAAACTACAAAAAAAACCTTTGCACATAAAAAGAACGATGTATTTGAAAAAAGAGTAAAATATTGGGAAAGCAGACATTAACCCTAAAGACTTATTATTTGTAGATGAATGTAAATTTAGCACTGGATGTATGGTAGAAGTTTAAAAGGGAAAAGGGTCAGAGAGAGTAAACCTCAAAAAAGAGGAAAAAATGTTTCATTAATTGGTGCTTTGTCATTAGAAAAAGTAGTAGCTATAAGAGAATTTTACGGCGATAACTTTTGAAGCTTTTATAGTAATAGATTTAGTACCGCAGGGAAAATGCTTGTGTAGTCATGGATAATGCTAAAATTCATCAAGGTAAAATGCTTTGAGAAGCTATTGAAAAAGTAGGCGCCAAATTAATTTATTTATCTCCTTATTCTCCTTTTCTCCAATTGAAAACTTTTGGTCTAAAGTTAAAGCTTTTTTGGCTCTTCTCAATCTAGTATGCTAGATTGATGCTAAAAGCACCAGGAAAGTAGACTACGCAAGCGAAAATTTTCCATATTTCTGAACCCATATCCCCTACGCTTAATTAACTTGAGACGGTTATTTATTCCTGACACAGTTTCTTGAATTGTCCCCGATTCAAAATAACCGACAATTTCTCCGAACCATCTAATAATTGTCCTCACACGTGGAAATATTCTTTTGCATCTAGAAGCCAATCGATCATTTGTAAGGTGGGATTTTCCCGGATCTCTCATATATCATGCGTAGCTGCTCCTTTAGACGGTGCATTTTTCCCAATTTTGGAATTTTTTCTTGGATTTCTTTCAGCTTAATTTCTTGTTCTTCTTTAAATTTTTCTTCATTTTTTAGTTTTATTTAATCCAGATAATAGTTCTTCTTTTTCTGACTTTTTCTTAATTTTTTGGGCTTCATATTTGTTTTCGACAATTATCTAATTCCTCATTTACTTGCTTAGTCACACGGTCAGCTATAACTTCAGCATTAGGCATCAATTCTTCCACTAAACTTTGATACGGTTTCCACATATCTATACTCACTTCTTCAATAGCATTCAACATCCCATGATAGCAAGACGCAGATCGTCGCCAAGACTTAACTATTTCCAGAAGTTTGCTATTCTCAATGTCCACGCCGTGTCTCCTGGGTAGTGCGAATAGCGCTCCCAGGAGACACGGCTAAAACAGCTAAATAATTACCTTGCCCTCAATTGTCATCATCACTTCTGTTAAATGAGTCTCGGTATACCCGACAACTTTCACCTCTGGAATGTTTAACAATGTTGTTAGTATTTTTTCGAGCGTGGCATCTTATAAATTCTCCCTGTTTTTTCTAGAGAGCGTATTATACCACAACTATAAGCTGAATGTCAAGGTATAAAAGGTTTTCCGGCTTTCAGGATCTCCCGTTGAGCGGGCGCATCAACGCCTATTCAAGACCTATTTTAGCATACTAGATTGAGAAGAACCGCTTTTTTAAGGAAAGTTAAAGCAAGAACCTATAAAGATTTAATCGAGGCAATTGCAGATGCTATTCTACAGGTAAGTCAGCAAGACATTCACAATTGGTTTGCTCACTGCTGTTACTGTACCTCATGACTATGAGAAACGCTATATTATCTCGTTGAATAGCTGATTAAATTATGTGGTTCTCGACATCTGGACAGTGAAAAGTTATAGCTGAGATTCTGCTGGCTCAAATCAACAGATAATCCTCTCTGTCAAAGGCTTTGCACCCCGTCGTGGCCGCCGATAGCGCTGCCATAGCCCAATGCGTTTTTTATAACAAAACGCTCCATATTGCTACGCGATAGTCGCACGCTCTTCGAGCACATCGAAGAATCAGTTGCTTACTACAAGGTAGGTACAGTTAATACAAACCTGATTTATGACGGCTTGGGACTTCGATAATGTAAGTCACGCTTTGCGGTAGCTTACTGTTACTAGCTTTCCATATAGTTTGACTGTAGAACTGATAAAGGTAGAGGTATCATCTTCGAGATTTCTTAACTGTATCCTCTTTCCTCATATGGGTGGTTTCCCACGTCGATGTCTCCTGTGTGCCGTATCCCTTGCGGGAGCGCAGCCATGTCCCCTGGGACAAGAGCAAGGAGCAGAGATATCGAAGGAGCTTGAGTGGTGGAGGTGGTAAGGGGTGTTTCCCAACGGCAAGCGCTCCTCACGCGACTGATATGGCTGCGCCACGCTACACGATAGGTGTAACTGGTTTTCACCGAACAAAAGCTACAAGCTCCCAGGGGCAAAGTAAGCATCTATGTCTCCTGTGTGCCGTCCATGTCCCCGGCCCCGGGGACAAGAGCAAGGAGCAGAGATATCTCCAGATGTCTCCTGTGTGCCGTCCATGTCCCCGGCCCCGGGGACAAGAGCAAGGAGCAGAGATATCTTCTAAGACAAGGTAACTACCGGTGGTAGCCAATCGCGCAGCGTGGCGCAGCCATAGACACACACATTGCCGCCATCCGTTCGCGCAGCGTGGCGCAGCCATTCAAAAGGGTTGTTCTGCGTTCATCTGATCCGAGCTTCACCAGTCTTTTATTACGACGGCGATCGCCCAGCAGATTTTAGTTCTATGGCTGCGCCCCCAGCGCAGCGCTATCGGATGCCCATGGCTTCATAATTTTCTGTCAATATCGAATTGTTCAGAGCTCCTGCTCTATATAATATTAGGGTGTGTCATCAATCAAATTGCTTGACAGAAATAGATGGATACGGTATGGAGTCCTTATCCAGCAATAACAATCAAGAGGGCATGATATGAGACGCTATGGCTTGCGAGACGACCAGTGGGAACGGATTGAACACCTTTTACCTGGTAAAGAGGGTGACCCAGGCGCTACAGCCAAGAACAATAGATTATTCGTGTTCTGCCGTGTTATATCGATATCGTGCTGGCATTCCCTGGCGGGATTTACCGGAGTGTTTTGGGGATTTTCGGGTTGTTCATACCCGCCATACCCGTTGGTCTGAAAAGGGAGTTTGGAAGCAGGTATTCGATGTCTTGGCCTCAGACGCCGATAACGAATACGCCGCGATTGATGCCACCATCCTGCGTGCCCATCAACGAGCGTGCGGGTGCAAAAAAAAACACCCTCAGATACGTGCGAAACCCAAGCCATAGGCCGTAGTAAAGGGGGACTATCGACAAAGATTCATGCCACTTGCGATTGCCCAAGGCAATCCCACAGGATTTCATCTTACCCCTGGTCAAGCCCACGACGGGAAAGGCGCTGACGTGCTATTGGATAAAATCGGTGAGATTGGCGCGCTGCTTGCAGATAAAGCCTATGATGCGGAACAACGTGTGCTCGAGCGCCTGAAAGAGGCGGATTGGATGGCTGTCATTCCTCCAAAAAGTAACCGCACAGAACACAGAGAATACGATGAAGAAATGTACAAGTGGCGGCATCTAATTGAAAATCTATTCCAAAAACTCAAGCAATACAGGGCTCTGGCGACACGCTACGATAAAACGGCTCGCAATTTCTTGGGTGCCATCTACCTCGCGGCAGCTGTAATATGGCTTAATTGATGACACGCCCTAGCAACGCGCCCAAGCAAGAGTCGTAAAATTTAATCATGATTTTACTTTTTGGCTAAGGGCGAACGTCCCGACGCTGCGGCGCTACAAGCCTTTCGTATCGTCGCGCTCTTTATGTTAACTTTTTTGAAGCATATTGTTAACTTTGTTAAAGCATATTGTTAACTTTGTTAAAGCACTCGTACTCAAATCAAGACGGTGTAAGGATTTCATATTGTTAAGAAAGATGTGAGTAAGCCATAGCTTCTTAAGGGGGGATTTAGGGGGATCGTGGATGTGCCTCACGCCTTGTGAAAACCGCTATAATTCTTTCATTGAGATGAGGAAGCCAGAATCCAAGTATTAGCTATATCATGTAACCGTCTCAAGCCTTGCCAAATAGTTTTCACTCCTGGTTCACCATCCCTTTTCCGTCCTAAAAAACCACCCAATGAGCGCAATCCAATGAACACAAGTTTTGATTTTTGGCGGATGGTGGAGTTGAAGTTTTATTAATTGTGCAGTAAAGAGCTTGCCATTCATGGGTTTCTAAGATCGGATCTGCTGGTGGGGTTATAACGTGCTTCATAAGTCAGCCATAATAATCGCCATGCTACAATTGTATAAGTTGCTAAAGCTTTCTCAATCCTTTCGGCTGTTTATAGTTGTAGTTTTTCTAAACCACAATCACTTTTTAATACATAATGGTAACCTTCAATTAACCAACGATAACTATAGCAACGTAGGCATTGATCCACGTCATCAAAGCTACTTATCGTAACCGTTGTTAATAATAACCAACTAACTGAGTCCTGCTGGTGGCTGTTCTTCTTCTGCCAGAATTGCTTGTACTTTAATTTGCTTTAATGATTTATAGTTAATATGTTCTTTAGGTGGTTGAATCTCTACAGAGATGTAGTATTAAGGTAGCTGACCGTGCTTTTCTTTCAGGAGTTTTTTATAGTTCTATTGAAAGTTTTCCGACTGGAGCAATTTGGCGGATAGCTAAAGACAATTTCTCGACTTCATCAGAGTCAACTGTATGAACTGAACGGTTCTGATAAGCGCGAATTAAAACCTCGGACCTTTCTCGCCTCTTCATGGCTAAAAAGTCATATATGTCTGCCTCACAGTCAGCTACTGTTACGATCGTTACATCCGATGGCATCACCGCTTCAGTTGCCAACAGCACATCCAACCATCTCTGGCTTTCTTTATCTTTAGTTTCTTTTTTATGCCGAGAATGCTTTTTGTCAATAGTAGAAATATCCCGTGCCCACACCTGCTGATTTATTATTCCTAATGGAACTCCATTACGGCTATCAGCGTAAAGCGGGACAGAAATTCATCCCAGTATGGGTATAAACAATCACATGAGGGAAAATCCCTGCTATGGGTCACAGGGATTGGTATCGTATCCCTTGTCAATATTCAAATCGGGAACGATGAGTCTCACTATACGGGAACGATGGTCATTAGTAGCCAAAGGTCTCCAGGAAAAGGGTGACCAAAGCTTGACTAGCGATTGCCAATGCCACCGGTCTATCCAAAAGCAGTGTCCAGCGTCATCAACAAGGGATAGCGCGTCGAGGGAAGCATCCAGAATCATCTTGGTGGGAGACACAGGTGGGAGGAGCTTGGTTAAAGCTGTTGGTCTTAGGGATAGTCTATTACTTCGGCATCAAACAGGGAATAGGGGCCGAGAGTCTGGAGGAATTCTTGAAAGCCATACGGTTGGAGCCGAACTTCAAGGAAAACTCGAACAGCGCCGCACGGCAACGGCTTGACTATGAATCTGCCCAGAGTACCTATCACCAGACTCTCCATGCTATAACCCAAGGGATTCATCCATTCAACCTCACCACCGGGAACTGGCAATTGTGGCAGAAGCTTGAGCTAAGTCTTGATTCTCAAGAACGAACAGTTGCGCTCCCTGGCTTGGCGCTACGGCTCCAGTAAAGCTAATAGTGCCATTGATAGCTTCCAACAACAAATCCCCTCTTTTGCTCAAGGCATTCATGCTTGGTGGTGTTAGGGAAAGCCTTGCGCTCAAGGTCAAAACCGACGATCTGGCCTTACAACAGTGGGTTATCGAACTCCTGCTACCTTGGACCTATTGGCACCAACAAGCAGACCAAACTACACATTGCGAAGGAAAAGTTGCCTATCAGGGGGCTGCGGAGCAAGCCTATGACCGCTTAATTAGCCACCCTATTACCCAACAACTAAAAACCGACCGCGCAGCGTGGCGCAGCCATAGCTCGCTCTTCTGTGGGTGTCCTGGGCACACTGGATCTGTACAAAATATCAACGTACCTATAAAGCTGTGGAAGGACGCAATGGTTATTTATCTCGTCTCCATCATACTTCGCGCGGTTTTTCCGCTCAAACGTTAACAGTGCTCACCGTCATCCACAATTTTGACATCAGGCGAGCGGATGGCTCCACGGCAGCGAACCCGACTCTTTGGACACTCTTTTCCCAACTTATTTGAGTGGGTGGTAGACCATATGGGTGAACTCCCTCTGCCACGACAGTCATCTTTTAGACAACCGTCGAATCCCTTACCCAGACTTACTGTCCCGGCTTAAGTTGGTAGCCGATATTCTTAATAATTATCTTCTCGAGATCCGATTCGAATCTCTCCCCATTATTGATTCTGACCCTTACCCTGCAACGGATACAAGGATTACTGGGTCTTCGGTACTTGGGAGCGCTAAATTGATAGTTAAAAACCGCCCCTCGCCTTGCAGTGTAAGGCGAGGGGCGAATTGATTAACCCATTTTCCCTTCCTGAATGTATGCTAAGGGGCTCCCTCGCCTTGCGCAGCAAGGCTTACAACCTTATTTTTTTAGACATTATACCATTGCTTTGTACCGAAGAGCCGGATTACTTAATTCCAGACTGCTATACCGTTCTTCATCTGTCAACTCAATCTTGACAGACTACTAGTTCTAAGATGCCTTGGACCTGCCGACATCATCATTATACTACAATCATGCTGTGCTTGCATAATATTTGAAAATATTTGACAGTTAAGCAAAAAACCTACCCCTGTAAGCCTTCTTAAGGGGGGTTTGGGGGGATCTTAACTGTTTCATTAAGAAGACACGACGGTCTTGTTGACATATTTAAGAGTTTCAATACTCCTCAGTTGAGAGAGGAAATACTGAGTGGCTAAAGTTGGCTCCTCCGCCTGCACGATCGCTCGGACAACAGCTATGCGCTGGGCGCCAGCAGACAGCACCTCATTGCAGTTATTCACATCAATGCCCCCGATCGCGAACCAGGGAATCTTAGCATGTTGGGCCGCATGGCGAACATAATCGAGACCAGCAGCAGGTTTATCCGGTTTAGTAGGAGTTTCATAAACTGGTCCTACCCCAATGTAATCAGCCCCTTGAGCGATCGCCCGTTCCATTTCCTCTGGGTTAGTAGTCGAGCGACCGATCAGTCGTTGGGGACCGAGCAACTTGCGGGCCAAAGCAATAGGAACATCCTGCTGTCCCAAGTGAACACCATCAGCATCCACCGCCACAGCCAAATCCACCCGGTCATTCATAATGAATAATGCCTCATAGCGAGTGCAGAGTTCCCGCAGTTTTTCCGCTTGCTCGAACCGGACCATATCTTCCTCTGTTTTATCCCGGTACTGTACCAGAGTTAACCCCCCTTGCAGAGCTGCTTCTACAATAGTCAACAGCTTTTCCGAAGCAGATGTCACCAGATACAGCTGCGATGCCCACAACTGCTGACGACGCCGATAAGCCAACAAATTACTTTCCAGACTGTAGACTCGATAGCGCATCTGCTTACACGCCGCTGCCATATCCGGATTATCCAGCTTGCTATACTCTTCCAACACCCGCAGCGCTTCTTCCACCCGATAAAAGTTTGCCTGCAATAGCTGTCCAATATCAGAACGCCGTTGTTCTTGGGCATGGGTCAAATCAGTACCCGGGTCAGAGGGAGTATCTCGCGCTGAGCGAATTTCCCGACTATGCCACAAGGCTAGTGAGTGCCGCAGTTGCTTACATTCTTCTGTCATCTGTTCGCTATTGAGACCAAAGCGACACCATTCTTCTACAATGCGCAAACCTTCGCGGGCGCGGTCTAAGTTAGCATCCAAAATCCGGTAAATAGCCGACTGGGCGAATCTATTTCCCTCATGTCTATCCCCCATCGGAACATCCTCACTTATTTGCTCGTTATCATAGTTAACTTTTCCTTATGGCGGTTCGGCTCCGCTCACCGCTAGTAGATTTTAGGTTTTAGCATGCCCGAAATCAAGGGTTAGAAGGAAACCAGGAAGTCCTCATGAAAAAATCAACAACTCCTATGTCAGGAGGATCGACGTGAATCATATATTGAGACCAAATCAGAGAGAAATCAGTTATTTGTCAATCCGGCTACTGGTAATGATGCCACTGGCGATGGCAGCTCAACTGCTCCATTGAAAACCATTACTCAAGCATTAAGAATAGCCCAGCCTGACACAGTCATCCAATTGGCCTCAGGCATCTATAGCACTGAGACTGGTGAATTTTTTCCCCTGCACCTCAAACCCGGAGTGACGATTTTGGGCGATCGGCCCACCAAAGGCAAGGATATCATTATCCGGGGAGGCGGATATTACCTGAGTCCCACCTTTGCCCGTCAAAACATTACGATTCTGGGAGCCAACAAAGCCGCGATCGCTGGTGTGACCCTCACCAATCCCCACCCACGGGGATATGGTTTGTGGATTGAATCAAGCTCAGTTACGGTAACTGACAATACATTTACTGGCAGTACCCATGATGGCATTTCCGTGACTGGCAACAGTGGAGGCGCGATCGCAGGCAACTACTTTGTCCAAAATGGAGCCAATGGGATAACAATCTACGGCATTTCGGGACCAGAGGTGCGGGATAACCACTTTGAAAATACCGGGTTTGGCATCAACATTGCTGAGTCCGCTGCGCCAGTGCTGATTGGCAACCGCATCACTGGCAATAAAGACGGCATTCTCGTTCAAGCTCATGCTTTATCCGTCTTGCGGAACAATACCATCGTAGGGAATAGCCGATAATGGGTTAGTAGCGATCAGCCAATCCCAACTTAGGAACTGCGAATGAGGCGGGAGGCAATATTTTTCAGAACAATGGCGAACTTGACATTAGCGCCAATTCCAGCAATAATATCCCAGCTTTTGGCAATTAATTGAGCGCATCTCGTACCAGTGGAAAGATCGATTTTCAAGAAATCACTCAGCTAGTTTCCGCCGTGCCAACTCCTGCATCTTCCCAAGCTACAGCAACACCCTTACCAGGACCCGATCGGCAAGCAGTCCTGCCGCCACCCATAGTTCCCGCACCACCACCGCCGGTCACTTAAGCTCAAAGTTTGCGCTATCGAGTCGTAGTCGAGGCCGCCACTCCCTGGGAACAGAGTCGGGTGCGCGATCTCGTTCCCGATGCCTTCCGGAGTTTTTCCAGAGGTCGCCGAGTGATGCAAGTTGGAGCCTTCATCAATCTGTCGAAAGCGGAGCAACTCGTGCAACAGCTCAAAAGTTACAGTATTGTGGCCCGCATCGAACCCTATTAATCCATCCCGTTCGTAGTAAGCACGAAGAGTGTTTCGGTGGTTCGTAGTAAGCACTTTAGGGACTTCCAAATAAAAAAATCACCAATCCCGGAGCAGGGAGCACCCGAGCAGGGAGCACCCGAGCAGGGAGTAGGGGAAGTAAAAAAGCAGGTCAACTCCTTAAATTGGAGAATTTATTTTTTGCAGTTCCCTTAGTGCTTCGGTGGTTCGTAGTAAGCACGAAGAGTGCTTCCCAGGCGCGAAAGCGCCTAGTAATGAGTGTCAGTTCCCAGTGGTCAGTTACCTCGGACAGGCGAGACGCCCGGACTACGCCTCTGATGAAGGTAAGATTTGCTCAACCACCCAATCAAAAGTTTGTAGTGCGACTCGTTTCGGCCTAACCTGTACAAACACGGAAAAGCCGAGCCAAAATTGGACTGAATGTTTAGAACCAAAACTAATCATAATCAGGCTCAATATGGTAACTCTGGTCATCATGGGGATTAAATTCCCTCTCCCCAGGTGTGGGGGTGACACCGGTCCTTAGTGCTGCGGAGTGACATCACCGTGGTGCGGAGCAAGGACTTAAATGTAGGATAGCTGACAGCCCAAAGTCGGCAACTCCGCTAGGAAAGATGCTCATGGTTAGGAAAACGAATCTGTGAAAGCCTCGTTATGTGTAACCAGCGGAAGAAGGCTTACACGCTGGCCTAAAAAGGAAATGGTAGCTAGTGTTGGCTGTTGCATATGGCCAACATCACACTCAAAGTAGCTCCCGGGGTAAAGCAGGGACCTAAAAACATCGTGAAATGATACCAGGGAACGAAGTAACTCCACGTGTGCTGTCCATAACTACTCGACTATCGACCGGTGGTCAGGAGATAGGGACCAGTTAGATGATAAGCGTAAGCCATGTGGAGAGAGATGGCCCAAGAAGCAAAGGACAGGGGTAACTCCTTGTATAAGTGGTGCAGGAATGTACCGGCAGACGTGGGTCGGATATAGTTGGAAATCTTGGGTGGAAGTATCCCTAATACGTACCAAAAATCAGGAGAAATCCTAGATTGTAATATGGACTAAAACTCTAGCCGGGTAAAACTTGAAAAGTCCCCTAATGACGAGACAGGGGCAATGTTAGCAAAGAGCGGTATAAGTGGTTTCCTGGATACCCCCCGCGAACCTTCCGGAGCTAGATACGAAACAGTCCTATCGACTACCATAAAGGGGAAAAACTGCATAAGAAGAGGGACAAAGGGAGCAATCCCCAGTAATCCTGCCAATGACAAGGTCCAACTAACCAGTAGCCGTGTGCGATGAAAACCGCATGCACGGTTCGAAAGGGAGGGTTGGGAAGCGATTCCCAGCTCGACCCCTAATTCACCCGCCCCAGGGCAAATTCATCCTGCAAACAATTAGACAACTGAAAAGTTGTCAATCTTCTTTCAGTAGGAGATATCGGCAGGGACAGACCAATGACACTCAGTTTACTTCTCAGTTCCATCCATTTTTCATTACTATTAAATTGTGGGAAGGCTGCATAGGTGCTAGAGGATACCTGTAGTCTGCCATTAATCCCCACCTGGAACAGCTCAGAAGCCGATCGGGGTTCTTCCGACACCCAAACAACAAACCCGCCATAGGTGTCTCCTGTACCCCACTGAACTTCCACTAATGTTTTTTGGCTCTTAGCCCATTCATATATCTTTCTAGCTATCTGAGCTTCATCTGGACCTTGTCTAACTTGATATTCCTGAAAGAATGAGACTTCGTCCCAGCGTCTTCTCTCCAGAGTCGCACTGGATTTTTTCTGCTGCGCTTCTGTTGTCTTACCAATCACTCTGGGAACCAGCGTTTTTAGACCCTCCGCACTCACGTATTGCTTAATCTCCACTCCCAATACTTCTACCGGGTCCATCTTTTCATTCAGAAACTCCACCACACGCCGCAGTTCCGCCACTATCTCATCTGAGACAAAGACAAGACGCAGTTTTCCCGCTTGCAGATTAGTTTTGACCTTTTGCCAAAACTTCTCTTCGTCAGCATCAACCCCGAGAAATTCCTCAAATACCTGTTCGGGATCTTTATCCTGAGACTTACAATTTGCTTCAAACTGGCTAACTATTGACTCAACTGGCCAGTAAACGATCATATTTGCAGCGTAGTCGAGCATCTGACCGATCGCTTCTCGCCGGATGCGAGTATTGCTGTTCCCCTTGACTTCCACCAGGGTCGGAATTGCATCGTGATCCACAAACAAATGATCCAGAGACCATTGTTCATTGCTATCCTCTTCCAGAGGTAATTTTACTTCTCGTGAGATTAACAACCATCGTCTCGGCGTTGCTCTATCTATCTGGTCTCCTGCCAAGAGGTTAGGATATTTTTCCAGCAGTTCTTGCAGTCTTTCTTCCGATTCATAGGGTTGTTCTGTCATTTCAACTAGCTGGTCGTTATCCTGAATCAGATAAATTCCTCCACCCATCACGCATCCCTCTTGTGTTTTGCCACCAACGCTCATAAATCTATTCTGCCAGAGAACACTCGCTCAGCAGGGCCAGTCATGTAAACCCTGCCTGCTGTTGCCCATTCTATTTCCAGGCAACCGCCGGGCAGTTCAACTTGAGTGCGCCGATCGCACTTTCCGGTCAGCACCCCCGCTACTACTGCTGCACAAGCACCCGTTCCACAAGCCAGAGTAGCACCTGCTCCCCGTTCCCACACCCGCATTTTCATTGAGTTTGAATTGATTACTTGGATAAATTCCGTATTTATACGCTGGGGAAATGCAGTATGATGTTCAAACTGCCGACCAATGGTTTCCAGGTCGATCGCTGCCACATCCTCTACAAAGGTAACACAGTGAGAATTGCCCATGCTCACACAAGTGACGAGCCAAGATTGCCCCCCTACTTCTATGGTCTTTTCGATCGCCTTTTGGTCAGCAGCAGCTAATGTAGTCGAAATTTCGGACGCCAGCAGCTTGGGCATGCCCATATCAACAGTTACTTGACCGGATGCTGTCAGTTGAGGTATCATGACCCCAGCGGGAGTGTGAATCCGGTATTGACTGCGGCCGTCTGGCTCTAAATCGGCAATAAACCGGGCTAAACAGCGAATCCCATTGCCGCACATTTCTGGTTCCGAACCATCTGAGTTAAAAATCCGCATGCTATAGTCAGTGTCTGCAAGTCCGGGCAGGGCAAAGATCACCCCGTCTGCCCCAATGCCAAAATGGCGATCGCACAATGTTACTGCTACCGACGGCGTAATCAAGGGTGACGACGAGGCCCGATTGTCAATCAGAATAAAGTCATTGCCCAGTCCGTGATACTTAGTAAACTCAATTGTCATTTAATGCCAATCCTCCTACTCTTCGGGGGTTATGATAGTGGGGTGGGTAGGTACAATGCTTAATGATTAAATGGGTAAAGCTTTACAATTATAGCGGCACGTACCCACTACAATTATGTCTGAATTCGATACGACGATGCCCAGCATTCGTCAAATTCAAAATCTGATTCAAGAAAAAAACGAGGTCGAGCTTAAACTGGTCACCGACGATCTGCTAGTCGGGAAAATTCGCTGGCAGGATCCAGATTGTATCTGCTTGATAGATCATTACGATCAGCCCACCATCGTTTGGCGTCAGGCAGTTGTCTACCTCAAACCCAAAACTTAACCGCTTCTTACCACCGGTTCATATGCTAACACTAGCAATATGGGGAGGTAAGGTAGAGAGGGAACTAGCAGATTCCAGAGTCTAGTCTAACTGCCAGTAGCAACAGAAGCAAAACCGAAAATGACAACTGTGTTTTCAACTAAGCCATTTATATCGCCCACTGGTGCCAACTGCCGCCGCCAGGCATTGGCAAAAGTTCAGTCTTTGGCCCTGGGTCTTTTGGCTTGGGCCGCCTTTAGCGCTCCGGTGGAAGCTTTACAGGTGCGGGTGAGACCAGATAATCCCCGCATCGGGGAGACCTTGTCGGTGGTGGTGGAGTTAGATAATCCGGCAGTTGGGGACAGCCCCACTGTGAGAATGGGACAGAATACCTACCCAACCTTTATGGTAGGACCGAATCGCTTTCGGGCTTTGCTGCCTTCAACCCCCTTAGACAGACCCGGACGTTTGGTTTTCCAGGTGTTTGGAGAAGGGGAGGTGCGTAACATAGCCGTTTGGATGAGCGATCGCACTTTCCCCATCCAAAGCATCTGGCTTCCTCCAGACAAAGACTCTCTGGAAGGCACCGATTATGAATTCGATCGGGTAGCTGCCTTCAAGGAACTGGTCACCCCGCAAAAATTCTGGAACGGTCCCTTCGGACGACCTCATCAGGGCCCAGTGACAACGGTTTTCGGAGTCCGCCGGTACTACAACGGGGAATTTGCCTTCAACTATTACCATCGCGGGGTAGATTACGCCGGTGAGACGGGGTCGCCAGTATTGGCACCAGCAGCTGGAAGAGTGGCCTTGGTGGGACTAGAATCAAATGGATTTGAGATCCACGGCAATACGGTGGGCATCGATCATGGTCAAGGAGTATTGAGTATATTTATGCACTTAAATAGGGTTGACGTGAAAGAGGGAGACATGGTACAAGCAGGTCAAGTAATCGGGGGAGTGGGTGCAACAGGAGCGTCAACGGGTCCTCATCTGCACTGGGGTCTGTATGTCCACGGGAAGTCAGTGGATCCAGTACCTTGGCGATATCAAGGCTTGGAATAGGGATTGATATGTAGTTGATGAATTAGCTGACGCTCGATAATAAAATGAGGCCGTGGAGAGTAAAACAGGGGTAATGAGTATCCAAAAAATTGTCGAACAGGCAGTACAGGACGGTTATCTGACGCCAGCAATGGAAGCAGAGGTGGGACGGATTTGTGACACGGCCTCGGAACTGTCGATCGAAGAGTAAGTAGTTGTGCAAAATTATTTTTATATTTGTGGAAAAGCGCTAACCGGCAGGGTGATTAGGGCGCTCAAGCCATATATCATAAGGCTTTCAGGGATTTAACTTCCCGGAAATTGACGGCTGGAAAAAATATCAAAATAGTTTTGCCTATGTACTTATATGGCGTTGGACAGGTTAATGGAGGCACTTCTGACTGGTGAAGTGGTGGCAGTCCCACGCAAACAGTTCATTAACGTCATGGAAGAATTGGTGCTGACAGAAGCAATATCACGAGTAGCGGAAATTGAGGCGACCAGCGACTGCACCCTGGACCTGGGAGATATTGCTGCCTATGCTCTTAACCGGCTGCCTCCCCTATATGCTACAACTGAAGAAGGTGCTAGCTACCAGCGCCAGCGTGCCAAGTCCGAACTCATAAGTTTGATTTCCCAGCAAGTAGGTGAGGCGATCGCCCGTTACCTGGATAGACCGGAATTCTTTCCCGAACGCCAAATATTCGGTAAAAGTTCGAGCGATGAAGTCCTCTCACAAGTTAACTCCTTGCTCAAAAGCAACGCCAAGAAGTATGAGCAAAAATAGATCGGTTGACTCTCCGATTTGGCCAAGGTATGGCCACTAGCCCACTTTGGCTTGGGGATGTAGGGAAAATTTGCGCTAAACTGATTGAAATCGTGAATCATGGGCAGGGAACCTGCTTCATTTAAGCGGGGTCACCATTATTGAAGTACACAAGCCCATTAATTTCATAAATCAATCACTTACTATATCCTGGTCAACGGTGGGGGCAGCAGTCCAAGAAACACCCGTGCAACCCGAAAAACTTTCAAACTACGACTTGATCTTAAAATGCCAGGCCAGTCTAAGGCCCGATAGATCGGCCTTCGCTGAATTAGTGCGGCGGTATCAGTCCCATATAGACAGGGTATTGTATCACTTGGCTCCCGATTGGACCGATCGGGCAGACTTGGCTCAAGAAGTGTGGATTAGAGTTTATGGCCATATTAAGCGATTGCAAGATCCAGTCAAGTTCCGCAGCTGGCTGAGTCGGATCGCTACTAACCTGTTTTACGATGAATTGCGTAAACGCAAGCGGATGCGACCGCCCCTATCCCTGGATGCTCCCCGATTATTAGATGATGGCGAGATGGACTGGGAAATAGCTAGCCCGGATCCAGGACCGGAAGAAAATCTGACCACAGCTGAGTTCTACGAACAACTGCATGCGGCGATCGCCGATTTGCCAGAGGCTTTTAGAACCACGATCGTGCTTAGAGAAATCGATGGTCGCAGCTATGAGGAAATTGCCGAAATCACAGGGGTGTCTCTGGGAACGGTGAAATCGCGCATTGCCAGAGCTCGTCAGCGCTTGCAACTGCAATTGCAAAATTATCTGGACAGCAAGTGATCTCTTAGGGCTAAATCCGAGATCATCAGTTACGAACGCTACGCGAAAAATCGAAATTCACCGAACTCCCCTCATAGCTGTTGTATGATATGTGGCTATTAGGGTAAAATAACTACAGTTGTTAAGTTAGAGTGGGTGTGCTCCCTATTTGTAAAGAAGGTGGTGACCAGAAAATGAATCCTAACTTAGATCCTCTAATGATAAAGCGCGATCGCTTTGAGTTAATCAGCGCTTACCTAGATGGTGAGGTGACCGCTGACGAGCGCAGGCAAGTAGAAGCATGGCTAGATAATGAGCCAGAAGTGCAAGCTCTGTATGAACGGTTGTTGAAACTCCACCAAGGATTCGACCTGATGCCAGTAACACCGGCAACAGTGTCAGTGGAACAGACGATAGATGCAGTATTCTCGCGGTTGGACAAGAAAGAAAAGCATTCGAGGCGGCTGATTTTGATATGGAGTGGCGCAGGTGCGACCGCCGCTATGTTCATTGCCGCGATATCCAGCGTATTATCAGGTGGTGACAACTTGGTACCAAAATTGGTGCAAGCTCCCCAACATAAAATATCTCCAATCAGCTCTCCCCAACAGGCAGCTGTAGCCCCGATCAGAATGGCCCTGGATCAACCGGTGGTGAAAATCCCCAAAAAACCAGTAACAGCTCCCTAAACAGAGATCAAATACTGGTCCAACACCCGTCCAGCAGCAGATCACCTCCGAACTGTTGCACTTGTTCTGGGGTCATTAAGTAGGCCCAGGCTAACCCTAAAGATAGGCCGTCCGATTGGAAAACTGGGATTTTGTGTCGGTTATATAGATTAACTCGATCGGGGCGATCGCTACCGTGATAACCTTCCAGCTGGTCGAGGGTAGCTAAAATAGTTGGATCCCTAAAGGTGAGTAAAAAGCCATGGACATGTTGATTTCCAGGGGTCATGGCAGGATAGCCCCTCGGTAAGGCAAATAGAAGGCCCATCGCGATCGCCCTTTGAGATGCTACTACCTTGCCTGCACAATAGCGCTCGTAGTTGACTTCCCCCGATTTCAGAGTGCCGTAGACAAAAAATCTTAAATCATTCAACATCGCGGGATCCCCCAATTCCGGAATCATTCAACATCGCAGGATCCCCCAATTCCGGAAGCGAAAACCCAAGAAGATGTGTGATGTTGATTAAACAATTGAGAAATTATTTAGTCAAGAATATATTTCGGATGGTTTTCACCACTGGGATGAAGAAAATGACCAGTATATTAAGTGTAATATAAGAAGATACAAAGGTAATCATCGGTAGCTAGTAGGATCCCAGAGATCTGATGCTCGCGCTCATCCGGTAGTCGGATTTCCCTCGATCATGTTGGCTAACCGGTAATCTGTATTCTATGATAATTAGGCTCTGACCACTAGGGCATCGGTCAAGTATTCTCAGAAACCGGGTTTCTACTGTAGTTATGTTAGAGATATCAATGCTCTGGCTACAGAAACCCGGTTTCTTGACCGAGGTTCGTCCGAACTGTGCGGCTCTTCTGGAGGCCACAGCATGACTGTGGTCCCAAGTTGGCATATGTGGTGTGAGCGGTTAAAATCAGCAAACAGTCCGCAGTGGCAGCAGGCGGTGTAACTTGATGCTATGATTTAGATTTCATAATCCCATCAAGGGACACCACCAGCGGTGCATCTAGTTTGAGGTCTGGTATACTCAAACTCAACTGGCTGCGAGTAGGTCAAAATATGGAAACACCAGACGATCGCGTAGGAGTTTGAAGAGTGGAATCTCAATACAATCCAGCATCTATAGAGGAAAAGTGGCAAAAAACTTGGCTACAACAAGGTTTATACCAAACGGACACGGATACCAAGATACCCAAATTCTATGCCCTATCTATGTTCCCCTATCCATCGGGGAATCTGCACATGGGACATGTCCGTAACTACACGATTACGGATGTGATTGCCAGGATGCGTCGCATGCAAGGCGATCGGGTACTGCATCCAATGGGTTGGGATGCCTTTGGGCTACCGGCTGAAAATGCGGCGATCGCCCGTGGCATCCATCCTGCCCAGTGGACTGATTCCAATATCGCTCAGATGAAGTCGGAGTTACAGCGCTTAGGGCTTTCTTACGATTGGAATTGCGAACTTTCTACCTGTTCGCCGGAATATTACAAGTGGACTCAGTGGATTTTCTTGCAATTTTTAGACGCGGGCCTGGCTTACCAGAAGGAGGCGGCGGTTAATTGGGATCCGATCGATCGGACAGTGTTGGCAAACGAGCAGGTGGATAGCGAGGGGCGATCCTGGCGTTCTGGCGCTAAGGTGGAGCGCAAAATGTTGCGGCAGTGGTTCCTCAAAATTACTGACTATGCCGAACAACTGCTCAAGGATTTGGAGAAATTGACCGATTGGCCAGAGCGGGTGAAGCTGATGCAGGCTAACTGGATTGGTAAATCGGTGGGGGTAACCCTGTCTTTTGAAGTGGTGGGGTCCAATCAGAAAGTTACGGTGTTCACCACTCGTCCGGATACGATTTACGGGGCTACTTACCTTGTCCTGGCGCCGGAACATCCTCTCACCCAGGCGGTGACCAGTCCTGACCAGTTGGAGGCCGTGGAAGCTTTCGTGACAGAAATGGCCTCCTTGGGAGAAATCGATCGCACGGCAACGGATAAGCCGAAACGGGGTATCCCCACCGGGGGCAAGGCGATTAATCCCTTTAGCGGTGAGGAAATCCCCATCTGGATTGCTGATTACGTGTTATATGAGTATGGGACCGGTGCGGTGATGGGCGTGCCAGCCCATGATACCCGAGATTTTAAATTCGCCTCGGAAAATAATTTGCCGATCGAGGTGGTAATCATGCCGGAACGAGACATGCAACCTCAACCGTTGTCGGCGGCTTTCACGGACCCGGGTTTTATGGTCAATTCTGGTCAGTTCAATGGGATGGCTTCTGCCGCTGGGAAACAGGCAGTGATTGAATTGGCGGAAAAACGGGGGATTGGTAAGGCGCAAGTAAATTATCGGCTCAGGGATTGGTTAATTTCTCGCCAACGTTACTGGGGCGTGCCTATTCCGGCAATTCATTGCCCCAACTGTGGTGTAGTGCCCGTGCCAGAATCAGATTTGCCAGTGAGATTGCCGATCGATATCCAGTTGACGGGTAAGGGCGGTTCTCCTTTATCTCTACTTCAAGAGTGGGTAAATGTAGATTGTCCTACTTGTGGTTCTCCAGCAAAGCGGGAAACAGATACGATGGATACATTTGTTGATTCGTCGTGGTATTTCTTGCGCTTTCCTGATGCTAAAAATGACGAGCAGGTGTTTGACTCTACCAAAAATAATGATTGGATGCCTGTCGATCAGTATGTAGGCGGGATTGAACACGCGATTTTGCATTTGCTTTACTCGCGGTTCTTTACTAAGGTGCTGCGCGATCGGGGATTACTCAATTTCGACGAACCATTCTCTCGTCTGTTAACTCAGGGAATGGTTCAGGGTTTAAGTTACCAGAACCCGAGAACGGGAAAGTGGATTCCTGTCGATCAGGTAGATGCTTCAGATCCCGATCGTCCTAAGGATGCGGATACGGGAGAACCCCTGGAACTTTCCTACAAGACTATGTCCAAGTCCAAGTATAACGGTGTGGAACCGGAGGTGGTGGTTAATAAGTATGGTGCAGATACTACCCGCATGTTTATCCTCTTTAAGGCTCCGCCGGAAAAAGATTTAGAGTGGGATGATGCAGATGTAGAAGGTCAATTCCGCTTTCTGAATCGCGTCTGGCGTTTGGTGGCAGAATTGAAGGAGTTGCGCGATCGGGAGAGATCTGAACTGTCTGAGTCCCAGGAGGAAACGGAAGAATGGATCCGAAGTCATTTGAAAACTCTTGGTTTTCCTGACTATTTGCTGGAGTCTTTGGTTCATGAAGTCCAGAAGCGGAAGGGAGAACTAAAATCTACTGAGCGGGTGACTCAACCTCAATTGAGGTCTTTGGGGTTATCTGAGGCTTTGATTAAGGAGATGGTGCGGAAACTGCCAACTTCTATTCTTAAAGGTGGGGTGAAGGTCTATTCTGTGCCTCAAGTGAAGGCAGCAATGGAAGCAAAATTATCTCTGCCAGGAACTCACCCAAATAATCGCGAACAGCTCAAAAGGGTGTTGGTTTGGCTAGATGATGTGGTGCCTGAGGCTAAGGTTTTGCGACGGACAGTTCATAAGACAATTGATGAGGTCACAAAAGATTTACAGGGTGGCTACCAATTTAATACTGCGATCTCTGAACTGATGAAGCTGTCTAATGCTCTGGCGGACGCTAAGTGTAAATTATCTCCTTCTTATGCGGAAGGGATTAAAACTTTGATTTTGCTTTTGGCTCCTTTTGCTCCCCATATCGTTGAGGATTTGTGGCAGGCGATCGGATACACTGGCTCGGTACATCAACAAAGATGGCCTGTTCTGGATCCAGCTGCTCTAGTGGCTGAAGAAATTACCCTGGTGATTCAAATTGATGGCAAAACCCGGGGCACTATTCAGGTTCCCGCTGACTCCGATCAAGAATCTCTGGGACAATTAGCCCGCGACTCGGAAATTGCTCAGCATTATATCGCCGATCGGTCTGTGGAAAAGGTGATTGTGGTGCCGGGACGGAATCTGGTTAATTTTGTGACTGCTCGCCAGGATGATGAGGACCTAGATGATGAGGACCTAGATGATGAGGACCTAGATGATGAGGATCTAGATGATGAGGACCTAGATGATGAGGATCTAGATGATGAGGACCTAGATGATGACTACCTCGATGATGACTACCTGTATAATAGTTAATGGTGTTAATTGTTAGTGGTCAGTTGTGAGTTGTCAGTACCATCGGCTATAGCAGGTGATTATGCTTGAGAGCAAAAATACCCATCCGTTACTTATCTGGACAGGATCCCGTCACCAAGGGCTGCCAATCAGCGTAAATTCTGCCCAGTAAGATGGATGGGATAAATCTATGTTTTCATTCCCGAGACGCCTTGCCAGTTCTGGTGGCAAGGTGTCTTTTTGGAACCCAGGCTTCACTTCTCCTCCGATCATGGCTATTTGCGCCTGCTGTAGGGCGGTGGCTTTGATGAGTGTGGAACGCAGATGCTGGTAAAATTCTGTCATTAACCTAGGGTGCCTGCATCGCTGACTAGCCATAAACTGGCTAGCACTGATTTTACTCCTGCTTGTACTGCTAACCCGGCAAAGCCTAATTCTGTCTCTTCATCTCCAATTGCTGTACGGCAAACACTTAATACTAATAGTTCTACTGTTGAGCTTTCGTGCCATTTTAATTCCCTGAGTTGCTCTAATTTTAGCTTGGTGTCCCACAACTGGATGAAGGAATAGTCCCGATCGCGAAAGTCGGCATGGGTTGCTAAATGTACGATCTGATGTTGGCGGCGCTGAGCCTTAAGATTAGGGAGAGTGAATTCTTGGTTGAGGAAATAGGTTTTGTCTTCTTGCCAGATGGAGGCGATCGCTGCTAATTTTACTGGCACTGCTGGCAGGGTTTGTTGGTTGGTAAATTCTGATGCTCCCATTGCCAATAGTTGGGTATTTTCTAGTCCGCTATAGCTAGCATCGGTTAAACTCACTGATGGTATCAGGGAGATGCTATATTTTTCTACTAGAAACTTTTGCCCATCATGTAAAGCTGCTAAGGGTAATGAGCGTAATCCTGCATCTAGGGAGAACACTAGGGTGTTGATTCCTTCGGCTTGCAGCTGGTTTTCTATGGGTTTTATTAGCCAATTATAGAGTTTATGGGCTGATTGCTTGTAGAATTCGATCCGAGGATTGCTAACCAAGGTGCGAAATTCTCTTGCTGTTCTGAGCAGTTCTTTCTGACTGGGACGCTTTTGACTATAGTTTTGCCTGGAAAAACTGCCATCATTGTTAATTGTTATGGTGAGGCTATCGCATAAACAATTGCTGGCTTTTGTCCTGTTTGCTTTTCTATTTTACCCAGCATCTCTTTAATACTGGTATATGTTTTTATTTCCGGAATCTTTTCTCCAAAGTAATTCATGAATTGGTTACTCCAGAGTCCTTCTATTTCCATTATTCCCATCTCAGGATTGCTGAGGTTCAGTCTATTGCTTATTTCTGTAGCACTCACTCGCACTTCAATTTTGGATGCCAGCTTGCCCGAATTCCTAAGAGACGCCCGATCAGTTGCTTCTGTGGCGGGGTAGCCTCTGACGATAAAGGGGACAAATTCTCCATTAAATTGACGGTAACTATTGTCTAGATTATCAACGCTTGTCACTTTGCTGCCATTATAAAATACAATATTTTCACTTCCATATTCAAGTATTTCGGGTATCCTAGAAACCGTCAATCCTGATTATCATTGAAGAGAAACTGTCTCGTTGTTAACCTGACTGTTGCTCAAGTTAAGTCTTGGCAATGATATCGCTCGATCGGCAGTAAATGGGACAGTTTCTCTATTAGATTGATTGAATATTTCGCCGACATTACCAATCTCGTTCGCCTCGACCAAGAAATATAATTTAGGTAAGATTATGAGAATTGCCGTTAATTCTACTGTTCCATCGTTAGCATTGCGGTTAATGAAGTCACCAACTGCCTCAAATGGCAGTGATTCCGCATAAAATGGGATAGGTTGTTTATTTATTTGACGGGGGTGACGGTCTAATTTAGGAATATTAATCTGGCCGTCGATAATTTCTGGTAGTCTGGTTATCCCCAAACCAGCACCTTGTCGATGTCGATCTCCTCTCTCATGCTGCTGCCTCGGACGGATGCGATCGCTAATACTTCTGTCCTGCCTCAATAAGTAATCTGAATCCCTCATGTCTGGGATAAATAGAATAGGTTCTCTATCAATTGTACGGGCGCTACGGTCTAGATTATTAATGTTATTTGGGCGCGAACTCATTTCTGCCGAAGATGGTTTGGTCATCTCAGAACGCCTCCCACCTGAGCGGAGTTCTGTATCCATAACGGGATCGTCAGCCATGTTTTTCGGGAACTCCGACATGATGACTGGTACTCTTCGCGATTCTACTTCCCTCACAGCAAAGGGTTCTTGTCTTCCTGAAATACCAGAACCAGTTAATGCTATTTGTCCATTTTCATTAACTCTTACCTTGTCAGCATGACGGTTAACTCTGCCGCCAGTCAGCAATTTCGGGAGAGACTGCTGAGGTCGTCCTATGGAAAGCTGAGAGTCATAAAAGTCTGATAGTGGAATCTCTAAACTCAGTCTGCTTCCTTTAGCTGTGATGCGGACTAAGTTTTCACCAGGAACTTTTTGTAATTCGATCGCCCCTCTTGGCGTTTCTACGATTAAAGCCTCTCCTTGCCTAACTCTCAGAATCCCTTGTTGGAGAAAACTTTCTATACTCCTACTGTTAAACCTCAAGAAGTCGGGGTTTCCCACTAACTCAGACCAATTCTTGTCCCCTTCGGCATTGAACCAGTTCTGTCTGCCAAAGCGAATTCCTGTAGCTGTGGTGGGGATGAAGGCAGCTGGCACGTTCAGACTGGCATTGGGACCGAAGATAATCCCTGCTGGGTTGAGTAAAAATAGGTTGGAGTTACCGCCTGTAACTTGGATTAAGCCATTAATAATGGATGCTTCGCCCCCTGTAACTCGCCCCAAAATATTGCGGATATTGGGGTTCGCCAGAAAGTTGGCTATCTATCCTTCACTGAGGTTAAATTTCTCATGTGGAACAGATTTGCTTCATCTCTGGATAGCTGACCTCCGTGAATGTTTAATTGATTGCCTTTGGGGGTGACTTGGGTTCCTGTACCGTCAGCTGCTGGCAGAATTAACTGCGCTTGGGGCTCTATTGCATGCTGCCAAAACCTAACCGATGCTAGCTGTTAGCTCCCCAGCTAATTCGCCAACAGAATCCTTCTGGGCATGGGCTTGCTGACTTTTGGTTGATAAGGCATTCAGATTTTGCTGTTAGGAATTGTAAATCGCGATCCCCAAACCATCATCAGAGGGGTCGGGGTCGAACTGGTACTCACGTACCAACCCTCCAAGAGCGAAACCTGAAGAGCGACTGGAACCGCACACGGCTACTGGTTGATAAGCCCTTGTCATAGGCAGGTAACTTTTGGATTACTCCCATTGTCCCTTGTCCTATGAAATTTTGCCCCTTATGGTCAGTCGTGGAGCCGTTAGCTACCTAACTCCGGAAGGTTTGCGGGGGTAAACCAGTAAACCACTAAATCCGCTCTTTACTTACATGTCCCTTATATTTGGGGCTCTGAATTTTTACCCGGTTAGGATTTAATCCACCATTACTCCCTAGGATTGCTCCTGGTTTAGTACATTTAAGGGCTACTATCTCCCAGAACTTCTTACCATATCCGTCCTACGTCTGCATATCCTAGGCATTACCCCAGGCTTTGGCTTCTTAGGACATCCCTCCCACGTGGGCTTGCGCTTGACATCTAACTTGTCCGTCGGTAGGACAGCACCACGGGGTTACTTCGTTCCCTGGTATCATTTCACGAGGCTTTTAGGTCTCACCTCTACACCGGCAGTCGTTTCGGGTACGATATCAGTGATTGATTAGCACTGATACGCGGACTACATGCACATTTTGTGCCAAGCGTGTCAGCCTCTTTTCGCTTGTTCGTGGTGACGATGCTTACAGGGATTTGCTTGTTCTAACCATGAACCTCTTTCCGATCGCGCAGCGTGGCGCAGCCATGCGGCGTCGGTCCCTGGGCTGAGACCTTATCCTTCATTTAAGTCCTTGCTCCACACCACGGCGATGTGGCTCCGCAGCACTAAGGACCGGTGTCACCCCCGCACCTGGGGAAGGGGAATTTAACCCCCATGATGACCAGAGTTATCTGGCTAATGGAACCAGACCCGACTTTCACCATTACTGGTTTACGCCGGAACGAATCGCACAACCACCTCCAGGATTATTCGTTAAGGTCAGATCGCTAACCTTGCCGAAACTCCGCAATTTAGGGCTGTGATAATCTTTTTGGTTAGATGGACGCTCTTGGTTGTTAGTTACTCTAGACATGGGTTATTCTCCTTACTTTTGATTTCAAATTTGCGATCAAACCGGTCTGGTCTTGGTCTTCGGGCGGCGTTGGTGGCGCAGCCAGTAAGCCAGTGTCAGAGCAAATGACGCTCGATCGTAGCTCGCGGGGGTGAGTTCCTCTACTGCGTTGATTTTTTGCAACAGGCGATCGCTGTTGACATAATAACTCAGCGCGGGTGTAGTTGCCAGTTCTACCATCCATGGCACGACCCCTCGCTGCCTGGCAAATTCATAACGGGGACGGCCCCTGAGCGGTGTTTTGGGTCGCCGTCGCACCGACTCCGGCAATGTGCCTTTCATGGCTTCCCGGAGCAAGAATTTACTTTCAAACCAAGGTTCTGGCGGCACTGACAATAAGTATAACACCAAACGCAAATCAAAAAACGGAAAGCGAACTTTAAGAGGAAAGCCACTGAAGCCCGGATCGGACCCAGCAAATATAATATTACCTAAGTTGCGACCTATTAAAAAAAATATGAATTACCCACTTATACTTTACAGATATTTGGGATATTTCGTAGCTTTTGATACAAAATTATATTTTTTTTGTGCTAGACGGCGGGTTGGCTGTTTATAGGTTATAATGTACTAAAATAATAGTTAATTGCTGGGGGATGTAGATGATGGAAGATATGATTACAACAATTTTTGTTCTTTGTGACGAGCTACTAAAAGCGTTAAATATAAAAGAAGATCCACAAGTAAAAATGAACAATGCCGAAGTGATGACAGTCGGATTAGTTGCTGCATATTTTTTCGGAGGACATCACGATCGCTCTTGTCAATTTATGGTCCAACACAAGTATATAAAAAATCTGTTAAGTAAAAGTAGGTTCAATCGTCGATTACACAATATTGAGGAACCAATTTGGATGTTTTTCTTCCAAGTTATAGCTCAAACATTTAAAGAGCTCAATCCGGGTCAAGAATATATTCTTGATAGTTTCCCGGTGCCAGTATGTGATAATATTAGGATTGATAGATGCCAAATTTATAACAAGGAAGAATATCGAGGGTATATTGCCAGTAAAAAACGTTATTTTTATGGATTAAGAGTTCATATGTTGGTAAACAAAAATGGAAAGCCAATAGAATTTTATCTAGATCCTGGTAGTTATAATGATTTTAAAGTTTTGCAATCTTTTGGCTTTGACTTACCATCAAATTCAATAGTTTATGGAGATAAAGCTTATAATGATTATCAATTAGAGGATTTACTAAAAGAGTCGTCAAGTATAATGTTAAAACCTTTGCGAAAAAAGAACTCAAAAAGAAAAGAATATTCTTGTTTTGAATATATACAAAAAGTAACAAGAAAACAAGTTGAAACCTGTTTTAGTCGAATCACCAATTTGTTTCCCAAGTCAATTCATGCTGTTACATCTAAGGGATTAGAGTTGAAAATAATTCTCTTTATCATAGCTTTTTGTATCCAATTTTTATAGGTCGCAACTTGAGTTAATATTGGACCACAAGGGAGCAGTCGCCATTCCGTAGCGGTCTTTTTGCGGTGGCGCAGTCAATATTTCTTGCAGTCGCGCTTTCAAGTTCGCTCGTTCTGCGAAATCTGGTTAAACCAGTCAGGAAAATAAATCTTTTGTTGCTCGCGGTGAGCGGAGCCGAACCGCCCTTGCTGCTCTATGCGCAGCCACTGGCGCAACCGGGTACGTAACCTCACCCTGGCACGAAGAGAGCGAATGTAACCCAAAGGATTGAGCATAAGCGACTTATTCTGGGAATACGGCGCTGGATAAAGTGCCGGATCGCCACCAAACCCAGCTAGCAGCACCCGACTGTGCCCAGCGACTCGCCGATTCAATTCCATCTCAACGCTTTGGTTGCGAATCAGCAGCGGTTCTGATTCGATGTACTCCGGTTGTTCGATCGGTGGCTGCTGCCAATAGTCTTCCACAACTAGGTACTCAATAGGAAAACCCGCCGCCTCAGCGACCAGTGCGGCGTAGTCCCCTTCCTCGTCAGCAATGACTTGTTTATAGAAACTCGCGTAGGCCCGAAAATCAACAGGGGAACCCGTTGCTGTCATTAATTTATAGGCAGTGGCAGCGATACTGGTGGAGTCCATTCCCCCGCTTAAATAGTGCCCGCACTGTTGGTTCGCAGTCTGGAAGCAACTGAGCGCTCGAACAACTCCCGAAACTGCTCGACATATTCTTCTGGGCGCTGGTAACGCAGGTATTCTACTGCTTCGGGCAACTGCCAGTAACGCCGGACGCGCACCTCGCCCTCTGACCAAATCAGGGTGTGGGCGGGGGGCAACTTTTGGATATCGGCAAAGAAGGTGGTCGTGGCCATATCCATATTCATGCTAAATAGCAGGAAATCGGCGATCGCCCCTTCATTAAGTCTATCCGATACCTCTGGGTGCAGGCGCAGACAGTTGAGAGTATTGCTAAAAATCAGGCTTTTTCCGATTGTTGCATAGAAAAAAGGTACGACCCCAAACTGGTCCCGGGCGCAGAACAATCGCTGCTGGGGGCCATCCCAAATAGCAAAGGCAAAATCTCCACTCAGTCGTTCCAAACAAGCATCTTTCCAAAGCTAGTAGGCGTGCAAAACCAGGTCAACATCCGTCACGTCCTTCTCTAGATTCCGTCGGGACGCACGCAATTGGTCAATCAAATCTTCGCGCCAGTCCAGGCGGATATCCCCAGTAATCCAAACTTTCCCATCGAGACTGTGAGGTTGCCGTTCTTTTGCTGATTCCCAGGTAGTCCGCAAGAGGGCGTGACCGAAACCGACATAACCGTCATTCCAGGTATCCCAGCCATCGGGGCCGCGAAATGCCATCAACTCCATCATTTGCTGTAACAGGGCGGGGTCAATGGGTTGACCGTCGCCGTTGAGAATACCGACAATACCGCTCATCTAGCAATCCTAAATCATCGATCGAAGTTTACAGTATTTGGGGCTTCCTGGAAAAATGTCCAATAAGCTAAGATAAGATATAATAGTCAATGAACGCGAGCGCAAGGGAGGTCGAATATGACACAAGCTGTCGCCCCAGCAACGGAGGTGGCCATCAATGAACCTCAAGAAAAGGAACATCTGTTAACCTTCCAAGAATATCTCTTCTATGAAGGAGAACCGGATGTTATCTATGAATTAGTCAGGGGTCAACTAATACCGATGTCCGCACCAACTCTAGAACACACAAAAATATGTGAATTTTTAGTCTACAAGTTACAGCGCTACTTTGCTGCCCAAAATTTATCTTTGGTGGCCAAAACCACTGTAGGAGTTAGAACCGAGGAAAATTCATCCCGAATTCCTGATGCGATCGTTTGCCATCAAAGTCTTTGGGAGCAAATAAGCGATCGTCCAGGGGCAGGAGTTTTTGATTTTGATGAAAAGCCGATTCTGGTGGTGGAAATTGTCAGCAGCAATCGCCGGGAAGATTATGTGATTAAGCGCAACGAATACGAATCGGCTGGAATTGCCGAGTATTGGATAGTAGACCCGAAAAATAAACTCGTTCGGGTCTGTGCTAATCCTAGCAATGAAGAAGGATATCGTTTTCTTGCCGATTTTACCTCAGAACAGTCAATTGTTTCCCGTCAGTTTGAGCAGCTAATTTTATCTGTGAAAGAACTGCTCGCACCGCCCTTGGTGGATAAATTAATTAAAGAAGAACAAAGCACAATCAAAACCCTGAAAGAACAAGCTCTTTCAGAACGCCAACGGGCGGACACCGAACACCAACGGGCTGAAAATGAACGCCAACGGGCTGAAAATGAACGCCAACGGGCTGAAAATGAACGCCAACGGGCTGAAAATGAACGCCAACGGGCTGAAAATGAACGCCAACGGGCTGAACAATTAGTCCAGCGGTTACTAAAAATGGGAGTAAACCCGGACGACATCGATTAAAATTACCTTCCTCCCAAAGGGTAGCGCTCCACAAGTAATGATTATATCCCACTGAAACAACGGTTAGTGGATTTGCTATCATTACATCAGGAGCACTACCCCTCGCAACTGTAGGTAGTTGAGGGTGTTGCAGCAAATGAGGTCTGTACCTGGTCGTCCCAACTGTGCTGACGGTCAAGAGGTCCAATAAGCTAAGATAAGATAGTCAATGAACGCGAGCGCAAGGGAGGTCGAATATGACACAAGCTGTCGCCCCAGCAACGGAGGTGGCCATCAATGAACCTCAAGAAAAGGAACATCTGTTAACCTTCCAAGAATATCTCTCCTATGAAGGAGAACCGGATGTTATCTATGAATTAGTCAGGGGTAAACTAATACCGATGTCCACACCAACTCTAGAACACACAAAAATATGTGAATTTTTAGTCTACAAGTTACAGCGCTACTTTGCTGCCCAAAATTTATCTTTGGTGGCCAAAACCACTGTAGGAGTTAGAACCGAGGAAAATTCATCCCGAATTCCTGATGCGATCGTTTGCCATCAAAGTCTTTGGGAGCAAATCAGCGATCGCTCAGGGGCTGGGGTTTTTGATTTTGATGAAAAGCCAATTATGCTGGTAGAAATTGTCAGCAGCAATCGCCAGGAATATTATGTGATTAAACGCAATAAATACGAAGAAAATTCCCGAATATTGGATAGTAGACCCGAAAAATAAAGTTGTTCGAGTCTGTGCTAATCTTCGCAAGGAAGAAGGATATAGTTTTGATGATTTTCCAGAAGATACGTCAATTGTTTCCGGTCAGTTTGAGCAGCTATTTTTATCAGTAAAAGAACTGCTCGATCCGCCGTTAGTGGAGGAATTAATTAAAGAAGAACAAACCAAAATCAAAACCCTGGAAAAACAGGCCCAAACGGAACACGGGCTGAAAATGAATGCCAACGGGCTGAAAATGAACGCCAACGGGCTGAACAATTAGTCCAGCGTTTACTCGAAATGGGAATTAACCCGGACGACATCGATTAAAATTACCGATCCCAATTCGCAGGCGATCGCCCGCGAATTGGGATCGTCCAGTTTTTGGAATAATTGATCTTTAAATAAAAATAGTATCAGCCTACAGCAAACTCTGTAAACTGACGTGCAAAAGGCTCGTGAAATGCTAGCACAATATCCTGTTTGGATATATTGCAATCGAGCAACTCATTAGCAATGCCAATCTCAGTGCCATCATATTGAATCCAAATCTTGTCACCCTTGAGATCGATATGAATCGAACATCCATAAATCCGCCGATCCTTGTGCCAACCTGTCCGAATCACCTGATAATGTTCCCCTGCGACCAAGCCATAGCGTACTCTATATCGGGTTTGAGTTCCCTAGTTTGGCGGAGTTGGCGGGCGAGTTCGAGGAGTTGAGTGAGGTCTCCGGGAGAGAGTCGATCGATTTCCTCGTTGAGTTGTTGGCGAAGTTGGGTATTGGTCATAGAAAGATAAGATTACTAATTGTCGGGTGGGTTAGCTTATTCTAACCCACCGTAAGCACTCTGTTGATTTTGGGTTGAGGCACGAAACCCAACCTACATCAGCATCCCGCAGCAATTGGTCATTACCTCGATTGGCAAAGCATGCGATCGCGGTCAATTTCTGGTTCTTGCCAAGAATAGGCCAAATGGCTGACAGTGCGGATGTGGGGAGCCACTTGACGAATCCTTTGCATTTGTGCTTCTAGGGAAGGACGATTGCTGCGCGATCGCCCCCAAGTTCCTGCTAAGACCGGTTGGATCTGGGCGTTATCGGGAGCCAAAGTTAGTACCCGCTTTACCTCAGATAGAATGCAGCTAGCATTACCGCAGACACCGTAAGACATAGGATGCCATTCCATCGAGCTAGGGAACCGATCCCAAGGCTGCAAGCGAGAGTCAAACCCCTGACCGATCATTTTGTTAGCAGAGGGAAAAAATACCACTCCTGTAGGAATTCCTTGACCCTCAGCTGCGACCTTGGCCATCTTGACAAAATCCAAAATACCTTGCACAGCATGAGCGACAGTCAGGTGCCAAAGTTCGAGTTGTAACTGAGCTTGACGTGCTTTCGCTTTTTCGTAAGACTCAGTCTCATCTTCTTCAGTCCGATCTTCTTCTGATATTTCCGACTGAGTTTGTATAGACACCAGCACTAAACGGATGGCATCATTTTTACCCACAATGGTGCGGTTTAGGTTCTCAATTAGCTGCTGAATACGCTCTCTCATCAGGATAGTTGCTCCGCAAGGCATTGTTAAAGCAGAATCGTCTCTTTAGTATAGCAATATTGCCCTGCGATCGGCATTCAGCAAAAGCCCTTGGGTGTAATTTTTTTTCGCTACAGTCCGATGGTAGCGTCCATTATTCCCACACTTAACTGATCGCTTGACTGATTTCATATATTATCATGCTGTTGTTTTAAAATTGGCAGATAGAGTATAATTATATTATCGTTCTGGTGAAGCTGCTTATGTTAAAGTACAATCTGTTAGACTGCTTACCTGGGGCTGAAGATCTACCTGACTCTGACGAAAAACCTGTGGACAATCAATTACAACATTTAATTCCCGGTATGCTGGAGGCAATACTGGCGACGATCTGGGCAGAACGGTGGGACTGGTTTTTCGGGGTTGACATGGGGATTTATCATCACCCAGAAGAACCGGCGATCAGCCCGGATGGATTTCTCAGCTTGGGAGTCGATCGAGTGGTTGATGAGGGACTCCGCTTAAGCTACGTCCTCTGGGAAGAAAATAATGTGATGCCGATTTTGACCATAGAGGTGGTTTCAAAGAACAGGGGTGGGGAATATAAATCAAAGAAGGATATCTATGCAGAAATGGGAATATTGTATTATGTAATTTACAATCCATTTCGCCGCCGTAAACAACGTCTAGAAGTTTATAAATTGGTGAAGGGAACGTACCAGTTGCAGGAAGGAAATCCGGTTTGGTTACCAGAGATAGATTTGGGAATTGGTACAGAGAAAGGCACATATCAGGGGATAACGCGGGAATGGCTTTACTGGTATAATGAGCGAGGAGAACGATTTCTGACTCCCGAAGAATTGACCCAGCAAGAGCGACAACTCCGCCAAGCAGCTGAACAACGCGCTTTATATCTGGCGGAACAGTTGCGATCGCTCGGCATAGATCCAGACTCTCTTAATTGAAAAGAGGTGACGGGCGATCGGGTGGTCTCGATCTGCTATAATTAAGAAACCCGGTTTTGACAAAAAACCGGGTTTCTGGGTTACAAATGATGAGATAGAGAAAAACTATGTTCGAGTATTCCGATCGCAATGTACCTGATGCTGAAGAGTTACGGGACACTGACAAACAGGCGGCGAATAATCAAAATCAACTACAACATTTGATGCCCAGTTTGCTGGAGGCGACTCTGGCGATAATCTGGGGAGAACGGTGGGATTGGTTTTTTGGTGCTGCATTGGGGATTTATTATCACCCCGATGAAACCGCGATCGTCCCAGATGGGTTTCTGAGTTTGGGAGTTGATCGAGTTTTGGAAGAAGAACTCCGCTTGAGTTATGTCATGTGGGAAGAAAAGCAGATCCCGCCGATTTTGACCCTAGAGGTGATTTGCCGTGAAGGTGGAGGAGAATATTTCTTTAGGAAGGACATCTATACTGAATTGGAAGTGCTGTACTACGTAATTTATAATACGATGCGTCGCGGCAAACCACCTCTGGAAGTTTATCGCTTGGTGGATGGCAGGTATCAGCGACAGTTGACAAATCCTGTTTGGTTGCCAGAAATTGGTTTGGGCATTGGTAGCGAAATGGGAACCTATCAAGGAATAACTCGGGAATGGATTTACTGGTATGACGAACAAGGAAAAAGATTTCTGACTCCAGAAGAACTGCTACAGGCCGCAGAACGACGCGCTCAAAGCCTGGAAGCAGAGTTGCACGCGATCGGGCCAGGTTTGTAGTGAAGACTTTAGTCTTCAACAGGTTTGTAGTGAAGACTTTAGTCTTCAACAGGTTTGTAGTGAAGACTTTAGTCTTCAACAGGTTTGTAGTGAAGACTTTAGTCTTCAACAGGTTTGTAGTGAAGACTTTAGTCTTCAACAGGTTTGTAGTGAAGACTTTAGTCTTCAACAGGTTCGTAGTGAAGACTTTAGTCTTCAACAGCGCGTTGGCGACGGAGGACTTTAGTCCTCACTACAAACGGCGACGGAGGACTTTAGTCCTCACTACGAAGGAGTGTGATCGCGCAATGTTTTGGCAATTTCTTCTAAAGTTGAGAGTGGAGGGTTATGTTCGCGGATAATTGGCAATGTTTTGTAGGTAGGCATTTATTTGTTGTGATTTTTCTATGGCTATTTCTTCTTCTCCCAGCAAGCTACCATCCTCCATCTTCAGGATCCGATCGGCCAGATCCAATATCCGATGGTCGTGGGTTACCATCAAGATCGCCGCCCCCTCTTCTTTGGCTAAATTATGCATCAGATCCACTACCTCTCGACCTGTTTTACTGTCTAAGGCCGCTGTGGGTTCGTCTGCTAATATTAATTGGGGATAACTTACCAAGGCACGGGCGATCGCCACCCGCTGTTTTTGTCCCCCTGAGAGGTTCTGAGGATAGTAGTTCGCGTACTGGCCGAGACCAACTGCCTTGAGTATAGCATCAGATTTAGCACGAGCTTGACGGTCAGAAATCTTTTCATGTAATTCCACTGACATTTGGACATTTTGTCTGGCTGTCATAAATGGTAATAAATTATGACCTTGAAAAATATAGCCAATCTGCCGACGTACCCGGACCAGTTGCTGCTCAGAAGCCCCATTTAATTCTTTTCCTAATGCTATCAGACTTCCTCCTTGCACTGAACGCAAACCTCCGATCAAGGATAACAAGGTCGTTTTTCCCGATCCTGATGGACCAGTGAGAATCACAATCTCTCCTCGATTGATGGTTAAATCTATATTAAATAAAACCTGTTTGCGGAGTAATTTTCTGCCATAATAGTGATTGAGGTTCCGAATTTCAACTATCGATTCCATAATTGTTAATTGTTAATTACCTGGAAACCGTCTAAAGTTGTGATAGAGAAAAAACTGCTACTCTCTCGTCTCTCGTTCCCAGGTTCTACCTGGGAACGATCTTCTGAGGCTCCCGCCTCCTATCCTATCTATGCATCCATGCAGAGTCAAGTCTGTAATATGTTTAATAAAATGGTATATAGCGTTTCTCAGATAGATGTGATACGATATCAGATAGATGTGATACGGGAAATTGCAAACACCATAAGGGTTGGAGCGATTTGACAATATCACAGAAATTTTACAATTCGTATAATTGCTAATTTTTTATTTTTAATTGTTAATTACTAAACAGTCGATCTAGTTTGCTCCCGTTGGGTTTCGTGCCTCAACCCAACCTACAGTCAATTTTCCATTCTCCATTAAAAAATATCTGCTGGGTCTGCATCTCGGAGTTTACGTACCGCGATCGCGCCCGCAATGCAACACATCAATCCTGTCAAGACCAGGACAGTTATAGCTCGAATATAATTCATTTCTATTGGCAAAGATGTCGCATCCCGAGACATTTTATATGCAAACAAAGCCATAATCAATCCCTGGACGTAACCTAAAACTGCTAAGATAATCGCCTCTTGGAAAACTAAGGATAGCAGATAATTTTGAGTGTAACCCATCGCTTTTAGGGTTGCGTATTCTGGCAGATAGTCTGTCACGTTGGTATAAAGTATTTGATACACTACCACAATACCTACAATAATTGCCATCCCTACACTCAAGTTGAAGACAAACCCGATCTCCGTACTGCTTTGCCAATATGCTTGATCGAATTGAATAAATTCTTTCTTAGATAGCACTTTCACATCTTCAGGTAATAATTGCTTAATCTTGGCAACTAAACTATTGATATTGGTTCCCGGTTTTAACTTAATTAATCCTACCTCAATCAATCCTTTTGGCCGTTGACTGAAAATCCGCAGAAAGTTCAAATGGCTGGTAATTAAATTACCATCCGCTCCAAATGATGTTCCTAACTTAAATAATCCGACTACCTGAACTCGGCGATTTCCCCGTCCTCGGTTTCCCACCTCTGTCGTCACCGTGACTCCCTGCTTTAATTCCGCAACTACCGGACCAAACTCAGACCGAGAAGCCTCGTCAAATAATACTACATCTGGCATTTTCAGTTTCTCTAGATTTTCCCGAACTCCTGGCAAGTTAAAGACTCCTTCTCTAATTTCAAATCCAATAACATATATGGGACGCCAAGAATTTTTAGTTTCCGGATTTTTCCACTGACCAAACCCTAAATATATAGGCGTAACGAATTCAACTTCCTTAAAAGCTAAAGTTTGTTCTAAGCGTCTTTCCGAAAAATTTTCCATCCCCGTTAGAGAAGTGGATCTGGGACTGATCAAAAAAACGTCCCCCTCCAAACTTTTATGCAGATGGACTGCGCTATCAAATAAGGCTTCGCGGAAACCTATTTGCATGAAGATCATCACTACAGCAAATACAATTCCCGATAGGGCTACTATTGTCCGGCTATAGTCATGTTTCAGTTGTAACCAAGCTGTGAGGATTTTAAGAATCATTATTTTGTACTCGATACATCAATGATGGCGTTAATTTGCAAGTTAGTTAAACCTGCCACTTTCTCGCTATCTTCCAGGCGAATTTTTACTTCTACTACTCTAGCATCGGCATCAGCCACTGGATCGGTTCCCAGAACGTCTTTTTTGCCGATTTGCAGGGCAATTTCTTCAACTGTGCCTTTGATTTGACCGCTAAATCCATCGCTAGTGACAATAGCTTGATTACCCAAACGAATTTTACCTATATCTGTTTCATACACCTCCGCTACCGCATACATCTGGTCCGTTTGACCTAGTTCCACTATTCCCAGATCGCCCACCAGTTCTCCTGGCCAACTGTGAATCTTCAGAATTTGACCCGATCGGGGGGTTTTCACGTAAGCTAAATCGAGGTTGGCCTGGGCCTGGGAGACAGCCGCGATCGCCCGAGACAGTTCTGCTTCTGCCAGGGCTACATCTACGGTTCTCACTTCGGCAATTTCCGCTAACCTTGCTTCTGCTTCCAGGATCTGCTTTTCCAGGGTGGTCACCGTGCGGCTTAAATTTGCTTTCGCCTCGTTAATATCCTTGGGGAGAGTATTGACAATTCTGAATAAAATTGCGGACGCCTCTTGAAGTTGTTCTCTAATAGTTTCCTCTTCTAAACAGGTACTTTCATATAGATAGGCCGATACCGCACCCCCTTCATAGAGGTTCTGATAGCGCCGACATTCCGTTGCCGCATTTTTTAACTGGGCTCTCAAACGCTCAATCGTTGCTGCTTGTGCTTCCTTTTCTCCTTGCAAACGGGACTCTAAACTTGCCACTGTGGCCTCTCGAGCCACCTTTTGCCCTTGGAGTTCGGCTTTTAATCTTTCAATAGTCGCCTCCTGTGCCTCGATCGCACCTTGTTTGGCTCCCGCTTTTACCCTCGCTAAACTCGCTTCGGCAACTTTCACTTGCTCTTGGGCCAGTTTCAGGGCCGCTTCCAGGCGATCGCGGCTATCGAGAATTGCCACCAGGTCTCCAATTTCTACTTTATCTCCTCTTTTAACTAACAATTGCTCGACTCGCGCCCCTTCCACAAATGCCGGTGCTGATATACTAATTACTTCTCCTTCTGGTTCGATGTAATCCGAAGCCGCTACCGCCTCAACCACTGGATCTGTACCAGCCGTGGAATGGGCGTCTCGCCTGTCTGATGGCCTGTCTGATGGGAGATTTTCTTCCGTGCGAGACATTCCGAAACTGTAGAGAATAGCCAAGCTTGTGACCGCAGCAGTCATAACTGTTAAAGCCGTTACTGCTGCTGCGATCGCCCACCAGTTCCCTCTATTTTTTAAAAATGGATCCATCCTCTGAACTCTTTCATCAGAGGCATTTACATCAGAGGATAAATCCTGTTGTTCTTTTTCATTCGTTGACTGGCGAATGCTCATGGAAATTAAACATTACTTTCACTTACCTTATATTCTAGCTCAAATTGAGAGCAATGCCGGATAAGTAGGCGGACAAAAATATTTGCACATAGCGCGGCTTCCGCTTTCGCCGTCGCCGCCGAAGCCGCCGCCGCCGAAGCCGCCGTCGCCGCCGAAGCCGCCGTTGCCGCCGAAGCCGCCGTCGCCGCCGAAGCTGCCGTTGCTGCCGTTATTACGAGGAAAAGGAGTGAAATTAGCATTACCACCCGCTGCACGGCCGCCGCCATTGCCACCAATGGCGCTATTATTCTGGAAAGTGCTATCGGTCACCGTGACCGTCCCGTCAAAGACAAACAGGGCACCGCCCATGCCTGCCGCCCCGCCGCCGCCATTGCCTCCCTGGGCCCGGCAGTTGCTAAAGGTCAGGTTATCGAAATTGACTGTACCGCTTCTGACAAAGAACAGCCGGTATTGGTTGTTGCCATTAATGGTGTTGTTGTTCCCATCTATCGTGAGTTCGAAGTCTTCTTGAATTTCAATAAGGGGTAGCAACCCTGCCAGGGTAATATCTCCCGTGATGTTAATGGTATCTGCCTCACCGTTATCACTGGAAGTGGTAATGGCTTGGGATAGTTGTTCTGGTGTGCGACGTTAAATACAGCCATAATATCTCCTGAGATGAACTTTTTTAGAGGTTGGTCCAACAGGTTGGTCACTGGCGACCTTGAGGGAAGCTAGCTTTTAGCTATCTATAGTAGCATTTCCTGCTTTGTTAGGGAAGGAATTAGACTTCATTTTTTGGTTCCTCATTGGGAACAGCAAGCTCGCCACAGGTGATAAGTAGTAACCGGTGACGTTTTGGGCCCTCAGAAGGGTGCGGTCACAAATAGTTGATAGCCGGGTGCATCGATGATGCTCCACAGCACCGAAGCGCATCCCGGAGCGTACGCGCTTCAGCGCACGCGGAGAGGAGAGCACCGGTGTCACCCCTGTACATGGGGGGGGAATTTGACCCCCATAACGTCTGAGTTGTGGGTTTGGACCCCACCCGACTATCCTGATTACTCAGTTACGTCGGAACGAATCGCACGGAAATCTAATCCTCATAACGCCTGAGTTGTGGGTAAAACCCCACCTGACTATCCTGGACGTGGTGCCCAGTTACGCCAGAACGAATCGCACCTATAAAAAGTCAAGAGAATCAAAGACAGCGTTCGTAGCAAGCACTTCAGGGAAACACTAAAGTGTTTACTACAAACAGTAAGCACTTCGTTCGTAGTAAGCACTAAAGTGCTTGCTTGCGCGGAAACACTAAAGTGTTTACTACAAACGGGGAAAAATAAAATGGCTTCACCACGAGAGATTATCGAAGATATCAGAAAGAATACTTACGGAATTGGCTTGTCAACTGATGCAGCAGCTAAAAGCGTGATTGATAGCTTGAAGAAAAGTCTCAATAGCGCCCTGGAACGACTCTCTGTAGACCTTTACTCTAAGGAAACCCATTTCATTCTCGAACTGATCCAAAATGCAGACGATAATCATTATCGATCGGGAGTGACCCTAACCATTACCATAGCACCAGAAAAGATTATAGTGGTAAATAATGAGAGCGGTTTTACTCAAGCCAATGTTAGAGCAATCTGTGATGTGGGCAATAGCACCAAAAGTCACGCGATCGGGTATATTGGGGAAAAAGGTATAGGTTTCAAGTCCGTGTTCCGGATCAGCGATAAACCTCAGATATTCTCTAACGGGTTCCAGTTTGTCGCCCCTTACTGGATCGAGGAAATTCCCCCAGAAGTAAATCTCCAGCAGACTAATTATTCTTCCCCTGCGAGAATCAGCGAAAAATGAGTTGTGGAAACTGGATCAGATCGAGAGATGATCTCCAATCACTTCAGTTATAACAATCGTGACTGCATTCTCAATTTTGGGATGGGAGTAACTTAAAACATTCATGATTGGGTGAGGGTGATTTTACCTTATAAATATATGCCAGTTACTTAGATTTTCTCGCCGCCTCGCAGTCTGCGAGAATCTGAGCCTTGAGATCCTCCAGAGAAGCAAATTTTTGTTCCGGTCGAATATATGCTTCCAGACTCACCGTCAAAGTCTGTCCGTACAAATCCCCGGACCAATCTAACAGATGTACCTCTACAGTTTGACGGGTGCCATCTACCGTGGGGCGTTTTCCCAGATTCATCACGCCTAAGACCGGACTGGCGATCGCCTCACAGTCAACCCGTACCCTGTAAACACCTTGTCTGGGCAAAAACTTTTCGGGAGGTAACTGCAGGTTAGCCGTAGGAAACCCGATCGTTCTGCCTAGCTGTTTCCCTTTCTGGACAACTCCCACCAGACTATAGGGGCGTCCCAAAAGTCTGTTTGCTTGCTGGAGTTCCCCATACTCTAATGCCTTGCGGATCAGTGAGGAACTGATCCTACCTTCCACACAGGTTTGTAAAGGCGCGATCGCCACCCGGACGCCAAAACCAGAGGCGATCGAGAGCAAATCACCTGCCGTTCCTCCACGCTGAGAGCCAAAGCGAAAATCTGCCCCCACCGTCACCAGCTTTGCTTGCAGCTGCTGCACCAGAATTTTGGCCACGAACTCCGAGGCACTCAACTGGGCCAGATCGCGATCGAAAGGCAACAGTACCACCTGTGCCACCCCGAGGGCTTCTAGCTGCTGCACCTTTTCCAGAGTGGGAGTCAGCAACAGACGGGGTTGGCCCGTAAAGAACTCTTGAGGATGAGGATTGAAGGTGACCACCGTTGCCCATACCGAGTCTGCCACCTGAAAAATAGGGTTAATTACCTGCCGATGCCCTCTATGGACGCCATCAAAATTTCCCAGGGCGATCGCCGTTGGCTTAAGAGCATTCTTTAGCGATTTTGTCAACCACACACGCTTACGTTATTCTTACGCAAACTGGCACTTACCACCTAACTAGCAACTATAACCTTTCTTTTGTGGAAATTTTTTCTGTTTCTATGGGTTCTGGACTGGGTGCAGACTGTGTCATCAGAGGTATTGATAGCCCTTCTCTGGCCATTATACTGCCAGGAAACTCTTGAGCCACTTGTTCCCCAACCCGATCTAGAAAATCATCATTATGCAGGGGATCGTGGTGGAATATGACCAGTTTTTTCACCTTGGCTGCCTTTGCCACCTTCACAGCTTCTTTCCAAGTCGAGTGTCCCCAGCCCACCTTGCTCGATGTTGGCGAGTAGTATTCTTCATCCGCGTAAGTGGCATCATAGATCATCACATCCGCATTCCGAGCCAGCCACAATACATTTTCATCCATCCGGTCTGGGAAATGTTCTGTATCAGTGATATAGGCAGCTGCATGACCTCGCCAGTTTACCCGATAGCCCACTGCTTCCCCTGGATGGTTCAGCAGAGCATTTTCCACCTTTATCTCTCCAATTTTCACCGGTTTCCCTATCTTGAGATTGTAAAATTTCAGGTCCGCGCCCATGACCTGCAAGGGCACCGGAAAATTAGGGTGGAGCATTTGGTCGTTCAGCCGTTGCTTGAGCGTCGAGCCATTGGGAGCCACTGAGCCGTATATATGGAAGCGGTTTCCCGGAATGAAGGCCGGGACAAAGAACGGGAAGCCCTGGATATGGTCCCAGTGGGAGTGGGTAAAAAACAGATAGGCTTCTACTGGCATTTGCGACAACAGGGTTTGTCCCAAAACTCGCAGGCCCGTACCGCCATCGAATATTAGGCGATCGCCTCCCACGCGCATTTCTACACAGGAAGTATTTCCGCCATAGCGGACTGTTTCCGAGCCCGGACAGGCGATACTTCCTCGAACGCCCCAAAACTGTACTGTGAATTCGTTTGGCGTGTCAGACATGGGTGTTTTTTCCCGGATTTCACTAACTCTACCCAGTGAACGAGGCGAACTGCCTATTGTTTTTCTAGCCTAACCTGAGCTGTTCGCTTTTGGCAATGGTTCTCCCACCAAATGCTACTTCAGGGGCCTCTCTTTATATTTTTTTAACATCTTAACCGTAGCATCGCGCCACCCCCTTACCCACCCTTGCTCGTCTCCCCCTGGCGATCACCAGCGATCCATCCCTGATTTTTCACCCTTGGCTCGCCTGCCTCAAACAATGCTGCCATAAATTCCAAGCACTCGATGTCCCCAAAGCTAGTTAGATTATACTGCAAAGGAGTCACGCTGATGTAATTTGCACTAATTGCCTGTACATCTGTTGGGAGTTCCTCTGATTCTATACTATCTGGAAGCGAATCGGACAATAATTCACCTGCTAACCAATAATATGTTTTCCCCCTAGGGTCCACTCGTTTTTTAAACACCTCATCATAGCGACGTATCCCTTGACGAGTAATTGCCACCCCTGCTATTTCTGAAGACCTAACTGCTGGCACATTTACATTCAGCAGCATTTTTGATTTTTTACCTTGCTGCTCTAATATACCTAGCATTCCCGAGGCAAAACTGGCTGCGGGTGCAAAATCTGCCGAGGAGAAACTTGTCAGACTCAAGGCGATGCTGTCTATCCCCAAAAGACTGCCCTCCATTGCCGCTGATACCGTACCGGAGTACAATATATCTGTGCCTAAATTTGCTCCCTGGTTAATTCCTGCGATCACATAATCCGGCGGTTCCGAAATCAATACTTCTAGTCCTAGTTTAACGCTATCACAGGGAGTGCCCGTACAAGCCCAAGCAACGATTGCGGGGTGAAAAATATCATCTACTCGTTCCGCGCGTATGGGTTGGTCTAGTGTCAGACTGTGACCAGTCCCCGATCTTTCCCGATCGGGGCAAACCACAGTCACCTCATAACCGGCTGCTACCAGTGTATTAGCCAGACTGCGCACCCCTAGTGCCAATATACCATCATCATTACTAATTAACAGTTTCATCTACTGTCCGTTGTCAGTTATCCATTGTCAGTGGTTAGTTGTCCGTAGCTTCGGACTGGCAGCGTGCCTGTTCTAGAATATCCCTGCCCGGCCTTCCAGGCTCTACCATAACTGGCGATATCGACTTGATGAGCGATCGCTCCCAGCTACAGTTATAAGCTCTTATATGTTCATTTCCGACAAATCAGCTTAAATAGCCCAGCTACCCGATTTTTCCGGAACGGTAGAAATCACCACAGGTTTTTGAAGCTTGCAGCCGCTGCTGCTGGCAATTATCAATGAAGCCAATTCGACTGGATATACTATACTCGAACAGTATGGTGAGACCCCTGAGGCAATTACTGACTTCGATCTCCTCCAGAATACTAGAGATCGGGCCCAAACTTATTACTCTCGTTTTTCGAGACTCCTACTACGGATTGCCGAATCCTATCCCAGTGCTTCACCTGCCATGCTAGAATTACTAGAACAATCTATAGTAGAAGCACAAGCTGTTGTTCCTGCTTCAGTTGCTACTATCGAAGAAGCTAAAAGAGATTGGACTCTATCATGACTCATCAACCACCACCTAGCTTAGAAAAAGTTAAGCAAAGAGCAGCCAAAATGGACGAAATAAACCAACGCTGGGATGCTCTAATTGTAGTGGCTGACTACATAATTGCTGAATTAGAGGCAGATATTCGCAAACAACCTCTATACCGTTACAGGTTGTCAAGGGCAATGGGTCAGCTGAATATGCCACATAAAAAAATGTTAACACCATCAGCGACGATTGCCGCTCCAGAGAGTGGGGCTAAATCTTGATAGCTTCAAATCTAAAGGCGCACAAAAGTCAACTGTTTGCACTACATAGATCAGGACAGGAGTCGCCAAAAGGACTGGACAAACTTCTGTCTCGATTAAATGTCCTACTGCCTGGGCTAACCTCCCATTTAACAAATCTGCTTTCACCTCCTCTTGACAAATTGTAACGCGATATCTCTTGGCTAACCCGTCTAACCAATCAAGTCTGTCTGGTTGAAGTTCGGCTTGAATTCCCAGGGAGATAACTGCGTCTTCTAAGTGTCCTTCACAGTCCTCGATCGCGTCAAGTGCTACCAGGGCTTCGGGATATTCTGCCAAGGCAGACCGATATCGGGCAATTTCTGGCGATGAAATTATAGTCATGGTCAGATTATAGCGATGGGAAAGCTATTGGGCTGGGCAACCATTCTCATTCTATCGGATAGGCGATCGGCCCTAAGGTGAGCAAATCGCGCTAAACTCAGCATAAATCATAACGTAGCTTATTCCACCCCCAGCATGACTACTGAGCTGAGCGAGATTGAGACAAAATTGGCAAGCCTCCGACAAGCAGCAACGGATGCGATCGCCTCTGTTGACAGCCTAGAGGGCCTAGAAGAACTGAGAGTCAGCTATCTGGGCAAAAAGGGTCAGATATCGAAAATCCTGGGTGGCATGGGCAAACTTGACCCAGCCGATCGCCCCCGCCTTGGTGCTGCGGCCAACGAGGTCAAAACCGCCCTGCAAAGCCAACTGGACAGTAAGCGGGAAGCCCTGCAACAAGCACAGATCCAAGCCCAGTTGGAAGCGGAAACTCTGGATGTAACTATGCCAGGAGTATATCACCGGCAAGGTCGAATTCACCCCCTCAACAGCACCTTCAACCAAGTGATCGATATCTTCGTGGGGTTGGGTTACACCGTCGCCGTGGGACCAGAAATGGAAACGGACTACTACAATTTTGAAGCCCTGAATACCCCACCGGACCACCCAGCCCGGGACATGCAGGATACCTTCTATCTACCGGATGGGAATCTCCTGCGCACCCATACCTCCTCGGTGCAAATTCGCTACATGGAAGATAACGAACCACCGGTGCGGATCGTGGCCCCCGGTCGCTGCTACCGTCGAGATACCGTAGACGCTACCCATGCGGCGGTCTTCCATCAAATGGAACTGTTGGCCGTGGATGAAGGGCTGACTTTTACTGACCTGAAAGGGACGATCGCAGAATTTATTCACCAGATGTTTGGCGAAGTCAAGATTCGTTTCCGTGCCAGTTACTTTCCCTTCACCGAACCCAGTGCCGAAGTAGACGTAGAATGGAAAGGTCGTTGGTTGGAGGTGCTGGGCTGTGGCATGGTTGACCCCAATGTCTTGAAAGCTGTCGGATACGACCCGGAAGTTTACACCGGCTTTGCTGCTGGCTTTGGCATCGAACGTTTCGCCATGATCCTGCATCAGATCGATGATATTCGCCGCTTTTACAGCAGCGACTTGCGTTTCCTGCAGCAGTTCTAATCTTCTAACTTGTGTCGGGTGGGCACCTCCCACCGGTACATCTAAGGGAATGTTATCATCGGTAGGGTGGGCACCGCCCACCGGTGCAAAAATTATTTCCAATTCACCATGTTGACCAAGGTAGACCCCGAAATCCCAGAACGTCTGGGAATAGACATCAATTATTTTTCCACTTTTTGCCAGCGGTGGGGAATTACTTATATGGCATTGTTTGGGTCAGTTTTACGATCTGATTTTCGGATAGATAGTGATATTGATTTCTTGATTACCTTCGCCCCCAATGTGCGGCAGGGTTTATTAACCTTTGCTAAAATCAAGCACGAACTAGAATCACTGCTAAATCGCCCTATTGATATTGCACTTAAAGATTCTATCGAAGCTAGTGAAAATTGGATCCGACGGCGGGAAATATTATTAACAGCTCAAACTATATATGAACAGGAATAATGCATCATTAGTCGATATTTATAATGCGAGCAAACGGATATTGACATTTATAGTAGGACTGACCAAGAGACAATAGGGGGAAACTTTTGCAATAGTGCCTTGTCTGGGTGCAAATGAACTTCTAACTCCTCATCTCAATGATGAAATTATGGGGTAAAAACCCCCGCCTGCTTACTTTCGCTGATAAATATTGAGAAAGCTTGTCTTATTTCCATCAAATCTTGCCAATAAAGTTGACAAAAATCACCATCGGGAATAAACGTGACTTGCCAATCTCCCTCCACTTGCCGAAGAACAGCAATTAGCCGATCGGCAAGCCATACTTCTTGAACAAGATCGAAATCTAGTTCTGGGTCATTTGTTACCACAAACTCTAATCTAGTTTCCTTATGTTTACTAGCTGCTTTATCATTCACAGCTAATTGGATATCACTCAGCATTTTCCTATTACTCCTATAAATTTCTGGTGAGAGAAAACCGATAAATTTATTCCCGTTTGCTGACCATCTAGCCCCTCGTCCATCTGGCAGCTTGCCTTCAATGATTTTTTTCTTCAACATAGCGTGATGCCTCTGAGACCACTCAGTATCTGGTGAGTTAATAATTTCCTCAAGAATACCCTGACCTGTTTGATTTTTCATCTGAACATCTCCCTGCAAACTGCCCCAAATTTGAGAAGCGCGTTGTGCGTGTTTCTCAAAAGCCCGTCCAGCTTTCGTTAAGTCGCCTTTATCAGGTGCAAGTCCAGTGACATGGCGCTAATTAAATTGGGATCGGGGAAGTTGCTCATAATCAATACAATACTATTGTACTGTGAATTCAAGTTAATGCCAACTACTGGTCGCAGAAGGTGGGCAATGCCCACCCTACAATTATTAGCGCGGTCCCATCCCTACAGTCCCAGCATAGACTGCCAAATGACCCAGTTCATCTTCGATCCGCAACAGGCGATTATATTTGGCAATCCGTTCGCTGCGGCACAGAGAACCTGTCTTAATTTGACCCGCACGAGTTGCTACCGCTAAATCCGCGATCGTGGTATCTTCGGTTTCCCCAGAACGATGGCTAATTACAGAACGCAAACCATTGCGAGTAGCTAGTCCTACAGTTTCCAGGGTTTCCGTCATCGAACCAATTTGATTCAGCTTAATCAAAATGGCATTGGCAGCTTTTAAGTCTATACCCTTCTGTAAGCGGGTGGGGTTAGTCACGAACAAGTCATCCCCCACCAACTGGATGCGACTGCCCAATTTTTCGGTCAACAACTGCCAACTGTCCCAGTCTTCTTCGTGCAGACCATCTTCAATGGAAACAATGGGATATTGGTCAACTAACTGACCCATATAATCTATAAAGTCCTGGGGCGAGTGAGGATTAGGGGTCGAGCTGAGAATCGCTTCCCAACCCTCCCGTTCGGAACCGGACGTGCGACTTTCATCGCATCCGGCTACTGGGTACCAGGCCCTTGACATGGGTAGGCTTACTAGGGATTACTCGCCGTTGGCCCTTACTACTTGCAATTTAGCCCCTTTCCTGGTTGGTGAGTGGCTTTGGAAAACCTTTAGGATCACCATTTGCGTGTCCGTTTTACCAGTTATACATCCCTCAATCCTCAACTCGCTTGCGCTATACGTTGCGGACGGGTTTATGACGTTTTGAGGTTACTTATACCAGTAGTTTCCTGATATCACCGACCCGCGTCAGCATATCCATGAGCATTACCCGGCGTCTTCCGCATGCTCTTGTCCTTCAGGACAAGAGCATGCGGAAGACACCGCCCAGGCATTAGCTTCTCGGGCCATCTTTCCCGCTCGTGGCTTGCGCTTCACATCTGACTGGTCCTATTGGACAGCACACGAGGGGTTACTTCGTTCCCTGGTATCATTTCGCGAGGCTTTTAGGTCTCTCCTCTATACCGGCAGTCCTGAGCGGGTACGATATCAATGAGGCCACAGCATTGATACGCGAACTGCTTTCCCTTTTGGGCCAGCGCAATCAGCCTTTTCGCTGGTTCTATGTAACGATACTTACGGAGATTTGTTTGTTCTGACCATGAGCCTCTTTCCTAGTGGAGTTGCCAGCTTAGGCTGCCAGCTATCCTCATTTGAGTCCTCGCTTAGCACCACGGTGATGTGGCTCCGCAGCACCGAGGACCGGTGTCACCCCCGCACCTGGGGGAGGGGAATTTAACCCCCATGATTACCAGAGTTATCTGGCTAATGGAACCAGACCCGATTTTCACCATACTGGCTTATACCGGAACGAATCGCACGTTGCCATCATAGACATACTGACCGTCCTGATAGAATTCGCTAGCTGCCACATCCAGGGCCAGGGCCACCTGTTCCCCCGGTTTATAGCCCGCCTTTTCGATCGCAGCTACCAATAAATCTAGGGCCTCCTGATTTGACCCCAGGTTGGGGGCAAAACCCCCTTCATCTCCAACCCCAGTAAGCAAACCTTTACCATCCAACACCTTGCTGAGGCAGGCAAAAATTTCCGCACCCCAGCGCAAAGCCTCGGCAAAAGTGGGCGCACCCACTGGCACGATCATGAATTCCTGAAAATCGACATTATTGGCAGCATGGGCCCCCCCGTTGATCAGGTTCATCAAGGGCACTGGCAGCAGGTTGGCTAAGGGGCCCCCCAGATAGCGATATAAAGGAATGCCCAGGGCGTCAGCACTAGCCTTGGCCGTGGCGAGAGAAACTGCCAGGATCGCATTCGCCCCCAGGTTGGCCTTATTGGCAGAACCATCCCGATCGATCATCACCCGATCTACCAAAGCTTGGTTGAGGGCATCTAACTGCAACAGTTTGGGAGCGATTTTCTCCTTAATATTCCGCACAGCCTCCAGCACCCCTTTGCCACAGTACCGGTTAGCATCTCCATCCCGGAGTTCGTGGGCTTCAAAGGTGCCAGTGGAGGCCCCACTGGGAACCTGGGCCACACCCAGGGCCCCGTTAGCGAGTTCGACTTCTGCTTCCACTGTCGGGCGTCCGCGAGAGTCCAGAATCTCCCGGGCGCGAATCTCTTCAATTGCGGTATCTGGTGTAAAAACCATTTATCTTATCTCATCAGACCGACCGTCGCTTGTTAGAATACGTCATCAGGACAACTCTTGGCTGATGTTTGGAATTTATTTGGGATTGAGCATGCGACTATTACATACGATGCTGCGGGTGGGCAACTTGGAAGAGTCTCTCAAGTTCTACTGCGAGGTGCTGGGGATGAAGCTGCTACGCCAGAAGGACTATCCCGGTGGCAAGTTTACTCTGGCCTTTCTTGGTTATGGCGACGAGTCCGACCATACGGTGCTGGAGCTAACCTATAACTGGGATACTGATAAGTATGACCTGGGGGATGGTTACGGTCATATCGCCATTGGCGTGGATGATATTTATGGCACTTGCGAGACGATTAAAGCTCGTGGTGGTAAGGTGGTACGGGAACCGGGTCCCATGAAGCATGGTTCGACGGTGATTGCTTTCGTCCAAGACCCGAATGGATATAAGATCGAACTCATTCAGTTGGGTACTCAAGGTTCATCTCAGCAGCAAGCAACTCCAGCAATGGCTTCTAGCTGAAGTACCCCCCTTCCCTGGGAAGCATAAGATATAGCTAATAGCATCACAGTTCCAGCCATGCAGCCGACAGACTCCAGTAAATTTACAGATAAAGCTTGGGAAGCGATCGTCAACTCCCAGGATGTGGCCCGTCGCGGAAAACATCAGCAGTTGGAGGTGGAACATGTGGCGATCGCCATGTTAGAACAGGACGGCATTGCCAAGACGATCCTGTCCAAAGCTGGCGTAGACCCAGTGAAGCTATTTCAACAGCTAGAACTGTTTGACTCCCGGCAAAAAAAATCCCCAGATGTAGAGCAATTATACCTGGGACGGGGCTTGGACGTGATGCTGGACCAGGCAGAAAAGGCGCGGATGTCATGGCAAGACGAGTATATTTCGGTCGAACACCTGCTGCTAGCCTTTGCTGAAGATGAGCGCGTAGGTCGCCGGTTAATCAGAGGTTTTCAGTGTACCCGCACCCAGTTGGAAGGGGCGATCAAGGACCTGCGGGGCAGTCAGAAGGTAACGGACCAAAGTCCAGAAAATCGCTATGCCGCCCTGGAAAAGTACGGACGGGACTTGACAGAACAGGCTCGCACCGGTAAGCTGGATCCGGTGATTGGCCGAGATGAAGAAATTCGCCGCCTGATTCAGGTATTGTCCCGCCGATCGAAAAATAACCCGGTCCTGATCGGAGAACCGGGGGTGGGCAAAACGGCGATCGCGGAAGCCCTGGCCCAGCGGATAATTAATAACGAAGTACCGGAATCTCTGAAAAACCGCCAGTTAATTGGCCTAGATATGGGGTCTCTAATTGCTGGTGCTAAATACCGGGGAGAGTTTGAAGACAGGCTGAAAGCAGTATTGCGGGAAGTCACCCACTCGGACGGTCAGATCGTGCTGTTTATCGACGAACTGCATACGGTGGTAGGAACCGGTGCGGGACAGTCCAGTGCCATGGACGCCAGTAACCTGCTGAAACCGATGCTGGCACGGGGGGAACTGCGCTGCATCGGGGCCACAACCCTGGACGAGTACCGCAAATATATCGAAAAAGATGCGGCCCTGGAACGCCGGTTTCAACAGGTGTTTGTCAATCAGCCCGGGGTAGAGGATACTATTTCTATCTTGCGGGGACTGAAGGAACGCTATGAAGTCCATCACGGGGTGAAAATTACTGACTCAGCCCTGGTAGCGGCAGCGATGCTGTCCAGTCGTTACATCACAGACAGATTTTTGCCCGATAAGGCGATCGACCTGGTAGATGAAGCAGCGGCGAAGCTGAAGATGGAGATCACTTCCAAACCAGAGGAACTGGAAACCATCGATCGCCGGATCATGCAGTTGGAAATGGAAAAGTTGTCCCTGGAAGCAGAAGTGCAGCGGGAGGCCCAGGAACGATCGCGCCGGATCGAGCAAGAAATTAGCAGTTTGCAGTCCCGCCAGCAACAGTTGAACGACCAGTGGCAAGGAGAGAAGCAACTGTTGGAGGCGATCAAGACCCTCAAGGAAGAGGAAGATAAGCTGCGGGTGCAAATAGAACAGGCAGAACGGGCCTACGATCTGAATAAGGCGGCCCAGTTGAAGTACGGACGCCTGCAAAAGATAGAGGGCGATCGGGAGGCGAAGGAAGCCCAATTATTGGACATGCAGTCCGGCGGTTCGGCCCTACTGCGGGAACAGGTGACGGAAGCAGATGTGGCAGAATTGGTGGCGAAATGGACGGGGATACCGGTCAACAGGCTGCTAGAATCAGAACGGCAAAAGTTGTTGCAGTTGGAAACCTATCTGCACAAGCGGGTGGTAGGGCAAAATGAAGCAGTAGCAGCGGTATCAGCAGCAATTCGTCGGGCCCGGGCTGGGATGAAAGACCCCCAACGCCCGATCGGTTCATTTTTGTTTATGGGACCGACGGGAGTAGGGAAAACGGAACTGGCCCAGACCTTAGCAGAATGCTTGTTTGATAGCGATGATGCTATAGTACGGATCGACATGTCCGAGTATATGGAGAAGCATTCCGTGGCGCGGCTGGTGGGTGCGCCTCCAGGATATGTAGGTTATGAAGAGGGAGGACAGCTAAGCGAGACGGTGCGCAGGCGACCCTATGCCGTAGTGCTGCTGGATGAGGTGGAAAAAGCCCACCCAGATGTGTTCAATATCTTGCTGCAAGTGTTGGATGACGGACGGATTACCGATTCCCAAGGACGCACGGTAGATTTCCGGAATACAGTGATAGTCATGACCAGTAATATCGGCAGCGACCACATACTGGATGTGGCGGGGGACGACACCCAATACGAGGAGATGCGCAAACGGGTGTTACAGGCCCTGCGCAAGCAGTTCCGCCCAGAGTTTCTCAACCGCGTTGATGATATAATTCTCTTCCATGCCCTGGATAAAGCTGAGTTACGGCAAATCGTGGGCATACAAATCAGGCGGCTGGAAAGGCTGCTAGCAGAACAAAAAATAACTCTGGAACTGACCGATGCTGCTATTGACCATTTGGTAGAGGCGGGTTACGATCCAGTATATGGGGCCCGCCCCCTGAAACGGGCAATTCAGCGGGAACTGGAAAATGCGATCGCCGCCTTGATACTGGAAAATACCTTTGTCGAGGGCGATCGGATTATCATAGATTCTGTAGATAACTCTTTGAGCTTCAGTAAAAAACAGCCAGTCAAGGTTTTAGAATCTCGACACGAGGCGCACCGTCGTGTTGTCCGAGAGCACCACCCCATTGCATCAAAAGAATGAAGATGCAATGGGTGGTGTCTCTGGACACGACCCACTCCCACAACACAAGCCACCTAACCTGATATAATAGCATGGAGCCATTATCTAACGAAATCAAAGAAGGTAGCATCAGGGGACCACTCGCAGATAACAGATACAGAGAAGTGGGGAAAGCCGAATACAGCTCAGACGGCAATCCCTGATGCCAAAAGGCAGTCCATATTTCACAATCGCTCTTTGAAGCTCCAAAAAAATAACACAGACCTATGACGGTACTAGAACAAGGCACAATCAGCATTCACACCGAGAATATATTCCCGATCATCAAGAAGTCTCTTTACTCGGATCATGAAATATTCCTCAGAGAACTGATTTCCAACGGAGTAGATGCGATCGCCAAGCTGAAAATGGTCTCCCATAGCGATGACTTCACTGGCGATATTGGGACTCCCGAAATCCAGATTAGCATTGATAAGGACAACAAGACCCTCTCCATCTCCGATAATGGCATTGGCATGACAGCAGAGGAGGTGAAAAAATACATCAACCAAGTTGCCTTCTCTAGCGCTGAAGAGTTCATCGAGAAATACCAGGGCAATGCCGATGATGCCATTATCGGTCACTTTGGACTGGGCTTTTACTCCTCTTTCATGGTAGCCAAACAGGTGGAAATTGATACCCTATCTTACCAAGAAGGGGCCCAGGCGGTCCACTGGAGCTGTGATGGTTCGCCAGAGTTTAAGCTAGAAGAGTCATCCCGCACCACTCGCGGCACCACCGTTACCCTCACTCTTCCCGAGGAAGAAAAAGAATATCTGGAACTGGCACGCATCAAGCAGTTAGTTAAGACCTACTGCGATTTTATGCCCGTGCAGATTATGATGGATGGCGAGCAGGTTAACAAGCAACAGGCCCTGTGGCGGACGTCCCCCAGGGACCTGAAAGATGAAGAATATCTGGAATTTTACCGCTATCTGTACCCCTTCACCGAAGAACCCCTGCTGTGGATCCATCTGAATACAGACTATCCTTTCCTGCTGAATGGGATTCTTTATTTTCCTAAGCTGCGACCAGATGTGGATGTCACCAAGGGACAGATTAAGCTATTCTGCAATCAGGTGTTCGTCACGGAACATTGCGAGGAGGTGATTCCTAAATTCCTGCTACCCATGCGCGGAGCGATCGATAGCCCGGATATCCCCCTGAATGTCTCCCGCAGCGCCTTGCAGATGGACCGCACCGTCCGCCGCATCTCTGACTTCATTGCTAAAAAAGTGGGCGATCGCCTGAAAGAGCAATACCGGGACAAGCGTGCTGAATACATCAAAAGCTGGAAGGACTTGGGTACCTTTGTCAAGTTTGGCTGCCTGAACGACGAGAAGTTCAAACAGCAAGTGGAAGAGATCGTCATCTATCGTACCACCTGGGATGGCAAAGCCGATTTTTCCGGAACGGTGCAACAGCCACCAACTGAAGTGCAAGTGCAAGCAGAAGAGGGAGATGCTTGGCAAGAAGTCGGTCCGGCCAACACCGATGACAAGGGTAATACTTACACTACCCTGAAGGAATACCTGGAGCGCAACAAAGAACATCACGAGAACCGCGTCTTCTACTGCACCGACGAAATTACCCAGACGACCTACATCCAACTGCATAAGAATCAGGGCTTGGAAGTCCTGTATATGGACTCCTTCATCGACTCCCACTTTATCAGCTTCCTAGAACGGGAACACACAGACGTGAAGTTCTCCCGGGTAGACGCCGAGATCGACGAAAACCTGCTGGACAAAGAGAAGGCTTCGGAAATAGTCGATCCGAAAACCAATCAAACCCGCAGCGAACAGATCCAAGAACTGTTCAAAAAAGCCCTGAATAAGTCGAAACTCACCATCCGCACCGAAGCGCTGAAATCGGACAACCCCCAAGATTCTCCCCCAGCAATGGTACTCTTGCCCGAGTTTCTGCGGCGGATGCAGGAGATGAATGCCTTGATGCAGCAACAAACTGCTAAATTCCCCGAAGACCATACCTTACTGGTAAATACAGCTCATCCCCTGATCCAGAATTTGGCCACTCTATCTCAAGGTAGCATCATTGGCGGCGAAGGCACATCTCCCTCTGCGGAACTGGCTAATTTAATTTGCCATCATGTCTATGACCTGGCCCTGATGGCCCAAAAAGGCTTCGACGCTGATGGGATGAAGGCTTTCGTGGAACGATCGAATCAAGTGCTGACGCGCTTGACAGAGCAAGCGACTAAATAAGCTCCTAGAACGTCGGTCAAGAAACCGGGTTTCTCGCAGTCATTGATAACTACAGCAGAAACCCGGTTTCTAGCTTCTACTTGACCGATGCTCTAGTATCAGCGAACCGTTCCGGAAAAATCGGTTATCAGCAGAACAGACCCATGAAAAAAATTGGTCTATAATGGAGGTTAGTAAAATTATTACAGGTGGTATCAGCCTACTGGAGGTGTTTTATGTCGCGCAGATGTCAGCTGACGGGTAAGAAGGCAAATAATGCCTATGCTATTTCCCACTCTCACCAGCGCACAAAAAAGCGACAGCAGCCTAATTTGCAATGGAAGCGGGTTTGGTGGCCCGAAGGAAATCGCTGGGTGAGGCTGCGGCTTTCTACTAAGACAATTAAAACCTTGGAACGCAAAGGCTTGCAGGCGATGGCTTCCGAAGCAGGAATTAATCTGAATCAATATTAAGCTCTCGGGCAGGGCTTGCCTCGTGGAAAGAGACCTGCGTGGTGCGAACACCGTTCCGGAAAAATCGGGAAAATCGATGGGCTGACAATCGGTTTTCCGCCCTCCCAGGGTAAAATAGAAGAGACAGAACCTTGTTGATACAGCAGGGGAGTGGTACATTGGCCGGTAGAAAGATGGGAAAAATCTACCGACAAGCGGCTTATGTCTTTTCTTAGGGAATCATAATTGCGGCAGTGGCAAGGATAAGGAATTATGGCATATATCCAGCGGAAGATTGCGCTGCGCGCACGCTACGCGCTCGGGAAAGCTACTAGGTACATGGGCAAGATGCACCGTTCCGGAAAAATCGGGAAAGTCCAAGTCATATTGTCTCGGCTGTGGCGGCGGTTGAGTAGGTTGACTAAAAAAATGACCAAAAAGTTGGCGGGTAACCTGCGGCGGAGTCTGTGCGATTCGTTCTAGCCTAACGTGGTCAAACACGGAACGCTAGCCCGGTTTCATTAGCCGGGAACTCTGACCGCATAGGGGTTAAATTCCCCTCCCCCCAGGTACGGGGGTGACACCGGTCCTCGGTGCTACGAAGCGACATCATCGTGGTGCTAAGCGAGGACTCAAATGTAGGATAACTGGCAGCCTAAGCCGGTGACGCCGCTAGGAAAGATATCCAAGGTTAGAGCAGGCAAACATGTGCAAGCCTCGTTATAAGGAACCAGCGAAATAAGGCTATATGCGCTGGCCTAAAAAGGAAATGGTAGCTAGTATTAGTTTTAGACTCTGGCTAATATAGTACTCAAATAGCTCCCGGGGTATAGTGTGGACCTAAAGGTATCGCGAAATGTTGTTAGGGAACGAAGTAACCTCTCGTGTGCTGTCCATCAGGACAAGTTAGATGTTAAGCGCAAGCCACGGGGGGAGGGATGGCCCAAGAAGCGAATGCCCGGGGTAATTCCTGGGATAACATCTACAGTAATGTAGATGATGCTGGGTAGCCAGCGCTGACGTGGGTCGGTGATACTAGGAAGCTGCTGGAATGAGTAATCCTAAAAAGCCACGGAACTAATCCGAAACGCAAGTGGAGGATAAGGTATGGATAACTGGTAAAACTGACTTGAAAATGGTGATACTAACGGTTATCAGAACAACCACTTGCTAAACCAGGAAAGGAAGAAAAGACAGGCGGCAAGGGCTAACGGAAGTAATTCCTATTAAGTCTACCTATGAAAAGGGCCTAGTACCCAGTAGCCGGATGCGGTGAAAATCGCAAGTCCGGTTCCTCAAGGGAGGGTCGGGAAGCGATTCCCGGCTCGACCCCATCCACTGAAAAGGAGAGGTAGGCGGGGCCAGGCAACGAGAGGCTTTGTATTGCCGACAATGACAATGGTGTCATTGGTGGTGGTGCTACTGACGACGGCAATGGTGCTACGCTCTTTTGACCGCTCTAAGAACGCACATAATTTTAGAGTGAATGAGGCGACATTGAATGCGGCGGCACCAGCGCTAGACAGGGCCAGGGCAAAAATAGAGGAGTTGTTCAAGGACTCCACCCTGCCACGGGGAACTCCCACGGATGAAGATCTGCTCAAAGCAATGGAAAATAAAAGGTATATCTTCGGAGATGAGACGCCCCTGAAGCTGGTTTTTGATGTTGATGGTAAAGAAGGTATCGGAGAGGCAGATACGGATCAAAGCGCTCTGGAAGATCGAGAAACGGTGACCACGGCCTGGAAGTTTCCGGTAGATACAGATAATAACGGAAAGTTCGATACATTTACTCTCTACGGGATCTTATTCCGCAGCCCGCTCAGAGGCGAGGAGGGCGAGGGCGAATTTACAAGACGAAGAAACCCCCTGGAAGCGAGAACGCTACCAAGTGATGACTCTAAGCTGGGTGGTAGAAGATGCGAGAGTTCGGTCGCGAAGAGCGCTAGATTTGTAGGAAACTCGGATTGGTATAGATCGGGGAATCAGATTAAAAAGGCGATATTTGTATATGCGGCCAACGTGCCAATAACAGATATAACGGACTTGAACGACGACGATAACAACTATTATGAAAAGTTCTCTGGCGGAAAGGGCTTTTCGGCTCTAGAGTATCAGCAAGACCGGAGTAGAATCCCCCTGAACAACAACCCGTTGGTCTACAGAGATGACCTAGCTATCTTCTCAGATACGGGGTTAAATATGAATGGAGGGGTGATGACCAACAGTAACTTGCTGATAGGGAACGTTAATAGCAATTCTGACGTGCGCCTGTTTTTGGTCAGCAGTCGAGATTCTTGCTATTACGAGGAGGGACTGAGTAAGGTGATTGTGGGCGGAAATATAGGCGCAGGTGCAGTCAATACTAGTACTGATGCAAATAATGCAGATATAGACCTATTTGGACTAGTGGATCCATCGGCAACAGAGCAGGACTTTGGTGCAGCGAATAAGACAGTAGACAAAGAAGGAGGTGCGGACCTGTCCTACAATACCTTCGCTTTCAACGAGCGGATCGACTATATGGTAAATGCTGCTCTCTGGAGAGGAAACGACTCGGTGGACAAGATCGAGAGAACAGATACGGAGAAAGACCCCGAGGAAGTTTGAAATCCGGTGGCAGAAAGGCTGAAAGAAAACCCGGGGATGGATGGCTACAAGGTGCGCAAGGAAGAGTTGGAAAACTATTTTAGAGATCGCACTCGTCAGGTGCCGTTTGCGGAAGTGCCCAATGGAGAGTCGGCATTGTCAACTAGCGGGGGGTCGTTACCTGCTACCAGTGCGGATGACGCAATCACCATCATGAATGAAACAGAGGCGAATAGTTTTTTTGCAGCGTATACGGAAGGGGATGATGGCACGGGGCAAAACCCCCTGCGCCCGCCGTATTATTGGATGTATCCTTTTGAACGGAACGACAATACTACATCATATACAAATTTGACACAAAAACTAGATCGACCGCCAGCGACAGACCCCGATCGGCTGCAAGACAGAGAAGAACGAGTGGGAGATCGGGTTCTGGTGGGAAATAACCTGCCAAGGAAGATATATGACCCGGATAGTAACGAGTTTGTTGACGCGGCGAGCTACGAGCAGGTAGTCAGAGATGGCGGAGGAACGAAAAAATGGTTGAACCGGATGGTTCGAACTCGGATAAAGACCGGATCCGGAAGTCTCAGGTACAAGAGTTACCAGACGGAAGATTAACAGATCGAGATAATTTCTGGGAACTGTCGGCAGCAAAAGCACCAGCTAATGTGCTGGATAATGTTGGCGGTTTGCGAATAGTCACGGGCACGGGATTATATTTGCCTGAGTCGATTAACGAAATTAACGACATTGACGTAGGGTTGATCATCTGGCCAGATTATATGCCAAATCCAGCTACTCGCTATGATGTATTGGACGAAGATAATAATGATATTTCTAATACAGTGAGTAAGCGCCCCTACTTGCAAATGCGGGCAACAGCAGTATATCACTATAAGCATAGTGACTACGAAGGTACGGCAAATTCCGTGCAATATCAAGAACCGATCGCCTGTGTGAGCAGCTACTACGACCCCTCATACGAAAATAGCAGGATCTCAAAGAACGGTGTAGTATACAAATGGAAGGATACCTTGCAGGATACTGTCTTATCAAATATTAGTAATCGTGAATTCCTCGATTACCAAACGAGGTTAAGATACCCCAACGGACGGGAGGTGAATACGTTATTGAAAGAAGCATTGGAAGCTATGGATGCAGGTGAAAAGCTAAGTCTGGCAGAAAGGACAGCGATCGATACGGCAATCTGTGCGATAAATATTTATTATGGTGGACAACATAAATCAGCACGTATAGAGCAGGGAACAATCGAGGAAACGACGTTTCTGGATGCAAGGGAAGTGAAGGCGATCGATGCCCATAGTCTGCGAGTGCAATGGAACGGGAATGATTACGAATTTGCTGATAGTCTGGGAACTCCAAGCCTGGAAACTGGCGATCTAGTGACGCTAGAGGGATTCAACAGTGCAACTCTAAACTTTTCAAGAGAGCCTATTGTGGAGGGAAAAAACGGGAATTTCACCACAATTACAGGCGCTAGCGGTACACCTGGTGAAATGGGCTGGCTGACAGAAACGCTGAGTGGCAGGTATGACCTGAGTATAGAAGAACGGCAGCCTCTGGAAATTCGGGCCACGGTGATAGATTTGGACAAATTGCGGAAGAAAACTTTTGACAGTGGAACACCAACAGAATACATGCTTCCCAACAGTGGCATTGTCTACGCAACCCGGGAAGATGCATGGCGAGATGAAACAACAAAGGGTGATGACGATGAAGCTAGCTTGGAACTGAGTGCGACGGACTTCTTGCTGGATCCAACGCGCCGCCCTAATGCCATCATGCTAATAAATGGCGCCCAACTCAACCGTGGTGACAGCAACGATTACCGAGTAAATGAGAAAGGGCTAACCTTGGTAAGTGATTTGCCAGTGTACATCAAGGGAGACTTTAACCTGCACAGTCCCGATCAGAATAAAGAAGAGTTTACGGAAGAGTTGGCAGACGACTGGAATAACTTCTACACGCGCAAAACTATGAACGATCAGTTTGCCTGTAGGAAGGACCAGTTTGGGTCAGGGACTTGCAGCCCTGGGGACAAGTGGCGGCCAGCAACAGTGATCGCTGATTCGGTGACGCTGTTGTCTAATGATTTCCAGGAAGGCTTCCGCAATGAGGGAGACTACGATCTGAATAATAATTTGGGGGATGCGAGGTCAATTCGCAAACGCCGAGAAAATGGCTTCTATACAAATAATTTTGTGACGAGTCATCAATTTGAAGATGCCGAGTATTCGCAAAATGTGGCTCGACTCCTCCTACCAACAGTTCCTACTTCAATAACTTTGTTACCCCAATTCAACGCCGGGCGAAAGGAAACCGAGAGTATTTGATGGAGGTTTGTCAGAGGCTGCCAGTTTCAGAGTGCAGTCCAGAAAACTGGTACATAAATTTAAATGGGAATCAGGGGAGGCCTATCTCGGAGACATATAAGGGAACGACGAACAATCGCTCTACACATTTCATAAGAGAGGACTTGGCAGGTAAGATGACAGATGAGATATTAAACCTAATCCCAGCAGGCACAACGATAATAACACCATCTGGAGAATATTCGCGCTATCCTCGCCGAGTGGCATTTTTGCGAAACTATACAGATTGTAAAGGAGTAGAGCGTAGAGGACAATATGTTCACCCGGTTTTGAATGACGGACCAGGGTGTGGTGACCTGATACTGGACGGAAATGGGCAACCAATTCCTATAGGGATAGAAAATCGTAATGGTTCTCGTGGTAAGATCCGACCGTTCCCGTACAATACGTCGAGGATTAGGATTGATTTTAACAATGACGGAGATACAGACGATACCGGAGAAAATGTAGTATATTGTGGCTGGGGGGAAACCAATGGCTGCCTTGAGGACTCTCCAGGTGCAGATGGAAAACCTTACATGGATAGTAACAAAGAAGCCCTGTGGTTCGTAACAGTCGATCAAATACCAGGAACGGCGGATCCACCCTCTGATGACGATCGCAATTATGGATATGACCATCCTCTGTTTTACAGGACGCTGGATGGTCAGCGAATAAGCAGCCACGCTCCAGAAAGTGATGGGCGGAAATGGCAACCCCTGTTAGAACCAGTATTGCAACTGCAGGCACCGAGAAATACAACTTCTGGGAGCACAAAGACGCTGACGATTGCAGACGGAGACAAAGGCAACCGCACCTACTGGCAGCAGCAGGCAACGGATGCAGGCAATACATTTAATCTAGTGTTAGCTAGTGGGGATACGCCAGGACGTCCGAATGAAGGTAATGGAGGTTTAGAAAACTTGCCTCGCTTCCTAGAGTCCTGGAATGCGGGGTCAAAGGCAAGACCAGCGAAGATCAGCGGTGGGTTTATCCAGACGAAGCGTAGCGAGTATGCGACGGCTCCCTTCGAGACTTTGCTGCCAGATACTCTGGAGGGAACTATGGGGGAGGATGCAGGGATTTTTGGACGAAAACAGCTATACGAACATGACAACTCAGAGGGTAAGCTGCCCTACTACAACCAACCCGATCGTCCGTGGGGTTTTGATGTGGGGTTGCTGACGCAGCAGCCGGACTTGTTTGCCGAACAATTCACTGTACCATCTATCAGTCCGCCGAATGAATTCTTCCAGGAAGTGAGTCGAGACGATAAATGGGTGGAAGTGCTTTTGTGTGCTGGCCAAGCAGATGGGGGGCCTGGTGGGAACAGTATTGAAGAGAATAATAAGGCATACTACGACAAACCAGGCATAGGCTATGAGTATGCAGTGAGTAAGGATCAGCGTCCTGATTGCGGGGAAGCGGTAAAATGGTAGTAGGAGGTGAATGAAGATGAAAACCCAAAAACCAATTTTGCCCCAGTCCAGTCAGTCAGGATTTACTCTAATGGAGTCCTTGGTGGCAATAATAGTGTTAACAATCATGCTAGTGGGAATAGCCCCGATGATTGTCTTGTCAACTGCGATCAGAGTGCAGGCCAGGCGGGTGGAACTGGCGACGCAAGCGGCAGGGTCCTATATTGATGGGGTGCGATCGGGGGCGATCGACGATCCCAATGCTATAGTGCTACTGGATGAGATTGATAATAATGGAGACTTTGAACCGCAGAGACTTGCTACATTCTCCAACGTGAATGCTCCCACGGGAGATGCCTTGACCACCTGCACCTCCAGTACAGATGGCTATCCCTACTGTCCAAACCCGAGTACACCATCAACAAGCGATGTAAGTTTGTACTGCGTGGATTATGATGGTGATGAAAATTGTAGCAGTGATAGTCCTAAGGATATGATAATTCAGGCTTATCGTAGCGTGACCGATACGCAAGGAGACCCAGAGGAAGGCTATTTGCTAGGGGTACGGGTATACAGGGCAGAGGCTTTTGATGGTGGTGGAGATCCTCTGAAGACAATGCGTAATGACGGTGCCAGACAGAGTGCTTCGTCGGCTACAATTGACCGCCAAGCACCTATGGTGGAAATGACAACGGAAATAATCAGAAATGGCACAAATTATGAGGATTTCTGCGATTGCTATGGTGGTTGCAATTAATCCGAACCCGTGCATGGTCCGGCTACAGGAACAAAGCCCGCCTGCGCGAGATTGCCAAACAGAAATGCTGGCGATAGTAGAGGCATAGCAAGCCGATTGCGCTGCGCGCACGCTACGCGAACAGATATTGGTATCAATCATAACATGAATCAGCAAGACAGAAGCTTGATAGCGCTACAAAAGAGATTTAATTGCTAGGTCAGGGGAGGAAAAAGAAAATGAGATATATAATCAGATTATTGCTAAAAAATCAAAGTCAACGGCAAGATCAGGCCAAAAAAGCCAGTGGCTTCACTCTGATAGAACTTCTAGTAGCCTCAGCGATAGCTGAGATCATGATCTCAGCCTTACTGGGTTTTATGGTTGATATCCTGACAACAGACCGTAAGGAACAGGCGCGGTCAAGCACTGAACAAGAAATCCAAGGGGCCATAGACTACATCCGCAGGGATTTGGAACAGGCAGTTTATATATACGATGGGGATGGATTGGCGGCAATCACTGGGAACTACAATGAGACTGAATGTACGAGCGATCCATCATCATCATACAATCCTCCAGGAAGCTGTAGTCAAATCCCACCTGCTAGTGACGATCGAGTGCCAGTGCTGGCGTTCTGGAGGCGGAAAATTTTACCCGAAGATAAAAGATTCAATGGAGTCGAGATAGGTTGTCTAGTAAAGCTGCCGGATGATAAATGTAACAAGCAGGATTATCAAGTATATTCTTTAGTAGCTTACTACCTGATAAAAGACGACAACAATAAGTGGTCTGGTGCAGCAAGGATTGGTCGGTTTGAGATTCGGGATGGGATTGAAGATAAAGATGGAACAGCATTAGATGGAACGAGAACTGAAGTAGATCCGGTAAATGGGGGAACCAGAACAGTATCATATGATTTGCAGCCCAGCAAAGGGTTTATGCTATTCAATCTGGGTGTGGAGGGGGATAATCTGAGAGAAAAGATGAATAGGTGGCAAAAACATAAAGATTCGTATACGAACAACGTGAAAGTTTTGGTAGATTACATTGACCAAACCCTAATGACAGTAGATACGGATCTAGAGACGGTAAATTGCACGACTGCTTATCAACAGATACCAGACTACGATAACAGCAAATTTCCCGCTGGCTTGAAGACAGGTAGTTTCTATGCCTGTGTAGACTCAGAAAGAAATGTGGCGCAAGTATACATTAGGGAAAATGCTCTGGCACGGACATTAGCTCGCGGGGAGACAAAGGATTACAGCGATCGCCAAGATACATTCTTCCCAACTACAAGAATTCAGGTAAAAGGACGGGGACTGATAAACTTTTAGTAAGATGGTACCAATGATGAAAAAAAGGCAAAGATTAAAAGGATTAGGAAAAGACTTATATCTGGGTTTTACCACAATCGAGTTGCTGGTGGTAATAGCGCTCGTAGGGTGCTGAGTGCGATCGGGGATCCCAGCTAGTGTTGAAACCGCGATCTATTGGAGATGGGGTGCAGATGAAAAAACATCATAAATACAACTTAAACTATAGAAAGCGAACTTCTGCCGGTTTTACCCTGATTGAAGTATCAGTGGTTGTGGCCATGATTGGGATTTTAAATGCGATCGGGGTTCCCAGTTGGCTAGCCTTCACAGAAGGTCAACGCCTCAATACTGCCAGAGAACAAGTATACCTGGCCATGAAGGAAGCCCAAAGCAATGCCAAACGAGACAAACGTACCTGGCAAGCCAGTTTTCGACAAGTAGAAATAGATGGCGAATCACTGGCACAGTGGGCGGTACACCCTGCTACAAGCGAGGACAATGCTTTCAATATACCCCTTAAAGATCCTGACCCGGGTCCATCTGACTCTGATCGCTATGCAGTGAATTGGGAAGACCTGGATGAAAACGTCGAAATAGATAGGGAAGAGACAACCTTACTTGGGCGAGATATATATAGTGAGTTAGGTAAAGATTTGTGGCGAATGTGGTTCGATCATTATGGTAATGTGTATAGACCTCCTTTTGGACGAATAACGGTAAAAAGTAAAAATGGTGGCTCAGCTAGACGTTGCGTGTTTGTTTCCACCATTCTGGGAAAAATGCGCACGAGTCAAGACACAGGTTGTTACTAAATGCGAGAGGCATGTGCTAGCTGGAGAGTAAGGTATTCGGGCTGGAATTATCTGAGTGCCTTAGCACAGGGAGGGGCGATCGTACTTCTGCGATGAGCACATTTTCTCATGTCGGCGACGCGCGATCGCCCTCACTCTGGGGCCAAAAATTCCAGATAGCTATTGCTAAGTTCCTTAACCGCCAACTCATAAAACTGCTTCCCATGTTCCGGGGTTGCCAATGCCGGGTTAGACCCCATACGGCCATCGGGGTAGCGGCGACGAAAATCAGCCGGTCCATAGAAACCATGTCCTTTACCAACCTCTTCAGACAAGGGGGCAGTTTTAATAGCTTCTGGATAGAGATACTGAGTTACCGCCACCTCACTGGGGGTAGCATGGGAACCTTCCTGGTCCCCATATAACTCTTTTGCCAGCTTGTAAACACTGCTGCACGTGAACCAGTTGGCCAGGGTACATTCTACCCGATCGGCATTAGCTATGTTTAAGTTTACCAGATGAGTATAGGTTTCCGCAAAAGCCGCCTTCAGGGTTGCGATATTGCCCCCGTGGCCATTGATAAAGAAAAACTTAGTAAATCCCGCCCTGGCCAAACATGTGATATAATCCACTACTAGCCGGATCATGGTGCTGGGTCTCAGACTGATGGTACCGGGAAAAGCCGTGTGGTGCAAGGCCATGCCCACATTAATCGTCGGGGCCACCATCGCCTTGACGCTTTCGCCCACCCCACGGGCGATCGCCTCAGCGGTAATGGCATCCGTACCGATCAAACCCGTGGGGCCATGTTGTTCTGTCGAACCAATTGGTAGAATCAGACCGGACGATTGCGCTGCGCGCACGCTACGCGATCGGCCCAGATAAGCTTCTACTTCCGGCCAAGTACTTAAATGTAGCAACATTTCCGGTTAATACCTCATACATCTTTCTGTGGACGGGATGGCGAGATCCGATCGCGCGCAGCGCGATCAGCCCAGAGCTCTTGTCCGGACTACTTTCGGAAAATGCCAAACCAACTGCAAATATATGCTATAGTAATGTAAAAACAGCAATTTAGTCAAGAATTTTTTAAATTAATTAACATTGAGCCGGACAGAGTTGCTCGAGTGTAACTCTTCAAAGTCAGGGAATGACCAAAAATGTACAAGTTTTTTGGAGCAGGAGTCAACCATGCTACACCGCAAGATTTATCAACTCTGTTGTGAAAATCGTGAAGTCTGGATTTTCTTGCGGGACCAGCAACGCTGGATAGAACGCGCGACGATCCTGGATATAGAAGGAGATTTGGTAACGATTCGTTATGAAAGCGAAGAAGAAGATGAAATCTGTTCGTGGGAAGAAATAGTGCGATTAGAGAGCATAGGTGCAGTCACCCAGAAACTATCGACGGTCCCCAAAGGAAACATAAAAATCATGGTTTCCGAAGAATGCCCAGAAGCAGAACGACTACGCCGGCATCCGGAATCAAATCCAGAATAAGCTGGAAGCCGTAAAGTGCTTCGTGCTTACTACGAAAGGTCGAATTCTGACTTTTCAGAGATGGGCATCCTTTCAAAAACGGGACAAAAACCATCTGGGGTGACCTTAAATTCATACAAAGGACTGGCGCGATTACGACATTTCTGTCCCCGGTAGTAGCGACAATTGCCGCAGGAATCCAGATCCAAACTCACTCTAGGATCGGTGCCACCAGAGAGTAACTCCCGTTGGGACACCCCCCGCAATACCAGTTCGTCTCCCTGCCAGCGAGCAGAGACTAAACCAGTATCGGCAAAATTTTGCCAGCGCCGATCTCGCGCGATCGCCTCTGGCAAAGTAATCGTGACCATAGTTTCCAACTCCAGCAACTCCCCTTCATAGGTAGTTTCCGGTGGTGCTGGCTGGATAAAAGTCTCGCCGATCGGCAGTTCCACCAGGGTGCCAGGGGCGGGGGAGTGCAAATGGCAGCGATTGTAGAGTTCCTCTAAACCGGTGAGGTCAGCCAGATAGGAGGGGGAACCGTGGATAAAAACTACGTGCTGGGGACGGAGATTATGAATCAGCCGAGTAGTGCCAGGTCCATCAGAATGCTGAGATAGCAAATAGGTTTCGACTCTAATAGCCAAATCTGGTGGAAAGTTCTGGGGTCCGCGAACATCTTCAGGTAGCAGAACCAGTCTTGGTCGGGTATCAGGAAGAAGCCACTCGCTCAGATCGATATTGCCATCGACCAAGAGGATATAGGGAGACTCAGAAGTTACAGACTGTTGGCCAGATAACCGGCGCACCCGAGGCCGCACTCGTTCATCCCAAAATAGGGGTTGATGCTGGGCAAAATTCTGTACGGCGGCGGGCAAGTGGGGTAGGAGTTCCAAATAGGCATCACAACTAGCTGCTACCCTCTCATCTACCCAGATATCCAGGTCACGTCCGGTAAACTGGTGATGACTGCGCAGCAGCACCAGCAGTTCTTGACCCAATCCCAGTGTCGGTACTGGCAGCAACACAGAACAGTCATTGGCGATCGCATTACTAATCCGTTGGGCCAGTTTATTTTCTTGGGTGCGCCGACGGGGATGACGGGCCGTGCCATAACTCCCCTCGATAATCAGTACATCAGGTTTCAATCCCCGCACCTCTTCTAACCGCAAGCCCTCTACTAGGCGGGAGTTAGATAAGAAAAAATCCCCAGTATAAAAAATACTGTAAGTACGCTGTCCGGTTCTGTAAGTCAGCAGGAAAGCAGCGGCCCCGGGCAGATGTCCCGCCGGGAACAATTGAGCAGTTAACCCCGGACGTAACTCTACTGGCGTCCGCCAGGGCAAAGCCTGACAAAATAATGGTATGCGATCGCCTCTGTACTCTGGCCAATTCAGGGGTAACAGCTGAGTTGTGGCTTCCGAGGCATAGATGGGCAGTTGCGGAAAAGCCTGATGCAGTGACAGCAAACCCCTAGCGTGGTCTGAATGGGCGTGAGTACAGATCGCCAAGTCAGCCGGTAGCCCCCCCCACTGAGTCCCTACCTCCCGCAGGGGTGAGATGTCTCTCAAACCGCAGTCCAGCAGCAGGCGGTAGCTACCCATGCGCATTAACAAGCAGACTCCTTCGGCGGTCTGCTCGACTCCGTAGGGTATACATTCTAGCTCGCGATCGTTCCCTTGAGGCACTGGCAATATCTCTGCGTAGGGGGGGCACCGCCCACCAGACTTAGTGAGCAGAACCGTTACCGTGATAGTTGTCCGAGTCGTAGAAGCCATTCTTCGTGCCAAAGAACAAGCATGACACTGTAAAGGCCACGGTTAACAAGACTAAAATCAACTTGACATCCATAACCTGTCTGCTCTCCTAATTATTGCATATTTTAGACGAATTATATATCTAGTAACGGCTAACAGCCATAATATTTTACCAATTATTAATGAATCGCGATCACTTCTCCCCTAGTATCGCATTTTTCTTCCTCTGGTCTGCTATTGACTTTTTTTGTTTGTGCGTTACGGGACCGCTGTCCGAAGAGAGGCGCAAGCTGCTGTATCCTCTGGGAGCTTTCGGTGTCCCGGGGGAGCTCGATGTTTCCTGGGAGTTCGATGTCCCCAGCGCTGCACTACCCCGGGGACATCGTAATCGCACTACCCAGGAAACATCGTATTCGCACTACCCCGGGGACACCGAACTCGCACTACTCAGAGAATACAGCCCAATCCTCCCAGCACTGGGGATCTCCTCGTCAGCCGGGTAATGGGCTCATGGGGTCCGATTGTAGTGGAAACACCATGAATTAATGACAAGCATCACCAAGTTGAACAGGGTAGGATCACCAGATAAATTCTGGAATATCACCTCTTTTCTATAAATAAAATAACTGATATATACGATAAAAAACAGGATATTAATATCAGCAAATTTGCAGAATAATCTTCGTTAATTTCTGATAATAAGCCCAAAAGTAAACAAATTATGATGAGCCAAAATTCTGTTAGTGGAAGATCATCCTGACGATCGGAAATTGGCTCGACTAGCATTCTATCGCAGCTGTATTTTCCGGTAAATGGTAATAGTAGGATCGGGAGTTTAAGCATTAGATTATCTATTTTGCAGGGGTGTATTTGCTAACCGCGATCTGAAAAAAATGCTAGCATTAATATTACTAGATTTGAAACTGCCCAGAATCGATGGTTTAGAAGTGCTGCGCTGTCTGCGTGCGTCCGATAGTACCAGAACCATTCCAGTTGCGATCGCATCTTACATCCAGAGAAAAGCAAGACTTGATAAATTGCTATACTTTGGGCTGTAACAGCTACATTCCCAAACCCGTGGACTTTAGCCAGTTTCAAACAGTAGCCCGGCAACTGGCACTGTATTGGTTGAAATTAAATCAAGTTCCATCTCTAGCATAATTGTTGATTTTCCATGACTAGCCCAGAAACCCGGTTGTCTGTAAAAACCGGGTTTCTTATGTCCCTTTCTTATGTCCTTGGTAGTGGATAGGGATGATGTATTAGAAGATAATTTCTTTACCTAGTTGGGTGAAGCGAACCTCTTCGATATGCCAGTTGGGGTTATCAGTCAGGGTTTGGCGGAGACTGCCAAATAGGGCAAACTGTTCGCAAAAAGAAAGAGAGACAAACTGCCGCCTCGTGTTAGGATTTAGTCGCAGATCGACTGTGGCGACTTGACGCTGTCGATCTAGGTTCACCCGATAACCAGCGATGTCAAAGTCAGTGGAAGTCGCTTGTTCTATGACTTTACCTACAACCCTCACAAGTAAGCGATGCTGGGGAAGGACTTCTTTTTCGGCAATCAGGGTTTCGCACTGGCTGTCTGCTTTGTAAATAGTCACCGTTACAGTATTATTAGCAGGATCGGTGCCGGAGGTGGGTGATAGGCTGCTAGTTGTGGTGACTTGGTCAGCTATGGGGTTGCTACTCAAGGTGTTCTCACCCGCTAGGGGGTAACGGCGCATCCAAGTGCAGCCGCTGACTAGCATAGTGCCGAACAGCAGAAATGCTAAAATCTTTATGTTCATCACCAAAATAGATCGATATTGCTATTTATGTGATTCAATGTCTCTAGGATATAATCAGCTTTATTTTTTTACGTAGTCCGGGCCTCCCGCCTGTCCGACGGCCACCAACTACTAACCAATGACCAATACTTGGAATCGGCGACATATTCTTTCTCTGGCTGATTTTGTGCCAGATGAATATGATACTGTTCTACAGACTGCTACTAGCTTTGCTGAGGTGCTCTCCAGACGGACGAAAAAGGTGCCGACTTTGCTCGGACTGGTGGTGGCTAATCTGTTTTTTGAACCTTCTACCCGCACTCGCAATAGTTTTGAACTGGCGGCAAAGCGGCTTTCTGCTGATACCCTGAGTTTTGCCCCGGGAACTTCTTCTCTTTCTAAGGGAGAGACGATTTTGGATACGGCGAAGACTTACTTGGCGATGGGAACTGATATGATGGTGATTCGCCATCAACAGGCCGGGGTGCCGAATGCGATCGCCTCATTAATGGATTGTCTGGAGGCAAAAGTCCGGGTGCTGAATGCGGGTGATGGCCAGCACGAACATCCTTCTCAGGCATTGCTGGATTTATTTACTATTACCTCACAGTTAGATGCCAAGCATCCGCGTATTTCACTCCTGGCAGACAAAAAGATCGCGATCGTGGGGGATATTGTCCATTCCCGGGTTGCCCGATCGAATATCTGGAGTCTAACAACAACTGGAGCCCAAGTCCATCTGGCTGCGCCGCCGACTCTGGCACCGAAACTGCTTGCTGAATATACTGCCATATCCGATGATTCTGCACAAAATAGACAGTTATATCTGCATTGGCAGGTTGAACCAGCGTTACAAGATGCTGATTTTGTCATGACTTTGCGCTTGCAAAAGGAACGAATGACTCAGCATTTACTTCCCAGCGGGCGAGAATATCATCAGTTGTTTGGCATTACCCGCGAGCGGCTGAAACTTTGCAAACCTGATGTGAAAGTTTTGCACCCAGGTCCTGTCAACCGGGGGGTAGAAATTAGCTCCTATCTGATGGACGACCCCCAATTTAGCCTAATTTCTCAACAGGTTACTAGCGGTGTTGCGATCAGAATGGCTTTGCTTTATCTTATGGGTAGCGGTAAGTAAGTGAACTCAGGACGCATCCAAGCTTTGGGGGAGCACCAAAAATAAGGCATCTGGAGATGTTGTTCGGCTCTAAACGATCCCCCCCTGTTCCCTGTTCCCTGTTCCCTTTCCCCAACCGAGGCAAGCCACTGGAAGTCGAGGCAATCTTTGGCAACCCCTTACGGGCGGCCACCAGTGCCGGTGCTGATTGGCCCCGGATCGCCATGCTGTACCAGCAGTTGCAGTTCCTCAATGCAAAAAAAATGGCAGAAATCGCAAAATTTACGTAATTACCCCTTGACAGTTGCAAAGATATAAGCCAGAATGGGAGATGTAAGACATGGGGCTGCAATGGTTTCGACGTGTTAGCGAAAACTGCTCCGTGATTCAGGTCGAGAGTGAGTCTCCTCTCGTAAATATCGGCTCAAATAAAAATGTAACTGCGAACAACATTGTTCCTTGTGCGACTAGATAGTCGTACTCCATGTAGGTTAGAGTCCTACTCCTCTCAGTGCCGGAGGGACAGCGCATCCCCGCATCCTGGGATGGTAAACCAGGGAGCGAAGCAGGGAAAAGAAACAAGAGGACGGGAACCCACCCAGAATCAAGATACATGCGCAAGTGGGCATGGTTAACGGACAGTGAATCCAGTATCGAGAAGCGTCGTCAAATGTTAACGGGGAAAACAGGGTTGATACCCCGGAGTCCAAAACAGGGACGTGTGGTAAGACCGTGAGGATATGGTACCGAGCGGAGGCACCTCATCCACCGGCGCAAACTGGAGACCTAAACCCACAGCCAATGGAGAACGATGAAGCTAGGGAAGCTGAAGTACCTCAACCGGAAACGGGCAGAGTTCCAAACCTGCGGTAGGACAGTGAAGGATACGGTCACCAAGCAAATGCCTCGGGTAACTCTGGGGATACGCTGAAAGGCCGTCGGTCTGGAAGAGTAGAGACAGCCCAGAAAGATGTCAGAGGTTAAAACCGCAAAGGTAACCTGGGGGTATCTAGACTGGACGAAAGTTCGGACAGAAGTCTTCCGCATCCAAAAGCGAATCTACAAAGCGGCTAAAGAGGGCGACTTCGACAGGGTGAAAAACCTGCAAAAGTTAGTCATCAGGTCTAGAAGCGCCAAACTGCTGGCCACCAGAATGGTCACCCAGGACAATACGGGAGCCAAAACTCTGGGAGTGGATGGAATTATTTGCCTGAAGCCCTCTGAAAGGTTAGCCCTAGCAGAAAGGCTAGAGATAGACGGTAAAGCCTCTCCATTAAAAAGAGTCTGCATACCCAAACCAGATTCCGAGAAAGGGCTACCGTTAGGCATCCCCACAATTGAGGACAGGGCCAAACAGGCGCTAGCCAAAATTGCCCTAGAACCAGAATGGGAAGCCTTCTTTGAACCTAACAGCTATGGATTCAGACCCGGGAAGAGCGCTATAGATGCTATAGAAGGGATTAGAATCCGACTGAGGTACAAACCTAAATATGTCCTGGACGCCGAAATCGCTGGTTTTGACCGGCTCGACCACGAACAACTCCTGAATAAGCTGAATACGTTCAGCATCATGAGGAGACAGATAAAAGCCTGGCTGAAGGCGGGGGTAATGAAAGGCAATGTCTTTCCGCAAAGGGACAAAGACACCCCAGAATCGGGAGTCATAGGTCCGCTGCTAGCAAACATTGCCCTACAGGGCCTGGAAACAGAAGTAAACCGCATCCAGCCGCAGTCGAAAAGCAACAAAGACGGAAGCAAAACAGCTGGGATTGTGTTAATCCAGTATGCAGACGGCTTTGTCGTGATTCATGACGAACTGGAGAAAGTCCAACAGGCCAAGACGGTGGTCGAGCAATTCCTAGAAGCTATTGGTCTCAAGCTCTCCGAGGAGAAAACCCGCATATGTAATACCAAAGTCCAAACAGATGGAGAAGAACCGGGGTTTGACTTTCTGGGATACAACTTCATCCAAAAGGAGAGAGGTAAACATAGAGGGGCCAGAAAACCGGACGGAAAACATCTGGGACACCGACTGATAACCGGTCCGAGTGAAGATGCCGTCAAAAAGCAAAAGACCAAGCTCAAGCATGAGTTAACAATTGCCTCTAGGATGGTCAAGGATAAGAGAACCTTGAGCATTGTATCCAGACTCAAGCCAATAATGCGGGAATGGGCGCAATACTTCCGATGGGGAAATGGTAGCTATGAAGCATTCAATTCACTGGATGAAACCCTATACTATCGGCTGCTATCACTAACTAAACGGGACTGTGGTAAGCAATCACTCGATACCCAATGGAAGCGTTATTGGCATAAGACGGAACAAGGTTGGAGGTACGGCGGATACGACCAAAATGGCAATCTGGTGACTCTCCCCAAGTACACCGACTTTTCTAGTCGAGTACACGAGAAAGTAAGAGGGGAAAAATCCCCGTTCGATGGAGACTGGGTTTACTGGAGCAAAAGGGGCAAACATGACCCCTCCCATGAAGATCTGAGGCAAAAGCTTGTAGGTTTTCAGAAGGGATGTTGCTCGCTCTGTGGAGAGGTAATTTTCACGGGACAAGACCTGGAACTACACCACATCGACGGGAACCACCGGAATAACAAGCGCAGTAACCTGGCGATGGTACATAGGTACTGTCATCAAGACCACCATAGCCGAGGTGGAAGCACCATCCAGAACGAGGAGCCGGATGAGGCGAAAGTTTCAAGTCCGGTTCTGGAGGCGGGTACGTGCAGTAATGCGCCTATCTAGCTAACTTGCTCGTAAAGCAGCTGCGGTTGCCTAAACACCTCATATAGGTTCGAGCGTCTGTAGTCTGACTCCGTTAAGGGCTGCGGACAAAACCCCAACGGATGCGCTAGTCGGTTGTCTCTGGTAGACTAACTAGCAAAGAACTCACCAGAGCATCCTGTCATCCGGGATAATGGATGGTTCCCGCCCCGAGGGTTAGAAGGGCTAAGCCTGTGAACGATCGGAAAGTCAATAACTGATGCGGACGGCAGTTCGATTCTGCCCAGCTCCACTTAATTGAGTTCGATGTCAAATACCCCTAGCTGTTCCCCCAGCTAATGGAGTGAACTATATGGTAATGTCCCCTTCTAATAGCCAGATTTTGCAACGTAGAAATCTGGGAAAATGGCCAGTAAAAGAGGAAGAGACAAGAAAAGCGAAGGAACTGATCGCAATTGCTAATCAATTGGGTTCAGGAGAGAAGATTAGTTCCGACCATCCCTTCGGATGGCTGAGAGGATTTGATTCTGAAGAATTAGCCGAACTGATTGCAGAGACGAAAGAGGCGATTTCGGAAGCGAATGTGGATGAGTTGGACGCAGTAATATATGAGTGGCACGAAAGTGCGATCGCAATTGAAAGTCCAGAATTGACTGAGGCTTTCTTTACCAATGAATTTGAAGAAGAAGTGGTGCTAACGAAACCGGAAAATAACGGGAGTGCTGGATTTTAGCAAGAAGTATATAGGTAAAGAGTTGTAATAGATGAGTCGATACCGGGAGGAAGTGAATTATATGCTGATGTCCCCTAACTGCGCTACCTTGGTGCCTGGCTCTCCAGCAACAGCAAATTGGTCAGTCAAGAGCCAAGAGACAAGAAAAGCGAATAAAGCGAATAAAGCGAATGATCTGAGCAGCCCGATCGGCATTGTAGAGCAATTGCGTTCAGGAGAGGAGATTAGTGCCGATCATCCCTACGGATGGTTGAGGGTATTTGACTCTGAAGAATTAGCAGATCTGCTCGAAGAGACCCAAGAGGCGCTATCCCAACCAGATGCTTTGGATGAGCTGGATGCAGTCATATATGAGTGGCACGAAAGTGCGATCGCAATTGAAAGTCCAGAACTAGCTGAGGCTTTCTTGAGTAATGAGTTTGAAGAAGAAGTGATGCTAACTAAACCGGCGGCTAAAGAGGCTGAAGACGTATGATTCTGAGAGTGTAGTGCCGTCAGAAAAAAACTGGCGGCATCACAAAATCCTTCACAATATAAACCTGCTGAAGAAAATGAAACAACTTTATAGCCATCCTCGCAGGTTGCCCCGCCAGAAAAAGAAATGGAATGGAAGTACAAGACACTGAATCGCCTTGGCTAGTGGTCGCAAAGAACAAACGGGTAAATAAAGACTGGGAAGAATTACAGTCACGGGAACCAGAAAATGCTCGTGAGTGCTATGAGTATTTGTGTAATACTCCGATGCAAAGAAAGCCGAAGAAGATTTTTCCAATGAAGGGGAAAAATTACAAGGGAGCCTGGGAATATAAGGTAACAAAAGGAGACAGAGTTTTTTATGTGCCTGACGCAGAACAGCGCAAGGTGGTTATATACTATGCCGGAAAACATCCTCAACCTCCTGCTCCAGAGCCTCCAAAACTTACTCCAGATCCATAGTAACCGCTTCTAAGATTTATGTTGGGTTAAGCGCAGCGTAACCCAACATACTATTAATAATTAATTAACTGGACTTGATATAATATATTAACGATCAGAGAACATCCATGTCGCCTCGCTCGTGCTTTCAATTTCTCGATTTTTCGCGCAGCGATCGCGATCGGATTCAAGTCTGGCAGCACCAGTTGAGTCATAGCTAACCCTCCCCAATATACTTTAATCTTATTATAGCCCCGATCGCCCCCTCTCTGATAATGGTCGGATCGGCAGAGGTGCGATCGCGATCTTCCTTTACAAGTCCTTCCACGCTTCATCCTCTTCTGGCGACAACCAATCTTTTGCCAAAGACGACTCGCTGAGAATGGCATTGGCAAACTTTCCTGGATTTGTTACCATTAACTGTTTGTCAAATTCCCGCCAAACCATTTCAACAGTATGTCGCATTTTATCCAAAATTGCTTCTGGCAATTGGTCGATCGACTCAATTATTTCCGATTTTGACTGCATCTTCATCTCCTGCACAATCTCGCTAGATTTGAACTGCGTCCAAATTCGCTCTGGTAACTGTTCCATCTCCAGCTTGAAGTAATATCTTTTCCATTCCATTGTTTACCTCCTTTGACCGGGGACACCGACGATCCCACCTATTATTCATCTTGAGCTAGAATCAAGTTTAGCACGTTCAACTCATGGGAATTCAGCAACTGTTTATCTGTAAACAACTTATTCCTGATTTCAGTTAAACTATAGCTCCTGAACACCACAAAGGGAAATTTTTCATAATTATACCCGATCGGCAACATGTTGTCCGCTGGGTACAGCGATCGCACGTACAGAGATAGCAGTTCTCGAAATGTCTTTCCTTCTGGTTCCTCTATCCCGTTGGCAAAATAATCCTCCATCGCCTCGCTGCTAATAAATGTCAGTAGCGGTAAGGCATAATATTGATCGGTACGCACGGAGTTCTGCTCGTATCGCTGTGTCCTGTTTTCCTTTCCTTCCAAAAGTTTTTCGACTAGCTCGATCGCCCCTCGGGTGGCCGATCGCAGACTCTCTGGATAATGACGACTTTTACTGACCTTACGGAGTTTGTCTAAAAATTCATCATCGGCGTCATGCTTGAATATTTGCTCTAGACGGATCTCATAGTTCTCTTGGAGATTTTTATCCTTCAGGGAGACCAGCAACAGACTGCCACTAATATGTCCTGCTTCTAGATTACCAAATTTCAGCAGTCCATCAAACCCTTTATTTGCCAATTTCTCAAAACTTTTCCCCAATGACTCCCGCACCGATAGATAGTCAACCGTTTTAGGATTACCAGATTTTTCGGCATCAGTCAAGACAAATCTTGCCCGGGCCAGCAGTTGCCTTAAACTCCCATGCACTTCATTCAAAAGTTTATCAGTGCGGCGGCGGATATGTTCTCTCTTTAATTCCCCTATTAGCGCCGCCATACTCCCGGAAAATGTGTCCCCCGCTGCAAATACTGACTTCCCCCCGATCGGGATGATCGTAAAATGTTTTTTGCCGATCTGTCCTGCACCTGCGATCCGGGTCATCACTGCTGTTTTCAAGATCAGCAGGATGTTCGCTAAACTTAATTTGCTCTCCCGTAATTCTTTTTCGGGTTCTTCCCCGTAGTAAATTGCTTGTTCGTAAAGGTAAAAGGTCAGGTATTTATCTTCTCCATCCAGGGTTTTCCTCTCCTCATTTTCAATGTATTCTCCCCGACCGCGATAAATTACCTGGATGACTTCCATTAGGTTCCTTTCAATTTGAAACCGAGGAATGTCTACCAGGATATGCTTGGTCTTGGGAAAGGATAGTCCTCGACTCGCTGAGGAAGTCATGAAGATTACTTTCACGTCATTCTTGTGCCTTTGCAGTTCCTGTTTATAGGACTCGGAAATGTTCGAGTGAATTTCTAGGTAATCTACAAATTGCTCGAATTGGCCGCGATCCTCTTTCAGTTTCTCTGTCAGGTTCTTTAACCGCTGCTTGTCCTGGATGTAGACAATTATCTGTCCCGCGTTCGGTCTATTCAGCAACTCATTCAAGTCTGCGATAATCTCTGTTTGCACCCGATCGACCACATCAGATTTGTCATATAATTCCGAGTCCTTAAATTTACTGGACTCGATGAAGACTTTATATGTAATATCCAAACTTTGGGCCGGATAGGAGTTGGCATTAATCAAAATTGCGGGCGATCGCCCCATAATCAAAAGGTTCCACGGAGAGGGGGGAACCTGGACCTGATGCCGGTCGGAAAAAGATTTTGTCCGGTGCTACATCCCGATCGCCCATATGCTGACGGATCACCTCTGAGTTGACGATGGAGGCATCGGCAACTATAATCTTAGTATTAAACCCATGTGTACCATCCATTAACTCATAGTCTCCCGCCAGTTGACTAATGCCGCTGAAGAACTCGACCCCACTGTCGTCTCCGGTAATTTCATCAATCATAACGAACATGTGCTTTATCCGCTGAGATATTGCTTGCATCTTGGCGGGATTAACTGATCCTTCTCTCTCGTTATAGACACTCCTGAAGATTTTATTGAAATGTTTCAGAGTATCGCCATTTCTGGTTTTCTTAAAAGACTGTACGGAAACTGTGGCGATAATGTTATTGGAAAGGCCACGTTCCACCATTGTCCCGATCGCATCACAAACACTAGATAAGACTCCCCGAGTTCTCTGACCGCCATCTTGAATTAAGTCCTCCATTGTCTGCTTGAGTCGCAGCTTGTATTTTTCCCGACCAATCATATCGCTATCTAAAAAATGGACTCCTTTTTCGGTAAATTCTCCCTGAATTAAATTAGTCTGGTATTGGACCGTGCAATGTCCCATGTTAGACTTGATGATGTCAGAATTGCTGTTGACGCAAAACAGGCGATCGTCACACAACCGGTCTCCCTGCTTGAACTTCTCGATGATATCTCGGTTAACTTGGATGCGGGGACTGATATATAAGAACAAAAATCCTTCATCCATATGCTGCTTGAGAAATTCCACAATGGCCGTGGTCTTGCCAATACCGGGATTTCCCGTTAAAAACAGATAGTTTTCCTTAGCAGTCAAAGCTTTTCCGATCGAAGCAGCGTGGGCATCTCGCAAATTCATCGTTCCCGTTAGTCCCACTTGGGCCATTAACTCTGGCGGAACGTTGGCAATGGAATTGAAAAAATCGGTAATCTTTTCCTGGTGAGTGATGTGAGTCACTCCGTTCCCTGATGCCGAAGACAAGTCCTGCATGAATTTCCGGCCATTGATAAAACTCTTGGTCGCATTCCGAGAAATCTTTCTCCAAACAATATCCCGCGCGTCGTCGATCTCCTGTTTCTTGTTCTCCTGCTTGTAGATGTGGGCGCAGGTTTGTAAAATATCGATTTGATCGGGATGCAAGGACATGGCGCTGACTCCCCGATCGCTGTAACCGAACACGTTCAAAGTGAGGGGGTCCGTTGCTTGCAGAATCTTAGCAGACAGCAAAAACTGATAGAAGCTATAAGCATAACTCCCCGCCTGAATCAATTTAGCACTTTCTTTATCCTTAGTTTTGAAAGCGGTGAAATATCGGACCAAGTCCGGGGAAAACTTGAAGTCCAGGTCTTCCGTATCGATACTCAGTTGAGAGAAAACGCTTTTCGATCGCAAATATTTGATCTCCCGCAGCAGGTATCGCCGTAAAATCTCCACATTATCCAGATCCTGAATATCTTCTGCGGACTTAACCGAGAACACCGACAAATCTACCGAGAGGATGCGGAACTTTTTGCGGCAACGCAGTAGCATCAGGGTATCAGCTTTGAGAAATTCTCCTTTTTGCTGGTAGCGACCAATATCCACCTTGACATTCCCCAACTGAGACAAAAGCGAGTGAAATCCTTCTTCCTCACTTTGGGGATAAGTACCCAGACTGTTTTCACCGCGAAAATTGCACTGGAAATAGAGAATCTCCAGCTTTTTTAATTCCCATTTCGCAGCTTCCAGGTATTCCCGGAAGAAGTTGAGACCGCAAAGAAACCCTTTTTGCAGGAAAAATAAACTCCATTTGCATATCGTCTGGCGATGGGACGCATCCACCATTTTTGCCCGATCGACTATCCGCCGATGCATCTGGGGGAAGCGCAACTCTTGCAGGTCTCGTTCAAATAATGTATCGAAGTTGTTCTTCAGATTATTTTCGCGAATATAGGCGAGGATCCCAATATTGAACCCCACCTCGAACAAGCGTCCTAAATCTTCTGCGATCATACTTATCTACCTCCTTAACTCTTCACTTTGCTGTTCACTTCGCTGTTAGCCCGCAGGGGGTTCAAACCCCCTGCTAATAGCTGAATTCGGTTGAAACCGACTAATAACATCTTCAACTAATTATAGCATAAGGAATTAAAGGAAAACTCATTTTTATTTCCAACTATAAGAGCGAGCCTTTAGTAAAATCATCAGTCGATCTAGCTGTTCGTACAGATATAGTTCAGCTATTTCTGTTTCGCTCAGAGTTGCTTCTCTGTTTTTCTCTAAGAGCGATCGCAAACGCGCCTGCGCTGCTGAAGAAACTTTGAACCTGGCAATTTCTTGAGGACTAGGAGCATTGATTAAAAAATCAATTACTTCCCCATAAACTGGCGGCAGGTCAGTCGGACTAGCAACTGCTAGAAGTAACTGCTCTCCTCTCCGCATGCGCTGAGGCGCGCATGCTTCGGGATGCGCCGGCGCAGACTCTCTAGGGTAAATATTGTCTACTAGCCAACTCAGCAAGTCGGGCAGACGATTTTCGAGAGGTTGTAAGCGTTTAGCCAGTTCATCTGGCACTTTAATTGTTAGTTCAGCCATAATAGATAGTTAAGTTTCTCCTCATTTTCTATTCGCTGGTATAGCAGTTCTCATCCTTTGTGTTATCTGCTGTCGGAGATGGATGAATCTCACGAATAGCCCGCGCAGGCGGGCTTGGTTCGAGTAGCCGGACTCTTTAGGGTTCGGGCGGCTGTATCACATCAATGCCGAGATTCGCTATAACGTCGCCCAGAGGCTCTGGCTCCTGTGGCCCTATTGATCCTACCTATCGGCCTCCTTTTTGTACATTCAAGGCCCGCCTCGCTTCTGTCAAGAAGGCGAGAAGGTTAAATTCCACTTTTTGGGTGCTGTGAGGAACAATTGACAGGGCCCCTACCGCATCATCCCCAATTATATTCTTGTAGGGGTCTGTGCGATTCGTTCTAGCCTAACGTGGTCAAACACGGAACGCTAGCCCGGTTTCATTAGCCGGGAACTCTGACCGCATGGGGGTTAAATTCCCCTCCCCCCAGGTACGGGGGTGACACCGGTCCTCGGTGCTACGAAGCGACATCATCGTGGTGCTAAGCGAGGACTCAAATGTAGGATAACTGGCAGCCTAAGCCGGTGACGCCGCTAGGAAAGATATCCAAGGTTAGAGCAGGCAAACATGTGCAAGCCTCGTTATAAGGAACCAGCGAAATAAGGCTATATGCGCTGGCCTAAAAAGGAAATGGTAGCTAGTATTAGTTTTAGACTCTGGCTAATATAGTACTCAAATAGCTCCCGGGGTATAGTGTGGACCTAAAGGTATCGCGAAATGTTGTTAGGGAACGAAGTAACCTCTCGTGTGCTGTCCATCAGGACAAGTTAGATGTTAAGCGCAAGCCACGGGGGGAGGGATGGCCCAAGAAGCGAATGCCCGGGGTAATTCCTGGGATAACATCTACAGTAATGTAGATGATGCTGGGTAGCCAGCGCTGACGTGGGTCGGTGATACTAGGAAGCTGCTGGAATGAGTAATCCTAAAAAGCCACGGAACTAATCCGAAACGCAAGTGGAGGATAAGGTATGGATAACTGGTAAAACTGACTTGAAAATGGTGATACTAACGGTTATCAGAACAACCACTCGCTAAACCAGGAAAGGGAAGAAAAGACAGGCGGCAAGGGCTAACGGAAGTAATTCCTATTAAGTCTACCTATGAAAAGGGCCTAGTACCCAGTAGCCGGATGCGGTGAAAATCGCAAGTCCGGTTCCGAAAGGGAGGGTCGGGAAGCGATTCCCGGCTCGACCCCATCCAGCTTCAGACTAATATTACGATCTCTTCTGGGCATAGCTTCGTAGCGGGAAAAGTGAAACAGGGTGAGATATTGCAAGATATCCGTTTTCAGGCTATTGCCATTGCTATCATATATCAAACCCATGTTGATGTCTTGGTCATCCAGAACCCCCTCATAAAAATCTCCCAGCAGGGTAGCGTAGGAAATCACGCCGTTGTAAACCTTATCGTCTTTTTTATTTCCTACTTTAATCCCATTGTAGAGGTTATAGAAGACTACCACCTGCTTGCTGGAGTCCGCCACTAAGTTGGTCAACTCCCTGGTATCTTGCACGTACATCGATATCTCTGTCTTTTTCAATGGCACCACATAGTATTTATCATAGAATACCGGGTAGATTTTGATATCGCTTTTCCCTTCCTTTAATGCCTGCATCCCCTGTCGGGACATGAAAAACAGCGAGTCGTCTTCGTCCTTCTGTGTCAGGTTCAGGGTACTGGAATAGGGGGTTTTGGCAATATACAGGAAATGTCGGAAACCCTGACGGTAGAGTTTGGTCACTGCATCCATGATCGCCACCGGTCTTTGAAACATCTGTGCGTGTTCGTCGTTAGCACAAAAGCTGTACAGAGGTTCCAGGCGAATGCTATTTCCTAACTTCTCAATGCCGATCGCCTCCCCCAGCAAGGTAGACAACTTGCGATCGCCCCGCCAACTGGCATCACTTTCCTTGCTACTGACTACAATAATAGCTAGTTTCTCCAACTGGGGCTGATAGTCAGAGAATTGAAAGACTTTCGGGAGTACAGAATACAGAGAACTGAGGGCCTTATTAACTCTGAATCTTTCCCCGCTTTTATCTCCAATATTAATCCCTTGGGCGTTAGACTGATGCTTGTCGCTGAGTAAGTGGGATAATATATTCGAGAGCGATCGCATCAACTCTTCCCCTTGAGAACTGTCTTGGTCAGATCGCAAATGCCACCGCATTATCGGGACGAATATTCTCGACTCAACCAAATTTAGCAACATCCACAAGCATATATATAGTAACAGGGAGAATGTTACCCGATACAAGAAGGCTTTGTGAGATTTGATCTCCTGGAAAATCTGGCTTTGTAACCGCTGATGGTCATATGTGACTAATATTAAATTGCCTTCTATGACCTCAGTCTTCTTATTCATAAATGATTGATCGTAGGTGTCTTTACAGCGTTTTTCCTGCAAAGAAGGAGTGAGCAGAACTGGCAGGGTTTTCCGATCCTCTATATCATAACCCATGCTAAAGGTTTGCAGATCGTCCGTCCTAAAATACCGCAGATCCTCAAAGGCGATCTTCACTGGCAGATGACAGAGATAGCTGCTATCGACATGGCCTTCTTCGACCGCAAGATATTTGAGAGCTTTTTTTCCATCCCAAACAGATTTGAAAAACCTCCTCTCCTCTAGAATACGATCTTGGCTGCGCTCTAGTATACCCTTTTTTACCCCAACTTGCAACTGCAATGAATGCTTCGGTAATATGCGATCGCGTTTCATAAAGTTTTTCAGCAGCTTTTGCAATTTTTTGATTTTCAATCCGATTTTTTTCTTCTCAAATCTTTTGATGATAGTTTGAAATACTCGTTCGCGCTTGAAATCTTCTCTATCACTTTTCAAGATAGGTAAACAATTCCCATTCACATATTTCACCGGATCGTGCGTTAATTCCAAGTTGGGGTAATAGTCATCTGCTAAAGGATCCAACTCAGAATATAATACAAAATCATAGAGAAAGGCAAGTTTCAATACTCTTCTTTTGAAAATTTCGCTGCTGCTAGTATCTGACAGTTCCTCCCGATGTTTTGGGCTTTGAGGCGATATCTGACTCAGATGATAATCCAACACTGTGGGGGATCTCTCTTCTGTGTGAACCTCACCGTTAAACTTGAGTTTCATCCCGAAAGTAAACTGCCTTTCGCCCCGTTCTTCATCCGTAGTTTCTCCCAAGTGTCCAGCTATCAAGGGAATAATGGGCAGACTATCAAACACTTCCGCGCGAGCAAACATATCTCGTAAATTAACAAATGTACCCTCATAGCTGACTCGGTAATATTCGTCATCTTTGTCCCTATCGTTGATGTAATCTTCTAGCAACCGCAGTCGCCGAATCAAATTTTCCAAATAAACCCTGTCCTCCACATTACTGTCGATATTTGCCAGGATAAATTCTAGATAACGGATTTTTGCCTCTCGTTTCAGCTTCCCCAGAGATTCTGTATCCATGATGCGCCGGAGTTCATACAAGTCAGACTTTTTATCCTCGATCGAGTCCGTTAGCGTCTCATTTAAATCCTCTAAATCATCCTCTTCCACATCAGCAAATTGACTCTGGATATAGTTGGACAGACTTGCTTGCAGCTGTTCTCTAAAGCTATTTATCCCCCCCACAGTAATAGTCAACTTGTGAAATTTTAGCAGGGAATCGCTTCCCCGGCGATCAAACTGGATACTGAGGCGATGTTTTTGCAAGCCTGTATACTCTCTTGAGAAGGGATAGGTAAATCCTAAAGCAGGACTGGAACCCTTAAATGTTGATAAATCAGTCAACAAATCCGCGATCGCCTCCTCTACATTTCCCTTGGGGGCAGCATCCCGCAGCAGTTGGCCCAGGCGATCGCGGATTTTGCGGATGCGATTGGCAAAATTCTCTTTTGAGCTAAAATTAACAGTAGCCATCTTGACGCCGCTGCTGAGGGCCAAAGGATTCTCTACTCGTGCCGTCGCCACCGCAAAAGCGATGCGATCGACATCTATTTGCAATCTCTTGCCATCTTTCGAGAACTTGAACGGATTTTCCTCCTTTTCCAGCACCGACAATATCTTTTCCAGCAAACTGCTATAGTCTAAGGGAGGCAGTTGGTTGTCACCTAGTTCGAGAATGTTCATGAAAAATTGTCCGTTTGTCGAATATAATCATGTTACATCATTTTGGGGAATTATGGTACATTTTTTTGAATTACGATTAGTGCATACTATACCGCCGAGGTGTGGTTTGCCGCCATAGGAGCACAAATTGCCACCATTACCCACGATCGCTAGGTAACAGCAGTGGCTTTCAGTCCCGATGGCAAGTACATTGCCACTGCCAGTGTAGACCATACCGCCGCTGAAAAATTTCCTCTCGTTCCCAGGCGGAGCCTGGGAACGAGTTCTAAAGGCTCCGCCTCTAGTCGTGACCTGACCAGGATCCTACTCGGGAGAAGTTTTTCTTGTCCCATTAGCTATTTCAACAGCACGACGCAGCTTGACAATAAGCCATTGCTGGCTTACAATAAGCTATTGCTGGCTTACAACAAACTATTGTAGACTTACAATAAGCTATTGCTGGCTTACAATAAGCTAGCGTAAGTTTACAATAGCTTATTGTAGACTGTGATGAGGGGCGATCGCGATCGCCCCTGCGATGTCCCAACAGAATGCGATCGCAAATATTAGCTGTAGGCCTCCCCGCCCGAACCCTAAATAGTCCGGCTACATGAACATAGCCCGCCTGCGCGGGCTATATAGCCGACCACAGTAGCCTCCCGGGCTTAAAATCAAGCCAGAACGGTGTCGTAGCTGGTCGATATCTCGCACCTCCAGAATCCCTATCTACTTTTTAGTCAGTTGATAGTTGTCAGTTGTCAGTTGTCAGTTGATAGTTGTCCAATAACTACTAACTGCTAACCACTATCAATTTGCAATTGTTCAATTAGCTCAAAACCAGGTTATCCCTGTGAACGACAGTTTCAGCATCCATATAGCCCAATATCATCGTGATTTCATCTGATTGTCTTCCTTTAATCTGCTGCAATTTTGCGCTACTGTAGTTAACAATCCCTCTAGCAATTTCCTTTCCTTCGGCATCGCACAGTAATACAGCATTTAAACTGTTAAACTCTCCGGACACCTGGGTAATACCAGCAGGCAGCAGGGACTTACCCCGTTGGCAAATCGCTGCTACTGCCCCATCATCTAAGTAAAGCGTTCCACTGGGAATTAAACCGTGAGCAATCCATCGCTTGCGGGCATTGATTGGTTCTGGGTGGGGTGCAAACTGGGTGCCCAGGGGAACTCCTTGCAATATTTTTTCGATGTTGCCTGGGTTTCGTCCTTGGGTAATCACGGTGCGGACGCCAGCCATTGTCGCAATACGAGCAGCAGCAATTTTAGTCTTCATCCCCCCCGTACCCCATTGAGAACCCTTGGTCTCCGTTTCTACCTCTGCTAGTTGATCTAGATCCTTTACCAGAATAATGGGTTGGGCGTTTGGTACCAGGCGGGGGTCGGCTGAATAAAGCCGGTCAACGTCTGTGAGTATAAACAGCCAGGAAGCTTCTACTAAGCTAGCTACCAAAGCACTGAGGCTATCATTGTCGCCAAACTTAAGTTCCTCTGTCGCCACCGTATCATTTTCATTCACTATCGGGATAACCCCTAGATCCAGCAGTTCGCCAAATGTATTGTAGGCATTCAGGTAGCGTTCGCGATCCTCTAGATCTCCTCGCGTCAGCAACACTTGGGCTATGGGCTGTTGCAGTTGAGTAAACCAGTCATCGTATACCCGCATCAGGCGTCCTTGACCCACAGCGGCAACTGCTTGTTTTTGTGCTATACTACGGGGTCTATTGGTTAACCCCAGTCGAGCGCAGCCCACTCCCACCGCACCTGAGGATACCAGAATTACCCGATTTTCCCGCTGGCGCAAATCAGTCAGCACCTCCACCAGAGTTACAATGGTGGACAGTGCCAAGGTTCCCCTTTCTGGATGGGTGAGGCTGGAAGTGCCAATTTTGACAACGATCGTTTCTGACATCGCGAACAAAAAGAGTTATAATTGCAGAGCGCCAGCGCTTCTGGTGTGGAAGGCTGACGCTCTACATAAATATTTACAGGGTATTATAAGTAGTTGTGCAAAATTATTTTTATATTTGTGGTTTAGGCGATCTTGCAGGAAAATTATGGCTGAAATCCCTATCCCATAAGGCTTTCATGGATTGAACTTCTCTGGAATTGACGGCTGGGAAAAATATTAAAATAATTTTGCCTATGTACTTATTTAGGGTCTTTATTCGGCTGACCCCATTTGAACTATTTCTATCCTCCCAGCCATCCACCCACATGCCATTCTTCATAATCTTTTCTTTATATTTCAGTTTTTGACGATCGCTCAAGATTTGTTAAGTTTTGTGTTGCCAAGCTGGCCCCCAAAACTTGGCCCCTGTATAACTTGACAAGCATGAGATACTATAGTCTCATGCTTGTCAAGTTATACAGCAGCCAGGTTTCAAAAGCACGGATCGGGTAAATCCGCGCTGCGTCACCGGGGTGAACCATCGGTTCTACCAGAATGGTAAACATGCCCAGGCGATTGCCAGCCAGAACATCAGTAAACAGGCGATCGCCCACCATTGCTACTTTTTTCACCGGCAGTTCCATAGCTGAGACAGCGCGTCTTAACTTCCGCCGGGACGGTTTACCAGCCCCGATGAGGTAAGGCAAATTCAGGTCCGTAGCAATTCTCTGAATACGATATCGATTCAGATTATTGCTGACCATCCACAGCGGCACTACCTGTTTAATCTGTTCCACCCACTGACGTAGTTCTGCCGAAGCCTGAGGTATCTGCAGGGGAACAAGGGTTTCATCCACGTCCAACACCAACCCTTTGAGGCTGTATTTTTGCAGAATTTCTGGTGTCAGATGTATAATTGACCTGCCCAGAACTAGGTCTGGCTGTAAGAGTTGATTCCAGGACATGGCAGTCATTGTCTGTTTACGACTGTTGACATGGTAAGCAGGTAGGCACAAATAAACCAATTATGTCAAAGAAATGTCAAAAGATGATCTCTTTCTGGAAGGGGCTTGAGTGCCAACTTGACAAAAACTGTGAGGCATTAGCGAGAGAATAGTGAGTTCTCTACGGTAGAGATCGCCGCGTTATGTTCTGCCAGGGTGTGGCTGAAGATATGGGTACCATCATAGCGGGCGACAAAAAACAGATAATCCGTCTCTTCTGGGTATAGAGTCGCTTTTAAGCTAGCTATTCCCGGACTAGCGATCGGGGTCGGGGGCAAGCCGCGATTGAGATAAGTATTATAAGGGGAAGCGGTGCTTACCTGCTGGTAAGTTAAAGGTCGATCGCGAGTCTGCTTGATGCCCAACCCGTATTCTACAGTCGGATCTGCTTCCAGTCTCATGCCCAGCTGCAGTCGCTGGGTAAACACCCCAGCAATTATAGCGCGTTCCGAACTGACTACGGCTTCTTTTTCCACAATGCTAGCTAAAGTCACCCACTCGGACAAACTCATAGAAGTATTTTGTTGAGCTTGTTGATAAACTGGCAGTGCCACCCGCTCAAACTCTCCGAGCATCTGTCGGACGACCGAGTCCGGAGTAATGGCATCTTTCGGCATCTGGTAACTGTCGGGATAGAGAAAGCCTTCCAGGTGAGGCAAGTCACGGGGGAGCCAAGGATATTCACGCTCGTAGTTCTGACGAGTTGCTACTACAAAGGCCGCCGCGCTAAAAAAGCCCTGGGCTTCAAAGTAGGACGCCATCTGTTTAATATTCCATCCTTCGGGAATCCTGTAGCTCGTCTGGACCACCTTTCCGAGCCAAATTTGCTCCGCAATTTCTGCCATGGACTGAGTCGGCGACAATTGGTAGACCCCTGCTTGAAAATCACCCTCATCCGTTTGCAGCCTCAACCAACGGGACCACAGGTCCCAAGCTTTAGCCGAACGTATCAATCCTACCGCCTCTAAATTTTCGCCAATCTCCTGACTGGTAGTTCCCAGGGGAATTTCTACTTGCACCCCGGTGGCTGTAGTTTCCGACTTCGCGGACGAGACTGGAGAGGAGGCCGCCCAACTCCACCAAGCCCAACCTTGCCAGCCGCAGATTCCCAGTACTACTGGGAACAGTAGCAGATAGAACGACCATTTGGAGATGCGTGAAACAACTTCCATTTTTATCCTTAATCTTGTCAACTATTACAAAGGAGGCACCTGGCCTGCGAATCTTTGCCGATTATAATGAGTGCATCTCAGATTTATAAATTGTCAATTGTAAATTGAGTAATGGTTCATTTACAATTGCCCCTTTTGACCTTCGCCATTCCCCCTTTGCAATTAGCCTCAATCGCAAATACATGCATTGAGACGATCCCGATTATACTTGCTATTGGGTTCCAGACAGAGCCTTAGATAGCTGTTCTTCTATCTCTGGCAGCAGAGGCTCTATGCGGGATAACTCTTCTGGTGATAGCAATTCCAGACTCCCAGCATCATTCATCCTCGCTAGGAGCAATAGGGGGTCTAAGAGCGCATATACATCGTATTCCTGTTGTTTATAGTAGAAGCTAGCCAAGTGAATAAGTGCTTCCGAGTCTGGGTCTGGTTCCTCTTCCACCTGGTTCAACTCGGGCAGTTCACCTGCAACTGTCAACATCACAGCTGTCTGCTGGAGGGTGAGGTTTTTCTCTGCCAGCACAGCTTTAGCTAGGTCAAACATTTCGGAGGCAATTTCCACCGACGAGTCTACGGGGATCGGTTCGTCAGCATCTTCATCTAATGGCCAAACAAAAATCTCCACAGGTGAGTCAACGGGTAGGAGTACAACGTATTGAGTGTCATTTGCCTCCAAGGAATACTCCAGGTAACAGGTGAGCTTTCGTCCTGCTACATCTGTCAAAGTAACCGTTGGAGTCTCTATATCGATGTTTTCTTCGTCCATCCAGTTAACTCTCCTTATTCACACTTGGCTTAAATTCAAATTCCCTAGTACAGTTGTTAATTTTTGACGACTCTGCCGCAGGCGCGGTGGGACATCTAGAACTGATCTCATAGCGCTAGTATCGGACGGGTACCGATCGCCTGCCTTACGCTGACACTAGCTAATGCCCGGCAGGCGTAGCCGTGTAGCCTGTGAGTCCAACCATCGCTGCAAAATCAGGCAAGCTGCCTTGCGATCGATTAATTCCTTGTGGCGAGAGGGGGAAAGCTTTTGGTCAATTAATAGCTGTTCTGCTTCCACGGAAGTCAGTCGTTCGTCAACATATTCTACTGGCAACTGCAGGGCCGCGCCCAGGCCACGAGCTGATTTTTGCACAAGTCTGGCTTGATAACCCAAGCTGCCTTTCATAGTATAGGGTAAACCGATTACTAGAACTTGAACTTGGCGTTCTACGACCAGTTCTCCCAAGGAGGCCACTACTTGCGATCGGGAAGTGCGTGAGATAGTTGTCAGTCCAGTGGCTATCAATCCCGTGCCATCACAACCAGCTACTCCAATGCGCTTTTTGCCGATATCTAAACCCAATGCTGAAATTATCACCATAGTTTTCCGTCCAAGCTATTGCTGTTCCTCTGGTAACTGAGGGAAATCGGAGGACCCATAAAAGCCATTATTAGTTGCTTCCTCCTTAGATAAATCTGGAGCTGCATCAGCTGACAGCTGGCGAACAGAGGACCAGGACCGCTGGCCTAGTGGGACCGGTTTAGCTGGCTGGAGTCCTTGGATTACCTCTGATAGCTGGAGATTTTCTAATGATACGGCTAGCTTGGACTCTCGGAGTTTGTGCCAGACTGAACGAGACATTAGCAGGGTGTGTTTTATCCGACTAGCACCCAGCCGTTCGAGATACTCTTCCCGTTCTGGCTGATAGTCAACAGATGTTAGCTGCAAGGATTGGTTTGGGAAATCCTGGGTAATGCGTGCCATCTGGGACATGAGTTCTGGGTACAGCCAGGTGTAGGCTGGGTGTACGGTCAGGTCGGCGACGTGAAGGCCCTGGCCATCTGCGGCGACGCGCAGCTGAAAATAGCCGATCGCCGCTTGGCGCTGGGTTTCAAATACATAACCGCTGACTACTTCAGTATGACCGATCCACTGCTGCAATGCTTGCATGAAAGAGGTTAAGAGGCTAGTCTTGAAGTCATCGATGTGGCGATCGAATACTTGACGCACTAGTGGCGGCATGGCCACGGTATTCAGCTGGTAAAGGGGCTGGGCATCTGCGTTCCTGACTGGTAGTAGATTGGGCCATTTTGGTTCCCGAGAGGCTAATGCAGCTAGTATTGCTGGTGGCAGTTCCCAGTAGGTCATCTGTGCCAGGGGTTGAAAGCCATTTTGCCGATAGAGGGCGATCGCATCTGTATGAGTTACATCTACTTCCAGCAACCAGGTGCGTGCTTCTCTGACTGCTTGCAAGCAGTGACGCAGGAGTTGAGAACCGATGACATACCTGGAAGCTGCTGCGTCTACCACCACCTGTTCCACCCGCCATGTACTGCGCGTGCGGTTAAATGGGGAGATTTGAATCATGCCCAGGACTTGGTTATCCTGCTGTGCCACGTAAGCGCAAAATAGGTACTGCCAGGGGTTGGGAAACAGGCTCAATATTTTTAACAGACCGTACCAACGGAGCATCTGTCGGATTAAGGTATCGTTGCGGTCACTCTTCGATATCTTCTCTTTTGTGCGGGTAGCGCTCCCAGAAGATATCGAAACTGTAGGCGCTGCTAACAGCTGAGCGATCGCCTCTAGGTCACGGTGAGTCAAGTTGCGGATTGTTGCTGTGGTATTTTCCGGGAAGAAAGGAGTCATCTTGGGTGGGGCATCTGTTGGAGTTTCTCTTGTAACCAGCCGATGGTGCTACGCTGGGGACGCAGCCATTCCCTAGCTATTCGCCGCAATCAGTACTACCGGCGTCTGCTCGTCAGCATTGCCAGCTGGATTGCCGATCAAAGCTTGCTCTAATAAGGAGGTGTCTAGACCAGGGGTTGCTGCCAATATCTTAACCGCTTTTAAGTCGTTCACATCTACGATCGCCGCTGACAATCCTGTCTCTTTTTGAATCTCGGCCACTACCTGTTGGGGATTTTCCGGTCCCAGGACGATAAACTGATCGTAGGGGGGCAGGGTGCCCGTTACGTCATCGATCAGTCTGGCTTGCTCTCCCGCTAGCTGGTAAAATACTCCTGGCTTGCGCAATACTGCTTTGGCGATCGCCCCGATGACAAAGGCCAGCACTACCCGCACTGGTCCCACTGGATGGGGTCGAGCCGGGAATCGCTTCCCGACCCTCCCTTTCGGAACCGGACTTGCGATTTTCACCGCATCCGGCTACTGGGTACTAGGCCCTTTTCATAGGTAGACTTAATAGGAATTACTTCCGTTAGCCCTTGCCGCCTGTCTTTTCTTCCCTTTCCTGGTTTAGCGAGTGGTTGTTCTGATAACCGTTAGTATCACCATTTTCAAGTCAGTTTTACCAGTTATCCATACCTTATCCTCCACTTGCGTTTCGGATTAGTTCCGTGGCTTTTTAGGATTACTCATTCCAGCAGCTTCCTAGTATCACCGACCCACGTCAGCGCTGGCTACCCAGCATCATCTACATTACTGTAGATGTTATCCCAGGAATTACCCCGGGCATTCGCTTCTTGGGCCATCCCTCCCCCCGTGGCTTGCGCTTAACATCTAACTTGTCCTGATGGACAGCACACGAGAGGTTACTTCGTTCCCTAACAACATTTCGCGATACCTTTAGGTCCACACTATACCCCGGGAGCTATTTGAGTACTATATTAGCCAGAGTCTAAAACTAATACTAGCTACCATTTCCTTTTTAGGCCAGCGCATATAGCCTTATTTCGCTGGTTCCTTATAACGAGGCTTGCACATGTTTGCCTGCTCTAACCTTGGATATCTTTCCTAGCGGCGTCACCGGCTTAGGCTGCCAGTTATCCTACATTTGAGTCCTCGCTTAGCACCACGATGATGTCGCTTCGTAGCACCGAGGACCGGTGTCACCCCCGTACCTGGGGGGAGGGGAATTTAACCCCCATGCGGTCAGAGTTCCCGGCTAATGAAACCGGGCTAGCGTTCCGTGTTTGACCACGTTAGGCTAGAACGAATCGCACAGATCCACTAAGGTTTGCATGCCGCCAGCGGTTGCTAAGCTGGAGGTGGGCATAAAGTAATAGCATATCCGTTTTGCTGCCCATCCGGGCTTTACCGTACTGGGATGACGATATCTGCCCTGCATCAGGGCGATCGGGGTTTCCCCGATCGCTACTATATCCCCTGCTTTGGCGTGAGGCAGAACATAACTTTTTACCACCTCTACTGGATTATCCAGTTCCGTGAGCAGGTGAGTCCGGATCGGCAATACCTCTGCCCCCTTGACTTTTATCTTTTTGGGCGCTATACTTCTATCTGGATATTGCAAGGGATGAATTATATGGCGGACCTTGTCAATTCTGCCTTCCGGGCCATAGGTGATATAGTAAATCTTAATCCAGGCTGTTTGCATGTGACTGAGATTGTCCCCTGCGATCTCCACTGAGACTTGAATTTTGGTTTTCGCGGCCCACTTGACGATGTACGCATCCCAGTAACCGTCCTCTCTAGCAGGGACATCGGAGTGCATGGAAATCACCTTCGAGTTGCAACTGACACCTTCTAGAGAGGATGCCGACAACAGCTTTATTTCTGCCCAGACCTCTGGCAACATGATCTCTAGCGCCTCGGTCCGGTTGATGAATTCTAGCTCCCCTGTCAGCTGATAGTGCTGCGGTGACGGCATGTCTAGTTTCCAGTTTCCCGCAGTCAACTCCAGGTTATTTCCCGGGCGACGCCGATACTGTAATTCTAGCCCTAGGGCGATTGACAGCGCCGCTACTCCTACACCAATGATAATAATTTCTACGTTCACTATAGACCTGACTAATTATGATGAAATTCTCCTGTATTGTGCCATGCTCTCCACCTCATCCGATAGATCATATTAAACATAACTTAACAAAAGCCGCCCGGACCCTTTAGGGTCCGGCTACACGAACAAAGCCCGCCTGCGCGGGCTAGATTACATGCTTTATCGTTGCACCCTTTTCCATTTGCAAATCCACGTGCAAAAGTGAGATGCTCCCGATCCAGCCTGGCCTTAGCCAGACTTGCCTGGGTGAATTGCCAATTTAGAATTGCTAATTGCACGAACAATTAACAATTCAATCGACTCGTTCTAGTTGCCAGAGGATTTGATTGCTTTCCCGTCGGACTCGGGAGACTACCCAGTTACGCCACACCCAGTGCTCGCCCCGACTGGTGACTGCACTGGCGTTGATATCCATGAGGTCGGCGATTTCGGAACTGGCGATCAGGTAGCCTTTGCTGGCTATTTCATCGGCTATTTGCAAGGTTTCTATCAGGTTGCGTAGTTGGGCGACTCTGATTTCGCGGGGCAGGCTATCTGCTGCGGGTTCTTCAGGCATGGGCAAGTCATTCATGGCATGATCGAGGGGAACTTGACTGGATTCTATCGTTTTGTCGAGGGTATTGTTGCTCTCTTCTAAGGCTAAGGGGTTCGCTGCTGCTTGCTGTAGTGAGGGCTGTTGGCCACTGGCAAAGGCCCGGGCGATCGCATCGCAGCGTTCGTTGCCTGGGTTGCCGCTGTGGCCTTTGACGTATTCCCACTTTACCTGCTGGCTGTTGAGCTTCGCGAGCCTTTCCCAGAGGTCTTGATTTAGCACCGGTTTCCCTTGGGATGTTTTCCAGCCATTTCTTTTCCAACTGGCTATCCAGCTTGTTATCCCTTTTCTGACATATTCGCTATCGGTGTAGAGGGTGACTGGTTCCGTTTGTCCCGTGCTAGCTACCAGTCTTAAGGCCGCGATCGCGGCTTGCAGTTCCATCCGGTTGCTGGTGGTTTGCCCAAGGGCACCCCCCATTTCATGGATAGAATCATCGTTGAAGTTTACTAGGACGCCCCAGCCTCCAGGTCCTGGGTTGCCGGTGCATGCTCCATCTGTGTACAGGCTTTTGATTGTGCGTTCGTCTGACATTAGCAGGTGGGGGGTATAGGGTCTCTTTCTTTACAGCCCGCCGGGGGTTCAAACCCCCGCGCGTTACCAGGCGGTCCCCAGGTAACTCGGTATGAGCCGGTGTTATACCGACTAATAACATAACGCTTCTAATTGTAGCATTGTTTTGACACAATGGTATCAACTCTACTACGTTTTAGTGGCGACGTAGTTTTTTCCAGATTACCACTATCGCGATCGCTACTATCCCCGAGACCGCACTCCAGCCAAAGGGTTCTGGTATGGACATCTCTTTCTGATTCAGCGACCGCTTGGTTGATAGTCTTCTGGCTGTGACGCCGCTTACTGCTGACCCAACGCTGGCATATTGGACGGTATTATTTAAGTCCCGATCGCTTGCTCTGATTTACCTTTATCGTTCGCCCTTGCACCTGCAACTGATTGAGGGCGCGCGCATCCCCAGTGCTAACTCTTCATGCTGGGTGGGTGAGGCGAGCAATGTTTCTCCAAAGGGACGCAACCAGGCTGATAATTCCCCTTGTGTAGTCTTCTCTCCGATGAAGAATCCCAATACATTGCCCCGACTCCAGCCATTTTTTACTCCTTCCAGGAGGCGCTGGAAGGTTGCTTCTAATTCAGCATCCGTCTTGGCAGCAGTCGGGGGAGGTTCGGGAGTAGTCTGGGGCTGTGAGATGCCAAATAGCCGTTGGATCTGTTGTTTTATCTTTGACATGATTTGTCTTTACTGATAACTTTCTTCTCTATTGTAGTTCGTAGTGAGTGCTTTAGCGATCGCGTTGAGGACTAAAGTCCTCACTACAAACTGTTGTCTAGGGTTTGGGAATTAACTCGATTTCAAATAATGTCGGCCACAGCTTTCCTGTTACGAAGATGCGATCGCCTTTCTCGTCATAAGCGATCCCATTCAGCACCGCATTGGGATCCCGACGCAGTGCGATATCGAGCAACCCAGTCAAGTCTATCCAGCTCAAAACTTGACCCGTCTGGGGGGAAATGCGAGCGATAAGATTGGTCCCCCAGACATTAGCCCAAATTTCCCCTTTAACGTACTCCAACTCATTGAGTCGGGGGACGGGGGTATCACCGTCCCGCACTTGCAGCTTCTCGATCTCCTGGAAGCTATCGGGGTCCCAAAAGTACAGAATATTTGTCCCATCGCTCATAATTAGGCGCTTGCCATCGTGAGTAATTCCCCAACCTTCTGTAAGATATTTAAACTCGCTGATTTTCTCAAAAGTTTCGCGATCGTAGACAAAACCTACCTTAGACTTCCAAGTCAATTGAATAATGCGGTCTTGCCATATAACGATACCCTCTCCGAAGTAGCGCCTAGTCGCGTGTGAGATTTGCAAAACCTTGCCAGTTTCCAGTTCAACCCGGCGTATAGAAGATCTGCCCCACCAACCCGTGCCCTCGTAAAGTACGCCATTGTGGTATAACAAACCTTGTATGAATGCCTGTGGGTCGTGGGGGTAATGGTTAACAATGCGGTAGCTGTACATAGGCGTCTGAGTTTGTTGTAAGTTTTCGGCTTTGGTATGAGCTTCTGATGCAAATATACTGCGGGCACTTGCCACTAATAAAATTATTGCCAGGCAAGCATAAAGCCATGTTTTGTGCATGATTTGGGGTTAGTTAATTGCTAATTGCTGACTATTTTCAAGTTCAAATCATCACTCTATACATCATCCTGGTGCCTAAGAGCCGCCCTAGATTTCTGCATACAAGAGATCGCTACTTGGTCCTGGGGCTGAATTTTCAGGGCCTCCTCACAAGATGCGATCGCCTCTGAGTATAGTTTCAGGTTAAACAAAGCGATGGCCAGATTTTTCCAAGCCGGGGCAAAATCTGGTTTAATTTCCAGAGACTGCTGGAAACTATCAACTGCTTCTGCATGTCGTGATAACTTAAACAATCCCATCGCTTGATTATACCAAGCTTCCCAGTCATCTGGTTTCAGTTCCGTAGCTTTATTATAAGACGCCACTGCCAACTCATATCTTTTTAACTTAAACAGCGCATCCCCTCGCATTGCCCAACCGATCTGGTAATCTGCTTTCAGGGCTAGGACCCGATCGCAGCATGCGATCGCCCTTGAAAACTTCCCAGCTTTCTCATACCTCAATGCCTCTTGCATCCAAGCTCTAACTTCCAGTTCTCTGAGAATAACCTGGGGGTTTGTTGTTTGAATACTTATCTGCAGAGCCAGTTGCTTAACCATCCCAGAATTATTTTGTAACATGGCCAATACCCCATCCAAACTGTCTGGTTGCGCTTGACATCTTTGCCTTACTTTTCTGTCTTTTATGTACAGGGGTAACGGGGCGATCTCATCTGGTTTGATGATAGTTTCGTAAACAGGATCAGGGGCGATCGCATCTGGTTTTTGTTCCGGTCTATCGGAGGGCGCATTCGCTTCTATTCCCGAAGGAGTTTCAGACACTGGTTCGGGGGGGGTATCCTCTGGTTCCGGAGGAGTTTCAGCCATAGAAGGAGGGGCGGCATCCTGGCTATTCGAGACTTCTTGTATTTGAGAATATCGCCTCAGCAACTCTTCTCCAAATTCCCCAGCAACTCTTCCCAACTCTCCACAACCAATCTGACTTAATAGCAGCATTCGCCGTCCTAATTCTACATTAGGCGATTGAGAATACAGGGTTCGTTCTCCAAAGCTATGCAACCAAGCTATCCAATCAGCTTCCGTCGTGCGATTTTCCCATTCTGCCAGAAACTGCCACACCTGTTGTTCTTGCCAACCGCCTGCAACCCCTTCCAGCAACCGCAGGAACAGAAACTCATAATTCTGATATAAAAGGGGCCGATTTTTCCGGTACGGTACATTTTCCTGCTGTTTATGGGGGACTCTTCTTTTGTGCGATCGCCCCCTGCGTAGCAACCCCTGCAACCACTGCCAAAACTTTTTCCACATCTTTCCCATTTGCCAATCACCATTGCCTATGCAGGAACTGTCAGCGGTTCTCCATTATTTTTTGGCGACAACCCCAGCAAAAAAGGTAAATCTATTTCTACCAGATTAGTTGCACTCCCCAAAACTCGCTGTCGCTTCTTCTTATAAGCATTGCGTCGGGTGCATCTCAGTTTTGCAATATAGCCCGCGCCGGCGGGCTTTGTATCTGTAGCCGGACCCTGCACGGGTTCGGGCTATGGACCGGCGCTTTTTACCGCAGTCAATCAACCTCAGTCATCCGTGTCTTCTGGGAGCGCTAGCCGCACTACCCAGGAGACACGGCTTGTCCATTTAGAGATGCGAGTCAGAAAGTTTACGGACACGGTTATCATTTGATTGTGTTCGCTTATGAGAAGATCGACAATCATGAATCACGTGCTGCTGTTCTGAATTTTCAATATGCTATTTTTGTAGATCGGGAACGCACAGGAGACTATCTTTCGACCTATGGGTTGAGAGAAATCATACATGGTAACAAAGATGATCTGGTTGCATTCCTAGAAGAGCGCAGTGCGATTCGTTCTAGTCTAACGTGGGCAACTACGGAACGCTAGGCCAGGTCCAAACTGGTAACTCTGGTATTCATGGGGGTTAGATTCCCTCTCTCCAAGTGTGGGAGTAACACCGGTCCTTAGTGCTGCTGAGTCACATCACGGTGGTGCGGAGCAAGGACTTAAATGTAGGATAGCTAGCAGCCTAAGCTAGTGACGCCGCTAGGAAAGATGCTAATGGCTAGAACAAGCGAACCTGTGTACGCCTCGTTATCTAGAACCAGCGAAATAAGGCTTAAAGCGCTGGCCCAAAAGGGAAATGGTAGTTTGTGCTGGTTCTTGCACTTGGCCAGTATCGCACTCTAAGAACTCCCGGGGTATAGCAGGGGCCTAAAAGCATCGTGAAATGATACTAGGGAACGAAGTAACTTCTCGTGTGCTGTCTAGATTGGACAAGTTAGATGTAAAGCGCAAGCCGCGAGGGGAGAGATAGCCCGAGAAGCTAATGCCTAGGGTAACGCCTATGGATATGATGGGGTGTTCCTCATCCAGCTGACGCGGGTTGGTTAAAGTAGGAAATCTTGGGTAAGAGTATCTCTAAGACGCCGGAGGCCTCTCGAAGGTTGGATGACTGGTAAAACAGACTTGGAAATGGTAATACTAAAGGTTATCTGGCAGCGCCGCTTACCAACCAGGAAAGGAGTGAAATCGCATGAAATGAGGGACAAGTGGAGCAATCCGTAGTAATCCTAGTAGTGACAATGCCCTACTTGCCAGTAGCCGGATGCGGTGAAAGTCGCACGTCCGGTTCCGAATGGGAGAGTTAGGGGGTGACCCCTAGCTCGACCCCGACTACCTACCTCTAGACGAGATTGGACGTGAGGCCCTGGCCTCACGCATAATGCTCCAACCTCCGGAACAAGGTTACATCACCATTTCTAATGCGCTACAATGGAGGTTACAATACCGAAGGATTATAGAACTGGCGATCGCAGGGACAACCCCTGGGGTGGAGAATATTCACCAGTAGCGCTATGGCGCAAAGGGGTTGCCAAAAATCCGTGTGCGACCTGTATCACTTGACAAGCATGAGACGATAGTATATCATGCTTGTCAAGTGATACAGCCGGGCAGTACGAGTAGTGCTAGACATCGAAAGCAACGGATGGTAGTTCAGGCCACGAGGGATTAGGGGTATTGAGTAAGCTTACCCAAAAAATCCTTTATGTGAGAGAGAATTGACTGATTCTTGGCAAAAGTAAGCTTAATGTGAGAGAGAATCGACTGATTATAGCCAATAATAGGCTATTATTGGCTATAATAGACTTATTTTAGATCGAAATAAATCTATTCTAAGTCGGAAATCTATTCTAAGTCGGAATAGACTTATTCTGGATCAGAATAGACTTATTCTGATCCAGAATAGACTTATTCTAGGTCAACAACCCCCAACCTGCCTTGGCCAGAGTAGGCAAAAGTTTACAGACTGTAGAATTCGTGGATACCCGAAAGCCTCTACCAAATGCGAGCGAATACCGGTGGTTTGGGTTCGGTTTCGATATCTCTGCTCCTTGCTCTTATCCGGTGGTGACATGGCTGCGCCCCCAGCGCGGCGTTTACGGCACACAGGCCATGTCTCCTGGGAGCGCTAGAAGCACTTCCAGGAAACATGGCGGAAACACGACCGCTAATCTAGTCTCTTGACTAAGCAACAATACTCAAGCTATTTCCTTTCGATTCGACCGAAAAGCTTGGTTTTCGGCCTAGTTTGTGCAGTATAGTGGTAATGTTGAAAAAGCAAAAAAATTCGGTAGAACACTTGACAGTCAGAAAGAAAATGGGTTAAAGTAGTGAAAGGCAAGCAAGGCTAGGTTAGGCCCTAAGCCCTAATGCCGAAACCCAAGGCCCCAAGCCCCAGGAGAGAAAATCGAGTAAATGGTTAAACTACTGACGGCGTCAAAAAGCTGGAGCAAGGGTACTTGATAAACGTTATGGCCGTAGCCTCAAAGCTACCGGAATACTAAAACCTGAAGCAGCTACAATAAGCAAATAAAGCGTAGTTGCATGTTTGCGTATATTTTTCAGTAAACGTAACCATCAATTGACAAGAGCAGACCTGCTATCGTTTGGATTACTGAGAGTGTTAAAACTGTATTAGAGGAGGAAGTCAAATGTCCGGACAATTAGAATATCAATTTTTTGGTAACGGAGTTGAAGAGACCTCAGAGATGAGATTTTTCTATGTGGTGGTACGCGGGACGAACCCCGGTGATCTAGATATTAGCGGGAACTTCCGCGACATCATCAACAACAATACTTCCAAAAATAGGAAAATAGGTGGATGCTATGCTAGATTATGAAGGTGGAACAAATGCGTTGCACATTTTGGGTATGCAGATCGCCGGTAATGTTGAAAAAGCCCCCAAAATTAGGCGGTCTTGTCCCGAATGAGACTTGAAGGCGATGTAGTTAACAACATCAAGTTAAACTTGGTATATTTTTTGCGGAAAGAGGAGGTCTTGAAATGCAAGGAAATAAAAATGCTGGTGTTGTTCTTCTCAATGCCGGTGATTATGCGGCCCTGAAGGCTCTCTATGAAAGTACTGGGGGGACGAATTGGTTCTCTAACAGCGGCTGGGATGTCAGCAGCTCAACTCCTCCTCCGGCCTCTGTTGTTAACAGTTGGTATGCAGTGACAGTAACGGGTAACAGGGTGACAAAACTAGATCTGGTCTCCAACCGACTGACTGGGTCGATCCCCTCAGAGTTGGGCAATTTGGAGAATTTGGAAGACCTCTATCTGGAGTCCAACCGATTGACAGGGTCGATCCCCTCAGAGTTGGGCAATTTGGAGAATTTGGAAGGCCTCTATCTGACCTTAAACCAACTGACAGGGTCGATCCCCTCAGAGTTGGGCAATTTGGAGAATTTGGAAGACCTCTATCTGGAGTCCAACCGACTGACAGGGTCGATCCCCTCAGAGTTGGGCAATTTGGAGAATTTGGAAGACCTCTATCTGGGCTACAACCAACTGACAGGCTCGATCCCCTCAGAGTTGGGCAATTTGGAGAATTTGCGATGGCTCAATCTGCGCTCCAACCAACTGACAGGGTCGATCCCCTCAGAGTTGGGCAATTTGGAGAATTTGGAATTACTCATACTGGACTCCAACCGACTGACAGGGTCGATCCCCTCAGAGTTGGGCAATTTGGAGAATTTAAAAAGTTTCTCTCTGGGCTTCAACCAACTGACTGGCAACCAACTGACAGGGTCGATCCCCTCAGAGTTGGGCAATTTGGAGAATTTGGAATTCCTCTCTCTGTCCGACAACCAACTGACAGGGTCGATCCCCTCAGAGTTGGGCAATTTGGAGAATTTGGAATTCCTCATACTGGACTCCAACCAACTGACAGGGTCGATCCCCCAAAGCGTCTTAGATTTGTCTGCATACAAACTCTTAGAAAATCCCCCTTATGTAAAGACTGAGATTTCCGACCAACGGATAGAAGTCGGGACTGAGTTCGATCTAAACATTAGCGGGAACTTCAGCGACATCAACAACAACATCTCCAGCTACAGCGCCACTGGTTTACCCCCAGGTTTAACCCTCAACAAAATGGGAGTGCTCAGTGGCAGTGTCCTATCCACGGCGGGCAATTTTGCGGTAACAGTAACGGCATCGGATAGTGCTGAAGGCCAAGTTTCCGATACCTTTGAGATTGTTGTTCTTCTCAATGCCGGTGATTATGCGGCCCTGAAGGCTCTCTATGAAAGTACTGGGGGGCAATTTGGAGAATTTGCAATGGCTCATACTGGAATCCAACCAACTGACAGGGTCGATCCCCTCAGAGTTGGGCAATTTGGAGAATTTGGAATTACTCAATCTGGGCTACAACCAACTGACAGGGTCGATCCCCTCAGAGTTGGGCAATTTGGAGAATTTGGAATTCCTCTATCTGTCCGACAACCAACTGACAGGGTCGATCCCCTAAGAGTTGGGCAATTTGGAGAATTTGGAATCACTCTCTCTGGGCATCAACCAACTGACAGGGTCGATCCCCTAAGAGTTGGGCAATTTGGAGAATTTGGAATTCCTCTATCTGTCCGACAACCAACTGACAGGGTCGATCCCCTCAGAGTTGGGCAATTTGGAGAATTTGGAATTCCTCTATCTGTCCGACAACCAACTGACAGGGTCGATCCCCTCAGAGTTGGGCAATTTGGAGAATTTGGAATCACTCTCTCTGGGCATCAACCAACTGACAGGCTCGATCCCCTCAGAGTTGGGCAATTTGGAGAATTTGGAATTCCTCTCTCTGGGCTTCAACCAACTGACAGGGTCGATCCCCCAAAGCGTCTTAGATTTGTCTGCAGACAAACTCTTAGAAAATCCCCCTTATGTAAAGACTGAGATTTCCGACCAACGGATAGAAGTCGGGACTGAGTTCGATCTAAACATTAGCGGGGACTTCAGCGACATCAACAACAACATCTCCAGCTACAGCGCCACTGGTTTACCCCCAGGTTTAACCCTCAACAAAATGGGAGTGCTCAGTGGCAGTCCTACCACGGCGGGCAATTTTGCTGTAACAGTAACGGCATCGGATAGTGCTGAAGGCCAAGTTTCCGATACCTTTGAGATTATGGTAGCTCCAGCAAATACCAGCTCTTTCGTTGTAGGGACATCCGGACCAGATACCCTTGTAGGCACCGCCGGAAACGACGGTTTGTATGGCTTCGAGGGAGACGACACCCTTGATGGGGGCCTGGAAAAAGACTGGTACTCCGGGGGTGAAGGCCGGGATACCTTTGTTTTGGAGCTAGTCGGGGGCCAGGATACCATCTCAGACTTTGAGGATGGCTTGGACAAGATCGGGTTGAAAGGAGGCTTGAATTTCTCGGAACTGGGTATCGTCCAGGAAGGGACGCACACTCATATTCAATCCAATGGGAAAACACTGGGCATCTTGTCGAATATCGATTCCGGACTGACTAATTCTGAGGACTTTATCATGATCTCGATCGACCCACCGCCTGGTCATAATGGGGCGTTTTAGAATTCTAGCCCCAACCCAATAGGGATAACCGCAAGCGGTCAAAACCACTACCGGTCCTGGGCCTAGGCACAGAACCGGTCCCAATTGGATTGGCTTCTAACGGTGAAACGCCTTCACTCATGCTCTTCACCGCCGGTGAAACGCCTTCAAAAAAAGGTTGATTTTTTTTCGCCAAAAATAGAAAAATAGGTGGATGCTATGCTAGATTATGAAGGTGGAACAAGGGCGTTGCACATTTTGGGGATGCGATCGCCGGTAATGTTGAAAAAGCCCCCAAAATTAGGCGGTCTTGTCCGGAATGAGACTTGAAGGCGATGTAGTTAACAACATCAAGAATTTGAGTCATATTAATTCCGCCAATGTTGTTGTCGAATGGTTCTAACCCAAGCAATACTATCTTGCATTTCTAGGCGATCGCGCCACATCCCTACAAACGCTGAATTTTCTAAATTTAACGGTTTTGGCGCTTGTTCGTAGCGTTCCTTGAGAGTAGTTACAAAATCTAAAACCCGTTGTCGATCGGTTTCAGAAAGGGTGATAAAGTCACTTGTTAAGCTTTCAATATCAAGCATAAATTTCTCCTTAGTGGATGAAAATTGGGTTCTGACGAACCGCCAAAATCTGCACGACACTCACATGGTATTGGTCGCGCTCGCCTGTAGTAACCTAATTTTAAAATATAGCCCGCTTCGATATCTCCTATTGTGCTCTTGTCCCAAGGGACATGGCTGCGCCACGCTACGCGGACGGCACACAGGAGACATCGCAGGAAGGTGGCTACACGCTACGCTACGCTCGCTCCGGACATTGCTTTGTTTTTGTAGCCCCACCCCTTGTTCCCACGGCTCTGCCTGGGAACGGGTTCCGGCAGCGTAGCGTGTGGTAGCTAGCTAAAGTTCTCCCAAACCTGCGATTTCCGGATGGAAGAAGAAGGCCAGGCCCAAAACTACATAGGTAGCCAATAGTAGAGAACCTTCCAACCAATCAGAACGACCATCGGAACTGACAGAATTAGCAATTAACACCGCTACTACCACCGCCACCAGTTCAAAGGGATTAAAGTTCAGGTCCATCGGTTGACCAAAAATCAAGCCAGCTAGCACTAATACTGGTGCTACAAATAGGGCAATTTGCAAGCTTGAACCCACCGCCACCGAGACAGATAGATCCATTTTATTCTTCATCGCCACCGTCACAGCCGTAGCATGTTCCGCCGCATTGCCAATAATGGGAACTAAAATTACCCCGGTAAACAAGGCCGTTAATCCCAAATAAGAGGTCGCTCCTTCTAGGGAGTCAACCAACAGTTCCGACTCTACCGCTACCACTATGGTTGATACTAATAGCACGATTACCCACAACACTAGGTTCGGTTTCTCTTCTGATTCTTCGGCTTCGAGATCGGCCACACCTACATCATAGAGAAAGGAGTGGGTTTTCATCGAGAACAGCAGTGTCAGCAAGTAAACCACGATTAACACGATCGCTACAGCCCCAGAAAGAGTCTGCATGGTAGCTTCTGAGATGCCGTCGGAAGTGACATCTACAGCAGTCGGCACCAACATGGCAATCACTGCTAAATTCATCGCCGAAGCATTTAATCGCGCCACCACTGACTGAAATTGCTGTTCTCTGTAGCGGATGCCACCCAAAAACATGGCAAAACCCATCACTAACAGCAGGTTACTGATAATCGAACCCGTGATACTGGCCTTGACCACATTAATCAGTCCCGCATTCAGGGCCACCAGACCGATAATCAATTCTGTGGCATTGCCGAAGGTAGCATTCAAAAATCCCCCCAAGTTCGGACCCAGCACCACGGCGATTTCTTCCGTTGCCGTCCCCATCCAAGCTGCTAGAGGGACGATCGCCAGCCCCGCTGTGATAAAGATCGTTGTCGAGCCCCAATCCAGAAAGTGACCGGCAATGGAAATGGGAATAAAGACCAAGAGAATGGAAATTATAGCATTTGTGTTCAGCATTTCTCCTTCACCAGCCGCAGGTTGTCTCACCTATGCTAGCTGGATTTGTCCCAGCTAGAATGGATTTCAATCAATGGATAGACCGCAGAATTTTTAAATGTTGTACTGGATGGTGCCTTACTCCATAACTTTTGGGCCTGGGACGTGAGCCAGCGGTAAGCTGTGGGTAGGTGTGTGGGGGTGGGTGGTTTTAGATTTTCTTTAGGTTTATCGGCACGGGGCTCATCTACCCTACAAGAAAGCAAAAGTCTTTTCAAGTACCTGAAACATTAATTTGAGGCGGCTGACAGGTGGGCGGTGTCTCCGGGAGAAGTGCTCCTAGGGGTCGGGAGACCGCTCGCTATCCGTCCTACACTGTCCGGAAAATATACCAGGTTTTAAGAACACAAACTTTAGCCACCAGGCAGACTCGCAGACTCGTCTGCCTGGTGGCGCAGGAGTTTTGAGTAGTTAGTATTGGAGGTTTAGAGATGGCTTCTCCTTATGATGCAGTTTCTTACGATTCGCCATTGTCTGCCATTACCCAAGTGGTCAACAGCGGGGACGATCTGCTGGAGATCGTCTCCAAAGACGATGCCAAAGGCGATCCCCTGCGGACAGCTACGGGAGTATACGTGACGGTTCACGGTCATTTCTACCAACCCCCCCGGGAAAATCCTTATCTAAACGCGATCGAACGCCAACCGAGTGCATCCCCCTACCATGACTGGAACGAACGCATTCACCACGAGTGCTATCGTCCGAATGCCTTTGCTCGGGTATTAAATGACCGAGGCGAGATCGTCAATATCGTCAATAACTTCGAGTATCTCAGCTTCAATATCGGTCCGACCCTGATGACCTGGTTGGAACGCTACGATGTGGAGGTATATCAGCGCATTCTGGAGGCCGATCGCCAAAGTTGCCAGCGCCTGAACGGTCACGGCAATGCGATCGCCCAAGTCTACAACCACATTATTATGCCTCTGGCGAACGATCGGGACAAATACACCCAGATCCGCTGGGGGAAAGCAGACTTCCGATCCCGCTTCAGGCGCGATCCCGAAGGTATGTGGCTAGCAGAAACAGCTGTAGACTCTGCCACCTTGGCAGCTTTAGTGGCAGAAGGTATCAAATTTATCATTCTCGCCTCCTCCCAGGCGGAACGCTGTCGCCCCTTCCCCAGGTCAGAGGAACCGGAACCGGAATGGCACGAAGTCGGGGGCAGTCAAATCGATCCCACTCGCCCCTATCGCTGCTTTATTAACGGTGGCAAGTATATCGATATCTTTTTTTACGATGGCCCAATTTCCCGGGATATGGGTTTTAGCGATGTGCTGTTTAACTCGGGTCATTTCGTGGGTCGCATCGGTCAAGCAGTGCGCGGGGATCGGCGATCATCCCAGCTAATATCGGTGGCGACGGACGGGGAAACCTTCGGTCATCATAAAGGTGGCACGGAAAAAACCCTCGCCTACGCCTTTTTGCAGGAATTCTCCCACCGTGGCTGGACGGTGACTAACTTTGCCCATTACCTCAGTCTTTCGGAACCAACCTGGGAAGTGGAACTCAAACCAGTCACAGCTTGGAGTTGCTCCCACGGGGTCGATCGCTGGCAGGATGATTGCGGTTGTGGCGGTGGTGGCGAGTGGCACCAAAAATGGCGGCGTCCCCTGCGAGACTCCCTTAACTGGCTGCGCGATCGGCTGATTGAGGTTTATAAAGAGGAAGCAGGGAAATTATTCCGCGACCCCTGGTTGGCCAGGGATGAGTATATTCAGGTGATTCGCGATCAATCTCCGGAAAACATTGACAGCTTTCTATCTAGTCACTGCACTCGCGAACTAACACCAGCTGAACAAGTAGACGCCTTACGCCTGTTAGAAATGCAGCGTCACAGCTTGTTGATGTTCACCAGTTGCGGTTGGTTTTTTGAAGAATTGTCCCGTCCCGAAGGAGTGCAAATTCTGCGCTATGCGGCCCGGGCGATCGAACTAGCTGGAGATGTGGCGGGTACCATGCTGGAACCAGAATTTATCAAGCGCCTTGCTTCAGCACCCAGCAATGTAGAATTCTTCGGTGATGGTGAGGCTGTCTATCGTCAGTTAGTGGCTACGGCCCAGATTAGCTTAGAACAAGTGGCGGCTGATTACGCCATGAGTTCCCTGTTCTATAGTTATCCCGAGAGCCATCGCCTCTACTGCTACAGGACCGATCGGCTAGATTATCAGCTGCAACGGATGGGAGCAATGACTCTCGCCGTAGGACAGTTACAGCTGGAGTCAGAAATTACCCGGGAAACGAATCATTGTGTGTTTGCTGTCTTGCATTTGGGTGGCTGGGATTTCCACTGCTGCATTCAACAGTTTTCCGGACGCCTCGCCTACAGTCAGCTGAAAAACTCGCTATTTAATGCCCTGCAACATGCCAGTGCTGCTCATGCTATCCTGGCCATGGGACAGCTGTTTGGAGACGATCACTCCTTTAGCTTACGGAACTTGTTTGCTGAGGAACGTCACCGGATCATGCAGTTATTAACCGCAGAAACTCTCACCCGTGTCGATCAACTCTACACCCAAGTTTACCGAGATAACTATGGTGTCCTGATGGCATTCCACCGAGATGAATTGCCAGTTCCCCCAGAGTTGCAAGTCGCCGCAGAAATTGCTCTGTCTCATCGCTGTCAGGTATCCTTACGGGCCCTAGAACAAGCTAATGGCGACCGCCAGTTAGGGTTGACTCACCTGGCCGAACTGGAGGCGATCGCCAAGGAAGCCAATCAACTCCATTGTCAGCTGAAGGTTGCCGACGGTAAGCAAACCCTGGAACGAATGATTTTGCGCACTCTCTGGTATATAATGCATGATGGTAACTCTGCGGTTTCTGCAGATATCCAACGCTTGGAGAGGATGATTGAAGTGGGCGAAGGCTCAATCTCGGTATCTCACTCGATCGCTGTCAGAAACTTTACTTCAACTGTCTCCACAGTCGGATTGTGCCTCGGTGTTTGCTCACTCAAGCATCATCAAAGAATAGCGTCGAAATCTGTGCTACTTCTGAAACCAAGCTAGACTTATCCCAGAGTCATCAGCTACTGCGGTTAGGTCAAAAGCTAGCAGTGGATGTGAGCACCTGGATGAACTAGCAACTCAATGGCAAAATTAAGAAACTCGGTAATTCCGGCAAAACCGGGTTTCTGGGCTCCCGGCGAATATGGCCGCTTGATGCGCGAGGGGTAGTGCGAGTACGATGTCTCCGCCACAGTGATTATATTTGGGACCGCGCTTTTTTCCTTTTTTGCGCTTGCTTTTATCAGAAGGTTTCTTGACAATGTCTTGTGAAGGGGGAACGGAACTGTTTTGAGACGACCGATTTTTCAGTTTGTCCAGCTCGTTCTTGAGTTGTAAGTTTTCTTCGTTGAGAGCCTCCAGTTCTTTCTGTTGCTTCTCAATTCTAGCCTGCTGTTCTTTGATGAGTTGCTGCTGCTTTACCCCAGCAGCACATAGTTCGCCATCTCGTCTGACGGCGAATGTCAGCTCCTCGGTCTGTAGTGTAGCAGTAAAGGTCATATAAGCTAGCATACCCCAAGCGGAGCTCAAATAAATCAGCCGTATGGAAGTTGTACCATAGCCTTGAGAGCTGAAATCTTTATACTGCAAGGGTGGGGTGCGATTTTACCCCCTGAATTTTTGCACCATACCGAATGGCTCGCTCTACATTCTCAATAAGCTGTCTCTATTGCCGTGAGGAGTTACTCCCACATTCCCTTAGAGAGAACCACAACGGTAGCACCATTATCGAGAATTTCTGCGACATCCGTGCTTTGAATTCCCGGGGAATGACGAGTACCGATCTCGCGCCAATCCCACTCTCGGGAACTTCCTGGGAAAAGTTTAACATCCTTAAAATACTGCTTCCCTTCAATTTATAATTGTCCCCATTTGAGGTTCACTATCTGGGGCGATCGCCTTTCTAATTTCATAAACTTCTTGGATAACTACATCTCTTATCTTAACCCAAAATCACTCAGAATTGACAATTGTCAATTGACCACTGACATGATCCCATCTTCTCCACACCCCCAAAGCTAAAAGATCTCCCATTATTGCCAGTATTCCCCACAGCGGACTATTGATTCCCTCCGAAATGGCTTTACAATTGAGGGAAGAACATCGGCATTACCTCCCCAACCAAGACTGGCAGCTTGACAAACTCTACGATTTATTGCCCGATCTGGGCGTGACCGTTTTACAAGCAATCTATAGTCGCTATATCGAGCAATATTATCGACCCTATCATCAACAACTTCAGCAATTGCTACATCAGTCTAGCGAGCAATTTGGTAAAGTCTATCTGTTAGATTTGCAAGCTTATTGGGACCGATCGTCGATGATGTTTGCTTGGGAAATGCCAACGAGCGGAGTTGTTCGGAGTTTTTGATCGCAACTGTCCCTTTTAGGGCCAGGGACTATCAAATTGTTCGTAACAAAGTGTTTAGTGGAGGTTACATTGTCCGCAACTACGGCCAACCTCCCCAGGTAGAAGCTTTACAAATTGAATTGCGCTATCCAGTCTATCTGAACTCCCAAGAACTCGATCGTCCCCTCGTTCCCAGTTGGCAGGTGCCGGAGTTCGATCGGGCTAAACATAATTTGCAAAGTATCTTCACTTAGATACGCGCTCGGATCTACCATCATGACAAACTATAATTCCCAACCATCTGATTTATAATTAATCTGTAGGTTGGGTTTCGTGCCTGATGCTGTTGGCGAATTGGGAGAAAGCCAAATTTATCGTTGATGCTGTCTACCGTAGAAAAGGGGTTTCAGAGAATTAAACTGATTTCGCCAACAGCATCCGTGCCTCAACCCAACCTCTAGGCGCTTTCGCGCCTGGGAAGCACTAAAGTGCTTACTACGAACGGGAAGCACTAAAGTGCTTACTACGAACGACGCCTATTTATGGCGGCGAAAGATAGGGAGTTCGATCGCGAACTCCGTCCCAACTCCAGGTTGGGAAGTACAATTCAGGATGCCATGATGCTTCTCGACAATAATTTTGTAGCTGATAGATAAACCCAATCCCTTACCTTCACCCACAGGTTTAGTAGTAAAGAAGGGATCGTATATGCGTGATAGGATCTCTTCAGCTATTCCGGGTCCATTGTCTCTAATTGTGATAGCCACGCGGGAATGTTTTTTCAGCACCTCAGTCCCGAGCCAAATCTTGGGGGCTTTCTGAACTCCACTTCCGCCACTCTTAGCAGCATACTCTGCCTTTTTCCCAGATTATTTGCTGATGACAAATGAACCTGATAAAGCATCTATCGCATTATTCAGGACATTCATAAACACCTGATTCAGCTGTCCTGGGTAACACTCTACAGAGGGCAAATACCCATATCTTTGATGACTTGAATCTCCCGATCTCTTCCTGTCGGCTGAGGATGCAGGCGATGCTACACGATCAGCAGAGTATTGTCAATCCCTTCGTGAATATCGACCGCCTTTAACCCATCCTCATCCAGGCGGGAGAAATTGCGCGCAGGGACAGGACAATATTGCGGATGCGTTCAGCCCTCAATTTCATCGAATCTAATAGTTTATGCAGGTCAGCAGCGATGAACTCGATATCAATTTCATCAGTTGCTGCTTCAATCTCTGGTACTGCCTGGGGACAATGCTGACTATACAGATTAACCAGGCGCGTCAGGTCGAGAGCATATTCCTTCGCATAGACCACATTGCCGTAAATGAAGTTAACAGGATTGTTAATTTCATGGGCCACACCAGCAACTAGCGACCTAGAGAAGACATGGTCTGGTTCTGCACCAACTGACTTTGGGTTGTACGCAGTTCCTTTGCCATAGTGACTCTGTATGACCATTCAGATATGTGAACCGCCACTGTTGGTCTAAGACAAAAATTGCATCTGCGATGCTTTCTAGAATGTCGAGCATGCGCTGATTGGATTTAGAGAAGGTGCTATCTATTTTATTGTCAGCAACTTTGCTCTTCCTTCGCGACGGGGTGCTGTTAACTGGTTGAGTTGTGGTTTCTGAAAGCAACATGGGATCTGGTTTTATTAAATTGTGCTACTAAATGTTAATTTTTTTTAAATAAACCTAGCTTTTTGTTGCCTGGTTATAGACCAGAGCATAGCATATAAATATTCTAGGGGTTAAAAAAATCTAAGATATTTGCTTTTGTGGATAATATATGGTAAAGGGATACAGGTCGATCCGGAGCCCCGTTCTGTATTGCGAAACTGGCCTGTATACACCGGCAGTAGTGAGGAGGTTCCGGAGCGAGGGGGTGAGATTGATATGGCCCGATCTCCTCCAGTACCGCTGGCACTGCTGGCACATCCGGCCAGCTAGTTTGTAGTAAAATAGGCCGCAGATGGTTCTTCAGTGCAGGCGATCGGGGACAGCTTATGAAAATTCAATCTATCGAGTTAAAGTATTTCAAGAGATTTCGTCAGCCCCCAGTATTCGATTTTACCGATGCAGAAACAGGATTAGCCAAAGATCTGATCGTTTTGATCGGCATGAATGGTGCGGGAAAGACAAGCATTTTACAGGCGATCGCGGCAACATTGGGGGTAGCAACTGGGAGATTGAAAAAACTATCTGACTTGGAATGGCCGGGCTTTAACTACGAACTGATTAGCAGCAACTGGGGACGTTTTGAACCGGAAGTTACTCTACAGGTACAGTTTTCATCCCCAGAACTGCAAGCAGTCCGCGAGTTCCAGCAGAAATTACTTCAGATGGGGCACGACTTATCTTCTCCTGCCCAAGAGCATATTGTCAAGCTCCGATGGCAACGCGATCGCGTGCAAGCAAATACCGCTGCGGAATTCTTTCAATTCAAAGGACGAGAATATGCCAAGCAACTGCTTCGTTCTGAAGGGTTCCAGGTGTTCGAGCAGGTGGGCACAGTCCTTTGGTATACAGAACAGAGAACTTCCACAAGCCTCACCCTGGAAAACTCCGATATCCGACTGGAAATTACCGAGAATTTCTTGCGCGATCGCCTTTCCAAGTTGCGGCAATTTCATCAAGATATCGAAAGTGGAAAATTTCAGAAACTTCGACCGGGACAAAAGGACTTGTATGCTGAAATAGAATCGAGATTAAAAGCAGTTTTTCCCGATCGTAGTTTTGAAGGTCCTGTCCCCCGAGAGAATATCGATGAAATCTTCAGCGAACCCTGGTTTTATCTTTACGACAGTAAAAACCAGTATGAAATTTCTGAGATGTCTGGGGGAGAACGTGCTGTATTTCCCATGTTAATGGACTTTGCCAGTTGGAATATTCATAATTCAGTTATCTTAATTGATGAAATAGAGTTGCACTTACACCCGCCAATGCAACAGGCATTGCTGAGTGCATTGCCCAAGTTAGGTGAAAATAATCAATTCATCATTACAACGCACTCTGATTATGTAGAGGCATTAGTGCCCGAGGAAAATATCATCCGCATAGAGGGATAATTATGAGTGTCGTTAGTGGGAAAAAAATTATTTTTTGTGAAGGCAAGCAATCTAGTTTAGACGCCAGGTTGCTTAAAAGAGTAGTCGATCGCCTGCCCGGAGATCGACCTGCAATTGTTGCAGCAGGTGGTAAGTTTACTTTTTCCGTTTTTGCTCGGGGTTACTTTTTTCCAGATGAAGCAGAAGAACAGCGATATATCATCTTCCGCGATCGGGATTTCGACAGTATACCTACTACCAATATCCAATTACTGGAACTGGACAAACCACGGAGGTTTCTGACTCATCGTGCTTGCGTGGAAAACTATCTTTTAGATGCTAATCTAATTCACAGCTATTGGATAGCCAAGTATACAGAAAAGCAGGAAAATCCCAGTTCTAAATGGGGACATGGAGATTCCCCTGGAATGGAGACCATTTCAGAATGGATTAAAGCTAGCGCCAGCATACTGCAAGAGTATCAAGCTGTAAAATGGGCATTATCGGACTTGGTAAACACGGGCGCCGCACGGACACACCTCAAAACCACATGGACAGGTGGTAGTGGCAAACTTCCGGCCTCATTAGTTCTGGAAGATTGTCAAACTAAAGCCTTAAAATTAATTGACGAATTTAAACAGGCTATTGAAACGATTACACGAGCTCAGTTTGAAGAGAGCCTTGCTATCTATCAACAGCAGTTTGCTCGATCGGAGTTTTGGGAACAGAAGCAGTATTTGACTTGGTTTCACGGCAAAGATATTCAAAAGGCTATGCAAAAACAAGAACCTAGTTACATTTCTCTAAAGAGCTTTTTTGATTGGGCAATTACTCAGCTTGACATCACTCAGCATTCCGATCTCATAGAATTACAGACAAGGATCGAGCAGCTATAGCTTTCATAGAGATATATCTCGTTCTTCGCTTATAAATAATTTAAACGGGAATGTTACCAAAAATCATCAGGGATGCTTGCGCTTTTTCCCTCTTCTGTATTGTGAAACAGGGCCGTAAAGGCACCTGCACCCAGACCAGATTGAGGCCAGATCCGATAGCAAGGTAGGTGGGTCAGATGAGATTGATATGGAACCAGATCGGGCACAACTACTGGCACAAACTGAGGAAATCTGTTCAGAAACCACGCACATACCTGCTCGTTTTCCGCGATCGCATAGGTACAGGTCATATAAGCAAGATAGCCTTGCGACTAACTGAGCGCTATTGGCTAAGATTATTTTTTGACGATTAGCATTTTTATTAATAATGGCCGGATGAAAACATCCAGGATTTGCTATTCTTTTAGCAAGTAAAGATTGACCGCTACAATGAGCATCTACGATCGCCAAACCTGCCATTTTTGCTATTATTTCTGCCATGATTTTTGCATCCAGACTCATAACCGCAGCCCGATGAATTTTACACCGCCTTAAGTTAGAGATCAGAGCAGCACAATCACTTCATTACATAGGAGTAATTCAGGCTCTCCAGCTCTCCAGGCAAAGATACTCTTACCTCCAAGGGCAGCACAGACATCCAAGACTAATTTTACAGGAGTAGGAATTGCTAATAGAGTGGTAGCAGCAAAGACAGAAGAAAAGTCGAGACAGTAGTATGCACCACTGATATGTAAGTAATGTTTTCCCGGCCTGACTGACGGGGTTAAGCGATCTACAAACTGAGGCTGCCAACTCAGAGCCACATCAATAGAAAACAGATCTTTTGTAGGCTTTTCTCGGCACTAAAGAATGCAACCTGTTCGCAAGTCGGAGAAGTTAAGGCGTTAACAAATTGCTCTCGTTCCATGGGATCCGCAAACAAACGACTGCTGTATTTTATTAACAGGTTGTCAGGTTTGGCCATCCCTAGATAGAAAATTTGAAGTCATTGATGCTGAATTGACCGTCAAAGGCGTAGAAGGTAATTCGGCGGATGTTCGGCACCTGTAATATCAGGTTGCTGTTGGGCCCGATCGCCAATTTAGATCCTGCTAAATTAGACTCAGGAATTTCCACTTGGGTCAGCAGCTGGTCGTCGAGATCGTAAGCAGAAGAACCATCTGCCGGGAACTGGTGACAAAGCAGCTGACGCAAGAGACTGGTTCTCGGAAGGAAGCTTCCAGCCAGCCGCTTCTGGGACCGCTGATTAATACCATCGTACCAGACCGGGGTGGAAAAGCTGGATTAGACGGCTGTAGGACGATCGCATTTGTAAATGTTACCCCCAATTCGGCAAACTGCCAGTCTAGCACTTCAAAAGATTTGAGTTTTTCCAAGTTTAAGGCTATGCACTTCCGTGCAGTACCCGAGCCATTCGGGGGCCCGTCCGCTTGTGCAGGTAAATTAGACACGGAATCTTGTACCTGAATTTTTTCCAGCAATGAGACTCTCTCCGTTGTTACTTTACCAAATACAAAAGCCTCACGTGCCGGTCTTTCCCACAGGTCGCGATCGTCAAATTGAAGACTATATTTTTCTTTCATCCCATCCTTCCACTTACTAAAAGCAGTCATTTTTAACCTATCATCCTCCATATATCTACGGTTCTAGCTCCCCAACCTTAATCTCTTCTTAAAGCCACCATCTGGAGAACAAAAACGTTCTATTATGCTCTAGAAGCCCAATTTATCTACTCAATAAATGTCATTTAATAATATTTATGCAGATAAGGATGCCCCCTTTTTGATGATGTAACTAGACACCATCTTTATCTTAATGTATTTACGGATGATGGGTGATACCCCCCAATATAGAAGATTCTCTGAGATTTTTCAATTTTTGGCAGGAATATTTTCTACGGATCGCAGGTGGTAGCGACCGCGTACCTTACCAGTGGCCACCAGGCCGAGGAAACGGGATGACGCTGACAACTGACCGCTGACAATGCATTTGGTATAAGAGGGGAAAATTAAGGCAGGATCGGAACAAATCAACCAGTTTTTTGAGGATTAGTGGATGTTTCTGCCACCAGGCTTCGGCCAGCAATCAATTGTCACCTCCATCGGCAGGATGGTATATTATACCGCAACTGAAGCGCCAAGGCAACCCTCCAATGGGGATAATTTACCAACTTTGGTATTTCTCCATGGCTTTGGCGGTGGTTCCTCGGCTTACGAGTGGTCAAAAGTCTATCCTGCTTTTGCCTGGGACTATCGCATTTTGGCTCCAGATTTAATTGGATGGGGACGATCGGAGCATCCAGAACGCAATTACCAGATTGACGATTATCTGACGACGATTATTGAGTTTCTGGAGCAAACCTGTAGCGAACCGACTGCGGTAATTGCTTCTTCTCTGACAGCTGCTTTTACGATCAGAGCGGCCATTACCCGCCCAGATTTATTTAAGTCCCTGATCTTGACTGCGCCTGCGGGTTTGTCTGATTTTGGAGAAGATTACTCCCGCAGCTTCTTTGCTCAACTGGCCAGCACCCCCATTCTGGACCGCTTGCTCTATAGTACCGGTATTGCTACCAGTGGAGGGATTCGCAGCTTTCTGTTCTCCCGCCAGTTTGCCAGTCCCGATCGGATATATGAAGAAATCGCGGACGCCTACCTGGAATCAGCCGAACAACCGAATGCCGAATATGCCGCACTTGCCTTCTTACGCGGGGATTTGTGCTTCGATTTGTCTGCCTATATTGCTCAGCTGAACGTGCCAACTGCCATCATCTGGGGAGAGAAATCCCAGTTTACAGGTCCAGAGATTGGCAAGCGTTTGGCCGCACTGAATCCCCAGGCAATCCGGGAATTTCAACAGCTCGAAGATGTCGGGTTGACCCCTCAGCTGGAAGTTCCTGCTATTACTATTGGTCTGATTCGCCGCTTTTTACATTTGCTTCGCGATTAACGGCGATCGTCCACTTGCCTAACCCAACAGTTGTGAATTCAGAAACCCGGGTTTTTGAGAAAACCCGGGTTTTCACTTACACGATCGTCTCCAGGTCCCATTCCGGGCCGGACAGATTAAAATAATATTGAATCTTCCAAGTTTTTTACATTTTATTTATAATATTTGTCAGCTGAATATATAAAGGAAATCCCCCGATAAATGTACCATGAAACACCTCTATAAAACAGCAACAACAGTAGCTAGTAGTTTACTGCTATTGGTGGCATTCACACCGGTTGGCAAGGCACAAATAGTGCCAGATGCCACATTGCCCAATAATTCCATTGTCACGCCCAACTCCAATGTGATGACCATTGAGGGAGGAACCACAGCAGGCAGCAACCTGTTCCATAGTTTCTCGGAATTTTCCGTCCCCACCGGCAGCGAAGCATTTTTCAACAATGCCATTAATATCGACAACATCCTCACCCGGGTCACAGGGAGCAACATTTCCAATATTGATTGCTTAATTCGCGCCAATGGTGGGGCAAATCTATTTTTAATCAATCCCAATGGGATTATATTTGGACCGAACGCCAGACTAGATATCGGCGGTTCCTTCTTGGGCAGTAGCGCCCAGGGTATAGTCTTTAAAAATGGCATGACATTCAGCGCTACCAACCCGGAAGCACTTCCCTTGCTAACGATAAATGTTCCCCTGGGTTTGCAATGGGGAAATAATCCCCAACCCGTGGGAGTTAATGGTTCTACTCTAGCAGTAAAACCAAGAAAAAATCTGATCTTTGCAGGAGGCTCTCTGAACCTGGATAGTGCTAGGTTACTGGCACCGGGTGGAGAAGTAGCACTATCGGATGCAACCCAGGGAGGAGAAATTCAGCTAGACAATACCCAAATAGATGTCACCTCCGCTACAGGAGGTACAATTGCAATTAATGCAGCTAACTTGAGTTTAAGGTCTAGTACAGCGAACGCTGGCTTAACTGCGAGGGGAAACGACCCAAATACCAATGGAGGAACCATCAAAATTGATGTTTTCAACAGCACGAGTTTGAACTCAGGGAGTACTATTGCCAATGATGTTGCCTTGGGGGCAGTGGGAAATAGAGGTAATATTGAACTGAATACCGGTTCTCTGTCAGTAACGGGGGGTTCGAGAATTCAAACCGTAACTGCCGCCCCAGAAACTTCCGGCAATATTTCAATTGAGGCAGCGGGAGAAATATCAATTTCTGGGTTTAGCTCCAGAGGACAATTTAGCGGGATTTTAACTCGTTCGGCTACTCCTAACAGTGGCAGGGGGGGCAATATTACCATTAACAATCCCCAAGGAACCCTCAACCTCTCAAATCAAGGGTTTGTGGCAGCCGTGACGAACAGCAGTAACGATGGATGAAATTCAGGCCATTGGAGCAACGGCAGACAGTTTTAATGCTAGCGGTTTTTTAGCGTCCAACATCGGTCAAGGAGGTGATGGCGGAAATATCACCATTGACACAACTCGCATCCAATTGCTAGACGAAGGGCGGGTGCAAACAAGTACAAATAGTCCGTGCGATGAGTTATAGCCTAACGTGGTCAAATACGGAACGCTAGCCTAGGAAACTAGGAACTCTGGTACTCATGGGGGTTAAATTCCCTCTCCCTAGGCATGGGGGTAACCGCGTGAGGTGCTGCGGAGCCACATCGTCGCGGTGCTAAGCGAGGACTTAAATGTAGGATAGCTGATAGTCTAAATCAGTGACGCCGCTAGGAAAGATGTCTAAGATCAGAAGAAACAAACTCGTGTAAGCCTCGTAATGTAGAACCAGCGAAATAAGGCTTTATGCGCTGGCCCAAAAGGGAAAAGTAGTTAGTATTGGTTATGGACTTTGACCAATATCGTGCTCGAAGAACTACCGGGGTAAAGTGAGGGTCTAAGGATATCGTGAAATGAGACCAGGGAACGAAGTAACTTCTCATGAGCTGTCCTCATTTGGACAAGTTAGATGTAAAGCGCAAGCCATGAGAAGAGAGATGGCCCAAGAAGCGAACGCCTGGGGTAACACCTATGGATATGCTGACGTGGGTCGGTGATAGATAGAATCTTTGGGTGAAAGTAACCTTAATGTTATAGACCAGGAGAAATCCTAGGTAATGAGTGTTGGACTAAAGACCTGACCGGGTAAAACTTGGAGAACCTAATAAATTAGGTAAACGTTAGTAAAGAGCGGATAATATGGGTTGGTACTGTTATCCCCCGCGAACCTTCCGGAATTGGGCATATATGTAGTCTGAGACTAACCATAAGGGGTGAAATTGCATGAAGAAAGGAACAAAGGGAGTAATCCTGAGTAATTCTATCTAGGACAAGGGCATCTACCCAGTAGCCGTGTGCGGTGAAAGTCGCATGCACGGTTCCGAAAGGGAGGGTTGGGAGGTGACAATAGGCTCGACCCCAGCTTGGGGATGCTGGGGATATTGTCCTCCGGGTAAGGGATACATTAGAAATTGCGGGCACGAACCCGACGGGAGACTTTTTTAGCGGCATTTTTAGCCAATCTTCTCCCTTAGTAAATACTTCTGGAAGTAGCGGTCGATGCCTGAGGGGTCTTTGCGAAGCATCCCGAAGGCATCGAAGCGGGGGTAATATTACTGTGGAAACGAATACCCTGCGGCTAGCAGAAGGAGGGCAAATTACCTCCACCACCCAAAGCGGAGGAGATGCGGGAAATATTGACATTCGGGCGACAAATGTTGAGGTCAGCAGTGCTTTGGTGGATTTCTTTGGCACCAGTAGCGGCATCTCGGCTTCGGTGGGGTCTCGTTCTACGGCTTCGGGCGGCAGCATTACCTTAGAGACCGATCGCCTGCGAGTGTTTGATGGCGGACATATTGCTGCTGCGACTGGGGGTGGTGGTGTAGCTGGGAACTTGAATATTCGATGTCTCCGGAGTAGTGCGAGTAGCGCTCTCCGGAGACATCGAAGCGCGGACGATATTCTCGTCGAAGGTATTTCTGGCGATTCTTCCAGTTCGATTTCGGCAGAATCGACAAGCGCTTTTGCCGCTGGCTCCATCGATATTACTGCCGATCGCCTGCGGGTGCGCGATCGCGGAGAAATTACGGTCAGCAGCGAGGGAACGGGAGATGCAGGTAACTTAAATATTACAGCCGATCTGATCGATTTGGATGCAGACGGTCGCTTGAGTTCGGAAGTGCGATCGGGCGATCGGGGTAACATCACCCTCAATACAGATAGCATACAAATGCACCGTGGCAGTAGCATTCGTGGTAATGCTACTGCTGAAGCAACGGGAGGCAATATCACCATTGACACGGAAACCTTAGCTCTCATCAACAATAGCAGCATTAGTGCCAATGCCGAACTTGGTGCGGGAGGCAATGTGCAAATAACAGTTGAAGGAATTTTTGTCTCACCCGATAGCAGTATTACTGCAACTTCAGAGTTGGGTCTAGATGGGATTGTCAAAATTATTAATCCTAATGTAGATACCACTTCTGGATTGGTGAAACTGCCAGAAAATGTGGTAAATCCTAGCAATCAATTAAGTGTTGGTTGTGCGGTAGCTGTGGGCTCTAGCTTTACGGTCACCAGACGGGGAGGTTTGCCACCCAATCCTTCAGATGTACTCAGGAGCGATCGCCCTTGGGCTGACTTGCGAGACTTATCAGCATGAAGAGGCACGCCTTTCTAAATGTACCATGAAACACCTCTATAAAACTTCAACAGTTACAAGCGCTTTGCTGCTATCGGTAGCGTTCACACCGGTTGGACAGGCGCAAATAGTGCCGGATGCCACGTTGCCCAACAATTACATTGTTACCCCCAACTCTAATGTGGTAAAGATAGAAGGGGGAACTACAGCAGGTAGCAACCTGTTTCATAGTTTCTCGGAATTTTCCGTCCCCACCGGCAGTGAAGCATTTTTCAACAATGCTACCAGTATAGACAACATCCTCACCCGGGTCACGGGTGGGAATATTTCCAACATTGATGGATTAATTCGGGCCAATGGCAGTGCCAATCTATTTTTACTCAATCCCAGTGGGATTATATTTGGACCGAACGCCCGATTGGATATCGGCGGTTCCTTTTTTGGCAGTAGCGCCAACAGCTTGCTATTTGAAGATGGCAGTTTCTACAGTGCAACTGCACCGCAGTCACAACCATTATTAACCATTAGCGTTCCTGTCGGCTTGCAATTAGGCCCCAACCCCGGAAATATTGTTAATAGCTCGACAGAGGGACTCAACGCGAACAGAGGACAAACCCTGGCTTTAGTGGGAAAAGATATTACATATGAAGGAGGTGCGAGCGTTGCTCCAGAGGGAAGGGTAGAATTAACGGCGGCCTCTTCTGGGACGATCTCCATTTCCTCAAAGAACGGTCAATTAACATTAGAGACCCAACCAACCGTGGGAAAAATGGGAAATATAGAGCTGCGCAACGATGCTTTCATAGATGTGAGTGGAGAAGGTGCGGGAACGGTGCAACTGCAAGGCGATCGCGTATCCTTGCAAAGTGGTTCGAGGATCTACAGAAATACAGAAGGAGCAAAAAATGGAGGGGGAGTCGAGATATATAGGGCGACAGAAGTAGAAATAAATAAAGAATCCCCCAATTACATTACAGAGATTGAAGCCAATGTTGAAGAAGGGGCTTCGGATCGGGGAGGAACGATTACCATCACAGGGGAGCGCGTGCTGCCAACCCTTCCCAGGTACTCAGGAGCGATCGGCCCTGGGCAGATTTACGGGAGATAGGAGCATTTCGGGGCACAAACATACAGTCCCGGGAAGTAGAATCTATGGGATATAACTCAAGGGCGATAGTAGAGGCAAACCGTTGGATAGTACGCGATGATGGTACAATAGAATTGGTGTTTGACCCGCAGGTGCATCAGGCCCAAATGCAAGCTGGGATGGTCAGATGTAATGGAACTCCCTCGAATACCCTACGAGACAATTAAAAAAATCTGCATTCTTCCCAAGTTTTTCACATTTGCTCGTAAAGTTGGCGTGGCTGGAGAAAACATGATAGAGTAAATCATGTGGAAGTTAAACTGTTAGGGACTCCCCTGGGGACAGCTTCTCTCACGCTAGAGCATCGATCCATTAATAATGCTTGACAAATTTAACAATCTGTGCTGAGATCGGAAAATCGTTCTTCTGCTCGTCTCCCGTTCCTCACTCATGGCCCTGTGGGAACTCGCTCCGAAGGCTCAAAATTGTTATTGACGCTACCAATTTTAGTAGATGCACATTTTCTTTTTTTTGTCAACGACTTCTACTGGACCGACGCTCTAGCTAGCGCAGATGAATTGGAAGTACCGGCGATCGTGTGACTACCGGTGGGAACAGGCGATCGCAGCCAGCTATTCGCCCAAGCAGCAACAGCTAGCGCTACGGGCACTTATGATTCGCATTTTCTGCGCAAATATATGGAGATAAGCGAAATAGGAAGTATCTCATGATACAATAATTTGAGATTGAGGTAGAATAGAGAGATTTCAGCAGTTAGAAAGGAGCAAGACTATGGAAGCGATATTATTAAGTAGCGCAGAAGTTGCAAGGCGAGCGAAAGAGTTATACGACAATAAAATTCGTGGGTCGGTAGAGCGAGAAGAAAATATCGGTAAGATGGTGATAATTGATATAGAAACAGGGGAATACGGGGTTGACAAAACTGGGTTGCCTTCGGCACGATATTTGCGCAAAAAAAATCCCTACGCTCGACTATTCGGGATCAAAATTGGTTACAATGTTGCTGCTTCTTTTGGTGGTGGGATTATGGAGAAGACTTATAAGTGATATCTGGAATTGTCATTGATGGATATGCAAGGGTTACTATCGTGCTTCGCCTTTTCGATAGACCAGACATGGCGATTGAGTTTGTCATAGATACAGGTTTTACGGATGCTCTCTGCTTGCCACCAGAGGCAGTTGCATTATTAAACTTGCCTTTTCTGTATGAGATGTCTGCAAATCTGGCAGACAACAGTGAAGTTAGATTGCCCGTACATGAAGCTACTATTCTCTGGGATGGAGAAGAGCAAGAAGTTCGCGTTTTTGCTACAGGGTCTCGCCCCCTGATTGGAACTGCCCTCTTGTCAGACTATGAACTTGTAGTGCAGTTCACAGAAGGTGGATTGGTCACGATTGAAAAGTTATAAAGATGATGGAGTGCATCTGGTGAATTGAAAATGGAAAATTGGGAATGAAAAATTGAGAATTGCTCCATTTTTCATAGCGATACGCGCACTGCGTATACGCAATTTTTCATTTGCAACGTGCATGGATTATCGTTGCTCCCAGATGTGGGGTGGTGTTAGGGGATGTTACTAGCAAGAAGGTTGAGAAGAGAAAATTGTTTGTTAGGCAAATGAATAAGTTAACAGTATTATTAGGATTAGGAGCGATCGCGATGACAATGGGAATGACCCCGGCAGTGGGAGTGTCCCAGGAAGCCCCGAGGATTGATGACCTGTCGGTGAGAAGGGGCGATCGCGTGCAGGCAGGTAGAAGCTTTTATCAAGCTGGACGTTTCGCCGAAGCAGCAACAGCTTGGCAAGCAGCTGCCCAAACCTACGGGGCAAAAGGCGATCGGGAAAATCGGGCTCTGAGCTTGATCTATATAACCTAAGTTGCGACCTATTAAAAAAAATATGAATTACCCACTTAGACTTTACAGATATTTGGAATATTTCGTAGCTTTTGATACAAAATTATATTTTTTTTGTGCTAGACGGCGGGTTGGCTGTTTATAGGTTATAATGTACTAAAATAATAGTTAATTGCTGGGGGATGTAGATGATGGAAGATATGATTACAACAATTTTTGTTCTTTGTGACGAGCTACTAAAAGCGTTAAATATAAAAAAAGATCCACAAGTAAAAATGAACAATGCCGAAGTGATGACAGTCGGATTAGTTGCTGCATATTTTTTCGGAGGACACCACGATCGCTCTTGTCAATTTATGGTCCAACACAAGTATATAAAAAATCTGTTAAGTAAAAGTAGGTTCAATCGTCGATTACACAATATTGAGGAACCAATTTGGATGTTTTTCTTCCAAGTTATAGCTCAAACATTTAAAGAGCTCAATCCGGGTCAAGAATATATTCTTGATAGTTTCCCGGTGCCAGTATGTGATAATATTAGGATTGATAGATGCCAAATTTATAACAAGGAAGAATATCGAGGGTATATTGCCAGTAAAAAACGTTATTTTTATGGATTAAGAGTTCATATGTTGGTAAACAAAAATGGAAAGCCAATAGAATTTTATCTAGATCCTGGTAGTTATAATGATGTTAAAGTTTTGCAATCTTTTGGCTTTGACTTACCATCAAATTCAATAGTTTATGGAGATAAAGCTTATAATGATTATCAATTAGAGGATTTACTAAAAGACTCGTCAAGTATAATGTTAAAACCTTTGCGAAAAAAGAACTCAAAAAGAAAAGAATATTCTTGTTTTGAATATATACAAAAAGTAACAAGAAAACAAGTTGAAACCTGTTTTAGTCGAATCACCAATTTGTTTCCCAAGTCAATTCATGCTGTTACATCTAAGGGATTAGAGTTGAAAATAATTCTCTTTATCATAGCTTTTTGTATCCAATTTTTATAGGTCGCAACTTGAGTTATATATCTATAGCTTATCAAGAATTGGGTCAGTGGGATGCAGCGTCTTCAGCGGTAGCAGCAAGCATAGAAATCCTGCGATCAGGCAAAGCAGAAGTAGAGGCGATCGTACTAGCCCAAGCCTTGAATAGCCAAGGGAGTATACTCTTAGCAAGGGGAAAAGCTGAAGAGGCCCTGGAGACTTGGAAACGAGCCGAATCATTATATCGGGAAGCAGCAGATGAAACGGGGGTATTGGGAAGTAGGATCAATCAAGCGAGGGCATTACAAAGCTTGGGATTTTATCGCCGCGCCGAGGGCCAATTGCTCTCAGCGGCAGCACAAATGGACGATATGCCAGATTCGATAGTTAAGGTGAGTGGGTTGCGGAGTTTGTCAATAGCCTTGCAAGTGGTGGGCAAGATTAAAGCAAGTCAGGAGATCTTAACAAAAAGTTGGCAAGTGGCCCAGGGGATTGGGGCGACAGCAGAAGTCAGTAGGACGCTGTTGAGTTTAGGCAATGCAGCCGTATATCTACAGGAAACAGACCGGGCATTGGAGTATTTTCAACGGGCCGAACAAGCGGCAATGAATCCTGAAGATCGACGGTTAGCTGAACTAAATCAACTGAGAGTTTATGTAAAATTAAAACAGTGGCAGGAGGCAAGCACCATAGTCAGGAAATTACAAAGCCAACTATTCTCACTGCCACCTAGTCGCATGGCAATAGAGAACATTGTGTACTTTGCCGAAAGCTTACTGTACATGGAACGCCAGGGACAGCAGATCGATTGGTCGGCTACCAATAGGTTGCTGGCAGCAGCGGTGCGATTGCGCTGTGCGCACGCTACGCGATCGGCTCAAACTATCAAAGATGGCCGCGCGGAAGCCCAAGCATTAGCCAAGTGGGGGCAGCTATACGCCCAAAATGGTCAGTCGTCCGAGGCAATAGACCTAACTCAGCAATCCTTGAATATCGCCCAAAACCTACAAGCAGCAGATCTAGTGGCGATCGCGGCTGGGCAGTTGGGTAGGGAACAAGTTAAGCTGGGACGCCTAATCGATTAAGGAGATTGCGAATCGTTTCCGGCAATTCTGACGAAGTATAATTTTTTTGTTCGAGCATTTGTTGTCTCACTTCGGCAACAGCGGCTATACAGACGGTTACTTTTAAAGTCAGGATCGATTTGGCTCTGACCATCTACGATTGCTTTGAGATCGACTAATAGATTGGGAAGATGTTCTTCTATCTTCTTGCGTCCTCGGATAGTTATCGACACAAGTTATACCACTATCTAATTCACGAATTCCTTTACGGATGGTACCTCGATTCCATCCGAGTTCTATGAACGGCAATATTCTGACCACCTGTTCCCAGCTCCTTAACCGTGAGGGCCATAAAACGCCGCCGAGCAGAGCCTTTCAATTGTTTTTGGGCTTCAATCAATAATTTTTTTAAAGAATCAGTTAATTCCATGTGTGTAAACCTTGCTGATTATTGCGTTAAACTTATTCTACTACATAATCTGGGATTTACCCCAAGCTTTGGATAATTTATTTTTTGGTAATCCCTAAGTTAGTGAACCTGCATAGTGAAGTCTGCGAAGCCTTTTTCCAAGACCCGTATGCTTTGGAACAATGGAGCGAAAAACAACCCTTCGATTGGCTTCTTACTTGTTTGGGAGATGGACATCCAGGAGTCTGGAATGTATTCGAGAGTCTAGGAGGAAAACGTCCCATCCTGAAGCGTGAGGTTTTAGATTGGTTCCATTTGATGGAAAATCTTTATAAGGTTGGCGGGTCGCTCCAACGTCTAGCGCGGGTGGAAAACTTTCTCTGGCATGGATGGGTTGATAGGGCCATGGCTGAATTTGATGCCCTCAAGAATAAACGCGCCCGCAATTTTCAAACTTATCTAAGTAAACATCGCCACCGCATTCCTTGTTATCACCAATATCGGCAATTGGGCATTACTATCGGTTCGGGTTCTGTTGAGTCCAAAATCAAACAGGTTGCTGCCCGTGTCAAACTTTCTGGTGCTCGTTGGAAGCGTGATAATGTTCCTCGCATTCTCCGTCTTCGATGTGCTTACCTTAATAATTCCTCTCTCCTGAGTATTTCTGCTTAGTTTTATTTTAGGATGCACCTCTTGAGCGCTTATCTAAGGGCGATCGCAAGGACTAAAGTCCTGACTACAAACCTGAGAATAGAGGGCGATCGGCAAGGACTAAAGTCCTTACTACGAACGGAGATCGAACCCACCCGCTTCAAAATTTTTTCTGAGTTCCTGGCGCTGAATTTTGCCGATCGCGGTTTTCGGAATCGCCTCTTTGGGGACCGGAATCAGGTAATCTGGACTCACTCCAATCCTTTCGACAACGTTGTTCCGAATTTCTGCATCAGTACGTTTAAGGAAAAATATTCAGTATCAGTGGCACTGAAAAAGACTGCCAATCGATCGGTATTGTCCCCAGGTTCTCTGACTGCATAGGCAGCGGTATAAGATACTTCAACCCCTTCAACTTCTTCCACGACAACTTCGATATCATGGCTATAATAGTTTTCGCCGTAAATAATAATTGTATCTTTTTCCCGCCCGGTAATGGTTAAACGCCCATCTTTGAGAAACCCCAAGTCTCCCGTGTTGAACCATCCATCCTCAGTGAAAGCCTGTTGGTTAGCCTCCTGATTCTGATAATAACCAGAGGTTACCGTTAACCCCTTAACCTATAATGCGCCAATCTCTCCCTCTGCAACTACCTGGTTTCGGTCATCTACAATCCGCAGGTCAACTCCGGGAATTGGCGACCCGACTTCCACAAACAAATCATCAGCCAGTCCGTGAGGGGCCAGGAGTTGCAAAAAACGCCGCGCTGTTTTCGCCACAATGGCTTCAGCGCCGTTCAAGAAGAATTTCATTGACGATAAATCCCACTGCCGTTGTGGGTTCGCTTCTACACAGTCATTGACCAAGCTATAGGCAAAATTCGGACCGAAGGCGATGCTAACCTGAAACCGATCGATCAAATCCAGCCAGATAAGCGGTTCTTGTAAAAAGAATTGTAATGGAAAATGGATCTGTTTGTTTCCTAAATACACATCCCGAATGTGAAAATATATCAGCCCCGCCACATGGTCGATCAGAATCCAGTTCAAGGTAATATCTTTAATGAATCAACTCCAATTCCTGCGCTTGCTAGGTAGCCGTCGAATTCCCATCCATTATGGAGTCAAAAAGTTTAGAGAAGACTTCAAAACAATTGCAGAAATGGGTTGGTAATGATTGTCGTCAGTAATACTTCACTAATTATCAGTATAGCTGCGATCTGTCCTATTCAAAAAATAGTAAAGGTCAGGTTAAGACCGTCAAACTCTATGTTATGTTGATTCATCAGATCGCGACCAATTATCAGGGATTCGTTCACCTCGTCAACTGGACAGCCAAAGACTCTGATTTTTTCATAAATATATCTATCCAAAATCAGACCGACATCGTAAGAAATGCCTAATGTCACAGTCCCGCTAAAGGGAATGCGAATTGCCCGTGCCGCCACCTCAGCATTAACCCGCACCAATAATGGCAGCGGTACTAAAGTAACATCAGACCCCGTATCTAGAATACCTTGGCAATTAACCAAAACCGCAGACGATTCAGGGGTTGTTAGTTGAACAGCAATCAGAGGAATTGGCGGGATGTTGGGCGAGACAAATGTGTAGCTGTATGTGGTCACAGTTAATTAATCAGGAGAGCTACTATGAACTTTTACCATCTGTTGTGGCTTTTGGGAAGCAGTTTGGTAATAAACACGGGTTGGTTCCCCCTCGTCTGATAAACTCGACTCAGCAAAGCATGACGATCAAAGTCCGCATCCAGGACTTTGCCATCTTCAAAAAACACCCACTTACCCTCATATTCCTCTAATAAATCCGATCGCATCTGCTCAAACAGATTAGCCTGACGGTTTGTGTAAGCGATCGCCTCTCTGTCCAGGCCAAAACGTGTTTTAAACATCTTTGGCTCTTCTTTCAGGGTGTAGGCGATCGCCTCTGGATCTATTGACAGTCGCATTGAGTCAATTTCTCTAGTGGAAATACCCAGATAGATTGCCATCTGAACAACTTCATGACGATCTATTGCCAACATTTCTGCCGCTTTTTCAACATTAAGGGAGCCCATCTCCAACAATGCTAGCACGAAAATCTGTGTCGCCCTGCGTTCTGCTTCTAATCTGTGTTCTCGGCTTACATTCAGGAGGAGATTACACTTGAAGTCTATTTCTAGTTTAGTCATGACTTGGATCGCAAATAACGACTCATTTTCACATCTTGATTTTCCCAATTAATTCAGCATACGGTATTCTTGTCTGGTTATCTCCCATTTCCATACTTGTGAATTGGGGATTTCTGGTTCTTCAACCTATTCGACCCGTTGCATTCCCAGACGGGTCAAAATTTTCACCGAGGGCATATTTTCTTCAGGACAATAGGCGACAATTCCCTTGACGGCAATTTTATCAAACGCCCATTTTACCACTGCGGATACAGCTTCAGTCCCATACCCTTGACAACGGTATTCAGGAACGATTTCGTATTTCATCGTAATTTGGCCTCTAGAGTCTGGTTTACCGCCAAAACTAACTTCCCCAATAATACCTGTGTTCGGATGGGTAACTGTCTAAACGTACCAACCTAAGGTAGAAGGATCCTTTTTCAACTTCTTGGAAAAGGTTTGCAGCGCTGCCAATAAATGAGAAGACGGCCATCCGTCAGCCGCTCTGAGCATCAATGGTTTGCCTTTAGACGTTCTTTTCAAAATGTCTTCCATCGCTTCTGCTGTCATGGGCATTAATGTTAACTGATCGATAGTTAGAAAGAGCATTTCTTCTCCTTTAGCCATTTTCCTTTCCTCTACTGTAGAATCGAGCTTTGAGTAAAATTATCAGTCTATCTAGAGCGTCGGTCCATTAATAATACTTGACAAATTTCAACTACTGTGTATGTCCGAAAAATAAGTATATTATCGTAAAAATATCTGGCTTTCACTCCCTCTGGACATCATGATTTTATCCAAATCTGTTCTACTGAACGCGCGAGCGGGCATATACACATTTTCTTTTTTTGTCAACCCCCTCTACTGGACCGACGCTCTAGCTGTTCGTACAGATCTAGTTCGGCTATTTCAGTTTCGCTCAAGAGTTGCTTCCCGGGTTTTCTCCAGTAGCGATCGCAAACGCCCTTGTGCTGCTTTCGATGTCCCTCAGAGGGGACGCGCTACCCGCACTACCCCAGAGACATCGAAGAAACCTTGAAGGCAGCAATTTATTCAGGACTAGGACCATTGATTAAAAAATCAATAACTTCCGTATAAACTGGCGGTACGTCAGTGGGACTAGCAACTGCTAGAAGCAACTCAGCCGCAGACTCCCTAGGGTAAACTGTGTCTACTAGCTAACTAAGCAAATTGGGCAAGCGACTTTCGAGAGGTTGTAAGCGTTGAGCCAGTTCATCTGGCACTTGAATGGTTAGTTCAGCCATAATGGATAGATTATAACATTCCGTTCGTTCTTGCTCAGAAGATCGCCGCCAGGGGAGGCTTTTTCCGATTTTTGAAGCTAGAGACTTGTCCAGCTTTCTGTCATTTACTTGGTAATCATGAGCAAAAATATCCTCTACTATGTTTACCAAGTAACGCGACTTTCCAATCTCTCTAACATCTTGGGACCAATTCCTGATACATTGTCCAAGTCTTCTAGAGAAGTAAACGGTTTCTGCTGTCGCGCCTCGATAATTCGCTGTGCCAATTTCGGACCAACACCCGGTAAAGTTTCTAATTCTGCTTGGGTCGCAGTGTTGAGGTTGACTTTCTGCCCAGTTAAGTTATAGTTAGATGGGGTAGTTATCTGAGGACATTCTTGCTCTTGGGCCAGAAGTTGACGCTGGAGTCTAGCGGGAACCCCTAGCTGGGCATCAGTATAAAGTCGGTTAAATTCCCGGACAAAATGAGCCGCTACTGTCGGATTCTTAATCACCAATAGGGTCTCGTCATTATTATGATTAGCCGCTGGCGACCAGTTATGAGAACCTGTAATTACAGTTTCTCCATCGATCACCGCAAACTTATGATGTAGCTTGTCTCCCGGAGGCATAATCGGTACCCCCACAGTGGCGATCGGACTTGCCCAGGGACGGTTATCAGCTTCGTACTTACAGTTAGATGCGATCGCCACTCCCAGCATATCCAATGCTTCAGAGTAACTCCTCCAGGCAAAACCGGGATCGATCAAAGCGCGAATCTCCACCGCCTGGCGATGGTTAGATTCCAAGACATTTACCAGCTTCTGTTCCGAGAATACAAATAAGGCCAAGTCAACAGATTTACTAGCAGTACCCAAGGTTTTAGCAATCAGTCCATTACCGCTTTGACTCCAAGGTTGGGTAGGGGAAATGGGGGAAAACTGCACTGATACCAGGCTATCACCCAGCTGCACCTGCTTTACAGGTCGCCAGGTTTTTGCCAGACCAAACCGACTATCCGGGTTTCCTCCCGGACCATCTCCCCACATCACATTAAACTCCTGGTTAAACAACTGTGCCAACTCGTAACTTTCAATTTTTAGCAGATTATTAGTATTGCCACGACTGTTCGGTGCGGTAAAATCTCCGTGAATGCCACTAGGAGTGAAATTAGCCGAACCGACGATCGAGGTCCGACCATCGACAATGACGAACTTGTGATGCATTAAACCGCTGCCAGCAGAACCATCAGCAGTATCGTCGATCGTGGGAACCTTAGCATTACGTAAGATCGCCAAAGCATCTCCCTGGTTGATTTCCGCTTCCGAAAGCTTTCCGTCCCGATCGCGGTCTACCCACTGCCAGTATTCCTGGTTGCGATCTCCTCCATCCGAGGCCGCCACTTCTGCAGCCATCATATCACTCAAAGGGCGAGAGTAAGTATTTTCCAAGATTACCCTCACCTGGACCCCAGCTTGGTGACGTGAGACTAAAGCCCGAGCAATTTTCGACAAACGCAACTCCTGCACTGCCACATCCACCGATGACTGAGCCTGATTAATAGTATCAACAATCAGCCGTTCCAGGTCGTCCCCCTCACGCCTCACCTCCCGGTAAGGTTCCGTATACTCCCCAGACTGGGACTGATTAAAATGTACCTCAATCCAAGTATCTTGAGGCAAAGGTTCTGGTCGCGTCTTTTCAGGCGGAACTTTCTGACAACCCATAGTCAGCCCCAGCAGCAAGGCAGAAACTAGATGTAGTGGTAAAAATTTTGACATCTGCTTATCATTCCTCGATCGCCGGTCCCCAATCACCTGGTCCTTGGGGGATCGGATGCCTTGAATTCAATGATAATTTTGTTTTAATCTGATAATAATTGATGGCATTTGCAATCTACTCCGGCCAGCATACCAGAAATGGAGTGCTAATCGGAGATCATCAATGCTGTCAGGGTTTCATTTTAAGCCAAAAGGAGTTTCGCGATGAGAAGGAAAAAGACCTTTGCCTGCGGGCATAGAGGGTACGGTCAAAAATGTCATCGTTGTGCGCAGGAGAAGGTAGCACTGGCGAAAGCGGCCCTTACCCAAGCGCAAAAACGCGAGCAAAGAAGAGAGTGGCAAGCAACCTTTGAGCAAGATCCCATCGACTTAAGTACCTTGCCCAAGCATGTAGTCGTCAAGGCGCGGCAGATCATCGCTGGGTTGGCTGATTGCAATAACTACACCGAATTTGGTGGCAAGCGACTGAGGCACAACCGCTTGATCGTCAGCATCCCCATCACTAGACATTACCGGATGATCTGCCGCGATCGAGGTAGCAACCTAGAGCCACAAAAAGTATTGTCCCACGAGGACTACAACGTTTGCAAACCGGGCAGCTAAATCTAATATACTAGAGGTCCAAAAAGATATCCGCCTTCTTTGAACAAGTCCGTCCCTAGACGGCGTGCTTTAGACTCAAGACTTATGCAAATCTATCTGGATTACAGTGCTACAACTCCCCCCAGCCCAGAGGCGATCGCCGCGATGCAATCAGTTCTCACCCAACTCTGGGGCAATCCTTCGAGCTTACATCAGTGGGGGCAAAGGGGGGCAACGGTAGTGGAAGAGGCCAGAATACGGGTGGCCCAATTATTGAATGCACCCGATCCAGCCTCGATTATCTTCACTACTGGTGGCACTGAAGCTGACAATTTAGCGATTACGGGCGTTACTCGTCATTATAGAACACCCCAGCATGTGATTATTTCCAGTGTGGAGCATTCAGCTGTCGCACAGCCAGTGCTATTTCTAGAACAGCAGGGGTGGGAAGTGACGCGGTTGCCAGTGAATCGCCAAGGACGGGTGAATCCTAGAGATTTGGAGGAGGCTTTACAATCCAACACAGTGTTAGTGTCGATTATCTACGGACAGAGTGAAGTCGGCACCTTACAACCGATCGAGGTATTGGGGAATATTCTCCGTTCTCGTAGGAGAAGCACGGTGCTTTTTCATACTGATGCTGTGCAAATTGCCGGACGTTTGCCAATAGATGTACAGCGTTTACCAGTAGATTTGCTATCTGTGTCTAGCCACAAGATTTACGGTACTCAAGGTGCAGGTGCGCTTTACGTGCGTCCGGGGGTGGAGTTAATGCCGTTATTGGGTGGTGGCGGACAAGAGAGAGGACTGCGTTCTGGAACTCAGGCCGTGCCAGCAATTGCCGGGTTTGGGGTGGCGGCGGAATTGGCAGGAGCGAAAATATCAGTGGAAATGCGGAGATTATATGGGTTGCGCGATCGCCTGTTTGATAGATTATCAGATGTAGAGGGTTTAGTGCCAACAGGCGATCTGCTGCACCGCCTCCCCCATCATGTCAGTTTTTGCCTAACAGATACGGAAAGAATCACGGGGAAAACCCTGGTGCGGCAAATGAACCTAGCAGGAATTGGCATCAGTGCGGGTTCCGCCTGTCACAGCGGCAAACTGTCTCCTAGTCCCATCTTACTAGCAATGGGATATAGTGAGTCTGCTGCCTTGGGTGGAATTCGCCTGACCCTGGGGCGCGATACCACAATAGCAGATATCGATTGGACAGCAATGGTACTCAAGCAAGTTTTGGCAAGATTAAGACCAGAATTAGCAATAGCTAAGATGTTAACAAGGCGAGGAGATCAAAATTATGAACATTGAAGATACAATAGTCGAAAAGCTGAGAAGTCTTCCCTCACCCAAACAGCAGGAAGTCCTGGATTTTGTGTTATTCTTACATAGTCAACTCCATACCGAAGAAGTCCAGACTCAAGAGAAGGAACCAGTGTCTTTTCTGACTGCTGCCAAGAAATGGGCGGGTTGTTTGGAAAGTGGCATAGGCGATCTTTCCTATAACAAAAAGTACCTTGAAGGACCCAAGGCATCATGAAACGACAAGTGCTGATTGACGCTGGACCGTTGGTAGCTTATCTGGATCGCTCAGACGAGTTTCATAACTGGATAATGGGTGAGTTAGCTAGAATTGAGCCACCTTTATTGACTTGTGAAGCAGTGCTTGTAGAAGCTTGTTTTCTGGTGAGAAATGTTTATCCAGGTTCAGCAGCGGTTATTTCGCTGGTGAACAGAGGACTGATCCAGATAGCATTTGACTTACAAGCAGAAGCAGGCCCGATAGAACAATTGATAAATCGTTATCAGTCAGTACCAATGTCTTGTGCTGATGCCTGTTTAGTACGGATGGCTGAATTGTCCCCTGGGAGTACACTGTTGACTTTAGACAGTGACTTTTCGATCTACCGCAAGAATAGGAATCAAACGATCCCTGTAATTATGCCCCAGAATGAATAGTGCTGTTGAGGAGTTCATGACTGACTACAAAGATAAGTTTAAAGTTAAGTAAAAGACTGACTATGGCAGAACTACCCAAGACATTAGAAGAGGCAGTTGCTCAATCGATGCAAGCTACGAAAGCAGCCCTAGATGACGGATACAGGCTCCTACAAGTGGAGTTAGCGTTCCCGGAAATCGCTCTCCAAGCTCAGAAAATTGCCCAACAATTCATTCCCATTGTTCAAGAATATCAGTTGAAAGTATTGTTTCCGGACACTGGGGCCGCAGCTTTGGCCCGCCGGGACTGGGGAGAAGTTCCCTTTAAGATTGATGACATTGGCAGCAGCCGATCGCTCGTAGATAGTAAAATAGATTCAGAAGATGAGCTGTTCTTAGTGGTGAACCCCTCAGCAGTGGAAGTCGCCCAGGTAGAAAAGCTCTACAACCTAGCAGGCGATCGACCCGTAGTCATACTGAACCCCAACTTGGAAGATGTAGCGATCGTCGGTATTGGCCTGGCGGGGCGTCAGCTGCGGGAACGCTTCCTGAATAAGATATTCTCGTGCTATTATCTTAAACCCCTGAAAGCTGCTGCCCTGATCCGCTGGTATCCCGAACCCTGGCAAGTCTGGCAAGAAACAGCAGAGTCTGAATACAAACTAATTGCTGAAACAGCTGAAAAACCCCTGGGAGAAGCCTTAGAGCAGATTTTAGCTCCAGCAACCCAGACCGACGGACCCGACCGACAGCAACCATCCCAGCAGCGGCGCAAAGGCTTTCTCGGACAACTGCAAAGTTTCCTGCGAGCTTTGAGCCAGTGAGCCCCAATATATGTATAATTTTAACATATTAAGTCACCAGCAGCGCCTGACCAGGATAAAACTAATGCAAGTTATTTGACACAGATAGCCAATCAGTTGATAAAATTTGCAGCCAAACGAGACATAATAAGAGATCGGTGGAATTGGCTGCTATTGAGCTGGCGGCATGGGATGAAGATACTGTTTTTTCAGCTAGAAAATTAACAGATGAGTGTAACTAACCGGCGTATTTTTATTGGAGACGTTCATAGCCACTACGATTACGATGGCTTGATGCAACTGCTAGAGGCGATCGCCCCAGGTGCAGACGATCGAGTATACTTGCTGGGGGACTTGATCGATCGGGGCCCCTAGAGCGATCGAGTTGTGAGTTTTGTCAAGGAAAATGGCTACAACTGCCTGCGGGGGAACCACGAACAGATGTTAATCGATAGCTTCCCGGAGGGGAAACCTCATCGGCAATCTCTGCAAGCATGGCTTGACAGTGGCGGTTTGGCGACGGTTGCTAGTTACAACAAAGATGTTCATCTACTGACAGAACATTTTCACTGGATTCGTCAGTTGCCACTTTACTTGGATCTGGGGGATGTGTGGTTAGCTCATGCTAGCGCATCCCGAAGCCTGAGCGCATTAGCGAAGGCGGAGAGGAGAGCAGTCGATCCGGAATTTCCTCCCGAAGAGCAAACAGCCCATGAGTTATGTTGGATTCGCCAGCCATTCCACAATATGCAGCAGCCTTACTTCCCTGATAAACTGATTATCACGGACCACACTATCACCTTTACCCTGCCAGGAGTAGCCCCGGGAAAAATAGCCTCCGGGTGTGGCTAGCTGGATATCGACACAGGTGCCTATCATCGCAAGAGTGGCTGGTTGACTGGTCTAGATCTGACTAACTCTCTGGTCTATCAGGTGCATGTGTTCTCCCGCGAACTCCGGGTTCTGCAACTTCGAGAAGCGGTAGTACGATCGTTACACCTTCAGTAATGGGCTATCGGGAGTTTGTTCTTGCGCTTTAGGGCCAACTTCAGGCGATCGGACTGTAGGTTAGGTCGATCTAAGCGCGAAACCCAACCCGATGTGGTAGCGTAGCGTGTTAGGTTTCGTGCGGAAACCCAACCTAAAGGATCTCATTTTTTATTATCAGCATTTAACTGGACTTGATATTATCTCAAAACTGGTTTAATGTTAGCTTTGTAGTCAGCCTCGTTTAAGCCATCCCCTCGATCGGCAAAAGCTGGGTTAAGGTTGTCTGACAAGGCTTGAATGCGATCGGGCGTTCCGGGGTGAGTACTCAAGACAGTAGGAACCGATGGGCCATTCAGGAGTTTTTTCATAAAGTCAATCATGGCGCTTTGGGCATAGCCAGCAGACCCTAACATCTGGAGTCCCACCCGATCGGCTTCATATTCAGCTTGGCGGCTTTTGGGACGGTGCAATGCTAGATCGACACCAATTTGGACTGCTGTGTTGTTATCCAGTCCCGCTGCTGACGCTACACCGAGGGCGATCGCCATCTGACGCATTTGTTTAATAGCATGACGTTGCGTAATGTGACCAATTTCATGGGCCAACACACTCGCCAACTGGGCTTCATTATCCGCTGCTTTCAATAATTCCGTATGCACGTAGACAAAGCCACCCATCGTCGCAAAGGCATTGATGTTATCATCGTCCACTACCTGAAAAGTGTATTTATACTCTTTGGTCGGAGGGCGCGAACTCTCCCGTGCTAACCGCTGACCAATTTGATTCACATAGGCATTCAAAGAGCGATCGCGATAAAGTTTTACCTCTTCTTTCACTAGCTGCTGATTAATTTTCTCGCCCAGGGCCACTTCTTGCTTGTCCGACATATTGGACAGTTGAATCGCTTGAATTGCTGGACGCAGCAGGTCAAACCAAGAAAACGCTGGTGCGCTTTGGGTAGAACCCAGGCATAAACCCAAAGCTACCAACAGGGAAAGCAAGGGATAGAACAACCGGCGCTTGAGAGGTCTCTTGATTATAGCAAAGAGATTAAACATGGTCAATATGCTCTCGATTTGATGAAGATAAATAGGTAGACGCATTTCCCACCAGCGGTGTTGCTGCCCCAAAGCCTCCCATCGCTGCGATCGCCCGCACGAGCAAAACTCATGGTATTCTAACCATTGTCAATGATCTGGAGGCTCTAATGCCTCGTCACCAGTCTCAGACTGACAACGAGAATCTAGAAGTGCTTCTCGGTTAACACCTACAAACGAACAATATGGCTATTTTAGATGACAAAGGTCGCTTATTCGGCAAAGTCAGCATCCTGGATATCGGTGCTGCCCTCGTGATTCTACTGGTTATCTTCGGCATCTTTTTCTATCCTAGCACTTCCGGCTCTGTTGCGCAAATTGGAGTGCAGACAAAACCTGTAGAGGTGGATGTCCTGATCCGGGGTTTGAGTGTGCGCGACCCCCAGAGTTTAGTCTCTGAATTTCAGTCAAGCAAGAAAACCAATATTATTATCCGCAATCAGCCCTACGGTCAAGTTGATGTCAAATCAGTACAAGTCCTCAATCGAGAGGCGATCGTTCCCCAACCAGATGGTTCGGTCAAGGCTTACCCCGACCCTCGATTTTCTCAATCTTTGGCGATCGATCTGCTGTTTACTTTAGCTGGCAATGCTCAGATCTCTGACAATGGTGTCGTTCTGGGTAACAGTAAACTTAAAATTGGCACCCCAGTTGAACTGGAAGGCTTAACCTACAATTTTAATGGTAGTGTGATTGATGTAAAAATTAAAGGTTAATGGCTAATTGCCAATTGTGAATGGCGAATTGCTAATGGCGAATTGCTAATGGTTAATTGCTAATGGCGAATTGCTAATGGTTAGGTCGATCGCCTACTCCTCGGTGAATAACGCTCTTTTGTCAAACTGGGCATCCTGCTCATCTAGAACCCTTATTATATGGGCGTTTGCGCTCTCAGGCTATTTGATGAGAGTTTCTGATAGAAACTGATCGCTCTATGACTGAGTTAATAAGGCTTTCAGCGCTTGGCTGACATAACGATTTTCCCGATCTGACAGAAGAGCGATAAACCGGGTTGATGTTGTCATCATATCTAATTTTTGCCTGAGACTATAAAAGAAACCCGGTTTCTGCTTCAATTCTCAATTCTCAATCGGTATAGCAATGGTAAATTCCGTTCCTTTGCCCAACTCCGAGGTACAGGTTATGGTTCTGCCATGTTTTTCTTCGACAATCTGACGGGCGATCGCCATTCCCAATCCCGTGCCCTTTCCCACCGCTTTGGTGGTAAATCCCGACTCGCAAATTTTACACCTCACCTCCTCTATCATTCCCATCCCGTTATCTATAATCCGCACGAGCGCTTTTCCTTCCTTTACCTCTGTTATAATAGTAATTTGATTAGTTTGGCGATCTTCACCTCCTATATTTGACTCTTCTAAAACATCGATCGCATTTGCTAATATATTCATAAAAACCTGGTTAATTGGTCCCGGAAAGCATGACACTGGGGGTAAATTGCCGTATTTTTTGATAATTTCAATACCGGGACGTTTTTCTTTAGCTTCGAGTCGGTATTTCAATATCAGTAGTGCTAGCTGACAGAAGTCTAGATCCAGTAACCAGGAATATCCTACAATTAGCGATACTTATAGTAGTACATAATTTATGGGTTGAAAGGCGATTGACCATCGATGAATCTCCATCTGTACCCATGTGTTTGTGTTCAATATTGTTTTTGGTAATCTTGACACTAGACAGAGTGTAGTACATCAGGTCGATGGTAAGATCTTGATAGTAACCTAAGTTGCGACCTATTAAAAAAAATATGAATTACCCACTTAGACTTTACAGATATTTGGGATATTTCGTAGCTTTTGATACAAAATTATATTTTTTTTGTGCTAGACGGCGGGTTGGCTGTTTATAGGTTATAATGTACTAAAATAATAGTTAATTGCTGGGGGATGTAGATGATGGAAGATATGATTACAACAATTTTTGTTCTTTGTGACGAGCTACTAAAAGCGTTAAATATAAAAGAAGATCCACAAGTAAAAATGAACAATGCCGAAGTGATGACAGTCGGATTAGTTGCTGCATATTTTTTCGGAGGACAAGGTATGACTATGAATAGGAACGCAACGGCACCGCTAGCATCTTCATGTTCTGTGAACCTCTGTCGGGAAAACGTACTGTCGAAGCTCATGAACACCGTACTATGACTGATTGGGCGCTGCAAATTAAACATCTACTTGATGTAGACTACCCAACAGCCCAAAAGGTTATTCTCGTCTGTGATCACCTCAACACCCACAAGCCTGCGGCTCTTGACAAAACCTTTCCACCACAGGAAGCTAGACGTATGAGTAAACCGCCTGGAAATCGATCATACGCCCAAACAGGGTTCCTGGCTCAATATAGCCGAAATTGAACTCGCCGCACTTACAGGCCAGTGCCTCGCGCAGCGAATAGAGGACCTTCCCACTCTTCAATCCGAACTGGCGGCCTGGAATACGAGCGCGAAACGCCACAAGAAAAACTATCTCTTGGCACTTCACCACCGCGCTCTGCAAAAACAGAAGGCACCGTCCCGAGGAGCCTTCGGAGCCAGATTATTCAACACAACTATCGCGAAAACTTTCATCAAGCAGCCAAAGGCAAGGCTAATAAAAACAGACCGTTTGAGGAAAAGGAATCTTATCGATGGGTCGAGGCCTGGAGGAAATATCTGCTCAATTTGAGAGGATTGAAAAACATTTTTATTCTCTTAAAAACGAGAATAGTGGTAATCAATCAATTGATTTAGCAACCAGAATAGTTCACGTATTTGATGCGGAAGCCGATCTTGCCGAAGTGTTTAACAAGGTACGCGATCTAGGACGAACAGGATTGCTTGTCCGTGCTGAGGCGCGACCGTTGTATAAATGAAGATACTCGGCATTTGTGGGCATATATGGAATCGAGCTAGAGTGCTTTTGAGTATGAGGTTAAAGTAACAGCGATAGAAAAACAATCGGAAAGGACCGCTTCCTTAGTTGTAAGATTTTCTTCCGTAGCATTAAAATCTCCAGAAGGACTGGCAAACCAAGAACCATTTCTTCTCTAGGCGGTTTATGCAGGTGAAATTAATCCTCCAGAAGCTGTCCCAGGTATTTGTTGGATGTTGCTAAGGACTGAAGCTGTTACGTCTACTGCGGAAGCAGCTAGGATTTTACGTTGCTACACTTATCGTTGGCATGTGGAGGAATATCACAAAATTCTTAAATCGGGATGTCAGGTTGAAAAATATCGTCTTGCTGCCAAAAGTATGGAAGCATTGCTTGGGTTTTTGACGGTTATTGCTGCCGAGTTACTGCGATTAACTTATCTGCAAAGAACCCAACCAGATGCTCCGGCTGCAACAATTTTGCAGCCAGTACAACTAGCAGTTCTCAAGGCTATTACCTCTAAGTTGCCCCAAGTCCTCACTGTGGGTTGGGCTGTTGAAACTGTGGCCTCATTAGGAGGGTATTTGAAGCATCGACGTAAAACACCGATTGGTATTCAAGTGCTTTGGCGGGGATGGTTAGAGTTGACTTCTCGAATGTATTGGATGACAACTGGCACACCAAACTTAACGGGAAAAGTCAGTTACTGGATGAGGGTTTCGGACGATCCTTTTATATAGACGCTCTCCAGTGCTGGTACGGGGAAACTGTCAAGAATATATTCTTGACCCGGATTTAGCTCCTTAAATGTTTGAGCTATGGCTTGGAATAAAAACATCCAAATTGGTTCGCCAATATTATGTAATCTACGATTGAACCTACTTTCTGGACAGTGCGAATTTCTTTGGATAACGGCTTGTCATAAGCGGGTTTTGGTCCGATCGACCGACCATGATCAATAAGCGGGCCACTACTGGCTGTAAGCCACCCCCAGCAAGAGTTTCAACTTTTATACTAGGTCGTTTTTCAGGAGAAATTCGCACTCTCCAGCCTACTTTTGCTTAACGGATTTTTTAGATAATTGTGTTCGACCATAAATTGACAAGAGCGAGCCTGGTGTCCTCCCCAAAAATATGCAGCAACCAATCCTACTGTCATTGCCTCTGCATTGTTCATTTTCACTTGTGGATCTTATGAAGATATTTAAATCTTTTAGTAGCTCATCGCCAAGAACAAAAATTGTTGTAATCATATATTCCATAATCTACATCCCTAGCAATTAACTGTTATTTTAGTACATTATAACCTATAAACAGCAAACCCGCTACCTAGAGCATCGGTCCAGTACAACAAATTTATGGCTGCGCCCCCCAGAGCGTAGCGTGGCGCAGCCATGCGCAGCGCTATGGGTAAAATCATGAGGGGGAGAGGGAGGACATGGGGGGGAGGCGAGAATATGTTGATTTTTCGTTGATTCACAGATGTTTGAATTTGTCAAGTATTATTAATGGACCGACGCTCTAGCACAATCAAAATAATTTTATGGATCAAAAAATACATAAATCTCTAAACAATAGTCCGGACAGTTTTGAGTTTCTTGACCATTGATAACCAGCATTTTCGTGGCTATTAGGCATTGTCAACTACACTCTCCCCCTCGTCGGTACAGGCGCTTCTGAGAGCATATGCATGAACTTATTTATTTCCTTGTTTGACCTGGAGCCAACGAAAAATTAAATCTCACGCCCTACTACCAGAACCTACTTGCCTACAGGGCCATAGCCTCCTAATTTTGTCCGGAGTATTGTCTAAAGATCTGTAAAATCTAAGTGGGGAATTCATATTTTTTTAAATAGGTCGTAACTTGGGTTATTATAGCGTTTCTCAGATAATGTGAGCCGAGTCTCAGATAAATGTGAGCCGGTAAATTGCATACACCATAATGGTTTTATCTATTTTACCATAGATTTCACTAATCTGAGAAATGCTATATCCATTTTCCCTCCTGACATGCCACCTTCACGGTAGTCGTCAAGATGTAGTGATTTGGCTATGGTCGCCCCTGGGTTTGTGGTCACTGGTCACTGGCCACCGGTCAAATGCCGCTAATTTTCAGGACATCACTCAGCGTCGGGCAGTAACTTGGCAGTCCCAAGGTAGCAGGATTAACTGCATCCTTGTAAGTGAAATGCCGATAGCCCATACAGAACTTGTCCCAGGGGGCGATTTCAATCTTTACCCCGATCGCTCGCAACAATGATATTAACACATCAGCCAGCCAGATATACAGAGGCAGACGAAAATAAATCCTTTTCTCCAGATACTGACAAATCTCTGCTACTGCCTCGTTAACAGCGATCGGCTCATTTCCTAATACCAATTGACGACTTATAGGTGACTTTTCCCCCATCATCCCATTATAGCCCGCGCAGGCGGGCTTTGTTCCTGTAGTCCCACCCTTTAGGGTGGGGGTGGGGACAGTGCCTGGGGTGGGGGTGGGGGTTGGGGGATAATCGATCAGATAACGTACCACAGTAGCGATATCACGCCCGTGAATGAAGTGGAAACTACCATCAGCTTGGAAAAAGCGCACCAAGTCAATCCATTTTACAATCTCTGGCAGATCCGCTGACAGGTGGGAATAGGGTTGATCGTCGCCCCCACCAAAGACCAAAGTTGGAAACAGGACCGTAATGGGAGGTGCGATCGACAGTTTCGACAACTCCCGATAACAGTCATACTTAGAACGAATGTAATCAGTTCCCAACTCATCAGCTTCTTGAAGCAATTGATTATTGCTGTCCAAAATGCTAGCCGTAGAGAAATAGATCGCCTGCTGACAGACATTCGGGTTCAGCAACTGCACCAGTTGAACAGTTTTAGCTACATTCACCTCAAACACCTCTTGCGGGCCACCCCAAGCCGTTGCGACTAAAACTGCCACATCGATCGTCTCCAGGATGTCTCTAAATTGCTCAATTTCTCGCATATCTGCCTGCAAAATCGTCACGCCTGGGTGCTTATAGTAAAACTGCAGTTTCTCCTGATTCCGCACTAGTAAGTACAAATCGTACTCCGTTTCCTGAATCAGAGATTGCGCTATATAGTGACCAATACAGCCACTAGCACCTGTCATAAAAATCCGCTTAGTAGTCATTAGGTGTTTGTAGTGAGGACTTTAGTCCTCCTGCCAAATCGAGACTAAAATATTTACTACGAACTGCCTTTTTTATCTAAGCAACAGCTAGTAGCAGATTTACTTGTTTAGCAGTTTCAAAGAAGAACTTCGCATTCTCCTCGGGAGTCCCTGGCAAGATCCCGTGACCCAAGTTGAGAATATGACCTTTGTCGCCAGCTTTCTTAATCGTATCCAGAATGCGATCGCGAATAAACTCTTGAGAACCAAACAAAGCACCCGGGTCTACATTTCCCTGTACTTTCATGTCCTTACCCAGCCTCTTCCGCGCCTCAGCCATATCCACCGTCCAGTCTACACTGACCATATCTACACCAGATTTGGTCATCCGTTCCAACACTCCCGCGCTACCACTAATGTACAATATTAATGGCGTATCGGGATAGACCTTTTTCACTTGCTTGATAACCTTTTGGTGATATGGTAAGGCAAATATTTCATAATCTTGGGGACTCAGATGACCTGCCCAAGAGTCAAACATTTGCACCACCTGGGCACCGCTTTCTATCTGATAGCAGACATAGGTCGCGATCTCGTCCGCAAGTTTCCCCAGAAATAGATGCAACATCGCGGGTTCGCTAAAAGCCATCCCTTTAATATTGCTATAGTTTTTCGAGGTTTTGCCCTCGATCGCGTAAGCGGCCAAAGTCCAAGGCGCACCCACAAAACCCAGCACCGCTGCCTTATTGCCCACTTCCTGACGCAATGCCTGTAAAATATCCCGGATGAAGGGCAGAGATTCTGCCGGTTCCAGGGGATGCAATTGCTGGATCTGTTCTATACTGCGAATGGGCGGGTCGATTACCGGACCTTTACTTTCTATAATGTCAAAAGGAATGCCCATCCCCGGCAGCGGCGTGAGAATATCCGAGAACATAATCACCCCATCTGGCTGGAAAGCGTGATAGGGTTGCAGGGAAATCTCGATCGCCAGTTCCGCATTTTCCGAGCGATCGCGGAAGCTGGGATACTTATCCCGCAAGTCTCGGTACACCTTCATATAGCGACCCGCCTGCCGCATCATCCACACCGGCGGACGGGATAGCCGTTCGCCACGAGTTGCTCGCAGTAGATAAGGAAGCTGATCTGATTCAGTCATGCTCTTAAATCTCTTGATCTTAGTAGGTAATGATTATAGTTCCTCTGGGACTTCCCAAGTAAGATATTCTAAGAAATATTGGCGCGATACAAGTAATTGATGGATATAACAGAATTTTTCCAACTCAGTGCAGGCAAATGGTTTTCCCAACGCACCGTTCACCATCTGGCTAGCACTGACTTAGAGATCGGCAAATCAAGTTTGGTCATTGATTTCCTCCCCCAGACTGACCCTGACTTGAGCAAACTCTGCCAAAAATACCAAATTGACCCCGGACTAGCTTTGTGCGGTACTCGCGTCACCTGGGATGGTATTATTGGACAACAGATCAAAAGGCATAGCGGTGCCACCGTTTTGGTCGCGGTGGCTGATGGAGGATCGCGCACTAGCGGCAAATTACTGCGTTCGGGAAACTCCCCTGACCAAGACCTAGGGACAGGATGTTATCTCATGGGCAGTGACCGGGTCTTAACATTAATTATCTCCTCTGAAACTGCGCACATAGAAGAGCGCCTGTGGTTTGCCTCTGACAACTTGCGGTTCCGCACTAGCACCTGCAAACCCGCTAGCGGTTTCTATGTCACCTCCTTTTGCTCGGAAATTCGCATGGGCGTGACTGCACCTAAACCTGCTGAGGTGACTTCTGCTCAACGGTAACCTACATAGTATGACGTAATTCACCTCAAAAGTCAAGGTGAGGAAATCTCAATTGAGGTAATTTTCCTTATAAATCAAGGTTAATACCTCGGTCTTGAGGTTTTTTTGCTCGCTACTCAAGGCAAAAGACTCAATCTTGAGGTTTTTTTGCTCGTTAGTCAAGGTCAATACCTCGGCCTTGAGGTTTTTTTGCTCGTTAGTCAAGGTCAATTATGAGCTATTGAGGTAATTTTGCTCACATAGAAAGCTAGAATGGGAGCATCTCAATGCATGTTCGACCTAGGTTGGGTAACAAACGATAACTCAACCAGCTCAACACCAACAGCAGTTGTAGGTTGAGTAACGCGAGACAACCCAACCTACAACTAAACCTTGCGGTCAAGAACATATTATCCCCATTTGTCAACTGCGACACAAAGCCGCCTTGCGACTATTAAACACCTTCACGACTCCGTTAATCACCACTTCGAGCACGTGAGGGTCGCAACTAGAGATAAAATCCTCAGCAGAAATATTGCCCTTAAAGAACTCCTTCGCCCGCTTCAACTGGTAGAGAATCTCGTCAAACCCCATATATTTGACCATAAACGTTGCTAAGGGTAAGTTTTTAATATCGTAAGCTGGGCTTTTGGTTCGTCCCACTTCCAACAACTTCAACACCTCACATTCAATCTCAGTTTTAGGTTCATAGTGCTTCTCAATTGTTGGCAGCATATCTGACAACGTATCTCCCGATCCTTCCTCGGGCCATCCTCCTGCTAGCATAGTCGAAAGGGGAATATCCTGCCCAAACCGTATAGACAGAGCCTCCAGAATGGCGATCGACGCCAGTTTACTTCCCAGGTAAATCCTCCCTATTTCAATATTCTGCTTTGAGTTCGCCAGCAGACTACGGTAATCGCGATCGTTTGGCTCTCCGTCGAACTGATTAAAAACCAGTTCCAATTTCAGAAAATGCATAAACCCTTCCATCTTTTGCAGGGCCATGCGGTACTCATGCACTGTGTAGGTGGTTGAGTTCTTGAGATTGTGGTTGGTTTCCGGTAACAAACTCCAGGTATTATCCATAAAAGGACAGCACTCGGATGACCAAAACCCCCGACATCCGGTTCGATAATCGCACTGCCTGCCTCACCGCTGACCGCATTTGGGTATCTGTCAACTTCAGGTTAAACTTACTATTGGTTGACTGCAACCGCCCGTATAGGCCCTCGCTAGGGGTTAAACCTTCGGGCGACCTTCCTCGGAAGGGAATCGTTGCTTCGACACAAGTCACGATCTGAACTAATATCTCAGGTTTGACAAACCCTTCCAACACCTTTGCACCCACAAGAGCACTGAGAAATTCATTTTGCCCTGCCATCGGAGACAGCACCTGACCTGGAGCCAGCTCCACAGGTTGACAACTTCCTGGCTTATCTTGACCGGCATCGCTCTCGTCTACCCAACTACGCAGCTGATCAGCAGCTCAAAATTGATATTGGTCGGGAGCCGTCTCCTCAACGATTAAGCGTATTGGTCGTCGGCTTAAGATTTCTGGGGCTCAATGGAAGTCTGAGAATGTCAACCAGGTGTTGAAGCAGCGTTGCGCCTATCTCAATCTCGACGGAAATACTGCTTAAGTCTTTTTACCTACTGCAAAACTTGGATGCTCCCGGCTGTGTCCCCCGGGGCGAGGTGTCTCTCGGGAGCGCTATTCGCACAAAAGGGGAGATACAGAGCGCTACTCGCACAAAAGGGGGGACACAGCTTCGCCCTTGGGATTAATCGAGCGTGAATATGCTGAATTTAAAAGTTGAATCAAAGGTCTTGAGTAGGTGATACCACGGCTTTGAGCTTGGCAGAAAAATCAGAATCTGCTGGAGTAAATTGGCTAATCGGCTCAGACTTAGAGTTAGAGTTAGACTTAGAGCCTCCCGGCTGGGTGTTGCTTGTGGGTTCGAGATTGTTGGTTTCTCTCTGTCGGGCAGCCAATTCTTTTAAATTCAGCGTCGCTGCCCGATCTCCAGTACTGTCTGGTGACTTGGAGGGTGGTTCAGTTGATGAATCTTGATGGGCATATACCTCGGCTGGATTAGTTTCTGCCGGTAGGTCGGCCAACTGCTCGCTGGAGTTTTCTGGCTCTATCAGATCTAAAGGCATCCTGCTGCAAACAATGCGTTCAAATTCCAGGTTGAAATGACAGACTGGCTGACCCCGCCGATGCCACAAGGCTAAGATTTGCTCAACCGAAATAGCTTTGTAGCGTCCTTGATACAGTGCCTCAATCACAGCTAAGCGTACCCACCCCGACTGACCTGTACTTCCGAGGCGCTTGATTAATCTACTGACACTTTCGCCACATAGCTCAAAGCTATAATGAATCAGCAGGGCAGCGGCTTCGGTTAAGGCCTTTGAGGTTGCCACTGGTATATCCCACTTGTTTTGACATGCTATTTTCGCATCTTCTGAGGTTATACTCCTCGCCTCGCCCCACAAGATGTCTATTGGTGCCAATTGGGATAGTTTCGTAGCTACTTTTGTCATGCCTTATACCATTGCCGATACCTTGTCAGTTGTCAGTTGTTAGTTGTGAATTATCAGGGCGTTGCACAAGGTCGGGATGATAGTGGTTGTTAATTGTTGATTGTTGACTGTTGGTTTTATAGTCATAAATTTTCATATATTTAGATTTTGCCAAATTCTCGATTTTCAATTCTCGATTTTCAATTCTCGATTTTCAACATCACCATCTCCTGAACGCACTTCCGATTCAGAAAAAGATTCAGTGCTGCCAGTCCAGTTAAAGTCACTGATGCGGAAGTTGAAGGCACCAAGCCCTAGCACTGGATTGTAGCGCAAGCTCATTCCGTAGGTGCGGCGGCTGTATTCCAAGGTGTAGTCGGTACTCAGACCTTCACTATTATCCAAATTGATCGTCGTTCGCACCCCCAACCGAAATGGCCCATAAATCTGCTGGGTGAGTTGGGCCGTGAGAACTCTGACGTCTGCAATTCGATCGAACTTAAAGGGCGATTCACCATTGCGGATAAATTGAGAGTACACCAGACTAAAGCCAGTATAGTCAAACCAGGGACGGGAGAAATGACCCAATTGTCCTTGCAGTCCAATAGAGCCCTTGAGGGAGGATTGGTTTTCATCATTACTGTAGGTACTGGTGGTGCCCACAATTCGAGAAATCAACTGGATGTATGGCACCACTGGTGTTGGCGTGTATCTCAATCCTGCTTCAGCCGTTGCCGGTAGGGCCTCTCCCTGCCAGAGAATAAAATCTCGGTTCAGGGTCGCACTGGTTTGAAAGCGATTTAAGGTGACATTCTCTTCCGGATCGAAGGGGTCGTCAATCAAGCGGCGGTGGTCCGTCTTGGCCTTCACCTCCTGATAGCCAATTTGATAGTTGAAATTAATGCCAGTATCTCCTAACTGGATCGCTGGCGATGTCAGGACCGCACCGATACTCCTTTGCACGGTTTGATATCCTAGGGAGCCGTTGAACAGCCGATCGCGATAGCTATATTCTCCTGTCAGGGTATAGTCCTTGATGGACTGAGACACCCGCAGACTTGCACGGGCTGTATCTCCGACATCGTCAAAACCTACAAAAGCAGCCTTTGAGCGCAATAAAGTAGTGCTCGTTAGCCTCATGTTCAGATCCGCTTTTAGTCCATAGATGCTCAGGTCGTTGAATTTTCCCTCTTTGAGCGCCCTCTGGAGATAAAACTGCGGTGTCAAGCTCAAAGATATTTTATCCGTGGCGATCGGCTTAAACCTGCGCTCGGCGAACAGTCCTCCCCGGTCGCTATCATCAAAACCGAAGCTTATTATTGCTGGTTCTCTTTCTCTGCGATCGATCAGCAATCTATCTCGCAATAGGGACACGGACAGACGTTGATCGAACACCAAGCGGGCTTTGCTTGTCCTCACCTCATCTTGCAAAGGTGATAGTCTCGTGAGAGTGGCTTTATCTGCCCTCACTTCCACTTCCGGTGGTGAAAACGGGTCGTTAGTGAAGCGGATATTAGTAGCTTCCCATCCCCCAGGGGTGAAGTCAATCCGTTCCGCCTCAAACCGCAAGCGCCTGATCCCCCCCCCTGCTTCCGGGATGTTGCCATCACCACCGATACTCACCCCACCAGTCACTATGACATTTTCCGGGGGTCGATCTGCCCCCAGGGGTTCGCCTACTGTTCCTGTTGCTACTGTAGTGGCATCCAAAGAAGTCGTCCCATTACCGGACAGGTCTTCCGAGGTTGTGGGCACAAAAATCGAGCCTCTCGCCGCCGATATCACCCCAGTTCCCTGTACAAAGTTGTACTCAAAGCGTTCTCCTAGCAATAGCTGCTCTCCTGTGAGCAGGGACACGTTTTCCTGTGCCACTGCTATTCTATTTACCAAATTCACTTGCAGCTTGGCCGCCTGAAGCAGAGCATTTCCAAACCTCATCTGGACATTCCCGGAAGCTATAAATACTTGCCGTCTGGTGTCGTGTTCTTGCCGGTCTGCTGTTAATTGAATTAGGGATTGCTGGAGTTCGGGGATCGCCTCCTGGGGAGCGGATGGCCCTGTCTCCCGGTCCAACGGGTCTGGCGCAGCCGGGGCCTGCGCAGCAGTATCATTCCTTGTTACCTCCGGCAGCTGCCTTGCTTGTCCTGCAGCCGATTTAATTGGTAAGCCCACTGTCATTGGTGGTCCTAGCAGTTTTGCCGATGCTGCTGATGCCACAGTCAGCCACACATATTTTACCGCCGGTTCCCTTACGGACTCTGGCGGTAAGTTGTAGACTATAGGAGGCTGTTCTGGCGGCGGTACTGGGGGGTAGGGCATAGTTCTATAAATTCCAAAACACAGCCCCAGACCAATGCAACTCTGAGCGCGCAGCAGCGTAAGCGTGCGACTCCGGATCGCTAGCTGGTGGCAGCTTTTCGGGCGACTGGTTGTCGCCCGCCCTTACTCATACTTACTCTGGTGTGGGTGAAAATGAGGGTACCAGTTTACTCCATATCCTGCCGTCCGGGGTTGCGGGAGGGATCGTTGGACAAAAAGCCAAACACGAATAAACCCACGAAGAAGAGCACAACGATGTTAACAACGATTTTCAGAGTCAGCATAGGGATGTTTCCAAAAGACCATAATTCTTATCATACCGAAAATTTGCCCCATTGCTACTGTCCCCGAAACCATTTCCATATCCCGATCGCCCGCTCTTCCAACCACAGGATACCCCGGTCTAGCCATGCTAATATCTTCTCTAGGGGATGCTTTACATAGCCGCTGGGAGTGGCAGCGGTTTCTATCCAGTCCGGTGTCAGCTCTATATATATGTTATCCCTCGGAGCCTGCTGGTCCGGTGTCCAGCCCGAAGCTGTTGTCGCCACCATGCTTCCGACTGACTCTGCTGTTGCAGCCCCTGACCGTTGTGCTACAGCTTGTTTCCTCCCCTTTTCTGCTAGGGTGCCAAATACATCGCTCCAGCTTACCCAGTCGGAAACTTCAACTTGTGAACTGCTTTGGGCTTCTCTGGAGCCAGTCTGAGGTTGGGCAACTGCTTGCTCTGGCCGCCGCAGGATGCGCAATATATGATTTTTTACTGACTTGCCCACGAGAGGCGTGAGCCCCTTTTCTGCTCCTGTTAATCTCCGTTCGCGTAGCGTGCGCGCAGCGCAATCGCGTAGGACCGGTAACCTTGTAGCGGAGGGTTCCCGGAGCGTGCGTGCATCGCTGCTGCTCTTTTCGGATCCACTCTCGAAACTTCCTGTCAGTTGCTGCACCTGTTCGTCAGCTGTTCCTGGCAGGTTTTTGTCACCTCTCTTGTTGCCAAAAAAGTACCTGATCGCCGCTCCGATCGGGGCGAAAATATTCTGTTTTTCCCTAGCCTTACCATCTGTTACTTCCGACGCATGAGAGTTCCACAGTGCCTTCACCTCGGACCGATCCAACTCAGCCTGGTTCCCAGTTGATCTCTGGGAAGCCTCTTGTTGATTATTATCGCGTAACAACTGCGGATAAGACTGGATACGTCTCACCTGATTTTTTATTCCTTGCCATCCCGATCGCCCTTCTGAGAAAGGCAGTTCCGTTCTCGCTAGGGTGGCGCCAGCCATGCCCTTTCCTGTTAGTTGCTTCACATCTACTGAGTCTGAATCATGCGCGAGTTCCCTGATTGGCTGATGTACTAAACTTGATTCACCAAAAAGGTCGATCTCCCGCGCCACTGTTCCTTTCTGTTCCCAGGCCATTACTTGCCCTAAAAGGCGAATCGGTAGTAAGGTAGTTTTGCTAGCAGCTAACTTCCCCCAGGTTGGAGGTCTTTTGCTCGTAGCCAGCTGCCGCAAGTGACGCCGATATTTAGCCAGTTGCCAAATAATTAATTGCTGTAGTTCTTTCTGCTGCTGCTGAGTGAATATATCCAGTTCCTGATTGTCCGCTGTGACTAAGATGAGATTTTTGCTTGTCAACTCTGTAGCGACGCCCCGAATCACTTGTCCTTTGTACCCGCCCCTTGGATCGGCTGGCCTCGGGGTGGCCTCCGGCAGGCGGTCGGCTTTCTCTTGTTGCTTCGGACTCACCAAAGGAGTATTGTTGACAATCAAATCCCAATGCTGGGGTACATTTGGCTTCGGCGACTGCAGTCCGACAACGTCAGGGGTTAATACTAACTCCCCTTCTTCTGGAAGCACTGCTAGCAGCACTTCCTGAATGGGCCTGTCCACATCGGGGGCCTCCTCTCGTAATTGCGGTAATTGTGCTTTTACTGCTTGTCCCAGCTGTCCGAAGGCTAGTCTGGTTGTTTGCAATAAAAGGTAGACTGGGTAAATCACTACCTGCGCGGCCCAGGACACTGCCACCTTCATCTGTCGGATCGCCCGCTCGCCCTTCTCTACTAACCGGCGATATTGGGGCACCAGCAAGTTTAATAATCTGCTTTGATAAGGACCATGGTCAGACATAATATTTTCTTATTTATTAAGAGTGGTTCGCGGTAGGAGTCATGAACCAAAACCATTTGCCTGATTTTACCTATATATTTACTCTACATCCATCACTCCCCTTTTTTCTTCAGCATTCAACTGTCAGAAGTCTACAGGATAATAATTTCAGTCGTAAATATAGGAAAACTCCCGTGCTAGTTGCCATATACATAAAAGGCTTTATTTCTGGAGAGTGCGAAGTTCTCTGAAAATAGGACCTATCCTAAAAGCTGAACCGCTGGCTCCAAAAGGCTGTAAGCCTTTCGGAGCCAGCGAATTGCTGCATATAGGTCTCTCGGGCCCAAACCCGCTTCCATGCTTGAGCAGTTCCCCAATCGCCTAGCGTGGCGCAGCCATAGAACTTCGCACTGTCCAGTTTATTTGTCAACTATTATTACTTGACCGACGCTCTAGCGCCTGCGCTGCGCGCAGGCTGCGCGATCCCAGGAGACACAGCAGCAGAGCACATCGAACGCTGGCTGCGGGCAACTTACATCCTCGGGCAGTTCCCCACTTACACCTGAAGAATGCAACATGGTGGCGAAGGCGATCGGGCATCAAGTTAGACCGGTGCTCAGGTTAGGGGTCAGCGTTTGACCGCCGCCATGACGAGTGTAGGTATAATTTTTCAGCGTCTCTATCATACTCAAAATCATACTCAAATTAAGAAAATCTCTTATCTCGCAAGGTTTTCATGGTCACTTTTTGGACATATAACTGGCTCCCAGGCGCTCCACCCGTCCTATGCCTCAAACGCGATCGCCAATGGGGGTGTGCCGCGATAATTTCACTTGCAGATTCACTATCCAAAGGCTTAGAGAAAAAGTATCCCTGACCTGACTCACATCCCAAAGCCCTCAGTTGTGCTGGGTACCACAGCTATCAGTGCCCGCCACAGGACTTATAGCCTTGACAGCAGTGCTGCTGCCGACGATAATAGTAGCGATCGCGCTTGGCTGGCGAGGGACAATAGAGCAAGGATAATGAGAACGATTGCCGAAATTAACGACAAAATAAACCGCAAACAGGCAGTAGTGTGGACGGTAGAGGAAGTAAAGGCGCGAGTAGCAGAAGTTGGCGTCACCCAGGCAGCCAAGGAAGTGGATGCGATCGCCACAGGCACATTTGAGCCAATGGAGTCTTCAGGAGCGATAATCAACCTAGGACAGACCGATCCACCGATCAAAATTCGCCAGTGCTGGTTAGATGGCATCCCGGCCTATTCCGGTTTTGGGCCAGTAGATTTATATATAGGAGCAACTCAACCAGCGGATACGCGGGAAGAAGGGGAAGATACCAGAGAACACGGCGGCGCGCACGTGATTGAAAACTTGATAGCTGCCAAATCAGTGCAGCTACGAGCTCTGGGACAGGTAACAGATTGTTATCCGAGAGCCTCCTTTGAAACCACAATTAGCAGCAAGACCATTAACCAATTTTATTTATACAATCCTCGCAATCTGTACCAGAATTTTATTGTGGGAGTCAATGGAGGTGATCGCACCCTGTTTACCTACCTCGGTCCCTTACATCCGCAACTGGGAAATGCCGTCTACTCCAACACGGGAGCCATTTCTCCCCTACTGAACGACCCCAAACTGCAACTGATTGGCATTGGCAGCCAGATATTATTAGGAGGTGCGATCGGGTATGTTTCCTGGGAAGGAACTCAGCACTTCCCTTTACAAAAACGCCTCCCCAATGATACACCAATAGGTCCAGCTGCCACCCTGGCTCTGATTGGCGATGCCAAGCAAATGAACCCAAAGTTGGTCAGGGCCTGCTACTTCAAAAATTACGGTCCCTCCTTAATGCTGGGGGTCGGCGTCCCCCTACCAGTATTGCACGAAGAAGTCGTACAACATTGTGCCGTCGAAGACAAGGATATAGTCGCCCCCGTAGTAGATTTTTCCATTCCCCGTCGGGTCCGTCCCACCTTCGGACTGGTCAGCTACGCCCAGCTGAAAAGCGGGAAGATTGCCATTGATGGCAAAGCAGTTAGAGTTGCCCCCCTTGCCAGTATCTTTCTCTCCCGTCAAGTTGCCCTAGAATTAAAAGAATGGATTACAGCTGGCAAATTTACCCTTACCGAACCCGTAGCCCCAATTCCAATGGACCGGTCTTTTTTACCTCAAGACAAGTTGAATTCTCAGGAGATGGAAATTGAATAGACCACATAAGAAGAGATTATGTTATACTGACCTTGGGCATAAACTGGCCTTTTGGCGGACAGTATAGCATTTCTCTTTCGCCCGTGCGATATATGAGTAAAACGTTGAAACCCTTATGCTGTAAGCTGTCGCGCCTCTAAACTGCATATTAGGGCTGAGGGTAAAATAGAGACAACCCTCGACCTATAAGAGTTTCAGCCATAATGGCAATTTGGGACTATGCAATTTGAATGCATCTCAGCTCATGCAATTTAGCGTACCTCATTTCTCAGATATTAGATCGCATCTATCTGAGAAACGCTATATCAGCCTTAGCTCTGAGAGCTGACCGCTAAAAGTATAATTGTCAAAGACAGATTATACATGAACTCAAGGACAGAATTTGATTATTTGATAGTAGGTGCTGGGCCAGCGGGGTGCAACTGGGCTACTTTCTGGGAAAAAGCAGGAGAAACTACCTGATACTGGAAGCAGCAGATCGACCAACAGCAGCATTGTCGTATTCGTGGGGACTTTCTGGCAGGCTTGGGCCGACCCCAACCTGGGAGATCCCTTTACTTACCAGTTAGTCTCCGGCAACAACGCCTTCACCATAGTAGGGGACCAACTGCTAACTAACAGTTCTTTGGACTTTGAGACCCAGTCGATTTACAGGATATTCGTCCAGACTACCGACTCGACTGGGGCCAGTTACTCGGAGACCTTGACTATTAACGTGAACAATGTTACCGAATCTCCTACCGACCTCAACCTCAGCAACACTCCCCAACCCCCAACCTCCAACCCCTAACTTTCCGCGTGGATTAAGTACCAAAATTTTGGCCTCCTGTTTTCTTTATCTCTAGTCCTTTCTTGTAGAATAGACAAAAAAATGAAAAATTTGCTCTGCAGACAGGATCTTATCGTGATTTCAGAGGCCATTGACAGCCGGCTTCTAACCATGCTGGTCGATCCACGGAGGGTAGTTCAGGCCACGAGTGGTTAGGGGTATTGAGTAAGCTTGCCCAAAAAAATACTTTATGTGAGAGATAATTGACGTATTCTTGGCAAAAATAAGCTTAATATGAGATAAAATTGACTTATTATAGCCAATAATAAGCCTATTTTGAACTAAAATTGACTTATTTTGGGTCATAATATATATTATATATGTCATAATATATATTATATATGTCATAATATATTATATATGTCATAATATATTATATATGTCATAATATAATATATATGTCATAATATATATTATATATGTCGGAATAGATTTATTCTGGATCGGAATAGATTTATTCAAGGTCTTCACCCCCAACCCCCAACCTGCCTTGGCCAGAGTTGTGATATGCTATGTGGGGTTGTTCTGCAAAAGCTTTGGAGGCCTAAGGGTTGCGGTTTTATCGCTCTTGTGGCCATTGTAACGCTCCTCTGCAGGGCGATCGCCCTGCAGAGGAGACAAGGAACCACCGGTGACTAGGCAAAGCTTTACAGACTTGTCGGATTTGTCGATACCTGAAGCTTCTCTCAAATGCGAGGGAGTACCGGTGGTTTGGGTCTCAGTTCCTTCCAAAGTGAGCGCTGCGAGGGCGCCTACTAATAATGGCATGAACGGGCATGGGCTGGGATACTATCATAGACTTTGAAGATGGCACGGACTCGATCGCGCTGCGCGCCGCGCCGTCAGGCGATCGCGCTAACAAAAGGTTTGAGTTCCGCCAATTTGGCGATCGTCTCTCAGGGCCTCGATACCTGGATTAATTTTGAAGGGGAACCCTGGCCACCCTGCAGGGGATTGATGAGACCCTGATTAATGGAGATGATTTCACTGTGGTTAGCGGCGATCGCATCTAGACGGCCGACATTAGCCGTCAACCAACTCGCACTTCTTCGCCAGCAAAATTGCGCCCGCATCTGCAACCATGTGCCAGGCATCCGATCGCAGGGCCAAGCTATGGCTTAAATACCCTGCCAACCATTCCACGAGCGCGATCATGGAGAGCATCACACCCAACTAAAAACGTTACTGGCCATCCATTTCCGGTAGATTCATACAGATCGGCGAATTTAATAGTCCGGACAGTTTTTAGACCCCAGAACCACGATATAGCAAGAAGTTTAATTACGATTTTCATCTTCAGGCGGTTTGAGAATTATTACGTGTAAGTAAAGGAGAGGTAAGAATATTTCCTATCAACAGATATGGGATAATTAACAAATATGTAGATATTAATTCACTCGCAACAACAAGAAATTAAATATCCAATGATAAATTTGACTATGAAATATTTACAGGAGGTAATTTAATGTTATCTTTAAGTCGTTAATCTCCTGCGGTACGAATTTAGTTTTTTAGACAAAATGTTAATAGTAGTATAGTGATAGACGAGGGTTGATAAGTGAGATATAAAATTAGCGCTGGCCGTCGCTGATTATTTGAGGCAAGGCGGGGTTGAAAATCTCATCTGAAGTTGGTATGATTAAGTGAAAGGCTATTTTCAAAGAAGAAAAGGAGGAAAATATGAGCAGTAGCAAAAAACTATACCCGAGCAAATATGCCCAGCGGAAATATAACGGCAACAAACCGGTAGATGTTGAAGTTGGACTGAAGTACAGTGGGGCATTATTGGCGATCGCGGGTGCGGATGGAGAGCTAGCAGAGGAGGAATTACAGTGGTATCTTGACGAATGAATTTTGACGGGAGCAACAAAAGAGTACATTGAAGCGATCCGTAACATAGATTGGAAGAATGTTAACATTGAGGAGCAATTGGCTGAGGTGAAGTTTGATTTTTCCCTCAATGCTCGCCGCACGATCTTGTACCAAGCTATAAAGATGAGCCGCGCTGATGGAATATACCACGAAAAGGAAAAAGCAGCTGTTTATAAAGCTGCGGAGATTTTAGGGATTGAAAAGAGCGTGGTTGCTAGCCTTGAGTCGGTGGCGGAAACAGAAGAGTTAACAGAGCAAAAGCTACTCTCTATATTGACAGCGTAGCTTGAGGTTAGCGCCTCTGCTTGCCTCTGGCAGCGTGGCGATCGCACATAGCAGATGGGGCAGCAGATTTTTGGCTGCCCCATCTGTTATTTATGGCCCAGGCCCCAGGCCGATCGCATTTCAGGCATAATTAACTATTCGGGAGTGTTTTGCTTGCGGGAGCGGGAGGGTTTAGGGATGGGTTTGCGAGGCTCAGAAGATGATTGTAACTCGTCAGTATCGGGTAAACGTGGAGAGCCTTTGGGCTTTTTGAAACCGCCGGGGCCCTTCTTCTTGGAAAAATTATTTTTCTGCTTGAACTTGCTGGCCAGAGCAGCAATAGCAGTGCCCGACTGAATTCCCAGGTCATTCCCCTGTCGCTGAACATCAAATTCCCAGAAGTTATTCAAAACCTTGCCCGTGAGCACGCCCTTGAGCTTCAGCTTGAACGACTTGGGGCACTCTTCTTTTTTGCGGGGGGCCTGATGAAGCTTGACAACTACCTCCTCCTTTTCTTGGGAACTATAGACCACCTCACCCCGAATCGAAAAATAGCCATCTTCAAAATGGGCGGTATCGGCTATCTTGGTTTTATCGATGACCTTATTTTTTACCAGTGTTTCTGGCTCCCAGACTCCGACAATTTGGGTATGCAAATCTTGTTCCTTATCTCGGGTGCGGGGATAGACCACCCACAGGTGTTCTTCCTCTAGATTCATGTGCTTCCTCAACAGACTTATGATCCGACCGAGTAGCACTGCATTGATCTGAGTGCCATCAGAGGCTGTCAGGGTGCCTTGGGTGAATTGTGTCGGCATGGGGGTATATCGACCCCGGACTAAGCCAATGGCTCGGTACTGCTTCGGTTCGCTGGGAGGAGAAATCGGTTGTGGCCGAGGTCTTGGCGGTGCCGGATGCCGTGGAGCTGGCTTTTCCTTCACGGGCGGGCTGACCTTGGCCAAGAGGCCACCGTCAGCTGGCTGAGATTCCCGAGATTTTTCTTCCTTGGATAAAGACTCAGAAGTCATAGACTTGAATTCAAGCGGTCAGGATGATTACGTCAGTCTGCCTATTGTACCGTTCTTGAGGGAGAACGCTCACTTACCTTCGCAGTCGGACATCAGTTTGACTCTGGCGTGTAAAGTTTTGTAAACTTAGTTCAAACCCTTTGGCTGTGGGAATTTCGAGCATTATTATTCAAACTACCAACACAGCCCGAAGAACTAAGGGCGTTGCACATTTTGGGGATGATACTCTTTTTGCACAGGCTACGCTACTGAAAGTCGCTTGTAGTCTAGGTTTAAAACTATTGCAACTATGTCTATCATCCCGTCCGAAGTGCAACGCAGAACTAAGAACTACCGATCGCGCTCTGCTCAACAACGGCTCGACGAGTGGGATTATCTTCTGAATGCAAGTGATGCCAGAGTTATCCGGCAGATTTAGACAATTTTTCAACTACAGGGGTAACTGCCGAAGGTACAGGAGCTAAAATGACATCAGAGTTCAAGGGGTATTGCGTGAGCAAAAAGCGCATTAACTGGATAGTCTATCTGATGTTGGTGGTGGCAATTACTGCCTTAGTGGGGTCTTCGATGATTCCGGTGTTTGGTAATGCCTTGATGGCTAAACAGCTAGCTAATCAGTCAGTCCAGACGACCGCAGCAGGGACAGGAACTCCCGCCCTCACTCCCAGACGGCGAGGAGAGTTAGAATCTCAAGCCCGTGGCTATGAACTGGTCCTAGAACGAGAGCCGGAAAATCAGACGGCCCTCCGGGGTCTACTAGAGGTGCGCCTGGAGTTGGTTGATATTCCCGGGACGATCGCGCCTTTGACAAAACTGGCCGAGTTGCATCCCGAGGAGGCGAATTACGGACTGCTGCTGGCTCAGGCTCAGGAGTACATAGGCGATCGCCAGGGGGCATCCAATGCCTATCGTCAGGTGTTGGCTGCTCATCCCGGCCAGATGAATGCTCTCCAAGGTCTGGTGAACCTGCGGCTGTCCGCTGGAGATTTTAACGGGGCGATCGAGTTGCTTGAAGATAGCCTCAAGCAGGCTACCCAAGCGAACCAGCTGCAACCGGGAACTGCGGACACTATCTCGATCAAACTGCTGCTGGGATGGGTTTATGCGTCGGACCAACGCTACCCAGAGGCGATCGCGGTCTACGATCAGGCCATAGAAGAGGACCGCAATGATTTTCGACCCGTGCTAGCTAAGGCTATTGTCCTCAAAACTCAGGGTAAAACTGATGAGGCTCAACTTCTGTTTTCTCAAGCGGCTTCCTTGGCACCGGCCCAGTATCAGGAGCAAATCAATCAGCTAGCAGTGGATGATAATCCCCCAACGGCAGTAACCAGCGAACAGTGACCAGTGGCCAGTACCGTGACGCTGACCACTAACAACTGTCCTCTAACAACTGACCACTAACAACTGACCACTAACAACTGACCACTAACAACTGACCATTCACTTTAATATTTCCGTTCTTGGGGCTCAAACATGGTCATAGTTACGGGTAGATAATTCAATTCTATGCCTGCGGGGGAATAGTAAGCCATTGTATGCTGTCCAAACTTACTGTCGTCTCGCTGGGGATAGTCTTCACGGTAATGAGCCCCCCGACTTTCTTGTCGGTTTATAGCTGATGTGAGTATCATCTGTCCGACAATCATGATGCTGCGTAGTTCTAAGGCTTCGATGATTTCGGTGTTCCAAAGACTACTTTTATCATCTAAATAGATTTGGCTTAATTGCTGTTGCAACTGTTGCAGTTTGTTTAACCCCTCATGCATCAGTTCTTCGGTTCTAAAGACGCCACAATACTGACTCATGCAATCTTGAAAGGCTTGACAAACTTGGTTAATTCGATACTCCCCTTGCTGGTCTAATAAACCTTGAATTTGGTTTCGGGCTTCTGTTAAATAGAATTGTTCGTCTACTTCGAGAAGCTTGCGGTTTTGGACAAAATTGGCTATAGAAGTACCGGTCCGTTTACCGTAAACGACACATTCTAGCAGAGAATTACTGCCGAGACGATTGGCACCATGTACGGAGACACAGGCTGATTCACCGGCGGCAAAGAAGGCATCCACTAGACTGCTATTGCTGCTGCGGACCTGACCGTCGGTATTGACGGGGATGCCCCCCATCGAGTAATGTGCTGTGGGACGCACGGGAATGGGTTGTTCTACGGCGTCTACCCCTGCTAGTCGGTGGGCTTCTTCCCAGCAGAAGGGCACCCGAGACATGATTTTCTCCCGTCCCATGTGGCGCAAGTCCAGATAGACGAAGGGACCACCGGCATTGCCCTCAAGATCGATGCCGCGACCGGCCCGAAGTTCCCGAGCGATCGCCCTGGAGGTAATGTCTCGGGGGGCTAGTTCCATCTTGCTGGGAGCGTAGTTGGCCATAAACCGATCGCCTTCGGAGTTAATCAGATAGGCACCTTCTCCCCGGACTGCTTCAGAAATCAGCACTCCGACAGGATACAATCCAGTGGGATGAAACTGGACAAATTCCATATCTTCTAGGGGGACGCCAGCAACTGCGGTTATGGCCAGACCATCTCCAGTGGAGGCAAAGTCATTGGAAGTGGTATTGAAGACTCGGCCATAGCCCCCTGTGGCAAACATGACTGCTTTGGCCCGTACTACCTCTAGCTTGCCATCCAAAATGCGGTACATGACAATGCCTTTAGCCTGACCAGCTTCTAAAATCAGGCGCATCACGTACCATTCTTCATAGACCTGGACTCCATTCCGCCGCAGGTTGTTAACCAATTCGTGGAGAATGGCGTGACCTGTTTTATCGGCGGCGTAGCAGGTGCGATCGTGGCTATGACCGCCAAAGGGGCGTTGGGCAATTCTGCCATCTGGTAAGCGGGAGAATAACACTCCCATATGTTCCAGATCGATGATGACGTCTGGAGCTTCTCGTGTTAATATTTCTACGGCATCTTGGTCTGCTAGATAGTCGGAACCTTTGACCGTATCAAAGGCATGGGCTTCCCAACTGTCATGAGAATCTACATTTTTGAGACTAGCGGCAATACCTCCCTGGGCCGCCACCGAGTGGGAACGAATGGGGTGGGTTTTGGCAACTATGGCCACATTTAAGCTGGGATCGATATGGGCAATTTCTACAGCGGCCCGACATCCTGCTAGTCCACCGCCGACGATAATCACATCATGTTGGAGCATTTTGGGTTTGGTGTCTCCTGTTCTTTGTTGAGTCTATCGCGATCGCCAAAAAAATTCCCTGCCCACAGGCAGGGAATTTGTTGAGATTTGAGACAGCAAAACTCGATTAGCTTGTAGCTTGGGCCGGTTTGCCTGTGGGCATGGTTTCACCAGCGGTTGCCGTTGCAGTTTCCTGTACGGGTATTAACTCGATGTGATTGAGTAAGGTGGTGACGAAGGCAAACAGCAAAAAGGGCAGAGACAATACCAGGATGACTCCTACGGCAGCTAATGCGTATGCAGGACGAGTGGTGCCCATCAATGCCATTGCGGAGGCCAAGCTGATCATGATCACGATTAACCAGACGACAATTTGAGCGTAGATGTCCCCAAAGGTGAGGGTGCAGCGGAAATTATATTTGTTAAATTTTTCCATGATCTTCCTCGCTATCTTTATTTTTCATGTTACAGCTCTGACTATATTTGGAACGAGTTCTTAATTTTTCTTAAAATCTTGCAATATAACTTTAAAATCAGTCTGCTGGTAGGTTCCCGATCGCCCGGGGTGTTAAGTAATGTTGTAGGTTGGGTAGAGGCACGAAACCCAACCTAGAGATGTTGCTGGGTCAAGATATAATTGGCAGTAGACCCAGAGATTATGGTAGATTACAAGTAAGAGCAAACATCATCTGGAGTTAGAACAATGCCATCTCCATTTCCGGGTATGGACCCATATTTAGAACATCCTCAAGTATGGCCAGAATTACATCATCTGCTGATTAGTGAGATTTTTAGGTTTTTGTCCCCCCAACTGCGTCCTAAATATCGAGTCGCCCTAGAAGTGCGCGTGTATGAAATCAGTGGGGAACAGTCATTTCTTGTGGGAATTCCTGATGTGACGGTAAAACGCGATCCGTTCCGGAAAAATCGGACGGCAAGCAAATCTTCTACGTCTCAGGTGGCTGTGTTGTTACCACCAGCCCAGCCGGTGTCAGTGACAACTCCTATGCCAGAGACGATCTCAGAAGGGTATTTAACAGTGAAAAATGTGGAAACAGGTGAGGTGGTGACGGCACTGGAAATTTTGTCTCCGAAAAATAAGCGATCGGGTGAAGGATGGGATACTTATCACAGGAAGCGACAGCGAGTGTTGGGGAGTGCAACAAATTTAGTAGAAATAGATTTACTGCGTGGAGGCAAATCTATGCCAATTTTTGGCGATAATATTGACTCAGATTATCGGATTTTGGTGAGTAGAGATTCTCGGCGTCCCCAGGCTGATTTATATGCCTTTAACTTACCAGAGGTGATTCCCCCATTTCCATTACCCTTGCAGTCAGGAGATGTGGAGCCAGTTATAGATTTGCAGAGGTTGTTAAATGAGATATATGACCTATCGGATTACACTATGGTAATAGATTACAGCAAAAACCCAGAACCACCGCTATCAGAGGTGAATGCAGTTTGGGCGGACGCTTGGTTGCGCGAGAAAGGACTGCGGTAGTTAATGGGGAATGGCGAAAAAATGTAATCGCAAGAGTAAGATTATGCTAACCAGGTTAAAAGTTTCAGGTTTTAAGAACCTCGTCGATGTTGATGTCCGCTTTGGACCATTCACCTGTGTAGCGGGGGCAAATGGGGTGGGAAAATCTAATCTGTTTGATGCTATTAGGTTTTTGAGTGCCTTGGCCGATCGGTCTCTCATCGAAGCTGCTTTATCCGTGCGGGATGAAAGCGGTAAAACCGGTGATGTCCGAAGCTTGTTCCTCCGCGTCGGCGATCGATATGCTGAGCAAATGTCCTTTGAAGCAGAAATGATCGTGCCTTATGAGGGAGTAGACGATCTCGGACAAAAGGCAAAAGCTACTATTACCTTTCTCAGATACTCTGTTATCCTAGCCTACAAAGCAGATGATAGTCTCCGGTCCCTAGGAACGCTGGAACTCTTGAAAGAAGAATTAGTTCACATCAACATCGGTGAAGCTGCCAAGCACTTACTGTTTCCTCACAAAGCTAAAACATGGCGTAAGTCCGTAGTAAACGGTGAACGGAGAGGAGCCCCTTTTATTTCCACTGGAGGTGAGGGGACAGAGAGAGTCATTAAGCTCCATCAAGACGGTGGTAGCAGTGGCAGAGCTCTATCTAGGTCAGCAGTCAATCTGCCCCGGACTGTACTTTCTGTAACGAATGCTGCCGAAAGTCCTACGGCGCTGTTAGCGCGGCGGGAAATGCAATCCTGGCGCCTACTTCAGCTCGAACCTTCATCTTTGCGTCACAGTAGCGAATTTATTGCTCCTACAAAATTAGGGACAGACGGATCTCATCTAGCTTCAACACTCTATCATTTAGCACGTCATACGAAAAATCACCAAATTAATGGGCAATCAGAGAATGTAGAGGCAGCAGAAGCACGAGTTTATGCTCAAGTTGCTAATCGTCTGGCAGAATTGATTGAGGATGTAGATGAAGTATGGATTGACCGCGACGATCGCCGCGAACTCCTCACCTTAATGGTCACCGATCGAGACGGGACATCCCATCCGGCGCGGGCATTATCGGATGGCACCATGCGATTTCTGGCATTAGCAGTGCTGGAACTCGATTCAGAAGCACAGGGTGTTTTGTGCTTAGAAGAACCGGAAAACGGCATTCATCCCGAACGCATCCCGAAGATGATCGAACTACTTCAAGACATTGCAACTGATGTGGAAGAAGAGATTGGTTTTGACAATCCCCTTCGTCAAGTAATCGTCAACACTCACTCTCCAGGAGTTGTCAGTCAGGTTAGGGATGATAGCCTTTTGGTGGCTGAGTTGAAGGAAACGGTTAGTTCAAACCAGCGGTTTAAGCGGGTGTGTTTTAGCTGTTTGCCTGATACTTGGCGAGTTAAAGCCCCTGAAAGAGTTAGTGTTGTTTCTAAAGGTAAACTACTTGCTTATCTGAATCCAGTTATGCCGCAAGAATCAGAATCTGATGAAAATGGAGAGGCAGCAAGCTACCAGCGATCGCCGGATACATCGTCCAAGAAACGCCGAGTTGCGGGACAGAAAAGACCTGCAACCGTTGATTCCCGGTTTTCCTAGTGACTTGCTATGAAAGAAGAACTTCGCTACACTTTACTGTCTGATGGTAGTTCAGACAAAGCGTTACAATATGTTCTGACATGGTTATTGCGAGAACATATTGTTGTTAACTGTGCTATCCAGTCTGAATGGGCATATTTAGGAAGGTTATCTAAACCGCCCAAAAAGTTGCCCGATCGCATCAAAAAGAGCCTTGAACTTTACCCTTGCGATCTATTATTCGTGCATAGAGATGCCGAAAAAGAACCGCGACAAAAGCGTGTGGATGAAATTAGAAAAGCGATAGAGTCAGATGAAAAATCACTGTCCGTCCCCGCAGTTTGTGTTATTCCGGTACGGATGCAAGAAGCTTGGTTATTATTTGACGAAAAAGCAATCCGAAGAGCATCTGGTAATCCGGGCGGACGACAGGCATTAAAATTGCCAGACCTCGCTAAAGTTGAAGAACTATCCGATCCCAAAAACATTCTATACACAGTTTTGCGCCAAGCCAGCGAACTGGGACCCAAACGGCTGAAGAAATTCAATGTCAACGAAAAAGTTCATCGAGTAGCTCAACTGATTAATGATTTTACACGCCTGCGGGCTTTGTCTGCTTTTAGGGCCTTAGAAGTTGACATTGAACAGGCGATCGAAAATTTGGGGTGGTCTAAGTGAATTTCCCGAGGAAAGGGATGGTGCTACCCGATCGCTCGTGGGAAAAGTCCAAATGCCTAGATTTCAACTTAATGGCGATCGGTCAAAGTGCAAGATGTGAGTTTTAAGGGCTCCACGGTGGCTTAACGGAAGGTTTGAGCGAATTTTATGCAATGAAAGATGCTGGACAGCGTAGCATTTTTTTCTATATGTGATATCATACTTGAAAACAACGGCGCGATCTGCGGTTACAAAAAAGATAATGAATCTCGATCTGTTATTTACCAGTGCTAACCTGTTCGTTTTACCCTTTTGGGCTTTAATTATCCTCCTTCCCAACTGGAACGTGACTCGGCGGATTATCGGTTCCCCTATTCCTTTTATGTTACTGGCGGCACTGTATCTTTACTTGCTTTCAGGTGCTATAGATCCAGAAACCGCTAAAGCCCTGTCCAACCCCAAATTAGCCGATCTTGCTAGCGCCTTTGGCAACCTGCAAGTCACAGCAGCAGGATGGGTTCATTTCCTCGTCATGGATCTATTTGTAGGACGCTGGATCTATTTAGAAGGACAGGGAACCGGAGTATGGACTGCGCACTCTTTGGTGTTGTGTTTATTTGTCGGCCCCCTGGGTTTGCTGTCTCATTTTATCACAGTTGGAGTCAGGCAACTTTTATCTACCAAAACATCTGAAGTGGTCTCGGAAACATAATAATACATCCGGTCGATCGCAAGTAAAATTGTGTAGGGGCCTCCGGGACTAATAATACTCGTAGGGTGGGCGGTGCCCACCAACCAAGCGCGAGGGTACCTTTCCACCTTGCGCGTGAGATTTATAGAAGTATGATGAAAGAAGAAACAGAATTCATCTGGAGTTATAACAATGCTATCTCCATTTCCGGGTATGGACCCATATTTAGAGCATCCTCAATTATGGCCAGAAGTACATCACTTGCTCCTCTCCGCATGCTCTCCTCTCCGCACTCGCAAAGAGCGCTCGTGCTTCGGAATGCGCTGCTTAGGCGCTCGTGCTTCGGGATGCGCTTCACAGAAAACGGTGAACGGTTGCCAACGGGCGCAAGACCACACCCAATGAAGTTCGGAGTTCGGAGTTCGGAGTTCGGAGTTAGAGCAGTTATAGGGCAGGCAATGTTGCGGAGTAGCCGGATCATGCACGGGTTCGGGCGGGGTGGCGATCGCCCCTTACACTATGCTACCACTCCCCGTGGTAGCGGAAGGGAAACACCATCCGATCAGGCGATCGCGAGCAAACGGGATACCAAACCCTAACCCCCGTGGTAGGACTCAGGGTATTTATTCTTCTTTAATCAACTTCCGGATCTGGAGCAGCATCAGAGATTTGCAAGCTTCTAGCTATAGGAGGTCGAGCAAACTGTTCCAATAGTTTCTGACGTGCATACCCTAGAATATTTCTGACAATACCGGGATCTGACAGGACAGCGTGGTATTGTGGCGTATCGTGTTCGCTACCTTTTTCTGCTTTCTTTAACCCCAGTACAGTTTTTACAGCATATCCAATCTGCTTCCAAGCCTCAGTTTTTATCTCCTTAACTTCTCCCTCAATGAAACTACCAGGACTGTTGAAACGTAGCTGACTGTACAGTTGACTCACTAACTTTGTGCGAATCTTATCAAAGTCCGTAACTTTTGGCAAATCAGCAAATGAATGGAACTTCGCCATGTATTGCTCGTAGGTAAAATTCATATTAGAACGCAGTGCTTCCTTTGTTGTGCTATCGGTTGCCGAGTTTTCCAGAGTCTCAAGCAGTGGAAGACTGCCAGGATTATGCACTTCATAGAACCAACGCAAATCCGTTATACTAGGATTTATTTTCGGTCTTTCGTACTCAATCACATGCAGCTTGCGAAGCACTACCTTTTGGTTAAGTTCAGACTTAGCCAGATCCGGATCGTTCTGAACCAGGTTAATCCACTGCTTGCCAAGTTCTCTTTTCTTATTATTGCGACCGCACAAATTATCAATAATGTCATCTTCAGGAACTTCTTCATCCTTGAGTTGATGCTCGCCTACATGATATGCTATGTCTAACTTATCCTCGATTGTTAAGGTTCCTCGATCTGTTACTTCAGTTTCCGGATCTAGTTCCTTACCTTTTTCTATTAAGTCTTCCAATGTAGTTATACCAGTCAACCACTCATCCATGTGTTCGTAGAAGTGGAGACTATCCTTTATACATTTAGTAGTAGCATAGTCCGGTGCATCTCCAGCCTTGGGATAATCCCAAGCTCTGTGCATCCAGATCTTGATACTGTCCAGTTGTGCTGGAGGAACTCTGAGTGTTTCTTGGTATGACCGGATTTGCCGACCAATCAACCGCTGAATTACCTCAATGATTGATTCGGTTCTATTGCCTAATCCGATTACTCCACAGAACGGGTTATTGATTCCCTCGCGGGCCATGCCAACAACAATGAGAAAGCGAGCGCAGTCTTTCGGAAGCTCCCAACCCTGCCCAGTCATTTTGAAGTTCTTGGTTTTCCAGCACTTTAGCCAGGGATGCTCTGTATCCAGTTTGTACCCTGGGACTGGTTTGCCGTCCTCATCCACTCCAGCACTGAAAACAACCTTGACTCTAAAGCCTTGTTCTGGTGGATATTCATAGGGTTGCTTTCAAAAACATTATCATTTAGATGCTTTGCTAAGACCTCCGCGTCATGCTTGCTCCTCACAGCAATCATGGCGTGCATGGGGTAAATTAAATCAGGTATAACTTCACTGGCATTTCTGTGCGATGCAGGTTTAGGAGTGATTTCTCCAGAAAACACCTTTTTACACAAGCGGTCAGCTTCAACCACATAAGACACAATTTTCTCAGCTACAGTTTTTGCTGGTTCGAGCTGCGTGTTATAGTCAGGTGTGTCCGGACTTCCCTCTATTTCAATACGCTGGCCACAAAAATGCTCTCGTGCATCAACCTCATCCACATAGTCAACCATCTTTGATTCGATAATTGATGCTTCCGATGAAGACAGGTATTTAAGGTTTTGCTGGTACTCATAAGCTTCCTGCAAACCACAGAGCGAAAACAGTACATAAGACGCTAAAACCTCACCTTTGGCATTGATTGGCGTGCTGGTCAGCCCAAAACAAAGGCTTCTGGTCCCTTGCTCTGCTAACTGAGCCACCTGCTCTACAGCGTAATGGGGTTCATCGAAGAAGACAACGGCAAACTTGCCTAAAATATGCTCAATATTATCGCGAGGAATACCATTCTTACGTTCCCATCCTGTTGTAAACAGGCAACAACTATATCATATTGTTCAAGCCACCAATCATTTTCCAACTTATCACTGCTTTCTACTACTCCCACCTTTGGGGGAATCTTGCAGATTCCATAGTCAACTACATCCTTTTCCAGTTCATTCGCTAGTTGGTCCCGTAGAGCTTGCTCTTTCACCAAGACTAAAATCCGATCGACTCTGGGGTAAGCAACTCCTTTATCCCTTTTCAAAATTTGGTTGAGCGCAAAGCAAATTGCATGAATAGCCATTGTCTTACCTGCTCCAGTGATCCACGCCAGCAGATAGACTACTCGGTTGATTTGCGACCAGGGACGTTGGAAGTGTTCTGCCTGAGTCAAAATTTTCAGATAAGCCAGGAAATACTGAGCATAGCGGAAGTTGTTTGGATCGTGATCTTTGTCGTAGTATAACTCCTGCGACCAATACCTGTCCGGCTTTACCCCTTTCTGAAGATTTTGATCTTCGCACAGGAACTGGTAGTTTCTGACTTCGTTCTTGCCTCCTTGCGATCGAGGCACGATATGGTCAACAACCAGCTTGGCTTCAGAGGCAGTTTTGTCTGTGTACTGGCATTGCGGCTGATCGTCATACGATGCCAGTAAATCTCGCCACTGTTGTTGTGACATCCAGGTTGGCTTGGACACTCCCACTTTTTCCTTTCCTAAGTTTTTCACTGGTACAACTCCTGGTAATTTCCTCAAGGTTTTCTCGATTAGCTCGCTGCGTATTTGCCTGAGCTTCAGCTTGGTGCGAGCTAGTGACATCTGGATGCTACATTGACTCTCGCCTATTTGCACGGAACTCTACCCAAAAGGGTGATGGGAGCTTGGCGATCATTGGTAGTACTCCTGGTTCCCAAAGCCCCCAGAAGTATGCGAACTCTTGTAACCATTATTTCAGGCGCTTAACAGTCCAAATCAGCTTCCGCCCTTCCTTGCCAATGCAGTCGATGACGTAACCACCCTCTTGTATCGGCAAATTCCCACGTTTTTTGCGGCCTTCTAATTTATCACGGTGCCAGTTTAGTAATTCCGATATTTCTCTGGTCGTCATTATTTCAGATAGGGGATCGGAAGTGCTAGACTCTTGAGTTTCTAGCTTCTGGGCTACCGTTCCGGAAAAATCGGGCGTGACTTGTACATCAGAGTCTTTCTCAACCTGATTTGCGGCTTCAGGTGTCGGCAATGTCTCCTGGGTAGTGCTTTTAGCGCTCCCAGGAGACATTGAAGCGGTTTCTACGCTATCAAGGGGCTGTTCTGGCTGTGCTTCTGGCTGTGCCTCTGGCTGTGGAAGCTTCTGGCTGGGCCGGCTTCGAGTCTTGCGCTTTGTCTTACTGGGAATCACCCCATGACCACTGTCGTTCTCAACCTGATTTGCGGCTTCAGGTGTCGGCAATGTCTCCTGGGTAGTGCTTTTAGCGCTCCCAGGAGACATTGAAGCGGTTTCTACGCTATCAAGGGGCTGTTCTGGCTGTGCTTCTGGCTGTGCCTCTGGCTGTGGAAGCTTCTGGCTGCGCGGGCTTCGAGTCTTGCGCTTTGTCTTACTGGGAATCACCCCATTACCACTGTCGTTTTGAGCTTCCACCGTTCTGGAAAAATCAGGGCTGGACTCTAGATGTAATAGTCCCTCTAGCAGTTCCGGACAAGTTTCGACCACAAACTTGTAAGTACGCTCCAGTTGCAACCACTTCTCGAAGGGCTGCTTGAATCGCTGTTCGAAGTAGTCGCTGAATGAATCGTAGGTCTTGTTCCCTTCCATCCATTGCGGAATTTTATACATCTGTTTTTCCTTGATGATGCTCAGGAGTTGGTAACATACAACCCAAGCTGTATCAATGCTTTGGGCGCACAAACCTATCCACTTATCCGCAAAGGCCGCCCTGGCTTCATCCGTGTTCAGCGTCTGAATTCTACTGAATACGTAGGAGACATTGGCAGAAAGTTCCCATCCTGGATATATAGAGGCAGCTTCGCCTCGCCCATATATAGAGTTGTGTGGTTTTGTTGATGCTTGTATCGGTTTCAGAGACTTAAGTCCTTGTGTGCTGGCAGTCCGACGATAGTTTCCCAGTTCTGCTTCCGCCACTGCTAATCTTACTTCCAGCTCGTTGCTGTGTTTTTCTGTTTCGACTAATCTTACTTCCAGCTCGTTGCTGTGTTTTTCTGTTTCGACTAATCTTGTTTCCAGCTTTTCTATCCGCTTCAGTAGAATATTGGTCATGCTGTCGCTGGCTGGCAGAACATCTGCCTGTTCTACTTCGGATGGGACCGATGAGATCGTTTCAAAGTAATTTTCCAGAATTACTCCGATCGCACCGGACAAGGACTTGAGCTGATGCTCTGCTTGGAATGTTCTTAACCGTTCGCGTATATCCCCTTGAACTCTGACCGATAATTTTGACTTGTTGCTAGTCATTTTTTCTTCGTTAACCTCCCTGTTCTCTACTAACTTTTCACTTACTTAGTTTATACTATATTTCCCTGACTGACATTTTTAAGACCGTAATCTCCCCGATCGCAGAATACTGATTGCCAACCACAACCCCAAAATACTAGCCGCTGCAAACAACACGTCACTCACCACCGACATTTGCGGCGTCTGGGCATTACTAGAAATAATTGCTGCCCCTCAAGGAACCTACTACAATACTAAAGGAGAGCCTGTTTGCCGAATCATCTATACTCCGACGTAACGGATCTAGATCTTTGATGGTTAAATTCCACTTCAGGGTTTCCGAAGTTATTCGGTCTAGGAGTAACTCTACCATGCGCGGAGATTGCAAGGATAAACTCTTCAGGTCCAACGCCGTTTGCAATAGGGTAGGGTTTCGATCGGCTTATCTCCCAGCAGCTGACGCCGAAATAAATCTGTCATCAATGGCTTTATTTCATCCAGTAAATTTACCTCCGAATTGAAACTACGGGCTACTCCTTCTAAATTGGCTAGGGCTTTAGCGTACAAACCCATATTCCCTGGCAATTTAATTTTATTCTTGCGCGAAATTTCCAAGAACTCGTAGAATACTTCACTGAAATATATCTCCGACAGGCTGAGATTATAATACTTGCGCAGCATCCGATCGTAGTCGTTTTCCAAGGGATCCAAATTTACTGACTGACCGGACTCCGACAGGAGACATTGAAGCTGAATTTTCAGGGCCACTTCCCGACCATCTGCTAATGTTGCCCGATGCACTTGACCGATCGAACCTACGGCAACTGGTTGATTATTAATGGCAGAAAATGTCTCGTGCAGGGGTCCGGGTAACTCTTGCCGCAACATTACTTCTATCTGGGACCATGCTACTGGCGGCACTTTCGCTTGTAGCGAGGATAATGCTTCTATGTAGGCTGAGGGCAGAATGTCAGGGAGGTATCTCCCGGGTAGTGCTTTTAGCGCTCCCGGGAGATACCTCAGGGTACTCAGCAGTTGCCCCAGCTTGACATATACTGGACCCAATTCTACCAGAATATTTCGTAGGACGGCAGGTGTTGGCAGTCTGGGTTCGCCACCTTTACTACCTTTCATCAGTCCTTCGATGTAGTCCCAGCCATTCCGGAACAGTACCTCTAGTATTTCTCGCTGTCGCGAACTTGTCTTTGTTAATGAAAGCATCTTTTGTTCGTTGCTAATTGTTCGTTGTCATTAGTCATTACAGCAGATGCTCAAATTTCGGGTCATTTTTCAGCATTGCCAGTACCTTTTTGATCTCCTGGGTGCGGTCTTTTTTCACTAGCAGGGTGACCTTACCATCCCGCACTACTACTACATCGGACATGCCAATGGTGACAATAACTCCCTCGGCATCGGTGTCGTAGAGAATTGCTCCCTTGGTATCCATGCCCACATGCTCGGTTAACTCCAAGTTGGGCTTGTCCCTTTGCAGCAAGCGTGATAGGGCATTCCAGTCTCCTAAGTCATCCCAGCCAAAATCTGCTGGCAGCACGTAAGCTAGATCGGTCTTCTCCATTAAAGCATAGTCGATGGAAATTTTGGGTAGCTGACTGTAAGCGGCTTCCCCACGCGATCGCAGCAAGGTGACGATCGCAGGAGCATGTTTGCTCATCTCCTCTAGCAGCACCCCAGCCCGGAAGATAAACATACCACTATTCCAGCTAAAACGACCTGTGGCAATAAACTCGGCGGCTGTCTTTTCATCTGGCTTTTCGGTAAACTGCTTTACCTTATATACAGGCAACCCGGCAAAAGTGCCTGTCTGTTGACCTTGTTCGATATACCCGTAGCCCGTGGCCGGATATGCTGGCTTTACTCCCAGGGTGACAATGGCTGCTTGGTCCGATGCAAGCTGAGTTGCGGCATTGATGGTTTGCACAAAAGCTTCTCGGTCTGCGATCCAGTGGTCCGCCGGGAAAAACCCGATCGCCTGTTCTTGGCCTTCACGCTGGGCGATCTTCAAAGTCGTCCAAGCCACTGCTAGTGCCGTATCCCGTTCTTCCGGTTCCGCTAGCAAGTTACTCTGGGGTAATTGAGGTAGTTGTTGGAGTACCCCGTCTGCTAGTTGCCTGGAAGTACATACCCACAAGCCTTCCCAGCCCCCGGCGATGTTTAATAGTCGGTCTGCGGTCTCTTGCAGCAGACTCTTTCCGCTGCCATCCAGACTGAGAAACTGTTTGGGTCGATCTTTGCGGCTGAGAGGCCAAAATCGTTCTCCTTTGCCACCGGCGAGGATAACGGGGATTAAGGTTCTGTTCATTCTCTGCTGTGAGCTAGCCTACTTTTTTCTATCCTACATGATTTCGATCGCGTGAGAATCGTTCATTGAGAATTGTTCATTGAGAATTATTATAGCATCTTCGCAGGAGGCCCGCCTTCCGTGTATCGTGGGAGCGCTATTCGCACTACCCACGATACACGGAGGGTTCAAACCCCCGGCTAATAACTAAAGTCGGTCTTATACCGACTAAAAACTTTTTCTGTCAGGACTTGAGTCTTAAGCCCGGGGTTGTATTGGTCTAAAAACTTTTTCTGTCAGGACTTGAGTCTTGATCCCGGGGTTGTATCGGTAAAGGTACAAGATGTTAGTTTTGACATCTTTTACTTATCTTACTATAACAATTACAAATATTTTTTGCAAATTGAGAAACCATGTTTTTTCAAGAAACATGGTTTCTGGGCATAGCCGATCTCTACTAATTATTCGCCCTATCGCACTCAAATCTCTCCTTTTCTGACGAAGGCAGCTCACGTAACTTCGAGGATATGGGGACAGTTTATGATAGCTTTGAACTACTATAGTAAGTCTAAATCATTTGTGCAACTATTATGGGGGTGACAGCGCTGAAACCCTTGCGGTGCCTAAATTTCAGCAATCACCCGTTACACAACTCATTTAGGTTCCCTATATAATGGGTCAGGTGGGCGATGCCCACCTGACCAGATCGTGCTATTGTTGCAATTGGGTGAATAACCAATTTAAAACTTGACTTTGACTCATCCTTCGACTCATGCGAAAGGCTTCATTTAGCAAAAAAATTTCTAATCCGGGCAATACTCTTGACTCTCTAATTTCCTTGCTATCGCCATCAGCAATAGCAAAAGCAATAACTTGCACGTTTACCACGTCAACGATCCAGTATTCAGCAACTTGAAGTTCTTGATAAAGCTGGCGCTTTTTTCCTTTATCATCAACAAGTGAGGTGTTAGCCACTTCTATCACTAAGGTCGGCGGTGGATATCTGTCTAGATCGATAATAGAAGTTCCCCAAGGCACGACATCGGCGTTTTCGCCTATATAACAGGATACATCAGGTTGAGCTTCTTTAATCCCTGTTTTGCGGTACGTGCAGTTATCTTTGACATTGAGATTAATGCCTTTAGTAATAGTTAATAAGCCGATCGCAATGGTAATAAATGAATGGTCATTGGCATGGTCATTACCTACTGGTGACATTTCAATTCTCAGTTCTCGGTTGTAATAGTAACCTTTTCCTTTGCGATCGGCCTCATCTTCAAGCACTTCGATGTATTCCTTCCAACTAGCTTTAACCCAGGTATCTCTCGGAATTTTTTTCTTTAATTTATTCATGGCGAGCGCCTATTGTCAGTTATCAGCGATCGGTTACCAGTTACCAGTGTTTGAAATATTGTAGCAAGTTATCTTCCTTGTTCACAACCTTTCGTAATAGTTTAGCAAGCCTGCATCAATAATTAAAGGTGGTTAATTGCTGGACGTTCATGCACGTTCTAACTCCCGTTTCAGATCGTCGTTGTCCCGTTACTCCGCAGTCGCGCATTTAAATTGCATAGGCCGATCCGCGCTCGCTCCTTGTTCTCAAAGACTTTCCCCTTCGCGCAGCGTAGCGATAGCGTGCAGCCATATTTTGAATTTTGAAGAAATAATTTTGAATTGCTTACCAGTATATTACCGCAGCTAGTCGCAACTGCTGTCCGAATTCCTCTGGGCTATTGCCTTTGAGCGGGATGACAACTTAAGAAGATTCCGCCAAAGTCAAGTCGGGGAAAGGAGAGAGGTATAACCCTTGCTTTCCCTTGGTTTTGGGCAAAACTTTGACAATGCCCAGAGCATTATTTTTGGGGTCGCAGAAATACTCTACCAGAGACTGATTATTGCCCCTGGTCTTGGCGACTGTGAAATGATAAAACCCTTGAAATATCATTTATAAGGAAATACGCTCTGTGGGTAATTCTAGACAATCAGCGACTTCATCCGCCAGGTCTAGCAACACAGCTGCCGAACCGCCAGGTTGCCCAGAGAGGCAGCTTGACGCCATTGAGCGACTCCGTCCAGAGATAAGCCAGTTGGTAACTGGCGCCACAGCAGGGTTAATACCGCCGCCACCATCAGTGGCAGTCCCAAAATCCTCGCACGTAACCCCAATTGGCGATCCCGAGCCCAATTGATTGTTCACCAAAGGGGTCAACAGATTACTCAGGTGAGCTTCAATAGCTTTGCTACTGGGAGCGGGCATGTTGTGACGATGTGCTCTGCGCAGAGCACATCGGAGGCGAGCATGATCTGGGTTGTTTTTGCGAGGGCGACTCACGATCAGACACCTCCTCTAGAGCTGGCTTGATAGCTATATTTTAACCTTAAGTTGTCACCAATGGGCGACCCCAGGGAACGAGTGAACGAGCGATCGTAGCTATTTAAGCGCCGCTTTAACCGCCTGATGCACCAACTCTTCGGGAATGCGATTGCGTTCAATATAATGGCTCTTCTCAATTTAGTATGCGGGCATTGATGCTAAAAGCACCAGCGAAGTAGACTACGCAAGCGAAAATTATCCAAATTTTTAAACCCATATCCCTGACGCTTAATTAACTTGAGACGGTTATTTATTCCTTCTACAGTTCCTTGAGTTGTCCCCGATTCAAAATAACCAACCACTTCTCCAAACCATCGAATAATTGTCTTCACACACAAAAATACTCTTTGGCCGAGCCAATCAATTAAAAGTAAGATAGGATTTGCCTCTTTTTCAGATCTCTCGTAAATATTCCGTAGCTGTTCCTTGATGCGGTGCATTTCCCCTAAGGATTTTTTCTTGAATTTCTCTCAATTTTTTTGTTCATTGTTCAAATCTTTCTCATTTTTTAGCAACTTTACTTTTGTTCAACCCTGATCAGATCGCCTTGACGCTTATTTTTAATTTTATTAGTGGCATTTTTGATCTTTTTTCTTTCAGCATCTAGTTCTTCATTTACCTGTTACGTGAAAACGCTCGGCGACAACTTCAGCATTCGGCATCAACTCTGTCACTAAACTTTTATACGGTTTCCACAGGTCGATACTTACTTCTTCTATACCATTTAAGACATCATCATGATAGCAAGACTTCTCGCAAATCTTCTTGTCGTCGAGACGGGACGATTTCCAAAAGTTTGCTATTATCAATGTCCACGTCTCCTGGGTAGTGCGAATAGCGCTCCCAGGAGACACGGCTAAAACTGCTGCATAATTTCCTTTACCTTTTACCAAGGCAATGATACCTAACTTTTTTAGTTCAGTGGTTCAATTTTTAACTTTCCCGACAGCATTTGTTGAACATCGGATTCTTTTAATCTATACCGGGTTGCTACCCAAACGAATATCACCATTTAATACTTCTCGAACCACTTGTTCAGACAATCTCTTTGTATAGCCGAGCTTCTACATATGACAATTCTTCGCTAAAGGGTTTTGAACAATGATCGCACTGGCGGTTGATTTGGATAAAAACCTTCTTTTCTCCCCAGGGTAAATCATTAATTAAGTAATTATGATTTTGATGCCAACTTTTCTGGTTACATCTAGGGCAAATTGCTTCTTGTTTTTCTGCCTCTATCGTCATTATCACTTCTGTTAAATTCACCTCGGTATACCAGACAACTTTCACCCCTGGAAGCCTTAAAAATGTTGTTAGTATTTTTAGATTTGAACGCGGCATCTTATAAATTCTCCCTGTTTTTCTATAAAGCTAGATCATACCACAACTCTACATGTCAAGTCCGGCAATGTTTTCCGGTTTTCAGAAGCTCCCGTTGACCGGACGCATTAACCCCCATTTAAGACCTATTTTAGCATACTAGATTGAGAAGAGCCGTGAAGTTGAAGTATTCATAGACGTGACAACAGAATTAGGTTCGTAGTAAGGACAACAGAATTAGGTTCGTAGTAAGCACGAAGCGTGCTTCCCAGGCGCTTCGCGCCTAGAGAGGGGCCAGAGGATATCAGATCGATTATAGTCGCTCTTTGAGTTGTTAAAATGTCGGCGTTTTAGTGCGACTCGTTCAGTGTAAACCACCGGTGATAACCGAAGGGGGACCACTGGCAAGGCTCCATTAGCCTTGATAACTTTTAGATGATGGTGGTGAAAGCCCACCCCTCCAGGTGCAGGAGTGACAGCACTTACCCCACGGTAGCGATGGCATCAATCCGTGAAGCGGGTACGAAAGGCGCCCTGGCTGGTAGCCTAAACCGGTCATCGCCGATTTTTCGCGCAGCGTGCAAGTAGTCACGGTGAGCGAAAGCAAAGATTTACAGTGTCGTTACGACAAACCAGCGTAATAAGGCTAAACACGCTGGCCCAAAAGGGAAAGGATAATGGTCATTGGCGGTTCCTTTTCCGACCAATAAGCACCGACAATAAACCCGGCATAAGGAATCCACCTAAAACTACGACCAATCATCTAGAGGAACGAAGTAAACCAGGTACATACTCTCAACCACCGGTCGATAGGTTGAGCAGCCACCAAAGGCGCAACATCTGCTTACATTCGGCAGGTTATATCTGGGAAAGATTTCGCGGAGAAGCTAACGCCTTTCTGTAATGGATGGGATATGCTGACGCCCTCACGGTAACGTCAATTGTAAAGTTGTAAGTAGCAATACATACGTCATGAGCACGATGTCAAAATCGATGAATGAATGGAAGGATATCCCCTGGCCTCGGCTGGAACGGGTAGTCTTTAAGTTGCAAAAACGAATTTACAGAGCGGCACAAGAAGGCAATAAGCAAAAAGTTCGCAGGCTCCAAAGGTTACTGGTAAGCTCCCGGGCTGCCAAATGTCTAGCGGTACGACGGGTTACACAAGATAACCAGGGAAAGAAGACAGCCGGTGTGGATGGTGTGAAATCACTAACCCCAAAGCAACGCCGAGAACTGGTAGGACAGATTGAAATCTCAAACAAGGCTAAGCCTACACGTCGTGTATGGATTCCTAAGCCAGGGAGAGAAGAAAAACGTCCTTTAGGAATACCCACGATGCACGACCGCGCGAATCAAGGGCTCCTCAAGATTGCGCTCGAACCCGAATGGGAAGCATATATGGAGGGGAACTCATACGGATTCAGACCGGGTCGGGGATGCCACGATGCAATTGCGGCAATATTCAGCAGCATTAAACAGAAACCCAAATGGGTATTAGATGCAGATATTGCGAAATGTTTCGACAGGATAGACCACAAAGCGCTAGTCGAAAAATTAAATACTACGTCACCAATCCGTAAACAAGTACGGGCATGGTTAAAAGCCGGGGTGATTGACAAGAAGATATGGCACACAACTGAGGCAGGAACGCCACAAGGGGGTGTCATATCCCCACTGCTAGCCAATATAGCCCTACAGGGGTTAGAGGAAGCAGTAATGGAATTAGCAAAGACACAAAGGGAAAAGCAAAAGCTGACGGTAGTCAGATACGCAGACGACTTTGTGATCATGCATGAAGACAGGGAGATGATAGACAGAGCGCAAACAGTGGTGGCAGAGTGGCTAAGAAGAATAGGGCTTGAGTTGAAGGCCGAAAAGACAAAGATAGCCCACAGGCTAAATGGAGAAAACCCGGGATTCGACTTCCTAGGATTCAATATAAGGCAATATAAAGAGGGAAAATACAGAACCGGCAAATCAACAAACGGAACACCCCTAGGATTCAAAACCCTAATCAAACCCAGTAATAAGTCCATAGGGAAGCATAAAGAACGGTTATCAGAAATGGTAACTAGCCATATAACAGCACCACAAGCGGCCCTAATAAGCAGGCTAAACCCGATAATAAGGGGATGGTCAAACTACTTTAGGACAGTGGTAAGCAAGGAAACTTACAGCGATATGGACAACTACCTATAAAACATCCTATGGCAATGGGCCAAAAGGAGGCACCCTAACAAGTTAAGTAACTGGATAACCTATAAATACTGGTCTGTAAACCAGGATGCTAAATGGCGATTCCGAAGCAAGACAAAAGAGGGTGATATGAAGATACGCAAACACTCCGAAACTGAGATAATCAGACACGTAAAAGTGAAAGGGACCGCAAGCCCATACGACGGGAACCTCACATATTGGAGCACAAGATTAGGCAAAAGCCCCGAACTGAGTAAAAGGGTAGCAACGCTACTCAAGCAGCAAAAGGGAAAATGCCAACAGTGCGGACTAACGTTTATGGATAGTGACAAATGGGAAGTTGACCATATCATGCCCCTTTCACTAGGAGGTAAGGACCGGTATGACAACCTACAGTTGCTACACAAACACTGCCACGACAAAAAGACTGCCAGCGATGGCAGTAGCCGTACCCATGACAAGGGTGGCGTGACCGAGGAGCAGGATGAGGCGAAAGTCTCATGTCCGGTTTTGAAGACGAGTCGGTCCGGTGACGGACTGGCTTAGTTTAATTTAATGGCCCGACGATCTAGCAACTGGAGGCTCTGCCTCCCGCGTACATTGCCAGGCTCTGCCTGGGAACGCCAGTACTCGAGGCAGAGCCTCCTGTGCCAGCAACTGGAGGCTCTGCCTCCCGCGTCCATTGCCAGGTAGAACCTGGCAACGAAATAATACGAGATAATACGCGATCTTCTCGATAAATTTAGCCCGCGCCGGAAGGTTGCCACGCTGCGCTCGCTGAGACAATTGCTTTGTTCATGTAGCCCCACCCTTTAGGATTCTGTTGGCGAAGGTCGGGGATTACCCCCTGGTCAGCAGCTCCAACTCGAGAACGGAGCCAAAATTGCTCTCTCAATTTTGTCAGCATTAAATCTAGTAGTTGATTTTCTTGTTTTTTCGCTATCAGACCCTCGCGAAATTCCGTCAACACTGTATAGTCAAAACCTTCCCCAGTTAATTCTAGGCCTAAAGCATACTTCCAATCAATACATTGAACCCACGGCATCAGCGGCTTGTCTATCTGGAACGACCAACGGCTTCCTGCATAATTGTAATTAGCGCTAACTTGGCTCTGTGACATTGCCGATTGTCCACATCTGGGCTCAAGAGACTCAAAGTCGTTATCTGTTTATATTTCTCCTAATTGTTTGTGCATTGTCATGTATATGTTCCCTTTGGGAAACGATGCTTTCGCCACTGCGACTGTTTCTGGGGGCACAATCCATTGTAGTGAGGGATGAAGGGTCATAAGTAATTGGGGCGGTATGGGTTTGTATAGCTCACTCTCCCATGTCTCCGCGTGAGTTTTCCTGTCTATCGTAACTCAACACCTGCTGATTGGCTCTCCTTGGGGTACAATGGGGGCTTCGCCCCCATTCGTCAACAGAATCCTTTAGGGTGATGGTGCTCCCAAGCGGCAGCAACCTCAGGTTGGGTAACGTGGGGAACCCAACCTACGATCGCCTCTGCCCGACTCAGGGCAAAAGAAGCTATCATAGACAAAACCATAAACAGCCTGGAAGCGAGATGTCCAATTTAGTTGAACGCTTAAACGCTACGGCCCATCCCCGACTGGAAAGAACTCTAGGCTAACCTAAGTTGCGACCTATTAAAAAAAATATGAATTACCCACTTAGACTTTACAGATATTTGGGATATTTCGTAGCTTTTGATACAAAATTATATTTTTTTTGTGCTAGACGGCGGGTTGGCTGTTTATAGGTTATAATGTACTAAAATAATAGTTAATTGCTGGGGGATGTAGATGATGGAAGATATGATTACAACAATTTTTGTTCTTTGTGACGAGCTACTAAAAGCGTTAAATATAAAAGAAGATCCACAAGTAAAAATGAACAATGCTGAAGTGATGACAGTCGGATTAGTTGCTGCATATTTTTTCGGAGGACACCACGATCGCTCTTGTCAATTTATGGTCCAACACAAGTATATAAAAAATCTGTTAAGTAAAAGTAGGTTCAATCGTCGATTACACAATATTGACGAACCAATTTGGATGTTTTTCTTTCAAGTTATAGCTCAAACATTTAAAGAGCTCAATCCGGGTCAAGAATATATTCTTGATAGTTTCCCGGTGCCAGTATGTGATAATATTAGGATTGATAGATGCCAAATTTATAACAAGGAAGAATATCGAGGGTATATTGCCAGTAAAAAACGTTATTTTTATGGATTAAGAGTTCATATGTTGGTAAACAAAAATGGAAAGCCAATAGAATTTTATCTAGATCCTGGTAGTTATAATGATGTTAAAGTTTTGCAATCTTTTGGCTTTGACTTACCATCAAATTCAATAGTTTATGGAGATAAAGCTTATAATGATTATCAATTAGAGGATTTACTAAAAGAGTCGTCAAGTTTAATGTTAAAACCTTTGCGAAAAAAGAACTCAAAAAGAAAAGAATATTCTTGTTTTGAATATATACAAAAAGTAACAAGAAAACAAGTTGAAACCTGTTTTAGTCGAATCACCAATTTGTTTCCCAAGTCAATTCATGCTGTTACATCTAAGGGATTAGAGTTGAAAATAATTCTCTTTATCATAGCTTTTTGTATCCAATTTTTATAGGTCGCAACTTGAGTTAGGCTATCAAGCTAATAGTCGTTGGGTAGCTTGGCACTGGGAACCCCAACTCAACCAAGTCATGTACAATGATGGGGAAAATATCGGCACCGGTAACGGTGTGGCCTGGCAGGTTTTCCTGCAACACCCCCAAGTCAGTCCCTCAGTGCAAGACTATAACCTGGGCGCAGCAGACCAATACTGGCTCCTTTTAGACCGGCACAGCAGAAATCTTTATGTAGGTCTGGGTCCGGATGTGCAAAGTCTACTGGAAGCGCCGGAAAGTTTGGCCTTGTTAGCCTCTCTGGATGGCAACAATAATTTATTCCAAGAAACAGGTGACGCGCTCAAGAATAACCTGGAGCGCTTCACAAACTCTGAGGGTTTCCGCAACCTGAAAAATATTATCCCGATCGGGGTGGGTGCGGCTTTGATCGCTGCTGTGGGTGTCGGTGGTTGGTATTGGTTAAAGCCGATCCTGCAACAGCAGCAAGCTGCAACAGAAACTCCCATAGTCGCCTGCGGTGACGGTGGTTCAGGAGATTTTTCGGCCTATTTTGCCCGAACTATGGGTTCTAAAGAGCTACATGTAATTAGTGTATATGAGGCGCGATCGGACCATAGTGCTGGATATCATCCCACGGGACTGGTGGAGGTGAAGGTGCAGCGTCAAGAGAAACCTATTATTCTGGCTCTGTCCTCCTATGAACCGGTACATTGGAATGTCACCCTGTCCCCAGGAGTGGAAGTCGAGTACATCATGCTCAATGGATACCACCAGCAAAGCATCTCAGGGGTTGACGGAGTTCCCGTTGACAAGTATATTCATAAAAGGATTAGGTATCGTCCAGGTCATTTCTCCTATAAATGGCTCAATACCTTGGAATACAAGCCTTTGCTAGTGCAGAGACTGGAGCAGTACACTAGTACCAAACTGACTTCTTTTCAAGGATGCTACCGGGGTACTAGCTTTCAGCTGAAATAACTGTTGTCGGGTGGGCCATGCCCACCTTATGGCCACAGATAGTCGAGTGCGATTCGTTTAGTGTAAACTACCGGTGAACCAACAGAGGGACACCGGTGGGGGACCATTAGCAGGGTTCCATTAGCCCTGACAACTTTTAGATGATGGTGGTGAAAGCCCACCCCTCCAGGTGCTCTCGTGACAGCACTTACCCCACAGTAGCGATGGCATCAATCTGTGAAGCGGGTAGGAAAGGCGCCCTGACTAGCAGCCTAAGCCGGTCATCGTCAAGCAAGTAGTCATGATGAACGAAAGTGAAGGCTCATAAGTGTCGTCACTTGGAACCAGCGAAAAGGCTGAAACGCTGGTCCAAAAGGGAAAGGATATCGGTCATTGGCGGTTTTGACTCCGACCAATAAGCACTGACAATAAAACCCGGCATAGAGAGCCCACCTAAAACTACGACCAATCATCTAGAGGAACGAAGTAAACCAGGTACATACTCTCAACCGCCGGTCGATAGGTTGAGTAGCCACCACAGGCGCAACATCTGCTTTCATTAGGCAGGTTGTATCTGGGAGAGATTTCGTGGAGAAGCTAACGCCTATCTGTAATGGATAGGATATGCTGACGCCCTCACGGTAACGTCAATTGTGAAGTTGTAAGTAGCAATGCATACGTCATGAGCACGATGTCAAAATCGATGAATGAATGGAAGGATACCCCCTGGCGAAAGCTAGAGCGGGTAGTCTTTAAGTTGCAAAAGCGAATTTACAGAGCGGCAATGGAAGGCGTAATAAGCGACCAGTTCGCAGACTCCAAAGGTTACTGGTAAAATCCCGGGCTGCCAAAAGTCTAGCGGTACGACAGGTAACACAAGATAACCAGGGAAAAAAGACGGCTGGAGTGGACGGTGTGAAAGCACTGACCCCGAAGCAACGCCTAGAACTGGTAGGACAGATTGAAATCTCAAACAAGGCCAAACCTACACGGCGTGTATGGATACCGAAGCCAGGGAGAGAGGAAAAGCGTCCTTTAGGAATACCAACGATGTATGACCGCGCGACACAGGGATGGGGTCGAGCCGGGAATCGCTTCCCGACCCTCCCTTTCGGAACCGGACTTGCGATTTTCACCGCATCCGGCTACTGGGTACTAGGCCCTTTTCATAGGTAGACTTAATAGGAATTACTTCCGTTAGCCCTTGCCGCCTGTCTTTTCTTCCCTTTCCTGGTTTAGCGAGTGGTTGTTCTGATAACCGTTAGTATCACCATTTTCAAGTCAGTTTTACCAGTTATCCATACCTTATCCTCCACTTGCGTTTCGGATTAGTTCCGTGGCTTTTTAGGATTACTCATTCCAGCAGCTTCCTAGTATCACCGACCCACGTCAGCGCTGGCTACCCAGCATCATCTACATTACTGTAGATGTTATCCCAGGAATTACCCCGGGCATTCGCTTCTTGGGCCATCCCTCCCCCCGTGGCTTGCGCTTAACATCTAACTTGTCCTGATGGACAGCACACGAGAGGTTACTTCGTTCCCTAACAACATTTCGCGATACCTTTAGGTCCACACTATACCCCGGGAGCTATTTGAGTACTATATTAGCCAGAGTCTAAAACTAATACTAGCTACCATTTCCTTTTTAGGCCAGCGCATATAGCCTTATTTCGCTGGTTCCTTATAACGAGGCTTGCACATGTTTGCCTGCTCTAACCTTGGATATCTTTCCTAGCGGCGTCACCGGCTTAGGCTGCCAGTTATCCTACATTTGAGTCCTCGCTTAGCACCACGATGATGTCGCTTCGTAGCACCGAGGACCGGTGTCACCCCCGTACCTGGGGGGAGGGGAATTTAACCCCCATGCGGTCAGAGTTCCCGGCTAATGAAACCGGGCTAGCGTTCCGTGTTTGACCACGTTAGGCTAGAACGAATCGCACGGACTCCTTAAGATTGCGCTCGAACCCGAGTGGGAAGCGTATATGGAAGGGAACTCCTACGGGTTCAGACCGGGAAGGGGATGCCACGATGCAATCGAAGCGATATTCTTAAGCATCAGATATAAACCCAAGTGGGTATTGGATGCTGACATCGCGAAATGCTTCGACAAGATAGACCACAGAGCGTTACTGGAAAAACTGAATACCATATCACCAATCCGTAAGCAAATACGGGCATGGCTAAAAGCCGGGGTAATGGACAAAGGGAACTGGCATGCAACCGAGGCGGGTACTCCCCAAGGGGGAGTCATATCACCATTACTAGCCAACATAGCCCTCCACGGGTTAGAGGAGGCAGTGAAGAAACTCGTCAGGACACAAAAGGAAAAGTAGATACTGACGATAGTCAGATATGCCGATGACTTTGTTGTAATGCATGAGAGCAAGGAGATGATAGACAAAGCGCAGATGGTGGTGGCAGAGTGGCTAAAAGGAATGGGGCTAGAGTTGAAAGCCGAAAAGACAAAAATAACTCATACGCTAAAGGGAGAAAAACCGGGATTTGATTTCCTGGGGTTCAACATAAGGCAATATGAGGTGGGTGAATACAGAACCGGTAAATCAACTAACGGAACACCCCTAGGATTCAAAACCCTAATCAAACCCAGTAAAAAGTCCATAGGGAAGCATAAAGAACGGCTAGCAGAGGTGGTAGCCAGCCATAAAGCAGCACCACAAGCGACCCTGATAAGCAGGCTAGGCCCGATAATACGGGGATGGTCCAACTACTACAGGACCGTGGTGAGTAAGGAAACTTACACAGACATGGATACCTACCTATGGAACATCCTATGGCAATGGGCCAAAAAGAGACATCCCAATAAGTCAAGTCACTGGATAGCCTATAAGTACTGGTCTGTAGACCAGGGTGGTAAATGGCGATTCCGGTACAAGGCAGGAGAGGGAGAGATAACGCTGTACAAACACTCTGAAACTGAGATAGTCAGACACATAAAAGTGAAAGGAACAGCAAGCCCATATGACGGGAACCTTACATATTGGAGTACGAGACTAGGCAAAAACCCCGAGCTAAGTAAGAGAGTAGCAACGCTACTAAAGAGGCAAAAGGGAAAATGCCAACACTGCGAACTAACGTTCTTGGACAGTGACAAGTGGGAAGTTGACCACATCAAGCCCCTTTCATTAGGAGGTAAAGACCGGTATGACAACCTACAGTTATTACACAAGCACTGTCACTACATAAAAACTGCCAGCGACGGCAGTCACAGCCGTACCCGTGACAAGGGTGGCGTCACTGAGGAGCCGGATGAGGTGAAAGTCTCACGTCCGGTTCTGAAGACGAGTCGGGGGGGCGACCCCCTAGCTTAGTTTAATAATCTTAAATTCTCGTCAATCCTGACCAAAAATTGTTGCAATTTTACCCCAGAGTGCTATAGTAGGAAAATATCAGGGCACGTAGCTCAGTGGATAGAGCACCAGATTCCGGTTCTGGGTGCCGGGGGTTCAAATCCCTCCGTGCTCGTTTAACAGTTACCAGTGAACAGTGACCAGCGATCGGCGATCGCTCAGCAGTGGACAGTAGACAGTACACAGTGACCACAGTGACGAGCGCTCGCTTATGCTCATGAACACAAATCTCAAAGCCTTGATTAAAGCTTGTCAGAGGATGGGGGTTGACTATAAAGTCTACCACAAGTCCCAGAATATAGTTGAGGTTTTAGGCAATCATAATTCCTACCTGTTTATTAATTTTTAAACTCCGTTAAACTCACAGGCAGTGTCTAAATTATGTAAAGATAAAGATTACTTTTACACCTTTTTCAAGGATGTAATCAATATGCCTCGTACCAAAGGATTTCTGAACCCCGACTGTAATCCGAAATCTGCCCGGTATCTAAAAGAAAAAGACCTAGAGAAAATATTAGAGGCAAGAGAAGTTTCAATACCCTTTGATAGTTAAGAAAAATAGCGGCACAACCGGTACGAATGTTTTTAAAGTAAATAGTAAATCAGAACTGAATGAGGCGATCAAGGCAATATTTAATATCAACAGTAAAGACTTCGATCAAATAGCCATAGCGCAAGACTATCTGCGCATCAGAACAGAGCACCGGGCAGTTTATGTTAATGGTGAATTATCTTTTGCTTATGAAAAGAGTATACGCGGGGCCAAGTTCCAGGGAAATTTAAGTCCGTTACATTGGGAGGGGGCCAAGGCAATTTTAATCGAGGATGGGACATTATTAGCCCAAATAAAACAATTTTGTGCGCCAATTTTTGTCAAAAAGATGATTTTATTTTGTGGTTTAGATATTGCTATTGATGAGAATAACCAATGGTGGCTGATTGAGGCAAATTCATCCCCCGCTTTTGCCCATATTGTTGCTGATGGTGGTGAAGACAAGGTAATTGAGATGTACGAGGGTATTTTGACTCTTTTAAGCTGATAATATCCGTTTGTAGTAAGCGCTTACTACGCTTTAACACTTATTAATCTATTTTCTGCTGCACCCCTCTGACAATGCGGGCAAGTTCGCCCCTTTCGTCCACAGATATCTTAGAAGGAGAACCACTGATAATCCCTTCATAGTTGCGGAAGGAATCTTTAATTTCCGCACCGTGGGCGCTGATGGTATACTCGCGGATGCCTTTATCGTGCCAGGAACCCCGCATTTTGAATACGTTGATGGCACGGGACATTTCACCTCTGATTTCCACGTACTGCAACATCAAAATTGTATCCGTGATCGTGGAAATGTGGGAATCAGTAATCGAATGAGACCCCATGAACTGGTCGGTGGTATTGGTGAAAAAGCCTGTAATTTCCTCCTGCTTGGCATACCCGGTGACGCCAATTACAAACTGGCGAAAGGCATTGTTACTTACTCCCCTAGCTAAAGCTGATAGAGAGTCGATCGCGATGCGAGAGGGTTTAAACTCAGTAATCTCCGATTTAATCATCTGGAGGTGGTCTTCCAACCCTGCTGATTCCGGGTAGGCGCAGAAGAGTTTTAACAATCCTTGGCGTTCTAGATCTTCAAAATCTATCCCCCAGGAAGAAGCATTGCGGAACAGTTGGGCCCGGGATTCTTCGTAGGCAAACAGGATTACCCGATCGCCCCTGGTACAGCCATCTTGTAAGAACTTGCTCACCAACAAAGTCTTACCCGTACCCGTCGCCCCCGTGGCCAGAATAATGGAATCCTTGAAGAAACCGCCGCCACACATTTCGTCCAAAGTTTTCACCCCAGAGGAAACCCGAATATTGGAAGATCGTTGAGTGAGTCGCATGGCCCCCAGTGGGAAAATATTTATGCCATCATTGGTAATGGTAAAGGGGTACTCCCCTTTCATATGAGTCGTACCCCGCAACTTCAAGATCTCGATCGTCCGGCGTCGGCGTTCCCCTTCCAACACATTCCGGACTATCACCACATTATCTGAGACAAACTCCTCCACCCCAAACCTGGCGACTGGTCCATACTCCCCCTCCCGTTCTGTAGTCATGATGGTAGTCACCCCTACTTGTTTCAGGCGTGCCACCAGGCGAAATATTTCCCGGCGCACTACCGATGCCGCGTCATACTGCTGAAACACAGCCGTCACCGAGTCGATCGACACCCGCTTCGCCTTATATTTTCTAATCGCGTATTGCAAGCGTTCGATCAGGGCCGACAGGTCAAAATTACCGACGATATCCTGTCCTTCTGGATCCGGGGAAGCATCCAGAATGAACAACTTTCCCTCATCGATTAACCGTTGCAAATCCCAATTAAAACTTTGAGCATTTCTAATAATGTCCGAGGGGGACTCTTCAAAAGTGACAAACACCCCCGGTTCCTGAAAATGGATGATGCCATTATAGATAAACTGAACTGCCAATAAAGTCTTCCCAGTACCAGATGTGCCGCTGACTAGGGTGCTTCTACCCACTGGCAGACCGGAATGACTGATATCATCGAAGCCCTCTATCAGGGTGCGAATCTTTTTTACCCCAGTCAGAACCTCTTCTTCTTGCTGTTGATTTTTATTAACTTTATTCATTCCTTTTTGTCATTCTCCTTGTCCACAGGTAGATAATTTTTGTCAATTTTTACCTGGGCCGCTGCATTTGGTTAATTTTTCTCTATTATAATTCAACTGTTGCGCTCATCCTCTCGTAGTTCATCATACAACAGATCTAGTCCAATCAGCACCTTTTCTCGGTCTGATAGATCGCCGATTATCTTCCGCACCGGTGGTGGTAAGATTTTCGCCAGGGTTGGCGTAGCTAATATCTTATCTTCTTCCGCCAGTTGGGGGTTTTTCAGCACATCAATCACCTTCAGGGCGTATACCCCTTGAAACTCCTGTTCCAGGACATCATTCAGCGTTTTCAACGCCCGTACCGAGTTGGGAGTATTTCCCGCCACGTACAGCTTGAGAATGTATGTTTTTTTTAGCGGGCTCATAATCTTTTTTCCTTTCTCCTTTTTCCTTTATATTCATTTATTGCCCAACTAATCACTCCTTAATTATGATTCTCTGGGAATCGATCTCCTATACATTTCACATAAATGAGCTATGATATCAATTAAGGTCAGGCGATAGTCAAGTAATATATCTTCACTGCGATTTTCCAGTTGTAATTGTTTAGAAAATTCATCCATTAAATTCATGTGAATTTCCACAATTTGAGAAACAGAAATATCGGTAAAAAAACAGAGGTTAACAAATTCATCAATTGTTTGATTCAGACTATTATCATTATCAAAATAACTTAAGATAATTTCTCTATAATCCGCTTTCAGGTTCCCTAGCAACTCCCGTTTTTGTGCCAGTGGCAGATAGCGGAAGAAGTTTTTGGGGTCTCTTTTGTAATACACGCCTAGATATCCTAGTCGCTCCTTCAGCTTCTGGGCTAGACGCCGCTGCTGAACTGTTAACAAGCTCTGGGTAGTCAGAGCATCTAAGGAATATTTACTATCGGACAAGTCAACACCAAGAGCAGAGAGCTTGAGAAATTCGGCGATCGCCAGTTCGATCGCATCAGGAATCTGTTCCAGTTCAGCTACCGACACTCGGATGGCAGTCCTATAGTAACTATCATATAATCCTGGTGTCTCTGAGCGATCGTCAGTTGCTCCCAAGCGAGCGGTCGCGCCAGTGGCATGCCTAGCAGAATTTGATGCTGGCGAGCGGGAGATCACCACTATTGGTAGCAAGGTACGCAGTTGACTCAGCTGATGGACAACTTGAGGCAACTCCGGCACCTCTTGCAAAATCAGGCAATCGATCTGCTGCTTGGACTGGGACAGCACGCGGAAAAATTCCAGCTCTGCCGCGATCGGGATGACCTGATAGCGATCGGCACTCAAGCATTGGAGCACCGACCGCTCCAGGGCCTCAGAGCGGAGGAAAGTACAGATTGACAGGGGAGAACGTGAGACCGTATGGGACACCTTTGCGTCAGTTGCTGCGTGGACCAGAAAAACCCCGTTTATGGGAGTTTTCTTAATAATACTTTAACTCAAGTTGCTACCTATAAAAAATTATACCTCTCAAACAGCCATTTTTGGTAAATATATCCGCAAAAATGCCATTTGGGGGTAAATTATAAGGCGATTTTCGCCGATTTTGGCTAATTTTGGTGTTAAGTTTCTATAGGTAGCAACTTAGGTTACTTTACATTATTTTAAGTATTTAAACAATAATTGTAACAAATTATCATGACATGGTATCTGTTGGTGCGTCTCCAGATCCATAATTGATATGTAGCCTACCCCTTGAAGCGTTTGCCTCTGGGCGATCCCCGGTTCGACTCGCTACGGCTAGGCAAGCAATTAGCTAGCGAACGCTGTCAGGCCATGTCAATGAATAGCACCCCTCTACTGCCCGACTTTATCACTCCAGTTCCCGTCTGCCTCCAGACTGCTGCCGCCGCAGAAGTCACGAGGATATTTGGTCAGGGGGATTGGGAACGCATCATAGTAGTCAATGACCACCGGCAACCAGTGGGATTGGTAAATCTCTCCAAGTTCATGCCCTACCTGATGGGAAAGGCACTAGATTGGCAGCGGCCCCTATGGCAAACCCCGATCGTGGAAGCGATCGCGACCATACCGGCTGACCTGAGCTGGTCGGAATTCTGTCGGGACTACCAGCGAATCCAAACTGGCACTGGTCCGGTAGCCTTGGTAAAGCCAGATGGAGAGTTCTTAGGACTGCTCGATTATCACAGCCTGTTGAAATACCTAGTCAGTAAAGACCAGGAATGTCCAGCACCGACCCCGACAGCAGGGTCAAATATATTATACCAGAATCCGGGTATCAGACTCTTGCGGCCAGAGCCAACATCTAGCGCCAATTCTCTGGTGGAACTGTTGGAGATTTTACCTATGCCCCTGAGGCTGCAAAGCAATACAGGGGAAGTCTTGAGCGAAAATATGGCATGGCGTAGCTTGGTGGTCGGAGCAATTCCCGATCGAGACTGGATCGGACTAGAAACTGCATCACAGAAGTTAACTCCCCCGTCCTATGCGGCCCAGATAAGTCTAGCACAGACAGCTACCGCCTTGTTTTCACCTCTGTGTTGCCCGGTGAGTATGGAATTTGACCCAGTCCTAGAAGAAACAGTGGGGTCATGGCAGTTCGTGAAAATTCCTCTGGACAATATCCCTTACTCCTACCCAGAGTTAGCCAGTTTATGTAGCATACATGCAGCTTCATGGGAGCAAGCGGTTTGTAGCCCGGTGCTGACAAGGGTAGGGGCGAGCGGTGACGAGTATAATAGAGCAGTCACGAGTCAAGGCAGAACATGTAAAGTCTCATCTCGTGGTCTAGAACCCCTGTGGCTAGTGCTGGCGACGACTGTTAGGTCACCACAGTCAGAAGCACAGAAAATGGAGGCTGAAAATGCCGAGATGGAGCAGGTCCGCAAAGATGAATTTTTACTCAGCATCAGTCACGAACTCAAGACGCCGATCACTGCAATTCTCGGTTTGTCCAGTCTGCTGTTGAATGGGCAACACCCATTAATTCAACGGCAAGCCCAGTACGCCGGACTGATCCGTGAAAGCGGGCGTCAGCTGATGAAGATAGTCAACAATTTAGTGGATTTGAGTCGCCTAGAAACTGGGCAACTATTGCTGAAACCTGACTATGTTGATATCGCCAAAGTTTGCCAGGGTGCCAAAGAGCATGTACAGCAGTCACTTTCCGAGGTGGGGGGGGATCGGCGTTTTACCCTGGAAATCGCACCCAATTTAGAGGCGATCATGGCTGACGAGTTGCGTCTGGAACAGATGCTGCTTAACCTGCTGGAGAACGCTCTCAAGTTTACAGATACCACAGGTGAAATTGGCTTACGAGTCAGCAACTGGAGTAATAATTGGATTGGCTTTACGGTGTGGGATACAGGTGTGGGTATTCAGGCTCTTTCGCAGCAGTTAATCTTGCAAAAATTATCAAAACTAGACAATCCCCTCACTCAAAGCAGTGCTGGCACGGGTTTGGGACTGGTTTTAACTCAAGGTCTGGCGCAACTACATGGTGGCGAAGTTACTTTTATTTCTACAGAAGGCAAAGGTAGCGAGTTTACTCTGCTGTTACCCGCAGCAGGCGATCTGGCATCTAGGGTAGAATTCCCAATGACCAGGAGTTCCTTAATCTTAATCCTAGAGACAAACCCGGAGTTAATTTCTTCTTTGACAGAGCAACTGCGGGAGTTAGGCTACTACTGCCTGGTTGCCCGTTCTCAGGCGGAAGCCCTGCAGAAAGCTCGGTGCATGCAACCGAGTGTGATATTCCTGAATGTGACGAACCCCCTGCTATCGGGGGCAGAGGTACTCAAGCAACTTAAATCTGAGAGAGCAACTTGCCATATGAGGGCGATCGCGATCGCCAGCGCCAGCACAGCTAACCTGGATGATATCATAGTTGATGATGTTTTGAGCCTGCCTGTAGAAAGCCAGGTATTGCATAAGCAGCTATCTCGTCTGATGGGACAACCTGCCCCGCTACCAGAAACTGAGTATCGGCAGTTGACAATTCTCTGCTTAAGTGATGATGCTGTAAATACGGGTTGTTGCAGCCTGTTTAACTGGGGGTCAAACTCCACGCCGGAGCACAGAATTATCGAAGCTTCGGATCTGGATCAGGCTTCACTATTGGCAAAAATCTGGAAGCCTGATGTCATCCTACTCAACGATACTGGATTATTAAACCCTCTGGCTTTGTTGCAGGAGTTAAGCGAGAACGAAACGCTTGCTTCTCTGCCTTTAGTAACAGTAAGTCAGTCAACTACTCAGGCTGCTAATCAAGTCAAGGGTCTTTCAGTATTTCCCTGTCTAGTCCCAACTGGTTCTCTGCTAGCATCTTCTACATTGTTGCAGGTAATTCAGATGGCCGCAGCTGGTTAGTTCGTAGGACGGGCGTCTCGCCCGTCCGGGGGGCGTATTGCTTACAAAGGTAGGTTTTTAACTTGCTCGCAAGCTGGGAGGTTATGGCTCGCAGTCTGGGAGGTTATGGCTCGCAGTCTGTAACCTTACTGCTGGCACGGTGTAACCTTACTGCTCACACGGTGTAACCTTACTGCTCACACGGTGTAACCTTACTGCTCACACGGTGTAACCTTACTGCTCGCAGAGTGTAACCTTACTGCTCGCACGGTGTAACCTTACTGCTCGCACGGTGTAACCTTACTGCTCGCACGGTGTAACCCTACTGCTCGCACGGTGTAACCCTACTGCTCGCACGGTGTAACCTTACTGCTGGCAGAGTGTAACCTTACTGCTCGCAGAGTGTAACCTTACTGCTCGCAGAGTGTAACCTTACTGCTCGCAGAGTGTAACCTTACTGCTCGCAGAGTGTAACCTTACTGCTCGCAGGGTGTAACCTTACTGCTCACACGGTGTAACCTTACTGCTCACACGGTGTAACCTTACTGCTCGCAGAGTGTAACCTTATTGCTCGCAGAGTGTAACCTTATTGCTCGCAGAGTGTAACCTTATTGCTCGCAGAGTGTAACCTTACTGCTCACACGATGTAACCTTACTGCTGGCACGGTGTAACCTTACTGCTCGCAGGGTGTAACCTTACTGCTCGCAGGGTGTAACCTTACTGCTCACACGGTGTAACCTTACTGCTCGCAGAGTGTAACCTTATTGCTCGCAGAGTGTAACCTTACTGCTCGCAGGGTGTAACCTTACTGCTCACACGATGTAACCTTACTGCTCGCAGGGTGTAACCTTACTGCTCACACCGTGTAACCTTACTGCTGGCACGGTGTAACCTTACTGCGAGCAGTCTGGGAGGTTATGGCTCGCTCTCGCCACCTGCTGGCACCGGTGTAGACAGGCTCCGGAGCTGCGAGGTTATTACTCACTCTCGCCACCTGCTAGCACCGATGTAGACCGAGACTCCCTTGTCACGATCTACAGCATAGCTAGTATTGAACTGCTCTCCCGGAGGCAGGTCAAAGTTCAGCCACCCGGAATTGATGAATTCCCAATCTGCCAGTAATGTCGTTACTTTCCCCCACCCCTGTTTTATACTCTTACCTATTTCCTCTATTCCTTCCAGCATCTGCCTTAAAGGTTCTGAAACATGACCTTTCTCTACAAAATTTTTCCGCATCTTTTCCACAATATAACGCCGGATTCCATCTTCTCCCACCTGGGAAAATATCCGCGCTGGTCCCCCTGTTTTGATGCTGGTCGGATCGTAAAGATAGATACCTTATTTCTCTGTTGGCGGGTTATGGAATGTCATAATTTTCTCCTCCTTCATTGCTAATTAATCATTGTGAATTTTTCTCGCAACTACCTTGACAAATTCAGCAATTTATGCTTGGATACGCGCAGGAGTTGATAAGCTCCAGCTTGACCTAAATCCTGATCCTGGCGATCGCCCAATCCGATTTTCGCAATTTCTTTGGAGTAGCCCAAAATCAAGACTGTCTCCGGGGTGGGTTCTATAATTGCCATTTGTTTCATGCGTCTGACCGCTTTTCTAGCTTGCAGATAGTATTTTACAGGCTGCCCAGTGTAAAATACTAAACTGGGTTTTTCAAAGCCAATCATGAGCAACTTTTCTGCTGGCCGTCTTACCTCGACTACTGTCTGGGCTAACTGCCGCAAGGGCAGCTGACGCTGGCCGTCGATCAGGGAAAATAGTGGCGCGATCGCAAAAATCGTTATAGCAATAAAAGCCAAGAGGTTTACTCCCCAAAGCCAAGTTATTCTGCGTGCCAGGATAAATATTGTAGCAGCAGCGGCGGCTAAGATCAAGATCGAGACGGCCCTGATAATTAACCCCGACTCCAGCAGTGCTTGGGGTAAGTTGGGCATGGCAGGATCCTCTCCTAGCCAGCGAGGACTATAGAGAAGCACCCCAGCAACAGCACAGGCAAACAGGACATTGGCGATCGCGCTCAACAACATGGGGTAGTTTTTCCCAGAAGGCTCATATGGATGACGCACTAGCTGTAATACCAGGATAGCAGCAGCAGGCATTAAGGGCAATACATAACTGGGAAGTTTGGTGACGGCGATAGTGAAGAAGCCGAATATTGAGGCAAACCAGAACAGGGCAAACAGACTCAGATGGTAGCAGCGGGGTTGATGACGCCACCATCGACGCTGCCAGAATTTCGTTTGCCTGATCGCCACTGGCAAGTAAAGGGACCAGGGAGCAAAACCGACGAGTACCACTATCACGTAAAAGTACCAAGGGGCTGAATGCTTATTCACGACAGTGGTAAAGCGTTCTAGGTTATGATAGCCAAAGAAAGATTCCAGATAATCTAAACCATGCACCCAAGTTACCATCATATACCAAGGTAGAGCGATCGCCAGAAAAATCAACAGACCGCGCCGCAGCTGCATTTCCCGCAAGACTTCCTTAGCCTTACCCAGGTAAAGTAGAAAGCTAGCGATAATCAGCACTGGCAGCACAATTCCTACCGGTCCCTTGGCCAGCACTGCCAGGGCACTCAGCAGGTAAAAAGTCAAATACCAACGCTTTTTTACCTGGGGTTTGCCTCCAGCGTAGCCGAGAAAAAATGCTAGCAGTGCCGTCCCCATGCAGCCACTGAGTAGCATATCAGAGACGCCGCTTCTTCCCCAAGCAATGCTATGGATATTGAAAACGGTCATGGTGGCACCAAACCCTGCCCATAACCAGACTTTCTGGGGCAGAAACCGGTCCTGCTTTTGCCACTGACTAATGACTATTAAACTGTAGAAGCAAAAGCCTGTAAGGGCGATCGCCGCCAGGGCCGAGGGCAAGCGCACTGCCCATTCATTGACACCGATAACTTTGTATGCTATTGCTATTAGCCAGTAGATTAATGGGGGCTTATCAAAGCGAGCGCGACCATTATAATGGGGAGTGATCCAATCATCTGTCACTGTCATCTGGCGGGCAGCTTCGGCAAATAGGGGTTCGGTCTCGTCAATCAGACCGATACTGCCCAAATTCTGCAAAAAGGCCAGCCAAGTTACTAGAGATAAGCAGAAAATCGACAGGGTCCAAGCAACTAGTGGATGTTTTTCCCAATGCTGTAACCAGTACCTATAGTTCATCAATGTTTTTACCAGTCATTAGTTTCTCATTCTACCCATAAATTGGCATGACACAGAATACCCGCCTCAATAGAATTATAGATGACGCGGGCGATCGGCTCAATAGAGGATTGCGCAATCCTTGGCGGCGCTTATCCTTGCTGGTAATTAGTTTGCTGTTCGGTTTCCTACTGGCATCGGTGGTGTCTAGTTTCTCGGGACAGAGGGCTGAGCAGGATATGGTGGTGGCCGCAATTATGGTACTATTAACAGAGTTGGCCAGTAGGATTATTTACGGTCGCGGGCAGCAACTGAGGGGCATTTTATGGGCGGAGGTGCTGAATGGGCTGAAAATTGGTCTGACTTACGGTTTGTTCGTTGAGGCTTTTAAGCTGAATTCCTGATGTTAGATATTCTCATACAGTTGGTAACAGGAGAACAATTAAATTTAGCGGACTGGCAGGTGCTGGGACTAGAGGCGATCGCAGATGAGTCCAGGGCCCGGGCCTTTGGCATTACCCCAGCAAATGCGAGTACGATCGTTAAAGGGCGATCGCAGCTTTTACGTTCAGTATATCCCGAAGTGCAGCGGTTATGTCCCCAGATCCCGGAAAATCTGCTGCTGTCAACTCTCTGGAACCTGTGGTTACCTTTAGGGATGCAGCTAGGAACAGCCAGACAACAGAGCGATCGGCCCCTAGTCCAGGGCATTTTGGGAGGACGGGCACTGGCAAAACGACCCTAGGATCTGTGCTGAAGTTAATTCTACAGCAACTGGGATACAATAGCCTCAGTCTTTCCATCGATGATTTGTATTTAACCTATGCCGAACGCCAACAGTTGAAGCAACAAGACCCCTGTCTGGTCTGGCGCGGTCCCCCGGGAACCCATGATGTTAAGTTGGGAATGGCAGTTTTGCAGCAGCTGCGTGACGCAAAAGGCCAGGTGGAAATTCCTCGCTTTGATAAGTCTGCTTGGGGAGGCGAGGGCGATCGCACTGCACCAGAAGTTGGACAAGATATTGATATTGTCTTGTTTGAAGGTTGGTTTGTGGGTGTCAGGCCGATCGACCCTGGGGCTTTCGCTTCTCCACCTTCGCCTATTATTACAGCAGGCGATCGCCAATTTGCCCGCGACATGAATGAAAGGCTACAGGAGTATTTACCCCTCTGGGAATATTTAGACCGTTTGCTAGTGCTGTACCCGACTGATTACCGTCTCTCTAGGGAATGGCGCCAGCAGGCCGAACGGGAAGCGATCGCGGCTGGCAAGTCAGGAATGACCGATGCTATAATTGATGAATTCGTGCAATATTTTTGGCGCAGTCTCCATCCCGAACTGTTCGTTAAACCTCTGATTAGCAATCCCGAGTTGGTAGATTTAGTAGTGGAAATTAATCGCGCTCGTTCTTTGGGGGCAGTTTATAAACCTGGAGATTGTTAATTGTTAATCGCCATCAAGCTACCACCAGGCCCCAACAATCATAGGAAACTGCTGCGCAGCAGCTAGAGTAGGGCTACACAAACAAAGCAATGTCATTACGAAATGCCATGCAGGAGATGGGCTACTCTCTTAGGATCGCGATCGTGCTATAAAGGCAGATATATAACCTGATTGGCAAACTCTTGAGGATTACCCAATTTGGCAATCATCTTCAAGTCACGTACAGAATCACCAACGGCGACGCGAAATTGACGGGCATAGATGACTCCCGGAAAATCGATCCCTTCAGCTTGACGGCGTCTTGCCTCAACTAAAAAGTCTCTATCTTGTGAAAAGACTAGCCTTCCTAGTTCAGTTACCCGATCGAATATAACATTGTCGGGAAAGCTAGTAAGTCCATCTTCTTGGGCTGTCAGAACATCGACATTTCGCGATCGCAATCCTCTTGTAATGGCGATGGGGACGTTTTCATCCATATAGAGCGATAAACTAATTGTAGTAACCCTTGGGCGCGGAGGTGGGCTGCAAAGGCTGATTCGCCCGCTTCTAGTTCTAACTGCTTAACATACTGCTCCCGCCTGTCTATGTCAGCATCAATTTCCTCTTTGTGGTCCTAGTAGTAGGCTAAAGCTGAGTAGATCTTGCTCATGGTTAGGTGTGGGTAATTTGAGAGCAATTCTTCGGGACTCCAGCCGTAGGCTTTGACGGAGGTAATCAGTTCTGCTACTTTCATAGAAGTTCCCTCAACGATCGGAACCCCAGGCTCTCTTAGTTGTATATACCTATGTTCTGTTTGTGCGAGTGCCATGTGATTTTTGGGATTTGACTTTAAGTTCTAGTGTAAACTGATGTTACCAATTCTGACAGAATGGGCGCATCCCGACTATTCGTTACAGATAGCTTCTGGTGCCCACCCTACTATCTATCAACTATCTTAACAATTTGGGGATATTTCCAAGTAGTTGAATTAACATTTTCCGGTCCGGCTTGTTGCAACTGCTTTAGGAGTTCTTTACTCTCAGTTAGCAATTCATTGATATCAAGTCCTGCATAGTCAGGTAGGTAACGGCTGAGGCGAGAAATGCCTTCTCCCAGGAGGAGAACGGCACCCCGCCAGTTATCATTGCCGAGATGATAGATGGCGACAGCAATTTGCAGAATGCCTTGATAAAAAGTTCTCTCTGGTTCTGAGGCTTCTATCCATAAGGCTTCCAGAGTATCGTGACAGGCGTAGAACGCTTGCTGGTTGAATTGCTCGATCCCTTGCCAAAATTCCGCTGGTAATGACATATTTTTTATCCTAAATGGTAAATTGAGAATGGTAAATTGGGAATGGATGGCGATATATTCAGAAATGTATGATGGTTGGGTTTCGTGCCTCAACCCAACCTACGATTTAGAATTTTGAATTGCTTAGCTTCCATTACCAATCAGAATAAACGGGGACCAAGAGGAATGATGCTGGTACTTGTCAATCTGGGCAAGCTTCGCCTTTTGCAGCGCTTCCGCTTTGCTCATCTTCCCATCTTTCAGATGCTGGTAAAACTCCACCATCATTTCCTTGGTGATTTCGTCGTCGGCATTCCAGAGACTCGCCATCACCGCACCCGCACCCGCCCGTTCAAATAGATAGGCTAGTCCCGCTATTTCTTCCCCGTTGGAGTCCGCTTCCATTGCGGTTTGACAGGCGCTGAGGGCGATTAAATCAACGTTTTCTAGTCCCAGCAGCGCCGCATCGCTAATGTTGAGTTTTCGATCGGCAAATAGCAAGGTATTCTCTTCCATCTGCAATTTGGGACAACCGGCCTTTTGAAAACAGCCGTGAGTCGCCAGATGCAGTAACTGAGACTGAGGTGCTTCCAGCTTGAAGGCGTCCAGGGTGGCGTGGAAGCCGGGAAGTAATTTTCCGGCCATGATTTGATGAATTTTTCTGGCTTCTTCCTCAGCCCCTGGCAGATGTTGCGGTTCTGAAGGAACGGGATTTCCTAAGGCTAAGAGTCTCCCAGGCGAGGACGCAGAAGAGCCGCTGTAATCTTCATCTGTCCCTCTTCTGGGAAAAACCGCATCTCCCTCACCACATAGCGGCTGTCACCACGGAGGATACGTCCCTGCATTGCACGAGGAATCCCCGATCGCCCATCGACTTGCACCACCGCTTCTGGCTTGATCCTGGCAATACCACGTTCGGAGTCTTCCCATTCAAACCCATCTATTCGGACTAGAAATTTGACTAGAAAAACCTCAGTTGAATTAGGCCGCCTTTCCTGTAGTGTCAATTCCTCATCTGGGTCATAGAGACTCGGCATCGGACCGTGATAGATGACATCAGGAACCTTAAGAGGCGGATCAGGCTTAGAAAACCACATATCACCTTCAGTTGAATTAGGCCGCCTTTCCTGTAGTGTCAATTCCTCATCTGGGTCATAGAGACTCGGCATCGGATCGTCATAGATGACATCAGGAACCTTAAGAGGCCGATCAGGCTTAGGAAACGACATATCACCTTCAAGCTTGACATGGTCAATTTGGTCAATGGGAAGTGAGCGACGGCTATTCCCTGCCTCAATTGTTAACTCTTGCCCCATCAATCCCTACCACCTGACCCGATCGGGAGGTTCCATCATCCAGGAAACTCGTGCATTCTTCGGCAAGGACAGGGGAATAGGGGGTTTTTCTCGTCTATTCTGCGCTACAGTGGGACTGTTGCGGTGGCTGGGTGCTTCCCTGACATTCTCTTTCTCTGTTACAGGCTCTGTTACAGGCGAAGATGTCCAGTTATAACAGGATCCCGACGTGGTCGCGAGCATGACAATGACGAGTATCTCGAAGAATACTTTCATGATATTGACTTGCCTTTGCACTACTATACTGTTTCTAATATAGATTATTATTCCTTCTGTGTCTACATCCAACGAATCATCGAATCTCTTAGGTAAATTTACCAGTATCGTCGGCTTACTTGCAGCAGCCCTCTACTTTACTGGCTGGATATATCGCTGGGCTTACTTCGCCTTTTTCAAGGTAAATGTTACCAGCTTCGATCTGCCCATTGAGTCATTTTTTATCGTTCCGATCCAGGTATTATTTGGCAACTTCGCTATGGGAGATTTCAGCACCCTCTTCAGGACTATTCTAGCGCTGATTTTAACACCTAATCTAATTAAACTGACCTTACGGGTAATTCAGTTCGTCACTACCAAACCAGCCAGAATTTTCATGCAGTGGCGGTGGACCCTCAGTCAATGGAGTCTGAACCAAGGACATCGTCGGATAACTCGCCTACTGCAAAGGTTGCCACAAGTTCAGCCCATCAGTTACGATCGGGCTTTCTTCCGGGAGATCGTAGTAGTAGCTTGGGTATTAACTGTCCTATTTTTCCTCGCCCGTACCCAGGGATATCTTGACGCCCGACGGGATGCGGTCAACGATACTTCTACCTTACCTGTTATTACTCTCGTCACCAAAGAGGATAGTTTAGGATTAGGACGCCAACTCAACAACGAAACAATAGACCCCTTTCCCAAAAACTTCCGGGTAATAGGGGACAGGCGATTATACGAACAGTTGATAGGACGAGAACTTAACAATACAACTGACTCCAACTCCTCCGATATCATTGTGTGGCGCTTACTGATAAACAGCAACAGTCAGTTTTATATTTTCCCTACTCTTCCCAAAGACGCCCCGCCAGAAGCGCGTCCCCCAGTAGTAGTCATTCAGCACAGCGGTAAGGGGAATCAACTGATGATTCTCAGCCCCGAACCCTCGCCGCCCAAATAACATCCGATAATATTAGTTTGTTGTCATCCCGGGTTTCAACCCCGGCGGATAGCGAAGTGAGGTAATTATACCATTTATAAAAAAGGTTACTACACTTATTCCGCGAAAGTTCTCCGACTTCGCTGTCAGCCCGCCTATGGCTGCGCCACGCTGCGATCGGCATCTCGTGGGAGCGATCGCTCTGGAAAAATATGTCTGGTTGACAAATTTTTTGCAAACAGTGATAATATAATTATAGCAATCGACAATCATGAAAACCGAGAAACCTGGTAACTCCTGAGTGGATTGGGACGGCGAGTTCTGACGATGAAGTGCTGTTGCGGGCCCGGAACATCGGTAGCAGATCGGGACCTATTGCATAAAGACATGGCTGCACGCTGTCGCTACGCTGCGCGATCCGATAGGAGTGCTATATAACCAGACTTGATATCTATGGGGACGATTGCTAAAATGAAAATGAACGCGCTCTCGGAAATATCCGTGCTGGACTCGCGGACAGAATGTATATTAGCAAGGAGAGGTGGAGCCAATGGCTACACAAGAAAAAATCAAGCTCATTATGGAAATGTCACCCCAACTTTATGCTACTTTAGACAGTCTTGCTCAAAAGATAGATAGTGACAAAGCTGATGTCCTGCAAAAGGCTATCTCTTTGTTTGAGGTAGCAGTAAAAGCTTTAGAAGAGGGCAAGGAAATCAAAATTATCGAGCCAGAGCAAGTTGAACAAACACATTCATTGGTATCATAGTGCAAAACATTCCCGACAAAGTTAAATTTTTTTTCGACCAAGTTGTCCGAGACAAACAGAGTAGCAAAGATGATCTTTCTATTCAATTAGCTGCTCAGTCTCAAGAGGAAGCAGATTTTGATCGCAAGCTGCGAGAGATTAAGGCAGGACAGGAGCTTAGGAAAGAGTGGTTTATCTTCATCTTAAACCAAAGCAAGGATATTATTATCTTTTTGCTGGCAGTTTTGATCGTTTTGCGTATTGACATTTATGCTTTCACAATTCTTCAGCTAGATACATCTTCAGAAAGTAAAGTGAGGTTTGCTATTGCTGCTCTTACTGCAACGGTCAGCAGTCTTCTCAGTTACTTAGTTGGGAGAGCTAGCAAGTAGTGGAAATGTGATAGAACGAGTCTAACCAGGCAACGAGTTAACGAGTTAATCGAGTTAACAGGAGTAAGTGACAGTGATTAGCATCGGCATTCCTATTATTATTGGCCTGTTGCTGCTGGGCATAATTGCTTGGGCTTTTATCCGGGAAGAATCAAGAGGAGATTAGTTTGTTCAAAAGCGCGATTTTGTTCCATTACCATAGCCGCTTTTGCAGCTGAGTTGCTAGTTCTTCTTCTCGATAGATCGTCAAACCGAGATAATCATTATTCACCAAGTTTGTCTCGGTAGGTTCTGAGTCATCTGGTCTCCACAATACCCAGCGACTCCCTATGGGCAACCCATTTAAACTATCAGGATTTTGTGTCAACCATACTGCAGGCTGATCGGGTAAGTAACTATCAGTTTTCACTTCTTCATTAAAATTAGTTGCTGCCAAAGCTTCTAACACTACCCGATATCCTTGCAGTAAACCTGTTGCTGCTGTCCAGAGTCTCGCGTTCATCTGACGCCGCGAAGCATAAAAGTATAGAGATGCAGCAGCTATTACTGCTTGTTCAAAATCATCGCTATTCCAGGTAAAAGCTGTATCCAAGCAGATGATTACTTCTTGACCGCCCGTCATTACTTCTAATTCTCGCACTAACAGTTCCCCGTGACGAGCACTGGTACGCCAATGGATTAAACGAAAGGGATCCCCGACCCGGTAAGGTCGTAAGGCACGTGTTAGTCCTTCGCTGGCGTTTTGGAAACCTCGCCGATCGCTCCTAAATTTGAGGGCATCTTTTTCGCCCATGCGATCGATAATTGGGCAATTGCTCAGGAGTAATACCTGAGGATATACAATTGCCCTGGCTTCAGCATCCCGCGATCGCCGACACCAAAACAACCCTAGAAGGGTTGCTGTTCTCAAATCTAGCCGATGCCAGCGGTAAATCCCCCGTTTTTGGGTCTGATAGTAGTAAACCCACTTGAAGACCCCTTGGGGAGGAATTAGGTCGATCGCCTCTTCTGCTGGTTCCCCCAGGACAAAGGGCAGAATGTCGCGAACTTCCAGCAGAGTTTTCGGTTGCAGAGTCTGATTTTCAATCGCGATGGAGATCGTCAGGCGATCGCCCGTACTCACCGGGGGGATGGGACTTCTCTTGACCTGAATGCCGACGAGCGATCGGGGAGGCAATATCGCCGCAATTGCCAACAGAGCTATCGCGATCCCACTCAGCACGTAGAGCCAGCCTACCATTGTGTTAGCTGCTGCTGCCAAGAAACAGAGGGTCAGTCCTGCTAGCAGCCAACCCGCATAGGCGGGAGTCACCCAACGACCTTCTAACCAGTCAGCAATTGCCTTGGCGATGCCCATAGTTTTACTTAAAAATTGACCTGAGTCCGAGCGCGACTACCATTACGGATGTATATTAACACAATGGACCCGGGACGGCGATCGAGAAAACTCTTGACATCATCTATATTTCTCACCCTCTGGCCGTTAATTCCTACCAGCCTGTCGCCGTCCATCAGTCCCGCCCTCTCTGCTGGCGATCCCCGATCTACCTGCAGCACCATCATTCTCTGATTTACAGTCACCCCCAGGCGAGGGCGATCGCCTGCAGATTCATAAAGTCGATCTGGATTAATATCGATACTAGCGTTGCGGGCAATAAAATCTCGGGCTACGCGCACACTGGTAGCAAACCCAATCCCAATATTACCTCCCTCGCGGCTGGAGCTAATAATCGATTTGTTCACCCCAATCAGTTCACCCCGGGAATTCAGCAGCGGTCCTCCGGAGTTCCCTTGGTTCAAGGCCGCATCCGTTTGCAAATCTCCATCTTTCTCATCTATGCGGCTGAGAATTCCGGTAGTCAAGGTTCCCTCTAGTCCAAAGGGACTCCCGATCGCATAAACCTGCTGACCCACGCGAATGCTATTAGCATTGGCCAGAGAAATGATCGGTAAACGCTGATTGGCATTCAGTCGCACCAGGGCCAGATCGTTCTTTTTGTCTGTGGCAATTACCTGACCCGTGTAGGCCCTCCCGTTAGCAGTTTTCACCGAAACTCGACCACTGCGAGAGTCTCTGACCACATGTTCGTTGGTTAAAACCAGCCCTTCAGCAGCGATAATACTTCCAGACCCAGAACTCCTACCAGCTTTAATTGTCACCACACCCGGGCTAGCCTTTTGATAGACATCTATGCTCGTCTGCTCTTCGACCCCACCGAATTGGGCTAGCATGGTGGGCGGGTGGGCGCTGATTACCTGGGGAGCAGCGAGCAACCAGGCAGACATCACAGACAACATAATGGGTTCAGCTTTCATGGTACTTGTACTCAGGTTGTCTTTATCCTATTATTCCTTACTACTGACACAGCAGCACCGTATTTGTTTCCCTTCCCCTAGGGTTGCTGTTCCATCTCCCTCCTCTTGCCCAACTTCACCTACTAGCCACCCATGTCCGGAGCCGGTTCACGCTGGTAAGGACTTTAGTCCTTACTACGAACCTGAAGGACTTTAGTCCTTACTACGAACCAGATCTAATTTTAGTTCAATGCGATCACCTGGTTCTGGTGCGATCGCCCTGGTATCCAGACCATTTGCCTTCAGCTGCTCGCGAAATTCCTCAATACTTCCTTTAGCACGTAACAGAGAATTCAGCAATCCCTCAAAAACTACATCCCCGCCAGCAGCAGTGGGGAGCATCACTTGGGGTTGTACCCATTTTGCCAGTTCTAGGGCACTCGACGTTCCCTTAATTATTGGTCCCACCAGGGGCAGTGCTACGTCAACTATCGGAGTCATCACTACATCTATTGGCGCAGCGGACTTCAGTTTGGGATCATGAGAACCGTGAGGTTCATAATAGATCGTCAAGCCCCGGTCTCTTTCCTTGAGTATATAGCCATTTTCCACCATATTTACACCAACGAGTGAACCGGGCACAGCTTTGATTTCCACAGTCTGATTATAAGTGAATGTTTCTCCGTGAGCGAGGGATATAATCAGATTATATCCCAATTTTTGCACTACTTTAGCAGCATTAGGAGAAGCAACCACAGGAATATTCTTGTCCAGCAGCTTGAGAGTGGGGGTATGGGTGTGGTCTTCCAATCCCTGAGATAAGAGAATCAAATCAATGTTTTCGGGAATGGCGCGGGTCTGATGTCGGTAACCTTTGAATAACCAGGTGAGGTTGCCAAAGACTAAGTCTCCCACTAACCAGGGGTCGAGGAGTATGCGTTTATCTCCTATTTCTATCAGCCAGGAGTTGCTGTCTAACCAAGTTAAGTGCATAGTTTTTGTCTTAATCACGCCTGTCTCTATTGTAGCTGTACGCTACCAAAGTAGGGTGGGCATCGCCCACCTTATGGGTACATCTCAATTTTGTGTCGCCGTCACCGCCTTGCCGCATTTTTTCTTCTGAAAGTTGACCTGCTGCTTCAGCAGTAGACCTCTCCAAAATATAAATTTATGGGCTACCAACGTAAAGCGGGACAAAAAATCCAGCTTCCGGACGTGTAGAAAAAAACACTCTCGAAAAAAATCCCTGCGACAGGTCACAGGGATTGGTATCGTATTCGAAGTAAATCTTCAAATCGGAAACGATGACTATACGACAACGGTGTTCTGCCGTAGCCAAATGTCTCCAGAAAGAGGGTGTCAAAACCTTGACTAGCGATATCATCGGCAACCGGTCTATCCCAAAGCAGCGTCAGTCGGCATCAAACTTGCAATTGCGCGCCCATGGTTGCACGCTACGCGATGGGCGATTGGAGCTCTTTTGCTTTAGCTCTCTAGGTAGCATTTACACTCTTGAAAATGCCACAGACCACGCTTTCTCATCAAATCTACTAGATTTGAGAACATCAACTCTCCCGTGTATTGGTTGAGAGCGTGTTGCTCAAAGATTGAGTCTATATGCCTACTATTAAAAATGTGTTCCATTAGGCCACGCATCATGACACTAACAGGACTTTCTTGCACAAAACGCTTCTGCTATGACATTCAGCATTTCACCCCCCCAACTTCCATTGATAGGCTACGACACTCTCTTATACATAGCAGACATTGCCGCATTAATCACCCTCGGGCTCTCTATTTGGAATAAAAATGTATATTTGTTGTAACAATACTCCGGACAGTTTTTAGACCCTATTTCGACTACAACACAAGGGTTGCAGCCAAAAGCGCCTTATTTTTTTCAATGTCTGCCCCAGGGCTAACTTGCCTAAAATTGCTCTATCGAGCAAAGGCTGACGCTGCGATGCGCGAGGGGTAGTGCGAGTAGCGCGCCCCGAGTGCATCGCAAGGCTTGCAGCTACGTACAGCCAAAACGGTCCGGACTATTGTTGTAAATAACTGACATAAAAAACTGGAGACTCTACAGAAAAAATGATGCAATATGCCGATCACTACCGTATATACGCAGAGAGCACCCATCAGACCCACCTTGACAGGGCTAAGCCGGAACCCTAAAGGGTGAGGCTAGACAAACCTTCGCCTGCCAGCGCGGGCTAGATTACATTGCAGTCAGAGCGATCGAGGGGTGGCCTTTGATGCTTCTAACGGTTTCATACTCCCGAATAGCGCTATCCGTTCTCCTGATGCTGCTTGGGTGAGAAAGGAACGTTACTCAGCGCTGACTGCGGTGCAGCGGCAAAAATATGTGCCGCTTTGCCCAGATTTTTTGGTGGAGTTGCGCTCTGCTAGCGTATTGTTGGAGAATATTCAACAAAAGGCGCTGCTTGGGCTGCTTGCTACTCAGCAAGGTAAGTTCTGGGAGTACCAGGACGCCCTATTTACCCAGCAAGATAAATTGGGTGAGGATTGCCCAAAGTTTGCATGTTTAGAGCAGTTTAATCGCGATCGGAATTTGGCGGATAGTGCCATTCAGCAGGATATGCAGCTAGGTCAAAAACTTGGTGTTTCCGGCACGCCTTTCTTCGTGATGAATGGGAAAGATTTCTCTGGCGCAGTTCCGCTAGAGGATATGGAGAAGATATTGGCGCAGGTGCTTTAAATGTAAATTTAGAGGTTCAGTTGTCGGGGCGATCGCACTACAAACAGTATAAAGTTAAAAGTGCGATCGCCCTAAATTTGTGATAATATGAGAAGGGAAGTGAGAGGAATATGATATGAGTACAGACAGACTAGACCGGATTGAAGCCGTTCTGGAACAAATCGCCCTAGACAGAGAAGCTGACCGGCGCGAAATGGCCGAATTACGCGCCACAGTTAGTTCTTTGGTGCAGATCAGAGAAGCTGACCAGCGGGAAATGGCCGAATTACGCGCCGCTGACCGGCGGGAAATGGCTGAATTACGCGCCACAGTTGGTTCTTTGGTGCAGATCAGAGAAGCTGACCAACAGGAAATGACCGAATTACGCGCCGCTGACTGGCGGGAAATGGCCGAATTACGCGCCACAGTTAGTTCTTTGGTGCAGATCAGAGAAGCTGACCAGCGGGAAATGGCCGAATTACGCGCCGCTGACCGGCGCGAGCGAGAAGCTGACCGGCGGGAAATGGCCGAATTACGCGCCGCTGACCGGCGCGAGCGAGAAGCTGACCGGCGGGAAATGGCCGAATTACGCGCCACAGTTAGTTCTTTGGTGCAGATAGTTGAGATCCATCAGCGCAATTTTGAGGAAATTGTGAATGAGATCAGAAAGATAACAGTTGAAATCAGAGAAATGCAATCTGAGATCAGAGGCTTACAGGTTGAAAACCGCCGCATTTTAGAGCACGTGTTCTGTCCTCAAGATAACGACTCCACAGAGCAATAACAAAATATTAATGTTGTTTGTTGTTTGTTGTTTGTTGACCACCTACCTCTAATACAACTGACTACTGACCGCGGACTGTCTCTACCAGTCCGTTATTTTTTGCTGTCTGCGGACAGCTTCAATTATAGCATTCCCTACTCGCTCTGCAAGGGAAAAAATCTAAAGACAATCTAAAGATAGGCAAATCAGTTTAAATACTGAAAGAATCAGTTGCTAACTCCAGAGATAAGGGATAATTTGGTCCGATCGAATACAGAAGAGCGAGTGGGAACAGCTAAATGTATAAAAAAGTTAAAGAAGGGCAGCGATTTAGAGAAATTAACATAGGATGCAGAATGGAGATGCCCAAATCCAATGCAATCAAGTAAAACTTCTGAGAGTTTTCGAGAAAAGGGAAAAGGAGCGTAAATGAAAATAGCAGTTGCCAAAGAAGTAGAATTCGGCGAACGCCGCGTGGCTTTGATTCCCGATATCGTCTCCCGGTTGACAAAGCAGGGCTTAGAAATATGGGTAGAGTCGGGGGCAGGGGAACAGTCATTCTTCCCGAACAGCGCCTATGAAGCTGCGGGTGCCAAGATAATCGAAGATATCGGATATCTCTGGGGGGAAGCAGATGTGCTGCTGAAGGTGGGGACGCCCAAAGAGTCCGAAATTAACCAGCTACGGGCCGAAGGAGTCTTGATTAGCTTCCTCAATCCCCTGGGTTCGCCAGAATTGATAGGAAAGCTGGCAGAACGTCGGGTGACGGCTTTCAGTATGGAAATGATACCTCGTACCAGTCGGGCCCAGAGTATGGATGCTTTGTCCTCTCAGGCGGGTGTGGCTGGGTATAAAGCAGTACTGCTGGCCGCAGCGGCTTTGCCTAAGTTCTTCCCCATGTTGACAACGGCAGCTGGTACTATCCGCCCGGCGAAAGTGTTTGTGATGGGTGCTGGAGTGGCAGGTTTGCAGGCGATCGCCACTGCGCGACGCTTGGGTGCGGTGGTAGAAGCTTTTGACATCCGCCCAGCAGTAAAAGAAGAAGTGCAAAGCCTCGGTGCCAAGTTCGTAGAGGTGAAATTAGAGGAAGATACAGTAGCCGCAGGTGGCTACGCTAAGGAAATTTCCGAGGAGTCCAAGAAACGCACTCAAAAATTAGTGACTGATACTGTGGCCGCCGCCGATGTAGTGATTACCACTGCCCAGGTTCCTGGCAAGAAAGCGCCGCTGCTGGTTACGGAAGAAACGGTCGCGAAGATGAAACCTGGTGCAGTAATTGTTGACTTGGCAGCCGAACAAGGTGGTAACTGCGCCCTGACGGAAGCTGGCAAGGATGTGGTGCGTAATGGCATTACGATCATCGGTCCGATTAATTTGCCTTCCTCCATGCCAGTCCATGCTTCTCAGATGTATGCCAAGAACATTTCCACGCTGTTGCAAACCCTGATTAAAGAGGGGGAATTAAAGCTGGATTTTGCCGATGATATCATTAGCGGGACTTGCGTCACCCATGGAGGAGAAATTCGCAACCAACGGGTCAAGGATGCTCTAGAACAGGTAGTAGTTAACGTCTAGTCGCAAGCGGTTGGTGGGCGGTGCCCACCCTACATCCAAAGGATAAAGAAAGGAGATTTTAGTCCGATGACTGAAGCATTGATTTCGGCTTTGTTCGTTTTTGTCCTGGCTTCATTTGCCGGGTTCGAGGTGATTAACAAGGTGCCGCCAACCCTGCATACGCCCTTGATGTCTGGGGCCAATGCGATCTCGGGCATTGCAATTTTAGGTGCCTTGATTATTGCGGGGGATAAGGATTGGAATGTGACGGTGATTTTGGGCTTAATTGCTGTGGTTTTTGCCACGATTAATGTGGTGGGCGGTTTCCTGGTAACGGACAGGATGTTGCAAATGTTTAAGAAGAAGGAGATTAAGGCATGAGCAGTATCAGCGAATATATCCCGACCAGCATACAACTGACCTATTTGCTGGCAGCATCGTTATTCTTTGTCGGTCTGAAAAAGCTGGGTTCTCCAGCAACGGCTCGCAATGGTAATCTGTGGGCTGTCGTCGGGATGCTGCTAGCGATCGCGGTGACGCTGCTTGATCAGGAAGTGCTGAACTATCAGATGATTCTGATCGGCATTGCGATCGGTTCGGTAATAGGGGCGATCGGGGCTTACAAAGTAGAAATGACTGCCATGCCAGAAATGGTAGGTTTATTCAATGGTTTAGGGGGGGCTGCTTCCGCCCTGGTCGCCGTAGGAGAATTTTGGCGCTATTTCGCCAGCTTCGATCGCCCACCATTAGACACTACAATTACGGTATTGCTAGGGGTGTTAATTGGTGGCGTGACCTTCACGGGATCTTTGATCGCCTTTGCGAAGCTGAAAGGGATTATGAGTGGTTCCCCCATCCTCTTCCCCTTGCAGCAACCCTTTAACGCCCTCCTCCTCGGCAGCTTTCTGGCAGGTTGTGTTTATATCTGCCTGAACCCCTTGAACACGCCAGTTTTCCTGGCATTGGCGGGTATTTCCCTGGTACTGGGAGTGATGTTTGTCATTCCTATTGGTGGCGGCGACATGCCCGTGGTAATTTCCCTGCTGAACTCCTTCTCTGGGTTAGCTGCTTCTGCTGCGGGCTTCGTGGTGGTGAACAATATGCTGATTATCGCTGGTGCCTTGGTGGGTGCTTCCGGTATCATCCTGACCGTGATTATGTGTAAGGCGATGAACCGCTCCCTCACCAATGTGTTGTTCGCTGGCTTTGGTACGGGTGGCGGCACAGCTGCGACTGCTGCTGGTGGCAAGGTCGATAAAACTGTCCATAGCATCGACCCGGAAGAGAGTGCGATGATGTTGGGTTATGCTCGCTCTGTGGCGATCGTTCCCGGTTATGGCATGGCTGTAGCCCAGGCACAGCATGCGGTGCGGGAGTTGGCTGACCAGTTGGAACGCCTCGGGGTTGAGGTGAAGTATGCCATTCACCCAGTGGCCGGACGGATGCCCGGACATATGAACGTGTTGCTGGCCGAGGCGAACGTGCCTTACGAGCAGCTGTACGATATGGAGGACATTAATCCAGATTTCGATCGCACGGATGTAGCCTTGGTAATTGGGGCGAACGACGTGGTCAACCCAGCAGCGCGGGATAATGCTGGTAGCCCAATTTATGGGATGCCCATTCTGGAGGTAGACAAGGCTGGACACACGATCGTGATCAAGCGTAGTCTAAATACAGGCTTTGCTGGGATTGATAACGATCTGTTTTACAAGGACAAGACGATGATGCTGTTTGGCAGCGCTAAGGATATGGTGACTAAGATCGTTGGCGAAGTGAAGCAGCTTTAAGCAGCTACACCCGCCCTCACCTGTAAATACCTCATTAACGCCTCCCCACGAAACATCGAAACGACCGTTAGGGTGAGTCGTGGATGATATAGGTATCAAAGTCAGTCACCCCACTGGTATAACCTTGTGACAACCCGGTTTGGTTAATCAGGTTGATTAGAGCGTAACCGACCTCTGGAGGCTCTTCTGGGATAGAAGACAGAAGTGGGCTGAAGCATCGTTAAGGCGCGAGCGGGCAGTGCTAGGCCAGTGGTAAGCAGTCCTGTTAGTAAGCTGATAGCAGTCAGCTTAACCGCCCGCCCTGCTGCCACCGCCAGCGGCACTGGCCCATTGACAGCAGCTAAACCGGCCTGGCGATGTCTCCCGGACGCACGGCGAAAACCAGACATCGGCCTTTGGTTTTGGGGTCGGGCGGCACCGGCAATCTAGATGGAGGATAATACTTACTTTTGGGTGATGCTTTTAACATGATTTCTACTAGTCTTCATGGGTTTATTCATCTCATAACGTTACCTATTCAGCCTTGTCCTCAAGGAGAGAGTTGGTAACTTTTTACTCCTATCCCAAAACCAGGGCGGTTTGACGAGAGGAACTCTACTGGTATTATACAGCATGGGTCAGGGAAAAGGCAAGGGAGAACAAGGGACAGGTTAAGAAGTCAGCAATTCAAGGAATTACCAACGGGTTTTAACCGCTGAGGAACAACATATATAAGTATGGCTGACTGAAAAAGAGTGAAAGCATTATCAGGCAAGGCTTTCAGGCATTTTGAGAAGCTTACAAGTGCTCTTGATTGACATCGGAGGACTCAAAACCTTACACTTTCGCAGGAAATCGTCGGGTTTCTTGGGTTCCATTGGCGACAAAACTACCATAATTCGGCGCTGTGTGGCATCATTATTCGCTCTGCCGACTTTATTCAGCAAGCCCTAAGTAAGAAAATGCTCTTATTCCGCAATGTAAATTTAGTTTAGGCTTCAATTTTAGCAGAAACATTAAAGCGACTGGGATTGAAAACGGCGATCGCCTGTCCGGGTTCGCGCTCGACCCCCCTGACGGTAGCTTTTGCCCAAAACCCCCAAATCGAAGCTATTCCAGTGTTGGACGAAGGTTCAGCGGCATTTTTTGCCCTAAGAATTGCCAAGGGAACGGGATTGCCAGTAGCATTGGTTTGTACTTCGGGAACGGCGGGTGCGAACTTTTATCCAGCAGCGATCGAGGCGCGAGAAAATCGAGTACCTCTATTGATTTTAACAGCCGATCACCCTCCGGAACTGCGGAACTGCCATGCCGGACAGGCGATCTACCAAGTAAAATTATATGGCAATTACCCGAACTGGCAAGCCGAGTTAGCATTGCCATCATTAGAAATGGAAATGTTAGCATATCTGGGACAAACAGTAATTCATGCCTGGGAATGTACCTGTTTCCTACCCCTGGGGTAGTCCATCTGAATGTACCATTTCGCGACCCCCTCGCCCCCATCCCACAACCAGAAGCAGAAGCATTAAAATCCGAGTTTTCCGAAGTTGATTTCTTCACAGGAATAGCCAACATCGATCCAACTCTTTTGCTCGCGCAGGCGGGCTTTGTTCCTGTAGCCCCACCCTTTAGGGTGGGGGTGGCTAATCACCAGGGTAAACGCATCTTATTTTTGAAACGCTTACAGGACAAGGGTTTGAGCATCCAGAGTATTTATACTTATATAATTCCATAATGCTTACTGGGAAAGGCTTCCAGGATTTAGATGCGTTTTCCCTGGGCTAATCACCAGAAGTGCTATAGTCGCCGTAAGATAGAGGTAATTCGGTTTGACCTTCAAAAACGCAATCAACTTTAAAGATTGGATCGGACCGTATTTGTTCAATCCGCTAGCGCTCCGGCGTCGCCCTGTATACAAATAGACCCTATTTACGTTCCATCTCCTCCCAGCCTCCCTCGTCGATCGCTGCATGACGAGACAGGTTTTACTCTAGCGCTCCTGGGTTGCGCACTTCGTATTCGTCGTACCTGGGTTTTGGCATAATTAAGTTGGCGTTGCATATTTTCGGGATGATGGTTGCTAATTGCTATAGCTCCCCTAAATGAGTTGTGCAATATAGGTTTGCTGAAGTCGTTACCCTGCCAGGGTTTCAGCCGCGATACCTCATAATTTTTACACCAGAGATTTAGGCTAGTTCTAATTGCTAATTGCTAATATCAGTATCTAGTCATATATAAATTTCATACATAAGCTATGCCGATCGCTGGTCACTGTTCACCGATCGCTGGTCACTTAAGTAGTATGACAAAATTAATTACATATAATTGAGGCGCGAAGCGCCATATCCTGCAAGAAAGTAATTTGTAAATAAGTCGGTCCAAGTACTTATCATCCCCAAAATGTGCAACGCCTTTTTGTCTAACTACTTACCAATGCCAGGAGCGATCGGGAATAGACCGGTAGCTCATTTACTGATGGTGAGTCTATCGGAACCCACCTGTGCTTACTGAAGACTTTCTGCAACTAGCTTGAGGCGTTGCAGTTGGGCCTGCATGTCCCCTTGAGTCCAGCGAGAGGCAAAAGTATTGAAACCAAAGCGGATCAGGGGGTTGGGAATTTCAAAGGAAAATTGATTCAGCAGATGGGTTCCGACTTCTGTGGGTTGACATTCCCAGAGATCTTGTCCTCGGAAAAATCCGGAAAACCCCCAGACCACCTTGCCGGGCGATCGGGACACCACCACAGTTTCTAAGGTAAGCTGCCACAGAGGAATCTGGATAATAAAGCGACCTCTGGCACCGATGCTGGTATCCCAAATACCCTCATCTCCAGTAGTACCCACTGGCTCACACCGGAGCATGGGGTTAAGCCATCGGTGCATCAAATCCCGCTCTGTAATACAGCGCTCAACTACAGTAGCACTGGCCTGAATTTGGATTGATTGTTCAAAAACTTGACTAGATGACATGGTTGGGATATAGGTATGAAATGCTGCTGGGCGATATCAAAAAGCGGTTCTTACCGTAATATGGTAATGCCCGGTCCCCCAGGTCAGGAGCTGAAAATTATCGCTAGTCGCTTAAATAGCTCGGTAACAGTGAGAAAACGGAGGCTAAGTTAGGATAATTCTCAGTAATAGCTTCTATCTGGAGCAATTTTTGCAATTGAGTACCGTTGAGGATAGAAAAAATCTATGAATGAAATGTGGCAAGGCATAACCCCATCAGTGGGCTTAGGCCAAATAATGGGAACAGATCGGATGTCGGTGCCACCGACCCTGGCACAAATAAAAACCTCTGACATTGCAAGCTTCTTCCCACGTCTGCAGGATATCGCCATGGCGGTGCTGATTCTCGTAGTCGGCCTTATAGTGGCTAAAATTATGGCAGGAGTGACCAGAGGAATACTGAAAAGGACCAAACTGGATAACAAGATCGCAGGATGGGTCGCGGGTCGTACCGATCAACCGTCAACGCTACAGACTGAGAAATGGATCTCGGATCTGGTGTTCTGGCTGATCCTGATTTTCGCGTTCGTGGGATTTTTGGACGCCCTGAAGCTACAGGTGGTTTCTCAGCCCCTGAATAATTTCCTCAGTCAGATTCTCATATACTTACCCAGGATAGCCAGTGCAGGAATTTTGTTGGCGGTCGCTTGGGTGCTAGCAACCATCGTCAAGATGGTGGTGACGCAGGCGCTGAATGCCTTGAATTTGGATCGGCGTTTGGGTCAGCAAGTCTGTTCTCAAACTGGTGACAACCAGTTGGCGGTGAGTAACACCCTGGCAAATGCCCTGTACTGGTTCATATTCCTGCTATTTCTACCGTCCATTCTCAGCACTTTGCAGTTAGAGGGCACATTAGAACCGGTACAGGGGCTACTGGATGAATTCCTCTCGATCCTGCCCGACATGGTGGGGGCGGGACTGATTGCTGCGGCAGGCTGGTTGGTAGCGACGGTGGTGCGTCGGATTGTCACTAATCTGTTGCTGGCAACCAACGTAGACCAATTGGGGTCGAGGTTTGGACTTTATCCGAGCAGTGGTAGCCAAACCCTTTCCTGGCTGGTGGGTACGATCGTGTATGTTTTGGTTTTGATTCCCTTTGCGATCGCGGCCTTAAACAATGTCGGTATTGAGGCCATCTCTGCCCCAGCGGTAGCGATGCTAGAGGATATTCTCGGCATTATCCCCTTACTGTTTGTGGCGGGGTTGATTGTGGTGATATCTTACGTGATCGGCAGGTTTGTCTCAGATTTAGTGACAAATATCCTCACTGGGTTTGGGTTCAACAAGATCTTTTCTTGGTTAGGTTTGCAATCAGCACAGGCAAGTGAGACTCAGTCGTCACCCGATGGCGAACAGACTCTGCTGCAAAAGACCCAGACCAAAACACCTTCAGAAATTGTGGGTACGATAGTGCTGGTGGCCATCATGCTGTTTGCCACAATTACGGCAACTGATATCCTGGGCTTAAATGCACTGACATTGATTCTGGGGACGATTCTGCAGATAGCTGCCCAGGTTCTCATAGGGGTAGTGGTGTTTGCCATTGGTCTGGCTTGCGCTAACTTCGTCAAAAACTTAATTATCAGTTCTGGCAGTAGCCAAGGGACGTTTTTAGGTCAGGCTGCTTACATTGCGATTATCATCTTGGTCGGCGCGATGGCACTGCAACGGATGGGAATTGCTCCTGACATTGTTAATTTGGCTTTTGGCCTGCTGTTGGGTGCTATTGCTGTGGCGATCGCCCTGGCCTTTGGTCTGGGCGCGCGCGATATTGCTGGCGATCAACTCAATGAATGGCTAGCAGCCCTCAAGGGAGATAAAACTCCTCGGTCTTAATTGACAATTTTCCCCTAACCCCTCACCCCTCTCCCAAATTGGAAGAGGGATTTTTTTGATCAAACACGCGCTCTCGCAAAACCCGCAGAAGTTCCCGGAGCCATTTCGTTGTACTTTGTTCAGAAGTATGTAAGCTCCTAGGGTTAGGCTGCGGGTTATTTCTATCATAGTATATATTGGCGGGAAATAGCAAATATTTTCATAATTCAAAGGGTTTGACCGCAAAATCGCTTGACGCCCGACGCTATTATCAAAGGTATCGATCGCGATCGCGCTTCCCTTTAACAACTGCGAGGCATTAGCTGAGGTTAATTCTTTGGTACGTCCATCTACAGCTACTCCCAAGGCGCGGTAGAGGGTATTGGCGATCATTTTCGCTTTATAAGCACCAACATCTGACTTGTAGTAAGGCTGGGTGGAGAGGTTGCGTTCTTCAATACGATCGCGATCGATTACTCTCATCTGAGCAAACCCAGCCCGCGCCAAGTTTTCGGTAATATTAGCACCCAGCGCCCCCGCACCGCAAATGGTTACGGGGAAATCTTTCATCTGGGGGCAGGAGTGGATGCTGGAGTTCTGTGAAGTTGTTCGTGAAAGAAAATAGAAATAGCCCTTTGGTATTTTTTGCCGCCGTCGCCGATAACAGATATATTTGGTATAACTTATTCATTATAACATCTCCCGTTAAGGTGCATCTATGGCGGGCGCGAGCATTTTCCGCTTCATGATTCATCGATCGCCCTGGCCATCGCCCGTTGAGCGATCGCATCCATACATTATATTGGCGATCGCATACCGTTGGGGTACAGGGGGTCTTGGGCGATCGGATGGGGGAGGGGTGGGCGGAACGAATACATTTTAAATTTTTTTCGTTTTAAATTTTTTTAAGCGATCGGGCACTGTATAATGAGAAAGATTGAAGGCGATCGCCGGTGGTGCCTGTGCCCTAATTTTGGCTGGGATGAGAGAATTGGCACAATACTTCTCGGTTAATAATCTGTCATTGCGAGGGGGGGAGCCCAAACCGACATTTTAGGGCTTACCGCCAGGATCCCCCCCGGTTAGCGCAGCGGGGGATTAACTCGGTTCGGCATAAGTTAATCGCTACGTACCCCCCTCGCAATGACAAATAAGACGCTTAACCGAGAAGTATTGAGAATAGGCAGTTGAGAGGCAGGAATGGTTATAATTAAATGAGAGATTAGTAAGGAGGATGTAAAATGGTCAAGTCTGGGTTACGATCGCCCACTGTACAAACGGAACAGGCTGCGGATCTGGCTGAAACTGGCTAGCGATATGAAGAGCAAGTGCAGCCGGACGGTAGTATTAAAAATATCCAGGTTCCTCTAACCTCTATGGAGTTTGTGCGATTCGTTCTAGCCTAACGTGGTCAAACACGGAACGCTAGCCCGGTTTCATTAGCCGGGAACTCTGACCGCATGGGGGTTAAATTCCCCTCCCCCCAGGTACGGGGGTGACACCGGTCCTCGGTGCTACGAAGCGACATCATCGTGGTGCTAAGCGAGGACTCAAATGTAGGATAACTGGCAGCCTAAGCCGGTGACGCCGCTAGGAAAGATATCCAAGGTTAGAGCAGGCAAACATGTGCAAGCCTCGTTATAAGGAACCAGCGAAATAAGGCTATATGCGCTGGCCTAAAAAGGAAATGGTAGCTAGTATTAGTTTTAGACTCTGGCTAATATAGTACTCAAATAGCTCCCGGGGTATAGTGTGGACCTAAAGGTATCGCGAAATGTTGTTAGGGAACGAAGTAACCTCTCGTGTGCTGTCCATCAGGACAAGTTAGATGTTAAGCGCAAGCCACGGGGGGAGGGATGGCCCAAGAAGCGAATGCCCGGGGTAATTCCTGGGATAACATCTACAGTAATGTAGATGATGCTGGGTAGCCAGCGCTGACGTGGGTCGGTGATACTAGGAAGCTGCTGGAATGAGTAATCCTAAAAAGCCACGGAACTAATCCGAAACGCAAGTGGAGGATAAGGTATGGATAACTGGTAAAACTGACTTGAAAATGGTGATACTAACGGTTATCAGAACAACCACTCGCTAAACCAGGAAAGGGAAGAAAAGACAGGCGGCAAGGGCTAACGGAAGTAATTCCTATTAAGTCTACCTATGAAAAGGGCCTAGTACCCAGTAGCCGGATGCGGTGAAAATCGCAAGTCCGGTTCCTCAAGGGAGGGTCGGGAAGCGATTCCCGGCTCGACCCCATCCTTGCACCCGGAGGAGGGTTATAATTTGCCTAGCAATAGTTTTCACTCTGATGTTACAAGGGATGCTCGGGATATGTTGAGTAATCGCTGCGATCGGGACCCAACAGTGGGAGTATTCACCGACCTGTCCATCGAATGGGATAATCCCGATTTGAAAAAGCACTGTCCAGACCTGTTTGTGGCGTTTGGCATCCGCAACAAGCAGCAGTATCGTTCTACCTTTGTAGTTGCGTCGGAAGGAGTGCGACCAGTTTTTGTTCTGGAAGTGGTATCGCCTCGTTACCGCAAGGAAGACAAGCAAACTAAAGTGCTCCAATACGAACAGGCTTCCATTGGTGAATATGTAATTATAGATCGCCGCAGTCTGCGCGGTCAAGTAATTGATGAGGTGCTGGGTTATCGGTTAGTAGCCGAACGCTATCTACCTATTATTCCAGACGATGACGGACGCATTTCCTGCGAGACGATCGGGTTGTGGATCAGTATGCAGGATGGTCGTTTATTGCTGGAAGATATGGAAACTGGAGAAAGGTTGCTGAAATCCACCGAATGGAAAGCGAAATATCAGAAATGGGAAGCGAAATATCTGGACTTGGAAGCGAAATTCCTGGAATTGGAAGCTCGTTTACGGGAACTGGAAGCTGAACGGGAAGGGCGTCAATCATCATAAGGGTTAAGGGCTCGAATACGATCGGGCCACCCAACAGTATTGACAAGGAAGCGATCGCCCGTGGCAGACCAAATTGATGAGATCGCGCGAACCCAGGGTACAGAAACCGGGTTTCTGTTTTCAACCTTGGGTAAAAACCTTCTTGATATCCCAGAAACCCGGTTTCTCGCTACAAGGAGACTGAGGATGTAAAATGAGTCTGGGTTCCTATCACCTACTTACATGGAGACCGAAAACTTCCGTCCCCAGAGCTTTAGTTACCTTTATTGCTAGAGTCAAGGAACGAGAAAAGCCACTCTTGACAGCAGAAATGGCTCGCCATCTGCAAAAGCTAGAGCAAAATTGGTAGCATAGTTAATAGATACCCCCTTGGGTGCGCGAGCCTAGATGTAAATGAAGTAAACGTTATGGTTTTCCGCTATAGAATTGTAAAAAAATCAGTCGGTAACACCCATTATACCACCAGACCGGACTTGGGTGCTCCCCTCACCGAGAGTGAGCTGATCGCAGAAATAGAAGCTGCAACCTCCATTACTAAAGGCGACCTCCAGAATACTTTTAGTGCCGTGCGTCGCATCCTGATCGAAACCGCCCGCTGCGGTCGCGGTTCGGAAACTCTGTTTGATTTCTTCCGCATCTCTCTTACCAGTGGCGGTTCCCTTGAAGACCCCGAAAAAGCTATTACTAAAGAAGATCTTGACCCCCGCATGGTCGTCTATCTGGCAGCAACGGCCCAACGAGAATTTTATAATAATCTGTCCATCAAACGTACTGGAATTTCTGGCGATCGCCTCCCTCAGATCGATGTGGTGCGCAACATGGCCACGAAAAATCTGGATGCTTATACCCCTGGTAACGTCCTGCGGGTGACGGGGGCAGACCTGAAGATAACCAAAAGCGATACCGATCAGGGGCTATTTTTGATACCGGAAGCGGGCGGTCCGGAAACTCGCATCCAGCAGTACATTGACAATAGTCGCGGTACTCTCACAGTGCTGATCCCCGGAAATATCAGCGGTCCTCAACGGTTGCTAGTCCGAGTCAAGTTTGGCCAAAACCTGCGGGAAACTATCTATCCTGCTATTCTGACTCAGGAATAGCCACCGGTTACCACAACTCATCTGTGGCTCGCAAGCTGGGGAGTATCTCGCTTTTGCTGCGGGGATATTCACATTCTGTTGCTGGCGATCGTAGCCCCAAAACCCGGTTTTTCCACAAAACCGAGTTTCTTAATGCTGCCAAGCGATCGCACTGGGTGTGGTCAAAACCCGTTGTTACTCGGCCTCGCCTTCTGTGTCCCTCGGGAGACACAGCCCGAACCCTAAAGGGTCCAGCTACAGGAACAAAGCCCGCGCAGGCGGGCTATTTACATGCATCTAAGATGCACCCGGCTATCAACTACTTGTGATCACACCCATCGCACTCACCGGAGGCGATCGCAGTCTGTAATACCATCCTCAGACCATTCCCTCGTTCCCAGGTTCTACCTGGGAACGGTCTTCGCTCGGCTCCTGCTTCCTGGGAATCCGCGCCTATCAAGTATATCATATCTTTAATAAAATGGTATTATTGCTCGCAGTCTGTCACCTTATTGCTCGCAGTCTGTCACCTTATTGCTCGCAGTCTGTCACCTTATTGCTCGCAGTCGCTCCACCTGCTGGCACCGGTGTTGTCAAGCTCCCGAGCTGCGCAGCGAGGCGATCGCAGGGAGGTTATTGCTCGCAGTCGCCACCTGCTGGCACTGGTGTTGACTGGCTCCCGAGCTGCGAGGTTATTGCTCGCAGTCTGTCACCTTATTGCTCGCAGAGTGTAACCTTACTGCTCGCAGTCTGTCACCTTATTGCTCGCAGTCTGTCACCTTATTGTTCCCAGTCTGTCACCTTAAGTAGGTGGACAAAAATATTTACACATTCGGAACGTTGGCTTAACTGCGTGGTGGGCGGTGCCCACCCTACGTCAAAGCCCACGGTGTAATTAATTTTGTCCTATTACTTATTGCTCGCAGTCTGTCACCTTACTGCTCGCAGTCGCTCCACCTGCTGACACCGGTGTTGACCGGCTCCCGAGCTGCGCAGCGAGGCGATCGCAGGGAGGTTATTGCTCGCAGTCGCCACCTGCTGGCACCGGTGTTGACCGAGACTCCCGAGCTGCGAGGTTATTGCTCGCAGTCTGTCACCTTATTGCTCGCAGTCTGTCACCTTATTGCTCGCAGTCTGTCACCTTATTGCTCGCAGTCTGTCACCTTATTGCTTGCAGTCGCCCCACCTGCTGGCACCGGTGTTGACCGAGACTCCCTCGCCACGAAAGGCTGGCTTATCAATGGCTGGGGGACGACAATTGTGACAGACATCACATCGTGGCACCTTATTGATGGCGATCGCGCCCTACCCGCTATCTGGCTACGGTGATGGGGGCTCACGTCGCTCCAGAAACCGGGTTTCGCCCGATCGATCCTAGCAAAGACCAGAGGATATCCCAGAAACCCGGTTTCTTGCCTTAACCAGTCAAAGGGACTCACGCCCATCTGGTGGAACCATCACCTTTGTTTCTTATTTCCGCCTTGGGTAAAGCTAAAGGATATCGTAGAAACCCGGTTTTTTGCCCAGACGATCGCATTCATCCGGTGGAACCAGAAACCGGATTTCTTTGTTCAACCTTGGATAAAGACTGCTAGCATATAGCTCTAACCCGGTTTCTTGCCACAAGGGAACCAGAAAAAATTAGAGATAGTAAGGAGGATGTTTTCATGGTCAAGTCTGGGTTACTATCATCTACTGTAGCAACCGCACAGGGGGAATATCTGACTTTAACAGGCTGGCGATATGTAGAGGAAGTGCAACGGGATGGTACAATTAAAAATATCCAGGTTCCTCTTACCTCTATGGAGTTTTTGTACCCAGAGGAGGGTTATTATTTGCCTAGCAATAGTTTTCACTCTGATGTTACTAGCGATGTCCGGGATATGTTGCGCGATCGCTATGAGGAAGACCCAACAGTGGGAGTATTCACGGACCTGTCCATCGAATGGGATAATCCCGATTTGAAAAAGCACTGTCCGGACCTGTTCGTGGCGTTTGGCATCCGTAACAAGCAGGAGTATCGTTCTACCTTTGTAGTTGCGTCGGAAGGAGTGCGACCAGTTTTTGTTCTGGAAGTGGTATCGCCTCGTTACCGCAAGGAAGACAAGCAAACTAAAGTGCTCCAATACGAACAGGCTTCCATTGGTGAATATGTAATTATAGATCGCCGCAGTCTGCGGGGTCAAGTAATTGATGAGGTGCTGGGTTATCGGTTAGTAGCCGGACGCTATCAACCTATTATTCCAGACGATGACGGACGCATCCCCTGCGAGACTCTAGGGTTATGGATCGGTATGCAGGATGGTCGTTTATTGCTGGAAGATATGGAAACTGGGGAACGGTTGCTGAAATCCACCGAATAGAAAGCAAAATCTCAGAAATGGGAAGCTAAATCTCAGGAATGGAAAGCCCAAAATCAGGAATTGAAAGCTAAAAATCAGGAATTGAAAGCTAAAAATCAGGAATTGAAAGCTAAATTCCAGGAATGGGAAGCTAAATTCCAGGAATGGGAAGCCCAAAATCAGGAATTGCAAACTCGCTTACGGGAACTGGAAGCTCAACAGGGTCAATAATCATAACCTATCTGGGCGGGGAAAGGGTAAAATACGATCGGGGCACCGAACAGTATTGCCTTGGATAAAGATTAAAGGATATCTCAGAAACCCGGTTTCTTGCTAGAAGGGGAAGATCGCACGGTGGGACCAGCGATCGGGTATATCGTAGGTTGGGTTTCCGAACGAAACCCAACCCCAACTCGGGTAAAAACCTTCTTGATATCCCTCTAACCCAGTTTCTTGCTGCAAGGGGGCGATGGCATCAATAACCGAAAACAACAGACGATCGCATCCCCTTACCAATATCAGACGCATCCTCCCGATCTTCGAGGGGGTTATGTTATAATGTTCCTAGTCGAAAATCAGGAAACTGTAGAAGCCCGATCGCAGGAGAATATATGAGAGCTATAGACAGCATAAAACAGGAATTGCTCAGGGGCATTGACAAATTGCCCGAGACACGACTGCCAGAAGTTTTACAATTCGTCAATGATTTGCTATCCTCTCAGAATCAGAGTTTTTACCAGTCTCAAGTAGATGAGAATCTCGATCGCAGCGTTGCCGATCGAGATCCGCTATCGGAGTTTATTGGGGCGGTTGCACGGGGTTCTCTAGCTCAAAATATTGATGCAGAAATTTATGAAACCTAAACTTTTTGTAGACGGGGATGGTTAAATCTACATGATAGAAGAGAAGCACAGCATCAGCAGGTTGTAGAATTTTATAATAGATTTCGTTCTCAAAAGGGGGTGATTTACACGACTGATTATTTCTTAAATGAAACTTTTACGCTGTTTTTTAAGCGTTTATATCCAGAACTAGCAAAACGTTCTATGGAATTGCTAATGGAGGGATTGACGGCAGATAATTTTAATGTAATTTGGATTACCCCAGAACAATTTTATCAGACACAATCTCTCCGGGTTAAGTTTCTTGGATATTCCTCAGATTTCATTTACGGACTTGACTTCAATGGTGGTAATAAAAGAATTGGAAATTGAGATGGTGCTAACTGGCGATGCTCGTTTTGCGCAAGTATGGGATTTCAAAAGTTTCCTTGACCGAGATCGCCCATCCGGTGGGTACAGAAACCGGGTTTCTTTTTTCAATCTTGGGCAAAGATCAAAGGTTATTGTAGAAACCCGGTTTCTTGCGACAAACAGGCGATCGCAGAAACCCGGTTTCTGGCAGCAAGGGGGCGATCGCATCCATAACCGAAAACAGACGATCGCGCAGATCTGTAGGGGCACAACATCGGCAAAATCACAACCATAACCGAAATATTTATATCGCCATGCCCCGGCCCCACCTGGAAGAAAACGGGCGATCGCATCCATAACCGAAAACAGACGATCGCGCAGATATGTAGGGACACGGCATCGGCAAAATCACAACCATAACCGAAATATTTATATCGCCGTGCCCCGGCCCCACCTGGAAGAAAACGGACGATCGCCCCCATCACCGAAAACGGGCGATCGCGCAGATATGTAGGGACACGGCATCGGCAAAATCACAACCATAACCGAAATATTTATATCGCCGTGCCCCGGCCCCACGTGGAAGAAAACGGACGATCGCCCCCATCACCGAAAACGGGCGATCGCATCGGCATTCCCATCCCCATCGGACCGGGGCACGGCGATAATAACACGATCGTCGGAACCGATAATCTGCGCTCTGCCGTACATCTACTATATTGGCGATCGCATCATCATCTCAAACAGGCGAGATCGCCTACACTAGGGACCAGAAACCGGGTTTCTTTTTTCGGCTCTTCGGTACTTGGTTTGCTAAACTATTGCTAATCTTGAAAAGATAACAAACATCTTAGCTCAAAATTGTCTAGGTTACGAAAACCTAGAGATGGATCCTGTATGAAATGAGTAACTTTAACATCTGGGATGTTAAGAAAATCGGTTAGTAGTTTGAGTTGTCCTTTTGAAGCCATGATGATTTCACCTCAATTTTCAATTTGTCCTCAAGTTCAGTAAAGGATAAAAATCGCTACAAGTCAAGTACAGCAATATGTTTACTCTTCAAGGATAACAATTGTGGTTGAATTTTACGAGGATTTATTTGATAGTTTAGCAAACTAGGTACCGAAGAGCCCTTTTTTCAACCTTTGGTAAACACCAGAGGATATCTCAGAAACCCGGTTTCTTGCAGCAAGGGGGCGATCGCCTGTCGCTTCATAAATTGCGCCGCGCCTTGTCAACAGCTGGTTGCTGCTGATGTAATCAGGGAAGAACCTTATAATACTCTACTGGCGATCTCCGCAATATCGGCAGCGTCATCGAGATGATTAACAATAAGTCTTGTCATAACTGCCACTGATAATGTACTGACCGTCCGGGCTAAACGCTACTGAACTAACAGAACTTTCATGATCCTGAAATTTCTTAATCAAGTTACCATTGATATCCCACAAGCCTAAGGTATTGTCGTCACTGCCACTAACAATATACTTGCCCTTTGGACTAAATGCTACTGCATTGACATCACTTTTATGACCCTGAAATTCTTTAATGAAGTTACCATTGATACCCCACAAGCGTAAGGTATTGTCGTCACTGCCACTAACAATATACTCGTCATTTGGACTAAATGCTACTGCATTGACATCGCCTTTATGACCCTGAAATTCTTTAATGAAGTTACCATTGATACCCCACAAGCGTAAGGTATTGTCGTCACTGCCACTAACAATATACTTGCTGTCCTGGCTAAATGCTACTGAGGATACAGAATCTTTATGACCTCTAAAAGTATTACCTATATACTTTCCTTTAATATCCCATAACTGTAAGGTATTGTTGTAACTGCCAGTGACAATATACTTGTCATTTGGGCTAAATTATACGGCATTAACATCACTTTCACGAGGAAGAGAAGACGAGTCTATAATATCTATTTTTATATTCCACAAAGGTAATGTATTTTCGATATCCCACAAACGTAATGTCTTGTCGTAATCACTACTAATAACGTACTTACTGTCGGAGCTAAATGCTACCGCTCTTACATAACTTTCACGATTAATAAAAAGCTCACTAATGAAGTTTCCCTTGACATCCCATAAGCGTATAGTCTTGTCGTAACTACCACTGACAATATATCTGCCGTCCGGGCTAAATGCTACTGAGGATACATAACTATCATGACCTCTCAACACTTTGTATCCTTGCTGCCCTCAATATCCCACAAACGTAAGGTCTTGTCAAAACTGCCACTGACAATATACTTGCCATCTGGACTGAATGCTACTGAATATACTATCTTGTCATGACCCTCAAACTTGCGAATTACATTTCTTTGTAGATCCCACAACCATAAATTATTGCCACTGCCACTGGCAATATACTCTTACTATCTGGACTAAACGCTACTGAGTATACTATTGAGTATACTATACCTGTATCTTCAGAAGGAAACTCGAAACTTGTGTTTCCCTGTAAATCCCACAGGCGTAATTTATAATCATAACTGCCACTAACAATATATTTTCCATCTGGGCTAAATGCCACTGAATTAACAAAACTTTTATGACCCTTGAACACGCGAATTGTGTTTCCCTGTAAATCCCACAAGCGCAATGTCTTGTCATAACTACCACTGAAAATACTTGCTATCTGGGCTAAATGCTACCGCATTTACTGTGTTTTTATGACCTTGAAAGCAGTTACCAATAGGGTTTCCCTCCATATCCCACAAGCATAATGTTTTATCATGACTGCCGGTAACAATATACTTGCCGTTTGGACTAAATGCTATTGAATTAACGACAGCTTTATGAGCTTGAAAACGATTAGTATCTCTAACTTTAAGTATCGCGTCACGCAAGCTAGACTGAACTTGGTGCTCAATCTCCTCCTTCTCTGATAACTTGATAATCTCTAGATTTGAGCCAGTTGTTTTAATTGCTAAAATCAGTGCATTTACTGGCTCTATATTCAGTAAATTTTTGACCCTTGCGGCATCAGCACGAATCTCTGCAATTTTTCTCGGTTTTTCAGTTTTTTCAATTTACTTCTGTAGTTTTATGTTTATTTTCCGAGTTTCTTGCTCTTTGAAAATCGAGAATATTCCCAATATCGATACTGAAGATACAAATAAAAATACCACTAGATTTTTTTTATTGCGATCGCGACGGTCACGTTGAATACTCTCATCTATAAACTCCTTACCCAGCTCAGACAACATGCCCGACTCATAATATTTGTCCAGATAATATTGTGCTTCGGTACCTTCACCCAACTGCGTCAATGCCCCGGCTAATAGCTGAAGTCGGTTAAAACCGACTAATAAATAATGTTTAAAGTAATTGTAGCATTGTTTTTCCAAAATGGTATAACCCTGTACTATAGCCTATAGCCCGCGCAGGCGGGCTTGGTTCTTGTAGCCGCACCCTTTAGGGTGACGGCGATCGGATAGCAATGTTATAATCTTGTATTATAGCCCGCGCAGGCGGGCTTGGTTCTTGTAGCCGCACCCTTTAGGGTGACAGCGATCGGATAGCAATGTTATAACCCTGTACTCTATCCCTTGAGAGATTGCCTTCGTAGTAAATAATATTGACGGACAACATAATGAGTGATATAGTCTATCACACGCTGGATCTATTTCTCTACGATCTCAGAGAGGGTCTGGGGGATACGCCAGCGGAAGTTAACCAGAGTAGAGAGAAATTCAAGCAGAAACTCCCAGCAAATGTTGGTGAAGACCTGTTTGCAAATGATAATAGATTTGAAGCTGAATATATACAACTACTGGACGAACAGAAGCAGGAAACAGAGGCACAGTTTGAGGATACCACAAAATGCTACAAAGGATATTATTATCCCGTATGCATAAACGATGCTTATGGATTGGTGGTAGACTGTTCGGTTAACGATAAATCGGCACCGCAACGGGCAAAATGCTTCGCCGAATTGAAGGAGGAGATCGAGCAAAACAGACTCCTGGGGCAACAACCGACGATCGGTCAAACCTGGATGATATCAGGTTGGTTGCCCCAGGGTTCAGAGAAAACACCCGCAGAAATGGCGGAAGCTTGCTATGCAGCATTAATGGGCTCCCAAAGGTGGGAAAACGACTTGCAAAAACAAGGAAAGTTGATGGGAGCGGATATTTTTGAACTCTCCAAATATCGCATCGTCATAAAAGAGGATGCGACCAGAGAGGCAAGGATCCAAGATATCCAAGATAACCAGCATGTCATCATTATCATCTATCCAGATAGAGAAACAGCGGATCTAGCCGCATTTTTCTATGATGGGTGGATGAGGCTGTTTCTCTTTCGCCACAAAGTTCTCTGGAATTACGGACAGAATCGCATTCTGAAGCACGAGCTGAAAAGTAAATTTAGTCAGATAGAAAAGGTTGAGTCAGACATAAAAAAAGGTCTCGCTAAACGTAGAGAAATAGACTTACTCAATGAAAAATTATACGATCTGCAAGGGTCATTCGATCGCTATATAAAATTCTTGAGAACGCTGGATTTGCTCAAAGGGGCGATCGACATCAATCTGAAAAATTATCAGAGCGCAGAGAGCGCACAGAAAAATAAAGCCCTGAATTTAAAAGCAGAAGCGGAGACAGAACTGGAATTTTTAGATATATTTATCGCCGAGTTCAAGGAGAAATATTTGCAGCAAATCATCAAGGATAGGAGTAACATGTGGACGGGGATGAAATTGCTGCAAGAAGTAATTAAAGCGACAGAGAGTAGCGTAGCAGTCGAAAAGGTGAAGAGGGATAAAAATTTTCAAGAATTGCTTACCGATCTGGGAGTAGGATGGGCGGTAGGTTCCTTCCTAGCAGGGCGACTTCAGACAGAAGATAAATTGTCTGTGGAAAAGCTAGGATCTGTGGAAAAGCTAGTGTCTGTAGAAACTATCCGGTATTACGCTACCCTATTGGGACCGCCTGTTGGGGCCGCGATCGCCGCCACCTTATTGTTTAGGTTCGGAAGGTTCTTACTGGTGCGATCGGATATGTTGTCGCAACTGTACTCCCTGACAGTGGGTAAAATAGTAGATAAGCTCAAGAAATAGTAAATGATGAACCTTGCGGACAGCCAAGGCCATATCAAAAGGATTAGTGAATTATAATTCAATCAACTTGAAGCCACCTGAAAGATAATTGTTAACGAACATTCTCACGTATTTGGGATTATCGACTTGGGCAAAACATTGGGGAATTACGGACTTTGTTGGGGGAAGGGATATAATTACTCCCTGTGTTGAATTGTCAAGCGATGGCGGTACTCTTTGGGTGGGAGTGGATCAAAGGTTAGCAGCAATAGATTTGGAAAAGGGTCACATTTGCATAGCCATGTCCCTAATGACGCCCCTTTTCCAAATTGCGATCGCAGATAATTTCACCGCAGTCCTGAGTGAGTTGGAAGTTTTGCTATTCAGCCCCGATCGTACTCTTACTTGCTTCCAAGTATTACCATATCTGACATCAAAAATATCAGTTTCAGGCTCTGATTTTACAATTGAGATGTTCGATGGCTCCAGTTTATTCTTAACCTGATCGGGAGTTCTCAAGCAGCCTAGTGTAGCCTCAAAATAATGGGGATGTAGGGCGGACGAGACGCCCCCTCACGCATCTTCAGCGGTCTCGTCCTTTCATCACTCCTACCAAAGATTGCAGATCAAAATCCCGATCGCGCCCACTCAAACAAATCCCAGAACTAATCACCGTTAAGTCATGCTTGCCAATAGCAGAATTATGGCGTGTACCATCCGCCGTCGTCCACTCCACCCGCCAGAAATCACCTTTATCGGAAAAGTCTTGTAACTCGCCGCCACCTTGCCGCAACGCCTTCTGCAAACTTTTCTCATCACTTGCAGTCTGAAAATCCTTCACCCGCGACGCAGCCATCTGGTAAACAGTCCGCATTTCCGGCGTCATCCCCTTGAACTGGATCTCCTCGGGTGCCGTTACCTGCTTAAGTTGCTCTGTCAACTTTTCCATCACCAGTGGATCCGCACGGCGATCGATCTCTTCAAACCACCAAGACCTGCCATCGACACGGGCAATGATTTGTTCAAATTGTCCCCCTTCACTCACAAGATGCACCGGCACTGGCTTAACTTTACCAAACCGCTGTCGGGCATCGGACTCATTGACTGGATAAGCTAGCCAAGTTTGTCCAAGCAATTTGTATACGAGGCGCAGACGCAGAGGTTTGAGCAAATTGAGATATTCCCCTAGTTGGGATAAGCTAGGTTCTTCGACAACTTCGGCAGTTTTGGAATCCACCGGCTGAAAGATGCCCCAACCCTCAAATTTGCGGGGCTTGGGCGTGAAGCTGTAGACAATACCAGCCACATTCGCGAGCACCGAACCCCCACGCACGCAAGGCGCCAGGAACTGGGTGTCCCGCAGCTGCGCTTCCAGTGCAGCCAACTGGTTAAGAAGCTTCTCGAAAGAGTGGGTCCAGAACTCACAAATTATTGAATACGGGGATAAAAACAGGAAAAAAACGTCAATTGACAACAGGGAAAGATATCAATCACCAATCGACAAGCTAATTATTTTGAAGTCTCATGTGAAATACAGTCCCAAAATGGAGAAAAATGCTATGTTGTGCGAATGAATCAAAAAACTGAAGATGATTTAGCAGAGCTCACGGGAATAAAAATTAGTCATAGTACATTACATAGATTAGTTCAAAGGCAGGATTTTGAGTTGCCAACATCAGTATTGGGAGTGAAAGAAGTCGCCTGGTGGAAAAGCAAGGATTAGAACAGAAGAAAAAGGACAAGCTTGTGAATGGAAAGATTATAAAGCAGTCAGTGGGATATATTGCGGAGCATTTTTTCAAGAAGAGCCAACTTGATTGGGTAAATTGTCAAAAACTTTTGGCTCCATTTTATTGTCTAGGAGATGGACATGCAGGAATTTGGAAATTATTTAAACAGATAGGCGAACCAGGCAAGAGAAGAGAAATATTAGATTGGTATCATCTCAAGGAAAATCTTCATAAAGTAGGAGGCTACGAGGATAAAAAAAGCTAAAAATCTCCTCTGGTCGGGAAAAGTTGATGAAACAATACTATTATTCAATCGGATCAAAAAGAAACTCAGAATTTATGTAATTATTTGGAAAAACATCGTTCTCGAATAATTGATTATCAGTATTATCAGTTAGAATCAGTGAGTTCTATCGGTTCTGGTTCAATAGAATCAGTGATTAAACGTATGGGAACACGGATAAAAATTTCAGGGGCTCAATGGAATATATCCAACCTTCCCCAAATACTTTCTTTACGTTGTGCTTATATAAATGGGACCCTTTCTACATGATGTTTTTGCAAAAGTAAGATGCATCCTTGGCCAAAGCCAATAAATTTTATCATAGATAAAATTCTATGATAGGTCACAGATGCAAAAGTGAGATGCACCCGGATACTTGTTCTGGTTCAAAATAGGAGATAAACTGATGGGATGCCAAATCCATGTGAGAGTACCTGTATCTTTAATGGAGGAATTTGCTTGTCAGTGGTAATGCTACCCTCTGGTTGCATGTCTCTTAAGTCACCGACCTCGTCACCACAACCCTTCCCTTTCTGGCAAACAGGGGGTGGGCCACGTCAGCCTACCACTCAAGCTTACCCCAAGTGGAAGCTTGAGACTCGTTTAATCAGATGCCCTATTCTCTAATAACTGAGTATGATTGCTCATCCCATCTAGTGCAGCCCAAACAGTTGGCACGCGGCGGGTACGGGGCGCGATCTTATTGGCATTGTAACATAGATTTTTCTATCTTTCTGATTTTTTCTTAATTGGCTCAATATTTTCGGGAATAAAGAGAAGTTTTAGGACTGGTAATCTAGTCGGGAAAGTGCGATCGCCTCACTGTAGGCCGATCTCATTTAACCCAAATATTGCTACAGATAATACCTGAAACTCTCTCGACGAGAGAGTTTGGCAATCTAAAACCTCAAAGAAGTATGAGAGATTCAACTGGTGTATGTCAATTTACTATCACGTCAGTTCGACAGTTGTCAGTTGTTAGTTGTCAGTACTATATCCTGTAGCATGTGCTCTTGTTGCAAACAGCAAAAATACTCACTACTTCTGCTCAGGACGAGCTCCCTCTAGAAGAGTTAAAACACAGCCGGAGGTAGAGCAGGTAAGCCTTTTGGTATTAAATCGAGGGATGGTTTTTTAGGTAAATAGGTGTAAGCTGTTAATCCAGCCAAAAGATTGACTAAAAAATTCCACTCTGTGGCGGGAATGTTCGATTTTAAAGATGTTCTAAGGGGGGTCATTAACTGTTTAAATTAAGACCCGTTTCCGCAATCAAATTTTATCTATTAACTTAATTAATTTCTGTTTCATATTTTTCTTGCTTCGGTGTCTCCTGGTGCTGCCGAAACGTGGGAGCGCGGTTGAGCACTACCCACGTTTCGGCAGCGCGCTACATGCCCTGCACATGGGCCTGGGCGATCGCACATGCATAGGAGACACCGACTGGTAATCAGTTGCTAAACCTCCCTCCTATAATTTCTCAAATAACTCTTGGGGAATATATCCACGCTCTCCAAATAGTTTACCGATTATATCTTTGGTTAAGTCAGGTCCCGGTTTGCGCTCGTCAACATTGCGCCCGTGTGAGCTTAAATGCAAGCAGTTCTCCTTGATCATTAATAATTAGATGCAGCTTTGTTTCCCTAGTGCCATCCCGATATCACTTGACAGCCATGAGACGATAGGAGCTCATGGCTGTCAAGTGATATCGCCCAGAGAATTTTTTCCCCAACCAACTAAACCCTCAAATACCTTATGAGACTTGGAACGGCAGGGATGACAGACTTCAATTGGAGTCGAATCAACGAAACTAATACCAGTAATTTGACCCCTTATAGTCTGTCAAAAACAACACAACAACATTAATGACCAAGGCATCTACAAAAGGATTATAACTGACCAGATACAGGGATTGCCTTAGGCCAGTGGGGGATTACTTGTAGAGTATAAAACTCACCTAAATTTCTAAAGCCAGCAACCTAGAAAAGCAATTGCCATGGTCATCACTTCCCTCAAACTCATTCTTGAACGGCATAATTTTTCACCGAGCCCGGTTATTGAAGTCAACAGCGGTTGCTGCTGCCAGTAGTATTCTCTCATTTTGGCAAAAATCATCCACGTCGCCAAAAATTTGAGTAAGATCAAGAGGATTTTTAATTTCCATAACATCAGACCTCGTGAAAACTATCTTTATTATAGGTCTGGTGACTTCTTTTTGGGAAAAACTCTCACCCTCGATCGCCCGACTCTGGCCATAGGGGACCGGCAGATAACCGTACAAGTCCTTGAACTCAAACAAAAAATTCTGCAAGGCCGCGATCCCTTCGGCTGTTCTCAACAATCGCTGCTAGTTGAAAAATTCCTCAATGTAGTATTTAAGTATTGACAATTGCTTGCTGCTGCCTGGATTCGGTGAAGTTAGGACTGGCTTTTGGAGAGCGCGTTTAAGCTTCGTCGAACTCACGTTACTATCTCATTGAATGCGATCTATTAAAATTTTCCTCATTAGATAATTAATCTATCTAAAATGTTAAGAAAAATAAAGGAATCAAGTGATATCGAAATAAAGATTTAATATTTGAATAAATAACAGCTCGCTCGCGAAAATGATAGTAGATAATAAGGGTTTTAACCCGTGTAAAATTTTGTTAAACTAGCTTAAACCATTTATATGTGGGAATTTCGGGTATCTTGTATACTGACAACTGACAACTAACAACTGACTACTTAGTTTACAGAGTAGTCATCTCCCACTCAGAGCATGGTCTCATTCCCGTGGGGCTGTCCCAGGTGGACTCTGTATCGCCGGTGTTAGCGCGGTGGTCGCGGGGCAACTCTATGGGATTGACAGCAGAAGAGATATGCTAAATAAATCTGTTCCTCACAAGCTCCACCGTTACAAATGAAGTCGTATTTAGCCGCCGCCATTCAAATGACCAGCGTGCCGGACCTGGAAAAAAACCTGGTACAGGCAGAAGAACTGATAGATCTAGCCGTGAATCAGGGAGCCGAACTGGTAACTTTACCAGAAAACTTTCCCTTCTTGGGCAGCGAGTCAGAAAAACTGGCTCAGGCGGCAATAATTGCCCAAGAGAGCGAAAAATTTCTTCAGATCATGGCGCAGCGGTACCAAATTACTATCCTCGGCGGAGGCTTTCCCGTACCGGTAGACACAGACAAAGTCTATAATACAGCTTTATTAATAGACTCAACTGGCAGCGAAGTAGCCCGTTACCAGAAAGTCCATTTGTTTGACGTGAACCTCCCCGACGGCAACACCTATCGCGAATCTTTAACAGTCCAACCAGGAACCCAGTTGCCGCCAGTCTACGCTTGCGCATCCTTAGGCGTGATGGGACTCTCCGTATGCTATGATGTCAGGTTTCCGGAACTGTACCGGCATCTGTCATCAAAAGGTGCAGATATCTTGTTTGTACCAGCAGCTTTCACCGCCTACACGGGCAAAGACCATTGGCAAGTACTGCTGCAAGCAAGAGCGATCGAAAACACCTGCTACGTTATCGCCCCCGCCCAAACTGGGAACAATTATGCCTTGCGCCAAACTCACGGCCACGCCATGATTATTGACCCTTGGGGGATGATTCTCGCCGATGCTGGGGAAGCGCCAGGAGTGGCGTGCGCTAACATTGACCCCTCACGCCTGCAACAAGTGCGGCGTCAGATGCCTGCATTAAAGCATCGGGTGTTCGGCCGATAGCGCTGCGCTGGGGGCGCAGCCATAGACCGATTGGTAAATCTAATTTCGCCCAATGTGTAAATAAACCTGTACAGTATACCCCGATGAGTTATAGGGAACCAATGGTTGATGCAATTGCCTGGATGACTACCTTCACCCCAACCAACTTCATCCCAGGAGCGCCCCCCGGACAAGTCCTGTTGGCAACAGCAACTCCAACAGCAGCCCCCCCTAGCACTTCCATGGTACTGGCAGCAGTGTTACTGAGTTTAGTTGTTATTTACCTGGCTAGCAAAGTCGGCGGCGAGATTTGTGCCAGAATCGACTTGCCCCCCGTCTTAGGCGAACTGGTCGGCGGCGTAGTTGTGGGCATATCTGCCTTGAACTTGCTGGTTTTTCCAGAAGGAGGGGCCCAAAGTTCCGATTCCGTGATTATGGTCTTCCTGCAAGGAACAGCCAATCTCACCCCAGAAACCTCCAACAGCGTGTTTGAAGCCTCCAGCGAAGTCATTTCCGTTTTATCGGAACTGGGCGTGATCCTGCTATTGTTTGAAATTGGTCTGGAATCAGATTTGAAGGAATTGCTTAAATCCGGACCCACCGCAACAGTCGTGGCTGTGACTGGGGTGATTGTACCCTTTGCTGCTGGTACAGCTGGGCTGATTTATCTATTTCATGTCTCCACAGTCCCAGCCGTTTTCGCCGGGGCTGCTCTGACTGCCACCAGTATTGGCATTACGGCTAAGGTGCTAGCAGAAATACAGCGTCTTACTTCTACCGAAGGTCAGATTATCATTGGCGCAGCGGTGATAGACGATGTACTCGGTATAATCGTTCTGGCCGTGGTAGCTTCTCTGGCCGAGACAGGTGAGATCGAAGTCACTAACGTCATCTATCTAATTATCAGTGCTGGAGTTTTCCTGATTGGCTCGATTTTATTGGGTCGTTTTTTGATGCCCTATTTTGTCGGGCTAGTCAAAAGACTGCAAACGCGGGGTCAGCTGTTGATTGCTGCCCTCATTTTCACCTTTATTCTGTCCTACATTGGAGACGCGATTCAATTAGAAGCCATACTTGGCTCCTTTACTGCTGGTCTGATTCTGGCAGAAACGGAACTGCGCCGAGAACTGGAAGAGAAAATCATTCCCGTTGCCGATATGTTCACGCCAATTTTCTTTGTTACCGTTGGTGCTAAAACCGATCTGGGAGTGCTAAATCCAGCAGTACCCAGTAATCGGGAGGGTCTGATTATCGCTAGCTTCCTGATTGTGGTAGCAATTGTAGGAAAGGTAGTTACGGGATTGACAGTGTTTGGCGCGTCGGGCAAAATTAACCGGCTGGCAATTGGCGTCGGCATGATTCCCAGAGGGGAAGTGGGACTTGTGTTTGCAGGCGTCGGTTCGGCTAGTGGTGCCCTCTCAGAACCCTTGCAAGCTGCAATTATTATGATGGTGATTTTGACGACCTTTCTAGCGCCGCCCTTATTGCGGGTAGTGTTCACCCTGCCAGCATCCGACACCAAGCCAGAAACTCCTACTGGGACACCAAAGAGTCCCAAAGCAGAAGTATCAGCTACCGTTCGGGAACAATCGGAACAAGAGTTAAGGGAGTCGCTCAAAGAGTCAGATCGAAGTAAGTAGCAACGTCATCAGGTTTTGTGGTTTTTGCCTTAGCATTGGTCAGAAACATCTAATGACCAATGACCGAGGAGTTTTGACAAAAAAGAGGAGCGGTTCGTGAAATTCCATTGGCTATTATCTGGTGCTCTAGGTGTTTGGCTGCTATCGAGTCCCGTACAAGCGGCTAACTTACAGTTTTGGCGCTTTGATGCTAACCGCAACCGCTTAGAGTTTACGACATCCAGCCGCGTTCAGCCCAGAGCGCAACTGATCTTCAACCCCACTCGTCTGGTGATTGATTTACCCGGAGTTAGGTTAGGGAGAAGCATGCAAGAGCAGCCGGTGAAAACACCGGGGATTCGATCGGTCCGGGTGAGGCAGTTTACCCCTGGAACTACTAGGATTGTGATTGAATTGATTCGGGGTTATACCCTCGACCCACAACAAGTCAGATTTCAAGGAGCTACTCCGAGCCAGTGGCTAGTTCAATTACCGACTCCCCAACCCTTAAATCTATCTCCTCCCGCCCCACAGGCTCCACCTGTATATCCTCCGCTAGAGGTGGAGCCTTTCGATCCACCGTTAAATCCTGGTACTCGACCAGCCCCTATGATGTCCGCCGGGAGCGCTACTCGCACTACCCGACGGACATCGGAGAGTGATATACCTAGATCGAGAATTCAAGTGGAGAATCTGCGGGTGACCCATGGTGGTTTTTTCATTAGCACCCGAGGGGAAACTCCAGAAATTAAAAATGTAGAGCGCAGTAAAAATGGCACGGAGATTAATATCGACCTACCGGGAGCAAGCATCGATCCTAATCTGAGGCAGCGAGAATTATCGATCGACAGCAAAGGTGTTAAAAAGGTCAGACTCTCTCAAGTTGAAACCTCACCTGCCGTTACTCGTATTACTCTTTCTGTCACAGAAGATAGCCCCAATTGGCAGGCACAGATTAGTGGAAACGCGATTATACTCTTACCGGACCGTCGCAGTACTGCCTTGCCCTCAGACGGTCAGACTTGGCCAGTTAGAGAACAGTTAGCTAGCGCCGATCCTGGGTCTGACCAAACTGCTACCATACAGTCGGTTCAACTGTTTGGATCTCGACTGATAATCAGGACCGATCGCCCGGTGAATGCTATGGGTAGATGGGAAACACCCGCAGTCTACAAGCTGACAATCTCTCGGGCACGACTGAGTAGCCAAACTAGAACACCCCAGTTAAATTCAACTGATCCCTTGTCGCACCTGAGTATAGAGCAGTCAGATCTTAACAGAGTAGTGGTTTCCTTGCGCCCAGTTTTCGGTTACACAATCGAAAATTTCAGTCAGTCTGGTCAAGATATATCCCTGCTACTGTCACCCATTGCCACCAGAAATCTGACAGTCCCGCCGGTGAATCGAACCACTGGTCCGATCGTGATTGATGTGCCACCTCCTAATCCATCTTTATCTCAACCACGGCCTTCTCCTCGGAATCCTGGTCGGACAAACAATTCGCGCCTTGTCGTGGTGGTCGATCCCGGTCATGGTGGGGGAGACCCTGGTGCTATTGGCATTGGCGGCTTGCAAGAAAAACAGGTAGTCTTGGAGATCTCCCGACACGTGGCCACAATCTTGCAGCGACAAGGCATCCAAGCAGTAATGACTCGCTATGATGATCGGGAAATTGACTTGCAGCCCCGGGTGGATTTTGCCGAACGGGTAAATGCTAGTTTATTTGTCAGCATCCACGCTAATGCGATTAGTCTCAGTCGTCCCGATGTGAATGGGCTAGAAACCTATTACTATGACACTGGCGGACGCCTGGCCAGGACTATCCACGACAGCATTCTGCGACGCACTGGTATTCCAGACCGGAGAGTGCGGCGAGCTAGATTTTACGTTCTCAGGAAAACTTCTATGCCCGCCGTCTTAGTGGAAACTGGGTTTGTAACCGGTGCTGAAGATGCGGCTAGATTAAGTAACCCGGCTTACCGCCGCCGCATGGCTGAGGCGATCGCGGAGGGGATTGTTCGGTATCTGCGGCAAATTAGTCATGTCGGGCCTGGGAAGTTACAGAAAATACAGACAGATGCAAAACGGACGGATTGGGATTTTTGACAGTGGTGTTGGTGGTCTGACTGTTTTGAGACAGATATACCAGCAACTATCTGGGGAGTCGATTCTTTATTTTGCCGATACGGCTCGACTCCCCTATGGCACCCGAGAACTGGCCCAAATCCAACAGTTTGTCCAGTGCTCCGCCGGATTTTACCCCACTCAGTGCAGTTAGTTGACCCAGCTGTACATGTAGTTGCCGCCGCCGCTCAAGAACTAGGATACAGAAATTCGCGCTCTCTTTTACCAACCCGGTTTGGAGTCAGCGGCTCTCCGGAGCTGTTTGCCCAATTGTCAGTTCAGTGGCTAGGTTGTACAATTAAGGTGGAACATGTAAATCTCACAAAAGTTCGAGCCCAGCTAGCTGAGATCTCATCTCGTGCGCAATCTCAAATCTGATCTGTCGAAATTCTGCCCCGCGCCCTAGCGGACAGAACTGCGCGTTAGCGAAGCAGAACGATTTATCGTCCTTCGCGACCACTTGACACCTCGTTGTGCCAGAATTAATATCAGATAAACTACACAGATATAAGCCGTGGCCAGAACGGGAATTATCAGGGGAAGATCTTTGTAAGTCATAGCACAGTTACACGGATAGCGGAGAGCAAACGGTTAGGGTATTTCAAATTATATGGATCGCCAAACCTCGCCCTTGACTAACACTGACGCCGGTATATGCTTACGGCCAGAATAATTTAACCTGTGGATAACCCACAGATATCATAGCCGCAATTTACTAGGTCCATCAGACTTAAGACCTTTGACTTCATAACTGGACTGAGGACTTGACAACCACCTTGAAAAGGAAGTTTGTGATTGCCTAGATCAACCGCGAGTGTTTGAACTGTCATCTCCGATGAGCGCCGGTCAGTCTCGATCTGGTTAAAGAAATTTGAAATCCTTAATAATTAAAATAACACAAAATTTCCTGCGGCTGTAGTTAATTTTGAGAAAAAGTTAACAAATCTTAATATTAGCTGTCAGATGCCGCAGGTTTGGCTTAGAATAGAGTAAATATGTAAATTTTTGTAACCTAGCGCTAGAGTCGGCTGATCCATGACCGATCGCACAAAAATATTTTATCCGGTGGAAGCAGACCTGCTTTTGCTGACGGAAAACTTGAAGCAGCTTGTTCCTGCTCGTCACCCGATCCTGTACGCAGCGGCAGAACACCTATTCGGCGCAGAGGGAAAAGGGGTAAGACCGGCGATAGTCCTGTTGGTCTCGCGGACAACAATGCCGAACCAGGATATTACCCAACGCCACAGAAAGCTGGCGGAAATTACAGAGATGATCCACACGGCTAGTCTGGTACATGATGATGTGGTGGACTCTTCAGAAGTGCGTCGCGGCATACCGACGGTACATAGCCGTTTTGGCAACCGCATCGCAGTGTTAGCAGGAGATTTCCTGTTCGCCCAATCTTCCTGGTATTTGGCTTCCTTGGATAACCTGGAGGTGGTCAAACTGCTATCAGAGGTGATTATGGATCTGGCGGAAGGGGAAATTCGACAGGGACTAAATCGATTTGATACCAGTTTGTCAATTGAGGCTTACCTGGAAAAGAGTTATTATAAAACGGCTTCTTTGATTGCTAATAGCTGTAAGGCTGCCGCAGTACTCAGTGAGGTGTCTCCGGAAATAGCGGAAAATTTATATCAATATGGCCGTCATCTGGGACTGGCTTTCCAAGTTGTCGATGATATTCTCGATTTCACTGGTTCAACTAAAACTTTAGGAAAACCAGCAGGTTCGGACCTATGTAGTGGAAACTTGACAGCACCAGTCTTATATGCTCTGGAAGAAAAACCCTACCTGGAAGCAATGATTTCCCAAGAGTTCACTCAATCAGAAGACTTGGAAAAGGCTGTGGCTGTGATTAAAGAAAGTAATGGCATCAAGCGTTCTCAGGAATTAGCTGCATACCACGCCAGTAGCGCTATCGATTGTTTAGCTTCTTTACCACCCTCTGACTCTCGCCAAGCTCTAAGGGACCTGGCTGATTACGTTTTGATTCGTATATATTAGTGGCGTTGTAAATTGAGAATAGCGCAGCGTGTTCCCAGGCGGTCCCCAGGGAAAGTTGAAAAGGGAAAGTTGAAAAGGGAAAGTTGTTGATTATTTATTCATGTTCATAGCGCTCCCGCGTCGGACAGTTAGGATAGCCCAAGGCCGGGACTTGCCTCAGTTGTCAATGCCAGAATTTTGAATTGTTAGGCGATATCGTCGGGGATATTATTAGACTTGCGCTTGAGAAGCTGCATATATGAGAAAATTAATTTTTGTACATCAGCACGCTCAACTTCAGTACCGGCGTCGAGATTTCCGGGGGTCTCAAAGAACACCAGACTATCGACAGTTTCCATTGCTACCATCTGAAATAAAATGTGAGTGACAGGATGTGGCAAGGCCATCGCCCTCGGGTCTTGTCGGGCATAGGCGGTATTGGCGGCGTCTTTCTGGGTAGGAAAGGCATAAATGACATTTTTTTGCAGCTCGGGTTGGACCCGATTGCTCAGAGTTGTTAACACCCAATTGTCATCTGCGCTCTGTATGATATAATATTGCGAGTGCTTTAACTGCGAAGCGATCGACTTGAGTACAGGAGCGATCGCCTCCATCAAGAAGGGGGTGCTGGTGGGAGCTTGGTCAATCAACAGTTTAATTTGTTGGTCTAAGTTCATAATTAGACTTCTCGGGTATTCATGCTGTGGGTAGGGATGATGAGATGGCCCAAATGGCGGCGACAAGACGAGCGGGCGGATCCTTGGTAGCAAGATTTTTGGTCAATGCTATAAATTATAAGGTACCATGCCCACCGGCGATTGCGCTGCGCGCACAGGGCTACGCCTACGCGAACGGGATTGGCCAATGAGCGTAAAGTTTTGAGTATGCTGGTGGGTGTGTTAGGGTCATTGATAGCAAAGAAGTCGTAATGGGGAGATTGGTGCCGATCGTGGAGGCAATCTTTGAGAAAGTTTTTCAGCTCCTGTTGAGAAAACTTAAACAGTCTACCCGTGCATCAGAGGGAAACTGTCAAGAGGTGGCAAAACGTATAGCCACAGAAGTGACGCGGATATGCTCTGAAAGCAAGCGGATTCAAGCCTCCGGCGAAATAGCTTCATGGGCGCAGACGCTAGCCAGTCAGCGCCTCAAGCAATGTCTTCACTACTATAATTTGGGGTCTCGCCAAGGACGGGTGGAATTACACAGCTCTCTGAGTGCGATCGTCTATCGCTACATTACTCCATCAGGGCTGCCATCCAGCTATCAAGGGAGGCTGACTCTGATTGAAGATTTTTTGCAGGGTTTTTACATAGAGGCGCTGAATTCCTTGCGCCGGGAATCAGAACTGCCGGTTACCTATCAACCGAAAACTTTGCTGGAGTTGTCAGAGTACATGGCTTTTGTAGAACGCTACGGGAAACGCCGTATTCGACTATTGCGAGGTCGGTCTCAACAACTGATTATTCTCCGCGCCCAAACTTTTTCAGGGCAGCAACCGCCAGAAACTTTTGTTGATATGGAAAGGGCAGCAGAGGGAGCCACTGGTGAGTCAGGCGGAAACTGGGGTGCAGCGCCGGGAAAGCAGGTGCGAGAGGTTATGGTGGCGACGGCGGATCCTAACCCAATAGAAGATCACCTGCGCTTCAAGGTGGTTGAAGAATTGATGCAGTATTTACAGGACCGCAATCAACTTGATTGTGCTGACTACTTTGCCCTCCGCTTGCAGGATTTATCGACATCGGAAATTGAAGAGATCCTGGGTTTGACTCCCCGGGAACGGGACTATTTACAGCAGCGCTTTAAATACCATCTGAGCCAGTTTGCTACGGGATCGGGATGGGAATTGGTGCATCAGTGGTTGGAAGCGGACCTGGAACGGAACTTGGGCATGACTCCCGGACAATGGCAGACTTTTACGGACAAGCTGAATCAACAACAGCGGAGTTTGCTCGGCATTAAGCAACAGAAACTCCCCCATCAGGCGATCGCCTCCGATCTGGGCATCACTCCTAGCCAAGTCACCAAAAAGTGGTCACATCTGCTACAAATAGCTTGGGAAATCCGTAATACCTGATATTATTATCCGGAATGAATGCATCTAAACATGAATAGAGAGCCAGAAGCCAACACAGATGAATTACTCGCTTGGCTGCTACAAGCTCCAAAAGCGAACGCATCTACACCTTCATCTGGGCCACAAGCTAACCTAGAGAATTCCAAAACTTCCAGAGAACGAACTTCACCAGACGAAGATATATGGTGGGGTGACGATATTCCGCTTGTAGCGGCAGAAATTGATATTTTCACACCCGACTCTAGCGGTTCTCCTAGACAACCGCTGGAGTCTCAACCACTTGAAATTGGAGAGATACCTGCTGTGCAAGATCGTTTCCAGGCTGTTTTAAAGCGCCGAATTAAATCGGAAATCGCATCAAAGCTGCCACTATTTCCTTGGGAAACAGAGGTTTGCGAATACTATGATGATATTTCTGACTCCACATTGTTTTCGGGAGTTCCCGAACTACCCTGGACTGCCCAGCTATTTTACCTGAACCTGCCAGTGCCAGTTAAACTCCCCGAATCTATCTTAGCTCAGCTGCTAGAGCAATGTCAGCTTATCGCCCGCTCGGGACTGCGTGAAGGTGCTAAATTAGTTCAGGCTACCGGCGAGCTGTTTCCTAACCACCTCCAGACTCTGAACGAGTTAGCTGGTATGGTGCTCTTAGAGTATCGGTTCAATCAATGGGGGCAGTTAGAGTCTACCCATCGTGGTCCAGTAGACCAGAAGAATTTCCCCAGCAGTTATGAAACCACAACGCCTACCCAACAGATGCAACTATCCTTACTGGCAGCAAGGCAGATTTTGAATGGTCTGACTCTGTCATTAAACTTGTCGGGACCAGTGGTGTCCAGAGAATGGCTGACTAGGGCTGGGAAGTTGATTGTTCGGGCTAATTACTATATTAGAGATGGTGTATCTTGGTTGGAGATTCAGGCTCAGATGCCTTGTGCTGGTAGGTTAAAGTTGACCGGAGACCAGACAGAGGCGATCGCGCAACGAGAAAATACCGGCAGTTTGACTGTAGAATTGTCAGATATTCAAGCCTTACAGACTTACTGCTTGGTGATTGAGTTTCCCACAGAGTCTACTACTCCCCTGATTTTTGCTGTTTGTCCTACTTAGATGGGTTGGGTGGATATGTTACATTAATTGTAGCATCCCAAATCTATGAATTAACATGTCTAACTCCTCTGCAAGCAGGTCAGATATACCAATCTTTGGCGAACTGTGGCGACGCATTCAGGCGTTGCCTCTCCCAGTGCCGGAGGATTCGCTCCTCTTACGGGTTTTAGTACAAGCGCTAGTGATTGTGGGAATTATTGCTACGGATGTGGCGGCCGGAACCCAGATGAGTTTCTGGGGGGTGCCCCTGAGTGTGGTTGGTGCTACGTGGAGTTGGCATCGGCGCAGAAAACGCAATGTGGCAGTGAAGTTTCTACTGGCGATGGCTATGCTGGTGGCCCTGTTTGCTTTCTTGGGTAACCTGTTCACTCAGCTGAATGATACTAGGCTAGTGTTGGCAGAGTTGTTGATTCAACTCCAGGTACTCCACAGTTTTGACCTCCCCCGCCGTCATGATTTGGGATACTCGATGGCGATCGGGCTGATCTTGATTGGGGTTGCTGGTACTCTGTCTCAAACTTTGGCTTTTGCCCCTCTTTTGCTGCTATTTTTGGCCTTAGCTTTGCCAACTCTGGTTTTAGATTACCGCTCCCGCCTAGGTTTAATTCCTAGTCGGACTAAAGTTGGTCCTAGTAGAAAAAATCTCCGCAAATTATTACCATCGCTACCACCAGAACTATCTCTGGGACGTTTGAGTCTGATATTGCTGTTAATTGTCACATTAGGTTTGGCAATTTTTGCGTCTTTACCCAGGGTGCCGGGCTATCAATTGCGGACTTTTCCGGTGAGTGCTTCTAATCAAGTGGAAGAAGCTGACCGACCGGAAATTGATGGGATTGCTAATCCTGGCTATGTTAGAGAAGGAAATGCTGAATCGGACGGTGAGGGCACCGGTGGTAGGGGGAGCGATGGTACGGAACTAGATGACACTTTTTATTACGGCTTTAATACTAAGATTAACCAGAACCTGCGGGGACAGATGCAACCGAGGGTGGTGATGCGGGTGCGATCGCAGGCGGCAGGTTTTTGGCGGGTGTTGGGTTTTGACCGCTACACCGGTCATGGTTGGGAGATTTCTCGCGAACAGACGGCAACTGTGGAACGGCCTAGCTGGTCCTATCGGTTCTTTTTGCCGAGTAGGCCGACTCAGGCTCAAACTAGAGAGGTGGTGCAAACCTATTCTATAGTTTCGGAACTGCCGAATATTATTCCCGCTATGACCCAACCGAAGCAACTTTTCTTTTTTACTAAGAAGGTTGAGGTCGATGCGGAAGACTCTTTGCGATCGCCTCTAGGTTTGCTGGATGGCGATACTTATACTGTTATCTCTCAAGTTCCCTTGCGCGATCGCACTCAATTGGGACAAGCGCGATCGGTGTATACAGCTAGTATCGAGGATAAGTACCTGCAAATTCCCTCCTTAATTGCTGACAGGGTGCGCCAACGGACTGAAGAGATATTGGCAAAATCAGAAAAGCCCGTGACTGTTGCCTATGAGCAAGCTCTCTATCTGGCACAATATTTAAAGCAGCATTATACAATTCAGCCCAACTTGCCTGTATTAGATGAAGAACGGGATCTGGTAGAGGCTTTTCTGTTCGATTACGAAGGTGGCTATCCCGACCACTTCTCTACGGTTTTAACAATTATGCTGCGTTCCATCGGCGTACCTGCAAGGTTAGCGGTGGGCTTTGGACCGGGAGAGTTCAATCCTTTCACTGGTCTTTATGAGGTTCGCAATAGTGACGCCTATGCGGTGACGGAGGTGTATTTTCCCCAGTACGGTTGGTTTGCTTTTGACCCCATTCCCGGTCACGAACTGATTCCCCCTTCGGTTGAAGATTATCAGACTTTTGGTGTCCTACGACAGTTCTGGCATTGGGTCGCCGGTTGGTTTCCCAGTCCGGTCCGGAATCTATTCGCGACTCTGTTTGGTGGGATTTTCCGGTGGGCAGGGCAATCGCTCATCTGGCTGTGGCGACTGTTTACCAGTGGCTGGGTGGGATTGTTGACTGGTCTGATGCTGGCCTGCGGCCTGGCCTTTCTGGGATGGTTGGGTGGGAATCTGTTGGGGCGGTGGCTTCACAGCCAGAAGCTGGCTAAGTTGCCTCCCATTGAAAGTATCTACTGGCAAATGCTGGATCTGTTAAAGGCTCAGGGATATCCTAAGCATCCGGCTCAAACTCCCTTGGAGTATGCTACAGCATTACGCCCACATTATCACTCGGAGGCGGCTGGGGCGATCGATGAGATTTCTCAGGCTTATGTCCTCTGGCGTTATGGCGGTAAGGAGACTAGCTACAATCTGCTGCGGCTACGTCTGCAACATTGCTCCGGGATACTCAGGGTTTGGGTAAGATTAAGCGGGTGAGTATGGTAGGAAAGAAATAAGTAGTTAGTAGCTTAGGACTTGTCCCGCCTGTCCGAAGGTTGTTCGTTGTCAGTAGAATAATGCCTGAGTTACCCAAATATAAAGAGTTTTTGTCCGACTACTTAAGCAAACTGGTACAACTAGCGACATGAATGCATGACCAATGCCTATTGATATTTACCACATCACCCATATCAAAAACTTGCCTTCTATCCTACTTGCGGGCGGAATAATTGCCAAAAGCAAGCAAGAACAAAAAGAAATAAATTACATCGATATCGCTCACAAAAATATACAGGATAGACGAGCCGGAATCCGGGTTTCTTGTAGTGCTGGTGGTACTTTACACGATTATGTCCCGTTTTACTTTGCTCCCCGTTCTCCTATGCTATACTCAATCAGTACAGGCAACGTCGAAGGCTATCAGGAAGGACAAAACCCTGTAATTTATCTTGTCGTTGAAGCAGAATCAGTAGCTTTGAAGATTTTTTTCCTCTTTACAAACGGTCATGCAATCATGACATACTCTGACTTTTTTGACGATCTCGACAGGTTGTATGAGGTTATTGACTGGGAACTCATGGAATCTAAGTATTGGTTTGACACTGAAGACTATCCAAATCGTAAGTGTCGCCGACAAGTAGAGTTCCTAGTTTACGAATGCTGCCCTTGGAGACTGATCCGAGAGATTGGGGTCATCAATGGCCGATATCAGGAGCAGGTTATACAAATTTTAGGCAATGTTGACCACCAACCTCCCGTTAAGGTTTATTCTAATTGGTACTACTAAGTTTTAAAATAGCTGTAATGGAACTGGAGCAAAGCAATGATTGAGTTTAGGCAAGGCAACCTACTCGAAGTTAACACAGAAGCTCTGGTTAACACCATCAACTGCGTCGGTGTCATGAGCAAAGGTATTGCCTTGCTGTTCAAACAGGCTTTTCCATAAAATTTCCGCCAGTATAAAAAAGCCTGTGATGCTAAAGAGCTGCAACTCGGTCACATGTTCACCTTTGCCACAGGTAGTTTGTTCAACCCTAGATACATTATTAACTTTCCCACCAAAGGTCACTGGAGAGGAAAGTCAAAAATATCAGATATTGAAACTGGACTAAAAGCTTTAGTTGCTGAGGTGCAACAATTTGAGATTAAATCTCTTGCCATCCCTCCACTGGGATGCGGTAACGGCGGCTTAGACTGGGCACAGGTTAAACCTATGATTACCCTAGCCTTTGCCAACTTGCCAGAGGTGCGGGTTGTTATCTTTGAACCGATGGGCGCACGTCTGGCTGCTCAAATGCCTGTTGCTACTTCTAAGCCGAAGATGACTCGCGCCCGGGCTTTGTTCATTCGTCTGCTGGAACTGTACGACATTCCAGGTTATCGCTTGACTAAGCTAGAAATTCAGAAACTTGCCTACTTCCTACAAGTCGCTGGCGAACCGTTAAAGCTGCGCTACGTCAAACATAAATTTGGTCCCTATGCCGATAATCTCAATCATGCTTTGCAAAGAATTGATGGGCATTTTATTCGAGGTTACGGAGATAGGACTAATAGTTCTCAAATTTACTTTCTCCCTGATGGTCTCCAGGCCGCCCATCGCTTTCTAGCAGCACACCCCGAGGCCAACGAACGACTAGAACGAGTTGGCAACCTGATTTTTGGCTTTGAAACCCCTTACGGCATGGAAATGCTGGCAACCATTCATTGGGTCGCCACCGAAGACCCCCAAGCGGCGGTTGATTGCGAACAGGCAATCACCGGTGTACTCGAATGGAGCGATCGCAAGCGCCACCTCTTCAAACACAATCATCTCCGTAAAGCCTGGGAACGTCTGCACGAACAGAACTGGTTCCATCACCAAGACTGAACGGGAGCATGGACAAATTTGACAAATTAGGACTAATGCGGATGAAAGGACTTGAACCTTCACGTCATAAGACACTAGAATCTAAATCTAGCGCGTCTACCAATTCCGCCACATCCGCAGCTATCTCTAAGTTAGCATTCAGCCGCCTCTACTGTCAAGAATTTTTTTGGTGATGGCATCTTTTTTTGTCTTTGAGAATATTGTTGACATGTAGGCATATATATGATAAAATAACCCAAATATCATTATTCGCCTGTTGGTTGTCAGTTGTTGGTTGTTATTTGTCAGTTGACCACTATCAACTGACCTTTTACCAGCTATTGGGCAACTTCAGGATCTGTTGATTTCGCAGGAGGAGTAGGTTCTGGGTTTGAGGGCCCGCCACTCCATCAGGACGTAACTGATTATCGCGTTGGAACTTGATGACAGCGCGTTCTGTGACTGGACCAAAGTAGCTACCATTTATCAGATGATAATAGCCCGCTTTACGTAGTTCTTCGATTAAGTCATAAATCAGTGGCCCCCTGTCACCGAGACGAAAACAATAGCTGCCACGGTCATCATCTCCCCCCTGTGTCCAAGGGACACAGCCTTCACATCGCCAGTACCCTGCTTCTGCTGGCTCTACGTTTATATTAATGATACCAAAGAGCGTGGAGATGATTAGAGCCGCAACTATGATGGTATTTTTCATACTCTTATTACCGACGGCGCTGCTGATTTCGCAGGCGGAGTATGTTTCGGGTTTAAGGACCCGCTATTCCATCAGGGAATAACTGATTATCCCGCTGAAACTGTTTTACTCCTCGTTCTGTGACTGGACCGAAGTAGCTATCATTTCTCAGATGATAATAGCCTGCATCTCGTAGTTCTTCGATTAAATCATAATGTGCAGATGCTAACAGTATGACTCGATACATCTAAAAACCCTCAATCTTCATCCCATTCATCTTTAACAGCTTCCCAATCTAGCCAACCTGCCTTTTCTGGACTATTTCCCGCTGATTGCAACTGCGCCAAAGCTGCTGTTACAATCGCTTCATCTTCCCTATCTTCTATCTGTGTCCCCCCCTCGTTCCCACGGCTCTGCCTGGGAACGTGCGAGTAGCGCGCGGCGTCTCCTGGGTAGTGCGAATACGATGTCTCCCGGGTAGTGCGATGGGAGACATCGAGCGACCAGGAGACGCCCCTGTCCTTTGACCCTGAGCATCAATTACAAACTGAACAGATTTCAATGCTGCTCTTAAATATGTATATTTTTCCTCCCAGCAAGGTTTGTAATTATCTCTAGATGCGGATATTATTTTAAGATCGTCACAGCCATGTCAGGATTGTCGGGATTGACAATTAACCTTTGCTGCTTAGGGTCAATCAAAACATCCATGCCTTCCAGGGGAATAGCCCCCAGTAAAACATTACTGCCATCGGGTAAAACCAATGCATCAACAGTAGTGCGACGATTGTTAAACTAAGCTAGGGTGTCACCACTCCGAGGAGTCTTCAGAACCGTTCGATGCCTTCGGGATGCTTCGCAAAAACCCCGAAGGCATCGCCGTGAGACTTTCACCTCATCCGGCTCCTCCGCGATGTCACTCTTGTCATGAGTACGGCTGTTGCTGTCATCGTGTGCAGTTTTTTCATCGTGGCAATGTCCGTGTAACAGCTGGATATTGTCCCACCGGTCTTTTCCCCCTCGTGAGAGAGGAATTATGTGGTCCACTTCCCATTTGTCACTATCTCTGAAAATTAATCCGCAGTGCTGGCATTTTCCTTTTTGCCTTTTGAGCAGCGTTGCTACCCGTTTGTTCAGTTCAGGGTTCTGGCCTAATCGAGTGCTCCAATATGTGAGGTTTCCGTCATACATTGTTGCCCAGAGCTCCACAACCGTGCTTTGCTTCCTTTAAAGCTGAGCATGATTACTATGACCAGATCTGGTTAGAGCTTATTCGGTCATTAAGGTGTCGAACCTGATACGGTGTTCATACAGATGTGTCAGGCAGTCAGCCCAGCTAGTGGTCCCCTACATACTTAGTATGCAGTTTACACTAAACGAATCGCACTTTAAACCTGACTTCAACAGGACCAACAATGTCTAGGGAGATCCGAGAATTATCTGCTAAGGAGGCAAGCTGTTCGTCCAGCTTAGGCAAATCTAGTTGTATCTTAATAGATTCAGGAATCGCCAGCAGATAAGCACCGCTATCAACTAGCGCCCTGACCTGGCAGCGTTTGATTTGGTCTGTTGAGATGTGGCCCCGGCGGTAGAAGGTGAGGTCATCCCCGTTAATCAGTTCAATGTCTGCGTAAACTAAACCCATCTTTTTTTCCTGTCAACCTGGTTTAAGCTATATTATGGCAGGTGACGAGATATTTGCCCACATCGGTTCAATGTCTGGTAGCTGTCGTACCGAACTCGCCAACAGTATCCACTGCCTTTAACCCAACCTACTTTATATCGATCTTCGTCACAGTAGTCCCCCGATCGAGACTACTTAGAGGTGGCTGAATTGCCGAAGCATTGCCCACTACCAGAGTCACGATATCATCTGGTTGGAGATAACGGTTAGCGACCCGCTGGATATCTGCGACTGTAGTCCCTTCCACCCCTTTACGGTACTGGAAGATAAAATATTCTGGATAGCCGTAATATTCATATTGCATCAGCCGCGACCGGGTTTGAGAGGGGGTAGCAAAGTTAAAGACAAAAGAGTTGAGAACGGCATCTTGGGCGGACTTCAGTTCTGCTGGGGAAATAGGAGTTGTCCGGATCTGCTCAATTTCCGATCGGACTGCCTGAATAAAGGGCACAGTTGCCTCGGAACGGGTTTGTCCGCCAGCAATAAACTTGCCCGGGTAGTCATACCTGGGATTCCAAAATCCGTAGACCGAGTAAGCTAATCCTTGGGCCGATCGCACTTTATTAAACAGCCGTCCCCCCAAACCATTCAGCACCCCATTCATCACATCCAGGGCAAAATAGTCGGGATCTTTAAACTTACCCCCCAGATGTCCCATGAGGACGTTACTTTGGCTTAACTGAGGCCGATCGACCATAAAAATTCCCCCCATATTTGCTTGCTCAACCTTTGGCAGTGGAGGTATTTCTAGCTGCCGGTTAGCTGGCCAGTCACCAAACTTTTGCACAATAAGTTGGCGCATTGCTTGCGGATCTAAATCTCCCACTATTCCCAGAATCATATTGTTGGGATGGAAATATTTAGCCCAGAAACTGACGAGATCCTCGCGGGTATATTGTCGATTGTCGCATATTCAATCGTGCGAGCATAGGGACTTGCAGGTCCGTAGACCAGTTTCTGGAACTCCCGACTGGCAATGTCAGAAGGGTCATCGTTACGACGAGCTATTTCTCCCCGTAGCTGGGTTTTAGCTAACTGGAACTGTCTTTTGTCAAAAACAGGTTCTCGCAGCACTTCGGCAAATAGCCCCAACACCAAGTCGGTGTCTTCACTCAAGGCATTAAACATAGCAACCCCCGCCGTAGTCCTGATGGAGGTCTCGATCGCAGCGGCCCGTTGTTCCAGCAGTTCGTTAAGTTCCCCTGGCGAGTGGGTGCGGGTGCCCCCAGTACGCATCACTTCCCCGACAATGCTGGCCAGTCCTACTTTGTCCGCAGGTTCCAAGCGATCGCCCGTAGCGAATATGGCCGTACCGCTGATTAGAGGAAGTTCCCGGTCTGGCATCAAGAATACCTTCATGCCGTTCTCTAGCTGAAAGCGGATTTAAATCTCCCACTATTCCCAGAATCATATTGTTGGGATGGAAATATTTAGCCCAGAAACTGACGAGATCCTCGCGGGTTATATTGTCGATTGTCGCATATTCAATCGTGCGAGCATAGGGACTTGCAGGTCCGTAGACCAGTTTCTGGAACTCCCGACTGGCAATGTCAGAAGGGTCATCGTTACGACGAGCTATTTCTCCCCGTAGCTGGGTTTTAGCTAACTGGAACTGTCTTTCGTCAAAAACAGGTTCTCGCAGCACTTCGGCAAATAGCCCCAACACCAAGTCGGTGTCTTCACTCAAGGCATTAAACATAGCAACCCCCGCCGTAGTCCTGATGGAGGTCTCGATCGCAGCGGCCCGTTGTTCCAGCAGTTCGTTAAGTTCCCCTGGCGAGTGGGTGCGGGTGCCCCCAGTACGCATCACTTCCCCGACAATGCTGGCCAGTCCTACTTTGTCCGCAGGTTCCAAGCGATCGCCCGTAGCGAATATGGCCGTACCGCTGATTAGAGGAAGTTCCCGGTCTGGCATCAAGAATACCTTCATGCCGTTCTCTAGCTGAAAGCGGGTATAGTCGGGCACCTGAATTTCTGGCAGAGGCGGAAACTCCAACTCCGTGTAATAATGTCGCATCTTTCGGTGGCCGTTGTCTGAAACTGTGTTGATAGCAGCACGGTCACCACCAGCAGTCCCGCCCACAAATAACGCCTCATACTTCTTCTACCTCTCCTTGATAGCCAATTGGCAAGTGAAAACCTCTGCACGATCGGTTCCTCGTCATTTTTTGATATACCACATATATTTTAAGTCTCGATCGCGAAACTTTCCGGATCTATGTCCCAATTCACCCAGCGAATTGCTTCTCTGGCATTTTGGAAATAGGGCGGGACTCTGAGGCAATGAATATAACCCGTACTCGGACAGGTCATTTTTAACAGGTTAATTTGCTCTCGATCTACATTTAAGTTTATTCTTAACAGCGTGTATTCTCGCCAATCATCTAATGGAGTTGCCTGTAACTCTTGGCTAATTCTTGCGTAACCAATCCCCTGAATCAGCACTCGCCTCAGTTCCGCGTTTTCTTCTTCTAAAAGCCACTGAGATTGCCATTGATCCGGATGGATTTTACCGTATTTTTCTGGTAATCCCACCCCGTGATAGGCATAAACGCTAAACCCATCAGAAAATTGGATGGCAGGAAAACCTTGTGAAGGAGTTGTTTGTCGTCCAAGCACATTTTTGTCGGGCGATCCCATATTACACATGCCTTCTGATGAGCGAAAATCCAACCTCCCAGGTTAACTAACAAATTAAAGCCTAACTTAGACTTGACATCACAATCCTCTTTTAAAACCGAGAGTGCAAAATCAAAACCCATTCCCGTTCTACAAAAGCCTGGATCTAGGCAGTAATCATAGCCAGGATCGTACAATGGGCCCGCTTTCCATTGTTTATTTTCTGCTTTTTGATAATCTTCAAATGCTACCTCTATTAATCTACTGTAGATTAAGTCGTTTATTATCCCAATCATATAATCTGAATAAAATTTTCCTGGTAGTCCCCATGGCAGCACCATTAAGCTACTTTCTACGTCATACCAATCAACCACATCCAAAGCCGCGTAAGGACTATCACAGAAAATCACTTCCGGTTCTTTTTCACCCATCAGATCGTAAGCAGCTTTGATCTTTTTTTATGCCCGATCGCGGTAAACTCTTTCAGTCGATCGCACGATTTTCATCCATTTTTCCCGATAAACCGGAATTAATTTTTTTTGTTCTGGAGTCATTCGGGACATGTTCCCTACATTCTATCATTAAGTCGTACCATTCGCACCCAGGGCAATCCTCTGGCACCATAACAGCCCCGCGAGGTTCAATATCAGGCTACTTACTAGATTAACATCAGTCTTGCAGAACGTCAACAAACGGTTTGGGTCTATTAAGGTGCTCCCGGTGCTACAACCGCGATCGAGGGCCGACTAGTAACCAGGCGCAGTAGATATGATATAATATGGGAACGCGGTGCAGCGCAGCTCAAAAATAATATAATAGAAGCGCTACCCTCTCTAAGGGTAAAATAAAATGGTACAGACAGCAGCAAAAACAGTAAAGACTCCGATTTTACCGGCTCATACCCAGCTACCAGAGTCGGATGGCACATTTGTGAAAAACTTTCAAGAACATCCCCAAAGCCTGATTCTCACAGATTCAATTGGACCAGTATTACGACAACTGCACCCGGACGGACAATATGCGATCGGGCAAGACTGCGGTATTTACTGGACTCAAACAGACCCGCCAGAAGCAGGAGCGGTAGCACCGGACTGGTTCTATGTACCAGGGGTGCCCCCCATGCTGGACTCCCAGATTCGCCGTTCCTACGTGTTATGGAACGAACCGACTATGCCGCAGATTGTCTTAGAGTTTGCCAGTGGTAATGGTGCTGTTGAACGTAACAATACACCTATATCTCGCGATGCTGAAGGTAATCTAATAAAGGCGGGAAAATTCTGGGTTTACGAGCAAGTCATCAAGATTCCCTATTATGGCATCTATTTTGTCAATAGCGGTGCTTTAGAATTCTATGAGTTGCAGTCCGGGTCTTACCAGCAGATGAGACCCAATGAACGGGGACATTATCCCATACCGCCCTTGGGAGTAGAACTAGGAGTCTGGCGGGGTTTCTATCTCAACTCTCATCAGCCGTGGATGCGGTGGTGGGACGAGCGGGGAAATCTATTACTACTGGGAGAAGAACGAGCCGAACGCGAACGAGAGCGTGCGGACCGTGAGCGAGAGCGTGCGGAGCAACAACAGGAGCGAGCATTTCGAGCTGAACAGGCTCAAAGAGCAGCAGTTCCCAGATTATTAGCTCTTGGCTTAACCACCGAGCAGGTAGCCCAAACCCTGAGCTTGACCATTGAAGAAGTCCAGCAATACTCTCAATAAACACCATTACCTAAATAAGTGTAAAATCCTATGGTCACCACAGCAGAAAAAATAGTAAAGACTCCGATTTTACCAGATCACACCCTGCTACCAGAATCGGATGGTACTTTTGTGAAGAACTTTCAAGAACATCCCCAAAGCCTGATCCTGACGGATTCTCTAGGACCAGTTTTACGACAACTGCACCCGGATGGACAATATGCGATCGGGCAAGACTGCGGTATCTACTGGACTCGAACAGACCCGCCAGAAGCAGGAGCAGTAGCACCGGACTGGTTCTATGTACCAGGGGTGCCCCCCTTGATTGACTCCCAGATTCGCCGTTCCTACGTGTTATGGAAGGAACCGACCATACCGCAGATTGTCTTAGAGTTTGCCAGTGGTAATGGTGCCGCTGAACGTAACAATACCGCTATATCTCGCGATGCTGAAGGTAATCTAATTAAGGCGGGAAAATTCTGGGTTTACGAGCAAGTCATCAAGATTCCCTATTATGGCATCTATTTTGTCAATAGCGGTGCTTTAGAATTCTATGAGTTGCAGTCCGGGTCTTACCAGCTTCACAGACCTAATGAACGGGGACATTATCCCATACCGCCCTTGGGAGTAGAACTAGGAGTATGGCGGGGTTTGTATCAAAACCAAAATCAGCCGTGGATGCGGTGGTGGGACTCCCAGGGAAATCTATTACTACTGGGAGAAGAACGAGCCGAACGCGAACGAGAGCGTGCTGAAAGGGCTGAACAGGCTCAAAGAGCAGCAGTTCCCAGATTATTAGCTCTTGGCTTAACCGCCGAACAGGTAGCCCAAACCCTGAGCTTGACCATTGAAGAAGTCCAGCAATACTCTCAATAAACAGCATCACCTAAATAAGTGTAAAATCCTATGGTCACCACAGCAGCAAAAACAGTAAAGACTCCGATTTTACCGGATCATACCCAGCTACCAGAGTCGGATGGTACTTTTGTGAAGAACTTTCAAGAACATCCCCAAAGCCTGATCCTGACGGATTCTCTAGGACCAGTTTTACGACAACTGCACCCGGACGGACAATATGCGATCGGGCAAGACTGCGGTATCTACTGGACTCGAACAGACCCGCCAGAAGCAGGAGCAGTAGCACCGGACTGGTTCTATGTACCAGGGGTGCCCCCCATGATTGACTCCCAGATTCGCCGTTCCTACGTGTTATGGAAGGAACCGACCATACCGCAGATTGTCTTAGAGTTTGCCAGTGGTAATGGTTCTCCCGAACGTAACAATACACCTATATCTCGCGATGCTGAAGGTAATCTAATAAAGGCGGGAAAATTCTGGGTTTACGAGCAAGTCATGAAGATTCCCTATTATGGCATCTATTTTGTCAATAGCGGTGCTTTAGAATTCTATGAGTTGCAGGGGGGATCTTACCAGCTGATGAGACCCAATGAACGGGGACATTATCCCATACCGCCCTTGGGAGTAGAACTAGGAGTCTGGCGGGGTTTTTATCAAAACCAAAATCAGCCGTGGATGCGGTGGTGGGACGAGCGGGGAAATCTATTACTACTGGGAGAAGAGCGGGCGGAACGCGAACGAGAGCGTGCGGACCGTGAGCGAGAGCGTGCGGAGCAACAACAGGAGCGAGCGGAGCAACAACAGGAGCGGGCATTTCGGGCTGAACAGGCTCAAAGAGCAGCAATTCCCAAATTATTAGCTCTTGGCTTAAGCTCCGAGCAGGTCGCCCAAACCCTGAGCTTGACCATTGAAGAAGTCCAGCAATACTCTCAATAAACAGCATCACCTAAATAAGTGTAAAATCCTATGGTCACCACAGCAGAAAAAATAGTAAAGACTCCGATTTTACCAGACCACACCCAGCTACCAGAGTCGGATGGCACATTTGTGAAGAATTTTCAAGAACATCCCCAAAGCCTGATTCTCACAGATTCAATTGGACCAGTATTACGACAACTTCACCCCGACGGACAATATGCGATCGGGCAAGACTGCGGTATCTACTGGACTCGAACAGACCCGCCAGAAGCAGGAGCAGTAGCACCGGACTGGTTCTATGTACCAGGGGTGCCCCCCTTGATTGACTCCCAGATTCGCCGTTCCTACGTGTTATGGAAGGAACCGACCATACCGCAGATTGTCTTAGAGTTTGCCAGTGGTAATGGTGCCGCTGAACGTAACAATACCGCTATATCTCGCGATGCTGAAGGTAATCTAATTAAGGCGGGAAAATTCTGGGTTTACGAGCAAGTCATCAAGATTCCCTATTATGGCATCTATTTTGTCAATAGCGGTGCTTTAGAATTCTATGAGTTGCAGTCCGGGTCTTACCAGCTTCACAGACCTAATGAACGGGGACATTATCCCATACCGCCCTTGGGAGTAGAACTAGGAGTATGGCGGGGTTTGTATCAAAACCAAAATCAGCCGTGGATGCGGTGGTGGGACTCCCAGGGAAATCTATTACTACTGGGAGAAGAACGAGCCGAACGCGAACGAGAGCGTGCTGAAAGGGCTGAACAGGCTCAAAGAGCAGCAGTTCCCAGATTATTAGCTCTTGGCTTAACCGCCGAACAGGTAGCCCAAACCCTGAGCTTGACCATTGAAGAAGTCCAGCAATACTCTCAATAAACAGCATCACCTAAATAAGTGTAAAATCCTATGGTCACCACAGCAGCAAAAACAGTAAAGACTCCGATTTTACCGGATCATACCCAGCTACCAGAGTCGGATGGTACTTTTGTGAAGAACTTTCAAGAACATCCCCAAAGCCTGATCCTGACGGATTCTCTAGGACCAGTTTTACGACAACTGCACCCGGACGGACAATATGCGATCGGGCAAGACTGCGGTATCTACTGGACTCGAACAGACCCGCCAGAAGCAGGAGCAGTAGCACCGGACTGGTTCTATGTACCAGGGGTGCCCCCCATGATTGACTCCCAGATTCGCCGTTCCTACGTGTTATGGAAGGAACCGACCATACCGCAGATTGTCTTAGAGTTTGCCAGTGGTAATGGTTCTCCCGAACGTAACAATACACCTATATCTCGCGATGCTGAAGGTAATCTAATAAAGGCGGGAAAATTCTGGGTTTACGAGCAAGTCATGAAGATTCCCTATTATGGCATCTATTTTGTCAATAGCGGTGCTTTAGAATTCTATGAGTTGCAGGGGGGATCTTACCAGCTGATGAGACCCAATGAACGGGGACATTATCCCATACCGCCCTTGGGAGTAGAACTAGGAGTCTGGCGGGGTTTTTATCAAAACCAAAATCAGCCGTGGATGCGGTGGTGGGACGAGCGGGGAAATCTATTACTACTGGGAGAAGAGCGGGCGGAACGCGAACGAGAGCGTGCGGACCGTGAGCGAGAGCGTGCGGAGCAACAACAGGAGCGAGCGGAGCAACAACAGGAGCGGGCATTTCGGGCTGAACAGGCTCAAAGAGCAGCAATTCCCAAATTATTAGCTCTTGGCTTAAGCTCCGAGCAGGTCGCCCAAACCCTGAGCTTGACCATTGAAGAAGTCCAGCAATACTCTCAATAAACAGCATCACCTAAATAAGTGTAAAATCCTATGGTCACCACAGCAGAAAAAATAGTAAAGACTCCGATTTTACCAGACCACACCCAGCTACCAGAGTCGGATGGCACATTTGTGAAGAATTTTCAAGAACATCCCCAAAGCCTGATTCTCACAGATTCAATTGGACCAGTATTACGACAACTTCACCCCGACGGACAATATGCGATCGGGCAAGACTGCGGTATCTACTGGATCCAAGCAGATCCGCCAGAAGCAGGGGCCGTAGCACCGGACTGGTTCTATGTACCAGGGGTGCCCCCCTTGATTGACTCCCAGATTCGCCGTTCCTACGTGTTATGGAAGGAACCGACCATACCGCAGATTGTCTTAGAGTTTGCCAGTGGTAATGGTTCTGCCAAACGTAACAATACACCAATGGCTCGCGACTCGGAAGGTAATCTCATCAAGCCGGGAAAATTCTGGGTTTACGAGCAAATATTGAATATTCCCTATTATGGCATCTATTTTGTCAATAGCGGTTCATTAGAATTCTATGAGTTGCAAGGGGGATCTTACCAGCAGATGAGACCCAATGAACGAGGACATTATCCCATACCGCCCTTGGGAGTAGAACTAGGAGTATGGCGGGGTTTCTATCAGAACCAAAATCAACCGTGGATGCGGTGGTGGGACTCCCAGGGAAATCTCTTACTGCTGGGAGAAGAACGAGCCGAACGCGAACGAGAGCGTGCGGACCAACAACAGGAGCGGGCTTTTCGGGCTGAACAGGCTCAAAGAGCAGCAGTTCCCAGATTATTAGCTCTTGGCTTAACCGCCGAGCAGGTCGCCCAAACCCTGAGCTTGACCATAGAAGAAGTCCAGCAGTACTCTCAAGACCACCCTTAGCTTGAGTCGGTTAAAATTGATAACGGGAAGAAACCCAACGTCGGCGGGGTTGGGTTGAGGCACGAAACCCAACCTACGAATTTTGCATGAGAGAATTGCTTAAGATTTTGGTAACAGACGCCCCACTGTCCGGTTTTCTGGGTAAAGGTAGCCTGGGCGACTCGCTGGATATCTGCTGCCGTTACCTTTTCAATCATATCTATTTCTCGGAACAGGTTCCGCCAAGAACCCGTTTTCGCTTCGTACTCTACTAACAAACTAGCTAGACCGGCGTTAGACCCGATCGCCCGCAACAGACCTGCCCTTGCTTGAGTTTTCACCCGGTCTAATTCTGTTTGGGAAACCGGTTCCGTTTTCAGGCGGGCAATTTCTGTCTGTAAAGCTGCCGCTACCTCTTCTACAGTACGACCGGGTGCAGTCACGGCATAGAACAGCATCAAATTAGGATACTTATTCCCAGGGAAACCACTCTCACCTGCTGCTCCCAGGGCTACTTGCTGCTTTTCTACCAGAGACTTATATAGCCGTGATGTGCGACCGTCACTGAGAATGCTGCCAATCATTTCATAAACTACATTATCTGGATGCTTCATGGCTGGGCGATGATACCCTTCCAAATACCAGGGTTGAGAAGGAAACTCTACCGTCACTTCCTTCGTTTTTGTTTGCGGCGGTTACTCTGGGATTTTATCTTTTGGTAACTGTTTATCTTGATAGCTCCCAAAGTAAATTTCCGCTAACCGCTTCACTTCTGCCAGATCCACATCTCCCACGATTGCCACTGTCATGTTGCCAGGCATGTAATAAGTTGCAAAGAATTCTTCTACATCTTGCCGCGTCAGGTTGCGGATATCTTGTTCATAACCAATTATGGGACGGCCATAGGGATGTTCTTGGAAAGCAGTATCTTGAAATGCTTCTATCATCTTACCCATAGGAGAGTTATCCGTGCGCAGGCGTCTTTCTTCCAGGATCACCTCTTTCTCGGCAAAAAACTCCCGAAACACCGGATCGCCAAACCTTTCCGACTCCAGAGACCTCCACAGTTCTAGCTTATTGGATGGTAAGCTGAAGAAATAGCGGGTGGCATCTGCCGAAGTCGTCGCATTCAGTCCTACTCCCCCTGCCCGCTCGATAATTTGACCGAATTCATTTTGCTTTACGTAACTTGATGCCTGCGATCGCACCCGCTCGAACTCCTCCTGGATTTCCGCCAATTTTGCCCCATCTCCGGCTGTTTGGACTGACTTTATTCGATCGAATAATCATTGGTGTCTGGAATTCTTCGCCACCTTACCTTTGTTAATGGGAGTAAGCTGTCGCGCATTTAAATTACACATCGAAAAATGGCTATTCTGGTGCTCAACCCTTATGGTTCAATGGTTCTGGCGATTTGGCCCGATAGCCTGCAGTGAGGGCTCTCCCACAGCAGTATATCAATTTAACGCTTCGGTGCAACTTTCTACGAAAGAATCACGGTTTCTCGCCCTAGGAGTGAAAATGTTGTTCTCAGAATGCCTAAATGTCCTCGATTGAAAAAAGTTGCGGCGTCAATTTAATAAATTTGTGATGCTCGCACATAAGCTGTGGTTACTAGGTAGAATCTCGCTCACTTGGGGTTATGTCTGTATGTGATGGGTTTATCCTTCAGGGACTTGCAAGAGGCACTTTATCCTCTTCTGGGCAGTGTCCTATCTGTGAGTGCCATCAATCCTATTACTTTACAAGCTCAACAGCAAATGGATAAACATCGTCAATCGGTGATTGAGAAGACGCCCCCCATCTTGATTGTAGATGGGGTCTGGGTGGACATCCAATATACCCTTGAAGAGTTTGTGCGATTCGTTCTAGCCTAACGTGGTCAAACACGGAACGCTAGCCCGGTTTCATTAGCCGGGAACTCTGACCGCATGGGGGTTAAATTCCCCTCCCCCCAGGTACGGGGGTGACACCGGTCCTCGGTGCTACGAAGCGACATCATCGTGGTGCTAAGCGAGGACTCAAATGTAGGATAACTGGCAGCCTAAGCCGGTGACGCCGCTAGGAAAGATATCCAAGGTTAGAGCAGGCAAACATGTGCAAGCCTCGTTATAAGGAACCAGCGAAATAAGGCTATATGCGCTGGCCTAAAAAGGAAATGGTAGCTAGTATTAGTTTTAGACTCTGGCTAATATAGTACTCAAATAGCTCCCGGGGTATAGTGTGGACCTAAAGGTATCGCGAAATGTTGTTAGGGAACGAAGTAACCTCTCGTGTGCTGTCCATCAGGACAAGTTAGATGTTAAGCGCAAGCCACGGGGGGAGGGATGGCCCAAGAAGCGAATGCCCGGGGTAATTCCTGGGATAACATCTACAGTAATGTAGATGATGCTGGGTAGCCAGCGCTGACGTGGGTCGGTGATACTAGGAAGCTGCTGGAATGAGTAATCCTAAAAAGCCACGGAACTAATCCGAAACGCAAGTGGAGGATAAGGTATGGATAACTGGTAAAACTGACTTGAAAATGGTGATACTAACGGTTATCAGAACAACCACTCGCTAAACCAGGAAAGGGAAGAAAAGACAGGCGGCAAGGGCTAACGGAAGTAATTCCTATTAAGTCTACCTATGAAAAGGGCCTAGTACCCAGTAGCCGGATGCGGTGAAAATCGCAAGTCCGGTTCCTCAAGGGAGGGTCGGGAAGCGATTCCCGGCTCGACCCCATCCAAAGTAGACCCTGCAGGACATCTCCGCCAGATGGGGCAAGCTCAAGAGCGTGTAATTTTGGCGGCGATGGCTGTCTGGCCAGATGGCAGCTACCAACTTATACATTACGAAATTGCCCAACTGTCTTGACATCCTGGCCTGGGAAAACTTCATATAAAACTTAATGGCATGGGGTCTGCAAGCAGAAATTGTTGAAGTAGTTGTGAGTGATGGGACTTTAGGTTTGCCTGCTGCCATGACCAAACATCTGCCCAAGGCCAAGCAACAGCGATGCATCACCCACCTTGTGGGACGGCTCCAAGACGATCTGAGCTATCAACAACTCCCCGAACATGATGAGATGGGACAACAGCTAACTCACTCCCAAGCCAAACAACAGCGTCGTTATCCTCTTCAAAATGATGCTTATGCTCTTTACGCTGCGCCCTCGCTCACAGGAAGCACAACAGCGCTTGGCAGCGTTTTTCCTGAAGTGGGAAGTTCTGGAATATAAGGCAGTGCAAAGGTTCCAGAGAGCTCTTGAGTTGACCTTGACTTTCTACCAATTGGCGCCTGAGTTACATTGTAGGATGAGAACCTCTAACTTACTCGAACGCTTGGAAAGTTTCCCAGGAAGTCTGATGAAATAGGAGCTTTCCCGAATGAGCACAGCTATCTGACGTTATTCTTCCTTGTCGTCCAACGAGATCATGCCTTACACAACCGCTCAAAGGTGGCGAAAAACTAAAGACACCAACGAATAATCGATCCAGTTTAATTAGTAGAGGTTTTTCGGCTGCGTAATATTTGGTGCCGATGCGAGTAGTACCTTTGAAAGCTAAATGATCTAAATAGTGAGCCACCCTCGTTTTCCCAACTGGTTCATTCACACACCCGACATTTACATAGGTAATGAATGATATAATTGGCGCTTGATGGCGTTCCATGACAATGAATTTTAACCCATTGTCCAGAGTGAATTCTCGGACTTGCTTTTCTATTCGTTCCAGATCCTGGCCGATGCGATCGGCTGTTGGATCTGTCGAATTTTGCAATCCCAGGCCGAACGGTAACCGGGTGCTCGTCGTTGTGGGGAGAGTTCCCCAAGCCAACAACATGACGAGCGCTAGCAAGGACCACCACGATCTCAATCTCAACACAGGTCTGCTCTTTTTATCTCCCATAAGAATTACTCCTCACTCTAGGATCGGAGCACAAATTTGGGGCCAACTCGACCCCAAATATCATGGCCAATACCCTATTTGGTGCCACGTTAATTGCCATGGAGGATTTGATTGCGATAGAAAGCGTAGGTATCAAACAAGGCTCCCACAAAACTACAGGCCAGACCGATCGTCACCAGTCCTTCCATGGGACATCCACTGCCGAAGGTCGCCAAAAAATTCCAGACTATTGTTGCCCCCGCTTGAGAGATTCCTGCCATGCCCGGCAGATAACCACTCAGGAATATACTTACCATTATGCCACTAATTAACACCAGGGGGGCGACAAAACTGAGGACAGTTGTCAACAGCAGGGAGCGGATAAAAACCGGCAAGCTGCTCATTTCTATGTTACTCCAGTTAAATTGACTATTCTGGATGCAGGTCACTTGCTGCACCCGTTTCTCTACCATACGCCTCAATGCCATACCATTACCGAGAGTTTATAAATCTTAAATTTTACTTACCAAATCTTTGTGAAGATATGTAGCAAAATTTTAATATTTTTACCTTGAGAGTCAAAATAAGGATATTTTTGCTAATGAGTAAAAAATGATAGAATATTACAGAACGTAAATAAGAGCGCTATGATAGACCAAGGCGATCGAGCCCAAACAGCCGATCGAGCCGAGCGGGAAAATGGAGTTGTAGCTTATGGCATGGGGTAAGCGGTTACTAGCGGCGGTTTTATTGGCAGGACAAGTGCTAGTGCATATATTTGCCGGTAAGATTAACCGCCGCAACACCCTGGAACAAATGGCATTGGTAGGTCCGGCGAGCTTGTCGATCACTCTGATGACGATGGGCTCTGTGGGCATGGTGTTTACCATTCAGGTAGCACGAGAATTTATCAACTTTGGCGCGACGGCGGCGGTGGGCGGGGTTCTGGCCCTGGCCTTAGCCCGAGAACTAGCACCGGTACTCACAGCAGTGGTGTTAGCGGGCCGGGTCGGTTCGGCCTTTGCGGCGGAAATCGGTACCATGCAGGTAACCGAACAGATCGACGCCCTCTATATGCTGAAAACCGACCCGGTTGATTACTTAGTCATCCCCCGGGTGATAGCATGTTGCCTGATGCTGCCGCTGTTGACGATTCTATCCTTGATTACAGGTCTGGCGGGGGGACTGCTGGTGGCAAGCGCTAATTTTAGAATCGTCTCGTCCCTATTTCTAGATTCTGTCCGTAATTTCCTACAGCCTTGGGATATTGTCAGTGCGATGATTAAAGCTGTTGTCTTCGGTGCCTTACTGGCAGTGATCGGTTGCAGCTGGGGCTTGACTACCACTGGTGGAGCCAAGGGTGTGGGACAATCTACCACAACGGCTGTGGTAACTGCGATGTTGGCGATCTTTATTGCTAACTTCTTTCTTTCCTGGTTGCTCTTTCAAGGACTGGGCTCCTCTTCCCTGGGAAATGTCTGAACTTAACCCATCCCTATGGGCCAGCCCAGCCGCCCCAGCCCAGCCGCTAGAGAAATAAAGAAAGGAATTAAGCCCGTGACTACTACTGCTACTATTGAATCAACTGAGACAATTGAACTAACTCCTAGCTATAAGCTGCCTTTGGTGTTGGTAGTTGCTGCCCCGGCCCTGGCATTGGTACAAGTATGGTTGAGCTTGCCGATCGCCCTGTTGGGGTTATTCTTAATGTTTCAGACGGCCAGGATCCGCCTGGTATTCACGCCCAAGGCAATGGAAGTTTACCTGACCTCGACTAAATTGCGAAGCTTTCCCTACAGCGATTGGCAGAACTGGCGGATTTTCTGGAATCCGGTGCCCATCCTGTTTTATTTTAAGGAGGTCAAGAGTATCCACTTTTTGCCGATTCTGTTTGACCCCAAGATGCTGAGGACTTGTCTGGAACAACGCTATCCATTAAAGTCAAGCATCAATGAGTTATAGTATTGGATTGTGCGATTCGTTCTAGCCTAATGTAGACAAATACGGAACGCTAGGCCAGGTCCAAACTGGTAACTCTGGTATTCATGGGGGTTAAATTCCCTCTCCCCAGGTGTGGGGGGTCGAGGGTACTACCGGTCGTTAGTGCTGCGGAGTCACATCGCCGTGGTGCGAAGCAAGGACTTAAATGTAGGATAGCTGGTAGCCTGAACCGGTGACGCCACTAGGAAAGATGCTCATGGTTAGAACAAGCGAACCTGTGCAAGTCTCGTAAACATAAACCAGCGGAATAAGGCTTAAACGCTGGCCCAAAAGGGAAATGGTAGTTAGTGCTAGTATTAGTTCGTGACTAGCATCGCACTCGAAGAACTCCCGGGATATAGCAGGGACCTAAAAGCATCGTGAAATGATACTAGGGAACGAAGTAACCTCTTGTACGCTGTTCTGCCAATGGTGGAACAAGTTAGATGTAAAGCGGAAGCGATGAGGGGAGAGATAGCCCGAGAAGCTAAAGCCTAGGGTAATGCCTATGGATACGTTGAGGAATAGGTTAGGATGCCTCGACATGCTGACGCGGGTTGGTGAAAGTAGGAAATCTTGGGTAATAGTAACTCTAATATGCCGGGAGCCGCTCGAAAGGGTAGGTTAGGATAACTGGTAAAACAGACTTGGAAATGGTAATACTAAAGGTTATCTGGCAGCGCCACTTACCAACCAGGAAAGGAGTGAAATCGCATGAGATGAGGGACAACAGAAGTGATTCTTAGTAATCCTAGTCGTAACAAGGCCCTGCTTCCCAGTAGCCGGATGCGGTGAAAGTCGCACGTCCGGTTCCGAAAGGGAGGGTCGGGGGGTGACAATAGGCTCGACCCCGGCTAACGGAGAGTAATTTTAGGATATGCTATTATTTGTTATACTTTGAAAGGGATCGACTTGCGCGAAAGAGGCATTGTTGGTGTCATTGCGAGGGGGCTATGGCAGCAGTAACTGCGGTCAGCACAACAGGAAGACCCCCCGAAGCAATCTCCCAAAGAACAGGACTGCCGAAGATTGCTTCGGGGGGAGTTACTCAGGGAACACAAGGATCTCTCAATTATCTCCCTCCCCTCGCAATGACATTATTAACTGTCCCAAAAAGCGCAGTTTATGACCGTTCGGAGTATAGTCGTTAGTCGCAAGTTACCAGATGAATTCAGAACATACCACAAGCCCAGAACAAGAAGATAAAAATTTAGCTGTTGAGGAAGCAAACAATAACCAAGTGACAGCAGAGGAAAACTCAGCATCTGAGGGAGATCCCAATAGTGAAGGACAAGAGTTAGCACCAGAAGCAGCGACGATAGAGACAGAGGTGGAATCTCCAGATGTGCCAGCATCTGCGTCCGAAAACCTAGAAGCAGAAAAGTCAGCAGTTGCTGCAGAAGCATCTGACGAGACAAGGTCGGATGAAGTAGATGGTTTGGCGCAACGAGTAGCAGATTTAAAGCGGCAAGAACGAGAACTTACAGAACAGATAGCTGCTAAGGAAGCGGAATTGAAACGCTGGCAAGAGGCGATCGCATCTACGCAAGCGGCGATGGGAAAGCTAGTGCAAGAGGGTGTGAGTGAGTTAGAACAACGGAAGAAAAAGCTGCAAATTAATGTAGAACAGTTGGAAAGGCGATCGGAGAGGATCCGATCGGAAATGCGCACGAGTTTTGCCGGGGTATCCCAGGATCTGGCAATTAGAATTCAGGGGTTTAAGGACTATCTGGTGGGGAGTTTACAGGAGTTGGCCAGCGCGGCAGAACAGCTGCAATTGGTGAGCGATCGCTCGGAATATCCTCAAACAGCGCCAGCAGTACGGCCAGATGGCAGGAGAGTCAGTCAGGAAGCATCGGAGGGTCCGCAGTTTGCGTCACAGGGTTTTACGGAACAAAGGAGGCAAATTCGCCGGATTTTGGACCAATATTGCACCCAACCAGATTACTATGGTCCAGCTTGGCAGTTGCGCCGCACTTTTGAACCAATTCATGCCGAACGTGTATCGAATTGGTTTTTTACTCAAGGGGGCAAGGGTGCAGTGCAGAGTATGGGGAGTCGCTTGCAAAATATTCTGATTACTTCGGCGGTGATTTCGGTGTTGCGCAGTCTGTATGGCGATCACCTGCGGAGTCTGATCTTGGTAAACTCGCCGGAACGACTGGGAGAATGGCGGCGGGGTTTGCAAGATTGCCTGGGCATTTCTCGCAGTGATTTTGGTTCCGATGGGGGTATAGTGCTGTTTGAGGAACCGGAACCCTTGGCGGTGAAAGCTGAGCGCTTGAACAAGCAAGGGGAACTACCACTCATTGTCGTGGATGAGTCGGAAAATAAAGTTAGTCTGTCCATGCTGCAATTTCCTCTCTGGTTGGCTTTTGCAGCCGATCCGGAAGCACCGCCACCAATGATTTATTAGCAATGGAGTAAAGAGTAATGACGCTTTGGCTAGCTATCAATGGGGTTTTACTTTTGCTTGCCTATCTGCTAGGATCTCTGCCCACGGGCTATCTGGCAGGACGCTGGCTGCAAGGTATTGATATTTGCGAGCATGGTTCCGGTTCTACTGGGGCCACTAATGTGCTCCGGACTCTGGGAAAAATTACCGCGATCGCTGTTTTGTTGGTTGATTTGCTTAAAGGTGCCTTCGCGATCGCCCTTGTGGATCTGGTTTACGCTTTTGACCCACTGCAGGCGATCGCGTCCTGGCAGCCTTGGATGGTCACTTTGGCAGGCTTAGGGGCGATTTTAGGTCATAGTAAGTCCATCTGGCTGAATTTCAAAGGCGGTAAGTCTGTGGCTACCAGTCTGGGGATTTTGCTGGCTATGTCCTGGCAAGTGGGACTCTTAACTATGGTGGTGTTTGGCGTGGGAATGGCTATTTCCCGCATTGTCTCCCTCAGCTCCATCGCCGGGGCGATCGCCTTATCGGGTATCATGTTCTTGCTAGGTCAACCTTTGGCTTACGAACTGTTCGCGATCGCGGCTAGTTTGTACGTGATCTGGCTGCACCGCAGTAATATCCAACGGTTGCTGGCCGGGACTGAACCAAAGGTGGGACAAAAGCTATCCCCGTCTGAACCGACTCTGGAAAGCTAGTAATTTTTGTAGGTTGGGTTGAGGAACGGATACTATTGGCGAATGTGCTACCAAGCATCTTACATTGAGTATTACTAATCGTCCAAGTAAAGATTTCTCGTTCTTGTAGCACGCTCTTATTCGTCTTTCGAGATGGATTTCGCCAACAGCATCAGGAACGAAACCCAACCATACTATGTTGATGTTGGGTTTCGCCGCAGTTCCATATCGAGTTGAAAAAAGTCTAGATACTGACCAGTATCCCTTGTCAAGGCACGAGCCGATCAGCTATAATGTCAGTATCGATGTTTAGCAAGGAACCGAATTATCATGTCGTACAGAGTCAGCATTACAGCTGGAAAAGACTGAATCTGGCTATAATGCCTATTATCCTGAACTTGCCATAGGCGAATTTAAAGCTGATACTATTGACCTGATATTTATTAAGCTCAAAGAAGCTGTCAGACTAAATTTTAAATAAGTCAAGTATGACAACAAAAATGATAATGTTGGTCAATCAATCTGGAAACTGGCTGAAAATTTCATTAAAGATATGACAGAAGAGGAACTGAACTAACTGCCGACAGATGGTGCTCAACATTCATTGTCATAATCATCACCTTTATGTTCGGCAACGATACGTTCGGCTTCACGATCGTAATCTTCTGACAGGCCCTTGAGCGTGACAGCAAGGCGTTGATATCCTTCATTCTCGACCTCATGGGCCATTTTTCTGTACTTTTCAGCCAGTTCCCGTTCCGGCTTTCCTGTAGGATCGACCCAATAAACTCCACGTGAGTTCAAAAACCCCAGGTAGTAACCGTTTCGCATTTCCTCTGAATCCCCAGAATTCAGTGCATCGGCAACCGTGCGATTGATCCACAACTCATCTGCATCAGCTGGGGCATAGATAAGCACCTGTCCTACATGGGTGAGCGCGACTTCTAGGTGCCCTGATTCGGTACAGACCTCTTTCACACGCTGAAGCCAACTTGAGAATTCATCATTTTTGAAACTACCATCCGATTGCATGCCAGGTGGGTACGCCACTCATGGAGCAATCGCCAAGCATTTGTGGCAATCGCCTTCCTGTCTTCGGATGGTTCATCGGCGATCTTGCCGCCTTTGTTTGAATGGTAAATTGACTGAATGATTTCGCAGAAAAAATCCGGGTCTCCAGCAAGGCGACTTTCCAGCAGTTTTGGGGTAGCCCCGCAATGGCGATTTAACAACGGCAAATAAGCCCACTCTACAAAAAGAGCATCCGGACTTACCTCGGGAGTTTCTTGCAGAATCTTGACGAGTTCGACTATTTTATATGGATCCTTTGAATAGAATGGCTCTGATGAAGACAAAGCAGCAAGAAGAGCATTGACAATTTGGGCTACATCGATGGGTTGCTTGCGGTAGCGCATTATATATAAACAGTTGATTGCGGCGTGGGGTCTCCCGTGTTCGAGAAGTTTGTCAATGGCGATGCTTAAGTCACCCTTTGCCTGGTAGGGATTAGCATTGGTTTTTGCCCAGTATTCGCCTTGTGATTCTCCCAACCAATCGGCAGTTCGATCCCAGGTTTCCTTTGTGAACGGCAGGTAGCTCAAAAACTGTCCAATTTGACTGGCGCTCCATTTCGACTTGTTCAATCTGTCTGCCCACGACCAACCATTGGTATAGTGACGGCTCCAGACATACCCGCTGGCGAAGAACGAGAGCTTCCGGTTTTCTGTTTCCAGGTATGCTGGCAGTAAAACTTCATCAATTTGGCGTCTATCGGCAATATCGGCAATACACCCGATAGAATACCCAACGTCGATCGGCGAATTGACAGCTTCGGCAAATTCAACTACTGAATTTATACCACCTATATTCAATATTTCCCTAATGGCTTTTTGGCGGCGATCGTCGAGTTTCTTCCTCTGCTCATCCAAATTCACATTCTTTTCATAAAGTTCCCAGTCGCGATCGGAAAATAAATGTTGATACAGGTTCAGAGGATTTGATGGGGCCAGTTGGTTGGAAACCGCCTCAATGGCAGATAGCAAATCGGAGTTCAGCGCCCATTTTGCATCAGAAAAACGCCTGTGTTCGGAGGTGAATTTTGTGAGTCTGTCCCAAACAGGTAAACGCTCATTTTCTGGTAGTCCTGTAATGGCATCTGACGATAATACTTTAAGCAAGCGATCGAAAGAAGGTTTGGGAAGCTTATCGAAATGGTCGATAAGTTCGCCAAGCCTGGAATTATCCTGACTTGCCATTGAAACAGCAAGTTCGGCATAAGAGGAGATTTGTTTCCAATATTCCTGGTGAGTAACAACTTGTTCCCTATCGTCTGGTATTGGGTTACGCCATGAAGGCTTATGTGAGCCCATTGATGTTTGTCGCTGATTGGGTAACAGGTTGATAATGAGTCTCCAAGTGATGTCTGGCAGCTCTTTACGGAGTGTCTGAACTGCTACGTTGCGCTTTTTTATTGATGCCATGGTTTGCGGGCGCCATGGCAGTAAGATAGTTGATAGTGAGTTGGCAGGTCTGTTTGCCCACTTTCCTCCTGGATCATGGCTAGCGAGTTCCCCAAGGACGAGACAAACTTGGACGAAGTATTTCTCATCCCATGCGAGTCCTTCTAGTGCCCAAAGCAGGCCCGTCAGATAGTTACCACCAGTAATGCCATCACCTTCCCGAGAGAAAAGCTCATCAAACGGGCAAGGAGATAAAAGCAACGCTTTTTCTACTGCATGCAAAAATTCATTTGGAGCTGCCTCTGCTAATATAGGGAGCAGGCTATTCAAGCTGCCCCACAGTACCCAATCAGCGTCTGCGAGAATTTCATGAATAGCCATAACAGCCGTGCTCTCTGCTTTACCATGCGAGCAGTTGATTAACTCGCTAGCTCTGCTGCCGAGTAGGGCTAGACCTTCTGCCAGACCTTTTCGCAGAGCTGGCGAATGCGTCAGCACTTTTTCATCAAAGATCGCCGCATATAGTTCTTCTGTGGGAAGGTCAAAATATGGATTGCGTTCGGTTAGTATCGCAACAATCAATTTTTTGAAAGTATCCAGATGTTCGTCGAAAATACGCGAACCTAATGCAGTCCACAGACTGCTGCGTTTCTCAATCTTCCAGATTCCGTTTTGAAGCGAAATTGGACTGTCATAAGCCTGAATAACATCTATAATTTTTGTGATCCAATTTGAGTAATTTTCAGTGATTATTTGGCTCATAATTAAGATGTCTGCCTCATTTTGATCGTGCCATGCACCAACTAAATTCGCCAAAGCAAGAGCATTGGCATATTGATGCTGACTCCAGTCTGTTTCCGCTGTTTCAGACGGGGGCACGGTAAGTTCTGTAGGAATCTGCGCAAAGGCTGGTTGCTTGAATGCTTCCTTCAAGTCTTCGGGAAGTTTTTCAGGGGTGATTGTTCCCGCATTCTTATTGGTCGATTGCACTTCATCAACTAATTGTGTCCAAATATAAGCTGCATTATCCCTGGAATACTGACCGATCAATGAATGCATTAGTGCGAGGGTTACGTTTGATTTTATATCCAGATCAAACCCTAACAGATGGAAGTGCTTTAAAAAAGCATAAATAGTTTTGTCTTCTACATCATTGTCGTCGTTTGCCTTCTTGATGTTTGTCTTAAATGCCTCTAGTTTTGTACGTTTGCCATCATTGCTGACTTTAGCCAGATATATATTTTTGAAGAATTCATCAGCGTTATCTAACGACCGAGCCCATTCCAAAACTGTACGAGTATCCTTGGTGTCTGTTACATTTAATGGCCCAGTTATTAGAGCAAATCTATCTCGACCTTTAATAAACACTTCTGGATTATTGAAGTCGTCCCAAGCAGCCTTTATGACTTCACCAAAAGTATCGTCATTCTTAGTGATGTTGATCGAGCGTTTGATTTGACCGAGGAGCTTGCTTTGTTCTCCTGTACCAGGATTTTCAACAAAAACGATTACATCATCTGTGTTATAGCCTGCCGATTTACCTTGCAACCTGATTTTCTTAATCGGCCAACATGGCAAGCATGGTGCATATCCACCAGTCAGCATCAGCGCAACAAACGTTGCTTGAACATGGGCCTCAAAATGTGGGCCACCCCCTCCGGTAGAAAAAGGGTTGCTAAGTTGTTTTATGTCCTTGCTCATTTGTTCTCATTATTCCGATCGACTACTGATAATTGTACCGCATTTCCTTGGCAATACCCTCTAAGTCTGATAAAGGTTACTTTCTCGGGCTTAGGATATACGATATTATATGAGATGCACTCTACGATATTAAGAAAAAGGGTAGGAGCAATTGCATTCTATTTCTTTTCCCATTCCCATCATACACCTAATTAATTCACCTCCCGTGTAAAATTCATAATTTCTTCACGATTGCTTCTACTCTCCCTATCTTCTCCATCCTCTGTACAAGGTTTTTCTAGACCTGTAGGTTTGGTTACGCTGTTGCTAACCCAACCTATTCGCTATTCTAGGGGAAACCAATCCGATTGAATTTGTTCGGGGGAGTAAGGACAATCTTCTGGAAAATCCCAATCGTCAATTCCGGTTTCATTAGCAGCATCTGCTCTCGCATCACCATATACTTTTGATATATCTGCCCAGGATCGCTTTAAGCTGGGAGCATCTCTCAGATAGCGTTTCAGGTGATTGCGTTCTCTTTTGATGGTGATTTCCCAAGACTTAGATCGTTTTTCTGGTTCATATTCCCATTTTAACAGATGTTGAATTATTAAGCGAATAGAAGATAAAAAACGGTCGCGTTCTCGTTTACTCAAATCTTCAATTTCCTCGATAATATTAACCCAATCTACTTCACTATATCGTTGTGCTTGGATGAGGTTAACTTGTTGTTCTACCCATTCGATAATGTCAGTTTCGTACAGCATTTTTTCTCCCAAGTGGTAACGAGGCTGGTGATGCACAGCCCAACTACTGGCTTAACCTGCTATAATCAAGTATATCTTACCCAATACGCGATTCGGGTATAGTCAGTATCGATGTTTCGCAAGGAACCGAATTATCATGTCGTACAGAGTTAGCATTCAGCTAGAACAGACTGAAGATGGCTATAGTGCCTATTCTCCTGAGCTAGCGGTAGGGAAATTTCAGGGCTCTTCAGTCGATCGAGTCTTTGATGATTTAAAAGAAGCGGTCAAACTTGACTTGAAAAAACTAGAGGAGAAAGCAAATAATTCATTAGAGGAGAAAGCAAATAATTCATCAGCACACTCCATCCTGAAGCTGTTTGAAGACATTGTCAAAGATATGACAGAGGAGGAGCTTAGCCAACTGCCCACCGATGGTGCAGAACAACACGACCATTACATCTACGGAACCCCTAAAAGAAAACAATGAAGATGGTGTTTGCAGACACATTTTATTGGATATCTTCAATCAATCCAAGAAATGAGTGGTATCCGAGAATTATAGATGTCACCAGCAGGCTTGGTCAGACCCGTATAGTAACAACAGATGAAGTGCTAGTAGAAGTTCTCGCCTTCTACTCAAACTACGGTCCTCAAATGCGGCGACGTGCAGTGCAGCTAGTCAGAGGTCTTCTAAACGATCCAGAGGTCCAGGTGATTGAACAGACCCATGAATCTTTTCTGTCTGGTCTTAACTTGTATGAAAATCGCCTCGATAAGGGATACAGTCTGACGGATTGTATTTCTATGACTACTATGGGGCGACTGGGGATTACTGAAGTGCTGACTCATGACAAACACTTTACTCAGGAAGGCTTTGTGATTTTGTTCAGAAGCATGGATGATTGATGCCCTGAATATAGGGTTGCGATCGGGTGCATCTCCATCAAATTTACCGGAATTAGCCATTCTTCAGAGCTTTCTGGCGACGACGAGCAGCAAGACGTTTGGCTAGGGCAAGCATCTGATCGTTTACCACTGCGTTGCCAGAATCGATCGCTTCAAGCAATTTCTGAGCGGCAATGCCGGAAACGGGCGATCGATTGTGTCTGAAGAGGATATTTCATGACAGAAGCTATGATTTACTATAGCAAGTGAGAAGGCGATATCTTATTTCAGGCGGCTGCAAGTGAGTGAAAATTGCACCTGTCGCGATCGCTTTCTCAATCAGCACTGGCCCAAAGCTGCATGGTCCCGTCACGAGTCCTGTGATCCTTGGGTCACTGTCTATTCGTGAGTGATGCGGTTTCGCATACCTCGTATTTCTGCGTAGGGTATTTCTGGATAAGCATTCTTAAATGCTTCCGAGAGTCGATTCACGGCTTCACCAATGATAATAATTTGATAAAGAACCGAAGATTGGGTTTTCAGATCATTTTCAAAGTCGTCTTTTGTCGTGCCTGCGGTGAAATTTAAGATTAAGCGGCAAGCGCGATCGAGATCGAGTAAAATTTCGTGGTCTTGTGACATAATAGTTTTAGCATTTTGGCGACGAATCCAGTTATGACTGCGTTCAATAGCGCGTTTAGTGACCAGATCGACTGGGCGTTGAAAGATTTTTTGGAATCCAATTTCAATAGCTTCGAGGCCAAACAGGGTAATTCTCGCTTCGGGGTGAAAAGTAACCAGAAGGTCGATATCGCTATTGAGATTAAAGTCATCTCTGAGGATGGAACCAAAAACAGCCAGTTCAGTAATTTGCCACTGTTTACAGACTTTGGCAAGAGTAGCAGGGGAGATTTGAAGGCGTTGATAGATTTGTTCGATCGTGGAAATGTAATACAATTTTGGAAAAACCATGCTACAATTACTTCCAACATTATTTATTAGTCGGTTTTAACCGACTTCAGCCTCGTTACCTGGCTCCCGCCTGGTAACGCGGGGGTAAGCATACCCCGGCGGGATAACAGCGAAGTGACTAACTGTATCATCATTAAATCAAAATGGTATAACGACTACACAGAGATGTACTGGTGGGCTTTAGCCTTGGCTAATCTCATTATATGCTCTATTACCAGGAACTTGTCAAGTTCGCTCTTTTCATCTGGTGACAGTTCTGCGGTCTTGGCTCGATAAACGAGGTCTTCTAAACGCTCTTTGGCAGGATCGGACAATTGAAAGTTTATCACGCTAAGAGGTGTTGTTCCCGCCGCAATGAAGTCAATCACTTCGTCGTACACTCTATTTTTAGTCACTAATGCATTCATCTGTTTAGACTGACTTTTGATAATTTTATCTTTCTCATATTGTAACCGAGATAGAGGCCGATCGCATTTAATTCTCTAGCAAATCAGCCATTGAGCACCATCCAAACCAGAAAGCCCAAAATTTGCTCGACCGGCGGCAGTGGATAATCTGTTAGATCGATCGCAATAGTTTGTCCTTCTAGATTGCTTCGTGCCTCGCAACGCTACGCGGCTTGAGAAATCGTCAAACCGTACCACTGGTCACCGTTCCGTAAATTGTTGAAATAGACTGCTGCTTCTGTTGATTAAAGCGTTGAGCGGCTACCATCTCGGCTAAACATTGCCCCAGTGCTGGTTTGAGGTCTTCTTTTTTCGCTTCTACCAACACTACTGCCGGAGCCTTAATAAATAACTGCTCTGGAGAGCGGCTAATCAGAAAATCGACATCCCCAGTCAAATCAACCTCTGGTTGCACGGTAAACTCTTCACCCGAAAAAACACTTATTTCTCATTTTAGTTGACGTTACTTCTAACAATACTGGATTGATAATGCCTTCAGAACGCGCCTTTTCACTACTCACCGCGATCGCCCAAGGAATTGTTTCTTTCAGGGTATCTTTCAGCAAGGCCGTGGGATTGACTGGCGAAACCTCTGGCAAAAAGCGATCGCCTTCCCTGAGAGTGAGTTGAAAATCTTCTACAGCTTGACTGAGGGTAAATTTACTATAAGGCATATTTTTTTTACTTCAATCTATTTATCTTGAATAATGCAGTCATCTGTTGGGACTATATTTTGATAATTTTCTCTCTCTCATATTGTAGCAGAGCTAGTGGGCGATCGCCCCCCTATCTCATTCTACAACATCTGCACAACACCTGCCATCTTCTGACCATACTAGAACTATTTCATTTTCTGGAAATGCCCGACCTAATGGGGTTTGATGTCACATCGCCAGTGCGTGAAGGAAAAGCGTGTTTCGCGTAGCAGCGCTAGCGTGGATCGGCGCTAGCGTACATAATTCCTTGCGCGAGGGCATAGGGGGCATCGCCTTTATCCGATCGCGCCCGTGGATCGCTCCAGAGGACAGCGCAATTTACGACTCTTGTGTTATAATATACTGTAAACGTGCAACAAATAATCTTACCACAGATAGGTAGAGGAATGGTCAATAACTCAAATCAGATTATTGGTGAAACCTCGGATGGCAGCCAACCGTATATCAACAATAATCCAAGGGCTACCTACGATGAAATCCGGATCGGCGAGTTTTTAGGCCGCAAAGCCCTTTCTGGCGAACTGCCAGGAGTAGCACGGGTAGAAGGATCCGCCGAGGTGCTAAACAAGAGAAGTGGCGATTATCGGTTTATTCTTGCTGACGGCAGCCAAACATCGGCTGACTTGATGCAACCAGAAACCTCAAACACCAGAAGTATAGCTATCAATATTATTAATAAGAGTGAACAAGCCGAGATTGTTGTAGTGGAACTCGGTCGCGGAGAAAATGCTACTATAGTCCTAGAGCGAGCTATAACGATGGCTGAAGCAGTCATCGCTACGCCCGGTCACGAGGTGGAGCGAGTAATTGTTGTTAAAGAAAGCAAAATAATTGTTGACCGTTCTCGCTAGTACAGCATAGCGAAAATTTTGAGACCAAGGCCGCAGGCGCGGTGGGACATCTAAAACTGATTTCAAGCACTGGGAACTGACCACCGATCGCCGATCACTGACAATAGGAGGGATGATTGTGCCGAGACTATCTTGTTTGTGTGGCGAAAGCTTTAGTTTATCGCCAATTCCCAATCCCCAAGGGTTCAAGTTGCTCTGGGAACCCCTCATGGAAAAACTAATAGAAGAGCTAGCGTCTGCACGCAAACAATCAACATCTGATTCCGAATTTGAGGATAAAGTCTATCGCATTCTTTATCTAAGGAACCCAGAGTTTCCTCAAATCTATGAGTGCCCGCACTGCGGACGCCTCATAGTGTTTACCCGCGCCTCCGACGCCGAACCAGTATTCTGGTTTCGGCAGGAGCACCAACCTGGAGAAAAGGCAGGTTCGCTGCGCGATACTGTCAAACAGCGGCACGATTCCCAACTATCCAAGCCCATAGCAATCCCTAGCAGGGCATAAAGCCTCCAGCTTGCGCAATTGTACTTAGAATTGCCCTCCAGCTTGCGCAATTGTACTTAGAATTGCCCGGGCCTGCATCTTATGTAATCTTACTTAGATTTGCCCGGGCCTTTAATTTAAGCAATTTTACTATCCCGGAAGCACTTTAGTGCTTACTACGAACAGAGAAGCACTAAAGTGCTTACTACGAACCTGGAAGCTGACAACGTTCCAGATATATTTTAGCCACCTTATCGGAGGGGTTTTGCCGCAAACAATCTGCAAACAGTTGTGCCGCCTCTCCACATATCCCCATATTATATAGCAACCACGCTCTTTCAAAAGCCGTGCGCGTCACTAACTTCCCCTCTCGCACTGGAGGCGGATCCGCATTAAACACTTCATAGACAGTCACTTCTTTTGATTTGCCCTTCACTTTTGCCCGATCGAGCAGGCGGATTGCATACCGGTTAGAGTCCTGCAAGCGCTGAAAAGTCTGGTGCGTGATTAACAAGGAAACACCATAATTTTTGGTCAAGCTTTCCCGAACGCGCCCACTAAGGGCGATTTCGGTTGGGACTGGTATAGTTGATTGTAGTTTTGATCTACTATAATATAGCAATTAGATTTTAGGCGTTGCACATTTTGGGGATGATTCCCTTTTTTGCACATGACAGAAAATAGCTTGTACTCTAAGTTTAAAAGTGCTGCAACCATCATCCCGTGATTGTGCAACGCCAGATTTTATTTGTGAACTAGATCACTTAATATCAATCCGTAAATACTACGAAACTACAAACCGGAAGGACTTTAGTCCTTACTACGAACCTAGCGCTATTGTAGAATCAGAGCATCAATCACATGACTACCGCAATGCTGGACTTAGCCAAAATTAAATCGATCGCTCAATCCTATTCGGCGCAAGAACTCTTTGCCGCACTGGTTTGGCAGCGTCGGTTTAATCAGTTTAACGGAGAAGAAGTCATTACCGACCTCTCCCACCACCCAGAATTATGGGCAAGCTTTATGTTTACAAAACCGATTTTTGCACCAGACCCCAATGCACTGAGCTTTAATGGCCTGCTTGATACCCTGCTAGCAATGGCAAACTATCGTCCGATGCCGGAAACCAGCATTATGCATTTCGTTGCCTATCCTGCCGATACCCTATACATTCTCACAGAAAACCAAGATACAATAGTAGCTCAGCTGATGGACTTGGGCAAAAAGTGGCAAGCTGATTCGGTGGAGGTGGCAGATGGCACGAATGAAAACTACGGTTGGCGCCTCCAGCGCCGACTTCAAACTCGGTTGCAAGGGGGAATATATGGCGATCGCGAACGCGAAGACCGGGATGCCGTCATTGTTGCCTATTGGTGGGATTAATTACCAGTGCGATGCTTACCCGTAGATTTAGAGAAGAGGTTTTGGTTTTAACGTATGTACAATGAGTAATGTTATGACTAGACCTCCGATTTTGAATCCAGAGGAAAGCTACAGCTTTAGCAGATACGCCGAACTCACCTTTGACCCAGAGGATATTCTGGCTGAGTTAGGTTTTAGTTTAGAAAAGGCCGATCTACAGCTTCCCCAATTTGCCGGACATTTGGACTGCACCGATCTGAAAAAGAGATTAGATCAAGATATCCTCTACGTCTATCTTACCAGTGAAACGGCACGTCGAGAGGTCTTGATTGCACCAACCTGTTAGAACTTTGTCGTTGATCTCAGGCAAAATTGAAGATCCATTATCCCGTCTTAGTGAATAACTTTTTGCAAGGAATTATAGACTACTGCGTTATCTCACAAAATAACTTGCTAGTCCTGTCAGCAAAAAATGCAGATTTATCAAGAGGATTTACACAGCTTGCAGTCGAGTTAATTGCTCTGGATCGGTGGACAACCTTGGATGTTCCCATACTTTATTGCTCCGTGACCACTGGAGATATATGGAAGTTCGGTCTCTTGCAGCGCGATAAAAAATCTGTGGTTCAGGATATTAATCTCTACAGATCGCCAGCAGATTTGGAGAACTTGTTATACATTCTTATGGGAGTTATTCAATCTTAGTTAAATGAAATTCAAACAGAACCACAAAGAACAAATTATCTTGTTTGTCAAAATTATCTCTACAGTTCTCATCGCTAGCGCGATCGCCTTATAATTATGGCATATTTATGCAGCCTACAAAGCCTATTCCCATATTTATGAAGATCATTTTTTGGATCGAACGCTTTGCTCTGATCTCGCACTTACTCGAAGCCGCGATCGCAGCTTTCTCTGTCAAACCCAAAAACCAGATATCCTATGAAACATATACTTTTTTTGTCGGTACAGTTGGTTTACTTGAATTGTTTTACTGGGGAGATAGCAATGATGGATAGGAGTGCATCCAGGACTGTCAACTTAAGGAAAATCAGGAACTCGTTGCTAGTTTCACTGCGACGCAACGAGGAACTGCCAGACGGGTGTCTGGGGTTTTCATTGCGGTTGATGCACGGGAGGCTCTGCCTCCAGAGGGACGTTCCCTGCCAGAGTCAGGGAACGAGATATCTTTGAGGAAATGAGAAGTTGACTTAACTTCCTAATTCTTGCGATCGCCTACTTGACTCTCGCACCGCTTCTATCAACGCCGAACGGAAACCCCCTTGTTCTAGTTTCGCAATTGCTGCAATTGTAGTACCCCCAGGACTGGTAACCCGGTCTTTTAATTGGGCTGGATGCATCCCCGTTTCTTGCAGCAACTGGGCCGTTCCCAGTACCGTTTGGATCGCCAACTGGGAGGCGATCGCCCTCGGCAGCCCCGCACAAACGCCCCCATCTGCCAAAGCTTCGATCATAATTGCCACATAGCCAGGGCCCGAGCCAGATAAACCCGTCACCGCATCCATCAGGTATTCTGGCACCTCCACCACTTCACCCACAGCTTGCAAAATTCTCTTGACCAGATCTACCTGGTCCGGGGATACATGCTTACCAGAGGCGATCGCACTTATCCCCGCCCCCACCGTTGCAGGAGTATTCGGCATCACTCTCACCACCGGTCGTTCAGGAAACCCCGCTTCCAACTTACTCAAAGGCACGCCCGCCAAAATTGACACCACTACTGGCACCTTTACCCCTGCCAAATCTGCCGCCACCACTGCAAACACCTGGGGTTTAATCGCCAACAGCAACACCTCGGTCGCCGCCGCCGCCGCATGATTATCCGTCGTCAATTCCACCTCATATTGCTGCGCCAACAAATCGCGCCTTTGCGGCATCGGTTCGCTCACCAAAATCTCTGAAGCAAGATATATCTGCCGCGCAATTAAGCAGGATAAGAGAGCTTCTCCCATTACCCCGCCACCAATTATGCCAAGTTTTACAGACACTTTTTTTGCTAATTGATACTTGTCAGTTGTCCGGGCGCGTAGGACGGGCCGATCTCCTGTCCTACTGAGCCATCCGTGCCGGTTCATCTGTCCATGCCGAGGATGGAGTCACCGCCACCGCTGGACGCACTGGGCGCATTTGCGACTGGGGACCCTCGCCCACCGACTGAGTTCTCACCTGGACACAACTGGGAGTGAACAGAAAGATGCTTTCCCCTATCCGTTCTTGGTGACCGTCAATAGCATAGGTGCCACCAGCCACAAAATCTACAGCTCGTTGCGCCTGATCTGGGTCCATCATCGTCAGATTCAGGACAACAGACTTCCTCTCCCGTAGCGCTTGAATCGCTTGAGGCATTTCCTCAAAAGTACGCGGTTCCATTACCATCACTTCTGACATGCCGTTTACCGCTCCTGGCATCCCGATTACATTATTCATGTTTTGCGTGACTCCTGTTTCCTGTGCTACATCTAAGCGTTCCCGCGACCTACGTCTCGGACGTGGTTCTTCCTCTGGTTCGGGATGCTCTTCTCTGTAAATGTTTTGGTAATCTTCGGGATCCATTTCCTCATACCCGTAATCATAAGCTGGTTCATTGATACCTACGAAATCTCGTAACTTAGAAAACAGATTGTTCATGGTTGACAAACCCTCCAAAATCTACATCATACTTCCCTTCTACCCTAGAGCGCCCACTAGCATAAAAGATGCGATCGGGAAGTTTATTTTACTTATACCACCTCTTTTTAGAAGTGCTACTACAGCAAGCCGTCTACTAAGTCTCATTACTGCCATCGGCAAATAAAATTCGTCCTAAGCGCATCATTGTCGCACCGGCCCTCACCGCCAACTGGTAATCATTCGACATACCCATAGACAGATGCTGCATTTGGATATGGGACCAGTTTTGCTGTCTTATTTTATCAGCTAATTGGGCAGTTTGCTCAAAAAATTTTTCGATTTCGGCAGTTTCTAGTCTCAAAGGGGGAATGCTCATCAGACCCTGAATCTTCAGGTTCCGACATTGCTCCAGTTGCTGCAAGTCGGCCATCAGCTCTGGGATCGTCCAACCTGATTTATTGGGATCCCTGAGGATTTTTACCTGTAGCAAAACTTGCGGCTTCCGAGATCGACCCTCAGCCAGCAGATCGAGCCTTTGTGCGAGTTTGAGGCTGTCAATGGAATGGATCCAGTGGAATTGTTCTAAGGTCTTTTGGGCTTTATTGCTTTGCAGATGTCCGATCAGGTGCCAGGTGATATCTGGCAGGTCCTGAAGCTGAGCCTGTTTTGTGGCCGCCTCTTGGATGCGACTCTCGCCAAAATCACGCAGGCCAGCGGCATAAGCTGCCCGCATAGTCTCAACTGGCACCTGCTTGGTGACGGCTATCAGCCGGACTGAGGTCGGGAGTTGGGAGCGAATGTTTGCGATGCGTTGGGCGACGGTGCCTGTCATTGGAACGTGCGCTTATGAATAACCTGAAGTTTATCGTATTCGCTTAATTCACCGGTGCGACGCAGAGAGCGCATGCGGTTTTCCACCATAATGCGAGCCTCGTTGCGACTGACTGGATCGAATTTTAGCCCATCTGGACTGTTCGTGACCACAAAGAACAGGCGTTGAGCATAGAGTGTTGTAAACAATTCCCCACCTGCTTCCACTACACATATTCTGAAAAGTAGACCAAAAGTGGGATGATTTAGGTAATTTTCCGACATTCAAGTTCAGGAAGGGAGGACAATCAATGAAAACAGACAGATCGACCTGCTGTCCCTGGCCTGCCCTAGGCTTGTCTGCAACACTGTCATCAAGCCTGAGTGCCCCAGATTAAGCGAGTGACCCAAAGTATAGCCAACAGAACTAACACTAGCCAATCACCCCATTTTAAGCGAAGCTGGTGCCACTGTACCCGATGTCGATCGGGACTGGTAAAGCCGCGCACTGTCATGGCACTGGCAATTTGGTCCGCCCGCAATAGCAGATTTTCCAGCAGCCGCTGGGCTACTATCAACCAAACCCGAGCACTACGCTTGAGACCGAGCTTTTTCCAGTTGATGGCTCGTGTCTGTACAGAGCGAACTAAATTCTGTACTTCTTCGAGCACTAGGGAGATAAATCTGAGGGACAGGGTCAAGGTGAGGGCTATTTCCGTTACTGGCACCTTCACCCGCTTCAGGGGTGCCATCAGGTCCTCAAGACCGGCTGTTATTTCCTCTGGGGCCGTGGTCAGCAGATACAGGTTGGTACTGTAGATGACTGTAAAGATTAAGGTAGCAACTCGCAGGCCCAGATCCAAGGAGCGGCGGGTAACTTCGATCGCGAATAGCTTCAGATCCAGGTCTAACAAGATATAGTGGTAGTCGGTAGGCTGGGGATAAACTACATCGTTGGCCGGGAGGCGGGGTTGAGATGGGATTACCAGTCCATCCCCAGCGATCGCGGTGATGATGACCACAAACACGGCTAATAGTAGCAGCCAACCTGACTGCTGACGCCACACCCGCCAAGGTATTGACGCTGTCAGGGTCAGCAGCATCAGCAGCACCACCAGTATGATTCTAAACTCCGTGCTCGCTAAAATTGGAGCCAGTAGAAAGCTCAGCAACCAGCCGAGTTTCACTCTGGGGTCTATCCGGTGCAGCCAGGTAACCGGTTGTTCGAGATATAGCCCGATCGGGAGACTACGCAGTAAGTCCATTGACTAAGATTTTTGAATGGTGACTGGTGATTTGTGAATGGGGACTGGGGAATGGGGACTGGTGACTGGCGATTAATGAGCCCCATGATTGACCTTAATTAATCAGGTAGCGAATACTGGATTCGCACATCTCCTCCCCAGCCCGAAAGACGTCCCTTGTTACACCCAAACGGCTCTCCCGTCGCCCGGATACCAATCATATTATTGCCCGACGGTGCTTCTGGCGCTGAAATCAAGTTCGTGGTTAGTGGCCACTGCGAGAACTCATCGGGCGCATTCGACCAACCCAAGATTGAACTCGTGTAAAATTGTTTCCCGTTCAGCAAGAAAGTGACTTTAATAGGTGAGCAGTGGGTGGAGCCGGGGATTGAAGGAACCCGATACTCTATTTCGATCGTTCCACTGGTAGGGATTTCTCGTTCGTATATTTTGTCACAAGTCTGACCTTGACTATTACATCGGAGCACAAATTGATCTTTTATCTGATAAACCTTTTCAAGACTAGACAGCTTCTGCTTTATCCACTGATTCCATATCAGCGGTATTAGAGCCGCGATGATGGTAGCTCCTGCACCTACAATTATTTTTATATTTGACCTGTTTGCCATAACTCGCACCACTTCAGCAGATAATAATTTATATTATAGCTAACTCAAGTTGCTACCTATAAAAATTTCTCCGTCCGAAACAGCCATTTTTGGCAATTGAATCCACCAAAATGCCATTTTGGTAAATTACAAGGCGATATGGGATGATTTTGGTTGCTTTTGACCTTGATTTTCTATAGGTAGCAACTTAGGTTATAGCTAGCATAAATCAGAGCCCATTTATAAAATGGGGTAGTTCTCTACAAGTATGAGCCACTGAAGGTGCATCTCACGACGCGGCGGGCGAAGCAAACGGAATCGTTTATTTGTCGATTTATGTCATAATTTTTTCGCCCGAATGCATGCCCTGTCGGGCACTGCGCGAGATCCCCGGAGGCTATTTTGGCAAATATGGATGCTCCCCGTTTACCATAGCTTATACGCGGACGGCTCTGTTGACGGTCACATCTTCGACATCCCTTGCTTTTTTGCCCCGCCACAACAAGCGTATTGGTGTCCCGGTAAAGCCCAGATTTTGCCGTAACTGACCCTCTATGTACCGCCGGTAGTTTTCGTTAAAGCGTTTGGGGTCATTCACAAATAGGGCGATCGTCGGTGGCTGACTCCTGACTTGAGTGCCATAATAGATTTTGCCCTGTCGTCCTTGTCGGTTGGTTGGGGGAGAGTGCCAACTGATAGCTTCCTGTAGCACTTCATTAATTACAGAGGTGCTCACCCGCCGCTGGTGCTGTTCTGCCGCTTTGTCCACCAGATCCAGAATCTTTTTGACTCGCTGACCCGTGATGGCGCTGACAAAAATGCTTTCTGCCCAATCGAGAAAATATAGCCGGTCTTTGACATGTCTCTGATAATCGAAGAGCGTGTAGGAGTCTTTCTCGATCGCATCCCATTTATTGACCACGATCGCGCATGCCCGTCCCTCGTCGGCGATGCGACTGGCTAGTTTTTGGTCTTGCTCGGTGATGCCATCTATAACATCGATTACCAACAATACCACATCCGAGCGCCGAATAGCTTTGAAGGCACGATTGATGCCAAAGAATTCTGCACCGTACTCGACGTTTTTCTTTTTTCTAATCCCTGCGGTGTCAATTAATCGGTATCTTTTCCCATCCCGTTCTACTACAGTATCAATGGCATCCCGGGTAGTGCCTGATATGGGACTGACAATGGCCCGTTTTTCCCCCAGAAAGGCGTTCAATAAACTGGATTTGCCGACATTCGGGCGTCCGACGATCGCGACTTTGGTTTCCTGGATGTCTGGAATTTCTGATACCAGAGGCAAGTGAGAGATCAACTCGTCCAGCAATTCCCCGGTACCGTTGCCGTGAATGGCGGACAGGGGGAAGGGTTCCCCTAGACCTAGTTCCCAAAATTGGGTCGCCTGGATCGGTCCTTGTTCTACCGATTCGCATTTATTCACCGCTAGCAGCACTGGTACCGATTGTTGGCGCAGCCATTGGGCAATTTCGGCGTCTGCTGGGGTTGGTCCAGCTTGTCCGTCCACGACGAACAGGGCCGCACTTGCTTCTGCTAATGCTGCCATTGCCTGTTCTCGGATCAGAGGCAAAAATTCGGTATCATCGTCAAATACTAAGCCGCCAGTGTCCACCACCTGAAATTCCCGGTCTTGCCAGAAGGCGGTCCGATAGGTGCGATCGCGGGTTATTCCCGGTTCGTCATGTACGATCGCCTGCTGATTGCCCGCCAGACGATTCACCATCGCGGACTTTCCTACATTCGGGCGTCCAATAATCGCTACTATAGGCAGTGCCATAACTTATATTCTGTCAATCAAATCTGGTTCATACAATGAATTGTATCTTATCTTATTTTATATGTGACTGCTCATCTTTCGTTATCGTGCTCGCGCTTAAAATTAAGGAGCAATGAGTTCTAGGAGGGCAAATGATTAAATTATGGCAGCGGTTGTTTGACGGGGACGACACCAACCAGTCCGGAGAGTCCACAAAATCCCCTGGAGAGTCCCCGCCCCTGACGGATGCTGATTATGAATTTTTGTTCGAGCAGTTGCTAGAAGGGGTGGCACGGGGCTGGCAGCCCGATCGCATATTACAGTTTTTTGAGAAGCTGTCGGACCGGGGCAAGCCGGAGCAATGGGTAGAATGGCTGGGGCGCTTTGGAGAAAAGCTCCTGGCGTGCGGCGTCCCCTGGGAGCGCTACTCGCACTACCCAGGGGACGCCGCACCGGCACCGAATCAGCAGTTGGCAGCGCGGATGATGCAGCTGGGGGACCAGACGAGGGCTATCCCTTCTATCCAGCAAATTGGAGCGACGGCTTATGAAATCGGGATGCAGCTGTCTAGACCAAACCAGGAGGATGCTGAAATCTGGGAATATGACGGACCTGATGCTAATTCGACTGTACCAGAGACCAAACCTATTAGTCTGGATGAATTATTGGTGCTGTTGCAGCAAGACTCCAACTTAGTTGCGCAAATGGCGCAGCAGCTAGGAATTGAAACTACAGATCCACAAGTAATTATTCAGACAATAATCGCTCGACAGCCTGCTGCTACTGATGAAGCTACTGCTTGGTTCAATCAGGGTAATAAACAATATAATGCGGGTGATTTGGCTGCTGCTATTGCTAGTTGGGAAAAAACTTGTCAAATTCAACCTGACTACGACGAAGCATGGTATAATAGGGGCTTGGCGCTGATGAATTTAGAACAGTACCAAGAGGCGATCGCAAGCTACGAGCGGGCCCTGGCGATCAAAGCTGACAAGCAAGAAGCTTGGAATAATCTGGGCTTGGCGTTGATGAATTTAGGACGCTTTGATAAGGCGATCGCTAGCTATGAGAAGGCGATCGCCATTCAACCTAATTTTCCTGATGCTTGGAACAACCGAGGGGTGGCCCTGGCGAATTTGGGACGTTTCTCGGAGGCTATCGCGAGATTAGATAAGGCGATCGCCCTTTCACCAAACTTACATGCAGCTTGGCAGATGCGGGGCTACGTGCTAACTAATTTAGGACGCCCGGATGAGGCGATCGCTAGCTGGGACAAGGTTCTGGAAATTAAACCATCGGACGGCCAAGTCTGGAAATTCCGAGGCGTAGCACTGTTTAATTTAGAACGCTACGATGAGGCACTCTCTAGCTTCGATCGCGCCATTGCTTGCCAAGAGGATGACGAGTCTGCTTGGTTAAACCGAGGCATGGCCTTGTTTAATTTGTCACGTCCCGAAGAGGCGATCGCTAGCTGGGATAAAGCTACCGAAATTAATCCCTCGGACTACCTTTACTGGCACAATCGTGGCTTTGCTCTATACGATTTAAGCCGATATGAAGAGGCGCTGTCTAGCTTCGATCGCGCCATTGAATATAAACCAGATAACCAAGATTCCTGGTACAATCGAGGCAAGACTCTGTTTGATTTAGAACGCTACGATGAGGCCCTCTCTAGCTTCGATCGCGTGCTAGAATTGAAACCAGATTTTTACCTTTCTTGGTATAGCAGAGGTGAGGTTTTATTTGAGTTGGAACGCTACGAAGAGGCGATCGAGAGTTTTGATAAAGCGATTAAATTGCAATCAAACCTCCCAGAAGCTTGGTACGATCTGGGTCAGGCTCTAGAAAAATTGGATAGGTTAGAAGAGGCGATCGCTAGCTTAGACAAAGCGATTGAAATTGAACCTGACTACTATGAAGCTTGGGAGGTTCGGGGTCATCTGTTGCAGTCACTCGATCGCCCGGAGGAGGCTAGTGCTAGCTTAGACAAAGCTCGTGAAATTCGCCTCAGTCGAGAATAAATAGTAGGGTGGGCACCTAAGCAATTCAAAATTCAAAATTCAAAATTGGGAAAGTCTTTGAGAGCAAGGATCTCAGCAGATCGGCCTATGCAATTTAAATGAACGACAGCTTAATGTTTAACTTGAGAATGAAAAATTGAGAAGATTTTTGAGGAAATAAAATGGCAAGGAAAAATCATACATTAATCAAATTAATTAGTCTCGTGGTTTTACTGTTTGGTTTGGGATATAGGCAGATGATTGTTGCCCAAGAATCGGAACAATTACGAGAATATTATCGGGAAATAATTAATCAATTTGAAAGCAATTTGGCAATAGCACGACAATCGGGAGAGAGACTGCAAGAATTACGGGTGTGGACAGGGGTAGGACAGGCTTATCAATACATGGGGGAATACCAGAAAGCAGTTGCAGTTTATCAAAAAGCTTGGGCGATCGCGACGGAAATTAAAGAATATGCGATAATAGAAAATGTGCTGACTATGCTAGGTAATGCCTACAGCAAGTTGGGAGATTACCAGGGAATCGAATTCTACGAAGAACAGTTACAACTGGCAAGAGGGAGTGCCGATCGCAACATAGAACGCATTGTCTTAGGAAAGCTGGCTCTAGCTTATCTGGCAAATACAGAATATCCAAAAGCAATTGCAGCTTACGAACAATATTTACCTTTGGTGCAGGAACTGAATGACCCCTTGCAAGAGGTGTTAACCCTAAGTCAGTTAGCGAGTGCTTACGGGGCAGCAAAACAGAAAACCAAACTGAAAGCTACCCTCGATCGCATGCTAGCAGTTGCCCGAGCATCGGGAGACCCTCGGTTGGAAACTATTGTCCTGCAAACCCAAAGTAGTTGGTCTCACGTGATTAATGAAGCTGACCGGGCGATCGCATCTCAAACACAAGCGTTGCAGTTGGCGCGACAGGGGGGAGACATCCAAGGTCAATGGCAAGCATTGCAACAATTGGCCCTACTCTATGCCCCCTTGGGTGACTCTCAGAAGGTGATTTCTCTGTTAGCAGAAAGTTTGGTGATCGCCAAAAATAGCGACAACCAATATTTGAGCCAATTCCGGCAAGCTTAATCTCTAGATTATCTCAGCCGCACCTACGCCCATCTGGAAAATTATCCAAAGGCGATCGATTTACAAAAGCAAAGTCTCGGGCTTTATCAAGAGATGAACCAGGAATCTGCAGGGGATGCTGATATTTCTCAAGCCTGGGCCTTAGGACATTTAGGCACTATTCAATTTCGGGCAGGGAAGTTTACAGCGGCTGGCCGAAATTTAGAGTCTGCCCTGAAAATTCACGCCCGCTTGCTAAGCCAAGTATTGGGCAATACTAATCTGTTCGCGATGAGTCGGGATGACCTGAATATTAACATCCGGGAATGGGCATCGGATATCTACCGGACCCAGCAAGAAATGTTAGTGGCTCAAAACCGCACTGATGAAGCTTTAGTGCTTGCAGAAGCAGGTCGCGCCCGTGCTTTTGTGGATTTATTAACCCTTAATTTAGGGGCTGACCCCAAATCTCAATCCCTCGCACCTGCGCCAACTATCGGCCAACTGCGAGACATTGCTAAAGCCCAGAATTCGACTTTGGTGCAATACTCCGTTATCTACGATCGCCCCAGGCAAAGTTTGCTCAAATTTAGTAAATCGCCACCTCGGGCGATCGGCCTGTATATTTGGGTAATTCAGCCTGATGGTAAAATCACCTTTCGTCGCAGCAACCTCAGCCAGCTGGATAATACCTTAACAAAAGTAATTTCTCGGGCCCGTTGCTTCTGGCGTCGGTCTTGCCGACACAAACAACAACTCCAGCAACTGCATCAAGTTTTGATTGCACCTATTGCTGATTTGCTGCCCCCAAACCCAGAAGCCCGCGTTACCTTATCCCTCAAGATGGCTTATTTCTGGTACCTTTTCCGGCTTTGCTGGATGCCAACAACAAATATCTGATTGAAAAGCATACGCTCCTGACAGCACCAGCAATTCAAGTGCTGGACTTAACTCGCCAACAACGACAACGCTTGCCACAAAGCAGTTCGGGACAGAATTTGGTGGTAGGCAATCCTGCCATGCCCAGTTTGCAGACTAGGCTCAATGAGCCCATGAAACAGCTATCTAGTTTGCCTGGGGCCGAAGCAGAAGCAAAGGCGATCGCTTCCTTGCTGGGCAGTCAACCCCTGATTGGCAGCCAAGCTACAGAACCGGCAGTAGTACAACAGATGGTAGATGCAAGGCATATTCACTTGGCTACTCATGGCTTGCTGGATAAAATTGGAGGCTTTCAAAGTGCCCTTACCTTCACCCCTTCTGGTAAAGAGGATGGCTTTTTGACAGCGCGAGAAATCATCAATTTGAAGTTAACTGCTGAACTTGTAGTGCTGAGTGCCTGCGACAGGGGCCGGGGGCGCATCAGTGGCGATGGGGTGATTGGACTATCTCGTTCTTTTATTGCCGCAGGGGTTCCCAGTTTAGTCGTCTCTCTGTGGAAAGTCCTCGATGACCCTACCAAATATTTGATGGTCTCCTTTTATCAAAATCTTCAGCGCACCACCGATAAAGCCCAAGCCCTGCGTCAGGCAATTCTCGCCACCATGCAACAATACCCCAACCCCGAAGACTGGGCAGCTTTCACTCTCATTGGCGAAGCTGATTAATCTTTTGTCTGAGATGGCGCGAGCGCCTTTTATATTCAGTCCATTTACATTGATTAATATGTTGATATAATACAAGAATAGAGAATAGATATTAGTCATTAGCATCTTGGCATTGGTATTAGATGATAGCAGCACCCTAATGGGGCGATCGCCTGTCGCGATGGTTAAACTTGTGCGGTAACTCCTGTTAAAAAAAGGAGAGCGTTCGTTAGCCATCTCTTGCTAAATCATGACAATTAACGGGTTTTAACACACTTGGCCCAGCGGACGCATCGGCAACTAGCTCGATCGTCCCATCGGGATGTTGCACAAAACCTGTGGTTTCGACAATCGGCCTTTCCCTTTTCCAATTGACTTCAGGTCGCACTCTTCGACGAGAGACATTTTCTGAAGATGATGTGGCAGAATCATCAGAGATTACCGGATCCACCAAGTTAACCCTCACAGAGTTAGGAGAGAGATAGTCGTGGGGATTCGCAGGTATGCCACCTCGTCCAGTAATGATGAAAGAGCTATCTTTACTCACTTCACAGAAGTCTTTTCCCAGCAGACTGGACGCATCAACTGGGTTTTCTGGCAGCTTCAATAACCCACCACTAGTATCCGCCTCGGGGTTGAAGATGGTCACCGTTCCCGTCACCCCAAACTCAGAAGTAGCCGTTATTTCGCTATCAGGAGATAGAAATATCCCAGAAGTCCCAATAAATATATTTCCCCCCGATCCTTGTATAGCATTGGCGCTAATATCGCTGTTCGACAAACTGACGATCGTATCAGCATTGATGGTAATATTGCCCCCCGTTGCCGTTCCGGTAGCGTTCGTGCTGATAAAGGCATCGCGGCGCAATCGCAAATCTTGGCTTTCGACGTTAATGTTCCCCCGATCGCCTGCTGCTGTTTCGGCCCGGAAACTAGCTTGATTTTCCAGTTCTATTTTGTCCGCCACAATCTCCAAAGTCCCCGCCCCAAAATTCTCTGGTATTTGCGAGCTGACACTGAGTTGGGACTGATTTTGAGCGCGCAAAAACTGGGCCCGTACTACTACATTACCGCTATTGCCGTTGCCCAGAGTCTCCGATAAAATGCTCGCCCCATCAGCGACCATTAACCTGTCTGTTTCTATGGTGATGGCTCCCGCATCCCCGATCGCGCTTTGTGAGACTGTGGTAAGCAAGGAACTGCCCTGACCCTCATTGTCAACTCCCCTCAACTGTACTCCCTCAGAGGCCCGGATGGACAAATTCCCTGCATTGCCAATCCCTTGAGTCTCCGCAGATATCCGCGCCCCATCGGCAAGGATTAACCATCCCGTGTCGATAGTAATATCACCGCCATTAGCTCTGGGTCGAAATGGATTTCCACTCAATGACAGTGAATTGACTCCTGACGACAAGAAAGAGCTTTTCGTTTCCCTGAAAGGGTTAGGTGATTTACAGAAAAGAAAGTACCCGGGACGAATCAGAATGTCCCATTTAGGCAAAAGGGGATTACCTTCAAGTCGTTTTTCAATCGAGCGCATCGCTTTTAAGGATCACGGAAATTCCTTTTTGGTAAAGCTTCAAGCTCAAGTTAACAATCGGATGAAGTCCCTTCCAAGTCATACTAGACGCCCAGCATAGTTTCAACATCTGACAGCAAGGTTCCATTCCCATGAGAGAAGGCCCCAACAGCGTTCAATGGGATTATACTTGCTATGGTAAGGGGGATAGTAGAGTAATTGAATGGTCTTGCCAATTGTGTCAACTTATTCCACCATTTCCTTGAGAAATTGAGTCCTTACACCACTACTTTATGTTGTCAATTTTTCCTTGAATCAATTCACAGTCTTTTTGCTCTTGGGTGGACATTGCCACCATTCTTCAAAACAATCAACGCTCTCAGTCGCTAGTTTTATAGTCGCTACCAAAAGTAATGAAAAGTTGCCCACTATCTTCCTCAAGGATTCCTTTGGGAATATCGGCTTCTTTACTCCCCATATCATGGTCTGCTGCTTGAGTATTTCCTCGTGTCAAACCCCCAGGAGAATAATCGCCAAGCTTGACAGTGGCTTTAGAGTCTACAGACAAACGTCTGACTTGACATGAGGTATATTCAGAGGATAGCTCTTTAGCTTTAGCTTTGATATTGTCAAAGATTGCATCAGTAAGGAGAATTGTTTTTTGAGGCTTTGCTTTCACCACTGGATCCAGGCGATAGCCCATAGGATTAAGTACCTCCGCCATAGTGCTGACAGAGGGTAATTGGGTGCATCTCATAGAAGCAAAAAGAAGGGGGACAAGGGGGACAAGGGGGACAAGGGGGACTCCGAAGATAAGGAGGGATTAGTAATTCCTGATAATTTTTGAAGACGCGATGTCTCCTGTGTGCCGAGTCCCCTGGGACAAGAGCAAGGAGCAGAGATATCGAAAGCTAAATTTAGATGCACCCATTAGCAATTAGCAGTGTTTAATGCCAAAAGGCTTGCATTGAGATGCTCCCGGGTAATTGCTGGAAATTCGAGAACTTTTAATTGTGCGATCGCTTCAGTTGCACCTCCGCTGGTATAGCCGATGGTGCTGTTAAAAGTGGATCGCTGTTGGACATGAGCTTCAGCTAACTGCCGTAGAGCTTCGGCTGCTGAGGGATACTTTTCTTCCCAGGGTTTTCTGCCGCTATGGGCTGACTGGGCTCCCACACAGGTAATGCCTGTTCGCCGTTCTGCTAGTCCCAAAGCGACAGCGGTTTGTTTCCAGCCAAACACTCTCTCACTTTGACGAGCACTTCCTCGACAGTATTTGATTGCCATTTCAGCCTGAAAAGCATGGCTGCGCCCCCAGCGCAGCGCTATCGGCGCTCTGCTCCATGCATCTTCGCGCGTTGCCAAATGAATGTCAGCAATTTGCTCAGAACTTAATTCTTGGGGGGAAAGAGCTTGACTCATCTAGTAATCCACAGACTTCCTTTTGCTCAATTATAACCTTTTAAGGATAAGTAGGTGAGCGCAGCGCAACGGCTGTAAATTTTTGTTAAGTTATTTATGCGACTCTCCCGTGACGTGCAAAACATCCGCCTAACACATGTTTTTGAATTTTTATGTACTTGTTTCGGCTGGTACTTTCTTTTTCATAAATCACCTTAGCAGAGGGATTGTTTCCTCTAAGGATTACGGAATCAGTGGCTCGAATTGTTAAGTTGCCACCGTCCTGATTTCTGGCAGTTGACGACACAATTAAAGCACCATCTGAGAGGATTAACTGTCCCGTATCGATCATGATCTTGCCTGCCCTGCCCGTGACCGTGTCGGGCAGCTTACTGCTGCCAGGAGAAAAACCGCCAGTACTGAAAATGCTGCTAGACTCTCTCACCAGGGTTTCACCAAATAAGTGGTCGGGGTCGAGCTGTCCCTCGCGGGACAATCCTCCCATTCGGAACCTGAAGAGCGACTTTCACCGCACACGGCTACTGGTTGGTAAACCCTTGTCACGGGTAGGATTACTAGGGATTACTCCCGTTGTCCCTTGCCCTATGAAATATAGCCCCTTTATGGTCAGTCATGAACTAGTTGAGTACCTAACTCCGGAAGGTTTACGGGGGAGAACTAGAAAACCACTATGACCGTTCTTTACTAACAGGTGCCCGTATGGGGCCTCTAAATTTTTTACCCGGTTAGGATTTCAGTCCATCATTACTACCTAGTGTTGCCACTGGTTAAGCACGTTTAGAGGGCTACTATCTCCTAGAGCTTTTTACCATATCCGTCCTACGTCTGCATATCCACAGGCATTACCCCGGGCATTAGCTTCTTAGGACCTCCCTCCCCACGCGGGCATGCGCTAGGCGCTGCGCGCACGCTACGCGGACGCACATCTGACTTGTCCATCTGGACAGCACCGCTCTTGTCCGGAACGTTCCCTGGTATCATTTCACGAGGCTTTTAGGTCTCCCCTATACACCGGCAGTCATTTCGGGTACGATATCAGTGACGTGCAACCACTGATACGCGGACTGCGTGCGCATTTTGCACCAAGCGTGTCAGCCTCTTTTCGCTTGTTTAAGATGACGATGCTTACAGGGATTCGCTTGCTCTAACCATGAGCCTCTTTCCGATCGCGCAGCGTGGCGCAGCCATGCGGCGTCGGTCTCTGGGCTGAGACCTTATCCTACATTTGTCCTCGGGAGGCACCACGGTAATGTTACTCCGCAGCACCTCACGCGGTCACTCCCGTACCTGGGGGAAGGGGAATTGAACCCCCATGATGACCAGAGTTGCTGGTATTAACCAGCCCGGCGATCGCCATATTTCAGACTTACGCCAAAACGATTCGCACTGCCCGAATCTATACCTCTCAGTTCTACGGACTCAGTTGCTCGAATTATTAAATCTCCTGCATTTCCCTCCCCAAAGGTACCTGTACTAATGACGCCGCCATCAAGAAGTAGCAGGCGTCCAGTAAAAATTGTCATGTTCCCAGAGTTGCCTCCCGTAGCAAGGGGAAGCACCTGAGAATACAAACCCGATACATTAATTCCCTGGTTCCCGCTGAGTTCCACCACATCTGCCGTCACCTGGAGAGGATCTGTACTCCCAAGTCCTGCCGTACTGTTAATCACCAGGGCCCCATCCGCGATCCTCAACCGCCCCGTGACGATCGTTAGTTCACCACTGTTGCCAGTGGCATCCTGTTCCACTTGATTGAACAAACCAGTGGGGAAGGCTTCTGGGTTTGAATCTCCAATCATTTCCACTGACTCGGTGGCACACACGACAAACGGACCACTATCAGCAGGGCCAGTGGCATTGGAAACGATCGCCGCAGCTTCTCGCAACTGAATCTGTCGTCCCACTAACTGCACTGTACCCCCAGCACCACTTGCATCTATCGATGCAGCCCCAGACAGCCGAATGTCTCCTTTGGAGATAGCACAGTCGTATTTCAAACCGCCTGATGCTGGGACAATTTCTACCCTCCCTTCGACTACCCCACCCAGTTCGACTCGTCCATCAATAGCAGTAAGATTACCTCCTTCGAGATGAACTTCATGACCAACTAAGGTATTGCCTGGTGCTACTGCTACACCGGTAGGTCTGTTGTCTCGAATCACGGCGAAACTTTGTTGGGTCAGATTATGTCCTGGTCCCAGCACTCGAATTGAACCAGAGTTCGGTCCCAACTGCAAACCGATGGGAACATTAATCGTCAGTAATGGCCGTGCTTCTGGATTGGTAGCACTGTAGAAGCTACCATCATCAAACAGTAGACTGTCGGCGGTACTGCCCAAAAACGACCCACCGATGTCGAGGCGGGCGTTCGGTCCGAATAGGATAAAACAAATCAGGGAAGTTAGAGGTTGATAACCTATGAAAAACATGAAAATCAACAAGAAAAGCTTGATAGCTACTTCGATTGCAACTACCATGCTAGCTATTACGGGTGCTACCTCCGTAGCTCAAAACAGGGTAAATAATGGGGAATTTGCGCTGTTCTGTAGTAATCCTTGGACATGCAGGTACTTCGATATCTCTGCTAGAGCTCTTGTCCCAGGGGAGATAGGGCCGTGTATTTATAGGTGGGGCTGGTCGTACAGTCATGGCAGGCAAGAGGGTTTTGAGCAACCAGAAACGACCTATCAAAAAGAAAACGGTGAGGCGTTGGCAACAGCTGATAGCAAGCAGTTTTCCTTAAAAAACTTCACTTATTCCTAGCGGAAGCAGGGTAAGGAAAACGTCGAAGCAGGATTCATTATTGGTCGAAGTAAAGGGAAACTCGCGGCATTAACCGCCATATTCTCACGCGAATCCAGCTGCAAAATCGGCAGCTGGATTCGCTTATGTGAAGAATTGCAGAGCGATCGCCAGTGGTGGCAAGGCACCCGATGGCGATCAGGGGTGGTAAGTAGGCAGGTATAAATAAACCGAAGATCCAGAAACCCGGTAACTCTTAACTTACCGGGTTTCTCAGCTTATCTGGGGAAAATGTTCTACCTGGTTTTAGATTGGATTTGCCATTGTAGGCGGCACGACCAGCACTTAAATAAACATCGGGGAAAGCATCGCCCCTAAGGCTACCACACCAGCTATAATCATCAACCCGGCAGGCATAAATTTGCCGGTTTTGAACAACCGCATTCCAAATGTAATTATTAAGATCCCTGTTACTACTTCGGCTAAAATTAGCCCCACTGACATTCCCATTAATTGCATCGCCCCAGCTACCAGCAGCAATAAACCGGTAACGGTACCGGAAATTAGAGAAATCTTGCTCTTGACTTTCACGTATCCCATGATACCACCTCCCAGGGCCAGCACTCCATACCCGATCGCTGCTATGATTCCTAAATCCATGATTTTCCCTTCTTTGTTGATAGTTGTTCATTGCCATTCGCAATTAGCCATTCGCAATTAACAATTAGCCATTCACAAAATTAATTGGATTGTAGGGGGGCAGACAAGGTTTTGTCAATGCGATCGCGGGTTTTGGCCAAATGGGCCTTGGTATAGGTATCGAAACTCCGGCCCCTTCTTCTCAAGGTCTTGTCGATGTCCGAACGCAGTTGACCTAAATGATACCATGCCAGGGTGCGTGCATCTTCAGGAACTCGGGATTTACGGAGCACCATTGCACTTAATATTTCTACATACTCTCGCTGTAAGGATCTGCGGATACTGGAAATATTCTCTTGGTCCTTTTGCGCTACTTCTGTCCAAATACTGTTTTGCAATGTATCAAATAATTCAGGCAGCATCAAGACCTCTTCGGGTGCTGCCTTCAATTCTAAGTCTCGCATCCTGCTCAAACGCGGTGCCGCTAAGAGCGATCGCAACACTACCCGTTGCACGAAAAACAGGCGATCGCTAATCGGATAATCCAGTCGGAACACGGCGGGAACTGTTCCCCAGTGCCACCAGCGGGACGGTGCTAACTGATTCAACAGTTGGGGTGAAAATTGAAAGGCATCTGATGCAAACACGTACTCTGCAATAGCACTCAATGCCTCCCTTTGTTTCTGCACCGGAATCACCTCAAAGGGCAGTCGTCCAGCGGATCGTATTGTAGCGCACGTCCTCCGGGTTCCATTGAGCATCATCTGGCATCTGCCGCACCTCGATCGCATTCGAGAAACCTGCCTTTTCAAATGCCCGATTCCACATTAGCACGCCTCGAGCGATCGCCTCCCGGTATTCATCTGGCACCGTATTTTCAATCCAAAATACGATCGGCTGTTTCGGCGGCGACAGCGGCGAATATGGATCTTTTTTCTCCAGATGCCAGCGGTTGATGTAACGCACAAATGGATCTTTCCGGTTATCGTTGCCTAAGTCCTTGTATGCTGTCACAAAATAGCCCACCCGTTCGTCCGCCACCCGGGGACGGTAGCCGTTATTGACTGGCAGTTCTGACAGACTATAATGTACTGATAGGCTAAAGGCCCGACTGTCTGGCAAGCTGGGAATATCTGCACCTGCACCGGACGCACTCTTAAACCCGTAAACTGACTCTATCTCTACATTTAATGGAAAGGCTTTGGCCTCGCCGAAATAGGATTTATTTCTGTCTATTTCCTAACATTTTTCTCACTACCGATGACAAATTACCTATGTCTCTTTGTCCTAGCATCAGACTCCCCAGATCGATCAGCAATGTCTTTCGTTCTGGATGAATACTTTCTATTTTTATGCTGTACAGCACTGAGTCGCTAAACGATCGAGAGATCGTTCGCTGCACCCGATCGTCTTCACTCCCCCTAAAGTTGATATTCGGAACCACAAACTACACTTTGTTCTGTAACCGACGAAATTGAAACAATATTTCCCTGATCGGCATGCCCTTTAATATCCCGGCCTCCCCTATACCTGTGGATAGCGTTATCACCCCCAGGTAGTTTTTATCCAGCTGTTCTGGCTTTATTTCTAGATATAGTTTACCTTTTTTATCCTGGCGGTAAACTGTGAATAAACCCTCTAACTTCTCGGCATCTTTGACTACTTCCTCAAATCGTTTTAGCTGCCCTTCTTCATCACTTTCCTCCCGTGCCCCCCGGACGCACGGCGAAAACCCGGGGGGCACGGCCTCTACCTTTTTCTCTATTTCCTCTAGATTTGCTACTTGCTTTACCCCTACTTCTGCATTCACATGCTTTTTGGCGATCGCATGGACTTGGATCAGCAGCACGCATGCCAAACTCAATACAAATAACCACAAATTTCGTCTTTTTCTCATTCCTGTTGCTAATGCTAATTACTCATCTACTAACCACTGACCGCTGACCGCTGACCACTGACAAGTTGATTTCAGTGCCATTCTTCTACTATAGCATAAGCTGTCGCCCATTAAGGCGATCGCTCATCGGGCAGCAGCAACCACCGGTTCATAGACAAAGCTTGGCAAGGAGGCAGGTATCAACTCTGTGCATGTGCCGGTGATACTAGAGCGATCGGCCATTGTCACACCGGTTAAATACGTAAGCCTCTGTATCAGCAATAGGGCGATCGCCGCCGTAATTTCCAACAACCAGCCTGCCTTGTCCTTAATCCCAAAAATAGTAACTATTCTCAATAGTCCAGATTGCGATAAAATTTATTCTTTATTCCTTGGGTAACGTGGGTCAACCAAACCTACAGATGAGATAATGATGGGTATTAATCAGACATGATGCTACAATAAATGACTCGCTTAGTCCACGATCAATTTGCCAAACAATATCTCTGGGAATTATTAAATCTCCTGGGAGAGGTAGAAATCAGCAAAAAAATTACATCGGAAGTCAGACAAATAGATGTGTTCTTTATCCCTGCTGCTGACGCGGCCTCCAAGGCGGAACAGATAGGTTTACTGGGACAACTGGCGGTTAAAGGTGCCGCGGGTTTTGAGGTATTCCGCAATGCTGTCGAAAAAAATGAAATTCGCGAATGTATGGGGAAAATGTATGACTATCATTCTTTATTAGCACGCCGGGCCAGGCGCGAAAATGTGACCATAGCAGAAGCGGAATACCCTCAGGTGTGGATAATAACTCCGACAATTTCTCAGGAAATGCTGCAAAGCTTTCCGGCCCAACCGGATACAGCAATTGGGATGAGTGGCATATATTCTTTGGGAGAAGGCTTGAAAACCGGTCTGATAGCTATTCATCAACTGCCCCGTACCCCAGAAACAATGTGGTTGCGAATTTTAGGGAGGGGTAAGGTTCAAGAACAAGCAATGAGGGAACTAGAAGCACTCTCAGAGGATAACCCATTACGAGAGAATACGCTAGAATTAGTGTATGACCTGCTTTTTGTCTTAGAAGCACGTCAACGGAATGAAGCAGATTTGGATACAGATGACGAAGATTTGATTATGAAATTATCTCCCGTGTACTTAAAACGACTGGAAACAGCTACCGAGCAAGGTCTCCAGCAAGGTCTCCAGCAACTTATGAGGGAACGCCAGTACACGATCGAAAGTATCCTGCGTATGCGCTTTGGTGAAATCGATCCGCAACTGGAAGCAATTATCCCAGCATTATTAACATTATCGGCACCAGAATATACCCCGATACTGCTGGAATTGTCTCGTGAAGAATTGTTGGCGAGGTTTGAAGGTAATTAGCGGTTGGTGGATAACTGAAACCGACATCTGACAACCGACATCGAGAACTGACCCCATAAACATGAATTGTCTTTGGGGTCAATCGAGCAAAAAAGAAAAAAATTAATCCAACTGAACCAGTCCGATGAAGACGACCAAGATAAAATCGATGAAATTATCTCCTCTGTACTTAAAACGACTGGAAAATGCTACGGATAAAGGTTTCCAGCAAGGTTTCCAGCAAGGTATCATGAGAGAACGCCAGTCAGCGATCGCATGCATGTATCCTGCGTATACGCTTTGGTGAAATCGATCCACAACTAGAAGCAATTATCCCGCCATTATTAACATTATCGGCAGCAGAATATATCCCGATACTGCTGGAATTGTCTCGTGAAGAATTGTTGGCGAGGTTTGAAGGTAGTTAGGCGAGACCCCCGCCCTAGGGCAGGCGAGACGCCTGCCCCACGACGTACATCCCCCATATTGCCATTGCCCGCAAGTAATGACTCGCACGAAATGTCCCTGCCGCAGTTATCGCTTCTGGCGTTCTAAATTGTAACCCCTTCTGGTATATTTGTCTTACTACTGCTTCGGCAATTGTCATTGCTTCCTCTTTCATTCCCATTTGTAGCATAAATGCCCCTAGTCCAAAGTTTATTCCCGTCCATACTTCTAATGGATGAGTTGCATCCGGGTTTGACGCAGTGCCGTCCGTTCGCGTAGCGTGCGCGCAGCGCAATCGCACGCCATTTGCTACTCCCAGTTTCTCGGAGTGCTGCTGATTGAATTTCACGAAACATGCTTCGTATATCTTTTTCAGAGCTGATTGGGCACGCGATCGGAGTACGATATCTGGTAATCCCAGCAGTTGGGCGTAAAATTGACCGCATAACTGGTCTGCCATGACCACATCCGAACCGCTTTCACTATCCAGTTGGTAAAATTCGCCATTCCAGAGTTTCTCTTGATAGATTTCTTTCCCCTGTTCTAGCCATGTTTGATATTCAGCTATGGTAGCAGCATCACCTACCATTTCCCCGATCGCCACTGCTGCGGACAGGGCCGCCAACCACAACCCTCCACAATAAGCACTCACACCTTGCAGTTGCCAGTCATCAAAGGTTTGGTCTGGTGCCCCTGAGTTTTCCGGAATGCCATCCCCGTCCTTATCAAAAGTCTTCAAATAATTCAGAGTTCCGACAATAGCGGGCCAGCATTCTTGCAAAAACTCTATATCCGTGCTACCTGTCAGCACAAACTCTCGATAGACTTGCAAGACAAAATCACAGGGTAAATCTTTCCATTGATTGCAATCTTGATAACTGGTATAATTGGTTTGCTCCCAGGGATGTTCGTTGGGCGCACCTAAGTCATGAGGAGTCGCATCCATGACTTTGCGCGCGGCTTTTACTTGATTATAACCAATGACCCGAGTCCTGCGATCGAAGGTGGGAATGGCCCGGGCATAGGCCAGCAACACTGCTTTTTCCAGTTTCGGCCACAGGTATACCAAGGGAAAGGCACCGTACAGTCGCACGTCCAGGCTTTCATACCAACGATAATCTACCGATTCCCAGACTGCAAACTGACCTACCGGGTCATCTTCTGACGCCGAAGTCCAGAGAGTTCCGCCCCCCGTCAACAGGTACAGTTCGTTAAACAAGGCCATTTTAAACCAGTTCGGTAGATCGCAGTTTTCTAGCACCGGTTTCTGCCATGCTTGGATCTGTTCTTTCCAACTGTCCGAGTGCTTCAGGGCCGTGCGAACCATGGACCAGGCATTTTTGCCGTTCCGCCCGAAGAAGTCCGTGTAGCGACGATAATAACCGATCTGCGTCCCAATTTGCGTCGAAGGCATCTCTCCCGATCGGGCCAAGTCCTGAGTCTTCACCCCAAACTCCGTCACCGGGAAGTCCCAGGCTAAAATAAAAGGTATTTTCCGAGTCCGTCCCGGTCTAATCGTAAACCGCACCGCGATCGCGCAAGCTATTCGTTCCCCCGCAGCTGCCGGACTTTCATCTTCCGAGTCACTCAACTCCCCAGTTGTGGCAAAGGGTTCCCAGATTTGCGCTCCCGTCCCCCCTGGCTTCCAGCGACTATGATAGAATACCTCTACCGCTGGATTGCTCACCGTCGCGATCGCCCATTGACCTTCCCCTTCCACGGGGATATTTGTCGTAGACAAGCGACTCATCAGACAGCCGACGCGAAAGTTATTCTCGATCCAGCGATTGTAATTATCCGTACTTTCCCCCCAGCGGGGCTGATAATCATATACTGGGCTGCCATCATCCCTTACAGTCACCTCTGGCGACTTCAGCTGATTGGTAAACCAACCCACCGTATTTTCCCAGGTGAGCATAATACTGAGAGTAATGGGCGTATCCGTGGGGTTGTGGGCCGTCCATTCAAAGATGGCAATTGGGTAACTGGTTTCCTGGTAATTTCCCGGTATTATCGGGGAAAACTGCTCGCAAGTCAGAGCCGCACTCAACACATTTTCATAAACATACCAGCTGCGGGGATAGATAGCATGGTAAAAACCCGTAGATTGGGACTCTGTACTGGCAGGATACCACTGCCAGCTTGCGAGACTGCCGTCCGATGGTGCTTCCGTGCAGAGGGCATAGGCTTGCTTCTTGCCAGCGCCAGTCTTTTCAAATACGACAGACACCCCTCCCCCTACTTTGAGCCGACTGGTGCGCGTCCTCATCATCAGAAACCCGGTTTCGCAGAAGTTACCGGTTTCTGGACAACACCACTTGTGGTAAGATTGAGCAATCGACCCAGCGAGGTATTGCTTATCCGCCTGTCTACCTGTACTTACAGCCGCCCATATACCGTAAATGTCTCTGAGAATCATTGAAAATTTTGCTCTTCAGCTTTACCCTGGACCCGGAGGCTAAAGCCACTCTCTTTAGCTTACTCCAAAGTGAAGCTTTCTTAAACCAAGTGAGTCAACAACTCAATGGAGTTCCCGTAGAGTTTACGGAGTTCCTGTTTCAACCCGTACCCTACAGCGCCGGGACACCCAAAGGCATGGCCCCGGAGTTTGAAAAGTATCATGACTCCCAAGAACATGCGATCGTTAACGTCCCGCCCAACTTCATGTTCAAAGCCAAAATCTTCAAACCCAGTCGCCTCTGTGCTATTTACCGCAAAATTAAGTAACTAGGCCATGACAAATAATATTCCAGCCCTCGCTAGTCTAACATATCTGCCCTATCTTGACGAAACTGGTCACTTGCCTCAGCAGTTGCAAGGCAAAATTGGGATTTACGCTATCTTTGATGAAGCGCAATATCTGCAACTTGTCAACTATTCTCGTGATGTCTTTGTCAGCTTGAAGCAACATTTAGTCCGTCAACCCCAGAGGTGCTATTGGTTGAAGGTGCAAACTATTGACAGACCCAAGCGGACAACCTTAGAAAATATCCGGGATGCTTGGATCGCGGAAAATGGTACTACCCCACCTGGGAATGGTGCTGAGGCAGGCAAATGGACTGAACCTATTGATGCGAAAATCACCATGACAGATGAAGAACAAAGCAGTTATGCGGCGAGTGACGAACTGGGGCAAATGAAACTGTTGAAAAATGTATCGAGGCGGGTGGAAGCGGAAATTAAAGCCGGACTTGCCGAACGTGGAGTCCGAGAGGAAATTCGCTTTAACCCCAAACTCAAGGAAAAGGGCTTACTTGACTTAAAGTAGAACGTAGGGTGGGCATCGCCCACCATGAGAATGTAGGCATCGCCCACTATTTAACTAATGTAGGAAGGAGTAAGATAACTGCGGAGAACATTCTGGAAGAGAAGAAAGAGAATCTTCACCAGCTGCTGCCAGCAGCAGAGTCAGATATATTTGAGTGGACAAAACAGTGGTATCCAGTAGCAGTTGTAGACTACCTCGACCCGTCTCGTCCTCATGCCATACAGTTACTGGGGTTAGACTTAGTCTTATGGCGAGATGCGGAAGGGAAATGGCGTTGCTTTGCAGATTATTGTCCCCACAGACTTGCACCTCTGTCCGAAGGTCGAGTTGAGTCGGATGGGACTCTGTTGTGTGCCTACCATGCTTGGCGGTTTGACCGTGAGGGAAAATGTGTCAAAATTCCCCAATCTCAAGATCGGCAGACTGAAGCGAAGCATTGTGCCAACCAGCAGTCCAGTGCAGTGGTTTATCCCACCCAGGAACGTCAAGGTTTGCTGTGGATCTGGCCAGAAGATTATACAAGGGCAGCGGGAAAGTAAGTTGAGAAGGCCGCGCCTGGTGCAGGAACTTGAAGATGCCGATAACTCAGACAAAGTGGTTGGAGTGACTTGGAGATTAATAAAGCTTTAGATATCAGCGTTTCGACCATTGAACGATAAGCTAAGCGTTTTGTAGAAGAAGGTCTATTAGCGGCGTTGTCCCGTCAATCGCCCACTCGTACCAAACCTCGTTTACTAGATGGGGAACAAGAAGCTCACTTAATTGCCCTGGCCTGTGGAGAACCTCCCGAAGGCCAAGGTTCATGGACATTGAGGCTGTTGGCAGATCGCATGGTTGAGTTAGGGTATGTCGAGAGTATTTCTCATGAAACCGTGCGTCAAACCTTAAAAAAAAATGAACTAAAGCCTTGGTTACAGGACTGTTGGGTAATTCCACCTAAAGAAAATGCCGAGTTTGTTTACCATATGGAAGATGTGTTAAGCCTTTATACTTGTCCTTACGAGCCAAATTATCCAGTGGTTTGTTTTGACGAGACAAGTAAGCAGTTAGTAAGTGAAACCAAAATTCCCCTTCCATCCTTACCAGGTCAACCCCGACGCTATGACTACGAATATGAAAGAAATGGCGTTTGTAATATCTTCATGTTCTCTGAACCCTTGGGCGGATGGCGACATGTAGAAGTTACCGAGCGTCGCAGTAAACAAGATTATTCTCATCAAATGAAATATTTAGTAGATGTCTGCTATCCATTAGCTGAGCGAATTATAGTCATTCATGACAACCTCAACATCCACAGTCCCTCTGCTTTATATGCAACTTTTCCTGCTGCTGAAGCCAAACCGATTCTCGATAAGTTAGAAATCCATTATACCCCTAAACATGGTAGTTGGCTCAACATGGCAGAAATTGAACTGAGTGTTTTAACTCGTCAGTGTCTAGACCGTCGCATTCCCGACATGGAGAGCTTGAAACGAGAAGTAAGTGCTTGGGAATCGCGCAGAAATGCTCAATATAGCAGAATTGACTGGCAATTTACCACCGAAGATGCTCGCATCAAACTTAAGCGGCTTTACCCATCAATTATTCCTTGACAACCTACTAGTGTTTCTCCACTATCAAGAAAAGCTGCTGGCCAAGCAGGGAAAAGGTAAATGGTTGGAAAAAGTCTACACTCCCAATCCTCAAGATAAGATGGTAATTGCCTTCCGTAAATGGCTGGAGTTGAAAGCGGGAGGTGAAATGGGCTGGGCTGAGGGATGTAACCCGGACCTGCCGCCAGCGGAACGGGACAAGCAGCAGTTGTTTGATATCTGGACGACACATACCCAACATTGCCAGGTCTGCCAGAAGGCCCTGAACAAAATTAATCGCCTTGCTCTGTTAAGCTATGTTGCTGCTGGTGTATTTCTGGTTCTGGGCCTATTGCTGGATGCCCGGGCGATCGCCATACTGGCGACTATGGGTGAAATATCAACATCAGACTCTATCTTAGCAATTACGCCCACGGCTAGTTTCTGGTGGCCAACTATAATTGCCATCTTCTTAGCAGTGGTGGGATATCTACTGCAAAAGTTCAGCCGACTCTTCTATCTGTACGAATTTGAGCATGCCCGCAATGACTAAAGGTCTGCTGATGAGGTGGACATCGCCTATCTCATTATTCTCACTGAAGAGATTGCAACCAACTTTGTAAGTTTTCTATATTGCCAAAATAAGTAATCCCAACTTCTCCACAAGCCTCTCGAACAGTTTGCTGTCCAAACTGTTTCGTATTTTCACTAAAAAAGGCTTTCCTTTCGGAAAAATTATTTTGAGCTTGGTCTAAAATACAGCGCAAAATAAAATCATCTCTCTTTTCTGTCAATTTCTTCAAATTGGCACGCTCCAAAGTTCTGCGCAAGGTATCAGGTTGAGGATGTATCAAAGTCAAACGAGATTCTAAAACCCTCAAAGCATCAATTAATTCAGTATATAACTGTTGTGAGAGTAAATCATATCTCTCTTCCATTTGTTTTAAGCCATTCATCACCAATTGCGAAATGCTCAAATTGCTTCGGCTCATTAATCTCAATAGTTAAAGAGTGATCGAATTCATCTCTCCGTTTTCTATCTTGTTGAAAAGCAAATAGCGCTTCCATGTAGCAAATGCTAGGTAAGATTAACTGAACATCCGCTCGCAAGTTTGATAGCAATGACTCAATTGCTTGATTTCGCTTTTGAGCCAAAGACATGATTCCATTGGTTTCAATATACAAAAAAACAGACATTTAATCCCACTCCCATATTCTCTCAACAAAACCTTTTTCTAGCAGAGAAATTAAACCGACTTCATTAATCTGCGTTTCAAAATGATGATTTTGGCTTTTCCAATCATAAGATATGTCACTTAACCAACTATCTACTAAGCTCACCAAATAATGCTGAAAAATTACTTCGTATTCTTGATAATTAGAAGCATAAAATGACAAAATATCTTCTATTTTTAAGATCGTTATTGGCTGATAATTACCAGACCGATATATTCTGATTTGTTTTCTGATTTGTTTGAGATTGACAAACATCAGAAAAAGCACCTGTTGATAATCTTCCAGGTGATGGATTGTCAAGTCTTCAGAGCTAAATGTCCGGTAAGATCTGACATCGACAAACATCATGGGACGATCGTCTTTATCTTTGACCACGATCGCCGGGTCAAAATCTATATTTTTGGCGATAAAATTGTCCAGCATTGATTCATCTCCTCTCTCTTCTTACTTGATATACATGATTTCCTCTGGCAAATGTATCTTACGCTACATTTGCCCTGGCGAACTGGCGATCGGGAGGCAAGGTTACTAGATATTGTAAAGCATTGGTTGCAAGGGACGCTACTCACGATCGCAACCAACCTTGCAAATTTTCTATATTCCCAAAATAAGTAATGCCAACTTCTCGACAAGCCTCTCGAACAGGTTGCTGTCCAAACTGTTTCGTATTTTCACTAAAAAAGGTTTTCCTAAGGTGCGAATAATTTTGAGCGTAGTCTTAAAATACACCGCAAAATAAAATCATCTCTCTTTTCTGTCGATTTATTCAAATTTGGAGCGACTAAAGTTCTGATTAACGTATCCGGTTGAGGATGGATCAAAGTCAGACGAGATTGCAAAATTCTCAAAGCCTCAATGAATTCATCATTTAACTGTTGTGAGAGGAAATTATATTTCACTTGACTTTGTTCTAAGTCATTCATCAACAATTGCGAAATGTTCAAATTGCTTCGTCTTGCTTCATTAATCTCAATAACCAAAGATTGCTTAAAGATATCTCTCCGTTTTTTATCTTGTTGAAAAGCAAATAGCGCTTCCATGTAGCAAATGCTGGGTAAGATTAACTGAACATCATTAGGTAAGTTTTCCAGCAATGACTCAATTGCTTGATTTCGTTTTTGAGCCAAAGACACGATCCCATTTGTTTCAATATACAAAAATATCGACATTTAATCCCACTCCAATATTCTCTCAAGAAAACCATTTTCTAGCAGAGAAATCAAACCGATTTCATTAACTTGCGTTTCAAAAGGAGGATGCTCGCTTTTCCAATGATAAGATAAATCACTTAACCAAGCATCCATTAATCCAACTAAATAATCCTGAAAAACAACCTCATGGTTTTGATAGTCAGGGTCGTAAACTGGAAAAATTTCTCCAGGATTTAATATCATGACTGGATGATAATTTCCCGATTGATATATTCTCACTTGTGTGAGATTGACAAACATCAGAAAAGGTACTTGTTGATAATTCTCTAGGTAATGAACTTTCAATTTCTCAGATCTATATACCTGCGAGGCTACGACAGCGACAAACATCATGGGACGATCGTCTCCATCTTTTACCACAATATCCGGAGTCGGGGTCGAGCTAGGAGTCGCCTCCCAACCCTCCCTTTCGGAACCGTGCATGCGACTTTCACCGCACACGGCTACTGGGTAGATAGCCCTTGTCCTAGGTAGAATTACTCAGGATTACTCCCTTTGTCCCTTTCTTCATGCAATTTCACCCCTTATGGTTAGTCTCAGACTACATATATGCCTAACTCCGGAAGGTTCGCGGGGGATAACAGTACCAACCCATATTAACCGCTCTTTACTAACATTTACCTAATTTACTAGGTTCTCCAAGTTTTACCCGGTCAGGTCTTTAGTCCAACATTAATTATCTAGGATTTCTCCTGATCTAAAACATTAAGGCTACTTTCACCCAAAGATTCTATCTATCACCGACCCACGTCAGCATATCCATAGGAATTACCCCAGGCTTTTGCTTCTTGGGCCATCTCTCCCCTCATAGCTTCCGCTTTACATCTAACTTGTCCATATGAGGACAGCTCATGAGAGGTTACTTCGTTCCCTAGTATCATTTCATGCTGTCTTTAGGTCTTCACTCTACCCCGGTAGTTCTTTGAGCACGATATTGGTCAGTTGACATAACCAATACTAACTACTTCACCCTTTTGGGCCAGCGCATTAAGCCTTAGAGCTGGTTCGTAGTAACGAGGTTTACATGAATTCGCTTATTCTGACCTTGGACATCTAACAAGCGCGGCGTCGCCGATTTAGGCTATCAGCTATCCTACATTTAAGTCCTCGCTTAGCACCACGGCGATGTTACTCCGCAGCACCTCCAACCGGTGTTACCCCCGCGCCTGGGGAGAAGTCGGGGTCGAGCTGTCCCTCGCGGGACAACCCTCCCTTTCGGAACCGTGCATGCGACTTTCACCGCACACGGCTACTGGGTACTAGGCCCCTTTCACGGGTAGGATTACTAGGGATTACTCCCATTGTCCCTTACTACTTGCACGTCCGCCCCTTTCCTGGTTGGTGAGTGGATCTGCCGGATAACCTTTAGTATCACCATTTAACACTCCGTTTTACCAGTTAAATATTCCTCAATCCTCAACTCGCTTTCGCTAACGCTGTAAATGGGCTTATGACATTTTAGAGCTACTTGTACCAATAGTTTACTAGTATCACCGACCCGCGTCTGCGTATCCATAGGCATTACCGGCGTCTTCCGCATGCTCTTGTCCTGAAGGACTTTGGCGTCTTCCGCACACTCTTGTCCTGAAGGACTCGGTGTGCTCCAGACACCAAGGCATGCTCCAGACACCGCCTAGGCATTAGCTTCTCGGGCCATCTCTCCCCTCATGGGCATGCGCTATGCGCTGCGCGCACGCTACGCGGACGCACATCTGACTTGTCCAAATGAGGACAGCACCACGGGGGTTACTTCGTTCCTCTCGCTGAGGTTACTTCGTTCCCTGGTATCATTTCACGATGCCTTTAGGCCCCTACTTTTCCCCGGCAGTTATTTGGGTACAATGTTAGCCAATTCCCTAATTAACACTAACTGCATTAACTTTTGTTCCAGCGCATTAAGCCTTATTTCGCTGGTTGGGTTTAACGAGGTTTACATAGGTTCGCTTGTTCTAGCCATGGACATCTTTCCTAGCAGAGTCACCGGCTTGGGCTGCCAGTTATCCTACATTTGAGTCCTCGCTTGGCACCACGATGATGTTACTTCGCAGCACCTCACGCGGTTACCCCTGTACCTGGGGAGGGGGAATTAAACCCCCATGATTACCAGAGTTCCTAGTTTCCTAGGCCAGCGTTCCGTATATGACTACGTTAGGCTGGAACTCATCGCACGGGAATCTAACCCCCATGAGTACTAGAGTTTCTAGTTTCCTAGACTAGCGTTCCGTGTTTGACCACCTTAGGCTAGAACGAATCGCACGTCAAACTCTACATTTTTGCCAGAAAATTTTCCAGAGCCATCTTCTCTCTCTTCCTTACTTATGGAGCCATGTATTTTCTGCTACATGAAGCGCAGACCGGCGATCGGTAGGTCGCGATCGTCTCATCTCCCACTATACCCGATCGCCCAACAAATAGCATCACCATTCGCAATTCACCATTCGCACTCAAAAAATATCTTTCCGCTTCTGCACCAACCAGGTCACTCCCAGGTAAACTAAGGTATGCAGGCACAACATTTCCCAATTTAAGCCCAGATTACCCCAAGTGGCAGCATAAACATGGCTTCCCTGGAAGGGCAGGTAGGGCAGAGGTTCGCCATCAAATCCCTTGGGTACCATTCCATTCACATCTACTAAGGCCCCATAGGCCCCGATCGACCAACGACTCAGCATCAACCAAGAGATCTTACTAGCAAGACCTTCCATCTTAAACAAAACCCCGGAGAAAATAATCTGAGGGATTAACAGCAGGGGTAAAGTGCTATTGGCCTGAGTGCCATTTTTGGCCAGGGCCGAGATCGTCAAACCCAGACTCATGCTAGTTAATAATGTCCCGAAGGTAGTGATACCCAACCCCAGAAACCAGGGGATCAATTCCGGCGAGGGCGATTTGAATCCAACTAGAATTACTGCACAGATTAACAGAGTTTGCAACAGCGCTAACCCCGAAAGAATTAACAGTTTTGAACCCAGATAGGCAAATAATCCTAGGTTCACCAACCGTTCGCGCAGGTAAATTGCTGATTCTTTAACAATTTCTTGCAAGGAACTGGAGAGTCCTACCCAAATAGCAGCACAGGTAAAGACAAATAATACTCGCAAGGCTAAAGGGGCCAGGGTAGAATCAGGTGTATCGGGGAGAACTAAAGGTTCTTTATCAATTGCGAGAGTAATTAGACTGATGCCAATAGAGGCGGTAAACAGGGATAATCCCAGATTAACGGGGTCGCGCCAGAGGAGTCGCAAGTAGCGTTGACTCAGCAGAGATAATTGCCAAAAGAAAGAAGGTTTAACCTGTTGAGGAGATGTTACCACCGACTGGGGCTGGTGGCCCGCACTCAGATGATTGATGATATAATCTTGGTAGTAGTCCGAACTCTGAAATTGACTAGCCCATTGCTGGATAATATCTTCCCCTTGTTCTAGTTTGATATAGATGTCGGCGAAGTCTTCACCAGAGGTCAGGGTAAAGAATTTACTCGCCTCCTGGGGAGGTCCGAAGTAACAGAGACGTCCCCCACGTCCTAAAAAGACGATGCGATCGCATTGCGTGATATTGGCGGTAGCATGGGTGACCAGGATAACGGTACGTCCCTGGTCGGCCAACTTGCGCAGCAACTGCATCATCTTTTTATCCAACCCCGGGTCCAGACCAGAAGTCGGTTCGTCCAGGAAAAACAGCAGCAGTTCCACTCCAATACTCACCCGTTTGCGCTGACCGCCACTCAGTTGACTGACTAACACGTCCTGGCGATCGCTCATTTCAATTTCTTCCAGGGTTTTGTCCACCACCTCACCGACATCAAGATCATGGCGTGACGCCAGGAAACTACCGGAGAATCTAGTTGCAAAGTAGCGCTGGGGTTGCGACCCAGTTCGCATTGTCCGTTTTTCAGGGAAATGCTATGTTGAGCGATCGGGCTAGCGATCAGTCCGCTAGAGGGGTTAAAATAGGTGAGGCGCACCTGGTTCTGGGGGTCTTGGCCGCAATTCCATGCCATTGTTCAGAATGATACCTTGGGATGGGGTAATACGAGTGCGATCGAGAAACAAGCCGTTTGTGCTAGGCTGTTTACCCATTACCATCGTATATCTGATATTCCGAGCCGCAGCGGCGCAGGACCGCCTGACAACGACTCACTACCCGCCAGCTATTATCCACTACCAAGTCTGCCTGCTGGGCGTCCCGCCCTAAGATCTGCTCATCTTTTGTGAGATCCAGGCGTAATTTCTGCCCGAGATAGTTGCACTCCAAGTAAGGATAGAGGTTAGTACCGATGATAACTGTTTGCTGTCTGGTGTTGATGGCCATCACGTTTTGTCCAGAAGTGGGAAGGACTCTGTGTTTCTTCTATCTTGCACTAACCGCTACTGCCAGCGAGCAGTTATTCAAGGTTAGCGGTAAGCTGATTGACCCTGATTTTGCTAATCCAGATCCAGCGCCATCATCTCATTTTACGCATAAATCTACTCATCTGCTCGTCTTCAAGAGCGACTGCTTGTCTGTTTTGTATCCCGGACTGGCACCAAAGCCGCGATCGCCTTAATAATTGCAGCCTAGCCCCCATTAAGTTATCATCTTAGAAGTAGACCATAACTATAATAGCAGGATCGACAACAATGATAGCGGCAAAAACCGAAAACATAGAAAGGGAGATAGATTATCCCGAAGTGGCACCAATGGTGTTAAAATTTCATCCAGTAGTGGAAATGACTGCGGACCAATTTTTTGAATTCTGTCAACTGAACCGCGACTACCGCATCGAACGCACGGCATCAGGAGAAATTATTATCATGTCCCCAACTGGTTCGGAAACTGGAAATCGGAATTTCGATCTAACTGTGCAATTCGGCATTTGGGTAAAACAGGATCGCACTGGAGTCGGGTTTGACTCTTCGACTGGGTTTATCCTACCCAACGGGGCGACTAAATCCTCGGACATCGCTTGGGTGAGACTGGAAAAATGGAATTCCCTCACCCGAGAACAACAAATTAAATTTGCCCCCATTTGCCCTGATTTTGTGGTAGAGTTGCGTTCTCCCAGTGACAGACTGCAATCCCTACAAGAGAAAATGCTAGAATATATTGATAATGGTGTGTCCTTGGGTTGGTTGATTGACCGAAATAATAGAAGGGTCTATATTTACCGTCCCGATGCGGAAGTGGAAGTGTTAGATCATCCCGCGCGTCTTAGGGGGGAAAGCGTTTTACCAGGATTTGTCCTGGATTTATCAACTATCTGGTAAAATTCAAAATAAATATCGTGAGGTAACATAAAATGACAGCCGCCAAAATAGAGAATCCAGTTCAGGAGATAGATTATCCAGAATTAGCACCAATGGTGTTAAAATTTCATCCAGTAGTAGAAATGACTGCCGACCAATTTTTTGACTTCTGTCAACTCAACCGCGATTATCGCATCGAACGCACAGCATCAGGAGAAATTATTATCATGTCACCAACTGGTTCGGAAACTGGAAATCGGAACGTTAAGCTTATTCAACAACTTGCCAACTGGACAGACCGAGATGGCACTGGAATCGCTTTTGACTCTTCCACTGGGTTTATCCTACCCAACGGAACGACTAAATCCTCCGATGCCGCTTGGGTGAGACTGGAAAAATGGAATTCCCTCACCCGAGAACAACAAATTAAATTTGCTCCCATTTGCCCTGATTTTGTAGTAGAGTTGCGTTCTCCCAGTGACAGACTGCAATCCCTACAAGAGAAAATGCTAGAATATATTGATAATGGTGTGTCCTTGGGTTGGTTGATTGACCGAAATAATAGAAGGGTCTATATTTACCGTCCCGATGCGGAAGTGGAAGTGTTAGATCATCCCGCGCGTCTTAGGGAGGAAAGCGTTTTACCAGGATTTGTCCTGGATTTATCAACTATCTGGTAAAATTCAAAATAAATATCGTGAGGTAACATAAAATGACAGCCGCCAAAACAGAGAATCCAGTTCAGGAGATAGATTATCCAGAATTAGCACCAATGGTGTTAAAATTTTATCCAGTAGTTGAAATGACTGCCGACCAATTTTTTGACTTCTGTCAACTCAACCGCGATTATCGCATCGAACGCACAGCATCAGGAGAAATTATTATCATGTCACCGACTGGTTCGGAAACTGGAAATCGGAATTTCGATCTAATTGGGCAATTCGCAATTTGGGTAAAACAGGATGGCACTGGAGTCGGGTTTGACTCTTCCACTGGGTTTATCCTACCCAACGGGGCGACTAAATCTTCGGACTTAGCTTGGATGAGACTGGAAAAATGGAATTCCCTCACCCGAGAACAACAAATTAAATTTGCCCCCATTTGCCCTGATTTTGTGGTAGAGTTGCGTTCTCCCAGTGACCGACTGCAAACTCTGCAACGGAAAATGCAGGAATATATTGACAATGGTACGTCCTTGGGCTGGTTGATTGACCGAAATAATAGAATGGTCTATATTTATCGTCCCAATGCCGAAGTGGAAGTGTTAGATAATCCCGATCATCTTAGGGGGGAAAGCGTTTTATCAGGATTCGTTCTGGATTTATCAACTATCTGGTAAGATCGAACCCAAGTCCCATTCGTAGCCGCCGCCCCGCCCGTAGTCAGCACTTTTGGGATGATATTTTGTTTTCATATACTCTTTAATCGCGGGTTGAAGGGTGAAGCGCAATGTTTTATTATCTGTCACTTTGGTAATTAAACAACGTTTGCGCAAAGACTGTACTGCCTTCAGGAAATCAGAGTCTGAAAAGGAGAAATTTGTCGGTTTGCGAGCAATATCTGCCGCTGTATCTTGGGTTGCTAACCACTGCATTACTAATTTCTCCGACTCGGACAAGCGTCGATAATGGGCCTCTAATATCGGTTCTAAATCTCCTAAGAATAGACTTGGATAGGATAGGAACTGGGCGAGGCTACCGTTAAATAATTCGAGGATAGTATTGGCAATTATACTTAACCATAAAGGATTACCGCCGTACAGTTGAATTAATTCTAACCATTGATCTTCATCAGTTAATCCTCTTGCTGAAAATATTTCCCGCGCCGACTCTCCTAAACCATTAAGTTGTAAAGTGCGACAGGGAAGGTTTCTGCTTTCTAAGGTGACTATTCTGGTCGGTTTTTCCCAACTCAGGAGTAGCAAGCAACTGTTGTGGGGTAAGGTTGCTATTTGCTTGTAGAATTTACTGTAATTTTCATGGTTGGTGCCCGCTAACTCTCCACTGAGAAGTGTTTCTTGGAAGTCGTCGAGTACGATCAGAGAAGGGCGCGATCGCATATAATCAATGATGGATGGTAATGGAGTTTCTCGATCTCGGGAGAAAAACTGCATTAAATTTGCTTCTAGCGAGTCTAACGTGAGACTGTTGGTACAGTTGCGCCAGATGACGCGATCGAATTTATCTTTAATTTGTTCGACGAGTTGCCGGGCGAGGGCGGTTTTGCCAATACCTGATAATCCGATGATGGTGACGATGCGGATATTTTCTGCTAATATCCATTGTTTCAGGGTGGTTAGTTCTGTGGTCCGATCGTACAGGCGATCGCATTCCGGGGCCTCGGTGAGATCGTGGATTTTTTCCCGTTTAATGCTGTCTGGGTTAGTGGCGGTAGAGGGCGATCGGTTTTCGGCAGTTTCAGCAGAAGGCAAACTTTCCCCACATACCTGGATGTTACTTCCGACATAATGACTCTGTACGAAATTACCATAACTCAAGTTGCGACCTATAAAAATTGGATACAAAAAGCTATTATAAAGAGAATTATTTTCAACTCTAATCCCTTAGATGTAACAGCATGAATTGACTTGGGAAACAAATTGGTGATTCGACTAAAACAGGTTTCAACTTGTTTTCTTGTTACTTTTTGTATATATTCAAAACAAGAATATTCTTTTCTTTTTGAGTTCTTTTTTCGCAAAGGTTTTAACATTATACTTGACGACTCTTTTAGTAAATCCTCTAATTGATAATCATTATAAGCTTTATCTCCATAAACTATTGAATTTGATGGTAAGTCAAAGCCAAAAGATTGCAAAACTTTAACATCATTATAACTACCAGGATCTAGATAAAATTCTATTGGCTTTCCATTTTTGTTTACCAACATATGAACTCTTAATCCATAAAAATAACGTTTTTTACTGGCAATATACCCTCGATATTCTTCCTTGTTATAAATTTGGCATCTATCAATCCTAATATTATCACATACTGGCACCGGGAAACTATCAAGAATATATTCTTGACCCGGATTGAGCTCTTTAAATGTTTGAGCTATAACTTGGAAGAAAAACATCCAAATTGGTTCCTCAATATTGTGTAATCGACGATTGAACCTACTTTTACTTAACAGATTTTTTATATACTTGTGTTGGACCATAAATTGACAAGAGCGATCGTGGTGTCCTCCGAAAAAATATGCAGCAACTAATCCGACTGTCATCACTTCGGCATTGTTCATTTTTACTTGTGGATCTTCTTTTATATTTAACGCTTTTAGTAGCTCGTCACAAAGAACAAAAATTGTTGTAATCATATCTTCCATCATCTACATCCCCCAGCAATTAACTATTATTTTAGTACATTATAACCTATAAACAGCCAACCCGCCGTCTAGCACAAAAAAAATATAATTTTGTATCAAAAGCTACGAAATATCCCAAATATCTGTAAAGTCTAAGTGGGTAATTCATATTTTTTTTAATAGGTCGCAACTTAGGTTATTATAGTATCTTTTTCTCTCTTTGGCAACCTTGGGCAACTAAATTATATTCTTTTACACTAATTTAAATTTTCAAGCTTATCCTATATTATCCCTTTTTTTACTGTGCGAATCCCAGATCGTGTCTATACTAGAGGAGAAGACTAAAAATTGAAGTAGCTTGCAGCCAAGGGAGCCACATTAGTCTAAGATGGAGTGACTTTACTTGCTGTAGTCTCTTCCTGTACCAGTTTGTCCAATCTAATTGTAGGAGTAGAAGCAATGAACGCAGATAAAACAGTGGAAACGCTGTCAGAAAAATTCAGCAATCTTAAGGCTGAAGATTTGGAAAATTTGGATGTTGAAGAACTCGAAGAACGTTTAGAATTAGTAAATCCTTTCGCTGTATTTTTTTGGATATGGGGTTTGCTAATGTAATTGAATGATTGTAAAATCATGGCAACGCCATATACATAACCCCACCCAGTGACTTTACTTGCTGTGGTATATTCCTGTACCAGTTTGTCCAATCTAATTGTAGGAGTAGAAGCAATGAACGCAGATAAAACAGTGCAATAGTCCGGACCGTTTTGGCTGTACGTAGCTGCAAGCCTTGCGATGCACTCGGGGCGCGCTACTCGCACTACCCCTCGCGCATCGCAGCGTCAGCCTTTGCTCGATAGAGCAATTTTAGGCAAGTTAGTCCTGGGTTCGATGTCTCCTGGGAGCACTACTCGCACAAAAGGGGAGACATCGAGCAGACATTGAAAAAAATAAGGCCCTTTTGGCTGCAACCCTTGTGCCGTGTCTCCCCTTTTGTGCGATTATGATGTCCCCGGGGTAGTGCGATTACGATGTCTCGGGAGTAGTGCGATTATGATCTCCCCCCGATGTCCCCCCGATGTCCCTCGGGTTTTCGCCATGCGTCCGGGGGACATCGTAGGGTTTTCTTCGCCATGCGTCCGGGGGACATCGTAGGGTTTTCGCCATACGTCCGGGGGACATCAAGCTCTCCCGAGACATCGAGCGACCCGGGGACATCGAGCTCCCAGGAGACACGGTTGTGGTCGAAATAGGGTCTAAAAACTGTCCGGAGTATTGACAGTGGAAACGCTGTCATAAAAATTGTCAGAAAAATTCAGCAATCTTAAGGCTGAAGATTTGGAAAATTTGGATGTTGAAGAACTCGAACAACGTCTGGAATTAGCCGCGGTCGGTCTACCAGATTATGGGATAGGGTGGCCGAAGTGATGACAAGTGCGGAGGTGTAGTTTTGATCATTTGATCAAACAATGCATAGACTAGATAATGTAGTCTATGCAATTTAAAATTATTAATTCAGTTGTGATGACGGCTAATAGTAAAAATCAAAAATATTTAACGGAACAAATGATTTTAAGAGAAACGCAAGAGGAGTTTGCAAAAATTGAAGAAGAACTGCGCGGTTTAAGTGATAACTGGCACGAATATATAGTATTTCCCAGAGATTTCGATTTCTCTCTGACCGGCTACGGACCTGACTTATTTTTAGCTGCATTTCCATCACTATCACTTACAGAAATTCATCCCCTTATGGTGGTGGTAAAACTTTTTGGAACATCCATGGTCCTGTGCGATGGAATCATAGATCGCACAAATGAAGCTTGGATGACCACAAAGTACGCTTTAAGCTTTCAAGCCATGCAGTTAGAAGCCTACAGTATATTGTATTCTCTTTTCCCAGCGAATTCTCAGTTCTGGGAACTATTCCGCAGCTACTACCGCGAGTATGTAGATGCCTGCATTACAGAGCAAAAATTTGCTTCTGGCGAACTGCCATTTTCTGAATATACTGAAACATTAGCTCTTGAAATTGGTGCTAATAAATCTGCACTTGCTAAAACCAGTGTTGCCGCATTGATAGAGTTAGCAGGAGATGATAGTCTTTTAGCATCATTGAGTGAAGCTGTCAAACAGGATCTGATTGCATGTCAAATCTGGGACGACATTCAAGACTGGAAAGAAGATTTACAGTCAGGGACTCCCTCTCTACTACTGTCGCGTGTAGTTGAAGAATGGCCTGTAAAATGTGACGAGCGCGTACTGAAAAACTTGACTCGTAAAATATTCTACGGAGGACATATTAATTATGTTATCGAAGCAGCTTGCCAATGTCTAGATCGCGCCAAAGAACTAACTAAAGATATTCCCCAACTAGCTTGGCGAACTGTAGCGGTTGAAAAGTTGGAAACAGAGTTAAAATCTTTATCTATAGATATCGCCAAAATCTGTCATAAAAATATTGAATCATTGCAAAAGTAGTCGAGATAGAAGAGTGGCAATAGAGAAAACCTATATGGCAATAGAGAAAACCTATAATTGGCAAGGACTTCAAGAAAGACTGGTTGTGGAGACATCGGAAAATAGACCAGTCTATTTATTATTAGTTGGCGCTCCGCCGAGATATATCAGACTATCACCTTTTGCCTACGAACTCCTCTACCAGCAGAGCGTAGGTAAATCATTTGAAGAAATCGCTGAAATAGTTAGGCAAAAAACCGGAAAAAATCTGTCGCCATCTGAGGTAGAGGCAGCCTACAAAAAAGTATTTTCTGGCATTAGCGAAATCGAATGTAATCAAAAAAACAAGATTTCAGGTTTTTTACTGCGCCTGCCACTTCTCCCCAAATTTGTTGTTAATAAGATTGCCACTTATCTTTCCATTGCCTATTACCGACCAGTAGCTTTTTTCCTTTTAGCTGTTATTGTTACTGCCACAGTAATTGCTCCGCGACATTACTTAGAACTTAGCTTTACTGAAAAAGACTTAATATGGGGATATTTTTTCTTGTTCGTTTCTCTGCTACTCCATGAGTTAGGTCACGCCAGTGCTTGCTTTCATTATGGGGCAGAACCCAGTAATATCGGTTTAACTATTTACCTAATCTTTCCGGTATTTTACAGCGATGTCACCGATGCGTGGAGGTTGAAACGTTGGCAGCGGGTAATAGTTGACTTGGGAGGAATTTATTTTCAGCTTGTTACAGCAGCAATTTATGTAAATTTTTACAATTTTACCGAATGGACAGCCTTAAAAATTGCCATTTTAGCGATCGCCTCTAGCTGTATTTTAGATCTCAACCCGGTATTAAAATTCGATGGCTACTGGGCATTATCAGACGCTTTAGGCGTTACCAATCTTAGTCGCGAACGAGCACGCATTTTCCGCCATATATTTAGTCAGTCAAACGACTATTCAGCCAAGGGTTTACCTTGGTCTCCACTGATGATGTCTATTTTAGCGGTCTACACAGTTGCTAGCTTTAGCATTATTGGCTATTTTTTATGGATAATTTTCCCTATTCTATGGCAGGAACTTTTGGGCTATCCTTCTTTAATTGCCACCTTAGTCCAGCAATTACTAAATTCGCATAAACCGCTAGGTTTTGAGCAAATAACATCTTTTCTCATTTCGACTTTGACGGTAGGCATCCTATTATTAATGTGCTGGCGACTAATACAATTTCTTTTCGCTGCTATAATGCAGTTGGTAAAGCGTTCCGCAGTTTGATGTAATCTTGCTGGGTTAAAGCTGCGATCGCCCCTTTTTATAGTGTCATCCCATTTTGGAAAAACAATGCTACAATTAGTTGCTCATTATCTTATTAGTCGGTTTTAACGGACTTTAGCTATTAGACGGGGGTTTGAACCCTCCCTGTCTGGTGGGTAGTGCGAGTACGATGTCCCCACACTACCCACCAGACAGGGAAGGCGGGATAGCAGCGAAGTGAGAGAACTTTCGCACAATAATTGTAGCAACATTTTTTCCAAATGGTATCAGAGGGGCGATCGCGCTCTAATTTCAGGAGGGGCGTGAGCCCCTCTTATGACTCTGATTAAACCAGACTGCTCTCGGTTCTGTGAAAGTCAGCAAACGCGCTTTGCGTTTACTACGAACGGCTAGTTTAGCTGCTCAGCACTACTATCTTCGGCAGCAGTCAGTCGCTCGATCTCTTCGGAGAACTCTGATAGAGAGGCGATCGTCACTGCTCGCCTCAAAAGCTCCCGCAGTACCGAGGCATCATCCAGTTCGTTTATGCGATCGACAATCTGCTCCGGTACTTCGGAAAACCTCAGAACTAGGATGTCGATTATATCCTCTCGGCTTTTTTGCAGGATTCCCCTTTCCAGTCCCTGTGCCAGTCCTCGTTCCAGTCCCCGTACCAGTCCCCGTACCAGTCCCTCTTCCAGTCCTTGGATCCGTCCTCGTTCCATGGCATCTTGCTCGCAAGGCATCATTGCATAGGGCATCTTTTTTTCCTCCAAAAAACTATCTAGTCGCAGTTGAAATTCCCGTTCTAAATTCTCTGGTAGTCGCATCATTCCGTACACCAGCCGTAACAGGTTGCGAATCTCCTTTTGAGTATATCCTACATCCAACAGCTCTCTGACTACCCTGCTTTTCCATTCCAACCGTTCCCGGGCGTCCTGGCGCGTCGCCATTGTCTTCAGATGGGCTCGAACCATCACTGCAAATGGATTTGTGCTTTTCCCCAACTCTTCCCACTGGTTTTGGTAGTCCAGCAGTTTTACTACCCGATAAGAGAGATATGTTCGACTCTCCCAAAGCGTCGAAACAAACTCATTTGGTTTCCATGAGGGTCTGTCATCGCCTAAAATTACCAAGCTGACCACCGGAAGCCGGTGGCGCAGGAAGATCAGGCTGTTGTAAACGTAGATCCGTTCTGGAAAGTCTTTTTCATACTCCCCTTGAACTTCTATATGTACTAGCACATAGCTCTCGGAGCCATTCTTTCGCCACACTTTCACCAATAGGTCCGTGAACCGCTTGCCCACTTCGGCTTCGGGGACAATTTTTTGCCATTCTGTATTCAGAATTTCATAGCCCTGACGCCAGTTTATGTCCCCATGGGCTACCGGGTATAAAAATTCCATGCAGGGCTCGAAGTAGTCTATAAGCGCCTGTTTCCACGTCCCGTCATAATCCGCTGCTACGTTATCCATTTTTTCTTCGATTCACTCTCTCTTCTTTATTTTACTCGATCGCCTCTTTGGAGAGGTTAACTTTATCGGGAGCATCTCACTTTTGCGTTTTGGCATTAAATACTACTAATTGCGGATGTAAAATAGCCTCTATCTCAATTAGGAATAAGGTATTAATAACTTGTTAAATTCGCCCTTTACACCCTCGCTGTCAGGAGTTTAGGGCTCTAGGGATGAACATCTTGTTTAATCGAAGTTCCTTAACAATTGCTCAATTTTCAAGAAGCAAACACCGGATGCACTCACTTTATCCTCCCTATCGGCTAACTCTCTCATTATACTCGATAGCCTATATTTTGTGTATACTTTTTACGGAAAAAATCTGTTGGCGATCGGGCAAACGCTTTAGGGTTTACTACGAACCGAATGGCAAACACTAAAGTGTTTACTACGAACCGAATGGCAAACACTAAAGTGTTTACTACGAACCGAATGGCAAACACTAAAGTGTTTACTACGAACGGGAGCGATTTCATTTTCCCAAAACGCCCTCATCCCTTATCCAGTCAACACTATAGCCCGCGCGGGCTTTGTTCTTGTAGCCGCACCCTAAAGGGTGACGGCGGCGGCGAACGGGAACGCAAGCTATTAATTACTTAAAATCGGAATCAAGTTGCTGATATATTCTCTGATACCTGATGATGCCTCAAACTCTATTGCTCGATCGCTATCGGATCCTCGGTGACTTGGGTACTGGCGGGTTTGGCGAAACTTTCCTCGCTGAAGATACCCATATGCCTTCAAAACGCCGCTGCGTCATTAAGCGCCTCAAACCGGTTACTGGTGACCCCCATATTCAGCAGATGGTCCAACAACGGTTTCAACGAGAAGCTACTATCTTAGAAGAACTGGGCCAGCAAAGCCGTCAAATTCCCGAATTATATGCCTATTTTCAGTCTGCTGACCAATTCTATCTCGTTCAGGAATGGATTGATGGCCTCACCCTCACTGACTTAGTGTCGTCCGAAGGGCCCCTCGGCGAAACTGCTGTACGGGAAATCTTAGTCTCTCTCCTGCCTGTCTTGACTACTGTCCACAGTAAAGGTATTGTTCACAGAGACATTAAACCTGATAACATTATCCTCCGCAGCAGCGATCGCCAACCTGTCTTGATTGATTTCGGTGCAGTTAAGGAAACTATGGCAACGGCAGTCAATCTCCAGGGAGAGTCCAGAAACTCGATGATTATTGGTACGGGTTCATGGCCTCGGAACAAGCTGCTAGCAAACCTGTTTACTCTAGCGGTCTGTATAGTTTGGCACTAACGGCAATTTATCTGCTGACGGGAAAGATGCCTCAAGAGTTAGATATAGACCCGAACACCTGTGAGATTATTTGGGATCCTCACCCTTTGGGTCTGGATCCTCAGAGCATACTCCCGGTCCTAAGTTAAAGCGAAGTTTGATACATCTGTCCTTGGAGGGAGAGAATAGTAAAGAGCAATTGGATGCGCTCGCAGACAGATTATATTATGCCCGACATCCTGAGTTACAAGGCAGAAAAATTCAGGAGGACGAAACTGACTTGGCGAAGGAATGGATGCTTCTGAGAAATAATATAGAACAGGAAGTCGAGCAGCTGACAGAAAAACTGTTTCACGAACAGCATCCGGAACTATAAAGGCAAAAAATAGTGCCATCTGAGTTGCAGCGAGAAAGGCAACAAATCAAGAAGTGTGATCTGGTTCGTAGTAAGCACGAAGCGTGCTTCCAGGCAGGTTCGTAGTAAGCACGAAGCGTGCTTCCGGGCGCGAACGGGCAAGAACTAAAGTTCTTACTACGAACGTAAACAGGGAGGAGATAACATGACCCAGTCAGTCCCAAAAACCATTGCGCGTCGGGGAAGAATATTCCCAGAATACACGATCGCCAGAAGAATTAGCAAGACGGAAAGCTCAAAGAGAAGCACGTATAGAGCATTGTCGCGAAGTCTTTGAGCTGGTACGGCCTGAACTAATAGCCGACTACTATAACTGGTCGATCGTCATTGAGCCAAAGGCCGGAGACTATTTCATGCGGAAGAAGATGTTGCTATGCAAAAATATCGTCAGAAATATTCTAGTGGCTGGCTTGTAATTTTCCGTATCAATGAAACAGGATCATGTGGTAAAATATGATTGATGGCAGATTTGGTGACATCGGCGAACTATTCTTGGAAATAGATTTGATTGCTGCTGACGGCGATCGGGTGACCATTGATGGGCTGGTCAGTTATTGAATTTAATCAATGCAAACTGCGCGAAGTGAGGACTATTTTGATGTTTATGAAGGAAAAGTGGCAAGGTAATCGCAGCTATATTGGGCTATGCTGATTCTGCACGAGATAGTCTATCTGCCAGTCACACTCTGGCTTCAAAAACGCAAGGATATCTTTGAGAAATGGAAAATGTAGAATTGAGAATAGAAAATTGAGAATGGAAAATTGAGCCTCCGGTTGGGTTGAGGCACGAAACCCAACCTATAAGCTGGTTCCGTCACCATCTTTCCCTATGCTCTTGAGCGATTCGCAATTAGCAATTCACAATTCACAATTAGCTAGTTAGCAATTTCACTGCGAGAAGTTTTGCTCTTCCTTTGGGGTAATGGTTTTAACTCTGGAGGAAGAGATGAAACTGCTCCCCAATGCTTGACAAAAGTCTGTAATAAAGCTTCTTGTTCGGCACGAAATCCGACTAAATCATTGCCAAAATTCATGATTACAAACCAGACAGTTTCTTGCTCCCGAGTTGGTAAGGCACCTGCTAAGGTACTGACATTATTCAAACTGCCTGATTTGACCACTGCTAATTGAGGGATCCTGGGGCGAGTCTCTAATATGCCTTCATCTTGTCCGACGATCGCGAACAGATCGGCTACAGTCATATTATAGGGCTGGAGATAGCGCTCGATCGCCAGAAACAAGGCCACAGCAGCCCGGGGAGAGATCTGATTAGTGACACCCAAACCAGAACCATTAACGAGTTGAATTTCGCCCCTGGGCACCCCAGCGCGATCGGCAGCCTTGAGGGCCACTACCCGAGCACCGCCCACAGTATTAGCTAGCATATCAGCCATCAAGTTATTACTATAACCTAAGTTGCGACCTATTAAAAAAAATATGAATTACCCACTTATACTTTACAGATATTTGGAATATTTCGTAGCTTTTGATACAAAATTATATTTTTTTTGTGCTAGACGGCGGGTTGGCTGTTTATAGGTTATAATGTACTAAAATAATAGTTAATTGCTGGGGGATGTAGATGATGGAAGATATGATTACAACAATTTTTGTTCTTTGTGACGAGCTACTAAAAGCGTTAAATATAAAAGAAGATCCACAAGTAAAAATGAACAATGCCGAAGTGATGACAGTCGGATTAGTTGCTGCATATTTTTTCGGAGGACACCACGATCGCTCTTGTCAATTTATGGTCCAACACAAGTATATAAAAAATCTGTTAAGTAAAAGTAGGTTCAATCGTCGATTACACAATATTGAGGAACCAATTTGGATGTTTTTCTTCCAAGTTATAGCTCAAACATTTAAAGAGCTCAATCCGGGTCAAGAATATATTCTTGATAGTTTCCCGGTGCCAGTATGTGATAATATTAGGATTGATAGATGCCAAATTTATAACAAGGAAGAATATCGAGGGTATATTGCCAGTAAAAAACGTTATTTTTATGGATTAAGAGTTCATATGTTGGTAAACAAAAATGGAAAGCCAATAGAATTTTATCTAGATCCTGGTAGTTATAATGATGTTAAAGTTTTGCAATCTTTTGGCTTTGACTTACCATCAAATTCAATAGTTTATGGAGATAAAGCTTATAATGATTATCAATTAGAGGATTTACTAAAAGAGTCGTCAAGTATAATGTTAAAACCTTTGCGAAAAAAGAACTCAAAAAGAAAAGAATATTCTTGTTTTGAATATATACAAAAAGTAACAAGAAAACAAGTTGAAACCTGTTTTAGTCGAATCACCAATTTGTTTCCCAAGTCAATTCATGCTGTTACATCTAAGGGATTAGAGTTGAAAATAATTCTCTTTATCATAGCTTTTTGTATCCAATTTTTATAGGTCGCAACTTGAGTTACTATAGCGATTCATCTTCTTGAGCAGTTCCGCCAGGGGAAAAGAATAATGGCGCACCATAGTCTGGGCATTGGGAGGATTTCCCAGAGCAAACCACACGAAACCGTTAATAATTACCTGGGGTCGAGGGATGCCTGGGGGCAAGGTGCGATATTGGGTTTCTACTTGAGCTGACCAAGTCTGATAATTTAACCCTTGCTGTAATAGTTTGCCAGCTGTGAGTGGGTTAGCCTCAAAGTTCATATAAAATTTGCCCACAATTATCAGATTACCCGCTACCCGCCTGATGCCCAGCTGATTTAATAGGTTGCCTAGGGCGATCGCCTCTTCCCAGACAAAAAACGGGTCTTCTCCCCCCTTGACCACCAAGTCACCTTGTAGCACCCCTTCATATATTGGTCCGGTAGCGCTAATTAAAGTCACAAACCGATGATCGGGGCCAAAAGTTTCTAGGGCCGCCAGAGTTGTTGCCACCTTAGTCACGGAAGCAGCAGGCAGAGGCACTGTGCCTTGGTGATTTGCCAGCAGGGTATTGCCAGATTGGATCCAGACTCCTTGGCGTTGGGAGAGATGTCCTTTGGCTGCCAACCCGTTCAGGTATTGTTGAATTTGGGCATTAGTAGCAGGGTCGGGATTATCTGGAGGCACCAGACTCAACTGGATCTGCGGTTCAGTGAGTTCTGTCACAGTCCCCTTCGATGTCTTCGGGATGCTAGCGGCTGCGCAGCCGCTGCGCTGGCGCAAAAACCCCTCAGACATCGGATCTTCGTTGCTGACTGGCGGGCGATCCGGTGCCGTCGCTGGAGGTTGCTCTTGGGCACATCCAGCCATCAATGCTAGAATGCTTGCCGATAGGATCACAGTCACAGGTCTGATATGAAGCATAAACTTACAGATGGTCTCCTCTGAGATATGATGTGGTCAGTGGTCAGTGGTCAGCGGTCAGATCGTGGGGTTGCTAGGGCATCGGTCAAGTAGAAGCTAGAAACCGGGTCTCGGAGTGCAGCTATTAACGAGATATCAAAGATCTGACCAGAGTTACCCGGTATCAGTACCGAGGTTCTAGCTTAAGACATATCATAAGCGATCGCCCTAGGATCATCTCAACGCAAGAATTAAGAAACCAGGTTTTTCCCTTTAACCTGGTTTCTGGGCTGCTGGTAAGGGGCTAACGATCAGCAGCGAGTATAAATTCTTTCTTAAACTCGAACAAAAGCCAAACCAAGGACTTCTATGCTAAAAGAGAGTGAATCAAATCAGGCTAATCAACTTCCCCCACTCACCAATGCCGAAATCGAGCAATATCTTTCCAGTGGACTGTTTCGAGGGATTGGCGAAAAGACGGCATCTAAGCTAGTCGCCCAGTTCGGCACTGCTACCCTCTCTGTACTAGAGAACTCTCCAGAACAACTCTATCAAATCCCCGGACTAGATCGGCACCGCATCGGCGACATTACCGAAGCTTGGTCCAAGAGTAAAGAAAACCCGGCCTACCCTGCTGTGGCCCTGCTCTTAGGACATGGAACTTCATTGGGGTTAACCATGAAGATTTGCGAGCATTACCAGCAGGATACCATGAATGTACTTGAAAGCGATCCCTACAGGTTAATCGATGAAGTCGATGGTGTTGGGTTTAAGACTGCTGACGCGATCGCCCGCTCCTTAGGCATAGAGCCCGATAGCGAGAGCAGGTATCTCCAAGGGCTTGTTCAAGTATTCAAAGATGCCCAAAGTCAAGGTCATTGCTTCCTGCCAGAAACGGAACTGATTAATCGTGCAATAAAGCTGCTAGAGCTTCCCCAGCATACCCCAAGCATATCGGCAGTGCAAGAGGCGATCGGCAAGGGAAAACAGAACCAGACTTTAGCAGCAGGATTATTATCGGGGAGTATCTACCTGAGAGGGGTCTACCGCATCGAACTGAGAGTAGCGTTGCAGGCGATCTGGTTTCTCGGGCAACCTACTCAACCAACAGAAGACCTAGAAGAGTGTTTGCTTCGTTATGAGAGTGCAGTAGGACGAGCGGTACAATCTGAGCGAGGAACAACGTCAAGCCTTATTTATGGCAGAAAGACATGCCTTCAGCATCCTGACTGGGGGACCGGGACGAGGCAAAACCTATATACTGAAGATTTTAGTGCAGTGGTTAGAATTCAAGGACTTGAAAGTAGCTCTCGCCGCCCCCACAGGCAAGGCCGCCAGCCGCATGAAAAACGCCACGGATACAGAAGCATACACCATTCATCGCTTACTACAGTGGCAGGGAGCAGGGCAAGCTTTTCTTTATAATGATAAGAATCCGCTGGATATCGACTGGCTAATTGTTGATGAATTCTCAATGGTGGATATATTCCTGTTTAACTCCCTGCTGAAAGCCTTACCCGCAAGAGCAAAAGTCTTGCTAGTGGGAGACTCGGACCAATTACCCAGTGTCGGGCCCGGGATGGTGCTGCGAGATTTGCAGATCTCGGAAATGGTGCCCACAACCCGATTGCAGAAGATCCATCGACAGCGACATGAAAGCCCGATTATCTATGCAGCAGAAGATGTTAACAGAGGTAAAATACCAAAACTGCACGAGTTTAAGCAGGCAAAACAATGGATGGATGTGGGAGATTGCGCCATGTGGGAAACCCCGACACCGGAAGCCACAGCCCAGGCAATTTTTGAATTGGCAGTGGCCATGAAAGCAGAGGATGTCGATTTAACTAAATCTCTGATGGTATTAGCACCTCAAAAGAAGGGTGTCTGTGGCGTTCGCAATCTGAATATTCTGCTTCAGCCCATCTTTAATCCTAAACTGCCCGACAGTGCCGAGGTGGAGTGGAATGAGGTCGTCTACCGCGTGAATGACCGCGTGATTCAACTCAAAAATCGCTACGACACCGCACCCGCCGTGATGAATGGAGAAACTGGCATCGTTGTGTCAGTTGACTCGAAAAATCAACTGGTAACAGTGGAATTTGAGGAGGGCGCGATCGTTCACTACAAGCAGTCCGAACTGGAACAGATTATGCATTCATTCTGTCTGACCTGCCACAAGTCCCAGGGTTCTGAATTTACCCATGTGATTATGCCCCTGCTGCTCTGCGATCGCTACATGCTGACTCGCCAGTTACTCTATACTACCATGACTCGCGCTAGTAGTACATTTATGGCAGTGGGACAGACCAAAGCTTTAGAGATTGCGGTGGCTACAGACAAACCCGCAAGACGATATACTCAGTTACAAACGCAATTGATCTCAACAGTCGAGCAACTGACTCAAACATTGGACAGCTTGAAGAAAAAGCGTACAGTAAAGAGTGGAACGACAGCCACCGTTTCCGTCGCCAAGCGACTCAAAGAACGGGGCATTCAAGCAACCACAGGGCAGAGGACGAAAATCGGTAGCCTGACCTTGCAGCTGTATCAAGATAAATACAAACATCTCCCTTCTAAACAACTGGAACAAATGGAGGAGATGAAGTTTAAGACGAAAACCTATCACTATGAGTCAGAAGCTGTTGATTTGATCGATCGGTCGATCGACATTGTTTTGAATAGCTAATAGCATATTGTTAATTGCATATTGTTAATTGCATATTGCCCGATCGCTCTTTTTCCCCAGAGTCAGAACTCCTGCAGGAAAGTTTACCACTAGCAGATGCTACGGTTTTGGCGAAAGCGATTCGCTCTCATTGGGGGGTTGAAAACAGTCTCCATTGGGTCTTAGATATAAGGTTTAAAGAAGACTATAGCCTCCTTAGAACCGGACATGGGACTGAGAATATGGGACAATGACGGCGCTTATGTATCAATTTACTCAAAACCAAAAGAATTTTGTACCGGTTATAACCGGCAGAAGTAGCTGCCTTGCACCCAGAAACCTACTGGGAGGGTTTAGAGTTTCCCTTGGGCATTGTGGCCATTGAGTGGGCTGACAGACTACCTCCGGACAGGCGATCCGCCCGTCCTACGTCTGACAAAACTTTTCTACGCAGCGGACGAACATTTCTACTCCCACCTGCAAGACGATCTCATCAAAGTCAAAGCGGGGATGGTGATGGGGATAGGCTAAACCTTTGTCGGGGTTGGCAGAACCCAGGAAGAAATAGCACCCTGGCACCTGTTGTAGGAAAAAGGCCATGTCCTCTCCCCCCATTGTCTGGCATTCTGGGACTACTCCTGCTGGTGTCTCCACTACATCTAAAGCTACCGAACGGACTAATTCAGCCATGCCAGCATCATTGATCAGGGGTGGATAAAAACTCCAGTAGTTTAATTTATAACTGGCTCCGTGACTCTGGCAGACACCGGCAATAATTTGCTCGACTCGCTGCCCGAAATATCCCTTGAAGGCCGGATCGAAATACCGCACCGTGCCCTTCATCCGGGCGGTATCGGCAATGATGTTTTTGGCCGTGCCAGCATAGAGTTCTCCGATGGTGACGACCGCCGACTTGATTGGATCGACGTTCCGGGCCACAATCGTCTGTAGGGCATTGACAATTTGGGCGCTGACCACGATCGCATCAATGGTTTGATGGGGCATAGCACCATGTCCCCCTTTGCCCAAAATGTGAGCCTCAAACATCTCCACTGCGGCCATCAATGGGCCACTGCGCACGCCTAATCTGCCCAAGGGCAGATTATTCCACAGGTGCAAGCCGATAATGGCATCTACGTCAGGATTTTCCAACACTCCCGCTGCAATCATCGGTTTAGCACCTCCCGGTCCTTCCTCAGCCGGTTGGAAGAGGATCTTTACTGTGCCCGCGAAGTCCTGCTGATGGGAGGCCAGATACTTGGCTACCCCTAGGGCGATCGCCGTATGTCCGTCATGACCGCAAGCATGCATGACTCCATCATGCTGCGATCGATAGGGCACATCGTTCAATTCTTGGATAGGCAGTGCATCCATATCTGCTCTAATGGCGAGCACGGGTCCTGGTTTCGATCCGGGGATCGTGGCTACCACTCCAGTCTCAGCTACGCCTGGAAGATGCTCGATGCCCCATGAAGTTAACTTTTGGCAAATCAACTGGGCTGTCAACTGCTCCTTAAAGCCCCGTTCCGGTCGCTGATGCAACCTTTTGCGCCATTCTACCAGCTGTGGCTGTAAGGCTCTAATCTCTAATCTCACCCCGGAGAGATCGATCGCAGGGGGGATAACAGAAGTAGAAATCATAATTTATTTTAACTTAAGTTGCGACCTATAAAAATTGAACACAAAAAGCTATGATAAAGAGAATTAATTTTAACTCGAACCCTTTGGATGTAACAGCAGGACTTAGGAAACAAATTAGTTATTCGACTAAAGCATGTTTCTACTTGTTTTCTAGTTACGTTCTGTACATATTGAACCCGCGTTCTTTTTACGCAAATGTTTGAACATTATATTCATTGACTCTTTTAGTAAATCTTCTAATTGATAATTGTTATAAATTTTGTCTCCATAAACTTTTGATGGCAAATCAAAGCAATTGGAGAATTTTCGCATCATTACAACTACCAGGAGCAAAATAAAATTCTATTGGTTTACCAGTTTTGTTGACTAACATATGAACTCTCAATAAAAATAACGTTTTTTGCTGGCGATATATCCTCTATATTCTTCTTCTGTATAAATTTTACATCTATCGATCCTAATGTTGTCACATCCTGGCACAGGGAAACTATCGATAATATATTCTTGACCCGGAGTTAGCGAATGATTGAGCCATTGCTTGAAATAAACTCCCATACAATTGTTTCATCAATCTTATGTTTTCGACGATTAAACCTACTCTTACTTAACAGATTTTTGATCTAGTTATGTTCTGCTATAAATTGACGATCTCTATCGCCCTCCCAAAAAATAAGCAGCAACTAATCCTACTGTCATCACCTCCGCATTATTCATTTTTACTTGTGGATCTTCTTTGATATTGAGTGCTTTTAGCAGTTCATCGCCAAGAACAAAAATTGTTATAATCATATTTTCCATAATCTACCGCAATCAACTGTTATTTTAGTACATTATAACCTATAAACAGGGATGGCTACTGATAGCATAAAAATAATATATTTCTGTGACTACCAAAAAACACAAATATCGGAAATCTCTAAGTGGGTAATCCATTTTTTTTTTAATAGGTAGCAACTTGAGTTAAATAATGTTGAACTTAACATGATGATTCTCCTATTGCAACTACTTTTGACCGCACCCGCGCTCTAGTCTCACCGGCACCTACTCGCAGTTCGGTAACTTTTTAGGTGTTCTGATACCTACAAAATTTGTGAACTGTCGCCTATAAACCGGTGCTCAAAGTGGCCATAATACTTGTTTGACCGGTTCTGAAGCAAGGGCGATCGCCCCTTAGCTGATACGTCCACTTGCGTATCAACTGCTAGTGTAATAGTCCCGAGCGCTCCGATATCACCAACACCTACTCGCAGTTTAGTGACTCTTTAGGTGTTCTGATACCTGCAAAATTTGTGAACTATTGCCTCTAAACCGATAATCAAAGTGGCCATAAGACACTCGCTTTTTTGGCCAGTTCTGAAACGGGGCTCACGCCCCTTAGCTGATACATCCGCTTGCGTATAGACTGCCGGTACAATGAGGCGCGAGCACACTTTTGTCACCGGCACCTACTCACAGTTTCGACTTCCGATATACTCGGCACGGGAACGAATTGAGCTTTTTTCCAGGAGGAAAATTTTCGCCTCAACCCTTGACAGGGAAAGGGTTTGGACCAATTCAGTTGGGGGCGTGCGAAAAACGCAAGTCCTGACCGCGCGCAGTATATACTAGGGCTCGTGCAGTGGTTCGCCCTCGCGCTCTTCATAAGTTATACCATTTTGAAAAAAGAGTGCTACACTTTGACTTCCTGTAATTTTCTGGCTTCGTTGTCAGCCCGCAGGGGGTTCAAACCCCCTGCTAATAGCTAGGGCGTGTCATCAATTAAGCCATATTACAGCTGCCGCGAGGTAGATGGCACCCAAGAAATTGCGAGCCGTTTTATCGTAGCGTGTCGCCAGAGCCCTGTATTGCTTGAGTTTTTGGAATAGATTTTCAATTAGATGCCGCCACTTGTACATTTCTTCATCGTCTTCTCTGTGTTCTGTGCGGTTACTTTTTGGAGGAATGACAGCCATTCAATCCGCCTCTTTCAGGCGCTCGAGCACACGTTGTTCCGCATCATAGGCTTTATCTGCAAGCAGCGCGCCAATCTCACCGATTTTATCCAATAGCACGTCAGCGCCTTTCCCGTCGTGGGCTTGGCCAGGGGTAAGATGAAATCCTGTGGGATTGCCTTGGGCAATCGCAAGTGGCATGAATCTTTGTCGATAGTCCCCCTTTACTACGGCCTATGGCTTGGGTTTCGCACGTATCTGAGGGTGTTTTTTTTTGCACCCGCACGCTCGTTGATGGGCACGCAGGATGGTGGCATCAATCGCGGCGTATTCGTTATCGGCGTCTGAGGCCAAGACATCGAATACCTGCTTCCAAACTCCCTTTTCAGACCAACGGGTATGGCGGGTATGAACAACCCGAAAATCCCCAAAACACTCCGGTAAATCCCGCCAGGGAATGCCAGCACGATATCGATATAATACGGCAGAACACGAATAATCTATTGTTCTTGGCTGTAGCGCCTGGGTCACCCTCTTTACCAGGTAAAAGGTGTTCGATCCGTTCCCACTGGTCGTCTCGCAAGCCATAGCGTCTCATATCATGCCCTCTTGATTGTTATTGCTGGATAAGGACTCCATACCGTATCCATCTACTTCTGTCAAGCAATTTGATTGATGACACACCCTAAAGTCGGTTAAAACCGACTGGGTAATATAAGGCTATTTAATTGTAACTATTTTTCTTGAATTATGTATTTTTTGTTTTGTAGGCTAGTTTAGCGTATAGGATCTCATGCTTGTCAAGTGATACAGCAGCGGGATCTCTAGTATAGCAGTCCGATGGGTCTAGTGGGAATACCATGCCAGTTGGGGGCATGGTATTCTCACTCAGGTGTGTAATGAAGCAATTTTTTGGATATAATGTAAATTAGTGGGCAGTAGGTTACAGATTTATAGCTCGATGAAGTAAGGATTTTGTGAAAATCCTGTGAAGCTAAAAATCTGTTCTAGCAACTTATCCATCAGGTTATCAATAATTTGGTTAACTGACCCAAGTTTCAGTACAGCATGACCATGAATAAATCTATTTCCAGGTTATGCCTACTTCTGTCTATCCTATTAAAAGCTAAGGGTTTTTTCAGCCGTGATTGCTATCTCAGAGCGTTCCGTAGGGCGCAGCAAATGGAGCACGATTAGTTTTCCCTCAACTCTCTATCTTTGTCCTGTCCTGGATTTGTTATTAGCAAAAGTTCCAGACCAATGGCACTCGGAACTCCGACTGGGACTACAAGAAGCTTTGGTCAATGCAGCTAAGCATGGGAACAAACTTGACTCCAGTAAAAAGGTCTCGGTTCGCTTCAGAGTGGTGGGAAATCACTATTGGTGGGTAATCTCAGACCAGGGTTGTGGACATCAGACTGATTGTTTTTTTGAACCGGAGACTGTCAACTTACTCCCCGAGCACGATTCTGAATGCGGTCGGGGAATTTTTATTATACACCAAATATTCGATCGGGTGCAGTGGGATAATGAAGGCAGGGAGTTGAAACTCTGCAAGCAATTGATAGATTGCTGATTTTATTATTACTTAAATCAGCTGACAATTGTCAATTGACTATAGTCAATTGACAAGCTCCGGACAGGCTATCCGCCCGTCCGGAGCAACTAACTATTTACTCGATCCGTGGCCAGGACAAGGTGGTGCTGAGACTGAGTGGTCTAGCCAACCGGTTGCTTGTTGGAGTCTAGCAAGAGCTTCCTCGGGTCGATCCTTAAGGAGAAATACCAGGGCTGCGGCTGCTTGCTCCCTGGCCCGAGCTGGACGGTTAGACTTGAGCCGGTGCCATTTGTCCGGTGTGATGGTCAGCCGCTGGGCCAGAGCTTGGGCGAGTTCAATGGTACTCAGTTGCTGACTGGCTTTGGTGCCGGAATTGATTTGGGGACTCTCGGGAGTTGTTGCGGTCTGGTTGAGCATGTGCTGCGTTTAACCCTCACTAATCTAACAACTAGATAGGTGCAGTGCGATTCGTTCTAGTCTAACGTGGGCAACTACGGAACGCTAGGCCAGGTCCAAACTGGTAACTCTGGTATTCATGGGGGTTAGATTCCCTCTCTCCAAGTGTGGGAGTAACACCGGTCCTTAGTGCTGCTGAGTCACATCACGGTGGTGCGGAGCAAGGACTTAAATGTAGGATAGCTAGCAGCCTAAGCTAGTGACGCCGCTAGGAAAGATGCTAATGGCTAGAACAAGCGAACCTGTGTACGCCTCGTTATCTAGAACCAGCGAAATAAGGCTTAAAGCGCTGGCCCAAAAGGGAAATGGTAGTTTGTGCTGGTTCTTGCACTTGGCCAGTATCGCACTCTAAGAACTCCCGGGGTATAGCAGGGGCCTAAAAGCATCGTGAAATGATACTAGGGAACGAAGTAACTTCTCGTGTGCTGTCTAGATTGGACAAGTTAGATGTAAAGCGCAAGCCGCGAGGGGAGAGATAGCCCGAGAAGCTAATGCCTAGGGTAACGCCTATGGATATGATGGGGTGTTCCTCATCCAGCTGACGCGGGTTGGTTAAAGTAGGAAATCTTGGGTAAGAGTATCTCTAAGACGCCGGAGGCCTCTCGAAGGTTGGATGACTGGTAAAACAGACTTGGAAATGGTAATACTAAAGGTTATCTGGCAGCGCCGCTTACCAACCAGGAAAGGAGTGAAATCGCATGAGATGAGGGACAAGTGGAGCAATCCGTAGTAATCCTAGTAGTGACAATGCCCTACTTGCCAGTAGCCGGATGCGGTGAAAGTCGCACGTCCGGTTCCGAATGGGAGGGTTAGGGGGTGACCCCTAGCTCGACCCCGACTAGTATAACATCCGCATCTTTCGACACGGAAGGCCGCAGCTAGCTCCCGCTCGTGGCGTAACGCCAGCGAGCGCGTATAGTTAGCAGCCAGGGCTAGCCATCCACTGCTTTTTTCTAGCTTAGTGGACTTGCCTCACAAAAAGCAAGTGGACTTGCGCTCATTTGCCGCTCTCAAGTAAGACGAGCGTCTGCTAGGCTTAATAATACGGAACGAGCGAGATGATTTTGATACCGCCTTATGGCTCGCTCGCAGGAGATAATTCCCCCAAATATGAGAGATGTGTAAGTTTTTGGGCATTTAGTCGCAACTCCTAGTGCCAGGTAAAATTGTTGGTTTAATAGCCGATAGATTTGTTTGCTTCTATATATTAACTCAAGTTGCTACCTATTAAAAAAAAAATGGATTACCCACTTAGAGATTTCCGATATTTTTGGTAGGATGGTAGGATACAGAAATATATTATTTTTATGCTATCAGTAGCCATCCATGTTTATAGGTTATAATGTACTAAAATAACAGTTGATTGCGGTAGATTATGGAAAATATGATTATAACAATTTTTGTTCTTGGCGATGAACTGCTAAAAGCACTCAATATCAAAGAAGATCCACAAGTAAAAATGAATAATGCGGAGGTGATGACAGTAGGATTAGTTGCTGCTTATTTTTTGGGAGGGCGATAGAGCTCGTCAATTTATGGCAGAACATAACTAGATCAAAAATCTGTTAAGTAAAAGTAGGTTTAATCGTCGAAAACATAAGATTGATGAAACAATTGTATGGGAGTTTATTTCAAGCAATGGCTCAATCATTCGCTAAATCCGGGTCAAGAATATATTATCGATAGTTTCCCTGTGCCAGGATGTGACAACACGATCGATGTAAAATTTATACAGAAAAAGAATATAGAGGATATATCGCCAGCAAAAAACGTTATTTTTATTGAGAGTTCATATGTTAGTCAACAAAACTGGTAAACCAATAGAATGGGTGCATCTCAGTTAGGCGATGAGTATATTTACTCAGCACAAGTGGATTTACTGAGTCTGATTAGGCAACTAATGCGCCATTCAGGTAGGCACAGCGATGCTTCAACACCTACGGTCCGCGGACGGCCCGAAAAATCGGCACATTCTCGGCTCGCCATTGTGCCCCCGGTAATTTCACCCTTAACCCAATTTGTTTCACCAGGGACTCAACCCGACCAGAGCGCTGTTTTCCGGTGCGGCGGGAAGTCGCCGTGTTGATAAAAAAATTCCTAGTTGAGGCCAGACGTGTTCTTGGGCAAGCGCACGAACGTTTTTCTCAATGCCTTCAAGGGTGGTGAGTTCAGTGGGGTCGGCTTCCTGGTAGAGAATCGCGGCAATCGCGTCAAGATGTTGCTGGAGTTCAGCCTGCTTTTGGGAGTTCATGGGTCAAGGGTGGTCAACAGTGCCTAAATTATGTACCGTTTTGAGGGAGACAAGCACTAAGTATAATTACTCATCGCCTAACTGAGATGTACCCAATAGAATTTTATTTTGCTCCTGGTAGTTGTAATGATGCGAAAATTCTCCAATTGCTTTGATTTGCCATCAAAAGTTTATGGAGACAAAATTTATAACAATTATCAATTAGAAGATTTACGAGTCAATGAATATAATGTTCAAACCTTGGCGTAAAAAGAACGCGGGTTGAATATGTACAGAACGTAACTAGAAAACAAGTAGAAACATGCTTTAGTCGAATAACTAATTTGTTTCCTAAGTCCTGCTGTTACATCCAAAGGGTTCGAGTTAAAATTAATTCTCTTTATCATAGCTTTTTGTGTTCAATTTTTATAGGTCGCAACTTAAGTTATATTACTCTATCTTGCTCATGCAGTCATCAGAAGAACCGTCTGGATCCTCTCCACTAGATCCTAACCAGGAATTTGAAGAAGCTCTCGCTGATGCCGAGCGAGAGCTGGGAGATCTGAGGGAACGGTACCGCCAAGTGCGCCAGGGCCAAGGGCGACAGGGGGCCCTGAAGCGGCGCTTGGAGGAGTTGCAGCAGGAATTACGGGAGGTCAAACAGCAGTTGGAGGTTCTGGAAGTGGAGTTGGAAAGTCGTTTGTTTTCCTGGATCCGCCTCCAGGAACCTTTTTGGCAGGCGGTGCGGTTTGGGGGCTTGGGTCTTGTCCTCGGCTGGATATTACACTGGTGGATCGGACGATGAATTGTTGGGAATGGAAATATGGTAACTCGACGGATTGCGGAAATTTTACGGCAGGGTCAGCCCTCAGAACCGGTGACGATTAAGGGCTGGGTACGCACGAAGCGCTCATCTAAGGGTTTTGCTTTTATTGAGGTGAATGATGGCTCGTTCTTAGCTAACCTGCAAGTGGTGCTGAATGCAGATTTGCCTAATTATGAGGATCTGCTCAAACAGGTGAATACGGGGGCCTCTGTGGAGGTGAGTGGCACTCTGGTGGAGTCTCCGGGTAAGGGACAGCGCATTGAGTTGAAGGCCACTGCGGTGACGGTTTTAGGCGTTGCTTCCGAGTCCTATCCTTTGCAGAAGAAGCGCCATTCTTTTGAGTTTTTGCGCACGATCGGGCATTTGCGATCGCGCACGAATACCTTGGGGGCAGTTTTCCGGGTGCGGAATGCTACTGCTGCTGCTATCCACCAATTCTTTCAAGAACGGGGTTTCCTCTGGGTTCACACCCCCATTATCACTGCTAGTGATTGTGAAGGGGCGGGGGAGTTATTTACGATCACTAATTTTAATTTGCAGGACGTGCCCCTGACAGACGATCGAGAGGTTGATTACAGTCAGGACTTTTTTGGCAAACCCGCCTATTTGACTGTTAGCGGACAGTTGGAAGCGGAAATTATGGCGATGGCCTTCCGGGATGTCTATACCTTTGGTCCGACTTTTCGGGCCGAGAATTCCAACACTTCCCGCCATTTGGCCGAGTTTTGGATGATTGAGCCAGAAATGGCCTTTTGCGACCTAGAAGGGAATATGCAGTTGGCTGAAGATTTCCTCAAGTATGTGTTTGAGTACGTGCTGGATCGTTGTCCGGAGGATATGGAGTTCTTCAATCAGCGGATTGATGATGCTGTGCTGGCCAGGGCTGATAATATTATCAATAATGAATTTGCACGGCTGACCTATACTGATGCGATCGTCCTCTTGGAGAAAGCGGACAAGAAGTTTGAGTATCCGGTCCGCTGGGGTGTGGATCTCCAGTCAGAACACGAGCGCTATTTGGCAGAAGACCTGTTCAAAAAGCCGGCGATCGTCACTGACTACCCAGTAGAGATCAAAGCATTTTACATGCGCTTGAACGATGATGAAAAGACAGTGGCAGCGATGGATGTTTTGGCTCCGAATATTGGGGAAATCATTGGGGGCGCGCAGCGGGAAGAACGTTTGGAGGTGCTGGAGGGACGGATCGAAGCTCAGGGAATGAGTACGGAAGAGTTATGGTGGTATCTGGACTTACGTCGCTTTGGAACAGTTCCTCATGCAGGGTTTGGTTTGGGGTTTGAACGCTTGGTGCAGTTGATGACGGGAATGAGTAATATTCGAGATGTGATTCCTTTCCCCCGTGCCCCTTTGAGTGTGGAATTTTAAGTACCGTCAACCCGCCGGGGGTTTAAACCCCCGTTTAAACCCCCGTTTAAACCCCCGTTTAAACCCCCGTTTAAACCCCCGTTTAAACCCCCGTTTAAACCCCCGCGTTACCGGGATCCAGGTAACGAGGCTAAAGTAGGTTAAAAAACGACAAAAACATTACCATATAACGGTTGATGAATTATAATAATTACGGTTAAATGATGATAATTAAAAATGCGATCGCGTAGGTTGGGTAGAGGAACGAAACCCAACCTTCATGTAACTTGATAGGTAACAAAACGGACAGGATGATGAATAATTGGGAGTTGAGATTAGGGGGCGATCGCTCCTAAAGGTTGCCATCTGAGAGAGGATGGAATATAATGAGTCAAGTTGTAGGAATACCAAGAGATGATAGTCCGAACAGGAGAAGAAAGTATGAGTGAAGTAGGAGTAGAGGCAATACCTCTCGGTTAATAACCTGTCCGGAGCGAGGGGGAAACCAAAACCGAGATTTTAGGAATCACAGCTAAGGATCCCCCCCGTTAGCGCAGCGGCAGATTGCTTCGTGCCTCGCAACCTTGCGAGGTTAGAAAATCCATCGGACTCCGCCCCCTTCCCTCTCACCGCCCCTGCCCCCTCCAAATCTTGATCGTCTTGTCATAACTGCCACTGGCAATTGTCTGCCCATCGGGACTAAAGGCGACGCTCTCAACATCCTGGGAATGACCAGTGAGGGTACGTACTAACCTGCCGCTATCCAGATGCCAAATTTTGATCGTATTGTCGTTGTCGGAGAAGGTGAATATGCCACCACTGCCACTGGCTAACAACTGCCCATCGGGACTAAAGGCGACGCTATTAACCGGGTCGGAATGACCAGTGAGGGTACGCAGTAACCTGCCGCTTCCCAGATTCCAAATCTTGATCGTCTTGTCGGAATTGCCACTGGCTAACAACTGCCCATCGGGACTAATGGCCACGCTCCAAACCAAGTCGGAATGACCAGTGAGGGTACGCAGCAACCTGCCGCTTCCCAGATTCCAAATCTTGATGGTTTTGTCATCACTGCCACTGGCTAACAACTGCCCATCGGGACTAATGGCGACGCTATTAACATCGTAGGAATGACCAGTGAGGTTCCTTACCCGAAAATTCATGTCCAAAACCTCTCTGCTCTCCCCTCGCAATCACATATTGGCCGCTCCCGTCGGGAAGCACCCGCTTACCACAGACTCTCAGAGTTTTGAGAGTTTTCCTCCTCAACCGAAAGTTCCTTTAGCCATTCTTCCACATCCACGTAGAGTTCGCGATTCCGATCGTAAGAGAATACATGGCCTTCGTTCAGGCGAAGACGTGCCCCACTCCCATTCCGAATAGCGATCAGAGATTCCAAATAAAACTGTGCGTTACTCCCAGGTTTGAGAGTAATTAGCACCTGAGTGCTAGGGCAAACACCCCCTTGGTAATTGGTAACGCACAATACAGGATGGCGATTTACTGTTCCAGTTCTAATGTATTCCAGAATGCCTTGAGAGTGATAGCGTTGAAATCTGCCAGAAACTTTCCGACAGCGGCGCTGAGGACTCCATCCCGAAGCCTCGAAACTACGGTCTACCCAGATAATTATTGGCACATTTCCCTTGCTCGTGCGCACGATCGTTGCTGGTGCCCCCTCACTGCGATCGCAGTAGAACTTATTGTTGCTTTGGGCCGCACCCGGTTCTGTGGCGGCGGTGGTCCCTAAGGTTAAGGCCATCAACCCAGTCAGCATTTGCGTGAATAACTTGCATTTCATTTCCTCGCTCCCTCACCGAATCAATTAAGACCATAACTATGATATCATATCTAGAGCGTCTGTCCAGTAATAGTCTGTGTTACATTGTTAAATTGTATCATTACTCAGCCGGGAGGATCTCACTTTTGTTGTGGACCTATTCTCCAGTAGCCCAGAAACCAGGTTTTTCCCAAAAACCTGGTTTCTTAATCTTACATTGAGATTAGATATACTCAGCCAACTGCTGGACTTCGGATATTGGCAGATTCAAAGCAGCAGCAACTTGCTCGACATTGAGCCCCATTCCCAATAACCGAGGAATCGCTTCCCGTCGTGCTCGTGCTTCAGCAAGGCGTTCTTCTTCCGCCTGCTGACGGGCTAACTCAGCTTCCTGTCGAGCTAGCTCAGCTTCCTGTCGAGATAACTCAGCTCGCTGACGAGCTAATTCTATCTCCTGGTGACTCAACAGCTTTCTCTCAGCGGTAGGATCGTAAAACCGCAATTCTCCTGCCACCAATCGCAGGTCTAACCCCAACACCTCTGAGGCGATCGATCGCTCATAACCTGGCTTACTTTCTGGTGCGATCGGCTGATACCTACCATTAACCAAACGAGAACCTTTGAGCTGAGGTTGTAAGTAATCTCCTGTCGGGTCATACTGAAAATACTCGCCTACCTGCATCTGAGCGTATTTCTGAGACTTTTCCTCCTCATCTTTATTGCGGGTTGTCGCAGATGTCACCTCCAGCACCCAATCAGGTGCTTTGCCATTTTCTTCCCATATCTTGTAACTGAGACGCTTTTTATTGCTAATTCCAAAGACTACAAACACATCCGGGGCTATCACTGCGTCAGCAACGTTCTGCTTGTAGTAGATGTATAAATTGCCCGAAACGTATACATCTTCTCTGTTGGCAAAGTAAAGATTTAAAGCCGATATACAATAGATTAGATAGTCGCGTGCTGGGTCACTTTCAGCCCTTGGATTACCATCCGAATCTGGGTAAATTATAGGATTTTTTAATGTCGGTGTCAAAATTTTCATGGTTCGCAGTTGATAATATTATCGCGGATTACAATTTTGCCAGAATTGATTTATTTGGGCGGGGCAACGCGCGTTAGGGCCGAAAAGAGAGGGTTTTCTTAGCCAGAGATTACCCTCACTTACCCTCACATTACCCCTACCAGTAGATTGACAATGCCAAATATGTTCCCGATATCAGGTCTTGTTCAGCATTCCATCTTTGAGACTCTGGCAAAAATGCCCGATCGCCTCTAGTCCCTGTTCGTGCAACATTCTGACGATCGCGCTACCAACGATCGCGGCATCTGCCCCCCATTCTATCACCTGACGAGCATGTTCGGGTTTAGAGATGCCAAAACCCACGCCAATAGGTTTATCAGTAACAGAACGCAATTGCCCGAGTAAATCTTCCACTCGCGTTCCCAACTGCGATCGCATCCCCGTCACCCCCGTCACGCTTACCAGATAGATAAAGCCTTGAGACTGAAGGGCGATCGTTTCTATTCTATCTTGAGGGCTAGTCGGTGCTACCAACAAAACCACTTCAATACCCCTTTGAGAAGCAGGTTCGAGCACCACCCGGGCCTCTTCCAAAGGCAGATCCGGGACCACCAACCCCCGCACCCCAGCAGTAGCAATGCGATCGAGGAAATCTTCTATACCCCGATGCAAAATGGGGTTATAATAAGTGAACAGGATCAGGGGGGAAGTCAAGGATGGACTCACCCGTGCCACCATTTCCAGCACCTGTTCCAACTTTGTTCCCTTCGCCAAAGCCCTGGTAGCCGCCGCCTGGATCGTCGGTCCATCTGCCAAGGGGTCAGAATAAGGAACTCCCAGCTCAATTATATCCGCACCATTCTTGTCTAAAACCTGCAACGCTTGCGCCGTCGTTTCTAAATCCGGGTCTCCAGCAGTTATAAAAGGAATTAGAGCCGGAATATGGCGCGATCGCAGATTATCAAAGCAGTCCGATATCGAAGTCATTACTTTTCTCGTTCAAATTCCGCCTGAAATTTTGCTTGTTCTTCGGGCGTGAGAGATTCCCAGCATTTTTCCAAAACAGCCGTTTCATAATTTTTGAGCTGTTGATTGTAAGTCATCTTCTGAGTCAGAACGCGGAACAGGTAAGTCAGCACCCAGAGTACCAACCCACCCACCAGCAACGCCTGACTCCAGATACCCGCCGATACACTGTCCAGTCCCGCCAGTTGGAAGAGCAAATATACTATCCCCCCAGCCGCTAAAACTGCCAAACCAATGCCAATCACATCAATTCGTCGCATTATCTTGGGCTCCAAATGCTTTATCCTTCTATAGGACGCCGTCTGGGTCTAAAATTCACCAACGGGGCCAACAGCAAAAGTCCTGGGAAGAACAAGAACACCAGGAAGTACATAAACCCCCGCTCAATGGAACTCCATGCGTACCACCGGCTCTTCATGTAGAAAAACAGTAGCAACGGAACCACCAGCAGGTAAGCTCCAGCCACTCCCCCATACAACAGTAAAGTCAGCAAAGTATCGTCCATATACCATAAACATCCTCAGATGTCAAGTAAAATCATACCAGAGATCGTTATACTCCGAACGGTCAGAAACTGCGCTTTTGGGGCAGTTAAAGAATGTCATTGCGAGGGGGGGATAATTAAGAGATATTTGTGTATTAGGAGTAACTCCCCCCCGAAGCAATCTCCACGCGCTGGGCTCTCGATTGCTAGCACTCCTGCGTCGTGCTGCTGCGCGTTCCGGGGGGACTACCGGTGATGTTCCGGACAATGGCGGTCAGGAATTCCCCCCTGGCAATGACAATTTCCCTTTCATCGCTTGGGATAGCCCGCGAAAGTATAGATGCCAGTTATCCCAACCATTTTACCCCTTGCCTCCCCAAAATTTCCGCACCAGGGTAAGATAGAACGGTACCGGCACATAGAGGAAAAAAATTTTTTTCAGATCCCCTTGCACTTTGCCAGGATCGATGATAGGATGAGAAAGTTGTGTAGATAAACCACGAGCGCAGAGATGCTAAGGGGGCATGGCGGAATGGTAGACGCTACGGACTTAGAAAACTGAGCCTTGGTGGAGAAATCGGCCAAGTGGAAGCTCTCAAATTCAGGGAAACCTAAATCTGGTAACAGACAAGGCAATCCTGAGCCAAGCCGAAACAGTTGTCCTGTGACAAATGATGACAAAATCGGAAGGTGCAGAGGCCCGACGGGAGCTACCCTAACGTCAAGTCGAGGGTAAAGGGAGGGTCCAATTCTCAAAGCCGGTGATGGCAGTAGCGAAAGCTGCGGGAGGATGAAAATCCGTTGGCCTTAAAAGTCGTGAGGGTTCAAGTCCCTCTGCCCCCATTCTCATATATCGGATTTTTAATTAGGGAGAGAGTTATGGTATATAATTCTCTCCAATAGTAGTTTGGCCCGGTGCATCTCATATTTGTAAATAAACAAAGGCAACTTGGGCTTTGCTTGCGGGTGAACCCGGACAATTAACAATTAACAATTAACGATTAACTGACGATGATGGATGTGCAGATGAAGTCTGGTAATTCAAGTCAGTTGAGGCTCCCGATCGCCGAGTCTCAGGAAATCATCTATGGCTTTTTTATAGAGATTGTCAAAAAGCAGCCTCCCGAAAAAGTGTTAGCAGAATTTAAGCAGCTATTTATTCATGAGGGCGCGATCTCCAAACAAACCGAAGCGCAACAAGCTCTATACAACATTATCCTTGTCAACCTAGAGTCAGAATTTATTAATACAATTAAGCGTTGCTGTTATATCTTAGTGAATAACTGGGAGGAGTCCAGACAGCACGAAGCAATTCAGGGTTTAGTGAAAAGTTTTACAGATCCAATCATTAGTAAATATAGCATCTCTCCAACGCTCAAGCGACTGAGAAGCTGGCTAAAAACATTCATCAACGGCAAAGAATACCAAGAGTTAAAACTATTTTGTGCTAAATCCGAACAGTCGGGCGATCAGTCGAAAGATTAGAGTCAGCGTTATACAGCTTATCTATTAGCGCCGAACTATGTCGATTTCAACAACTCAGTAGAACAAAGGAACGCGGCCAGGACGCGATCGCTAGAACTGAAAGAACAGTTCAAATTCGATCTAGCGATGTATACTGCTCGTTCTGAGTCGAGAAAGGATACCCCCAAAAACCCGACGACACTGGGGGATGGGGTGCTGCGCTTAATTAAAATAATTTTAGCCAGACCTGGCCAGTATAGCTATGTAAACCTAGCTAATATTTTTCTTCAACAAACTCAAGGAATTAGCTACAAATAATTTAAGCAAAGCTTCCAAGAATATCTAGCTTTTGGGTTAGATAATACCGTATTTGTCGAGACAAGCAAATATATCTCCAAAATTGGCAAATCTTTATCACGATCATCACGAGCAAATATTAACAAAAGCTTTACTGCTACGAACATGTAATCGCACGATCGAATATTTAACAACAGAAAATCGTCGCGCACCTTCTCCCTTATTTATTATCCTGCTCTCTCCAGGAAATCCCCTATATCTGGTATAGCGTTTCTCAAATTGATGTGGTATAGAATAATCGCCGACTTGTCCGGAGCGAGGGGGGGGAGTAAGGCGAGTCACTTATGCCTTCATAGAGTTACCCCCCCCGACGCAATCTCCGACATATTACAGTAATATGAGAACTGCTATAATTGTAATTCTGAAAATAATTTTAATATGTAAGCCAGCCAGAGTACATTTAGAAGCTAAGATAGCTGAGTTGCTCAATTGTTATCAAGATTATCCGGAATCAGAATGCAAATGAGTAATAAATTTTATGGAAGTATTGAATATCGCCTTGGCAATTTATGCCGACAATGTGCAATACAATTTAATCAAAATGAAAAATGCTAATCGAGCCGATCTATCTCTAGCAGATTTAGGTAACTATCGAGTATTTTCCCAAATAAATGAGGTGATAAAGCCAGAAGATTTTCCCGAAAGAATTGAAGAGCAAACCACTTGATTCCTATATTTTGCACTACAAAATGTATCACGTAATAATCACAAGTGCTTGGTGATTTTGAGAACCTAAAAGCTGATACACGTATAAATATTTATACGTTGTATTTGCAAAATTGCTAGATAGATTACGGATTACGAAATGTAGTGCAATGGCAATCGTGCCGTACTATTACATATTAATTAATATGTTACAGATTGTAGTGCGTAACGTGGGTTGATTGCTTAGGTAGACAGCTATGCAAGTAGATTAATGATATAGTGGAAATGGTGTAATTGTGAAAGAGTATATGAACAGAATAATGGCGGTGCTGAAAAAAATCCGACTGGAAAAAAATGTAACAGTCTTGCTAGCGGGAATCATGCTCTGGGCGATCGCGGTCTGCAACAATGTGGAAGTCGAAAAAAGTTCAGGCCCAGAAGAAGTGATTAGCGTCCCGGAGGTGATTGAAACTACGCCGGATGAGGCAAAATCAGACACCTCTCCAGAAGTTTCAGATGTCACGTCCTCGGAGGAAGAAGCAGCATCAGTCAGTGAAGAGTCAGATGTAGCCTCCTCGGAGGAAGAAAGCGTCTCGGAGGTGATTGAAACTACGCCGGATGAGGCAAAATCAGACACCTCTTTAGAAGTTTCAGATGTCACGTCCTCGGAGGAAGAAGCAGCATCAGTCAGTGAAGAGTCAGATGTAGCCTCCTCGGAGGAAGAAGCAGCATCAGAAACCTAAGCAGCGGTTGATGGTTGAGAATAAATGGTTTATGGCCTAGTAAGCTGTCGCGCATCTAAACTGCATGTTGGGGCTGAGGGTAAAATCGAGGCAACCCACGACAGGTGAGCGTTTCAGCTATAACGGCAATTTTGGACTATGCAATTTAAATGCATCACAGCTTAAAATCAACCATCACTGTTCATTTGATACCAGCATTGCAGCGCCAGTTGGCGAACTTGCCGCCAAGGCAGGTTATTTGCCCTAGCTAACTGGGCGCAATCTTCGTATTCCGGCTGGACATTGCTGATATCATTACCAGTCCCGGCAACCTTCACCCGCACGGCACCATAGGGTGTCTGCACCGGTTGTATTTCCCGTCGTAAAATAGAGCGCTGCTGGAGCGATCGGCGGATCCCTAAAGTGCTAGTCTCGCGAAAGAGGATAGCTTCACAAGCCGACAACTTTTCCGGAGGAGAAATCACCGTTAGCAGCACCCCCAGTCGGGACTTTTTCATGACAATAGGCTGGGTAAACACATCCACGGCACCAGCGGCAAATAGGGCATCAAAGACATAAGCGATCGCCTGAGGACTCAAATCATCGATTTGCGTTTCTAAAACAGAGATCGTTTCTAAATTAGGGCTAGGCAGATCCTCTTTCCCAGGCCCTAAGGATCCAATCCACAGGCGGAGGATATTAGGAAGAGGCAGTGAGTGGGAACCAGCACCTAGCCCCAGGTTATGGATAGTCATGGCCGGTGGAGTACCAAACCTGGTGGCGAGGGTAGTGGCGATCGCCGCTCCAGTAGGAGTTACCAGTTCCCGCTCTATGCCATTACTATAAACCGGAACCTGGCCCATTTCCCATAGCTTCAGCACGGCTGGCACGGGCACCGGCAACTGACCGTGGGCCGCCCGCACCGTGCCACCACCAGTCGGTAGCGCAGAACAATAAAGCTGGTCAATACCCAACCAGTCCAACCCCAAACAAGTACCGACAATATCCACGATCGCATCCGTAGCACCTACCTCATGAAAATGCACCCGTTCTGGATCGATTCCATGCACCGCTCCTTCGGCCTGGGCCAACTTCCGGAACACTGCCAAACTCCAAGTTTCTGCCTGGGTTGGCAGGCCAGCAGATTCGATCATCTGTTCAATTTCTGGCAAATGGCGTGTAGGAGAATGGGAATGGAGTTCTTCAGAGTTTGTGGCGTGAGAGTGATGATGTTCATCATGGGAATGGTCAGATTGATATAGATCCACATAGACTTTAGTTGCCTGCTGGCCATGGCGATGAACAAGTTCTGCCCTCAGCTGGTATTCATCAGAAATTCCCAGGTGAGAGAGTTTCTCAATCAGGTAATCTAGGGGTACACCCCCATGCACCAGTGCCCCTAAGCACATATCACCAGCAATGCCAGTAGGACATTCCAGATACGCTAACTTGTTCATCCTTAATACTCATCAGCAATCTCAATATGGCCACCATATACATAGTCCATCCCGAGACACCCCAAAAACGCCTGATAGAAGAGATTAGGGATGCTCTCCGGGATGGTGCCGTGATGTTATATCCCACGGACACAGTTTATGCGATCGGTTGCGATCTTAACGTTAAATCGGCAGTAGAACGAGTCCGACGCATCAAGCAGCTGTCTAATGATAAGCCCTTGACCTTTTTATGTTCCAGCTTGTCTAATGTGGCCAGTTATGCCACCGTCAGGGATTCGGCTTATCGGATTATGAGACATCTGATTCCAGGGCCCTATACCTTCCTCTTGCCAGCCACCAAATTAGTGCCGCGACTGGTGATGGCACCGACAAGGAAAACCACCGGCATTCGCGTTCCCGCTCATCCGGTATGCCAGGAATTATTGAATTCCTTAGGCAATCCAATTATTTCTACTTCAGCTCATTTAGTGGGTTCCGAGGAGATGGCACCAGCACCCAAGACATCAGATTACACCTCTACAGCTGAACTATTTGACAGTCTGGAAAAATTGGTAGACGTGATAGTCGATGACTCCTGTGAACTGACATATCAGGTTTCCACCATTCTGGACTTCACAGATAATGAACCGGCGATTGTCCGACAAGGACTAGGCTGGGAAGCAGCAGCAGCATGGATTTAGTCCCCTCATCTAGCTGATACTCAAACCCTGTTTTGGCGTCAGGAAGAAAAGAACGGCAGGACAGTTTCGGGATTGTCACACTGGGGGGGCTGACGCCCCCCAGGGGGGCGAAAACAGCCTTTAGTCCTTAGACCGCAAGGGTTAGAGCTACCAGAGCCCCAATACTCCCCATACTCCTATATTCCCAGAACCTGTGTTCCTATCAGGAACTGTACACGCTCCTTTTTAGTGAGAGTTGTGGTTGCCTACAGTCGAATTGTAGAGAGCAACAACAACTACTCGATGTGCTCTGCGCGCGCAGAGCACATCGAAATCTAGAGGAGAAGCGATGATGAACGCCACACAAGTAAATCTTTGCAGCCAGTCCCTTGTAGATTTGCCGTCAGTCAAAGACTCTGCCACCTATAAATCCCAGTCTGTCCTCACCCCGACTGAGACAGTTATGGACACAACCGCCTTAGTTGAGGTACTATGGACAGAATTGCAGGCCGCGATCGGGACGAAAACCACTCCTCTGTCAGCTCGTGCAGTGATAACTCGGATAGCTACCGAAGTGCAGCGGATTTGTGGAAAGAGCGATCGCATCGCTAGTTCTGGCCTTGTCAGTTCCTGGCAGCTGACCTTAGCACGAAATCGGTTGCAAAAATGTCTGGAATATTATAAATTAGGTTCAGGGCAGGGGCGCAGCGAACTACACAGCAACCTGAGCGTAATGATTTACCGCCATATCACTAATAATGACTCCCAGTTAGGCTTCAATGCCCGGTACAATCTGATTGAGGACTTCCTGCAAAGTTTCTACGTCGAAACCCTCAAAGCCTTCCGGAGAGAAAACCAACTGCCAGAAGATTACACCCCCCGTACCAGACTAGAATTGGCAGAATATATGACCTTTACTGATCATTATGCCAAGCGTCGCATCAACTTACCAAGGGGAATAACCCAGAGGTTAATCATACTGCGGGCTCAGAATTTTGCTCGCCGCCAACCCCCAGAAATGTCCCTAGATATTGAAATGGCCGTAGAATCTAGCAAGAAAGAAGAAGCCGAAATTCATAGCCGTAACCCCGCTATCGCCCAGGTACAGGAGAAAATGGTTGCTGCTGCAGTGGACCCATCTGAAGGCGTATTGCGCGATCGGGTCATCTCTGAACTGGTGCAATACCTAGAATCCCAAAAACAGTTTGACTGTATTGATTATCTCAATCTCAAACTCCAAGACTTCCCCGCCTCAGAGATCGATCGTACCCTTGGTCTTTCACCGCGTCAGCGAGATTACCTGCAACAGCGCTTCAAGTATCATGTAGAAAAGTTCTCCTGTTCTCACCAATGGCAGCTAGTGCATCAATGGTTGGGTGCGGATATTGAGCAAAATCTAGGCATGACCACCGCTAACTGGTCTAATTTTGTGGAAAAACTTTCCCCAGAACAGCAACAGATATTGCAGCTCAAGCAATCTGGTGTCAGTGAGGCCGAGATTGCCTCATCCCTCCAATGTAAACCCAAACAGGTACAAAAGCACTGGCAAAAAATTTTGCAACTGGCCTCCCTAGCCCGCAATCAACGGTAAGCATTTACGCTCTGCATCTCAATGCAAGAATATAGTTAACCTAAGTTGCGACCTATTAAAAAAAATATGAATTACCCACTTAGACTTTACAGATATTTGGGATATTTCGTAGCTTTTGATACAAAATTATATTTTTTTTGTGCTAGACGGCGGGTTGGCTGTTTATAGGTTATAATGTACTAAAATAATAGTTAATTGCTGGGGGATGTAGATGATGGAAGATATGATTACAACAATTTTTGTTCTTTGTGACGAGCTACTAAAAGCGTTAAATATAAAAGAAGATCCACAAGTAAAAATGAACAATGCCGAAGTGATGACAGTCGGATTAGTTGCTGCATATTTTTTCGGAGGACACCACGATCGCTCTTGTCAATTTATGGTCCAACACAAGTATATAAAAAATCTGTTAAGTAAAAGTAGGTTCAATCGTCGATTACACAATATTGACGAACCAATTTAGATGTTTTTCTTCCAAGTTATAGCTCAAACATTTAAAGAGCTCAATCCGGGTCAAGAATATATTCTTGATAGTTTCCCGGTGCCAGTATGTGATAATATTAGGATTGATAGATGCCAAATTTATAACAAGGAAGAATATCGAGGGTATATTGCCAGTAAAAAACGTTATTTTTATGGATTAAGAGTTCATATGTTGGTAAACAAAAATGGAAAGCCAATAGAATTTTATCTAGATCCTGGTAGTTATAATGATGTTAAAGTTTTGCAATCTTTTGGCTTTGACTTACCATCAAATTCAATAGTTTATGGAGATAAAGCTTATAATGATTATCAATTAGAGGATTTACTAAAAGAGTCGTCAAGTATAATGTTAAAACCTTTGCGAAAAAAGAACTCAAAAAGAAAAGAATATTCTTGTTTTGAATATATACAAAAAGTAACAAGAAAACAAGTTGAAACCTGTTTTAGTCGAATCACCAATTTGTTTCCCAAGTCAATTCATGCTGTTACATCTAAGGGATTAGAGTTGAAAATAATTCTCTTTATCATAGCTTTTTGTATCCAATTTTTATAGGTCGCAACTTGAGTTAGTTAGTGGTTCATGGCTTTAGGGTCATGAACCATTGACTTTCCGATCGCGCAGCGGCGCGCAGCGCTAGGTAGGTTTTAGTTTTGAGAATATCGTCGTTGGCTTGGACTATCGCCAGTCCGATAATGGCAAAAAAATTACCTCAGATAATATCAGATTATGATCGTATTCGTTGGCTAGTAAAACTATAATTGACTATCAGGGCAAGGCTAAAGCAGTAATTTCAGCTTGAGCAAAAATAAATTAATTTTACAATAGCTGTGATTAGCTATAATTGCAAGAATTGTCAGAGAATTTTTCAGAATAGCGCCATGGAACAACAAATTAATTTTTTGCTCATCTTTGTATTTGGCTTGGCCATGATTTTATTCAGTCTGCAAAATACGGAGCCTATTACTGTTAAACTTGTCGAAGGGGTTCAAGTACAAGCTCCCCTTTCAGTTGAACTGATTCTGGCAATGGGAGTGGGAGCAGTTTTAGCTTGGATTTTTAGTGTATGGAGCCGGTTGCAGGATATGATTATATCTCGCAAAGGTGTCAAGGCAGTTCGGCAAAGAGATATGCGGATCGATCAGTTAGAGCAAGATCTTGATAGTTACAAAATACAATTGTAAGATTCCCAAGGGAAGCTGCCTCCTGCTGCTATCCAGGAGAGCGACAAGGTAGAACCGATGTGCGATGCGTAGTGCGAATAGCGCAGAGCACATCGCCACAGTAACAAATTCCGAAATTTTGTCAAGATGACGGCTTATGCTTTGACAAAGTCTAAGAGTATTTGGATCTTTTTATGCCGGTGATATAATGAGCTGGATTGTGTTAGCAGCTGTCTATTTTTCCAGATCAAAGTCAAATGAACACTGAGCTGTCGCCTGGTATAAGCGCGAAGTTTGACCAGGACTCCGGCGTTACTAATGAAGTGGTCTCTTCTGGGAATTTCAATGGCATCGAACATATGCGAGATTCCCAGATTACTTATCGTCCAGAGGAGATCGGAATCGCTTTGCTGATTGATATGGCCCAGCGAGGAGAAATCGACCCTTGGGATGTACAGGTGATTGATGTGATTGACCGGGTGTTGAGTCAGTTAAGGGCGTCCAATAGCAATGATGATACTACAACTGTTGAAGCTGAGCTGTCCCAATCAGGGCAGATTTTTTTGTATGCGTCGATGTTAGTTCTGCTGAAAGCCGATAGTCTTGCCCCGGCACCAGAAACTTCTGAAATGTTCCCAGAGGCTTTGGAGTCCGAAGATTCCTCTGATGGTTCACTCAAACAAAAGTTGCCCTTGCATCTAGAGCGCCAGTTGCGGCGTCGCGCTGTTGCCAGACCACCTCAGCAACGTCGAGTGACATTACAGGAATTGATCGATCAGTTGCAGCTGATGACTAAAACTATAGCACAGCAGCAAAAAAGAATTCCCACTCGACGCAAAAGTTCTCTATCGCGGGCAGAAGCTGCTGATACTATTAGCCAGCTGGCGCACCAAGAAAATTTGTCTGAAGTTGCCGAGCAATTGGAATATTTTCTCGCCAATAACTGGTCGAAAATGGCTCAAGGATCTGATTGGTTGGATCTGGAGCAGCTGTTGGCATGGCAGCCACAACAGGACAAGGTTGGTGTCTTTTGGGCACTGCTGTTGCTCTCGGCTCAGTCTAAGGTAGAATTAGCCCAAGAGGAATTCTATCAGGATTTGAAGATCCGCAGCACTCTTTGAGATAGTATAATTGTTAATTGTTAATTGTTAATTGGACATTAGCCATTAACCTCTAGATAATACAGATGCCCCGAAATGGATATTAGTTTTTATTTATGATAATCGCCGTTCGTAGTAAGCAATTTAGTGCTTCCGGCGCAAGCAGGGAATGCGTGGGGAAAGTAATCTAAAAGCATGGCATAAATAATCAAAGCTGGGTAAAAGTAATGTAAAAGGATATTTTAAGCGAAAAAATGACAGAAATAATGTAACAGAATTTAGAATAAAACAATGCTGGGTAAAAATAATGTAAAAGCATGAATCAATGAAAGTTAAGCAGGAAAAATTATTAAATGGCACCGCTTACATGATTAAACAGTGTACTGTAATGAGTAAGACAGAGGTAAAGCACCCCAGAAGTGGCTGCCATAGGATGATCGTCTGGGTCACTTGTAGCAGCTATGGCAAAAAATGTGGTAGCTGCGGGCGGCAAGCATTATCCCATAGACTCGCGGGCGAACATTTTCAAAGCAACAGCAGTGGGTTATGGCAACTGTAAGCGCTTTGGCAGTATGTTAGTGAGATCGCTCTTTAAGCTAAAGTCAGGATATCATCTCCAAAAAGGGTGCAGGCTACCAACGTAAAGCGGGACAAATTGGCCCTAGGGAGCGGCTGAAATCCCTGTGGGCTGGAAGCCTTGCATCAGGGGCTGTCCCGGCTTAAGTTGGTAGCCAGGGTGCAAGGGCGATCGCAGCTACGGCTAAAACAAGCGTTACGCGCTTGTAATGTCGCAGCAGTACCGATAGCGCTGCGCTGGGGGCATAGCCATAGAGTTTGGTTGACACTGATGTCAATTCACCGCAGTATACGTAGCTAGGGTTAAGGAATAAAAATTCATGAAAGCCATGATTCTGGCGGCTGGAAAGGGAACCCGTGTCCAGCCAATCACTCACATCATTCCCAAACCGATGATTCCTATCCTGCAAAAGCCAGTGATGGAATTTTTACTGGAACTATTACGCCAGCACGGTTTTGACCAAATCATGGTCAATGTCAGCCACCTGTCTGAAGAAATCGAGAGTTACTTCCGTGACGGTCAACGGTTTGGCGTTCAGATTGCCTATTCCTTTGAAGGTAGGATCGAAGAAGATGGTACATTGGTAGGTAAGGCTCTGGGTTCTGCCGGTGGAATGCGGCGCATTCAGGATCACAACCCCTTCTTTGACGATACGTTTGTGGTCTTATGTGGAGACGCCCTGATTGACCTGGATTTAACCGCAGCTGTCAATTGGCATAAATCAAAAGGAGCGATCGCCACCGTGGTGATGAAATCTGTACCCCTCCAGGAACTGTCCAGCTACGGGGTTGTGGTGACCGATGTTACCGGGCGGATTAAAGCCTACCAGGAAAAGCCTTCCATAGAAGCAGCCAGAAGCACCAACATTAACACTGGGATTTATATTTTTGAACCAGAAGTGTTAGAATACATCCCTTCAGGGCAAGAGTACGACATTGGTAGCGAACTGTTCCCCAAACTGGTAGAGATGGGTGTGCCATTTTATGGGATTGCCATGGACTTTCAATGGGTGGACATTGGTAAAGTACCAGACTATTGGCGGGCAGTGCGAGATGTTCTGCTAGGGAAGATCAAAGCTGTGCAAATTCCCGGTATTGAAGTGGCACCAGGGATCTACACGGGTCTGAATGTGGTGGTGAACTGGGACAAGGTTGATATCAAAGGACCGGTATACATTGGCGGCATGACTCGGATTGAAGATGGCGCTAAGATTATCGGACCAACAATGATCGGTCCCAATTGTCATCTCTGTAGCGGTGCAGTGGTGGAAAATAGCATAATTTTTGAATATTCCCGTTTGAATCAGGGTATCCGCTTGGTGGATAAGCTGGTATTTGGGCGTTACTGTGTGGATAAGACCGGTTCCTCTATTGACATGCACTCAGCTGGCCTGGATTGGCTGATTACTGACGCCCGTAAAGTTCCACCTCCTTATACTCCGGTAGAAGGGCAGGCGATCGCCGATCTGCTGGCAAGGTAGGGCTAATGGTTATGGCTAATGGTTATGGCCCAAACCTGCAATAATTGTCTTTGACTTATCATTAGCCATTAGCCATGGCACTAACTTGATAAATAGGTATAGCGGCTCAAACTCCGTTCGTAATTTTGCAGCAACATCTGAGATTCTGCAATTGTAATTTGTTCTTCTTGGAGGGCTGCTTCTGCCTGCTGGCGGATACTCTCGACCAAATTCTCGGCTTCATACTGGACATAACCCAATACTTCTGCGATGGTGTCGCCTTTGACGACTTGTTCGATCTGGTAGCCTTTGGGAGTCAAGGCAATTTGGACTGTATTTGTGTCACCAAACAGGTTATGCAAATTGCCCATTATTTCCTGATAGGCACCTCCGAGGAACATGCCCAGATAATAGGGTTCCCCTGGGTTGAGGGGATGAAGTTCTAATACGGGTTTGACATCCCGAAGATCGATAAATTGGTCAATCTTACCGTCGCTATCGCAGGTGAGATCTGCCAATGTACCCCGTCGCGTGGGTTCTTCATCCAGTCGATGGATGGGCATAATGGGAAACAGCTGATTAATTGCCCAGCTGTCGGGTGCTGACTGGAAGACAGACAGGTTGATGTAGTAAATCGATGCCATGATTTTTTCTAAGTCTTCCAAGTCATCTGGCACGTATTCCTGCTGACGGGCGATCGCCCCTATCTTAGCACAACAAGCCCAATAAAGTCCCTCGGCTCTGGCTCGCTGAGGCAGGCTGAGATAGCCAAAGTTAAACAGACTGATGGCTTCTTCTTTGAATTGGATAGCGTCATGGTAGGTCTCCTGATAATTATCCACAGTGATTGATTGGTAAGTTTCCCACAGATTGCGGATAATCAGATGCTCTTTGTCTGCAGCTGGTTCTGGTGTTTCGCTAGAGACATCACTGGTGCCCAAAACGTCAAAAATTAGCACCGATTGATGAGCGGCGATCGCCCTGCCACTTTCTGTCACTAATACGGGTACATCCAGTTGGACTTCGGCACATGCTTCCTTCACCTCGGCTAGAATGTCATTGGCATAATTTTGCATATTGTAGTTTTTCGAGGCGTAGAAATTTGTTTTCGAGCCGTCGTAGTCTACTGCCAACCCACCCCCGACATCCAGATATTTCATATTAGCTCCCAGCTGCGCCAATTCTACATAAATCTGGCTAGCTTCTCGAATGGCGTCTTTGATCGCGCTAATGGCGGAAATTTGAGAGCCTACGTGAAAGTGTAACAGCTGTAATGAATCTAGCATACCAGCATTCCGCAGCTGGTTAACAGCTTCAATTATCTCAGGAATCGTCAAACCAAACTTAGCCCGATCGCCTGTTGATTTTCCCCAGCGTCCAATTCCTTGTGTACTCAGCTTAGCACGAATCCCGACAATTGGCTCAATGCCTAGTTCTCGCGATGCGGCAATTACCATCTGGACTTCTGATAGCTGTTCTAGGACAATAATAATTTTTTTTCCCAAACCTTGAGCTATAATTGCCGTTTCTATGTACTCCCGGTCTTTGTAGCCATTACATATTAGCAGGGCTTCCGGACTATTTAAGGTTGCTAAGGCAATCATTAATTCCGGCTTGGAACCGGCTTCTAGACCAAATTGATGCGGTTGGCCAAATTCCACTAAATCCTCAATTAGCTGGCGATGCTGATTGCACTTTACCGGAAACACCCCCTGATAGATACCCGGATACTTGTAACGCTCGATCGCCTTAGCAAAACAAGCATGCAACCGTTCCAGCCGATCTGCTAAAATATCAGAAAAGCGAATCAGTAGTGGTAGTCCCATGTTGCGCTGCTTCAGGGCCTCAACCAGTTCAAACAAGTCCAGGGTCACCCCCCGATCGCCCTTGGGGGAAACCGTCACGTGACCCGCTGCGTTAATCGAAAAATATGGCTCTCCCCAGCCATTAATCCGATATAATTCCTCAGAAGCCTCGATCGTCCAAGCCCATGTCTTTTCTTGCTTTACCAGTGCCGCCTCCTTGGGAATCACTTTAACCGTTCTGTCCGAGAAAGTTTGATTCATTTCTACCTCTAGCTCCATTTTGACCTTCACCTCACTGCTTAAATCTGGAATTGCTATGAGATCGTAACTTATACCATTTTGGAAAAACAATGCTACAATTAGTTTCAGCATCATCTTTTTAGTCGGTATAACACCGACTGATCGCGCACTGCGCAGCGGAGGGTTCCCGGAGCGTGCCAGCCGTGCGCTATCGGCCTTTGGATTTGAACCGGAAGGTGTCGAGTGGGTAGTGTTCAGGAGATGTCCCCGAGGTAGTGCGGTTAACGCTCGCTCTTATCCGCCCGTAGCGGAGGGGGCCCGGAGCGTGCGCACCAGAAAAATCGGCGCTCCCGGGATATACCTCGACCCCACCGGACATCTCGGGACCACGATAAGTAGTTCGTAGTTCGACCTTGGACACCAGAAAGCTTCAAATTACCACAGAGCAAGGGTTATAGTCTTGTTGAGTTAAAAATAAAATCTAAAAATAATTATGCCCTACTACTTACACCTGGTGGCGGGTGAAGTACTCTCCATGCAAAGGTTGAAAGCAGCCACAGTTCCGGTCTAGCCTGCCGACATGAAAGCCGACTTGGTCAAATAGTAAGCGTGACATGTCAAAGGTAAGATTGACATGCCACCTAGTAAGATTGACATTTCACATAGTAAGATTGACATTTTACCTAGTAAGCGTAATTTATCACAGAGTAAGCGTAATTTATCACAGAATAAGCGTAATTTGTCACAGAATAAGCGTAATTTGTCACACAGTAAGCGTGATTTGTCCCATAAGTGCGGTCATGCAGACCGTTGATAGAGTAGAGAACTTTTGCTCTTTATGACTGCCAGACGGGTGTGGTCATGGGTCAGTTGGTTTCAGGGGCAGCGGCAACTGTAGCATTGTTTTTCCAAAATGGTATTACTTTCCACCCGCTCCCACTGGTCACCAATGAGCGGCCAAACACCAAATGTAGTGCGATCTACAGAAAAATCGGAAAAAAATAACCGCGCAGCGTTGCGAGGAACGAAGCAATCTCTGAACAGAGAACTCCGAACTCTGATAATCTGGTATTTGTCGCGATCGAATCATGAGCGAGCGCAAGTGAGATCAGATCGCCGACCAGGGCGGTGTCTCCTGGGACCTCGATGTCCCCAGGGAGCTCGATGTTTCCCGAGAGCGCTAATCGCACTACCCGGGAAACATCGTAGCCGCACTACCCCGGGGACATCGTAGGAGCACTACCCAGGAGACACCGGAATGCCATATAATGCAAAGAGGAGACTGCCATGGAACGAACTTTTTTAGCCATTAAGCCTGATGGAGTCCAGCGATCGCTCGTAGGCGATATCATCCGCCGGTTTGAGGTCAAAGGCTTTACCCTAGTGGGCTTGAAGCTAACGAACGTCAGTCGCGAACTGGCGGAAAAGCATTACGAGGTCCACAAAGAAAGACCGTTTTTTTCTAGTCTAATTGAGTTCATCACCTTTGGACCCGTTGTTGCTATGGTTTGGGAAGGTGATGGAGTCGTAGCATCAGCTAGAAAAATAATTGGTGCCACTAACCCCCTCAACGCTGAACCAGGAACCATTCGTGGAGACTTCGGCGTTGATGTTGGTCGCAATCTCATCCACGGATCAGACGCCATAGAGACCGCACAACGGGAAATTAACCTCTGGTTTGAACAAGAAGAACTCGTCAACTGGAAACCCAGCTTGATGTCTTGGATTCATGAGTAATCTTCGATGTCCCCTGGGAGCACCTCGTTCCCAGGGGACATCGTTCATGAGTGGCTAATGGCTACAATTAGCCATTAGCCAGACTGTTGCTATATGTAACTAGAGATGTCCTCTCCACATCGATCTGCTAGATAGGACAGTGCCCGAAACCGTAGACCCACTAACTGCTCGTACAAAGGATTGATCTTACACATGGGAGTAATATGCACGACCTTGTGACCAAATAGGATAATATCCCGCTCAAAGGGACATTGGGCGGGAATCATTTTGCACAAAAATTTGGCCGTATAAGGGGTATTAATATCCATTTCATCCAACCATTGGCGGACTGGATGCAATACATCTCCATGGGGAAACTTAGACTGCAAGGTCTGTACTAAGTTTTTGTGCTGCTTTTGATTTTCTATGTCATTAGGAATCAGGATGAGCCTCAGGGCATTGAGAATTTCCTCTGTTTGACCTAATGCTGTACAGAACTCGCGCAATACTCGGTCTTCGGCCTCAGAATAAGTCCCATTGGCTAGGGCAACAATCACAGCAGTTCTCAAGAAATTATCCGCTACTGGGGTATCACCCGCCAAAGCAGCCGCTAACTCCGGTGCCGAAATTGGTTTGAGAACACCGATATTCGTATTAGGACCAAGGTCATCTTTAATCAGCCCCTTAATTAAATCTTTTTCCTCCTGACTATATTCGTTATCTGCCCAAGCAACTGTTAGCAGACCTCGCAACCAAGCACTAATATGCAGGTTGAGTTTGCGTACACGCTGACAGAGGAGGCGAATAATGTTCAGTCCCATCTCCGGGCTTGACTCTATGGCTTGATAAATCAACTGCTGGGTTAATACTAAACATTTAGATACCTCCAGAGTCGTTACAGAAGCGGAATGGGGCTCTGAGTCAAATAAAGACATCTCACCAAAATAGTCTCCTGGTCCCAATTTGGCTAGCTGCAAACCACCAATGTGAACCTGAATCGTACCAGAAACTACAATGTAAAGTAATGACCCTGGTTCTCCTTGTTTGAAAATGGTCTGCCCAGCTGCAAACTCAACCTCTTCTAGGTTGGCTGCGATTTGTGATAGGAATTTATGCTGCTCGATTTCTCGAAAAATTGGGACTTCTTGCAGGAGTTGTAAGTTGGATTGAGATAGCATCATAATACTTGCCTTTTAACTAGGTCGTAAAATATGTCTTCCGAGGCCCCAAACATCCGGTTGAGCTTTCTCACTCGCTGACATAGTACGCGAATTATGTTCAGGGAAACTGATGGACTTGACTCGATCGCTTGATATACTTGTTCGGACGTTAACACTAAACACTTAGACTCCGAAACTGCGATCGCGAAAGCCGATCGGGGCTGAGAATCAAGCAAAGCTATCTCGCCAAAATATGCTACTGGTTCTAACTGAGCTAGGGGAAAATATTCAATATGAATCTTGATTTTGCCCTCTACCAGAATGTAAAGTAAATGCCCTTCCTCCCCTTGCGTAAAAATAGTTTGACCAGATGTAAATATAACCTCATCTAAGTTAGTCGCCAGTTGCTCTAGGAAAGCCTCGCTAGTAATTATGGTAAAAATTGGCACTTTCCGGAGAAATTGTAGGCGGTTAGCGTCACTCATCAAGGCCGAATTATCTTTTAGCATTGTCCGCTATGGGTCTTTTCAGGATCGATCGTCTTGAAGGTTGGGGGTATGATATCATATGTTTTTGACAATTTTTGGGTTATCGTAACATATAAGGGCAGATCATACCATATGGTGGAACTCAATAGCCTACGTTATCAGGCAGGATCCTAGGTTACCAGGCAAAAGCCAGGTAACGAGGAGTTGCTGCGCTCGAAAGAAGTATTCACAAGCAATCGAAGAACCTATGTTCACTCAATTCCGCGCCCATTATCCAACTGGTAGTTTAATTTCTGAGTTACTGCTGGTCGAACGGGGGACTTATCTAGTTCGCGCCCTGGTTCAAGTCGGGGGAGTTACCCTGGCTTCTGGCATGGCTGCTGCTCCTAGTATAGAACAGGCAGAAGATCAAGCACGTCAAAGGGCGATCGCAGTTTTGGGAATGCAGATGACGTCCCCACCAGCACCTTCTGTGTCCCCCGAGAGCGCTACTCGCACAAAAGGGGGGACACAGCCCCTAGAACCGCCAACCGCTGTCTCCCAGATGAAGCAAACAGCGAACCCTAGTCACCCACCCACAACTACTGTTAGCACCAGTACCCAGAGCAGTTTCTTTGACTACCAGTCAAGCCCTGAAACCGTAGCTGCCGATGCCTCTGTTACTGGCAACTCGATCGCCGATACAACTGGCGATATATTAGGGACTGTCGTGGAGGACACAGATGCAACCAGCGATACTTCAGACGATCCGATTTGGTCTGCCAGTTATACTCATCAGTCGAGTCAGACCGATCTGGGTGGGATGCCGGATGAGACTTTGAATGCATCGCCTGCACCGTTTGATTACTCGGAGGTAAGCAACAGTATTACAGTTGAACTGGAGCGAGTGGGCTGGGATACTGACAAAGAAAGGGATTATCTCCAACAGTTCTATGGCCAACCGGAGCGATCGCTGCTGGGCAACGATGAGTTGCTGGAATTTTTGCACTATTTGCAAGCCTACTCTCAAACTACCCAGGAACTTAAGCGTTTGGGCTGGACTGAAAAACAGGGACGCAAACATCTTGAACTTACCTACAACCAGCGATCGCGGGTACTCCTTAGTTGTCAGCAATTACAGGAATTCCGAGATTACCTGCAATCTCAACCCCAACCGAACCAGGGCCTATTTTGAGGTAGTTGGTCGGGTGTAACCCGTCTCCTACACCCGATCGCGTAGCGGCTGCGCAGCAGCATCGCGCTAACTTGCGGCCACCGGTTTAGTCGCCGATTTTTCCGGAACGGTGGGTCGGCGGTTAATCACTTGGTCCACGAGGCCATAGTCCTTTGCTTCTGCTGCCGACATAAAGAAATCCCGCTCGGTATCCTGCTCAATCCGTTCCAGAGGTTGACCAGTATGTTGAGCCAACAACTCGTTCAGTCGTTGCTTATGATATAGTATTTCCTTAGCCTGAATCTCGATGTCAGTAGCTTGTCCCTGAGCACCACCTAGGGGCTGATGGATCATGATCCGGGAATGAGGCAGACTCATTCGCTTCCCCTTGGCACCGGCGCTAAGGAGGAAGGCACCCATACTGGCGGCTAATCCTACGCAGATAGTACAAACATGAGGACGGATCTGATTTATGGTGTCGAAAATTCCCATGCCAGCTGTGACCGAGCCGCCTGGTGAGTTGACATAGAGATAAATTTCCTTCTCCGGGTCTTCGGCATCTAGAAACAGCAGCTGGGCCACGACTAGATTGGCCACATCAGCGTCAATCGCTTGTCCCAGGAAGATGATGCGTTCCCGCAACAGTCGGGAGTAGATATCAAAAGCGCGTTCGCCACGACCGGATTGTTCGATAACGGTAGGAATCATGAGGTCAGTTTGTTTGATTTGTCTTAATTGTACTTGCAACAGATAATTATGGTTTGGCGCTCCCCCCCCCCCTCTTGACAAAAAGCCAGGGAGCAACTAAATTTAGTGTGGCGAAAATCGGGAGTATAATCCGAAATCAGTAGAAGAAAATTTGGATATGCGTATATTTTGCCAGAATATACGCATATCCAGGACTCTAGATGGCTGCTAGACTAACGGAATCATCAAGCGCTCGCCACAGTTGAAAAGGCAATAATAATTTTCAAGATTCTATTGTCCGACTTGTGTCTGTAGCCAACGATTAGAATTTAGCGAAGCGTGCGCTTACCCTGGATAAATAAGTTATATTAGCATGAGTAGAGCTTAAAAAATATTTTTTTCCCAGAAAAAAAGACGCTTGGATGAAATTAGCCGTGAATAGCATAGTTAAAACGCCCCGTGTCAAGCTTCTGCTTCTCGTCACCCTGAGTTTCACTGCCTCAGTCGGTGCCAGTCCAGCAAAGGCACAACCGCTCGTCCCAGCATCAGATGGCACTGATACCAAAATAAAAAACACCGGCGATACATATAATATTACCGGCGGTCAGCTTTCTGGTGATGGGACGAATCTTTTCCACAGCTTTACCCAGTTTAATCTCTCGGAAGGTCAAATCGCTAATTTTCTCTCTAACCGAAAGATCCAAAATATTCTGGGTCGGATTAATGGAGGCGACCCCTCGGTGATTAACGGTCTAATACAAGTTACAGGGGGCAATTCTAACCTGTTCTTGCTGAATCCTGCTGGCATCATATTTGGCCCCAATGCTAGTCTAGATGTTCCTGCTGCTTTTAGTGCCACTACCGCTACGGGCATCGGTTTTGATGATGACAGCTGGTTTCAGGCATTTGGGGAAAATGATTGGGCAAGCTTAGTAGGGACGCCAAATGCCTTGAGATTTGACCCGATCGCGCCTGGAAGTATTCTCAACGAAGGTAACTTAACCGTGGCGACAGGAGAGAGTATAACCTTGCTGGGTGGCACGGCGATTAATACGGGGACAATAAAAGCACCATCGGGGAATATCACCGTGCAAGCAGTTACCGGCCAGTCTATACTGCGCATTTCTCAAGCAGGACAACTGCTTTCCCTAGATATTACTCCAGACACTGAAGTCCCAATTACCCCTCTGTCTTTGCCAGAATTGCTGACCGGTACAGATAGAGAACATGCCAGTTCCGTAAGCGTGAACGAACGAGGACAATTGCTATTGACTGGTTCTGGCATTACAGTTTCCGCATCTCAGGGGGTGGCGATCACTTCTGGAACTTTGGACGCATCATCGGGTTTCGAGACTGAACTGGCCCCAGGAGGAACGGTGCGAGTGATGGGCGATCGGGTGGGTGTGGTTGATGCCAATATTAACGTTTCGGGCAACGACGGTGGCAAAGTGCTGATTGGCGGCGATGGTACAAGTCAGACCTATATTAGCAATGATGCGGTGATCGCAGCAGATGGGATGCGATCGGGCAAGGGGGGTTCGGTGAGAGTGGCGGCAGAGGAAATGACGGGTTTCTACGGCACGATCTCGGCCCGTGGTGGTAGTTCAGAACCAACTAATGGGGGACGAGTGGAGGTCATAGGCCGAGAGGGTCTAGATGTGACAAATGCGTCAGTGGACGCTAGTGCTCCACGGGGGAATCAAGGAACATGGCTGTTAGAATCTGGTAATATCATCATCGACAATAATAATCTGTTAGAGGGAGAGATTGCAGATATTTTCGATCGGACAGATAAGGAAGCTGTGGTTAATGCCTCCGATATATCCTCGGCTTTAGATAATGGAACCAACGTCACGCTCGCGTCGCGCAATGTTGGTAGTACACAGCATCCGGGACAAATAACTGTAGAATCAGCAATTAAGAAAACAGATGGCGTTCAGAATACCCTCGCCCTGAATGCTGCTAATGAAATTTTGGTTAATGGCCAAATTAGTTCTGATGCCGGAAAGCTGAATGTATTTGTGTCTACTGGGGGTGAGATTGTTTTCAACCCCGAGTCACCATCCGCCAGCATATTCTCTAATGGCGGGGATATTCGCTTGATTAGCAACTTTTCTAACATATTCGCGGCGGATATAATATCCAAGTCTACCGTTCCGGAAAAATCGGAAGGAGGAAATGGGGGCAATATTACTCTGCAAGCAGCAGGGACGATCGCAACTGGTAACATAGATTCTAGCTCATTTATACAATCTGGGAATATTGAGTTGCTGGCATCGGATAAAATAACGACGGGGAATATAAATGCTGCCGGACATATATCTAGGGTCGAAATTAAGCTGAGTGGTCCTTTGATTCTGGAAAGGGATATATCGATAGACTCGGGGAATAGGGGTAGCATTACCTTTGAGGGTACTGTTGACGGCAATCAACAACTGACTGTAAATTCAGGTGCGGGCACGGTCCAGTTTCAGGATACTGTGGGCGGGTCCATGGGCTTAAGTGAACAACCAGGAACAAGGCTCAATGCGGTCTCGGTTTCTGGTGAGGGAGGAAATATTACACTTGATAGTGGGGGTAATATTAACACTCTTCACCTGGATAGCAGCGGACAGAACAGGGGAGGCGATATTACTCTCAATAGCGGCGGGAATATTGATACAAGCTCTGGAAGCCTGATATCGAGGGGGAATATAGGTGAGGGAGGAGCAATAACAGCAACGGCCAGGGGTGACGTGATTACAGGTGCAATTAACTCCAGTTCTGGGGGTAGCGGACGGGGAGGAAACATCCCCATAAACACGACAAATGGGAAAATTGATACCATTACAGGGGAAATAATCTCCAGCTCTGCTTCCGGTGATGGAGGAACCATTGACATGGTAGCAGCAGGGGACATTATTACAGGAACAAGTATTATTTCGAGTTCGGGATATAATGGTGGGGCGATCGTTCTACAGAGTACTGGGGGAAGTATAAATACTGGTGATATAGACAGCTCTGGAGTTGTTGGGAATGGAGGGGATGTTACGAGTCAAGCACAGATGGGAACGGTACAAACAGGTAATCTCAATGCTAGAGGACAAGGTCAAGGCGGACAGATATCTATAGGGGCCGATGGGGAAATTACAACTGGACAAATAAATACGAATGCTGAGCTGGGAAATGGTGGCAATGTGAGTCTGACGGGTGGTGATGTCTCTGTTGAATTTATTAATGCAGAAGGGGGGTCAGAGGGCCTCGGAGGGGATGTTGCCATCACAGGTAGCTTATTCCGGGCAACAGGTCGGTTTGAAACATCCGCTGCTAGCACCAATGAGGCAAGTATTTCTACAGCAGGTGGAACGGGAGGTGGGACGATCGCCATTCGTCACACAGGCGCGAGTCAGTTTGAACCTTTTCATATCGGAGATGCTCAGATATTAGGCACAGCTGCTGCGATTACCAGTGGAGAGTTTACGATGGAACCATCCCAATCTTTTACTGGTACGAGCAACTTGGGAAATATTACGATCGAAACAAACAGTCCAGGGATACCGCTAGGGGAAGAAAATCTACCGCCGCCAGAAGAAGAAGACCCGACCCTACTCGCGCCACCAGAGGAAGATTTAATGCTAGGGGAAGAAATAACCGATCCTCCTGAGGATCTATCAGAAGAGCCGCCAGGAGAAGTAGATTTGTCCCCAGAAGAAGAACCTTCACCCACTATCTCTGAACCGCCAGTATCAGAAGATTCTGAACCAAGTACCGAACCAGAAGTGGTTTTAGATACTGACGATTTAATTGAACCAGATGAAAACTTACCGCCACAAGAGGAAGTAGTGTCGGATGATGTTCCAGTCTCAGAAGAGGTTACCAGGCGGGAGCCAGGTAAGGAGGAGACTGAAACTGCTGACCTCCAGACAGAACCAGATGAAAACTTACCGCCACAAGAGGAAGTAGTGTCGGATGATGTTCCAGTCTCAGAAGAGGTTACCAGGCGGGAGCCAGGTAAGGAGGAGACTGAAACTGCTGACCTCCAGACAGAACCAGATACCCAGGCAGATCCAAGCTCCGAGGAAGAGGTGATGGGGCGATCGGCCTCAGAAGAGGAAACATCATCAATAGGGTCTGTGGACAGCATATTCTTCCAGAATGCCACTGGGAGCGATCGGGAATTATACAGGATGGCTTCTGAACGGGAAGAGGAGTTCACAAATCAGTTTGCCGAGTATTTACAGATACCTTCTGACAAGTACAAAGTGCGGACTCTGGATGATGCGCGCCATTTTCTGGGTAAAATTGAGCAATCCATTAAGGTAAGGCCAGGGATTATCTATATCAGTTTTGTGCCCAGCCAGCAAAAGGATGGGATGGAAAAAAGGGAAGGGGAATCTGAGTTAATCTGGGAAAATACACCGTTCCGGAAAAATCGGCTGGGAAAATCAGGGCCCAAGATGGAGTCAGACCATTTGGAGTTGATGCTGGTGACGGCGGAGGGTCTGCCAATCCGCTATAGAATTAAAGAGGCTACCCGATCGCGCGTGATGTCCACAACTCAGGAGTTCTATCGAGAAGTCACAAATCGGAGAAAAATTGATACTACTAGCTATCTACCCTCAGCCCAACAACTTTACCAGTGGATGATCCAACCACTCCGGGCTGATTTGCAAGGACTCGGGGTCCAGAATTTAGTTTTCATCATGGATGGGGGGTTGCGTTCTCTGCCAATAGCTGCCCTGCATGATGGTGAGGAGTTTCTGGTGCAGCAATATAGCTTTGGTCTGATGCCCAGCTTGACCCTATCTGATGCTAGCTATGTGGATGTCAAGAAAAAGAATCTGCTGGCAATGGGGGCCTCGGAATTTCTGGAACATGGTCCCTTGCCAGCGGTGCCAATAGAGATAAAGAAGATCGCGCAGGAGTGGGGAGGCGAATCTTTCTTGAACCAGGCTTTTACTTTCGCTAATCTGAAAAGCCAACTACATAAAGGGTCTTATGGGATAATTCACCTCGCTACCCACGCGGAGTTCCGCCCGGGTGCCCTCAGTAATTCTTATATTCAGTTGTGGTCCGATCGGAAGCTACATTTAGACCAAATGGAACAGGTGGGTTGGGATAAACTGCAAGTGGATTTGGTGGTGCTGAGTGCTTGCCAGACAGCCTTCGGTAATGAGGAGGCGGAGTTTGGTTTTGCTGGGTTTGCGGTGAACGCGGGAGTTAAGTCGGTTTTGGCTTCTTTATGGTATGTAAGTGATGAGGGGACATTGGGGCTGATGACGGAGTTTTACGGACAGCTGAAAAATGCACCTATTAAGGCAGAGGCCCTGCGCCAGGCCCAGATGGCGATGATTTCTGGGCGCATCCATTTCGAGGGCGATCGCCTGCATCTGCCAGCAGTAGCAGAAGGCATCTCTTTACCCCCAACTCTCAGAGGCATTCAACAGACATCTCTATCCCATCCTTACTTCTGGTCGGCTTTCACGATGATTGGTAACCCTTGGTAAATTGAACTATCAAAGTTGAAAATTAATGCTGAAGGAAAAACCGCTATCTTGAGCATTGTTACCCCGATCGTCCAAGTCAACCAAAGGCAAAGCATAGTCAAATCGCATATCTACACCAGGAAAAGGCTGCCAAGATAATCCTAAACCGAAACTAGCAAGAAAGGTCTGTTCCGGTAAAGAATTGGGATTATCAAACCTATTCCAGACCAGGCCCAGATCTGCAAAAGGAATCAGCTGTGCAGTCAAATTATTTGTATTATCCCGTCCGACAGTAATTCGGTCTTCAATAGAAAGCCGAAAACCATTATCTCCAGCCCGTGCATTTTGGCGATAGCCCCGCAAAGATTGACCGCCGCCAATCAGAAATTGTTGGGAAGGTAGGAGACTATCAGGGGTAAGCTGGAGGTCGGCCTGCAAAAATGAGTAGATGATCCGCACCCAAAAGTTGCACCCGTCTGCCAGAAAAAAACCAGCTGAAAAAACGTCCATCGGGAATTGGTTCGGGATTTATGGTAGCATCTAATAAGCCCGTGCCGAAACTAAATTGCGATCGCAGGGCCCAAGCACCATTAACTTCACGGTGTAAGAAAGAAGTTCCTAGCTTCACTACACTGGTACGACTGTTACCATCTGCATTGGGACCAGAACCAAAGCCAACAGGTTGGTTATCAAACAAAAAAGTTTGACCATTTTGGTGAGAGAACCCGACAGATATAGCTAACTCAGAACGCAGGTTGCGCAGAATAGGTTGCTGGTAAGTAATATCAAAAGCCCTCGACTTGCCCCGAATGCCGAACTCCTGGAATTCAGTCGCAGTAATATGATTGCGATTTCCTGCTATTCTGAGTGAGAGATTGCCATCTCTAGCATTAACGGGCACCCGATAATCAAAGGAATAAACATCAGCGCCCCCTGTCGTAGTGCGGCTATAGGATCCGGCCAACTCATCGCCAATACCAATTAAATTACGATAGCGAACCGTACCGCCAAATCTTTCGCTGCCAATACTGGGGGGAGAATAGTTATCCACAAATAAGCTAGTATCTACTTGCTTGGCCTCAGTCACCCGCACCACGAGAATACTCCGGTCGATATCACCACCTGCACGCAGACTAGCTTCCACATTCTCAAATAAAGGATTAGTATTGAGCAATCTTAACTGTTCTTCTAGATCGGCGCTATTCAGAGGGGTCTTGACTCTCAAACGCACCCGCGATCGGATGTATTCTGGATTTACTTGGCGCGTTCCTTCGACTTCGATGGACTCCAGAGACCCTTCGATCACCTGAATCTGGACGATGCCTGCGATAATCTCTTGGTCTGGTATAATTGCCCGAGAGTTGATGAAGCCGCCGCTGAGGTACAATTGGGTAATCCGATCGGCTGTCTGGGTTAGTTCTTTCAGGGTAACGGAACGGCCTAACAAAGGTTGGACGATCGAGTCAAGGATATCTGGTCCGAAAATGGTACTGCCCTTCACTTCTATTTTCTCGATCGCGATCGGCTTTTCTGGTTCTGCCGATCGGTTTGGTAAAGACTGGGCGTAGTTTATGACCCGATCGCGTAGCGTGCGCGCAGCGCCATCGTCCTGAGAGGATATAGAAGCAGAACTGGCCCAATTTGGGGCAATACAGGCAACAACAACCAAACCAGAAATTAAAAACTCATATCGGCGTTGCATTTTTTCGGAATGATGGTTGGTAATTTTTGCCAATTGCGAATTACAATTGACGGGCAGGCGAGATGCCCGCCCGATGTCTCCGGAGTAGTGCGAATAGCGCTCTCGATCTGCGATGCGCGCTATTCGCACTGCGCATCGCACATCGCGGAGACATCGGAGACGTTCCTTTCCCCCCGAGCAGGGGAGACGCCCGCCCTACGAACGACGGCGCACTTTGCTGACCATTTTGCGGGAAAGACGGAGATTCAACTTTTCTTTGTCGGCCCAGTCTTGCAGCAGTTGGTAAAAGAGTTGCCGATCCTTTGCTTGCAGTACGGCTACTTGATCTGCTGTTTCAATGGCGTAGGGATAACCGCCGCCAATAATTACTTCACCCATTACCCAGTCTATCGCCCGCTCCAGCAAAGAGTCTTTTCGATCGCGTAGCGTGCGCGCAGCGCAATCTTCATATATCCATATTGGCATTTCCAGGCGAGCCGGATAACCGTCATTGGTTTTCAAATAACAGAAGGCGATTTTGTCAGCCCAAGATCCGTATTCCTTGAGAATACCAGGCCGTTGGCACCTCCAGAGTCCAGTTCGCGAGTCCCACTGCATTTGAGGGTGCAGCAGTTGGGCATCGTTAAGTCCAGGCATTTCTGGCAAGGCAAACAACTCTCGCAATGTCTCTGTCAGGTCGCGAGCAGTTGTGGTATCGATATAACCGACTAAAGGCACCCGACATCGTTCGCTAGTATGTAACAGCTGTCGCAGATTTTGCACGTAAAATTCCCGGCTCTCTGGATCTTGGGTTTCGGCAAAACTAGCAATCAAAGATCCGTCGTAGAAGACTAGAGTCCGTGAGCCATCCTGACGATGCTCCTGCATATACTTAATCAGCCGCCTGATTTCCAACTCAAACCGACGCCGGTTAACGACCCGCTCTAGAGCCTGGCTACTCGAACCAGATGTCCGCAGCTGGGCTGGAGTCAAAATATCGACCGCCACATCTTTCTGATAAGCGCTGGCGGGCAAGTGCTGATTTTCATACCATCCTACTTGGATGAGGGCGATCGGGATTGAGAAATCTTTACTAGGATAAATTTGGGAACCATCCACGGCAAAGGTGGTTACTCCTGTCAGCCGTGGCCGCGCCCATGCTAATCTTTCCTCCCGGTTCGTCAATTCGATCTCAAAGGGGATTGCCTGACTGGCAACTTTCTCCAATGGTACTGCTGCCAGGGGCCCCTCGGACGATCGGGCCAGTTCAGAAAAATCCGATGCTGCTGCTGCCCATGCTTCCCTATACCGCTTTACTATGGCAGCACTTTGGTCAAATCTTTTAAAGTCCGATCGCCTTGCCTGAAGCAGAGACAGAACTTGGGACTGCTTGAGTGGCATAGTTATCTTCCGTGGCTTGCGCTTGTTTATTGGCTGGCGTTGCACTTCGGACGGGATGATGAGCATCGTTGCAGAAGTTTTAAACGTAGACTACAAGCCACTTTCAGTTATATGCAACAAATGGCATCATCCCCAAAATGTGCAACGCCTATTGGCTTAAGCTAACAACTATTAATAGCATTTATCTTATGCGGACTGTCAGTTATTTTACTGACTTCACTACTACATCTAAAATACAGCATTAGGGGGCATCTTGTCATATCTGGGTGCTTACTGGCCTGCACATAAGTATATTTACTTATGTTTTTCAATCCAGTTTTGACACAAAACTGGATTTCTTAATTCTTGCCCTGCTCCTGCTGCCAGTTCTCCCATAGGTAATCCTCTCATTCTAGATTATTCACGCTTCGAGGTCTCCTGGGTAGTGCGAGTACGATGTATCCTGGGTAGTGCAGCGCGAGGTATCTCCCCCTTTTGTGCGACTAGCGCTCCCGGGAGATACCTCGCCCCAGGATACATCTCCCGACCAGGAGACCTCGAACTGCGCTCTTCAATTATATAATTATCTCAGTTGCTTGCAGCGACTCTCGCACCTGGGCACGCTAGCGCTACGCGGTTTGTTTTCCTTACTCAATTTTATGGTCATGAATGAGGGCTAAAATTTGAAAAGTATGATTCAGAAACTACCTCCTGAAGCCAGAAAATGGGCGGAAAGTTTGCCCTGGCAACACCGCCGTTATGTTTTATCTTTATGTCATCTTCTGCTTTCGGCTGGAAACCCAAGCTGAATTTTTAGATGATTATACTGCCGATGGCTTGGTCTCCAAAATGCTCGAAGACCGCTATACTAAAAATAAAGTTCAACGCTATCTCAAACAATTCCTGATTCCGACCAACCTCAGAGAAGATATCTTGAGAAGCTATATTAAACAGTTTTATATTCATTCAGCTCATGATCTGCGCATCCAGCCTAACCAATATTTATAATCTGTGCTCCGTCTAGTTCTTAGTGTTGAAGAAAAAAATAATGTCTTCAATTATATTCTTGGCTTTGAAATTATGAAAATTATGTTTACAATGAGTTGGTTACAACATGAAAGATTATATAGAATGCAGATTAATCAGGAAGATTTTCTCAAAAATTATATTAAGCCCATTCAACATGCACATATAATTAATGGAATTATTATGCCCAAAGAATGGAATTATTATGCCCAAAGATGAAAAGTTATTCTTTGCTAAACGGAGTTACTTTGTCAAAGAACCGATTTTGTCAGACAAGAAATTGATTGAGCTGATAATAGCCACATTTACTACAAAGATTGTCACGTAATTTGGCTTTTCTATCATGATAAATATTAAAAGCTTTAATTTTAATTATGACTATATCTATAGTCCTGAATCAGAAGAAATCTTTATTTAATTGTCGATCGCCTGGTTCTGAGGCTGTAGAGTTGTCCAGAAGTCGCCCTCTTCCGTACCTGCTTGATGATTTCTTTTTAGCCAGATGGCTTGTAAACCAGCCTTTTGGGCGGCTTTATAATCTTCCTTAAAGCTATCCCCAATGTGCCAGGCGTCACTCGGAGAACAATTATGTTTTGCTAAGGTGGCTGCAAAAATATGGCGATCGGGTTTAGCAGCACCTACTTCTGTAGATATTGTCACGGATGTGAAAAATTCTGCCAGTCCGAATGCTTGTAATACTGAGTATATCCGAGAATCAAAGTTAGATAAAACTCCTAACTCGATCCCGGACTGCTGCCAAGATGATAAGGCAGAAAAGACATCGGAATAAACAAACCAGGGATCTGTTGTAGCAAAGTAAGCGTATAGTTTGCTAAAGAAACTGTCAAAGTCGGAAAACTGTTGCCAAACCCTTACTTGTTGAAATGTTTGCATGGCGATTACTTTCCACCAGTTATATTCATGGGTGGGGATATCGACTGGGTTTATTCCGGGGAATGCAGCTGGCCGAGAGGATCTAAAACTCTGGATGAATGCTGCATCTAGGGCCTCAGCTGCTACCTCGACACCTGACTGACGCGCTAGCATTGCATACACTTGACCTACAGTTTCCCGGATGCCAAACAGGGTGCCAACGGCATCTAAAAAAATTACTTTTGGTTGTTTCATTATATTGTTCATGAACGTCGGGCGGGCGGATCGCCTGCCCTTCGATGCACTCGGGGCGCGCTATTCGCACTACCCCTCGCGCATCGAGGATAGGTGGGACGGGCGGATCGCTTGCCCGTGGGCACCGCTACTTTTGACCACACCCCTTTGGAAGCTTCACAGTAACCTCCCTTATGTCATTGCGAGGGGGGTTCTATTGAAAGATGCTTGTGCAAGAGGAAGTAGCCCCCCGTTAGCGCAGCCGCTGCGCTAACGGGGGGTCTGATAGAAAAGCATACCACAGTTACTGCTTTGGTATCCCCCCTCGATATCTCTGGGGTAGTGCGAGTAGCGCGAGGTATCTCCTCTTTTGTGCTCAGATGATGTCGCCCGGGTTTCGACGATGCCTGAGCGATGCCTGAGGGGTTGCCTCCGTTGCATCCCGAAGGCATCGAAGTGGGTCCGGGGGACATCAAGCTCCCAGGAGATACCTCGACCCAGAGATATCGAAGCCATGACATCAACTTCAACATTTTGCGCAAGTCGATCCAATCCAGAAGGATATCAACTAATGCATGACCACACCCGCCCACCGATAATTCAAGTAGACAAGACTTCCATTAGCGCCGACTGTAGAGGTTTAGTCATCCAGTTAAAACCAACTTTCACTTGGTGATTGAATGTGGGCAGGCGATAGAGGTATATTAGACGTCGGGCAATATGAGCCAACGGACCATCTAGTTTCACTCCCAAACCCGTAAGAGTGGCGTTATCTATCCCTAGGGTCATCATTTCCCCTAAGTTCTGATAGCGCCAAGGCAGTAGGGGACGCCCGGTGAGGGATGCCCAGATGTTCCAGGCGGTATAATCTGATTGTTGTAAGGCTGCTTGGGCTGTTGCTGGGACTTGCTGACCTACCGCATCCCGGCATTCTGCTAGATCCCCGAGGGCAAAAATATCTGGATGGTCGATGATTTGCAATGTGGGTGTTGCGATCAACTGCTGGCGTTGGTTTTGTTTCAGGGGTAGCGATCGCACGACATCGGGGACTCTAGTTCCCACAGTCCATAAAACCACATCCACAGGAATTTTGTCAACCTGTTCCTTATATACAAGTGACACGGAGTCTGGTTCAATTGATTGGACAGTAGTTTCCAAATCAGTCCATACACCCCGTGCCGACAAAGCATCCATGGCAGCTTCTCGGTTAAACTCACTAGAGGTACGCAAAATCATATCCCCTTGTTCAATTAACCGCACCCGTCCCCTCATGGAGAGTCTGTCCGCTAGCTTGCATGCTAATTCTACCCCAGAATAACCGGCACCAACAATGGCAATGCGAATCTTTTCGGCATCAGACTGTTCTAAGATCCGCAGTTTTTCAGCCAAACGATAGGCGTCTGCTATGGTACGGAAGGGGATAGCATACTCGGCAGATCCAGGCACCATCTGTAAAGGGGTCTCGCCACCCAGGGTTAAAACTAGCCGATCGGCCTGTAATTTTTGCCCATTATCCAACTGTACCTGCTTGCTATCCACATCAATATCGGCTACAGTTGCCTTGATGAAGCGTACACCGGTGTTGGCTAGAAGTTCGGCAAAGGGTGGGGCGATCTCCCAGGTTTGCAGTTCCTCCGTCAGCAGTTCGTACAGCAAGGGCGAGAATAAGAACCGGTCATGGCGATCGACCAGCAGAATTTCCGGTTCATGGGACTTTTCCCAAGGTAGCTGGCTTAAGCGTCCGGCGGTGTAGAGGCCACCAAAGCCTCCACCCAGGATACAGATGCGTGTAGGTTGTGCAGTCATGGGTGTTCTATTGCATGGCAGTTCCCTTTCAGGATAGCTTGGCATGGGGCTGCTGTGATGTCATAGTCGATCAATCGCTATGGTAAAAATGGTTTATTCTGTAATCTGTAATCTGGCACAGATGCGCCTAACTATACTCCCAAAGGGATCGACTTGCGCTAAAGAGCATTGCTGGTGTCATTGCTCGGGGGGCTCTAGCAGTAGTAACTTAGGTTCGCACAACTTATCGACCCCCCGAGAAGCATACAAGAGGTGCGCCCTTTAGGAGATTGCTGAGGGGGGGAGTATCTCATTGATCGCAAGGATCTCTCAATTGGGCCCCCCCCTCGCAATGACATATGGCCCTAAGAACAAAGGGACCCTTCAGAGTATACTAAATCGCAGTCAGTAACGAGGAAAATAAAGGAGTATAGGATTTGAGAAGTCAATCACCCCAAGGCAATATTCAAGCAGTAATCGGAGGAATTATTGCGGCGGCGATCATTCTGATCGCCTCTAATTCTTTCATAATCATCAACCCAGGTCAAGCAGGAGTCATCAGTATTCTGGGTAAAGCTAGAGATGGGGCGTTACTGGAGGGTCTCCACTTTAAGCCCCCCCTGATCTCTGTGGTGGATGTTTATGATGTGACGGTGCAAAAGTTTGAAGTCCCCGCCCAGAGTTCCACGAAGGATCTACAGGATATCAGCGCTAGCTTCGCGATCAACTTCCGCCTGGATCCGTTGCAAGTAGTTGATATCCGCAGGACACAAGGAACATTGCAGAATCTGGTGTCGAAAGTGATTGCGCCCCAGACCCAGGAAGCGTTCAAAATAGCTGCGGCCCTGCGGACTGTGGAAGAAGCTGTTACCAAACGATCGGAACTCAAGCGAGACTTTGATTCAACCTTGAATCAGCGGTTAGAAAAGTACGGTATCATCGTGCTGGATACTAGCGTGATCGACCTGACGTTCTCCCCAGAGTTTGCCAAGGCGGTGGAGGAGAAACAAATCGCCGAACAGCGGGCCCAAAGGGCGGTCTATGTGGCGCAAGAAGCCGAACAAGAAGCGCAAGCAGAAGTTAATCGTGCTAAGGGTAAGGCGGAGGCGCAGAAATTACTGGCTGAAACCCTGAAAGCGCAAGGGGGTGAGTTGGTGCTGCAAAAGGAGGCGATCGAGGCTTGGCGACAAGGTGGGGCTCAGATGCCGAAGGTGCTAGTTATGAGTGGAGACTCTAATAGTACTGTCCCCTTCCTATTCAACATGGGCGATCTGGAGTAGAATCCTATGGTTCGTAGTAAGGACTAAAGTCCTTGCTCCGTTGGTAATCAAGACTAAAATCCTTGCTCGTTCCTAGTGGTTCGTAGTAAGGACTAAAGTCCTTGCTCCGTTGGTAATCAAGACTAAAATCCTTGCTCGTTCCTAGTGGTTCGTAGTAAGGACTTTAGTCCTTGCCCCGAATGCCATCCAAGGAAACAGCAACGGGCGCATCTCTTTAATGTATAAGAAACCCGGTATGAGCAAAAAACCGGGTTAGAGGGCTACCGCTGATCTACCCGCGGCCAAAGTGAGATGCACCCAGACCTCTTCCTTACTAATCTATAATTTTCTGGTTCCTGGGATGGGCGCGATCGCCCCCTTGTGGCAAGAAACCAGGTTGGCGCGATCGCCTCGAAAAGGCCAGACACGCGCGATCGCCCAGTGGTGCCGTCAATACAATTCGGTGCCGATAGCATTTTATCCCTTAACCCTTATGATGATTGACGCCTTTCCTGTTCGGCTTCCAGTTCCTGTAAGCGAGTTTGCAATTCTTGATTTTGGGCTTCCCATTCGGTGAATTTAGCTTCCCATTCCTGATTTTGGGCTTTCAATTCCTGATTTTCCGCTTTCAATTCTCTGGATTTCTGCAACCTTTCTCCAGTTTCCATGTCTTCCAGCACCAAACGACCATCCTGCATACCGATCCACAACCGAATCGTCTCGCAGGGAAGGCGTCCGTCATCGTCTGGAATAATAGATTGATAGCGTCCGGCTACTAACCGATAACCCAGCACCTCATCTATTACTTGACCGCGCAGACTGCGCCGATCTATAATTACGTATTGACCAATTTCGGCCTGTTCGTATTCGATTACTTTAGTTTCCTTGTCTTCCTTGCGGTAGCGATGTGCTCTGCTGCTGTGTCTCCTGGGAGCGCTAATCGCACAAAAGGGGAGATACCTCGCGCTACATTGCGCGCACCGGGCTACGTGTCCTGCGCGATCGCACTGCTTAATGTGCGCTCTGCGCGCGCTATTCGCACTACGCAGAGCACATTAATCGCACATCGCGAGGCGATACCACTTCCAGAACAAAAACTGGTTGCACTCCTTCATCAGCAACTACAAAGGTAGAACGATACGGCTGCTTGTTGCGGATGCCAAAAGCCACCGGTGTCCCCGGGGAGCTTTCGGTATCCCCGCCGAGCACGCTACGGGAACGAATGATTGCAGGAAGCTGAGTATGCTAGGGGCATCGGTACGGGTGGCATCCGGAACGATCGCATTATTAATCAGGGCATTATCTCTAGCACCAAACAGATAACGGATAGCCAAAATGCCGTCTGTAAGAGCATCTGTTTGGCCATTGCTGTCAATGTCCAGATTTACCGGATTTACTACATTATCATTATCGATTATTTCTAGAGTAGCTGTACTTTTGCTGCCCGTTTCAATCCCGACGCTAGTATTGGTTAAGGTGAGAGTCAGGTTTTCGGTGTCTTCTGCTATGTCATCGTCGTCGATCGGAATGGTAATAACGGTCGTGGTCTGTTCGGGAGCCAAAGAGAGCGTGATCGTGCTATTATCGAAATCGTTTCAATCCCGAGTTTCAATCCCGTTGCCGTAATTCATTGATGGGAAAGTCCGATATCTCGTGTTAGGGCCTGGGTTATTTGTGCAACGCCATCCCGATCTGTTTCCAGGATTGCGCTGCGCGCACCGGGCTACGTGTCCTGCGCGATCGCGATCTGGACAATGTTGAGAACTCCTGCGGCTAGCATTTGGTAGTCTTCTACCCTGGGGTCTTCGATGTCTTCGGGATGCAACGCATGCAACCTCTCAGACATCGATGACTACTAGCTTTTTTTCACCTGATAGCGGTTGCGTGCTGGTCTGATTTTTTGGTAGAAGTCCTGCTTGAGTCATTTGGCGATCCTCGACTCTCTGGGTTCTCGAATTCTTTGCTTCCGCTAGTCTAACCCATGTTCTGGCTTAATGATGTTAAGTTTTGTAAATTATCCTAATGTTTGTAGTAAGCGCTTTAGCGCTTGCCGGTTATAGCGGGTGAACTTGGACAATTGACAATTATCCATTAGCCATTAGCCATTATTGAGATGCATTCTCAACATTTCTGACTATTAACAATATACGATTCTCAATCAACCATTTTTAACCCCGCTTCGATGTCCCCTGGGTAGTACGAATAGTGCTCCCAGGGGACATCGAAATACTGTAATTGTGCATTTTTTTTCAATCCATTATCACTCACAAAGTTACTACGCAACCATTATCCGATAGTGCGATCGCCTTTATTACCTGCTGCTCTCCACTCACCCAAATCGCCCCCAAGTTACTTAGCGATAACAATCCCCACCATAAATGTAAAGATTCCGAACCATTGCATCCCTACATAAATAGACTGAATAGCCTAACAAGCCAGAACTTAAGCATAACATAAATTTTGGCATTTTTTTAATTTTTTACAAAATCATCAAAATTATATAAATCATCAAACTATATAAATAAAAGAATATCATTGAAGAGCAAAGATAAAAAGAGCAACGTTGCAGCGCTGTGCCATGCGCAGTAGCGTGTGCAGAGCACATCGAAGAAATTAATAGACAAAACCATAGGGTGGTATATAAATGTGGGCGCTCGCCGGAAAACCCCTGTCACTTTATTGTATATTTACTTCTAGGAGATGCACCCATTTCTCAGAAACCGTGTCGATGGTGAGGCGATCGCAAAAATCCAGACATTGACAAAAAATAAACAGTGTTTCTTGATGAAAGCTAATAATAGGGTGGGTTCAGGAAAAAGGTTTGCTCAACTGATGATAGCAGCGATTGAGGTAGAATCAAGAAAAGCGATCGTGGAGGAATAAGGAGATGACCAAGGAACAAAACTGGGACAAGATAGAAAACCGGTTGGACAGGATAGAGGCAATCCTTGAGGCAAACAGCCAGCAGATCGAGGCAAACAGCCAGCAGATCGAGAAGAATACAACGGCGCTCATTGATATGAGGCTAGCAGTCAGTAGCCTGATCGAGACAGCTAACCAATTTCAGCGCAATTTTGAGGTAATTGTTTCTGAGATCCAAGATGCAAAACAGGATATCCGAGAAATCAAACAGGAGATTCGAGATATTCAACTGGAGATTCGAGGATTGCAGGTGGAAAATCGGCGCATCTTGGACCATTTATTCGGTCAGCAAGGTGATTAGGGTTAAGGTATAACCCCCGTTTGTAGTAAGATAAGAGCTAAAGCGCTTGCCCGTTCGTTCGCGTAGGACCGGTAGCCTGTCGGTGCTCGGCGTCTCCTGGGAGCACTATTCGTACTACCCAGGAGACACCGTCAGCGCAATCGTGGCACGCTTTAGCGATCGGGCAGAAGCGCCTTGTACCAAATTACAGATGTATCAGGAGGAAGTGTCTTTGCGATATTTGACATGAACCTGAATGGGAAATACTTCGCGATCTAGGTCGAATAACCTCGGATGGGCCATAATTGCCCCGATCTGGGCCGCTAACTTAGAGAGTGGTTGATAAACCTTCCAAACATGGGAGTGCAGCAAACCGTAGACTGGACGAGACGTACCAAAGCGACGGAACAAATCATACATCATATGACTATATCGGGAGCCGCTAGTCCCCCATTATGGGAACCCACGAACAAAACCCTTGACTCAGTGGGGATGTAATGCCAACCTGAGCTTTTCACCCGAAAATAGTAGTGATAAAACCATTCCCAAACCGGCATCCACGATTCGATCGCTTCCCGTGCAATCTCGTGACTCTAAGGGGACCAACCATATCGGTGGTTCCAGTTTGTTTCTCACTCATAACAGGCGATCGACCTCTTTTATCCTCTTTTCTACTGTATAGTAAAAACACCGTCAATCACCAGGGAATGACCAGTTATAAAGCTAGCTGCATCAGAACACAACCATACTACTGCCTTATCCACTTCTTCGTGCCAATACGTCCGATCGGATGTTTAGCTGCCAACTCAGCTTTATTACTGCCCCACAGACGATCAAACATATCTGTGTCTATGCCAGCAGGACAGACAGCATTAATTCTAATGCCCGCATTAGCATACTCTATGGCAAGGCTTTTTGTCAACCCGATCGCACCATGTTTGCTAGCACCATAAATGCAAGAAACACGAGATCCTATCAGTGCTGGAAATATTATTAACTATCGCCCCTTGACCCTGCTTCGATGTCTGAGGGGTTGCCTGCGTTGCATCCCTCAGACATCGAAAGCATCTACTGCTGTGTCTCCTGGGAGCGCTAATCGCACTACCCAGGAGACACAGCTATTTGATATTTCATCGATAACCAAGTATTCTTAAGATTTATATCGATCACTTCATTCCAGTCCGACTCACTTTGTTCAATGATTGAACTTCGTTTTCCCTCAAGCATTATTGAAAGCGTAATCAATGCGACCATAGGTTTCTACTGCCTGACTAATTAAATTTTCCACTTCATTCGCCTGACTGACATCAGTTTGGACAAAAATCGCTTCACTCCCCGCCTCTTGCACCAATTGTACCGTTTCTTCACTCTCCTTCACCCTGCGACTGGCAATAACTACTTTTGCCCCTTTCTCGGCAAAAGCTTGGTCGATCTGCCTATGCCCGAACTCTCACCTGTTACCACTGCAACTTTGTTCTTCTTATCTTTCATTTGTTCATCTCCGGCAATTTCAACCTTCACAACTTCTCCAAGCTGTTTTTAGTCATTTAAGAAATACCATTTCGAGAAAGTAGCCCCTTGATCACAGGGCCGATCTCGCTCCTCAAATAAATTCCATACTATTGCTTTTTCAATTAGGAAACGTTTTCCTGTACTAGTAATCCGCACTCCCCGATAATTATCAAGAAACCCTTGTTTAGCTGCCTGGGCGAGCATTTTTTTACGATCTTCTCTGTTCACCGGTTCCGCAGTCATCCTGGATGGGGTTTTGGTAAAATTATCCCATGTCATCTCCCAGAGATCGAGAGCTTTTTGGTTGCTATAATTTAATATAGGATCTGCTTCTGTCCCATGAGATGCTACTACTAAGGGAGCAAAGAAGAGTGCTTGTGCCTGTGCTTGGGCATTGCCCTTCCTTTCTATCAGTTGATGTCCTAGCAGCTTCTCGTAGCTGTCCAGTAGCAGCTGACTCCAAGTAATGATTTCCGGTTGTTGCCATACTTCTTGAACCATTACGATCCTCCTGCTGTTAAATGCTATGTATCCTCATTATCCACTATAACGGTAACAGCTGCAACCGCGATTAACTTTTCGTCATTTTTATCATTGAGTTCGGGAATTGCTCGACCGAACTACCATACCCCCAGACTCGACTGCGATGGTTTTGCGCACCATTGCGGCAGGACTTCCAGCACTTCTGCTGACCGCACTAGTTCCCGGAAAGGAACAAGAGCACTTCCACAATCATGCGATCGGGGTGACTTAAACTGGCCACTTCCCAAACCCCAGGCAAGGCATTATGAGCAATAGCATTGCTTACCGCCCTTGCTGCTGCCACCGTCGGGTCTTGTCCGTGCTGGTCTACTCCCATCCCCCGGAACGATAATTAACCGTTTGCGAGTCACCGTCCCCCTTTGCGAATTGTTTATTACGAATTGTCAATTGCGACTAACTATTAATCATTACGATCGCCTATGTGATGCCAAAGCATTTGCGCCATCCAGTCCAGACAGCGAGCGACCTACTGATGAACGATAATTGTACTGCGATTCATTTCTATAAACGAATATTCTTGGAACAGTTCAACTAACCGTGGTATGTTATTTATAAATAACTCTACCAGTTCTATGTTATCGATCTTGCCTGTAGTCAATAACAACAGCATATCTGGTTCTTGGCAAATCATAAACGACTCAAAAAAATCTCTGTATTTGGAGATAAAATTCAGTTTCTCTGGATTTATATAGCGTTAATTTCTACATCGGTAGTTTGGTTTTGCAAGAGTAAATATTTGGTGTGAATCGTATCATAACCAGTCAATTGCAGCGGACGGGCTAGACCGACTGGCAACTGTGCATCTATCAAAAACTTCATTATACTACTTTGTAGATGCTTTTTACTTGAGTCAGCCTAGTGGCAAACAGCAAAACGGCGAGAATGTCATCCCGTTCCAAATCATCGTAGTCGGAGATAATTTCATCGATACTCATGCCAGACGAGAGCAATTCCAGGATACATTCTACTGGATAGCGCATTCCCCGGATGCAGGGTTTGCCGTGGCAGATATTCTGATCGATCGTGATCCGCTGCAACAGTTGATAATTATAACTCTCAAATTGCAAATTATAGCTAATTGCGAAGGTGGGCGATGCCCACCCTACTGCTTATTATACCACGAGTACCCTAATGATGATGGTCATGGTCGTGATGATGATGGTCATGGTCGTGGTGATGATGATGGTGGTGACCATTTCCTGCTGCTGCTAATTGCGGATTGACAGCCAAGGCATTTTCTGATAATAATGCCTCAATCTGGGGATTTGCCCACTCTGCTGCCATCCGCAAAAACTCGGGATGGTCGTTAACGCATTCCATCTGCACGTACTTAACCTCCCGATGCTGGTGCTGCAAGGCATGTATAATGTGGTCCACATCCAGCAAGGTTTCGTGGTTCTCTGTGGCAAAACCAATGGGCATAAACACAACCGCTGTCGCCCCCAGTTGGATTAAGTTTTCCGCCGCTAACTTCACATTCGGTTGCGTCCATTCAATTAAAGGTGTATCGTGGTTGAGCCAACCGATCGAAATCAGCGGATACTTATAAATCAGCTGTTCTCGGACTAAATCGTAGAGTACCTGACTTTCAGTAATCCCAGAAGTGAATCCTTTGGCCTTGTGCGGACAGCCATGATTCATCAATACTATACCTGTTTGCGATGGCAAGTGGGCAACTGCCAGTTCCCGATCGATTTTCTCGGAAACTAGCTGGGCCAGCAGGTTAATGTAGTCCGGTTCGTTGTAAAATGAGGGAATGTAACGCTGTCTTTTGACCCAATGTTCTAGGCCGGAGTCTGTCAACTGGGCCAGGGCATTATTTACCTGTTCGACGGCAATGCCACTGGTGAAGATGGAATCCACAACCAGCAGGGGATAAATCAGCAGCTTGTCAAATCCTTGGGTTTTGATTTCTGCTAAAACCTGTGCGGGGAGAAAGGGGGCGCAGAAGTTGAATGCTTTGAAGAGTTGCACCTTTTCTCCCCATTTGGACTGAAGATGCCCTTCAATGCCCGCCCGCTGCCGCTCAAAAATTGCATTGTGGGGCGAAATAAAGTTACCATGCCGGTGATTCCACTCATGCAAGTCAAACATGGCCAGTAGCTTGGCTAGGGGGGGATAGATCCAGGTGGGAACTGGGGCAAACTTGGCCGTGAGCAGATTTAAGGCTTGTTCGTTATAATTGGCAAAATCATCGTAGCTTTCCACCTCACCATAGCCCATCAGCAGCACGGCAACCCGTTCGCGTAGCGTGCGCGCAGCGCAATCGCTGCCTGGCTGTGAGTTGGGCGAGACTACTTGCTGTTGTTCTGCTGTAGCAACCACAATGTCATCCTCTATTGGATAATTTACTCTGACAATGCACCGGATGCTCCGGTGCATTGCCTATCCTAGAGTAGCATACCCCTAGGGGGGTATTTGTCACTGGAGATGGGACTGGTCTGCGATCGCAGACCGGTCCCCAAGGTATGTAAACTAAAGTAGCTGATAGGGTCAAAAAATCTACCGACGATCGTGAAATTGAGATGGACGCCTTACTTGACAGCGCTGTCAGCAGTAGTGCTAGTTATTGCCGGTGTATGGGTGCTGTCCGGCTCAGAACAACAGTGCTTATCCCATGCACCATTAACATTTTGGCTGAAAACTGCTAGCGGCCTGCTGGCCCTGTTGACTGGGGTACTGGTGTTTATCTACTACCCAGTGCAATTGCGCCTCGCTGTAGAAGATAAGTATCGGGAATTGGTGGAAAATGCTCATAGCATTATTTTGCGCCTGGATACCCAGAGAAATATTACTTTCTTGAATGAGTACGCCCAAAGCTTCTTTGGCTATTCGTCGGAAGAAATCATCGGTAAAAATGTAATTGGCACAATTTTCCCACAAACCGATCTGTCTGGTAATGACCTGGCAACCATGCTCTCTGATATCTTAGAATCCTCCCAAAAGTACCATGAAAATGAACATATCCGTCAGAATGCCGAACAGGTTTGGATTGGTTGGTGGCATAAAGCTCTGATGGATGAGTCAGGAAGCTTCACGGGTATCCTCTCCATTGGCACCGATATCAGCGTTGAGCAGCGCACCGCCCAATTAAAGCAGACAGTAAGGGAATTAAAAGAAAGTGAAGAACCCTGGCAAGTAGCCGCCCGAGTAGTCGCCCGAGTAGTCGCCCAGTTAGTCTTCCAGGGCGATCGCGATGGCGTTTGGGACTGGAATATCAAAACTAATCAAGTCTTTTTCTCCTCCTGCTGGCAGGAAATGCTAGGCTATGGAGACTGGGAGTTTGCGAACCATTTCGATGAATGGGAAAGCCGCATACATCCCGAGGATCGAGGTTGGGTGATCGACTCCCTGCGAGACCACCTAGAGCGGACTACTCCCTATTATGCGGCAGAGTATCGCCTGCGCTGCAAAGATGGCAATTACAAATGGGTGCTCTTACGGGGACAAGCAGTCTGGGACGAACAGGGAACCCCAGTGCGAATGGTTGGCTCCCATACAGATATCACAGAGCGCAAGCTGACTGAAGAGACGCTGTTTTTAAGTGAAGCGCGAGAACGAGAAAAAGCTCGCCAGCTGGAGCTGACAGTGCGCCAATTGCAAAATACCCAAGCTCAACTGATTCAGTCGGAAAAAATGTCTTCTCTGGGTCAGCTAGTTGCTGGGGTTGCTCATGAAATTAATAATCCTGTTAATTTTATCCACGGTAACCTCCCCTATGTTAATAAATATGCCAGAGAGTTGCTCCAACTGGTAGAACTATATCAACAGGAATATACCCCAACCAAGTGCTATAATTGCAGAATACCTAGAGGAGAATGACTTGGAGTTCCTTCAGGAGGATCTCGCCAAAATTATGGAATCGATGCAAGGGGGAACGGAGCGCATCCGCCAGATTGTTCTGTCTTTGCGCAACTTTTCCCGTCTGGATGAAGCCCAGATGAAGTGGGTTGATATTCATGAAGGAATTGAAAGTACCTTATTAATCTTGCAAAACCGCTTGCACGCTAACAAATGTGGCGATATTTCCGTGATTAAGGAATTTGGCCAGCTGCCTTTGGTGCAATGCTATCCGGGTCACCTGAATCAGGTGTTTATGAATATTATAGTTAATGCTATTGATGCTTTAGAGTCCTCTTGTCTAAAGTACAATGACCGCGAAAAAAGGACAATAGGAATTAGAACTCAATATTTAGAACAAGACCGCGTTATCATAGAAATAGCTGATAATGGTCCGGGAATGAGTGCTGAAGCCCAAAGCCGGATATTTGACCCGTTTTTTACGACCAAACCTGTGGGGAAAAGCACCGGTTTGGGCCTGTATGTAAGTTACCAAATAGTGGTGCAAAAACATCAGGGCCAGCTGCAATGTATATCTATAGCAGGCCGAGGGGCTGTGTTTCAAATTGAAATTCCGATTCGGCAAACAAAAGTCAAATAATTGGGATGAGAGGAAAGGATAATGGGACGAGTTGAAGGTAAGGTGGCTTTGGTAACAGGAGGGGCTTCGGGAATTGGCAGGGCGACGGCGATAATGCTTTCTAGCGAAGGTGCGCAAGTGCTGGTATCAGATCGCTCCGATCGGGACGGTCGCGATCGCTTTGGCAGGGACGTACCGGAATTACTGGCATTCCGGGACCACAAAATCCAGAAAATGCTACTTTGGAACTATGGCGTCAGGTGATGCAGGTGAATATGGAAGGGGTGTTCCTGGGTTGCCAATATGCTATCGGCATGATGAAGGATACTGGAGGAGGGGAGATCGTGAATGTGTCTTCGATGTGCGATTAATGTGCTCCGCGCAGTGCGAGTAGCGCGCGCAGAGCACATTAAGCAGTGCTCAACCGCGCGCGCAGAGTGCATCGAATCTGGCAGGCATTACTCCTACGCCGGGAACTATAGCTTATGGCGCGAGTAAAGCTAGCCTGTGTCATTATTCTAAGTCCGTTGCTCTCTATTGCGCTCAAGCAAGTTATAATATTCGCTGTAACTGCATTCTACCCGGACCAATACTAACTCCGATCTGGGATGGTTTTTTGGGTGAAGGGGAGGATCGGCAACTTCGAGAAGAGCCAGTTCGGGCTAAAATACCTTTGGGTGTTTGGAGGGAACCTTCGGACATTGCCTATGCTGTGGTTTTCCTTGCCTCTGATGAATCAAAGTTCATGACTGGTGCTGAGTTGGTAATTGACGGTGGTCAAGCGTTAATGGTTAATGGTTAATAGTTAATGGTTAATCGTTCATGGCAATTAGCAATAGCGCTACGCGCACTTCGTATAAGCAATTAGCAATTTCCACATGAAGATAATTATTTGTCCGGGAATTCACGATCGCGCCCTAACGGAAAGCTTTCTCCAAGTCTTAGAATTATCTGCGCCTGCTATGATTTTTCCAGCATCGGGTTACTCCCCGGTCTCGGCAGTTCAGGTTTGGCAGTTTTTGAGGGATAATATAGGAGAACCTGGGCGTGAGAGCGAGGCCATCATCTCGATCTGCTTTAGCGCTGGAGTAGTTGGGGCAATAGGCGCAGCTTGGCAATGGCAGATGTGGGGAGGTAAGGTAAAAGCGTTTTTTGCTCTGGATGGTTGGGGTGTACCGCTGTTGGGCAATTTCCCTATCCATCGACTCAGTCACGATTATTTTACCCACTGGAGTTCCAGGTTACTGGGAACGGGAGAAGATAGTTTCTATGCTAACCCCCCAGTGGCACATTTGGAATTGTGGCGTGAGCCCGATACTGTATCAGGTTGGTGGCAACTCCCCGACGGCAATGCTCAACGGACTACCGCATCAGAGTTCTTAACTACACTGCTACAGCGCTATTGCACTAACCACTGTCAGTAGTCAGTTGTTCGTTGTTCGTTGTCAGTTGTGGGTTGTCAGTTGTTCGTTGTCAGTTGTTCTTTGTCCACTAACCACTAACCACTAACGGGACAAGAGCAATTTTCTCAGGCCAAAAACTGCTCAAACCCTTACGGAGTGGGGGGTTTTACGTCGAAGGGTATTAAATGGCAGCAAACCCTGAGCCTACGGAGATTGAGACCTTCCGATGTCTTCGGGACGCATGGCGAAAACCCCTCAGACATCGCGACCTAAAAGTAGCTCTGTGAAAGGGTTTGAGGCTCATTGACGCCTATTTTTTCCCAAAGTCTCGCTAACCACTTACCACTTACCACTTACCACTTACCAAAATCAATCGTCGATGCGCGAGGGGTAGTGCGAGTATGATGTCCCCCGGGTTTCGCCGTGCGTCCGGGGGACATCAAGCGCCCCGAGTGCATCGAAGCGTGGTTATTTTTTTCTGGCCCACCGCGTCTGCACCCAAATAAGGATAAAGGCTATTCCTTCCAGGAATAGCCCATTTATCCCCACCACTCGCACTCGGTGAGGGTGTATACTAGTGATTTGTCAAAATTGAATTGACGGATATAATTGCTTCAATTTAATTCGAGCTGCTTCGGTGGTAAATTGCCAATCTACAACCGAAGCGGTTTCATTTCTACGCTTTTCCCAAGCCGCTATTTCTTCTTTTAAAAACTCCTTCTCGGAAATCCTTCGGTCTAAACACTGTCGGCGTAAGACACTTAACTCGATTTCCGCCATATTCAACCAACTGCCATGTTTAGGAGTGTAATGAAATTCTAACTTATCCAGAATTCTACGAGCTACCGATGGGCTAAAGGCTTTGTATAGAGAAGCTTTCACATGAGTATTAAGATGATCTTGAACGACGAGAATCTTCCTCGCTTGAGGAAAACATTCATCAACCAAATACTTCATCTGGTGAGCATAGTCGTAAGAAGTCCGTTGGTCAGTTACTTCTACGTGCCGTGGTTAAAGGTTCAAAAAACATGAACAGATTACAGACTCCCTTTCGCTGATATTCGTAGTCAAAACGTTCCGGTTTCCCAGGTTCTGCTGGAATGGGGGTTCTCGTTTCTGAAATTAACTGTTTGGAACATTCATCAAAACAAACCAAAGGGTAATCTGAATCATAAGCACGGGTGTACAGGTCTAAAACTTCTTCCATCTGACAGACAAATTCAGCACTTTCTTGAGGTGTAATTATCCAACATTCCTGAAACCAAGGTTTAATTTCGTTTTTTTTTAATACCTGTCGTACCGTTTCATGGGAAAGGCTTTCTACATATCCTAAAGCTACCATTTGATCAGCGAGGAGTCATAAAGTCCAACGACTATACCCAGTCGGTGCTTGGCTGCAAGCTAATGCAATTAAATGAGCTTCGACTTCTCCATCGATACGCCGTAACTGAGATGAGGGGTGGGGACGGGGGGTTATTGCTTTTTCTAAACCCTCTTCTACAAACCTTTGTCGAACTCTTTCAATGGTTCTGGTACTAATGTTCAAAGCTTGGCTAATTTCACTATCTGTCCACCCTCCATCGGTTTGATTAATATCGGCTTTAAGTAAGATGCGAGCAGTGCGAATCGTTTTGGCGTAAGTCTGAAATATGGCGATCGCCGGGCTGGTTAATACCAGCAACTCTGGTCATCATGGGGGTTCAATTCCCCTTCCCCCAGGTACGGGGGTGACCGCGTGAGGTGCTGCGGAGTAACATTACCGTGGTGCCTCCCGAGGACAAATGTAGGATAAGGTCTCAGCCCAGAGACCGACGCCGCATGGCTGCGCCACGCTGCGCGATCGGAAAGAGGCTCATGGTTAGAGCAAGCGAATCCCTGTAAGCATCGTCATCTTAAACAAGCGAAAAGAGGCTGACACGCTTGGTGCAAAATGCGCACGCAGTCCGCGTATCAGTGGTTGCACGTCACTGATATCGTACCCGAAATGACTGCCGGTGTATAGGGGAGACCTAAAAGCCTCGTGAAATGATACCAGGGAACGTTCCGGACAAGAGCGGTGCTGTCCAGATGGACAAGTCAGATGTGCGTCCGCGTAGTGTGCGCGCAGCGCCTAGCGCATGCCCGCGTGGGGAGGGAGGTCCTAAGAAGCTAATGCCCGGGGTAATGCCTGTGGATATGCAGACGTAGGACGGATATGGTAAAAAGCTCTAGGAGATAGTAGCCCTCTAAACGTGCTTAACCAGTGGCAACACTAGGTAGTAATGATGGACTGAAATCCTAACCGGGTAAAAAATTTAGAGGCCCCATACGGGCACCTGTTAGTAAAGAACGGTCATAGTGGTTTTCTAGTTCTCCCCCGTAAACCTTCCGGAGTTAGGTACTCAACTAGTTCATGACTGACCATAAAGGGGCTATATTTCATAGGGCAAGGGACAACGGGAGTAATCCCTAGTAATCCTACCCGTGACAAGGGTTTACCAACCAGTAGCCGTGTGCGGTGAAAGTCGCTCTTCAGGTTCCGAATGGGAGGATTGTCCCGCGAGGGACAGCTCGACCCCGACCTGATTAATTTTCCTCGCCGCAGCTTTTCCTGTTGTAGTTAGCTTTTCTAGACTTTGGCGTTCTTCTTCTATTAGGGAAACTATATATCGTTTGGCTGGCATAGTTTCTCACTCTTTGTTCTCTTCCCTTATCCGTCATTATTTACTTGACATACCACTAGATTTTATGACCTATACGGCTGCACAGAGGACCGAGCCGATGAGATTCGCCGCTCTTTGTAGATGAGATAACGAGAAAATAGTATTATTTGAGCCAGTCTTTACCGATCCTAATTGTTAAGTCTGAGTAGACATGTCCTGTTGAACTGGCTTCAATTTTACCCTTGTCTAAAACTCTTTTCAGGTATTTTGCTCCTACTAGGTCACCTTTTTGCACGATAATCTGGGTATAAAGTACCTCCACTGACCAATCGGAAACTAAGTACAAATTATAAAAACCCTGTTTTTGCAGCTCCTGGGCTAGTTGACGGGCTATGTTGGGTTGGCCTGTAGCGTTTTGAATCGCAATCCTCAGAGATTTAGGCGATCGCCCGGTGGAGACGCTAGTACCGGAATAGTCACTCCAAGCATTGCCCATCCAGTACATGTGGAAATATTCCCGCAACACCCGATCGCGCCCTCTGGGGTCGAGCACCCAGTAGCTAGTAGGGAACTCTCCGGGATAACTATAACGACCGGGCAGCATTACCTGCTTAAAATGCTCTGGTTCGATTTGCAAAGCGAGACTCACTAGCGCTCGTATTTCTTGGGAACTAATATTAGTATCGATATGCTTGTGCACGACCCGAATCACTTGGGGCAAACGGGGCAACACAGAAGGACTGTTCAGACGCTGGCGCAAAGCTTTGATGACAGCTTGCTGGCGCTGCACCCTGCCGATATCCCCTAACTCATCGGCGCGGAAGCGGGCAAAATCGGACGCCTGCTTGCCATTCAGGGTTTGCCATCCGGGTAGCAGATCGATTTTTAACCCCTGGGTGTAGTCCACATAATACATCGGGCGATCGACAAACACCTCCACCCCATCCACCAGATCCACCAACTCCCGAAAGGCACCGGTGCTAACTCGGATATAGCGGTCAATGGGCAGGTCGTTAAGAGTGTTACTGACTGCCTTGACAGTTAAATCTGGACCACCTAAAGGATTAACATGAGAAAGCTTCTGCCAACCCAGGGCCGGGACGTACACCTGGGTGTCTCGGGGCAGAGAAAGCATGCTCAGAGAATTATCGTTAGGATCGACTCGCAGCACCAGCAGGGTGTCGCTGCGGCCAGAAAAGCTCTCCGGAGAATTTTCTCTTGTCCCAGGCACCCGATCGATGCCCATAATTAAGATATGCACGGGTCGGGTTAATCGGTATTGAAAGCCGTGACGCCACAGATGTCCGAGTGATCGGCCCGACACCGTCCGAGGAATACTGGTCAGGCTGTCGGGAACAAGCAATGCTACAAATGCTCCCATCGATGCCGATAATAGGGTAGTCAAGATCAACAAGGAACTCCAGAACATCCAGGAGGGCTTGGTAAATAGGGGGGGCGGTTGACGCAGATTGTTTGAAGTACGTGAGACTACTCTCATGCTCAATCAGATGGTAGGCAGCTGCATTTACCGCGATTATACCTGTAGGGCACTGCCCACCAGGCACCGCCCACCACTCAAACTCTAAAGCACCGCCCACCACTCAAACCCTAAACACACCAGGATCGAACGGCCAACGGCCCAGGGACAGGTGACATTGAGAGGAAAAAAGTCTGAGTCGATCCTTTTCGGTGATAATCTGAAAGATGGCAATTTAAGCATAAATTAAGACTGTCCGCCAGTCACCTAATAACTGAATCACAATAGGCGAGAGCATGGTAGCCACAACAGAACAGACAAACGTTGGTATAATTACCCAGATAATCGGTCCCGTTGTAGACGTAGAGTTCTCCACCGGGAAGATGCCGCAGATCTACAACGCCCTGAAAATTGAAGGCAAAAACGAAGCTGGACAGGACGTATCCGTCACCTGCGAAGTGCAACAACTGCTGGGGGATAACCAGGTACGAGCAGTTTCCATGAGTAGCACCGACGGTCTGGTGCGGGGCATGGAGGCGGTAGATACAGGCGTTGCTATCAGCGTGCCTGTGGGTAATGTCACCCTGGGTCGGATTTTTAATGTCCTGGGTGAACCGGTAGATGAAAAGGGAGCAATGGATACCTCTCAAACCTCCCCCATCCACCGTCCAGCTCCGACCATGACAGAGTTAGAAACCAAACCTGCTGTCTTTGAAACTGGGATCAAGGTGGTAGACTTGCTGGCTCCCTATCGACGCGGCGGCAAGATCGGTCTATTCGGCGGTGCAGGTGTCGGCAAAACCGTGATCATCATGGAGCTGATCAATAACATCGCTAAAGCTCACGGTGGTGTCTCGGTGTTTGGTGGTGTGGGGGAACGCACCCGAGAAGGTAATGACCTTTACAACGAAATGATGGAGTCCGGGGTGATCAACGAAGAAAACCTCAACGAGTCCAAAGTGGCGCTAGTATACGGTCAGATGAATGAGCCGCCGGGAGCCCGGATGCGGGTGGGTCTGTCGGCCCTGACGATGGCTGAATATTTCCGGGATGTCAGTAAGCAAGACGTGCTGCTATTTATCGACAATATCTTCCGGTTCGTGCAAGCGGGTTCAGAAGTGTCGGCCCTGCTAGGTCGGATGCCTTCAGCTGTGGGATACCAGCCTACCCTGGGTACAGAAATGGGAGAACTGCAAGAACGGATTACCTCTACTACTGAAGGTTCGATTACTTCTATTCAAGCAGTCTATGTGCCCGCTGATGACTTGACTGACCCAGCACCGGCAACCACCTTTGCTCACCTGGATGCGACAACAGTGTTGGCTCGAAGTTTAGCTGCTAAGGGGATTTATCCGGCAGTTGACCCTCTAGACTCAACTTCAACGATGCTGCAACCCAGCGTTGTGGGGGAGGAACATTATCAGACTGCACGGGCCGTGCAAGCGACGCTGCAACGCTATAAAGAACTTCAGGACATTATCGCTATTCTGGGTTTGGACGAACTGTCTGAAGATGACCGCCTGACGGTGGCTCGGGCTCGCAAGATCGAGCGGTTCTTGTCTCAGCCTTTCTTTGTGGCGGAAGTGTTTACGGGTTCTCCCGGTCAGTACGTATCCCTGGACAAAACCATTGAGGGCTTCAAGATGATCCTCTCTGGGGAGTTGGACGACCTGCCAGAACAGGCTTTCTACATGGTAGGTGACATTGAGATGGCCAAAGCAAAGGCCGAAAAGATGAAAGGCTAATGGTTTGTAGTAAGCACTAAAGTGCTTCCCTCGGGTTTGTAGTAAGCACTTTAGTGCTTCCTTTGGGTTTGTAGTAAGCACTAAAGTGCTTCCCTTGGGTTTGTAGTAAGCACTTTAGTGCTTCCCTCGCGTAAGGACTAAAGTGCTTACTACGAACGATGGGATCGAAGGATGGGATTATTAACAAAGGACAAAGGACGAATGACTTTAACCGTTCGGGTAATAGCTCCAGACAAAACGGTCTGGGATTCGACAGCTCAGGAAGTAATTTTACCTAGTATCACTGGTCAACTGGGGATCCTCTCTAATCATGCTCCCCTGTTAACGGCTCTCGATACTGGTGTGATGCAAGTGCGCCCAGAAAAGGAATGGGTGCCGATCGCCCTCATGGGTGGGTTTGCGGAAGTGGACAACAATGAGGTGACCATTTTGGTGAATGGAGCCGAGGGAGGCGATAGCATAGATAAAGAAGAGGCTCGCATTGCTTACTCGGAAGCGGAAGAGCGCCTGAGGGCGGCTGACGCTGGCGAAGACCGTCAAGATAAAATTCAGGCGACTCAGGCCCTGAAGCGGGCCCGGGCTCGTTACCAAGCTGCTGGTGGCATGGTGCAAATCTAAGCCTGCGTTATGCATGACGGGCGCTGGTCAGTACATACAGAAACTTAGACTCCTCCACAGCTTGTCGGAGGAGTCTTGCGATCGGGGGAAGTAGGCTTAAAGTCTAACTGCTACCAGTAAAAGCAACCTCTGGAAATTTACCCATCGCTTCAGACATGGGACACTTTCTACCTTCTTCTTGCCAGTAGTTAATCACTTCTGTGGCTTGATTGAGCAAGGCAATGCGATCGGTCTCGGCGATCCAGTTTTTGGCCTCCAGCTCATTTTTCAGCTCTTCCCAGGCATCGTTCCGGGGCCAGAAAAAGTACTTTGTCAAAGGGCTAAGCCCCTTGCCCACCACTTGATCTACAGCAATGGCGACGTTCGAGTCCAGCCAGAGAACCTTCAATATAAACTTTGACAATCACACCTCCAACTATAATACCAGGATTGGGCTTGCGATCGCTTATTGTAACTCATATCTCGATCAACTGACCCAGGATTTGGGCAAAATTCTGCGGAAACTAAACTAATGAAACCATCCTCGCGTGGGTGGCCGGGAAGAATGCAACAGCCCTGGGGGCCAACCGGGAGGCTTAAAACGTCAACCGAGAGGCTTAAACGTCAACCGAGAGGTTTAAAACGTCAACCGAGAGGTTCCAACCTCGCTAGCATTCTGTCAAACCGCTTATCATGTTATTCCTAGATATACTGCCAGAGTGCTTCGCCCGCCCCTACAGATATATTTGCTTGCGTCATCGATGCTCCCTGGTACTCTAGCTTTGCTCAATGCGGCCCAGCGGTTGCCGGTTGCGACACAATGGTTGCTGGCTGCGGCACAGCGATTGCCGGTTGCGACACAATGGTTGCTGGCTGCGGCACAGCGATTGCCGGTTGCGACAGTGCTGCTCTGGTATGATAATAATGGTATTGAAGTATTGAGGAGGCAGGACAGTTAGTAAGGAAGATATCAAGCAAGTTAATAACATTGCTAAAGAATTTGACATGAGATCAGAAGAAAGAAGAGAATTTGGAGAGTTCTTGGAGGATGAGAAAGCTACTGGGAATAGAGGAACCAAGAATGAACGGGGGGACTTTACATACCAAGAACTACGACAAAAGGCAAGGATTTTTTTAGGATTGGCAAGTAATGAGTATACCAGTTAAAGTCCAGAGAAGAACAAGATTTAATGATTTAGAGGGAGTGAAAGAGATAACACAATTGATTGTGGGGGAAACTTGCTGGAGAGCAAGAATGAGTTATGGAGATGAGCTAGTGCTTCATGCTGGAGCCAGAATTCCTTACTCGCAAAAATCTATGGTGGGTAAAGAGAAAGGATCCTGGATATTAGGAACTATGATAACAGAATGGCAGCTAGAGTGCAAGGGAGAAATGATTTTCAGTTCCCAGTCTTTACCAGAAATGCGAGACGAAATTCATGTGATAGAGGGAACTAGGATAACTGCTTTTGAAATCAGCACAGAACTAGGTTTGACTGTAGAATTCAGCAATGGTTGTCAATTAAAGCTTTTCCCAAATGAACAGGATGATTCCGATTTACCATACTACGAGTTATTCACACCGGATCGGATGGTCCTCAAGGTGGGCAAAGGGGCAAGTTTGTCTTATCTTCCGTCAGATTTACCTGAGAGCAATTAAAGGGACTTGGTGCGGTTTTTATCGCCTTCCTAAACCCCTGTAAACCCGCGCTTAAATTTGTGCTCTCACCCAAGCGCGAAAAGCTTTCATCGTCTTATTCCTTCCCTGAATCTTACACTGATTGAGGTATTGCGGTATCACCTATTTTACTGGCAAATTCAGAAATGAGGGCTAATATCTGATTCTACATACTGACCTTTTTGCAGCACATTAATTTTCAACTTCCCTTTCTCGAAGCGCCAAAGTTCTGAGACTCCCAATTTCTCGTATATACTGGGATGGGTACGAGAAGTCACGTCAATTTCTAAAGCCAAATCTGGTGGGGGGTCTTTTGTCAAGTCTAAGCGATCCTTGCCGCGTACTGCTGCCTCATTTTAAATGTAAAAACAGTTGTCCGGTTCTATACCTTGCTGCATCAATTGATTTTTGAAAGTTGTAGAACCTAGACACCAAAATTCAATGTCTAGTTCTTCCAAAAGGGCTTTTACTAAGTCGCCAATAATTTATTTTCCGCTTTCGTGTTCAGGTAATGGTGTCATGATTTCCAAGGTGCCGTTATCATAAGCGACTCTAGATCCGCGATGTTCTCCTAAATCCTCTAAAATTGCTTCAAACTCTTGCCAGCTGATATCTTTGAGCAGCACTCGCTGTCCTGGCGGTACGGTTACTTGTTTGACTTCTACTAGCATTTTATACTCCGTTATAACTGGAAAATAGCAGATTTTTTACGATCTAATAGTCAAGTAAACTGTCTACAAACATGACTCAGGAATAGTAAAGTAAAAGCTAGTGCAGACACCCAACTCAGATTATACCCAGATGCTGGTGAGCCTCAACAATCTTCTTACAGATGGCTAAACCAATCCCAGTGCCTGAATATTCCTCGGCATTGTGCAGAGGTTGGAAAATATCAAAGATGCTTTCAAAATGTTCTGATTCTATGCCAATGCCATTATCATGAATGCCAGCCATTCACTTAATTTGTCTCTCATTTCTACGGAAATATTCACTCCTTCGCGCTGATTCGGGGCGGCTATATTTAATCCCATTGGCAATTAGGTTTGGGAATAGCTGTGCTAGTTGCCATTCATTGGCCATGACTGTGGGCAGATTTTCATAGGTGATTATAGCATTACTAGAGGCGATCGCCCCTAGTAAATTGCTCAGCACCTGTTCTAGAACCTGGTTGCAGTCAGTCCCATCCAAGACAAACTCGCTGCCGTTTGTAGTAAGGACTTTAGTCCTTGCCGTTTGTAGTAAGGACCGTTTGTAGTCTGAAGAAGGGGCAGATCCACCGCTGCCGTCGGAACCCGCACCAGAGAAAACAACCAATTCACCAGTGCCCCGGCTGCGCCCGACCCGGCTGCGCCCGACCCAGAAACCCGGTTTTTAGCGCCTGCGCAACGTGCCTTACGCGCAACGTGCGGCACTGCGTATAGGAAAAACCGGGTTTCTTAATTCTTGCATTGAGATGCTCCCACCGTCGTTTCCAGTCTGAGGCTGGGAACCAGTCAAATAGTTCACCCTGGATGGGTTAAGAAATTTGTTCTTTTTCCTTCTCCAGCTGACGGACCAACTCTTGGTCCCCTCTGGATCTGGCAACCTGTAACCGATGTTCCAGATTTTCGAGAATATTGGCGCGATGCACTTTGGCGACTTCTTGCTTGACGCTGTGACGGGATTTTGCTGTTGACATGAGAGTATCTCTTTCACTCACTACCGGTTTAACATTGAGAGCGGCAAACTCAGGTTCCGCCGTTTGGTGGGTGCTATAAGCAATACCGCGACATTTCAGATCGATCGGCCCTTGCTTTTTTTGTACCGGCACGTGCCTGGGATAGCGCCATAATTGGCAATCTTGACCCCGGTACTCACCAGGAACCTCCTCGCTCATCTCCCTTGCGATCGGCTCATCTTGGTAGTAGATACCACGATAAGACAATTTCATGATGAATCACCTCTTGTCCAATAGCGGTCCATTTCACCCTCTCATAACTTTGTTCTGTATCCATATTTACAGTTTCTCCTACTTTCGGGGTGAATAAAAGAAAAATTAACAAAACTTAAACATTGGCGACGGTTTGTAGTAAGGACTTTAGTCCTTGCTATGTGCCACTACCGGTAGTCCATAAGTTTCTTGGCGGGCCACCCTGTTGCTCTCAGGCAGATCGGGTGCGGACATTATCTCTGACCTATATAGCGGTTTTCATCCTAGTGAGGTACAGAAAAATCCCCCTAAATCCCCCTTTGAAAGGGGACGAAAGAATAGCCCCCCTTTCAAAGCTATGCTTTACTCACATATTTCTTAACAATCTGAAATCCTTACACCGTCTTGATTTGAGTACAATTGCTTCAAAAAAGTTAACAATATACTTCCACTAAGTTAATATATAGTCCGATACGAAATGCGCTACGCGCTGTCGGAACCCTCGCCAGTGCTAAAAAGTAAAATAATGATTAAATAAAACGACTCTTGCTTCCGGCGTTGCTAATATTGTAGAGATCACGGTGCGATTCGTTCTGACGTAAACCAGTAATGGTGAAAGTCTGATCTGGTTTCATTTGCCAGATAACTCTGGTAATCATGGGGGTTAAATTCCCCTCCCCCAGGTACGGGGGTGACACCGGTCGGAGGTGCTGCGGAGCCACATCGCCGTGGTGCCAAGCGAGGACTTAAATGAAGGATAGCACCTAGCCCAAAGGAGCGACTCCGCTAGGAAAGAGGCTCATGGTTAGAACAAGCGAATCTCTGTAAGTATCGTGAATACAAACCAGCGAAAAGGGCTGTAACGCTGGCCCAAAAGGGAAGCAGTTAGCGTGTCAATGTTTGTGCTTCATTGATATCGTACTCGAAATAACTGCCGGTATATAGGAGAAACCTAAAAGCCTCGTGAAATGATACCAGGGAACGAAGTAACTCCCGTGATTCTGTCCAGTTTGGACAAGTTAGATGTGAAGCGAATGGTCACGTGGGGAGGGATGTCCTAAGAAGCAAATGCCTGGGGTAATGCTTAGGATATGCAGACGTAGGACGGATATGGTAAGAAGTTCTCGGAGGTAGTAGCCCTCTGAACGTGCTAGATCAGGAGGAATCCTAGGTAGTGATGATGGATTAAAATCCTAACCGGGTAAAAATGTAGAGCCCCAAGATACGGTAAAATGTTAGTAAAGAGCGGTTGTAGTGGTTTCTAGTTATCCCCCGCGAACCTTCCGGAGTTAGGTACAAAGAATAGTCCATTGACTGACCATGAAGGGGCAAAATTTCAGGGAATAAGGGACAATAGGGGTAACCCTTAGTAATCCTACTCGTGACAAGGGCTTACCAACCAGTAGCCGTGTGCGGTGAAAGTCGCTCTTCAGGTTCCGAAAGGGAGGGTTAGTACGCGAGTACCAGCTCGACCCCAACCAAGAGCAAAAATTATCCATGGACAGAAAAATATAAAGTCTTGGGCCGCAGAAGAACTAAAATCTGCTGATTTGGGCGATCGCCGTCGCCACATTCATACTGGTAAAAATTGTATCAGATTTAGCAGAACAACCCAATGCTACGGTACCACAAGCTTGTGGAGATTGGGCAGGGACCCAAGCACAAATGACTTTTGGGCAAATCCACAGATTCAAGCGGAAGCGATTCGCGATTGCCACCAACAAAGTACGCTCTCCCGAGTCAAACAACATGAAACGATTTTAGCAATTCAGGACACCACCGAACTAAATTTTACGCACCATCCCAGTAAAAAAGGAATGGGGCAAATGGAATTGTAGAACCAGTCGAGAACTAAAAGTTCACTCGGTTTTTTGTACCAGTGGGACAGGAGTACCGCCCTTGAGTGTTAAATCAGCAGGGCACGGGATATTTCTGATATTGGCAAGAAGCATTCTCGACAGATTCATAGAAACAAAAGATAAAGAAAGCCAGCGGTGGCTGGACTCGCTATCGGCAACGGAAGCAGTGATACCATCAGATGTTACAGTGGTGACAGTGGCGGATCGGGAGGCAGATATTTATGATTTTTTGGCCTTGCCTCGCTCTGAGAATTCAGAGCATGCTTCTAATTCGCGCTTATCAGAACCGTTCTGTAAAATCAGTTGATTCAGAGGAAGTAGAGAAATTAGAATCAGCTATCTACAAAGTTTCTCCCGTAGCAGTTGTGACGATAGAATTATCAAAAAATCCCGAGAGAAAGGCTCGCGAAGCAACCTTAACCCTGGGTAGCACTTCGGTAGAGATTCAACCACCCAAAACACATATTCACTACAAATCATTAAAGCCAATTAAAATACAAGTAATTCTGGCAGAAGAAGAGCATCCACCTTCTGGAGTTGACCGGGTTAGCTGGTTGTTGTTAACGACGCTGACGATTACTGGCTTTGATGACGTGGTGCCTGCGTTGGTATAGCTATCGTTGGTTAATTGAACGTTATCATTATGTCCTAAAAAGTGGTTGTCGAAAAGAACAACTACAACTAGAAACAACAGATCGCATTGAAAGGGCTTTAGCCACTTATACAATCGTGGCATGGCGATTATTGTGGCTTACTTATGAAGCTCGTTACAACCCGGAGGCCCCAGCAGATAGTATTTTAGAAACCCATGAGTAGCAAGCTCTTTACTGCACGATAAATAAAACTTCGACACCACTAGAGGCGACGCCAACAATAAAGACTTGTATTCATTGGATTGCTAAATTAGGTGGTTTTTTAGGACGAAAACGGGATGGTGAACCAGGGGTGAAAACTATTTGGCAAGGGTTACGACGCTTGCATGACATAGCTGATACTTGAATTCTAGCTCAAGCGATTCTCTAGATTCGCCTCTGTCCCAAAATATGAAAAAGTATGTTTAACTCCATAAGTGTAAATTCGCTCTCTCGCCTCTGTCCCAAAATATGAAAAAGTATGTTTAACTCCATAAGTGTAAATTCGCTCTCTCGCCCGGACGGTCGTCAATAGTCCGGCCCTTATCTGACAATTGAGCGCCGGAAGTAGAACTGAATGAACCGTGCCAGTTCACAACTTTATAGAAGAATTTCTTGTGGTGAACTGGTACAATTACTCAAAACACTTGTGCTCAAACAAAAAAGGAGCTGACTCTTCACCAGATATCCAATTCAATGGCGGGCTTATTGATAATATATAGGTTTTATTGAAAAAACAATAGACTCATATTTGCCAATCGTGACTGTTGCTACAATTGTTAAGAAATATGTGAGTAAGGCATAGCTTTCAAAGGGGGGTTGGGGGGATTGAAATGCTGTACCTCATCAGCTTGAAAAACGCTATAATCAAGGTAAGCTGTTGTGCATTGAATTTGCACCCCTTACGAAGTAGCGTAGCGTGCGTAGCGCTAGAAAAGCTTAGAGCTTTTTTAAAAATTGGTTTCAAAATTTGGAATTTTGAATTGCTTATGAGCTTCTTACAAACCCAACTGCCAACTGATACCTGGGTAGCAGCTAGCTGGGAAGAATACATCCAAGCTATTGCCTCCCCCGCCTATGAAAAAGCCAAGTGCTACTATCACAACAGACAATATCAGATTGAAATGTCACCAGTCGGAGCCAACCACTCAGATGATAATGGGATTATTGTCATATTAGTCAAGCTATTTGGCATAGCCAAAGCTTTGCCGATGAGACTATTGGTAAACTGTAGCTACCGTCTTCTAGGTGTCAGAAAATGTCAACCAGATGCTTCTTACTATATTGCCGATCGAGTAAAATTAGCTCCCAAAGGAAGTTCCGTAGTATATCTAGATAGCAACCCACCCCCAGACTTAGCGATAGAGATTGCCGACAGTTCTCTGGTTGACGATCGGGGTCGAAAAGGAATAATATACGAAGAAATAAAAGTAGCAGAATACTGGGTAGTAGATGTCAAGCAAGCAGAGATTATCGCATTTAAAATGCTCGCCGCTGGTGGCAGTCAACGGACTACAGAATCTCAGGTATTACCCGGATTTCAAATGGCCCTGTTGGCGGAGGGTTTACAGCGATCGCGCCAAATGGATAATACTGGAGTCGGCATCTGGTTTTTAGCTCAAGTGCAAGGGACATAAACATCAGCGGTAAGGACTTTAGTCCTTACTACAAACGGTTCTTAAAGAGGGGGCATGAGATGAGATTTTAGCCAAGTGATAATTTTCTGATTGACTATATCGGGACATTCATCGTAAGCGCAATGACCTGCATTTTCAATCTCGACAAACTCTAATTTGGGGTTAAGTGGTGCTAACTTACGTCCCCAGTCTAGGGGAATCACTCGGTCTTGTTTTCCCCACAACATCAGAATCGGCATTTCTAGTTGCGGTAGCGTTACCTTTACGTTAGGTGTATAGTCTCGTCGGTTTTTCGCTCGGAACAGTCGGCACAATACTCCTGCGGCCCCTCTGTCTCGGGGTGGGTCGGCAAATAGGGCGACTAATTCTTCGGTCACCATTTCTTTGTTAGCATAGGCAAGCTTGAGACCCTTGCGAATTACTTCCGGACGCCGGAAGAGGGGAAAAAGCGATCGCAACAGCAAGGGAGAAGCGAAAGCTGTTTCCATAGACGCGCCTAAGGCTTGTAATTTGGAAGAGGATCTTTCTTGTACAGAAGGTGGCACGGTCAGCAATACCAAACCCTGCACCATTTCTGGGTAACTGGCCGCAGCTGCTAGGGCTACTGCACCGCCAAGGGAGTGGCCTACGAGGACGATCGGGGTTTGAATAAAACTGCGCCAGAAGTCATACACTTGGGCCATCCATAGTTCAACTCCGTACTCAGCAGGTGCTTTTTGGGAAGCGCCAAACCCCAGCAAGTCCAGCCCATAGACAGTACGATCTTCACTCAGGGGCTGTAAGTTGTAGCGCCATTGACCGATCGCAGACCCAAAACCATGCAGGAAAACCAAGGGTGTCCTATCAGCGCCAGAACGGATATAAGTATAGCGAATTTGCCAACCGCGCCAGATACAATCGCGTTGAGCGCCAATTTTAGAGTACCAGGGTTGAGTTTCCGGTGGCTGAGGCAACATCTTTCTTTAAGTTCTCATATCCAGTTTAATGTTGACATATCACGGACAGGCGGGACAAGTCCTACGGCAGGCGAGACTCCCCCCTGCGGTGCCCCACGTCACGGACAAAGGAGAAGAAAATGTCAACTGACTATCGTCATGCTAGCGATTATCTCAAAGAGTTGTTGTGATCGGGATCTCTTGGATAACTGTCTGGCAAGCTAGGGGCTAAACCGCTCCGTAATACCTACCCAAAACTGCCAAAGTCTAGACTTAGCTGTACATAGGTAGTTTTGGCGCTTACTTTCTGCTTCGTCGTAGCTCTAGCCTGACGACTAGAGGGTTTGCCTACTCCACAGACTGACACGGTAGAACTTACCGCCATATCAGAGCGTTTCGGAATATGGATTAGACCTCTCCAAAAACTGAAATCCTTACCAGTCTTGGGTTTCAAGTATGTACCTCACTTGCTCACATATGTTACTCATACGACAACATCGGGGTTTGATAGAGTTCCTGTAAACATTGCGCTTCCATTGCATGGTATTGGTTAACCTCAAAATTTTCAGCGCCATCACCCAGATATACTACTTCTAAAATCAACGCACCAATTCGCAATCTAACCAGCCCAACTCTTGTGGAAATTACTGAGTCATATTTGTCAGAACTCAAAGTAAATCTTTCACTAGCAACATGGCTAATGGCACACGGCTACGCCTGCGCGATAGGAATATTTTGACCAATCTAATTACGTGTTTCACAAAAATTATTAGGGAAGAAAATCAATAATTTTCTTCTTTTTTTTTTGCGATTAATTCTTGTTTTTTGGGCTTTTTATGAGGGCTCTTAATTTGACCTTCTCCAATATCAGCTTTATCTCCTGCAAATTTCTGTTATAGATGAAAAACATCTTTTCTTTCTCGCCAAATATTTATATCACTTTTGGGACCTCTTTCTCCAGGCGATGTCCCTAGGGGTGATATTCTATTTTTACACCCCTGTCAAGGGACATCGGGTGCCCAGTTAATCAGTGAAGTCTGTAGTGCTATTTTACTTAATGAAGGGGTCAGTCCTGTGCCGGGGTTGGCCTTCAAGAACCTCCAAGAAGTTGGACAATTTCTGACATGGGCGATCGCCCAACAGGGAGAATTCCAGCGCCAAGCGGAAGCTACTACCCGCCACGGTAAATTAATTGATATGCGCCTTACCGTAGAAGGCAATTATGTCTATCTAGAGTTTCAGTTTACTACGGGGGATGCGGCGGGGCAAAACATGGTAACAATTGCCACTAATGCTATTTGCAAATATATCCGCGATCGTTCCCCCGGACAGCCGCAATACTTCTTTCTAGAAGCCAATCTATCATATGGAATCTGCTTGATTAGACATTGCTTGTAGCTAGTTGCGGCCACCAGTATAATTGAGTGAATGCATGAAGGATTTGAGGCTGTTTAATGAGCTGACGACAGCGCTCACAGATTGTCTCTTCCAGTTCTCCGAGAGAGTCAAATACACGATTCATAATGGCTTCATCTAGAATGGGCCAGAGCCGGTTGTAACTCGGGAGAGTAAGCGGGTAAGAACTCTAAGAATAAACCGCGTGGAATGGAGAGTTTCTCTGTTGTATGCCACCCGGGCAAGGTCATAAAATCAACAAGGCCGGGTGCTGCTCATCAATGCCGGTAGCCTCAGCAAAGGCCGCTAGAATTCGGCTCATGATTTCTGTATCGACAAAGGTTTTATACCCACCATTCACTCTCTCCAGTACTCGGGAAGATAAAGCTGTAGACCCAGCACCATTCAAATCGCCAGTATACCGGGGCAATCGGGAGATCCCACCAAGGAAACCAATCTCGGCGCACCAATGGTTTAAGTCCGACTCGGTGGGAGTCCATTGCCCAGACTCGTATCGGTGTACCTCCGACGGAGGCTTCTAATTCTATGAATTGTTGTGGCAATTTTTTTTTCCACTGTTGAAGTTCAAGCTCGTCCGCTTGAGTATGAGCTGGACGGGGAACTTTTATGCTATAATCCAAGCCCTTGAGGTATTCCCACCCCTGTTGCGGGGCCACTGGACGACCAAGCAGCTCACTCATCCAAGCGGCCACGAAGGGACCATTCCATTTCCCCCCGACTCGAGCAGGTCCCTCTAATGCTTGCACTAATTGAGCTTGCTGCAAGGGTTTGGCTCCCGGATTACGATGACGACTATCTCCGATAGCAACGACAACCCCTTCATTGAAGCGGCGATATCTCTTGCGTGCCGAGTCCCCTGGGACAAGAGCACGACAAGAGATATCGAAGGGCGATAACTCGAATCCATTGCAAGCCGTAGCCAGTGACTTCCGCCACGAAGGGAACTCTTGTTTCCTTTGGCTAACAACCAGACAATCTGCCACTGAGAGCATAAGGACGCCATAAATCAATACTAACCTCTTCTATGCCTGATCTTACCTCTATTCCCCAATCCATCAACACTTTTTCAATAGCTTCTTGGGTTCTGTCTGGGACTAAAGCTAAAAGTTGACTGGTGTCTAAATATACTAAAACTGCACAGTAATTGCCCTGTCCTTTTCTCATGCTAATTTCATCAATTCAAATCTTTTTAATTATTGAGGTTTTTGGGATACTAACTCTTTTTTAAAATCCTTTAACATAGTTAATATTTACGATTCACTTACCCCTGGATTTTCCGCAACGCTTTTAATATTACTCTGTTTTACTTGACTCAAGATATCGGAGGCAATTCATGAGCGTTGCGTTTTGGTTCGCAAAAACCCAAGACTCACTAAAAGTTTTTAAGCAATTTTCACGTCGCCTATTTACTTGTTTACTTGTAAATAAACCTCTTGACCACTCATAGGTAAATATTTGATGATATCTGAATGATTTTGATGAAGTTTATGACAGTGAGGGCAAGCTGCTTCAGAATTTAAACTAGCTACGGTGAGGATTATTCCTAGAGATGGTTTCTGTATGAAATGAGTGACTGATCCGGGATATTAAGAAAATATGTTAGTAGTTTTAGTTGTCCATTATAAGCCATGATTATTTTTACCTCAATTTTCAATCTTTCGGTAATTTTATTAAAGCATAAAAACTGCTACAAGTAAAGGCAAGAGTTTTGCTCTTAATATGTAACAATTTTAGTTCAATGCAAAGGAGTGTTTATCTGATAGTTTAGCAAACCAAGTACCGAAGAGCCACCTATTCTTCCCTTTGCGCATCGGTTTAATAGCTGGAGTTGTATTTGGGCTAGCTAGTTGGGTAATTTTGAGTTTAATCTATCAGATGCCTGTGGTGAGGATAATGGCTCTGATCCCGGCTGGACTAGCAGGACTAGATGCTGGCTTGATTGTTGCTCTAATTCGTTCCGTGAAGGGAGGAGTGATTGGCACCAGTACCCCAGAATCAAGAAATTTGGCAGTCGGCTATGCGGCAATCTTGAGGGTAATGGCAGGAATAACTTGGGGGATACTGGCTAAAATGATCCTAGGGATACCCATTCTTTCGGGAGTAATTGCTGGCATAGTTCTGGGCATATTTTAGCCTGCGGGTATCGCCTGCATTTAACATGTAATAATGCGCGTTATCCTATATGGCAATCGATATACTCCCTGTAATTATGCCCGTTTTCTCGACTATGCAACCCAGCTGATATTTTTGCAAAAAGTAGGCGGCGGCTACATTTTTATTCACAGACTGCTACTCGAACATTTTGCCGAAATGGAGGTATAATAAGTCAAAAAAGTGACCGCGTACCCATGACGTAACCAGTGATACGTCATTTGAGTCGCAATTTTTGCCAAAAAATATCTCGGGAAGGTAGTATGTTGATCTTGTTGCAAGTTGAGTTATATAGCAAGCATAAATGAAAACGGAAACAGTTTATGAATTAAATCGGGGGATAAACTAGACGTGCTCTGGACAACAATATCATTGTGCCCCATAGGAGTTTGTCCTGTAAGCACGCATAGATCGAGATCGACTCAGATGGGGTGACGATCGTCAAGGATCTGGAAAGCCGCAATCACACCTATGTCAACGAGGTAGAAATTGAGGAATGCCAACTGGAAGACGGGGACAAAGTTCAAAGTTCCTTGCGGACATGTGAACTTCCAATTTCTCCAGAAAACCGGGCCAAAGCGTCAAGAGGATCGATCGGTTCCGCGAACTATTTTCAAGCAATTCTCCACTAATCAAACTAGCACGGGGATGTCCGAATTGCTGGATAAGGATAAATCCGTAGAGGGCTCATTGCTGAAGCTGAGGGAGCAAGATCGCAACCAGCGGGTGGTAGACAAGCTGCAAATTTTACTCTTAGTGAGCAAGCAGCTGTCCTCTCCGGAGAAACCTGACAAACTGCTAAAGAAAATTCTCAACCTGCTGTTAGAGATTATGAATGTAGACCGGGCAGCAATCTTGCTGGTGAATGCAGCAACCGGAAAGCTGGAATGCAAGGCAGTCAACTCCCGATCGGGAGTGCCAACGGACCATAAGTTCTACAGCAGAAAGATTACCAATACGGTGCGCGAGCAAGGGGATGCGATCATCACTTCCGATGCTTGCGCGGACGATCGGTTTCAAGGTTCCCAGTCGATTTTATTCCCAAATATTCATGCCTCGATCTGCGTACCTCTGAAACCGCGAGAGGAAGTGATTGGGGTGTTATACGTTGATAACTTATCCATGTCCAATATCTATGTTGACGAAGATGCGGAGTTTCTGACTGCCCTTGCTAACCAAGCCGCGATCGCCCTTAACCACGCCCAACTATATCAACAGATGCAAGCGGAGGCGATCGTCCGGGATAAACTGGAACGTTTCTTCCCGACAGCTGTCAGTCAAAAGATCAGAGAAGAAGGCAAGTTGTCAGAAATTGTCGATCCGGAAGTCACAGCTTTGTTTTCCGACATTAGCGGCTTCACAAAAATGTCCTCCGTCATGGAACCGCGTCAAGGAATTGAGCTGCTCAACGAATATTTCCAAGTGATAGTCGAGGAAATAGTCTTTCCCTACGAAGGCACTTTAGAAAAATATATTGGGGATGCCTTGCTCGCCGTTTGGGGTGCGCCTTGCCAGAAGCCAGATGACGCCCAGCGAGCCGTGCAAGCCGCGATCGAGATGCAATGGGCGGTGCGCCAGATGAATCGCGATCGGGCTGCCCATAACAAGCAACCACTTCACATCCACATTGGCATCAATACTGGCAAAGTAGCAGCGGGAAACATTGGCTCGTAGAAACTGATTCAATATGCCACAATTGGCGATACTATCAATATTGCTAGTCGCATTTGTAGCGCTGCAGATTCTGGTAATATTCTGCTCAACTAAATCACTTTGGACAAGATCGATACTCATAATATACCTCTGGAAAAACTATCTCCTGTTCGAGTTAAAGGTAAAGAGGAGCCTTTGCAATTATATCGAGTTCTCTGGAAGTTAGTGCAATCATTAGACTTGACAATGCATCCGTAGGTTCCTTACTCCGATAAAAATCTGCGTAGGGTGGGCATTGCCCACCTGATGAATTAGAATATAATTATCAGATATCTTGATTTAAGGTCAAAGCAATGATAACTCTGAAAGCAAGCAAGCTAACTCTCAAAGATGTTTATCTTCGTCTGAAGTTTATCAAACAAATTGATGATGTCTCTTTCACATATTTTTTTATCTCTGGAGTCAGTAACCGAGTGGGAAAAGCAGGAGCAGCAACCGGAAAGCTGGAATGCAAGGCAGTCAACTCCCGATCGGGAGTGCCAACGGACCATAAGTTCTACAGCAGAAAGATTACCAATACGGTGCGCGAGCAAGGGGATGCGATCATCACTTCCGATGCTTGCGCGGACGATCGGTTTCAAGGTTCCCAGTCGATTTTATTCCCAAATATTCATGCCTCGATCTGCGTACCTCTGAAACCGCGAGAGGAAGTGATTGGGGTGTTATACGTTGATAACTTATCCATGTCCAATATCTATGTTGACGAAGATGCGGAGTTTCTGACTGCCCTTGCTAACCAAGCCGCGATCGCCCTTAACCACGCCCAACTATATCAACAGATGCAAGCGGAGGCGATCGTCCGGGATAAACTGGAACGTTTCTTCCCGACAGCTGTCAGTCAAAAGATCAGAGAAGAAGGCAAGTTGTCAGAAATTGTCGATCCGGAAGTCACAGCTTTGTTTTCCGACATTAGCGGCTTCACAAAAATGTCCTCCGTCATGGAACCGCGTCAAGGAATTGAGCTGCTCAACGAATATTTCCAAGTGATAGTCGAGGAAATAGTCTTTCCCTACGAAGGCACTTTAGAAAAATATATTGGGGATGCCTTGCTCGCCGTTTGGGGTGCGCCTTGCCAGAAGCCAGATGACGCCCAGCGAGCCGTGCAAGCCGCGATCGAGATGCAATGGGCGGTGCGCCAGATGAATCGCGATCGGGCTGCCCATAACAAGCAACCACTTCACATCCACATTGGCATCAATACTGGCAAAGTAGCAGCGGGAAACATTGGCTCGTAGAAACTGATTCAATATGCCACAATTGGCGATACTATCAATATTGCTAGTCGCATTTGTAGCGCTGCAGATTCTGGTAATATTCTGCTCAATTAAATCACTTTGGATAAGATCGATACTCATAATATACCTCTGGAAAAACTATCTCCTGTTCGAGTTAAAGGTAAAGAGGAGCCTTTGCAATTATATCGAGTTCTCTGGAAGTTAGTGCAATCATTAGACTTGACAATGCATCCGTAGGTTCCTTACTCCGATAAAAATCTGCGTAGGGTGGGCATTGCCCACCTGATGAATTAGAATATAATTATCAGATATCTTGATTTAAGGTCAAAGCAATGATAACTCTGAAAGCAAGCAAGCTAACTCTCAAAGATGTTTATCTTCGTCTGAAGTTTATCAAACAAATTGATGATGTCTCTTTCACATATTTTTTTATCTCTGGAGTCAGTAACCGAGTGGGAAAAGCAGGAACTGGTGCAAATTCGCAATAACTTTCGTCCCTACCTAGCAGAAGACAAAGCCTCAGAAGGACAAGTGAAGGCGAGCGCGGTCTTGCCCTTATTACGGCTGGCTGGCTTTTATCGCTACCCGATCGAAATCAAGGTGGAAGAAGGGATCGATAATATTGCCATTGAAGATGAAGATAAAGTCATCACTGGGCGCTTTGATATTGCGACAGTCAACAAGGCAACTACAAATGAGGTGCCGTTTTGGCTGCTGCTTATAGAAGCCAAGGAAAGTGGAGTGGAAGTGCGTCAGGGGTTGCCTCAATTGCTGACTTATGCTTATAATAGCCTGAAACGGCAACCATCAGTTTGGGGACTGGTAACAAATGGACTGCAATATCTGTTCGTCCAGATCCGGCAAGGAAATTCCCCAACTTATCAGCTAATGCCAGAATTGCATCTGATGTACTCAGAACGGGCAATTCAGTTGCTGCAAGTATTCAAAGCGATCTGCAAACTCATTACCTAATTTTAGGTTTGTAGTTGCGCAAACCGCGCGGTTTGCGCAACTATAGCAATTCCAAATCAGTTGTGAAAGTTGAGAAACCCGGTTTCGCCGAAGTTGCCGGGTTTCTGGGCATCTTTTGTCTCGTTACCCCGCAGGGGTTAAAATCCCTGGCGGGCTTTCTCTCCTGAGAGTATCTAATGGCACTAAAAACTCACATGTTTTGATTTTCAGTTCCAGGGCATCGATAACCGCAAACAGGTCAAGAACGCTCGCCGTGTGATAATCTTTAGCTTCATATTCGCAAATTTGCTCTTCTGTCAGTCCAGATAAATCCGCTAGTTCTTTTTGACTCAGTTTAGCACCCATGCTGGCTTTAATCAGAATCTGCGGCAGATAGTTCGGGTCATCTAGTTTCAGCACCAATGGAGTTTTGCGATCGTGAGCTGTGAGCATTTCATATTCGGCGATCTCTTCCGCGAATTCTGACAGCATACTTTCGACGCCATCCAGATGCAGTTGCCACACGATCGGCTCTTTTTTCTTTTTTTCTTCATCTCGTTCCAATACTGCCAATGCTTGCTCAAAATTATGCTTGTGCTCTTTGGTTACTTCGTACTCTAGCTCGTTCTTGATCATTGTGACCACCTCACGAAGTCTATGGCGATAATACCCTTTTTGTTTTGCAATCTGTCGCGCTGGAAAAAGTCTATCGATATTGTACCATAATTATCTACTGGCTGATCGGAAGGAAAAAGCTCCTTTGTACTTAGCTTTCTGTGCGGCACGCTTGTCAGTCAAGTTAAGTAAAGTGGGAGCATTAGTCCTGAGGTATTCTAGATCGACATCGTCTCTGTCCCAACAGGCATCAAAATCATTAGGATTAGGTTCGCTAGTAACAAAGCTACCATTGATATAGATGGTTCGACCTTCAGCGGCTTTTAATTCCTCCATTGCTTGAGCGAGCCCTTCTATCATGCGTTGTCGTTTCCGTGTAGTACCAAATCGCTCTTGAAATTCGGACCATTCAGTCCAATGTACTCCTGGTGGCAGGTTACCATTCTCATCAAACTCTGGAATCGTCATCTCACACGATAATATATCTTGAGAAATAGTATCAGATCATATTTATGCTACAAATACACCTTACTCGTTTCTGGTAACGAGGGTAACATTGGTGACCCCTGTTCGCCACCGGCAGAGGAGATAGACCGCATCAGAGCGGAGGTGTATTGACATCTATGAGGCGGATATGTTAGGATTAAGATAATGCGTAACCCAAAAACTTACCATAAGAAGAAAAATGAAAAAATTAAGGCGTGCTTTGTCCTATCTGTTCTCTGACAATTATCTCACCATAGAAACTTCCATTTACGAGTCGCTCCAGCAAGAAGTATCAGAACTAAAGAAAAGAGTCATATATCTAGAGACAGAGTTATCGCCGCAAATTCTGGAACTGGCCCAGCAAAAAGCCCTGTTCGCGGTAATTGCCAAAATCCGCGAGTCCCTGGATCTAGAGACAATCTTTCAATCAACAGCCCGTGAGGTTCGCCAACTGCTGGAGGCCGATCGGGTAGGAATATATCGGTTCGAGCCAGACTCTAGCTGGGAGGAGGGTGAATTTGTCTCGGAGGACGTGCGGCCCCCTTATAACTCAATTATGGGACTGAAGATCCGCGACCGCTGTTTTGCAGGAGAGTACGGCATCTATTATCAGCGGGGTAGGTGTTGGGTAGTTGACGACTTCGATGAAATAGAAATGCAAGATTGCATGAAGTCAATCCTAGCAGGGTTGGGATTTAGGGCCAACCTAGTGATGCCGCTGCTCAAAGGAACGGCGGTGGGGACAGCACCCATGCTCTGGGGGTTGCTGACGGTTCACCAATGTTCGGGGCCCCGCAAATGGCAAGAGAAAGAAATTGAGTTTGTCGGCCAAATTGCCGGTCATTTGGGTGTGGCCGTACAGCAAGCGGAGGCTTTAGCGCGGCAACGGAGACATGCAGAGGAACTGGCAATAGCAGTGGCCCAAGCAGTAGAACGAGAAAAAGCAGTGGCCACCATCATTGATAAAATTCGCAGGTCTCTCGATATCAATATCATTTTCAAGACAACGGTAGAAGAAGCTAGGCAACTGCTGAAAGCCGATCGGGTGGCGATCTATCGCTTTCATCCAGACTGGAGTGGCCAATTCGTTGTGGAGTCAGTAGCTTCGGGATGGACTTCTCTCATGCAGGAGCAGTTGGAACATCCAGAACTGTGCCAGAACATCAGCGAATGTAGCCTGAAAAATTTGGCAAACTCTCCCATAGCAGATACCTACTTGCAAGAGACTGAAGGAGGTTCCTTCAGTCGGGGTGAGGTGTTCCGGGTCTGCGATGATATTTACGAGGCAGGCTTTTCTACCTGCTACATTCAGGCCCTAGAAAGTTATAAAGGGAGAGCTTATGCCATTGTGGCGATTTATCAAGGTCAAAAGCTCTGGGGACTGCTAGCAGCTTTTCAAAATTCCGGACCCCGCCATTGGGAAAAAGTCGAGGTAAACTTCACTAGTTCAAATTAGCGCTCAACTAGGAGTGGCAGTCCGACAAGCGGAATTACTAGCCCAGACAGAGCAGCGAAAAGAGGAACTGGAAACGGCTCTGTATTCTCAATTGCGACAACGAGCAGAAGAGTTAGCCAGAGAAGCTCAGCGGGAGAGAGCTTTAGCAGAGGTGATCGAGAAAATTCGCCGTACTTTAAACCTGGACCGCATTTTCCAAACCGCAGCGACAGAAGTCCGTAAACTACTGAACGCCGATCGAGTCGCTGTATTTCGCTTCGCGCCAGACTCGGGCTGGAATGAGGGCTCCATTGTCTCAGAAGATGTGCTGCCAGAGTTTGACTCGGCACTGGCGGCAAAGGTAGAGGACCACTGCTTTGGAGAAGAGTATGCACAAAGATCTCAGCGCGGTCATTTTTTTGCAGTCAATGACATATATGACGCTCGGCTGAGCGATTGCCATATTGCTATCCTCGCACGTTTTCAGGTGATTAGGGGTCGAGCTGTCCCTCGCGGGACAACCCTCCCGTTCGGAACCGTGCATGCGACTTTCACCGCACACGGCTACTGGGTAGTTGGTCCTTGTCACTGGTAGGTAACTTCGGGATTACTCCCGTTGTCCCTCGTCTCATGAGATTTGGCCCCTTGAGCTTATCCATCTCTGACAGGTTTCCCCCGAGCTGTAGGCATATTTAGGGCTACTTTTACCCAAGACTTCCAACTATCACCGACCGACGTCTGCATATCCCAGGCGTTACTCCGGGCATTTGCTTCTTAGGCCATCTTTCCCACTCGCGGCTTGCGCTTCACATCTGACTGGTCCTTTAGGACAGCACACGAAGGGTTACTTCGTTCCCTGGTATCATTTCGCGAGGCTTTTAGGTCTCTCCTCTATACCGGCAGTCCTGAGCGGGTACGATATCAATGAGGCCACAGCATTGATACGCGAACTGCTTTCCCTTTTGGGCCAGCGCAATCAGCCTTTTCGCTGGTTCTATGTAACGATACTTACGGAGATTTGTTTGTTCTGACCATGAGCCTCTTTCCTAGTGGAGTTGCCAGCTTAGGCTGCCAGCTATCCTCATTTGAGTCCTCGCTTAGCACCACGGTGATGTGGCTCCGCAGCACCTCCGACCGGTGTCACCCCCGCACCTGGGGGAGGGGAATTTAACCCCCATGATTACCAGAGTTATCTGGCTAATGGAACCAGACCCGATTTTCACCATACTGGCTTATACCGGAACGAATCGCACAGAGCCAACCTAGTTATACCTTTATTAAAAGGGAATGAGCTTTGGTGCCTGCTGTGCATTCACCAATGTTCGGCACCGCGCCAATGGCAGTCCAGAGAAATTGAGTTTGCTAGCAAAATTGCCCTGCAGCTGGGAGTAGCCCTACAACAAGGAAAATTACTCGTTCAGGCCCAGGAGCGATCAGCGGAACTCCAGAGAGTTTTGAGCTGCTATAACCGATGGTGCTGACAGGCTATACGGACAAAGCAAATAACAACTTACAGCTGACGTTGCAGCTGGTGTAATTGCGCCCAAGGGGGTGTAGAGTATTTGTGCGATTCGTTCGGGCGTAAGCCAGCAATGGCGAAAGTCTGGTCTGGTTTCATTTGCCAGATAACTCTGATCATCATAGGGGTTAAATTCCCTTCCCCCAGGTGCGGGGGTGACACCGGTCGGAGGTGCTGCGGAGCACATCGCCGTGGTGCTGAGCGAGGACTTAAATGTAGGATAGCTGGCAGCCTAGGCCAGCGACTCCGCTAGGAAAGAGGCTCATGGTTAGAACAAGCAAATCTCTGTAAGTATCGTCAACACCATCCAGCGAAAATGCTGATTACGCTGGCCCAAAAGGGAAAGCAGTTCGCGTATTAATGTTAACCTAAGTTGCGACCTATTAAAAAAAATATGAATTACCCACTTAGACTTTACAGATATTTGGGATATTTCGTAGCTTTTGATACAAAATTATATTTTTTTTGTGCTAGACGGCGGGTTGGCTGTTTATAGGTTATAATGTACTAAAATAATAGTTAATTGCTGGGGGATGTAGATGATGGAAGATATGATTACAACAATTTTTGTTCTTTGTGACGAGCTACTAAAAGCGTTAAATATAAAAGAAGATCCACAAGTAAAAATGAACAATGCCGAAGTGATGACAGTCGGATTAGTTGCTGCATATTTTTTCGGAGGACACCACGATCGCTCTTGTCAATTTATGGTCCAACACAAGTATATAAAAAATCTGTTAAGTAAAAGTAGGTTCAATCGTCGATTACACAATATTGACGAACCAATTTAGATGTTTTTCTTCCAAGTTATAGCTCAAACATTTAAAGAGCTCAATCCGGGTCAAGAATATATTCTTGATAGTTTCCCGGTGCCAGTATGTGATAATATTAGGATTGATAGATGCCAAATTTATAACAAGGAAGAATATCGAGGGTATATTGCCAGTAAAAAACGTTATTTTTATGGATTAAGAGTTCATATGTTGGTAAACAAAAATGGAAAGCCAATAGAATTTTATCTAGATCCTGGTAGTTATAATGATGTTAAAGTTTTGCAATCTTTTGGCTTTGACTTACCATCAAATTCAATAGTTTATGGAGATAAAGCTTATAATGATTATCAATTAGAGGATTTACTAAAAGAGTCGTCAAGTATAATGTTAAAACCTTTGCGAAAAAAGAACTCAAAAAGAAAAGAATATTCTTGTTTTGAATATATACAAAAAGTAACAAGAAAACAAGTTGAAACCTGTTTTAGTCGAATCACCAATTTGTTTCCCAAGTCAATTCATGCTGTTACATCTAAGGGATTAGAGTTGAAAATAATTCTCTTTATCATAGCTTTTTGTATCCAATTTTTATAGGTCGCAACTTGAGTTAATGTTATTTACTCATTAATATCGTACCCGCTCAGGACTGCCGGTATACAGGAGAGACCTAAAAGCCTCGTGAAATGATATCAGGGAACGAAGTAACCCCTCGTGAGCTGTCCAATAGGACCAGTCAGATGTGAAGCGTATGCCACGAGTGGGAGAGATGGCCTAAGAAGCTAATGCCCAGGGTAATGCCTGTGGATATGCTGACGTCGGTCGGTGATATCAGGAAACTACTGGTATAAGTAGCCTTAAAACGTCATAAGCCCGTTCGCAACAATAGCGCAAGCGAGCCATCGGATCGAGGAATGAATCACTGGTAACTAACCAGGAAAGGGGCAAACATACAAGTAGTAAGGGACAACGGGAGTAATCCAAAAGTTATCTACCCATGATTTGGGCCTGATACCCAGTAGCCGTGTGCGGTGAAAGTCGCATGCACGGTTCCGAACGGGAGGGTTGGAAAGCGATTTCCAGCTCGACCCCTAATGATTAATAGATAAACAAGTATATGGTTAAAATAAATCTCAAGAAGCTGATTTCCAAGAAGGATGTAACGTCAGTGGTCTCCGGTGCGATCTCTGCTTTAGATGAGAATATCACTATTCGGGATGCCAAGGGTATGATTCTGTTAGGTACGGACAGTCAGTTGGTCTCACCAAAGTATCCGATCTCCGCAGCATCGGAAGTAATTGGCTGGGTAACAGGATCTGCTCGGGCAGTTTTTCTGGCCGAGATGCTCAGTTATATAGCCAAAACCGAGCTAGAGAAAAAGACTTTGGCTCAGGAGACCTTAAGTAAGTACGAAGAGATTAACTTTTTGTACGAATTTGCAAGGTTAATAGCTAGTTGTAAGGGAATTCAGTCAGTGACGGAATTGGTAATTTCGGAAACGAAGAAACTGATTAATGCCACCCAAGTTTTTGTAATGTTGCTGAATGAGAAAACAGGAGCCATGGAGGCGATCGCGGCACGGGGTGCAGAGTCCAACCAGAAAATAGTAATTCGACCGGGTGAGGGAATAGCTGGCCACCTGTCAGATTCCAGATATATCCAGGAGGGAGAAAACGAGATCAGTTCGCTGATTTGTACGACAATCGGGAACGAAACCATTGGCGTAATTAAAATCAGCAACACCTACCCTGTAAATTATACAGCAGAGGATTTGAAAATGTTCGCGGCGCTAACAACACCAGCAGCGGCGGCGATCAAAAATGCGCTGCTGTACGAACAACTCAAAGACTATTCTCATACTCTGGAGATGAAAGTGGCAGAGCGAACGGTTGAGATCGCTGTTAGTGGTTAGTTGTCAGCGGTTGTTAGCGGTCAGTTGTGACTAGACGAATAATCCCGGATATGAGAAGAGCTGATAATAGCAAATATGTTAATCTCTGCGGGAGCGGCGGATATGTAGTATAAATGCTATGATACCATGTAGTTAGTAGAGGTGGGCATCATGGTTTCCATCAATTTCAAGAAGCTGATGACCAAGCAGGGTCTGGCTTCAGTTGTTAAGGGCACGATCGCTGCTTTAGATGGAAATATTGCTATTCAGGATGCCGAGGGCGCTATCCTTATAGGAGATCGCAGTCATTTCCACTCAAATAGATATGCTGTAAAGGCAGCTTCGGAAGTAATTGGCTGGGTAGTGGGAGGTACTCAAGCAGCTTCTGTAGCTGAGATGCTCGGTTACATTGCTAGCAAAGAGTATGAAAAAAAGATTCTGGCAACAGATGCGTTAGAAAAGTATGAAGAAATAAATTGTTTGTACGACATTTCGGGCAAAATAGCTAGCTGTCTGGGAGTTAAGGAAGTAACAAAATAGTGCTTGATGAAGTCATAAAACCGATCAAGGCAACAAGTGCTTCAGTAATCTTGCTGAATGAGGAAATAAAAACACTTGAGATAATTGCGGCCTGGGGGAAAGAATACAGGCAGAAAATATTGATGCGATCAGGTGAAAGGATAGCCGGTCACGTATTGCAGGAGGGCAAAGCAGAAATAGTGAATGATGTGCAGTCGGACCCCCGATATATCCAGCAGGGAGAAAATATGATTCATTCACCGATCTGTGCGCCTTTAACAATCCAGTCAGGAATGATTGGTGTAATTAATATTAGCAGTACCAACCCCGTTGAGTATCAGGATTTGAAACTATTCACGGCACTGAGATCACAAGCAGCAGCAGCGATAGAGAACGCGCTGTTGCATGAAAATAAATTACGGGAAGAACGGATTAAGAGTAATCTAGAAAGATATCTGTCTCCCCAAGTCGTGCAAGCAGCGATCTCCGAAAAAGGAGCAATTTCTCTCAACCCTACCAGAAGAATTAGCCCCTGAAAAGATAGTGATGTACTTGAATGAATATTTTACCCAGATGGTATCAGTGATTTTCAGTCACCAAGGCACGGTGAATAAATTCGTCGGCGATATGATTGTAGCTATGTTTGGCGCTCCCTACCCACTTGTAGAACAAGAAAAAAGGGCGATCGCGGCGGCCATTGACATGCAGCGACGAATTGCCACAATCGCAGTCCCTTGGATTAGGGATAATTTTGCCACAGGGATTGGCATTAGTGCTGGCGAAATAGTTGTTGATAATATTGGTTCGTCCCAGCACTTGGACTATACTGCTTCTCTGTTCCCAGTCCGTTTACCATGTCACCAAAGATATATTTAAATTTAACAAGCTTGGCACCGTCACAGTTAAAGGCAAGAAAAAATCTGTCGAAACTTACGAAGTATTATATCATAATTTTTAATTGCTCAATTCTCAATTCTCCATTCTCAATTCTCCATTCTCTCTCTTCCTAACATATTCCCGTAGGGCATCAATAATCTGCAAATTGGCCTCCGGAAAAGTAAACTGGTCAATTTCATCTAAGGTTATCCAGCGAACCTCATCGCATTCGATTGTCTGAGGAACCCCGCTAATGTGACGACAGTGATATACATTTAGGGTGACGTGGAAGTCCCTGTAACTGTGGTCGATGGTAATTAGGCGATCGCCCACTTCAATTTCGATTGCCAACTCTTCTAATATTTCTCGTTTAATGCATTCTGGGAATGTTTCACCCGCATCCAGTTTACCACCTGGGAACTCCCAAAGACCTCCCAGCGACCCTGACTGACGTCGCCGATCGATCAGAATTTGTTCATCAGCGTTCCAGATCGCAGCAACCCCGATCGACTTATGAGGCAGAGAAGAAGAAGTGTCACCCATTCACAATTCACAATTTACAATTCAAAATTGACAACTTACAACTGACCACTAATATCATTGTCCGATTAATACCCATCCATAAAATTTCATCACCCGTAGGTTGGTTAGAGGCACGAAACCCAACCTTCGTAATCCCTGTAGCGCTATGCGCACTTCAAACTTGGGTTTCGCACTTAGCTCTACTCAACCAAGGCCAAGATATCTTTTTTATTATGGTTAATCATCCAGACTTGATATCACAACTTACAACTGAACACTAACAACTTACAAATGATAAAGTCGGCAGACTTTAGTTTAGTCTGCCGAGACTCTACCTCGGCGAGTTTGACAACTGGCTACCTATTCATTTTCAGGAGTATTAGTCGGGGCCATTTGCAAAGACTTTTCAAAAGTCAGGCGCTGCTCTGCATTACGTATAAAGTACCCACTCATCATCGCCGAAGCTAATAATCTACCTAGGTTTTCACGATTTGTAGTCACCGTTACACCGAAGTGTTCTGAAGGCAAGTGACCTAGCAAGCCAACAATATTGTGCTCCATCACCTGAAAAACTTCTTGAGATGTCGGTTTTGACAGCTGCGCCACCGTTTCTGGACTGAGAGACTGGACATACTGCCATAGTATGTTATTGTTGTTATTGTTGGACTCAGCCTCGCTTTCAAAGAATTCTGGGTTGCGATCTCCTTGGTTGTTCATCTTAGTAACTCCATACATTTTTGCGGCAGCGGTCTCCTACCGTTCTGGTTGAAGCCGCCCTTGGTCTATTGTAGTTGCAGTTGCACCTTTTAGGTGGTTAACCATGTACACTTAATCTAACAACTAAACCTTTCCAGTCAAGTGGGTGCAACCGTACTACCACTTGCGGCTTTTCTCACCATCGTGCAGACCGGAGGAGGTTCAATCCCCCTTGTAGCAAAGCCTTGGGTACTTTAGGACAATTTCGGATTTACCCTTGTCAGTTCAATACTGACGTGACCGCCAAAGTCCGGTATCGGGGGCGATACTTTAGTTAAGCGGACTTTTACTTGCTCTAGACGGATCTGCTGGTCCGGATGTGCCTCCATTTCTATGATAGCATCTGCGATCGCCTTTGCCAACCGTTCTATCAAAGCAAATTTGGATGTCTTCACCAACTGCTTTACCGTCTCCACTGCTTTGCCGTAATCTATCGTATCTGCGATCGCGTCACTTTCACCAGCTGGAGACAAATCCAACCATAAGGTCAAGTCTACTTCAAACCATTGTCCCAGGACCTGCTCTTCTGGGAATAGACCGGTGTAACCATAGCAGCGAATGCCTGTCACGTGAATACAATCCATCAGCTTTTGACTCCAGACTTAATCTCTAATGTGGTAGAGTCTACCTCAAACCATTATCCCAGCATCCGTTCTTCCGGCAATAGACCTGTGTAACCATAACAGCTAATACCTGTCATATGAATGCCATCCACGATACTTTAACTCGATTTTCATCTATAGTGCTTGTATAAATTATTTTACTGGAGAGAGGGCTGGGCGATCCCAATTCCAGTATTTACGCTGAGCCGCTTGTCCCAGCAGTAATGTCGGATCCTCTCTTGAAGCCAAAAACACCTTCACTTTATTAGGGGTCTCCCTAGGAATCGCTTCGGTACCCTCCCGTTCGGAACCGGACTCTCTTTACCGCATCCGGCTACTGGGTAGTAGGCCCGTTGTCAATGGCCGGTAACTTTTGGATTACTCCCGTTGTCCCTTGTCTCACGCGATTTGACTCCTTTACTGGTTGGTGTTTTACCAGTAATTTATTCCTCAATCACCGACTAGTTTTCGCTATCACATCAGCGACGGGCTTATAACATACTTAGAGCTACTTTTGCCCGAGACTTCCTACTATCACCGACCGACGTCAGCCTATCCACAGACATTACCCTGGGCATTAGCTTCTGAGGCCATCTTTCCCACCCGTGGCTTGCGCTTCACATCTGACTGGTCCTATTGGACAGCTCACGAGAGGTTACTTCGTTCCCTAGTATCCGGAGGGCGACGCTTTTAGGTTCCTACTATACCCCGGTAGTTATCTGAGTACGAAAAAGACGAATCGCTACCGTTAGTACTAACTACGTCACCATTTTGGTCCGGCGCATATAGCCTTATTTCGCCGGTTTATGTTTACGAGGCTTGCATAGATTTGCCTGTTCTAACCATGAGCGTCTAACAAGCGCGGAGTCACCAGTTTAGGCTACCAGCTATCCTACATTTAAGTCCTCGCTCGCCACCACGGTGATGTTATTCCGCAGCAGTGAGGACCGGTAGTACCCTCGACCCCCCGTACCTGGGGAGAGGTCGGGGTCGAGCTGGGAATCACTTCCCAACCCTCCCTTTCGGAACCTGAAGAGCGACTTTCATCGCACACGGCTACTGGTTGGTAAGCTCTTGTCATTAGCAGAATTACTAGGGGTTACCCCCGTTGTCCCTTGCCCCATGAAATTTTGCCCCTTATGGTCAGTCAACAGACCGTTATAGTACCGAGCGCCGGAAGGTTCGCGGGAGATAACCAGCCAACCACACTAGCCGCTCTTTGCTAACATGTTCCCCATTAACTTTTACTCGGGGTACTGAATTTTACCCGGCTAGGATTTTAGTCCATCATTCATCCTTCAGGATTGCTCCTTGAGTTTATGACATGATCGGCTACTTTTCCCCAAGGCTTCTTACCATATCCGTCCTACGTCTGCATATCCACAGGCATTACCCTGGGCATTGGCTTCTTAGGACATCCCTCCCCGGCGGGCTTGCGCTTTACATCTAACTTGTCCAATGGACAGCCTCGCTGAGGTTACTTCGTTCCCTGGTATCATTTCACGATGCCTTTAGGCCCCTACTTTTCCCCGGCAGTTATTTGGGTACAATGTTAGCCAATTCCCTAATTAACACTAACTGCATTAACTTTTGTTCCAGCGCATTAAGCCTTATTTCGCTGGTTGGGTTTAACGAGGTTTACATAGGTTCGCTTGTTCTAGCCATGGACATCTTTCCTAGCAGAGTCACCGGCTTGGGCTGCCAGTTATCCTACATTTGAGTCCTCGCTTGGCACCACGATGATGTTACTTCGCAGCACCTCACGCGGTTACCCCTGTACCTGGGGAGGGGGAATTAAACCCCCATGATTACCAGAGTTCCTAGTTTCCTAGGCCAGCGTTCCGTATATGACTACGTTAGGCTGGAACTCATCGCACGGGAATTTAACCCCCATGAATACCAGAGTTCCTAGTTTCCTAGGCTAGCGTTCCGTGTTTACACGTTAGGCTAGAACTCATCGCACAGCTTTATCCATATCCTTACTTTTGGGCGGTTTGGCCACCCGTTGCTGCACGCAGTCGAAATATTCCTCGATACAACTCATCACGGAGTCTTCGCTAACCGTTCGCAAGCACAGCGTTTCTAACGTTCCTGGACTTGTGGTATCTGGCAGAATTGAACGCTTACTTGCGGTCGATCGCCTGTCGGCCTTATCTGTTCCTTGGGAACTGGCAAATTTGCCCAGATAACCGCTACATTTACATTTCTCTATTACAAACGCTGGTAAATCTATTAGCCGTATTATCGTCGGCATCCCGGACTATTACTAGGGATTTTCCTCTTAGAAAATTCCTAGATTTACATAAGGGCTTCACAAATGCTTTTAACTTATCTACTCCCTCAGTAATTTTAACTTGAATATCCTCTATTTGCATGTGTCTTAAAAGGGCCGCAAATTCAGTATTCATGGCAACTTCCAAATCTTCCCTATCGTAGGTGACAGCGCGATAAAAATCGTCTAGACGATCCAAATCGATGATACCTAAAATCATATTTTCGCTTTCCGTAAAAGCTTGATGAGCAGCTTGAATGCATTCGTAGCTGTGGGTTTTTGCTATCACTTGGGTATCAAATTTACGCGCAGCCTTACCTATAGCATACCAAATTTTTTCCATTATCGAGCCCTGGAAACCATTGTCGATTTCGTCTACTAACACTATAACATTTTCCTGCCTCGCGATCGCCAGTATAAGTCAGGCGCTGCAATCCCTCTCCCATTATCGACAAGGGCAGCAACCGTTCTAAACCTAGATCGCCATAGATTACAGGTATACCTGCAACCAATCCAGTAGTTAACCGCTGGAGTCTTGGTTCGACAATCCTTAAGCTTTCCACAATATGATATTCCTCTTTTTCCACTTCTAAGCAACTTAATTGTGCTGCTGCCGATGCTGGAGCCCCACGAGCAGCTATAAATGATGCTGGAATTGACGGTGGTTTTTTTGACAGCTGTTCGACCTTTATCCCTTCCGCGTCCTGCCAGATATTGCTTAACAAAATTTTCCCAGATGTACTTGTATACTTAAGTTGCAATCCTCGATATGATTGTTATTTCCGACCTTGTAATTCATCCCCTCCTCAACTACCAACCAGGTCGATTTCCTGGTAACGCTCTATAATTCTACTAAATGGCGATCGCCATTTATCTGTAAGCTGCCGATCTTAATAGGATTCTGATTATCAAAGTTTGAGAACAAAGGCGCGAATAGCAACTCCGTCGGGTGCATCTCATATTTGCGAATATATCTGTAGGGGCGAAGCCTTTGGACGACAATCTAAGTCATAGATAGACAACTTTACTATCCAAAGGCTTCGCCCGTGGGAAAGTGAGATGCACCCACTCCGTCGCTGCTGATGAGTTAAACCTTTCGACACTACGCCCAGCTGCCAGTGTCACCACGATACCTGGATTTGTTCCAGCTGTCAGCAAAAATATGGCTTCTAGCAGCGTCGTCTTGCCCGCATTTTTTTTGCCAGCAATCAAGTTTACCCGCTCCAGGGAGTCGATCGAGAAATCCTGGAAGCAACGAAAATTTTTGACAGACACGCTCAGTAAACACTTCTCACCTCTCCTGGGGGGGCGACATGCCTGCTGAAATCCATACGAGCGTAAGAATTTCAGCCCATAAGCTTCAACAAGATACATGCTGTTTTGGGCAGACAGACGACGTAGTTATAAGGGTTTGAGCTTCATGAAAATGAAAGGATGGTACTGATGCGACTGTATCTTGTTCGAACCTATTGGCCTCAAAGCCTTATCTAGTAAGCTTTTGAGGGCTCATGTCGTCCCTGAAGCTCACCTCTCTACTGCTGGAAAAAATTAAGACCCTAGTTCAGCGATGACCCGCTCTAGACCAGCCACCACTCGTGCTAGTCTAGCATAATCTACCCGATCGGGGGTATCTTCTAGGGTATGGTAGTAAGGATAGCGGAAAGGAGCGGTATCTGTCACCATGATAGCAGGATAACCTTGTTGCCAAAACGACCAGTGGTCTGACTAGCCAACACCAGGAAGCGCATTAGGGAGAACCGCACCCTCAGAGGGAAACTGGGTATGGCGGCGGAAAGCTCCGATCGCATTGCGCAGCAGCTTACCAGAAGCCATATTACCGACAAAAGCGATAAAATTTCCCGTCAAGGGATAGGTGAGGTTTAAGGGAAATGGGTATGCTTGGCTTCCCGGCGCGTCGGAGAAGTAACCCATCGTTTCTAGGCTGAACATAGCGACAATATTGTCTCCCGAGTCGCGGCATCCTTTAGCATAAACCAGACTGCCCATATTTTCCGTCCAGAAAAAAAGCGGTTCCTCATTCACAAACTCCACAAACCGCAGGGTCCGGGAAGTGGATTTCTGCCTAAACGCCCTCGCCAGCGCCAATACCGCCGCCGCCCCTGTACCGTTATCATTAGCCCCTGGAGACCCGACTACCGAGTCATAATGAGCGCCAATAACAATAATTTCATCAGCTTTATCCGTGCCCGGAAGTTCCGCTTCCAGGTTCTCAAATAATTGTTTATTAACTTCATATCTCTGGCGGTTTACCTCATAGCCAGCTGCTGCCAACTCACTTGACAGAAAGTCAGTGGTTTCCAATAGCTTGTCGTAGAACACATAGTTGTGTTCTGAGTTGCCAATTTGGGTAACATAGACGCGCAGTTGCTCTTGCAACAGTTTTTCCTGTGGCGTCAGTGGTGGCAACTCGCCAGCGTAGATTTTCCCTGGCATTTTAATCATTACGAACCAAACTCCTCCTACTATAAACGAGATCGTGATACCGAGAATTACTAGCCTTACCAGTGCCCTTTTACTTGCTAACTTAATTTTTCGCTTATGTTTTGACATCAACTACATCGGTGGGCGATGCCATACGAATTTAAAATCTTTTTCAGGATATAATTCCATATCGGTGGGCGGTGGACACCATCCTAATTACTCTGCGAACCACAAATATTTTAAATAATATAATCCGATATCGGTGGGCGGCGCCCACCCTACGAATCACAAATCTTTATGGGTAAAAGGTTTAGCATTTGCCCCCGTGTAGGTAGCAGCAATGTGACCGTCACCCGCGATCTGATATTTATAGGTTACTAGCCCTTCTAACCCCACAGGACCGCGAGGAGGCATCTGTTGGGTGCTAATTCCCACCTCTGCACCAAAGCCGTAGCGGAAGCCATCAGAGAAGCGAGTAGAACAGTTATGAAATACTCCAGCAGCATCAACCTGATTGGCAAAGGTCGTAGCAGCAGCTTGGTCTTCTGTGACAATGGCATCGGTATGCTTAGAACCATAGCTATTGATGTGGTCAATTGCCTCTGCCAGAGAATCTACAATTTTGATCGAGAGGATCGAATCGCTGTATTCGGTTGCCCAGTCTGCTGCTGTCGCTGCTGCAATGTCGAGCAGATTGCAAGTGCGATCGTCTCCTAGTAATTTAACATGTTCTGCTTGCAAAGCATTAGCTGCAAGGGGCAAAAAATCTGAGGCAATGTCCTGGTGAACTAGGAGAGTTTCCATCGCATTACAAGCAGCTGGATACTGAGTTTTGGCATCGACGGTAATAGCAACAGCCTTTTTTATATCAGCCGCTCTATCTACATAAAGGTGACAAATACCCTCAGCATGTCCTAGTACGGGAATACGGGTATTATCCTGCACGAACTGCACGAATGAATTGGAACCTCTGGGAATAATTAAGTCAACGTATGCATCTAATTTCAAGAGTTCCAGAGTTTCCGATCTTGTGGTCAGCCGTTGCACTGCGTCGGGGTTAACGGCTGTTTGAGCTAATCCCTGACGGATAGCTTTTACTATTGCTTCACAGGAGAGAGTAGCTTCTTTACCACCTTTAAAAATAACACCATTACCAGATTTAATTGCCAGGGAAGATATTTGAATTGCTGCTTCCGGACGGGCTTCAAAAATAATCCCTAAGACACCCAGAGGACAAGTAACCCGCTTCAGGATCAGTCCCCTGTCCAGTTCGCGATGAATTTGCACCACACCCACTGGATCTGCTAGGCGTTTGACATCTCGCACGCCAGCAATATTGGCTTTGAGTTTAGTTTCGTCCAGTTTCAGCCGGTTATAGAGGGGTTTGGGAAAGTCCATAGCTGCCGCAGCTTGGCAGTCGGCGACGTTGGCAGCAATGATGTCGGCGGCGGATGATTCTAGGGCCAGGGCGATCGCCTCGATCGCCCGATCCTTATCTGCCGTAGAAAGGACTGCCAGTTTACGGGCCGCTTGTCGGGTGAGCTGGGCAATTTCTACTAGGGAACGAGAAGCAACTTGAGTAGCTGTCATAGTTCTAGATCTGAATATACTTGTCAAGCAAATTTTAGCAAAAAAACTGTCTTCTCCAACAGTCAGCCGCGATCCCATTTCATTGAAAATTGATAGTTAGGGCTTGCTGAGGAAAGCTGTAAATCAGACTAGGTAAGGGTTTTGGCGTTTTTTTTACTTGCCTTGTGTAAGGTTTTGCTTTCCGAGTCCCCAAAATCGGAGCATTTGGTGGGGGGTTACTGCTTGGAGCTGAGTGATAGACCGACGGTGTAGTAAGCTGTGTGGCGTCTAGATTCGCCCTGTAGCCTTTTTCAGCAAGCCCTAGTTATTTATTCTTCATCCTTTTAATAACATTTTTTTGACAACTGATATTACACTGCTAGCTGAGTTTTTGCCTGCTGCCAGAGTTCTTCCAACTCCTCCAGACTGTAATCATCAAGGGGGCGTGAGGCTATCTCCTCCATCTTCCTCAACCTAGCAACAAACCGCTGATTAGTGAGCTGCAAACCTGCTGACGGATCTAATTCGTGCCAACGGGCAATATTGATTATAGTAAACAGTAAATCTCCCAACTCTGCTTGTTGCCGCGCTTTATCCTCATGTTTCAATGCGTATTTCAATTCTGCCAATTCCTCCTCAAACTTATCCCACACTCCCCTGACATCCTCCCACTCGAAACCAGCACCAGCCGCCTTTTTGGACATTTTCATTGCCCCCATCAGCGGCGGGAGAGTACTAGCATAGCGACTGAGTTTATCGGTCAACTCATGCTTCGGATCGGTTTTACCTTTTTCTACTGCCTTAATTTCGTCCCAGTTTTGGCGGACTTCCTCCACACTGTTTACTTGCACATCTGCAAATACATGAGGATGTCGTCTGATTAGCTTTTCAGCAATTCCCGTGGCAATTTTACTCATGCTAAATTGACCGTACTCACTAGCAATTTGAGCTTGCAGTACCACTTGCAGAAGTAAATCTCCCAATTCTTCACAGATAGCATCTTTATCTCCACTCTCGATCGCGTGGACGACTTCATATGCTTCTTCAATAATGTAAGGCTTCAGTGTTTGGGGCGTTTGGGCTAAATCCCAGGGACATCCCCCATCCGGCGATCGCAATGAGGCAACTACCTCAATCAGTTGTCTCATTGCTTTCAATGCTTCATCATCAGGCGTCGGCATTTTGGTTTGGGACTGACTGGACATATCTAGTAGGGTGCTCGCAGTAGATTTTAATTATTATATCACATTTTGTCGCTACAACTGTTGTCAGCAAAACATAATGATAAATTTTTCCTAAAGCATAATCTCACTCAGATGAAAATAGGTTATTATCTAAGATAACCCGTTATGTAGTTGAGGAAAGGATGGCGATCGGGGTCTGGGGTGGAACTGTTGGACAGACAATATATGTCACCACAAATCTGCGATCGGTAATAATAGAAGAGGAAGTCCTGGACTTCAAACTGTTTATTAATCTATGGGAGGATTGATGTCAAACTTACTGCTAGCAGCTATAGCTGCTCGAGCAAGTAGGCTAAATTGTCACTATGATTGAGCTTCTAGCCGCACTCTCAGCCTCAGCAGCAGGAGGAATGAGAATCGCCCTGCCCCTGTTGTTAATTGGTCTGTTGCATGGGGATAGTCTCTGGTCCCGCGTGCCGATTTTGTCCAGCATCCACCCACAAATAGTTCTGGGATTCCTAGTCAGCTGGTCCTTATTTGAGCTGTTTGCTTCCAAAAGGCTGTTGGGACAACGTGTACTGCTTCTGATCCAGCTTTTGTTTAGCCCGATCGTGGGAGCGATCATGGGCTTGGCGATCGCCCAAGCAACCACAGAAGACCCCACCCCTTGGCTGATGGGGATTATTGGTTTGGTGGGCGGTCTGCTAGCCCTGGTACTGCAATTGGTACAAGCAGGCTGGTTCTATCGACTAAGGGGTTTGCCCCCCTGGGCGATCCCGATCCAAGATGGCCTCTGCATTTCCCTAGTCCTCTTTGCTTTTGATGCTCCCCAGCAAGGAGGGATAATAGCTCTACTACTGCTGTGGCTAGCAATTCGCAGCTCTAAAGATTGGTATCGGTGGTACGTACAACAGCGTAGTAGGGGCGAGCGGGGCGATCCGCGCTGTCACAAACGTAATCCCGATTAATCCCTAACTAGACCAAATGTGATTGGTGACTCTTAAAGCTTTTGTGCTATCCTTGTCCCATAACACATTACCTTAAAATTACGGCGTTGCACAAGGAGGGGATAATATGGGCAGAGGAAGGTTGATTGTTCTGAGTTAATTGTTTAATGAAACATTTTTTACCTTTTTCATTTTCCAGTTTCAACAATTGGCAAACTACATTCTGACCTTGGGGAAGTCCAAGTAAATAATCCTCTAAGTAGTCTAGATGCACCAGTTGGTACAGCGATAGAAATTGGGTAATTTATTTTTTGGATCTCCCTTCTGCAACTCCAAAATTCCTAATTACATTAGTCCCACAAAATGCAGCAGTCCTTTGCCACTAATCAGTTCCACTAACAGGGCGATAAAACCAATCATCGCCAGACGCCCATTCCAAACTTCTGCCGCCGTGGTCATACCCCACTGCCAACGCTCCTGCGGGTACATCTTTACATTCTTCTTCGGATGCATTACCTGGGATAGCTTCACAGGAGGATTCTCTTGAGATTCTACCACTAGATCCGCTAAATCATTAATAAACCCAGAATGGGTATCCAGGGCTGGCACCCGGTGAAAGTTTTCAATCCCCGATGCTTCAGCAAGCTCTCGATACTCTATGTCAATTTCCTGTAAAGTCTCGATATGTTCTGATACAAAGCTAATCGGAACTACTAGCAAATCTTTCACCCCTTCAGACCCCAATTCCACGATCGCATCTTCTGTATAGGGTTGGAGCCATTCCACTGGTCCTACCCGACTCTGATATGCTAAGGTATGAGCATTCGGTCGATTCAGGGTCTTCACGATCCGGGCAGTGCAGTCCTCGATCTCCTGCTGGTACGGGTCTCCCGCCTCTTCAACATAACTCAGGGGCACCCCGTGGGCGCTAAAGAAAATATGCACTTCATCAGGTCGCGAGCACCTATCGAGTTCTCGAGCAATCAGATCCGCCATCGCTTGCAAGTAACCCGGACGATGATACCAGGAAGTAACAACCGTGTATTCCATCTGCTTTTCCAGAGTGGGGTCCTCTTGCCACAGTTTTTCTAACAATCGGAAGCTCGAACCACTGGTGCTAATCGAGAATTGGGGATACAATGGCAAAATCACTAGCTGTGAAATCTGGTCGCTCTTGATCGAGGCTAACGCCTCCTCTGTGAAAGGATGCCAGTAACGCATACCCACATAGACATTTGCCTCTACCCCTTTGACCCCTAAACATGCTTCGATCGCTTTCGCCTGCGCTTCTGTTATTCTACGTAAGGGAGAGCCACCACCTATTTCCTGGTAATTTTTCTGAGATTTTTTCGCTCGCATAGTAGAAATCATCCACGCCAGCGGCCTTTGCAACCAGCGAAACGGCAAGCGAATAATTTCCGGATCGGAGAACAGATTGAAAAGAAAGGGACCCACGTCCTCCAGTTTCTCCGGTCCCCCTAAATTTAGTAGTAAAACCCCAACACGACCCATAGCAGCTACAGTTTTCCTATTTTTTCATCTTTGTCACTCATTTTAACAGTTGTCAGTTGCGTAGGACGGGCGGATCGCCTGTCCGTTCGTAATTTTAAAAAGCAATACAGCCCCCCTGCTGAAAACACGCAAGAGAGCTGATTGCTGTTTTGAATAATTATCCTGGCACCGAGCTATTTTCCCGTCGGGTCACCCCGAGAGTATCGTCGCCGCTGCGATGTTTCACCTCCGAGTTCGAGATGGTTCGGCGTGGTTCCACCGCGCCATAGCACCAGGAATGCTTTTTTGGGTCTGTCGGAACCCTCAAGACTGCATAGCAACAACCCACATCTGACATTTTTACCAGATCAAGCCCTCGGTCTATTAGTACGTCTCGGCTTCACACATTGCTGCGCTTCCACCTGACGCCTATCTACGGATGTTCTTTCCGTGACCTTACCCACTTCACATGGTGAGAGCACTCATCTTGAGGTGGGCTTCCCACTTAGATGCTTTCAGCGGTTATCCGCTCCGCACTTGGCTACCCTGCGTCTACCGTTGGCACGATAACAGGTACACCAGCGGTGCGTTCTCCTCGGTCCTCTCGTACTAGAGGAGACTCCTCTCAATGCTCTTACGCCTGCACCGGATATGGACCGAACTGTCTCACGACGTTCTGAACCCAGCTCACGTACCGCTTTAATGGGCGAACAGCCCAACCCTTGGGACGTACTTCCGCCCCAGGTTGCGATGAGCCGACATCGAGGTGCCAAACCTCCCCGTCGATGTGAACTCTTGGGGGAGATCAGCCTGTTATCCCTAGAGTAACTTTTATCCGTTGAGCGACGGCCATTCCACTCTGTGCCGTCGGATCACTAAGGCCGTGTTTCCACCCTGCTCGACTTGTTTGTCTCGCAGTCAAGCTCCCTTTTGCCTTTACACTCGCCGGCTGATTTCCGTCCAGCCTGAGGGAACCTTTGCGCGCCTCCGTTACCTTTTTGGAGGCGACCGCCCCAGTCAAACTGCCCACCTGAAACTGTTCCCCAGCCGGGTAACGGCTGTTGGTTAGAATTCTAGCCTCGCTAGAGTGGTATCTCACCGATGGCTCTGTTCCCCCCACAAGGTGAACTTCTACGCCTCCCACCTATCCTGCGCAAGCCAAGCCCGAACCCAATTCCAGGCTACAGTAAAGCTTCATAGGGTCTTTCTGTCCAGGTGCAGGTAGTCCGTATCTTCACAGACATTCCTATTTCGCCGAGCCTCTCTCCGAGACAGCGCCCAGATCGTTACGCCTTTCGTGCGGGTCGGAACTTACCCGACAAGGAATTTCGCTACCTTAGGACCGTTATAGTTACGGCCGCCGTTCACCGGGGCTTCGGTCGTCAGCTTCACCCTCAGGCTGACCAACTTCCTTAACCTTCCGGCACTGGGCAGGCGTCAGCCCCCATACTTCGTCTTGCGACTTCGCGGAGACCTGTGTTTTTGGTAAACAGTCGCCTGGGCCTCTTCACTGCGACCCCCATTTCTGAGGGTACCCCTTCTCCCGAAGTTACGGGGCCATTTTGCCGAGTTCCTTAGAGAGAGTTATCTCGCGCCCCTTGGTATTCTCTACCTCCCTACCTGTGTCGGTTTCGGGTACAGGCAGTCCTAGCAATAGTGTTTAGAGCTTTTCTTGGAAGCTCGATCTCATCCCACTTCGCCGCCGTAGCAGCTTGTACTCGCAGCTCGACTCCGGATGTTTTCCCCATCCCTCTACGCCTTGCTTGCTTGAACCGGTAACCATCTCCCGGCTGGTCTTGACCTTCTCCGTCCCTCTGCACCTACTAGCACCGGTACGGGATTGTTGACCCGTTGTCCATCGACTACGCCCTTCGGCCTCGCCTTAGGTCCTGACTAACCCTCCGTGGACGAGCCTGCCGGAGGAACCCTGAGGGTTTCGGGGCTAGGGATTCTCACCCTAGTTTGCGCTACTCAAGCCGACATTCTCACTTCCGTACTGTCCACAGCTGCTTGCCGCTACTGCTTCTCCCGATACGGAACGCTCCCCTACCGATTGTTTTCACAATCCCACAGCTTCGGTATACTGCTTAGCCCCATTCATTTTCGGCGCAGGAGCCCTTGACCAGTGAGCTATTACGCACTCTTTCAAGGATTGCTGCTTCTAGGCAAACCTCCTGGTTGTCTAAGCACCCCCACCTCCTTTCTCACTTAGCAGTCATTTTGGGACCTTAGCAGGTGGTCTGGGCTGTTTCCCTCTTGACGATGAAGCTTATCCCCCACCGTCTCACTGGCTGAGCACTACATCTGGTATTCTGAGTTTGTCTCGATTTGGTACCGCTCTCGCAGCCCGCACCGAAACAGTGCTTTACCCCCAGACTTGACCTCAACCGCTGCGCCTCAACGCATTTCGGGGAGAACCAGCTAGTTCCGGGTTCGATTGGCATTTCACCCCTAACCACACCTCATCCGCCGATTTTTCAACATCGGTCGGTGCGGACCTCCACAAGGTGTTACCCTTGCTTCATCCTGGACATGGTTAGATCACCCGGGTTCGGGTCTATAAACGATGACGAAACGCCCTTTTCAGACTCGCTTTCGCTTTGGCTTCGACTTTTCCCGTCTTAACCTGCCACCGCCTATAAGTCGCCGGCTCATTCTTCAACAGGCACAGGGTTAGACGTTTAATCGTCCTCCCATTGCTTGTAAGCTGACGGTTTCATGTTCTTTTTCACTCCCCTCCCGGGGTTCTTTTCACCTTTCCCTCGCGGTACTCGTTCGCTATCGGTCACACAGTAGTTTTTAGCCTTACCAGGTGGTCCTGGCTGATTCACACGGGATTCCACGTGCCCCGTGCTACTCGGGATCCAGCTGGGGATTTTAGTCTTTTGACTACAGGACTTTCACCTTCTCTGGTGCAGTTTTCAACTGCTTCGTCTAGTCCGCCATCTCCCGTGGTGCTGTCCCACTACCCCACCAGCTCAAGGCTGATGGTTTAGGCTTCTCCCGCTTCGCTCGCCGCTACTAGGGGAATCGCTTTTGCTTTCTTTTCCTCGGGCTACTAAGATGTTTCAGTTCCCCCGGTTCGCTCTTTCCTGCCTATATATTCAGCAGGTAGTTCTAGGGGTTGCCCCATTCGGACATCTTCGGATCTCAGCTTGCTTCCAGCTCCCCGAAGCGTTTCGTCGGTAGCCACGTCCTTCTTCGCCTCTGTGTGCCTAGGTATCCACCGTCAGCTCTTTCTAGCTTGATCTCGCTTATGTCTGTGATAGATTTCTCTACCTGGCTTGTTGCTATGCAGTTTTCAAGGTTCTGTACTGGATTGTACATCCAGCAGGCTCACTCGCGAGCACGCGCATATGAGTTGCTGAATTCTTTTGCTGAGGACGAGCGGATCCCCTGTCCTATGTTAGTGGAGGTAAGCGGACTCGAACCGCTGGCTTCTGCCTTGCAAAAGCAGCGCTCTACCAACTGAGCTATACCCCCACTTCTTCAATTCAAAATTTGCCAATTTTGAATTTTGCCTTTTTCCTTTTTCAGCTGGGCCATCCTGGACTTGAACCAGGGACCTCACCCTTATCAGGGGTGCGCTCTGACCACCTGAGCTAATAGCCCCCGAACCGAACCTGACCTAGTTTGAAAGCTAATGCTGTTTTTGACCTCGACCGACCTGGGATTGCTTGCCTCCTCACCCTATTCTACTGTTGCTACAGGTGTGATGCAAGTTGGTCTCCCTCAAAAGGAGGTGATCCAGCCACACCTTCCGGTACGGCTACCTTGTTACGACTTCACCCCAGTCATCAGCCCTACCTTCGGCATCCTCCTCCCCGAGGGGTTGGAGTAATGACTTCGGGCGTGGCCAACTTCCATGGTGTGACGGGCGGTGTGTACAAGGCCCGGGAACGAATTCACCGCAGTATTCTGACCTGCGATTACTAGCGATTCCTCCTTCACGCAGGCGAGTTGCAGCCTGCGATCTGAACTGAGGCAGGGTTTTCGGGATTAGCTCACTTTCGCAAGTTGGCTGCCCTCTGTCCCCACCATTGTAGTACGTGTGTCGCCCAGGACGTAAGGGGCATGCTGACTTGACGTCGTCCCCACCTTCCTCCGGTTTGTCACCGGCAGTCTCTCTAGAGTTCCCAACTTAATGATGGCAACTAAAGACGAGGGTTGCGCTCGTTGCGGGACTTAACCCAACATCTCACGACACGAGCTGACGACAGCCATGCACCACCTGTGTTCGCGTTCCTTTCGGCACACCCTCCTTTCGGAAGGCTTCGCGACATGTCAAGCCCTGGTAAGGTTCTTCGCGTTGCATCGAATTAAACCACATACTCCACCGCTTGTGCGGGCCCCCGTCAATTCCTTTGAGTTTCACGCTTGCGCGCGTACTCCCCAGGCGGGATACTTAACGCGTTGGCTCCGATACAGCACGGGTCGATACGTGCTACACCTAGTATCCATCGTTTACGGCTAGGACTACAGGGGTATCTAATCCCTTTCGCTCCCCTAGCTTTCGTCCCTCAGTGTCAGTTTCAGCCCAGTAGAGCGCTTTCGCCACCGGTGTTCTTCCAGAGCTCTACGCATTTCACCGCTACACCTGGAATTCCCTCTACCCCTACCGCACTCTAGCCCTGCAGTTTCCACTGCCTTTCCACAGTTAAGCTGTGGTCTTTGACAGCAGACTTACTTGGCCACCTACGGACGCTTTACGCCCAATGATTCCGGATAACGCTTGCCTCCTCCGTATTACCGCGGCTGCTGGCACGGAGTTAGCCGAGGCTGATTCGTCAGGTACCGTCATTGTTTTCTTCCCTGACAAAAGAGGTTTACAACCCAAGGGCCTTCCTCCCTCACGCGGTCTTGCTCCGTCAGGCTTTCGCCCATTGCGGAAAATTCCCCACTGCTGCCTCCCGTAGGAGTCTGGGCCGTGTCTCAGTCCCAGTGTGGCTGCTCATCCTCTCAGACCAGCTACTGATCGTCGCCTTGGTAGGCTTTTACCCCACCAACTAGCTAATCATACGCGAGCTCATCTTCTGGCGATAAATCTTTCACCCAAGGGCACATCCGGTATTAGCAGTCGTTTCCAACTGTTATCCCCGACCTGAAGGCAGATTCTCACGTGTTACTCACCCGTCCGCCACTAAGTCCGAAGACTTCGTTCGACTTGCATGTGTTAAGCAGACCGCCAGCGTTCATCCTGAGCCAGGATCAAACTCTCCGTGATCATCACGTCGCCGTTTGCGGCTCTTTGACTTACTATAGTTCCTAGGTTTCCCCGGAAACTTAATTTTCTTTGACGAGGTACTTAAGCTTCTTAGCTTTCAAACTATTTTCTTTTCTAGGTTCGGTCTGCCTTGGGAGCGCCGCTTCAGTGCGACCTCTCTTTCAGGCACTTCTCTAATCTAACAACTATATTTCCCAGTGTCAACCCCTTTTTCAAGTTTTTGGAAAATTTTTTGGCGAGCAAAGTCGTAAATGCTTTCTGGGTAAGGGTTTGAACCGATAATTTTTTTTTGAAAAAAAGCGAAAAAAGTTCCCGAGGCGGTGTAAATCTTGGCGATATCGCCGGCGAACACCCCTTGGCGAGGCTTGGATCGGAGCCGGAAATCATGCTTGATCGAGGATTTTAGTAGGTAATAACGCACGAATTCGGCGTTGGAGAGAGCATTGATGCCGGTGGTCCGAGGTAAGTAGCCGGTGAAAAGACGAGAAAAACTCCTCTGATTGCCGGTGGTGATGGGATTGTTATAGCTTCTGGACCGGTATGTGCTCTGAGTCAGACCGGTGAGAGCACCGTCGGGGCGAGGGCCTTCGGATGGTCAATAAGTCTGAAAGATAAAATCGAGCGCTTGTAAAGAATACAGCGATTTAAGAGCAGTTCCATGCGGCGGGATTCATACATTGCATCGCACTCGCGGGGTTAACGACCAATGGCAGCCCCAGTTTATCGAGATCTCAGTTCTGACAGATTGTTGGAAGTTGTTCATCTTGCCAAGCACTAACTCCTGGCTGGAATTCATCCCAGGTCTTACGGACTTGCTCGTAGCATTGAGGTGGTGTAATGGGTAGGTTTTTCAAGTAAAAGAACGTTGCTCGATCGAAAGACTCCAGCAACAATACAACCTCTGTGGTTGGAGAATAATTATCGACAACTTCCAAGATGTGAGCAATCATAAAGTGATGGGGCAAAATTGCAGTGTCAGGAGCCGCTAACCAGGTATTCAGGAACGGCGCAAGGCGAGAACGTCCGACAAAATGGGTTTTGAATGATTCTCCGCCAATCCCCACTGTTGGAGAATTTGTGCTACAAACAATCGCGCCGCGCTTCTGACTGAGATGACCAGCCCAAGCATTATAGCCAATGACCAACAAATTACTGGCAATAAAATCTTGATGCCAATTCGATCCATCGTTTGTTTCACTCATTAGAGACCTCTATTTTGAAAGCCAATCCAGTTGAAATTTAGGCTAAAGGAGCTATGCCGATGCCTAGCAATTATCAAGAAAAATTAGAGGTCGCCTGGATTTCAACGCGACCCCATTGCCGATCGATCTAAGCACTAAAATATCTAGCGACAGGATGATAGATGACAAACGCAGTGGTCGATTGCTCTGGATAAAGCTGTTCGCTCTCATCGATCGATACCCCAATGCGATCGCATCCCAATAATTGCAACTGTGGCACTTGATCGATGACCACCGGACAAGCTGGATAGCCAAAACTATACCGAGAACCCTGATACCTTTGGGCTAATACATCGCGAATGTTATCTGGCTCTAAATCTCCATAACCTAATTCCCGCCGAATCCTGGCATGACTCCATTCTGCCAAGGCTTCCGCCAACTGCACCGCCATCCCGTGGAAATAGAGATAATCGGTGTACTTGTTGTCTCGATAAAGTTCCTGTGCTTTCTGGGTGGCAATTTCTTCCATAGTGACTGCCTGCATAGGCAAGACATCAAATTGATTGTGTTCGAGGGGGCGGATGAAATCAGCAATGCACAGCCGACGCATGGATTTCTGACGGGGGAATGTCCAAGTGACAAACGGGGTTGCTGTTGTGGGTGTTAAGCCCTGCTCAATGACACTTGGCTCGTAAACATGAACGGAATTGCCTATGGCTGCACAGGGGAAATAACCATAAACTAGAGTGGGCTCCAACCATTGTTCCGTGCGAATTTTTTGCTTCCATTCTTCCAAGATCGGATAAACCTTCGATGCCAGGAATTAATCATATTCCTCGCGAGATTGGTCTTTCGGTTTACGGAATTGCCATTGGCCAGCGAACAGTGCCTGCAAATCCATGTACCAGAACAGTTCTTCTAACTCTAGAGCCCCACTCTGAAGAATTTTCGTCCCCCAGAAAGGCGGCGCAGGACGTTCGATATCAATCGCTACCGCTGTCGAGCGTTCGGTATCGATGACAGTGGGTCGATCGGATTTCTGCTCATCACCATTGAGTTCTCGATCGGATTTCTGCCCATCACCATTGAGTTCTCGATCTAAATCTTCAATCGCCTTGCGTCCCTTTTGGTTAAACTGAGCAAATTCCCCTGTAAAGCCTTCGGTATCCACCCAGCATTGCTGCTCTTTGGCGGGCATCAGCCGATCCATAAAGGTCAAATCGGCAAAAGCATCTTTACCGTAAATGACCTGCCCTTGGTAAGTCTCTTGACAATCCCCATAGACAAATTTTGGGGTGAGTGCCGCACCGCCTAAAATCACTGGGACTGTAATGCCTTTAGCATTAAATGCTGCGAGATTTTCTTTCATAAATGCTGTGGACTTCACCAGCAAGCCACTCATGGCAATACAATCAGGCTGATGCTGCTCATAGGCTTCGACGATTGCCTCAATGGCTTGTTTAATGCCCAGATTGATGACCTTGTAGCCATTATTGGTCAAGATGATATCCACCAGATTCTTCCCGATATCATGGACATCGCCTTTAACGGTAGCAATCAGGAATTTCCCTTTACCGCGATCTTCGTCCTCTCCTTCGATTTTTTCCATGTAGGGTTCGAGGAAAGCCACGGCAGATTTCATGGTTTCGGCTGACTGCAACACGAAGGGCAATTGCATTTGACCAGAGCAAAACAGTTCGCCCACAACCTTCATCCCATCCAACAAGAAAGTATTGATAATCTCCAGTGCTTTATGACCTGCATCTAAAGCAACCTTTAACGCATCCTCCAATCCAATCCGCTCACCATCAATAATATGTTGCTTCAAGCGTTGGTCGATGGGCAAATCTGCTAAGGAAGAACCCGCTCTAGCATCCTTTGTACTCACACCCGCAAAAATTTCCGTCAGCTTCGTCAACGGATCGTAAGTGCAAATATTCCCTTCAAATCCGCGATTGTCATAAATCAAATCGCGACAGACCTGTTGATGTTCTTCGGCAATCTTCGATAACGGCAAAATCTTGGCAGCCGAGACAATCGCCCCATCCATCCCAGCTTTCATCGCTTCATTCAGGAAGATCGAATTTAAGGTGATGCGAGAGGCTGGACTCAAGCCAAAAGAAATGTTAGAGACCCCCAGCATAAAATGGACACCGGGTAGATTTTCCCGAATCAGTCGAATTGATTCGATCGTTGCTTTGGCATTTTCCCGATCCTCCTCAATCCCAGTTGAAATCGGTAGGGCTAAGGTGTCATAGAAAATTTCATGGGGTGGAATCCCAAACTTGAGCGCATCCTGATAAGCCCGTTGGGCAATCTCGAATTTTTTCTGGGCGGTTCGAGCCATTCCCTCTTCATCGATACAGCCGATGACAACCCCTGCACCATATTCTTTTGCCAATTGCAACACTTTAAAAAATCGCTCCTCCCCATCTTCATAGTTGGTGGAATTGAGCAAACATTTGCCCCCGGCGACCTTGAGACCCGCTTCCATTTTTGTCCACTCGGTGGAGTCGAGCATCAGTGGGAGGGTCGTATTGGTCACCAGTCGATACCAGTTCTCGCATATCCCGTTCTCCATCGCGCCCAACGTAATCTACGTTTACGTTGGGCATATGCGCGCCTTCTTTGACCTGGGATTTAGCGATCGCCAATAACCCATCCCAATCATCTTCATTCAAAAGCTTGCGGACTTTCTTAGAACCACTGGCATTTAATTGCTCGCCAACGATTAAAAAAGAATTATCCTGCTGATAGGTTTGGGCGGAATAAATGGAAGCTGCTGCTGGCGTATAGGAGAGAGGCGATCGAATCTCACCCACGGCATTTTTTCGCACCGATCGCTCTTTTAGTGGGGTCTGTTCCACAGCATCGGCTAAAGCTTTAATATGTTCTGGGCGCGTACCGCAGCAACCACCGACAATCTGAACCCCATGTTCCGCAATGAATTGAGACATGGAAGTTTTAAATTCTAGGGGGGTCATTTTATAATGCGCCCGACCGCCAATATTTTCTGGTAGCCCCGCATTGGGAATACAGGAAATGGGGAACGGCGAATTTTCTGACAGATACTTAATATGAGCAGTCATCAAATCCGGACCTGTCGCACAATTTAGCCCCAAAACATCAATGGGGAAGGGTTCCAGAATTGCCAGTACCCCAGATATATCCGTCCCCACCAACATGGTTCCCTGGATTTCCATGGTCACGGACACCATTAAGGGGAGTCGCGAACCTTTTTTCGCAAACACCGCCTCAAAGGCACTCAATGCCGCCTTAATTTGCAGAACATCTTGACAGGTTTCCACGATGAAAAGATCGGCTCCCCCGTCATAGAGACCAACTGCAGGCACCATGAAGCTCGCTTTCAATTCATCATAGGTAATATGACCGAGGGTGGGTAGCTTGGTTCCTGGACCGATGGAACCTGCGACAAATCTTGGTTTCTCCGGAGTCGTCAACTCATCCGCACAACTGCGCGCCAACTCTGCCGCCTTTCTACTTAGCTCGTAGGCGCGATCGGCTAGATCGTACTCTGCGAGGACTAAGGGGCTAGAGCCAAAGCTATCGGTCTCGACAACATCTGCCCCCGCTGCGAGAAAATCACGATGGACCTTTGCCACTGCCTCTGGCTTAGTGATAACTAAATATTCATAGTCGGGGTCGAGCTAGGGGTCACCCCCTAACCCTCCCATTCGGAACCGGACGTGCGACTTTCACCGCATCCGGCTACTGGCAAGTAGGGCATTGTCACTACTAGGATTACTACGGATTGCTCCACTTGTCCCTCATCTCATGCGATTTCACTCCTTTCCTGGTTGGTAAGCGGCGCTGCCAGATAACCTTTAGTATTACCATTTCCAAGTCTGTTTTACCAGTCATCCAACCTTCGAGAGGCCTCCGGCGTCTTAGAGATACTCTTACCCAAGATTTCCTACTTTAACCAACCCGCGTCAGCTGGATGAGGAACACCCCATCATATCCATAGGCGTTACCCTAGGCATTAGCTTCTCGGGCTATCTCTCCCCTCGCGGCTTGCGCTTTACATCTAACTTGTCCAATCTAGACAGCACACGAGAAGTTACTTCGTTCCCTAGTATCATTTCACGATGCTTTTAGGCCCCTGCTATACCCCGGGAGTTCTTAGAGTGCGATACTGGCCAAGTGCAAGAACCAGCACAAACTACCATTTCCCTTTTGGGCCAGCGCTTTAAGCCTTATTTCGCTGGTTCTAGATAACGAGGCGTACACAGGTTCGCTTGTTCTAGCCATTAGCATCTTTCCTAGCGGCGTCACTAGCTTAGGCTGCTAGCTATCCTACATTTAAGTCCTTGCTCCGCACCACCGTGATGTGACTCAGCAGCACTAAGGACCGGTGTTACTCCCACACTTGGAGAGAGGGAATCTAACCCCCATGAATACCAGAGTTACCAGTTTGGATTTGGCCTAGCGTTCCGTAGTTGCCCACGTTAGACTAGAACGAATCGCACTACAACCTTCATATTCCGCTCCACCAAAATCCTCGGCGGTCAAGTTTTGGGATTGCAGGTTAGTTCCCATCGTGCCATCAAAGATTATCACTGGACGATCTGGACTCTGGAGCCGTTGGAGAAATGAGCTATTTAACTGAGGTTTCAGAGTTTCAGTACTTAGCGTAGGCGTCGTAATGGTCATAGTGGGTCTCGGACTTCTCCTGCAACTTTTTTATTTTTACCCCCCAAAGCCAGTCAGCTTGGAAGGCTGAGGAGGGTGATTTTGAGAATGATTATTATTCTCAATTTAAAATAGCACAAAAAAGTCGAAAAGATGCGCACGCTGCTCTTATTGCCTCAACAACAGCCCGTGTTGTGTCGTGGAGAGCAAGTTATTCCGGTTCTTCCTGATCTGGACTTGACTCTTACCGTCAGTCAAGTCTTTAGCTGGTTAAATATGGCCTAACGGTTTGCTTATCCTTCGTTTGCTCCCAGGTGGGACATCATAGATCCGTTTGAAGGCTCTCGAAAATGCCGCTTCCGAGTCATACCCGACCCGGTCTGCGATCGCCCCAAGGGGTAACGTCGTCTCACGAATCAGATCGTGGGCAAGCTGCATCCGCCATCCTGTCAGGTAGCTCATCGCTGGCTGGCCCACCAGTTCCGTGAATCGGGCGGAGAATGCGGAGCGCGACAGGTTCACCGTCTGGGCCAGTGAGGCTACCGTCCATGGATGCTGGGGCTCTTGATGCATTAAGACCAGAGCTTGGCCGATTTGCTCGTCCCGAAGAGCCGCGAGCCAACCCTGGTTTGCGCCAGATACCGAGTCCACCCACGTGCGGATCAGTTGAATAATCAGCACATCCGTGAGCCGTGTAATGATGGTTTCTCCCCCCGGCTTCAAATCCCGAGCCTCTTGGCTAATGAAACGGAGGGTGCTTTGCAGCCAGCCACTCTCGTCATCCCAGGCATCAATCTGCAACACTTTTGGGAACAGGTCCAACAGATTGCCGACAGCCGAGCGATCAACCTGAACAACCCCAGCAGTGATCTGGGTGAAGTCACCGCCGCCACCATGGCGCATGATTTCGTAGCGATCGCTAATCTTCTCCACCGGGATATCAAAAAGAGGCTCAGCCACCACCTCCCGATCGCTGCGTAGGGTGTGGGCTATTCCGTGGGGCATCAGGATCAGGCTGCCTTCGCGCACTTCCCATGGGTCTTCCCCTTCTATCTCAATCCAGCAACGACCGGCATTGACAATTTCGAGAACCATGCACCCGTCGATCTGAGGAACATCAAGACCCCATGGTGCGGTCAACTCGGCCCGACAGTGCAGGGTGCCGGTCAGGCGCAGCATGTGGAACACTTCGCCCAGGGGATCCCGTGGCGGCAGGGGGCTGGGGGTGGGATAAGCCGTTTCGGAAGTCGTCATTGCCCATTGATTGATCTGTTCGTCCAAGCACTCTGGACGATTAGTCAATAATCCAGGATTTATTATCATTGTTCATCCAGGATAATAGCTCCATTATAGATCTCAATTGAGGCGGCAGAAGGTCATATGGGTTGCCCCACAATACTGTTCGGTTAAACATTTCGGTTCCCCTCTTGGGAGGGGTTAGGGGTGGGTTTACCATGCCTCAATGCCTACAAACCCACCCCCCAGCCCCCTCCCAAGAGGGGGAGATTGACTAAACCGAACAGTATTGGGTCGCCTCAGAACCAAAGTCGCCCCAGAACCCAAAAGGAGAAAGCCATGAACAACATAGATCCAAAAAGAGATCCGAAACGTCATCCGCCGGAAGGGCTGACCCTGATCCTTGGCGCCACGGGCAAAACCGGACAGCGGGTGACCTCCCGCCTCCAACTTCTGAACCAGCCCATTCGCCTGGGTTCTCGTAATGCCACCCCCGCCTTTGACTGGACCCAACCAACCCGTTAAGATGCCTGTCTCGAAGCGGTTACTTCTGTTTATCTCAACTATCCGTCGGATCTCCCGCTCCCCGGCTCCAACGATACCATCGCTGCTTTTGTAGACACCGCCAAGCGCCATGGGGTTCGTCGGTTGGTGTTGCTGACCGGCCGTGGTGAAGCCGACGCCCATGACTGGGAAGCGATAATCCAGCGCAGCGGCCTGGAGTGGACCATCATTCGCGCCAGTTGGTTTTGCCAGAACTTTTCGGAGGGGGCGTTTGCAGACATGGTGCAGGCGGGTTGCATCACCCTTCCGGCGGGTAATATTCCAGAACCGTTTGTGGACATTGACGATATTGCCGATGTGGCCGTCGCGGCCCTAACCCAACCCCAACACGGGGGCGAAATTTATGACGTCACGGGTCCTCGTCTGCTGACCTTTGCAGAAGTAGCGGCGGAACTTTCCCAGGTGTTGGGCCGCACCCTTGAGTATCAGCAGATTCCCCACGAGGTTTTCCTAACCGCAGTCGCAGAATCCGGGGCACCTAAGCATATGGTCTGGCTGATGGACCATCTGTTTGGCACGGTGTTGGATGGCCGTAACGCCTATGTAGCGGATGGAGTGCAGCGATCGCTGGGGCATCCACCCAAAGATTTTGCTGATTTTGCCCGTGAGTTCGCAAACCTGACGACCTGGAGGAACGTTGCATGAAACCTTTGACGATCACTTTTCTTTCTGTATCTGGCTTACTGCTGCTAGCCATTGGCGGCACCATCTTGTTTGTTCCCCATGCCTTCTACGCCAGTGACGGGATTATCCTGGGGAATGACCCCAACCTGCTCTCAGAATCCGCGCCCCCGGCGGGTTGCTGGCGACCAGTGCTCTGCTTATCCTGGCCGGAGCCTTTCGTCACAATCTGCGATCGATGGCTCTAATGCTGACTGTCCTGGTTTACGGCTCGTTCGGCCTCTCGCGTTTGGTGGGTCTGTCCCTGGATGGAGTGCCCTCTAATAGTTTGCTGATGGCAACTGTGATTGAGTTGGTCGTGGCAGCGATCGGACTTGGAATTCTATGGCGTCAGCCTGTCCTGGGATCTCATCTTACTCCAATAACCAAGAAAATAAATCCTTAACTGTAAGGCATAGAGCACTAACAAAGGGCGGCATTGGAAGAATCGAATCTGGCTGGTCGAATACTTCAATTTCTTGGCCAGGACGATAGACAAACACAGTCTGTTCACTTGGATCGATTAACCAACCCATCTGAGTTCCATGCTTCAGACAGTGCAAAATATTTTTTGTGACTTTTGTCTGATTTTGATCGGGAGACAAGATTTCAATTGTCCAATCTGGTGCTATGTTGAAGGCATTGGCAATCTCCCCGTTCTCATCACGGGGAATCCGATCCCAAGTAAAAACACCAATATCAGGAACAGTTGAACGACCACCAAAGGTACAACGTAGCTCAGGAAAGGCGCGAGCAATACGCTTAGTTTTGACTGTACTGTTGATGGCAGGAACAAATTCCCCTTGAATTGCACTGTGTTTCCCTTGGGGCATTGGTTTCTGGATAATCTGTCCATCAATATATTCATTTGCAGGCTCTATTTCTGGCAATTTCAGAAACTCTGCTAATGTAAGCAGTTTGTATGGTGTTTGTACCATCTAGGCTTACCTCTCAATCTACCAGATCAGATACTAATCTATAATTTTACCCAAAAACTTAAATAGAAGATTATCCTACCTAACGATCGTGCCCACCGACGGCTATGGATTTGTTGGGTAAGAACCAAGTAGTAGCGTGGCACAGCTAATTTAGTGCATTAGAAAATCGCTATAGCCTAGATTAGTTATGGATTTGAGTTAAAATCTAATGCACTATTTTAACTGTGTCAGGGCAGTAGATTGCCAAGCTGTCTGGTGCATTACCCTGGTTAGACACAGAAAAGTCGAGGATAATGTGAGTAAATTTGCGATGCATTACGCTGCCGCTAACGCATCCTACAAGATCATTTGATCGCACTGGAACGATCGCCCACCAATGCAACATCACGATCGCTCTGCCACCCACCTCCACCGCTTTAACCTGGGAATAGGGATGTTAACGGTTGAACTGAGCGGCACGAGACCAAGCTTCGGGAAAACCAGACGCTATCCCCTAAGCATCCGCTCCTGTGGCGTGTTGAAGCAACCAAATTCAAGACTTCTATACACAAGTTCTACAAACCATAGCAGACTCGACTAATCTTAACTACATCTCATTTGCACAACTTAAGACTTGTGATGAAATTGACCACAAACCAAACAGCTCTACCAAAACTTCAGGCGAAGCAGACTTGGGATGTTAATCTACGCAACAGAGAAGCTCAAACGCAGCAGACAAATATTTTGATTTGAGATGGCAACAAGCCTTAAAACGCAGCAGGCAAAGGCTTTTAGCTCGGATAGAAATCTTTTGCGACACAGGAGCACGAATCGCGCCACCCTACGAGAGCGATCGTACTTGCGATCTGTACACTATTGTTAATGACCTCTACAAGACTATTCGCTAACACTTAATCCAATCCCTAGCTCTTCATTTGGCGAATGTATAGAACATTCAGAAAATTCACTACTAAGAGAATTAGGAATTGCCGAGTCATGTGAATTGCAACTACTGCCCCGGTATCTCCTCCCAGTTGAGTTACTATTGCTACCATCGCATCGATCGCTCCAGGCATAAACCCTAACAGAGATGTCATAGTATCAACTTGAGTTATTAAATGAAAATCATAGCCAATTGACAAGCAAATGGCAATTAAAGCAATGACTAAGATAATTTCTATAAAAATAGCTCGCTGAATATATTTTATAGTATGCCATTCAAACTTCAATCCAGTAGCTAGTCCTAGTAAAATCAAGCCACTAATAAATCCAAAGTCAGGCATATAAAAGTGGTGAGGAAAGCTCAAAAATACGATCAGACCTAGAGAAAAACTTCCTATAAAAGCGGGAGCTGGAAACCGTATAATTCTTCCCAGTAAAGTTCCAAGGAAACCACAAACTATTAGCAGCGACCAATTTATTATTGGATAGGAATATTCATACTCATGCAATGGCATATCTACACTAAAAAAAAGTGTGTTAGTGTCTTGAATTGAAACTAGCCATTCACCGACTTCAGGTACTATTATAATTAACATTATCACCCGAATGTACTGCAAAATGGCAACTATAGTAACTTCAGCTCCATACTCTTCACTCATTGCAATGATGCCTGAAGAAGCTCCTGGAATGGAGGCTAAAAGACTGGTTGGAAGATCTAAACCTGATAAGCGCCATAGCAAAAAACCACTAAACATGCTACAGACAACTGTTGCTAGAATACATAGTGTGATAGGAAGAATAAAGCTCTTAACTAAAGTTAGGGTTTCTGGGGAGAATCTGACTGCAGAAGTAAGACCGATGATAACTTGACTGAGTGTAAAAAGTACAACTGGCAGAGGTCTTGAATTAACATCGAAAGATGCAAGCATTACACCAACAATTAAGGGGCCAATCATCCATCCCACTGGAATTCCAACGTATGTGCAGAGATATCCCGCAGCAATTGCTAAAATCAATGCCTTTAAGACTGAAAGAAGACTGGCGATTATTGTTGCTTCGCCTTCAGGACTCCCTTGGGTTAAATCAGCTATCTCTTGTGATTGATTTACATCCATTCCTAGCTTTGCCTGAAAAAATGCAGAATTGAGTAAAAATTTAATATGAAAGATTGTGGCTCTATCGTCTGGAGTATGCAAAGGGAACTAGGAACTAAATGAGAACCCTTGCATGGCAAGGGATTCATCAATTTAATTCTAACAAAAACCTGAAATCTCTTGCCTGCAACGGTGACAGGCGATTCTGAAGCCCAACAGCATAGCTTGGACGATAGAGCCAGAATTGTTTCAAGTTTTTATTGTGTATCAAAACATCTCTAAATCCCGTAATGCCTGAGATTATAGGCAAGAGTCTATAATCAATCTAAGGCCGGAAAGGGAGTCCTTAGGGAACTTGTCGCTGAATACCATCCCCATCTATCTAGTTTTTCGTCTTGGGGACGCTACACATAGACACAGTCAGGCTTTAGTTTATGACGACCCTCAATATAGATACCTTCTAGGTGCTTATATCGAATCCGGTTAAATACCCATACAAAAACTTGTAACCCCCCGTAGGACGGGCGTCCCGCCTGTCCTTATCCAGGCTGATTAAATACCTATACAAAAATTTGTAACCCCCCGTAGGACGGGCGTCCCGCCTGTCCTTATCCAGGCTGACGGACAGGCGGGACGCCCGTCCTACGGGAGGATTTTTTTTTAGGTTAATTAACCGGATTTGATATTATTCCCAAACAAATTCTTAGGTCTTTACTAACCATGGAATAATAGCCGTCAAATGCGAGTACTTTGGATGATTATCAGAAGGCCTGACATTCATGATTTTAAAACCTATTTCGCTCGACTCAAACCCTATTTCCTTTAAGTAAGGTATTTGTGTCTCTTCGAACAGCTTTTCCCAACTATCGTAATTATCTTTCAGGACTCCTATCGAGCACAAGTTGCAATAACTATAAATTCCACCCTTTTTAAGCAACCTATGGGCATGTTTACCAAAATGGAATTGACGATGATGTAGTTCAATTTCATCAAAAGGGGAGCCATCAAAGAAAATACCATCATACGTCTCATCAGAAAACTTTTCGATATCCTTGATTACATCTTGCCACATACCATAAACAGGGCTAACCTTGTTTTTTGCATTTCTCGCAAATGACTCTAGATTTCTATAAACATCATCATTGGGTTCAATTATGATGTGCTCAGTAATATCATAACCTAAGTTGCGACCTATTAAAAAAAATATGAATTACCCACTTAGACTTTACAGATATTTGGGATATTTCGTAGCTTTTGATACAAAATTATATTTTTTTTGTGCTAAACGGCGGGTTGGCTGTTTATAGGTTATAATGTACTAAAATAATAGTTAATTGCTGGGGGATGTAGATGATGGAAGATATGATTACAACAATTTTTGTTCTTTGTGACGAGCTACTAAAAGCGTTAAATATAAAAGAAGATCCACAAGTAAAAATGAACAATGCCGAAGTGATGACAGTCGGATTAGTTGCTGCATATTTTTTCGGAGGACACCACGATCGCTCTTGTCAATTTATGGTCCAACACAAGTATATAAAAAATCTGTTAAGTAAAAGTAGGTTCAATCGTCGATTACACAATATTGACGAACCAATTTGGATGTTTTTCTTCCAAGTTATAGCTCAAACATTTAAAGAGCTCAATCCGGGTCAAGAATATATTCTTGATAGTTTCCCGGTGCCAGTATGTGATAATATTAGGATTGATAGATGCCAAATTTATAACAAGGAAGAATATCGAGGGTATATTGCCAGTAAAAAACGTTATTTTTATGGATTAAGAGTTCATATGTTGGTAAACAAAAATGGAAAGCCAATAGAATTTTATCTAGATCCTGGTAGTTATAATGATGTTAAAGTTTTGCAATCTTTTGGCTTTGACTTACCATCAAATTCAATAGTTTATGGAGATAAAGCTTATAATGATTATCAATTAGAGGATTTACTAAAAGAGTCGTCAAGTATAATGTTAAAACCTTTGCGAAAAAAGAACTCAAAAAGAAAAGAATATTCTTGTTTTGAATATATACAAAAAGTAACAAGAAAACAAGTTGAAACCTGTTTTAGTCGAATCACCAATTTGTTCCCAAGTCAATTCATGCTGTTACATCTAAGGGATTAGAGTTGAAAATAATTCTCTTTATCATAGCTTTTTGTATCCAATTTTTATAGGTCGCAACTTGAGTTATCATACTGTTGAATAAACGATGCAGATAAACCCATTCCAAATCCTACTTCTAATATTTTTCCTCCATTCTGAGTAACTACTTTGGCAAACTCTGCCATATAATCTTTCTGCCAGCCTTCCATAACTGACCGTCCCTGAATAATAAGATTCCCATCTTCATTCATTTGAGCAGGTGAATCTCTCCATGTCTCTTTCTTTACTTTCTTTAGCTCGTAGGGATATCCACTCTTTCTTCTTTCCATGAGAATACTCCTAAAAACAAAAGCTTTCCCAAATGTAGTCGGCAGATATTTTCACACGTAACGGCCAAGTTTAGCTGAACTACTAAGCAGATACATTTAACCCGAAAAAATCTTGTAATTGCCGGAAATTTCTGAGTATGGCACAATCTGGAATGAAGCTATCAGGCCAGATGCGGAGGTATCTCTCAAAGCCTTCAACAAAATGTTGAAAGCGCCATTAATATCACGACTAATAGTGTGACCACATGAGGGACAAATAAATCGTTTGTTGCCTCCTAACTTTATGTGAATGTGCCCACATTTTGAGCAAGTTTTGCTGGTGTACTCTTCCGTCACGTCTACTACAACACAGCCGTATTTAGCTGCTTGATGCTTCAACGTTTGCTTAAAACGGTAATGAGACCATGTAACCATTTTACGTGCTGTCTTAGTTGACAACCGTCGCTTGCCTCGTTTGACCATATTTTTAACCTCAAATGTAGGCAAAAATATGACTTTGTACTTGGTGCATAGATAGTTGGCTGCTTTCTTATGCAGTTCATCAACCAAGTTACGAATCTTAACCCGAATCTTTTGTGCCGCCTTTCGCAGGCAGTGCCGTAGCCGCTTAAATTGGCGTCCTTTAGATAAGCCGATTCGAGACATTAGCCGATCGAGATGACTGGCTAACCGATAGATACGACCCATATCAGACTTGCCAACCTCCCAAATTTCTTGACCGTCAAACCCAGTTAGAAATGTCCTGACACCTGGATCAAGGGCGATGGCTAGCTCACTGTTTAATGGTTCCAGTTTAGGCACGTCTATGGCATAACAGATAAACCAACGTCCTCTGTCTAGTACCAATGTAGGCTCATGGTGCATTTTGTCTATAATTGGCTCACTTGCTTTGAACCTTAATCCTTTGGTCTGTGTTGGATAAAAATTTCCTTTTTTCCAGTTATTTTTCTGAAACCGATGGACTTAACAGATTCACGTACTGAGCAAAATTTAGCATCTCCTCCTGATTTTCTTGCTGCTTTGTGTGCCTCATAAGCCTGAAATACCGCCAATTGGCGTGGGCTATATGGGGTTTGACTTACCCAAGATGGAGCCATATCCATGACCGTTTTGCGTAGGTCATATTTGCCAATCTTCTGATTTTTGAGTATAGCAATGGCTTGATTGAAGCACCATCTGGCTGCTGATATCCATTGAAACCAGGTTTTAGCTAATGCCGTTTCTGGGTAAACTCGAATCTTCTTTGATAGCAGATTTGTACTTCCTGAGTCCATAGAGTCTGCAACTGAAGACATGGACGATGGCAAGGATATCCTCAACCATTTCTCGTTCTGGAGATAGGTCACTTCGGTTGAGAACCATGAGTTGGCAATCTTTTTGTTGACAGAGCCACTCGATAAGGTCAAGTCCAAACCTGACAAGTCTGTCTTTGTGGCAGACCACAACTTCTTTGACATCTCCTGACATGACTTGTCCCAGAATGGATAAAAACCCTTTGCGTTTGTAGTTGAGTCCTGATCCGATTTCCTTGACAAGTTTTCCGTCTGTGAACAAGGATTGCAAATAGTCGGCTTGCCGTTCAAGGTCTGACTTTTGCTTATATGAACTGACTCTGGCGTAGAGGATTCTGATTCTTGGGGAGCCGTCTGGATTAATGACGGAGTCGATGTCGTATCGTCGATGACCAGCGGGAGTTCTAATTGTCTGTATTTTTCCGTCTCTATCCCAGTTTCGGAGTGTTTTTTCCGAGACCTGAAGGACTTGTGACGCTTCTCTCGGTGTGGCATATCTCATGATGTTTTTGTTTGCACTATCAATATTATACCACGCGCGAGAATATATTTCCGGAAAAATATATAAAATTCCTGGAAATCATACTTTAGTTATCAACACTCTGAAATAATAGCAAACTTCTTGACTTGAGCCAAGCTTTATTAGCTTTTGTTCAGATTGTTGAATGCTAAAAGCCTAGTTTATATCAAATCCGGTTAATTACCCTAAAATAAGGAGTAATTTAAGGCCCTCCTGAATCCGTAGTCGCGCAGCGATCCATTTTTAACTACAATTCAAGGGTTATGGGGCTCATGTCCCAATTATTTGGTATCCCATACAACCTCACCCAACCCTAGCGCTTTAACCTGGGAAGCGGGATATGTTCTGGGCGCGTACCGCAGCAACCACCGACAATCTGAACCCCATGTTCCGCAATGAATTGAGACATGGAAGTTTTAAATTCTAGGGGGGTCATTTTATAATGCGCCACTTTAATTATGACCTACGACAATGCGAATCATATGAATTTGGCAAATCCAATCCTGATCGAGGTATTCTTCCGGAATTGGAAACTGATTGAAGTCATATTTAACCAGGTCTTGGAGAAAAGTGTTTTCGTAAGTTTCGGGCAAAATATCGCCAAAGTGACGTGTTTTACCGCCCGCATAAGAGTTTTGGCGTTCGCTTTGATAGTATGCCACATGTTCCTTGGGGTGTAACTCTCCTGTAGTTGGTACATAAATAAAGTCACTGTAACGTCGAATACGATAGTTAGAAGGATGCGCTTCTCCGTAATACTTATCTAACTCAAGGTTATTCCAACATTTTTGGAGTTCACTAAAAGCTTCTTGTTCATCTACAGATAATTTACACTGTGCTGCAGAGGCAGTGATATAGCCCTGCTTTTCTATCATTGATTGAAAATTACTGCCAACTTTAATAGCCATAAATTCACCTTCTTTGTATAAGTTAAATGCACAATTTGCTTGTTGTTCTTTAAATGTCGAGTTCAAAGGTTGTTTCACCTTCTACCCCTTTAAATCCCATTGCTTTCCAAAACTTAGAACCAACCAGAGTCTCATCTATAGTGAAGAGAAATATTCTTTTAATTCCAGCAGACTTGAATCCTTCTAAATCTCGCTCAACTAAGGCACGACCTATCCCTTGACACCTATATTTTTCAGCAACTACCAGGTGACTGATTGTCCCCCGGACACCAAAAGAACCTCCTATTAAGACTCATATTAATTCGACTCCCTTCTTAGCTATTAAGTTCACAGAATGATTTTCAAAAATTGTTCTTTCTAAAAGAAAGAAATCTTCCCATTCACAAAAAGCCACCTCTGGAGAAGAATTCATGAGCTTGATAATTTCGGGAATATCTACTATAGCTGGAGTTTGAATTTTAACTTCGCCAGTTACACTATTAAAACTCTGGGGAAAGAAAATTTTTATTTTTTCTATAGCGGTAAAATGAACTGAACTAGGGTGTGTCTGCAAACTACAAAATCGATGATTTTCAGTTTCTAAGTATTACTTCAGAGTTTGCCTTTACTTTTATGCAAGTCCGAAGACTTCGTTCGACTTGCATGTGTTAAGCAGACCGCCAGCGTTCATCCTGAGCCAGGATCAAACTCTCCGTGATAATTCCGAAGCCGTTTGCGGCTCTTTGACTTACTATAGTTCCTAGGTTTCCCCGGAAACTTGATTTTCTTTGACGAGGTACTTAAGCTTCTTAGCTTTCAAACTATTTTCTTTTCTAGGTTCGGTCCGCCTTGGGAGCGCCGCTTGCTCAGCGACCTCTCTTTCAGGCAATTATCTAATTTAACAACTATATTTCCAAGTGTCAACCCCTTTTTAAGGTTTTTGGGAAACTTTTTTTTTACAAAGTCTGAAATGCATTCTGGGTAAGGGTTTGAGCAGATAAATTTTTTCTGAAAAAAAGCGAAAAAAGTTCCCGAGGCGGTTGAAATCCTGGATAAATCGCCGGTGATAACCACTTGGCGAGGCTTGGAGCCTCTCCTGAAATCATGGTTGCTGGAGGATGTTAGTAGGTAATAACGCATAAATTCGGCGATCGAGGGACCAGAAATGCTGGTGGCCCGAACTAAGTGGCTGGTGAAAACACCAGAAAAGCTCTCATGATTGCCGGTGGTGTTGCAATTGTTCTAGCTTCTGGACCGGTATGTGCTGAGGAAGACCGGTGCTCTCTGGGACGGGCGATCGCTCGCCTGTCTGGTGGGTTATAACTCTGAAAAGCTTTACAGGTAAGGATTTGAGGCGATAAAATTATTCAGAAAAAAGCCAAAAAAGTTCTGGAGGCAGTTGAAATGCTCGATTTATCGCCAGTAATACCTCCTTGGATCGGCTTAGACCCTCTGCTGCAATCATGGTTGCTGGAGGATATTGGAAGGGGCGATCGCACGACTTCGGCGCTCAAGGGACCAGAAATGGTGGTGGCCCGAGGGGAGTGGGTGGCGAAAGCATCAGGAACGATCGCAGGATTGCCGGTAGCGGAGCGGGTGTTCCAGCTTTTGGACCAGGATGTCAGGTTTGAGGCAATAGTAGCTGAGGGTGACCGGTGCTCTCCAGGAGAGGCGATCGCCTGCCTGTCCGGTGGATTAGAGGCATTATTAATGGGAGAACGGGTGGCCTTGAATCTGGTGATGCGCTTGAGTGGCATTGCGACCCTTACCCGCCAGTATGTGGAGGAAATAGCCGACCTACTGGCGATGCTAGTCGATACCCGCAAAACAACGCCAGGGTTGAGGGTGCTCGAAAAATATGCTACAGCCGTAGGTGGGGCCAGGAATCATCGCATGGGTCTGGATGATGCTGTGATGATTAAGGATAATCATATTGCAGCTGCCGGTAGTATAACAGAGGCGATCGATCGCATTCGTGCTCAAATCCCCTTTCCCTTGACTATAGAAGTAGAGACGCAAACATTGGAACAGGCGGAAGAGGCTTTGCACCAGCAAGTGGATATCATCATGCTGGACAATATGCCAGTAGATATGATGCGTCAGGCAGTGCAGCTTATTCATAAGGGGGATGACCGAATTAAAATCGAAGCTTCGGGCAACGTCACTCTGGAAAATATCCGCGCTATGGCCGAAACTGGGGTAGACTACATTTCTAGCAGTGCTCCGATTACTCGCTCCAGTTGGCTAGATTTGAGTATGCGGCTTTCCTGATCCAGCAGCGCTACGCGCCGTAGCGAACCTCGTCCCCCTCTGGGGGGTGCCGCAGGCTTTAGGGTGACCGACGGTGTGAGCAATGTTACTCTGGTTCCGGAGGTGAGGCCCGATACGCAGTGCGCGACGCAGGAGCGCTAGAACTATGAACTCGACGATCGAATTGCTGAAAACTAGATTTGAGCAGGCTTTGGTTACTGCTTTTGGTGAAGAATTGGCAGGATGTGACCCAATGGTAGTACTGGCCAGTAATCCGAAGTTTGGCGATTACCAGTCGAATGTGGCCATGTCTCTGACGAAGCAACTGCAGCAAAAGCCCAGAAATATCGCCCAAAAGCTAGTAGAACATCTAGAGATTTCCGATTTGTGCGCACCAGCAGAAATCGCGGGCCCCGGTTTTATTAATCTCACTCTCCAACCGGCCTACTTGGAAGCCCAGCTGAATACTATATATATAGATGCACGACTGGGGGTGGCACCGGTGAAAAAGCCCCAGCGGGCGATCGTGGATTTTTCTAGCCCCAATATTGCTAAGGAGATGCATGTCGGTCACCTGCGATCTACTATTATTGGAGATTGCATTGCCAGGATTTTGGAATTTCGCGGTCACGAGGTTCTGCGACTCAATCATGTCGGAGACTGGGGAACTCAGTTCGGGATGCTGATCTCTTATCTGCGAGAAGCTTACCCACAGGCCCTGACTACCGCTGACGCCCTGGACTTGGGAGATTTAGTTACCTTTTACAAACAGGCGAAGCACCGGTTCGACGCCGATGCAGCATTTAAGGAAACTTCCCAGCAGGAAGTGGTGCAGCTGCAAGCTGGTGCAGAAGATACCCGTCGGGCCTGGCAGTTGCTCTGCGATCAGTCCCGACGGGAGTTTCAGGTGATTTACGATCGCCTCGGGGTGCAACTGACGGAACGGGGAGAGTCTTTCTATAATCCGTTTTTACCAGCTGTCGTGGCGGACCTGGATCGGCTGGGTTTGCTTGAAGAGGATGCTGGTGCCCAGTGCGTTTTTCTGGAAGGCTTTACTAATAAGGCTGGCTCGCCATTACCTTTGATCGTCCAAAAGTCTGATGGAGGCTATAATTACGCTACTACAGATTTGGCAGCCTTACGCTATCGGATAGGCGAGGACGGAGCTGATAGGATTATCTATGTTACAGATGCTGGTCAGGCTGCTCACTTTTCTCAGGTGTTTCAGGTAGCACGACGTGCTAATTGGCTGACGGAACAGGTAGATGTGGTTCATGTTCCTTTTGGTCTCGTCCAGGGAGAAGATGGTAAGAAGCTGAAAACTCGTTCCGGGGAAACTGTGCGACTGCGGGATTTGCTGGATGAGGCGATCGCCCGGGCTGGGGCTGACCTAGAATCTAGACTAGCGGCAGAAGATTGCGCTGCGCGCACGCTACGCGAACGCACCGAAACTGAGGAGTTCAAAGCTCAGGTGGCCAAAGTAGTGGGCATGAGTGCAGTTAAATACGCCGATCTGAGTCAGAACCGCACTAGCAATTACATCTTTAGCTACGACAAGATGCTCTCCCTGCAAGGAAATACGGCACCTTATCTACTTTATGCCTATGTCCGGATTCAGGGGATTAGTCGTAAGGGTGAGATTGATTTTTCCCAACTGGGTGAGGATAGGAAAACGAATTTTCTATTGTCAGAACCGACTGAGTTGGTGCTGGCGAAGCATTTGTTGCAACTGTCGGAAGTTATCTTTGCTGTGGAAGCTGATTTAATGCCTAACCGCCTGTGTCAATATTTGTTTGTGCTCTCTGGGAAGTTTAATCGGTTTTATGATCGCTGTCCAGTACTGAAGGCGGCTGACCGAGAGCGGAATTCCCGCTTGCTGCTGTGCGACCTGACGGCGAGAACCCTGAAGTTGGGGTTATCTTTGTTGGGAATTTCGGTTTTGGAGAGGATGTAATGGTGGTAAGGACTAAAGTCCTTACTACAAACCACCGGATGGGTTGACCCTGGTTAACATCTCGTTCAACAAGATAAAATATAGAAGACCGCTAGGGCGATCGCCGCGATGGTAGTGGCGATTTCCATGCCGAGAGCATGTCTCTATAATATGAACCAGCGAGCACTGTTTTTTGTCAATCGTCTCTCTCGCCAAGGCAGGAAAAACCGCATAGAGGCGATCGTCCACCTGCGGCGATACGGCTTTGAACTGGTGGAGGAACCGGTCTATCACCCCGGGGAAATCCCGGAAGTGATTCGTCAGCACCAGGATAAGGTAGATTTGGTGATTATTGGTGGTGGCGATGGTACCATGAATACGGCTGTAGATGCTCTGGTTGATACCCAGCTGCCCTTGGGCATTTTGCCGATGGGAACTGCTAATGACCTGGCCCGGACCTTAAAGATTCCTCTGTCTATACAGGCAGCTTGCCAGACGATCGCTGCGGGTAAACGACATTATATAGACTTGGGTTGGGTAAATGGAAAGCATTACTTTAATGTGGCCAGTATGGGGCTGTCTGTAAACATCACCCGCCGTCTGAATAAACAAGTCAAGCGACGCTGGGGAGTTCTGGCCTATGTGATCGCCGCTATAGGGGTACTGGTCCGATCTCGCCATTTTCGAGCCGAAATTCGCTGTAATGGCCAGTCTATCCAGGTGAAAACCGTGCAAATTGCCGTAGGGAACGGCCTATATTATGGGGGAGGCATGGCGATCGCCTCCGATGCGGCGATCGACGACCAGCGTTTGGACCTTTACAGTCTGGGGATTAACCACTGGTGGGAAATGTTTACCTTACTGCCTGCTTTAAGGCAAGGACGTCTGGGGAATATATCTAAAGTCTTGACTCTAGAAGGCACAGAAATGGAAGTTTTAACTCAGAAGCCTATTTCTATCAATACAGATGGTGAAATTACTACTAAAACTCCAGCCCACTTCCGAGTCATTCCTGATATTTTACCAGTTTTAGTCCCCAGTTCGAGATCGTAATTGCGCTCGGACGCGACAAAAAGTTGTTGTCCCAGGCCCTATACCCATAGCTTTTGATGTACCTGAAAACGCTGCACCTCAGACATTTTCGTAACTACCTGGATCAACAAGTCGGCTTTGACGCTGCCAAAATTATCTTAGTGGGGGATAATGCTCAGGGAAAGTCGAATCTCCTGGAAGCTGTGGAATTACTCTCAACTCTCAGATCTCACCGAACATCTCGCGATCGGGACTTGATCTGGCACTCCCAGGATAAAGGTTCCCAGTCTGCTAGCGGGCAAATAACCGGCAGTTTGGAGCGAGAGACAGGCTCAGTGGACCTCAAACTCCTCCTCCGCAGCAACGGATGCCGAACTGTTGCCCTCAATGACGAATCCCCGCGGCGACAGCTGGATTTCTTGGGCGTCCTGAATGTGGTACAATTCTCTAGCCTCGATCTGGAACTGGTGCGCGGTAGCCCTGAACGGCGTCGCACCATGCTGGATACTTTGTTGACCCAGCTGGAACCAGTCTATGCCCATTTTTTGGCACAATACAACCAAGTCTTGCGCCAGCGCAACAAACTGTTGAAAAATTTTCAGCAGTCCCCTGATTTGACCAACCACTCAGAATTGGCGATTTGGGATGCTCAACTGGCAACTATTGGTTCTCGCTTGATGCGGCGTCGCGCGAGGGTAATAGAACGGCTAGCCCCCATTGCTGTTGCGTGGCACTCCGATATCAGCGGTTCTCAAGAGGTTCTGAAGGTGCAGTACGCTCCCAATGTCCCCTGGCCAGGAGACTCCCGTTCCCCTCCAGCAGAAGTACAGCAAGCTTTTTTGGAGGAAATTCAGCAAAGGGCTATGGCGGAAAAGTACCAGGGGACATCCCTCGTTGGTCCTCACCGCGACGAATTAGAGTTGACGATAGACGATTCTAAGGCGCGGCAATATGGTTCCCAAGGGCAACAACGGACCCTGGTGCTGGCTTTGAAACTGGCAGAACTGAAACTGATTTCAGAGGTAGCAGGTGAGTCACCCCTGCTGTTGCTGGATGACGTGCTAGCTGAATTGGACTTAAACCGGCAAAATCAGCTGCTGGAGGCGATTGGCGATCGCTTTCAAACCCTGATTACTACAACCCACCTGGGGGCATTTGATGCAGCGTGGCTGCAAAATTGCCAAATTCTTTTGGTCCAGGCGGGGCAGATCCAGCCCTTGATGAGTGTTTGACTACATTATCCTTGGTCTAGTGGTGAGAAATCTTCCCAACCCCTGGAACTGATTTGGCATTTTAAATCTAAAAGAGAACTTGAGTGATTTACTGGTACGCTCTCTGGCTGGACTAATCCAAGGGCGGGGTTCGCGAGCAGTGATTAAGTAGTCATACATAAGTTTTGAGCGCTCTGTAGTCGTAAAATTTGCTTAACCCCTTACTCTGTGAGCATTTATGCCCAACAATTCCTGACAACGGACAACTGACGGACAGGCGATCTGCCCGTCCTACACGCTAGGCTAAAAAACAACTGACGGACAGGCGATCTGCCCGTCCTACACGCTAGGCAACGGACAACTGAGTTTTGACTTGACTACCAGGGAGGTAAATTGATGAGTGATAATATCTCACAAGACGAAATGCGAGATAGACTGGGAAATGTTGACCAAATTCGCGATTTGCTGTTCGGTAAGCAGCAGCGAGACTATGAAACTCGCCTGAATAAGCTAGAGTCAAGCTTGTCGGCTCTCCAGCAGGAAATGCGCGATCGCCTGAATCAACTCAACGATACTCTCTCGACAGAACTGCGGTCAACTATGTATTCTCTGGAGAAAAAAATCCAGTATATCAGCATAACGACTAATGAAGAACTCACTGATATGAGGCAAGATCTAGAAGGGAAGGACAAGAATGTATCAGAGAGTATCGATTCCCTAAATAAGCTGATTGGCTCTCAGATTAACTCGGTGAAGGGGGAAGTAAATCAAGCGCAAGAAAAGCTAGAAAAAGATATTCAGAGTCTGAGGAATGAAATTGCCGATAAACTGGAAAAACGCTTGTCTAGTTTAAAAGAAAGCAAGGTGGGACGAGACGATATGGCAGAAATACTGTTTGAGCTGTGTATGCGGGTAAAGAAAAATGAATTTCTCCCGGAACTGGAAGGGTCAGGAAATTATAATGTGAAAGCAGATTTATTGTTACCAGAACAAAAATAAACCCATGGGGGACTTTCACTCTTCTGGTGGCAAGGTGACACAAGTGGAACCAATGTTGCTATAATGGTTGATTGAACAACCCAAGGGTAGGGATGGCGGCTTATGGCGACCTCAAAACAAAATCAGGCAAGCTTGAGTCAACAGGATGGGTTGCTGTCGGATCGGAAGGCAGCAGCTCAGCTGGAAGGTTTGGTGAGTTTGTTGCTGGGCTTGGAATTTACTGAGCGGCAGTCATCATCGGCAAAAGAGTCGTCAGACCAGTACTCAGCTAGCTCGCAAGCAGGGCGATCGCCATATGATGGGATGTTAAAGTCCAATCGGGACAGACCTAGGACAGAAAAGGGGGTAGGAACTGGCTCATACGCAACGGGGCGGTCCGAAAAATTATGGCAGTTGGGCACAGACGATCGGGCTGTGCGATTCCGGAGCAGTTATGTAGGATATGGGACAGAGGCCCGTAAAGGGGAAAAACAGCCAGATCGACAGCGCTCAACTGCTAGTCCAGATAATTCAGTCCATCAGGCGGGGGCAACAGGATCGAGCTATTCTCAACATCCCGGAGATAATGAGGCAGTTAAAGCCCTGGAAGCTTTAAGCAGTCTGTTATTGGGCACGACCCAAACTACCCCGCAGCACCAGCAGGTAGAAAAAAGTGGCAGTCAGTCTACGGATACAGTATCCTCAGAAGAATTACTGGTGATGCAGGCGGAATTGGAAAGTGCATCAGTCCCACATCGCCGTAAAAGTTGGTCATCACCAGAAGTGGCCTCGGAAATATTGGTGACGGAGGAGCAATTAGTGAGGCCATATTCCCAGAGGACTCCCATAAGAGAGTCAGATGAACGCTCAGAGGATCGATCTGCTTCCCAAGTTAGCTCAGAGTATGATGTAGAAAATGTCGAAAATTTAGCGGCTTCCCTGGAAGCTCTAGGAAACCTATTAACTGGGCGTCCCAAACAAGAAAAACAACCATCACAAGAGCCAGGAACAAAACAAAAGGTAGAAAAAGCAGTAAGTAGATCGGTGGCAAGCGAGATAGAGGAGGTATCAGAAAGACAGCAGTCCGAATCAGAAGGAGATTCATCGGTTCGACTTCGCTCACCGCAAGCAGCAGAGATATCGGTCGCAAGCGAAAATGCGGCTGAAAGGCCAGGGATATCCTCGGAGGAGATATCCGAAAGTCAACCAGCAGAACCAGAAGTAGAGAGTTTAGTTAAGACCGCAGCAAGTTCCCTAGGAACTATAGCAGGGTTAGAATCGGATGATTTGCGTGCAGTAATTGCCAAGATAGAACAAAAATTGGCAGATGTTGAGCGTCAAACAGGGGTAATAAATCCATTGATGCCTTTGGTGTCTGAACTGGTGGGCATGGATCTGACCATATCCCAAGAAGAAAGTATTCGGGTAATTGTACCGATAATAGATAAGGTAATTGAGCAACGAAGTAGAGAGGACAGGGAAGCAATGAGTGCGGCTCTGGCAGATTTACTGCCAGGAGCAATTTCTAAACAGATCCAAAACTCTCCAGAGGAAATAGCGAAGGCGATCGGGCCGGAAATGAGTGCTGCCATCAAAGAACAGATGAGAATTCAGCGAGACTCGATCTCAGAAGTGCTAGCCCCCGAGATGGGTAGGGCCATAAAAGCCCAAATAGAACTAGAACGAGACTCGATGGTGGATGCTCTATATCCGGTGATAGGCAGCACGATTTCTAAATACATGGCAGACGTAATTTGCTCTATTAATGAAAATGTGGAAAACGCTCTATCTCCAGAGGGAATTAAGCACAAGATTAGGGCGACGATGCAAGGAGTATCAGAAGCGGAATTGATTCTTCAAGAGTCAAAAGCATTTGCGACTCAGGCGGTATTTTTAATTCACAAAGAATCAGGTCTAGTGATAGCAGAAGCGCAACCGGAATCAGAACAGAGAATGGAGTCGGAAATGGTGGCGGGAATGCTGACGGAGATCCGCAGTTTTGTCAACGATTGTATCGTGCAGTCGGGGGAAATGTCGGAACTGGATGCGATCGACTATGGAGAATCGAAAATTATCTTGGAAGTGGCGGGATACTCATACCTGGCAGTAGTAGTTAAGGGCGAACCCTCTAAGCAGTTGCTCGTTCAGATCAGGCAAACACTGGGCACAATTGTACAGCGTTACGGTAAACAGGTTTCTGAATTTGATGGAGGTCCGGCTACAATACCAGAGCAAGTAGTGCAGCTTATAGAAAAACTACTGCAAACTGGCTCAAAAGATAAAGCATTTAAACCTCCTACGACATTACTGGTGATAGGAGTAGCAGTATTGAGTGCGGTGCTACTACCTTGGGGAATTCATCAGCATCGCTCCAGTATAGACCGGCTTCTAGAGGAGCAAACGACGGCGGCATTAGCCTCAGCACCGGAATTATCCGTATATAACATCGCGGCATCCGCTTCAAAAGAAACTTTGATCCTGAAAGGACGAGTGCCAAATCAGTATCTGCGCTTAAAAGCAGAGGTGATCGCCAAAAATCAGGTGCCAGCGGTGGAGGTGGACAATCAAATAATCGCTGTAGAGGTGCCGCCAGACCCGGTGTTGGCAGCGAAAGAAGTGGAACGGGTGACAAAAATGCTCAATCAAAGGGAGGGGGTCTCGATTTCAACCCTTTACGAGGCGGAGAATGTGACGGTGCAGGGAAGGGTGTTTGAGGTGGAAGATGCTCAGCAAATTCCTCAGGCACTTGAGGAAATTCCCGGGGTGAGCAGTGTCTTCAGCACGTTAAAATTAAAGGTAAATCCCCTTGATAGCCGGCTATACTTTGATTTGGGCTCAGCAGAGTTACACCCAGGATCGCGGTCTGGCAAACTGGTGAAGATTAAGGAGTTTATGGATGAATATCCAGAAATCCATCTGATGGTGATAGGTCATAGTGATAAAATTGGTTCTCGGGCGAAAAACCAGCAGTTGTCTCTCCAGCGGGCGCTCGTCGTGAAAAGGGCTCTGGAAAGTATGGGGGTGGATCCACGGCGATTGCAAGTTTTTGGAACGGCAAAATCACCGCCGGATGTGAAGGATTCTTCACCGCCAGAGTTGAGTAGATGTGTTAGATTTGAAATGTTTATGCCAGTAGGGAAAGGAGAGTAGGTAAAGGATGATATCTAAAAAAATATGTATGATAGGTGACTTTAGTGTGGGAAAGACGAGCCTGATTCGCAGGTTTGTAGACCGCCAGTTTAGTGATAAGTATCTGTCAACGGTGGGGGTGAAAATATCCCGGAAGGAGGTAGAAGTAACCAGTGAAAAAGGAGAGCAGAAAAATTTGCAGATGCTAATATGGGATATAGAAGGTCAGACAAAATTTAAGGCGATCGCTCCTAGTTATTTGCTGGGGGCTAAGGGGGCAATCATAGTTGTTGATGTCAGTCGCCCGCAAACGATAGAAAGTCTGCCAGAGCATATTAAGCTATTTTTATCAGTCAATCAGAAAAGGTTCATGATAATTGCTTTGAATAAAGCAGACCTGATTGATTCAGAAAAAATGGAAAAAATATTGCAAGCCAACAAATTTGCCGATCGAGAACAAGTGCTAGGGATATTTCCGACGTCGGCAAAGACGGGTGCTAACGTGGATCAAATATTTGCAGATTTAGCTACTTTTGCCCGAGACTTCCTACTATCACCGACCGACGTCAGCCTATCCACAGACATTACCCTGGGCATTAGCTTCTGAGGCCATCTTTCCCACCCGTGGCTTGCGCTTCACATCTGACTGGTCCTATTGGACAGCTCACGAGAGGTTACTTCGTTCCCTAGTATCCGGAGGGCGACGCTTTTAGGTTCCTACTATACCCCGGTAGTTATCTGAGTACGAAAAAGACGAATCGCTACCGTTAGTACTAACTACGTCACCATTTTGGTCCGGCGCATATAGCCTTATTTCGCCGCCAGTTATCCTACATTTGAGTCCTCGCTTGGCACCACGATGATGTTACTTCGCAGCACCTCACGCGGTTACCCCTGTACCTGGGGAGGGGGAATTAAACCCCCATGATTACCAGAGTTCCTAGTTTCCTAGGCCAGCGTTCCGTATATGACTACGTTAGGCTGGAACTCATCGCACGGGAATTTAACCCCCATGAATACCAGAGTTCCTAGTTTCCTAGGCTAGCGTTCCGTGTTTACACGTTAGGCTAGAACTCATCGCACGGCGATCAACATAACTGAACGCAAGCAAATGAATGCGGCCCTGCGTTATCAAAAGCTGCAAACGGAACGATTATTACATAATATATTGCCAGCGAGAATTGCCGAACGCCTGAAAAAAGCTCAAAGCGCGATCGCGGAAAGCTTTGATGATGTGACGGTGATGTTTGCTGATATCGTAGACTTTACAGAAATTTCGGCTCGGCGATCGCCGACGGAACTGGTAGAACTCCTGAATCTGATTTTCTCGAAGTTCGATCAACTCAGTGAACTGCATGGGTTGGAGAAAATTAAGACGATCGGGATGCCTATATGGTAGTGGGTGGTTTGCCTGTACCTCGCAGTGACCACGCCGAGGCGATCGCCGAAATGGCCCTGGATATGCAACGGGGGCTTTCAGAATTTAATGCTAAAACTGGCGAAGCATTGCAGATCCGCATCGGCATTAACAGCGGACCGGTGGTAGCAGGGGTGATTGGCACCAAAAAGTTCATTTACGACCTGTGGGGCGATACCGTGAACACCGCTAGCCGCATGGAATCTCATGGCATATCGGGAACTATCCAACTCACGGCTTCTACCTATGAACTGCTGCGGGATAAGTATCAGTTGACGGTACGCAGACCAATCAATATCAAAGGTAAAGGCCAAATGACTACCTATCTACTGGGGGGCAAACTTTCAGAAGTGGTAGACGGTGACCAGTGATCAGTTGTTGGCGGTCAGTTATTGGCGGTTAGTTGTTGGCGGTTAATTTTGAATTTTGAATATTGTCAGTCATACATCGGCAGGAACAAGATAGAATAAGTCCAGCAATGCTTCTGGGCATCAGCGACGCGCTGACAACGGGCAGGCGTTCTGGCCAGCCTTACCAGACGGACAGGGGATCCGCCCGTCCTACGCAAGGAACAAGATTAGATTAAGATACGCGAGGAGAAAAGTGATAGATGGGCAAAGTAGTCGGCATTGACTTAGGGACAACTAACTCAGTGATAGCCGTGATGGAAGGCGGCAAACCATTGGTAATTGCCAATGCAGAAGGGATGCGGACTACCCCCTCAGTGGTTGGCTTTAGCAAGGATCGGGAGTTAGTTGTCGGACAAATGGCACGGCGGCAGACGGTACTCAATCCTGAAAATACTTTCTACGCAGTGAAGCGATTTATTGGTCGCAGGTACTCGGAACTCAGTCCAGAGTCCAAGCGTGTTCCCTATACTATCCGTCGGGATGAGGTGGGCAATATTAAAATTAAATGTCCCCGCCTGAAGAAGGACTTTGTCTCGGAAGAAATCTCGGCCATGATTCTGCGGAAGTTGGCAGATGATGCCAGTCGTTATCTGGGAGAACCAGTGACCGGTGCGGTGATTACCGTCCCTGCTTACTTTAATGACTCCCAGCGGCAGGCGACACGAGATGCTGGACGGATTGCTGGTTTAGAGGTGAAGCGGATTCTGAATGAACCGACTGCTGCATCTTTGGCCTATGGATTGGAACGCCGGGATTATCAGACTATTCTGGTGTTCGATTTGGGTGGGGGTACGTTTGATGTCTCGATCTTGGATGTTGGGGATGGGGTGTTTGAGGTGAAGGCTACTAGCGGCGACACCCAACTCGGAGGCAATGATTTTGATAAAAGGATTGTTGACTGGCTGGCCGAGCAGTTTATGGAAGCGGAAGGTATAGACTTGAGACGTCACGATCGCCAAGCTTTGCAACGCTTGCTGGAAGCTGCGGAAAAGGCTAAGATTGAACTATCTGGGGTCAGCGTGACAGACATCAATCTCCCCTTTATTACTGCTACGGCTGACGGTCCTAAGCATTTAGAAACCAGGCTGACCCGTTCTCAGTTTGAAGATTTATGCGGTGACCTGGTGAGTCGCCTGAGAAGACCGATTAAGCAAGCTTTACAGGATGCTGATTTGAGTCCGGTGGAAATAGATGAAGTGGTTCTGGTTGGCGGTTCGACGAGGATTCCTTGGGTGCAACAGTTGGTGCGTAGCTTCATCGATAAAGAACCCAATCAAAATGTCAATCCCGATGAAGTGGTAGCTGTTGGTGCGGCAATTCAAGCTAGCATCCTCTTGGGTATGGTTAAAGATGTGCTGTTGTTGGATGTGACGCCCCTATCCCTGGGACTGGAAACGGCTAATGGGGTGATGAAGAAGCTGATTCCTCGCAACACTACTATACCAGTGCGGCGTTCTGATATTTTCTCGACGGCACAGGATAATCAAACTTTGGTGGAAGTCCATGCGCTTCAAGGCGAACGCGAGATGGCAGGGAATAATAAGTCTCTGGGACGGTTTAAGTTGACTGGGATTCCCCCGGCCCCGAGAGGCGTCCCTCAGATTCAGGTGTCCTTTGATATCGATGCTAATGGCATATTGCAGGTAACGGCTTTGGATAGAACTACAGGTCGGGAGCAAAGTATTACTATTCAAGGGGCTTCGACTCTATCTCAAGATGAAGTTAATCGCATGATCCGCGAGGCGGAACAATATGCTCAAGTTGACCGAGAACGGCGGGAACGGCTCGAAAAGCGTAATCGCGCTGAAGCTTTGATAGTCCGGGCAGAACGGCAACTCAGAGAAGCGACTCTGGATTTTGGCATGCAGTTTGCTAATCAATATCGTCGCCAAATTGACCCCTTAATTGAGGAATTGCGGGATAGCCTCAGAAGGAATGAAGATCGGGGCATAGACCGGGTGGGCGCTGATTTGCAAGATGTCCTCTATGACCTGAACCGAGAAATACGTCTGCGCTTGAGTGAGGAAGATGATGATGATTTGTTTGGTTCCATTCGTCGTACTTTCTCGGGAGATCGCGATCGGCGTTCAGATAGCTATACAACATCTAGAACCTATCGCCGACCTTCTGATGCTGTCAGATCGAGTCGCTATAGCAGCAATAGCAGTAGGTATAGTAATTATAATGATAATAAGGACTGGGATGATGATGATGAGTGGTTATAATCAGAGGCCGTAGGACGGACGAAACGCCTGTCCGAGTCGTAGGACGGGGTTTCGCCTGTCCATAGTCAGCAATTCGTTCTTTAGAAAACTAACAACTAACAAATAACAACTGACAAATAACAAATAGCAACTAACAATTGATGTGGTGCGAGAATGAATAAGCAGCTATTACCACTAACTATGCAAAACTTTCGGAACTACTATGAGATTCTGGGAGTTCCTAGAGATGCTTCGGTTGAGGAAATCAAAAAGGCATACCGGAAATTGGCGAGGCAGTACCATCCAGATTTGAATCCGGGAGATAAAGAGGCGGAGGAAAGGTTTAAGGATATTAACGAAGCTTATGAGGTTCTGTCCGATCCAAATAGGCGATCGCAATACGATAGGTTCAGTCGGTTTTTGCAGTACCAGAAGTTGCGTCCTAAAAACGGACGTTATGGTAAAGGTTCGAGTCGCTTGTCCGCCGAAGAGATGGAGTATTTCAAGCAATTCTCCACTTTTGATGGCTTTTTGGACAGCTTGCTGAACCGTCGGCGGGAAGTGAAGGTGGGTGCGCCGACTGGGGAACGCGATCGGGTAACGGATCCTTCTGCTGATTCTTATCGGCGCAGTGCGAAGAAAACTTATAACACAATTCCTGCTCGGCGGGATGTGGAGGCGCGACTGACTATACCTTTGGAGAAGGCTTTTTGGGGCGGAAATGAGCGCATTCGTCTGGAAGATGGGCGATCGATCGAGGTAGAGATGCCGCCGGGGATGGTAACTGGGCAGCGGATCCGACTGCGGAATCAAGGTCTTGGCGGTGGTGACCTGTTCTTGAAAATTACTGTAGCACCTCATGAGTTCTTTGGGTTGGAAGGTTCTGATATTTACTGTCAACTACCTGTGACTCCTTGTGAAGCGGTGTTAGGGGGGTCGATGGAAGTGCCGACTCTGGATGGGTTGGTGAAAATGAATGTGCCGCCGGGAGTTTCCCCCGGTCAACGCTTACGCCTTGCTAATAAGGGTTATCCTGATAGCAGGGGCAGACGTGGCGACCAAATTGTGGAAATTCAGGTTGTTATTCCTAAGGAGATTAGTCCAGAAGAACGGGAAGTTTATGAAAATTTGCGGCAGATCGAGGAGTTCAAGCCCCGGCGGGATTTATTGGTTTAGTTTACAGTATGTAGTCAGTTGGTCCGGACAGGCGTGTCGCCTGTCCGGAGATATTAGCCAACTGCCCGATCGGGACAAGTAAATATCTATTACAATTGATTCAGTGCTGTTTCCATAGCTGCTAGGATTTCTTGAATTTCCGCACCGTCTGAACAACTGTAGCTGAGTTCTTTGCCGACCGTTGTCGTCATACTAACTGTGTAGGTGCTTTTCAGATACTTCAGTTTTTCATTCTTGTAATTGCCCATATAAATCAATGACAAACCGAGTAAGACCAATTCTACACGTCTGATTAATACACCCAAGATTACTACTAGAACTCCCAAATAAATTACCCTCAGTTTTAGTTTTTTTTTTGGATTTTTTTGGCTCGTCTTAATACTATCAATATAGCGAATTTGATACCGATCGCCCTGAATATCGAGCACATTTATGGTGATTCGGACACCATTTTTGTTGTAAATGGGTTCTGATGGTTTTTTTTCTAACATTGATTATTCACCACTTATCAATTATCAGTTGTTAGTTATCAGTTGTCAGTTATTGGTTTTCAATTCTAAAATCTAAATTTTCAATTTTCAATTTTCAATTTTTCAGTTTACCGCATATCATAGCCAAACAGGTTGGGGTCAACCTCCTCTGTTAACTCTACATCATCTAAGCCATATTCTTGCCAGCGTCTTTCTACCATCGCTGCTACCTCTGGATCGGACTCCAGCGGTGCGCCCCATTCATGTTCCGTTTCTGGGGGGATCTTCGTGGTAGCATCAATCCCCATGCGCCCCCCTAAGCCGATTTTCTCACTCGCAAAGTCTAAACTGTCAAAGGGCGTATTCGGTAAAATAAATACATCCCGCCTGGGGTCAACTTTGGAGGCGATCGCCCAGACGACCTGGTGCGGATCTCGCACGTTGATATTTTTATCCACGACGATGACAAATTTGGTATAGGTAAATTGGGGCAATGCCGTCCAAAAGGCTAAGGCCGCCCGTCGCGCTTGTCCGGGATAGGCTTTGTCTATGGAAACGATCGCGGCCTTGTAACTCAGGGCTTCCATGGGGAGGAAGAAATCGACGATTTCTGAAACTTGTTGCCGTAAAATGGGGGTGTAGATGCGGTTGAGGGCGATCGCCATCATTGCTTCTTCTTTGGGGGGACGCCCGCTGAAGGTGGTGAGATATATGGGATCTTGGCGATGGGTCATGCAGTGAAAGCGGATCAGGGGCGAATCTTCCAGGACGCCATAATATCCCATATGATCGCCAAAGGGACCATCTGGCAAGACTTCCCCTGGGGTAATTGTCCCTTCTAAGACAAACTCAGAGTCGGCGGGCACTTCTAAATCTACGGTCTTGCATTTAGCTAACTTGACCCCCGTACCGCCGTATAATCCAGCAAATAGCCATTCTGATAAGTCTACCGGAATGGGTGTGGCCGCTGCCATGATAATTAGGGGGTCCACCCCCAGGGCGATCGCCACTTCCAACTGCTGGCCATTCTCTGCTGCTTTGCGTAGGTGACGGGCCCCACCCCGCACCGATAACCAATGTACTGTCATGCTATGGCGAGATTGCAACTGCAAGCGATAGACTCCGACATTAGGAGTTTTCGTCTGGCAGTCCTTAGTGATGACCAAACCCAGGGGGATAATCTTGCCCGCATCTCCCGGATAGGGACGGATCAGGGGTAACTGGTTGAGGTCTAACTCATTTTCCCCGATTACCACCTGCTGACAAAGGGGGAAAAAGTCCCGTCCTGGTTTGGCTTTCACTACATCAAACAACACCTTCCCAAAGTCGATCGCCTGAGAAATCTGCTTTGGGGGTTTCGGTTGTTGCAGCATCGCCAACTTTTTTCCCAGTTCCTCCAACTCCTGGGGATGCTGCATGTTCATCGCCCAGCAGATCCTCTCGACGGTCCCCATCAGGTTGACCGCAACGGGAAAGGATGCGCCCTTGACCCGTTCAAACAGCAACCCGGGTCCCCCCCGTTGCAGCATCCGGTTGGCAATCTCGGCAATTTCTAAGTCAGGATCGACCAAGGCGTCTATCCGCAGCAGTTGTCCCCGCCCTTCCAGCAACTGGATGAATCCCCGTAAATCTCTCGCCATTGTTTTAAGATTTGTAAAGCTTGTCGATCTAATTATGCCCTGTTAGCAACTATAGATTTAATGCGATCTGAATAGCAATATCATGCAATGTCCCAAATGTGAATCCACCAACCTGCGTAAAAACGGTCGTGCTGGCGACAGGCAGAGATACCGCTGCAAAGACTGCGGACGTAATTTCGTCTATCCCAAATCAGCCGAACTGGTGCGGGTTCTTGACGAGGTCCAGGAGACTGCTGCTGAAACTGTATCCTTGCCCGTCCTGGCACAGCCCGATGTCCCCCAGGACCGGGATAAGCTAAGTCTTTTAGCTTCTGTACTGCTGGAAACCCTGAATAGTAACGAGTTTCGCGACGCCGCCGCCCAATTAGGGCAGCAAAATTTGCCCCAGTTGCCACCACCTCCAGCTCAACCAGAGTCAGGCATCGCTATTTTACTGCTGGATGCGGAAAACCTGAACAAGTTTGATGCTAATCTGGAGCAGTTCTTGAGCGGGATCGGCAACTATCCCCTGCAAGTGAAGATTGCTTTTGCTAACTGGAGAAAAATGCCCGCTGACAAAGATACTGAATTCTACGAACAGGGCTATCAACTGATTCACGTCCCCTTAGGTAAGAATAGTGCGGATGCGCAAATGCTGGCTATGGGGGCTGGGGTCTCTCGCCATTATCCCGATGCGAAAGAAGTCTTTGTCTGTTCTTCTGATTGGCTGTTAACCCACCTCTGTAATGAATTGCAAACCCAAGGCTTGACTGTCTATCGGGTGCGCAAGCAAAATAAGAATCTGACTGTGGAAAATCGACTTACTGGGGAGAAAAATCACTATTCCCTATCTATGAAGTCAGAAATTCCCGATTTTGCTGGGCTGGTGCAACAGGTCGAGCACCTGCTGGCCGCAGAACATGCCTCTATTAATGAGCGCATCGGCCAGTTGTCTGCTGTTGCTCACCTGTTTGAAGAACGACACCGCTTGCATACTTCGGAACTGGCAAATTACTCGATCGCTCTCGAACCACAGCCCTTAGCGGAACCGACTGCTGAACTGACTGCTGGACCCACTCAGATCGATTCCCGGGAAGATTTAGAAAAGGCAATGATCGTAACTATTGAGGGAATGCTGCGCAAGCAACCGCCCATGAAGCTAACTGTGGTCAACATCAGTAAAGAATTGCATAAGGTCTACGGAGAATCTGCGAATGCAATTATTAAGCGCTTAAAGCTAGCGCCTTATGTCAGCAAGTTTTTGCAGTCTTGCCAAAGCTTACAACTCCGGAGTCTTTTGGGAATTAAGTTGGAAGCAGAAGATGTGAAGAAGCAGGTTTCGGAAATTAATTCCCGGGCAGATATGGAGAAGGTAATGGTTGATATTGTCCAAAGTTTAACAATTCAATCTTCTGGCTCATATATTAATATTTCCAAGGTGGGAACGGAATTCCAAAAGCGATATGATCATACCGTGACTAAGACTATGAAGAGCTTAAATCTAGGGAGCAAATTTATGAATTTTTTGCAGGATTGTAGTTCTTTAAAGTTAAAAAAGAACGGCAAGCGGTATGAGGTGGCACTTGTGAAAGGTTAGGGAATTGTTAATTGCAAATAAAAAATTGCGAAGGTGGTGTAATTGCTTCCTTTCCTGGCAATTAACAAAACGATTAACAATTGAAAATTAACAATTAACAGCGTCGCAGGCGAGTCAGCAGTACAATTATCTCATCGATCGCCTGGCGCAACTGGGCCCCAGAGAGATCGGACTGATTGATAATGATGCTAAAAACCAGGCGATCGTACCCGGGAACATCCAGATATCCCGATAAAGCTGCGACGCCACTCAACAAACCTGTTTTCCCCTGAAGTCTCCCTTCCGCTGGAGTCCCGCGAAAGCGACTTCTGAGGGAACCTTCTCTACCACCCGCAACTGCGAGGGAGGCGCGATACTCTGCTGCTGCCGGCGATCGGGCCATAAGCTGGAGAGTTTGCACCAATGCTTCTGGAGTTACGAGGTTGTGACGGGATAACCCAGCGGCGTCCGTAAGGATGTAACTTTCTGGGTTAACTCCCAATGCGGTTAGGATGAGTTTTACCACCTTGAGACTGTTTTTCTCTTGCTTATTTGTGGCACCCAGGACTCGCAATAATGCCTCAGCATAGAGATTATTACTCCATTGGTTTATCTCTTGCAATAGTTCTGATAATGGTGGAGATTCTACGGCTGCTATTTCTCGGGTTGGGGGTTGACTTTTAGATGTTACTGCTGTCCGGAGAACGGCAATGCCTTCAGCGGCTAAGGCCCGGCGAAAATGCTGGAGAAAATTATTAGCTGGATCGACTACTGCTACGGCTGCATCTTCTGATGGGGCCCCCGATCGCAGTTGTCCCCTGACTCGTAAGACTCGACTGCGTAAATCTCGTCCGACAGCGATAAATTCTGGTTCTGTGGCTGCAACCGATCGGGAATTGTTCTCAATTCTCCAGCCAAACTCCTCCACAGGATCGTCCCACTCGACTCGCAAGGGTTCCCCTACCCCTTGGGGAAACAGGGTAAATGCGATCGCATTTTCATTGACGATTAAGCTATTAACTGCGGTGCCATAGCCAGCTTGCACGTCTGACCATTCCCAGCTAGGATTAATAGCAGCTTCTTGAAAGTAAGAGTCATCGCCAATGAGTTGGTTGATGCGGCGAATTCCGTCGAGCTGTTGTGCTAAGCTTTGTAATTGCGCAGGATCTAAACTGGGGTCTCCCCGGCCCACGACTCGGACGCCTAAACTGTCCCGATAAACTGAGGTTCTAATCCGATAGTCTGCACCCAGTTTATGTAAGGCGGCGGCCGTAATTAGCAGTTTAGCATTAGAAGCGGGAACAAAGTATTTTTCCGCATCGCGACTGTAGAGAGTCTGGGACGAGAATAAAGGTCGGATTAAAATTCCCCAACGCTGACGGCGGAATTGGGGGCGTGAGACGATCGCATCAATTTCAGCAGCCAGTTGACCGGGACAAAGGGATGGGTTTTGGGCCACAGTATGCTGGGGACTCTTGGCAGCAGCAGCCAGAAATGGCACCGCTGTTAATTGCCAGATACAGATTGTTAAGACAATCCGAGCGCATCTAAGATTGAGCATGTAATTATTCTGTAAGTTATGATAGTAAGAGATGGTATGCTCGGATATTGTTCCCCAAATCACGCGATCGCTGCATCCCGAGGCAAGCGCTACGATACCGCGATACCGCGATACCGCGATACCCTTTAGGGTATCGCTACATGAACAAAGCCCGCCTGTGCGGGCTTTAACTCTCGTTCCCAGTCTCTGGCTGGGAACGGGGCTTTCGAGGCTCTGCCTCCAGCTTATTAATAGTACAATATGTCAACTAAGTCTCGCTATGGTGAAGTTGGGAGCTGTTGTTCTTCTGGATCGATAACATCCAGACCCGACGCTCTGGCCGCATCCTTTAGCTCGCGATCGGAGGTAACGAACGTTAGTTGTTCGACTGCCCGACCAGTTTCTTGAAGGTAGCGTTTTACCCAGGCGCTAGCATCCATATAGTAAAAAATCACCGTCATTCCTCCACCAATAATTTAGAGGCGGCGATCCCTTTAGCCTGGATGGGTTTGACGACGGGAAAAGCTGATAATCCTCCAGGAGTAATCTTGAACGCTGGATCTAGCGCTAAGCGCCTTAAAGTTGGGAGTAAGTTGCTGCTTTGCTGTACACTTTGGACAAACTCCAGAGTTTGTCGGGCTTCGGCTTCGCTCAATCGGTCAATGCTATGGTGTAATAATTCTTTAGTTGAGTTCATCTGCAAGCACCTTGTCTTAGCTTCTCTAGATCGATGATCAATCAAAATTGTGTCATCGGTCATTACTTGTCGGAAATCTAGCTGATAAACTAGATTGTTGTCCATAGTGGAATTATAGCATGCACAAACAAATTGCATTTCTCGGACTCGGCATGATGGGCGGTCATCGGACCGCTAATCTGGCACGCAGCGGTCTCCAGGTAATGGCCTGGAATCGCACGAGCGATCGGCCCGGAGTGGAAGTTGCTGCAAGTGCGGGGGCGCAAGTGGTATCATCCATTCAGGAGGCGGTGTCGTCCGCTGAGGTAATTTTCACCTGCGTGGGGGACGTACCCGACATGGAAGCTGTCATCCTCGGACCGGAAGGGGCGGCGGCATTTGCCCAACCGGGAACTTTAGTGGTAGATATGAGTACGATCGGGCCCGTAGCAGCGCGGAAAATTGGCGCCGAACTGCAACAACGTCAACTGCGCTTTTTGGATGCGCCAATTTCTGGGGGGGACATCGGGGCGCAAAAAGGCACCCTGGTAATTATGGTAGGGGGCGATGAGCAAGATTTTACCGAATGCAAGCCCTTATTTGAAATCATGGGAAAGACAATTCGCCTTTGCGGACCAGTAGGTAGCGGTCAGGCGGTGAAACTCTGCAATCAGGTGCTTTGTGCCGTAAATATAATGAGTTTATGCGAAGCGCTCAAACTGGCAGAACAACAGGAAATTGACCCCATGTTAATGGTAGAAGTTTGTAGCAAAGGTGCGGCTGGGTCTTGGGCGCTGTCAAACTTGGGACCGAAAATTGCCGACGCTGACTTAGCACCTGGTTTCGCGATCAAGCATCTTCTTAAAGACTTGAGGTTGGTACGGGAAAGTCTTCAGTCTTCTGGTCAGATTTTGCCCGGAATGGATATGGCCGATCGCTTTTTACAGATAGTTAAAGAACTCGATGGCGGTATCGGTGGCGAACTGAGAACTCAGGCCATGATTCGTGCTTATCGAGAAGGTGGTTCTTAGTTGCGCTGGTGGGCGATCGCCCACCAGCCCCGATCGTGCTATTGTTGAAATTGGGTTAACAACCAAGAATATACTTGAGTTTGATTCATCCTCCGACTCATGGGAAAGGCTTCATTTAGCAAATAAATTTATAATCCGGGCAATACCCTCGACTCTCGAATTTCCTTGCTACCGCCATCAGCAATCTGTGTCCCCCGGGTAGTGCGAAAAAGGAAACCGCTGGCGTTACCGCTTATGGGTATTCTTATTACTCATCCCTGGCGCGATCGCCATCCTCTTCAATTATCAGCCCATGATAGAGGATTTTACTTTCTTCCAGGTGAGGGCTTTTCTCTTCAAATCGGCAATTACTTATTTTAGCACTTTCTTCACCATGTTACCGCTGGTTGCTATAGCATTGTTTGCAAGGGGTGATCGCTGATAACTTCCGACACCGGTATAGGAGGCGATCGCACCCTCCCGAGAGGAGATCGGGGGGTGAGGATCTTATAAATAGATAATCATTGGTAGGGCAAAGTCAACGAGATAATAAATTTTGAAGGAGGGGTTGACATTGTGGGGAAGCTGTGGATATGATGGAGAAGCCCAGGTAATGTTAATCTCGAAGCTGTATGGGCTTGCGTGGCATAGCAGGAGCGTGGAATTACATTGTCGTTAACGGTCGATATGGTTTTGGGTTGGTTAACGATCGATCGGCAAGGCTTCGCCCCGGAGGCAAAACACTAAAGTGTTTACTACGAACGGGGCGATCGCACCCTCGCAGAGATAGGGGCGTGAGGGCAGGGTGGCGCAGCCATATGCTTGGCCCCGGAGGCTATATTTGTAAAAATGAGATGTACCCAATGCCCAGAAACCAGGTAACGAGGAGCCAAACCTGGTTTTTAAACTTTGACAACTTATTGGGAATTGCTATAGGTTGGGTAACGTTCGGAAACCCAACCTACCCCGATCGCAGTTACAAGACAACCGAGACAGTATTACTGGGTGTGCTTTCTCCGGCTCTATTAATCGCGATAATGCGATATTCTAAGACGACAGAACAGGGCTGATCCACTAAGGTGGTCTCTAATGTGAGGGCGATCGTGAGATCCATCCAGGCTCCATTCTTGTCCCGTTCGCGGCGTTGCACTTTGTAGGCTGCAACTCGACCGCCATTTTGAGGGCGTTTCCAATTTAACAAGACCCAATTGTCTCCTTGACGGGGTGCTTCTAAGTCGCGGACCTGCCCTGGGGCCCTCATGGGGCTACGTTTACTACGTCCGCCCCATCCTAACATCTTCAGTTGCTCATCATTATAGTCTACCGCGTTCTCCGCATAGCGCAGATTTGTCCTCAGATCCTTAGTCAATGCTGCTAATGCTTTGTCCTTGGCTTGGGTAGATTCTTCCGCTGCTGCTTGGGCGGCAACGGCTGCATTTCTGGCTGCTTGATAGTCTTGCAAGCGGGTGGTTAACTGTTCGATCGAGATGGGGGGCATGCTATAGACTGTGCTGTTAGCACTCAATCCTGCGATTACGGTTTCAGCGAGAACCACTATGTCAGATTCAGATTTGGGAAACTTGGCCATATTAGGATAGCTTGGAATTTGTTTAAGTTTGCTGTTTAGATTATTATACAGCTCCCTAGCAAGTTCAGGAATATTTGTTATTTTTTTTTGCGGGGAACTATTTTGTGGTGCGGCAAGTCTGCGGACTGCGAGCGCAAGCGACATAGGACAGACGAGACGCCTGTCCTACGTGTTAACCGTAGAGCGTTGAGCTGTGAGTCAGTTGACTGATGGTACAGCAAGTAACTCGATCAGATGGAAAGCTGACTTGATGGTACTGGTAACTTTTTGTAGATCTAAAAAACTTACTTAGTTACAAGTAAAATTTACTTAGTTACAAGTAAAATTTACTTAGTTACAAGTAAAATTTACTTAGTTACAAGTAAAATTTACTTAGTTACAAGTAAAATTTACTTAGTTACAAGTAAAATTTACTTAGTTACAAGTAAGCTTATTTAGTGAAGTAAAAAGCTAACTTATTACAGGTTTATTGTTGTCGAAAGTAGTAAAAGCAAAGGGCGTTTGCTTGTTCGTAGTAAACGCAAAGCGCGTTTGCCTGGCGCAGTCCCTTACCACCGGTAGTATGAGTGACTGTTCCGACGATCGCTGTCGGGCCTGTGACGATCGCCAACCCCTTGGCTTTGACTCCACCGGTCTGGGAGGCGATCGCACCGGAGAAGAGATAGGGGCGTGAGGGCCTTATAGATAGATGATCGCCGGTAGGGCAGCGTCAAGGAGATGATAAATTTTGAAGGGGGGGTTGACATTGTGGGTCTTCTGTGGATATGATGGAGAAGATCAGGTAATGTTAATAGAGAAGCTGTATGGGCTTGCGTGGCATAGCAGGAGCATAGTCTGACGCGAAATAGACAAGTGAGACCCCCGTTGTAGTATTAACAGAGGTAGGAGTTATGGCAACTTTTAGGCTGACAACAGGAAATGACAGGGTTCGACTGAACAGACGTGAAGAGGATACAATCGTTGTTGAAAGTGCTTCAAGGCGCGACACAGATATAATCTTGAGGTTTGATAACCAAGATAAGATTGACCTGAGTGCTTTCGATGATATTGACGCGCAAGAGTTAATTGATGAGGCGATACCACGTGGACGACGTAATGTAATTCTGAGAGGAGAGTTTGAGCGACTGGCGCTGATCGGAGTTACCAAAAATCAGCTATCCCCTGAAATGTTTATATACCACCGATGACAGTCCTGTTATTGAAGAGATTATTGGTAATAATCTTCTCAATAGTGAGACTGAGATACGAGAACGTCTAGAAGGTGGCCCAGGCAATGATGTCATTATTGGTAACCGTGGTGCGGACATTTTGTCTGCAGGTGCTGATGTATTCCTGTACAATAGCTTAGCTGACAGCGGTGCTGACCCTGCTGCACCTGATGAAGGCGGAGATAATATTATTGATTTTGACCCGACAGTAGATACAATTGAACTTGATTTTGAAGTGGCTCCAGGAATAATGGTTGGCCGTAATGATGTAGAAATTAATACTGCATTCATCGAATTTGGGTTGGCTCCTAACACCCCACCAGATTTTCTGCCAGTTCAATTTGTGATTCAGTTGAGCGGCTTAGATCCGACAACCACTGAGAAAGACATTTCACAGCCGCATTATCGAGTTCGGCTAGTAAGTTCGTAGGTTGGGTTGACGTAAGGAAACCCAACCGAGTTGTGCTATAGTTAAGGTATGGATGGGCGATAGAGGTAGAGTTGATGGGTTTAGTTTATGCAGAAATTGAGCTGATTCGTGGTGCCGATATAGTTTTGTTCCAAGAGGGCCAATTGCCAGCAGATCAAATTAGGCGACTCAAGGTAAATGCTCTAGTAGATAGTGGTGCTTATATGCTGGCAATCAATCAGCAGATTAAAACTCAGCTCGATCTGCGCAAGGTGGGCGAGCAAGTGGCAGAATTAGCGGATGGTACACAGACGAGACTTGAAATTGTCGGTCCTGTAGATGTTCAGTTTGAAAATCGATCGACTACTGTCAGGGCTATGGTATTACCTGGTGATTCTGAAGTATTGTTAGGTTCAATTCCCATGGAAGATATGGATGTGCTTATCGATCCCAAGCAACAAAAGTTGATTGTTAACCCCGAAAGTCCTTATATAGCCAAAAAGTCATTAAAATGAAACCAAATTTACGGGAGCATTTCCGGAAGCACGCTTCGTGCTTACTACGAACGACAATTAACTTGCCATGCAATTTATCGATCGAGTAGAGATTCAGGTTAAGGCGGGAGATGGAGGCGACGGGTTAGTAGCTTTTCGTCGCGAAAAGTACGTTCCTGCTGGAGGACCGTCGGGAGGAAATGGTGGCAAAGGTGGTGATGTGGTTTTAGTTGGGACTCCACATTTGCAAACTTTGCTGGATTTTAAGTACAAGCATATCTTTAAGGCCGACAATGGCAAGCGCGGCGGACCGAATAATTGTACAGGTGCTAATGGGGCTGATCGCATTCTGGAAGTTCCCTGTGGCACTGCTATCTATAATGCCGAAACTGATGATTTCATCGGAGATATTATAGCAGAATCAGGGACTATCGTAGTTGCTAAAGGAGGCAAAGGAGGTCTAGGAAATAAACATTTTCTCAGTAACCGCAACCGCGCCCCCGAATATGCTTTACCCGGGTTACCCGGAGAAGAATTTAGCTTGCGCTTGGAGTTAAAGCTATTAGCTGAAGTCGGAATTATTGGTCTCCCTAATGCTGGCAAATCTACTTTAATTTCCGTAATATCTGCTGCTAAGCCGAAAATTGCCGATTACCCCTTTACGACATTAGTCCCCAGCTTGGGAGTTGTGCGCAAACCCACAGGTGATGGCACCGTGTTTGCTGATATTCCGGGCTTGATCGCAGGGGCCCATACCGGTGCGGGTTTGGGTCACGAGTTTCTTCGACATATCGAACGCACCCGAGTTCTGCTACATTTGATTGATGTTACCAGTGAAGACCCGATCGCTAATTATCATATCATCGAACAGGAATTGCAAGCCTATGGCAAGGGACTAGCAGATCGTCGGCAAATTATTGCCCTCAATAAAGTAGATGCAGTAGATGATACCCTTGATGTTGGGGCGATCGCAGCCCAGTTACAGGCGATACTCGGCCAAACACCAGTTTTTCCCATATCAGCTGTTGCCCGGATCGGACTAGAGCCACTGCTACAAGAAATTTGGCAATTATTATCACCTTAGCCTCGTTCCCACTGGCGACCCATGGGAACAGCAGGCTGCAAACTTCGCCTGCGCTATTAGCCTCGCTTAGCAGTAGCTTCGACAGACTGTATGGGCAAGTTTTTGGGGATCTCGGGATCCATCTGGGTCGGGATAGCAGGATCGGGCAGATAACTGGGAGGAACGTCCAGTTGTTCCAAGCTCCAGTAGGCCGCGCGAGAGATTTGAGTAATCAACTCGCGAGCGCGATCGTCATTAAAGGGACGATTCACCATCACAGCAGCAATGTAGCGCTTACCCTTCGGCAATGAGATCAAACCCACATCAGCGATCATAGAGCCAATATTACCAGTTTTATAGGCAATAGTAGCACCCTCACCCAAGCCAGGTTTGAGCAAAGGCGTAGTTTCAGTCCGCTCCATGATCTCTAACATCCGATCGCGCGATCGCCCTGATGTCAAATTCCCTTGATTGATGCGGGCCATCAAATAAGCTAAATCCCTGGGATTTGTAGTATTAGTGCCTTCCAGATCCGGCAGCGGGTTGCGGAGGACAGTTGTCCGCAATCCCCAAGATTTGAACCGCTGATTGAGAACATCTATACCACCCAAGCGTTCAATCAGCATATTCGTAGCTGTATTGTCGCTGATGGTAATCATCATCCTGGCCGCTTCCAGGGCCGAGTATTGGGTTCCTAACTGGTGATACTGCATGCTTCCCGAACCCGTCGCCACATGTTCCCGGCGGAGTGTCAGCTGTTCATCTAGGCGCAGCAGGCCAGCATCCACATCCTGGAAAAAAGCCACCAAAATCGGCAGTTTAATTGTACTAGCAGCGGCAAAAGTGGAACTGCTATTCACCTCCACATAGGCACTCCTATCTAGGTCTAGGATAAATACTCCCGGTATCAATTCCGGATTGGCAGCTGCCAGGGTTTGCACCTCTTGTCTGAGGGAGTGCATTTCTTCAGAGAGATTCACTCCCGCAGCGACAAAGTTCGCCGACCCGCGAGGCCCATTAAAGGATCCCATCTGTTGGGTATGTATCACCTGGTTTGTAGGCGATTCCGACAGTTCTGGCAGAGCTCGTGTCGCCGGGTCCCAGACTGATAACACTGTCCCCGCGATCGCGCTAATGCCGATCCCCGCGATCAGCATCCGAGTTACGTACATCACAGGGGATACAGAGAGTTTTCTGCCCTTGACCCGCAGTTTAGCACCTGGGAGTAAAGCAGCTTTATCCCGGAGCTGCTTCCTTAGCTGGGTGAGTTCCCGAAGAGCAATGGTTTTTTCGAGCCCAGTTTTTCCTCCAAGCCGGGCAGTTTTTCCCCTGGGTGAAACTTTGGCTACTTCCCGCCCTGAGTTGGGGCGCAAAATTCGTTTGGGCTTGCCCGCCGATGAGGATCCTTCTTCCCTACGAATACCTGCTCTATTCCTAGCAGCACCCTGGCCCTGCCTTTGTTCAATGGGCAACACCCGCACTTTCGCGCGCTGAGTTCCCCGTCTGGCCGCAATCTGCAGAAGCGGACGTCGTCTGCGCTGTCTCCTAGATCTTTTGATGCGACTGCCAGTATTGACCTTGCCCATAGCCCTAGGGACATAGGCTTGGCGTTTGCGAATACCCCCTTTTCCTTGAAATTGAGCCATCAACGACTCCTCTTGTAACCTAAAAATTCAATGAATTGCAGACCTTGCACCCTGGGTTGCCCACTCCTGCGGGCCTTGTGACAAATACCCCGGACCATGGGTTACCTCGGAGCCCAGATGTCTCCCGACCCCTAGAAGCACATGCATAGGAGACATCGTATTCGCACGTTCCCAGGCAGAGCCGTGGGAACGAGGGAGGGAAACGGCCCGAAGATTATTCTAAGCTCTCCTGCAGTTCGGCTGCGCTCACCGCTTGCGGTTGGTCATTTGCCAGATGTTCAATTGCCCATGTCACCTGTCTGAGAATGCCTCGCAACATGGCCACTTCAGCCGCTGTGGGATCGGCGCGGTTAAATAAGCGGCGAAATTTGGACATGCGCGTCACCGCTGTATGGGGATATAGATAACCTATTTTTAATAGCACGGCTTCCATTTGTTGATAATATGCTTCTAATACTTCTCTGGAAGCAGCCTGCGTCTCCCCTTTTGTGCTTAAGGCGCTCCCAGGAGACCCAGCTGCGGTTGGCTGCTGGCATTTCTGGCCGACTGCGGACGCCTTGCTGCTTCCGAGACCACCCTGATATAGTTCATAACAGCATACAGCCACGGCCTGGGCCAGATTCAGGGATGGGTAAGCTGGACTGGAGGGAATGCGGACAAATCGCTGAGCGTAATTCAGTTCGGCATTGCTTAACCCTCGGTCTTCACGTCCAAAAATCACGGCACTAGGGGATCCTAGTAACCAGGGCAGGGCGGCGCGGGGATGTTCTAGCTGGAGATCTGTCGAGCGCAATCGGGCTGTGGTGGCAATCGCGCGAGTACATCCTCGTAAAGCTGCTGGTATTGTCTGGGCCACCTGGGCGGATGACAATATATCTACAGCATGAACTGCCATAAGTCTCGACTCTGGGGAGAGAATGTCGCACTGGGGATTCACTAGGACTAGCTGGTGCAGTCCCATGTTTTTCATCACCCGGGCGATCGCCCCCACATTCAGAGGGCCTGATGGCTCTACCAAAACTATTCGTACCCCCGCTAATGCAGTTTCTACATCCATAACGCCTCTAGGATAATGTATCTGCGTGAGAAATTTCCTTAATTTTGCATTAAATCAGGTAAAAATCATCACCAACCAGTACAGTTGCTTAAAATTACATGTAAACGTACGGTGTCTCGTGGTCGCTAATCTATCATGGGACGCTCTCAATGTAAGTCTGACCTGCCCGCAAAAATTTGCCCTGTCTGTCCCCGCGTACCATGCCCACCATGTACCATGCCCACCATGTACCAGGCCGACTGACAACTGACAACTGACAACTGACCACTAACACATGACAAACGACAAACAACAACCAAAGCTAATTATTCACGGCGGTGCTAGTTCCGCTCAGGGCAAAGGGGGAGTGGATGCTGTGCGCCAGTCGCTCTACAAGGTGCTAGAAGATGTTTATGGCCTGCTGTTGGCTGGGGCGACGGCTTGCGAAGCGGTGGTGCGGGGCTGTCGGCTGCTAGAGGATGAACCCCGGTTTAATGCTGGTACTGGTTCGGTATTGCAATCGGATGGTCAGATCCGCATGAGCGCCTCTTTGATGGACAGCACTACTCAAGCCTTCAGCGGCATAATTAATGTCTCGCGGGTGCAGAATCCCATTGAACTGGCTCTAGCTTTGCAAGATTATCCAGATCGGGTGCTGTCGGATTATGGCGCTGCTGAACTGGTGCGAGAAAGGCCTTGCCAATTTATAACCCTCTGACGGAGGAGCGCTTGCAAGAATGGTTGCAAGATAGACAGGATAATTTTCCCAGAAAAATGGCCAATTTGGTGAGTACCCCTGCTGGGACGGGCACCATCGGTGTTGTAGCTTTAGATGCTCGAGGTTGCCTTGCAGCTGGTACTTCTACGGGCGGTAAGGGATTTGAGCGCATTGGCCGGGTAAGCGATTCAGCCATGCCTGCTGGAAATTATGCTACTTCCTTAGCAGGGATCAGCTGTACGGGGATTGGCGAAGATATTATTGATGAATGTCTGGCGGCCCGAATTGTGGTCCGGGTGACGGATGGACTTTCTTTGTCGGCGGCCTTTGAGCGCAGTCTGACGGAAGCTAAGCGCAATCAGCGAGATTTGGGAGCTATTGGCATTGATGCTACAGGAGCGATCGCCTGGGGGAAAACTAGCGAAGTGCTGCTCGCAGCTTATCACACGGGAGAAAAAATCGGCGATACTATCGAGTGGTCTGCCGAGGAGCTAACTGGCTTTGCTGAATAAATTGGCGTTCCCAAACTGTGTACCGCTACTTGTCGGGCTTGCGGTACACAACGGTTGAATAGCCCAAAAGGAAGAGGAGCACCCATCATAAAAATTTTTGCCGAAATTATCAAGGTCTTGCTATCCATTTCCGTATTGATTAATGCTGTCATGGTGTACCTAAAGATTAATAAATTGTGGAAGAGAAAACACGAACCAGTGGTGGCCGAAAGCATATCGATCTTTTCCATGATGCTGCATCTCTTAACTAATATCCCCTTTGTGCTGTATTATTTAGTTATCGCTGAGAATCAAGATTTTAGAGTCGGGTTTACGAATATAATCTGGATAATCTTCTTTAGCTTTTCCTTATTGACTGGAATTGGATTTTGGGTGAAGGATCCCGGTCATTCCGGTTTGTGGCAGAAGTTCATCAAAGCATTAAAACAGGAGGCTAGGGAATCAAATACCCTCATCCAAGCTATGGAAAAACCAGCAGTAAAAAAATAGTTAATCAATATTTTATATCGTTTAGCATAGTTGGACGATAATTTAGATGAAAAAGAACGAGAATACGCTGACGAAAAAGAAGCATCTGTCTATGGAATTATCGTGCATCCCCAACCAGAACAGGAAGAAATGCTGCACTCGCTGGCACCATTGGCAAAAGAGGAATATGTCCTGGGAGATCGGGCTTTTCTGGTGGGCACTTTCTACACGAGACCCTATGCGAAAACCGTGAGTGCAGATTATCGCCAACAAGGATTTTTTACTGTAGTACATGATTACTCAGTTAGCTGATGGGAATTATATCTCTGAAGAAAAGGCTGATTATTCTCAGGGGTTTGGCGATCGCCTACTTAAGGATCTGTAGCCTACTCTGGTGCGGACAGCAGCGCCTCCTCTTCTGGCCATCCCCTGTTTTAGAAAGGACGCCGATCTCGAAGCGTAGCGTAGCGTGTAGCCATGTAAATATAATCTTGACTATGAAGATGTTTGGTTGCCAGTCTCAGATCCAGAGGGAAAAGTTGAACGAAGCCACGGTTGGTGGCTTCCAGCTTCTAGACCACAGGCACCAGTTTTATTGTATCTCCACCACAATGCTGTTAAGATTTTTGGAATATTTTACCGAAGCCCTTGCAACATAATGAATATAGGTGTTTAGGTATGAAATTTAGGAGAGTTTCATAATCGTACTCAAACCTGACATGACAAAGAAAATATCTCAAAAAAAACGCAATCACCGGTACAAAGGAAAGGTAGGGGTCCGGTCATTCCAGGGTATGATCAGTCTGCGTCCATTGGTGACAAGTTAAGGCGCTCAAGCTAGTTGTCAAGGTAATTTATCGAGTTGGTGAGAAGAAAAATGGTTTCCTTATTCGTTGTAGCTCAGGGAAAGGAGCGACAAGCAGTTTAACCTTAGGTTTTCGCTTCTGTTTAACAATACCTAAATCTTGATTTTCTGGAGCTGCGAAATCCTGAACCTGGTGCTCAGCTAACCCTTTTTGTCGAGCTACATAAAAATGATACAATCCTCTAGAAATCATTTCTAATGATTTCTCTTGTATCGGTAGAGAGATAGTGGTCATTCCGGTAGTGATTTGACTACGATGTGCGATTAATGTGCTCTGCGTAGTGCGATTAGCGCGCTGTGTCTCTTGGGTAGTGCGACTAGCGCTCCCAGGAGACACAGCAGCACAGCACATTAAGCAGTGCGAATGTAGCGCGCGCAGAGTACATCGTAGGGGATCCCAGGGTTTCAGGCGCTCAAATCACTACTTGTGACCCACTACCATGAGGTGAAGCGAATGTTACAGCGATCGGCTGCGAAGTGAAGTGACGATCGCATGTGCGACGCATAATACATTCTTAGACGCTGAAAAGTAATGTGCTACCAATCAGAGAATACACTTATCTCCATCGATGGTCGATGTATCGTAGTCTATGGATAAAGCGGGCATCAGGTTAGACCGGTGCGGCGACGAGTGCAGGCATAATTTCTCAGAATCTTCATCTAACCCAAATCTAACTCAAATCTAACTCAAATCGCCGAGATCCTCGGGAGTGCTATCCGGGCCTATGGCCTTGTACCTAGCCAGCCAAGGGCGATCGCTACTATTATCGTCGGCAGCGGCACTGCTGTCAAGGCTGCTGGGACTGTGGCGGGCACTGATAGCTTTGGTCCCAAGTATTTCAAGCCTGCCCTCATGCCATCAACAGCGATGCCATTAATACTTGTCCGTATTCTGGTAACGAGGGCGACCCACTGCTATACTAGATTGGGGAGAGAAAACCTCGCCAGGAAGCTTAACTCAACTATTACATTTTGGAAGTTGCCTCCATGTCTATTGAAAAAATCATGTTAACCGGTCTGAAAGCAGACCATTTCCGTCACCCCCTGGACTTGGCAGCAACTAATGCCTTGAAGCAGCTGCCGGGTTTAGACATGCTGGTGCGAAATATCCTGGGACCGGTGGCGGAACAGTTTTTCTATGTGGAAAATATTGCTTTCAGTGTTCTGGTGAGCGATCGACAACTGCCAGATCTGCATCAACTGCTGGTAGAATCAAGTCAGATCCTGGACCTGGAACCGCCCCAACTATACCTGCGACAGCATCCGGTGCCCAATGCCTATACTTTTGCCATGCGCGGGCGGCAACCTTTTATGGTAATCCATACTTCTTTAGTGGAGATGGTTACGCCGGCGGAACTCCAGGCGGTGATGGCTCATGAATTAGGACACCTGAAGTGCGATCATGGTGTATACTTGACTCTAGCCAATATAATTGTCTTAGGTACCAGCTTGTTGCCTACCTGGGGTGCTGCGATCGCGCAACAACTGCAAGAACAACTGCTACAATGGTTGCGCTGTGCTGAGTTTACCTGCGATCGCTCGGCTTTGCTGGTCTCCCAAGACCCCAAAGTGGTGATGTCCCTATTGATGAAGCTTACCGGTGGTTCCCCCACCCTGGCACCAAAACTAAATCTGGATGCTTTTGTGGCGCAAGCCCGTGCTTATGATAAAATGGGAGACAGCGAACTAGGTGAGTTACTCAAGCAAGCACAAACATCCCAGCTCACGCACCCACTACCGGTGCTAAGAGCAAGAGAAATAGATCGCTGGGCGAGCACGCAAAAATATCAAAATTTGTTGCAACGCAGCTTCTCGGGTTATAATGATAAAACAGACGCTAAGGGCGGATGGCGAAATTGGTAGACGCACTACACTCAAAATGTAGCGACTTCGGTCATGAGAGTTCGAGTCTCTCTCCGCCCACTGTCTGTTTAGGAGAAAGGGAAAATGCAATTGAAGCGATGGGAGTCTCCCCGCCGGCAGGGGAGAAACTCCCAGGGTAAAGGTGGCGCGGCCCGAATGCGGCAGCTGAAAAAGCAACAGCAAGTACTGCGCAGAAAACTCAAAGGCGATAACGGGAAGGGAACCGAAGTTCCTTCCCTTATTTTTTGGGTAAGTTATATGAGAGGCGATCGCCCTTGAAGCCCGCCGGTATATGTTATTTTTGGAGAAGCAAAAATAGATTATAATCGACATGGCATATTTTCTCTTTGTTGACGAGAGTGGCTCAGATTTGCACAACTCACCCTATGCAGTATTGGCTGGGGTTGCTATCGAAGATCGTGATTTATGGAATCTGATCCAAGATATTCAAGCAGCAGAGATTAGATACTTTGGTAGGCGTTACAGTCGCGGCAAAGAAGAACTTAAAGGTAAAAAAATACTGAAAAAAAAGGTTTACAGACAAGCAAGACAGTTGCCACCTATTCCGGAGTCAGAGCGATGTGTTTTAGCTCAAAGTTGTCTTGATGAAGGTTCTACTGCTGGCAAATATGAAATCACTGCTTTGGCTCAAGCAAAACTTGCTTATGTAAGTGAATTATTTAACATTTGTTCGCGTTTTAGATGTAAAGCCTTTGCGAGTATAGTGAGCCGAAATGCGCCATTTACCCTTGATAACGATTACCTGCGAAAAGACTATGCCTATCTTTTCGAGCGATTCTTCTATTTCTTAGAATATCTAAGGACTCTCTGTTCCGGTATTATTGTTTTTGATGATATTGAAAAAAGTAAAAACCTTCTATTGGTTGAACAAATGGACCGATACTTTAAGCGAACAACTAAAGGCAGGCAGCAAGCGGGTCAGATTATTCCAGAGCCATTTTTTGTCCACAGTGACTTGACTACGGGCGTCCAAATTGCCGATCTAATCGCCTATGTTGTTTCTTGGGGATTTCGTACTGGGGAAATGACAGAACCGAAGCGAGATGAACTTGATAATTTAGTCGATCAGGTTTGTCGGCTGAGATATCGTGCTATTCGAGAAGTTGGCGATAATCCCAACTTTGTAATTTGGAGTTTTACAGGAGTGATTACCGATTTGCGGCCTGAAGATATGCAAGATGGCTAATGGAAAAGGCAATGCAGCACCAACGCACTGCAAAGCCTCCACTTACATTATGAATAATTTTAGCCCGAATGTCAACCCCCATCCCCTCACAAGGGAGTTTTTTTTCAAAGCCTTATCTCACAAGGATTTCAGCGAAGGCGGCTAAACCAGTGGCCTATTAAGTTTTGTAAACCGCTATATCTAGACCGAACCTGCCGAATGTGGGCTGTCTCCGACGGTGGATCTCGCCGTCGCCGTCACCGAATCGAACCGGCCAACTCTACTCAATGACCGTCCCAAGTGGGCCGAGGGCCTCTAATAGAGGCGCCAGATGTCTTTCGTAACGCCGCCACCGCTGGATTGAAGTATAGATCGGCTAGCGGATTTGCGCAACATCGCTAATGGAAAAGGCAATGGAGCACCAAAGTACCCGCAAAGCCTCCACTTATATTATGAACAATTCTAGCCCGAATGTCAACCCCCATCACTAGAGCGTCGGTCCATTAATAAAACGCAGACATTTTAACAATCTGTGCGTAGACGGAAAATCGATAGATTCTTGGAAGGCCCTCTGGCCTTCCCGGACTCTGGCCCTGATGAGTTTAGCGATCGGCTTCCTGTTCGACTCACTGTCTGTTGAGGAGAAAGGGAAAATGCAATTGAAGCGATGGGAGTCTCCCCGCCGGCAGGGTAGAAACTCCAAAGGCCAAGGTGGCGCGGCCCGAATGCGCAGCTGAAAAAGCAACAGCAAGTACTGCGGAGAAAACTCAAAGGTGGTGATAAGAGGAAGGGAACTTCGGTTCTATTCCCTTATTTTTTTGGTAGTTTATATGAGGGTTTGGTGGCTCACAAGTAGTGATTTTAGCGCTTGAAACCTAGGACCGTAGTCAAATCATACATCTTGACCACTACCTTTCAGTCATATGCTCCTATGACTGTTTGGTCAAATTCAATTATGGAACCCGTTATCATTGAAGCTCGATCGCTCAACAGGAATCCCACCATTTCCGCAACATCAATAGGCTTCAGGAGTCGTCCAAACGGTCGAGAAGATTCAGCTTCTTCGAGCCAATTATCGGGCTTCCCCATTTTCTTTTAAACCTGATGCTCATTGGGAGTATCCGTCCATCCGATATTCAAACCATTGACCCTAATCTTATCATATCTTAAAGCATATGCCATATTCTTAGTAAAGACAGCTAGGGCTCCTTTAGAAGAACTGTAAGCTGTCAAGAAGGGCGGCCCCCCATGGCTAACTATAGATATAATATTAACAATGCTGCCGCCGGGTTTTTCCCTTTTCATCACCCTAACTACTTCTTGGGTAAGAATAAAAGGTGCGCGAACATTTACTGCGAATAGCATATCCCACAGTTCTACAGTCGTGTCATCTAAATAACCTCTATCAGTTATCCCTGCTGCATTCACCATTCCATGTATATTGCCAAACATTGAGTCACTCTTAGCAACTACTTTTCGGCAATCATGCTCTTTACTCAAATCAGCTTGAACATATATTCCCTCGCATCCCAATCCTTTAAGTTCCTCGCTTACTCTTTTCCCATTTTCCGCATTCCTCCCACATATGACAATGCCTGCTGCTCCATGCTCTGCTAAATAACGAGCAATGCCTTCACCCAAACCTTGAGTTCCCCCCGTGACAATAAAAACTTTTTGGTGAAAATTTGTTAAACTCATAAATTGTTCGATGGTCGTTGAATAAATCTGTGACACGTGACACATTAGGGCTAAAACCCTCATCCGGAGTCAATTTTCATCCCCTAACTGTCTATTCTTCTCTCATTATAGCAAATTGTCCCCGATCGTCAAGTATTTTTCAATATCGGGTAATTATAGCAATAGCACGATCATTATGTTATATTTGACGCTGTCCGACCATTCTTGGCAAGCATATGTTGTGCTAAACAAGCCCAGATGACAGAGATGTGATAATGCTTGTCGCTGCGATGGCCATTCTTGCTACGGCATAGCTGACCCTTACCGCATTAAAGCTTTAGTTATAATTATACTGCCAAACATTGTCATCAAACAATAAATAACTTTTCGGAATCTTTGGGGAGAATTATTTAAGGACAAACGATGGCTAATTATGACGATCGGGATAACAAATGGCAAACTCCATACGTTCAACCAGATAATATTTGCATAATCTACTATTGCTTGATTAACAAACATACTGGCACTCCTCATAATCAACATTAAGAGAAATATCAACTGAATCGTAGCCTTCATTTTTTGTGGCTCATCTGTCCGAGAATAAAGGTATATGATGATAGGAGGCCCACCTGTAAGGAATGCTCCCGTCAGAAATCCGCTTAAAATTCCTATGGGACTCGCCCAGTATTTAGCCATTTTTTTCGGCTTTGACGATTTTACTCCATTGATTCCGAGTATAATCAGGATCGCACCTAAACAGATTCTGAATATGCTTTGATTTCCAAATATGGCAATAAATTTATATCCTAACAGAATTCCAATTAAGCACCCTAAAAGAATAAGTAATGCACTTTTCCATAATATCTTTCCATTGGTTCTCGAAATTAATATAAGAGTACAATCTTAGGAATAAATAAAATTAATTAAACACTGTCTATAAGAGTTTGGATGTTGTAAGGAATAAGTGTAACAAGTGTTACCGCTATAATTCCACCGCCAAATCCAGCGTATCCTCCGATGAATGTGGCAATACAGTTGACGATGATCAAGGAAAATACGATCGCAGGTGAAGCCAGATGCACTTTGATTCCCTCACTTGATAATTTTTTCAGGTAAAAAATAGACTGTGTATCTTGACAGGGGTGATTTAATATTATCACCCAGATCTATATACACAGGTGGGGGGATAGAAGAACCTCTACTCAATGACCAGAGCAAGTGGACCGAGAGCCTCTAATAGAGGCGCCAGATGTCTTTCATAACGCCGCCACCGCTGCACAGAAGTAGTATAGATCGGTTGGCGGACTTGGGCAGCGCTAGCAGTCTTCACTGTGCGATCGGTCTGATAAAAGTTCAGACAAGCATCATCCCATGCTATCCCGCAGAACTCCAATATTTCTCGCGCTTTTTCCTCTTGAGACGCAACCACTTCCTCATACTGCACTTCCAGGATATTTCCGGGTAAAACAGTCTGCCAATGCTGCATCAGTCGGTGGTAGAGTTGATAGTAGCGACCGAGATACTTCAGGTCATAGGAGAAGCTTTGACCTTGGGCGAATAGCTTCTGGTAACAGGAAAGGCAGGTATCCGCTGGGTTGCGCAGGCAGTGAATTATTTTTACCTGAGGTAGGATGAGATGGAGTATGCCGATGCGGAAACAGTTATCTGGCATTTTATCAGTAATGTACCGCGCCTTCGGATCGTGCTTGCGTAAAGCTTTGATGTATAACTCTCCCGCTTTCTGCAGTTGCTTGGAACCATTTATTTTTGTCAGAGACTCGGGAAAATGCAGCTTGACACCTTTTACCTCTACGGACAAAGCGCGAGCTAATTGATTAGTCATTTGGTTCAGATAAGGCAGTTCTCCAGCACCATGGACCTGGGGGTGAGAGGCTAAGATATGCTCCACTAATGTTGTTCCTGACCTGGGCATCCCCACAATCAATATTGGTAGATCGGAAGCACAACCAACTTGACTATACTGGGCGAACAAGGACTTAGTAAATACCTTAATCGTCCGTTTTACGTAAGCTTCGATGTTAGCCATGTCGAAATTAAGGCTCTGACGTTTCAGTTGATTACCTTTGGTAAAATAATCAAAAGCCAGATCGTAGTTGCCTATGTCTTCATAAGCTTTCCCCAGGGCGAAATATAAATTCATTGACTCTTCCGATGCTGTTCCTGGGTGAGATAGCAGCTTCTCCATCGCGGCTATATCACCTAGCGCTCCTGCGTCGCGCTGCTGCGCATCGGTATCGCTGTATTTCTTCAGTTCCCCTAAATGCTTGTAGACTTCGGCATAATTGGGTTGGCAGGCGATCGCCTCTCGGAAGGCGGCTTCAGCTTCTGCTAGCTTACCCTGGTTTTTGAGGACAACTCCCAGGTTTTTGTGCGCTTCGGCATAATTAGGCTTAAGGGCGATCGCCTTTTTCAGCGCCACTTCTGCTTCTGGGAGTCTACCCTGATTATGCAGGATAGCACCGAGATTAGTGTAAGCCTCTGGATAATCAGGCTGGGAGGCGATCGCCTTGCGCACGGCCTTTTCTGCCTCCGCCAGCTTCCCTGTGCTAAACAGGATGGCACCGAGAGTATTGTAAGCTTCCGGATAATCAGGCTGTAGCCGTAGGGCCTCTCGCACCATAACCTCCGCTTCTGCCAGCTTACCTTGCTTCCAGAATGTAAAGCCGAGGCGGTTATAATCGGAAGCGTCCTTAAGTTTCTGGGAAGCTGGTTTTGAGGGTTTCCCTAACCTCGCGACAGGCATTTTCTGTCCGAGACTGTTTTGATATTTCTGAATAATGCTCAGGTTTCTGCGAGTTTGAGCATCCTTTGGGTTCAGCCTCAGGGCAACTTTGGCCGCCGCTTCCGCTTCTGCCAGCTTACCTTGGTTTCCCAGCAGGAAGCCCAAATGCTTGTGTGCATCTGCGAAGTCCGGTTTCAGTCGCAGGGCTTCTCGCACCGCCGCTTCCGCTGCTGCTAGCTTCCCCTGGTTTTCCAGGATGAAGCCCAGATGGTTGTGTGCCTCCGCGTTGTCCGGTTGCAGGGCGATCGCCTCTTGAGCCTTCAACTGAGCTTCCTGGAAGTAATGCTGACTTGTGAGGATCTGGCTGAGTCGTAGCAGATGTTTAACTAACATAGATTATCGCCTGAATTGGGATTAACTGTTCTCGTTTCTCCCGGACAGTCAGAGACTGGTCCGGGAGCATATCATATCTGCGTATTACATATAAATAATGTCATACACGAGGAACTTTAAAATAACTACGAACTACGAACCGCGCAGCGTTGCGAGGCACGAAGCAATCTTGAACTACGTATACGTATACGAAGTGCTGCGCAGCAGCTAGTGCGCGCAGCGCTACTACGAACTACGAACTAGGAGCAAGAGGGCCGAGAGCCTCTAGCAGAGGAGCAAGCTGTGTTTAATAACGCCGCCAGCGCTCTACAGAAGTAGTATAGATCGGTTGCCGGACTTGTGCGGTACTTGCAGTCATCACAGGTCTGTCAGTCTGGTAAAATGCAAGACTTGCATCATCCCATGGGATGCCGCAAAAAGCTATAATTTCTCTGGCTTTTCGGTCCTGATTAGCTACCACATCTTCATACTGCAGGTCAAGGATGCGTCGATATCTCTGGGGTAGTGCGAATAGCGCTCCCCAGAGATATCGAACGGGCAAGACTGCCTGCCAATGCTGCATCAGTCGGTAGTAAACTTGATAGTAGTGACCGAGATCCTGCTAGTCATAGGAGAACTCTTGCCCTTGGGTGAACAGCTTCTGATAGCAAGAGAGGCAGGTATCTGCCGGGTTGCGGACACAATGTATTATCTTTGCCTGGGGAAGAATGAGATGGATCAGACCCACGCGCCAAAAATTGTCTGGCATTTTATCAGTAATGTATCTCGCCCTTGGGACAATTTTCCTCATCGTCTGAACGTGATTTTTGCCCAGTCCCTGCCAAGAACCAGGATCTATTTTGCCGACCCCTTCCGGGAAAGGTCGCCCCAGTTTCCGGGAGAGAGCTTTTGCTAACTGCTGTAGGTAAGGCAGTTCTCCAGCGCCATGGACCTGGAGGTGAGAAGCTAAGATCTGCTCCACCAGTGTAGTTCCCGACCTGGGCATGCCCAGGATAAAGATGGGCAGCTCCGAGTTAAAGCCAACTGCACGGTTCTGGGCAAATAACTCCCGGGAAAATTCCTTAATTGTCCGATCGCACACTCCCTGGACTGTAGCAATATCAAAATTAATGCTGCCACGCTTAAATTGATTACCTCTAGACAGATAAGCGAAGGCTCGTTCATAGTTTTTGACATCCTGATAGGCTTTCCCCAGGGCGAAACACAAATGCATTGACTTAGCAGATGATAGGTCAGGCTGCTCCAGCAACTTCTCCATTGCTAAAATATCGGGGTCGCCAGGACTGTAGGTCTTCATTTCGCCAATATTTCTAAAAGCCTGAGCACAGTCGGGCTGCAACTGGATCACTTGGCGCAGTTCGGCTTCCGCTTCGGCAGTTTTGCCCCGCTTAAACAGGATAGCACCGAGAGTATTGTGAACTTGAGGATCGGTTGGGGAAAGTCGGATCGCCTATATTCAGCAGTTCTGCTGCTTTTAGTTCTGAAATTTTGCCCAAGCTGAGAGCTTGAAAAATTATCCGGTTATACCGTTCATTTTCTGGGACTTTTTCTGGTTCAAGAACTGACTGTAACTGCATTTGGGGCATCAGCAGATGCTTGGCGAAGTAGTCTGCTACAGATGATCGCGATCGCTCTTTCGAAGTTGTTCCCTCTTCTATGAGAGTATCTTGGTAATCGCTACGATGAAATATGAGGTGTCCTATCTCAGTAGCTAGGGTAAAGAGTTGCTGCTCAATCCCGATATTATGGGTATTAACCAGGACAAACGCACCTCGATCATCACTACAGGCACTCAGCCCCAAAAACTCTCATCCGACTCCATGGGAATATCCTGACGCAGAACTTTTAAGCCGATGTCTTCTACTGCTTGAAATAGATTCCGAGTGGGTAATAATTGCCAACGGTGGCGAAACTGGGCTGCTATTTGGGCAATGCGCTTTTCATTGCCTCTTAATTCGTGGCAAGGGATGCTCTTGGACTGCCGGGACTATATGGGGGCAAACCAACTGCTTGCTCTAAGGCACTGTAGGTAGAGAGCGATCGCATAACTCTGGCAACTACTTGAGGCTTTTTACCCAAGTCAGAATGGGGGCGAAACCGGAAAGGAAGAATGTTCATGCTTTCTTTCCGTAACAAGTCATCGAGGGTAACGTCCAAGGCCCGCGCTAAGGCAGAGAGGGTTTTGCTATCTGGTAGAGATTTAGCATTTTCATAGTTATTGATGTGCTGGCGAGTGATTCCCGCCAGTTCTGCTAATTCCTCCTGAGAGAGACCCAGACCTTTTCTGTAACGTATTAGGTTGTCAGCAATAATCTTTTTCATGGCTGTCTTGTCGGAATTAATCGGTAGATTGAATTTTTATCTATATCCTACTATAGCAGTTCTCTTGCTATGTGTGAGATGCTGTTGGAGATTGCTGGCCCTCCGGAGCTTGTTGCGAGGCACGAAGCAATCTGCCGCTGCGCTAACGGGGGGGGTAACTCATAAAACATAAGTTAATCGCTACTTACACCCCCTCGCAATGACAAATAGCCGATGAAAGCTGTACCACATCAATTTTATAAACGCTATATGCCAGGCTAAAAATTGAGAACCCCGTAGCCCAGAAACCCGGTTTTGACGAAAAACCGGGTTTTTTAATTTAAGCCCCGTTAACTAGACACCGAGAGTTAACTGCCAGCCATTCAACCAACCAGTATCGCCAAGGCATGGTCGGTCAGCAAGAGTTTCCAAACACCATAGACAGACCGATTGAGCAACTGCCGGAAAGCGAGGATATTTTGCAGAGAATAAGTTGCTTGCAGTTTCCTGGCCCGTCCCATGGTCCGGTTTTGCAGCAGCACAATATCGCCATTAGGTGCCACCAAACTCACTTCCAAATCCCCCAAGAAATCATGCTGAATATCAATCCTAACTTGAATATCTTTCAGCCGACCGGAATCGGAAATATAAATCTCACTGGTAACACCTCGCTGATTATAATCGGGAATAGCAACCCGTTCGTTATTTTGGCCTGCCACGCGCCGGATAACCCGTAGAGGAGCTGCCAGCTGCTGTTTCGCTGCCTTGACCGCCTCAAAGGCATTCACCTTGCCATAGCCAAACCACTCGGAGTGACCTCTGACATCATAGGTGCCTTTGCGCAAGCCCAGTTGGGGGTCCGGGTTGGGGTCCTCTATTTTATCAGCGGTCTGCTCTAGGATGCGCTTTACTTCCCGGGCGGTGAGGTCGGGATTTACTGACAGCACTAGGGCGGCTACTCCGGCCACCACGGGACAAGCGCTGGAAGTGCCGCCAAAATCCCCTGTAAAGTCGTTGCGACTGTAGCCAACGGCTCCCGTCCGGTCAGTGCTGAACACCCCCAAGCCGGGGGTATAGGTATTAATCTGGGGCGCGGTTTCGATAAAGCCAGTTTCCTGGAGCAAGATCCCGGGAGGGGCGTTATTGCTGGGCGCACAAAGGCCAATCTGTTTGCCCCAATTACTGTAGGCTGCTTTTTTGTTCAAACTGGTGCAGGCAGAAACGGCAATTACGTCTGGATGTACGGGGAAGCCTGCTAGCCATTTGGTATAACCTTCCAGGACTTGACCTGGCCAACCCCGCTCGGTGACGACGCCGTTGACGGGACGATTGGCATTACCTGCGGCAAATACTACCACGCAGCCTTTACCTTTGCGCCCTTCGGTGGCGGCTCGGGAAATGGCTGCCCTTTGTCGCAGGGAGAGGGGAAAGTTGACTGCCGCAGGCCCCCAGCTACAGGAAATTACTGAGGCTCCTTTGGTAATGGCCCAGTCAAACAGCTGCTCGATCGATTCATCATCTAAAAAACCTGTGGTGCGAATTGGCATCAGGGCGCAACCGGGGGCGACTCCGACTATGCCATTACCGTTTTCTTCGGCTAGGCAAATGCCAGCGCAGGCGGTGCCGTGATTGTCTTCTAGTTCGGACGGTTGGGGCAAAAAGTCCTGGTCTTTGAAGTCCCTCGGGGCGACAATCTTTCCTAGGCCCTGGAAATCTGGGTGGTTCAGGTCGAGGGCATCATCGGCCACGGCGATCGTACAGGCCCGACTACCACGAGTAATATCCCAAGCCTTCTCCACATTAATATGGGATCCCCAGGTTAACTGATTGCCTCCAGTATGGTGCAAATACCATTGCTTGTGATATAGTGAGTCCTGGGGTCGGTAATGCTTTTGGGTCTGAATCATGACATTCGGCTCCGCCACCATTACCTGTGATAGCCCCATCAGTCGGTTAGCAATCTTGACGGGATTTTCCTGAGCCAGATAGGTAACTTGAAACACAAAACTGTTGAGAATACCGACTACTGGTTTCAGCCGGCGCAAACCGAATCTATCCCCGATCGCCTTCTGGGTAAAGTCGCTAGTACCTTCGCGAAATTGAATCGCGATCTGGTCTGTCAGGTAGACTAGGGTTCCCGGATTACCCTCGATCTGATAAACATGGCTAGCAAAGGCAACGCTATCTCTAGCCCGGGCCGCCTCCATGACCCGGTCTAGCCGGTGGGACGGAACGAGGAAGTCGGCGATCTGGGTCCGGCCGAGGAATTGCTGCTTTTGGCCCCGGATCTGCCGCGTCCAAGAGGATGGAGCATTGCTTTTGGGAGCAACGGTGAAGCGCTCGTCCAGTTTTGACAACATGAAGTCCTCGCCGCCCCGTTGTAAAATCATACCCACCCTGGCTTCGGGGACACGGGCCCTGGAAGCGTAGGGGAGTGGGAAATTAAGTGGATTACGGCTACTGTTCATAAAATTAAACCTGTGGTAAGAAAATATCAGAGTTAATCGCTACTATGAGAATCACGACAGTGAAGGAATTAAGCAAGCGTGTTATTCTGCCTATTAACCCCTCTTCAACATGGCAACAAATTCATCCAATAAATAGTAAGTGATTCTATGAGCACTGTTGGCCTCCTAAGATCGATCGGTTTCGTTTTCCTAACCTCCACGGCAGTTTTGACCCTAGTGCAGCCAGGGGCGGCCCAGATAGAGCGGCCAGAACGGCCAGCATACCCCCAACCAGTACAGGAACTGGAGGAAAACTCTAGCGACCTTCGTCCTTTGAAAGATAGCAGTCTTTTGAGCATGGCGGGAGGAGAAAAATTGATTGATGAGGCTAACGCAGCGGTAAATGCGGGAAATTATGATCTGGCAGTGAAGAAACTCAGATCGGCACGTCAAGTGTTCAATCAGCTTTCCAACTTATATCGACAACTGGCTGGTAGCTTTATCGGGATTGACAACCGGATTGCTGATGGCCAACGCCGTCAGGCGGTAGAAAGCGCCGAGAAGCGGGATGAGACAACTTATCAGCTGGCACTGGTGTATCGGGCCAAAAATCAGCCAGAACTAGCGGTACCCTTATTGATTCAGATTATTCGCAGCCAAAATCCGACTCGTGATTTGGGTAATAAGGCTTACCAGCAGTTGTTTGAGTTGGGGTTCGTTGATTCTCCCTATCCTCGTCCCAGTGACAACCAGTCGAGCAGCGATAATTAAATTAGAATAATGTATCAGGTAGTGAGTGACAGAGGTATGCAATGATTGACCCAGCAGAGGTTGAGGCCATGATTAAGGCGAAGCTCCCAGATGCTCGAGTGCAGCTTTATACTCAGGATAGAGAACATTATGAAGCGGTGGTGGTTTCGTCCGAGTTTGAAGGGAAAAGAACGGTGCAGCGGCATCAGCTGGTTCTAGGATCGGTACAGGAGGCGATCGGGACTAATGCTCTCCACGCCCTGGCCCTGAAAACCTACACTCCGGCCCAATGGGAAGCTTCTTCGGGTGTTGCTAGCGCCTAGGGCACTGCCTCATGGAAAATGTTAGCTGTTAACATTTTTCTCCGGAGAGTGGATAATACTCAAGCAAGGACAAGATAGTAAAGAATTGCAGGCAGAGAAATATGACTCTAACTCCAGAATTAAAAGCGCAAATTGATGCGGCGATCGAGCAGCACAAGATTTTGATCTTCATGAAGGGGGATAAATTGATGCCGCAGTGCGGATTTTCTAACAATGTTGTCCAAATTTTAAATAGTTTGGGCGTCCCCTACGAGACGTTTAATGTGCTGGAAAATGAAGCAGTCCGTCAGGGAATTAAGGAATATTCCAACTGGCCGACGATTCCCCAAGTTTATATCAATGGAGAGTTTGTTGGCGGTTCGGATGTTATGATTGAAATGTACAATTCGGGCGAATTGCAGCAAATGGTGGAAATTGCTCAGGCTTCTTAGGGAGCGATCGTTCTGCTAAACGCGCTTCGCGTTTACTACGAACCTACCTTAAAAAGGGGGGACCGGCTTCAACCCCCTTTTCTCGTTTTCTCGTTCCTAGGCTCCGCCTGGGAACGCTTCTGGGAGGCTCCAGCCTCGTGTCAGGAGTCTAGAGACTTCTGCGACCCGTTTAGAGTTAGAGTCTAGGAAGGAGAGTAAAGAAAGAAAGTGCGATCGCCCCAGCGGTACAATAATCCTAGGACATCGGTTAAGAAATCGGGTAACTCTAATCAGATCGTTTATCTCTCGTTGATAGGCTCGTTGATAGGGACACTCAACTTTCTTTTTCACCTTCTGCCACTTGCAGCATAACTCAGGCAGTTTCTATCTCCGCCTCTCGCCCTTTAGGAAATCCCATAATTTCTGGTATTTTGCAGGCACTTGCTCCCGATCTGGTATGGGTTGAGTGTTTCTCGGTTGTTCGACTGGATTAGATGATTCAGCGGGTTCGGACCGGGGTTTTGAAGGTGGAGTTGTGGGAGGTGGCTCAACTGGCTTCTCAGGTATTTCCTCCTTTACTGGTAGATTTGAGACAGACTGCAATATTACGGGTTGCATCCTTTGAAACAAGAGTGCCGTACCGCCTCCAACCAACAAGCTGAGAACGATAGGTAAAGGTCTAGTTAAGCTATGACGGAGATTGCTAGAATTTAATAGAGAACCTACATACAATAAAAGTGCCGCACCGCCTCCAACCAGCAAGCTGAAAACGAAAAAAAAACGCAATTCTTCCCGTTCTGTTGCCTGCACTTGCAAATACCTCTCGATCGGAATGCCATAATTCTTTTAATCCCACCACTTGGATTTCCTTTGCCGTGAATGCCTACGATCGCCCCTGATTCATCCAGATGGGACCGCCACTCATCCCCCCGCGCGTAGTATTGTTATAAATCAAGGTATAGCCTTCTGGAGCCTGTGGAGGGATACCGATAATTTCACCGGGACTCACCCGCAGCGTGCGTGGAACCTCGTCACTCGATGCAGGTACGCCCGCGACGTAAACTGTTGTGCCAATATCCACTTCCGAGGAGTTCCCCAACTTCCCGACTCTATAGCTATTGGAACTGTCAAACTGCATTACTGCCAAGTCCACTCCTTCGATGGGTTTAATATTGGCAGTATTTGGGGAGTGTCGCACTCCATCGGGGGTAATCACTCTACAAAAATCCTGGTTAGTCTTGACAACATGATTAGCTGTCAAAACGTGGTAGATGTTGTCCTGTCACTGGAAAATTACCCCCGAACCGGAACTACAGCCATCTATTGTCACTGTGATTTCCTTCGCGATCTTTGTCACCTCTGTTGCAGATTTAGTACACCCCAATATGGAGACTTGCATTAGGGCGATGGTAGTGCCAAGCCGAAGTGCTGATAGTTTCGACATCTTTTTCATTTGTTTCATGGTCCGCAGGGGGTTCAAACCCCCGCGTTACCAGGCATCGAGCCTGGTAACGAGGCTAAAGTCGGTTGAAAATACGTACCAACAAGATTTTATTATAATCTCTCGCTCAAGGGCTCTGCCTGGGAGTGATAGTCTGAAGCTCTGCCTCCTGTGGCAGCCAACGAGAGGCAGAGCCTCAGGGACGGCGTTCCCAGGGAGACCCACCGGAACGAGGATAAGGACGATCGGGCATAAAGGTGCTTACCAACCGCTTTCCTGTGGCAGAATTTTATTTACTAAAATTTCCAAAGGAATGGACTCGGGAAACTTCTCTCTTTCATATACTGGGCCACTACCTGTTTTGCCTTGACTAAAATTAGTTAACCTTCCCAGGATCTCTCGACGTTTTTGAATAGTGTCCGCATTCTCCTTCTTCAGGGTGAAGAGAAGATTGCGATCGTTACAAGGAGATGACCCCGAGGTGGATGACCCCGTTTGAGTGACAAAGCAAATTACTGGATAATTCTTCAGAGTGCCGGTAGTTATATCCAAGTTGCTCAACATGCCCCCATTGCTAGCCACCGCGTCGGTAAAGCGCTTGGAGACAATGTCACAGCGTTCCTCTGGTGTATACTTATCACCAAATTCTATAGTATTCCAGACAATCATCGGGTCTTTGGAAACAGCATTACCTCTTTCAGCAAAGGTTCCCCATGTGTTCTGGTATAGCATACACTTGAATGTGGTGGGCTCCCTAGACACGGGAGTATTGGTTGTTTCCTGGGTAGAACATGCTATAATGCCAGAGAGGGTAACAGCGGTAGCTAGCACTCTAGCAGTAAAGCGTCCGGGTTTGGCAGTCATGGTGGCACCTCCGGTGATTTGGTGACAATAATAGTGGGTTGTGATTCCATTTTACACCAGGGCATCCCTGATCGGCAAGAGCAAATCGCTCGCTGCTGTGGCTGAACGGTTGAAACCGCCCATTTTTACAAGGATAATCAAGGTTTTGTTTATGCAGATGCAGCCCACAAACCGCTACCTCACTAATTGTTATGGCTGCAAAATCTGTTGTAATTGGTCTATCAGGATGGGGATGTCATCTTCAATTACTTCCCAAATTATCTCCCAGTTAACTTCATAATAGCCATGTACCAAGCGATTTCGCATTCCCTTCATCTGATTCCACGCAACTGATGGGTACAGTTGGGGAATTTCTGGGGCGATTTTCATCAACTTATCAGCAGCTTCGCCAATGACGATGATTTCCCGTTCCACTGCTGCTATTCTCATTTCATCTATTAATAAGGAATCAAAAGTAATAGACTGGGTAAAACGTTGGATTTTGGCTGCTGCTGTTAGCATATCGTCAATATAGACGCGCCAATCTTTGCGCGGTTGTTCTTGTGACACAGTTGGATATAATCTTACTTGATTTTCATTCTGGGAAAAAATGGGAATTGCTTCGGCGAGGATGTGGTTTTTCATGCGCCGGTGCAGGCGATCGGGGTTTGCCAAGTCCACAGTCGCATCCAACCAATTTTCTAGCTGTTCGTAAAAGCAAAAAAAAGCCAAGCCCTTGGGTAACTTTCCCGGTTCAAATTCAATCAGCAAGTCAACATCGCTATCCTCTCTCGCCTCGTCCCGGGCTACGGAACCAAACAATGCCAATGATTTTACCCCCAAAGCAGTCAGTTCGGTGGCGTGGGCAGATAAAATTTCTATTACCAGATCGCGTCCCATGGCTTTAATACCTGAATAGCTTACTATTTAATAGTTTAACATAGTAAGAAGTGGGCGAGTCAGGAGTAATTTGGCATAAATTGCCAAGGATCTTTACCCGGCTTTCGCACCTATTTGCTAGACATCATTCCAACCACTACCATAATCACGAACTGGATATCTTGTCCAAGCATCGCGTAACCATTGTCGTCGGTAATCTTCCAGATACCAGTGAACGCTGCTATCTAACCAGTCATAAGGAGACTTTACCCAGCCATGTTTAACAGGGTTGTAGTGGATATAGTTGAGAGTTGTATAGTAATGTCTTTCAGAACGAATGGCTCTATCTGAATAATTATACCAAATTTTATGACATTTTCCTCAATATTCCATTCACGAGATATCGGTCCGTGAACTAAACGAATTAGGTTGCTGATGGTATCGAAGTTGGTGACATGCACCAGCAAATGATAGTGATTGGGTAAGACGACCCAGGCAAGTAAGTCGATTTCATTTGTGACAAATTTCTCAAAGAGGCGATTTAGTAGGTGCTGGCGGCGAGATGCAGTTGTCATGTGACATTTATGTTCGTAACAGGCTGCTGTGAGGAGATAATAGGGGTGATCGCGAACTTGATGAGGCGGGGAGTGAGGAGGGAAGCCACGAGATAGGCGTTCTGCAACCAATTCGGCTTGTTGTTCGGGTGTGAGTCGGCGATATTCATACATAAGCTTGCATGTTCATTGATTTTGTTAGTGGCATGTTTATATTATACTGCGGTTCGTAGTAAACGCTTTAGCGTTTAGCAGCAGGTGGGAGTAAAGGCAGTAGGTTCGTAGTAAAGGCTTTAGCGTTTAGCAGTAGGTGGGAGTAAAGGCAGTAGGTTCGTAGTAAAGGCTTTAGCGTTTAGCAGTAGGTGGGAGTAAAGGCAGTAGGTTCGTAGTAAAGGCTTTAGCGTTTAGCAGTAGATGCGTGTAAAGGCAGTAGGTTCGTAGTAAAGGCTTTAGCGTTTAGCAGTAGATGCGTGTAAAGGCAGTAGCACTTTAGTGCTTACTACGAACCGCAACTTACACTGACTCAAACCTGCTGCAAATATTCATCAAACTTCTCCTGTAGTTGTTCGATCGCCAAATTCTGAGTCCAATACTCCACCAAGGCGTGGCCAAATGCCCAAGCATTTTGTTCGGGAGAACCGGTATTTTCTTGCAGCAGGGGCCAGAGTTTGATCATGTCAAATTTCAGCGGGTTACTATCACTATTCAACAGGGAAAATAAGTCATAGGCCATCTGCAGTTTCCCTATTACTACAGGTAACTGTTCTACAGGGATTTTCTCTGCTAGCACATAGGCCAGGGCAGGAGTACCAGTTGAAATTGTGGAAATGAATTGCAAGACCGGACTTTTCAGTAATGCCGTCAGTCCCTGTGTAGTTGCCATCTGAAAAGTATAGCGATCGATGATCTTCGCAGCAGCAATAGTTCGCGCTTCCCGATCGTGCAAAAAGCGGGCCAGGCGCAGTTGCTTGGCAGGCGGGATCGCCTCTACAAGTGCCACTGATAGGGCCTCTACATTCCAGGCAGTTCTCCCGGTTTTAATGTCCCCCGTTACCACAGGCAAAACCCGATCGCATGTATCTTTTAACAGTTCTGCCCGATACTCCGTAGCTGCGCGAATATTGCTTTCTTTAGTATCCGTACCCCCTTGCCAGTTGTAGGGCGGTTGCCACTCCCGCACGGGACGCAGGCGATCTACCTGAGTAACTATAGTAATTACAGGCAGGTCTGTGACATGGGCCTGCAGATCGTGGAGAAAGTCCACATCTATTTGCAAAGCCGGGTCCAAAGCCGGAGTAACTAGCAGCAGCAGATCGGCATTACTAGCATAGTCTAGCACGAGTTCTCGCAGTTCGCCACGGTTGACCTGTTCGTAACCAGGGGTATCCCAAAGAGTGAGAGTTTCTGTTTTACTCTGCCAATGGTAATTGGCAATACGATCGGTACTGGGCAAGACATCAACAGCGGCCATTTCTGCCTGAAATAAGGTATTAATCAAACTGCTTTTCCCAGACCCCGTTCGTCCCACTAGGAGAATATTAACAGGTTTTTGCTCGACTGCCCGTTCCGGTTCGGCTTGTGCGAGAATATCTCCCAGAGTTTGAGTTTTGGCCTTCGGTAGGGTTGAGGTCGTAATAGGGAATGCTTCAGTTGGTAGAGTCGTGCCGCTGTAAAGCCAGATCGCCTGCCGACACAAGTTCCGTAAAGCCGTTTCCCGCAGCAGTCCCGACAAATTTACCAGCAATTGCTGATTTGCCTCCGTACTATAGCGCTGACTCGCTCGTTTTGCCAAGGCCGCTACTGGGTTTAACAGCCACTGGGCCCAATTCCAGGCTTTCCATAGTTTTCGAGCCGAAGGTTCCAGCTTCTGATATACTTCATATGCCTGATATGCTTGTCCCACTGTTACTTGATTGAGGGCCGGAGATAACTGTGCCATCCAGCGATCGAGGTCATCCAATGTACCTCTGAACAGGGCGTATGCTTGAGGAATGTAAATGTTCAACAGGGGATATTTTACTTCCGGATAATAGATGTGAGCGACTGCGATTACTAAATTTTGACATCGCTGCCAAAATGTTTGCCAGTCATCCCATATCGGGCGATCGGTCCTTGTCTTATCCAGGATCTCTTGCAATGCTGCTTCTGCTTTTTCTGTAGATTCATCTCCTACTATTCTGCCATCATCGGCTACAGATTCCAGTTTTTTGCCTACCTCCGCTACCGCCGCTTCTACCTGAGATACTGTCGATCGAGTCCATTTTACCAGCAGCCAGCGCCAGCCCACAAATATTAAAATAAAGATACCCCAAATCCAACTAATGCCCCAATAGTGAATTTGTAATCCCGCCGCTACCATCAGGAAAATCGCGATCGCCGCGATCGGGGTTGCCAAAATGAGCCACTGCCATAACTTTAATCTTACCATTACTCTGCTTCCATCACTGCTATGATTATATACTATATTCTGTCTCCTCGGATATATTTTCTCTAAGAGTGGCATCAGGGGTAAGGTGGGCAGTGCCCACCCTACTATTTGCGTGATAGCGTAAGGTGGGCAGTGCCCACCCTACTGCTCACCCTACTATTTGCTATACTTGTGATAAGATAACAATCTAGTCTATAATAGCAAAACAGCCATGAGAAAGTCAGCTATGGAAACCCTGACAGACATTGGTACAATAATTGTGAAAACACCCGGAACCTGCGGCGGACGTCCCCGGATCGCCGGACACAGAATCACAGTTCATAACATCGTCATCGACTTCCAGGCGGGAATGACGCCAGAAGCGATCGTCTCGGAAAGACCGCAGCTAACTTTGGGACAGGTTTATGCGGCACTTGCATATTATTATGCTAATCAAGCAGCAATGGATGCCGAATTTGCCGCCTATGAAGAAGAATGTCGTCGCCTTGAAGCTGAGTATAAAGCAGGAAAGCGATCGCGATCCAGATTCGCCTATAATTAATGAGCAAGTAAATTGAGGAGGAAGTTATGCCAACCCTGACAAGGCCAACCCTGACAGACATTAGTACAATGATTGTGAGGACGCCCGGAACCTGCGGCGGGCGTCCCCGGATCGCCGGAAGCCGGATCACGGTTCAGTTCGTCGTTAATGAGATCAAGGCAGGTGTCACTCCTGAAGAAATTATAGAAGATAAACCCCACCTGACCCTTGCAGGTATCTATACTGCTTTAGCATATTACTACGCTAATAAAGCAGCAATGGATGCCGAATTTGCCGCCTATGAAAAAGAATGTCGTCGCCTTGAAGCTGAATATAAAGCAGGGAAGTTATCATGAGCCGGATTCGCCTGTATTTAGATGAAGATACAATCAAGTCGGCACTAATCGCAGCCCTGCGAAATGCGGATTTAGATGTCGTCACAGTAGCAGACGCTGACAGATTGGGTTATGCCGATGAAGAACAATTGATTTGGGCAACAGAACAAGGACGTGCGATCTACAGCTTCAATAAAGGAGACTTTTGCCGATTGCACCGTGACTTCATAGTTCAGTCACAAAGCCATGCTGGAATTATCCTGGTTATACAGCAGCAATACTCCATTGGACAGAAGTTACGAGGCTTGCTGAAGTTGGCTGCTGAAAAATCAGCCTCCAAGATGGTAAACCAACTGGTGTTCCTGAGTTCTTATATTGAGAAAAGCTGAAGTAGAGTATGAGGTATCCATCATGATTCAGGTACAAGCAAAACCCATGAGTTTTGAGAAATTCATCGAGTGGTATCCAGAGAACGGAAAACAGTACAAACTAATTGAAGGGGTGATTGTAGAAATGGTGCCAACTGGTCCTCATGAAGACCTGAGTGGTTTTCTAGTCGCAAAACTAAACTTGTAAATTGATAAACGGGAACTGAATTACTCTATTTCCAGAAGTTGTCTGCTCAAACCACTGGCACCTGGTTCTGGATATAAACCAGATGTAGCGGTTCTGGATAGAGAATTGATTAAAGAGAAACCTCTATGGCCAAAAGCATCGGTCATCGAAAATGGCAAAACAGTACCTTTAGTCATCGAAGTAGTCAGTACAAACTCGCGGGATGACTACGGGCACAAGTTAGTAGAATATGAAGCAATGGGTATTGCCGAATATTGGATTGTCGATTATCGTGCTTTGGGTGCAGTCCGTTACATTGGCAAGCCCAAACAACCAACTATAACAGTGTGTCAGTTGATGGAAGGCGAGTACCAGATGCAGCGCTTTATTGCGGGTCAGCGCTTGTCATCTCAGATTTTCCCGGAACTAGACTTGACAACGGACAGCATTTTTCAAGCAGGAAGGTTATAGTTATGAAAAAATTCCCTGAAATCGTTATAGTGTAGAATCCTTGCAGCATCCAGAACCCGAAAATTTTCCCGAAAGCTAGACTAAGTGGTCTTTAATCTGGTAAACTCAGAGTTCGAGAGATGGTTATTTAGGAAGGGAAGTGGCTCAAACCACGAGAAACGTGCAAATGCAGGAACAACAGATGCATCCGAGAGACTTTTCATGGCCGTTCTGGCCTGCTGTACCACTTTACCCTTATGGCAGGCGGCGGACTCTCCGCCATGAAGTCGTTCCTGACAGGGTTTGGACTTTTGACCAGCCTCAGGGCATCTTATATGTTGTGGTGCCCATTCGCATGACGATCGCGAAACTGGATGCCGGGGGTCTTCTCGTCTATGGGCCCGTGGCGCCGACCCCGGAATGCGTGCAGTTGGTAAGGGAGTTAGAGGCAGATCATGGCCAGGTGAAGTACATCATCTTGCCAACTATTTCTGGTTTAGAACATAAGGTCTTTGTGGGTCCATTTGCCCGACACTTTCCCCAGGCCCAGGTGTTTGTGGCCCCCCATCAATGGAGTTTTCCTCTTAATTTGCCCCTGAGTTGGCTGGGTTTTCCCCCCAAACGCACTCAGATCCTCCCAGAAGATAGCCGCAACGCCCCCTTTGCCGACCAGTTTGACTATGCTATGCTGGGCCCGATCGATCTGGGGCCGGGTCTGTTTGGGGAAGTGGCATTCTTAGACAAAATCTCGGGCAGTCTCCTGGTCACGGACATAGTAGTTTCGGTGCCTGAAGTTCCCCCCGCGATCGCGCAATTGGATCCCTACCCTTTGCTATTCCATGCCAAGGACAGTGCCTCCGATCTCAGAGAAGATAATTGGGCCAACCGTCGCCAGGGATGGCAGCGCATCTGTCTGTTTGCTTTCTACTTCCAACCCAGTAAATTGTCCACGATCGCCTGGTCTGATGCCTTTAGCAAGGCGAAAAAAGCCCCCGATCGCTCGTTAAAAGCCTATTTCGGATTATTTCCCTTTCGATGGCAGGCAGACTGGAGGCGATCGTTCGATGCCTTGCGAGGAAATGGTCGTCTGTTGGTGGCACCAATTCTCCAAACTCTGATTCTCAACCGGGCCCCGAGGGCAACTCTGGACTGGGTTCATCAGATCGCGAGTTGGGATTTTCAGCGAATTATTCCCTGCCATTTTCAGAAGGCGATCGCAGTCGGACCAAAACAGTTTCGCGAAGCATTCTCCTTTCTGGAAAAACAACCCGATCTTTTATGTAGTAATTATCCCTTGCCCCAGGAGGACTTTCAACTTCTTCAGGACATCAATGCAGGTTTACAAAAGTTTGGCATCTTGCCCCCCGCCCAGGATAAGGTTTAGCTTGTCATCAGTCAAGCCTGGTTTCGGGCGATCGCCCTCAGAGATAATCGTTAAGGTTTTTGACATCCAGGGGTTCAGAGGCGTTCCCCGATCGAATATAGAACTCTATGCCATTTTTACCTTTCATAAAAGCTGGTGCAGATTTTCTCACCTCTACTGCACAAATATCCTTACCCTCAACCCGTTCAAACCGAAGTATGACAAATTGGGTAAACTTAGCACCAATATTCTCCTTAATTAGTTGCATGACATCTCGTTCAAACTGATCCCGGTTGCCTTTTGACATCACAGAAAAGTCTTTTTCTAGACCAAAAATATTGCCGTCATCTTCTACGCCGATAATTAAAGTGCCGCCTTCCGAGTTCAGGAACGCCGCAATAGTTTTGAGGACGCTAAACTTCAAATCCTTATTTTTACAGTTTTGTCGGACATCCCATTGATATGTACTCTTGAACTCCAAACGCGAACTTTCTGGTAACTTCACCAGTTCCGAGATGGGGCGCAAATCCCCGATTTTGCGAATAGTAGTTAAAAAGCGACGTAACTTTCGTTCTTCAATGCGTTGCTGGAGGGCAGATTCGGGTGCATCCCATATTTGCGCCCGAACCCTAAAGGGCCCGGCTGCACGTTTTATACCCGCCTGCGCGGGCTACATTACAAAAGTGAAATGCACCCCTTACAGCGAACTGTAAATGCTATGGCTGTATTTGAACCACATGGGGAAATAGGTAGCGATCGCGACTATATTCGCACTTCTTACAGCATTAATTATGTCTGACTGACTCGCTTCAATATTTGTCCAACTTTTCCATATCGTTCGCCGATCAATCCCTCTAACTCATGTTCGATATCTTCTAGCCAGCCGAGTTTGCTTGACCATTTTCCATTAGGTAACTGCTTCGCAGCGTGGACAGGAACGCCACGATCGTCAACGTATAAGGCTATTTTTTCATAACCTATTTCTAGAACTTCGCTCTCGCAACTCGTATAACCTAATGTCTGATAGGCTTGTATGTAAGCAGATAGGGTTTCGGACCTCGGTACGCCTTCAACCCAATAAAACTCATCCTCTGGAGTTGGCTGCCACCAACGTTCTCTATCTCCAGCCACCCAAGCAAAGCAGTTATATTCTTGCGATTTGGGACTGGTGACGGTGTATTCAGTACGAGCTAAATTAGAAAACCGTAACTCTAAATGTATTGCTTCTTCCATTGATAATTAAGCGATGTAACCTTTTTCTCTTCCCCAATTTAACCATGCAGAAGCCATCTGTTTTACTTTTCCGCGTTGCGATGGTGGTACGGGGTTTTCCTGAGTAATCTGGCGCAAAGCTGGCAGCCAGTATAGTGGATTTTGGCTTAAATCTGCTAATAAAAAAGGAATTACAGCTTCTCCCATACTGATTATTTCTTGGTAAGCAGGATGTTTTGCCATTTCGACGGTAGATGACATTCCTGCTACTGCTTGAGTCCATTGGGAAGCAAGCACTGCAAACTTTTCGCCTATCTCTTCGGTATTAGCTTCCCCATCCCGTTTATCCTTTGACGATAATATTTCATCAGGGGATACTTCTCTAATCTCTGCCAATGCCTGCAATACGGCATTGTACCCATATTTTTCGACAATTTTGGACAATTGGACATTTAATGCTTCCTGTTTCATCGTTGATTCCTGAGCTAATGGAAGAAATTGAGTACGGGGGAATATTAAGGGTGAATGGTAAGAGGGTCTGTGTCTAAAATTATCTATACTTCTTGAATAAGACCCACTTTATCCCATCACCCTCTCAAACAAACCGAAAGATCAAAAACATCCTCCTGTGAGCCAGGACGGCACCTATAAAATAGGGATTATATTCCATTGTGCATGAGGTTTATTTGTTGGATCGTCAACATGAACCGTGACAGTATCTGGGGTCACAGCAGTAGGAGAACAACCATTGCATCGTGCTACATATTTGCCTGAGTTAGCCTTGAGAGCATACTTGCCATTACTTAGCAACTCGGGAGTGAATTGCGCATGGGGCGAGGAAGGATCAGTACCGTGAATAACTAGAAAGTCTGGGGTTACACCTCCTACAATACAGAGGTTACACCGCGCTACATATTTTCCTAGGTCAGACTTCAATGCAATTTTACCGCCCCCCACATCGACGACTTCAAACTGAGCGTAAGGCCGATCGGAAGTAGGCTTACTTCCATGTACTGTGACAGTGTCAGGAAGATCGACTACAGTTTGCTGACAGCCCCGACAGCGAGTAAACCAACCCCCTGTATCAGCTTGCAATGCCACCTTGAAACCGTCCCTGAGACCCTTTGGGGAAGCCTCTGCTACTGGATCTGTTAACGTCATTGTCTGTACTGCTGCAATAGCAAACAGTAATCCCAACCATTTTTTCATTTTCTGTTTTCTCTTGTTATCAATCCCGATCGCCCTACAGTGCGATCGGGTGTGGCCTTGAACCAGTTGGTTAAAAATACCACCCTCACGAATGGTGGGCGGTGCCCACCCTACTTATTTTGTTATAACTCCCCCCGAATAAATTGTCAAGAGACATCTGGGAAAAATTTCCATACCTGCTATTCTCAGTACAAACCCTGGAGCGCCGCACCCAGTATATAGGCGATCGCCCGAGCTTGCTCTAAAATAGTTATTGCCCGATCGTACTCTTTTCTCTTCTCCAGGTCTTCCGCCTGGTTCATCAAACTTTCCAGTTTTTCTTCACTCATCTTAACATACCGCTGGATATCCCCGCCATCCCCTAGGCGGGTAAGAAAGCGGGGCCAACCTCACCGCTTTCCTGTTTACAATACTCCGACCCTTTCCTGGACCGGCGCTCCTCTCTACCTAGTACGCTATAATTATATTATAACATCATAACTTAGAATCAAACATCTTTTTTTTGCAGCCGAAATACCGGTGCTATCAACCATGTTTCCACCTTCTCACCCGATCGCATTATAACTCCCCGACTCCCTATCTGTCAACATCTTGACCCAACCACAAGAGCGATCGCACCCACCGGTCCCACTCTCTACCTTCCGATCTCCGCTAACTATAGTAACTCAAGTTGCGACCTATAAAAATTGGATACAAAAAGCTATGATAAAGAGAATTATTTTCAACTCTAATCCCTTAGATGTAACAGCATGAATTGACTTGGGAAACAAATTGGTGATTCGACTAAAACAGGTTTTAACTTGTTTTCTTGTTACTTTTTGTATATATTCAAAACAAGAATATTCTTTTCTTTTTGAGTTCTTTTTTCGCAAAGGTTTTAACATTATACTTGACGAGTCTTTTAGTAAATCCTCTAATTGATAATCATTATAAGCTTTATCTCCATAAACTATTGAATTTGATGGTAAGTCAAAGCCAAAAGATTGCAAAACTTTAACATCATTATAACTACCAGGATCTAGATAAAATTCTATTGGCTTTCCATTTTTGTTTACCAACATATGAACTCTTAATCCATAAAAATAACGTTTTTTACTGGCAATATACCCTCGATATTCTTCCTTGTTATAAATTTGGCATCTATCAATCCTAATATTATCACATACTGGCACCGGGAAACTATCAAGAATATATTCTTGACCCGGATTGAGCTCTTTAAATGTTTGAGCTATAACTTGGAAGAAAAACATCCAAATTGGTTCCTCAATATTGTGTAATCGACGATTGAACCTACTTTTACTTAACAGATTTTTTATATACTTGTGTTGGACCATAAATTGACAAGAGCGATCGTGGTGTCCTCCGAAAAAATATGCAGCAACTAATCCGACTGTCATCACTTCGGCATTGTTCATTTTTACTTGTGGATCTTCTTTTATATTTAACGCTTTTAGTAGCTCGTCACAAAGAACAAAAATTGTTGTAATCATATCTTCCATCATCTACATCCCCCAGCAATTAACTATTATTTTAGTACATTATAACCTATAAACAGCCAACCCGCCGTCTAGCACAAAAAAAATATAATTTTGTATCAAAAGCTACGAAATATCCCAAATATCTGTAAAGTATAAGTGGGTAATTCATATTTTTTTTAATAGGTCGCAACTTAGGTTATAGTATTATAACTCATGTGAACTCAAACGTCAAATCTTTGGTAGCCCCTCGACACCCGATCGCCCGATCGATCCCTACATGGCTGTAGGTTTCCATCCCGATCGCCCATCACTGGACCGGCGATCGGCGCTGGTCATTTCATACATGCTTGGATTATACCTCTATGATTGCTATATATGGCAACCGATTTGCCAAATATCTCTACTATTTTTTCGAGGTTGTACCGGATATGGTACTAATATCAATTATAGCATATATTATAATAGTATAGGAGACCAACAGGACAAGCAATGTGATTCAGGGAGAAGGATTTACCATCAATGAAAGCAAATTTGATTTCTTTAAACATGAAACTTCAACATATTAGTCAAGCAGAATTCAATCTGATTGAAGGAGTGCGTCGGATAATAGTTCATGACTGCCATCATCAATTTGCCCTCCTAGATTTAGGCCAACCCTTGGGGCGTTATGGAATCAGTTGGAGAAGTTCCACGATCATTCAACCGGTTATTATGCCATCAAAGGATGAGCTTACCCTCTGGGTAGGAGTGGACCAACATTTAGTAGCAATATATTTGCAATCTGGTCGCATTCGTTTATCTATGCCAATGCACGAAAATATTTTCAATATTTTCACGATGGAGTTTCGGACTATTGTCCTCACAGAACTGGAAGTGTTACTTTTCAACAATTATGATTGCTCGATCGAGTTGATCGAGGACTTACCGGAAATAGCAGCAGGAATGACAGTTGCAGGTTCTGATTTGGTAATTGGATTAATAGATGGACGGAGCTTGACATTAAATCTCGAAACCTATAAAATACAAGAAGATAATAGGGAGGGTCAGTTCAGCATCAATTATCGGTCTGGCCACTTGGCTAATTGTGTGAAATAGTTTCTGGCGGCGGCGACTCCCCTCGTTACCAGGCCAGAGCCTGGTAACGAAATGCTAGAGGCTCTGCCTCCAGTGGCCTAAATGGAGGCAGAGCCTCCCAACTCCGTTCCCAGCGAGACACGCTCGATCGAGAGAAAATGGTATCAAGAACATAAAAGATTGAATATGGAACAAACAAAGCAAACACTCTCCCTGCCAATCATGGGGTGCGGGACTTGGGCCTGGGGAAACAGGCTGCTATGGGGATATGATGAAAGCATGGACGACCAGTTACAAGCAGTCTTTAACCTTTGTGTCGAAAACGGCGTCACCTTATTCGATACAGGCGATTCCTATGGCACGGGGAGACTGAACGGACGCAGTGAAATGCTGCTGGGACGCTTTTCTCGGGAATATCTTGGTGTCAACAAAGACAATATTTGTATTGCTACCAAACTGGCCGCTTATCCCTGGAGATTAACCAGAAAGTCAATGGTTTCTGCTGGCAATGCATCAGCTCGACGTCTGGGCAGAAATGTGGATCTCGTACAAATGCATTGGTCCACGGCTAACTATGCTCCCTGGCAAGAAGGTCCCCTATTGGATGGCCTTGCCGATCTCTACGAACAAGGATTGGTCAAGGGAGTCGGTCTATCTAATTATGGACCAAAACGGCTGCAACGGGTACAGCAAAAGTTTCGCGATCGGGGAGTGCCGATCGCAACCCTGCAAGTCCAATATTCCTTACTGTCCACCTATCCCGTCACCCAACTGGGAATTAAACAAGTATGCGACGAACTGGGGATAAAACTAATTGCCTACAGTCCCCTGGCCTTGGGCATCTTGACCGGCAAATATTCTGAGAATGGGAAATTCCCCAAAGGCATTCGCGGTCTGCTGTTTCGGCAACTATTGCCCAAGGTTAAAACCCTTTTAGAAACAGTGCGATCAATCGCCCAGTCAAGGAACAAGACCATGTTGCAAGTAGCAATTAACTGGTGCATTAGTAAAGGCACAATCCCAATTCCCGGGGCCAAGAACCTAGAACAGGCCCAGGAGAATATTGGTGCCCTAGGTTGGCAATTAGACTCTGGCGAGATCGCCGAACTGGATCGAGCAGCTGCCAGGGTAGATAAAAAGATGGTGCAAAACATCTTTCAGACCAAATAATACCAATTATGGTAGAAATTCTCAATTATCAAAAAAAGGTGGGTTGAAACCCACCGATGCTAAAATTGAAATCTCAGACTAGCTAGTAATATTTAGATTCTGGTTGTGGTTGCAGCATAGGCATGTCAAAATTAGAGCGATCGTACAGAAAGCGAATAGCTTCTTCCTCTAATCGATGCAGATGAAATGGTTCGATCGTGCTAGAGTGCCTCAAGGCAGCTAAATAGCCATCCAAATATAGGCGCAAATCATCAAAGCGATCACCCTGGTTCCACATTTGGACGAAGGCGTCAGTTAGTTTTTGGTAGAGGCGGATGGTTTGAGCATTCTGAAGCATTGTAGGAATCTCCTAATTAGTTATTGAGTTGATTGTCAGGGGGGGGCAAAAAGCAGATCGACTGTCCAGAAAGGTTCAAGCAGCGATCGCCAACATCTACTCAACCCATAGCTAAATCCTTCTATATCTACTTCGCGTAGTCCGGATCTTGTTGTAACTCCTACTGCCGACCGGATGCCATGCCATAAAATCAAAGTCGGGGCATACCTCCGCACCTCGGCAACCCCGACCTTTACTTTCAAGTTATGCTTGCTCCTGTCAGGCAGCAGCCCACACCATCGCTGCAAACAGGCCCTGGGGACATGCGGGTTCCCCAGACCAGTTCGAGACTGGCTGTCAATAGAAGGTTCTTTTCTGAAAAAATCGGCCATTAGACCGCAGATGGTGGCTACTCGATCCCATTGTAACTAAACTTTACCTACTGTTGTCTGCCTTGGGAACGAGAGCTTGATATGACTTACCCGGAGCCCTCGTTACCAGGCCGGAGCCCGGTAACGAAATTCCAGAGGCTCTGCCTCCTGTAGCCGGAATGGAGGCTCTGCCTCCTAGTTCGTCGGTCAAGAAACCGGGTTTCTTTTTGGGAAAATACCGATATTTCGTTGCTCGCCTCAGGAGAAACCCGGTTTCTGACAATACTTGACCGATGTCGTCGTTCCCAGGGTCTCCCTGGGAACGAGAGAAATTATCAAATTTAATATGTATATATACCCAAGAAAAAATAACTAGGAAATATAAACTACGAATTCCGAAATATAACTGTAGCAACAGATACAATATTCGGAAAAAAAATTGTTAACATACCAGGAAAAATTGAAGGGAAGTCGCAATTGTGGGATCTCTGGGTATTCAGATAATAGAAGGAAATCTGATGCTGCGATCGCTCATAGCCTGGCACTTGCAGCAAGCCGGACACCGGGTGCATCAATCAGCTGATTTACGTCAGGCCAGAGAGACATACAAACAGTGCCAACCGACTCTGGTGATTCTCGACTCTGAACTACCCGATGGCGATGGCCTACAGTTTTGCCAGTGGCTGCACCAGCAGCAAGAATCATTAATTTTGATCCTATCTGCCCGGAACACAGAAACAGATATTGTCACTGGCCTCAAAGCTGGCGCAGACGATTATCTAGCCAAGCCTTTTGGCATTCAAGAGTTTCTTGCTAGAGTAGAAGCCCTGCTGCGACGCCAGAAAAGTCCGGCACCACCGGCAGTGCTCGACTATGGCCACCTGAAAATTGACTTAGTGCAAAGGCGTGTATGGTTAAAAGGAGAGTTGATCGATTTGACACCCCAAGAGTTCAGTCTCCTCTACGCCCTAGCTCAGGTTGGCGGATTACCTTTCAGTCGTACAGAATTGCTGCAAAGAGCTTGGCCAGATGCCATTGATAATCCCCGTACCGTTGATACTCACATACTGTCACTGCGTAAGAAAGTGGAAGCAGACCCCCGGCAACCGCACCTGATCCAGACAGTACGCAAAGTCGGCTATCGGTTCAATGGGGAAATTCTCAACCCTAATTCAGCACCGAAGTCCAGCCTGGATCGGAAACAAGCCTGAAATGGCGATGGTCAATTGTGAATGGTCAGCGGCCATACACCAGTAGGCCAGAAACCCGGTTTTTCCAAAAAACCGGGTTTCTTAATTTACAATTGAGATGATATAAAGAGGCAGAGCAGAATAGGGCAGAAGATTAAGGTATGATTATGCAATATCAAGAGAGCCCCAGAGCAACTTGTGAGATAGGTAAGATCGAGCAGACATCGTCAGAGTCAGGCCCAAGAGAACTAGAATCGGAAATTATCCCAATCCTGGAGAGGATGGCAGATGCATTTTTGCTCTTGGACAAGCAATGGCGGTTTACCTATCTGAATCATCAAGCAGAAATAGCATTACAGCAAAGGCGCGAGGAGTTGCTGGGCAAAAATGTCTGGGATGTCTTTGATGCCGAAGACCCGTTTTTTACAGCATATCAAAGGGCAGTTACCACTCGCTCGGTGGAAGAATTTACAGCTTTTCATGCCCCCACAGCCAGATGGTTTGAGGTCCGCGCTTATCCCAGTGAATCTGGGTTATCAGTTTTCCTTCAGGATATCACAGAGCGCCAGCATAATTTAGCACGGCTAGAATTATTAGAAGCAGCGATCGCGGCTAGCAGTAACGAGGTAGTGATTAGCGACATGTTGGCAGCAGACCAGCCGATTATCTATTGTAACCCGGCTTTTGAAAAGCTGACAGGATATGGACCATCTGATATTATAGGACGCAACTGTAGATTTTTGCAAGGACCGGACACGGACCAAACTGAGGTAGATAAAATTCGCGCCTGCATTCGCGAAGGCAAGGACGGGAGAGTAGTTTTAAAGAATTATCGCAAAGATGGCACCCTGTTTTGGAACGAGCTGATGATTTCGCCAGTACGAGATCGTGGCGGTCAAGTGACTCACTTTATTGGCGTGCAAAAAGATATCACCGCCCGCAAGCAAGCAGAAGCAGCACTGCGCGAAAGTGAAGCAAGATTCCAAAGACTAGCAGCTAACGTACCGGGCATGATTTATCAATTCCGACTCAGTGCGGATGGGTCAATGTCTTTCCCTTACTTGAGTCCTGGTTGCCTGGAACTATTGGAAATAGAGCCAACAGTAGCCCAGTCTAATATATCTCTAATGCTCGATGTAATTCATCCGAGCGATCGCCAAAGTTTTCACGATTCTGTAGCCAAATCCGCCGCTACCCTGGCACCCTGGCGCTGGCAAGGACGGTTCATTACCCCCAGCGGTCAGCTTAAGTGGCTGCAAGGTGCTTCCCGTCCAGAAAAGCAAGCTAATGGAGATATAATTTGGGATGGTTTGTTGATCGATATTAGCGATCGCATATTGGCAGAAGAGCAACTGCGCAAAAGCGAAGCCAACCTGGCAGAAGCCCAAAGTGTAGCACATATAGGCAGCTGGGAATTAGATGTGGCTACAGAAGCAGTGACGTGGTCGGCAAAAATGTTCGGCATTTTCGGACTAGACACAATGGCAGCAGCACCAACATTCTCAGACCAACAAATTCACCCAGCTGACAGAGAGTTGTGGATAGAAACGGTGCAGCAAGGTTTGACAGAGGGAAAACCTTACGAACTGGACGTGAGAATTATCCGACCGGACGGCCAAATCAGATACGTGCAAGCTAAAGGAAAACCGACATTAAATGCAGAAGGTCAGGTGACTAAGCTGTTTGGCACGGTTCTGGATATCACAGAACGCAAGCAGACAGAAGCAGCTTTGTGGCAACATATTCAGATGCTGGATCTGGCTAATGATACGATTATGATTCAAGAGCTGGATGGCACGGTGGTTTACTGGAATCATGGTGCAGAGCAGCTGTATGGTTGGAATAAAAAAGAGGCGATCGGGTCGAATGTTCACAGCTTATTACAAACAGTCTGGCCAGAAGATTCCCAAGAGGCAGCGAAAAAGGGATGTATCGAGAGAGGATATTGGCAAGGGGAACTGTTACATACTAAACGGGATGGCCAGCAAATTACGGTGGCCAGTCGCTGGACCCTGCAACGAGACGAGAACGGATCTCCTTTCGCCATTCTGGAAATTAATAATGATATTACAGAACGCAAGCAGGCAGAAGAAGCCTTGCGGCAAGCTTCTCAAAGGGAGCGCTCAAAAGCTTTGCAACTGGAGAGGACTTTACGAGAACTGCAACGCACCCAAAGCCAGCTAGTACAAAATGAAAAAATGATCAGTCTGGGTCAGATAGTTGCGGGAGTGGCCCATGAAATTAATAACCCCGTCAGTTTTATCTACAGTAACCTCTCCCATGCGGATGTCTATGCTCGGGATATGCTGGAGATCCTACAGCTCTATCAGCAGCACTATCCCGACCCGGTACCGGAAATAGAGGCGATCGCCTCCGACATAGAACTAGACTTTGTCACAGAAGACTTTCCCAGATTAATGGACTCGATGAAGGTCGGGGCGGAACGGATCCGCCAGATCGTCCTGTCTCTGCGCAACTTCTCGCGACTGGATGAAGCTGAGTTCAAGGAAGTCGATCTCCACGAAGGTCTAGAGAGTACCCTGTTGATCTTGCAGCACCGACTGGATGGGGCGACCGCCACCCCAACAAAGGTAGCATGTCGGAAAATTCAGGTGATTAAAGAGTATGGCGACCTGCCGCCGGTGCAATGCCATCCTGGGGAGCTAAATCAGGTATTTATGAATATCCTCAGTAATGCGATCGATGCCTTAGAGGACTCCCAGAACATCCCCAACCCCCAGATCCGAATTACTACTCAACTGATAAAAGAGGAACGGGTGCGCATCTCGATCGCCGACAATGGCCCGGGCATGACCGAGTCCGTGCAGCTACGCCTATTTGACCCCTTCTTTACCACTAAACCGGTAGGCCAGGGCACTGGTTTAGGGTTGTCAATCAGCTACCAGACGGTGGTGGAACAACATGGGGGCAGTCTCAGCTGTTTTTCAGCACCGGACTTGGGAGCTGAGTTGATCGTTGAGATTCCCCTCAGGCAAGAGTCTCCCTAGCTATCCGATCGCCAGCAGTTACTTGATGGCGATCACAGTCGATCGAGATTTTCGATCACCTTACTCCTCGAAGATCGTCACGTAATATTAATACTGCGATCACGGGAATATCTAGGACAAGAGCGCATACTTAAAAATCTAAAGATAGTTAGAGAAAACAGAGAGTTGCTCTAGGAGATAGTTGCCATGTTGTCCCAATCAAGTCAAGAAGATCGCGTTCTAGCTCAAGACTTTTATCGAGCTTTATTTAATCTCTTCTATGAGTCTTGCGATGCTTCCATTCAGCGACTTCTGAAACACTGTACCTTTGGCATCGCTCCCAGCGGGACATAGAACCTTTTTTATCATTGCTCTTGACCAGGAACTGGCGGAGGAACTGGTCGAAGAGATTGACAGCATTGTTAACCAAGTATCCCGGATCACTGTGGGAGTGAAGCAGACCGCCATTTGCTTTGTGCCAGCGGAAAAACAGTCCGCTTACCGTGCGATGAACTACGAACCCAGTCAAATCCATCTAATTTTCTCTTGGGTCAAATCTTCGACAACCATTCCTAGGTAGAAGAAGATATCTTGATTAATCGGTACTGGCAAATGACGAATAGTTGTGAATTTGACAATGTCGGCACCTGCTGCTTGCTTGACACATGATGATTATCTTTACCCTGTCAAGCTATAGATATATTTTACTACAGACTTTTTTGTGATTTTTGCCTCTGTGATTCGATCGCAATTATGGGCAGAGAATGATATTTTTCGTAGCTGATCGTTACATTTTACCTAGCGAAACTACTGCGAATTAACTATTTTGATTGATTTGTGAAATAAAAGATGCCCAGAAACCAGGTTTCTAAATTTTCACAAGGATAGCGATATCGCCAGGGCTGAGGCGCAGTCGGCAACCGGTAGCATCGAGGGATAGCGTACTGTTTTCCCGTTAACTTACTGAATGGGAGACTACAGAAAAGCAGAAAGTCAGAAAAATATGGAAAAAAGGCTTGACAAATCATTTTTATGCGCTTACCATAGCAAGGTGTAGGCGATCGCCCCCCGGTGCATCAGATTGAGAACCGCTAGATAACAAAATAGTCTACACAGGTTGCTAAAAAGTGAGTTTCCAGGTATAATTAGGGGAGTAATCCATTATAATCAAGCAAAGCAAGTCGATCATGATTTTAACCAGCCAGCGTACCGAACTGTGGGCAGATGTCGCCGATGAGCTATGGAACGACTGGCAGTGGCAACTCGGTCATCGTCTGAGCAGTTTACAACAGCTTCGAGAACTGATTCGCCTTACCCCCGAAGAGGAAGAGGGGCTAAGTGCTGAGGGCAAATTCCATGTCGATATCACCCCTTATTTTGCCAGTCTCATAGATCCTGAGGATCCTCACTGCCCAATTCGCCGCCAAGTGATACCATTAGCTCGCGAGCTGAAAATGTTTGATGGGATGAGTGCTGACAGCCTGGATGAAGACAAGCAGAGTCCGGTTTCCGGTCTCGTTCATCGTTATCCTGATCGAGTGCTGATGCTGGTGACTATTCACTGTGCCAGCTACTGTCGTTACTGTACTCGCAGTCGGATGGTTGGGGACCCCAGTATGGCCTTCGGTAAATCAGACTTTGAGCGTCAACTAGATTACTTACGCCAGACCCCATCCGTGCGTGATGTTTTGCTTTCCGGTGGCGATCCACTGACGCTTTCGGACCGGCTATTAGAGTATCTTCTCTCTCAGTTGAGAGCTATACCGCACATTGAAATAGTTCGTATTGGCAGTCGCGTGCCTATCTTCCTGCCACAACGGATCACTCCTGACCTATGCAATATGCTCAAGGGGTTTCATCCACTCTGGATCAACATTCACGCTAACCACCCCAAAGAAATTACTCCAGAAGTAGAGGCAGCTTTAGCTCGTTTGGCTGATGCAGGTATTCCCTTGGGAAATCAAAGTGTTCTCTTAGCTGGGGTCAACGACAGGGTAGAGATTCAGAAGGCTCTTGTTCATCGCTTGGTTCGCAACGTGTTCGACCCTACTACCTTTATCAATGCGATCTAGTTCAGGGTGCAGGTCACTTCCGAACGCCTGTTAGTGTCGGCGTTGAAATTATCGAGGGATTGCGCGGCCACACAAGTGGGTATGCTGTACCCACCTACGTCATTGACGCGCCGGGGGGAGGTGGTAAGGTTACTGTATCACCCAACTACCTACTCAGCTATGGTCATCGGCATGTTGTCCTACGTAACTTTCAAGGCAAAATATCAACCTATGTTGAACCAGAGTACTATGAGCGAAATAGCGATCCTGAACTCCTCGAAGTTGTTCCATTCCAGCGGGTTTCAGAGTAGAGCAGACATGTTGATAAGGAACGTTGTCCGGAGCATGTCAGTTCTGCAAAAGAGAGGGCAGTGGATCGGGATATAATGATAGCAAATCCAGACAGCTTGCGGTTTGGGTGGCTCTAATCATTAGACCTCTTGCATAAATGCCAAAAAGGATACATTGTGGGTGCTGAAAGCATTGCTATTTCGTAGTCTAAATAGACTTTTGCAAGAGGTCTATTACATCCCGATCCACTACCGATTTGAACCAAGCGATAATCACTCTCGCTCAATATCATTGAGGTAAATTAATAATTATGATTTTCTTTGGCGATCGCCCACACATTAAAGCTACGGTACTCTGTTAATGAGCTAAATTCAGCATCATTGTAACCATCTATTGTGCCTAACATAGCCACTCTACCGCAATATCCCATTCCTAAATTATAGTAGGCTCTATTGATCGGATAATGATTTGCCCTTGATTCAGCGTAGATCAAATCAACATTATCCAGTTGATTAATAGCTTGCTGAGTGATAGATTTACATAATCCTTTACCTCGATGAAGCTTGATTGTAGCAGCTTCTGTAATTTCGGCAATCTTAAATTCACCCAATTCTGTCTGCATTTTCCCTATTTCAATCATGACAATTGCCACTATCTTATTTTGCTCCAGGCTTCTGGCAATCATAACTAGATTATTATCAACCAGTTGTCTCATGGAAACAAGATCCATGTCGCAAACAAATCTCTCATAAGTTTTTTTGTAAATATCTACTATATCTTCTAAATCCAGATCCGTTACAGATGCAGCGTCCAGACAGGAAATAGTATATCCACTAATCTGCTTTTGAGACTCCTTTGCAGGACTTTCGGAAACCTTTTCTATTATTTCATCTTCAAGCTGTGCTATTGATGCGATCGCTTCTCTACTTTTGTCTTGTAACCCTATATACACTAAATCAAAGCCCGAAAATTTACCTCCAAGTTTAATTCTGGCTTCTAGGTTTGAAAGTCCTGTTAAGTCTGACTTCACTATAAATCTGAGCACATATTTTGAAGCTCCAGTTCTGTCAAACTCAGATTTAAGCATCTCAACGTCTAAATTCAAATCCTGTATACTGCTGTAAATTTTATTTGAGAAGTATCTGACTCGATCGTGGATTTTCTCATAAATTGCTCCTCCCATGTTGCCAATACTAGGTGTATTAGAAGTAGTAGGAATAGGTTGTAGGTTCTGATTCATATCGTCCCTTAATCTCTCGATGTTTTTTCTTTTGGTATAAGCCGGATGGCGAAAGCCGGGTCAGGTAAAAGAGCCTCTAAACTCAAATACTATTGCGTCTTTTACAAGCATAACATAAATATCACGGGAGCCTCCCAGTTATTCACAAAATTTTACATCAGCTTGGTAGTCTGAGGTTAAAACCTCAGACTACCAAGCTGTAAGACTACCAGGACTTACACAAATTCTACTGTTATCTACTACCGGTAGCGTCTGGTGGGCAGTGGATGCTGTCCTAAATATTTACGCAGCAAGGGTTGGGCTATGTGTACTTCGAGAGCATCCTGTTTGCGCAGAGTATTGAAAATAGCCAGTTTATCCGCTGGGGAGAGATTATCCCCGAGACCTTCAAAAAATGCCTTGACCTTAATTGCCTCTGCTTCTCCTGCGATCAAAGCTTCCGCATGGGCGTGCTGGCGTCGCAGTTCTAATAATTCTCCCTTGAGCGCTTCTGCTTGAATTTCCTCTTGCATCTGCTTGAGTTTTACCTCATTTTCCCCCTCTTGTTTTAGCAAGCCATTCAGGCGGTTGGTGGTTTCCTGAATAATCTCCAACAGGATCTGCTGGGTATTGGGATCCTTGCAAGCTATCGATCGCACTTCAACCCCATGAATTCGCAAACCTCGTTCGCCATAAAAGTTATCTGCGTTGCCCAAGACCGCCTGGCTGACAATGCCATTAAACTCCGCCAGAAATTGCTCTGGATGGGGTCGAGCCGGGAATCGCTTCCCGACCCTCCCTTGAGGAACCGGACTTGCGATTTTCACCGCATCCGGCTACTGGGTACTAGGCCCTTTTCATAGGTGGATGGGGTCGAGCCGGGAATCGCTTCCCGACCCTCCCTTGAGGAACCGGACTTGCGATTTTCACCGCATCCGGCTACTGGGTACTAGGCCCTTTTCATAGGTAGACTTAATAGGAATTACTTCCGTTAGCCCTTGCCGCCTGTCTTTTCTTCCCTTTCCTGGTTTAGCGAGTGGTTGTTCTGATAACCGTTAGTATCACCATTTTCAAGTCAGTTTTACCAGTTATCCATACCTTATCCTCCACTTGCGTTTCGGATTAGTTCCGTGGCTTTTTAGGATTACTCATTCCAGCAGCTTCCTAGTATCACCGACCCACGTCAGCGCTGGCTACCCAGCATCATCTACATTACTGTAGATGTTATCCCAGGAATTACCCCGGGCATTCGCTTCTTGGGCCATCCCTCCCCCCGTGGCTTGCGCTTAACATCTAACTTGTCCTGATGGACAGCACACGAGAGGTTACTTCGTTCCCTAACAACATTTCGCGATACCTTTAGGTCCACACTATACCCCGGGAGCTATTTGAGTACTATATTAGCCAGAGTCTAAAACTAATACTAGCTACCATTTCCTTTTTAGGCCAGCGCATATAGCCTTATTTCGCTGGTTCCTTATAACGAGGCTTGCACATGTTTGCCTGCTCTAACCTTGGATATCTTTCCTAGCGGCGTCACCGGCTTAGGCTGCCAGTTATCCTACATTTGAGTCCTCGCTTAGCACCACGATGATGTCGCTTCGTAGCACCGAGGACCGGTGTCACCCCCGTACCTGGGGGGAGGGGAATTTAACCCCCATGCGGTCAGAGTTCCCGGCTAATGAAACCGGGCTAGCGTTCCGTGTTTGACCACGTTAGGCTAGAACGAATCGCACAGACTTAATAGGAATTACTTCCGTTAGCCCTTGCCGCCTGTCTTTTCTTCCCTTTCCTGGTTTAGCGAGTGGTTGTTCTGATAACCGTTAGTATCACCATTTTCAAGTCAGTTTTACCAGTTATCCATACCTTATCCTCCACTTGCGTTTTGGATTAGTTCCGTGGCTTTTTAGGATTACTCATTCCAGCAGCTTCCTAGTATCACCGACCCACGTCAGCGCTGGCTACCCAGCATCATCTACATTACTGTAGATGTTATCCCAGGAATTACCCCGGGCATTCGCTTCTTGGGCCATCCCTCCCCCCGTGGCTTGCGCTTAACATCTAACTTGTCCTGATGGACAGCACACGAGAGGTTACTTCGTTCCCTAACAACATTTCGCGATACCTTTAGGTCCACACTATACCCCGGGAGCTATTTGAGTACTATATTAGCCAGAGTCTAAAACTAATACTAGCTACCATTTCCTTTTTAGGCCAGCGCATATAGCCTTATTTCGCTGGTTCCTTATAACGAGGCTTGCACATGTTTGCCTGCTCTAACCTTGGATATCTTTCCTAGCGGCGTCACCGGCTTAGGCTGCCAGTTATCCTACATTTGAGTCCTCGCTTAGCACCACGATGATGTCGCTTCGTAGCACCGAGGACCGGTGTCACCCCCGTACCTGGGGGGAGGGGAATTTAACCCCCATGCGGTCAGAGTTCCCGGCTAATGAAACCGGGCTAGCGTTCCGTGTTTGACCACGTTAGGCTAGAACGAATCGCACAGACTCACTTGGGATATGGACTGAATAACTGCGGGCGTGAGAACAAACATCCCCCGTAGGGTCGTCGGTAGTGCGCACCAAAGATTCCATTTCCAGGATTTGCCAGAAAGCTGTATGCTCGTCAATATTAATTCCTTCTCGGACCCCTTCAAGTGGTTTTTCCGTGGGGTTGAGATAAACTGTACCTTCGCCCCGTTCTACCCTGATGACACCGTTGCTGCGGTCTAGGATATAGTATAGCCTCAATGTTAGCATATCTGGGTTGCCCCAAATCATTACCTCGCTGCGATCGCGAGACCCTGTAATTTTAAAAAAACATGTGAACTTGATTTTCTTGAGTAACACTTGACAGGAGGCACTTCCAAGCGTTAAGCTAATACAATACTCGGTAATTAGCCCGCGCGAATTAAAAGTTAGTTAAGCTACCCAGAGAAAGCGATTTATTGAAATCACGCCGAAATATAACAGTAACTTGCTCAATGCAAGAGATAGATGAACTCAGTATAGAACTGATTTATCTTACATCAGATATATCGCGAGCAGCGATCGCCAATCAAATCATTCGTTATAGCAGATTATCGACTGGAAAAATTACCCGATCGGGGGATTAAGTCTGGCCATAGTGCTGCAATACCGGTTTCTGCGGTCCTGGCAATAAATTTCTCCAGTAATCTTGCCTTTTGGGTTTCAGAGAAATGGTTTTGCCAATCTCCCACTTGACCTTTACGAATGAATGGAGTCATCTCTGCAGGACGTGTGCTCGACCAACGACTTTGATTTTGGCTCATCTGTTCAAAACTACTATGATGTAGTATCCGATCGAGAATTTCTCCATCTTTAACTTTTGACGAATATTCAGGTCCTAAAAAATCAGCAATTTCAATAATTGCTTGCCGAGTATTTGCCTTCATCTGTTCATAAGTGAGGAAAAGGACATTTTTATCCGCTTTATGATCGTACCAAGCAAGGAGATGATCGAAGTAATCTCCCCCATCTACTTCTCCTCGTATAAAGCATTCAAAAAATTGCTCAAATGTTCCTGCTGCAAAGTCATAGTGTTTCACGAAGCCCTTGGTGTGATAGTAAAAAGAAACGACACAATCAAAAGGATTACGAGCCACATAGATATATTTGGCCTCAGGATGAAAGGGTGTTAATTCATAGGAAAAGTGGGTTTTGATAAATCTGGGATCCGGTAAATTTGCAACAAATTCAGCACCTACTTCTTCCAAAAAAGGAATTTAAAACTGAATATTCTTGCCCACAGGTAAGGGTTGCCCATCATGGTGAAGCATCCAAACAATATGCTGAGTCCAAGTGGTTCCACATTTAGGATAAGTGACAATAAAGGTATCTTCCGGTTGAGCTTGATAGTTCAAAGCAGATGCAAAATTATCTACAGGAAATCCCATCGGGATCCGAAAACCTTTATAGATTTTGTAGCTTGGTTTCTGTTGAGGTTCTATCATAATTGTGAATTGTGAATTGTCAATAACAAGAAGCAGAGTGCAGCGATCAAGGAAATCGGTATATGAAATCCAGCTTTTGGACTACGAGATGTATTATCTAACACTCCCTGCCAACTTTTCGGTTGACAAAGGTTGATAATGTAAAAGCATTAATTGATTTTCAGTTAATGTTTCAATAGCATAGGAACGTCCCGTAGTATCGCTAAATTCCACTTCAAAAACACCCGGTTCGTATTCTTCAACAATGGTTCCGACTTGACCGCAATATAAACCTATATCTGGCAGATCCTCCAGCAAAGCAACGATATCGAGTAATTTCATTTTTGTAACCTCCTAATTTAAAGAACATAACAAGTGACTAAGTGCGGAACTTGGTCGGAGTTTTTAACTATCCAGACGCTGTGAATAATAGCCGTTTTATTTTCGCGATTCATGGAAAAATCAATAATGTATTTTTGTCCGTACTGGTTCGCTTGATCTGGAATTGCATCATAACTTTTTACCGCATTTAATAACGCGGCTTTGAGTTCTTCCACATTATCTACATTAAGATCGAGGGCTGCTTTAAATACACGCGCTTTGTGTTGACCATCTGCATGATTTTGGTTGAGACAATAACCTGTAAGTTTGCGAGGATCGATGACGGCTTTTTCAGAGTTTGTAAGTTTCATCTTATACCCCCCGGAGTGCTAGTTGCGATCGCGAACCCATGTAATGTTAAAACAACCAGATCTTGACTGAATTCTTCTGCATAAGCAGATAAAGGCTTGTCTGCTGTTGAAAGTTCTATAGTTTTCATCTTAATTATACCTCTTGTCTCGTTCCCTGACTCTGGCAGGCAACGTCCTCCTCTGCCTCCTGTGAGGAGGTTTTACATTAAATGGGTTTGTCCTAGTATTGTACGCGCTATTGCGATCGTTAGATTGATCTCCTGTCATCATAAGTTCTCTCATCAATACTTTTGGGCTTGTTCGCTCTAAACAAACTTTTAAACATTGGTTGATACTTTTTATCCCTTTCCAAAGCATTTATGTTTATTGCATAATTACAAACCGTAAGTAATCTGTCATTTATAAAACTGTGGTTATTTTCTGTTTCATATTCAAAATACGCTACCGCCACTCTAATTCCTTGCTTCATCAATGCTCTTACTAACGGGACAAAATCTCCGTCACCTGTTACCAATACTGCAATATCTATATGTCCTTCAAGTCCCACTTGCAGAGCATCAACAGCCATTGCTACGTCTACCCCTTTTTCTGCCTGTGATTGAGACATTGGCACGTACTTTGGCTCAATTCCTGCATGGATTAAATCTAAATGACGGTTTCGATCTACTCTCCGTTGATGGTCATTAGATTGATTGGAGTGGTCTTGCGCCCGTTGGCAACCGTTCACCGTTTTCTGTGAAGAGTTCCCCACTAATACAACTACTTTTGACCACACTCAGCTTAAATTGGCAATCGCCTCACCCGAAACGCCTCATCACTCACAGAAACAATTGCCCCTGCTTCTAAATCCGCAGCACATTGATGCAACACGGAGGCCAACCGTTCATTAATCATATTGTAATTCTCATTCCCGAGGCGAAATAAAATCACACTTGGTAAAGACTCCCCACTCATCGCTAACAACTGACCGAAATCCAAATCTAAGGTTAACACAATTCGTCCTTCAGCACGCGCCTTAACCAAAATTTCATCATCTGGCAGGGTTTGTAATCCTTCTTCGCGAAGATGCACCGCTTCATAACCTGCATCCCGCAGCCATGCTACCGTCCGCAGAGAAATTCCCATATCTGCTAATAATTTCATCCGATTTTTGCAGCACCTCCGATGGAATAAACCTTCTCTTTTGTCAACCAGGAAGCATACAGCAAAGATTGTTTAATATCTTCTGGTTCTAGATCGGGGTACTCTTCTAAAATATCCTCCACCGGTTTACCATTAGCCACCAAATTCACTACCAAAGAAACGGGTATTCGCATTCCCCGAATGCAAGCTTGTCCTGCCATTATCCGGGGATTAAATGTAATCCTGTCAAATCCTAACATCTGTTTGTTCCTCCTGGAAAGACACAGATGGTGGGCGGTGCCCACCCTACAAAATTATAACCGCCACAGGTTTTAAACTGTGGCAGATGGTGGGCGGTGCCTACGCCTTCACAGCAACTTTTTCAGTAACCGCCTCAGCAGTAGCTTCTGGACTATCTGCTTCGCTTGGAGGCACTACTTGCCAGAATAGGGGCAAAAACTTCTCCCAATTCTCCAAAATCATCTTCGCCTTCTGACTGCCCGTGCGATCGCGATGCATTTGAATCAACTCTTGCAGTTGTCGTTGGCCAACAGGGGAAGACACCCGCTGAATCTTGACAATTTCAAGATTAACCTTTTCCGGGAAACTGCCATCTTCATCCAAGAAATAGCCCATACCGCCAGTCATGCCAGCAGCGACATTCCGTCCCACCTTACCCAGGACTACAACTACACCGCCAGTCATGTACTCGCAGGTATGATCCCCAGCGCCTTCAATTACCGCTTTACCCATGGAGTTGCGCACAGCAAACCGTTCTCCCGCCGTGCCATTCGCGAACAGGATCCCCCCAGTAGCCCCGTACAGACAGGTATTGCCCACAATCACATTTTCCGCTGGGTTGTAGGGAGCATCTGCTGGCGGTTTAATGACGATTTCCCCACCATGCATCCCTTTGCCCACATAATCATTCGCTTCTCCTTCTAAGATCGGCTTCATTCCCGATAAATTGAAGGCACCAAAGCTTTGACCCGCACTGCCAGTAAAGTTAAGATTAATCTCGCCTTCAAAACCGCTGTTGCCGTACTTTTTGGCGATCGCCCCTGCCAGGCGGGCCCCGACGCACCGGTCCGTACTCACAATTGCCAACTGCTTGGTCGCAGAACCTTGGTTGCTAATAGCTTTTTGAATGTCCGGGTCTGCTAGCAACTGGTCATCTAAAACGGGGCCATTGCTGTGAACATCTTCATGGTTTAGCCAACTGCGATCAGAACGGCTATCGGGCAACTCCAACAGGCAATTCAAGTTTAAGGCCGAAGTCTTGGTCAACTGCACCCCTTCCCTTGCTTGTAGCAGGTCCGCCCGACCGATAATTTCCTTCAGACTGCGGTATCCCAGTCGCGCCAACAACTGCCGCACCTCTTGGGCCACGAAATAGAAGAAATTGACCACATGTTCGGGCATACCCGTAAAGCGTTTCCGCAGTTTTTCCTGCTGAGTCGCCACCCCCACCGGGCAATTATTGGTATGGCAAATCCGGGCCATAATGCAGCCCTCCGCAATCATGGAGATAGAACCAAAACCATATTCTTCCGCCCCCATCAGGGCCGCCATCACCACATCCCAACCAGTTTTCAAGCCACCGTCAGTACGCAGGATAACCCGATCGCGCAGTCCATTTTGCATCAGAGTGCGATGGACCTCAGTCACCCCCAACTCCCAGGGCGCACCCGCATGCTTGATCGAACTGAGAGGGGAAGCACCCGTACCGCCATCGTGACCGGAAATCTGGATTACGTCGGCATTGGCCTTGGCCACCCCAGCAGCGACGGTGCCAATGCCAATTTCCGCAACTAGCTTCACGGATACCTTGGCCTGGGGATTAATTTGGTGCAGGTCAAAAATCAACTGGGCCAAGTCCTCGATCGAATAGATATCGTGATGGGGGGGAGGGGAGATCAGGGGGACGCCCGGTTTCGATCGGCGCAGGGTAGCAATATAGGGACTCACCTTCTTACCCGGTAGCTGGCCACCTTCTCCGGGTTTCGCCCCTTGAGCGATCTTAATTTCCAGCTGCTTGCCATTCATCAGGTACTCTGGCGTCACCCCAAAGCGACCGGAAGCCACCTGCTTAATGGCACTCGAGGCCGTATCCCCATTCCGCAAACCTTGTAGGTGAGGCAAAGTCGCCGACAAACCATTGGTATCCACGTCATCTAGCACCTTGAAGCGCAGGGGATCCTCCCCACCTTCACCAGAATTAGATTTACCCCCCATGCGGTTCATGGCGATCGCCAGGGTTTCGTGGGCCTCCCGGGACAGGGATCCCAAAGACATGCCCCCGGTACAGAACCGCTTGACTATTTCTTCTACAGGTTCTACCTCTTCAATAGGAATAGAAGTGCGTTCGCAATCGCCCTTCAAGTTCAGTAAATCTCGCAAGGCCGTCACCGGGCGTTCCGCCAAATGCCGCTTATATACCTCGTAATGGTCGTATTCCTTACCAGTCACCGCCTTATGGAGGGCCTTAGCCATTTCCGGGCTATTCATGTGATATTCCAGGCCGACGCGGTACTGAACGAAGCCAAAATTCTCCAGTTTCTTCACGGTCAGTTCTGGGAAAGCCCGTTTGTGGAAAGCCATCACCTCTTGGGCCAACTCTCGTACAGAAAGACCCCCCAGGCGGGAAGTCGTCCCCGTAAAGCCCAGGGCCAACAAGTCCTGTCCTAGGCCGATCGCCTCAAATATCTGGGCTCCGTGGTAAGAAGAAAGGAGAGAAATGCCCTTCTTAGAGATAATCTTGAGCAAACCCGCACAAATGGCCTTACGGTAATTCTGCTGGGCCTCGGACATACTCATAGCAGGGATCTTGCCGCGCTGCATCATACTTTGGGTCTTGGAGTCACTCCACCAATGGCGCACCGTTTCCAGGGCCAGGTAGGGACAAACAGCAGAAGCCCCGTAACCAATCAAACAGGCAAAATGATGGGTACTCCAGCATTGGGCCGTATCAATAATAATGGATGCCCGACAGCGCAAACCCTCGCGGTTGAGATAATTGTGAACCGCACCCACAGCTAGCAGCGGCGGAATGTAAGTCATCAGGTTCGTAAGGTTCGTAGTAAACGCTTTAGCGTTTACCCGACCATCAAAGCGATCGCTCAAAACCAGGATCTCCGCGCCCTCGCGCACGGCCTGGGCCGCCTCTTGACAAAGCCGATCTACCGAAGTTGCTAAACCATCAGGTCCCGCCTTACAGTTCCACAGAGTAGACAAAGTAGTTACCGAGAATTTATCTGTCGATGTCTCTCGGGTAGCGCTCCCGAGAGACATCGAAGCAGAACCATTAGCCACGGCATAAGAACCATTCAACAGCGCTTCCAACTCTGCCTCATTCAGCACGGGGGTTTCCAGTTCCAAATGACGGGCAAATTCAGGCTTTTCGGCTAACAAATTTCCCCGGGAACCCAGCAGCATCTGCAAAGACATCACCAAACCTTCCCGCAGGGGGTCGATCGGGGGATTAGTCACCTGAGCAAAGCGCTGCTTAAAATAGTCATAGAGGACATGAGGCTTAGAAGAGAGCACCGCCAGAGGAATATCGTCACCCATACAGAAAGTCGGTTCCTTCCCCGCCTGGGCCATGGCCTGAATTACCATCTCCACATCTTCAGAGGTATAACCAAAAGCCAGCTGCTGGCGCAGGATCTCTGCCGTTTCCATCGGCGTCGCCGATGCAAAAGCTTGTTTCGGTAATTCTTGACGATAGCGTTTCAGCCACTCACCATAGGGTGCCTTACTAGCGACCCGCCGCTTAATCTCCCAATTTTTCAGCACCTCATGGGACTCTAAGTCCACCGCTATCATCTGTCCCGGACCCAAGCGACCCTTTTCCACAATATCAGCACTCGGTAAAGGAATTGCTCCTGCTTCCGAACATACCAGCAGATAGCCATTGCGCGTCATGCAATAACGTGCCGGACGCAGGCCATTCCGGTCCAGCATCGCTCCCACGGTATGTCCGTCACTGAAAACGATCAGGGCCGGACCATCCCAAGGCTCTTGCATGCCGCTGTAATATTCATAGAAATCCACAATTTCCTGATGTTCTGCCAATTCTGGCTGATTTTTGTAAGCTTCTGGCACCAGCATCATCAGCGCTTCCGTGGGAGAACGACCTGATAGCACCAGCAACTCCATCACATTATCTAAATTCGCCGAATCACTCTGTGCCTTATTGACAATGGGCAGCAATTTTTCCAAGCGTGAGCCCCATAAATCACTGTCAAGATCTCCTTGGCGGGACTTCATCCAATTAATATTGCCCAGCAGGGTATTAATCTCCCCATTATGTCCCAGCATCCGTAGGGGCTGAGCCAGGGGCCATTTCGGCATAGTATTCGTGCTGAAGCGGCGGTGAAAAATACCATAGGGGCTCTTATAAGCTGGGTTTTTCAAGTCCAGATAAAACTCACCCAGCACGGCCGATCGGACCATGCCTTTGTAAACAATTTGGCGACTAGAAAAAGAGCAAACATAGCAATCTGTAATCCGATTACTAATTCGCTTCATAATTATATACAACAACCGTTCCAAGTCTTCCCCCTTACTGTTCGGGGAGGAAACCACAACCTGTTCAATTTGAGGTTCATTTTCCCGCGCTTGCACCCCCAGTAACTCCGGTTGCGTTGGCACTACTCGCCATCCCAGCACCTGTAACCCTTCCAAGGTAATTATTTCGGCGATCGCCTGCCGTGATTTGGTAGCCAATGCCGGGTCTTGAGGCAGAAACATCATCCCCACCGCCAGACGTTCTTTTGCTAGCATTTCCAACTGTTCCCGTGCAAACCAAGCTTGCAGCAACTCCCAAGGGATAGCCGTCATCAGTCCCGCACCATCACCGGAATCATTATCTGCACTACAAGCACCCCGATGTTCCATGCAAATCAGACCCGACAATGCCTCTACTATTATATCATGCTGAGCCCCACCTTGGGGGTTAGCCACTAAACCCACCCCACAAGCATCTCGTTCCGTTTCATAAGCTGTATCCCGCTCGAGCTTTTGAACCTTATTCATCATTGTATTTCTCCTGAATATTTGCTGTTTATTCATTTTTTATTCGGCTACCAATTCATGATTTGACGCTCTTCTTTTTTACTTCATTTTTAGATAAATAATATACCGAGTCATTACAGTTTACTCTCGTGACTTAAGGAGAGAAGATAAATAATCGCGCTCTAATAGTCTAGCATGCCAGGGGCAGGACTAGAGAGTTAAAGGAGCGATCGCCCCATCACAGCCTTCAGGAGTTTGTGCGATTCGTTCTAGCCTAACGTGGTCAAACACGGAACGCTAGCCCGGTTTCATTAGCCGGGAACTCTGACCGCATGGGGGTTAAATTCCCCTCCCCCCAGGTACGGGGGTGACACCGGTCCTCGGTGCTACGAAGCGACATCATCGTGGTGCTAAGCGAGGACTCAAATGTAGAATAACTGGCAGCCTAAGCCGGTGACGCCGCTAGGAAAGATATCCAAGGTTAGAGCAGGCAAACATGTGCAAGCCTCGTTATAAGGAACCAGCGAAATAAGGCTATATGCGCTGGCCTAAAAAGGAAATGGTAGCTAGTATTAGTTTTAGACTCTGGCTAATATAGTACTCAAATAGCTCCCGGGGTATAGTGTGGACCTAAAGGTATCGCGAAATGTTGTTAGGGAACGAAGTAACCTCTCGTGTGCTGTCCATCAGGACAAGTTAGATGTTAAGCGCAAGCCACGGGGGGAGGGATGGCCCAAGAAGCGAATGCCCGGGGTAATTCCTGGGATAACATCTACAGTAATGTAGATGATGCTGGGTAGCCAGCGCTGACGTGGGTCGGTGATACTAGGAAGCTGCTGGAATGAGTAATCCTAAAAAGCCACGGAACTAATCCGAAACGCAAGTGGAGGATAAGGTATGGATAACTGGTAAAACTGACTTGAAAATGGTGATACTAACGGTTATCAGAACAACCACTCGCTAAACCAGGAAAGGGAAGAAAAGACAGGCGGCAAGGGCTAACGGAAGTAATTCCTATTAAGTCTACCTATGAAAAGGGCCTAGTACCCAGTAGCCGGATGCGGTGAAAATCGCAAGTCCGGTTCCTCAAGGGAGGGTCGGGAAGCGATTCCCGGCTCGACCCCATCCACCTGCAGACAGCAACTCCGAGGGATCGTGCTCTATGTTTATCAATCATAGCTCATGTACCCGTTCGCTCGTGGCACAATCAAGTGCAACTTGGCAGTAGTTCACAGAGAAGTTAAAATGTCAGCGTTTTATTAATGGCCCGATCGTCTAGAACTCAGCCGGGAACCCCACCGGTAGGAACAGACTGACTATGGTACAACTTGCTGTAGGGGCGGTTAGTCAAATTCAATCAGTTCGTTGCCGTTTGGGTTGAACCGGTGCTAACTGTTGTACTGTAAGGGTGATGTAAAGGTAAAATGGTGTAATATGAAGATTTGATGTGGAATGGCTTCCAGAGCAGGATCGCGGATGACACCAGGTCGGGATCATCTGTTATGTTTGGGTTAGTAGACCCGGTACAAGCGGGTGGTGGAATGGAAATCATGGCGGATATGGCATCAGATTGATGCCATTGTCACCAGATTATCTCAAGGAGACATATAGATGAGCACACTACAAGAAACTACTCTTCATAAGGCCCTACCATTACCAGCAGCAGCAGCACCCAAAGGAGTTGCGGCCACAGAACTGCGACCTTGGGGCTCCTTCACAGTGCTAGAAGAAGGGCGGGGATATAAAATTAAGCGGATTGAAGTCAAGCCAGGTCACCGGCTGAGCCTGCAAATGCACCACCATCGCAGCGAACATTGGATCGTAGTCTCAGGTACAGCCAAGGTGATCTGCGGCGAGCAAGAGATGATGATTTACAGTAATCAGTCTACCTACGTGCCCCAATGTACCGCTCATCGCTTAGAAAACCCAGGAGTCATTCCCTTGGTTCTGATCGAAGTCCAGAATGGTGAATACCTCGGAGAAGACGACATCATTCGCTTCCAAGATGACTACGCCCGCACAGAGTCCAAATAAGGCCAAGAAAAAACAGGGGCGCTACAGATATAACTCGCTAAATTAGACCTTGCGCCAAGCTAGATGGAGCGCAAGGTTAAAGGTATAATAAACCAAATGTAGCTAAAAATATAGAAAAGATGATTAAATTGAGTCCAGCAGCAGCGGTCGAAATCAGGCAGAGGAAATCAAAGCATCAGAACCAGAAGGCGTTCTTGAGGCTGGGAGTAATAGCCGGTGGTTGCCAGGACTGGGCTTACACAATGGAGTTATCCGACCAGGTGCAAGAGTCAGACCAGATATATGAATGTGAAGGGATGCAAGTGGTAGTAAATGCCAGCGGGACCGAATATATAGAAGACTTGACTATAGATTACTCAGAAGACCTGATGGGGGGAGGCTTTCGCTTCCACAACCGGAAGGCGAAGCAAACCTGCGGCTGTGGAAACTCCTTTTCCATTGAAAAAAAAATTGACACAGACTAGAGAAAATAGTTACAATAAGCAATTGTCGTGATGATTTACCGAAAAGAAGCCAGATACGGCGTAACACATGCCCACTATACAACAATTAATTCGTAGCGAACGCCAGAAAGTCCAAAAGAAGACGAAATCACCGGCTCTGAAGAGTTGTCCTCAGCGTCGCGGCGTCTGCACCAGAGTTTACACAACAACTCCGAAAAAGCCAAATTCGGCCCTCCGCAAAGTAGCGCGGGTGCGCCTGACATCTGGATTTGAGGTGACAGCGTACATCCCAGGAATAGGTCACAATTTGCAAGAACACTCAGTGGTGATGATTAGGGGAGGTCGGGTGAAGGACTTGCCCGGTGTAAGATATCACATCATTCGCGGCACCCTGGATACGGCAGGTGTGAAGGACCGCAGTCAGGGGAGATCGAAATATGGAGCTAAACGTCCGAAATAGGCCACGGAGGCCAGGAACAGGGTTGCGGGCTGAATAGCGCAGAGGGCATGGCAGTATAACTTGACATGCGCGATAATATTAGATCGCGCTATGTTAAGTGATACTGGTAGGAAAGACGCCAGGTCTGCCGGACCATTTTGGTCCGGTGGGTTGCGCTCGGAAAGGTTCAAACTGCATTAGTTAGATAAAAGAAAGGCTGATTATGTCTCGTCGTGGTGTAACGAAAAAACGTGCTGTCCCCCCAGATGCTGTGTATAATTCCCGCCTGGTAAGTATGATGATCAGGCGGATAGTGAAGCATGGCAAGAAGTCCCTGGCCTCGAGAATAGTTTACGGGGCCTTGAAGACCATTGAAGAAAAAATGGGGACAGAGCCTCTAGAAGTGTTTGAAAAGGCAGTGCGGAATACGACGCCTCTGGTGGAAGTAAAGGCGCGGCGGGTGGGTGGTGCTACCTACCAAGTGCCGATGGAAGTGCGTGCTGACCGGGGCACAAGTCTGGCCCTGCGCTGGTTGATCAGATTCTCTCGGGCCCGATCGGGCAAATCAATGATCAACAAGTTGGCGAACGAACTGATGGATGCGGCTAACGAAACGGGGAATGCCATTCGCAAGCGGGAAGAAACCCACAGAATGGCCGAGGCAAATAAGGCTTTTGCCCATTATCGGTACTAAACCGGAAGAGGACTGGTGAATGGGTCGGTGAGAAATGCAAAATAACAAATCCCCAATTACCAGTTTGGTGAAAAAAAGTATATACTCTCAAAGGGATCGACTTGCGCTTGGACGATGCGAAAGTGTCATTGCGAGGGAGGATCGGAAAAGTCTTAATTGTAGTCAGCAAATCAATTGGACCCCCCGAAGCAATCTCCAGGTGCTGTGGGCGGGGAGATTGCTAGCTGCTGCGCGCGAACGGGGGGAGTATCTCATGGAGCGCAAGGATCTCTCAATTGGACCCCCCCCCTCGCTCCAGACATATTGGCTGCATAAAAAAGCGCAGTTTCTGACCGTTTGCAGTATAGAATTGTAAACAAGCAGTAAGAAAGAACGCAATCGAAGGAGGTAATTGTGGCACGAACGGTACCGCTGGAGCAAGTGCGGAATATGGGAATTGCCGCCCACATAGATGCGGGTAAAACGACGACAACAGAGAGAATTCTGTTTTATTCGGGCGTGGTTCACAAAATTGGTGAAGTCCACGATGGCACCGCAGTAACAGACTGGATGGCCCAGGAGCGAGAGCGAGGGATTACCATCACGGCGGCGGCAATCAGCACGAACTGGAGGGATCATCAAATCAATATTATTGATACCCCGGGTCACGTAGACTTCACGATCGAGGTGGAACGCTCCATGCGGGTGCTAGATGGCGTAATCGCTGTATTCTGTTCGGTGGGTGGCGTTCAGCCGCAATCAGAAACGGTGTGGCGGCAGGCAGATAGGTATAGTGTGCCTCGGATTGCCTTTGTCAACAAAATGGATAGAACAGGGGCAAACTTTTTTAAGGTATACGAGCAGCTCCGCGATCGCCTCCGTGCCAACGCAGTGCCCATACAGGTGCCGATTGGCAGCGAAGGGGAATTCAGAGGCATTGTAGACTTGGTGCGAATGCGAGCCAAGATCTACACCAACGACCTGGGTACAGATATCGAAGACGCGGAAATTCCAGCAGAAATCCTGGAAGTGGCCGAAGAATATCGTGCCAAGCTGATCGAGTCGGTAGCAGAAACAGATGATGCCCTCACAGAAAAGTATCTGGAAGGGGAAGAACTGATGGAAGCAGAAATAGCGACGGCCCTGCGGAAAGGTACAATTGACGGTACGATCGTGCCAGTGCTGTGCGGTTCGGCTTTCAAAAACAAGGGGGTGCAATTACTGCTGGATGCAGTAGTAAACTACCTGCCAGCGCCAATAGACGTGCCAGCAATTCAGGGAACCTTGCCAGACGGGGAAGTAGTAGCTCGTCAAGCAGACGATGAAGAGCCGTTCTCAGCATTGGCGTTTAAAATCATGGCAGACCCCTATGGCCGCCTGACATTTATCCGGGTATACTCCGGCGTGTTGCAGAAAGGAAGCTACGTCCTCAACTCAACCAAAAACAAGAAAGAGCGAATTTCCCGCCTGATTGTCTTGAAAGCAGATGATCGCATTGAGGTAGACGAAATGAGAGCTGGAGATTTAGGAGCAGCTTTGGGTTTGAAGGACACCTTTACAGGAGATACCCTCTGTGATGAGAAGGAACCAGTGATTCTCGAGTCTCTGTACATCCCAGAACCAGTAATATCGGTGGCAGTGGAGCCTAAAACCAAACAAGATATGGAGAAGCTATCGAAAGCACTCCAATCTCTGTCGGAAGAAGACCCCACATTTCGGGTAAGCGTGGATGCAGAAACCAACCAAACCGTGATTGCGGGAATGGGCGAATTACACCTGGAAATTCTGGTAGACCGGATGCTGCGAGAATTTAAGGTGGAAGCAAACGTAGGTGCGCCTCAGGTAGCATACCGGGAAACGATTCGCAAGGCGGTCAAGGCTGAGGGTAAATTTATCCGCCAGAGTGGTGGGAAAGGTCAGTACGGTCACGTGGTGATCGAATTAGAACCAGCAGAGGCAGGGAGCGGCTTTGAATTCGTCTCCAAAATAGTAGGGGGGGCGGTGCCGAAAGAGTACATAGGCCCAGCAGAACAAGGGATGAAAGAAGCATGCGAATCGGGAGTTTTAGCAGGCTACCCGGTGATAGACATGAAAGTCACCCTGGTAGACGGGTCTTTCCACGAAGTAGACTCCTCGGAAATGGCATTCAAAATAGCTGGCTCGATGGCGCTCAAAGAGGCAGTCACCAAGGCATCACCGGTGATGTTAGAGCCGATGATGAAGGTGGAAGTAGAAGTACCCGAAGACTTCATCGGCGATGCGATTGGAGACTTGAATTCCCGTCGGGGCCAAGTAGAAGGCATGGGTACGGAAGAGGGGATTAGCCAGGTATCTGCTAAAGTACCATTGGCAGAGATGTTTGGCTATGCTACAGATATCCGGTCGAAAACTCAAGGTCGTGGTATATTCTCAATGGAGTTTAGCCACTACTCGGAGGTGCCTCGGAATGTGGCAGAAGTCATCATTGCTAAGAACAAAGGTTCGGCCTAGGGGAAAGGCGCTGGGGATGAGGATGTTGGCTTGAAAAAAGCGTAAAAGAATGGTTCATCCCCAGGGAAAAATCTCGATCGCTCACTAAAATGGTTAGACATTGTTAATACATCAGTATGGCACGCGCAAAGTTTGAAAGGAATAAGCCTCACGTAAACATAGGTACCATTGGTCACGTTGACCACGGGAAAACAACACTGACAGCCGCAATAACTATGTCCCTGGCGGCACAAGGAAAGGCAAAGGCGAAAGCTTACGCAGATATAGATGCGGCACCGGAGGAAAAAGCCCGGGGGATCACGATCAATACGGCTCACGTGGAGTATGAAACGGAGGATCGGCACTACGCTCACGTGGACTGCCCCGGTCATGCTGACTACGTGAAAAACATGATCACCGGAGCGGCTCAAATGGATGGGGCGATCCTGGTGGTGTCAGCAGCAGATGGGCCAATGCCCCAGACCCGGGAGCACATCCTGCTGGCACGTCAGGTAGGTGTTCCGAACCTGGTGATATTTTTGAACAAGCAAGACCAAGTGGACGATGAGGAACTGCTGGAGCTGGTGGAACTGGAAGTCCGGGAACTGTTGAGCGATTATCAATTTGATGGTGATAATATTGCCATTGTCGCCGGATCGGCATTAGAGGCAGTGGAGGCTCTGACAAAAAACCCGAGCATTGGCAAGGGTGAAAATGAGTGGGTAGATAAAATCCTGGCACTCATGGATGAAGTAGACGCTAATATCCCCACCCCAGAGCGGGAGGTGGATAAGCCGTTCCTGATGGCGGTGGAAGATGTATTCTCGATCACTGGTCGGGGAACAGTGGCAACCGGTCGGATCGAACGGGGCAAGGTAAAGATTGGTGAAACAGTGGAACTGGTGGGCATCAAGGACACCCGCAGTACCACGGTGACAGGTGTGGAAATGTTCCAGAAAACGCTGGATGAAGGGATGGCCGGGGATAATGTGGGACTGTTGCTCCGGGGGATTCAGAAGGATCAGGTGGAACGGGGTATGGTGATAGCTAAGCCCGGTTCGATCAATCCTCACACGGAATTTGAGGCGGAGGTGTATGTGCTGAAAAAGGAAGAAGGTGGTCGGCACACTCCTTTCTTCCCTAACTACCGTCCTCAGTTCTACGTGCGGACCACGGATGTAACGGGTACGATTAAGTCCTTTACGGCGGATGATGGCAGTACGGCAGAAATGGTGATGCCTGGCGATCGGATCAAGATGAATGTGGAACTGATAAATGCGATCGCGATCGAGCAAGGGATGCGCTTTGCTATTCGCGAAGGCGGTCGCACGATCGGTGCGGGTGTGGTCTCGAAAATCGTAAAGTAGACCGCAAGAGTCGGGTACTGGGCGGAGTATTGGCGCAGAATAATCTCGGCAAATGCTTCGCTCACTGGCAGTACCCACCGAACAGAACCTTGACAAGTTAATCAGAGTGAGAAAATGGCAGCAATAGGGCAGCAGAAAATAAGAATTCGTCTGAAAGCATTCGATCGGCATTTATTAGATACAAGTTGCGAAAAAATAGTGGATACAGCAAATCGCACCAATGCTACGACAATAGGGCCAATTCCGCTACCAACAAAGCGTCGTATATACTGCGTACTGCGATCGCCCCATGTGGATAAGGATTCCCGCGAACACTTTGAGACTCGCACCCATAGGCGGATTATAGATATATACCAGCCTTCATCGAAAACGATAGACGCGCTGATGAAGCTGGATTTACCGGCGGGTGTGGATATTGAGGTAAAACTGTAGTTTTGTTAAAATTGCAATAACAATTAACCATTACCCGGGATGGAAAGAAAAATGACATCCTCTTCATCTATAGGTGTCCGAGAACTGCCCCTGTTTCCCCTAGCGGAAGTTGTGCTGTTTCCCGGCAGACCACTGCCACTGCACATCTTCGAGTTTCGCTACCGGATGATGATGAACACGATCCTAGAGGAAGATCACCGCTTTGGAGTGTTGATGTGGGATCCGGTGCAAGAAAAAACAGCACCGGTGGGGTGCTGTGCAGAAATTGTGCAATATCAACGCCTGCCAGACGATCGGATGAAAATGTTGACCCTCGGACAGCAGCGATTCCGGGTGTTGGAGTATGTTAGGGAAAAGCCCTATCGGGTAGGGTTGGTAGAGTGGATTTCGGATGAGCCGCTAGCAAAGGACTTGAGACCGCTGGCGGCTTCGGTAAATCAGCTGCTAAAGGATGTAGTTCATCTATCGGCAAAGCTGACTGATAAAGAAATAGAATTGCCAGAAAAAATTCCTGACTTACCGAGAGAATTGTCTTATTGGGTGGCTAGCAATCTATATGGTGCAGCGGGGGAACAACAAGCCCTACTAGAAATGCAATCCACGTCGGATAGACTGGAACGGGAAGCAGAAATTCTGAACAACACTCGCAATCAGTTAGTGGCCCGCACGGCGCTCAAGGACACATTCAATGGCTTTAATAATAACGAATAAAATTGAGAATGGGGAATTGAAAATGGAGAATGGTTGAATAGTCAATTAACAATTCTCGATTAGCAATTAGCAATTCATAATTCATCATTGGTAAAGATTTGAATGTTGTAGCTGCCAAAGATTTTCATGATTTCAGTGTAAGCTGTTAGTTCGGCAAGTGCGGCTTGGGTTGATGGGGCTTTGGCGTCGGCTTCCAGGTCCAGAAAGAAAACATAGTCTCCGAGCGATCGCTTGCTGGGACGAGATTCTATGCGGCTGAGGTTAATCCCCTGACTGGCAAATACCTGTAGTGGTTTGACTAAGGCTCCTGGAACATTGGCGGGAAAACTAAAAGCGATCGAGGTATGACTTTTATCCTTATAGGTTCGGCCGAAGAAGGGAAATGGTTGTAGACTGAGCACCCAGAAGCGCGTACAGTTGTCGGGATGGTCGTTGATGGGGTAGGCTAACACGGGGATATGGTAGAGATATGCTGATCGGTGAGAGGCGATCGCGCCAGCCTGATGATCTGAGTGTAGATACTGTAATGCTTCGGTGGTCGAGTTAGTGGGAATTAACTGAACTTCTGGCAGGAATTTTTCCAACCATCCCTGGCACTGAGCCAGGGCCTGAGGATGAGAATAAACTGTTTTAATTTCCGACAGGTTGCTAGCAAGTGTAAGCAGTGCATGAGAAATTGGCAACACATAAGCCTGCTGGATTTGCAGCTTGTCCAGTTGCCATAGGGTATCTAGGGTAATCGTGACAGTACCTTCTAGAGAATTTTCCACTGGCACAACTGCTAGCTGGGCTCGATCTTGTGCTGCCGTTTTGAGCACCTGGGCAATACTGGGACAACCACATAAAAGCGTTTTCTCTCCTCGATCGTGCAGCGAGCGGGCACAAGCTAGAGCAGCTGCTTCTGAATAAGTTCCTGTAGGCCCTAGATGGGCGATCAATACTGCCATAGAATAAATTGCGGAAAATTTTATATTACTTATTGCTTATTGCTTATTGGCTGATTATCTCTGTTCGTGGGCGAGTTGGAACCCACGAGCACTACTATTGTCATACTAAATCAGATTTATGGTTAATGTCGCGTGGATTATTATACCATTGGATAGGATAATATCAACCTTTTTGCATAAGGATTTTTGCTTTCAACTGACTGGCAGGCGAGACGCCCGCCCTACGCACCCGGGCAGGCGAGACGCCCGCCCTACGCACCCACAACTGACACTGAGTGAGATAAGCTTAAAAATTGTCAAATATATTTACACAAGGTAACTTACTTTAACAGATCTCTCATGTATACTCGGTTTTTTGCTTCCCAATCGGTTGAACTGGCGGTGCCCGATGAGTCGATTCGGCATTATTTGCGCAAGCCGAAGCGCTTGGTGGATGCCTTGACCTGTTCTAGTCAGATATTGCAGCTACAGGAGGAGTATTTTCGCCTGAAAATGCGCCCACTGACCTTTATGATTTTCTCGTTTCAACCAATGGTCGATATGAGAGTGTGGGCGGGGGACAATGGAACGATTCAATTGCAGTCAGTAGCCTGTGAAATTCGTGGGATTGAGTATATCAATCAAGGGTTTGCTTTTAAACTGGTAGGGAAACTTTATCCCGAAGAGCGAGATGGCCTCACTTACTTGAAAGGAAAGGCGGATTTAGAGGTGAAGGTAGAAGTGCCTCCTCCCTTGAACCTCACACCTGCGTCAATTCTGGAGGCATCGGGAAATACTCTGCTGGCAAGTGTTCTATTGACGATTAAACAACGATTGATGAACCAACTGCTATTGCATTATCGCCAGTGGGCACGCTCTCATGGGACGGTATCTGTCTATTCTTCCCAAGAGAAGCTATCAGCAATTAGCTATTAGCGATCCTATTTTTTTGTGAACTAAAAGATGCCCAGAAACCCAGAGTTATAACATTGCTACCTGATCGCTGTCACCCGTTCCCAGGCCGAGCAGTGGAGGGGTGCGGCTACAAGAACTTTCGCCCGCCTGCGCGGGCTAGAGTGTTTGCTGGCTAAGGGATGAGGGCGTTTTGGGAAAATGAAATAGCCCTGCCAGAAACCAGGTTTATTCAAGAAACCAGGTTTCTCAACTTCTCAAGAAGTCCTACGCAACTGACTGGGGAGTTACTTTCTGGCGGTAGAGGCTAATAATTCGCTCCGTTACTTCATTAATGCTGAGATTATCTGTTTGTAGTTCAATGGCGTCAGCTGCTTTTCGCAAGGGCGCTATGCTGCGACTGCTGTCGAATAAGTCGCGATCGCTTATATCTTTCTCCAACTGTTCTAGACTAATATTATCGGCTGCTTGTTTGGCAAAATCTTGCTGACGCCTGCGTGCCCGTTCTCCAACAGAAGCTGTTAAAAAGATTTTCAGTTCCGCATCGGGGAACACATTACTGCCAATGTCCCGCCCTTCGGCAACTATGCCTCCTTTTTGGCCCCAGTTTTGCTGTTGTTTAACCATGACTCGACGCACGGCTTTTTGGGCTGCGATCGCCGATACCTGGGATGTCACTTCACTGCTACGAATTGCTTGAGTAATGTTATGACTATCGATCCATACTTCTGTAGGAGTTAGTTGGATCTGACAGTTGCTAACTAATTCTGCTACCCTTGGATCATCTGTCACATCGATACCCGATCGTAGCACTAACCAGGTTACAGCCCGATACATGGCCCCACTATCAAGATAAAGTAGTCCTAAACCCTCAGCCACTAGACGGGCGACAGTGGATTTTCCGGCCCCCGCTGGACCATCGATCGCCACTATTGGCTGGCGTACCCGCAATACAATATTATCGATCAAGCGGGTGGAACCGACACGGGCGGCGCAGGCTAACAGTCCTTGATCTTCTATTTTGTCCAAATGGATCAGGGTATCTGGGTCAACTAAATCAATGTACTCCAGCTGCACCTGTTTTTCCTCTGCTACTTGGGACTCGAATGCTGACAGCAAAGCTTGGCGCGATCGCTCTTTTCCCTTAAATAGCCGTTCGGCTTCCTGCAAGCCGCGATATAATACTGAGGCGACTGCTTTTTCCGACGCTGTCAGATACTGATTGCGGGAACTATATGCCAGTCCCGACTCTTCTCGGATGATCGGACAACCAACAATAGAGACTCCTAAGTTCAAGTCAGCTACCAGACTGCGGATAATTGCCAGTTGCTGGGCATCTTTCTGACCAAAATAGGCCCGCTGAGGCTTTACGATGTTAAATAGTTTAGTCACGATCGTGGCCACGCCCTGGAAATGCCCCGATCGAGAGAGACCGCACAACCGCTTAATCATAGACTCAGGCGGAACCACCGTGGTCGTGATGCCATTTTCGACTCCTATTTCCACAGCAGTCGGGGCGAAAATTACATCCACCCCAGCTTGGGTGCATAGTTGCCGGTCCTGTTCCAAATTGCGGGGATACTGTTGCAAATCCTCCGTCGGGGCAAATTGCAGAGGGTTGACAAAGATGCTGACTGCACAGATATCATTTTCTCGCCTCGCCCGTGCGATCAAGCTCAGATGACCAGCATGTAATCCTCCCATCGTCGGCACTAGACCGATCGATTTATGTCCAATTGACTCATTATCTTTGCTCTCGCAGAAGCTACGCTGCTGTTCTAAGTAACAGCGCAGTGCCGCAACCGTCGTAAACAGACGCACTTTTTTTCTCCCTCTGTCATAGCTGTACGGAATTGTATCCCCTGCTTTCATGATATGCCAAGCACGGGCAGAAACCACAAATCTTTTTACTTCAGCCATAAATCTTAAGCTATCAGCAACTCATTGCTGATAGCTTATATTTGAAACCTATGAATGCATGGGGTTACCTGCCCAGAATATCTACACGCACTGGAACTACCCCAGACTGTCGCATCCTCACCATCCGCGCCGCGCTAGCTGAAAGATCGATGATCCGACCTCGTATATATGGACCTCGATCGTTGATGCGAACCACTACACTGAGGTTATTATTCAGATTGGTCACCCGCACCCAGGTGCCAAAGGGTAAGTGAGGATGAGCAGCTGTCAGATCGTACTGGTTGAAGATTTCGCCATTGGCGGTCAGATTACCATGAAAACCTGGATCATACCAGGAAGCCAAACCCTTCTGGCTATAACCCCTAGCATAGTTGCTGCCACCGCGCCAGTGCTTTTGCCCCGATGGGGCGATCGCCTCCGAGGCCCAAGCGGACGATTCCACTGGCCAAATATCTCTTAAAAGAGAGACTAAGTCAGATAAAGAGCCCTTTGCTGTACTTGTTCGGTGGTTATCAAAAGAGCCAACAGATGAAACTTGTTTTTGTTCGGTGAGATTTGATAATCCTATCCCCGTTAGCAGCAGGACCGTAGCCAAACCAGTTCCAAATTTTTTATTCATATATCCTTGTTCAAAGCTATGATATGCTTATGTCGGCGTGTCACAACTACACCCGTCCCTCAGAAATGAATTCCCTTTCTACTCTTCTTGGAGGCAACTGCAATACCATATCATAAACTCAGTATTTTTTCTAGCAGGGGCCAACTTGAGGTTGTGACGCTTTGAGGGTAAATAGGCAATTAATATCAATATCATCTATCCTAGGGTATATTTGAAGACATTGATAACGATGGCGCTACGCTGGTGGTCTTTCGGGCTACCAACGCATTCGCGGGACAACTTTGCCCAAGCGATCCGCTGAAGTCCCTGTGGGCTGGAAGTCTTGCATGATGGGCTGTCCCGTCTTAAGTTGGTAGCTGTCTTTCGCTCTAAAATTAAACTGACCTGGCATACTTAGCATAGTACAATCCAGGTCAGTTATTAATTAGTTTAGAATCTTTAATGCAAGAGATTTGACTTGCAGGCAGTCAGCTAGAGAAAATCAACCTAGGATTGTTTTGTCTTGCGGAAAATGCTGCTTGCTAATCATAATGCTCCCAACCCCAATAAACCTAAAACTGTTGCAGGTTCGGGCACTTGTGCTATATCTGAGCCAGAATCAGGAGTTGTCGGAGTGCTGTCAGTGTTTTCAGAACCAGTATCGGGATCTGTAGAAGTGTTAGGGAAGAGGCTATCATCCAAGAAAGACCCTCCAAAATTCCGATAGTGAAATTCAAAGCCATTGCTGGTATTAGCAGAGGCGACAACAGTTTGACCGTTAATGGCACCTCCACTGATTGTGAGTGTAGCCGTGGGGGCCAACATAGAACCCTGATGCTCGAACCCGTTCATGTTAATAGTTGTCGCTTCGTAGTAGTTGACAATGGTGTTTGAAGCAGCCTCGATCGGGTTTTGACATGATGGAAAAATACCGAAAATTGGATCCAAGCAGCCAGCAGTACCAAAGTTGACTTGACCGCCACTAATGTCTACTGTTTCACCAGAGACGTTAATCACTACTTGGGAGCCTTCTGGGACATCAATATAACGGGTGAAACCGGTCGAACCAGCCCAGGTGGCAGCATCAATGTTGAAAACGTTCAGGTCCGGATCCGTACCCGCGAGGGTCAGACTCCATGCCGTGCGTTCGACAGAGGTTCCGACCGTGTCAAGCAGGGTACTCAGGGATGCCGAGTCGCCAATCAGATTAGTTTTTGTTGCGTCAAAGTCAAAGGGTATATTCACTCCCAGACCTGAGACGATCGTGTTAGGACTACCAGATGCAGTAGTGATGCTAACACCATTGATGTTACCGCCGATGCGAGCACTTCCCGAATTCATGCCCCAGTTAGCATTACCTGTGATGTCTCCACCTACGATTAAATCGATGCGCGAACCGTCGGTCGATCGAGGGAGACTATTTCCCGGTTCTGCGCAGATAATGGGACCGGAACTGCAATCACCCACTGAATAGGAACTGGGCAATAGCATGTCCCCACCGACAGCTAGGCGACCTTCCGTATCACCGCCACTAGCATTCAGGTCTCCGAAGATAATAGCATTGAAGCCTTGACCATTGATAGCGTTGGCGTTGAGGGGAAACAGTAGGCTAGCAGCCAATAGGGCTGAGGCGGCACCTATTGTCTTGGAGGCTTGGCTAAGTTTTTTCATGGGAGCAGAGAAGTTGTTGATGTTAATCATTTTCCTGTTCCAGTAATAACTTTAGGTGGGTTATTAGATAGATTAAGAGAAGATTCAATTTAGATTAGCAAGAACAAAACTTACGGTGCATCAATATCGCCTGAATTCATTTCTGTCGTAAGTTCTCTGTGCTGTGATTTTTATTGTGACTTCTATAATCAAAAAATGAGAATCGAGAGATTTCTGAAATTTGAGTATGTGAATATACGGAATAAAATCATGGAAATTTCTACGATAGTCAAATATAGAAACTACGAGATTATGCTCCTACCTGCTACAGGCTGAGGATGCTAGCCTACCAGGGTACGCCAGGGTACTCGATTAAGTACCGGCGTGAGGGCCATTTGACGGTGTCGCTGATTTATGTGATAATGATGGCTCTCCTGGGTTCGTAGTTAAAAAATGTATACAAAAATACATTTTTGCGACAAAAAAAGGCTGAAACCCCTATTTGGGCGTGGGTATAAGATTTGCTTATCACCCAAAACCCAGGAGACCCATGATGATCGAGAGTAGAGGAGCACCACCAGAAGCGGAAACGGTGCCAGATATTACCCTTCGTGCCGATCGCCTGGCCAGAAGAAAAGTGAAGCAACTGGTCGGGTGAGATAGAGGGCGATCGTATCGCCTTTACCCTCGTACCCTCGTTCGGAGGCTATCCCGGGAAAGGTCCTGTTAACCATTAGCCATTAGCTATTAGCCATTCACAATGATAAAAGTCAAAACTAAACTCGCTCAATTACGAGTTGATCGCGGGAATATCAGTTACGAAAATATTTCTGAATCTACGGGAATAGACAGCGAGCAATTAAGGGAACTAGAAATCGGTGAAGCTTCATCGATCGCCTTTACTACTATGGCTCAACTCTGCAACTTTTTTCAATGCACCCTCAACGATTTGTTCGTGTTAGACTCATCCAAAGAGGAAATAGATACAACTCCTCCTAGTGCAGAGGCGATCGCCTCTGCTAGCGAGATTATTAAACAGGGGTTAGCCGGTGCTGAGGCGATGCTACGCCGTCCTACTGAAGAAATCTGGGCAGAGTTTGAAGCGGTTCGCGCTCGGGTAGGTGCATAACTGGCTAACTCGGAGTCGAGCGATCAGGGACATAATTAGCAATTAGCAATAAACCTATATAAAAAGAAAAATATGGACTACAAACAAGCAGGTGTTGATGTATCTGCTGGTCGCGAGTTTGTTGATCGCATCAGATCGATGGTGTCTAGCACCCAGCGATCGGAAGTGTTAGGTGGACTGGGAGGTTTTAGCGGGTTATTCGCCCTTCCCAGCGGCTACAAAGAACCGGTTTTAGTCTCGGGCACGGATGGGGTCGGCACCAAGTTGAAACTGGCAACGGCACTCGATCTCCACGACACTGTGGGCATCGATATAGTCGCTATGTGTGTCAATGACGTGCTGACTTCAGGGGCGGAATCGCTGTTTTTTTTGGATTATTTGGCAACAGGGAAATTAAATCAAGCCCAGTTAACTCAGGTAGTAGCAGGGATCGCGGCAGGATGCCAGCAGGCCGGGTGTGCTTTACTGGGGGGCGAAACGGCAGAAATGCCCGGTTTTTACCCCCCAGGTGAGTACGATATGGCGGGTTTTGTGGTGGGCATTGTGGAAAAAAGTATGATAGTCGATCCCTCTCAGGTTCTGCTGGGCGATCGGGCGATCGGCCTAGCAAGTAGTGGCGTCCACAGTAATGGCTTTAGTCTCGTGAGAAAAATAGTAGCAGAGTCTGGCCTGGGCTGGGACTATTGCCCAGAAATACCCGATCGTCGCAGCTTAGGGGAAGTTTTATTAACACCGACTCAGATTTATGTTAAACCAGTGTTAGAGGCCCGTCGTGCAGGACTGGACATTCACGGCATGGCCCACATCACTGGGGGAGGTTTACCAGAAAACTTGCCCCGCTGTCTGGGTAAAGACCAGTCCGTGCGCATTGACGCTAGCAGTTGGACAGTCCCGACAATTTTTGATTGGCTCGCCCAGGCGGGTCGGGTTAGTCCCGATGCCATGTTTAATACCTTTAATATGGGCATCGGGTTCGTGCTGCTGGTACCACCTGACCAAGTAAACGGGGCAATTTCCTGGTTTGCCCAGTATAATATTAATGCTTGGGCGATCGGGGAAGTAGTTGCGGGCACGGGTAGCTTGCTTGGCATCCCCTCAGCATCAGGCTAAAGGATAAAAAGTTGTGATTGAGATTCTCTTTTAACAGGTCTAATGGACATTGAAGCAATACGAGCAGGTAAAATCAAGCAGCTAGCAGGTACAGATTTAGAAGACGAAGATCTTTCTGGAAGTCATCTGGAACGGGTTAATCTGGCAGGTGCAACCCTAGTGGGGACGGATCTTTCTGGTTGTAACCTGAAAGGGGCGCGTCTAGATGGTGCTAACATGATTGGGGCCCAGTTGGAATCGGCAGATTTACGAGCAAATCTGCTGGGTGCTAATTTGATGCAAGCGGATTTAACTACTGCGGACTTGCGGGGTAGTAACCTGCGCGGCGCTAATTTCATGGGGGCAAAACTGACTCAGGCATCTTTAGCAGGTGCGTTTTTGAGTGGTGCGAATTTAATGGGCGTTAACTTGCAGGGAGTTGACTTGCGAGGTGCGGAGTTGCGGGGGGCAAATCTCAATAATGCTAACTTCAAAGGTGCGGATTTGAGTTACGCTGATTTGCAGGGGGCTTCTTTGAGTGAAGCGAATCTAGAGGAAGCTGATTTGCGGGGTGCTAATCTCGCAGGTGCTGCTTTGATGGGGGCAAATCTCCTCTGTGCTGAGTTAGAAGGCGCTAATTTGACTGGCGTTAATCTCGATCGGGCTTGCGTAATTGGCACAAATGTCGCCCAGCTAGCTTCCTAATACCACAGCGGGTTGGGTTTCAAGAGCGTCAACCAAACCTACGAAAAAGAGCTGTAGGTTGGGTTGAGGCACGGATACTGTTGGCGAATGTGCTACCAAGCATCTTACATTGAGTATTACTAATCGCCCAAGTAAAGATTTCTCGTTCTTGTAGCACGCTTGATTTCTTCCGAGATTACTTTCGCCAACAGCATCAGGCACGAAACCCAACCACCCAACCTCATGTTGAGCGTTGGGTGTCCTAACGTCAACTAAACCTACGAAAGGGATTTGGTACAAAAGAGATTTGGTACGAAGATATAATATCACGATGGGATATTGTTATGACGATCGCACTCCCTAACTCGGGAAGCTTGGCAGATTTCTTACAACTACCAGATATTGACTCATCCCCTGCTTGGGAGTTTATAGAAGGAGTTGTTTCTCCCAAACCCATGCCAGGTGGAAAACACAGTCGCCTGCAAGCACGCTTGGCAAGTGCTATTAATATAGATCTAAGCTATGAAGCATTTCCCGAACTGCGCTGTACCTTTGGAGGAAGATCGATAGTGCCAGATATAGCAGTGCTTGCTAGCATCCGCATCCCGATCGATGAAAATGGAGAAATCATCGAAAAGGGAATTGATTTTGCGCCCAACTGGGTAATAGAAATTCTTTCTCCAGACCAGAGTCACACCCGAGTCACTCGCAAGATCTTGCATTGCTTGCGTCATGGATGCGAGATTGGTTGGCTAATTGACCCGATCGAGCGGGTGGTGCTAGTCTATCGGGGTGATCGGCTGCCGTCCGAGTTCACAGGCGATATGCTACTGCCTTGTCTGGAGGAAGTTAGCTTAGAGTTGACAGTAGACCAGATGTTCGGTTGGCTGAAAGTAGCCCGAAATCGCTGAGGCAACTTCGGGCAATTCCTTAGATATCAAGGGTTTGGGGCTATGGGTGACCAGGGATTCGAACCCTGAGCCAATGGATTAAGAGTCCAGTGCTCTACCGTTGAGCTAGTCACCCACTAAAGTTATTGTAGCTTACTTAAAACAGTATAACAACATTTTACCAGGTTGGGAGTGAAAAATTTTTCCTCTTGTCGGCGATCGTGCTACCGGTAGGATACGATCGCCCGGTCCGAAAGGCGCAAGTGCTTCGCCCCTAAAGGATTAAGCTTGACAGGAATTGACCAACATTGTCAAAATTTGGAGAAATCGCTGCTCATCTCCGGTTCACAAGAGTCCAGTGTAGAGGAGACAGCCCACCTGAACGCTACCGGTAGTAGACAACCTGTCAATTTGCCTCAGTCACTGGTCACTGGTCACAGAAGAGCGCCCGATCGCTTACGATATAGAATAAATAAAACTACTCCCCTGATTGAATATCATGCTGGTGCCGGGAACAACGCTGCGGAATCACTATTACATCATCAGACTGCTGGGAAGCGGGGGATTTGGGGACACCTACCTGGCTGAAGACCGAGATTTACCTGAAAATCCTCTGTGTGTGGTCAAAAACCTAAAGCCAAAATCCTCCGACCCAGAAGTTTTGTCAGTTGCTAGACGCCTTTTCAACTCGGAAGCACAAGTTCTGCACAAGTTAGGCAATAACAGCGACCAAATTCCCCGACTTTTCGCCCACTTTGAAGAAAATGGGGAATTTTATCTCGTCCAGGAATTCGTTGATGGGCAGGATCTGAGCTAAGAACTCACCCCAGGTAAACGGTCGAGTGAGAAGGAAGTGGTTAAACTGTTGCAGGATATCCTGGAAGTTTTGAAGGTTGTCCATGAGAACGATGTCATCCATCGAGATATCAAGCCCCAAAATATAATGCGTCGCCAGAAAGATGGCAAGATTGTACTGATTGACTTTGGGGCAGTTAAGAAAATCAACACTTTAATGCCTAATCATCAGGGGCAAACGGTAGTATCGGTTGCTGTTTGCACTCATGGCTATATGCCGAGTGAACAAGCTTCGGGTAAGCCAAAATTGTGCAGCGATGTCTATGCCGTGGGCATGATTGGGATTAGTGCCCTGACAGGGATAATGCCTAATCAATTACCAGAAGATTCTCATACAGGAGAAGTCATTTGGCGCGATCGGGTACAGGTTAATCCCAAGCTAGCAGATATTTTAGACAAAATGGTGCGCTATACTTTTAGCCAGCGTTACCGGGATGCAGCAGAGGCCTTAGAGGTGTGCCAATCTCTTATCTCCACTATTCCATTACCAACTTCACCGCCTTCTGCTATACCCAATCAAGTAGTCTCGCCAAACAATCCTCCATCCCCAAACAATCCTAAATCGCCACCGTGGAAGGTTTTAATCGGACTGGGAATTGGATTATCAATAGCAGTAGTTGGCACTTTGACTGTATTAATCATACCTACGTGCGAATCGTTCCGGTATAAGCCAATAATGGTGAAATCCGGGTCTAGTCTCTAAGGCTAGACAACTCTGGTAATCATGGGGGTTAAATTCCCCTCCTCCAGGTACGGGAGTGACACCGGTTCTCGGTGCTGCGGAGTAACATCATCGTGGTGCTAAGCGAGGACTCAAATGTAGGATAGCTAGCAGCCACTGCTGGCAACGCCGCGCTTGTTAGAGGCTCATGGTTAGAACAAGCGAATCTCCGCAAATATCGTCAGATCAAACCAGCGAAAATGCTGATTACGCTGGCCCAAAAGGGAAAGTAGTTCGCGTATCAATGCTGTAGCTTCATTGATATCGTACCCGAAACAACTGCCGGTATAAAGGAGAGACCTAAAAGCCTCGCGAAATGATACCAGGGAACGTTCCGGACCTCCGTGGCGCTGTCCAATGGACAAGTCAGATGCGAAGCGTATGCCCACGTGGGGAGGGATGGCCCAAGAAGCAAATGCCTGGGGTAATGCCTAGGATACGCCGACGTGCGGTGAGGGTGGGTGATAGTAGGAGGTCTCAGGTTGAAAGTAACTCTAAACACGCTATAAGCCCATAGAGGAATAGATGACTGGTAAAACGGACACAAAGAAAATTGGTGATACTAAAGGTTTTCCGGCAGCGCCACTCCCTAGGAAGCGCGACCCTGGCACTCTAAATAATATACTATAGTTCACCCATCAACATCAACCCTTATTTCTTAATTTTTTTGGGTCTCCCCTACTTTATTGATAAGTAAAAATTATATGTATGCAAAAGCAAGGGTTTCAGCCTTTCCAACCGGAAAAAAATTGTATTCTGGGATACATTGAGATTTACACGGGAAAGTAGCACTGGTAACTGGATCCAGCCGGAATATCGGTCGGGCGATCGCCCTGAAACTGGCACAGCACGGGGCTTCTGTGGCCGTAAATGCACGCACGAGTGCCGCAGAAGCCGCATCTACAGCCTTTGCCGAGGCGTTGCAAGTGCTGAAACAGCGATATCCCCCAATCATCACAATCACTACTGCGTCAGGCTTTAACACTACCAGAAATTGCCTTGAGGGCAATGCGAAATCGGTTCTAAAAATAAGAAAAAGCTGATATAGCAGTTCTCATCCTTTGTATGATATGCTGTCGGAGATTGCTAGCTGCTGCGCAGCGTGCGTAGCGCTACGGGGGGCAACTCATAAATCAAAAGTTACTCGCCTTACTACCCCCCCTCGCAATGACAAGTAAGCTATTTTTTGTACTACATCAATTTGAGAAACGCTATATAATGGTTACAGAGAAATATCAAAGAGGTGAGATATGACAAACACGCAAACAAGCACTGGCTTAGGCGATACAGTATCCGTGGAGATCGCCTCATTGCCTGACTCCCCAGAACCGAGTAAACATAAACCCGGAATTAAGGAATTACTGGCCCAGTTGCAAGACGCGATCTCATCGGAGTCGAACCTAGACGAAGAGGATAAAGAGAAGGCGCTGAAACATTTGAATAACCTGGCAACAGTTGTAAAAAACCCGGGGGACAACGGCCAAACTTGCGTAGCTAATCCAACCCTCGCTCCAACTGAAATAGAATCCCTAGAAAAGTTGTACAGCTTCAAGGAACCCCAAGCAGTCTATGATTTTCTGGAGGAAAATTAATTTCTGGTTCCCCTCTTGCAAGAAGCCCACGGAGAGATTCGCAAACATTTTCCCAATTCACGGCTGTTTCTGAAATACGTCACAGATCCGGAAATTTATAACCCGCAACTAGCAATCTATATTACCAGACCGGAAAATCTTGACGTCGAAGAGAGGATCGATCTCCTGGAACGCATTGATGATTATTGGTGGCTCGATGCTGAACCCCGATCGTAAGGGAAAGATGTTTATCAATTTTGAATAGCAAATGAGTTTTGATTGGTCACAATATTTGCATCTAGCACGGGAACTTGCAGAAGAAACTACAGATGAAACCAAAATGCGATCGGCTATTAGTCGCGCCTATTATGCTGCTTTCATCAAGGCACGAAATTATTTGCAAGAACGGGAAGGTTTGACAATTCCCACCCAAAACAGCCACCAGTATGTTATCAACCAATTTAAGGATAGCCAAGAAAAAGTGTGTGAAAAGATAGGTAACAGGTTGAAACGCCTGCGGAATCGTCGTAATCAAGCTGATTATGATAATACATTTCCCGACTTAGCTGATAGGACTAAGGAGTCGTTAACCTTGGGTAGGCGGATTATTTCTGGGTTAGGTAATCTCTGATATTGTATAGCAATCCCAAATCAGTTGAAAAAATAAAGAAACATGGTTTCTGGGCATCTTACCGGGTTGACATCATCCATCTTTTAGTTCGCCAATAAAATAGGATTGCGATATATCATTTCTCAACTGACAGAAATAGACCTTGAGTAAAAATTTCATTGGCCAGAAACTTCATTATCCTTCCTGGGCGAGATAGCATAAAATGACAGATCGCGCATACAGTCAGCCGCAAACGCAAACACAGCCCGTAAACCTTCAGATGTCAATCCTGGATAGCTTTCCAGCACTTGTTTGGTGTCCATCCAGCAGCAAACAGCCCCAGCAGGAACTCCACTGATAGCCGAGTTCCTTTCACGACGGGCTTGCCTACCAGAATGTTAGAGTTAGAATGAATGTATTCTTGCCAGTCCATTTTCCAAGTTGCCCCGAACAAAACTTTTATAAATGCCTTGATTCTCAGTGATGAGATTGAATGACTGCACAACTGCAAGAGATTAAATCTCATCACGCAGTTTTTGTCAATAATCCTGAATCAACAAATTCGATCTCCTTGATTCTATCTTTGTCTTTGAGTAGACTTTCCAGCATCCAAGCTTCTCCGATCCACTCGTCAAAATCTAGTGTATGCTGAAACTCATTATTGTTGAAGCGGCGCAGAAAATACTCTGTAGATAACTCATAATTAGCTTCAAATTATTACAGGCGATCGGACGTGCGCCGGATACCTGCTTCCGGAGATTGCAGTGCAGCGGCGATCGCTCCTTCGATCGGGGTCCGTAAGTTAGGATGCTTGGAGTAAGGCTTAACTTCTTCCATGTTATACTCTCTGGTAAATACGATCTATGGTAATGGGCGCTGACGTACTATATTTCTATCCAAAACTGTAAACATGCGCTCGAAAGATATGCTTTCTTCCATTATCAGGTACAGTAAGTGTTCAGCAGGTTCATCTGGTGTGTTCGACTGATATCGAAAGTATAAAACACCAACGGGAGAGGGCATCCCCAGTCGGTAAATCAATTCACCGTAGTCTCGATCGAAAGTGAGTATAAAGCGCCCTTCACGGACAGCGCGTTCCAAAACTTCTGCATCTTCTACTCCCGGTGAATCTTCCTGCACGAATACGACATCTATCCCTCGATCGCGCAAAAGCCTTACACTCGGTAGAGGAAAATTTTCATTCGCCAGAAACTTCATTATCCTCCCTTGGTGAGATAGCATAAAATGACAGATCGCGCATACAGTCAGCCGCAAACGCAAATACAGCCCGTAAACCTTCAGATGTCAATCCTGGATAGCTTTCCAGCACTTGTGTTTCTGTCCATCCAGCAGCAAACAGCCCCAGCAGGAACTCCACTGATAGCCGAGTTCCTTTCACGACGGGCTTGCCTACCAGAATGTTAGAGTTAGAATGAATGTATTCTTGCCAGTCCATTTTCCAATCTGCCCCCAGGGTACGTAAGTTAGGATGCTTGGAGTAAGGCTTAACTTCTTCCATGTTATCCTCTAGGCGTAAATGTGAGATATACTGTAGATTATATCAGGTGATAATGATAACGTCAAGGTGGTGGTATGTGGGTGACATTGTATCGCCTAGATATCATCCTCAGAAAAACAGCGATCGCGCTCAAAGAGAGCAACCCCACCAACCCAGCCAAAGGATTACCATCAATACCAGTTACCCAGGTAGGGACTTGTCGAGAATAGGCCATCAACTGACCGACATTAACGATATAATAGCCCCAAACTAACCCCCCGTGGAGACCGATCGGGAAACCGAGGCGTCCGCGAGTAGAACGTTTAGCCCAAACCAAATTCAACCCCAGCAGGAGCAAACCCGGAAACTGCGCCGCTGTCCGGAACATCTCCAGAAGTGGTTTAATAAAGTGCAGTAGGGCAAATAAAAAAGCGTCAAGCCAGAGTGACGCCTCGATGGTATAATCTCTCTGTAACTCATCAAGCAGCCAGCCTCGGAAGCACAACTCTTCCGCAAAGCCCACTGCCAAAGCCACCAGTAACCCTTCGGGAATTATTACTGGCCGGAATGCACCGGGTAGCCGCCAGTCAAGCCAACCGAGGAGTTCCTGGACAGTCAACATAGACAGGATGCTAACCAGACCCAGGCCGAGTCCTGCTAGCAGTTCTAAAGCATTCTGTCTAGTTAATTTCAGACCATAGCCCTGTAAGACTCGGGGTTGTCCGTAAACCCTCTTACCCCACAGCCTGACTAGAAAGATAAATTCCCCGTACAGCAGGGCCATCGTGATGATGCTGACCAAATTGCGATCGCCCACCCACAAATAGATTGGTGCTGCCAGGGGAACCCAAAGCAACAGTAAAATCAATAGGAAGATAGCCATCCGGACCGGGGCTGGATAGCCAGCTAAATGGCTAGTCTTCTGGTTCAATGGTACTGGTCAGCCCGTGAAGTTTCAAATTTTCGCAGTAGAACTCAGCATGTTCCAGGGCACAGACTATCACCAAAGCAATCCCATTATTGTGGGCTTCCATCGTAATACTGACAGCCTGGGGTTCAGTCAGACTGCTTACCGTCTTCATCAACACCTCCACCACATACTCTATACGATGGAAGTCGTCGTTATGGAGTAGCACCCGATAGCGGGGCGCTAGTTTACGGGTAGTCTTTGGCTTCTCTAGAGTTTGTACAGACATAATGCTTCACCTCTTTGAGTCTCAAATATCATGCGATCGCGCCATCGGGCTAATTCCACCCTGCTGCTGGCCGTATTTGGGCAGTTGACAGAATAATATTTTTATGGTATTGCTTTTCTCCACCTCCACAATTGACAACTAGCAGGCTGAATCACCCATCGATGTCTTCTGGGTAGTGCGACTATGATGTCTTGGGGGTAGTGCGATTAGCGCGTCCCCTGGAGGGGGGACATCAAGCTCCCAGAAGACATCGAGATCGGGATAGAGTGTTAATATTTTTTATAGCATTCAATTATTCGATCTGACAGACATCTGGGGTACATTTGTCAATACTGAAATGAGACAGGGGGGTAACCCCGATCGAGCCAGACATCAGAGCCAGTGAAGAAGAACAGCGAATTTCAGCCCAACCAGATCCTCTACCTAGAATCAGGGGGCGCGAGGCTGTATGCAGAAGTAATCCAAATAGTCAAATCTCGCCAGTTAGCCTGGGTGCGCCCCATAATGCTAGCATCTGCAAGCAGCTTTGAGCCCAGTCTCGCGTCCACCCTGTACGACATGCGTAATGGCGCTGATTTGCTCTGGCCCATAGATTTATTCCGGCCAGCCCTGGATACCGAAGTCATTCCCCTGCTAGTCCAGTTGGAAGTCCACCAGACTGATAAGCTAGGACCACCGCTAGCCAATCGACAACTCAGATCCTTTGTCCAGCAAGTTTGGCTCGACCACCAGAATGTTTTTCAATAATTCCCGATATTTGCAAGCATGAAAATAATTATATTCACAATCTTTTTACAGCCATAAATCACTAGGTATAGCACCCTGAATGCTTGATTTGAAATTAATTTACAATCAAAAACTTCCACCAATATGACAGGATATCTAGTGACAATAGGCTTAAATTTTGACCGACAGACCCCCCTGTGGGACATCTCGAACTGAATTCAAGCACTGGTAACCGATCGCCTTACGACCCTGACACTAGCTTATGGGCTAGGTACTAATTGAATTCGACCAGCGTCCATCTCAGCCATCATCAGTTCCAGGGCCTCGTAATCAACATCAGAGATATAACCCAGTCGCGTCAGTTCGGTATTAATTTCATTCTCGATCTCAGGGGTAAGTTTCTTGATGTCAAGGACTCGTTCTACCAACTGACGAATAACGCCTGTAGCTTTCATGGTAAAAATCCCAACTCATTTACTAAAATAATCTTCTTGCTATATTTAAATGATATCCTGAATAATTGCCAGTCAAAGTGATATATTGCGGAGATATAAAGTGATTAAAATCACCGAAAACAGAGATTTAAAAGAGATTATGTGGTAAAATGGAAGGAGTTGCAGTAGCCTGCAATACAAGACATCGGCAGGAGGGCCTCATGACTGGTCGGGAGACTTTTGATGTCTTGGAGATGCTTTGCGAAAGCCCCTCAGGCATTGATGTGCCAAACCGGGCCCAGACCGTAGAAAATAGATTAGAATAGCAAAACTGGACCAAAGGGCACCAAGTCAGGTAGAATCGGTTGGTGCAGCTCGTTCCAGCAGCTATGATGGTCAGAGAGTAGTGAGGTTTGTTCGTGGCAGTCCCAGTCGAAAAGTTATTGACCCCAGAGATAATTAAGCCAAGTCGTTACCTGGGAAATGAATTAAGCTCAGTTCACAAGCCTTGGAACTCGGCAGATGTGTACTGGGTGCTGACTTACCCAGATCTATATGAGGTGGGCGCTTCCAGTCTTGGGCATGTCATCCTCTACAATATTTTGAATGCTATGCCTCGCCAACTGTGCGATCGGGCATATCTGCCGGCACCAGACCTAGCAGCAAAACTACGCAGCACCCAAACACCGCTATTTGCAGTGGAGTCCCGCCATTCACTGATAGACTTTGATATTATCGGATTTAGCCTCAGCTACGAACTGGGTGCCACGAACATCCTGGAAATGCTAGACCTGGCGGGCATACCCCTCACCTGGCAAGAACGGCGAGAGGGGAACTATCCCCTAATCTTTGCCGGTGGCCCAACGGCAACCTCTAACCCAGAACCCTACGCCGACTTCCTAGACTTCATCGCCCTCGGAGATGGGGAAGAACTGCTACCAGAAATAGGCTTAGTATTAGCAGCAGGTAAAACTCGATCTCTCGACCGTCAAGCACTATTGCTAGACTTGGCCCAAGTAAAGGGTGTATATATACCTGAGTTTTACGACATGGCCGCAGATGGTTCGGTCCATCCCAACCGTCCGGATGTACAAGAGCGGATCTTGCGGCGAGTAGCTACTCCCATGCCAGAATACTCAATAGGACTGGTTCCCTATGGAGAAACAGTCCATGACCGGCTGACGATCGAGGTGCGGCGGGGCTGTACTCGGGGCTGTCGTTTCTGCCAACCGGGGATGCTGACGAGACCGGCGCGAGATGTGGAACCGGACAAGGTAGTAGAGGCAGTAGAACAGGGCATGCTAAAGACGGGTTACAATGAGTTTTCCCTCCTGTCCCTCAGTTGTTCGGACTATCTGGCATTGCCAGCAGTGGGCATGGAAATCAAAAATCGGCTCAAAGATAAAAATATTTCCCTGTCCCTGCCCAGCCAGCGGGTAGACAGATTTGACGAAAACATTGCTAAAATCATCGGGGGGACCCGGACTAGCAGCTTGACCTTTGCGCCGGAAGCAGGCACCCAGCGGATGCGGGATATCATTAACAAAGGCTTGACTAATGCAGAATTGCTCAGAGGGGTGAAAACTGCCTACGAGCAAGGCTGGGATAAAGTTAAGCTATACTTTATGATCGGGTTGCCCGGTGAAACGGATGTAGATGTATTGGGAATTGCCGAGACGGTCCGGTGGTTACAGCAGGAATGTCGCGGTCGGGGTAGAAAACGCCTACTGGTTAATCTGACGATTTCTAACTTTACCCCCAAACCCCATACGCCTTTTCAGTGGCATTCAGTGTCAACCGCTGAGTTGGAACGGAAGCAGGAGTTACTGCGGGCAGAGTTTCAGTCCATGAAGGGCCTGAAGGTGAATTTCACCGATGTCAGACTCTCGGCCATGGAAGATTTTCTCGGTAGGGCCGATCGCCGCTTAGGACCGGTAGTACGTCGGGCTTGGGAACTGGGCGCTGGCATGGATGCCTGGTGGGAAAGCTTAGACCGCGCTTTCGCAGCTTGGACGGAAGCGATAGATGAGGCGGGTCTGAGTTGGAAATACCGGCAGGTGGAACGGGGGGAATGGAATGCTTGCGAGGGGGAACAAGGCGATCTCGACATTCCTCTGCCTTGGGACCACATAGATACGGGGATAGATAAGCAATGGTTAAAAGCTGATTTCCAAAAAGCTTTGGCCGCAGCGACTGTTCCAGACTGTTCCTTTGAGGGATGTTCTCACTGTGGTGTTTGTGGCGGAGATTTTGGTCATAATATTGTCATCGAACCGCCACCAATACCAGAATTTGCTGGCCACTATACTCCCAACCAAGAAAAACAACAGCGGTTGCGGGTCTGGTTTGGCAAGCAGGGAGATATGGCCCTGGTTAGCCATCTAGATTTGGTGCGCTTGTTCGATCGGGCGGTGCGACGAGCCTCACTCCCGATCGCCTATACTGGGGGATACCATCCGGGACCGAGGATTATGATAGCTTCTGCGTTGCCTTTGGGGGCAACTAGCAGTGGCGAAATCGTGGAGTTTGAACTGACAGAACCCATGTCGGTGGAAACTTTCCGGCAAAAGTTGGTAGCGCAACTACCTGAAGAGATTCCGGTTTACGATGTATTGGATGTAGATTTGAAGATGCTCTTGGCAACGAGAGAGTTGGACCAAGCAGAATATTTGATTACAGTAGATGCTGGAGATGCAGCATCTACTTCAAGTTGGAGAGAATGGATTGAAGCGGTTAAAGCAACTGAGGTAATATGGTTGGAGGGCACCACAAAGTCTGGTAAGCTCAAAAGGGTGAATCTGCGATCGCGCCTGGAAGCATTAGAGCTATCTGAGACAGGCCTAGAGAATAGGGCAAGCGTTGGCGTCCTCCGCTACCGAGGCTCCTGCCGCAATGACGGCACCTTGTTACGACCCGCTGAGGTAATTTATATGCTCGAACAAGTTACCCACCGCAGCTTCTCACTACTGCATATTCACCGCAGTCAGTTGATTATAGGTGGGGCGGCCTCATAACTTGCCAATTAATTCACGATCTATTAGCCTAAAATCATTGGCAAAGGTAATCGACAGGCTATAATGGCAAGTTATCAAAGCCTTGGATGCAAACAGGCCAGATCGCCAAAAATTGTACAAATTAATAATTGTACAAATTAATTCATCAAATTTCGTCTGCTACCAATTCGGGACTGGAAATGTCTGATACCATTTTGGAAAAAAGGTTGCTACAATTCTGTGCAAGAAATTCCCTCACTTCGCTGTCATCCCGCCTTCGGTGTCTCGTGGTCGCTCGATGTCTTCTGGTGCTGCATGTCCTGGGAGCGCTAGTCGCACATGCATAGGACATACATTGCGCTCCTGCGTCGCACTACCCAGAAGACATCGTACTCGCACTACCCACGAGACACCGAGGGTTAAAACCTAAAGGCTAGAGGCTAAAGTCGGTCTTATACCGACTAATAGCATTTAGATTAAGCGGCGTTGTATAGTGCTCCTAAATCATTTGTGCAACTCCCATGGGGAATCAGCGCTCAAACTTTTGCAGGGCAAGGATTTCAGCAAACCAATATTGCACAACACATTTAGGCTTGCAAAGCAATTATTTTTCCAAAATTGTATGAATTCGGTGGTGATAGTGGATAGATTTTTAAGAACTGTCAATGTGGAATGAGGAAACTGTAAATAGTTTCGCATCGGAATGCTTTACTGAGTGCTTAAGTGCTTATAGAAAGTGCGGGTAGCACTAGAGCTTTCTCTGGGTTTTGGTAATGAGTAAGAAGACAGAGGAACCCATTACCAATAACAAATTACCAAGGATTTTTGAGGAAATTGAATGCCGAAGCAAATCATAATCGCTGAGCAGCATCGTCTTGCTGCTGTATTTGGTTCAGATCAAATTCAAGAACTGGTAGTGGCTACGGGTAGCCATCAAGTAAGTGACATATATCTGGGCGTTGTCGAGAATGTCTTGCCTGGAATAGATGCCGCCTTTGTGAACATTGGAGATGCCGAACGGAATGGATTTATTCATGTCACCGACTTAGGACCTTTACGGCTAAGACGGAGCTCCGGTGCGATTACGGAATTATTAATCCCGCAGCAAAAAGTCCTGGTACAGGTGATGAAAGAGCCTACGGGAAACAAAGGTCCCCGGCTGACAGGTAATATTACCTTGCCCGGTCGCTATTTGGTGCTGATGCCTTATGGGCGAGGTGTAAATCTATCCCGGCGGATTGTTTCTGAGAACAAACGCAACCGTTTGAGAGCACTAGCAATCTTGATCAAACCTGCGGGCATGGGTTTGCTAGTGAGAACGGAAGCAGAGGGGATGGCAGAAGAAGCCATCATGGATGACTTAGATTTTCTGCAAAAGCAATGGGAAACGATTCAACTGGAAGCGAGTGCTACTAAGCCCCCAGCGTTACTCAATCGCGACGATGATTTTATTCAGCGGGTGCTGCGGGATATGTACAGTAGTGATGTCAATCGCATCGTGGTAGACTCCCCGACCGCAGTCAAGCGGGTGAAGCAACAAGTAATGATGTGGAATGGGGGTAAAGCACCCCAAGGAGTTTTAGTAGATCACCACCGCGAGAGGACAGGGATCCTGGAATATTTCCGCGTCAATGCCGCAATTAGCGAAGCCCTCAAACCCAGAGTCGATTTACCATCAGGAGGCTACATTATCATCGAGCCTACAGAAGCGCTGACAGTAATTGATGTGAACTCGGGTTCCTTCACCAAGTCTAGCACTGCCAGGGAAACAGTGCTGTGGACGAACTGCGAAGCGGCAACGGAAATCGCTCGTCAGCTGCGCCTGCGGAATATAGCTGGGGTGATAGTTGTCGATTTCATTGATATGGACTCGCGGCGGGACCAGTTGCAAGTGCTGGAACATTTCAATAAGGTACTCAGGGCCGACAAGGCCAGGCCCCAGATTGCCCAACTTTCCGAACTGGGCTTAGTGGAATTAACTCGCAAGCGCCAAGGTCAAAATATTTACGAGATATTTGGTCAGACTTGCCCCAGCTGTAATGGGTTAGGTCACTTGCTGCGTCTATCGGGAGAAACTGAGAGTTTCCCAGAGGCAGTTGTAGATCGTTCTGCCATTCCAGCTGGCCCAGCAGTTCCAGAACTGCGCCGGGTAGGAAATGGAGCACCTATCTTGTCAGGAGACCAGGAAGATCGAGTCCCTCAGGAGAATTTGTCCGATCTTGGGCTCAAGCTAGATCCGAACAATGCCTATGACGTACAAGAACTAGATCTGACCAATCATCCCAGCTATCAAGAACGTGGGGTTCTCAACAATAACCGTCGTCGCCGTCGTCGCATCGGGGTGAATGGTGAATCAGAAGCACCCGCACCGCCTTCGATGTCTCTCGGGAGCTTGATGTCCCCCGAACGCACTTCGATGTCTTCGGGATGCTTCGCAAAAACCCCTCAGACATCGCCGAAACCCGGGGGACATCATCTGAGCACTACCCGAGAGACATCGCTGCTGGATAGGGGGGCCTCTGAGCGTGAAGAGGAGCAATTCCAGGAGGGTAAAGATGATTGGGAAGAGAAAGCTATTTTTACGGAACGGTTATCGCCTCAGCCTCGGCGTCAACTGAATAAAGCTACGGTGGAACCCAAAGAGGTGATTGAAGTAGAAATGACGCCCTTGGAACAGGATGTGTATGCCTTGATGGGGATTTCGCCCCTAATGTTAAAGGACCGCAATGAGGTGAAGAATCCTAAATCCGCGCTCGTTTCCGTGACGCTGCCAGGGCGGAGCGGACGCAGTACCGCCTCAGAGAGCGATCAGAGTGAAGCAGATTTGACGGAAACGGAAACAGGGTCTGATGAGAATATCACATCATCAGTTCCAGCAATAGAGGAATCTGTAACTGATGATGAAGCAGCTTTAGGGGAGATGCCGGAGGTAGAAAATGCGGAGGTAACGCCTTGTTCTGAGATAGTTAAGGATCAAAGCACTCAATCAGAAACTGGTCAAGGAGATTCTGAAGCCGAAGATGCCGATAGTGAGGTCAAGAGTGAGCCAGATGTTCGGCGTCGGCGTCGGCGTCGTTCATCTGCCATTGAATAAAGAATCGTAGGTTTGTAGTAAGGACTTTAGTCCTTCCCTAGCCGTAGGTTTGTAGTAAGGACTTTAGTCCTTCCCTAGCCGTAGGTTTGTAGTAAGGACTTTAGTCCTTCCCTAGCAAACGCGCTTTGGACGGCCAAGAGGAACCAAACTTTCCCGAACTTCAGGTAAAATTCGTCAAAGAGGCGTTTCGTCTGGTCCAGTGCAAGCATCCCCACATCGTTGAAGTCTACGATCTGTTCCAAGAAGGGGAACTCTGGGGCACGATCGTGGAATATATAGATGGAGAAGACTTATGGGTTCACATCAATGAGCATGGGATATTCTCAGAAGATGAAGCATTATCCATCATCCGCCAAGTGGGAGAAGCATTGACTTGCGTTCACCAAGAAGGATTTTTGCATCGGGACGTGAAACCACATAATATTGTCCTGCGCCGCGATACCCGGGAAGCAGTATTGATAGATTTCGGGTTAGCGCGGGAGTATATTGATGGCCGGACTATGTCTCAGACAAATTATCGCACGGAATGCTTCGCGCCCATAGAACAATACAAACTCAAGGCGAAACGCGGTCCTTTTACCGATGTTTATGCCTTGGCCGCTAGGTTATATTATTTGCTGACGGACCAGAAACCCTTCCCAGCGGAAGTCCGCAAGCAGAATGTCCCTCTTATACCGCCCCAGCAACATAATTCGCAGATCAGTGAGCGAGTAAATCAGGCAATTCTTAAAGGGATGGAGTTGTATCCGGAAAACCGTCCCCAGTCTGTATCAGCATTCTGGCAACTGCTTTTTCCCGCCCCTAGCAAAGAGAAACAGTCTACCCCTGGCACCCCTAGCAAAGAGAAACAGTCTACCCCTAGCAAAGAAAAACAAATTGTTCTACGAACCTTTGCATTTGAGGTGCTGACAGTCAACTCCCGAGGGAAAGTCATTAACCGCCAGCGCCAGCAAGCAGAATATTTTGCTGACAACTTAGGTAATGGGAGAATTCTGCAAATGGTGTTCATTCCTGGTGGCAGTTTCTTGATGGGTTCGCCCAAAACTGAGAGAAAACGAGATGGCAATGAAAGTCCTCAGCATAGAGTAACTGTCGCCTCCTTCTACATGGGAAAATATGCCGTAACCCAGGCTCAGTGGCAAGCTGTCGCTGCTTTACCGCCAGCCAACTGGGAGTTAAATCCAAATCCGTCCTATTTCAAGGATCAGGAAAATAGACCAGTAGAATAGGTAACATGGTATGATGCAGTGAAATTCTGTGCTCGACTCTCCCGAAAAACTGGACACCATTATAGATTACCCAGTGAAGCAGAGTGGGAATATGCTTGTCGCGCTGGAACTACCACCCCTTTCCATTTTGGCGAAACCATTACCTCTGACTTGGCCAACTATGATGGCAATTCAACTTATGCTTCTGGTCCCAAAGGAGTTTATCGTAGGGAGACGACTCCTGTGGGAAGTTTTCCTCCCAACGCCTTTGGTTTGTATGACATGCACGGGAACGTATACGAATGGTGTGCGGATGCTTGGCACGATAATTATGAAGGTGCCCCCTCTGATGGCAGCGCTTGGGAGTCTGGTAAAAATGATTCAGAACGGATGCTTCGCGGCGGTAGCTGGAACTTCGATGCCGTGCATTGTCGCAGCGCCTACCGCATTGGGGTTTCTCCGGGCGACTGGGACTACCTCAACGGTTTGCGAGTTGTGGTGAGTAGTTCCCGGGGGCGGACTCCTTAACCCCTTTGCTCTTTTCTCCTCTTTCCCTCTTCCCTCTTCGCACGCAGCCCGATTGCATTTTTTTTGCGGGTTCGCCTCATCCCCTCACAATGAAACATTCTTTGCCATTAAGCGCGAGTCGATCCCTTTCAAAGGATAACATAAGTTTAGGAATCAGATGTTGGTTCGAAGAAGTTCATCGAAACTCACCCATTCGGGAAAAATAATTATGCCTTATAGTAAATTTACCCTCAGTAAAGCTATAGAGGATTTTCAACTCACTCTCCTTGAAGGCGATCGCTTTCTGGGAGAGGCCACTGCAGTCAATCCCAGTGCTTTGCTCAAAGATACCTTGAAAGAAACAGTACCTTGGGCGATCGCAGTTGGTAGCGAAAAAGCGCGTTCAGAAGGAATTATAAATCCGGTATTGTTAGAAGTCAAACGTCAACTGAAAGGACAAATAAGTGTCTTTTCGGGAGAAGAGTTTACCGTAGAACCAGAGGTTGACTTAACTGGGTATCTCGATTTTCTGATCAGTCGCTCTTCAGAGCAGTTGTTTATTAAAGCTCCGGCGGTGGTGTTGGTAGAAGCCAAGAAAGAAGACCTCAAACCAGCACTGGGACAATGTTTAGCCGAGATGGTAGCCGCTCAACGCTTTAATCAACAGAAGCAGCAGCCGATTTCAACCATCTACGGAACGGTGACTAGCGGTACTGTTTGGCGATTTCTCAAATTAGAAGGACAAATAGTTGCGATCGATCTGACGGATTATCCATTGCCTCCAGTCGAGCAAATTTTGGGATTTCTGGTTTGGATGGTGCTCAATGGCTGATGCAAGTAAGCAATTGGAAATTCAATTTATTCTCAGGTAAGATGAAGGGATGTCCAGATAGTCCAGCTATCTACCAAGAGCAAAAGCAGAGTAAACCCGAACAAAATCAAGTACATCCAGGGTTGTGCCAGGGGACGGACATCGGTAGTATCAATACCAGTCCTTGCTTCCACTTCTCTGACTAATTTAGCAAATCCCGCCACTCGCATCGGCAACAAATAAGCGCCTCCTGACTGAGAGAGAAAATAGTAAACCAGTCCGCCTTGTCCGGTAGTACGGGGTTTGAGAGCTTTAATTTCCGACCAAGGTAATGACCAACCTTTGCGAAATAAACGAGGCACCCAGTGAGGATAGGTTACCTGAATAGCCTGTTCGTCTAATATAACTCGTTCGCTCAAGGCCCCATAAAGTGCAACAGCTCCCAAACCGATACCCAAGCACAGTAACCAAGTTGGTGTGGCGTTGTTGAGCCTGGATAAAAATGGTAATGGAATTGTCAGAGCGAGATAAAGCGCCAACAGGCTGATTCTAATCACAGGGGAGATCCGAAAGATGCTGGGCGAGGTCATAAGCAATTCAAAATTCAAAATTCAAAATTCAAAATTGGGAAAGCCGTTGGTTGGGTTGAGGCACGAAACCCAACCAATGATGTGATTGGTGTTGCGTTCCCTGTTCGTTGTTCGTTGTTCGTTGTTCGTTGGGTTTCCTAAGGTCAACCCAACCTACGGGAGATATTTCTGGACAACAGTCCAACCCGTAAGGGAAACCAGAACCAAACCGAAAAACAGAACATAAATGTGATTGGCGTTGCATTCGTTGTTCGTTGGGCGTTGCACATTTTGGGGATGATGCCCTTTTTTGCACATAACAGAAAATGGCTTGTACTCTAAGTTTAAAAGTGCTGCAACTATGCCCATCATCCCGTGATTGTGCAACGCCGTTCGTTGTTCGTTGGGTTTCCTAAGGTCAACCCAACCTACGGGAGATATTTCTGGACAACAGTCCAACCCGTAAGGGAAACCAGAACCAAACCGAAAAACAGAACAGCGTTTGTCGTGATATGAACAGTTCTCGCCCAAGGTCGGTAGGAACTAATTTGGGTAGCGCTGCAAGCTGAGAGCAACACTAAAGCCACCACTGCTAAACCTGCTGGCAGATGAATGGAGTGGCCCAGGCTACCATAGTGACCCAGGGTGCCGACGATTCCAATAGCAAGCAGCAGTAAGACTAAACTTACCAGAATCCCGCCCAGGAGATAATGCAGCTTGCGGACCAGGAACCGAGGTCGCCATCGCCGATGCTGGCGAGCCCAAAACATCCAGCCACCAGAGATAGCTAGGAGTAGATAGGACAACAGCGAGAAACCCATGGACCAGGCTGCGATTTTCCACAACCAGAGAAAATCAGGTAGATTCAAGATTGTTATCTTTTTTTCGTCAGGATGGTAAAGTCAATAGCCCCGGTGAGCTAAAAAAACATTTTACCCCACCCTCGCTCCCAGAAGCTATCTGGGAATGGTTGAGAGTGGGGTAAAGCTAAAAAACTTTTTCAAAGGTATTTTCTAGTCGGATTATCTGCTAAACTCTTCCCGATCCAAAAAATCCGTGGTGACTTATTGACCAGTCCTTGGGCGACTTTTCCATCTAGATGCATCCACTGAAATTTCTAATCGACTGAGGTCAGAGCCGGGGCTTTAATCACCTTTGTGGCCTGTTTGGGCAGTGTAAATCCTTCTACCTTTACCGATCTGCTGCTGTCCTTGGGAATTTCTAATTCATGTAGCATCAGGCGATCGCAGGGGATATTATCTGACAAGATCGCGCTAGCCATCATGCCGGTGTGGATCTCTAGGACAGCTTCATGGACAGCTTCAAACACCAGCCGCTGTCCGGGAAACACAACCCGCTCGAAGTACCAGTTCGGGATATTGGAGATCCGAGCAATCTGCACCTTACTGGTGGCATTTACGTAGCAGCAAAGGATGCGGCCAGATTGATATAGAGGTAGGGGATCGAGAATTTGAGCCATGACTTATAACAGAAACAATCCTAAATAATCCTGACAATCTCACCTTAACACTATGCGATCTCAGCGTGTTGTAACCCCGACTACCATCAGCATAAATTCTCATGCTCGATCCTAGTTCCTGTAAGGGCTTGAGCTGTAGACCAAGTTTTTCTTATCTTTCCCATCGATAATACTTATGAATGGAGCGTAGCAGGCAATTGCTAATTGTACTATAGGATAGACATTATTTTCTAAACCCCCGCTCATAAGAAGACATATCTATATTTGATAACTACAATTTGGGCGAGATTATCTTTAATTAGTTTATGTCATAATTTATATATGTGTAGCATATAAAACATAATAGATCGAGGTTTTCCAGTTGTGGAGACTCCAGGGGTGAAATTGAAAGACCGGCAGTAAGGGCGTGAAGTCTGAGGGGATACCAGAGCTGGAGGGAAAAGTGATGCTATTGTGAAGTTATATGAAAAACTGTTTCATAATTCTTCATGAAGACAGAGACCTCTAGGAGTCCATACTCATGGCAAACTGGATTCTATACGTTCGCCTCCCCTGCAACCCCATCTTCCCGATCGGGGTTGTGTACCTAGCGGATCACGTTCACAAGCTGTTTGGGGAAGTCGAACAGCGGATTTTTGACCTCGGAACTGTACCGCTGCTAGATTTTGCCAGTGCATTAGACCGGTGCATTGATGAATTTAAGCCCACGCTGCTGGTCTTCTCCTGGCGGGATATTCAGATCTATGCACCGGTGGGCGGTAGAGGGGGCAATCCGCTGCAAAATGCCTTTGAGTTCTACTATGCGCACAATCCTTGGATTAAATTGCGGGGGGCTTTGGGAGGCTTCCGCTTGGCCAGTTCTTACTACGGCGAACTCTGGCGCAACCTGAGATTAATCAAACGGGGACTCAAACGGGCCCGCAAATATCATCGTGACTGTCGCCTGCTGGTGGGAGGCGGTGCTGTGAGCGTGTTCTACGAACAGTTGGGGGCCATGCTGCCAAAAGGGGCGATCGTCTCTGTGGGAGAAGGAGAAGCATTGTTAGAGAAGATGCTGCGGGGTGAAGATTTCAGCGACGAACGCTGTTATGTGGTGGGGGTTACCCAACCCCGTCAGCGGATGATCCACGAACAACTGGCCCCGATGGAGAAAACTGCCTGCAATTATGACTATATTGCTAGCATCTGGCCAGATATGAGCTATTACCTGCAAGACCAAGATTTCTACCTGGGGGTGCAAACCAAGCGGGGTTGTCCCCATAACTGTTGCTACTGCATCTATACAGTAGTGGAGGGCAAGCAAGTGCGGATCAACCCAGGGGATGAGGTGGTCTCGGAGATGGCCCAACTGTACTCGCGGGGGATTCGGAACTTCTGGTTCACTGATGCTCAGTTTATCCCAGCCCGGAAGTTCATACCAGACGCGGTGGAACTGTTGCAGAAAATCCTGGATGCGGGGATGGAGGATATCCATTGGGCAGCATACATCAGGGCGGATAATTTGACACCCGAGTTGTGCGACCTGATGGTGAAAACGGGGATGAATTACTTTGAAATCGGCATTACTAGCGGTTCCCAGGAACTGGTGCGCAAAATGCGCATGGGTTATAACCTGCGGGTGGTGCTGGAAAACTGCCGGGATTTGAAAGCAGCTGGGTTTAATGACTTGGTTTCGGTCAACTATTCATTTAATGTGATTGATGAAACCTATGAGACCATTCGCCAGACGATCGCCTATCATCGGGAGCTAGAGCGGATTTTTGGCGCGGATAAAGTGGAACCCGCCATCTTCTTCATCGGCCTGCAACCCCACACCCATTTAGAACAGTACGCTTTCAAAAATAATATCCTCAAACCGGGTTATAATCCGATGAGTATGATGCCCTGGACAGCGAGGAAGTTACTCTGGAATCCCGAACCATTGGGTTCCTTCTTCGGAGAGGTTTGTCTGGAAGCGTGGCGGCGCAACCCGAATGATTTTGGGCGCGAAGTGATGCAGATCCTGGAGGAAAGATTAGGTTGTGCTCCCTTAGCAGAAGCTCTCAGAAGTGCGCCAGTTAAAGTTCAGCAGACTCAGCCAAAGAAAATGGTTGCTGTATCCTCTAAGTAAGTCTCCCTTATCCCCACCCTAAAGGGTAGGGTTACAGAGACAAAGCCCGCCTGCCCGGGCTGCGGTCATGTAGTATTAGATGTAGGTTGGGTCTCCGCACGAAACCCAACCTTTATCCCCTAAAGGGTAGGGCTACAGAGACAAAGCCCGCCTGCCCGGGCTGCTGTTATGTAGTATTAATGTAGGTTGGGTTTCCGCACGAAACCCAACCTTTATCCCCACCCTAAAGAGTAGGGCTACAGAGACACAGCCCGCCTGCGCGGGCTGTGGTCAGGTATATTAGCAGACGTTTTAACAGTGGTAAGGTGGGCAGTGCCCACCCGACGGATTATCTCAAAGAAAAACCATGTTAAAAAATTCCATTTTAGAAAAGCTCGATCGCGCGCATCGGGGCAGTAAAAGACCATTAAACTTTGGGGTGTACTATAAAAATACCCTGGTGGCTCTGTGTCATGCTCTGGAAGATTTTATTCTGGAGTCAGAGGGAAACCCGGTGATGATTACGGCATTTCAACTGGGGAAATGGTACCTCCAAGAGGGCGATCGCTACGGAGAAATTGCCCAGGTGGCCTCTGATATTGTAATTATGGCGGCATCGGGGACTGGGTTTACCGAACATCCTACCAGTCAGTTGGCAAATGTGACCTTGGTGGGCTTAGAACCAACGGATCCAGTGGCGCAAGAGTGGCATTTGATGATTCTGTCGCCCCAATACACGGCAATGGTACTTTGTCAAGAGTTGTCGGCTGCTGATTATGGGGCAAAAGGACAACCAAGTGAAGATAAAGAAAGGAAATTCTATGGTTTCTGGACTTTTGAACCAGATTTAGTCCGGGAAACGGTGGAACTGGCGATCGCGCATATTGGGGGCTACGATCGGGAGTTGGAACAGAAGTTAACAGCCTCATTACAGGAAATGACTGGCGGCCAAATGTCAGGGGAAGATCTGGGGAAAGTGGTGTCGCGGGTGGTGAAATATCTGCAAACGAGTCAGCAAGATTTACCGGATGCTAGCGATCGCCAAGTGCTAGATGAAAATCTGGTGTCTAATAAAATGCAGGCATTCTTACGGATGGCACAGTTGATCGATCGGGCGGATGCCAGAAATCCCATGGCAGCAGCGGAGGTAGCGACGCTATCAGAAGCAATGGGGCAGTTATTGGATCTGCCAGCATGGCAAGTGAAGCGTCTGCGTCTGGCGGGGTTACTGCATCGTATGGCACCATTACAAGGAGTGGAGGAGACAATCTCTACAAGTAAATCAGTTGCCCAGCAAAAGGTGATGCAGCAGAGTGATCAAATGCCGAAAGCATCAATTTTGCGGATTATGCCCCGGTTGAAGGCGATCGCCCAGATCGTGGCCCATCAGACAGAAAGCTGGGATGGTACCGGGCAACCAGATGGTTTAGCCTATGACGGAATTCCCTTAGAATCAAGGATATTAGGGCTAGTGGCTTCATTTCAGCAGCGAGTTACAATATATAAAGACGATCGGTCCACGCCTAATCCCTTGACTAGGGCATTAGCAGATTGTCAGGCCCAAGCGGGAGCCAAATTTGACCCCAAACTGGTAGAAAGCTTAGAGTTGCTAGTCAGAGGATTGCAGCAGGGGTTAAGTTTGCATGCAACTCAACCTAAGATTGCAGCGGGGATGTGGTTACTAGATGGCCAGGAGGAACCCGAAGCACAACTTCCCCTTCCGGCCAAGCTATTAGCCACATAATCAGATTGGCCTCATGGCCCGCCGTGGGTTTTAACCCACGGCTAAGAGCTGAAGTGGGTTTTAACACACTCAAAGCATTGTCAGATGAGCACCCAGATGATCGCCCACGCTTTGTGTACTTTTGCTCTTGGCCTCTGTTTTAACCGTCCCTCATCTGACAGGACATAAATCCGGTTTCTACAGAAATAGCCTACAAAAAAAGGAGACATTTATGCGCCGTAAACGTTCTTCTCCCTGGATTCATCGTAAGTCGCGTTTTATAATTGCGATCGTCGCCACTTTAGGTGCGGTGATAACCGGCTATCTGGCAGCGGTTAAGTTAGCAGGAGGAACAGCTGCCTGTCCCACGGAGGGTTGCGATAAGGTACTTTCTAGTCCCTATGCGACTGTTTTTGGCTTACCTCTGGCATTGTTCGGTTTTTTAGCCTATGCTAGTATGGCCGGGATGGCAGTGTCCCCCTGGTTGCTCAATCCTGATTCCCAGAAGGAATTGCGTTCAAAGCTAGAAAACTGGACGTGGTTGTTAATGTTCGCAGGCGGGACATCAATGGCGCTATTCAGCGGTTATCTGATGTACGTGATGGCATTTGAAATTAAGTCCCTTTGTCTGTACTGTATTTTTTCCGCTGTTTGCTCTCTGAGTTTATGTATACTAGCATTCATCGGTCGTGATTGGAAAGATATCGGGCAACTGTTTTTCATCGGAGCGATCGTGGGAATGATTACTCTGGTGGGAACTTTAGCAGTTTATGCTCCAATTAATAATCCCCGCGCCGAAGGAGGCGGCTATGCGATTACGACTACTTCAAATCCGGCCAAAATTGCCCTAGCCAAGCATCTCAAAGCAGCGGGAGTTAAAATGTATGGAGCATTTTGGTGCAGTCACTGCCAAGATCAAAAGAAATTATTTGGAAAAGAAGCAGTTGCTGAATTAAACTACATTGAGTGTGACCCGAACGGGAAAAATCCGCAGCCTGCTTTATGCAGAACAGCGGGGATCCAAAGCTATCCGACTTGGGAAGTGAAGGGTCAGTTGTACCCAAGGGTGCAAGGGTTGGAGCAGCTGGCAGAGTTATCGGGATATACAGGCTATCGCAACTTTTAGCGCGTAGCGATAAAGAATTGGGAGCATGTCTAACTGCTAATGTCAGCAGATATGCTAGCGGCTCCCATAGTGACATGTTCCGGAAAGAATTAAGGTAAACTTGAAGATAAGTTAGGACCGATAAATACTGCCATGTCAGAACAAATTACGCCCCAAATTAGCGATCTCATCTGCAAACACATGAACGAAGACCACGCTGAGGCGATCGCCCTTTACGCCCAAACCTTTGGCAATAGTCCCGAGACGACATCAGCTTACATGAACTCCATAGACCCCGAAGGAATGGATCTCACAGCCCAAATCAACGGTTCGGAAGTTCCTGTACGGATAAAATTCGACCATACTCTGGCCGATGCTGAAGACGCCCATCATACCCTAATTGCAATGGTAAAACAAGCACGACAGCTTACCCAAAAATAAGCGGCGATACATGGAAAAATCGCGCGAGGGTCAGTTTTCCCCAGGAATGCAAGGGTTGGAGAAGCTAGCAGAGTTATCGGGGTATACAGGCAAACCCATTACTGTGTAAGTGTTTGGAGGCTTTCAAGAGCGAATTTAGCCGCCACAGGTACGGAAGAACCAGGTTGTATAGATCGCAACTTGAATTATGCTATTATATAACCGTGCTTTGTAAAAATACTCAATTCCCGGGGCTTTTAGCCATGCACTGGTGCAAACGGAATGCTTAAATCAAAGCACAATAATGGTTTCGATGGCTCGAAAGTCAGTCAAGTTAACTTTTGTTAAAACAATACTCCGGACAGTTTTTAGACTCCAGAACCACCACAGAGCAAGGGTTACGGCATACTGGCATGATTTGTTTCAAGGTCTGCCCCAGAGCTGACTTGCAAACAATAGCCCGCTCTCCCAAAGGCTTACGCTGTAAGGCTTACAGCGGGGGAATCTCACCTTTGCATCTGTACTTATTATATATTTAATTATATAGTAACTATTATTTATTTTTACGATTAAGGGATCGGGATACATGATTCTGTGATATATTGAAATTGAAGTGAAAGACATTGTGTTGCTTGCATTATGAACCCAACCTTACAGCACAGCTACGTTCCCAAAAGTGTCCGGAGTATTGTTAAAAGGAGAATGTTGCTCATGAGCAGAATGATTACTGCTTTGTTACTCGCCCTCTGTTTGAGTCTGTCTCTAGGTCAGGGAACCGCATTAGCATTTCCCGCCCATAACTTCATGTTCGTAGGGCCTGTGGCGGTGATCGAGCTTAATGTGCCTCCGGCAGAGATAGTGAAACCTGGTCCTCCACCTACGATCAGATTGAATGATTGGTACTACAAAGTATTCAACACAAAAGAGCAAGCCGAGAATGTTGAGGCGCAATGGAAAACAGTTGAGAATAATAGAGGAGTACCTGTGCCCAAATATGAAGTCAAGGAGGTGCTTTATCAAGAAAGAAACATGTGGGGCTTTCGGTCGCATGGAGTGAACGGCACGTTTTTCCAGGTACAGAAGCCAGGCAAGATCAAACCATTGATGGACTGGGTAAAAGTACAGACTGATCGGAAGGTACTCGAACGTGCGAGAAATATCTTCATCTATGTCAAGGGTAACATGGGAGATGCACAGGGTTACGTGGAGATAAAGGCTGGTCTGGGTATGAACTTTATTGACATCAACACCCCTGGTACCAGTCCAAATGCTGAAGATGTGATTAACGCGATTAACGAAAAACTCAACAGTCTTCCGTGACATCAGCGTAGTCTTCTGTTGAAGGCGCAACTTGAGTAAATCTAGCAATACAGGTTTAAATGCCCTTTCCGTTGCGCCTTCAACCAGAATAGCAATTTTCACGGTCTGCCTCCTATCAAGTTCATGGCCCAAATCTCGTCTAAACTATAGTCTATCAGCCATTTATCTAAATCTAGAGAGTCAGCCCAAGTCATAGTTGTCAGCCCAGAGACAGCATCACAGACCAGGACTTCTCTCGGATCGAGAAATCTAATTAACCTATCTGAATGGGTTGCTACAATCAACTGAGTGCGTTGAGCAGCTTCTCGCATGACATCCGCCAGCAGTCGCAACAACTCTGGATGCAAGCAAACTTCTGGCTCGTCAATCATAGTGACAGCAGATAATTCCTGACTTTGTAAGAGAGTCACTAGCCAGAGAAACCGCAATGTTCCTTCCGATAGCTGCTCCATATAAAAGGGTTCAGAAAAGTTTTTATCCTTCCAAGTCAATGCTAAGGTTCCTGCTGCTACTGGCGGAAACCCCACTCGCTCAAAATCGGGAAAGGCCGCCGCTAAGGTATCTTGTACTATCTCAAAGCGATCGGGATTTGTTTCTCGCAGATAGTAAAGACAAGAAACCAAAGTCTCTCCATTTGCTCCTGGTAATTTAGCCGGACGCATCTGTTGGGGGAGACGCGCTGGGCTTCTAGGGAAAACATTTAAGTTCCCAGCAGAATAAAAAGCACAGTTAGCCAATCGAGTTCTGATATTTTCTGGCTGCTGATACATCTTGGGAACCTGAGATAGGGACGTTTCTAAAGGATTATGTTCCCAGTTAGGGCGCAATAGCTGCCCATCTTCGGTACTATAATACTTGATATCCCAGCCACGAGAGTCGATGTACTGCATGGAGACTGCATCAGCACCCTGTTGGGTCAAAGTTTCTCTAGCAATTTCATAGAACTGACCTTTGAGAACGAGTTTAAGGTAGTAATGCAGCGGTTGCCCATCCGGTACGGGCACGGACAAGGAAATTCCTATAGCATCAGTCTTGTCTCGCGTCACTATTTGACTCAGACCGCTCAATTCGGAAATTTGGGACTGCAACTGACTTTTTGCTGAAGCTGCCAGCAGAGAAAAGATTTCCAAGAAAGAAGTTTTCCCCACACCATTAGCACCAATCATCACAGTCAGGGGTCGCAGATCCAGATTCAGGTCAAACAACCGCCGGTAGCCCTCAATGGTAATTTGTGTAAATGCGTTCATAACTGAAAACTCAGATGCTATGCTATAATCTTACCTATGATTGACATTAACATTCTCTGGGAATTCTCAAGGAACCACTGCATCGCCATTTGTGCCTTTCTGGTGCCAGCTAACCTGCTAGCAACTTTGCAGACTATGATTCTGGTGACCGTCGGTCGCCCTCGGGTTCAAGTCTGGTGGGCGGCAGGATTTGCGTCACTACCGGCGAGCGCCATGTTTCTGCACGTGCTGAGTTGGTTCATCATTGGAGTAGTCATGGCACCTACCTACATCCTGTTCTTTCTAGGATGTGTTTGTCTGCTGATTAATTTTTGGGCAGTTATCGATCCACAAAGCATGTCGGGTCTCCTGCGAATTCCCTATCTCAAACTTCGCTCGATCGTCGTGCAGATTTCAGGATAAGCATCTCATGGATAGCAAGGATAACAATTGGCTTTTATCAAATTTTTTCAAACTATTAAACTCAGTCTAGAGGAGATGAGAAAATGTATGTAATTATACGATGGAGGCAATTTTGATGATGATGGCATTCTCCAAGACCAACTGGAAGCCAAAATTACAGAAATAAATGAATTGAAGAAATCAAAAAGATAAAAGCAGAAATTCAGGAAATGCCGAACTCTGGTAATCCCGAATCGTGAAAAACAAGATAAAATGCTGAAAATATTACCTGCGATCGCATGTAAATAGGTGAATAAACAATTGTTTCTACTGGCGATCGAGAAACAATTGTCAATCTAAAAATCGGCTGATAACTATTAGGTTTCTCCGGCGTGATAGGAACTGCGAACTAGTGGACCGGAACGGACATGAGAGAAACCCATCTCGCGGGCGATCGCGCCCAATTTATCAAACTCCTCTGGGGTCCAGTATTTATGCACCGGCAGGTGTGCGAGAGAAGGCCGCATATATTGACCGATGGTGAGGCGATCGCACTGGACGGCCCGCAAATCAGCCATAGCTTCGATCGTTTCTGCTTCCGTTTCCCCAAGTCCCAGCATTAACCCCGACTTCGTGGGTATGGTCGGATCCAACTCTTTGACAAAACGTAATACATCTAGGGAGCGATCGTACTTGGCCCCGCGACGAACCGGTCCTTGCAAGCGTCGCACCGTCTCCAGATTATGATTATAACAAGCGGGTTTAGCTTGCACCACCTTAGCCACTAATTCCTTTTGTCCCCAAAAATCCGGTGTCAGCACCTCAATTTCCGTTTCTGGGTTCATCTGGCGCACCGCAGCCATTGTGGCCGCAAACCAACCCGCCCCCCGATCGGGCAAATCATCTCGGGCCACCGCAGTCAGCACCACATAGCGCAACCCCAGCAACTGCACCGACTCTGCCACCTTTTGCGGTTCCTGGGGATCTAGAGGCATAGGTGCGTGACCCTTATCCACTTGACAAAAAGCACAAGAGCGAGTACAAGTAGGCCCCATCAGCAGAAAAGTCGCCGTCAGATTAGCATAGCACTCTCCCCGGTTGGGACAGCGTCCCTCCTCGCAGATCGTGTGAATTTGACGTTGCTTGATAATTCGCTGTACTGTAGAAATATCACTAGCGTTACCAACGGGGCGTCGCAACCACGGTGGGAGACGATCTTCTGAGGCACGGCGCTGCCAGGCAGCGGACTGAGTTTGGTCAGATTTTGTCATTGACATATAGCATATTCGGCCAACTCTGTACGTTAATATGTTGAAATAAATTGATTAATTTCCCTTAGCCAGAGGGTATTCTAGTTGAAGCAGTGTAATCCACCTGTCGGTCATGCTGATATTTTGACAGTAGCTATAACAGCAGCTAACGAATCTACATCAGGGTTTGTCTTGCCATGTCGATTTCGCAAGGGGCATCAATATCTTCAACCTGTGAACTCATAATATCATCTTTACACTCACCATCACCAGGAGTCAGTCATGGCACAAAAACACAAGATATTAGTTATCGATGACAGTAGAGTTATCCGGATGCGGGTGCGGAATATGTTGCCAGAAGGTAACTTTGAAGTCCTGGAAGCCAAATATGGCGAAGAAGGACTGAATTTTATCCGCCAGCAACACCTAAACCTGATCATGCTAGATTTCCTCTTGCCTAAAGTCAGCGGGTGGGATGTATTTCAGCATATTCGCGGACATGCTCAGTTTCGGAAGATTCCGCTAGTGCTGATGTCTGGTCGCAAGGAAGAGGTGACCGAGAAAATCCCCGAACCCTTCGAGTTTTGGGAGTTCATCGAAAAGCCTTTTGAACAAAAACAGCTGATCGGTGCGATCAAATCAGCCATGAAAAAGGCGACCAAGCCGCAACCTCCACTAGAACAGAAAGCACCCGCCCCAGCGATTACAACTGCACCGTCCGAGGCCGCCGCCACAGCCAGTGCTGGCTCGGCTGAGATCGAACAGCTCAAACAGCAGATGGCCAAAATGCAGGCTAAAATTGAAGCCTTGAAAAAACAGGTGGCCCAGATTGAGCCCTTGAAACAGCAAGTGGTCAAGATTTTTAAATTCGTCAAACAGAAGGTGAAGTAGTACACCCGCAGCAACTATCTCCCCTGTATAGAGGTCACATATAAAGTCTGTGCAGGGGAAACAGTTGTAAGTTGTAAGTTGAATAATCCCATAAGTTTCTACATATAAATTGTTTTAGCAAGCTTGACAAAAGTCGATACTAAAAACTGTGAACGCCTAATCTCATTCTTATACCTGACCATTCCTAGGAGTCAGTCGTGGCACAAAAACAAAAGATATTAGTTATCGATGACAGTAAAGTTATCCGGATGCGAGTGCGAGATATGTTACCCTTGGGTAACTTTGAAGTCCTGGAAGCCAAAGACGGCCAAGAAGGACTGAATTTGCTCCGCCAGGAATCCCTCAACCTAATTATGCTGGATTTCCTGTTGCCAAAAATCAGCGGCTGAGATGTATTTCAGCATATTCAAAGTAATCAGAAACTTCAGTCTATTCCTCCTATTCCTCTGGTACTGATGTCTGGTCGCAAAGAAGAGGTAACGGAGAAAATCTCAGAACCATTTAAGTATTTTGAATTTATTGAAAAGCCCTTTGAAAAAAAAGAGCTAGTTGATGGGATCATATCTGCCATGAAAAAGGCGATCTCGCGATCCGCAGCCGTCAAAAGAAGAACAAGACCAAGAGTATACTACCGAGATTGAAGCACTCAATCAGAAGATTGTCCAAATGCAGGCTGAGATTAATGAATTGAAAAAACAAGTAGCCCAGATAGAACCTTTGAAAAAACAAGTAGCCCAGATAGAACCTTTGAAACAACAAGTGGTCAAGATTTTTAACTTTGTCAAACAGAAGTTGAAGTAGTACCCACACAGGTAATATAAAATTAGTGTAGGTGAACTTTGTCACGGTTTAAATCATGAAGTTCCAAAAGGGTTTTAGTGCTCGATACCATCGAACTCACGCGATATTAAACGGGAGCATCTCAATGCATGCATTGAGATGCTCCCATTTGAGATATCTTCTGTACAGGGGAAACTTCCCGAGAGTCAGCTTAATCATCCAGTGCGCGGCGTCCTGCCAAAGCTCGTGCTAAAGTAACTTCATCAGCGTACTCTAAATCGCCCCCCATCGGTAAACCAAAGGCGATGCGGGTGACTTTCGTAAACGGCTTGATCAGTTGACCGATATAGAGGGTAGTAGTTTCACCTTCAACGCTGGGGTTGATAGCCAAAATCACTTCTTGAATATGTGGCTGACTGGCCCGCCGCACTAAGGCTTGAATGGTCAGCTGTTCTGGACCAATGCCATCCATCGGAGAAATCATCCCGCCCAACACGTGATACTGACCGCGATATTCCCGCGTTTTTTCTAGGGCGATCACGTCCCGGGAGTCCGCCACCACGCAAATGGTATTTTTGTCGCGGTTCTGGTTGCGGCAAATTTCGCAGGTGGGTTCGGCGGAGAGGTGAAAGCATACCTGACAAAGACCGACTTGTTTTTTGGCCTCGACTAAGGCTTGGGCTAAGGCTTGCACCTCGGCTTCGGGTCGCTTCAGGATATGTAAAGCCAGTCGTTGAGCTGTTTTAGGCCCAACTCCAGGTAAGCGCTGTAATTGCTCGATCAGGCGAGCTAAAGGTTGAGTGTAAACGGTTGTAGTCCTCCAGGGTAGAGTTCCATCCCGATCTTAAACTGCGGATGGTCCCTTCGGGAGCATCTCAATTTGGAATTAAGAAACCAGGTTTTGCCGGAATTACCTGGTTTCTGGGCAAAAGAGTGAATATGGCCGCAGCTAACTTTTCGATGCACCCTTCCCGATCGGGGAATCTGATTGTACCATCGTACTACTGATTGATAGCATCTGACAATTCACAAATGGTAGCAAATCTCCCAGCTAAAGACATTACTCTAGCATATTTAGATAATAGATTTCATCTACAGCTTGTTGAATATGAAAATTTTTTTGGCGAGTGGCAATACAACTTGCCAGAAATTACAGACTTGCAAAAGCAAATGTTAGATCGAGTAAAGTCTGGTTATTTTAATTTACTCTATTCCCCTCCCTTGCTAGAAAAGCCAGTAAATATGACGATCGGATCACCCCTGCTTTTTATCGGAGAATTTTATCTTTCACCTTTTCACTTCAAAGCGGAAAATGCTGTAGAGATTTCCGAGTTAGATGAAGAAGTAGTGATCAAGGGTAGAATTGATACCCTTGTTTTGCAAGAGCAATTGTGGGTAATGGTAATCGAATCTAAACGGGCTAGCTTCTCCATAGAAGCTGGACTCCCACAAATTCTAGCTTATATGCTGGCCAACCCCGATCGAGAGAAACCGTGCTTTGGCATGATAACCACTGGTGGCACCTTTATTTTCATCAAATTAGTCAAAGGCGAAGCCCCACGATACGCCACATCTGCTGAATTTTACCTGCGCAACCCCGGGAATGATTTGTATCGGGTTCTGAGCATTCTTAAACGCCTCAGTCAATTAAGATGAAGAAGTAGTAATTAATGGTAGTATTGATACCATAGTTTTGCAAGAGCAGTAGTTCGTAGTTCGAGATTGCTAGCGCTCCGGAGCTTGTTGCGAGGCACGAAGCAATATGCTGCTACAGTACCTCGCAACGCTACGCGGTTCGTGATTCGTAGTGATTTTTCAAGTCCAAGTCATGCAGAGTGCCAGAGGGTTTCACCCTCGTTACAAGGCGGGAGCCTTGTAACGTGCTTAATTACCGAATATGCAATTTCAATTGGCAAAGCCTGCGGGAGTGTTTTTTTCCTAAGCAAAGCCTGGAAGCTACAAATAACCTACTCCTGACTGGACAAGATTTAAATAAGCTCCAGGACTTTGGTTTAAAATTATCGCGTCACAGCAAGAATTAGCATAACCAACCAGTTTGTCTTACAACTCAGAACCCAACCAAACTCAGCCCAAGGATCCATCTGCCAGTATAAGATGGTCACATCTAAGAGGATGTTTGGAAAGTAGCTACTTTAAAAACATCCTCTTAGACATTTGCAAATCTCTGGTTGACTACAAGTATCAACCCACTAATCTTCCCTTTCAGGCGATCGAGCTTTTTTGCGAACTATCTCCTACAGAGTTACGGCGTTTTACCGAACACTATGCTGCGCCAACCGCAGCAGCATATCAGGCAGTTTATGAATACGCAACCACTGCGGACAATTGGAGAGTAGATTGCCAACTTGGTTTCGGGGTCAAAGACCATTGTAGCATATTGGGTTTTTTCCTGAATATTGATAATCGAAAATTTGAGAACTTTACAGGTAACTTTACTACCCCAGAAGTTATTTGTGAACTGATCGAAGATTGGAAAGGCATAGACCTAACTCAATTGCTGGCAGAGAGGGCGATATCAACGTAAAATGAGGGAGAAAGGGAGTAAGTAGGTAGACATACCGTTCGTAGTAAAGACCTTAGTCTTTCAAAGTTCGTAGTAAAGACTTTAGTCTTTCACCGTTCGTAGTAAAGACTTTAGTCTTTCAAAGTTCGTAGTAAAGACTTTAGTCTTTCACTACAGCGATGTCTTATCCTTACTGTCACCTAGATAACATCTGTAAGTAGATAGGCATAAAGGGACGGAACACCCAGAAACCCGGTTTCTCAAAAGTAATAAAAACAAAAAGCGCCCCCCACCAAAGGAGAGCGCTTTTTGTTTTTTTAGCTAATAATTAGCCATTGATAGCGGGAGCGGTCAAAGCAACAGGAGTAGCTTCACCGGATGCCAAGTCTAAGGGGAAGTTATGAGCATTCCGCTCGTGCATTACTTCCATCCCCAGGTTAGCACGGTTCAGAACATCTGCCCAGGTGCCGATCACGCGACCTTGTGAGTCGATGATGGACTGGTTGAAGTTGAAACCGTTCAGGTTGAAGGCCATCGTGCTCACGCCCAGGGCTGTGAACCAGATACCGATCACCGGCCAGGCACCCAAGAAGAAGTGCAAGGAACGGCTGTTGTTGAAAGAAGCGTATTGGAAGATCAAACGACCGAAGTAGCCGTGAGCTGCTACGATGTTGTAGGTTTCTTCTTCTTGACCGAACTTGTAACCGTAGTTTTGAGATTCTACTTCTGTGGTTTCACGCACCAGAGAAGAAGTCACCAGAGAACCATGCATGGCGGAGAACAGCGCTCCGCCGAACACGCCAGCTACACCCAGCATATGGAAGGGGTGCATGAGGATGTTGTGCTCAGCTTGGAACACAAACATGAAGTTGAATGTACCAGAGATCCCTAAAGGCATACCATCAGAGAAGGAACCTTGTCCGATCGGGTAGATCAGGAACACGGCGGTAGCGGCACTCACTGGGGCGCTATATGCAACACAGATCCAAGGACGCATTCCTAAGCGGTAGGAGAGTTCCCACTGACGACCCATGTAGCAGCAGATGCCAATGAAGAAGTGGAAGACGATCAGCTGGTAAGGACCACCGTTGTACAGCCACTCATCCAAGGATGCTGCTTCCCAGATGGGATAGAAGTGCAGCCCGATCGCATTGGAGCTGGGCACAACCGCACCAGAGATGATGTTGTTACCGTACAGCAGAGAACCTGCGACCGGTTCCCGGATACCATCAATGTCCACCGGAGGAGCAGCGATGAAAGCGATAATGTAGCAGGTGGTGGCGGTCAGCAGGGTGGGGATCATCAGGACGCCGAACCAGCCCACATACAGGCGGTTGTCAGTGCTGGTCACCCAGTTGCAGAACCGTTCCCAAACGTTAGCGTTTTCACGCTGTTGTAAGGTCGTAGTCATGTTTAGATGATTGCTATTTGTTTTTCGAGGTACGTTTGGCAGGTTGTTTTCCCTACCCAAATACAGCATAACTAACTTTATTGCGTTTTGTAAACCCCTCTTGGTTTATTTCTGCTTATACCTCATCAAACCTGAGGTTATCTCTCAGCCCGGAGGCCATTCCATCTCTCGCCCGCCCAGAATATGTAAGTGTAGGTGGTATACGGTCTGACCGCCGTCGGCACCATTATTGATCGCCACCCGATAACCATTAGTTAAGCCCGCTTGTTCTGCCACCCGCTTCACTGTTAACAATAGATGTCCCATCAGGGCCTGATGTTGGTCTTCGGCATCAGCAAGCTTGGGTATGGGTTCTTTAGGAATCACCAGAATATGAACCGGCGCTTGGGGATTAATATCTTTGAAGGCCAGAGCCAGGTCATCTTCATAAACAATATCGGCTGGGAGATCCCGGCGGATAATCTTACCAAAGATGGTATCGTTGGTTTCGCTCATGTTGTTCGTGCAGGCAGCTTCTACAAGATCGTATCATCACTTGCACCCAACTCCGATCGGGAGCATGTCAAGTTTGTAAATAAATATTTTTGCTTCATATACAGCGATTGTCTTCACAACAGTAGAAAAACAAAAACGAAACATCTCAAATACTGCCCCCACCTATATCCCACCTAAATCCCACCCAAATCCCCTGCAATATCACATATAAGTACATATATAGTCAATATAAGACTAAAATAGAAATTTTTATAGTTTTATTAAGAATGCTCAAAAGGTGAGTATATTTTGCAATGTATCTCATAGGTGCTAGCGGGCGATCGCGCCGGAGCGATGTAATGCGATCGCCCATACTCCCCATAGCAGTCGGGAGTCACCTTTTTATTTTAACCCAGCAGGTCCCCATAGGGGGATTGATAGTTCTGTTCCGTAGAGTGGCAGATGCACCAGATGCGATCGCCAGAGTCTGAATTCTCGGACATTCGCTTTGGCGCCTTTTTGGGAACGGGAGTTGATTTTAACAGGAAGTGCGATCGCCCTGCAAATGCGCCAGGGGGGCCTCGTAGGCACCGCCCACCAACCTGATGGCCATTCCACCCTAAAAACGCGGCACGGTTGTCAGTCACCAGTCACCAGTATATTGGTAAGTATGAGCATTGCTAGCAAAGAACCATCAACATAAGGAGCAAACGTGATGCTGGTGCGAGTTTGGAGTGCATCGATCGTGGGCATCGACGCCGTGAAGGTCGGAGTAGAAGTAAATGTATCGGGTGGTTTGCCCGGAACAGTGATGGTAGGTTTGCCAGATGCAGCGGTGCAAGAGTCCAAGGAACGGGTAAAGGCAACGCTGAAAAATGCTGGTTATGCTTTTCCGACGGGCAAGATCGTGATTAACTTGACTCCTGCTGACTTGCGCAAGGAAGGTCCCAGTTTTGATTTACCCATTAGTATTGGCATTCTGGCCGGTTCTGAGCAAGTGAGCCCTCACCTACTGGAAGATTATCTCTTTTTAGGGGAAGTCTCCTTGGATGGGAGTCTGCGTCCTGTAGCTGGCGTACTTCCCATTGCGGCGGCAGCGGAAAAGCTGGGTATTGTGGGGATGGTTGTGCCAGCGGATAATGCTCGGGAAGCGGCTGTGGTACGAGGCTTAAAGGTCTATGGCCGAAGCCATCTGTCAGAGGTGGCTGATTTTCTGGATCGTCCCCAACTTTATCAGCCCCTAGAACTGGATGGCATGGAAGAATTGGGCAGTTCTGACTTAAATGTAGCCGATCTTAGAGATGTGAAAGGACAAGCTCATGCCCGTCGGGCCCTGGAAATAGCGGCTGCTGGAGGACATAATCTCATCTTTGTCGGACCGCCTGGTAGCGGTAAAACCATGTTAGCGCGACGCCTACCAGGAATTCTACCGCCATTGGCCTTTGCAGAAGCTTTGGAGGTAACTCAGATCCACTCGGTGGCGGGGTTACTCAAGCATAATAAAGGATCTCTAGTGACCTCGCGCCCCTTTCGCAGTCCCCATCACTCTGCTTCTGGCGCTTCCCTGGTGGGAGGTGGCAGCTATCCACGTCCCGGAGAGATCTCTCTGGCCCACTGTGGCGTGTTGTTCCTGGATGAGTTAACAGAATTTAAGCGTGACGTGCTGGAGTTCCTGCGTCAACCTTTGGAAGATGGTACGGTCACCATTTCCCGCGCCCGCCAAACTGTCAGCTTTCCAGCTAAGTTTACCCTGGTTGCCAGCACTAATCCTTGTCCTTGCGGCTACTATGGCGATAATATTCAACCTTGCACTTGTTCTGGTAGATAGCGAGAGCAATACTGGGCCAAGCTTTCGGGACCCTTGATGGACCGAATTGACTTGCAGGTAGCAGTAAATCGTCTGAAACCAGAAGAGATTACCAGACAAGCAACTGGAGAAGAGTCGGCACCGGTGCGCGTCCGGGTGCAAGCAGCCAGGGAACGGGCTCAACAACGCTTCCGTCAGGACCTGTCCGTGCGTTGCAACGCGGACATGCAGAGTCATCACCTGCGAGAATGGTGCCCCCTGGATGACTCTATCCGCAATTTGTTAGAAACGGCGATTAGAAGACTGGGCCTCTCCGCCCGGGCCACCGATCGCATTCTCAAAGTAGCCCGTACCATCGCCGACCTTGCTGGCGAACAGCAGTTGCAAGCCCAGCATGTAGCCGAAGCGATTCAGTACCGTACAATTGACAGGATGCAATAAGTTAAATACTTAAATATTAAGTAAGTAGCCGAAGCGATTCAGTACCGTACAATTGACAGGATGCAGTAATTTAAATACTCAAACAATAACTAAATAATTTTGCGAATATAGAGCTATAATCCTTGTGATGATAATAGGATTACAGCTTATGGAATACCCATCGGGCTGTTGCGATTCCCTGTACTTTACAGAAACTTTATATACCAAGAGCATAACTTTACACTAGCTTTAAACCAATGCAGATATTGCCTGCCTAGAATCAAATTAAGCAAGGAAAACAACAGCTCTACGGAGAAAACAAATGAAAGCAACACAAGTAATCACCGGCGCATTGGTTTTAGGTTCTGTAGTTTTGGGCACAGTAGGACTGGCTCCAGAGGCCGCAGCAATGACCTTCTTCGATCTGGAGAATGGCAATACCATTTCAGATCCAAATCTTGAGCGAGTCTGGCTAGCAACGGAAGCCAGTCAGACCCGCAATATCACAGTGGGAACCATTACCTGATTTCCCTCGGCATCCACGATATATTGAACCTGCTGCAATAGCTCTTTGGTGTTCATGGCCATCTTGACATGCTTGAGTTGACTTTCTGTTATTATACCATGATCAGCACCAGGCAATGCGATCGCCAAAAATCAATAGCCCAGTATGGTGGGCGGTGTGCCTACCTATTCTTACTTGGGGAGAACTAAAGCTCCGTTAAGGCCATCGAACCGAAGTAAAAGGTATCAGTCAATGGATCGATCGCAAAACGGATTCTTTCTAAGAAACCACTCAATCCGATGAAAGAAGGAAAATCGCCCCATAATTCTTCAGCATCCGGCACAAAGACTGTAGCCTGTAAATCCAAGTTCTCACCCCTTTTAGCTATCAGCGTCATATTGAACCGAGTTATACTCCCATCTAAGCGCATCCCTCTAATCAACATAGTCAGTCTTTCCAGAGCATCAGCGGGCTGGAAACCTATAGCCCTGGCAACTCGCGGTGCTAAGATTACATAGGGATCACCCGTATCAACAATGGCTTCTATGGGATAACCAGCAACTTCCACTGCCAGAAAAATTCGATTGGTGTCACCTTCGGTAGCCCGAATGTACTCGTAAGGACAAGCACCCGTAGCAAAAGTCTTACCATCATCAAAAAACAGTACCATCAAACAACTCTCGTAAAAAATATACCCTTCAAGTCCCCAACCTGAGCTACCAATTCATCAACGTCAGCCGCATTTACTAGTAACTTACCATTGCGAAGTGCTATCCATCGACCCCGATATTTCAGCCGATTTTTTTTCAGCCACTCGTGATTTGCTAAGAAATTTTGACGACGTTCTGGAGAACTGGGACTGACTTTTACCACTGGCGGTGCTAGAATGCGAGCATACTTGTTGAGGATTTCGTGGTCGGGGTAGAGTTCAACTCCTCGGAATGCCAACCGCCGCCCTATATGCAAACCCCCACGGGCCAAAGATTCTTTGATAGCGCTGATGAAATCTTCCGGACAGTTGTAGGTGGTGGGGAAACCTCTTGCTGCTAACTCCTGCTGAAACTCTTCCCAAGGGATAATTTCATCGAAGTTTTTCCGCGTTTTTCCGCAGTGGCTGAATTTCCTCATGAGCTGATAAGCTTTTCAAAAGGGGCTGTAGTTTTTGCCAAAGTTCCAGATCCATTTGTACGGCAGTCTGATTTCCCCGGTCATCCAGGATATATTTAACCTGCTGCAATAGCTCTTTGGTGTTCATAGTTATCTTGACATGCTTGAGTTGAATTTCTGTTATTATAGCACGATCGGTACCAGGCAATGGCGATCGCCAATCTTCAATGGCCCAGAATGGTGGGCAGCGGTGCCCACCTATTCTTACTTGGGAAGAACTAAAGCTCCGTTAAGGCCATCGAACCGAAGTAAAAAGTATTGTTCAATGGATCGATCGCAAAACGGATTCTTTCTAAGAAACCAGTCAACCCGATGAAAGCAGGAAAATTTCCCCAAAACTCCTCAACATCCGGCACAAAAACTGTCGCCTGTAACTCCAAGTGTTCGCCAACATCTGCCAACAGCTTCATATTGAACCGAGTTATACTCCCATCTAAGCGCATCCCTCTAATCAGCATTCTTTCCCTCCTGAGAGCAAATTCCGGACTAAACCCCGCAAGTCGGGCAGTTTGTGGTGGCAAGATCGCATAAGGCGCACCGGTGTCAACCACAGCATCTATCCTAGTACCAACAACTTCCACTCGCAAAATCATGCGATTTGTTTTATCACCTTCAGTTGCTGGGCGATACTTGTAACGTGCAGCACCTGTTGCAAAATCATCACCATTCTTAAAAAAGAGTAACATTAGTAAACCTTTGTAAGATAAAGACCCTTCGGATCGCCGACCTGAGCAATTAATTCATCAAAAGAAGCGGCATCAGCTAGTAACTCGCCACTACGCAGTGCTACCCATCGACCCATATATTTCAGCCGATTTTTATCGTACCACTCCCGATCGGCTCGAAGACTTTGACGTTCTTCTGGAGAACTGGGAACGACTTTCACCACTGGCGGTGCGAGAATGTGAGCGTATTTCTTGAGGATTTCGTGGTCAGGGTAGAGTTCAACTCCTCGGTAAGCCAACCGCCTTGCTATATGCAAACCCCCACGGGCAAAAGATTCTTTGATAGCGCTGATGAAATCTTCCAGACAGTTATAGGTGGTGGGAAAACCTAGAGCTGCTAACTCCTGCTGAAACTCTTCCCAAGGGATAATTTCATCGAGATTTTTCCGTAGTGGCTGAATTTCCTCATGAGCTGATAAGCTTTTCAAAAGGGGCTGTAGTTTTTGCCAAAGTTCGATATCCATCTGTACGGCAGTCTGATTTCCCCGGTCATCCAGGATATATTTAACCTGCTGCAATAGTTCTGCGGTGTTCATGGCCATCTTGACATGCTTGAGTTGACTTTCTTTATTATACCACCATCGCGATCGCGCCAATCGACCAGGGAGGCGCTACAATATGAAGGTTGTATTCTGCGACATTGACTGTGATCGAACGCTATACTAAGCCCGAAATGGGCGAACTGTGGACAGATGCTTATAAGCTGAAAACCTGGCTGCAAGTGGAAATTGCTGTCTGTGAGGCCCAAGCGGAGTTGGGTTATATCCCAACTGACGCCTTGGCAGAAATTAAGGCAAAGGCTAACTTTGACCCCCAGCGGGTCCTGGAAATTGAGGCGGAAGTCCGCCACGATGTCATCGCTTTCTTGACAAATGTGAATGAGTATGTGGGCGATGCGGGACGTTATATTCATTTGGGGTTAACCAGTTCGGATGTGCTGGATACGGCCCTGGCTCTCCAATTGGTTGCGAGTCTTGATGTTTTGCTCGGACAGTTGGAAAAGTTAATTCAAGCTATTCGCTATCAGGCTCAACAACATCGCTATACGGTGATGATTGGTCGATCGCACGGCATTCACGCGGAACCGATCTCTTTTGGGTTTAAGCTGGCGGGTTGGTTGGCAGAAGTTCTGCGACAGCGCGATCGCCTCTGTCGCCTGCAAACTCAAATTGCGGTGGGCAAAATCTCTGGTGCGGTGGGAACCTATGCTAATATTGACCCCAAAATTGAGGCGATCGTCTGCCAGAACCTGGGACTCCAACCCGACTGCGCTTCGACTCAGGTGATCTCGCGCGATCGGCACGCGGAATTCGTGCAAACCCTAGCACTGGTAGCTGCTTCTATGGAACGCTTTGCGGTGGAAATTAGAAACCTGCAACGCACGGATGTGTTAGAAGTGGAAGAATATTTTGCCAAAGGACAAAAAGGTTCCTCGGCCATGCCCCACAAGCGTAACCCTATTCGTTCGGAAAGAATCACGGGAATGGCGAGAATTATTCGGGGACATACCGTTGCTGCCTTAGAAAATGTTGCCCTCTGGCACGAACGGGATATTTCCCACAGTTCCGTAGAACGGGTAATTCTGCCCGACTCTTGCATTTTAACTCATTTCATGCTTTGTGAGAGCGTTGACTTGGTGAAAAATCTCCTAGTTTACCCAGAGAACATGAAGCGGAATATGAATCTCTATGGCGGGGTTGTCTTCAGTCAGCGGGTATTACTGGTACTGGTAGAAAAAGGCATGAATCGCGAAGCAGCCTACAAAATTGTGCAATCTTGTGCCCATACAGCTTGGAATGTACCTGATGGTAATTTTCAGCAGTTGATTAGTCAAGATCCTACCGTGACACAGATGTTGTCACAAACGGAAATCGATCGGTGTTTCGACCCGCAACAACATTTGCGGCATTTGGATGAAATTTATCAGCGCTTGAGCATTTAGCATTAGGTTTGTAGTTGCGCTTCAGCGCCAACATGAGGACGCTAAAGCGCAACGTTTTGCTATAATTGAGAATTGAAAATTCAAAATGGAGACTTGCTGATTATTTATGTATATTATCCATTTTCCATTTGCAATTCGCAATTCGCAATTTTAAATTGTGATTTTTTTAATAAGCAGTTATAACTTGTATAAACTTCTCATAATTGTAATTTATGATAATCCATGTTTTGCTTCCTGGGGATAACCGCGCTCCCCACTTGCCTTTTTCGTAGTAAAGCTCTACCTCAGCCCAAGTTACAATAGAATTATCAATGGCACAGCAAGCAGCTAAGGGGTCGTGAAACTTTTTGCCCCTAGGCTTCTTCCGAAGATAAGCATCCATTCCTCTCCAGATATAGCTAATGGCTTTACTTTTGTCCTTGACTGCTTCCAATCGTTTGTGCATTTCCCGATCGTAGTATACTCTATGGCAGACATTCTTGGACACGAAGTACCTGGAAGTAATGCCGGCATACTTGAGAGCTGCTAGAGCCGATTCGCGATCGCCATTAAGATTATAGCTGGGACAGGTTACCATATCCTTGAATTTATCTAACTGAAGTTCCGAAGGCACTACTCCAACGACGCATGAGATTGCTTCGGGGGGGATCTAAGCGGAGATCGGAACAATGTTAATTTGGGAGCCTCCCTAGCAATGACAAATAAGATGTTAACCGAGAAGTATTGGGTCATGGGTTTGGTATTACACTAGAGCGTAAGTCCTATTTTAGGCGATCGCCTCTATTTAAGGAAATTACTTGACTTGCACGGAGAAGGAGTAGTCGTAACCCCGGAAATTGGAAATCAATTCTAGGCGGTAGTCGCCTGCTTCGGGGATCTTGCTCGTCCAGGACTGTCTATCATCTTGATAGGGGTTCCCTGCGAGCAGTTCTCCCTTAGGTGTTATAATCATGGGAAAGATTCCATCAATCTTAGTGACGGTCAGGGTTTGACCTCGATTGGCTTTGATTAAATATTGGTGGTTGCCAGTCCCAATAAAGCGATCGGAAATTGTGCCGCCATTGCTACCGGGAGCAAATCTCACTCGTTCAATTTTTTGGCTACAGCTACTTTCTGTCAAATCCTTTGCCACCCAGCCTTTGAGAGGATCGCTAATTTGAAACCAGCCATCTTTAGTAGCGACAACGGAAAGCCATATCCCATTTTCTAGTCGATCGATAATATTATCTGGTATTATAGTGGGGCTAGAACGGACGTTAAGGGGTGGGTTGGTATCAGCGACACGGGCAATCTTGGTGATGCAAGTCTCTACAATTCCTATGGTCGTTGCTGGCAGCAGGTTCTCAGTATCGGATGCTACAGGGTTCTCCGAGGATGTGGCTGTTGGCACGAGGTTAGATCCGGAGTTGGTGGTTACGGGATCGCGGGATTGTCCGACAGCATAGACGACAGTAAATCCGTAGCAAAACCAACCAAGCTAGTGATAATTAGTTGCTTTTTATTAAATGTAACACTCATAACCGCTGTCGTCCTGACTGATAACTGTTCTATTGGCAAACCTAGTCTATTTCAGTGGTAGAAGTATCCCTCAGTGTGACAATTTATTAACTGTTTCTGTTCCATCCCAGACCGCAAGCATCTTATAATAGATCCTCGGTAACCAGGATTTTGGGATATAATGCGATCAGGGGTCTGGAATGGCAGGTGATTGACCGGTAGTACCGGATCACGCCCCATGAAACTGCATAAATCCGACCCATCGGCCAAAATGTTATAATAGGAAGCACTGCTCAGTTGCAATCATTGACTTTATGACTACTGCTGCACCGGTTAAAACTCAGTACGAAGGGATTATTGGTTTGGAAACTCACTGTCAACTGAGTACCAAAACCAAGATTTTTTCCAATTCTTCGACGGAATTTGGGGCTACTCCTAACACCAATATTGACCCTATCTGTATGGGAATGCCCGGAGTCCTTCCCGTACTGAACGAAAAGGTTCTGGAATATGGGGTGAAGGCGGGTTTGGCGCTCAATTGCGAGATTGCTAAATACAGCAAGTTCGATCGCAAGCAATATTTCTATCCAGATCTGCCGAAAAATTACCAGATTTCTCAGTACGATCTGCCGATCGCGGAACATGGTTGGCTGGAAATTGAACTGACGGATGCTGATGGCAACCCAGTTCGCAAAAAGATTGGCATTACTCGCCTGCATATGGAAGAAGATGCGGGGAAGTTGGTTCATGGCGGGAGCGATCGCCTTTCGGGTTCGACCTATTCTCTGGTAGACTATAACCGCGCTGGAGTGGCCCTCATAGAAATAGTCTCGGAACCGGATATGCGATCGGGACAGGAAGCTGCTGAGTACGCCCAAGAACTGCGTCGGATTATGCGTTACCTGGGGGTTAGCGATGGTAATATGCAGGAAGGTTCCCTCCGCTGCGATGTGAATATCTCCGTTCGTCCTGTGGGTCAAGAGGAATTCGGCACGAAGGTGGAAATTAAAAATATGAACTCCTTTAATGCCATCGGACGGGCGATCGACTATGAAATTGAGCGGCAAATTGTAGCGATAGAAGCAGGGGAGAAAATCGTCCAAGAGACTCGCCTCTGGGAAGAAGGTTCGGGGCGCACTATTAGCATGCGCAGCAAGGAAGGATCTAGCGACTATCGCTACTTCCCGGAACCGGATTTGCCCCCCATTGAAGTATCGAAAGAACAACTGGCAGCATGGAAATCCCAATTGCCGGAACTGCCCGCCCAAAAACGCGATCGCTATGAAAGTCAACTGGAACTTTCTGCTTACGACGCCCGGGTGCTGACGGACGATCGGGCGGTGGCGGAATATTTTGAAGCCGCCGTCGCCGCCAATGCTAATCCCAAGCAAGCAGCGAACTGGGTGATGGGCGACATTGCGGCCTATTTGAATGCTAACAAACTCGGCATTACCGACATTGCCATTACCCCCGAGGCCCTAGCGGAGATGATAAAGCTGATTGAAGATAAAACTATCAGCAGCAAAATTGCCAAAGACATCTTGCCCGACATCTTATCAAAAGGGGGGTCGCCGAAGGAGCTGGTGGAAAGTAAGGGTTTAATCCAAATTTCCGACCAGAGTGCTCTGGAAGCTATTATAGATGAAGTGATTGCCGCTCATCCCAAGGAACTGGAACAGTATCGCCAGGGTAAAACTAAGCTGCAAGGTTTCTTTGTCGGACAGGTGATGAAGAAAACTAGCGGTCGTGCCGATCCCAAGCTGACTAATCAGTTGTTGGGTAAAAAACTTAAGGGTTAGCTACCGCACACTGCACAACCCTAAAGATCCCCAACCCTAAAGGGTCGGTGCGATTCGTTCTAGCCTAACGTGGTCAAACACGGAACGCTAGCCCGGTTTCATTAGCCGGGAACTCTGACCGCATGGGGGTTAAATTCCCCTCCCCCCAGGTACGGGGGTGACACCGGTCCTCGGTGCTACGAAGCGACATCATCGTGGTGCTAAGCGAGGACTCAAATGTAGGATAACTGGCAGCCTAAGCCGGTGACGCCGCTAGGAAAGATATCCAAGGTTAGAGCAGGCAAACATGTGCAAGCCTCGTTATAAGGAACCAGCGAAATAAGGCTATATGCGCTGGCCTAAAAAGGAAATGGTAGCTAGTATTAGTTTTAGACTCTGGCTAATATAGTACTCAAATAGCTCCCGGGGTATAGTGTGGACCTAAAGGTATCGCGAAATGTTGTTAGGGAACGAAGTAACCTCTCGTGTGCTGTCCATCAGGACAAGTTAGATGTTAAGCGCAAGCCACGGGGGGAGGGATGGCCCAAGAAGCGAATGCCCGGGGTAATTCCTGGGATAACATCTACAGTAATGTAGATGATGCTGGGTAGCCAGCGCTGACGTGGGTCGGTGATACTAGGAAGCTGCTGGAATGAGTAATCCTAAAAAGCCACGGAACTAATCCGAAACGCAAGTGGAGGATAAGGTATGGATAACTGGTAAAACTGACTTGAAAATGGTGATACTAACGGTTATCAGAACAACCACTCGCTAAACCAGGAAAGGGAAGAAAAGACAGGCGGCAAGGGCTAACGGAAGTAATTCCTATTAAGTCTACCTATGAAAAGGGCCTAGTACCCAGTAGCCGGATGCGGTGAAAATCGCAAGTCCGGTTCCTCAAGGGAGGGTCGGGAAGCGATTCCCGGCTCGACCCCATCCGGCTACACAAACAAAGCCCGCCTGCGCGGGCTAGAAATTTTCCTGGTTCCTAGGCTCAGCCTGGGAACCGTCAACAGAGGCAGAGCCTCCTGTTGGTTAGGGAGAACCCTCCGACGGTATCGCTTCGGGGTGGCCCCGCCAGGGAACTTTTCCCAGTGACGGAGGAACGGGGTTTTTCTTGTCATTAGCTATTTCAACAGGCAGCTTTACAATAAGCTATTGCTGGCTTACAATAAGCTATTGCTGGCTTACAATAAGCTATTGCTGGCTTACAATAAGCTATTGCTGGCTTACAATAAGCTATTGATTGGCTTACAATAAGCTATTGCTGGCTTACAATAAGCTATTGCTGGCTTACAATAAGCTATTGCTGGCGACTGAGAGGGCCCATAGAACGATCGACTGGTTTTGACCACTTCTCCCAGGGTAGGGAGGACGAGATCCCTGACCAGGTTCCTCAGATGTTAAGCAATGTAAAATAGCTGAATCTCTTTGGAGGGAGAGGCTTTCAGGGAAACTTAACAAAAGTTAACTTGCCTTATAGGCTACATTGGCACACGAGCGTGTTATACTAGGCAATAAAATCTGTATAAGATCCAGATCGGGTTCATGCACAAGATATCCACCGGCAATAGGCAGGTGCGGCATTTGAGGCAACTCCACCAATACGGCAATTTCGGCTTTTGACGCTTGGTGGCTCTTGGGTAGCCATGAGGAGAACGACTGGCGGGCAGAGCGATATCCACCACACCGAGACAGACTGGATATCGATATATGAGAATAGAAAGGGGTCGGGGCGATCGGTACAAGATAAGCAGGTAGGCACAAAGAGGCACAGCCGTGCGAAATTTCAAAGAGCTGAATCTCTTTATGGGAGAGGCTTTCAGGCAAGTTAACAAAAATTAACTTGCTTTATAGGCTACCTTGGCACGCGAGCGTGTTATGCTAGGAGCCGGAAATATGTCCAGAGCGATTTGGACCACCTCGGCGGCATACTGTTCATGCAACAAATCTCCACCGGCAATAGGCTGGTGCGGCATTTGAGGCAAAGAGGCCAGGGCAGTATTTTCGGCTTGTGACGCTTGGTGGCCCTTGGGCAGCTATTTGCTGTGCCGAACCATTCAGTGGAGGCGGATGTGGGGTATAAAGCACGGGTTCGATCGTCCCAGCACGGCACCGCTAGCATCAAGGTCGTTATTGACAACAAATGAAATTAGGCAAATCAGAGAAGAAAATGAAATTAAGCAAATCGGAGTATAACAAATCGAGGGATTTCTATGATGAGATTATGAATGAATTCAAAATGGATTTTTCTCTCTATGAGGATTTGGTTGAAATATTGAAGCCAAAATCTGTATTAGAGCTGGGTTGCGGAATGGGTCGATTGTTCTGGATATTTATGAAAGAAGCAAAGGAGATAACTGGAATTGATTTAAGTGATGAAATGATATCTCAAGGAAGAAAAAATTATGCGGAACATAAGGTAGAGAACGCAATTGTTGAATTTGTGAATACAGATATGTGTTCATTTAAACTCAATCAAAAATATGATTTAATTGTGTTTGCATTGTCCGTATTAAAACATTTAAGTACGGATAAAGATAGATTTGCAGCTTTGAAAAATGCCAAAGAGCATTTAAATGAAGACGGATTGATTGTCATTGACCATACAGCTTTTTTGTATGCTTCGAGACCCACGGATTGGATTGATGCCAAAAACTCACTGGTAGCGGACTGGTTGCCGGATCCAAGTGTTCTTGACGGTTACCAATGGAAGAAATCTATAGAAGGGAACATAGACATTCTGCAATGGAGGTATGAGAATTCAGAAGAAATCCAATTTGAGGTTCAGTTTACAACTTACCGATATGATATCGATCGACTTATTGAGCATCTCAGTCAACTGGATATGAGTCACGAGCAGATGCTCGCGGAATGGGGTGTTAATGGCTTAGGCAATAAAGGAAAACGATTTATTGGTTTCGCTTGTTATCCAGGGAAAAAATACAGCCCAAAAGGCGAACTCATAGAGAAGGTGAAAAAGCGTAATGAAAGGTTATGGTCCGATTTCGATCTGTATATTGAAGACAAAAAGTCAATGAAAATGTAAAGATGCCAACATGCTGAATACCTTCTCAGGTTTCTTGTGACTTCAGGGCGATCGCTTCTGTACCGGTTGCCATCCCTGGCGCCACCACACCGATACAGACTGGATATCGATATATGAGAACACCCAAGGGGTCGGGGCGATCGGTACAAGATAGGTAGGTAGGTAACTGACGAGGAAAAATCTGGTCAAGATTTGCTATACTCAAGCAGAGCGTTTAGGAGGTTATGCCATGAAAATCGCGATTGAAATACCTGACAAAATCGCCAATTATATGGAAGAGAAATGGGGTAATCTGAAACAGCGGGTGTTGGAAATTACCGCTGCCGAAGCCTATCGAGATGAGGCAATTACTCATGCTGAGGTGGGGCGGATACTTGGCTTGGGCCGCTATGAAGTTGATGGGTTTCTCAAGAAAGAAGGCGCTTATCTAAACTACACCCTAGCAGATCTAGAGCAAGATGTCCAGAATATTCGCAAAGTGAGGGGAAAATGACTGTTATCTCCAATACGTCACCTTTGCGTTATTTGATACTGATTGACCAATTTGAACTATTACCACAATTATTCGATCGCGTGTTTGTTCCCCAAGCAGTGTGCGATGAACTGGGGGCATCAGAAGCCCCAACAATAGTGAGAAACTGTATTTTCAGCCCGCCCGACTGGCTGGAAATCCAGCTTGCTTCAATCTCTTCTAGAACAGGATCTGTCTAATCTTTAAGCAAGAGTTTCGTAGTTATCGATTTCTGGGAGAGGGTTTCATAAATTTAACAAAACTTAACATAATTTCGGCTACCAAGGCACAGGAGCGTGTTATGCTAGGGGATGAAATCTGTATAGTGGTGGATATATTGGCAAAAGACTTGTTTCATGATGTTTTTAAAACAGCCCTGATTGCCAAAGGTTGGAAAATCACCGAGGATCCGCTTTTTCTTAAAGTGGGTGGAGTTGATTTTTTTATCGAGCGCAGAAAAATTACTTGCTGCCGAACGCGATGGGGAAAAGATTGCTGTCGAAATTAAAAGCTTTCTCAACCCGTCTAGCGTTGCTGATTTTCATCTAGCAATCGGGCAATTTATCAACTATCGAACTGCATTAAAATTAAAAGAACCGGAGCGAAAGCTATTTATTGCTGTCCCAGCTATTAGCTATAATACCTTTCTGCAAAAAGAGTTTCCTCGGTTAATTATTGATGAATATCAAATTAAATTGCTAATCTACGATACAGAAAATGAGGCGATCGTAAAATGGATTATCTAGAACAAAAAACAGAAACAAAAAGCGAACTATATCGTGCTATAGTCAGAAAAATGCTCGCAGAATACGGTGCCTACAAACCTTCTCACGGTGACATTGAGGTGCAAACAATCTTTGATAACGAACAGGATCATTATCAAGTAGTTGCCGTAGGTTGGGACAAGCAAGAGCGGATATATGGTTGCTCAATTCATTTAGATATAAAAGATGAAAAAGTCTGGATTCAAGCCAACAATACAGAACTAGATATCGGTCAATATTTAGTAGAAATGGGAGTGCAGAAAAGCGATATTGTCATCGGTTTTCAACCCCCTTTTATCCGCAAATACTCTGGCTATGCAGTGTAAGAAACGAAAAGGGGTCAGGGCGATAGGTACAAAATAGGTACGTAGGCACAAAGAGCATTCTTCAGATGTTAAGCAATGTAAAATAGCTGAATCTCTTTGGAGGGAGAGGCTTTCAGGGAAACTTAAAAAAAGTTTACTTGCCTTATAGGCTACCAAGGCACATGAGCGTGTTATCCTAGGTGATGAAATCTGTATAAGAGCCCAAGTTATCGGGATGCATTATGGAAAAATTACGTCTGGCGATTAAAATTAATGCATGAAGATATTCCTGGGAGACGTAACTATGACTTTGACTGAGGTTCTTCCAACTATCCGCAAACTCTCTATTATAGAAAAATTGAAGCTGATTCGGATTCTGGCAGAGGATCTAGAAGCAGCAGAGGATATTTCACCCCTAGAACCATTTAAAACCTATGACTTGCCGACTCCTGACAACTGCTTTGGTGCTGGTGCCGTGTTGATGCAGGCGGCTTCGGAAGCAAAACAGACTTGACGATCGTGCGTTTTCACTATTCTACCTGCGATCCTTCTGGTGAATGAGTTCGATCGCCTGCCACGGGTGCCGATAATTCTTCGCCGAGAAGGCGGTGCAACCATCAGTCCTTAACTCTGAAAATGGAGCGTTCCCCATGCCCCAAGCCTTAAAAGCGATTTACCATAGTGGTACATTCATCCTTCAGACAGCTGGCGATTTGCCTGAAGGCATTCAAGTTGAACTTTTTGTAAAATCACCTCAAGTCATTCCCCCCAAGATCGCCGATCTTGGTGCTAGACAGGATTTTTTAAGGCGACTTGTCGAACGAATGCAACAAAACCCTATTCCCTCAAATGCTCCTCTGTTTACGCGAGATATGTTGCATGAACGCAGTTGACACGAACATTTTAATTGACGTTAATGATTCGCGAGATCCTGGCAAGCAGGAAATTGCAGCTTCTTTTGCACGCTCGCGTGTTATACTAGGCATAGCCTCTGAAACGGACGAGCAGCGAGCGGGGGTGTGGATTAAAATAGAAAAAGTTACTGCCCATTTCCTGCATGCGTGAAACTGTCTACATTGAAACGAGTATCTTAGGCTATCTTACTGCTCGATCCAGCAGAGATATTGTCGTGGCTGCCAATATAGAGATTACGAGGGAGTGGTGGGATACGCGCCGTGGTTACTTCCAACTTTACTCTTCGCAAGCCGTCGTCAAAGAAACGTCACAAGGAGATGCTCAAATAGCATCTCAACGACTCGCAATCATTCGCGATCTGGCGTTACTCGATTTGAACCAATCTGCGATCGATCTAGCAGAGCAGTTGCTGGGACGCAGTAATCTGCCTGCCAAAGCTGATGTTGATGCTATTCATATCGCAGCCGCAACTGTTCATGGCATGGATTACCTGCTGACCTGGAACTGCAAGCATATTGCAAATGCTCAAATTCAGAGAAAATTAGCAGAAATTAGTCTTGATTTTGGATATGAGTTGCCTATTCTTTGTACCCCATACGAAATGCTTGGAGGTTGATTATGTATCGGGATGAGATTGTCGAAGAAATTCACAGAATCCGTGAAGAGTACTCTCGTTCATTCAATCACGATTTGAAAGCCATATTTGCTGATTTACAAAAGCAGCAAGCGGCAAGCGGCAAGGAAGTTGTGAATTTATCTCGAAAGCCCGGTATAACAAGAGGTTGGAGCGGACGGGCGCGAGATATTGGTGGAGATGCTCCCGAATAATATCCGCCTCTCAATTTAGCCGTTGTTATGATGCCGAATTAACTCTGTAAAAATTTAAGGGCGATCGCCCCCACGATCCCAGCATATTATTCGTGCAGACCGGTGGTTCCCGTACATATCTGTACGGGTTGCATCCCTTGCGCCACCACGGGATATCGATATATTAGAACAGAAAGGGGGAGGGGCGATCGGTAAAAGATAGGTAGGTAGGCACAAAGAGGCCCAGCCGATGTTAAAAAATGTCTAATAGCTGAATCTATTTCTGGGAGAGGCTTTCAGGCAAATTAATAAAATTTAACATAATTTCTGTTACCCAGGCACAGGAGCGTGTTAGACTAGGTGATGAAATCTGTATAAGCTCCCGAATCAGGATGCTAGATGGAAAAATTCTGTATAACATGACATTGAGGGTGTTTATGTAGATTGGCAAAAAAGCCAGAGGGATTTATCCCACCTCAGCGGCATACTGTTTATGCACAAGCTATCCAGGTGCAATCGCCGTCCTGGCTTCCCGGGATACTCAGCTTTGAATAATACTCTTGTGTTTAAGTAGAATGACTCATTGACAATAGAGATGCACCCATGTATAGTTGTAGTGTGGTTTGTAGCCAGTCGGATTTGATTCGGCGATCAGTTGCTTGACAGCAAAAGGAAATTTTCTCGGTCAAAATTTTCGGAATTAGGTAGAATTACTCTTGGCAAAATTGAGATGCACCCTGTACAGTAGGAAAAGTCGTGGTCAGTCGGATTTGATTCGGCGATCGCAGTAGTGATAACTACCCAAATAAGGGGGTTATCCAGCAGTTCTGACGGATAAGCACCCTATATGTATCATGCTTAACATTCAAATACGCTGCATAACACCCCTTAGTCCTGGAGTTATATGGCAAATATGAACGTATAAGTTTTGTAAATAAGGGTGCGATCGGGCAAAAGTGACTGATAAGATCCGAAAATGTGGAGCTTATATAGCAAATTTGACGTTGAATTACCAGTTATAAATCAGAAGAGATGCCATCAGAGGATAAGAAGATATTGTTATGAAAGATGAAATATTAAAGAGTTTTTTATCTACATTTGTTAGTCAGCATGGATTGGAGCAAATGGATGAAGATAAAGTTTTTGAAAGGTTTGTCAACTTTACCATTGTCTCTAAACTATATCCTAGGGAAATTGACTTAGAATATTTATCCACAGGTGGTAGAGACGATTTAGCTTTAGATGGCATTGCAATTATTGTCAATGGCAATATTATTAAAAATGAAGAAGAGATAGACTTCTTAATAGAAAGGAATGGGACTCTTGATGTAACTTTTGCGTTAATTCAGTCAAAATCATCAGCAAAGTTTAAAGGAGATCAGGTAGGTAATTTCATTTTTGGAGTCAAAAGCTTTTTTGATGAAAGTTCATCAATTCCAGAAAATGAGAGTATTAAACATTTAAGAGGTATCAAAGAAAAAGTCTATCAACACTCTATTGATTTTGGAGGACAAATCCCTGAACTCCAGCTTTTCTTTGTAACAACGGGTAAATGGGAGGAACCTAAACAGATAGTTGGGAGAGTTAGGCGTGAGTTGCAGGAATTAAATCAGAAGCGCTTGTTCAGAAATGAGCCTAAAGTAAATTTCTATGATGCAGAAAAATTAAAGTATACGTTTTGTGAAATTAGTAGGAAGACCGTTAAGGAGGTTCTGTTCCAAAATCATGTGGCATTGCCAGATATGCCTGATGAGCTGAATGTGAGACAGTCTTTTATTGGAAGTATCCCGGTCAAGTTATATCTGGATTTAATCACTAACAATGATGGGGAAATGGCGAAGGGACTTTTTTATGACAACGTTAGAGACTATCAAGGACCAAACAAGGTTAATAAAGAGATTAAAGAAACTCTGAGGTCTCCTACAAACCGGGCACTTTTGGCATTATTGAATAATGGAATAACAATAATCGCCAAAAAGATTGAGAAAATCGGTTCAAAACTAAAATTGACTGATTTTCAGATTGTCAACGGTTGTCAGTCAAGTCATGTGTTATTTGAGAATAGGAAGATCCTCAAAGATGATACCCATATTGTTTTAAAAGTTATAGATACTGTCGATCAAGAAGTTACTAATAAGATTATTAGAGCAACAAATCGTCAAACAGAAGTAAAAGATGAAGCGTTTGAGTCTCTAAAGCCTTTTCATAGAAATCTTGAAGAGTTTTACAAGGCAATGTCTGGAAGCGTTATTCCACCAATTTATTATGAAAGGCGTTCTAAAGAATATCTAGGAAATCCAAAGGTACGGTCATGGCAGGTAATTACATTAGCTGCCCAAATTAAAGCATACGTATCAACAGTTTTAGAACAACCTCAAAGTACACATAGGTACTTTGGTGAGTTATTGGAAAGTAACAAAGCTCGATTATTTAAATCAACGGATGAATTACGCAAATACTATTTATCGGCACTGATTATTAACAGGTTAGAAAGCTTATTTAGAGCGCAAGAAATATTTTCTAAATGCAGGCCATTTAAATATCATGTGGCATATTTAACTTATCGTATGCTTATAGCAAAGGAATCTAAGGATTATGATCTTCAGAAAATGATTGTCACTGCAAGTAAGAAAGATGAGTTGAGACCTATTGCGATCGAGTCTTGCAACATAATTAAAAAAGTCTTGAAAGCAAATCCAATCTCGAATAGAGATGCAGTTAGAAGCAGGGATTTTACACAAAAAATACGTAATTATGTTCATAGGAGACAAGCATAGACATGGCGGAAATAACCAAGTACCATCAAATGTATGCTGATAAGCGACTTCAAATGTCTGTATATTAGGACATTCCCAAACAGCTTTAGCTGACTGCCTGACACATCTGTGTGAAAACTAGGCGCAGCCGCTGCTTTCTGGAGTACCCCTGATTCACCAAGATGCGATTGGAATTCGCAATTTGAATCTGTCCCCATCCAAGCGCACCTACCGTGAGGCAATCCCAGTCGAGAAACTCAATTGGGCAGAAACTGACCTCTGTTGCCGTAACTCGATTTCCTTCCAGCACGTACTTGACCATTATCAACGCGAATATGTTCTTATCGTCCTCATAGAATCTAGATATCCGTTCTACAGATGTAAGATTCGGCATATTAAACTTTGTATCTTCGCGGTGGGTCTTGACATCGACAACGCAGTAGAAATCTTCCTTATCCTTGAATGCAACATCTGCCATTGCCCGACGCGCAAAGTTGGCTGAATACTCTTGGCACCAATCTCCTAGGAACGTATCGAACTTATCAGCTATGAGTCCTTCAATTGCATCACCTGCGGCCCTTGTGCTACGAACAGTCTGCGCAGACAGAAATTCGGGCACCGAGTTAATGTAATCTCCGATCGATGCAGCAACCGCCTGATAGTGCCCTCCATAGAAAAAGTTGGATTTCATAAAAACAGTTCCATCTACACTACACTCGGCTTCTTGTCTTTTGGTTGAGCGCTGAGGGTGTTTCGCTCCCAAAACACGCCGTCAGCATATCCTTGGATAGACGGATACTCTTCCGCAATTGCAAGGCGCTTCAAAGCCCAGCAGCAGTATTCTTGATTAATTTCCACGCCCACAAAGCGCCTGCCAAGTTTTTTAGCAACTACCGCAGTAGTTCCACTACCTAAGAATGGATCTAACACCATCTCCCCGGGATTAGAACTTGCCAGCACTAACTTAGCAATCAGTTTTTCTGGTTTTTGGGTGGGATGCTTAGTATTCTCCGGCATTGACCAAAAGGGAATTGTTATATCTGTCCAGATATTTGATGGATGGGTGACGCGGAAATTACCTCCGGCTTCTTCTTGCCAATCTTTAGGACGCCCATCTTCTGTACGATAGGGAGCAATAACCTTTCGCTTGAGCTTGACCGCATCAAGGTTAAAGCGGTATTGCTCCGAGACCGTACAAAACCAGATGTCTTCAGTGTTATTTTTCCAGTTATATTTTGCGCCTCTCCCTTTTTCTCTTTCCCAGGTGATGCGATTTTGGATGCGGAACTCCTTTTCAAGTATCGGAGCAATCAATACAGATGTTCTCCAATCAGAGCAGACGTAGACTGTTGCTGTGGGCTTTAGCATTGGTTTGACAAGCCTAACCACTCCCGCAAACCACTCCTGATATTCCGACTTCTCCTTTTCTTTGAACAGGTAACCATTGTAGTTTTTTGAAAGATTGTATGGAGGGTCCAACACTAGCAACTCCGCAAACCCGATCGGCAAATGGGGTGCCGCATCGAAAATATCTTGGTGAATAATTTTATTTTTAATTGTTTTGAGCGATGTATCTGACATCAGATACACAAGTTCTATACTGAGATCTGAAATCTCTTGCATGGAGCAATTCAGTGTTCTATTTCTGCTTGGCGATTTAGTCTGGGTCACTTTCTCTCTTATATTGGTATAAATAACTTTTAACCTGCAGATGCGGGCTAATTACTTACTGTTGTTCTAGTATAACCTATTGGACTACCTCCTGTCAAGTGAGAAAGCGAAATTTTTTTGATAATTTTCCGGTTGCGCCCGAAGATCCAACTTCCTTTACAATCCTGATGGAGCGCAGTTTTCCTCCTTTGGCGGAGCTAGCAGCAGCACCGATGGCACCCGATCGGGACTCGCCAGTCGCAACAGTCCGTAGCCGATACCTGCCAGTCCCATCATTAGCCCCGGTGTCTCTACTCCCAAAAGAGTTCCGCTTTCCGATTTTCCCCAATTTGAATTACGCTTTAGCCGTTGTTATGATGCCGTTAGGCAATAAAGGAAAACGATTTATTAGTTTGTTATCCAGGGAAAAAATACAGCCCAAAACGCGAACTCATAGAGAAAGTGAAAAAGCGTAATGAAAGATTATGGTCGGATTTATATCTGTATATTGAAGACAAAAAATAAATGAAAATGTAAAGATGCCAACATGCTGAATACCTTCTAAGGTTTCCCGTGACTTCAGGGCGATCGCTTCTATACGGGTTGCCATCCCTGGCGCCACCACACCGATACCGACTGGATATCGATATATGAGAACAGAAAGGGGTCGGGGCGATCGGTAAAAGATAGGTAGGTAGGCACAAAGAGCATTCTGCAGTGCGAAATGTCAAAGAGCTGAATCTCTTTATGGGAGGGGCTTTCAGGCAAGTTAACTTTTGTTAACTTGCCTGATAGGCTACCAAGGCAGACGAGCGAGTTATACTAGGCTCCGGAAATCTGTATAAGATCCAGATCGGGATGCTTAAGGTCAAAATTACGTAGAGAATAATATTGAGGGTGTTTATGCAGAAAAATTCCAAATAATCGCAACCACCAAAAGAATTAGTGACCGTTTAGACGCTATCTCAATCGGAGCGTGTATCGTTGTCACAGAGTTGACCCTGTATGGTCTAGACTGTAATCAGCTAACTGGCTCACCCTTAACTCTGAAAATGGAGCGTTCCCCATGCCCCAAGCCTTAAAAGCGATTTACCATAGTGGTACATTCATCCTTCAGACAGCTGGCGATTTGCCTGAAGGCATTCAAGTTGAACTTTTTGTAAAATCACCTCAAGTCATTCCCCCCAAGATCGCCGATCTTGGTGCTAGACAGGATTTTTTAAGGCGACTTGTTGAACGAATGCAACAAAACCCTATTCCCTCAAATGCTCCTCGGTTTACACGAGATATGTTACATGAACGCCGTTGACACGAACATTTTAATTTACGTTAATGATTCGCGCGATCCTGGCAAGCAGGCAATTGCAGCTTCTTTAGTAGCTGGTCTGACAGATGGGGTTTCAATTTGGCAGGTTGCCTGCGAATATTTGGCGGCAAGCCGCAAACTTGAGCTATTGGGATATGACAGAGCACAAGCATATCAGTACATTCGAGACTTGCAACAAATTTGGTATACAGCTTTGCCAACATAGGCTGTTATTGACTGTGCTGATGACTTGATGAGCCGTTTTAGTCGTCCCACTGGGATTCGATGGTGGTTGCTGCTTGCTTAGAAGCAAATGTTGAAACTCTTTATACGGAAGACTTTGGGTACTCAGACATTGATAGGCTAAAAATTGTCAATCCTTTTAGTCCCTAAACCAGTCGCAGCATAACAACGCGCTCTTCGCGGACGGTTGGGATATCTTGGTGATGATGCCAAGGTTATCTGCCGCCGCTGGAGCGATCGCCGTTAGACATTCATCTTTTGCGACTGCAAAATTTCGGGATAACGCGATCGCCTTACATCGATATTCATCCCATCAATTGTTATGATCCAGCATATTATTCATGCAGACCGAGGGTTCCCGTACCTCGCGGCTGTGTCCCCCCTTTTGTGCGAATAGCGCTCCCGGGGGACACAGAGATCGCTTCTGTACGGGTTGTCATCTTTTGCGCCTCCACACCGATAACTACTGGATATCGATATTTCCGAACAGAAAGGGGGAGGGGCGATCGGTAAAAGATAAGTAGGTAGGCACAAACATGCCCAGCCTATGTTAAGAAATGTAAAATAGCTGAATCTATTTGGAGGGAGGTGCTTTCAGGAAAATTAACAAAAGTTAACATCCATTGAGGCTACCAAGGCACACGAGCGTGTTATCCTAGATGATGAAATCTGTATAAGCTCCAGAATCAGGATGCTAGATGGAAAAATTCCGTATAACATGACATAAGGGGTGTTTATGTAGATTGGCAAAAAAGCCAGAGGGATTTGGACCACATTAACAACATACTGTTCATGCACAAGCTCTCCAGGTGCGATCACCGTCCTGGCTTCCCTGGATACTCAGCTTTGAATAATACTATTGTGTTTAAGTATAATTACTCATTGAAAAATTGAGATGCACCCATGTATAGTTGTAGTGTGGTTTGTAGCCAGTCTGATTCGATTCGGCGATCGCAGCAGTGATAACTACCCCAATAAGGGGGTTATCCAGCAGATATGACGGATAAGCACCCTATTTATCATGCTTAACATTCAAATACGCTGCATAACACCCCTTAGTCCTGGAGTTATAGGGCAGATATGAACGTATAAGTTTTGTAAATAAAGGTGTTATCGTGACGGATAATATCTGAAAATGTGGAGCTTATTTAGCAAATCTGACGTTGAATTACTACAGGAGAATTAATGTTGTTCAAGACTAATCAAATCTTTTTGACTATAATTGGAGTTTTTGGAGCCTATATTGTCGGATATGGTATAGCTCGTATTAATGTTTTTCACGCAGTAGAACACTACCCTGAAGGCAAGGGTGGACCACGTCGAGATTACATCGCTAAAAAAGATCAGCTACCTGGTCAAGGATGGGAATACAAAATATTTCTGCCGGCAATTAAGTTAGAGGAAGCTCTACGCTCCAGAAGTGATTAGATTGTATCTCTCAATACGCTGCACTTTTGAATAATAGTACCGGCTCTCAGATGCCAATGCCTGTCTATCACAATGCAAGTTAAATTGCTATCATATCTTTCAAGAGAACCACATAGGGGTCCTTTCCCTTTTCCGCTTTTCCCCAATTTGAATTACGCTCCGCTCTAGAAGCTATAATAGATGAAGCGATCTCCGCTCCCATACAAGGAACACCGAACAGTATCCCTTGGGTCAAACTAAGCTGCAAGGTTTCTTTGTCGGACAGGTGATGAAGAAAACTAGCGATCGCGCAGATCCCAAGCTGACTAACCAGTTGTTGGGTAAAAAGCTTAAGGGTTAGAATGGCGATCGGGGATCTAGTTACCCTGGTTCCTAGGCTCTGCCTGGGAACCGTCTGTGGAGGCAGAGCCTCCTGTTGGTTGGTGCCACGGGAGGCAGAGCCTCAAAAGCATCATTCCCAGGTAGAACCTGGGAACGAGATGTACGAAATGTTGAACTCCTCACACAAAGAGTAAGATGATAGGGTAAAAAAGATGAAATTTGAAGTTTGGGGATTGTCAAATATCCCACAGTCACAAGGTTCCTACTATCGCGTCTGGGTCGAGTCAAAAGAAACTTTGCAGGTGGAAGACCCCTCGCAGTTGCCAGAACGCTGGGCGGTCAACGATACCCGCGAACTGCTTTACATCCGGGAAAGTTTACCTTCTTTCCTGCGCTTTTGGACTTCAGATAATGGTACTTTAGAACAATGTCTGATTCCCATTCAAGACCTGGAAGTGCAAACTAAAGGTATCATTTGGTTGCCAACTGCTAAGGTGCGCCCGGGTGCGGATGTCCAAGGATTTGTCGTCCATCGCGACCTCACGTCATATAGCACGATCGCCCTTTCCCAGCAAGCCTTAACCCTGACCCTGCTGGACCCCAGCGGCACGGAACGCAGGGCGATCGACCGCAGAAGCACAGATCCGCGTCATTCCTTGGATGTCTCAGGAGTCCTGGTTGGATGTTTCTCTGGATAAGTCCGCTTACCAACCGGGAGAAGCAGTTAAGGTGGATGTCCGGGTTAAGGGACGACAAAACCTCATCCAATCTCTGAAAATGGGTTCGGCAGAATTGATCGGCGATCGGGTGGCGCGATCGCTGGATTTCCAGCTATCTGATGGTACGGGAGGCGTCACCTTTAAGCTACCCAAAACGCCGAACCATCAAACATTGAAAAGGAATTAAAATCCCAGCTACCGAAGCTAGTTCAGGTGCCAGCGTCCGTGATGTATGAATTAGAAATGTTTCGTGGTGCTATGCCGCGCGGTGGCGGTTGGCGAGGTGGTGGCCGAATGGTGATGATGGCGGCGGCACCAATGACAAAAGGGGGGTATTTTTTTGATGCTGATGATGAGTTATATTCCGAAGAAGCTGCCCTGGAATTAGAGTCACCATCAACTGCGACCCTTGTGGTCCGGGAAGATTTTATTGAGGTGGCATGTCTCGAACCCATTGACATCAAAAAGGGTGCGAATTCCGCAACAGTTGAGTTTGCTGGCAGCGATGCCATCACCGAGTACGATGTAGTAGTCTTCATCATTGGTCCAGACAACTTCGGCACCGCATCCCATCGCGTAATTGTCCGCAACCCCCTGTTTACCACGATCAAAAATCCGCCGGAAATGATTTGGGGAGACAAAAGCACCCTGCGTACTATTGTCCAAAATATCTCCAGTCAAGAGTTTGACGAAATTATCCTCAAACTCCAGACGGAAAAAATTCGTACCGGACTGAAGCAACAGGCAATTACTGCCCTGGCACCCCAGGAAAGCGTCGCAGTCAACTGGCAAGTTGAGGCAGTGGAAGTGGGGAATGCCAAAGTATTGCTATCCTTAGAAACGAAAGGTTTTCGGGAAATATCCCAACTGGACACCGAGTGCAACCCCCCGGAGAACCAGAAATTCAGCGCTATACTGCGACTTTGTCGGAGAAAAATCCTGTAGAATGGACCTTTGACTTGTCGGGAGAGGAAATATTTACCTTGGGAATTATCTCCCTGATGCCCAATGCCCAAGGGGTGGTGATTGAAGAGGTAAAATCTCTGGCCAGCTATCCCTATGGATGTTGCGAACAGACCTATGCTACCACCTTGCCTAATTTCATTCTCTACAAGTACCCGGAACGCCAGGATAAACTGACCCCAAAGTATGCCGATAATCTGAAAAAGAATATGCTGGCAGGACGCAATCGCTACCTGACCGTATTCCGAAATCCGGATACGGAGGGGTTTGGTTTGTGGGATGGCAAGGAAACATCCGTGTTTCACACGGCCTTGGCCTTCAGCATCTTGGCACTGATGAAGCAAGTTATTGATGTGGAACAGCAAATCTTGGATGGTGCCATGAAATACTTGCTCGATTATCGCACGGCTGCGGACAGTTGGGCACCGGCCGAAAGCCTGGAAACTCCCTTTCCTTCCACTCTTTCGGAAGCGGGTAACACCGCATTCATCTTTCACAGTGCCGCCTTAGAAAACATCCCCTGGCCGAGACTTTAAAGTGGTTGAAGCAAAACCTGAATGCTTACCAAGATGACGAAACATGCTTGGCCTTGCTATTAGACACCTTGACGCGCCTTGAGGACTATCGCCAAGCAGAAGGAACCTTGATGAAGCAACTCCGGGACATCATCCTCAACCAGCAAAAGCCAAATGGTAACTGGACTGGCAAAAGCAGTCTCACGGGGGACATTGAAACTACTGCCTATTGTATGATGGCACTGGGTCACGCCTTCCCCTCCGATACTCAGGTGAGAAAGGCCATCAAACGGGGATTGGATTATCTCTTGGCAAACCGACGTTCCACAGGTTGGTATTCGACTCGCGATACCCTCTATGCTTCCTGGGCGATCGGGGAAGTAGGCCACTTAGCTTGGACAGTATCGGACGTGAAGGGTACAGTCAACATTACTGCGAACGAAACCCAACAGGACCTGTTGTCGAGTTTGCGAAAAATTGCCGGCCTGGAAGCTGCAAACCAAGCTAAGAATTTTCACAAGACCTTTGACTTCTCCCAAGCACGAGGCACAGAACAGCTAGATTTAGTCTATCAGGCCCGCCGCATTTATATCGAGCAATTCCAACCGGGCCCGAACAAAATCTCCTTGAAGGCCGCCAAAGGATTTAACGCCCATGTTTTGATCGAACTCCATGTCTACCGTTAAGCTTCCCAACCAGAGGCGCGGACGAATCAATTAGGAAATCTCCAGGTACAATGGTCTCAGCAGGAGTTCTCCCTGGGGGAACATACAGACTTGAGTTTGCAGTTCGCACTCAGTCAACAGTTGGAAGCGCTGCTGATGGAAATTCCCATTCCCGCAGGAATAACTTTCGATCTGGCCCGAGACTTGATGGCAGTACCGAAGCAGTTCGATCATGTGGAGGTTAACCAGAACAAAGTGGCCCTGTTTGCCTCCAACTTGGACGCAGCGGTAGAAATCAAGGCCCGGTTCCATGGTGAGTTTCCCGGTGAGGTGCAGGTGAACCCCATCCGCGTTTATCAAATGTATAAACCGGATGCGATCGCCCTTAGTCCCCGTACCAAACTCGTTGTTAATTAAATCTCCGGCATTCCTTTCGCTGTCAGCTCGCAGGGGGTTAAAACCCCCGCGTTACCAGGCGGGAGCCAGTAACGAGGCTTAAGTCGGTTAAAACCGACTAAGCGCGATAAAGCTCAAAAAATTGTAGCATTGTTTGAGCTTTTTGCCAATATAAAATGCTCCCATACCTCGTTTCCTGACTCTAGCAGGGAACGTAATTTAGAGGCTCAGCAAGGAGTGTATTTCACTTTTTTTCTTGTTCCATCGTTCCCTGACTCTGGCAGGGAACGTAATTTAGAGGCTCAGCAAGGAGTGTATTTCACTTTTTTTAATGAGCTGTCTTGACAAATACGAACATTTAAAATTTTTGTTCGTAATAGGTTATCTCGCTGAATTTGAGGTTATTACAAACATTTTGTACTAAAATTAAGAATAATACCCTTGCTTCCCCATTGTTCATTGAAAAGCCATGACAGCACATGCGAGCGCAGTTGAAAAAAATAGCACCAAGAGAGAACAATATTTTGTTTGGCCCGGATGTTACACTTGGCAACAATTTAAAACACTGACAACTTCCCTTCGAGAGAATAGTAATGTTAAAATATCTTATTTGGATGGCAAAATAGAACTCATGACGACAGGAGAAAAACACGAAACTATCAGCCGTTTAATTTCCCTGTTGCTGGGACTCTATTTCTGGCAGAATAAAATCGAGTTTATTCCCGTGGGGAATGCAACCTGCGAAAGTGAAGAAAAAGAGGTTTCTTTTGCCCCCGATGAATCTTATTATATTGGCAAGCAAAAAGAACATCCATATCTGGCGATAGAGGTCATTATTACCAGTGGTAATGTAAACAAACTCGAAAAATATAAACGATTGCAGGTTCGAGAAGTTTGGTTCTGGAAACAAGATAAAATTTCAGTTTATGTATTGGGAAATGCAGAAAACGAAGATAAGATCGGGTACGAACTCAAAAATCAAAGTGAATTATTGCCCGACTTGGACTTAGAAATGTTAGTTCATTGCGTGTTAATGCCGTCCAAAGTAGAAGCGATGAACGAGTTTTTAACAAACATCCAAGCAACACCGTAGGTTGGTGCGATCGCCCTTAGTCTTTGCACAAAACTCGTTGTTAATTAAACCTCATTCCTCCCGATCGCCCGCCGGGGGTTTGAACCCCCCTGTCTCCCCTTTTGTGCGAGTACGATGTCTTCCCTTTTGTGGGACGCAGGAGCGCGATCGGGAGACTTTTGGGCCGACTGCGAAGAAATGCAGTTGCGGTTTCGACCGGCATAAACTGCATGACAAAGTTATGCTAGCCACCCCTTGACATAATCTCCAATCTCAGTATATAGTAAGCCTAAATGAGTTGTGCAATAAACGATTTTGCGCTCAAACCCTTTACCCTGCAAGTGTTTGAGCCGCGTCTCGGGATATTTACACAAATGATTTAGGCTCGTTATAATAGAAGAGATTGACCACTTAGCAACGATATGGTAAGAGAGCAAAATATCCAAACTCTATCATCAGAGACCACAGTTATCAGCCAAAAATTTCTTGCCATTGTTCCCTTTGAGCGAGAAGTTGCCAACCTGCAACTTGTAGAATTTATTGGTGAAAATTTTATGCAAGGTCTGAGAGAATTTTAAAACTGTACAAACGAATAGGATCTGATAGTTGAAGCTGCGATTGAATATGCGGAGGTGGTTCACAACCAGAATGTCGAGTTCTCAGCGTTGGTTGCGGAGAAGAACTTTTTGACGAACCTTTTTTAAGGAAACTGAGTTGGCAAAAAAAACAGCTACATTTTGTCGGAGTCGATCCAAATGTAGCCGAATGCGTCAGCCTTGAAGAAAAATGTCATGCTATTGCTGTTGACTGTTGCCCAGAACATAAATTTTATTGGCAAATTTATCCCACATATTTCGCTAATTTAGAATTGCACTCAAGGTTTGATATCATCTTTTTCTTGCAAGTATTTTATTACTTTAGCAAAGGCGAAATTGAATCGGCGATCCGGAAAACATACGATCGCCTGAATGAGGGTGGTATGTTGATAATAATAAACGATCCTCTGTTAGGATGGCTAGCACCACATGCATGTATTATGAAACGACTCTGGGGAACATATCCATCTTATAGCGAAGATATTCAGTTAGTTCTCAATCAATGCCAGCTATCGAGAATCGATCGACATTGAATCTGACAGAATGTTTGAACCCAGATTCAGAACAAGAGAAAAAAGCGCTGAGTTTTATGGTTGGCGTCAACGTAGAATACTTTTCATCATCACAATTACAACTGCTGCGGGAATTTTTCAGCAGCATATCGTCAAACAAATCTCCAGAAAAAACGATCGCCCCACGTAGATTTATTGGGTGTCAAAAAAAGCTAGTTCTCAACAATAGCTTTCACTTGAGATCCGATAAATCTTAATACTTCTCGGTTAAGCATGGCGGCAGGTACATTTGTCATTGCGAGGGGGGGGTACGCAGCGATTAACTTATGCTCAACTGAGTTAACCCCCCCCCGAAGCAATCCCCACCCCGCATGAGATTGCTTCGGGAGGGGATCTCGGCAGCGAGTAAATTATCGGTTTGGGTTCCCCCCCCCTCGCTCCGGACAGGTTGTTAACCGAGAAGTATTGCGATAAATCTATAGTATCATAGAATAGATTAATCACTTAGCAATTCCCGATTATGGTAAGCGATCGCAAGTTAAGCACTTCATCTTCCTCAGACAATGTCATGCTAGTCAGCCAAAAATTCCCTGGGATAGATCTCTTTGAACAAGAAGTTACCAAGATGCCGCTCAAAAAATTAAGTAATGAAGAATATTACCAAGCCCATAAGGCATTTTTCAGCCGTACCAACCAACTAGCAATGATGATCGAAGCTGGACTTAAATATGCAGATGAAGTTGTGGGTTCAAAAGCAGAATGTAGCGTTCTCAGCGTTGGTTGCGGATACGGACTTTTTGACGAACCCTTTTTAAAGCAACTGAGTTTGAAAACAAAAAAGCTCCATTTTGTCCGAGTCGATCGAAATGAAGCCGAATGCGTTATCATTGAGAAAAAATGTCATGCAATTGCTGCTGAATGTTCCCCCAAGCATAAATTTGATTGGCAGATTAATCCCAGGGATTTTGTAAATTTTGAATCTTTTCAAATGTTTAATATTATTTTGTTAGTCCATGTCTGTTATTATTTTCCAGAGCTTGAATACCCAATTTGGAAAGCATACGAACTCCTGGATGAGGGTGGGAAATTGATAATCATGAATAATCCTCTGGAAGAATTTCAAGCACCATCCTCATGCATTCTGAAACAACTGGGGGTAATTGACTACTGGTATAGCGAGGATATTCAGCTCGTTCTCAATCAATGCTACCTCTCATTTGAGCGAGAAAGGATCGGCGCTAGCTTGAATATTACAGAATGTTTCAACCCCGACTCGGATCTAGGAAGAAAAGTGTTGAATTTTATAGTTAGTGTCAAGGTAGAATATTTTTCATCATTACAATTGCAACTCCTGCTAGAATATCTCAGGAAAATATCCTCAAAAAAACCTGACGGAGAAATTATCGTATCATACCCTGTAGATGTATTCTGTATTAAAAAGGGGGGATAAGAGAGGCTGTGTCGATCGCCCCCAAGATAGCGCACGGCTACGCCGCGCTGCGCGATCCGCTGCACCAGCGGTATTTCCCTCCATCTCCATCGCTTCCAAGATATCTCCCCCTAAACCGGCAGTAGGCTGCCCTCAGAGGGGCGATCGCCCTTTGTGTTTTCCGTAATTATACTCAGCGATCGCCCCTGTAACATATATCTGGAAGCAAATCTTCATCAAAAAATCATAAAAAGGGGTTACGCCCCACACCCCAATCGTGTAATAATCTGTTATATAGATGCATCCTGATGATAGAGGAGAGCGATCGGGCTCTCCTTTTTTGTCTGTGGCTCGCGGTCTGGAACCAGTGATTGATATAATCTGCTCTCAAACTGAAGCAGAGGGGAAAGCAATATGTCTGACTGGCAAGAGATAAGTGGTGGAGTAACGGCCCCCAAGGGATATCAAGCAGCTGGCATTACAGCAGGTCTGAAGCCATCAGGACAACCGGACTTGGCCTTGATCTGGTCTGAGGTGGAGGCGATCGCGGCTGGCGTATTCACGACAGTGCAAGTGAGGGCGGCCTGTGTAGACTACTGTCGTCAGCGTCTCCAGAAGAAAGCCAGCGCCAGAGCAATTTTGTGCAATGCTGGCCAGGCGAATGCCGCTACCGGTACCCAAGGCGAACAAGATGCCATGGAAAGCGCCCAACTGCTGGCCGATGCATTGCAGATTACCCCAGAATCAATTTTGCTAGCCTCTACCGGGGTGATCGGGCAACGGATTAAAATGGATAAACTACGCAGCGCCATTCCCCAGTTGGCCCAAGTACTGGCAGTAGATGGATCCGATGCCGCAGCTAAGGCTATTTGTACGACAGATTTGGTCCCCAAGTCAATAGCGCTGGAGACCATGATGGGCGATCGCCTGGTGCGGGTGGGTGGCATATGCAAGGGTTCGGGGATGATCCACCCCAATATGGCAACCATGCTAGCCTTCGTTACCTGCGACGCTGCCGTATCTCCCCCCCTCTGGCAAGAAATGCTCCATCGGGCAGCCGATCGCAGCTTTAACCAAATTACCGTAGATGGGGATACCAGTACCAATGACACCCTGATCGCCCTGGCCAACGGTCAATCCCGGACCAGTGCCATCACCCAAATGGGTCCAGAGGCAGAAAAACTGGAAGGGATGTTAACAGCAGTATGTCAGCATTTAGCAAAGGCGATCGCCCGGGACGGGGAAGGTGCCACCTGCTTAGTGGAAGTGCAAGTTTCCGGTGCCGATAATGAAGCAGCGGCCCGTCAGGTTGCCAAGACGATCGTCGGTTCATCCTTAGTCAAATCAGCCATCTTCGGGCGGGACCCCAACTGGGGGCGAATAGCTGCCGCCGCTGGACGCGCTGGAGTGCCGTTCGATCAAGAAAATCTCCGCATCCAACTGGGGGATTTATTGCTGATGGAAAATGGTCAACCCCTGGCGTTCGATCGGGCAGCGGCGAGTGAATATATCAAGAAAGCAGCAGCAGGGGCTTACTTAAAAAAAGATACAGTATTAATCTCAGTGAGTATCGGCAATGGTGCCGGGACAGGGATTGCCTGGGGCTGCGATCTGAGTTACGACTACGTGAAGATTAACGCCGAGTACACCACTTAAAAAGGGGATATGAGGATACCCACATAGCTTTGGAGGATCCCGCGAGGATCCTCTTTATGTTACTATAGAGAGAATATCCAAAAATCGAGAGCAAATCCTCACCAAAACTATGGAATTCAACTACGCCTACAAAGGAAGCACAGCAGTAAGCGATCGGGGATCGAGCACCCAGCTATCATTTTCACCAGACACCAAGCGTCCCCCCACCTACTTCATCGGCGAACTGCATCAGAACGTCGCCTTTCGGGAAGCCATCAGCGCCTTACACGACGTAGTAGTGTCCGATCTGCGGTTCAAACCAAAGGACAAAACTGCCTACAAAGAATGGCGGGCCAAGCAGGACGATATCGAAATAGACTGGCAAATGATAGCAGTTGAGCGTCAAGCAGTTGTAGAAAAAATCAAGCAATTGCAAGCAGACTACGCCCAGCTAAATCAGAACAGTTATGAACGCCGCAAGCCCTACTATCAAGCCAGACAGTAATTTTACAACTATCTTTATAAGAAAGACTACGATGCCTGGTTTGTCCTAGATCCAGTGATTACAGTGCATCCAGATGAAATATTTTTTGAATGTTTCAGTCAGGATGAATCGAGTTACGGACGTCTGGGTGCCAGCTACGAAGTGTTCAAAAACATCAATGAGTTTGCCTGCGGAACGACAAACATAGATTACTCAGCCGCCCTGTACGACGAATTTCAGAAAATCCGCACATACAAGAGTACCCAATTTCAGGTAGATCCATCAGGGTTTGAAGTCCAAACCACCAACAAAGAAGCCTTCAAAGAAGTGAAAATCGATTTACCAGACAGTTGAGTAAGAGGCTTTTTGCAAGTCAGTTCCGCCATGTCCTTACCAGCGACAAGATTTGACTTGCATCCGATGGATATCCACAACATGTGCTTTGTGCTGCGTCGCCACAAGGAAAAAACAGGACCACGGGGAATGCGATATCTTCTGAAACCAGGGGAACCGGTGCGCGTGGTATTTCAACCCTGGGATATAGAAGTAGTCTGCCCCCGATCGCACTATAATGGCCCATCAGAGCAAGAAATTAGAGTATGGGGGCGGCGTCGGCTGCACATCTTAGAAAGACTAATCCCGATCGCCCGCAAATTCACGGTACATCTGCTGGGAACGGGAATGCCATCCTTCTACGTAGCGGACTTAGGGGACATGTCCTTCACCCTAGGATTATCAGGATGGACAGCCAACGACTGGTCCCAAGCGGGTAGTTTTGATTTAATGGCACCCGGGCCGACGTAGACAGTTACACCCAGCAGCGAGTGTTTGAGGAACTGAAGCAGAACTGGTTAGAAAAGCCAGACAGTCTGGCACAACGGCTGAATTTAAGTCGTACCGCCGTATTGGGAGCTTTAAGTGCATATACTCAGGCAGGTCTGGCAATATGACTTGAACAAACAACTGTACCGAGTTCCCGAACTCAGCCGGGAACCCTTGCCCATGGAACGGTTGCGCTTTGCCAATGAGCGAGAAGAAAAGGCAACTGGCTTTCTAAGTCAAAATGCCGTAGAGGTGACATCAGCTACCAGCGATCGGGCGGGAGTCCTGGTGCTGGAAGGGACAGTGCAGGACAAAGGAAAAAATTTAAATCCATCCTTGACGATCGACCCAGATGAGCGTATCATAGAAGCAGGATGTACCTGCAACTGGCACCAGCAAAACAAGCTGTACAAAGGCCCTTGCGAACATATCCTGGCACTACGCATACAGCACGCTCGCCAGTGTCGGTAACTCACTTCCAGCAGTTCAGTTGGCGAACTTAACCTTGCAAGACGGGCGGTGCGATCGCCGTCCATGTGTTCAGTTATCAGAAAGAGTCTTCCGGTGTGACAACTGTGGTCTAGAGATAGATCTCGATCTGAATGCCTCCATTAATTTGGAAATAGCCGCTAGTTAGGCGGTGTTAGCCTGTGGACTGGTCAGTGCCGACACTACCAGAGCGAAGCAGGAAGTAAGTTCCAGAGCGGTCCAGTGATGGGACAGCGTGGGTACTTTTGGGTAAGTCTTATGTAACGGAGTTTACGAAGGGGAAACCAACGGACTGCTGTGATTTTTTTTGATGGATGGGCTGATGACCGAAAAGCCAGACAGTCACCAGCGATCGGGCGGGGGTACTGGTGCTGGAAGGGACTGTGGGGGAAAAAGAAAAAGTTTGGCATCCATCCTTGACGATCGATCCAGATAATCGTATAATAGGGTAAATCACCCCCAATTTATGGCCGGACTAGAACAGACGGGAAATGTGGTAGGATTGCCCCGGTAACCCAGGATAAGCGCTTGCGAATTACCGAATGGTTAGTAGTAAATGGCATTCCCGGTGAGGCGGTAATAGATATGGGACCCATTCCCAATCATCTGGTAGGGCAGATGATCCGGGAAGCAGATGTGGCCGTATTTACCAACAGGTGTGAAGGAGGAACAAATCTGGCAGCAATGGAATGTCTGGCCTGTGGCATACCGACAATCATCTCGGCAAACACCGGTCATATAGATATGATAGGCGACTCCCATTGTTATCCTCTCAGAAAGCAGGATGCAGTGCAACCCACAGCTATATTCCCGGGAGTAGAAGGTTGGGGAGAGTCTGACGTTGAAGAAGTGGTGGAAAATCTGGAAAAAGTATATAATGATCGGGAAGCAGCAAAAAAACGGGGTCAAGCAGCAGTAGCATTCATGCAAGACTTGACCTGGAAAAAACAGGTCGATCGCCTGCTAAAGGCAATTGCAGATGTAGTATGATCGCTGCGCAAAAATCGAATGGGGGGATAGAAAAATCGACCTGGATATAAAATATCCCCCAGTGAAAAAGCAGGAGAGGTAAAAAACAATGGTAAGTTCATTTTCAGTGATAATACCGACATATAATTGCGAAAGAAGAGGCGTAATCAACAGGACGATCGAGAGTATAATAGAGAGCATAGATTTCTTTTATGCTAACTGGGATCGCCCAGAGGAAGTAAAATCAGAAATCATTGCCGTGAATGACTGTTCGACGGATAATACGTTAGATATCCTGAGTCAGTTTGTCGGGAAAAAATATCCATTTAAGATAATAAATCATTCCCAAAATAGAGGTCTATCAGCGACCAGAAATACAGGAGTGAAAAATTCTCAGGGAGAAATATTATTTTTCTGTTTCTGTGATGACGACGATCTCTATTTGCCAGAACATATCTATGTGTGCTTTATGGGTTTAAATTATGACCCATATTCGTCAAATCACTACGGAATGTTCGCCCTAGGAGATCGAACAATTCAATTGTCAAAAACCAGACTAGATGGGAGACTAGATTTGATCAAGACGAAAACAAGAATTAATGATCCTCGAGTCAACATGAAAAACCCTGAGGTTCAGAGATGGAAACTGGCGCTTGAGAATGCGTTAACAATCAACCTATGCCTAAGAAGGGAATGCCATGAATTCATTGAGGGATTTCCGGAGGATTTAGTATATAGGGAAGAAGGTGGTGAAGATTGGGCATATCAGAAGTGGTTATTGAAATTCTTTAAGAGACAGAGAATTGACATAGAGACAGCGGAATACATAAGATATCCGGGAAGCTATTTAGACAGAATATTGAATGGTGAATTTAAGCCAGGAAGGCATGTTTTAGCGGCTCAAGCTCAAATAGAAGATACAAGGATGGCCTATTTAATCAATAAATATAATCGAGGGCCAGTCGGGGAAAGAAAACTTTATTTTCCCAAGGCAGATAAAACGAGATTCACGGTGCAAGATCGAGAAGTATTATTTCTGCACCCGCCGATAAGAGGGACAGATGAAATCAAAGGACTAGCAATTGACTTGCCGGTGGGGATTCCCACCGGTTGGGGGGTGTATGGTTTGAACTTAGCCCTGCAATTACAACAAAAACCAGAATTTGAGCTACTATTGTTAAGTACCCCAGAAATGTCTAACTTGGTAAATACCCTGCATCACGTGCTATTGCGTCCTATAATGGCCAAGCAGCAGCAGATTCAGGCATTGATTGACCAAAACCCAGGCAAGCAAATTTGTTTCGATGTCCCAGTATTGCAGTCCCTGGGAAATAAATTCGGGGCGGGGAAAATGAATCTGGTAGGGAAACCCACGGTGGGGATGATATTATTTGAGAATACCCAGTTAACCCCAGATGCGATCGCCAGGGCGAAAAGCTACGATATGATAGTAGCAGGTTCGACCTGGAACGCGGAAGTGCTGAAAAGCTATGGACTCAACCATGTAGCAGCGATATTCCAAGGCATAGACCCGACCATATTTTATCCCGCCCCCAAATCAAACCTATTTGCCGATCGATTTGTGGTATTCTCGGGGGGCAAGCTAGAATATCGCAAAGGTCAGGATATCGCGATCGCGGCCTTCAAGGCGTTCCAACAGAGGCATCCCGAGGCATTGCTACTCACAGAGTGGCACAACTTTTGGCCCCAATTTATGGCCGGACTAGAACAGACGGGAAATGTGGTAGGATTGCCCCCGGTAACCCAGGATAAGCGCTTGCGAATTACCGAATGGTTAGTAGTAAATGGCATTCCCGGTGAGGCGGTAATAGATATGGGACCCATTCCCAATCATCTGGTAGGGCAGATGATCCGGGAAGCAGATGTGGCCGTATTTACCAACAGGTGTGAAGGAGGAACAAATCTGGCAGCAATGGAATGTCTGGCCTGTGGCATACCGACAATCATCTCGGCAAACACCGGTCATATAGATATGATAGGCGACTCCCATTGTTATCCTCTCAGAAAGCAGGATGCAGTGCAACCCACAGCTATATTCCCGGGAGTAGAAGGTTGGGGAGAGTCTGACGTTGAAGAAGTGGTGGAAAATCTGGAAAAAGTATATAATGATCGGGAAGCAGCAAAAAAACGGGGTCAAGCAGCAGTAGCATTCATGCAAGACTTGACCTGGAAAAAACAGGTCGATCGCCTGCTAAAGGCAATTGCAGATGTAGTATGATCGCTGCGCGAAAAATCGAATGGGGGGATAGAAAAATCGACCTTGATATAAAATATCCCCCAGTGAAAAAGCAGGAGAGGTAATCATCAATTTAGACCTGAAAGACTTCTTCCCCTCCATCGCCTATAAAAGAGTAAAAGGGCTTTTCCGGTCCTTCGGCTATTCAGAAGCAGCAGCGACAATTTTCGGCTTACTCTGTACCGAACCCGAAGTAGAAGAAGTCGAAATAGACGGAAAAACATACTACGTAGCCCTCACAGAACGGCACCTCCCCCAAGGATCCCCAGCGATTCCCGCCATTACTAACATATTATGTCGTCGCCTAGACAGACGACTGACTCAGATGGCGGAAGAATTGGGCTTTACCTACACCCGCTACGCAGACGACCTGACATTTTCTGCATCAGGCGATCGCCTGCAAGGGATCTGCAACATGCTCAGGCGCACAGAAGCGATCGTTACCCACGAAGGGTTTACCATCAATCAAAAGAAGACCCGGATAATGCGTGGAAAATCCAGTCAACTAGAAGTCACAGGTATTGTCGTAAACGATCGCCCCACCATCGCCAAAAAGACCCTCAAAAAATTCCGAGCCACCTTATATCAGATTGAGAAAGACGGTCCGGAAGGCAAACATTGGGGAAAAGGGGGAAATGCGATCGCGGCCATTCATGGTTTTGCGAACTTTGTGGCCATGGTAAATCCCGAAAAAGGAGCCCAGTTCCAAGAACAGGTACAGCGAATCAAGCAGAAATATGGAAAATTGTGAATGGAAAATTGTGAATGGAAAAAGGAGGTACGGATGAATTATTAGATTGTCGAGTCACAATTGAGAATTGACAATTCTCAAACCAGATTACCAATGAGGGTGTGCCGCGATAATTTCACTTGCAGATTCACTATCCAAAGGCTGAGAGAAAAAGTATCTCTGACCTGACTCACATCCCAAAGCCCTCAGTTGTGCTAATTGATGGGCTGTTTCCACGCCCTCCGCCACCACATCCATACCCAGATTATCAGCCAGAGTGACGCTCGCCTGAACAATTCCGATATTTTCACCATTGACACCAATGCGATTGACAAAAGAGCGGTCGATCTTCAAAGTATTAATAGGAAAGCGGTGCAGATAGCTCAAAGAGGAATAACCAGTGCCGAAATCATCAATACTCAGTTGAATGCGACGAGAACGGATCTCTTTGAGTAGAGATGTAGCCGATTTAGCATTGTCCATAATCGCGCTTTCCGTAATCTCCAGATTTAAGCTAGAACCATCCAGTTCAGTCAGAGAGAGAATATGGTCAATCTGGGAAATCAGATTAGGTTGGGAAAACTGCTTCACCGAAAGATTAACAATCATCTTTAACGGAAATTGCAGAAAACCCGCTCGCAACCACAGGCGCAGCTGGCGACAAGCTTCCTGCAATACCCAGGTGCCGATCGGCACAATCAACCCCGTTTCTTCAGCAGCTGGGATAAACTTCAGAGGAGAGACCAAACCCAGATCGGGATGATGCCAGCGAACGAGAGCCTCAAAGCCAGTAATCTCCCCAGTAATCAAGGAGATAATCGGTTGATAGTAAAGCACGAAATCTTCCCGTTCAATAGCCCGTCGCAGGTCAGTTTCCAACTGCAAGCGAGCTAAAACATGGGCGTGCAGATTGGCATCGAACACGTGATAGCTGGCTTTACCCAGGGCTTTAGCACGAAACATGGCCGTATCCGCATCCCGCAGCAGATGTTCGGGTAGATCGTAGCCCAGATTTCCCAGCACAATACCAATACTGGCATTAATGAAGATCTCCCTTCGATCGACTATAACAGGAAAGCTTAATTCCTGCTGAATCTGCTCCGCCATATCCATAGCATCACTGATATTTGGGATTTCCTCTAAAATAATCGCAAACTCATCTCCTCCCAAACGAGCTAGAGTATCCACCAAGCGCACGCATGATTCCAATCGACGAGCAACTTCAATTAGCACCTCGTCTCCCACCATATGACCGAGAGAATCATTGATGACCTTAAAGCGATCACAGTCTAGAAACAGCACGGCAAACAAATAATCCGGCTGCTCTTTAGTGCGGCCCAGAGCTTCGGACAGTCGCTCCATGAACAACTTACGATTAGGAAGACCAGTAAGATCGTCATGCTTGGCCAAGCGCAGCAATTCCTGTTGGGCCCGCTTGCGCTCGATGATTTCCTTTTTCAATTCTTGATTAGTCGCTTCCAACTGAGCAGTGCGCTGTCCGACTAGAACTTCCAGTTGGGCGTTAAACTGGCGCACCTCCGCCTCAGCAGCAATGCGATCGCGAACTTCCTGCTGGAGGAGCAGATTTTGTTCCAACAGTCGCTTTTGCAGGTAGCGAATAGTCAGTTGATGCTGGACGCGAGCCAAAACCTCTTCAAACTGAAATGGCTTAATGATATAATCGGCTCCACCGACAGCAAAAGCCTTTACCTTATCGATCGCATCATCAAGAGCACTCAGAAAAATTACTGGGATATCGCGAGTTTGCGGATCGGCCTTCAGTGCTTGACAGACCTGATAGCCATTCATATCTGGCATTTTGATGTCGAGCAAAATTAGACTGGGCGCAGTAGCCCTCGCCGTCATCAACGCCATAGAACCGGTCATGGCGCTATCAACTATATAGCCTTGCTCGGTCAGCACCGCCGATAAAAGGTGCAAGTTATCGAGCGTATCATCAACGAGCAAAATTTTCCCTTGTGGTGCATCCGCTTGAGAGCTATTCATTAGATCGCACAGTCAGTTGTTATATCCTACGATCTTGTCATAAGTCAAATCAGCTTCCCGATCGCCACCAGCGCTAGAGTCAGCGCTTCTGGGGTCCGATAACCGGCTGTGAATAAGTCCGAGTCCCCAGCTGACAAGACCTACCCATCCTTTACTTGCTCTCCTAGAACGATCCTGGATGCACCGCCAAACGGGATTGATGGGCGATCGAATAACATTGTCTGCAGATCTAATAGTGCAATATCTCAGATCCGAGTAATAATAGGTAAATTAGCAGGTATTGAGACCCTGCAACCGTAAATGGCCATTTTATGACGTTTTTGACAGTCCTCCTATGACATCAGCAGTTATTTCAGAACCTACCCAGACTATGTCAGCCCCGAAACACGGCTTGCCAGTTACAATCATTACGGGTTTTCTCGGTAGCGGCAAGACAACACTGCTCAACCACATCCTCAGCAATCAGCAGGGACTAAAGACAGCGGTGCTGGTGAATGAGTTTGGTGAACTCGGTATCGACAATGAGCTGATCGTTACCACAGATGATGACATGGTGGAGCTGAGTAATGGCTGTATTTGCTGCACCATCAACGATGACTTCATAGATGCAGTCTACAAAGTTCTGGAACGCCAAGAGGCGATAGACTACCTGGTAGTCGAGACAACGGGATTAGCAGACCCCTTACCAGTAGCACTCACCTTCCTGGGAACAGAACTGCGAGACATGACCCGTTTGGATTCGATCGTCACGGTGGTAGACTCAGAGAACTTCAGCCTAGATTTGTTCGACAGCGAAGCGGCCTACAGTCAAATTGTCTACGGTGATATTATCTTGCTCAATAAGACTGACTTGGTGGACGAAGCAGATGTAGATAGGTTAGAAGTGAGGATTCGCGATATCAAGAACGACGCGAGAATTCTGCGCACCCAGCAGGCGAAAGTACAACTGCCCTTAATTCTCAGTGTCGGTCTCTTTGAGTCAGATAAGTATTTCCACTCTGAATCAGAGCACAGTCACGACCACGACCATGATCATCACGACCACGACCATGACCACGACCATCACCATCATGACCATCATGACCACGACCATCACTCGCACCACCTAGAGAAGGATGGGTTTACCTCAGTCTCATTCCAGAGCGATCGCCCGTTTTTGATTAAGAAATTTCAGGATTTCTTAGACTACCAACTGCCGTCTAACATCTTCCGGGCGAAAGGAATTCTCTGGTTTGAGGAAAGTCCCAAGCGTCACATTTTCCACCTCAGCGGCAAACGCTTTTCCATCGACGATGAGGAATGGAAGGGTAAGCCCAAAAACCAGCTAGTATTAATTGGTCAAGATTTAGAGCATGAAAAGTTGCTCTCACAACTGGAAAAATGTCTCTGTCTGCCTTCCACCAATCGTTAAAACGTAGGGCGGGCGTTTCGTCTGCCCGGGGCGAAACGTACTATCTCTAATACATATGCGAGTAGTGCTCCAGCGAGTCAAATCTTCCCAAGTAGAAGTCGATGGTAAAATCATCGGCAAAATTGGGCGCGGGTTAAACCTGCTAGTAGGAATTGCTAGCACGGATACAGAAGCAGAACTAGACTGGATGGCGCGAAAATGCCTAGAGTTAAGGATATTTCCGGACTCAGAAAGACCCGATAATCGTTGGCATAAATCAGTCCAAGAAATAGAGGGTGAACTGCTGGTAATTAGTCAGTTCACCCTCTACGGAGACTGTCGGAAAGGACGGCGTCCTTCCTTTGATAAATCAGCGGCCCCAGCAGCAGCAAAAATCCTTTACGAACAATTTGTTGACTTATTGCGGCAGAGTGGATTAAAAGTAGAAACGGGAGAATTTGGTGCAATGATGCAAGTCTTGATCGAAAACGACGGTCCCGTAACCCTAATATTAGAACGGGAAGCAACTAGCAATTAACAATTCACGTTTGAGATTTGTTTAAATGCTGGATATGCTGCCACCAATTATTGAGAGGAAAATAAACAACGGGAGCCCAGAGACTACTGAGGATAGCAGAACAAAGAGCAATGCGTTGGTGTTCCGTCCAAATAACAGAGACGTCCTGATCGCCCAGGAAAAGGAACTGCAGCGCGATCTCCGTTTCCGCCAGCAGGACCATGGCAAAAACAATCAGAGCTACAGAAATAAAATCTTCTCTCAGATAGCGCTGTTTCTGAAGACGAGCCGTGAAAATTCCCACTAAGACAAGACTGAGGGAGTGAGAGGGATGCACAGAAGTCAACCCATTATGAATCAAAGGGTTAGGTGCAGTCAAGCCATCTTGAATCAAACCCAAAACAATAGCCGCGATCGCGCCCTGCCAAGCTGTACGCTTAACACTCCAAGCCACCACCCAAATCAGCAGCCAATTGGGGCCAATGCCCAATAATTCCATACCAGGCAGGCGAGTTAGGGATAGCATTAAACAAACAATAACAGAGCCAACCGTTACCATCACGTTGGCAAAGGGACGGACTCGGGGATGGAAAAGAAACGACAACTTCTTCAAAGGTCTGGATATCCAAGATATAGGTCAAGTCGCGGCTGACTTTCCAATACGATCGCCCATTGTAAATGACTAATAGGCGCAGAAAGCCGGAGTACCGCCTCCGGTGCTGGACTTTTGTTCAGATCCACCGACTCCACGACTCCCACCAGCAGACCCGGTGGAAACAGCTGAGAAACAACCGAAGTATAAGCCTTATAACCAGGACGAATATTAGGCATCTTATCAAAGAATTCCATCACAGCTTTATCATTGCCAAGTCCGCGGATAAAACCCATATAGCGGCGACTTCCGACTTTGATATTGACACCCACCCTACTGGTAGGATCGCTGATCAACAGGATGCGGCTAGTATGGGACGTCACATCGATTACCCGACCCACCAATCCACCAGTACCAGTAACCACAAAGCCCTTTTTGATTCCATCATTACTCCCTCGACCCAGGATAATCTGTTTCCACCAATGGTCTGCACTCCGTCCGACGATCGGAGCTATAATTTGCCGCTTGCCGGTGGGATTTTGATAGTCCAAGAGCGCTCTTAACTCTTGATTTTGGCTATCTAGTTCCTCCAACGAAGCTTGCAACTCCAGAATTTTGGCATTTATCAACCTTTCTTCGAGAGTTGGCGGAGATGGTAAAGGACCAACGACCAACTGGTACATTTCCAAAATTAATCTCCCCTGAGTCTGGCGCAGATACAAAGCCGAACCCAGGGCCATACTTATCAGGACAATAATCAACCAATTCCGGTCCCACCAGCGACTCACTGTATACATTCAACTTCTTTCTATAGAGTACGACGGGGTAGTGGGTCACAAGTAGTGATTTTAGCGCCTGAAACCCAGGGCGGGCTGTGTCCCCCGGGATCTCGCGGTAGCCTGTCGGTGCGCGCAGCGCCTGCGCTATTCGCACGTTCCCAGGCAGAGCCGTGGGAACGAGGGGGGACACAGGACCGTAGTCAAATCACTACCGGAATGACCACTACCTACGACGGGGGCTAACCACCCGTTTGAGTTGCTTAAAGTTTTCCAACACCCGACCTGTCCCCAAAACCACACAGCTGAGGGGGTCGGCTGCCACATGGGTGACAATTCCCGTTTCGTGAGCGATCAGGGTATCTAGCCCCTTCAATAAGGCACCGCCTCCAGCCAACATAATGCCACGGTCAATAATATCTGCTGCCAGTTCCGGCGGCGTCCGTTCTAGAGTCCGCTTTACAGCTTCGATAATCATCGACAAGGGTTCCAACATGCTTTCGCGGATTTCTGGGGCTTTGATGCTCACAGTTCTCGGCAAACCAGAGAGCAAGTGTAGACCCCGCACCTCCATTGACCCCTCATCAATATTCATCGTTGGGTAAGCCGAACCAATCTGAATCTTGATTTCTTCAGCAGTTCGCTCTCCCACCGTCAGGTTATAGATTTTTTTCATGTACATGATGATAGAATCAGTTAACTCATCCCCAGCAATCCGCACTGACTCGCTGATTACCGTCCCTTGCAAACTCAGAACTGCTACTTCCGTCGTGCCACCGCCAATATCAATAATCATATTACCAGTGGGTTCGGCTACCGGTAGCCCAGCCCCGATGGCCGCTGCTACCGGTTCTTCAATCAGATATACATCTCTCGCCCCTGCCTGAGCAGCTGCTTCCATGACAGCCCGCCTTTCTACCCCGGTGACGCCGCTGGGAATGCCAATCACAATTCGGGGTGCGATTAAGCCGGTTCTGCCTTCATGCACTCGCTCGATAAAATGCTTGATCATCAGTTCTGCGGTGTCGAAGTCAGCAATCACGCCATCCCGCAGTGGCCGGAAAGTTTCCACATTTCCTGGAGTACGTCCCAACATTTTTTTGGCGTCTTCCCCTACAGCCAAGGCCGCTTTCGTCTCCCGGTCTAGGGCTACCACAGACGGCTCTTGCAGCACAATGCCTTTACCGGATACATAAACCAATGTGTTAGCGGTACCGAGGTCGATACCCATGTCCTGTGAAAAACGACTGAAAATACCCACCAGTTTCTACGCCCCTAAATGCTATTTTATCCTTTGCTACTGATCTGTAATCTAACCGAGCCCGATTTTATGATTTTTTTTCGACCGAGTCTAGTCAGCCACCAATCGAGAATTGGTCACATCACTCCTATCCGATCTGGGCACTCATTGCCACAAACCCAGATTGGTAGTGCTATAATGTATCTCTTGCATAAATGCCAAAATGGGTGCTGAAAGTATTGCTATTGCGTAGTCAAAATCAACTTTTGCAAGAGGTATAATATATTATCTCGCTGACTAAAATTGCGCTCGCTCGCCACCTCTGGCCAGAGAAGAGAGGACAAGACGTACCCATTTTTATACCAGATCGGTCAAACTGGGAATTTTGATGAAATTTTGTACAGTCCACGATTTATAGTCTAGGCATCTCTCATCAGTTTTCCGGTACAGGCAGAGCCAAACAATTCGACTGCTCGAGTTGTGGAGTGGAAGTGGGAGTATAGCGTATTATATAGCTGTGCGGCGCAACTCTGACAGCAGAGCCGACAGGAAAGTGCTAGTGTCGCTCGCCAAAAGTTGCCGCTTTGACTAAAAAGTTACCAAAGATGCAGAGGTACAGAAAATATGATGAATCTTAATATTGTTCATCTGGTAGGGCGCGTAGGAGGAGATCCTGAAGTTAAGTATTATGAGTCAGGAGCGGTAAAGTGTAGGCTAACCCTAGCAGTCAATCGCCACAGCCGTAAAACAGATCAACCGGACTGGTTTAACTTAGACTTGTGGGGCAAGATTGCAGAGGTAGCTAGTAACTATGTCCGCAAGGGCAGCTTGATTGGTGTTACAGGTTCCTTAAGGTTTAACCAATGGCAAGACTACAATACAGGAGCGATGCGATCGACACCAATTATTAATGTAGACCGGCTGGATTTATTGGGTTCTAAGCGGGATACGGAAGCGATGGCCGCTGAATATGGCAGCAGCGAAGAGTTTTAGCCCCTGGAGATGGCCTCAGTAACGCACAACTAAGGTGACGGAGGCTGTCACTTGCTGCTCACCTCTCACTACGGGTGTAGCAATGTCAGCCATTTGCGATCTTCCCCGAGCCTTACGCTCAAATACGGGTGCCCTGGCTCCATTGATTTGGATGCTGATAATTTCCCGGCGGGTGAGATTTAAGGCGGCTAAAACGGCATCGGCTTGTTCCTGGGCGTCCTGGGTAGCAAGGCGGAGTGCTTGCTTTTGGGCCGCCGCGATCGCACGCTCGGTAGCCACAAAGCTAATGCCATCAATCCGTGTGGCCCATGCCTCCAGGACGGGCTCGTCAGGAAAGCCGCAAGGAAAGCCATTGTGTTTTGGCAAATACTGAGATGCACACCTATCATTTGTCACGAATGCCGATCTTCAGTTATAATCCAGACAGAAACCGAGGGTGTAGTTTACCCATAACGTTATGGGTAAACTGATTAGCCACCGGAGAGTGCGAATAACTCGTGAAAAACGACCTAGCTGAAAAGCTGAAACCATTGTTTAGAGTGGCTTACAGCCCGTAGGATTCCGAGAATTGCCCATGGTCGGTAGATCGGGTCCAAATCCGCTGATGACAAGCAGTTATCCAAAGAAAAACGCCGAGTCCAGTTAGCTAGAAATTGATTTAAAGACATGTAAATAGGAAAATGTATAAATTAAGGAAATTGAAATCAATAGGCTTATGACTGATAGCAGAGGAAAAAGAGCCATTACCTTACCGATTAATGCGATTAAACTAGCCGCACAACAGCCAAGACGATATTTTGACCCAGAGAAATTAGCACAGCTAACAGAGTCAGTAAAGCACAATGGGATTTTAGAAAATCTTTTGGTTCGCCCCCTTAACGAGAGCGAATATGAATTAGTTGTGGGCGAAAGACGCTATCGGGCGGCACAAGAGGCGGGTTTGACGGAAGTTCCGGTGAAGATTAAAGAATTGACTGATGAAGAGGGTTCCAGTATGATGCAGCCGGAAACCAAAAAGTTATTCGAGATGCTCTGGGCAACGAAACGCTTTTTAACTACGACAAAGCAGGTCGCCAGATTACTCAAACAGACGCACTCGGACGAACTACCGAAATCCTATACGATCCAATAGGTCGCGTGATTGGACGCCGATTTGCCGATGGCACCTCCACATCCACGACCTTCGACGATCGAGGATTAATTATTTCAGAAACCGATCGAGGTGGAAGATCGACCCGTTTTGAGTACGATGCCATCGGTCGCCTGACAGCAGCTATCGACAGTCTCGGCGGACGCACAGAATACGAGTACAATTCGCGCAGCCACTTGATTGCTCAACTTGACGCTAACGGAAACACTACGCAATTTGAATATAGCGATCTCGGACATCGCATTGGCACGAAGCTCCCATTGGGACAGGAATCGAGTACAACTTATGACGCTGTAGGTAACGTAGCGAGCGTTACTGATTTTAACGGCAACACCATAAATTTTGAATACGATGCCTTAAATCGTCTAGTCACTAAGGAGCTTCCAGACGGCACCTCCGCTGAGTTTACATATACCCTTGTCGGTCAGCGCGAAACGGCGACAACTCCCCTAGGAACAACAACCTATAAATACGATGCTCGCGATCGACTCTTAGAACGCACCGACCCCGACGGGCGGACCGTATCCTACAACTATGACTTTGCTGGAAACCTACAGGAGGTGACGACTGCTTCTGGCACGACAAGTTACAGTTACGATGCACTAAATCGATTGAAAACGGTGACGGATCCCAACGGTGGGGTAACAACATACAGCTACGATGCAGTTGGCAACCTAGTTCGGACGGAATTACCCAACGGAACTGTTGAAACTCGCGACTACGACGATTTGAACCAAGTTCTGTCGGTGGAGATTACAGGTACTGACGGCGCGATCGCCAGCTTCCATTACACTTTTGACGAAGCTGGCAATCGAATTGCTGTAGATGAAGGGGACGGACGTCGAGTTGAATACGCCTACGATGGACTGGGGCGACTGATTCGCGAAGATATTTTTGCTCCGGGCGCAACCAGTCCGAGTCGAAGCATCTCCTATGGTCGGGGTCGAGCTGGGAATCACTCCCCAACCCTCCAAGAGCGGAACCGGACTTGCGACTTTCACCGCTGGGGCTTGTCCTTAGGCATATCATCATTAATAATTAGGTCACCCCGTATTCCCCTTACCCTCTGTAATTTTACCCCTTATGGTCAATCCTATTGGACCGTTAATGATGCGCTGCGCGATCGCGCAGCGTGCGCGGAGGGTAGTTCAGCAAACCATTCTAGCCGCTCTTCTCTAACATTTCCCCATTCTGGCAATTTATCGGGGCTCTGAACTTTACCCGGCTGAGACTCTAGTCCATATTCATACTTTTGGATTTCTCCTAAGTTTTGCGACGTGTTAGGGCTACTTTCACCAAAGGCTTCTTACCATATCCGTCCTACGTCTGCATATCCCAGGCATTACCCCAGGCGTTGGCTTCTTAGAACATCCTTCCTCTTCGCGGCTTGCGCTTTACATCTAACTGGTCCAAATGGGGACAGCTCACGTGAGGTTACTTCGTTCCCTGGTATCATTTCTCGATGCTTTTAGGTTCCTGCTATACCCCGGGAGTTCTTCGAGTGCGATGCTGGTAAGCAAATACTACCAACACTAACTGCCATTTCCCTTTTGGGCCAGCGTATAAGCCTTATTCCGCTGGTTCTTATTAACGAGGCTTTCACAGGTTCGCCTGTTCTAACCATGAGCATCTAACAAGCGCGGTGTCACTAGCTTAGGCTGCTAGCTATCCTACATTTAAGTCCTAGCGGAGCACCACGGCGATGTGACTCCGCAGCACTAAGGACCGGTAGTACCCTCGACCCCCCACACCTGGGGAGAGGGAATTTAACCCCCATGATAACCAGAGTTATCCGGCAAATGAAACCAGACCAGACTTCACCGTCGCCAGTTTACGCCTGAACGAATCGCACATCTACGATGAAGTCGGAAACCGCTTGCAGCGCAATGATTCCCAAGAAGGTCTAACCGTTTACAGTTACGATGACAACGATCGGTTGCTCTCGGAAGTCAAAGATCCGGTCGTTACGACCTATACTTATGACAATAATGGCAACACCCTCTCCAAAACCAATGCCGATGGGCAGGTTTTCTACAATTGGGATTTCGAGAATCGACTGATTGGTGCTGACACGGATGGAGACGGTACAGCTAACGTCGAATATCAATATGATGCTGACGGCATCCGGGTCGCTCAGAGCGTCAGCGGTCAAGAAATGCGATTCCTGATTGACACCAATCAGCCGTTTGCTCAAGTTTTAGAGGAGTACGCTCCAGGAGTTGCTGCTGAAGTATTCTACGTTTACGGGAACGACCTGATTTTCCAAGAGCGCGACGGGGAGCAGTCCTTCTACCATGTGGATGGACTTGGCAGCACGCGAGTCCTAACTGACGAGAACGGCCTAGCAAGCGATCGGTACAGTTATGACGCCTTTGGTCAGATTATCGCTCGGGCGGGGGACACCGAAAACAATTATCTCTTTGCTGGAGAGCAACGGGATGCGGTGACAGGAATCGACTACTTGCGCGCTCGGTACATGGATCCGGCCACGGGCCGCTTTCTGAGTCGAGATACTTTCCCCGGATTTCGGCGAGTACCAATCAGTCTGCACCGCTACCTATATGCCAACGCCAATCCGGTGATGTTCGTCGATCCTAGTGGACTTACATCAGTGAGCGATTTTATTGCTGCGAACAAAATCCAAAATATTTTAAATACGTCGCTCCGGCTGGGCAATTCATACCTGAACATTTTGGATAAGGTCGATAGCACTTTGTCCATAATAGATTCTATCTGGATGGTTTTCAAAATTGCGTCAAATCCATCTAGCATTATACCCGATCCATCCAAGATTTTGTCTTTAGACCTAACAGAGATCTCTAACTTGGATGATGCTGTTGTTGTATTACGCGCAAACGCTGGTCGAATCGTAACGACTATACTCACTCGAAAAATTCCGTCGGAAATCAACTCGTTTAAAACATTTTTTAACTCCGACAAATCAAATTTTGCCTTTTTCCCGCCTAGTTTAATAAGCCTTGTCCTTAGTAAAAGTAAAGTACTGTTCTTTAACACGGGTTTACAGATACAGGGTAAACCCGTGCAAATTGTTAACAATAGTCGGGACGACCGCCTCTTTGGCGTAGGAATGGGAATGGGAAAAAAGAACCCGGTAAGAATTCAGTTTTTTAGAATGGACTATGGAGACTTTAATCACTGTGGTACTGCAGAGGAATGTAGCGACAAAAAAAACCACTTAGTATGGAAAGCAGACAACCCCAGGTTCCACTTCCACGTTCCCAAAAATTAAAAATAGGTAAATAAATCATGTATTATCTAGCTTTTTTTCGTCATTATCCTTTGTTTTTTAAGGAAAAAATAAAGAGATTTTTGAATGGTGATTTATCTAAGGTTTGGCTGGAGCATGAAAATCAAGAAAATGCCTTACATTCCTTAGATACAGGGATTTTTAGCCCAGAAAATTATTGGAAATTTTTTCACGGTCAACATTGGTGCATACACGGCTCGTACATCAAGGAATTTAACAGGCAAGATCGGCCAAAGCTTCCTTTGTTTAACGGAACATCTATGGAGCAAGTCAATACCCTGTTGCGTTGGCTATCCGAGCGATACTTGTGGTCTATTTTCCCTTGGGGGGGGTGGGGAATGAGGTTTTCAAGCTTTGCCTTTCTATCTCGTGATCGCAGCCTTCGCGATCGATTCTTAGAAGCCTCCCCCAACCAGGCAGACATTAACTCTCTTGAGCTGGGTCTCGAATTCTGCCTACCATGCAATATTCCTCAATGTAACCTACTTATTTCTAAATATGATGTGGCTGGCAACTTTAGCGACTTAGCACAGGTTTTACTCTTTGAAGAACTTAAAGAAGCAGGTATGGCAGTCTGGGACGCTTGCGGTTGCGATGCCACAGCACCTTTCTTGATTGGAGAATTTTATGTACCAGCTCCAGGTTATGAAAGTCTTGACGACCCTTGGAGCGAACAAGAATTTGATCCAGAATTTGATCCAGAATATGATTTTGTCAAAATTATGGAATTATTCATAGAAGAAAGAGACACAAACTTGTATCGATCCTACTTTCATCCGAGGTTAGGAGTAGTTCGCCCGCGAAATAGAAAGTCTTTCAACTTGATGTGTAGGCAAGATATAGGTAGCCAACCAGATATTGAAATTATCGTTCCTCAAGACACAAATCTTGAGCTGCTGCAAAGTCTACTAGGAAAGATAGAAGCTGACAGAGATGACTGGCTCTATTCAGACTTGAACCATTTTGAAGAATTCTTTGAAGTTGTGCAATGGTTTTATGGTCTAAGCCGTGATTTAGCAGATCATGACTATTCGCTGTTTGTCTCAAGACAAAACGCATTAGTTCAAAAAGTAGCTGCTCATTTAAGTGCTAGTAAACATTCGGACTTAATCTCGTGTTTTTAAAGGAAACAAAGACGATACTTAAACTGCTAAATCCAGAGAGGCCAATTAATACTGGTCTAAGCATTCATGACAAAAAAATGGTGTTACTGACAAATGATAAAGGATATCGCCTTTTCGGCATGGGTATGACATTGAACGCTAAGAAGAAGGAAAAGACCATTCAATTCTTCAGAATGGATTACGGACCTTTTAGCTCTAACCAGTCAAATCCATCTAGCATTATACCCGATCCATCCAAGATTTTGTCTTTAGACCTAACAGAGATCTCTAACTTGGATGATGCTGTTGTTGTATTACGCGCAAACGCTGGTCGGATCGTAACGACTATACTCACTCGAAAAATTCCGTCGGAAATCAACTCGTTTAAAACATTTTTTAACTCCGACAAATCAAATTTTGCCTTTTTCCCGCCTAGTTTAATAAGCCTTGCCCTTAAAGTACCGTTCTTTAACACGGGTTTACAGATACAGGGCAAACCCGTGCAAATTGTTAACAATAGTTGGAAGGACCGTTTCTTTGGCGTAGGAATGGGAATAGGAAAAAAGAACCCGGTAAGAATTCAGTTTTTTAGAATGGACTATGGAGACTTTAATCACTGTGGTACTGCAGAGGAATGTAGCGACAAAAAAAACCACTTAGTATGGAAAGCAGACAACCCCAGGTTCCACTTCCACGTTCCCAAAAATTAAAAATAGGTAAATAAATCATGTATTATCTAGCTTTTTTTCGTCACGATCTTTTGTTTTTTAAGGAAAAAATAAAGAGATTTTTGAATGGTGATTTATCTAAGGTTTGGCTGGAGCATGAAAATCAAGAAAATGCCTTACATTCCTTAGATACAGGGATTTTTAGCCCAGAAAATTATTGTAATTTTTTTCACCTGCGACATTGGTGCATACACGGCTCGTACATCAAGGAATTTAACAGGCAAGATCGGCCAAAGCTTCCTTTGTTTAACGGAACATCTATGGAGCAAGTCAATACCCTGTTGCGTTGGCTATCCGAGCGATACTTGTGGTCTATTTTCCCTTGGGGGAGGTGGGGAATGGGGTTTTCAAGCTTTGCCTTTCTATCTCGCGATCGCAGCCTTCACGATCGATTCTTAGAAGCCTCCCCCAACCAGGCAGACATTAACTCTCTTGAGCTGGGTCTCAAATTCTGCCTACCATGCAATATTCCTCAATGTAACCTACTTATTTCTAAATATGATGTGGCTGGCAACTTTAGCGACTTAGCACAGGTTTTACTCTTTAAAGAACTTAAAGAAGCAGGTATGGCAGTCTGGGACGCTTGCGGTTGCGATGCCACAGCACCTTTCTTGATTGGAGAAATTTATGTACCAGCTCCAGGTTATGAAAGTCTTGACGACCCTTGGAGCGAACAAGAATTTGATCCAGAATTTGATCCAGAATATGATTTTGTCAAAATTATGGAATTATTCATAGAAGAAAGAGACACAAACTTGTATCGAGCCTATATCTTTCATCCGAGGTTAGGAGTAGTTCGCCCGCGAAATAGAAAGTCTTTCAACTTGATGTGTAGGCACGATATAGGTAGCGAACCAGATATTGAAATTATCGTTCCTCAAGACACAAATCTTGAGCTGCTGCAAAGTCTACTAGGAAAGATAGAAGCTGACAGAGATGACTGGCTCTATTCAGACTTGAACCATTTTGAAGAATTACTTGAAGTTGTGCAATGGTTTTATGGTCTAAACCGTGATTTAAGAGATAATTACTATTCGCTGTTTGTCTCAAGACAAAACGCATTAGTTCAAAAAGTAGCTGCTCATTTAAGTGCTAGTAAACATTCGGACTTAATCTCGTGTTTTTAAAGGAAACAAAGACGATACTTAAACTGCTAAATCCAGAGAGGCCAATTAATACTGGTCTAAGCATTCATGACAAAAAAATGGTGTTACTGACTCAAACTCTGTCGGTAGAAGTGGTAGAGGCAAAGGAAAATACGCCGCCAGAAATCTCTGAAAAGATGAGGACGACAGCGGTAGTAGGCCGGACCTATTTATCGCAACTTGATATTGATGATGAAAGTAGCGGTTCTCTGAGTTTTAGTTTAGTCGGTCCGGACGGCATGACTGTTGATTCCAGGGGTGCGATCGCTTGGACGCCGACGCCTGCCCAGTTGGGTAACCAGACAGTTTCGGTGACGGTGACTGATTCTGAGGGCGCTACTTCACAGATAGAATTTACTATCAATGTTTCCCATCGGGATGTCAACCGACCTCCTAGTATTACCTCAGTACCGAAGACGATCGCGCTGAGAGAAGACGTATATAGGTATCCTTTGGAAGCGACGGACCCGGATGGAGATTTCTTAATCTGGAACCTGGAGTCAGGTCCCCGTGGTATGGTGGTGGATGAGATAGAAGGAATGTTGAGTTGGCAACCGTCTCTCACACAAATTGGCGACCATACTGTTACGGTAACTGTATTGGATGCGCGGGGTCTGTTGGCAGGTCAGGAATATACTTTGACAGTGAGGGGGGGCAACACGCCACCGGAACTGGTCTCGACTCCTATTACTGTGGCGGCGGTTGACGTTCCTTACAGTTACCAAGTGGTGGCCACGGATCTGGAGAATGATTCTTTCAGTTTCAGTCTTTCCAAGCATCCGGAAGGGATGGCGATCGACTCCGCTACCGGTGTCATATTCTGGACGCCTCAGGAGTCTCAGACGGGAACCCAGGAAGTCGAGATAACGGTTGTAGATTCTCGGGGCGCAGCATCCACCCAGTCTTACAATATTTCCGTGGGAACCAATGCCATTAACACCGCCCCGGAAATCACTTCCACGCCCGTACTCTACGCCAGTCCTGGAAAGGATTACAATTATCAGGTAGAAGCAGAAGATCCTGATGGCGATGATTTGAATTTCATCGGAATAGCCTGGGGCCAGGAAAAATTGCCCTAATTTCCGCCATTTGTGCGCCCGATATCCTGTTTCTTCTTCTATTTCTCGCCTAATGGTGATAGCCGGATCCTCATTCGGTTCAGGAAGTATACTCGGCATCACTTTTGGGAATGTAATCATTCATAATCTTGTCTCTTGTTCTATACAACTGCGAGTAAGCACTTGAGTGCTTGCGGGTTCGTAGTAAGCACTTGAGTGCTTGCGGGTTCGTAGTAAGCACTTGAGTGACTGAGTGCGGCACTTCACCTCAGTAGTCAGGCACTTCACCTCAGTAGTCAGGCACTTCACCTCAGTAGTCAGGCACTTCCCCGAATGAGTGCGACACCTCCCCTTAGTAGTCAGGCATATCACCTCAGTAGTCAGGCATATCACCTCAGTAGTCAGGCATATCACCTCAGTAGTCAGGCATATCACCTCAGTAGTCAGGCATATCACCGAATGAATGCGACAGTTCATCTCAGTAGTCAGGGACTTCCCCGAATGATTCAGGGACTTCCCCGAATGAGTCCGGGAGTCTCCGAATGAGTGCGACACTTCACCTCAGTAGTCAGGGACTTCTCCGACTGATTCAGGGACTCCCTTGACTCCGTTAGAGACTCTTCCAGAATAAAATTTACACACAAAAGCGCACATAATTCTTCAATTTAGATTATCACATCGTCGCTTCTGTTAAAGGTAGTGGGTCACAAGTAGTGATTACCGAAAACCCAGACTGTGGCCCCGGCTGGCCCCGGCGGGGACACGGGACCGCAGTCAAATCACTACGCGATTTAACTATCGAAGCCTTCGTCCAGGTCACGCAACTGCAAGACATGGGCATCCTCGCCAAGGGCAAGTTGGGCAGCGGCATTCCCTACGCTCTGTATCTGACCAGCAGCGGGCAAGTGCGGTTCGCCTTTGACGACAAAGACCGCCAGACCCACGAATATGAAACCGATCCCAACACCATCTCTGGGAACAGCCTGTACAAAATTGCCGTCACCAAACGGCAACAGGTAAAAATGGTGAAGCAAACCCTGCCAGGTTTCGAGGTTTCCGATATCGAAACGACCCCAAGTGGCGTTACAAGCAACCGAGATCAAATTGATAACTCCATGCGGGCCGATTATCTGGCAGGGCAAAAAGCTGGACTCAAGGGCAATCTGGAAATGTCCAACAGCCAAACAAGCGAGGCCAGTGTTAGCTATGGGCGCAATACCACCAAAACTAGCCGTCTGGAACTGCGGGGGGGCTGGGAACAGCAAGACAAAACGGGCGCAAGCTACATTAACAAGGCGGTGGGACGGCGTTTTATCCCCGCCAACATCGGCTACGCCCTCTGGTGCAGTCGGATCAGCTTCACCCGCTCTGGCCAATCGGTCAATTTCTCCAAATCCTTGAGCAGTTGTTCGGCATAGTCAGTAATTTTGAGGAACCACTGCCGCAACATTTTGCGCTCCACCTTAGCGCCAGAACGCCAGGATCGCCCCTTGCTATCCACCTGCTCGTTTGCCAACACTGTCCGATCGATTGGATCCCAATTAACCGCCGCCTCCTTCTGGTAAGCCAGGCCCGCGTCTAAAAATTGCAAGAAAATCCACTGAGTCCACTTGTAATATTCCGGCGAACAGGTAGAAAGTTCGCAATTCCAATCGTAAGAAAGCCCTAAGCGCTGTAACTCCGACTTCATCTGAGCGATATTGGAATCAGTCCACTGGGCAGGATGGATGCCACGGGCGATCGCCGCATTTTCAGCCGGTAGCCCAAAGGCATCCCAACCCATTGGATCTACTGGTCTCCTTCCAACGATGATATTGGGGTTTTCAAGATTGAGGTGGTTGTCACCGATAGGAGGGGCGAGACTACCACGGGAACTTTCTCGTTGCAGGTGACGGGTGACGCTTCACCACCGGTAGTGCAGTTGCATCAAGGTTTCAATTTTGTCTATACCTCTCAGGAACAGACCCTCTGGGTGGCGGCAACTGATAATATTGGCGTGGCAAGTATTGGTTTGGTTGTGGATGGAGAGGCGGTACCAGTTACTCCTGATGGGGTGGCGACGGTTAGTTTTGATAACCCAGGTCTCTATGAGGCGACTGCTACGGCAACGGATGCGGCAGGAAATTCGGCGTCGGCAACAGCAACTATAGAAGTATTGGAGGTGTTGGGTGAAAGTGACGGGTCATCTCCAGTAATAGAACTCGACCCCCTACCGGACGATCTGGTGACCAATGTCATTGAGTTGACGGGTACGATCTCTGACGATAATCTGGCAGAGTACAGGTTTGAGGTGGCGCCAGTTGGCAGTAATGATTTCGTAACGATATTCACGGGAACTGAAAAGGTAACAGATGGGGTGTTAGGAGAGTTTGACCCGACTTTATTGCAGAATGATTCCTATACTCTGCGGGTGATAGCAACGGATGCTTCTGGAGAGAGTTCTCTTGTTTCCGAAACAGTTGATGTGGGTGGTGACCTGAAGTTGGGTAATTTCCAAATTAGTTTTACTGACCTGGAGGTGCCAGTTTCGGGCATTCCCATTAGCGTGACCCGCACTTATGATAGTCTGGGGGTGGGAACACAAGATAATTTTGGTCCGGGTTGGCGTCTGGAGTTCCGGGATACAGAGCTGCGCACTTCTTTGGGACGGGATGAAATTTATGAGACTGTTGGCATTCGTTCAAAAGCTTTTACTGATAACACGCGGGTATACGTTACTCTACCTGGTGGGAAGCGGGAAACTTTTACTTTCTCTCCGACGCCCGATCGCCTGAGTCGGTACGTGACCAGTCCTAATGGAGAAGGAGGTTTGTTCCACCCGGCGTTTGCGGCCCAAGATGGTTCTCACAATACTCTGACTGTTAAGGATGTGTTCCTGACTCGCAACCCTAATGGCGAATATGTGGCCTTGAGTGGCACTCCCTATAACCCGGAAGATTCTTTCTTTGGCGGTTCCTATACTCTTACTACTAAGGAAGGTATTGTTTACGAGATATCGGCGAAGACTGGTGATTTGCTGACGGTGACGGACCTGAATGGCAATACTCTGACCTATACTGATGAGGGTATCTCTAGCGATACTGGGGTAGAGGTTACGTTTGAACGGGATGCCCAAGGTCGGATAACTAGCGTTATTGATCCGGCTGGTGAGAAGATTGTTTATTCCTACGATGCCGTTACTGGGGATTTGATTAGGGTGCGCGATCGGGCCAACAATACTACTACATTTGACTATGAAGCAGAAGAACGTCCCCATTACTTGACGGGAATAAACGATCCTCTGGGACGGGAAGCGGTGCGCAACGAGTATGATGAGTCCGGGCGTCTGAAGCGGATCCTGGATGTGAATGGGGAAGCAGTTGAGTTAGAGTACGATCGGGATAATTATACTCAGACAGTTAAGGATGTGTTTGGGAATCCCACGACCTACGTGTATGATGAGAGGGGGAATGTTGTTACTGAGGTAGATGCGTTAGGAGGAATTATAGAACGCACTTACGACTCCGACAATAATCTGATTAGCGAAACAGATCCAGACGGTGTTATTACCAAATACATTTACGACAGGCGAGGAAATGTACTGACAATAGAGGACGAAGAGGGAAACATCACCCGCATGACCTACAATAATCGCTCTCTAGTACAGTCAATGGTTTCGCCAACAGGTTTGACTACATCCTTCGAGTACGACAGTCGCGGTAATATGATCTCTAGTACCGATACTGACGGACTAACAACAACTTACGAATACGACGCCAAAGGCAACCTCATTCGTCAAGAATATCCTGACGGCAAAATACGCGAATGGGGTTACGATACTTTTGGCAATCCCAATCGTCTAGTCGATCGTCTGGGGAACGAAGTCCTCGCTACCTACGATGCAAATGGTCGAATGGAAGAAGCAACCAGGAGGGAGACCCCATACCTCAAGAAAAAGAATAATTGTGTCACGAACGAGCGCCAAACCAGCCCCCCGATCGCATCTCAAAGACCCGTGAGTTTGCATGTATCTTGAACTGTGCTACCTTCATCCCAAAACATGTCAATAGTCTCGTCAAAAGCGCGATGGCACCCTAGAAAAAAGCGCGATCGCCTCAGGCACCGGTGCCAGATATTAGGAACAACTGCATCCCCTGTTAACCCGATCGCGGCAATCTGTGGTACAGTAAGAAAAATAATTTAACCAGTTTTGTATCATCGGCTATTTGCGTTCAGAACCTGTGCTAGAATAGTTTCAGAGAGCGATCGTAAGGGAGGTCTATTATGACATCTTCTGTCGTCCCAGCAACGGAGGTGGCCATCAAGGAACCTCCTGAAATTGAACATCACGACGAAAAACATCCTTTAACCTTCCAAGAATATCTATCTTATGAAGGAGAACCTGGTGTTCTCTATGAATTAGTCAGGGGAAAATTAATACCCATGGGAGCAACGACCCACAATCATACCAATATTGGCAAGTTTCTGGTTCACAAGTTCCAGCGCTACTTGGCGACCAAAAAATTGGATTTAGTCGTGACCGGTTTAGCAACCGGTGTCCGAACGGAAGAAAATTCATCTCGAATTCCCGATGTGGTAGTCTATAGCAAAGCCGTTTGGAATAAAGTTCGTCATCATCCTGGGGCTGGAGTTTTGGATTTTGAGGAAAAACCGATGCTGGTAATAGAGATTGTCAGCAGCAATCGCCGGGAAGATTACGTGATCAAACGCAACGAATACGAAGTGGCGGAAATTGCTGAATATTGGATAGTAGACGCCAAAAAGAAACGAGTCCGGGTCTTTGCTAATCCTAGCAATGAAGAGGGATATCGTTTTGTAGATTTTACCGAAGAGACATCAATTGTTTCGGGTCAGTTTGAGGGTTTAGATTTATCGGTAAAAGAACTACTAGACCCGCCGTCAGTGGAGGACTTAATTCTAGCAGAACAAGCTGAAATGGAAACCTGGAAACAACAGGCCGAGACCGAACGCCAACGGGCTGAAAAGTTAGCCCAGCGTTTACTGAAAATGGGAGTACCCCCCGACGAGATCGATAAAATATTTGGTGAAAATTAGGTGGGAACCGGTAGGGTGGGCATCGCCCACCAGCAATCGATAGGGCGATATTGGTATGTAAGTATTTCGTGTTTTTTCATAAAATTGACATATAATTTCGCGTCGCTAGTTTACCTGCTTACCTGCCAGTCTGAGGATCTCTGATTCAATCATCCAATAAGATTTTGCACTTTTCAACAATTATATATTTCGGACCACAGAAGCGAGCGACTGCCTTTTGCGAATATCCATCATCTCGGCCATATTTTTTTCACCTCGTTTCCCATCGCCACCAAAGGTCCGATCGCTTTTCAAATTCTCAAGATCTGGCACCACAACGTTTCGCCTTTGCTTTGGCGGCCATGTCGAGGGCATCTGCACCTCTTCTTTTTGTGGCCCGTGAGTTCTAAGTGCTTGCTGTAATTGGCCCGTCATATATGAGCTTCGATGTCTCCTGGGAGCACTATTCGTACTACCCAGGAGACATCGCCGTCTAATTGTGGCCCGCGAGACCTCTGGGCGGTGTGCCCGGGGTAGTGCGAGTAGCGCTCCCCGGGTACACCAGGTGAGTGGTGCCTGAGACCTTCTTGTCTGTTGCGGAACCCTGGTGACTTCCGCCGGGCGTGATCGCTCCATTTTGGACAAAATTCTGCCTGACTCTGTCGCCTCCCGCTGGGCCAATGTTGCTCGAGACCTAGTTAGACGAAGGGGTCGGCGCACCTGTCCCAGAAAAGGCCGCGTGCCCATAGCACCCATACAATTGGCAAGCATTGGCCGAAGGTTAATTTGTTGGGAAATTAACCAGGAACCACTGGCACAACCAATCGCGATCGCGCCAAATAACCATAGGGGCAGGGCCTCATCTGTCTGGGGAGAAATCTCTGCTGCCTCAGACTGGACTGGGGAAGCGGCAATTTCTGCTAGTTCTCTGGGCCCTGGACTCGTCAGTTCCTGGATAGCCATGTTAGCAACTGATAATATTAATGTCAACAGTCCGCCCCAAATAAATAGGGGGCTAGTCCCGATCTGCTTAAATAGCATTAGGAGCGGGCGCTGTTCTAGTCTTTTATCTAGCATTTTGTTCATCAAACATTCTCCTTTTGTCCTAGCCTATGGACCAAGAACTAATCACTATATACTGCGAACTGTCAGGAACTGCACTTCAGAATGCAGCCAATCTGTCCGGAGCAAGGGGGGAGCTAAATTTCGAGATCCTTTTTAGCATATGAGTAACACCCCTCTGACAGTAAAACATATCACAGTTACTGCTTTAAAAGCCTCCCGAGCAATGACACCAACTTCACCATTTTGCGCTCGTCGTATCCCTTACGGGACGCGCAGCGCCATCCTTTTCAAAGTATAATTACTGGCTTTTTCCGGAATGTCGTTCCAGGGCCAATTGAATCAACTGGTCTACCAATTGAGGGAAAGACACGCCTGTTTGCGCCCATAATTGAGGATACATGCTGGTGGCCGTAAACCCTGGCAGGGTGTTGATTTCATTAATTAAGACTGCCCCTGTGGCTTCCACATAGAAAAAGTCTACCCTTGCTAGACCCGCTGCGTCTATAGCCGCAAATGCTTGCAGGGCCATTTCCTGGATCTTAGCAGCAACTTCAGCTGGGACCGGCGCTGGTATGGTTAAATCTGCTTTCCCCGCTATGTATTTTGTTTCATAGTCATAGAAATCACTTTTATAAGTAATCTCCCCTACTACAGAAGCTTTGGGTCGATCGTTGCCTAAAACAGCACATTCCAGTTCCCGCCCGTAGTTCGCCGCTGCTTCTACTACTATACGTCTGTCATAGGTAGCGGCATTATCCAGGGCCGCTTCTAACTCAGCCCGCGATCGCACCTTACTAATGCCCACCGATGACCCTAAATTCGCTGGTTTGACAAAGCAGGGATAGCCCAAAGCATCTTCCAGGCGATCGCATAGTTTCGGGAACACGCAAGGATTGGACCATATATCGGCGCGATTAACCGATCTATACTTTACCTGGGGCAAGCCTGTTCGGGCAAATATCATTTTCATCGCAATCTTATCCATACCCAGGGCCGAACCCAGCACCCCCGTCCCCACACAGGCAACTTGCATTAATTTCAGCAAGCCTTGCACCGTGCCATCTTCCCCATTGGGACCGTGGAGGATGGGAAACCAGACATCTATTTTTTCCATACCCGGAGGAAATTCCCACAGGGATCTGCCAGAACTCATCTCTTGTGGTTTACCCGATTCTAGCACCTGCCGGGCCCTTTGGACTGCTTGCCAGATGCCATCCTTTTGGATGTATACTGGCCATAGTTCGTACTTGCTGGTGTTTTCGGACTCTGACAGCGCACTGGCGATCGCCCTTGCTGAGGCTATTGAGACTTCATGTTCTCCCGAACAACCGCCAAACAGCAGTCCTACTCGCCGTTTCTCCATCACTCCTCCTCTTTTTCCTACTATCTCCATTATATCGCGTTTTTTCTCGACTGCACCCTCACTTCAACTTTTCTAATGATTTTGTCTCCTTGCTTATTGAATCAATAATCAACAATGGTCAGATGCGAACGAAACAAGATTGGCAGCTAACTTTGCCTCTGATTAGATCGATCGCTAATCATTTCCTGTCTTGGGCGATCTCTAGGATGCATCTCAATTGTCAATCAAGAAACCTGGTTTCTTGATTGACAATGTTAACCCGTATCCCTTACGGGACGCGCAGCGCATTCGCCCCCTGATTCCCTAACATTTGCTTAACTACTACGAACCTGCAAACGCTAAGATGCATCGGTTGTGTTTCGTGCCTCAACCCAACCTACGAACTGCTAAACCAGATCGCCCGTTAGGCTAAATGCCCGCACATCCGTAATTTTCACCCTAACCAACTGACCCTTTAATTCCTCCAGGTCGCCCACGGCCCGCGGACGGTCCGAGAAATCGCAGAAAGTTAGGCGATTCGATCTCGTCCTTCCCATTACTTGACGGTCATTTTTGGGATTTTTATCTTCCACCAGCACCTCTTCTATCCTTCCCATATACCGTTGCGAACGTTCTGCTGCTTTCCTCGCCACTAGATGATTCAGACGTTGCAGTCGATCGCCCTTTACTTCCTCGCTGACTTGATTTTGCCATAAGGCGGCGGGGGTTCCCGGACGCGGCGAATAGGCCGCTGTATTCAACTGGTCGAACCCAATATCGTCCACCAATTTTAAGGTATTTTCAAACTGCGCTTCTGTCTCCCCGGGAAATCCCGCAATCGCATCCGCCGTAATTGCCGCATCTGGCATCAGGGCCCGAATTTTATCGATAATCCGCCGATATTTCTCATGGGTATAACCCCGGGCCATGGCCTTGAGGATATCGTTATCCCCCGACTGAAAGGGTATGTGGAAATGTTCGCATACTTTGGGCAATTCCGCACAAGCTTTAATCAATCTTTCGGTAAAATAGCGAGGATGGCTGGTGGCAAAACGGATGCGATCGATTCTGGGCACGTCATGCACGAAGTACAGCAAGTCTGTAAAGGTATGCTTGTGACGCCCCTCTGCCGTCACGCCTGGTAAGTCCCGTCCGTAAGCATCGATATTTTGCCCCAGCAGGGTCACTTCTTTATAGCCACTGCGCCCTATTTCTGTCATTTCCGCGCGAATTGCTTCTGGCCTGCGGGATTGTTCTACACCTCGGACATTGGGTACGACACAATAAGTACAGCGTTCGTTGCAGCCATAAATTACATTCACCCAAGCTGTCACTCTGCTGTCCCGACGCGGCTTAGTGATATCTTCCATGATGTGAATGGGTTCTGTGGCCACTACCTGATTCCCATCAAATACCTGTTCTAGCAACGAGTCCAGGCGGTTGGCATGTTGCGGTCCCATCACTAAGTCTAATTCTGGCACTCGCCGCAACAGTGCTTCTCCTGCTTGCTGGGCCACACAACCGGCAACTACTAGGGTGAGACCGGGCTGTTCTTGCTTGCGCTTCGCCTGTCTGCCTAGGTAAGAATAAACCTTTTGTTCCGCGTTATCCCGAATCGTACAGGTGTTGTAGAGGATTAACTCCGCCTGGTTGGGATCTTCTGACCACTCAAAGCCCATATTTTCCAGTATACCTGCCATGCGCTCCGAGTCGGCCTTGTTCATCTGGCAGCCGAATGTGGTGATGTGATAGCGGTGTCTGGAGCGTGCCGATGGCGCTACGCTGGGCGCGCAGCGCATGTCCTGAAGGACAAGAGTACGCTCCAGATACCGCAGGCGAGTCGATGTTGTCATGGGTGATTTTCTCTTGATTCAGCGGAAACTGTCCTTATTCTCATTGGATCTTCTTATTAGAGGCAGTTTAATCTTATCATCAATCACTCATCCTCACCCGAACTTTATCTCGTGGTCGCCCGATGTTCCCCAGTCGCTCGATGTTTCCCGCGCTAATCGCACTACCCAGGAAACATCGTAACCGCACTACCCGGGAAGCATCGTACTCGCACTACCCACGAGATAGCGAGGGTTCAAACCCCCCCCGAGTTCCCAAGCGGAGCCAGGGAACTCGGCTTTATGTCGGTTAAAACCGACAGTGGTATAGGGTCGGACATTCCCAGCAGCTTAATCGTGCCATACTTGTCCAGATATTTGCTTGCGTATTGTTTGGATGCCTTCCTAGCTTGCTGCTTATTTTTGAATAATTGGCTAATATTACCCCAGACCTCGGTAATGTCGTCAAAGCCTTTTTTCCAGAAAAATGGATTGCTCAATGGATCTAGACCGGTCAACTTTCTACCTCCCTAAGTCTCACTGCTTTCGGTGCATTTCCTCATCCATTGTACCAGAGTCGCCGCCCGGCCCGGGGTGTGGTCATGCATTTGTTGCATAGGGATCTCCCCAAACCCCCCTTCCAAAAGGGGGGGCTATGGAAGCCCCCCTTAAAAAGGGGGGTTTTGGGGGATCCGACGACTGGGAGGACCCATGTTAGATCGACGGGTTTTGACCACACCCCCCGGCCCGAACCCTAAAGGGTCCGGCTACACGAACAAAGCCCGCCTGCGCGGGCTTTATTACAAAAACGGCTCACAGGGAACAGTGAATCGTTGTCAACGAGGTACAAGACCCGTTTTAAACCCCAGCAGAGAGGTTTTAAACCCCAACAGAGAGGTTTTAAACCCCAACAGAGAGGTCTTAAACCCCAACAGAGAGGTCTTAAACTCCAGCAGAGAGGTTTTAAACCCCAACAGAGAGGTCTAAACCCCAACAGAGAGGTTTTAAACCCCAACAGAGAGGTTTAAAACCTTAAGAGAAACAGAGAGGTTTAAAACCTCAACAGAGAGGTTTTAAACCCCAACAGAGAGGTTTAAAACCTTAACAGAGAGGTTTTAAACCTCAACAGAGAGGTCTTAAACCTCAGCAGAGAGGTCTTAAACCCCAGCAGAGAAGTTTCCAACTCCAACAGTGGGACACAGATTAGCAACTAGCTAGTAGGTGCCGGTTGAAGTAAAAGTATCCTAGAACTGCCCTAACTGTGTATACGAAGAGTACGCAGCGCTACTGCGAACTATATTTTATATTTCACACTGTTACTCATTATATCTGCAAGGGAGTCAATAAATATAATTACAGCGTAGATATTGAGTTATTTGAAATTATAGCAAGCCCGAGCTGCTCCAGGAGGTGTAAGATATAAAATTAGAACTAACCTCGACTCAGGATTGATTATCAGAGAGAAGATGATATGAAAACTGCTGTAACTGCTATGACTCTTGGCTTGACTCGGTAATTTGTATTTGGGATGAGAAGGCAGGTGGGCAGGGCCCACCCAATAATTTAATCCTGGTTTGTTTTTAACAGATGTTCCCGTTCGCGAATGGCCATGGCGTGGGCAGGAAATCCCTCATAATCTGCTAAAGTTTGAGTTGTATGCTGCAAGCGATCGAACCCTTCTTTGGTCAGATAGCCGATGCCCGATCGCTTGAGAAAGTCCCAGACAGAAACAGCAGAGTATGATCGGGCAAAACCTCCAGTTGGGAGAATAGCATTGACACCCAGACAGTAGTTAGCTGTAGGAATGGGGGTGTAGGGACCGAGCAAAATCTCACCCGCATTCTTAATTTGTCCGATAATACTCAAAGGATCCTTGACTAGTACTTCCAGATGTTCCGGGGCATAGTCGTTGACAAAGGCGATCGACTCTGCTAAGCTAGAAGTCAGCAAGATGCCGCCATAGGATGAAAGAGAAGCTTCACAGAATTCCCGGCGCCAGTCGGGCAGCTTTTTGAGATAATTAGGTACGTACTCTGCTGCTAGATGGGCAACTGCTTCCGAGTGAGTTACTAACAGGGCGGCGGAGTCCGGACCATGTTCCGCTTCTATTAACAGATCCAGTGCCGCTAACTGCGGATCGGTATGTTCGTCTGTCAAAATAATCGACTCGCTGGGTCCAGCGGGCAGTCCCACGTCCACCGTGCCGTATAATAGTCGCTTAGCTGCCGAACCGTAGATATTGCACGGACCCGTGATCTTGTCAACTTTAGGGATAGTTTCCGTACCTAACGCCATGGCCGCGATCGCCTGTATTCCCCCCAGCTTATAGATATCCTTGACACCTGCCATCTCGGCAGCTACAAGGGAAGCAGGTTCGACATTGCCCCGTTTATCGGGAGGCGTACAGACGATAACCTTTTGGACCTCGGCCACCATCGCCGGGACAGTCAGCATCAGCATCACCGAAGGGAAAGCGCCCTTACCTCTGGGAACGTACAGTCCCGCACTTACTACAGGGGTCACCTTTTCTCCCGCAAATACTCCCGTATCAACTTCTGCCAGTCGCATTTCCTCCGGCATCTGGCCCTGGTGAACTTCCCAGATATTGGCAAATGCTTGTTCGATCGCCGATTTAATTTCCGGATCTATGGCCTCGCGGGCAGCAGCAAACTCCCGATCGCTCACCTTGAGGTTATCCAGTTGGGCCTCGGGAAAGTCAAACTTGCGGACATATTCCAATACTCCCGCATCGGACTGTTGGCGAATCTTGTCAATCACCTCTTTGGCAACCGTAAGTGCCTTTTCGATATCCAACTCCGCTCGCCTTTTCAACGAAGAGAGTTCAGCTGATGTCATCTGGTCGAGTCGGAGAATCCTTACCACTACAAGCCTCCTTATGGGTGAAGTATTGTATTGCTATATCATATCAAAATCTGCCTTGTCAATTCACATCCCTTGAGTCATCTAGAGATCCCATGACCGCTTCAGACAGATCCAACCATGCCGCTAGAGTTATGGATCTTCCTGCCTCCAGACATGATGAAGTAACTCAACTGCTGGCTGACACTTTCACTGCCCAGCCTCTGATCGACTACCTCTTTTGGGTAGCGGGCGATCGCGCTGCGCGCACGCTACCTGATCGCAAACGGCAAGTCACCCACCTGTACTTCCGGCTGTTATTGGATATGCTCGTTGCTACCGAACAGCCGCTGTTGACAGTCATGCTGGAGGATCGAGTTATTGGCCTGGCCGCCATCTACGAGCCCGCAGTCAAAGCGGATCCTTGGGGCGCACTGCGACTGCTAGTGCGGCTAACTCTGGGAGCAGGATTGCCTGCTGTCTGGCGGCTGCTAAGATTGATGATAGCTATAGAACCACATTACCCTACCGCACCCTATTACCACCTGGTGATGATCGCCGTTCACCCGAATTTTCAGGGCCGGGGCTATGGCCGCCAATTGCTCGATCGCATTCACGCCTTATCTGAGTCCCACCCCACCTCAACGGGAGTGTGGGTGGAAACCGATACCCAACAGAATATACTCATGTACGAACATTTCGGCTATATGCTCGAAGAAAAACTGAAGTTCTCAGATGATTTCGAGTTGAGCTTATTGTTTCGCCCCAATACTGCAACATGAAACTCGATATATGCCTTGCTACCCGTGCCGATTTGCAGACTCTTATTCGCCTCTATGGGGAAATGGATGGAAAACCTCCTATACCCCAAGAGAAGGCGTCCCAAATCTGGGCGGAAATGGCGAATGTGCCTGACTATCACGTTTATCTTGCCTCTCTTGATGGTGAGGTTGTAGGTACGTTTAGTCTGTTGTATCTGCCCACGATGATGCACAGAGGTTTTCATAAGTTTGCTATCTTGGATGCTGTGACCATTTCCCCCCATTATCGGAGTCAAGGGATAGGTACGGAGATGATGAAAGTAGCAATCAAACTTTGTGCTGCGGCGGGATGTTATAAAATAACTCTCTCCTCTAACCTGAAGCGCGATCGGGCCCATGCTGGCCCATGCCTTTTACGAATCTTTGGGCTTCAAGCAACATGGCTGGAGTTTTAGCCTAGAATTACCACAAACCTGAGTTACCTGACATCTGCCCATGCCTGACTTCAAAAAAATTACTCACGTCATTTACGATCTAGATGGTCTGCTGCTAGACACGGAACCGATTTACGATCGAGTCTACCAGGCGATCGCGCATCGCTACGGCAAAACCTTGTCCGAGTCGGTAAAATCTCAGATATCTGGCAGAAACGCCCTAGACTCAGCCCGGACTATAATTGAAATGCTAAACTTGCCCCTGACGGCGAAGACAGCGTTTTAGTGATGGATAAGACCGGAAATTCGGCGCAACCGCATGAATTTGCTGAGGTTACTGCGAAATCATTGCGTGTTAGCAGATTTTAGTGCTATAGTTAAAGGGTGAATGGTAGGGAGGAGAGGGGGGAGGGACCGGCGCTGACAGATTACATCGTAGCCTATACGTCATACTCAAATTAAGGTCTACCTGTAATCAAATAATACAAATCGAATTGAAAAAGGAGAAAGATAATGCAAATCTTCGGATCACCCCAAAGGAACCTCTTTGGACTCACAGATGTAGCGGACTTTAGCAGCCCCACCTTTGCCGAAATGGGAACATGACCGTAGTCGGACAGACGGAGAACCGTTGGAGAAATCACCGGCAACTCCTATCAGTCTATGGCGACAACTTGACTGGTAACCAGATGTTCCTCGACCCCAGCGACTTGATCTTCGCTTAGTGCCTCCGGCTTTTTTCACAGGGCCCCCTCCTGCATTCGCCTATATTGTCGGTTGGGTTGACCTCTGAAACCCAACCTCTGGCCTGTGGGGAGTATAATTGTTAGCAGGGAAGATTGGCGTATCCCTTACGGGACGAGCAGCGCATTCGCGTAGCGTAATCAAATAATCCAAATCGAATTGAAAAAGGAGAAAGACAATGTTAACCTTCGGAACACCCCAAAGGAACCCCTTTGGACTCACAGATGTAGGGTACCTTAGCAGCCCCACCCTTGTCGATATTGATTAAGACGGGGATCTAGATCTTTTTGCGGGAGTAATTAATGGCAATGTCATATATCAGGAAAACCAGGGTACCGCTCTTTATCCCGCCTTCGGGACACGCCAAACAAACCCCTTTGGACTCACAGGTGGAGGGCTCGTTAACATCCCTATCTTTGCCGCCGATACTTATGGAAATGGAGGGTACTCTAGCACCCCTACCTTTGCCGATATTGATGGAGACGGGGATCTAGATTTTTTTGTGGGAGAATGGAGGGGCAATGTCATATATCAAGAAAACCTGGGTACCGCTCTTTATCCCGCCTTCGGGACACTCCAAATGAACCCCTTTGGAATCACAGATGCAGGGCTCGCTAGCATCCCCACCCTTGCCGATATTGATCAAGACGGGGATCTAGATCTTTTTGTGGGACAAACGTATGGCGATGTCATATATCAAGAAAACCTGGGTACTGCTCTTGATCCCGCCTTCGGGGAATCCCAAACGAACCCCTTTGGACTCACAAATGTAGGTTTAGAGAACTCTAGCAGCCCCACCCTTGTCGATATTGATCGAGACGGGGATCTAGATCTTTTTGCGGGAAGATTGGATGGCAATGTCATATATCAGGAAAACCAGGGTACTGCTAAGAATTTCACCTTCGGGACACGCCAAACGAACCCCTTTGGAGTCACAGATGTAGGGTACGATAGCAACCCCACTTTTGCCGATATTGATCAAGACGGGGATCTAGATATTTTTGTGGGAGAAAGGAATGGCAATGTCATATATCAGGAAAACCTGGAGAACCAGAAGAGTGTGGAAGACTTCGGGACACCCCAATGGAACCTCTTTCGACTCACAGATGTAGGGTACAATAGCAACCCCACCTTTGTCGATATTGATGGAGACGGGGATCTAGATATTTTTGTGGTGGAAGAATTGAATGGCAATGTCATATATCAGGAAAACCAGGGTACTGCTAAGGATCCCACTTTCGGGGCACCCCAAAGGAACCCCTTTGGACTCACAGATGCAGGGTACAATAGCAACCCCACCTTTGTCGATATTGATCAAGACGGGGATCTAGATATTTTTGTGGGAAACTATCTAGGCAATGTCATATATCAGGAAAACCAGGGTACCGCTAAGAATCCCACTTTCGGGGCACCCCAAAGGAACCCCTTTGGAGTCACAGATGCAGGGTACGATAGCAACCCCACCTTTGCCGATATTGATCAAGACAGGGATCTATATCTTTTTGTGAGAAACTATAATGGCGATGTCATATATCAGGAAAACCAGGGTACCGCTAAGAATCCCACTTTCGGGGCACCCCAAACGAACCCCTTTGGAGTCGCAAATGTAGGGTACTTTAGCAGCCCCACCTTTGCCGATATTGATCGAGACGGGGATCTAGATATTTTTGTGGGAGAATCGGATGGCAATGTCATATATCAGGAAAACCAGGGTACCGCTCTTGCTCCCACCTTCGGGACACCCCAAATGAACCCCTTTGGACTCACAGATGTAGGGCTCGATAGCAGCCCCACCCTTGTCGATATTGATCGAGACGGGGATCTAGATATTTTTGTGGGAGAAACGTATGGCAATGTCATATATCAGGAAAACCAGGGTACCGCTCTTGATCGCACTTTCGGGACACCCGAAGCGAACCCCTTTGGAGTCGCAAATGTAGAGTCCTTTAGCAGCCCCACCCTTGTCGATATTGATCGAGACGGGGATCTAGATATTTTTGTGGGAGAAGGGAATGGCAATGTCATATATCAGGAAAACCTGGAGAACCAGAAGATTGTTCATCCTACTATCGTCACTGTGGAAGACCCCATTACAGGCACTCCTGGGCCAGGGAGGATTGGCCCGTCAAATGATATAACCAACTGGGGCATTACCGATTTTGAAGATAGCATAGACAAAATCGACTCCCATAGCGCCAGTATTACTAGCCCCGAGGAATTGTTCTATCGCAATAGCATTACCTCAAGCGGGATAGACATCGGCAATGGGAACGTGACTATCCCAGCACAGACAGGGAATACTTGGGATAGTAACCAGCATGACATATTAATCTCTGGCGACAACTTGACTGGTAACCAGATGTTCCTCGACCTCAGGGACTTGATCTTCGCTCAGTGCCTCCGGCTTTTTTCACAGGGCCCCCTCCTGCATTCGCCTATATTGTCGGTTGGGTTGACCTCTGAAACCCAACCTCTGGCCTGTGGGGAGTATAATTGTTAGCAGGGAAGATTGGCGTATCCCTTACGGGACGAGCAGCGCATTCGCGTAGCGTAATCAAATAATCCAAATCGAATTGAAAAAGGAAAAAGACAATGTTAACCTTCGGAACACCCCAAAGGAACCCCTTTGGACTCACAGATATAGGGGACTATGGCAGCCCCACCCTTGTCGATATTGATCAAGACGGGGATTTAGATATTTTTTATGGAGACTATTATGGCAATGTCATATATCAGGAAAACCAGGGTACCGCTCTTTATCCCACCTTCGGGGCACCCCAAACGAACCTTTTTGGACTCACCTCTGTAGGAGGGCACTATAGCATGCCTGCCTTTGCCGATATTGATGGAGACGGGGATCTAGATCTTTTTGTGGGAAAAGATAGTGGCGATGTCATATATCAGGAAAACCAGGGTACCGCTCTTTATCGCGCCTTCGGGACACCCCAAACGAACCCCTTTGGACTCACAAATGGAGGGTTCGCTAGCACCCCCACCCTTGTAGATATTGATGGAGACGGGGATCTAGATCTTTTTGTGGGAGAAAATAATGGCGATGTCATATATCAGGAAAACCAGGGTACCGCTCTTTATCCCGCCTTCGGGACACCCCAAACGAACCCCTTTGGAATCACAAAGGTATCGATCAATAGCATCCCTGTCTTTGCCGATATTGATGGAGACGGGGATCTAGATATTTTTGTGGGAGAAGTTTATGGCAATGTCATATATCAGGAAAACCAGGGTACCGTTAAGAATCCCACCTTCGGGACACCCCAAACGAACCCCTTTGGAATCACAAATGTAGGGAGGCTTAGCATCCCCACCTTTGCCGATATTGATCGAGACGGGGATCTAGATATTTTTGTGGGAGAAAATAATGGCAATGTCATGTATCAGGAAAACCAGGGTACTGCTAAGGATCTTACTTTCGGGACACCCGAAGCGAACCCCTTTGGAGTCGCAAATGTAGAGTCCTTTAGCAGCCCCACCCTTGTCGATATTGATCGAGACGGGGATCTAGATATTTTTGTGGGAGAAGGGAATGGCAATGTCATATATCAGGAAAACCTGGAGAACCAGAAGATTGTTCATCCTACTATCGTCACTGCGGCGTTCAAGGATGGCAAACCCACGAAAGCAGCAGAAGGGTTCGCCCGCAAGCAGGGAGTAGCATTACCTCAAGCGGGATAGACATCGGCAATGGGAACGTGACTATCCCAGCACAGACAGGGAATACTTGGGATAGTAACCAGCATGACATATTAATCTCTGGCGACAACTTGACTGGTAACCAGATGTTCCTCGACCCCAGGGACTTGATCTTCGCTTAGTGCCTCCGGCTTTTTTCACAGGGCCCCCTCCTGCATTCGCCTATATTGTCGGTTGGGTTGACCTCTGAAACCCAACCTCTGGCCTGTGGGGAGTATAATACTTGCTGGCAGAGAAGATTGGCGATGCGCTGGGCGCCCAGACGCGCAGCGCGCCCACATCGCGCAGCGCATTCTTGTACCAGAGCGGATTGTGGAGTCATCTGCCCATGCCTGACTTCAAAAAAATTACTCACGTCATTTACGATCTAGATGGTCTGCTGCTAGACACGGAACCGATTTACGATCGAGTCTACCAGGCGATCGCCCGTCCCTACGGCAAGACCTTGTCCGAGTCGGTAAAATCTCAGATATCTGGCAGAAACGCCCTAGACTCAGCCCGGACTATAATTGAAATGCTAGACTTGCCCCTGACTCCGGAAAGTTTTCTCCGAGAACGAGAACCATTGCTTCGTGATTTGTTACCCGATGCCAAACCCCTTCCAGGTGCGGTGCGCCTGACCCAACATCTGCATCAGCATCGCATTCGGCAGGCCGTGGCAACCAGTTCTGCTGGTCTTTCCTTTGAACTGAAAACGAGCAATCATACTGAATGGTTAGCCCTGTTTGACTGCATTGTTAAAGGTAATGACTCCGCGATCGCGCTCGGCAAACCAGCACCGGATATTTTCTTAATTACCGCCCAACGCCTGGATGCAGACCCCGCAGAATGTCTGGTGTTTGAAGATGCTTTAACCGGCCTGAAAGCGGCGATCGGGGCTGGGATGTCGGTTGTCGCTGTCCCTGACGCTAGCATAGATAAACAATTGTATCATAATGCTCACCAGGTGCTTAATTCCTTGAGAGAGTTTCAACCCCAGCTGTGGCAATTACCCGCTTTTGATTAATCGGAGAAATAAGCGCGCAAAGCGCTCCGATACGAACCTAACTCTTCCGATAAGTAATAGAATTAGTCACTGGTCAGATAGCATAGGGTTGGAGTCCAGAAGAAAGGCAATTCCAGCATCCATATGAGTCAGATCTACTCAGCCTTGGCTTATTACTGGGATAATAAGCAGCAGCTCGACGCGGATATAGAGCGGCGAGAGGAGTAAGCAGAACGATCGCGCCTCTGCGCAGGGGAGTCTCCTTTTCTTGCCAGACTGCGATCGCAAGGAATAGTGGGAGAAGTCAATGGTGGGCGGTGCCCACCCTACGTCTTGCTAGCATTTAACCAAACTTGATATAATCATCCAGTCGGTGTCCATCGGACTGTAAACTATGGAAACTAGCCCCTTAACTCCAGTCTCATGCCTACATTCCTATTAGAAGTCGGTACAGAAGAATTACCAGCAGATTTTCTGGATAATGCTTTGCTTCAGTGGCGGGACCGCCTCCCCCAGTCCCTAGGGGACCAACTCCTAACCCCAGAGACCCTGGAACTTTACGCCACACCCCGCCGCCTGGCCTTACTCCTGAAGGATTTGCCTGCCCAGCAACCGGACCGGGAAGAAGAGGTGAAAGGTCCGCCTGCCAAAGCGGCGTTCAAGGATGGCAAACCCACGAAAGCAGCAGAAGGGTTCGCCCGCAAGCAGGGAGTAGCAGTAGAGGCCCTGGAAGTGCGGCCTACGGATAAGGGGGATTTTATCTTCCTGCGCAAGCAAAAGGCAGGACGCCCTGCTGCCGAAATTCTCACGGAACTGGTCCCTCAATGGATTTTTGCCTTGGAGGGGAGGCGGTTCATGCGCTGGGCCGATGGAGATTTGCGCTTTCCTCGCCCCATCCGCTGGTTGGTGACTTTGTTGGACGACCGGGTGCTGCCCCTGATGTGGGAAAATGGCAGCGAAACCGTGAAGAGCGATCGCCTCTCTAGGGGTCATCGGGTATTGCATCCCGAACCCGTGACCATTCCCCAGGCAGGTGATTATGTCGAATGCCTGGGTGCTGCCTATATAGAAGTTGACCCGACCCAGCGTCAGGCTAAAATCAAACAGGACGTGGAAGCGGCGGCCCAAAAAGTGAATGGTTATGCCGAAATATCCCCCGCATTATTGCAGGAAGTCACTAACTTGGTCGAATACCCAACCGCAGTAGTAGGGAAATTTGACCCGGAGTTTTTGCAGTTGCCTGCCGAAGTCAGCACCACGGTCATGGTGAAGCACCAACGGTATTTTCCGGTGTTGAAAAACCAGGGAACTGGGGAACTCCTCCCCTATTTTATCACCGTTAGTAATGGAGACCCAGCCTCATCAGATATTATCGCCGCTGGGAACGAACGGGTCATCCGCGCCAGATTAGCAGATGCCCAGTTCTTCTATAAAGCAGATCTGGCCCAACCCCTGGAAAGCTATTTGCCTCAACTGGAAAAAGTTACCTTTCAGGAAGATTTGGAGTCGGTACGGTTAAAGGTCTCGCGCCTGAGTAAGATTGCCCTGAAAATTGCCCAACAGTTGCAACTGTCGGCAGCAGAAACCAGTACGATCGCAAGGGCAGCATTACTCTGTAAAGCGGACTTGGTAACCCAGATGGTGTACGAGTTTCCCGAATTGCAAGGGGTGATGGGAAGGCAATATGCTCGCGCCAGTCAGGAACCAGAAGCAGTCGCGACGGCGATTTTTGAACATTACTTGCCCCTTCGAGGCAAAGGAGATAAATTGCCCCAGACGATCGCGGGTCAAGTGGTCGGGTTAGCAGATAGACTAGATACCTTGGTAAGTATCTTCAGCTTGGGCATGGTGCCCACGGGTTCGTCAGACCCCTTCGCCCTGCGGCGGGCCGCTAATGCGATCGTGAACATTACTTGGGCAGGGAATTTAGGGATTAACCTACAGCAACTGCTGACAGAAATAGCCCATTCGATGTACTCGGCGAGCGCTACTCGCACTACGCCTCGCACATCGAAATCAGAATTAATTGCCTCATTGCAAGAATTTTTCCTGCAACGCCTCCGCACCCAGTTGCAAGAGGAACGGGGCATAGATTACGATCTAGTCAATGCTGTGCTGGGGGAAAATGACCCAGAATATGCCGATCGGGCATTGCAGGATTTGCTCGACCTGCGCGATCGGGCCTTATTCCTGCAAGCAATCCGCAATAACGGCCAATTAGATGCAATTTACGAAACCGTGAACCGTTCCACCCGTTTAGCTGCCCAAGGGGATTTAGATACAGTCCAGTTGGAACCGAAAGGGTTTGTCAATCCCGAACTGTTTGAGAAATCTTCAGAACAAGCATTCCTTAATGCCATAGTAGAGTTACTGCCCAAAACCCAGGCATCGCAAGCGTCGATATCTCTCGGGAGCGCTAGTCGCACTACCCGAGAGACATCGACGCGAAATTATCAGCAATTAGTGGATGCCTTGAGTGAAATAACGCCCTTCGTAAGTCGTTTCTTAGACGGCGAAGACAGCGTTTTAGTGATGGATAAGAACCCGGAAATTCGGCGCAACCGCCTGAATTTGCTGGGGTTACTGCGAAATCATGCTCGCGTGTTAGCAGATTTTGGCGCCATAGTTAAAGGGTGAATGGGGTGAAGCGACCGACACAGACCACCGCGCATCTAAACTACATATTGGGATATAGGCAAAATCGTGGAGGTCCATCACCATATGTGTTTCAGGCATCATGGCCATTTTGGACTATGCAATCTAAATGCCTCACAGCTTAACGGAGTGGTAGTTGTGCGATTCGTTCTAGTCTAACGTAGTCAAATACGGAACACTAGGCCAGGTCCAAACTGGTAACTCTGGTATTCATGGGGGTTAAATTCCCTCTCCCCAGGTACGGGGGTAACACCGGTCCTTAGTGCTATAGAGTCACATCGCTGTGGTGCGAAGCAAGGACTTAAATGTAGGATAGCTGGCAGCCTAAGCCAGTGACGCCGCTAGGAAAGATGCTCAAGGTTAGAGCAGGCAAACCTGTGTAAACTTCGTTACACCGAACCAGCGGAATAAGGCTTATACGCTGGCCCAAAAGGGAAATGGTAGTTAGTGCTGGTAGTATCTGCTTGCCAGCATCGTGCTCAAAGAACTCCCGGAGGAAAGCAGGAACCTAAAAGCATCGCGAAATGATACCAGGGAACGAAGTAACCTCTCGTGTGCTGTCCTCATTTGGACTAGTTAGATGTAAAGCGTAAGCCACGGGGGGAGAGATAGCCCGAGAAGCTAATGCCTAGGGTAATGCCTATGGATACGTTGAGGAATAGGTAAGGATGCCTCAACATGCAGACGCGGGTTGGTGAAAGTAGGAAATCTTGGGCAAAAGTATCTCTAACAAGCCCCAATACCTCGCGTAGCTGAGGTGGGATGACTGGTAAAACAGACTTGAAAATGGTAATACTAAAGGTTATCTGGCAGCGCCACTTACCAACCAGGAAAGGGGAGAAATCACACGAGATGAGGGACAACGGGAGTAATCCCCAGTAATCCTAGCAATGACAAGGCCCTACTTCCCAGTAGCCGGATGCGGTGAAAGTCGCATGTCCGGTTCCGAATGGGAGGGTTGGGGGGTGACCCCCAGTTCGACCCCTAATTCATGTTGCGATTAAAAGAAAAAAGTGCGATCGTCACTGGGGCGGGACGTGGTATAGGTAAGGCAATTGCCCAGAAGTTTTTGCAAGAGGGCGCGAAGCTCCTGATTTGCGATCTTGTACCAGAGCGGATTGTGGTGGCGGCTGCAGAGTTGAGTCAGTGGGGTGGTGAGGTTTATGGGATGACCGGTGATGTTTCCGATCGCGCGTTTTGTGAGGCCCTGGTCAAGCAGGCAGCGGAATACTTTGGTGAGATCGATGTGCTAGTCAACAATGCTGGTATAGTGGCGATCGAGCCCTTTCTCGAACACTCTGAGTCGGCTTGGGATAGAGTGATGGCAGTGAATCTGAAGGGGACTTTTTTGTTGGGACAGCAGGTGGCGCGGGTGTTGATGGCACAAGGCAAAGGAGGCGCGATTATTAATATGGGATCGACCAATGGTCATGTGGCAGAGAGAGAATCGGCGGCGTACAATGCTTCTAAAGCGGGGGTTGTTTTGCTTACCAAGACGATGGCCGCTGAGTTAGCACCCTATAATATCAGAGTTAATTGCGTTTCGCCCGGTTTTATTATCACGGATCTCACAAAACAATCAGGTGCAGGCGATACCTTTGTGCGGGAATATCCCAATAAGATACCACTCGGTCGTTCTGGAAATCCTGAGGAGGTGGCGAATTTGTTTGCTTTTCTCGCCTCTGATGAGGCATCATTTCTCATCGGTCAGTCAATCATTATTGATGGGGGTCAACTATCTTGGACGATTGACAAATGGTCTGGTATAGGAGGACCTGCATGAAAGTACTCGCGATTTCTCCTCACCCTGACGACGAGACCCTCGGTTGTGGGGGGACGTTGCTGGGACATGTCGCAGAAGAGGACAGCTTGTTCTGGCTGGTGGTGACGGAGACATACGAGCCGCAGTGGTCGGCGGAGACGATTCAGGTTAAGGCCGCTGAAGTAATGCGATCGCCTCGATGGCCTATAAAATGCAGCAGTTTTTTAAGTTGGGATTCCCAACCATTCGTCTTGACACAATTCCACTGGCCGATCTGATTGGCCGCATTCGGGATGTCATCCAAGAGGTTAAGCCAGAAGTAGTTTATCTGGTTCATGGTGGTGATGTGAATTCCGATCATGCCGTCGTTTTCAAGGCTACGATGTCCGTGCTGAAGACATTTTATATGCGTAAATGGGGGGTGCGGCGCGTCCTTTCTTATGAAACCCTTTCTTCGACTGAAGCAGCCCCACCGCAGCCCGATCGCGCGTTTGTTCCCAATGTTTACCGCGACATTACGCCCTACATCGAGCAAAAGGTCGAAATTATGGGGTTATATGAGAGCGAGACTCACTCAGATCCTTGGCCTCGCGGACCGTCGGCAATTCGGGCGTTGGCTCGCTATCGTGGGGCAAGCATTGGGGTGGACTATGCAGAGGCATTTATGCTAATTCGGGAGGTGGATTAATGTCTCCAGAAGTCATTGGCTTGGGCGCAGGAGGGCACGCCAAAGTGGCGATCGAGATTCTTCAACAATCTAGTCAGTACAAGTTGGTGGGTCTGCTCGATCCAAACCCAGAATTACAGGGTAAGTCCTTACTTGGCGTGCCGATCTTGGGCGATGACGATCGGCTCCCTTCGATTAAAGCCCAAGGGGTTGAGTATTTTTTTGTTGGATTGGGGAGTACATCCAATATTGTCCCACGCCGACGGCTGTATGAGTTTGCCCGCAGCCTGGGTATGAAACCCGTGACAGCCGTTCATCCTAGTGCTATTATTTCACCTTCAGCAGTTTTAGGAGAAGGGGCAACTGTTATGGCTGGTGCAATAATTAACGCGGGCGCGATCGTGGGCGAGAACGTCATTGTAAATAGTGGGGCGATCGTCGAACACGATTGCGTTATCGGAAACCACGTTCATATCACTACAGGTGCTAGACTGGCTGGTGCTGTACATGTTAGCGATAATACTCATATTGGTATCGGTGCCGCGATCCGTCAATTAATTAAAGTAGGAAAGGGTTCTGCGATCGGTGCGGGTGCAGTTGTGGTTAAGGATGTGCCAGACGGTCAAATATTGATAGGGAATCCAGCTAGATTATTGAGGAGGAATGAGCATGATGGGTTCGATTGAGTCTTCCCTACTGCAAATCATAATCTCGCCCCAAACCCCCATATCAGAGGCCATTCCAATATTAGACTGTGCCGAGACGAGCCTGTTGCTCCTGTGCGAAAATGACCGTCAACTTGTCGGCACCCTGTCCTGCGGTGATATTCGACGAGCGATGTTGAGGGGGGTGTCTTTCAACGAACCGTGCCTGAAAATTGCTGACCTTAATCCGATGACGGCCTCACAACAAATATCTTATTCGGAAGCTATGCATCTGATGAACGGCAAGGGAAATGTTTCTGTCAATCACCTGCCCTTGGTGGATGAAGAAGATCGTGTAGTCAACTTGATATCCCGAGATGATAGGATCTCCTCCGATGAACTGCCCTTGTCAGCGGTGATTATGGCGGGTGGGTTTGGAAGCCGCTTGCGTCCTTTGACCAATGATTTGCCTAAACCTCTGCTCCCAATCGGCGATCGCCCAATTATGGAGTTAATTATCGAGCAGTTAAGGGATGTGGGAATTAAGCAATTCTACGTCACACTCCATTACTTGCCAGAGAAAATTATTAATCATTTTGGCAATGGTAGTTCTTTTGGGATCGACATCACCTATGTTTCCGAAGATACTCCCTTGGGTACTGCTGGGGCATTGGGCTTGCTGGAAAACCCAGACTGGCCCTTATTGGTAATCAATGGGGATATTTTGACGAAACTTGATTTCCAAGGCATGTGGTTTTTTCACCGTGCCTATAAGGCGGCATTAACGGTCGCAGTTCGCCAATACGAATACCAAGTTCCCTATGGCGTCATGGAATCAGAAGGACCTTATCTGAAGCAACTCAGCGAAAAACCCCGCGTCAACTTCCTCATCAATGCAGGCATCTATATGTTGGAGCCTTCGGTACTGCCTTATATCCCAGTGGGGCAGCGGTTTGATATGACAGACCTGATGCAAACATTGCTAGATAGTAGCCTTCGGATTGCCAATTTTCCGATGATTGAGTATTGGCTAGACATTGGCAAATCTGATGATTATAAACAAGCACAAAAAGATTTTCAAAGTAAGTAAAAAGGAGTGCATTTTGAATTGGCAAGGAAAGCGCGTATTAGTCACCGGTTCGGGTGGGTTTATTGGCAGCCACCTAACAGAGAAATTGGTAGAATTAGGAGCCAATTTTAAAGGTTTGGTTCATTATAATGCCCTGGGCACTTGGGGATGGTTAGATAAATCGCCAGTTCGTCACGAAATAGAAGCGATCGCGGGAGATGTGTGCGATCGCGACAGCGTATGTCAAGCGATGCAAGGCACGGAAATCGTGTTTCATTTAGCCGCATTAATTGCAATACCCTATTCATATCGCGCACCAGAGTCTTATGTACGGACAAATATAGAAGGTACGTTAAATGTGTTACAGACGGCGCGAGAACTGGACATTGAACGAGTGGTCCATACCTCCACCAGTGAGGTTTATGGGACAGCCCGCTATGTGCCTATAGATGAAGCTCACCCTTTGCAAGGGCAGTCCCCCTATTCTGCTAGCAAAATTGGCGCGGATAAGCTAGTGGAGGCATTTCATCTTTCCTTCGGCTTACCAGTAGTCACGGTGCGACCTTTCAACACATTTGGACCGCGCCAATCAACTCGCGCCGTGATTCCCACGATTATTACGCAATGCCTCAAAGGAAATGCAAAAATTAGGTTGGGAAATTTGCAACCGACCCGAGATTTTAACTATGTTGCCAATACGGTTAATGGTTTTATCATGGCTGCAGCTACACCCGAAGCTATGGGTCGAACGGTTAATTTGGGATCGGGACAGGAAATTAGTATTGGCGATCTGGCCCAGTTAATTGCTGACTTGACGGGGCATTCGATTGTCATAGAAACGGACGAGCAACGCTTGCGACCCGAGGGGAGTGAAGTCGATCGCCTTCTCGCTAGCAATACTTTAGCCCGAGATTTGCTAGGTTGGGAGCCAGAGCCTAGAAGAAGGGCTGAAATTGACCATTACATGGCTAGAAGAGCATATTGAGAGGTATCGACCAGATGTCTACGCCCTTTGAACCAGGAGTTCCTTCTGCTGAAGGCTTTATTCCCCTGTGCGTTCCCGAAATTAGAGGCAACGAGTGGAAATATATCAAGGAGTGCCTCGATACCAACTGGGTTTCCTCCGTTGGGGCTTATGTAAACCGCTTCGAGGAAATGGTGGCGGACTATGTGGGGACGAATCATGCTGTTGCAACAGTCAATGGCACATCAGCCTTACACGTAGCATTATTAGTAGCTGGTATCGAGCCTGACGATGAAGTTCTCGTCTCGACCCTAACATTCATTGCCCCAGCGAATGCCATCCGCTATGCAGGCGCTTGGCCTCTATTTATTGATGCCGAGCCAGAGTATTGGCAAATGTCTCCTCAGAATGTCGCGGACTTTCTAGAACGAGAATGCAATTTTCAAGACGGAGAAGTACGCAATAAGCATACTGGTCGCCGCGTGAAAGCTATCATGCCCGTTCACATTTTGGGACACCCAGTTGATATGGAGCCAATATTGGACGTGGCCCGTAAATACAACCTTGTCGTCATTGAAGATGCCACGGAAAGCTTGGGAGCAAAATATCAGGGGCGTATGGTGGGGCATCTAGGGGATATCGCCTGTTTCAGCTTTAACGGCAATAAAATCCTCATCACTGGTGGTGGGGGGATGATTGTGACAGATAACGAGGCTTGGGCTCGCAAAGCACAATATCTGCCGAAGAACCTTGGGATTGAAGTAGAGCCTGTTGTTAAGGAGTGCATTTCATAGAAGCAAATCTAGCCTCCGGGGCGTTTAGGGTAGTGCCCGATCGGGCACTACCCTTTTATGAAGTGCCCGTAGCGCTAAGCTGTCGCGCATTTAAACTGCACATCCTGTAATGATGTAATACAGGTTGAAACCCTAAGGTAGTTGGAGATCAGAGGATTTGAAAATAACTACGAACTACGAACTACGAACTACGAACTACTTAGCGCCCTTGCACAATTGAGATGAACCCGTTGTTAAGAACCAAACGATGAATCAAATCGAGCATGTTTTAGCCATCAAAAATACCTTGGGGGAAGGACCAATATGGCAGCCCGAAGAGCAAGTATTGTATTGGGTGGATATTGATGGCCAATGTTTTCTCAAATTTGACCCTGCTACAGGAAAGCACGAACGCTTTGAAGTGGGACTACCAGTAGGATCGGTTGCCTTTCGCGCTGGTGATGGTATCATCATGGCGACTCAAAAAGGGTTTGCTTTTTGGGATGATGCCACATCCTCACTACAATGCATTGCCGATCCAGAAGCCCATAAACCCCAAACGCGCTTTAATGATGACAAAGTAGACCGTTATGGGCGTTTTTGGGCGGGAACTTTAGGGGATAGTTATCATAATGCTTTATACCGATTTGACCCTGATGGTTCCGTACAGATGATGGAAGATGGGATCGGCATGGCCAATGGTATCGGGTGGAGTCCGGACAACCAAACCCTGTATTTCACCGATACCCTGCGACATACCATTTACGCCTACGATTATGATGCTGTCCCAGGCACGATCGCGAACCGGCGCGTTTTTGTGCATGATGATAGCGCTGGTTTACCTGATGGCTTAACCGTAGACAGGGAGGGCTTTATTTGGAGTGCATGGTGGGGTGGTTGGCGCATCACGCGCTACGATCCGGAAGGCAAACTAGAACGCCAAGTTGAAATGCCTGTCGAATGCCCTACCAGTTGTACCTTCGGGGGAGCAAACTTGGATGAATTATACATTACATCGGCTTGTGCGGCGTTGGGAGAAGCAGGCAAGCATAAGCAACCGTTGGCAGGGGATTTGTTTCGCTTAAAGACAACTGTGCCTGGCCTTACTACCTACCAATTTGCTGGATAATCTATCCAGAAGGTTACAAAGCCCAAACCCGCTTTAATCGTATTTCTAATTTGCCGAAGCAATTTCCTCATTTAATTCGGGCGCGGGTTGCGATCGCGTCGAAATTGCCAAATAAACCCCGAGTAAAACAATTGCCATTGCTCCCCAATCCAAATAACTCAATATTTCTGAAAAAACGAGCCAAGCGGCGATCTCGGTAATAGCGGGAAGGAGCCAAAAAAGAACGGCAGCCAAACTCGCCCCCAAGCGTTCGACTCCATACAAGAAAAATCCTTGCCCCAAGACCATTGTGAGGATTAAAGAAACTGCAAAAATCCATCCTTGGACAGATTCTGGAAACGATTGCATCCCTGCAATCAGTAGGACGGGGATACTGAAAACCGTTCCCGCAGTGCAAACCCAAAACATAATTGTGACCGTCGATAATTTATAACAAAGCGTTTCTCCAACGAGCATATACCCTCCTAAGAAAGCTGCGGATAGAAGAGCAGCAAGATCGCCTTGAATTCGATCGGATGAATGAGATAAATGTTCGATACCGATGAGACAAGAACCAATAATTGAGAGTGCCGTTCCGAGTAAAAATTGAACATTGAATCGTTGTCCGCCTAGGAGCCACCCTCCTAAAATGACAAAGATGGGGGTAAAATTATGTAAGAGTTCGGAAATGGCCACGGAAGTGCGAGGGAGAGACCAAGCCCAAGAGGTTTGGGAAGCCCAGAAAAGGAAACCGGCGAGTAATAAAAGTGGGTACATCTCAGTTAGGCGATGAGTAATTATACTTAGTGCTTGTATCCCTCAAAACGGTACATAATTTAGGCACTGTTGACCACCCTTGACCCATGAACTCCCAAAAGCAGGCTGAACTCCAGCAACATCTTGACGCGATTGCCGCGATTCTCTACCAGGAAGCCGACCCCACTGAACTCACCACCCTTGAAGGCATTGAGAAAAACGTTCGTGCGCTTGCCCAAGAACACGTCTGGCCTCAACTAGGAATTTTTTTATCAACACGGCGACTTCCCGCCGCACCGGAAAACAGCGCACCCTGACCAGTATCCTGGGCAAACTAACCCTCACCACTGCTCAAGCCCAACAACTGCAAGTTAAACCGGGAACTCGTTGGAGTCCGTATGTGGAAAAATGTTGTTGGGTCGTCAGTGCCAATGCCTCTTACCAGAGAGCCGATTTTTCGGGCCGTCCGCGGACCGTAAAAGATCTCGCGATGCTGACTGGGGTGAGCATCTCCCACAGTACGCTCCAACGCTTTGTTCAACGAGAGGACTGGTCTGAGGTAGTGCGATTCGTTCCGGCATAAGCCAGTAGGTGAAAGTCGGGTCTGGCTCTATCAGCCAGATAACTCTGGTTATCATGGGGGTTAAATTCCCCTTCCCCAGGTACGGGGGTCGAGGGTACTACCGGTCGGAGGTGCTGCGGAGTCACATCACCGTGGTGTGGAGCGAGGACTTAAATGTAGGATAACTGGCAGCCTAAGCCGGTGACGCCGCTAGGAAAGATGTTAATGGTTAGAACAAGCGAACCTATGTAAACCTCGTTAACCAGAACCAGCGGAAGAAGGCTTATGCGCTTGCCCAAAAAGGGAAATGGTAGTTAGTATTAGCTCTTGCCTCTGGCTAATAACGTACTCAAAGAACTCTCGGGGTATAGTAGGAACCTAAAAGCATCGCGAAATGATACCAGGGAACGGAGTAACCTCTCGTGAGCTGTCCCCATTTGGACAAGTTAGATGTAAAGCGCAAGCCACGAAGAGGAAGGATGTCCTAAGAAGCCAACGCCCGGGGTAATGCTTGTGGATATGCAGACGTAGGACGGATATGGTAAGACACCCTTGGGAAAAGTAACCTTAATGTCACAGAACTAGGAAGAAATTCCAAAAGTACGAATCTTGGATTCAAATCTTAGCCAGGTAAAGTTCAGAGCCCCTACGAAAAGCGGAAAGCAGAATGGGGAAGATGTTAGTAAAGAGCGGCGAGTATGGTTTGCTGAACTATCCTCCGCGAACCTTCCGGAGCTAAGTACTTAAACGGTCCAATAGGATTGACCATAAGGGGTAAAATTTCAAAGGGTAAGGGACAACGGGGGTAACCCCCAGTAATCCTACTGATGACAGCAGCTTACCAACCAGTAGCCGTGTGCGGTAAAAGTCGCTCTTCAGGTTTCGCTCTTGGAGGGTTGGTACGTGAGTACCAGCTCGACCCCGACCGAGATAGCTGAACCGATTCAGGAGCTCAGCTTGGATGGCGGCATGATTCGCCTTCGTACCGATTTTTCGGGCCGTCCGCGGACCGTGGAGGGTCAACCTGGTGAGTGGCGAGAATACAAAGCCTTAAATGTCCATGAGCAAGGCAGTGTGGCTTTCTTCAAGGATAATCAAGGGCTGCTTGAGTGGGTGAATGCCCAGCCCCTAGGGGCGCAGTTCACCGGTCTCGGAGATGGTCATGATGGGGTGTGGAACATTTTCAGTGGTATCGGGACACCAGAACAACGTATCGAAGTGCTCGATTGGTATCACCTAATGGAAAATGCCAATAAGGTGCAAGGGACACCGGCTCAATCCGATTTTTCGGGCCGTCCGCGGACCGTGCAGATCCGATTTTTCGGGCCGTCCGCGGACCGTGCACTCCTGTGGCGAGGGGAGACCCAGAGGGCGATTAGTTATCTGCGCCAACAGCAATGTCGGGGAGCCACAGGGTTGATCAACTACTTGAAGCACCATCAGACGCGCATCATTGACTACCAGGCTAGCCCTCCTGGCGTCGGGCCGCTGCGCGAACGGGCAGGCAGCTCGGCACTCGATTGGCTCTGGTCGGGTTGAGTCCCTGGTGAAACAAATTGGGTTAAGGGTGAAATTACCGGGGGCACAATGGCGAGCCGAGAATGTGCCGATTTTTCGGGCCGTCCGCGGACCGTAGGTGTTGAAGCATCGCTGTGCCTACCTGAATGGCGCATTAGTTGCCTAATCAGACTCAGTAAATCCACTTGTGCTGAGTAAATATACTCATCGCCTAACTGAGATGCACCCATAAAAGTAGATAGTCTTTTTTCCTGGTCTCTTTGGAGGAGTTGGCTTTTTGACTTTTAATTCTCGAAAGTCCACTCCAAAATCCAAAAATAATTGCAGCACCCCAAAGACGGTTGAAAATAGTAGCGTTGGTACCGATTTCGCCTTCAAGTAATTTGATAAAAATCGGGGCGATCGCCAAAATAATCAAAGAAAGTGCGATCGCGGCTATCGCTTTTAATTGTTCGACTTTTAACCAGTTTTGTTGCATTTTAAATTAGCTCTAAGTAGGTAGGATAATCATTATATAACAAAAACGTTAATCATTGGTAGCATCAGCGATCGCCTATATTGTAGGTTGGGTGGAAGCATGAAACCCAACAGGTAAAAGTGCGATCGCCTCACTTGAGGTAATTAGGTAGGATATTTATCTGTGGGGAGATGAGGACCAATGTGCCCGATGATTATCTTTCCCGGTCCTAATGCGATCGAGAAATGAAGCCGCCAACTTTTGGTAATCCGCAGATGCCAACTAAAAATACGTTCTGCCCCATCGGGACATCTAAAAGTATGTTCCTTTCCGAACTGTTGGAGCGTTATTTCGCTCTCGGGGGACGCCCTCGGAAGATTGTCTGAATTAAAAGATCCCGATGTCCAATTCTGGCAGTATTCCTCAAGTTCAAATAACCGTGTGACAACCTGTCCTAGCATCGGGTTACCAGTTCTCAGATCCTGCATTTGTTCGCAAACCCGATCGCAGAATTCTAAGTGAGGAAATAACTCATCTCTACGATTCCACAGATCGGACCCATCACGTACATCTGTGCGGATACGTTTTTTTATCCAATCTGCGTGTTCCTGTACGTGAATGCTGCGACTGGCGTGGAGAATTTCTGCGCGATCATCGATTAATTCATCATCTTCTAGTCGTTCTATTTCCAATTCTAAGTGACTGCAATCCCATCTAGGTTCCGAGAGTAAGCTCATTGCGAGTGCGTCAAGTAGATAAGCAATTCCCAGTTCTGTCGCGAGCGCTCCCTGATACCTAAACTCAGACAAACCGACTCTGTTTTCAAGCTCTGGATCGATAATATCGGCGATCGGAGGAGTTTGGATTGACAGAGTTAGTAAAAAATCCCGATCGTCTTGAGACACCTGATTATCATTAAGCCAGCGAGCCACAGGATAATCCTGGGCAAGGATGAGATAAAAAATATTGTCTTGAGTCCGAAGTATTTTTACACCCAAGTTCACCGCTGTCTTCATAGTGCGAATCAGCTCAGACATTAGTTCTCGTGCAATTCGCTCTTCAGCAACAGGAGTCACCAGAGAAAGGTGATTCAACACCATATCTACATCCACTTGTTATTCTTCCCTCCGTTATATTAATGCTGCTAAACGCTTTCTCCACTCGTCGAAGAAGCCATCTGGCCATTGGTCGATGCGTCCGTTGCGATCTATCCGGGGAGATATTACCTCACTGACAGCTTGTCTGTCTTTCACTTGACGTTGGAAGTAGTGCAACTGGACATCATCAGGCTTAACCTTACCCCCATGAACGGCAACACGAATTCCATTTAACACGTGGTCGCTATGAGTTTCTATTACCACCTGAACACCGCAGCTAGCAGCAAGGGCCAACAACTCGCCAATTTTGGCTTGACCTTTGGGATGGAGATGAGCTTCGGGGTTTTCCATGAGGATTAATGTACCTGGTTCTGATGCCAACGCTGCGACAATAACTGGTAAGGTGTAGGTAATGCCAAACCCAACATTGGTAGCCCGGTAGGGGTTGCTGTCTCCATAGGAGTATTGGAAACTCATCAGATCTACATCTAATTTCGGGTCAATTTTGATGCGCGTTCCAGGACTGACTTCTCCCATCCATGCCTCGACTTGGTGGATCAAATCCTGGGATTTTGCCTCTGGATGGCTCACTCTACTGTTGGGAATTACTTTACCTCCATTAATTTTCAGGAAGTGGGCGGTATATTCACCTTTACTTCCTAGTTGTCCCTGCTGTCGCACCTGGAAATTTGACATCTCGAAGAATAGACGGGGACCGATACGTTCTGCCATTATGTAGTGAAATTTGTTGCTGAAAAGACTCGATTGATAGACTACATTTGTAACTGGTGATGAGGCAAGAGCCAACACATCTACTTCTCGATCGTAGTCGAAGTGCCACGTCCCCTTCGTACCATTTTCCCAGACAATATCAAAACTAATCGAGTCCTCTTCTGCTCCCTCGAACAGGGCATCTTGAGCCGTCCCAATACAAACCAAATCGCCCTTCAGCGCCAAACCTTTCTCAAGTAATAAGCCTTGTTGGTAAGATTGACGCAGCAACAGAAGTGCTTGCAGTACGGAAGATTTGCCACTACTATTGAGACCAGACAACAGGGTGAGTGGCCTGAAATGTAGGTACTGTTCCTGAAAAGGTTTGAAGTTTTGTAAGCGCAGTGAGTTAATCATGAAAGCACTTCCTGGATTAATCCCTTAATGGTTTCAAATCGATACTTTATATCTTTAGCTGCCTGGGATACCGAATGCTCAAATGTCTTATCTGTTTCTAGGCGATCGCTAAATTTATCAATTAATAATTGATTGCGTTCTTTCAACCGTTTCAGCTCTATATTGCTGAGATTACTAATGAGCACTGACCAGCCTTCAAACATCGCTTTATTTACCGGTTGTTTCTTCCTATTTTTCTTATAAATTTTACGAAATGCATGGTCGCAAAATATCTCTATTGCATCAGTCATCGCTTTTCTAAATTTGTTCTCTAAACTATTAATTTCAGCATCATCAAGTTTATTTATCTTACCCATAGTCTCATTTAAAAAAGCATCTCTTTTGCCATCTTGACAATCTTTGTAAGAAGTAAGTTGAAACGCCAAGAAACCCAGTACGAATTCTCTGTCGTCCATCCTGCTTTTTCTCTTATAGCTCAGCTTAGTTGCTTGTCTAAATTCTTCAGACTTAGCTAGACTTTCCAGCAATTTTATTGCCTTTCCATGGTGGATCGCGTGGCGGATTTCTTGGTTTGATAGAGGCAATCCCCCTGTGTTAAGACGTTTGAATATATTGAATTTAACTTGCTCTGGTGTGCCTTTGTCAATCAGATAGACAGTTACTTGAGTTTCCTCAATGCGACGCTGGTACTTGCGACTTATTTCATCGTAAGTTTTGCCTTCAAGATCCTTGAGGTACTCTAGTCCAGTTAACCTCAGTGTTTTATCGCTGACAAACTGTTTTAGGGCAGTTAGTCGTTGCAGCCCATCTACAACTAGCCATTTCTCTTCATTCGTAGCATCCATGTAGAAGGCTGGCAGAGGAATTCGGATGATGATAGACTCAATCAGTCGGCTTTTCGTCTCGTTATTCCACAGGTCTGCATGACGCTGAAAATCAGGTGCTAAGTCCAGTGCTTCCTCATCAATTCGTCTCAGCATTTGAAATATCGTAGGTTCCCTACTTGCAATGTTAATCTTCTCAGGGTCATACTCCAAGCTGTCTGTTTGGTATCGTTCATCCTCATCCTCGTTCTCATCCTCGTCGAGGGGATTTTCTCGTAGCTGCGGCTTTTCTGTCACAATGCTTCCTCCTATGCTCACTTGATGTTCCGATCGTATCTTACCTATCTGCTTTCCGGGCCTGCTAACACCTAAATTTCCACCTCTTGCCAGACTGGTGACCGGTCACCTTGGTTTATTCTAACTATGTCAGCTTACTTTGTCAAGACCCCGCCTGCGGCTTTTTTGTCCCCGGGCTTCTGACTGCGATCGCCTGATGTTCCGATTATATCTTACTATCGGGTGTGGTCAAAACCCGTTGGTAGGAGCCCTAAAGGGTCCGGCTACATTGACAAAGCCCGCCTGCGCGGACTATATACATGTATCTGAGATGCACCCGGCTATCAACTGCTTATGACCACACCCCTTACTATCTGCTTTCCGGGCCTGCTAGCACCTAAATTTCCACCTCTTGCCAGACTGGTGACCGGTCACCTTGGTTTATTCTAACCATGTCAGCCTACTTTGTCAAGACCCCGCCTGCGGCTTTTTTGTCCCCGGGCTTCTGACTGCGATCGCCTCCTTTCCCTTAACTAACCGCATAACGAGTAAACTGACGCTTAAAAGCAGAATGAAAACCCAACACGATATCGGTAGCGGGTACATCTCAACTAACCTTTCAGCAACAGCATCTTCAGTGCAGTTATACTGAACCCAAATCTTGCCATCTTCAATGTCAAAGTGCATGACCGGACCAAATACCCGCTTATATCCTTGCCAACCCACATAAATCAACTGATAGTGGTGCCGTTCCCGATCGAATATCAACTGCGCTTTTACCGCAGAATCTTTTGAACTCGTAAGTTCGGCATGTTCTGTCAAAATTTGCTCCATCGCTTGTCTATAACGATCTATTTTATCCATTGCTTAATCTCCTCCTGCTTGGGATCGTAGATTATCAGTTTTACATGATTATTGATTGGGAAATTCTTTGCTTAACTTCATCCCAAGTCGAACCGGAAGCATGATTTTGCCTGTATCGTTCTAAACGATCGCTGAGTTCTTGCCGTTTTGCCTCTGTCAACTCAATGGCATCAGGAACAGCAGAGATCCTGTCCCATATCCTCTCAATCAAGTCTAGTCGTTCTGGGATACTTAGCTGCAAGATTTCCTTGAGTAATGGGGTTGTCATAGCTTTCCTATTGGTAATAATTACACGATCTTGACATAGGTCTGGATGTTACCAGAGGCGATCGCCCACCTAACCTTCTCTACTATCATAATCCCCAAGACATGATTTGTCAAGAGACCGCCTGATGCAAATCCTCTGGCCTCAGATAAGAATGCAAAACCATACCATCCCGAAACCACACAATTCGCTGAGTCTGACGCGCTACCTCTGGTTCGTGAGTCACCATCACTACTGTCATCCCACTAGCATTTAATTCGGTAAAAATGTCCAGCACTTCTTGGGTAGTTTTCGTGTCCAACGCCCCCGTCGGTTCGTCCGCTAGCAGCAATACAGGACGGTTCACGATCGCCCGGGAGATCGATCGTCACCCGTTGCTGCTGTCCGCCCGACAGTTGAAAGTAGGATTAAAGAGTGACTGGTGGTGACAAGGAAAGGAAAAAAAGATGAGGGGTTGACAGAAATAGGGAAAAGGCAAGAAAATAGATGATGGGGTTGCCGGTGACATCTAAGTTAGGCTCCCGCTCTCAGAAAGAGGAGTTCCAACGCCGGGAAAAGTCCTCAGAACTCAGGACTGGTGGTCACAAAGAAAAAAAGATGAGGGGTTGACAGAAATAGGGAAAGGTAATAGAATATAAAAGTGGAAATGTAATCATCGGAAATGGCCGCAACCATCCTGGCGGAGCGAATGTAAACAGAAATTAGCGGAAAGAGCGTAAGAGCTGTAAAGATAGAGAAAAAATTGTATGAAGATTATGCTGAGAGGGGGTTTTGAATTCGATCCGATTATTAATCCAGGTTTTGCTAATTTTTGCGAGTATTTCAGATATTCTAAAGATTTCAGGCCATTAGTCAAAAAAATCGGAGAAAGCTCCCAACTACAACAGATTGAGGCGTGGGACATTAAGCCAGCTTCAGATATCCAAAAGGATCTAGAACAACTTAATGAATATCTCCTGGAATATTCTCTGTCCCCAATTGAGTTAGCCCAAACAGTAGGTCATCAACCGCAAAAACTGCTAGAGTTGGCTTATAAAGTTTTACAAAAGCAAATACCAGTCGAAATTGATGACGTACTGGTGTTTCCGGGGAGCTCAATGATTGCTATATATTATGCTTTGAGCATTGCATTTCAGAAACATTATCAAGAGTTCCATGATGGAATATTTGGATCGGTCCAAGATAAGGTCAATGATCTTCAAAATTTCAAAAAGCTTTTATATAAAAAGCCTTGTGTCATCGGAGTTGAAGGTTCTTTTAAGTGTGGCGGCTCGTTCCCATACTTGCTCGGCGGTGAATTAATTTATGCCCAATCCACAGGCGAAAAATTTACGGTAACTGCAGCTGCGATTAAAGAAGCTTTTGAAGCTGCCCAAAACAGCGATAGAGTACCCGTAGCTTTTATATGGGAGGAACCTACTGCCCTGGGATTTATCTTCAGAGATGAAGCTCTTGCTGACATTGCCGCTCTGATCGAACAAGAACTCGTAAAGTATCCTGAAATGGTCATCTTAATCGATGCCTATAATGGTGGATTATTCAAGGAGGATAAAATTCATTCTCTATATGAATATCCAGAGATTCGCAAGAATGCTATCTATACAACTAGCATGAGGAAGAAAATTCCGGCGGCCAATTGGGGACTAATAACCCCGATCGCTTGTGGTAGCAAGACATTGAAAGAAAAGCTATCCATCTTTTTCGGCTCAAATAGCTTCTATACTGTTTCTCAATTCTCGAAACTGGAAACTCTTGTTGCCTCACAGATTATGGAAAAGTTCCTCGAACGAGGTGGTTCCGTAGATTATCAGTTTGAAAACTTTGATTATGCTACTAAAAAAATTGCACAAATCAATCAGGAATTGGGAGCATAACTGATGCGTCCCTATGCTAACCCGGAAGCGGGGATTAACTATTTTATAAACTTTGAATCTTCCTTTCTTTCGGAAAAAGATTGTCGAGATGCTCAACACCTTTGCCAGACATTAAGTTTGATAACAGGTCTTCATTGCAGTATTCCTTCTGCCATGGGAATACCGGGTTTTGGAGTACGGATTAATCTGATGCGGGGTCAACAAGCTCTAACAGAAGAAGGATTCAAAAATAGCCAAGAGTACATTGATGAAGTCCTAAACAGACTAAAATATTTTTGGCTGGCTCTAGAAAAAGGCATGTTTTCATTTAATGACTTTGAGAAAATAATTGCAAGTGAAGGTAAAGAGTTAGAAAAAAAATCAGAGCAAATTATTGCAACATAAATTTTTTGCATTCATGAGTGTCAAAGAAGGCTGCGATCTGTAAAGCTTAAGAAGAGAGGAAAAGTAAATCAAAAAATGAGGGAAAAATGAGTGAAAAAGCCAAAAAATTGGAAAAATCTATGCGTAGCGTAGAAATAAGAAAGTTGTGGAGACGGGAAAATTCAGACATTTCTATCCCAGAAATGCTTTCACTCAGTTTTATGGATCATGCTATGGAAAGTTATGATTATCGCTTCTTAAATACAGCACTTAAGTTGAATGACAGGTTGCGGGAAGAGTATCTAAAGGAGAATCAACTTAGGGAAATTGAAGAACGCGAACATGATTGCCTAGAAACCCTGAAAAAGAGATTGGGAATTATCTGATGAAATTTTGTTTATTATCAACCCCACCTCTGATAACTATTCATATTATTTATCAGGCCCAAACCCAGGCTCTGAAATTTGCTGATGTTATCATCGTAGGTAATGACGATCGACAATACGATCTTTTGAGGGAGCAGGCTCAGAACGATCGCTTCAACCTACATTTTCTTGACGATCCTAATAGCAATGAAGGTCTGACTTTGATGAAAGCAATTGCACCAGATGTTTTAGCAGTCAATGTTTTAAATATTTTACGCAAACCAATACTGGAAATACCTAAAATTGCTACAGTAAACATTCATACAGGTTTCTTACCCCAGTATCGCGGTTTAGAGAGTAGGCGCTGGGCCATTCTGGAAGGCGGGCCAGTAGGTGTTAGCGCCCATCTAGTTGATGAGGGTTTAGACACGGGGGAAATTCTTGTCAGAAGGCAATTGGAGTTACAAGCAGGAGACACGATAAAAACAGTCACAGATCGCAATTACTACACCAATAAATGGCAAGTATTTACGGAAGCTTTACTGAAGATAAAACGCGGCGAAGTAAAAGGTATTAAGCAGCAAAATAATGAAGAAAAACAAGACTTTATTATGCATCCAAAGTTAGCAAAAATTGTTGAATTAATGTTGGAGAGAAGAAACAAAAAAAATTATATCCAAACTAAATTATCCAGTGCAATTATAATCAATGAACATGTCAAAACTTGATTTAGAAAAATTTTCTGAACAGAAGCAAATCATTACCTATGACGCAGACAGTAACACTGACTATCAGTCCCTAGAGACTGGTACAATTGTCAAATATAGTCTAAGTAATGACTTAGATATATTACTAGAAACCCATCCCAATGCCTGGACACCTTCTTCGCTATTTTCTCTGACCATGTGCCAGCTAATAGCTGCTGATGATTTGACAGGGAAGGTGGTGATGGATTTTGCTGGGGGATCGGGAATGTTCGGTATAGTTGCTGGTAAATGCGGTGCAGCCAAGGTAATTTGTACTGAACTAAATCCCTATGCTGTTTCCCTAGCCCAGCGTAATTGGGAACTGAATGGTCTTAACCCAAAGGATTTCCAAAGTTTCCAGTCCAACAGCTTTGCTGCGGTTAAAGGGAATCGAGAGATTGAGTGCGATTCGTTCTAGTCTAACGTAGTCAAACACGGAACGCTAGCCTAAGAAATTAGGAACTCTGGTAATCATGGGGGTTCAATTCCCCCTCCCCAGGTACGGGGGTCGAGGGTACTACCGGTCGGAGGTGCTACGGAGCGACATCGCCGTGGTGCCTCCCGAGGACTTAAATGTAGGATAACTGGCAGCCTAAGCCGGTGACGCCGCTAGGAAAGATGCTAATGGTTAGAACAAGCGAACCTATGTAAACCTCGTTAACTAGAACCAGCGGAATAAGGCTTATGCGCTTGCCCAAAAAAAAGGGAAATGGTAGTTAGTATTAGCTCTTCTATCTGGCTAATAACGTACTCAAAGAACTCCCGGGGTATAGTAGGAACCTAAAAGCATCGTGAAATGATACTAGGGAACGAAGTAACCCATCGTGTGCTGTCTACCGAGACCAGTCAGATGTGAAGCGCAAGCTACGGTGGGAGGGATGGCCCAAGAAGCAAAAGCCCTAATTAATGCCTGGGATAAGCAAACAGGGGTCGGTGACAGTAGGAAATCTCGGGCTAAAGTAACCCTAATACGCCCCAATACCTAGCATGCGAAGGTGGGATAACTGGTGAAACGGACTCAGATAAATTGGTAATACTAAAGGTTATCCGGCAGCGCCACTTACCAACCAGGAAAGGGGAGAAATTACATGAGATGAGGGACAACGGGAGTAATCCCCAGTAATCCTACCAATGACAAGGCCCTACTGCCCAGTAGCCGGGTGCGGTGAAAGTCGCAAGCCCGGTTCCGCTCTTGGAGGGTTGGGGAGTGATTCCCAGCTCGACCCCGACCAGGTAAAATTGACCGCGTTTACCTCAATCCTCCAGCACTCCCTGATACGGAAGAGCAATTGCACGCAAGACTTAAGTCTGCCCACGAATTTCGGGGCGGAGAGTGGAACCGCAATGGCGATCGCGGTAGACTGATAATGGATACTCTCATTGCCGAGGGAAGCTCCTATCTAGCACCAGAAGGAGAAATTCTGTTTATCGCTACCAGTAAAAATGGTCCGAGGCTAACCTATCGGTTAATGGAGAAATACTGGGGGAAAGGAATTCAAAGTGATGGCGACAATCCTTAGACTATTTTATTAACTGGGAAGAACGAGGCGATGCAAATTGGGCAGTTGTCCGTAGAGTTAATGTTCCCCTAGCTAACTATCACAGAGAGTTTGTGCAAAGCTATCAAAAAGTAGCAGATAGAGAAAGAGAACCATCCCCCTTTATAGAAAAAGATGGAACTCTATATCAACAGTTGTATTTTATCCGTGCCAAGAAAACCTAGGTAAGGTACTAAGTGTCAATCGAACTTAAATCTCTTTCACTTAAAAAGGAAACAACTATGTCAAATCAAGAAAAGATCGTCAATAAAGCGACTGCTGAGAATTTCAAATAGGGAACAGCCTGTGATGGATGGCATTTATTAAAAAGTGACGAGTTGAGCATCGTAGAAGAAATTATGCCACCGGGAAGTAAGGGGGTAGAACATTACCACGAAGTTTCCCGACATTTTTTCTATATACTGGAGGGCGAAGCATCTCTATTAATTGAAGGAAAAACACATATTCTCAACAGTGGCGACAGCATATTAGTACCTCCTGGAGCAATACATCAAATTAAAAATGAATCTAGGGATGAGCTTAATTTATTGGTGGTTTCTTCGCCAGAATGTTTCAACGATAAGCATTCTAACAATTAAGTTAACGTGAGTCTGGTTAATTCCTAATTAAATGAATCTTGTAAACTTGCCAATTTCAGAAAAGACATTCCTAGTAACGGGTGCAGGAACAGGAATCGGCTACTCGATAGCCGATCGCCTGATCGCCCACGGAGCAAAAGTTATCCTGCATTGCAATTCCCACATCGAGTCAGCCAAAGAACTGGCATCCAAGGCAAAACCCGATTGTGTTGTGATTCAAAAAGATTTATCCAAGCCCCAAGCAGGACGAGAACTGGTGGAGGAAACTATCAATCAGGGGATATTCCATTGATGGTGTTGTCAATAATGCCGCAATTATGACCGAACTCAGCTTAGATGATAATCCCTCAGTCTGGGAAGAGAAATGGATCGAAACTCTTCAGGTTAACCTGATTGCTGTCAGTGCGATCTCCCGACAGGCGATCGCACATTTCCAGTCCAAGCAAGGAGGAGTTATTGTCAATATCTCCAGTCGTGCGGCTCATCGCGGCGACACGCCAGAATATATGCACTATGCGGCCTCGAAAGCAGCACTGAGCAATCTGACAAAAAGTATTGCTCGAAACTTCGCTGCCGATGGAATACTGGCCTACTCGATTTGTCCGGGCTTTGTCGATACCGAGATGGCTGGGGCATTTACCGAAAACTATCCCCTGTCCCAGATTGTATCCGGTATTCCCCTACAGCGAATCGCCCAGCCAGAGGAAGTTGCTGCCATGGTCATTTTCCTCTTATCCGGACAAGTCCCCTCGGCAACCGGAACCAGCATTGATATTAATGGAGCCTCATACGTGCGCTAAAGTGCATGGGAAAAGCATATGGATACAATAGTTCAGTTATTTGAAGATCGGGTAGAACAAAATCCCGATACTATTGCGGTTGTGTTTGAAAACCAGCAGTTAACCTACGGAGAACTGAATGCCAAAGCGAACCAGCTAGCCAGCTATTTGCGCTCCTTAGGTGTAAAACCAGAAACCATAGTTGGTATTTGTGTGGAGCGTTCTCTCGATACAGCGATCGGACTTTTGGGGATTCTCAAAGCAGGGGGGGCTTACGTGCCCTTAGACCCATCCTATCCTCAAGAGCGTTTGGAGTTCATGCTCTATGATACCCAGGTGCCAGTGCTGTTGACTCAACAGAAATTAGTAAGCGGAATTCCAGAATATCGAGGACATCTGGTTTGCTTGGATACAGATTGGGAGAAAATAGCTGTAGAAAGCAAAACCAACCCTGTTAGTGCCGTTGGATCGGAAAACTTAGCTTACATTACCTATACTTCGGGTTCGACCGGAAAGCCAAAAGGTGCAATGATGCCCCAGAGAGCGGTTTGTCAAAGCTGGCGCTGGCTTCAAGAAACTTTTCCCTTTGTTGCGGACGATCGCATTTTGCACAAAGCCTCTCTCAGCTTTGACGTTTCCAGTCGGTGGGAGTTATTTTGGCCTCTAATGGCTGGAGCTTGCGTCATTTTAGCCAAACCCGACGGTGAAAAAGATAGTGCTTACATCGTTCGACTAATTTCCGAAGAGCAAATTACCATTGCTTATTTTGTCTCCTCTATGCTTTCGATTTTTCTAGAAGAGCCTGAGTTGAAGACTTGCAGGAATCTCAGACGAGTTTTTGTGGGTGGGGAAGCATTTCCTTTTGCTCTCAAACAATGTTTTTGGGAGCGCCTTCCCAATTGCGAAGCCATTGAGATATACGGCTCTACTGAAACCATTGTCGTTAGCTCCTGGCAGTGTAACCCAGAACCAGAACCGCGCAACTTTTCTGTAAGTTGCCCGATTGACAAGCTGGAAATTTATATTTTAGACCAGCAAATGCAACCCGTTTCCAGAGGAGAAACGGGAGAACTATGCGTTGGGGGAGAATATTTGGTCAGGGGGTATCTCAACCGTCCGCAATTAACAGCAGAAAAGTTCGTAACAAACCCCTTTGAGAATTCAAAATTCAGTCGTCTCTATAAAACTGGAGATTTAGCGAGCTATCTTGCCGATGGGAATATTGAGTTGCTAGGTCGAGGAGATGGTCAGGTCAAAATTCGCGGTTTCCGCATCGAACTAGGGGAAATTGATGGAGCGATCGCTCAACACCCTGCGGTGAAACAAGCAGCAGTTATTGCCAGGGAAGATAATCCGGGTGACAAACGCTTAGTCGCCTATATTGTCAGCACTCTTTGGGAAGAGTCTCGGACAGCAATTGTGCCAGAATTGCGCGGACTTATCCAAGCAAAGTTGCCAGAGTATATGCTTCCTTCTGCTTTTGTTTTTTTGGACGAGTTGCCCCTAACACCTAATGGGAAGTTAGACCGGCGATCGCTAAGAGCACCAAATCCAGATCGACCTATTCTAGAACAAGAATTTATTGCACCCCGTACCTCAGTCGAAATCAAACTAGCCCAACTCTGGAGTCAGGTTTTACACATCAATCCAATTGGTACCAATGACAACTTCTTTGAATTAGGAGGAAATTCTCTCCTAGCAATTAGGCTGCTTTTCCAAGTAAGACAGGCTTTTGGAGTTGATTTACCCCTACACAGCTTGTTAGAAGTACCAACAGTGGCTAATATGGCCCGAGCGATCGAGACATTCGGCGACTCAGAAGAGGCTACAGGGATTGAAGGCATGACTGTGGAAGAGTTGCTCTCAGAAGCAGTTCTCGATCCTACGATCGAGCCGCTCTTTTCTTCTGTTGAGCCTTTAGCCGAACCCAATGCTATTTTCTTGACTGGAGCGACGGGATTTCTCGGCGCTTTTTTACTCGACGAACTTCTCAGAGAAACCCCAGCCAAGATTTATTGCCTGGTTCGCGGCTGTAAGACTCCTGCTGAAGGCAAGCAGAAAATTGCCAACAACCTCGATCGCTATATATTGGAATATGAAAATTTCAACTCCCGAATTATTCCGGTAATCGGGGATTTGTCCCAGCCACTGTTAGGACTGCACTCCCAACAGTTCGAGCGCGTCGGACGGGAAATCGATATTATCTATCACGCTGCTACTTTCTTAAATTTAGCATATCCCTACAGGGCTATGCGAGCGGCCAACGTGGGGGGAACTCAGGAAATCTTGAGATTAGCCAGTCAAATCAAACTCAAGCCCGTTCATTTTATCTCTTCACCGGCAGTTTTTAAATCGACGGGGTATTTCAACAAGCCGTCGATTCGAGAAGAAGACCCTCTTGAGGATTGCGAACTTGTCTATGGGGGCTATGCTCAAAGTAAATGGGTAGCGGAAAAATTTTTAAAAACGGCAAGTTCGCGAGGAATTCCGGTTAGTATATACAGACCGGGGACGATTACTGGCCACAGTAAAACAGGTGCGTATAATGCAGATCAAACCCTGGGTCGCCTGCTTAAGAGTTTTATCGAGCAAGGTTGTGCTCCCGACATGAATATTGAGTTCGACTTAACACCAGTGGACTATGTAAGTCAAGCCATTGTTTATATATCGAGACAGAAAGAATCTCTAGGAAAAAACTTCCACTTAGTCAATGAGAAGTGTTTGCATATTGGGGAGCTAGTAAAGCTTGTTCGTTCTCTGGGCTACCCCATCGAGCAAATTGACTATCCCGAGTGGGAATCAAAGATGGGGGATGTTATCTTGAGTTCCCCAGAAAATGTTTTAAGTCCTATTTTGCCGTTTTTAACCGCAAAAATCTCCAAAACCCAGCTAACCTATTTAGAGGCATCTTCCTTCACTCAACGCTTGAACTACGAAAATGTGCTGAAAGGACTTGCTAATTCTGACATCACTTGTCCGCCCCCTGACGATAAATTGCTTCGACTGTACGTCGAGCAGATCGAGCAGTTTCCATTTAGAATATAGTAGCTGGGATCTCAGTACAGGACAAAAAGCCTGAAACCCTTATGCTGAGAGTGTTATAAGCTGTCGCGTATTTAAATTGCATATCATGTAGCACACCAATACATCCTGAACTCTTCTGTTACCGAGTATCAGAGAATCTGAGAATAACTACGAACTACTTGCCTACGAACTACGAACTACTTAGCATCTTTGTTCTCAAATGCTTGTCCCGCAAGGGTTTGAGGCATTTTTTGAGACGATACAATTTTTGTCCTGCACATGGGTCAAAATACCGCCTGATGCAAATCCTCTGGCCTCAGATAGGAGTGCAAAACTTTACCATCCCGAAACCACACAATGCGCTGGGTTTGACTCGCTACCTCTGGTTCGTGAGTCACCATCACTACTGTCATCCCACTAGCATTCAATTCTGTAAAAATATCTAACACTTCTTGCGTGGTTTTCGTGTCCAACGCCCCCGTCGGTTCGTCCGCTAGCAGCAATACGGGACGGTTCACGATCGCCCGGGCGATCGCCACCCGTTGCTGTTGTCCCCCCGACAGTTGATTGGGTTTATTCTGCATGCGATCGTGCAAACCAACTTTTCCCAAAGCAGCTGCCGCCCGATCGCGTCTTTCTGCTGGCCGAACGCCCCCATAAACCATTGGTAGCATCACATTTTCCCAAGCAGTTAGCTGGGGTAACAGATGAAATTGCTGGAACACAAACCCCAGCTTTTGGTTGCGAATATGGGCAAGTTCGTTAGATGGCATTCGGGCCACATCTACCCCATCCAAATCATAGCGACCCGCAGTCGGTCTGTCCAGACAACCGATAACATTCATCGCCGTAGACTTCCCCGATCCTGAAGGGCCCATAATCGAGCAAGATTCCCCTTTCTCTACTGTGAAACTAACATCTTGTAGCGCCTTGACTTCCACATCTCCCATATTGTATACTTTATAAATATTCTCTAGGCTAATGATGATTGGCTTCGAGGATTTATCCTGACGTTGTACTGATTCTTGATTTTCGATCGCTGATATTTTTTCCATGCTTCTCTCCCAAGATTTAATTAATCGGTTAGGCGCTGCGGAGGGCAACGATCGGGTCTAGTTTAGCAGCTTGTCGGGCGGGAAAGACGCCGAAAAATAGACCGATAGTGCCAGAAACTCCCATAGCAACTGCGATCGCCCCCAGGGAAACACCTGATTCTAGAGGACTAAAGGCGGCCACCATAATAACGCCACTCATCCCGATCGCCGTCCCTATTAATCCCCCTGCTGCGGAAAGAATTACTGACTCGATCGTAAACTGAATCAAGATATCTCGTTCTGAAGCCCCGATCGCCTTGCGCAGTCCTATTTCCTGAGTGCGTTCCGTCACGGAAACCAGCATAATATTCATAATGCCAATGCCGCCGACTACTAGCGAAATAGCCGCGATCCCCGCCAACATCATGGTCAGGGCCCCGGTAATCTGGCCCATAATCTGCATTAAATCCTTCTGGTTGCGGACAGTAAAATCATCCTCGTCAGTAATTTTATGCCGCAGTCTTAACAGATTTTCAATTTGAAACTGGGCCGCACTCATGCTATTTTCATCCTTAGCGGAGACAGAAATAAAGGTAACTTGAATGCCATAGGGAGAAGTCCGTCCCGTAATCCTGTTCGCCATCATAGTCACGGGAACGTAGGCGTTCATATCCATATTATCGCCAAAGGTCGAACCTTTTGGTTGCATCACTCCAATCACCCGCAGACTCACATTTTTTAGTCGCAGAGATTTACCCAAGGGATCTTCATCCCCAAACAATTGTTTGGCAAGTTCCGAACCCAGGGCAACTACAGTTTCATGCCGCTGCAAATCTAACTCGGTTAAAAACCGACCTCTGGCAACATCCAAACTGCGTACTGTCAGGATATCTGGCGTCGTTCCCGTGATCGAAGTGGAAACATTTTTATTCCGGTAACTAATCAATTCGCTGCCAGTTAGCATCGGTGCTACTGCTTCCACAGACGGGACTTGCGTGGTGATCGCCTCTGCATCTGCTAACACCAAAGTCTGAGGCGGATAAACGGGTCGCCTTTGCGCTTCGGGACTCCCTGGCAAAACAAACAGCACATTTGGTCCCAGGGAATTTACCTGACCTTCCACAAACTTCTGGGCCCCTTCGCCGATGCCAACCATTGCGATCACGGAAGCATTCCCAATGATAATTCCCAACATCGTCAAGGTACTGCGCATCTTATTTGCCAGCAGCGTCGTCCCCGCCATCTTCAGATTTTCTACAATGTCCATAATTTGTGAATTTTAAATTGTTATGAGTCTAACCCGGGCAGGTGAGACGCCCGCCCTACGAAACTGTCTTATTTAATTTCCTTTTTGATGATATCTTCTAATTTTTGTCCTTCCGGGAGTTTCACAAATACCCGATCGCCCTCTTCTATGCCATCGAGAATCTGAATTTGATTGCCAAAGGTAGAGCTGATCGTCACCGGTTGGAAAGTAGGTTTATTTCTCCGATTGGGAATCAAAACCCCCGTCTCCCCTTTGTTCGTGATAATCGCTACAGTCGGCACAACTAAAGCATCCTGCAACTCGTCCCCCAGAAAGTTCAGATCCGCATTCATTCCCGATTGTAGCTTATCTGCACCCGTCGCGATCGCCACCCGCACCTGAAATAAAGTCACGTCCCGTTCCTTAATTGCTTCGGGGGCGATCAACTTCACCTGACCTTGAAAAACCTGGTCTGGATAGGCATCGGCGACAATTTCCACTGTCTGATTGGGTTGAATTTGACTGATATCTGCCTCTGGCACTTTCGCTAAAACTTCCAAACCCTTTGCCAAGGCGACAACAGAAGTAGAAGTAGCTGAACTGGCATCGGACGCCGAAGTTGCTGGGGTCACGAAAGCTCCCGGATCGGCATATTTCTGCACGATTAAACCAGAGAAAGGAGCGTGCACTTGCGTATCTTCCAATTGCACTTGATAGTAACGGACATTTGCCTCAGCTTCGGCCACATCTGCTTCGGCCTTAGCGATGTCCTCCGGACGAGAACCATTCACCAATTCAGCTAATTGACTTTGTGCTTCTGCTAAAGAAGCTTCCGCTTCGGCAATATCTTCTGGACGATTGCCATTTTCCAGCCTTTCTAGGCGTCGTTTCGCTTCCGCAACCCCTGCTTGCATTTGTTGAAACGTCGCTTTGGCCCGACGCTCTTCATCTACGATCAGATCCAAATCATCCCGGGAAATTGCTCCCTCATCGGCCAGATACTGGTTGCGCCTGACTCTCTGGGAAGCTAACTCTAATCGCGATCGCGCCTCTGTTACCAGGGCCTCGGATCTAGCAACAGTAGCTCGGGCCTCGGCAATGTCTTCCCTACGACTACCAGCCCGCAGTTCGGCTAAAATTGCCCGAGCGCGGTCTACCCGCGCTTGCGCTGCGGCGATATCTTCTGGGCGACTTCCCGCGATCAACTTATCTCTTTCGGCTTGGGCGCGGGCCAGACGGGCCTTCGCTTGCATCAACTGAGCATCAATTTCTCGACTTTCCATGCTGGCAATTACTTGTCCTGCCTCCACCCGATCGCCCTGTTCGACATATAATTCAGCTAAACGTCCGGAGACCTTGGGACTGAGATTAACTCGTTTGACAGGTTGAACCACGCCACTAGCAGTAATGCGCACCGTCATGTTTTTACTTTCTACGGGCACAGTCAGTTCCATGACTTCCGTAGCGCTGGGTATAGCTGTTTGCGTTATCACATACGCGACACCTGTGGTTCCCACCAAGCTAGCTGCAACTAGCCCCAGTATCCAGGGAGCTGGCGATTTAATTTTTTTATCAGTCATGGGAATTTGCATCACTTCAATCCTCTCTGTTTAACGTCCTGTTCGTAGTAAAGACTTTAGTCTTTACCCAGAAGTTTCAAATCGAGTATGCTAATGGTCGTTGGCATACTGTCTCGATACCCAGCGCGGACGCAGTTTTGCTAGCATAACTATACCAACTCCTCAATTGCCTTGCCCGACGCAGTTTCTTGACCTACTCCCTAGGCGATCGGATCGGGAGCCTGTCCAGAGCAGTTTCTCAGTATTTTTCCTTCAATACAGAATACCTATGGACGGGGACGGGGCTGACAACTTACGGGCAGGCGATCCGCCCGCCCTACGCAGAACCCGGGCAGGCGATCCGCCCGCCCTACGAATCAGATCGATCATTCTGCTTTCCCAATTATACTGCTGATTGAGATTCTTCGTAAGTGGGAAAATCCGTATAGCCTTCTTTCTCAAAGGAAAACCAAATCTTCATATCTGCTGGTGGATTCAGGGGCCAGCCATTGGCAAAACGCTCGACCAAATCCGGATTACTAATAAATGGGCGTCCAAAAGCAATTAAGTCAGCATTTCCCTCTTGAATGGCCGTTTCAGCAGTTGACTGCTCGTATCCGCAGTTTCCCATAAGCGGACCTGCCCACACCGATCGAAATTCCGCCAAACTCATCGGTTCTCCCAATTCGTGAAAGCCAAACGCCAGACCATCGACCGCGTGGAGGTAAGCCAAGGAGTAAGCGTTCAATTGCTTGGCTACGTATATAAAAGTTTCCCGAAAGTCTGGCGAACCCATGTCATTATAATTCCCGTTGGGAGCAAGCCGAACCCCTACCCGATTAGCAGGCCATACTGTGAGGACCGCTTCCACAACTTCTTTCAGAAAACGGTATCTGTTTTCAATGCTGCCACCATATTTATCCGTCCGGTGGTTAGTTTTCGACTGTAGAAACTGGTCAATCAAATAGCCATTGGCCGCGTGAATCTCTACCCCATCAAAACCAGCCATTTCGGCCGCCTGACGATAATCCTCCACAATCTGCCCAATCTCTGCCGTTTCTAAAGCACGAGGTGTTTCAAAGGGTTGCTTACCAATGGGCGTATGAATGTATTCTCCATTCAGCTTAATTGCCGAAGGAGCAACTGGTAGTTCGCCATTTCGATGAAAACTACTGTGAGAAGCTCGCCCACAATGCCAAAGTTGCAAGAAAATGGGCGTTCCTTGGGCATGAACTGCATCTACAACCTGCTTCCAGGCTTCCCCTTGTTCCTCCGAGTAAATACCCGGCGTATTTTGCCATCCATTTGCTTGCGGGAAATCACCGTCGCCTCAGTAATAATCAAACCTGCGCCAGATCGTTGAGCGTAATACTCGGCCATCAAGGCGTTGGGCATGCGATCGACTCCCGCGCGGTCCCGAGTCATGGGAGCCATTACTACTCTGTTTTTGAGGGTAAACCTCGCAAGTCAAAAGGGCTAAGCAGTTCGGTCATTCCCCGATCGCGTAGCGTGCGCGCAGCGCAATCGTCTCCACAACTATCTGTACAGCTATCTATTTTATAGCTTAACCTATTTCTCCGCTATCTTCAATTCTCCACTCTATAGCCCAACTCGGCCAAGCGCAGGCGACAGGATCGCCATTTGGGTTGCACTTTAACAAATAACTCTAGATATACCTGATCCGCAATTAATTTCTGTATTTGCTCCCGCGCCGCCGTCCCGATCGCCTTCAGCATCGTGCCCTTTTTGCCAATCAAAATCCCTTTTTGAGAATTCCGTTCCACGTGAATGGCGGCAAAAACCCGGGTAATGTTGGGTGCTTCCTCTACCCTTGAAATCTCAATAGCTACCGAGTGGGGGACTTCCTCCCGAGTCAGGAGCAAAATTTGCTCTCGAATCAATTCTCCCATAATAAAACGTTCCGGTTGATCCGTGACCAAATCGGGAGGATAATAGTAGGGTCCGGGTTCTAGCTGCTCAATTAATAACCTTTGCAGCTGTTCTAATCCCGAGCCAGTTATTGCAGAAAACTTGACTATTTCCCAATTCCGTGCTAATTTCAGCTGCGCGTAACTGGCATCCAACTGAGTCGAATCTACAGGTTGCAGATCGGATTTGTTTAATCCTAAAATAACGGGTATCTGGGTATGGGCTAGCAGATCCACTATGTAGCGATCGCCTCCACCTGCCGGAACCGAAGCATCTACTACAAACAGCAGCATATCCACTGATTTAATGGCCATTTTGGCATTTTGCACCAGCACCTTCCCCAACTGATGATGGGGTTTGTGGATCCCTGGGGTATCCACAAAAATCAGCTGGGCTACCGGTGTAGTCAAGATGCCCCGCAAGCGGTTGCGCGTCGTCTGTGCCACTGGCGAAGTGATGGCAATTTTTTGCCCCACCAGCTGATTCACGATCGTAGACTTGCCCACATTCGGGCGTCCAATAATGCCGATAAAGCCCGATCGGAACCCCTCCGGTGCTACCGGAATCACCGGGCCGACTAACTGAGAACTATCTTGCATCCGAGAAGATTAAATGAAAATGTAATAACTCTAGACAAGTCCTGAATTAAGTGTAATTTACTTCTGGACTTTGCTCGCGAGACATACTATGGGAGAAAAACATATTGGCATTCTCACCAGTGGCGGCGACTGTGCTGGCCTAAATGCCATCATTCGGGCCGTTGTACTGCGTGCTACAGGTTATGATTACTCAGTTGTGGGAATTCGTCAAGCCACTAACGGCTTGATGGCAGACCCCCCTCAGGCGATCGCCCTAGATATCCACAATGTGGAGAATTTGTTGACAATTGGGGGGACAATGCTAGGAACCACCAATAAAGGCGACCCCTTTGCATACCCGATGCCAGATGGAACGACGATCGATCGATCGGCAGAAATTATCGTCGGATACCGCAAGTTAGGGCTAGATGCCCTGATCGGCATTGGCGGCGATGGCAGTCTGGCCATTCTCCTACGTCTGGCCCAGCAGGGTAATATTAACATGGTAGGCATACCCAAAACCATCGATAACGACATCGGCATTACCGAACATTGCATCGGTTTCGACACAGCTGTCAATATTGCTACCGAAGCCTTGGACCGCCTGCATTTCACAGCTGCTAGTCATAATCGGGTGATGATCCTGGAAGTGATGGGACGGGATGCCGGACATATCGCCATCTGTGCGGGAATTGCTGGGGGTGCTGACGCCATCCTGATTCCGGAAATTCCTTACACAATTGAAAGCATCTGTAGCAAAATTACACAACGTCAGGACCAAGGCAAGAATTACTGTTTAGTAATTGTCTCAGAAGCAGTTTGTACCCAAGAAGGCGAACCCATTACCAATACCAACGTGTTAGGTCAATGTCGCTTAGGTGGCATTGGTCAATATTTGGCAGATAAAATTTCTCTCTGTAGCGGTGCCGAAACCCGAGTTATCGTGTTAGGACATACCCAGCGCGGGGGGATACCTTCACCTCTCGATCGCTTAACTGCTTCAGCTTTTGGCGTAGCAGCGGTTGATTTGATCGCTGAAGACAAGTACGATCGGATGGTGACTTGGCAAAATCGGCAAGTGGTTAGCGTTCCCATTGCTGAGGCGATCGCTCAATACCGGAAAGTCAACCCCTCCGGGACTCTAGTGAAAACCGCTAGAGGTTTGGGTATTTGCCTGGGTGACTAAATTATAGGGTGGGCACTGCCCACTTTACGGTCTTGGCCACTAAGGGGCAATGCGACGGTCTTTGAGGAAAATTGTTGAGGTTGCCTCAACAGGGTATAATGGCAAGGCAAGGATTTTCGAGAGGGAGGTTTAGATGACAACAGTGATACCAGTGCGAGTAAGGTTTGGCAAAAACGTGGGATTCAGGAAAGAACTGAATCAACGGGTTGAAGCAATGTTTGCATCGTCCAACCTGAAACCGCGAGATAACCCAGCGATGTATCTCAAAACAGTAATTATTTTAGGCTGGGTGATTTCCGCCTGGACATTTACGGTCTTTGGGCCATCAGTTTACTGGATGAAAGTGCTGGGCTGTGTTACCATCGGATTCGCGATCGCTGGGGTGGGCTTTAGTATCGGACATGATGCCAATCACGGTGGTTATTCTAATAGCCATCGTGTAAATCGGATCCTTGGTTCAATTTACGACTTCATCGGAGTGTCAAGTTATTTATGGCGATTTCGCCATAACGTTCTGCATCATACCTATACCAATATCTTGGGTCATGATGTGGAAATCCATGGGAATGGGTTAGTGCGGATGTCTCCCAGTATGGAGCATAAATGGTATCACAAATTCCAACATATATTTATTTGGTTTGTGTATCCATTCATTCCGTTCTATTGGTCGGTGGCGGATGTAGATTTGATTTTGTTCAAGGGCAAATACCAAGACAATACCATCCCTGAACCAAAACCATTAGAAATGATAGCATTGCTGGGATTTAAGCTGATTTGGCTGGGCTTATTTGTTGGCATCCCGATCGCAGTAGGATATAGTACCACAGAAGCAATCATTGGTTTTACGATCGCTTACATGACCTATGGATTGTGGATTTGCACGGTGTTTATGGTGGCTCACGTGCTAGAACCAGCAGAGTTTATCCAACCAGATGTGGAAACAAACACGATCGATGATGAATGGGCAATTTTTCAAGTAAAAACAGCGGTAGATTTTGCTCCTAATAATTGGCTACTGAACTGGTATCTGGGGGGACTAAACTATCAGGTAGTTCATCACTTGTTCCCCCATGTCTGTCATATACATTATCCCAAGATTGCTCCTATTTTGGCAGAAGTATGCGAGGAATATGGCGTGAAATACAACGTCTACGATACCTTTTGGGAAACGATCGTCGCTAACTATCGCTGGCTGAAAAAAATGGGGACTGCGCCAAGTACAGCTACCACACTCTAACAGGCCGGAACTATAACAGGTCGGAACCCGTTCCCACGCTGCGGGTGGGAACGTGGGGTACTGTAGGGGGCCCCTGCCCACCGAACTGAATTTTATTAGTCAACATTACAGGAGTTGAGCATGAACGATTTACGTCTATCGGGCAGGCCCGGGGTAACAGCAGTCACATTGGTCCGCGATCGGGCGACCTTAGCAGGCAATGACCAAATTGATTGGTCCAGTTTGGGTCCCTTGTCCGACCCGATCGATCCAGTCAACTCCGTCAATACTTTAGGCAATTCCTTCTCAACCACCTCCCCAGCAGGTCTCCAACTTTTGGTAGATATCCCCCCTGCTGAACCGGGCATTACGCCGCCATTGGTGTTTCGCACTCTGCCAGCACCAGGCATAGAGACTAACTATGCCACGGGAGATTATATTCTGTTTACGGGCTTCATGGCAGGTCCGCCTCCTGCCCCAGGCAACCCAGGACCGATAACTATTACCTTCGATACCCCCGTGTTGGGCGCAGGCGCTCAACTAGCCGTAGATGATACTTTTGAATTCACAGGATTAATTTCTGCTTTTGACGACAATAATATGCTGTTGAGAAGTTTTTCAGTATCTGGAACTTCCTCTTTGGAATTGGATAATTCAGCCATATTCCTAGGTGTCAGAAGCGACAGTCCTAACATTAAGCAGCTAGTTATTAGTAGTACCGAACCAGAGCGGGCGATCGGCATCAATAGTCTGAGTATCGTTAATCCCAACATCACGGATAATGATAATGACCCATTGTTTGCTGATACAAATGAACTTTTGGAAGGTGGCGCAGGAGATGATATTCTGGATGCATCGAACGGCGGCGGCAATAACCTTCTCTTTGGCGGTACAGGCAATGATGAACTAATCCCTGGTAGGGGCGATCGCTTGTTCGCTGGTCCCGGAGACGATCGCCTCGACGCTGGGGACGGCGATGGCAATAACCTTCTGTTTGGCGGTACAGGGGACGATCGACTTTTTGCTGATACTAATGATAGCTTGTTCGCCGGCCCGGGAGATGACCTTCTGGATAGCTCGAACGGCGACGGCAATAACCTGCTGTTTGGTGGTCGGGGGGACGACATCTTCTTCCCAGGTAGCAGCGATCGTCTGTTTGGTGGTCGAGGAGAGGACAAGTTTTTTGTGGGCAGTGGTGGCGACAATATTATCAGCGGTGGCGCTGCTGCTGACGCTTTCTGGATCGCTAATGGCGAAGTACCTTCAATGGCTAACACCATTACTGACTTTGAACTGGGTATTGATGTAATTGGCATCAGTCGTATCGGTATATCATCCATTGATGACCTTAGCTTTAGGCAATTGGGAAGTGATGCTGTGATTAGCTTTGCCGGGAGTGACCTAGGAATTTTCCTGAATATTCAGGCAACTGAACTCGCAGCAGAAGCCGGAACCTTTGTTTTCTTGTAATTTAGCCAGCAGGGGACCGCTGCCAGTGTCACGTCGATATCTCTGGGGTAGTGCGATCACTTCGGCGGAGTTTGCAGCCTGGTGCGCGCAGCGCATGTAGCGCGAGGTATCTCCTCTTTTGTGCGAGTACGATGTTCCCCCCTTTGTGCCCCTAGCGCCCTCGGGGAACATCGAGCGACCAGGAGATACCTCGACCCAGAGATATCGAAAGCACAGTACAATACCTTTCGTGCGATTCGTTCAGTGTAAACCACCGGTGAACCAATAAAGGAGCACCGGCGGGGGACCACTGGCAGGGTTCCATTAGCCCTGACAACTTACAGATGATGGTGGTGAAAGTCCACCTCTCCAGGTGCAGGAGTAACAGCACTTTCCCGACGGTAGCGATGGCATCAATCCGTAAAGCGGGAATGAAAGGCGCACTAACTGGTAGCCTACACCGGTCAACGTCGAGCAAGTAGTCATGATGAGCATAAAGCAAAGAATTGCAGCGTCGTCACTGTAAACCAGTGTAATAAGGCTGACACACTGGCCCAAAAGGGAAAGGATATAGGTCATTGGCGGATGATGTGCCGACCAATAAGCACTGACAATAAACCCGGCGCAAGGAATCCATCTAAAACTACGAACAATCGTCTGTAGGAACGAAGTAAACCAGGTATGCACTCTCTACCACCGGTCGATAGGTAGAGCAGCCACCAAAGGCGCAACATATGCTTCCATCAGGCAGGTCATACCTGGGAAAGATTTCGCGGAGAAGCAAACGCCTACTTGTAATGAGTGGGATACGCTGACGCCCTCACGGTAATGTCAAAAGTAAAGCGGTGAGTAGTAATGAAATGTCATAGACACGGCACCAAGCCGATGGATGAATGGAAGAACATCCCCTGGCATAAGCTGGAGCGGGTAGTCTTTAAGTTACAAAAACGGATTTACAGAGCGGCACAACGTGGCGATAAGCGGATGGTTCGCAGGCTCCAGAGGTTACTGGTAAGCTCCCAGGCTGCTAAGAAATTAACGGTACGACAGGTAACACAAGATAACCAGGGAAAGAAAACTGCCGGTGTGGATGGTGTGAAATCACTGACCCCAAAGCAGCGCCAAGAACTGGTAGGACAGATAGAAATCTCAAACAAGGCAAAACCCACGCGACGAGTGTGGATACCCAAACCAGGGAGAGACTCCAAGCGTCCATTGGGAATACCGACGATGTACGACCGTGCAACGCCGGGGTTACTGAAGATAGCGCACTTATCCTGAATGGGAGGCGTATTTTGAAGGTAACTCCTATGGATTCAGGCCAGGGAGAGGATGCCACGACGCAATCGGAGCCATATTTGTCAGTATCAAACACAAGCCCAAGTGGGTACTAGATGCTGACATAGCTAAATGCTTCGATAAAATTGACCATAAAGCGCTCATGGAAAAACTAAATACGACATCACCAATCCGTAAACAGATACGGGCAAGGTTAAAAGCCGGGGTGATAGATAAAAAGGTATGGTATCCGACAGAGGAGGGAACTCCACAAGGAGGAGTCATATCACCATTACTCGCAAATATAGCCCTACAGGGGTTAGAGGATAAAGTAATGGAATTAGCAAAGACACAAAAGGAAAAGCAAAAGTCAGAAGTTGACAGATATGCCGATGACTTTATAGTCTTGCACGATGACCGAAAAATGATAGAAGATGCGCAGAATGTCATAGCTAAATGGCTAAAGGGAATTGGACTAGAACTCAAACCAGAAAAGACAAGGCTAACCCATACGCTAAACGGAAAAGAGGCAGGATTTGACTTCCTGGGCTTCAATGTAAGGCAATATGAGGTAAGCAAATACAGAAGTGGTAGAAACGCACATGGTAAAGTACTAGGATTCAAAACCATCATCAAACCCAGTAATAAATCCATAGGTAAGCATAAAGAAAGGTTAGCGGAGATATTAAGGAATCATAAAGCGGTTCCGCAAGCAGCTTTGATAAGTAAACTTAACCCGGTAATACGGGGATGGGCGAACTACTTCAGAGCAGTGGTAAGCAAAGAGACTTACTCAGAAATGGACAAGCACCTATGGGAAATCCTGTGGAATTGGGCAAAAAGAAGACACCCTAACAAGTCAAAAGGATGGATAACCAGGAAGTATTGGTCAATTGGCCAAGATGCACAATGGCGATTTCAGGAAGATGATACAGAACTATATCGACACGCGAGTGTAGAGATAGTAAGACATGTAAAGGTGAAAGGAACAGCAAGCCCATACGACGGGAACCTTACATATTAGAGCACAAGATTAGGCAAAAACCCAGAGTTGAATAACCGAGTAGCCAAACTACTCAAAAGGCAAAAAGGGAAATGTCAACAGTGCGGACTAACATTCAAGGATAGCGACAGGTGGGAAATAGACCACATCAAACCACTCTCATTAGGTGGCAAGGACCAATGGGACAACTTGCAACTGTTGCACAAACATTGCCACGACATAAAGACTGCCAATGATGGTAGTAATAGCCGTACCCATGACAAGGGTGGCATTACTGAGGAGCCGGATGAGGTGAAAAGCAGATCGTCCGGTTTTGAAGACGAGTCGAGGATGTGACTCCTTGGCTTAGTTTAATTTCCTATAGGATAGCTTTTGAGAAGCGATCGTCCCTAACTATCGCTGGCTGAAAAAAATAAGGCTAAAGGACAAGGAGGGAAGGACGGGCAAGGGCTGATCGGGGTCGATCCAGGGGTCACCCCCCGACCCGACCATTCCGAACCTGAAGAGCGACTTTCACCGCACCAGGCTACTTGTGGGTAGTAGGTCACTGTCACTGACAGAATTACTAGGGATTACTCCCGTTGTCCCTTGCCCCATGAAATTTGGCTCCTTTATGGTGGTCTGAGGGACTATTTGACTACCTACCTCCGGAAGGTGAGCGGGGGATAAACTGGTAAACCACCAGAACCGCTCTTTACTAACAGGTGCCCGTACCCCCTGTTTTTTACCTGGATAGGATTTTAGTCCACATTACTACCTGGTGGGTCGATACACCGGTACAGCACTTTTAGAGAGCTACTTTCTCCCAGAACATCCTACTATCACCGTCCGACGTGGGCATATCCCAGGCATTACTCCGGGCATTAGCTTTTTAGGACATCCCTCCCCACGTGACCATGCGCTTCACATCTGACTTATCCTTGCGGATAGAATCACGGGGGTTACTTCGTTGGCAGGTATCATTTCGCGAAGCCTTTAGGTCTCCCCTATACGCCGACAGTTATTGAGGGTACGATATCAGTAAAAGAATAATACTGATACGCGGACTGCTTGCGCATTTTGCACCAAGGGTGGAGCGCCTTTTTCGCTTGTTAATGTTTACGACGCTTACAGGGATTCCCTTGTTCTAACCATGGACTTCTTTCCTAGTCACCCTTTAGGCTAGGGTTTATGTGCGATTCGTTTAGCGTAAACTAACTTGACACAAGTCAAGGAGGGGGACCGCTACCGGGATTTCGTAAGTCCCGAGAACTTACAGGTGATGGTGGTGAAAGCCCGCCCCTCCAGGTGCAGGAGTGACAGCACCCTCCCCACGGTAGCGATGGCATCAATCCGTGAAGCGGGAAGGAAAGGCGCTATGGCTGGGAGCCTAGACCGGTCATCGTCGAGCAAGTAACTATGATGAGCGTAGTGCGATTCGTTCTAGTCTAACGTGGGCAACTACGGAACGCTAGGCCAGGTCCAAACTGGTAACTCTGGTATTCATGGGGGTTAGATTCCCTCTCTCCAAGTGTGGGAGTAACACCGGTCCTTAGTGCTGCTGAGTCACATCACGGTGGTGCGGAGCAAGGACTTAAATGTAGGATAGCTAGCAGCCTAAGCTAGTGACGCCGCTAGGAAAGATGCTAATGGCTAGAACAAGCGAACCTGTGTACGCCTCGTTATCTAGAACCAGCGAAATAAGGCTTAAAGCGCTGGCCCAAAAGGGAAATGGTAGTTTGTGCTGGTTCTTGCACTTGGCCAGTATCGCACTCTAAGAACTCCCGGGGTATAGCAGGGGCCTAAAAGCATCGTGAAATGATACTAGGGAACGAAGTAACTTCTCGTGTGCTGTCTAGATTGGACAAGTTAGATGTAAAGCGCAAGCCGCGAGGGGAGAGATAGCCCGAGAAGCTAATGCCTAGGGTAACGCCTATGGATATGATGGGGTGTTCCTCATCCAGCTGACGCGGGTTGGTTAAAGTAGGAAATCTTGGGTAAGAGTATCTCTAAGACGCCGGAGGCCTCTCGAAGGTTGGATGACTGGTAAAACAGACTTGGAAATGGTAATACTAAAGGTTATCTGGCAGCGCCGCTTACCAACCAGGAAAGGAGTGAAATCGCATGAGATGAGGGACAAGTGGAGCAATCCGTAGTAATCCTAGTAGTGACAATGCCCTACTTGCCAGTAGCCGGATGCGGTGAAAGTCGCACGTCCGGTTCCGAATGGGAGAGTTAGGGGGTGACCCCTAGCTCGACCCCGACTAAGCGAAGGTTTGCAACGTCGTAAAGCCTATCCAGTGTAATAAGGCTGATACACTGGCCCAAAAAGGGAAAGGATACTGGTCATTGGCGGATGTATACCCGACCAATAAGCACTGACAATAAACCCGGCGTAGAGAACCCGTCTAAGGTTACGACCAATCATCTGTAGGAACGAAGTAACCCGGTTGTAGCACTCTCCATCACCGGTCGATAGATGGAGTAGCCACCACAGGCGTAACATCTGCTCTCCGGAAGGCAGGACGCAACTGGGGGAGATTGAGTGGAGAAGCAAATGCCTGTCTGTAATGGATAGGATAAGCTGACGCCCTCACGGTCTCGTCAATTGTGAAGTTGTAAGTAGTAGTGAATATGTCACGGAACTTAGTCGAAAGACAAGAGTATGAATGGAAGACTGTCGCCTGGCGAAAGCTGGAAAGGATAGTTTTTAAGCTGCAAAAGCGAATTTACAGAGCGGCACTGGAAGGTAATAAGCAGAAGGTTCGTAAGCTCCAAGGATTACTAAATAGGTCATGGTCCGCGAAGATGATAGCGGTACGGCAGGTAACACAACAAAACCAGGGAAAGAAGACGGCTGGTGTGGATGGTGTGAAAGCACTGACCCCAAAAGAACGTATCGAACTGGTAGGTCAAATCAAAGTTACTCGAAAGGCGAAGGCAAAAGCCACACGAAGAGTGTGGATACCGAAGCCACGAAGGGAGGAGAAGCGGCCATTAGGAATACCAACGATGCACGACCGCGCACTTCAGGGATTGGTTAAAGAAGCGCTAGAGCCTGAATGGGAAGCGTATATGGAAGCCAATTCCTACGGGTTTAGACCAGGTAGGGGATGTCATGATGCAGTTGCAGCGATATTCGCTAGCATCAGTCAAAAATCGAAATGGGTGTTAGATGCGGATATTGCGAAGTGTTTCGACGAAATTGACCATTCCGCGCTCCTAAAGAAATTGAATACTACGTCACCAATCCGTAAACAAATACGGGCATGGCTAAAAGCTGGGGTGATGGACCGGGGAAGGATGGAATCCACAGAAGCCGGAACTCCCCAAGGTGGGGTTATATCTCCATTACTAGCCAATATAGCTTTACATGGGCTGGAAGGGGTAGTAATGGGTCTCGCTCACACAAAAAGAGAGAAGGAGAAGTTAACCGTAGTAAGATATGCGGATGACTTTGTGGTAATACATAATGACCGGTCGATGATTGAGGAAGCTCAAGGAGTGATTGAGGAGTGGTTGAAGGGAATAGGGCTGGAGCAAAAAGCCGAGAAAACGAAGATATCCCACACATTGGAAGGAGAGAGCCCTGGATTTGACTTCTTAGGGTTCAATATCCGACAATATAAAGTAGGGAAACACAGAAGCGGCAAACTCTGTAACGGAACCCCCCTAGGATTCAAGACCCTAATCAAGCCTAGCGATAAATCCATAAGGAATCATAAAGAGCAGCTATCAGAGATAGTTCGCCGCCATAAAGGGGCACCGCAAACGGCCTTAATAGCAAGACTAAACCCGATGATAAGGGGATGGAGCAACTATTATAGGACGGTGGTAAGTAAAGAAACTTACAGCTCTATGGATAACTACTTATGGAAGTTGTTATGGCGATGGGCAAAGAGAAGACATCCTAACAAAACGGGCAAATGGATTGCTAGTAAGTACTGGGGTATGACCGGGAAAGACCGGTGGAGGTTCGCTGGCAAGTCTAAAGAAGATGGAGGAATGAAGCTAAACCGATACTCTGAAACTGAAATAATCGGATGGGGTCGAGCCGGGAATCGCTTCCCGACCCTCCCTTGAGGAACCGGACTTGCGATTTTCACCGCATCCGGCTACTGGGTACTAGGCCCTTTTCATAGGTAGACTTAATAGGAATTACTTCCGTTAGCCCTTGCCGCCTGTCTTTTCTTCCCTTTCCTGGTTTAGCGAGTGGTTGTTCTGATAACCGTTAGTATCACCATTTTCAAGTCAGTTTTACCAGTTATCCATACCTTATCCTCCACTTGCGTTTCGGATTAGTTCCGTGGCTTTTTAGGATTACTCATTCCAGCAGCTTCCTAGTATCACCGACCCACGTCAGCGCTGGCTACCCAGCATCATCTACATTACTGTAGATGTTATCCCAGGAATTACCCCGGGCATTCGCTTCTTGGGCCATCCCTCCCCCCGTGGCTTGCGCTTAACATCTAACTTGTCCTGATGGACAGCACACGAGAGGTTACTTCGTTCCCTAACAACATTTCGCGATACCTTTAGGTCCACACTATACCCCGGGAGCTATTTGAGTACTATATTAGCCAGAGTCTAAAACTAATACTAGCTACCATTTCCTTTTTAGGCCAGCGCATATAGCCTTATTTCGCTGGTTCCTTATAACGAGGCTTGCACATGTTTGCCTGCTCTAACCTTGGATATCTTTCCTAGCGGCGTCACCGGCTTAGGCTGCCAGTTATCCTACATTTGAGTCCTCGCTTAGCACCACGATGATGTCGCTTCGTAGCACCGAGGACCGGTGTCACCCCCGTACCTGGGGGGAGGGGAATTTAACCCCCATGCGGTCAGAGTTCCCGGCTAATGAAACCGGGCTAGCGTTCCGTGTTTGACCACGTTAGGCTAGAACGAATCGCACAGACACGTAAAGGTTAAGGGGACAGCTAGCCCGTTTGACGGTAATCTGGTTTATTGGAGCAAAAGACTGAGAAAAAGCCCGGATGTGAGCGCTAGAGTTATCAGACTGCTAAAAGAGCAGGATGGTAAGTGTGTGCACTGCGGACTGAAATTCAAAGATGGCGACAAATGGGAGGTTGACCATATTCTACCAGTTTCTAAAGGAGGTAAAGACTGGTATACCAACCTACAGTTGCTGCATGATTATTGCCATGATGTAAAGTCTGCCAGAGATGGTGACAAAGGCCGTATCCATGACAAGGATGGCGAAACTGAGGAGCCGGATGAGGTGAAAGTCTCACGTCCGGTTCTGAAGACGAGTCGGCGGGGTGACCCGTTGGCTTAGTTTAATCCTATATTTAAGACCTCGCTCAGCACCGGGGGCGATGTTAGGACGCAGCACCGAGGTCTGGTGTCACCCCCGCGGGGGAGGGGAATTGAACCCCCATTCCGGACCTGAGTTGTTGAGCTTGCGCCCAACCCGGATTTCATCATTTCTGATTTATACCGAAACGAATCGCACCTCCTCCCTCATAATAATGATAACAGCACGGGGGAAAGATTATCATGGCCATAACTATCAGTAAACCGATAATCATTTGGGAGAAATTACCTCCTGATTTTCCTATACCAGACGACCCCGTTGACAACTTCAATCAACCCCCGCTAGCAGCAGCGTTAACCGAAAGCTTGGGAATCGCTGGACGCATTTTACCCCAGGCATTAATCGGTACTAACTGCGATATCTGCGCTACTGTAGATGGAAAAATAGTTTCTTTAGCGCCGGATTGGTTTTACGTGCGATCGGTCATCCCCCCCAACCGGACGAACCAAACTCGTCTTCTGTGTCCCTCGGGAGCGCTACTCGCACTACCCGAGGGACACAGAAGCTACACCCCCCACAGGGAAGGAGAAGTGCCAATAATCGCGATGGAGTTTTTTGTCGGACACCGAAGGTGGCGAATACTCGATTAATTAGGGGTCGAGCTGGAAATCGCTTTCCAACCCTCCCATTCGAAACCGTGCATGCGACTTTCACCGCACACGGCTACTGGGTAGTAGGCCCAAGTCAATGGTAGGATTACTAGAGATTAAACTAAGCCAGTCCGTCACCGGACCGACTCGTCTTCAGAACCGGACGTGAGACTTTCACCTCATCCGGCTCCTCGGCAACATCACCCTTGTCATGGGTACGGCTGTTTTTGCTGCCATCGTTGACAGTCTTTGAGTCGTGGCAATGCTTGTGCAGTAATTGTAGGTTGTCATACCGGTCCTTACCTCCTAATGAAAGGGGCTTGATCTGGTCAACTTCCCATTTGTCACTGTCCTTGAATGTTAGTCCGCAGTGTTGGCATTTTCCTTTTTGCTTCTTAAGTAGCGTTGCTACCCTCTTACTCAATTCGGGGTTTTTGCCTAACCTTGTACTCCAATATGTAAGGTTCCCGTCATATGGGCTTGCTATTCCTTTCACTTTTACGTGTCTGACTATCTCAGTTTCGGAGTGTTTGCGCAGCGTTATCTCTCCCTCTCCTGTCTTACATCGGAATCGCCATTTACCATCCTGGTCTACGGACCAGTACTTACGGGCTATCCAGTGACTTGACTTATTAGGGTGCCTCCTTTTGGCCCATTGCCATAGGATGTTCCATAGGTATTTATCCATATCGTTGTAAGTTTCCTTACTTACCACTGTCCTGTAATAGTTTGACCATCCCCGTATTATTGGGTTTAGCCTACTTATCAAGGCCTCTTGCGGTATTGTTTTATGGCTAGTTACCACTTCTGATAACCGTTCTTTATGTTTCCCTATGGACTTTTTACTGGGTTTGATTAGGGTTTTGTAGCCTAGGGGTGTTCCCTGAGTTGATTTGCCGGTTCTGTGTTTTCCCACCTGATGTTGCCTTACGTTGAATCCTAGGAAATCAAACCCCGGGTTTTCTTCGATTAGTGTGTGGGCTATCTTTGTCTTTTCGGCTTTCAGCTCTAACCCCATTCCTTTTAGCCACTCTGCTACCACTGTCTGCGCTCTGTCTATCATCTCCCTATCCTCGTGCATTATCACAAAGTCGTCTGCATATCTAACTACTGTTAGCTTCTGCTTTTCCCTTTGTGTCATAGCGAGTTTCTTTACTGCCTCCTCTAACCCGTGGAGGGCTATGTTGGCTAGCAGTGGGGATATGACACCCCCTTGGGGCGTTCCCGCCTCGGTTGCGTGCCACTCCCCTTTGTCCATCACACCGGCTTTTAACCATGCCCGTATTTGTCTAGGAATGGGTGATGTTGTATTCAGTTTTTCCAGTAGCGCCCTGTGGTCTATCTTGTCAAAACATTTTGCAATATCAGCATCCAATACCCACTTTGATTTTTGTTTGATGCTTCCGAATATTGCCTGTATTGCATCGTGACATCCCCTACCCGGTCTGAAACCATAGGAGTTTCCTTCCATATGCGCCTCCCATTCGGGTTCAAGCGCAATTTTGAGGAGTCCTTGTGTCGCCCGGTCGTACATCGTTGGTATTCCTAGTGGACGCTTTTCGTCTCTCCCTGGTTTTGGTATCCATACACGACGTGTAGGTTTGGCCTTGTTTGAGATTTCAATTTGTCCTACCAGTTCTAAGCGTTGCTTTGGGGTCAGTGCTTTTACACCGTCCACTCCCGCTGTCTTCTTTCCCTGGTTGTCTTGAGTTACCTGTCGTACCGCTAGACTTTTGGCAGCCCGGGATTTTACCAGTAACCTTTGGAGTCTGCGAACCGTTCGCTTATTGCCTTCCATTGCCGCTCTGTAAATTCGTTTTTGCAACTTAAAGACTACCCGATCCAACTTTCGCCAGGGGGTATCCTTCCATTCATTCATCGATTCGGAGATCGTGCTCATGACGTATGCATTGCTACTTACAACTTCACAATTGACGTTACCGTGAGGGCGTCAGCATATCCCGTCCATTACAGAAGGGCGTTAGCTTCTCCACGAAATCTCTCCCAGATACAACCTGCCAAATAAAAGCAGATGTTGCGCCTGTGGTGGCTACTCAACCTATCGACCTGTGGTTGAGAGTATGTACCTGGTTTACTTCGTTCCTCTAGATGATTGGTCGTAGTTTTAGGTGGACTTTCTATGCCGGGTTTATTGTCAGTGCTTATTGGTCGGAAAAACAACCGCCAATGACCTGTATCCTTTCCCTTTTGGGCCAGCGCATCAGCCTTTTCGCTGGTTCAATGTAACGACACTTATATGAGTCTTTGCTTTCGCTCACCATGACTACTTGCTTGGCGGTAACTGGTTCAGGCTACCAGTTATGGTCGGGGTCGAGCTGTCCCTCGCGGGACAATCCTCCCATTCGGAACCTGAAGAGCGACTTTCACCGCACACGGCTACTGGTTGGTAAACCCTTGTCACGGGTAGGATTACTAGGGATTACTCCCGTTGTCCCTTGCCCTATGAAATATAGCCCCTTTATGGTCAGTCATGAACTAGTTGAGTACCTAACTCCGGAAGGTTTACGGGGGAGAACTAGAAAACCACTATGACCGTTCTTTACTAACAGGTGCCCGTATGGGGCCTCTAAATTTTTTACCCGGTTAGGATTTCAGTCCATCATTACTACCTAGTGTTGCCACTGGTTAAGCACGTTTAGAGGGCTACTATCTCCTAGAGCTTTTTACCATATCCGTCCTACGTCTGCATATCCACAGGCATTACCCCGGGCATTAGCTTCTTAGGACCTCCCTCCCCACGCGGGCATGCGCTAGGCGCTGCGCGCACGCTACGCGGACGCACATCTGACTTGTCCATCTGGACAGCACCGCTCTTGTCCGGAACGTTCCCTGGTATCATTTCACGAGGCTTTTAGGTCTCCCCTATACACCGGCAGTCATTTCGGGTACGATATCAGTGACGTGCAACCACTGATACGCGGACTGCGTGCGCATTTTGCACCAAGCGTGTCAGCCTCTTTTCGCTTGTTTAAGATGACGATGCTTACAGGGATTCGCTTGCTCTAACCATGAGCCTCTTTCCGATCGCGCAGCGTGGCGCAGCCATGCGGCGTCGGTCTCTGGGCTGAGACCTTATCCTACATTTGTCCTCGGGAGGCACCACGGTAATGTTACTCCGCAGCACCTCACGCGGTCACCCCCGTACCTGGGGGAAGGGGAATTGAACCCCATGATGACCAGAGTTGCTGGTATTAACCAGCCCGGCGATCGCCATATTTCAGACTTACGCCAAAACGATTCGCACTGCGCCTTTCTTACCCGCTTTACGGATTGATGCCATCGCTACCGTCGGGTAAGTGCTGTCACTCCTGCACCTGGAGGGGTGGACTTTCACCACCATCATCTAGAAGTTGTCAGGGCTGATGGAACCCTGCCAGTGGTCCCCCATCGACTTATCGCCGGTGGTTTACACTAAACGAATCGCACATTACTCTCATTGTCCCTTGTCTCATGCGATTTTGCTCCTTCACTGGTTGGTGAGTGGCGCTGCCGGATAACCTTTAGTATCACCATTTTCACGTCCGTTTTACCAGTAATTTATTCCTCATCACTTCGCAGTGAAGGGCTGATAACGTTTTAGAGCTACTTTTACCCGAGACTTCCTACTATCACCCACCCTCACCGCACGTCTGCTTATCCTAGACATTACTCCAGGCATTTGCTTCTTGGGCCATCTCTCTACCCGTGACTTGCGCTTCACATCTGACTGGTCCGATCGGACAGTACACGAGTAGTTACTTCGTTCCCTGATATCCGAAGCGCGATGCCTTTAGGTCTCCACTTTACCCCGGTAGTTCTTCGAGCACGATATTGGTCATGGATAATAACCAATACTAACTACTTTCCCTTTTGGGCCAGCGCATAAAGCCTTATTTCGCTGGTTGGATGTGACGAGGCTTACATGAATTTGCTTGTTCTGACCTTGGACATCTAACAAGCGCGGCGTCACCGACTTAGGCTGTCAGCTATCCTACATTTAAGTCCTCGGGAGGCACCACGGTGATGTTACTCCGCAGCACCTCACGCGGTTACCCCCGCGCCTGGGGAGAGGGAATTTAACCCCCATGAATATCAGAGTTCCTAGTTTCCTAGGCTAGCGTTCCGTATTTGACTACGTTAGGCTAGAACTCATCGCACAATCCAAACATCCCCCAGGAAAATGGTACTACTACGAGCAGATCCTGCTTCTTCCTACTTATGCTATCTTCGATCCCGATCGGGGATGGCTAGAGGTTTATCAACTGGACAGATCGGCAGGGCTATTTCATTCTACAATACTCCGGACAGTTTTTAGACCCTCAGAACGACCACAACACAAGGGTTGCAACCAAAAGCGCCTTATTTTTTTCAATGTCTGCCCCAGGGCTAACTTGCCTAAAATTGCTCTATCGAGCAAAGGCTGACGCTGCGATGCGCGAGGGGTAGTGCGAGTAGCGCGCCCCGAGTGCATCGCAAGGCTTGCAGCTACGTACAGCCAAAACGGTCCGGACTATTGTAATTTACATTGAGCATTATCTCAGATCGCTGCACTCAACAGGTTTTAACCCGGGACTACTCATGGCCCGAGATAGGCAACTAGCTCGATCGTCCCATCGGGATGCCGTATCCAACCCGTCGCTTCGACAATTTGACCAGATGCCCCTATATAGGGACTGTGCGCCCCAGACCTTTCTCTGTTGTCAACACCCAGCCAAGTCTGACGAGATATATCGACAGAGGTAGATTCAGAAGTATTGCCCCCTATGACTGGGTCTACCAAGCCAACTCTCACAAGGTTACCAGTAAGATAGTCCCTAGGACTCCCAGGTAACCCGCCCGTCCGGTGATGACGAAAGAACTATCTTGACTCACTTGACAGAAATCTCTTCCCAGCAGACTTGAAATATCAATGGGGGTAGTGATAAACATGTAGTGATGGCACAACTAACCCGACAAGCATTTGTATTAAACTAAGCCAGAGGGTCACCCCTCCGACTCGTCTCCAAAACCGGACTTGATACTTTCGCATCATCCGGCTCCTCAGTAACGCCACCCTTGTCATGGGTACGGCTGTGACTACCATCGCTGGCAGTCTTTATATCGTGGCAATGTTTGTGTAGTAACTGTAGGTTGTCGTACTGGTTTTTACCCCCTAATGAGAGGGGCTTGATATGGTCAACTTCCCACTTGTCACCATCCATAAACGTTAATCCGCATTGTTGGCACTTTCCCTTTTGTCTCTTGAGTAGCGTTGCTACCCTCTTATTTAGCTCGGGGCTTTTGCCTAATCTCGTACTCCAATATGTAAGGTTCCCGTCATATGGGCTTGCTGTACCTTTCACTTTTATGTGCCTGATTATCTCAGTTTCGGAGTGTCTGTACAGCGTTATTTCTTCCTCTCCTATTTGGCACCGGAATCGCCATTTACCGTTCTCACTCAGGGACCAGTACTTACGAGCTATCCAATGACTGGATTTATTGGGATGTCTCCTTTTTGCCCACTGCCAGAGAATGGTCCATAGGTAGTGGTCCATGTAGCTGTATGTTTCTTTACTTACCACTGTCCTATAATAGTTTGACCATCCCCGTATTATCGGGTTTAGCTTACTTATTAAGGCTGCTTGTGGTGCTGCTTTATGGCTGGCCACCATTTCTGATAGCCGTTCTTTATGCTTCCCTATGGACTTATTACTGGGTTTGATTAGGGTTTTGAATCCTAGGGGTGTTCCGTTGGTTGACTTGCCGGTTCTGTATTTACCTATCTCATATTGCCTTACTTTGAAACCCAGGAAGTCAAACCCCGGGCTTTCTCCTTTTAGCGTATGAGCTATTTTTGTCTTCTCGGCTTTCAATTCTAGCCCTATTCCCTTTAGCCATTCTGCCACCACTATCTGCGCTCTGTCTATCATTCCCCTATCTTCATGCATTACCACAAAGTCATCAGCATACCTGACTACTGTCAGCTTTTGCTTTTCTTTTTGTGTCCTGGCGAGTTCCTTTACTGCCTCCTCTAGTCCATGTAGGGCTATGTTGGCTAGTAGTGGTGATATGACTCCCCCTTGGGGTGTTCCCGCTTCGGTTGCATGCCATTCTCCTTTGTCTATCACCCCGGCTTTTAACCATGCCCGTATCTGCTTACGGATTGGTGACGTTGTATTTAATTTTTTTATTAGCGCTTTGTGGTCAATCTTATCGAAACATTTTGCAATATCGGCATCCAATACCCACTTGGGTTTATATCTGATGCTGTTAAATATTGCCTTGATTGCATCGTGGCATCCCCGACCCGGTCTGAATCCATAGGAGTTCCCTTCCATGTACGCTTCCCATTCGGGTTCGAGCGCAATCTTGAGGAGTCCCTGTGTCGCACGGTCGTACATCGTTGGTATTCCTAAAGGACGCTTCTCCTCTCTCCCCGGCTTTGGTATCCATACACGACGTGTAGGTTTGGCCTTGTTTGAGATTTCAATCCGTCCTACCAGTTCTGAGCGTTGCTTTGGGGTCAGTGCTTTTACACTGTCCACTCCCGCCGTCTTCTTTCCCTGGTTGTCTTGAGTTACCTGTCGTACCGCTAGACTTTTGGCAGCCCGGGATTTTACCAGTAACCTTTGGAGTCTGCGAACTGGTCGCTTATTACGCCTTCCATTGCCGCTCTGTAAATTCGCTTTTGCAACTTAAAGACTACCCGCTCCAGCCGAGGCCAGGGGGTATCCTTTCATTCATTCATCGATTCGGAAATCGTGCTCATGACCTGTGTATTGCTACTTACAACTTTACAATTAACGTTACCGTGAGGGCGTGGTCGGGGTCGAGCTGGGAATCACTTCCCAACCCTCCAAGAGCGAAACCGGACTTGCGACTTTCACCGCTGGGGCTTGTCCTTAGGCATATCATCATCAATAATTAGGTCACCCCGTTTCCCCTTACCCTCTGTAATTTTACCCCTTATGGTCAATCCTATTGGACCGTTAATGATTTCAGCTCCGGAAGGTTCGCGGAGGGTAGTTCAGCAAACCGGTCTAACCGCTCTTTACTAACATTTCCCCATTCCTGATTTATCGGGGCTCTGAACTTTACCCGGCTGAGACTCTAGTCCATATTCATACTTTTGGATTTCTCCTAAGTTTTGCGACATATTAGGGCTACTTTCACCAAAGGCTTCTTACCATATCCGTCCGACGTCAGCTTATCCACGGGCATTACCCCGGGCATTTGCTTCTTAGGACATCCTTCCCCTCGTGGCTTGCGCTATGCGCTCCGCGCACGCTACGCGGACGTACATCTAACTGGTTCGGCCCCGTTGAGCCGAACTGCACACAAGAGGTTACTTCGTTCCCTGGTATCATTTCTCGATGCTTTTAGGTTCCTGCTATACCCCGGGAGTTCTTCGAGTGCGATGCTAGTAAGTACAGATTACCAACACTAACTACCATTTCCCTTTTGGGCCAGCGTATCAGCCTTATTCCGCTGGTTATAGGTGACGAGGCTTACACAGGTTCGCTTGTTCTAACCATGAACATCTAACAAGCGCGGTGTTGCTAGCTTAGGCTGCCAGCTACCCTACATTTAAGTCCTAGCGGAGCACCACGGCGATGTGACTCCGCAGCACTAAGGACCGGTAGTACCCTCGACCCCCCACACCTGGGGAGAGGGAATTTAACCCCCATGATAACCAGAGTTGTCTAGCAAATGAAACCAGACCAGACTTTCACCGTCACCGGTTTACGCCTGAACGAATCGCACCTGCATATCCTATCCATTACAGACAGGCGTTGGCTTCTCCTCGAAATCTTTCCCAGATACAACCTGCCTTCCGGAGAGCAGATGTTGCGCCTGTGGTGGCTACTCAACCTATCGACCGGTGGTTGAGAGTATGTACCTGGTTTACTTCGTTCCTCTAGATGATTGGTCGTAGTTTTAGGTGGACTCTATATGCCGGGTTTGTTGTCAGTGCTTATTGGTCGAATTACAACCGCCAATGACCTGTATCCTTTCCCTTTTGGGCCAGCGTATCAGCCTTTTCGCTGGTTTGGTATAACGACACTTATGAGCCTTTGCTTTTGCTCACCATGACTACTTGCTTGACGGTAACCGGTTTAAGCTGCCAGTTATTGCGCCTTTCTCTCCCGCTTTACGGATTGATGCCATCGCTACCGTCGGAAGAGTGCTGTCACTCCTGCACCTGGAGGGGTGGGCTTTCACCACCATCATCTAAAAGTTGTCAGGGCTAATGGAACCCTGCTAGTGTTCCATTTTTTTGGACCTGTGTCAAGTCATTTTACAATAAAAAAAATCGCACTGTAATCATGCACAAAATACCAAATCGCGTGATTTTCTTCTTAGAGAATGATAATGTTTTCCGAACCAAGCGACTAATTCTTTGCCTCGTTGTTTAACCTTTCAATATGATTAGTTTTTCCAGTTTCTTTACCTACCGCTTTATGACTTCGGTATTACTGTGTTATATGCTTCCCAAAAAGTAAAAAAATGCGTCGATAAAGGTAAATATTTCCACAATTTTTTTGCGATCGCCCAACTCCTACAATTTCTCTTGTTTTTGTATCAAGTGTTTGTTTTCTTTATTCCCAAGACCACATTTCATCACATTCAATAGTCAATTTTCCTTTGGGCTTGTCTGAAACCTTTATCTCACGGCAGATTTTTTATTAACGCCAGGTTTGTGAAAGCTTTACTCGACGCGCAATACTTGCCTATTCTTTCAAGTAATAGCTCATCTATATTCTTTTTCTTTTCGGACGATACCTGCTGTCGGGTTTTCAATTTATTGCCGATTTTTTACATATTTTTGCTTTTTATTATGAGTACTACCATTTTTTACTGTTCGCTCACAATTACAATAAGGGCAATTGGGTCGCGACCCTAAAGATGATGATGTGTTCATAAGTCTATACTCGCTTTTGACTAATAACATAAGAGCATTTTTCTGATGGGCTATACATGAGAATATTTTATCATTGCTATCAATTTGGCTAAGATAAAGAGCTGTTATATCATTCCTAAGAAAAGTAAGGATTAATAGAGGGATGGAATGTTCTATCACTACATATTTATCACTACCAATCAATGAACCATCCCGGAGTTCCAGACTTCGTCCTTGTACCTGAATTGCGCTCCCACCAACCCCACTAGCATCAACTAATGCTTGTCTCTCGAGTAGGATGTCACCGAAACTTTCCACTCCCTCATAGTTCAAACTGCCGTCAAATTGATTGAACTCAACCTTTCCTTGGGCGAGAGCACCTAATTCTACTCGTCCTCCTGGTGCTGTCAATATCCCACCATCAAAACTGACATTCCCCCCAACTAGAGCTAGGGTCTTACCGTACCGGGGTTTACCCGCAGACCTGTGTCGCTTTGACCTGCTCCGACAACCGATGGTGAAACTATGCGTCCTTCAACCTTGAGATGCTGTCCAGTGCCTCTTACTAGAATGGTTCCTTGATTCTGTCCATTCCATTGTAAGCCAATGGGAACATTAATCGTCAGCAATGGCTTACTTGCCGGATTTGTGGCGCTGAAGCTGCTACCATCATCAAACAGCATCCTGTCAGCGGTACTGGCAAAAAACGAACCACCGATGTCGAGTCTGGCATTTGATTCAAAAACAATGCCGTTGAGGTTAAGGAGAAACAGGTTAGCATCGCCCCCCGCGCGAATTAATCCATCAATATTGGATATTGTGTCCCCCGTAACGCGGGTAATGATGTTCTCAATGCCTTCTGCATTGTTGAAGAATGCTTCGGCGCCAGTGGGAACAGAAAATTCAGTAAAACTGTGAAAATGGTTGGGACCCTGACTGTTCCCCCGTCAATGGTGAAGCTTGTGCCATCCCTGGTAACCCGGGAATTACTTGGCAGGGTGGCGTCAGGTACTATTTGAGCTTGGACTGGGCTACCGTTGGCACCAAACTGGAAAGCTAAAGTTGCCTCTATCTGACCCAATAACTTCAAGGTAATAGGATTTTTTTTCATCGGCTATTCTTCTCTATTAATCATGGAAGATAAATCCTGGCAGGAAACCGGTTTTAACCCGGGACTACTCATGGGCCCGAGATGGGCAACTAGCTCGATCATCCCATAGGGATGCTGTATCCAACCCGTCGCTTCGACAATTTGACCAGATGCCCCTATATAGGGACTGTGCGCCCCAGACCTTTCTCTGTTGTCAACACCCCGCCAAGTCTGACGGGAGATATCTACAGAGATAGATTCCGAAGTATTGCCCCCTATGACTGGGTCTCCCAACTTATTTGAGTGGGTGGTAAACCATATGGGTGAACTCCCTCTGCCACGACAGTCATCTTTTAGACAACCGTCGAATCCCTTACCCAGACTTACTGTCCCGGCTTAAGTTGGTAGCCCATAATTAATGCAATTATCAAATTGTTTAAGATCCTTACACAAACGGGCTAAACGATCTTTCCCTTTGGCAGTCAACTCCACCGAACCGTCACTACCAACCAGATATTTCTTGAAGTTTGTCAATAGTTGTTGTACTTTCCCGGCATCAATAAATTAGAGTTCTTTATTTACCAAATTATGCTTTTTGCTTCCCTCTAGTCCTAGAGCTTCAGCCGTTTCATAAAGATGTTGTTTGAGATGGCAACGATCTAGGATAAATTGTAAGTTGTTAAATTGTTTTTGCAGTTCTGAGCTGAGCATAGCCCATGAGCACCATCTCCTACTGCATAGACTTTACTAAGTGAAGACATACCTCGATCTATTGCCGCACTTACCAATAGATTTACCACCTCTGGATACTTGCTCATTCTTGCACATACAAAATGGCGTTTTTCTTTATCTTCAAGTGGACGCGCGAAACCTACTCTAACTTCACAGGTTCCACTACTCTGTCGTCGGTTATTTTTTCGGCAGTTGTCGTTTTTTTGTTAACTCTTTCGTTTCAGCTAATTGAAAGATACCAGTACAAATATGACTACCATCAAGCCTAAGTAAAATTTGTGGTTCTCCTGGTCTGGAATCAAGAGGTTTATTATATTCGGCTCTTGAACTTTATAGTCGTCGAGCAACATATTCCTCTGCTTGTGGAGCCGTTTTGACGACCGATCTTCTGATTCGATAACGATCGATACTCCCATCCATAGTGTTGTTCAAATTGCTTAGCCGCTTGCAAATAAGATTGACAAGCTCCAAAATCTACTAAGGCTTTTTCTAAAGCTACAGAACGTCTGAGATCAGTAATACCTAGTTTGTCTTTGACGGGACGTAACCCTTGTGAGCGTTTTGCGGCACCACAGATAGGGTGATTCTACTTCTATCGGACCAAATATCAGAAATATTCTACTCGTAGATGACGGTGAACTTTATACCCTTTTTCCTTCCCATCTGCTGTTACCTGAGAACTTAAGTAGGTGAAAATCATCAACATTAGTTGCAAGCAAATAATCCGCAATAATTTTAACAATTCCCCGTCTAGACCTTGTACCTTATCCACTAAATTAGGTTCTCGTTCGCGAATGGCATTGAACAATAATTCACAAACTTCCGTATCGGACATCGGTGTAGTCTTTCTTCATGGCAGTGTTGACATTTAGTTTTCTCTCTATTTCAATACTGCCATATTTCTTTCCAGAATGCAAGAGCGTGAGGCGCTCACAATTAAACGAGGGCAGGAGTAAATTGGGATCGAGATAGCTGAAAACCTCTCCCAGAAATGCTTTCAGCGATTTCTGCACCTATGACTATATATTGCCATTTACACTTACCTACTTTCCTCAATTACGATAAACAACCACTCCATATGATCTCTTATTATATAATATTTGATCGCGGATGTCAAGTAATACTTTATTGTTTTTGGCTGACGAGAATGGTAATGATTATCAATTTTGAGCCTGGCGACAAAATTGATTCTCTACTCTATCAACTACTTTTGACCACACCCAAGCTAAACATAACGACGATTCGCGCTCAAACGAAAACCACAACCCAGTATCACTTGACATAGCGTGATATAATATATTATCACGCATGTCAAGTGATACTGCCCTTTAGTTGATTTGAGTGTTGAGGATAAGCCTTAAGATTGCGCTCGTTGTGTCGCTCATAATCACGGAAGAGCCATCTAGCAGGCACACTCGTAAACCGCACCCCGCCCCGCAAAGCTGCCCTCGCAGTAACTTTAGCTTCTAGCTTTTGTACGGTAAGGTCGTGCATACGCTCCACTACTCGTATGGCTGCGCCACGCTACGCGATCGGGTAGAGGTTTTCTGGCTTTGCCTTCGGTAAAGCGTGTCCTCCTCGGGGGCCTGCTCTCCCGCTGCACCAGGCCACAACCTTACTGACTGCTAATGTGCGAGTAGAGGCTGAATCGATGACCTGCATCCTGTGTCCCTTGACAGGTATGATCCGATAGTATCTCATACCGAGCCCTGTCAAGGGACACAGCAAGAACATCCACAGGGTAACCACCGGCGAAAACAATCGATGGCGAACGAGGGACGTTTTCTTGCTCCGGGTCGGGTCGGCATAACTGTTGAATGTCTGATTCTGGCAGCACCTGTCGGAATGGTAAAGCGATTGCTTTGAAGCCAATTGACACTTGAGAATATCAGCTCGATTGGGCATGATTATGGGTAATAGCTTACTAGGCTTCAGGGCTATAATCCTTATCTAGCACGCCTTGGAGCTTTTTTTCACTCCTTCGTCGTCAGTGCCATTCCACTTACTCCTGGCTACATTGGTGCCGTCGTCTCAACATGGATTATGAACCCGATCCTGCTTCATCAGAATCCTTTATCTACATAGCCATGATTCGACTTATGCTGCGCCGACTAGCATGAAACATTTCTTACCTCTACGTGTTTCCAAACATCCTCTTAGTTTGCCTTGAGTTTCCTGCATTTTTTCTTCTCGTTTTCGTTTTTTATAGGATTCGCATTATAACAGAGGAATATCTACCTTGTCAACTCCAATTATTCTTTGGCAGCGATAGCCTCCTTCTTAGGAACTTTGACATCCCAAACCAAGCCCACTTGTTCTAATGCTCGAATCACCCAATACCCTAGATATATTTGCCAAAATTGTCAACCAAATTTTGCAGAATTCGGAAAGGCATGATGGTTATTATGCCATGCTTCTCCTAATGTTTGTAATGCGAGCAAAATATTGTTTGTACTCCATTCATGAGTATTGAAAGGATGACTTCCATAGAGATGAGTAATTGAGTTAATACTTTGCGTGAAATGATAGGATAAGAATAAGCGAAGGCAACCTCCCCACAGAAAAACAGACAGCAATCCCCAACTCGTTCCCGTAATAATACCTCCTCTGAGAGTTGGTATAATCAAGCCTAGTAAAACCCAGACATAGTACCAACTATTTAACTTGACAATTGTCTGGTCTTTGAGTAAGTCTTTAGCGAATACAAAAACATTGGTAATTTTATGGGTAAAAGTCCAGCCTATCTGAGCGTGCCATAGTCCTTGGATAGTATTTAATTTTTTGGTTTCAAAACAATGAGGAGAGTGAGAATCTCCTGGGCGATCGCTATATTGATGATGTCGTCTGTGATTGCTGACCCAATACAATAGAGATCTTGACAAGCCATCGATCCTAAAATAATGAAACATACTTTAACTACTATTGAAGTTTGGAATGTCCGGTGAGCAAATAGACGAGCCTACCGTAATTCCCATAATATTTAACATATAAAATACCGTTAACATAATTTTTTCCAAGTATAAATGCCCTGTTTAAAAATAAGTCCTATGGCAGCTATCGTTCCCAATCCGGGAATGATGTTAATGGCTAACGCATGAATAAATCACTGATGGATCGTATTTTTTACTCAGAGTAATCTTCAAATTTGTGCTATTTTTTCTGACTGTTGGACTTGCATATTTTTTGACCGCCATATCTTGCTATTCATTGGGGCGATCATTATAATTCAATGCCAAAAGCGCGAGCAACTGCCAATCCAGATTTCACCGCATCTTCGTGAAATCCATAGCCAAAATAACTGCCACAGTAATATGTTCTTTTTTCTCCATTTAATTCAGAAAGACGATGTTGATAACTCATAGAATCTAGAGAATAAATCGGATGGGTAAAATTGAGTTGCCTCAGGATTAAATTGCTATCGATTGTTTTCCTATCGTTTAAAGTCAGGAAATAATCCTTTTCCGTTTTATGGTTGTGAACGCTATTTAGATAATAGGAAAAATTATAATCGTTTTCTCCAGTTACATATCAGGTGTAATTCCAAGAAGCCCACTGGCTTCGATCAGGAGGAATAATTCCAGGATCGCTATGGAAAACTACAGGATCCAGAGAATACTGCCAAGACCCTAAAAACTGAGTTTCTTTTGTCCATCGGTTCTGGTTGGGCAAACTGTTTTGCCCATACTCTGTTCGTGACTTTTTACCTTTGATATTGTATTTTTATGTAGGATATTGTATTATTATTTGATAATCATAGCATAACAAGCACTGAGCTGTCAAGTCAAGTGGGCTTGACTTGACCCTAACAACTTGCTGGTATGAATAATTTTCAGACCTTCTGGTTGGACAATTTTAGCACAAAGCTTGCTCAATTGTCACCTGATCGAGGGCCCGGCCAATGAACACCAATTGTGTTTGCCTGGCCTCTGATGCTTGCCAGGGGTGATCGTAGAATGATTCGACGCGATCGCCCATCGCCGTAGGTTGGGTTTCGTTTCCTCAACCCAACATTGTTTTTATTGAGTTCAATCCCATAACCTTTGAATGGGATAAGCATCAAACTTGACATCTGTGCTAATCTAAACAAGAGCTTGCGTACTGAGGTACGCATGTGATAAGATAGAATGATATGATTAAACCCGTAAAACCAAAAACTTTAACCGTTTATCAGGATGCAGATGGAAACGAGCCATTCACAAACTGGCTGAATAGTTTACGTGATGTTCGTAAGAGGAGCAGCGCCCGATTAAGACGGCTAGAGCAGGGAAATTACGGAGATTGTGAACCCATCGGCGAAGGACTTTCAGAATTACGAATGTTCTTCGGACCAGGCTACCGTGTGTATTTCGGGGAAGAGGGTGACAACATTGTGCTTTTGCTGTGTGGCGGCGACAAAAGCAGCCACACACAAGATATTGAAGCGGCGAAAGCTTATTGGAAGGATCATCTAAGTTATGCGTAAATACAGAACATTTGACCAAGTTGAAGAGGAATATTACCGCGAACATCCAGAGGAAATTGACAGTTTTATAACTGTTATCTTTGAGGAATATGCAAAGAACAATGACACAGGTGCTTTATTGTCCGCATTGCTTATGATTAGCCGTGTCAAAGGAGTTACAGCAACAGCAGAAGCAGCAGGGATTAGCCGGAAAGGACTACAAAAAGCATTGTCAGAGCAAGAAAACCCACTCTTTGAGAATGTAAACGCGATTCTACATGCTATGGGCTATCAGCTTGTTCCACAAGCTTTGGCAATGGATGTCAGAGACTAAAACATGTCCCTAAATTATTCAAAGTGCGATCGCGGCTCTTGTAGTGCGATCTCGAAGATATCCACTCACTGACACTGGCCTCACGACTAACTTATATCATGTCGGGATGATTAACCGTAATAAAAAAGATCTCTTGCGTTTGTTGGGTAGAGCGCCAGCGAAACCCAACAGGGCTTACTGCCGTTGGGTTTCGTGCCTCAACCCAACCTACAGGTGATGCAATTTTTATTATGGGCATTTAAGCGGACATGATATTAGGTCAGGATTTTTAACTCTCGTAAAAACTCACTCCTAAGTAGGTGCGCACAATTAAGATCAGTTGAGTTTAATTGCGCGCACCTACTTACCAGTCATCCCAGGGCTGTAACATCAGTTAAGATTTTGCACCTTTATCCAAATTTAGCACAAAGCTTGCTCAATTGTTACCCGATCGAGGGCCTGGCCAATGAACACCAGTCGTGTTTGCCTGGCCTCCGATGCTTGCCAGGGGCGATCGTAGAATGATTCGACCCGATCGCCCACCCCTTGCAGCACCATGCGCATGGGTTTATTGGGAACATCGACAAAACCTTTGATCCGATATATTTCCTGCTGTCCGACTAGCTGTCGTAATTTGGCTATCAGGGCTTTCGGGTCGAAGGGGCGATCGCAGACAACATTCACCGAATTTATTTCATCATCGTGGTCGTGTTCTTCTTCAGTATCATGGTGACTGGGACGAGAGTCCAGGTTATCCTCCACAGCGGCATTAAATCCCAATAGCACGTCAGGGCTAATTTCACCACTTTTACAAGGAACAATTTTCACCGTTGCAGGTAACTGCAATCGCAACCATGCTTCTACTTTACTGCGAGTTTCAGCATCTACCAAGTCTACCTTAGTTAACAGTACCATATCCGCACAAGCCAGTTGGTCTTCAAACAGTTCCTCAATGAGAGTTTCATGTTCTAAATTGGGGTCAGCTTGGCGTTGATCGTTGAGGGCATCAAGATCGCTAGCAAGAGTGCCTTTAGCTACCGCTTCACAGTCTACCACTGTCACAACACCATCCACTGTAGCGCCATTTTTAATTTCCGGCCAGCGGAAAGCTTGTACCAAAGGTTTCGGCAAAGCTAGCCCTGATGTTTCGATCAGCATACAATCAATTTTATCGCGACGCTGAAGCAATTCTTGCATCATGGGAAAGAACTCTTCCTGCACCGTACAGCACAAGCATCCATTTGTTAATTCTACAATGTTAGCACTTTCTTCATCGTCGCATACCTGACAGTCACGCAGAAGTTCTCCATCAATACCAACTTCGCCAAATTCATTGACAACTACAGCAATGCGGCGTCCTTGATTATTTTGCAGCAGGTGACGAATGGTAGTCGTTTTGCCTGCGCCGAGAAATCCTGTAATCACAGTAACTGGTATTTTAGCTGCCATCTTTTTTCTTCTTTCTTGTAGGGTGGGCACCGCCCACCGGTGATTTGTTAGCCTGATAGTAGGGTGCGTTAGGCGCGACCAACGGTTATGGAAACAGACAGTTTGAGTGTATTTCGCGCCGTAACGCACCTGGTTGCAGCCAGTTGCTGACTGAAGATTGTGGGTTACGGCGCTTTTACAGGCACAACTTATTATGTAGCTACTCACGCCGCCGCGCCTAACCCACCTTACTGCATCTTACTTCTGAAGATGTTTGGTTACGGCGCTTTTACAGGCACAACTTATTATGTAGCTACTCACGCCGCCGCGCCTAACCCACCCGACAATCTCCTCAACTATCGGGCGATCGCTAAAGGGGCGGAATTCGTGCCAGGACAGATTTTTTGAGGGGTTCGGGTCGTTCCGACCACGGCAACATGCCATCGGGTTTAGCATAATATTGACTAGCACAAGTTAGCACAGCAGCAGAAGTTTCCGGCAATATTTGTAAATCGCCGAATACATAAGTGTATTTGTCAGCAGCGGCAAAGGAAACTGCACAATGATGACTGCATGCGCTCATGCATTTTACTTCCTGAATGGGAAAATCATCTCGTAATTCCCAGTCCGAGTGCATTGTTTGCAGTTGTTCGAGGAACCGCTGTCCGCCACTAATTCCTTGGGGTTTTCCATCTTTCCAAACAGTGGCACAGGTCGTGCAAACAAATATGGCGTGTTTTGACATGTTCCTTGAGATGATATTAACTAATTGCGTTGTTGCTGCGCGGGAGCCCAGAAACCCGGTTTTTCTAAAAAACCGGGTTTCTTAATTGGTAATTAACCTAGGATGGCTCCGGCCAGAAAAGCGGCACCTGCACCACAGATGGTAAAGCCTGCAAATCGTAAATTTAGCAAGGGTTGCTCAATAAATTTCTCCATCCAAAATTTACCAATTTTGTAGGCGATCAGGGCAACAATTAGCTGGATGATGGTAAAGCCTGCTAAATATGCTACCAGGGGGGTCATTTCGGCTCCGACAATGGATTCGCCGTAGGCATATCCGTGGAAAATTCCCGCGATCGCCCCCAGGACCGCTAGGGCGATCGCCTGAGGACGATCTTTCATTGCCAGCATGACACCGAAGGCCAGCACGGAAGCGGATATGACTACCTCCGGAAGTGGCAGATCCAGACCCATTAAATGCAGGCCCGTTCCGCCTATTGCTGCCAAGACAAAGGCCACTGGAATTAAAAAACCTTGCTTTTCGATCGCTGATAGCAACCCTACGGCTACTACGAAGGCAAAATGATCCAAACCGATGACCGGGTGCGCCAGTCCCGAGAGAAACCCTTCAAAGAAATTGGTGGGTGTTGAGCCATCAAAAGCATGGTGGGCGATCGCCGGTTGCGCGAAGAGCAGCAGTCCGATTACTGATACTAGGGCGATCGGGCCTATCCCTGATCGGGCATAAATCTTGATTTTTGGCATTGACATTTTCGACATTATATGTTAAATGGCCGATTTTGGGCATGATTCACCAAAGTAGACAGGAAACTGTAAACGATGTTACAATTTAGGAGAAAAAGTTTAGTCACAACTTGCAAATTCATGAGCAATTGTGCCTATAAGGACTAGGGTCGGCTTCCAGGTCTGGTCAACAGTCATATAAAAGCATTTGTCCGCATTTGTAAAGATAATTGAGGAAAAAATCGAGCCATGTTAGAAGCAAAACTTACTCCTTGTGCTAACCTGATGTACAATTGGATGATAGGGCGCTCTGAAAGCGATCGCCAGATGAAAGTTGATTTGCAGGACTTCCAAGCTTGGACAGGGGAATATCGGGAAAAAGCCTATAGCGATCGGGAGATTTTCAGTGCCCTGCAGCAGTTAAAGCAACTTAAGTTAATCAAGGTTGCCAAAACGGAAGTAACAGTCAAGGTCAATCGGCATGTGACTGGCACTAGCTTAAAACCACAAGCAGCAGAAATGTTGCTGTCCGATAGCGATATATCGAGATTGAACGGGGAACGGCACCGCCAGCATCCCTTAGGACTGGTTTTTCTGGTCACCTTATGTTCCTTGACTTGGGGGTTAATTCCGATCGCTGTTGCTAGCAGCTTGACAGAGACAGCAGGGTGGACCCCAACCAGCTTCAATGCTTGGACTGTCCTAGGCGAAAAGTCCAACTGACTGCATGCCAGGCCGCAAAGGAACCAGAAAGCGCCCGCATCTGGCGTAATCTCCCTATTCAGTCTGGGTAAAGTGGTCTGGCATCTCTAGCATCGGTACTTGCAGAGGAATATGCTAGGCTCACGCCTGAGTCGGACCAATAGAAATTCACTTATGCTCATCATCCGTACCTCGCAGATGCTTAACTTACTGTGCTTTTCATCGGCGGGCCTTCTGACTTACAGACAAACTTGTCTGATTACAGCTGCGGGACAGGGTCGGACTTGCACCGAACTTTCCCCGTTACCTCTGATGGCTGTTCCCCATCAGAACCGACTACATTAAGTTAGGTTAACACAGATTAGGAGAATAGCCAATAGGATTGACAAACCATTTCACACCGAAAATCCCTCTCTTAACACCGGTGTTATTATTGGCTCGTACCGGTTATGCGGTTCGTAGTAAGCACGAAGCGTGCTTCCCAGGCGCTCAGCGACTAGAGAGTAGGTTCGTAGTAAGCACGAAGCGTGCTTCCCAGGCGCTCAGCGCCTAGAGAGAGGCCAGAGGGCGCATCTCACTAAAGCATAAAAGCACAAATTCTCGGGTTCGTAGTTCGTAGTTCGTAGTTATTTTTATGCACATCTATTACTACATTGGCTCTAATTATAATACAGAAGCTTCTCTGGGATGATCCCGGGGCCAGAGGAGATCAGATAGATTATAGGTGTTAGACCTCGTGCTAAAATATTTTTGTTGACATATTTGCCCATTAAAATTGGCTTACCATATAGAATACTCACCAGACTCAGAAGCACACTTAAAGTACCTAACTACTCGACAGCAAGCAATTGTATTAGATAATGTAGATGAGCAACTCATGTATCAGCCAACGGTTGAAACCAAAAACAGGAAGTTGATGTGTTCAAATTATCTTGCTGCTTGGGAACTATGTATTGGTAACTTACTTGTATACTATGATGTAGAAGAGTAACCAGAGGCCGTGGTGTACATTAACGCAGTTGGTGTGAAGGAACGCAACCAGGTTAATATAGCAGGAGAGATTTACTAGCTATGAAGATTGTTGAAATAGCGGAAGCAAGGGGAACACTGGCTGAGTATACCTCTAGTCTTTCTGAAGAACCGGTGATAATTACTAGCAATGGTGAGCCGATCGCAGCGTTAGTTAATATTGAAAATGCGGATTTGGAAACAATTTCACTGAGTACTAATCCTAAATTTATTCAGTTGATTGAGCGATCGCGGCGACGTGGGTCGGGGGGAATTTCTAGCGATGAAATGCGCCGGAGATTAGGGCTGGCTGAGGTATAAAAAATCACCGGTAGCTTCACACAGCCAGGAATGCCCACCCTACATTGAATGGCACTGACTTAAGCATCATTCGAGTAACTGTGCTTTCAACTCTTGACGCCGTTGCCTCATTTCGATATCTCTGCTCCTTGCTCTTGTCCGGTGGTGACATGGCTGCGCCACGCTGCGCGCACGGCACACAGGAGACATCGAGGGGATAATTTTTTGGTCTCCGCGATTGTCGGGAGATTTGTAACGGTACGACTGATTCTCCCATTGTGGCGTTTCACATTAAAGTAAGGATTTGAGGATTTAATAATTTGTCCAAAATTACATCGAGTCTCCTGAGTTTGGGGTGATAAGTAAAACTTATGTTTACGCTGGTATCAAGGGTTTGCTACCTTTCCCACCTGCCATATTTGTATTCTGCAATACATTTACCCCGCTCAGGAGAGCCATTACGTCGGTTGTGGCAAGGCTGTATAGTTTCATTGTGGGAGAAAATTGTCAAATACAATTTTCATAGTTTCCTTAAAATTTAAGCTAACTTTCACTCCTGTTTGATAAACCTTGTCAATCACGGTTGTAAACACCTTTAACCCCGTCTTTGTTGTAGCTGTAGCTATCAAGTCTGAGGCCGTTTCCACCTTGTAGAAGATTACCCACGGCTGATATGAGGAAATAAGCGATGTTCAATAGGATTATACTTAGAGGTATAGGGAGGATAATGAGCAACCCGAATTTCAATGCCTAGCTTGTTGCTAAGGTTTTGCAGATTTTCTTTAAACAGGTAAGAGCGAGAGCTGTTACTACCACCACCATCACACAATAATAAAATTGAGGTTGCCAACGGATACAGTATAGAACCATAGGTGAGCCACCAATAGTTAATTGAGTCACAGGCAAACTCGCTCGTGTCATGGGATGTCCCAATCTGTACATAGCCGAGGTTGTAGTTCATATCATATAAACCGTGCGGAATGATCCGGCCTTGAGCCAGAGATGGCCCATCATGGTCGTAAAGCTTGATTCTATCTTGAGTATAGGTGTGTTCATCACGATACAGTTGACCTATAAACTCTTTTTTTTTGTGTCCATACTTATCACGGGATTTCCAGCATTTTGAGAGCTTTCGACAAGAGAGTCTATATTCTCAAATTGCTCGGGCCGCGATCTTTGTTCTCCCCAGTAGCTTTGGTTTTGAAAGCCTTGCGACGACGAAATTTGTATTTTTCTAACAATTGATCCACAACCGTTACGCTAACTGAAATTCCAGCATCCTGCAACAATTTATCGGCGATTTGCTGACGAGTTAAATGCGTCCATTTAATAGACTCATCCAGGGCGCGAACCTGCTGTATGGCTCTCTATAACACGCCAAAATGCAAAGTATCCCTCTATTTCATCAGTGGCTCTTTTACGTCCACCTCCAGGCTGACGGATGCGCTCATCGCTCATGGCCTGCTCGGAAGAGAGTTCCCAATCGCGTAGCGTGGCGCAGCCATAGAACTTCCCACTGTCCAGCTGAGTTGTGTCCCTCATAATCACCGAAGAGCCATCTAGCAGGCACACTTCTTAATTAGCACCAATAGCGCTGCGATGTCTCCTGTGTGCCTTATGGACCCTGGGACAAGAGCAAGGAGCAGAGATATCTCCCCTGGGGGCGCAGCCATAGCTGCCCTCGCAGTAACTTTAGCTTCTAGAGCGTCGGTCCATTAATAATACGCCGACATTTTCTCTCCATCTGTGCAGAACACGAAAAATCAACATCTTCTCGCCTTCCCCTCTCCCTGGACCTCCCTCTCTTTCAAGGGTATGTTTTGAATTTTTACCAGATTCAACTGAGTGGGAGAGTGGGGGAGTGGGAGCTGGCCTTTGGTGATAATTGTCTATTATAGAGCCATGTTGATTTACCTTTTATACCCCTTCACCCCCTCACCCCCTCCTCACCCCCTCACCCCCTCGACCTCCCTGGACCCCTCATAATTTTACCCATAGCGCTGCCCATGGCTGCGCTATCCTCGGGGACCTGCTCTCCCGCTGCACCAGGCCACAACCTTACTGACTGCTAATGTGCGAGTAGAGGCTGATCCCGTAGCGTGGCGCAGCTATATCGATGACCTGCATCCACAGCAAGAACATCCACAGGGTAACCACCGGCGAAAACAATCGATGGCGAACGAGGGACGTTTTCTTGGTCCGCATAACTGTTGAATGTCTGATTCTGGCAGCACCTGTCGGAATGGTAAAGCGATTGCTTTGAAGCCAATTGACACTTGAGAATATCAGCTCGATTAGGCATGATTATGGGTAATAGCTTACTAGGCTTCAGGGCTATAATCCTTATCTAGCATGCCTTGGAGCTTTTTTTCACCCGACTTAAGCGCAAGAAAAATTGTGCATGTGGTATGGAGCCACGAAAATTGCGAGTGGACTGTGCCTGATTCGCAATAAGAAGGCAATCATTCTCATGATATTTGAGAATAGATACCCCTTATTGATTCTTGCGCCCTGCCCGACTTAAGTCAGTGCCATTCCATCATGGTCCTGAGTAATTTTTAACTTTCAGCAGTTGCCAGTTCCTTTTCCGTTTCCGTACTGCCGCGAGTCCGACGCAGTGTCAGAGAATTATAAAGCATCTGACCGATCGCCTTGATCAAGCTACCCTCTAACTCTTGGAACATTTTCATATTCATGCCAAAAGCGTCATTAGCTTCATCCACGATCTTATCTGCTGTCGCCTCGTCGATCGGCAAATCATTCATGGTTTGCCGATAGTTAGCCTTAAACGCCTTCTCATCGGAAATTTCTGCGAACTCGTAGAAAGCCGTTCCTTGGCCATTTGTCAAGTTCATTCCTGTTTGGGCAATTTTCTTGAGAATTTGTCCTCCAGACAAGTCGCCCATGTAGCGGGTATAAAGGTGAGCGATCAGCAGTTCTGGTTCCGTAGCAGACACTTCCCAGATCCGCTGCACGTAAGCTTCTCCCCCTGGCGTGCTCAACACTTGTTCCTGCCAGTTGGCACCATAGTAGTATGTCAGATCCTTTTCCAAGCTGCGCTTGCGGTTTAGCTCGGGAAAGTACATTTTACCCATAATCGGGTGGTTGCGGTGGCGTTCCATCTCTTCTTCCATCGCTGAATAGACGAAGTAGAGGTTACCTACCAGCTTCCGGTAAGAGTTTTTCTCAACCGTGCCCTTTAAGAAGCACTTGATAAAACCCATGTTTTCTGCCATCGTGTGGGCTTTTTTCGTGCCTTCGCGCAATTTTGTGGCTAGATTATTGCTCATATGTTCCTGTTTGTGAGTGTAAATTTGACTATCCGGCAGCCTGCCTAAACTGTTACCTGAGATACTTTAGAACTATTTGATGAGGATTAACATTAAGAATCGTTAAGATGTTTCTCGCCCCAACCCGAGTGAATCAGCAACCGATGTCTCTGGAGTAGTGCGGTGCGATTCGTTCTAGTCTAACGTGGGCAACTACGGAACGCTAGGCCAGGTCCAAACTGGTAACTCTGGTATTCATGGGGGTTAGATTCCCTCTCTCCAAGTGTGGGAGTAACACCGGTCCTTAGTGCTGCTGAGTCACATCACGGTGGTGCGGAGCAAGGACTTAAATGTAGGATAGCTAGCAGCCTAAGCTAGTGACGCCGCTAGGAAAGATGCTAATGGCTAGAACAAGCGAACCTGTGTACGCCTCGTTATCTAGAACCAGCGAAATAAGGCTTAAAGCGCTGGCCCAAAAGGGAAATGGTAGTTTGTGCTGGTTCTTGCACTTGGCCAGTATCGCACTCTAAGAACTCCCGGGGTATAGCAGGGGCCTAAAAGCATCGTGAAATGATACTAGGGAACGAAGTAACTTCTCGTGTGCTGTCTAGATTGGACAAGTTAGATGTAAAGCGCAAGCCGCGAGGGGAGAGATAGCCCGAGAAGCTAATGCCTAGGGTAACGCCTATGGATATGATGGGGTGTTCCTCATCCAGCTGACGCGGGTTGGTTAAAGTAGGAAATCTTGGGTAAGAGTATCTCTAAGACGCCGGAGGCCTCTCGAAGGTTGGATGACTGGTAAAACAGACTTGGAAATGGTAATACTAAAGGTTATCTGGCAGCGCCGCTTACCAACCAGGAAAGGAGTGAAATCGCATGAGATGAGGGACAAGTGGAGCAATCCGTAGTAATCCTAGTAGTGACAATGCCCTACTTGCCAGTAGCCGGATGCGGTGAAAGTCGCACGTCCGGTTCCGAATGGGAGAGTTAGGGGGTGACCCCTAGCTCGACCCCGACTAGTTCGGTGTCCCCCGGGTAGTGCGGTTAGCGCGAGGTGTCTCCTGGGTAGTGCGATTAGTGCTCCCAGGAGACACCTCGCCCCGAGAGACATCAAGCGACCGGGGGACACCGAAAGCTCTCCAGAGACATCGCCAGCCACGGCGGGGCGCAGTGGGGAGATGTTTGCGGACAGCAGATTTCCTGGCGAGGACCTTGAATGTGAAGAAATATGAACTTAGCACCGGCAGATAGCAAGCTAAGTCGCCAGGGCAGTTCTGGAACTTTTGAGGTAAACTGGCAAGAGGACAAAGCTGATGAAGATATATTTCATACTTCCGAATCACGAGCTGGGTTATAGGAGTATTAAACTAAGCCAGTACGTCACCGTACCGACTCGTCTTCAAAACCGGACGTGAGACTTTCACCTCATCCGGCTCCTCAGTTTCGTCATCCTTGTCATGGATACGGCCTTTGCTGCCATCCCTGGCAGATTTATAATCATGGCAGTAGTCGTGCAGCAACTGTAGGTTGGAGTACCAGTCCTTACCTCCCAGTGAGGTTGGCAGGATGTGGTCCACTTCCCATTTGTCGCCGTCCTTAAACGTTAGTCCGCAATGCTGGCACTTGCCATCCTGCCTCTTGAGCAGGTTAATCACTCTCATGCTTACGTCCGGGCTCTTTCGTAATCTCTGGCTCCAGTAGACTAGGTTACCGTCAAGCGGGCTAGCTGTCCCCTTTACCTTTGTGTGTCTGATTATTTCAGTTTCAGAGTGCCGGATTAGCTTTATTTCTCCTTTCTTGGATTTACCGATGAACCTCCACCGGTCCTTACCGGTCATGGCCCAATAATTTTTGGCAATCCATTCGCCCGATTTATTGGGATGCCTTCTCTTTGCCCATTGCCACAGCAGCTCCCATAGGTAGCTATCCATGTCGCTGTAAGTTTCCTTACTTACCACCGTCTTGAAGTAGTTGCTCCATCCCCTTATCATTGGGTTTAGTTTGACTATCAAGGCTGTCTGTGGTGCCGATTTATGGCGGCGAACTATCTGTGATAGTTGCTCTTTATGATTCCTAATGGATTTATCGCTAGGCTTGATTAGGGTCTTGAATCCTAGGGGGGTTCCGTTGCTGAGTTTGCCGCTTCTGTGTTTCCCTACTTTGTATTGTCGGATATTGAACCCTAGGAAGTCAAATCCGGGGTTTTCTCCTTCCAGTGTGTGGGATATCCTGGTTTTCTCGGCTTTTAGCTCTAGTCCTATTCCCTTCAACCACTCCTCAATCACTCCTTGTGCTCGCTCAATCATTGACCGGTCATCGTGCATTACCACAAAATCATCGGCGTACCTGACTATCGTTAGTTTCTTTTCCTCTCTCTTTGTGCGGGCAAGACTCATCACTACCTTTTCCAACCCATGTAGGGCTATATTGGCTAGCAATGGTGATATTACTCCGCCTTGAGGAGTTCCGGCTTCTGTGTCCTGCCATATTCCCTGGTCCATCACCCCGGCTTTTAGCCATGCCCGTATCTGTCTACGGATTGGTGATGTTGTATTCAATTTCTCTAGGAGCGCTGAGTGGTCAATTTTGTCGAAACATTTCGCAATATCCGCATCTAACACCCATTTTGGTTTCTTGTTGGTGCTGGTGAATATCGTTTCGATCGCATCGTGGCATCCCCTTCCTGGTCTGAATCCGTAGGAATTGGCTTCCATGTACGCTTCCCATTCGGGCTCAAGCGACTGTTTGACCAATCCCTGAAGTGCGCGGTCGTGCATCGTCGGTCTTCCTAGTGGCCGCTTTTCGTCCCTTCCTGGCTTAGGTATCCATACACGCAGTGTAGGTTTCGCCTTTGCCTTCCTGGATACTCTGAGCTGACTTACCAGTTCCAGTCGCTGCTCCATAGTCAGTGCTTTCACACCATCCACACCAGCCGCATTCTTTCCTTGGTTTTGTTGTGTTACCTGTCTCACCGCTATCATCTTCGTGGACCATGACCTATTTAGTAACCCTTGGAGCTTGCGAACTTTCCGCTTGTTGCCTTCCTGTGCCGCTCTGTAAATTCGCTTTTGTAGCTTGAAGACATGGCTGGCGCCACGCTAGCGCGATCGGCGCTCCAGCTCCTGCCAGGGCACCTCCTTCCATTCATACTCTTGCTTTTCGGCTAAGTTCCGTGACATATTAACTACTACTCACAACTTCACAATTGACAAAACCGTGAGGGCGTCAGCTTATCCCATCCATTACAGATAGGCGTTTGCTTCTCCACTCAATCTTTCCCAGCTATGACCTGCCAAATGAGAGCAGATGTTGCGTCTTTGGTGACTACTCCATCTATCGACCGGTGATGGAGAGTGCCTAGCTGGGTTACTTCGTTCCTACAGATGATTAATCGTAGTTTTAGATGGATTCTATATGCCGGGTTTGTTGTCAGTGCTTATTAGTCGGATTACAACCGCTAATGACCATTATCCTTTCCCTTTTGGGCCAGTGTCTCAGCCTTATTACACTGGTTGATGTTGACGACACTTATGAACCTTTGCTTGCGCTCATCATGACTACTTGCTCGACGATGACCGGTTTAGGCTACCAGTTAGAGCGCCTTTCCTTCCCGCTTTACGGATTGATGCCATCGCTACCGTCGGGAGGGTGCTGTCACGAGAGCACCTGGAGGGGTGGGCTTTCACCACCATCATCTGTAAGTTGTCAGGGCTATTGAAACCCTGCTAGCGGTCCCCTTTCTTGACACGTGTCAAGTCATTTTACCATAAAAGAATCGCACAGTAATAATCATCGTCGCTGGACTGTCGATCGCAGTTTTTTCCCATCAGCTTCAGCGAGAAGAAAAAATCGGCGACCGATGTGCGATTTTTCGCGCAGCGTGGGGTAGTGCTCCTACGATGTCTCCGGAGTAGTGCTCCTAGAGCGTCGGTCAAGTAATAATAGTTGACAAACGGACTGGACAGTGAAAAGTTATAGCTGAGATTCTGCTGGATCAAGTCAACAGATAATCCTCTCTGTCAAAGGCTTTGCACCCCGTCGTGGCCGCCGATAGCGCTGCGCTGGGGGCGCAGCCATGCAATGAATTTATTCAAAAGTAAGCAGGGTCCTGGAGAGTGCGAAGTTCTCTGAAAATAGGACCTATCCTAAAAGCTGAACCCCTTGCTCCTAAAGGCTGTAAGCCTACATTCCGCACGACAAAATGTAGGTACGTAATGATTACAGATATGTTGTGATTTTGCGAACATAAAAGCTCATATCCGTATAAATAAATATACGTCATGTTTGCTAAATTGTCAGATATAGTACGTATTACAAAAAGTCGTGCAATTGTAATCTGACCGATAAATTACTTATTACAAGATATGTTACAACTTGTCGTGCGGAAAGTGGGTGTAAGCCTTTAGGAGCCCGCTCATTGCTCATGGTCGGTCGATCGGGCCCAAACCCGCTTCCTTTCAAGCAGTTCCCCAAAGAACTTCGCACTGTCCAGAAACGGTGCTTGGCGTTGCACATTTTGGGGATGATGCCCTTTTTTGCACCAGCAAAACGCTACTGAAAATGGCTTGTAGTCTAAGTTTGAGAGTTCTGCAACTATCTCCATCATCCCGTCCGAAGTGCAACGCCCGGAGCTTTTTATGTATATAGCAACTAGCACGGGAATTTTTATAACAACTGAAATTATTACCCTGTATAGTTTTTTACCGAAGCCAACAGGATGGAATTATCACAAATGATTTATACCCCGTTGGTACAACATTTACAAAGTGAGCTGCTCAGTTCAATAGGGATTGGTTGTTTTTCGGTGTTTTTCGGTCTTCTCTAAAGAAATAAAAAAAAGCCACCACAAGGCCTCGGGAAGTTGACTCAACTTCCCGGCGCTCGACTCACGTAAGGATTAGATAAATTTCATCTATCTAGCTATGGGAGTATTCCGCGCGGAGTTGGCAGGTGGCGCCACCATAGCTAGGAGACGATATGCATGGCTGCGCCCCCAGCGCAGCGCGATCGGAAAATAGTAGGGTAAGAATAAGAGCAAGGGCTAGTGTTGTGCTCATGTTTATGAATCAACAAGTATCACGCAAGTTGGCGTTAGGGGATATTAGATCGCGTCAGGGCATGGCTGCACGCTACGCTGGGGGATGGGAGCTGCTGGTTTTCGCTCAATTCAGGTATTCTGGCAATGACATGAAGATTATGAACAACCGCTACCGGACGAAGGTCAAACAAATTTTTTCGCCTGACAATATAGCGGGCTTGATTTTAACTGCCTTTATCCTACATGAGCAAGAGAATGTTCGACAGCGGTTCGACGAGCGTAGTTTGGCTCGTCCAGATGATGTCATCTGATCGCGCTGCCCATGGCTAGGCCACGCTACGCTCCGGGGGGCGCAGCCATAGCTCTCGCAATTCCTGGCAATATTGCCTCATCCGGATGGATAGAAGCACTGGGACGGTTTTTGCTAGTCGTGCAGGGAGCCTGTAAGGGGCAGACAGCACAAGGGAAACTTCACAACTTTACCTGGAGAAAATGGAAGAGTTATTTGATTAGGACATAAGATAGAAAAATTATTCCCGTCAAGTACCAAAGCCGTTTTGTCAAAATCCTTGACATTTCTTACAGGCCAAGCTTGGCAAAATATTTGTCAATTTTCCTTCATTAACCCATCTACTACTCAAATAAGCGCCATCGATATGTAACTCTACCATCTCTTGGTTTTGCGATTTTAAGTCACTATCGAGCGACTCCACTACTATCGCTTCTGCTTCATTGGCAGTAGTTATCCCGACAGCTAGAATTACGGTTCTTCTCAATCTAGTATGCTAAAATAGGTCTTGAATGGGCGTTGATGCGCCCGCTCAACGGGAGATCCTGAAAGCCAGAAAACCTTCCCACCTTGACATTCAGCTTCTAGTTGTGGTACAATCTGCTCTCTAGAAAAAACAGGGAGAATTTATAAGATGCCACGCTCGAATCTAAAAATACTAACAACATTGTTAAACATTCCAGAGGTGAAAGTTGTCGGGTATACCGAGACTCATTTAACAGAAGTGATGATGACAATTGAGGCAGAAAAAAAGAAGCAATTTGCCCTAGATGTCATCAGAAAAGTCAGCGATTGCATCAGAAGCATCATTATTTAATTAAGGATTTACCCTGGGTAGAAAAAAAAGTTTTTCTCAAAATCAATCGCCGACAAGTGCGAGCGCTGTTTGAAACCGTGAGAAATTGTCATATGTAGAAGGTCGGCGTAAATATACGAAGAGACTGGGATAACAAGTGGTTCGAGAAGTATTAAATGGGGATATTATTAATGTAGCGGTTCGGTATGAATTAAAAGAATCTGAGGTTCAACAAATGCTATCGGGACAGGTGAAAATTGAACCGAACTAAAAAAGCTAGGTATCGATGAAATTGCGTTGGTAAAAGGGCAAGGTAATTATTTAGCTGTTTTAGCCGTGTCTCCTGGGAGCGCTATTCGCACTACCCAGGAGACACGGCGTGGACATTGAGAATAGCAAACTTCTGGAAATAGTTAAGTCTCGGCGACAATAATATCTGCGATAAGTCTTGCTATCATGGGATGTTGAATGCTATTGAAGAAGTGAGTATAGATATGTGGAAACTATCAAAGTCTAGTGGAAGAATTGATGCCTAATGCTGAAGTTATAGCTGACCGTGTGACTAAGCAAGTAAATGAGGAATTAGATAATTGTCGAAAACAAATATGAAGCCCAAAAAATCAAGAAAAAGTCAGAAAAAGAAGAACTATTATCGGGATTAAATAAAAGTAAAGCTGCTAAAAAATGAAGAAAACCTTAAAGAAGAACAAGAAATTAAGCTGAAAGAAATCCCAGAAAAAAATCCGGGAAAAATGCACCGTCTAAAGGAGCCCTGGGGTACAGTCCGGGCAATGCGCAGCCTATTTTTGTTCACGGCGCTACTTGCTTTCATCAGTTTGATTCTTTGTCTGCTCTGGGTGCGAGAACCACGGCAAGTAAGACCGCGTCGCCCATTTAATCCCAAGTTGCTGGGACGCCTCTCGATCGCGGTGATCGAACGGCGGCTGATGTTGAGTCCCACCCGCACCATTTACTTTATCCTGCGCCCGAGGTATCTCCCGGTGAGGTGTCTCTTGGGAGCGCTACTCGCACTACCCAAGAGACACCTCGCGCTACTTGCACTACCCGGGAGATACCTCGCAGTGGTTGGGGAAGCAGCTAAAAAGCCCCCTGATTCTGTACTACTTGTGTTCCGCTATATTTTTCATTGGTATTCATATCTTCTTCACTCCCTTTCCGATTTGGCGTTGCACAATCACGGGATGATGGGCATAGTTGCAGCACTTTTAAACTTATAGTACAAGCTATTTTCTGTTATGTGCAAAAAAGGGCATCATCCCCAAAATGTACAACGCCTCCGATTTTTCTCACGGAGGGTTTGGGGGCGACAAATATCCAGGTTTTATCGAGCGGTCTGAGCAAGTCTGTGATTGAGGCATTGTTCTATAAACCGATGGGTCGGTTCCTGCAAGAACCGAACAGCATTAAGCTTCAAGCGGTGTCGGCAGCAGTGCCCATGGGAAGTTTGATCTGTTTCACTCTACTGGCACTCGCAAAACCCACACCAGTAACTTTAGTCCTCCCAGAACTGACCCATCTATTGACGGGTGTAACTTGGGCTGTGATTAACGTATCCAGTGCTATGTGTGTGGCGCAGCTGGCTACTAAAGGTCAAGAGGGGATGGCGCTGGGTATGTATAACTCTGTCATCGGTGTTGCCACAATTTTGGGCGCTTTAGCCAGTGGCTATATCGCTGCAAGTTTCGGATATAGCACTTGTTTTGCTATCGGTGCCGTTTTGTGTGGATTAACTGCCTTTTGCTTGTGGTGGTTGGGGACAATTACGTCAACAGCTAAACCTAGCCCGCAGCCATTCTGAACCTTGTAGTTATAATTGACTAAAGCACCGCCAAAGTGCTTTAGTTAAAAGCAACTATCAATGGCATCAGTTGACTTAACCAAATGCATCCCGGCGGCAGCAAATCCCTGAAATGCTGCATCTGCCTGTTTGCTATAGTCCGCCACCCCTGGCACCACTACGGGGGAAGTGCAATCTTCTAGCAGATAGACTTTCTGGGCCAACTGCGAATCTATGTTTTGAATTTCACTCAGCAAGTCGGCGATCGTCCAGGCAACGCAGTGACTTTTAGCTTGTTCTGCAACGAACACAGCATCAAACTCTAACAGATATTTAATCAAACCTGTATTCTTCTGGGCGATGGGGTTACCCTTTTCGTCTTCTAATACTTCCGGACTCAGGATAGAATAGTTTTCAGTGAAAGGATTTTCTTCCTTGCTTAAGGTCTGCGGGAGTGATATTAGTAGCAGAAGGAGTCGGGTGTTCTCCCCTGTCGTTAATCCAAAAGATGGGATGGAAAATCTGCATCGTCCTGTGGGTGTCCATTGTGGGGACGATCGCGCTAATTTTGTCCAAAAAACCTGGTTTCTTAATACAAAATTGAGATGCACCCAGCGGCGATGCTCCGTGGTTTTAGCTAGCAGGCTGAATATCTAAAGCCTGCCGTTGAGCTGCTAACAATTCACGAATGCCGATTTCTGCCACATCCAGCATCCCATTTAACTGCTTACGGCTAAAACTGCCTGATTCACCAGTTCCCTGGATTTCAATCATCTCCAACTGTTCGTTCATCACTACATTTAAATCCACCTCAGCATCCACATCTTCTGCATAGTTTAAGTCCAAAACTGGCTCGCCCCCCAACAGTCCTACCGAGATAGCGGCGATTTGGTGGCAGATGGGCGATCGCGCCAAAACTCCCTGCTGTACCAATTTTTCCACAGCATCGGTCAAGGCCACAAATCCACCCGTAATCGAGGTAGTGCGCGTCCCCGCATCCGCCTGCAAGACATCCGCATCTACCGTAAAAGTAAATGAGTCCAAGGCTGTTAAATCTAGAGCAGCTCTCAAACTGCGTCCAATCAGTCGCTGAATCTCCTGAGTACGTCCCGAAAGTTTGAGAAATTCTCTACCTTGTCGCTGGAGTGTGGCACTGGGAAGCATGCGGTACTCAGCCGTCAGCCACCCCTTACCAGTGCCTTCCAGAAACTTAGGCACCTTCTCTTCAACCGTTACCGTACAGAGAACTTTAGTATCGCCACAGCTAGCTAACACCGAACCCGCAGCAAATCGGGTGAACTCTCGCTGAAAATGAATCGGACGCAATTGGTTTAATTGACGACTATCGGGACGCTGCCAAGACATCACAGATTGAACCTCAAAATTATTAAGACAGTTTAGCTAAAATCTCTTGCTGTACCTGGTCCGGCGGCTGGTCACCGTTAATTTTCAACAGCCGCTGACGCCAGTCATAATACTCCATCATCGGAATCGTGCGATCGTAGAATAATTCGATGCGACGCTGTATCACCTCTGAGCGATCGTCTGTGCGTGCCCGGCCCAAGCAGCGGGTGATCGTCACCGCTTCGGGCACATCTAGCCAAATGGCCCAATTAAACTGTTGCTGCAACTCCTCCAACCAGAAATCTAACTCCTCCGCTTGAAAAGCCGTGCGGGGATAGCCCTCCAACAGCCAACCGGAAGTTGTATCAGCCATCTGTAGCCGGTTGCTAATAAACTTGATCATCGTGCGATCAGGTACTAACTCCCCTTTTTCCACATAGGGTTGTGCTTGGCGTCCCAACTCCGTTTGAGCGGCGATCGCCTCCCGTAGAATAACCGCCTTGCTTGATTTCCCTTGCCCGCCCCAGGCCTTCCCAGTATGACCAATCTCACGCGCCGTTCTCCTCCAGACAGATTTCGCCGAACTTACTCCTGAACTTTTCTGAGGCTTATCCCCCCAAAGTGAACAGCCTAGGCGGTGCCCACCCTACAAAGCTATTGTCCCATCAAAATTAGATTTTCTGCCATTGGCCGACTCCCGATCTAGGGCCTGCGCTATAGCGTAGCAGATCTTGACCTATACCCACATATAGTGTTTAATGATGATAAAAACCACCCAAACACACTATATATTGATATATTAGTTATCTAAGCAACCGATGGCAGCAGACTGCTGCCATCGGTCCTGTTATTGATTGGATGTTGTTACATGGTCTCACAGCTAGAAACCCCAGCCCTCAACCTGGAACGACCAATAATCCCGAAAGTTGAAGGACTGGTGCAAATTTTCACAGGCGGACAGCGCTACTTTTTTACCGGCGTCATGGCAGAAGCCCTGAGAATTGCCGGTCAGGGCATGCCAGTACTGGTGGTGCAGTTTCTCAAAGGCGGTATCGGTCAAGGTCCCGATCGCCCGGTTCAGTTAGGGCAAAACTTAGACTGGGTGCGCTGCGACTTACCTCGCTGCATTGACACCCCGCAGATAGATGAAGTGGAAACTTCCTGCTTACAGCAGCTATGGGACTGGACTCAAGAAATAGTCTTCACCGGTAAATATTCTCTGGTAGTTCTGGATGAATTAAGCTTGGCAATTAAATTGGGTCTGATCCCAAAAGAAGAGGTGTTAGCCTTGCTAGAAAAGCGTCCACCTCATATCGATATCATCTTGACTGGACCAGAAATGCCCCCAGTGCTTTTAGATGTGGCCGACCAAATCACGGAAATTCGTCGCAGTCACCGACCCTAAGATCCTTGTCAGTTGTTAATTGTCGGTAATGGTATTAGTCGGTTTTAACTCACCGGAATGCACCTGTCGCAATAACCCGCCTCCGGTTAAAACCCTCGCGTCAAAGCTCAAGTCCACGCTTTGTGGACTAACCGCCTTCTCCATAACCTACATTTTGCATTACAAGACGTATTAGTGCGACTCGTTTAGTGTAAACATGCTTGACACAAGTCAAGTTGGGGGACCACTAGCTAGATTTCATTAGTCTAGACAACTTATAGATGATGGTGGTGAAAGCCCACCCGTCCAGGTGCAGGACTGAAAGCATAACCCCTACGGTAGCGATGGCATCAATCCGTAAAGCGGGGTTAAAAGGCGCCCTAACTGGTAGCCCACACCGGTTATCGTCGAGCAAGTAGTCATGATGAGCGTAAGCGAAGATTTACAGCGTCGTAACTTAAAACCAGTGAAATAAGGCTGACACACTGGCCCAAAAGGGAAAGGATAAAGGTCGCTGGCGGTTTAATATTCGACCAGCAAGCACTGACAACAAACCCGGCGTAGGGAATCCATCTAAAACTACGAACAATCATCTATAGGAACGAAGTAAACCAGGTATGCACTCTCTATCACCGGTCGATAGATAGAGTAGCCACCAAAGGCGTAACATCTGCTTCCATCAGGCAGGTCATACTGTGGAGAAGCAAACGCCTGTCCGTAATGGATAGGATACGCTGACGCCCTCACGGTAATGTCAAAAGTAGAGTTGCAAGTAGCAATGTATATGTCATGAGCACGGTAAATATATTGATGAATGAATGGAAGGATACCCCCTGGCGGAAGCTAGAGAGGGTAGTCTTCAAGTTGCAAAAGCGAATTTACAGAGCGGCACAACGTGGAGATAAGCGGACAGTTCGCAGGCAGAGGAGGTTACTGGTAAAATCCCGGGCGGCCAAAAGTCTAGCGGTACGACAGGTAACACAAGATAACCAGGGAAAGAAGACAGCAGGTGTGGATGGTGTAAAATCACTGACCCCAAAGCAACGACTGGAACTGGTAGGACAAATAGAAATCTCAAACAAGGCCAAACCTGCAAGGCGGGTCTGGATACCAAAGCCAGAGAGGGACGAAAAACGTCCATTAGGAATACCGACAATGTACGACCGTGCGACACAGGGGTTACTTAAAATTGCGCAGTTATCCTGAATGGGAAGCGTATATGGAAGGTAACTCCTACGGATTCAGACCGGGAAGAGGGTGCCATGATGCAATCGGAGCAATATTTAATAGCATCAAACAGAAATCCAAATGGGTTTTAGATGCTGATATAGCCAAATGCTTCGATAAAATTGACCATAAAGCGCTGATGGAAAAACTAAATACGACTTCACCAATTCGTAAACAGATACGAGCATGGTTAAAAGCCGGGGTGATAGACAAGAAAGAATGGTATGAAACTAAAGAGGGTACGGGAGGAGTCATATCACCGTTACTAGCCAATATAGCCCTACACGGGTTAGAAGAAGCTGTAATGGAACTCGCAAAAACACAAAATGAAAAACATAAACTGACAGTAGTTAGATATGCAGATGACTTTGTGGTAATGCACGACGACAAAGAAAAGATAGAAGAAGCGCAAAAGGTCGTAGCAGAGTGGCTAAAAGGGATAGGACTAGAACTAAAGCCTGAAAAGACAAAGATATCTCATATGCTAAAAGGAGAAGAACCAGGATTTGATTTCCTAGGATTCAACATAAGGCAATATGAGGTAAGTAAGTACAGAAGCGGCAAGAGTATAAATGGAAAACCCCTAGGCTACAAAACCCTCATCAAACCCAGTAATAAATCCATAGGTAAGCTCAAGGAAAGACTGGCAGAAGTAGTAAACAAACATAAAGCAGCTCCACAAGCTGCCCTGATAAGCAAACTGAATCCGATAATACGAGGATGGGCCAACTACTTGAGGACAGGAGTAAGCAAAGAAACTTACTCGGATATGGACAGTTACCTATGGGAAATCCTGTGGAAATGGGCAAAAAGAAGGCACCCTAATAAATCAAAAGGTTGGATAGCCAGAAATTATTGGTCAATAGGCCAAAATGGACAATGGCGATTTCGAGAAGGGGATGTGGAACTATATCGACACGCAAGTGTAGAAATAGTAAGACATATAAAGGTCAAAGGAACAGCCAGCCCATACGATGAGAACCTCACATATTGGAGCACGAGACTAGGCAGAAACCCAGAATTGAGCAATAGAGTAGCAAAGCTGCTCAGGATGCAAAAAGGGAAATGCCAACATTGCGGATTAACGTTTAAGGATAGCGATAGTTGGGAAGTAGACCACATTAAGCCGCTTTCATTAGGTGGTAAGGACCGGTGGGATAACCTACAACTGTTGCACAAACACTGCCACGACATAAAAAAACTGCCAGTGATGGTAGTAGCCGTACCCATGACAAGGGTGGCATTACTGAGGAGCCGGATGAGGTGAAAAGCAGATCGTCCGGTTTTGAAGACGAGTCGGGGGGATGACTCCCTGGCTTAGTTCAATCACAATGATTACAAGCGCTTGGTGATGAAAGGGAACCGAAAAACTCTTATCCGTATAAAAAATTATACGTTTAGTTGGCCAAATCACCAGATATATTGCATGTTACAAAATGTACGATAATTGCAATCTTGCCGTACCATTACATATTACTTAAATGTTACAAATTGTAGTGCATAATAGGGGCCATAAGGTTTTCAGTCGGTTTTAACCGACTTTAGCTATTAGCCGGGGGTTTTAACCCCCGGCGGGCTAACAGCGAAGTGAGGGAATTACTAACCACAGCGATCGCTTTTAACCGAAGTGGGATGAAGTAGGAATGAAGCTGCTCTTTTAGCAGTAGCTTCATCGAGGCAAATTTGTTTCAGGGTAACTAAGCCATCGGAGATAAAGGAATCTCTCACTAAGGCTTTTTCTCCACTGTTGAAAATTGTTTCATAGAAAACTTCATGAATTCCTGCAGAAATAATTAACTTCAAGCAAGAGAGGCAAGGTTCTAAGGTAACGTAAATACTGGCACCATCTGTGGAAATTCCGTGCTTGGCTGCTTGGGCGATCGCATTTGCCTCAGCATGGACAGCGCGGGAGGGCAAAATCTTACTAGCATCGCAGCTACTCAGCCCCGGATAGCAATATCCCTGAGCCGTACAATGAACTGAACCAGACGGGGAACCATTGTAACCCGTTGCCAGAACTTGCCGATCTTTAACTATTACCGCCCCCACGGGAAAAGCGAGACAAGTTGAACGAGTAGCTGCCAGCTTAGCCAACATCAGGAAATACTCGTCCCATGTTGGTCTTTCTGCTTCCATATTCATTATATCATCCTGCCCCAAAGAATTCATGAGAGTGGTTTATCCTGTTCGTAGACCTGTTTCCTAGACAAAGCGATCTCGGCCTTTTGCAACTCCGTGCCCAAGTACATGGCATGTTCCACTTCCATCCCTTGACAGTCTGCCGCAATTTGCCGATAAAGCGAAAGGGCGGATCTGCCCTCATAACGGTTAACTACCTCTCCCAAACCAGGTGTCATTTGTTCTACCAGGATTTTACCGGACTGCACGGTAATGACAAAATTACCTGTAGGATCGTGATAGTCTCGTTGCTGACAGATTTTGGCATATTGGGTTTTAATCAGCCCATCGGCATTTTCAAAAGTATCGTCATATAGATGAGCGCTTTGACTTACAGTAATCAGCGGTCCCATCTTCAGGTCATAATCAGAACGAGAAGCGATCGCACCTCGGATATATTGCTGCAAAGCCCGTAACCCGATAGCATTTGCAGGCCAAGCCATATACATATCATTACTGCGAATCGTCGCCGTCAAAGACAATTCCCGATCGACAACCCTGACCCAAATATGATTTAAGCAAGGGCTACCACCCTTTTCGTGGTCCTGCACATCCCAGAGAGACATAACTGCACTAGCCGCGTCAATTTCTCCAATTAATTTAGCGATCACCTGCTCGATTTGGTCTCGTCCAAACCAGGACCGCAAGCGTTGACCGTAAGTATACTTTACTCCTTCCCGGTAGGGAGCATCATCTAAAATTTGCGGAATGTACTCTTGAATAAAGGCACGCTCTACCGGCAAATAATTTGGTTCGGGAAAATAGAAATCATGGGGTTCATCCGTCACCACAGCCATCAAATCAATTAACTCTTGCCATTGGCCATCATAACCCGTAGGTCGCAGAGTTCCTGTAGTTCTGATCCTATGAATAATCTTTACCCAAGTTTGGGCGATCGTCTGACCTTCAATTCTATGTCCGTAACGGGGTCCAGGCAATATCTTACTCCCGATCTCAGTCAGAGGAAATTCCTGCGGCGAACCCCAAGGTGGAACTACACCGCGTTGCGCGTATAACTTAACTTGACTGACTGCTTGGGCGATCGAGGATACCTCTTGCCATTCTACCGACTCTCGCAGCTGAAGTAGTATGCTAGGATCGATTTCTATATCAATGTAGCCAGGGATGGAAGAATTAATGAGCCAGCAGGGGCGATTTGTATCACTTTTGCCTTCTGTAAACCCGTTGCGGAAGAAATCCAACAAACAGATTATTCCACCAGCATTCCGATCTTCTTTGGTAGCGTTTAGTGCTACTAAGAAACGCACGTGGGGATTAGCTAACAAATTCCTGACTAGCAGACTAATGCCTCTTGTCGGGCTGTATAGCTGACCAATTACAGCAAATTCAGTCACATGCAAATGTTTAGCAACTGCTTGCTTGATAGTCCAGCCCGTGACTACTGCTGTTTGCCCTGTACCGTAAATCAATTGATTAGGTTTGTGTAAAGCTCTATAAGTCATAGTGTCTAGTAAGGTCTAGTAAGGTTTATTCTCCCCTTTAATGTAACCCAATGTTACTACAAAAGGTTAAAGATCCCCCTTAAAGTAGGTGTAACAGGAGGAATAGTTATTATACGTTTTCGGGAACTGTTTTGCTGTTTTAACAAAGCCCACTTCTTTCTAATAAGTATGATTTCGTAATGTTTACAGGCTTTGAGCATTTCACTCCATTTAGGTAATTGCTGTTTTTTTGAGCAATAATCTAGATAATACCCTATTGCTATGGTGTTAATGGAACAGTAAGAGCATTGGCTTTCTAGAAGCATAGCTATTCGCAGATCGCTGATTGCTTGAGAAAAAAGGAAACGATCTATTTGAGTATAGAGACTCGTACTAAATCCAGCATAAGTCTCTATGAGATTGCCTTGAAAATTATATCTACTTACAACCTGAGATTTATATAGAGATGTTATTGTCTCTCTCGTATTGAGAGGAAATAAAAAACCTAGATTCTGGGTCACTTGGATAATAAACATAAGGTCTAAAGCCATCTTTTGATTCCAAGTTCTATTATAAAAGAAAACTTTCCCTCAAAGGGGAAGTTTTCTTTTACCTTTCGAGGGAAAGTTTTCTTTTAGTTAAGACACTTTCTTCCGGAGAGCTTGGAGACGTTCTATCTCTTCCGCAAACTGGCCAGTCTCAGGAATGCTCCAATGAAAATTATGAGGATAGAACACCGTGGTTAGAAGTGGTCTCACCTTTTTGGGCGACTTCTCTGATATCTTCACTTTTGGAAGGATCAGACAAGCATTTTCATTTGTTTCAGTTACCTGGAGGAGGTAAGAAGCCTTCAACACGATCCCGCTATAATGGTCCCCAGTCTTATCTTGAACTTTCTCGTACACCTCATGGAAATAGCTTACTACCTTGTCTAGAACCTCATTCGGAAAGAACTTTGCCAGCTTAGAGTCGGTCTTGAGTTGGCATAACGTGAATGTGCAAAACTCCCCCCTGATGTCTAGATAGTCGACAATTCCGTTCTCACTCTTTAGATCTTTTACCTCGCTCCAAGGTAGAGGTTCGTAACCGTAAACCTTCTTTTCCGAAAACCTGCCCGAATTATGGCAATCGACGCCCTCAAAGAAACTTTACAAGCATTCACTTTTCCCGCTAGGATGAAATCTCCAAATGTCCAGGTAACGTAGTCTTTCACCCATGCTAAGGGTAGCACTATATACCCCTCGTTTTCATAATTGGCCAAGAAACGATACGGTCCAATTAGATTTTCAGTTAGATTCATGTCAATCTCCTATTTCTTATGTCAACAGATATCCACTTTAAAGTTGATAGATTCCGCTTCAACAGTTAACAGATATCCACTTTAAAGTTGATAGATTCCGCTTCAACAGTTAACAGATATCCACTTTAAAGTTGATAGATTCCGCTTCAACAGTTAACAGATATCCACTTTAACCTTGACAGGTTCCGCTTCAATGGTTAAGAGATATCTCCTCCGCCACAGCTTCCTCCGCTATAGCTTCCTCCGCTACAGCTTCCTTCGCTACAGCTTCCTCCGCCACAGCTTCTTCCGCCACAGCTTCCTCCGCTACAGCTTCTTTCATTATAGCTTCCTCCGCTACAGCTTCTTCCATTATAGCTTCCTCTGTCACAGCTTCCTCCGCACTTGCTGACGTACAACAGGGGTGATTTTGCTCGCTTTTCCGAACTAATTTCGCTGGTGTCGCTAGAGATTCGCTAGTGTCAGCGATCGGCGATCGGTTACCAGTGCTTTTGCATCAGATAGAACATGGCAAATTGCGAATGAAACATGGTCCCAACCTGCCCCATGAATAAATAAATTTACCTTTTTCAATTCTCAATTCTCAATTCTCAATTTGACCAAGAACGACGCAGACTAAAGAAGCTTTCAAGGAAATTTTGCTTGCGGGTGTTGTGGGTGAAGCGTTGGCGTCTCCATTCGAGAGCAGTTTGAGAAATAATTTCTGAAAGAGTGGGTCTGACAATAGCATCCAGATTCAGGGATACTAACTTAATCTTCTGCCCCATCGCTAGAGCGATCGTCCCGATCAACTCACTAGCAGCAGGTCCGACAATAGTAGCTCCCAAAATTTGACCATTGCGCCGTCCAATCAGCTTACAAAAACCTGTAGTTTCCCCCCGGATAACAGCAGCCTCAACAGTCTTAAAATATTGCCGCACCGCTAACACATCCTTACCATACCTGCGTCTGGCTTGCGCTTCTGTCAACCCCACTCGTGCCAACTCTGGTGAGGAAAATATTGCCCAAGGAATTGGGAGGTAATCTACATTAAATATTGGGAAAAATAAAGCATTTTTTAAGGCAATTACGGCTTCATAAATGGCCAAATGCCCAAACCGATAGCCACCAATAATATCTCCACAGGCGTAAATGCGGGGATTAGTAGTTTGCAGTTTTTGATTAGTCTGAATGCACCTGCTGTTCCACTTGACCCCAACCGCCTCCAGATTTAAGCAGGTGATATCGGGCAGGCTTGGGCGTTGACCCATTGCTAGGAAAATTTCATCAGCCTCGATCGCCTTATTTCCGGCCTGAATCCACTTTTTGTTCTCCAGCAGCTTAGCTTGAGTTACTTCAGTTTGGGTGAGAACCTTTATCCCCTCTGCTTCTAACTGCGCTTGAATCAGTTGTCCCGCCTCTGGATCCTCTTTTGGAAAAATCTGGGGACTACTGACTACCAGTGTAACTCGACTACCTAGCCGGGCCAAAGTCTGACCTAGTTCCACTCCAACGGGATCCGATCCAATCACCACTACTGTTTCCGGTAGCTTTTCCAGACTACCCAGGGTTTCAGTCGTCACATAGCCAGTAGATAGCAGTCCTTCTAGATCTGGGACATCCGGACTTGAACCAGTGGCGATTAAGTAGGCAGAGGCGCGCAGACGGCGATCGCTGACTGCAAATACAGGCTGGTTCCGGTGGTAGACAAATTCACCCTGATCGATAATCACATCTACCCCCAAAGACGCCAACAAAGCTGGTTCTTGCTGTGATTGGAGGGTACTTTCAACAGTTGCGGCCCATTGCTGTGCATCAGCAAATTGCATTCCCCTAGCATCACCCGTTGCTGGGACATTTATGCTAAATCCCAAGCCTGCCCTCTCACGCAGCAGCTGGGCTACCCGTCCCACCTGGTGTAGGCAATCCTTGTGTCGAAATCCCGAGAAATCGGGAACCATAGCACCCCTGGGAGTCCCAGACAGTTGGGGTTTTACCAGGGCGACGCGGGCTTTCAGCTGGGCGGCAGCAGTTGCCGCATACACACCAGCAGTGCTGCCACCAATCACAACTAAATCGTACTCAACTGTCATCTGTTTTTTAGACTAATAACGACCAATTACTCTATTTTTTTCAAATGCTACATATCGCTAATAATAGCTTTCTGAGTAAAAAATTGGCGCTAGCTGTTTAACAGCTAGCGAAAGTGTAGCTCCCATATAGAGAACTGGGATTAGGAAAGTAGGTCGGCTAGACTGGAGAGTAAACGCTGGTTGTCCGCTACGGAACGTACAGCTACTCGGAAGTAGCGATCGCCCAATTCGGAGAAACTCAGACAATCCCGAATCAGAAGCTGGTAGTGCAATAGTAAAGCTGACTGCAACTGGGAACTGGGGTAGTCCGACTCTACCAATAAAAAGTTAGCCGCACTGGGGAAAGGTTGCAAGCCGGGTAAAGACCCTAACCCCCCGAACAGATCGTACCTGGTTGGAGGCAACCAGGACCAAGTTTGCTGTTGGAATTGAGTATCCCCCACGCAGGCCACTCCTGCTGCTGCTGCCAAGGTGTTCACTGGCCAGGGGTCGCGCCAAGCACGCCACTGTTGCCGCCGGTCTGGATGGGCGATCGCATAACCCAGGCGCAGTCCCGGCAGACTGTAGAACTTGGTGAGCGATCGCAGGATTACCAAATGGGGATAATCCCGTACCACCGGGATTAAGCTTTGCTCCTGGTCTGGGGGTAGAAAATCCATAAACGCCTCATCCACCACCACCAGAGCAAACCTCTCCAGGATGGAGCAAATCTCCTCTCTGGTCCACAGCAGACCTGTGGGATTATGGGGATTATTGAGTAGTAAACCTTTCTCCAATGTCTGCGATCCGAAGTTCCAAGCTAATGACCACTTTCGCTGCCTCCTGGGAGCTTGATGTCCCCCGGACGCACGGCGAAACCCGGGGGACATCATAACCGCACTACCCAGGAGGCAGCGACTGCTGACCACTGACAAAGGACACTCCAGCACCTTGACATTAAATGCCCGGAGTGCCCGCCAGTAGTCTCCAAAGGCAGGAGTGACTAAATAGGTTGCCTCCAACCGAGACAAGGACCAAGCCACCCAAGTCAGCAACTCCGCAGCACCATTGCCGGGTAGAATCCACTCCGGCGGCAGCTGGTGCATTTGAGCCAACGCCTGCCGCAGCTGCTGATAATCTGGGTCGGGATAGGCTTTCAAGGCGTCCAAGTGGGCAGTAATAGCCGCGAGAGCCGTTTCGGGAGGTCCCAAAGGATTGATATTGGCAGAGAAATCCAGTAATTCCTCTGCTGAACAGCCTGCCAGTGCAGCTGCCCAGACTAAATTCCCCCCATGTACAGGAGTCTTCGGTGTCTTCTGGGTAGTGCTCGTAGCGCTCCTAGGAGACACCGACCAAGGATTAATCTTGCTCCTCTTCCACTGCATTGGATTTCTTGTGTGGTGCCACCTTATCCTTAAACGACTTGCCAGCTGAAAAAGCTGGTACCTTAGTAGCTGGTATTTCCATCTTATCGCCTGTCTTGGGATTGCGTCCCTCACGGGCCTTGCGCTCCCGCGGCTCAAAGGAGCCAAACCCCACTAGCGTCACCTTATCGCCTCCAGCAACTACTTCGATAATTGTTTCTAAGGCAGCACTCAGCACGGCGTCTGCCTGCTTCTTCGTCACCTGAGCCTTCTCAGCTACTGTATCCACCAATTCGCCTTTATTCATTTTGTCTTGTCTCTCCTTTGGGTTTATCTGAACGGGCCTTAAATCCCCCGCCACCGTTTGCTGATTCAACGATGGCGGGGGTCACCCGGATGTGGGAGTATTTTTACTGTCTTACGCCAAAACTCCCATGCATACGACTTTTCCATGGTTTATTCTAAGTGCTGCTTACCCGATATGGATCGAGGACACCGCTATTTATCTGGATTTGGGCAGTATAGAAGTCAATCGCCTTCTATACTGCCATTTTTGATAAGCTGTCGCGCATCTAAACTGCATATTGGGGCTTATGGGTCGAGGCAACCCTCGACCCATAAGCGTTTCAGCCAGAACGGCTATTTTGGACTATGCAATTTGAATGCACGCTTCGCTACAGCTTACCTTTTACCAGATGGTGAATTGGCTCACCTATCCCCTCTCGGAGCCCCACCGCCAGTGTTTCCGGCATTTTACTCCCTTGACCACGTACCATGCCTCCTGACAACTGACTCTCCGACGGGACAAGTCCGGAGCAACTGACAACTGACCACTAACAATTTTTCCTTGACTTATTTATTTTTATATGCTACAATCTAAACCTTAGCCGTTTCTGGAAAAACCACAATGTTATCGTTAGTCAGGTCAAAACCGTCCGGTAGGCTGGCCATCAGTCTGCCGCCGCCGGCATTATCACCATTGGAGTCAAAGTATAACAGAGCATTAGAGTTGTCGTAGACGAATCTGATATCATCAGTAGTACCATCAGCAGGATTGGCTGGATCCAGATCGTTTCCCTCTGCAAACCGAGTAGTCCGGAGAGTTCCCCGATCGCCCGTCTCAGTCAAGCTGAAAGCAGTGGCCTCCACAAAAATCCGATCGTCGGCGGTAAAGTCATCGATACGATCGCCATCGTCACCACGATCCAATGGGTTGGTGAAGATAAAGTAATTCTCACCGCCACCACCAGTCAGGTTATCAGCATCACCGCCACCCAGGAACAGGTCATTACCACTACCACCAGTCAGGTTGTCAACGCTAGAGGTACCCACAAGTACCCCATCGATATTCCCAGCAATTTCGGGCAGGTCATTGGGAATTAGGGTAAACTGATTCAAACTGGAAAACTTCAAAGTAGTGGTACTATTGCTGGGCAAGTTCTCATCATCATAGGTTCCAGAAGCCACCAAGACAGTATCTTGCCCAGTCCCATCACTAATATCAGAGTTATCAGAGATCGCGCTATCTCGAATCGCGTCATCAATGTCTCTGTAAACAGTGAATTGAGTCGTGCCTAAAGTCCCTCCCTCTGCATCTTGTGATGCAATTGTCAGATTCACAGAGCTATTACCAGATATACCTGAAGCCAACACACTACTATTTAACCTAAGTTGCGACCTATTAAAAAAAATATGAATTACCCACTTAGACTTTACAGATATTTGGGATATTTCGTAGCTTTTGATACAAAATTATATTTTTTTTGTGCTAGACGGCGGGTTGGCTGTTTATAGGTTATAATGTACTAAAATAATAGTTAATTGCTGGGGGATGTAGATGATGGAAGATATGATTACAACAATTTTTGTTCTTTGTGACGAGCTACTAAAAGCGTTAAATATAAAAGAAGATCCACAAGTAAAAATGAACAATGCCGAAGTGATGACAGTCGGATTAGTTGCTGCATATTTTTTCGGAGGACACCACGATCGCTCTTGTCAATTTATGGTCCAACACAAGTATATAAAAAATCTGTTAAGTAAAAGTAGGTTCAATCGTCGATTACACAATATTGAGGAACCAATTTGGATGTTTTTCTTCCAAGTTATAGCTCAAACATTTAAAGAGCTCAATCCGGGTCAAGAATATATTCTTGATAGTTTCCCGGTGCCAGTATGTGATAATATTAGGATTGATAGATGCCAAATTTATAACAAGGAAGAATATCGAGGGTATATTGCCAGTAAAAAACGTTATTTTTATGGATTAAGAGTTCATATGTTGGTAAACAAAAATGGAAAGCCAATAGAATTTTATCTAGATCCTGGTAGTTATAATGATGTTAAAGTTTTGCAATCTTTTGGCTTTGACTTACCATCAAATTCAATAGTTTATGGAGATAAAGCTTATAATGATTATCAATTAGAGAATTTACTAAAAGAGTCGTCAAGTATAATGTTAAAACCTTTGCGAAAAAAGAACTCAAAAAGAAAAGAATATTCTTGTTTTGAATATATACAAAAAGTAACAAGAAAACAAGTTGAAACCTGTTTTAGTCGAATCACCAATTTGTTTCCCAAGTCAATTCATGCTGTTACATCTAAGGGATTAGAGTTGAAAATAATTCTCTTTATCATAGCTTTTTGTATCCAATTTTTATAGGTCGCAACTTGAGTTACTATTTACCAGTCTGAGGTTACTACCCTGAATCTCAAAAGCTGCCGATACCTCTTGACCAGTGTTACCAGTAGCATTGTTAATCGTAAAACTGGAAGCGCCAGTCCCTGTCAGTTGGGCTAAATTCCCGATCGGCGTTGAACTATTGGCAACCAGTACCTCTGCGCCGACGATGCTGGGACCATTACCTGTTGGTGTTGGGGTCGGTGTTGGTGTTGGTGTTGGTGTTGGTGTTGGTGGTATCGGTTCTTCGGGGAGTGCAACATCTATGAAATCTGTATCGTCTATCGAGTCAAAATTGACATTCTCGATCACTAATAAAACATTGCCTTGGAGGGTGTCTTCAATAATTACGTCATTGGCATTTGCTCCTGTACCCTGAGTAATCTCCAGATCCGCAAAGGCGAGTCCCTCTGCTAGACCAATTAAATCCTGACCATCTTGGAAGTCAAGCACAACATCCGCCTCAGATGTTGCGGTGACTGTGAAGCTGTCAGAGCCAGCACCTCCTGTGAAAGTATCTACGCCGCTACCACCAAAGAGCGTGTCATTACCGGCATCCCCAGAAACTTCGTCCCTGCCATTGCCTCCCAGCAACAGGTCATTGTCATCACCGCCGGAGAGGATGTCATCCCCGGCCTGACCAAAGATGGTATCATCCCCCGCTTCGCCAAACAGCCGATCGTTACCATCTTCTCTGGTGCTGTCGCTACCTCCTCCGATCGAGTCATCTCCATCCCCACCAGAGACGGTATCGTCACCCAGATCCCCCAGTATGGAATCATCACCGAGGTCGCCACACAACTGGTCATCCCCTTTGCCACCTCTAATGCTGTCATTGTCTTTACCGCCGTGGATGATATCGTCTCCCAGGTCGCCGAAGAGAGTATCTCTACCAGTACCGCCAAGCACCAGGTCGTTGTTTTTGCCTGCACGCACCCGGTCATTACTTTCTCCAGCCGAGATCGTATCATTGCCTTGGTTCCCAAACAGAACATCGTTTTGCTCATTTCCTTCCAGGAAGTCGTTACCCTCTCCACCATAGATCAGGTCTAACCCATTCTCTCCCAAGACAGTGTCATCGCCCAGGTCTCCATAAAGCTCATCAAAGCCTTCCCCACCGCGCACAAAGTCATTATCTTTGCCGCCGAAGATGGTATCGTTACTCAAACTCCCATCTATATTGTCATTCCCTTGTGCTGCCAGAATGATATCCGACTCTAGGGTTCCCAATAGGAAATCGTTCCCCGGCGTGCCTGCGATCGTTGCCATTTTTCCACCTCCTTCTACTATTTTTGCAGTGGCTCTTGCCCTACTTTCGAGTTATTTTGTAGCGGATGACAGTGGGCACGGCATACCCTACTTTCTATTTTCCATTTTTACTTCCCAATTTCCTATATTAACCTAAGTTGCTACCTATAAAAATTTTGACATCTGAGACAACATTTTTGCTAAAAAAATTCAAAACTATGCCTTTTTTGGGTAAATCACAAGGTAATTTTAGCTAATTTTGCCGACTAATTTTGGGGTTGAGGTTCTGTAGGTCGCAACTTGAGTTATATTAACGATTGAGATTCCGATTTTTCCGGAACGGTAAACCACCCTAGGGCATCATTTGTTGTACCCCTGGACCTGGCCTGTAGCCGTACCCAAAATTCGATCGTTCTGTATCCTCGATAATCCGAGGCGTAATCACAATCACGACTTCATTGCGCACGTCCTCACTTTCTCGGCTGCGGAACAGGGAGCCGATGATCGGCAAGTCGCCTAGAATAGGTATTTTCCGCACAAGTTCTCTGTCTTGCTCTTGAATTATACCTGCCAAAATCAATGTTTGACCATCCCGCAAGCGAATTTTTCCAGAATTCAGTTCTCGTTTAGAAGTCAGAAATACCTGCTGCCCGGCTGTTATTGTCTCAATCTCAAAAGTATCTATCACTGTTGATACTCTCGGATCTACATTGAGAGTGATAAAACCATTATCATCAATTCTCTCAATACTAATTGGTAACAAAAGCCCCACCTCTTCAAATATCGTACTTACTCCTACAACTACACCTGCGTCTGTGATTGTCCTGGTAAGGCTTACGTTGATCGGGACTCTTTGTGTCAAGTTTACTGTCGCTGTTTCCCCTTCTTGTACTGTCAGGGTCGGATCGGTGAGAATCTTGGCATTATTCTCGACAACAGTAGCTTGTAACTGTGCCAGGAATTGTCGAGGATACTGAAACGCTTCGGGCAGTCCGAAGGCAAATTGAGCCGCCCTGCCGATGAAAGGAATTAAACCCGTCGCCTGAGTTCCTACTTGGATCAGCTCGTTCTATTCAAACAGGGGTTGAAAAGAGCCCCCAGCAATGGTCAACTGACTGAGAGTTCTAGGAATGGAGTTGACATCAAAGAATAAAGGAGATGATGTGGAAACTCCCGGATTTCCTAGCACCCCCGTTACAGCCGTTACAGGGGTCCCATTTGGGTGAAGTAAAGGTTGAATTGAGCCAGTAAAACCTGGGATATCGCCAGGATTAGCGAGCTGACTGGGAAGCCTAGGATTTCCTTGAAAATCAAAGAATTGCTGGGGAACTCCTGCCGTTCCAGTGATTCCCACTCTAAATGCTCTGGCTTGAACTAAATCTCCCTCGGGGCTAATGAAAGGTGCAATATTGCCTCCACCGATCGTCAGCTCATTAGCCGGTCTGGGAATGCCCTGAGCATCCAGGTAGAGAGGTGCAGATGCACCAGCTGGCAGTTGCTGAGGAGTAATTCCAGTGATTCCAGGGTTGCTAGGCACGCCGCCGGGACTGAATATCGAACCAGCTGCGTTAGGACCTACGGGTACAAATTGACCGCTAGCGGGGTCGCGTATCTGTTGATTGCCGTCAGGATTGAGGAAAAGTCGAGGACCGTCATTCTCAAATGGCTGTTGAGTAAGTGGGTTGGGAAGGATGGGGCGACCAAATCGATTTAATGTTGTGTCCTCAGCTGAAGGTGGTGTAAGTCGCCCAAAATTTGCTATTCCTTGACCACTATCTACCACAAAGAAGGAATCGCCAATGCCGAAGGAGAAGCTGCTGTTAAAGTTATCCGTCGCTGACAAGTTCACATCAATTATTTTTACATTCACTGCTACTTGGCGACGGCGCAGGTCTTGCTGAATCAAAAAGGCTGTAGCCATTTCCACTTTTCTGGCTTCCCCGATCAGCGTGATCGCGTTGAGACGCTCATCCGTTACCACTGATAACCCTTTTAGTAACAATGGTCCTATCCCTTCTTCAGTGTCTGGCTTCCCCGTCAGGGCTTCAATTGCTGTTTCTGTTTCTTCTCTGACTACACGTCCAACTCCCTCTCCCTGAGTTGTTCTGGTTGTCTTGGTTACAACTCGTTGGCTGAAAGCTCCCTGAATAGCCAGAAATGCCGCTGCGCTCTGCACCGGGACTTGATTTAGTCGTAAAGTACGAGTCACTATCTGACTGGCTGCGATCGGCAGTTTTTTGCCCACAAATATTGTCGGCCCCATGCGATTTGCTTCTAAACCAGTCACCCGCAGAATGTTGTTAAACACATCTTGCACTGGCTCGTTTTCCACATCTAGGGTTATTGTTGGGCCAACGTCAGCTTTTTCTATGCTAAACGCTATGTTTAAGCCAGCAACTCTAGCCAGGAGAGATAACACGTCTCGGACGGGAGCATCCCGCAATACTAAGCGGGGCACCAGTTCATTACTGCCGAGATTGATGGTACTGGCCGAAGAGTCGATCGTTGAGACAGAAATATCTCCTACCGGAGGGGCGATCGCCCTTGGTCGCAAGGGCGGTGCCACGTTCTGGGCTTGAGGCCAAACCGGGGCTCCGTTCTGGAGCCGGGGCAATTGAACCGGCGATGTTACTTGTGGCCGGGGAGTAGCAGTGGGAGTAGTGCTTTGGGCCAATCCCACTGCTCCTTTCCGTTCTAGTTCTGCCAGGATTTCTTCAGCTGGAGCATCTGACAGGAATGTGCGGATTTTATAGTTGACCACCGGCGGCAGTTCCACTCCTTCCACTCTCGTGGGGTTATTTTGCATTCTCGCTGACACCAGTTCCGTTTTCCCGCTCAAGAAACTTGATTTCGTCAGCAGTAGCATAAAATCGTTCACATCCTTATAGGATCTCGCCAATCCCGTTATTTCAATTCTCAGTTTTTTGAGCTGAGTCGGCTTTTCTTTATTGTTTTTCCCCGGAATTCTCGTTACCACTTCTACTTGTTTCAGTTCTTCTATTTGCACGCTGGCCGGCGTCCGATCGCGCATTTCCTGCAACAATGCTGACCATGGTTTAATCTGATTAAACACCGTTGCTAGCGCTTCCGTCTGAGCATTTATCCCCTCTGTCTCTTTTTTGATTACTGCGATTTTCTTCTTTTTTGCCTGGATCTGTTTGAGACTACTATCTACTTGCCCCACTAGGTCTTGCAACTTCTCATTTTCTCCATCCTGGTATATTTTTATCCCCAAAGCTCCACCCACCAGCACTACTGCCACCATCAAACCCACCGCCACCGGAACGATATCCTTGAGTTCAATATTTCTCGGAGTACTAGGTAGCTTTTCCCCTTCTCCACCCTGCGCTATACCTCTGTTTTTGAGAAAATTAATCTCTAGGCTATACATGCTGTTAACACCTCAAGTTACAAACCGTAATCCTAATCCCAATGCTACCCCTAAACCCGGTCTTTTGCTAGGGGGGATTTCTGTATCCAACTCTAGAGATAGTACCTCGCTCGGGTCCACAAACGAACTTGGTAACGACAATCTCTGAGTGAAGAATTCATCCAGTTGTCCAATGCCAGCACCCGGTCCTGCTAGTAACAGTTGAGCCACTTCCTGATTTTCCCCTTGATTTACGTAGAAATCAATCGATCGACGCAGTTCATCTGCCAATTCTCCCAATACTCTAATCATAGCAGCCGCACCGGGATTTGTGCCCGTCATCCCAGTGCGCACGCTATCTATTGGTGTCGTCGGAATCGACATTCCTTGCAGCAATTCCGTATTCCGCGAAGGCGGTAGGTTCATCGCTTGGGATAGAGCCGTCTGAATTTGGGCCGTGCCCAACTGGACTGTGCGCGAAAACTGCGGCACCCCATTTACTGCGATCGCTATCTCCGTCCCCTCATATTCTATATTGGCGATCGCCACTGCTCCCGATTTTTCCGGAACGGTGGGCGCAAATTGCCGCAACTGTTCTCTGATTGTCCTAATCAAAGCAAAACTGCTAATTTCTAAAATATCTAGTTGCAACCCTGCCTGTTCAAATGTATTCATGTAGTTATCTGTCACTTCCTTGCGGGTTGCCACTAGCAGGACGCGCACTTTTTCTATCCCATCGTCATCTATCATCAGATCCAGCTTCTGATAATCTACATCTGCTTCTTCCCGGGGAAACGGCAAATATAAACCTGCTTCCTGGTTCAGTACCATTTCCCGCAGCTCATTGTCGTCCAATTCTGCTGGCACTGGGATTAAACGGGTTACTGCTTCCCTTCCTGATACTGCTGTCGCCGCATTTTTTACCTTGATCTTATTTTCTTCCAGCACTGTCTGAATCACTTGCGCCATTTCTGGGGCGTCTATGATCTGTCCTTCTTTATATACCCCTTCTGGCACATCCGCAGAGTGGAAATTGATTAATTTATATCCTTGACCTTTTTTGCTCAGACGGACTATATTCACTTTCTCTGGCGTCAGTTCCACACCTATTCCTTGAGAACGATTTCCTAATAAACCTTTGAGAAAATTAACCATATTTTTAATTCCCAATTCCCAATTTACCACTTACTCCCTAGGAAATCACCTACAAGATAGAGAGAACCTGACAATACTGTTAAGTTTTCTGAATCTGTCACAGCTGCTTCTAGACCTGCGATCAGATCTAGACATGCTTGACAAGAAGCCAACTTTGTGCATATACTCTGAGCTAGCGTTGCTAGCTGTTGTGGATCGGCTCCACGAGGATCTGGTACTGGGACTAGATATAACTTGTCAGCTGGACGGAGTAAGGTTTTGAATATTTCAGAATGATCTTTGGTGGAGAGCATCCCTATTACCCAGCTTACTGCTTGGCGGTCGAGATTGTCAACATATTGGCGTAATGCTGCGGCTGCGGCCCCGTTGTGGGCACCATCGATTAATATAGGATGGTTGCGCCAGGTTGTCCATTGGATCCGCCCTGGCCAGGTGGTTTTTGCCATTCCCTGACTGATGGCCTCGGCAGAAATGTCCCAACCTTGCTGCCCGAGGATTTGCAGACAGGTGATCGCCAGTGCAGAATTACCCAGCTGCATGTCTCCCAGCAAGGGCAAGGGATATTTCCTACCTTGATATGCTGCCCAGCCTGGTTCTAAGTATACTGCCAGTTCCGGATAAATAGCGGGACAGTCTAGTGCTGCTATTCTCTGTTTTACCACAGCCATTGCGGCTGGTGGCAGTTGTCCGATGACTGCTGGACATCCTGGTTTCAGGATCCCGGCTTTTTCTCTGGCAATGTCAGCTAGGGTAGGACCGAGGACTTGCCAATGTTCCCGACTGATGGTGGTGATGATGGTGACCAAGGGGCGATCGCATACATTTGTAGCATCCAATCTTCCCCCTAATCCTACTTCTATCACAGCTATATCGCATTGTTCTTGGGCAAAGTACAGCCAGGCCGCAGCGGTCAATACTTCAAATTGAGTGGGTGACTCTTCTCCTAGTTCGATCGCATCAATGACTTGTAACAGTAGTTGCTGGAGTTTTTCCGAGGCGATGGGCTGTTCTTTGATACATATACGTTCCGTCCAATCCACTAAATGAGGCGAAGTATAGCGTCCGACGCGATAACCTGCCTGGGTCAATACTGCCGACAGATAGGCGCAAACAGATCCTTTTCCATTCGTACCCGCCACGTGAATAATTGGGACTTGCTGATGGGGATTTCCCTTCGCAGCTAATAGCTGGTGCATTCTTTCTAGTCCCAGGCGGACGCCAAAATGTTGAAATGGTTTGAGGATTTCCTGAATATCCAAATTTTACTTCTCTACTGATAAATCCTTACTATCTTGACATTTTATCAGAACATTAACAATCTTATCAGTCAACCACCTCCGAAGCATCTCCTATTTGTAAATATATCTCGTTAATACATTGCTATGGATTATTCTTAACATCCTACTGCATAAAATATTTAAAATAGTCTAACTATTTAGGACCAAATTATTGGGCTATTTTTACCAACTGTAACATTAATATACAATCAAAGACGAATCTAGATTTTTTAGTAATGAGTTGGTCTAACTTTAAGCACACACTGATAAATTTCCACAGCAGTTCGATCGCCCAGGGTAAGCGCATCTAATTTTGTCTACATTATTCTTGACAAAAACACACAATTATAGTACAATTATCAGGTGGGTAGTGCCCACCCGATAAGTAGTCATGCAAAATTCTTTAGGGAACTCCAAGCAAATAATCCTCCTTGAGGATCCAGTAATCTATATGCACCAGTTGGTACAGCGATAGAAATTGGGTAATTTATTTTTTGGAAGTCCCTCACGATATATCGTTGCCGTTCCATTGGGATCTCCTGGGTAATGAGGAGAAATTGGCATATACGTTTTTCCCACATTAAGGGCTGAAACCCTTTATTTGGCGTCACTATAAGCTTTACTTATCACCCAAAACCCAGGAGACACTTCCATTGACCTACCCTTTCTTCTTTATTGTTGTGCTGGAACAAATGTTAGCACTCTTTGCTGATTTTAGCAATTATGCCCTACTAGTACAAAACAGGAATATCCGACTGGCATAGGGTTGGGGGCGATAGTGAAGCCGTCCTTGGATCTTGGCCTGGAATACCTGAAACAGGCGACCAATTTGCGTTACTCCAATCTCCGGTGGTAGCACTTTCTCTATTGTGCATCTAGATCTAGTTGCTGTAGCTGCTCCACTGATAAGTACCTAGAGCGTCGGTCCAGTAGAACAGATTTTGGGTAAAGGAATGAGGGGGAGAGGGGGAGAGGGACTGACCAGTGACCCAAATAAGGAATGAGGATTTAATAACGTGTCAAATTCGCCTGAAACACCCTAGCTGACAGGATTTTAGGGCTTCTCGAATGAACATCTTGTTTAATCCTCGTTCCTAAGTGCTAAATTTCCACCGGATTTCAACCTGGCCTTACTGGTCACTGGTCACTGACACTAGGCTTCCTTATTCAAAAAGTTCTGGAGCTGCTCGATCGCAATTTTACCGATCCTTAAAAATGCCCAGCCGCCCGCCACGAGAATGGGCAGCAAAACTACTATAATCCGCCAGTCCATGTTCTGTTGTCCTCCCAAGTTTAAGTTTTTTTAATCATTCTCATATTATTATATTATTGACCCAACTGAGCGAGATTTTCACAATTGAGATTGCCGCGCTGTGTCCCCCCCTCGTTCCCACGGCTCTGCCTGGGAACGTGCGAGTAGGGCCTCTAGATGTGCGACATGTATCACTTGATACAGTATGGCAGTAGGAGTAGTGCGCCCGGAGTACATCGAACGGGGGACACAGCCCAGTTCAATGGGGCTGGGAGAACCCCGGGTTGGTCCCTTTGCCAGCATGCACCAGCGCCAGTTGTTGATAATGCTGAGCATGTTCGATCAGTTCTTTGGCTTTCGTTGGGGAAACCTCCCGTACCCACTGAGCCGGAACCCCCAGCACCAGGGAATGAGGCGGCACATCCTTGGTCACCACCGCACCTGCACCGATGATGCTACTGGACCCTACCCGCACTCCATTGAGTACCACCGCACCAATACCAATCAGACTACCCCGTTCAATATAGGCACTGTGAATCACTGCCCGATGACCTACCGTGACATAATCGGCTATTATCGTCGGCTGATCGGGGTCGCCATGTAAAATCGCCCCATCCTGAATATTTGTACATTCTCCAATTTCTATCCGTTCCACATCCCCCCGCACCACGGCTCCATACCAGATGCTCGCACCGGCTCCTATCTGCACCCAGCCCATCACCGTGGCATTTGCCGCCACAAAAGCAGCTTTAGATAAATCTGGAGTTGGCCAAGAGGAAATCGGGTTTTCCGATGCGGTGGGGAAACTTCTCATAATAGCAATCGCTGCAACAGGTGAATGGTCGATATTTCCTGGATGCCGTCACGGAGCGAAGAGCAGCCAGGAAATATCGAAGTAAAATTGGCAATAGGTTAGAATGCCCCTAGAGCGTCGGTCAAGCTTGCCACCCTTCAAAATTCTGCTATAATTCTGAATAGCACAAAAAAAGCCGCTGGCTCTCCTGGGTTTGTGGTGATAAGTAAAACTTACTCTACAGGCAAAATCAAGGGTTTCAGACTCTAACTGCTCCCTAAATGTAATCCGTCAATACATTGGGATCCTAGGATACATTTTTCCGCTCGCTCCAGCAGAGCCTTGCTGTTGCACAATTAGGGAATAATATGGATTGTTAATTCGAAAGCGTTTTCACAGATAAATATCTATATATGGAATCAGGTGGCATTCATAAAATTTGTTCGATATCTTGGCAGATATCGAACAACGCGATCTAGGTTTGAGCAAACCCAAGCGACTAGGTTTGGCAAATTTGATCGGTTGCATGCTGTCAGATAGAACTGCGAATTTAATGGTCTTGGCAGCCGCCTTACCTCTGACAATCAAACACAAAGAAAAACGCGCATCTTTATATCAGCCGGTTTCTCGCCAGTGACTAGGTGGACATTGCTTTGGTAATGGCTTCTTATGGACGGGAGTTGTGTGAAGCTAACCGCTTCTGGAGAGCAGTTGCTCCTAATATTAGACCAAAGCAAAGTGGGAAATGGTTTTGAAGTGCTGATGGTGAGTGTAAGCATGGGATGGAGGTCCAAGCCAAGGCTATGGTACGTGAAAAAAACCAAGGGCTCCATAGAGTTCACCGAGCCAAAACAATTACTTGAAAAAGTCGATGAGCTGCTGGATGATGACTTTTCCATCTTGTTGATGGCTGACAGGTTTTATGGCACGTTGGTTGAATGGTGTCAAAATCATCCATCAATGTAGCTACAGAATTCGCCTGAAGGGTAATCTGATTTTCCAACATCAGGGCAGTATCACTTGACATGCGTGATAATATATAATATCACGCTATGTCAAGTGATACTGGGAGGAGAAATTAATGGTAGAGATGCAGCCGCACGGGGAGTAAAAGTACTCAAGGGAGCTTGCTTTAACGCAACCAAGGTAAAAACTAACATTGGAATTCTTCAAGACCCAGGCTATGACGAACCTTGGATCATAGCTAGGGATTGTCCTGCTTCTGAATACAAAACAAGAGATTATGGGATTCGCTGGGGAATTGAACCCATGTTTTCGGATTTCAAAACTCGAGGTTTTGGCATTACAGAGACTCAAGTCGAACATGCAGATCGTATAGAACGTTTGATGCAAGGTTATGGCTCTGGCCATGTATTGGATAAATTTTCTACCTTGCTCTTTACCAAAATTCCCATAATTTACGTACTACCAGATATTAACAGTGCAGTATTTGGGAGGTTTGGCCTATGACTAGATATGTCACAAAGTGAAGTGTGGAATGTGGATTGGACATATGACCACTTTTTTCATAACTGGTGCATGTTTGGGACGCCGTACCCCCCCACAGGATAAGGATTTCAGTCCCCAGACAAGATAACAACTCGCTACTGACGTCTCCAGATGCATTGAGATAGCAATTTTGTCAATCGTTTCTACTTGACCGACGCTCTAGTTATAACCCACTTTTAGCACTACAAGTTGTAGTATAATATTACATAATTTATCGGTTAGATTACTATTACACTACTTTTTGTAATCCGTACTAGCTCTGACAATTTAGAAAAAAAAAGTGTATTTATTTATACGAATATGAAATTTTCGGTTAGTAAAATCACAAGCTGTTTGTCATCATTACGTCAAAAATTTGTCCGTGCGGAATGTAGATTATAATAAAATAACTGGTAGCAGGTCCAGAGTTCATTATGCTCTTGAGTGCCCGATGACCAATCCAGGATTACAATACCCCATATTTGGGGCAGAGATTCAATGCCCACATTGCCGCCAGATGATACCAGCGTTGACCCTGATGGATAGTTATCTATGCCCCCGTCATGGTGCATTTGAGGCAGACTCGAAAACCGGTGAACTCGTCCACCTCCAGTCAGGGCGTCACTGGCGTCGCTGGAACGACCAATGGTATCGGCAGCATACCCATCCCGATGGGATTAGGTTTGAAATCCACGAAGCCCTCGATCGGCTCTATACTCAAGGATACCGGGCAACGCGAGTGATTATTACAATGCGCTATAAAGAGTTGATTGGCTCCTATCTAGAACGTAGCATTCCTTGGCGCCCCCAGATAGAACCACAGCCACTCCAGCTTTATGGTTTGCCAGTCTCCTTTAGTCCAGACCCGGCAGATGAACCTTGCTGGGAAGTAATAAATTTTGACTTAGAAAAAGAATCGGGCACGCCAGTGCGTTATCCCTATTTCCGCCTATTTGAGTGACCAGTCAAATGCATCATGTATCCATCCGTACTGCGAATATACACCAGGCGATCGCCTTCTACGAACAGCTAGGCTTGGCGGTAAAGGAACGGTTTACTACTGGGATGACTCTGGCCTGCTGGATGGAAGGGTTGGGAGGGCGCATCGAACTGATTCAAATTCCGGAACCGCGTCCGGCAGTAGATGCTTTTGGCGATGAACATTATACTGGATATTACCACTTATGCTTCGATCTGACGGAGGTGACAACTGACTTACCCAGCTGGTTGGCAGCCTTGGCCGGACGCTTGAGGGACTCAGGGCAGCTGCCACCAATGCAGGTACTACTGGAGCCTACTCAGCAAATGATCGGCGATCGGGTTTACGAAGTGGCCTTTATAGCGGACACGGACTCGTTGCCTCTAGAATTTATACGGATGTTGGCCAATGGTAGGTAATCAGACTTTAGCTCTTGCTGATAATTGGGCTTATCTGAGACTAGAATTAAGCTGGCTAGACCGCTTGCTCAGGTTAGCAGTGGCGCGACAGCTACAAGATGTCAAAGAAATCGATCGAGTTGCCAAGTCGAAAGTGGACCAAGCGACGAGTCACTGGTGGAAGGGGTTGATCTCCCTGGAAAAGCAAATAGGAAATGATGACAAACACCAGAGACAACCTAATATCCCAGGGCTAACTAACCCCCCGCTCCCAAATAGCTATCAGGAACAGTTGCAAGCGAGAATTCAAGCAAGTTATGCTCAGGGGATAGTGCTGGGATTACCTTGCCTGCGCGATCGGGCGGCTTTGACCCTATTCGAGAAAAATCTGGCGCTCATTACTCTAGCACCAGAAGTAAATCGCCGCTATGGACAGCTTTATGGCTACCTGCAAGGAACGGAAGGAGAAAGTCTGCCGACAGTGGACTTAGTGTTTCGGCTGCTGTGTCGTAATGACACGGACTGGCGAGATGCGCGCGCTCGCTTGACGAGCAATTCTCCCTTAATTAAGCTAGGTTTAGTAGAACTCCTAAATGCTAATGCTCAAACCCTTCTGGAACGCAGGCTTAAACTAGACGAGAGACTAGTGAATTACCTGCTAGCTGCTTCCCCCGACCCGCAAGTGCTAGAAAGCTTGGTACTCGAAAAGAAGAAGAAATTGTCTTCGATATTGGAAATTAGCCGTATTCCGAAACATTGGTCAGATTTGATTTTGCCCGCAGAACAGTTGGGCTCTTTGCAACATATATGCAGACAGTGGCAATTACAGTCCCAGGTAGATATTGTCTGGGGATTTGAACGCAATGAATCGGCGGGCATAGTGGTATTATTAAAAGGACCAGCTGGTACAGGTAAAACAACAGCAGCCCAGACGATCGCCCATAGCTTACAAAGACCTTTAGTAACGACGGATTTAGCTTTACTGGACAGCTATGGTCAAAAGCAAGTATGGGCAGAAATAATGGCAACATCGCCAAGGGTATTACTGGTAAAATCGACACAAGAGTGGTTGGGTCGCAATGGCAGTCTGACGGCAACTGAAATCAACCAATTCATGCACCAGCGATCTTCGGAGCATTGTATTACCCTGCTGACGGTGGAACAGCGACAAACGGTAAAACCCAGCATCGTGCGACAATTAGACCGGATAATCGAATTTCCCTTACCTCACGAAGGCGCGAGGCTGCAGTTGTGGCAACAGGCATTTCCGGCCCAAGTCCCCCTAGATCCTGACATAGATTGGCAGTTTCTGGCCCAGCGCTGGCGCTTGAGTGGGGGAGAAATAAAGGAACTGGCCCGTCAAGCAGCCTTCTATGCTGTAGCCGAATCACCTCTGACATCAGTGAAAACCTCACATCTACTCCAGGCTTGGGAGCAAAAATATCAAAAACCAGGTCAACGACGCCATTGAGGAGCCCTGTGATGGGAAACTATCAAGCACGGTTTTGGAGACTCCTCGGGGAGGCGACTCCCCGGCTTAGTTGAACCACTACCGATGCCCGATCTAAAAGATTACTTAAAAAATGTGGGTAATGACAAGGGCTCTGTCTGGGAACGAAAAGGCTCAGGATCTGCCCGTCACCAACGAAAAGGCTGCGGGGGCGATATCCTGTGGATATGGGTTGTTAATTTCTAGTTTGGTTGTTCTTGCCTGTATTACCAATAGTTGGGCAAGTTCGCCTTCTATATCCTCTCATGATGCAATATCAAACCAATCGCCAGAACCGGAACCGAAGATTGCGATCGAGAAAATTTTAGTCACAGGTAGTACTATTTTCGGTGCTGATGTCATTGACCCGATCGTCCAACCTTTGGAGGGGCGTTATGTTACACTCAAAGAAATAACTCAAACAGCCGATCTCATTACCAAATTGTACCTCAACGGGGGCTTTATAAACTCTAGGGCTATTGTACCAGATCAGGAGATTACCGCAGGGGTCGTGCAGATTCGGGTGATCGAAGGGTCTCTGGAGTCGATCGAGGTAGAAGGAACCCGCCGAGTCAATCCCGATTACATCCGATCGCGGATACGTCTTGGTGCTAAGATACCTCTCAATAGCAGTACCCTGGAAGAGAGGTTAAGATTGCTGAATCTTAATCGGATGTTTGAAAATGTGGAAGCTAGTCTGCGGGCAGGCAGTGATATCGGTAAGAGTATTCTCATGGTTCGCGTTACAGAGGCAAAGCATGAGAATACTAGCTTGTTTGTTGATAACTCTTCGCATCCCAGTATTGGCAGCGAACGATTTGGCGGTGTTGTCCGCTATCATAATTTAATTGGTATTGGAGATGAGTTGGCCGCATCCTATAGCCGCACTACTACAGGCGGTGCTAATGCTTATTCCTTTGATTATCAGGTTCCTCTTAATCCTAGAGATGGCGCGATCGTCTTCAGGATAGCAGGTAATCGCTATGCTATCACTGCGGACCCATTTCAGGAGTTAGGTATTCGGGGTCAAGCCAGGGCTTTTGAGATAAATTATCAGCAACCTCTAGTGCAGAACATCCGTGAAGGGAGAATAGAAGAATTATCCTTACAGGTCTGGTTTTCTCACCAAAGTGGTCAAACTTTTATCCCTGAAAATCAACTGTTTGGCATTGGTTCAGGACCCGATGAAGATGGGAAAAGTCGTACCAGTGTGGTGCAACTAAGCACCTCTTTCTTGCGGCGTGAAGTTAATAGCGCGTGGGCGCTGCGCTCGCAGTTTAGTTTCGGCACGGGCTTATTAGATGCTACAATAAATCCTGACCCGATTCCCGATGGACATTTCTTCAGTTGGGTTTTTTCTGGCAGGCGGGTTCAACGTTTGGGAGCAGACCATTTACTGATTTTGCAGACTGACCTACAGTTGACTCCTGATAGCCTCTTATCTTCCCGGCAGTTTTCGATTGGCGGTGGCCAATCGGTCAGGGGCTATAGACAAAATGCACGGTTAGCAGATAATGGATTTAGGGTCTCTATTGAAGACAGGATTACCGTGCAGCGGGATGTTACAGATAATTTGACTCTACAGCTGATACCCTTTCTCGATCTGGGCATGGTCTGGAATCAACCTGATAATCCCAATTCTTTACGAGAACAGAACTTTCTCGCTAGTGTCGGTTTGGGATTATCCTTGGAACTTGAGGGACTCCAGATGCGGTTTGACTATGCTTTGCCTTTGGTTCGTCTGGACGATCGCGGTAACAATGCTCAAGAGCGCGGTTTCAACTTCAATATTAACTTCCAATTTTGATTATATCCTTGAGAATGGAGAATTGGAAATGGAGAATTGAGAATGGAGAATTGAGAATTGAGAATTGAGAATTGACAACGGGTGCATCTGTACATCGGGTGCATCTGTAGGCTTGACATTAGGAAAGATGGTGACCATCGATCGCGTATTCTGGAAGTATCTTAATACGCAGTGCGCTACGCGCTAGCTTGGATAAGGGGCGATCGGCTCGGCGTGACCTACAACGGACAACTTTTGCTCTGTAGATACTGTGTTACCTGTCAAGGGGTTGTCGATCAAAAATTGGGGTCAAAGGGCTTTTGGGATTTGAAAATTCCAAAAGCCAAATGTAACAACTTACGCATCACCGCTCCAAAGAAGAGCATCTTTACCTTGCCCCGACTCAGCAACCGCTCACTGAACGCTTTAAGCAAGGGATTATGTCGCATGGCGACAATAGCAGGCCAATACAAAGCATTACGCAACCGAGCCCGGGCATTACCCGTTCGTGACAGCCTGGGTAACCCAAGTACCGAAGAGCCACTTGAACGCTCAACCGGTGTCAAAAGAGCATGAGCAGCGACTTGACGAGCATTTTTATAGGCTTCTATAGTGCCAAAAAATCAATATTGGCATCAGTTCGGCCTGACGGAATTCCTGGGTTGGATTGCCATTGTAATACATTTGGTAATGCGTAATATATCTGGTTATTTGGAAATTATAACATATAAATATTTATACTGATGCATTTAAACTGCATAGTAAAAAATAGCCATTTTGGCTGAAGCGCTTATGGGTCGAAGGTTGCCACGATTTGATCGACAGCCCGAATATGCAGTTTAGATGCGCGACAGCTTATCAAGTTTATGGTTCGCAAAATCACCAAGTATTTGTAATCATTACGCAATATACTTTGTACTGCAGAATGTTGGTTTTATGAGCTTATTGCGAACGTTCATGTTAATATCACAATGGACTTGCGCAGAAATACAATATCAGCTATACCATCAATTTCTCGAAGGAGTAGCGAAATAACTGGTACATTATTAACAATAGTCCGGACAATTTTAGGAGAACGGCTGAAACCAGCATTCTAGCGTTGGTGAGTGGGGCGATATCGGAGTCCGAAACCCTCATTATACCGTTGCCATTGAAAAAGTGTCCGAAGTATTGTTATAGCGTTTCTCAGATTGATGTGGTACGATATCATATAGACGGTACACGGTAAATCGCATACAGCATATGGGTTTCAGCGATTGACCACATATCACACTAATAAGAGCAACTTCTATATTAACCTAAGTTGCTACCTATAGAACCTCAACACCAAAATCAGCAAAAAATGCCTTGTGACTTACCCCAAAATGGCATTTTTTCGGATATATTTGCAAAAAATGGCTGTCTGGGACGTAGCAATTTTAATAGGTAGCAACTTGAGTTATATTAAACCACGAGTCCCCAACGAGAGAAAACGCCATGTATGAGATCGCAGTAAAACACGAACAATACAAAACCTACATTCTTTCTGACAAAACCGCACTGTCTCGACTGGAGGTAGTGCCAGAACTAGGTGGAATAATCACCCACTGGCAACTGCAAGGTCAGGAAATATTCTATCTGGACAGCGAACGGTTAAAAAACTCCGACTTAAGTGTTCGGGGAGGTATTCCGATTTTATTCCTCCATCTGTGGTAACTTACCCGACAACACCTACATCCATCTGGGGAAAGAATATACTCTCAAACAACATGGTTTCACCCGCGAACTGCCTTGGAAAGTAACAGATAAAGTCACGAATGACCTAGCTTCTCTCACCCTCGTTTTAGACAGCAACTCACAGACTCGCACTGTTTATCCCTTTGACTTTAACGTCTGCTTCACTTATCAGCTAAAGGGGAACAGCCTGGAAATAAAGCAACGTTACGAAAATAGATCGGCCTCAGAGATGCCCTTTTCGGCAGGATTTCATCCCTACTTCCTAGTTGATGATAAAAGCCAGCTGGACATTGACATCCCAGCAGACCAGTACCAAGAAAAGGGCAGCCAAGAGTTCCATCCCTTCAACGGTGTCTTTGACTTCAACCAGGATGAAATTGATGTGGCCTTTCGGGATCTCACTAGCAAGTCCGCTAGCGTGACAGACCATAGCCGGCAGTTACAACTGATCGTGACCTGGGACGATACCTACTCTACCCTTGTTTTTTGGACAGTTAAGGGCAAAGATTTCTATTGCCTCGAACCCTGGACCGGTCCCCGCAACGAATACCGGCGAAAACCTGCTCACCCTGGAACCGGGGGCCCAGATGGAAACTTTTGTACGGATCGCGGCAAAATTTTTGTAAATACCCCTTCCCACTTGGAGAAATCTGTGTTATCTTGAAAAAGAAAGGAAAATCAAGGGTCGCTAACTCAATGGTAGAGTACTCGGCTTTTAACCGATTAGTTCCGGGTTCAAATCCCGGGCGACCCATAAATAAGGTTCCGGATTTACCAGTATGCTGTATTGTTCGCCGGTTTTGTCGAGGCTTAGGACTGATGTAGCTCCGAACACATGATGATTTCATTCTATACTCCGAACGGTCAGGAACTGCGCTTTTCTCAACTGGCATGGGTAAGCCCCTCGATCGCGTGAAGACTAGAGCGTCGGTCCAGCAGAAGGGATTGACAAAAAAAAGACTGACACTAACGTTTTCTATGTAAGAGCTCTGTACCCCTGACAGGAAGCGCAGATTTGCAGATTATGTAGGGATTGCATCAGAAAGCTGTAAATCTGACTATGTAATGTAAGGGTTTTGGCGTTTTTTTTGCTTGCATTGTGCAAGGTTTTGCTTTCCGAGTCCCCAAAATCGGAGCATTTCCGGGGGGTTACTGCTTGGAGCCGAGTGATAGACCGACGGTGTAGTAAGCTGTGTGGCGTCTAGATTCGCCCTGTAGCCTTTTTCAGCAAGCCCTATGTAACCTACATATATACTATTTGTAGTATATATGATTACAAGCGCTTGGCGATTTGGCAAACAGAAAAGCTCATATGCGTATAAATATTTCTACCTTGTGTTTGCCAAATCGCCAAATATATTACGTATTACAAATTGTCGTGCAATGGCAATCGTACCGTACCATTACATATTACTTAGTATGTTACAAATTGTCGTGCGGAATGTGGGTTATAGCACTTCTCAATAAGGTGAGGTACAGTGAAAGCTTTGCTATCACTAAGCTGTCGTGCATTTAAATTGCACATTATGTAATATCGTAATACTCGCTGTTACCCTTTGGTAGCTGGAGATCTCCGGCTCGGAAAATAACTGCGAACTGCGAACTGCGAACTGCTTAGCTTCCATCGCAGGACGCTGTACCTCATGATTTCGAGAAATGCTATATACCAGAAATCCTCTTTCTCTTTTCCCGGCTTAAGTTGATACCCCTTCTAGGGGCAGCATACCTTTAGACTGAAGTGAATAGAGAATGCCATAGTGGCTATCAACTTGACTCAGCAATATTTCATGACTGCCTTCCTCAATAATCTTGCCTTGGGAAAACACCAGAATGCGGTCAACTGCTTTAATGGTTGAAAGTCGATGAGCAATAATAATTGTTGTTCTTCCTGTCATCAAATTAGCCAGGGCCCTTTGAATTAAAGCTTCCGAAATAGAATCTAAACTGCTCGTCGCTTCATCTAAAATCAGAATCGGACAATCTGCCAAGATAGCCCGAGCAATTGCTACCCGTTGCCGCTCCCCGCCCGATAGCTTTACTCCTCTTTCGCCAACTTCTGTATTGTACCCTTCTGACAGTCCCATAATAAAGTCATGAGCAAAAGCTTGGCGCGCTGCATCTTCAATTTCTGTCTGGGTAGCGTCGGGTTTGCAATAGGCAATATTTTCTCGAATCGAGCGATGGAATAGGATAGGTTCTTGAGGCACCATAGCGATCGCCTTCCTCAAGCTTTGCTTAGTTACGCGGCGGATGTTGTAATTATCAATAGAGATCGTCCCTGCTTGGACGTCATAAAGCCGTTGGATCAGCTTAATAAAAGTGCTTTTGCCGCTGCCAAAAGCTCCCACTAAAGCTATTTTTTCGCCGCTTTTAATAGATAAAGAAAAATGTTGATAGATTGGCTTTTCTTGATTTTCATAGCCAAAAGTTACTCGCTCTAAAGTAATAGCACCTGCTTCTACCTCTAAAGGCAATGCATCGGAAGCTTCAGGAATTTCTGCATCTATCTCTTCTAAGCCAATCATATCTTCCATATCATTAATGGAACGTTGCAGGTTACGGATATCATTGCCAAGCTCTTTCATGTGAGATTGAGCTAGTTGAAAGCTTGCCAGAATTGTTACAATATCTCCTACTGTACAATAGCCTTGCAACCACGACCAAAAAGACACGACGGCCAAACTAATTTCAATCAGTATAAATAATGTTACTTGCACAGAAAATAACGTTTCAATTCGCCACCAAGCCTTCCTCGTTTTAACGCGCCATTGTTCGGCAATGCCCACTAATTTTTCTCTTTCCCTCTCTTCACTGGCAAATGCCTTCACCACACTATTACAAGTAATAGAATCAGATAAAAGCCCGCCAATTTGACTGTCAAGTTGATTTGATTCCGCCAAAGCTGGCGCTAAATAATCTGTGGAAAGTTTAACGCTGACATAGAGAAATAGTACCGAACCAAGTACGCTCGGCATGCCAATCGCCCAACCATTTTGAAACAGAATAACTGCAACCGCAATATTTGCCAATACATGTGGGTAAATAGCTAGATAAAGTGTATCGCCAAATTGGTCGAAACCCCACATACCGCGCGTAATTTTTCTCACTGTGCTGCCAGCAAAATTATTAGTATGCCAGTTCGTATTCATCCTCTGTACCACATCAAAAGCGTGGGTAACAATTTTTGCCATAATTTGCGTGGCTTGGTGATGCCAAATAAAAACAGCGCACTGGCGGAAAATGTAGGCAATTATTCTGGCTCCAATCAGGTAAGCTAGCACCAATGCTATAGCTTGCCAGTCCCCTGTAGCGCTAGTGAAACTATCTACTATCTTTCCAGTTATCACTGGGACTAAAACCTCAAATATTGCATAAAAAGCCATTAATACCAGTAGCAGCAATACTAAATAGGGCTGCTGTGACCAATAGCGCCAAGCAAACTTAAAAGTAGTAAGGAAACCTTTTGTTAGTTGGGGATTGATCAAGTCGTACATCAATGAAAAAGGAAATGTAGGAGTGGTAAAATAAAAACGGTCACAAGGCTTACTAAGTACATAGGCAAAATTATTTTGATATTTTTGCCAACCGTCAATTTCCGAGAAGTTAATTTTCTGAAATCCTTATGGGATAGAGCTTGAGAGCCATAACTTTCCTGGACGATCGCCCCCTCGCAGAAATATAAAAATAATTTTGCACAACTACTTAGAAAAGTTTGCCGAAGGACAGATTAATCTTAACCGATCTAGAAGCGCTCTTGTCAAATTGTCATTGACTGAGATCTTGCACCATTCTCAAGAACGCCTCCTGGCCCGCCGTGGGTTTAAACCCACGGCTAATAGCTAAAGTCGGTTGAAAACCGACTGAAAGCCTTGTATAGAAAGGGTTTAGTCAACTTTTGTGGACTTGCGCTCTTAGCGGACAATTTTAACCAGAGGCGGCCTGTTGCGACAGGTACAAGATATGAGATTGACCTACTATAGCAATCCTAACGCTCTTGTGTCAGATCGGGAAAACCGTCATACTGGCCAAGCGCTGAAAGCCTCATTAACTAAGACATATAGCGATCAGTTTCTAAGCTGTCGCGCATCTAAACTGCATATTCGGGTTTCCGATCAAATCGTGGCAACCCTTTTAGGTGGCGAAAATTTTACAAATGATTTAGGATTGATATAGCAATGGAATACCAGCAATCAATAGAAATGCCGAATCAAACAGCTCACCACCTTGCCACGCTCTTATGCCAAATATGCTCCCTAGAGGACAAGCAAGAGTACAACCACATCAAAGCCTTTGGTTTTGATAATCTGACTAAGCTAGTTGCCGAGAAATGGATGTCCAACCCCAAAAGATATCACCTCGATGCAGCGTGGCTGCAACTCTGGAAATTAGAAGCGCAAAACTCCTCACTGTTAGCAAATATTCTAGACTACTGCCGCACTGGAGAATTTGCGGCTTTTGCAGCTAAAACAGGTCTTGTCTATCCTGCTAGTCTGTGTTTGGACGTTAGTGGGAGCGTACATAATCTGTCTGAGTTTTGCCTCAACCAGATTAAGGCAGCTTCCCAAAAAGGGATGCGGGTAACACCGGGACTGGTTGAGAAAGCTATAGAAGCTTTGCAGACTGAAGAACCCCGCGCTTGGTTAAATGCTCAAGGTGCGGTAAAAAAGCAGCTGCCACGCATTCTCGACCGGACTTTATTTTTTTCCATTTGGTCGCGCAGCCCCAGCCTCGATTTTGCTCAAGGCAACTATTCTGACATTTGCACGGCTTTTCATGCACCGAAGTGCGATAACTCTGATATTATGTTTTTCTATCTTTTCGATCCAAGCATTTTTTGCTTAGAAATATATATTAACTTTCGCTGTGCGGGTCAAATTCACTGCGTGGTGGGGCGAGACGAGTTGGCTGGTCGCCGAGTACTGCTAATTGATAGCTTTGATTTAAATCCTTACTGGCGTCGTACCATCGAGCAATTAGCACCCGCAGCACTCAAAGCACTTAAACAAGTAGCAGGTTGGATAGGTGCAGACGGACTTTGGATTAATACCAAGGTGTTTACTCCTAGTGCTGCCCGGTTTGCTGCCGTAATGCTGGCAAAGACAGGCATAAGCTATGAACTACATCAAAGCAAAAATGCTCCCCCCAGGCTGAAAATTGCTAGCGAAGAAGCATTAGCTCACCAATTTTGCCGATCTCAACCTTGGAAAGTTGCTCAAAATCACCTGCATCAACTAGATGTTCGGGTTGGGCGTCCCTATCTTGATGCTTTTGAAGGATTTGTTGAATCCGAAAGAAATTGCCAGACGGTGTACATAGTGGAAGCATAATAGACTTCTTGCAAAAGTCTGGGGAAAGGGGCAAAGGGCAAAGGGAATGGGATCAGATTTGACTGTAACACCATCACTTTTGATTGCTTAACTTACTTAGGACTTACGCACATTGTAGGATTGATAGCTATATATAGCGTCTGGTGTGCACTGCGCACCCTACAGAAGGAGTCTATGCGTAAGTCCTGTTACTTTTGCAAGAGGTCTAATGACAAAATAGCAACTGCATTAAACTCTGATCCGGACTTCCAGGCGCTCATTCACTATTCTGGACCCCAGGGAAATGAGCAAACAGCGTCCTGATTTGTTCTCGAAAGTCAGCTTCAGGATACTCTATCGGGGATTTGAAATAGGGGCATAAGTAATCGAGCTTGCCAAATTCCCCCTGACGCCATGCTAGTTCCACAAAGCGAATTAAATCTAGCACTAGGGGTACCGCTAAAATCGTATCGCATCCTGACCAAGTAAACTGAAACGACATCCGTGTATTTAAAAATCCTTCAAAATGCACAAAATTAATTGCCGTTTTCCAGTCTCCTAAGGAAGGAACGTAATCAATGGCAATGTGACTGTGAAGGTCCGGACTGTTGGTTAAAATTTTCGCAGGGAAGAATCTTTGGACCGGATTTTGGCTTTTTTACTATTAGGATTGGACAGTATTGCCCCGTCGCTGTTACCTAGCATATTGTAGCTTTGCCAGGATAATACCTTCATTTGGCGATACAGAAACATAGGAGCTAAAACAGTTTTCAAGAGCGTTTCCCCCGTTTTCCCATCTTTACCTGCATGGGGTAGTCGGCGCTGCAATGCCAAATCTTGTAATGCTGGTAACTCAGTGCCAATATTAGGAGTAAAGTTAATGTAGGCGCAGTTTTCTAAAAGGGCAGCCGTAGCATAGATTACGCTCCAAGGTATAGAATCCTTTGTAGATTCTAGAAATACCTGTAAAGCTTCCCAGGCGGCAAAGCTAAATAATTTATCTTCAATTTCAGCCACAGGTTGAGTAGAAGACAAATCAACCACAATAAGCCGCTCTAAATTTTGCTCCTGTTTAACTCGCTCTAAACATCGACGCAAACCCTGTATTTGCTTGCTAGGGGGCAATTTTTCTTCTAACGGCAAGAGCTGAAAGATATTCTCAATGTTTGGATCTACTTGTTGTAGGTAGTTAGTTGCATCTAACTGCAATTTTAACGGGACTACATTATCTTCTATTAGCACTTCTAAAGATTTAGTCAAGCTATGGGAATGAATATCCCAGCCGCCAAAGGTAAGGTCTTGCCAATCCAAAAATGGTAAATCCTGAAAATCTTCTGAACAGGTTAGCAGGCTAATAGGCTCTATTTTCCGATCTTGAAGTAGAAATTTGCCTAATATAGTTGTCGTAGCGATGGAACCGCGTCCGCCAACAATCCAAACACCTACCCGATTTTTTTCGCTGCTGTTCATTTTTGTCTCCTTCTATTTAAAACTGGTTCAGTTGACATTAAAACCTGGTCACGATCCCAGGAAGTTGAAGTAAGGGACTTGCTGGTTATTAATGTACCAACGCCGGTAAAGCAATTTCAAGAGTACAGCAGGTTTGACTGGTACTTTATTTCTACACAAGTCCCTAACGGAGGTTGCTAAATCTTTGCATGCAAAGATTTAGCAATAAACATTCCACCAGGGATAGCCCCTGGTTCTCGTTTGAAGCGATCGCACACTTCCACTTGTAAAAATTGTGGTCGGAGCACCTCATCACAGAACCGAGTCACTCCGTCCCCAACACATTCATTATCGTAGTCGTGGAATACTATGACGCTATCTTTGCTTAACTTAGGCTTCCACAACTTCCACTCTTGGTTGAGGGCATCAAAAACATGATCCCCATCTACAAATAGCAAAGCTATATCATCTGGTGTCCGTTTTGTGGTACTTGGAAGTCGCGAATCTCCATTAACAATGGTTACCAAGTCCTGCACCTTGTGGTCTACTAAAGTTTGTTGGGATTGCACGAATGAAGGATGAGGAGAAGGACAGCCTTCAAAGGTATAAGTTTCCTCAAACAGATCGATTGTCCAGATATGTCCTTTTCCAGCGCGACGAACACCTTCTGCCAAGCATAAAGTAGAGCGTCCCCAATACATACCAATTTCCACGATAGGTCCTTTTGCTGCCATCGCTTCAGCCAAATCCATTAATCTGCGACCTTCCCAGGAATTGAGCCATCCTGGCACCAACTGAATGCGCTGGCTCCATAATTCGCCCACGGTTGCTCTGCTTTTGAGTTCATTCTAGTGAAATAACATTATTTGTGGATTATATTTTTCTTACTTTAGCCTGAATCCGCATCAATTTATTGTGGGCAGTGGCTCGATAGTTCAATCTGAAATAATTCGGCGCTACCATCTTGACCGTAGGCTGTGAGCGAGAAGTCAAAGAACGAGCGGCGAATAGCACAGGTACGCTCCCAGTAGGGTGTATCGTGGATCGCTAATACATCCAGAGGCCAGGGGATTAGCTCTCCAGGCATCTGAGTATGTTTAAGTAAAAACACCCGATCTGCTACCCGCAGTGTTTCTTGAAAAATTCTACAACTCAGGCGTTCCGGCAAAATTTGCCAAAGCCCCACTAAAATCGCACTAGCAAAAGTTTTATCGTCAAAAGGCAGCGCTAGCCCAATCAAAGACAGATTTTGGTTGTTTGAGTCACTACCTGGATTGACTGTGTAATCAGGTTTCCAAGCTGAAACCATCCAATCAGCAATCGTTCCCATTACCAAAGGAATTTTGTCTGGAAGACCTAATTTATGTCCGTCAAAAGGCGTTGCCCAGTACATTTTAATCTGATTGACGGCTTCTCGATCGATAGTTTGCAAGCACTCAATCATAGCATTAGCGTGGGCTCCATCAAATGCACATAAAGCTTCCATTTGGCGAGTGGGATACATGTTAAGCATTTGCCTTTCTTGCAGCCTATCGGTACGTTCTTCTTTGTCCCGATCGCGCTTATGCGGCAAATGAAACACATAGGTATCTAGCATCAGCCGAAATCTGATGCCAAGTTTGTACAACCGATAGCCTAATTCTAAATCTTCCGATCCCTTTTCTCGAAAAGACGTATAAAAGCCTCCAACTTTCAGCAGTATTTATCGCCGTACTGCCATCACGCTACTCCAAGAAAAAACCCAAGGCGCAGGTAAGCGATCGAACCAGCCTGCTGATGCTTCTACAAAAGCTACCCTTAAATCTTGCAGGGGTTTTTGTGCCTTTGCCCACAGCAATAATTCCCTATTACTTAAATTCTCTATTGAGTGACTATTTGGCACTAAAAAAGGCCAAGTAGACAAAGAACCTGAATTGCCACAAACAGGAGCCAAATATACAGTATCAGGAAACTCTTGGCAATGGTGAATGACAACCCTTAAAAAATTTGCCGGAAGTAATATATCTGCATCTATAAATAAACAATGCGCCCCCTTCGCTGTTTCAATACCAAGATTGCGAGCATTGCTAGGGCCTCGCAGTTCGGGATTTGTTTCAACAATTTGGAAGCTTTGTTCCTTTTTCGCTGATTTTAGCATCGGCAAACTTTCATCGCTACAAGCATCGGCAATGAAAATAATTTCATAATTTAATGCTGGAGGTTCTTGCTCCTTGAGCCCTGCTAATAACCGACGTAAAGAATCCTGCTTGTTATGAACTGGAATAATAACCGATAAATAGGGAGCTTTGTCTTTTGTCATTTTCCCATCTTCCTCTAAATATCATACCTGCCAACTTGTGTTTTCATACTTCTTGTTTTGTCTTCTTTATAAACCATTTCTCTCCATCTAATCCTACCTCAAGCTGATACACTTTTGCAAATTCACTTACTGCTTCAATTACTCCACTCCAACCCTCCGACCAATCATCTCCGAACATGACGCCATCAGGACTCAACAACTTCCAATAAGCAACCACATCTGCATAGACATCATCTCGGTCGTGGCTGGCATCAATATAAATCAAATCAGGCACAATTTGATAATGTTCGAGCCATTTAGCAGCAATTTTGCTAGTGGTAGGCAGAGGAACAATATAGTTTTCCAATCCGCTATGCATCACATTGGCTAAAAACTGATAGTAAAGAGTAGGGTATCCGTGCTCGCGAAATTTGCTTAATCCTAATTCTGGATCTTCTTTATCAATCAGATGTTCTAACCCTCCCAACCAGGTATCAATACACAAAATTGCCCCATCAATATTTTCTCCTTTCAAGAGATTCGCCATGTGGATAGCTGAGGCGCCTTTCCAAGTCCCAACCTCAACAATCAGCTTGGGCTGAACTGTCTGAATCAATTGTGCAAAAATTGAGTCCGTAGAACCCCACCCTTGCATGTCTAGAGGAATAGATTGATAGTCAAATTTGTCATAGGGACTGAGCGAGAAAATTTTGGCTATCAATGACTGCGCTATTTGATGGCTAGGCGGAATAACACTTTTTGGCATTTTTGTTGGCATCCCCAGATTATTAAATTTCAAAGCCTGCATATTTCTTCTTTAGCTTCTGGCAAAAAGAAGTTCTCAAAATCCACATAGCGATTCTTATAACACCAACTACACTCTTCAAAATAAGGAGCATGAGCCGAACGAGTTGTTAAGTGTTCTTGCCGCAAAACTTGCCACTCCTCTCCATTCCAAATTTCCTCAAAGCTAGAGTTATTCAGATTACCTAAGATATACTCCGATCCGTCGGGGCCGATCAAGTGATCGCAGAAGCCAACGGAGCCATCATAAGCAAAATAAACGTAACTCCAAGGATGAAAACAAGGGGAAGCGTCTGGATGTTTGTGGGGAAGAGAACCCAATTTCGTGCCTGCGATTAATTTAACTCCGTGCAATTTACTGCGCTCTTTCATTTGAGCGAGGGTAGCATCAATTTCTGCTTCTTGCTTGTCCAGTGTTAGGGGCGAATCACAGGGGACCGTAACGCCAAACAGGCGAATTTCCTCAATCCCAAGGTTGGCGGCAAAGTCGATGAGATTGGGTAGAGTTGCTAAAGCTGGCTTTTGTACGGTCGTCGTTAGGTTGATGCGATCGGCAGAGCCAAACTTAGCACGATATGCTATTGTTAGCTTGCGCAAATTACGCTCTACTTTTACGAGATTGCCGCCCCGTCGCAGTCGAGCAAAGGTTTCGGGATCGGGGCTATCTACTGATATGGATAAATAGCAACCATATTCCACTAGCAAATCGAGAATTTCATCCCGCACAAATGATAGGTTAGTGACAAACCTGATGTCAACGTCAAAACTAACGGCTGTTTCTATATATTCGCGTATATTTGGCAGAATTAGACTTTCTCCCCAACCTCGCAAATCTATCATTTTGGCTGTAGGAAAAAGTTCTGAGGCAATTTTTTGAAATGTCTCTGCCGACATCAGGCGAGATTTTGTACTTATTACCTCAGGTCGGCACATATCACAGTAAAGATTGCAGCCTTGAGTTAGCTCTACAATTAGATACTGAGGGCGGCTGTTGAGGTTGGTTTTGCCTTGTCGGTATTCGTCTAGGTTTAGCAAGCGATTTTGTTCGCGAATCATGATTTAGCAATGCTCCTTTCTATCTATAGGTTAGCAAAGGTGTTGGACATTCCACCGAGTTGGTAGATTAAGGTTGGTTGCTTGGTGCAGGCGATGTCAATACCAAACTGACGCAAGCAGTTTAAGAGTTTGTCATCTTCTCCACACATATTGGCGATTTCTGACTTTGAGTAGGTGGTATAAAATCGCAATTGCCGGATTAAAGTTGTCTCTAGCAGCCACTCGCCCATATCTACCATGCCGAAGTCTTCTGTTCCTACAAGCAAAGAGACGGTATCCTTGATTATACTACTGCCAGGACTAAACATACCACATTCTCGATAGATGGCGTAGCGGTGTTTTTCGGTCTTGCCAGGAGGCAGCCAAGGAAAGCGATCGCCCTGCCAATTTGTCCCGTCTGGATTAAGCAAGCGCCGCCAGCTATGGGCGGCAGGCACTCCCTCTGCTGCCATGACTTGCCACAAACTCGATAAGTGATGAGATTCCCAGGTGTTATCGTCGTCGAGGAAACATACTAGGGGGCTGCTAACAAACTCTAGGGCCAAATTCCGCAACCGAGCTATTCTGGCTACAAGCGGGCAATCCTGCCATACTTCTTTGGTTTGGATGCTAATTTCTTTAGCCGCAGGGAAGCTAGAAGAATAATCAATAGGGACTTTTTGACTGCTGTCTGTCTCATCTTTGAGAATCAGCACTTTCACGCTACCAGGATAATCTTGGGCCGCAACGCTGGCTAGCGCTAGCGGTAAAGTTGGACGCTTACCGTTAGTGAGAATTACTACAGCGATTTCTGGGTAGTTAGTGGAGGTAGGTGTCTGCGACTGTACTGCCGCTGATGGAGTTTTATTGTTTCTCAGGGCATCTAAAGTTTCGGCTAAATTTACTAGGGTAGCAGGGGCAGCTAAGAACGCCCAATGGGGGATTACTAATCCACTGTCATGCCATTTCTTAGCATGATTCAGGTCAAAATTAGCTGTTGCTAGGTTAGCATACTGCTTCATGACCGCCGGGCGATACAAGGGCGACTGGGGGATAGGCGGATATACCGGAGACAGGGCAATGCGGCAATTCTGCTTTACTTGGCGCAGCCAGTCTTCTCTGTTGGTCTTTTGAAAGAAATTTTCTCCTAGCCAAACCATGACACCATAAAAAGATCCTGATTGCCAGCTGGGTCGATCGCCAATTACTTCCAATCCCAATTTTTGCGAGGCAGACCGAAAATGTTCTAGACCTTGCGCTCGCCTTTTAGCCTGCTCTGGAAACCGTTGTAATTGATCTAGCAATAGTCCGGCGGCAATCTCTAAGAGGGCAAAGTTAGCGCCGTGTACCAGGGGGGATGGTTCTAAATCTACCTCTCGCCAGAGACTAAATTCCTGGGGGCGCACCCGCGAGTCAGCACGCAAGGCGGCTAGGCGCTGGGCTAATTCGGGATTGTCTGTCAATGCTGCCCCGCCTTCACCGCAAGTGATAATTTTACTGCCTTGCAAGCTACAAATAGCAATTTCTCCCCTGGAGCCCAAGGGACGCCCTGTAGGGTCAAGAGCCCCTTGGCAGTGGGAACAGTCTTCGATAATGGGCACGCCAGGGAAGGCTTGCCGCCAAGTTTCGATCTCCAGTTGCGAGGCATAGAGGTGGACTGCCAGGATGGCATTAATTTTCCCCCACTGGGCGCACTGAGACTCGGAAATTGCCATTAGCTGCGTATTGTCTCCAGAGTCAGCGAACACTGGCACTGCCCCGACACGCAGGATGGCAGTAGCACAGCCTACCCAGGTTAGAGCGGTGACTAAGACGCGATCGCCCGCCCCAATGCCCAAAGCTTGTAGGGCAATGACAATGGCAGCGGAACCATTGCAAGTTGTAATGCCAAAAGCGCGTCCAAATAAGGCTGCGAGTTGAGCTTCGGCGCGGTCGATGCTGCTGCCGCCTCGATTAGGAGCGCTAGCGAGCGCCCAGCGCCTAGTGTATAGACTGGCGTTGACCGCATCGAATGTATCGCGGTCTACTTCTGGCCATCTAGGCCAGTGATCCTTTTGTACTTCTGGTAGCATCTCTGATGTCAACGATAATATCGAACGAACCTTTATTTTTGGAGCGGTTGCCCCAGCAGTGGATTGTTGAGCGAAACTTCGGATAGCTGAATCAATTTCGGCTGAGAGCTAATTCTCCTGCTTTTTCTTATCAATAGTCCGGACATTTTTCCAGTCATTGGCTGAAATTCTCATTTTATTGTTGGTGATGGGGACCATTTCCGAGTACGAAATCCGCATTCTACTGTTGTCACTAACAACAAGTCCGAAGTATTGTCTTATCTTACCACATTTTTACACACTGTTGCATGGGTATCAATATCAATGCGTTAGGTTTATTCAACGCCCCTTTCCACAATTTTAACTGGATTGCTAATAATCCGATTCAGTACCAACGACATCTTCTGGATGAGGATTTTTCCCTTCGGTTAATATAGCTTCGATTTTATTCAGATAACTCTGCACTCGCTCCCATCGCTTCTGGTCTTTTTTCCAGAGCTGAGCTTGGTTCAATCGGCGACTAATCTCCTTGATTTGAATCTTAGGGGATGTTGTTTTTTGTTTTGTCTTTAGTTGGGATATTTTTTTTTTGATTGCTGCTAACGATAATTTTTCATCAATAGCAAGAAACAATAGCTTGCTTCTTGCTTCTTGGTCTTTTAGGGACGCGATCGCTTTAGCTTTAGTGTAAGATACTTTACCTTGACGTATTACTTCTAAGATGTCAAGGGGTAAATTGAGCAAGGGGAGGCGATTGCTGATAAAAGACTCCCAACTCATCAACCCTAATTCTTGAAAAACATTCGTTACTGCTTCTAAAGAAGCATCATCAAGCTCAGCCGTAACTTTTTTTTTGACTTTGTTTTGGAGTTTATAAAGGATAGAAACAACCGCCTCCACAGAGCAACCTAGTCTAATCGATAATAACGATAAAATTCCTTCTGTTTCCTCTACAGGGTTGAGGTCTTTCCGTTGCAAGTTTTCAGTCAAAGAAATCTGGAGAGTCCGTTCGGTTGCCCAGCTCGTCAATCTGGGCAACTACGTCGCCAGCTAGACTATATTCAGTTCGGGTGCGGGGATTATCGAGCGGATCGTCCGGCGTGTCGTCGGGAAATACTGTGGAGATCGGCTGTCCGACTGGGTCGTAATAAATTCTGTGCGACGTCCTAGCTGGTCAATGCGAGCTTTTTCCCGTCCAGCAGCATCGTACTCAATGCGAGTTCTGGGATTATCGGACATGTCCTCTGGCGTGTCGTCAGGGAAAATCGTCTCTACAAGTGCTCCGCTTTCGTTGTAGCGATATTCGGTACGGCGACCGAGTCCGTCTGTGGACGCAATCCGATTTCCAGCAGCATTGTACTCAAAACTCGATACATTACCACCAAAGTCCGTGTAGGAGGTCATCCGTCCAGAGCGATCGTAGGTAAGGGTACTGGTGAGCGTGCGCCCCTCTACTGTCCTTGTCTCTGTTAGACGGTTACCATTTGCGTCGTAGGTAAACGCTGTCTCTTCGCCGTTTGCATCTACCTGGCGAATTACGCGACCAGCGTTATCATACTCAGAGCTGACCATCAGAGTTCCACCATCAGTAATGGCAGTCAGATTGCCAGCGCGATCGTAACTAAACGTCGCCACCGAGCCATCAGGGTATGTAACGGCAGTCTTGTTACCACGACTGTCGTAGGTGGAGCTTGTGGTGTTGCCTAGAGAATCTGTTGTTGAAAGCAGGTTATTATTACTGTCATAAGTCTTGAAAGTGGTGTCTCCTAAAGGAGCGGTCGTGGAAAGCAAGTTTCCATTTCCGTCATAACTGTAGGTGGTGGTGTACCCTTCCGGACCGCTTTCATCAGTAATGATGGTCTCAGTCAGCATATTATTGTCATCATCATAGGTCCGTTTGATCACCAACCCTACCGGATCTACTTCCGTGAGAACGTTCCCCCTCTCATCATACACGTAGGTCGTGGAATTTCCAAACACATCCTTAACTGTCTGAGTATAATTATCCCGATCGTACTCTAACTCAACTGCTTCCCCATTCACATCCAGGATCCGCTTCAGACGCCCGGACTCATCATACTCGTTGCGCACCGCTTCCCGTCCCAGAGGATCGTTTATTCCCGTCAAGTAATGGGGACGTTCTTCTGCTTCATAGTCAAATGTAGTAGTATTGTTGGCCCGATCGCGCACCCCGACCAGGTTTCCAGTAACGGCATCGTAGGAGTAGACAATCTTCTCACCAGCCGGGTCAATAACGCTAGAGATCCTCCCTTGCGCATCCCGTTCAAAAATAACCTCTACCCCAGTATCGCTAGAGATCCCTTCATCAGTATAAATGAGAGTATTGCCATTGCGATCGGTCACCGTCTGCAAGTCACCGGTTGTAGCATCGATCTCATAAACAATACCTTTCTTAGTAGTAAGAGTATAGGAACCGCCAAAGAAAGAATCTTCCGAGTTATAGGGAGTGCCACTCAAGGCCACATATTCGCCATTAGGGTTGCGAGTCAGGAACACATCCTTAACAGTCAGAGTATTGTTGGAACCATCTTGGGCCGTAAACGCCGGGTGGAACAAACCGCCCTCGCCATTAGGACTGGTCACGTACCGACTCAGGCGATCGGGCGTCGGAGAGAAAGTAAAAGTTTCCCGCTTCCCACCAGGTAGAGTAACGTATACCCGCGTGTTATCAGTAAAAGCTTTTGAACGAATGCCAACAGTCTCATAAATTTCATCCCGTCCCAAAGAAGTGCGCAGCTCTGTATCCCGGAACTCCAGACGCCAACCCGGGCCAAAATCATCTTGCGTTCCCACCCCCAGACTATCATAAGTGCGGGTCACGCTAATAGGAATGCCCGAAACTGGCACCTCCAGGTCAGTAAAACTAAGTTGGAAATTGCCCAACTTCAAGTCACCACCCACATCAACTGTTTCGGAAACAAGAGAACTCTCTCCAGAAGTATCCGTTGCTATCACCCGCAGGGTATAAGAATCATTCTGCAATAAAGTCGAGTCAAACTCTCCTAACACCCCATCTGTTACCTTTTCAGTTCCCGTGAATATCGTTACGAAATCATTACTGCCAACTGGCGCCACCTCAAACCTGTACTCTGCCAAATTATCGTCAGAGATCGTACCCGTCAACTCAATAACATTGGTCACCAGATCGTCCGGTAGAGGGTCGAGTTCTATTACTGGAGATGACCCGTCACTTTTACCCAACACCTCTATGGTAGCTGACGCCGACGCCGAATTTCCTGCCGCATCCGTGGCCGTGGCGATCGCCTCATATAACCCCGGGTTATCAAAACTAACCGTCGCCACCCCATCAGGAGACAAAGCAACAAATTCGCCATCTATCCTCAAGTCCAGAGTTTCTACCCCCACATCATCAGTCGCAGAAGTCCACAAAGTCTGGGACTGTCCCGTATAGACAAAATTGAAACTCTGCAATAGGGTTACCTCTGGAGGAGTATCGTCACCCTGCAAAGAAACCGTAAAACTTTGCGTAGAAGCTGCACCAAAAGTATCCGTTACCCTCACGGAAAACTCTTCGTCGCCAGAAGAACCCGATCGGGGCATCCAACTAATAATCCCCGCTGCATCTATTGTCGCATCCGTAGGACCATTAACTAACCTGTAACTCAACAGATCGTTATCTGCATCCACCGCCAATACCGGATAGGAATAAAGCAGTCCTGGTGTCGCCGTTATCACCGGTGCTGAAACAATATTAGGAGCGTTATTTGACCGTACAGTGAGAGCAAATTGCTGCGCCCCACCTAACCCCTTGGGGTCAACAACACCCAGGTGGATATCGTACAATCCCACATCCCCTACTGTGGGTTCCCAAGACAACAAACCCGTCTCGCTAAGACTCATCCCTGGCGGTCCCGAAAGTAATTGATAGGTCAAGCTTTCACCCTCGGGGTCCGTCGCCTCAAGCATATAGGAATAAACCTCTCCCGCCGCCGCACCGTAGATCGGCACTGACGTAATTGCCGGAGGTAGGTTAGCTGCCACCGATTCTACTATTATTCCATAATCTTGAGAAGCGATCGCCCCCAAACTATCTGAGACCAGCACCGACACATTCTCCAACCCTACCTGAGAGTTCTTCGGCGTCCATGAAATCAATCCCGTGGCGCTATTAATCGTCATGCCCTCGGGTACTGCACCGGTCAAGCTATAAGTCAGAACATCATTTTCTGCATCCCTTGCTATCACTTGATACTCATAAGGTTTATCCACCGCAGCGGCGGTAATTGGCGGTGATGTAATAATGGGTGGAGTATTTACACCCCTCACATCAATTTCAAAAGCTTGACCCGTAAAGGCACCGCGACTATCTAACAACCGGATATCAATAGGATGATTTCCTACCTGAGAGACCTCAGGCGTCCAGTGTAAAAACCCTGACAAAGCATCCAGCGTCATTCCCGCCGGGGCCTTTGTAAGTTCCCACAATAGCAAGTCCCCATCCGGGTCAGTCTCGGTCAAATTATATTCGTATTCTTGTCCCGCCACCGCCCCGAAACTCGGGGTCGATGTAATTGACGGCGGACTGTTTGGATCTTGAGATGTGACGGAAATCGTAAACTCTTGTCTGGTAACCCCTCCCAGGGAGTCCGAGACAGCGATCGCCACCTCATTCGGTCCAAATTGTACAGCAGTGGGTCGCCAGAATACCAATCCATCCCCATCAATTTCCATCCCAATTGGGCCGGACAGCGTTATTTCCAGCGGATTATTATCGGGGTCAAACACCTCTAATTGATAGAGATAATCACTTCCCAACTTCACGCCTTCCCGAGGTTGAGACGTAATCAGAGGGTCAGAATTAGTAGTCAACCCCATCACCGAGATAGTTACTAATTGGATAGCTTCTCCATTGCGCACATCCCTAGCTATAACGGCAAAAGAGTGACTCCCTACCTGAGAATCTGTAGGCGTCCATTGAATTAACCCCGTTTCCGTATCTATTGTCACCCCGACCGGTTCTCCTTCTAACCTGTATTTGATTTGAGAACCCTCCGCATCAATAGCTTGAAACTGATATTCAAACGGTTGATTCTCTCTAGCTGTTATCCCCTTTGTCTGGTTAGTAAAAACTGGTAAAGTATTAAATGGTAAAACCCCCAACTGAAACGATTGTATATCGGTCAACCCCTGACCGTCAGAGACTTGTATAATGACCGCAGTCTCTCCTTGTTGTTCTTCAGTAAGAGTCCAAACAATCTGTCCGCTCCCTTCATCTATAACCATTCCCGAAGGCTTAACTAACAAGGCATAACTTAAAGGGTTTCCATTCCCATCCTCTGCTAGAGCGCGATATCGAAATGGCAGACAAATTACCGCTTCAGTTGGAGGCGTACTGATCAAAACAGGTGGTTCATTTTCAGCTTCGCTACCACTATTACTGAAATCTAAATCTGTTAGTGTTTGACCGTCTTCTAAAGTAACAGTATGAACTGACAACTCTGGCGTTACCTGAGTCCAACCTAGAGGGTGATTTTGCGCAACTGTATAAACCCCTGGTTCGAGAATAAATTCGTAGCGACCTTCCTCATCAGTTTGAGTAAACAATTCCCCAGGATCTCGTTGGCGGTTGTCATTGCTATCTAAATAAACAAAGGCGTTAGCGATTCCCTTTGGTTGTTGAGAACTCACTCGGACCTCAACATTATCTAAACCCCAACTTTCATCCCATATTTCTTGATTAGAACCGCCTAGGAAATTCAATTCTAGAGTTGAATCGTCATGAGCAAATGTCAACGACAGGTCATAGGTAGCATCTCTGCCAAAGTAAGTGTATCCCAGAGTTCCCACTGCGGAAGCTCCCTGATGAGGGGGGTGTGTTTCGCCCAGATTGCCAGGATATTGTTGAGGCTCATTATACTGTTCGTTATTGCTGAAAAGCGTATGCAGTAAGCTTTCTTCTCCGACCTTTAATTCCCAGAAGTCGGGACCATTCCAGGGAAATCTTTGAGCATAGCCATCCCAGGATTTGAGAATATATAATTGGAAGTTGACCGTCACCGTATCGTGTTCTGCTAAGTCGGTGAGTGTAAGAGTAGCTTTTCTCTTTGACGGTTCATCCTCATAAAATGTACCTCCGTATTCTCCGAGAAACTGCTGAGAACTGATTGGAGCTGTAGCTATCTCTGGGTTTGACCATTCAGTTAATAAATCCTTAGCATTTTCAAAATCCTTAAAATAAACAATAGTTGTCTTCGCCTGATTTCCTAACTCTTCGACAACACGACCTGTAATTTTGCCCCTGGCGCTGATATTCAAGTCAAAACTTTGGGTATCTACGCCTCCCCGACCATCCTTCACTTGCACTGTAACTGATGATTTTTCTCCGCCTATAGCATCGAAGGTTCCGATAATTTCGCCTGTAATGGGATCGATTGTTAACCCCTCTGGTCCGGAAACTAACTCATAGGTTAACTCGTCAGCATCCGGGTCTACAGCCTCTACTTGATAGACATAGTCAGCACCGAGATAAACCTTCGTTTCTGGCGACGATACAATCAGAGGCGGTGCATTTCCTGCTTCCAGGAGTGTCAGAACCGAAAATTTTTGCTCTGCTATCCCACCCCGTCCATCTGTTACCCTCAGGGTGACATCATAAATTACCAACTGGTCGCTTGTTGGCGTCCAAGTTACCTCAAAAGTATCGGGGTTAAGGACCATTCCTTCCGGACCGTCCACTAAACTTATACTCAACAAGTCGCCATCGGGATCTATAACTGTGGGAATGTAACTATAAGCTGTATTAACTCTGGCATCAACTATTGGTGGGGAGGTAAATAGGGGCGGTAGATTAGGTGGCGGGGTGCTAACTTCTAAAGTATAATTCTGTCGGTCAATCCCCCCAAAGCCATCAGATACTTGCAGAACGATCAAATGGGTGCCGATGTCCGATGTTGTCGTCCTCCAGGTTAAAATCCCCGTATCCCTATCGACGGAGATGCCCTCTAGTGGTGATAATAACTCGTAAGTCAGTGGGTCTCCATCGGAGTCGTGAGCCCCAGCTTCATAAATATAATCAATGCCTACCGCAGCTTCATCAACCGGTGTAGTAGTAAATTCGGGAGCCGCGTTTGCTATAATGTCGTCATTTATGACCGTTACCGTTGCTTGCGCGTCTAATATCGTTACGTTCGTTGCGTTAGATAATTCTACCACAAATGTTTCATCCAGTTCGATATCTGTATCCGGCAATACCGAGATAGTAATAGTCTGAGTTAAAGGGTCGCCAGGATTAAAGGTTAGGGTGCCGCTAGCGGCAGTATAGTCTTCTGGGGCGATCGCCGTTCCCTCCACTGTCGCAAAATCTACTGTAATAGGTTGGTCGCTTTCCCCCGACAAACTGACTGTCAGTTCCACCTCTGTCGTCCCGTTAGAACCTTCCGTTATTGTTGCATCTTCAATCGAGACAAAATACGTGTCATCATTTATGATAGTTACCGTTGCCCGCTCCTTCGCTATAGTTGCATTCGTCGCGTTAGATAATTCTACAACGAATTCCTCATCCAGTTCTACATCTGTGTCGGGCAATACCGAAATAGTAATAGTCTGAGTTAAAGGGTCGCCAGGATTAAAGGTTAGGGTGCCGCTAGTTGCCGTATAATCTTCTGGGGCGATCGCCGTTCCCTCCACCGTTGCAAAATCTACTGTAATAGGTTGGTCGCTTTCCCCCGACAAACTGACTGTCAGTTCCACCTTTGTCGTCCCTGAAGAACCTTCCGTTATTGTTACATCTTCAATCGAGACAAAATACCTGTCGTCATTTATGATAGTTACCGTTGCCCGCTCCTTCGCTATAGTTGCATTCGTCGCGTTAGATAATTCTACAACAAATTCCTCATCCAGCTCGACATCTGTATCCGGCAATACCGAAACAATAATAGTCTGAGTTAAAGGGTCGCCAGGATTAAAGGTTAGGGTGCCGCTAGCGGCCGTGTAATCTGATGAGGCGATCGCCGTTCCATCTCCCGTCGCCAAATCTACAGTAATCGCTTCGTTCCCCTGCCCTGACAAACTGACAGTCAGTTCCACCTCTGTCGTCCCGTTAGAACCTTCTGTTATCGTTACGTCTTCAATCGAGACAAAATACGTGTCATCATTTATGATAGTTACCGTCGCCCGCTCCTTCGCTATAGTTGCATTCGTCGCGTTAAATAATTCTACAACAAATGTTTCATCCAGTTCTACATCTGTATCCGGCAATACCGAAATAGTAATAGTCTGAGTTAAAGGGTCGCCAGGATTAAAGGTTAGGGTGCCGCTAGCGGCAGTATAGTCTTCTGGGGCGATCGCCGTTCCCTCCACTGTCGCAAAATCTACTGTAATAGGTTGGTCGCTTTCCCCCGACAAACTGACTGTCAGTTCCACCTCTGTCGTCCCGTTAGAACCTTCCGTTATTGTTGCATCTTCAATCGAGACAAAATACGTGTCATCATTTATGATAGTTACCGTTGCCCGCTCCCTCGCTATAGTTGCATTCGTCGCGTTAGATAATTCTACAACGAATTCCTCATCCAGTTCTACATCTGTGTCGGGCAATACCGAAATAGTAATAGTCTGAGTTAAAGGGTCGCCAGGATTAAAGGTTAGGGTGCCGCTAGCCGCAGTGTAATCTGATGGGGCGATCGCCGTTCCCTCCACTGTCGCAAAATCTACTGTAATAGGTTGGTCGCTTTCCCCCGACAAACTGACCGTCAGTTCTGCCTCTGTCGTCCCGTTAGAACCTTCCGTTATTGTTACATCTTCAATTGAGACAAAATACGTGTCGTCATTTATGATAGTTACCGTCGCCCGCTCTCTCGCTATAGTTGCGTTCCTTGCGTTAGATAATTCTACCACAAATGTTTCATCCAGTTCGATATCTGTATCCGGCAATACCGAGATAGTAATAGTCTGAGTTAAAGGGTCGCCAGGATTAAAGGTTAGGCTGCCGCTAGCTGAGGTGTAATCTGATGGGGCGATCGCCGTTCCCTCCACTGTCGCAAAATCTACCGTAATTGGTTGGTCGCTTTCCTCGGACAAACTGACCGTCAGTTCCACCTCTGTCGTCCCAGACGAACCTTCCGTTATCCTTGCATCTTCAATTGAGAGCAAATTCTCTTTAATGCAGGGCTTCAAGTCAAAACTTTGGGTATCTACGCCTCCACCGTCATCCTTCACTTTGACCGTGACCGGAATTAATGGACAGCGAATTGGCTTGGGAGTTGCTATCGTTATATCGTCATATCCAAATGCATCATGGAAATACCTTGTATTAATCAGCTCTATTCTCGTAAAACTCTTTTCAGCATCTATCAAACCGAAATATAGCGCTGACCCTGACCTCGCATTAATTGTATGAGGTACCTCTAGAGCTTCTCTCGATTCATCTTCATACGTTAATCCTATACTCAGTTCACCCTCAAAATCGCCAACATCAGTTACGAAAAAACCGAATGCTGATTTTGGTTCGTCAAACTCTATAGCATATACTTTTTGAAAGTCATTAATAAAATTTATACCCGATAATGGGAAACTTCCCCTAATCGCACCCCCTTCTATTACTGATTGTATTTCAGCTCTTTGGATTTTCCCTGATTCATTTACCAGGTCTGCTCTACCTTCTCCCAACTTCAATGCTCTTATTATTTCTTCCGTATTATAACTTTCAAAGTCTTCCGTTTCCCAACCCGTTAAAGCTCCTAAAAATTCATCCCGTGCTTGCAGCGAGTTAGGCGTTTCAATTCTCTCTGATTCCGAATATGCTAGTGCTAAATCTTCTCCAAAAAAGATTCGCCGTTCTAACGATACATCTCTAAGAGCATCCCTCCCCCCTCTTATTTCCCCTGTCATGGGATCTATTGTTAACCCCTCTGGTCCCGATACTAACTCATAGGTTAACTCGTCACCATCCGGATCTATCGCCTCTACTTGATTAAACTAAGCCAACGGGTCACCCCGCCGACTCGTCTTCAGAACCGGACGTGAGACTTTCACCTCATCCGGCTCCTCAGTTTCGCCATCCTTGTCATGGATACGGCCTTTGTCACCATCTCTGGCAGACTTTACATCATGGCAATAATCATGCAGCAACTGTAGGTTGGTATACCAGTCTTTACCTCCTTTAGAAACTGGTAGAATATGGTCAACCTCCCATTTGTCGCCATCTTTGAATTTCAGTCCGCAGTGCACACACTTACCATCCTGCTCTTTTAGCAGTCTGATAACTCTAGCGCTCACATCCGGGCTTTTTCTCAGTCTTTTGCTCCAATAAACCAGATTACCGTCAAACGGGCTAGCTGTCCCCTTAACCTTTACGTGTCTGTGCGATTCGTTCTAGCCTAACGTGGTCAAACACGGAACGCTAGCCCGGTTTCATTAGCCGGGAACTCTGACCGCATGGGGGTTAAATTCCCCTCCCCCCAGGTACGGGGGTGACACCGGTCCTCGGTGCTACGAAGCGACATCATCGTGGTGCTAAGCGAGGACTCAAATGTAGGATAACTGGCAGCCTAAGCCGGTGACGCCGCTAGGAAAGATATCCAAGGTTAGAGCAGGCAAACATGTGCAAGCCTCGTTATAAGGAACCAGCGAAATAAGGCTATATGCGCTGGCCTAAAAAGGAAATGGTAGCTAGTATTAGTTTTAGACTCTGGCTAATATAGTACTCAAATAGCTCCCGGGGTATAGTGTGGACCTAAAGGTATCGCGAAATGTTGTTAGGGAACGAAGTAACCTCTCGTGTGCTGTCCATCAGGACAAGTTAGATGTTAAGCGCAAGCCACGGGGGGAGGGATGGCCCAAGAAGCGAATGCCCGGGGTAATTCCTGGGATAACATCTACAGTAATGTAGATGATGCTGGGTAGCCAGCGCTGACGTGGGTCGGTGATACTAGGAAGCTGCTGGAATGAGTAATCCTAAAAAGCCACGGAACTAATCCGAAACGCAAGTGGAGGATAAGGTATGGATAACTGGTAAAACTGACTTGAAAATGGTGATACTAACGGTTATCAGAACAACCACTCGCTAAACCAGGAAAGGGAAGAAAAGACAGGCGGCAAGGGCTAACGGAAGTAATTCCTATTAAGTCTACCTATGAAAAGGGCCTAGTACCCAGTAGCCGGATGCGGTGAAAATCGCAAGTCCGGTTCCTCAAGGGAGGGTCGGGAAGCGATTCCCGGCTCGACCCCATCCGATTATTTCAGTTTCAGAGTATCGGTTTAGCTTCATTCCTCCATCTTCTTTAGACTTGCCAGCGAACCTCCACCGGTCTTTCCCGGTCATACCCCAGTACTTACTAGCAATCCATTTGCCCGTTTTGTTAGGATGTCTTCTCTTTGCCCATCGCCATAACAACTTCCATAAGTAGTTATCCATAGAGCTGTAAGTTTCTTTACTTACCACCGTCCTATAATAGTTGCTCCATCCCCTTATCATCGGGTTTAGTCTTGCTATTAAGGCCGTTTGCGGTGCCCCTTTATGGCGGCGAACTATCTCTGATAGCTGCTCTTTATGATTCCTTATGGATTTATCGCTAGGCTTGATTAGGGTCTTGAATCCTAGGGGGGTTCCGTTACAGAGTTTGCCGCTTCTGTGTTTCCCTACTTTATATTGTCGGATATTGAACCCTAAGAAGTCAAATCCAGGGCTCTCTCCTTCCAATGTGTGGGATATCTTCGTTTTCTCGGCTTTTTGCTCCAGCCCTATTCCCTTCAACCACTCCTCAATCACTCCTTGAGCTTCCTCAATCATCGACCGGTCATTATGTATTACCACAAAGTCATCCGCATATCTTACTACGGTTAACTTCTCCTTCTCTCTTTTTGTGTGAGCGAGACCCATTACTACCCCTTCCAGCCCATGTAAAGCTATATTGGCTAGTAATGGAGATATAACCCCACCTTGGGGAGTTCCGGCTTCTGTGGATTCCATCCTTCCCCGGTCCATCACCCCAGCTTTTAGCCATGCCCGTATTTGTTTACGGATTGGTGACGTAGTATTCAATTTCTTTAGGAGCGCGGAATGGTCAATTTCGTCGAAACACTTCGCAATATCCGCATCTAACACCCATTTCGATTTTTGACTGATGCTAGCGAATATCGCTGCAACTGCATCATGACATCCCCTACCTGGTCTAAACCCGTAGGAATTGGCTTCCATATACGCTTCCCATTCAGGCTCTAGCGCTTCTTTAACCAATCCCTGAAGTGCGCGGTCGTGCATCGTTGGTATTCCTAATGGCCGCTTCTCCTCCCTTCGTGGCTTCGGTATCCACACTCTTCGTGTGGCTTTTGCCTTCGCCTTTCGAGTAACTTTGATTTGACCTACCAGTTCGATACGTTCTTTTGGGGTCAGTGCTTTCACACCATCCACACCAGCCGTCTTCTTTCCCTGGTTTTGTTGTGTTACCTGCCGTACCGCTATCATCTTCGCGGACCATGACCTATTTAGTAATCCTTGGAGCTTACGAACCTTCTGCTTATTACCTTCCAGTGCCGCTCTGTAAATTCGCTTTTGCAGCTTAAAAACTATCCTTTCCAGCTTTCGCCAGGCGACAGTCTTCCATTCATACTCTTGTCTTTCGACTAAGTTCCGTGACATATTCACTACTACTTACAACTTCACAATTGACGAGACCGTGAGGGCGTCAGCTTATCCTATCCATTACAGACAGGCATTTGCTTCTCCACTCAATCTCCCCCAGTTGCGTCCTGCCTTCCGGAGAGCAGATGTTACGCCTGTGGTGGCTACTCTATCTATCGACCGGTGATGGAGAGTGCTACAACCGGGTTACTTCGTTCCTACAGATGATTGGTCGTAACCTTAGACGGGTTCTCTACGCCGGGTTTATTGTCAGTGCTTATTGGTCGGGTATACATCCGCCAATGACCAGTATCCTTTCCCTTTTTGGGCCAGTGTATCAGCCTTATTACACTGGATAGGCTTTACGACGTTGCAAACCTTCGCTTAGTCGGGGTCGAGCTAGGGGTCACCCCCTAACTCTCCCATTCGGAACCGGACGTGCGACTTTCACCGCATCCGGCTACTGGCAAGTAGGGCATTGTCACTACTAGGATTACTACGGATTGCTCCACTTGTCCCTCATCTCATGCGATTTCACTCCTTTCCTGGTTGGTAAGCGGCGCTGCCAGATAACCTTTAGTATTACCATTTCCAAGTCTGTTTTACCAGTCATCCAACCTTCGAGAGGCCTCCGGCGTCTTAGAAATACTCTTACCCAAGATTTCCTACTTTAACCAACCCGCGTCAGCTGGATGAGGAACACCCCATCATATCTATAGGCGTTACCCTAGGCATTAGCTTCTCGGGCTATCTTTCCCCTCGCGGCTTGCGCTTTACATCTAACTTGTCCAATCTAGACAGCACACGAGAAGTTACTTCGTTCCCTAGTATCATTTCACGATGCTTTTAGGCCCCTGCTATACCCCGGGAGTTCTTAGAGTGCGATACTGGCCAAGTGCAAGAACCAGCACAAACTACCATTTCCCTTTTGGGCCAGCGCTTTAAGCCTTATTTCGCTGGTTCTAGATAACGAGGCGTACACAGGTTCGCTTGTTCTAGCCATTAGCATCTTTCCTAGCGGCGTCACTAGCTTAGGCTGCTAGCTATCCTACATTTAAGTCCTTGCTCCGCACCACCGTGATGTGACTCAGCAGCACTAAGGACCGGTGTTACTCCCACACTTGGAGAGAGGGAATCTAACCCCCATGAATACCAGAGTTACCAGTTTGGACCTGGCCTAGCGTTCCGTAGTTGCCTACGTTAGACTAGAACGAATCGCACTACGCTCATCATAGTTACTTGCTCGACGATGACCGGTCTAGGCTCCCAGCCATAGCGCCTTTCCTTCCCGCTTCACGGATTGATGCCATCGCTACCGTGGGGAGGGTGCTGTCACTCCTGCACCTGGAGGGGCGGGCTTTCACCACCATCACCTGTAAGTTTTCGGGACTTACGAAATCCCGGTAGCGGTCCCCCTCCTTGACTTGTGTCAAGTTAGTTTACGCTAAACGAATCGCACCTATACATAGTCAGTACCTCGATCAACCGTCGTTTTCGGTGACGATACAATCGTCGGCGGTGCATTTCCTGCTTCAATGAGTGCCATAACCAAAAATTGTTGCTCTGCCGTCCCACCCCGTCCATCTGTTACCCTCAGGGTGACATCACCAATCCCCAACTGGTCGCTTGTTGGCGTCCAAGTTACCTCAAACGTATCGGGGTTGACCGCCATTCCCTCCGGTCCATCAACCAAACTTATAGTCAAGAAGTCGCCATCAGGGTCTACAACTGTGGGTATGTAACTATATGCTGTATTGACTCTGGCCTCAACCACCGGCGACGAGCTAAATAGGGGCGATCGATTGGGTGGCGATGTCTCCTGGGTAGTACGAATATTGCTCCCAGGAGACATCGAAGGGGCGCTAACTTCTAAAGTATAATTCTGTCCGTCAATTCCCCCTTTCTCATTAGATACTTGCAGAACCTCTGCACGAGGTCTGACCGGCACTTGCCGGACCTTTTTTCCTGTTATGAGGTCTGTCTGGCGCTCGCTAAATTTTCTTCAAATTCCTCCGACAGCAATGGCTCAGAACTGAAGCCGCCAATGGGACGCTCTATTTTATCTAATTTTCTCGGAGCAGCAGTTTCCCGTATCATCAACTCATCTTCTACCACCCCACCACTGCCAGTTCCCTGATGATGGGCCGCCGGTTCTAATAATGGCCCCAGCAACTGGCCGGAAAGATCCCATTGAAAGTCTGGTAAAAACAAATAGGTTTCTTCTAGTCCCTTCATTGGTTTTCCGCCTCTTTCGTCAAAATTCCTTTTCCCATTCTTACTGCTTGCTCCCGATTTACCATCGTGATTATTACTGAATTTTTCTAGGACATTTGAACATCAATCTTGCGTTATAATACTAGAGCGAGCCCGCTCTTTGAGTATAAATACGTAAAAATCCCGGTCAGCTTTTTTCAGCCAGTCATTGATGAAATTGACCAAAGATCGCCGGTACCACACCGACTGGCCGAACTGATGCCAATATTGATTTTCCAACAGATCAGTCTCTAATACTTAACATAGATTCCCGTAATATACACCCCAGCACCATCTTTTGCGGTAAAAAATCTTTTTCAGGAGCTTTGAACATGGTCAGGAATTGGAAAAATATAGCGCTCGCAACAGTCGTCCCCACCATCGCCGCTGCTGGAGTTGTACTGTCCGATAGCACAGGGCCAGCTCATGGGGCCCTTTTGTTCTCACGGGGACTGCCAGCAGAAAACCTCAACGGGAATGACGCAAACCGCTCTAATATCCGGTGGGACACCGGTGTTAATAGCCAAGAATTCTATGGTGATGATTTCACTATAGGAACAACTGGCGAAACTTATGCGATCGACAGGATCCGCACTTGGATAGTACCCGGTCTTTCTATTAGTGACCCTGCCAATTTGGGAGAATGGTTTGAAAGCGTTACCCTTTTCACTGGTGATAGGTCGGGCAGTGATATATCGCCAGTTGCAACGACTGACAACTTTATCAACGACAGCAATGTGACATTCACCTAAGTCACCTATTCCAATGGCGCCAACTACAACAACTTTGGTGAGGAAGTTAATATTTGGCAAGTAGATTTTAACAATCTCAATTGGGAGATCGCCGGTGGAGAAGAATATCGCTTTGGTGTTCGGGGGTCAAGTACCAGGGCAAGACTTTTTCTATCCTGCCTACATCCACGCTGCCAACGCTACCTTGAGTGGTTCGCCCCAGGAAGGTGCGGACAATCAATTTCTAGAATTTGATGCGAGGGGCACATTCTTGGGGACCGTCGATAGCAATGGCAACGGGTGGAACAAGTCCTCAGATATTAATGTCCAGATTTTTGGTAAGGTTGTCTTCTCTCCCAAGTCTGTACCAGAATCTACGGCTGGCTTATTGACTTTTGCTCTTGTAGGTATTAGTTTGCTACTGGGGCGGCGATAGCATACTAGGGTAACACCGTTTTCTGCCGCCGCCGCTGCTTAACGATCGTCTACTGTAATTAATGGGCAATTCAGCTTTAAAGCCAAAGCAATATAAAGGGAATCGTACACTGCCAATTGACGAGTCAAGCCAATTTGCAAAGCCTGCAAAAGTAGATACTTGACTGGTACAATCTGAAACGTTAGAGCCAACAGTTCATCAATAAATTGCTCTGCATCTGTCTGTGGCAGTCCTTGAAAGCGAACATTCTTCCACAAAACCTTGACGCACTCGCTCGTACAAAACTCAGGAATATATAACTGATCGCCTTGATGCATCCGCTCCAACAATACCCGCACCTGTGTATTGCTCTATGATGAAACGCTGAACACTACACTGGTATCAACTACATAAGTTGCCATTATCTGCCTCTATCCTCACGTAACATTTCCAGCGTCGAGCGCGCTCCTGGTGGTAGCGTCAGCGTGTCCACATATGGCTGTCGATCGACTCCAAAGTTTTCTTCAAAGCCACTTTGTCTACCACTGGCTCAAATTTTGGCCAGTACCTCATGCGCTCGTCTATCACCTCTGCAATCAAAGCTTTGAGTTCGTCTACTGTCAAGTCGGCTATTAGTTTCTCTGACATTCTCACTAACTCCTGCTCTCTCCTATTAAATATTGTAACAGTAACTTTGTCTTTTATCAAGTGGCATCAACTACAGATATTCCCGTGGATATCTGACTGTCCGCAGAGCCTCAAGATCGCGTTCTCTGCCAGAGACAGGGAACGAGGGAATACTCGAAGCAATTCTCAATTTTTAATTCTCATTCTCAACAAATAGCGATCGCCAATCAGCGATGGCGGTTTCGGTCCAGAGCCAGTTATTTTTAGCTAAGGCCAAGGGCTGAAAATTGCTCCGATCGGCCTGGATTACCTGCTGGTGCAAGGCTTGAGCCCGATCGAGCAAAGGATCCTGTTGGTCGAGGGGTAGGTTCTGGGCAGATTTGAAAAGCACAAGAGCTAACCCAGCACAAGCAGTCAATCCATCTTGATTAACAGGGCAAACTTGTTGTGTTTTTTGGTCAGGTAGTTGGGAATTTTTAATCAACTCCAGTACCTGGATCCAGCTATAGTAAGCTGGATCCAGATTACCAAGAGCATAATAAGCAAAACCAAGAGCATTGTAATAAATAGGGTTATCCCCTTCCTGCTTGGCGGCCCATTCCCAGAAACGTCGCACATCGTCCAAGCTGTAGTTGCTGTTCCCTTGTTGGATCTGCTGCCATGCCAGTCGGCCCCGAAGATAACTGATGCGAGGGTGATTAATTTGGTCTTTGGGCACGGCAGCGATCGCTGCCAAAGCAAAGTTGAGCACGCCCGAGTCTAAGAGTTTTTCCACCTCAGTTGACCCGAGGTCGATCTTACCCTCACGGAAAAGTTGAGCGGCGCGATCTGTAATATTTATGTTATCATTAGAAGAGTCAGAATTAGCATTCGATGTCTCCGAAGTAGTGCTCCTAGCGCTCTCCGGAGACATCGAAGCAGGAGGGGGATCCAGGTAGGGAGGTAGTGGGTCCAACCGGGAACTAGGCTGCCAGCGAAACAACCCGAAGAACAAAAATAAAGCAGTTACCCCCATGCCCAAGCACAGCCATTTCAAAAACTTACTCTCAATTGAGATTTGCTCTTGAGATAAATTCTCATTCCCACTCTCCAGAACAGCTGACAATTGTTCTGCTTGAGGATCCAGACTCTTAGTGGGCGCAGCAACTGAGAGTCTGGATCCAGACAGGCGGGCGAGATTCAAGTTATAGTTAGCATTACCGTGGAGGGGGTCAATTACAAGAGCCTGCTGGTAAGCGGCGATCGCCTCATCAATGCGTCCCAGCTCATAGAAAGCTATGCCCAAATTATTGTGAGCATCAGCGAAGTCAGGATTAATTTCGATCGCCTTGAGGTAAGAGGCGATCGCCTGTTCGAGCTGTCCTTGTTCGTAAAAAGCCACCCCCAAGTTATAATGGGCATCAGCAAAATTCAGATTAGCTAGCGATGTCTCCTGGGTAGTACGTTCCCAGGCAGAGCCTGGGAACGAGGTGCTCCCAAGAGACATCGAAGCAGCTAGCTGCTTGACCCCGATCGCATCATGAATAGGTCCTTGACTATATAAGGTCAAGCCTAAATTGTTGTCAGCCAGTAAATCATTATCCTTGCCAGAGACCGCCTCCTGGTATAAGCCAAGTTCTTTGGTGCGATCGCCATCTGGCAGAATCGTCCCATCGGACATTTGATCTTCTGGTTCAGCAGACAGACAATCCCATTCTCGGGAGCCGTTGGAGGTAAGACAACCGTCAAACCCAGGCTGGAGGTAAAGGATAGGCAAAGCCCAGTACAGCTGATGAGAACCGTAAGCAGAAATCAGTCCCTGTCTAGCACGAGACAGGCTCAAATCAATCGGATAGCCCTGCTTGAGGTTGCGGTAAAGCAGCTGGCTGAGAGTGAGGGCCACTTGATCGGGAATGCGTTCGGCCATGGCCAACACCCCCGGAATACCCCGCAAGACTAGGATTTCTGCCAAATTGCGATCGCCCCTCTCGGCCACCCCATCAGCACTGCGGCAGGAATTAAACACCGCTACGTGGATACCATTATTAACTAGCAACCCCGCCAGGTCGTCCCCAGTTAACCTTTCCGTCAGACCAGTTCTGCCGCTGACCAGATAAATCTCTCCCCCAGACACCCCCAGGTTACTATGGCCCGCGTAGTGAAAAACATCATATTTCCCTTGTTCCAAGGCTTGAGTCAATTGCTCCCGGTCCGCCTGAGCTAAGATAGTCAGTTGAATTTGGCCAACAGACCCATTCGCCAGTTGCAGTTCCGCTTGCAAATTGCGGGCTTCCCGTTCCAGCTCCAGAGTTTCCTGATCGCTCGGGGCCGCGATCACCATTAAAATCTTTAAGGGATCTGCCGATAACTCGCGATCGGAAGAGCCATTAAATGAAGAGATATGTACCGGATGATAGCGAGAAAACACCACATCCGTGCCAGTAGCAAGAGGGCGAGAGCCATCATGGAGCACCTCCCAAGGCAAGCGAGCCAAACAGCTTCGATGTCTCCTGGAAGCACTATTCGTACTACCCAGGAGACATCGATTGCGCGGAGCGCACGCTACGCGATCGGACGTTTTCAGTCCCAACCGCAGCCGCAGCTTTTCGCCCCGGTCCTGGGCCAGCACCCCAGCGATCAGCCAACTATCGCGAATAGTCCCCTGAAACAAAGCCTCATAGAGCTGCTGACCCAGAGACAATAAATGAGGTCGTGCCCCCGAGGGGGCTACAGGGAGAGCGGGTTCTGAGTTTGATAATACAGGGGTCTCTAGCCAGCCCTGTATTGGGTCTAAATAGAGTTGACGAGCCCGATTTAACCAATCAGAAACTGGCCAGACAACTTGCTCTTCTGCCAGTGGCACGCCACGAGCCACCTGTTCCGTCCGCACTAAATAGGTATCTGCTCCCACCGGGGTCACAGAAAGATGAAATTCTTGAGTCACACTTCACCTGCACTCCTGCTTGCTTCTCAAATCGAGGCTTCGTGCTGCATTCAAAATTGACAATTGACGGGCAGGCGATCCGCCCGCCCTACGCAACTGACCAATTCCCGTTAACAGCTTTATTTAGTCTCAATTTCTACGCCTTCCCATAAGATTAGCACTCCAAAAAGTTGCTCTTATATGCACCCCAAAAAATTACCCTACCGCGAGCGCGCAGAGCACATCGGAGACACGGCGGAGACATCGAGCTAAAATTTATCCGGATGGTAGTGGCAAACCCGAGAACAAAGGAATGGTAGATGCACCCTGATTTATCTCCCCCAGCTGATAGACTGAGGGTTTTTTGCTCAGCTATCGACTTCTATCTCCTCAGAAAGTATGATGAAGTCTGACTGATGAAGTATAAAAGTTCAAGGTTGAAGGTTATAGTATAAAACTTCAAATTTATTTACCTCGCCATCGGAAAACTCTTGGAATTCCGTAAATCATCATAGAATTACGATACGAAATTATTCAATATTCTGGCCTTTTGCTTAATTGGGAGCAAAAAGCCAAGGGGCTAAATATACAAGAGCACTGGGTGCGGTCAAAACCAGTTGGGAAGAAAAGGTCATATCTGACTATTTAACCAGTTGATAAGCAGCTCCCGCCCTTGTAATACTAATGATTACATATACTACTTATTATTTTCGTATTACGTTCGCTACGCTGTAATCTGCCCGAGTCGATCCTTTTTGCCAGGATATCAACTACTTTTGACCACACCCAAGAGCACTAACAACCATACCGGGGATGATTTCCAGGGCAAACTCATCTCAAAAATAAGATGAGTTTGCCCCTACCTCCACTATTCCAACAATTCAAAGGAGTTAACTTCCAGAACCGGACCAATCATAGCCAAAGTCATGACATCATCTCGGACAATACCAGCAACTTTGACCTTTAGTCCGGCTTGGCATAACTCAGCCGGGGCATCTTTAAGTTCATAGGTAGTTTCATCAGTTACCAGAGCCCAAGTGCCCGGACCAAATCCTTTGCGTTCGATCTTGCCAGTGACGTTAATGCTCATGCCAGCTTCCCTTCTCCTTTCACTGCCAAACGAGCCAGTGCAAAGCATAATAGAGCATTCACCAGCAAGAAGAGACGGGCTGGAATGCCAGCACCCAACCATAACATCCCTGGGTCTACAACAGCATTCACTGCCAAACAGCTAGCGACCCCCAGAGTTGTGCCAATGGCAAACCATTTGCAGTGAGGATGTCCCAGCAGCAACAGCACGAGCACAGCTGGGATGAGGATACTGGCAAACAGGGGGTTTAACAAACTGCTGCCAGTAACTGCGTTACCCAGTTCGGGAATGGAACTGCCCATCATCCGGAACGGCCATTGCGGCAGGTCGAACAGATAAAAGCCCCGTAGTGGGAATAGGCCACTGCTGCCAGCAACCAGACCAGTAGCCAGGGACCAACTCCAGCCGAAGGGGAAATAATACCGCAGTAACCATGCTAGCAGATAGGAACCCAAGACCATCGCAATCTTGGGCAGGAGTGCTACGGCACCGCTATCTATCCAAAAGCCAGGATTGAGATAGCCATTATCTCGCAACCAGCAGAAGAAATCCCGAAAATTAATTTGTCCTCGCAAGGCGAGTTTAACAGCCGCTGCCGCATCCAGATGACCTGCGCCAAAGTGATTAAGTGGGTCTTCTGCCACTTTCCTGGAGGACTGCTTGAGAATCTCTAGGATTTCATCAGGGTTTTCTACGCTGGCTGATTTCACCAAAGCTGCCACAGCGGCGACATGGGGAGAGGCCATGCTAGTGCCCTGGTAAGCAGCAAAAATCTGTTTGCCAGTTTGTGGATCGATCGTATTTTGGAGAATCCCACCACTAGAACTGTTTTCTGTAATCACCCCACCGGGGGCGGAGATATCCACGCCAGCTCCAAAGTTAGAGTAGGGGGCTTTTTCCTCAGCTGGACCGATCGCCGCCACCCCTATGACATGGGGATAACGGGCGGGGTAGCTAGCAGCATTCTGATTCGAGTTGCCAGCTGCTGCCACGATCGTCACGCCTTTTTGGTGAGCATAATCGATCGCCTCTTTCATCAGTTGGCTTTCGCCACCGCCACCCAAGCTCACATTGATTACATCCGCCTGATGATCGGCGGCAAATTTGATCGCTTCAGCAATATCCGCAACCGTGCCACTGCCACTGGTATCCAGCACCTTTAGGGACATGAGTTTGGCTTCGTGGGCGATGCCAGCCACGCCATACTCGTTATTGGTGGATTGGGCTATAGTACCAGCAACATGGGTACCGTGACCGACATCATCGTATGCTTCGATGCGATCGTTGACAAAGTCGTAACCTTGGACAAACTTCGTTTCCTTTAAGTCAGGAACTCTACTGATGCCCGTGTCCAGCACCGCGACCGTCACCCCATTCCCCTTAGTTTCATCCCAAGCTGGTTCAATGTTAATGCTGCGAAGATTCCACTGTTTGGGATATTCCGGATCGTTGGGTACTAAGCTAGTCTGGTAGACGTAGTTAGGCTCGATGTATTCCGTGTAATCCTTTAGTTCGGACCTTCTCAAGGCCTTCAGCAATGCCAGATCGCCCTCTACAATATAGACATTGTCCGCATCTGAGAACTCGCTGTTGAGTTTGGGGGTGACCCCGTATCGATCCGCGATCGCCCACACCTGCTCAGTTATCTGGCCCGCTCGCTCTTCCCGAAAGTCCAGTACGATAGACTGAAACTCTCCCGATCTGGCCAGACCTTTGAAGTTTAACAGGACCATTGACAGCCCCAAGATAAACAAGCACAGAACTAAAAACTTTTTCATACCTGTACTCTGGTATTGTTAGTTTGCTTACAACTATAACTTAAAAGCTCTCCAGCTGGGCATGATATTTCTATTGATGAGCCGAGCCGATTTTTCGCGCAGCGTGCCGTAAAATCTAACTATCCTGTTTTATCCCTTATAATTATAACATAGGATAGCTCCCAAAGCTAGAAGCATGTGGCCGCGCGTATTGATGACAATCATCCCTGATGTATATCAAGCTCAATTGGCTCATCGGCGTCAAAAATTGCGACAAGCGAGGCGTCTAAAAATTTTGCAGACCCTCTGGCGCACAGTAGCTGTCAGCGGCATAGCTGGCGGTGTAGTCTGGGCGATCGCCCAGCCCGGTTGGGTGATCCGTCAACCAGAGCAGGTGGAGATCGCCGGCAATAAATTGCTATCAAGGTCGGCGATTCGTAAGGCGCTACCGATCGACTATCCCCAGTCCCTGTTTCGGCTGCAACCCCAAGAGATTGCTAGAGGGCTGTCCGCAAAAGCCCTGATCGCAAGTGCAACAGTCAGTCGCCATCTGTTACCGCCCAGGCTGATAATCGAGGTACTCGAACGAGAGCCAGTGGCGATCGCCGTTAAGGAAGCAGGACAGCCAAAGATGCTAGGATTACTAGACTCACAGGGGGAGTTGATGCCAAAATACAGCTATACTAATGTCAATGGGTCATTTCCATTACCCAACTTCACAGTCATCGGTTCACCGGCTCAATATCAACCTCACTGGGAAGCAGTGTATCAAGCAATCAGCCGCTGTCCGGTGAAAATATTGACAATAGATTGGCAAAACCCCAGAAATATAATTTTGAACACACAGCTCGGGATGGTTCATGTTGGCTCAATGTCAACGCAGTTTTCCACTCAACTTTTGACTCTAGCTCAAATGCAACAGCTGCCAGCACAGATAAATTCTAGCCAAATTGCTTACATTGACCTCACCAATCCCGCCTCACCTTCAATTCAAATGAAGTCAGATACAGTAAAATAGAATACACATAACCGAACTTACCTGTAACTTGACAGGCACGCTAGAATAGCATATAATGCAGGTCAAGTGACAGTACTCTGAGAGACTGTTGGCTGAATATGCCGTGGCCCTTAGGCTACCATGTGACATAAACCGCCGTCTTCTGCTGCGCTCATACCAGCGTCATTGACTAGACATTACTGAATTGCCGATGACACCTACTAATCAGACTCAGCTACCGCTTACTAATATAAGCTCCAATGGCGAAAAGAAATCTACCTATTCAAAGGCAGTGGACGCCGCCAACCCATTTGGCAACGCTGGATTCCAAATGGCCCAGTCGCGAGATGGCCGCCGGCTTGCAGAAGAACCATTAAATGACAATATAGTGCCCAGTAGCATAGCGAAAATCAAAGTGATTGGCGTTGGTGGGGGTGGCGGCAATGCTGTTAACCGCATGATCGCTAGCGAAGTTGCTGGTGTAGAATTTTGGACAATCAACACGGATGCCCAAGCATTAGTAAACTCAGCAGCTTCCAGACGCCTGCAAATAGGACAAAAGCTGACCCGAGGACTGGGGGCTGGTGGTAATCCGGCGATCGGTCAAAAGGCAGCTGAAGAGTCTCGGGAAGAACTGGCGATCGCCTTAGAAGGTGCAGACCTAGTTTTTATCACGGCTGGCATGGGAGGTGGGACGGGCACCGGTGCAGCCCCGATCGTGGCGGAAGTGGCAAAGGAAATGGGAGCCTTGACAGTGGGGGTAGTGACTCGCCCGTTTACCTTTGAAGGACGGCGTCGCACGAGCCAAGCCGATGAAGGTATTGAAGCCTTGAAAAGCCGGGTAGACACCCTGATTATCATCCCGAACAATAAGCTATTATCGGCGATTTCAGAACAGACCCCAGTCCAAGAAGCATTTCGCGTGGCTGATGACATTCTACGCCAAGGGGTACAAGGGATTTCCGATATCATTACAGTTCCTGGTCTAGTTAATGTAGACTTTGCCGATATCCGAGCGGTAATGGCAGATGCTGGCTCGGCCCTGATGGGTATCGGAGGCGGTTCGGGCAAATCCCGAGCTAGTGAGGCCGCTTATGCCGCAATTTCTTCCCCATTGCTGGAAACCTCGATTTCTGGTGCTAAAGGGGTGGTTTTTAACATTACTGGCGGTAGTGACCTGACTTTGCATGAGGTGAATGCAGCTGCTGAGGTGATTTACGAAGCGGTAGATCCTAACGCCAATATTATTTTTGGTGCGGTGATTGATGACCGCGTTGAGGGTGAAGTCAGAATTACTGTGATCGCTACGGGTTTCACTGGTGAAGTGCAAGCCCCACCAGTTAGTTCACAGCGAGTAGCTAATGTGGAACCGCGAACGGTGCCACCAATTACCAGAACCAGACCAGGGCCGACGACGGAGCCAGAAAACAAACCAGGATTGGATATTCCTGATTTTCTGCAACGGCGGCGTCCACCAAGATAGCTGTTGCCTAGGGTTCAGGATTGAGCATTTTCGATGTCTCCTGGGAGCAATATTCTTACTACCCAGGAGACATCGAGCAAAGGTTATGAGACTTTTTTTAGTGGAGGATGACGAAGCTTTAGCCCAAACCTTGAGCGCAGCTTTGAGGGTACAGCATTATGTAGTTGATGTGGCGTCAGGGTCCCATGAGCGAATAGGTTGCTAAACTTGTCGTAGAACAGGTTGCCAAGTATGACGAGGGGGGAGTTGCACGGGAATTAATCAACTGGACAAATATTACAAAGGCGCCCATTTTATCTCTAGATGTTCCATCAGGTGTCGATTATACTACGGGAGAGGCTCCAGGAGATTTTATGAAAGGGCGTTGGACGATGACCCTAGGACTACCGAAAACAGGTCTTTTACCAGAAAAAATGGGGGAATTGATTCCGGCGGATATCGGCATTCCTGAAGGGGCTTATCGCTGTCAGAGGTTGAATTTGTCTTATAAGCCCTTTTGGCGATCGCTACCTAATCCCCCTAAGTTGCAAACAGTAACAAGGGAAAACTGACAAAACCATGACTCAGGAAGAAAAAAGACTAGAAGCAGACAGAAACCGCCAAGCTTATTGGAAACGTTGGGGTCCCTATTTAAGCGAACGACAGTGGGGAACGGTGCGGGAAGATTATAGCCCTGACGGTGCAGCTTGGGACTATTTTGCCCACGAACAATCCCATTACCGCGCTTATCGCTGGGGAGAAGATGGGATATTGAGAATTTCTGATAACCACCAGCGACTGTGTTTCGAGATTGCCCTCTGGAATGGCAAAGACCCCATGCTGAAAGAACGGACATTTGGCTTGACTTCCTGTCAAGGAAATCATGGGGAGAACGTTAAAGACTATTATTGATATCTTGACAGTACCCCAACTCATTCCTATATGAAGGGTCTGTACAAATATCCCCTTGGGGCTTATCCTTATGATTGGTTGGTCGAAGAGAATCAAAGGCGCGATCGATGTCTATTGGGTAGTACGAATAGTGCTCCCAGGAGACATCGAAGCCGCAGGTTAGAATTTGAACTGTTGGACACGGGTGTATTTAAAGAAGACCGCTACTTTGATGTTTTTGTCGAATATGCCAAAGCAATGTCTACTGGGTAGTACGAATAGTGCTCCCAGGAGGCGCTGCTGCTAGCAGTTTAACATGAGTTCGACAGCTTGTGGGGGACAGATCCTAGAACTAACCTATTGATATATTATCATAGAAAGAAAGGTGGGCATTGCCCACCCTATCACTCTCTAACCAATAGTCATCGCCAAATCCCCGCTACCCACTATGAATGTAGCATTCTGCACGATGTCCGTTGCGGCATTTTGCACCAGACCCAAAATGTTGCCATTAGTCAGTTGAATTAGCGTGTCATTGCCCAAGGCATTAAATACTAAATCTGTTTGATCGATCTCGCCCGAGATCGCCACCCGATCGCCTTCCCCGGGATTAAAATCAGAAATGCGATCGGCAGCATCCACGTCAGCCTCAGCGGCAAAGGTGCGCAAGATAAAAGTATCTGCATCGCTGCCACGAGTGAGGATATCCAAACCCAAATCTCCCACCAAATAATCGTTACCGCTGCTGCCAATTAAAATATCATTCCCTTTTCCGCCCCGGAGAAAATCATCACCAGCACGACCTTCAATGATATCGTCATCGCGATTACCGTTAACCACATCAGAGTTATCGGAACCAACGACATTATCAATGCCATCTAAAGCTAGAATTCCCCGATCGCTTGTCGAAAGCTGAATCACCTCGTTGCCATCAGTTCTGGAGTTGGTCAGAACCGGAACTTTGATAGCATTACTAGCATTCACCAAATTGTTCAGCAGCACAGAATCGGTAATCAGAGACGAAACTCGACCCGAGATTATGCCCTCAGTTACCCCAGCATAGATAATGCGATCGCCCTGTTGAATTTGGTCAACCACATCCATTCCTTGGGTCACGTTCCCGAAGACAGCAAACTCCCCGTCGAGGAAAGGATTATCTGCCAAATTAATAAAGAACTGGGACGAGGCTGAATCAGGATTATTGCCCTCCCGCGCCATCGCGATCGCACTGCGAACATTCCGCAACAGTGGCGCAGTCGTTATTCCTGCCTGAGAGAAAGTTTGGCTATAGATCGGTTCTGCTGCGCCGACAGGTTGAATTTCTAAAGGAATTCTACATTCCTGACCGGTTACCGAGTCAATAAAACCCGCTGTTCCCAGCTGATCTACGGGAAAATTCGGGTCTCTGCTTTGCGGATCTCCAGCTTGCACCACAAACGGATTTGGTTCCCGTACCACTCGGTGAAAGGAAATTTGGTTGTAAAAGCCTCGTTCCACCAGATCGACAAAGTTACCAGAGGTAATTGGGGCATTTGTGCCGTCAACTGATATGGTAATTTGGGCACCATTCACCACTATTACCACCGCTGCCGGAGCTGTTAACTGGGGTAAATCTTCCATTTCTGCATCACTCTCGCAATTTCAATACGCCTGATTATATCAAACCGATCGCCTTCCTTAGGAAATCAAAAGGTGGGCGATGCCCACCCTACTGATCTATTATGCCTACTCTACCTACCGATGCCAATAGTCATCCCTAAATCCCGGCCACTCACTATGAATGTCGCATTCTCCACGATGTTCGCTGCGGTATCTTCGACAATGCCCAAAATATTCCCATTCCTCAGTTGAATTAGCGTGTCACTGCCCGAGGCATTAAATTCCAAATTACTTGCATTACTCAAACCCGCTATCGCCACCCAATCGCCCTGGCCCGGATTGAAATCAATAATGCGATCGGCAGCATCCACATTTCCTGGAGAAACAGCAGTCCCGGTGCCTAGTCTCGTGCTCCAATATGTGAGGTTCCCGTCATATGGACTGGCTTTTCCTTTAACTTTCACATGTCTTACTATCTCTACACTCGCGTGTTGATATAGTTCTACATCCCCTTCCTCTCTCTGACATTGAAATCGCCATTGTACATCTTGGTCTATTGACCAATATTTTTTGGCTATCCAACCTTTTGATTTGTTAGGGTGTCTTCTCTTTGCCCAATTCCACAGGATTTCCCATAGGTATTTGTCCATGTCTGAGTAAACTTCCTTGCTTACTCCAGTCCTGAAGTAGTTTGCCCATCCTCGTATTATCGGGTTTAGTTTGCTTATCAGGGCAGCTTGTGGAGCTGCTTTAAGGCTGCTTACTATTTCTGCTAACCTTTCTTTGTGCTTACCTATGGATTTATTACTGGGTTTGATGAGGGTTTTTTGGCCTAGGGGTTTTCCATTTCTGCTCTTGCCGCTTCTGTTCTTACTTACCTCATGTTGCCTTATGTTGAATCCTAGGAAGTCAAATCCTGGATCTTCTCCTTTTAGCGTATGAGATATTTTTGTCTTTTCAGGCTTGAGTTCTAGTCCTATTCCTTTTAGCCACTTTGCTATGACCTCTTGCACTTGTTCTATCTTCTCTCTATCGTCATGCATTACCACAAAGTCATCTGCATATCTGACTACTGTCAGTTTGTATCTTTCTCTTTGTGTTTCTGCGAGTTCCATTACCGCTTCTTCTAGTCCATGTAGAACTATATTCGCTAGTAATGGTGATATGACTCCTCCCTGTACCCTCTTCGGTTGCATACCATTCTTTCTTCTCTATCACCCCGGCTTTTAACCATGCTCGTATTTGTTTACGAATTGGTGATGTTGTATTCAGTTTTTCCATTAGTGCTTTATGGTCAATTTTATCTAAACATTTGGCTATATCAGCATCTAAGACCCACTTAGATTTTTGTTTGATGCTGAGAAATATTGCTTCGATTGCATCATGACATCCTCTTCCCGGTCTGAATCCGTAGGAGTTTCCTTCCATATACGCTTCCCATTCAGGATAACTGCGCAATTTTTAGTAACCCCTGTGTCGCACGGTCGTACATTGTTGGTATTCCTAATGGACGTTTTTCGTCTCTTCCTTGCTTTGGTATCCACACTCGTCGTGCAGGTTTGGCCTTGTTTGAGATTTCTATTTGTCCTACCAGTTTCATTCTTTGCTTTGGGGTCAGTGATTTCACACCATCCACACCTGCTGTTTTCTTTCCCTGGTTATCCTGTGTTACCTGTCGTACCGCTAGACTTTTGGCTGCCCGGGATTTTACCAGTAACCTTTGGAGTCTGCGAACTGTCCGCTTATCTCCACGTTGTGCCGCTCTGTAAATTCTCAGAAGCAACTTAAAGACTATCCTCTCTAACTTCCGCCAGGGGATACTCTCCCATTCATTCATCGATATACCCATCGTGCTTATAACATTTACATTGCTATTTGCAACTCTACTTTTGACATTACCGTGAGGGTGTCAGCTTATCCTACCCATTACGGTAGGCTTTTGCTTCTCCACTCAATCTTTCCCAAATATGACCTGCCCTAATGGAAGGCAGATGTTACGCCTTTGGTGGCTACTCTATCTATCGACCGGTGATAGAGAGTACATACCTGGTTTACTTCGTTCCCATAGATGATTGATCGTAGTTTTAGATGGACTCTATGTGCCGGGTTTGTTGCCAGTGCTTATTGGTCGGGAATGTAACCGCCAATGGCCATTATCCTTTCCCTTTTTTTGGGCCAGCGTTTCAGCCTTTTCGCTGGTTCTGGGTGACGACACTTATGAGTCTTTGCTTTCACTCATCATGACTACTTGCTTGGCGATCACCGGTTTAGGCTACCAGTCAGAGCGCCTTTTAATCCCGCTTTACGGATTGATGCCATCGCTACCGTAGGGGTTATGCTTTCAGTCCTGCACCTGGACGGGTGGGCTTTCACCACCATCATCTATAAGTTATCAGGGCTAATGAGACCCTGTTAGCTGTCCCCCTTCTTGACTTGTGTCAAGTTATTTTAAGCTAAAAGAATCGCACACATCCATTCCTGCCGTCACGTTTCCTAAGACAGCAAATTCCCCGTCCAGGAAAGGATTATCTGCCAAATTAATAAATAACTGGGACGACGCTGAATCAGGAATCCCACCTACCCGCGCCATCGCGATCGTACTGCGAACATTTGGCAACACTGGCGGCGCCGTAATTCCCGCCTGAGAGAAAGTTTGACTGTAGATCGGTTCAGCGGCCCCTACAGGTTTAATTTCCAAAGGAATCTCCCGTTCCTCACCAATTTCCGGGTCAACAAAACCGCCTGTTCCCAGCAGTTCTGGGGGAAAATTCGGGTCTTTACTTTGCGGATCTCCAGCTTGCACTACAAACGGAGTTGGTTCCCGTACCACTCGGTGAAAGGAAATGTCGTTGTAAAACCGTCGTTCCACCAGATCGACAAAGTTACCAGAGGTAATTGGGGCATTTGTGCCGTCCACTTCGATGGTTATTGGGTCGCCATTCACTACCATCACCACCGTCGCCAGACCTGTTAACTGGGGTAAATCTTCCATTTCTGAATCCTGCTCGCGAATACGCCTTATTATATCAAATGTCCCGAGTTATTTTTTCCTTCCCGCCGCCAGATTAACCAGAAAGTTCTGCGAGCGGCTAACTTCAAAGATAGTCATTTATTTAAAATTAGGTAAATTTATACCATTAGCCATCTCTTCTGAAGACAGGCTTTAGATCTATTTGTTTGACAGACCTCTGGATTTTATCAGGTAGGGTTAAAACAAAACTCCCACAGCTTCTGGCTGTGTCCCCCGGGAGACGCAGCTTTGTTCGGTTGTATTTTGTCAAGCCTCCTGTGCCCGTCTCAATAGCTAAGTTTGTCTCCTAGCCCTGTCAAGGTGACGGGAAACAATGGCCCGCCCAGCCGATCGCGCTGCGCTGGGGGCGCAGCCATATTTTTCTCGGTTGTTGCGTCGATCTCTCCTGTGTGCCGTATCCCTTGCGGGAGCGCAGCCATGTTCCCTGGGACAAAAGCTCTGGCAGAGACATCGAATTGTTCAGTTCTTTGGCGAAATTTTCTCAATATATAGGCAAAATTTAAAATCTCGAATTGTTTGGGAATTCGCGTCTTTGTTAGTTCCACTTCTTTGTCAGATGATTATCAATTAATTGAGGCAATTGATAATCAATGATTATGCGCTAGCTGATTCTCAATTTATTTAAATCTGTTGAGAATCAGAGATTGCCTCAAGCAGTAAAATTAGTTATGATACTCCTTTCCTACCTTCGACGCGACACCGATGAGTGGGTCGAGAATGTGATGGGAAAGGTGACCGAGATGCGTTCGTTAAAAGTCGGGCAGTTGAGACATTCCGATGACGAGGGTCATATAGAGTCGGAACTTTGGGTGCGCGGGGCTGCACCCAGAAAATCAATTAAAGGAATTCGTTTTTGCTAAATCTCAAAGAACATCTACCAACTTATAGCATTTCTCAAAAACATGAGGTACAATAAGAGAGTCAAGAATATATGGACGAGAAAGCTATGAAACCCTATTCAGTATATCTACAAAAATCTGTCTATAAAAATGAGAATATATCACAAAGAAAACTGGCGAGCAGATTTAGGGTAGCTTTAAGTTTTGTTACCAAAATCATCCAGCAAGATCGGCGGCAATTTGTTACCTAAGAAAAGTCCTGGTCGTCCACGAAAACTTAAGGATGAAGAACTGGCAATTATTCATAATTTAGTAAAGGAAAATAATGACTGGACCTTAGAAGAATATCAATCTAGTCTTGAAAAAGAGACCGGTGGTCAGCCGTTCGAGAATAGATAGGATGATAAAGAAGTTGGGATTTACCGTCAAAAAAAAAGTGTTACATCCAACAGAGAAAAGAAGTGATAGAGTCCAAAAATTAAGGGTAGACTACTGGAAAGAAATAGAAGGAATAGACCCTTTTGACTTAATCTTCTTGGACGAATCCGGTGTTAACCTGGGGTTAACACGCATTTATGGTCGCATGTGGTCAAAGAGCCCATGGAAGTAAGCCAAGTAAGCGAGGAAAAAACGTTTCGATAGTCGGAGCGTCTTAAGGGAGTAGTGAGTTCATTCAAGATTTTAGGTTCTTATGATAGCTTAACTTTTGAAGCTTTTATAGTTAGACATTTAGTTCCTCGTTTATGGAAAGGAGCCTAGTCGTGGACCGATGTACAATACATAATGGAAAAGCCATAAGAGGAACTATTAAAAAAGTAGGTACGCGGTTAGTCTATCTACCTCCTTATTCTCCCGATTTTTCTCCAATTGAGAACTTTTGGTCGCAGCTAAAGAGCTATAAAAAAAATGTCACCGAGAACCATGCAATTACTGATGGTTTTGAAAATGTTAGTTTGTCAGATCTATACAACTTTTTTACGTTGCTACTGTACCTCACTATTTTGAGAAATGCTATAAATTTGTTTATTGATGCAAATACGCATCCTTTGTTCTGGTTCAATTGCAATCATCATCCCGCGTCCCTTGGATTTCATTGACCAAGTAAAAATCTGAGGCCGATAGCGCTGCGCATGGCTGGGCCACGCTACGGGGGGCGCAGCCATAATTTTTCCGGGACCATGCACCTTACCTAAAACCGCCCAACAGCTAAAATCTTATAAGCTACCATTGCCAAACAAAAAGAAAATCAAGCCGATGACCGGATAACCCAAAGTCTGAAGGGAGCAGTGAAAATTTTCTGTCACTGTTTGGAATAATCCTTCAATACGAAGCGGGTCCTCGATACAGTACAGCCACTGGGGCTGTATTAACAACATCTGCTGCTAGACTACAGAGAATGGCAATGAAAATTTTCTCCATTACGGGTATTTTTTTTGAGACCCAGAACCACTGGACGCACCAGCAATGTTTCATCACGGGGCGCATCTAAAGGTTGGGGGTTGACATTAGGGCTGAGGGGAAAAGGGTATCTCCCGCGTTGATTGACCCAAGCCAAGCGAAGATAGAGGAGATGCTCAAAGCCCGTGGAACTCCAACCCATACCCACCCACTTAAAGCGCTGCTGAATTAACCATTTACAGGCACTTTCCACAAGACCAGAACCCAAAGGCAACTGCTCCTGTTCAAAGGCCGAATAAGCCACATGCTGGCAGTGATTTTGGAAATCTGCTTGGACTTGTGCCAGTACTTTCATGGATTCGGCGTTCAAAGTCACTCGATTCACCAGCCGGGTCAACTCCATGAGCACTTGGGTATGTTTGCCATGGCGCAGGAGATGTCGCCAGCGCTCAAAACAAATCTCAGCCGCTTCGGGGTCATGACCCAACCAAGCAGTCGCCGCTCGCCATAGATGGCCTGCTGCATGGTAAAAGTCTAGAATACCGACCGCACAGTCAGAAAAGCACTCTCGATACAGTCGCCAAAAGCCCACTCCACCATCACGCTCGCCATACCACCTTCGGTGCCATCACACCATCGGCACTCAACACCATCATCAAGGTCTGAAGCTCAGCACTCATGGCTTCTTTGGCCACTTCCTCTCCAGATTCCATCGCTGTCAGACGCTCTTCCCAAATCAGTTTGGCTCGTTGGCCTGCCTGCTGTATCCAATTCCATAGACTGCTGTCGCGGATGCGGACTCCTGTGAGTTGTTCGAGCAATTGCGTGGCCAACTCATAGGGCACAAACACACTCAATAGACACCCCAGTCGTTTGACTTCCCAGGAGGTTTGCTCATAAGGGGCGATGCCCAACTTCTCATCTGATGGATTTGCTGACTCCCAGGACAACCCTGGGGACATCGCAGCACTCGCCGTTTCCATTGCGCCACCCCCAACAAGGTGTGGACTTGGCGGCGAACTTTCCCTTTACTGTGTAGACGACTTCCACAGTGAGGACAAAACCGATTCTCTCGGACGAGGCTGCCTCGCTGTTCTAGTTCTGCTTCAAGCAGTTGTAAGCCCAGGTACCAAGCCATTTGTAATACAGCAATTACCAACGCACTCAAGTTTTGGGCACTCTCTATGGCCCTTACGTGCTTTTCCCATTGCTCTGGGTGCATCTCACTTTTGCATCTGTGACTCATCATAGATATTTATCTATGATGAGTCTGTGCGATGAGTTCTAGCCTAACGTGGTCAAATACGGAACGCTAGCCTAGGAAACTAGGAACTCTGGTACTCATGGGGGTTAAATTTCCTCTCCCTAGGCATGGGGGTAACCGCGTGAGGTGCTGCGGAGCCACATCGTCGCGGTGCTAAGCGAGGACTTAAATGTAGGATAGCTGATAGCCTAAATCAGTGACGCCGCTAGGAAAGATGTCTAAGATCAGAACAAGCAAACTCGTGTAAGCCTCGTAATGTAGAACCAGCGAAATAAGGCTTTATGCGCTGGTCCAAAAGGGAAAAGTAGTTAGTATTGGTTATGGACTTTGACCAATATCGTGCTCGAAGAACTACCGGGGTAAAGTGAGGGTCTAAGGATATCGTGAAATGAGACCAGGGAACGAAGTAACTTCTCATGAGCTGTCCTCATTTGGACAAGTTAGATGTAAAGCGCAAGCCATGAGAAGAGAGATGGCCCAAGAAGCGAACGCCTGGGGTAACACCTATGGATATGCTGACGTGGGTCGGTGATAGATAGAATCTTTGGGTGAAAGTAACCTTAATGTTATAGACCAGGAGAAATCCCAGGTAATGAATGTTGGACTAAAGACCTGACCGGGTAAAACTTGGAGAACCTAATAAATTAGGTAAACGTTAGTAAAGAGCGGATAATATGGGTTGGTACTGTTATCCCCCGCGAACCTTCCGGAGTTGGGCATATATGTAGTCTGAGACTAACCATAAGGGGTGAAATTGCATGAAGAAAGGAACAAAGGGAGTAATCCTGAGTAATTCTACTTAGGACAAGGGCTATCTACCCAGTAGCCGTGTGCGGTGAAAGTCGCATGCACGGTTCCGAAAGGGAGGGTTGGGAGGTGACAATAGGCTCGACCCCAGCTTCGATATTTATATAATAAAAACTTGCAGTCTTTTGGATATTTATACATTATCTATGATAGATTAAAATTGAAGTTATTTTCTTGCTGCTATGAACCCAGAACAACTTTTTGATATGGAGGAATTTAAAATTGACGAATGTATAGACAAAAACTTAAAAAATTTGGCTCTACTGGTTAAAATTTTCCAAACTTGGAAAATTTTGAAGATTTAGAAATTGAACGATTTTCTGATCGAAAGAGTGGATCCAGAACTCACAAATTATTGAATACGGGGATAAAAACAGGAAAAAAACGTCAATTGACATTGTGGGAAAGATATCAATCACCAATCGACAAGCTAATTATTTTGAAGTCTCATGTGAAATCCAGTCCCAAAATGGAGAAAAATGCTATGTTAATTTGTGCGAATGAATCTTATCAAAAAGCTGCAGAGCTCACGGGAATAAAAATTAGTCATAGTACATTACATAGATTAGTTCAAAGGCAGGATTTTGAGTTGCCAACATCAGTATTGGAAGTGAAAGAAGTCGCACGGAGGAAAAGCAAGGATTAGAACAAAAGAAAAAGGACAAGCTTGTGAATGGAAAGATTATAAAGCAGTCAGTGGGATATATTGCGGAGCATTTTTTCAAGAAGAGCAAACTTGATTGGGTAAATTGTCAAAAACTTTTGGCTCCATTTTATTGTCTAGGAGATGGACATGCAGGAATTTGGAAATTATTTAAACAGATAGGCGAACCAGGCAAGAGAAGAGAAATATTAGATTGGTATCATCTCAAGGAAAATCTTCATAAAGTAGGAGGCTACGAGGATAAAAAAAGCTAAAAATCTCCTCTGGTCGGGAAAAGTTGATGAAACAATACTATTATTCAATCGGATCAAAAAGAAACTCAGAATTTATGTAATTATTTGGAAAAACATCGTTCTCGAATAATTGATTATCAGTATTATCAGTTAGAATCAGTGAGTTCTATCGGTTCTGGTTCAATAGAATCAGTGATTAAACGTATTGGAACACGGATAAAAATTTCAGGGGCTCAATGGAATATATCCAACCTTCCCCAAATACTTTCTTGACGTTGTGCTTATATAAATGGGGCCCTTTCTACATGATGTTTTTGCAAAAGTAAGATGCATCCTTGGCAAAAGCCAATAAATTTTATCATAGATAAAAGTCTATGATAGGTCACAGATGCAAAAGTGAGATGCACCCATTGCTCTGACACTGGCAAATTCGCTTCCATTGTCGCGGTTGATGGTGTTCATAAGTTTTTTTATAGGCAGAGCACAACAAGTTCTCTTTTTTTTGATCTGCTTCTATAGTACATGATTGCTCCCCGTAAAGTGGGTGCATCTCATATTTACAATCATCAATCATCAACCATAAATTATCCTCATAAAAATGAATTATAAATATTAAATTGGCTTGGCATATGATTCGCAATTAACACGTTTTCATTCGCAATTACCCCCTTCCATAAGTATGGACACAAAAAAAAAGAGTTTATAGCTCAACTATATCGTGATGGGCTCTGCTTAACCCAAGAGAGAATCAATGTTTACGACCATGACTGGCCATCTCTGGCTCAAGGCAAGATAATTCCCCATGGTTTATACGATCTCAACTACAAGGAGGGCTTGATACAGATTGGGACATCTCATGACACTTGTGAAGTGACTCAATTAGCTATTGGTGGCTCACTTACGGCTCTATACTGTATCCATTGGCAAGCTCAATTTTATTGTTATGTGATGGCGGTGGTAGTAACAGCTCCCGCTCTTACCTGTTTAAGGAAAATCTGCAAAAGCTTAGCAACAAGCTAGGCATAGAAATTCGGATGGCTCATTATCCCCCCTATACCTCTAAGTATAATCCCATTGAACATCGGTTGTTTCCCCATGTCGGACATGTGAGGGGGTAATATTCGACAAGGTGGAAACGGTCAAAAATTTGATAGCCACAAGGACAACAAAGACAGGATTAAAGGTATTTACAACCGTAATTGATAAGCTTTATCAAACAGGAGTGAAAGTTGGCTCAAGTTTTAAGGAAAATATGCAAATTGTCTTTGACAATATTCTCCCACAATGGAACTATACAGCCAAGCCACAACCGATGTAGGGCGCTAGAGAGCGTTGAGGGAGCACTAAAAATCAGGCATCACGGAAAAAAGGCTCTGCTAGATCCCCTGAGGGTCCAGATCGCCCCCCGCCAAATCGGAAGGATCTGACAGTATTAAAATGCAACAGGATCAACCTTACCGCGATCGCCCCTGGAGCCCCCTCCGTTCCCCGTTCCCTACCTATACGCTACGTAATTTTGACAAATTATTAAATCCTCATTTCTTACGAGTCGATCGGGATAACGCTGCTGCAACTGGGACAACACAGGGAAGGGATAGAACAGCTCCAGCAGGCAGCTAAACTGAACCCAAGAGCAACTAGCGTGCAGTTGAAATTAACTACCGCGTGGCTGCATTTAGGTAACATCGATGCCGGGCGTGAGGCCCTGCAACAAGCAGTCAGGATCGCTCCAGCTAATGCCGAAGTTCACCTTCAGGTTGGTAGAATTCACGAGAAATACAACAACATCCCCTCAGCAATAGCCGCTTATCAGCAGGCTGCCGGACTCCAACCCAGTCTAGTCGAAGCACATGCCGCAATGGGCGCTCTTTATATGCAGCAGTCCGATTACCTTCTGGCGAGCGTCGCTTATCGGCAGGCGATCGAGTTATCTCCCCAAAATGCTGATGCCCATTATAACCTTGCTCAAGCCCTGTTAATGAGCGATCGCATTCCCGAGGCGATCACTGCTTTATTCCAAGCCCTGGAACTCTACCGCCGTCAGGGAGACACTGATGGCGTCCAACAAGCAGAAGCCCTATTGCAGGAACTGCGCTGATCTCGTTCGTAGTAAGCACTTTAGTGCTTGCCTTGGGAGTTCGTAGTAAGCACTTTAGTGCTTCCAAGTTTTCTTAATAGACCGACAGTCAAGAGTTGGCGATCGCCCCTTCTGTTGGGAGCATCTCAAGAAGATAATCTAGCCCGCGCAGGCGGGCGAAGGTTTGTCTAGCTCCACCCCTCGTTAAGAGGCTCCCGCCTGGGAACGGGTGAGGGCCGTGTATCCTGGGTAGTGCGACTAGCGCGAAGTGTCTCCCATGCATGTGCAATTAGCGCTCTGTATGTCCCCTTTTGTGCGATTAGCGCTCCCGAGACATACCTCGCCCCAGGATACACCTCGCCCCGAGGGACACAGAAGTGGTAGCTCTGGAAGTGCCCTTACCGACCGAGAGTTCTGATTTTTACACATATGAAAATATATTCAATTATATGTGTAAAGTGACAGGAGCGGCTAATACCCTCAGCTGATATTAAGATATCAAACAAATTGCTTATCCCGTTGGCGGAGAATGAATTCGGCGATCGCCAGATCTACCGGTGTCGTCACCTTCAGATTCGTCTCCTCCCCCTGGACAACCCGAACAGGCAACCCACACCTTTCAAACAAAGCAGCATCATCAGTAACATGCCAACCCAGATCCTGCCCCTTTTGGTGACATTGCCGCAAGAGAGGCACCTCAAATCCCTGGGGTGTTTGGGCGGCCCACAACTGCTTGCGGTCAGGTGTATTCTGAATCACTCCAGTCTCATCCACTACCTTAATCGTGTCCTTCACTGGCACCGCCGCAATCAAACCCGAACATTCCAGTAGGGCCTGAGCACAGCGATCGAATAATGTTGGGGTAGCCAGACACCGGGCCCCATCATGAATTAACACCCGCAGCGCATAGTCAGGTAAAGCCTGCAAACCATTATAAACCGACTCCTGGCGGGTCGCCCCGCCTGTAATCAGCTTTACAGGCTTACTCAGCGATAAACCAGCGACAATCTGCTGAAAATCATCCCAGTCAGCAGGTTGTCCGATAATCCCAATCCAGCTAATCAGGCCAGAGGACTGGGCGGAACGCAGAGTCCAAGCGATCAAAGGTTCGCCCAACAAACTCAGGAGTAGCTTATTGCGACTACTCCCCATGCGCCTGCCCATCCCAGCAGCTGGTATCAATAAATGCACGGTAGTGTCTCCTGTTAGAACATAGACGCTTATAGCTAAAATATTAAATATTGTTACTGATAGGAGCACATGAGCCCTCAAAAGCTTACTAGATAAGGCTTTGAGACCAATGATCTCAGACAAGATACATTCGCAAATTGACCCTCCTTTCATTTTCATGAAGCTCAAACCCTTATAGCTACGTCGTCTGTCTGCCCAAAACAGCATGTTTTGGGAACTTATGGGCTGAAATACATAGCCGGTATGGATTTCAGCAGGCATGTTGCCCCTCAGGTATTGTTAACAAGCTTGACTTTAGCTAACATAGTAAGTTAGAGTAAAAAAGAGTCAAGGAAGACATCGGGCTAATTATGCCTGCACCTTGACCCTGGTAGGTATTGCATCTACTTGGCACGACACGCCCACAGTACGCATGTGCAAGGCATTACAAGGCGGATCCTTGTAACGAGGAAAAAAGGAGGTAAAAGTACATAACACACGCGCGTGTGCGTCGCAACGCAATACGTATACGCGCTCTCAATATGTTGAGGGCATTGCAGGCTATCGCCTTTAGCATAGCCATAGCAGTGATGGTGTAATTACCATTTCTAATGCTGATGTTGTAGTTGCTCAAGGTTGTTAACCTTGTGAGGCTTAAAGATAGGTGCGATTCGTTTAGTCGAAACTTCACCGGTTCACAGGTAATTGGGATGACTAGCACCGGGTTCCTTTCCTTGGAAGCGATGACAACTTATAGATGATGGCGGTGACGCTTGCCGAGCCAACAGGCAAAGACAGCAGGTGAACCATTAGGTTTCTAAGGAAGTCCGCCTCCCTGGTGCATGGGGTGACAGCACTTTCCCTACGGTAGCGATGGCATCAATCCGTAAAGCGGGAATGAAAGGCACTCTGCCAGAAGCCCAGGATGAAATCCGACCACTGGTATACGTTGAGCAAGGAGCCATGGTGAACGCAAGTGAAGGTATCTAAGCGTCGTCATAAGCAAGTTGCGAAATAGGGCTGATACGCAACGTCCAAAAAATGGACACGGATTAGTCGCTGGCAACTCTGTCATTGACCAGTATGTACTGACAATAAACCCGGTGTAGAATACCCACCTAAAGCTACGAAAAATCATCTATAGGAACGAAGTAACCCAACCCTTGAGTCACACGCTGCGTTTCTTCGACGAAACCACTCCTAACTGTCGGGCTAAACCTGCTGGTGTCATGGGGGCAGAAATTTGGGTGAAGATCGGGGACGCACCGCCGACGAATACAGATGAGTTGAGATTTTTCGGCCTCAATACCCGCACTCCCTATATATCGAAATTTGATAGCGAAGATGCGGGCAAAATTGCCTACTACCGGTTGCGCTGGGTCAACCCGAAAGGAAAGCCAGGGCCCTGAAGCGATCTTGTGAGTGCTCCAATTATGCCATAGAAAGGCAAGGACTAAAGTCCTGACTGCGAACCGAATATGGGCGCATCTAAGCTTTAGGTGGCTGGGGACGGATGTAGAACTCTCTCACCTTTACGTAGATAATGCCGCCATGCAGTTAGTGCGCGCGCCCAAACAGTTTGATACGATCGTGACGGGTAATCTGTTTGGCGATATCCTCTCCGATGCCGCAGCCATGCTCACGGGCAGTATAGGCATGTTACCATCAGCTAGTTTAGGGACATCGGGTCCGGGGGTATTTGAACCCGTACATGGTTCCGCACCCGATATCGCGGGACAAGATAAAGCCAATCCCTTAGCTCAAGCATTGAGTGCGGCGATGATGTTAAAGTATGGGTTAAACGAACTGGCAGCCGCCGATCAAATTGAACAGGCAGTGATGCAAGTTTTGGATGGGGGATATCGCACGGGTGATATCATGTCTGATCTTTCCAGAACGGTGGGCATGAAAATGCTGGGTTGTCGCGCTATAGCGCTCTTCTGTCACTCTTGTGGTACAATGGTCAAAAGCAAACGCTCAAACCAAGGAGTAGTCTATGGTTGCGAAAAGCTAACCCGACGGTCAAATTTATAGATGATTATTGTCAGGTTTATCAAAATCAATTTCCAGAAGTTAGAAGCTTCGAGGCTTTTTAAAATATTCAGATTGGGATGATTAGCGATATAAAAAGAAAAACATTGCCGGCGCTCGCCGACTTAGTTGGATTATCAAATGCTCAAGGATTACATCATTTTATCTCGAACTCTCCCTGGGAAGTTTTTCTCTTCAGAAGGAAACGGTTAGAGTTGATTTTAGCAGCATTACAAGGTGAAAAAGTCTTTTTGCTAATTGATGATACAGGAGCTCGCAAAAAAGGAGCCTCTACTGATTATGTTCAAAGACAATGGATCGGTAATTTGGGTAAAATGGCCTAGTAGCAGTAACGGTTGTTAGAGACATGACAATCCCTTTAATTTTTGAAGTTTTTAAGCCGGAATCAAGGTTAAAAGATGGAGATATTTATAAAGCAAAAACTCAGATTGCTGCTTGCCGAACTCAAAAAATTAGGTTTTCAATTTGAATTAGTAATAGCTGATTCTTTGTATGGTGAAAGTAACTTTATTGATTCTGTGCGATTCGTTCTAGCCTAACGTGGTCAAACACGGAACGCTAGCCCGGTTTCATTAGCCGGGAACTCTGACCGCATGGGGGTTAAATTCCCCTCCCCCCAGGTACGGGGGTGACACCGGTCCTCGGTGCTACGAAGCGACATCATCGTGGTGCTAAGCGAGGACTCAAATGTAGGATAACTGGCAGCCTAAGCCGGTGACGCCGCTAGGAAAGATATCCAAGGTTAGAGCAGGCAAACATGTGCAAGCCTCGTTATAAGGAACCAGCGAAATAAGGCTATATGCGCTGGCCTAAAAAGGAAATGGTAGCTAGTATTAGTTTTAGACTCTGGCTAATATAGTACTCAAATAGCTCCCGGGGTATAGTGTGGACCTAAAGGTATCGCGAAATGTTGTTAGGGAACGAAGTAACCTCTCGTGTGCTGTCCATCAGGACAAGTTAGATGTTAAGCGCAAGCCACGGGGGGAGGGATGGCCCAAGAAGCGAATGCCCGGGGTAATTCCTGGGATAACATCTACAGTAATGTAGATGATGCTGGGTAGCCAGCGCTGACGTGGTCGGTGATACTAGGAAGCTGCTGGAATGAGTAATCCTAAAAAGCCACGGAACTAATCCGAAACGCAAGTGGAGGATAAGGTATGGATAACTGATAAAACTGACTTGAAAATGGTGATACTAACGGTTATCAGAACAACCACTCGCTAAACCAGGAAAGGGAAGAAAAGACAGGCGGCAAGGGCTAACGGAAGTAATTCCTATTAAGTCTACCTATGAAAAGGGCCTAGTACCCAGTAGCCGGATGCGGTGAAAATCGCAAGTCCGGTTCCTCAAGGGAGGGTCGGGAAGCGATTCCCGGCTCGACCCCATCCATGTCGGAAATGGAGCAGGATTATTTAGTTTCAACAAGGAGTAATCATGGTCTGTGGATATCAGACCATGAAAAAGCTAGATTCAAGGAATGGAAAGAGTTTGACAGAATATTTAGTAATGGAAAAACAACCCAAAGATCCATTAGAGAAATTATTAGACGACCCCAGAGTAAAAATGTTAAAAAACAAAGGTATTGGCAAATTACAACTGACAAAGAGAATTTGCCAGATGATGATCAACAAGAAAAGGCTAATTTATAAAAATGTTGGCAATTTATATGGACAGAGGAATTGGGTAGAGTATGGATTGAAACAAAGTAAAAATGAGTTAGGATGGGCCGATTTTAGATTCACGAATTATGCAGATATAGAAAAATGGTGGGAACTGGTGTGTAGTGCCTACTTGATGAGCTCTCTACATAGTCATCAATTGGAAAATAAAATCGACAACGCAGACCTAAAACAGAAATCAGGAGCGGTAAATATATTATCGGAACACCAGGATTGGGATCCCGGCATGGGTTGGAAAAATATTATTAATAACTGTCGATTAATTCTTGCTCCTTGGCTATGCTTGAATCAGATTAAAAATTGGTATAAAGTCTTTCCTATTCCACAGTTAATTACCCCCTTGACTAAATTAATAAACTTCATGAATATCTTTCCTGGCATGCTTCCAAGTACAGAATGTCATGGAGATTTAAACTTTTCTTCTGCCTAGAGTGACAGAAGAGCGATAGGTTAAGCGCTGATTGGTGTCCTTGAGAACAGCAACAATGATTAACCCTAATCGTGCGATCGGAAAACGTGGTATACTCAAGAAGATGTGACGAGGACATGAGCGATGACTGACTCCAAGAACAACAAGACCAAAGACATGATTGAAACGGACTCCAAGAACAACAAGACCAAAGAGATGATTTCTGCTGCTACCGGCGTCGGGGTAGGTGCTGCGGCTGGTGCGGGAGTTTCCGCAGCGGTTGGCGGGATGGGATTAGCGGCGGCTGGGACGGCTGTCGGGATCGGCATGGCTCCGGTGGCGGCGGCGGGAGCTGTTGTCGGGACGGCTGGTTACGGCGTGAAAAAAGCGATCGAGGAAGGAGATGCCACGGCGGTTGGTGCGGCTGCGGGCGGTGCGGCTGTCGGTGCGGGCGCGTCGGCTCTCATTGGCGGGATGGGCTTGCTTGTTGGCGGAACAGGGGTTGCGGTAACGATGGCTCCGGTGGCGGCGGCGGGAGCTGTTGTTGGTTTGGCGGGCTACGGCGTTTACAAACTGTTTAAAAAACGTTAAGCTGATGCCCAAGCAACAGAAGCCTAACGAATTTCAGAAAGCGGTGAGAAAATGGATTCGGATTTTAATCAACGGTTCCAAACCTCCCCCACCTCCGCCTCGCCCACTGAAGAAAGGAACGGAGAGTTGGTATCGCGATCGCCTGGCTAATAAGCTCGGTGGCGAGACCGAAGTTACCGTTCCTGGTGGTCGTATTGATGTCTTAACGCGGATGGAAGTTATCGAGGTCAAGCGGGTTTCACAGTGGAAATCAGCTCTCGGTCAATTGTTGATTTACAGAAGTTCGTTCTCTAATCGCCAGGCAAGAATCCATTTAATCGGTGAATCTTCACAATCTCAACTCTATTTCATCCAGCAACAATGTCAACAATATCAGGTGAAGGTAACGTGGGAACCTTAAGCCCCTACTCTCTGTCCAGGTCGATAGACAGAGTAGTCACCGCAGACGCAACCTCTGCTCAGAAGGCAGGTCGTGATTGGAAAGGATTGAGAGGAGAAGCAAACGCCTACTTGTAATGAGTAGGATAAGCTGACGCCCTCACGGTAGTATCAAATGTAAGGTCTTAAGTAGCGGGAAGGGGAGAGAGGTGACTCTCAAACCTTACCTTCTAAAGTCTCACGTCCGGTTTTGAAGACGAGTCGGGAAGGTGACCTCCTGGCTTAGTTTAACCACATCACCTTCCATTAACTTATGGGAATTAGGCAGTAAAATGAATGGTTGGTAAATTAGGGAGAACATCATGAGAGTAGTAGCTCTTGTCCCTGGCGGAATTGGCGACCAAATTCTATTCTTCCCCACCCTGGAGGATCTCAAACAGTCTTACCCAAGCGCAATGATCGACGTGATTGTCGAACCCCGCGCCAAAGGAGCCTATCGAGTCTGCAAGTCAGTCAACGAAGTCATCCCCTTTGACTTCAAAGACCGCAACTCTGCCGCCGACTGGGGCAACTTGCTGGGTGTAATCCGCGATCAGGAGTATGAAGTGGCCCTATCCCTAGGACAGCGCTGGGCCGTAGGACTACTGCTCTGGCTGACCGGCATTCCCACCCGGGTTGGCTATAGCGGTCCCGGTTCCCTGTTTCTCACCAACCCAGTCCCCCTGAAGACCGAGCAGTATGCAGCTAGTATGTACCACGACCTGCTGCAAGGTCTAAGTATAAATCAGCCCTGTCAAGAACTAACCATTAGCCTGCCCCAAAAAGATCTAGAATGGGCAGAAGCTCAGCAGAGGAGACTAGAGATTGCCGAAAGCGGCTACCTACTGATCCACGGCGGTTCCAGCGAACTAGCGCAAGCTAAAGGCATTGACAAAATCTACCCCGTAAAGAACTGGCAACAGATTATTCAGAACCTGCAACAGCAGCAACCAGACTTACCCATAGTGGTACTCCAAGGACCAGAAGATGCCGAATGGGTAAGTTCTCTGTTGCAGTCAGTGCCCAATTTGAAAGTTACCTCACCAGGAGATGTGGGTAAACTAGCGGCAATAATTGCCAGTGCCGACCTCATGCTCTGTACCGACAGTGCCCCCATGCATCTAGCGGTAGGGGTCAAAACTCCCACCATTGCCCTCTTTGGTCCGACGGACCCAGAAAAACTGTTACCCAACTCTGAGAAATATATAGGCATCAAATCCCCCACGGGCAAGATGGCAGACATCTCACCGGAAACCGTCCTGGAGAAAATCCTAGGTGGTTAATTGCTAATGGTAAATGGTTAATTGTCAATTGTGAAGCCAATCGCAAATAATTTTCAATTAACCATTCACAATTTTCACAACAGTCCTAGATGAGAGAAGAAAACCATGAGCGTTGTCATTGACGATGAAGTATTACATAAAATTCAGCTGTCTGAAGCCCAATTACTGACCGAAATTGCCGTCATGCTATTTCAACAAGAGCGGTTTACCCTAGGACAAGCGAGTCGGTTTGCCCGCATGAATCAACTTCAATTTCAAAGGTTACTCGCTAGCCGTAAAATTACTCTCCACTACGACATCGTTGAACTCATAGAAGACGTGAAAAGTCTAGAAGTAAATGATTGGCGATGAGCATTAGCATTGCTCTACCTGCTCAAATACTCTGCAACTTAGCAATTATTTTGGATCCTAGCTTTAAGTACCTCTTAGTTACAATCGGTAAATCAGCAAATGCATCATCATAATCCGCTTGATTGCGACCAATCCTCAGACGCTTCCAGCTGCTTCCTATCTCTTGACGATCGAGATCGGGACTATTCAGAAATTGATTGATGACGTATTCATGAGTGTTCCGAGTTGGGATAGCAAGACCATCGTGGTCTCGTAAATAATTCCGGCTCTTCTCAATCTAGTATGCTAAAATAGGTATTGAATGGGTGCATCAACGTCGGCTCAACGTCCGGGATCGAAAACCGGAAAACCTTATCAGGTTTGACTTTAATCGTCTAGTTATGGTAGAAAATATTGGCGCTCTCTAGAAAAAACAGGGGGAATTTATTTTATGGCACGCTCGAATAATAAAATACTAACAACCTTGTTAAACATTCCCGGGGTGAAAGTTATCGGCCTCATTTAACAGAATAAATTATGACGATTGAGGCCGAAAAACAAGAAGCAATTTGTCCTATATGTCATCCTCGGCGATTGCATCAAAATCATACTTATTTAATTAAGGATTTGCCCTGGAATGAAAAAAAAGTTTTTCTCAAAATAAATCGCCGACAAGTGCGATTGCTGCTCAAAGCCCGAAGGGTGAAAAATTAGAATATGTAGCAGAGCGGCGCCAATATACAAATAGACTGAAAGAACAAGTGGTTCGAGAAGTATTAAATAGGGATATTCGTTTGGGTAGCGACAAGGTATGACTTAAAAGAATCTGAACGCGACAAATGCTGTCAGATGTAGGAAATCTGAAAATTGAACCGCCGTCAACTGAACTAAGAAAGCTAGGTATCGATGAAATTGCGCTGGTAAAAGGGCAAGGAAATTATGTAGCAGTATGCAGTGACATTTCTAATAGCAAACTTATGGAAATAGTCCCGTCTCGGCGACAAGAAGATTTACGAGAAGTCTTGCTATTATGGGGTGATGAGGTTTTAAATGGTCTAGAAGAAGTGAGCAAGCGACCTGTGGAAACCCTATAAAAGTTTAGTAAAAGAGTTGATGCCGAATGCTGAAGTTATAGCCCCTCGTTTTCATGTGTTTAAACAGGTGAATGAAGAACTAGACAATTGTCGAAAGAAGTGTAAAAATGAAGCAAAAAAATCCAAGTCCCAAGGCCAAAATATCGATGGTAAACCAAAGTAAATATATATTGCTTAAAAATGAGAAATATTTCAACGACGAACAGGAAATTAAGATTAAATAAATTCACTCGTCAGATCCCCGAGCTAGGTAAAATGCACCGCCTCAAGGAACAGCTACGCGATATTTACGAGAGATATGAAAAGTCGGCAAATCCTACCTTACTTTTGATCGATTGTCTCCTAGAGGCAAAAGAGTATTTTCCCGTGTGAGGACAATTATTCTAGGTTGCTGAGAAGTTGTAGGTTATTTTGAATCGGGGACGACTCAAGGAACTGTGTCAGGAATAAATAACGGTCTCAAGTTAATTAAGCGTAAGGGATATGGGTTTAGAAATCTGGATAATTTCCGATTGCGTAGTCTACTTTGCTGGTGCTTTTAGCATCAATGCCCGCATACTAGATTGAGAAGAGCCATAATTCCGTGCTTGAATAAAAGCAGCATAGTAGCCTCGAATAATAGCGGAACGCAATCGAGATTCTCTAGTAGCAGAAATCGGAGCCTTTCCTGCCAATTGTTGAGCCAACCCGAGATATTCTGACCAGTTAAAACTCATTACTGTAGATCGATAAACATCCTTCTCTGTGAACGACTTGAGACATCCAGCCCAGGGTAATCGCATTTTGTTTTGTATAAATTGTCCTTGACAAATAACAAGATGTATGCCTATAAGACTGGCTCAGCTCCAGATGATGCTACACCACAGGTCGAGGAGCTATCCTAGGAAGTAGTCCTGCTATAGTTACCCCCAGCTATTATAGCTTTATGTTTTGGTCAACCCATACTGACCCCTCAACAACAGCGGGAAGTCCCCATTCTCAATCTTATGTGTTCTTAAACATTTTCAGCAAATCACCGATCCGAGAACGGGTCGTCGAAGGGACCATAGTCTAACCAGTATCATTACCATCGCAATTCTGGCCATCCTGGCGGGAGCCGATACTTTTGTAGCCATCGAGACCTATGGTCAAGGGGGCGCGAGCCTGGCTGGAGAAGTTTTTGGACTTGACCCACACCGATTCCATCTCACCATACCTTTGGTCCGGTGTTTGCCTTGCTAGACCAAGAGGAACTTCACGCCTTGTTTTCCCTCGTTGGGTAAGTTGCATCACTCAGAAAATGAATGTGAAACTGATTCATATAGATGGCAAGACAAGCCGAGATTCTTATGACCGAGAGCAAGGACTTAAAGCTCAACAAGCGCGTCTGTGCCCTTTGCAGCGAACATGGGTTGATGTTGGGACAAAAGAAAGTGGACAGCAAGTCCAATGAAATCAAAGCAGTGCCCAAATTGTAGAAGTTACTCAACAATTTAAAAGCGGTGGTCACCTTTGATGCCATGGGTACACTCTCTCGAGATTGTGCAGCAGATTCACGAGGCGGTCCGATACTATGTGGGAGCTCTTAAAGGAAACCAGGGGTTACTCTATCAGCAAGTCCAGAATTGCTTTGAGCAAGCCCAATCTCTTGCATTGGCTGGGTCTTGACTACAGTTATCACGAGACAGTGAATAAGGGACATCATCGCCCGATGCCGAGAGATTCGCGCCGGGCAGTGCCGGTCAGTCAACTGCCTCTGTTACATCGCCAAGAGCAGTGGGCGGGCTTAACTACCGTAGTGATGGTTTGGAGCCAGGGGCAACTATGGAATAAGACCACTACTGAGGTGAGGTTCTACATTAGTAGCCTGGATGCCGACAGCGCCATAATCAGGTTATTCCTTCTCATGGGAGTATTGAAAATTCAAAGCAATTGGGTTTTAGACGTGACGTAACACGTTGATGGGAGTCGGATACCTTGCGGACAAGAGTAGTGAAAATATCGGTTGGCTACGTCGCGAACGGAGTTAATCTCCTCAAACAAGAACCCTCTGGGGGGAGTCTAAATATGAAGCGCTCATATTGCAGCTATGGATAATTCCTTTATGCTGAAAATTCTCGAGGACAACATACCGAAATAAGATTTTCAGAAGTCACAGCAGCGACTAGAGAGACTAGATTTTAGGAGGTAATACAACGGAATATAAATTCTGACGACGGGACTGGTTTTACAGGAATACATTCATAGCTGTAGGGCGAGAACAAAACAGTTATTTACCTCAAAATTTGCTCGGCATAAAGTTAAGATTTATATTTCAATTTTTAGCCACAAGACAATTATTACAACACACAATCAAAATGTAATTACCCTGACATCCAGCCCCCAAGCATAATCTAATTCTTCCAGGATGTCAACCGACTCTTCTGGGTCAATATCAGACTTGATCAGGAGTAGCAATTCGTTACTCTCTTCGGAATAACTCTCTGGATAGATATTAACCTTGAGCATCAGTGAAGCGTCGGGAAAGAATGCGCGAACCTTGTCTGGTGCTTCTAGTAACAGGGGGATCGGAAAGGGGTACTTCTCAATGAACTGTAATACCTCTCCTGGTTCTCTATCCTTAAAGGTATAGATTTCCTGAAGCTGTTTGAGTTGGCCTATCTGCATGTTTAAGGTGCTGCTCGTCATATCTACTCACTGATAATGGTTGTCTCTGATTATAACATCGGGAGATGCCCGATCGCCTTTTCTGAGCATATAGCCCCGTTACCATATAGAGTCATCGAACCTTTTCGATCTTCGGGCACGCTAGGCTGCTGTAATGATCTTATACAAGGCCTCGCATTTGGCATCTGACTCAGGTCTGAAGAAGCCAGATCAACCTGCTACTTTAGCCATTGAAATATTGCTCCATGCTTTCTGCCATCTTCTCAATCGCGCCTTCATTCTGGCTTTGCCATGACAAAAATAATTTTTGTGCCCCGTTTATTTTATTGACTGTTTCTTCATCTGTCCAGCAAGACTCCAAGTCCGAAGAGGCCTTTCGTTCTGCGAATTATACCACAATTATTGCCACTTATGTATCCGGTTACATAGCCATCAGAGTGGCAATAATTTTATATATTAACGTTTTGTCTATTTCTGTTCGTACTCGCTAATAATTGCTCATTTTCTAGGATAGTACATGCACCCCAGGTCTACATCTAATTTAAGATTTTTTGCTTTCTAGTTGTCAACCAGGTGCTCGATCGCAGAGCATCCTAGGATTGAGCGGCTATCAGCTCAAAGAAGCCATCATCCAGTTCATAGCCGAACATCTGCGCCATCGACTTCAGCCGGGATTGGCCCTCAATGCCCTGCTGTGCCATCCAATCCCTTAAAACGAAAATTTTCACCATCACAAAGATTTCCAGGGCTTCTGGGTTATACTGGATGCCTTCGGTGCGATGAAACTCGTGGGGTACCAGCATGGCCGCGTAACGGGCCAGTTCCCCAGCTCTCCAATCTAGCAGAAACGGCAACCAAGGATAAACTGTATCTAGGCGAATAAACCAGAGGCGCACTTCGGGAATTTCCGAGAGTTCCCGTGGGTCTTCTGGAGAACGGGGATAATCGATTTGGAAGCTCAGCTGCTGTTCCGAGGAGGCGTGAGCCCCTTCTGCTAGCAGCTGCTCTATCACCTTTTGCACCGGTGATATCTGCAATTTATCGATCCACTCAGCCGGAAGCGTAATTTTGATTGCCATTAATTTATTTATTGACAATATCTAGGTATTATGCTACATAATAGCACAATGGCTGTTTGACAACACTATAGTAGGAGGCTGTTAGTAGGAGGTTGACAGTATGCCCAAAATCCTTACAGATAAAGGGTTTGAGCTAATTTTACTTGCAGGCAATAAATGTAGGATGGGCACCGCCCACCAGACGCTATCGGTAATTGACAACGGTTGAATTTGCATAAGTTCTGTTGTCGCTGGGGTACAGACAGATTCTGAAAATCGGCGGTGAAGTGGTAATGAGTCCGCTTTAGCCTGGGAAGGGAATAAGCATTGGGAGTTGCACAAGGAAGGGATGATAGGGGCTGAATAAAAATTAAAAGTTCAAAATTAAAAGTTCAAAATAGCCCAAAATAATACTGAACTTTATTTTTAATTTTGGCTCTTCGGTACTTGGTTTGCTAAACTATTGCTAATCTTAAAAAGATAACAAACATCTTAGCTCAAAATTGTCTAGGTTACGAAAACCAAATCCGCTCCGTTTGACTAACTTAATTTTTTGGTTGATTCCCTCTACTATACGATTAGTTGTTCTCCGTTCAAAATATGCTGTTATCTCTACTAACCAGCGACGAATTGTACCTTGACTTTTGGGAAAAAGTTCTGCTGATTTTTTCAACCGCTAAATTTAATAAAGCATCTAAAAAATTAATATTTTCATCAAAAATTTTTTCTTTTAATTCATTTTTTGAAGTTTATAAAATTCTTTATTGATTTCTTATAATTGACTTTTTTTAACTTCGTTTAACTGCGTTAGCAAGTAGCACATATTTACTGTGATTAATTGCATTTAGTTTGGCAGTTTTTTGATCGGATTCATCCATTTTTTTTACCTCGTTTTTTGCTTGTTTACGACCATTGTCTAGTTCTTCTTGAACCTGGCTCATTACATGAAATCTATCAGCTACCACATCAGCATTGGGCATTAATTTTTCTACCAGACTTTTATAAGGACAAATCAATGCTAACTTCTTCTATAGCTTCCAAAACCTCTATACCCCCATCCATCAGCCTCAATAGCTTCTTGAGTTCTATCAGGGACTAAAGCTAGAAGTTGACTATTGTCCAAATCTACTAATACCGCACAATAATTACCTTGTCCTTTTATTAAACTAATTTCATTAATATCTTTTTAACTCTTGAGGTTTTTGACCTACCAAAGTTTTTTTAAATCCTTTAACATAGTTTCAATTTATGACTCACTTACCCCTGTCCTTTCGGCAACACTTTTAATATTACTATGTTTTACCTGACTCAATATATCTGAGGCAAGTCTTTTAGTATAGTTGCGTTTTGATTCGCAAAAATCCAAAGGCTCACTAAAAGTTTTTAAACAATTTTCACATTTCATTTGTCGTTTATTTACCTGTAAATAAACATTTTGACGATTCATAGGTAAGTCTTTAATGAGATCTGAATGATTTTGGTGAAGTTTATGACTCATTTGAGCGCAGTGAGGACAAGCTACTTCAGAATTTAAACTAGCTACGGAGAGGATTATTCCTAGAGATGGATCCTGTATGAAATGAGTAACTTTAAAATCTGGGATGTTAAGAAAATCGGTTAGTAGTTTGAGTTGTCCTTTTGAAGCCATGATGATTTCACCTCAATTTTCAATTTGTCCTCAAGTTCAGTAAAGGATAAAAACCGCTACAAGTCAAGTACAGCAATATGTTTACTCTTCAAGGATAACAATTGTGGTTTAATTTTATGAGGATTTATTTGATAGTTTAGCAAACTAGGTACCGAAGAGCCTTAATTTTTTATTCATAATTTTCAATTTTGAATTCTTGGCATTATTCGTTCAGTTGGGTGAAAGTTACTAATTATGCAAAAGCAAACGGTAGATGCCAAACCCATTCGCTCCCTAGAATATCATTGAACCGTTGTCAGGAATTAGGCATGCGCCTGTCTCGTCAGCGGCTGTTTATTTTAGAATTACTCTGGGAAAGACAAGCACATATGTCAGCAGGGGATATATATGACAGTTTGAACCAGTCCGGGAAAGCGATCGCTCATATCTCAGTCTATCAAAATCTAGAGGCCCTATCTGCTCAAGGGATAATAGAATGTGTGGAACGCTCAGAGGGAAGACTATACGGCAACATCAGTGAATCCCACAGCCACATCAACTGTTTAGATACCAATCATATTTTGGACATTCACGTGGAACTGCCCCAAGAGTTGCTCGAGAAAATTGAACAACAAACAGGAGTCAAAATCACTGACTATCGCATTGACTTCTACGGTTACCGATCAATGGAGAATTGAAAATTGAGAATTGTTGATTATTTATTCATATAATTCGCAATTGTCCGTTAGCAATTAGCAATTAGCTATTAACTATTATCCATACCAGAGTTTTGGTTGAGGACAACGGTGTCAATATCTCCCTTAAGGTCGCGAACCTGAGTAGTGGAAGTTGATGCGGTCCGAATCGCATTGGTGGTATAGACAACAGGTTCATCTTCCGCCATTTCAATGGGGAGGACGGAGGTCTCTTGTTCGTGAGAGTGGTTGAAAGTCGGCGTGCGGGACAAATCTTTGAGGCTTTGAGACCCGATCGCTTGAGAACCAGAAAAGAAAGCACCTTTAGTTTTGGCGATATTCTTAGTTTTCTCATCCATTTGAGCTTGAAACAGACAAGCATTCGTCAGATTAGTAGAAGTGATATTAGTGCGGTGAAGATTGGCACCAGTGAGATTAGCCCCTTCCAGATTAGTGCTCGATAAATTGGCACCCGATAGATTCACCCCCGTCAGATTTGCCCAAGACAAATTGGTAGCTTTAAGGTTAGCTTCGGCCAAATTAGCCTCAATTAACACTGCCGCCTCCAAATCTGATTGCTGGAGACTGCCTCCAGCTAGCATGGCTCGATTCAAGTAAGCACCGCGCAGATTAAGATTCTTAAGAGTATGTCGCACTCTAGCCCAAAAAATAGTGGGAGAAAGCACGGCTGTCCTGCGGGCCAGAACCAAAAGCTAGCTGGGATTAAAATCCATCGCCACATCAGCATTGCTGACTTTAAGCTGGCCAATTGTCGGTTTGTCCGAACTGATGGAATTGCCGCAGGGAGAGAAGGGAATCTGGGCTTCCCGACCACAGGCGCAAAGCAATACAAACACGTTCAGTCCCACAGCGGCATCGATTTGGAGGGCGTTGAAAGGGTTGCCAAGCTCACCGAAGCGATCGCGAGCCGAGTGGGCCATCCCTTCATCCATCCACCGACCGCGACAGTAAGATCTATAGAAACTGTGGAGGCGTGTAAACAGGGTCCGGAAACGGAACTTGCCTCGATCGCGCGCTTCCTCCCGCCACAGACGCTCTGCTACCAGTTCTTCTATTTCTATGGACAATAGACCATAGCCGAGTAAGTCGTATATCTGTTGGGCAAATACAGCCGCAGAGGAGATCTCAAAGGTGAGTTCCCCATAGGCATCCCGTGTGGTTGAGGTGAGGGATTTGAGTTTCGCAGCAATTTGCTCGGCACAGAGATATTCTCCCAAGTTAGGATGAGAAAACTCTACCCTTAGCCCTTCCAAGCTAGAGCCCATTGGCCAGTTCACCGAAACAGAACGGAAGTAAAAAGCTGGCAGTGGCCCGGTTTTGGCAGCCCAGGCCCGCCCACTGTGACCGCTCTGAAGAGCCGCTACTTGCATTTGATGACGCAGCTCCTCGGGTGGAGTATCTTGGAGCAGATTCGTGATCGCCTCCCGAGACCGTCCAGCATGGCTCAAACCAGCTTGGATCACTGCTGTCCGATGAATCGGGGTAGATAACCCAGCCGTAGGTTCTCCCAGCAGCCAGGTTACTAGCCGGTCATAAATTTCAAACTTAACTTGGGGATAGGGCATTTGCAAAATCCCCTCATCGAGCAAACCATCTCGATGTAATATTCCCAACAGATAAAGCATCAAAGGTTGGTGAACCATTGCCTTGAGTTCTACCTGATCGAGGTCGCGGCGAAACATGCCTCCCCTTTTCAAGAAGTCAAAATAAGTTTGGGCAATATTACCGTAACCTGGTGGGGCTTCAATCACGGCGAAGCTATCTCTATCTTGTAGCTGTCCCTCCAGCCACTGCGTCAAATCAACAGCCTCATGGATAGAAGCCTCCAAGCTATCGCTAAAAGTTGCTTTGGCTATGCCCTGAGGAGGGACGTATAAATCTTTCAGGGCAAAGCATTCTTCAAAAAATGGTTCGCTCAAGCGCATGCTGAAGCTAGCTCGATAGCGTTCCCTGTTCAGGTCGATGGTTGGAGTGAGAGAGCTTTGGTGTACTAGTGATGATTCAAACAATTCATAATTATCGCTGGCGCTCAGAGTTTCGGTCAAGCCAGCAGTATTTCCCAGGCGAACAAATTTTTGTAGTTGAGGCAGTCAGATCGCATGCAGGGCGATGCAGGTCAGCAAGTGACCGGACAATCCATGATTGAGCCGTCCGGTCAGCAGTTTCGCTTCCGTCTCCTCAGCACCATTGGCCACCAACCAAACCCTCGTCGTCCGCGACAGCCGCTACACCAGGTCTGAGTTGCCCATTTCCGATAGGGCCTGTTCCGTTTGGGTGTCACTCAAACGCCCAGGACTGATGGTTTTGAGCAATTCTAACAACTCCGGATCGTCGAGCTGTTGCTGGAGCAACCCCCGACCCCGGTTCATCCAGGGTTTGTGAAGTGATTCTTCTTGCTCTAATAGCTGAAGCAAGCCATTAAGATAGGCAATTTGAAAGGCAAGCCAGGTTCCTTCATTCCTCTTGAGCGGCTTTTTATGAGACAATTGGCGTAGCAAGGAGCCCGTCAGCTGAGATAACGGCTGCATCTGAGTTATGGCGACTACGAGAGGCAGTGACAAAACTTCTGCCAGTACGCTGATGTCAAACACCGTCAGGCTTTTTCGCTCTATCTCCTGGACAATGCCGAAGACAACACCTCCTGAGTGGTCTAGCTGCACAAGTTCAATCTGGTGTTCTTCCAGCCAATGCCTAATGCTTAAGTTCATCAGAGTTTTTCCGCAACACCGAAACCGCTAATGCTGATTATCTGTCCTAATTGCTGGCGGATGGGCAGCCGATGTCACTTGACTCCAGTGATACTAACTTAAGTTGCGACCTATAAAAATTGAACACAAAAAGCTATGATAAAGAGAATTAATTTTAACTCGAACCCTTTGGATGTAACAGCAGGACTTAGGAAACAAATTAGTTATTCGACTAAAGCATGTTTATACTTGTTTTCTAGTTACGTTCTGTACATATTGAACCCGCGTTATTTTTACGCAAAGGTTTGAACATTATATTCATTGACTCTTTTAGTAAATATTCTAATTGATAATTGTTATAAATTTTGTCTCCATAAACTTTTGATGGCAAAGCAATTTTTTCGCATCATTACAACTACTAGGAGCAAAATAAAATTCTATTGGTTTACCAGTTTTGTTGACTAACAACTCTCAATCCATAAAAATAACGTTTTTTGCTGGCGATATATCCTCTATATTCTTCTTCTGTATAAATTTTACATCGATCATGTTGTCACATCCTGGCACAGGGAAACTATCGATAATATATTCTTGACCCGGATTTAGCGAATGATTGAGCCATTGCTTGAATGCCCATGGATACGCTGACGCGGGTCGGTGATATCAGGAAGCTACTGGTTGAAAGTAACCCTAACACGTTATAAACCATGCACAATTAGTGACATAGGGATAAATAACTCCCTGAGCGAGTAAATGGTGATCCTAAAGGTTTCTCGGCAGCGCCACTCACCAACCAGGGAAGGGGCCAAATTGCAAGTAGTAAGGGCCAACGGCGAGTAATCCCTAGTAAGCCTACCCATGACAAGGGCCTGGTACCCAGTAGCCGGATGCGATGAAAGTCGCACGTCCGGTTCCGAACGGGAGGGTACCGAAGCGATTCCCAGCTCGACCCCTAATACCTATGAGAGCCTCGTAACTATTAACCGGCGAAATAGGCTTTATGCGCCGGAGACAAAAGTCACTGTAGTTAGTGTTAGTTGTATTATCTGGCTAACAACGTACTCAAATAACTACCGGGATGTAGTAGGAACCTAAAGGCATCGCGCTCCGGAGACCAGGGAACGAAGTAACCCCTCGTGGGCTGTCCAACTGGACCAGTCAGATGTGAAGCGTATGCCACGAGAGGGAGCCCAAGCCTGCCCCCAAGGAGCTAATGCCTGGGCGGTGTCTGGAGCCTGCCGATGGCGCTACGCTGGGGGCGCCAGCCGTGTCCTTCAGGACAAGAGCATGCGGAAGACGCCGAGTAATGCCCGGGATACGCCGACGTGCGGTGAGGGTGGGTGATAGTAGGAAGTCTCAGGTAGAAAGTAACTCTGAAAATGTTATGAACCCTTCACTATAGGTGATGAGGTATAGATGTAAAGGAGCAAAATCGCATGGGATTTGTCGCGAGTGCCGATATGCCTAAGGACAAGCCCCAGCGGTGAAAGTCGCTCTTTAGGTTCCGAACGGGAGGGTCGGAGGGTGACTTCCGGCTCGACCCCTAATAGATGCCCCAAGCATGATTCTTGCGCTTACCCTGGGCTCGGGGCAAAGAAAGTACCTACACAAGGCTTGTAAATAATTCAAAAGAGCACTATAATGATATAATATTAGTGATATGGGTAATAAAATAGTCCAGATCCTCAATCTAATAACAGAAGATTGGACTAGGTAAGATTGAACTAAAACCAGTAGTAAATGCAGGCGGATAAAGAGCAACTTGTACAGTAAGGGACAAGTAACGACTAACAAGGAAAGTATTTTATGTCAGAAAAATTGAAAAATGATGGGACAGCGGTGTCTCCGGAGTAGTGCGAGTTCAGTGTCCATCGGGTAGTGCGAATAGCGCTCTCGGGGGACACCGAAAGCTCTCCGGAGACATCGAAAGAGATGAGATAGAAAAGGGCAGAAAATGAATCAAGACCAAAGTTCAAATAACAAGAAATTAGCTCACTATCGCGATCGAAAAAGCAGTTGGGAGTGGTCACTATTATGTATGACTGTGCTAATGGTTTGTGGTGGCGCGGGTGTATATGCAGTGAGGTTCTTGGCGACGGTACCGCCACCCCCAAACTGCAAGGAAATTTCGACTATATCGGCGGATGGCGAGCGGCTGTATTGTGCCCATAAGGCGGCGAGTACAGGGTCCTTAGACCAGTTATGGGGGGCATTAGAGTTGGTGGAAAGTTGGTCTTCCTCTCACCCCCTATACGCGGAAGCGCAACGGTTGATGGGTCAATGGTCCCAAGCAATTCTGGTGCAGGCTCGTCAGCAAATGCATATGGGGAATATGTCGTCAGCTGTGGCGACGCTGAGCAAAATTTCGGCAACAAGCCCAGTTTATGAGGAAGCTAAAGCATATATTTCTGACTGGCAAGTGATATGGGATCGAGGAGAGAAAATTGAAAAAGCGATACTCAAGGAAATAGAAGGGAAAAAATGGCAGTCAGCATTAAATAAATTGCAATTGTTCTCAAATCTGGATAACCCCTACTGGAAAAGAAAAAGATTTGGGGAACTGCGCCAGATGATCGCATCAGAAAAGCAGGCGTGGAAAGATTTGGCAGAGGCGAGGAGAAAGGCAAAGATAGGCAGGCCAGAAGAAATAGAAGCAGCAATAAATTTGGCGAGGGGAATTGGGATAAAAAGCTACGCAAGACCAGAAGCCCAGGCAGAAATGGCTCGATGGAGTCGCAGCTTGATCGATATGGCAAGAAAAAAGTTGCCCCAGGGGAGTTGGGCAGAGGCGATCGCGATCGCAGGACGAGTGCCTCAAGATACGGCTTTATACAGGGAAGCCCAAGATATGATTCTGCTGAGTCGCGCCCAAGGGTTGGCAGCAAAAGAAAATATAAGCTCGTGGTTGGAGGCGAAGACAATAGCGGGCAAGATTGGTCCAGATAGTCCGCTATACTCTCAAGCACAAGGGAAAATGGAAAGCTGGGAGCAGCATATCCAAGATCGGCTGCAAATCAAATTCGCTAATGTGATCGCCAATGTGGGACAACCGGTGACATTTTCGATGGCGAGTGAAGTGGCTCAGATGGTAGAAAAAGACAGGCCCAGACGCATTCAAGCTCAGACCCAAATAGCTCACTGGCGTAAGGAAATTCAACGGATTGAAGACCGACCATTAATTATGCGCGCCCGCCAGTTGGCCCAGACGGAAACAATTGAGGGCTTTAGGGCGGCGGTGACGGAAGCATCTTTGGTGAAACTGGGACGCCCGCAGCGGAGAGAGGCTCAAACTTTGATCGCTGAGTGGAACAAGCGCATAGAGGTTATGGAGGATAAAGCGATCATAGCACGGGCGAGTTCTTTGGCAGACCAAGGTAACCTCCAGGAAGCAATTGAGGTGGCAAAAAAAATAGCTCCCGGTCGGGTATTGTATTCGGAGGCCCAAGAGGCGATCGAGGGTTGGGACAAGGAAATTCAAATTGCAGAGGACCGCGAGACTCTCGAGGATGGATACTATCTGGCATCTATTGGGCGTTATACTGCTGCTATCCAAACGGCTTCTTCTATTGATTGGGGTAGACCTATATATTATGAGGCTCAAGATGCGATCGCCAGCTGGAGATCGGAACTGGCGGTTCTTTATGCTCCCCCTCCTGAACCTCAACTTCCGACAACATCCGATGAACTGGCATCATCCGATGAACCAGATCCAGCCTATGAACCGGCTCCAGCCTATCGGCTTGCACCTCGATCGGCACAAGCTACACCTCCGGGGACATCCTATCAGGCTCCAGTTCGGACACCAGCTTATAGCAGACAACCCGTCCGATCGCAGATCCCAGAACCTGAACTAAACTATTAGGCGTTGCACCAACTCGGGGATGATGGTTGCTCTCGATGTTGTTAGTTGTTAGTTGTCAGTTGTTAGTTGTCACTGGTCAGGTCATGGTACCGGTCAGTAGACGATGTCTCTGGGGTAGTGCTTAAGGCGCGAGGTATCTCCTGGGTAGTGCTTAAGGCGCTCCCAAGAGATACCTCGACCCAGAGACGATGTCTCCTGTGTGCCGTATCCCTTGCGGGAGCGCAGCCATGTCCCCTTGGACAAGATCTCTGGCAGAGACATCGGAATCGAATGGTACGCGGTCACCCCAAGGTATGGTACGCGGTCACTTATCATCCCGTCGTTGCGCAACGCCAACAATTAGCCATTAGCCATTAACGATTCGCTAGAGCATGGACGCTTATTGCAAAAATATTAAGTATTGTTAAACTAGGTTGACAAAAGCCAAGATGGGTTTGTTATACTTCGAACGGTCAGGAACTGCGCTTAAGGGATCAATAATGTCATTGCGAGGCAAGTATCACTTGACATAGCGTGATCATATATCAGATCACGCATGTCAAGTGATACTTGGGGGGGATAATTGAGAGAGCCTTGTGCTTTTTGAGTAACTCCCCCCGTAGCGCTGCCCTAGCGAAGCAATCTCCAGTCATCATGATGGCGTTGAGATGAAGGTCGCTCCTGCTTACGCACGATGGAGCTGCTGCGAAGGCCGGGGGACTCGGGCCTGGAGTGCAAGGTAATCTCCCTTTGGGTCCCCCCTCGATATCTCTGGGGTAGTGCGAGTAGCGCGAGGTATCTCCTCTTTTGTGCGAGTTCGGTGTCCCCTCTTCAGTGCTCAACCGCGCTCCGCGGGGACACCGAAAGCTCCCAGGAGATATCTCGACCCCAGAGATATCGAAGCAATGACACATTCAATAGCCGCAAAAAGCGCAAGTCGTTCGCGTAGGCGCAGCCGTGTGCGCGCAGCGCAATCCCTTTGCGAGTATAGAATAAAAAAAGTCTTGGAGACATCGGGCAAATTATGCTTGCACCAAGGCTTTCAAACAACGCATAATCTTGGTGCCACTCCGGAGATGATGTGCGAGCGTCACATCGGCGGTCCCATTGTCAGGAGAGGAAAAAGAGGTAAAAAGTACATAGCACGAAAGGCGTTGCACTTCCGACGGGATGATGGAGATAGTTGCAGAACTCTCAAACTTAGACTACAAGCCATTTTCAGTAGCGTTTTGCTGGTGCAAAAAAGGGCATCATCCCCAAAATGTGCAATGCCGCACGAAAAACGCGCTCTCAATAATATGTTGAGAGCATTGCAGGCGATCGCCTTTGACGCATATGATGGTATAATTACAGTGCGATTTGTTTATTGTAAACTGACTTGACACAGGTCAAGAAAGGGGACCACTAGCAGGGTTCCATTAGCCCTGACAACTTTTAGATGATGGTGGTGAAAGCCCACCCCTCCAGGTGCAGGAGTGACAGCACTCTTCCGACGGTAGCGATGGCATCAATCCGTAAAGCGGGAGAGAAGGCGCAATAACTGGCAGCTTAAACCGGTTACCGTCAAGCAAGTAGTCATGGTGAGCAAAAGCAAAGGCTCATAAGTGTCGTTATACCAAACCAGCGAAAAGGCTGATACGCTGGCCCAAAAGGGAAAGGATACAGGTCATTGGCGGTTGTAATTCGACCAATAAGCACTGACAACAAACCCGGCATATAGAGTCCACCTAAAACTACGACCAATCATCTAGAGGAACGAAGTAAACCAGGTACATACTCTCAACCACCGGTCGATAGGTTGAGTAGCCACCACAGGCGCAACATCTGCTCTTCGGAAGGCAGGTTGTATCTGGGAAAGATTTTGAGGAGAAGCCAACGCCTGTCTGTAATGGATAGGATATGCAGACGCCCTCACGGTAACGTTAATTGTAAAGTTGTAAGTAGCAATACACAGGTCATGAGCACGATTTCCGAATCGATGAATGAATGGAAGGATACCCCCTGGCCTCGGCTGGAGCGGGTAGTCTTTAAGTTGCAAAAGCGAATTTACAGAGCGGCAATGGAAGGCGTAATAAGCGACCAGTTCGCAGACTCCAAAGGTTACTGGTAAAATCCCGGGCTGCCAAAAGTCTAGCGGTACGACAGGTAACTCAAGACAACCAGGGAAAGAAGACGGCGGGAGTGGACGGTGTAAAAGCACTGACCCCAAAGCAACGCTCAGAACTGGTAGGACGGATTGAAATCTCAAACAAGGCCAAACCTACACGTCGTGTATGGATACCAAAGCCGGGGAGAGAGGAGAAGCGTCCTTTAGGAATACCAACGATGTACGACCGTGCGACACAGGGACTTTTCAAGATTGCGCTCGAACCCGAATGGGAAGCGTACATGGAAGGGAACTCCTATGGATTCAGACCGGGTCGGGGATGCCACGATGCAATCAAGGCAATATTTAACAGCATCAGATATAAACCCAAGTGGGTATTGGATGCCGATATTGCAAAATGTTTCGATAAGATTGACCACAAAGCGCTAATAAAAAAATTAAATACAACGTCACCAATCCGTAAGCAGATACGGGCATGGTTAAAAGCCGGGGTGATAGACAAAGGAGAATGGCATGCAACCGAAGCGGGAACACCCCAAGGGGGAGTCATATCACCACTACTAGCCAACATAGCCCTACATGGACTAGAGGAGGCAGTAAAGGAACTCGCCAGGACACAAAAAGAAAAGCAAAAGCTGACAGTAGTCAGGTATGCTGATGACTTTGTGGTAATGCATGAAGATAGGGGAATGATAGACAGAGCGCAGATAGTGGTGGCAGAATGGCTAAAGGGAATAGGGCTAGAATTGAAAGCCGAGAAGACAAAAATAGCTCATACGCTAAAAGGAGAAAGCCCGGGGTTTGACTTCCTGGGTTTCAAAGTAAGGCAATATGAGATAGGTAAATACAGAACCGGCAAGTCAACCAACGGAACACCCCTAGGATTCAAAACCCTAATCAAACCCAGTAATAAGTCCATAGGGAAGCATAAAGAACGGCTATCAGAAATGGTGGCCAGCCATAAAGCAGCACCACAAGCAGCCTTAATAAGTAAGCTAAACCCGATAATACGGGGATGGTCAAACTATTATAGGACAGTGGTAAGTAAAGAAACATACAGCTACATGGACCACTACCTATGGACCATTCTCTGGCAGTGGGCAAAAAGGAGACATCCCAATAAATCCAGTCATTGGATAGCTCGTAAGTACTGGTCCCTGAGTGAGGACGGTAAATGGCGATTCCGGTGCCAAATAGGAGAGGAAGAAATAACGCTGTACAGACACTCCGAAACTGAGATAATCAGGCACATAAAAGTGAAAGGTACAGCAAGCCCATATGACGGGAACCTTACATATTGGAGTACGAGATTAGGCAAAAGCCCCGAGCTAAATAAGAGGGTAGCAACGCTACTCAAGAGACAAAAAGGAAAGTGCCAACAATGCGGATTAACGTTTATGGATGGTGACAAGTGGGAAGTTGACCATATCAAGCCCCTCTCATTAGGGGGTAAAAACTAGTACGACAACCTACAGTTACTACACAAACATTGCCACGATATAAAGACTGCCAGCGATGGTAGTCACAGCCGTACCCATGACAAGGGTGGCGTTACTGAGGAGCCGGATGATGCGAAAGTATCAAGTCCGGTTTTGGAGACGAGTCGGAGGGGTGACCCTCTGGCTTAGTTTAATATCTCTGACGCCAATGTTGTAGTTGCTAAAAGTTGAGATTGCTTCGTTCCTCGAACGCTGCGCGACTTTGTGATAAAGATAGCACGAATAAATGATGAGTATTCATGGCAGCTGTTGTTAATCGATCGGGATTATATTTTCCGGCTGGGTCTACGGACGATATGCCAGCAGTTTGCGGACCTGGAGGTGGTGGCAGAAGCTGACAGTAGGGCAGGGGCGGAGCAGGTTCTGGCCGCCCGTTCCGAAACTGTCCGAGTGGACTTGGTAATTCTCGATCTAGTGTTGGATATGTCCAATGGGGATCCCCTACAAATCTGTCAGCTGTTGAAAACCCGATATTATGACTTGCCTGTTTTACTGCTGACTGCTATACAGGATGCAACAGTGCTGCGTCAAGCTCAGGTTTTGGGGGTGAATGGTTATTGTCCTAAAGGTATTGCGGTCCCCGAGTTGGTGAGGGTGATACGCCTTGTGGCAGCTGGTGAGAATTACTGGGAACTGGCGAGATCCTCTGGATCGAGACCTCTAGGTTTTGTGGCCCGTGTGGGTAATAGCTGGCGCTCGTCGGGGTTGCGACAAATTGCGGCCGCCAGGGCGAAGGCGATCGGTCAACTGCAAAACCCAGCCCTTTCTCCTCTGAGTCGGGCAATTTTGGTGGGACGCTTGCGAGAACTGCAAACTGCTAGTTGGTTACTCAATCAGCTGTTCGCCCCACAGGTCCAGAATAAGCTGCCAGTTCCGATAAGCCCACTCCCCAATACTGGTATGGTCCCGCAAAAGGGGTCGGAAATTCCTAATGCTTCACTGGAACGCTGGAGTTTTAGCTCCCGACAAGCTTCTTTATTTCCCTCGATGACTGCTAAACTGGGTTGGGACTTGCAAAACTTGACGGGTCTGCCCCTAGAAATTGATATTTTTCGCGAGGAAAAGAAACGGGAACTGCTATATACTATATTGCGGCAATTAGAAAAAATCTTGAATGAATTACATTTTGGTCAGGTAGAACTAAGTCAATTAAAAGAGCAGAAGTTGGAAATTTTGCAGGATTTGTGGTCGGAGTCAATTAGAGATTTTTTTGGGAAGTATTATCGGGTGCAAGTGGGCGATCGCTCATTGGATCTGCTGGCGGTTATGCTGGAAGATGCCCCAGTTGTGAGGGCAACAATTCTTAACAAAATTCCTCTGGTGATGGAGCTATTTTCTCATTTGTTGTACGAGCAGCCTTTAATGATTTATAATGCTCCCTACTCGGCGGGAACCCCTGAAGCGATCGCCCGCGCCGAAGCGGTGATGGAAAATTTAATCATTCAGGTGGCTAATGGGGTCGTGCAACCCCTGTTGAATAATTTTGCAGATGTGATGGCAATTAAATCATTGTTTTATGACCGGGAATTAATTTCAACTCGCGCTATAGAAAGATTTAGAAATAATTTGTCTTGGAAATATCGCTACGAGCAATTGTTGGCAGAACCCAAGGCGATCTTTGAAAGCCAGTATATTCTGTTTGGTTTTGATAGTCGGGGCATTAAAAAAATATCGATCTATGCTCCCAGACGCCCAGAGTTAGAAAAACTGACTGGCTGGCAGCAGGCGGTTACTTTGGCCCTAGAAATAAGGGATGCGATCGAGCCTCGTTTGCGATCGGTTATTGCTTTCGTCGGTAGCAGCATTGTCTATATTCTTACCCAAGTAATTGGTAGAGGTATTGGTTTAATTGGTCGCGGTATCCTGCAAGGAATAGGTAATTCCTGGTCGGAAAATCAGCTTGACAAAAATGGCGAGCGGCAAAAATGATAAGCAATTCAAAATTATTTCTTCAAAATTAAAAATTGCCAAAGCAATTGATAACAATTATCTTAGCTTTTCTTTTTATGCAATTTAAATGCGCGGCAGCTTATGGAGAATAGAGAATGGAGAATGGAGAATGGAGAATGGAGAATGGAGAATTGAAAATGGAGAATTGAAAATGAAGAACTGACGGGCAGGCGATCCGCCCGCCCTACACGCTACGCTACTGACAACTGACAACTGACAATATTAGCGATAATTTTTGAGGATAGCGATGGCTCGGTCGAAGGGAAATTCACTGGCTCTAATTTGCATAATTGCCTGGACGATGTCAAGGAAATTGCCGTCGAGTTTGTTTTCGGAGTGGATTATTTTACTAGCAGGATGTTTAGATGCGGCTGTTTGATTTTCAAAAGTTAAACCTGTTTCTAGTCGGGGTGGTTTTTTATGCCAGGTAATACATTGACCTAGCAAGGTAAACTGAAACCAGATGACTTCATCTTCGAGGAAATCAAAAAACACGTCAAAATAAGGCTCTTCCCCCTGATACCAAATTCGCTCAATCTGATTGGAGTTGGAGGTTTTTAAGAGTTTTCGATCGAGCGGGTGCCGAGTGGCCCCAAGAGTGATAATCTCATTTTGATTCATGGGTTGTCAGTTGTAAGCGGTCAGTTGTAAATTGTAAGTGGTCAGTAGTCAGTTATCAGTTGTCAGCGTCACGGTACTGGTCACTCGGCCTGGTCACTGCTCACTATTACGGTTTCAAATCTCAACTATTATGACTGATTGTCGATTAGAGCGTACTCTGGCAGGGATCTGCCTGTTGATGCTGTGTGTTACCCTCAGCTGGATGCAGCTGCTGGAAATGCCACCGGCGCTAGCGGGGATTAATGATGATAACTTTGATGGTAATATCTTTGCTCTCTATGGCGGTAATGGTTCATTGATACCGCCGAAAGTGACATTGGCACAAGCTCTGAAGCGCGATCGACCCATTCTGCTGGTGTTTTACGTGGATGACAGCCGCGACTGCAAGCAATATTCTACTGTGGTTTCCCAACTTCAGGCATTTTATGGAGTGCCCGCAGATTTGATCCCGATCGATGTGGATGCGATCTTGCCCAAATCTACCTATGAACCTACGGAATCGGGATATTATTATGAAGGCTTGGTGCCTCAAACTCTGATCCTGGATGAGACGGGTAAGGTGGTTTTTAACGCTAGCGGCAATATCCCCTTTGAACGGGTGGATGATGCCTTCCGGGAGGTGTTTGATTTGTTACCCCGATCGGAATCGGTCGAGTTGAGGCGGCGACCGGTGAATGAAATCAATGTGGAGTTGACTCAATAGCCGATCGAGTAAAAAGTAAGGCGTTGCACAATCAGAGGATGATTTGGGGTGCATCCGAACGCAAGCTACCACTTCTGTGTCCCCCGGGAGCTCGATGTCCCCCCTCCAGGGGACGCTTGATGTCCCCCGGACGCACGGGACATCATAGTCGCACTACCCCCGATGTGCTCTGCGCGTTCAATGTCCCTCGGGAGCTCGATGTCCTCCGGAAGCGCTAATCGCACTACCCGGAGGACATCGTATTCGCACTACCCGAGGGACATCGTATTCGCACTGCCTAATGTGCTCTGCGCGCGCTATTCGCACTGCGCAGAGCACATTAATCGCACATCGCCGAGACATCGTAACCGCACAAAAGGGGGGACACAGACCTCACTCCGAAAAAAGAAGATACTGACTGGTTTTGTCCAGTCTTGAATAAAGAGATAGAAGAGGGGTCTTGTTACGATGTTAACTACCAAAGGCTCGGTTATTTCAAGCCTGATGTTTTACTAGAAGTGAAGGGCTACACTGGGAAATCGACCGAACAGATATCTCGGCGAACACTCTCCCAATAATCCATTTCAGAAGATCAACAGTTATGTTTTTTCCCCAAAAAACATGTTGATGATTCCAAATTGAAATGCTACTGTTAACAGCGAACGCTACCTTCGCTGTAATTCTTTTAAAAAATTCAATTATCTATAAATTTCCCTCCCACATCCTCCATAATTATAGCATCGAATGATATTTGTTTCAAGCCATTTTCAAAAAAATCTAATTTTCTTGAGAAAAAGTTCTAAACTGAAAAACTGGTTTTATAGGATTAAACTGGTTTCTTAACTAAAGGCATCCGCAACCCGATCGCCTTTCATTCCCGTGGGCAAGAAGAGCTAGAGCAGGTCAGCAAACCGGTTAGAAAAAGAGTCGGACAGGCCCGATCGCTAGCCATAAATCAACGGGAGATGTAGAGAGAAAGTACCACAAGCACGGCAAAACAGGCCGACGGAACAGAAAAAAGATGCTCTTGGACATCTCGAACCGATCTCATAGCACTGGTATCGGACTGGTACTGGTAACCGCTCGCCGATCGCTGGCACTAGCCTCTTGTCATTAGGGTCCAGGATATGATAAGCTAAATAGGATTTTTCACGAAAGAACCAATCCTGACCGGAGCGGTATGCTGATCAGGATTTTCCTCACGAGCAGAACTACCAGAACAGCAAAAAGGTGATCGCCCGAAGGCATGACGGGCACTCTTAAGGAACCGCTATAGAAGCTTGCCTTAACAGACTACTCGCGTTAAACTGAAGGAAGAGACTGATGGGCTGAGGGTCATGTCACAGGTCTACAGTACTGAGGAGTTAATCGAAATATTGACCTCGGAGCGCCAAGCTTGCATAAAGGGAGAGCGCCTCAATCTTAAGGCCAAAGCGTCTGGCAATCCTGCGATCGACTGCTTGCTGAACGTTGAGGGGCTGCAAAAGTTTACGGCCTATCAAGATTTTAAGGCGACGGTTCACCGCTACCAGAGGAAACGGCAAGTCTCGGGTATTGTCTGGCGTCACCTGCAAGTTAAGGGTAAGATTCTCCATTATCCAGTAGTCCACGAGCAGCTGATCGCTCTCTCTAGGGACCTGGAGATCCTGAAGGCGCATCAGGCGGAAGTGTTGGCATTCTGGCAAGAGGTGACGTTGGGGATGGAATTGTATTTGAGTGTTGCCAGCGGTAAGGACTACCGACCGATCGCCCCTGGGGAGGTAGAAGGACTTGCTCGCAGAACGGAATGGGCTTACCTGTGGAAATGGGAGAAGTCAGATTTTTTGGAAATGGTCTTGCAGCTAGGATGGGGAAAACCCTCTGAGGCATCTTACCGACGGGGATGGCCCGCATCTGGTAGCGAGTACGTTCATGCTGTTAAACCCGGTGCCCGTCCATGTCAAAAAATTGTATAATTAGCGGAGGTGGAGGTAGTGTAAGAGTGGATCTCAATACCCAGAAAGAGGAATTCAGCTATGCGTACATATATACTGTGGCATCAGCGGCAGGTTACTCATTTCAGAGAGCATCCTCACCCTTAGATAAACTTGGTATTGACGCGATCTTTACAGGACTGGGAGTACAAGGGAGAGCAGCGGAGTTTTCCTCAAGTCCATTTGCAGGTGAAATCTACCTCTAGAAATGTACTTGGAGATCGGCAGGTATCCTCTTAGAGTCATAGACTACGAACGCTTGAGAGACGATAATCGTGTAATACCTCTGATATTGGTGGTAATTTTAGTCCCGGAAAATGTAGAACAGTGGTGGCATCAATCTGAAATGTTGTGGCTACTGGATGTCATTACGAGGATCGCCAGGGACAGAAAATCAAGAGACTGTGACAGTATACGTGCCACGCCAAAATTTGTTCACAGTGGACGATATGAAGAGGATTATGCAGCGCATTGGAGCAGGAGAAACGCTATGAAAGCAGTTATCCGAGATTTTGATGTTCTTAAAGCTATAGAACCACCCCAGGTGGCTACATACCTGCAAGCTAATGGTTGGAACCAACAGAGTATGATTGCCGATCGAGCATCTGTTTGGATTCAGAAAACTGATTCGGGAGATAAATTCGATATTCTGTTACCTTTGAAGTCAGAATTTACGGATTTTCCCATTCTCATCAGTCAAGTTATAGAAAATTTGGAATCTGCTGAAGATCGATCACAGTTAGAAATACTCAGCGATATTATTAATTCCGATTCCGATGCGATCGCCTTGCGCGTACCTCCGACTCTTGCTGACAAGGGCACCATGCTGCTGGCAGATAACATCGATCTGATCCAATCTCTGAGAGATACCCTCCTTTGGGCAGCTTGTGCTACTCTTAAAAGACAAGCTTACTTTCCAGAACCCGCTGGAGAAGCCCTTGCTTACCTGGGTCAATTGCGACTCGGATTGACGAGGCCATATCCTGGCTGCATTCTTACCATTCTATCCCCAATTAGTTCAACTCATCATGGTGCTCATAATTATATGATACCATTCGATCGCCAAGTTGTCAAGACCTGGGTGCAAGCTTTGAAGGCGATCGCCTGGGCGGCAGAGAAATCTCTGTCTACGGGGAATTTATCGCCTTTTGTCGGCACGGAAAAACAGGGAGTTAGCGCTAATCTCTGCGCTGCAATTGCTCGGATATATGATATCATTGGCAATAATAGCATCGAGATTAATTTGACTTGGTCGCCTATGCTGCCAGTGGAAAAGCCCCGCCAGCTTATTATCCCCGATCGGGCCATAAGGGCGATCGCACTTCTTGCCAATCTGGGCCTTCAGGAAAATTGGCAGCGATCCTTACATAAGGAGGCGATCGCCTAGTCCCCTGACCACCGACCGGCAGGCGAGACGCCCGCCCTACGCGAATCACCACTTACATTTCCTCTAAACTCCCTTTGTTTATATTTACTTTATTGCCTGACAAATCGACAGTCGCCGAACCATTCTTTAATTTAATTGCCGAAGATGTTATTTCTATCACTGCCGCTGTTGTCTTACTCATTTTTACCCCTGAGTCCGATAGCTGTACTTTTGCTTGATCCTTCTCTAGGTTAAACGCACTTTCCGTCAATTCGGCGATCGACTTGCTCTTCTTTAATCCTATCTTGTCCTTATTCAGTTCTACTTCCACCTGCTTTTCCGTTAGCTTGATGCTCTCTTCCGTAATCATCACTATAGATTCCTTTCCGTTCTTTAAATCAATCTCCTTTTCTGTTAATTTCACCGTCGTCTTATTGTTATTGTTAATTTCAATTCCCTTGTCATTAAATAACACTTTCAGGGGTTTATCCACCACCGGTTTCGCCACCTCCACTGACAGATATTTTTCCCCTTTGCTCAGACTCCTGACCGCGATCGTGACTCCGGAGGTCTTAAACACCTGATACTTCTCTGGTTCCCCCGCTACTGTAGCTTCAGCAGCTTTTGTAGGCATTTCTGTTGGACACCAGAAAAAACCCGTCCAAATCGGGCGATCTAGATTGCCTCCCTCGAATTCTACCCAGACATTCGAGCCTTTCGGCGGGATGGCAAACATGCCAATATCTTTACCTGCGTAGGGGACGCAGGGTTCCGCCCAGAGGCGCTTGTCTCCTAGGACTGATGGCACGCTCACTTCCAGGCGACCTCGTTTGTTTACATCTTTCGTATCTGTAACTTTTCCGCGATATTTGCCAAATAAGTTCTTCATGGTTTCACTACTGGAACAGTTGCACCTAAACCTTCACGGGTCAAGGTGAAGCTCTGTTTATATTTTCCTCGCTCTAACTTATGGGTGACGCTTTTGACATAATAGAGCCCGTCGTAACTTTTGCCTACCCCTCGCAAACCCACTAAACCCCGAGTCCTGAGTAAACTACCATAATTCTGGGAATCCAGTTCTCCTTGGACTGTGACTACTTGGTCTAGAGAAGTATCTGTTATCGACTGGACGCGGGCTTTAGACTGGGACCGATCCGACCCCTGAGGTGAAAGCAAGCGCTTCCGCACTTTACTCTGCTTCAATCCTGATGAGGTAGCCAGAGTCGGACGCTTGCTCTTGGAGGATTTTACTTTTACCCCCTGGCACTTATTGTTTTTATGGTCCTGCAATTTTCCAGATGCCTCGCTAGCTGCTAGAGCGTCATACTGGAAGTTAATTGAGTCCACATTGGAGTGCCACCCCATATTTACGGATAGGGCTGATTGGGGTACCCCCAACTTCTTCGGCGGCCCCCAATAGGCAATGCTCGTACCCGGGGCCGGTCCCGGGGAAACATAAAACACATAGCCATTCCTCTCGGCCATCTCCAAAATGTATTCTAGGTCAGTGCCGCGCTGGGTCGGAATATATTCGGTCGGTAAGGGGGGCTTGTCCCCGGAGGGGGGAATTACTTTGGGAATTATACCGTATCGAGCATACTGGGCAATGATTTTGCTGACGATCGTCGTTTGATTCTGGGATGGATGCTGTGCGATTTTTTCCTCCATATCCATCATCACGCTCACGTCTTCCCCTGTCGCTATTATTGTTGAAGATACCCCTGGTTGAGTGCTCGGTTGTACTTGCTGGTTGGTTATTATGCCATCGCTGAGCACGTGGGGCCTGCCGTTGAATATTACCACCAGGATGACGCGGTTAAACTGCTTTAGCTCCTTTAGTAGGGGATAATCTAGATCTGACATCCCATTGCGATTGGCACTAAAGCTCATCTGAAACCCCGATCGCCCGGTATCGCTGTTTGTTACTTCAACGCTAGCTAGGGATTCCAGCAGCAAGCGGGATGCTGACACTGGCACTGTCTTGCCTATTAGTATAGTCAGTTGTACGCCCAGGAAGATCATTTTTCTGTTTAGACCTATTTGTTAAAAATTTCCCTGGATATCTGGCTGGGGCACCCGGATCTGTTTCCCTGGGGTGGCCGCCAGATCGAAGGGGTTCATCGTGTTGTTTGCATCGCACAGCTGCCAGAACATTTCTGGAGACCCGATGTACTTGTTGGCGATCGCGTCTAGCCGATCGCCCTCTGTTACCGTTACTTCTAAAAGCAACTTCAGCTTTTCACTCTGAGGCAGAAACCGCCGACGCTTGTAGGCTACTATCCTACCCTCTGCGTCTGTGAAGTTTGCTGTCTCTAGATTGTAGTAACGGCTTGCTTCTGATAACATGGTTTTTTCTCCCTCTACTTCCCGTCTATCCAGTCACCAGACTGCTGACACTGCTGACAGTTTTCATTACCGCCATCAGTTCCTTCGCGATCTGATGACTCATAAACATTGAACCACCCACGCTTAACAATTTAAACTCGCTATAGCTGAGCACTTGCATCTCTAGGCTAACTTCTGACCGGATCGGATTTAGATTTACGTCATATGCTTGTTCTTCTATTGACATACTCTTGATCTGCACTGGCACTATCCGCTTTACTCCCCACATAAACACCGTTAATGGCGGGCTTTTGGACAATATCTCTAGAGTTCCTGCTAGCAACAGTGCTTCCTGAGCAGTTACGTCCACGCTCATGGGATATATTAATGTTTCTAAGGCTGCCAACTGGGGGTGTATTCCTAGACTGGTTGCTGTGTCATCTGCCTTTTCTAGTTGATCCGTGGCATCTATTTCGATTTTCACACTGATTGTTTCTTCTGGTGGTTGGCTGATTTTCGTTCCCTCAGTGTTTTCATAACCGGCTATCCGGGAAGTCAGTGTCCGCGTCATTGTCTCTGGATTGTATTGGAACACGATCACCTTGGGTAGCGGTATCAAGGCGTCGATCGAGGCTATTGCCCCCTTCAGGGTACGCGGCGAACCGGGAAATGAACTCATTAATTCTTTGAGTAAGTTAACTGCAATCTATTTTATCGGAATTCGCTTCCTCTAAGGTGACTTGTTACAAATTTTCGGTAATTGTCACAAAATGTTATATTGGTGACTAGGACATCGACCGGTAGTTGTCCCATCCAAGCTTTGGGAGAGCCGGGAGCCGGGAGATTGCGCTTTGGCTGCGCAGCCGCTGCGAAGGCCGGGGAGGTCTCCTCAATTTCTCATAAATTAATCGCGGGCGTTGCACATTTTTGGGATGATAGCGGCCAATGGTTGAAAATTGCACTTTGGCTAATTGCTAGTTTAAAAGAGTAAATACATCTATTCATGACTACCAATGACTATCTAGATTAACCTTTGAGTATTGGCCATTAGCAGCCCCGATCGTCCCGTAATTGTGCAACCCCGCGAAATTTTAATAGAGCGCCTTTTTCCCTTTATGTGTTCAGCATATCTCTACTTCCATCTCGATCTGCAAAGCATGGGGACCACCGGCGGCAGGGGAGTTAGGGCGCTCGTCTCTCCCATGCATCAAAGCGATCGCCCGCTAGCATCTATGAGATACATTGCAAAATATACTTACTTTGAGAGCCTTCTGGATAAAACTCTAAATTTTTCTTCAAGAGTCTTTTTTTGACTATATTTCTGATTATATGTCGTATTTTAGGGGATTTGGGTGGGATTTGGGTGGGATTTGGGTGGGATTTGGGTGGGATTTGGGTGGGGGGAGTAGTGTGGCTGCTTCGTTTTTGTTTTGCAACTGTTGTGCGGACAATCGCTCTCAAGAACCTCAAAGTTTTGACCAATGAGCCAGTAATGAGGTTTTTTCGCAAAAATACTTATTTACTTGCTTTGACATGCTCCCCCTGGCGCACAACTTTCGCTCTCACTACAAACTAACGCTTGTAGGTCTGAGCCATTACGGCTCGACTAATGTCATTTGTCAGTTGTCATTTTTCTGGTACATGGTCACTACCAGCCTGTATTCTGTGGTTGCAAGTCATCCCGTCGTTGTGCAACAATCGCGATTATCCTTCCCTCGCTCCGGACAAGCTATATCCAAAACTTTGAAGTATTGCTTCTCCCCTAACAAGAGTATACGCCGGTAGTTGTTAGTTGTCAGTTGCCAATACTTGAGATCGATAATGGGTCAGACCCCCCAATTACCCCACAGTATCATGTAATAATACTCTGGATATTTTGGGGAATGCTTAACCGGGAACACTGAACGGGGAACGGGAACGGGGAACACCGAATGTAGCCATTAGGCAAGCAGCGTCAGGGGAGAGCGAACTTTAAGGCGAGGTTTGGCGATCGCCTGCCTGACTGAGAACATGTCGGGATAAGAGAGTAAAGTATTTTGGCAACTCGGACATACTGCCGGTGATGGAGAGGGTGCTAACAGGCAATAACATTGACAAGCAACAAGGGCAAGCAGGTTGGGCTAGAAAAAATCAGGGTTCTCTGATAGAAATTTTTGGGAAATGATGTTGACAATCCTGCGAGCAGGCTCTAATATATGGTTAACTCCTTTTTGGGAGCGTTGTTACTGGCAGGCTAAAGGATTTGAGAGTTGGCGATCGCCTGCCTGGGAGCATTTCTGGATAAGAGAGTAAAGTATTTGGGCAACTCGGACATACTGCCGGTGATGTAGACAGTGCTAACAACCAATAACATTGACAAGCAACAAGGGCAATCAGGTTAGGCCACAAAAAATCAGGGTTCTCTGATAGAAATTTTTGGGAAATGATGTTGACAATCCTGCGAGCATACCCTAATATATGGTTAGCATTTTCCGGCGGGGCTCGTCGGAGGAGCAAAAAGACTTGTTTATTGCTCCCGACAGGCTCCCTATGCTAGACTACTTCGGACTGCGGTAGGGCGATCGCCTGCCTTACTGGGAGCATGTCGGGATAAGAGAGTAAATTATTTGGGCAACTCGGACATACTGCCGGTGATGGAGAAGGTGCTAACAGGCAATGACATTGACAAGCAACAAGGGCAAGCAGGTTGGGCTAGAAAAAATCAGGGTTCTCTGATAGAAATTTTTGGGAAATGATGTTGACAATCCTGCGAGCATACCCTAATATATGGTTAGCATTTTCCGGCGGGGCTCGTCGGAGGAGCAAAAAGACTTGTTTATTGCTCCCGACAGGCTCCCTATGCTAGACTACTTCGGACTGCGGTAGGGCGATCGCCTGCCTTACTCTTAAGTATGTCCATACTCTCGCTCCGCACCGGTCCTAGGGTTTTCCCGAACAGGCGAGATAAGTCCTACGAACCCCAGGTTGGGCCACAAAAAATCAGCGTTCTATGACAAAAGAATTTTTGGGAAAATATCGAGGTACAGTCAAAAATAATCAAGACCCCAAAAAGCTGGGCAGACTGCAAGTAAGCGTGCCCGAGGTTCTGGACACAGATAACAAAAACTGGGCCATGCCTTGTGTGCCATACGCTGGCAAAGATGTAGGGATGTTTACAATCCCGCCAAAGGGCGCTAAGGTCTGGGTAGAATTTGAGGGCGGCAATCGAGAACGCCCGATTTGGACCGGCTGTTTCTGGGGAGATGATGAACTGCCTAAAGAGGCGGAGGTGGCTTACGAACAAAATAACGATCCAGCGGAGATTCAAGTTTTTAAGACCGAATAACTCATTCTCATCTTGAGTAGGCGAAAGCAAAAAGAAGGGGTGACATTGGAAGTAAAAATGCCTAAAAAGGATAACCAGAATGAGAAAAAGTTGCTGAAAGTGGTGTTAAATAAGGAGGGGATTGAAATCAAGAACGATAAAGAAACGCTGTTAAAAATGACAGAAGAGTTGCTGGAGTTTAAAAATCAGGAAACAATAGTGGATGTTGCGGCTAAGCATATCCAACTGAAGGAGAAGGAAGAGGGGGAGTTGAAGCTGGTGGCAGAGGGGATGAAATTGAAGAAAAAATCATCTACGGCAGATTTTACCCAGGATGGCATTCAGCTAAAGAACGGTAAGTCAGAGGTAAAATTAGCTTCATCAGGGATAAAAATAAGCAATGATGGCTCAGCAGTAGAGGTGGACTCGAATAAAGTCAATGTCAAGAACCAAGCAGGGGCTGGCCTTAAGCTATCTCAGGTGCAAGTAAAGATTGAAAACGGGACGGGTGCGGAACTAGAAGTAATGTAGTGCGATTCGTTCTAGTCTAACGTGGGCAACTACGGAACGCTAGGCCAGGTCCAAACTGGTAACTCTGGTATTCATGGGGGTTAGATTCCCTCTCTCCAAGTGTGGGAGTAACACCGGTCCTTAGTGCTGCTGAGTCACATCACGGTGGTGCGGAGCAAGGACTTAAATGTAGGATAGCTAGCAGCCTAAGCTAGTGACGCCGCTAGGAAAGATGCTAATGGCTAGAACAAGCGAACCTGTGTACGCCTCGTTATCTAGAACCAGCGAAATAAGGCTTAAAGCGCTGGCCCAAAAGGGAAATGGTAGTTTGTGCTGGTTCTTGCACTTGGCCAGTATCGCACTCTAAGAACTCCCGGGGTATAGCAGGGGCCTAAAAGCATCGTGAAATGATACTAGGGAACGAAGTAACTTCTCGTGTGCTGTCTAGATTGGACAAGTTAGATGTAAAGCGCAAGCCGCGAGGGGAGAGATAGCCCGAGAAGCTAATGCCTAGGGTAACGCCTATGGATATGATGGGGTGTTCCTCATCCAGCTGACGCGGGTTGGTTAAAGTAGGAAATCTTGGGTAAGAGTATCTCTAAGACGCCGGAGGCCTCTCGAAGGTTGGATGACTGGTAAAACAGACTTGGAAATGGTAATACTAAAGGTTATCTGGCAGCGCCGCTTACCAACCAGGAAAGGAGTGAAATCGCATGAGATGAGGGACAAGTGGAGCAATCCGTAGTAATCCTAGTAGTGACAATGCCCTACTTGCCAGTAGCCGGATGCGGTGAAAGTCGCACGTCCGGTTCCGAATGGGAGAGTTAGGGGGTGACCCCTAGCTCGACCCCGACTAGTTGTGAATGGTAAGTGTGGTAAGTTATGAGCAGAGTTGCCGGGTTTTTAAGCCACCGGTGAGGCCGATGATGACGTGAGAGAGTTATAGCTAAAATGAAAATTAACAAATGGAAATAGCATATCCTTTCCATATAGACGATCGCAAGCGAGTGGCAGAAGCGGACTGGTCAGAACATATCCGTCAGATGATCGAGCAAGTGCTCTTCACGACCCCGGGAGAACGAGTTAACCGGCCAAGCTTTGGCACCGGTCTAATGCAGTTAATTTTTGCTCCCAATAGCCAAGACATGAATAGCGCGGTAGAATTGATGGTACAAGGATCTTTGCAAGAGTGGTTGGGAGAACTGATTCAAGTAGAAAGCCTAGGGGTAGAGAGTGAAGATACTAAATTAAAGGTGACAGTTACATATATAATTAGACGCAATCAGCAACGAGAAGTGGCCCAGTTCGAGCAGGGAGGGGCGCTATGATCGACGAAAAGATCGCAACAGACAACCAATTCCGAAGTCAGCGACGGGTGGCCCTGAGTCATCACCCGAGTCAGATAGGGCTTGATTATATTAAGGTCGAGTGGGTCAAGAATGACGAGTGGAATATATGGGCCTATTTTGTGCCAGCAGCATCGGGCACAATTAAACAGGTGGCTCCCGCAACAGTCACTGCTGGCAATATCAGCATTACTAAAGGTGGAGCGGTGAGTGGGGGATCCAGGGAAACCGGCTGAAACTTGAGGTTAGGCATGAGTTGAAAGCCGGGGAGAGCGAAGAACAGAGCAATTCCTATACATTAGAGCTGATTAATATACCCAGGCTAGATCGGTTCTTTAAGGCTCTGAGCTTTGGATTCAGAAAACCAAATCAGATCGTTACTAAGGTTGACCCGCAACAGCAGCAGTCCGGGGAGTTGAAGGTTCGCGAAAATATAGAGATTACTTATCTAGCAAAGGACTATAGCAGCTTTCGCCAATTAATACTCGATCGCTTGTCGGTGGTGATGCCTGAATGGATAGAGCGCAATCCATCTGATATCGGGATTATGCTAACGGAAATATTGGCTTATGCTGCTGATAGTGCTAGCTATTATTAGGATGCGGTGGCGACAGAAGCTTACCTGAGCAGGGCGAGACAACGCATTTCTATCCGTCGCCACTGTCGTCTGGTAGACTATGCTCTACATGAAGGCTGCAATGCCCGGGTTTGGGTATACATGGAGTTAAGTTCGGATCTGCCGGAGGTGCTAGAAAGGGATACAAAGCTAGTCACTGGTGCATCAAGCACGGTGCCTGTGCTTAATCCTGATTCTCGCGATGCTGCCGAGGTGCTGGGAAAAAAAGGAGCAAGGATTTTCCAAACCCTACACGACCAAGAACTGCGATCAGAGCACAATCAAATGGAATTCTATGCTTGGGGTGCTTCTGAGCTTTATCTGGAAAAAGGGGCCACGAAGGCGACATTGAAAGGGCGTTTCGATGGTTTGCAAGTTGGAGATGTGCTGCTACTAGAAGAGGTGAAAAATCCGGAAACTGGCGAAGCGGGAAATCCCGATCGCCGTCAGGTGGTACGCTTGACTAAGGTAGATCCTGACCAGGAAGACCCCCTAGCAGGAATATTTAAAAACCCGCCAGATTATACGGCACAGCAGATGACGGAGATTGAATGGGATGTTCAAGATGCTCTGACTTTCCCTCTGTGGGTAGCTAAGGCTATTTGCGGAGAAACGTCTGATTTTTCCGGCACGGTGCCAATTAGCCTAGCTCGGGGTAATATCATACTGGCAGATCACGGCGAAAGCCAGTCAGAGGAACTGCCGGAGGTGCTAGCAGGGGGTGGTTATAGTCCCCAACTGCAAGAGAAGGATATAACTTACGGCGAAGTTTACAATCACGCACGGGCAAAAGAATCCTCGGCAGCAGAAATATTGCAGCAAGACCCCCAAGCATCTGTGCCTCTGTTGAAGTTGCGATCGTCCTTTGGATGGGGTCGAGCCGGGAATCGCTTCCCGACCCTCCCTTGAGGAACCGGACTTGCGATTTTCACCGCATCCGGCTACTGGGTACTAGGCCCTTTTCATAGGTAGACTTAATAGGAATTACTTCCGTTAGCCCTTGCCGCCTGTCTTTTCTTCCCTTTCCTGGTTTAGCGAGTGGTTGTTCTGATAACCGTTAGTATCACCATTTTCAAGTCAGTTTTACCAGTTATCCATACCTTATCCTCCACTTGCGTTTCGGATTAGTTCCGTGGCTTTTTAGGATTACTCATTCCAGCAGCTTCCTAGTATCACCGACCCACGTCAGCGCTGGCTACCCAGCATCATCTACATTACTGTAGATGTTATCCCAGGAATTACCCCGGGCATTCGCTTCTTGGGCCATCCCTCCCCCCGTGGCTTGCGCTTAACATCTAACTTGTCCTGATGGACAGCACACGAGAGGTTACTTCGTTCCCTAACAACATTTCGCGATACCTTTAGGTCCACACTATACCCCGGGAGCTATTTGAGTACTATATTAGCCAGAGTCTAAAACTAATACTAGCTACCATTTCCTTTTTAGGCCAGCGCATATAGCCTTATTTCGCTGGTTCCTTATAACGAGGCTTGCACATGTTTGCCTGCTCTAACCTTGGATATCTTTCCTAGCGGCGTCACCGGCTTAGGCTGCCAGTTATCCTACATTTGAGTCCTCGCTTAGCACCACGATGATGTCGCTTCGTAGCACCGAGGACCGGTGTCACCCCCGTACCTGGGGGGAGGGGAATTTAACCCCCATGCGGTCAGAGTTCCCGGCTAATGAAACCGGGCTAGCGTTCCGTGTTTGACCACGTTAGGCTAGAACGAATCGCACAGAACCAGTGAAGATTGGGAAACCTGGCATGTCCGACCTGACCTATTGAATAGCGATCAGTTTGCTACGGATTTTGTGGTAGAAATGGAAAGCGATCGCATTGCCCACCTGCGCTTTGGAGACGGAAATTTGGGCAAAGAACCTTCCGTGGGTACGAAAATGCTGGCTAGCTACCGCAGCGGAAACGGTGCGGCAGGTAATGTGGGCAGAGAGGCGATCGCCTACCTGCTCCCCAAAAATGGCGATCGCTACTCGGAACTGGTGGAGAAAATTACCAAAATCTACAATCCCTTGGCTGCCCAGGGTGGGGTAGACCCGGAACCGATCGCGGAGGCCCGTCTGAACGCCCCCCAAGCTTTCCGCATCCGTCAAAGCTGCGTTACGGAAGCAGATTATGTTGAGGTGATGGAACGTCACGCGGAGGTGCAAAGGGCGGCTGCCCAACTGCGCTGGACCGGAAGTTGGTATACTGTGTTTATTGCTGTCGATCGCTATGGGGGCAAAGGGATTGATGATGAATTTAAGAGGGAATTGCGCGATTATATCATGCCATTCCGACTGATGGCTCACGATCTGGAGATTGTCGAACCGACCTTTGTTCCTCTGGAGAGCGCGTTGCTGGTGGAAATAAAAGATGGTTATTTCCAGAGCAGCATCTTCCGGGAACTGGGAAAAACTTTTGGGAACCAAGATTTGCCCTCGGGCAAGCGCGGCTTTTTTCATCCAGATAACCTCAGCTTCGGTCAGCCAGTTTATCTGAGCCAAATTATCAAGCGATCAATGGAAATTGCTGGGGTGGACCGGGTGGAAGCCAAACGATTTCAGGTATGGGGTCGGACCCCCCAGGGAGAACTGGAAGCAGGGATAATTACTACTGAGGCTTTGTCCATTGTGCAGGTGGATAATAACCCTTATACTCCGGAAAATGGTTTGTTAGAATTTGAACTAAAGGGTGGAATATGACAAGCTCCTTAGAAAATCAACCAGAAGAAATTTATAATGCCCCAGGGCTGCAGGCTTTATCCTATCGGATCGCTAGGCATGATGACAGCCTCAAGCGCATGCTAGCCTTGTTGCATACTCAGACAAGCCCCCCTGACCAAGGGGATGGCTCGCGACCTCTGGCGAAACTGACTACAAGCCATGGCAATGACCCGGCGATCGCCCTTCTGGATGGTTGGGCGACGGTGATGGAGGTGCTGACTTTCTATCAGGAACGGATCGCTAATGAAGGGTTCGTGAACACGGCTACGGAACGACTCTCGGTACTGGAGTTGAGTCGCACGGTGGGCTATGAACTGGACCCAGGGGTCGCTGCTAGTACCCACTTGGCGTTTACGATCGAAGAGTCGGAGGAAGTGCCGGAGATCGTGACTGTACCGAAGGGAGTGAGAGTTGAAAGCGTACCCATTGCCGATGAAGACCCTCAGGTATTTGAGACGGTTGAGACGTTGGAAATGCGCGGGGCTTGGAATATCCTGCAACCCTATGTCCCCTCGGTTACCATGCCTCAAGAAATTGGGGAAGATACCGTAGAACTTAAGCTGGCGGGTACTGAGACTCAGCTTGCAGAGGGGGACGCCCTGTTACTGGTGGAAGAGCAAGTAGAACCCTATGAAAGTCGTTATCTAACTCTACTTGCTGTTGAGCCTGATGATGAACGGGATTACACTCTGGTTTCTTGGTCCGGTGGTTTGGGTTGGGAACCCCGCAGCCAGATCCAGGTGTTCGCTTTACGGGAACAAGCTACTCTATTTGGTAGCGATGCCGGAGAGTGGAATGAACTGAGCCCGGAGGAGCAACGCCTGTACGGTCACGACACCGGTGGTGTTTTTAGCTATATTGATAATAATGATAATAACCAGAAATGGAAGTCAATTTCTACTGGCTTGTTGAAGAACGCTGATGTCCGGGCTTTGGTGCGCGAGGAAGAGACTAGGAGTCTGTTTGTCGGTACTCATAGGGGTATTTTTAGATCTAGGGATCGGGGCAAAAATTGGGTAGAGGTTAACAATGGATTAACAAATATTGACATATACTCTCTGGCTGTTAATGAGAAAGGATACATATTTGCTGGGGCCACAGAGGGCAAGGTCTTTAGAAGCATTGACCAGGGAGAAAGTTGGGTAGAAATCGGCAGTGGCGGTGTTAGTGTTGTTATTCAATATCAAGTTCCCAGTGTCGATACACTCCAGGGTGCAGCGGATACACTCAAGGGTGCAGCGGGTACACTTGATGGCGCAGCGGGTACACTTGATGGCGCAGCCGATACGCTCGATGGTGGAGCCGATGATGATGCAGGGATAATCAGGGGTGCAGCAGATACAACCCGGGATGCAGCAAATACAACCCGGGGTGCAGCAGATACAATCGAGGGTGCAGTATCAATACTAGATACACTCCCGGGTGATGTAGAGGATTATAATGCATGGGTAGTCAAAAAAACGAAGTACATAGAAACGAGCTTGCCCAGCAGTATTATCAGCTGTCTTGCTGTTTATGACAACATTATCTATGCCGGTACTGAATATGGCATCTTTGGTTCTCAAGATAGTGGTCGAACCTGGGAGGATATAAATAAGGGAAGAAATAGTTCTACTGACTTGAGCGGTACTATTGTCTATGCAATTGCTATTGCTAAAATTGCTAAAGTTGTGGTGACCAGCGCTCAAAAGAAGAGGACCGGCGCTCAAAGGAAGAGGACTAGCGCTCAAAAGAAGAAGACAGGCGCTCAAAAGAAGGAGACCAGCGCTCAAAAGCAGGGGACCGACGCTCAAAAGGGGACCGCCGATGTAAATAATAAGATATTTGTGGGGACCGATCGGGGTGTATTTTCCTCCCAAGCTGATAGCAAAGGGTGGATTGATGGCAATGGGTGGACTGACGATGGCATGAGCGCGCAGATCGTATATTCACTGGTTGTGGGGAAGATTAGCGACTCTGATTATATATTTGCAGGGACAAAGGCAGGTGTATATCTCCGCAGGGATAATGGCGCGTGGGATGAGAAGAATAATGGGATGACAGATAAATCCACTGTCTATTCTCTCAGTTTAGCGAGTGTAGCGAGTAACCAAAGCAGCAAAAAATCCTATATATATGCGGGGACAAACATTGGTGTATTTCGATCCCTAGTTACCATTAATGGGAATGTTGTGAATGTAGAGTGGACGGAAATAAATACGGGATTAATAGAAGATCGGGAGTTCCGTAGGATATTGGGATATGCTGATGGAGATCAGATAGCGCTGCTAGCAGGAAGTTGGTTCGATCGCTTATATACGAAGGAATGGCCTGGGTTCGATCTTGCCGCTCGGCAGTATATAGACTTGAATGGAACATATGAAAATATTTTAGCAGGCAGTTGGCTGGTACTTACCCACGCGAAACATAGCCAGGCTTACAAGGTGAAGTGGGTGGCGACGGTTTTGGGCAATGATTTCGGACAAAATGGGAAAATCACCCGCATCTATTTGGAAACTGGTGCGGATATGAGCGCTTTTGGGGGAGAGAAATATAGAGAAACTGAGGTCAGGCTTGAAAGTGAAGCTTTAGAACTGTTCGAGGAAGTTATCCAGGAAGATCCGCCTGTTGAAGGGGATGAAATAGAGTTAGATCGAGTGGTGCAGGGACTGGAAGCGAAGCGGAAAATTATTATTAGTGGCAAGCAGATGCGGGTCAGGATACCTCCTATGGGCAGTGTAGTCCGCCAGTCCCTGTTGAGCGACAAAACTTGGGCCACCCTTGTTAATGACTTGAGGAAGGATGGTCAGAAGGACTGGACTTATACTGATGTTAATGACTTGTTAATCCACAGGGAGAGTCACGGGGAAAAGATATTTGCTGGCACGGCCACGGGGGTATTGACCCTGGAACTGGGAAGCGATATCTGGCTTGATAGGAAAAGTATCGACGGTTCCCAACGCAGGATCGCCGTTGTTAAGTCCTATGAAGAAGGTGGCAAGCGCTACATATTGGCAGGGAGTGCAGGGGGTGTATTTATATATGATGGCACTAGATGGAGCGCTCGGAATACGGGATTGACGAATATAAATGTGCGAACTCTGGAAATATATGAAGAGGTAGAAGGTAATACCAGCATAATATTGGCAGGGACAGCACGAGGAGTATTTATCTATGATGCCAAAGATCAAAGCTGGCGTGAGATGAACAGTGGTTTGAAAAATACAGATGTGCGGGCCCTGAAGATATATAAAACAAATGATGAGCACCTCATCTGGGCAGGAACATCTGGGGGAGTATTTAAGTATTCCGACGGTAAATGGGTATCAATGAATGATGAGCAATTGATGCATATTGACGTGCAGGCTTTGGAGATGTATGAGAAATCTGGTCAGCACATCATATTGGCAGGGACGGCACGGGGAGTGTTTAAGTATAATGGCAGTAGCTGGTTATAAATAAAGGCTGGTTTGACGAATAAAGACGTGCGCGCGATCGTGAGTTATAGCCAAAATGGCATCCGCTACATCTTGGTAGGGACGGCAGGGGGAGTATTTAAGCATAATGAATGTGGGTGGATCGAGCTGGAAAACGGCTTTAAAAATAAAGATGTGCGTGTTCTAGAGAGCGATGTAACGGGTGCAGAACGCATTATCTGGGCGGGGACAGCAGCGGGAGTATTTGAATATAATGTAAGTAATGACGGTAGCTGGCACGAGCTGACGGAATTGGGGAACGCAGATGTGCGTTCTATAGAGAGTTATCAAGCCGAAGAGGATCGCATCATCTTGGCGGGGACAGCAGAGGGAGTATTTCTACATGATGGCAGATGGAGCAAACTTACCATCGATTTGCCTTTGTCAGTCGGGGCCCTGGAAAGTTACGAACTAAATGGTAATCTCTACATCTTGGCAGGCACAGCAGAGGGTCTATTTTGCAGAAAACTGAATGACACTGTTTGGGATTTAAATGCTGGTTTGGGCTATAAAAGTGTCCGAGCTCTGGAAATTTATGCCCAAAAAGGCGATCGCTATCTGTTAGCAGGGACAGCAGGAGGTATATTTCGCCTAAATCTGGACAAAGCGGGGGCGACATGGGAAGATATTACTTATGAATTGGCTAAGAAAGATGTCCTGGCTCTAGCAACTTATGCTGAAAGTGGAGTCCGCACCATATTTGTGGGGACAACAGATGGAGATGTATTTAGCTTAAAGTCCGATAGCCAATCCTGGATTAAGTTCGATAATAGCCTGCCCAATGAAAGGGATGTGCAAGCTCTGGCAACCTATGAGTTGAGGGGCGATCGCTACCTGTTTGCTGGGACGGTGTCGGGGGTATTTCGCCTTCAGCTGGGGGAACATGCTTGGGAGGAGTACAATAGGGACTTGGCGGATCGAAATGCTTTGGCACTCGATGTTTATTACGATAGTGGGGATATCTCTCTCTTGGCAGGCACCAGCGCGGGCATATTTGGTCTGGATCTGAAAGACGTGACAGCTAGCTTGCGCCGGTTCTCTGATAGCTGGCTCGATAGGGATAAAACGGTTAAGGATCTGAAAACTTACGATTACAATGACAGGCGCTATATATTGATAGCGATCGGAACGGGAAGCATATTTAGTCGAGACTTGGGCGGGAAGAGTTGGCAGGATATTCCCGATGAGGGTTTGACCAATAGTAATGTTCGCAGTCTGAAGATTCATGGGAATTTCGACAATAAATGCCTATTGGCAGGAACGGCGGAGGGGATATTTCGCCGAGAACTGGATGGTCAGACCTGGAACCGCTTCGATAATGGCTTGACGAATACTGATGTGTACGCCCTGGAAATGTACGAAAAAGATGGAGAGTTCCTCTTGGCGGGGACCGCAGAAGATGTATGTCGCCGCAAAGTGGGTGAAAAGACTTGGCAGAAGTTGGCTAGGGGATGGATAAATCGCCAAGTCCGCGCTCTCAAGATTTATCAAGAGGGCGATAAGCTATACATCTTGGCGGGGACAGAGTCAGGAGTATTTTACCTAGATTTGAACGGCGAAGAACAGTGGAACTCCCTCAATAATGATTCCACCGAGCAGAGATTGCAGGATAAGGATGTGCGTACTCTCGATATTTACGAGCAAGGTGGCCAGTACCACATCTTGGCGGGGACAAAATCAGGAGTATTTAGCGGTTTGCTGGGAGAGGATCCTGATGATAGCAATAAAGACACGGCGATCTGGACGCCACAGAATCGATTATTGACGAATACTGATGTCTATAGCCTCGCTGTCTATACCGAGGCTTCCGGAACAACCCTGTTTGCAGGCACCAGGGGCGGCAATGTCTACCGCTGGCAAATAGACCGGCAAGACAGTAGCTGGGAACAAATGCGACAAGGTCTTAATAATGATGTCCGGGCGATCGCCTTGAGTTCGGAAGGTCAAGTATTTATCGGCACTGGCAACCTCAGCATCTTAAAGGGAACGGAAAGCGTGGAAGGAACTCAAATGCTACCAGGGGACTCCCTATCTATCTTGCAGCGTCGCGAACTCACCGATGATGGCACCTTAAAAGAAGCAATGCCTTCGCAATCGGATGTGGCTCCAGGTAGTAAGGTGCGTTGGGATCTGATCGATAAACTGGGGTTTAAGGGCGAGATTACCACGGCACCAGAGGAAATGCTCCTGGAGGCCGCTGTGGAAGCAGACAAAATTGTCAGCGAGGTGGCATGCCTGACTCATATCCCTCACGGGCAGAAACTCAAGCTTGAGAAATCCCTAATCAATAGCTACGATCGCAGAACAGTTACCATCAATGGCAATGTTGCCTTGGTCACCCACGGCGAGACTATATCCGATGAGGTGCTGGGTAGCGGTGATGGCAGCAAGATTAACCAGGAGTTCGTCCTGAAAAATTCGCCCTTAACCTACATCCCTGCTAACACGGCTAGCGGCAGCGAAAGCACCCTGACTGTACGGGTGGATGGTTTACTCTGGGAAAAAGTATCTTCCCTCTACGAGTTGACCTCCCCGGGACAGCGCTACATGACGCGGATAGACGACGATGGCGAGACGCGCATTATCTTTGGCGATGGTTACAAGGGGGCCCGACCGACAACTGGTCAGGAAAATATTACGGCGAGCTACCGCAGTGGTCTGGGTCCGGACGGAGAAGTTGAAGCTAACACTATCACCCTCATACAAACCGCTCCTTTAGGAGTGGTGGAGGTGACTAATCCCCAAGCAGCAACCGGTGCGGCGCCGCCAGAAACCCGGGAAGAAGCTCGCCAACATGCTCCCCTCAAAACCCTCTCTTTGGACCGCATTATTTCTTTGCGGGATTACGAGTATTTTGTCGGTGGCTTCTCTGGTATTGGTAAGGCCCAAGCTGCGGAGCTGAAAACTCAGGAAAGTCACAGTATAGTGCAGGTGACGATCGCCGGTCGCAATGGTGACGAAGTTGCTCGGGATTCTAATCTTTATATTCAAATAATGGAGGCTGTTGATGCTGCTCGCGACCCTACTCTGCGGGCAGCTTCTAGTGGCTCTGCTTCTGAGTTCAGCCTTGACAGTTACCAGCAGCGCTTGTTTAATATCGAAGCTAAGCTCTGGATAAATCGGCGATATCTGGCCAGCGCTGTTATTTCCGAGGTGGGAAAGGCCCTGAAAGAGGCGTTTGCTTTTGAAAAACGGGCCTTCGCTCGAGATGTAACTGCGGCGGAGATTGTCCAGTTGATTCAGTCAATTAATGGGGTTGACGGAGTAGATCTGGATGCGCTTTTCTTAAAAGAAAGCGATCGACAGCTAAACCAAATCCTAGAAGCTCAGCCAGCTTCATGGGATGGTCTTGAGGTTGAACCAGCTGAACTGCTATTGCTTAATCCGGCGGCTGGCAGTATAGATTTGCATGAGGTGATTGTATGAACCAGTCAACAGTAGTGACGGAGCGACTTTACAAGCTTTTACCGGCTATCTACCGTCGGCAAGACTTCTTCCAAGGAGAACCCCTCCGGGCCTTGCTGGCGATCGTGGAGCAAGAACTGGGCATCCTAGAAGCTGATATCAATAACCTGTACGAAAACTGGTTCGTCGAAACTTGCGATGGATGGGTGATGCCCTATATTGCTGAATTGGTAGGCATCTCCGATCTGAAGGATCCGGAGAAGATATTCCCATTTACGCGCAGCCGCATTGGGAATACGATGCGCTACCGCCGCCACAAGGGTACTCCCAGAACTCTGGAACTGGCGATCGAGGACAGGACGGGGTGGACGGTGCGGGTGGTGGAAATGTTTAAGTACGTACTTACAAGCCAATACCTCCAACGCCCCCGCATTGAGAGGATGGCTACTTTTACTCTGAAATCGGATACGGCGGCTCAAAGTGTTAAAGTGCTAGCGACGCGGAATTTTTTTGACCATAATGCTCATACCCTAGATATCCGCACTTTTGATGTCAATCGCATCAGATATAATCTCAAGAGTCTCAGTCTATTTATCTGGCGTCTGGAAAGCTATCCTGTTAAGGGCAGTACCCCCTACTACCGGCGGCAACTGCCAATCCGGACGGCCCATCTCACTAACTGGCAAAACAGCACCTATGAATACGAACATGCTGTTTTGGGCTTTAATACCAAACCAAGTGAGCGCAAACATACTCCGGTAATCACTCCCAGACCGATCGTCAGCAAAAGGGATTGCTATTACAAGTCTAGGATTAATCAAAGGGATTGGTATTGTCAGCCGGCACTATACTTAACGGGATGCTATACTTTCCATCCCTTGGGTTACGATATGCCTCTGTTCAACCGTCCCCAAGCTAAAGAAAATATTTGGGAATATAAGTTGGACAGCATGGAACTGCCGATGGAGATCGGTCATAAGGCTTTTCAAGAAGACTTACGACAAGACGATCCTCCTGAGACTGAGTGGGACGAGCGATTTATCAAAATGTTTCAATTCAGCGATCGAGAGGAGGGGAAATATCCCAACGATTTGGTGGATTATGCTACGGAAAATAAGACTTTTAGTCTGGCAGAGGCGGAAAAGCAATATGGCTGGTCCGTTTCCCTGGATCTGCTACCTGCGCCACAAGGAGATCGGCAGCCTTTGGAACTGAATAGCGATTACTATTATGGCCCCGATCGCAGCCTAGCTATATATGTACGTATATGTAAGGGCAAAAGGTGTGAGTTTCAACCGGTGCCACCAGGAAATATAGAGGCGAAAAAATTGGATAATTGGGAACAGCCCTCGGCAGGTAAGATAGCAGTAGATGTGAAACGGGGACGACTGATGTTCGCGCCGGGAGAAGACCCGGGTTGGGATAACGTACTGGTGAATTATAGTTACGGATTTAGTGGTAATATGGGTGGCGGTCCTTATAATAGAGGCAAAACTATGGCAAACTATACGGATAAGGTGCGGTGGGTGGCAAGAAATATTCCTGAAGATGACGGGCGGTGGTATACTTCTATAGCGGAGGCGATCGCGGACTGGCAGAAGAGCGGAGAAGATGGTGGAATTATCAGGATAATGGATAATCAAGCTCACTTTGGCCGGCGGCAGGCAGATATGCCAGTAGTGCCGGAACCTCTAGTGATAAAATTAAGGGCATGCGATCGCTTGACAATCGAAGCGGGAAGTGGTTATAATCCGAGTATAAGTCCCCTGGGAGGCGATATAATTGTCATAGGGGAGCAGGAAGAGGCGACTTTGCGACTAAATGGTTTGCTGTGCGGTGGGAGAATAGTGGTGGCGGGAAATGTTCGCCTGGAAGTGGACCACTGTACGATTAAGCCAAAGCGAGAATCGGATCAAAAACAAGATAGTATTGTGGGAGTTGCCGAAAAGTCCTATAATATGAAAGTCCAGATTACTAATAGCATTGTGGGCAAGGTGGAACTACCGGCAGATAGCAAAGGGCTAGTGGTGCAGGACAGTATAATAGATGGAACTGGAGGATATGAGGAAGAGGCGATAGCCTATGGGGAAGGCAGCTATGGCCCGATAGGGAAGATAGAGCGATCGACAATTTTCGGTAGGGTATATAGTAAAGAGATGCTTCTGGGTTCGGAAACAATATTTAATTCACCGGTGAAGGTGAGAGAAGGGGAAAATGGCGGTCTGCGCTATAGCTATGCGCCGGTAGGTTACGAAAAGATAGCAGGAGGCTATGAATATTACTACCAAAAGCCAGAACGATATAAGTGCCAGCAAGAGGTGTTGTTGGTAGAAGTAGAAGGGAGTGATACTATGACTACTGGAGTAGAACCGAGTTTTACTTCGCGGAAGTACGCTCAACCGGGTTATGCTCAATTAAGCCTCGCTGGTCCTAGAGAGATCGCATCGGGTGCCGGCAATGGAGGGGAGATGGGAGTGTTCAATAATTTGAAGGGACGTCAGCGGGAGGCAAACCTAGAAGATGGCTTGGAAGAATACCTGCGCTTTGGTCTGGAAGTGAATAAGGTATACAAAAATTAACGAGGAGTAATAAAAATTAAGAGGAGAGGGCGATGAAAGGTGATAAGATTAGACAGGGTGCATCTCATATTTGCGTGGCGTCGCCGCCCGAACCCTAAAGGGTCCGGCGGAAGGAACAAAGCCCGCCTGCGCGGGCTAGATTACAAAACAGATCCTTGCTTGGAGAAATACCTTTGGTCTGGAAGTGAATAAGGTATACAAAAATTAACGAAAGGAGGAGTCTCGCAATGAAAGGTGATTATACACGTTGGACATTCGATGCAAGCAAGCCCTACAGCAGCGTCTGGCTACAGCAAGGTCGGGTACTATTAGATGCTGACTGGAACGAACAACAGGATATCAATGAGTACCGGGAGACGACAGCAAATAAGGAGATTATCGGGGACGGCGGCTCGGCAAAGTTGGAGAGCTTTAAGGTAGTCAGTATAAATAGTCTAGATGAGACGATTGAGTTAGGGAAAGGGATCTGTTATGTGGAAGGGATCCTGTGTGAAAACAATAAGCCCGGGGAGGAAAAAGCTACGAAAAAAGATATGACGCTGGAGTCGGAAAAAAATGAAGGTGACTACCTAATCTATCTAGAGGTATGGCAGCATCACAGGACGGCAATAGAAGATGAAAATCTGCGGGAAAAGGCCCTGGGGGGACCGGATACAACGACGCGAACCCAGACTCACTGGCAGGTGAAGGGCTCTAAATTGAGCGAGAAGAATAAATGGCTGAAAGAGTGGGAAGAAAGTTTGTCGGCGAAATCACCGAAGGGAAAGCTAAACGTTAAAAGTACTGGAGCAAGTCTTGATAACGATCTTTACCGGGTAGAAATCCACAAGGTGAAGGGACAGAAGTATGATGGGGAGGCAGAGGAACAGGCAACCACGTTTAAGTGGGCGAGGAACAATGGGGCCATAGCAGCGCGAGTGGAACAAATTACTGTGGATGGGAAGAAAGTTACCATCAGAAAAATCCTCAAGCGCAATTCGAGGTGGGAAATTGGATAGAGATAAATTCGGAAGAGAGAGAATTGGGGGGGTTACCAGGGTATTTTGCGAAGATAGATCGTGTGGAAAATACTGAACTGACTCTGAATGCACAGGAGAGTGAGTTAGACAAAATTAAAAAGTTGAAGATAACAAAGGAGAAAGCCACAACGGCGCGACTTTGGGTGTATAAAGAAAAGACTATAGTGCCCATCGAAAGAGAGAGGGATGCAGAGGGGTATATAACGCTGGAGAAAGATATAAAAATCAAGTTCATCAATGGGGAGGATGGTCAGTTTAAGTACAGGACGGGGGATTATTGGTTAATACCGACCCGCAGTCAAGAGGAAGTTGTGTGGAAAGATGGGGGGGAAGAACCCCACGGGATTGACTATCACTACTGCCCTTTGGCGATCGCTAGCTATAGCAGCAGCGGAAGTTGGACGGTGGTAAAGGACTGTCGGAAGGTTTTCCCAGCGCTGACGGAGGTGTTCCGGGAAACGGCGGTGATGAATGGTACGTCCTTGTCCCTAGGGGTTCACAGCTACAATGACTCCCGTCGCGCCTATATAAATACGGCAGATTATACATCCGATAAGCTGGACATTCAAGGTGGGAAGCACCTGAAGTTGAATGTGGGCTTTTGGCAGGATGAATTGGATGGAGGCGGTTTTCCACCACAAGACGATCGGGTGGAGAAGATAAGCTTCTGCGTGAACGATCAGGAGAAGATGGGCCTTGAAAAAGATAAGCTGACCTTAGAGCCATCGGTCAAGATAGTTGATATAAGTAAAGATCTGAAGGTGGGAGAGAATCTGACGGTTGCTGGGACAAGCCACCTTCAGGGCGTAGTCAGTATAGGTGCGGATCTTCCTGACCCGAATATCGGGCTCAAGGTGAAGCCAGCGTTGTCGGTGAGTCCTGGTCCTGCTGGTGAGGTCGTGGGGCTGAAGTTGGAGCCGACTTTGACAGCGAATAACGATAACGACAAGCTGACAGGCTTACGTATTGTTCCGGAGTTTCATGTAAATGGAGATAAAAAAGATGTCAAGGAATATGGGTTAATAGTAGAAGGTGGAAAAGTAGGCATTGGCGCTAACCGCTCGGAAGATGGAGAGGAGGAACCGGATCGACTAAATATAGGGATGGATCTGCACCAGGAATTGAGTGTGAAAAACGAGATGGATTGGGTTGTAGGATTATACATTAACCCAAAGTTTGAGAACACAGTTTTTTATCCACCGCGTCTGTATGGTCTGATGGTCGCAAAGGGGCAAGTTGGTGTAGGAAGTCTGAAGTCGCTCCGAGAAGTGGATGACTTGGGGATGCGAGTCGGAGTAAACTTGCAGCCGGAAGTGTCGGGTAAGAACCAACCGGATAAGCTTGTTGGACTATACATCAAACCAAACTACACAAATGACATTAATAAAGGAGAAGAAGACAAGTATGGTTTGATAGTAGAAGGCGGGCGCGTCGCTTTCGGACCGAAGCTTCCTCTAGGCGACAAGGAAGAATATTTAGTAGATATTGGACGATGGCAGGGCCGCGAGAGGGTGAGGGAGTGAAAAAAAGAACGGCGGCAGAGAAAGAAAGGAGAGAAAGTCTAGGGGCGATCGCATCAGTTGAAGAGGAAAGTCCCTCAAAGGTGGTGACAGAGTGGGTTCCTAATGAGGAGATATATTCCATAAGGGAGGAAAGGTGGGATGGAGAAGAAAGGGAGATCGGGGAAAAAGCAGTTGAGGTAGAGTGGGAGAGTAGGGGAAGGGAGTCAAGGTCCAGAAAGTCAGAAAGTCCTGACAGAGAGGAAAAGCAGATAGCATCAGTAGCAGAGTCCTTGACGGAGAGGTCCAAGAGAAGGGAAGAAAAGGCGCTTCTGAGGGAGTCAGGAAGTCCAGAGGGAACGGTGCAAAGGACAGTGACAGCGGACGTGTTCTCAAGAAATGCGTCCAAGTCAAGGGAGTCGGTAAAGAGGATGGCACTCTCGGATAAAATGAGACCAGAAAAAGTGGACCTGGCGTTGTCCGATGGAGTTGATAGAAGTAGAGAGTCACAGGGTCCAGGTCAGACTTATGTGCCAGGGTCTGGTCTCATGGAAGAGATGTCTTCGAGAAGAGAAGAAGTGTTTTTGAGAGAAGAGGAAAAAAGGACGATCGGGCCAAGGGAAGTAAAGAGTGTGGAGTTGTCAAGTCCGGAGAAAAATTCAGCGAGGTCAAGAGTTTCGCTAGACTCTCAGGCAAGTGCTGAGGCGTTCTCAAAGGATAATTCGAGTTTAGCACGGGCGATCGCCTCAAGAGAGGAAGATAAGCATGGCGTGAGGGGAACTCAAGCAGGGTTAGCCAGGGGAGAAACTCAAAGGATTATTATAGCTGCAGGGGAAGGGGAAAAGCAGAGAGTTCCAAAGGGTCCAGAGGATCGGGTAGAATTATCATCCAGAAGAGAAGAAGAGTTAAGTGGGTCAGAACCGGAAAGGGCGGGTAGCAGGAGAGAGAAGATCCAGTTGGTGCCATCCCAGACAGAAAAGGGAAGGGAAATAAATTACTATACCAGGCTTGAAAGCAATCAAGCACGGGAGATCGGCGGCTCGCTTTTTAGCATCCCAGTAGGAGAAGAGAGTATAGTACGGGGAAATGTGGTCGGAGAGGAAATCATAACTGAAAGGGAAGGGAGGAGAGGAGAAAATGAGAGGATCGGAAAGAGTAAATTATTAGGGTCAAGGCGAGGGGAAGAACTGAAAGCATCCGTAGCATCGACCCCCACGATCCAGGTAACCATAGGTAAGATAGAGGTGCGGGGAACTAAACCAGGGGTAAAGCCAGTTCAGCAATCTCCTCGGATGCAGTCAAGGAGTTCAAGTCCACGGCTTTCCCTGGATGAATATCTCAAGCGGCGCAATGGAGGTAAGATATGAGTACATCGCAGGCGATCGCTGGGGTGACGATCCTGCTAGAACATGTAATTACAGAAGGGGTAATGAAAGAATTAAGGAGTGGAACCCTAGGAACGGTCACAACAAAACCGCTAGATAAAGCCCGGGAAGCGGGAGAAGAGAATAATCAGATTAATATATTTCTATACCAAACGGTACCCAATACTGCATGGCGGAACTTAGATATGCCGAACAAGGTAAAACCAGGGGAAACAGGGAAACCGCCGTTAGCATTAAATTTGTATTATTTGATTACAGCTTACGGTGAAAAGAACAATGAAATTCAAACTCATAGCTTGCTAGGATAGACTATGCGCGTATTGCACGATCGGCCTTTGATTACAAGTCAATACATTCACGATTTAATCAAGGAGTTTGGGGATCGAGGTCAGGATGAAAAAAAGCAAATATTAGTGGAAAGTGACATAGAAAATCAAATAGAAAGAATAAGCGTAACGCCGACAACCTTGTCCTTAGAAGAGATATCAACACTATGGGGTACATTTCAAATACAATATCGTCTTTCTGCCGCTTATAAAGTATCTGTAGTATTGATAGAAAGCAAGCGTCCGGTGAAAACGCCCCTGCCCGTATTAAGTCGTGGCGAGGATGACGGGGGGGCGAGTTCTCAGACTGGTACAATACCGCCCTTACCTAGCCTCACGGCAATTAAACTACCGCAGAATGAATTTTACTTTGCGATCGGAAAGGATTTGATTCTTGAGGGTTATAACCTCCCCAACAGTGTGGACAGTGTGAAAGTCCACTGCAGACATCCCCAGCTAAAGGATCCGATTAAACTGGATCCAAAAGAAGTCACGGATATGCAAATAAAGGTGACTCTAAGGGATAATGGAAAATGGCTAGCTGTATTTTACAGGGTGACGGTACAGGTAAAGCAGGATGGGCGCGACGATCGGGTGACGAACGCCCTGACTTTCCCGTTAGTGCCGGAGGTAAATAAAATTGATCTTCTCCAGACTAAGTTAACTATAACCTGCAACCTGCCAGTGCAAGAAGGACAACTGGTGGCCTTGCTATTGGGCGATCGGGAGATTCCCTACCAATTTCCAGCAGCAGCAGCACCAAAAATGCTCCCGTTCGATGTCAGTAATGTTACCCCTGGGACCTATGTAGTGCGCTTGCGGGTAGATGGTGTGGATAGCGTCCCGATCGACTTTACGGAACCGCCACCGCGGTTCAAAGATAACCAGAAAGTAGAGATAAAATGAATAATAGAGAAGACTGGCAAAGAAACAACGATTATTACCTAAGCGCGGCCATGGGCTGGTTGCAACGGCGTTTAGAGCTGAAAACTAAAAGAGAGTGCACAACTGACACAGAAGTAGCGGCAGCAGAAAGGGCGATGGTGGCTGCGGAGAGGGTCAAACCCGAGCCAGCCTTGACAAGACTCAGACAGCAACTGAAGTTATCCTGGTTTGAAACGAACCTATTGCTGCTGTGCATCGCCATGGAATGGGACAAAGATATTCCTAACCTCTATGCTTTAATTCAGGGCAACCAACGTAACTATCCGACCTTTTACCTCGCCTTTACTGTCTTGGACGAACCGACTTGGGATGTGGTGTCACCAGAACGGCCCCTACGGAAATGGCGATTAATTGAAATTATGCAATCAGGTGTAGAGCCCTTGATAACCAGTCCGTTACGGGCAGATGAAAGAATTGTTAATTATATCAAGGGGTTGAACTACCTGGACGATATTCTAGCAAAGCTTGTCTTCCCATGGCCTGCACCCCAAAACAGCTATAGCCTACCACCTTCTCAGCAAGAAGCTGTGAAGGCAATAATCGACAAGTTCCAGGATAATGCATATCAGTATCCCCCGGCGATCGAACTATTAGGACCGGATATTGCTAGCAAGCAACTGGTAGCTTGGCAGGTTTGCGTCCATTTGAGTCTGGAACTATATCGCCTCCCGATCACCCTACTGCCAAGGGAGGGGAATGAATTAGAAACCATAGCCAAGTTGTGGGAGCGGGAAAGTCTGTTAGAGCCGGTAGCGCTATATTTAGAGATCCAGTCTCAGGAAGATTATATCAGCCCGGCGCAAATGGTAGCGCTCCATCGTTTTTTGGAACGGAGCAATGGCTTATTTTTGATCGACATGCGCGACAAAACCTTAGCTTTAGAACGGGAAACCTTGACCTTAGATATTGCGAAGCCGACAGCAGGAGAACAAATAGCGGCCTGGGAGAAGGCTTTGGGAACAACAAGTCGCGATCTAGTAATGAGTCTAGTAGGGCAGTTTAATTTAAGTATTGCCGAGATTGAGAAAATTGTCAAGGAAGCGCAGCCCAACCGACCGGTGAAGAAGGACTGTGTAGAACAGGAGAAAGTAGAGCCTTCCAATGTAGATCCAAGTATTATTATTATAGATTGGCCGACAGCTTTTGAGGGTTTAGAGTATATAAACCTATCAAATACTGAAAGACAGACTATAACGGCGACTGGCAAAGAACTCCAGAATTTCGAGGGATTTTCCCTGTGGCCCAAGGATGATAAGTCCCTGTTAGAGCAACTGTGGGATAGCTGTCTAGAGAGTACCCGTCCCAAATTAGAGAATCTCGCACAACGCATAGATGTGAAAGCGGGTTGGGAGGATATTGTATTACCCCAGGAGGAGACAGATCTGTTACAGGTCATAGCCGCTCAAGTACGAGGGCGAGGTATAGTCTATGAGGAGTGGGGTTTTCACCGGCGGATGAATAGAGGCAAGGGGGGATCGGTGCCTTATTTGCTGGGGAAAGCGGTACGGGGAAAACAATGGCAGCGGAAGTAATAGCAAAGGCTCTGCGCTTGCATCTGTATCGGATAGACTTAGCAACAGTAGTGAGTAAATATATAGGAGAGACGGAGAAGAATTTGCGTCGCCTGTTCGATGCGGCAGAAGATGGCGGGGCCATACTGTTTTTTGATGAAGCGGATGCCTTGTTTGGCAAGCGATCGGAAGTGAAAGATGCTCACGACAGGTATGCTAATATAGAGATAGACTATTTATTGCAGCGTCTGGAAGCTTATCGAGGTCTGGCAATTCTGGCAACGAACAAGAAAAGTTCCCTAGATGGGGCATTTATGCGCCGGTTGCGGTTTATCGTTAACTTTCCCTTTCCTGGGGTGGCGGAACGAGAAAAAATTTGGCGGAAAGTGTTTCCCCCAGAGACGCCAATAGACTGTATAGACTGGAAGAGATTGAGTCAGTTTAATTTAACGGGGGGAAATATACATAGTATAGCATTAAATGCGGCAATATGTGAGAAGAACCAACCAGTCCGGCCAGAAAGAGACAAAAGACAGCGGGATACTGCAACGGACGGCGGTGCGATCGCTACCCGCAAAAACTTTGACACCCCAAAGAGAATCCCCGGCAGGCGATCGCTCAGGCATTAAACTGGACTTGATGCAGATACCGGTCCACAACCAAGATCCCCTAGTGGTGCAGCCAAAGCTGATGGTAGGTTCGGACTGGCGATCGGACGATAGTGGCAAACAGAATCTCGAAGGGTTGCACGGAAGGCCAGTGCAAGCAAAACTGGCGATCGGGCAACCGGATGATAAGTACGAACAGGAAGCCGATCGGGTGGCGAAGCAGGTAGTGCAACAGTTGCAGGGCCGCAGTCGGATAAACTCCAACAGAGGTCAACAATTCAAGGACAGGAAAAAAAAGAAGTAGAAGAGGAACAGCAAAGGAAACCAATGCTTCAGCTTAAGGTCGATCGGGGAGGGATGGCCGCAGCGCCGGAACTGGAAGCATCGATCGCGCGATCGCGAGGTGGTGGGCAACCACTTTCAGGAGGGATTCGAGAACCAATGGAGAAGGCATTTGGTGGTGTAGATTTTAGTGGAGTGAAGGTACACACCGATGGGCAGTCGGATCGGTTGAATCGCTCGATACAGGCGAAGGCGTTTACAACGGGGCAGGATGTGTTCTTCCAGCAGGGGGCATACCAGCCGAGGAGTCGAGGGGGGCAGGAGATTATTGCCCATGAGTTGACTCATGTGGTGCAGCAGAATGGGGGGAAAGTGCAGCGTTCGCCATCACCACAGCAATATCCGGCTACCGAAATCTCATCAGCATCGGAGGGCGAAACGGCGATCCAGCGGCTTACGGCCAAGGAACCGCCCCCGAGGCACGAGGATAATCCTATCAGAAAAAAGGTCCACGAATACACGGAAACAGTGACGGAAAAGGCGGGCTATGAGTCGGACACAGGGAATTTCAAGCGAGAAAACAATTCGCAATATCTAGAGCGCCAAAAAGTATTGTACGAGAGTAAGCATATAGGTGATATAACTACGGTAGGAGAGGACAAATAAACGCTGGTAAAAATGCACCTGGTGAATTCCTTTCTGAACCCAAAGGCGAACGAATGGGAGGAGAATTGGGTGTGGGGCAGTATGACACTAAACCATAGACATAATGAAATAGAAGAAAAAGCGAAGAAAGAGCATCCAAAAGAGTCAGGAAATATAGCACTAAACTATGAGACAATAGCAGATAAAGGCAGCAGCCCAGAAGCGGGAATGAGCGAGAAAGAATTGGTAACAACCATATATGCAGCGATGAAAAAAGAAGCGGACAAGATGGTAAATGTGAAGATCCCAGATAAGGATGACTTTAGCAAGGATATAAGAATAGCAGGAGAAGAAGTAGGGACCTTCAGGAAAACATGGAGCACGGCGGTGGGAGTGACAGGGACGAGAAAAGTCACGGTGAAATACAGGGGAGCAAAAAAAGATGGGGAATGGGAGACTGAGAAGTCAGAATCAAAAACAGATGAGGGAGGAAAATACTCTCTAGCATTTCGCGAAGGAGTAAATATGAAGACGACCATTGAACAAAAGTGGCATGATACAAGTGGTGGGAGGAGTAGCCGTCGGAAGACTCCTTCATCGAAAGGAAGTCCATAAAAGAAGAAGGAAGGAGAAGGAAGCGGAAGTAACAGAAAAGAGGGAACGGGCTGTGCGTCCGCGCCAGATCAGTAGTGCGATCGCCGATCTTGTAGCGTTAGCGGATCGTAACGCACCGACTACCGAAAGACGGACAAACCAAACCATCAAAACCCGACCGCTCTCCAACCCCGAAAACCGTCTGCAAACCCGATCGCACCCAACGCCCCCAAAGGAGTAGATAAGACAGAATGCGCCCACGCGACGCACCTTGCTCGTAAAGCCGCCTGACCAACTCCAGCATGCGTTCCACGGTTTTCCCCGCCTCTCTCTAGATAAGACTTACCGTTATTTTTCCTGGGGGAAGTTCTGTTAGACCTGTGCGAATGCTACTCTTGTAGGTGGGATAGAGAAAAGGAAAAAGGAAAAAATGACTCGTCAATATGTTCGGAGAACCAACCAGTCCCCCCAGAAGGAGACAAAAGACAGCTCGATACTGCAACGGACGGCGGTGCGTGAGCTACCAGCAAAACCTTTGACGCCCCAAGTCCAAACAGGAATCCCCAGCAGGCGATCGCTCAGGCATTAAACTGGACTTGATGCAGATACCGGTCAGCAATAACTCTGCTAAACCTTCCCCATTGCAGGCATTAGCGAAAGATCCCAACAGAGGAGCAGAGGAAACAGAATCACAGAGGTGGCAAGGGGAACAACCACTACCTGCTGTAGGAGAGGAAAATGTGGCGCATTCGCCGACGATGCAAGGAAATGCGCAGGTGCAACAGCTCATGGGGAAGGGCATGCCAGTAGCGCAACGAGAAGGAGGAATGAGCGATCGCGAAACCCCAGTCCAGCGCCAGGAGGAAGAAAAGACAGCGGAAAACAATACAGGGCTGCCCGATCGCCTCAAGGAAGGGATAGAAAGAATGTCTGGCTATGACCTCTCTGGCGTGCGCGTTAACTACAACTCGCCCAAACCCGCCCAACTCAATGCTCATGCTTATACCCAAGGGCATGCGATCGAGGTGGCGCCGGGACAGGAGCGACATTTGCCCCATGAGGCGTGGCACGTGGTGCAGCAAATGCAGGGGCGGGTGAGACCGACGATGGAAGTGAATGGGGTAGGGGTGAATGGCGATCGGGGGTTGGAGCGGGAGGCGGATGTGATGGGGAGGAAGGCGTTGGCGATTAAAGCGCCACCCCTGGATCAAAAAACGCTTGTAGGAGCGCAACAAGCCCATAAGCTAGTGGAACATGACGCGCATGGGATGGGCAGTCCCCCGAAGCAGAGCCATGCGAAGGAAGAGATGGAAAAATCAGCCCCAATGCCCGGCTTGCCCCCGAGGGCAGGAATGCAAGCAAAAACAGCGAAAAGAGGAAATAAAGAATCAGAGGATGTGAAACCCACCGTCGAGCAAAAGGCTAATCCAGGAGTCGTAGCTGAAGAGCCAGATGTGGGGAATTGCGAATTTCCTCGCTCAACTCAGAAAAAAAAGGAAGGATCGGTTTTAGACGAGCACGTCACAATGGAAAGGGCAGTTATGATCTTTTGGGAGAAAGTAAAGGAAAGAGCAAAGCTGAGAACACCAACAGAAATGGTATCGGCCGCAAGTGGAGAAGTGGCAAAGGGCAAATTCATTAAGAGGAAAAAAGAACTAAATGATCAATGGTGGATAGAACACATCACTATCGAGGGACATGATCCAAATGATAAGAACATGGCGGGCCCTGTGTACGCCCACGCCCAACTGAGCAAGGAAACAAGAGGAAATGTCAAGAACTATTATATGCAGTTGTACCCAGACAAAACAATCACGGACGAAGTGAGAAACCAGAATAGAGACAATCTGAACAAAAATAAAAACACCTGGCAGCCCGAAGTGGTCCCGCAGGAAGTAAGAAAAAAGGTAAAAGAAGAGATGTTCCGGGTCGGATATGGGTTCTCTAGGGAATAACTTCCTCACTCCAGGGAGTGAGGAAGTTATTCCAGGATAAAATATCTCTATCCTTAAGGGGCGTGAGCGCTGGCTGCGACCTTTTCAGCCAAGGCTATTTAGGGAGAAAGCCCGGAGTCGGCTGAGATGTCTAAAGGGCGCACTACTCGTACTGCCCTTTAGACATCGACATTTTGTCCCGTCAAGTGATTGGGTGCGGCTCAAAAGTATCCTGCGACTGGGAGAGATCGTGAGGATCAACAGGTTTTGACCACACCCAGGGCGATCGCCCTTACCCCTCCAGGAATGGTGAAAACGCGACCATCACCCGCAGGAGAAACTATTGCGCAACAGTTTCTGAAAGACCCCAAACAGAAACTATCCTTCCCCAAGGGCACCTCCGATGTTGAGAGCGCACGGTCGTCTCCAACCAGAAACTATTGCGCAACAGTTCCACTGTCTGTGGGCGATCGCTCTCTCTTACCCAGCAACCATTCCTCTGTCTGTGGGCGATCGCTCTTACCTCTCCAGGAATCGTGAAAACGCCACCATCACCCTTGCCGCAGGAGAAACTATTGCGCAACAGTTTCTGAAAGACCCCAAACAGAAACTATCCTTCTCCAACGGCACCTCCGAATGTTGAGAGCGCAGGTCGTCTTCAACCAGAAACTATTGCGCAACAGATCCTCAGTCAGTGGGCGATCGCACTCACCTACCCAGCAACCATTCCTCTGTCAGAGGGCGATCGCCCCGATCCAAAACTCAGGTTATTAGGCACCTTTAACTTTGAGATTGGTAGTAATGAAACTGCCAGTACCCGAATATTAGGGGGTAGCATCGGGAATTGGCGACCCCGGACCTGGTGGTGGTTGCTGCGCTGGCGTCATCACTTGAAATTTGGCCGTGAAAGTGCTGCCTTTGAGCAAAACAGGTTTGCCACCAGACTTGTTTTTTTTAGCTTTTTGATTGCCTCCCAGGGATTGAATCGAGAGAGTGCCTACACCTGGTATGCTGTATTGTGGAGTCATATACATGCAACCGGGTACTATCACTTTTTTCTCGTCGCCATCCACACATATGGGCTTGCCATTAATCGTGTCCTTGCCAGAACCCACTAGCGTACCGGGTTGCGGCACCACAGTTGCCGCCCCAAAGGTAGGGTTAAACATCGCTTTATCCCCTGTAATCAGAATAAAATCAGCCATATTTCGCACTACAAAATTATTTCTTCAAGATTTACTTTTTGGGAAACTCATTTAGATCCAGGCGAAACAGTGCCTCCCGATCGACTCAAACCATTGCCGGATAAGGGTTTGAACCAAAACGCCAGTTGCATAACTCTCTTTAGGCTTACTATAGCATACAGCATAGCAGACAGCAGTTTAGTACACAGATGGGGTGGGCAATGCCCACCCTACAAATTAATTAATCGGTTCCAGTTGACAGAGAATTAAGCCAAACCATCCTTTGGCATCTGTCCAAACTTTTAGGGTTTTTAACCCCTGTTTCTCCATGTAGGACTCCATGGCATTGAGTTCAAATTTGCGCGAGATTTCCGTGTGTATTGTCTCTCCTTCGGCAAAGTCCACTGTCAGGTTGAGGCCGTCGAGACGGACGGAATGCGATCGCAAACACCGCAGATGCATCTCGATCTGGTTTTGTTCGGGATTATAAAAGGCCCAATGCTCGAATAGCCCGGTGTCAAAATTGCCGCCAAAGCGCCAGTTCAAATGGGACAGCATATTCAAATTAAAGGCCGCTGTCACTCCCTGGCTGTCATCATAAGCGGGTTCGAGCACCTCTTTGGGCTTCTGCAAGTCTATTCCCAATAAGAAATACTCGCCCTCTGCTAAGGCCCCGGTCACTTGAGCAAAGAGAGCATCGCATTTGTCCGGAGGGAAATTGCCTAAGCTGCTCCCCAGAAAGGCAACCGTCCGGGTTGGCAGCTGAGTGGGTGGCAGGGCAGCTAGGGCCAATTCATAAGTGCTGACCAGACCGTGGACTTGCAAGGTACTATAATCAGCTATTAGCTGTTCGGCACTGCTTTCGAGGATCCCAGCACTCACATCAATGGGCACATAGCGCATCGCACCTCCCAATTCTTGGTAGGCATCTAACAACAGCTTGGTTTTCGTGGAACTGCCACTGCCTAATTCTATCAGTTCGCAGGGACCGGTCATCCCCGCAATTTGACCCGCAAACTCTTGCAAAATTGCAGTTTCTGTCCGGGTCGGGTAATATTCTGGTAACTCGCAGATCTCCTCAAACAGCTGAGAACCCCGATCGTCATAGAAATATTTCGGCGGCAGGGTTTTGGGAGTTTGAGTTAATCCCGCGATCGCGTCAGTTCCCCCTGTCTCGGAAATGGCACTAGTAGAGATCAAATGCTCAATTGTTAGCCGTTGTCCCAGGAGGCGGGAACTGGCAGCGGTATCCTGAGTTATATTCCTCACGTCAAGCTTTCTGGTAAAACTGCACAACCACACGGCCTGGAATATTTCTGTATCCTAAGCTACAAAACGGTCCTCAATCGTTATATCACACTATGAGTACGAGTAGCTGAATATCATGAATCTGAAAATTTCCCAGATCCCTAGCGATCGCATTGTTGACAAAAATGCCAATCTGTTGTCTAAAGGAGTCAAGGAGGGATTATGGGTTGAAGATGGTTGATTGTTGCTCATTGTGCTGTCTTTAACCCTAGATAATTTGTTCCTATTTCTATCGGTAGGGTGGGCACCGCCCATCACCACAACTATTATGGCCGACTACTAGCGCAACGAAAACCTGCTAAAATCTGCCGCACTCCCGGATGATACCAGTTGCGGAAGCTGGCACGCATGGCCCAAGGACGAGTTGCCCAGCTGGCACCTTTGATAACTCGATGCTGGTTATCAAAGTAGGTTTGAGAGTAACCTCGATAGGGATACCAGGCAAAACCTTCGTAGCCATCAAACCGGCTTCCGGTCCATTCCCAGACATTACCCAAAGCATCCTCCATACCATAGGCACTCTGTCCTGCTGACGCGGCATTCACGGGAGTTGTCTGTCCTACTATACCATCGCAATTGCATTGCTTGCCACTGGGCATTTCTTCTCCCCAAGGATAGGTACGACTGCGCCCTGCTGCGGCATCCCAGCTAGCGGCTTTTTCCCATTCCGCTTCTGTGGGTAGCCGCTTCCCGACATATCGGGCATAGGCGTCGGCTTCATACCAACTGACTCCACAAACGGGATGATTTTTCCATTCGGACTCGTTATTCCAGTATAGGGGCTGGACAACGGGGTTTTCCTGCAGCCACCTCCACCCATCTGCAGACCACCAACTTTCATTCTGATAGCCGCCATCGGTGATAAATTTGCGGTATTCTCCGCAGGTGACGGGATAGCGATCGATCCAGTAGGTATGCAGATAAACCCGATGGGCAGGGCGTTCGTTATCCATAGCATCGATGGCATTATTGCCCATGTCAAACTCCCCTGCGGGAATTTCGATCTGGGACGCTGCCACTGGCGGCGTCTTCCGCGTGCTCTTGTCCTGAAGGACTCGTAGCGACCGAGACACCGGATGCCCATCGGTGATTTGACAAGGTAATTTATAGCTTGACTCTAGCAAGTTTTGCATTTGCAGCACCAAGGCGATCGTTTCATTGTGCATGCTTTCATGCTGAATGATGAAGCGCCACAACCGTTCTTGGGAATCAACTGGGGCCGTTTCCAGGTATGTGAAGACTTTGGTTCTAATGCTGTTGAGGATATCGCCGACTTCTGGGAATGATGGCACTCCAGAACCCCGATCGCACTTAGGCAGGCCGTCAGCGGCAAACATTTGCCGGTATTCTGGATACAGTTGCGGCAACCCGGCCAGTTGTTCTAAAACCCAGTAGCCTTCTGTCATGCCAATATGTCCCAGATGCCATCCCACAGGACTGAATTCGGGATGACTTTGACCTCGAAAGCTGGCGTCATCTATGTCTGCAAACAAGGCCATAGTTTTCATCCGACATTGCTGGAAGTCCCGATATATCTTGTCTCTACAGGATTGGGTGGATGTCAGGTTCACAATCTTCTCTTATGGTCAGGATACTATTTTCAGTACATCCGATCCATTCTCCCACAAATAGGGGTTCCGATGCCATCATGATACTGTCCGGATAAGTCCGATCGTCCTTCAGCCAGTAAAGAGTCGGTGCCGGTGAGTGGGTGGAGAACCGGGAGGCAATCAGGCGATGTCCCTCCGTAATAACAATATTAGCTGAGGCTTTTACCTGATGCTTGGACGCCAACCCGTGCAGGGTCTTTAAGGTTTTCTCCAATGCTTGTTCTAGGGTAATATTTGGAGATGCTTGCCAGGTATCGATCAAAAGGGCGAAAATATGTTCGGAATCTGTATTGCCGCCGATCAGTTGGTAGGCCATGTCCGAGAGGCGATCGCGCAGGAGGCGATATAAACTCTGGCGAAAGTTTTGGATAAAACCATTGTGAACGAACAGCAGGCGCTGATAAGCAAAGGGCTGACAATTACTTAAATCTACAGCTTGTCCCGCTGTGGCACTGCGGACATTTGCCAGAATACACCCAGATTCAATATAGCGACTCAGTTGGGGCAGGTTAACGTCACTCCAGGCGGGCAAAATATGTTTATAGGTAAAGGGTTCTGTCTCCCGTTGGGAGTGATACCAACCAATGCCAAACCCATCGGCATTCACTACTCCAGAAGTCATCTCCCGGGGTTGATAACTTTGGACGATCAGTGAATGTTCTGGTTGGTACAGGATCTGAGACAGTTGAATGGGCTTTCCGAGATATCCTAATAGACGACACATGGGATGATTTAATGTATTTTGTCAGTGGTCAGCGGTCAGTGGTCAGCGGTCAGTGGTAAACCAATGGCAACGAACAACTAACATCAGCTGATTACTCCTATTTTAGCTATAATAGCCTAAAATAGGCAGAGATATGAGAACCCGCAATTCAAAAAAAGTATTGACAAGAGATGAGAGATAAGCTATAGTATAGAATTTGAGGAGTCTTTCAGGAACTATGCCAGTTGTAGCAGCTAAGCATTATATAGAGTATAGAAATGAAGGCTACTGGGTCGCCGGTACTAGAATTTCCCTTGATTCCATTGTCTATGCTTTCCGAAAGGGACTCTCACCCGAAAGCATTGTGCAGTCGTTCCCGTTGCTGACTCTGGAACAGGTTGACGGTGCGATCGCTTTTTATTTGGCGAATTGCGATGAAATTGACGCTTATCTGGAAGCGGAAGAGGTAAAATTTGATTCTATGCCTCAGCCCTTACAGACGGATGCTCCCGAACTTTATGCTAAACTGATGGCAGCTAAAGCAGGGATCCTCTCTTGTTTGTAGCGTAGCCTGTAGGGGAAATTTTTTGAATAGTATATAATTTGATGATGCGGACTACGAATCACTTGGCTTAAGTCTCGAACAGTTGATGGTTTGCATAAGAAATCAGTATCTAGGGAAGCTGCCTAACCTAATTTTTGCATGTGCTGCTGACAAACATAGTGTAAAATAGAGAAGACACTTCATCAATGGTCAACAGAATCAGAACAGCATGAAACAAGGTCAGAAGTCAACGGTAATAATCACGGGTGCGTCCTCGGGAGTCGGTTTGTACGGGGCGAAATCCCTGGCCCAAAGGGGATGGCATGTGGTGATGGCCTGTCGGAATATCTCGAAGGCGCAAAAAGCTGCCCGAAATGTGGGAATGCCGCCGGACAGCTACAGCATCCTGTATATAGACTTATCCAGTTTCGCGAGCGTGCGACAGTTTGCGAATGCTTTCAGGGCAACGGGCCGATCGCTGGACGCTTTGGTATGCAACGCGGCAGTCTATAAGCCTTTATTAAAGGAACCGTTGCGAACCCCAGAAGGGTATGAGTTAAGCGTTGCCACAAATCATTTGGGACATTTTCTGTTGTGTAACCTGATGCTGGAGGATCTGAAGAATTCATCCACTGCACATCCGAGGTTGGTGATTTTGGGAACTGTGACAGCTAACCCGAAGGAGTTGGGAGGAAAGATTCCCATTCCAGCACCCCCAGACTTGGGGGATCTGAAGGGGTTTGAAGAAGGGTTTAAACCCCCGATCGCGATGATTAACGGCAAGAAGTTTAAGTCGGGCAAAGCGTACAAGGATAGCAAGCTGTGCAATGTGCTGACGATGCGGGAACTGCATCGGCGCTATCACGATGAAACTGGCATTATCTTCAGTTCCCTTTATCCGGGATGCGTGGCGGAAACGGCTCTATTTCGCAATCACTATCCCCTGTTCCAGAAAATCTTCCCCCTGTTTCAAAAGAATATTACGGGAGGGTACGTGTCCGAGGAATTGGCGGGCGATCGGGTAGCAGCGGTAGTAGCAGATCCAGAATATAATAAGTCAGGGGCCTATTGGAGTTGGGGGAACCGACAGAAGAAAGGCCGGAAGTCCTTCGTGCAAGAAGTATCGGACGAGGCGCTGGATAATGACAAAGCGAAGCGCCTGTGGGAGTTGAGCGAAAAGTTGGTGGGACTGGCGTGAGTTCGTAGTAAACGCTTTAGCGTTAGTCGGGGTCGAGCTAGGGGTCACCCCCTAACCCTCCCATTCGGAACCGGACGTGCGACTTTCACCGCATCCGGCTACTGGCAAGTAGGGCATTGTCACTACTAGGATTACTACGGATTGCTCCACTTGTCCCTCATCTCATGCGATTTCACTCCTTTCCTGGTTGGTAAGCGGCGCTGCCAGATAACCTTTAGTATTACCATTTCCAAGTCTGTTTTACCAGTCATCCAACCTTCGAGAGGCCTCCGGCGTCTTAGAGATACTCTTACCCAAGATTTCCTACTTTAACCAACCCGCGTCAGCTGGATGAGGAACACCCCATCATATCCATAGGCGTTACCCTAGGCATTAGCTTCTCGGGCTATCTCTCCCCTCGCGGCTTGCGCTTTACATCTAACTTGTCCAATCTAGACAGCACACGAGAAGTTACTTCGTTCCCTAGTATCATTTCACGATGCTTTTAGGCCCCTGCTATACCCCGGGAGTTCTTAGAGTGCGATACTGGCCAAGTGCAAGAACCAGCACAAACTACCATTTCCCTTTTGGGCCAGCGCTTTAAGCCTTATTTCGCTGGTTCTAGATAACGAGGCGTACACAGGTTCGCTTGTTCTAGCCATTAGCATCTTTCCTAGCGGCGTCACTAGCTTAGGCTGCTAGCTATCCTACATTTAAGTCCTTGCTCCGCACCACCGTGATGTGACTCAGCAGCACTAAGGACCGGTGTTACTCCCACACTTGGAGAGAGGGAATCTAACCCCCATGAATACCAGAGTTACCAGTTTGGACCTGGCCTAGCGTTCCGTAGTTGCCCACGTTAGACTAGAACGAATCGCACTGCGCCGTTCGTAGTAAACGCTTTAGCGTTTGCGAGGGTAGCGCTTTACCCAAGGTACTATATAATGGGAGAATAAATCATGTGGCAGGACGAGATTCTCGAAGAAATATATCGAATTCGTGAAGAATACGCTAAGTCTTTCAACTATGACTTCGATGCGATATTTGCCGACTTGCAGAGGCGGGAAGCTGCAAGTGGAAGACAGGTAGTGAACTTATCTTCAAAACGGCGGAATAACGACCCAAAGCACGAGAATTAAATTTAAGGTTGGGAGTATGAAGGGCGAAGATGATGACGAATAAAATCAAACTGTTAGATGTAGTCGCGGTTACGGTTGATATACCGGAAGCAAATTTGTGGACTGGACAAGTCAGGACAGTGGTTGACATTCTTGCAGATGGTAGTGCATTTGAAGTAGAGTTCTGCGATCGTAATGGACGTACTTACTCCTCACTGGGCTTAATTCCAGAACAGTTGATGGTGTTGCATAAGAAGTCAGTATCTAGGGAAGCAGCCTAACCCACACTGATTTTTTGCATGTGCAATTATTCAGATGTAAACTAGAAGGAGCCCAGAAACCCTGTTTATTGGAGAAACAGGGTTTCTCAGATACGATCGCGCGTGTTATGATAGAGAAAAATTGCAGGAGGCTGTGGATATGACTAGTGATTCTGATCGACAGGAATTAATCATTCGGACAGAATCTGACGATCGCCGGCACTAGAATCACGCTTTACCAATTGATGGACTACATCCATGCAGGCTATCCACCCAAGTTAATCCGTCATTATTTCTATGTCACTGATGAACAATTTTCAGCAGCAATGTCATATATATAGCACTACGCGAAAACGTTAGGACATTGTTGAAACGCCGCGCAGTCTTGTATATTCTCAAATTCATCCATTCTCTGCTTCATCCAGTTCTTCAGGATAAACCACCAACGTTCTATTTTATTTAAGTCTGGAGAATAGGTGGGTAAATATAACAGTTGGCATCCGGCCTCTTCTATTAATTCTCGAACAAGGAGCGATTTCTGAAAACTTGCATGGTCAATAATGACTACATCTCCCGACTCTAATTGTGGTATTAGACATAGTTATACCCAGGCTTCAAATACATCTTTATTACATCCGCCACAAAAGGTGAAAGGGGCAAAAACTCTATCCTCTCTTTGTGCAGCTATCCAACTGATTCTCTCTGTTCGCTTTCCGGATCTTAGAGCCTCAAACCGTTCGCAAATTTTACAGTAGCCATAAGGATATTCCTCTCTATTATCTATACCTGCCTCATCTACATATATCCTATTTTTATGGTCGATATTGTCGAGTAACCTCAGAAATTATTGACGCTTCTTTTCGTCTCTTTCCCGATATCCATAGGTCTTTTTTTTACGACTAATACCCCGTTTTGCTGATGGTTTGTTGTGTCACCGGCTTGGCCATTTCTTTTTGTGTTTTTCCTCCATGTTATTCGAGAAATTCTAGAAATTTTTCTTCATCTTTAATTTTTCGACAGGAGCTTTTGGTTCCCATCTTCTCCGCGCGAAAATCTCCAGTTTCTGCCTCCTTCTTTAGCCATAAGTCTAAAGTATTACGACTAATTTTCAGCAAACGACATATATGAGTTTTTTCTTTCTCCTCGCTTATAGCCTTCGAGGGCCTTTTTCCGAAAGTCATAGCTATAAGGGGCCGGCATCTGAGTTTTCCTCCGTCGCTGTTCCTTGCTTGATTATACGTCCTAACTTTTCCTTGTAGTGCAATAGAAGCAAATCGAGATGAAGTGGAAGCGGAGTATCAAATTGTCTTGAAAGAGGCAGAGTCAATTCGGCAATACTGGGAAGAACGCAATCGGGAATTATTTGCCAGAATTGCCAAACTGCCACCACCACCGGGTCGAGAAGCAGCTTGGGAAAAACTTCAGGCAAGAAAAGCTAAACGTGGTAAAATAACCTATGATTTTTCTCATCGACCATAATATTGAGGGTCATGCCCTGATCCTTTTGGGTAATATTGCGGCTGAAGGCTGGCTTGATTTATTGCCGATTCGTTTTATTACTTTTGAAGAGGTAAAAATGCCAATCAATAGTAACGATCGCATAGTTTGGCGTTTTGCTCAAGAGAATCAGATGATTTTACTGACAGGGAATCGCAAGATGAAAGGAGAAGACTCCCTCGAACAAGTGTTGCGGGAAGAAAATACGCTAACTTCACTCCCCGTAGTTACAATTGGAAATGTAGATAGACTTTATGAACGGGATTACCAAAATAGTCGATCGCCTGATTGAAATAGCAATGGACATTGAGAACTACATGGGTGCAAGGCGAATTTTTATTCCATAATCTACTTGAAGGATCCCAAAAACCAGGTTTCGCTATTCGTTGCCTGGTTTATATGATATCATTGACGTGCTACTATGGAGAAAACTTGCGATCGAGTACAAAACCCTATGGAAGAGTGGTACAAAGAAGAACTCGCGTATATTCACGATGTCGGTTTCAGCGATTACGCTCTGAAATCTGCTCCCGGGATACTGGAAATCCTAGAACGTCACCAAATTCGGGACGGTTTAGTGCTAGACTTGGGTTGTGGTAGCGGACTGTGCGATTCGTTCTAGCCTAATGTAGACAAATACGGAACGCTAGGCCAGGTCCAAACTGGTAACTCTGGTATTCATGGGGGTTAAATTCCCTCTCCCCAGGTGTGGGGGGTCGAGGGTACTACCGGTCCTTAGTGCTGCGGAGTCACATCGCCGTGGTGCGAAGCAAGGACTTAAATGTAGGATAGCTGGTAGCCTGAACCGGTGACGCCACTAGGAAAGATGCTCATGGTTAGAACAAGCGAACCTGTGCAAGTCTCGTAAACATAAACCAGCGGAATAAGGCTTAAACGCTGGCCCAAAAGGGAAATGGTAGTTAGTGCTAGTATTAGTTCGTGACTAGCATCGCACTCGAAGAACTCCCGGGATATAGCAGGGACCTAAAAGCATCGTGAAATGATAATAGGGAACGAAGTAACCTCTTGTACGCTGTTCTGCCAATGGTGGAACAAGTTAGATGTAAAGCGGAAGCGATGAGGGGAGAGATAGCCCGAGAAGCTAAAGCCTAGGGTAATGCCTATGGATACGTTGAGGAATAGGTTAGGATGCCTCGACATGCTGACGCGGGTTGGTGAAAGTAGGAAATCTTGGGTAATAGTAACTCTAATATGCCGGGAGCCGCTCGAAAGGGTAGGTCAGGATAACTGGTAAAACAGACTTGAAAATGGTAATACTAAAGGTTATCTGGCAGCGCCACTTACCAACCAGGAAAGGAGTGAAATCGCATGAGATGAGGGACAACAGAAGTGATTCTTAGTAATCCTAGTCGTAACAAGGCCCTGCTTCCCAGTAGCCGGATGCGGTGAAAGTCGCACGTCCGGTTCCGAAAGGGAGGGTCGGGGGGTGACAATAGGCTCGACCCCGGCTATTGACCCAAGCACTCACAAATGCTGGTTATCGCGTTCTCGGAGTGGATATCTCCGAGTCAATGCTATTAATTGCTCGCAGGAGAGTGCCAGATGCTGACTTGATTCTCGGGTCGCTGTTCCAAATAGATATCCCCCCTTGTCATGCGGCGATCTCCGTTGGGGAATGCTTTAACTATTTGTTCGACCCAGATGGCGATCGGGCGGGGGTGGTGCAGCTGTGCGATCGCATATACAATGGGTTAAGTTCTGGAGGTCTGTTAATCTTCGACATTGCCGAACCAGGACAGGTAACGTCAGGAAGCACAAATCAGGGGTTCAAGGAAGGAGAAGATTGGATCGTAATGTTCGAGAAGTCCGAGGATAGAGAACGGGAAATATTAACTCGTAGAATTATCAGCTTGCGCCAAGTGGGGGAACATTACCTACGGGATGATGAAGTCCACCATCAGCAGCTATACAAAGCAACCGATCTGGCAGAAGAACTGGGTCGAGTGGGTTTCCAAGTTGAGATTATACGCCGTCACGGTTCCTACAATCTGCCGCCAGCCCATGCAGCATTTATGGCCCGTAAACCCCTATGATATGATAAAAGTGTGCCATAGCCTATGAGATCCAATCGGTTCAGTACCAGGTGCGATCGCCGGTATCAACCCGCTGAGACAAGGGCAAATCTTAAAAAAACATTAAGCTGGCGGGTAAAGATGACCTAGAAGCTATTTTACGAAGATGTCCCGTACAAGAAGTAGAAACAAATCACAGGAAAAGAGGAGAGCAATCATGAAAGATATGGACAATATTAAGCTGAGCGAATTACAACAACCGATTCGTTGTTGTAACGTCACGGAGATCGCCTATGCGGCAACGGCGTTAGGCTTTCCGACAACGGTAGATGATATTTTATATGTAACGAGGCTACCGATCGCTTCGGTTCTAGATGATGGCATGACATTGGCGGAGACATACGATACCTGTGTAAAATATGTCGAGAATGCCAACTTACCACTCACTGTGAGTATGGAATATTTTGACAATCCATCAATGACGCTGGAGAAGTTTATGGAAACTGTGGAAAAAGCTGTTTCAAATACAAGTGACATTCACATTTTCAACTTTAATACCAAAATTGCTCACAACAACCCCAATCTGGAAGGAGGACATTTTTCGCTTTTAGCAGACTATAATCCCAGTTCTCGTGAAATCACGATTGCCGATACAAATCCTAAGCGATACACTCGTTTCTGGAAGTGTCCTATAGATCTGATGTATCAAGCATGTGTCGATAAAGATTCGTCATGCGATCGTTCTCGAGGAATGATTATTTTGCAAAAGAAGGATAATAACTAAGACTATTCATTGGGGACGGAAGATATAAAAATTATCGGAACTGCTTCCGTTCCGATTGTTAAGCAGAGTTTAAAAAATTAAAGCTATGGGAAATAGACAGACATCGCCCTCATCAGCAAATGTGATAACTCTGGGAGGTAATTTTATCTTACCATTCCTGAAAGAACAGGGGATGGTAAAACGACTGGGGCGGGGTAGCATAAACAATGTTATTCCCCTGAATAATCAGTTGGCGATACTCTGTTCGAGTAGCGGCGCAGCATTATGGAACTTCAGTAATAACGAAATTCTCTGGGAGATAGATAGTCCTGCTACAGGTGGAGTTCTCAGTCCCGACGGTAATATATTAGCATTGAGTTGGCATCAGGATATCTATTTGTGGGATCTGACATCGGGGCAAGTTCGACGGCGACTAGAAGGACATGGTGGTGATGTTTTAAGTCGTTCGGTCGGAACAATCAAATAATCGCTGCTGCTGTCCGAGGAGAAGACAATGTGAAGTTGTGGGATATTGGATCGGGGCAAAAAATCCGACAACTAAAAAGACATTTCGATCGAATATTGAGTGGTTCAGTCCAGATGGTCAAACGATCGCCTCTGGAGGAAAGGATGGGATGGTATATTTGTGGGATATAGCATCAGGGCAACTACTACAGCAACTAGAAACTGGAATTAATAGAGATATCGCCAACCTGACCTTTAGTGCGGACGGTCAAACGATCGCCGAAGAAGTGTTATGTATGGGATGTGGCATCGGCACGACAACTACGGAAACTGGAAACTAGAGGTAGCACCCATAGCTTGGCCTTTAGTCCGGACGGTCAAATCCTTGCTTGTGCTTGTGATAATTTTAAGGAAGTGCGATTTTTTCTAGTCTAACGTAGTCAAATACGGAACACTAGGCCAGGTCCAAACTGGTAACTCTGGTATTCATAGGGGTTAAATTCCCCTCCCCTAAGCATGGGGGTGACACCGGTCCTTAGTGCTGCGGAGTCACATCGCTGCGGTGCGAAGCAAGGACTTAAATGTAGGATAGCTGGCAGCCTATGTCAGTGACACCGCTAGGAAAGATACTCAAGGTTAGAGCAAGCGAACCTGTGTAAACTTCGTTAAGTTAAACCAGCGGAATAAGGCTTATACGCTGGCCCAAAAGGGAAATGGAAGTTAGTGCTAGTAGTTTTCCTTTATCAGCATCGTGCTCGAAGAACTCCCGGAGGATAGCAGGGGCCTAAAAGTATCGCGAAATGATACCAGGGAACGAAGTAACCTCTCATGTGCTGTCCTCATTTGGACGAGTTAGATGTAAAGCGTAAGCCATGAGGGGAGAGATAGCCCGAGAAGCTAATGCCTAGGGTAATTCCTATGGATAAGTTGAGGAACAGATAATAATGCCTCAACATGCAGACGCGGGTTGGTGAAAGTAGGAAATCTTGGGCAAAAGTATCCCTAACATGCCCCAATACCTGGCGTAGCTAAGGTGGGATGACTGGTAAAACAGACTTGAGAAAATGGTAATACTAAAAATTATCTGGCAGTGCCACTTACCAACCAGGAAAGGGGAGAAATTACATGAGATGAGGGACAATGGGAGTAATCCCTAACTGTTCTAAGGACAAGCCCCAGCGGTGAAAGTCGCATGTCCGGTTTCGAATGGGAGGGTTGGGGGGCGACCCCCAGCTCGACCCCGACTATGGTGCAGTTGTGGGATCTGCGATCGGGACAGTTACTACAGCAACTGGAAGGAGATGATGGTATAGTAAATTGCGTTGCCTTTACTCAGGATGGTCAAAAAATAATCTCTGGCAGTCAGAATGGGAAAGTGCGATTGTGGGATGGGGCATCGGGGCAGGAAATTAGGCGACTAGAAGGGACTAATGGCGTCACCAACCTGGCGATCGCCCCTAACGGTCCCGATCGTGAAATCCTGGTTTCCGGGAGTAGTTACGATTCAATAGTGCAGTGCTGGGATGTGGCATCGGGGCAAGAACTGCGGCAACTAGAAGGACATGAGGGTAAGGAGATCCGAGTTGCCATTAGTCCAGATGGAAAAACAATAGTTTCTGCTTGCCTGTGGAGGGATAAGGTAATATTGTGGGATGTCGGGTCGGGACAATCACTAGGGCAACTAGAAGGAGGTCGTTCGGAAGCAGGCAGTTTAGCGTTTAGTCCAGATGGCAAAACCCTCGCTTTGGGTTCTCCTTGGAGTGATAAAATCGAGTTGTGGGATGTAGCATCGGGGAAACAGATGGAAGTATTGTTGGCACATGGCAGTAGTAGTCGCGTGACTGGCATCGCCTTTTCTCCTGATGGCAAATTCCTCGCTTCTGGATGTAGATATGGAAACCTATGGTTGTGGGATGCGGGTTCGTGGCAACAATTAAAGCAACTACAAGAAGATGGATCCGTGACTGGCGTGGCATTTAGTAATGATGGCAAAATTCTTGCTTCTGGGAGTGCTGATAAAACAGTGCAGTTGTGGGATGTGGCATCAGGAGAAGAACTAAACAGACTAGCAGAACATGCAGATGATGTGACCAGCGTTGCATTTAGCAATGATGGTAAAATACTGGCTTCTGGGAGTGCCGATAAGACAGTGCGGTGCTGGGATGTAGCATCAGGGGAAGAAATAAAACCCATAGAAGGACATGCTGGCGCGGTGACAGCTGTTGCTTTTAGTCGGGACGGTCAAATCCTCGTTTCCGGGAGTGCCGATGGTACGATAAGGTTGTGGCAGATGACCAGATAAGGTGCGAAGAGATGGGGAATTGATAATGTCAGAATGTAGGTTGGGTTTCGTGCCTGATGCTGTTGGCGAAATCCATCTCGAAAGACGAATAAGATCGTGCTACAAGAACGAGAAATCTTTACTTGGGCGATTAGTAATACTCAATGTAAGATGCTTGGTAGCACATTCGCCAACAGTATCCGTGCCTCAACCCAACAGCGATGAATGCTGCGTTATGGGGTATAATTGCAGTAGTTGTAACTAGAGGCAGAGCCTCTGGAGCACCGTTCCCAGCCAGAGACTGGGAACGAGGGGTAAGCAGGAGTATAATTGCAGTAGTTGTAACTAGAGGCAGAGCCTCTGAAGTCCCGTTCCCAGCCAGAGACTGGGAACGAGGGGTATAATAGGATGAGCTTTGGAGGTAGAATGTCATGAAAGCGGAAACCGAGCAAATAGTTGCGGCCCTGTCAGAGTTAACAAAAGACGAGTTTTACAGCTTAGTCGGGGATGCACCTTATGAGATAGTCGCTTGGGACGTGGATGAAAAAGGTCCGTTCACATTAGAAAACTTCCTGGTGGATAACAAAGGTCTGATTCCTTTGGAACCGGCATATTTTCTCGATCGCATTCGCCACACCCAACCAAAAACGGCGATCGGACCTTACGAAAATCTGCTATCGCTGCTGGCCGATCGGGACTTAAGGATATATGGCTATCGTCTAGTCAAACTCCCAGGTGAATTGCAAGAATGGTTTCCAGTTGAAAGTGGTTGGTTTGGCAGTTTGGGAATTCCCATGATAATATGTTCGTCGAGTTCTGGAGAATGGATTGGATTGGGACTTAAGCAGCAATCAGGATTTAGCACATCGCCAGTATGCGTCATGCCCGATCTAGAATCAGTTAGCGCAAGTACCGCTCAACTGGTGGAGCAAATTCAGGCGATCGCCAGTCAAATGGAGCAAAAAACGAAAGCGTCAGAAAATAGCTTGTACGTGGGGAATGATTGGGAGATTGTCGTCACAGATAGTCGCGAGGATGTGATGCACGAGTTATTAGAGAAGGCCGGATTTTTAGAAGTAAAGGAAATCAAGGACTTTATGAGAGTCTCTGATGAGTACGGCAGAGAAATAGAGGAGTATCAAGAAGAAATAGCGGAACTGGAACAAGAACTTGAGGAACAAGGAGAAGGTGGGACAGAAGAACTTGAGGAAATAGAAGCAGAATTAGCAGAAGCAAGAGAGGAATTAGAAGAAGTACTCAGCGAAAACAAGTTCGAGTTAGACTTTATCGATTTTTTTGCAGAACAACTGCACAATGCCAAGACTTACAATCTCAATTTCATTCTGGGTGGGGAATGGTGTACAGTTCACTATGCCTTGGGAGAAACTTCCTCCTCAGACAGGGTAGGGGTAGTAACAATTAGTTATACTGTTTGAATGTAGGGTGGGCGGTGCCCACCAAGGCTGGATTTGATATAACTGATGAAGTACAGCCCACCAAGGGGAATTGTATACCGCCCACCAAGGGGAGAAAGGGGAATTATACCAGAAGGTGGAATGCGAAACAAAGCGTGTTGGGTTTCGTGCCTCAACTCAACCTACAGATGATCCATTTTTTATTATAAACATTTAATCAGACATGATATTGGTTGATGAAGTATAGTTTTATCTTTATCACAAACGTAATAGGCGCGATCGTCCTCTCCCTCCAGACAGATATTGCGAGCTGGCTTTTCTGCTGGTGCGGTGTTAGTTTTATCATTGTAGGCATAGCCTATGGGGGGTTAGGAGCAAAGGTATTTGGCAAGCAGTCCGACGGCAGCATGGCCTGGTGGGCGATCGCCCTATTATTGCCCTATCTATTACTCACCTGGAGTATCTGGCACGTACAAAGAATAGCAAGTAAAGAGGAATGCTGTCACGAGATCGGGCCGGGAATTTGGTTGGGACGCCGACCCTTTTGGCACGAACTGCCTGCTAATATTAATTTAATAGTCGATCTAACTGCGGAATTTCCTGCCGTGCCAAAGGTAATAGCCGGAAAAACTTATATCTGCCTTCCCACCTTGGACGGAATGGTGCCCGGCGATCGCCCCTTTAGGGAACTCCTCAAACAACTTGTCCTGTGGCAGGGAAACATGTATATTCATTGTGCCTTGGGACACGGGCGATCGGCCACAGTTGCCGCTGCCCTTTTAGTTGCCAAGAAGCTAGCGGAAAATGGGACGCAAGCAGAAGCAGCGATCGCTCATATACGCCCGCAAATAGGATTAACTCAAGTCCAGCGGCATTTGTTAAAACGGGTAACAAATAATCTCGATATCAGTCGCCAGATAATCAGGAGAGAAAATGCCACATATTAATTTACCAGCAGGTTTACCGGGAATTTTAGGTTTGTTCAAATATCGACCGGACACCGGTAAATCTCTAAACCAATTAGCAGAACTGCTGCGAGGAGTCGCCCTTATCCCAGGGAGAACGAGAACTGATTGCTTCCTATGTATCTTACCGGAATGAATGCAATTTTTGCAGCTCGGCTCATGGGGCGATCGCCCGAGAACTGCTGCAAGAGAAAAGTCCTGCGGTAGATGCTGTCAAGCAGGATATTGAAAGCGCAGACATCAGCGAGAAAATGAAGGCCCTGCTCGCAATTGCTGGCAAAGTCCAAATGGGAGGGAATCTCGTAACAGAAGCAGACGTCGAACGGGCGCGGAAACAAGGTGCCAGCGATCGGGAAATTCACGATACCGTATTGATTGCTGCTGCCTTTTGCATGTATAATCGTTACGTGGATGGTTTAGCAACCATTGCCCCAGAGAATCCCTCTGTCTACGAACAGATAGCCTGTCAAATTGTCGAAAGCGGTTATCCTCAAGACTTTTAAGTGGGAAAGGGAGCGAACGGGCGGGCGCTCGCTTCCTATTCAGATAGGTAGGAGGTATGCTATGAAAGAGAAATTGCCAGATATTTTGACAGAACTGCGTCATTATTTTAAGACATTTTATGGAGAACGTCTAGTGCGGTTAATTCTTTATGGTTCTCAAGCGAGAGGAGATGCTCGACCGGACTCCGATATTGATGTTTTGGTAGTTCTCAAAGATGACGTTAATGCCTGGGAAGAAATCGATCGTACCGGTGAATTTACTGCGACTTTGTGCCTAGAACATACGGTAGTCATTTCCCGCGCTTTTGTGTCATTACTGCGTTTCCAGTCAGAAAATAGTCCGTTTTTCCTCAATGTTCGACGGGAAGGAGTACCAATTTGACACCAGAACAAGCTTCCCTTCTGAGAAAGGCTGATGAAAGTCTGCAAGCAGCTAAGTTACTAGCGAATCATTCACTACCTGATTTTGCCGCATCACGGGCTTATTATACAATGTTTTATATTGCTGAAGCATGCTTGTTAGAGGATGGTTTAACATTCTCTAGCCATGCAGCTGTAATTTCAGCATTTGGTCGAGACTTTGCCCGTACTGGGCGCGTTCCTATAGAGTTCCATCGTTACCTAATTGATGCTCAGGATAAACGAAACCAAGGAGATTACAATATTGAGCCTACAATTACAGAGTCCCAAGCAAATGAACCACTTGATACCTGTTAAACTCAAAGCATACAAGCGGCCAGAAAAAATAGCAATTCCTACAACGAAGGCCCATCCTCCTGCTACGATAAAGGTCTGGGAAGCTTCGGCGCGACTTAACAGCAACGCCACCATCAGCAGCGCCAAAGCATGATACATTTGGTATCTGGCCCCGGTTTCAAAAATACTCAAAGCCTTCTCCGTTAACCGATCCTTTAATGCATGAGAAGCAAAGGCACCTGCTGCTACCGCCAGGGCCCCGAAAATAGAGGCGATCGCCAGAAAAATTCTTGTCATCATTAAATTATTTTCGAACATTAACTTCATAGCCCGCGCCGGCGGGCTTTGTTCATGTAGCCTCACCCTTTAGGGGGTGGGGGGGCTAGGAGGGAATGCGAGTAGCTTCGAGGATGCGAGAGTAATAAAAGCTAGTCTTAGTCATGGCATCACGTGCAATAGAAAAGCCATTGTTTTCGAGCATCTTGACCACATCTACCTCGCGATGCATGTAAGCGCGAGTTGTCTTACTAGGACCGGGAAATAAACTACCGATTTTCTTGAGTATACACAAAGCCAGAGTTTTGGGGGCAAAACTGATAATCAGACGAGAGGAGGCCAAAGAACAGAGATGTCCGATCATCTCACTTGCTTTTTCTTGAGGATAGTGAATCAGCACATCCAGGCAAATAACCGTGTGGTAGCTGCCGCTTAATTGCTCCAAATCCTGGACAATAAAAGTAGGATTATCGTTGTTGCCGATCGCCGCCTTGGTCCTGGAGGATGCTTCTGTCACCATTTTTTCAGAAATATCACTCCCATAGACTTGCGCACCCGCTTGGGCCAAGGGAATACTGAGGCTACCCACACCACAACCCGCATCGCAGACTGATAATCCTTTGATATTATTATCCGCCTGCAGCCAGGAGAGCACCGTATCAACCGTCTGCTGATGTCCCTTGCGGATATCCAGCTGGACTTTATTCACCTCGCCATCGCCATAGATCCTCTGCCACCGCTCGAAGCCAGTCGCGTTAAAATACTCACGGACAATAGTTTTGTCATCTGCTACAGTCATTACTTTACCTGCGATCGTCATTATTTGCAACCATCAAGCTTACCATTATCCGCGACATCGAGCGGTACGTCAAAGGCTCAAACCAGACTTTTTCTGTCGGTTGCCAGAGGGGTGCGGTTGCTTGATGGGGCCAAGGAGTATTTTACCTTGTCGATCGCGCAGCGCAATCGGGCGAATGCTTGCATCCCCCGCCGTGTCTCTTGGAAGCGCTAATCGCACTATCCAAGAGACACGGCCCTGTCATCCAGATCGATGCGATCGTAAAGATATCCCAGCTTTCCATTCCCAAACTTTTGTAAAGATGCCTTGACTTGCTGGGCTTCTCGTGCATATCTGGCAAGCGATCTCATGATGCCCCAGTTGCTGGGCCCACTGAGCGATCCAGCACAAAGCCGAGTACCAAGGGCATTAATTTCCACCGGTTTGCCCGGACGGGGGCGATCGGGCAACCGTCAATGACAGCATCCATCCAAGTCAGGGCCACACCGGGCGCTTCCCAAGTCATCAATCCATCCCTAGGGTCAACGCAGATTATAGAGAGTGCCGCCTCGGAAACCTTTGTAAATCTGCCGCCGGATCGGATATTGTTGCTCTCAGAAATCCCAGTCCTGGGTCTTCGATGTCTCTGGGGAGCTCGATGTCTACTGGGAGCTCGATGTCTCCACGCCTTGCGCTATTCGCACTACTCCGGAGACATCATAATCGCACAAAAGGGGAGACATCGTATTAGTCGGGGTCGAGCTAGGGGTCACCCCCTAACCCTCCCATTCGGAACCGGACGTGCGACTTTCACCGCATCCGGCTACTGGCAAGTAGGGCATTGTCACTACTAGGATTACTACGGATTGCTCCACTTGTCCCTCATCTCATGCGATTTCACTCCTTTCCTGGTTGGTAAGCGGCGCTGCCAGATAACCTTTAGTATTACCATTTCCAAGTCTGTTTTACCAGTCATCCAACCTTCGAGAGGCCTCCGGCGTCTTAGAGATACTCTTACCCAAGATTTCCTACTTTAACCAACCCGCGTCAGCTGGATGAGGAACACCCCATCATATCCATAGGCGTTACCCTAGGCATTAGCTTCTCGGGCTATCTCTCCCCTCGCGGCTTGCGCTTTACATCTAACTTGTCCAATCTAGACAGCACACGAGAAGTTACTTCGTTCCCTAGTATCATTTCACGATACTTTTAGGCCCCTGCTATACCCCGGGAGTTCTTAGAGTGCGATACTGGCCAAGTGCAAGAACCAGCACAAACTACCATTTCCCTTTTGGGCCAGCGCTTTAAGCCTTATTTCGCTGGTTCTAGATAACGAGGCGTACACAGGTTCGCTTGTTCTAGCCATTAGCATCTTTCCTAGCGGCGTCACTAGCTTAGGCTGCTAGCTATCCTACATTTAAGTCCTTGCTCCGCACCACCGTGATGTGACTCAGCAGCACTAAGGACCGGTGTTACTCCCACACTTGGAGAGAGGGAATCTAACCCCCATGAATACCAGAGTTACCAGTTTGGACCTGGCCTAGCGTTCCGTAGTTGCCCACGTTAGACTAGAACGAATCGCACCGCACTACCCTAGAGACATCGCTTCCAGGTATAGCCCCAAAATTTCAATCCACCACAGGGCAGCCTCGATACTGTTGTAAGCTGGATCGCAACCCCGATCGGGAAAATTATTGGGAATCAATCCCTTGTGGCAATAGCGACCAAAAGTTGACAGCAGTCCCCGGGCCACGTCAAAGGGCTGGGTAGTTAAAGTCAACCCAGGCAAGGCAATGAGAGTATCCCGACCCCAGTCATTAAACCAATGATAACCAGCAATCACTGTCGGACTAGCAAGGTCGGCCCGGTAAACGAGAAAGCGATCGCCTGCCCGCGGCAATTGACGCCAAATTGGGTTATCTGTCCGAGAGAGTAGATGGCCATAAATCCTTTCCAGTCGAAGTTCTTCGGAGACAACAGCTTCCTGAAAATCCGAGTTACTCACGGGGGGTTTCGATGTCTCTGGGGAGCTCGATGTCTCCTGGGAGCTCGATGTCTCCGGAGAGCGCTAGAAGCAATACTCCGATGTGCTCTGCGCGCGCTATTCGCACTACGCAGAGCACCGATACGGAGACATCGTAATCGCACAAAAGGGGAGACATCGTATTCGCACTACCCCAGAGACATCGCTGATGCCTCGGGCCATTCCACTCTCGCCTCTAAAGTTACACTGTCTCCCGATTGCAGAGTAACGGTCGAGTAATCGGGACTGTAGAGGCCTCTCGTGCCCCAGGATTTCAGTCCAATTATGCTATAGTCATAATCGTTATGACTACGATCTACTTGTAACGATTTGTGAAGGAGACTCAATTATGACTGAAGGATGCCTGCGGGTGGGACAACCGGCCCCGGACTTTACTGCGACTGCTGTAGTCGATCAAGAATTCAAGACGATTAAGCTGTCTGACTATCAGGGTAAATATGTCGTCATATTCTTCTATCCCCTGGACTTCACCTTTGTTTGCCCCACTGAGATTACCGCATTTAGCGATCGGTTTGAGGAATTCAAGAAGCTAGGCACAGAAGTTCTCGGCGTCTCCGTAGATAGCGAGTTTTCTCACCTAGCATGGATTCAGACAGACCGTAAGGAAGGCGGCGTCGGCGATCTCAACTATCCCTTGGTTTCCGACATCAAAAAAGAAATCAGCGCCGCTTACAACGTACTCGATCCCGAAGCGGGCATTGCCCTACGAGGTCTATTCATCATTGACAAAGAGGGCATCATCCAACATGCTACCATCAACAACCTCGCCTTCGGTCGCAACGTTGATGAGACCCTGCGGATACTGCAAGCCCTCCAATACGTGCAAACTCATCCAGATGAAGTTTGCCCGGCTGACTGGAAGCCCGGAGACAAGACTATGAACCCCGATCCGGTCAAGTCTAAAGTATACTTTGCCGCTGTTTAGTCATCTGTCGGGAAGTAGTTGCGCTTTAGCGCTAAAGCGCAACTACAAACGCTAAATTGCCAATCTCTAATCCCTTTTACTATGCTGACTTTAACAGACATTAAAAATGAGCGGTTTAGGAAAAACTTTTTCCCCATTCCTGCCACCACTACCTTCAGCTTGGGAAATAAAACCCCGGACTTTGAACTACCCGATATTACTAATTCCGGGACAGTCAAGTTATCAGATTACCGGGAAAAACAACCAGTTATTGTTGCCTTTACCCGAATTTTCACTGAAAAGCAATATTGCCCCCTTTGCAAACCCCACATCAAAGCCCTGAATGAAAATTACGAACAGTTTACCAGTCGGGGCGCAGAACTGTTGATGATTACCAGTACGGACACCGAACAAAGCCAAATCGTGGTGCAAGATTTGGGCTTAAAAATGCCGTTGCTTGCTGACCCTAGCTGCCGGACTTTTCGGGCTTACAAAGTCGGACAAGCATTAGGGGCACCCCTACCCGCCCAGTTTGTCCTTGACAAGCAGGGAATCTTGCGTTATAAACACCTGTTCTCTTTTTTAGACTCTAATGCTGAGGTGGATACTTTGCTGGGAGTTCTAGACAGGGCGAACGCATCTTATTCTTGAAATGCTTACAGGGCAAGGGTTTCAGCACGATCGAGTATAAATACTGATCAAATTCTCAAACCCTTGCTGGGAAAGGCTTCCGGAATTTAGATGCGTTTTCCCTAGAGTTCTAGACCTGTTATAGCCGCACCCCAGATAAATGTTGGCGGGGATTGTAACTGCGACTGGTACGAATTTTTTCGTAATATTCCTTTTCCGTCTTACTCAGATCTTTGGGAATGGCGATCGCAATTTTCACCAGCTGGTCTCCCCGTCCGCCTTGAGGATGAGGCCAGCCTTTGCCCCGCAGTCGCAGAGATTGACCTGGACGGATACCTGCGGGGACCTGTACGCTGACGCTGCCATCAGGGGTAGGAACTTCCACGGATGCCCCGAGTACGGCTTCATCGGGTGTCACGGGTACTTCACAGACGAGATTATCGCCCTCGAATTGGAAGAAGGAGTGAGGGGCAATTCCTACTTTTAAGTACAAATCTCCCCTTTGCCCATTGCGGGGGTTCATTTTACCTTTCCCTTTGACACGAATGCGGTTACCCGGTTTCGCCCCAGCCGGAATGCGCACGTCTATCACTTCCGAACCCAAACTCAGACGCTTCTGGACTCCAGCAAATGCTTCCGATAGACTGAGGGTGAGATTTGCTTCTGCATCTGGGCCCGCCCCAGAACCCGCCCCGGAAGCGCCACCAAATCCGGCAAAATCTTCAAAGCCGCCAAATCCTGTTGGTCCACCACCATTCTTGCGGTAACTGTAGGTTTGTCTCCCCCCGCCGCCGCCCATGCGACCCAATAATTCATTAATAAATTCATCGAAGCTGCCGTACTGACTAAAGTCAAAGCCGCCAAAGTCAACATTAGTTCCCCTACCACCACTACTGCCAGACCATCCATTGCCAGCTTGCTTCCAATATTGACCGAATTGGTCGTATTTGCGACGTTTTTCCGGGTCTGATAAAACTTCGTAGGCTTCGTTAACTTCCTTGAACCGGGCTTCCGCAAGCCTATCGTTTCTGTTCATATCGGGGTGATACTTCCTTGCCAGTTTGCGGAAACTCTTTTTGATCTCTTCAACGCTAGCGTTTTTACTCACTCCCAGGATGGAGTAATAATCTTTGAAGTCTGTTTTCGCCATGCTTCTCTCCTGTTGCCTAAACATTCAACTAACTGATTTTTTTCGATAAACTACTGTTACTGTTTAGGCTATCAAATATTTCCATCTCCTGGAGTTCGGTTTTTGCTCGCGGGCGATCGCAATTCCCCCACAATACCATGCTGTTTTCCATAATAGATCAGAAAATCCATCCCTTCATTGACTGCCGGTGGAGCGCCAGATAATTGCCGGTGCATTCGGAAGACTACTTCTTCTGGCACTTGGCGCGGGCGGTTGCGGTTACGTTCCAGACATGCTAGCAAGGGAGTACGCAACCAGATGCCAGTGATGTGGGTAAAGCCAGTTTCCCGGGCCAGGGCGATCGCCCATCGTCGCTGGCACCGCTGAGCATTAGTAGCATCATAGATTACTGTTGCCTTTTGGGCCACGGCGGTTTGGAATTGTCGCTGCACCTGACGCCATACGCGGAGCCATTCTCCCTGGATAGCTTCCGAGCCAAATAGTTGAGCGCGGATAGCGTCAGTGGAAACCAGCTGATAGCTGGGCCATTCCGCTATCAGCTGGTGTGCCAGAGTGGATTTTCCGCTACCAGGAAGCCCTATAAGCAGAATTAGTCTGGTCATTCGTCATTGTCCGGACAAGGAACTGGGGGGAATTTGAACTAAATTATCTTTCCGTCGGGAATTACGGCATTTTTCAATACCACGACTATACCATTTTTGATGTAGAATCCATCTTGTTCCCGATCAGCTTCGTCTACCCAGTCTTTATTGATAATTTGGACCTGGCGACCAATGCGGGCGTTTTTGTCAATGATGGCGCGGCGAATTGTCGTATCTGCACCGATACCCACGGGAATGCCGTCTTTGTCTGAGGATGATTGACTTTCAACAAAGGGTTCATAGTAATCAGCACCCATCACCAGGGAATCTTCGATCAGACAGGAAGCTTCTACGCGCGATCGCACTCCCAAAACTGAATGTTGGACGCGGCATTTTTTCAAGATACAGCCTTCGGCAATAATCGATTCGGTCACCTGACAGTCTAAAATCTTAGAGGGAGGCAAGAAACGCGAGCGAGTATAAATCGGGGCGTTTTCGTCGTAGAAGCTGAAGGGCGGCTGTGGTTGCCGAGTGAGGGCCAAGTTCGCTTCATAGAATGCCTGAATTGTACCAATGTCTTCCCAGTAATCTTTGAACAGGTAGGCTTGAATGTTGTAGTCTTTTGCCGATCCGGGGATAATCTCTTTACCAAAGTCAGTCTGATCGGGATTGTCCTTGAGCAGTTTGTTCATTACCTCTTTGCTGAAGATATAAATCCCCATAGAGGCGATGTAGGGTCGTTCAGTCGCCTCTGCTGGCGTCAGTCCCAGGGTAGTGGTATCCACGGCCATCTGCTTGAGGGTATCCCCTTTGGGTTTTTCGCTGAAGTCAATCACCCGCCCTGTCTTGTCAATTTTCATCAAGCCAAAGTCCGAGGCCCGTTTCTCATCAATGGGTAAGACCGAGAGGGTGATATCGGCACCGGTTTCTCGGTGGCGTCCGACAAAATCCCGATAGTTCATCCGGTAGAGGTGGTCCCCTGATAAAATCAGGTATTCGTCAATGTCCCAGTCTTCAAATAACCAGAGATATTGCCGCACGGCGTCGGCAGTGCCTTGAAACCAACTGGGGTTTTCTTTGGTCTGCTGTGCTGCTAGCACCTCCACAAAGCCTTCGGTCAAGCCAGAGAAGTTGTAGGTACGGGTGATATGACGGTTCAGGGACGCTGAGTTAAATTGCGTCAGGACGTAAATTTTGTAAATCTCTGAGTTGACGCAGTTACTGATGGGGATGTCAATCAGGCGATATTTGCCTGCCAGGGGGACTGCTGGCTTTGCCCGCAGCTTGGTCAGCGGGTAAAGCCGGGTGCCTGCGCCTCCTCCGAGAATGATCCCTAATACTCTTTTCACAGAAAAACCTCTCAACTGCCTGTAAACTCTCCGATCCAGTGTCCGACTGTAGGGCGCAGTTGGCAAGGGGGATTGGCAGAAAAGTTTGGTTAAGGAGAGGTTATGGTCTCCGGGACAGTGGTCAGTGGTCAATTGTCAATTGGCACTACAAATATCTTCGCTATATCCAGCGATCGCCTGTCATCTTTCCTTGCACCAGCGCCCCACCTTGGTCGATCGTAAACAGGAGCGATCCTACCACTGCTGCGACTTTCAGCGCCGTTGGCATCAGGTCTCGATCGAATAGAGCCGCAACAAATTTCAAAGAGGTTTCATCTTTATGTTAAGCTATCATGATATGATTATTTTAGGCTATCGGGATATGGGTTCTGTGTCATCGATCGGCCTTTGATGATATCATATACTCTGGCTCGACGTAATTAACCATATACCGTAGGAGGTAAACATGGCTGAACTCAAGATCCTCTGCAAGCATCCAGATTCCTTAAAGCTATTTTTCAAAGATATGCTAGCCAAAGAATTGCAATTGCTTGCTCACAGTATCCAGCGAACAGAGTCAAGACTGCGGGAATTTGAGGATAAATATCAGTTATCGACAGAGGAGTTTCGGCGTCGCTATGAAAATGATGAATTTTCCGAGACGTTAGAACTGGATGAGTGGATTGGAGAATCAATGATGCTGAAGAGATTACAAAAAAATTTAGATATATATGGAGGTGTGAAGTTTGTTAATTGAGGAGTACTTTCAGCTTATTGACGAGGCTATTCAAGCTTATCCCGTCGTGCATTCGTTCACCCTTATCCCTGAGAAACAGGGCACTTATGAAGGTTTTATTCGTGGGGAGGTAAAATTTACAGATGCTTCCGTGCTTTACCTGCGCGAGTATGTAGCTGTAAAAACTAAGATAGACGGCGATCTGTATTCATATCAGTACGCTTCAAATAATCTGATTTTTCGCTATGACAATACCACACATCACAAAAAGCTGCATCTGCCAAATTATCCTCATCACAAGCATGATGGGAGTCAAGATAATATTATTTCCTCAGATGCTCCCATGTTGGTCGATGTGTTACAGGAAATTGAGAGAATGCTATCATAGCGATCGCCCTCTAGCTAGGGCAAAATGAATAGTTTAGTTGAGCAGTGAAAAATACTCAAAAGTTTGAACTGCTGTTGCAGTTAGTTGCGTCTTTTGATTTACGCTCCAGATGAGGAGGTGATTACTCTATGGCAGTAGAGCAGTATCGGCAGTATATTCAACAACTATTGACAGAAAAGGTTCAACGAACGGCCCACAATTTGAGAAAATCACAAGTTGAGAAAGAACTGATTTTTGATGTCCAACGCGATCGTTACCAGTTGGTTCATGTGGACAGAACGGGAGCGTCGTAACTATGGCTGGGTGCTGCATTTGGATATTAAAGATGGCAATATCTGGATTCATCATGATGGTACTGAAGAAGGAATTGCTGATAGTTTAGTAGCTTTGGGGGTTCCCAAACGGGATATTGTTTTGGCATTTATTCCCCCCTCTATGCGCAAGTACTCTGATTTTGCTGTCGGCTAATAAGCAGGCGATCGCCTCAAGCCCGCCGGGCTTCGTTCCTGTACCCTCACCCTTTAGGGTGAGGATCATATTGCACGATGCTAAGGGTTAAGATATTATAGATGAATGCTCTATAATCTCAAACTATCGATGGAAACACCAGACTGGGTTAAACAGGCCGTATTCTACCAAATCTTCCCCGATCGCTTTGCCAGAAGCCAGCAACCCCGATCGCGGGTTTCCGACAGCCCCCCTCTGGAAGCCTGGGAAACGCCACCGACGCCGCAAGGCTACAAGGGCGGAGACTTGTGGGGGGTGATGGAAAAACTCGATTATATCCAGGATTTGGGGGTGAACGCAATTTACTTTACCCCGATATTCCAATCTGCTAGCAATCACCGCTACCACACCCATGATTATTACCATGTTGACCCTTTACTGGGAGGAAACCAAGCTTTCATGGAATTGCTGCTAGCTGCGAAACAGCGCCATATTAAGCTGGTGCTGGATGGGGTGTTTAATCATGCTAGTCGCGGCTTTTTCTTCTTCCATGATATCCTGGAAAATGGACCCCATTCTCCCTGGTTGGATTGGTTTAAGGTTGAAGGTTGGCCCCTGTCAGCTTATGATGGCAGTAAGCCTGCTAACTATGTTTCTTGGGCTGATAACCGGGCTTTGCCCCAGTTTAATCACGATAATCCTGATGTGCGGGAATATATTATGCGCATTGCCGAACATTGGATTAAACTGGGTATCGATGGCTGGCGTTTGGATGTGCCCGAATGCGTGAAAACTGAGGGCTTTTGGCAGGAGTTTCGTCAGCGGGTAAAGGCCCTTAACCCTGATGCTTATATTGTTGGGGAAATTTGGAATGATGCCCGCCAGTGGTTGGATGGCACCCAGTTTGATGGGGTGATGAATTATCTTTTTGCTGCCCCCACAATCGCATTTACGGCGGGCGATCAGGTGGATATGGAACTGGTCCGCGATCGATCCTACGAACCCTATCCGGCCCTGGATGGGGCGGGGTATGGGGCGAAAATCGAAAAGTTGCTGGATCTTTATCCTTGGGAAATTCAACTGACGCAGTTAAATCTGCTAGATAGCCATGATACGGCCCGGTTACTGACTATTGCCCGAGGGGATAAAGCTACTGTGGAGTTGGCAACTTTACTGCTGTTTACTTTTCCGGGTGCGCCGAGTATCTTTTATGGAGATGAAGTGGGTTTGCCTGGGGCCCAGGATCCCGACTCGCGGCGGGGTTTTTCAGCAGAAAAGGACTGGGATACTGAAGTGTTAGCCTATCATCGCCAGTTGATTGCTTTGCGGCACAAATATCCGGCCTTGCGGACAGGGAAGTACAAGGTTTTGTTTGCGGAGGGTAAGGTTTACGTGTTTGCGCGACAACTGGGGGATGAAGAATTAATTGTGGCTGTTAATGTGGGAGAGTCAGCAGCAAATGTCAGCTTTCAGCTCGAGGGGTTGTCTTCTGTACCCCGTCAGCTATTATATGGAAAGGCAGAGATAACTTGGACGGAAGCTTCTGGTTTTCTCGGCTTACAGTTGGGGGCGCGGAGTGGTTGTATACTTGGGATGGCTGATTAAATTATTCCATTTGTAAAAAAGTTACTTCTCTACGCTGTTAGCCCGCATTTGGGCAGTTTACGGGACTTCGCTGTTAGCCCGCCCGGGGTTCAAACCCCGGGCTAATAGCTAAAGTCGGTTGAAACAGACTAATAGCATTTATCAATTCCGCATGGTATTGGTAGTGCTTATGATTAGCGTTGGTGGGCGGTGCCCACCCTAGGGTTTATTCCCAACAAAAGATTTGCTAGGTTTAAAAGTGGAGAAGTGTTACTCACCACGGGCATAGGTCAAATCTTCGGAAAGCTCTTGGGCACCGTAATGTCTCAATATACCTCGCTCTCCCAATAACTGGCCAAATTCATAATGTCCCATCTGTGCCAGTTCTCTCGCTTTGCCAAAGGAGAGTAGTTCTTGGGCATAGAGGGCACTCGCCAGTTCTTTCAAAAGCTCTTGTTCTAGGCGTTGTTCTGGGAGTCGGATAGCTTGAACTACACCATCAGGAATAGACAATTGCATAATTAATCTGGGTACAACTGCTGATATTGTATCAAATCGCATCCGCTTTTATAATCTATTACCGCTCCCTGACAATTTTCTAACCAATTAACCCAGAAACTTTGGCCTGATCGCGATCGCGGGCAGTTTCCATTTGTGCGGTTTCAGACCACTCTCAACTTGTAGCCAGCTAAAAAATATCTCGTTCCCTGACTCTGGCAGGGAACGTAATCTAGAGGCTCTGCCTTTCGTGTCAAGTGATAAGATATGGTAAAATTATCGCTGAACCTGGGAGCGAGAGATTTGGAAATTTCGCCTAGTATTGGTAATGCTTAGGATGAGCGTTGGTGGGCAGTGCTACGGTTTATTTCCAACCAAAGGTTCTCTTGAAGGCAATATCGACTCTTTTCATGGTCTGTGGGGTGACATTACCGAAGCGTTTGAGCAACCTTTGCTTATCTATGGATTTCATTTGTTCTAGTAAGACTAATGAATCTAAATTCAATCCTCCTTCATTAGCTTTGATGAATACTGTGGTGGGAGAGTTTTTATGTACTTTTGAGGTTAGGGGCGCGATGCAGGTGAGGGGACTATTTGAATTCCGCAGGATCAGCGCCGGACGGTCTTTGCGGATCTCACAACCAATTGTGGGACCCAGTTGTACTAGATAGATTTCGCCGCGCTTGGGGCTGTTGGTTTGAAATGCCATTTTGCTTTCCTCTTATCCTATAATTATGTTGTAGCTAATATCGTTGCCCACCGGCGAGAGGGTAAAAGTAGGATTAATTCAGGAATATAGAAAAAAGTTGTAACTGTACTCGCAAGTATGGTAAAGTACAGGAAAGTACAGGAAAGTACAGGAGAAGTCAGTTGGAATTGAAGCCGAAAGAATATTTTCAGATTGCTGATGAGGCGATTTTCGCTCTTGAGGGACAACACTTACGAGACCCGGAAAAGTTTATAATTGAGGGGTCGGTTGAGGGGCAGACCTATGAACAGATAGCCAAAAAGCACGGCTATGCTGAATCGACTTTCAAGCGAGATTATGGTCAAAAGCTGTGGGAACGTCTGTCGGAGGCGTTAGGGGAAAAGGTGAGTAAGAAGAGTTTCCGCGCGGCATTGGAACGCTATGGGGCGCAGAGGACAGATTCTCAGTCGAAGTCTGGGCAGAAAGAACAAGAACAACTGACAGCAGGACTTGATGATGGCTTGACTCGCTGGGTGGGACGTGAGACTCTGATTGGGGAACTGATTGCTAAATTGCAGGGAGATTGTCGGGTTTTGTCCCTGGTGGGGATAACGGGTATTGGCAAGACTTCTTTGGCGGCCCAACTGACGCGGGAACCACAGATGCAAGAGTTTTTGCCAAGAGTGAAAACTCTCAGCTTTTATCAAGGGTCTCTTGACTTTCAGGTGGTGGCGCAGCGGGTTTTGGGTGAAAATTTGGCTTCTCAACCTGAGTTGCTGCAAAATGAAGATGCTATGGTTCGGAAGATCGTCCATAAGTTGCAGTCACAACCTTGCTTGTTAGTCCTGGATATGTTGGAAGCGGTTTTACAGGCGGATACTCAGGGGGGACACCGGTTTGAGCAGCCTGTTTTTGGCAAGTTCCTGGATGCGGTGGTCTCGGCACCGGAAATGCGATCGCGCCTGATCCTGACTTCTCAATACCGACCCCCGGTTGGCGCTGAGGGGCGCTTTTTGGAACGACACCATACGGAACCGATGAAAGGTTTAGATAGAACAGAAGCAAGAATGCTGTTTGCTGCTTGGAATGTGAAGATAAATTCAGATGTGGATGGCGAGTATCTGGACCGGATGATTGCTGTCTACGAAGGGCACCCCCTGGCCCTGCGGGTGATTGCTGGGGAAATTCGTTCTCCCTACGAGGGGGACATTCAGGCTTTTTGGGATGAATATGGATATGAAATTGAGGAGGTGGAACGGCTGAAAACTGCTACGGAAGGGGATCCGAGTCAGGATAGGGAAGATTTGACCTTTACTATCGACCTCAAGGATTTGGTGCGCAAGCGCATTGAAAGCAGCGTTTCCCGCTTGCGCGAGGATTACCCTCTGGCATATCAATTGTTTTGTATGGGGGGGACGAATAGACGGGCGGAAAATCGGAGAGCTTGGTTGTTTTTGATTGGCGAGTTTCCCCGGGAGGAACAAAAATTGGCATTTGAAACCTTGCAGCGTCGGTTTTTGCTGGAGTCCGAAAAGGTTAAGAGCAAGGTTTACTATCGCCTGCACAGTATGATCAGGGGAGTGGCGCTGGAACATTTGCGGGCATTCGATCGGAATTGAACGGCAGTGCTACGCGGTGAGTTATGCCAGCAACAGAGTTGATAACAGAACGGAAGAACCGATAATTAAAAGATCGAGAAGCGAGGATTATTATAGAGAGATTATACAAACAGGTGCGACTGCAAGAGCTTTCGGAAGATGATGTCTTCCAGTTGCGATATACTGTGCCAGAGAGGAAGTTGGTTTTGCCTGTCTCAGATGCTGATAGCAAACAGGAAAACGATAGAAACGATGTCATGGCGATGGGAGTGGAGGAACTGTTGGCAAAGGGAGTGGGAGCAATTCGGGATGAGAAGATAATAAATATGCTAATGGACTTGATTAGCAACTATGATAATCAAATATGGACGGGAGAAGTAAGAGAGTTGACCCTGACAGAACAGTCTCACATCCGCAAGGCATTTTATAACTTCAATTACTACGAACCGCGAGATGATTCTAATATAGAGAAGGTGCAGGGATACTTGGAAGCGTTTCACCATCTCTGCGAGTTGTCGGAATGGGGAGAAGCTACCAAGATACTTTGTATCCGCATGGATACGCAGGAACAATTAGACAATCAACTGCATATTTGGGGTTACTACAGGGAAACAATTGAACTGTATAGCAGACTGTTGGGGAAATTCAAACCGTATAGGAAATTGGAGGGAAAGTTAAATGATTATTTGGACATTATTTGTTTGAATGGGTTAGGAAATGCATACAATCGCCTAGGGGAGTATCAGAAAGCAAGAGATTACTATGAGCAAATAATTGTCAGGGAAAGAGGAGATATATATAACATATATATCGCGGGTTTTGGGCTGGGAAATTTGGGAACTTCATATTGTGACCAAGGGCAGTATCAGAAAGCAATAGATTACTTTCAGAAGCATTTAGAGATCGCCCGGAAAATAGGCGATCGAGATCGCCTTCAGGAGGTTTACGCGCTGGTAAATTTGAAAAATGCATACAATTATCTAGAACAGTATCAGAAAGCAAGAGATTACCTTCAGCAGAGTTTAGCGGTTGCCAGGGAAATAGGCGATCGTATTGGCGAGGGTAGTGCGCTGGGAAATTTGGGGCTTACCAACAATGGTCTAGGGCAGTATACTCAAGCAATCAATTACTTTGAGCAGAGTTTAGCAATTGCCAGGGAAATAGGCGATCGCGCTAGCGAGGGTAAGGTGCTGGGAAATTTGGGCAATGCCTACGATTCCCTAGGGGAGTTCTCCCGCGCAATAGATTGCCATCAAAAGTATTTAGAGATTGCCAGGGAAATAGGCAATCGCGCTAGCGAGGGTATAGCGCTGGGTAATTTGGGAAATGTCTACAATAAGCTAGGGCAGTATAGCCAAGGGATAGATTACCTACAGCAGAGTTTAGCGATCTCCAGAAAAGTAGGCGATCGCGCTAGCGAGGGAAAAGTGCTGAGTTCTTTGGGGAATGCCTACTGTTCCCTAAGACAGTTTAGACAAGCAATAGATTATCTTCAGCAGAGTTTAGAGATCGCCCGGGAAATAGGCGATCGCGCTGTCGAGGGGATGGCGCTGGGTTCTTTGAAAATAGCCTACGGTTGCCTAGGGCAGTATAGCCGAGCAATGGATTGCCATCGACAGCATTTAGAGATCGCCCGGGAAATAGGCGATCGCTCTGGAACTAGATGATCTGTAGTGCGTACTCATATTTGTAAGCCACGAAAATTCAAGCTCCTCATCAACAAGCCGTAAAACGCTGTTATATAGAGGTTCAGTAACCCAGAACCCAGCTTGGTTTATCAAAGCATCCAACAAGGGCTTCACCCGAGTAATCAATCCTTGACTTTTGGCTTCGACTATTAATAGGGGATGATCGCTGATAACGATCGTAGTCTGCTCATCTCCCGCAAGTTTTTAATATCCTGTTCAAAATCTTCCACTCCGTAATGAACTGGAATTTTCCGACTTGCGAGTAAGTGTTGAAAAGCAATGCGATGCATATTTGCAAAGCGACTGGCTTGAGCAAGAGTTAATTTTTCCTTCTGAAAAAGCATGACAGCGATTTCCTGATTCATTTCGGCTTCAGTCATGCGAGTTTTCGTTAAAATTTCGTCAGCGATAACAAGGCTCATGGCTACATCCTCTCTACTATCCTTATGATAGCAATTTCAAATCAGTTGCGAAAGTTGAGAAACCGGGTTTCTGGGCATCCTCGGAAACCCGGGCGATCGCAGTACCGCAGTCTGGAACCGTCGTGCAGTAGAGGGCGATCGCCTCTGGGGAGAATGAGGGGGCGATCGCCCCCTCTTATTCAAACGCGAGAGATCTTACTGTTTTGATAATCTTGAATTTTCTCAACCAAACTATCCACAGTTTCTCCAGCAAACAACTCTTCGCGCATTGCTACAGAATCCCCACCATCCCATGGTAACATAGATATCAAAAGCGCTAGTTTCGATGGTGCCATGTATTTCTTTAAAATCTCTAACGCTTCTTGTATGACTTCTTCTTGTTCTGGGGTCCTCTTGTTCATCACTTATCCTCTGGTAATTGCTAATATAAAATTTGCCGGCGTAACCAAGTTGAGACTTCCCTGATAACGGCGGATCAGGCGATCGTCACAAGTCAAGAAATAGTCCGTACCTGCGGCTTCAGCACTAGCTACATGCAGCGCATCGATCGCCCCCAAGCCCTGTTCTTGAAGCGCTCTCCCGCGTTCGGCTATTTCGGCGTTCATTTCTTGATAAAATGTCGCTAGCTGCAATTTGCTCTCCACCCATTTCCGCCGATCTACAAACCTATTCCTACTATTCTCATATTCTAGTATATACGAACTGACTAATTCTGTATCTCCCATTTCCACCAACCTCATTACCACTCTGAAAATTAATGTTTCTGACTCGATCCTCGTTTGCGTTTGATCGTCAAATGGTCGGTTATATACATTCGTGTCCAGATATATCTTCATACCACAAACCTCAATTTACCCTCATGTCTTCTTTGCTGTCACTTGAGGCGAACAGTCCCGATCGCCAAAATATCCTTCCATCATATTTTGCCACAAGTCCCCGTTTCATTCAAACGCATTTCCATAATCACTGCCATCGGATGTTTGTGCTTGGCCTTTTGGAAAGCTACTTCTGGGTCCGGGTCAATAAAATACTCTCCACTGTCTGGTTCTATCATAATCGACCAGTCATAATGCCGGGCAATTAATTCCGGGGCCACCCGGTCAAAAATTGCCCGACAACGCTGGGCAAAGGCCCGACGTTTCGCTTTCCGTCTGACTCTTTCTGCTGGATCGATGGGCGGGAGATCGGGAAACATCGGACTGCCAAGAGGCACTTTTCTCTTAGTTTTCACCGCTCTAGAAACCACCATTAATCTCTCTTTTCTAATAGACTGCAATACCGCTCTGTTTGTCAAGGCTTTAGCATATTTTTTTTGCTGATGGGGAGAAAGAAAGGGCGATCGGCTTTTTCGCCCAGGGACAGGCGAGACGGCGGGACGCCCGGACTACGAAGGGGCGATCGCGGTTGCTTTTGCAGTCGCTCGGATGATAAAATAGATATCACCCTCGTTGCTAGTTTCTAGCTAGCAACGATTTTCAGAGGCTCTGCCTCGCGGTCGGGCGTTAAGAGCCAGAGTCAGGGAACGAGATAAAATAATGATAAAATAGATATCACCCTCGTTGCTAGTTTCTAGCTAGCAACGATTTTCAGAGGCTCTGCCTCGCGTCCTGACAGGAGGCAGAGCCTCTGTTGGGCAGGGAATGCCAGAGTCAGGGAACGAGATAACAAAGGAGTTAAGATGAAAATGACAGGAAATCGCTTAGAATTGATTGACCCAGAACTCTCCGCATATTTGCTGAGTGCTTCAATTGCCCAACAGCGTGCGCGCAGCGCGATCGCCTGCAAATTTGCCCTTGCAAAAACTGGCATCAGCGCTACAATTATTGATAAAGGATTAGAGGCAATCAAAGGAGGCGTACCGGGTAACGAAATGTTGCGATCGAGGTTAGAATCCTTTATTAACCAGCTTGATGAAAAGCAGTGGGACTTACAAGAAAAGATGGCAGAAGAGGGAAAGCGCAGTTGGAAACTTACATAGCTGCTTTTCAAAAGGCACACGCCGTTAATTCTCTTTATTATGCCCTAGATGCAGATGCCTTTGCTGCTGCAACCGAATCTCTTTACGAGGCCCAAGCAGCAACAGAGGATTTAGCAACTTTGAAATCCCGGATTTTACTGGGTATCAACTCACCCCTTGCAATTCAATCAATAGGCACTCCTAGTTAAGGAAAAAAGGCGATTAGGTTTGGGCGCAGAAACCTCTTGCCTTTCCTCCGAAAAGGGGCGATCGCCCCTTCCGGTTCTACCGCCTATCAGTTTTGCCAGGAACAATCTAAGCTCAAATCATGGCTATTCTTCAGGATAAAACCGTTATTTTATTTAACTAAATCCCCCGTACAGCGGATGGGGAGGCGTTCGGTATATGCTTTAATAGCCATAGCCATAATATAATCTCGGTCAAACAATGAAGTTTTAATCTGGCGGAGTTGGTCAATCACTACTCCAAACATTGTTATCTCTCCACTCAGGCGATCGCCCTCTGGAGGTTGGACTTGCACGATCAATCCCTGAATGTTAATATTAGGGATATCCGTAATCAGTTTCCTGATAATTTCCAGTTGCGATCGCCCTTCTGTTTTCTCCATAGTTTCTACCACTTCGGCTATCCGTTGAGGGTAGTCCTCGAACTCTCGGTCTAAAGGAAGGTAAATTTTTAACATTTGATAGTTATCATTAGTCCACGCAGAAAAACGGTCGGGAATGCGGTGGTGTTCTTGCCAACCTGCGCCTGTAAGATAAGTTTCGATTTGCTGAGGTTCGAGGTGACCCAAAAGAGTAAAATCGTAAACAGTTGCTTTCATAATGTTCCTCTAGTTTGGATTTGCTGCATGATAGTTTGTAAAGCATTAACAGTAAACTGTTGCTGGCGAGGGAGATAGACAGTCATCTTTTCGGTATTGTCAGTTGCGGTTTGTCCTCTCAAGGATAACCAATATCCGCATTTGCGGAGACAAAGTTCCCTTTCGCTTTGCTTTAACCAATCCCCTGGGTTTTCGGGGATGAAAAGGACTACTAATAGTTTAGGGATTAAGATTCTGGTTTTTCTGAGTTCGTTGTAGTTTTTTACTTTCAGAGAATAGCGGATCGGGTCATCATTTCCCATATCTGAGGATGTTGACTTAACTGGCAATTCAAGTCTGGGAGGATAGAGAGTGTCTTGGAGTTCCGGACCAGAAATCGTCAGATCGATTCCTTCTAAGTCTGAGGGTCTATTCGCAAGTTGGCAGGAGTAACTCGCTGTCGAAGCGACTGCATAAATATAAGCATAACTGAATTATTTTTTTTGCGTATTAATATTCATCTTTAAGCATTAGCCTCAGTCATAATACCTTCAATTTATAATCTGATGATAATCAGATTGCTGGTTTACGTTTTCCTTGGGAAAGCCACTTTTGGCTCCGGATAAAATAGTCTCCACTGTCTGGTTCTATCATAATCGACCAGTCATAATGCTGGGCATTCCGAGGTCACCCGGTCAAAAGGCGTATATCCTGTTGATATAATTTGACTGACATATCCTAAAATTACCGCAGAAAGTATTTACAACTGCTCGGGTACGACTTTTCCGTTCCTCTAAGCATTTTGGGTAGATCCCTCGGAATGATATTTAAAGGCTTCCAATACTTTTCGGTTAAAAATATAGGCCCAGAATAGTATTTGCTCGGCGGTAGATAATATTTGCTCGGCCGCAAATATTATTTAAAATGGCCAAATCATATATTCTGAAGAGCATATATGATTTTTTTATAGACAAATCATATATGCTGAGGGGCAAAGCTGATTTGCTTATAGACAAATCATATATGCTGAGGGGTAAAGCATATATGCTGAGGAACAAAGCATATATGCGCTCGTCGGAGGATCCTCGCGTGGGGGCGGTGAAACCGGGTTTCTTTATCAATTTTGGTCGCTCAGCACCTGTAGCAGGTCGCACAAAACCGGTTATGAGTCTGACAGCACCCGAGCACCCGTGCTCGGGTGCTCCCTGCTTTCTGCTTAGGTGATCTTATCGGTATTTCAGACTCTCCGTGAGGGCCATCTGGCGACCGGCGACTCACAGTCCGATCGCGAATACCTCCCCGATCGGGGAGCGATCGCCAGTGGTAACGCAACCTTTGAGTTCACTCCCGATTGCTTGGTGTTCCTGATGCAGGGTTTCTCTGATGGGTGTGGTCATGCAGACCGTTGCACAAGGAGCCCCCCCAAATCCTTTAGCCCCCTAACTTAGCGGGGGGTTTGGGGGGCTCCGGCGACTGGGAGAGATCATGAGAATCAACAGGTTTTGACCACACCCGCAAAGATGTGACAGAATAGTAGATAGCATTTTTAGGGACACCGTTCCGGAAAAATCGGTTGAAAGCCCCAGGGAGGCGATCGCTCCCTATCTGGTAGAAATAAGGATGAATCACCGGCAGCAGATAGGGCATCACAGCTACCGTCCCCTTTGCTATTGGCATCTGTGTTAATTTTTGTTTTGCTTAACAGGTTGCGCTCCCGATGTGAAAAAATGGTGGATAGCATTTGTCGGGACACCGTTCCGGAAAAATCGGTTGAAAGCCCCAGGGAGGCGATCGCCCGCCATTTGGTAGAAATAAGTCAGAGGCACCGGCAGCAGATAAAGGAAAGAGAGCAACTTTATCTTTACCCCAGCGCGCGCCGTGCACTTAGATATGATTCTGGCTAACAGTTATCAAACCTTGGAGGAACCCTACGCGGTGGAGATAAACAAGTGTTGAAAGATTTCGCTAAACCTATTTGCCAGCAACTCTTGAATATCGCTGACAAAAAAAGAGCTAATTTATTTGCATGGCGGGGTCAGTTATCGCCACAGTTGGTTGAGGCGATAATATCTGCCTATTGTTTGCCTAATTCGGTGATTCTCGATCCTTTTTTGGGAAGCGGAACCGTTTTATTAGAAGCGGGGAATCTATCCCTAGAAGCCTATGGTTTTGAACTTAATCCCGCTGCTTGGATGTTGAGCAAGACTTATGAGTTTATTAATCAGGGATCCCGCGACTACCTCCTCAAGCAACTGAGAGAAAATCTAGAATTAGAATTCCCTTTCAGAATTTTAAGCTCCTGGGAAACCCTTGTGCTAGACTGGGAACAGAAGGTTAAGCAAATCCGCGATCGCCTGGAGCCGGATGCAGAAATATTACTAAATGCTCTGATAATTATTCTGGATGTTGGCAACAACCAGATTACTAATGAATTTATCCAGAGTCAGTTTTTTCAATTAGCGAAGCTAATTGAAAATTTACCCTATTCAGAAAAAAAGATTGCAGCACATCTAGGGGATGCTAGAGTTCTCCCCTTGCCAGATAACCAAATTGATTTTATTCTCACATCTCCACCCTATATTAATGTCTTCAACTATCACCAAAATTATCGCAAATCTGCGGAGTGCTTGGGATGGGATTTGTTAAAAATTGCTAAGTCAGAGATAGGTAATAATCGAGCAAATAGAGGCAATCGTTTCTATACAGTTGTACAATATTGCCTAGATATGGCAGAAACTTTAAGGGAACTAGCAAGAGTATGCAGAAGTGAAGCAAGAGTTATATTTGTAGTTGGTCGGGAATCTCAAGTTATGGGAGTGCCTTTTTATAATGCTGATATTATAGAAAGGTTGGCAATAGAATCGGGTATGTATAAAAAAGTATTGCGGCAGAAAAGAGAATTCAAAAATAAGTTTGGGAAAAGGATCCGAGAAGATTTGCTAAATTTTTCAAATTGTGATATAGTTGGCGAGGCGACAGAAAAACTTGCCAGAAAAGTAGCTACTGAAGTTCTCAAAATGGGAAGAAGTTTGGTTCCACTTAAAAATCGCGAGTATCTGGAGTCGGCAATTGAACGAGTACCAGCTATTAGCAGTACTCCGAAACTAGATAGAAACTGCTACCTATATCAGACAATAAATTAACTATGCCGAAATTACCACAACCGCATTGCGCAAAGTTAATCGCCTGTCTGGAAAAGCCTCGGTTACCTGATGCCGATCGAGAAGGAGTACAAGAAGCTCTCAGAAAATATTAGGAATGGCGCGCTATCTGGTAGAAATAAGTATGACTCACCGGCAGCGGATAGAGCATCACAGCTACTGTCCCCTTTGCTATTGGCATCTGTGTTAAACTTTGTTTGGCTTGACATGTAAAGCAAAGATGTGACACAATAGTAGATAGCATTTTGGGGGACACCGTTCCGGAAAAATCGGTAGAAAGCCCCGACGGAGGCGATCGCCCGCCATCTGGTAGAAATAAGTATGACTCACCAGCAGCGGATAGGGCCTCACAGCTACTGTCCCCACCGGTTGTCTGTCCCCGTTCAGTTAAAAGTGCTATATGAACAATATGACTGTCTATGACGAAAATAAGCAACCACGCCCGCTATCTGGTAGAAATAAGTCAGAGGCACCGGCAGCTTCTTGAGGCGGACAGCTACTGTGCCCCAAACTATTGGCATCTGTGTTAATTTTTGTAAACATTGACAGGTAAGGCTCCCGATATGACAGAATGGTGGATAGCATTTGTCGGGACACCGTTCCGGAAAAATCGGTTGAAAGCGGCACCCGAGGCGATCGCCCGCTATCTGGTAGAAATAAGTATGACTCACCAGCAGCGGATAGGGCCTCACAGCTACTGTCCCCACCGGTTGTCTGTCCCCGTTCAGTTAAAAGTGCTATATGAACAATTTGACTGTCTATGAGAAAAATAAGCAACCACGTCAGCTTGGCGAACTTGTTGGCAGCGGTGGGCAAGGAAATGTATATTGCCTCAGTGAGAACCCTAATATTTTGGTCAAAATTTTTAATGCCGACAAATTGAAGAAGAGAGGAGATAAACTGAGAGAAAAAGTTCATGTTCAAACCCAGATGCGGGATATTATTGAGAATCGCTATCTGACTTGGCCACAAATACAGGTTTTTAATGCTAAAGGTGAATGGATTGGCTACGCTATGAAACGAGCTAAAGGCGTTCAGCTAAGCAAATTAGCTCATCCAATGCTCTACCGAAAATATTTTTCAGGCATAGATAGGAGGGGAATTGTTAAGATGCTATTGCATCTGTTAGACACGGTTGAAAAGCTACACCAAAAAGGGATATGTATCGGTGACATAAACCTAGACAATGTACTGGGAGATTCCACTTCGTTTAAGGTATGCCTGATTGATACTGATAGCTACCAGATTAAGAGTGCAACCAGAGTCTACCACTGTCCTGTGGGGAAACCTGAGATGACACCTGTAGAACATCATGGCAAGGATTTTAAAACTATTACTAGAACAGTCGAAAGCGATCTGTTTTCACTAGCGATACTTATGTTTCAGTGCTTAATGCTGGGACAGCATCCTTATAGCCAGATTGGCGGTGGGAATCCGGTTGAAAATCTTAGGAAGGGTAATTTCCCTTATGGTAAAGGAGGCGCTCCACCAGGAAAGGCAGGGAGTTTACCACCAGGTCCTTGGTATATTATTTGGAGTCACCTGACGTATAATGTTAAAACCTTGTTTATTCAAACATTGAGGTATGGTGTTCGCGATCCATCAAGCCGAGCATCAATTTCAGAATGGAAAGATACTCTTGAAAAATATTACTGGGCAATGAATATGGAGTATAACACTTCAGAAATAAGACCAGCACAGCCAAAACCAAGTCAAGAAGATGAAGAATGACCAATGGGTTCAGCACGAAACTAGAGTTACGATTCAAAACTACCAAACAAAATTGTTGCAATTCACAGTACTTTCGTTTACTTTGAGGGAGAGATAGGAAGATGTGGGCAAATAGCTATAGCGATTTAGATGGCGATTTAGATTTAATATAAAATCCAACTCCGCGTTGTGCATGTATGTTGGTTTTGGATGTCAGCTCCAGCATGCATGGAGATCCGATCAACGAACTCAACCAGGGCGTTAATCAGTTTATTGAAGAAGTTTGTCAAGATGACTTTGCATCTTCTGCCGTTGAATTAGGAGTTATTACGTTTGGGACAATTGTAAATGAGGTAATCCCAGTCCAATCAATCTTGCAGGTTAATACACCTATATTTACTGCGAGCGGAGCAACAGCAATGGGATCGGCAATTCTGAAAGCAATTGAGGTATTGGAAAAACGAACGCAAGCATACAAAGATAATGGTGTTGCTCACTATAAACCTTGGATAGTGCTAATGACTGATGGTAAACCTACCGATGATCATGTCTATCGCGAAGCAGCAGCTACGCTTCGGCAATTGGCTGAGAATAATAAAATATTAGTTTTTGGGATTGGTATCGGTAATTCCTGTAATATAGAGAAACTTGCTCAGGCTTGCCCAGCCGATCGCCCGCCCAAGACATTAACAGGGTATAGATTCCGAGACTTCTTCAAGTGGCTCTCAGCAAGTATGGCACAAGTGAGTGTTTCTACTCCAGGAACTGGAGTAGAGTTGCCACCAACAACAGGATGGGATAGCATTCAAGCATAAGTGAGTGTTTCTACTCCAGGAACTGGAACAAAAGGATGGGATACCATTCAAACATGAAAATGAAAACTCCTTGCCGAACTTGATATCAAAGTGATGTCAAAGTTTTGAAATTTTGTTGGATTTCCTGCCTGACGTTGGTAGTATAAATGATTAGGAACTGGATGTATGAGTAAAAATGGAAAGGCAAAAAGAAAAAGCGAAGAGAAAAGCATTCCGTTCACAACAGAAGAATTTAGCAATCTTCTGGAGCGGTATCGAAATTGTATAAAAGCGATATGTGAGGCTGTTTCGACAAAGCAAAAGGATAAATTTTATATTCGGCTCGGGAAGCTGCAGGATCAGCAAAAAGAATTAGGGGAAAAGAAAGTACCTGATGAGCTTATAAAGGATGTTAAATCTAAAACGGATAAAAGCGAAGAAAAAAGCATTAAGGCAAAAAGCGAAGAGAAAAGCATTCCGTTAACAACAGAAGAATTTAGCAATCCTCTGGAGCGGTATCCAAATAGTACAAAATGGCGAGGTATTCATGCTAAGCAAGTTGGTCATTCACATCTTCGATATGAGCCACCTGTTCCCTGCCAAGATGCAACACTTGCTGTATTAGAACCACTCCCAGCAATTTTCGTAGCTGATGGGGCTGGTAGTGCTAGACTATCTCATCTTGGTTCTCAAGCTGTTGTTGAGAAATTGTCTGAATTTATAACATCACAGGGAGAAGATTCTATTTACCACGAACTGCTCGATCGAGAACAAGAAATTAATGACGAAGAAGGCGAGAAGTATGCAGATAGTTTGATAAAGCGTGCGATCGAAACGCTAAAAGAACTCTCTCACAAGAAAAACTGCTCCGTTAATGAATTGAACTGTACATTACTGATTGCGGTATTGGGCAAAAATCGCTTATTTTGGCTCAAAGTCGGAGATGGATTTATTGTTGTTGAAAAGGACAACAAACTAGAATTAGTTGGTCCCCTTGGCAAAAGTGAGTTTGCTAACGAAACTACTTTTGTCAGCGACAAAATTAAAGATGCAGACATTCACCACGGTTTCCTCCCCAGCCATAACCTAACTGGTATTGCTGCGCTTACAGACGGTGCAGGAGAGACTTTGGTCAGTACGGATGGTTCAAGAATTGCAGGAGCGCTTAGCAAGTTCTTCGCGCAAATGCGAGATGGCAAATTTGGAGAGGAAGAGTTAACTCAATTTTTGGAAGACCCAAAAGTTTGGGCACCTCCAAAGGGGGGAGATGACAGAGGGATGGCTCTTCTTGCGCGTTTGGGATAATAGAGCCGTGGAGGGGTCCGGCTACACGCACAAAGCCCGCCGGCGCGGGCTAGATGACAGCACGGAGGTTGTTGCTTTAAGCTCTAATATAAGGGATTTCCAATCTCTATAACCCTCCCTTGCTTTGCCTCCTTGCCTTGCCGTAAGACGTCCCGCCTGTTCGGGGTCGGTAGCTTTGCGGAAGCCTGCTCTACGAATTGGGGAGTTTGTTGCTTGGAATCCCCTAAGTTATCGCGGTAATTAGAATCGGGGGTGAATTTGACAGAGGACCTTGGATTATCGTCCCGTGAAGCTAATGTCCGTTTTTTGTAGCGCCGTTTTTTGTAGCGCCGTTTTTTGTAGCGTAGGAGTAGAGCTGATGAATAGTACTGATGAATTATATTGCTAAATCTACGTTGACGCCGACGTTTCTGGCGACGAGCTTTTAGAGAAAGTAGCCCAGTTAGTGGGAGGTACGGTCGATATCGATACGGTATGCACTGCCAATTATGAAATCGATATCAAGAAAAATGAAGACTTCAAGCCAGAGCGTCGCCATGAGGAACCGGAGGAATTTGTTTATTTTCGTTACTACATGGATGTTGATGCTCTTCCCGGGCAGCAGCGCCCAGCTCAAATCGCACTGGTTTCAAAACTTTTAGAAAGTTTGTGGTCTTGGGGATTTCAAGCAGTTGCAGCCTGTGACTACGAAAAAGAATTACCCAAGGCTGGAGGCTACAAGTGGCGCGTTCCGGTCCCAGTCTGATAAGTTATGGGGAATATTGCTTCGGGGGGATCCTGGTAGAGAGCTGTAAATTATCGGTTTGGGTTTCCCCCCACGCTGCGCTCATAATCGCTCCGGACAGATTATTAACCGAGAAGTATTGCGCGTTGCTGTCTCTCTCTTTTTCTAAAGATTTGGTATTTTTTAAGCCAGATAGCCTGCTATAATAGTAGGAAATTTTGACTTCAATCATCATGAAAAACCCAGCATACAGCAGTCGCTATGGTCAGCACTGATCCCAACCTGCTGGGTGACGATCGCCTTGACGGGCAGAGCGAGGGAAAATGTGAGTTCCAATTCTCCCAATTCTCAATTTACAATTCTCAATTTACAATTCTCAATTCCCCAACATCTGCAACTTATACAAACTGGCATACAAACCATTTTGCTGTAACAATTGCTCGTGACTACCTGATTCTATCAGTTCGCCTCGCTTCAGCACCAAAATTCGGTCTACATTGCGAATTGTCGAGAGTCGGTGAGCAATGATAATCGCCGTCCGTCCTACTAATAACTGGTCTAATGCTTGTTGAATTAAAGCTTCTGTACCCACATCCAGATTCGCCGTTGCTTCGTCTAGGACTAAAATCCTCGGGTCGCGAATTGCTACCCGGGCAAAGGCTAATAGTTGCTTTTGACCGCTGGAAAGATTCGTCCCCCGCTGTCGCAGTTGGGTATCGTAACCTTGAGGTAGTTGTTCGATAAAACTGGCAACATTGGTTATTTGCGCTGCTTTCTGGATTTCTGCCAAATCATAATTTTCTCCTAGAGAGATGTTGCTCTTGATATCTCCGGCAAACAGAAACCCATCTTGGAGAATTACTCCTAAATGACGGCGCAATGCTGTTTGGCGCAAGTCTCGGATATCAATGCCATCTACGAGTATGCGCCCGTGGGTGGCTTCATATAGTCGGCATAGTAGCCTGATAATCGAACTTTTGCCCGCACCTGTCGGACCAACTAAGGCTACTTTTTCTCCCGGATGGATGGTAAAGTTCAGGTTTTTCAGGACATATTCATCTCCTTTGTAAGCAAAGGAGACATTCTCAAACCTAATTTCCCCAGTTTCATTGTTGATTGTTGTCGGATGCTGTACGGGATGAACGAGTTCTGGATCGCGGATTTCTATGGGCTCGTCCATGATGTCGCTGATGCGCTCGATGGCTGTAAATCCCGCTTGAAACATGGTGAATTTTTCTGCAAATCGCCGCAAGGGGTCGAACAGACGAGGGGCAAAGAGGATAAATTCTGCTAGGGTGCCAAACTTCAGGTTTGACTGCATCACTAAGATACTTCCCATCCACAGCACTCCCCCGATCGCGGCTAGAGAAATCCACTCTAGAGTAGCAGAAATTGCTGAATCGTGAAAGATTGTTTTTTCTACTTCTTTGATATATTGCTGGTTGGTACGGCGAAATAATTCGCCATTGAAGCGTTCGCGGCGGAACAGCTGCACGACATCGATGCCCACAATGTTTTCTTGCAGCAGGGAGTTGAGGGCAGAAAGTTCTTCTCTGGCTTGATAATTGGCTTGGCGATATTGATTTTGGAAGTAAACAATTAGACCGGTCACGGGCAGCAACATCAGGACTAGCAAACTAGCTAGTTGCCATTGCTGGGAAAACATGATAATGACAATGGCTACGATCGCAAAGATATCGTTTATTATCCCGATCGCGCCTGTAGAAAACACCTCTCCCAAGGCATCCACATCACTGGTGAGACGGGTAATTAATTTCCCGACGGGAGTGCGGTCAAAAAATCGCACCGCCAGATTGGTGACATGGTCGAACAAATCATTTCTAATATCAGCAGTAATTTGTTGTCCGATTTTCTGTACCAAATAGCCTTGGAACCCCAGAAAAAATAGCCGGAAGGCGATCGTCCCTAAGAGCAACACTCCGAGAATATTTAAGCCTGATGATAGAGTACGGTCTGCAATTATTGCCCAGGTTGGCTCATTTTTAATCAAAGAGACTGCCTGCCCGACGATCAGGGGCTGAACGGCACCTGCTAATGATAAGGGCACCAATAGCAGCATCGACACCGCTAGCAGCGGTCCCTGGCGACGGGTATAAGGCACTAATCGCAGAAATAGTCGCCAGTCACTTTCCCGACGATTTTTGACAACTTTTGCTGATTTTCTCGTCATTTATGACCTAATACTTCAGATATATGACAAAACTGCAAGTACTTTCCCAATCTAGAGTAGGATAGCATTATGCATGAGATAGAACAACCTGAGAAACTCTGTGCTCAGAAACCCGGCTTCTTTGGCCGCCGACGCTCATTGTTGGTGTCCGGAGCGAGGGGGGCTCTGGCAGCAGTAACGAAGGTTCGCACAACTATCAGACCCCCCGAAGCAATCTCCCACCCAGCGCGTGGAGATTGCTAGCGCTCCTGGCGTCACGCCGCTGCGAAGGCCCGGGGATGTTACTCCGGAGGCACTTGCATCTCTCAATTATCCCCCCCCCCTCGCAATGACATATTAGCTGCTCTTCTTTGCGCAGTTCTTGACCATTCGCAGTATAACAGATTAAACCATCGCTAAAGTAGTAGCGCGCAGCTGTGCAATCAAATCATTTAGACCGTCCAGATTGAGGCGATAACTAAGGGGATGAGCAATCAGCCGTGCTGTACTTTCAAACAAAATTTCCAGCTCAACTAAACCATTTTCTCGCAGGGTGCGACCCGTGGAAACTAAATCCACGATCGCCTCTGACATCCCCGTAATCGGTCCCAATTCTACTGAACCATAAAGGGGGATTATTTCCACTGGCAAGTCTATATTGTGAAAATATTCCCGGGCGCAGTAGACAAACTTCGAGGCCACCCGACAGTGAGGCGGTAGTTCCAAGGCCGACTGGTAACCACTAGACTTCTTGACCGCGATCGACATGCGACATTTGCCAAACCCGAGGTCTGCCAAGTTAGCGACTAATGGTTTTTTCTCCCGCAAGACATCGTAACCCACCATCCCTAACTGGGCTTGACCGTATTCTACATACACCGGTACATCCTGAGCCCGCACTAACAAGGCTTTAGCAGTATGAGTGGGGTCTTCTATCTGCAATTGGCGGCCCGAGGAGTCCAGAAAGGCGCTGAAATCTAAGCCTACTGCTTGCAACAGCTTGATGCTATCCTCTAGCAGTGCGCCTTTAGGTAAGGCAACTGTAATCATATCCTTTTGTTCGTGGTTAATCCTTTATGGTTGATGGTTCATGGTTCCTTGCCAATTGTCAATTGGCAAGGCGAAAATATGTCATAATGTCAACAACATGTATAAACTCTGGAGTTAGCCAATGAAAAACATAGTCATTTCTCTACCCAACTCCCAGGGAGTCTATGTTGAAGAGCAAATACGACTGGGCAATTATAGCAATGCCAGCGAGTATTTTAGCATCTTAGTGCAGCAGGATCTCGAACGCCAAGCCAAACAACGCCTAGAAAACATGTTAATAGAGGGCATAGAGTCAGGTACTGCCGAACCGATGACTGCACGAGACTGGGAAGAAATTCGGATCGCAGTGCGAGAAGGAAAACAGCAGAAATGATGAGGGAAATCTACAAGCGTCCGCAAGTCATCCGTGATTTGATCGAAATAGCTACCTATATTGATCTGGAAAATTTAGATGCTTCAGATAGGTTTCTTCGGGCAGCCGAAGAAACCTTCAAACAACTAGCGCAAATGCCAAGAACAGGGAAAATTTGTCAATTTACTAATCCCCAACTGCTTGATATGCGACAGCAGGCAATTAAAAACTTTACGAACTATCTAGTTTTCTATCGTCCTACTGCATCAGGCATAGAAATTGTGCGAGTCATTCATGGGGCTAGAGATTTGGCAGCTCGACGAACATGATTACGAATATGAATAAAAAACCTTGTACAGTAGTACTCCACAAGTAAGTAGGTGGACACCAAATTTTAGGAGGCATCTCATGGCAAGTAAATTGAGGCGAATTGAGAATTACGAATTGAGAATTGCGTTATATTCTCTTCTCCATTCACAATTTACTATTCGCAATTAGCCTAATTGATTTATTGACAAGATGCATGCATTGAGATGCACCCAAATTTTACACATTTCCCAGTCGGAAGAACTCGCGGCGATTTCGGGTGCCCACCCTAAGCCCATCCCACTGTAATCATATCCTTTTGTTCGTGGTGGTTAATAGTTCATTGTTCCTTGCCAATTGTCAATACCTTATTCTTCGGGAAGCAAGCTAATTTCTAAGTTGTATTCGCTACTAACACCCTTGTCAACCCTGTTAATTTTATCATAAACGGCTGTGGGACTGACATGGCTGCGCCACCCTGGGCGATTGGAGTTCTTTTGCTTTAGCTCTCTAGGTAGCATTTACACTCTTGAAAATGCCACAGACCACATTAATCACCCTCGGGCTCTCTATTTGGAATAAAAAATATATTTGGTACATAAATGACATAAAAAACTGGAGACCCTACAGAAAAAATGATGCAATATGCCCGATCACTACCGTAGATACGCAGAGCAGCACCCATCAGACCCACCTTGACAGGGCTAGCCAAGACAACCGAACAGACCAAGCGTGCCGAACTTCAGGGAGCGCTCTGGCAACTAGAAGTCCAGCAGCAATGCACCGAAGAAGATCAAAGGAGCTACCGTCAGGCCCTCCATGCCATCACCCAAGCGATTCATCCCTTCGATCTTATACCAATTCTATATGAAGATGCGCTAAAATAGCTCTCCTGGGTTTTTATTGTTAATTGTATCGCCAGATACAATTAACACCAAAAAAAGGCTGAAAACCTTTATTTTTACTGTTGATAAGTTTTACTTATCACTAAAAAGGAGACTCGCTAGTTGTAGGATGCGCTAAAATAGTTGTAGGTATTGAATTTGGATTACTCTCATCATGGGTCGCAAATTAGTTATCGATCGGGGTTGAAAGTATTGACGAAATCTCAAAAGCTCTACGGCACAGTAGGACGGCAAGTAGCAAAGAAAGATTGCAGATGATTTATTGGTTAAAAAGCGGTCAAGTTACCAGTCGGCAAGAGATTAGCAAGCTTTTAGGCAGAGCTTCAGCCACGATAACTCGGTGGTTAACAAAATATAAAGAGGGAGGCGGAGTTACTATTAGTCAAAAAAGCTCCTGGGAAGGAACCAATTTTGACTCCAGAAAACTTGGAACGTTTAGAGAAAAGATTGGCTAATCCTCAAGGATTTCACAGTCATGGTCAAATTCAAGGATGGTTATTGAGTGAATTAGGAGTCAGCATGGCTTATAAAACTGTATATAAACTGGTGAGGTATCAACTAGGAGCTAAACTTAAAGTCCCTCGCCCAAAAAGCCGGGAGCAAGATCCTTTAAGACGGGAACAGTTTAAAGAAAAACTCCCCGAAGCAGTTAAAATTTTACAAGAATAATTTGGTAATGGTAAATCAATTAGATATATGTGTCAAGATGAAACTCGTCTAGGATTAAAGACAATTGGCGGTCGCTACAGCTCCTGGAGTAAAACCCATGGGTGAAAGTCAATGGAAACGCGATAATTTTTATCTTTACGGGGTTGTCGAACCTTTAAGCGGATACAGTTTTTTCTACGACTTTTCTCATCTTGATGGAGATTGTTTCCAAATCTTTTTAGATTTATTGTCGAATGAAATTGGTTCCGGACTTGGCGCTCCTTCAGTTAGATGTCATGTCATACCATAAAAAACCTAGATTGTCCAGAAAATATCATCCCAATTTATCAACCCTCCCATTGTCCAGAGCTGAATCCTATAGAAAGGTTTTGGGAGTTTCTCAAGAGCAAACTTAAATGGCATGCGAAAATCTTACTCAATTACGTCAAAAGTTGGCTGAAGTTTTGTCAACTATCACTCCCGCAGAAATTGCTTCTATAACTTCTTATACATTTATACTTGAAGCTTTATTTAGCGCAGCTTCATAAAGAATTGGTATTAGGAGCGGACACTGGCAACTGTGGCAGGAGTTATCTAATTGTCTGAGTTCTCAAGAACGAACAGTTGCGTTCTTTGGCGATGCGCTATGGCACAAACAAAGCCCAAGCTGCCATTGACACCTTTGAAGAACAAATTATCTCATTTGTAAAAGTAATTTATGCGATGTCCATGTATAACTATAACTATAGCTATAGCTCATAGCCTTTAAGTCTCCAAATTCAAGTTCTCAAATCTTATTATAGCATAAATTTATATTTTGGAGAGGTCTAAAAATTCGCTATCTAAAGTTTGCGTTGATTGCAATCGTTGCAAGTCTTCACTTTGTTTTGCGAGTTCTTTACTTAACAAAGGATGATTGGCTAGCATGTTTATTTGTTTTTCGGTATCATTTCTAATTTATGCATATTCCTCGGCATTGGTAAGAAATATCTCGACCGTAGCGGAAGTATATTCCACTACACTAAGAACTTGCCGCTACTCTATGTATTGGCGGCAGCTTTTCTAATTCTTGTTTTACCGGCTTACTATAGTTCAAAAAATCTAATTTCATTCTTTGATTCTACTTGCAAACGATCAACGAATCTAACCAAACATGGGAATCTGTTCGGAGATCGTCGCCGTACCCGGATAAATCTTGCGACTCCCCTTGGGAACTTCTATCCAACCCAAGTCTTGCAGGCGATTGACTAAATTGGAGATACTTACCCCCAACTCCGAACGCAGGGCGTACAGATTAGACCATTTGGTTAAATCCCTTCCCTGGCATTTCTCGGACAGGATAGACCTCGGCATTAGCAGACAACTGGCAAAATACTGCGCTTGCCATTCGATCAACTCTACTTTGTCTAGACCGCTATTGGCACGACAGACAAATTGCTGCGGCCCGTCCGCTGCATTCTCATACTCCAACTCTTCGGTCTCCACGTCTAGAAGAGAGTAGTTAATGTGCAGCATCCAATGTCCGATTTCATGGGCAATGGTCGATTGTTGAAACCCTGCCGGCAGTTCCAGAATCTCTTCGTTTATTTCAATCAGGCGATCGCGCGGCAGAATCCGGGCCGCAATCGGACCGGTTGCATCTGCCGGGATCGAGTCCCAAACCACTCCCAGATCCAGAAAATCTGCCACCCGATCGGCTTCAAACGGCCAACTTGGCTGCCAATTGGGTGTCAGTTGCATCCGCATGAGCAGGTCATTGGCCCGACGCTGGATTTCTGCCTTCGGGTAGAAGCGATATGGCTTGATCGGAGACAACGTTATCTTCCTCCATCGCAGCTTGAAACACCTTTTGTGCAAACTCTGGATTTTCCCGCAGACGCCGCAGCAGTACCGGCATCTGGTCGTAGTTATTTTTCAGGACTTCCTCGTACAGTTGTGGGATCCTGCCAGCCAGACATATTAACCGTTCCGCATCTAAATCCAGGTGACGCGCCAGGGACTTGATCGCCTCCTCTTTGGGGGGATAATTAGCGCGGTCATTTTCCAGTTTAGACAAATATGTGAAATCCAGCTTGACCAGGGCCGCTAGACTCCGCTGAGAGTGGCCCTTGTCCTTGCGAGCTTGTCGGATTACCCTGCCAAAAGTCTGATTTTGCATGTGTTTTCTCCACTACATAAACATTTTATATCCAGTTTGAACAAAACATCAATCCCTATGTTGACATTTTCGTCAACTTTACGTTAGCATCAAATGTTGACTAAAAAATCAAATAAAAACCGGGGATATAGCCGGTGAGAGGCAATAGGGGATAAGGAGATAACAAAGTGGCACAAACATGGACAGATACTACCTACAAGCTGGATGGGACAGAAATGACCATCCTGACGGCCCATGAGGGGTTGAATCAAGTTTCGCTGTACATTCCCGGTTACTCGCTAGATGGTCGGGGCTTTTCGGTCTACTTCAGTCAAGATCATATTGAATTACTAGAAGATCTACTGAGTAAGTTGAAGCAGCTAGGTGGGTTATCGGTTGGCGAAAATGGTTGTTCTGGTCTGACTAGAGGGCTCCAGCAATCAGCATTGCTAGCATCAGTAAAGCAGACGGTCCCGGTTGCGTAGGACGGGCGACACGCAATACTTCTCGGTTAACAACCTGTCCGGAGCGAGGGGGGGAGCCCAAACCGACATTGTAGGGATCGCCGCCAGGAGCCCCCCGAAGCAATCTCCCCGACGAGGCATGAGATTGCTTCGGGGGGGTTAACTCAATTGAGCATAAGTTAATGTACCCCCCCCCTCGCAATGACAAATAAAATCCAAAACCTTGAAGTATTGGGACGACACGAGAATTTCACCAGTAGCCCAGAAACCCGGTTTTTTGTCAAAACCGGGTTTCTTAATTAGAAAAGCGATAGAAATGATAGCCATCCATAAAAGAAAGGTCGTCCGAAACATGATGAATGATCGCCCGATCGCACAACAACTGTCCCAAGGAGATCGCGTCTTCTTTCTGACAATTTTGGGTTCTCATCAACCAGTCTACAGCTTCCGCCCCAATAAAACAGGCGGGATACAAATTACTCCGATACCACCGGTCTTTTATTTCCACTCCTTCTGCACCTTGCATTTGACTAATAATATCATCTAGGTTAACAGATTGGCATAATTTGTTCTTCTCGGAAGACTCTGACTGGACTGCTGTCTTTTCAGATGCTGGTTGCTTTAAGATTTTGAGGAACTCATCAATGTGAGTCGATCGCAAATTCAAGTCTCGTTGGGGGAAGGGTACTTCGATCTTATGATATCGGAGAGTCTGTTCGATGCGGTAGTAAAGGTCGCTTCTGAGGGGAAATTGTTTTGTCGGCTCCCGCGTCCAAACCAAGAGGTCAAAATTGAGGGAACTGTCTCCAAAACTCTTAAACCAGACTTGAGGAACTGGATTGACCAAAACATCAGGATGACTTTTCGCCACATCTAGCAGCACAGAGCGGACTTTATGGGGGTCCGTACTATAGGATACACCCACGGGGACATGCAGGCGACAGATGGGACTGTCATGAGTCCAATTGATCACCTCGTTTTCCAGAAAACGAGAGTTAGGCACAATAATCTTGACTTTATCTAGAGTAACAATTTTGGTACTGCGAGCGCCAATACGTTCCACCACGCCCATCAGAGAACCTACCTCCACAAAGTCCCCCTCCTGAATGTGGCGCTCGAAGGTGATAATCAAACCGCTGATCAGGTTATTAGCAATATTTTGCAGACCAAAACCAATCCCTACACCGAGAACGCTAGCTACAATAGTCAGGGAACTAACATCCAGACCCCAGATTTGCAGGATGATAATCAGACCCAGCAAGCTGAGGGTATATTGGGTTAATACCGCTACGACATCTTGTACATTCCGGTTAATACTGGTTCTGGATAAAAGCCGGGATTTCAGCAGCTTAGTCAGATTTCGGACCACAAACCAGAGTCCGACACTTAAGGTCAAGAGAACCAAAATATCCAGAACTGTATAGTCTGTTTGGTTGGAAGTAAAAATGGGCTCGGTAATACTGTCACGCAAGAGATTAAACAGCCAGTAGCGCCAGCGCCGCAAGACCGGAAATATATCGGTGATATAATGGATTACAGCTGCCCAAATCCCGAATAACAGCCCTATACGTCCCAACCTCATAAATTGTTGCAAAAATTTATGCCCATCCTCCAAAAACATTTGGTTTCGGTCTAAAGAGCGCTTTAGTTGTCGATCGAACAGCCAGTTTACCCACCGCAAAATTAAGTGAACCGCCAGGGTGCCTGCTAGCACCAACATCGAGAACAGCAGGGCTTGGCGGCGATAGCTCCAACTGCGTTCGCTTTTCGTTACTTGCAGAGCATCGGCGATCTTTTGCCCCCAGTTTCTGGCCTGAGCAACCGTCGTCCTTTCTTCCCTCAAGTCCTTTTCGGTAACAGTCAGATATTCTCGGTTATTAATGCGGAGGATTGTCTCTTGATTTTTCTCAGAAATCCCGTAAAAAGCAGGTTCTTGTCCTCGATCTAAATGATCGATTAATACCTGTTCCAATTTATGATTAATTATCTCTGCTCTTTCTTCGGCACTGAGGGAGTTTAAGTCGTTGACGTGAAACAAAACTCGCCCGTCCAGTACCACCGGAGCCTTTCGATCGAACTCTCCCACAATAGGCGATCGGCCCCAACTTGGTGTCAGAGTCAGGAGTAGAGAGAAAAGGCCAGCTAGCACCAGTAGGAACCAGCGGCTGATTTTTGATTTGCGGGTCAACTTCAACTCAAACATGGCATAACTAAGTAGAGGCATCTAAATTTTTCTGACAGGAGGATTTTGTGAAGTGGGCGATGGTGTTTGAGGTGCTTGGGGTCGATATTTTTCTAAGAGATTGCTCGCCAAGACCCAAGCACCAGCTCCCATCAATAAAACCAGAATCGTTCCCATTGTTACAGTTACCCAAGGTTGCTGCCAAAATGCCGATGCTGACGCGAGGGAACTTGTTGTCAGACTGGTATTGATCTCGGTATCTTCAGGATCGTAATCGCTCATCAGGGTAATTGTAATCTTGTAAGGCCCCAGTCTGATAATATCGCGATCCTTGAGGGGGATACTTGTCTGATACAGCTGCCGTTTTTGCACGAAGGTGCCGTTAGCGCTGCGGTCTGCGATCGACAACTGCTGATGGTCGCAGGTAATCAGAGCGTGGAACCGGGAGACTTTTTTGCTATTGAGCACAACTCGAGAAACGGCTTTGTCTCCCAAGGAAGCTGGCATATCGTTTAATTCCCGACCGAAGGCGATCGGCACCTCTAACACTGGTTCCTGTAACTCTCCTGTAATCGCGTCTTTCCAACTAAGTTTAATCTGAACCGGGTCGACGAGCATGACAAAACTTCCTCAACAACTGGGTACTTTTACAGGTTATAATTGATGGTCGCCCATGTCCGCTGGGTTCCCCCCAGGGACAACAGGCTCTATATATTCACTTGCATTTTACAATCGGATCTTACCACCGCCAGTTGGAGTGGTGCCTTTCCTTGCTGTCCGCCAAGCAGGAAACTGGTCTCTGTAGGTCCACTGGTGCCTGACCGCTACCGACGATATTGTGGAAATGACTTCCTCTCGTTCCTTGGGGACGCCTGGAAACGACAAGATTGAGGCTCTGCTAAGAGCCAACCTTTTCTCTTCTATCACGTTCTGCCTCTGGGTGAAACTAAACGCAAAATAGCCCCGAGCGCCTGTTCAAACGGTTGCGATCTGCTACTCGCGTGTCTGCAATCAATAGACCTGTCCAAGAATAAAACCTTTGCCAGGTCTGGGTTTCAATCTCCACCTCACTTTATCACATATGTTACTTACACGAAGAAATCAGGGTTTGATGTATTTACTGTCAACAAAGCAAAGGTAGTATTGATTAAACTCAATTTTTTAAGAGGAATCGCCAAATTATAATATATCTGAAACTCAGGCACCATACACAATTATTCCTAGCCCAAAAATTAGAGCAATAACTGACTCCAATAGATGTAGTAATTCGAGAATAAATGCGCCCTAAAAAAGCTGAAACATTTGCAGTGATTACCATTTATTCAGCTTATTTACTCAATTGAGCGTTATTACGAGCTGATAATAAGCATTGATTTCGATTATTGGCAATTTTAACTGCAAATATAACTCATATTTATCGACTCATAAATAAAATTTTGAGTAACTAATCACGAGAACAATAATGGCTTGTTGAGAAAGGTAGAAAGAGATAAATACCAAGCCCTCTAAAGTGTTAAGTAGATTGCAATTGATTACGAACCGCAGCCAACAAAAAGTCGGACTTGAAGAAAACGATAAGGAAATCAATTCCAAGCCCTCTAAAGTATTAAGTAGATTGTCATTCGGCCCTAGACCGCGACTCGCAATAAGTAGGGTTATCAGAAAACGCGATCTTTTTCCAAGCCCTATACATGTGTTAAGTAGAGTACAATCGGTGGTGGACCCCGACCAGCCAAAGACAAAAGTTCACACAGACTGGCGACCGCTGAGTCTCCTTGCAATCGCATAGTCTCTAAGAAACTAAACATCATTGCGACTAGCTTTGCCCCCCAATCACTTCTGGCGCCACCGCTGACTTGACGATGTACTACTACAGGGCGCAAAGCTCGTTCAGCATCATTGTTGTCGGGTTTAACGTCCGGATGACTCAAAAAGGTGAACCCGATGTCTCCTGTGTGCCGTTCGCTTCGCGTGGCGCAGCCATGTCCCCTGGGACAAGAGCTCTGGCAGAGACATCGCCACTCATCCCAATGGCGTCGAAGTCGTGAGGCAAGTCTTTGGGCATCGGCGGGCCATCCTGCCAATGGAGGTTGCTCCAAAATTGCTTGCAATTGAGCTTCTACACTTGGACGTTGTTGCGCTCTGTTGTTCAGAAGTTAAATTACCAGCGTGATAATCCTGATATGCTTTTCTAGCTGTCCATAAAATTTGCTTGATGTTTTGAGCAAAATCAACGTTGGCGGCAAAACGACTGGTTACCAGAGCTTCCAAGTCACGTGAAGGATGGGCGCTCGCATTTCTGTTTTGCTGCTGCTATCTGTGGACCATAAGCACTAAAACAATCACGCTCTGTGAATCCCCGAAAAGTTCTCTCCTAGTAACTGCTTGAGTTCCGCGCTACTGCGAGTTGGAGCCAAAAGCAAAACGCATCACGAAGTCGCTGGTGGCCACCCATAGCCAATACTTAATCGGAGTCAATGCCATAAGTGGTCTCGTCTACACACCGCACACCGGGTTGTCGTACATAGGCGAGCCACTGTTGATAACAAGGCTCCAAGCTCGAGCGTAAACCACCGGTGCATTTTTGCCAAGCTGCCTTGAGAGATCGGTAAACCCAAGACATGCTCGACAAAATACTCTTGTTTTCTCCAGTTGCCACCATTCAAGCGCCAGCCAACAACGCTACGCTCGTCGGCCACCATAACTAAATCCTTCTTTTATTCCCCATGGAGCATACCCAGACCACCCACAGCCAGACCACCCACAGGACTGGCATTGACACAGGTCTCCTTGGTATTCTCGGATTGAGGGCGGGCTGTTCTATCAGTTCTGCTACTTGTTGGACTTTTTTGGGGGCACCTACTAGGCTGTTCACTCTGGGGCTTGAGCTGGTGGATGGAGTTCATGCATAATCTGTGTCAGGATGTTACCGGCCCCATGATACAAGGATCTCTTAGCTCAATCGAGCGTCTGGTCAAAAAATTCGGCGCCAAGCCGCGATCTTTGGAAACCCAGGGCCATAGAGTTGCAAAAGAAACTCAGGGCCCAAGAGATTTGGATTCGAGATGAGCGAGAAAAGTCGAGAGCGAGTGTAACGCCGGGCCAAAACTGCCGAACAAATCATTCGAGAGTACCGCACAGCCGAAAAAAATCAAGCCATGCAACTGTCCGACAAGCCAGATGCCATTCCCCAGACGGCTGCCAGCGAGGTTGGCTCTGGAGATAATGAGCCAAGTCAGTGTTCTGCTGCACGAGGCCATTACTATGGTGTGTTTATTATTCAGTTAGCGGTAGCATTCGTGGTGGAGAGCTTAAACAGTTTCAGGGGAGCTGCCCGGAATTTTTCCCTGTTGGGTCAGTATTTTCCCCTGGCCTGCCTCAGCTATAGCAGTATTCGCGGCTTGGGTGTTAAGAGTGGGTCTGTACGAACTGCAACGCCGTCGGGAAAATCGCCGCGACTGGTTATTCATCATAGATATACTCCGCGCGGTCAGGAATTGCGTTTTTTAAAATTTTGAGTTATGATAATGAATGAGAGCAGTTAGCCTAATTATTAAAGACCATGATTAATATCCCATTTAGTGAAGAAGAACGAGAACAACTGAATTATTTAAAATTTCACCATCCTCACCCAAGAGTTCGTAAAAAAATTGATGTTATCTGGCTAAAAAGTCAAAAATTTTCTCATAAAGAAATAGCCAGGTCCGATACGGATAACTCAAAATACTGGACTGATTTTTATGAATATTTAGAAGGTGGGATGGTTGGCAGAATTTAACATATACAAACCGCGAGTTGATAAAATTTGAAAAAATTATTCGAGAAAATTTTCAATCCGGATCCGCCAGCAACGATAAAAGAAGCAGCGGCAAGAATAGAAAAATTGACCGGTATAAAACGTGGTATTACTCAGGTAAGGAAGTTGATGTTAAAGATAGGAATGCGATGACCGAAAAGTAGGACAAATACCTTTGATAGCTGACCCAGATATACAACAAGAATATAAAGAAAAAATCCTATAACCTATACTGACAGAGGCTCGTGAGGGGACAAGAGCAGTTTTTTTTGCAGCGCATTTTGTCATGGGAGCTTTTCTGGGATTTTTGTGGTGTTTTAAGATAATTTTTATCAAAACGGTCGAAAAAGGTTCAATGTTTTAGGAGCTTTAAATGCTATTACTTCCGAAGTAATAACTGTAACTAATGATGCCTATATCAACGCGGAAACCGTTTGCGAATTCTTGTCAAAAATTCGCATTGCCCTCAATACCAATTTGATTAGTTATGGACAATGCCCGATATCAAAAATGCAATTTAGTTTGGGAGAAGGCTAAAGAACTCAATATAGATTTATTAGATTTGCCCTCATATTCTCCTAACTTAAATTTAATAGAGAGATTGTGGAAATGGTTCAAAAAACAATGTTGAAATTCTCAAGATTATGAAAACGCATTCAAATCAGCAATCACTACTACAATAGACAACGCTCATACTGTCCATAAAGAAGAGCTTAAATCTCTGCTAAATCTGAAATTTAAAATTATCGATAAAGCTCAAATCCTGACCAAGTGAAGTATATGACTATAGAATTGGGAGCAAGAAAATTATGGAGTGTCTTAGGAATTTCCCAAGCTCGTTGGCAGCATTTGGTCAGAGAGGCCACCGGAGAGTGGAGGTCTTAGCCCTAGAGGTCACTTGATTTTGACCCTACGGTGTCACTTGACAACCATGAGACGATAGTATCTCATGGTTGTCAAGTGACACCGCCCCCTCCTCACCGCCAAACTGACGGCAGAACTGATCTCAGCAGCGCTGGAAACGGTCTCGTTTGCGGCAGTTTCCGATTGGTATCGCTCTGTCTTTGGTCTGTCCCCCCTGGCAAAGCGTCGAGCTGTTTTTCAGGGGGCGAGGCAAGACACAGAATATGCATGAACTTAAGGAGGGAAAATCCCCCCAAAGTGAACAGCCTAGGCGGTGCCCACCCATCCCTTTCAACCTGTATTAATACTTACCCTAGTAATCTCTATAGTATGACTAAGGGATTACTAGGGGTGGGATGCAGGGGCGAACATTGACACCAGGGGTGAAATTTTCTGTGAAGCAGCTGGCGTTTGATCGGCTATCGGATTTGCTTTTACAGCTAAAATACAGAAAATATCTCACAAGAAAGATACGCCTAGTCGCAGGTTGTATTATAATGAAATGAGAACAGCCATAGACTAAAGTATTCACTACGCTTGGGGCCTCACTTCAAAAATATCTAACTCTCTGATGTTGTTATCAACCATTGCACGTCGGAAAACAGATGATGCTATCCACCATTTTTAATCAATTTGTCACCGATAGCCCAGTAAAAGTTATGGCAAGAGGGTTAAGGGAACGAGTGTTTGCCCCTGAACGCATGGATGATTTATTTGAACAATATGCGTCCAACCAATACCAACAAGATTTGCTCTTTTCGAGCCAGGTAGATTTGATGAGTTTAGTAGTCTGTGGAATACACCCTTCAGTTCATGCAGCTTACAGAAGCAAAGCAGCAGAGTTAAGTGTCAGCACGACGGCATTGTACAACAAACTGCAAGGAATCGAACCGAATGTCTCTCAAGCATTAATCAGAGAAACGGCGCCAGAGTTGAAGAATTTAATTCAATTGATGGGAGTCCAACAGCAAAATCTATTACCTGGATACCGGCTAAAAATCTTGGATGGTACTTGTTTAGCTGCAACAGCTCATCGGTTGAAGCCCATTCGCTCTTATGCGGCTAAACCATTGCCAGGTAAAGCGCTGGTAGTGTTAGACCCGACTCTGCAACTGGTCATAGATCTGTTTCCTTGTGAGGATGCCTATACCCAAGAGAGAGCATTATTAGAGCAGGTTAGAGAACGAGTTGAAGCCCAAGACGTTTGGATAGGAGATCGCAACTTCTGCACCGCTAAATTTTTGACTAGCTTAGCTGACAAAAACGCTTACTTTGTAATTCGTCAACATGGCTCATTGAGCTGGGAACCAAGAAGTGAATTACAAGCGATGGGTAAAACGGAGACTGGAGAATTATTTGAACAGCAGGTGTCAATTCGGTATGGAGATAAACTGTTGCCCTGTAGAAGGGTGGTCCTGAAGCTATTCAATCCTACTCGGGATGGAGATACCCTTATCGCAATTTTGACCAATTTGCCAACTAGCGATGCTGGACCTGCCCTAGTTGCTCAGCTCTATAAAGATCGTTGGGGCATCGAAACCCTCTTTTTTACGGTGACGGAAAACTTCAATGGTGAAATTAACACTCTCGCATATCCCAAGGCAGCTTTGTTTTCTTATTGCATGGCAATAATTGCGTATAACATCCTGGCCACTTTGAGAGCTGCTTTGGGAACTGTCCACGGTGTTGGAAAAATTGAAGCAGGGTTGTCAGATTTCTATCTGGTGAATGAGATTCAAGGCACCTACCGATCGCGCAGCGTGGCGCAGCCATGGCATGATGATTGCCATCCCACCACCAGAGTGGGAACCCTTTGGGGCTTATTCAAATACCCAAATGGCTGAATGGCTCCAGCAGTGCGCCGCGAGGGTTAAACTCAAACGCTTTGTGAAAACACCTCGGGGAGCCAAAAAGAAACGAAGTCCTCTCATTGTCGATAGAAAACATCGTCATCTGTCAACATCAAGACTGCTTAAAGCTCATGCAACATAAAAGCTAAGTCGCTGCCAAGTAGTGCCACTAATTTTTGAGGCTGAAAGCATTACCAGACAAGAATTTCAGCCGCTAGATGACCTCCCTTTAGTTGACAGAAATGATAAGGGACTAGCTAGAGTTTTAAAGTTAACGTTGAAAGGGCTGGCGGTGCCCACCCTACTTATAATCATTTGGTGGGCGGTGCCCACCCGGCACTCTTCGAGGGTAAGATTCAAGAAAACTGCTGAAACCCTTACAGGGCAGGTGTTTCGTTCATTGAGGATAAAAGGGCTATATCCCTTACTGGATGAGGGTTTCAGACGCTCCTTTTATATAGACGCTTCGTATGTGCCGCCCACCCTACTTAACTGCTTGACGGAAAGCCCGCCAAGCAGCTAATGCCTTGGCATCGGACTGGGCAGCTTTTTGCAGCAAAATTACCCCATCAGCAAAGTCGATCACCCCATAGGTATTATTGGCCAGCATATCATCTATAAGCTGCACTCCCTGCTGCAATTGCAGGCGATCGCGCTTAAAAGCCAGCTGATATTCCTGTAGCTGCCACAGATCTGCCAGACAATAATCCACATAAACAATTTGACCATCATCATTGCGGAGGCGCAACTGGGCGGGAAAGCGAACAATTTCCCGGCGACTGGAAAGATGAGGGACAATATAAGTAGTAGCAGCCACACTAGCATCAGCAGGAATTTCTGCCAGCATGGGGCGGATATGACTCACATGTTGCCATTGTCGGGTTAAACTAACATAGACCCAGGGTTGGAAAGAATCGGGAATCAAGAAATAGAAAGTGCGATTCGGATTAGAAGTGAGAGTAAACAGCAGCGACAGGACAATACAGACTGTCCAAAACCTGCGCACAGAACGGGAAACAGCTTTAGGCTTTTTTAACTCCTCATGATTCTGAAGCCCGCGCAGGCGGGCTTTGTAACTGTAGCCCCATCCCTTTAGGGTGGGGCGGCTGGGGTGGGGGTGGGGGTGAGGGTGTGGGTGGGGGTGAGGGTGAGGGTGGGGGTAGAGGTTAAACCACCAGAGGCGAAAATCACTTTTACCCGCCCACCAGAGGATCGCCCCATAAAACAGTCCCGGCACAGGAGTTAAAGCATAGCGAATATTAATAGCCAGGACCGACTCTCCTTGACCTAAAAACAATTTGAGCAGGGGAAAGCCAGCGATACACCAGGAAGCCGGAGAAAAGGCGGGGACAAAAGCCAAAGGCAACCATTGCCCCAAAAGATATTTAATCGTCTTAAAAAAGGGGGTGAACAATTCCTGCACCAAGCGCAGGGGGTGAGAGATCATCCCCCAAATAATATCCAGAGTCGAAGCTTCCGCCTCCGTAGCATATTGACCGAAGCGTTCCATCATGAAGCGACGGGAAATATCTGCCGAAAACAGGGGCATAATCAGATTAGTCAGCATCAGCATATAGGCAAAACTGAGGGTACAGACTGCCAAACCAACCCGGGGATATCTGCCACTGACAACCAGGTAGAAACCGACGCCAAACAGAACAATTCCCGAATCTTCCCGAATGGCCAACACCAAAACCGCCAGCAGCCAGAACAGCCACCACCAGCGTTTTTCCATTGCTAGCAGCAGTCCGAACACAAACAGGGGCAACTGACAATTATCATGGAAATTCCCCAAAGTCGGACCCAGCACCGCATTAGCAGCGTAATAGGCCAGAGTAATCATGCCAGCCTTCTGGGGTAGCAGATGCTGTCTGGCCAAGGCGTGCAAAACCAGTCCCGCCAACCCTAGCAGGGTCACCTGCAATACCGTTAAAGTAGCTGCGGAAGGAAACAGGGCATAAATTGGCAGCCACAGCAGCAGGGCCGGAGTAAAATGCTGTCCCAACCTGTGGTAAGATACGTCCGGCACATCCCCAGCATGGACAACATTGGTAGAAAGACTCGAAGACAGGGAACTCTCGAAGAAGTTACCATGCATCCCATTCCAGAAGACCTGGTTGAAAATCCCCTGATCGAAGCTGGCGTAAAAGCTGTAGTACCTGTGCAGCGTGCAGACTAGGGCGAAACTCAAAAAAATACAAAGCCAGGCGTAAGCCACCTTCTGTCCCGGTTTTTGCAGCCAATTGAGCACCATCATTTTAAAAGATATTTTAACTATTTTAAATTACCCCATTCACCAGTAGCCCTAAAAACCAGGTTTTGGGAAAAAACCTGGTTTCTCAATTCTTTCATTGCTAGCAATCGGTAATCACCGATCGCCAATATTTGCTAAATTATTAATAAAATCTAAAATTAGTCAGAAAATAGCTAAATGCAGGCATCTCCTGAAAAACTGATCGACTCGGAAGCGCCTTTACAGCTGCTGCTATTTGTGGACAAACGTCCCATTTCCGGGGAGCATATCAGGCAAAGTCGTCGCCAGCTGAAAGAGTTGCATGGTGACTGCGACTATGAACTGATGGTAGTCGATGTCGGGGAACAGCCTTACTTAGCCGAACATTTCAAGCTGGTAGTTACTCCGACCCTGATCAAAATCCATCCCGAACCCAGGCAGACCTTGACAGGCACTAATATAGCAGATCAGTTGGCGAACTGTTTGCCCCGCTGGCGACGGGAGGCAGAAGCATATCTCGCTCACCAAAAGGCCGTTAGTAATGGTGCGAAAACCGGTCAAACCCTAACTGCCATCAGTGCCATTACCATGGAAGCAGAACTGATGCAGCTATCTGACGAAATTTTTCGCCTCCAGCAAGAAAAAGAACAACTCCAGGAGCAATTACAGTTTAAGGACCGGCTGGTAGCCATGTTAGCTCACGATCTGCGCAATCCCTTAACAGCTGCCTCCCTGGCCATAGAAACTATAGAGTTAGGTCAATCAGATCCGGACAGTCGCGCCTCTCGCTTCACCCCGGCCCTTACCAGTCAGTTACTCAAACATGCTCGCACTCAGATCCAAGCGATGGACCGGATAATCACCAATATCCTGCAAGCGGCGAAAGGGAGTATCAGCAAGCTGAACATCCAACCCCAAAAGATGGATTTAGGTCTACTCTGTCAGGAGGCGATCGGCCAGCTGCAAAAACAATTTCAGACCAAATCTCAGCGAGTGGAAACGGATATCCCCCAGGACCTGCCTCCCGTGTATGCCGATCTCGAACAGGTCCGCCAGGTGCTAGTCAATCTTTTGGACAATGCCATCAAGTACACTCCCACCGACGGCACCATTGCCGTTTCCATTCTCCATCGCACCACTCAGAAAGTGCAGGTGAGTATTAGCGACACCGGTCCTGGCGTGCCGGCGGAAAATCGAGAGCGCATCTTTGAGGACCGCTTCCGACTGGAACGGGATGAGGCCAAGGAGGGATATGGCATTGGTCTGTCTCTGTGTAAGCGAATTATTCGGGCCCATTACGGTGAAATTTGGGTGGATGAAGCTGGGACTACCGGTAGCTGCTTTAATTTTACGCTGCCGGTTTACCGCTCCTAAACCCCTTTTCCTACTGCTCAAAAAATTTTTTTGGGAAATTTAGCAAAAAGGGTTGACAATCTCAGATCGGGTTAGCTATATTATTTAAGGAAGATAAATCAAGCCCCCATCGTCTAGAGGCCTAGGACACCTCCCTTTCACGGAGGCGACAGGGATTCGAATTCCCTTGGGGGTATCGGTAGGGTGAGCATTACCCACCTTTATCATTTTTAAACCTAGTAGGGCACGGCCCACCCTTTGTCTAGTGACCAGGGTCTCCCGGGTCACTGCCAGTTGAGGCGGGAGCCTCCTTTTGACCAGTGTCCGGTGTCTAGTGACTAGGGTCTCCCGGGTCACTGCCGGTTGAGGCGAGAGCCTCCTTTTGAGAGTCAGACTACCGTTTCTACTCATTCATAGGAGGAATAAACGGCGTTCAGCGCACTCACAGGAGACTCCCGCCTCGTGACTTCCCATTCCCAGGGAGACCCACCGGAACGAGGGCGGTTTGAAAGCCGATTTGCAGAGTGCGGTTTCTCCTCAAGGGCCTTTACACCCTGCTATGGTCTGGCAGAGTCAACGGCGGCAGTAACAGGGAGTGAAAAAGGAGCTAAACGGATAGAAATAAATGTCTTATCGACAGCACTGGAAAAAATCTAGTAGTTTTGGTAGATAGAGAAGAGCGAGATGACCGGAGTATAGCGAGCAGCGGGAAAACTTGGCTGGAGCCAAAAGTGGTGATAGTAGACCCATCAACATGTAAAACTTGTGATGATAACCAAGTGGGAGAAATTTGGGTGTCAGGTGGGAGTGTGGCGATGGGATACTGGAGCGGACCCAAAGAGACAGAAGAAACATTCAAGGCATACCTAGCAGGTAGTGATAAACATGTAGTGATGGCACAACTAACCCGACAAGCATTTGTTGTAATCATGCACAAAATACCAAATCGCGTGATTTTCTTCTTAGAGAATGATAATGTTTTCCGAACCAAGCGACTAATTCTTGGCCTCGTTGTTTAACCTTTCAATATGATTAGTTTTTCCAGTTTATTTACCTACCGCAATAGTAACGCTTTTTCGGTATTGTTATATGCTTCCCAAAAAGTAAAAAACCGCGTCGATAAACAGGAAGTAAATATTTCCACAATTTTTTTGCTGAGACTGCGATCGCCCAACTCCTACAATTTGTTTTTGTATCAAGTGCCAATGTTTGTTTTCTTTATTCCCAAGACCACATTTCATCACAAGTCAATTTTCCTTTGGGCTTGTCTGAAACCTTAATCTCACGGCAGATTTTTTATTAACGTTTGTGAAACCTTTACTCGACTCTTTCAAGTAATAGCTCATCTATATTCTTTTTCTTTTCGGACGATACCTGCTGTCGGGTTTTCAATTTATTGCCGATTTTTTACATATTTTTGCTTTTTATTATGAGTACTACCATTTTTTACTGTTCGCTCACAATTACAATAAGGGCAATTGGGTCGCGACGATGATGATGTGTTTATAAGTCTATACTCGCTTTTGACTAATAACATAAGAGCATTTTTCTGATGAGCTATACATGAGAATATTTTATCATTGCTATCAATTTGGCTAAGATAAAGAGCTGTTATATCATTCCTAAGAAAAGTAAGGATTAATAGAGGGATGGAATGTTCTATCACTACATATTTATCACTACCGTGGCGAGAAGTCAGAGTTGGTAAGAAAAGTCCAGTTCAAAACAAAGAAAAGCGCAATTTTCTAGCATAAATGAGCAAGTATCCTATCCTTGTAAATCAATTGGTAAGTGCAGCAATAAATCAAGGGATGTCACTACGCGCGTCACGTCTATGCAGTCGGAGATGGTGGTAATGGGCTACCCTCAGAACTCCAGGAGCAATTTGACAACTTACAATTTAACAACTTGCAATTTATCCTGAAGCGTTGTCATCTCAAACAACATCTTTATGAAACCGCTGATACGCCGCGACGCCGTCGCGCTAGCTCTGGGGCTGGAGGGAAGCGAAAAACAAGATTTGGTAAATGAAGAACTATCGAAAATTGATGCCGGGAAAGTACAGCAACTGTTGACAAATTTTCAAGAATGTCTCGGAAGCAGGAAGGCATTGCTCACCGCAAAAGGTCAAGAGCGTTTATCTCGTTTGTGTAAGTATCTGCAAAGCTTTTCTGATTGTATTAATTATCACCGGTTGCTCTCGTTAGGTTTACCCATCGGTTCAGGAGAAATTGAAAGTGCTCATCGCTATATACCCCAAAAAAGGTTAAAGATTCCCGGCGCGACTTGGCATCCTGATAATATTAATCCGATGTTAGGGCTACTCATTCTACAAGCTAATAATGCTGGTCGGATTTTTGGCAACTTGAGACCCTCCGAGCAAAAATACCAGGGTAGTAATAACCATACCTTCCTGTTAAGAAGTTTGACTGCTTCAAGACTACGACTTGGCTTGAAATATGCTGCTGGTGTGATTATTTAAGAGTACAGAAGATCCCAGCGCCAGTGCAGCTCCAGGGGTAGTCGCCATGCAGTCGTCCGGAGCCACACGAGCGCATTCGCCACGTGCAGGCCCTAGCAATTTATAGGTTATAAATTGCCCAGAATGCTTGTACGGATATTACAAAAAAATCCCACAAGACCACATTATATACTATTGATAAGTAGCTGTGCATAAGTAAACTCAACGGCAGTAAAGTTTTGTTAAGTTGGCGCTCAAGCCTCTTCCAGAAGTAGATGGGCGCGATAAGACATTTCTTAACAGAGGTCAGTTGATTTACGCCCACCTGCTTACATACTGTGAACCAAAGTTCTCCTTGGTAAAAGAGAATGATAATGATTATCATAATTGACCAAGGGGACAGCTTTTCTACTCTATCAACTACTTTTGACCACACCCCCTCGCAATGACAAATAGGCGATCTTTTTGTACCACATCATTTTGAGAAACGCTATAAGCTAGAGTATAAAATAAACATAAAGTATGAATAATAACCCTCCTGCTAGCATTAGCGCGATCGCCATTCGCCGCCATATCGGTACTATGATGCTTGCTTTAGCAGTAATAGTCATCGCTGTATTCTACATTACCAAACTGCCCGTCGATCTATTGCCATCCATCACCTATCCTCGCATCGGAGTGCGGGTTGATGCCCCGGGCATATCCCCAGAAGTAGCGATCGATGAAATTACTCGCCCTTTAGAACAAGGTTTATCTGCTACCGAAGGAGTAGTGCAAGTATATTCTACCACCCGGGAAGGACGAGTCAGCGTTAACCTTTATTTTGAACCAGGGAGTGACATAGACCAAGCCCTGAATGATGCTACTGCTACTCTCAACCGCACGGTCAGTAGACTTCCAGATACTATTGAAACACCACGTCTGTTCAAATACGATCCATCCCAATCACCAGTCTATGAATTTGCTCTTACTTCACCTTCATTGCAAGATGTAGACCTGCGGGTCTTTGCAAATGAAGAGTTAGCTAGAGAACTGAATGTGGTCAAAGGAGTAGCCTCGGTGGATGTATCGGGAGGCGTGCAAGAAGAAATTCAAGTTAACCTGGACCTAGATCGCCTGCAAGCTTTAGGAGTAGATATAAAAGATGTTTTGGATGCCTTGAAAGAACGGAACATCGATACCTCGGGAGGGAGACTCCGGGGTTTGTCGGCGGAACCTCTCACCCGGGTGATCGGGCGTTTTCAGGACGCCAGAGAAATTCGCGACTTATCCTTGGAAATATCGGGAACGAACCCGCCCCAACGGGTATATCTGCGAGACTTTGCCCAAGTGATTGATGGCATAGAAGAACAGCGAGTCTTAGTCTTCCTGAATGGAGAACCCGCCGTGAAAGTCAGCGTCCAGAAACAGCCTGATGCCAATACGGTCGCGGTGGTAGACGCAGTTAAAGAACGGATTAAATTTCTCCAGAAGTCGGGGTTAATAACTGATGATACTGTCCTGACACCCACCCTAGATGAGTCAAGGTTCATCCGCAATGCAATTAATAATGTAGTCTTGGCGGGACTAACAGGGTCGGTGCTAGCAGCTATTGCCGTGTTGCTGTTCCTCGGTTCCCTGCGCCAGACATTAATCATAGTCCTGGCCATTCCCCTAGCAACACTCACAGCTGTTATTCTCATGGGATTGTTTGGACTGTCATTGAATGTATTCAGTTTGGGCGGTCTGGCCTTGGGTGTGGGCATCGTGGTGGATAACTCGATCGTCATGCTGGAGAATATTGTCAAGGGTCATGAAAAATCGACAATCGAGAAAGGGAAATCGAGAAGGGAAAATGGAATAATTTCCATTATTAGGCAAGCGCAAAAGAGCAGTAAAGAGTTAGAATCAGCATTACTGGCCTCCACAAGTACTAACCTAGTAGCAGTGCTGCCATTTTTGCTGATTGGTGGGTTGATATCCCTAATATTCAATGAGTTAATTCTGACCATTAGCTTTGCAATGGCAGCGTCCCTAATTGTCGGACTGACAGTGGTGCCGATGCTAGCTTCCCGACTGCTAGGGGTTACCTGGTCGAGTCGAGTAGGAAAGTTGTGGTTGTTACGAGAATTTAATCGCCGATTTACAGCAGCAACGACTAACTATGGCAGATTGCTCAAGGTTGTGTTAAAGTGGAGGCTAGTGGCGATCGCCCTATCCTTTGTAGTCCTAGGGGGAGGAAGTTGGTGGATAGGAGATCATCTCTCCCAAGAAATCTTGCCTCGCATTAGCACTGGTCAAGCGCGGTTATTTGCCCAATTTCCGCCGGGTACAAATCTAGAAACGAACCGCAAAGTCATGGCAGCAGTAGATGAAGTCTTGCTACAACAGCCAGAAACAGAGTATGTTTTTTCCACGATCGGTGGGTTTCTGTTCTCTAACATCACCATTGAAAACCTGTTGCGGGCCAGCAGCACCATTACCCTCAAACCCGGTACGGATGTCCCCGCCTATGTGGAACGGGTAAGTAAACAATTAAATCAACTAAACTTGGTAGACATTCGCCTGCGCCTGTTCCCAGGATCGGTGCGAGGTTTAATTCTCAGCAACTCGCCCATACGGGCCGATATCGACATTGGCCTGCAAGGGAAGGACACCCAGACATTAGAAAAAGCTGGGCGTCAGGTGTTGCGAGTGCTAGATGAAAGGGTCACAGCTGCCCGGTTCCGTCCCGATGCGGACCCGCAGCAGATAGAACTGCAAATATTGCCCGACTGGGAAAGGTTACAAGCTTTTGGACTAACGGCCCAAGAGATTGGAGAAACCATTCAAACTGCTATTGCTGGGTCGGTTCCTACTCAGTTGCAACGGGGAAATCGTTTGGTAGATATCCGCGTGCAGTTGGATAAAGGGGCGATCGAGACTGTAGAGGAACTGCGGCGTTTGCCCCTATTTGTGGAGAATAACCGTCAAGTTCGTCTCCGGGATGTGGCCAGAATAGCAAAAGGTCAAGCGCCAGGGGAGATCCAAAGGATTAATCAGCGACAGGTATTTTTGATGGCCGGAACCCTGAGTGAAGGAGTCAGACTGAGTGAGGCGATCGCGCAGGTAGAGGAGGTGTTAGCAGAGTTAGAGTTACCCTCGGGAGTTAGCTTGCTGCCTAGCTACTCCGTGGCAGCTAACCAAGAATTGCAGCGATCGCTGATCTTGTTAGGAAGCTTAGCAGCATTTTTAGTCTTCGTAGTCATGGCAGTGCAGTACAATTCGCTGATCGACCCCTTAGTGATTATGTTAACAGTGCCGCTAGCGGTCTGTGGAGGGATCCTGGGACTGTACGTGACCGATACAGCATTAGGGGCAACGGCGATCGTGGGGATTGTGTTACTGGTAGGGATTGTGGTGAACAATGCCATTATCATGATAGAATTAGCGAACCAGATACGAGAAGAAGAAGGGATCGGCTATGAGAGAGCAATTTTGCAAGCCGCCCCCCAGCGCCTGCGTCCGATATTAATGACGACAATTACCACAGTGTTAGGATTATTTCCCCTAGCATTAGGAATTGGGGAAGGATCGGAATTTCTACAACCATTGGGAGTAGTAGTATTCTCGGGACTTTCCTTAGCGACAATGCTAACATTATTTATCATCCCCTGCTTTTACGTGCTGATGCATCAGCCTTGGGGACCGTAGTAAACCGTTCGTAGTAAACGCTTTAGCGTTTGCCCGTTCGTAGTAAACGCTTTAGCGTCTGCCCGTTCGTAGTAAACGCTTTAGCGTTTGCCGTTATACTGTAGGTAAGACCGCGTTGGAGTAGATAATGATGGAAACAGTTAGGAAAATTGTACGCCTGGAGGAAACCGTCCGCCAACTCTCGATCGCCCTTCCAGAGACGATCGGACCGGGATTAGTAGAAGTGCTGGTTGTCATGCAACCGATATTGCAGTCAACAGAAGTAACTCAGAATTCATATGAAGATTTAGACCTATTCGGCTTCATGCCCGACTGGGTTGACCCCTTGGAATTTCAACAGCAATTAAGATCGGAATGGGATGAGTAATTTTCTGCTGGATACGAATATCTTGATTTATTACTTTAAGGGAAATCTGATTGTGCAACCGATTTTCTCTGACATTCGGGGTAGTAATGCCCAAGGAATGTACTGTCCTCTCACTTGGATTGAACTATTGTGCTATGCCCCCCTGACTGACAATGAGGCGAATCAAATACGCGGGTTTTTGAGGAGGTTGACTTGCGTGGTACTTACAGAAACAGTTTTGGAGTGTGCTGCCCAAATTCGGCGGGATTATAGGCTAAAGCTACCAGAGGCGCTGATTGCTGCTTGTGCTATTACACAAGAGCGCACGCTGGTTACCCATAATGTTAAGGACTTTGAACGGATCGAGGAGCTAACTTTGTTAAATCCATTTGCTGCTTAAGGATGATTCGTGGTAAACGCAAAGCGCGTTTGCATCACCGGCATCGGTTGGGTTTCGTACCTCAACCCAACCTACATTATCGCAATTTTATAATTAGGTTCTATTGCCATAAAGCATACTGTAGGGAAGACCGCGTTGGAGTAGATCATGATGGAAACAGTTCGGAAAATTACCCAGGCAACATGGCGACATCCTTAAACGCCGAACAAGCAGCAAATCTAATTCGCTTCTAGAAACAGTTGCCGAAGAATGCTAGCCCAGTTAGGATTTATGATATTCCCAATGGGGGCAAAGCATTTCAGGCAGATGTTTCCGCCAGAAACCTTCCGGGTTCCTTTGCCACTTATGAAAAACAGGTGGATGCCGCTGGGACAACAACTTTATATACTAAAACTACCTATGCGATGGTAGCATTGTTCATGTCAAACAGAAATACCCATGAGCGACAGAATTGAATTACTGAAGTCACTGCTAAAGTTCGATCGCCCCCTCGGGCAGATATTTAAACCCTTGAACAGCATCAGATGGGATAGCGACAATATGCTCGTTATTTTGGAGACACAACATCTTGCAAATGTTTTGAGGCGATACCTCGTACTCTCTGCATCTGAAGTGGAAGATTGGGCGAATGCGAATGGCTAGCGTCCCGCAGGGATACGAATGTCGCGAGGACATCGGTTATGAAAGGGACATTGAAGAGATACTCTCTGAAGTTATTTTTGCAGTTGCTAATCCTATGTTAACCCGTCCTCTCTCCCATGATGATGCCCAAAAATGGATCGAACAGTTGGAAAGAGCGACTCCTGTTACTGCTAGTTAGATATCTTGTAGGTTGGGTTGACGCTCTTGTAACCTAACATCGCCATCTCCCGCATCGGTTGGGTTTCGTTCCTCAACCCGGGCCAGTTTCCTCCCGAGTCACTCCAAGCCAGTACCTGTCATCGGTGATACCACTACTGCTATCCGAAAAGGTAGGCGATCGCCCGCCCAAGATATAAGAGTCAGGGAACGAGGGTAGGTGGGCGGTGTGGGTCCACCTTCATTCTAGCAAAGCTTAACTTACTCAATGGGAACCACTTGACCAAGTTGAATCGTCTCCAATACTGCTCGTACTTGTGGCATCAGAAGATTGAGCGTTTCTAAACTATTGTTTGGAGCTATCAGTATCACTACCGCCAGATTAATATTCTACAAGTTCTGTTGATACGGCAAATTTTTGTCTGCCATTATAAAAACATCAAATTCATTTTCGACTAATCGAAGTAATTCCCCATTCTTCTTACTAGCCCATCCTTGCTCTGGTACAGTGATAACGGTATGCTCCACTAAGTCTCGTTTTAATCTTTTAGGCAGGCACTCGTCAAGCAACAGCTTCATAGTTTTGGAGAATAGATCCCATCGCTAAATTAAGGACAGCGATCGCCCGATCGCGACTGACAGTAGGAAAGTCATATAGAAATTCATCAATACTTTCTCCCGCTGCCAGATAGTCGATCAGCGTCTGTGCTGGTACGCGGGTGCCAGCACATGTCCCCGACATGATGTCAGGAGAACTTTCGATTAATTGATTTTTCATCCTCATTGCTAATGGTAATTATCCAGGGCTTATGAGAACATATTAACACAGAAGCTGTAAGTTGTGCAAGTTAAGTTTTGTGTATCGATACCGATATGCTCCGAAGGCATAAGACGATCGCCATCACCGTCACCGACCCCGGACAGGCGATCGCCCCTTGTGCAGCAGATTTCCTGATTTTTCCGGAACGGTGCCCGGGCCTGGTGTAAGATATCAGTAAAGCTTGCCATGCGATCGCCCTCGAGCAAAATCCCTGAACGAATGCGCATCTCACCCGTCAGCCAGTACCTGTCACCGGTGATGCCACTACTGCTATCGGAAAAGGCGAGGCTCACCCAAGGAACTGTCCTTTTCGACTCTGGTGATGCCATCCCGAAAGAGGGTATTTATGATATGATAGCAATAAGGTAGAAGAGAGTACCCATAACTGTGGCCAGAGGAGCCGTGCTATGACACAAACTGAAATTAATATGGCTACCCTATACGATCGCTTGTCATCCCTGGGCTTTCCCAAAAACTTTGTGCGATCGAATGCCTTACCTGATTGGTGGGATGATGAAGTTGAAACCATGAACGGGGCCGCGATCGAGGCAGCGGCCTACATTTCCCGTCGCTTAAACCTGGATATCTGCTCCTTGCTGAAACCGGAGAGAAAGCCAACTTTTAAGCAATCGTGTCATGCGAAGTTCAAGCTTAAACATGGGACTGAAAAAGAGCAGCTTTTTGTCGCTCAATGCATGGCAGCACGCATTGCTGAAATGATAGCATATGCTTGTACGCCAGCCTGTAAACCACTGCCAAAATCAGCAAAAGAAATACGAGATATTATTCTAGATAGGAGGGAGTTTGTCAACCTGGAAGGACTCCTCGAATTCTGCTGGAATTATGGAATACCCGTGGTTCATTTTGCTAAATTTCCCAAAGCTAAGGGCAAAGCTAAGGGAGTTCGTAAGTTCGATGGCATGGTAGCCTATTTCTATGAACGACCAGTCATAGTCATCAGTCTCAAACACAAATCACCAGCTCGCTTGCTGTTTATCTTAGCGCACGAGTTGGGGCATATTATCAAAGGTCATTTGCATGATGATGCAATTGTAGATGAGATTATCGAGCTAGAAAGAGAGGACGAAGAAGAAGTAGAAGCTAACGAATTTGCTGTAGAACTTTTACTGGGTAAGCCAGATATGGGATATTACACGCCCCGCAATCTTAAAGGGGAGCAGTTGGCTGCTTTTGCAAAACAAATTTCAACTAGAGATGGAGTTTACCCAGGCACTGTAGCGCTAAACTATGCTTGGAATAAGGCTAAGATTGCCGCTACAAAAGAAAACCAAACAATTGTTTGGAAAACGGCGTCGAAAGCATTAAATTTACTGGAAGGTGATGTAGAAGCTTCTACAGAAATAAATTGCTATGCCTTCAATTATTTAGATTTAGACAGGCTGGACATAGACAGTCAGGATTATCTAGAATTAGTAGGGTTGAGGTATGGCACGGTTGATCTTTCTGGACAATGATGTAATATTGAAATTATCCGCAATTTATTTTGGGAAGCTGTTGCTAGCCTCAAACTAAGTCCAGCAGATTTATGGGTTTTGTCAAGTGCCAAATTTGTATTCCGAAATAATGGTAGGGCCAATAAAAAATATCCTCAACCCATCCTCGATAGTGCTATCTCAATTGTGAAGAAGTGTACTCAAATAAAACAGGAGTCTGGTTTTGATGAGGAATTGCAAGCATTGGAAATAGATGGAATTGATACTGGTGAAAGACTGCTAATTGCAGCCACTCAAAAGGCTGAAAATTTTTATTTAGTGACGGGAGATAAGCGATGTCTCATAGCTTTAGCTTCTGCACCGTCGTTGTTGGAAATTAGAAAGCGACTGAGTGGACGAGTTATTTGTTTTGAACAACTCCTAAAAAAGTCTATCGATCATAAAGAATTTGATGAGGTTTTAGCTAAAGTGTTGCCAGGGAGAGAATACGATGGTTCCTTGAATGCGATCTTCGGTTCGGGTTGGCAAGCAACTCAGGAGAATGTGTTACAAGCACTTAATGGATATATAAAAGACTTGCGCAGTCAGACTGACGATCTTTTAGCTGATATTTAAAGAGATAATATCAAGTCCGGTTAAACGATCGTAAGAAAAATGGATGGGGTCGAGCCGGGAATCGCTTCCCGACCCTCCCTTGAGGAACCGGACTTGCGATTTTCACCGCATCCGGCTACTGGGTACTAGGCCCTTTTCATAGGTAGACTTAATAGGAATTACTTCCGTTAGCCCTTGCCGCCTGTCTTTTCTTCCCTTTCCTGGTTTAGCGAGTGGTTGTTCTGATAACCGTTAGTATCACCATTTTCAAGTCAGTTTTACCAGTTATCCATACCTTATCCTCCACTTGCGTTTCGGATTAGTTCCGTGGCTTTTTAGGATTACTCATTCCAGCAGCTTCCTAGTATCACCGACCCACGTCAGCGCTGGCTACCCAGCATCATCTACATTACTGTAGATGTTATCCCAGGAATTACCCCGGGCATTCGCTTCTTGGGCCATCCCTCCCCCCGTGGCTTGCGCTTAACATCTAACTTGTCCTGATGGACAGCACACGAGAGGTTACTTCGTTCCCTAACAACATTTCGCGATACCTTTAGGTCCACACTATACCCCGGGAGCTATTTGAGTACTATATTAGCCAGAGTCTAAAACTAATACTAGCTACCATTTCCTTTTTAGGCCAGCGCATATAGCCTTATTTCGCTGGTTCCTTATAACGAGGCTTGCACATGTTTGCCTGCTCTAACCTTGGATATCTTTTTTAGCGGCGTCACCGGCTTAGGCTGCCAGTTATCCTACATTTGAGTCCTCGCTTAGCACCACGATGATGTCGCTTCGTAGCACCGAGGACCGGTGTCACCCCCGTACCTGGGGGGAGGGGAATTTAACCCCCATGCGGTCAGAGTTCCCGGCTAATGAAACCGGGCTAGCGTTCCGTGTTTGACCACGTTAGGCTAGAACGAATCGCACAGGCTCCTGTAGGTTGGCTTTGGTACAGTGATAACGGTAGGCTCCGCTAACTCTCGGTTTAAATTTTTATGTAGGCACTCGTCAAGCAACAGCTTCATAGTTTTGGAGAAAAGATACCATCGCTAAGGACATCTATAGCCCGATCGCGACTGACAGTAGGAAAGTCATCAAGAAATTCATGGCTGACTTTCTCCCGGGGTAGTTGCACTGAAGTTTGTAGTGAGGACTTCCGTCCTCACTACAAACTTCAGAAAAATCGGCGTATTTGCTGGTACGCAGGTGCCCGCAAATACCTGTACCCGACATAAGATCTCTCAATTATACTCCCCCCTCGCAATGACATTGGCTTAGCGCTTTCGTTAGCAAGATATGGCCCTAAGAGCAAAGGGACCCTTCGCAGTATATTAACCATTATCAACTAAAAGGAGGATTATCCAAGAGGGCAATAGCATTTTCCAGGGGCATAGGTTTAGCAAAAAAGTAGCCCTGTCCAAAAGTGCAGCAGATCGCGCGCAAAGTATTGACGTGAGAAGACTTCTCGACACCTTCAGCGACAACTGTCATGCCCAGGGCATGGGACAGGTCCACGATCGCCTGACAGATGCTGCGACTGTTAGCTTTATCATCCAGTCCCGAGACAAAGGACTTATCGATCTTGATGGTATCGAAGCGATACTCATTCAGATATTGGAGACTAGAATAGCCAGTACCGAAGTCATCCAGGACCAGAGGAAAGCCAAGGGAACGGCAACGGCGCACCCAGGCGATCGCCGCATCATTGTCGAACAGACTGCGTTCCAGGATTTCAAACTTAATCTGACTGCGTTGCACTTGACGGGTTTCTTCCAGGAGGAATTCAAAGAAATCAGGGTCTTCAATCTGGCGACTGGCAATATTGAGATTGACAAACATCTGCTTACCAGTCACCGACTCTATCTCCTGCAAGGCCCGGACTCCCTCTGCAATCACCCATTGCCCGATCGGGACAATCAGGGAAGTTGATTCCGCTAGGGGGATAAACAGATCCGGGCGCACCAAACCCCGCGTCGGACTTTGCCATCGGATCAACGCCTCAAAGCCGACAATTTGCCCCGTTTCCAGATGTATGACAGGCTGGTAGAGGAGAATAAACTGCTCCTCATCGATCGCCGTGCGCAGCTCACTCTCCATCCGGATCATTTCCACCGCTTCCTCGATCCGACCTTCCAAGTCAGCGCTCTGTGTCCCCCCCCTCGTTCCCACGGCTCTGCCTGGGAACTTGCTCCTAGCGTGCTGCGTCTCCTGGGTAGTGCTTTTAGCGCTCCCAGGAGACGCAGCACCGGGGGACACAGAAGGATCTGAGTAAAACCGCTGTTGCTCTCCAGTATGGGGTCGCAACTTCTCAGTCTCTGAGCGGAAGTAACCGATCGCCACCAGCAGCAGCATGCGCAGGATCGGGTCAGCGGACTGGATCCTCTGGTTAACCTGCTCTTGGGTCATCAGAGTCAAAAGCACATCGCCTTTTGCCGTCGCAGATGCCGATCGGGTGCATCCGTCCACCAGGGCCAGCTCTCCGAACATGCTCCCCGCTGAGAGCACATTCAGCACCAACCGCTGGCCATCAATCTCCGTCCAGATTTCGATCGCACCTTCTTCAATGATGTAAGCGTAATCCCCAGGGTCGCCCTCAGAGAATATAAGTTCCCCCGCCCGCAGTTTGCGCTTCCGAAGTCCTTCGTATAGTAGTTTGTATTTCATTTATCGGTAGTCATGCACAGTAATAGTAGCGCGATCGTAGGCAATAATTATAGTGATGGACAAAGTTCCAAATCTCACCGATGTGGTTCTCCAATTTTTTTAAGAACGGTCGTCAAGTGTTGTTCAGTCTTTCAATGAGACTCGTCCTTCCCGATTCTTTCCCTACAGGCGGTGCCTTGTTGATATACTTTCCCTATGTCGGTATAACAAACCGCACATTGACGAGTAACAGGAGGTAAGGAATTCCCGACCGTGTTTTTTAGCCAATTCAGCTGAACTATCGCCCACATAAACTCCAACAATTTCGCGAGTAAACTCGTCCAAAGCAAGCCATATCCACTGCTTTTTTTGATTGTTCCCCACAAAATACCACATTTCATCGAGTTGTCGAATTAGCTTTCCCTTCTTTTTTCTTGTCACCTCTGTCGGGGCATGTCTTGATAGAAGTGGTTCACATAATTTTCTCGCCACCGAATAGCGGTAACACGAGCAATTCCGGCCCTGCCAAGGGAATCAACTCCTGCAGCAGACGATCGATTAAGTCTTTCGTGGTTTGTCGTGGTTTGTAAAATCGGTTAATCTTGAGAGTTTTCAACAAATTTACGACCACGAAGCACTTAAACCTCTGTTTGATGTCATAATTCCATCCGTTTTTAATTAACCGATCGCCCTGATAATTGGGACAAGACATGCTGTTAACCTCTAGATTTCCGATTAACTCACCCAGTATCCCATTACTGTGCATCACTGCCTGTATTTCATTTATCAAACAATTTCGGGTACGATCTCGGATCTCCGGCTAATTGCTAATTCGATTTTTCGCGCAGCGTTCGCCCGCTGCCTGCAATAACTCTACAACTTCAGAATAACCGTTAAACTCTGCAATCATGGCAGCTGTGTAACCACCGCGATTTTTCTGCTTGACATCCGCACCGCTTGACAGTATCATCCTGACAATATTTGTATAACCCCGATGAGCCCCCCACATCAAAGCCGTAGCCCCAGCCCCATCTATCTTATTCACATCCGCACCAGCAGCCAACAAAAGCCGTACCACCGACCTCGCCCCCCGATCTGCTGCCCTCATCAGAGCCGTTTTACCCTTGTCATCTATAATATTTGCATCCGCACCAGCATCCAGTAATATCTGGAGAGTCTCCACATGTCCCCGATCGGCTGCTATAGTCAGAGGAGTCTGTCCCATATTTTTGCTATTGACATCAGCCGACTTTTGTAGTAATGCTGCCGCTATTTGAGCGCGATCGTGCCAAGCCGCTAAAATTAAAGGCGTGTCACCCAGCTGGTTTCTAGCATTCACCTCAGCGCCTCGCCCGAGTAAAATCTCCACTACTTGCAGATGACCTTCGGTCACCGCCAAGTTTAATGCTATCTCGCCATCTCTATCTTTAGCATTGACATCCGCACCAGCATCCAGTAAAGCTGTCACGATCTCAGCGTAACCCCCAGCAGCAGCAGCCATCAGGGCCGTACCGCCCTCTATATTTTTCCCCTGCACATCAGCACTAGCCTCTAGCAATGCTTGTACTGTACTGGTATGACCCCAGTCAGCCGCTAAACTTAAGGCTGTCTCCCCATCATCATCCGAAGCCTTCGGGTTAGCACCAGCAGCCAACAATACTTGGACCAACGGCCGATCGCCCTGTGCCGCCGCCTGCATCAGCACCGTTCTCCCCTCCGATGTAGTATCGTTAGCATCAGCCCCAGCCTCTAACAATAGCTTTGCTACCTGGAGATGACCTTTACTTACTGCCAGGTTAAGGGCTGTATCGGCATCGGCATCGGCGATCTTGACATCTGCCCCAGCTAAGAGCAATAATCTGACTATAGGGGCATGCCCCTTCAGGGATGCCACCATCAATGCCGTACTGCCATCATCATTTTTAGCGTTTACCTCAGCCCCGGCGGCAAGCAAAGTGCGGACCACATCCAGACTACCGTTCCCGGAGGCCAGCATCAATGCCGTAACGCCAAACAACTTGCGCGTCCTATTTACATTTGCACCATAGTCTAGTAATAGTCTGACAATTTCTGTGTAGCCCAAAGCAGCGGCAAACATCAAAGCTGTAGTGCCGTCAGTCCCGGTGGCATTGGCATTAGCACCCTGGCCCAGCAGGGTTTGCACCTGGTGGCGATCGCCCCTTAGCGCCGCCCGGAGTAGTAAGACATCATTTGAGTTCATGCCCATACATCATCCCACATATTTGGCGATCGCGATCGCCACTCTCAATATGATATGTTAACTTTTATAACGATACATCCAGCAATTAGGAGAACACCGCGATCGTGGAAATCCCAGAGTCTGTCAAATTTTGGAGCCAATTCTTTCACCCCGTATTTATGTGGGTATTGCTAGCGGCCTCCATTTATGCTATGTCCCTCGGCCTCAAGGTCCGCAAGACCAGGACCGCCGAAGGAGAAGCCAAGAAAGAGTTAATTAAAGGCAAATTCAACGTCAAACATTACCAAGTTGGCTCAATCCTGCTAGCCTTGATGGTTGTCGGTGCCATTGGCGGCATGGCCGTCACCTATATCAACAACGGCAAGCTCTTCTTTGGACCTCACCTCCTAGTAGGATTAGCCATGACTGGACTGATTGCCATGTCAGCCTCTCTGGCCCCCTTCCTGCAGAAAGGACAAGATTGGGCACGCTACTCTCATATTGCCCTGAATGTTACTCTCATAGGTCTGTTTGCTTGGCAGGCTGTCACGGGCCTGCAGATTGTGCAAAACATCCTTGACAAGATGTAATTATTATGGTAGAGAAGTTCCACATACTTCTCTACTTTTTCGGGGGCATGGGCAGATTATGGCTAGTATGGAAATCCTTCTGTCTTCCCGCTGTTTGCTTAGGTTTAATATTCTCTAGAGTAATTCACAGCTTTTAGTGCGACTCAAATTCTTAACAATTGATAACGAAACTCTTAAGGTAACTGGGTTGTATTACCTAGCCGTGTCTCCTGGGAACGTACTACCCAGGAGACACGGCCCGCATGCGCTGCGCGCACGCTACGCGAACGAGCTTTTCACCTTTGAGCTATGCTCATGAGTGAGATTGTCCACATGAGATAATTTACCCTCGTTCCCTGGCTCCCGCCTGGGAACGCAAAAGCGATCTCTATCAATGCAGCGGGCGAAAGTCTAAGTTAAGGAATAGGTCTGACCTCGGGTAAATATACAGGAATTGGGGTATTTCGCAACCTGCAATGCCAAAAACTAGCTATATTAACAATTGGAGACAAAGCAATGAATAGTAGATGAAAGCATTTGTAGCAGGAGCGACAGGTGAGACAGGACGCAGGATAGTCCTTGAACTGGTGGGGCGGTCGATACCGGTCCGGGCCCTAGTGCGGAATAGGGAGACTGCTAGTAGAATTCTGCCAGCCCAGGCAGAGTTAATTACCGGCGATGTATTAAACCCAGATAGCATCGCCAGGGCGATCGGGGACAGTACGGTACTGCTTTGTGCCACTGGTGCCAAGCCCAGCTTAGACCCCAGCGGTCCCTACAGAGTAGACTATGAAGGAACCAAGAATTTGGTAGATGTGGCTAAAGTGAAGGGAATTGAGCATTTTGCGATTGTATCTTCTCTGTGCGTTTCCCAACTATTCCATCCACTAAACTTGTTTTGGTTGATTCTGTGGTGGAAAAAGCAAGCAGAGCAATATATCTGCAAAAGTGGTTTGACTTACACGATCGTCCGACCAGGTGGCCTAACAAATGTAGACAACAATGAGCCAATTGTCATGTCAGGGGCGGATACCTTGTTTGATGGCAGAATTCCTCGGCGCCAAGTGGCACAGGTGTGCGTGGAGGCGCTATATCAACCCGCTGCCCGCAATAAAATAGTAGAAATAGTGACGAAGGCCCAAGGGCAAAGTCAGACGTTTGAGCAGTTATTTGCCAGTGTGGTATGACAGAGGGAAAAAAATTTTTTCTGGCTAGCGGCATTCTGGCGATCGCGTTGATATTGTTGTACCCTGCATGGCGGGACTTACCGTTCCGGAAAAATCGGAGTCCAATAGGGGAGATCCCAGGCACCACGCAAGTTCTACGCGGTGCCAGAAAGCCCCTGGTCATGAAAGGATGCGACCCCTATATTCGGGCTTTGATGCGAACTATCTCCGCCAGCGAATCGAACTATCCTCAACCCTATGGGGTTTTGTATGGTGGCGAACAGGCGGAAGACCTGAGCAGCCATCCGGATAAATGCGTGGCTATTGTAACGGGACCAAATCGGGGAAATTGCACTACGGCGGCGGGTCGCTATCAGTTTCTGACTACGACTTGGATAGAAAAGGCGCGAATTTATCACCCGAGGCCCTGGAGGTTTCTGCTTTGGGAGTCTTATAGTTTTGAGCCGCAATATCAGGATGCCGTGATGCATGAGTGGCTGAGTGACTATTATGCTTGGGGAGCGGATATTCCTCAATTGCTCCGGCAAGGAGAGTGGGATTATGTGTTCCGGTTGCTGTCGGGGACTTGGACGAGTTTAGGCTACAGCATTGAGAGTAACTCGATGACGCCCTATCTGCCACAAATTTATCAGCAAGTGCTTGCAGAAGAACTTTATAAAAATTGCTGCCCATGAGGAAAATGCAGTACTATAGATAATTGGGCCGCTGCAAGAACTGAAAAGGGGTGGGAGTAATGGTAACTTTAAGCATTTCAGATTTTTCCGGCACGGTGCCGGAGATTTCTACAATGACTGGGGCGGATGTGGCGGAACTGGCCGCACGTCTGGAGCGCGATGAATATAGTAATGTGTTTGAAGGGTTGCAGGATTGGCATCTGCTACGGGCGATCGCCTTTCAGCGTCCGGAGTTGGTAGAACCCTACATCTACCTGCTGGACTTGGAAGCTTACGACGAAGCTTGAGGAACATAGAAAGTTGAAACGGGTTCTGATTGGCATCACTGGCTCGATTGCGGCTTACAAGGTCTGTGAGGTACTTTCAACTCTAGCAAAAGCTGGGGTGGAAGTGCGGGCAATTGTGACCATTGGTGCCCGAGAATTTATTACACCCCTGACGGTGGCGACTCTCTGTCGCCATCAAGCTTACATTGATGAGGATTTCTGGCAACCGCTCCACGGACGTCCGCTACATATCGAGTTGGGAGAATGGGCGCAGATATTGGCGATCGCGCCGTTAACAGCAAATACGCTAGCAAAGTTAACCTATGGTTTGGCGGATAATTTGCTGACCAATACGGTGCTAGCTTCTACTTGTCCCATCTTGTTAGCACCAGCAATGAATACGGATATGTGGTCCCAGCAGGCGGTGCAGCGAAATTGGCAAGAGTTGCTTCGGGATAACCGCTATCATAGTGCCGGAATGGGAACTGGGATCCTGGCGTGCGATCGGCCCGCGGACGGTCCGAAAAATCGGGTGGGTGCTGGGCGGATGGCGGAACCTGCGGATATTATTACTCATATCTACTCTCTCTTACATACTGGCGGCAAACGAGATTTAGCAGGTAAGCGGGTGTTGATCGGTGCGGGGTGTACGCGGGAACATCTGGACCCGGTGCGCTTTATTGGCAATCCTGCTACTGGTAAGATGGGATTGGCTTTGGCGCGGGCAGCAGTTCACCGAGGGGCTACGGTAACCCTGGTACATGCGGGTTTATCATCTTTACCAGCACTGGAGATGAAAACTATCTCGGTTGTCAGTGCTGCGGAAATGCGATCGCACCTGCTGCGTTGCTTTCCGGAAGCAGATATTACAATTATGGCAGCAGCAGTGGCAGATGTCAAGCCTGTGGCCTGTGCTTCAGAAAAGTTACCGAAAAAGTTACTGCCTGCAGCTTTAGAATTAGAACCAGTACCCGATATAATCGCAGAGTTGGCTACCATGAAGCAACCCCATCAACGGTTAATTGGCTTTGCGGCCCAAACTGGGGATATTGTTAAGCCTGCTTGGGAGAAGTTGCAACGGAAAAAGTTGGATGCGATCGCGGCCAACCCGATCGATCTTCCCAATGCGGGGTTTGCCAGCGATACAAATCAGGCTGTATTTTTAGATGGGACAGGACGCCAGCAGGAAATCCCAGCAAGTAGTAAGTTGGAGATGGCTCACCATTTGTTTGATTTTATTCACACTCTGTGTTAGCATCAAGCAGGGCGAGAGTAGAAGATAAATTAGGGAGGGGTAAAAGATGACACGGGATATTTTTCAGAATATTATCAAACAAGTAGATAGTTTGAGTATTGAGGAGCAGTTGGAGTTGATAGCATATATTGCTGAGAAAGCCAAACCAAGAATTTACCAAGAACAATCCCATGTGAGAGAAGATAGGGTAGTGGCGAAGCCAAAATCTTTAAAGGCGATAATAGGAACGGGTAAAGGATGTTTTAAGACGCCTCAAGAAGCTGATGAGTTTATTCGTAAAGAACGGGATAAATGGTCATTGTAAATGCAATTCGGGGTCGGCGAGTCTATTTGGATGCGAATATTTTTATTTACGCAGTGGAAGGATATCCAGACCTGTCCGAGGAATTAACGGAGTTATTTGATAGTTTCGATGGCGGTACTCTCGTCGCTATTACCAGCGAGTTAACCTTGGCAGAGGTTCTGGTTCAACCTTTGATGGAGAATAATCTAGAAGTTGAAGCTGCTTATCGAAAGGCGGTTCAGAGTTCAGCAGTGCTGGAGGTTGTCCCCATCAGTCGCGATATCTTGGTTGAAGCGGCAAGATTGCGATCGCAGCAGACGAAGCTGAAATTACCCGATGCAATTCACGGAGCAACCGGCAGGTTTAACTGGATGCGAGACATTTTTAACCAACGATCGGCAGTTGAAGTCTCTTGCAGGGATTGAGGTAGTTATTTCTCAGAGGTTCTGGCAAGATGAGTCAAGAGAATGGATGGCTCACCATTTGTTTGATTTTATTCGCACTCTGTGTTAAGATCGAGAAGGGCTAAAGTCCACCACCTGCGGGAAGGAATAAATTCCGCCACGAAAGAACAGTAGAATCATATGGTACAATAGTAGAACAAAGAATAAAGAGATCGGGGGAGCAGCGACCGGCGATCGCAAAGCACTACCGTTCAACTTATTGCAGATCCATCTAATTTGTGGGAGACTCTGATATGTCATTTAGCTTTGTGCAAAAGGATTCAATTTACGGGACTTACGGCGAGTTTACTATCGGTGCGGAAGAGAACCGAGTACGCGCTCAATTTTTGTTGACAAAAATGAAACCGGGATCGGAGGGGAGTTGGGAAAATGCGCTGGCCGACCAGATGGTGCCTTGGCGTGAAGTATTGAATATCGAAGAAATGACTTTTGATGAACTTATACAGCGCGATCTAGATGATTCTCGGGTTGTCCACGAGCTGATCGTCCCATATTTACTTGGGGAGTCAGGAGATTTCGTACGATTTTTCCCACCAATACTGGCAGTGATAGCACCCAAGAAGGCAGAAAAAACTGGTATTATGCCTTACTATCCGGTTCCCAGGAATCAGAAGGAAGAAGCGGTCAGCTTTGGAGATTTCTTTGATTTTGAGAAGACTGTAATTGCAGGTCAGGTTAGTCCTCTGGGAATTATCAAGTATAATCGTTCAAAAACAGCCTTCATCATTGTAGACGGTCAACACCGTGCCATGGCAGTTTTGGCATTACACCGACAGATTAATAAAAGCTGGGATGGGAATAATTATGCTGGTTTTTACAATCATCTTGTCCTCACGGAAAGTGCAATTAAAAACATTGAACTACCTGTATGCGTTGTTTTTTTCCGGACATACATGAAGGGAATGAAATCTGCAAGCAGAAGGGAATTACTCTGCAAGCTGTGTGCCGCGAGATCTTTGTAGTCGTAAATAAGAAAGCCAAGCAAGTCAGTCGATCGCGCGAACTCCGGCTGGATGACGAGGACTTAGCAGCGAGGATGATGCGCGAAACTCTATCCGTACTCAAAGATCGTGACGAGTCAAACGTTGCTCGCATCTATTCTTTCGCCTATGGAGATGCAGTATCCACTGAAGTGGTAGCCGGTCAACTTGAATATACTTCTGCTGTAGCTTTGCACAAGATGCACGCCGCAGTTGCCTTCGGGATACCAGATGCGTTCAAACTAGACCAGACAAAAAATGTTGCAGATGGGAGAAGGACTCTTAACTCAAAGCGACCGGCTGCGATTTTGAAGGGGACTAAACTCCAGAATTGGTCTTCACTTTCCCGACGTTCTGGGAGATATCATCCTGCTGAGGAAGTGGAAGAAGCTGTCAAGCTATTAGCCAAGATTTTGGATGCCGTGATGCTGCCATTTTTCGATAGTTTTCGACCTTTCGCCGTTCACAACGCCGAAATGAGAGCTTTACGCACTCGTTTATTAGAGCCAAACTTGAGAGCAGATCCCATCCAGCGCAAGTGCTACAGCCTCTTGTTTGAAGGCAGTGGAGTCAGAAAAGTTTTTGAAGAACACAAGCAGCGACTGAGCGATCGGGAAGAGCAACTCAGGGAAGAAGGACGAGATATCGGAGATTACGTTAGAAATCAGCTAAGTGATGCTGAAGAGGCTTCTTCTCGGCTCAAGCAGTACAAAGATGAGATCGAGCAGCGAAGAGCGGCAAGGTTGTTTAATATAGATTATAATAGCTTCTTCTCCACAGAAGGTAATGAACCAGAGAGAAAAGAGTTACTTGACTGCGCTAAGTGGATTTATGAGACGATTTCCACACAAGCTTTTCAACTGGGGTACTTAATGGCGGTTCATTCAGTTGTTGAGCTTATGCTAAATTATTCAAGCACAGAATACGATCGGCGTATTCAGATCGTAGAATTTGTCTCCAGCATGTACCTGACTGCGCTCAACACCTACTTCTCTTCGGACTCTGATGTTGAGCATCGTACTCTCGAAAGTTTCGTGAATGAAGAAAGGGCCCGAGTATTCGATCCAAATAAACCTAGTCTCCGAGGACTGCTTGCCCAGAGTGTTAAAAATCTTGATGCGAGCCAGTGGGCGTTCTTTCGCTATGCGATTTTGGAGATTGTCCACTCGAAACATGCTTATCAGGCACTCTTAAAGAAATTAGACACGGCTAGTGACCCTTCAATAGCAGATGCGTATAGGCAGGAACTACCGAATCTGATAAAGATGATTATCGATCTGCGCGAGGAGCAATACGTAGAGTCTGCTGTTAAAACATCCCTCAACTCAACAGAATTTCAGCAAGAGATTTCGCTGCTAGAAGCTAGGCTAAAGGGTGAAGGTAAGTCGCAAATAGAAATCGAGCAAAATCTCAAGGAAGAAAAAGATTCAAAGGAGACAGAGGTAAAGGAAAAATGTAAGCAGAATATCTTTGCCAGTTTAGGGGAATTTGCCAATGCTGATAATATCTTGAACCGTCTGCGCTAGGGTTAGCGTCATACTGTTTGTTTCACGCTCAGTCGAGTAATTAGGGGTTGGGGGATAGAGTCCCCCGACTCAGTCATAGAGTCCCCCAACTGAATGCGCGACTTACCAGACTGAGTCAGGAACTTCACATCAGTAGTCAGGAACTTCACATCAGTAGTCAGGAACTTCACATCAGTAGTCAGGGACTTCACATCAGTAGTCAGGGACTTCACATCAGTAGTCAGGGACTTTTACGACTGAGTGCGGCACTTCACTTCAGTAGTCAGACAGTTTACTTCAGCAGTTAGGCACTCTCTAACGAAGTCAGGGACTCCCTTGACTCCGTTAGAGAGTCTTCCAGAATAAAGTGGTCATGCATTTGTTGCACAGGCGGATCCCCCCAAACCCCCTTGCAAAAGTTACCATTACTCGCATAATTCTTTACAATCTTAAAACCCTTATGGTACAAAGATTCTGAGACTTAGCATCCTCAACGGGGTTGACAAAAATCCCGACCTCTTTCTAGATCAATTATTGAATTTATTGAGAATGACTTACGAAGTAATCAGGGTTTCACCCCCCATAGTGGTCACAGAGAGAAATGTTAAGAAATATGTGAGTAAAGCATAGCTTGCAAAAGGGGGGAGTATGAAAGCCCCCCTTAAGAAGATGCTGTGGGCGAATTACCAATTCGTTCATCAGGGGGGAGGGGGGAGAGGGAAGGAGGATCTTTGTCAAAGAAATTTTGTGCTCGGGGTAGAAAAGAAAGTAAAATGGGTTATGATGAAGTTAGGGGACAGAGCGATCGCGACGCTAGGTACAGGCAAGGGGTTTGGCGGTACACGGCCTCGGGTTCGCAGAAGCGCCGCTAGGGAGATAGGTCCACAACAGACGCTCTCGGTGATGCTGTTTGTCGGGCACATGGCGGCACGCTACGCGCACCGTGCCGGAAAAATCGGACTTCTCGGATAACCGGTTGTAGTTGCCGGAGATTTTTGTCAAAAAAATTTTGTGCTCGGAGTAGAAAAGAAAGTAAGATGGGTTATGATAAGTTAGGACAGGGGAGCGCTCGCGACGCCAGGGGAGTTCCGTTAGAGGAACGGACCAGGTGCAGGCAAGGGGTTTGGCGGTACAGGGCCTCGGGTTCGCAGAAGCTCCGCTAGGGAGATAGGTCCACAACAGACGCTCTCGGTGATGCTGTTTGTCGGGCACATGGCTGCACGCTACGCGCACCGTGCTGGAAAAATCGGACTTCTCGGATAACCGGTTGTAGTTGTCGGAGATCCTTGTTAAAGAAATATTGTGCTCGGGGTAGAAAAGAAAGTAAGATGGAATATGATAAGTTAGGACAGGGGAGCGCTCGCGACGCCAGGGAAGTTCCGCTAGAGGAACGGACCAGGTGCAGGCAAGGGGTTTGGCGGTACAGGGCCTCGGGTTCGCAGAAGCTCCGCTAGGGAGATAGGTCCACAACAGACGCTCTCGGTGATGCTGTTTGTCGGGCACATGGCTGCGCGATATCTTTTGTGTGCCGATCGCGCAGCGTGGCGCCAGCCATGTCCCCCGGGACAAGAGCACAACAAAAGATATCGAACGCTACGCGCACCGTGCCGGAAAAATCGGACTTCTCGGATAACCGGTTGTAGTTGTCGGAGATCCTTGTTAAAGAAATATTGTGCTCGGGGTAGAAAAGAAAGTAAGATGGAATATGATAAGTTAGGACAGGGGAGCGCTCGCGATGCCAGGGGAGTTCCGCTAGAGGAACGGACCAGGTGCAGGCAAGGGGTTTGGCGGTACAGGGCCTTGGGTTCGCAGAAGCTCCGCTAGGGAGATAGGTCCACAACAGACGCTCTCGGTGATGCTGTTTGTCGGGCACATGGCTGCGCGATATCTTTTGTGTGCCGATCGCGCAGCGTGGCGCCAGCCATGTCCCCCGGGACAAGAGCACAACAAAAGATATCGAACGCTACGCGCACCGTGCCGGAAAAATCGGACTTCTCGGATAACCGGTTGTAGTTGTCGGAGATATTTGTCAAAGAAATTTTGTGCTCGGGGTAGAAAAGAAAGTAAGATGGGTTATGATAAGTTAGGACAGGGGATCGATATCGGTTCTCAACCCAGGCATCACCGGACAGGGATGCTCTGGGTCGGGCTCACGCCACTGCGATGCTTGCAGCCAAGGTTGTCCTGAGCTCAGGTCGCGACAAAATAGATTCGCCACTCTATCAACCACTTTTGACCACAGAAAAAAAAAGAATAGTCTCAATGACTCGTCAATATGTTCAGAGAACCCAAAAGTCACCCACCAACGACGACAGCTGGATACTGCAACGGACTGCGGTGCGCCAGCTACCCGCCAAAGTTAAGACACCCCAAGTCCCAAGGGAGTCCCTTGCAGACGATAAGCCACGCATTAAACTGGACTTGACGCGGATACCGGTCAGCAGCCACGATCGGCCAGTGGTGCGGCCCCCGCTGATGGTAGGTAAGGCACGGGATACTTCTGGCCAGCACTCGCTCCCAGCCAAACCGGAGTTAAGGAATGGGTGGGAAAGTCAGAATTTGGCGATTCATAATTGGGAAGGGGGCCAGGGGATGCCCGTGCAAGCTAAGCTGACGATCGGGCAACCGGATGACAAGTACGAACAAGAGGCCGATCGGGTGGCATCTCAGGTGGTACAACAGATAAATGCCCCTGCTTCAACTCGGTCAACCCCAGGGCAGTCCGTACAGCGTCAGTCAGAACGGTCAGAGGAAGAACTACAGGCAATACCAGATATTACCTCGCTCCAAGGTCGGAAAGAACCCGCCAGAAAAGTACAGACAAAGTTAACTCTACAGGGTGCCGATGCGATCGCCTCTGGGGAAGCATCATCGGAATTGACATCGGCGATCAATAGTGCCCGAGGTGGGGGACAGCCGTTAGATGCGGGTCTGCAACAGTCTATGGGACAGGCGATGGGGGCAGATTTTAGTGGGGTGCGGGTGCATACGGATGCCCAGTCGGATCGGTTGAACCAATCGATTCAGGCGAAGGCGTTTACGACGGGGCAGGATGTGTTCTTTCGGCAGGGAGAGTATCAGCCTGGGAGTCGCGGGGGACAGGAGACGATCGCTCATGAGTTAACCCATGTGGTGCAGCAGAATGGGGGGGCACAGAGAAATTCGGGGGGCTGGCCCGATGCGGCCCTGCGGTCGGCAGCAGATAGGGGAAAAGCAAGGGAGAAAGGCGCGGGAGGGAGATCAAAAAGTCCCATAGCGCGTAGGTTCTCTGGAGCGAAGCAACCAGTTAACGGAAAGGGTGAGGCGCCGCAGGTGGCGGCACTGAAGGCAACAGAAGGACGGGGACCAGCGGCAGTCCAAAGAGTGTTGATCAGGACATCGCAGAACAAGGAAATAACAAAGGGAAACATGACGCAAATGTTGAAAAAAGACTGTAGGGTGAAAGACACGCAAACTGGGAAGGAGTATAAGTACTTGCGGACGGGAAGGCGTAATAGCTCCATGGTGCAGCTGCAAGAATTCGGGAGAGATCCCGTGTGGTATAATATGGAGACTGGGCAGTGGGCGGATGAGTCCCGGAGCAGTATTGCTCCGGAAAAAAAACGAGCTGGCGGCGCCGAGGGAGAAAGTCAGAGAGGAAAGCGTCTTCGGACAGACGAAGGCCCGTTAGGGAGTGGCAGCGGCAGAGGGCCGGGTAGCGATAGCAGGGGACTGGCACCCGCACCAACGATAGGTGGATCGGGGATGTTTAATTTTGGAGGGGGCAGCAGAGGAACTCTGAGTGAGGAAGAACGTAATCAGATATTGGTACAGGGAGAAAAGGGCGAGAAAAAAGTCCAGGAGATGCTTGAAAGGCAGAGGGAGCAGGGTACAGCAAAATTCAATGACTCTGACGGCGCAGTAGGAAATTATAAATTCACGTTTCACGCGGGGCGAGCCAGAGGAGGCACTTGTGCGAAGAAACACGTGGAGGACTACGTGGGAGAGCATGGCTACCCAAAGGGAATAACCGATATGGAAGAGTTGCGCGATTCACTATTACAAGCGTGTAGTGCGATTCGTTCTAGTCTAACGTGGGCAACTACGGAACGCTAGGCCAGGTCCAAACTGGTAACTCTGGTATTCATGGGGGTTAGATTCCCTCTCTCCAAGTGTGGGAGTAACACCGGTCCTTAGTGCTGCTGAGTCACATCACGGTGGTGCGGAGCAAGGACTTAAATGTAGGATAGCTAGCAGCCTAAGCTAGTGACGCCGCTAGGAAAGATGCTAATGGCTAGAACAAGCGAACCTGTGTACGCCTCGTTATCTAGAACCAGCGAAATAAGGCTTAAAGCGCTGGCCCAAAAGGGAAATGGTAGTTTGTGCTGGTTCTTGCACTTGGCCAGTATCGCACTCTAAGAACTCCCGGGGTATAGCAGGGGCCTAAAAGCATCGTGAAATGATACTAGGGAACGAAGTAACTTCTCGTGTGCTGTCTAGATTGGACAAGTTAGATGTAAAGCGCAAGCCGCGAGGGGAGAGATAGCCCGAGAAGCTAATGCCTAGGGTAACGCCTATGGATATGATGGGGTGTTCCTCATCCAGCTGACGCGGGTTGGTTAAAGTAGGAAATCTTGGGTAAGAGTATCTCTAAGACGCCGGAGGCCTCTCGAAGGTTGGATGACTGGTAAAACAGACTTGGAAATGGTAATACTAAAGGTTATCTGGCAGCGCCGCTTACCAACCAGGAAAGGAGTGAAATCGCATGAGATGAGGGACAAGTGGAGCAATCCGTAGTAATCCTAGTAGTGACAATGCCCTACTTGCCAGTAGCCGGATGCGGTGAAAGTCGCACGTCCGGTTCCGAATGGGAGAGTTAGGGGGTGACCCCTAGCTCGACCCCGACTAGCAAGTGGTAGCCTTGGGTAAAACGGGAAAGCAGGGCGACAAATTGCAAGAAGTTACTGTAAAGGGAATAAAATGGAGGTTGATAGTGGGGATACCATCGCAAGAGAATCTGGAAAAGTACCAGGTGATCCATGCGGACATGGGGGCGTATTAGCGAGAAAAAAACAATACGGATGAGGTAAGTACAGCGAGGAATCAACACAAAAACACGATAAATGCAATAGAATAGAACCTATACACAGAATATCATAGATTATGTCTAAAACCAACGAAATCGTTAGGATCGATCGTGCGATAAACATCGTGGGCGATCGAGCTAGAGATGACCAGCAGTAACACCGGGATCCCTTTGAACATTGAAAAACAGCAGTGCGATCGCCATCTTGTAGGACGGGTTATTGAGATACTCCCTGGTTCACCTGTTTGGGAACTGCAAATGTTTTAACCAGGCCACAAAATCTGAGGCGATCGCGATGGTAGTAACATTGCTATTTGCTTGCTTTTTGATGCTGTTGTCTAAGTTATCGTACCGTATTCAGGCTTGCTATAACATAAGTAGATTCTGTAGCTAAATGAGTCAGAATCAGTAAGGTATGTTTGTAACTGGTTCGCCAAGTTCCGTTCCCAAGTATAATCTATTTTGTTGTTTTTAAGGCAAGTCACTTCGATCGTAAACTTATATGTATGAGACTGAGTACACAGAAGAAGCATTGACAGATTTAGAGTACTTTCGCAAGGAAGCACGTCAACTAATTCTCGATGAGGTCGATGTCCAACTGCCTTACGAACCAACCGTTAGAACCAATAACCGCAAACGACTTCGCGGTGTCTGGAGTGTACCGAGTCCTTCAGGACAAGAGTACGCGGAAGACGCCGTCCCAACCAGCTAGCGGAGTGGGAATTGCGGATTGGCAAGTATCGAGTGTTATATGATGCTATAATGGAGGATGAACTTCAGAAGGTTAAAATATCTGCAGTAGGATATAAAGAACGTAACCTGCTGTATATTAGAGGCGTTTCAGCTATGAAAGTAATTGATGTTTCCTGGGAATCAACAGAAATGCGTGCTATATTGGCAGAAGCAAGGGAGAAAAATATAATTTTGCGAACTGAAGACGGTTTAGCGTTCATCGTCGCTGAGATTGATGAGTTTAATGTAGAAATTGAATTGACTCGCCAAAACTCCGAATTAATGGAATTTCTAGAGGAAAGGGCACGGAGTACGAAAACAGTTTCAGCAGCAGAAGCACGTGGGAGATTGGGTTTATAGCGTATTCGGCGCTAGTGAGGTACAGCAAGATTGATGACCACTGGCAGTTTCGAGAGGACGGAGAGGTGTACCTCACCAGGGTGAAATTTGCTATATTTGAAATTATTGGAAGCTACCATCACCCGCCGGGACTCCGACGGGATCGATCGTGCCATAATAAACATCGTGCGCGATCGAGCTAGAGATGACCAGCAGGAACCCGGACCGCTTTGAACATTGAAAAACAGCAGTGCGATCGCCATCTTGTAGGATGGGTTATTGAGATACTCCCTGGTTCACCTGTTTGGGAACTGCTGCTCAAATAGGCGTTTTAACCAGGCCACAAAATCTGAGGCGATCGCGCGATCGTAACTCAATACTTGTGCGGTAATAGCTTGTCCCATCGGCATTCCCGGGGCTTCCTGCCATGCTAACCAAGTATGGATCAAAGCTTTGGGACGCCGAATTAAGCTATACTGGTTGATACCTGCCTCTTCTATCTGCTGTAAAATAGATGTAGCAAAGGGAAGCAGTTTGTCATCTGGTCCGATGAGATGGGCGACAAAATCTTCCAACATTCCCGGGAGTTGATTGTTAGGCATTAACCACACTCCCACCTTGGGCAAATTTGAATCTGGAGGAGAGTAAACCCAACCTTCCGCAGGTGGAGATGCAGGAAAGTTCTCATAGCCACTGTATCGCAATCGATTTCGCACTGCATCCCATCGACTCGATACATCTTCATCAGCATCAACCACAATGCCCAAGGTGCGTAAATTATCTTCTCTCAACTTGAAGGGCAAGTCAGCTAAGAGAACTTCTATTCCTTGCCCTGCCTCTGCCCTCGGCACTTCTACCGAAAATGTTTCTGGCACCTGATATTTTTCGCATAATGCCCAGATAACGTGCCTGTCATCTTTTCCTTCAACTAATAACTGCTGGGGTTTGGGTTTGGGAGGTTTTCTTACTTTTGGCATTAACGCACCTCAATACTGTGGGGAATGGCAATATTCAACTCATCGGCAGTATAAGCAACGGGTTTGATAGTATCGTCCCGCCGACTCAAGCGAAATAATTTCCCAACTGAGTTATCTTCTAATTGTTCTAAAGCTTCCTGAAAGGCACAGATACAGTCCCAGTTGTGGGTAGTTGCAAAGACTTGCACGTTTAACTGTTGGGCTGTTTCTAAAATCAAACGCCACATATCTGTTTGAGTTTGGTAGTGCAAACCCGTATCAATTTCATCTACTAGCAAGACTCCATTTTCAACAGTCACAGTCGCCATAGCTAGCATTAGCAGGCGGCGCATCCCGTCACCCATGCTGCTGAGGGGAATTGGATGACGGGCGCCGCGCAGTTTGAGCAGAATTTTCTTATTCGCTGTACTAGTGAAATTGATTCGTTCTGCCTTTGGTTCGATAATTTGCAGTGCCTTCACAACTTTTTCTTCCTTAGGAGTAAGAGTAATTGCGTCCCACCACTTATTCATATTTATGGCCGAGAGATTATCTGTGGGAATCAATATGCTATTTGCTGTTAAATCGTCCCGACCTAACTCTAACATAGTCGCTCTATAAGCGCTGTTGAATTTGACCGATCCACTTTCAATAACATCCAATTCCCATACGGGGTTTTCTCCTGCCAAAAACCTAATTTTATATGTGGATAAAATCTTTGCTTGTTCTGATATAATTTCCTGAAGATCGCGAACAATCTTGATTGTGACTGCTGGCGATTTATCTGGAATTGAATCGATCACAATTGCTTTATCTGGCGTGATAATTGCCTGACCGTAAAACAAGTCAGAGATTTGATATTTGGGATTTACAGGTGAAGAATCTAGTATAGAGATTTCTCCACGGTTTTCTAGCAGACTCACTAAACTGCTGGGATGGTTTTGAGTAACATATAGATAGATCGCTTCTAGCAAAGAAGTTTTGCCAGTGTTGTTACCCCCGACGATCAGATTGACACGCGCTAAGTCGTCAATTTGAAATTCTGGGAAGCAGCGATAGTTTTGAATGGTGAGGTCGCGTAACATTTTACAGCTTAGTTTTCCGATATAGAACTATTATAGCATAACCTACTCTAGGTGTTCGTTCCCTGACTCTCCCAGGGAACGAGAAAACAGATTTTAATCTAACTGTTCTTCGCCCACTTCTACAGGTGCTGGCGGTTCGTCTCTAGGGGTCCGCAATACCTCTACCATCTCCTGAATTTCTGCTGGGGATGCTGGCGTCAGGCGCGAGACAACTAAGTGACGACAAAACTGAGTACCATCCCCAGGGTGCCAATTCCTCCTGGGGAAACTCCGAAAAACCATGTATCCATCCCGTATGATTTTACCCCGATGATGTAGCCTGCGGTGAAAATTAACCCCACTAACATCCCGGCGATCGCCCCTTCCCGGTTAGTGCCCTTGTCAAACACGCCTAAGATAATCACGGACGTTCCCAGGCAGAGCCGTGGGAACGAGGGACTTGCTGCTGCTAAACCAAAGGCGCTACCACTTGGGCGACAAAACCGGGGGGGTTAATGCCAAAATACCCTGCTATAGCGATCGCAAACCCGACCATTATTCTTCCTACCATCACCCGCCAGGACTCCGACGGTCCCGATGGTGAGATCGTAAAGATTGTGGGCGATCGAGCTAGAGATAACCAGCAGTAACCCGGACACCTATGCCCAGTTATTATAACTCTTATCAGCCGGCGGTGTCTTCTGCGTACTCTTGTCCTTCAGGACAAGAGTACGCAGAAGACGCCGGAAACTCCTGGATTTAGCCTTGGAGAAGACTTTTGATGACGAGCGCAAAGAGCACGATTTCCTCCTACAAAAAGGGCCGTATCCTTGCGGGAGCGCAGCCATTCGCACTCGATGTTGTTGTGGTCGGCTACCGTGCAAGAAAGAGATCCCCTTTTGTACCTCGATCAAGCGATCGCCCCCCAAACACAGCATGCACCGGACAGATGCTTTGACGAGCGTAATTTTAGCACGGGGGACAAGACCGGCTCCCCCATTCATAAGCTATACTTTTCATTATCTGCACTTTTCTTTTAATATTCCAATCATTCACACCGTTCGCCAGCAAGATTATTGCAAATTATTCCTTTTTGGGTGACGGACTTGCGTTATTTCAGCAATTTGGTCGAGTTTGGTATAAACTGGATAGAGTGGTAAATTACCCTAACTATGACTATTTTTACCTAAGTCTGGAAAAAATTGGCCTCAAGGGTAGGTTTTCCGTGGACGCCGACATTTTTCCAGGACTCTTTGGGCCCGGAAACACCCTCTCCGATGCACAAGATTTTTTTTGCTACTTCCAAAAGTACGGTTTACAAATAAATAAAATCATAGTCAAATAAGCGTTTTGAACGTAAAATAAGGAATTTGAGTGATAAGACGAGTACGAAAAGCGACAAAATAACACGTAGATGCGGGAGGGGTAGGATGGCAGAGTGCCTTAGAGAGAGCTGTAAGTTGTATGATTAGTCTATAGAATCGATCAGCAGCTTAGAGGAATGATGGGTGATGGGGAAAACTTTTATCATTGCGACTGGAATAAATCAGTATCAGGTATTCCAACCTTTGAACTATGCACAACATGATGCTCAGGCCCTATGGGATTTTGGAGTATACCAAGCAGGTTTGGATCCGGGCCTGTGCGTGCTGTTGACGGATACCTCGGGGCCGATCGAGGGCCGATCGACCTATCCCAACCAGGAAACCATAGAAGGATGGCTCGACTATATCTGCAGGAAAGGAGAATTAGGGGGGTTGTCGGTAACGGCGGCGGACCAGCTGTGGTGGTTCTTTAGTGGCTATGGGGTGAGTTATGAAACCCAAGACTACCTGATGCCGATCGAAGGAGACCCAGCTGATGTGGAGGGCTCCGGGATATCCATGCGATCGCTCTTTGCCTGGTTGAAGCAAATGCCCACTAGCAATATTTTACTCATGCTGGATATCAACCGGGCCTCCAGCCTTCAATCTGGCAGTCTGTTGGGAAGTCAGACCTCGCAATTGGCCCGAGAGCTGGAAATTCCGACCTTGCTCTCTTGTCAACCGGGTCAGTTTGACCAGGAAACCTCAGACCTGCGACATGGATTGTTTACGGCGGCGCTTCTGGAAGGTTTGCGCTCAGGTCAATGTAATACCCTGGCTCGGTTGGAAAAATATCTCGGGCGTCGTCTACCGGAGTTAAGCGACTGCCATATGCGACCATGCCAGCAGCCGTTAATGGTGGTGACCCCTCCAGAAAAAGTCAATCAAACAATCTTGCCTCTGGACAGCCCCGCAACCACGGTCCCCTCCGAGAGTGCCGCCATTCATCAGCCGGCAATATCAAAGACCTCTAATGAGGGCGCAGTGTCTGGAGCGTACCGCGTCCTTCAGGACAAGAGTCCGGTGTCTGGAGCGTGCCGAGACCTTCAGGACAAGAGTACGCGGGAGACGCCGGAGCGGAAGACGCCGCAGCGACCTATGCCAGAAGAACCAGAACTACAAGAAATGCAAAATGAAGATGCCCAGTTTTGGCGTCAGCTGATGCTTACCAGTATAGGTCTAGCCATAATTTTAATCGCGGGGGTGTTTTTCAGAAATAAGGACTTGTTGATATCAACACCTGATCGTGATGGTGTCTCTGAGAGTCCGCAACAGAATGCGCTGCGCGCACGCTACGCGGACGAGTCGCCATCAGAAGTACCCTTGCAAGTGGTTGAACCTCCAGCAGAATCAGCAAAACCCCCGGAAAAACCCGCAGAACCCCCGGCATTTCAACCTATTGAATCTCCCATTGATCCCCCAAAACCAGCTCCAACGGCGGTGGAATTGGCGGCCGGTGTCGGTCGCGTACCGCGTCCTTCAGGACAAGAGTACGCGGAGGACACCGGAGCGGAAGACGCCGCCAGGGAGCGAGAAAGTCGGGATCTATTGGGTAAGGCGAGAACTGCACTCGGCTTAAACCAAGCTTCTAAGTATAGTAGCGCGATCGATATGGCTCGCTCCATTAAACCGGGAGAACCCCTATATGCAGAAGCGCGGCAGGATATTGAATTCTGGAGTCGGGCAATTCTGGATATAGCTGTAGGACGAGCGAAAATGGGCAAGTTTAATGATGCGATCACGGCAGCGAAATTGGTACCTTCTGACAGCGACAGCTACCAGTCAGCAGAAGATGCGATCGCTCTCTGGACTGTGCAAGCTCAACAGCAGCGGACTAACCAAGTAGTTTTGAACCGGGCTAAAGAATTAATTGTGGCTTCCCAGGCATCTTCCTATAATCAGGCGATCGACCTGGCCCGCTCAATCCCTCAAGGTCAGCCTAATTATTTTGCTGCTCAAAAGCTGATTAATCAATGGAGCAATGATATTTTAGCAATTGCTCGGTCGCGTAGCGTGCGCACAGCGCATTCACAGGCAGACAAGAACTCCCTTAAGTCGGCGATCGCGGCGGCATCTTTGGTGCCCGAAGATACCAAGGCATACGAGCAGGCTAAAGAGGCGATCGCTACTTGGCAGGAAAGGTTGAAGCAGGAGTAAAGGGCTAGACGAGTGGTGTGTTATGCTGTAGCTAGAGCGTAGCTCAAGAAACCAGGTTTCTTTTAGGAGATGCTGATATAACTTTTAGCACCTCACGAGAAACCCAGTTTCTTCTAATAGACCTCGTAGCTTAGTCTCAGGAAGGGATTATATATGAATTGAGATTCATGACTGCCGTAGCAGGGGGAGTTCACCCATAGGGTTTACAACCCACTCAAATAGGTTCTCGTGCATAGTGCCCAAAGAGTCGTTGTGCTGGCGTAGTGCCATCCCCTCGCCTGATATCAAAATTGTGGATGACAGTGAGCACTGCTAATGTTTGAGCATCCAAGCCGCGAGAGGTATGATGGAGACGGGACAGTGCGATTCGTTCCGGCGTAAACCAAAAACTTGGTGAAAGCCTGACTGGTTCCATTAGCCAGTAACTCTGATGTTCATGGGGGTTAAATTCCCCTCCCCCAGATACGGGGGTGACACCGGTCCTCAGTGCTACGGAGCAACATCGCCGTGGTGCCAAGCGAGGACTTAAATGTAGGATAGCTGGTAGCCTAAACCGGTGACGCCGCTAGGAAAGATACTCAAGGTTAGAACAAGCGAACATAAGTAAGCCTCGTTACTGCAAACCAGCGAAATAAGGCTTAAAGCGCTGGCCCAAAAGGGAATGTAGCTAGTGTTAGTTTTTGTCTTTGACTAACATCGTATTCAAAAGCTGCCGGGGTATATTATGGACCTAAAGGTATCGTGAAATGACATCAGGGAACGACGAACCGAAAGGGGTGAAAATTTCAAGAGACAAGGCCAGTAAGGAGTAATCCTGATAGTGCTACTAATGACAAAGTCCTATCAACCAGTAGCCGTGTGCGGTGAAAGTCGCTCTTCAGGTTCCGAAAGGGAGGGTTGTCCCGCGAGAGACAGCTCGACCCCGACCAATAGCCATTGCGCCCTTCCACATCTGAAGAGGTGCGTTGATATTTTGCGCAGATCCAGTGTGCCCACTCCACCCACTGTTGGCATACAACGGGGTCTAGTTGTTGAGTGATCTGAATTCCAAACTACGAACCCGAGAACTTGTACCTTGATCTCATAGTGAGATGGGCCCGATAGACTCAGATGCGCAGGTGTTCGAAGGACCAATAGGAGAGATAATCTGATGGGAACAGAGGGCAACGATACAATCCTTGGCTTAGGCGGAGATGATACTCTCAGAGGGAATGCAGGTGACGATCTGCTAAGTGGTGACGAAGGTAAAGATATTCTCAGCGGGGGTGGTGGTAGTGATGCATTCGTGCCGCGAACCGATACCGCAGCCCCAAGTAATTCAGTTGCAGACGTGATAGTTGACCTTCGGGTGGGCGTAGATGCGATCTGGCTAACTTTTGGATTAATGTTGTTTGACTTGACTCTGTAAGAAGTAGGTGACAATACGATAATCAAGATTACTCAATCAGATCCGATCTTAGGTATAGTAGGCAATGTCACCCCTGAGGAGTTGAGTGAAAGTTTCGTCTCTGTCGATATTCTGGGACTGGTATAAGCCCTTCGATGCCTTCGGGATGCTAGCTGCTGTGCAGCCGCTGCGCTAACGCAAAACCCCCTCAGGCATCGGGCAGCCAACCGTAAGCACGAATGCGCTGCGCGCACGCTACGCGATCGAAATTAGGGATACTTGACAGGCTCCATGGGGATATATTAGAATGCCCCGATATCGACCAGACGCGATAGAGCCATTGCTTAGGTGGCCAGCTGTTAACCAGGAGGAAAGATTATGACACTGGAGTTCAGTGCTCTAAATTTTAATGTCCGGGAAGATGAGTCACCGGCAGAAGTAATTATCGTCCGCACGGGGGACAATACTGAAGAGGCTAGTGTCACTCTCGAACTAAGCGACGGCACTGCAATAGCCCCAGATGATTACGACAATACGTCAATAGCGGTCACTTTCGCTCCTGGGGAGACACAGGTAACTGTAGAAATCCCGATCGTGGACGATAGCGAGGTGGAGGGGACTGAGACAGTTAATTTGCTGTTAACGGACCCAGAAGGGGACAATGTGGGGGCCCAAAATGATGCGATTTTGAGGATTATAGATAATGATGATGCCTCAGACGGGAGCATAGTTGGTTTCGCATGGAGTGACTTTAATGGTAACGGGGTGCGGGACACCAGGCTAGTGCCAGTAGAAGAACCGGATGTAGTGTTTGTTATCGATGTATCTGGCAGCACCTTGACTGAGTTAGGCGAGGCAGTAGTTGGTGATATTAATGGCGATGAGATCCCTAACACCATTTTGGATTTGCAGTTGGCGGGGTTTATAGCGCTTAACCAAAACCTAATAGACGAAGGCTTTGGCAATAATGCCGACGTGTCTATTGTGGTGTTTGGCGAACAGGGCGTACAGGCGAATATGAACCCGGATCCATCGGATCCTGATGAGTTCCAACTAAGTACTACACCCACATCTGACAGTGACGGCGACGGGGTTCGGGATGTGGAGCAAATCCTGACTTCTATTACAGTAGGATTTGTTGGCGCTGGAGCAGCCACAAACTATGAAGATGGTCTGCAAAAGACCATTGACACGTTCGAGGCTTTGGGCACAGCCAGTGGAGACGGTAACGTCATCTTTCTGTCTGATGGTCAACCAAATACTCCATCATTTGTTTACAGAGATGAGGTCAGCCTGCTAAAGAATGAAAGGGTAAATCTGAGGGCATTTGGTGCGGGTGAGGGTGCTGTACTGGACTTTTTACAGGAAATCGACCCAGATGCTCAGGTATTTACCAACCCGGATGAACTGCTGGAAATCTTCGGCGAACTGGAGGTCTTCAAGACAGTATTTACTGAGCCAGCTAGAAGCGGGGTTGTAGTTTACCTGGACCAGAACAACAACGGGACTTTCGAGATAGGAGAAGAACCAGCTACAGTCACGCCAGTAGATAACCCAGGCACCCCTGATGAGGATGAAACAGGTAATTACCAATTTACGGACTTACCAGGTAACAACTATGTCGTCCGGGGGTTAGCGCCAAGAGGTTCTACCTTCACCAGTCCTGTCAATGGTTTCCTGGATGTTGTACTACCAGCTGGGGAGGCGATCGCAGGCATTAACTTTGGAGTGCTCCGAGGCAGGGCTGCCTTACCCCCTGGCAGCCCCAGAGCTAGGAGGGACAGCGCCGCTAGCTTGCAAAACTCTTCAGTAGCGATCGACGTCCTCGCTAATGATATCAACCCCGAAGGCGACATCATCCAACTAGCCAGCTTTACCACCCCCAACAATGGCACTGTCAGGCGTTTGGACAACGGCACCCCAAATGACCAGACAGACGATCGCCTCATTTACACTCCCAACTCTGGTTTCGCTGGTAATGACAGCTTCAGTTATACCATCTCAGACCCCGATGGCAATACCGACAGCACCATAGTTCAGCTAAGAGTTATTAGCTGAACCTCAACGCCAACGACACCGACACCGACACCGACTCCTAATTCCATTCAGGGCAGTATAGGCGATGATAATCTTAACGGTACTGCTGCTTCGGAGTCGAATGCGCTGCGCGCACGCTACGCGATCGCAAGTTTAGGGGGCAATGACATTCTGCGAGGGAATGCAGGTGACGATACCCTCAGAGGTGACGAAGGTCGAGATATTCTCAATGGCGGTCCTGGTAGAAACACCTTTGTGCTGCCCGCTGATACGGCAGTCTTTAGAACTGCTGATGCTGATATCATCACCGATCTCCAGATGGGTGTCGATGAGATCGGATTGACTGCCAGATTAACCAGTAGCGATCTAACTATAGAAGAGACCTTAGATGGCAATCGTATTAATAGTATGGCGTTGCACATTTTGGGGATGATGCCCTTTTTTACACATAACTGAAACTGGCTTGTACTCTAGGTTTAAGACTTCTGCAACTATGCCCATCATCCCGTAATTGTGCAACGCCAATAGTATAATCCGGATTGCATCGTCAAATCAAATCTTAGGCATCGTCAACGGCGTGACCTTCAACCAGCTTCCAACGAACGTAATTCTCAGTAATTCGAGGAATTTTTTCTCGGCTCTCTTTCAGGACGAAAACGAATTTCACTCAATAACTGTGTAAAAATTGCCATGTGGCTACTGCATACAATTTTGGGTTTTTTACCACCACGTGCAAAATTATTATATTCTACAAAAACATCACTACCTGCTCTTTGAGGTTCGCTGGTAATTTGGTATAGAGGAACGGTTGAGGTTAGGGCTGTAATTTTTTCTTGGGTGACATGGATATCTCCATCATTGCCAAGCCCCAGATCGATCTCAAAGTGATTCTAGCTTTCAAACTCTTGAGTTTTAACATCACAGGAAATTTGAAATGATTTTGCTCCTCGGTATCCAAGATTATTAACGTTACCTCTAAACGGACTTTCGCTTTGTTGATGACTGTTGCCAAGAAAGCTCAATCGTTCGCCTATGGCTGCGCCACGCTGCGCGATCAGCAATTCTTGCAAGTAATCTGAGGGCTTCAATAATGTTACTTTTACCTGAGGCATTAGCTCCAATCAAAACAGTTAAGGAAGTAAAGGGCAAAACTCCACATCGATAGCTTTTAAGGTTTTTACTTGCATCTTGGTAATCACCTTTATTCCGCCATTGTCAGTTGTTAGTTGTCAGTTGAAAGTTGTCAGTTGAAAGTTTTCCACTAACCACTAACTCTTACCTATGGATTTTAGGTAAACATTGAGCCGATCGGTGTCTCTTGGTCGCTCGAACCAGGCGCTAGTTCATCCATTATTGGCTTGGGCTTGTCTACTTGTGTGGTTGTCAGCACTTGTCTAGTATAAGCTCGTCTGAGCCAGTGCTTTGTTTCATACAAGGAACCTGTAGCAATCTTGACAAAACGCTGATTATCCCGATAGTTCCACCGACCACTCCCTGAGCGCGATATTAGCACAGACATTGTCTGCTGAACGAACAATTTGCTTCCCAATTGTATCTTTAGTAAATTTATCCCATTCTCTGACAATGTTCCAAATTTCATCGGCTAACTTTTCAGATAGTTTGTAAACATCCAGCTTCTCAAAATTTGTTTTATCCATTATGTCACTCCATAATTACGATTAACTACTGTCCTCTAACTACTAACAACTGACTACTAACAACTGACCGCTAACTACTGTCCTCTAACTACTAACTACTGACCACTAACAACTGACTAACCGCCGATACCTAACTGTCCAGCTAGGGTAGATGACAAGGGGATGAGAGTGACTAGCATCAAGAATAGAGCTAAGAGAGCTAAGGCGGCCCTTTGGTCATCTGGTTCGGTGATTTCATTCAAGCTGGGTCGTTCTAAATCTCGTTGTAAGAAGACTATCAAGGCGGCCCAGTAGAGCGCTAAGGGGTTTGCCAGAGAGGCAATCGCCAATACAATTAGGGTAGCGATCGTCGTGAGACCAGCAACTTTCCGTCCATAGATGGCTTGGACAATTCTACCTCCATCCAGTTGACCGGCTGGCATCAGGTTAATGGCCGTAATTACCAAGCCTATCCAACCAATTATCGTCAGGGGATGAACATCAACCAACTGTTGTCCCAGGGCCGAACCCAGTGCCACCCTGGCCAATGTTCCTACTAAGATCGACCCTTGGAAGAACTGAGACGGTACTTGAAACAAACTGCCCGGATGAGAAAGCAGCAAACCGGTTATTAGCATTGCCAGGGAGAGAATGCCACTTGCTGCTGGTCCTGCTATAGCCACATCGAACAGCACCTGACGATTAGGCAACAAGGACTCAAAACGATTTAAGCTGCCAAAAGAGCCAATTTGCCAGGTAGGCAAGAAGAATGGCCAACCGATCCGGACTTCATAATGCTTTGCTATGAACCTGTGACCGATTTCGTGCGCTAATAAAACTGCCCAAATGCCGATCGCGTAGCGTGCGCGCAGCGCATTCGCGATTGGGAGGGCCTCGGCGCTACGACTGAAATCAGTAAAGATATCGAAGCCTTGCAGCAAACCTCCAGCTGCCAAGCTGGTGACAATGGTCGCCAATGCCAGAATAACTGCCATAATTTTTTGACCAACCGTAGTTGTTTGAGAGTCATTGCGGCTGGGTAATACGATCGCCACTGGACGCCTTTCCGGGTCTTCGACTAAAAACAAACGGTAGCGATCGCCCAGTTTTTCTGACAAACTAGCAGACAGACGTTGGTGAACTGCTGCTGGTTCTCCCCGGAGATTTCCCTTAAATATTGCTCCTTCCTGATAGGGAATAGTTTCTGTAGCAAAAAATGTATCAACGCCAAATATATCCTGAATTTTTTTGATATCCTCCGCCGGTATTAGCACCTGGATTATTTTTTTAGTCTGAGATGTTTTTTCTGCTGTCTCTTTTTTTTCTGACTCTTTTAATGTCTCCTCTATTGCCTCTTTTTTTCCCAACTCTTTTGATGTTTCCTCAATGGATTTTATTTTATCTGACAGTAGCTGTTGCAGTAAACTATCCGTACCTGCTGCTCGCATTTTTTTGCTTAGATAAATGTACAATCCTGCTGAGGCTACAAGTGAGAATAGGACTGTCGCCAGGTTAATGTATATTCCCAGTCCGAACAGACCTAAAAACAGCAGCCAGGGAGCTATCAGCACCACCGATTGCAACCAGGCTAATATTCCCAGTTTGCTATTCTTTCTAGCACAATATAATCCCCGCACTAACACTACTGCGGCAGCTAGTGCTATTAAAGCAGTTACAGTATTTTCTGAAGTTGTAAACATTTTTTATTGAAGGTTTAATGCTTATTTAGATTTTTGTTTCTCTAATCTCTTTACGATGTTTCCCGGGTTTTCGCTGTGCGTCCTTTCGATATCTCTTGTTGTGCTTTTGTCCCAGGGGTCATGGCTGGCGCTACGCTGCGCGATCGACACACAAGAGATATCGTGGACATCGGAGTGGTCATTGCTGTTCTTTGCTGCTCTGAGATTACCATCATGTCGATCGAGGAGATTAGCAGCCTGCTGTTTGTCTAAACTGGTCCAATGCATGAGTAAAGCTAGTTTGACATTGCGTCCGCTATTTTCCAGCAACAGGGCACAGTCACTCCGTTCCAGACCGGTGAGGTCTTGGAGCGTGCGGAGGGCGCGATCGCGTAACTTGTGATTAGTCGCGGTGCCCGCGACCATGCGATTGCTGTAGACTTTACCCAGCTGCACCATCACGCCAGTCGAGATTATATTCAGGGCCATTTTGGTAACTGTGCCAGCTTTGAGTCTGGTTGAACCGGCTAGCACTTCTGGACCAACTAGAAGGCGAATATCAATGTCAGCATCAACCTTGACTTGTTCTGGGGGTACGCAGGCCATAAAGATGGTGGTAGCACCTCGCTGTCGGGCCCCTTGCAAGATGCCATGGACAAAAGGGGTGGTCCCGCCCGCCGTAATAGAGATCGTCACATCCATTGCCGTCAGGTGGCGCTGGGCGATCGCCTGCATGCCATCTTCAAACCGGTCCTCCAAATCTTCCGAACTGCGCACCAAGGCTCCGGCACCGCCAGCAATTATCCCCTGGACCAAATCTGGGTGGGTACAAAAAGTGGGAGGACATTCAGCTGCATCCAAGACCCCCAGTCGTCCGCTAGTCCCGGCGCCAGCATAAAACAGACGTCCGCCCCTACGTAGTAAAGCAGCCGTGCGGTCAATTGCTTGGGCCAACTGGGTTTTAGCAGCCGAGATCGCGGTTAGTACCTGGGCGTCCTCTCGATTGAAGAGTTCCACTAATTCCAGAGAACTCAGCTGGTCCAGGTTGAGACTATCAGGATTAACCTGTTCCGTCAACAGATGCCCCCGGTCCTGGATATTCTTCATAGCAGTTTTTCCAATTGCTGGCGAATTCGGTCTAGTTCTGAATCTTCTGTCCTTGGGGGCGCTTGTTGGCGTTCGACTCTCTCGGGAGGGGCAGTTTGGTCCCAGTCAGTATTTTCCAGGTTCGTCTCTGGGGGGGCCAACAACAGGCGTTCTTCCGGGGTACTAGGTCTAAAGTTTTTGGGCACCAACTTCCAGTCGTAACTTGCTTCGGCGCAAAATTCTTTGATTTCGTCGTCCTCGAGGGCCTCAACGGTAGGAGAGCCAAAATCTTGGGCTTCTAGTAACATAGCATAGCGGATGGCGTCGTCTTCATCTTCAAACATGAGGACATAATTGCGACCCCCGATGGTAATTGTGTGAATTCCCTCATTTTCCGTGCGGGCATTAAAAAGTAAGACATGTACTCGCATTGTTCTGTGCTGATGTAACCTTCCAAAACCTCTTGGAGCAACTTAAGTCGGGGTCGAGCTGTCCCTCGCGGGACAACCCTCCCTTTCGGAACCGTGCATGCGACTTTCACCGCACACGGCTACTGGGTACTAGGCCCCTTTCACGGGTAGGATTACTAGGGATTACTCCCATTGTCCCTTACTACTTGCACGTCCGCCCCTTTCCTGGTTGGTGAGTGGAGCTGCCGGATAACCTTTAGTATCACCATTTAACACTCCGTTTTACCAGTTAAACATTCCTCAATCCTCAACTCGCTTTCGCTAACGCTGTAAATGGGCTTATGACATTTTAGAGCTACTTGTACCAATAGTTTACTAGTATCACCGACCCGCGTCTGCGTATCCATAGGCATTACCGGCGTCTTCCGCATGCTCTTGTCCTGAAGGACTTTGGTGTGCTCCAGACACCAAGGCATGCTCCAGACACCGCCTAGGCATTAGCTTCTCGGGCCATCTCTCCCCTCATGGGCATGCGCTATGCGCTGTGCGCACGCTACGCGGACGCACATCTGACTTGTCCAAATGAGGACAGCACCACGGGGGTTACTTCGTTCCTTGGTATCATTTCGCGAGGCTTTTAGGTCTCTACTCTATACCGGCAGTCATTTCGGGTACGATACCAATGGAGAGCAAACATTGATACGCAAACTGCTTTCCCTTTTGGGCCAGCGCATTAGCCTTTTCGCTGGTTCGTGTTTACGATACTTACAGAGATTCGCTTGTTCTAACCATGAGCCTCTTTCCTAGCAGAGTCACTCCTTTAGGCTAGGAGCTATCCTACATTTAAGTCCTCGCTCGGCACCACGGTGATGTTGCTCCGCAGCACTGAAGACCGGTGTCACCCCGCACCTGGGGGAGGGGAATCTAACCCCTATGATGACCAAAGTTATCTGGCTAATGAAACCAGACCCGACTTTCACCCTTATAGGTTTATGTCGGAACAAATCGCACTACTCTTTACACAATATACCCACGTGCGTTAATCTAACAATCTAGACCATCACCCTGTATCCCCGGGGTAGTGCGTGTAGCGCTCCTCTTCGATGCAATAGGGGCGCTTGATGTCCCCGGATGCACAGCGAAACCCGAGGGACATCATACACGCACTATCCCTCGATGTCTCCGAAGTAGTGCTTTTAGCGCTCTCCGGAGACATCGAAGTGCATCGGGGATACAGCAGGACAATGCAAGTTGTCCCTACTGACCAAGAGTATTTTTACAGGCAATGATGGCATGACTAACGAATCAAACTCTAATAACGAACCGGATCCCAAGCCTCAGCCGCCAGCACCAGCTTCTGCGTCTCCCGATGAGGTGTCTCGCGAAGGCCGCGCTACCCGCACTACCCAAGAGACTGATCGCGTGCCTATTCACACTACTCAAGAGACGCAGCCTCAACGTAATCAACTCCGGAGGTGGCGCCGAAATCTACTAATTACCCTGGGAGGCTTGTTGCTAGTCGGCGTTGGTGCTGGTGCTTGGTCTGTATGGAGATGGCTGCACCAAGAGTTGGCACCGACAGTAGAAGAAGTGATCGCCCGCATGATTGACAGCAAAAGGCTACAAATGGGTCAACTGGAAAGCATCGTCCCCCAACTGCCCCCGGGAAATTTCCATCTGCGGTTCGGCAGCTCTAATTTACCACCTACCGAAACTGACGCTTCCTATGCAGCTACTGAGGCTGTGGCTGTTAACGTTGCACTCAGACCGATGTTATGGGAGCGATCACTCAGAGCTAACGTTGCTATCAGATTAATCCAACCTGAGATTTACCTTAAAGAAGACAAGGAGGGTAACTGGACAAACCTAACTATCCACCCACAACCAGAAACCTGGCTGAAGATATCCACAGTCCAGATAGCCCTCCAAGATGCTCATATTAAGCTAGAGCCATATCCGCAAAAAGCCCCTATTGGCCTGTCTAGCGTAAATGTGAAAGTGAACATTAGCGGTAGCAACCAATACTTTCAGTTCGACAGCAGTGGCAAACTTGACTCCGGCGGAGATTTTAAGGCCCAAGGAGATATATATCTTACCCAAGGGCAAGCCAATTTGCAATTCCAGACCCAAGCCCTCTCACTCGCTCCCCTCAGCAGCTTAATCTCTGATCGCGTCCCCGTCTCTATCCAAACTGGCATTCTAGATAGCAATATCACCCTTAGATATCAAAATGGCCAGCCGACTCTAAATGGGGCGGTCAGCTTTGGAGACGTGGCGGCCACCTACCTAGAACCCTCAGAAAATCAAACACCCTTTGCAAAGCTTCCAGTACCGCTACCCTTGCACGTCACCCAGACACAAGGGCAGCTAAAACTAGAAGGCAAAACGATATCCATCCCAGAAATCTCAGCCCTCTACGGGGGAAAGATACCCATAACCGCCCAGGGGAAAGTCAATATCGAGAAAGGCCTAGATGTCCTAGCGCACTTAGGCCCTGTAAACATAGAGCAGGTCATCGAAATCATAGGAGTCAAGTCCCCCGTCCAGACTACAGGGGAGGTAAAAATAGAGGCGAAGATAGAGGGACCGTTTGACTGGCCTGTGGTGCAGGGAAACTTGACAACTACAAAACCAATTCAGATCGACAAGGTAGACCTTGAGGAGATTAGCGCTCAGGCCATGTTCACCAATAACACTCTGGTGGTAAAATCAGTGGAGGTGAAACCAGGGGTAGGGGGTGTGCTTACCGCTAAAGGAGAAGTGGTGCTGGGGGAAAAGGCCGGTATGGCTCTGGATTTTATCATGGATAAGATCCCAGGAGATGCGATCGCCCAACATTATGGCATCAGTACAGATGACATCACCGTAGGAGAAATCTCTGCCGAGGGAGAAATATTTGGTCCACCCACCGGACTTCAAGGGAAACTATCCGCCAACATAGCAGGAAGCAGCTTGCAAGCCAACGCCCACATCAGGGAGGGGGAAATGCAAGCAGACATCCGGGCAACAGAACTTCAACCCAGCAAAATCTCGCCGCAAGTACCACCAGAACTAGACTCACCCCTGAACGCCAGAATCAAACTAACCAGTCCCATAGAGAAGATCAGTCTAGAAACCATAAAAGCAGTACTCACAGCCGAAATGGGCTTAGCCAACAGCATAGTCAAAGCAGAGGGCAGCCTAGAAGAAAAAAAATGGCAATCTCAACTTCTGATCGACAGCCTAGAAATAAAGGAAATTCGAGAGCCTATATTCCCACCACCCAGTTTGCTAGGATCACTAACCGGAACCGTGCAAATAGCAGGGACTTTAACAGAAGCGATCGCACCTGACACCATTGAAGCCACAGCAGAGGGTAGCCTTTGGGTAGCAGACAACCTAGTTGAAGCATCCGGGAGACTAAAGAATGGGGAATGGCAAGCAATAGTAGAGGCCCCGAGGGTGGAGATCGATCGCCTGAGTAGCCTGGGTTCAGAAATACCACCATTGCTACAGGGGGTTTCCGGCTCAACTGTGTTAAAACTCGCCGGAGACGTAAAAGCCAAAACCATAGCCGATATCGAGGGTGAAGGAGAAGTAGTGATGGAAAGACTACCAGTATTAGAGCGAGGTCCCCTGAAAGCAAAATGGGCATGGAATGGCGATCGGGTTTTAATTGAGCAGGTATCGGCTCCGGGACTGAGTGCTAATGGTTTAATTTTGCCTAATTTAGAGAACCCACTTCTTAGTAACTTGGATCTGAATCTGGACCTGATAGATGTGAATCTGGCAGAGTTACCCGTGCCAGAAAATGTTAAACTGACAGGTAATGTGGATTTTGCGGGCGCGATCGGGGGAGAAATTCTCACCCCAAGGGTAAATGGGAATTTGCGGCTGCGGGGTTTGGGAGTAAACGATCTGGCTTTTGACCCAGATATGTCTGGTCCAGTCATAGCAGAAGTAGGTGAGGGAGTAAGTATAGATCTGAAAGGAAATGAAGACCAAATTGCTTTGGTACTGAAGTCAAATTATTATCCAGAGTCTTTCACGGTGAAAGTGCATGAGGCGATCGCGACTGGCAGAACCTCAAGAGACACAGCCCTTGCGAGCGAACACCTGCAAATAGACATAACCAACCTCCAGCTAAGCCTACTCGACATACAGCCAGAGTTAGGGCCTGGAGAGCTGTCGGGACTGCTTTCGGGGCGCCTCGAAGTCAATCCGGACAATTGTATTAATGAGTTAAGTGGATCTCCTGTTCGGGGAAATTGTCTGGGAGGCACCGTGAAGATAGACTCTCCGGCGGTGGGTCATATGCAAGCTGACAGTCTGGAAGCAGCTTTTCTATACGGGAGAGGTTTGGCAACGCTGGAAAGTTCTAGTTTACAGTTGCCAGAAAGTGAATATCAGTTTGCAGGGAAATACAACATCCTCACAGAGACAGGGGATGGGAACGTTAAGATAGTTAAAGGAGACATCCAGGATATTCTGAAAACTTTACATTGGTTTAATTTCGCAGATATTGCCAGAGGTTTAGCACCTCCTAGCTATGCTAATGCAGCGGATCTGGAAATATTCCCCGTCGGTGAGACAGAAAGAGATGTCCTTTGGCAACTGCGTCGCTTCTCGGAAATTAGTACTTTAGTCCGCCGCCGGGCGTTTCAGCAAGAGTCTAATCCGACCCCAGAACTATCCGAGTTAGATGGTAGTATGAAAGGAGAAGTGGATTTGGCAACAGCACCCGCTACGGGTATGATAGTGGATTTTGATGTTTTGGGTACAGATTGGTCTTGGGGAGAGTATGATTTTAACCCGATCGTCCTGAAAGGCAGCTTTGCCGATAATGTGCTTTCCCTGGATCCAATCAGAATACAGTCCGGACCAACTCTGCTAACATTTAATGGACAGGTTGGGGTAGAACAACAATCAGGCCAACTTCATCTGGAAAATCTGCCTGTAGAATTGATAGAAAGGTTTGTGCCCCAGAAGTTGCCCGTTGATATTACTGGGAAAATAAATGTGACGGCTACCTTGGGAGGAGGGACGTTAGAAAATCCCCGGGCGATCGGGGAAATGCGGCTTGTGGACGGGACCCTGAACAAAACTGCATTGGAGTTGGCGAAGGGGAGTTTTTCATTGGACAACGGTCTATTGAGGTTTGGCTCTCAGGTAAGAGCAGGTGGTGCAGAATTGGTGAAAATAAAAGGTAGCATACCTAACTTACCGCCAATAGGAGCAGTTTCTCCGACTAGCCAGGAAATCCAGATAGATGCATATGTCGAAGATGAGGGTATGGCAGTGCTGGATATACTGAGCAGGGAACAGGTAAAATGGGGCGGGGGGAGTGGGTTTGTCTTGGTTGAGATCCGAGGGACTTTCGATCGCCCGGTGGTGGATGGCAGTTTGCTGATCGAGAATGGTATATTTACAACAGAGCAGTACCCTCACTTACCGCCTTTGACGGATGTGAAGGGACTGGTGAAGTTTGATGGCGATCGCATATTTGTGGAACGGTGGGAGGGTAATTTCAGTGGCGGGCAACTGCGGGTAGCAGGGGAACTTCCTTTACTCTCGTCCGCGCAGCGTGCGCGCAGCGCATACTTCAGCACTGTGGACAACCCGTTGACGATCGACCTAGAAAACCTAGCCCTAGACTTCAACGAGATATTTTCCGGGGAAGTGAATAGCAATATTGTAGTAAGTGGGACAGTCATGAGCCCTAAAATCGGAGGAAACATTCGCATTCCCAAAGGCAAAATCTTCTTATCCCAGGCAGCGGAAGCAAACATTTCCAGGCGGTCCCCAGTCGCTAGCGGGCAGGAAGCTAGCGCAGAGGCGGGCATAGTGCCAGAATTGGAGAATTTGCAGATTAGTTTGGGCGATCGGGTGTCATTGCGCTGGCCAGGGTTAATGAATATTCGTGCCACAGGGGATTTGACCATCAACGGTACAATAGAAGACATGCGTCCTGATGGAGACATTTTCTTACCGCGAGGATATGTGAATCTCTATACCACCCAGTTTCGTCTCACCGAAAACTACGATCACAAGGTGCGGTTTAGACCTCGTCAGGGACTGGAACCAGACTTAGATATTCGCTTAGAAACCGCGGTGACGGAAATAGCAGGTGCTCGGGGCGCCAATATTACTAGCGCATCAGAGGAGGGAATCTTCTTGAGTCCTCCAGAGATTAGCGATCGGGCCGTACTAGGTGGTTTAGGGACGCAAACCGTAGAAATTGAAGCCAGAGTAAAAGGTCAGGCCTCTGGAATTCAAACCGGTAACGCCCTAACGCTCAGCAGTTCCCCCCATCACAGCCAATCAGAAATTATCGCCTTGCTGGGCGGGAACTTAGCGGATACCCTGAGTGGATCGGACAGTACGTTAGCCCTAGCCAACTTAGCAGGAACCGCCCTCTTGTCCAACATCGAGAACACAATCGCCGACAAACTAGGATTAACAGCACTGCGCTTTTTCCCCGTCCTGGACTTCAACGAAACCACAGCAGCCGAGCAAGATCCCAACTTCCCCCTAAGTTTAGGAGCAGAAGCCAGCATTAAAATTACCGACAACTTCGGAGCATCCGTCTTAAAAATCCTGACTGACGATCGACCAGCCCAATTCAGTCTGCGCGTCACAGTAAGCGATCGCCTGCGTCTGCGCGGGGCTACGAATTTCTCTGGGGACGATCGAGCCCAATTTGAATACGAAGTTAAATTCTAAAATTACGTACATTAACATGAACATGAACCGTATTATCAAAGCCGCTGCCATTCTCTACATGATATTTCCTTTCCAGGCAGCCCTTGCAGGGTGGGAGATGGCGAGGCCGAGCAGGGACGAGATGACGGGCGAAATCCGGATCTATACATTCTCAGACTCTGTTACCAGCACAACGCCGATGGATTTCCCATACACAGGGACAAAGAGTTGGCTGGGCTTCGGTTGCGACCGCGAAAACGATGAATGGGCGTTCATCGGCTTTAGCTCGTTAAACCTTATCAGCCAACCAATCCGAGATTATAGTGTCTATATCTTCATCTTCCGGGTCAAATTTGATGATGAAGTCATAAATATGAAAATGGAGGAATCCAGAAATTCAGATTTCTTATTCTTTAGGGACTCCACTGAGGCTATCCGTCGCTTCATACGCCATACAATGGTCAAACTGGAACTTGATTGGTTCGGCCAGGGCAAAGTTTACTTCGAGTATTCACTGGAAGGCGCAAGTGATGCGATTAGACGAGCAAGAGAGATGTGCCGGCAGTAGAAATGTTCAATCACAAGAAATGACCCAGCTTTCGCGCCTTAGTTGCCAGATAACTGGAATTGTACTCAGTCGCCTCAATCAACAACGGCACTCGATCGACAATTTCTAAACCATAGCCCTTCAAACCAGCAATCTTGCGGGGATTATTCGTAATTAGGCGGAACTTTTTCACACCCAAATCATTAAGGATCTGCGCACCCACGCCGTAATTCCGCAGGTCAGGGGGAAAACCCAGGCGAGTATTTGCTTCTACTGTATCTAGTCCGATATCTTGTAAAGAGTAGGCTTTGAGCTTATTAATTAAACCAATGCCCCGACCTTCCTGACGCAGGTACACTACGCATCCCAGGGCCGCATTTTCGATCATTTTCAGCGCAGCTTGCAGCTGCAAACCACAGTCGCAGCGCAGAGACCCCAAAGCATCACCAGTCAGGCATTCCGAATGCATCCGCACCATCACCATTTGGTCTGGGAACTCCGCTGGATCTCCTTTAACAATGGCCAGGTGACCGCCATTATCCAGGGTGTTGTGGTAAGCATAAATCTGGAAGTAACCGAACTGACTGGGAAAATTGGTGACCGTCTCCCGGCGAACAAACCGTTCGTGTTGCAGTCGGTAACTGATTAAGTCGGCAATAGAAATAATTTTCAGCCCGTGTTTTTGGACATAGTCTATTAGTTGGGGTAAGCGGGCCATTGAACCGTCAGGGTTTTGAATTTCACAAATTACCCCCGCCTGGTAGAGTCCAGCGAGTCTGGCCAGGTCAACTGCGGCTTCTGTGTGACCAGCGCGTTTTAAGACGCCACCAACTCTTGCTCGCAGAGGGAAAACATGACCGGGACGGCGCAAGTCTTGAGGACGGGTAGCTGGGTTAAGGGCCACTTGGATCGTCCGGGCCCTGTCTTCAGCGGAAATTCCCGTAGTCACCCCTGTATCGGCGTCGATGCTGACCGTAAAAGCCGTTTGATTCCGATTTTTCGCCCCCACGCTGCGAGTTTCGCTGTTGTCGTTGACCATCAGGGGGAGGTCCAGTTCATCCAGGCGATCGCCCGTCATGGCCAAACAAATCAGCCCCCGGGCATGCACTGCCATAAAATTAATCATGTCCGGCGTTGCGAACTGGGCCGCGCAGATCGCATCCCCTTCGTTTTCCCGGTTCTCGTCATCCACGACCACGATCGCCCGACCCGCTTTTAGTTCTGACAGGGCTGAGTCGATCGAATCAAACTTAAACTCTCCAGATTCTGCGTACATGAAGACACAACCACGTCGGGTGGGCATTGCCCACTATATCAGTTAACTGCTAGGGCTTTATAAATTGTCCCTTGTTTTTCGAGGCGTCTCACAGCCAAATTCCGCCTTTAGTACTAGAATGCATCAAACGTTAAACCGTTTGAGTTTCAAGTAATTTATTCATGGTAAAGCATGATAGGAGAACGTTGCGCGAAAAATCGAATAAAAGTTGGGATTGTCGGCGCATCAGGCTATGGTGGTGTGCAACTCGTGCGACTGCTGGTGGATCATCCAGGGGTAGAACTGGTTTATTTAGGAGGTGACAGCAGCGCTGGTAAATACTATGGTACTCTTTATCCTCATCTAGGTCATTGTGTCCAGATGAAGGTCGAACCCATAGACATTAACATAATTGCTGGCAAATGCCAAGTAGTTTTTCTGGGTCTACCCAATGGTCTGGCCTATAAGATGGCACCGACACTGTTAGAAAAGGGGTGTAAGGTTCTCGACCTCTCAGCTGACTACCGGTTAACAGATTTGCAAGTCTATAAAGCTTGGTATGGAGGCGATCGCACTGACGATGAAGTAGCAGCTACGGCGGTTTACGGCTTACCGGAATTGTATCGCGATCGGATCGCTCAAGCTTCATTAGTAGGCTGTCCCGGTTGCTATCCCACGGCCAGCATGCTAGCACTCGCACCACTATTCAAGCAAGGTTTAATTGTACCAGAGACAGCGATCGTCGATGCCAAATCGGGCACCTCTGGCGGCGGGAGACAAACTAAAACCCATCTCTTACTAGCGGAAGCGGATAGTTCCTTGGGAGCCTACGGGGTCGCACATCACCGGCATACTCCAGAAATTGAGCAAGTCTGTAGCGATCTGGCTGGCCATGAGGTAATGGTTCAATTCACCCCCCACCTGATCCCGATGGTACGGGGGATTTTAGCCACAGTCTATGGCAATCTGAACGATCCAGGGCTGAAGCGAGAAGATTTGATTACAATTTACTCAGCCTTCTATCGGGCTTGTCCCTGGGTAAAGGTGTTGCCTAGTGGGGTCTATCCCCAGACTAAATGGGCTTATGGCACTAACCTTTGTTATATAGGCGTCGAAGTGGACTCCCGCACCGATCGGGCGATCGTCCTCTCAGCGATCGATAACTTGATCAAGGGTCAAGCTGGTCAAGCCATTCAATGCCTCAACTTGATGATGGGTTGGGAAGAAACTTTAGGCCTACCCCAATTATGTTTTTATCCCTAAGACCAGATGAACTTGTGATAGAATGAAAAGGTTGATTGATTTTTGGACATTTTGACGGCCTAGCTATCTGGCTGGAGACTATCTCTCTTAGCCGGCCTAGCTAGGCTTTTCTTATTCAATCGAAATCGGCACATGGCTGCGCCACGCTGCGCGATTGCGCAGCGCGCACGCTACGCGATTGCGCAGCGCGCCCAGCGTAGCGCCATCGGCCGGTGCTGTTGCCTGCCTTAGCAGAAGAAGCATCCGACTCAGCACCCACCTGCTTTGCGAGCCAGCTAGAGAGTGGGTCTTCATAGAGAGAAAGCCCGAGGATCCCAGAGCAAAAGCCGCCCAAAAAGGCGAACGGCTGCTTGGTTAATTCTTTGAAAATCGGCATCAGTTCATCCATAAACATTTTCCTGTCTCCTTAGTTTGTAGTAAGCACTTTGATGCACTCGGGGAGCGCTACATGCGCTGCGCGCCCAGCGTAGCGCCATCGCACTACCCCTCGCGCATCGAAGCGTGCTTTCCTCGCGCAAGGACTTTAGTCCTTACTACGAACCTTCATACGATCGCCTAAGGGCGCGGAAACAGACATTTATCCGAGTCACACCCGGCGGGGCCAACTGCTGCGTAGCCTGAATCATAGCGACTCAAAGCCGCCTGAAAATCATCTGACTGGCGTCGCATCTGGACTTCTTTCATCAGCTTATCATACTGCTGCTTGTCAATGGGCTCAAATGGCAAGCGCGGGAAACTCTGATGGTCGTCAAACCTCGCTAGCAGGGCAGCTGAGATGTATCCTTCATCAAGGGCGATCGCCTCATAGATGCGAGTCCCTAAAGCTTCGATTTCGTTTTCCCGCAGTTCAATGGTGGCAGAAGAATTGTGAGTAGTCCAGTAACGCTGCACCGTCAAGTAGAAATCCATTTGAGCGATCGCACTAAATTTAGCAATGTCAATTGCATCAGCCCCGGGCAAATCAGCCCAAGGTACAGCCACAGGTATTTCTACTAGCCATTCACTGCACAGGGGAGAAAATGGGTCATGCAAAAGATTGCCATTTTCGTCTTTATCTGACTGAGAAGGAACCACATTATAACCATAGTCAATACAAGCTAGCGCTACGGGGTCGTTTTTGGCAAATGTAACCCGCCGAATAAAGCGTTGGGCTTTAGGGGGATGCCATCCTGGGGAAGCGCCTGTGAGTAGAGATTTCGTGCCAGAAGGCTGACAGGTTGTACAGCGATTTGGGCATTTTAAGGAATGGCGATCGCAATAATCCCACACCACCCGATGTACGATCTCTTTCCAGCGACTCAGATATTCTATCTCCCGCTGCTTATACTCCAAACCGCCTGCAGTTTGAGGGCGTCCTTCTGCCCACCAGTGTAACCAATCAACCCCAAAAGCATTAACAAAGAAATCAAACAGTCCTGTGAAAGACACGCCCACAATTGGGTCTAATTCCCGACTGTCCCGGTAGCGAGGTTCAACAAATTTATGATTCAGCAGCGTCGCCACCGAAAGGGCCCCAGCGGTGAAAGCGTCAGCCTGTTCCTGGTAGTTATGCGGGTCAATTTGATTCAGGTGAATCTCTGACAAATTACAGAAAAAATTCGCCCCGATGATTTCACCGCAATTGTGAACAACAAACCCATTGGCATCAAAACGAGACACCCCAGGGACAGTACAATCGTAAACAGGCTCAATTTCGTCAAACTCAATACTGGAGACCGTCACAGTGAAACCCTCGCAGTTTAATCGACGTTTGTAGCCTGACAGTGCAGCGTCAAGTTTTGCCTTTTTGTCGGGGTCGCTGAATCCGACAACCGCGTGAAACTCCTTAAGATTGGTGCGAGCAACAATCAGTTCGTGCTGCTCTTTGCAGTCATAAAGTTTCTGCCCACCCTTACCATCGGGCAGTAAAACCCGGTGTATGCCCTGCGCGTCCCGCAGGGATACGGGGCGGCGGCACCGATAAAGACTTGAAGCAACACCTAGCCGCAATAACATTCGTTGAACAGCCTTTAACACATCCAGATCGCTTTGAGCTAAGCGGACAGAGACTCCCGTTAGTTGACAACCTTGCACGCCACCATCAGCGTCGAAGAAGCCCTGCAAAAAGCCACGATAGAAATCGTAGCTCGCTCGTTCAACTGCATCCGTCACAGTTTTGTGACGTTGCTTCATCCCAAACCGCTCCGCCAGCTCATACAACGCCGCCCCTCCCACTTGGGTGTACTGGTTGCGTGGGAGAGCAATAGAAGCAAGTTGTGAACCAAGCTCCTTTCCAATAAGCGCCACTGCATAATCAGCCATTTGAGCTTGATTGCCTCCCCAGTAACGAAGTACAGCCGCTCGTTGGTAATTTTTTTCGTTGACCGAAAAACAGCCATCGCCAACAAGACTGCCGAGCAGCCATCCTTCACCAAAAGTTCCGTCACCGTACCAGGGTTGAATGCCCTTATGATTGTGGATAGAAACACGGTCGCCCACTGACAAGTCCTTAAGCTCTGTCCATTCGCTGTATTGTTTTTTCTGCGTTTGGGCGGTAATTTTAAGGAATGGATGGTTGTCAGTGGCTCGGATTTCGTAACCTTCCTTTGTGGTTAAACGATAAAGAAGCTTAACACCAGTCTGGTAAAATCCTTCCTTTGTGGTCGAAAATAACTCCCCATTAACAAATAGTCCAACTTGCTTACCTAACAAGTCTTTGATTTTTTGAGCACCGTTTTCCGTAAGAATCCAAGTATCGTCGCTCAAGCACGGGTTTAATCCAAGTCGGGCTAAACGATGCTGTCGTTCTTCATCCGATAGCTGCGGGTATTTTTCCTGCAACCATTGTTCGCCTTCGCCACGATCGTAGGCAGCTAAAAAGTCAGTTTTATGTTCGTAACTGCTGAGCAGATCTGCATTGGCACGGGCGATCGCTTCTCCAGCCCATTGAATTGCCCCTTCGCCGCTATAATACTGCTTGCGAACTGCTGCAATACATTCTTCTAAGGTTGGCTTGTGGTGGAATATCCGGGTATGATTTGCCATCCGCAAGGCATCCCGATCGGGGTCTATGCGCCAGTTACCATTTTCATCTTGTTGCCAGAGATTATTCTTAGCATTGCCACCCAATTCATCATCAAAGGCAAATTGACGAATCCCCGCGCTGCGCCTAATATTGCCTGCCACGATCGTCACGGCTGCTTCATCAATCAACAAACTGCATTCCACGGAATTTAATTGCCGTCCGACAGCTTTATTTAATATCCCTGCACAGCGTTGATACAGAACTGGTAATTTCACTGGATTTGCTACACCACCAAAGCCTTTGAGATGTTCCCCAGCTGGGCGAACATCACTCAAATCAATATCAACCTCCACTGAGTCGGTAAATCGCTCTTCAGTGGATAATTCTAACAGAGATTGATAGGAAGCTACCCAATCTTGGCGAGAGTCGCCGACGTAAATTATTACCTTGTTCCCGGATATTTTCACCTCAGTTTCTTCCCGTCGCATTGCTGGTGAAGTTGCGCCAATTTTGCCCCAAAGTTTCACCTTCAGGTGATTGCGAATGGGTGGTAGTTGATTGATGTAGCGGGGTTCGAGAACCGCACCAGTCCCACAACCCATCATGGCCAAATCCATTAACAAACCAAACGATCGCCAGTCAAGGATATTAGTTGATGAACAATTATAAGCACCAGGAAAATTTTCAGGTTGCTTAATCCACTGGTCGGGGTCGAGCTGGGAATCACTTCCCAACCCTCCCTTTCGAAACCGGACTTGCGACTTTCACCGCATCCGGCTACTGGTTGGTAAGCTGTTGTCATCAGTAGGGTTATTAGGTCACCCCGTTTCCCCCTTACCCTCTGTAATTTTACCCCTTATGGTCAATCCTATTGGACCGTTAATGATTTCAGCTCCGGAAGGTTCGCGGAGGGTAGTTCAGCAAACCGGTCTAACCGCTCTTTACTAACATTTCCCCATTCCTGATTTATCGGGGCTCTGAACTTTACCCGGCTGAGACTCTAGTCCATATTCATACTTTTGGATTTCTCCTAAGTTTTGCGACATATTAGGGCTACTTTCACCAAAGGCTTCTTACCATATCCGTCCGACGTCAGCTTATCCACGGGCATTACCCCGGGCATTTGCTTCTTAGGACATCCTTCCCCTCGTGGCTTGCGCTTTACATCTAACTGGTTCGGCCCCGTTGAGCCGAACTGCACACAAGAGGTTACTTCGTTCCCTGGTATCATTTCTCGATGCTTTTAGGTTCCTGCTATACCCCGGGAGTTCTTCGAGTGCGATGCTAGTAAGTACAGATTACCAACACTAACTACCATTTCCCTTTTGGGCCAGCGTATCAGCCTTATTCCGCTGGTTATAGGTGACGAGGCTTACACAGGTTCGCTTGTTCTAACCATGAACATCTTTCCTAGCGGTGTTGCCAGCTTAGGCTGCCAGCTACCCTACATTTAAGTCCTAGCTCCGCACCACGGCGATGTGACTCCGCAGCACTAAGGACCGGTGTTACCCCCACACCTGGGGAGAGGGAATTTAACCCCCATGATATCCAGAGTTTCTGGCTAATGATGCCAGTCAGGCTTTCTCCGTTACCGGTTTACGCCTGAACGAATCGCACCTGTACCTCCTATCCACAACCATCTGCCAGAAGACAGTGTTTTCAGCTGTAGCTGCATCCGGTAGAGCAGGTCTGATTCTTTCGGGGTTAGTTTGCCTAACTCGGTTAAACCTGCGATCGCCCGATCGCACACATCTTTCCAGGATTCGCGTTTGCCGTCGGCTGTGCGCCGGCTGTAAGTCCTGAAGAACACGGGGAGGCTAACTGGTGCGTCTAGTGGGAATTGGTTAGTCTGGGGTTTTCGTTTTTGCTGCTCCATAGTTGCTGCTTTTCCTTTTAGGTCAGTGTAATGAGTATAGATTATCCTGCATCTAGTGGTCAAGGCTGGATAAGTCCCCTAATTTACACTATATGTAGCGTACTTATTGTGGGCTGGGGCGATCTGGTGGTTCGCGCTCTCGAATGTAATCACGGTTAATTTCATCCCCGTTACTTCCAACTGGTCTCTGTTAGAGCCGACGGATATGGCTCTGAAACTGGCGAGCTATTCACTATGGCCGATCGCGTAGCGTGTGAGCTGCGCGATCGGCCATGGTGAATAGCCGCCCCGATCCTGTATTCCAAATGGCTCCGTTTACCTGGGGCAAGACCTGTCCCACAAGGCTGGTCGGCAATTCCTATGACCTCATGCCGGTTCTGCCAGACCCAATGCTGACGCCTTTTTGCCACTTGCTGTGAGCATATACGAGGTGGTCGAACTGTTGTCAACAGTCCCGGCTGAACTTGTGGTGTCATTTGATACACATGCTAAAACGTTAATTCATGTATATTAAGTGACAAGAGGGGAACATTTTTGCTTGTTGTTACTAGATCCCGTCATGGTCTCAGGCCTGGAATTAACTGGCGAACTCCACAACCGCCGGATCTTCCTGCGTGATTGCGCTGCGCGCACGCTGCGCGAACGGGATCTCCTCTGGTCAACGTTCCCAGGCTTCGGCCTGGGAACGAGGCTATAATCCCTAAATCCCAGAACTATCCAAAAACTCTTTAATCGCCTTATCCTCTAGGCGGCAACTGGTGCCAATTTCCCCTTGGCAGTCTCTGGCTGCCAAGGGGAAAGCCGAAGATGATACAGTTGTCATCACAGCTGATTGCCGCTGTTGCAGAGATTTCACTTGTTGTTCGAGTTGTTCGATCCGGTCTACCAAAGTCCGAATCACCTCTGCTTCAGCATCCGGCAAGCGTCCGTGTTCCAGGGGATCGACTCGGACGCCAGAACGATAAACAATGCGACCGGGGATGCCTACTACTGTGCAATCGGAAGGCACATCCCGCAGTACCACAGAACCTGCGCCGATACGTACATTATTGCCAATTTGGAGATTACCTAGCACCTTAGCACCGGCACCAACAACTACATTTGAGCCGATGGTGGGATGGCGCTTACCTGTTTCTTTCCCCGTACCGCCGAGGGTGACGCCCTGGTAAATTAAGCTATAATCTCGCACGATCGCCGTTTCACCAATCACCACCCCCATGCCGTGGTCAATAAAAACTCCCTGTCCGATCGTGGCACCTGGGTGTATTTCAATGCCAGTCAAAAAGCGAGCTAGATGAGAAATTAATCGGGGGATGAAGGGAATTCCCAGTTTCCACAGCCAGTGGGCCAATCGATGGCATACCACAGCCTGTAGTCCTGGATAGCAAAACAAAACTTCTAGCCAGTTGCGAGCCGCAGGGTCTCGATCGAATATAATCCGAAAGTCAAGCAATAGAGTAGTCAGCACCATTAGGATATCCACATTGTGGCGAAACAAACCTGTGTCGATCTTAGCGAACTTCTAGCTATGAAGAAAATCTCGCTTTCCGCTTCTCTTGGCAATTATACTTATGTTGACAATGATTCCATGGGGCGGCTGTGTATCACTTGACATGCGCGATCTATTAAATCACGTCATGCCAAGTGATACTGGATCGCGATTATTTATCCGATGGTGCCAGTTTATTAGAGGCTGTTTGAAAAGTGAAAAGGGGAGTAAAAAAGCTCACGTATGCGTCCGATACGAACTCAGTAGCCCTCTGTGAGCCATGACGCGAGCGCATACACCAGTAATCGTCCCCTTGACTAGGGCGTGTCATCAGTTAGATTAACGATATGGGTTCCCACCAAAAATATATAACAAGATGATTGAGTTGACAACCAGGATATATTGGTGTGATCTAAGAGGGTAAAGGTTAGAGCAGGAGAATTTGAGAAATGCGTCGCTATGCTTTAAGAGATGACCAGTGGGAGAGAATCAGGGACCTATTGCCAGGTCGGGAGGGTTATGTGGGGGGGACAGCTAAGGATAACCGCTTATTTGTCTATGCTGTCTTGTATCGATATAGAGCTGGGATACCTTGGCGGGACTTACCCGAGCGATTTGGGGACTTGAGGGTAATTCATACGCGCCATAGTAGGTGGTCAAAATCCGGGGTATGGGAAAGAGTATTCAAGGTACTTGCGTCCGATGCCGATAACGAATATGCGATGATTGATGCCACGATATAAAGGGCTCATCAACATAGTGCAGGTGCTCAAAAAAAAAGATTGCGACCAAGCCATCGGACGCCGTAAAGGGGGTTTGAGTACCAAAATTCACGCGACCTGTGACGCATTGGGGAACCCAACGGGTTTTCATTTAACAGCCGGTCAAGCTCACGATTTGGAAGGGGCTGATGTGTTACTTGATAATATTAAGGCTGATGCGTTACTCGCAGACAAAGCTTCTGATGCTGACGAACGGGTTTTGAAACGTCTTGAAGCCCAGCAATGCGAACCTGTGATTCCGCCTAAATCCAATCGAAAAGAACAACGCCGTTATGACAAATATCTATACAAAGCACGTCATTTGATTGAGAATTTTTTTGCCAAACTCAAGCAATATCGAGCCATTGCCACCCGTTACGATAAGAGGGCTCAGAATTTCTTGGGTGCTATCTACCTGGCTGCTACTGTTGTTTGGCTTAACTGATGACACGCCCTAGTATGAATTGATTGAACCACTGATTCCGCGATGTCTCTGGGGTAGTGCGAATAGCGCGTCCCCTCTGGGGGACATCGAACGGCGAAACCGGGAGGCCGTCCCAGTATCACAAGACAATTGCGTGATCTAAAATATTATCACGCATTCCGATGTCTCCCGGACGCACGGCGAAAACCCGGGAGACATCGGCAAGTGATACTGCCCCTCCAAGTCTGTATGTGATCCGTCGATTATGCCATTTTTTATGTGGTTACCCAAGGATGTAAATGGCGGGACGAACCCTTGAGATTTTCCTGCTTGGCAAAGGGTTTACACTTATTTTCTCCATTGGCACCTCTTAGGCACTACGCTATTAGGGATCTATTACACAGTTGGACCCGCGTTGCTGCTGGTCGTGAGGAAAGTCCTTGCCTTCGCGATTCTGGATAGCCAAAGTGTTGCCACTGATACAATGGTGCATTCCGTTAGCGCATGGCTGCACGCTATCGCTACGCTACGCGATGCGCTGGGGGCGCAGCCATAGTTGGTTTTGATGCAGGCAAAAAGGTTAAGGGACTGATTGATTAATTATCGGTCTTGCGCGTTTTGGTGACGGCAGAAGCGTGTTCCAGAACGAGAAAGCATCGGGGGGACAACAGGTATTGGAGAAAGTTCAAGCTTATGGGCGAGAAAGTCAGTCGTCAAAATTTAATTTGGGTCGATGGGGGCGGAGTGCGGTAATCCTTTTCTGCAATGGGTCATGGATACATTGCGCTGGGTTGTTCTTGTTGTGCTGCGGCCCGAAGAGAGTTTGTATTGCTCAAAAAACGCGCTCGTTGTTGAACGGACTTTTGGCTGGCTCAATTGGTGTCGTAGACTGAGCAAAGATTATGAACACCTTCGGTAAACATCCCTATGTGATGGTCTATATTGCTATGATTCGACTTCTGGTCCGACCCTTAGCTTAATTTTATACCTTCACAAACTTTTCAAACAGCCTCTTAGGTTAATCTTGATTGTCCAAATCGCATTGACATGCTATAATAACACTACTTTAAAATTACGAATTGCCACAAATCGATATTGTCACCAACAATTAACCATTCACAATACATCAAAAAAGGAGGATGAGAACTTATGTTAGGAGCGCTCTTGATTATCCTTCTGATAAGCAGTTTTCTATTGACTGATATTTTCGCCTTGTCACCCTTGAGTTTGTTCAAATGGCTTGCACCACCCAACTTGCATGGCTGCGCCCCCAGCGCAGCGCTATCAGCCTGACAGCCGCGTGAAGAGTGCTTTTGGCCTGCTTTGGTGAATGACCAAGAACCATGAAAGTGGAGCATCTTTACCTATCGTTTCCAACTTTAGCGACAGTCTATATCTGTTCCTTTCGGTGATATATGACAATGTTTGATATATAATAGGCAATTTCGGTTATCTGCTGTCCGGGTATAACTTAACCTATCTGCTATCTCCGCTATCAGCAACAAACCGCGTCCGCTTAGATCATCTTCGGGCTTGATTTGAGCTTTGCGCTCTTGGAGCTTGTGCTCTAAATCAAAGCCCGGTCCTCGATCGAAAATCCTAATTTCTATCGATTGAGGGAAAATCGCGACTTCGATATCTATCTACGTCTTCGGGGGGAGAGCTTTGTGACCGTGGCGAGCAGCGTTAGTCCAACCTTCAGCAAACGCTGTTTTACACTCCATCCAAGTTGCGTTGTCAATGGTGCTATGAATCAACCGATCGAACCACGACAACACTTGGTCTAAGGCCTTTAGGTCTGAAGGAACTTGAAGATGGGTTTTTTTTTGCTTAGTCAATTTTTCCAACCCTGCGCACGGCTTTCAATGTCTGAGGGATGCAACGCAGGCAACCCCTCAGACATCGCCGACTGATTGCCCGTTCTCCCCATCGGTTGAAGAGTGATTTTCCGCGTAGTTTAGCTTTCACGACGAGCACAGATATTTGACTTAATTGATAAAATCGATCGTAACATAGATTGTAGAAGAGTAACCAAGTGAGTTGATCTTTTATCCTGATGGCTATGGCTACACAATACACGTCCAACGTCGCTACAGGGAGCGCACTTCGTATCGGACCGAAGCGAACCCCCAGTCTGTTAGATTATACAGAGTCAGGTCTTGCAAGTCAAGCAATTAATTTATTTATACGCCAGGTAACATGTATCAAATTTTGATTATAGAAGATGATCCGCTGTTTAGGTTGGTACTGACCAAATCACTGAAAAATCAGGGATACGATGTCATGGTGGCAGCCAACGGCGAAGAGGGATTGCAACAAGCCCGAGAAATTAGACCGGCGCTGATCCTGTGTGACTGGATGATGCCTCGCATGGATGGACTGGAAGTCTGTCATCACATTAAAGCGGATCCGGAATTGGCGACAACATTTTTTGTACTGTTGACAGCCCGGGAAGGGGTAGAGGACCGGGTTGAAGGACTGGATACGGGGGCGGATGATTTTCTCTCTAAGCCTGTGGAGATGAATGAGTTAAGGGCCAAGGTGAGAGCTGGACTCCGGTTGCACCAGCTGAACCAAGATTTGCAAACCGCCAAGAAAATTATGGAGGCAGAATTGGCCGAGGCTGCTGATTATGTCCGCAGTCTCCTGCCCTCTTCCTTAACCGGAAAGGTGACGATCGATGCCCGGTTTATCCCCTCGCGGCAGCTAAGAGGAGATTGCTTTGATTACTACTGGTTAAACTCCCATGAGTTGGTGATTTATGTAGTAGACGCCGCCGGTCATGGGGTAGGCTCAGCCCTGTTATCAGTTTCGGTGCTGAATGTGTTGCGATCGCAATCCCTTTCTGGCGTCAATTTCTCAGAACCCGCTCGGGTTCTGACTGCATTAAATGACAAATTTCAGATGAATACCCAAACCGATAAATACTTTACCATCTGGTATGAGGTAGTGCGATTCGTTCCGGCATAAGCCAGTAGGTGAAAGTCGGGTCTGGCTCTATCAGCCAGATAACTCTGGTTATCATGGGGGTTAAATTCCCTTTCCCCAGGTACGGGGGTCGAGGGTACTACCGGTCGGAGGTGCTACGGAGCCACATCGCCGTGGTGCCTCCCGAGGACTTAAATGTAGGATAACTGGCAGCCTAAGCCGGTGACGCCGCTAGGAAAGATGCTAATGGTTAGAACAAGCGAACCTATGTAAACCTCGTTAACCTGAACCAGCGGAAGAAGGCTTATGCGCTTGCCCAAAAAGGGAAATGGTAGTTAGTATTAGCTCTTGCCTCTGGCTAATAACGTACTCAAAGAACTCCCGGGGTATAGTAGGAACCTAAAAGCATCGTGAAATGATACTAGGGAACGAAGTAACCTCTCGTGAGCTGTCCCCATTTGGACAAGTTAAATGTAAAGCGCAAGCCACGAAGAAGAAGGATGTCCTAAGAAGCTAACGCCCAGGGTAATGCCTGTGGATATGCAGACGTAGGACGGATATGGTAAGACACCCTTGGGAAAAGTAACCTTAATGTCACAGAACTAGGGAGAAATTCCGAAAGTACGAATTTTGGATTCAAATCTTAGCCAGGTAAAGTTCAGAGCCCTTACGAAAAGCGGAAAGCAGAATGGGGAAGATGTTAGTAAAGAGCGGCGAGTATGGTTTGCTGAACTATCCTCCGCGAACCTTCCGCAGCTCAGTACTTAAACGGTCCAATAGGATTGACCATAAGGGGTAAAATTTCAAAGGGTAAGGGACAACGGGGGTAACCCCCAGTAATCCTACTGATGACAACAGCTTACCAACCAGTAGCCGTGTGCGGTTCCAGTCGCTCTTCAGGTTTCGCTCTTGGAGGGTTGGGGAGTGATTCCCAGCTCGACCCCGACCTATAACCAGAGCGATAGCAAACTGGTTTACGTGAGCGCAGGTCATCCACCAGCCATCTTACTTTCTCCGAACCAGGGAAAAGACAACCAAGTTCAAAGCCTGAAAACTCCCGGTCTTCCGGTAGGTATGTTCCCCGAAGCTGAATATGTCTCTTATCAATGTCAGATTGTCGCCAACAGCACCCTCTATGTTTTCAGCGATGGAGCTTACGAGATTTGTCAGTCTGATGGCAGCATTTGGAGTCTAGATGCTTTCACTAATTTACTGGCATCCCAGCCACTTGCGGTGAGCGTCCTCGAACCGCCCAACCACACCAATAATCTAGATCTGGTGTTACAACACATCAAGAATTTGAGCGCTAAAGAAGCCTTAAATGATGATTTATCTTTACTACAAATTAACTTTGTCTGATAGCGCTGCGCTGGGGGCGCAGCCATGCTTGCAGCTTGTAGCCTAGTCTATCAGCAACCAGTATCACTTGACAAGTGATACTGCTTCGGGATTCCGGGATTCCCGCGTTAGTAAGCCTATGTCTGAGCCATTGGGATCGACGGGCTCCACCAACATAGGCATTAACACAGTAAAGCCTTCGAGCAGTAGGAAATACCTGTAAACCATAGGAATTGCGCTCTGTACTCTTGCTTATAACTGAATGGCTATCTTATGAGCATACCACCTGCTGCTCAAAATACTCCCGACTCTTAAACACGTCGAACACCCTGTCCATACTGGTCAATTCAAACAACATTCTCACATGTTCATTGATTGAGCAGATGCATAATTTACCGCCAGAGGAACGAACAGTTTTCAGGGCTGACACCAAAGCACCTAAGCCAGAACTATCGACAAAAGTCACTTCTTTAAGATCGATGAGCACGACATCTGCCCCAGCAAGGACAATTTTAGTAATGTCTGCGCGAAATTGAGGTGCTTTAGTCTTGTCTAAAATCCCAGAGAGTTGAACCTGTTTAACAACTTTACTCATAATGCGTGAGGGATGAATAGTTTGAGCGACAAATGGGGTATGGGATCTGATATTAGATATAACTTACCTGAAGGCGTTTCGCTAGCTGCGCTAGCGGAACGTCCTGCGAGCAGAACAGGGATACTCTGCTAGTATAACTCAAGTTGCGACCTATAAAAATTGGATACAAAAAGCTATGATAAAGAGAATTATTTTCAACTCTAATCCCTTAGATGTAACAGCATGAATTGACTTGGGAAACAAATTGGTGATTCGACTAAAACAGGTTTCAACTTGTTTTCTTGTTACTTTTTGTATATATTCAAAACAAGAATATTCTTTTCTTTTTGAGTTCTTTTTTCGCAAAGGTTTTAACATTATACTTGACGACTCTTTTAGTAAATCCTCTAATTGATAATCATTATAAGCTTTATCTCCATAAACTATTGAATTTGATGGTAAGTCAAAGCCAAAAGATTGCAAAACTTTAAAATCATTATAACTACCAGTATCTAGATAAAATTCTATTGGCTTTCCATTTTTGTTTACCAACATATGAACTCTTAATCCATAAAAATAACGTTTTTTACTGGCAATATACCCTCGATATTCTTCCTTGTTATAAATTTGGCATCTATCAATCCTAATATTATCACATACTGGCACCGGGAAACTATCAAGAATATATTCTTGACCCGGATTGAGCTCTTTAAATGTTTGAGCTATAACTTGGAAGAAAAACATCCAAATTGGTTCGTCAATATTGTGTAATCGACGATTGAACCTACTTTTACTTAACAGATTTTTTATATACTTGTGTTGGACCATAAATTGACAAGAGCGATCGTGGTGTCCTCCGAAAAAATATGCAGCAACTAATCCGACTGTCATCACTTCGGCATTGTTCATTTTTACTTGTGGATCTTCTTTTATATTTAACGCTTTTAGTAGCTCGTCACAAAGAACAAAAATTGTTGTAATCATATCTTCCATCATCTACATCCCCCAGCAATTAACTATTATTTTAGTACATTATAACCTATAAACAGCCAACCCGCCGTCTAGCACAAAAAAAATATAATTTTGTATCAAAAGCTACGAAATATCCCAAATATCTGTAAAGTCTAAGTGGGTAATTCATATTTTTTTTAATAGGTCGCAACTTAGGTTAGTATAGCAACAAGGATGGCGTTCAACCGCCGCTCCACTAGCTACAAGCATGGCTGACCCGCCTTCTGGCGCGATCGGCTTTCGATGTCTACGCTGCGCGAAAAATCGGGATGCAACGCAGGCACCCCTCAGACATCGCCGACTGACAGGCGGGCGGTGTCTCCCCTTTTGTGCTCCTAAGGGTCGGGAGACAGCGAGCCCGGACTACGAAGCTGACCTACTGGCGGGAGGTGATCGCTACCGTAGGCCGGGATGGTCCGATAGAATTTGAGCTTAACACACCAGGATATGTATTATAGTGCGATTCGTTTAGGGTAAAATGACTTGACACGTGTCAAGAAAGGGGACCGCTAGCAGGGTTTCAATAGCCCTGACAACTTACAGATGATGGTGGTGAAAGCCCACCCCTCCATGTGCTCTCGTGACAGCATCCTCCCGACGGTAGCGATGGCATCAATCCGTAAAGCGGGAAGGAAAGGCGCTCTAACTGGTAGCCTAAACCGGTCATCGTCGAGCAAGTAGTCATGATGAGCGCAAGCAAAGGTTCATAAGTGTCGTCAACATCAACCAGTGTAATAAGGCTGAGACACTGGCCCAAAAGGGAAAGGATAATGGTCATTAGCGGTTGTAATCCGACTAATAAGCACTGACAACAAACCCGGCATATAGAATCCATCTAAAACTACGATTAATCATCTGTAGGAACGAAGTAACCCAGCTAGGCACTCTCCATCACCGGTCGATAGATGGAGTAGTCACCAAAGACGCAACATCTGCTCTCATTTGGCAGGTCATAGCTGGGAAAGATTGAGTGGAGAAGCAAACGCCTATCTGTAATGGATGGGATAAGCTGACGCCCTCACGGTTTTGTCAATTGTGAAGTTGTGAGTAGTAGTTAATATGTCACGGAACTTAGCCGAAAAGCAAGAGTATGAATGGAAGGAGGTGCCCTGGCAGGAGCTGGAGCGCCGATCGCGCTAGCGTGGCGCCAGCCATGTCTTCAAGCTACAAAAGCGAATTTACAGAGCGGCACAGGAAGGCAACAAGCGGAAAGTTCGCAAGCTCCAAGGGTTACTAAATAGGTCATGGTCCACGAAGATGATAGCGGTGAGACAGGTAACACAACAAAACCAAGGAAAGAATGCGGCTGGTGTGGATGGTGTGAAAGCACTGACTATGGAGCAGCGACTGGAACTGGTAAGTCAGCTCAGAGTATCCAGGAAGGCAAAGGCGAAACCTACACTGCGTGTATGGATACCTAAGCCAGGAAGGGACGAAAAGCGGCCACTAGGAAGACCGACGATGCACGACCGCGCACTTCAGGGATTGGTCAAACAGTCGCTTGAGCCCGAATGGGAAGCGTACATGGAAGCCAATTCCTACGGATTCAGACCAGGAAGGGGATGCCACGATGCGATCGAAACGATATTCACCAGCACCAACAAGAAACCAAAATGGGTGTTAGATGCGGATATTGCGAAATGTTTCGACAAAATTGACCACTCAGCGCTCCTAGAGAAATTGAATACAACATCACCAATCCGTAGATAGATACGGGCATGGCTAAAAGCCGGGGTGATGGACCAGGGAATATGGCAGGACACAGAAGCCGGAACTCCTCAAGGCGGAGTAATATCACCATTGCTAGCCAATATAGCCCTACATGGGTTGGAAAAGGTAGTGATGAGTCTTGCCCGCACAAAGAGAGAGGAAAAGAAACTAACGATAGTCAGGTACGCCGATGATTTTGTGGTAATGCACGATGACCGGTCAATGATTGAGCGAGCACAAGGAGTGATTGAGGAGTGGTTGAAGGGAATAGGACTAGAGCTAAAAGCCGAGAAAACCAGGATATCCCACACACTGGAAGGAGAAAACCCCGGATTTGACTTCCTAGGGTTCAATATCCGACAATACAAAGTAGGGAAACACAGAAGCGGCAAACTCAGCAACGGAACCCCCCTAGGATTCAAGACCCTAATCAAGCCTAGCGATAAATCCATTAGGAATCATAAAGAGCAACTATCACAGATAGTTCGCCGCCATAAATCGGCACCACAGACAGCCTTGATAGTCAAACTAAACCCAATGATAAGGGGATGGAGCAACTACTTCAAGACGGTGGTAAGTAAGGAAACTTACAGCGACATGGATAGCTACCTATGGGAGCTGCTGTGGCAATGGGCAAAGAGAAGGCATCCCAATAAATCGGGCGAATGGATTGCCAAAAATTATTGGGCCATGACCGGTAAGGACCGGTGGAGGTTCATCGGTAAATCCAAGAAAGGAGAAATAAAGCTAATCCGGCACTCTGAAACTGAAATAATCAGACACACAAAGGTAAAGGGAACAGCTAGCCCGCTTGACGGTAACCTAGTCTACTGGAGCCAGAGATTACGAAAGAGCCCGGACGTAAGCATGAGAGTGATTAACCTGCTCAAGAGGCAGGATGGCAAGTGCCAGCATTGCGGACTAACGTTTAAGGACGGCGACAAATGGGAAGTGGACCACATCCTGCCAACCTCACTGGGAGGTAAGGACTGGTACTCCAACCTACAGTTGCTGCACGACTACTGCCATGATTATAAATCTGCCAGGGATGGCAGCAAAGGCCGTATCCATGACAAGGATGACGAAACTGAGGAGCCGGATGAGGTGAAAGTCTCACGTCCGGTTTTGAAGACGAGTCGGTACGGTGACGTACTGGCTTAGTTTAATAAAGTATCATCATCAATGCTGTAGATTATTCGATAATCGCCAACCCGAATTCGCCATTGGTTTTGTCTACCCTTTAACTTCAGACAGCCAACAGGACGGGGTTCATTGACTAAAGCATCAATCTTGGAACTGAGTCTACTACTGATTTCAATTGGTAGTGAATTCAGTTCTTTTTGAGCAGACCGCGTAAAAATGATCGGATAATCAGACACTTAACTTCCTCTTCGATTCTAGAGATCGTTTCACTTCTTTCCAGGGAATTGTAGGTTCATTTTCTCGCTCGTCTGATTAGGGGTCGAGCTGAGAATCACTTCTCAACCCTCCCGTATGGCTGCGCCACGCTGCGCGAACGGAACCGTGCATGCGACTTTCACCGCACACGGCTACTGGGTATCAGGCCCAAATCATGGGTAGAATTACTAAGGATTACTCCCGTTGTCCCTTGCTACTTACACGTTTGCCCCTTGATATTCATTCCTCATCCACAATATGGACGGGCTTATGACGTCTTAAGGCTACTTGCATCAGTAGTTTCCTAATATCACCGACCCGCGTCTGCGTATCCGTGGGCATTACTCGGCGTCTTCCGCATGCTCTTGTCCTGAAGGACACGGCTGGCGCTCCCGCAAGGGATACGGCATGCTCCAGACACCTTCGACGTCTGGAGCATGCTCTTGTCCTGAAGGACGCGGCATGCTCCAGACGTCGCCCAGGCATTAGCTTCTCGGGCCATCTCTCCCATACGTGGCGTGCGCTATGCGCTGCGCGCACGCTACGCGGACGCACATCTGACTGGTCCTGACGGACAGCACACGTAGGGTTACTTCGTTCCCCGGTATCATTTCACGATGTCTTTAGGCCCTCACTTTACCCCGGCAGTTCTTTGAGTACGATATTGGCCCAAAATCAAAGAGCCAATACTAGGGCGTGTCATCAGTTAGATTAACGATATGGGTCCCCACCAAAAATATATAACAAGATGATTGAGTTGACAACCAGGATATATTGGTGTGATCTAAGAGGGTAAAGGTTAGAGCAGGAGAATTTGAGAAATGCGTCGCTATGCTTTAAGAGATGACCAGTGGGAGAGAATCAGGGACCTATTGCCAGGTCGGGAGGGTTATGTGGGGGGGACAGCTAAGGATAACCGCTTATTTGTCTATGCTGTCTTGTATCGATATAGAGCTGGGATACCTTGGCGGGACTTACCCGAGCGATTTGGGGACTTGAGGGTAATTCATACGCGCCATAGTAGGTGGTCAAAATCCGGGGTATGGGAAAGAGTATTCAAGGTACTTGCGTCCGATGCCGATAACGAATATGCGATGATTGATGCCACGATATAAAGGGCTCATCAACATAGTGCAGGTGCTCAAAAAAAAGATTGCGACCAAGCCATCGGACGCCGTAAAGGGGGTTTGAGTACCAAAATTCACGCGACCTGTGACGCATTGGGGAACCCAACGGGTTTTCATTTAACAGCCGGTCAAGCTCACGATTTGGAAGGGGCTGATGTGTTACTTGATAATATTAAGGCTGATGCGTTACTCGCAGACAAAGCTTCTGATGCTGACGAACGGGTTTTGAAACGTCTTGAAGCCCAGCAATGCGAACCTGTGATTCCGCCTAAATCCAATCGAAAAGAACAACGCCGTTATGACAAATATCTATACAAAGCACGTCATTTGATTGAGAATTTTTTTGCCAAACTCAAGCAATATCGAGCCATTGCCACCCGTTACGATAAGAGGGCTCAGAATTTCTTGGGTGCTATCTACCTGGCTGCTACTGTTGTTTGGCTTAACTGATGACACGCCCTAACTACTTCCCCTTTTGGGCCAGCGCTTAAAGCCTTATTTCGCTGGTTGATGGTTACGAGGCTTACATGAGTTTGCTTGTTCTGGCCATATACATCTTTCCTAGCGGAGTTGCCGGCTTAGGCTACCAGCTATCCTACATTTGAGTCCTCGCTTAACACCACGGCGATGTGGCTCCGCCGCATTGAGGACCGGTGTCACCCCCGCACTTGAGGGAGGGGAATTTAACAATAATGAGTACCAGAGTTTCTAGTTTCCTAGACTAGCGTTCCGTGTTTGACTACGTTAGGCTAGAACGAATCGCACCAATTAGACCATCATATACATCTTCCCATAGTTCCCCGTGTTTCTCGAAGTCAAGGACTACGGCTATTTTTTCCCCGACTGAGTTGATTAAGAACTGGAAGTCTGTTGGTTCGCCCAATTCCGATAATATATCTGCCCAAAACCACTAGGTTCTTTTAGGTCAACAATTGCCGCAGTTTTCTGGCCTTGATGGTCCGTTAAAAATTGAACTCCTCGCATCGCTTGTCATCTCCTAATCTGATATCTAGAAAATTACCTTTAGGTCTTTTTTGGCTGATGGTTGAATAATGACTTGGTAATCAGACATTCAACTTTTTTCTCTCCATTAGCTGACTTTCAAATTATTCCAGGGTAACGTCTGGTTCATCTCCTATATCATCAGTAATGATACCAAAGTATACGTATACATATTCCCAGAGTTCGCCGTGTTTGTCGAAGTCAAGGACTACGGCTATTTTTTCACCCACTGAGTTGATTAAAAATTGAAATTATGTTGGTTCGCCCAATTCTGATAATACATCTGCTCAAAATTCACTATGTTCTTTGGTAGTGATAAACATGTAGTGATGGCACAACTAACCCGACAAGCATTTGTTGTAATTATGCACAAAATACCAAATCGCGTGATTTTCCACTTATAGAATGATAATGTTTGACGAACCAAGGGACTAATTATTTGTCTCAATGTGTTGTTTAACCTTTCAATATGATTAGTTTTTCCAGTTTCTTTACCTACCGGTTTATGACATTTTTTGAGAATTACATTGTTCAATAGTCCGGACAGTTTTGAGAAGAATTTTTATAATTCACTATTGTTAATATCCAGTCATCGTCATACATATGTATGACGACAGCCAGTTGAAAAGGGAGTTGGTCCGAAAGCTATCCACTCTGTAGAGTGTTGTAGTAAACCAAATCTAAGAAGCACTCCTGGGATAGTCTCAGAGAGTCTTCTAGCCTCACTGCTGGAAACAGCAGGCCATTTCTACAAACCCCCTTGCCAGTTCTTGACCATTGATAACCACCATTTTCGTGGCCATTAGGCATTGTCAACTAAACTCTCCCCCTCGTCGGTACAGCCACTTGTCAACCTAGCGCTGCGCTGGGGACGCAACCATGAACTCTATAAATACACGGCCCTATGGACCCTGGGACAAGAGCAAGGAGCAGAGATATCTTCGCTGGAGGCGCAGCCATGCGTACCTATCGCCGATGTCTCCTGTGTGCCGTATGGACCCTGGGACAAGAGCACCGGCAGAGATCTCGAAAAGTAAGAAGTGCATCGGACCACAGAAAAGAAGGGGACGACGATGTCTCCTGTGTGCCGTATGGACCCTGGGACAAGAGCACCGGCAGAGATCTCGAAGGTGGTGTGGTCTGTGAGTCTCCGATGTCTCCTGTGTGCCGTCCGCGTATCGCGTAGCGCGTAGCGCGTAGCGTGGCGCAGCCATGGGTGGCGCAGCCATGTCCCCTGGGACAAGAGCAAGGAGCAGAGATATCGAAAGCCAGTATCACTTGACATGGGTGATAATATGTTAGATCACGCAATTGTCAAGTGATACTGTCGGCGCATTCGGTTGGTCTATTTGCTCTTTGAGCACAATAGCAAGGGCGCTTATGTGGTGCAAGTTCGATGGCTGACCTGGATATTGACAAAAAGATGCGATCACACGATGCGGAGACCCTAGGTTCCAGATTAAATTCATTTTCCGCGCAGGGGCGTCAGTTTACTGGGCTTGCCGTAGGAACGGCACCCTCACGACTAAGCAGGAGATTCCCATGTCGATGTCTCCTGTGTGCCGTATGGACCCTGGGACAAGAGCAAGGAGCAGAGATATCGAAAATGCTAGTCTCGATGTCTCCTGTGTGCCGTCCGCGTATCGCGTAGCGTGGCGCAGCCATGGGTGGCGCAGCCATGGCTGCGCCACCCATGTCCCCTGGGACAAGAGCAAGGAGCAGAGATATCTTTCACGGCCAGTCCGGAAAGCCAAAACAGCAAGACAACAGTCAAGGGCCAGCAACCTGTGTCCCAAGACACAGCCACGGAGTTGAGTTTCGAATCTTGCTTCCTATAAACGCGCGATTGGGAGCATATGCATGAACTTATTTATTTCCTTGTATGAGCCAACGAAAAATTAAATCTCACGCCCTACTACCAGAACCTGCTTGCCTACGGGGCCATAGCCTCCTAATTTTGTCCGGAGTATTGCCTTGCAATACTCCATCCAGAATTGGCGATCGCCCATGCCGTGAGGTAATTTCTGGTGGGCTGGTTTGTCAACAATGTTTTTTATTAAGTATCCCAGCATTGGCATAAGGAGCCATGGCAACTGCCCAGCAATAGCTGATTGCTCATCATCACCTTTCTCCTTCATCCGGTGCTCGTTAAGCGCTAATTGAGCTATTACTGCCCTAACGCCTACTATGTTAACATAATAACCTTTCGTGGTCTGCGGCAAAAGATCGTCCCACACTACAACATCACTAATGGGGGAAATGCCAATCAATCCATCCTGCAGACGCCGTGTAGGGGCCTGGTTGGGATGCAAGCTTATTTGCCGCTCATCTTTGATTCTGCTCCAGCGCTGAAATATGAAGCCATAAGGGAAATCTGTATCGTTCGGACCCGAGCGCTCATCCCGCACTTTTCTCGATCCTATCCCCCAATTGCATGATGGTTTGCCATCCTCCGCTTTTTTGGGATCTGGCTCGTAAAACGGACAGGTAGGGCATAGCAGTCCTGTTGTTTCTTAATGCGAGTAACCAAGCGCCATCAACGCTTTGTGAGATTCCGCCCTGCCGCAATTGCCGCTGTTTGGAATAGGGACATATTTACCATTACCATCATGGGAGTGATGATAGCTCCGACCGCTTGGCGTTGTCTTGTCACCAGCATATAGGCGTTCGGCCCAAGATGGTAAAGCTTCAAAATTCTCTTCTAATGGTGCATTGGTAGGGTTCTTAGGTGAGTTTGTCAAATACCATATCTTTGGCTCGTGCCCGCACTGCTCGACCTCCCCATTCTTGCGCTCAAGAAGCACGTTCTCCCTCTCTAAATCAAAGTCATCAGGATGCGCTGATGATGATTTGTGAGACTTGCCCGTTCTCGGCTCGCCAGTGTTTAAGAAATGCCTCTTTCCTAACTCGTGATGTACGTCTTTGATCGGCGACACCATTTCCTCAGGGTTGTAGTAGATTAATGGCATTGGCCCGTCGCCACGCCAATTGATCGAGTCGAGATTGTCTGGATCGTATATTAGGCAATCGGGTGCATCTCAGTTAGGCGATGAGTATATTTACTCAGCAAAAGTGGATTTACTGAGTCTGATTAGGCAACTAATGCGCCATTCAGGTAGGCACAGCGATGCTTCAACACCTACGGTCCGCGGACGGCCCGAAAAATCGGCACATTCTCGGCTCGCCATTGTGCCCCCGGTAATTTCACCCTTAACCCAATTTGTTTCACCAGGGACTCAACCCGACCAGAGCCAATCGAGTGCCGAGCTGCCTGCCCGTTCGCGCAGCGGCCCGACGCCAGGAGGGCTAGCCTGGTAGTCAATGATGCGCGTCTGATGGTGCTTCAAGTAGTTGATCAACCCTGTGGCTCCCCGACATTGCTGTTGGCGCAGATAACTAATCGCCCTCTGGGTCTCCCCTCGCCACAGGAGTGCACGGTCCGCGGACGGCCCGAAAAATCGGATCTGCACGGTCCGCGGACGACCCGAAAAATCGGATTGAGCCGGTGTCCCTTGCACCTTATTGGCATTTTCCATTAGGTGATACCAATCGAGCACTTCGATACGTTGTTCTGGTGTCCCGATACCACTGAAAATGTTCCACACCCCATCATGACCATCTCCGAGACCGGTGAACTGCGCCCCGAGGGGCTGGGCATTCACCCACTCAAGCAGCCCTTGATTATCCTTGAAGAAAGCCACACTGCCTTGCTCATGGACATTTAAGGCTTTGTATTCTCGCCACTCACCAGGTTGACCCTCCACGGTCCGCGGACGGCCCGAAAAATCGGTACGAAGGCGAATCATGCCGCCATCCAAGCTGAGCTCCTGAATCGGTTCAGCTATCTCTACCTCAGACCAGTCCTCTCGTTGAACAAAGCGTTGGAGCGTACTGTGGAGATGCTCACCCCAGTCAGCATCGCGAGATCTTGTACGGTCCGCGGACGGCCCGAAAAATCGGCTCTCTGGTAAGAGGCATTGGCACTGACGACCCAACAACATTTTTCCACATACGGACTCCAACGAGTTCCCGGTTTAACTTGCAGTTGTTGGGCTTGAGCAGTGGTGAGGGTTAGTTTGCCCAGGATACTGGTCAGGGTACGCTGTTTTCCGGTGCGGCGGGAAGTCGCCGTGTTGATAAAAAAATTCCTAGTTGAGGCCAGACGTGTTCTTGGGCAAGCGCACGAACGTTTTTCTCAATGCCTTCAAGGGTGGTGAGTTCAGTGGGGTCGGCTTCCTGGTAGAGAATCGCGGCAATCGCGTCAAGATGTTGCTGGAGTTCAGCCTGCTTTTGGGAGTTCATGGGTCAAGGGTGGTCAACAGTGCCTAAATTATGTACCGTTTTGAGGGAGACAAGCACTAAGTATAATTACTCATCGCCTAACTGAGATGTACCCAGGCAATCGGGCTTTAGTGGGCAGGACTGATAAATAGATTACCAGCGCTTATGGTCAGACCACAACACGATCGCCGATGATTTCTTAGCGAAATATTGCCTTACGTCCCGGGCGTGCGCCTGTACTTTCTTGACGAGCGAGCGCATTTTGTAATGGGAGCTTTTCTGGGATTTTTGTGGTGTTTTAAAATAATTTTTATCAAAACACCATTTGGTCGAAAACGGTTCAATGTTTTAGGAGCTTTAAATGCTATTACTTCCGAAGTAATAACTGTAACTAATGATACCTATATTAAGGCGGAAACGGTTTGTGAATTATTATCAAAAATTCGCAGAAAATTGCCGTCAATACCAATTTCATTAGTTATGGACAATGCCCGATATCAAAAATGCAATTTAGTTTGGGAAAGAGCTAAAAAACTCAATATAGATTTATTATATTTGCCCTCATATTCTCCTAACTTAAATTTAATAGAAAGATTGTGGAAATGGGTCAAAAAAAGATGTTTAAATTCTCAATATTATGAGAATTTTGATGCATTCAAATCAGCAATCACTACTATAATAGACAGCGCTCATACCGTCCATAAAGAAGAGCTTAAATCTCTGCTAAATCTGAAATTTCAAATTATCGATAAAGCTCAAATCCTGACCAAGTGAAGTATATCAAACCGCTGGGCCGGGTCGGGAAAATATTTCAGGGCTTTGTACAGTCCTCGCACCAGACGTTCCCCACCTCGCCCCAGCTGCGCCCGACCGGCTCTACTAACTAGCTGTTCTCGATAGCACTCGCTGATGCCTTGCCACCAGCCTCGATTCAGGAACCAGCTGCGTTTGATGCGCTCTGGGGCCACATTATGACCGGCGGATAGAGTAGTTTAAACCTCTGGGAGTCAGACCTGGACTCTCGATGTAAACCAGGCGGTCCCCGAGGTCGTAGGCTCCTAGATTCCCCGCTAGTCCTGGAGTCAGCCAGGGGGGAGGGGTAATGCCCTCTGGCCATATTAGCGTAACTTTGCCACCCGCGATCGCTAGCTTCTCGTTTTGCTGATAGGCTTGGTAAAGAATGCTCAGCCAGCTGGGACTGGCAACGGCATCGTCGTCCAGATAGGTAATAATCTCACCCGTTGTCTGGCCTGCGCCCCTGTTCCGCGCTACGGATAGACCCAGGACTGGCTCAAAGACATACTGGAGGCGCGGATCGGATAGTCTCGCTTCTACTACTTCACGAGTGCGATCGCTCGAACCATTATCTACTACCAGGACTTCAAAATCGGGAAAGTCCTGGGTCAGCAAGCTATCTATGGCTGCTCCCAGATAATTATCCCGATTGTGAGTACAGATAATTGCTGAAATTTTCGGCTCAGTCATATCTTCCCTATGCTTCACGCAGTTGCCCGTGCAAAATTACCAAGGCTTCAGATAATTGGGTCAGACGAGATTCCAGATCTTGCTTGCGACTGAGCAGTTGTCGCAGCTGATGATAGCGGGCGATCGCCACCGAGACAGTGGCCACCTGGTCTGGAGGACAGGGACAGAACCACAACTTGCCGTTGGACTCTAGTCTGCACAGGCGATAGCCCGCTGCCACATCAAGCTTACCTCCTCCTGTCGGATTGGACTCTAACCAGCCATCCACTATCGGTCCTTCTCGGTACAGGTCTTGAATTTCTGCATGTACTTGCTGCAAATCCCGCTGCCAGCCGGTGACTACCCCCTGAATTTCTTGCAACAGATTGATTGCCAGATATGGGTTGGCTGCGTTTTGATGAGAGCTAAAGCTATGAGTTTTCAGCTTGGGCAGTGCTGGCGTCTTGGACCGGTTCTCTTGCGACAAGGGCTGTATGGGAGGGATTGTCGCTTTGATTTCTGGCGGGGTTTTGGGTAGTAAGTCAAAGGAGTAGGTCTGATTTTTCTGAATAGCGGAATTAAACTAAGCCAGGGTGTCACCACCTCGACTCGTCTTCAGAACCGGACTTGACACTTTCGCGTCATCCGGCTCCTCAGTAACGCCACCTTTGTCATGGGTACGGCTGTTTTTGCTGCCATCGCTGGCAGTCTTTATATCGTGGCAATGCTTGTGCAGCAACTGTAGGTTGTCATACCGGTCCTTACCCCCTAATGAAACTATGCTTTACTCACATATTTCTTAACATTTCTCTCTGTGGCCACTATGGGGGGTGAAACCCTGATTACTTCCTAAGTCATTCTCAATAAATTAAATAATTTATCAAGAAAGAGGTCGGGATTTTTGTCAACCCCGTTGAGGATGCTAAGTCTCAGAATCTTTGTACCATAAGGGTTTTAAGATTGTAAAGAATTATGCGAGTAATGGTAAGCTAATGAAAGAAGCTTGATCTGGTCAACTTCTCATTTGTCACTGTCCATAAACGTTAATCCGCAGTATTGACATTTTCCCTTTTGCCTCTTCAATACTGTTGCCACTCTCTTGCTCAGTTCGGGGCTTTTGCCTAATCTCGTACTCCAATATGTAAGGTTCCCATCGTATGGGCTTGCTGTGCCTTTTACTTTTACTTGTCTGATTATCTCAGTATGTTTGCACAGCGTTATCTCTCCCTCTCCTGTCTTGCATCGGAATCGCCATTTACCACCCTGGTCTTTAGACCAGTACTTACGGGCTATCCAGTGACTTGACTTTTTGGGATGTCTCCTTTTGGCCCATTGCCATAGGATGTTCCATAGGTAGTTATCCATGTCGCTGTAAGTTTCCTTACTCACCACAGTTCTGTAATAGTTTGACCATCCCCGTATTATCGGGTTTAGCCTACTTATCAAGGCTGTCTGTGGTGTTGCTTTATGGCTGGCGACCATTTCTGATAACCGTTCTTTATGCTTACCTACGGACTTATTACTGGGTTTGATTAGGGTTTTGAACCCTAGGGGTATTCCTTGGGGTGATTTGTTGGCTCTGTATTTACCCGTCTCATATTGCCTTATGTTGAACCCCAGGAAATCAAATCCCGGTTTTTCTCCCTTTAGCGTATGAGTTATTTTTGTCTTTTCGGCTTTCAACTCTAGCCCCATTCCCTTTAGCCACTTTGCCACCACTGTCTGCGCTCTGTCTATTATCTCCCTATCTTCATGTATTATCACAAAGTCATCAACATACCTGATTACCGTCAGCTTTTGCTTTTCCCTTTGTGTCCTGGCGAGTTCCTTTACTGCCTCCTCTAACCCATGTAAGGCTATGTTGGCTAGTAGTGGTGATATGACTCCCCCTTGGGGAGTTCCCGCTTCGGTTGCATGCCATTCTCCTTTGTCCATCACCCCGGCTTTTAACCATGCCCGTATTTGCTTACGGATTGGTGACGTTGTATTTAATTTTTTCATTAGCGCTTTGTGGTCAATCTTATCGAAGCATTTTGCAATATCAGCATCCATTACCCACTTGGGTTTATATCTGATGCTATCAAATATTGCCTGGATTGCATCGTGACATCCCCTACCCGGTCTGAACCCGTAGGAGTTCCCTTTCATATACGCCTCCCATTCAGGTTCGAGCGTAATCTTGAGGAGTCCGTGCGATTCGTTCTAGCCTAACGTGGTCAAACACGGAACGCTAGCCCGGTTTCATTAGCCGGGAACTCTGACCGCATGGGGGTTAAATTCCCCTCCCCCCAGGTACGGGGGTGACACCGGTCCTCGGTGCTACGAAGCGACATCATCGTGGTGCTAAGCGAGGACTCAAATGTAGGATAACTGGCAGCCTAAGCCGGTGACGCCGCTAGGAAAGATATCCAAGGTTAGAGCAGGCAAACATGTGCAAGCCTCGTTATAAGGAACCAGCGAAATAAGGCTATATGCGCTGGCCTAAAAAGGAAATGGTAGCTAGTATTAGTTTTAGACTCTGGCTAATATAGTACTCAAATAGCTCCCGGGGTATAGTGTGGACCTAAAGGTATCGCGAAATGTTGTTAGGGAACGAAGTAACCTCTCGTGTGCTGTCCATCAGGACAAGTTAGATGTTAAGCGCAAGCCACGGGGGGAGGGATGGCCCAAGAAGCGAATGCCCGGGGTAATTCCTGGGATAACATCTACAGTAATGTAGATGATGCTGGGTAGCCAGCGCTGACGTGGGTCGGTGATACTAGGAAGCTGCTGGAATGAGTAATCCTAAAAAGCCACGGAACTAATCCGAAACGCAAGTGGAGGATAAGGTATGGATAACTGGTAAAACTGACTTGAAAATGGTGATACTAACGGTTATCAGAACAACCACTCGCTAAACCAGGAAAGGGAAGAAAAGACAGGCGGCAAGGGCTAACGGAAGTAATTCCTATTAAGTCTACCTATGAAAAGGGCCTAGTACCCAGTAGCCGGATGCGGTGAAAATCGCAAGTCCGGTTCCTCAAGGGAGGGTCGGGAAGCGATTCCCGGCTCGACCCCATCCGTGCGATTCGTTCTAGCCTAACGTGGTCAAACACGGAACGCTAGCCCGGTTTCATTAGCCAGGAACTCTGACCGCATGGGGGTTAAATTCCCCTCCCCCCAGGTACGGGGGTGACACCGGTCCTCGGTGCTACGAAGCGACATCATCGTGGTGCTAAGCGAGGACTCAAATGTAGGATAACTGGCAGCCTAAGCCGGTGACGCCGCTAGGAAAGATATCCAAGGTTAGAGCAGGCAAACATGTGCAAGCCTCGTTATAAGGAACCAGCGAAATAAGGCTATATGCGCTGGCCTAAAAAGGAAATGGTAGCTAGTATTAGTTTTAGACTCTGGCTAATATAGTACTCAAATAGCTCCCGGGGTATAGTGTGGACCTAAAGGTATCGCGAAATGTTGTTAGGGAACGAAGTAACCTCTCGTGTGCTGTCCATCAGGACAAGTTAGATGTTAAGCGCAAGCCACGGGGGGAGGGATGGCCCAAGAAGCGAATGCCCGGGGTAATTCCTGGGATAACATCTACAGTAATGTAGATGATGCTGGGTAGCCAGCGCTGACGTGGGTCGGTGATACTAGGAAGCTGCTGGAATGAGTAATCCTAAAAAGCCACGGAACTAATCCGAAACGCAAGTGGAGGATAAGGTATGGATAACTGGTAAAACTGACTTGAAAATGGTGATACTAACGGTTATCAGAACAACCACTCGCTAAACCAGGAAAGGGAAGAAAAGACAGGCGGCAAGGGCTAACGGAAGTAATTCCTATTAAGTCTACCTATGAAAAGGGCCTAGTACCCAGTAGCCGGATGCGGTGAAAATCGCAAGTCCGGTTCCTCAAGGGAGGGTCGGGAAGCGATTCCCGGCTCGACCCCATCCTTGTGTCGCGCGGTCGTTCATCGTTGGTATTCCTAAAGGACGCTTTTCCTCTCTCCCTGGCTTGGGAATCGATACTCTACGTGTTGGCCTGGCCTTGTTTGAGATTTCAATTTGTCCTACCAGTTCTAAGCGTTGCTTCGGGGTCAGTGCTTTAACACCGTCCACTCCCGCCGTTTTCTTTCCCTGGTTATCTTGTGTTACCTGTCGTACCGCTAGACTTTTGGCAGCCCGGGATTTTACCAGTAACCTTTGGAGTCTGCGAACTGGTCGCTTATTACGCCTTCCATTGCCGCTCTGTAAATTCGCTTTTGCAACTTAAAGACTACCCGCTCCAGCCGAGGCCAGGGGATATCCTTCCATTCATTCATCGATTCTGATATCGTGCTCATGACGTATGCATTGCTACTTACAACTTCACAATTGACGTTACCGTGAGGGCGTCAGCATATCCCATCCATTACAGACGGGCGTTAGCTTCTCCGCGAAATCTTTCCCAGATACAACCTGCCTGATGAGAGCAGATGTTGCGCCTGTGGTGGCTACTCAACCTATCGACCGGTAGTTAAGGGTGTGTATCTGGTTTACTTCGCTCCTCTAAATGATTGGTCGTAGTTTTAGATGGGCTCTTTATGCCGGGTTTATTGTCAGTGCTTATTGGTCGGGAAAGGAACCGCCAATGACCATTATCCTTTCCCTTTTGGGCCAGCTTCTCAGCCTTTTCACTGGTTTAGTGTAACGACACTTATGAGTCTTTGCTTTCGCTCACCATGACTACTTGCTTGGCGATGACCGGTAAGGGCTACCAGTTACTGCGCCTTTTAACCCCGCTTTACGGATTGATGCCATCGCTACCGTAGGGGTTACGCTTTCACTCCTGCACCTGGAGGGGTGGGCTTTCACCACCATCATCTAAAAGTTATCAGGGCTAATGAAACCCTGCTAGTGGTCCCCCGTCGGCTTATCGCCGGTGGTTTACACTAAACGAATCGCACCCCTTTTTACATTATTGTTTTGCTCTGCTATAATTTGAGCCAATGTAGCCTCAATCCGCTCCAATTCCGGTTTCATGCCGCTATTTGTAATGAGAGTTCCTTTACTGTTATATTAGATATTGCCCAGAAATCTCTCCCAAACTACATGACATCTTCTCAGGCAAGGCAATTCATCCTGGTGACAGGACCGGCCCGGTCTGGAAAGAGCGAATGGGCTGAGACCCTGGCCACGGGTACGGGCAAACAGGTGGTCTATGTGGCAACCGCTGCTACTGACCCGACGGATCGGGAGTGGCATAATCGGATTGTACTGCACCAGCGGCGGCGTCCCCCCAGCTGGAAAACTCTGGAAGTGCCGATCGAGTTGGCGGCCACAATTGAGCTATATGGGGCGAATAGCTGTCTATTGATCGATTCAGTGGGAACTTGGCTGGCAAATTTATTGCACCAGGATGATGTAAGCTGGAATCAGACCCAGCAGGCAATGCTTTCCTGTTTGCAGCGGACTGCTGCTGATGTGATTTTGGTGGCTGAAGAGACAGGGTGGGGCCTGGTTCCAGCTTATCCTATTGGTCGGCTGTTTCGCGATCGCCTCAGCACGCTAGTGCGCCACATCGCTGCGGTAGCCCATCCAGTTTACCTGGTTACTGCTGGTCATATCCTTAACCTCAGTGAGCTAGGCACTCCCTTGTCAGGAGCGAATGCGCAGCGCGCACGCTACGCGATCAAGCGATAACTTTACATTAACTTAAGTTTCCGATCCCCAAAGGCGGCGATGCCTCGTTACAATATTAGCAATAGGCAATGCTCAGATACTATGGCATCTCAAACGCAAGTAAAACAATATCTTGCCTATTGGCTACAATTGGGCAAAAAAGTGATGATTCTCAATGGGAACGAAGCTTTGCTGCCTCAACCAGTAGTAAAAGGCGATAGTTATAGTCAGGAGTTTGAAGCATGCTGGCAGAAAATTATCTCACCTGACTCCAGAGACTGCTACCTGGAGGGGACTGACGAAACTATTACTCAACTGTTGACGCCGGAGTGGGAACTGGTGATGTGTTGTCGTTGTGAGCTCCCCCTCCCTCTCCCGACTGCGGGCCTGCCACCCCAGTGCTGTCCCTGTAATAATTTGCCTTGGTGGCCTAATCTAGATCTGCCAACACCCCGTTTACCTGTCAATAATCAATTCATACTGGGCAATATTCGCGATCGCCTGCGTTCGATGCCTCTCGGGATCGCTAGTCGCACTACCCGAGAGGCATTGATGGCTAGTACCAGAGAAACGGCAGAAAATCGTAGCGAAAAAGTCAATCCGGCTAAGATGTTAATGGATCTCCTGATTTGTGATTGTACCGTTCGGGAAAACTCGGGAAAAACTTAGTTAACTCAAATATCGTGCAATAGGCGAGCGCTGATTGAGGGCAGCAGGCAACAGCAACTAGCATTACAAAGGTAAGATGATGCCGTTCATTTAACCGGTTCGTAAATCGGATGCATCCAGGGTGATCTACCAGCTACCAGCACGCCAATACCTGGATAGCGTAGAAGCGTATATTTTAGAAGGCGATCGCTCCGGGCATCAACCAAATTACCACGATCGTCCAAAAACAATCCCAGAAGATTGACGCAGTTTATATTGTATCTCACAACGATGTCTCCTGGGTAGTGCTCGTAGCGCTCCCAGGAGACATCGAAAGCCTAGGTCGCCTATACCTATGGCACAGCGATCTCCTATATTGGGGCTTTTGAATTTTCTGGAGATATCGAACCATCTGAGTTTACTCTGGACATAGACGAGAATGGGGAAGCTGTGTCCCTTGACACGCATTTTGGGCGATAGTATCTCATGTCGATATCTTCTCTTTTGTGCGGGTAGCGCTCCCAGAAGATATCGAACGTGTCAAGGGACACAGGTAGATGCTCTGACTGACGGTGTTCTGGCTTTACGTTATCTATTTGACATTAGAGGTGATGCTCGGGTGCATCTCAGTCGTATCAAGTTTGCTTCTTGAGCAATTGAAAATTGTTTCATTGAAAATTGTTTCATTGAGAATTGAGCAAGAGTTAATTGACAATTGCTCCATTTTCCCTGAGCCATTCGCAATTAGCCATTTGACCTTCGCAAATACAGATCCCATAGTGAGATGCTCCCTGATGCTCTCACTGGAGGCGCGATCAGTGAGGGTGCCAACCGGAAGAATCCAGATGCAATTACCAACTACCTGGACTCGGGGCGTGATATCATGCTGGATGTGGATAGTAATGGCGCTGCGCAGCAGCATCGCTGACGGCATTCCGATCCTGCCGTTCGTAATAAGCACGAAGAGTGCTTCCCAGGCGCGAAAGAGCCTAGGAGCATTATTTGACTTGGCCGTGCCCCGTTAGCAATTAGCAATTAACAATTAGCAATTAGCAATTAGCAATGATGCACAGCTTCATCCCTCCAGAACGCTTTTTTCCCTACCTCAGCTGGACAGAGATCCAGGCAATGCCGGAGAAAGAAAATGTGCCGATCGTCCAGCCGATCGGGGCAATTGAGCAACATGGCCCTCATTTGCCGCTAATCGTCGATGCTGCCATTAGTGTGGGGGTTTTGGGAAAGGCATTGCATCAACTAGATCCTAGCATCCCCGCTTATGCCTTGCCTGCCCTTTATTACGGCAAATCTAACGAACATTGGCATTTCCCGAGTACAATTACTCTGAGTGCACAAACCCTATTGGCAGTTATTACCGAAGTGGCAGAAAGTATTTACCGGGCAGGTTTTCGCAAGTTGGTGTTGATGAACTCCCACGGGGGACAACCCCAGGTATTGGAAATAGCAGCGCGGGATTTGCACGTCAAGTATGATGATTTTATGGTGTTTCCTCTGTTTACCTGGCGCGTTCCTAATATTACTCAGGAATTACTGACAGCAAAGGAGTCAGAATTGGGTATCCATGCTGGAGATGGGGAAACTAGCTTACTCCTTTCCCTGCTACCAGAACAGGTGAAAATGGAGGCGGCAGTAGCTGAATATCCTCAAGGTTTGCCAAAAGATAGTATGCTGAGCATGGAAGGTAAGCTGCCTTTCCCTTGGGCGACGCGAGATTTAACCGCAAGTGGAGTCCTGGGGGATCCGACAACTGCTTCCCCGGAAAAGGGCGATCGCATCTTAGCATCCCTGGCCAATAGCTGGGTACAGGTAATCAAAGATATCTACGCTTTCCGTCAACCTCAAATCTGGAAAAAGTGGGCACAGCGCCAGAATCAAGAAACCCGGTTTTTCAGAAAAACCGGGTTAGAGGGCTACGTGAATACCTTGAACTCCGAAGGTCGAACTCCGAAGGTCGAATTCAACATGAACCCGATCCCAAGAAGCTAAGAAAAGTCAGCCTCGCTAATCAATGTAGAATCAATACCCAACAGAGTAGCGAGAGTAACTCCTGTAGACGCCATGTTAATAGTCGTCGCACTACCGCGCGGGACAATTTCTAGTTCGCTGAAACTCAAGCCAACTAGACCCAGGCTGTCCATCCCATCTTCAAAAAAGTGGATAATAGCTTGACCCCTTCCCGGTAGGATGACAAAGGTATCGCGACCATTACCTCCATCAAGATGAGCGCGACTAGCAGCATTACCATTAAGCAAGTCGTCCCCATCACCCCCATAAAGGAAAGCGCGGCGGACACCACCACCAGTCAGAACGTCTCGGCCGCTACTCCCTATCTGGACGTCCAATTGGCTGTTGCCATTATCCTCCTGAAAACCAGAGATCGCGCTGAACAAGAATCGACTCCGATCGCTAGGGGTCAAAACTTCAGAAGCCACCAACTGCTCCAAGGCATTCCTGACCTCCATGACGTACTCTCGCAGGCTTTTGTCATTGTCATCAAAACTGACTGGAATTTCTGGGAAATAGATCTTTTCTCCCGCCTCAACATTGTAGAGTCGGTTACTCACCCCACCTGGCCACAGCACTTCCACAGTCCCTCGGGTTTCCGAACCTAGGCCAAAGTTAGCAGCTAGACTATTCTGGGAGATAAAGCTTGACCCACCCAGAATCGGTTCCATGGCCGTCTGGCCCCCTTCGGGAGTAAAGAAGACCACCGCGCCAATGCCATCCCGATTGACAATTCCCTCCCCAGTCAGGCCCACCGTACCCAGGGTTTGCACTTCTACCCAACCATTGACGTCCAATCGGCTGTTGCCATTATCCTCCTGAAAAGCCTTGATAGCGCTGAACAAGAATCGACTCCGATCGCTAGGGGTCAAAACTTCAGAAGCCACCAACTGATCCAAAGCATCCCTGACCTCCATGACGTACTCTCGCAGGCTTTTGTCATTGTCATCAAAACTGACTGGAATTTCTGGGAAATAGATCTTTTCTCCCGCCTCAACATTGTAGAGTCGGTTACGCACCCCACCTGGCCACAGCACTTCCACAGTCCCTCGGGTTTCTGAACCTAGGCCAAAGTTAGCAGCTAGACTATTCTGGGAGATAAAGCTTGACCCACCCAGAATCGGTTCCATGGCCGTCTGGCCCCCTTCGGGAGTAAAGAAGACCACCGCGCCAATGCCATCCCGATTGACAATTCCCTCCCCAGTCAGGCCCACCGTACCCAGGGTTTGCACTTCTACCCAACCATTGCCGTTATCGGCACTATTGATTTCCACAGACAGGGTGCCATCGGGGAATACTAATCCACTTCAGGCAAATTCTCCATTCTCCGTAGTCATAAAAGTGGGCACAGTCGCCGCTATGGAATCGAACGGTGAACCAAATTCGTCAGGATAAGGGACGAGGGGTACGGATTCTGGGTAGTCAAAATTCGACGTCGAAACGATATCGACAAAACCATCCTGATTTAGATCTCCAAGGGCCAGTCCCTTATTGCTGCGTCGCAGGTGGTCGGTGGCTGATGCCAAGGCGTCGGCGTCGTAGGTAAAATTGCCAGCACCATCGTTTCTCAGGAGCGTGCCTGGATTGGAAGCGTCAACAAACGGACCGACATCTAAACCACCTTGAAAGATAATATCCGTGTCGCCGTCGTTGTCGTAATCTGTCGTCCCATTCCCCCAGCCAAAGGTTGTAGCTACTAGGGGCCCTACACCTGGATCTGTGAAGGTGTCGTCGTCCTGTCCCAAAAACCACCGGGAATTTCCCGAGCGCAGGGTTAAGCCATCTCTTAACAACCCATACTCGCCGAAATTGGAGCCAAAGATATCCATATTCCCATCGGCATTAAAGTCTGCGAAGGAGAGACCCATCCATGCACCAGGGACATTCAGGTTGGCGGACGCCGTTACATCGGTAAAGTTCCCAGTACCGTCGTTTTGGAGAACATGGATCAAGCCGCGATCAACCCCACCGAATTCTCCAGTTGGAACAACCCCTTGGTCGTCTCCATGGATGATATCCAGGTCTCCATCTAGATCGTAGTCTACTATGGCGATCGCCCAAGTAATGGTAGCCATTCCATCTCGTACATCTTCGCCAAAGCCAGTCAGGTTTTCTATTCCAGAGGTAGCGCTGACATCTATAAAAGTATTGTTCCCTGTATTCAGGAATAGCTGGTTATGCTCGTTCAAGGCAAAGGGTTCTAAGGCGATGGCAAAAGTGTTGTCCCAGTTGAAAGAATTAGCAACGACAATATCCAGCCAGCCATCCCCGTTGACATCTCCCATAGAGGCCGAACCGGAGTACCGGTTATCCTCACCAATCTCACTCGCTTCGGTAATATCAACAAACGTGCCATCTCCCAGGTTTTCAAACAGTCGATTTGCTTCCCCCGCACCCAGAACTAGCAGGTCGTGGTCGCCGTCGTTATCGATGTCACCATAGGAAACGCCAGTGCTGTCTTGGTCAGTCGCTGCGACTCCTGCCGCCTCCCCCATATCGACAAAGGTTAACTGACCCGTTTCCTCTAATTGATTGGAGTAGAGACTGTTGGCAGCCCCAGGTCCGTTTATGACGTAGATGTCCAGATCCCCATCCCCGTCGTAATCCAGAATCGCCACCCCGGGCAAGCCCCTCGCGAATAGCGGTACTTCGGCCCGATCTTCTGGCGTCAACGGAGGCCCTAGTTTGATTTCATCGAAAATTTCGTTTCGTGCTGAGGGGATGCGACGATAGTCGATCCCAGCTAAACTGGCAATGTCTGAAAAGGTAACGCTGTCTCCTTCGACGGTATTCTCCTGAGGTACTGATGAATTAGTTCTCATATATCAATGGTTTGTTCTTGCAAAATGGACAAAATGTAGAGCTTATGCCAAGCTAATGATACCCTTAGACAGCCTTCCGAGTCAAGCAATTTAGCTAGCGGCAGGCAATTTACCCAACTTATTTTAACCCAAGTTGCTACCTATAGCGAGCCGGAGCGTCCTTGTGCAAGCTGGTTTTGCCCAAATCCTTACCCTGCAAGGGTTTCAGTTAGTATGATGGGCGCCGCCCACTATCACCCGTGCGAGCGCAAACCTTGTCACCACTGCCCAGAAAGCGCTTTAGCGCTTACTACAAACATGGAAAGCGCTCTTTGTGGGCACCGCCCACCATCACCCGTGCGAGCGCAAACCTTGTCACTACGGCCCTGGATGGAAAAACCAACTCTTTCAATTTATAATCAAAGCTGCGTAGGGTGGGCGGTGCCCACCATCACCCGTGCGAGCGCAAACCTTGTCACCACTGCCCAGAAAGCGCTAAAGCGCTTACTACAAACATGGAAAGCGCTAAAGCGCTTACTACAAACATGACACAAACATGACAGACTACGAATGATAGATTTTTTCATATCCACCTAGGCCTAGCAACCAAATTACTACAATTAGCCAGTGAATAGCTATGGGCGTCCAGATTGAACCACTCTGCCAATAAACGATCGTGCAGACAAGGCCGAGAAGTCCGGCTAAAAACAGAAAAACTGGATTGGTAAATGTCTTCAGTCTAGCCCGATAGAAGGTCAAACCATTCAGCGGATGAGAGATAATGAAAATTGCTAAACTGCCCAATCCCCACAGCAACTGGACTCCGAGAGAAGGGTTTTCTGCTGGGTGAGGCAGGAGTAAAACCCGAAACACTGTCTCCTCTAATAGCGCAGGGATTAGCAGTGTCATTGCCATTACACTGACAACGATTTCCCATGCTGTCTCTACTTTCAGTTGGAGAAAATAAAACTTGAATCCCACGGGCAGGGAAATTATGGTAAATATGCATACTAGCAATGCCGCCCAGACCCAAGCTTCGGCATCAGGAATGGTGGAGAATGCCGCCGTGAAGCGATGAACTATGATCATGATTATCACTGATTGAGCATCTGTAGATAAGTTTATGGAAAAACCATCACAACCAGAACTAGAAATTGCTGTGTCCCCCGGGAGCGCTAAAAGCACTACCCGAGGGACACAGCTTGCCCATGTCTTCATTTCGGGCCGAGTCCAGGGCGTCGGCTATCGCTTCTCCACTCGCTCCCAGGCCAAACATTTGGGTGTTGCTGGTTGGGTACGCAATTTGCCCGATCGCCGAGTCGAAGCTGTCTTTGAAGGACCAGCACCTGCCGTTGAAGCGATGATTCGCTGGTGTTACCACGGACCCCTTGATGCTGCGGTCACAGATGTCGCGGTTGACTACGAACAGCCTCAAGGTTTGCAGGGCTTTGACATCCTCTACACTTTCTAAATCCCTGCTACATATCTTCGTTATGCCCTGTGAACGATGGTGGGCAATGCCCACCCTACTGGTTTTCAGCAATCAAAAGGCGGACTTGTATGATATATACTAGCGTTTTGATTACCCATGCTAGCTTTTTACTATATATACTAGCGTTTTCATTATGTCAACAAGCCTTTTTGCTATATATGCTAGCGTTTTGATTATGTATATTAGCGTTTTTGTCACCTCTAGCAGCGTTTAAGCTTTGTCAGCTTTCGGTTCCTGTAAAATAGCCACCTTCCGAGTCTACTGTTTGTCAGGTGAGCAATGGGAACCCTATGGTAACTACCGGCGAGCCTCATAACCAGAGGGAGGCGATCGCCTGGGCAAAATGCGATTTCTGCAATTGGACTTACGTGAGTTCGACGGACTGGACAAAAAAAAAAGGCGGAGACTGGGTTTGAACCATTCCACCCCAGTCTGAACCCACCATGAGTCAAATTGTATCGCGCCTGGATGTCACCCGCATCTTCTGTGAACTAGACGACTTCTGCCAAATGTTCGATTTTTCCGGAACGGTGCGCCACTGGGAAGAACAACCGCAACTGCCCTCCATGCCTGGGGAACGATGCTGTCGTTCGCGCATGAGCCTCTCAGAAATTATGACGATTGCCATCGCTTTTCATGGCTCGGGCTTCCGTACGTTCAAAGAGTTTTACACCCTGTGTGTTCTCCCCCATTGGCGCGGAGCCTTTCCCAACTTGGTCAGCTATAATCGCTTTGTGGAATTGATGCCGTGGTGTCTAATGCTATGAAGTTGTTTTCTTCATACTCGAAAAGGAGAAGTTACAGGCATTTCCTTTGTTGATTCTACACCCATAGAAGTTTGTCACCCTCGTCGTGCTCATAACCATAAGGTGTTCAAAGGGCTAGTCCACTGGGGGAAAAGCTCAACTGGCTGGCATTTCGGATTTAAATTGCATTTGATTATCAACGAGCGCGGAGAGTTACTAGCCTTCAAGCTCACGCCAGCCAACACTGACGACCGTAAACCTGTACCAGAGATGGCTCAAGACTTGTTTGGAAAACTGTTTGGAGACCGGGGATATGTCTCTCAATATCTATTCGAGAAATTATACGAACAAGGTCTCAAATTGCTAAATCGAAGCGAAATATGAAAAATCGCTTGATGAAAACGAGCGATAAAATCCAGCTCCGGAAGCGGGCCGTCATTGAATCGGTCAACGACCAACTCAAGAACATCTGTCAAATCGAGCATTCTCGCCACCGGAGTGTCTTCAACTTCTTGGTCAACCTGCTGGCCGGCTTGGTGGCCTACACCGACGCCGATAAAAAACCTCGCCTCGTTCTGGAGGTCAAAGGCTTACCAGCACTACCTCCTGCCATTTTCTAGTTTCGTCGAACTCACGTGGACTTGATTATTGCAAGTTAAAAAAACTATACAAAACTATAAGAAAATTATTTTACTAACTCTGCTGTGAGGGAGATGCCCTGGGCGACTTATTTATGCAAGTCAGAGGGCATTAACCAGGCTAGAGCCAAAGATCCTGGCGGGCACCCAGAAATTTAGGTGCTTCAAACAATACGGCAACTTGTCCTTAGTCGAGTGCTACCCAGGGCAAACCAATCAGGTGTTTATGAATATCCTCGCTCATGCGATCGATGCCTTAGAACAGTCAGTTGTTGCTGGTCAGGAAAAAGAGAAACCTAGGCACAATCTGTGTCCCCCCCTCGTTCCCACGGCTCTGCCTGGGAACGTGCTCCTAGCCCTCCCGGGGGACACAGCCGACAGATTCTGATTCGCACTCAGGTGGTAAAGGGCAATCAGGTGGCGATCGCCATTCGGGATAATGGTCCTGGCATCAGAGAGTCTGTACGTTCTCAGTTATTCCCTTCTTTACCACCAAACCTGTAGGCAAAGGGACTGGTCTGGGGTTATCCATTAGCTATCAGATTATCAAAAAGTACCACGGGAGCTTGAAATGTCAGTCCGTACCAGGGCAGGGGGCCCAGTTTCTCATCGGTATTCCCATTCTACAACCTCAACAACTGTTGCGCAAGCCTACCAACTCTTAATGACTATAATTAAGAGTTGAAATTAGTAATGGCGTCGAGCCATTTTTTTTGAATTTACTGACGCGACGGGATAAAAATGCTTGCGCTTCTTCTGGCAAAAAACTAACTTGAGGAATCTCGCGAATTAGCAGCAACCATCAGGAATATACTAGCTGTAATTTCCATTTTTCTATGGGAGTTTTTGAGATAATCTGCCAGTTGCCGTCAAGATTACATTTGCAAACCAACCCCCAGGCTTCAGCTTGGATTAAGAGACTTTCAGTCATGGTTTTTTTGCTCCAATGTTGGCTCCTATTTTAATCTCAACTGAACTAATTTATGACAATTTGCTCAGATATTATTATTTTAGCAATCGCACAAACTTTTTTAACCTATCCATCCCTTTCTCGATCGTAGTCATGTCAGTGGCATAGGAGAAGCGGATATGGTCGTCAGCGCCAAAGGCAATTCCGGGAATCACAGCCACCTGTTGCGACTCTAACAGAGAATTGCTAAACTCCAGAGAAGTCAAACCGGTTTTACTAATATCCACAAACAGGTAGAACGCCCCTGAAGGTTTTACACAGCTGAGTCCGGGTATGGCATTTATCCTTTCTAGCATTACCTCACGCCGTTGGGAAAAAGTCAGGCGCATTCGTTCTACACAATCTTGCGACTCTGACAAGGCCGCGATCGCTCCATACTGAGCGAATGTGCAGACATTGGATGTACTATGTCCTTGGATGGTACTACAAGCTTTAATCAGTTCTACTGCACCCGCCAGATAGCCAACCCGCCAACCCGTCATCGAGTAAGCTTTGGCAAACCCATTGCTGACGAGGGTGCGGGTAAAGAGTTTATGACTAACTGCACCAATACTCAGATGTTCTGCACCCTCATAGAGAATCTTCTCATAAATCTCGTCCGAAACTACCAGAATATCCTGCTCCACCACCACTTCTCCCAGGGCAATAATCTCCGCTGCGGTATAAACCATCCCTGTGGGATTGGACGGAGAATTGATCACAAACAGCTTTGTTTGTGGTGTTACAGCCTGACGCAGTTGTGCGGGGGTGATTTTATATCCAGTAGCGGCTGTTGTCTGTACAAACACTGGCGTACCACCGGCTAGTTTCACCATTTCTGGGTAACTCACCCAGTAGGGAACCGGGATAATTACCTCATCACCCGGTTCGATCAGGGCCATCATCATGTTGTAGAGAGAATGCTTGCCGCCGTTGGTGACTATCACATTTTCTGCCGTATAGTTCAGCTGATATTCATGTTGCAGCTTGCGGGCGATCGTCTCTCGCAACCTCGGTTCTCCTGCTGCCGGGCCATACCTAGTTTTTCCCTCATCCAGTGCTTGCTGGGCTGCGGCCTTAATATGCGCCGGCGTTTCAAAATCCGGTTCTCCAGCGCTGAAACTACAAACATCAATCCCTTCTGCCTTCATCGCCAGGGCCTTGGCGGTCACAGTCAACGTTAAGGAAGGCGTTACCTGACCTACTCTTGCTGCCAGCTTCATTCTTACCAAACTCCCATATACCTTTGCTGTTGTCGCTTTCTAGTTTTCCAGAGTCTCTTGAGACTGGCTTCAGATTAAAGTTTTTTAACTGTTTGAGCACTTTCCGGACACTGGCAAACTAATAAAACGTTAACTTAAGTTAAACAAAACCTTAATATTATATATTTTTTTTACGATATCTGTCTGACTTGTCTCAGTCAGCTCAAATCAGAGCAAACTGCGATCGCAATGTGTTTGTCCTGTGAGGGCTGTTGGATATGACAGATGCAGCTCACTACTATAGAATCCTGGAACTAGAACCGGGGGCTTCCCTAGAGGAAATTCACCAAGGTTATAAGGATTTGGCGATCGTCTGGCACCCCGATCGTTTTGTCCAGTTTCCTCGGCTGCAACAGAAGGCTCATGAGAAAATGAGACAAATCAATGAGGCTCGCGATCGCTTGCGGTCGATCCTGACCGTTCCTCCAACCCGGGCCCCCCAACCTCCCAAGACCCGCGAACGCTGCGCGAAAAATCGGGCTGGCCATTCGGGCCGAGTACGAGTTGAGCGGCCCAAGCCAGCCGACTATAAGCGGACGCTGAAAGATTATATCAAAGCAATGGAACGCAAACAACCCGATCCCAGTGAGTGGTTGGATTGAGCCTGTGTAGCATGAGTTTTAATTTTAGTCAAGCATTTGTGACCCTAGCGGCTGAGGATATGGAGAAAATGCTGGCATTCTATGTCCCCTTGCTGGGACGGCAACCGGATGTGAACATCGAGCAGGTATATGCGGAATTTCATCTGCCGGGGTTACGCTTGGGGATTTTTCAGCCGAAAGACTCCCATCGACAAGAATTTGAGCGCAAATCCAGTGGTAGCATGAGTTTATGCTTAGAAGTGGATGACTTGGAAAGGGCGATCGCCCATCTGCGGACTCTAGGAGATCGACCACCTGGAGAGATTTCTACCGCATCCCACGGCAGAGAAATCTACGCCTACGATCCGCAGGGCAACCGGTTAATTCTACATCAGTCATTGGATATGGGCTAATGGCTATAATTAAAGAAAAGTCTCAAAGGCTAGTCAAGCGCCCGTTTGCATAGCATTCTGCAGAAATCTCCCTCATTATCGTGTCAAACCCAAACTACCCGATCTTAAAATCTCCCTCTGAGTATCGCCGTTGTCAGATCTGGGTGCCAGATCTGACAGACCCCTTAGCAGCAATTAATGTCGGGGACAAGTATTACAGTCTGCTGAAAGTCGTCCCCTCACAGCAGAAAGCCGTAGAATTAGCAGAAAAGCTAGTCAAGCGGGGGGATAGGGTCGTTTTGACCGCTACACCAAAAGGCTATGCTATCTGGGTGTGGGAAGCAAAAGCATACTTAAAATCTGTGCAGAAACCCTCTGAACCTGCCAGTCCCCCGACCTCCTCAGCAAATTCGGCAATCTTAGACCGATCGCAGTATCAACCCTGTAAGATTAGGGTGCCCGATGTGAAAAAAACATTGGCCGCTATTGAGGTCTCTGGCAAATATTACAGTTTCCTCAAGAATGTTCCCGATCGGGATAAAGCCTTAAAAATTGCTCTACAATTAACTAACGAAGGGGATCGAGTCCTGTTGACCCAAACTAGAAAAGGTTATCTGATCTGGGTTTTAGAACCAGACGCTTACTTGTAAATAGTAAATTGAGCAATTGTTAATTGACATGAATAAAGAATCAAAAATTGGCCTCGTTCCCAGCGTCTCCCTGCGGCACAGTGCTCAACCGCGCATGCATCCAGGGAGACCCTGGGAACGAGGGAAGAATCAATTCTCAATTCAACAATTTTCAATTGCTCAATTGCTCAATTGCTCAATTGCTCAATTACTCGACTTCAATGCGAGCAAGAGATGTTTTGGTATAGTAATGCAGTAAAATCTGCTGGTAGTTGTATCCCCGTCGAGCTAAGGCATTAGCGCCATACTGAGACAGGCCCAGTCCATGTCCGAAACCGCGACCGACTACTTGGAAACTGCTTGGAGGTGAATTTTCATCCACCGTTCCGGAAAAATCGGCACTTTCCCCAAGGGGACTGATAGTAAATAAAGTGCTTTTCAGGCTTAGCAGTTTACGCAGTTCCTTGCCAGTGACGACTTTCTCCCCTTTATCACCGATAACTTTCATGGTGGTAATCCGTCCGTGAGGTGTGGTACGCTCTGGAGTTAGGGATAAAATATTACCTACACTGCTAATTAAACTGCTGAGAATATCGCCCGAAAAGGTTTTTTTCCACTCGAACACGGGTGCATTCTGATCGAAGTCGGGGACTGCTCGCAAATAGGGTAGGGACGCTGTCCAGATATCTTCCACGTTTTCCGTGTGCCCTCCTGAGGAGGAGTGGAAAACGGCTTCGATAATCTTACCATCGTGGATGAGAACTTGATCAGCTGTGGCATTTACGGCTTGTTGGGTGCTGATATATTCATCTTCGACCCCTTGGTAAACTTGCCAAGCGGTGGTATCGCCGAGATCGTAGATTTTATTGGCAGTTTTCCCCCGCTGATACAAGGCGTAGGAACGGGCGGCCACTGCTTGGGCTTTCAGGGCTTCCAGGGGCCAGCTGGGAGGCATTTCCCCTCCTAAGACGCTGTACAGATAATGTTCGATGTCTACGTAGTTGACAGCAGTGAGTCCTGACTCGCTGGGGACTAGGAGGACGCGCCCTCGATACCAGCGATCGCCGATCCAGACTAAACCATTATCTGCGGGTTCAATCCAAATTTGACCAGCTTGCCATTTGGACAGGGCAACAGTGCTATCCTGATGTTGAGCGACAAACCCCGACATCGCCCTCAGTTCTCCGAGGGTTTCCCCAGCACTATTCTTGACTGTGGCCGCCGAGGAACTGCCCACTTGCACTTGCTTGACTTCTTCTTCTATTGCGACTCGCAGTTCTAAAGCAGCTGCTAGCGCTGGGTTGAACATCGCTATCCACAATAGCAGAGTCACCCACCAGTGTTTTCTTAGCTGGGCAAACAGGAAGTATCGTCGGAATATCATCTGTGTTTTTCCCCTCACTCTAACCGGAGAAACTGAGACGGCCCGTTCGCTGCAGTGGTTTCTGACCGCCGTAGCCCTCTAACCCGGTATGAGCAAAAAACCAGGTTTCTTGATTTTGCCATGGAGATTTCGGGTTAATATGATACAATCATCTCAGAACTAACATCAACTCTCTATTATAGATATAAAAGCGTTTTGCAGATTACATTCCTAGGAACAAGCTCCGGCGTACCCACCCGATCGCGCAACGTGTCGGCGATTGCCTTACGGTTACCCCAAAAGGCAGAGGTCTGGCTGTTTGATTGCGGGGAAGGAACTCAGCACCAGTTCCTGCGCAGCGACCTGAGAGTCAGTCAGTTGCGACGGATATTTATCACCCACATGCACGGCGACCATATTTTCGGCTTGATGGGTCTGTTGGCCAGTTGCGGCTTGGCGGGTAATATAGAACGGATTGATATCTACGGTCCGCCGAAGCTGAATGAGTATCTACAAGCTTGTCTGCACTACTCCCAAACTCATTTATCTTATCCCCTGAAGGTCCACGCGGTGGAGCCGGGAGTGATATTTGAGAATGAAGAATTTACGGTTAGCTGCGGTCCTTTGCACCATCGGGTGCCCGCCTTTGGTTATCGGATCGCGGAAAAAGACCGACCGGGACGCTTTAATGTGGAAAAAGCTCGGGCTTTAGGCATTCCCTCGGGTCCGGTCTACGGTCAGTTGAAGCGGGGCGAGTGGGTAGAACTGCCAGATGGTCGCCAGATTAATGGTGCTTCTTTGTGCGGTCCGACTCAACCGGGGCGCAAGTTTGTCTATTGTACCGATACCATCTTCTGCGATCGGGCGGTGGAGTTGGCCCAACAGGCAGATGTATTGGTTCACGAGGCGACTTTTGCTCATCTTGATGCTCAAATGGCTTACGATCGCCTCCATTCTACAAGTACAATGGCGGCACAAGTGGCCCATCTAGCCCAGGTGAAGCAGTTGATTATGACTCATTTTAGCCCCCGCTACGCTCCGGGAAATGCGATCGGGCTGGATAATTTGCTCGAAGAAGCGCGGGCGATTTTCCCCCACACGAAAATGGCTTATGATTTCTTTACTTATGATGTGCCAGTGTCGCGCGAGTAAGATTGGTTCGCAATGAATGCGGATAAAATGATTGACATATTACAGGCAAATCGATTGATGCGATCGCCTTCTGAAATCGCTGCGTTTGAGAATGTCTTAACTAAACTCGCTCAAAATCCCGAAAACCGCTGCTTACCTAAGTTGCATCTAGTTTTAGACGATCGCTGTCAGCAGCAGGAAGTGATGTGGGATTTGATCCATTTTCTGGAATCTTTGATATGAAAGCACAATTGCTCGCTTTTGTCAAGGTTTTGCCTGAGTTGATGGCGCGGGCCCCAGAATGGACAAAGATCCTCCATTACCGCATCTGCAATGATGAATCTGCCAGAGTTTTATATCAAGAAATTCTGCTATACCAAGACCTTCAGGTTAGGAAGATTGCAGAATTATTAAACTCAGATATCTCAATAAATGATGAATATGTGAAGCTGTATGCGCCAGTTTATGGTGCCATACTGTAAATCATATACCTGCATTTTCTCTTTCCCAATCGGACCCGGTTTCCTGCTTGGAGCGATCGCGTGATAATGCGGCGATTGCGAGGTAATTTCCCAAATTCATCTTGTTTTTAACATGCGCAACATGGCTTGCAGTTTTGGTATAAGCTATTATTCATCCTTATCAAATTCTATAACTAATACTGCCAAAATATTTCAACTATAGGATGCTTTTCCCCTGGATTATGTTCTATTTGCCTCCCAAATTTAAAACCAATCGCACAGAATAAATTAGCACTACAAATTTATATTGTTACCGGGTAAACACTAAAGTGTTTACTGCAAACAGTGCGATCACTTTATTTTTTTATGAGCGATATTTGCTTGGCAGAAGGATGCACCCACTACGGCAGAAAAAGCACCGTTCCGGAAAAATCGGATAGGGATATTTCTATTGTTGGAAATGCTCTTAGTGCAATAGCGGCATTATCTGGCAAAACAAAAGACGATCTATAGCCAACGGAAGTTCGATCGCGGAAAATATAGGCTTGGCGATCGCTCACATCTAAAATCCAGTATTCTGGAATATTTGCCCTGGCGTAGAGGGGCGCTTTCTCCAGGCGATCGATTCTTAGGGTTGTATCGGCGACTTCTACGAGCAGAAATATTTCGTCTGGCGTAGGATGATGATCTCCATAGGCACCCCGATCGATCCTAACTACGGCCACATCGGGTTCCGGTACCGTTCCGGAAAAATCGGAAGTTGGTAAAGTAACGGGCAATTGCATCCTGACATGAGCTTGATCGTGTCATCGAGCTTTGATATAATCGGAAGCGCGTTGGGTAGTACCTGCATGGAGTAGACCTTTCCGGCTCATTTCTACAATCCGACCTTCTAACAATTCTACATAGGAGTCACGGGTAAGAATACCACTGGAGATCATCCGATGATATTCCTCTACAGTCCACAAGCGTATTTTGTTGCTGTCGTCATAATTTACCTTCCTTTCTCCGAACATAGAGGCGATCGCCCCTATAATAGCATAATCAGGGACAAGCGCAAAAATAGAGTACCACTCGCCGCCCGATCGCCCCTGAAATCAGCAAACAGCAAAATCGGTAATCTTGCGCGTGTCTGGGTGATAACATCCTAAGACTATGCGCTCTTTGGGCACCCCTGCTGCTAACAAATCTCCTGCTACACCATCTTCTGTTCCGTCCCTATGAATCCAAATTTTATCATCTACGATCGCGAAATGAATTAAGCAGCCGTGAACCATTTTACGACCATCCATTCCCACAAGCATTAATAAATATTGGTGATTTTCTCGGTCGAACACTGGTTGTCTCTCTACTTCCCCGTGAGAGTAGCGCAATTGAGCATATTCGCCGATAATATTTTCGATCAATTGTTGATATTCAGCGGTGGAATACATTCTACAATTACCTCCTCATTTCGGTTAAAAACTATTATATTTAAGCGGTCATTATCCAGTATGAGTTGACCTATTGGTTCGCTAAATATGCCATCAAAAGTATCGATATCCACTGCCAAATAGAGAACCCTATCAGGATCTATTTTTTCGAGTACATCGTTATAGACGATATACTGACCGACTGCATTTTATAGGTCATTCATGGGAGAATAACCTTTAAAACTTTTCAATTCTACTGCTATTTTTATTTCTGCTTTTTCGGCAGCGATAAGTAAACTAGCACCTATATCTACATACAAATCTCTCGATCCCCAGCGCATAATAAATGGATCCTCCGTTATCCTCCAGTCATCTTTTACCAGAGCGTTAATTAAATTAGCGTGATAAGTGTCTCTAGCTGGCATAAAAAAGTAATTTATTTAGCGTTCGAAGGTAGGTTGTGGATTATAGCATTTTTGCGATCGCCTCCCAAAACTCGACTGGCGGATATCTCCGGTGCCCTACTGTAAATCCCATGCCCGCATTTTACCAGGATTCAGCAGTCCGTAGGGATCGACCTGTTTCTTAAACTCGAACTGGACTGGATCTATCTCTTTTCTGCCCCCATCCTCTAAGATATAAGTGTGGGGATTAGCTATAAACACTCCCTGTGCTTCGTGATAGCGAATAATCTCGTTCAGGCGGGACTCCGTGGTAAACCGCACTACTTGTAACCCGATGGGAACTGCTTGACTATTCACCCGCATAAATTCTAAGTGCATCATCACTTCATCTCCAAAGTAGCGATACATGTGTTCCATCATCTGGAGATTTCGATCTGCAGGAAATCCACTCTGTAAATATGTTAGGGAAGGATCTACAGTCCGGGCATGTAATGTGGTATGATTCCAGGTAAATTCTCCTAGGTTTACTCCTTTTTCAGCTGATGCTGCTGCTTTTTCATAAGTAATCTGACCGCCAAATTCGCCCACTAACTTTTGCAAGGGTTCTAATCCAGATTCTGCTACCATTAGTAAGGCGGCATGGGTACCTTCAGGAATATATTCGCTTAAGGCTGTAAAATATTTGGGAATGGGCCAGGCATGAATGCTGATTAGTTTCTTGATTATCCCATCGGCATCCCCTAATGCTTGCCCAAATTTTGCTGCTGCCATAAAATCGCTAAAGGTGGCGATCGCCTCTACCCAAGGATAAGCAGGGGCGAGGGGAATTTCCAACTCGGTGATAATGCCATTTGTACCGTAAGCGTGATTCACTTTCTGGACATCATCTCCCCGCAGTTCGATAACCCGGGGTTCCTCTTCCAGGGAGACGATGCGCACTGCTAACAGATTACCCCGATCGCGCAGTCCTCCATAAGTAATCGAACCAAGACCATAGCTACCCCCACCAATAAATCCCCCGATCGTGGCGGTACGATAGGTTGAGGGGGCCATGCGAATTTCCCAACCAATTGACCGAGTTTGCTTATCCAGTTGGGCCAGTTTCACTCCCGGTTCCACCCGGGCCCATCCTGGTTTCATTTCTTTGATTTCCTGCATCCGCGTCATCTCCAAGATCGCGCCGCCATGGAGGGGAACGCATTGTCCATAATTTCCCGTTCCCGCCCCCCGTACCGTTAGGGGGACTTGATGTTTTACACATGCAGCAGCAACGCGCAAGACTTCCGCTTCGTTAGCAGGACGAATGACAATATCCCCCGTTTTCGGTGACAGCAGGGGTTGGAGAACTGGGCTAAATGTATGGTAATCTTGGGATAACTTAGCCACCTGAGTGGGGTCTGTAATCATTTCCAGTCCTGACAGGGCAAGCTTCAGACTTCGAGCGTCTATTTTATTTGTTTGTTGGTTCATCTTTTACGGTTCATTGTTCATGGTTCATGGTTGGGCGTTGCATAATGATGGGACGATCGGAATACTCACTTCGCTGTCATCCCGCCGGGGGTTGCAAACCCCCGCGTTACCAGGCGGTACCCAGGTAACTCGGTATTAGTCGGTTTTAACCGACTAATACCATAATGCGGTAGCGACGCTAAATCTAAACTTACCAGATTTACGACCTCCATTGTACAAAAATGGAATCATCTCAAAAATGTGCAACGGTTGATTGCTGTTGCACAACTGACAATTAACAACTGACCACTTACAACTTACCACTGTTACTTGACTGCCACTAGGGTCATGTCCATCTCTCTGATTAGGTTATTGGGCGTTGCACATTTTGGGGATGATGCCATTGTTTGCACATAACTAAAAGTGGCTTATAGTATACGTTTAAGACTTATGCAAAGAGACCCATCATCCCGTGATTGTGCAACGCCGGTTATTGTACAGTGTACTCTGTTCCAGGAGATAATCTGTATCATCAGCCCGATCGCCTTCCCGAGAGTACCAAAGTTCGCTAGGGATATAGATAGTCTCCACCAAATCGAAGTTAACACCCAGATCTAGACCCAGTGGCGTAGTAGCATCTCCGTTTGCTTGCCACTCTTGGTTCAGTTTTTGGGAAAACATGCTCAAACTAAAGGGAGTGATTGCCCGCACGTGGGTCGGATCGTGGAGTAAATCATCGTGGCGATGGTGGGGGACTCTCACATGCACCTTTGCCCCTGCTTTACAGATCCGATATATCTCCTGGATGATTTTCAGATAGACTTCTGTCTACTGTCCGAGATGTTCCAGTACGTGAGACAGTTCAATTTCGATCGCACTATTGTCTTCCCACGGCCAAGGGAATGTCTCCAAGTCTAATCTGATGTCGGGATTTTCAAACTTGTCCACATTGATGTAGCCCTCTAGATGTTTTGCACCACAGCCCAGATTTAAGCGTAAGTCCGACATAATACTTTTGTAAATTATTTGTAATGGAGCAACTATATCCGATCGATAGGAAGTTGTTGCGCGAATACGAAATGCACGCAACAACTTCCTTCATATCGAGACAATTACCCGCCTCAACCCTACAGTGATGCCACCGTTCCGGAAAAATCGGATATCACTGCTTAATCGGCACGCTTGCCAGCAATAAAGTTCTCCGTCATCCGATAAGCTTCGTCATCCGTATACTGTTTGGGCGGATGCTTCATGAAATAGGCGGAAGGTGAATAGAGAATACCACCCTTTTTGGCATTGAGGACTAGCTTGCAGCAGCGGATGGCATCGATCGAGACTCCCGCCGAATTGGGTGAATCTTCTACAGACAGACGCATTTCCAGATTCATGGGCACGTCCCCAAACAGTTTGCCCTCCATGCGAATGAACGCCACCTTGTTATCTTTTTGCCAGGGCACGTAATCGCTGGGACCGATATGGATGTTCTCCTTTTCCAGGTGAGCGCTCATCACCGCTTGCACTGCCTCGGTTTTGGATTCTTTCTTCGAGTTCAGGCGACTGCGGTTGAGCATATTCATGAAGTCAGTATTGCCCCCGGTATTAATCTGGTAGGTGCGTTCTACCTTCACCCCCCGCTTCTTGAACAAGTCCGATAGGGTGCGGTGAGTAATTGTGGCACCCAGTTGCGCTTTGATGTCGTCCCCAATGATGGGTATGTTGTTTCGTTGGAATTTCTCTGCCCAGAGGGGATTGCTAGCGATAAACACCGGGATGCAATTGATAAATCCTACTCCCGCATCCACTGCACATTCTGCATAGAACTCCGTTGCTTCCTGTGAGCCTACTGGCAGGTAATTGAGCAAGATTTCCGTGCCCGACTCTTTCAATATCTTGACAATATCTGCTTTCTCCGGTTCGGGTTCGTCGCTGAGGACGAAGGTATATTTATCCTCATAATTCTTCATGTGCTCCGAGAATCCATCCAGCACCTTGCCCATACTTACTTTCACTCCAGTTTTGGGCAGGTCGGAGCAAAACACAGCCGTGCAGTTTGGTTCGGCAAAGATAGCTTCATGCACCTCGAACCCAACTTTGCGGCGATCGATGTCAAAGGCAGCGACAACTTCCATATCGTAGGGCTTATAGCTGCCGATCTCCCAATGCATCAATCCGATCGCCTCAGAGAAGTCTTTCCCCTTGTAATATTCAATCCCTTGAATTAATGAACTCGCACAGTTTCCTATTCCTGCGATCGCTATCTTAATTTTCTCCATCAACGTTAATCTCCTTACACCAATAGCTTTTTCTCGATTCATTTATGTCGCCAACGCCGTGGCCCTAACTACTACGCTGCTCATGAGCGCGAGCTAGACAAAACAGACCAAGATTGACTTGTGGTATGAGCAACTACTCATGCAAGTCAGGTAGCTATGCGCTACGCGCACGCTAAGCGATGCGCAGCTTCTTATCGCCGCTTGGGCTTGGCCATCACACAGGATAGACCGGTACTCGTCTGGGCCCTGGACCTAAGTAGTTCCTAGTTTGACTACTTAGCGTCTTGCCAATATGTCAAGGTCGGGGTCGAGCTGGGAATCACTTCCCAACCCTCCAAGAGCGAAACCGGACTTGCGACTTTCACCGCTGGGGCTTGTCCTTAGGCATATCATCATCAATAATTAGGTCACCCCGTTTCCCCTTACCCTCTGTAATTTTACCCCTTATGGTCAATCCTATTGGACCGTTAATGATTTCAGCTCCGGAAGGTTCGCGGAGGGTAGTTCAGCAAACCGGTCTAACCGCTCTTTACTAACATTTCCCCATTCCTGATTTATCGGGGCTCTGAACTTTACCCGGCTGAGACTCTAGTCCATATTCATACTTTTGGATTTCTCCTAAGTTTTGCGACATATTAGGGCTACTTTCACCAAAGGCTTCTTACCATATCCGTCCGACGTCAGCTTATCCACGGGCATTACCCCGGGCATTTGCTTCTTAGGACATCCTTCCCCTCGTGGCTTGCGCTATGCGCTCCGCGCACGCTACGCGGACGTATATCTAACTGGTTCGGCCCCGTTGAGCCGAACTGCACACAAGAGGTTACTTCGTTCCCTGGTATCATTTCTCGATGCTTTTAGGTTCCTGCTATACCCCGGGAGTTCTTCGAGTGCGATGCTAGTAAGTACAGATTACCAACACTAACTACCATTTCCCTTTTGGGCCAGCGTATCAGCCTTATTCCGCTGGTTATAGGTGACGAGGCTTACACAGGTTCGCTTGTTCTAACCATGAACATCTAACAAGCGCGGTGTTGCCAGCTTAGGCTGCCAGCTACCCTACATTTAAGTCCTAGCGGAGCACCACGGCGATGTGACTCCGCAGCACTAAGGACCGGTAGTATTCTCGACCCCCCACACCTGGGGAGAGGGAATTTAACCCCCATGATAACCAGAGTTGTCTAGCAAATGAAACCAAACCAGACTTTCAATCTATCTGGACAGTGCGAAGTTCTTTGGATAACGGCTTGTCATAAGCGGGTTTTGGTCCGATCGACCGATCATGGGCAATAAGCGGGCTAATACTGGCTGTAAGCTACCCCCAGCAAGGGTTTCAGCTTTTAGACGAGGTCGTATTCTGTGAGAACTTCACACTCTCCATAATCTATAATTTAACACAAATTTTAGCTTTACTGTCAAGTCTGCCCCAAAAATCGGGTCTCCTGGGTTTCGAGTGATAAGTAAAGCAATCACTCAAAATTAACTATTATAGCCTTTTAGATCGCAAAAAATGTATATTACAATACATTTTTGCCCCAAAACCCAGGAGATCCAAAAACCGCAAGCACCTTCTGTGTCCGGTAGTGGTCAAGATGTAGTGATTTGACTACGGTCTGCTCAGGGTTTCAGGCGCTAAAATCACTACTTGTTACCCACTACCCTGTGTCCCCCGGTGAAGTGTCTCCTGGAAGCGCTAAGAGCACTTGGGACACAGCTTGCGGGTCTGGGTTTCATACTTTTGGGGGTTAGGAGAGTAGGTCGTGGATCGCCTGGGAAATGCGTTCTACGACCTGCTCGGGAACGTACCGCCAGCTCTGCTGATGCATGACTTCGGCCATTTGACTGCATGAGAGTTGGTCCTGAATGTAGTGCGTCAGCATCTCTAGCCGTTCTTGTTCGGATGTATAGAGGTTGGTATTGTCGGTGATTTCCGGGTAACTATGGCGACTGGGCAGGATACAGGCATTGCGAGTGTACATTGCCTCTAAGGTCGATATGCCGAAGGATTCGTGCTCGGCTGTCGAGACCTGGATGTGGGATTTCCACAGGGTTTCATAGTAATCTGCTAAAGACATGGTATTCCCGATGATTACCTGATCGCCATAGCGTGCTTGCAGTTGCTGCAATTGCTCCTGACCAGGACTATCAGCGTCAAACTGACGGGTAACAACTAACCTCACGTCGTGGTGAGGTAATATCTGCTCCATGATGCGGAAGAAAATTTCGGGGGCTTCCCTGGTGTAGGAGAATGGTTGAAGACAATCTGCACCTTGTCTGCTTTGCTGCTAGTGCAGCCGCGGTCCATCAATTCGTTGTTAATGGGCAAACCCGTGACGGCGATGCGGCGATCGAGTTCCGCTGCTGCTGTCGTACTGAAGGCACCCACATGATGGAGCAACACCTCTCGGAAATAATGTGAAACCATCAATACCAGGTCGAGACAAAGCAAGTTGGCCAGGTCACTCACCCGCATACCCGGATAGAAAATCTCGCGGAAGGTATCCGTGGGGTCCCAGTGACTGCCCATGGTGTAGCCCACAATCTTGATCTGGCGCGCGCCCCGGTCTAGCAGGATCCGTCGGACTTCCGAGGGAAACTGATGGAAGCAGTGAAAGATAAACACCACATCGAAGTCATCTAGGGGCAAGGTTCGCAGCAAGTTATAGGACTCATGGATACATTCGAGCAAGTGACTATGGTGAGCATGAAGCGAAGATTTGCAGTGTCGTCACACACAACCAGTGTAATAAGGCTGAAACACTGGCCCAAAAGGGAAAGGATAGAGGTCGTTAGTGGATCGTAGGCCGACTAACAAGCACCGACAATAAACCCGGTACATAGAATCCATCTAAGGTCATGATCAATCATCTGTAGGAACGAAGTAAACCGGTTATGTACTCCAGATCTAGAGGTCGATCACATCTGGTAGTCACCAAAGACGCAACATCTGGTTACATATGCCAGGTCATAGCCGGGAAGGATTTCGTGGAGAAGCAAAAGCCTACCTGTAATAGGTATGGATACGCTGACGCCCTCACAATGATGTCAAATGTGAAGCTACTTGTAGCAGTGAAAACGTTATGAACACGGGAAAGCCGATGTATGAATGGAAAGATCTACCGTGGCCAAAATTGGAGCGGTTAGTCTTTTGCAAAAGCGGATTTACAGAGCGACTCAGGAAGGTAATAAGCGGAAAGTTCGCAAACTCCAGAGGCTATTAGTGAAGTCTTGGTCTGCCAACTGTCTAGCGGTACGACGAGTAACACAAGATAACCAGGGAAAGAAGACGGCTGGGGTAGACGGTATAAAAGAGCTGAAACCTAACGAGCGTCTCGAACTGGTAGGACAACTTAAGACTTGGAAGAAGGTTAAGCCGACTCGAAGGGTTTGGATACCTAAACCAGGTAGGAAAGAGTTACGTCCATTGGGAATACCGGTGATGTACGACCGCGCACTACAGGGATTACTGAAACAGGCATTAGAACCAGAATGGGAAGCTAAGGAAAGAAGGTAATTCCTATGGATTTAGGTCAGGTCGAGGATGTCATGATGCAATCGAAGCAATATGCTCAGCGATCAACAAGAAAGCTAAATGGGTTCTTGATGCTGACATAGCTAAATGCTTCGATAAGATAGGCCATGAAGCGCTGTTGACAAAAGTGAATACTTCATCTATCTTTCGTAGACAAATACGCGCTTGGCTGACTGCTGGTGTGATAGATGGGAGGAATTGGTGTGCAACGAATGAAGGTACACCACAAGGAGGAGTGATTTCACCATTGCTGGCAAACGTTGCTCTGCATGGACTAGAGGAAAAAGTTATGACTCTGGTGCCTGAACGAAAAAAGACAGAGTTGACTGTGGTCAGATACATGACTTTGTAGTCATACATAAAAGTCGGGAAGTGGTGGAGAAGGCGCAGAAGGTTATAGCTGAATGGCTGAGAGGAATAGGACTTGAACTTAAGCCTGAGAAGACTAGGATTGCTCATAGGTTACACGCAGAAGACGCGGGATTTGATTTCCTGGGATTCAATGTGAGACAATATCAGGTAGTCAAGAACAAGTCTGGAAGGTGTAAAGGGAAGATCCTAGGATTCAAAACACTAATCAAGCTGAGTGAGAAATCCGTTCTTTAGCACAAGGAAAGTCATCAGAAAGAGATAGATGACAGAAAGTCTCAGGAGGAGCTGATAATGAAGCTGAATCCTCTGATACGTGGATGGGCTAATTACTTCAGAACAGGAGTGAGCAAGGAAACGTATAGTGATCTGGACGATTACTTGTGGAAGGTTTTGTGGAGATGGGCGAAAAGACGACACCCGAATAAGTCTGGAGAATGGATGGCCAAGAATGACTGGTCAATAGACAAGGATGGTCAATGGCTGTTCAGATCGAAAGATGAAAGTAAGGAAGTTGAGCTGTTGAAGCACAGTAGTGTAGAGATAGTAAGACATGTCAAAGTAAAAGGTGATGTAAGCCCATATAACGGTGAGCTCGTTTACTGGAGTACAAGACTCGGTAAGAGCCCAGATGTGGGAACACGAGTTGCGAAGCGCATGAAGATGCAGAAAGGTAACTGCCGAGAATTAGGACTAACGTTCACAAATAGTGACAAGTGGGAAGTTGACCATATTAAACCACTTTCATTAGGTGGGTCGGAATTAAACTAAGCAAGAGTGTCACCACTCCTGCTAGTCTTCAGAACCGGACTTGATACTTTCGCATCATCCGGCTCCTCAGCAACGCCACCCTTGTCATAGGTACGGCTACGTTTGCTACCATCGTTGGCAGTCTTTATATCGTGGCAATGCTTGTGTAGTAACTGTAGGTTGTCGTACCGGTCCTTACCCCCTAATGAGACTAATGAGAGGGGCTTGATATGGTCAACTTCCCATTTGTCACAGTTCATAAACGTTAGTCCACAGTGTTGGCATTTCCCCTTTTGTCTCTTGAGTAGCGTTGCTACCCTCTTACTCAACTCGGGGCTTTTACCTAGTCTTGCGCTCCAATATGTAAGGTTCCCGTCATATGGGCTGGCTGTACCTTTCACTTTTACGTGCCTGATTATCTCAGTTTCGGAGTGTTTGCGCAGCGTTATCTCATCTTTTCCTATCTTGCATCGGAATCGCCATTTACCGTCCTCACTTAGGGACCAGTACTTACGAGCTATCCAATGACTGGATTTATTGGGATGTCTCCTTTTTGCCCACTGCCAGAGAATGGTCCATAGGTAGTGGTCCATGTAGCTGTAAGTTTCCTTACTCACCACCGCCCTGTAGTAGTTTGACCATCCCCGTATTATCGGGTTTACCCCACTTATCAAGGCTGTTTGTGGTGCTGCTTTATGGCTGGCCACCATTTCTGATAACCGTTCTTTATGCTTCCCTATGGACTTATTACTGGGTTTTATTAGGGTTTTGAATCCTAGGGGTGTTCCGTGTGTTGACTTGCCGGTCCTGTATTTACTCACCTCATATTGCCTGATGTTGAAACCCAGAAAGTCAAACCCCGGGTTTTCCCCCTTTAGCGTATGAGCTATTTTTGTTTTTTCGGCTTTCAGTTCTAACCCGATTCCTTTTAGCCACTCTGCGACCACTATCTGCGCTTTTTCCACTATCACTCTGTTCTCGTGCATGACTACAAAGTCATCTGCATATCTGACTACTGTCAGCTTTTTTCTTTCGTTCTTTGTTGGCTTGGCGAGCTTCATTACTGCCTCCTCTAACCCATGTAAGGCTATGTTGGCTAGTAGCGGTGATATGACACCCCCTTGGGGCGTTCCCGCTTCAGTTGCATGCCATTCCCCTTTGTCCATCACCCCGGCTTTTAACCATGCCCGTATTTGCTTACGGATTGGTGATATTGTATTCAGTTTTTCTAGTAGCGCCTTGTGGTTTATCTTATCGAAGCATTTTGCAATGTCTGCATCCAGTACCCACTTGGGTTTTTGTTTGATGCTACTGTATATTGCCTCGATTGCATCGTGGCATCCCCTTCCCGGTCTGAACCCGTAGGAGTTCCCTTCCATGTACGCTTCCCATTCGGGTTCTAGCGCAGTCTTGAGGAGTCCTTGTGTCGCACGGTCGTACATCGTTGGTATTCCTAAAGGACGTTTTTCCTCTCTCCCTGGCTTGGGTATCCATACACGACGTGTAGGCTTGGCCTTGTTTGAGATTTCAATCTGTCCTACCAGTTCTAAGCGCTGCTTTGGGGTCAGTGCTTTAACACCATCCACACCGGCAGTTTTCCTTCCCTGGTTGTCTTGTGTAACCTGTCGTACCGCTAGACTTTTGGCTGCCCGGGATTTTACCAGTAATCTTTGGAGTCTGCGAACCGTTCGCTTATTACGCCTTCCATTGCCGCTCTGTAAATTCGCTTTTGCAACTTAAAGACTACCCGGGGAGCTCGATGTCCCCCCTCTGGGGGGAGGTATCTCCTGGGAGCGCTAATCGCACAACCGGTGGAGATACCTCGCGCTAACCGCACCCCCCTCTGGGGGGACATCGTAATCGCACATGCATAGGAGAAACCTCGCGCCTTACGCACAAAAGGGGAAACACAGCCCTCACCCGTGCATGGTCCGGCTACTCCGCAACATTGCCCGCCGGTAGGCTCCCTTCGGCTCCCTTCGGCTAGCGCTACGCGCACTTCGTATACGCTCACCCGACCACGCTCACCCGACCGCCTGCGTGGTCGGGTGAGCGTGAGCCTACCGGCGGGCTATTTTACATGCATCTAAGATGCACCCGGCTATCAACTACAAGTGAGCGTTGCGATTCGTTCTAGCCTAACGTAGTAATACGGAACGCTAGCCTAGGAAACTAGGAACTCTGGTATTCATGGGGTTAAATTCCCTCTCCCCAAGTACGGGGGTAACCGCGTGAGGTGCTGTGGAGTAACATCACCATTGGTGCTCAGCGAGGACTTAAATGTAGGATAGCTGGCAGCCATAGCTGGTGACACCGCGCTTGTTAGATACCCAAGGTTAGAATAAACGAACTTATGTAAGCCTCGTTATGTAGAACCGGTGAAATAAGGCTGTATACACCGGAGACAAAAGTCAACGTAGCTAGTGTTAGTTGTCGCTCGTAACTAACATCGTACTCGAAAAGCTACCGGGGTAGAGTAGGAACCTAAAGGTATCGCGCTCCGGAGACCAGGGAACGAAGTAACCCCTTGCGAGCTGTCCGAAAGGACCAGTCAGATGTGAAGCGTATGCCGCAGGTGGGAAAGATGGCCTAAGAAGCTAATGCCTAGGCGGTGTCTTCCGCATGCCGAGTCCTTCAGGACAAGAGCATGCGGAAGACGCCGGGGAATGCTTAGGATATGCAGACGTCGGTCGGTGATAGCAGGATGTCTCGGGTAAAAGTAGCTCTAAAAACGTTATGAGCCCTTCATTAGCAATAATGATGAGGAATGGATGGCTGGCTAGAAACCAGTAGATGAGTGAAATAGCATGAGACAAGGAACAACGGGAGTAATCCCTAGTAATTCTACCAATGACAAGGCCCTACTACCCAGTAGCCGGATGTGGTGAAAATCACAAGTCCGGTTCCGAACGGGAGGGTTCCGAAGCTATTCCCAGGGAGACCCCTAATCACCCGGGGATGTGTTTTTTCAGGGTTGAGATGACCGGTGCTTGTCGAAAAATTATCTATCTCAGTATGTGATTTATTTTCCGGTTGCATCTAGTACAGGATCCGGGATTTTAGGACTTACTGGTAACTTACTGGTAACTTACTGGGGTCTTAGTGGGGACTTGAAATGGGGTGGTGGAGTTGGGGGGAGTTACGCGGCTTGGGGATTTTTTTGGGGTTGATTTTTGGATGAGGCAATCTTTTTTGGGTACAGCCGGTGATTGATGACCTGAGCTTCGGTGCCAGTCTGTTCTGAGAATCCGCTCGCTTTATGACCGGCGATAGGTTTCAAGGTTGATGGCTACTTTGGGACGCTCTTTTTTCTTTGTCCGTAATGGCCCTATTAGTGCTGCTTGCTGGCACTGAAAAAAAAGTAACCTCCGAGGCAATACCTCAAGGGATAGCAGGGAGCCGGGAGCACCCGAGCCGGGAGATTGCTAGCTGCTGCTTCGCCACGGCTACGCCTGCGCGAACGGGGGGGTTAACTCAATTGAGCATAAGTTGTGAGCGGTTGTCCCCCCCCTCGCTCCGGACAACCTATATCCAAAACCTACGAAGTATTGACCTCCGAGGTTACTCTCACATCCAAAATGTAAGACTATGCTGGCGATCAATTGGGACTCTCGCCCTCCTTTAGCCCTACTGCGGCTGGGTTTAGACGCTCTTGGGGTTAAAAGGGGTGTGGAAGGCGCAGTTGTTGCATAGGGATCCCCCCCAAACCCCCCCACGCCAATTCTATGCCTTACTCACATATTTCTTAACATTTCGAGGCGGAGCAGGGAGCTCTGAGCGCATGATCTGGTAATTCGCCCACAGTATCTTTTAAGGGGGGTGCGATGTCTCTTGGGTAGTGCGATCGCTCCTGACTAGTAGCCCGGTGCGCGCAGCGCATGTGGCGCGGCCTTCGCGAGACATCGCAGGGGGGATCCGACGACTGGAGGGCCCATGAACGATCAACGGGTTTTGAGCACACCCGCCTGGTAATGATATTATACTAGAGGCTCTGGGTCGGGTTTACACTAGGGTAAAATAAATCCATAACATTAAAGTGATTAATTCTGTCTAAATTCGGAAAAGCTTTCCCTTAAGTTTGGCATTAACTATGACCGGCGTGCATTGTTGTGGAGGGAGGTGAGTATTTATCAGTCTCAACCGTGTAATTTTTTGTTAAACATACGCCCCTGCTAGAAAAGGACAGCATTAGAATAGTAGGAGGTTTGACAAATTTACGAATGGATTCAAAGCAGCAGTCTCAGCGTCCATCCCCCAAACCCCAAGGTCTGAGCGAAGAAGTCAAATGGCTCCAAGCCATCCAACGCCGTGCAGTCAATCGAGCTCGACCAGCTTTTGCCTCCTGCTCGCCAACCCCGGCGCTATTTTGATGAAGAAGCCATGGAGCAATTGATCGCCAGTATCAAGTCAAACGGCATTTTGCAGCCCTTGCTGGTGCGACCTGTGGGGGATAAGTATGAGGTTGTGGCGGGGGAGCGCCGGTATAAAGCTGCTCGGGCAGTGGGACTGACCGAAGTGCCAGTGATGTTGAGGGAGATGACTGATGCGGAAGCGATGCAGTACGGTGGAGAACTTGCAGCGGCAAGATTTGAACTCAGTAGAGGAGACTGAGGGGATTCTGCAACTGCTGGCGATCGAGCTCAACTGCTCTGTCGATCGGGTCAAGTTGCTGCTGTATCGGATGAAGAACTCCCTGGAAAAGGAATCCAGGTCTCAAGGCACCGATACTCCAGCGGACAACTCTACGGCTTCAGCCCCAGATGCTAGGGGAAACGTTTCCCCTAATCCCGATCGTGAGAAGGTGGAAGCAGTCTTTGCCAGTCTGGGCAAGATGAACTGGCAAACCTTTATCCGCACCAGGCTTCCCCTGCTGAAACTTCCCCCGGAAATCCTAGAAGCTCTCCGCCAGGGTCGCATCGAGTATACTAAGGCTAAAGCTATTGCTAAACTCAAGGTAGAGTCAGCACGACAGGCACTCCTGGAGGAGGCGATCGAAAATCTCTGTCCCTGCGCGAAATTCGAGAGCAAATCAAAGCCCAACAGCTCCCGGCAGACCGAGAATAACTGCAATCTCGGATGGAGAGTATCTCCAAAAGAGTTAAGCAGATCAAAGTCTGGGACGACCTAGATAAGCGTACAAGACTAGAAGCTCTGCTGGCAGATATAGAGGCGCTGCTGTCTGAGGATCCCGGAGCCGTCTGACCTGTCATACTGCGACAGCTTAAAAAACCGATCGAGGGGAACTGCAAAAGTACGATCCAGTTTGGTTGAAAAAGCTATATTATCAGAATGACTTCGTAAAAGGATATGGCTGGAATTACGTCTGAACTCTATACTCGATTGTATGACGCCCTATTAGATTGTGACCAATTTGAAAACGCTAAAACATTAAGAAATTTCTTTAGGGGACATGCTCTACTTGGGCCTTGGCGACATCGATGGCAAGCCGGCAGTCCGAGTGAACTTGTGGAAGACGCGATCGGCTTCTTAAATGATAAATTTCGTGACGACACTAAGAAAAATGCCCTAGTTATTTTAGTTGACTTATTAGCCAAGCAAATAGATCCGGCAGATGGTCGTCATCGAACCCTGGCGGATCTAGCCCAGGAACTTGACACTGCTCTGTCAAGTGATTCATCTGCTGCACCTTTGGGACAAGCAGTTAATCCTAATAGCAAACCGAGACTTTCCATAGTACCAAATAAAACAGACAACACTCTTCCCGAAGGGTTACCCGCTGTAATTTCTGGGCGAGAAGCTAATCCCCAAGGCGAGTCGATGTTTTTCCTGGCGGTAGACGAAAAGTTGCTAACCTGCGCTCGTTCGGTTGCTCGCGTGAGCGTGCCAAGAATTATCGATGGAGACAGGAAGCAAGTTCCTAGAGGCACGGGATGGTTGGTAACTCCTGAATTAGCTTTGACTTGCTGGCACGTCATTGAAGCAAGAGAATGGCGGGAATATCCGATTAGCGAACTCGATCTTCAAGAGCAAATTGCGAATGGCTTGTTAATTTTTCAAAATGCACTGCCCGGTCAAGGTGTTGAATATAAAATAGATGCACTTGAATATTATAATCCCGATCTAACTATGCTCTACTGCGCTTGCAGGATCGGAAGAATCGTCCGCTTAAGCAGTGGGGCTTTTTGAAGTTAGAGGAGGACGAACCTGTCACGGTTCAAACCAAGCTCCTAGTGATTCAACATCCAAAAGGGCAGCCACAGCAGCGCTCTGAAGGATATTTTGTCAAGTTGGCCTCGGATCGAAACCGCATTCTCTATAATGCTCCTAGTGACAAAGGAACTTCCGGCGCTCCCGTGTTAAAAGTGAATAATTGCAGGTGGTAGGGTTGCATAATGGTGAAAATGATGATGAACAGTTGCGGGAAGCTACCCTAATCAGTGCCATATTGTCTGACTTGAGACAAAATCAGAAAGAGCTATATCGTGAAATTATGGAAACACAAAATTCATAAGGAGTAAACTATGCTAAGTAGTGTCAGTTCTATTTACTATCCAGAGCAACCTAACCCCCCGTGCAACCTATATTTAAACAACAGCTACTTTCTAGTTAGGCTGCACGATGCCCAAGCATTCTACAGAGCTGGTTTGCTGACTGAACCTGGATTTATCACTTTTAGTTCTTCAGTCGAAAGCTCTTTTCAGCCAAATTACTCGACCCAAAGCCTCCACAAGATCTCCTCCGTGCAAAAAAATAAGGCTTGTCGCTTGGGTCTCAGTATCAATTTAACTGACTAGTTGCCTGCCCGCTCTACTGACTGGTTGCGTGTCAACTTGAAATATATAGTATGGCAAGATAAACCTTTACAGAATTTGTGCGATTCGTTCTAGCCTAACGTGGTCAAACACGGAACGCTAGCCCGGTTTCATTAGCCGGGAACTCTGACCGCATGGGGTTAAATTCCCCTCCCCCCAGGTACGGGGGTGACACCGGTCCTCGGTGCTACGAAGCGACATCATCGTGGTGCTAAGCGAGGACTCAAATGTAGGATAACTGGCAGCCTAAGCCGGTGACGCCGCTAGGAAAGATATCCAAGGTTAGAGCAGGCAAACATGTGCAAGCCTCGTTATAAGGAACCAGCGAAATAAGGCTATATGCGCTGGCCTAAAAAGGAAATGGTAGCTAGTATTAGTTTTAGACTCTGGCTAATATAGTACTCAAATAGCTCCCGGGGTATAGTGTGGACCTAAAGGTATCGCGAAATGTTGTTAGGGAACGAAGTAACCTCTCGTGTGCTGTCCATCAGGACAAGTTAGATGTTAAGCGCAAGCCACGGGGGGAGGGATGACCCAAGAAGCGAATGCCCGGGGTAATTCCTGGGATAACATCTACAGTAATGTAGATGATGCTGGGTAGCCAGCGCTGACGTGGGTCGGTGATACTAGGAAGCTGCTGGAATGAGTAATCCTAAAAAGCCACGGAACTAATCCGAAACGCAAGTGGAGGATAAGGTATGGATAACTGGTAAAACTGACTTGAAAATGGTGATACTAACGGTTATCAGAACAACCACTCGCTAAACCAGGAAAGGGAAGAAAAGACAGGCGGCAAGGGCTAACGGAAGTAATTCCTATTAAGTCTACCTATGAAAAGGGCCTAGTACCCAGTAGCCGGATGCGGTGAAAATCGCAAGTCCGGTTCCTCAAGGGAGGGTCGGGAAGCGATTCCCGGCTCGACCCCATCCAATGACTCAACTCGAACAAACTGGTTTAGTCGCTCAAGTATCGCTACTTCGACCTGATTGGGCTGTGGCTCTGAGAGTGAGTAAAATTGTCGGGCAATTGGTGAGTTTTCTACTGCGTGAAGGCTCTCAAGATGAGATTTTCTCCTCCACGATGGATCTCAACCTCCAAGATTTGAAAGCGGGCTACCGGGTTGTAGTTGGCTCCCACAGGGATGAAATTTTGCCGACTTCACTGAAAATAGACGCAAACGGACAGCTAACTGATATTAGTGGGAGTTCGCTTGCGGATTTTTCTTATGCTATCATTCAAGTATTAGCATTAAAGCGACGGGGACCGGAAATTGCTCGCGATGAGCCCTGGTGGGAACTCTTGGAAGCTGTTAAAGAACAAATCCTGGATGCCGAACTTGCTAACGAGCAAGAGCGTCGCAAGCTGGCAATTGACTGGCGTTATACTTTGACTCAGGTTCGGGTATTAGCTCGCAAGCAACGGGGGTTCTTATTACCAGAAATAAAAGAAATTATTGGTAAGACTCAAGTTGAAGTAGATGCCAAGTTGGGACCGCAAAGGACGAACGAAGCTTTTGAGATGGAAGAATTCCCCCCTGATTTGCAGGATTGTCTCAGCGTGGGGACCGAGCAAGAACTTCGAAATTTAGTTAGAGATTACCAGGATGCTTTGGAGGTTTCCCAGCAATTGCTGGAGCAGTATAATCTTTCAGGATCTTAACTGTGGAAGGACTACCACATGAACTGAATGCATTATGCAGACAGGTAATTTTGAAATGCGATCAATTTGAAAGTTATCAGAGGCTCCGTTCATTTTGTCGAGGACATGAAGCTCTCTATTTTGTAAATTTCAAACTCAAACAAGGATCAGATTGTGAAAGTTTATTTGAATTAAACTTACCAAGTTTTATAGAAAATAAACACGAAAAATATGGCTGGATATTTCCTATTTTTGTGAAGGCTTTGGCAACAGCTTGTCCTGAAGGTGACGATCGTCGAAAGAGCTTGGATGATCTGCATGCTAAAATTAAAGCGCTTCAGCACCAGCCTCAAAAATGTCAATCACCAATATATTCATATGATGAAAGGCGACTTTTTAATTCAATTCTTGAAATCGATTTTGACGAACAGCAAGAGGAGGTGACAAACGCTCTAAGATTACAAAAATAGCTCCAGAGAACAGCCGCATTTTTAATTCATGGCGAAGAAAAGTTTGGACAAGAAATTTTAGTTACTCGATTCTCTCGATTACCAGAGTTGCGGAATGGTCGGCAAATCAAGATTAAAATGGCCGGTTGACATTTCTGAACTATGGAATGCGGTTGCTAGGGACTTGACTGGTTCCCACAATGATTTTTCCCCAGACCAAGTTATCCCTAGAGTTATTGAATGCTTGACAAATCAGCATTTGATTTTTATCTTTACTGAAGTTCACCGTACTTGTATAGGATTTATTCCCGAGGTAATCGAACATTTTTGGCAACCTATTGTAGAGAGCGTAAACTTAAGCGATACTTACTTAGTGATGTTTTTAGTTGATAATAAGGGTAAAGTATGTAAATCTGGAATGCCTTTGGCTTCGCAAGTCGAACAGTCGGAATACCCCAGAGTTCCTCTGCACTTGTCTCCCACAACCAGATTTTCACGAAAGCATATTTCTCAATGGTTGAGAATGGCAGTTGCAGCAGAAGTCGTACCTGAAAGTTTGTTGGTCGATACTTTGCTAGGAGAGTATCAAAATGGCGTTCCAGAACTTGTTTATCAAAGAATTTGTTACTACTGTGGTTCTAGGGTGTGTCATCAATCAAATTGCTTGACAGAAGTAGATGGATACGGTATGGAGTCCTTATCCAGCAATAACAATCAAGAGGGCATGATATGAGACGCTATGGCTTGCGAGACGACCAGTGGGAACGGATCGAACACCTTTTACCTGGTAAAGAGGGTGACCCAGGCGCTACAGCCAAGAACAATAGATTATTCGTGTTCTGCCGTGTTATATCGATATCGTGCTGGCATTCCCTGGCGGGATTTACCGGAGTGTTTTGGGGATTTTCGGGTTGTTCATACCCGCCATACCCGTTGGTCTGAAAAGGGAGTTTGGAAGCAGGTATTCGATGTCTTGGCCTCAGACGCCGATAACGAATACGCCGCGATTGATGCCACCATCCTGCGTGCCCATCAACGAGCGTGCGGGTGCAAAAAAAAACACCCTCAGATACGTGCGAAACCCAAGCCATAGGCCGTAGTAAAGGGGGACTATCGACAAAGATTCATGCCACTTGCGATTGCCCAAGGCAATCCCACAGGATTTCATCTTACCCCTGGCCAAGCCCACGACGGGAAAGGCGCTGACGTGCTATTGGATAAAATCGGTGAGATTGGCGCGCTGCTTGCAGATAAAGCCTATGATGCGGAACAACGTGTGCTCGAGCGCCTGAAAGAGGCGGATTGGATGGCTGTCATTCCTCCAAAAAGTAACCGCACAGAACACAGAGAATACGATGAAGAAATGTACAAGTGGCGGCATCTAATTGAAAATCTATTCCAAAAACTCAAGCAATACAGGGCTCTGGCGACACGCTACGATAAAACGGCTCGCAATTTCTTGGGTGCCATCTACCTCGCGGCAGCTGTAATATGGCTTAATTGATGACACGCACTAGTTGGGAAGGAAAATTAGCAAAATGGTTGATTCAGTAATATCTCGCGTCTATACGGGAACAAAGCAACCTTCCCCAGAGGATTACAAACGTTATGGACTTCAGCCTTACTTGCCTTCGGAATCATTAATTGAGGCAGTGAATCTCACTATTTTTTTACAGAAACGTCCATTGTTGTTGAAGGGGGATCCTGGATGCGGTAAAACTCGCTTGGCACAAGCGGTGGCTGACGAGTTTTACCCTATGAACCTTGGTACATCCAGTCTACAACTAAGGCAAGAGATGGACTCTACACTGACGATGCAGTCGGTCGTCTCCACGATGCTCAACTGGCACGTTTTGATGAGGAACAACGTTCCAAAGTTAAACAGACATCTCCAAAATAGAAATTTATGCTATAATAAGATTTGAAAATTTAATTTTGTGACGAGTATTACCTGGACATATTTGCAAGCCAAGCCTAAAGAAGCAAAACGGCTCATCGGTATCAGCTATAAAAACTTAATACAACTTATTGCAATTGCTAAAAAGTTGGATAAAAATCATAAAGAAAATGTGGAAGAACACAAAACTAGATTGATACGTCGTGGGGGCGAAAGCTAAATTATTAGTAGAAGAGCAAATAATTTTAACTTTGATGTATCTGCGTCAAGGATTAACATTCCAAGTATTAGGTATAGTTTTTGGCGTCAGTGAATCTACAGCTAATGATATTTTTAATTATTGGCAATATCTTTTCCGCTTTGCCGTTTACTTGAACAAAAAAAATGGAGAAGATGAAGAATATTTATCCAAACACAGAATATGAGTTGATAGTCGATAGCGCAAGCCATACCAAGACCTAAAGACTATGAAGAGCAGAAAAAGTTTTACTCAGGTAAGAAGAAATACTTTGAAAAATCAATGTTTTACCTGGTAGCGAAGCGTGCAGATCTTGTCGATGTTGTATCTGGAGAAAGAGGCCCAGCAAGCGATATAAATCTTGCGAGCGTCGTTTTCGATCCAGATCAAATTTTTGCAGGGGATAAAGCCTATATTGGAGAACCTCAAAACTTTTCAAACCGAAAAAACAGGAATTAACAGCTAAACAAAAAGAAGAAAATAGAGATTTTTCTTCCCGTTTTCGTTGAACAGGTCATTGGTAAAAATTTTCCGGGTTGCCAGCGAGCGATTTCGGTTAAATATTGATAAATATGAATCGGTAATTTCGACAAAAGTTGGGTTGGTTGCGCGAATTTTAGAAGTATTAGAATCTGTTGATAGCTCTGAAAAACTTGAGATTAACCAGTACCACCTTTGGAGTTCTTTATTAACAGGAAATCTATCAAACCCTGATTCTGCCGTTTGAGTAACATATGTGAGCATGGGAGGTAGAGCTTAAAACCCAGAGCTGACAAGGGTTTTATTTTTGGAGATGTCTATTACTTCTACAATTATCCTGAAAAATATCTGTATAGTGACCCGACGCGCCTCAAAGCCCAGCCAGTTACAGAGGTTTTGACATCAATTGCTGACAAAGCAGGGGTCCTAATCGTCAGCGATGCAGGTGCAGCACGAGGTAACTACAATCCAGAGCGTGTTGAGTACACCCAAAAGTTCCTCAATCAGCTCGCTGAGTCAGTCCGTTATTACGCTTGGCTCAATCCCATGCCCGAGGATAGTTGGCAGGATACCACTGCTGGCGATATTGCTCGTAATGTGCTAATGTTTGAAATGAGTCGCGAGGGATTGAATGCAGTTATTAATACTTTGCGAGGACGCTAAGTTTATTGGGAGCGTCCCGATCGGTGGACGGTGTAAGCATGATGAGTGAAGCGAGTACAACGGATTGTGAAATTGCTATCGAGCGTGTGGTCGGATTTGCCGGAGAATTCGACCGGACACACCTGGACTTAGCTTATCATGCGGCGTTTCCGCTGGTACTCACTCCTGACCTGCTTTACAAAATTTGGCTTCGCTTCGTACCCCAAGCTCCTTGGACGGCAGTTGCTCGCGTACTTCTCTCTCGTTTGTGTCGTGAGGTCGGGTATGAGCTTTACGAGATGGATATTGCTGTCCGCAACTTGCTGTTAACAGAACTCAAAGAGGACGAGCGTTTTGGTCAAAAGCAATTGGAGAAACTAGCGGATTTTTTGACTAACTATGTAACGCAAAATTTGCTGGGGAAAATAGTCACACAAAAAATTTAGCAGAAGCACAATATTGGACAGCTCTTGCTTATACTCAACCAACGGAACTTAGTCGCAAGTTATTGGAAAAGATCCGGTTGAGGTTGCAAGAGAAAAATTGGAAAGAGTTATTTCGCCTATCCTCATTAGTAGAAACTTTTGCCGAACCTTTGAAAGAATGCGAATTCGCTCCACTATTGATTACTTATGCTCGTGGTCTGGCAAATTTTACAATTGGAGATGTCGAAGGTGCGACAGAACAATTCAGCAAGTTGCCAAGACGCGATCGCCTGTTAGATATTAACGGACTAAGTTTATCAATTCCCGATGAAGTACCTCTAACGGCAGAAAAATTGAAACGTCGTGCCATAATAGTGACTGCCCTGCCCGTCGAATATTTAGCAGTCCGGACCCATTTGAAAGAGCTACGGGAGGATGTTCATCCCGGGGGAACCGTTTACGAACGGGGAAAATTCATCGCCAACGGCAAGGAATGGGAGGTCGGGATTGCCGAGATTGAGGCTGGTAATGCGAGGGCCGCAGCGGCAGCGGAACGGGCGATCGCCTACTTCCAGCCTCACATCCTCTTGTTTGTGGGTATTGCTGGAGGAATCAAAGACGTTACAATCGGTGATGTGGTCGTAGGGACGAAGGTTTACGGCTATGAGGCAGGAAAAGTAGGAGACGAAGACCAGTTCTTTACCCGACCTGACTTGGGACAGTCAAGCTATGCACTGGTACAAAGAGCGAAAGCAGAAGCACGGAAAGAGGAATGGCTGCAACGGCTCAGCAGTTCGAGCCAGCAACCCCATGTATTTGTGGCTCTCATTGCCGCCGGGGAAAAAGTCATGGTCGGGGTCGAGCTGGGAATCACTCCCCAACCCTCCAAGAGCGAAACCTGAAGAGCGACTGGAACCGCACACGGCTACTGGTTGGTAAGCTGTTGTCATCAGTAGGATTACTGGGGGTTACCCCCGTTGTCCCTTACCCTTTGAAATTTTACCCCTTATGGTCAATCCTATTGGACCGTTTAAGTACTGAGCTGCGGAAGGTTCGCGGAGGATAGTTCAGCAAACCATACTCGCCGCTCTTTACTAACATCTTCCCCATTCTGCTTTCCGCTTTTCGTAGGGGCTCTGAACTTTACCTGGCTAAGATTTGAATCCAAGATTCGTACTTTTGGAATTTCTTCCTAGTTCTGTGACATTAAGGTTACTTTTCCCAAGGGTGTCTTACCATATCCGTCCTACGTCTGCATATCCACAAGCATTACCCCGGGCGTTGGCTTCTTAGGACATCCTTCCTCTTCGTGGCTTGCGCTTTACATCTAACTTGTCCAAATGGGGACAGCTCACGAGAGGTTACTCCGTTCCCTGGTATCATTTCGCGATGCTTTTAGGTTCCTACTATACCCCGAGAGTTCTTTGAGTACGTTATTAGCCAGAGGCAAGAGCTAATACTAACTACCATTTCCCTTTTTGGGCAAGCGCATAAGCCTTCTTCCGCTGGTTCTGGTTAACGAGGTTTACATAGGTTCGCTTGTTCTAACCATTAGCATCTTTCCTAGCGGCGTCACCGGCTTAGGCTGCCAGTTATCCTACATTTAAGTCCTCGGGAGGCACCACGGCGATGTGGCTCCGTAGCACCTCCGACCGGTAGTACCCTCGACCCCCGTACCTGGGGAAAGGGAATTTAACCCCCATGATAACCAGAGTTATCTGGCTGATAGAGCCAGACCCGACTTTCACCTACTGGCTTATGCCGGAACGAATCGCACTGCCTCCAAACAGTCAAAGATTTTCAAATTTCTGAGAGAAAGTTATAACGACGCGATCGCGGTTGAGATGGAAGGTTTTGGTTTCCTGAGCGCCGCCTTTGCCTACCCCAATATTAAGGCTATCGTGATTAGAGGTATTTCCGACTTAATTGAGGGCAAAAATGACGATTTTTTAGAATCGGAACGGGATCGACAGGAAAAATCTTCCGCTCATGCCAGTGCCTTCGCCTTTGAGATCCTGGCAAAGCTTCAGATTAAGCAGACAGGTTCAAAAGATCCGAACCAAAACACTCAATCAACTGAACCAATTTCCTCAAACCTCCTGAGAGTATAACAGAAAATAACGTCATCCGGATTGAAGCAAGTGAAGTTGGCATAGTCGAGGCGAAAGATGGTGCTGCCCTACCTCCGGGTCAAAACTTTGGTAAAGTTGTTGAGTGCAATGACTTCCAGGATGCAGAAGCATTTATTAAGAATGGGGGGCAGAGAGGTCAGCAACTAGCTATCCTTAAAGCTGGAACTTACCAAATAAATACTGCATTGTTCGAGGTTCGCAGAGTACCCACGGTCAAGGTTCCGCCTGAGAGTATAACAGAAAATAACGTCATCCAGATTGAAGCAAGTGAAGTTGGCATAGTCGAGGCGAAAAATGGTGCTGCCCTACCTCCGGGTCAAAACTTTGGTAAAGTTGTTGAGTGCAATGACTTCCAGGATGCAGAAGCATTTATTAAGAATGGGGGGCAGAGAGGTCAGCAACTAGCTATCCTTAAAGCTGGAACTTACCAAATAAATACTGCATTGTTCAAGGTTCGCAGAGTACCCACGGTCAAGGTTCCGCCAAGAGAAATTGCTCTAGTAATCGCCCACGATGGTGCCCCGCTACCAGATGAACGAATTCTTGGTAAGGTTGTTGAATGCAATAACTTCCAAGACGCACGAGCATTCATTACCAATGGAGGACAGCGTGGGGAACAATTGGCTATTTTGAGGGCTGGTGAATACCAAATTAATACGGCATTGTTTACGATTGTAACAGCGGCCCGTGCTACCGAATATGGGATAAAGCCTGAAGATATGAAGGTATATACGGTAGGGAGAAATATGATCGGGATCGTAACTACTCTCTACGGCATGCCTCTTCCAGAAAATGAGATAGCTGGTCCGTTCATCCAAGGACACTACACATTCCAAAATGGGCAAAAGTTCATTGATGCAGGGGGCTACCGAGGTTTGCAGGAAGAATTTCTGCAAGAAGGTTCTTGGAGTCTTAACCCTTGGTTCGTTCAAGTTGAAGAAGTGCCGTTAACGGAAATCCCCCCTGGGACGGTGGGAGTCGTTATCTCTCATGTAGGCAAAAATGTAACGTGAGTTCGACGAAACTAGAAAATGGCAGGAGGTAGTGCTGGTAAGCCTTTGACCTCCAGAACGAGGCGAGGTTTTTTATCGGCGTCGGTGTAGGCCACCAAGCCAGCCAGCAGGTTGACCAAGAAGTTGAAGACACTTCGGTGGCGAGAATGCTCGATTTGACAGATGTTCTTGAGTTGGTCGTTGACCGATTCAATGACGGCCCGCTTCCGGAGCCGGATTTTATCGCTCGTTTTCATCAAGCGATTTTTCATATTTCGCTTCGATTTAGCAATTTGAGACCTTGTTCGTATAATTTCTCGAATAGGTCTCTCAAGACATATCCCCGGTCTCCAAACAGTTTTCCAAACAAGTCTTGAGCCATCTCTGGTACAGGTTTACGGTCGTCAGTGTTGGCTGGCGTGAGCTTGAAGGCTAGTAACTCTCCGCGCTCGTTGATAATCAAATGCAATTTAAATCCGAAATGCCAGCCAGTTGAGCTTTTCCCCCAGTGGACTAGCCCTTTGAACACCTTATGGTTATGAGCACGACGAGGGTGACAAACTTCTATGGGTGTAGAATCAACAAAGGAAATGCCTGTAACTTCTCCTTTTCGAGTATGAAGAAAACAACTTCATAGCATTAGACACCACGGCATCAATTCCACAAAGCGATTATAGCTGACCAAGTTGGGAAAGGCTCCGCGCCAATGGGGGAGAACACACAGGGTGTAAAACTCTTTGAACGTACGGAAGCCCGAGCCATGAAAAGCGATGGCAATCGTCATAATTTCTGAGAGGCTCATGCGCGAACGACAGCATCGTTCCCCAGGCATGGAGGGCAGTTGCGGTTGTTCTTCCCAGTGGCGCACCGTTCCGGAAAAATCGAACATTTGGCAGAAGTCGTCTAGTTCACAGAAGATGCGGGTGACATCCAGGCGCGATACAATTTGACTCATGGTGGGTTCAGACTGGGGTGGAATGGTTCAAACCCAGTCTCCGCCTTTTTTTTTTGTCCAGTCCGTCGAACTCACGTAAATTTAGACCGAGACAATCAGGACTCCAAGTCGCAATCGCAATATAACCTAGTAAGTAGGGGATACAAGGTTTCTTAATTCATTGATCGCTGATAACTGAAATCAGTTCGGGGAGCATTTCCCGCAGGGCATTTCGCCAATGAAGAGGAGGCCCACCCAAAACAGAGGAGATTTTGCCAATGTTTAGGACAGAATAAGGAGGGCGGCGTGCGGGAGTCGGATATTCAGCAGTAGTAATGGGAATCACCTGCTGCACCTTCAGAGGAAAACCTAACTCTTTCGCCTCCGCAAAAATCGCCACAGCAAAGTCATACCAACTGGCAACACCACTGTTAGTATAATGGTAAATGCCCCCTGCTGCTTCTTTGGCAATTAAAGAGGCGATCGCCCCTGCGAGATGGCGAGTCCAAGTGGGGCTACTAACTTGGTCGTAAACCACGCGGAGTTCATCCCGTTGGGCCCCCAATCTGAGCATAGTTTTGACAAAGTTGCCAGTGGGACCAGCACCATAAACCCAGGCAGTTCTGAGAATAATATAGTTAACACCAGAGGCTTGAATCGCCAACTCCCCCTTCAGTTTAGACTCACCATAGACATTCATAGGATTAGGAGAGTCAGTTTCCCGGTAAGGGCAGTTATAATTGCCATCAAACACGTAGTCAGTCGAAATGTGAACCAGAGTAGACTCCAAAGAAACAGCCCCCTCTGCCAGGATCCCAGAGGCCGTCCCATTGATCGCGATCGCCCGTTCCGGTTCCTGTTCCGCCTTATCTACAGCAGTATAAGCAGCAGCATTCACCACCAAGTCCGGCTTCATCTCCTGCATCACCCGACGAATATCATCTGGTCGTTCCAAGTCCACCGTTTCGCGACCCACTCCCGTCACATCACCCATAGAGGTGAGAGTGCGAGACAATTCTTGACCCAACTGACCGTTAACCCCAAGTAGTAAAATCCGTTTCATGGGAAAACCTCTGCCGACTTAAAAGGTAACCCAGCAAAATCTTTTCCCGATAGTACGGGCGTTTTCCCCCCTAGGGGCCAATCAATTGCCAAATCTGGGTCATTCCAGATTATACAGCGTTCGTGGTTAGGAGCGTAATAGTCAGTAGTCTTGTACAGCATTTCCGCCACTTCCGAAACAACCAAAAAGCCGTGGGCAAACCCCGCCGGGATCCACAGTTGTCGGTGATTATCAGCACTCAACAAGCAACCCACCCACTTGCCGAAATATGGGCTGCTTTTTCTGATGTCCACCGCTACATCGAACACCTCACCCCTAACTACCCGCACCAACTTTCCTTGAGGCTGTTGAATTTGATAATGCAGCCCCCGCAAGACCCCCTCCGCAGAACGAGAATGATTATCCTGGACAAACCCCACCGACAAACCAGTCTTTTCCGCAAAAACCCGCTGGTTATAACTTTCATAAAAGAATCCGCGATCGTCTCCAAAGACTTTCGGTTTCAGGATCGACACATCCTTAATATCAGTCGCCTCAATTTTCATCTTGCTTATCCGAAGTGCTGAGGTAGGGGTGAAACATTTCACCTCTCCTCATTGCTATACTCTGAACGGTCATAAACTGCTCTTTTTGGGATAGCCAATATGTCATTGGGAGGGGGGGGATAGTTGAGATATTCTTGTGCTTTCAGAGTAACTTCACCCCGTTAGCGCAGCGGCCCTACGCCGTCGGGCTAGCAATCTCTACGCCGTCGGTAGAAGAGTAGGAGACTGCTTCGGGGGTCCTACTGGCTGGTATCATAACAATTGCGACCATAACTCCCCCTCGCAATGACCATTTCGGCTGACAAGATCGTAGCCCGCGCCGAGTCTAATCATTTCCAATTCCCAATTTTCAATTCTCAATTCTCCATTCCCTAACGAACCGTTTCCAGACTGCGGACCTTAGTGTCAAACTTATCGAACAAGAGATTCATCACCGTGCGTTTGCGCACCTTAATCCTCGTATTCACCTCCATTCCCGATTGCAGTCGCAGCTGCTTTTGATGAGGAGGTTCTCCCACATTAAAGTGCTGTCTTGACAGCTCTATCTTCGCCGGAAACGCATAGTAGGGGCGAATTTGCGTTGGTTCTAACGCATCCGAACCCACCCAGATCAATTTCCCAGGAATAGTGCCAAATTCCGAGGGCGGAAAGGACGACACGTCTACTTCTACCTCCATCCCTTCCTTCACAAACCCGACATCTTTATTCTGGAGATATACCTTTGCCAACAATTCGTCATTCGGCACGATCTTCACGATTATATCTGTCGCCTGGGCTACAGATTGAGGACCAACTTGCAGATCGAATACCACGCCATCTTTAGGCGATCGCACTTCTCTGTATCGCAGAGCTTGTCTGGCCTTAACTAGCTCCCCTTCTATTTCCGTCAATCGCTTCTGATTTTCCAGCTTTGCCCGACTCAATTGGGTATCAATTTCGGCAATTCGTTTCTGGTTTTCGGCAATACGAGTTAGAACATCTTTCGCCGAGATATCCCTCGTATTTTGCATCTGTTCTTTCGCCTGAGAAATTGCCACTTTCAGGCGCTGAATTTCCATAATTAGCTGCTGAATCTCCCCTTCACGGGACAACACCTCATCTTCCCGAACCAACACCGCTTGTTTTTGTTGGTCGTATTGCAACTGCGCCACCGCGCCTTCCTCCACCAGCGGTTCTAGTCTTTTCAGAGTTGCTTGATTGAGGGCGAGAGTCTGTTGAGATTTTTTCAACCTTTCCTTGGTTGCTGCTAAGCGGTCTTCTGTCTGGGAAAGTTGTTTTTCTAGCTCTCTAACCTGCAATCTCGCAGCTTCCACTCTACTGCGATATTCATCCCGACTAGCTCTCAGTAACCGTCTTTGGTTGGCATTGAACTCCCCGCTGATTTCCGCTTCCGGGTCGTACCCGCCAATCTCCGCTGTCAGAAATACATTTTCATCTTGCAACGCATTTTTCAGCCGCACCAGCGCTACCAATTCTGAAGGACCGCCCTGAGTCCCCCCATGCACCTGATCCTTGTAAAACTTGCTTTCCTCTAGCAAAGTCTCCCGCAACTTGGTTAGGGACTCTATATCTGCTTCTGGGGCGTCTTCTTCAAAGGTAACTAATAGGTCCCCTTCTTTGACATATTCTCCATCTTCTACATAAACTGCCTCCACTACACCTGTCGTTGGGGCCTTCACTTCATTTACAGAACCTTCCGGTTCCAATTTCCCTATAGCTGGCACAGCTTCATCAATTTTTGCTACTGCTGCCCAGACTATAGCAAAGCTCGTCACCCCCAGCAGCAGCCATACCAAAACTTGCGACCAGATAATTTGCCGTTCTAGGATTACCGGTTGTTCGACAAAGATTTCCTTATCTCTTTTTTTTACTTCTATGTTCTCTGCTTTCATTTGTCCCTCAGTTGTTCGTGGGAAATGGTGAATTGCTAACGGTCAATAACCATTAACAATTGCTCCATTTTCTCTTTGATATTTCCACTTTACAGTTGCGACTCTTGTTGTTGAAAGAGGCAATAGTAACGCCCTTTAGACGCCATCAGTTCATCATGAGTACCCATTTCTGCGAGAGAACCCTTATCCATCATGATGATTATATCGGCATTTTTTACTGTAGACAGGCGGTGAGTGATAAAAAACACCGTTTCCCCTGTAAATGCTGATGCCAAGTTATTGCATACTTGTCGCTCGGAATCGTAATCCAGAGCGCCAGTTGCTTCATCCAAAATCAGCAGCTTCGGTTTCTGCAAGACCGTGCGCGCGATCGCGATCCGTTGTCGCTGTCCCCCTGACAGAGATGAGCCCCGTTCTCCCACCACCGTATTGTAACCCTGGGGAAGTTCCATAATGAAATCGTGAGCCACTGCTATTTTTGCCGTCTCAATTATTTCATCAGTAGTAGCTTCGGGTTTAGTCAGGGAAATATTATCCTGCACCGTGCCATTAAATAGCAAAGTATCTTGCAGTACCACCCCTATCTGACGGCGCAGAGAGTAAAGTTCCACCTTGCTAATATCATAGCCATCGATTTTAATCCGACCCGAAGTAGGTTCGTAGAGGCGCTGCAACAGCTTCATCAGCGTACTCTTACCAGACCCACTCTGACCGACTATGCCCACAAAGCTGCCAACGGGAAAATCCAAATTCACATTAGTCAGTTGCAGAGGACCGCTAGTGTTAAACCGGAAAGAGACCTCTTCATAGGTCACCCCACCTTGAACATCTGGCATGGGGATATTCTGGCGATTAATCTCATCTGCTTCTGGGGCTGCATCTAAGATATCGCTAAGTCGTTCTATCGACAGAGCCGTTTCCTGGAAGTTCTGCCAGAGTTGAATCAAGCGCAGCAGGGGGCTAGTAACATAGCCAGCAATAATCCGGAAGGCAATCAGCTTACCTAGGGTAAAGGGATTATCCGATGAGGCTGTCGATAGCACCAGACCCGCACCCACCCAGAGGATTGCCAGTCCCGACACCTTGTTCAAGAAACCGCTCAAGGCACCTGCCGTGCTGAAAGTCAGCACCGACTTAAAACCCGCACTGATATATTTAGCGTAGCGCTCTTGCCATTGCCAGCGGGATTTCAGTTCTATATTCTGGGCTTTAACCGTCTGGATCCCCCCTAGCACTTCCACCAGGTAGCTCTGCACGTCAGCATATCGCTCTGCCTTATGGCGTAACTGGCGCCGTACTATGGGTGATACTAACAGGGTTAACAAGCCTAACATGGGTACTACTGCCAGAGCCCAGATACTCAGCAGCCAGCTATAGTAAAACATCACCGCGATGTAAACTACAGAAAAGACCGCATCCAGGACCACCGTCAGTGCCGTACCTGTGAGAAACTTGCGGATATTTTCCAATTCGTTAATCCGACCCGCCAGTTCCCCAACCCGACGGCGATCGAAGTAATTTAGAGGCAAGCGTAGCAAGTGAGAGATAACTTCCGCACCCAGACCCAGGTCAATGCGGTTAGTCGTGTCTACAAACAGGTAAGTTCGCAACCAGGTCAGCAGCCCTTCAAATATGGCCACCCCTAGTAACAATGCCCCCAGCACGTCCAGGGTATCGGGAGACCGCTGTACTAAAACCTTATCAATAATCACCTGGGTAATCAGGGGATTAGCAAGGCTAAACAGCTGCACGAAGAAAGAGGCGATGAAGACTTGGGTGAGGATGCCGCGATATTTTTGGACAGCGGGGATAAACCAGCGGAAACCGAACTTTTCTCTTTGTTCGCCAGGAGGAGGTTGGATCAGCAGTACCTGACCTTTATCCCCCCATATTTCGGCAAAATCACCAGCACGCTTTTTAATCAGCCCCCTTTGCGGCACCGCTATTACCATATTTTTTTCCGTAATCTGGTAAAGAATGGCAAAGCTGTCTTGCCACTGAATCAGTGCTGGTGCTTTCAAGCGGTTAACTGAACTGGCAGGCACTTCTACTAGTTGCGCTCGCATACCCATCATTTCCGCGATCGCCCCGCAGGCTTGCATGGATATTTGTCCAGTTCTGTTGAGCTGGTCCTTTAAAATTTTCTCCAGGATGTCCCGGCGAAACTTGGCTCCGGTGTGCTTACTCAACATGTGGAAGCAAGCTAGGGGGGCATTTATCGGTCCGCTTCCCCTCACGAAGGGAAATTTCGGTGCTGGCGCTAGGGGGTCTTGTTCCAGTTCTGGAGGGCGATCGGGCCCATAGGGAATCTCCTCCAAGGAGCTAATTTCTGCTGTTCCTGCCTCCTGGGTAGTGCTAATAGCGCTTGCTTTTTGAGCCAAGACCAGAGTGCCATTTGTCTGGGTCGGAGTTTCCGCCGCCACCGGAGGACTGCCCGTCCGGGGCAGTTCTGCTGGCAGACGCAACCCCAACAATCTCGATCCTTTGCTCCGACTATAACCTGCGATCGCCAGGGTCTCAATGTTTTCTGGAGACAGGGTTTCCAGGGGCAATCTGCTGCCCGTGGTAAAATTCCCTATGCTGCCACTACTGACGAGCCAAATTCTTTCTGGGTCTAGGGTCGAGAGCAGGTCTTTTGTTTGCACCTTCGGTGGCCCTAAATTCACCACTGTGGGATTGTTCTCCCACACCTGAGACGATAACTCTTTTAGATTTACTGTGCCATCGGCCCGGCGCTGCAACTCCAGGCTCAACAATTCAAACAGCTCACTCAGAGAGCAGCTTTGCTGCAATGCTTCGGCAAAAGCTGGTGAGCGTCTCATCATGTCTAAAAAGTCCTCTGATGAGATTGTAATGCAAACTACCTCCGTCGATGCGATCGCCGTTTCGCACCCGATGTCCCGCACCAATCCTGCCCAACCCATGATTTCACCCGGTCCTGCCAATTTCAAGCTCGCAGGCATTTGCATCCGCTGGTCGTATCCCAGCTGGCGCACCTGTCCCTGATAGACGATCGACACAAAAGCTGGTAGTTTTTCCCGCACCAAAATTGGTTGTCCAATCCTGTAGCGCAACAATTTAAACTTCCCCATCACCTGTTGCAAGGCACTGAGGCTGATTTTTGAGAAGGGAGAAACTTCTCTGATAAACCCTTCTATTTGTGACTGGGATACGGCTTGGGTCATTTTTCCTGACTATCTTCTGGTTTTTTCTGCTGGTTTTTCTGTCTCCTCACTAATGGCTTTGAGATTTTTACCTTCTACTTTTTCCGGCATCTGCCCGCCATTATTTCCACTTTTTTATCTATCTTCTTTTACCCGACAATTTCCCTCTCCCTCTATTTCCTTTTTATTACTTTTTTTTCAGCTTATCCACTAGCTACCTCTAATACAACTGCTCCTCGACTAGCCGACGATACCAGGAGTCAAGTAAATTGGGGCGTGAGCATCGCTTTGAGCCTGGGGCTTTTGGTCCTTTCTCTCGATCTTGCCTTTCTTTTGGATCTCTTCCCGGAGCCAGTTTTCAAACAATTCATCCATCAATTGACGACGCATGCCGTCATCTAGTTGAGCTGGGATCGTTTTTTCTAACCTGACAATCACAAACCATTCCCCCAAGTTCCGAGGCGGCCATAGTTGACCTGGTTGAGAGACCGACAAGATTTTTCCCAATGTCGGATGGGGCTGAGATATGGGCACCGGACCTAATAGACCCCTCGTATGGGCTTCCGGTCCCTGAGAATGTTCTCGTGCCAATTCCGCAAAGGACTGTTCTTCTTCTTGGATCCGGAAGAATATTTCTTGGGCCAGACCCACATCCTTCGTCCTGATCAGAGAATATACTACCTGATCCAGGTTCGTTTTGCGGGTCAGGAAATATGATTCCACTTTTTTGCCCCAGTTCGCTTGCTTAAATTTGTCTAGCAGCAGAGACCGCACCGCGATCGCCTCCAGTTCTGAAGATGTCAGACCTTGACTTTCTAGCCAAGCCGCTTTTGCCTGGGGGTCAGTTATTTTCAGATGAGCTTCCACTGCGGCGATCGCCTGAGACCTTTCTTGTTCAGTACAGGTCACCTCCGCGATCGCCTGGTCGATCAGCAGACCCCGCACCACTTGCGGCATTAACTGATAACGAGTTAATAGGGATATGATTTCATCACTTTTTACTACCTTATTGCCAATTTCCAGAATTTCCACCATTTTTTCCAGCGCTTGCAGCCAAATCATTTTGGATTTTCTATTTTATCTTGTCGAACTCGCCTTATTTCCCCGAGCGACTCGCCTACTTTTTCCCAATGGTATCACCAGTCACTAGCTGTGACTTCATGGGGCCTCAGCCTATGGCCTCAAATTAATTTCCACTGTAACATTGAGCAAAAGCTGTCACTGGTGTGGGGATTGGCGATCTCTCGCGCTTACGGTCCTGGTCAGCGGTCATCTATAAAATTTCTTCAGGTTACCCAGCCTTACAGCGCTCTCTGGCAGTCCTCTGTCTCCTTGACAGACGAACTCATAGTCCGGTCTCTGATATTCTACAACATCTGGGCGGTACCTGGAGCTAGCTCCAGGTACCGCAGCCCGAATTCCGACAAAGCCAACCTCCGATTTTTTGGGTTAGGTTGAGCAACTTGGCCTCTCTGGGTTCACAATCGGGGACACAGAGGCTATCGTTGGCCATATCTCTGGTAAAATATACCACAGCATTAGCCGGAATCATTAACCACGGTAGTCAGCCACCACCTGCCGGTAAAGATGGTCCCGACAGTCAGTATATCAAAAATTCTGCTGCTGTAGCAAGTCCGACAATTCCGAAAGCCAGGGCCAGGAATATATGGTGCCGGCACATGCGTGACAGATCTTGACCATCAAATCAACAATTAGCAATTAACAATTAACAATCTATGCGAATTCTGTTCACGATCGCCCATTTTTTCAATCCCATGGGACAGGGAAAGCATGCTTCCCAGCGTCAAGATCCCCGACCCCGCATCCAGGCATTGGCAGTGGCGATCGCCAGTCTGCATCAGGTATTTAGCAAATCTCAATGTACGATCGATATTGGTCAGCGGGTGGCGGTGCCAGCAAATCAGCTGCAATCCCATGATATTGATATTGTTATCTGTACGACGGGGAGTTATCATTTATTAGAGCGGTTACCTTTGCCCGCGCATTTCTACAAACATCACTCCACTCATGCGGAACCAATGCTATTGGGATTTTCCTGTCAGGAGGTATTGCGAGACTCTCTGGGACAATATGATTATTACTGCTTTCTAGAAGATGACTTGATTATATCCGATCCCTGGTTCTTTATTAAACTAGCTTGGTTTACCAAAATGACGGGCACGCGCCATCTCCTGCAACCCAACCGCTACGAAGTTTCTCCCCAGGGTCTCGTCCGCAAAGCCTACATTGATGGCGACTTGGCACCAAGAGTCACGGCACCGTTTCAGAATGTCCAAGAAGAACCAGAACTCAAAGGTCAGGTGATGGGAAGTCCAGTTATTTTCCGCCGGGCCCTCAACCCCCATTCAGGCTGCTATTTCTTGAATGCAGCCCAGATGGCACATTGGGCAGAGCAACCCTATTTTCTCGACCGGGATACCAGTTTTGTCGGACCCCTGGAAAGTGCTGCCACCCTGGGCATAATGAAGACCTTTAGAATTTATAAACCCGCTCCATCTAATGCTGGGTTCCTGGAAATTCAGCATTATGGGAACAGGTTTTTGAGTCTGATTGGCGGACAAATCCGATTCCCAGCTAGTTAGTCCTCATGATAGAGGCTACCTAAGTAAATTAAGAAACCCGGTTTTTCCCATCCACCGGGTTTCTGGGCTGCGGGAATATTTCCCCGCAGCATCCTACCATCTACTAACTGCTTAGATCGAAGTTATTAAGAGCGACAGTATTGGCCTGTACCCCCAGTAATGTCGCCAGAGCAACGTCAGCACCATCGTTATAGCCGCTGCCCAAAACGCCGTTCTCCAGGTAAATAACTGTATTATTACCAACCTGAGCAGCGCCAATTTGTCCTAAATCAGCGGTACCTATACCATCAGCGTTCGCCGCACTGAAGACATCACCATAGATTACCGTTTGTTCGGCGATCGTAAAGCTGCGATCTTCGACGCGAAGGATATCGTTGTTTACATCAAAAAATTGGACAAAGTCAGCTTGCTGTTGAGTAACAGCTTGAGGACCCCCCGACACGACATCTACTTCTGTCACGTCCACGAGACTGTAAACAAACAGATCCCCAGCATCAGCAGCAACTGCTCCAACCTCGCCACCGTTCAAAGTGTCACTACCAACACCCCCATTTAAGGTATCCGCGCCCAAACCACCGATCAGGCTATCGCCACCATCGTTACCCGACAGGAAGTCGCCGTCATCGCCACCTCCAATACTGTCATCGCCATTGCCGCCTAATACAACATCAGCGCCATTACCTCCGTCTACTAGATCATCACCATTGCCTTCTATAATGAAATCGTTCCCATCCCCGCCCATGACCGTGTCGCGGCCATCATCACCAGACAGAGAGTCGTTGTCATCGCCACCTTCAATACTGTCATTGCCCTCACCGCCTACAATAATGTCTTCGCCAATGCCTCCATCAAGCAGGTCATCTCCACCTTCGCCCAACATGGTGTCATTACCTTCGCCACCCTCGATCGTATCGCCAAAGATGAAGTTCGGGTCTGTTGGGAATGATTCATCGCCACCTAATAGAGAGTCGTCACCATCTCCACCATTGAGGAAGTCGCGACCGCTCAAACCGCCCCGAACTGTGTCATTCCCTTCATCACCAAACAGGTCGTCTTCGCCGTAACCGCCGACAACGCTGTCGTCTCCTTCGCCCCCTAGCAGAGTATCGTTGCCAGGAACTCCTGTCTCGGGATTGTTAGGATTGTCGCTATCTTCTCGGCCGATCGTGTCGTTCCCCAAGTCACCAAAGATGACATCGCTGCCTCCGGTGTGATCCAGGTCTTCAGTGAAGATATCGATCTGATCGTCCTCCTTACCGCCATAGATTGTGTCACTGCCATCACTACCAAAGATAGTATCTTCACCTTGATTTCCCAAGATGATGTCCCGATCGCCAAACCCAATGCCAAAGGAGGGGTCGTCCCCAACTATGAAATCATTGCCGTTTCCTCCGTAGATGGTGTCATTGCCCAAATTACCTTCTATAGTGTCACTATCCTGACCACCCAGGATGCTGTCGTTCGATTCACTACCAACAAGACTGTCATTGCCACGATCACCTTGGATCCTGCTGGGGCTACCAAGACTCATGACGGTATCGTTACCCTGACCGCCAAATATGTTGGCCGCGTTTCCTGGGAGGACAGCGCCAGTGATAAAGTCATTGCCTCCATCGCCAAAGATATATCCCGAGACGCCAACTTCAAAACCTAGGGTATCGTCGCCGTCATTCCCTCTGAGGGAATCAAATCCCATGGCATCTCTTCTGGAAATCAAAGTAGCAGTATCTGCCCCCAATGTGAGTATAGTCACTTCTGCCATTGTTCACTCCATCTCCTTTACTACAATTTCTTGCGCTCGACGCATTACATCTTTCTGTCTACCGAGGTTATATACCTCTGCCACCGGAGCGTGACCGGGCTGTGTCCCCTGGGGACACAGCTAGTTTTGGCGCTGTTGTCTCACTTGACATCTATCAGAGGATATTATCTCATAAGAGTCAAGTAACACAGGTGGTCGGTTGGGATACCTACCCAACGGCTGCGATCGGTCTGACCGACGTGATTTTTACATAGATTATCATATCATCATCACAGCGAAAATTACTATTTCCCGATCGGAATTAAAAAGCCAAATCAGGTGCTGTATACAACTTTGAGTGCAGGGATTTCGGAATCGGGCTACCAAAAAAGGCCATCCGTCTGGTAAGTACATAGGCTTGCATCCGGATTGATATTTTTTTGAATCCGTAAATTTCCGACAAGTTAAATCCATGAAATTCTTATGGGGTAAGGCTTTCAGCTCTAATTTCCGGGTTAGATCAAGCCATGCCACAAATATAAAAATAATTTTGCACAACCACTTAGCATGGTGGTTATTTCAGGGCAAAACCCTTGTTCTGCTTCTTCTTCCCTTTTGCTGGTGGCTTGTACTTCACCGATGGCGATACCTGACCATTGGCCACATCCCGTACCAGTTGTAGATGTCGCGGTAACAACTTCGCCAGAGCATATCGCTCTAATACTGTCTCCCGGGCCCGAGCGCGTAAGTCGGCCATGCGGGTGGGATGATCCAGCACCTCACCTACTCTATCAGCTATCTGCTTGGGAGAAAAGAAGTCTACCAGTAAGCCATTTTCCCCATCCCGGATTACCTCCCGCACCGGTGGTGTGTCCGAGGCCACGATCGCACATCCCACTGACATGGACTCAATCATGGACCAGGATAAGACAAAGGGTCGAGTTAAATAAATATGGGCAGAAGATGCTTGAATTACTTTTAAGTAAAGGCCATAGGGTAAGGAACCGACAAAATGCACTCGCGACCAATCTAGCTTGACTTTTTCTTGCATGTATGCTTTATAGCTCTTGCCATCGGGCAGGGATTTGCCATAACATACTCGTTCAGAACCGACAGCTACGACATGACAATTGGCTCTACGTTCCAGGAGATAAGCCAAGGATTCGATAAACTGGGGAAAGCCTCTATAGGGTTCCATCCCCCGGGACACGTAGGTGACAATCTCGTCAACTCCGGATAAATCTAACTCTGGTAACACCAGTTTGGCATCGGGTACGGGCTGAAAGTAATCTGTATCTACCCCATCATGAATTACGGAAATCCGATCGTGGAATTCTGGCGGAAACTGCGATTTTTGCCACTCGGTGGGAGACAGTCCCCAGTCGCAGGCGTACAAATCTTGCAAAATGGGGGCATTCTTTAACCGGATGCGACATAGATCGTCTACTGTCAGGGGGTCCGCTGGGTCAAAGTCGGCGTCAGAACCCCGGGAATGATAGAACCATTCAAAGAAACACATTAGTTTTGTCTTAGGAAAGGCGTCTTTCATAAACAGGGTCGGCCCCCAACCGGAATGTCCGTAAACTATATCCGGGAAAAATCCCATTGATTTGAGTTTTTCGGCGATGCGAAATACTGCTTGTCCTTGCAATACGGCATTTTCTAGGGTCCGGACATAATGATGGGTTTCTGGACGCGCTTCCCGACTGGGGGTATAGACAACCTTTTGTACTTCCGGTATCACCCATTCTGGGCGTTCGTTTTTGGTGGCAAATACTACCTGATTTTTAGGGTCGCTACCAAAGGAGGTAGCTAGATGACGAAACTGGGCCGGAAAATTGGGATGTAGAAATAAAATTCTCATGATCGGTGGTTAGTTGCGTAGGACGGGCGGATCGCCTGTCCGGGGGCGTAGGACGGGCGGATCGCCTGGGAGTCAGTGGTCAGATTATATCGGGTGCATCTCATAGAAGCAAATAGATAAGGACGACTGGGACTAAGATAACAGGGTGAACTTGGACAATTTCCAATTATTAATTATCAATTATCAATTATTAATTAGCAATCGAGACATTCAATAGCAAGACAGAGATGTCGTCACACGGCTAAGATTGGTTACCCGGCGACAATCGTCTGCTAGAGATGTCCATTTTTTCCCACAATCGCTTCATTCCAGAAAGCAATCGAACAGTACTGCGAAGAAATCTTCATTCAGCAGACTGCGATAATTATGTGCTCTCATGCTTGCGCTATTCAGCATGTGATAATTATGAGCTGCCCAGAAGAGCGTTATTCAGCCTTTGGCATCGTGATAATGCTATATTTTTCTAGACAATAATAGATATATGCCTCGCTCCAAAATCCGTTCTACAGCGACCGACTCTCCAGCTGGTCGATGTAATGGTCGTCATATTGGCCACACTCACCCGTTCGCGCAGCGACTGCGCAGCAGTATCGCCAGGAATTTGTGCTATGATTCTCCAGACTGCATGGGGCGATCGCGCCTGGGAAGCACTTTAGTGCTTACTACAAACGGGGAAGCACTAAAGTGCTTACTACAAACGGGAGGCAGTCGGTGCAAAACAATTCTATTGAGAATCTAAACAGTGGCAGGCTTTCGGCGTTGATGCGATATCTTGGATAATTATGTATTACCGAACACATTAATTATGGAGCCAGATTCTCTACCCATAGAGGTGATTCTGACGCATCCGCGTCAGACCCTTGGAAACCTGACACTAGATTGGAACCCCCAACCCGGTCACTATCTCGACCTCAAAGGTAAAACCTACGCTGTCCTAGAACGTCGCCACCGCTACAAGCTGAAGTCAGGACGCTATCGCTTGCACAAAATTGCCCTTATTGTCCAGTCCGCACCACGTCCAGCTGAGAAAAGTCTGATCGATGGACGCTGGGTGCTGGGAGACGCCAGTTGTCGCTTCAATGCTCATTCTGAACTGGTGCGCTGTGCAGTTAACCCAGTGGGACCATGCGATTCTTGTCGTTTTTATGAAAAATCTTTGCCTTCGGTGGGCGCGACCCACCTTACTTGTGTTTGAGCTATTGTTCACTTTACTGTCCATTTTCTAATATCTCTCCTACTGCCAAGCGGACACCATTGGCAAAATCCCACCCAGACTGAGCGCGTTTACCCGCCAGCTGGACTTGCCGCAATAGTAATAATCCTTTGCCAGTTTGAATAATTGGTCCTATCCGCTTGGCAATGCTCACTACTTCTCCAGGACGCCCAGTATTGGCAGAGAGTGAGGCCCAATTCTGTTCTAAAATGGCCAATTCTGGCGGTAGCTGATGCCAGTATTGGTCGCCGAGAGGGGCTGTGGCAGTGATTTTCAAGGATTTACCGCGAAATGAGGCTACAGAGTTGGGGCAAAATCCTCTAATTTGATTGTGCAGGGCGATCGCGCTTCTGGACCATGAGAGCAAGTAATCTGCTTTGGTAATCAGTGGCGCATAGGTTGCTTCCGAGGCATCTTGCCGAATGGGTGTAATTTCAGAACGTTCCCACTTCAGCAGGGTTTCTACTAACAAATCAGCCCCCGTACTGGCAAGGGTCTGAGCCAATTCCTGGGCATTATCGAGTAACCCAATAGGAGTAAAGGATTTCAGCAGCATATCACCTGTATCCATGCCTGCATCCATCAGTATAGTAGTAATGCAAGTTTCCGTCTCACCATGATATAGACTCCACTGAATTGGTGCAGCCCCCCGATACTGGGGTAAAATAGAACCGTGAACGTTAATGCATCCTAGTTGAGGCATGTCCAGAATCTTTTTAGAAAGAATTTGCCCGTAGGCTACCACTACGAATACATCAGCCTGGGCCTGTTGCAATTGGCTAAGGGTGGCGGCATCTTTTTTGATCCGTTGGGGCTGCCAAACTGGTAAGTTATGAGTCAGTGCTACAGTTTTTACTGGTGAAGGTGTTAGTTTATTCCCGCGTCCCCGCCGTTTATCTGGCTGGGTAACTACGCCCACAACTTCAAAGAAGGGATTGGACAGCAGGCGATCGAGGCTGGGCACGGCAAATTCAGGGGTTCCGCAGAAAATTACTTTCATTGGCTAATATCAAGTTATGCGATCTGATCTTATAATATAGCAATTATCAATCAGTTGTGAAAGTCTCGTACCCGGTTTCTTCGGCGAAATCGGGTTTGGTGGGCATCTTTGATTTCACTGCCATTCATGGCAATTAACAATTAGCAGCGATCGCTACTTGCTCGTGGAGGCGGACTGACTCGTGGTGTTTGGGGTAGCATTTTGAATTATAGCAGTCAACCCATTGATCGCTTCTCTACCGCCCAAAACCAATCCCGCAGTCAACACAATATCAACAGCCTCAAAAAACCGCAGTTGCAAGCCCGATAGCGAGTCGTACTCGCAAAAAGTGCCCAGGGTTCGCACCCCTACCATGCTGACTAGCAAACCTGCTACGATCGTTGCCAGATTGCTGATCAGTTCCGTGTTTGCTTCGTATTCATTGAGCGCCGCCATTATTTCAGTTTGCTCCTGATATAATTCCTTTCCTTTTGATAACAATGGAGCGAATTCCTGATCGAATAGAGACTCCAATTCTTCATTTGAACTTAACTGATTATTTTTAATCTTCTCCTCAATCTTTTCCTTGACATTCTTAATGAAATTGCGGTCAATTTCTTTCTTTTTATTCAGTTTTTCTAGCCTTTCTTGGCCCACATCGCGGACAGCACCAACAAAGCTTTTGACGGAGCTGCGTACCGCCAGGGAAACAAAGGATAGCACGACGATTATCCCCGCAATTTCGTCATTGATCTCCTGCTTAAATTGAATTGTTGTTCCGAATTTCGGGGCGATAAAAAATATGCCCGCCAAAATCGTCAATGCTACTACAATCGAGATAATCTCTCGGACCGGACGTAGATATTCTTGTGATTTTCCCGTCATACTCTCTCTCTACTCACTACAACTACTAAGCAATTCAAACTTCCAACTTATGATGCATCTCAATATCCCCACTTCCATACTAAGGGTTAGCTGAAAGAAACAGAATACTCTGGGCCACTGGCTCTTTAACAATTATATTCTGCTTCCTCGCCCATAATTGACTTAAGAAGTGAAATTGTCTGAATCCTACAATTAAATTAAACCTGGGACAAACATCCACCAAACCACTAGCGGTTCTTGCATCTCTACTCAGCGATAAAGTTCGTTAACAGTCCTGTACAGGATGCCCGTGACAGGCAAGATGCCCGTCCTGCGCGATCGCCTTTCTGATTGCTTGGGCGGTGGCGGGTGCGAGTAAGATGCCATTGCGATAGTGACCTGTGGCTAGCAATATGTTATCATCACCTGGCAGATGACCGATAATGGGGGCTGGCCGTCCGGAAGGACGGGGACGTAAACCCGACCATTGCTTGACGATCGCCCCATCTGCAAGGGCGGGACAAATGGCGATCGCCTTTTCCTTAACCATCTGCAAATTCTTCGGGTCTGCTGCTATTTCACCTGTAGCTGTGGGAAATTCTACCGTGGCCCCCACCCAGTAATTCCGATCGCTTAGGCGTAGCCGTGTGCGCGCAGCGCAATCGCCCACGGGGACGATATGGATATCATCTGCTGTAATAGCGGGCTGAAACTCCTGATTTCCCAAGCTCACTCCCCCTAACTGTACAGCTTGCCCTAATACTGGGCGAATGTCAATAGTTTTTTGTAAAGATTTTGTTAACTCTGTGGACCCCAACCCAGCTGCAATTACTAAGCGATCGCACTTCATATTTCCCGCATTAGTCTGAATAAGACAGCGGCCTCCGTCGGATGTTGCTAACCCCTCTACATTAACACCAAACTTAAATGTAACGCCATTGCCTTGGGCTGCGGTAACCAAGGCATGGGTGAGAGCAGTAGGATCTACTTGTCTATCTTGGGGAGAATAGATCGCACCGTAGAAGCGATCGCTCAAATGCCGACAGTGAGATAATAAGCGATCGGCATCCCAAATTTCCAGCTGCCAGCCCTGAGACCGACGAATTTCTGCTAACTGTTGCCCTTTTTCTAACTCTTCAGACTCAGTGCAAAGCTTGAGAATGCCTTGACGATTAAAAGGGATCTGGCCCTGTGTAATCTCTTCTAGTTCTGTAATCAAAGTTTCATAGCGTCGGATACTAGTTTGGCGCAGTTCCCAGGCCCGGCCCTTGACTTTCCCAGAGATAATGCCCATCATCACCCCGAGGGCCGCACCTGTTGCTGCTTGGGCGGGGGGTTGCTTGTCAATGACAGTGATTTGTAGTCCCTGAACTTGGCTGAGTTCATAGGCTGTCATGGCCCCGATCGCGCCACAGCCGATGATGATTACAAGAGTCATAATTCTATAATAGTCGGGTGGGCGATCGCCCACCCGAGAGTAAAAACAGAGAAGTCACCAAAGTCAGGTGAGAGAGACTAACCCTTTGTGGGAATCAGATCTAAGAAACTGTCAAAATCCTTAATGGCAGCTTTGTAACTAACCGCTGCTTGGGCATAGCTGTTTGCTTCGGCGGCTGCGTCAATGGCTACTAAGTCATCGAACAGCCGATCGGCGACGTCTAAAGCTGCTTTTTCATCTGCGGGAAGCAGGTTATAAGCCAAACTTTTCATCTGACGCCGCAAGTCTCCCAGGGGTCCGTGGATAAAGTTGCTGACAAATACCCAGTCCCGTTCTTCGATCAGATCCTCTAGTTCTGGCATCCGATCGCGGGTGGAAAGTATTCTGGGAAGGAAGATTTCAACTTGGGCTAGCTTGGACTGGTCATATAGGGGCTGCTGGGCAGTGGGCGTGGCACAGCTGACTACAAACACTGTCACCAGTGTCAATACTAAAGCTAGAAAAGAGCGATATCGTAACATAACTTCATCCAATCTTGCTATTCAACAAATTAAACTGCCCCATCATGGGGGGAATTATGTTAAAGAAATAACCTAAGTTGCGACCTATTAAAAAAAATATGAATTACCCACTTAGACTTTACAGATATTTGGGATATTTCGTAGCTTTTGATACAAAATTATATTTTTTTTGTGCTAGACGGCGGGTTGGCTGTTTATAGGTTATAATGTACTAAAATAATAGTTAATTGCTGGGGGATGTAGATGATGGAAGATATGATTACAACAATTTTTGTTCTTTGTGACGAGCTACTAAAAGCGTTAAATATAAAAGAAGATCCACAAGTAAAAATGAACAATGCCGAAGTGATGACAGTCGGATTAGTTGCTGCATATTTTTTCGGAGGACACCACGATCGCTCTTGTCAATTTATGGTCCAACACAAGTATATAAAAAATCTGTTAAGTAAAAGTAGGTTCAATCGTCGATTACACAATATTGACGAACCAATTTGGATGTTTTTCTTCCAAGTTATAGCTCAAACATTTAAAGAGCTCAATCCGGGTCAAGAATATATTCTTGATAGTTTCCCGGTGCCAGTATGTGATAATATTAGGATTGATAGATGCCAAATTTATAACAAGGAAGAATATCGAGGGTATATTGCCAGTAAAAAACGTTATTTTTATGGATTAAGAGTTCATATGTTGGTAAACAAAAATGGAAAGCCAATAGAATTTTATCTAGATACTGGTAGTTATAATGATGTTAAAGTTTTGCAATCTTTTGGCTTTGACTTACCATCAAATTCAATAGTTTATGGAGATAAAGCTTATAATGATTATCAATTAGAGGATTTACTAAAAGAGTCGTCAAGTATAATGTTAAAACCTTTGCGAAAAAAGAACTCAAAAAGAAAAGAATATTCTTGTTTTGAATATATACAAAAAGTAACAAGAAAACAAGTTGAAACCTGTTTTAGTCGAATCATCAATTTGTTTCCCAAGTCAATTCATGCTGTTACATCTAAGGGATTAGAGTTGAAAATAATTCTCTTTATCATAGCTTTTTGTATCCAATTTTTATAGGTCGCAACTTGAGTTAAAGAAATATATCATAATTCGGCATCAGATTTAACTAGCTAAGTTTCTTGACGGCGCAGGAAAGGCAGGAGAACCTCGCTAACCTTTTCATGCCAGTCCTCTTGAGCATAATGTCCTACCTGTTCTAGGGGGACTACTTCGCCATTGGCCAGGGAACTGGCAAAGCTTTGGGCCTGGGTTAAGGGTAACCAGGGGTCTGAGGTGCCCCAAACGATCAGGGTTGGTTGCGGCCATTGGCTAAAGCCCTTCTCTATTTCTGCGGTCACCTGTTGCAGCCGGAGGTTACGGATAGTGATGAACAGGGCACGTCCGGCTGCCGAACTTTGGAGAAAGGGACGGCGATAGACATCTAAATCTTTATCTGCTACCTGGTAGGGGCCGCCGCCTTCCAAAGTGCGATCGACCAACAGGGGGTCTTGGGTAAATACCTCTCCCAGCAAGGGCAACCCTAACTGTTTGATCTTCCAGGGCAACTGGGCCTCGGTGGAAAGGGGGGTATTCAGGACTGCCAAGCGTGCGATCTTCTCAGGGTGACGCAGAGCATATTGTAAACCGGCAGATCCGACAAATCCTTGCACGACCAGGGAAATGCGATCGCATTCTAAGGCATCTATAAATGCTGCCAAGGCGGTTACGAAAGCATCGGGGGTGTAGGCAAAGTCCCGCTTGCCAGGTTTAGCAGAGAAACCGAAACCGATCCAGTCCGGGGCGATCGCCCGAAACCCCTGTTCTGCCAAGACTGGCAGAATGTCCCGATAGCTGTAACCCTGGGAGACCAAGCCGTGTAGCAGCAGCACCGGTGGTTTTTCACTGTTAGAAACTGGTAAAGACTCCCGATAAAACCATTCCAGGGCTCCGACCCTAAGAAAATGCTCCTCAACTGACACTTATTTTTTCCTGTACCATTACTGATTCCCAAGAGCTTACCACAGGATGGCAGTCCTGAGTCCCGTTCTTCGTCAGGTTTGTTTCCAGGTTCGTAGGGCGGGCGTCTCGCCTGCCCGGGTTGGGGCGATCGCCAGTTTTTCTATCCTCTGAGACCGCGAAGTCGAACCGCTTGACCGGCGTTCTATAAGCGATAAACCGGGTTATAGATGCAGGTATCTTCGAGATCTCAATGCTGCACTCCAAGCCCTGTTTATTGACCGGCGCTCTAGCTACTGGTGAGCGGTGCCCACCCTACTACTGGTGGGTTGTGCTATTGCTGTTATTCGCCGGTTACACAAGGAAAAATTGTGTAAATTTTTGTAAAGTAGGGCTATTTTGTTAATTTCGCTACAGTTTGTTGGTTATAGTTATAAATGTAAGAGAAAGAAAGTTAACCATTGGTCTGAAAAGCAAAGGAGGATCCTCAGATGTCTACTCAAGAACAAGCGCGGGCCCTAATGATGCGTCATCATCATCTAGTCAAGAATCGCCAGCAATCGATGCTAGGTCGATCGGCAGCGGAAGCGGGATTACCAGCGGAAGCAGCTAACCATTGGAACCACATTCAAGGAAAACCCCATCCTACTTTCCGGAAAAACTACGATCGCAGTGGTGCGACGATGAGCTAGAACAACCGGTTTGATAGTCAACAGTTAATCACAGATCAATTATACGCTCGGAGGATGTGAAAATGTCTGCTCTTGAACTTGCTCGGGCCTTAATGATGCGTCATCATCATCTAGTCAAGAATCGGGAGCAATCGATGCTGGGTCGATCGGCAGCAGAAGTGGGATTACCGGTGGAAGCAGCTACTATTGGAACCACATTCAAGGAAAGCCTCATTCCAGTTTCCGAGCGAGCTACGATCGCAGTGGTACGACGATGAGCTAGCACATCGGTCAATACTTTGTAGGTTTTGCATCTTATTTGTCATTGCGAGGGGGGGGTACGTAGCGATTAACTTATGCGGAACCGAGTTAACCCCCCCTCGTTAGCGCAGCGGCCCGACGCCAGGAGGGCTAGCAATCCCCCCGCCTCGTATGAGATAAAGATCACTCCGGCGTCGTTCGCTGTATCCTGGGAGCGCTACTCGCGCTACCCAGGATACAGCGCGGTGAGATTGCTAGCGCTCCTGCGTCGCGCCGCTACGCTAACGGGGGGGGCTCCTGGCGGCGAATCCCGAAAATGTTGGAAGGGGTGGGCGCAGCAGCCAATGAAACGTCAACCCGCCGAGGAGCTTTGGCTCGGTAGGAATCCCTGTGCCTTTAGGCCGGGGAGGATGTCAACATCTTTTTTTTACCAGCTACGCTATTCCTGATTCAGAACTCAGGTTTTTGAACTACACGACTCTGCTGTTGTTTATATTTTGTCAATGCTGGATTGAAAGTATGTTTACCTTCTGAAGGAGTATTGTTTAAATATAATAAAACAGCTTCAGCAGTAGAATGGTTGGTGGCCAACGGAATTTGATAGACATCACATAATCTTGATAGCGCTTCAATATCCGCATGATGAGGGTGTGAAGAAAGAGGATCACGAAAGAAAAATACACCACAGATATTACCTGTGGAAATCATACTTCTAATGGCTTGATCCCCTCCTAAAGGTCCAGACTTTACTTTTCGAGAAAGTACCACACCTGCTGTTTGGTAAAGAAGGAGTCCCGTAGTACCTGTGGCCACAAGTGGGAATTTAGTAATCAATTTTATGTGTTGTTTCACAAACTCAACCAAGCTACTTTTCATTTCGTTATGAGCGATGAGGGCAAGATACTTTGTGGAATCGACATGGAAAAACTTATTATCTTTATTTTTGTTATGTTGGTAAATCGACTCAAAAAAAATCTTGTACTTTAGAGCGATGCTTGGAGAAATCCTTGTTAGCCTTTCATGATCCTCTACTGTAAAGATTATAACAGAGACATCTTCACTCGCGATTACATCAGCCGTGCGAATGCCTTCGTCAGAAAACATCGATTCTCCAAATATTTCCCCTACTCGTAATATTGCCAATTGATGACCCCTGGAAATAACACGAGCCTCACCAGCGACAAGACACATGAGAGAGGTAGCTGGCTCACCTTTACTCATAATGTTAACCTTTTCTTTGTATCTTTGAAAGTTCATCATCTTTACGAAAAGTTCTATTTCAGTAACAGAAAAGGATTCCTTTAAAATAGACATCGTGCTCAAAATATCAACGGCATTTTCATAGTGTGCATTCTCTTTCATGTTGATCTTCTTTTATCGCTCTGCTCTTACATCTCTGAACGCATCATTTTACTGATGTTGCTGCAACTGGTCCACCTTAGTGGTCTGGAGTGAGTCTTCCTGCATCAGGTGGACAGCAGTTACGTTGCCTGTAGTGGAGGTTTCACTGACCGGTAAAGCATCCGCGTAGCCGATCAAGCTTCCCAACAGCAAGGTTTTGCCGCTACTGAATTCTCCCATCACCCCGTTCTTCACCGGCGACGATGCTAGTTCTACTGTTTTGGTGGCTGCTTGTCTGAGGCTTTCCAGACTCTGACGGCGATCCAGTGGCACCCAGTCTGGCAAAGGCTGCTTCACCCCCTCTAGTCCCTGGAAAACCGATTCTTCATATTCCTTATATTGGCCCAGTTTTTCTAGTTCCATCAAGTAGCTCTTCTGTGTAATATTTACCTTATCTTAGCTGATTAACTTAAATTGTATCAAATTTTCTCAAGATATTTCTCTCGGACGGGGCTCTCGGGTGTGGTCAAAACCCGTCGATCTAACATGGGCCCTCTCAGTCGGAGGATCCCCCCAAACCCCCGGATCCCCCCAAACCCCCCGCATCTTCGGGGGAAACCGCGCAATTCGGGAAGCTTCCATAGCCCAATTGGCGCGGGGGGGTTTGGGGGGGGATCCCTATGCAACTAATGCATGACCACACCCGCGTTTCCGGTGCCCCACTGTTTGGGTTTAAAACCTCTCGGTTGAGGTTTTAAACCTCTCGGTTGAGGTTTAAAACCTCTCGGTTGTGGTTTAAAACCTCTTGGTTGTGGTTTAAAACCTCTCGGTTGGGGTTTAAAACCTCTCGGTTGGGGTTTAAAACCTCTCGGTTGGGGTTTAAAACTGGTGTGGTCTTGCGCCCGTTGGCAACCGTTCATCATGAGATGTGAAGAGTCTCACGGCCCTCCTTCGCGATATCCTGGGGGGATATCCATGCCTTGTAGCGTATCAACGGGTTTTGACCACACCCGGGGCTCTCCCGATCGGCCATCGCCCAGCAAGATGTCTCCAGGCTAAGATATACCATATCAAATTGATAAGTGATAAGATGGAGAGCACTTCCTACTGTCAGACTGTAGAGCAGCATGGGTTTAGCCTGGTTCCGGGAGTGCTTGACAAGCATCAGGTAGCCGATCTAATATCTGAAGTGCGATCGGCCCGAGAACACAGAGCCGCTAAGCACTATGGCATGCGTCGCCTCCTGGAAATCATTCGGGCAGTGCGTCAGCTATGTGAGGAAACAGCCATCCGCGCCCTCGTATAACCGATCGGGCTTTTCCCGTGCGGGGCATTTTCTTTGACAAAAACCCAGAAGCAAACTGGGGAGTATCCTGGCATCAGGCTCTTACCATTGCCGTGGGCCAACGCATCGACACGGAAGGTTTCGGTCCCTGGTCGATTAAAGAGAGGGTAGATCGCGTCCAGCCTCCCGTGAGTATATTAGAGAAAATGCTAACCCTACGCATTCATCTAGATAATGCAGATGCTGACAACGGTGCCCTACGTCTAATACCAGGTTCCCATAATCGGGGAATTCTCCCACGGGAAACAATTGCAAATCTCAAAAAACATGCTATAACTACTACTGTTAAGTCTGGCGGAGTGCTGGTGATGAAGCCATTGCTAGTCCATTCCTCCCTACCAGCAGGCCAACCCAGCCATCGGCGGGTTCTTCACATCGAATTTGCTGCTGAAGAACTACCGAACGGGTTACAATGGTATGGCTCGCGAACAGATTAGATGAAAAACTTACCGCAAGTGATGGTATTAACTGACAAGGCAGCAACCACAAAGCTCACCCAAAGCGCGATCGCTCTGGGCAGCAACCTAGGGGACTCTTGGGCCACCCTAGAAGCGGCCCTTAAAACCCTCGATCGAACGCCCGGCATTACCGTAAAAGCCTACTCTAGCTGGTACAATACGGCACCCATAGGACCGCCACAACCAGATTATCTCAATGGCTGTGCTATCTTAGAGGTACAGCTAAGTCCGTCCGAATTGTTAGAGACATTGCTAGACATTGAACGCAAGTTTGGCAGAGTCTGTCGAGAACGTTGGGGACCGCGAACTATCGATTTAGATATACTGTTATTTGCCGATTTGATTCTCTCTACGCCGAAACTGGAAATCCCTCACCCCCGGATGAATGAGAGAGCTTTTGTTTTAGTGCCATTGGCGGAAATTGCTTTTGACTGGAGAGAACCAGTCTCCGGAGAGGCGATCGCCCAACTGGTCGAAAAGGCAGACTGTTCGGGAGTGAGGAGGTTGGATGTTGAGGACAAGAAGCAGAAATTGAATTATAAAGATATTCTTAAGGTAGAGAACCAAGCTTTGTGGGAATTGTATGTATAGTAATATGTCTAAGAATAGCCAGCCCCTAGTCAGCATTATTATTCCAGCATACCGAGCCGAAAGCACGATTGCGCTAGCGGTGCAAAGCCTCCTGGCCCAAACCTATAGCAACTGGGAGGCGGCGATCGCCTCGGATGATACTGTAGATTACTTATCTTTGCTCTCAGACCAAGGTATTAGCGATCGCCGCTTGAAACAAACCTTCACCGGTAGCTCTGGGAATGGAGAGGCTGTCGCCCGTAACGCTGCCATTGAGATTTCTACAGGGCAGGCGATCGCCAACTTTGATGCTGACGATGCTTACGAACCCAACCGGCTAGCTGAACTGGTTCCCCTGGCAATGGAGTATGGTGCGGAGATCGACAACACCGGCGTATATAACACGGACCTAGTTCTGTACAAGCGCCCTTTCCCCGATCGCACTGCGGTCACCTTGGCCACTGCTCCCGACATCCTCAAACCCCGCGTCCCCTTCTTCCCAGGATGAGGCCAGTAATTTCTCGGTACGGGTTGAACGAAATTACCTTTCGCCGCTGACGTGCTGTTCAATCTGGAATCATTAAGCTGGGTGTAGGGCACTGGTTCAGTCTAATTAAATGCTCGCCTGAAACCCTCATTCAGTAAGGGATATATATCTTCGATCCTCAATTGCCTAAACACCTGCCCTGTAAGGGTTTCAGCAGTTTTATTAATCAAACTGAACCAGTGCCCGAAGTTGTGAAAAGCCAAAAATAAATCGGGAGAGTGAGACTAATGAGTGGGAGCATCTCACTTTTGCATTTGTATTTGCAAATGCAAAATGGCTAATTGCGAATTGAGAAGGGAAAATGGAGAAATTTTGCAATTTTAGCTTGCTCAATGAAACAATCTTAAATTGCTCCATTTGCAAAGCTGAGATGCACCCTAATGAGTCAAGCTAAATCATAAAAGTGAAAGTAAATAAACTGCTAATATTTTATGGAAAAACGACTAACTAAAATAGAAATTTTTAAAGAAAGAATGAGATTTGCAGCAGGTCATTTCACTATTTTTTCCGAGAGGGAACGAGAAAACCTCCATGGTCACAGTTTTTCCGTCTATGCTATGTTCGAGGCTGAAGTGATGGAAAATGGCATGACCTTTGATTATGGTATTTACAAAAAAATTATCTTTGAGAACTGTCAATTTCTTGATGAAGTGGTACTACTACCATTGAAAAATCATTATCTCAGAATAGAAGAAGCCGATGAATATATCTATGCTTTCTTCAATCATGACAAAGAAAAAATCCCATTCCTTAAAAGAGATGTAAAATTGCTACCCGTGCTAAATATTACTGTAGAGGAGCTTTCTCATTGGTTTCTACAACAATTAATTGTCCATGTAGAAGCTCACCCAGAGCATCTAATTCACGCAATAGAGGTTAAAATTTTCTCAGGTCCGGGTCAGTCAGGTAGCAGTTTTTGGAGTAAAAAATGAGCAAAAAATATTTGGTGATAACTGGTGGAAGTCGCGGCATAGGATTGGCGACAGCTAAACTATTTCTTGATAAGGGTTTTCAAGCGATCAATCTTTCCAGAAATTTATGTCCATTGAGTGAGGTGGTCAATATTCAGGTAGATTTGACTCAAAACTTTTTTGAGTCCCGCCTGAAAACAGAGTTACTCCCGCAACTGGAAAATGCCGAAACAGTGATTTTAGTCCACAATGCTGCCCGGTTAGACAAGGATAATGTGGAAAATATTGAAGCCAATAATTTCCGAGATATCCTGGAAATTAATCTAGTGGCTCCAACTATATTGAATCAGATAGTTTTGCCAAAAATGTCAAATGGTTCTGCCATCATTTATGTGGGTTCTACCCTTTCCGAAAAGGCGGTGCCTGGTGCCTTTAGTTATGTCACCTCCAAACACGCAGCCGTGGGACTAATGCGAGCCACTTGCCAGGATTTAATGGATCGAGGTATTCATACAACCTGTGTTTGTCCTGGTTTTACCGATACCCCAATGTTGCGCAATCATCTTAATCACGATTCAACGATCATCGATCAGATAAAAAGTATGAATGCTCAAAATCGTTTAATCGAACCTGCCGAGATTGCACAAACCATTTATTTTGCAGCCACGAACTCAGTGCTCAATGGTGCAATACTCCATGCAAATATGGGACAAAAAGAAAGGTAAAAAGATGGTACTACTCAACCTAATGAGTAATCAATGAGTCCTTGACAGGGGCAACATCAAGATAAATTTAGAGGAGTCAGGAGTTTTTTTCTATGTTAACCGCAGCTAAACCAGAGTTTCTAAAGGCTTACTGGGACAATCATTTAGATCTGGAAAATCACATCCAGGCGTTTTTGAATATGGATCGACAGACCTTCAGATTCGACTTCAGGAAGGTTATCAAGCTCTCGCCGAATTAAGAGAAAACTTTGATTGGGAAGCAGCGAATGAATTTTATCGAGATTGCGCTGCGCGCACGCTACGCGATCGAGTGGGAACGGCTTATATTTTGTCATTAGCAGCGTGGCATTTAGAAAGCTGCGATTATATCAGCAATATGCTACAGTTGATCGCGGATTTTACCAAAGGTCGCGTTTTGGATTTTGGCGGGGGGATCCGAACACACTTGCTCGCAGCAGCTTTGTGTCCCGATGTTACGCAAGTTCAGTATTTAGATGTAAATCTCATTAACTGCGATTTCGTCATCGAGCGATCGCAAAAATTAGGGTTATCTCACAAAATTCACGTCACATCAAAATTGGGAATTGACGAATCATTTGACACGATTATGTGTTTTGACGTCATGGAACATTTAAGAGATCCAATATCACAGTTAATTGAGTTTTATAAACTGCTGAGTGACGATGGGAAATTTTTAATTAATTGGTATTTTCATAAGGGCTTTGACAACCAATTTCCGTTTCTATTAGACGATTCTGCTATTGTGGAATATTTTTTTAAAACGCTGCAATCGCATTTTTTAGAAGTGTTTCACCCGCATTTAATTACAACCCGGTGTTATCGAAAACTTTGAAGTATCGAACGAAACATCTATAACAATACTTCGGACAGTGGCAACGGTAGAATGCGGGTTTCGGGCTCGGAAATAGCCCCACTAACCAACCATCGCCCGGATAATCAGGGTTTCAGCCGTTTACCTAAAAACTGTCCGGACTATTGCTATAAGTATGCATGGCAAGTATAGGACAAAAAAATGGCAGCTACTCAAGCTAATCCGTTACGCTTATTATTTGCTTCTACACCTGTGGGAGCTATTGGTTCAGGCATTGGTGGTGGGGTCGAATTCATATTACAGAATATTGCCCGAGAGATGATTATCAGAGGACATAAGGTAGATATAGTCGCGCCACAGAGTTCGATAACAGAAGTGGATTGTCGCATAATTGAAATTGCCGGAGAGCTACAAACTAGCATGCAGGAATTAAATCGCGATGCCCCGATTCAAATAACCACTAACTCCGTACTCACCAGAATGTGGGAGTTGATTGGAGAAGAGCAAACGAATTACCATTTGCTAGTTAACTTTGCTTACGACTGGCTTCCTTTTTATCTATCGGCGTTTATGAATGTTCCCATTGCTCATCTGGTAAGTATGGGATCTCTGTCAAAAGCGATGAATGATATTATCGAACAAACCAGCATTCGTTTTCCCGGTACTATTGGCGTTTACACAAAAGCTCAGGCAGAAACTTTCCCATTTGCTAGCAGATGTCGAATTGTGGGAAATGGTATTAACATAAAAGAGTACCAATACTGTGACAAACCAGAGGATTACCTGGTGTGGGTGGCGCGAATTTCTCCTGAAAAAGGATTGGAAGATGCTGTTGAGGCTGCAAAAAATACTGGTATTTTCTTGAAAATAATGGGTTTGCTTCAGGATAAGTCTTACTGGGAGAGTATCCAGCAAAATTATCCCTTAGCGCCGGTAGAATATTTAGGCTTTCTGCCAATCAGCGAAATGCAGTCAGTGCTGCGGCGCAGTCGAGGATATCTGATGACCCATCGATGGACTGAAGCATTCGGCATGACTGCTATTCAATCATTGGCTTGCGGCGTGCCTGTCATTACCTACAATAAGGGAGGTCCCGCTGAAATCGTGCGTCACGGCAAAACGGGTTGGCTAGTTCCGCCCGACAACGTGGCAGAATTGGTAAAAGCAATTCGCAATCTTGACAAACTCGACCGCTTAGCTTGCCGACAGCAGGCGGAAGCAGAATATACCATGCAAGTTTATGGAAATCGTATGGAAAATTGGTTCTACGATGTACTGGCCCAGAGAGCTATTGAATCTTAATCATTTGGAGGCCAAAACGACAGGTAAGTTTGGTAATATATGCTTGCATGGTAATAGATTTGACTCCGTGGTTAGCAGCTTCTTGACTCGCTTGTTTGGCTGCTTCTGCACTTTTATTATAGTGAAAGACAACATCAAATAATCGGGGAATTATCCCACGGGAAACAATTGCAAATCTCAAAAAACATGCTATAACTACTACTGTTAAGTCTGGCGGAGTGCTGGTGATGAAGCCATTGCTAGTCCATTCCTCCCTACCAGCAGGCCAACCCAGCCATCGGCGGGTTCTTCACATCGAATTTGCCGCTGAAGAACTACCGAACGGGTTACAATGGTACGGCTCGTGAACGTGTTATATGACAAACTTCCCGCAAGTGATGGTCTTAAACCCTGACAAGGCAGCAACCACAAAGCTCACCCAAAGCGCGATCGCTCTGGGCAGTAACCTGGGGGACTCCCTGGCCACCCTAGAAGCGGCCCTGAAAACCCTCGATCGAACGCCCGGCATTACCGTCAAAACCTACTCTAGCTGGTACAAAACTGTCCCCATTGGTCCATCACAGCCGGATTATATCAATGGTTGTGCGCTCCTAGAAGTAGAACTAAATCCCCAAGAATTACTCAAGACTATACTAGGGATTGAAGACCAGTTTTGTCGAGTCCGTCAAGAGCGTTGGGGACCGCGAACCCTAGACTTGGATTTACTATTATTTGAGGATTTAATCCTGGAAACCCCCGAATTGCAAATTCCACATCCGAGAATGACCCAGAGAGCTTTTGTTTTGGTGCCATTGGCGGAAATAGCTCCCGACTGGATAGAACCAGTCTCCCGAGAGACGATCGGTCAACTGGTCGAAAAAGTAGATTGTTCTGGAGTGACTTTATCTATCCAGCGGAACTAATCATCCGACGGTGTCCCCCCTTTTGTGCAAGTAGCGAGCTCGGGGGAGACCGATCGCAAATCCTCTTCCACACTTCGCGCTGCGATCGCGCTGTCACCTCGCACTCTCCTAATGTCGCTACTCAAATAAACTCAGAGTATCCAAAACAGCCTTAACTTTAGGCACTTCATGAGTTCTCATAAGATCTGTTTTTCCCAATATCGCCAGCACTGCAGTAAAAGTTTGAGAACTTCTGAACTCTTCTGCAAAACATTCCGATGCAGTGGGGACTTGGTTGCAAATTGGAAACCCTAACCTCCTGAGTCTGTGCGATTCGTTCTAGCCTAACGTGGTCAAACACGGAACGCTAGCCCGGTTTCATTAGCCGGGAACTCTGACCGCATGGGGGTTAAATTCCCCTCCCCCCAGGTACGGGGGTGACACCGGTCCTCGGTGCTACGAAGCGACATCATCGTGGTGCTAAGCGAGGACTCAAATGTAGGATAACTGGCAGCCTAAGCCGGTGACGCCGCTAGGAAAGATATCCAAGGTTAGAGCAGGCAAACATGTGCAAGCCTCGTTATAAGGAACCAGCGAAATAAGGCTATATGCGCTGGCCTAAAAAGGAAATGGTAGCTAGTATTAGTTTTAGACTCTGGCTAATATAGTACTCAAATAGCTCCCGGGGTATAGTGTGGACCTAAAGGTATCGCGAAATGTTGTTAGGGAACGAAGTAACCTCTCGTGTGCTGTCCATCAGGACAAGTTAGATGTTAAGCGCAAGCCACGGGGGGAGGGATGGCCCAAGAAGCGAATGCCCGGGGTAATTCCTGGGATAACATCTACAGTAATGTAGATGATGCTGGGTAGCCAGCGCTGACGTGGGTCGGTGATACTAGGAAGCTGCTGGAATGAGTAATCCTAAAAAGCCACGGAACTAATCCGAAACGCAAGTGGAGGATAAGGTATGGATAACTGGTAAAACTGACTTGAAAATGGTGATACTAACGGTTATCAGAACAACCACTCGCTAAACCAGGAAAGGGAAGAAAAGACAGGCGGCAAGGGCTAACGGAAGTAATTCCTATTAAGTCTACCTATGAAAAGGGCCTAGTACCCAGTAGCCGGATGCGGTGAAAATCGCAAGTCCGGTTCCTCAAGGGAGGGTCGGGAAGCGATTCCCGGCTCGACCCCATCCAAAACTATTTAAAAGAGTTGTTATCTGATATCAAATACGCAACGAATAGAATTCCTCTTTTGTGTAAAGATTGCTGTAGCTAAAGCAAATTCCAGGATCGATAAAAATCTTTCGGACACCCAATTTAGTTGCTGTTTCCACTTCTCGGGCGAAATAATCGTACACTAAATCTATTGGATCGTCTCCAACCTTAAGGTCTCCCAACTCCCTCACGTTTTTCCCTTGCACGTAACACATAATAATTCCCGCATCGAACTCAGACACAATTTGGTAAATTTTCTCCCTTTTCTCTGCTCCTGTCAAATTAATAACATTTGCCCCAGCCTTTAAACATTCTCTGACAACTTCAGGATAATAAGTTTCCACTGAAGTTAAAACACATTCTTGACTTAATCTTTCCAGAACTGGCAAAACTTTACTGTTTTGTTTAAAAGCATCGACTCTCTCTGTTGTTTGCACTGTAGATTCTATACCAATGTCTATGATATCTGCACCTTGAATTTTCTGTACCATTGCACGACGTACAGCTTGCTCTGGATTATAACAGACGCTGTTTTTATACCAAGAATCTGTGGAAAGATTAACAATTCCTAAAATTGATTTTCTATCGTTAAAGTTAAACCTTTTGTCTCCCAGTTTAAACTCTTCAACTCTAGCATTGAAGGCATCTTTATGTCTTTCATAAATTTCGTAGATATTTTCTAGAGTCAGCATAACCTCCTGTCATCAAGGATAGTAATTTTTCAGTCTTACAACAATTCCCCAGCCACTTGACTCATAATTTAGGAACTCCAGGCCACACTATAACCTCCACCCCCCCGCAACTTCCAAAATTTGTCCCGTGATGTAATCTGCTTCAGGGCTGATAAAGAAACCCACCGCATTGCTGATTTCTTTTAAGGTTGCGGGTCTTTTAGTTGGTAATAACGGGATCGTTCCCTCTAAACCAATGGAATTTTCTGCAACTCCTGGGGAAACTACATTTACGGTAATGTTGTCTTCAATCAACTCTAATGCCAGGGACTTAGTATAGACAATAATACCCGTTTTGGCAATTCTATAGACTGGATGCATGTCATCTGCTATCATATTTTGGGCACTAGCGAAAGCAAAGTTGACGATCCGTCCCCAACCTGCTGCCTTTAGATAAGGGATTGCGGTTTGATTAACATAGAAAGCGCTATTGAGGTTGGAATCAAGCATTTGATGCCATTCCTCTACGGATACTTGGCTAATTTTTTTTCCCAAATAGTCACCCACGTTATTTACTACCACTGATAAGCCTCCGAGTTTTTCCGCTGCCGTTTCTACTAGAAACTTAGCTCGATCAAGTTTGGTGATATCTGCTTGCAGGGCAATATATTTTACTCCGTGGGTAGCAGCTTCTTGACTCGCTTTTTTGACTGCTTCGGCACTTTTATTATAGTGAAAGGCGACATCAAATCCTTTACTTGCAAGATCCAGTGCGATCGCCCGTCCTATTCCCACCGCCGATCCTGTTACCAGGGCCTTTTTCAACATGATCTTCTCTCCTCCTGGCCCTCATAATTATCAATCATCTTTTCCATATAGTCGGCAATCAACACGCGGGTATAACTATTGAGAGGATAAGACATTGCCTGTTGGGGAGTCACCCAGGCCCATTCGACAATTTATTCGTTGGGCCTAATGGTTTCACTCGCGGAGAAGGCATAGTAGTTGATCATGATGAAATGGGCATCCCGGACAAATTGCGGGTCTCGCACAGCCTCTTGTAATAATGCGAAGCGCACCTGGGTCAATTCTAGACCGACTTCTTCTCTAAATTCTCTGGCTAGTGCCGCTTCTAGGGTTTCGCCCCATTCTACTTTACCACCCGGTACGCCCCAGGTGCCCCGCCACTTGGTAGTTTTAACAATCAGAACTCGTCCAGCGCCATTAACAACCGGTGCCCCTACCGTAGTCAAAGGAAACTGAACAGACACCCATGATTGTTCTATTGTATTGGGATTTGGGATCACTTGGTCTGTCAAACTCATTTTGTTCGTTTTTTGTCTGGTAACTTGCCCGGTAACTCGCCCCATCGTTCCCGATCATTATACTGCTCTAGTGTCAATTGCACAAATTATCTTTTCACATAGGTTATAATCTGCTCTGAGTATGGGTTTTGAGGGCGATCGGGCAAAAATTCAGCAATTCCGAGTATAGACTGCTTAGACCGGTTTTCCCCAAAAAACTGCTTTTTTGTCTGGGTTTGGGTACAAGCAGCTAGTTGCCGTTGTACCTGCACCGCATTGCTCCCATGCTACGCCGGTCGGCAACAGTCGGTAATCTAGCGATCCCCAAAAAGATCGGTGATTTCCCGGAATTATGGTCAGGCTAACGCTGCGCGAAAAATCGGGTTAAACTGGACAGAAGCACCAAATAGATTGAAATCAAACCACCAAGCGAAAGTGACTCTTACTCTGTCAGCCGAAAACTCCCACTCCCTTAAGGCTACCCCAACACGCCCCATCTGGCGCGGTCTCATTGAAACCTACCGCAATTATCTGCCGGTAACTGAAACTACCCCAGTTGTCACTTTACTGGAGGGGAACACTCCCCTAATTCCGGCTCCGGCGATCACGGGGCAGATCGGCAGACAGGTACAAGTATATGTCAAATTTGACGGTCTGAACCCCACGGGCAGCTTCAAGGATCGGGGGATGACGATGGCGGTTTCCAAGGCCAAGGAAGAAGGTGCCCAGGCAGTAATTTGTGCTAGCACCGGCAATACATCAGCCTCAGCAGCAGCCTATGCCCGGCGGGGTGGACTTAAAGCATTTGTGATCGTTCCAGATGGCTATATCGCCCTGGGAAAATTGGCTCAAGCTTTAGTTTACGGCGCGGAGGTGCTGGCAATCAAGGGAAATTTTGACCGAGCCCTGGAAATTGTCCGGCAGATGGCGGCGGATTATCCCGTCACCCTGGTAAACTCAATCAATCCCTATCGTTTAGAAGGTCAGAAGACCGGTGCATTTGAGGTAGTAGATGATTTGGGAGATGCCCCCGACTGGTTGTGCATCCCCGTGGGCAATGCTGGCAACATCACTGCTTACTGGATGGGATTTTGTCAGTATCATCAGGATGGAAAATGCGATCGCCTGCCCCGAATGATGGGATTTGAAGCCGCCGGTGCCGCCCCGATTATCGCCGGAAAGCCAATAACAGATCCAGAAACATTAGCAACCGCCATTCGCATCGGCAATCCCGCTAGTTGGTCAAAGGCGATCGCGGCCCAAGAAGCGAGTCAAGGACAATTTGCAGCTGTCACAGACGAAGAAATTCTGGATGCCTACCGGTTGCTAGCCAGTGGCGAAGGGATTTTCTGCGAACCTGCATCTGCTGCATCTGTGGCGGGTTTGCTGAAGATCAAAGAGCAAGTGCCAGCGGGGGCGACAGTAGTTTGCGTCCTGACTGGTAACGGTTTGAAAGACCCGGATATCGCCATTAAACATAGCAACAATCCCTTGCAGCGGGGAATTGAACCAGATATCGGCTCAGTAGCTCAAGCAATGGGGTTTTAGTCAGTGCCGTAGGACCGCTCCTTTGCCTGTCAGTGGTTAGCGATCGTTCGTTGTATGCCTGATGCCAAACCGTGGGAACGGGGTGCGATCACTTGTAGTTGATAGCCAGGTGCATCAATGATGCATGTAATATAGCCCGCGCAGGCGGGCTTAGTTCGAGTAGCCGGACCATGCACGGGTTCGGGCGGCGAGGCCGAGTAACAACGGGCGCAAGACCACACCCATAACATAGTGCTGTTATTCCTCATAACATAGTGCTGTCATTCAAAATAACATAGTGCTGTTATTCCTCATAACATAGTGCTGTCATTCCAAAAAACATAGTGCTGTTATTCCGCAAACCCTAGTGCTGTTATTCCGCAAACCCTAGTGCTGCAAGTCGTAAAACCTCCGGCTGCATTTCGGGAAACCCTTTGCCTTATTGGCCCGTTGAGCAACACCAGCTTGGCCCCGATCGGGATATGCTTCCATCAAGCCACTGTCAACTGTTTCTCCAAGCGACCGCTACGCAGTCGATCTGAGTTTATTTTGGTTCGCACCTCCAGGGTATACTCTCCACTAGTGAGATCTGGTGGCATCATGAACATCAGGCGAGAAGGTTTGTTTTCCCCAATTATGATTATGGCAATGGGGTTATTTTGTTCGTCGATCAGATAAATGCCTTGCAGTGCATCCGTGGGAACGCTGCGCGAAAAATCGAACTTCAACCGATGGCCCGTAACCTGGGCCATACCGCCTTTGGTAATCACCGTGTTCCGCTCTCCCGTATTAAGGCTACCAACTTAAGCCGGGACAGCCCACGGTGCAAGGCTTCCAGCCCACAGAGATAGAGGCCGCTCCCTAGGGCGAATTTGTCCCGCGTTACGTTGGTAGCCGAAAATTGAATCGTGATTATTTATAAATACAATAATCGTTAACAATCAATTATTAACAACTGAACCGAACCCGTAATTGTGCGCTGACAACTGACAACTATCAACTGTCAACTGTTCGCATGGCTGCGCCACGCTGCGCGATCAGAAGATGCTTCCTTTTGAACTCGGTTTTTATTCAGCTGCTCGATCGCGTCTACCAGAGTCGATGTTAAACTTTGTTTAGTATGGGCATGTTGCTCTTTTTCTGCTTGCAGTGCCAGGGCCAGGCGATCGCGCTCCCTAAGGGCTAAGAGCAATTTCTGCTTCAACTCTGCTGGTATTTGTAACTCTTCCACCAGTGAAGCGATCGCTTCATCAGAAATAGATTCTCCTACTGTTCCGGAATAATCTGGAGGATCTGCTTGCAGTTCCTGAATTTTCGCCTTGAGTTCCGCAATAGTTTGCTGCGCTAACTCTGCCTCTGTCCGACGCTGCTGTGCTTCCGTTTCGTAGAGTTTATGCCAGTTGGCCTCACTGGCATAGGCCCGATCTCGTTCCTGTTCTGCTTGGATTAATTGCTGTTGGAGTATTTTTATTTGTTCATTATTCATTTTCCTTGTTGATTATACAGCGCTCGTCGCATCTCAATTTTGCCGATAACTCTATATTAATCAGTAACCCAGAAACCAAGTTTCTTCAAGAAACCTGGTTTCTTAATTCGCTTATAAAGCGATCGTCAACTAGCAACTATCAACCTCCTAATAACAACTGGGTAATTGCCCTAGGTGCCGGCAAAATAATCATCAATAATAAACTTATTACTAACAAGCCAGCCAAGTCGCGCCAGTTATCCAGAGTACTCACATCATTCAAGGCTGGTTCGTCATAGACTGGCATAAACAAGAGGACGATCGCCCACAAGAAAAATTCCCGCTTAATCATTGCTAGAATCAGAACTAAGAATCGAGTCACGTGACCAATGAGTACAGCGATGCGTTGCCCAAATATAGCATGGACAACATGACCTCCGTCTAGTTGTCCCACTGGCATCAAATTCAGCGCCGTAACCACCAACCCCAAATAACCAGCTACAGCCACAGGATGGAGTTGAATCGCGCTGTCTGGCTTTAAAGCACTGCCTAAGACCAATTTACTCAGAAGGACGAGTAAGGTAGACCTCTTGGGGTCGAGGGCCGTGAAGCTCAATAAGTTAGCATTGGGGTTTTCCGGTACTACCTGGGAATGGGCTAATCCCCACAGCAATAAAGGTAATGTAGCAACTAGACCTGCCACTGGTCCCGCAATGCCCACATCAAATACTGCTTTGCGGTTAGGGATTGCCGAACGAATTTGAATGAAGGCTCCAAAGGTTCCCAGGAAAAAAGGCACTGGGATAAAATAGGGAAGGGTGGTACGGATGTCATAATGCCGCGCTGTCAGATAATGACCTAATTCATGGATGCCCAGAATCAACATCAGCGCCAAGGCATAGGGCATGCCCAAAAGTAACAGTTTGGGGTCGGCAAAAAGTTCTTCTGTCGATACAATCCCGATCGTCCCGATGAAAGTGGTGGTAAGACCCGTAACAGCTAGCAGTCCCAAGGCCAGACCTGGTCGCGTCAGCTCGAGAGTCTGCTTTTTAGCCGTGGCATTAACATCGGGATTAGGAAACAGGGTAAAGAAGGGTTGGGATTGACTATTCCAGCCTTCTTGAAACAGCACCAAGAAGCGATCGCCAAATTGATCCTCAATATTGGACCGAATCGTCTGATAGGCTACCGGAGGTGTAGTGCGCAGTCGCCCCCGACAGACTACCACTTGAGGTCTATACTCAATCTCTGTCAGGTAGTAGACTGACCAGGGAAAACAGTCCTTGAGTTTGCTTTGGACCTTGGGATCTAATTTCAGGGTGGGTTGCTGCTTGACAGATGTACGACTTTTATCTTGCTGCTGTCCGGCCTGATGCCGTGACATCGGACAGCGTCCCAGCCGAAATAGCAACCAGTACAGCAATGGAGAAATCAGAAACGGTCCCCAAATCAGCTCCCGTGGCGGCGGCGTATTCTGGCCATAGATCGAAGTCCACCCCGTCCAAATCAGCGCCGGTGTCATGAGCACTAGCCACAAGAGCCATACTGGCGTCCGGGTGCTGCCGGCAACGCTACGCTTAACAATGAAGTAAGTAATCAGTCCCAAAAATATTAACCAGAAAATCATGCCATCCCACCGCTACGCTTCACCCAAACAACTACTGGCTGTACTTGACTCCATTTTGGCGTTCCCCTGCCTTACGGGACTGCTTGGGAGCTGTCGCCTATTATAGTCACTATACTAGAAGTACGGCAACAGCTGATGCATAACCAAGACCATGGGAGGCGATCTGAAACAGGCTTGAGTAGGAGAAAAGATGAAAAGGGACTCGATGAAAGCATGGATGAGGTATGTTGCTGCAGTAGGCAGTGCCTTGACCCTCAGTGGGATGATGATGTTATCATCTGGACTGGGGAAAACGCCAGCTCTGGCACAGAAAAATCGCCCCCGACTGAGTTACAGCCAACTGTTAGAGAAAATTGAGGCCGGGGAAGTGAGCGCCGTTGAGATTGACTCGGAGCAAAATCTTGCCCGAGTTAAGTTAGATTCCGAAAAGGAAACAATCGAGGTAAGAATATTCGATCGCAATCCCCAGCTGCTGGAGGCTCTGAAAGCCAATCAGGTAGAATTTGGAGAGCAGCGGACTGCTAGAAGCAGTGCGATTCTAGGGATATTAACAAATTTGCTGTTGATTCTGCTGTTGATTACGGGATTGATGATGATTTTGCGTCGTTCCTCTCAGGCGACGGGTCAAGCAATGAATTTTGGCAAGTCGCGAGCGCGCTTTCAAATGGAAGCGAAAACAGGAGTAAATTTCGATGATGTGGCGGGGATAGAAGAAGCTAAGGAAGAACTGCAAGAAGTGGTTACTTTCCTGAAAACACCCGAACAGTTCACAGCCCTGGGGGCAAAGATTCCCAGAGGGGTGCTGTTAATCGGAGCCCCGGGCACGGGCAAAACTCTGATGGCCAAGGCGATCGCGGGGGAAGCGGGGGTGCCATTTTTCAGCATCTCGGGTTCGGAATTTGTGGAGATGTTCGTTGGGGTCGGGGCGTCCCGGGTGCGGGATTTGTTCAGAAAGGCGAAGGAAAATGCTCCCTGTTTGGTGTTTATTGATGAAATCGATGCGGTGGGACGCCAACGGGGCACGGGCCTTGGCGGCGGGAATGACGAACGGGAGCAAACTCTCAATCAGTTGCTCACGGAAATGGATGGATTTGAAACTAACAATGGGATCATTATTATTGCCGCAACTAATCGCCCTGATGTTTTGGATACGGCCCTGCTGCGACCGGGTCGGTTTGACCGTCAGGTGAGCGTCGATCTGCCGACTTATAAGGGGCGTTTGGGCATTTTGCAGGTCCATGCCCGCAATAAGAAGTTGGATCGGTCCGTGGATCTGGAGGCGATCGCCCGACGTACTCCTGGTTTTTCTGGGGCGGATTTAGCTAATGTTCTCAATGAAGCTGCAATCTTGACAGCCCGTCGCCGCAAAGAGGCGATTACACCTTTAGAAGTTAGCGATGCGATCGATCGGGTGACGATTGGCTTGACCTTAAATCCCCTGCTAGATAGCAAGAAGAAGCGGTTAATTGCCTACCAGGAGGTGGGTCACAGCTTGGTGAGAACCCAGCTGAAAAATGCTGACCCCTTAGATAAAACTACAATTCTGCCCCGATCGGGGGAGCTTGGCGGTTTTTCTAGTTGGGTGCCCGATGAAGATCTCGAAGGTCTCTACAGTCGGGCTTGGATCCTGGACCAGATTACCGTCAGTCTGGGGGGAAGGGCAGCAGAGGTAGAGGTGTTTGGCTCCGATGAGATAACTGATGGCGCTAGTAACGATCTCAAAAAGGTCACTAACTTGGCCAGGAGGATGGTAACTCTCTATGGCATGTCCGATCTGGGACAATTGGCTTTGGAAAATCCCGGTAACGAGGTGTTTTTGGGTCGCGATTTGATGCTTCGATCTGAGTATTCTGAGGCTGTGGCAACTCAGATCGATCGCCAGATCCGGGATATTGCCATGGCCTGCTATGAAAAAGCTCGCTGCATCCTCCGCGAACATCGACCACTCATGGATCGCCTCGTGGATCTGCTGCTGGAACGAGAAACGATCGAGGGCGACGAGTTTCGCAAGATAGTTGCTGAATATACTCAAGTGCCTGGACAAAAACTGGTAAAAAGTCTTTAATAGCAATTATCTATGGCTGCGCCACGCTGCGCGCACGGCTATGGCTGCGCCACGCTGCGCGGCACGCTGCCAATGGGGGTTTTGCCGCCCAGAGTTGTACATAGCTTTCAGTACTAGGGCTGGATCTACCCATTGGTTAGCATGCTTCAGTCCCCAATGCAAGTGGGGGCCATTAGTGCGACCGCTCATGCCTACACGAGCAATTCTCTGGCCAGTTAACACTTGTTGACCCTGCCAAAGTTGGATACCGCCATCTCGATCGATCAAATAGGGGCGACCATCTGCCGATAATACATCACCTTTGAGGTGACAATAGATATGTTTCCAATTGCCTGATTGAATCATAATTCCGGTGCCACATTTGCTATCTGACCAAACTTCGACTATTTTGCCACTCCACCAACTGCGAATGTAGCTACCTTGCGGCGCTGCCAGGTCTAAGCCATAATGAAAGCCCTGATATGGATATTCGCGGTAGCCAAAACCGGAACTATAGTTCTGAAAATTTTCTACTGGAAAGGATCCCTTTTGCCAAATATTATTTTCTACTGGGTTAGCGGCAACTGCCTTGGTATTCTTTAGTTGCGACGGTATGGCCAGCATTACTGCTAGACTCAGCCCTGTCATCAATAGAATCATAGCATTTGGCTTCATTTCTTTACTCCTGTACGGCATTGAGCATTAGATAATAACTTGAAGTGGTTATCCTGTCAAGTCAGTTACAACGGAAGCACTCACTTTTGAATTAAGAAACCAGGTTTATAGCGCGACTGCGTCGCGCACTGCGTATAAGAGAAACCAAGTTTCTAGGTTACTGATGAATAATGGACTTTGTAATACATGACATGGTAAAAATGATGCTAATGGCTAATATGTATTCTCAATGAACAATTCTCAATGAACAACTAACAACTAATGGAGTGTGATGCTTTCGGCGTCTGACCCATGCTCTTGTCCTGAAGGATGCGGCATGGGTCAGACACCGCACAGGCATTTATGACTGCTATCACTCAGTGTTGGAGATTATATGGTATACCCTATTGCCATCACGCAATCGGCAGCAAAATATCACATGACTTGGGCGACTACTATCACGAAGATACTGGGGATCGTGGTTAACAATATCAATAGAGGTAAAGGATAGAGATAATAAGGAATTATAAAAATGTCAAATATTTCTAGCATCTTGTATCCCAAAAGCCGCTACTATGGTGAAGTAAAACCAGAGAATTTGGTGTTTAATGCAAATTTACAGGAATTTGCTCAGCGGGTGAGTTACATCAGTGGTTTGGCTACCAGCGGTAAGATTACATTAGAGCAGGCATCCTCTGACATTGAATCCCTATGGCAAAGGTTGGAGGAATCGAAAAAACAGCTGGGAGTGGGTTAGCATTATTTTTTGACTGAGTCAAACTCGAACGCAAGCGACAACATCTTGGTGATTGTCCCATGCCATTTCATTATATAGCAGTAGTCGCAGAGAAGGCAGATGCTCTAACTGCGAACAGACCCAAGCTGGTGATGCTAGGGAAATTCCGTAATCATTACTATCGGAATAATCTAGATAACCGAAACCTTTGCGATCGTAGTCATTTAACAGCCGTGGCAACTGATTGGGTTCCAGTCCATAAGTATATTGATTTTCCCTAATCAATTGGATAGGACTGCGTCCTTGGGTGGTAAAAACTAAGACGCCGCCTGGGTTCAGCAGAGCATTAAACAATTTCAGAAAGCCTATCCATCTTGGAGCATTCAAATGAGTCAGCAAAGATCCACTCCAAATCAAATCGAAATTGCTGTCAATTTTGATTTGCTCTGGCTGCTGCTTTGAGTAAACTGCTGTTGCGTCGAATACTCTGGCACAGAAATCTACGCCGTCTTTGTCTAGATCGCAGGCAGTGAGCTGAGCTTTGGGGAAAGCACTTTTGAGCGTTCGCAGCACTCGACCATGTCCGCAGGGTAAGTCGAGAATCTCATTTACTTCTTCTTTCTCTGCTGCCTTGAGCGCTAGTTCGATCGCTTTTAAGGCTGACTGACCGACGCTAAAGTAATGCCTGTCGTTGCTAGCATACATGGCGTCGTTCGGGGAAATTTCTCGAATTAAATTATTGCTCGCCAACTCGGGTAAGACCTGCTTTGGTGCTGATGCTATGGGTTCGAGATCGATCGCAGTTGACTGAACCAACTCGAGTAAGACCTGCTGTGGTGCTGATACTATAGGTGCCCGGCAAATCCAGATACAATCGCGGGGGACGAGTTCGGTTTCTTTATGGATAATTTCATAATTTAGGTGGGTGAGAAATTTTTCCACGATCGCATCTGTCATGACGGAAAAGGCGGTGCCGTTCCGACGCCCTAATAGGTTGTGGGGGTAGTCGTTGAGGAATTTCTGCCACCCCAGGGGAGTGAGGATGTTGCTGTGGTGAAATAGACACAGGCGCTTTCCCCGCATTAGTCTGGGGATCTGGGTTAAGTAGTTGTAGATGTCTCGGGGTTCCATATGCACCATCGTGTCATAGCAAAAGCAGACATCGATAGTTCCTGCGGCAATATTATTTAAGCTTAATCCGTCTAGCTTGATATATGATATGTTTTCGTCCCCTAGCCTTTTTCTGGTTGCTTGCAACATTTGGCTGGAGATATCGGCACATACTAGCTGTTGACAGTGCTTTAGTAATAATGCTGCTGTCTTTCCGCCGCCAACCCCTATTTCTAACACGGTATCTGCTTTGTTGATGTAGGAGGCGATCGCCTGCTGTTCGATCAGGGCTTCATATTCTGCCAGATCCTGGGCGGCCCCGGCGTTCTTGCCATTCCACTCATCGCCGATGTATGCTTGTCCTGTACTCTGCCAGGACTGGGCGTAGGTGTCCCACGCGCCTTCGTAATCTATTTGCGGTGCTTCTGTCATATATTCCCAAAAAGTTCTGCCCAGATAGCTTGCCAGTTGCTGGTTGTAGGGTTGAAAATACTTTTCTAGCATCTGGCGCAGGTGCTTGTCAAGGGAGGAGACTGGATAATCTCCCCTATTGTACTTGCTGTATTGCCCTTGCTGATAGATGGGGAGGTTCAGGAACTGGAAAACTTGACTGACGATCGCTGCTGGGTTAGCGTAGAAGTCTTCGCTTTTGAGAATCAAGAATTGTTCTCTAGGAAAGTATTGCATCCAGTGGCGCAGCTGTTGGATGTAAATACCTCTGGAGAGGTAACTGTAATGGCGGTGGTTGAAGCTGTGATAGTTGGGATCGGCGATGATTTTGGCTGCTTCTCCTTCCAGTCTGGCGGCCTCTGAGGCGATCGCCTCTTCCAGACTCAGGGACTCGAACCCCAGCCTGACTTCATGATAATAGTGGGAAATCGCTCTGTCTACGGGGTCTCGGAGTAAGGCGATCGGCTTTACTTGGGGATACAGCTGGTGGAGGCGCTGGGGGACGAGAGGATGAAAGATATAGTAAGGACTCGCTTCTCCTGTCAGCACCTGTGGTTGGGATGCTGGGGTAAATTGTGAGGAGTACCACTCTACTCCTTTGTCAAAGTTCAAGTTAAAGAAATGTAACTCTTTCTCTGCTGCTGAGGCGATCAGGGGATGTTCGATCAGATAGCTGTACAGCGATGTCGTGCCGCATCTTTGCCCCCCGATAATAATAAAGTCTGGCATCACGATCTATTTTTTATCCTTTTGGATTGTTTTTGTAAGGCAACTTGCCCAGGATATCAACTGACAGAGGGTGCGGCTCATTTGTAGTAGAGCAATTTTCGACTCTCACTGGTAGCGAGCGATCCGTCCGCGCAGCGTGCGCGCAGCGCATTCCCGAGATCCTCGCGTGCGCGCAGCGCATTCCCGAGATCCTCTTACCAACGGGCGCAAGACCACACCCCCGATTTGACTCCGGTCAAAGAGGTGCTTACTCCGGCCTTGGAGGCTCCCGCTCCGGCCTTGGAGTTACTCAGCTTCCTTTTGGTAATGGTGTTTCCAGTCAAAGCAAAAGGTTGTGACGCCACCGAATGACTCTCGTACTCGGTGGAATGATTCTCGTACTCGGTGGAATAAATAGTTAGTCCTAGGAATGACTGAGTTCTCCAGGGAATAACTTCCTTACTCCAGGGAGTGAGGAAGTTATTCTCGGATAAAATATCTCTATTGTTGTGGGCCCTGGCAGCGACCTTTTCAGCCAACGCCATTTAGGGAGAAAGCCCGGAGTCGGCACCAGATGTACTCCGGGCGCACTACATGCGCTGCGCTGGGCGCGCAGCGCCATCTTACTGCCCTTTAGACATCGACATTTTGTCCCATCAAGTGATGGGTGCGGCTTACTTTCATCCCTAACTGCCGGGGCCAGCGTGATTTGCACTCCCGGTTTTGACGGGTCCAAATTCTTTGACTGGTTAGCAGAGTTTCGCCTCATCTGGTATTCAGCAGTTCCCACCATGCACCAAGGGATTCTGGCACGGGCCAGTTCTAATCGCCAGATCGTTTCCCAATGTCCAATTCGGTTCATTCGCTCTTCCTCCGCCCCCTTGCCGCCCCAGGTCATGGTAGAGTTAGAAGCTCAATTCAAGGCCCCGGCGATCGAATCCTATGGCATGACCGAAGCTTCCCATCAGATGACCAGCAATCCCCTACCGCCTTTGACTCGCAAACCAGGTTCGGTGAGAGCCGCCGCTGGACCGGAAGTGGCGATTATGGATGAGGCGGGTCCTGTCAAAGGCGCATACTGAATATCGCCAAAAGTCGGTTGTGTTGGTTTGACGCCATCGCGTTCAACAGCAATGTCCTTACCAGGACGAGGTGGACGAGGACGCTGTCTGTTGCCAAATGCGTATAGCGTTGTCGCGATCGCAACTTGCTTGACTGCATTAACCGACAATTTGCGTCAGATAGTTGACCATTTGTATTGTTATCGATCGCCACTGGTATTTAACCGTAAAAAGTGTTTTTTATATTAACAGTTGTAAAGCAATTGTGCAAAAAATTACCCCTTCCTCTTAATGGATAGCGACTTCTTTTGCCATTAAGAGATGTTTTTGTAACTGCGATCGATTGTTATACATCCGACAGACTTTGGCATAGGCTTTTGCAGCCATTTTTTGAGCATTTTCCTCTGATAAGGATTTTAGCATAGCTGCTGCTAAGGCTTGCGGATCTCCTGGGGAGACTAGGTAGCCATGTTCGAGATCGCCGATCATCTCTACTATCCCATATACTGCCGTACTGACTATCTTTAACTCAAAAGCCATCGCCTCCAACAGAACTCTCGGGAATGATTCTTCAAAGCTAGCACATACAAATATATCACTCATGGCATAAAAGTCATATATCTCCCGCGTTTCTTCATAGATCTTCACATTCGGCATGTTTAACTTCTTTAACTGCTTTTGCACGCAGTTGAAATAAACCTCCTCTCTCGGCGGTCCCACCATGATAAAATCTAGATGGGCAAATCCTGCGTATTGCTTTGCTAATTGCGCGATCGCCTCTATAAATACATGTTGTCCTTTCCGTTCGCAGATGGTTCCCACTAAGGTGATGACCGCGCGATCGGCCTCTATCCCGTATTTCGCCCGCAACTCCGACTTCGCATGTGCCTGACGATACTCATTGATGCGATCGATATCCAGTCCCCCATGAATGGTGCGGAAATTTCCGCGAACATCCAATTCGTGAAATATGCTGCGGGTGGCGTCGGCGACAAACACCACTCGACTGGCATTTTTGAAACAATCTGGCAATAATTGCCCGATCGCGCTTTGTAATGATTCCCCAAAAAATTTAGCGATACTTCTGGGGATATTACTACTTTCATGAATGTGCCAGATACTGGGCAAGCCAAATAGCTGGGCTAACTCTACTCCCCAGAAACTCACCATCGTATTAGATATTACTAGATCGAACTGGGCGATGTCAAGGCTTTCTCCCAGGTTTTTCAGGCGCTGGCGATATTGGTTTAAGTCCGGGTCAAGTACCTTGAGGTTATCTGCTATAATTTTAACGAGAATATTCAGGGATTCGTAGTCCCAACGCAAGGGACCATCTTCTAAAGAAATGACCGTCACCTGAAAGTCCCCGACGGTAGCAAAGTGCTTAGCAAAAGCATAGGCCATCAGCGGCGCACCTTCTAGGTTCAGGTTATGGGTGATTAACAGGATATTTAAGTTAGATATTCTCTCGGCGTGACCGAAATGCAGGGGATTGAGTTCCATTCCGATCGCCTTTATTTCATTCTCGATTTCGAGATTTTCGTTAAAGAAGGGGTCCCGATATCCCAGATGCTTTATAATGAAGCTAAGATGTTCTCGGGGATTGTAGTCTATATTTTTTCTGGAAGCACTCTCACGATGAATTAAGGTAGCTTGAGGCGTATAAACAATCCGTTTACCCAATTCCCACACTCGCATACAGTAATCCACATCGTTAAACTCAACAGCTAAATTTTCCCCATCAAATCCCCCCAATTCTCGATATATTGCAGTAGAAGTTAACATACATGCCCCTGTTACTGCTGAGACATTGCGGGCCGCATGGGGTAAAAAGATATAATCCAAATCAGTTTGGGGTTGACTCTTAAATAAATTCCCTGCTAGTCCGTGATTCGTCCCCACCACAACTCCAGCATGCTGAATTGTCTGGTCTGGATACAGCAATCTTGCCCCAACGACTGCTACTCCTTCTACGGACATCCATCCTACCATGTCTTCTAGCCAACCAGGGGCGATCGCCTCGATATCGTTATTCAACTGTAGCATCAGGGGAGTATCCACCTCTGCCGCTGCTAAATTCACCAACCGGGCATAATTAAATTTACCATCCGGGCGTTCTGGACGGATTACCCGGCAAATTTGTTTATTTTCCAATTGTTCCAGATACTGGCGAGTTTTGACTGACTCGGAACGGTCATCTACAATTATAATTTTGACAAACCGCTGGTCTACAGTTCTTTCCAGACTGGAGATACATTTAGCTAACAGATCTACTCTGTCCCGGGTGGGAATGACGATCGTGACGGGATTTTCTGCTAAGATCGAACTATCCCATGCTAACTGATGCAGGCATAATCCCTTATCTTGGAAAATAGCCGGCAAGAATGGTTTCGCCTTTAGTCCCCGGCGGGCGATCGCCTCTTTGATAGCCCGATAGGCGCTATCAAATACATATTGCTTTTGGGTGCCGTGGGAGGCGGTACTTTCCGGATGCACGCGCCAATGATAGCAAACATGGGGAATATGTCTAATTTTCTTATTTGCAGTCTGTTCGGTGACTCGTAAAAATAAGTCTAAATCTTGGGCCCCTTCAAATCCCCTCCGCATCCCCCCCACTCGGTCAATTAAACTTTTTCTGATGGCTGTCAGGTGATGGGTATAATTATGAGTAATTGCCATTTCCGGACTCCAGGCCCCTTTCATTTGACAGTCAAATCTATAACCCTCGCCGTCGATCTTATCCTCATCAGTATAGATCCAGTCTACATTAGGATGGTTGTTGATACATTCGGCAACATGCAACAGGGCATCGGGTGGTAACAAATCGTCATGGTCTAAAAAGGCGATATAATCGCCGGTGGCCAGGTCTAAAGCGGAATTGGTCGCAGCGGCAATGTGACCGTTTTCCTCCCTAAAAATGACTTTAATTCTGGGGTCGGATGCTTGCCCTTGCTCTAAGATTTCTTTAACATGAGGGAGGGTGGAAGCATCATCTGCCAAGCAGAGTTCCCACTGGGGATAAATTTGGGCGGTAACAGAGGCGATCGCCTCCCGCAGAAATTGGACGGGGGGATTGTATACTGGCACAACAACGCTAATCTTGACACCTGTGGTTTTTAGTTTTTCCGCATCTGCTTGCATCCGCGATAACAGTTTGGGGGTGAGGCGATTTATTTCTATCCATCGCTGATAGGGGTCTCGTGTTTGCCAGGGATGAATGACGTTAGCATATTCTACGGTCACGTTCAGTTGTCGGTAGTAGCGGCGCAGATAGCGGATCCAGACAATGGGAGACAGGGGCAGGCGTCCTTGCTTATAAACAACCCAGGCTTTGCGTGCGACAGTAGATAAAAATAGGTATAGGTTTAAACTGCTGCGAGGATCGTCTGGAACCAACGCCATGACTTGAGTTTTGGCCGCAAAGCAACAAAGGCGATCGCCATTTTCCAGAATTGCCCAAATTTTAATATTTACTTTACCCGTATAATTCCGGTCTAGAAGAATATTCCACCCGAACCCGCTTGCTTCGGCGCCAGCAATTTCTGGGAAAATTTGGGCGACATCAGGTCTCGCGATCCCATAGGCAATCTGTTCTTCGGGAAAACCAGATCGCACTAGCATCAAGGCGGTAATTTTTGCCTGTTTGTGCAATACCCATCCCGATACCCGCAGAGTGCCGTTTATATTTTTCTCCATCACCTGGGGAGATTCTAAATATCCCAGCAAGTCTCCTGTCGGGATTCCCTCTTGCTGTCCTGGTTTAATCATCAATGATTTCAGCGGTTTCAGCCTTTTCTTTACTGCTTTGATTATTTCTTTAATATTTTTCGCCATGTCACATCTCTGGTAATTATTCTCACTCAGTTCTTAAACCCATCCACCTTTTCACCTTAAACCATCTTTTCCGTAATCGCCAAAACTTGCTGGTTTCCATGGCAGCTATTTGACCTTCACATGCAAGCAGTTTTACCTGAGTTTGGTCCAACTGCGATCGCGTCTCAGACAGTTGCACTCGCGTCTCCTCCAGCTGCGAATTCAACTCTTGCGTTTCTGTCTGTAGCTGCTGGTACTGGGACTGAGTTGCTTGCAGTTGCAACTGGGTTGCTTGCAGTTGGGACTGAGTTGCTTGCAGCTGCGATCGCGTTTCTTGCAGTTCGGCTTGAGTCCGCTGGAGTTGAGTGCGATCGTTTTGGGTTTGCAGCAGTTGGATTTGACTTTTCAGACTTCCTATTTCTTGCCAATCTCGAAAACCCCAGTCTTGGGGCGAGTATGATTTCACATATTGAGACCAAGACAAACTCGGTTCTCCATGCATCGGTGCCGCTTTGGCATCCAACGCTAGATATAGATCTAATGCTGCGGGGAAGTATTTTTTGATCAACACCGGTCTATGGGTCTGACTGACTGACTGCCCCATGAGCGCTGGTGCGATTATATCATGTCTTGGCTCAGTTAAATTGAGCTGAAACTTTTCATTAATTGTCTCGATCAATAACTGAGGATTGCTGACAATTTGGCATCTCGATGCTAACAGACAGCGATCGGGGACGCGGTCGTAAAATTCCAGAATTTTTTGGTTATAATGCATCCAGAGTTCCACGGCCTTTTCCGGGTAAGCGGCAATCAGTTCGTCCGTTCCCCGGCGGTAAAGGGAGTCAACCACCTCCCAAGGCGATCGATAGACCAAGAGGAAATTAACATCCGGGAGTAACTGCAACCAGAAGTCCAAAAACAAAGTCGTCCTGGGATCCTTCCATCCCCAGAGAGAATGCACCGATTTTTCCTCGATCAGGTCTTGGGCTATTTTAACATAGCGATCAGCTACATTCATCTGAGGCTGGAAAGTCAAGCCATCGGCGTCCAGAGACTGCGATCGCAGGAGCTGTTTGTGAAACTCGACAAAATCTATATCCTCAAAATGACCTTTATCATTTCCCACATCTACCCCGACTAACCTGTCTCCCAAATATACTCCCGCACTCTGGAGTACAGAAGCAGTTAAAGATGTTCCCGAACGATGCATCCCCGCGATCGCCAGCACTTTTGATTCCATTGCCGATCCTAAACCATCACTTCTGGCAGTGAGCTTAGCCGAACTGCCTTTACCTATTATATATAAATCTTGGTGTCCGCACAATCCTTGCGGTCGCCTTTGGTAATTTACCTCGCCCCTCGTCACACCTTGCTTTATCGCTTTACTGACAAACGCTTCCCTCACATAAGTTGTACCATATTCTTGCCCATCCAGGGACTGACTCTCACTCTGGGGGATAAAATGAATTCCTCCCACCATCTTACCAGGAAATAGGGTCCAGTCGTGGACGCTGAAAATTAATAATCCACGATCTGACAGTAAACTATAGAGTTTTTGTAGCCAATTAGCAAAGGGTTTTTCCGGAACATGGCTAAAAAAGGAACTTGCCAGAATCACATCAAACCGGTCCTGGGGATGATAATCTTGAGGATTAGTCGTCGAAACTATGCCATTGACTCCAAATTTCGCTATTTGAAATTTTACCGCAGCGGCGTCAATGTCCGATACCCAAATTCGGGCAGGGGGCATTTCCTGGATCAGAAAGCGAGTCAAGCGTCCGTAACCGCAGGCAAAATCTAGGAAAGAGTCCAGGCGATCGAATCCCCCTCTGTACTCACCGATTAGATCTTGGACTGCATCCATAATCCGGCGACCATTTCTATAGTAGCGCCTGGTAGCTTCTTCCCGATCGCCTTTAGCATTATTTAAGGCATACAGATACATTTCGTCCCGAATACTGATTCCGGACTTAAATGACCCTGGGTACTTAACCTTCTCTCTAATAAACTCTTGAATAACTAAGTTACTCTCATCTGGATATAATATCCCTTCTGACTCCATCATCTACCGTTCTCACTCCTCCCCAGATAAACTCAAACTAGGTTCAATCTTAAAGTCGATCGTTCCATTGCCACAGGATTTTTCCTCCGATTTTACTCGAAAGATAGCTGCATCTATACAACGGGCTAAGTAAACGAATTCTCCATCCACCATACCAGATACTCCGGCATTTAAGAAATAAACTCCCGGATGTAGCAGGCAGTGAAATCTAAATTTTACCCTGACCACTTGCTCGGCCTCAAAATCCACGCTCTCATGAAAGGAAGGAGAAAAGGAAGCGCCTCCCAACTCCAATCCACTAACAGTTTTAATCAGCATACCAAACCGGACATTCTGGGCGGGCTGCCAAAACCGAACTGAATAGCTGTAAAGGTATTTGCGACGCCCGCTCAAATGATTTACTAGCTTACCGGTGGCGATTGTAGTTATCCCGGGATTAATAATTTTTGCCCCCCGGCTAATGTAGGATATCGTGTTTTCCGGATTTAGGGAAGGGTCGTAAAATTCTGGCGTCTCTTCTTCAAGATTACTATTTAAGTGGATATTCTTTGACCCTATTATATTAGTCTCAGCCAGCAACTTTTCATTAGCTTGGCGGAGTTCTTGCCGTAAAGATGCTACCCGATCGCCCGGAGCATAAATAAACTCCTGATATTTAGAAACGACAAACTTAGGAGTACCCTGCAAGAGCAGTTCGCCGCCGTCCAGTAAAATAGCCCGATCGCACAATTCCACGATGGTCGCCGCAGCATGGGAGACAAACAAAATCGTCCCCCCCCGATCTCGAATATCTTGAATGCGAGCAAAACACTTACGTTGAAAAGCTTCATCCCCCACGGAAAGAGCCTCATCCACTATCAAAATATCAGGTTCAGCGCTAGTAGCGACAGCAAAAGCCAAGCGAACGAACATGCCACTAGAGTAAGTTTTAACAGGTTGTTCTAGGAAATCACCAATATCAGCAAAAGCGGCGATGTCATCAAATTTATCCTCTATATCCCGGCGACTCAAACCCAACAGCTGTCCATTAAAAAAGACATTTTGCCGACCGGTAAACTCCGGGTTAAAGCCGCTGCCAAGTTCTAAGAGAGCCGAAATTCTGCCTTGCACCTCAACTGCACCCGTAGTCGGCGTGAGAGTAGCAGCAATAATTTGCAGCAGGGTACTTTTTCCAGAACCATTGCGTCCGACAATACCCAGAGTCTGTCCTTTGGGGACTTCCAGATCGAGATCGCGCAAAGCCCAAAACTTCTGTGCCAGACTTTTACCAGGAAACAGTAGCTCTTTCAGGCGGTCCGCCGGACGGGCATAGCGCTGAAAGCACTTGGATATTTTCTTTAGTGAAATGGCAATTTCACTCATTCTTTCTGGCTGTAATCTCAAGTTGAGTGTAGGGTGGGTTCTCGTTTCATCTCGTTACCAGGCTGAGCCTGGTGACGCGGCTTTAGAGGCTCCGCCTCTAGGCTAGTCTAGAAGCAATGATTCTGACTGGAGGCTCTGCCTCCCGAAGACGTTCCCTGCCAGAGTCAGGAAACGAGCGAACCCAGACGGGTTTTGTACCAATTATCGGTGTCTGAAGCATGCTCTTGTCCTGAAGGACGCGGCATGCTTCAGACACCGCCCGTCCCTTTAGGGCGGGGCGGGCCAGAACGATAGTCTAGTCTAGAGGACATCAGCAAAAGCTGGGCGCAGGCGTTGATAAACCCAGAAGCCACCTGAGAAGACTAAGATAGAAACAACTGTGGCGATCGCCCATTCAGCCACATGCTTTACCTGTCCCGTGAGAATCAGGTCGCGATAGACCTGGACGATCGCCGCCAGGGGGTTAAGCCAAAGCACCCAGGTCCGCCAAGGTTCGGGAATCACATTAGCAGGATAGACGATCGGGGTGACATAGAACCAGAGATTAGTCAGGACTGCAAGGGTTTGGGGCACATCCCGGAGAAACACGGTCAATCCAGCGGCCAAGTAACCCAGGCCCATGGTCAGTAACAGCTGGGGCAACCAGACCAGGGGCAAAAGCCAGATAGTACCATGAAGGGTCTGGGAGAACAAGCTAGTGAAGATAATTAAGGTCAGCATTCCCAATCCACTTTCAATAAAAGCTGCGAGAATCGGCACCAGAGGCAACAGGGCCAAGGGAAAGACTACTTTCTTGACCAAATTTGGCTGGGCGATCGCAGAAGTAGAGGCTTGCAAGAGGCTAGTAATAAAGGTCGTCCAAGGCAGCAAGCCAGCGAACAGCCACAGGCCAAAGGTCAAGTTGTTAGCCGGTACACCAGACAAACTGAGCTTCACCTTGAGGACGATCGAGAAGACATAGGTATAGATCAGCAACTGTGACAGCTGGTTCAACAAAGGCCACAAATTACCCAGAACAGAACCCTTGTATCGGGCTTCCAAATCCCGCTGCACTAGAGTTAGCAGCAGCTTAGCTTTCGGCGACCACCGGTTATAAGTCATTCCTAGTTAGTACTTTAGGTTCGTAGTAAGCACTTTAGTGCTTACCGGCTTGAGGACTAAAATCCTCACTACGAACCTGCATGATAAATATTGATCTCAATCGCAGAAAATAGCCCGTGCAGTTTACATCATAGGATCCAGGGGACTTCTACGACGAACTTTTTGCCACTGCCAGCATGCCACGCCCAGAATCTGCGGCTTTGATAGAAACGCCTGACCCTCTATCAGAGGGGGAACTCCAGCAGCGAGAACAAGCAGCACAGATAGCGTTGTTTAAGATGGGAGTCACCTTCAACGTCTACGGGGACCGCCAAGGAACCGAGCGAATTTTTCCTTTTGATATCATCCCCCGGATTGTAGCAGCGGCTGAATGGGCCAAGCTGGAACAGGGACTGAAGCAGCGGATTAGGGCCCTAAACCTATTCATTGCCGACATCTACGACCAACAGCAGATTATCAAAGACGGCGTCATCCCCGCCGAACTAATCAACTCGGCCAAAGGCTTTCTCAAACCCTGCATGGACCACTTACCACAGGAAATTAATAGCGTCGTGACAGACAAATTTTTGCCACTTATTTTGCCCTAGAATCTGTCAGTTAGTCAGGACTTACGCTTCCGGTCGTTCGTAGTAAGCAGTAAAGTGTGTCTTCCCCGTTCGTAGTAAGACACACTTTACTACTTCCCAGGCACGAAAGCGCCTATAGCTAGCCTAAATTAGTTGTGCAATCTGTGTTTGCTGAAATACTTGCCCCGCAAGGGTTTGGGCGCTGATTTACCAGAATATTTACACAAATGATTTGGATGGGGTCGAGCCGGGAATCGCTTCCCGACCCTCCCTTGAGGAACCGGACTTGCGATTTTCACCGCATCCGGCTACTGGGTACTAGGCCCTTTTCATAGGTAGACTTAATAGGAATTACTTCCGTTAGCCCTTGCCGCCTGTCTTTTCTTCCCTTTCCTGGTTTAGCGAGTGGTTGTTCTGATAACCGTTAGTATCACCATTTTCAAGTCAGTTTTACCAGTTATCCATACCTTATCCTCCACTTGCGTTTCGGATTAGTTCCGTGGCTTTTTAGGATTACTCATTCCAGCAGCTTCCTAGTATCACCGACCCACGTCAGCGCTGGCTACCCAGCATCATCTACATTACTGTAGATGTTATCCCAGGAATTACCCCGGGCATTCGCTTCTTGGGCCATCCCTCCCCCCGTGGCTTGCGCTTAACATCTAACTTGTCCTGATGGACAGCACACGAGAGGTTACTTCGTTCCCTAACAACATTTCGCGATACCTTTAGGTCCACACTATACCCCGGGAGCTATTTGAGTACTATATTAGCCAGAGTCTAAAACTAATACTAGCTACCATTTCCTTTTTAGGCCAGCGCATATAGCCTTATTTCGCTGGTTCCTTATAACGAGGCTTGCACATGTTTGCCTGCTCTAACCTTGGATATCTTTCCTAGCGGCGTCACCGGCTTAGGCTGCCAGTTATCCTACATTTGAGTCCTCGCTTAGCACCACGATGATGTCGCTTCGTAGCACCGAGGACCGGTGTCACCCCCGTACCTGGGGGGAGGGGAATTTAACCCCCATGCGGTCAGAGTTCCCGGCTAATGAAACCGGGCTAGCGTTCCGTGTTTGACCACGTTAGGCTAGAACGAATCGCACAGACTCACTATAGAGGGTCAGTCGTTCGTAGTAAGACACACTTTACGGCTTCCCAGCACAGAGAAGTTAAAATGTCGGCGTTTTAGTGCGACTCGTTCAGTGTAAACCACCGGTGATAACCGAAGGGGGACCACTGGCAAGGCTCCATTAGCCTTGATAACTTTTAGATGATGGTGGTGAAAGCCCACCCCTCCAGGTGCAGGAGTGACAGCACTTACCCCACGGTAGCGATGGCATCAATCCGTGAAGCGGGTACGAAAGGCGCCCTGGCTGGTAGCCTAAACCGGTCATCGCCGATTTTTCGCGCAGCGTGCAAGTAGTCACGGTGAGCGAAAGCAAAGATTTACAGTGTCGTTACGACAAACCAGCGTAATAAGGCTAAACACGCTGGCCCAAAAGGGAAAGGATAATGGTCATTGGCGGTTTGAATTCTGACCAATAAGCACCGACAATAAACCCGGCATAAGGAATCCACCTAAAACTACGACCAATCATCTAGAGGAACGAAGTAAACCAGGTACATACTCTCAACCACCGGTCGATAGGTTGAGCAGCCACCAAAGGCGCAACATCTGCTTACATTCGGCAGGTTATATCTGGGAAAGATTTCGCGGAGAAGCTAACGCCTTTCTGTAATGGATGGGATATGCTGACGCCCTCACGGTAACGTCAATTGTAAAGTTGTAAGTAGCAATACATACGTCATGAGCACGATGTCAAAATCGATGAATGAATGGAAGGATATCCCCTGGCCTCGGCTGGAACGGGTAGTCTTTAAGTTGCAAAAACGAATTTACAGAGCGGCACAAGAAGGCAATAAGCAAAAAGTTCGCAGGCTCCAAAGGTTACTGGTAAGCTCCCGGGCTGCCAAATGTCTAGCGGTACGACGGGTTACACAAGATAACCAGGGAAAGAAGACAGCCGGTGTGGATGGTGTGAAATCACTAACCCCAAAGCAACGCCGAGAACTGGTAGGACAGATTGAAATCTCAAACAAGGCTAAGCCTACACGTCGTGTATGGATTCCTAAGCCAGGGAGAGAAGAAAAACGTCCTTTAGGAATACCCACGATGCACGACCGCGCGAATCAAGGGCTCCTCAAGATTGCGCTTGAACCCGAATGGGAAGCATATATGGAGGGGAACTCATACGGATTCAGACCGGGTCGGGGATGCCACGATGCAATTGCGGCAATATTCAGCAGCATTAAACAGAAACCCAAATGGGTATTAGATGCAGATATTGCGAAATGTTTCGACAGGATAGACCACAAAGCGCTAGTCGAAAAATTAAATACTACGTCACCAATCCGTAAACAAGTACGGGCATGGTTAAAAGCCGGGGTGATTGACAAGAAGATATGGCACACAACTGAGGCAGGAACGCCACAAGGGGGTGTCATATCCCCACTGCTAGCCAATATAGCCCTACAGGGGTTAGAGGAAGCAGTAATGGAATTAGCAAAGACACAAAGGGAAAAGCGAAAGCTGACGGTAGTCAGATACGCAGACGACTTTGTGATCATGCATGAAGACAGGGAGATGATAGACAGAGCGCAAACAGTGGTGGCAGAGTGGCTAAGAAGAATAGGGCTTGAGTTGAAGGCCCGAAAAGACAAAGATAGCCCACAGGCTAAATGGAGAAAACCCGGGATTCGACTTCCTAGGATTTAACATAAGGCAATATAAAGAGGGAAAATACAGAACCGGCAAATCAACAAACGGAACACCCCTAGGATTCAAAACCCTAATCAAACCCAGTAATAAGTCCATAGGGAAGCATAAAGAACGGTTATCAGAAATGGTAACTAGCCATATAACAGCACCACAAGCGGCCCTAATAAGCAGGCTAAACCCGATAATAAGGGGATGGTCAAACTACTTTAGGACAGTGGTAAGCAAGGAAATTTACAGCGATATGGACAACTACCTATGGAACATCCTATGGCAATGGGCCAAAAGGAGGCACCCTAACAAGTCAAGTAACTGGATAACCTATAAATACTGGTCTGTAAACCAGGATGCTAAATGGCGATTCCGAAGCAAGACAAAAGAGGGTGATATGAAGATACGTAAACACTCCGAAACTGAGATAATCAGACACGTAAAAGTGAAAGGGACCGCAAGCCCATACGACGGGAACCTCACATATTGGAGCACAAGATTAGGCAAAAGCCCCGAACTGAGCCCCTGCTATACCCCGGGAGTTCTTAGAGTGCGATACTGGCCAAGTGCAAGAACCAGCACAAACTACCATTTCCCTTTTGGGCCAGCGCTTTAAGCCTTATTTCGCTGGTTCTAGATAACGAGGCGTACACAGGTTCGCTTGTTCTAGCCATTAGCATCTTTCCTAGCGGCGTCACTAGCTTAGGCTGCTAGCTATCCTACATTTAAGTCCTTGCTCCGCACCACCGTGATGTGACTCAGCAGCACTAAGGACCGGTGTTACTCCCACACTTGGAGAGAGGGAATCTAACCCCCATGAATACCAGAGTTACCAGTTTGGACCTGGCCTAGCGTTCCGTAGTTGCCCACGTTAGACTAGAACGAATCGCACTACACTAAACGAGTCGCACCAATATGTCATAAATGCCAAATTGTCAATTGCGAATTTACAATTGTCAATAGATAACATGATATTATTAGCAATATAAATATTGCTCGCCAGAAACTATGCTAATAAGTGGTCACTCGGCATGGTACGTGGTCACTGCTCACTGATAACTGCTCAATGGATGCGGTGGTGGAGATGTTTTAGATCAGAAAGGGCACCGACGACTGGCCGTGTTTCGTCTCGGTGCCCTCACTGGTTCGCTCCTGGTCGGGGTCGAGCTGTCCCTCGCGGGACAATCCTCCCATTCGGAACCTGAAGAGCGACTTTCACCGCACACGGCTACTGGTTGGTAAACCCTTGTCACGGGTAGGATTACTAGGGATTACTCCCGTTGTCCCTTGCCCTATGAAATATAGCCCCTTTATGGTCAGTCATGAACTAGTTGAGTACCTAACTCCGGAAGGTTTACGGGGGGGAACTAGAAAACCACTATGACCGTTCTTTACTAACAGGTGCCCGTATGGGGCCTCTAAATTTTTACCCGGTTAGGATTTAAGTCCATCATTACTACCTAGTGTTGCCACTGGTTAAGCACGTTTAGAGGGCTACTATCTCCTAGAGCTTTTTACCATATCCGTCCTACGTCTGCATATCCACAGGCATTACCCCGGGCATTAGCTTCTTAGGACCTCCCTCCCCACGCGGGCATGCGCTAGGCGCTGCGCGCACGCTACGCGGACGCACATCTGACTTGTCCATCTGGACAGCACCGCTCTTGTCCGGAACGTTCCCTGGTATCATTTCACGAGGCTTTTAGGTCTCCCCTATACACCGGCAGTCATTTCGGGTACGATATCAGTGACGTGCAACCACTGATACGCGGACTGCGTGCGCATTTTGCACCAAGCGTGTCAGCCTCTTTTCGCTTGTTTAAGATGACGATGCTTACAGGGATTCGCTTGCTCTAACCATGAGCCTCTTTCCTAGCGGCGTCGGTCTCTGGGCTGAGACCTTATCCTACATTTGTCCTCGGGAGGCACCACGGTAATGTTACTCCGCAGCACCGAGGACCGGTGTCACCCCCGTACCTGGGGGAAGGGGAATTGAACCCCCATGATGACCAGAGTTGCTGGTATTAACCAGCCCGGCGATCGCCATATTTCAGACTTACGCCAAAACGATTCGCACCACACGGTTCTTACTATAACCCACTAAGATCGATTTGTCACCCCCTAAAGCAAATTTTTTTTCAAAATTTAAATTTCGCTGGGAGCAAAAACGCCCAAAACCTCTGATAGCAACAATTTCAGGATTTGCTGAACTGCTAAAATTAATCCCAATCTCGCAGTCGCTAACTGCGGTGTCTGGGTTTTTACCTCCCCCCAAATCCGACAAGCACTCTCAAAAGTCAGAAAACTCTGACTTAAAGACTGGACTAATTGGACAGCGATGTCTCGGGAGTAGTGCGAATATGATGTCCCCCGGGTTTTCGCCGTGCGTCCGGGGGACATCAAGCTCTCCCGAGACATCGAAGGTGCGGACTTGGGGTGGGCGGTCGGGACAACAAAGTCCATCCACCGTTGCTAACAACTGGCCAATCAGCTGGCGCTCAGCTGGATGCACCAGTCGTAGTTGACCCTCGCAGGTGAGCCAGTCAATCGGCCCGATCGCCCGCCAGCCGAGTGTCGCCGACGGTGGGTTGGGCAAGAGGGCGATTGCGCTGCCCGCACGCTGCGCGATCGACCCTGAGCGATCGCCGTTCCGCAGGAGGGAACAGCAGGCGTAGCCGTGTGCATGAGCATATTGCCACTGGAATATCCTGTCCGCCGGCGGTTGCTGAGAGGATGACCGGACAGACATAACCCACTCAGAATTGATTGGGAATGAGGTCTGTGTAAAAAATTGCAGCCAATGGGCTAAACTAGAATCTCCGAGACTCAGCTGAATCCAACCAGGACTCACTACGAGTATAGTGAAATCATCCCCAAAAGCCTCTCGTAGCATGTATTCCATATGGGAGACATCGAGCGACCAGAAGACACCGCATAGGTCCTGGGGGCTCAGCTGTCGGGATCTGGCTAGTCGGAGGGCGATCGCCGACCTGTAGATGATGCTAGCACCATCGTCATAGCGTTCCCAGAGCATAGCCTTGAGGGGCGATCGCCCATTATCGGTCTGTGTAATATTCTGTAGGTCGATCACCTGCAAAAGCCGATCTAGTAGCAGGCACTTAAAAGCAGGACATGCAGCAGTGGGGAAAATCCTCTGAGTTGATGGCTGCTCTGGGAAACTCAACTCTGACGTAGAAACCACTAATTTACACAAAACAATTTTTCTTTAGTCTAGAACAAGTATTTTTTACTACTCTATATATGGGACAAATGATGAATAAAACACTTACCAGGGACATTTATATCTGGGTAAGTTCTATCCGGTGCGGTGTCTCCCGACCCCTACTCGCACATGCATAGGAGACACCGGGAGTTAATTTGGCTTGTTTGATTGTAGCTAATGTACCCGTTGGAACTCTTGGATTTACGATTTGCAGCGCTGCTGGTTGTGGGTTAACAACCAAAATTATACCATCCTATATCTACAATTGGTCGCCTATGTTTTCACTTTCTCAAGAATCAGAGGCATCTCGGCCCTTTTTAACTTGGCAACGGATTATCGACTGGGCCCAAGAACATTACAGGTGTCGGAATTTTAACAAAGACGATAAGGTTCCGGTGCGTCCGGGGTTACTCTATTTAGTACAACGGGGTGCTGTCCGACTGGTGAGCATTTCCAAAGTCAGTGCCACCGCTACTAGCACTTCGTCGCGATTCACTCGCCATCGAGATCTGAGCGACTGGACGCCAGAAGAATCTTTTTTAGGTTTTGTCGGAGCTGGACAGCCTTTTGAGATTGTAGCACATTCGCCCTTTACTATCGAAAGTTATGCCCATATAGACAAAACCTCTGTGGTGTGGATGTACTGGCAAGATTTGGATAACTGGCCCCACTTCCGGCGAGAGGTGATGAATGCTTTTCGTTATCAGCACCAGCGGAAGTTATTGTGGTTGAGTACTCTGGGACAGCGGCGTACTATTGACCGGCTGTTAGGATTTCTCAACCTGTTGGTTGAGGAATACGGCGAATCCTGTGAAAACGGTTACTGTCTGCCTTTGTCATTAACTCATGCCCAAATTGGTAGCGCCATTGGTTCTACCCGCGTGACGGTTACCCGCTTGATGGGCAAGTTGCGATCGAAGGGGTTGATCCGCACTGAGGGAGATAATCAGATTTGTTTACCCATCCCTGATAACGCTGACTCTCCGTGATATTAATGGTTAGTTGTCAAATGTAGGGTGGCAGTGCCCACCTTACGCTTACGTTACTGGTAGCAGCATCGGCACTTATTCCCACTCCAGGGTCAAATTAGGCATTAGGCGCTGCAAATTTGTCAAGGACTTGCCCTGCCAGGGGATGCCTTTAGAGCCAATTACCAAAATGGTAACATTTTTTTTCTGACGTACCTTGATGACAAATTTGGAGAGCATACTGATGCCAGAACTATTGAGAAATTCTAGCTGACGCAGGTTGAGCGTAGAGCACTCCTTGGTCATTTTCTGCTTCGATAATCCCATCAGTATACAGCGCCACCACTTCCCCGCAACTCTACCCTAGTTGAGGCGATGAAATCGGTAATGTCGGACTCCAGCCTGATCGGGAAACCTAGGTCGATCGTATCAATCCGTTCTACCACGCCGCTAGAGCGCACCACAATCAGAGTTTCATGTTGTCCGCTCAAACTGAGGGATACCATCATAGTAATCCAGCCAGGCGAGGGTGAGGTTTTTCTCGGAATTTACCCGGCAGTATCACTTGACATCCGTGATATGGTAATATATTAGATCGCGGATGTCAAGTGATACTGGCTGCACGTTATCGTAAATTGTGCGGTTTATGGCGTTAAATATTTTAACTGTATCTGTTTCATTATTTGCTAGCATGGTACGCACTGCTGTTTGCACCATAATCATCAAGACGCCGCTTTCTAACCCATGTCCCGTGACATCGCCGCTGTCAATTTTTACTCTCCCATTGCCATAAAGCACGTCGTAGTAGTCGCCACCTACCTCCGCAGCTGGTTCCATAAAGCCTGCAATATCTAGCTCTATAATTTGACTCAGTTCCTGCTCTTTAGGTAGGAGCATCTGTTGCAATTTCCGCGTCACGTCTATCTCAGCATTGATGCGGCTATTTTCCGCTGTTAGTTGCTGGTTCAGGGCTGATATTTCCTGATGATCCTGGGCGATTTCGGCATCACTAGCTTGTAATTTTATTAAGGTGTGATACAACAGAATCAAAAACTTAAACAATGCCAGAAGTATACCAAAAGTTTGGATGAGCTGTCAAGCGGTAGCTTTGCGATTAGTAATCTGTTCTAATTCAAAGGTAAAACTATTTATTAAGTCCAATAGTTGGAGGTTATGCTGTCATAGGCGATAGCCTCTTGCAGCTTTTCTGGTTCAATAGTATTTTCGCAGTTAAAATGGGGATTAATTTCTGTTTATAAGAGAGCCAAATATCCAGGGCCTGTCCGACGATCCTCTTGGCTTTGTCATTCTCCACAGCTGTCAGAAAAACAGGTTGTCCTTCACCGCCTGTTACCATGACACCGGAATTGAAATCAGTCAGAGTTTTTAAACAAATTGTAGGCGATCGCCAGTTAGTTTTGGGCAACAGTAATATCTTTTTATACCTGTATTTGCAGTAGCAGCAATGCTTTAAACGTGCCTTGGGAGAGCATGGGCTGACGACCTGATAGGTTGATGCTGATCCCATCTTATTTAATTGTAAATATCTGAGAAAATTTGGAACCATAACGCCGATCTTAAAAGTAATAAACAGAGCAAATAATATCATAATATTGCGATACTTGCCCCATCATAATAAATTATTATTTAGTTGAGTTTTCATTTTTTTTTAATTATTTTTGATTGCTATTATCTATTATCCATTCGCCACCGATGTCCCTTGATAGGGGTGATATTCTATTTTTACACGCCTGTCAAGGGACATAGCCTCGCCATTGACTATTAACATCCAAATTATCTATATATTGGCACAAATTCATAGCAAAAGTGCGGTTTCCGGGCTGAATTTTCACCCCCAGTTGTACAGTCTGATTGTGATCGCCCGATACGAAGTGCGCGACGATCGCTAGGCAGAAACAGAATTTGCCCCGACAGTAATCGAAAAAGCTGTTTTACTTCATATTTGAGTTGATTTCACTTTGCGGCACTGGAGAGCGTAAGATTCAAGAAAACTGCTGAAACCCTTACAGGGCAGGTGTTTCGTTCCCAGAGGATAAAATGGCTATATCCCTTACTGGATGAGGATTTCAGACGATCCTTTTAATTATACGCTCTCCAGTGCCCACTTTGCTGCTGGGGATGAAATTGTTTCGGGCGATCGCCCCATTTTTAGTTGCGCTTTAGCGCTAATTCTTCCGTAGCTGCCCTCTTGCAAGTTTTTGCTTCGCTCAGCTTAGCATTCCTTCAGCCCCAATGTCAACATCACCTAAATTTACAACAAAACATCAGGCTATCACACCCGCTCGCCTGGCTATTTTTTCAATAAAGCAAGCTGCGGCTACGCCTATTTTTTTTCAAGCTATTAATTATCTTTGCCTGAGAGCAAGTTATAATAGGAAATCCGTATGGCGCGATCGTTAATGCAGCTCAGTAGGTTGGGTTGAGAAACGAAACCAAACAGGATGTTAGGTTTCGCTAGCGCTCTAGATGGTGACCTACGGGTTTTATTAATTGTCAGTAATTCCCCGGATATACAGCATTTTTCATGACAGTTTAATACAGAACATTGGAAAAACGAGGCTAATATTTTTTCTCAATTATCAATTCTCAATTCAATAATTTTTGTATTCTATCTTTATGTTAAGCGCTGTAATATTATTCGGAATCTAGCATAAGTCAAACTTCTGCTTGTATTCCTATCAAGGGTACATACGCTTTCCGAACGGCAAGGACTTTAGTCCTTACTACAAACAGCGCGACAAACAGTAAGGACTAAAGTCCTTACTACAAACGGGATCGTAGGCACGCAAGTAAACATTCAATAGGTTTTATGCTTATGCAAAGCTCGCCTGATCTTGCGCACGATCGGCGCAGAATCTTTGTACCTCGCCATTTCCTGCAAATCAGACAGCGTTGCCTCTGCTAATGCTAACTTTTCCACCAGGGCCCGCGATCCCTCTGCTATCTCTTCTAGATTCTCTTGGCCGTTAGCAGCAGCAGTAATAGTTTCAGGTTCCTTTTGCAGACTCAAATTACTGTTGTGCTGTTACACCAATGTCTCCAACCCCGCTAATGGCATCTCCGCCTGTTCAATCTCTTGGATCAGAGACTTTGTCACCCTCATCCCCCGATGAGCAGACTCCGTAAATTCTTCAATTTTCTGCATGAAGCGATTGGCAGAACGGTCCATCTGACGCCCCGCTTCAAAAGTCTGACTAACTAATGTCCCAATTTCAGTATTTATCTGGCTAAAACCCTGCAATTATGGCACATAATTATTCGCTACAATTGCTGCCTTAACTGCCAAATGCTGGACTTCCTGAGACCCTCTTTTAATCAGTTGATAACTGTCCTGAATTCTCTCTAGTTCTTCACTCAATAACCGACCGATATCTACAATCTGGTTAGTATGGCGACAAATCACGTTTACTCCTGAGAAAGTGGCCCGAAACGCCTTTGTCGCTTTTTGAGATATCAGTTGCCCAATTCGCTGAAATCCTTGATTAAGTTAGGCAATTTCCTCTGATTTATTTGCCAGTTCAATCCGCTGGGTTTCGACAAGCTGATTGCCTTCTATGCCGTAGGGTGAACTCATCCAATCGTTAAACCTGTGCCGAGAAATCATGCCAATCATGCGCGATTCATCAGCCATGATCGCCCCAGGCCGATCCGGTCGAAAAGCAAACACATTAGCGAGAACCTTGCCTGGAGTTTTCGGATTCACTTGGAAGTCATGCAGGGGGAAATCACCCAAGGTAGAATTGAGGGTTAGTTGATTCAATTTGCTCATTATACAGTTATAATTTGACAATTAACAATCAAGAGTTAATCATCAACAAATCTACTTTCATTCGAGATAACAGCCCGTAAATCAGGCGGAATAAAGCTGTTATAGCAACCATAGATGCCCCTGCCAAAATTGTCACTATCAGGACAATCTCAATGGAAAGTGGGCAGAATCTCCCGGCTAAAAGTCTCTGCGGCCTTAGAGCGGTAGCGATTAGGGTTAACAATCACAGACAGCATCCGCTGCACCACCACCCCCTCAATTCTGGATCGATGGAGGAGTTCCATCTCCAACTCCTTCTCAATTGCCGCAACTGAGACAAAAGCGGCCCCCAATCCCGCCCGTACCGCATTTTTAATCGCTTCGATCGAATTCAACTCCATCTCAATTTTGAGATTGCTAGTATCAATGCCGCAACGGGTGAGTACCTGGTCAATCACCTTGCGAATGGTCGATTGGGAATCTAAGGCAATAAACTGGAGTTGGTATAGATCGTCTTTTTGGATAAATGGTTCAGCCGCTAGAGGATGAAATACAGGTAAAATTAAAGCCAGTTCATCTTGAGCATAGGGAGTAATGTCTAAAGACTCTTGCAGTTCAGCGGGAACCTCACCACCAATGATAGCCAAGTCAATTTGTCCATTCGCGACGCTCCAACAGGTGCGGCGAGTAGAATGAACATGTAGTTGCACGGCCACATCAGGATACCGAGACCGGAACAAACCAATCATTCGGGGCAGTAAGTAAGTCCCCGTCGTCTGAGAAGCGCCAACAATCAAGGTGCCACCTTGGAGATTTTGTAGATCCTCGATCGCCCGACAGGTTTCCCGGCAAAGCGAGAGGATTTTTTCTCCGTAGTTGAGCAGCAGATGGCCAGCTTCCGTCAGTTGAGCCCGTCGGCCCCCCCGGTCGAACAAAGGCACCTCTAACTGCCGCTCCAAGTTTTGCACTTGCAGGCTAACTGCCGGTTGCGATATATAACTCAAGTTGCGACCTATAAAAATTGGATACAAAAAGCTATGATAAAGAGAATTATTTTCAACTCTAATCCCTTAGATGTAACAGCATGAATTGACTTGGGAAACAAATTGGTGATTCGACTAAAACAGGTTTCAACTTGTTTTCTTGTTACTTTTTGTATATATTCAAAACAAGAATATTCTTTTCTTTTTGAGTTCTTTTTTCGCAAAGGTTTTAACATTATACTTGACGACTCTTTTAGTAAATCCTCTAATTGATAATCATTATAAGCTTTATCTCCATAAACTATTGAATTTGATGGTAAGTCAAAGCCAAAAGATTGCAAAACTTTAACATCATTATAACTACCAGTATCTAGATAAAATTCTATTGGCTTTCCATTTTTGTTTACCAACATATGAACTCTTAATCCATAAAAATAACGTTTTTTACTGGCAATATACCCTCGATATTCTTCCTTGTTATAAATTTGGCATCTATCAATCCTAATATTATCACATACTGGCACTGGGAAACTATCAAGAATATATTCTTGACCCGGATTGAGCTCTTTAAATGTTTGAGCTATAACTTGGAAGAAAAACATCCAAATTGGTTCGTCAATATTGTGTAATCGACGATTGAACCTACTTTTACTTAACAGATTTTTTATATACTTGTGTTGGACCATAAATTGACAAGAGCGATCGTGGTGTCCTCCGAAAAAATATGCAGCAACTAATCCGACTGTCATCACTTCGGCATTGTTCATTTTTACTTGTGGATCTTCTTTTATATTTAACGCTTTTAGTAGCTCGTCACAAAGAACAAAAATTGTTGTAATCATATCTTCCATCATCTACATCCCCCAGCAATTAACTATTATTTTAGTACATTATAACCTATAAACAGCCAACCCGCCGTATAGCACAAAAAAAATATAATTTTGTATCAAAAGCTACGAAATATCCCAAATATCTGTAAAGTCTAAGTGGGTAATTCATATTTTTTTTAATAGGTCGCAACTTAGGTTATATAGAGACTGTCAGCAGCACGCTTGAAGCTGCCCTCAGCGGCGATCGCTTTGAGAATGCGTAACTGCTCCAAAGTGAAACGAAGGTCATCAGACATATTTGCTATACCTAAAATCGTCACCATCTACTCCGGACAGCGGTGTCTCCTGGTTGGGAGATGTCTCCCGAGGCGAGGTATCTCCTGGGGCGAGGCGTCCCCTGGGAGCGCTAATCGCACAAAAGGGGAGATACAGAGCGCTAATCGCACAAAAGGGGAGATACAGAGCGCTAATCGCACAAAAGACATCGTAGGAGCACTTCATAGGAGACACCGAGGGGTCAACAGGCACCGATTGCAGGCAGTCAGCTGTCAGCTTATAATTCGGAACCTGTTCTACGGGACATCATCGACTGGTAAGAGGGTGAGAAAATGACATAATGATTAGGCCTATCTCCCCTTTGTGCTCCTAGGGGTCGGGAGATAGGGCAGGGTTCTCAATCGGTCGCTGGCTGTTGTACAGATATACCACAATTGTTACGCTCAAGAACTTCCCCACAATAACTTTGTGGCATGAAACGGCAATAAAATAAATAGACATATAAGATATCTATGAACCGGGAGGTAGTCGAGTACTTTCTGAATGTACCAGGAATTGCGGGTGTGGCCGTCATGGATAGGCGATCCCGCCCCTACTTTTATGGCGTGGATAGCACTCTGAACTTCCAGCAGAAAGAAGCGCTAGCTCAGGGCATCCGCCAGGTGGTCGAGACGACGCCCGATAGCTTTGAGTCTTTTGAATTTCAATTCGCAGCACACCAAGTTTATATTTACAAACTAGCGTCCGGCATGATCCTGCTGGTGCTGACTAGCAGCGATCTAGTCTACTCCGATTATTTACCAGCTCTCCAAAGACTCAAAGCAGCACTCATCGCCGATCTATCCACGGGCGTAGCCACCTTTCGCCTGCTAGCTGGTAATATAACTCTGTCGGGTGAAGGCTACTGGAAGCCTGGTACAGGCGATGATGAGACTAAGTCCGGGCCAAGCTTCCAGGCAGCTGTTCCGGACAGGACAACAGCATCAGGCACATATACTGGTTCGCGCAATGGCTTCAAAAACTCCGCCCCGCCGCCTAATGACGCCAATAATCAGGAAAACCAAGTTACCCTCAAAGACATCCTGGCAGCCCTCAACCACCTGTCTGAGTTCACCACCCAATACCTAGGAGTGGTTGTGATTAGCAATTACTGGAAGTCTTCTCGCCCCAAGAATATTGAGTGGCTCAACCACTTCCAAGTCAACCGCAAAGCCCAAATTAGCTTTCTAGGTTCTCCCACCCAGTCAGAGTCTGGGGAAGTTCGAGAGCAGGAAATCGAGTGGCTTCAGTCCTGGGTGGCAGCATTTATCAACAGATGTACCAAAGTCATCCGCGACTTTCCCGTCCTAGTTGAGCAAAAAGCCCTCAACCCCCGACAAAAAGAACTGTTGTTACCCTAGTCCTAAGGCCTTAGCGCTAACGGAGAACGATTTAATGGTCAAAATTGTCAAACTAGAACCGATCGCCACCTTCACTGAGGTGGAAACCAATGGCAATCTCCTGTCTATCCTCATTGATAAGGAATTAGATGTGCTCAAGGAATGCGGCGGACGGGGTATGTGTGCTACCTGCCACGTGTATATCAAGCAGGGCATGGATTTCCTGTCCGGGATGTCCCGCCGCGAACAACGCACTCTAGAGATTATTACCTCCTGTAAGCCCAATTCCCGACTAGCTTGCCAATCGAGAGTTTTGCAAGACGGTGTCGTCGTTGAACTGCCTCCGGGGATGTATGTCAAATCTTTGCAGGACATTGAGGCCCTAATTGGCCGTCGCGCCCAAACGGATATGCTTCATCCAGTCACCGGCGAAGTCCTAGTAGAGTCTGGCAAGCTGATCACCCGATCAACCCTCAAGCAGCTGGAAAATACTGACTTCCAGATCGGATCATACATGACCAAGACAACCGATGCCTAAATATACTTTGAAAGGGAGAGAAGAACGCCAAATGGAGAAGTTGGTGTCATTGCGATTTTTCCGGAACGGTGGGGGGGCTCCCAAAGCAGTAACTGTGTATGCAAAACTGTCAGACCCCCCCGTAGCGCTACGCGCACTTCGTAAAAGCGCAGCGGCAGATTGCTTCGTACCTCGCAACAGGCTTCGGAGCACTAGCAATCTCCAGCTCAGCGTGTGGAGATTGCTTCGGGGGCAGGGGGAGTTACTCTTAGAGCACTTGGATCTTTCAATTATCCCCCCCCTCGCTCCGGACATATTTGCTGCTAGAATAAGCGTAGTTCCTGACGGTTCGCAGTATAGTTCTCAATGATGATTTTTAAGTCTGCAATAGTATAATGGCAGGCACCGAGCCGGAAAAATTGGATATTTTACCCCTTGACAAATTAACCACTTCTAACATGACAAAACTATGGTAGATGCAAATCCACTGCTGCACAGACTGAAGCAGAAGAACCCCAAGAAGCACAATCACTATGGCTTTCAGGATTTTTTCCAGTTCGACCAGGACCGAGGCAGCATCGTAGACTGGAATGGTGATCAAAACGTCCTCACCTCTGAAGACTTCATCATCGGTCTGGTAGAAGGGTTAGAGGAGGAAGTAGGGGATGCCTCAGCTGCTATTATGTATACGATCGGCTGCGAATGGGGTCAAAAAGACGCTTTCTTCTTTGAAAAGTGGTTTGAACAGGAGTTTGAACGCAATATGCGGCAATCAAACCTGATGTTTTTACTAGAAACTTGGTAGTGGCCGTTTACTTCTCAAGGTTGGGGTCGTTGGGAAGTAGATATGGGCGATCGCAAACAGGGATTTATGTTCATCAACCTGTTTGATTCGGCGGTGGCCCGCACCCTGGGAGATGTAGGCAAGCCAGTTTGCCACCTATACGCCGGTCTATTCGCAGGCTTCTTTACAGAACTGGTTCGCAAACAACTCGGCTGCATTGAAATCCAATGTTACTCTATGGGCGAAACTTTCTGTAAATTCCTGATCGGCGGGAAAGACAGGATTGATGCAGCTGGCTTCTGGCTGAATGAGGGGGCCACAGCTCGGGATATCGAAAAACGCTTACGTTCCGGAGAAAGACTGCTATGAATCAGTTGACAAGATCGGAGCAAAATGGGAAAATAGCAGGAATAGGTCAAGAATGGCTGCAAAGGTCGGTGGGAGAGTTTTTTACAGCGATCAACTGGGATCTACAGCCCCTAGAGGTACAGCAGATCAAGCAGGCAGGCGAAGCCGTGTGGCAAGGAAGTAAGGAACCGCTGTCGCAGATGCTGAGTGTGACTCAGTTTTTTAGCTGCTTCGCCTGGGAAGGAAATAAAGTGGCAGCACCAGTGCCAGACACCAGCAAGCCAGCAGCACAGGAGGGATCCAATGAATTTACCCTGGATGATTTCTCCAGTCTGTTCTAAAACGAATGTAAAGGTTTATGCATCCAAAACTCGAAGCAATTTTTAAGGAAGCAGAAAGTCGTTATCTAAAACCAGAAGAACTGAAAATAATTAGCCAGTATGTAGAATCATTACCATCTCGCCTGGAAACATATCAGCAACTGCGAGACAAAGAGCTAGAGATTATTCAAGCAGTAGCGTCCCAGTTGGAAGCGCAACTGCCTCAGGCAAAAACGACCGATTTAGAACGGAGCCTGAAAAATGCTATGCTGATGCTGCGCTATTGTGGGATGGCGATGCTGCTGAATGATGAGTCATTTGTTAAGGAGAGATTGCAGGGTTGGCTAGATGGAATTGTGGAGACTTACAATACTTCACAAATCGAAACAAAACTGTATAGACTACTATGGCAGCAATTGAGTAAAGTCGTGAGTAAAGAACAGCTCAGTTTACTAAAACCGTCATTAACGATAGCGAAAGAAACATTTATAAAGCAATAGCTGCCAGGATTAGGCAAGGAAAGTAGAGGAACAGGCTGTGTCTCCTGGCTAGTGCGATTACGATGTCTCGGGGGTAGTGCGCGCGTCCCCTGGAGGGGGGACATCGAGCGACCAGGAGACACAGGAGAAAAGCGACCAGGAGACAAAGGAATAGGGACAAATGATTTCCGTAGCAGATCTACTCATAGATAATAGAATACCGGGTAATTACTTTGCGATAGATGTATATGTGCGCAGCGATATGGAACTGGGATTGCTGGAAAATCGCCGGGGCGATCGCCTAATAGCAATGCCAGAAACCCTACTGCAAGCAATATATTCGGGATTGGACAAAGAAACAGGTCAGGCATCCCGTCTGGTATTGTACAATTGTGGTCGTTGGTGGGGGAAAAACTTCTACGCTCGCTTCTGTGAAGAACTGAGCGACTACTACAAAAATACCCTGGCAGAGATGGCAATGGTAGAGTTTGTACAATGTCTGCAACAATGCTGGAAAACCCACGGTTGGGGTAAAATATATTTGGATAATTCAGAGTATCGGCAAGAATTTTTGATGGTAAAAATAGTGAATTCTCCCTTGGCAGCTCATGGTCCCAAAGGCGATCGCCCAGTCTGTTTTATGGAGGCAGGAGTCTTAAGTTCCTTCTTTAGCCAGCTGACGGGCAAAGAACTAGAGTGCATCCAAACAAGCTGCGAATCCTTGGGAGCAGAGGGCAATCACTTTGTATTGGGGTTAGAAGAAAGGTTGCAGCCAGTTTCAGAAATGGTGGAAAAAAAGATAGAACATGCCGAAATAATGCAAAAGCTAGTAAATGGCTAATGGTCCCAACCTGCCCCCAACTTGCCCCCAAACCTGCCCTAATGGGGCAATTCTCAATGCTCAATTAGCAATTAGCAATGAACAATGAACAGAAAATCACAAATATCCAAGTACAGGATATTGGGACTGGTGGGACAAGGGCAATATGGTCGGGTATTCTGCGGTTGTCATCGCAAAACGGGTCAGATCGTAGCTCTGAAAGATTTAGACCGGTATAGGTTCCCCACCAATAAGTTTCTGCGGGAGTTGCGCTTTCTGTTGAGCTTACAGCATCCTAATATCGTCACCTTTAGGGCGATCGAGCATACTAGCACGGGTCGCTACTTGGTGATGGATTATTGCGAGGGCGGGACTCTGCGGACTTTGATGGAGTCCGATTCGCCTTTGTCTTGGGAGCAGAATTTAAGGCTGATTACAGAGGTGCTGGCGGGTTTGCACTATGCCCATAGCCGTGGCATTGTTCATTGTGATATCAAGCCAGATAATATTTTGCTCAGTTTAAGGCCAGGGGGCCCGATCGCCCGGATTTCTGATTTTGGCATTGCCCGCTTAACTCAGGAAATGATGGATTCCACCGTTCCGGAAAAATCGGATAATACGGGTTCTCCAGCTTACATGGCTCCCGAACGGTTTTACGGCCAGTATAATATTGGCTCGGATATTTATGCTGTGGGGATTATGCTGTTTGAATTGCTGGTGGGCGATCGGCCTTTTTCCGGGTCACCTGCCCAGCTGATGTCAGCTCATATTAACCAGCAGGTGGAGATTCCCAACCAGGTGCCTTCCCATTTGCAACAGGTGATTAGTAAGGCTTTAGAAAAGCTGCGAGCACGCCGATATCATACGGCAGCGGAGATGTTACAGACAATTCAAGTAGCAGTTCTGAGGATGAAGGAGTCGGACAAATCAACTTATTCTTTCATCGACGGGTGGGGTGTAAGACCTAATGTCCCGATAGGAGACCGGGCTATTTGGACTAAGCAGGTTGGAGCACCTGTAGCTGCGCTAGCAGTGATATCTTCACAGGAAACATCCTCTGGTAAAGATCCCTTAAATATTAAATCTCTAGATAAGGTATATTGGGCCGCAGGAGCGGTTGTAGAATGTCAGATTTATCCAGATGGAATAAATAGGGGTGAAACATTTCAGCTGTCTCGGGTGCAACTGAGTGAGTCGGTGCAAAAATTGATCGGCTCTCAACAAGGATGTTTTATTGTAACCGATCGATCAATTTATTTCCTGCGCTCTGAGACAAATGAGTACTCAGTTGTTTCGATCGGATTGATAGCCAAAGAAGACGGTGACTTTGTGGCAGATGTCGAAACAGCCGGACGTTGGATAGCAGCTGCTACTTCTGACAAGCAATTGCAGCTTTTCGATTTGCGTGATTGGGCGATCGGTTCTCACCTGACTGGCGGTGAAACCTTGACGATTCATCCCAAATCAATCACTGTTGAACTGCAATCGGCAGCATCTCAGCTATTGGCGCTTGATTCACGTCATGTGGCGGCGTTAGCTCCTGATAAGACAGGGACGCAGCTGTCGGTTTTTACCCGGCGGGGCACTAAGGTGGGCACCTGGATGCTGCCAGTGCTACTGGAGCGGGCGATCGCTGGTGGGGTGCCCTATCGACTGCTGGCTACCCAGGCAAATAACCAGACATCCCTGCTGTTAATCGACTTCAAGCCTTTTCGCATCCGACAGATAAATGTGGAGTTACCTCAGCCAGAGTTCCTGGCGGCCACATCCTGGGGTTATGTGGTTGCTGATATGCTGGGGAAAATTATCTTGTTGGATCGGCAGGGAACGGTGGTGGGGAAGATTGATGGACCAAAACAGATAAGTGCGATCGCCTCTTTCCATACTTCGGGTCTGATGATTGCTACATTTGAGGGTACACAGGGATGTCTCTGGACTCTGGATCTCAGACAATTAGATCTAGACTTACTATTTTAGTTTTTCGGGGTTTATGTTTTACATCGGTCAAGAAACCGGGTTTCTGTCGCTATAACTTCCAAGTATCGTGGGAAAATGCCTTCATAATCCGGTTTCTCACAATCTTACTGTTTATGTCTTACGATTGGTTAATGAACAGCCATTTGATTATGATCGGACTGCTGCTGGGTTTTGCTGTTGCCCACAGCGGACTAGCTGCGGGTCGCCCAAGGGGAGAAAAACTGATGGGCGTCCGACTCTATCGCGTCCTGTTTGCCCTAGTCAGCCTGCCTCTGGCGGTGGTGTTGATCGTTTACTTCTTTAACCATCGCTATGATGGCTGGCAACTCTGGCAGGTGCAGGATGTAGCAGGCGTGAGACCCCTGGTATGGGTGCTATCTGCCTTATCCTTCTTTTTTCTTTACCCAGCTACTTTTAATCTGCTGGAAATTGCTGCCCTGCAAAAGCCTCAAGTTCATCTGTACTCTACTGGCATCATTCGCGTCACCCGTCATCCCCAAATGGTCGGACAGGTGATTTGGTGTATCGCCCATACCCTTTGGATTGGTACTACCTTTACGATGGTAACGTCAATCGGTTTGGTGCTACATCATATATTTGGGGTTTGGCATGGCGATCGCCGTCTCGCAGACCGCTATGGTCAAGTCTTTGAAACCGTCAAAGCTAGCACCTCTATCATCCCTTTTCTGGCGATCGCCCAGGGGCGTCAAACCCTGGAATGGCAAGAGTTTATCCGCCCCGCCTATTTTGGCATCATTGCTTTTATCGGACTGCTGTGGTGGGCGCATCCCTGGTTAATCATCGCTACGTCGCGCCTTGGTTTTTGGTATACCATATATTGATTATTTATCAAGGGTATAGACATAATTTTTGACAGTTGCCCATGCAGAAGCAGTCAATTTCTTAATTTTGCAATTCAGTGAGTCAAACGATCCCACATAGATGTAGCATGATCCCAATAGGATACGAAAAAAAGATAACAAACTTGTACGATCATGATATTGTCGGTCAGTGAAGGGACGTTTTCTTCAGAAGTTTTAGAAGCTTCCACCCCGGTTTTATTGTATTTTTGGGCCCCTTGGTGTGGTATTTGTCGGCTGATCCCCCCAGCCCTGAAGAAGTTTCAGGCTCAATGGGGTGCATCCATGAAAATGGTTGGACTCAATGCCGATCGGAGTTTGAAACTCGCCAATGCCTATCGACTCAGGACATTACCAACTTTGCTCCTATTTGAAGGTGGCCAAGTCCGGTATCGGATCGAAGGGTTTCACAGTGCTGACGATCTGTGCCAGCAACTGGAGGCCTTCGCTATAGGCCAGACATCAACGGCATCCATCTCACTGGTGGCAGCCGCAGAAATCTCAGAATGAATGGCTGACGCCGCAGGCGAGCGGCCATGATTTAATCCCGACCAATAACCACCGGTCTGTGTCCCCCGAGTAGTACGAGTAGCGCTCTCGGGGGACACAGCGGCAATCCCCCATCTGACCGGATGCAGATGGGGGATTTTAACATGAGCTTTAGACTTACACCCGGATCCATGTGTCACAATTGTTAACGATTTGGCAAAAATAGTGAAGAAATATAAAGTAGGCGTTAGCGATGGAACTGCTCTATCAATATGCCTGGTTGATACCAGTCCTGCCCTTGGCAGGTGCGATGCTGGTCGGCTTGGGCCTAATATCCTTAAACCATGAGACTAACAAGCTGCGGCAGCTGAACGCCATCTTTGTGGTTTCCCTCTTGGGCGCATCGATGGCTTTATCATTTGCTCTGCTTTGGAGTCAAATTCAGGGACATTCAGCCTATACCTTCTCTCTAGAATGGGCAAAGGCGGGTGATTTTCACCTGCAGATGGGCTATACGATCGACCAGCTAACTTCCCTGATGCTGGTGATTGTGACCACGGTGGCCTTTCTGGTGATGATCTACACTGATGGCTACATGGCTCACGACCCTGGTTATGTCCGCTTCTATGCATATCTGAGCCTGTTTAGTTCTTCGATGTTGGGTCTGGTGGTCAGTCCTAACCTGGTGCAGGTATATATATTCTGGGAACTGGTAGGTATGTGTTCCTACCTGCTGATCGGGTTCTGGTACGATCGCAAGCTAGCTGCTGATGCTTGCCAGAAAGCTTTTGTGGTTAACCGGGTCGGTGACTTCGGTCTGCTGCTGGGTATGCTAGGACTTTACTGGGCTACTGGCAGCTTTGAGTTCGAGGTGATGGGGACAAAACTGTCTGAGTTGGTCTCCGATGGTTATATCAGTGGTGGACTGGCCGCGTTATTCGCAGTTTTAGTCTTTTTAGGGCCAGTAGCGAAGTCGGCTCAATTCCCTCTGCATGTCTGGCTGCCAGACGCGATGGAAGGTCCTACCCCGATCTCGGCCTTGATCCACGCGGCCACAATGGTGGCAGCTGGTGTCTTCCTGATTGCCCAGATGTACCCGGTGTTCGATCAGATCCCGACGGCAATGACGGTGATTGCTTGGACGGGTGCTTTTACGGCGTTTTTGGGGGCCTCGATCGCCATTACCCAAAACGACATTAAAAAAGGTCTGGCTTACTCGACGATCTCCCAGCTGGGTTACATGGTGATGGCAATGGGCATCGGTGCCTATGGTGCTGGTCTATTTCACCTGATGACTCACGCTTACTTCAAAGCGATGCTGTTCCTCTGTTCTGGTTCAGTGATTCACGGCATGGAAGAGGTGGTCGGTCACGAGCCAGTGCTGGCACAGGACATGCGGCTGATGGGAGGACTACAGAAGTATATGCCAGTTACGGGCTTGACCTTTTTGGTAGGCACTCTGGCAATTTGCGGGATTCCGCCCTTTGCTGGCTTTTGGTCAAAAGATGAAATTCTCGGTAGCGCTTTTACAGCTAATCCCGCCCTCTGGGTAGTTGGCTGGCTGACTGCTGGCATTACTGCATTCTATATGTTCCGGATGTATTTCTCTACCTTTTTAGGGGAATTCCGGGGCAATGATTTGTCCATTAGAGAGCAACTTCAGCTAGCTGCTGGGGTGGAGATGGTAGAACCGGTTTTTGGTCCGGGGGCGATGGATGTTAAAGAACTAGAAGTTGCGGCCAGAGGGGGACGCGCTACCCGGGGGATGCCGAAAGTCCATCAGGAAAGTCCCGACGGACATGATGACGATCGCGATCGCGATCGTCATCATCATGCGGAACATCCTCACGAGTCGCCTCTGAGCATGACTCTGCCACTGATGACTCTGGCAATTCCTTCGGTGTTGGTTGGCTTGGTGGGAACGCCTTTTGCTAACTTCTTTGAGGAATTTATTTATCCCCCAGGTGAGGTGGCGACAGAACTGCATGAAGTTGCTGCTGAATTTGAATGGTCTGAGTTTCTGCTTATGGGTGGATCTTCTGTGGGTATTGCCTTGATTGGCATTACTGTCGCTTCCCTGATGTATCTGACTCGGAAGCTTGATGCAGGGGCGATCGCCCATTCAATCCAGTCTTTGTATCAGCTATCTCTGAACAAGTGGTACTTTGACGATATCTACGATGCCCTCTTCGTTCAGGGGTCTAGACGCTTAGCCAGACAGGTGATGGAAGTGGACTTTCGGATCGTGGATGGGGCAGTCAACCTGACTGGTTTTATTGCAGTTATCACTGGCGAAGGTCTGAAATATTTCGAGAATGGTCGGGCCCAATTCTATGCCCTGATTGTGTTTGGGGCGGTGCTAGGCTTAGTAATTGTCTCAGGAATTAGCTAGCAGTCAGGTGGGCAGTGCCCACTACATCTAGCGGGAAGGTGAGCACTGCCCACCCTACATCGAATGTCAGTGATATTTCACCCTACAAGTGAACCATGAACAATTAGCAATTAGCAATTAACAATGGCAAATTTTCCCTGGCTAACAACAATAATTCTGTTTCCTATTGCCGCTTCGCTGCCGATACCATTGATACCAGATAAGGACGGCAAGACTGTGCGCTGGTACGGTCTAACTGTGGGGCTAATTGATTTTGCTTTCATTATTTACGCCTTCTGCACTGGGTATGATTTGAATAATCCCGATTTGCAATTGGTAGAACAATATGCTTGGGTGCCTCAGATAGATTTGAATTGGTCTGTGGGGGTTGATGGCTTATCTATGCCCCTTGTGATCCTGACTGGCTTTATTACTACTCTGGCAATGTTGGCATCCTGGCCAGTGACTATGAAGCCCAAGCTGTTTTACTTTTTGATGCTGGCTATGTACGGCGGTCAAATCGCTGTGTTTGCTATCCAGGATATGCTGTTGTTCTTCCTGGCCTGGGAACTGGAGTTGCTTCCGGTCTATATGCTGCTGGCAATTTGGGGAGGCAAAAAGCGTCTGTATGCGGCTACTAAGTTTATTCTCTACACTGCTGGGGCGTCTCTGTTTATTTTGCTGGCTGCTTTGGCAATGGCTTTCTATGGCGATACTGTTACCTTTGATATGAGGGCGATCGCGGCTAAGGAATACGCGCTGAATTTCCAACTATTGTTATATGCTGGGTTCTTCATTGCCTACGCTGTCAAGTTGCCGATTATTCCCTTCCATACTTGGCTTCCCGATGCCCACGGGGAAGCTACTGCCCCAGTGCATATGTTACTTGCTGGGATTCTGCTGAAAATGGGGGGATATGCCCTAATTCGGATGAACGCTGGTATGCTGCCCGATGCCCATGCTTTCTTCGCCCCGGCCTTGGTAATTCTGGGGGTGGTTAATATTGTTTATGCTGCCCTGACTTCCTTTGCCCAGCGTAACCTGAAGCGGAAAATTGCCTATTCTTCGATTTCCCACATGGGTTTTGTTTTGATTGGCATTGCCTCTTTTACTGACCTAGGGTTAAGCGGTGCGGTGATGCAAATGATTTCCCACGGTTTGATTGGGGCGAGTTTGTTCTTCCTAGTGGGTTCTACTTACGATCGCACGCATACTCTGATGTTAGATGAAATGGGGGGCGTCGGCCAGAAGATGCGCAAGGTTTTCGCTATGTGGACTGCTTGTTCTATGGCATCTTTGGCATTGCCGGGAATGAGTGGGTTTGTGGCCGAGGTCATGGTGTTTCTCGGCTTTTCTACTAGCGATGCCTACAGTTCAACCTTTAAGGTGGTGGTGGTCTTCCTGGCCGCTGTAGGCGTGATCTTGACTCCGATCTACTTGCTATCTATGATCCGGGAGATCTGCTACGGACCGGAAAACAAGGAGTTAGTTGAACATGAAGCGCTGATAGATGCTGAACCGCGTGAAGTATTCATTATTGCTTGTTTGTTGGTGCCAATTATTGGGATTGGTTTGTATCCTAAAATGGTTACCCAGCTGTACGATGCTACAACGGTGCAGTTGACGGCCCGGTTGCGAAACTCGGTCCCGACTCTGATGCCAAATACTTCTGTGGCTTTCCAGGATACTTCGACTTTGTTCATGCGATCGCCTATCATTGGCGATTAGGTTTGTAATCATTCGGCAGTTCAAACCATCTGTAGGTTACCTCGATGTCTCCTGTGTGCCGAGTCCCCTGGAACAAGAACTCTGGCAGAGATATCGAAGTTCCCAGTCTCTGGCTGGGAACACGCTACGCTAATTTTCGAGGCTCTGCCTCCAGTTGATTACAGCTTTCGCTCCTGGAGGCAGAGCCTCTGGTTTGCGTTCCCAAGGGTCGCCAGTGGGAACCAGTAATGTTTAAGATTTGTGCGCCGACCAGATGCGATCCCATATGTGTCAGCGATGTCTTCGGGGTTTTTGCGAAGCATCCCGAAGACATCGAAAGATATTTTTGTGAATTACCTTGACAATGGTGCTGGCTATTAGTTATGATAAAAGATAGGATTCGAGGAAACGCCAGTGATGCTAACAACCGCGAAATGGACAATTGCTGACTACCATAGCATGGTGGCAGCGGGGATTTTAGCAGGACGGCAGGTAGAGTTGTTACAGGGAGAAATTGTAGAAATGCCCCCAGAGGGAGAACCCCATGCTTATGCCAGCGATGAGGCGGCAGAGTATATGATGTATTTATTGGGCGATCGGGCTAAAGTCCGGCAAGGCAAGCCCATTACACTACTTAATAGTAACTCGGAACCGGAACCAGATATTGCAGTGGTGCAGCGTCTGGGACGAGAATATCGAGAACATCATCCCTATGCGGAAAATATTTTATGGGTAATAGAATACTCTGATTCTAGCCTGAGTAAAGATCGGGAGGTAAAAAGCCAGGTTTACTCGGTAGCAGGGATTAGAGAATATTGGCTGATTAATGTGCGCGCCTTACAATTGATTGTATTTCGAGAACCTACTCAGCTTGGCTATCAGTCAAGAGAAACTTTGAGACAAGGTTATGTTAATCCCTTGGCCTTTCCCGATCTGCAAGTGGAAATTAGGCGATTGTTGGGGATGTAAATATGAAGCGGATGGATGCTTAAATGAAGAAATTAAGCCCCCCCTACACGAACAAAGCCCGCCTGCGCGGGCTAGATTGCTGAGATGTTCGCAAGCTTGACAAATAATTTTTCGGGATTTATAATCGATCAAAGAGCGATCGCCCCAGCATCAGACTACCAGGAAAACTGAATAGAGCACCGGTTGTATGCGAACGTTGAGGCGAGCGGGCGCGATCGGGATTCTTTAAATATGAGATATCTGGGCTGTATACCATTGTTATCACCGGCAGAATCTGGACGATCGCAGTTGGGTTGGGAAGACGAGGGAATGAGGAACTGATGCCATTAAACCCTTACTAGATAAGCGTTTTGCGTTGCACAATTACGGGATGATGGGCATAGTTGCAGAAGTCTTAAACCTAGACTACAAGCCAGTTTCAGTTATGTGCAAAAAAGGGCATCATCCCCAAAATGTGCAACGCCAAGCGTTTGAAGCAAGTAGCGAAAAATTTTTGCTCCCAAACCAAAAAAGGGTTGACAAATGATTTTTTGGCGTCTACTATAGGTAAAGTGCGGTTACCACAGCATCAGCCCCCCAGCCTAAAGACTGGGGCTACACTGAATAGAGCGCCGGTTGTAGGCAAGCTGGCTTCTTAAGGCTCCTACGCTTCTAATTTGGGGAGAAAACGATCCATTAGTTCCTTTATCTACAGGACATCTATTCAAAAAGTCTATTCGAGAATCTCAACTTGTAGCTATCCCTAATTGTGGTGATTTTCCTCATGAGGAATATCCTAATGCTGTTTGTTATAGCATCTTGAATTTTATATATTAATTTAACGAAAATTAACTGAGTGCAGGATAGGTAAACATGAACCTAATTTTTAAAATTGGAATAATTGATGATTATAATGAAAGTTTTATACCTCATAAAGCGACTAACGATGCCCTCAATCATGCTTCAAGATATCTCGGTATAAAAATCGAGATCCAATGGCTATCAACAGCTTTATTAGAACAAAATGTTGTCGAAAAATATCTGAAGCAATTTAATGTTCTATGGTGTGCTCCAGGAAGCCCTTATCAAAGTCTAAAAGGGGCACTCAACGCAATTCAGTTTGCTAGAGAAAATGACTGGCCGTTTATAGGGACATGCGGTGGTTGTCAGCATGTAGTGATTGAATATGCCCGAAATGTTCTGGGATTTCAGGATGCTGAACATGCAGAATATAATCCATATGGATCGAGGTTGTTCATTTCGGCTTTGCCATGTTCTATGGTGGGAAAAACCATGCGAATCAACTTAAACCCTAACTCGTTTGCGTATAGTATTTATAAAAGTACTGTCATTCAAGAATAGTACTACTGCAATTTTGGTATCAATACAGCTTATCAAGCACTAATTCACGAGGGAGGTCTATTAATAACGGGTGTTGCAGCACAGCTTGCACAAAGGAATCTGTAAAAAAATCTTGATAAATGTCGTACAGCCAGATAAAGCACTCGTTCGGATTCCAATTGTTCTAATGCTAAAGGATAATTAAGAAATTGACCGACAGTCATATGGAATTCTGAAACCGCCGATTTGCCAACAAAACTTTTTATTTCCACTGCTATCTTGCGGGTGTCTTTCTCAGCAGAAAGTAACTTTTGTCCTCCCAGATATATTAATTTTAAATTGTTTAGTCAGATTTAAAAACAGAGGATCCTTAGTAATTATCTATCCATCTTTTTCTAAAGCAGTTCGCGCGTTGTCGTGAAAGATATCTTTTGCTGACATAATTCAAAAGTGAGTTTTAGTAGAGCCCCAACAAATATTTCCGATTACCTATGTGACTATTATACCATTTTTCCCGAACAATGACAGAAAAAATAAATGTAATGGAGAACGCGCGATCGCCCACTGCGATCGGGGGTTGGGGTGCGAGCGGGCGTAAGATGCACCGGTCATAACATATTGATGACCGACGGCAAACACCCGATCGGAGAATTATGTTTGTCGGCAGTGGGGCGGTGGGTTATGGCTGCGCCTTTTACGGAGTGCGCGTAGCGCTACCCACCCTACGGCTGGATTTGTGGTAAAATATAATCACAAATAACAATACTCCGGACAAAATTAGGAGGCTATAGCCCCGTAGGCAAGCAGGTTCTGGTAGTTCCTTCGATGTCTCCTGGTGCTGCCGAAACGTGGGAGCGCGGTTGAGCACTACCCACGTTTCGGCAGCGCGCTAAAAGCACAACTGGTGGGGAGACATCTTTGTGAGATTTAATCTTTCCTTGGAGGAGCCAAGGAAATAAATAAGTTCATGCATATGCTCTGTGAAGCGCCTTTAGAGGAGGCAAGATTCGAAACTCAACTCGGTGGCTGTGTCCCTTAACAGGCATGAGACGATAGTATCTCATGCCTGTTAAGGGACACAGGTTGCTGGCCCTTGACTGTTGTCTTGCTGTTTTGGCTTTCCGGACTGGCCGTGAAAGATATCTCTGCTCCTTGTTCTTGTCCCAGGGTCCATGGCTGCGCTCCCGCAAGGGATACGGCACACAGGAGACATCGACATGGGAATCTCCTGCTTAGTCGTGAGGGTGCCGTTCCTAGGGCAAGCCCAGTAAACTGACGCCCCTGCGCGGAAAATGAATTCAAGAAAGAACAAGGGCGCAGTGCGCGCAGCGCTGCCTTCGATATCTCTGCTCCTTGCTCTTGTCCCAGGGTCCATGGCTGCGCCACCCATGGCTGCGCCACCCATGGCTGGGCCACGCTACGGGATACGCGATACGCGCTACGGGATACGCGATACGCGCTACGGGATACGCGATACGCGAACGGCACACAGGAGACATCGGATCCTCACAGACCACACCACCGCTGTATAAAGCTGTTCGATATCTCTGCTCCTTGCTCTTGTCCCAGGGTCCATGGCTGCGCCCCCAGCGCAGCGCTATCGGCACACAGGAGACATCGACGCCGTCCAATGGGGGTCTTAAGGAACTGAAAGCGACTGGGGAAGGTTTTATCGACCTTACCAGCGTAGCCTGTAGCCGCGACGAAGATATCTCTGCTCCTTGCTCTTGTCCCAGGGTCCATGGCTGGGCCACCCATGGCTGGGCCACGCTACGGGATACGCGATACGCGGACGGCACACAGGAGACATCGTCATCCCCTTCTTTTCTGTGGTCCGATGCACTTCTTACTTTTCGATATCTCTGCTCCTTGCTCTTGTCCCAGGGTCCATACGGCTTGTTCTCTTGTCCCAGGGGACATGGACGGCACACAGGAGACATCGGCGATAGGTACCCATGGCTGCGCCCCCGGAGCGTAGCGGCAGATTGCTTCGTGCCTCGCAACAAGCTCCGGAGCGCTGCGCTAGGTTGACAAGTGGCTGTACCGAAGAGGGGGAGAGTGTAGTTGACAATGCCTAATGGCCACGAAAATGGTGGTTATCAATGGTCAAGAAACTGGCAAGGGGGTTTGTAGAAATGGCCTGCTGTTTCCAGCAGTGAGGCGAAAAGACTCTCCGAGATTATCCCAGGAGTGCTTCTTAGATTTGGTTTACTACGACACTCTACAGGGTGGATAGCTTGGAGACAAACTCCCTTTTCAACTGGCTGTCTACAACAGGGGGGTATTACTGTATATGTTACATAGTGAATTATAAAAATTCTTCTCAAAAGTGTCCGGACTATTGGACCAAATTATCGGCGGTAGTGGAGAAGATACCCTGCGCCTAGATGGAACGTTTAATCTGGACTTGACCGCCATTGACGATACCCGCATCCGGGGTATTGAGATCCTAGACCTGAATGGTGGGGGCAATAGCTTAACCTTGGAAGTCAGCGATTTGCAAAATATCTCTGATTCGGAAAACAGCTTAACAGTGCTGGGAACTGCTGAGAATGCCGTGAATGCCAACTTGCCTGGTTTCAGCTCTAACAGCGCTGACGGTTTCACCACTTACACTGATGGCACGAGTAGCCTGGTAGTCGATGATAACGTGATTCAGAACGTCCTGACCTGAGAAGTGCGATCGCCTGATGAGTGCGATCGATTCGTAGGTTGGGTTGACGTAAGGAAACCCAACCAAAATGTAGCTCTTTGTTGGGTTTCGTGCCTCAATCCAACCTACAATGACCAATGACACAATGACAGTGCCGATGTGTGGCCGATCGCACAAGGTAGTATGGACAGGGGATTGATGCTGTATAATGCTATTGGGCCGGGCTAATGTAGTCCTTCTGTGGGGTAGACGGAAGGAAACCCCACATAAATATACTTCAATGTTGGGTTTCGTGCCTCAACCCAACCTACATTGACTGTGCCGATGTGTGGCCGATCACACCTGGGAGTATCGGATGGGATTGATGCTGTATAATGATATTGGGCCGGGCTAATGTAGTCCTTCTGTGGGGTAGACAGAAGGAAACCCATACGTAAAAGCGTAGCGCCCGCAGGGCATGCCTTGCGATAGTATATCTATAAACTTATGTCAATGAAAAAAGGGGAAAACCGTCACGCGGCAACAATGCGCGAACAATGCAAAAAAATGGCACAACTAAACATATGAAAACTAATTCGAGTCGAACGGACAAGGGATCCCATTCTTAAAGTAGAATGTATCTTTGCAGGAGAACAAACAAGTTTTATGGAGGATAATTATCATGAACAGTGAAACCTGGATCATTTTTCATGCCGAACCCGAACAACCTGGATGGTAAAATCGCAAGTTACCTATGGGAGGATTAACAGATATCCTCGATGAACAGTTGGATTATACTGAAAAGGGAAGTATTCCTCAAGTAGGCGATCGGTTACGGCAATTTTTACACATTGCGGAATTTGCTTCGGAGAGATTTCCAGACAGTTCTACTCATGTTCGGGATGGAGACTGGATTGTTACGCGCGTGGAAAGATATTTCCCTAATTATCCTGATAGTTCCAAGCGAGAAATTGTAGTTTGCTACTGTGCCTTCGATCCGATCGTATCACAACTAGAACCCTTGGGTAGAGCAATGCCAGCAAATGCGGCGCTAAAAGTTTCGGCGATCGCTAAGTAATCATCCCTTAAGAGGAGAAAGGAGTTGCACGGGGGATGATACCTTTTTTTGCACATAGCTGAAAGTGGCTTATAGTCTATGTTTCAAGCTTTTGCAAATAGGCTTATCATCCCGTTATTGTGCAATGCCACCCTTGTGATGTCTGTAATTCACTGTACCTCATCTATCTGAGAAAAGCTACAATTAGATGCGAAAGTTCTCTCACTTCGCTGTCAGCCCGCCGGGGGTTCAAACCCCCGGCTAACAGCTAAAGTCGGTTTTAACTGACTAATAATATAACGTTGAAGTAATTGTAGCATTATTTTTTTACATTGTATTATTCATTTCGGTTATAACTCCGATGGAATAATCACATTGATCGCATCAGTCCGATTTTTCTGGTAAATGCGAAAATCCCGATCTAATGTTAACACGGTACTGCCTGCGATCGACTCACTCATTCGCACCAAACAGGCATCTGCAAAACCCCATGGGAACAGATTTGTATTTTGGCATCAACTCTCTCACTACAGTCACTTCATCGCTGAAACGAAAAAGAACCTCAATATAACCTCGACGCGGTGTCTCCTGGGAGCGCTACTCGCACTACCGAGGAGACACCGCTCACTAAACCCATGACTGCATCGTCACCCCCATAAACATTTTTCAGGACAAAACACGCCTCACTAATAACAGCTTCGCACGGAAACACCGGTTTGGTAATATTTCCCCATTGATTTACTGCCCAATCATGGTAGCGATCGCTTTTATCTAAAACCGCTAGCCAGGGTCCTGTATCTAGGATAACTTTTCCGATCGTATCGCCTTATATCCTTTCTTTAGCTCCTGTTTTTTCATAGACAGATCGCCTAGGCCGCTATCTAAACAACCGACAAACTCCTTTGCTGCTTCCAGCATCGAAATAACTTCGTCCTCATTTTCTACAGTTTCCTGAATTTCCGGCTTTTGCGTCTTCAACTGCAAAAATTCAATTATTACCAGAACGGACTGCTGCTGTTGAGGGGTTAAGGTTTGCAGGCTTTCTAAAATACTTTGTTCCTTGCTAACTGCTTGTATCATCTTTTTCCTCCAGTTACACTCTTACTCCCACTCCAATAGCTTAGCATACTTTCGATAGGTCGCACAATAATTTATAACTCGGATGGAATAATCACATCGATCGGGTCAGTCCGATTTTTCCGGTAAATGCGAAAATCCCTATCTAATGTTAACACAGTACTGCCTGCGTTCGACTCACTCATTCGCACCAAACAAGCATCTGCAAAACCCCATGGGCACAGATTCGTATTTTCGCATCAAGTTTCCAACTGCTTCCAACTCTTCACTCAAGCTAAATTAAATTTGGATACCCTTTTCAGTAAATCAATTACCCCATCCTGTCCGCCATAAGTTCTTTGCAGCAAAAAACATGTCTCTGAAATAACTGCTTCACAGGTAAACAAGTGGATCGCAAGGGTTTTCCAAATTTCTGTTGTCCAATGGTGAAAGCGATCGCTTTTATCGATAAGCGCCACCACTGGACTGGCATCTACAATCACTCTTGATTTCATGGTGCTGAATATTCCTGAAGATACTTTTTGTTATAAGACAGATCGCCAATGCCACTATCGACACATCCTACCCACTGTTTAGCCGCTTCATAAGCAGATATCGGTTTATCCTCAACAGTCGGATATTCTATCTTTTGATTTTGACTCTGCAAAAACTAAATTATTACCAGAACGGACTGCTGCTGTTGAGGGCTTAAGGTTTGCTTGTTCTAAAATGCTTTCTTCCTCGCTAACTGCTTGTATCATCTTTTTCCTCCAGTCGCACTTTTACTCCCACTCCAATAGCTTAGCATACTTTTGCGCAACAGGATCGCTCTTTTTATTCAAACTCTGGTACACACACATTAACAACAGATAATTCCTACCCCGGCAGTAACTCCGGTACCTCTAAAACATCTGCATCTCCCATATTATGTCCGTGCGATCGCGCAAATATACCGTCCGTATGCTCCCGCGAATATCCTGCCCAGAAAATGCGATCGGGCAAATGTCCTGTCCGTTCCGAATGCGATCGCGAATTGCATACCAATAACCAAGATAAGTCTCCAAAAGATAAAAAAGCCCGGTTTCTACGTAGAAACCGGGCTTTTTTATCAGCAGAAATGAAACCAGATCGCCTGCCATATCCGCGCGCTATAAAATATTTGCCGCGCCAAGCAACCGGTTAGAAAAAGAGTCTCCAAATGCCCGATTTTGGCCAGCAATTAACCGGCGATTAGCAGTTATAAATAGCCCCCCTAAGGGGGCCGTGGGGTTTACAGCATAAAGTCGAGAGTGATGACCATCATCAGTTCTTCAGGAACCAGAGTCCGCTTAACTTATAGCCAGTCACCGGCCTTAGCAAATTTGAGCACATGCAGAATATTAATCGCGCGTATCACAGCCTTGGGTACGCCAACAATGATGATTTTTACAGAGTGCTTTTCGCGGTTAGTTGATGTTTGCGTATTTGACATTGGAGTTCTATATTTATTTCAAATTCACTTTTTTAAGATAGCAGATTTATTTTGTCATTGTCAAGGATTTTGGCCAAAAAATTAAAAAAAAGTTTCAGAAAAATTTGAAAGCATTATCTGGTATGAATTCGGGAGTTTTAATTGCAAAATAACAGGAATTGAGACAGTATAATGGCACTCGCGCAGGTAAGAAAAAAAAGAGCGATCAGGGGTATAATTAGTGAAAAATTTTTGGTATAGTCGCGAGGGTGGGGCGCGATCGCGTGGCCCCCCGAACTTTTCAAAACCCAACTGGTTTTTACCATACCCCTATGGACAGGGGATTGATGCAGTATAATGGAATCCCGCTAATTTAGTCCTTCTGTGGGCTAGACTTCACGAAACTTAACGAAAATGTAGCTATTGGTTGGGTAAGGTGCTACAATTGACAGTGCCGAGGTGTGGGAGATCGCACTTGGAAGTATGGACAGGCGGTTTCTGCTGTATAATGGTATAGGGCCGGGCTAATGTAGTCCTTCTGTGGGGTAGACGGAAGGAAACCAAACTAAAATGTAGCTCTTGGTTGGGTAACATGCTAGAATTGACAGTGCCGAGGTGTGGGCGCTCGCACAAGCAGGGGATTAATGCAGTATAATGGTATTGAGTTGAAAGGTTAATGAGTAAAGTCAGTTAAAGGCAAATGGCGCAGGTGTGAAGTAGTGATACCAGAATTAGATGAAAACGGCAATCTACCACCAAGAATTCATTTTTGCGAATGGGAGTAATTTAACGAGAGATTTGCTACAACTTTTACTAGTGGTCTGTCATTTTTGAATTGATGGATAGATTGAGCTAGAATAGAAGGCATATGTCACTGGTAATTATGAATTATGCCTAAGAAAAAATACGTTGTTGCTCTAACTACGGAGGAATGGGAAGCCCTAGAAAGGCTGACTAAGAGAGGTAAAACAGCCGCTTACAAGGTAAACCATGCTCGAATTCTGCTAAAAGCTGATATTAACAATGAAGCCGGAGGTTGGAGTGACTTGGAGATTAATAAAGCTTTAGATATCAGCGTTTCGACCATTGAACGATAAGCTAAGCGTTTTGTAGAAGAAGGTCTATTAGCGGCGTTGTCCCGTCAATCGCCCACTCGTACCAAACCTCGTTTACTAGATGGGGAACAAGAAGCTCACTTAATTGCCCTGGCCTGTGGAGAACCTCCCGAAGGCCGCGGTGTCTCCTAGGAGCGCCTTAAGCACTACCCAGGAGACACCGAAGGTTTATGGACATTGAGGCTGTTGGCAGATCCCATGGTTGAGTTGGGGTATGTCGAGAGTATTTCCCATGAAACCGTGGGTCAAACCTTAAAAAAAAATGAACTAAAGCCTTGGTTACAGGAGTGTTGAGTAATTCCACCTAAATAAAATGCCGAGTTTGTTTACCATATGGAAGATGTGTTAAGCCTTTATACTCGTGCCTTGGCGAGCCAAATTATCCAGTGGTTTGTTTTGACGAGACAAGTAAGCAGTTAGTAAGTGAAACCAAAATCCCCCTTCCATCCTTACCAGGTCAACCCCGACGCTATGACTACGAATGATTCGGTGCGATTCGTTTAGTGTAAACCACCGGTGAAACCGGTTGGGAGACCACTAGCAGGGTTCCATTAGCCCTGACAACTTACAGATGATGGTGGTGAAAGTCCACCCCTCCAGGTGCAGGAGTGACAGCATATTCCCTACGGTAGAGATGGCATCAATCCGTAAAGCGGGAATAAAAGGCGCCCTAACTGGTAGCCCTTACCGGTTATCGTCGAGCAAGTAGTCATGATGAGCGAAAGCGAAGATTCATAAATGTCGTTATCTAGAACCAGCGAAAAGGCTGAAACGCTGGCCCAAAAAGGGACAGGATACAAGTCGTTGGCAGTTCGTTTCCCGACCAATAAGCACTGACAATAAACCCGGCATATAGAATCCATCTAAAACTATGACCAATCGTCTGTAGGAACGAAGTAAACCAGGTATGTACTCTCTACCACCGGTCGATAGGTAGAGTAGCCACCGTAACATCTGCTCTCATCAGGCAGGTCATACTTGGGAAAGATTTCGTGGAGAAGCAAACGCCTATCTGTAATGGGTAGGATACGCCGACGCCCTCACGGTAATGTCAAAAGTAGAGTTGTAAGTAGCAATCTATACGTCATAAGCACGATGGATACATCGATGAATGAATGGAAGGGTATCCCCTGGCGGAAGCTGGAACGGGTAGTCTTTAAGTTGCTTCTGAGAATTTACAGAGCGGCAGATAAAGACTGCCAGTGATGGTAGTGGCCGTACCCATGACAAGGGTGGCATTACTGAGGAGCCGGATGAGGTGAAAAGCAGATCGTCCGGTTTTGAAGACGAGTCGGAGAGGTAACTCCCTGGCTTAGTTTAATAAATGGCGTTTGTGATATCTTCATATTCTCTGAACCCTTGGGCGGATGGCGACATGTAGAAGTTACCGAGGGTCGTACTAAACAAGATTATTCTCATCAAATGAAATATTTAGGGCGTGTCATCAGTTAGATTAATGACCGGGGTTCCTACCAAAAATATATAACAAGATGATTGAGTTGACAACCAGGATATATCGGTGTGATATAAAAAGGTAAAAGTTAGAGCAGGAGAATTTGAAGAAATGCGTCGCTATGCTTTAAGAGATGACCAGTGGGAGAGAATCAAGGACCTATTGCCAGGTCGGGAGGGTTATGTGGGGGGGACAGCTAAAGATAACCGCTTATTTGTCGATTAGTCTTGTATCGGTATAGAGCTGGGATACCTGCGATTTGGGGACTTTCGGGTAATTCATACGCGCCATAGTAGGTGGTCAAAATCAGGGGTATGGGAACGAGTATTCAAGGTACTGGCGGAGGATGCCGATAACGAATATGCGATGATTGATGCCACGATTGTAAGGGCTCATCAACATAGTGCAGGTGCTCAAAAAAAAAGGATTGCGACCAAGCCATTGGGCGCAGTAAAGGGGGTTTGAGTACCAAAATTAATGCGACCTGTGACGCATTGGGGAACCCAACGGATTTTCATTTAACAGCCGGTCAAGCTCACGATTTGGAAGGGGCTGATCTGTTACTTGATAATATTAAGGCTGATGCGTTACTCGCAGACAAAGCTTATGATGCTGACGAACGGGTTTTGAAACGTCTTGAAGCCCAGCAATGCGAACCTGTGATTCCGCCTAAATCCAATCGCAAAGAACAACGCCGTTATGACAAATATCTCTTGCATTGCCCGTCATAAGATTGAGAATTTCTTTGCCAAACTCAAGCAATATCGCGCCTATGCCACCCGTTACGATAAGACGGCTCAAAATTTCTTGGGTGCTATCTACCTGGCTGCTACTGTTGTTTGGCTTAACTGATGACACGCCCTAGTAGATGTATGCTATCCATCAGCTGAGATAATTATAGTCATTCATGACCACCTCTCCATCCACACTCCCTCTGCTTTATATGCAACTTTTCCTCCTACTGAAGCAAAACGGATTCTCGCTCTTGTTAGAAATCCATTATACCCCTAAACATGGTAGTTGGCTCAACATGGCAGAAATTGAACTGAGTGTCTTAACTCGTCAGTGTCTAGACCGTCCCATTCCCGACATTGAGAGCTTGAAACGAGAAGTGAGTGCTTGGGAGTCGCGCAGAAATGCTCAACATAGCAGAATTGACTGGCAATTTACCACCGAAGATGCTCCCATCAAACTTAAACGGCTTTACCCATCAATTATTCCTTGACAATCTACTAGACAGCGCCTATGGTGTTCACTTTGGGGGAATTTTCCCCCTAAAAGTTCATGCATATTCTGTGTCTTGCCTAGCCCCCTGAAAAACAGCTCGACGCAATGCCCGCGGCAGAGAGGCCAAAGACAGAGCGATACCAATCGGAAACCGCAGTAAATGGGACCGTTTCCAGGGCTGCGCTCGCTCAGCTCACTCGTCAGCTTAGCGGTAAGGAGGGGGCCCGAAGCATCTCTCATCAAGTGGCCCATATGTTTGAGCGGTGACTTGGCGCTCGAAGAGCTTATATTTGCCAAAAACAGACTCAATGATATCGGAAGACCCCAGCAAGGCTGCTGGCAGCGAAGTCGTTTCTTGCTCGATATAACTGTTCAAGCTTGAGACCACGAATGCTACCGCTAAGTGAATAATAAACACACCATAGTGATGGCCTCGTGCAGCAGAACACTGACTTGGCTCATTATCTCCAGAGCCAACCTCGCTGGCAGCCGTCTGGGGAACGGCATCTGGCTTGTCGGACAGTTGCATGGCTTGATTTTTTTCGGCTGTGCGGTACTCTCGAATGATTTGTTCGGCAATTTTGGCCCGGCGTTACACTCGCTCTCGACTTTTCTCGCTCATCTCGAATCCGAATCTCTTGGGCCCTGGGCCATGAGTTTCTTTTGCAACTCTATAGCCCAGGGTTTCCAAAGATCGTGGCTTGGCGCCGAATTTTTTGACCAGACGCTCGATTGAGCTAAGGGATCCTTGTATCATGGGGCCGGTAACATCCTGACACAGATTATGCATGAACTCCATCCACCAGCTCAAGCCCCAGAGTGAACACCCTAGACAGCGCCTGATAAAAAGCTTGTCACGGGCAATGACGAAGTTAAAAGCGGCAGGCTGTAGAATTATTTATATTGATGGCAGTTTTGTCACCAGTAAAGTAAAACCAGAAGACTACGATGCTTGTTGGGAAGACGATGGGGTTCCTTTAGAATATGTGAAGTCCGTCGATACTGTTTTATATAATTTGGCAATAGGTCGTAACGATCAAAGAAATATATATGGGGGTGATATTTTCCCAGCATCTTACCCTGCTGATGAAGCTGGTAATCCTTACATAGACTTTTTTCAATTGTGCGATTCGTTTAGTGTAAACCACCGGTGAATAACCGATGGGGGACCACTAGCTAGGTTCCATTAGCCTAGACAACTTATAGATGATGGTGGTGAAAGCCCACCCCTCCAGGTGCAGGAGTGACAGCATTCTCCCTACGGTAGAGATGGCATCAATCCGTAAAGCGGGAGTAAAAGGCGCAATGACTGGTAGCCCAAACCGGTTATCGCCAAGCAAGTAGTGATGGTGAACATAAAGTGAAGATTTGAAGCGTCGTCAACAGTAACCAGTGAAATAAGGCTGACACACTGGCCCAAAAGGGATAGGATACTGGTCGTTGGCGGGTAGTTGACCGACCAACAAGCACCGACAAAAAAACTGGCGTGGTGGAATCCACCTAAAACTACGACCAATCATCTATAGGAACGAAGTAAACCAGGTATGGACTCTCTATCACCGGTCGATGGATAGAGTAGTCACCAAAGACGCAATAGCTGCCTTCCATTAGGGCAGGTCATACCTGGGAGAGATTTCGTGGAGAAGCAAACGCCTATCTGTAATGGGTAGGATACGCTGACGCCCTCACGGTAATGTCAAGAGTAAAGTCATGAGTAGCAATACAGAAGTCATAAACACGGTGTCAAAACCGATGGATGAATGGAAGGCCATCCCTTGGCGAAAGTTGGAGCGGATAGTTTTCAAGTTGCTTCTGAGAATTTACAGAGCGGCACAACGTGGCGACAAGCGGACAGTTCGCAGACTCCAGAGGTTACTGGTAAAATCCCAGCTAAAAGTCTAGCGGTACGACAGGTAACACAGGACAACCAGGGAAAGAAGACTGCTGGTGTGGATGGCGTAAAATCGTTAACCCCAAAGCAGCGGACAGAACTGGTAGGACAAATAGAAATCTCAAACAAGGCCAAACCTACACGAAGAGTGTGGATACCAAAGCCAGGGAGAGACGAAAAACGTCCATTAGGAATACCAACAATGTACGACCGCGCGACACAGGGGCTACTGAAAATTGCGCAGTTATCCTGAATGGGAAGCGTATTTTGAAGGAAACTCCTACGGATTCAGGCCGGGACGAGGATGCCACGATGCAATCGGAGCAATATTTAGCAGTATTAAGCAGAAAGCTAAGTGGGTATTAGATGCTGATATTGCAAAATGCTTCGACAAAATTGACCACAAAGCGCTGATGGAAAAACTGAATACGACATCACCAATCCGTAAACAAATACGGGCATGGTTAAAAGCCGGGGTGATAGACAAAAAGGAGTGGTATGCAACCAAAGAGGGAACACCCCAGGGAGGTGTCAGATCACCATTACTGGCCAACATAGCTCTACATGGGTTAGAAGAAGCCATAATGAAACTCGCAAGGACACAAAACGAAAGAAGCAATCTGACAGTAGTCAGATACGCTGACGATTTTGTGGTAATACATCACGACAGGGAGATGATAGAGAAAGCGCAAGTGGTCATAGCAGAATGGCTAAGAGGGATAGGACTGGAATTCAAGCGCGAAAAGACAAAAGTAACTCATACCTTACACGGTGACAACCCGGGGTTTGATTTCTTAGGGTACACTGTAAGGCAATTCGAGGTAAGTAAATACAGAAGTAGTAAAAACGGGCATGGGAACCCCCTAAACTACAAAACCCTCATCAAACCCAGTAAAAAGTCCATAGATAAACACAAAGAGAGGCTAGCCGAGATAGTAGCCTGCCATAAAGCGGCTCCCCAAGAATCTCTGATAAGTCACCTCAACCCGGTAATACGAGGATGGACAAACTACTTCAGAACGGGAGTAAGCAAGGAAACATTTTCCAAAATGGACAACCATCTATGGGACATCCTGTGGAATTGGGCAAAAAGAAGACACCCGAACAAATCCAGAAGTTGGATAGCCAGGAATTATTGGACATTAGACCAAGATGCACAATGGCGATTCAAGGGTAAGAATGCAGAACTATACCAGCACGCAAGTGTAGAAATAGTAAGGCATGTAAAGGTGAAAGGAAAAGCCAGCCCATATGACGGGAACCTAACATATTGGAGTGCAGTGCGATTCGTTCTAGTCTAACGTGGGCAACTACGGAACGCTAGGCCAGGTCCAAACTGGTAACTCTGGTATTCATGGGGTTAGATTCCCTCTCTCCAAGTGTGGGAGTAACACCGGTCCTTAGTGCTGCTGAGTCACATCACGGTGGTGCGGAGCAAGGACTTAAATGTAGGATAGCTAGCAGCCTAAGCTAGTGACGCCGCTAGGAAAGATGCTAATGGCTAGAACAAGCGAACCTGTGTACGCCTCGTTATCTAGAACCAGCGAAATAAGGCTTAAAGCGCTGGCCCAAAAGGGAAATGGTAGTTTGTGCTGGTTCTTGCACTTGGCCAGTATCGCACTCTAAGAACTCCCGGGGTATAGCAGGGGCCTAAAAGCATCGTGAAATGATACTAGGGAACGAAGTAACTTCTCGTGTGCTGTCTAGATTGGACAAGTTAGATGTAAAGCGCAAGCCGCGAGGGGAAAGATAGCCCGAGAAGCTAATGCCTAGGGTAACGCCTATGGATATGATGGGGTGTTCCTCATCCAGCTGACGCGGGTTGGTTAAAGTAGGAAATCTTGGGTAAGAGTATCTCTAAGACGCCGGAGGCCTCTCGAAGGTTGGATGACTGGTAAAACAGACTTGGAAATGGTAATACTAAAGGTTATCTGGCAGCGCCGCTTACCAACCAGGAAAGGAGTGAAATCGCATGAGATGAGGGACAAGTGGAGCAATCCGTAGTAATCCTAGTAGTGACAATGCCCTACTTGCCAGTAGCCGGATGCGGTGAAAGTCGCACGTCCGGTTCCGAATGGGAGAGTTAGGGGGTGACCCCTAGCTCGACCCCGACTAGACTAGGCAGAAACCCAGAGTTAAGTAACAGGGTAGCAAAGCTACTCAAGAGGCAAAAAGGGAAATGCCAACATTGCGGACTAACCTTTAAGGATAGCGACAGTTGGGAAGTAGACCACATCAAACCACTTTCATTAGGTGGTAAGGACCGGTGGGACAACCTACAACTGTTACACAAACACTATGACAAGGGTGGCATTACTGAGGAGCAGGATGAGGTGAAAAGCAGATCGTCCGGTTTTGAAGACTCCTCGGGGAGGTGACTCCCTGGCTTAGTTTAATCGATAGTAGGACCAATACACGCAAAGGAATCATTGCTATAGATTTACAGAGGCGGTAATTATGACGATCAAAAATGAGCAAGAATATCAGAACACATTAGATTGGTTGCAGCGGTTTGAACAGACAGTAGCTAAATTGGATAGCGATGAAGTGTTGAAAGCTAATGACCCAACGCGCTGGCAAATGTATCGAAACTCGTATCAGCGTCAAGTTGACGAGTTCAAATATGAAATTGCCGAATATGAAAGACTAAGAGATTGTGACCAAAAGCAGGATTTACAAATCGAAGTTGACAGTCTAACTCACCTGCCATGGGTTTTAATTAAAGGCGGCCAAAATTAGCCAGCAAGAATTATCCGAGAGACTAGTAATTGAGTCACAGCGGGTTAAGGAGTATGAAGATACAGATTATCAATGTGCCAGTTTTGTAGAAATTCTTGAAGTCAGCACGGCTTCGAGTGTGGAAGTTGAAAAGGCTGTAATGCGGGTTGATTTTGAGGAAATCGAGGAAGTGGCACAGATTGCTAAAGAATGGCAAGAGGAAAAAGGAAAGAAGGCTTTGGAAGCTTCATAAATGCGATAACATTTATGATTTTTGATTAGCGTCTTAACAGGAGGCAGAGCCTCTGGGGACCATTCCTTGCCCTGTGTCCCCCCTTTTGTGCGAGTACGATGTCTCCTCTTTTGTGCGACTAGCGACCGGGGGATACAGCCAGAGACTGGGAACGAGATACGAGATATCTAAGTTATCTCGCGCCTTGACAGGAGGCAGAGCCTCTGGAGACCGTTCCCTGCCCTATGTCCCCCCTTTTGTGCGAGTACGATGTCTCCTCTTTTGTGCGACTAGCGCTCCCGAGAGACATCGAGCGATCGGGGGACACAGCCAGAGACTGGGAACGAGATATTTGTCTGGGGACACGGACCCTCGTTCCCAGTCTGAGACTGGGAATGAGATTCTAGAGGCTCTGCCTCTAATGTGCTCCATTTGTCTTGGGATACAGACCCTCGTGCCCTCATTCCCAGGGCGTGGTAGAGCAAAAACGGGATGCACCCGGCAAGATTTATGACGCAGGAACTCATCGATCTAAGAAATAGCATCCTGGAGGAACGCTATCAAGACGCTTTGGCGATCGTAGATGAGCTAGAGGGAATGAGTAAACAAGCAATTTTGCGAAATATCGAATCATTTCTGGTCAGGATGTTGATTCATTTGATAAAAAACCAAGTAGAGTCGCGTTTAACTAACTCTTGGGTGGCTTCAATTTCCGACGCAGTCTATCTAATTCTAAAGGAACATGTCATAATTTAATAGAGATGGCGATCTAGTCAGATATGTGAGTCAAAGTAACATAGATTTATCATCAGTCCCCGGCCATGCCCGGAGAGCTGCAAAATATGACTTCTTCAAAGTCCTGCAAAACGGTCGCATCCGTTACTATGACAGCTATCGACCCGCGAAAAAGCCTGGAAGAACAGCGGGAGCGGGACCAGTTGTTGAAGTAGAGGCTGCCGATGGTAAACTCATTCGCACTTGGCATGAAAGCTATGATAGTCAAGGTAGAGTGATTCGAGTACATCCCAAAAGACCTCAAGACCTCGGACATATTGAAATTGACCCCATGACTGGTAAGGAAATTAAAAGATGGTAGAGTCTCTAAGCATCGTTAAAAATTTGCAGACAATGTTAGATCGAGTCAAAAGCCACAGCCTAGGGAGTGAATCTTTGGCAACCTGGGCTGAAGAACAATACTGGTTACTGATGGAAGGAGAAAGGAAAGATGATGATACACTTGAAGCGGAGTTTCTCAGGGATATTCTTGCTGATGTGATGGCACAGTGGGAGTGTCTGCTTGCTGATGTTTACTACCAAAAGGATAAAACAGCTACAGCAGAGTTTCCCCAGGAGTGGATTGCCGATTGGAAATCTCAGGTGAATTTATGTCTGCCAACTGTTGAGGTTGGTGTTTAAGGTTGCAGAGGCGATCGCCCGTTCGCCGCCTAGTTACAGATCCTCACCTGCACCTGATTCTAATGATTATAGATAAATAGTAATTTGCCTGACATAGAGGGAATATTGCTGCAAAGCTAACTCGATCGCCACAAAAACTTGTCAAGAATCAATATCCTCGTATAGCGCGTCTAAATCATTTTTGCAAATCGCGACCTTTGTGCTATAATCAGGTAAAAGGATAACTTAAGAGGGTAGTGCGATTCGTTCTAGTCTAACGTAGGCAACTACGGAACGCTAGGCCAGGTCCAAACTGGTAACTCTGGTATTCATGGGGGTTAGATTCCCTCTCTCCAAGTGTGGGAGTAACACCGGTCCTTAGTGCTGCTGAGTCACATCACGGTGGTGCGGAGCAAGGACTTAAATGTAGGATAGCTAGCAGCCTAAGCTAGTGACGCCGCTAGGAAAGATGCTAATGGCTAGAACAAGCGAACCTGTGTACGCCTCGTTATCTAGAACCAGCGAAATAAGGCTTAAAGCGCTGGCCCAAAAGGGAAATGGTAGTTTGTGCTGGTTCTTGCACTTGGCCAGTATCGCACTCTAAGAACTCCCGGGGTATAGCAGGGGCCTAAAAGCATCGTGAAATGATACTAGGGAACGAAGTAACTTCTCGTGTGCTGTCTAGATTGGACAAGTTAGATGTAAAGCGCAAGCCGCGAGGGGAAAGATAGCCCGAGAAGCTAATGCCTAGGGTAACGCCTATGGATATGATGGGGTGTTCCTCATCCAGCTGACGCGGGTTGGTTAAAGTAGGAAATCTTGGGTAAGAGTATCTCTAAGACGCCGGAGGCCTCTCGAAGGTTGGATGACTGGTAAAACAGACTTGGAAATGGTAATACTAAAGGTTATCTGGCAGCGCCGCTTACCAACCAGGAAAGGAGTGAAATCGCATGAGATGAGGGACAAGTGGAGCAATCCGTAGTAATCCTAGTAGTGACAATGCCCTACTTGCCAGTAGCCGGATGCGGTGAAAGTCGCACGTCCGGTTCCGAATGGGAGAGTTAGGGGGTGACCCCTAGCTCGACCCCGACTAAATAGTGTTGATGATTGATGAACGAGATCCTAATTTTGCGAAGATTCAGGAGTTATATGAGTTTATTTCTAGCACTAAATCTGTCAAAGAATGGAAACGAGGGCAAACAGTTAAATTAAGATTGTTGGGATTTACTTACGCTCGCATTGCCGTAGATTTAGGCTCAAGTTTTATTGCTCAAACGCAGAGAAAATATTTCGAGGAAGGGATAGCTGGCTTAAAGTTGGAATATAAGGGTTCTCAAAGTTACCTGACTGCCGAGCAAAAAAAACAGACAATTGAATGGTTATATTCCCTAGAAAAACGCAATATTTCCGAACTTGAGCGATGGTTGTATTTAAATCACGAGAAAGTTATTAGCAAATTTTGCGAGATGCTAACTTGATATGGCAAAAATGTAATAAATAAAATCCACGTAAAAACACAGAAAAAATAGAAACAAGGAACAAGTAAATTGCGGAAATTATTGCCTCACGACGCGATGACGACGCGATGACATAGAGGCTGAAAGGCTTGTAGTGTATGCATCTGACGAATGTCACCTTCAGGGCGATGAGATTTGTAGTTACGTTTGGGGAGACAAAAAAGAACATGAAATTGTTAAGGTTGATAATGACAGAGATCGACAAACTTCGGAATAGCGTATTAAACATTTTTACGAATGAGTTTGTTGTTGCACCTTACTCAAGTAGTAATGGAAAAAAATACTGTCAGCTTTGTTGAAGAGCTTAAAAGTCGTCATCCTCATCAACAAATCATGTTAATTTGGGATGGTGCTTCTTACCATCGAGGGAAAGAAAGGAGGAATGGTTGATTACTTGTGAATTATTTGCTCCTTATGGACCAGCTGTGTCTCTTGACAGGGGTGATATTATATTAAATCACCCCTGTCAAGAGACACAGGAAGAAAATCCTGTTGAAGGAATTTGGTTACAAGTCAAAAATTTTATTCGCCGTTTTTATTACCGGTGTAAAAATTTCAAAATTTTTAAACACTTGTTTCAGTTTTTCTTTGAGCTAAAACTATTCAATTCTCCTAACTTGGAAAAATATGATGCGTTTGCACAACTCATTTAGACTCGCTATATTGATGTACTAATCTGTTGCGGAGTCCTGCTGATGGGGCGATCTGTGCTGCCAACTATGGGGTGATTATGCCCTGTCTTCCCGCTGCGATAAAAGAATCAAAGTAATTTTCCGAAGTCCCTTGCTGCGATCGCACCAACAAATAATTATTAATATCTGTTGCTGCTTCAAGGATTAACTGTAATAGTCGCTCGGCAATCAGTTGCTTGTCAAAATACTGCCTATATTCATCCAGACTAACTGATTCAAACTGCTGGAGACCGTTAAGATATTTCCGAATCAACTCCAGTCTAGTCGCGATCGTATGTCGTTCAATAGGACTCATACTCCCCACCTCCGCAAAGCTAATTTAAGAGCTTCCCATTGAGCTTGGCGGAATTTAGCTGTATCTGCATAAATTTTCGCAGCCAAGCATTGAAACTTAATAAACTCTCCTGGATGCTTTTCGTACAGCAGCTTACCATTACGCGCCACTTGATAGCCAAGTAGCGGAGAACAGTGATTCAGTTCAGCTACATCAATCTTTGCCATGGGAATTGATGGTAACATCTGAGTCAGGAGGCGATCGATCTCCAACCAATACCAATAATTTTTCATTCTAGCACGAAGCAATTCTTGGTCGTAGAGAACCGCAAAATCCCAGTCACTTCCTGGATGGACTTTACCTGTAGCTCTCGAACCAAACAAAACCAACAGTTTGATATCGGGAAGCTGAGTGGTAATTTCTGAAGCAACTGCCTGCATTTCTACCATTGATGCTTCTTTCATCTTCCTTCTATTTGTAGCCAGTCCTCTACTGTCGCGGCTGAAACCCTTAGCATATCAGAATCATGAGATACCAGAATTAATCCTGCTGCTGCTGCGGTAGCCGCTATCAATATATCAGCAGTTTGGATAGGCGTCCCCCTGCGCCTTAACTCGGCATATATCTCTGATGCTCTATTGATGATTTCTAGATTTGACAAAAACAAAATTTGAAATATGTCAATACACAACTGCTCAAATATAGACAGCTTCCTTGTCGCATTTACAGCCAACAGTTCTCCTTTTACCTCATAGTATGTCATACAGCTAATATACAGTTGTTGTTTCCGAATCCGCACCTGTATTAATTTGCTGTTTAACCTTTCATCTTGTTTTAACATCGCGGTGGCTATATTAGTATCGAGAAGATAACTCATTTGACTACTTCCGCTTCGGTATTGCGGCTTCGAACTCTGCCATTTGCTCTGGGGTGAAATCACTTAACAGATAATACAACACTTGTATCCCCAGCACACCATCAATTCTATCTGTCAGGTCGTCATCAGGCATGGCTCTGATTTATGCTAGTGAAAAATGCTTCTCTAACGCCTCGGAGATGATTTCGATCATTTTATCTTGCTCTAGTTCTTCAAATAGACTATTACTTTGAATCAGTTTGGCGACAATCGGGGATATGCGGGTGATAATTTCCTGCTTGGCTTCAGATAGTTGCTGCATAACCTACCACTTTTGAATCTCTTATCACTCATCTATTGTATCATAGCACGGGCACAGGTGAATGCGATCGCCTCTTGTAATCTGTAGGGGCGAAGTGTCAGCAACTGTAGGTTAGTTTGAGGCCTCAAAACCCAACCACACCGCCAGTAGCCATAACAATCCCCACCAGAAATGTAGGGGTGCTGAACGCTTGCATCTCTACAGTAATCGACTCAATAGCCGCTCAACGCCATAATTTTATTATGACATAATTTCTGGAATACCCCTTTGATCGCCGCTCTTATCTCTGCATATAATTCAATATGTAGTACAATAATTACTCAGTTTTTTCTCCCCATCACTGCGATTGAGAGCTATTTGTTCAATCTCATCTATTTCTTCTTCAGATAGACCTTGATAAACCTGAGCGGCTAATTCTAGCAAATCTGTTGTATCTGAGCTTGTTTCCATTGTCAGTCGCACTTGCTTTCCCTCCGATATTGCCAAATTTTCCAGGAAAACACCCTTTTCATAGATCGCGTTAATGGTCTGTTTCATCTCTTTTCTTTTGCATCTATACTACCAACCTTCGGGCCATCGCCCGTTTTACTCTTATCCTCTATTGTAATCACCATCGCCCCTATTGGGTGCGGTCAAAAGTAGTTGCACACACTCGGGAGATCCCCCCCAGCCCCCTTTTTAAGGCTATGCTTTACTCACATATTTCTTAACAATCTGAAATCCTTACACCGTCTTGATTTGAGTACATTCAAAAAAGTTAACAATATCCTTCAAAAAAATTAATATATATAGTCCGATACGAAATGTGCTATGCGCTGCGGCGTCGGGACGTTCGCCAGTGCCAAAAAGTAAAATAATGATTAAATAAAACAAGTCAAGCTTCTGGCGTTGCTAATATTGTATAGAACACGAAGAGCAAAAATTATCCATTGACAGAAAACCATGAAATCTTGGGCCGCAGAAGAACTAAAATATGCTGATTTGGGCGATCTCCGTCGTAACATTCATACTGGTGAAAATTGTATCATATTTAGCAGAACAACCCAATGCTACGGTACCACAAGCTTGTGGAGATTGGGCAGGGACCCAAGCAGCTTATGACTTTTGAGCAAATCCACAGATTCAAGCCGAAGCCATTCGCGATTGCCACCAACAAAGCACGATTGAACGAGTAAAACAACATGAAACGATTTTAGCAATTCAGGACACCACTGAACTAAATTTTACCCATCATGCCAGTAAAAAAGGAATGGGGTATTTGGATAGTAGAACCAGCGGAGGACTAAAAGTTCACTCTGTTTTTTGTACTAGCGCGACAGGTACTGTTGGGAGTTTTAAATCAGCAGGTGTGGGCACGGGATATTTATAATATTGGTAAAAAGCATTCTCGACATAAAAGGGAAACCAAAGATAAAGAAAGCCAGCCGTGTCTCCTGGGAGCGCTAGTCGCACTACCCAGGAGACACGGCGCGGTGGCTGGACTCGCTATCGGCAACGGAAAGAGTTATTCCATCAGATGTTACTGTAGTTACAGTAGCGGACCGCGAGGCAGATATTTATGAGTTTTTAGCCCAGCCGAGGCGAGCTAATTCCGATCGCGCAGCGTGGGGTCAGCTATGCTTTTAATTCGCGCTTATCAGAACCGTTCTTTTAAATCAGTTGACTCAGTAGAGAAATTGCAATCAGCTATTGGCAAAGTGGCTCCCATTGGAGAAGCAGTAATAGAACTACAAAAAACTCCCGAACACAGCAACCCTGACTCTGCGCACTACTTATGTAGAGATTCAACCACCAAAAGGACATATTAACTATAAATCATTAAAGCTAATTAAAATACAAGTAATTCTAGCATCCGAAAAAGATCCACCAGTTGGAGTTGAACCAGTTAGCTGGTTGTTGTTAACGACCCTGACAATTACTGGTTTTGACGAGGTGGTGCCATGCCGGCGTTGGTATAGCTATCGTTGGTTAATTAAGCGTTACCATTATGTACTAAAAAGTGGTTGTCGAAAAGAACAACTACAACTAGAAACAGCCGCTCGTATTGAAAGAGCTTTAGCCACTTATACGATCGTGGCATGGCGATTATTGTGGCTTACCTATGAAGCTCGTTACAACCCAGAGGCCTCAGCAGATCCGATTTTAGAAACCCATGAGTGGCAAGCTCTTTACTGCACAATAAATAAAACTTCGATACGCCATCAACTCCACCAACAATAAATACTTGTATGAGTTTGATTGCTAAGTTGGGTGGTTTTTTGGGACGGAAACGGGATGGTGAACCAGGAGTGAAAACTATTTGGCAAGGGTTACGAAGGTTGCATGACATAGCCAATGGTTGGCTCTCGGTGTCATTCTCGATTTCAAGTCTCAAGCATTCCGGACATCGTTGGGATTATTTAGCATAGCTGAAATTCCCAGATATTCCCTCGCATATTTTATCGTTTTGCTCCCATAAAATAGATATGAAATTAAGCCGCAGGCTTAGCGGAACTAATATAATGGCTGTTTCCAGGGTTTAGCGCTCACCAGAAGTGGAACACCGATTGAGTGCTTCTACAATTGTTAAGAAATATGTTTGTCACAGCATGCGCTCTCCCACTCCCCCACTCCCCGACAAATGTTAAGAAATATGTGAGTAAGACATAGCTTTTTAAGGGGGGCTGGAGGGATCTGTTACCAACTGGTGCAAGACCACACCCGCCCCCATTGTCAATATCCTCTGACTTTTTACCAAGAGAGTTGGCATCAAGAGAGTGGTTGAGTTGTTAAATTTAGAGTCATGGCAAGGAGATAGAAAATGATGATGAACAATAAAGTTAACCTTGAAGGTAAACCATTGGATTATTACCTTAAGTTAAACTATCCGATTACTGTTTATCCCGATCGGGAAGAGGGTGGGGATGTTGCTGAGATTAAAGACTTGTGCGGTGTCTCCTGGTCGCTCGATGTCCCCCGGGAGCGCTAACCGCACTATCCGGGCCGTGTCTCCTGGGAGATCGATGTCCTCGGGGAGCACTAGCCGCACAAAAGCGGGGACATCGTAGGAGCACAAAAGGGGAGACACGGCGGAGACATCGTAGGAGCACAAAAGAGGAGACACCGCCTGGATGTCTGAGGAAAGGCGATACTTTAGAAGAGACAATGAATAAGATTGCTGGAGCTCGCCAACTGTGCGTTGAGACTGTTTATGATAGTGGTAGATATATTCCTATACCTACCACAGAGACTGATTATAGCGGTAAGTTGCTATTGCGGATGCCTAAATATCTACATCGTCGTTTGGCAGAAACATCCTCTAGGGAAGGAGTTAATCTTAACCAATATATTTTGTTTCTCTTGAGCAATGCGAATGAAAACAATTTAGCTCCTGGGACAAATTAGTGCCAGTAGCCCAGAAACCAGGTTTTTTGGAAAAACCTGGTTTCTTAATTCAAGGCCGAGCGCCCGCCCTCCCCGCCCAGGCGGGCTTCGTTCTTGTAGCCACACCCTAAAGGTTGCTGTTGGCGAATCAACTGGGGGGCCTCGCCCCCAGCGACCCCCAACCATTAGAAATCAATGATTTTCTCGCCTCTCCCTGCTCGGGTGCTCCCTGCTCGGGTGCTCTCGCAGATCGCTCCAGAATGGTAATTCGCCAACAGAATCCTAAAGGGTGTGGGTGTTAGGGTGGGTGTTAGGCTGTGGGTGTTAGGGTGTGGGTGAGGGTGCTGCGTCTCTTTCTGCTAGTTCCATCCAGCGCTCAGTTGCAGTATCGATCGCCCCAGTCAACTGGGACAACTGTTGGTAGAGTTCTTGCACCTGGGTAACCTTGCCAGCAGGAGCCTTATACAGTATTTTTTCCACCTCGGCTTTCTCCGCTTCCAGCTTAGCAATTTTTTCTTCAAGTTGCTCGAACTCCTGCCTTTCCCAGTTAGAAAGTCGGCGGGGTTTGCTATTATTTGCAGGCTTTCTCTCTTTGGCAGTCTTTTTCTCCGCACTGCGGGCGAGTTTGTGAGAAAGTTCCTCATACTCCCGCACCAGAGTCATCTGTTCGCCACTGTCAGCAAAAACTTGCTCCAGCACTGTCCGCTGCTCGTCCAAGTCCGGTTGCTGGGGCAAATAGACCATCCGCACCCCCGAGTTAACCGACAGTTGGCCCCCATCTATGGGCTCTATACCGGCAATCATCTTTAACAGCGTTGACTTACCCGAACCGTTGGTGCCAATTAAACCCACCTTATCCGTAGCATCCAGACTGAAGCTGGCATCTTTGAGAATTTCCTTAATCCCAAAGTCCTTTTTGACCGATCGCAGGGTAACGATGCTCATGGCTATATCTCTCTGGCAGTTGATTGGACCTCTGATGGCATTATCCCTAAAGCGTAGCAGAGGCTACGGCACACCGGTTTAACAGAGGCAACTCTGATAAGACTGGTGAAACTCTGACCAATTCTGATTCACCGGTTCTCTCCAGCTTTACTAGATTTAATCTTGTTCTCATATTTTTCTCTTCGGGATGTGGCGCTCCTTGAGCCTTGGGAGCGGCCCCAGGGTCAACTTGTGATCTACGTTACATTTAATTTAATTTACCAAATCTTTACAAACTGTTATGAACCGTTGCAATTAATAAATAAGTGTAAAGTTTCTGGTTCATAACCCCCTGAGAGTTTGAAGCTAGGGAAAGAGCCTCAAGCAATTAATGCCTGGTGACTCGAACAAGTACGACTCGGTGTCTGGTCCCCGTTGTGCGACTACGATGTCTCGGGGGTAGTGCGGTTATGATGTCTCCCCTTTTGTGCAGCGCTCTCGGGAGACATCAAGCGTCCCCCTCTGGGGGGACATCGAGCTCCCAGGAGACACCGAAAGTTCTAGGACAGATGGCGATCGACTGCTCTTTGTCTGGTCATAGCTTCTGGAAATTTACTGAAACTTGACCAGGAGTCGTCCATTTGTCTTTGTCCGGAACAATGGGTTTGATTCTGAATCTTGATATAGAGAAGGATACAGAGTCAAAATCAAAACAATAAAGAGATGGCAAACTCATCAAATTTTCAACTTATGTTTGGGATCGAACAAGACAATCAAAGTAGTCTAAATGAGCCTGGGGAATGTATAAACCCAGCTAAGGGGCGATCGCGCTCTTTCGATTTACTTCGCCCTGCGCGGGCATGGCTGGATGGTTGGCGAATTCATGAGGTCTTCACAGCGCGGTTGCTCTCCAGACTGATTCCAGCGCAATGTCCCTTTGAACGAGATATCAAACTGTTTGGACGTACTTTATTCCACATTCCACCCCTGTGTAAGCTCAATCCTCTTTACGAGCAATTGGTCGGTTTGCGGTTTCGCGCCCTCTGCTTTCTAGCCGATGAATGCGGTGAAGATATTCGCTCTTACGTATAATCACGCTATTGCTCCTCACATGGTTCCTTTAGCAGATCGTTTCATTAGGTAAGAGTAAATAAGCAGAAGATGATGACAGGAGGTAGTACAGCCTGTTATCTGTTGTTATGGCCTATCTACTCAGTTACGCCTTGTTTCCTTGCTTGTCTGATTTCCGACATCCGTTTTTGATATTTTGACGCGATCACAGTTGCAAACTCACTCATTTCTCTAGCTTTTTGTTCAGCTGCCAGAGCCATTTCCAGGATTTCAAGTAGTGTCTTTTCATCTGGCCGGGGTCGAGCTAGGAATCACTCCCCAACCCTCCCTTTCGGAACCGGGCTTGCGACTGGAACCGCACCCGGCTACTGGTTGGTGAGCTGTTGTCATTAGTAGGATTACTCTGGGTTACCCCCCTTTGTCCCTCGTCCTATGAAATTTTGCCCCTTATGGTCAGTCGTGGAGCCGTTAACTACCTAACTCTGGAAGGTTTGCGGGGGTGAACCAGTAAACCACAAAACCGCTCTTTGGCTGGGGTCGAGCTGAAAATCACTTTTCAACCCTCCCTTTCGGAACCGGGCTTGCGACTGGAACCGCACCCGGCTACTGGTTGGTAAGCTGTTGTCATCAGTAGGATTACTCTGGGTTACCCCCTTTGTCCCTCGTCCCATGAAATTTTGCCTTTTATGGTCAGTCGATGAACCGTTAATCCACCATTACTCCCTAGGATTGCTCCTGGTTTAGTACATTTAAGGGCTACTTTCTTTTAGAACTTCTTACCATATCCGTTCTACGTCTGCATATCCTAGGCATTACCCCAGGCTTTGGCTTTCTTAGGACATCCCTCCCCTCGTGGCTTGCGCTTTACATCTGACTTGTCCAAATGAGGACAGCTCACAAGAGGTTACTTCGTTCCCTGGTATCATTTCACGATGCTTTTAGGTTCCTACTATCCCCCGGGAGTTCTTCGAGCACGATGCTAGCCAGTAAATACAACCAGCACTAACTACCATTTCCCTTTTGGGCCAGCGTATAAGCCTTATTCCGCTGGTTGGTATTGACGAGGTTTACATAGGTTCGCTTATTCTAACCATGAGCATCTTTCCTATCGCGCAGCGTGGCGCAGCCATGCTGCGTCACTGGCTTAGGCTGCCAGCTATCCTACATTTTAGTCCTTGCTTCGCACCACGGCGATGTGACTCCGTAGCACTTAGGACCGGTGTTACCCCCGTACTTGGGGAGGGGGAATTTAACCCTCATGATGACCAGAGTTTCTGGCGAATGAAACCAGTCAGACTTTCACCATTTTCGGCTTACGCCTGAACGAATCGCACGGTAGTTCTTTCATCGTAATTCCTCCAAGCGATTGAGCATCCGTTCAACTTCCATTTTAGCTTCTAGCACCCGACCCAGCTGCGTTCCCAAATCTTCCCCAGCTTCCTGAATTACATCAACTGGCACATAAACTGGTGAAATAGTCTCAACCAGAGTCTGAATTCGTCTTCTGGAAACTTCTACGAAGAAGAGGAAGTTATTGAGAGTGGCGAAGTATTGAATCATTATAGCATTATCTGGAAAAAGTGACAGTATTTCTCTGACTATATTCACTCCCGCTGTTTGCTCAGTCCGGTCTAGTTCCTGGTTCAGTCTGTTAACGAGAGTTTGTATTTCTGGAGTAATAGGCATTTATAATCTTGCGCATTAGGTTTGACTTAATTATCATACCATTAAATCTGATATGAACTTAAGTTAAGATCTAATAAAATTAGGCGATCGCCTCCTCGCCGATTGTAAGGATCCGCTACACAAACAAAATGCCTTGTATTATACTGATTATGTATGAGCGATCGCACAATAAATTTCCCCAAAAAAGCTATCGCACCGGAGCCCTGACCGGAGCCCTGTACTATGCACCTTTATTCTCACCGAAAATTTTCATTTCCATCTCTGCGGACCAGACGATCTGCATTTTTGATCTGTTCTAACAATTCTCTTACCCCCGCCTTAGTTCTGATTCCACTTACCCAAATTACTCGCAGGATAGCCTGTAGATAAATCACTTCCACCCCTCGATTTTGGGCAAATATTCCAAAGGTCGTTAGTAGCAAAAAACGCTTCCCAATAGTGGCTCCTATTGTTTGTAGTCGCCCTAATTCCTCTACGACTTGTACGCCGATCGGCACAATAGGAATCTGAGACAAAACTTGCAAGGAAAAGTCATACCCATACTGCAAAGGAACTGATATTTCCTCAGCAATAGCTGGCGTCATCCTTATATTTTCCCTGCCCATAAACTCTACAAGCACATTGAGTGCTTCAGTTTTAGCGAACATACTCAGGATATCTGTGTCCAGGATAATCAACTTCTGTTCCTCATGCGGATAAGTTTTTCAACTTGGCTTTCAATATTCTCACCTACGGAGGCAATGCTACGTTCAATTCCTGCTTCCTGTAAAAGTTCCTTAAAACTTTCGGCATCAACCCCAGCGATTTCTGCCCCTCGTGCCAGGAAAACCTTTTCCCGTTTGTACAGAGCAAGTGCCAACCTACTGCGAAGTTCTGGTTTGCTCCTGAGCAGCGCTCCCATAGCATCTTGGGGTAAAGCTTCTTTATCTTTGTACAGCCCTTCTTCTATTAAAATATCCAACTCTGACAAAACTGTCATTTTTTTCTGCCCTCATTTTACTTGACCTCTACAGTTGTTCACAGTCTCCTTTGGTGCTTAACCCAATATAGCAAATAACTGACTGGGGGTCAAGGGGCGATCGCTTTTAATTGCTCTTGGCTAATTTATGTTGTCTAATAAAAATTGTTCATCTACCTTTGAATAATATGACAGGAATTAAACGGCAAATAACCGTAGATCCTAGAATCAGCTTGACTGACAAACACCTGCCGGGAACAGAAAAAGCGCAGAGAGAACTGAACGCAGAGGGTAAAGTGTATCTATTCAACGATCAAGAAACAATGGAGAGAGTAGCAGAGGAGATTAAGTTAAGGGGGGAACGGACGGGAATCAGTGATGAATCGGATAAGTATGAACGCTATGGACTATACTTCCCAGAACCTATTGGTTATATACTAAAATATGATGGTAGTCGCATTCCCTTAAGCTATGGTGAAATTAAAATTAGAAAAGGAACAGATAAGTACCACGTCATTCCCCGCACCAAACCCCGAACCAGTAACTGAATGGGAGTTTGCGGAAATCTGGGCAGATCCGATCATCTCTCCGCCCTATATTCTGATGTTAGTCAAATCTAGTACAGGTAAGTTTTGCATCCATAATCCCGCGCAAAACTATAAAACTGTCTTTTCCAGTTCTGACTACGAATCAGCTCAAATGTGGCTACTTGAAGATGAATATGAACGGGTTACAGGTCAGATATTACCACCAGAATAAGCAATCTACCTCCAGTATCACAAGACAATTGCGTGATCTAAAATATTATCACGCATTCCGATGTCTCCCGGACGCACGGCGAAAACCCGGGAGACATCGGCAAGTGATACTGCGGTCACCATCTTGACTCACGATGACCCTTGGCGAAATCATTAGCAAATAGCTGTCAAGAGGCGATCGGGAGTGAGCATATCAATGCAACGAATTAAGAAACCCGGTTTCTGGGTTGCTGATGAATAGACTTCCCGTAGCCCAGAAACCCGGTTTTTCCTATACGCAGTGTCGCACACGACTACGCGCGTGCTCGCGGAGCGCTCTTAACCAGGTTTCTTAACTCCTGGGCTAGCCATAAGTGATAAAATTGCATAAATCACAAATTTATGACTACATCTCATGACTGCAAAGAAAATTATCGTAGATACGGACCCCGGCGGAGAAGATACCTTCGCCTTATTGTGGTTGATGAGTTTGGCGAAAAAAGGTCTCGCCGAGATCGTCGCGATCGCCACCGCTGACGGAAATGTCCGCGCTAATTATATCTTTGCCTAGAAGAGCAAAATCCTGAGCTTAGGTGGTTTCGATCGGGTAGAAGTAGGTCGCGGCATACCCCATGAAAGCGAAATAGGAGATGCTGCCCACATTCACGGAGCCGACGGCATGGGCAATCTCTCCCCTACTTTACCAAAATCTGTCCATAAATTTGACATTGCTCGCTACTCGGACGAGATTATTATCGACAAACTCAGTGCTGAACCTGGAGAAATTACCCTGGTCGCGATCGCGCCCTTAACGAACTTAGCAGCAGCGGAAAGGAAACAACCGGGCATTCTCAAGCGGCGAAGCAAATTGTGACGATGGCCGGGGCATTTAATTGTCGGGGAAACGTCACCCCTCTTGCCGAGTTTAACATCGATGCCTCTCGGGTAGTGCGATTAGCGCTCCCGAGAAGTATCGAAGCCCACAACCCCGAAGCAGCAGAAACTTTCTTTGCTGCCCGGGAGGATATCGCAGTCATACCCCTAGACGTAACTCACAAGCTGATTTTCACTGAGAAAATGGCCTCTGAGATTGCCCGAGTTAACCCAGAACATGACATTGCCAAGTTTATTCAGGCTGGCCGAGTTTATGATTAAAACTAACCTCGGCTACCGCGATACCAATGGCTTCAAGGGCTTTTTAGTTCATGATGCTCCTTGCTCTTGTCCCAGGGGACATACGGCACACAGGAGACATCGCAGGAAGGTTGCCACGCTACGCTCGCGAGCGACAATTGCTTTGTTCCTGTAGCCCCACCCGTGTCTCCTGGGAGCTCGATGTTCCCCGGGAGCGCTACTCGCACTACCCGGGGAACATTGTAGTCGCACTACCCAGGAGACACGGTCCCCTCGTTAAGAGGCTCCCGCCTGGGAACGGGTGAGGGCTACTTCAGAGTCGCCATCACTTCTTTAGCTGCTGCTAAAGTCTTATCGATATCTTCCTCTGTGTGAGCCAGAGAAGTAAACCCGGCCTCAAACTGAGAAGGCGCTAGGTAGATACCCCGTTCTAACATTCCGTGATGGAAGCGCCCAAACTTACTGGTGTCCGACTTTTTGGCATCTTCAAAGTTGTGAACGGGGCCCTTGGTGAAGAATAAGCCAAACATAGCGCTAATATGACCCCCACAGGCTTCATTACCCATTTCTTTGGCGATTGAGAGCAACCCATCGATTAGCTTTTTGGTAATCTGATTCAGTTTTACGTAAGTGCCCGGTTTTTGCAGCAACTCCAGAGTCTTGATGCCAGCGGTCATGGCCAAAGGATTACCCGAAAGCGTCCCTGCCTGATACATTGGACCTGCTGGTGCCACCATAGACATGATATCTTTGCGTCCGCCATAGGCCCCCACAGGCAAGCCGCCGCCGATAATCTTGCCCAAGGTCGTTAGATCGGGCTTGACGCCGAATTTCTCCTGGGCACCGCCGTAAGCGATCCGAAAGCCAGTCATTACTTCGTCAAACACCAGCAAGGCCCCATTCTCTTGGGTGATCAACCGCAAGCCTTCCAGAAAACCAGCATCGGGGGCAATAAATCCAGAATTACCTACTACTGGCTCCAGTATTATCCCCGCTATTTGCTCGGGGTTTTCGGCAAATAGGGCTTTCACGGCTTCCAGGTCGTTGTAGGGAGCTGTGAGGGTGTTGGCAGTGGTAGATTTGGGAACGCCGGGGGAGTCGGGTAATCCCAAGGTGGCGACCCCAGAACCCGCTTTCACCAGGAACATATCGGCGTGACCGTGATAGCATCCTTCAAACTTAACGATCTTGTCACGATTTGTGAAGGCTCGCATCAAGCGCAGGACAGACATGCAGGCTTCGGTGCCAGAGTTGACAAACCGCACCATTTCTATGCTAGGGACGGCATCGATCACCATTTTCGCTAGCACGTTTTCTAGTTCACAGGGCGCACCGAAGCTGGTGCCATTTTCTAGCGCCTTGCGCAGGGCTTCGTTCACTTCGGCATTGGCGTGACCGCAAATGGCTGGCCCCCAGGTGCCGACGTAGTCGATGTACTGGTTGCCATCCACATCCCAGATGTAAGCGCCTTTTACCCGTGAGAACACTATGGGTTTTCCACCTACGGATTTGAAGGCTCGCACTGGTGAACTGACACCCCCTGGCATCAGTTTCTGGGCCGCAGCGAACATCTCTTGTGATTTGGTGGTCTTGAGAGTGGTTGCGATCAAAGTTGTTCTCCTTGCTTGAATGCTCAACTATTGATTTGAGAATAGGCGCTAGATTAGCACAAATAAACTATTTTCATCATCTGTTGCTCGGTTGACCCGCCTTCCGCCCCGGACCAGATGCCTGTCCCTGGGCTGCCAATGCTATACTACGAAGGTCAAGAACTGCGCGATCTCCAGCAGCTAATATGTCCGGAGCGAGGGGGGATCGTAATTGAGAGGAGTTACTGCTGCGGTAGCCCCCCTCGCAATGACACCAATAATGCCTCTTTCTCGCAAGTCGATCCCTTTCAAAATATATTCTAAATAAGTGTTAAGAGAAGATTACCCAATGTCTTATGTCCCAAGCTGCTGTTACCCAACCGATCCCGATCGAGCAAATTCGCTATGATGAGCAAGGACTGGTGCCCGCCATTATCCAGGACTATCTGGATGGTACGGTGCTGATGATGGCCTGGATGAACCGGGAGTCCCTGGAAAAGACTCTCTCAACTGGTCAAACCTGGTTTTGGAGTCGTTCCCGTGCCGAGTTGTGGCATAAGGGCGCTACTTCCGGACATTGGCAAAATGTGCGATCGCTCCGTTATGATTGTGACAGTGACGCCCTGCTAATAGGTGTAGAGCAAGTGGGGGATATCGCTTGTCACAAGGGCGAACGTAGTTGTTTTCATCAGGTAAGCGACACAGTTAGGACGCCCCCCGCAGATACCCTCTCTCAAGTCGCTGCTGTCATTCGCTCACGCCGCGATCGCCCCAAGGAGGATTCCTATACCTGCAAGTTATTCGCAGGTGGGGATAACAAGATTCTCAAAAAGATTGGCGAAGAGTCCGCCGAAGTGGTAATGGCCTGTAAGGATGACGATAAAGAGGCGATCGCATCTGAGGCTGCTGACCTCTTTTATCATACTCTGGTAGCCTTAGCACATCACAACGTTGATGTCAAGGATGTCTATCGCAAGTTGCAGGAACGCCGTCGTTAACTATTTGGATTAATATAGACATGAAAATTAATTTTGCGAGCAGATCCTGGAAGTTAGGACTCTTAAGTTCATGGAAAGATTAGTGGCGGGGATATCCTTGTGCAAGGAGGGAATCTGTTGATGGATGGTGGTTCGACGATTTGAATTCAAAATCGAGGGTCAGAACCATCCGGAAGCATCAGCATCAATATGTCATTCGACATAAACATGATTGGGTGCATCTCATATTTGCTTAGCCGCTCGAACCCTAAAGGGCCCGGCTACACGAACAAAGCCCGCCGGCGCGGGCTAGATTACAAAAGTGAGATGCACCCAACATGATTGGCACAAACCAAGCAGATATTCCTATTCATACTACTGTAATGCCATTACTGCGGTGACATAATATCAGGAAAAGGAGGAAATATCCAACTGAATATTGCTGATGCTCTGATTTGGCGCCACAATAGTGCCATTACTACTCGTGCCGGAACGGATGATAGCAGTGAAAGCAATGGGGGCAACATCACGATAAACAGCGGGATAGAGGGCAGCAATATCAATGCGAATGCCTTTGCTGGTAACGGCGGGAATATTCAAATTACCACCTCGGGTATCTTTCTAGGTCCTGATAGTCAAATCACAGCCAGTTCTCAACTGGGGGTCGATGGGACGCAACCCCCAAAACCTTACATGAGGTTTTGAGTAACTGTTATCGGAGCATCTGCGTGAAAGTCACATGACCAGTATATTAAGTCACGTGACTCTGCGTTTAAGTTGCGTGACTATGCGTTTAAGTTGCGTGACTTTGCGTTTAAGTTGCGTGACTTTGCGTTTAAGTTGCGTGACTTTGCGTTTAAGTTGCGTGACTTTGCCATAGAGTCACGCAACTTTGCCATAGAGTCACGTGACGAAGCCCGCATTTTTGGTGATTCGGATGAGAAAGAGTTCTCACTCGCTGGCGCTTTCTCCAACCGAACTGGCAATTTCATAGGTTTTCTCGGGAGTCTCCGTGCAAGTATCTTCTCCACTCGCTGGGGCGCGATCGCCAATTAAATGTAGGGGCACGGCATCCGCAGATTTTCGGTTAAGACGAGCGTGTTTTGTCCGCCGTACACCGGCGCCAGAGGGCGATCGCCAATTAAATGTAGGGGCACGGCATCAGCTAATTTCGGTTAAGACGATCGTGTTTTGCCCGCCGTGCCCCGGTGCCAGAGGGCGATCGCCAATTAAATGTAGGGGCACGGCATCCGCAGATTTTCGGTTAAGACGAGCGTGTTTGGCCCTACGTTGTGTTTGCTAAGTTGTCAGATGTCACGTAATACAGGCGATCGTACCGTATTATTGCATATTAATTAGTATATTACAGGCTGTCGTACAAAATTTTGGATAAATAGTTGACGATTCATGGGTTTGTGTAACCTCATGGTTAAGTTCTATCAAGCACTCACCCATGAGGGTGTAAGCAAATCTGAAGCCCTCCGACAAGCACAGCTGGAAATTTTGCAGTCACCCCGCTACAAGGATCCATTCTATTGGGCACCTTTCGTTCTGGTCGGAAATTGGCTGTGAATTTTGTTAATTTAGGGAGAATTGTTCATTGAGAATTGACCCTTTTTTCATTCACTATTCACCATTTTCCATTCACCATTAGCAATTTCCAACTCAAAGGTAGCAATAGTATAGCTAACTCCATTATCTCCATCGGTGACTTATCCCCATTCTCATCCCACAACTGGTAGGCAAAAAAATGGCATTCGACCTCTACTTTCTCTACCCCGGACTTGGCAATATCAAGAGATAAATTACCGCTTTTCGTAGCGCATTCACATTTTGTTTGCTTTGATCCGAAGTATTTTTATCGCCACTTTGTTAGGACTTTTTCGCAATTGGTAGGGCGACAATTCCAGGAACTGGCAAACCCCGCCTCCTCCCTGTGTCACGAGACACAGCCCCGGGAAACGGCAAGACAACCATTCTCCTGTCCTGGAACTATCGGTCCATTTGGCACTCCAGCAGGCGAAACTGACTCTTTTTCCTTCCCTCGGGCGATCGAATACGGATAATCCTAATATTTGCTTACCCTGGCAGTCTGCTGCGTATTTGCTGACCGTATCCGGAAAGCCCGATCGCACTACGAACCCGCAAACACTAAAGTGTTTACTACGAACGGTTGAGAACTTCAGGCCAGTTCCGGTTAGCCCGGGCGATGTGACCGGGAATGTCTCCTTCCCAACTTTTCTGTACCCTTCTGTTATAGTTAAGATACAGTTTGCCATCGACAATTTTCCAGGCGTTTGGATCTGTAGATGCCGTGTAGCCTTGACTCACTGCCCATGCACAGTAACCACCATATTGCGGCGCGTATTTTTTCGGGTTTTGGGCAAACAAATCCCGATTTTCAGCACTGGAAAATTTCCAGGTAGCATTTTCCCAGCGGTGGGTGAATTGATAGCTGCCAGCAACAGCTTTACCTTCTCGGAAATAGGCGACTGGATCTGTGCCCCTAATGGCGATGCCATTTGCTTGGTAAAAGGAGGGGCGACTCCCTTGGGCTAGCATCACCGGAGTGGCAGCATCAGCATTGATGGAAGCGCGGTTCCCCAAAGAATAAGCTAGTCCGATACTCAGCATTGAGAGGCTGGCCAGGATGGCCAATGATTTGATTTTCATGGCAATAGTTTTCTCTTCGACTATCTATGATTAAAGATCACATAAATGAGTAAAGCCTGAGAAATAGCTGGGCGATCGGTGAAATTTTAATTTTTCTGTAGTTGGCCCTGGATATATTGTAAAATCAGGATGCCAAGGCCGACGCTGACTGCGGCAGCTAACCAGAAGCCATCAGCAATGTAACGGGACCGATCTAAGGCCCATCCCCCCAAGCTAGGACCGATGAAATACCCGATCGCCCAACATTGGGAGTAGATAGAAAAGTAAACGCCCATCATAGATTCTGGTGCTACATCTACGATATAGGCAGCAGCGGCGGGGATGTAAGCAGAGACTGCTGCACCCATGATTGACAGTGCTAAAATTGCCCAGAGGACAGCCATCGGGGCAACTCCAGTAACCCACATCAGCCCAAATCCTACTCCCCATAATAGCATGGAAATTGTTAAAGCGTTCGGATGGCTAAAGCGATTTAGCCAACGGGTAAGGGGTAACTGACATAATGCCCCAAACACCATGTGCCATGTGAATAAACTACCGATCGTCCCAGCAGATAAGCCCCCTGCTTGAACGAAATTGCTCAGATATAGGGGCATGGCGCTGTGTAACAAACTGTGGTAAGATGTGAAGAGGATATTTACTACCAGGAATACCATCAGAGGCCGATCGCCCAGGACGGCCAACCAACTCTGTAGTCCTTGGTTGCTGTTATGTTCTGTAAACTCACCCGTTTCACCCAGGGCGACATACACCACGCCGAAGAAAACCAGAAATGAAATGCCATCGATCGCAAATAATAGGCGATAATCGACATTTGCGGAAATTAACAGTCCTCCTAACAGCACTCCCAACCCCGAACCAATACTATCTATCAAGCGCATGACAGCAAAGGCTTCGTCTCGTTGTTGGTAAGTCGTTACATCTGCGACAACTGCCTCTCTGGGGGGCCAGTAAAGACCAATTCCCAAGCTCATCAGCGAGTTACCCAGAATAAAAATTGGCAAGTTGTGGCTGTTGGCAAACACGAAGTCAGCGCCAGCAGAAATTACTGCTGAGAGTAAAAGCGTCCTCCTGCGTCCCACCATCGGAGAGTCCGTCCAGGATCCGCCTATGAACCTGCCAATTACTCCCGCGATCGCACCGCTACCGATCCCAATTCCTACCGCTGTTGCCGATAAACCTACCTGATTTACAAACAAGATGGGCGCATAAAATATGACAAGTCCATTGCCTATTTCGGTTAATACTCTCCCCACTGCTAAGATCCAGACTTGAACCGGTAGCTGGGGGAACCAAGATTTCTCGTTGACGGTAATTTCCTTAACTGTGAACATATTAATTCTTTAACGGCAGCAGTCCCTGGAGATATTGTAAAATCAGCATGCCAATGCCGACGCTGACTGCGGCTACTAACCAGAAACCATCGGCAATCAAACGCGATCGATCTAGGGCCCAGCCCCCCAAGGACGGACCGATGAAATACCCGATCGCCCAACATTGAGCGTTGAGCGACATGTATATTCCCCGCAGAGATGGAGGGGCTAAGTCGGCGACGAGGGCAGACGCAGATGGCGTATAAGCAGCAGTAGCTAACCCCATGATTGAGAGTGCCAAAATTGCCCAAATTACCCCACCCATCACTCCTGTAACCCAAATTAACCTAAAACCTACTTCCCATAGCAGTAAAGAAATTCCTAAGGCTTGGGGACGGCTAAAACGATTCAGCCACCGGGCAACAGGTAATTGACACAGGGCGACAAAGACAATATACCAGGCGAACAAACCACTGATGATTTTCGGATCGAATCCGCTGACGAAATTGCTCAGATACAGGGGTAGCGTACTTTGTAATTGAGACAGGTAGGTGGTACACAGGATATTGACTACAAGGAATATCATTAGAGGCCGATCGCGCCATGCTACCACCCAACCCTTTAGTCTCTGGTTGCTGTCATGCTTGCTGAAGTCCCCTGTTTCCGCGATCGCCCCATACACTATGCCAAAGAAAATCACAAATGAGATGCCATCGATCGCAAACAAAACTCGATAATTGACAGCAGCTGCCATCAAGGCCCCTCCCAACACCACTCCCATCCACAAGCCGAGATTATCTGCCAGCCGCATAATGGCAAATGTTTCGTTACGCTGCCCATCGGTTGTCATATCTGCCACTGCTGCTTCTGTTGCAGGCCAGTAAAGACCAATTCCCAAACCCATCAACAAGTTACCAATCATAAAGATGGGCAAGTTATGGGTGCAGATAAACACCAGGTCGGCTAATGCAGAAATTGCCGCTGAAAGCAAAAGCGTACCTCGCCGTCCCACCAATGGAGAGTCCGCGAAGGTTCCTCCTAAGAAGCGACCGAGCACCCCAGAGATGGCACCGCTACCGATACCTATTCCCACCGCCGTCGCCGATAAACCCAGCTGATTCACGAACAAGATGGGGGCGTAGAATATGGTAAATCCATTGCCAATTTGGGATAAGCAGCGACCCGCTGCCAAAATACCGACTTGACCAGAAAAACCTTTCAATGCTTCCAGTCCTTATCCTCAGTGGGTTGGTAATGGGGGCAATTTTCACATGGCCCTTCGGGATTCACCGCGCAGCGGATGTAAGCAGAACGGGCATTATAGTAGCAAGTGACATCCCCAATCAGTAGACCTATACCCTCTATATAATGATGCTCCGAGGGGATCTGAGGTACTGGCGGTGGCATTTCCAGAATGCTTTGCGGCTCTTCAGCGAGCGATCGCATCATCGGTGGGGTGAGTATTTCCATCGCCGATACCACCCGTTGTTGCTTCTGCCCCTCTACTTTATACATCATCCACACCGAAAGTGCAGTAGGGGGCATCAGACCTAGAGAAACAACTAACAAAATCTGTTCTAACACAGCAGGAGTTTTCTTTTCACTTCCAGAGTTTTTTGCGTCTCGGACTACCTGGGGGGGAGTCCCTTTCAAGGGTATGTTTTTAATTTTTACCAGATCCAACTGAGTGGGAGAGTGGGGGAGTGGGAGCTGCCTTTTGGTCATAATTATCTATATTAGACTCAGTTTATTTACCTTTTATACCCCCTCACCCCCTCACCCCCTCACCCCCTCACCCCTTCAAACAAACCAAAATATAAAAAACATACCCCTGTAAGGGGGAGTTTTCTCTCTGTTTGGAGGTGATTTACCTCCGATCTCTGTTTGGAGGTGATTTACCTCCGAACAGGGATATCTCCGATTATAGCGGAATGCAGGCGGGACAAGTCCCGTCCCTATGCTATTATATCGCGTTTCGTGCCACAATGGCTGACGACGAGCCAGTATCACTTGACATAGCGCGATAATATATTATCACCCATGTTAAGTGATACTGCCGGGCACTTCTCCCATGAAAGAAATCAAAAAGTGGAATATTTTGCAATCCCGCCTGGTTTTTGACAACCCGTGGTACCAAGTCAGGCAAGATGAAATCCAGTTACCTAATGGCCAGGTTATCGATGACTATTTTATCACGATTCGACCCGATGTTGCTCTCGTGCTTCCTATTACTCAGGTCCAAGAAATTGTTTTCGTCCGCCAATACAGATATGGGGTAGGGGAAATTTTGTTAGAGCTTCCCGCTGGCCATTTTTACCCAGAGCGGGAAACCGGTGCATCTGCTGCCGCCAGAGAGCTTCGAGAAGAAACTGGTTATGTCGCCCCGCAACTGATTAAACTGGCCACTCTTTATGATAACCCTGTCAAGGACACAAATCTCATTCATGTCTTTCTGACTGAAAATGTTGCTAAGTTTTGCGAACAACAACTTGACATAACCGAAGATATTGAAGTAGTATTAATTCTAGTAGCAGAGGTAAGGCAGATATTCAAAGGATAAATTCGTGTCTCTGGCACGATCGCTGCTATTGTCTTGGGCTTAGAATTACTCCTCAAAAAAGGCTAGAAAATGAACGATATACAAGAGAACGAACTTTACAAGCAACCTCCTGCTGTGCCGACAGTACATCTGAGAGCAGCACCTCTACCGAGCATCGGACTGTTGGCGGTTCACCTGTATTTTGTTGTCTCTTCTGGTGAGAATAGCCAATGGGAAAGGTGGGAAGTTTGGCAATGGCGAAAAGCTTTTAGTCAGCCCAAAAATACCAGACAAAAAGCTTACGGTCATTTACATGTTAATCTGATGGCTCCTTTGAGTGAAATAGGTGGCGGTCCCAGTTTTATGGTGCAAACCTGGGATGGAGTTGCTGCGAAAAAAATTATTGCTACTCTCCACGAGCATGCTGAGAATTATATCTCCCGGAATAGATATTTGCTTTGGCCCGGACCGAACTCCAATAGCTATGTTGCCAGAATTATTAATTATGCGGGAGTTACTGCTTCCTTGCCCGGGACCGCGATCGGGAAAGATTGGGATGGCATTTTTAACTTTAAGTTTTCACTCGCTCCCTGGCGTTTAATTTTCCAGACGCCGCTGATTGGTGTTAAAATTTCCTTAACAGAGGAGCTAGAACTAAATATTTTCGGAGGGACGATCGTGGGGATAAATTTTCGCTTCCAGGAGTTAAAATTTCCTTTGGGCAGAGGTATAATTAAGTTATCCCCTTGAGAGTTAATTGGAATGAAAAACCAACAGCTACCACGCCCTGCCACGCCCTCACCCGTTCCCACGGCTCCGCCTGGAAACGAGGAGACCGTGTCTCCTGGGTAGTGCGACTACGATGTTCCCCGGGTAGTGCGAGTAGCGCTCTCGGGGAACATCGAACTCCCAGGAGACACGGGTGGGGCTACTTGAACTTAGCCCGCCTGCGCGGGCCTAATTACTTGCATTGGGATGTACCCAACCCACAATTGACAACCCACAACTGACAACCCACAATTGTTCATTGCTTCAGGATACAGTTGGCGTCGAGGACAACCATTTCCTGAGTCTGGAAAGCCTGACAGCTGTTCATTACTTTGGCTAAAGCTGGGGGTTTTTCCTGTTTCATGCGATCGAGGGCTGCTTGAGTAGGTTGCAGTTTGATAATCCAGCGTTGTCTCTTATGATAAAGATATTCTGGTGTTAGGGCTCCAGGATCTAGTAAAATGAAGTCTACTCCATAAGTCTGAATGAATTTTTGGACTTCTGCTAAGTCGGGACTGTATTGTGCGCGGACTAAGTCAAGCAGACGCTGGCGAAACTGGCGGTAGTAGCCCAGTTGATAGGGAATGGCATATTCTCTGGCTACTAAAACCGATCGCTGGGTAAAGCTGGGTAGGAGATCGGTTTCTTCCGCGATGGACGCAATTAAAATGTCTTTGGGTTGCTGCCTAAAGAATTGATACAGTTCTGGTAATTTTCCATGTTTGTAAGAAGCTTTGGGGAAGCTTTTGACAAAGCTGGGATAGTACAGAAGGCTAATACTGACGAGCGCAACTGTTACCCATGCTATTATTTGGCGGGGGAATGTTCCCTGCTGGGCCCAGCTTAACAGGGCGTCCAGGATCAGGACGAAGGCGATCGCACTTGCTAAGACGATGATAACTCGAAAGCTATAACTGGTGTAGCGACTGGGTAAATGCAGTTTGAACAGCAGGGCGTGGGCAGCACAAAAAAGGGCGATCGAGGCCAGCAGCATTTGCGGTAAAATTTTGATGCCACTCCGCAGCTGCTTTGCTAAAGGAAAACGACTGCTAAAGGCCAGCAGCAAGGGTAACAATAATCCCACACAGAGGGTAACTGGAGTTAATATAGCTTTGGGAAACATGCCGCTGCGACCGCCAAATAGGAAAAACTCCCAAGGATCTTCCCGGAAGAAAATACTGCGTCCTTTGGACCAAAATTCCGGTAATGTTTTGGCTTCAGCTACGGCGATAACCGGTCCATATTCAGAGGTACTGAAGACGAAGGGCAATAGGATCGAACAAGTTACTCCTAACCCCGCAGCACAGAAAATATAATCCGACCGTTGTTGAGAAAACCTCAGTTGACCATTTTCCCAGTCTAGCAAGCGCAGCACCAGGATTAGGACACAGATGAGCAAGACTTGAGGGTAGAATAGTCCTAACAGGGCGATCGCCCCTAGGGTGGGCAACAACTTTCCTCGTAATAGATAATACAAAAATGCCAGTAATAATGGATAGGCAAAAGCCCTGGGAGTTGCCGAAATTACATCTTCCTTAAACCCCATATGTTGGTTGAACAGCAATGTAGCGATAAACCCAGCAGCGGGGATAGGAAAAATCTCCAAACAAAGACCAAAGCAATAACCAGTAATGATTAAACCCAGCACCGGGGGCAGCAGTTTATTGAATAATAAAGGATTGATGCCCACATCTGCAGCAAGGCGGTAAACCTTAGTATATCCTGCTGGTGCCACTGACTGAAAATAATCAGCAATCAAATCATTGGGAAACAACTGCGGATCGAGAAATCGTACCATCCAGAATACATGTTGTCGCGCATCATCCTGCACTACATACTCGCCGCTAAAGGCTTTGCGTAACCCCAACCATGCATAAATAAGGGCAAATGTCAAGCTGAGGCCGAACCAAAAGATCGACTGGCCGCGAGGGGTTTTCGCAGTTGGCGTAGTAATCAACTTGTGCAGGCGCGTCAATAACATGGTAATAATGGTGAATGGTGAATGGCAATCGCGCCATCGCGGATTGCCATAATTCGGATCGGACAGCATAATCATTATAGACAAATGTCACTAACTTCAGCGAACACATACTCTTTTATGTCATTGCGAGGGGGGCGGTTGTTGGGTTAACATATGCTGTAGAATCAACCTCCCCCCGGCCTTCGCAGCGGCCCGACGCAGGAGGGCTAGCAATCTCCTAGAGAGCTAGACAGGGGAGATTGCTTCGGGGGGTCTGATGGCGGTCGCTTCCCACTTTTGCCGGTTTGGGATCCCCCCTCGCAATGACAAGTTAAGTCAGTGCCATTACATTATAGACAAGACTCGCATTTAATTGTAAGCTAACAGAGCAATCTCTTTGATTTTACATCTATGAACTGGAAGTGGATCCAGCAAACAAATTGGCGACTCTCGCCTTTACAGTTTGCCATCGTCCTACTCTTGATTCTAGGAGTTTGGTTTCGGTTTGCCAATCTCGACCAGAAGGTTTGCTGGGGTGACGAGATCATTAGTTCGTTCCGCATGGCCGGTTACACTCAAGAAGAGGTCGATCGGCAGCTTTTTAACTGTGAAATCCACAGTCCGGCCTATTTTCAACATTTTCAGCACCTTACTCCTGATCGGACTTTATCCGATACCCTGCATTCTTTAGTGGTAGAAGCCCCAGAACATGCGCCGCTTTACTTTACCATCGGGCGGTTTTGGCAGCAACTATTTGGGGATTCCCTGTTTGTCAGAAGAAGTTTGCCTGTCCTGATTAACTTGCTAGCCATTCCGGCTATCTATTGGCTATGCTACTCATTGTTTGCTTCCCACACAACGGCAGGAATAGCTGCTGGTCTGCTGGCAATTTCCCCTTTTCAGATATTATACGCCCAGGAAGTGCGAGAATATAGTTTGTGGACTCTGACGATTTTATTCTCCAGCGCCGCCCTCTTATCGGCCATGGCCCGCCAAACTACTGTCAGTTGGGGCATTTACGCCCTCAGCTTAGCAATGGGTTTCTATACATATATGTTTTCTGCCTTGGTGGCGATCGCCCAAGCAGTTTATCTAATTTACACGGAAGGGTGGCGCCTCACCCAAATTGTGAAACAATATTTACTAGCCTTGGTAGCAGCGATCTTAGTGTTTCTGCCTTGGGGTTTAGTAATAGCCATCTATTTCGGTAATATCCAGTCAGGGATGGAGTGGACGGGAAAAAAGGCCAAAAACATGTATGTCATCTGCTTCTGGATCTTAAACTTGGTGAGTAACTTTGTCGAGTTTCGGGATCGGGAAGATCCCTTTACCTTTAGAATGGCATTAGACCGACCCCTCACCTACTATATTATTTTCATCCTCGCCCTAGTCTGCTATGCTATCTATTGGCTATGTCGGCAAAAGCGAATTTGGACATTTGTCTTAATGTTGATGGCCGGAACAGTGTTTCCCCTCCTCTTACCAGATATCATCTTCGGAGGACAGCGCACCAGTATTGGCAGATATCTGATTCCCTGTTATTTGTCCATTCAGTTAGCTGTTGCTTATCTCTTCGCCTCTAAGATCGCCGACCGTTCTCGGATAACACGTCAATTCTGGAAGTTGGTGATGCTGATCGTGATTGCTTCGGGAGTAACTTCGGGGGTGTTAATTTCTCACTCCCAGACTGCTTGGACTAAGTATACTGACTATTATAACGATCGCATAGCGGCCATAGTTAACCAAGCACCGTCACCGCTGTTAATTGGAGATATTACCTTAAATACAACTCAAAGTCGCCTGATGTCTTTGAGTTATTTGCTGAAACCGGAGGCGCGAATTCAGGGATTTCTGCCCGAGAACCTGCACCAGTTCGATGGTCGCGGGTTCAGCGATATCTTTTTGCTAACGGTGAGGCGAGAGGAACCATTACCAGCTATCCTGATGCAACATGAAAATTATCATGTAGAATTGTTGCATCTCTGGGACATGTCTTATAAAAGACGTAAGATTAGACTCTGGAAAGTTACACCAATTGGCTAATTGCTAATTGCTAATGGAGAAGAGTTTTCTCGATACCAGATGGTTGGGTTTTACTAGCATTCAACCCAAACCACTAAGCGTAAGGTGGGCAATTACTATGGTGATTATGGGTAAGTTATGAACAATAAATTATTAAAAATGAAGAATCAAGAAAAAGTACAATTTCATTTACTTGTGCTGCTAGGGTGGATGGCGATCGCGGCTATTTTACGCTTGACAAATCTAGGAGAAAAACCCCCATGGGCAGATGAATTTTCTACCCTAGTTTTCAGTCTCGGTCACGGTTTCAGAACTGTGCCCCTGGACCAAGTGATTGCCTTAGATAGCCTTTTGGCACCATTAAAACTCCACCCAGTTACTGATGTGGGCGCAGTCGTTCATCACCTGATGAGTGAAACTAATCATCCGCCAGTATACTTTATGCTCAATCATCTCTGGTTGCAGCTATTTCCTGGAGAATTGGTATCTCTCTGGGGGGCCCGATCGCTAAGTGTCCTGCTGGGGATAATTTCCATTCCGGCCATGTTTGGATTAAGTTGGTTAGCCTTTCGTGCCCTGAAAGTTTGTCACCTGGCAGCAGCATTAATGGCCGTTTCCCCCTATGGCATCTATTTAGCACAAGAAGCCCGCCATTACACTCTGGCAATTTTGTTGATTATCGCCTCTCTCAGTTGCCTGATCCTCGCCACCCAAGCTGTTAAATTGCACATCTCATGTCCCATTTGGTTAATATTAACCTGGGTTAGCATTAACAGCTTGGGTATGGCCGTGCATTACTTCTTTATCCTCGTCCTCGCTGCTGAAAGTTTGGTAATATTTTATCTGCTAATTAGACATCGAGACTACCCACATTGGGCGCGAGTTGGCGCAACTGCTGCGGGAACTGCCATCGGGGTTTTGGTCTGGTTACCCGTGTGGCAGAACATTCCCGGTAGCAAGCTGACAAGATGGATTTATCATAGCCATTCTCTCGGGAATTTTCTCGCACCCTTGGGGAGAATTTTGGCTTGGACAACTACTATGCTGTTCATCATGCCCGTGGAAGGACAAACTTTACCTGTTATTATCATCTCCATATTTGCAGTCCTGTTTTTGCTGTCTTTGACAGTCCGATTTTTTATTAAAGGAATCAAAATTAGTCAGCATGGTTTCATCATGCGGGTTTTGGGCGGCTTCCTTATAGGGGCGATCTCCCTCATTCTCGGACTCACTTACGGTCTGGGCATTGATTTAACTCTAGTTGCCCGCTACCAATTTGTCTACTTCCCCGCCGCGATCGCCCTCCTCGCCAGTAGCTTTGCCAGCTTTTGGCACCCCCCCACCCATACCCACACCCATACCCCCACCCCCGCCCCCACCCCCACCCTAAAGGGTGGGGCTACAGGAACGAAGCCCGCCTGCGCGGGCTTTTTATCTCAGGGAGAAATCATCCATACCCCCACCCATAGCCCCACCCTAAAGGGTGGGGCTACAGGAACGAAGCCCGCCTGCGCGGGCTTTTTATCTCAGCGAGGGGTAGCAATAATTTTGCTTGCGGGACTCATAGGGGGGCTGACAGTAGTTACCAACCTCGCCTATCAAAAGCCCGATCGACCGGACCTTGTAGTTGCAGACATTCTCGAAACTAGCAATTTAGAAGTTCCCGTCCTCATTGCCACTGTCCACAAAACCCACGAACAAACTGGAGAAATGATGGGGTTAGCCTGGGAACTCACTCATCTCGATTTTTCGGGCCGTCCGCGGACCGATCGTCAAGTACACGCCAGGATTAACTTTCTCTTAGCACACAAAGAGGATGACCCCCTAGTTGCTACCCAAACTCTTCAGCAAACCCTGGATAAACTACCCAAACCTTTAGAATTATGGGTGGTCAATTTCTCGGCCTCTGTCAAGATTAAAGCCCAAGGTTGTATTAAAGACAAAAAAACCATTGCGCGAGTGGCGGGCTATCGATATCGACGTTATCATTGTTCTGCTTCCTAGGACATCGAGTATTCTCATAAACCGGGTTTCTACTGTAGTTATCAACAAGATATCAAGGTTGTGACCAGAGAAACCCGGTTTCTTAACCGACTCCCTAGCATCCCGACGCCAGCTTCGCTATCACGCTGTCACCCTATTTAATAGGGACCAAAAAATAAGTTTCCATCTGGGTCATCGCTGTGATGGAATTGCCATATCAGTACCATAAATTCCTTTTTGCTTATACCGCCGTCATCATCTAGGTCTAACTTGGGAAAAATTTCCGCCGCTAATTCCATGGCTGCAGCGCAGCGCGATCGGGAATCCGCCAACTCCGATAAAATGTTTTATATTCTTCCAGACTAATGGCCCCTCTCTGTTTGCGCTGCTACCTCTGGGGTTAAGCCTTTTTCTACTTTACCGCAGTTGTTTTTGTGAATAAATGTTAACTTTTCGGGCGATCGCCTAACCTGACTTGCCCTGACTAAGTAGCAACTGTTCTGACATCTTTCTGCTTCATACAGACAATAATCTTTTCCCTCATCCTCCCGAATGAGTCAGTATATTGGCGTTCGCAAACACTGTCGTGTCTTGGCTCACAGCAGCAGCAGATTTTTTGCGGCCCTGGCTAACGCGATCGGCCAATGTTGACACGTCACCAAGCTTCTTAGCGCCATCTTTAGTCGATAGCACATATGATAACAAGTCACGGATCAGGGGGTTGCAGCAAAGGCAATCGTATCTTTCTTTCGTCATGGTAATTTGCTACCTCTGTCTATAAACGATTATCAATCATGGATACCTTACCACGATCTTGACAGATTTTTATTAAGAAATTTAAAATTTTTCAAGGGCGATGCCTATAGCGTCGGTCAAGAAACCGGGTTTCTGTGGTTAGAACGATGTTCTCTTAACTACCACTGGCAGAATCGTCAGATAAGTCTGACTGGAGTTCATAGGCAATACTTTTAACTGTTGGTTTTGCAGGTCGAGTTCGATCCCTAAAGCCTCCAGGGGAATCACTCCTAATAAAGGATCGCTGCCACCAGGAACTTCCAAACACTCAAAAGTCCCCTCTCGCCCGAGTAGAGAAATAGTGGCATCCCGAAAAATACGGGCTTTACTGAGACCCGTGGCAGTCTTTACATCTACTTCCTTTAGCAGTTCTAGCCCCAATTGAGCGATCGCCTCTGGTGGCAAACAGAGAGTAGTTGCTCCCGTATCCACCAGAACATCGTTAAGATCGATCTTCCGCACATCCCCCGCAGGCATAAAGCCCCGAGATGCGATCGCTTGGTCTGCACGATTGGTGATGACTATACTTGTGGTTATTTTACCCATTGAGTTTTTGGTTGCTGAGTGCATAATTTTTCTCTATTTTATTCTACTTTCGCCCAGACGCGCTACCACATGGAGTTAACATTTTTTTCAGTTCCTCTGGCAAATCCTCGTTGCGATAGTATTTTTTTCCTGTTGTTGGTTCCGCAATATTCCCCTCTGAATGCTATAACTTCCCAGTTTAGTTACAAACTGGCGATCCGTCCGAACATGGCACGATCGAGCGAGCGCCTAAGGGGGATCTTGGCTACGAATGCCAGCCATGTATTTTCCCAAAAAGGGCAAACCCCCGATCGCGGGAATCAGATAGCGGGAAGTACATAATAATCCTAGGGCCGCAGCAGTTGACGCGGTAAAATAAGATTGATAAAATAGAATCAGGGCGGCATCGCGGGTGCCAACTCCAGCAAAGGTTAAGGGCAGCATCCACCGAGGCATCTGGGAGGTGAGTCCCTTCCTTCGATGTCTCCCGGTGAGGTGTCTCGCGAAGGCCGCGCTACTCGCACTACCCAAGAGACCGCTCGCGTGTCTAATCGCACAACTCCGGGGAGACATCGCCGTCCCATCCCGGAATTCTACCAATGGATGGGGTGCTGCGGCTGTTCTCATCGCCCCATTTGGCTCGCGCAGCAGGACGGGTGCCCCTCGTGAGGCCAACAAACGGGAGGCGATCTCCGTACCGGCACAGAGAGCGGCTGCTACTGGTCGGTCCAACCCCTGCAAGATCCTGTCTATGGCCCCTGCTGGGTAACTGGGTCTGTACTTGACATAATCCCCCACCCGATGGGAGAATCGATCCAGTGGATTCATCAGATGTAGGGCCGAATGGCACTGACATAACGTGTCCGGAGCGAGGGGGGGTCAACTCATATACAACACAAGTTAATCCCTCCGACCCCCTCGCAATGACAAATAGGATTTTGGGGCTTAAGTCAGTGCCATTCGATGTCGAGCCCCCGTCTGATTTTCTTCTCACAACTGACAACTGACAACTGACAATGGAAAACACAAGCATAAATCTCCAAGCATTTGATTTGAGTAAATTAGAGCAAGAACAGATTCACCTCTATGATTACATTCAACCTCACGGCGTCCTGTTATCATTAGCAGAACCCCAGCTCAAGATCTTACAAGCGAGCAACAATACCCCTAGCTTATTCGACGTTGCCCCCCAAGAAATGCTGCAAAAGCCCTTGCGAAAATTCATCTCCAAATCTCAGATGGCAAAATTAACCAAAATTATCAAACATAATGACTTTGACTCTTTCAATTATATCAAGTTGAGATTCAAAAAAGCAGATAAATACTTATTAATTAATCGCATCTTTCATCGAAATAATGATAATGTTTTGATTCTGGAATTAGAACCAGCATATTCTCAGAATGATATCTACTTTTTAGAATTTTATCATTTAGTTAAAGCCTCGGCTCTCAAGCTGCGAAAAACATCAAAAATTTCGGACATGAGTCAAATCATTGTCCAAGAAATCAGAAAAATAACTAGATTTGACCGGGTGATGCTGTATAAATTCGATCGGGATTGGCACGGTCATGTAATCGCCGAAGATAAACGAGCAGACCTAGAAGCATTTTTGGGTTTGCATTACCCAGCAGCAGATACTCAACCCTGTAGAAAACTATTTGGCTTAAAATGGGTCAGGTTAATTACGGATATAAATGGTCAATCTGTTAAAATTATTCCCGAAACTAATCCTGTGAGCAACAGTCCGCTGGATTTGAGCTTATCCGTGCTCAGAGGGGTCTCTCCCTGTCATAGAGAATACCTGCAAAATATGGGAGTTAGTGCTACAATGGTAATCTCTTTAACTAAAGAACAACAACTCTGGGGACTGATATCTTGCCATCATTATTCCCCCAAGCAGGTAGATTATGAGGTGCGGGAAGCTTGTGAATTCCTCGGACAAGTGATGTCCGTAGAACTGACAGTCAAAGAAGAGGATGAAAACAATGAATATCGCGTCGAATTGAAAGATATTCAAGGGAAACTGGTAGAATATATGTCTACCACCAAGAATTTTATTGATGGGTTGGTTAAGTATCAACCGAATTTACTCGATCTGGTTCGCGCTCAAGGCGCAGTAGTGTGGTGGGGCGAACAGGGCACTAAGGTGGGAAGAACACCTGAAGATGCAGATATCCAGGAATTGATTGTCTGGCTAGAACACCAGGCTGATGAAAAAGTTTTCGCGACCGACTCTCTGCCTCGCATTTATCCGGCAGCAGAAAAGTATAAAGATATAGCTAGTGGGTTACTGGCAATTGCGATCGCAGAGCAGAATTATATTTTGTGGTTTCGACCGGAATATATTCAAACCGTCAATTGGGCCGGAGACCCCAATCAACCCATTGTCAAAACCATCTCCGACCAAGGAACTGTGCGTCTGACTCCTCGAGGGTCATTTGAGGCATGGAAAGAAATCGTGCGCTGCAAGTCCTTACCCTGGAAGCCCTGTGAAATTGAGGCGGCAGGGGAACTGAGGAATGCAATTATTAACATCGTCCTGCGTCAAGCCGACGAACTAGCCTCATTAGCGCGGGAACTAGAACGTTCCAATGCCGAATTAGAAAAGTTTGCCTATGTCGCCTCCCATGACTTACAAGAACCGCTGAATCTGGTGTCCAGCTACGTGCAGCTGTTGGAGATGCGCTATATAGACCAACTCGACCAAGACGCCAAGGAGTTCATCGACTTTGCCGTTGAGGGAGTTACCCACATGCAAACACTGATTGATGACTTGTTAGCTTACTCGCGGGTGGGGACCAGAGGCAAGGAGTTTGTGCCCACTGCGGTTGAGACAGCATTAGATCGCGCCCTCACCAATTTGCAGATCCGGATCGCTGAGAGTGGAGCAGTCATTACCACCGACCCCTTGCCCGCACTCAATGCCGATAGCACCCAACTGATCCAACTGTTCCAGAACCTGATCGGCAACGCCATCAAGTTCCGCAGCGACCAACCTCCGCAAATTCACGTGGGGGCAAAACAGCTTGATGGTGAGTGGCTATTCTCCGTCCAGGATAATGGCATTGGTATAGATCCCCAGTTCGCCGATCGCATCTTCATCATTTTTCAGCGCCTGCAACCGCGATACTCGTATCCCGGCACTGGCATCGGTCTGGTCATCTGCAAGAAAATAGTCGATCGCCACGCGGGCGCATCTGGGTAGAATCAGAACTGAGACAGGGGGCCACCTTCTACTTCACGCTTCCAGCCCGGGAGCAATTGTGATAAGATGTTAGGGCGTGTCATCAGTTAGATTAACGATATGGGTCCCCACCAAAAATATATAACAAGATGATTGAGTTGACAACCAGGATATATTGGTGTGATCTAAGAGGGTAAAGGTTAGAGCAGGAGAATTTGAGAAATGCGTCGCTATGCTTTAAGAGATGACCAGTGGGAGAGAATCAGGGACCTATTGCCAGGTCGGGAGGGTTATGTGGGGGGGACAGCTAAGGATAACCGCTTATTTGTCTATGCTGTCTTGTATCGATATAGAGCTGGGATACCTTGGCGGGACTTACCCGAGCGATTTGGGGACTTGAGGGTAATTCATACGCGCCATAGTAGGTGGTCAAAATCCGGGGTATGGGAAAGAGTATTCAAGGTACTTGCGTCCGATGCCGATAACGAATATGCGATGATTGATGCCACGATATAAAGGGCTCATCAACATAGTGCAGGTGCTCAAAAAAAAGATTGCGACCAAGCCATCGGACGCCGTAAAGGGGGTTTGAGTACCAAAATTCACGCGACCTGTGACGCATTGGGGAACCCAACGGGTTTTCATTTAACAGCCGGTCAAGCTCACGATTTGGAAGGGGCTGATGTGTTACTTGATAATATTAAGGCTGATGCGTTACTCGCAGACAAAGCTTCTGATGCTGACGAACGGGTTTTGAAACGTCTTGAAGCCCAGCAATGCGAACCTGTGATTCCGCCTAAATCCAATCGAAAAGAACAACGCCGTTATGACAAATATCTATACAAAGCACGTCATTTGATTGAGAATTTTTTTGCCAAACTCAAGCAATATCGAGCCATTGCCACCCGTTACGATAAGAGGGCTCAGAATTTCTTGGGTGCTATCTACCTGGCTGCTACTGTTGTTTGGCTTAACTGATGACACGCCCAACTAGGATCCGCTGACCTGCAGTGCCCCGGAACTTATAGATATCCATTTCCGCGCCCGGGCCCAGACTGTCCGTCACAATGGTACCCAAATTCAAAGTCGGAGCATCCGCCACATCTAACAACCGGAAACTGTAGTCGCCCGTGTTTCCTCTCAGAACCAAGCGATATGTACCTGTCTCCGTCAGGCTCAAGAATCTCCTATTTCTGACGTTAAATATGTCATCGCTAGGGCTGAGCAGTTGGACATCTATATTAACGTCATTACCCAGACCATCGTAGTACAGCCATTGTCCCGCCGTTCCCTCAAAGGTAAACTCGTCTACTTCCCCCAGTACGGAGATCGAACCGCTAACCAGACCGATATCGACGCTACTCAGGACATTCCCATTCTCATCGTAGGTAAAGGAGGTAACATTACCTCGGGCACCGTCCTGCTAGTCACGAGATTCTCCTCATTCCGGACCACCGTCGGTAACGCCCCGACTTCATCCATCGCCGAGACAATTTGCCCCGCTTGGTCTAAGGTATAGACGATCGTATTGCCATTTGCATCCACATAACTAGACTCCACAGCCCCCAACTGGAACGCCACTGGGGCATCCAGGGGGTCAATAGTTTCACCCGGTTCGTACAGTCCCTGCACCTGGACTGGTCAAAATCTAACTGAGAACCATCCTTAGCTACCGCTGCATCAGCGCGACCGGCAAAATCATAGGTGGATGGGGTCGAGCCGGGAATCGCTTCCCGACCCTCCCTTGAGGAACCGGACTTGCGATTTTCACCGCATCCGGCTACTGGGTACTAGGCCCTTTTCATAGGTAGACTTAATAGGAATTACTTCCGTTAGCCCTTGCCGCCTGTCTTTTCTTCCCTTTCCTGGTTTAGCGAGTGGTTGTTCTGATAACCGTTAGTATCACCATTTTCAAGTCAGTTTTACCAGTTATCCATACCTTATCCTCCACTTGCGTTTCGGATTAGTTCCGTGGCTTTTTAGGATTACTCATTCCAGCAGCTTCCTAGTATCACCGACCCACGTCAGCGCTGGCTACCCAGCATCATCTACATTACTGTAGATGTTATCCCAGGAATTACCCCGGGCATTCGCTTCTTGGGCCATCCCTCCCCCCGTGGCTTGCGCTTAACATCTAACTTGTCCTGATGGACAGCACACGAGAGGTTACTTCGTTCCCTAACAACATTTCGCGATACCTTTAGGTCCACACTATACCCCGGGAGCTATTTGAGTACTATATTAGCCAGAGTCTAAAACTAATACTAGCTACCATTTCCTTTTTAGGCCAGCGCATATAGCCTTATTTCGCTGGTTCCTTATAACGAGGCTTGCACATGTTTGCCTGCTCTAACCTTGGATATCTTTCCTAGCGGCGTCACCGGCTTAGGCTGCCAGTTATCCTACATTTGAGTCCTCGCTTAGCACCACGATGATGTCGCTTCGTAGCACCGAGGACCGGTGTCACCCCCGTACCTGGGGGGAGGGGAATTTAACCCCCATGCGGTCAGAGTTCCCGGCTAATGAAACCGGGCTAGCGTTCCGTGTTTGACCACGTTAGGCTAGAACGAATCGCACAGTCTCCTCTCGATTACCCCGCTTGTCAATCTCAGCAATCATGTGGTTGTTAGCATCGTACTCCCAAGTCCGCCGAGTGCCATCCGGGTCAGTAATCCTAGTTAAGTTTCCTGCTGCATCATACTCCAACAGAGTCACCCGCCCCGCTGGGTCCGCGATCGCCGTCACCCTGCCATTAGTATAGGTAAAGGTAGTTTCCAGTCCGACCGGGTCAACAATCTTGCTTAACTGGCCTCCCGTATAAACATACTCAGTTTCATTCCCATTGCGGTCTACCATCCGCGCCAACTGATTTTGTCCGTTAAAGCTGTAGACCGTCCGGTCCTTCATCGTCCGCTGAAAAGTCCCATTTGGCAAGCGTTCCAGAGTTGAGAAGTCCCCACGAGGAGACTCGTAACCATCTCCTGTTGCTGACGCTTCAAACAGCAGTTCCCCACCATTTCCATCGATCAGCAGGACCGAACCATCGGGATTTTCCACCAATTCCTGCCATTCCGCCAGTCCCCAACCATTACCGAAGGGACTGTCGATCCTATTGACATGCAGCAGCCGTCCCGAACTGGTCGAAGTCGAACCGCTAAACAGATTCTCATCATTCAACTGTAGCAGTCCCCTCGTCAGTTCGTAGTCGTAGCGACCCGAAGATAGAAAACGCATATCCGCTTGCAGCGCCGCATCCGCCAGTCCGCCATTCCCGGGCAGGGACCAAAAATGTTCGCCCCCATCCAGTCCGTACTCACCCCCTGCAAACCCCGGTACTTGGAACTCAAAATCGCCCCGACTGATTGCCAGTTCGGCCACCAAGCGGCGATTCTGGTCCGCCTGTACGTTAGCATAGCCAAAATGCATAATTTGTCTGGGGTCTGCCCGCAGAGAATCGTAGCTGAGGGTTAAACCCCGACTCACGCCCAAAGACTGATAAGGCACCAAGTCGTGAGACTCCAACACCGCACCTGAATGCAATTCTACCTCTGAAGTCCCTGGTGCCGTTACCTTACAACAGCTACATTCATCATCTGGGTTGCGCGGGTTATCTTCTGGGTCAGTCGGCACTTCTAAATCTGGGTTGCGCGGGTTATCTTCTGGGTCAGTCGGCACTTCTAATAATAAAAATGGCACAAAGAAATGCCAACTACTGTTGCGGATACCGCCTTCTATCGTATTAATCGTACTGCCATCCGCACTTACCTCACCAGTTCCCACCCGTTCAAATTCGCCCGTTTCTGGATTAATTGACCACAGGTCCATCTCCGTTCCCGGATCGTAGCCCGCCTCATTGGGCATCGACAGGGGTGCTGGCGTAGTAAAGATTATCTCTGCCGGTTGAATAGTTACCACGACATCCGGTAACAGATTTTCTGGTAGGGCTGCGGGGGTGAGGTCTCGCGGCACTTCCGTAATACTCAACTGGCCCGTAAACAGACTGCCATCCATACTTTCCAGGGTTCCCGCTGCCACGAACACTTCCGCCCCAGGGATAGCATCTGTCGTCACCATCGTATCCACAGATGGGTCAATTTTTACCCCATTGTCTATATCGATCGCCGGCAGGAATATCGGACGACTGACGACATTATTAACTCCCGTCAGCGGGTCCCGTCCTAGCAGCAGGGCAACTTCTCCGCAACGAACGGGTAGGTAAGGTCTCCGGCTATTTCTTCCCCGCGCACCTTCAGGGTATCGTCTGATAGCGTACCCGTAATTTCAATAGTGAAGGAACCATCTGCCGCCGTCACCGTCTGCAAATCGCCCAGTTCAATAGGTACGCTAGCTAGAGGTTCTTCCTCTGTATTTTGGATCGTCCCAGAGATGCGAGTCGTCGTCACCGTATCCGGTATCACTTTCAAGGTGACCTCTTCTGTCGCTTCCAACTCGCCATCCGAGGCAATAATTGTAAAACTATAAGTTCCCAACTCATCTATTGTCGGAGTAAATACCAGAATACCATTCCCTTCCAGCATTCCCGTGGGCAGAGCTGATGAGTTACCCAGAGAGAATGTGATCGGATCTCCATCCGGGTCCGTTGCTTGTAACTGCACCTCCAGACGACCTCCGGGCATCACTTCCAGGTCCCCCACTGGTTCCAGAACCGGGGCTTGATTTTCTGCTGGAGGTTCTGGAGTCACAACCGTATCCGGTATCACTTTCAAGGTGACCTCTTCTGTCGCTTCCAACTCGCCATCCGAGGCAATAATTGTAAAACTATAAGTTCCCAACTCATCTATTGTCGGAGTAAATACCAGAATGCCATTCCCTTCCAGCATTCCCGTGGGCAGAGCTGATGAGTTACCCAGAGAGAATGTGATCGGATCTCCATCCGGGTCCGTTGCTTGTAACTGCACCTCCAGACGACCTCCGGGCATCACTTCCAGGTCCCCCACTGGTTCCAGAACCGGGGCTTGATTTTCTGCTGGAGGTTCTGGAGTCACAACCGTATCCGGTATCACTTTCAAGGTGACCTCTTCTGTCGCTTCCAACTCGCCATCCGAGGCAATAATTGTAAAACTATAAGTTCCCAACTCATCTATTGTCGGAGTAAATACCAGAATGCCATTCCCTTCCAGCATTCCCGTGGGCAGAGCTGATGAGTTACCCAGAAAGAATTTGATCGGATCTCCATCCGGGTCTGTTGCTTGTAACTGCACCTCCAGACGACCGCCGGGCATCACTTCCAGGTCCCCTACTGGTTCCAGTACCGGTGCTTGATTTTCTGCTGGAGGTGTCACAGTCATACTCTTGAGTTCATCCAGGTATGCCGTCACCTCCTCCACCGTATCCCGAGTCGCGCCGGGGCCGATCACATTGTGAACCAGAAACACACCAGAAAATCCCAACAGATAGCGAAAAATCATTGCCCCATCTGTCTGGTGCATTAATTCGCCATCCCCATCCACGTCCAGGACCAGACCCAGTTTATCAAGGTATGATGTAATTTCGGCCGCATCAGTCCTCGTCCCATCTGGCGCAACTGCATATAGAACCACACTCTCCCCAGAATATCCCCACAGATGGCGAACAATCATAATCCCATCGGTCCAAGCTTCCACTCTGCCATTGCGATCGATATCCAGAAGCAGAGGCGCTTCAGAATTATTAGCAAGCTTGAGAGTTAAATTATTGTTCGTGCCCCCCGTCTCTGGAATGCCCGTCAACGGGTCTACATCTGGTGGAATTTCCTCAATCTCATCGGGACTAACCTCTAGCGGCACTAGAACTGCCTGACTTTCCACTCCAGCCGATCGCCCTTCCAGACTTTGGGGTACTATAGAATCTCCAGCAATGCCCAAAAGCCCCAACCGACTCCCATCAGGCAGTTCTAGCGGGCCTGTGGAGCCCAATAATACCTCCTAATTTTCCATTACATCCTCTCTCTAGGTTCGTAGTGAGCGCTAAAGCGCCAGCACCAGCGAGCAGGCCCCCCCTCCTTAGCGCCAGCACCCGAGCAGTGCCCCACCATAGGTTTTCCGGCCAACTCAGTATCACCACTAAAAATGTGATTCAACTCATCCCACCCCATCTGTCTGACCAATCCCACTTCCGTTATAAAACTTAACATCTTGTAATCTTTCTCGCAACAAAGGGCACCGCCCACCACCATGAGTGTCTCGCGTTACCCAATCGGGTTTCGTGCCTCAACCCAACCTACAAGTGATACAATTTTTATGTTAGGGCATTCGATCGGACATGATATTACAACTGTTCGGGATCGATGCCCAGTTCTTGCAGTCGGTGTGAAAGCATTTTAATTCTCGCTTCAGCCTGTTCGGCCCGTTGTCGTTCCCGTTCTTTGAGTTGTCCCATTTTCAAATAAGTTAAAAACCGATCGCCTGATGCCGTGAAAATCTGTAGTTCGGGCCCTGTCAAATCAAACCGCACCTTGAGTCTGGGACTTACCCAACCATCTAGCTTGTCGATCGATTCTAATTTTCCTTCCCTACGCAGCCAACCGGTCAAGTTGACTTTCTCGGGATCGTAGAGGTAGTATTCTTCCACGCCATAGCGATCGTAAAGCTCCAATTTCTTGTCCATTTCGGAAGCGCGGATCCCTGGAGATAAGATTTCAAACACTACCTGCGGAGCAATGTTATCTTCTCTCCATTGTTTGTAGGAACCCCGATCGCCTTTGGGCCTGCCAAAGACAACCATGGCATCCGGTGCCATTCTAATCTTATTATTTCCTTCAACCGGATACCATAACAGGTCTCCGGCGACAAAAATATCGGCATAGGCCGCAAACAGCAATTCGAGATTTTCCTTGATGATTACGATCCAGCGAAATTGTGTGGTGTTATCTGCCATTGGTTGACCGTCGCTATCGGGATAGATAATGTCTGGCTGGGTAGGATTTTTTAAATGTTCTAGTTGCTGTACCATATCTACTGTACCTCTACCTGATATGTTTAAATTGTATCCTATTTTGGTGCAAGACAGCTAGCTGGCGCAGAGAGGAGCAGAAACCGGGTTTATACCGCAGATTTTGGCATTTCCACGGAGATAGTAAAAGAAACCCGGTTTCTCCGGCGATCAAGCGCCCCTCGGTCCCAACCAAACCAGAAAAAAGCGCAAGTAGATCCCATTCCGGCGGGTATACCTGTTATAAACCCAAGGATTTTGATCGCACCCTCGCCTACCTGACGCTATTGATATGATAAAATAGACTTAGCAGTAATTATTTTTTGCCCCTATGGTTGTCAGTCCCCAGCTAGACCTACCCATGCGCTCAAACGGCGATCGCCGGAACTAATTGTCGAAGTTGCGGCCAGCAGCGCCGCTTACGACCTGCATGACAAACTCAATGCCTATCGTCGCAATGGCGTACAAGAATATATTGTCTGGCAAATCTATGAGAACCGAGTTGATTGGTTTTATCTGGAAGCAGGTCGCTATGTCCCTTTGCGCCTCGATGACAATGGCATTATCTCTAGTATTGTGTTCCCTGGTTTGTGGTTATCGGTAGAGTCCCTGCGCCAAAAAAACCAGAGTGAACTTTTTGCAGTTTTGCAGTAGGGTTTGCAAACTCAGGCCCATCAAGAATTTGTTCGGCGTTTAGGTAAAAGAAACCCGGTTTCTCCGGCTCCTACCGTAAGCCTCCTGGTTCGGGAGCCTTTCATTTTTCAAAGATAACTGTAGGGGCGTTAGTGCAGGCGTAGCCGTGGCGTCAGCGCAGCGGCTAGCAGTTGAGCATCTCAAGATTGCGCGCACAGGCTAGCTGCTGCGCAGCCGACCCGGTTTCTCAACCCCGGTGCGTAGGCCCAGAAACTGTTAGTGGGCGGTGCTACGAACCCGTTCCCGCAAAGTTTCCCAGTCAGTCAAAGCTTGTGGTTGAGATAACATACCTTTTTCCAGCAACACCACTCCATCTCTTACCTCAATTATCCCATACAAACCCTGGGCTACAACCCGGTCAATTACTGTTATTGTCGCTGACATTTGGGGACCGAAAAACTTGAAAGCAGGCAAGTATTGCCGGAAATGCTGGAAGTCCGCGATCGCATACTGCACCCAAACCACTTCAGCAGCATCATTCCGCAGTTGCAAAGCAGGCAAACGTAAAACTTCCCGGCGTCCGGACAAATGAGGCACCAGGAAAGTAGTTGCCGAAACCGAAGCATCAGGGGGAATTTTCTGCATCAAAGTTCGGATATGGCCCACATGTTCCCAACGCTGACTGAGAGAAGTATAGACTAAAGGTTCCCGAGAATCAGGGATCAGGAAATAAAATACCTGATGGGGACTAGAGGAAAGAGTAAAAGTTAAGGCGATCGCCCAGCAAGCGATCCAGAAGCGGCGCAGCAAGGGAGTAAACTTATCGCCATGGGCGGACCACCATAAAATAGTGCCATAAAAGATACCGGGGACAACAGTAATAGCATAACGCCAATTCAAGCGCAGAGCAAAACTCCCCTCTTGCAGCATCAGTTGCAGCATCGGAAAACCCCCGATCGCCCAGGAGGCGGGAGAAACAGCCGGAACAAAAGCCAAAGGCAACCATTGTCCGGCCAAGAAATTCATCGTCTTGCCCAGAGGAGAGAATAGTGCTATAATCACCTTATGAGGTTGAGAGATCATGCCCCAGAGAATCTCCAGAGTCGAAGCTTCATTGCCCCGGGCATACTGACCGAAATGTTCGATCGTAAACCGGCGGGAGACATCCTGAGAAAACAGCGCCATCAGCAGATTAGTCGCCAACATTATATAGCCAAAGCTAAGAGAACATAAAGCCAACCCCGGCCCAGGAAACCTGCGACTGCCCACCATATAGACTCCCACTCCAAACAATACCACGCCGCTATCTTCCCGAATCGCCAAAGTAGCAACTGCTAGCAACCAAAACAGCCACCAAACCCGTTTTTCCAGGGCCAGCAGCAACCCAAAGATAAATAGCGGCATCTGACACAGGTCGTTAAAATTAGAAAAGGCCGGTCCGATTACCGCATTGCCACAGTAATAACTAGCCGCGATCGTCAAAGCCAGTCGAGGAGAGAGATAAACTCTGGCCAAAACATAGAGTAGCAGACCAGCCGCCGCAATCAGCGTCACCTGAATCGCCAACAGAGTCGCGGGGGAAGGAAATAGGGCATAGATAGGTAGCCACAGCAGCAAAGCGGGAGTAAAATGTTGTCCCAAGCGGCGATAACCAACATCTGGGAATGAGCGATCGTGAACGACATTAGTAGAAAGAGCCGAAGAGAGAGAACTTTCAAACCAGCGTCTGTGGAGATTATTCCAGAAAACCTGGTTGAAAATTCCTTGATCGTAACTGGTAAAGAAGCTATAATGACGATGGAGAGAGAAACCCAGCAGGCAGCAGAAAAATATGCCCGCTATAACTAGGACTGTACGGAAGCTAATTTTGTCTATTGTTAATTGTTGATTGTTCATTGTCAATTGTAAGGGACTTCTCTCGTTCCCTGAGGAAGGCAGGGAACGCACATCTAGAGGCAGAGCCTCTGGTGTAACTTAACACGGGCCTTACTCGGGGAGGCGCAGTGGACGATCGCCCGTCCGTTGGGTTCCTATGAGACAGAATATGGTACAAATATGATATCAATTCCTACAGGTTAGCCATAATACCGCCCCCGGAGATAAACACTTTAGTGTTTACTACGAACGGAGATAAACACTAAAGTGTTTACTACGAACGGAGATAAACACTAAAGTGTTGTGCGACTCGTTTCGGCCTAACCTGTACAAACACGGAAAAGCCGAGCCAAAATTGGACTGAATGTTTAGAACCAAAACTAATCATAATCAGGCTCAATATGGTAACTCTGGTCATCATGGGGGTTAAATTCCCTCTCCCCAGGTGTGGGGGTGACACCGGTCCTTAGTGCTGCGGAGTGACATCACCGTGGTGCGGAGCAAGGACTTAAATGTAGGATAGCTGACAGCCCAAAGTCGGCAACTCCGCTAGGAAAGATGCTCATGGTTAGGAAAACGAATCTGTGAAAGCCTCGTTATGTGTAACCAGCGGAAGAAGGCTTACACGCTGGCCTAAAAAGGAAATGGTAGCTAGTGTTGGCTGTTGCATATGGCCAACATCACACTCAAAGTAGCTCCCGGGGTAAAGCAGGGACCTAAAAACATCGTGAAATGATACCAGGGAACGAAGTAACTCCACGTGTGCTGTCCATAACTACTCGACTATCGACCGGTGGTCAGGAGATAGGGACCAGTTAGATGATAAGCGTAAGCCATGTGGAGAGAGATGGCCCAAGAAGCAAAGGACAGGGGTAACTCCTTGTATAAGTGGTGCAGGAATGTACCGGCAGACGTGGGTCGGATATAGTTGGAAATCTTGGGTGGAAGTATCCCTAATACGTACCAAAAATCAGGAGAAATCCTAGATTGTAATATGGACTAAAACTCTAGCCGGGTAAAACTTGAAAAGTCCCCTAATGACGAGACAGGGGCAATGTTAGCAAAGAGCGGTATAAGTGGTTTCCTGGATACCCCCCGCGAACCTTCCGGAGCTAGATACGAAACAGTCCTATCGACTACCATAAAGGGGAAAAACTGCATAAGAAGAGGGACAAAGGGAGCAATCCCCAGTAATCCTGCCAATGACAAGGTCCAACTAACCAGTAGCCGTGTGCGATGAAAACCGCATGCACGGTTCGAAAGGGAGGGTTGGGAAGCGATTCCCAGCTCGACCCCTAATTACTACGAACGGCTACGGCTCAATTCGCAATTCGCAATTCACAATTTACAATTCGCAATATGAATGGAGACCTATTTGCCAAAGAGGCCCTAGCGCAAATTCCCAAAATCCTGACTTTGTGCGATCGCAACCCCCACAGTCCCACCTACGGATGCTGCGATCGCAACTTTTGGCAATACAAGATTATCGACTTTCCCAGCGGCATGACCCAAGAGTTCGTCTATCCCCTGGCCCTGGCGTACTACACTAACATTCCCAGCAATCCATTTTACCAACAAGCCGCCATCCGAGATTGGGTAGAAGCAGGAATCCTCTTTGCCGCCAAAACCGCCCATAAAGACGGTTCCTGCGACGATTATTTTCCCTTTGAACGGGCCGGTGGTGCAGCGGCTTTTTCCCTGCTAGCATGTATCGAAAGTTACTCGATGTTAGGATTAGACAACCCAGAAATTCTCAGATTCTTTGAACTGCGGGCATCTTGGCTGGCCCATCACCAGGAAAGCGGACGCCTGACCAATCACCAAGCCCTCATAGTCCTCTGTCTGGAAATACTCAGTCAGATGTTATGTACTCCCCGCTGGGACAGAGCCAAAGCCCTACGCTTAGAACAAGTGTTAGATTGGCAAGATGAAGAAGGTTGGTTTCCCGAATACGAAGGCTGCGACCCAGGCTATCATACCCTGACTATATCATGTTTAGCAAGAATTTACCAACTCCAACCAGATAATAATAGACTCAAAGAAGCCCTCAAGAAAGCAGTCGAACTAGCAGCCCATTTCCTGCATCCCGACGGTTCCTACGGCGGCGAGTATACCAGTCGCAACACCTATAATTTCTTCCCTCACGGCTTTGAATTGATCGGGCAATGGCTGCCAGGGGCCTTACGCATTAATGACTGTTTCCTGCAGGGACTTGCACGAGGTTTGGCACCATGCTATGCTGACGACCATATCATCGGACATCATACCTGGAATTATCTCCTGACCTGGCGAGATTTTGTTGATCGCACCCCCCTAGCAGTCCCGCACAGGTCCGGCAGAATATGGCTCAAGTCAGCCCAAATACTGATTGACAGGCGTGAAAATGTGGAACTCTATATCGCCCTGAATAAAGGCGGCGCGTTCAAGCTGTTTCGCGACCAGAAGCTGGTGGCTTCAGATACCCAGTTCTCCCTGCAAGTGCGATCGGGAGGTAAACTAAAGAATGCCGTCGGTCACCTGATCGATAACTACGACGTGCAAGTAAGTGCCGAGGAAATCACCATTATGGGTCAACTAGGGTGGGCCAAACAAAAGCAGATGACCCCAGTCAACTTATTAATCCTGCGGGTAGTAATGTTAACATTCGGACGGTTCTTTCCCAACTTAATTCGCAAACTCCTGCAAAAAATGCTCATTACAGGCAAACAAGATGCGCCCTTCTATTTTTCCCGGCGGCTGCGATGGCAAAATCACCAGTGGCAGGTAACAGATGAATTGCAAACCAAATCGTGGCAGCCCGTACAGGCAGCAGGTATCGGTGGCGACCAGACATCCATATATGTAGTCATGAGTCGCACCTTCCAACTGGGACAATTACAGCCTTGGCTAGACTTGACAGAGGAAGTGAAAAAACTTGCCCCCCGTCAACCTCTAAAATTAGACCGCCACCTTTAAGGGGATAGGACAAGCGAGGGGATACCCAGGTACCACATTATTTAACTTACAAGGCAAGGGGCAGGTTTGGCAATTGAGTAACCCTGGGCATAATCAACTCCCAGGGATTTGAGTTTTTCCAGGGTAGCTTGATTTCCCACCCCCTCAGCAATGGTTTGCAGACCCATTATATGCCCGATCCGATTAATTGCTTCGACCATGGCAGCATTAATCGGATCGGAGACAATGTTCTTGACAAAGTGCCGATCGATCTTCAGATAATCCACAGCAGATTTTTCAGATAAGCTAGAGAGGACATGCCACTGCCGAAATCATCCAAGGCAAAGCAACAACCAAGTTCCTTCAATGTACTCATGAAATGAGCGGCTTTGTTCAGGTTAGTAATGGCTGAGGTTTCCGTAATCTCAAAGCATATCTGCTGGGGATCTATCTGATGGAGTGCAAACTGCTCCGTCAGAAATCCCAAAAACTGGTCGGAGTTGAGACTCACACCTGAAAGGTTTACAGCATAGAGATTTTTGCCTTTGTTCTTAGTTAAGGACAAATGAGTAAACAGAGTCCGCACTACCCACCTGTCGATCGCTGGCATGAGATTATAGCGTTCTGCCGCCGGGATAAATGCCATCGGTAATACTAGCTGACCCTCGGTATCGTACATCCTCAGCAACAGTTCATGATGATAGCCAGCATCTGCCTGGATCGGAGCAATTACTTGAGAGTACAAGCAGAACCGATTTTCCTCCAGAGCTTGGACGATCCGCGACACCCATTGCATGTCTCCGCACCGCTGTGCCAAATCCCGATCGTCCGTTTGGTAGACATGTACCGGTTGCGACCGCCATCCTTAGCCGCATACATCGCCGTATCCGCCGCACTTAATACCATCGCACAGCTTACCATCTTGGCATCAATCGCTACTACACCGATGCTGACCCCAATCGTAAAAGTTTTCTCTGCCCACACAAACCGAAAAGCCGCAATACTATCGAGCAGCTGGGTTGCCACTGCTCGTCCCTCTTCCAGGGAGCATTGGTACAGCAGCAGGCCAAATTCATCGCCCCCCAAACGGGCCAGGATGTCCGTTTTGCGGACCTGGTTTTGCAACAGGGCCGTCACCTGGCGCAACAGCCGATCGCCAGCGGCATGACCGCAGGTATCGTTGACAATCTTGAATTGATCTAAATCCAGATAGCAGAGGGCGTGAAGTTGATTTCTGGTCTTAGCATCTGTGACAGCTTCTTGCAAACACCGCTCGAATTCCCGTCGGTTGGCCAAACCCGTCAGGGGGTCGTGACTGGCCTGCCAAGACAATTCCCGGGCGAGTTCATAAGCGTGAGTCATATCCCGGGCCACTAGTACTGTACCCCGCATCTGACCATTGGTCAGCATTTCTCTCGGTCCTCTGGTATGGCATTGGCAGTCATGGCAATAATGTAAGGGCGTTCCGACTCAGGCCAGTCCTAAAAAATGTGACGAGTGGCTTCCAGTCCGTCCATTTCCGGCATTTGTATGTCCATAAACACCACGTCATAAGACTGGCGGCGCAGCATTTCTAGGGCTTCTTTGCCGTTTTAGTTCGGCGTTATACCCCAACTTCTCGAACATCATCAGCGCTACCCTCTGGTTAATGCGAGCATCTTCCACCAGCAGAATGGGCAAGGGGTACTGTTGATCAAAGGATTCATCTAGTTCTATCTTGGGCTCGGAGTCGGGAGGGGATGGCTGAGACCGAGGTAAGCTGGTGACTACCTACAAGTCCAAATCCATCCAAAAGACGCTTCCCTCTCCAGGCTGACTCTTCACCTGTAAGGTACTGCCCATCATCTGGACAATTTTTTGGCTAATTGCTAATCCCAACCCAGTTCCCTCAGTTTTGTGCCGAGAGTTACCCACCTGCTCAAAGGGCAAAAATATCTTTTCAAATTGATCTGGCGCTATGCCAATGCCAGTGTCTGCGATCTCAAATCTAATTTTGGCTTCTGGGTATGGCGATGACTCTTTGACATGCTTCATCTCTACCTTAAAAGTCACGCCGCCCTTTTCAGTAAATTTAATGGCATTGCCCAGCAAGTTAATCAGCACTTGTCGTAAGCGTTTTTCATCTGCATGGATGACTGTCGGGAGTTCAGAGGTTGATTGATATCTTAAGTAAATTCCCTTTTCTTCTGCTTTGACACGCAAGATTTCTACTACCATTTCCAAAAACTCAGGCAATGGCAAATCTTTCGGAGTAAGCTGGATTTTCCCCGGTTCTATTTTCGAGAGGTCGAGGATGTCGTTAATCATGGTCAGTAGGTGATTTCCCGACTGGTAGATGATGTCAAGGCATTCTTTGTGTTCAGGTATCAAGTTGTCGGCCCGTTGCAGCACTTGAGCAAAGCCTAAAATGCTGTTGAGAGGGGTGCGGAGTTCGTGAGACATGTTGGTGAAGAATTCGCTTTTGGCTTTGTTGGCAGCTTTCAGTTTCTCATTGGTTTTTGCCAACTGGGCTGTTCGTTCTTTAGTCGGGGTCGAGCTAGGGGTCACCCCCTAACCCTCCCATTCGGAACCGGACGTGCGACTTTCACCGCATCCGGCTACTGGCAAGTAGGGCATTGTCACTACTAGGATTACTACGGATTGCTCCACTTGTCCCTCATCTCATGCGATTTCACTCCTTTCCTGGTTGGTAAGCGGCGCTGCCAGATAACCTTTAGTATTACCATTTCCAAGTCTGTTTTACCAGTCATCCAACCTTCGAGAGGCCTCCGGCGTCTTAGAGATACTCTTACCCAAGATTTCCTACTTTAACCAACCCGCGTCAGCTGGATGAGGAACACCCCATCATATCCATAGGCGTTACCCTAGGCATTAGCTTCTCGGGCTATCTCTCCCCTCGCGGCTTGCGCTTTACATCTAACTTGTCCAATCTAGACAGCACACGAGAAGTTACTTCGTTCCCTAGTATCATTTCACGATGCTTTTAGGCCCCTGCTATACCCCGGGAGTTCTTAGAGTGCGATACTGGCCAAGTGCAAGAACCAGCACAAACTACCATTTCCCTTTTGGGCCAGCGCTTTAAGCCTTATTTCGCTGGTTCTAGATAACGAGGCGTACACAGGTTCGCTTGTTCTAGCCATTAGCATCTTTCCTAGCGGCGTCACTAGCTTAGGCTGCTAGCTATCCTACATTTAAGTCCTTGCTCCGCACCACCGTGATGTGACTCAGCAGCACTAAGGACCGGTGTTACTCCCACACTTGGAGAGAGGGAATCTAACCCCCATGAATACCAGAGTTACCAGTTTGGACCTGGCCTAGCGTTCCGTAGTTGCCCACGTTAGACTAGAACGAATCGCACTACCCTAATCTCTAATTCACCATTTGCTTTGCGCAATGCTTCTGCTGCCTGCTTGCGCTCGATCGCATAGCAGACAGAACGAACCAGCAATTCCTTATTCACCTGCCGCTTCACCAGATAATCCTGGGCCCCCCGCCGCACCAACTCAACCGCTAGTCGATCGTCGTCGGTGTTCGTAAGCACGACAATGGGTAAGCTCGGGGCTTTACCCATCATCGCTTCTAGAGTCTCCAACCCTTTGCTGTCTGGCAGTGTCAGATCCAACAAGATGAGATCGAAGCTTTTGGACGACAGGCTATCGCACGCTGCGGCCAAGTCCTTGACATGCACCAGACTAAACTGCTTGGACGTGACTGCCCTTAAATACTCTTGCAGTAGTCTAGCTTCGGCAGCGTTGTCCTCTACTAATAATAGCTCGATAGATTTATCCTGCATAAAATTATCTTTCTCATTTCAATGCTAACAGTTTCCCTGTTTGCGCAACTACGGCAGAGTGACGGTGTCCAGCCAAAACTCTTCAATTCTCCTGACTATTGTCAATAAATGGTTCAAGTTTCTTGATTTGTTGATGTAGCAATTGGCATGCATGTCGTAGCTGATGGCAATGTCTTCTGCGTGTCTAGAAGTTGTCATTACCAACACGGGAATACGTTTCAACTGCGGGTCTGTTTTTAATTCTGTGAGTACCTCTATACCATTCTTTCTGGGTAAATTCAAGTCTAGCAGGATGATGTCTGGACGCCATACCCCACTGTAGGGTTCTTCCTGGCGCAGATAGGCCATTGCTTCTACGCCATCGTTGACCGCAGTTATCTCGTGGGGGGGCCGAACTCTGTTTCAAGGCTTCTTGAATGAGCACCTGCACTATGTTGATGAGCCCTTTATATCGTGGCATCAATCATTGCATATTCGTTATCGGCATCGGACGCAAGTACCTTGAATACTCTTTCCCATACCCCGGATTTTGACCACCTACTATGGCGCGTATGAATTACCCTCAAGTCCCCAAATCGCTCGGGTAAGTCCCGCCAAGGTATCCCAGAGCTCTAGATCGATACAAGACAGCATAGACAAATAAGCGGTTATCCTTAGCTGTCCCCCCACATAACCCTCCCGACCTGGCAATAGGTCCCTGATTCTCTCCCACTGGTCATCTCTTAAAGCATAGCGACGCATTTCTCAAATTCTCCTGCTCTAACCTTTACCCTCTTAGATCACACCAATATATCCTGGTTGTCAACTCAATCATCTTGTTATATATTTTTGGTGGGGATCCATATCGTTAATCTAACTGATGACACGCCCTAGTTGATGGCATTAATGATGACGAGATTTTTAGTGCTAACTGGCAAATATATAGACGGGATCGGTGGCGGAATAGGGGAATCCTGGTCAGAGACTTTGAGGTAACCTTGCCAGCAGATGGCATTTATGCCTTGGTGTTGGATGGTAATGTCACGGGCGTTACGACGAATTATAGCTTCCGACTCGTAGATACGAGCGACGAGCCAGTAGCGGTGAGTGGTTTGGACGGAGTATTTAGCGGAGATATTGCAGAAGGACAGCAGGAGACCTTTACTTTCACGGCACCAGCAGGACGAAAACTTTACTTCGATAGTCTGGATGGTGACAATGACCCGGTGAGGGTAGAGATTATTGACCCCACGGAAACCCGACTATTCTTCCAAAATGCTGCCTTTGATCGGAGACCATTTATCCTCCCGCGATCGGGCACCTATACGGTAAGGGTGCTGGGGGATGGTAGTTCATCTGTAGGAGACTATAATTTCCGAATCTTGGATCTCGAAGGCGATGCAACAGAATTAACTCTGGGCGAGACAGTAACTGCAACTGTATCGGCATTTGAGACAGAGGTGTATAGCTTTACGGGAACCTTCGGTCAGCAGTTGTACTTTGATAGCTTAGTGCTTGGATTCCAAAATGTGGATCTGCGGTTAATAAATCAGTACGGGACTTCGCTCTTTACTGTAAACTCAAGGGAACAAAAAAAGCGATTACGTCATTTTTAGAATGCATGAAAGAGCAATATAAGAAGTACGTGTTGAATGACGCTGAATAAAGCGCTTCAAAGTTATTGGAAAAAAATGATAGGTGAAGCGAAGAGCAATACAGAGCGTGGTTCGAGCTGCATTGCTCTGACATCAATCAGTAGACTCCCTGGGGAATGAGACGAAGAACATCTACGATTCTCGCGATTGTTTGATCGAGACGCTGGACCCCGGTGGGAATTTAATCCGTCGGACGGCGATCGCTACCGGTGTGGTGCGGGAGTTGGAGTGGGATTATCGCAACCGGTTGGTTGCTGTAATAGATAAGAATGCAGTAAGGGATACGGGGGGCGGGCGTAAGGGTGGGAGATCGGGCGGACGATCGCTCCTGTTGCCAAACTGCGTTATAATTGCATTATGAAGAGTGAGGACTCGAACATGGAGATCGCGACAGTAACCAACAAAGGAGAAATTACCATCCCGAAAGAAATTCGGGAGTACCTCAAACTGAAAGATGGCAGCAAAATTAATTTTGTCATAGATCGTGACGGACAAGTAAAAATCATTCCGCTGAACGTCCCCGTCGAAAGTTTATCTGGAATTCGGCACCGTCCTGGTATTCAGAAAGCAACAATAGAGGAAATGGAAGCGGCAATAATGGAGGGTGCAAGTGATTGGACTTGATACCAACATTCTCATTCGCTACTTCACCTGCGATGATGAAGAACAGTGGAAACAAGCTACTGAATTAATTCAAGCAGGGGAAAAGTGCTTTATTACTAATATAGTGCTTTGCGAGCTAGTTTGGGTGCTTAAAGGAGAACCTTACAAGTTTAGTAAAGGAGATATCATCGAAACTATAGAAGCAATGTTGCACAGTCCCACCTTTGAATTTGAAAATCATTCTGCTGTATATCAAGCATTACAGCGCACGAGAGAGGGACGCGCAGATTTTTCAGATTATTTGATAGAAGCGATCGCCCATCAGGCGGGTTGCCTCCAAACAGCAAGTTTTGATAAAAAGTTAAGAGGAGAAGACGGTTTTCGCTGTCTGTAAGGAAAACAATTGGCTAAGAGCCGATCGCCTCCTAATCGGTAATTATCTGAAGGGGGCGTGAAAGGGACGGCAGATCAAAAACTGTTCTTCGATCGCCTGAGTTCGTCGAGGGGTTTGTGGTTCCTGTACGGACCGGGAAATAAGTTAATCCGTTGGTCCAGTGACTCTGATGTGACGCTACCAACGGACGGACTTATGTATTACTGTTAGATGGCAGCACGGTGGACGGTACGGTTGACTATAGCTTCCAGGTGGTGACTCCCGACAGGACAACCACGGCTTTAACCTTGGGAGAAACGATAACCGGTGAGATTGCCGAACCAGGGGAAGTAGATGAGTTCGCATTCACAGGTGCAGTGGGTCAGCGACTGTACTTTGACGGTCTGGATACGAACTCCAATATAGGCGTGCAGTTGTTCAGTCCCAGTGGAAAGACCACCGACTTGTATGCCAATACGAATTATGACGCCGGGCTGTTTACCCTAACGGAAGCAGGAACTTATCGCTTGGTGGTGGATGGAGGCTTCGGAGATATTGGAAACTATAACTTCCGGTTGTTGGATGTAGCGGACGCTGCTACTCTCACCCTGGGGACGGAGATAACTGGCAGTCTGGGCAAGGAAAGCGACCTTTACAGTTTCGATTTTTCGCGCAGCGTGGGGACTGCAGATAGACGATTGTTCTTCGATAACCTGGACAGTTTCAATGGTAGGTGGTTACTCTATGGACCGGGCGATCGGTCGATTAGGGACGAAAGGGGTGGGCGCGATTTTCAAGTAACGCTACCTGTAGACGGGACTTATATCCTGATTCTAAGTGATGAAAGGACAGATGGTACGATCGATTACAACTTCCGGGTGGTGGAAGAAAAGAGGACTCGGACAGAATTGGGTACGCTTCGCGGTCGGCAGTTTACCTACGATTCGGTATTCAACCAACTGACTGGCATCACTGACGAACTGGGACGGCAAACGCTGTTTGAAATCGACTCGGCTAATGGTAATGTGTTGTCTACGACCCAAGTTATCGGAGAAGTAGGGGGGGATGACGATATCGTGAGGAGGTTCGCCTACACGGAGGAGGGTCTGCTGGATCGGGTCACGGACCCCCTGGGCCGGGTGACGGATTATGATTATAATGCTTCTGGTCTGCTGACTTCTATTACCTTTGCCGTGGGGACAACAGATTCCGCGACGCAGCGGTTTGAATACGATGCTGCTGGCAACCGGACGGTTATTATCGATGAAAATGGCAATCGCACGGAGTTTGCATATGACGTTATGAATCGTCCGATCTCGATTACGGAAGCAGACCCGGATGGGGACGGCCCCCTGACTGCGCCTGTTACTACTTTCACCTACGATGGGGCGGGAAATCTATTGACTTCTACAGATGCTGTGGGTAAGGTGACTGAGAACAGGTATGACGTGCTCGATCGCCTAACCCAGACGCTCGACCCCCTGAGTCAGGTTACTAGCTTCAGTTATGACTCTTTGGGCAATCTCGTATCGATTGTAGACCCTCTGGGGAATGAGACGAGGAACATCTACGATCCTCGCGATCGCCTAATCGAGACGATCGACCCCGATGGTGGCAGCACGAAGTTCGGCTATGATCTAGATGATAACCTGAACTCAGTCACGGACCCGGTTGACAACGAGACGACGTTTGTCTATGATTACCGGAATCGCTTGATTAGCGAGACGGACCCCTTGGGCAATACCGTTCAGTATGAGTATGATGCGGTGGATAACCTGATTGCCCGAACGGACGGGAATGGCCGCAGGACTGAGTTCTATTATGATGAGATCGATCGCTTGATAGGGGAAACTTGGGTGGGAACTGAGCAGGCGATCGACTACAGTTACGATAAAGCTAGCAATCTGCTGGCAGACCGGTTTAGTGCCCTGGCCTTTACCTATGACAACCGAGATCGGGTCCTGACGTCAGATAATACTGGCACTCCAGGAGCACCTAATGTGGTTCTCAGCTACGGCTATGATAGTGTTGGCAATGTCAAGTCTGTGACAGATACTATTAATGGGGTGGCAGGGGGCACGAATGCCTACAGCTTCTCCTCCTTGAACCGTCTCACCCAACTCACCCAGATGGGCAACAATGTTAGGGATAAGCGGGTGGACTTCGGCTATAATGCTATTGGTCAGTTTACCGCGATCGATCGCTATGTTAACCTGGCGGGGACTCAGTTGGTGACGGGCACTGACTATGGCTACGACGGAATGAACCGGCTGGCCAGTTTAACCCACAACAACGGTACGGCAGATGTGGCATTCTATAGGTTCGCCTACAATGCTGACAGCCGCATTACTAAGATTACCGATATTGACGGGGTCACTGACTATAGCTACGATAACCGCGATCAGTTGACGGCATCTGACCACACCGATACTAACAACCCGGATGAGTCCTACAGTTACGAGGCCAATGGCAACCGCGTCAGTTCTAGCATTCACGGTGAAGGTTACGAAACGGGGGATGGCAACCGGCTGCTTTCTGACGGTACGTTCAATTATGAGTATGATAATGAAGGAAATTTAATCCGTCGGACGGCGATCGCTACCGGTGTGGTGCGGGAGTTGGAGTGGGATTATCGTAACCGGTTGGTTGCTATAATAGATAAGGATGCAGCAGGTAACGAGACGCAGCGGGCTGAGTATACCTATGATGTTTTCGATCGGCGTATTGCCAAGGTGGTAGACAATAACCCCCAAGATGCAGTTAATGCCCTAGTTACTCACTTTGTTTATGATGGGTCTGATGTGCATCTAGAGTTTGTCGATTCCGATGGTGCCAATGAACCAGTTTTGGACATCCGTTACCTACAGGGTCCGGAAGTAGATCAAATTCTCGCTCAAGAAGAAGTGGGTGGCGATGCGATCTGGCATCTGACAGATCGCCTGGGAACCATCCGCGATTTGGCGGACAATAGCGGTACAGTAATAAACCATATAACCTACGATTCTTTTGGTAATGTAGTCTCGGAGACTGATGCAGACTTTGAGACGCGCTACTTGTTCACTGGTCGGGAATTTGATGAGGAGACAAGCTTATACTACTACCGGGCAAGATTCTATGATCCCCAAGCAGGGCGTTTCATTGGTGAAGACCCAATAGGATTGGAAGGAGGGTTGAATTTATATGCCTATGTGGGAAATTTGCCAATAGAGTATATAGATCCATTTGGCGAAGTCAGGAGGTTCGATCCAAGTCATCCTGATTGCATAGCACTTGCCAGAAAGATTAAAAATCTTCAGAAAGATATAGAGAAGCGTCTAAGGGAGATAGAAGAAAACCCCCTAAATCTTCCTGAGACATGCCCGGGAGGGAAACCGAGAGAGAGTGTGGAAGGTCATCGAGATATAGTGAGAGATCGAGAGAAGAATTTGGAAGAAAAAATGAAAAAATACATGGATATGTGTGGAGGTAACCCACCAGGAGTTCCGGTCGCAAAACCAGTAGAAAAGCCAGCCGATGAATCTATTACTGATGATTTTACAGAATATATTCAAGACCTTATTGCAGGATCAAAAACCGGAACCCTGACAGCCGCAGAGTGGGCAGTTCTAATAGGGATTGGTGTAATAGGGGTAATAGGGATTGGAGTTCTCATACTAATACCCGGACCACAGCCTATATAGCGGTTTCACCCTCGTGAGGTACGACATTCTTGGCACTGCCAGTGATAGCCAATTATTCTGTACCTCACTAGATTAAAACATTATATAATAGCTACAATATTTCGGACGTGGCAACGGTTTGTTCAATTAGTTTTATTAATGGACCGACAGAAACAAGGAGTAGGGATAGTGGATAGAAAAAGTATTGAAGAAGCTCTCCAAGAAGCTGTCCAAGCCGTTAGTGTGGATAAAGAAAGTATTGAAGAAGCCCTATGTCAAGCCATTAGTATTGGTGGTGTTGCACAGTTTGAGGAGTTTTGCGAGGCTCTGGACTACAATCTAACCTTTTGTAATAATTTTCCCGAAGAGATATTCCAAATGATTCTTAGTTTATTAAAGCGACGGGAGATTTTAGAACTAGAAGAATCACATTGTTTATTTGTTAGTGTATTGGAAATTAATTGGGAGCTTCTGTCTGAGGAACAAAAAGAGCGACTTCTTCTAGCATTAAAAGATTCTTATGAAAGATTCGAGGATTGGATGTCATGGTTTGTAATTTCTGAAATTATAGGAGAATTTTATCAGGATAGATGGGCATTTGAAACGCTCTGTTCTCTGAAGACATTGTCAAAAGAAGGTCCGAGAGCGTTTGTACCTCATGGATTAGAACATATAGTTCAAAACGAGAGCGATGAAGAATTGTCACGGGAAGCATTAGCTGAACTTTTGCAGATGAAAAATGATCCTTCAGAACGGGTTAGGTACGAAGTAAGTATATCACTGCAAAGGTTGTCAAAAAGGTTGTCAAATCTAGGTATAGATATAACTGATAGAGCCCGAACCCTAAAGGATCCGGCTACATGAACAAAGCAATGTCATTGCGAGCGCAGCGTGGCAACCTTCCGGCGCGGGCTATATACATGTATCACCAGATGCACCCGGCTATCAACTACTTATGACCACACCTGGCATTTACCTATGACAACCGCGATCGGGTCCTGACGTCAGACAATACTGGCACTCCAGGAGCACCTAATGTGGTTCTCAGCTACGGCTATGATAGTGTTGGCAATGTCAAGTCGGTGACAGATACTATCAGTGGGGTGGCAGGGGGCGCGAATGCCTACAGCTACGATGCTTTGAACCGTCTCACCCAACTCACCCAGACGGGCAACAATGTTAGCGATAAGCGGGTGGACTTTGGCTACAATGCTATTGGTCAGTTTACTGCGATCGATCGCTATGCTAACCTGGCGGGGACTCAGTTGGTGACAGGCACTGACTATGGCTACGACGAAATGAACCGGCTGGCCAGTTTAACCCACAACAACGGTACGGCAGATGTGGCATTCTACAACTTCGCCTACGATGCTGGTAGCCGCATTACTCAGATTACCGATATTGACGGGGTCACTGACTATAGCTACGATAACCGCGATCAGTTGACGGCATCTGACCGCAGTGATACCAATAACCCGGATGAGTCCTACAGTTACGAGGCCAATGGCAACCGCGTCAGTTCTAGCATTCACGGCGAAGGTTACGAAACTGGCGATGGCAACAGGCTGCTTTCTGACGGTACGTTCAACTATGAATACGATAATGAAGGGAATTTAATCCGTCGGACGGCGATCGCTACGGGTGTGGTGCGGGAGTTGGAGTGGGATTATCGTAACCGGTTGGTTGCTGTAATAGATAAGAATGCAGCGGGTAACGAGACGCAGCGGGTTGAGTATACCTATGATGTTTTCGATCGGCGTATTGCCAAGGTGGTAGACAATAACCCCCAAGATGCAGTTAATGCCCTAGTTACTCACTTTGTTTATGACGGGTCTGATGTGCATCTAGAGTTTGTCGATTCCGATGGTGCAGCGGGTACCAATGAACCAGTTTTGGATGTCCGTTACCTCCAGGGTCCTGGTGTCGATCGGGTCCTTGCTCAAGAAGATGCGGCCAGTAATGTCTTGTGGCATTTGACAGATCATCTGGGTACAGTCCGGGATTTGGTGGACAGTAGCGGTACAGTGGTAAACCATATAACCTACGATTCTTTTGGTAATGTAGTCTCCGAGACTGATACAGACTTTGATACGCGCTATCAGTTTACGGGACGAGAGTTCGATAGTGAGACAGGGTTGTACTACTACCGGGCAAGATACTACGATGGGACCCAGGGCAAGTTCTTGAGTAACGATCCGATTGGGTTTAGAGGCGGAGATCCTAATTTATATCGTTATGTTTTTAATTCGCCTATAAATGCTAGGGATCCAAGAGGAGAGGCGGCCGTAGCAGCTGCGCCGATTGTCTTTATTGGTGGCGGTGCGATAATTATAGGTGGGCTAATTATATTGGTGGGAATTGGAGCTGGGCTACTTTTATCTGAAATAGTTGAAGACGGAAGTGTTGAATCACCAACAGACTCAGCAACAGACTCAGTAGAAAATTTAAAACCACCTGGAGACTGTACAAAGCAGGAGCATCGTGAACTACAACAGGCAGTGAAAGCTGCTAAATGTAATGCACACGGCAAGGGGTGTATATAGAGCATGGATAAAGAAACAGCTCTTGCATATGCGGCTTTACATGAGGCGCTAGCAGCAGCCAGAGAGGCTATAAATAAAAAATGTTTTAGAGGTGGAAATGAGAATCACAGAAAGGCATTAGAGCAAGCGCGTAATGCAGCAAAAAATTGTCAAAAGATAGCTGATCGATGTTGTTGATAAAAGTAAGTAAAGTTTCTAAGTTAAAAGTAAGAATATGAGTAATGTAAAAGCAACAATTGAAGACGTTAAAAAAAAAAAAGAAGATGCATTTGAAAATGTGAAATATCCAGAAGATGACGATGATATTCTTCATCCTCAAGAATATGTAGATGCAGATTTTGAGGATTTTTAAGGAAAATATTGGAAGAGTTGGAAAGATATTCCTGGGGAAATAATAGCTCATAATTATTGCAGCTTGCCTTTTTTCAGCCCAGAAGCTTATCCCTTTTTTTTGCCAGCATATATGATTTATGGACTGGAAGATCCAGATAGCAATGTGTTGATGTATACGGTTTTTAATTTGACGGCATCATATCCCAGCGATCCGGAGCTAGAAGAACATTTTCTATTGCAGATAGCTAAGTTGACAAGCGAACAAAAAAAAGCGATTACGTCATTTTTAGAATGCGTGAAAGAGCAATATAAGAAGTACGTGTTGAATGACGCTGATGAAGCGCTTCAAAGTTATTGGAAAAAAAATGATAGGTGAAGCGGCGCAATACAGAGCGTGGTTCTCGCTGCATTGCTCTGACATCAATCAGTAGACCTCCTGGGGAATGAGACGACGAACATCTACGATCCTCGCGATCGCCTAATAGAGACGCTGGACCCCGGTGGTGGCAGCACTAAGTTCGGCTACGATCTGGATGACAACCTGAACTCAGTCACGGACCCGGTTGACAACGAGACGACGTTTGTCTACGATTACCGGAATCGCTTGATTAGCGAGACGGACCCCCTGGGCAATACCGTTCAGTATGAGTATGATGCGGTGGATAACCTAATTGCCCGAACGGACGGGAATGGCCGCAGGACTGAGTTCGAGTATGATGAGATCGATCGCTTGATAGGGGAAACTTGGGTGGAAACTGAGCAGGCGATCGACTACAGTTACGATAAAGCTAGCAATCTGCTAGCAGCGAAAGACCGGTTTAGTGCCCTGGCCTTTACCTATGACAACCGAGATCGGGTCCTGACGTCAGATAATACTAGCACTCCAGGAGCACCTAATGTGGTTCTCAGCTACGGCTATGATAGTGTTGGCAATGTCAAGTCGGTGACAGATACTATTAATGGGGTGGCAGGGGGCACGAATGCCTACAGCTTCTCCTCCTTGAACTGTCTCACCCAACTCACCCAGATGGGCAACAATGTTAGGGATAAGCGGGTGGACTTCGGCTATAATGCTATTGGTCAGTTTACCGCGATCGATCGCTATGCTAACCTGGCGGGGACTCAGTTGGTGACGGGCACTGACTATGTCTACAACGAAATGAACCGGCTGGCCAGTTTAACCCACAACAACGGTACGGCAGATGTGGCATTCTACAACTTCGCCTACGATGCTGGTAGCCGCATTACTCAGATTACCGATATTGACGGGGTCACTGACTATAGCTACGATAACCGCGATCAGTTGACGGCATCTGACCGCAGTGATACCAATAACCCGGATGAGTCCTACAGTTACGAGGCCAATGGCAACCGCGTCAGTTCCAGCATTCACGGCGAAGGTTATGAAACGGGGGATGGCAACAGGCTGCTTTCTGACGGTACGTTCAACTATGAGTATGATAATGAAGGGAATTTAATTCGTCGGACTGAGATTGCTACGGGTGTGGTGCGGGAGTTGGAGTGGGATTATCGTAACCGGTTGGTTGCTGTAATAGATAAGAATGCAGCGGGTAACGAGACGCAGCGGGTTGAGTATACCTATGATGTTTTCGATCGGCGTATTGCCAAGGTGGTAGACAATAACCCCCAAGATGCAGTTAATGCCCTAGTTACTCACTTTGTTTATGACGGGTCTGATGTGCATCTAGAGTTTGTCGATTCCGATGGTGCCAATGAACCAGTTTTGGACATCCGTTACCTACAGGGTCCGGAAGTAGATCAAATTCTCGCTCAAGAAGAAGTGGGTGGCGATGCGATCTGGCATCTGACAGATCGCCTGGGAACCATCCGCGATTTGGCGGACAATAGCGGTACAGTAATAAACCATATAACCTACGATTCTTTTGGTAATGTAGTCTCGGAGACTGATGCAGACTTTGAGACGTGCTACTTGTTCGCTGGTCGGGAATTTGATGAGGAGACAGGATTGTACTACTATAGAGCGCGATACTACGATGGGATCCAGGGCAAGTTCTTGAGTAACGATCCGATTGGGTTTAGAGGCGGAGATCCTAATTTATATCGTTATGTTTTTAATTCGCCTATAAATGCTAGCGATCCAAGAGGAGAGGCGACCATAGCAGCTGCGCCGATTGTCTTTATTGGTGGCGGTGCGATAATTATAGGTGGGCTAGTTATACTTGTGGGAATTGGAGCTGGGCTACTTTTATCTGAAATACTTGAAGACGGAAATGTTGAATCACCAACAGACTCAGCAACAGACTCAGTAACATTAAAACCACCTGGGGACTGTACGCAGCAGGAGTGGTATCAACTACAACAGGCAGTGAATGATGCTAAAGCTAATGCATACGGCAAGGGGTGTAAACGAGTCACCGATAAAGAAACAGCTCTTATGTATGCGATTTTACATGATATCGAAGCAGCAACCAGAGATGCTATAAATAAGAAATGTTTTAGAGGTGGAGATGGTGGTCACAGAAAGAGGGCAAACGAAGCGCGTAATGCAGCAAAAAGATGTCGGGAGATAGCTACTCAATGTTGTTGATAAAAGTAAGTAAAGTTTCTAAGTTAAAAGTAAGAATATGAGTAATGTAAAAGCAACAATTGAAGAAGTTAAAAAAGAAATAGAAGATGCATTTGAAAATGTGAAATATCCAGGAGACGAACATCTTCTTCATCCTCAAAGCTATGAGGAGTCAGAAGTTGAGGATTTTCAAGGAAAACATTGGAAGAGTTGGAAAGAGCTTCCTAAGGAAACAATAGATTATAATCGTTCCACCTTGTGTTTTTTAAGTCCAGAAGCTTATCCCTTTTTTTTGCCAGCCTATATGATTCATGGACTGGAAAATCCAGATAGCGATATGTTGACGTCTACGGTTTATAATTTGACGGTACCAGATCCCAGCGATCCGGGGCAAAGAGAATATGTTCTATCGCAGATGTCTAAGTTTACAAGCGAACAAAAAAAAGCGATTACGTCATTTTTAGAATGCGTGAAAGAGCAAGATGATGAGTACGATGAATACGATAGAGAGGACGCTGATAAAGCGCTTCAAAGTTATTGGAAAAAAATGATAAGTGAAGCGATGCACAATACAGAGCGTGGTTCGAGCTGCATTGATCCTCGCGATCGCCTAATCGAGACGCTCGACGAGACGCTCGACCCCGGTGGTGGCAGCACGAATTTCGGCTACGATCTGGGTAATGTAAAAGCAACATTTGAAGACGCGAAAAAAGAAATAGAAGATGTATTACAAATGGAGGGGTGGGGGTTTAACCCGGGCATGGATAAAGAAATAGCTCTTGTAAATGCGGCTTTTTTTGAGGCGTTAGCAGCAGTCAGAGATGCTATAAATAAAAAATCTTTTAGAGGTGAAGATGATGGTCACAGAGAAGCAGCAGACAAAGCGCGTCGTGCAGCAGAAAATTGTCGGCGTAGAGCTTCTCAATATAGCGAGCGCAGGAAGGTTGCCACGCTGCGCACGCTGCGCGAAAAATCGCAATGACATTGCTTGGTTCTTGTAGCCGCACCCCTCGTTCCCACGGCTGCTCTCCTCTCCGCACTCGCTTAGGCGCTCGTGCTTCGGGATGCGGCTCTGCGGGATGCGCTGCCTGGGAACGGGTGACGGCGATCGGGTAGAATAAAATAACCCTGGATAAAAGTAAGTTAAGTTCCTAAGTTAAAAGTAAGAAGATGGGTAATGTCAAAGCAACAGAGGTAAAAAAAGAAATAGAAGATGCATTTAAAAATGTGAAATATCCAGGAGACGAACATCTTCTTCATCCTCAAAGCTATGAGGAGTCAGAAGTTGAGGATTTTAAGGGAAAACATTGGAAGAGTTGGAAAGATCTTTCTAGGGAAATAATAAATAGTAATTATTCCACCTTGTCTTTTTTAAGTCCAGAAGCTTATCCCTTTTTTTTGCCAGCATATATGATTCATGGACTGGAAAATCCAGATAGCAATGTGTTGATGTTTACGGTTTATAATTTGACGGCATCAGCTCCCAGCGAACCGAGGCTAAGAGAATATTTTCTATCGCGGGTAGCTAAGTTTACAAGCGAACAAAAAAAAGCGATTACGTCATTTTTAAAATGTGTGGAAGAGCAATATGAGGAGTACTCGTTGGGTGACGCTGATGAAGCGCTTCAAAGTTATTGGAAAAAAAATGATAGGTGAAGCGATGCGCAATACAGAGCTTGCTCGATCCCTCACCCTAAAGGGTCCGGCTACATGAACAAAGCCCGCCTGCGCGGGCTATATACATGTATCACCAGATGCACCCGGCTATCAACTACTTATGACCACACCTGGCCTTTACCTATGACAACCGCGAATCGCGTCCTGACGGCAGACAATACTGGCACTCCAGGGGCACCCAATGTGGTTCCTTGTGGGTTCAGCTACAGTTACGACGGTGTTGACAACGTCAAGTCGGTGACAGATACTATCAATGGGGTGGCGATGCCCGAGGGGTTTTTGCGAAGCATCCCGAGGGCATCGAAAGGGGGCACGAATGCCTACAGCTTCTCCTCCTTGAACCGCCTCACCCAACTCACCCAGACGGGCAACAATGTCAGGGATAAGCGGGTGGACTTTGGCTACAATGCTATTGGTCAGTTTACCGAGATCGATCTCATTGGTCTTGTTGGGCGATGGAGCGATGAGATTGTACAATTCATTATAGATCGCGATCTAAAGGATCTCGAGATTAATCATGCTAAAGGATGGGAAGAAAAAGATTTATCTTTCGCAACAACATATAAAGACAGGGAAACTAGATCCTGATGAGTTACCTAATGCTAACAGAATAGAAGTTGTTGGCGGTAAGACCCAACGAGAAATTGCCAAACAACGAATAATTGATGAACTGGGTGGGATTCAAAATCTTGAGAATAAGAAAAACCCGATTGGACCAAAAAGAAGGCATTTATTGGATGAATAACATTGGATAAACAACTGGAGAGTGCAAAGTTATCCTGAAAAAAGACCTACTCTAAAGGCTTAAGCCTTTAGAGGTCCTGGCTTACAGGATATTAAGCCTGAATGGTACTCTTGCCCCTCACACAGTGAATAATAATGGAGCATAAAATAACAATGGAGCAGAAATTTATTCTTGAAAAAGGAAAGCATGGTGTTAAGGTTGTAGTAACTTCTTCATGGAGCGATGAGATTACCCAATTCATTCTAGATCGTGATATAAAAGAGCTTCACCTTAATTATGCTAGAGGATGGAAAGGAAAAGATTTATCTTTTCTTAAAACTATGTCGCATTTAAGGTGTTTCTCCATAATTGATTGGAATATAGATGATATTTCTCCAATCAACTATCTTCATTCATTACAAAGCTTAGAAGTAAGTACATATTGTAAAACCGAAATAAATTTCGAGCAATTTCCTCATTTAGAAGACTGCTTTTTATCTTGGAGAGCAAAAGCAAAATCTATATTTAATCGAAAAACCTTAAAACGGTTGTTTATCTATCGCTATACTAAACAAGACACATCCAAGTTTTCAAATTTAACCGAATTAGAGTCATTGCGGATATCTGTTGCACCAATTAAAAGTCTTGAGGGTTTGAAACAACTATGTAAACTAAAAATTCTCGGTCTTTATTATCTAACAAAACTACCATCTTTGTCTGGGATAGAAGATTTAACTCTTCTAGAAGAATGCGAAATTAAGAACTGTTCGTCCTTAACATCTATAAATGAAATTGCCAATCTTGACAAGCTTAAAAAGCTACAGATTTGTGATAACCGTGACATTGATTCGTTAAAACTACTGGAAAAATTAAACAAGCTAGAGATGGTTTTGTTTACTGGTTCGACAAAGATAGTAGATGGAGATCTTTCTCCTTTATTAAAGTTAAAAAACCTTTCCATAGTCTCTTTTCAAAATAGACGTCATTACTCTCACAAGAGATCTCATTGGGGGGAATGATAAACAAGTTTGGAGTTCTCATACTAATACCCGGACCACAGCCTATATAGCGGTTTCACCCTCGTGAGGTACGACATTCTTGGCACTGCCAGTGATAGCCAATTATTCCGTACCTCACTAGATTAAAAATGCTATATAATAGCTACAATATTTCGGACTTGGCAACGGTTTGTTCAATTAGTTTTATTAATGTACCGACAGAAAGGTTGATTAATAAGGAGTAGGGATAGTGGATAGAAAAAGTATTGAAGAAGCTCTCCAAGAAGCTGTCCAAGCTATTAGTATTGGTGGTGTTGCACAGTTTGAAGCGTTTTGCAAGGCTCTGGACGATAATCTAATCTTTTTTTGTGATAATTTTCCCGAAGAGATATTCCAAATGATTCTTAGTTTATTAAAGCGACGGGAGATTTTAGAACTAGAAGAATCACGATGCTTATTTGTTCAGGTATTGATGTATAATTGGGAGTTTCTGTCTGAGGAACAAAAAGAGCGACTTCTTCCAGCATTAAAAGATTCTTATGAAAAATTCGAGGATTGGATGTCATGGTTTGTAATTTATGAAATTATAGGAGAATATTATCAGGATCGACGGGCATTTGAAACGCTCTGTTCTATGAAGACATTGGAAAAAGAAGGTCCGAGAGCGTTTGTATCTCATGGATTAGAACATATAGTTCAAAACGAGAGCGATGAAGAATTGTCACAGGAAGCATTAGCTGAGCTTTTGCAGATGAAAAATGACCCTTCAGAACAGGTTAGGTACGAAGTAAGTATATCACTGCAAAGGTTGTCAAATCTAGGTATAGATATAACTGATAGAGCCCGAACCCTTGGAAGATGGGCGCTTGGGCAAAGGGGCGAAGCGGGTGTGAGTGCGGGCGTTCCGGAAGGCGATCGGGGAAGGGGCGATCGGGGAAAGGGGCGATCAAGTGCGCGATGGGGGGGTGCGATCGGGCTGCACGGGCGGCACCCGATCGGGTGATCGCGTGCAGCGGCGATAACGGGCGATCTCTCACAAATAAAAGCTGCTATAGCAGTTCTCATATTAGTGTGATATGCTGTCGGAGATTGCTTCGGGGGGGGGTAACTCACTCCTCGCATAAGTTACTCGCCTTACTCCCCCCCTCGCAATGACAAGTAGGCGATGATTCCGTACCACATTAATTTGAGAAACGCTATATTACACCGAACTATGGTTTTTAATTTCCTCATAAAGTTCCCTAGCAGATTTATCGCCAAACATCTCCTCTTTTACTTGTAAATAATCCACCTCTTGGGAAAGATTAGCACGGAAAAAGAAAGCCGCTTGAGCAATTACCAATCGATCGATAATTGCTTTCATGCCTTCAATCCTAATATACTCCATTTTCGGAACAACCAATTTACTTGTCATTTTCGCCTCCTGTGTTAATAGCATCATTAGCAAATGTAGTAGGATTTATGACAATCAGATATCCCCGATACCTTTTAATCATGTGATCGTCACAAGTAATAAAATAACCAACCCTTATCTTTTCCGCACAGGCTAAATGCAAGTCGGGGTCGAGCTGTCCCTCGCGGGACAACCCTCCCTTTCGGAACCGTGCATGCGACTTTCACCGCACACGGCTACTGGATACTAGGGCCCCTTTCACGGGTAGGATTACTAGGGATTACTCCCATTGTCCCTTACTACTTGCACGTCCGCCCCTTTCCTGGTTGGTGAGTGGAGCTGCCGGATAACCTTTAGTATCACCATTTAACACTCCGTTTTACCAGTTAAACATTCCTCAATCCTCAACTCGCTTTCGCTAACGCTGTAAATGGGCTTATGACATTTTAGAGCTACTTGTACCAATAGTTTACTAGTATCACCGACCCGCGTCTGCGTATCCATAGGCATTACCGGCGTCTTCCGCATGCTCTTGTCCTGAAGGACTTTGGCGTCTTCCGCACACTCTTGTCCTGAAGGACTCGGTGTGCTCCAGACACCAAGGCATGCTCCAGACACCGCCTAGGCATTAGCCTCTCGGGCCATCTCTCCCCTCATGGGCATGCGCTATGCGCTGCGCGCACGCTACGCGGACGCACATCTGACTTGTCCAAATGAGGACAGCACCACGGGGGTTACTTCGTTCCTCTCCCATGGGAGATCCCTGTTTCTTAAGTAGATTTTAATTTTGTTGCGATAAATTACAAGATGTTAAGTTTTATAACGGGAGTGGGATTGGTCAGACAGATGGGGTGGAATGAGTTGAATCGCATTTTTGACGGTGGCACGGTGTTTGCCGGGAAACCTATGGTCCCTGCCCGGAATGGCGGACTGGCGCATGCGGCGCTGCAAGGAGGTATGCGTTTCCTATCTTCGGGTCGCTATGACTACGAACTGACGGGGGGACTCAGTTATTGGTTGTTAGTTGTTGCTTGTTAGAGATCGGGAACATAAGATGCGATCGTCGGCTCGCTTGACATCTATGATTATATCTGTTATAGTGCGATTCGTTTATTGTAAAATGACTTGACACATGTCAAAAAAAGGGACCACTAGCAGGGTTCCATTAGCCCTGACAACTTTTAGATGATGGTGGTGAAAGCCCACCCCTCCAGGTGCAGGAGTGACAGCACTCTTCCGACGGTAGCGATGGCATCAATCCGTAAAGCGGGAGAGAAAGGCGCAATAACTGGCAGCTTAAACCGGTTACCGTCAAGCAAGTAGTCATGGTGAGCAAAAGCAAAGGCTCATAAGTGTCGTTATACCAAACCAGCGAAAAGGCTGATACGCTGGCCCAAAAGGGAAAGGATACAGGTCATTGGCGGTTGTAATTCGACCAATAAGCACTGACAACAAACCCGGCATATAGAGTCCACCTAAAACTACGACCAATCATCTAGAGGAACGAAGTAAACCAGGTACATACTCTCAACCACCGGTCAATAGGTTGAGTAGCCACCACAGGCGCAACATCTGCTCTCCGGAAGGCAGGTTGTATCTGGGAAAGATTTCGAGGAGAAGCCAACGCCTGTCTGTAATGGATAGGATATGCAGGTGCGATTCGTTCAGGCGTAAACCGGTGACGGTGAAAGTCTGGTCTGGTTTCATTTGCTAGACAACTCTGGTTATCATGGGGGTTAAATTCCCTCTCTTCAGGTGTGGGGGGTCGAGGGTACTACCGGTCCTTAGTGCTGCGGAGTCACATCGCCGTGGTGCTCCGCTAGGACTTAAATGTAGGGTAGCTGGCAGCCTAAGCTAGCAACACCGCGCTTGTTAGATGTTCATGGTTAGAACAAGCGAACCTGTGTAAGCCTCGTCACCTATAACCAGCGGAATAAGGCTGATACGCTGGCCCAAAAGGGAAATGGTAGTTAGTGTTGGTAATCTGTACTTACTAGCATCGCACTCGAAGAACTCCCGGGGTATAGCAGGAACCTAAAAGCATCGAGAAATGATACCAGGGAACGAAGTAACCTCTTGTGTGCAGTTCGGCTCAACGGGGCCGAACCAGTTAGATGTACGTCCGCGTAGCGTGCGCGGAGCGCATAGCGCAAGCCACGAGGGGAAGGATGTCCTAAGAAGCAAATGCCCGGGGTAATGCCCGTGGATAAGCTGACGTCGGACGGATATGGTAAGAAGCCTTTGGTGAAAGTAGCCCTAATATGTCGCAAAACTTAGGAGAAATCCAAAAGTATGAATATGGACTAGAGTCTCAGCCGGGTAAAGTTCAGAGCCCCGATAAATCAGGAATGGGGAAATGTTAGTAAAGAGCGGTTAGACCGGTTTGCTGAACTACCCTCCGCGAACCTTCCGGAGCTGAAATCATTAACGGTCCAATAGGATTGACCATAAGGGGTAAAATTACAGAGGGTAAGGGGAAACGGGGTGACCTAATTATTGATGATGATATGCCTAAGGACAAGCCCCAGCGGTGAAAGTCGCAAGTCCGGTTTCGCTCTTGGAGGGTTGGGAAGTGATTCCCAGCTCGACCCCGACCACGCCCTCACGGTAACGTTAATTGTAAAGTTGTAAGTAGCAATACACAGGTCATGAGCACGATTTCCGAATCGATGAATGAATGAAAGGATACCCCCTGGCCTCGGCTGGAGCGGGTAGTCTTTAAGTTGCAAAAGCGAATTTACAGAGCGGCAATGGAAGGCGTAATAAGCGACCAGTTCGCAGACTCCAAAGGTTACTGGTAAAATCCCGGGCTGCCAAAAGTCTAGCGGTACGACAGGTAACTCAAGACAACCAGGGAAAGAAGACGGCGGGAGTGGACAGTGTAAAAGCACTGACCCCAAAGCAACGCTCAGAACTGGTAGGACGGATTGAAATCTCAAACAAGGCCAAACCTACACGTCGTGTATGGATACCAAAGCCGGGGAGAGAGGAGAAGCGTCCTTTAGGAATACCAACGATGTACGACCGTGCGACACAGGGATGGGGTCGAGCCGGGAATCGCTTCCCGACCCTCCCTTGAGGAACCGGACTTGCGATTTTCACCGCATCCGGCTACTGGGTACTAGGCCCTTTTCATAGGTAGACTTAATAGGAATTACTTCCGTTAGCCCTTGCCGCCTGTCTTTTCTTCCCTTTCCTGGTTTAGCGAGTGGTTGTTCTGATAACCGTTAGTATCACCATTTTCAAGTCAGTTTTACCAGTTATCCATACCTTATCCTCCACTTGCGTTTCGGATTAGTTCCGTGGCTTTTTAGGATTACTCATTCCAGCAGCTTCCTAGTATCACCGACCCACGTCAGCGCTGGCTACCCAGCATCATCTACATTACTGTAGATGTTATCCCAGGAATTACCCCGGGCATTCGCTTCTTGGGCCATCCCTCCCCCCGTGGCTTGCGCTTAACATCTAACTTGTCCTGATGGACAGCACACGAGAGGTTACTTCGTTCCCTAACAACATTTCGCGATACCTTTAGGTCCACACTATACCCCGGGAGCTATTTGAGTACTATATTAGCCAGAGTCTAAAACTAATACTAGCTACCATTTCCTTTTTAGGCCAGCGCATATAGCCTTATTTCGCTGGTTCCTTATAACGAGGCTTGCACATGTTTGCCTGCTCTAACCTTGGATATCTTTCCTAGCGGCGTCACCGGCTTAGGCTGCCAGTTATCCTACATTTGAGTCCTCGCTTAGCACCACGATGATGTCGCTTCGTAGCACCGAGGACCGGTGTCACCCCCGTACCTGGGGGGAGGGGAATTTAACCCCCATGCGGTCAGAGTTCCCGGCTAATGAAACCGGGCTAGCGTTCCGTGTTTGACCACGTTAGGCTAGAACGAATCGCACAGACTCCTCAAGATTGCGCTCGAACCCGAATGGGAAGCGTACATGGAAGGGAACTCCTATGGATTCAGACCGGGTCGGGGATGCCACGATGCAATCAAGGCAATATTTAACAGCATCAGATATAAACCCAAGTGGGTATTGGATGCCGATATTGCAAAATGTTTCAATAAGATTGACCACAAAGCGCTAATAAAAAAATTAAATACAACGTCACCAATCCGTAAGCAGATACGGGCATGGTTAAAAGCCGGGGTGATAGACAAAGGAGAATGGCATGCAACCGAAGCGGGAACACCCCAAGGGGGAGTCATATCACCACTACTAGCCAACATAGCCCTACATGGACTAGAGGAGGCAGTAAAGGAACTCGCCAGGACACAAAAAGAAAAGCAAAAGCTGACAGTAGTCAGGTATGCTGATGACTTTGTGGTAATGCATGAAGATAGGGGAATGATAGACAGAGCGCAGATAGTGGTGGCAGAATGGCTAAAGGGAATAGGGCTAGAATTGAAAGCCGAGAAGACAAAAATAGCTCATACGCTAAAAGGAGAAAGCCCGGGGTTTGACTTCCTGGGTTTCAAAGTAAGGCAATATGAGATAGGTAAATACAGAACCGGCAAGTCAACCAACGGAACACCCCTAGGATTCAAAACCCTAATCAAACCCAGTAATAAGTCCATAGGGAAGCATAAAGAACGGCTATCAGAAATGGTGGCCAGCCATAAAGCAGCACCACAAGCAGCCTTAATAAGTAAGCTAAACCCGATAATACGGGGATGGTCAAACTATTATAGGACAGTGGTAAGTAAAGAAACATACAGCTACATGGACCACTACCTATGGACCATTCTCTGGCAGTGGGCAAAAAGGAGACATCCCAATAAATCCAGTCATTGGATAGCTCGTAAGTACTGGTCCCTGAGTGAGGACGGTAAATGGCGATTCCGGTGCCAAATAGGAGAGGAAAAAATAACGCTGTACAGATACTCCGAAACTGAGATAATCAGGCACATAAAAGTGAAAGGTACAGCAAGCCCATATGACGGGAACCTTACATATTGGAGTACGAGATTAGGCAAAAGCCCCGAGCTAAATAAGAGGGTAGCAACGCTACTCAAGAGACAAAAGGGAAAGTGCCAACAATGCGGATTAACGTTTATGGATGGTGACAAGTGGGAAGTTGACCATATCAAGCCCCTCTCATTAGGGGGTAAAAACCAGTACGACAACCTACAGTTACTACACAAACATTGCCACGATATAAAGACTGCCAGCGATGGTAGTCACAGCCGTACCCATGACAAGGGTGGCGTTACTGAGGAGCCGGATGATGCGAAAGTATCAAGTCCGGTTTTGGAGACGAGTCGGAGGGGTGACCCTCTGGCTTAGTTTAATATCTAATATAACTGACAGGAGTAGATCAGAGAGCAAAGGCGATAGAAAGATTGAATGATTTATCTAATGCAACACCAGCATCGAAACCAGTTGGGAGAAAGGAGGCACCTCTAAAAGTAGTATCCGAAACAAATACATCGAAAATAATTGCAGGTCGCGAGTATTCGGGTCATGCTTTGGATAAATGCAAAGAAGGGGTTTAAAGCCGTCGGTCGTTGAAAATGCAATTAGGGTACGTCGATGTCTGGAAAAGTTCCTGGCACAACAATCACGATGCCATCAATAATATTACTGTAATTATTAACACGATATCAGGTCGTGTAGTAACAGTAAGCTATGATTAAACTAAGCCAGGGAGTCGAGGAGGCGACTCGTCTCCAGAACCGGACGTGAGACTTTAGAGGGTAAGGTTTGAGAGTCACCTCTCTCCCCTCCCCGACTAACCGTACATGAGAGTTATCCCCTCATACGGCTAAGACCTTACTTCAAGCCTTTCTTTCTTGAATTTTGAATGTACCTGTTTGTGACACGCTGCGTGTAAATGGACAAGGTTTTCAGTGTCGTCCGAACCACCTTGCTTTACAGGTACTATGTGGTGAGTCTCAATCTTTTCTCCGTTGAATAGAGGTTCATTGCCAATGGGACAATTCCAGTTCTTGGGCAACCCTTTCATATTTTGAGCCTTTTGCCCAGTAATTTGGCCCGTTTATTGCGTTTGAACCAGTATTCTTGGAGTGCTGGGTCGTCATTGCGGTCCCTTTAACTTTGATGTGCCTGACCTACTACTGATATCATAGAGATCCCGGAATTTTTTCCGACCCTTTATATCAGTTACGAAGTTATAGCTACGTCCCTTACATTTTCCAAAGTAACGATTAAGGACCCATGTTTTTGATTTGTTGGGATGCCGACGTAAAGCCCAACGGAAGATGCCACAATCGATACTAGATGTAGCTGAAGGCTTCTTTGCTTACCCCACTAGGAGTTAGCAAAACCTCGGAGAATTGGATTCGTTTATTATAGCTTCTTGAGCCCAATCAACTTTTTCCTTAACTTCGTCACTTATCTTTTTTCAAAAGTCAAGGACTTTGGACTTTTGAGGTTTGGTTAAAAGTTTACCGCCGTAATGGCGGAGGTTGAAGCTCAGGAAGTCAAACCCCTCATTTCTGTGAACTATTTTGCTTTTCTCCGTACTGATTTCCAGTCCTCTTTCAGACATCCATTGCTTTAGCTGGATCAGCACTGTTTCTAAGGATTCTTTGTCCTTGGATGTGACGACAAAATCGTCAGCATACCGGATGATGCCTAGCGAGGGGTTAACTTGTTTGATAAATTCTTCTAACCCGTGCAGTCCGATATTGGCTAGTAAAGGACTTATTACAGCACCTTGAGGAGTGCCTGTCTCAGTTGGGCTATAACTACCCTTGTCGATAAATCCAGATTTTAACCATCTCTTGATTGAGTCGCTATATGGAAACGAGCCAATTTTCTTGATAATGGCTTCATGGGCTATGTTGTCGAAGAATCCTTTAATATCAGCGTCTAGAACCCAAGTGTCTCTGCCTTTACTCAATCTAATGAAACATTGCTCGATGGCATCGTGGCACGAGCGGCCTGGCCGAAATCCGTATGAGTGGGCTTCAAACACTGCTTCCCATTCGGGTTCTAATGAGTTTTTGACTATAGCTTGTGCGACTCTATCCTTCATGGTTGGGATACCGAGAGGACGTTTCTTGCCATTAGCTTTCGGGATATGGACCCGCTTAGTGGGATTGGCTTTCGGCATTTCCCAGTTGTTGGCAAGCTTGACTCTATCCCCTGGTGTTTCTATCACCTCCTTATCAATAGCTGGGGTGCTCTTTCCTTTTTTGAGTAATTTCTCTGACACTAAGCAATAGGTTTGCTCGGCTTCTTATTAACAGTTTTTGCCGGTTACGTACTTGCTTGACCAAGTTTTCGGGCAGGATTTATTGAGGGAAATTATTAACAATATTATCGGCTTTTTTCCAATTAATCTGGCTCCAGTAGTTGTCCGTTGCTTCCGTTTATCAAACATTTGTTTGACACCTAACTTATCACTCCGTTAAGTTTCCTTGTCAATTGTCTCTCTCGTATAAGACCCAAGGCAAGTCTGCTATTCCTTTCGGTCAAGGGCAAATTTTGAACCCTTATCCACTCCATTACAGAGCAGCGTTCGCTTCCTGCCTCATCTTCTACCCTCCGTTCGGTCTTTGTTGCCTCATACTTACTTGAGGATTCGACCTGTCCTCAAGACCCTGTAGGGTTTACCCTGTGTCATTTGAAGTTAGCAAGGTGGTTAGGATGACCAGCTATTCTGCGGTAGGGATGTTATTTCCACGATTGCATGAGCGGAGAACATTCAATCCCTCCAGGTGTAGGAGTGACAGCACATTCCCGACGGTAGCGATGGCATCAATCCGTAAAGCGGGAATGAAAGGCGACTGGTAGCCTACACCGGTCCGATACCTGAGGGGTTGCCTGCGTTGCATCCCGAAGGCATCGAAGCCAAGCAAGTAGCCATGATGAGCATAAAGCAAAGATTTGCAGCGTCGTAACATAAAACCAGTGAAATAAGGCTGACGGCCCAAAAGGGAAAGGATACAGGTCGCTGGCGGTTCTGCTCACCGACCAGTAAGCACCGACAACAAACCCGGCGTAAGGAATCCATCCTTAGCTACAACTAATCACCTGTAGGAACGAAGTAACCTGATCATGTACTCTCTATCGAGTCGATAGCCACCAAAGGCGCAACCTCTGCCTTCATCAGGCAGGTCATGATTAGGAAGGATTTCGTGGAGAAGCAAACGCCTATCTGTAATGGACAGGATAAGCCGACCACGGTAATGTCAAATGTGAAGTTGTAAGTAGCAGTAAAAACCTTATGAGCACGGTAATCAAACCAATGAATGAATGGAGGACAACCCCCCCTGGCGAAAGCTGGAAAGGAAAGTCTTTTGCTTCTGAGAATTTACAGAGCGGCACAACGTGGCGACAACTGCTACGATGTAAAAAAAACTGCCAGCGATGGTAGTCGCCGTATCCATGACAGGGATGGCATTACTGAGGAGCCGGATGAGGTGAAAAGCAGATCGTCCGGTTCTGAAGACGAGACGGGGTGGCAACACCCTGGCTTAGTTTAACGAATTACCGGGAGGTGGGTATTGCGGTCCTACCCGAAAATAACTCCAATACTAGCGTCGGTCCCCTGGTGGTCGTCCAGAATTTTGGCTCGCGCTCAAACAACGGCCTACCCTGGTTGTTGGGAGTAGTGTTTGCAGATGCTGACGCGCGACAATTTCTACGACAGCGGCGAAGGACTAGGGGGCGTTAATGTCAACATTAGCGGTTCCAATGGTTCCTTTTCTACCAGGACTATGACTGCTGGTGACTATCAGCAGCAGGTATGGAGTTATTACTCAAGTTGTCAATATCGGGTTTGATAATACTAAACTTGACCTAATGGTTTACGGGGCTCCCTACAAATGGTAAAGACTGTAGTCGTCACTACAAACGGCCTCTCACGCTGTCCTCTAGGTAAGACTCGCCGTGCAACCCGTTGACTTTACTACCCTAACTGCTGCTTGTGCTGAACTGCGCGATCGCATGCTGCCCGCCAGACTAGAACAAGTCTATCAGCGCGATCGGCACAATCTGGCCCTAGCATTGCGTACCCTGAGGGGCCGAAATTGGCTAAATATCTGCTGGCATCCCCAAGCCGCACATATATGCATCGGCGACCCACCGCCGAAAATCCCCGATACCTTTACCTTTAGCGACCAACTCCGACATCAACTGCATGGTCTGGCCTGGGTGGCCATTGAAACAGTCGCCCCTTGGGAAAGGGCCTTAGACCTACAATTTGCCAAGCGTCCGGGAGAACCAGCCCTCTGGCACCTGTACGTAGAGATCATGGGCAAATACAGTAACGTAATTTTAACTCAAATTGCGATCTATAAAAATTGGATACAAAAAGCTATGATAAAGAGAATTATTTTCAACTCTAATCCCTTAGATGTAACAGCATGAATTGACTTGGGAAACAAATTGGTGATTCGACTAAAACAGGTTTCAACTTGTTTTCTTGTTACTTTTTGTATATATTCAAAACAAGAAGATTCTTTTCTTTTTGAGTTCTTTTTTCGCAAAGGTTTTAACATTATACTTGACGACTCTTTTAGTAAATCCTCTAATTGATAATCATTATAAGCTTTATCTCCATAAACTATTGAATTTGATGGTAAGTCAAAGCCAAAAGATTGCAAAACTTTAACATCATTATAACTACCAGGATCTAGATAAAATTCTATTGGCTTTCCATTTTTGTTTACCAACATATGAACTCTTAATCCATAAAAATAACGTTTTTTACTGGCAATATACCCTCGATATTCTTCCTTGTTATAAATTTGGCATCTATCAATCCTAATATTATCACATACTGGCACCGGGAAACTATCAAGAATATATTCTTGACCCGGATTGAGCTCTTTAAATGTTTGAGCTATAACTTGGAAGAAAAACATCCAAATTGGTCGTCAATATTGTGTAATCGACGATTGAACCTACTTTTACTTAACAGATTTTTTATATACTTGTGTTCGACCATAAATTGACAAGAGCGATCGTGGTGTCCTCCGAAAAAATATGCAGCAACTAATCCGACTGTCATCACTTCGGCATTGTTCATTTTTACTTGTGGATCTTCTTTTATATTTAACGCTTTTAGTAGCTCGTCACAAAGAACAAAAATTGTTGTAATCATATCTTCCATCATCTACATCCCCCAGCAATTAACTATTATTTTAGTACATTATAACCTATAAACAGCCAACCCGCCGTCTAGCACAAAAAAAATATAATTTTGTATCAAAAGCTACGAAATATCCCAAATATCTGTAAAGTCTAAGTGGGTAATTCATATTTTTTTTAATAGGTCGCAACTTAGGTTAATTTTAACCAATCAGCAGAACCAGATCGTCACAGCCGCCCACCAGGTAAGCGAAGAAAAATCCAGCGTCCGTCCCATTCTCACCGGTCAGCCCTACTCACTGCCACCAGCCCTGACTAATCCTATTCCCAATTTAAGCGAATCTCCCCAACACTGGCAAGAGCGAGTGGGATTAGTTCCCGGACAGTTGTGGCGTCAACTGCTCAAATGCTATCGCGGACTGAGTCCAACCCTGGTAAAATCAATGGTCGCAGCAGCGGGGTTAGAGCCAAATCAACCTACCGATACTCTCACAGATGTAGAGTGGCAGCAATTGTGGAAATGCTGGCAATTCTGGTTGCAGGCCCTAGAAACAGCGCAATTTCATCCGGGCTGGACAAAAGAGGGATATACTATCATGGGTTGGGGCGCAACGGCACCAGTCCCTTCTACCCATGAATTGCTCGATCGCTACTATACCAGCCAGTTGAACCGCCAGGAATTCACCCAACTCCGCCATCAACTCCTGCAAAAACTCGATCGCCTCTTAGAAAAGCAGGGTCAAAAAGCCCTGACATTCTGGGAACGGTTACAGCAATCGGACTCCGCCGACGAGCATCGTCAACAGGCTGACTTGCTGATGGCCTACTTGCAAGAATGGCAACCGGGAATGACATCCATTTCCCTGTGCGACTTCCAAACAAATGTACCCATTACCATTCCCCTAGATCCCAAAAAGAATGCTATCCAAAATGCTCAATCCCTTTACAAGCGTCACCAGAAGCTGAAACGGGCCCGCAGTGCAGTTGAACCATTATTCAACCAAGTGAAGGTAGAAATTGAGTATCTCGAACTGGTGAAAGCTACCGTCTGGCAACTGGATAGCTACGAGGCCAAGGAAGATTTACAAACTCTAGCAGAAATTCGCGAAGAGTTAATCGATCAGGGATATTTGGACAAGTCCGAACAGCCCCGCCTTCGATGCCTTCGGGATGCTAGCGGCTGCGCAGCCGCTGCGCTAACGCAAAAACCTACGATGCCCGAGGGGAGCGCTAGTCGCACTACCCCTCGGGCATCGCTCAGGCATCGACGCCATACTGATACTTCTGTTCCTTATCGTTTCCAGACACCCAGCGGTTTTGAACTGTTAATCGGTCGCAACAACCGGCAGAATGACCAGATCTCTTTTCGGATCGCCAATGACTATGACCTCTGGTTTCACACCCAAGAAATTCCTGGTAGTCACGTGCTCATGCGGTTACAACCTGGTAAACTACCCGATGACGTGGATTTGCAATTTGCCGCCGACCTGGCAGGGTATTATAGTCAGGGACGCCAGAGCGATCGGGTGCCGGTGGTGTACACAGCCCCCAAGCATGTTTATAAACCCAAGGGCGCCAAACCTGGTATGGTCATCTACAAGCAAGAGACTGTCCTCTGGGTGCGGCCCCAACAGGCGTTCGTTCGGGCGCTCGGTGACTGGACATAATATCAGGCTGATTTATGCTTTAGCTAACATTCTATAATAGATAATTATGTAATATTTCTTAAATTTATGTAAATTTTTATGACAACAATTTAGTGTATGTTGCTACAATATATTTAAGAGAAAAAAAGTTAAACATTTGGGAACGAGGATTAAACAAGATGCTCATCCGAGAAGCCATAAAGTTTTGTCACAGGATCATTTTAGAGGAATTTGACAGGTTATTAAATCCTCATTCCTTACCCGCTGTAGCCTTGGGAACGCGCAGTTCGGGTTTCCTCTCTCCGACAACTTATCGACAACTTGGACCGAGACCAGTGATGAGGATAGCAGCTGGTATTGCTTTATTGTGCTTGACATGAGACGGTTGACATTTCGATGAGGTACAGAGGCACATTAGCTCATTAGCTCACCGGTGAATAATATATAGATGTACTCCACTCAGATGAAAACCACTATAAGCAGCAGGGCATAATTATTTTTAGATTTGAAATTTTAGCCAACAACGCTATAACCCTTGCTATGTGGTAATTTGAAGCTCTCTGGAAGAGAAATACGAACGGAGAAATACGAACGGACAAAACCTTTCCACCACAGGAAGCTAGACGTATGAGTAAACCGCCTGGAAATCGATCATACGCCCAAACAGGGTTCCTGGCTCAATATAGCCGAAATTGAACTCGCCGCACTTACAGGCCAGTGCCTCGCGCAGCGAATAGAGGACCTTCCCACTCTTCAATCCGAACTGACGGCCTGGAATACGAGCACGAAACGCCACAAGAAAAACTATCTCTTGGCACTTCACCACCGCGCTCTGCTAGAACCAAACTTAAACGCCTTTATCCTGTTTTTAATGATTAAGGTCTACTAGAGCTTGGTCGCTGTAGAACCATACCCTCGTTACCCTCGTTCCCAGGGTCTCCCTGGGAATACTCAGTCCTGGGAAGCGGCTGCCTCCTGTGAATGAGAAAAGCAGCCTCGGTAATTACTCTCGTGAGTGCGGAAAAACAGTCGCCCTCCGATTTTTCCGGAACGGTAGGCCAGGAGCCGGTGTCTCCCGGGTAGTGCGAGTAGCGCTCCCGGGAGACACCGGAAGAGCCTCAACCGGGAGTGACCAGGGAGACCCTGGTCACTAGAACTAACATTTATATATCGTTGAAAAGCTAAGTAGAAACCCGGTTTCTCAGAATACTTGACCGATATTATAGGCGCTTTCGCGCCTGGGAAGCACGCTTCGTGCTTATTACGAACCCTTACTTAGAACAGACAGGTTCGCGGTTCTTCTCTTTAGAGAGGGAAGAATTTAGTGCCCCTTTCGGATAGGCAATGCGTTTGTGATTGAACTGTTCCCAGACCCGCACGAAAATATCCGCAATTATCGGCATTTCCTCTCGCTTTAACCCTGAATCTACCAACTGATTGTCTTGCCAACGCGCTTTGAGGATTTTATTCACCATTCCCAGCGCCTCCTGATAGGTCGCATCCTTGAGTGATCGCAGGGCGGCCTCACAGGAATCAGCCAGCATCAAAATCCCCGTTTCTCGGGACTGGGAAATCGGACCATCGTAGCGGAAATCCGACTCCCGCACCACTATACTAGGGTCAATTTCTGCCATCTGCTTCGCCTGATAGTAGAAATAGGCAATCAGCATCGTTCCCTGATGTTCTGGAATAAACCCCTCAATGGACTTAGGCAACCGATACTTGCGAGCCATTACCAATCCTTCACTGACATGCTTTTTGATAATCTCTACACTCTTCCAGGGGTCTTTAATCTCATCATGCTTATTCGGACCGCCCATTTGATTTTCAATGAACCCCAACGGGTCGTGCATCTTGCCGATATCATGATACAAAGTCCCCGCCCGCACTAATTCCACATTGCAACCCAAAACTCGGGCTGCTGCTTCCGCCAGAGTCGCCACAAACATGGTGTGTTGAAATGTTCCTGGGGCTTCCGAGGCCAGGCGCTGCAACAAGGGGCGGTTCGGATTCGCTAACTCTGCCAAACGCACCGGGGTAACTAAATCGAACACATGTTCCAAATAAGGACTCAAACCCAGTGCGATAATGCTACAGGCTAAGCCTCCCAGACTGCGGATCCCAGCAGCAACTAGCAACGGCGGCCAGACTACAGAAGCTGCGGCGCTGATAATGAGGGTGACCGTCAGATAGACAACTCCCTGAGTCAATCCCACTGCTACCCCTAACAGTGCAAATTCCTCTCGCGATCGCATTCTCCCGGCCATCAAACCCCCCAGTATCCCCCCGGCGACACTCGCTAGCCAATCACTCAGGCTAATTATTTCCATGCCGATCGGCAATACAAAACTCAGCAGTCCGACTACTGTCACCCCCAGGGCTGAACCATAAAAACTGCCCATCAACAGCCCTATTACTGGCAAGCTAGCAGCATTCAAATTTAAAACTACCAGCAATGGCGCAGTCAGAGTCAGTAACAACACTAATAGCTGGTCTCGCTGGCGCATTCCCGGGTGAAACTTTCGTTCCATCACCCAAAATACCCCGATCGCCCCACTTACCAGCATGCCAAACCCCAGCAACCCTTTCCAGTTTACCTGCCGCTGAGACAAGCCAAAATAATCGATCGCCACAAATTCTGGTCTGGTGATGCGATCGCCCGCCTCCACAATCACCTCACCTTCCAGGACTGATATCACCACTGTTTCGACAGATAAAGCTGCATGTTCTGCTTGTAGCCTGGTTTTTTCAGCATCTTCAATCAGATTTGCTTTTAGCACCCTCGGCAGCAGTTTCATCGCCAAAGCTGCTGTGGACTCTGGCACTGAACCGGACACATGTAACGCGATCGCCTTTCTGAGCAGATTATCGGACAATCCTCTGGGGATCCCTTGCGCCATCATCCTCCTTGTGCTTTCCTGGATGCCTTTAACTGTTTGGTCCCAAGTTGCATCGGACATCTCCAGCAGTTTAACATCGTATATTGTTGCTCGATCTTTTACCTGGAGCGCTTTAATCTCGTTTAATGCTTGCGCGTAACCCTGACGCACTTGGGCTATCTGGTCAAGCAATGCTTTTAACTTTTCCGACTTTTCCGACTGCTCGATCGATCGCAGTTCAAATATCGCTTGATCTTGCTCTGTGCGTGATATTTTCTCATCTGTTGCTGCTTGGCTATTATTAGCTGCTACTGCCTCTGGGGACAAGGTCGCCGACTCTTGCGATTCCTCTTCTGTCGGGGCTTTATTTACCCCTTGCAGTACCATACGCCACTCCCACTCCTGGGCTTGACGAAGGTGCTGCTGGGTGTCGAACGAGAGCAACTCTGGCCCCACGAAGGGAAATTCACCTGCCTGCCGTCGCAGTTCATTTCCCTGGTCCAGAATTTCCTCTACCTTCTGGTAAACCTGTTTATTTACCACTTCATCGATCATCAAGACCGGGATGGCACCTGTACGCTCTCGCTGGCGCTTTGCTTCCGTAGCTTGGCGATCGGGTATCTCCGCCGTGTAGGGAGCCGATATCGTCTCTGGGGCGATCGTTTCCGACGATAGTTTCGGGGCGTTGTATAAGCGGTAGCCTATTGTACTCGTCAGCGACACCACTGCTAGCACCAATACTGCCCCTGGATGGGCTTTTTTTTTGCTTCTGGTTTGTTTTTTGTTTTCTTTTCCAGTCCCTGGCACTTTACTCTTCTTAGAGCACAGCTTATTTCGCACTGGTTGGCGCGATCGCGGGGCTTCCGTGAAGTACACTCGCCACCACCGATCTACCTGGCGTGTCAAATCCTGAATTGTTTTCATTTTAGCACCCATTTAACAGCCGCAACCCTTTATTTTAGCATTTTTCACCATCAAACCTTCCTGACTACGCCTCCGGGATATCCTTTGCCGTTCGAAGGATTTGAGCTTTGAGATTTGGTGAGCTACTGCGCAACAGCAAATACCACATGTATCAACTTTTTATCATAGCTGACCGCCCTGAGCCGAGAGAGGAGCTACTGATTGTCATTTCTTGCCATTTACCCAATCCTCCTTTTACTTAACAATGACTAATGCTAGCGCGTCAATTTACATAGTATCTGACCCCTCACTATGATGAACGATGATGCCTTTGGTCTGCCCTGGCCCTTCTCCTATTTTAGGCTGATCGTGGCTATCGGGGATTGAGCATTTCCTCTAACCTAACATATCTTGAGAGTTGACCTCCTAGGAGGTTATACTACTTATCTGGTCCGTCGAGCCGTGAGGGCGCATTACCTGAGGTGCAGCAACAGCATATTTTTGAGGTGATTTAGTGCTCAGATGGGTTGGCAATAAGGCACCTGACCAAGCTGCGAATAAGTTAGTAGCTAGTTGGACAATTTCCGCAGCTGAGGTGACGCCCCAGCAAGGAAGAAGGAACTTCTCAGCAGTCAGAGGGCGTTTTATAGCGATGCGCCATGAGACTGGGATACCCGCAAGACTATTATAGGCTCCTGACATTGCCCCAGTCAGAGATGCGACCAGTTGTGGTTGGACTCTAGCAATCCTCAAGGCTCGCATAACGGAGAGACGAAAATCTTCTGGAGTACTCAGAAAGCAGTATAACGCTAGTCCGATACTATTTGAGAGCATATAACTGGTTGTTTCTAGACTAGCCCCCATCTCTAGCAAGGTTTGCACTTGCGCCAGTGATGAGGCGATCGCCCCGTCCGACTGGAGATAAGCTATGATTTGAGGAACGATCGTAGAGGGGTCGAGCTTTTCTTGGGCTATTTGCAATAAGCAATAGCCAATTGCCAGTGAGCCATCTTTTGTCTCTTTACTGCTGGCCGCAAGTTGATTGAGCCTCCGGCGCAGTTTGGCGGCATCTTCGTGAAAAAATAGGGCGACTGGTAGAACATTGGCCGTAGCTTCATTATCCACCACCTTATTTCCCTCTACCCGACCATAGGCAATCAAGCTTTTGCACCCACTCACAGCCTGGCTTCCCCATCCAGGTAACAACTGGTCTTGTTGGCCTTCATCGATATTTAAATCCCACCAGTTGAGACTGACCTGGTGCCAAGAGCGGCCAGTGTAGAAGTTGCTCAACATCTCTCCGACAGCTGCCCCTAGGAAGGTTCCTTGAAATCGACTCTCAATAGTATAGCGCATTATTATTGATTTATCAATTATGGCTAAACTTGAGCTACATTATGTTTGTGCTCTGCTCTGACGTACTATTATATCTACCACACTCAGCATTAAGCTCATGGCTATAACTTCTAAAATTCTTTATCAGGTTCCCAAAAATGGATCACTAGCTACTACAGATCTACTGGACTTACGCTTGCTGCTGCTAGATTTATGCTGCCAGCTGGCTTATCGAGAAGGAGACTTTGTCCTTTCTTCGGGACTGCGTAGTAGTTATTACATCAACGGTAAGCAGGTAACTCTGCACCCCCAAGGGGCGTTGGCTGTTGGACGGTTGTTGTTATCCATGTTGCCGGGGACTACCCAAGCTGTGGCGGGATTGACTCTGGGTGCTGACCCGATCGTCACGGCAGTCAGCGTTGTTTCTGCCTATAAAAACCAGCCAATACCGGCCCTAATTGTCAGAAAAGAGGCTAAGGGACATGGCACGATGGCCTATATCGAAGGACCCCATCTGCCCCCTGGAGCGAAAGTAGTAGTATTAGAAGATGTTGTTACTACTGGACAATCTGCTATGAAAGCCGTTGAACGACTGCGTCATGCCAGTTACATTGTAGACCAGGTAATTGCCCTGATAGACAGACAGCAGGGGGGGGCTGAACTTTATCAGTCAGATGGGTTGCAGTTTCAGGCTGTGTTTACGATCGCCCAGGTTCAGCAGCGTTGGCAGCAGTTGCGATCTCTTCAATAAAGCGGCTGTCCAATATAATATCACATGGCAAGCATGATGCTGCGAAATATTTCTCCGTTTTTTTTCGGCGATTTTACCCCGGCCAAGGCGCTTACTCCCGCCAAAGAGGTGCTTACCCCCGCTAAGGCGGTGCTTACTCCGGCCAAAGCGGTGCTGACGTCCACCAAGGAGTAACCTTTTGCCGCCACCGAATGACTTTCGGACTCAGTGGAATGACTCAGTCACTCCAGGAAATAAATAGTTAGTTCTGGAAATAAATTATTTTTCCCGGGAATGACTGAGTCACTCTTGAAAATGAGCAAGTCATTTCCGGATAAAATATTTCTATCAACGCCATTTAAAGAAAAAGCCCAGAGTCGGCTTCGATGTATAAAAAGTGCAGTACTAGTACCGCTAGGAAAAATTACCTAGTTCTGACCACTTGCCGGGAGACTGGGAAGGCGGGTTGTCGAAAAAGACTCCATACAATATAATGGTGAAGAATAGAACCGGTTACTAACCTACACTACAGCTATGCGTTGTCTCAACTGCCACCTATATAAGATCCCGTCCAACGTTGAATACTGCACGGAATGCGGCATCCATTTGCCGACCCTGCTGCGAGACGTACTCTTTCCAGGCACCGGCTTGGACAAGGATACTTATGAGATCGAGTATGCTTTAGGTCGGGGTGGGTTTGGCATCACCTACCGCGCCTGTCACCTTATTTTAGAACAACCCGTTGCGATCAAGGAATATTACCCCCAAAAACTTGTCCATCGCCACATTTCTACAGGGAACCTTACCGTCCCCCAAAACCAAGCCGATATATTCCAAGGTTGGTTAGACCGGTTCAAGCGGAAAGGGCGGATGTTGGCGCGATTCAACCATCCTAGCTTAGTACGGGTGCAAGATTTATTCACGGAACGGGGCACTGCTTATCTGGTGATGGAATTAATAGCCGGGGAGACCCTGCGGCAAGTCTTAGACGCCCAACCTGACAAGCTTTTGCCCCCGACAAGGGTGGCGGAAATTATGGAACCCCTGGTGGATGCTTTAGAAATTGCTCACCAAGCGGAAGTCTATCATCTGGACCTGAAGCCCGACAATATCTTGCTGACTCCGGCAGGACGGGTGGTTTTGATAGACTTCGGGGCGGCGAAGCAAGGGACGGGTATGACTCGCACTCAGAGTACGCGGGCGTTTACCGAGACCTATGCGCCACCGGAAATAATTGCCAGAAAGTCTGTGGGGGCGGAAAGCGATATTTTTGAATTGGGGATGATGCTGCATGAAATGATTGCGGGGACGCTGCCGGAACCAGCATTGAGTCGGATGATGGGGACAAACTGGGAACCTTCTTTGGCAGAACCCTGGCAGAGTTTGGTGGAAAAAGCCTTGCCTTTGGAGAAGGAAGAACGCCCTAGCAGCGTGGGGCAATGGTGGGGTGATGCGGTGTCTGGGAAGTCTGGACCTTCGCCTGCGCCAACAATACCTTCGCCACCGCCGAGGGTGTCTTTTTCTGGGGATGTAAGAACATTGCGAGGCTATTTTGTCTTGTCAAAACTGAAAGCACAGGGGATGGTGCGGCGACTGGGGCGCGGAAGTATCACGGATGTGATTTATCTGAATGATGAGTTAGTAGTAGTCTGTGCTACGGGTGGCGCAGCATTGTTCGATCTTAGTAGTGGCGAGGCGCTGTGGGAGATAGACTGTCCTCTTGCCTACTGCAGCGCTGTCAGTGCTGATGGTAAGCTGCTAGCTTTGGGAAGCCAGCGAGATATCTATTTATGGGATTTAACTACGGGGAATTTCCTGCGACAACTTCAGGGACATACATCCTATGTGTCCAGTGTAGCCTTCAGTCCCGATGGCAGGACAGTGGCCTCTGGGAGTAGGGATAATACCGTGCGGTTGTGGGATGTGGCAAGTGGCAGAGAACTGCGACAACTTCAGGGACATACAGACCTTGTGTCCAGTGTAGCCTTCAGTCCCGATGGCAGGACAGTGGCCTCTGGGGGTAGGGATAATACCGTGCGGTTGTGGGATGTGGCGAGTGGCAGTGAACTGCGACAACTTCAGGGACATACATCCCTTGTGAACAGTGTAGCTTTCAGTCCCGATGGCAGGACAGTGGCCTCTGGGGGTAGGGATAATACCGTGCGGTTGTGGGATGTGGCGAGTGGCAGAGAACTGCGACTACTTCAGGGACATACATTTTCTGTGGACAGTGTAGCCTTCAGTCCCGATGGCAGGACAGTGGCCTCTGGGAGTTGGGATGATACCGTGCGGTTGTGGGATGTGGCGAGTGGCAGAGAACTGCGACTACTTCAGGGACATACAGACTGGGTGACCTGTGTAGCCTTCAGTCTCGATGGCAGGACAGTGGCCTCTGGAAGTTCGGATAAAACCGTGCGGTTGTGGGATGTGGCGAGTGGCAGAGAACTGGGACTACTTCAGGGACATACAGACTCTGTGTTAAGTGTAGCCTTCAGTCCCGATGGCAGGACAGTGGCCTCTGGGGGTAGGGATAATACCGTGCGGTTGTGGGATGTGGCGAGTGGCAGTTTACTTCGACAACTTCAGGGACATACAGACTCTGTGTTAAGTGTAGCATTCAGTCCCGATGGCAGAACAGTTGTCTCTGGGAGTGAGGATGATACCGTGCGGTTGTGGGATGTGGCGAGTGGCAAAGAACTGCGACTACTTCAGGGACATACATTCTTTGTGTGGAGTGTAGCCTTCAGTCCCGATGGCAGGACAGTGGCCTCTGGGGGTTGGGATAAAACCGTGCGGTTGTGGGATGTGGCGAGTGGCAAAGAACTGCGACTACTTCAGGGACATACATCCTATGTGTTCAGTGTAGCATTCAGTCCCGATGGCAGGACAGTGGCCTCTGGGAGTTGGGATAATACCGTGCGGTTGTGGGATGTGGCGAGTGGCAGTTTACTTCGACAACTTCAGGGACATACAGACTCTGTGTTAAGTGTAGCATTCAGTCCCGATGGCAGGACAGTGGCCTCTGGGAATAATGATAAAACCGTGCGGTTGTGGGATGTGGCGAGTGGCAAAGAACTGCGACTACTTCAGGGACATACATCCTATGTGGAAAGTGTAGCCTTCAGTCCCGATGGCACGACAGTGGCCTCTGGGAGTTGGGATAAAACCGTGCGGTTGTGGGATGTGGCGAGTGGCAGAGAACTGCGACTACTTCAGGGACATACAGACTGGGTGACCTGTGTAGCATTCAGTCCCGATGGTAAGTTTCTGTTATCTGGGGGTGATGTAATGCTGTTGTGGGAACTATAGTAATTATGAAGGCCGAACCCGTTCCCAGGCTACACGCTCCCCGGGCCCCCTCCGCTGCGAGGGCAACCTTCCTGCGATGTCTCAGAAATTACTTGCATTAATTTCCGCTTCATGTGTATAATGGGGATGTTGATGAATATCCAACGAGAGCAAAGTAAAACAATGTATAACGCTCGAGTACCAGACGTGTTATTTAAGACAAGGGTCAGAAATGAATCAGTCGCCGGACCCAATCCTTTTCGCTGGCAAGACCGCACCACCCAAGAGGTATTTGGTGGGAAACGGGTAGTATTGTTTGCGCTGCCCGGTGCCTTTACGCCCACCTGTTCTTCTACCCATCTGCCCCGCTACGAAGAACTCTATGATGAAATTAAGGCACTAGGAATAGATGAAGTGATTTGTCTATCCGTTAACGATGCCTTTGTGATGTTTCAGTGGGGAAAACATCAAAAGGTGGAGAATATTTTCCTTCTGCCCGATGGTTCCGGTGAGTTCACTCGGAAAATGGGGATGCTGGTGGAAAAAGATAATCTCGGGTTTGGGATGCGTTCTTGGCGCTACTCAATGGTAGTTAATGATGGCACCATTGAAAAGATGTTTGTTGAGCCCGGTTTTGCTGACAATGCCCTCGATGACCCCTTTGAAGTTTCTGATGCAGATACAATGCTCAATTACTTGAAGTCTCCTAAATAGTAACTTTTAAATTAAGAAACCAGGTAAGTTAAGAGTTACCTGGTTTCTGGAATAGAGATGCACCAAACTGTCTGTTAAGCTTTCAATATAAATGTCTAAAATAGCTTCAAACTGGCTAAACTCTCGTCCGTAGTAGCGCTCGTCCCAATAGCTGACAGGACTTTGAAAGCGGATGGTCCATTCCAGGGGAAACAGCAACAAGAGACCAGGAAGTGAGATGGTGTATTCATATCAGCATTAGGAATTATAAGGTAAGGACTAAAGTCCTTACTACAAACCGGCATTACAAACGGATGAAGAAATTAATTCTGGCAATTCTCGGTGCCGGGGCTTGGGGATCGGCCCTGGCTAAGTTGGCTAGCGATAATGGTCATCATGTCCGTCTCTGGTCCCGCCGCAGCCCCTACAGTTTGCATGATGTCTTAGCTGATGTCTCTCTTGTTGTCTCTGCTATCCCGATGACAGCAGTTGTTGCTACTTCTACCAAAATACAGGCGATCGGACTCCCTCTAAGAGCGATAATTGTCACGGCTACTAAGGGGTTAGACCCCCACAGCAGGCGCACTCCTGCCCAAATTTGGCAAGATAACTTTCCCGATCGTCCTATTGTAGTGCTTTCTGGACCAAATCTCTCTAAGGAGATCGCACAGCAACTGCCTGCTGCTACTGTTGTTGCTAGTACAGATATCCATGCAGCTGTGGCCACACAACAGGTTTTTGCTTCCAAAAAGTTTCGCGTTTATACCAGTACAGACCCCCTGGGGACCGAGTTGGGCGGGACTCTCAAGAATACGATCGCGATCGCTGCTGGAGTCTGCGACGGCATGCAGCTGGGCGCCAATGCAAAGTCGGCCCTCCTGACTCGCGCCTTGACAGAAATCCTTCGCATCGGTACCCATTTAGGCGGTCAAAGAGAAACCTTTTTCGGATTATCTGGCTTAGGGGATCTTCTGACAACTTGCAACAGCCCTCTCAGTCGCAATTATCGGGTTGGTTACGGTTTGGCACAGGGGAAAACTCTAGAAGCAATCCTAGCAGAATTGCAGAGTACTGCCGAAGGTGTTAATACTACTAATGTGCTGATTGATATTGCCCGTCGGGAGCAAATCTCCGTGCCCATCTCCTGGCAAGTGTATCTGTTGCTGAATAATCAAATCACGCCCCAACAGGCTGTGGAAGCCTTGATGGAAAGAGATTTGAAGCCGGAATTTTATGGCTAATGGCTAATTGTGAATTGCTAATTGTGAATTGCTAATGGGAACGAGATATGAAAGCGCTCCATCGTTGCTAGTTTCTAGCTAGCAACGATGATCAAAGGCTCTGCCTCGTGTTCTGTCAGGAGGCAGAGCCTCCCGAAGACGTTCTCTGCCTTCGTCAGGGAACGAGAGAATGGTATTATAGCGGGTTTCACCCTAGTGAGGTACACCTCTCAGTCAACCACCATCTACCCAAATCAAAAACAAGCTCCAGACTGCATGGCCCATTAATCGCATTACCCGTCAGACATCGTAATCGCACAAAAGGGGGAACATCGTACCCGCACTACCCGTGGTACACAGCAGCCTCATTATTGCCAGTTCCTTAGAAGTTGGTTGCGATATTCTCTACAGCGAAGACCTACAGGATGGACAAAACATTAATAACAAACTTACTGTTATTAATCTCTTCGGACAAACGATGAGATGAAAGCAAAACCCCAATTTATACACAGAGAGGCGATCGCCTCTCTGTGACTGGCCCCGTAGCAGGAGCGATCGCTGGGACCAGGAGACAGAAACCGGGTTTCTATTATTCAACCTTGGTAAAATCCCAAAGGCTATGGTATAAACCCGGTTTCTAGCAAAATGACAAGCAACAACAATTGAGGATGAAGAGAGTGAATATTGGCTAAGATAAATATGTCTCAGCAAGACGCTCAAAATCTAAACTGCAAAGCTTGATATATCCGTCCATAAATTTTTGCTTGTTTTCGATCGAATATTCTATCGAATAATTTTGCTTATAGCCCGGTATCCAAAAGTCACTCATAATATTTAATTGACTCAAATGATTTTGATTACTTTGAATATGTTTTTGAATTAAATATTCATATACAAACTGTTTTCTAACACTTCTATTTTTTATTTCTTCAATATTCTCAGAACCCCTTATAGGCCATCCCTAATATTTGCAGAAAATGACCGGGATAAAATTTATATATAATAGAATTTCCCTGAGTTAAAGGCAGTAATTTTCCCATAAAATCTGCATAAGTGTACTCTGGGTGGAATACGGTTTTCACAGTATTTTTAAGGAGTTGGCTATCTGGATCGACTTCAATGCCTAACTTTTCAATAGCAATTTGTCGTATTTTATAGCTTTTGCCGGTGCCGGGACTCCCAAAGAGAATTTTTTGAATAGGCTTGATGGACTCATTCATTGCCAAAAAACATCTGCAAATAATTATTGCATTATCAGCTTGACGAGTTAGACTCGATCGCTAGTTGTGAGTGGTCAGTTGGTATAACTGGCGTCTAGCCAGTCAGTCGTCAGTTTACAGCCGAACATATTAAGGTTAATCATGCTGATATTCTATCATAGCAATTAGCAATTAACAATTTATTGTTGAAAATTAAAAATCGAGTTTTTATCTATATATAACTACTCCTGACTATAAAAATTTCTTGAAGTTGTTGCTTGGACTAGGGACTAGGCAAAAAATTCTCGGGTCTAAATTTAAGTATAGACCCTCAAGACGCTCCTGCCTGAATTAATCGCACCGCGATCGAAACCGGCGATCGGCCCGCGGACGGTCCGAAAAATCGCGAGTTTTTGACCGGCGCTCGCCCGCATCAGGGGACAGCAACCGGGTTTCTATAAGTCAACCTTGGTAAAAGACCAAAATCTATAGTAGAAACCCGGTTTCTTGCAAGTGGAAGGCGATCGCGAATTAACCATTGGCACCACTGCCGAGGAGAAAGAGAGTGAATAAGGTGCTGCCATTCCAGAGACTGTGGAGTAAAATGGGAGCTAGGAGATTGCCCGATCGGGTATAAACGAACCCCAGCACCATGCCCAAAGTCATCAGGGGCAGGACTTCCGAGAGATTGAGGTGAGCGACAGAAAACAAGAGACTCGAAAAGGCGATCGCCCCCCAAAGGGGAAAATAGCGAGTTAAAGAGGGCAAGAGAAATCCTCGGAAGATGATTTCTTCAAAGATAGGTGCAGCTACCGAACCAGTCAAGAAGAAAAGGGCGATCGCCAAGGGTTCGCGACCCTGCAAAGCGAGAGGCAGAATGGGATTACTGCCCCCCTGTCCTTGCCAGAACTGCTGATTAATCAAAGATACGGCAATCACCAAAGGCATGGCGGCCAGAAAGCCACCCAGTCCCCATCCTAACCATTGATATTCTAGCCAATCAAAACGAAACCAAGGGCTGGGCAAGGGTAAAAATTGCTTTACAGATAGCACTAATACTAACAAGCCCCCCAAAGCGAGTAGCAGATAATTTACCAGAATATAAAAAGCCTGAGTGGTAGCGCCAGCAGCAGCTTCGTTGATGGGCAGCAACTGCAAGAACAGGGGGATAAGAATTTGTCCGACAAAGAAAAACCCGAGGACAAGTACCTGCAAAATCGTCTCTAGATCCCAAGGGGCGAACCAGGAAAGATCGACATTCTGAGTCCAGAGGGATTCTTTACCTTTCAGCAGCCGCTGGACCAGAATAAAAATTAACAATCCTGTCCCCAAGACTGCGGCTAAAGTTTGAATACCGCTAGCTAGCACTAACTTGAAAAAAACTTCCTGGGCCACTTCTTGTTCCGCAGCGGACAGGGCCCCAAATAAGTCCTGGCGTTTCTGTAATTGATAAAGTCGCAATAAAGCTTGATAGCGGAACCATCCGTCCAACTGTTCGTTAATTTGGAGCTCAGTATCAGCGGGGAAGCGAGGAGGATCTTTCCAAAGTCCCTCTAAGAGGATAGCAGTATTAACCAACCTTGAAGAGTCAGATAAATTGTCCCAGGTATCCATTGCGGCCTCGATGCGCGATTTTTCGCGCATCGTGGGGTAGTGCGAGTAGCGCGACACCCCGACGGCATCGAAGGTTTGATCGGTAGCTATCTGTAAAATGCCGAGGCGCAGATTCAGTCGATCGATCTCATTGTGCAGCTGAGATATTTGCCCGGGGATGCTGGGATCGGCGGACTGTGGGAGTTGCATCTGGAGTTGGTCTAGTAAGGACTGGGCCCGATCGCGGGCATCGAGATACTGTTGTAAGGCAGTTTCAGTCACGCCGGACCCTAGCAGTAGATCGCGTACAGAGTTCTCACGCCCATCGTCAGAACCGCCTTGCCACTCGCTAGCTTGAAGTAAGAGATTAGTTTCATAGAGTTCCAGACGACCTTGAAACTGAGGCTGACTCCAGCTGCTGTACAGAGACAGACCAACTAGGGCCAGAGCCAAAACTGTGAGGGCACCTAAAATAAACCGCTTGATAGTCATTCGTCTGTTGTCAATAGTAGTGCTCAGTTTGATCGTGTGGCGCTAAAGCGCCCCAGAGCCGTATTTTTATTGCTATGCTAATCAAAGTAGGACTCATCGTAGCAAATGGCCGCCCATGCCCGATGACTTGCTGGCATACCTAGACCAAAAGGTAGACAACCGTAGCGCCTTGATTGAATCTCTCTTGCAACAATGGCGGCAGCAGCAGGAAGACAAGGCCCTAGCGGAGGCTTGTAGACTGGTTGATGAACTAGATTTAGGCTGGGATGAAGAATGGCAGAGCGGTGTCCCCTGGGTAGTGCGAGTAGCGCTCCCAGGGGACACCGCAAGAGCGATTATGGATTAGGAAGTATCTGGATAGTCAGGTTTGAACCGTCAGTAGGCACGGAAATTCGCACGCGCACGTCCAGCCCTGGTAATTTCTGCTTCTGTATAATGCCCAGCGCACCAAGGTGACTGTTTTGCCCTTTACCTCAACCAGTCCGAACGATCCTAGAATTTCTCCGGCTGTGGTGGTCGTACCATCATCGGCAGAAAATGGTTTATCGGTAGATAGTTTGTTAGTCTGTGTCGAACCAATGACCTTCGATAAAGTCAGACTGGTACAACAGTTGGGTCAACTGGAAACTGAACTACGCTCACCAGGCGAAGGCTATATTGCGCAAGTATTTTGGGTTTTAGCGATCACCCGATGGCGGTTCATTATATGGGAGCAAGTGCCTTGGGAGCATATTAATGAAAGAATAGCGCATGGGCTGCGGACTGCGTATAAGAAACCCGGTAATTCCGGCAAAACCGGGTTTCTGGATACCGATGAAACCATCAGAGTAGTAAGAATATCAAGCTCCCAGTGCCCCAGACAGGGTAAAATATTGGCGTTGCATATGTAAATCCAGCTGTCGCGCAAAATACGGAGGAGAGAACTCTTGACTACTCGCGTTATTCTAGTCCGTCACGGTCAAAGCAGTTACAATATTGAGGGCCGCATTCAGGGCCGGTGTGACAATTCAGTCTTAACGAAAAAAGGTCGTGCCGACGCCAGCAAAGTGGGTGCGGCCCTGAAGAGTCTCAGCTTTGATGCCATCTACTGTAGTCCTCTGCAACGGGCGAAAAGCACGGCAGAAATTATCGCATCCTGCTTAGAGCCATCGCTGGAATTGCGTGAGGTAGATAATTTGAGGGAGATCGACCTGCCTCTCTGGGAAGAAATGCTCAGGGATGAGGTAAAGGAAAAATTTGCCGCCGACTACCGCTGCTGGAAGGAACGTCCCGATGAATTTCACATGCTAGTACCCGAACCAGAGGGAAACAGAGAACATTATCCAGTTTTAGCACTCTACGAGCAAGCAAAGAAATTCTGGCAGGAAGTTTTGCCTCGCCATCAAGGCAAGACAATTATGGTAGTGGCGCACAACGGCATTAACCGTTGCTTGCTGGCAAGCGCTGTGGAAATTCCACAAGCTTACTACCATTCGCTCCAGCAGTCTAACTGCAGCATCAGCGTGCTGAATTTTGCTGGAGATTTGGGCGAAGCAGTGCAGCTAGAATCGATGAATCTCACATCTCATATGGGAGAGAGTTTCCCCAAACCGCGAGAAGGACATCGGGGTTGCCGACTGTTGCTAGTGCGTCACGGGGAAACACAATGGAACCGCGAGAAACGCTTTCAGGGATGGAATGATATTCCGCTGAATGAAACCGGGCGCCAACAGTCCCAGAAAGCTGGGGAGTTTCTCAAAGATGTGAAGATTGATTTTACCTTTTCTAGTCCCATGTTACGCCCCAAGGAAACAGCAGAAATTATTCTCCGATGCCTCTCGGGTAGTGCGATTAGCGCTCCCGAGAGGCATCGAAAGCATCACCCACAATTGCAGCTGCAACTGTCTGAGGGACTCAGAGAAATAAGTCACGGTTTGTGGGAAGGGAAGTTAAAAGCAGAAATTGAAAAAGGGTTTCCAGGTCAATTAGAGCAATGGAAAACTGATCCGGCAACGGTGCAAATGCCGGAGGGAGAAAACTTGCAGCAGGTCTGGGAACGGGGAATGGCAGCTTGGAATGAAATCGTTAAATCGGCGCCCCCTAACAGTATAGGTCTAGTGGTTGCCCACGACGCGATCAATAAAGCTGTTCTCTGCCAATTGTTTGGCTTGTCTCCAGAGCATTTCTGGAAATTTAAGCAGGGAAATTGTGCAGTTACGGTGATAGATTACCCCAAAGGACTGGAAGGAAAACCCGTGCTAGAAACTCATAATATTACTACCCACATTAGTGGCAGTATTCTCGACCAAACAGCAGCAGGAGCACTGTAGGGTGGGCACCGCCCACCAGATGCTAGAAATGGCAATTTATGTAGGGTGGGCACCGCCCACCAGATGCTAGAAATGGTACGGTAATACCATATATTCCAATCTTGACTCGGCACTCCTGCGCTGATTGGAGGCGGGAGCCTCAGAAGACCGTTCCCAGGTTCTACCTGGGAACGAGAAGAACGAGAGGAAGAAAGGGTAACAATTGAAAATTAGCGATAATGAGTGAATTACTGCTGCAACAATTGCGTTTAATTGAGCCAGTTTCGGGTACGGATAGAGTAGGCGATGTGCTGATAGAAGAGGGTTATATTAAGGAGATTGCCCCAATAATTACGGACTACCCAAGTGAGGAGAAGGTGAAGAATTGCCGGGGACTGGTAATGGGACCGGGGTTAGTGGACCTGTACAGCCATTCTGGAGAACCTGGGTTTGAGCAGCGGGAAACTTTAGAGTCTCTGATGGCAGCGGCGGCGGCGGGGGGTTTTACCAGAATTGCCATTTTACCAGATACGGTGCCGCCAGTGGATAACCCGGGTGCTTTGGCATTGATAAAAAGAGCCCCCCATCTCTATTGCTGGGGGGCTCTTACTTTGGGGATCCAAGGATTACAGATGACTGAATTAGCAGAGTTAGCAGCAGCAGGAGTGGTAGGTTTTGCTGATGGTAAGCCTGTGGAAAATTTGGCTCTACTCAGACGTTTGTTAGAATACTTGCAGCCTTTAAAAAAGCCCGTGGCCCTGTGGCCGAATAATGGCAGTTTGGCGGCAGATGGGGTGATGCGAGAGGGAATTTTCTCTCTACGTTTGGGGTTACCGGGAACTCCAGCAATTGCGGAAACAATTGCCCTGGCGGCTTTGTTACAATTGGTGGAATATACTGGTACGGGGGTGCATGTGATGCGGGTTTCTACTGCTGGGGCTGTGGAACTGATCTACGATGCTAAGACTCGCAAATTGCCCGTGACAGCTAGCACTACCTGGATGCATCTGTTGCTGGATACGAAGGATCTCGCCACTCATTGCTATGACCCGAATTTGCGCTTGGAACCGCCTTTAGGAAACCCGGTCGATCGGGAGAGTTTAATTGCCGGAGTCAGGGATGGGGTAATCGATGCGATCGCGATCGACCACAGTCCCTATACCTACGAGGAAAAAACCGTAGCTTTTGCCGAAGCACCCCCAGGGGCGATCGGGTTAGAACTAGCATTACCGTTATTATGGCACAGTTTGGTAGAAACCGGGCAATTATCAGCTGCTCAATTATGGCGGAGTATGAGTACAAATCCGGCCTTATGTTTGCAGCAGAAACCTGCTGTCATATCAGCAGGAGAACCAGCGGAACTTATGCTATTTGACCCTCAACAAACCTGGACTGTTGAGAATCGAACTCTGAAATCTCGTGCTGCTAATACGCCTTGGTTAGGGCGCAAATTACAGGGGCGCGTTGTCCATTTGTAATAAGCCGTTTGTAGTAAGCGCTTTAGCGCTTCTACGGGGTAGCGGGAGTCTTTGACAACTGTTCAATAGCCTCATAGAAATAGGTAAAATCCCGATCATCGCGCACCAACATACATTTCTGGGGAACAACGCCAACGCAGTCCACCAAATTGGGACCAACATCAAGGGTGACAATTTCCTTGTTTGATGAAGTCATAACCGGTTCTCCTGTACAGGCGGATAAAGTGATAGTAGCAAAACAGAAGCCAGCAAAAGACAGGATGCCAGTAAACTTCCCCCTTTAGGAGGTAGATATACAGTTTCCACCTTACCAGAGAGTAAGTAATCCCTTAACTGTAACATATATTCAACCCAGATTAGAGATAAACCACTCAACAAAGACCAACGTAGCTACCGCAGTTGTTATAATTGGATAATAGATCCCTTACCACGAACACAGAGCGCGATCGCATTTTCCCAGTTAAAAAGCGATCGCACTATCCTCTCAAGTCAAAATAACACTCAGTATTTTACTTTTCAGTGGGATATATCGAGGACTCATCCAGTTGACCAAAGTGATTAAACGGCCAGAAGCGGACGATCGCCCTGCCGATAATCCGATCGCGGGGCACGAACCCCCAGCAGCGGCTATCATAACTATTATTGCGGTTATCGCCCATGACCAGATAGGAGTCGGCCGGCACAGTGACTGGTTGGGAGAGGAACCGCTTATCTGGTGGGCAGACATTTATTTGCGTCCGCTGATGTGTCGATGAGGCCGTCACAGGTGCAGCTGGGTTAAAATCAGAAGCTACATATTTTTCCGCCAGGGGGCGATCGTTTACATAGACCTTTCCCTGGCGCAACTCTACCTTTTCTCCCGGTAAACCTACCACCCGCTTAATAAAAGCATCCTTCAGATTGGGATTGTCCTCAAGCAGTCCATCTGTCGGCTTAAATACCACAATATCTCCCCGTTGCGGATCCCTGAAGCGATAACCTAACTTATCGATAATCAGGCGATCGTTTATCTGTAGAGTTGGCAACATCGACCCCGAAGGAATATAACGGGCTTCCGCTACAAAAGTTCTAATCCCAAAAGCCAAAATTCCACTCATGGCGATCGTCTTTATTCCCTCTATCCAAGGGTTTTCACTATTGTTCGCCGGCTTTTCCTTCATATCTTGCTTATTCACAGAAGTCATGTTCTATTTTGGGGATATATCAGTAAGATTGACAATTATTTACAGATCAAGTATAGTCAATTAACGGTAATGAATTTGAGCAATACCTTCTCCCATGTCAGCTACTCCTTTTAGTTTGTTGATTCGTCAGGCACGGATACTATTACCCACTGGTGATTTCCTGGTGGGGGATGTCGGGATCCGCGATCGAGAAATTGTCCAAGTCGCCCCGGATCTCGGATCCGTCCCTGAGGAGGTTCTAGACGCCGAGGGGTTGACATTGTTGCCAGGTGCGATCGACCCCCAGGTGCATTTCCGAGAACCAGGTCTAGAGCATAAAGAAGACCTATTGACAGCTAGCAGTGCTTGTGCTAAGGGGGGCGTGACTTCATTTTTGGAGATGCCCAATACACGCCCACTGACAACAGACCAGTCCACTCTAGATGACAAACTGGGACGGGCCCAACAGAAGTGCTTAGTCAATTATGGCTTTTTTATTGGAGCAACGTCAGCCTGTTCCCCCGATCTGCTCTCCGCAAATCCCACGCCAGGAATTAAAATTTTTATGGGGTCCATGAAGGGCGATCTCCTGGTTGACCAGTCCGAGGTGCTGGAGAGAATCTTTGCTACTGGCACGCGGCTGATCGCTGTACATGCCGAAGACCAAGCCCGGATATCCGAGCGCCGGCAGTTATTTGTGGGCGAGACTAACCCAGCGGTTCATTCCCAAATACAGGACTCACAGGCAGCCTTGAACGCGACTGTTCAGGCCCTGGGGCTGTCGAAGAAATACCAGCGACGCCTGCATATTCTACATATGTCTACCGGTGTCGAAGCAGAATTGCTGCGTCAGGATAAGCCCATCTGGGTGACAGCAGAAGTAACGCCCCAACACCTACTACTCAATAGTAGCGCTTACGAACAGCTTGGCACCTTGGCTCAAATGAATCCCCCTTTGCGCACTCCCCAGGACAACCAAGTCCTGTGGCAAGCCTTGCTAGATGGGGTAATTGACTTGATCGCTACAGACCACGCCCCCCACACTTTAGAGGAAAAAGCCCGAGGATATCCTAATTCTCCTTCGGGCATGCCAGGAGTAGAGACATCTTTACCCCTGATGCTGACTCAGGCAATGCAGGGGCGTTGTAGCATTGCCCAAGTCTCTCACTGGATGTCACTGGCACCAGCGAAAGCCTACAAGATTCCTAATAAAGGCGTCATTGCCCCGGGCTATGATGCTGACTTGGTACTGGTAGACCTGAACAGCTATCGTCCAGTACGCCGCGAGGAACTCCTGACCAAATGTGGTTGGAGTCCCTTTGAAGGTTGGAACTTGACAGGTTGGCCCGTTGTGACCATTGTCGGCGGTCAAGTTGCCTACGATCGCGGCAATTTGCGCAAAGAAGTCCGGGGGCAAGCCCTCACCTTTGGTGAATGGTGACAACTGACAACTGACAATTGACAACAGACTACTTTGCTGCGATGCCTGCTCGCCTCTACGGGACTGCGCTGGGTGGTGTGATGGTGATGTCTCCCTTTTTGTGTGGTTATGATGTCTGACGGGTGGTGTGGTTATGATGTCTGATGGGTGATGCGGTTAGCGCGTCTCCCTCTGGGGGGATGTCGAGCGAGGCGTCTCCCTTTTTGTGCGAATAGCGCTCCCGGGGGATGCCTCGCCCCGGGGGACTTTTCCCGACCGGGGGACGTTGGGTGATGGGGAGGTGTCGAGGGTTTTAGCGGTTGTTTGTAGCGCCTTCATAAATTGTGATAGCTGCTTTTTGTTGAAAGCCTTGACCAGAGTTTCTGCGGCTGCCTTTGGTTCGACAACTAGGATAATTCGCTGAGAAGGAGAATTATCCGCTATGCGTTGCAAGTTTTTAGAAGGAGCGATTTGGTTAGCTTGGCCAGCCTGCAGTTGTTCGCTTGCCTGCTTGAGTTCCTTAATCACCAGGGGAGCCAGGGTGAGATAGGGACAGTTAGGATTAGCAATAGCAGTCTGAGCCGTTTGTACTAGATTTTGCCAGCTTTCCGTATCTTCGCCCAGATTGAGGAGACTGCTACATAATTGTTCCAGCTGTTGACGATTAGCAGGATTAGCTTTTTGCTTAAACAGCTGCAACATCTCTCTGAGGACCGCCGTTACCTGAGTCACAAAATCTGGCTTAGGTGGCGATGTCTCTGGGGTAGTGCTCAGATGATGTCCCCCGGGTTTTGCCGTGCGTCCGGGGGACATCAAGCTCCCCAGAGACATCGAAGCAGCATCTGTTTTGATTGGCTGTTCGGCAACCCTACCCGTTAAACTCTCTAGATAAGCTTGGAGTTGGCCAAAGATTGGCTCCGCGGACAGCATCACTTGATTCGCTTCTTCATCTCGCAAGCCAAATGGTCCTTGCAGGCGATCGAGTAAGTCCCGCATGGTATCAAAGCACTTGAAAAATAAGGACTCTAGCTTTCGATCGTTCGTGCGGCTGGGGTTACCCCACTTCCACTTCTGTACCATTGGCTGCTGATGATTTCTTGGTGGGAGTTTTTGGGGCTAATCTGTCTATTGTATTTGGTGACGAACATTCTGTTTGCCCTTGCGTACTTGGCTGGAGGAGATGGGATAGCCAATGCGCAATCGGGTAACTTTAAGGATGCTTTCTTTTTTAGTATTCAGACTATGGCAACTATCGGTTACGGTTCCATGTATCCTACCACACCCTACACGCATCTGTTGGTAACGTTCGAGGCATTGTTCGGTCTGCTAGGGTTCGCAAACGCTACGGCGCTGATGTTTGCCCGGTTTTCAAAACCTTCAGCGAGAGTGCTGTTCAGTCGGGTGGCAGTTATTTGTCCTTACAATGGCATACCTACTCTGATGTTTCGGATAGCTAACCAGCGCAATAATTGGATCGTGGAAGCTCAACTGCGAGTTACTATCGTACTGCCTGAAGAAGTCACGTCGGAGGGTCATTCTTTGCGTCGGCTGTGCGATCTTAAGTTAGTTCGTTCTCAGACACCCATTCTTACTATCAGTTGGATGGCGATGCATGAAATTGACGAAACCAGTCCTCTTTATGGGGTGACAGAGGAGAATTTAGCTGAGTGGAATCCGGAGATTATCGCGCTCATGACAGGGCTGGATGAAACAGTTTCCCAGACTATCCATGCTCGTCATTTGTATGGGGCCTCCGATATTATTTGGAATATGAGATTTGTGGATGTTTTGTATACGGGCAAGGATGGCGATCGACACATTGATTATAATCACTTTCACGATGTTAAACCTTTGCTGACGAAAGAGTAGTCGGGTGGAGCATTTCTGTAGCGTCTTGTATGCATCATGTGGTACAATGCAGTATTATGTAGTGTAAAATTGACCGTTTCTAGAGGCTCAGCATCCGGTGCAGATAGAGGAAAAAATGCGGGGTTGAAAATTGAGCGATCCGATGGTAAGATAAGTATAAGGCTTCCAGTTGGCTGACACAGTCAGGGTAGTTAACTACAGGATATTTGTCCAAATGGCGATAGTAAATGCAGACAACTCAAAACCCCACGATGTTGCCGCGATAGCGCCTCAATCAGGGCGATATCGCAAGTACATCGACTGTAGTAAGATGAGGATAAGAGATAATTTATGTAGGGAGTAAATATTCAATTGTGCCAGAACATTGAGGGGAAAGGGTTTACCGTCAAAGAAAGTAAATTTGACTTCTTTTTTGGTAGGGTTACATCTAGCACCAAAAATATCAGGAGATCCTCGGATAACTTAGAAAACTTGAATTTACTAGGGATTGACGAAGCTGCTGATGGTAGAGAACGTCTCAAGCGAAATATTTCAGGAAAGATTAAATGCTCCAGAAATCCAGAAAGGAAGAAAACTGACCAAATACGGTCTGAACATATCCAGGAAAGTGGAAGTAAGCGGTAGTGAAGTTAAGAGTGCTATCATAGTTAGATACTTTTATCCTAATGGTGACCTATCCGTCAAGCCTCAAGTAACTTCGATCGTAGTGTTAATCTATAAACAGGAGTCAGGATAAAATTGAAAGCATTAAAGAATCAGAGTTCAACCTTATGGAGGGAGTGAGGCAGATAATTGTCCATGACTATTCTCACAAATTTGCTATCTTAGACTTGGGAGAAAGATTGGGTAGTTACGGAATGAGTTGGCGATATCTCCTGTGTGCCGAGTCCCCTGGGACAAGAGCACAACAGGAGATATCGAAGCAGTTCCTCACTAGAGCCGATAATTCAAGTATGGGAGGAACAAAATACAGTTTGGATCGGCGTAGATCAACAGTTAGCCTGTATTTGTCTGCAAAGCGGTCGCCTCCTAGTTGCACTACCCTTAACAACCTATAGTACAAATTCTGACGCTCGATCGGGTAACAGCGGTACTGACGGAAGAGGAAGTGCTGCTGTTTAACCCAGGTGGTTCTATCCGATTTAGTGAGGACTTACCAGACCAGGGAATAGAAATGTCCGTGTTTGGTAAATATCTGGTGATTAAAACCCTCGATGGAGACAGTTTAACTATTAATATCATGACAGGTGTTTTCAAATGATTTATGAGGTGCATCTCAATTTGGGATTAAGAAACCAGGTTTTTTGTCAAAACCTGGTTTCTGGCCTCCGGAGCGAATATGCCAGCAGCAAAAGTGAGATGCACCCTGATTTATGTGCTACAATATAGGAGGCGATCGCCCATTCCTGATAATAGAGAGGCAGTCAAATGTCATACAGTCAATTTAGCATAGAGGAAATCAAAATCACCTTTGGCATAACAATTTCCGATAAATTTGGGATATTTGCAGATATTCCCGAGATAGAGTACAGCGATTTTCTGGCACAAGCGCTGCAAAAATATATACCCTTAGCACTAGCAATAGACACGGAAAAATCCCGGTCGGAATTTATCATTGTCCCCATCTTATTTGAACTCAAGACACAATTGACGGGTCAGATCAGCTTATTTTCAGGCAAAGACTTTAATGTTGACTTGGAAAGAGGCTTGAATGGACGTTGCGACTTTCTAATTAGTCGTTCTCCCGAACAGTTGTTAATTGAAGCACCCGTTATCATTCTTGTGGAAGCAAAAAATGATAACATTAAATCAGGCTTAGGGCAATGCATGGCCGAAATGTTAGCAGCTCAGTTATTTAATCAGCGCCAATAAAATGAAATTAAAACCATCTATGGCTCAGTCACGACAGGAACTAACTGGAAATTTTTGAAACTTGAAGAACAAACGATATCCATAGACTTAAATGAGTATTTTCTGAATAATGTTGGCAAGATTCTGGGGATCTTACGGAGTGGACTTGAGTAAGTAGTAGAGTCAGTTGCACAGGGATAATCTTAATTCCAAGTTGGGATTATCCTAAATTTTATGCTACTACAAATCCAGTTCCAAAATCCCAACTATAATTGGCAACAACTCCTGTAAATCTGCCGGAACCCGATACAAATTTAGATCTTGTACAACCTGCTGTTCTTGACTATGTAAAACCGCAAATTGCCAAATATTCCCAACGGAAACCGCACCGTAGAGTATGTCTCCTTTCGCTAGTTGCGCTTGCGAAACCGCAATTAATTCCACGGCTAATTGAGTAAAGCCCCGTTGGAGATCCGCATTTTTTGCTTCAATCACCAGTAACTGACTTTGGGATTTTAAATAATAATCTAACTCTCCTTTCAGTTGTTCGCTTACGGTTAAGGAATACCCCACCTTCACTCGCGCTTTCGTGTAATAAATTACCTCCATCAACACGGGAGCAATTAAAAACTCTCGCCTTGCCATTTCACTACTCAGGCTAATGTATGGTAAATTTTGTTCTAACTGCTGTTTCAGATTCTCTAACCGATTTAACTCCCGATTTGACTGCGGCAACGTTAGTGATTTGGCCTTGTACCCATAGCCAAAATAAGCTAGAAGATCGTCTGGTTCGCAGTTCAACTTAAAGTATTCCGCAAATGTATAAGACTTTTCTGGTTCGATAACTGCTATCTTTGACATCCCCTCCTCCTCTTACTGCCAATTTAATTCTATATTAATTACAATAGTAATCGCAATACTTTTCGGTTAAGCAAGACGGCTGGGACATTTGTCATTGCGAGGGGGGGGCTGTGTTCCCCGGGTAGTGCGAGTAGCTCGCTGCATCTCCTGGGTAGTGCTCAGATGATGTCCCCCGGGTTTCGCCGTGCGTCCGAGGGACATCAAGCTCCCAGGAGACGCAGCAGCAGGGAACACAGAAGTAGCGATTAACTTATTCTCAATTGAGTTAACCCCCCCGTTCGTGCAGCCGCTGCGCAGCAGCTAGCAATCTCCTACCTCGTCGGGGAGATTGCTTCGGGGGGAATATAAGCGAAGATACTCACAATGTTGGTTTAAACTCCCCCCCTTCGCAATGACAAGTTATTAACCGAGAAGTATTGATAGTAATCGCCTCTGGGACGGGGCGATCGCGCCAAAAGCCCACCCGAGAAGCGATCGGGTGGGCTATGCACCGGTTAAATTAATTGACACCGGCTGACATGGACTATAGAGTCGGTCAAGATGAGATAGAAACCGGGTTTCTCGTCAGGAATAGCACTTATATTGACGTTTTGGTAACAGAAACCCGGTTTCTTGACCGATGCTCTAGCGTTCTAGCTGAAGTAGTTAGCTTCCGCCTCTAGCATCCGAATTAAGTTTTCATCCCCTTTGGTTCTGGCGACTTCCAGCCGGTGCTGTAAGTTCTTTTGCAGGTTGTCTTGATGGACTTGGGCTAGTTTTTTCCTGGTTTGACGATTCATGTTCATGGTGGACTTTTTTTTAGACGAAATTTAATTAAGGCTCATACTTCTAAGATAACCCTTTCTGGAAAAACTGTGTAGCGATGGTTACAAAAATTAATAAAACCACCGGTTATAACCGGTGGTTTCCGGAGCATCAAAGCCAACAAAAGGGATCTACTTTCCCTGGGGTGCTTACAAAGCAGTGTTGACAACGGGCTGTTGGGCCAAATGTTTTAGATTGACTTGTGTGAGGAGTTCTTCCCATTGGGCCTCTAGGGTTGAGTCGTCGATGCCTCTCTGGTAGTGCGATTAGCGCTCCTGTGTCTCCTGGGTAGTGCGCTTAGCGCTCCCGGGAAACATCGAGCTCCCAGGAGACACCTCGCCCCGAGAGGCATCGAACGGATGCAAGCGGCGCAACATGGCTGCGCCACGCTACGCGATCGGCCAGAGTTTTCAGGGCCTCGTACCAAAGGTCCTCTTGTTGATAAATTTCGGCCCGTTGGCGTGAGTCCGCCTGTTGCAACTGACTCTGGAGGCGATCGCTCAGTTCGACTCGTTGCACCCACCCTTCTACAAAAGCACCAAGGTCATCATTACAAATAAACTGAAAGTACCACTGGTAATTTTTACCCATTTCCAGGGTTGGGAGATCGGGCAGATTAAAGCCCACCACACCAGAGTCAACATTCTGCTCAATAATAGTGCTATAGATCTGGTTACCCTCAGAATCCATCAGACCAATCTCTGCTCCCTGGGCCCTATTAGGTGGAATATAGACAAAGAAGGTAGGATCTTTGGATATTGTTTTGCCCAAATTGATGCTCGGCACCAGTGCAGTCATCTGCTGAACACCGCCTACACAAATACTGCGGGCGCCACCTCCTTCTCGTCTTGTTGGCAGTCCATCGACCGCTGGTAGACCAGATTCTGCTAGGGACAGGGTTGGCCAACCAATGGTCAACCAGCGTGAACAGTATTGGCTAAACCGACCGCGATCGCAGCAGTTTTCCGAGCTGAAGGGGGCTAGTAACAGTTACCAAATTTATCGGTATATCTGGGCAAATATTAGTATTATGCCGAGATAATTGGATAATTGGATGTAATTTATCTGCTGCAAGCGGGTATAATCATAGTATGGCTATTCTCACCTATACTAAAGGACTACCTACCCCAGCAGAGGAATTGAACTTCCTTGGATTTACGCAATTTGAGATGTTCTTGACTTCTTATGCTCTCATTTACCGTCAAGCCGTATGCGAGACGGTCAATCATCTGTGTAGTAACGAATCTTTTAATAAATCTCAATGGAATACTCATTTGCAGCAGACTTACCTGATTAATAAGCGTCATGCTGGCGGCGTAATCGCAGATGCGATTGGTCAGGTATCGTCAGCCAAAGAATGTAGACAAAACCATATAAAGCAACTGCAAGGTAAGCTGAAATCAACTCAAGAATGGATTCGCAAGGCTGAGAGAAAATTAAAATTAGCCCGGAAGTTCTACAGTCAGAAAGACTGGCAGCACTCTAAGACAGGCTGCACATCCCCGCTCGCCAGTTCGTTACAGTACCGCAATACTTCTTGGCAGCACTTACGCTTTCAAATTCACCAAAAGAAGCGGAAATCCTGTCTGCTAGAACGAAAAATAAGCTATCTAAAATTAAAACCTATTCAGGTGAAAGTGCCCCACAGTCAGTGTTTCGTAGTCGGCAGTTCATCAGAAAAATTGGTAAATCAGGTTTGCCAGTGGAATGGAGAGTACATAAAGTTTAGAGTTCCCGCTTGCTTAAAGGACCGGTTTGGTAAGTATGTCACGACTAAATTAGGTGGGTTTGATCGGAAAATAAACAGACTGTCGCAGGCAGGAGCAAAAAGCTGGCATTTTTACCGAAAGCATGGTAAATGGAATGCTGCGGTACAATTTACACCAACGCCGGTTAAGCGCGTGTCGCAACATTCAGCTTACGGCTGCATCGGGATTGACATGAACCCCGGCTCGATCGGATGGGCGTATGTAGATCCAGATGGGATGAAAGCCAAAGGTCAGATTCCACTGCAAATGGGATGGCTTCACGGTCAGCAGGATGCTTAGATTGTCAATGCTTGCTTGCAATTGGCAACTTTGGCTAACGGAGATGTCCAATCATCTGCGAAAATCTAGATTTTTCTAGGAAAAAAGAGCAGTTGAGAGAATGTGGTAGTAAATATGCTCGAATGCTTTCTGGCTGGGCTTACAGTCGCTTTTACCAGCTACTTGAAAGTATTCTTAGTAACCGAGTGATTTATTTACTAAAAATAAATCCCGCTTACACCAGCCTGATTGGTTTGATTAAATTTGCTCGCCAGTATGGATTGGCTAGCGATGAGGCTGCGGCTCTTGCCGTGGCTAGGCGAGGAATGAAATTGTCAGAAAAACTACCAAGCTCCATAACCGCCTATCTAGATGTGAAGTCTGGAAAGCACGTATGGAGCCTCTGGTATCAACTGAATAAATTGCTAAAGTCTTGCACTAAGATTAAGAATCGACATTCTTTTTATAGCGTCTCTAACTGGGGACTAGAGGTCAAGGAATTGGTGGATCCCGCTTGCAGGGGAAACCATACCAAGCGTAAATGCACTTCTAGTTAAGCGAAGTTACACTGTGGACTTGGATCAAAGCGTGGCTGGGCTGTTTGCCTAGATATGCAGAGATTTTTAGAAGCGGTTAAATTCTTGATAAATTTGTAATTCATAGTAGATGCCTCATAAGGATTTCATGAGAACCTTTCGGTTTTTCCTTAAGTGAATCTACCTTGGGCACAGCTGTCATTTCGCAAACTCCAGTTTCTGCCTCTTATACCATTTTGGAAAAACAATGCTACAGTTGCCGCTGCCCCTGAAACTAACTGACCCATGACTACACCCGTCTGGCAGTCATAAAAAGCCGATCTAAGCATTTTATCTCAGGATGATCAAAATTAGATACGTCCTTTATCTATAAGGGCCGCAGCTGTCCAGCTTTTTATTATATCTAGACATATATGGCGCACCCCTACACTGAAACATACTCCAACATAGAAGTACTTTCTTACTATGTGGCATGTCACCATTACTATGTGACATGTCACCATTACTATGTGGCATGTCACCATTACTATGTGGCATGTCACCATTACTATATGGTATGTCACCATTACTATATGGCATGTCACCCTTACCTTTGACATGTCACGCTTACTATATAACCAAGTCGGCTTTTATGTCGGCAGGCTAGACCGGAACTGTGGCTGCTTTCAACCTCTGCATAAAGAGGACTTCACCCGCCACCAGGTGTAAGTAGTAGGGCATAATTATTTTTAGATTTTATTTTTAACTCAACAATACTATAACCCTTGCTCTGTGGTAATTTCAAGCTTTCTGCTGTCCAACGGAGAACGGAGAACGGAGAACGGAGAACTACTTATCGTGGTCCCGAGATGTCCGGTGGGGTCGAGGTATATCCCGGGAGCGCCGATTTTTCTGGTGCGCACGCTCCGGGCCCCCTCCGCTACGGGCGGATAAAAGCGAGCGTTAACCGCACTACCTCGGGGACATCTCCTGAACACTACCCACTCGACACCTTCCGGTTCAAACCTAAAGGCCGATAGCGCACGGCTGGCACGCTCCGGGAACCCTCCGCTGCGCAGTGCGCGATCAGTCGGTGTTATACCGACTAAAAAGATGATACTGAAACTAATTGTAGCATTGTTTTGCCAAAATGGTATTATATAAACATGCTGTAAAATAGTCCTTTGTTTAAAGGAAAATAAGTTAATGGATGATCGCCACCTCTTGTAGCATTGTTTTGCCAAAATGGTATTATATAAACATGCTGTAAAATAGTTTTTTGTTTAAGGTAAAATAAGTTAATGGATGATCGCCACTTCTTAACTTTGCTGAGTGATTTTGGCTTGAGTGACATCTATGTAGGGGTAATGAAGGGGGTAATTGCCCGGATTAACCCCAGTTTAAAAGTAGTGGATATCACCCACAACATTCCTCCCCAGAACATTCTCGCGGCCAGGTTCTGCTTGCGTGAGGCCCTGCCCTATTTTCCCGTCGGGACCGTTCATGTCGCTGTTGTCGATCCCGGAGTGGGGAGTAGCAGGAGGGCGATCGCCATTTTCCTGTCGGACTGTTATTTGGTCGGACCCGATAACGGACTATTCAGCGGCATTCTCGCGGAAAATCCCGTGCTAGCAGCGGTCGAACTCACAAACCCAAAATATTGGCATACGCCCACACCTAGCAGTACCTTTCACGGTAGAGATATCTTCGCCCCCGTAGGGGCCCATCTGGCCAGCGGCGTCCCTCTAGTTGAACTGGGAAACCCGATCGACCCAGAAACTTTAGTCCAGTTACCCCTACTTGCATGTACTCACACAGAAACCAGCATCACAGGCTGCATTCAGTATATCGACCATTTTGGTAATTTAATCACCAATATTCCCGGCAGCTGCGTTCGGGCAAAACAGTGGTATATTAAATTAGAGAACCAGGTGATTAAGGGTAGCAATACTTATGCAGACAGCCCGCCTCTAGAGGCGATCTCCTTGGTAGGAAGTCATGGCTGGGTAGAGATTGCTGTCAATGGAGGTAATGCTCAATCTCAACTGCAGCTAGACTGGAAAGATAAGATAGAAGTTAATTTTCATGACATCTCAACTAGCAAGCTATGACTCAGTTGCAAGCATCGGAACCAGAAATCTATCAAGGTCAGTTTGGCTCCTTTACTATTACAGAGGCCGATCGATCGGGCGTGATTATCTATCGCACCGGCTTAAACATAGCCGCCTTCTGCTTTGCCATCGGTAGTACCCTAGTGCTGTGGCAAGGAGGCACCCCAGCTGTTATTAAGGCCATCACCCCCCTCTATGCAGTGTTTTGTTTAGCCCTAGGCGTCAGCTTACTTACCATTCACATCTATCTGGCAGTACTGCACCGCGCGCTACAGCTGTTTTGGATCGTCGGAGTCCTGGCCGCGATCGGGTACGTACTGTTCTTCAGGGAACCTTTGGCCTTGACTGTCTACAACCACCCAACCACTTTATTTGGCATCGGCTTCACTTTCGCCGCCTTGACAGGAATTTACTTTAAGGAAGCCTTTTGCTTCTCACGCCTGGAAACCAAGTTGCTGACTCCCTTAGTACCAATTCTGCTGTTAGGACATCTGACCGGCGTCTTACCAGTCATGGCAGAACGAGTCTTGCTAGCTACCTGGGCAGTCGGGTTTGTAGTGTTTGCCCTGCGCAAGGCCCTGCAAGCCATCCCCCCTGACATTGGCGATAAGTCCGTTTTTGCCTATCTCAAACAGCAGCGTCAGGCAGCAGGGTGATTGGGAACTGCTAACTTGCTAATGGGGCATTCTCAATGTGATATCAGTTCTAATCAGTTTCTTTCTGGCAGTAGTTCCTGTAGAAGAAACTTCATTACTGCAACTAACTCCTTGGCAGATGCACGAACAGGTCTGTCGTCAGATGCCTATCGGCGTAGGAATTCCATGATTTCAACCAGGAATTCACAAAAGTTATGTCCTGCGCATGTTTGGCGTTCCAACTGGGACTGAGAAAGGCTATTTGGCCCATACAGATGCTGTTTTCTATGAACTGATTCGCGATCGAGTCAGCTTGGGCTTCCTGTTTGATGGCAATTCTGGAGTGATTCGCCAAACCGAAGCTTCCTTTGTGACTGAGTTTGATTTTCAGGAGGTGCTGAAAACCTTCGATGCTATGTCCGGCTGTCAGATAAATCAGGAACTCCAACTCGGATGGGGTCGAGCCGGGAATCGCTTCCCGACCCTCCCTTGAGGAACCGGACTTGCGATTTTCACCGCATCCGGCTACTGGGTACTAGGCCCTTTTCATAGGTAGACTTAATAGGAATTACTTCCGTTAGCCCTTGCCGCCTGTCTTTTCTTCCCTTTCCTGGTTTAGCGAGTGGTTGTTCTGATAACCGTTAGTATCACCATTTTAAAATCAGTTTTACCAGTTATCCATACCTTATCCTCCACTTGCGTTTCGGATTAGTTCCGTGGCTTTTTAGGATTACTCATTCCAGCAGCTTCCTAGTATCACCGACCCACGTCAGCGCTGGCTACCCAGCATCATCTACATTACTGTAGATGTTATCCCAGGAATTACCCCGGGCATTCGCTTCTTGGGCCATCCCTCCCCCCGTGGCTTGCGCTTAACATCTAACTTGTCCTGATGGACAGCACACGAGAGGTTACTTCGTTCCCTAACAACATTTCGCGATACCTTTAGGTCCACACTATACCCCGGGAGCTATTTGAGTACTATATTAGCCAGAGTCTAAAACTAATACTAGCTACCATTTCCTTTTTAGGCCAGCGCATATAGCCTTATTTCGCTGGTTCCTTATAACGAGGCTTGCACATGTTTGCCTGCTCTAACCTTGGATATCTTTCCTAGCGGCGTCACCGGCTTAGGCTGCCAGTTATCCTACATTTGAGTCCTCGCTTAGCACCACGATGATGTCGCTTCGTAGCACCGAGGACCGGTGTCACCCCCGTACCTGGGGGGAGGGGAATTTAACCCCCATGCGGTCAGAGTTCCCGGCTAATGAAACCGGGCTAGCGTTCCGTGTTTGACCACGTTAGGCTAGAACGAATCGCACGGACTCCAACAGGTTTGGACTCGCCAGTCCCCCGGTGTCTCCTGGGAGCGCTAGTCGCACTACCCAGGAGACGCCGCCCACTACTCCTTTACCCTCGGTCCCCTTGAAGGCATCATTAAGTGGGAAACTAAGCGCGATCGCCTCTACATCTGCATCTGGCAATCAGACCTACATTAATATTTGGTCAGTTGTTAGTTGTCAATTATCAGTTGTTAGTTGTCAGTTGTCTGCTAACTACTAGCTGGCCTTTCTGATTATTGCTGAAATAGAGAAATAAAAGAGGGATCATCTCACTTTTGTATTTGCGAATGGAAAATAGCTAATTACGAATTGCGAATTGCGAATGACTAATAAAAAATGGGGCAATTCTTAATTTTCCATTCTCAATTTTCCATTCTCAATTTTTTATTCTGAGATGCACCCATCAAACATGTATTTGCATTGGGATAACGACTGCTTCTTCTGTGTCAATAGACTCAACAGAAGGATCCGAGAGTGGTGGCCCCACTTGTGAGAAGCCATATCTTTTAAATAGGAGAAAATTGCGAGGGAGAATCGCAACCAATAGAATGGAAGCGTCATGCTGTTTGGCGACCCTACAAGCAGAAGAGATTATTTTGCTAAAGGGAATTTTACCTCGCTTTTCTTTAAGCAGGACGAGACGTGACATTTCGCAGACCTTATGAGGATCGAACTGCTTGATGTCAAACCCACTTTCCTCTATGGGTAGTCCGAGAGAGGGGTTAGGAAGAACAATTCGGTAAGTTCCGACAACAGCGTCATAATTCAGAACTTGCATATAGAGTGAGAACTGGTCATAGTCATCAGGTATCTTCATCCCGAATAGGTGTAGTTCGTGATGAAAAATAGCTATTTGCATCTGGTGGCAAAGGTTTAATTCGTCAGCTAAGCTGAATCGAAATAGTCATCGAATAGGCGTTGCACAACGACGGGATGATAAGGTTGCTAATTGCTAATACTCAAAGGTTAATCCAGATAGTCATTTTTGGTCATGAATAGATGTATTTACTCTTGGCAATTAGCAATTAGCAATTAGCAATTTTCAACAATTGGCTGCTATCATCCCTCAATGTGCAACGCCATCGAATATTATAATTCTGCATAAATCTTTTTTTCAGAGGCAAATTCTTTGCCCATATACTTTTCGCGGCAAACAGAAAAGTTGATTTCCAAATACTTTGCCCCATTGTTCTTTTGGTAATATGTTTACTACCGCTTTTGATAAATTGCAAAGCGATCGCCATTACTGGTGTCTTGGAAATCAAATCCTGCTTCGCTTAACATCTTTCTAGAAATCTCTGGTTTAAAGCAGGTAAATAATAGCTGTTCTTCAGCTATTATTTTTCCATCTTGTTTAAATCTATAATTCTTATAAAAAGTATGATATTCACTCCTATCTTCTCCTTCTTCTACAAATTGGGAATAAATAATTCCCCTAGGTAGGGATTTTTAAAAGTCCTCGTGTGATTTTTGCAGGTGTAACAATAATAATCCTCCTTCTCGTAAGTGGTTAGCTAAGTTTGTTAACCCTTGACGGTTGGCTTCAATGCTGGGAACGTGGCCTCCAAATTCCCATCGATCGCGATCGTCCAAATCCAGAATTCCCCACACTCCTCCATTAGATATCGCTACATCGAAGGTTGCGTTTAAGTCCATTGTTACAGCATCTGCTTCTATCAATTTAAATGTATCTCCCAACCGTTTCTTGGCAATCTCCAGCATGGATGCAGTAAAATAAACTCCCGTAAACTCGCATGTTGGGTCAATCTCAATGTACTTTTCTGCCAGTAGTCCCGTTCCTACGCCTAACTCAAGCACCTCACGACCATTCCCCACAATTGAGTGTGCTTCGGAAGCGAGGATTTGGTAGTCGTAGTAACCAGAATTTACCCACAAGTCGTAATACTCAGTAATATTTGTATATTGATTGATCATTTTACTCTATAGTATCTACTGACGCTTTTTGCTCGTTACAGGTGTTTTTGCTCGGTCAACATAGGGATTTTGACCAGGAGCTCCGCAACTGTAGCCATTATAACAGTATGAGAGGCGATCGCGCTCCCGTCAACGCATTTATAGTGGTTTTCATCCTCGTGGAGTACATCCATATCTAGTCTTCACCGGCTATCTAATGTGCGTCTGTACCTCATCGGAATGCAAACCGCCTCATGTCAAGCACAATAAACCAAGACCAGCTATATTATCGCTGGTCTTGGTCAAAGTTGTCGATCAGTTGTCGGAGAGAGGAAACCCGAACTGCGCTTCCCAAGGCGTAGGCGGGTAAATGTTTAACTTTTTTTTCTCTTAGGTGATTTCTGAAAAAAAAGGTACCAAGATCCGACATGCAGGTTTGGCTTTCCTCTCGGGTACCGTCGTGCTTTGGAGTTCATCCAGGTATTTTCTTTTCCGGGAATCACCTTAAATATATTGTAGCAACATACACTAATTTTTTGTCATAAAAATTTACATAAATTTTCTGAACTTTACATAAAAAGATTTTATCTGATGTTAGCTAAAGCATAAATTAGCCCTATTATATCTTTTCAATCACCGCTCGCCCGCTCGCCTGTTGGGGCCGCCCCCAGAGGACAGTCTCTTGCTTGTAGATGACCATACCAGGTTTGGCGCCCTTGGGTTTATAAACATGCTTGGGGGCTGTGTACACCACCGGCACCCGATCGCTCTGGCGTCCCTGACTATAATACCCTGCCAGGTCGGCGGCAAATTGCAAATCCACGTCATCGGGTAGTTTACCAGGTTGTAACCGCATGAGCACGTGACTACCAGGAATTTCTTGGGTGTGAAACCAGAGGTCATAGTCATTGGCGATCCGAAAAGAGATCTGGTCATTCTGCCGGTTGTTGCGACCGATTAACAGTTCAAAACCGCTGGGTGTCTGGAAACGATAAGGAACAGAAGTATCAGTATGGCGTCGATGCCTGAGCGATGCCCGAGGGGTAGTGCGACTAGCGCTCCCCTCGGGCATCGTAGGTTTTTGCGTTAGCGCAGCGGCTGCGCAGCCGCTAGCATCCCGAAGGCATCGAAGGCGGGGCTGTTCGGACTTGTCCAAATATCCCTGACCGATTAACTCTTCGCGAATTTCTGCTAGAGTTTGTAAATCTTCCTTAGCCTCGTAGCTATCCAGTTGCCAGACGGTAGCTTTCACCAGTTCGAGATACTCAATTTCTACCTTCACTTGGTTGAATAATGGTTCAACTGCACTGCGGGCCCGTTTCAGCTTCTGGTGACGCTTGTAAAGGGATTGAGCATTTTGGATAGCATTCTTTTTGGGATCTAGGGGAATGGTAATGGGTACATTTGTTTGGAAGTCGCACAGGGAAATGGATGTCATTCCCGGTTGCCATTCTTGCAAGTAGGCCATCAGCAAGTCAGCCTGTTGACGATGCTCGTCGGCGGAGTCCGATTGCTGTAACCGTTCCCAGAATGTCAGGGCTTTTTGACCCTGCTTTTCTAAGAGGCGATCGAGTTTTTGCAGGAGTTGATGGCGGAGTTGGGTGAATTCCTGGCGGTTCAACTGGCTGGTATAGTAGCGATCGAGCAATTCATGGGTAGAAGGGACTGGTGCCGTTGCGCCCCAACCCATGATAGTATATCCCTCTTTTGTCCAGCCCGGATGAAATTGCGCTGTTTCTAGGGCCTGCAACCAGAATTGCCAGCATTTCCACAATTGCTGCCACTCTACATCTGTGAGAGTATCGGTAGGTTGATTTGGCTCTAACCCCGCTGCTGCGACCATTGATTTTACCAGGGTTGGACTCAGTCCGCGATAGCATTTGAGCAGTTGACGCCACAACTGTCCGGGAACTAATCCCACTCGCTCTTGCCAGTGTTGGGGAGATTCGCTTAAATTGGGAATAGGATTAGTCAGGGCTGGTGGCAGTGAGTAGGGCTGACCGGTGAGAATGGGACGGACGCTGGATTTTTCTTCGCTTACCTGGTGGGCGGCTGTGACGATCTGGTTCTGCTGATTGGTTAAAATTACGTTACTGTATTTGCCCATGATCTCTACGTACAGGTGCCAGAGGGCTGGTTCTCCCGGACGCTTGGCAAATTGTAGGTCTAAGGCCCTTTCCCAAGGGGCGACTGGTTCAATGGCCACCCAGGCCAGACCATGCAGTTGATGTCGGAGTTGGTCGCTAAAGGTAAAGGTATCGGGGATTTTCGGCGGTGGGTCGCCGATGCATATATGTGCGGCTTGGGGATGCCAGCAGATATTTAGCCAATTTCGGCCCCTCAGGGTACGCAATGCTAGGGCCAGATTGTGCCGATCGCGCTGATAGACTTGTTCTAGTCTGGCGGGCAGCATGCGATCGCGCAGTTCAGCACAAGCAGCAGTTAGGGTAGTAAAGTCAACGGGTTGCACGGCGAGTCTTACCTAGAGGACAGCGTGAGAGGCCGTTTGTAGTGACGACTACAGTCTTTACCATTTGTAGGGAGCCCCGTAAACCATTAGGTCAAGTTTAGTATTATCAAACCCGATATTGACAACTTGAGTAATAACTCCATACCTGCTGCTGATAGTCACCAGCAGTCATAGTCCTGGTAGAAAAGGAACCATTGGAACCGCTAATGTTGACATTAACGCCCCCTAGTCCTTCGCCGCTGTCGTAGAAATTGTCGCGCGTCAGCATCTGCAAACACTACTCCCAACAACCAGGGTAGGCCGTTGTTTGAGCGCGAGCCAAAATTCTGGACAACCACCAGGGGACCGACGCTAGTATTGGAGTTATTTTCGGGTAGGACCGCAATACCCACCTCCCGGTAATTCGTTAAACTAAGCCAGGGTGTTGCCACCCCGTCTCGTCTTCAGAACCGGACGATCTGCTTTTCACCTCATCCGGCTCCTCAGTAATGCCATCCCTGTCATGGATACGGCGACTACCATCGCTGGCAGTTTTTTTTACATCGTAGCAGTTGTCGCCACGTTGTGCCGCTCTGTAAATTCTCAGAAGCAAAAGACTTTCCTTTCCAGCTTTCGCCAGGGGGGGTTGTCCTCCATTCATTCATTGGTTTGATTACCGTGCTCATAAGGTTTTTACTGCTACTTACAACTTCACATTTGACATTACCGTGGTCGGCTTATCCTGTCCATTACAGATAGGCGTTTGCTTCTCCACGAAATCCTTCCTAATCATGACCTGCCTGATGAAGGCAGAGGTTGCGCCTTTGGTGGCTATGGATGGGGTCGAGCCGGGAATCGCTTCCCGACCCTCCCTTGAGGAACCGGACTTGCGATTTTCACCACATCCGGCTACTGGGTACTAGGCCCTTTTCATAGGTAGACTTAATAGGAATTACTTCCGTTAGCCCTTGCCGCCTGTCTTTTCTTCCCTTTCCTGGTTTAGCGAGTGGTTGTTCTGATAACCGTTAGTATCACCATTTTCAAGTCAGTTTTACCAGTTATCCATACCTTATCCTCCACTTGCGTTTCGGATTAGTTCCGTGGCTTTTTAGGATTACTCATTCCAGCAGCTTCCTAGTATCACCGACCCACGTCAGCGCTGGCTACCCAGCATCATCTACATTACTGTAGATGTTATCCCAGGAATTACCCCGGGCATTCGCTTCTTGGGCCATCCCTCCCCCCGTGGCTTGCGCTTAACATCTAACTTGTCCTGATGGACAGCACACGAGAGGTTACTTCGTTCCCTAACAACATTTCGCGATACCTTTAGGTCCACACTATACCCCGGGAGCTATTTGAGTACTATATTAGCCAGAGTCTAAAACTAATACTAGCTACCATTTCCTTTTTAGGCCAGCGCATATAGCCTTATTTCGCTGGTTCCTTATAACGAGGCTTGCACATGTTTGCCTGCTCTAACCTTGGATATCTTTCCTAGCGGCGTCACCGGCTTAGGCTGCCAGTTATCCTACATTTGAGTCCTCGCTTAGCACCACGATGATGTCGCTTCGTAGCACCGAGGACCGGTGTCACCCCCGTACCTGGGGGGAGGGGAATTTAACCCCCATGCGGTCAGAGTTCCCGGCTAATGAAACCGGGCTAGCGTTCCGTGTTTGACCACGTTAGGCTAGAACGAATCGCACCGACTCGATAGAGAGTACATGATCAGGTTACTTCGTTCCTACAGGTGATTAGTTGTAGCTAAGGATGGATTCCTTACGCCGGGTTTGTTGTCGGTGCTTACTGGTCGGTGAGCAGAACCGCCAGCGACCTGTATCCTTTCCCTTTTGGGCCGTCAGCCTTATTTCACTGGTTTTATGTTACGACGCTGCAAATCTTTGCTTTATGCTCATCATGGCTACTTGCTTGGCTTCGATGCCTTCGGGATGCAACGCAGGCAACCCCTCAGGTATCGGACCGGTGTAGGCTACCAGTCGCCTTTCATTCCCGCTTTACGGATTGATGCCATCGCTACCGTCGGGAATGTGCTGTCACTCCTACACCTGGAGGGGTGGGCTTTCACCACCATCATCTGTAAGTTGTCAGGGTTTTGTGTTACCCTGCTAGCGGTCCCTTTTACCGGTTATCACCGGTGAAATTTACGTTAAACGAATCGCACCTGCTCATCATAATATTACGGTGCGATGCCTTCCGGGTTTTCGCCGTGCGTCCGGAAGGCATCGATGGGCGGGTTTTGGATCCCCGTCAAGCTGTCATCCCAGTCGTTCGCGCAGCGACTGCGCAGCAGTATCGCCAACCCAGCGTGACCGTAGAAGACCGACTCTGAGAAAGCAAAGATATTCTCAGCATAGCCAGAAACATTATTATACCCAGCATTAGCAATCCGCTGGCCTAAAGGCTGCTCGCCAGGGAGTTGATGGGACTGTCGATCCCAAGCAATTATCTGCTGGCCATGACCGCTAGCAGCATCGTGCAGCTCTTCAGACCAAGCAAGTGGGGGTGCTGGGGTCAGACTGCTCCACTGGGATGCCAATAGATTACCATCAACATTAAAGAAATTGAGCACCCTGTTGACATCCGGATCTGGTGAAGAGATGGGGTTAAGACTGTTAACCAAAATGCCCAACTCTCCAGATGGGTTCGCGATGTCTGAGGGGTTTTTGCCATGCATCCCTCAGACATCGAAGCACATCCGGTTGAGCATCTCCATCATTTCCTGCTCTTGTGCTGTTGGTCCAATGTTAATGCCAGAACTGATGGGTTCGGCATCTACAATTGTCAGAGCGATGCCTGAGGGGTTTTTGCCATGCATCCCGAAGGGATCGTAGCAGTATTTTGCGTCCCTAGATCTCCCCCACCCCTAGGGTTGCTCAAAAGCAAGTTAACAGTCTCGTTCCCCTCAACCACATTATCATCCCGGATAGAGATGGTAAAAGTTTTCCTAGTCTCTCCATCAGCAAAATTCAGTCTCCCTGATGTAGACAAATAATCCGATCCCGCTGTAGCTGTGCCATTGAAAGTGCTATAATTTGCGCTAACTGCACCATCGCTACCACCCGATCGCGCGACTGTAATTGTAGCAGTGAGTACATTTTCCCTGACATTGTAGGTAGGTTGAGAAAATGCTAATCTGCCTGGATTTGATAGCGCAGGCGTAGCTGTGTGTCGGTGTCGGTGTTAGCGCAGCGTGTCGGTGTCGGTGTTGATATTGGTGTCAGGTTCGTGGTAAAATCATTCCGATCGATCTTCCTGGGGTTAACATTTTCTAATCTTGCCAATACTTTACCGTTACGCAGAATATTCGTGTCCCCTGCATTAGCACCAATTCCTGTAGATATCAGCAGCTGATTAAAGGTTATACCATCTGATAACCCGAGCAAATCTTCACCATCAACAAAGTCCCTAATCAGATATTCTCCTGAACTGAGCACAAATATATCTCTGCCCGGACCTCCTGTTAATGTATCTCTGTTTTGGTCTCCATCGAGAATATCATTACCGTTTTCACCATCAAGCTGGTCATTACCTGGACCCGATCTGATGATATCATCACCTTCGCCACCGTCTATCGAGTCATTACCCGTGCTGGCAATCACGATCGTCATCTCCTTGAAAGGGAAACACGATCGTCATTTCCAGCTCTGGCAACTATGATGTCATTCTCTGCTGTACCGACGATCGCATCATTTCCAGCCGTCCCGTAAATTATATCCATTTTTTTCACTCCTATAGTTTCATTCGCTTATCGGCTACTTCTATATTTAATTAATAATTATTTTCTGTTGACAGGGAGTATGGTCGGGGTCGAGCTGTCCCTCGCGGGACAATCCTCCCATTCGGAACCTGAAGAGCGACTTTCACCGCACACGGCTACTGGTTGGTAAACCCTTGTCACGGGTAGGATTACTAGAGATTACTCCCGTTGTCCCTTGCCCTATGAAATATAGCCCCTTTATGGTCAGTCATGAACTAGTTGAGTACCTAACTCCGGAAGGTTTACGGGGGAGAACTAGAAAACCACTATGACCGTTCTTTACTAACAGGTGCCCGTATGGGGCCTCTAAATTTTTTACCCGGTTAGGATTTCAGTCCATCATTACTACCTAGTGTTGCCACTGGTTAAGCACGTTTAGAGGGCTACTATCTCCTAGAGCTTTTTACCATATCCGTCCTACGTCTGCATATCCACAGGCATTACCCCGGGCATTAGCTTCTTAGGACCTCCCTCCCCACGCGGGCATGCGCTAGGCGCTGCGCGCACGCTACGCGGACGCACATCTGACTTGTCCATCTGGACAGCACCGCTCTTGTCCGGAACGTTCCCTGGTATCATTTCACGAGGCTTTTAGGTCTCCCCTATACACCGGCAGTCATTTCGGGTACGATATCAGTGACATGCAACCACTGATACGCGGACTGCGTGCGCATTTTGCACCAAGCGTGTCAGCCTCTTTTCGCTTGTTTAAGATGACGATGCTTACAGGGATTCGCTTGCTCTAACCATGAGCCTCTTTCCGATCGCGCAGCGTGGCGCAGCCATGCGGCGTCGGTCTCTGGGCTGAGACCTTATCCTACATTTGTCCTCGGGAGGCACCACGGTAATGTTACTCCGCAGCACCTCACGCGGTCACCCCCGTACCTGGGGGAAGGGGAATTGAACCCCCATGATGACCAGAGTTGCTGGTATTAACCAGCCCGGCTATCGCCATATTTCAGACTTACGCCAAAACAATTCGCACTGCCCACCTCTTACCTTATATTCTCTCTGTTGTCAATTCAATATCAAAAATAATATTTTTATTTATCCTCAGACAATTATAAAATTAGCAGCGGTAATATCATTATCAGCTAAAATTATGATTTGGTTTTCCGGGCTGAGGGTGACGACTGCAAACCGTCCTCCACCAGTAACATTACCTCGTGTCGTAATTGCTTCTATCACATCTTGTCCGGTAGCAAAACCTAGCGTAGCTACTAGGGCGATCGCATCCTCAGCGATATCAAAATCTTCGATCCTATCTGCGCCATTGTTGGCGGCAAAGAAAAATGTATCTATTCCCTCCCCACCGATGAGGATGTCATCGTCAACACCACCATTAAGAGTATCGTTACCTTCTTCGCCAAAGATCAGATCGTCTCCGTCACCACCATCAAGCAGATCGTCGCCCCGATCGCCTTGAATTTGGTCGGAGCCACCCAAACCGTCGATGGTATCAGCTATAATGGTGCCGAAGATGGTGACGTCATCTTCGGGAGTGGCGATCGCTGGCGTTTCCCCTTGAGCTGTAAAGCCTGATATTTCATAGCCAATATCTGCCAACAGGGCCAAGTCAACCTGAGTTGGTAATTTCCGCGTTCCGGCAGCAATTCTGGGGTCCATCAGCACAGTATTATTCAGAAACCCATCTTGGACATGAACTAAATTACTTTCTAGAGGAATAGGATCGCCTCCATTGACAGCTATGGCATTAAAACCATCAAAAGCTGCTCCCGCACCTATTTCTTGGAAAATATCAGCAATACCAATGCCCAAAATATGTCCGATCTCGTGCAAAGCGGTAGTTATAAAGTCGCTTTGTCCGAAAGGAATGTCATCATCTGTTTCCGGCGTGAGGTCAAAAAACCAATTCGCCTCCTGCGCGAAGGTCATACTCCCCACCCAAGGTTCAAAATTACTGCCTTGGAGTCGGTTGGAGAAAATACTGCCCACAGCATTCACGCCATCCGGTCCAGCTTGGGCTCTAGTATTACCCGGGAGCAATCGGGCCCCTACAAAGATCAGCAGATCGTCAATTTCTGCGTCCAAGACAACCATTTCCGTCTCCCCTGTGGTCGGATTTTCCACCGCAAAGGAGATTCCCGCTGGCACGTTGGTAAAATCATCTTGGATAAAACTCTCCCAGATCTCAGCTACCGCTGCTAAGGCGGCCCGGCGATCGAGGTCATCGAAAAATCCCGTGCTATCAAACCGATAGTCTAATTCTATATTAAAACCGTTACTCTCGGACCGATCATTATTTATTATTGTAAGTATAGCCCGATCGTTGCTTCCCAGAGTTGCTCCATTTACAGGGTTAGACAAAACCAAGTTGATCGTTTCCGCAAGCTCCTCCACCGCATCGTCCGCGATCGAGATCTCAAAGGTTTGAAAAGTTTCCCCATCTGCAAAAGTGAGTACGCCCTCCTGACTAATGTAATCATCTCCTGCTGTCGCGTTGCCATCCAAGGTAGTATAATTAACCGTTACTTCTCCATCGCTGCCACCCGACCGCGTCACTGCGATCGTGGCATTAACGCCATTCTCGTCTACGCTGTAGCTAGCTTGAGAGAATTCTATCATTCCTGCTGTTGCGTGGCTGTTAAATTGTTCCAGGAAGGAGGCGATCGCCTCTGTAGTAGTACGGGTAGCATTAGGGCCGATCGCGCCATCTACTAGAGCATCACCTGAGATCCTAAACAAATAACGAATGATTAGGATACCGTCTGTTCAGAGCATCTGCCGACCCATTACCATCCACATCCAACAAACTGTCGCGCAACTGTTCCAAGTACGCTACAACATCAGTGGGATCCGAACGGATCGCACCTGGTCCGATTTTTCGGACCGTCCGCGGGCCGATCGCGTTTTGCGTCAGAGCATCACCTCCGATCCCAAGCAGATAGCGGAGAATCAGGATGCCGTCCGTCAATGCATCTATTATCCCATTCTGGTCTATGTCCATCTTTCTGCAATCCCCCGCAGTATTTTAACCACTAGCCTTCGCCCCTCTAAGCGGAGCACATTAATCGCACATCGCCGAGACATCGTAATCGCACTTGAAACCCGGGTTTTTGCTCATACCGGGTTTCAAGGCGATCGCTTTTTCTGTCAAGGGGTAGGGACTCCCTTAGAATAGTCCGACTTATACAGGAACGAAGTCACTACCGTCCATTATCCGGTCAGGTGTCACCTCGAAAACGACTGCTAAGATGTCATTCGACGAGGTATTGATGATGGCTGTGCTTTCTGCGGTGAATGTCTGACTTCCGAATTCTATGGTGAGCCGTGTTGGCTCCAGACGTAGGTCTTCGAAGGTTAGCCCCTCTGTCAGGAGGATCGTATCAAAACCTACCTGATAGGCCAAGATCACATCTGCCTGATCGATGTTGGTGATTCCTGTGGCATTTGGCAGCGCGAAGGCATCACCGTCTGGACCTCCTTCGAGGAAGTCTTTGCCAGGGCCGCCGCTAAGTGTATCGTTGCCTTCACCCCCATTGAGCGTGTCGTCTCCTGAACCGCCATTGAGTATGTCGTTACCCAGTTGGCCAAAGATGTTGTCGTTATCGGCTCCGCCACTTAACAAGTCGGCACTGGCCACACCTATGATCAAGTCATTTCCTGCTCGGCCTTCTATGAGATCGCTGACTTGGGTGCCGATCAGCTGATCGTCGCCGTCTGTGCCCGGGATCTCAAGCGGGTCGGCTAGCGGCGTTACTGTGGTGGTTTCTGTGGCAACGTTATTGGTTTCGTCACCTTCCGCGATCGCGTTATCGGGGTCCACCTCGGCTCGGTTATTGACTGTTATGGGTAATGGGCCGGTTGTGGGAGCTGTACCTGCGATCGTCAGCATGGCGTTGGCTCCAGCATCTAGGCTACCACCTGTGAAGGTAATCACGTTACCAGTTTGACTGGCTGTGAAGTTACCGGCACCTATATCAGTGGTCCGGAAGCCAAAGGGCAAGGTATTCTCGACTACGATATCGGTTGCGGCCCTGTCTCCTTCATTGATCACAGTCAGGGTGTAAGTCAGCAGATTAGCTTCTCGGGCTTGGTCTGGCGCGTCTGTGATGCTGATGGCCAAGTCTGGACCTTCGCTGCGGCCATTTGTGTTTGCATCGTTGTCGGTGATGGTTATGGTGGCTACGGATTCGGTGCTTAGATCATAGTCGGCTGTGTCTATTATGGCCAGCTCTATTGTCTCTAGACCTTCTGGTATATCGTCGTCAACGGGAGCAATGACGACTTCTGTTGATGATTGGCCTGCGGGTATGATAACGATGCTGGTCTGTTCAGTGGTGCTACCGGTGGTCTCTGTAGTGCGGGTCAGGCTGTACTGGACTGGCAGGGCCTCGGTGGTGCTACCTGTGCGGGTGATGGTGAATGTGGCTGGGTCGCTGCCTTCTTCGGCCGCTATGGGATCGGTGGCCTGGACTGCGACTGTGGCTATGGCTGGAGGTACGATCGCATCTTCATTGTCTGCAATAGTCACAGTGGCCACGGTTTCAGCACTCAAGTCATAGTCAGCTGCATCTATTATGGTCAGCTCTACTGTCTCTGGCCCTTCTAGTTCATCGTCGTCAATGGGAGTAATAGTAATCTCCACCGAAGATTGACCAGCTGCCATAGTGGCGGTGCCTGTCAGTTCTGCACTATAGTCTGCGGCCTCAGCAGAACCGGCCACGCTGTACTGGACTGTTAGCGCTTCGGTGGCGCTGCCTGTACGGGAGATGGTAAATGTCCCCGGGTCTCCACCTTCCTCGGCTGCGGTAGGATCGGTAGCCCGGGCTGCGATCATGACTATTGCTGGAGGTAAGACTTCTTCTTCCTGGATAATTACAGGAGAGGGAACTAACTCGAAACCCGGTGATGTGGATGAGGCCGTAAAATTAAGCGTTGTCGCGTCCGCAAAATCCCGTGATGTCGTGAAGTTTGCCGTGTAGAGTACCACTGGCAGAGTTGAGGGGTCATTTGGCCAAGTTCCGCCAGTAAAATCTACCCAACTAACGATAATCAACCTATCCGTATTTGGATCGCCATCCAAATCATCAGTATCATCAATCGGCGTCCCGGTTGCCAAAAAATCACCCTCGAAAACATTCTCCAGACTATCGAAAGTCAGCTGAGTTGAGTCCCAATGCAATCGCAGTCCCAAACCCGACGTTCCCGAGTTAGCCGGGTCAGTCGTATATTCGAGATCAAAGCTCACGATCGTACCCGCTGGAGATATCAGCGGAGTTGCTTGTACTGGTCTGACTATTTGTTCCATGACATTCTCTCTAAACGTGTACATTCACAGTGTATAAGCAGCAGTAAGTAAAATCCAGATAGTGGGCCATCGGACCGGTGCTCGGATATAGTCTAGTCTCTGCAGCCTCGTTACCATTAACATCGAGAATATTATCACAAGCAGCCCTATTTACTGCTGGTCTACAACAACAGACAAGAAGCCTATCCAACACAGGCATCTTGCAGATCTTACATCAATGCCCATGCAGCAGGACCAGTCCCCCCGATATGAAGACATACTCTAGCTACAGATTTCCCTCCGAGTATTCCGGAGACCAACTTCATCTATTCGCCACCAACCCTTACTTCTTTACCGGGCAGCGCGAAGTAACAGAAATAGGCCCACCCCAAAGCCACAAGTAGTTGGCAACCAGCCAGCCATCCAAGGCGTGATAATGCCACTCAACCCCAGGGCATCGCCAATGGACATCAACACATAATAAATAAACACAGCTAAGACACTAATCCCAAAACCAGTCCCCCTGCCAGTGCGCTGTTGTATTTCCAATGCCGCCCCCATCAAGCCAAAAGCTACACAGGCAAAAGGCAAGGCATATCTTTGTTGAATTCTAATTTTCAGCTTGATGATTTTCTTTTCATTTCTGCCCGTTTGAATAATCTTTAGATAGGCTCTCGACTGGGCAATGTTCATTTCTCCGTAGTCGCGACCTCTTGCTGCTAAGTCTAAGGGGGCCCGAGGAAGTTGCAGCTGTTGCTGATCGAACTTGATGATATTGCGATAGGAACCATCTGGATCTACTAGATAAATTGTCCCGTTAAAAAAATCCCAGATGTTTTCTGTCGGGTTCCAGGCAGCTGATTGCGATACTATTATTTGATTTAATTGACCGTGAGAGCGATCGATAATAGTCAAGCCGCTCATTTGCTGACCGTCAAACTGTTCGGCATAGAATAACCGGGCGAGGATCCTGATTTTTTTTCCATCTGGTCTTTTGATATTGCCATATTCGGGATAAAATATATTACTTTCTCGAAAGTTCGGCTTTTCTTTCTTCAGGGCTTTCTCTAGGGTAATGGCGGCCTCAAAACGGGCGGCAGGTACTACTAATTCGTTAAAGGTAAAGTTCACTCCTGTCACGAGCAGACTTACGATCAGGGCAGGTAGCACTAAGCGATAGATACTTATCCCACAGCTGCGTAAAGCAATTAATTCACTGTCGCTAGATAGGCGACAGTAACCGATTAAAGTTGCTAGCAACATCGCAGTGGGTAGGGCCAGCGAGATGAAATAGGGCATCTGTAGCAACAGGACTTTGAGGGCGATCGTGATCGGCAGTTCTGAGTCTGTGATTTCCCGCACCAGTTCAAATAGGGATCCTATTGCCACCCCAATGGAAGAAAACGCCCCCACACCAAACAAAAAGGGCCCTACTAACTCCGAGATTATGTAGCGGTCCATAACCGAAATTCTGGGAAGAATTCCACTGAGAAGATTAGTGGCGTCCTTGTAACTACTAGATATCATGTTGATTGCTAATTGTTAATTGCTAATTGCCATCCTCAATTTCCCATTCTCAATTTCCCATTTTAAATTCTCCATTTTTAATTATCGCTTAAATTTATCACCTAAATAATATTGTCGCACCAAGGGGTTTTCATAGAGTTCCTCTGCGCTACCAGATGCCAGTATTTTTCCTTCTCGCATAATATAAGCTCTATCTGTGATGGCTAGGGTTTCGCGGACATTGTGGTCGGTGATCAGAATGCCGATCTGCCGATCTCGCAACTTTTGGACAATTTCTTGAATTTCGGAAACGGAGATCGGGTCTACTCCAGCAAAGGGTTCATCCAAGAGTAAAAACTTAGGTCGATCGCGACCAGCGGCCAGGACTCGTGCCAGTTCAGTGCGTCGCCGTTCGCCTCCGGAAACTTGAATACCAGGGGTAGCAGCGACCTTTTCCAGGCGAAACTCCCGGAGTAACTGATATAGACGGGAACCCCATTCACGACGGGGAACACCGGTTTGTTCTAGCACCAACAGCAGATTATCCTGTACGCTGAGATGGCGAAAAATGCTAGGCTGCTGGGGCAGATAGCCAATACCCAGTTTCGCCCGCTGGTGTATCGGTTCAGTAGTGATGTCGCGATCGTCTAGCCAAACTTTACCCTGATTTGGCTTTTCTAAACCCGTAGCAATGTAAAAAGTTGTCGTTTTACCGGCACCATTAGTACCCAATAGCCCTACTACTTCTCCTTGAGCTACAGAAAGATTAACGCGATTTACCACGACGCGCTGTCCATAGGATTTATGAATATTTTCCAGTCCAATTTTCACATCTGCTAATAGTCAAAGGATAATAGTCAATGGCTAATTGCTAATTGCTATACTCTTTGGATGTCCCCCAGAGGGGACGCTTTCGGTGTCCCCCGGGAGCGCTAAAAGCACAAAAGGGGGGACACCTCGCACTACCCCAGAGACATCGAACGGTCATAAACTGCGCATATGAAGGCTGTAAATATGTCATTGCGAGGGGGGGATAATTGAGATATCCTTATGCTTTTTGAGTAGCTACCCCCCCGTTAGCGCAGCTGCCCGACGCCAGGAGGGCTAGTAATCTCCGCGTGCTGAGCAGGAGATTGCTTCGGGGGGGTCGGACTATGGTGCTGATCGCAGTTACGGTTTTGGGAGCCCCCCCTCGCAATGACACGTTCTTCGACCTACCGCTCAAGTCGTTCGCGTAGGACCGGTAGCCTGTCGGTGCGCGCAGCGCAATCCCTTTCAAAGTATAATTGCTAATTCGACCTTCGACCTTTTCTATTTTCTATTTTCTATTCTCAATTCTGTAGTTCTATCTTAAGGTTGACTACTTGGCAAATTTAGTCTTGGGGTTGCCGTACTGTCAGCTGTCGCGTCTGCTTCGGGCACGATATAGATTGATTCTACCTGGTTGTTGTCCAAGGGTTGGGCGATAAATCGTCCTTCATCAATTAGGTAGGTGACGTTTTCGGCCCGGAGGCTATTGCCCGACTGGATAACATAAACATTGCCAGTGAGGACGATGCGACGTTCGTGGCTGAAATATTGAGCTTGAGCAGCGGTTGCCCTGATTTCTCGCGTCGGATAAATGATTTGTACGTTACCGCGAGCTGTCACTACGCCGGTCTTGGCATTGGCTTCTTGAATGTCCGATCGCAGGGTAATGGCGCTACTTTGGTTGCTAGGACTGGTCGTTTGGGGACGAGCGGGAAGGGCGTAGTTCGCCACCGCGATCGTCATGGCCCAGGATAGCAACAGTAGTAAACACTTTAGTGTTCTCGCGCACCGTTCCGGAAAAATCGGAAGCACTGAAGTGCTTACTACGAACATCCGGTCAAAAGGAGGCATTTTCGCAGAAAGCATGAGGTAAGCCATCACAAAACAATTAAGGTACTATCGGCAGACTCCGGCACATACGAAGCGTAAGATTCAAGAAAACTGCTGAAACCTTTACAGGTGTTTTGTTCCCAGAGGATAAAACTGCTATATCCCTTACTGGATGAGGGTTTCAGACGATCCTTTTATATAGACGCTTCGTATGTGCCCAGACTCCGGTAGTCTGTTAACTGTTGCCATTCTACAGCGCCGGGTCAGACAGGAGTCCGTGCAATCGCGTTAGCGACTGCGCAGCAGTATCGCCAGTTGGGGAGTGCGCCCGCCCAAACCAGTCATGAGGCGCAGGGCCAAATACCTGAAGGGTCTAAAAGAGCGTAGCATCCATAAACCCAGGCGACGCAGGGCTACTACTGGCATCCAGTTGTTGGAAAAGATCCGATCGAGGAAGTCGGTGAAACCTAAAATGACCAGGTTTTCCCGCTGGCGCCAGTTTTCGTAGGGTTGCAGGATGCGGATGTCCCCGATATCTTCTCCTTTTTGGTGGGCCCGGACCAGCAGTTCAGCCAGGGCCGCAGCATCTCTAATCCCCATATTCAGTCCTTGTCCCCCTACGGGATGACAGCAATGGGCCGCATCGCCGATCAGGGCCAAGCGGGGTTGGACGTAGCGATCGCTCTGCATCAACCGTACTGGATAGAGCGCGCGAGGACCGGCTATTTCTAAACGCCCCAACTGACTGGCTGTGCGCTGTTCCAGCAATGCCAGAAATTCGGCTTCATCAAGTTCTTGTAAGGCTTTTGCTTCCGCATGGGGGGCTGTCCAGACCACTTGACAGCGGTTTCCTGGCAGGGGCAGAACTCCCATGGGTCCGGTAGGCCAAAAGCGTTCGTAAGCGATATTATTGTGACATTTTTCTGGTTTAATTGTCGTTGCTACACAGGATTGCCAGTATTTCCAGCCGTGGGTGCCTATACCGGCCTGGGCGCGAATGGGCGATCGGGATCCATCGGCGGCCACCAGCAATCTCGTTTGCAGCCACAGCCTTTCTCCGGCTTTGTTGACTGCGATCTTGACAGCATCTGCTTGAGAGTCCACCTCTAATACTTCCGCCGGACATAACCAACTAATATTATCAGATTGATTGAGGGATTGCTGTAAGGTTTTCAGCAGCACCCCATGAGACGCCACATAACCGAGGGCATCCGTGCCTAAATCAGCTGGTCGGAACTGGACAAAACTCTGGTTAGTATCAGACAGACTAATTTGGCGAAATGTCGTGACATGGGGTAAGATTTCCCGCCATTGCCCCAAACCAGATAAAATGCGCCCTGACAGCAGGGTAATGGCATAGGCTTGCTGCTTGGATGCGGCCACTTCCTGGGGTTTAAGATCGATCAATACTATCTTCAGCCCAGAATCTTTCAGCGCACAAGCCAGCGTTGCACCGACTATCCCTGCCCCGACTATTGCGATATCGTAGTCCCCCATATGTTTTTTGCGATCTCGATCTAGTTTGCTCTAGCTGTGCTACCGCCATACTCATTCACGCAGCTTCGTTTTTTTGACAACCATAGGAATATGTACCTGTCTTTATTATGACCCGAACCACTGTTCTCGATCGCGTAGCGAAGCGTGTGCGCGCAGCGCAATCGAGGGCTCTGTAACGATTCGCCCCTACAGAGACATGAGTTCCTTTGCCATGTCAAAGTTAGAAGTAACATTTTGTACATCGTCTAAATCTTCTAGGGCATTGATTAATTTCAGCAGCGATCGCGCCTGTTCTGGGTCAATAACTTCTATTGTATTACTGGGAATCCAACGCAGTTCTACTTCACTGACTGCAAAGTCATAGTCCTGTAGCTTGAGGCTGAGGTTTTGCAGATTTTCCAATTCTGTGAATACCTCTGCGATTAATGTATCATATTCTGCTTGATTCAAATCATAGGTCTGGGCACCACCCTCTAGGGAGGCTTCGAGTAACTTTTCTTCGGAGATCGCGCCAGTAATGACAACTACACCTTTTTGCTCAAACATCCAGCTGACACAGCCAGTTTCACCTAAGTTACCACCATTTTTGGTAAAGGCGGCTCTCAGGTCAGCGGCGGTGCGGTTACGATTATCCGTGAGGGCTTCAATCAGAATGGCCACACCCCCAGGACCGTAACCTTCATAACGGATCGCCTCGAAACTTTCACCTTCTGTCCCCCAGGTGCCAGCACCCTTGGCGATCGCCCGTTCAATATTTTCATTGGGTATCCCTGTGGCCTTGGCCTTCTCAATTGCCGTCCGCAATTGAAAATTACCCGCCGGATCGGGAATGCCACTGCGAGCTGCTACGATAATCTCGCGGGATATTTTGGTAAAGGTTTTGCCTTTACGGGCATCTACTCGTTCCTTTTGACGCTTGATATTTGCCCATTTACTGTGTCCGGCCATATTGGAATGGAAGAATATACGCGATAGATAGCTACACCAGGTTATTTTAATCGGAACTTGCTCAGGTTGCTGGTGAGCGTGCGATCGGCGGCACCGGAACGCTTAATTATGGTGTTGGGAGAATATCAGCAATTATCCCAAATGCTTAATGCTGGCTTGAATAGCTATGGCGAAGGATTGCTGCTACCAGTACCGCCGGACTTTTTGCGGTCCGAATTTCCCCGTGAGGCGATCGCCTCCCTGGGAGAATCGATTAATCAGGAACGTCAGTTGGTCGTGCAAGGAAATCCTACCTGCGAGTTGTGGGTGCCCAATGTCTGTGTGTTGCACCCCCAACCCCATCTAGATTTGATTTTGCAACTCTATGACATCGGTTGCATTATTTTTGGCGAGCACGTTCAGGCATCTGGAGCGATCTTACCGTATTACATCGACCTGCGCAAAATGATCTCTGTACCCCAGGTATTCTACCAAATCGTCGGAGCCTACGCTGAAATTCTTCAAGGGCTGGAGTTCGATCGCATTGCTGGAATCCCCTATGGATCTTTGCCCACCGCCACTGGTTTGGCCCTGCGGATGGAACGTCCGATGATTTTCCCTCGCAAAGAGGTCAAAGCGCACGGCACTCAAAGGCTGATTGAGGGACATTACGAACCGGGAGAAAAGGTTGTGGTGGTCGATGATATTCTGATTACTGGTAATAGTGTCATGCAAGGCGCGGAAAAACTCCAGTCTGTGGGATTAGAAGTTAAAGATATTGTCGTGTTTATTGACCAAGGAGGGGGAGTCAAGGATAAACTGCAAGCCCATGGCTATCTCGGTCACGCGGTTTTGACTTTATCGGAAATTGCTGAAACTCTGCAAGGAGCCGAACGAATTGACGATCGGCAATTTCAATTGCTAATGGCCAATTGAGAATGGAGAATGGAGAATTGAGAATTGAGAATTGAGAATTGAGAGTTGAGAATTTCCATAACAATGAATAATCTACAATGAACCATGACCAAACTAATTATTCAAATTCCCTGCTACAATGAAGAAGCGACTTTAGCGGTAACTCTGGGAGAACTGCCCCGCCAGCTACCTGGGATTGACAAAATTGAATGGCTGATTATCAACGATGGCAGCACTGACAGAACTGTGGAAGTTGCCAAAGAATGTGGAGTCGATCATATAGTCAACTTTGCCCGCAATCAAGGACTAGTGAAAGCTTTCATGGCAGGAATAGAAGCGAGTTTGAAAGCTGGTGCAGATATTATCGTCAACACTGATGCGGATAATCAATACTGTGCTTCAGATATCCCAAACCTAATTTCACCTATTCTATATGGTTAGGCAGAAATTGTCGTGGGTACGAGACCGATTAACGAGATTAAAGATTTTTCTCCGCTCAAGAAACTGCTGCAAAAACTAGGTAGTTGGGTAGTCCGGGTAGCCAGTAATACAGATATTCCAGACGCCCCCAGCGGGTTTCGCGCGATCGGTCGGGAAGCAGCCATGCAGTTAAATGTATTCAATCGGTACACTTACACCCTGGAAATGATTATCCAGGTGGGACAAAAGGGCATGGCAATTACTTCTGTACCCGTGAGAACAAATGGCTATTTGCGTCCTTCGCGTTTGGTAAAGAATATTCCGAGTTACGTACAGCGGTCAATTTTGACTATCCTGAGAATTTTCATGCTGTATAAACCGCTGCGCTTTTTCACTTTTCTGGGCACTATACCTTTTACGGCGGGAGTGCTGTTAGGAATTCGCTGGCTGTTATTCTTTTTTGCCAATTATGAAAAACCCAGGGTTCCAACTTTAATTTTAGCAGCAATATTGATTTTGATTGGCTTCCAGTTGTGGATGTTTGGTTTAGTTGCCGATTTGATAGCAACAAATCGGAGGATTTTAGAAGATATCCAGCGGCGGACGCGCCGATCGGAATTAGATAGTAAATTATGAATAATAAACAATTAACAATCGCTAACTATCACTATGTCTTCGGTAAGAAATCAAGTTCAGCCAGCTTTAGAGTTTATTGGCCCAGCTTTCAATCCTACAGTCCTGAGAGGGATCCAATGGTTGCTCCCCTGGTGGCTGAAGTATAAGATGGCGATCGCGTCAATCGAGACGGATAATGTGGAGGTGCTAGCAGACCTCTATCGTCAGTTCGATCTGGGACAAACTCGCTTTCTGATCGCTTTTCGCCATCCCAATAGTCCTAATGACGCTTTTTGTATGGCCCATCTGCTGTGGCAGGCAGTGCCCCAGGCGGCCAAGGGTCGGGGATTTAAATTAAAATACCCCGTTCACAGTCACTTTATCTACGATCGTGGCATTCCGATCTGGGCGGGTGACTTTGCTAGCTGGATATTTTCCCGGTTGGGAGGCAGTTCGATGCAGCGGGGCAAGTTAGATAGACTGGGTTTGCGATCGGCCCGCAACCTGATGGCGTCAGGTCAGTTTCCGATCGCCATAGCGCCAGAGGGGGGCACTAACGATCATAGCGAAATTGTCAGTCCTCTGGAACCTGGTGTGGCTCAAATTGCTTTCTGGTGCGTGGAAGATTTGCAGGCCGCTGGACGCGCCCAGCAGGTGGCGATCGTGCCTGTAAGCATTCAATACAGTTACCTTACTCCCCCTTGGCCGGAGTTAGAGAAACTCTTGAGCGAAGTAGAAGCAGATTTAGGTTTACCTCAGCAGGCGATCTACCATTCCGAAGCATCCTCTAGCTCGCTTTATCTGAGGCTGTTCCGGGCGGGAGAAGAATTGCTATCTTTGATGGAAAAGTTTTACAATCAGTTCTATCATCAACAGCCTACTCCTACTCCATCTCTAGAAGACCCCAACGCTAAAATGGCAGCCAGGTTGCAGGCGCTGCTAGATACCGCCCTCCGCGTTTGTGAGGAGTATTTTGATCGCCGTCAAGCTGTCGAGCAGCTGACTCAAGATTTGCAAACGGCTCTAGAAAGTTGAATAATTTAAGATCGTAACTATAGCGGTTTTTCCCCTCGTGAGGTACATCCTGCACTTGGACATATTGACATTGCCATTGATAGCCAATTTACCTGTACCTCATCAGCTTAAAAAACGCTATAATGAATCAACCAAACTTTGAGATGCAGCACTATGTCTTCAGTAAGAAATAAAGTTCAGCCAGCTTTAGAGTTTATTCCGCCAGCTTTTAATCCTACAGTCCTGAGAGGGACCCAATGGTTGCTCCCCTGGTGGCTGAAGTATAAGATGGCGATCGCCTCGATCAAGACGGATAATGTGGAAGTGCTAGCAGACCTCTATCGTCAGTTCGATCTGGGACAAACTCGCTTTCTGATCGCTTTTCGCCATCCCAATAGTCCTAATGACGCTTTTTGTATGGGCCATCTGCTGTGGCAGGCGGTGCCCCAGGCGGCAAAGGGTCAGGGATTTACATTAAAATACCCCGTTCACAGCTACTTTATCTACGATCGGGGCATTCCTATCTGGGCGGGGGACTTTACTAGTTGCATATTTCCCCGGTTGGGGGGCAGTTTTATGCAGCGGGGCAAGTTAGATAGACAGGGTTTGCGATCGGCCCGCAACCTGATGGCCTCAGGTCAGTTCCCGATCGCGGTAGCGCCAGAGGGGGGCGCTAATGGCCATAGCGAACTTGTCAGTCCCCTGGAACCTGGGGTGGCTCAAATGGGTTTCTGGTGCAAAGAAATAGCCCGGCTTGCTGGGGTATGTCAAAATACAATGCGGGATTATTTTAAAGAATATTTGGCATGTGGTTTCGATAGGATATCTCAGTTAAATTCACATAAAATTCAAAGCGAATAATTTTGAAAATTTGATTAGAGAATAATTTGAAAAACAGCCACCAGCAAGTTTAAAAGAAGCCAAAAAGAATTAACTGGGATTAAACGTAGCCAGGTCAGGAATTTTATGTTAAAGATGGGAATGGGAAAGGTAGGACAGATATCAGGAAAAGCCGACCCAGACATACAACAAGAATATAAAGAAAAAACTCTAGAACCCAGACTGTTAGAGGCTTCCGAAGGAAAAAGAGTCGTTTTTTTTGTTGATGCCGCCCATTATGGGCGCATTTCTAGGATTTTTATGATGTTTTAAGAGAATATTTATTAAAACATCATCAGGGAGAAAAAGATTTAATGTTTTAGGGGCATTAAATGCGATTACTTCGGAAGTTATAACCGTAAGAAATGATGCCAAATGCTATAAGGGTTTGCGAGCTATTGGAAAAGATCAGAAAAAAAATATATGCCAATTTCATTAGTAATAGATAATGCTCGCTATCAAAAATGCAATTTGCTTTGGGAAAAAGCTAAAGAACTCAAGGTTATTATATTTACCATCATGCCTAATTGAGCGGTTGTGGAAATGGGTAAAAAAGAAATGTTTATCTTCCCAGTATTATGAAGATTTTGATTCATTTAAATCGGCAATTGCTGATCCGATACATAATGCTCATAGTCTCCACAAAGAAGAGATATAATCTCTGCTAACTCTGAATTTTCAAATAATTGACAAAGCTCAAATTATGACCTAGTGCAGTATATGTTCAGAGCGCTATCATGGCAGAAAACTGATGTCGAGAAGATGAGAGTCTCAATAACTATGGCTTGGGTAAGGGACGAATTTTATTGGCTCAAATTTAACCAATAGGATTGCCAATCATTATTAACTCTTAATATCCTTAAAACTAACATATCAGATCGCGTTTTCAACGGTCCACTCCTGACCTGTCAATTGCAAACCTTTTTGAATTACATAACGATGTGCGCTCTCAATTTTTCCAGAGCCAATTGGTAAATCAGCATCAATCGCACCAATGCACGTTCATGTATTCAAGCCTGTTTTTGAGAACTGGCTGCCTGGAATACGAGCGCGAAACGCCCATAACCATCTCCTGGCAGTTCACCACCGCGCTCTGCTAGAATCAAACTTAAGCGCCTTTATCCTGTTTTTAATGATTAAGCGCTACTAGCACGTTCTCAATCGCAAGCGCATGACCTGATTAACAATGCAACTGGCTCCATCTCCGATCACATGAACTTTAGTATTGTCACCTATCCCAGCCCGAATAGCGCTATGCAGTAATTGGTTTCCTGCCTCGTCTACGGTACCTACTGTACCGACAATAATTGTTTTTTTCTGGGTAGGAATTTGCACAAGTGATAGACGAGCTTCGCATCCTCCAACAAGAGCGGGCGGCGAGCAATAATTTTATTATCATCCTTCGTCGTTTTTACAATTGGAATCATCGTGCCATCCCTTCCTGCAATTATCTGCTCTACTCCATCTCTATCGGGAATTTTTTCTGCTGTTTTTTGAGATACTTTAACCGCATGTTTTTGAATGATAGCTTGTGCCGAACGGCACAGTTATACCGTAATGTTCTTGTAGCTTTTCAGTAATTTTTTGGTACTCCCAAATTCGTAATTGCTCCTGGTAATGGTAAAGAATAACCCCGACATTTGGGCCGATGATGAAAACGGTCGAAAAACTGAGGCCAATAAAAGTTTTTTCTATCACTTGGATAGTTCCCAACAGGCTATGCCAATATAGTTGCTTTTTTCTCTGCATCGAATTAGATTTTTCACAAGCTAAGGCTTTTTTTCTCTTTGGCCTTGAAGAGCATCATTTCCCAGTTTTTGGAGTTCCGAGACAATTTTTAACTCCGTACCGCTCGCTGTTTCACAATTATTATCCGGATTTTAAACAAGATATAACAGAGATAAAACACGAGCCGATATATTGGGATGAGCCTGCAATCTTAGAGCTAATTCAGAAGCGCAGCTGGGAACGTTCAACCGTTTCATCATAATTCATGAATTCAGACATATAGGGCTTTAGCTCCATAGTAAACTGATAAATAAAATTATATAACATAAGGGTAAAAAAATCGAGCAATCAAGGCAGAATTCACCATTTGAGTTGTTCCATCCACCGTGCGGCCATCACCGGCGGAACTCTGATCCCACCGGTCATACAGAGGTAGAACTCCCGGACCGGTTAATAATGCCTAAGTGTCACTTTTAATTACACCCGGGGCAGGAAGTAATAAGTACTCTGCTGTTGCCCGATATTACCAGAGCAGCCGCCCAATCGCCCTCATTGCGGCAATTTTTAACAGGACTTAGTGAGTTATTATCAATCCAAGCCACAGCTATAGTCGAGAGTGTGGCGCGGAGTATCAGTCAGGAAGTATTCGCGAGACTGGTGAGTGAAGTTGTGCCCGCCGATACAGTAGTTTTGCGAACAGCCAACGGCAAATCATTTACAGCAGCGGAACTCCGCCAACACATCGAGTCCGGGACAGATATTGGCAGACAATATTCCTCAGACGTGCTGCGAGTGGCACGGGATTTTCTCAAGAGTATGGCAAGAGGTAACAGACCAGAAACCGGGTTTCTTTGATAATTTTGGCATTTCCACCGAGAGATTTGACTCAGAAACCCGGTTTCTCAACCCCCACCAGAACGCCCTCCGAACCCTAAGACCAAGAAACCGGGTTTCTGTGATAATTTTGGCATCGAGAGCGAGATTTGATGTAGAAACTCGGTTTCGATGGCTCCCACCATCACGCCCCCCCTCACGCCACCAGACAAGGGCGATCGGGTATCTTAACTAACATTGTCCATGAACGAAAACACAACCATGTTTGAAATTCAAACACCACCTACCGTCGCTGAGGTCGTTAATCAGTTGCAGGCTATCCTCCAAGGTACAGCCGATCGGGAAGCAGTATCTAACTGGGCAGCCACCTGGGTAATGGCGGAAGATCCAAATGTTGAGGACTCCGAAGTTTGGAATTGCTGGGACTAGCTGCTGGTGTAGACTTGCAAGTAGAACCATTAGAGTACCTACATCCAGAAGCGGATATTCGCTCATGGATAGAACAATTCACATCTAATAAGGTCGGGTACTCCTTAGAGTCTCAACCCCAAAACTATGCCGTATCAACTCACTAGGGCGACCAGACCAGAAACCGGGTTTCTTTGATAATTTTTCCATCTCCACCAAGATTTGACTCAGAAACTCGGTTTCGATGGCTCCCACCCTCACGCCCCCGAACCCTAAGACCCAGAAACCGGGTTTTTGTGATAATTTTGGCATCGAGAGCGAGATTTGATGCAGAAACTCGGTTTCGATGGCTCCCACCATCACGCCCCTCCTCACGCCACAAGACAAGGGCGATCAGGTGCGGGCGTTGGAAGATGCGATCGCCCCTTGTCAGAATCGCTAAGAAGCATTATCATAGAAGTAGAGAGAGTTGTCTATAATCAACGAGCATAGAACGATGGAACCTGAAACAATCTGGCAGCAATTTACCGCCTTACCCCTGGATGCACAGCGAGAAGTAGCTGACTTTATTGCATTCCTCCAGCCCCCGAAACCCACATAAACCATTGACTCCAAGTCTCGCTTGTGTAGCTTCCACCCAAGACCAAGGCTGTTACAGCTACTTCTTATGAAGGACCGACTCATTCGAGCGGCATCAGCTCCTGTTTCCAAGGCTGCGGGAGCAACTCTCGTGTGGAAATCACTCCCCACCAACATATTGAGCAACTTCCATTCCCTCACCTCTGGGACTTTGATGACAGTAGCGATGCCAGAGACAATACCCACAAATAATGCTATCATCGCAATTATCTGTGATTTAGTCCAGGACGATCGGGGGGCTGGCAGAGGGGATATGATAGTAGAGGCGATCGCACTTTTCAACTCCTGCACCGCTGCGAGAGCATCGGTAGCCGATCGGTAGCGCTGACGGTAGTCATAGCGGATCATTTTATCCAATACCTGGGCCAGGCGATCTCCCACCCGGACCCGATCGCGCCAGATCGCCTCACCGGTCTGGGCATCAGTAGGTAACTCGTGAGGAAAAAGTCCCGTCAGGGCTTGAATAGCCAGCATACCGACAGCATAGACATCGCTAGCGAACTGAGGGTGACCATTATTTTGTTCGGCAGGCATATAGCCTGTAGTACCAATTATAGTTGCACCCTGCTGCCTGAGTAAAAGTCGGGGTCGAGCTAGGGGTCACCCCCTAACTCTCCCATTCGGAACCGGACGTGCGACTTTCACCGCATCCGGCTACTGGCAAGTAGGGCATTGTCACTACTAGGATTACTACGGATTGCTCCACTTGTCCCTCATCTCATGCGATTTCACTCCTTTCCTGGTTGGTAAGCGGCGCTGCCAGATAACCTTTAGTATTACCATTTCCAAGTCTGTTTTACCAGTCATCCAACCTTCGAGAGGCCTCCGGCGTCTTAGAGATACTCTTACCCAAGATTTCCTACTTTAACCAACCCGCGTCAGCTGGATGAGGAACACCCCATCATATCCATAGGCGTTACCCTAGGCATTAGCTTCTCGGGCTATCTTTCCCCTCGCGGCTTGCGCTTTACATCTAACTTGTCCAATCTAGACAGCACACGAGAAGTTACTTCGTTCCCTAGTATCATTTCACGATGCTTTTAGGCCCCTGCTATACCCCGGGAGTTCTTAGAGTGCGATACTGGCCAAGTGCAAGAACCAGCACAAACTACCATTTCCCTTTTGGGCCAGCGCTTTAAGCCTTATTTCGCTGGTTCTAGATAACGAGGCGTACACAGGTTCGCTTGTTCTAGCCATTAGCATCTTTCCTAGCGGCGTCACTAGCTTAGGCTGCTAGCTATCCTACATTTAAGTCCTTGCTCCGCACCACCGTGATGTGACTCAGCAGCACTAAGGACCGGTGTTACTCCCACACTTGGAGAGAGGGAATCTAACCCCCATGAATACCAGAGTTACCAGTTTGGACCTGGCCTAGCGTTCCGTAGTTGCCCACGTTAGACTAGAACGAATCGCACTGCACCGTTCTAATTTGCTTGACCGCCCCAAAATCAATCAAAATAATCTTACCATCAGCAGCGCGTCTGATTAAATTATCCGGCTTAATATCCCAGTGAATCACCCCCTGCTGATGCACAAACACCAAAACTTCCAGAACCTCCTCCAACAGATCGATCGCCTCCTCTTCCCGCCACCGCCGATCGGCATTCACTTCTGCACTCAGATCCTGGCCGACAATCAACTCTTGAACTAAAAAGAACTGCCGATCTTCCTCAAAATGAGCCAACAGTCGGGGCATTTGGTCATGGTTTCCTAACCTTTCCAGAGTTTCCGCTTCCCGATCGAATAACCGCCTGGCCGCCTGCTACGTCTGGGGATCCGTCCCCATAGGCTGAAATTGCTTCACCAGGCACTCAGGGTTCCCCGGACGCAGCCGATCGACAACCACAAAAGTCGTGCCGAACCCCCCTCTTGCCAAATAGCGGATAATGTCGTATCGCCCAGCCAAGGTTTGTCCAATCATCAGACTGCTTCCCTCAACCATTCCGATTCTGCCACAGATCGCAGTCTGGAGGCAGCCTACTGGAGTTCCCCTCGAATACTCAGGCAAATTTTCAGTGAATTTAACATTTACTTAAGGAAAGGAAATGTAGATAAAATGTTAGAGTGAACGGCTAATGGCCCAAGCCTGCCCGAATAAGTCGGTCAGCATTCTGCTAGGGGCGGGGCCAACAGAAAACTGTAAAGAACACCAGTCAGGACGATCGGGAGAGAAAAAATGATAGAGTTGTACCAATTTGAGCTGTCGGAATACTGCGAGAAAGTGCGGCTGATTCTAGATTACAAGGGGCTGGAATACCGGAAAATAGAAGTAACCCCGGGGGTAGGGCAGATAGAAGTGTTCCAAATGTCCGGTCAGCGGCAGGTGCCAGTGATCGAGGATGGAGGCACAGTGGTGGCCGACTCAACGGCGATCGCCATGTATCTCGATCGACAATATCCAGATAAACCAATAATACCCACGGACGCCAGAGAACGAGGACTATGTTTGATGATGGAAGAATGGGCCGACTCATCCCTAGGGATATTAAGTCGTAAAGCCCTATATGGAGGCCTGAGCCAAAACCAAGACCTGCGGACATCTGTATTGCCCAGCGCCACGCCCGACTTGCTCAAAGGTATAGTAGGAGCAATACCAAGGGAATTGCTGGATTTTCTTGGTTTTGGGGTTGGTGCTGGCCCTGACGAGGTCAAATCAGCCCAAGACATTCTCAAGCAAAACCTAGAAGCCCTGAGTCTGCTATTAGTAGATAATCCCTATCTCGTAAACAACACCCCAACACTAGCAGATTTCGCAGTAGCAGGGTTGAGTATGTATATTAAATTCCCAGATGGACCATATCTGGATATGCCCGAAAGGCTCAAAGGTAAAGGCGTACCCGGTTTAGCAGATGATACCATGTACGAAACTTTCTTTAATTGGCGCGATCGCTTCTATGCCAACTATCGCCAACCCTTATCACCCACAGCATCTAGCAACTCATCACCAACATCAATTGAGATTGAGTAAATGGTGAATGAAAAATTGAGAATGGTGAATGAAAGATTGCGCATTTGGGATCGCGCAACGCAGTCGCGCTATGGACATGAATAAATAAATCTGCCTTTCTCAATTCTCAATTAGCAATAAAAAAATGACAAACAAGCCACTAGGATCAGTAATTCAAGGGTCTTTGTCTGAGGGATTAGAAGTGCGACTGCATGCAGATGTCTCAGTCGAAGAAATGCGGGTGGGAAAATTTATGGTAGTGCAGGGAAGGAGGTCGCGGTTTTTCTGTCTAGTCACAGACGTAGCCCTAGGGACTTCTAGCAACAGAATTATCGCCAACCCCCCCGAACCGTCCAATAGCTTATTGCAGGAAGTCCTGGCCGGAAGCAGCACTTATGGCACGATCTATCTCACTCCAATGTTAATGTTCACCCCCAAGATGGGGGAAAAAGATAATTTTGTCCAGGGGAAAAATGGCAAATACCCTCTGGCATCTTTTCAGGCCCAAACCAGCATCGACCTAGATTTAATGCCAGTCAAGACCATTCCCAGCCATTTCAGCCAAGTATATGATGCCTCAGAATATGACTTTCGGGCCGTATTTGGCTGGGAAGATGACCCCGGACGCCGCAACTTCGCGATCGGGAAACCAATTGATATGGACGTACCAGTCTGTATCGACTTAGACAGATTTGTGGAACGGAGTAATGGCATCTTTGGGAAATCAGGTACGGGAAAATCCTTTCTCGCCCGCCTGCTGCTATCTGGGATCATCAGCAAGCAAGTGGCTGTAAATCTAATTTTTGACATGCACTCGGAATATGGGTGGGAAGCAGTTTGTGAAGGGAAATCCTTCGCCACGGCCAAGGGCTTGCGGCAGCTATTTCCCGGCCAAGTGATAGTTTACACCCTCGATCCGGAATCGACAAGACGGCGAGGCATCCGAGATGCTCAAGAATTGTACCTCGGCTTCAATCAAATTGAAGTTGAAGACCTAAATTTGGTCAAAAGGGAGTTAAATCTCTCGGAAGCTAGCCTGGACAGTGCCCTGCTGTTGCGGAATCATTTTGGCGACAATTGGATAGTCCAGTTGCTGGAAATGAGTAACCTGGATATCGAGGAATTTTGTAAAGAAAACAATGGCAGCAAAACCTCGATTGCGGCCTTGCAGCGGAAACTGAATCGTTTGACGGGTCTGAAATACCTGCGTAACTTCAGCGGTCACAATTATATAGATCAGATTTTGGAGTCCCTGGACGCTGGCAAGCATGTAGTAGTGGAATTCGGTTCTCAGTCCAACCTCATCTCTTATATGTTGGCCACCAATATGATTACCCGCCGCATCCACTATGCTTACGTCCGCAAAGCCGACAGGTTCTTACAGACCAAAAATCCCGGCGATCGCCCCCGTCCTCTAGTAATCACCATCGAAGAGGCCCATCGTTTCCTAGATCCCAGTATCGCCAGTCAAACCATCTTCGGCACGATCGCCCGAGAAATGCGGAAATACTTCGTGACCCTACTGGTGATAGATCAGCGCCCCTCGGGCATCGATAAAGAAGTCATGTCTCAAATTGGCACTCGCATAACTGCCCTACTCAATGACGAAAAAGATATAGAGGCGATATTCACAGGTGTTTCTGGAGGAGGTAATTTGCGTTCCGTTTTGGCCAAACTCGATTCCAAGCAGCAAGCCCTCATTCTGGGCCATGCTGTTCCCATGCCGGTAGTCATGCAGACCCGTCCCTACGACCAGAAATTCTACCGCGAAATTGGCGAAACTGCCTGGTCCGATCTGCCCGATGAGGCCCTATTTGCCGCCGCTGCCGAAGCCCTAGAAGACCTCGGCTTCTGATTTGCCCACCGGCACGGACAGGCGAGACTTGTCCTACGCTGCTGATTATGATATAATACAGGCCATACATGATTGTTTATTTTCTTGGCCTGAAGGAGGTTGATTTTTTCCCCAATGTAGAATATATTAGATTCAAACTGTATTCATTATTAGTGGGGTACTAAGAGCGATGTAGGTAAAAGACGCTACTAGGAGGATGACTTTCCAGAGCAAGTAATCTCAAACAAGTTCGGTTTTCTCTATTGGCTGCAAAGGGTCATCTGGCAGTGGGTGGGGCATCATAGAAGTAGGTATAACATTCGGGAAGTAAGGCAATTATGGCGGTAAAAATTAATGCCACCAGCTCAAAAAAACGGATGACCCCGGTCACAGTTTAGATCGAAATATCCGGATTAGGATAAAAATAAATCAAACTCGCTCCGGAGTATGAGATGGTCGCAGCCAGTGGGGGAAATCAGAGGTGATTAAAGGGATCAGGGGTCCGATCGCGCAGCGTGGCGCAGCCATAGAAAAAATGGACAACCTGTGATTTATCCGGAAAAACAGGGAAACATAAAGATATAAAGAAGCATCTATGATGCCAGGTCTACTAAGCAAGGTAGGGAATATGGAAGTATTTACAAACGGTGTTACGGAGGACGAGTGGGCAGCTATGGCAAAAGCAAAAGCAAAAACAAAAAGCAAAACAAAAACCACCACTCGCAAGGCGGCCAAAAAACCCATGTACACCACTGACATAGTCCGGATCTACCTGCATGAAATCGGTCGGGTTCCGCTGCTGAATCACGAGCAAGAAATTGTCTACGGGAAGCAGGTGCAGCAAATGATGTGGATGCTGATGGAGAAGGTTGCTCTGGAAGAAAAACTGGAGCGCACGGCGAGTAAAGAGGAGTGGGTGGGGGCGCTCAAAGAAAAGGGGATGCTCTCCGAGCAGGAGGACGTCGATGAGGTAATGCAGCAGGGCCAGCGGGCCAAGCAAAAGATGATCGAAGCAAATCTGCGCCTGGTAGTGGCGATCGCCAAGAAGTACCAGAAGCGGAACATGGAATTTCTGGACCTGATCCAGGAAGGAACCCTAGGTCTAGAACGAGGTGTGGAAAAATTTGACCCGACTCGGGGCTATAAGTTTTCCACCTACGCCTACTGGTGGATTCGTCAAGCAATCACCCGGGCGATCTCCCAGCAAGCTAGAACCATAAGGTTACCGATCCACATTACCGAAAAGCTCAATAAGATCAAGAAAATGCAGCGGGAACTCTCCCAGAAACTGGGTCGATCAGCTACTCCCGCTGAGATTGGCGAAGCACTGCAATTAGAACCGAGTCAAATCCGGGAATACCTGACTATATCACGTCAACCTATTTCTCTGGATATCCGGGTTGGGGATAACCAGGACACGGAATTGGCCGACCTGCTGGAAGATGACGGGATTTCCCCCGAGATCTACACGACTCAGGAATCTCTGCGCCAAGACATAAATCAACTCTTGGCAGATCTGACTCCCCAGCAACGGGAAGTTCTGAGCTTGCGCTTTGGTCTGGTAGATGGTTACGAACTGTCCCTCTCCCAGGTGGGCCAACGCATGGGTCTCAGTCGCGAACGGGTACGCCAGCTAGAGCGTCAAGCAATTAACCACCTGCGTCGCCATCGCTCGATCGTGCGGGAATATATCGCCAGCTAAGTCCCTCAGTGAGTGAGAACGACAAGCGGATTTTAGGCGTATGTAAGCAGAACTATCACGATCTAATCAATTATTAGCTACCAGGCCCTCAACCGTTCCCAGGCAGAGCCGTGGGAACGAGGGGTGGGGCTAGACAAACTTTCGCCCGCGCAGGCGGGCTAGATTACATTATAAGATTTTGTTACTGTGTTCTGTGATAGCATTATTATACTAACAACTAACAAATAATATCATGTGTGGGTAATTACCCATAAAATTTTTAAAACTTCACCAATGTCTCGCGTTACCCAATAACAGGTTTGGTTTCGTGCCTCAACCAAACCTACAGGTGATAAAATTTTATGGATGGGTATTTAATCGGACAGGATAAAAAACGTTATTTATAGGGTTAATAATTTTGAATTTTGAATTAATTATGCCCCGATTTCTACATGTGGCCGATGTGCATCTGGGTTTTGACCGCTACGATAATGCTGAGCGGACGAAAGACTTTTTTCTGGCATTTCAGGATGCTTTGGAAAAGTACGCTGTGGGGGAAGCGGTGGATTTTGTGCTGATTGCTGGTGACTTGTTTGAACATCGGCAGATTCTGCCAGCTACCCTCAATCATGCCCAGGTCTGTCTAGATATGCTCAAGGAAGCGGGTATTCCTGTGTTGGCCATTGAAGGAAATCACGATAACCAGCCCTATGGTACCAAAAGTAGCTGGCTGCGCTATCTGGCAGATTGGGAAAAGTTGATTTTGCTCGAACCTAATGAAGCTGCTATTGAGATCGCTGCAATTTATGACCTGTGGACGCCAGAGACGAAAACTGGTGGCTATATAGATTTAGATTGCGGGGTGCGGGTTCTGGGCTCTCGGTGGTACGGTGCGGCGGCCCCCCAGGCGATCGCCCAACTGGCAGCGGCAATCGGGCAGTTGCCTGGGAGCCCCCAGCATACTGTCATGATATTTCATCACGGGTTAGAGGGTCAGATTGCCCGTTATGAAGGGGCCTTGCGCTACCAAGATTTATTACCACTCAAAGATGCGGGTGTAGATTATCTGGCTCTGGGTCACATCCACAAGCATTATACTGCAGAAGGTTGGATTTTTAATCCCGGTTCCGTAGAGGCTAATAGCATTGCGGAAAGTCAAGGGCAAAACCCACGGGGAGTCTATCTGGTGGAGATAGACAAACGGGGAATTAACGCCCAGTTGAAACAAGATTATTATCAGCGATCGATCTTGCGCCTCAACTTAGAAGTAAATAAGCAGCAAACTCTGGTAGAATTGGAAGCAGCGGCTCTAGCAAAGGTGCAAGCAGTCGCTCAGCAAGGGAAAACTCAACAGGCGATCGTCGAGTTGCGCATCTTCGGTCAGTTGGGGTTTAATCGCCTTGACCTGAACGTGCGATCGCTCCGACAGCAGCTGCATCGCGAGTGCGAGGCGCTGATATTTTTACTCAAGTATGATGCTACTGGTACTGAGTATGAAACGCCTATGCTGGCGGGCGACCGGGCCCCCACCAAGTCTGAAATTGAACTCCAGGTGTTTGAAGATTTGCTAGCGGCTAATGTCTATTATAGTCAAAAGGCACCCGAGTTTGCTAAAGCCCTGATCGATATAAAAGATCGGGTACTCAATAACCAACCTGTAGAAAATATTTACGAGTTTGTCCAGCAATTGTTAATTAAAAATAGTTCCTAGTAATGACTAAAGTCCTTGCGATCCGAAAGCACGCTTTGTGCTTACTACAAACCCGAATCCCCGAAGCACGCTTTGTGCTTACCACGAACCCGAATACGAACCCCGAAGCAATCTTTCTAAATCTAGATTTGAGGCAACTTGAGCTAGTTTTGTATTGTTAATTTAAAATAGTTCCTAGTAAGGACTTTAGTCCTTGCGATCCGGAAGCACGCTTTGTGCTTACTACGAACCCGAATACGAACCCCGAAGCACGCTTTGTGCTTACTACGAACCCGAATACGAACCCCGAAGCAATCTTTCTAAATCTAGATTTGAGGCAACTTGAGCTAGTTTTGTTAAGTCCTTGGGGTCCGCCAGATGAGGTAAAATTCCTAAAACTGGCCTGTAGGTTAGAGACTCAATTAGGTCAATGGGTGTCCAGTCCGCAAGTTGTTCGTCCGAACATGGGTTGATACAATTCAAGACTATACCTTCGATCTCAATCTCGCACTGGCGGGCTAGGGCAACGTTGGCCACCGCTTGCCCGATCGCCCCTAGCTTGACTGGCACCACTAAGGCCACCGGTAACCGCCAATCTCTCGCTATATCTGCCACTGTCAGTTCCTCCGTTACCGGAGAACCTAACCCTCCTAAGGCTTCCACTAACAACCAATCTTTTTTCTGTTGCAGGCTGTTAAATGTCTGCCATACTTTTGCCAATTCTATCAGTTTTCCTTCTCGCTGGGCCGCTATGGGTGGGGCTACTGGCGTCTGGAAATATAGCGGTGTTATCTCTTCTGGGGATAAGTCTAGGGAAAATAACTCCCTGTATAGTTCCCGATCGCCCTTTCCCGCCTGAATTGGTTTCATTATTCCCCAACTGCGATCGGGATAATAGGTTTGCCAGTAAGCAGCAAGACAAGTTGTCAGCACAGTCTTACCAGCATCCGTATCCGTTCCCGTAATCAATAATGTATTCATAATTCGGCATTCTCTGATAGATATTATAAATCATTTCTGCTGCCAACTCGTTTCCGGCAATATTCCAGTGGGTATCTTGAGGTTTGTGGATGGGGTCGAGCCGGGAATCGCTTCCCGACCCTCCCTTGAGGAACCGGACTTGCGATTTTCACCGCATCCGGCTACTGGGTACTAGGCCCTTTTCATAGGTAGACTTAATAGGAATTACTTCCGTTAGCCCTTGCCGCCTGTCTTTTCTTCCCTTTCCTGGTTTAGCGAGTGGTTGTTCTGATAACCGTTAGTATCACCATTTTCAAGTCAGTTTTACCAGTTATCCATACCTTATCCTCCACTTGCGTTTCGGATTAGTTCCGTGGCTTTTTAGGATTACTCATTCCAGCAGCTTCCTAGTATCACCGACCCACGTCAGCGCTGGCTACCCAGCATCATCTACATTACTGTAGATGTTATCCCAGGAATTACCCCGGGCATTCGCTTCTTGGGCCATCCCTCCCCCCGTGGCTTGCGCTTAACATCTAACTTGTCCTGATGGACAGCACACGAGAGGTTACTTCGTTCCCTAACAACATTTCGCGATACCTTTAGGTCCACACTATACCCCGGGAGCTATTTGAGTACTATATTAGCCAGAGTCTAAAACTAATACTAGCTACCATTTCCTTTTTAGGCCAGCGCATATAGCCTTATTTCGCTGGTTCCTTATAACGAGGCTTGCACATGTTTGCCTGCTCTAACCTTGGATATCTTTCCTAGCGGCGTCACCGGCTTAGGCTGCCAGTTATCCTACATTTGAGTCCTCGCTTAGCACCACGATGATGTCGCTTCGTAGCACCGAGGACCGGTGTCACCCCCGTACCTGGGGGGAGGGGAATTTAACCCCCATGCGGTCAGAGTTCCCGGCTAATGAAACCGGGCTAGCGTTCCGTGTTTGACCACGTTAGGCTAGAACGAATCGCACAAACTCTTTTCGATTGAGAAACCGACTTCAACTCACTTAACATGTCTAGATATTCAATCTTTTCACTTTCCAGTTCCCGAGACAACAATCGATTTGGTAGTGTAAAATCAAAATTATCTGGATGAGATTCTAATGCTTGAATTACTTGAGATTGCAATTTTTCGTTTACTTGTAACTCGTCAGGAATTATTACTACCAAAAAATCAATATTTTTGGCATCACATATTTCCTTGATTTTGCTTAAATAACTGACTGCTGACTTGAGCTGATTCTCGAAATATTCATTTTGCTTTAGGTGAATATAGCTTCTGTTGATTTGGATTTCCAAAAATTTTTCTGCCTCCATACTCGGTCGGTCATCTTCATATACCATATTTCCGTGAATCTGCCGTCCTTCATAGCTTTTCTGCAGGTCGATCGCAAACTTAATAAATGAGGCTACATATGAATATAGGCTTCTGGTAGGTTGCATATCGGAAAAATCATTGCCAATGAAAAAACTGACGATCGCCATATCTGGATTTAATTCCAATCCTTCATTCACCAAAATTGAGAGATAATCTTTCGGCCCCAAGTTGGGAATCCCCATATTAATGATTTCAAATTTTTTCTCTCGTTGATTCAGTTTTTATTCTACGCGAGTATAGTAATTGTACTGATACGAAACCACTCCATAAGCAAAGGAATCGCCTATCCCTAATATGCGGTATATACCTGAAGATTTTTTCTGGTTAAATTCAACATCCTTAAACCCCTTTGAGTTTAAGGTGAAATCATAGTCCAGGGCCTTGGGTTTGCCGCGAAAGCGATTGTATGACCGATCGTAGAAAATAAAACTGGGGTTAATTTTATTGTATACTCGGAAGGCGATTTCTGTCAATCCTAATGAGATTAAACCGATTAAAGCTGTTTGACCGATAAGCGCGAGGATTTTTTTGAACTTGAACATATAAATAGGTAAGGCGGGTGATATTCGAGTAGCCCCACCGCCATAGGGGTGGGGGGATGGCAATCGCCAGTCTGGTGCCGAACGGGCGATCGCCATCCCTGACCATTCAGAGTAACATACAACGGATCGAAAGTCGAGATTGCCAACTGGTGCTAACTGGCCCGGGCAAGGGGAAGGAACTCAGCCCCCCAACTTAGCTTTCACCAACTGTTGTACCTTCTTGCCATCCGCTTGACCCTTCAGTTGCTGCATTGCCTGTCCCATCACCTTGCCCATATCTTTCGGAGAACTAGCACCCACCTGGGCAATAATCTCATCGATAATGGCAGCCACCTCCTCATCAGACAGCTGGCGCGGTAGATACTCCTCGATGATTGCCAGTTCCTGAGATTCTTGTGCCACCAAGTCCTCGCGGCCCGCTTGGCGGTATTGTGCGATCGACTCCCGCCGTTGTTTAGCTAGCTGGGCCAGCACTTCCAGTTCTTGGGCTTCCGTCAGGGCCTCTTGACCTTGAGGGCGGACGCTGACTTCCTTTTCCAATAGCAGCTTTTTAATGCTGCGGACTGTCTCCAGACGGACTTTATCCTTGGACTTCATAGCCGTTTTGATGTCCTCTGTGATGCGGTCTTTCAGACTCATAAGCCGATCCTTAGCGTAAAAATATGACATGCATATGCTAGACAAAGTTAGCGGGCAGCAGTTCACAACTCTTAAGAAATATTGAATAATTGTAACCGGTGCGCTTCACATAAATATAAAAATATCAGAAAAATCAGAGAGCATGTTATAAGAGCGAGCATGATAAGATGGCGATGAATGCGCTTCGAGGCACTATTGTGATCCGTTCTGCAACCTTGACTATGCCGCCGACTATACCAACCATTAGCGATAATAACCGTCTGCGGCTGTTTTCTGGCTCGGCTAATGTTCCTCTGTCTCAAGAGGTGGCTCGCTACCTGGGCTTAGATTTGGGACCGATGATTCGCAAACGCTTTGCCGATGGCGAGATTTACGTGCAAATTCAAGAATCAATCCGAGGCTGCGATGTCTACCTAATACAGCCAAGTTGCTCTCCAGTCAACGACTACTTGATGGAATTGCTGATTATGATTGATGCTAGCCGTAGGGCTTCGGCGCGTCAGATTACGGCGGTGCTGCCCTATTATGGCTATGCTAGGGCCGATCGCAAAACGGCTGGGCGGGAATCGATTACTGCTAAGCTAGTGGCGAATCTGATTGTAGAAGCTGGAGCCAGTAGAGTTCTGGCGATGGATTTGCACTCAGCCCAGATCCAGGGCTATTTTGATATTCCTTTCGACCATGTCTACGGCTCTCCCGTCCTGCTGGATTATCTGGCTAGCAAGCAACTATCTGATATTGTAGTGGTTTCCCCGGATGTGGGTGGGGTAGCAAGAGCGAGAGCTTTTGCTAAAAAGCTAGATGATGCACCTCTGGCAATCATTGATAAGCGACGCCAATCTCACAATGTGGCGGAAGTTTTAAATGTGATTGGGGATGTAAAGGGAAAAACTGCTGTTTTGGTAGACGATATGATTGATACCGCTGGTACAATCAGTGAAGGTGCTAGGATGCTGCGGGAAGTGGGGGCACGTCAGGTTTATGCCTGTGCGACTCATGCTGTCTTTTCCCCTCCAGCAATTGAACGCCTCTCTAGCGTTGTGTTTGAAGAGGTGATCGTGACTAATACTATTCCAGTGCCACAGGAAAAACGGTTTGCACAACTAACTGTACTTTCGGTAGCTAATTTGCTCGGGGAGACGATCTGGCGTATCCATGAGGATAGTTCGGTCAGCAGCATGTTTCGTTAGCATGTAGGGTGGGCATTGCCCACCATCGATTCTACTAGATTTGGATGTTGTCAGTTGTTAGTTGTCAGTTGTGAATTGCTTAGGAGGTTGGATGAATGAGCGATATTTATCAAAGGCTTTGGGACGGAGATCGCAATCAATTATCCGTATCATCTCGCAAGGAGTCGGGAGAATGGGAGAATGAAAATGCTGATATTCTCCTGGACGAACAGGTGCAAGCTTCGGGCGATCGCACTCTGGCAGATCGTCCTCTCTTCTATCGGGTAAATGAGGAGAAGTTTGGCGGGCCAACTTATAAAAGTTTTATGAGACTTTTGGATAATTATGTGATCAGCACCAGAGGAACGGAGGAGATGACGGAGGCAGAAGCGAGGGAAATTAATGAGTTTATGGATGCGATCGTGGCAACGGAACCGATGGCGATCGCCTTTGATTACATCGGCAAGGACTTGAGGATTAACCTATCGGAGTTATAATTTCGAGAAAAGTTGTACCAAATTTGGTTTCAGCCCTATACTAACTATTACTATGGAAATGGGACTGAATATGCGTCGGGGTTTGAACATACATTTGTGGGGGAAGGCAGGTATTATCAAGGATTCAGGGAGGAGGTAAGTCAGGGAAAAGTATCGGGGTATCATTCGTGGATTAAATTTTACCTGGATGAGAAAAAGAAGCGAGTAAATTATTGGGGTTATAAGTATTATCGGCAAGGAGACGCGGGGGCGAAAAATCCTAGGATGGTCACGTTACAGATGGAGTGGAATTACGCGGATAAGCAGGTAAACCAGATCGCAAAACTGTTTAAGGAAGAGAGTGGGTTCTTTGTGGGCACGAGTCCGGAATGCGAAATAGCAATGGGGACGGTGATGTATTATGAAAGCTTGTGTGGTATGCTGAGAGAGGATAGTCAGCGCACGACCCTTGATGATGCTAATTATAAGTTAGTGCTGTTGAGAAATACGGAACTAGATGGCAGCAAAGGTGTTTATATTCGCTCGTTTTTCCCGATATTTATGGGAAATGTGCCCCGCGTGCTACGATCGGATAGCACGCTCGGAAAGAAAAATGGCCCGATCGCCATCTATGCGGCTTTACCAGACCCTCGCGGGCGGGATGAAGGTAAGGAATGGGTGGAGTTGAAAAATATTAGTTCCGAAGCGATCGACTTGACAGGTTGGGAAATGCGCGATAGCTATAGTGGGGCGGAACCACTTGATGGCGCGATCGCCTCCGGGGAAGTGAAGCGGTTTCGGGTGACTAGATCGAGTCTGGATGGGGTCGAGCCGGGAATCGCTTCCCGACCCTCCCTTGAGGAACCGGACTTGCGATTTTCACCGCATCCGGCTACTGGGTACTAGGCCCTTTTCATAGGTAGACTTAATAGGAATTACTTCCGTTAGCCCTTGCCGCCTGTCTTTTCTTCCCTTTCCTGGTTTAGCGAGTGGTTGTTCTGATAACCGTTAGTATCACCATTTTCAAGTCAGTTTTACCAGTTATCCATACCTTATCCTCCACTTGCGTTTCGGATTAGTTCCGTGGCTTTTTAGGATTACTCATTCCAGCAGCTTCCTAGTATCACCGACCCACGTCAGCGCTGGCTACCCAGCATCATCTACATTACTGTAGATGTTATCCCAGGAATTACCCCGGGCATTCGCTTCTTGGGCCATCCCTCCCCCCGTGGCTTGCGCTTAACATCTAACTTGTCCTGATGGACAGCACACGAGAGGTTACTTCGTTCCCTAACAACATTTCGCGATACCTTTAGGTCCACACTATACCCCGGGAGCTATTTGAGTACTATATTAGCCAGAGTCTAAAACTAATACTAGCTACCATTTCCTTTTTAGGCCAGCGCATATAGCCTTATTTCGCTGGTTCCTTATAACGAGGCTTGCACATGTTTGCCTGCTCTAACCTTGGATATCTTTCCTAGCGGCGTCACCGGCTTAGGCTGCCAGTTATCCTACATTTGAGTCCTCGCTTAGCACCACGATGATGTCGCTTCGTAGCACCGAGGACCGGTGTCACCCCCGTACCTGGGGGGAGGGGAATTTAACCCCCATGCGGTCAGAGTTCCTGGCTAATGAAACCGGGCTAGCGTTCCGTGTTTGACCACGTTAGGCTAGAACGAATCGCACGGACTCGATGAGTTTGCGCAATCATGGAGATACGATCGAATTGTACGACGCCGTCGGAAATTGTATCGCCTGGGTGGAATACGGTGAAGCAAATTTTGGGGAAATAATCCAGTTTTACGAATGATATCAAATTCGGGTAATTGCACATACTTTCCGATCCCCCGGATCCCTTTTTGATGTGGTCGCTCAAACGGATATGATATGATGTACGATTTGGCTATTATCGGTGGCGGCATAGTCGGATTATCGGCGACAATGGCATTGGGTCAGCACTATCCTCATGCTAAAATTCTATTGTTAGAAAAGGAATCCAGTCTGGCCGTTCACCAGACCGGTCACAATAGCGGGGTGATCCATTCTGGGATATATTATCAACCGGGGAGTTTTAAGGCTAAGTTTTGCGGCGACGGCAATCGATCGATGGTAGAATTCTGTCAGCACCATGGCATTGCCCATGAGATTTGCGGTAAGGTAATTGTGGCGACAGAAGAGTCGGAACTGATCCGCCTGGAAAATATCTATCAGCGGGGTTTGGCAAATGGCCTCTCGGTGACCAAAATTAGCGGCGACGAGGTGAGGGCGATCGAACCCCATGTTAGCTGTATAGCAGGGATCCAAGTGCCAACTGCGGGCATAGTTGACTATGGACAAGTTTGTCAAAAATATGCGGAAATAGCCAAGGAACAAGGTGCGGAACTTTGTCTGAATACTAAGGTGGAGAAAATCCTTGACAAAGGCAGCACGCAAGTGCTAGAAACTAATCGGGGGAGTTTTCCGACTCGCTGGATCGTTAACTGCGCCGGTTTGTATAGCGATCGGGTGGCAAAATTAGGTAAAGTTGACCCGGAGGCGAAGATCGTGCCCTTTCGGGGAGAGTATTACGAACTGATACCAGAGAAACGGGATCTAGTCAAGGGTTTAATTTATCCGGTACCCCATCCGGACTTTCCCTTTCTGGGGGTCCATTTTACCAGAATGATCGATGGTAGCATCCACGCGGGACCAAATGCAGTTCTGAGTCTGAAGCGGGAAGGTTATAAAAAGACAGATTTCGATCCCAGAGACTTGGCGGAGGTAATAACATACCCTGGCTTTTGGAAATTGACAAGCAAGTACGCCGCAGAAGGAATTAAAGAAATGATTCGTTCTGCGAGTAAAGCAGCGTTTGTGCGCAGCTTGCAAAAGTTGATTCCCGAAGTGCAAGCAGCAGACGGGTGCATCTCAGTTAGGCGATGAGTATATTTACTCAGCAAAAGTGGATTTACTGAGTCTGATTAGGCAACTAATGCGCCATTCAGGTAGGCACAGCGATGCTTCAACACCTACGGTCCGCGGACGGCCCGAAAAATCGGCACATTCTCGGCTCGCCATTGTGCCCCCGGTAATTTCACCCTTAACCCAATTTGTTTCACCAGGGACTCAACCCGACCAGAGCCAATCGAGTGCCGAGCTGCCTGCCCGTTCGCGCAGCGGCCCGACGCCAGGAGGGCTAGCCTGGTAGTCAATGATGCGCGTCTGATGGTGCTTCAAGTAGTTGATCAACCCTGTGGCTCCCCGACATTGCTGTTGGCGCAGATAACTAATCGCCCTCTGGGTCTCCCCTCGCCACAGGAGTGCACGGTCCGCGGACGGCCCGAAAAATCGGATCTGCACGGTCCGCGGACGGCCCGAAAAATCGGATTGAGCCGGTGTCCCTTGCACCTTATTGGCATTTTCCATTAGGTGATACCAATCGAGCACTTCGATACGTTGTTCTGGTGTCCCGATACCACTGAAAATGTTCCACACCCCATCATGACCATCTCCGAGACCGGTGAACTGCGCCCCTAGGGGCTGGGCATTCACCCACTCAAGCAGCCCTTGATTATCCTTGAAGAAAGCCACACTGCCTTGCTCATGGACATTTAAGGCTTTGTATTCTCGCCACTCACCAGGTTGACCCTCCACGGTCCGCGGACGGCCCGAAAAATCGGTACGAAGGCGAATCATGCCGCCATCCAAGCTGAGCTCCTGAATCGGTTCAGCTATCTTGGTCGGGGTCGAGCTGGTACTCACGTACCAACCCTCCAAGAGCGAAACCTGAAGAGCGACTTTTACCGCACACGGCTACTGGTTGGTAAGCTGCTGTCATCAGTAGGATTACTGGGGGTTACCCCCGTTGTCCCTTACCCTTTGAAATTTTACCCCTTATGGTCAATCCTATTGGACCGTTTAAGTACTTAGCTCCGGAAGGTTCGCGGAGGATAGTTCAGCAAACCATACTCGCCGCTCTTTACTAACATCTTCCCCATTCTGCTTTCCGCTTTTCGTAGGGGCTCTGAACTTTACCTGGCTAAGATTTGAATCCAAGATTCGTACTTTTGGAATTTCTTCCTAGTTCTGTGACATTAAGGTTACTTTTCCCAAGGGTGTCTTACCATATCCGTCCTACGTCTGCATATCCACAAGCATTACCCCGGGCGTTGGCTTCTTAGGACATCCTTCCTCTTCGTGGCTTGCGCTTTACATCTAACTTGTCCAAATGGGGACAGCTCACGAGAGGTTACTCCGTTCCCTGGTATCATTTCGCGATGCTTTTAGGTTCCTACTATACCCCGAGAGTTCTTTGAGTACGTTATTAGCCAGAGGCAAGAGCTAATACTAACTACCATTTCCCTTTTTGGGCAAGCGCATAAGCCTTCTTCCGCTGGTTCTGGTTAACGAGGTTTACATAGGTTCGCTTGTTCTAACCATTAACATCTTTCCTAGCGGCGTCACCGGCTTAGGCTGCCAGTTATCCTACATTTAAGTCCTCGCTCCACACCACGGTGATGTGACTCCGCAGCACCTCCGACCGGTAGTACCCTCGACCCCCGTACCTGGGGAAGGGGAATTTAACCCCCATGATAACCAGAGTTATCTGGCTGATAGAGCCAGACCCGACTTTCACCTACTGGCTTATGCCGGAACGAATCGCACTACCTCAGACCAGTCCTCTCGTTGAACAAAGCGTTGGAGCGTACTGTGGGAGATGCTCACCCCAGTCAGCATCGCGAGATCTTGTATGGTCCGCGGACGGCCCGAAAAATCGGCTCTCTGGTAAGAGGCATTGGCACTGACGACCCAACAACATTTTTCCACATACGGACTCCAACGAGTTCCCGGTTTAACTTGCAGTTGTTGGGCTTGAGCAGTGGTGAGGGTTAGTTTGCCCAGGATACTGGTCAGGGTGCGCTGTTTTCCGGTGCGGCGGGAAGTCGCCGTGTTGATAAAAAAATTCCTAGTTGAGGCCAGACGTGTTCTTGGGCAAGCGCACGAACGTTTTTCTCAATGCCTTCAAGGGTGGTGAGTTCAGTGGGGTCGGCTTCCTGGTAGAGAATCGCGGCAATCGCGTCAAGATGTTGCTGGAGTTCAGCCTGCTTTTGGGAGTTCATGGGTCAAGGGTGGTCAACAGTGCCTAAATTATGTACCGTTTTGAGGGAGACAAGCACTAAGTATAATTACTTATCGCCTAACTGAGATGTACCCCAGCAGACTTGGTTCCCTCTGAGGCGGGTGTCCGCGCCCAAGCATTAAAGAACGATGGTTCCCTGGTGAAGGATTTTCTCATTGTCCGGGGCCAAAATGCTATCCATGTTTGCAATGCCCCTTCCCCTGCGGCGACTTCTTCTCTGGAAATTGGTAAGGCGATCGCGGCGGAAATAACAGAATAAAAAAATTCAATAATTCTGTCTCTTCGCCGGCCCGCCGGGAGTTGCAAACCCCCGGCTAATAGCTAAAGTCGATTAAAACCGACTAAAAAAATTGTAAAAAAGAAACAAAACCGCATCAAGCTAATATCATCTGTCAAAATTACTCGTTCCCGGGCTCGGCCTGGGAACGCAAACCCGAGGCTCAGCCTCCAGGTGCGATCGCACTAATTAACTCGTTCCCGGGCTCGGCCTGGGAACGCAAACCCGAGGCTCAGCCTCCAGGTGCGATCGGGCTATTTTGATTAAAGACATGAGATACTTCAATCAGCACAGATGCGCTTATTGGAGGCGGGAGCCTCCAGATAATCATTCCCAGGTAGAACCTGGGAACGAGAGGATGAGAGGGTAACGAGAGGGTAAGAGATGAAAAACTACATGGAAAGATTGCTGAATATCCAGATCGAAAAACTACCAGAAGGAGTTTATCTGGCAACCTCTGAGGATCTGCAAGGGTTGGTCGCACAGGGAAGAACCATTACTGAAACCTTGTCAATAGCCCGGGATGTGGCGCGAAAGCTAATAGAGGCAAGGTCGGGAGGCGATCTGTAGGTTGGGTTTCGTGCATTAACCCAACCTCACCAGGAAACGATCGGGGCGAGCGTGAAAATTAATCTAGTTTCAACTTTTGCACATCCTCAAGGCTGAGTCCTGTAGTCAGACTAATCGTTTCTTCATCTAAAACATCAAGCAGCCGTTTAGCGATTTCCACTTGAGATGTTTTCATGCCAATTTCTTTGCCTTCTTCGATCCCAATTTCTCGACCTTCTTTTTTTGCCTTTTTGATCGCATTTCGCTGGTCGTGGATATAGATTTCTCGTTTTTCCAAATCTTCCAACTCTGAGGGACTCATGTTGGCTATATTCGCAATCTCAAAGGCTTTTTTGATTTCCGGAATTGACGACATTGTCTCGGGTACTGTCTCTAATTTCCTGGCAGTCTTGAGAAAATAAAGCCATTTATCTGCTATGGTCTTTAAGTTTTCCAATTCTTTGTTAAACTTGGGCAATTCTACAAACACCAACTCAATATCATCAACAGGGTAATCGCTCAGGAATTCCTTTTCTTTCAAGACAAACTTGGAAGTGACTTTTGTGAATTCCGCAAACATGTTAAAGTCCGTAATCGTCAAAGCAATTACTGGATTCAGCAGTGTATAATCTTCTCCAGCATCGAGTTGAATAGAATAAGCTTTAGCCGCATTGTACAAAATCCGCTTCTCAAAACCCTCCAAATTCAACACCTGCATCTCAATAATTACTGTCTTGTTATCGACCAACTGAGCTTTGACATCTAAGTAAGTATCTTTGAGTCCGCGCAGTCGGGGAGCTTGATAGGGGTTAATGATGGTTAAATCAGAAATTGTATCTTCTCCCTCATAGAGCATAGCATTTAAGAAGCTGATGAGAATTTCCTTGCTTTGCTCGGAATTAAAGATTTTCTTAAAGGCAAAATCTGTCTTAGGATTAATGAAACTAATCTTCATTAACTATCCCTCCATTTGACTCTTATTTTCCTAGTATAACATATTCTTGATTGATAATCATGTACAAACCATATTTTGAGAAAAACCTGGTTTGTACATTTAAGAATAGATCGCGGCGAGCGTGAAAATTAATCTAGTTTCAACTTTTGCACATCCTCAAGGCTGAGTCCTGTAGTCAAACTAATCGTTTCTTCATCTAAAACATCAAGCAGCCGTTTAGCGATTTCCACTTGAGATGTTTTCATGCCAATTTCTTTGCCTTCTTCGATCCCAATTTCTCGACCTTCTTTTTTTGCCTTTTTGATCGCATTTCGCTGGTCGTGGATATAGATTTCTCGTTTTTTCAAATCTTCCAACTCTGAAAGACTCATGTTGGCTATATTCGCAATCTCAAAGGCTTTTTTGATTTCCGGAATTGACGACATTGTCTCGGGTACTGTCTCTAATTTCCTGGCAGTCTTGAGAAAATAAAGCCATTTATCTGCTATGGTCTCCAAGTTTTCCAATTCTTTGTTAAACTTGGGCAATTCTACAAACACCAACTCAATATCATCAACAGGGTAATCGCTCAGGAATTCCTTTTCTTTCAAGACAAACTTGGAAGTGACTTTTGTGAATTCCGCAAACATGTTAAAGTCCGTAATCGTCAAAGCAATTACTGGATTCAGCAGTGTATAATCTTCTCCAGCATCGAGTTGAATAGAATAAGCTTTAGCCGCATTGTACAAAATCCGCTTCTCAAAACCCTCCAAATTCAACACCTGCATCTCAATAATTACTATCTTGTTATCGACCAACTGAGCTTTGACATCTAAGTAAGTATCTTTGAGTCCGCGCAGTCGGGGAGCTTGATAGGGTTAATGATGGTTAAATCAGTGCGATTCGTTCTAGCCTAACGTAGTCAAACACGGAACGCTAGTCTAGGAAACTAGAAACTCTGGTACTCATTATTGTTAAATTCCCCTCCCTCAAGTGCGGGTGACACCGGTCCTCAATGCGGCGGAGCCACATCGCCGTGGTGTTAAGCGAGGACTCAAATGTAGGATAGCTGGTAGCCTAAGCCGGCAACTCCGCTAGGAAAGATGTATATGGCCAGAACAAGCAAACTCGTGTAAGCCTCGTAACCATCAACCAGCGAAATAAGGCTTTAAGCGCTGGCCCAAAAGGGGAAGTAGTTAGTATTGGCTCTTTGATTTTGGGCCAATATCGTACTCAAAGAACTGCCGGGGTAAAGTGAGGGCCTAAAGACATCGTGAAATGATACCGGGGAACGGTGATATTAGGAAACTACTGATGCAAGTAGCCTTAAGACGTCATAAGCCCGTCCATATTGTGGATGAGGAATGAATATCAAGGGGCAAACGTGTAAGTAGCAAGGGACAACGGGAGTAATCCTTAGTAATTCTACCCATGATTTGGGCCTGATACCCAGTAGCCGTGTGCGGTGAAAGTCGCATGCACGGTTCCGTTCGCGCAGCGTGGCGCAGCCATACGGGAGGGTTGAGAAGTGATTCTCAGCTCGACCCCTAATGTGCGATTCGTTCTAGCCTAACGTAGTCAAACACGGAACGCTAGTCTAGGAAACTAGAAACTCTGGTACTCATTATTGTTAAATTCCCCTCCCTCAAGTGCGGGGGTGACACCGGTCCTCAATGCGGCGGAGCCACATCGCCGTGGTGTTAAGCGAGGACTCAAATGTAGGATAGCTGGTAGCCTAAGCCGGCAACTCCGCTAGGAAAGATGTATATGGCCAGAACAAGCAAACTCATGTAAGCCTCGTAACCATCAACCAGCGAAATAAGGCTTTAAGCGCTGGCCCAAAAGGGGAAGTAGTTAGTATTGGCTCTTTGATTTTGGGCCAATATCGTACTCAAAGAACTGCCGGGGTAAAGTGAGGCCTAAAGACATCGTGAAATGATACCGGGGAACGAAGTAACCCTACGTGTGCTGTCCGTCAGGACCAGTCAGATGTGCGTCCGCGTAGCGTGCGCGCAGCGCATAGCGCAAGCCACGTATGGGAGAGATGGCCCGAGAAGCTAATGCCTGGGCGACGTCTGGAGCATGCCGCGTCCTTCAGGACAAGAGCATGCTCCAGACGTCGAAGGTGTCTGGAGCATGCCGTATCCCTTGCGGGAGCGCCAGCCGTGTCCTTCAGGACAAGAGCATGCGGAAGACGCCGAGTAATGCCCACGGATACGCAGACGCGGGTCGGTGATATTAGGAAACTACTGATGCAAGTAGCCTTAAGACGTCATAGGCCCGTCCATATTGTGGATGAGGAATGAATATCAAGGGGCAAACGTGTAAGTAGCAAGGGACAACGGGAGTAATCCTTAGTAATTCTACCCATGATTTGGGCCTGATACCCAGTAGCCGTGTGCGGTGAAAGTCGCATGCACGGTTCCGTTCGCGCAGCGTGGCGCAGCCATACGGGAGGGTTGAGAAGTGATTCTCAGCTCGACCCCTAATGAAATTGTATCTTCTCCCTCATAGAGCATAGCATTTAAGAAGCTGATGAGAATTTCCTTGCTTTGCTCGGAACCAAAGATTTTCTTAAAGGCAAAATCTGTCTTAGGATTAATGAAACTAATCTTCATTAACTATCCCTCCATTTGACTCTTATTTTCCTAGTATAACATATTCTTGATTGATAATCATGTACAAACCATATTTTGAGAAAAACCTGGTTTGTACATTTAAGAATAGATCGCGGCGAGCGTAGCGTGAAAATTAATCTAGTTTCAACTTTTGCACATCCTCAAGGCTGAGTCCTGTAGTCAAACTAATCGTTTCTTCATCTAAAACATCAAGCAGCCGTTTAGCGATTTCCACTTGAGATGTTTTCATGCCAATTTCTTTGCCTTCTTCGATCCCAATTTCGCGACCTTCCTTGAGTCCAATTTCGCGACCTTCTTTTTGGGCCTTTTTTTCCGCCTTTTTGATCGCATTCCGCTGGTCGTGGATATAGATTTCCCGTTTTTCCAAATCTTCCAATTCTGAGGGACTCATATTGGCGATATTCGCAATTTCAAAGGCTTTTTTGATTTCCGGAACTGAGAACATTGTCTCGGGTACTGTCTCTAATTTCCTGGCAGTCTTGAGAAAATAAAGCCATTTATCTGCTATGGTCTCCAAGTTTTCCAATTCTTTGTTAAACTTGGGCAATTCCACAAACACCAACTCAATATCATCAACAGGGTAATCGCTCAGGAATTCCTTTTCTTTCAAGACAAATTTGGAAGTGACTTTTGAGAATTCTGTAAACATGTTAAAGTCCGTAATAGTTAAAGCAATTACCGGATTTAACAGGGTATAATATTCTCCGGCATCTAGTTGAATGGAATAAGCTTTAGCCGCATTGTACAAAATCCGCTTCTCAAAACCCTCCAAATTTAACACCTGCATCTCGATAATCACTGTCTTGTTATCGACCAACTGAGCTTTGACATCTAAGTAAGTATCTTTGAGTCCGCGCAGTCGGGGAGCTTGATAGGGGTTAATGATGGTTAAATCAGAAATTATATCTTTTCCCTCATAGAGCATAGCATTTAAGAAGCTGATGAGAATTTCCTTGCTTTGCTCGGAACCAAAGATTTTCTTAAAGGCAAAATCTGTCTTAGGATTAATGAAACTAATCTTCATTAACTTAACTATCCCTCCATTTGACTCTTATTTTCCTAGTATAACATATTCTTGATTGATAATCATGTACAAACCATATTTTGAGAAAAACCTGGTTTGTACATTTAAGAATAGATCGCGGCGAGCGTGAAAATTAATCTAGTTTCAACTTTTGCACATCCTCAAGGCTGAGTCCTGTAGTCAGACTAATCGTTTCTTCATCTAAAACATCAAGTAGCCGCTTAGCGATTTCCTCTTGAGATGTTTTCATCCCAATTTCTTGGCCTTCTTGGATCCCAATTTCGCGACCTTCTTTCATCCCAATTTCTTTACCTTCCTTGAGTCCAATTTCGCGACCTTCTTTTTTGGCCTTTTTTTCTGCCTTTTTGAGCGCATTTCGCTGGTCGTGGATATAGATTTCCCGTTTTTCCAAATCTTCCAATTCTGAGGCATTCATATTGGCGATATTCGCAATTTCAAAGGCTTTCTTTATTTCCGGAACTGAGGACATTGTCTCGGGTACTGTCTATAATTTCCTGGCAGTCTTGAGAAAATAAAGCCATTATCTGCTGTGGTCTCCAAGTTCTCCAATTCTTTGTTAAACTTAGGCAATTCCACAAACACCAACTCAATATCATCAACAGGGTAATCGCTCAGAAATTACTTTTCTTTCAAGACAAATTTGGAAGTGACTTTTGAGAATTACGCAAACATGTTAAAGTCCGTAATCGTCAAAGCAATTACTGGATTTAACAGGGTATAATCTTCTCTGGCATCTAGTTGAATGGAATAAGCTTTAGCCGCATTGTACAAAATCTGCTTCTCAAAACCTTCCAAATTTAACACCTGCATCTCGATAATCACTGTCTTGTTATCGACCAACTGAGCTTTGACATCTAAGTAAGTATCTTTGAGTCCCCGCAGTCGGGGAGCCTGATAGGGGTTAATGATGGTCAAATCAGAAATTGTCTCTTTATCCTCATAGAGCATAGCATTTAAGAAGCTGATGAGAATTTCCTTGCTTTGCTCGGAACCAAAGATTTTTTTAAGGTAAAATAATGTTTTAAATTAATAAAATTAATTTTCATAAACTATCCCTCCATCTGAATCTTCTCTTCCTAGGATAACATACTCCTGCCCGATCCAGTATGATAGAGGCACCCAATACTTCTCGGTTAATAATCTGTCATTGCGAGGGGGGCTTTCAAACAAACTATTTGTCGATCCTCGAAGCAATCCCCCCCGAAGCAATCCCCCCGTCCTGTATCTGACTTTTCCTGCTAAGTTCTACAATCACCTGATAGCAAGGGTTTGAAGATTTAAAAATTTCGCAATAAATTTAAACTATTGCGAAATACTCACGAGCTTACAAGGTTTTCAGAGCGTCAAATTTTTCCTGCAAAAAGATAACGGGAAAAGTTAGGTCCTGTATGAGATGAAGAGTGCTTCGGCGTCGTCGGTGAGATTGCTTCAGGGGGGGTTAACTCAGTTGAGCATAAGTTAATCGCTACGTACCCCCCCCTCGCAATGACAAATAAGACGCTTAACCGAGAAGTATTGTAGAGGCACCTGCATACTTCACCAAGCTGGTTGGGTTTCCCTGGCGCTCTAGATAGCAGAGTAATGTTGACGATATGTTCAGTAATGTTGCAGAAAATCTCACAACAGGAGAATACTATTTTTCCTTTTACTTGCTTGCTCCTGCCCGCCAAATCTTGATAGTCTTGTCATCACTGCCACTGGCTAAAGTCTTGCCATCTGAGCTGAAGGCAACGGACTAAACATAGTTTGAATGCCCGGTGAGGGTAGCGATTTCTCGGTATGTCTCCAAACTCCAGATTTTGATAGTATTGTCATTACTGGCACTGGTTAAAGTCTTGCCATCGGGGCTGAACACGACAGACCAGACAATGTCTGAATGCCCGGTGAGGGTAACGATTTCTCGGTATGTCTCCAAACTCCAGATTTTGATAGTCTTGTCATAACTACCACTGGCTAAAGTGTTGCCATCGCCATCTGAGTTGAAGGCGACGGACAGGATCCAGTTAGAAGGCCCGGCGAGGGTAGCGATTTCTCCGAATGTCTCCAAACTCCAGAGTTTAATAGTCGTTAAACTGCCACTGGCTAAAGTCTTGCCATCTGGGCTGAACGCGACGGAACTGACTGAGGAAGAATGCCCGGTGAGGGTAGCGATTTCTCCTAATGTCTCTAAACTCCAGATTTTGATAGTATCGTCTAAACTGGCACTGGCTAAAGTCTTGCCATCGGGGCTGAAGGCCACAGACCAGACAATGCTTGAATGCCCGGTGAGGGTAGCGATTTCTCGAAATGTCTCCAAACTCCAGATTTTGATAGTATTGTCATTACTGGCACTGGCTAAAGTCTTGCCATCAGGGCTGATCGCGACCGACCTGACAGTGTTTGAATGCCCGGTGAGGGTTTTGGCAAGAGTCGCCTTTTCCCAGTCAACCGGTGGGGTGGGGATGACAGCAGAAGGAATAAGCTCGTCAGGTTTGATGTCCAGGTAAGTCAGTACAGCAATGCATGTACCGATTACTCCTGCGATCGCACCTATTATGCCTGCGATCGCCCCGATCAGAAAGATAGGATGAGAGTTGCGGTTATTTTGAGACATGGTCGGCACCGAGTAGAGAGTAGGCTCTGGTCAGAGTGGATAGATCCCGAAGCTATTATAACTCAAGTTGCGACCTATAAAAATTGGATACAAAAAGCTATGATAAAGAGAATTATTTTCAACTCTAATCCCTTAGATGTAACAGCATGAATTGACTTGGGAAACAAATTGGTGATTCGACTAAAACAGGTTTCAACTTGTTTTTTTGTTACTTTTTGTATATATTCAAAACAAGAATATTCTTTTCTTTTTGAGTTCTTTTTTCGCAAAGGTTTTAACATTATACTTGACGACTCTTTTAGTAAATCCTCTAATTGATAATCATTATAAGCTTTATCTCCATAAACTATTGAATTTGATGGTAAGTCAAAGCCAAAAGATTGCAAAACTTTAACATCATTATAACTACCAGGATCTAGATAAAATTCTATTGGCTTTCCATTTTTGTTTACCAACATATGAACTCTTAATCCATAAAAATAACGTTTTTTACTAACAATATACCCTCGATATTCTTCCTTGTTATAAATTTGGCATCTATCAATCCTAATATTATCACATACTGGCACCGGGAAACTATCAAGAATATATTCTTGACCCGGATTGAGTTCTTTAAATGTTTGAGCTATAACTTGGAAGAAAAACATCCAAATTGGTTCCTCAATATTGTGTAATCGACGATTGAACCTACTTTTACTTAACAAATTTTTTATATACTTGTGTTCGACCATAAATTGACAAGAGCGATCGTGGTGTCCTCCGAAAAAATATGCAGCAACTAATCCGACTGTCATCACTTCGGCATTGTTCATTTTTACTTGTGGATCTTCTTTTATATTTAACGCTTTTAGTAGCTCGTCACAAAGAACAAAAATTGTTGTAATCATATCTTCCATCATCTACATCCCCCAGCAATTAACTATTATTTTAGTACATTATAACCTATAAACAGCCAACCCGCCGTCTAGCACAAAAAAAATATAATTTTGTATCAAAAGCTACGAAATATCCCAAATATCTGTAAAGTCTAAGTGGGTAATTCATATTTTTTTTAATAGGTCGCAACTTAGGTTATTATATTAGATCCGGTAGGGTGCGTGGATTGCCCGATCGCGATCGCCCTTTGGCATTAAGATGTAAAATAACATGCGATCGTCAATTTCCATTCGGGGCACGACAACTGTAGGAGCACGGCATCAGCAGATTATCGGTTCCGATCGTGATGTTATATACGCCGTGCCCCGACCGGATGGGATGCGATCGCTTCCTTCTGTTCCCGACCACATCATGCGATCGGCAATATCCATCCTGGGCACGGCAATAGATATATTTCGGTTCATATCCAAATATTATCGATGCCGTGCCCCTACACCATGTGATGCATGGAATGCGATCGCGAATGTTTTGTTTCGTTCCTCAACCCAACCTACGCTGAAACCGACAATTTTTTTAGTCGGTTTTCAACCGACTTTAGCTGTTAGCCGGGGGTTTGCAACCCCCGGCGGGCCTCCTGTGAAGTAACATTTATAAGTAATCTAAAAACTGGGACGGTACTACATACAACTCACCCGACTTTAACTTATCTATCTCCACCCATAGCCCCAGTTTTTGCTTCTTTTTTTCTGTAAATGGGATCTGTTGCAATTGGTAAAACTTGGGGTCAACAAAATCGCATTCATAGAGTTGGATAATTTCGTGACCGGGCTTTCCCTTGAAGAAAAAGATGCTTTCTAGACAGCCCTGATAACGAATGTTAGTTAATTCTGCCTGAATTTCTTCTTGAAATTCCCGTTTCAAAGCCTCCAGGCTGGTTTCACCAAACTTCACCCCCCCTCCCATGGCCCTATAGAAGGGTTTTTTCCGATCAGGATCGTAGCTTTCGCCGATAAAAATGCGATCGCCATCTCTAATCAACCCCAAAGCTAGCACCCTAATTTTCTCAGATTTAGACATAATAACCATCCTCAACCAAATCCTGCTGATGACGTTCTTTAGGAATGGGCCAATCTCCATTTTCGCCGCCGACGATCAGGGTTTCGATATGCACATAATCCTTGCTAAATTGTAACAGCGCATTCATTAGAACGTCAAGGGCGATCGCATCACTAGTGCCCAGATCGAACCAACAACGACCCCAAACACCCTCATACTCAAAATCTCCCATATTATGCATCAGGGCCATCATCGTATCATCACCCGCCTCAGCATCATAATCCATGTAACTCAGGTCTAGTCCTTCCTCCTGCACCTGAAGATTTTCCGCATTAAACCCTCCCAATTTTCCCAAGTAAAACCAGGAGTTAAATACTTCTTCAACGTACATCCTTTCCATCTCGCTGGGCACCGTACTGAACTCTACCCATATCCATAAATCAAAAGTATCGATCTCGCGAAACTGTACTTGCATAATTGCCAATTGTTAATTGTGAATGGAGAATTGTGATCGGGATGATATAGATTGTTAATTTTGATTGTTATCTGAACAATTCTCGATTTTATGAGAACAGAAAAGTTGAGGTAAATTTTCTGGACCCCACCAGGTATCATTATCCTCCTTAATCGGGTCTCGCAGGTCGTCGCAATCGCGATTTATCCCATCAATCCTCCTTTTATTTTTGCAGTATTCATAAAACATTTGGGCCACAATCACCTTGGGGAGTTGCGGAGATCGGGCTAAAGCAGTCTGGAAATATTCCTGGGCTAATTCCCGCTGGCCCAGCTTCACTAAGATTTGGGCTTTCAGATAATGTAACTCAGGATGTTTCGGGACAGACGCCAAGGCGATGTCAGCATACTCGTTCGCCTTCTCGTAATCATCCAAATCTCGGTAGGCGATCGCTATCCCCCAGTCAGCGAAAGCAGAGGGAGCAGCATACTTGTCCAAACGAGAGATCGCGTCAGCAGGGTTAGCAAAGGGCAAAGCCATAGCCAGCATTAAATCCATATATCCCTTAATTAAGTTTAGTTCTGGATCGGACGAATCAATAGCGGACGCCTTATCCAGAAAATTATACACTAATTGCAGTTTACGCAGGGCTTGGGGGAGACCTAGGACGAGACCTTGCTGTTCCAGATTATAAGCCCCTTCTAATAAATGACCAACAGCAATATAGAGATTGCCCCGCAAAGGTTGAGTAGCAAGGATATTTTCAGCCATCTCGCGAGTTTTGGTAGCATAGGGACCGAGGGATTGCCAATCTTGTTTGACATAGGCCATAGATGCAATCATCGCATAGGTCAGGGGCTCCTGGGACTCCTGAGTTTCGGCCTGGCGCAGGAACTCGGCAGCTTGGGAATAGTTCCCCAACTCAAACAACGATCTGAAAGCAGCTTCTGTCTCCTCTCCCATATCATAGGGACTGTTAGGGCGAAAGGGGTCTCCCGCTTGACTGGGGCTCACCCAGAGGTTAAAAGTCAGGACCAGAGTGGCAGCAGCGGCACCAAACAACCGCCGGGGGGCAACAAACCATTCTCTCATTTGGGGCTCGATCGGAGTTCTCTTTCACTGGCTTTATCAATCCTAGTGTAATCATGATCGTATGGGAAGACATCTATCCCCCGATCGGGAGCATTGATGACGCCTTTGTCATTGCGAGGGGGGGTCGGGCAGCAGCTAGCAATCTCCGGCAAAATCCTATTTGTCATTGCGGGGGGGTCGGAGGGATTAAACTTGTGCTGTATATGAGTTGACCCCCCCGTTAGCGCAGCGGCGCGACGTTAGGAGCGCTAGTAATCTCCGGCTGGACGACGACGCAAGCAACTATATGTAGGGGCGAATGTCCCTGACTTAAGTCCAAAAAATCCTATTTGTCATTATGCTCTATCTGAGAAATCTAGTTTATCACCCCGCTGCAAGTCCCACCGCGATCTTGAAGTCGATCGACCTGGAGTTAAGTCCCCAACAGTTGGGACTAATTATCGGACCGAGTGGCTCTGGCAAAACCACCTTAATGGAAATTTTAGCAGGGTTGGCCACCCAAACCGCTGGTCAAATCAAATGGCGCGATCGGCAACTCACCCCCGAAGAATTGCAACAGCTAGCAGGATTAGTATTTCAGTTTCCAGAGCGGCATTTCTGTGGAAGTACCATTTTAGAAGAATTGCGCCTCGGTCATCCCGAGTTAGGGTACGAGCGAGTTCGCCAAGCTCTAGCGGAAGTAGGACTCGAAGATCTACCCCTGCACCGTCCCCCCCACGCTCTCAGTGGCGGTCAGCAGCGACGCATCGCTCTGGCCGTGCAGCTAATTCGTCAGCCTCATACCCTCATGTTGGATGAACCTACCGCTGGGTTGGACTACTCTATCCGCCAGCAGTTGGTGAACCTCTTGGCCAGGCTGAAAAATTCTTGGACTATGTTGATTGTGACTCACGATCCGAGTGAATTAGTCAGCATCGCCGACCGCTGTTGGAGCCTTAACCACGGCGAACTGCGCTCCGTGGAACCAGCAACTCTCACAGCCGCGCCGGAAGCTTGTTCCCCCTAGGCGCTTCGCGCCCCGGAAGCACGCTTCGTGCTTACTACGAACCTTACTAATAACATGACAGAACCCCATCCACAGCAAGTGCTGCCCCAGATGACCGATGTTTGGCTGCAAACTCTCCATTGGCAACCAACAGAATCACAACAACAACAACTGTTTCAATCCCTTTATCAACTGATTCTGACCGGTAATGCTAAACTCAATTTAACTCGCATTACCGACCCGATCTCCTTTTGGGAGAAGCACCTCTGGGATTCTTTGCGGCCCATCGCCCCTCTGTTAACCGATGATGCCGGAACCCCCAATCATCCACAGATGATCGATATTGGTACGGGTGCGGGGTTTCCGGGGTTGCCAGTGGCGATCGCCTTTCCTCACTCCTCACTCACCCTCCTCGATTCCACCGGCAAAAAGATTGCATTTCTGCAAACCCTCTTAGCACAGATGGCCATCGAGAATGCCACCACTGCGATCGGCAGAGCCGAAACAATTGGTCAACAACCCCATTATCGAGAAAAATACGACTTTGCCCTCCTGCGTGCTGTAGCAACGGCTACCGTTTGCCTAGAATATGCCCTGCCATTTCTCAAAGTTGGCGGTTTGGCCGTCCTCTATCGGGGTCACTCGACGCCGGCAGAAGCAGAGGCTTTGGCCAGCACCGCTGAAGCTTTGGGTGCCTGCATTGAGTCTACTGTTACCTTTACTACTCCTATCAGTCATGCCACCCGTCACTGCCTCTATGTACGTAAGTGTGATTAATGTCACGCTAATTTCCCTGTCACGTCACTGTTACATAACTTTACAAGTTGTTACATTACTTTATAGAAGGACAGACAAGGAGAAGCAACAATGTACACCACAACCAACGAAAACGGCATTCTCAACAACTATCCCGTCGCGCCCAAAATGTACTATGCCTCCTATCCCGACGGACTGCAACAACACCGTTACCTTCTGCAAGGCTTGCTAGCGACGACCTTCGTCGGTTCCTTGCTGTTGACGGCATTGGCCTGTAGCTAACCCCACGAGGTCGCGCCACCTGCCACTGCTTCCCTGTATGCAAATGTGATTAAGATCGATCACTACTGTATAGGTTTCAGATCACTGTTAGATAACTTTACAAGTTGTTACATTACTTTACAGTAGGACAGACAAGGAGAAACAAACATGTACACCACAACCAACGAAAGCGGCATCCTCAACAACTATCCCATCGCTCCGAAAATGTACTATGGCTCCTATCCCGACGGGCTGCAACAACGTCGTTACCTTCTGCAAGGCTTGCTAGCGACGACCTTCGTCGGTTCCTTGCTGTTGACAGCATTGGCTATCAGCTAACTCCACCTCTATGTATGCAAGGGTGATTAACATCACAAGCATTTCAGTGTCAAGTCACCCTAACAGAACTTTAAAAGTTGTTACATTTGTTTACAGAAGCTTGAAGAAGGAGAAGCAACAATGTACACCACAACCAACGAAAACGGCATTCTCAACAACTATCCCATCGGGCCGAAAATGTACTATGGCTCCTATCCCGACGGGCTGCAACAACGCCGTTACCTTCTGCAAGGCTTGCTAGCGACGACCTTCGTCGGCTCATTGCTGTTGACTACATTCCTGTGCAGCTAACTCCACCTCTATGTATGCAAGGGTGATTAACATCACAAGCATTTCAGTGTCAAGTCACCCTGACTTAACTTTAAAAGTTGTTACATTTGTTTACAGAAGCTTGAAGAAGGAGAAGCAACAATGTACACCACAACCAACGAAAACGGCATTCTCAACAACTATCCCATCGGGCCGAAAATGTACTATGGCTCCTATCCCGACGGACTGCAACAACGCCGTTACCTTCTGCAAGGCTTGCTAGCGATGACCTTCGTCGGTTCTTTGCTGTTGACGGCATTGGTTATCAGCTAACCCATTAGCAACGCACATCAAGATGACATAATTTGAAGGAGAAAAACTATGATGACCATCGTAATTGCTCTATCGATATTCGGTTGGCTCGCAGCATCCATTATCGGTACTCAAGCCTACTTCCGGGGCGAACAGTCCAAGCCCATCCACGAACGGAACTGGAACTCCTCCGAGTTTGAACAGCTAGCTAAGTCTGTCACGGGTATGGAGACCGACTACAACCAACGTACCCCTGCCTACGGGATGGATGCTTATGCCAGCAACAACCTGTCGAACTAGACCCATCCACTTTTACTACTCCCATCAGTCACGTAGAACGTCGCTGAATCTCTGTATGCAAGGGTGACAAACATCACAAACAGTTACCCGTTCAGTCACCCTTACATAACTTGACTTGTTGTTACATGTGTTTACAGAATCCCGAACCAGGAGAAAAACAATGATGACCATCGTAATTGCTCTATTGATTGTCGGTTGGCTCGCAGGCTCCATTATCGGTACTCAAGCCTACTTCCGGGGCGAACAGTCCAAGCCCATCCACGAACGGAACTGGAACTCTCAAAAGTTTGAACAGCTGGCTAAGTCTGTCACAGGTACTCCGACTGACTACAACCAACGCACCCCTGCCTACAGGATGGATGCTTATGCCAGCAACAACCTGTAGAACTAAAGTATCGGTCAAGTATTCGGTAGAAACCGGGTCGATCCTGGGGTTAAGACGATGTCCGGCCTGACAACAACCCGGTGACCGATCGCCCGACTTATCAACTCAAAAGTTAAAAGTCAAAGGTTAAAAAATTTAAATATAGTTTTGCTTTTGACTTTTAACCTGATAAAGGAGACGGTACTTGATTTTCATATTTCATACTTCATAGCTTGTGCGTGACCGTTAAGTTACGTGCTAGCCTTTTTATTTTTTGTATCACTGTTTACGACAACCCATCGACCTGTTTTCGGGTCTCGATAGGTTGTGAAGGGGTTGGGTTTTAATGGTGCGCTGCAAGTTTTAGCCATTTCATTGTCCTTTTCTTTCATAGATCTTGATTCCTGTTGCGGCAAGTTAATTTACAATTACCACAAGTCCATCGGGTTGCGTATATTGGTGATACCCTCCACCGCTTCGATGTCTTCGGAGAGCTCAATGTCCCCAGCGCTCTTACGCACTACCCCGGGGACATCGTATTCGCACTACTCCGAAGACATCGCCGGATGACTCATAGTTGCTCAACAATTTCTCTCCAATAAAGTATAGGGTTATTCTGGCAGATTTCCTCATCGCTGGTAACAGCGCTTTTTTTTCATATCTAGCCTTTTTAAGTCAAATTCCCTCACTACATTGTAGATATGAGAAAACTGCTCGGCGATCGCCTGATCTGACCAAAGGTATGAATTATATCTCATCTCATATTGCTCTTGGTTTGGGGTTCGATCATCTAGATTGAATAATACAACCGCTCGCAAAATAATCGAAACCGCAAAATCCGAGATTTTTAGATAGATAATTGCACGTAACCTAAATTACGTAAATCTTCTGAGGTAGTTGTTTGCCGCCAGTAGGGCTTGGGGCGGCTGTGTCATCTCATTTGAGATTGTCGAACTGACGAACGGGCTCGACATCTGTAGCTTCCTTGTTTCAAAATGGTATCAGCAACCTAGTTGTGAGCATAATTAATTCAATGAGACAATTTTAAATTTATGTCTGAGTGATGAAGTTCATATATTAAATTTTACAATATCATTGAGATTCAGGACTAGACGGTGGGGAGATCGCTCCTGATTACCCTATTTCAATATGGGACCGTTTTGGCTGTACGTAGCTGCAAGCCTTGCGATGCACAAGTCGGGCGGTCGCGCTACTCGCCGTACCCCTTGTCGCGCATCGCAGCGTCAGCCTTTCACGATAGTGAATTTTAGGCAAGTTAGCCCTGGGGCAGACATTGAAAAAAATAAGGCGCGAAGGGCTGCAACCCTTGTGTTGAGGGTCTAAAAACTGTCCGGAGTATTGTATAGACTTTTGTCTGTAGTCTTCGATACTAATTTAGCGAAGCGTGCGTTTACCCTGTTGTCAAGGGCGCTCGGGCCAGTAGCCTACCGGAAGACAAGAACCAAATGGGAGAACCTATCCCTAATGGCCTCGTTACCTGGCTCCCGCCTGGTAACGCGGGGGACCAGGCAGCTATCCAAGTGTTTGAGAAGAAGCCAAAACCGCCCAAGGAAGAGGTACCAGAACCAGCAGCAGCGCCAGAACCAGCAGCTTGCTGATGAAGAAAGGCGATCGCCCCAAGCTTGACTAAAGGGCGATCGCCGTTTTTCTTTTACTCGCACAAGACAGCAGCATGGTGGCGGATGTGGTCTGCGACGAAGGTGGAGACAAAGTAGTAGCCGTGGTCGTAACCTGCTTGCATGCGTAAGGTTAGGGGTTGACCGACCTTTTGACAAGCTTCGGAAAATACTTCTGGTAGCAGTTGGGGGAGATATTCATCCGCCGTTCCTTGATCGATCAGAATGGGACGACTATATTTAGCCGTAAGGATTAATTCGCTGGCATCGTAAACCCGCCAGGTTTCCTGCTTGGTACCCAGGTAATTGGTAAATACCTTCTGTCCCAAATCACTGCGCATCGGTGCCGCGATCGGGGCGAAAGCGGAAAGTGACTGATATTGTTCTGGGTTCTCAAGGCACAGACTAAGGCCCCATGTCCGCCCATAGAATGACCGCAAATTTCCTGTTTTTCCGGTATCGCTGGAAAGTTTTCGGCTATGATTGCAGGTAATTCGCGGACCACATAGCTGTACATTTGATAGTGGGACGCCCAGGGTGCCATTGTCGCATCAACGTAGAAGCCTGCACCCGTACCGAGATCCCACTCGTCGTTTTCACCCTGTATGCCAGTATCCCGCGGACTGGTATCTGGCATAACTAACATTAACCCCTGTTCTGCGGCGTACCGCTGCGCCCCGGCTTTCATGATAAAGTTCTCTTCTGTAGAGGTTAAACCAGAGAGAAAATAGAGGACTGGCACTGGTTTTGATTTTGCTTGGGGTGGTTGATAAACTGCAAAGTGCATTTCGCAGTTACAGGTCTCCGAATGATGGCTGTGAAAACTGACTTGGCCGCCGAAACAGGCATGTTCGGAAATAATGTTGACTGATGTAGACATAATTTGCTAATGGGGAATAACAGGGCTGTAAATTATTCGCGATCTCCGTCACCCGTTCCCAGGCAGAGCCGTGGGAACGAGGGGTGCGGCTACAGGGACAAAGCCCACGCTCCGGGCCCCCTCCGCTGCGCAGGGGCTAAACATAGGAATTGGGAACCTTGGCGCTGAAGTACAACAACGAACCTTTGTGCTGTTAAAATGTTAAAACGGTGCGGATAGACTCGCCTTTGTGCAATTAATTCAAAGGCGTCATTAATTTGGTCGATCGGCATGACGTGGGTAATCAAGTCATCGATGTTAATTTTACCTTCCATGTACCAATCAACTGCTGCTTTTACGTCCATACTTCGCGTTTATAAAACTTCTGATTATAATAGACTCAAATGGTGAATTGGAAAAGTGCTATGGAAACTACAATCAGAGAAGCGATCGTCGATGCTACCGGTCAAGGTCGTTTTCTGGACGATCGGGAACTGGAACTGGTTGCCCAAAGGCTGGAACGGGCAGCGGCTTACTTTGCTGGGGCTAAGTATTTGGCTGAAAATGCCCCAAATTTGATGGAGGGTGCAGTGCAAGCGGCCTCATCTATTTTGCCCGAGGATGCTTGTAGACCGGACGCCAAGGAAAAGTACCTGCGTGAGGTGGCCTTTTATCTGCGCCAGCTACAATACCGTTTAGTTGCTCAGGCGACGAGTATCCAGCCGAATTCGACCGGGAGTTGGCAGGCGATCGACTATAGTTTTTTTGATTTGCCGATTGATGGGGCGATCGCGGCCCTCAATTATCTTCAAGGCGATCGGGGTTTGCCGACCTGGGCGGCTAAACTTGTTAACGCCTACATTGACGCCAGCTTGGAGATCCTGAGCGCACGGAAAGAGAAGCACCTGCTGATTGATGAGACTGACAACGGTAAGATAATTTCCCTTGAGCCCGAAGAGAAACCTCTCTGGAAACGACTCATGGAAATAGGTGCGCGGGTTCCCGACGAAGAATGGGCTAAACTCCCGAGGGATTTGGCTCGCAATTTTGAACATTATATGTATGGAGCACCAAAAGAAGAATGAGGCGTATTTTTCTCGATACCTCTTATCTCATTGCCATCGGCGATCGAAGCAGTAACTTACATCAGCGTACAAAAGTATTATTGCAGGAGTTAGGTGTCTTTACTGCGGTCACCAGTGAGATGGTTCTGACCGAGTTGCTCAACTATTTTTGTGAAAGGGGAGCTTATTTCCGTCGGATAGCTGTCGAACTCACGGTAGAACTGCGAAACGATCGCCTTACATAAATTGTCCCACAAACTCCCGAACAATTCCGTCAGGCACTTGAGTTCTATCAAAAAAGGATGGACAAGGGTTACAGTCTGACCGACTGCGCTTCTATGCTGATTATGCAGGAGCGGAAAATTAAGGATGTTCTCACCCACGATAAACATTTTACCCAAGCAGGGTTCAATGCTTTGTTGAGATCGCCTTGAGAATGACCAATAGACCTCTTGCAGAAATGCTAAAATTGCTGCTAAATTGCTATTGCGGAGCAAAAATAAATTTTTGCAAGATGTCTAATGCTCAATAATCTCTTATCCTGTCTTAAAATAGTATCAGATTTTTTGATGACCCTGCACTGAACATGATGAAACTGCCAGAAATTACCGATCGCAACTTGCGCAAGCGTGCCTTGACCCATTCATCATACACCAACGAACATCGCGACTGTCCCGATAATGAACGGCTGGAATTTCTCGGGGATGCTGTCCTTGGCTTGATCGTCGGCGATCTGCTGTATCGCACCTATCCCAATATGAACGAAGGTGATATGACAATCCTGCGCTCAAAACTGGTGGACAAGTCCCAGTTGGCTACCTTTGCCCGTCAGTTTCGTTTGAGAAATCGCCTGTACCTCGGTCACAGTGTCAAAAAAGACAGGCGCAATAAAGAAACCATACTCAGCGATGCCTTTGAGGCGTATATCGGTGCATTGTATCTCGATTCTGGATTGGACAGAGTACGCAGCTTTATTGAACCCCTGATACAAGAAATAATCAATGATGGCGATGGAATTGCTGTGCAAGTCGTGGATGAGAAAAGCCAGTTTCAGCAACTAATTCTCGCCCGTTTTGGCATAACGCCAACCTACAGAATTGTGAATGAATCGGGCCCAGATCATGCACGTAGATTTAGGGCTGTGGCCTGCGTCAAAGGTAAGGTCTATGGAAGGGGTACCGGTAAAAAGAAGCAAGATGCAGAAAAGGCCGCTGCCCGTAATGCCTATCAAAAACTCAGTGGCGATCCGTGAGAGTATCCGTGGGAGGATGAGTGGGAGGATGAGTGGGAGGATGAATAGGGCCACAGGCATCACAGTTGTTTCCATGGGACTAGCAAGACATCGGTGCTGCCTTCGAGACGATTGTCGCGTGACTCTGCAATAAAGTCGCGTGACTCTGCAATAAAGTCGCGTGACTCTGCAATAAAGTTGCGTGACTCTGCAATAAAGTTGCGTGACTCTGCAATAAAGTTGCGTGACTCTGCAATAAAGTTGCGTGACTCTGCAATAAAGTTGCGTGACTTTGCCATAGAGTCACGTGACGCAAGCCCTTAATCTCCATTCTCGGGCCTAGCGAACTTGTTCAGGATATGCTGTTTATCTGAGGTTGCTTAGGGAGCATCTCCTGCATTGTAATATAGCCCGCGCAGGCCAGCGTTGTTTGTGTAGCCCCACCCAATGGGAGTTCCCAGTCTCTGGCTGGGAACGAACCGGAGGGAGGCAGAGCCTCCAGTAATCGAGTTTTACATTCGCAAAATTAATGCCCAGCGAGTTTCGATGAATTCTCTGGGAGCGATTTTTAGCCACCTGGCAGATAGCGCCCAAGTCTGCAGCGATCTGTTGAGTTTGTTCACCGTGGGATCTTCGCCTTTTTGCTCGTCCCCGACTTCCGCGATCGCCATAGCTTGTCGCATTGCTGGGGTAAGTTTCGTTGACCTATCGCTAGCAAGAAGAATTATGTTAGTTTTTTTGTTACTTATTGTCAAATAAGTAATATTTGTCTATGCTAACAGCCAACCAAATAATTCTCCCACAGTCAGTTGGATATCGCTAGCAAAGAATGGCACGGGAAGCTGCTGGGCTGATTCGTCAAATACTTCCGGACGCTGCTGCGGACGATAAACTGATAATGTTTGCTCCTTAGGATCGATCGCCCAGCCCATCTGAGTTTCAAACTCCAGGCTGTACAAAATTTTTTCGAGAATTTGCGTCTGACTCTGGTCGGGGGATCGGATCTCAATATTCCAGTCAGGGGCTAGGGAGAAAACATTGGCAATTTCACCACGATCGTCGCGAGGAATTCTTTCCCACACAAACACAGATATATCCGGAACGATCGATCGTCCGCCAAAGGTACATCGCAGTTCACAAAAAGCTCGTCCTATCCGCTGACGCTTCAGAACTGCATTGATAGTAGCGGACAGTTCTGTTTGAATTGTACTGTGCTTTCCTTGCGGTATTTGTTTCTGGATAATCTCTTCATCAATGTACTCCCTAGCGGGTTCCGTTTCTGGTAGCTTCAGAAACTCTGCCAGTGTTAAAGGTTTAGAAACGATCTGTACCATTAGGAATGTCTCCAAATAAACTGGTGACTGGTGATTTGCGATCGGGGGGCACCACCATCTATATTGTAGCCTGAATTAGGCGATCGCCCCCTCTAAAAAGCTGGCCAATTCCGACTTGCTCAGAGTTCCTCTGGCCACCTGCATCACCAGGTCATAAGCCCGGTCATCGGTAATATTGAGACCATAGCCATTCATCCGCAAAAAGGCATCCATTCTCGCAAACGCCGTCCGTTTGTTGCCATCAATAAAGGGATGGTTCATTGCCAGGTGATAAAAGTAGGCTGCTGCTTGCTCGTAGATCGTTGGGTGCAGGAGTTCCCCAGCAAATGTAGCTTGGGGTTGAGCCAAGGCCGACTCCAGCAAACCCCGATCGCGGATGCCCGCAGTACCCCCAAAGCTGGCAATTTGATCGGCGTGAATTGCCAATACTTCATCTAGGTAATAAACTTAGGAACTAGCAAGGCGACGGTATACCTCCTTTCTTTCCTGCTTAGAAGCCAGATAAGCTTTCCAGGCATCACTCTGCTGCAGCTGGGGTTGGTGCCTAGCTTTTAGAGAACGCACAAATTCCAATACCTCCAGCAATGCTGACTCTGGCAACTGGTCAATTTTCTCAAGGATTTGTTCTTTGATTGTGGTCGGGGTCGAGCTGGGAATCACTCCCCAACCCTCCAAGAGCGGAACCGGACTTGTGACTTTCACCGCTGGGGCTTGTCCTTAGACATATTGGGTTACCCCGTATTCCCCTTACCCTCTGTAATTTTACCCCTTATGGTCAATCCTATTGGACCGTTAATGATTTCAGCTCCGGAAGGTATGCGCTGCGCGCACGCTGCGCGATCGCGGAGGGTAGTTCAGCAAACCATTCTAGCCGCTCTTCTCTAACATTTCTCCATTCTGGCAATTTATCGGGGCTCTGAACTTGACCCGGCTGAGACTCTAGTCCATATTCATACTTTTGGATTTCTCCTAAGTTTTGCGACGTGTTAGGGCTACTTTCACCAAAGGCTTCTTACCATATCCGTCCCACGTCTGCATATCCCAGGCATTACCCCAGGCGTTGGCTTCTTAGAACATCCTTCCTCTTCGCGGCTTGCGCTTTACATCTAACTGGTCCAAATGGGGACAGCTCACGTGAGGTTACTTCGTTCCCTGGTATCATTTCTCGATGCTTGTAGGCCCCTGCTATACCCCGGGAGTTCTTTGGGTGCGATGCTGGCAATAGATGACTACCAACACTAACTACCATTTTCCCTTTTGGGCCAGCGTATAAGCCTTATTCCGCTGGTTCTATGTAACGAGGCTTTAACAGGTTCGCTTGTTCTAACCATGAGCATCTTTCCTAGCGGCGTCACTGGGTTAGGCTGCCAGCTATCCTACATTTAAGCCCTAGCGGAGCACCACGGCGATGTGACCCCGCAGCACTAAGGACCGGTAGTACCCTCGACCCCCCACACCTGGGGAGAGGGAATTTAACCCCCATGATAACCAGAGTTATCCGGCAAATGAAACCAGACCAGACTTCACCGTCGCCAGTTTACGCCTGAACGAATCGCACCATCACCACTTAGTTGAAATTTACTGCTCTTTGATTCTACCGTAAATCTGTACCTCGTGCAACTGGGCTTGTTAAGATTTGTTTAATTTTCGCAACCCGGTTTCTGGCAAGCCGATCGCCAATCCAATTTTACTGCTATAATGTAGCCAAACTTTGGTCGCTTAAGAAGTTGAACATATGACGGTATCCCGAATCATAACAACTGGTCATTCCAGCCTTTACGATCGAGACTACTATCTTTGGCTGCAAGGGACGGTTAAGCAGTTGCAGCAAGGTAAATTTGCTGAGTTAGATATTGCTAATCTCATTGAAGAACTCACAGATATGGGAAAAAGAGAACGACGGGCGCTAGAAAGCAATTTGGTTGTGCTATTGATGCACCTCCTTAAGTATCAATATCAGGTCGAAAAACGTTCAAATAGCTGGCTGGCAACTATTTTTGAACATCGTCGGCGCTTGAGAAAAGCCTTTCAAGATAGTCCTAGTCTGAAAAATTACTTCCTGGAAGTATTTGATGAATGTTATTTTGATGCCAGACAGTTAGCCGCTTTAGAGACTGGTTTACCCCTGGATACTTTGCCAATGTCGGCGACTTTTTCCCCAGAAGAAAGTCTCGACCCTGAGTTTTTGCTTGATTAAATATTATCGCTCATCTGCTGACGAATTGCAGCTATGATTTTGGCATCAAAGTCGGGGTCGTTCGCGGTTGTTATGACTTCAGTCGATCGCGATCTGGCGGCGATCGAGGTAAGCTTCGAGTGCCGCCAGATCGTCACGATGTTCGAGAAAGTATTGCCTTAACTGCTGGTCCGACATTGTCACATACTCAATTTTACTCATTACAGTACCTCCCCGGTGACTTCAAATTCAATTTCTTCGTTGTTACCTGCCAGGATGAATAGATTTTGAGTGCGCTCGTCAACACAAATAAGGTGAATCGGCTGAAACATCACATATGTTAGTTGATAGCCAATTCGGTACAAACACTTTAACTGCATGTCAGTAGGCATCTACCTCTTCCTTTTAAGCTTCTCGGTAATCCGCTGCATCGCCTCTTCTACACCTAAACCATCAACCTGGTTTTTGGGCAACATCGCCAATAGTCGATCGCAGCAGATCGTTAACCAATTGACTAACCCCCACACCTCACTTTCATCAAGTCGGCATCCACCTCAACTTCAAACTGTCGCCGTTTCAGATCCACTGTTTCTAGAGATACGGTTTCCAAGCTATCTAAATAATCGGTCGTGTCGTGAGTATCCCAAAAGTCTGCCGCTTCTTCATAGCTAGCAAATTCTTCGGGTATCGGCGAAATCTGGCTATGTTTGTCGTTCATAATACCTCCGTTCCGATTTTGTCATACTACGATGTTTCATCGCCAAGACTCGTTAGTGATAGATGACTTAAGCCGAGTTCAGCCATGAGTTGCTCGCGGGAGATGTTGTTTTTGCCCTCGTGCTTCTGATAACTTCGATCGGTCGGAATATCAGCTAGAGTTAATACGGGCAGCATTAATGCTTCCTGGAAGGACTCAATATCTTTGGCTAATTCTTCTGGCGATCGCCCCCAGGGTTCAACTGCATTTTCCGTGCAGGCGAGAATCGAGCCATTCTCTGCATAGAATACTTCCCGAATAATGTAATCGCCGTTTGCTTCTTGAAATACACGATAGTTACAGGTTAACATCACATATCACTTTAATTTCATAGATCGAATTGCCTGCCAATGGATGGGTGGGCATCGCCCACCCCAATCTCTACACTTTAAACTTCTCGGTGATCCGCTGCGTCGCCTCTTCTACATTCTCCCGACTATTAAACGCCGAAATGCGGAAGTAACCTTCCCCTGCGGCACCAAACCCCGAACCGGGCGTTCCTACCACATTGCAGTTATGCAACAGCTTATCGAAGAAATCCCAACTGGACAAACCAGCAGGGGTCTGCACCCAGACGTAAGGTGCATTCACGCAGCCATAAACTTTCAATCCTGCTGCTGTTAATTTAGCACAAATAATCTTAGCATTCTCCAGATAGAAACTGACTAATGCTTTGATTTGTGCCTGTCCTGCTTCAGTATAGACCGCTTCTGCCCCCCGTTGCACGATGTATGATACGCCATTGAACTTGGTGCAATGACGGCGGTTCCACAGCTTCCACAATTCTACATCAGAACCATCCGCTGCTTTCGCCGTGAGGGTCTTGGGTACTACCGTTAGGGCACAGCGAGTACCCGTAAACCCGGCATTTTTGGAGAAGGAACGAAACTCGATCGCGCATGATTTGGCCCCGTCAATTTCATAGATAGAATGGGGCAGATCCGGATCTGTGATGAAAGCTTCGTAGGCGGCATCGAAGAAAACGATCGAACCATTAGCGTTAGCATAGTCTACCCACGCTTTCAGATCTGATTTGGTCGCCGTTGCCCCAGTAGGGTTATTGGGGAAGCATAGGTAAATCAGATCGACGTTCTCTGAGGGAATCTCGGCGGTAAAGTTGTTGTCTGCGGTAATGGGCAGATACCGTATACCCTCATACTTGCCTGCATCGTTGCCGGGTCCAGTATTGCCTGCCATTACGTTAGTGTCGAGGTATACTGGATATACGGGATCAGTAATGGCGATCGCATTATCATGGCCAAAGATATCGAGAATGTTGCCCGTGTCGCACTTGGAACCGTCGGAGATGAAGATTTCCGAAGCATCGATGTCGCATCCCCGGGCTTGGAAGTCACTAGCGGCAATTTTTGCCCGCAACCAGGGGTAGCCCTGTTCGGGACCGTAGCCTTTGAAGGTGGCCCGATCGCCCATGTCTTGAACTGCCTTCATCATGGCGGTGCAGCAGGCTTCTGGTAGGGGTTCAGTCACGTCGCCGATACCCAGCTTGATAATCTGAGCATCAGGATTGGCCTGAGCAAAGGCATTTACCCGGCGAGCAATTTCGGGAAACAGGTAGCCAGCTTTGAGCTTCAGGTAGTTATCGTTGATCTTTGCCATAGTCCGATTGTTACAAAACTCCTCAACTAGCTTACCACTGTTTGCAGTAGTTACCCCGCCGGGGCGATCGGAGTTTTTGGGTGGGACAGCGGTAATCAAAATGATAAAAACCACAGACATTCAGCAAGCAGTATTAGAAAAACTGCTACAATTGCCCCCAGACAAACAACAGTAATTGTTGGACTTTGCGGAGTTTCTCGTGCAAAAGAGTAATTATTCGCGCCCGCGTCGCAGCATCAAAGGGTTGTGTGCTGACTTGGGAATTAAGATTACAGCAGCAGATATCACTGAAGCACGTCGCGAGATGTGGGGAAATTTTTCCCCTGTTTCACTTGACAAGCATGGGATACAGCAGGAAAATACCTAATGTCGGAGCACCATTCCCGATCAGACAATAATATTCCTCGATCGGACTATTAATTCATAACATCTGACAAATCACAACTATGGCAGAAACAATTTCAGCTAAAGACGTCACCCTGGACGACTTAGAACGTATATTTCACCTTCAGCTAGTTGACGATGACCAATTTTTCCGCGAGTGGCAAGACAACTTGCCAGAAATTACCGACTCGCAAAAACAACTGTTAGACCGGGTAAAAGCTGGATATTTTAATTTGATTAGAAAAACTCCTTTCCTCGAAAAGCCAGTCAACATAGCGATCGTCTCCCCTCTTGTCTTTATCGGGGAATTCTATCTTCCGCCTTTTCACTTCAAAGCAGAACATCCTATAGAGATTTCAGTGTCTGATGAAGAAGTGGTAATCAAGGGTAGCATTGACACCCTAGTTTTGCAAGAGCAATTGTGGGTAATGGTAATCGAGTCCAAACGGGCTAGCTTCTCGATCGAGGCTGGACTCCCACAAATTATAGCTTATATGCTGGCCAACCCCGATCTAGAGAAACCTTGCTTTGGCACGATCGCCACTGGAGGCACGTTCATTTTCATCAAATTAGTCAAAGGTGAAGTACCACGATACGCTACTTCTGCTGAATTTTCCCTACGCAACCCCGGGAATGATTTGTATCGGGTTTTGAGCATTCTTAAACGCCTCAGTCAATTAGCAATTAATGACTAAGCAAGCATGGGTAGGATCTGAGGCTGTTAAGCACTGCTAACTGAAAGGGCAAATTCCTGCTGCTGAACTGCTAGAGAACGACAGAGGGCTTCAATAAAGCTATCGCTACCGATTTCAAAGCGCAAATGCAGCCACAAGTCCTCAGAAAGTTGCTGACGAAGCCACCACTCTGACGGCGAGACTAAGCCCCAACCGACGATGGTTCCTAGGTGAGATGGATAACCTGACTTTGGGCGCGTCGGGTTCAACTGCACGGTGAGACGAGTGCAGTCGAGTAGAATTACTGTCAGGGGGCGTGAGCGATCGCTCACCTGTCCCCATTCGTCCCAATAATAGTTCAAATGCAGGAGGTAATCGCCAGGGAGTTGCCAACCCATGTTTAACAACTCAGCTTCGGTAAAGTCATACTGCTGCCAAATCTGTTCAAAATTCATAAGTGCCGTGATGTGTTAAGCTAGACTAGATCCTAAACATCTATGGGCCATGAGCTATCGCGACCTGATTACAATTGAGCCGGATAAGCGAGGCGGTAAGCCTTGTATCCGGCGTATGCGTATCACTGTTTATGACGTGCTTGGCTGGTTGGCAGCCGGAATGTCTCATGCTGAGATTTTAGAGGACTTTCCTGAACTCACAGAGTAAGACATTCTCGCCTGCCTTGAATTTCCAGTGGACTAAAGGCTTTCTCTACAAGGCTTTCAGTTGTACTCGAACAAATTCTTGATGCGCCTCTGTTTGCAAACCTGACTGCAAAACGGCCTTTAACTTCCGGCGATCGCCTTGGCGCAGGGCCTCTACGGACAACCACAAACCAGGGAAGACTCGACTAGCGATAATGGAATTATCATCGGGCAAGATCGGGACGTAGCGGCCTGCTTGCAGTGCGAACCAATCAACTCTGTTCTCATAGGTTTGCCAGACAATATATTCAAGTACGCCATTGCGACGATAGGCATTGAGTTTGTCATTCAGATCGTAGGCGGCGCTGCTGGCTGCAATTTCGGCAATCAGTTCTGGCGCACCCTCAATGTAGTCATCTTCACTTATGAAAGAGTTGCCCCCTACTTCTGGTTCGATGCGCAATAAGGCATCGGGTTGAGGCTCGTTATTGGCATCCAGGTGGACAGTGGCGTTATCATGTAAATCTACGCCAGGTGTCGCTACACAATATTCTCCCAACCAATGGATTATCATTGCGTGGGGCCTGGAATGTCTTCTCGCGCGGACGGGGGAAGCCACGTATACAACTCCTTCAATCAGTTCGGCTTTTTTAATGTCTGTAGATGCGGTGTAGCGACGCTCGAACTCAGCCCTTGTCAGGCGATCGCCGCTTTCGAGAGGGGGTAGGTCGATGATGGTACTTACAACCATAGGAGTAAAGCAATTGCTAGGCAACTATGTCTATTTTAAGCTAATTTCAGGAAGTTCGCTTACCTTTCTCACTTTTCAGTTCGGCAGTTGTGACAACTCCCGCGCTCTTTTACAAAGTAAACTTGCTCTTTGATATAGAAAACTTTCAAAATCATTCTTTAATAGTTCCTTAATAACTTCAAAACAGAAATGACTTTCCAATATTTTCTTTTGATTGTCTTTAGATATTTCGGATATATATTCACTTGGAGGACGATCCTTAATTTTGTTATTGTCTGTTCTTGAAAGAATACAAAAATTTGCCAAGCAGTTTATTTGATTGTCATTATACTCCTTTAGGCCCTGTAGATAAGCTTTAGGGAAAATATGATGGAATTCCTTTCTGTTACCTTGGGACAAAACATTATCTAAAGATATTTTTTTTCCTGAATAAAATTCAAAGGTTCCTTATCTGCTAATATAAGAATAAAAGTTTTTGTAGCAATTGTATTCATTCTCAAATTATTCCGCAGAAAGTAATTTTTATCTATATCTATATTAAATTCTCCTAGGTCACTATCCCGACCATTTTTCAGTTTCTGGATCTCCTTCAGATCTACTTCAATATTTTTTCCTCCTCTCGCATATCTTTCAGAAAAGCATGAACGCCAAAACCACTTATTTATACATTCATATTGCTTTTGATGTATAGGATCTGGCTGCTTTTTGGAAGCAGCAAATAAAGAAGAAAGAACGATTAATATATTTTCCATAGGTAGTAGTTTCAAAGAAAAAACTCTCAGCTCTTTTTCGAGAAAATCTATAGCTCTAAATATTCCTGTTTTTATTTCATTAAATTTTTCTCTTACTTCATCGCTACGCATGTCTAAAAAATCTTTAGGATCTGCACTATTTTTTATCACAGCAGAGCAACATTTGAGAAGCAAATCTGATTTGCTTTCGTTGAAATCAAAGTATTCTAGTCTCTCTAAAATTTCTCGAAACTTTTCTTGCAGGTCGAAATCTTCGCTCCAATTCCACACTGACAATAATTCAAATGTATTTAATTCCAAACCCTGCCGATTAATTCTTTCAAAAACAGTTGCGACATAGTTTCTTTCTTCCGTCTCAAAGCGTTAAATCGGTATATTGGCTTTTTTAAACTTATCAACTAACTCGTCTATTTTTTCTGCATATTCTTCCTCTATATGTCGAGTAACATTTCTGTATTTACGAGAGTCAAATACATACTTTAACGGAAAATATTTGTGCATGTCATGGTCTTCATTACTTTCTAGGTAACAAAAAGGAATAGAGTCCTGACTATTGATTTCAAAGTACAGATATGTCCAATCAGTATTCTCATTTTTTTCTAGATCTATACTGTTCTGAAATATACCAAAAATAGATGTGATTCTTTGTTGACCATCTAGAACATAATCTATCGGATATTCTGGTTCGTTATCAGGCAGCTTATAAGGCCCAAGATTTCTTTCTGTTCTTAGGGGAGTTTTTGTTCGCCATATTAATACGGACCCAAAAGGAAACCCTTTATATATACTGTCTATAAAGTTGCGAACTCTATCCCGATCCCAAACAAAACCTCTTTGGAAAGATGGAATTCTAATTATACCCATTTTTATCTTATAAATTAAATCTTCAATGAAGAAGTAGTTATCAGACATTGGAATGACCTCCTGAATCTTAATTCTCCCGACTATTAAACGCTGAAATATTGAACAAGTCCCAACTAGACCTATTCTCCCGCGTTTTCACCCAGGCTTATGATGCATCAACACAACTTTAACCCGTCAATTCTGCTACTGTCAACTTTTCGCAAAGAATCTTAACATTCTCCAGGTAGAAGCTGACCTGCTACTTGCACCGGTCCTTCTCGTGATAGACCGCCTCAGCATTGCGCCACCAGTCGCCTCACCTCAGCTAATGCTTCTTGCCCCGGAATTTGCCCAACTGCGCCGCCATTGAACAAGCCCCAACTAGACATATTCTCCTGCGTTTTTACCCAGGCTTATGATGCATCAACACAACTTTAACCCGTCAATTCTGCTACTGTCAACTTTTCGCAAAGAATCTTAACATTCTCCAGGTAGAAGCTGACCTGCTACTTGCACCGGTCCTTCTTCAGGATAGACCGCCTCAGCATTGCGCCACCAGTCGCCTCACCTCAGCTAATGCTTCTTGCCCCGGAATTTGCCCAACTGCGCCGCCTCGGATGTTCTCCCGACGCTTCTTGGCAACGAAGATCGAGCTTCTGCCGAATTTCTTGAATTGCCGTCTCTCCATCTACTACCTCACCCCGTGACGATGCTTTTATTCCAATCATTACCTCTCTTTTCAGTTCTTCAAAGCGCCCTTTGTAAATGCGATCGCCCTCTCGTTCTGGCTTCATGGCTCCCTTCATAACCGGTTACTCCTTTCTTACATTAACATGCGTCCTAATTATCATATCCTGATTCCTGCTTCAGCCTGCGCAGGCAGGCTTTGTTCAATTAGCCCCACCCTTTAGGGTTGGGGCGGCGGGGGCGGCGGGGTTGGGGCGGCGGGGGCGGGCGGCTGTTATCTATTCTACAGTCACAGACTTGGCCAAATTCCTCGGCTGATCCACATCCAATCCCCGCAGCGCCGCAATGTTATATGCTAATAATTGTAGCGGAATTACTGTCAAGATTGGTGACAATATTTCCTCTACCATCGGCACTGCTAACAAGTCGTCAAATATTTCTGCCGCAAGCGGCTCGTCCTTCGGCGTTACCCCAATTAAACGGGCATCCCGCGCCTTCGCTTCCTGGGCATTCGAGAGCACTTTCTCGTAAATGCTTCCCGGCATCGCGATCGCCACCACCGGCACTTTAGAATCCAGTAATGCGATCGGGCCATGTTTCATCTCCCCAGCGGGATAGCCTTCCGCGTGAATATAACTAATTTCCTTCAATTTCAGCGCCCCTTCTAGGGCAATAGGAAAATTAATTCCTCGCCCCACAAAGATGAAATACTTAGTTTCGTTAAACTCGCGAGCTAACTCCTCAATGTAGCGAGACTGAGTCTCCAAAATTAATTCAATTTCCCTGGGCAACTGGCGCAAACCATCGATAATTTCTTCCAACTGCGAGATAGATTTAATCTGACGCCGATAGGCCAAATCCAGAGCCAGAAAGTAAAAGGCCATCAACTGGGCCACAAAGGTTTTTGTAGCCGCCACCCCAATTTCAATTCCCGCATGGGTGTTAATAATATGAGGCACCATATGGGCTAGAGAACTTTTCGATCGATTAGTAATTCCCAAGATGCGCGACTGATATTTTGCTTCTCCATCCGCACGTCGCTGTTGTTCCATACCCAAAGCTGCCAAAGTATCGGCTGTTTCCCCAGACTGGGTCACCCCTATTGTCAGGGTATTTGCCGTTATCGGCGGCGGCGCGTAACGAAACTCCGAAGCATATTGCACTTGCGTCGGTATCCCCGCCAACTGTTCCAGCAAGTATTTGCCCACGAGACCCGCGTGCCAACTCGTCCCACAGGCCAGAATTTGAATCATCTCCAAATCCTGGAATAATTCTTCTGGTAAACCCAGATTTACGGGATTGCCGATGGGTGAATTACCCCTTGCTTGGGGGTGCTTCTCAGTCTGCAAATAAGCCTCCAGACAATTGCGTACTACCCCTGGTTGCTCGTGAATTTCCTTGAGCATGAAATGCTTGAATCCCTGTTTTTCCACCTGCACGGGGTTCCAGCTCAGAGTGAAGGGATATTTTTTCAGCCTGTCCCCGGCAAAGTTATATACCTCTACTCCCAAAGGCGTTAGACGCGCCATTTCCCCATTTTTTAGGGGCAACACCGCCCGGGTATGGGGCACCAAAGCTGGCGTATCCGAGGCACAGAAAAATTCCCCTTGCCCAAATCCAATCACTAATGGAGCCTGTTGTCGCGCTAAGATTAATTCGTCCGGATAGTCCCCAGACAGAACCGCGATCGCGAAGGCCCCTTCCAGTCTATTCACCGCCTGTCGTACTGCATCTAGAAATATATATGGGGAGTTTGTGGATGGGGAGTTTGTGGATAAAATTTCGGCGATCAAGTTCGGGATAACTTCCGTGTCTGTCTCCGAACGAAACTCGTATCCCTTTTCTTTTAGTTCTTGACGCAACGAAGCATAGTTTTCTACAATTCCATTCTGCACCACCGCCACTTGTCTGGCCATGTCCGTATGGGGATGGGCATTGTGTTCGGCAGGTTTGCCGTGGGTTGCCCAGCGAGTATGTCCAATACCTATCTGGGCCGCGTTTTCCACATTAACCAGTTTATCTCGCAGATTGTGCAGTTTGCCTTTCGCCCGGACGCAGTCAATTTTACCTTTCCAGACTGTGGCAATGCCAGCGGAATCATAACCCCGATATTCCAGTTTTTCCAATCCTGTCAGCAAAATTTCTGTTGCCCTTTGGGTGCCAATATAGCCCACTATTCCGCACATTTTACTTTAACTCCTACTCGGCTATTCCTATCGTTCTTAACAATGTTTTTTGACTGCCTTCCGGATAATTTAATTTTTTCTTAATTATCTCATATATTCTACCGTCAAAAAACTAATTCTTTCACTTCGCTGTTAGCCCGCCTTCCCTGTCTCCTCAGGAGACAGGGAGGGTTCCAATACTTCTCGGTTAACAATCTGTCCGGAGCGAGGGAGGAACCAAAACAAACATTTTAGGGATCCAAGCTTGGATCCCCCCGAAGCAATCTCACCAACTAGGCCGCAGCGATCTTCATCTCATAGGGGGCGACGGGGATGGGGGGGTTAACTCGCTTGAGCATAAGCATATCGCCACGGTACCCCCCCCTCGCAATGACAACCTATATCCTTAACCGAGAGGTATTGAGGGAGGGTTCAAACCCCTGCGTCATAGCTAAAGGAAGGTTTTAACCGACTAATAATATAAAATTGTTGCACAGGGATGATACTCGCAAATGATATAAAATAGTTCATACATCTATATCTGAAAATTTATGACGATTTCAATTAACCGTCAACAATCAACAATTAATAACCCCTATTAGACCTTAGTTGTGCAACAAAAAAATTAAACTAATTGTAGCATTGTTTTTGCAAACTGGTATCAGTTACTTCTATGATTTCTCCATCTGGTGTCGCCTGAAAAACGGCGATCGCATCTTTACCCTGGGTTATTTTACCTAAGCAGCAGAGGTAACTCGGTTTTTCTTGGCTTCCAAAAACTGAGCGACGATAGCGTTTGTGCCCATGTCCGCACAGCACTAATTTTGGCTGTAATTCTTCTACTAGTATTCTAGCATATTCGTTGCCCCCTCCGTACCAACTAGGGTCAAACTTTTCTCGATCTTCTGGCCCGATCGCATCCGCAGGCCACTCGTGCAGCAGCAGAATATCGGTTTTGCCATAGGATAGAACCCGATCGATGTCTGCGGCAATAAAACCAATATAGTCAGAATTGGAACGATTGTCAATTTCTGTGACGGGAGGACGAGGTTGGCCAAACAACTCTTCTTTATAAATGCCCGAAACTCCAACCACCTTAAATCCCGCCAATTCCACCCTACCAACTCTGCCGAGATAATGACAATACGATCTCTGCTCCCCCAGGAGTAAGATCCAGAAAGCCGTAGGGTTCGTGATTGCCACCAATGAACCAAATTGGACGGGTAAATGTAGCGCTTCCCGTCCAAAAACTGGGAAACTCACCGACTTTCTTGTATTTGTTGGGAGCATCCATTGTCATCATATCAGCTAGGTGACGGTGGGGCTCGAAGTCTCCTACTTGCAGCACGAAGGCCAGAGATTGGCAATGCTCAGTTTCCCAACTGTTCAGCAAGTTGAGCATGGTGTAGAAGTGACCGTGAACGTCTCCTACAGCAGCAAAATATATCTTTTCTGTATTACTATTATTGCTCATTCACTCTTCACCTCTTGGACGCGAGTAAACCCATATTCTGCAAACACCTTCCCCGCTGCATCGCTCGACAAAAATTGGACGAATTTCTTAGCATTATCGGCATTTTTACTGTCTTTAATTACCGCTACCGGATAGAGTACTGGTGCATGAGAGTTTTCCGGGGCGATCGCCACAATTTTGACTCGATCTGAGATTTTCGCATCTGTTTGGTAGACTATCCCCCCATCCACATTTCCCGTTTCCACATATGCTAGCACCTGACGGACATCTTTGGCAAAAACAATTTTACCCTTAGCGCGATCGTACATTTCCAACGAGTTCAGGACTTCCCGCGCATATCTGCCAGCGGGGACGCTTTCCGGTTTCCCGATCGACATTTTCTGCACCCTGCTGCTGGTTAAATCTTGGAAGTCAGAAATAGCCGCAGAAGTTTTCGGTACGATCAACACAATAGAGTTGCGCAGGATATTTTTGCGAGTATCTGCAAGTAGAAGTCCTTTTGCTTGCAAGGCATCCATTTGCTTGGCAGCAGCAGAGATAAAAACATCAACCGGTGCCCCCTGTTCAATTTGCCGCTGGAGACTGCCAGAACTGGCGAAGTTATAGTCGATATTAACCGCCTGGTTGTGCTGCTGGTACAGGGGCGCGATCGCTTTCATCGCATCCGTGAGACTAGCAGCAACCGATATGGTTAATCGCACCTGTTTAGTTTTGGCCACCTCCGACTGATTTTCGGTACCACACCCGACTAGCAAAACACACAAACAAAGCATCCCGACAGTCCGGTGTACCCGGGGAGCGCTACTCGCACTACCCCGGGCACACCGCCAACTCATAGCCGCTTTGGACTTAAATCTCCACATTATCTTCATCGCCTCCACAGTTTTCTTACTAACATAATCCTCTCGCCGATACATGTTTTGTTACAGTTTTGCCGCCAAAATTTGAGCAGCTGTCAGGTTAAGGGTCGGAAAAGTTGGCGAGTGAATCAACTCATTACCCTGGCTGCCTGACACAAGTGGCTCTGGAACTCGCAAATACGTGATTTGTGAGAAAGTAGGAGCAGTCACTTATCACAAACAGCCATACAACTCTTACGTATATTTACCAGAAAATCCCCTTCACCCTCTCACTCCCTTACCCCTTCACCCCCTCAAACAAACCAAAATGTAAAAAACCTATCCCTGCTCTAGGCGGTGCCCACCCTACCGCAACTGGACCGAAGGCAGACATGGTCACAAATATGGCAAATATGGCAAATATGCTTGGATATATGGTCAAAAGTCTGGCAAATATGGCAAAAATGCTCTTATACGTGACAAAAACGCTGGAAGATATGACTAAAAAGCTTGGATATATGGCAAAAAAGCGATCGATAACTCGTACAAGGGAGTCTTTTCAAGTTCCTCTCCTAAATTATCCAAACATACACTAGCCCAGAAACCCTGTTTTGGGTAAAAACAGGGTTTCTTTATACGCAGTGCGGATTGCTTCGTTCTTCGCAACACGGGCGACCGAGCGCTATTCTTGCATTGAGATGCTCTCGCACAAAACAGGGGAGCATTCGCTCCCCCAACCGATGTCAGTGCGCTGGATTCTAGTACGCCAGACCCATGCTGCGGGTGGTTTCCGCTCCCAAGTACACCCGGATGCTCAGAAAGTCGGTGGGACAGGCCGTTTCACACCGCTTGCAACCGATACAGTCTTCGGTGCGCGGAGAGGAAGCGATCTGACTGGCTTTGCAGCCGTCCCAGGGAACCATCTCGAGAACGTCCAGGGGGCAGGCGCGGACGCATTGGGTGCAACCGATGCAGGTATCGTAGATTTTGACTGAATGAGACATAGAAAAATAACTCCCAAACTTGAGACACAACAATAGTGTCGATTCGACAGGGTCTAAGTTAGTTTACCGCAGCCTGCGATCGGTCCATCCCATTAGGAGAGAAAAGTTTAAATAACTTGACATTTGCGCTGGCGGTCGCTACAGTCAACTGCGGTCCAGTGTCTCCTCTTTTGTGCTCAAGGCGCTCCCAGGAGACACTGGAAAAGCAGGCATGCTTGTATAGAGAAGCAATATAGTCGGTGACTGGTGGAGCAGCAATGGTAGCAGTAGCAATTCTAGCGGCTGGACGGGGGACGCGCATGAAGTCCCAACTGCCGAAGGTTTTACATTCCCTGGCGGGCCGTACCCTCATTGCCCGGGTACTGGACAGCAGTCGTTTGCTGTCGGTCCAGCGCCGTCTGGTGCTCGTCGGTTATCGGGGAGATTGGGTGAAACAGTCCCTTTCTGACTATCCCGACCTGGAGTTTGTCGAACAGACTCAGCAGTTGGGGACTGGTCATGCCATTCAGCAATTATTACCCCACCTACAGGACTTCACCGGCGATCTGGTGGTTCTGAACGGGGACGTGCCTTTATTGCGACCGGAAACGATTCAGCAGCTGATGGCAACCCATAAGGCACGTCAGAATGCAGCCACTATTCTAACTGCCCAGATTCCTAATCCGAAAGGATACGGTCGGGTGTTTTGCGACCAGGACAATTTTCTGCAACAAATTGTTGAAGACCGAGATTGCACGGCGGCCCAGCGGCAAAATCGCCGGGTTAATGCTGGGGTCTACTGTTTCAACTGGCAACAGCTGGCACGGGTGCTACCTCAGCTACAGTCGGAAAATGACCAGCAGGAGTATTATCTGACGGATGCTTGTAGCTTGATGCGTCCAGTGATGGCAATGGATGTGGAAAATTATCAAGAGATTTTCGGCATCAATGACCGCAAGCAGTTGGCGACAGCCTATGATATTTTGCAAGACCGGGTGAAGGATCTGTGGATGGCCCAGGGCGTGACCCTGGTTAACCCCGATAGCATTACCATTGATGATACTGTGCGCATCGGGTCAGATGTGATTATTGAACCGCAAACCCATCTGCGCGGCGATACAGTGATTCAGTCGGGGAGTCGCATTGGACCGGGTAGCTCGATCGAGAATAGTCAGATTGGTGAAAATGTCACGGTGCTGTACTCGGTGGTGACTGATAGCGTGGTCAAGGCGGGGACTCGTGTTGGCCCTTATACTCATCTGCGGGGTCACGTGGAGGTGGGAGAGTCCTGTCGTCTGGGGAATTTTGTCGAGATCAAGAATACTTTGGTGGGCGATCGCACCAATGTGGCCCACCTTGCTTATCTAGGGGATGCAGAGTTAGGGGAAAGAGTTAATATCGGTGCTGGCACGATTACTGCTAACTACGATGGGGTGAAAAAGCATCGGACTGCAATAGGCGATCGCTCTAAAACCGGTTCCAATAGCGTGTTGGTTGCGCCCGTGACCTTGGGGAAAGACGTGACGGTAGCAGCGGGTTCGGTAGTGACAGAAGATGTGGGGGATGATGCCTTAGTTATTGCCCGATCGCGTCAAGTAGTGAAACCGGGTTGGCGGTTGCAGAGAGAAGATGAAAGCAAATAGTTGTCGAGCGGATGAAATAAATGCTATAACTTAGGCAACTACTTTTAGTTGTTGAAGCCAAAGCCACAATGATTAAAAAGGAAGGTAAAAAATGACCACAAACTTGTTATAAAAACTAGCTATTCAGCCAGTAGAGTCAAAGATTCTCACATTAAATGGCATCACTTGGGAGCAGTTCCAAGGAATAGCAGCACAGTTGGAGAACAACCGAAATGTCAGACTGACATATTTAGGAGGAGTGCTGGAAATCATGTCACCAATTGGCCCAGAACACGAGTACATTAAAAGGACTCTGAACCTGCTGATAGAAGCATACATGAGAGAGAAAGGCATTCAGTTTTATGCTCTCGGGGGCTTTACCATTTCCGAACCTGGGTATGCATCTGGGAGACCAGATGATGCTTACAGTTTTGGCAGTCGCAAGCAAGTTCCAGATATCGTCATTGAAGTCATACTCACGAGTGGTACAATTGATAAACAGGAGTTATATAAACCGAAGCAAGTACCTGAAATCTGGTTCTGGAAATCAGACCAACTCAGGGTCTTTTGTTTGAGAGAGGGCGAGTATGAAGAAGTCGATCGCAGTACCTTGCTGCCAGATTTAGATTTATCTCTGTTGCAACGGTATCTCGGACATCCCGACCAATACAAGGCGGTGAACGAATTCCTACAGGCGATCCGAAAAGGTTAATGGCAATTAACCATTAACCATAGCGCTACGCGCACTGCGTAAAAGCAATTACCCGAAGTTTGTCGATGCCCACAGAACGAAAGGGAGAGTGAAAAAACTCATCAGCGTAGAAACAACAACAGTGCGGGCGGCACGGGGAGCATCTCCCCCAAACTCGGTAACTAACACGACCGTATTCACTGCCGTAGGCATGGCCAAATCCAACACCAAGACTTGCACATCTAACCCATCCATGTGCAGCAAATAGCGACCGACGAGATAGGCAATTAAAGGCGATACTAACAAGCGCAGGGCAGCAGCACTCGCTTCATAAATGCCCAGAGCAAAGCGAGTGCTAGCTAATTGCATGCCCAGAATCACCAAGGCAATGGGGATAGATGCATATCCTAGCATTTCCACACCTTTATCCATCTGCCAGGGGAGTTCGATAGCGAAAAGTCGTAGAATTAATCCGGTCAGCATTGCCCAAACTAGAGGCAGCTTGAGTGTTAAGCGCACCCCTGCAAGAAAACCACCTCCCTCGATCAAGGCTGGACCTGCGGAAAATAATATGATAGCGGCTGCTATCAGGCAGACAATAGCTCTTTCCAGTCCAGCTTCTCCTAAAGCAAAGGTAATGAAAGGAAGACCGAAATTTCCGGTATTGGGAAACACAGTGCTAGCAATCAGGCTTTTTTGGACTGGTGGCGATAATTTGCAGAGTTTGCCCAATCCCTGACTCGTCAGGTAAACTAGCCAAGAGGTAATTGCAAATCCAGCAATCAAAAGGGCGGTGCTTTCGGCAGACAAGGTTGTATTGTACAAGTTGGAGACAATTAAAGCTGGTGAGAGGATGTAGATGGCTAGTTGAGAAAGGGTTTGCTTCTCTAGGGTCAAGGTGCGAGCAGCGATGAAACCAATGATAATGATAAAGCCGATAGGAACGAGAGCAGGTAAAATAACAGTCATGCGATCGCGCCTTTATGAAAACGTCTTGTAGATCCTAAACTAGAATATCTCGCTCATTTGCATTCACCGAGACAATGAGATTATCCCCAGCTTCGTCACTACGCCGTCACCGCCCCTAAAGTTCTTTTTTGTGCCTTGGTTTCCCAGTTCCATGGCCGATCGCCACAACTGCCACCCCTGCGAGCAAGAGAACAGCACCAGCAAATACCTGTATAGTAGGAACCTCGCCAAAGATGAGGTAGGTAGCCTCCGAAACTAGCGCCAAGGGGTTCAAAGAGGATAGAGAGGGTAACCAAGGTGGGGGACATCCAGAGAACAGCCCAGTTCAATCCAGAGTGGCCGACCAACTGGGGCAAAATCGCCATCAATAGAATATAGAAATAAACTGGGGGAGAATGGCCCGCGTAGGTGCCGCCGAATAAGAACGGCATTGGCAATAGAACTAAAGCGGCAGTACTGTAGGCAACTGCCATATAGCCGCCCAGACTTATCCCTTGACGCTGGGCCTCCCGACCGAGAAGCAAGTAAAAGCTAATTGCCCAAGCCCCTATTAAAGCCAGAAAGTCCCCCAAGATCGGATTGCTTCCCGGGTCGCCGCTGCCAGCATCCCCAAAGCCAATCAGGATGCCCCCAGCAATGGCGATCGCAATTCCAGTAGCACTTGTCGAGGTAATTTTTTCCCGAAAACAAACCCAAGAAAGAAGAGAAACCCAAATTGGATTAGTAGTCACCAGAGTCGTGGAAGCAGCAATGGAAGTATAACCCAGGGAGGTAATCCAGGCGGGAAAATGTACGGCCAGAAACAGGCCAGCGGCAACAGCTAACCCTATCGCCCGGGCAGATTGCTGGCTCAGTCGGACTTTACCCCAAGTGGGCAGCAAAATTAGGGCCGCCAGGGTTAAGCGGGAGGCTGCCAGTACCAGGCTAAACCCTAGGGCCCGGGTGCCCGCAGCCTCAAAAGCCAAGCGGCTGAAAATAGCGGAAGTGGAAATCGCCAAAACGGCGATCGCCAAGACAAGGGTAATTTTCCAAACGGGAGGTTTCATGGGGGACAACCCTGAAAGGACTTACGACCATACTGCCATCGATCTTCATTACTTGTCCAGTAATGTTGACAGGAGCGCGATTGCCCCTTATAGTGGTAGAGTGCCTGCAACGGGTTGCGGTCACATGCGGTAAGCTGAAAAAGTGCCTTTATTTTATAGCGCTATTAGAGGATGACTTGGAGAAAAGCTAGATGGCGGAAAAAACTATAAAAGTTGCATCATGGGCCGAGATCCGGGAGTGCCCTACAACTGGGAGCAAATCCCTGCAAGCCACCGTCGAGTTTATGCCCGGACAGGTTATATGTAAATTTGGCGCAAAAAATATCCTATATTGCCCCAATTATTTAACCGTCCAAATTGGCGATCTCCAACATATTATGCTCGACCCGGATTTTTTGCAGTATATCAATCATAGCTGCGCTCCCAATGTATTTTTTGATATGAGCGATCTCTCGTTGAGGGCCTTGAGTAAAATTGAAATTGGCGAGGAACTGACTTTCTTCTATCCATCGACGGAATGGTCGATGGATAGAGAATTTGATTGTCTTTGTCAAAGCAAAGATTGCCTGGGTAAAATTAGAGGGGCGGCTTACTTGCCCTTAGATATATTGACAAAATACCAACTCGCGCAGCATAGAGAGCAGCGCTTGGCGAAAGAACATTGATGTCAAAAAAAATTGCTTGAGGAGAGCTAGGACCATGAATAAATACGATGAAATTGCCGAGTATTATGAGACCACTGTGGAGAGCGTGTATTACGACTATCCGAAAGCAGCTCAGTCCCTCGACTCTATCCTCAAAGGTCGGGAAAAACTTCTCGAAATCGGGGTAGGAACGGGATTGGTTGTAGAAAAACTGCTGGAACTAGATCCCGAGTATGAGATAACTGGAATAGATTTTACTCCTGCTATGTTAGACCGGGTAAAGCTCGTTTGGGAAATCGGGCAAAGCTAGTAGAAGGTAATGTCTTATCAATGGACCTGCAAGAATCTTTTGATGGGATCTATTCCCATGGGGGCCCGGCAGGTGTATGTCGGGTTGGGAATGATTACCACTTATACAGTTTTCTGCCCAATTTTTCCGACAGCGTTACAATGTTCGAGAATATTGCCCGCCATTTAGTTGACGGTGGCTTGTTTGTAATTAACATTCAAGCAGAGGAAATCGATGCCGATGGCGAGCAAGAGATTGGTAACGGCATGGTTTACGCTCAGCAAAAGCATCTCACTTTCCTAGAGAATCAAGAAATGTACTTTTGGGAAACTGACTATCGTTTCGAAAAAGAAGGTGAGATATTGGCTCGCGATCGCCATAAATTCTTAATGCTGCACGGCCAACTTCTAGAAGAGACGATGAAGGGGGCAGGGTTGAAGTTGAAAGAGGTAACTCCCGACGATCTATATATGGTTTACCAGAAGGTATCTATCTGACAGCAACGAGAAACAAATCACGAAAATTCATTTTTATAGTAGCATGAGCGCCAAAGACAATAGCAACCAAGAAATCAAAGATTGGTGGCGAGATGATGTAGCAGAATTTAGAAATTGGACGAACATTCATCTACCTATTCCGGAGACAGTGTTAGAGATTGCCGGGGATATTCCCACCCCGGCACTTGTGTACGACCTAGATGCCATCACTAACACTGTAACGGCTTTACGAAACGACCTCAGACAAATTTCCAATGTCGATCTTTGTTTGGCGGTCAAAGCAAACCGCTGCCCATCTGTGTTGCGTCATATGGCTAAACTTGGGCTGGGAGCAGACATTTCGACGATACAAGAGCTAGATGCTGCCATTGTAGCAGGGCTGTCGCCAATCTACTCTACAGCACCAGGCTTCTCAGTTGCCGACCTGAAGCGCTTGGCAACTGAGGGCGTGATTTCAGATTTGTGCAGTCTCTCTCAGTTGCGTCTCTGGTGCGAATGCCTTGACGGAAACAACGGAAACAAAAGAGTCGGGCTTCGACTTCGCCTTCCTTTGGCCGAAGATGCCAAGGGGACGAATGTAGTCAGCAGGTTGAGCAGATTTGGAGTGGATCCTTTAGATCCCAGTCTATAGGACCTCATACAAACTCATGGGCTTGAGGTAGTCCATCTTCACCTTCATGAAGGTGAAAAATTTTCAAAAGCAGATCTACATCAGACCCTCGATGTGCTAGTATCTTACTTGGAAATCTTTCCCTCAGTTGAAGCGATCAATCTCGGCGGCGGTTGGACTTACCTCTTCTATATGCAAAGACCGATCGCACAAGGGGTTTGGGATCGAGTAGGTAAGACCCTTACCCGCATAAATGACCAGCGCCAGCAACCAGTACGGCTGGTGATTGAGCCGGGAATGCTATTAACGATGATGGCGGGCTACCTGGTTGCAGAAGTCAAAGCAGCAGACGATCGTCCTTCTGGGAATCGCCTTGTTGTTTTGGATACCTCTGCTTGGAACTTGATGTTCTGGGCACCGCGTCCAGCAGTTGCTCAGATCCCGTTGAGAGAAGGACCGATGTTACTGCATGACCTCGCAGGTTGTATCTGTTATGAGATAGATTATTTTTGTCTTAACGAAAAGATGGCAAGACTAGAGGTTGGCGATCGCGCGATCCTGAATGCATCGGGTGCCTACGTGAGCAGCGTAGCCGCAGTCTGCATGGACTACCAATACCGAAAGAGTTTGTCATTCGTGACAACCGTCTATGTCTGGTTGGTGCGATTCGTTCAGGCGTAAACTGGCGACGGTGAAGTCTGGTCTGGTTTTATTTGCCGGATAACTCTGGTTATCATGGGGGTTAAATTCCCTCTCCCCAGGTGTGGGGTCGAGGGTACTACCGGTCCTTAGTGCTGCGGGGTCACATCGCCGTGGTGCTCCGCTAGGACTTAAATGTAGGATAGCTGGCAGCCTAACCCAGTGACGCCGCTAGGAAAGATGCTCATGGTTAGAACAAGCGAACCTGTTAAAGCCTCGTTACATAGAACCAGCGGAATAAGGCTTATACGCTGGCCCAAAAGGGAAAATGGTAGTTAGTGTTGGTAGTCATCTATTGCCAGCATCGCACCCAAAGAACTCCCGGGGTATAGCAGGGGCCTACAAGCATCGAGAAATGATACCAGGAAACGAAGTAACCTCACGTGAGCTGTCCCCATTTGGACCAGTTAGATGTAAAGCGCAAGCCGCGAAGAGGAAGGATGTTCTAAGAAGCCAACGCCTGGGGTAATGCCTGGGATATGCAGACGTAGGACGGATATGGTAAGAAGCCTTTGGTGAAAGTAGCCCTAACACGTCGCAAAACTTAGGAGAAATCCAAAAGTATGAATATGGACTAGAGTCTCAGCCGGGTAAAGTTCAGAGCCCCGATAAATTGCCAGAATGGGGAAATGTTAGAGAAGAGCGGCTAGAATGGTTTGCTGAACTACCCTCCGCGATCGCGCAGCGTGCGCGCAGCGCATACCTTCCGGAGCTGAAATCATTAACGGTCCAATAGGATTGACCATAAGGGGTAAAATTACAGAGGGTAAGGGGAATACGGGGTAACCCAATATGTCTAAGGACAAGCCCCAGCGGTGAAAGTCGCAAGTCCGGTTCCGCTCTTGGAGGGTTGGGGAGTGATTCCCAGCTCGACCCCGACCACTAATGTAAGTTGTCAGTTGGGTAGGACTTGTCTCGCCTGTCAGTCAGTTGTTAGACAGGAACGAGATCCGGTAAAATAGCAGTCATGCGATCGCGCCCCCATCAAAACATCTTGTAGATCTTAAACTAGAATATCTCACCCATTCACAAAGACAATGACAGCATCCCAAGGTTCTCCCATCGTAATTGTCGGAGCAGGATTTGGCGGTCTGGTGGCCGCCCGATCGCTTGCTAGTGCTGGCGTCGAGGTGTTGCTAGTTGACCGCCACAACTACCACAGCTTCGTGCCTCTAATCTATCAGGTAGCGGCTGCGCAACTGCCACCAGAGTTGATTGCCTATCCCATCCGTCGGATATTACGGCGACAGAATAATGTTCATTTTCTCATGACCGAAGTGAAGCAGATTGATTTTACCGATCGGGTTCTGGAAACCGACGGGCCAACAATTCCCTATGATTTCCTCGTACTAGCTACAGAGAGTCAATCTCAATTTCTCGGAGTTCCTGGTGCGGCAGAAAATACCCTACCATTGACAACTATAGCAGAAGCTCTCACCCTACGCAACCACTTTCTCCATTGTTTTGAACGGACAGTTGCTTTTCGGGATCCAGCGCAACTCCCCCAACTCCTTACCTTTGCGATCGTGGGGGCGGTCCGGCAGGTGTAGAATTAGCAGGTGCTTGGATGGAATTGATTAAAGGTCCATTAGCGAAGGATTATCCTCATCTAGATTGGCAGCAGGTGCGAGTGATAATTTTGCAATCTGCAAACCGTTTACTTCCGCACCTGCCTAGGCGCTTGGGGGAGTATGCACAAAAGCAACTGCGGAAACTGGGGGTGAAGATACATTTGCAGGCCAGGGTGAGGGAAGTTACTGCCAATGCCGTATATTTAGAAGATGGTACGATTATTAATGCCTCGACTATCGTCTGGACAGCAGGGGTGGAAGCTCACTTTCGAGATCCTACTGCTGTCGAACCTACTCTCCAGTTGCCAGAACATCCCGAAGTTTATGCTATTGAAGATCTAAGCTTACTGGAAGGGCAAGCATTAATTGGAGTTGCCCCGACAGCGCAGCAACTTGGAGTTGCGGTGGCCCAAAACATCCTGTTGCAGCTAAAGAGAGAAGATCCTTTACCTTTTCAGGATTGCGCTGCGCGCACACGGCTACGCCTACGCGATCGAGATATTGGTAGGGCGGCTATTATTAAGCGTAATGCTGGGGTGGCTAAGTTGGGAAAACTGAATTTGACTGGTTTTCTCCCTTGGTTGCTTTGCTTAGGGGTTCGCTGGTTTTATCTACCTGGTTTCCGCAACCGCCTCGCCGTGCTATATCATTGGATCTGTGACTATCTCTGGGGCGATCGCCCTTATCGGCAGATTTTGCCATCTCCAGATGCGATCGCATCGGAAATCCCGGATATTGTCACTGAAAGTGAGAAAAGCAGCATTCCTGAAGGAGGAAAATAAATGAATGAAAGCCACCAGCCAGAGCCAGTTAATATTGAGGGAATAGAAAACCTTTTAGCAAAAGCAAAAGCGCTCGAAGTACATCCGCACGAAGCAGCCTTAGCTCAAATCGCGATCGAACAAGCTCTGGACAATGCCAGACAGACTTCTACCGCTCCTGGTCTTTCACTTGCCGCCGCCTTTGACCTGATTGTCGCTGTCGAATATTATACCAAACTAGCTCATAATGGATGGCTTTATTGTCCCGGCGACGAGTATCCTCTTTTGCTCTACCCCTACACGAACACTTGCCCGCGATGCGTCCTTAAAGGTAACTTTTACTTTCATCAAGCTAATAAACTGCCATCTGGAATTATTGGCAAAACTACAAGTCGTTTGCTTTGTGTATTTCTCCAGCATTTGTTTAACATTTATTCGCGCAATTTAACTATTCATTATGGTTGCGAACCAGTTGATGTTATCATTCATGATGAAACCGAAAACATAGTATTGCTTGCGGAAGTCAAAGCGGCTCCACTTACTACACTAGCCCTAGCAGTTCCTGCTGAGGTTCAAAAGTCTATTGAAGATGAGGACGAATTAGTTGCTTGCGGACATGCAGCTACAAACAATCCGTTTCTGACATCATCCGAACTGCATATTCTGCTTCCGAAACTACAAGAAAGAACTTGGGGCTACGATCTGGTTTATTTAGGGGTCAAAGGTAAAGAAAATTATGCCACCTGGACCTATCAGCAAATTGGCAGAGTCCTCAGAGAAGACGAGCAATTATTTTATCGTTATTTCCAATATTGGCATATGGCTTATTCTGCCTATAACAAAAACCTCTGGTCAAGTAATATATTACCTCAACCAGTATATTGGTTGACTAATGCTTGCGGGCAACCCATGCCTAGACCTTCAAATTGGCCGCGTCGAAAGAGTGGCAAGGGCTAAGAGTCTGTTTCCGATGGAAAATCTAGTGTGGGAATGGATAGAACTGATGACATTAAGAAGGGAATTTATCAAGTATTAAAGATAGCAGCGGCAGGGAAGCCTAAACCAAGTAAGATGACAGTTAAAACCGCTCTGCTTTCCAACATTCATGCGGTGCGGCATTATGACGAGTACCTGCGCGATCTTCAGGATATTGTCTGGACGCTAGACGAAACGGGGAAAGCGCAGCAAGTAGCTGACTTACCACCAGAAAAAAATCTATACAATCTGTTTGATGGTATAATAACGTTCACCCATAGCTATGTAAGAGATGAATGGATTGCACGCAACTTCCAATTCTAATACTCCGTGCCAAATTGTGGCAAATCACGTGGCTCGCCGCGTGGGAGCCAATGTGCAAAGGCGGATCGATGCTCTAAAAATCGGGCAAAAAATGCAGGATTTGCCCGAAGAGCTTTGGCACGAGAGCTTTAAATTCTACGTTAAGCATGACTCAACCCGGAAGGGAGGACCAAACCTGAGAATGATTCGGGTCGGTCCCGATCGACCCTCCTTGACTGTGACGGGCTATATCTTCAATAAATTTGTCCACCCCTACGAAAACCGCTTCATTACAGTGCGAGAGGCAGCTCGTTTACAAGGCTTCCCCGATGAGGTTAAATTTGCGGGGACGCTAACAAGTACGCAGCTTCAGGTAGGTAATGCCGTACCCGTGCCTCTAGCCAAGGCCGTGTTCGAGCAGGTGGTTAAGGCTGCACGGGCCTTGGGATGGCGGACTCTGAAAGCTTTCAGTTTGTTCAGTGGGGCGGGAGGAATGGATATTGGAGCCCAATATACAGGCAGCATAGATATTCGCATTGCTCTCGATAGTTGGCAAGATGCTTGTGCTACCTTAAGCGGTTTTTTTCAGGTTCCTGTCTGCGTTCTCGAACAAGACATTGCCGCTGTAGAAGATCCATTAAGTCTATGGCAGGAAAAATCTGGTACAGTTGCAGGGCCCGATCTGGTATTTGGAGGGCCGCCCTGCCAAGCTTTTAGTCAGGCGGGCAAGCAGAGAGGTTTACAAGATTGTCGAGGGAGAATGATCTTTGAGTTTTTGCGGTTTGTAGAGCAGTTAAATCCGCCCTTCTTTGTGATGGAGAATGTATCTAATCTGAAGGGGATGGGCGGCGGCAGCCTCTATCAACAGATTTTGCATCAAATGGGGGATTTAGGCTATAATGTATCGGTGGGTGTACTGCTGGCTGCGGATTTCGGGGCTCCCCAGTTACGGCGTCGCTTGTTCTTTCTCGGTTGCCGCCAGGATCTGGGAATGATTCATTTACCGCTGCCTACTCATGGTTCTGAGTTAGAACTGTTTCAGCTTAAGCCCTATGTAACGGTTGGCGAAGCATTTGCTGGCTTACCAGAAATTGTTGGGATAAATTAGTAAAGATGAAAGTACCCTCAACTGGACTACAGTCCCTGACTCAGTCGCAACTTGATGCCTGGGTAATGCAAGCACAAATTCATGCCCGATCGGGGGGTCAACTACCAGATTATATCCCGGGGCTAGCTGAAGCTCAGCCGGACTGGTTGGCCGTGCATATCTGCAATGTTAATGGTGATATTTATACCTCTGGAGACCTGACCCTGTCTTTTTCGTTAATGAGTGCGGTCAAGCCCTTTGTTTTGCTATACTTGTTAGAGCAGTTGGGTGCAGAAAGGGTATTTGACCACGTGGGCATGTTACCGAGCGATCGCCCCTTCAATTCCCTGGCCCAACTGCGTGCAGATGAGGGTTTCCCGCGCAACCCCATGCTTAATAGTGGGGCGATCGCCCTCATGTCCCTACTCCCGGGGACAGATGGTTCGTCTCGCTGCGAAAACCTGCGTGACTGAATAAAAACGCCGATTGCCATCTAGTTTTAGATGGTGCGATTCGTTCAGGCGTAAACTGGCGACGGTGAAGTCTGGTCTGGTTTCATTTGCCGGATAACTCTGGTTATCATGGGGGTTAAATTCCCTCTCCCCAGGTGTGGGGGGTCGAGGATACTACCGGTCCTTAGTGCTGCGGGGTCACATCGCCGTGGTGCTCCGCTAGGACTTAAATGTAGGATAGCTGGCAGCCTAACCCAGTGACGCCGCTAGGAAAGATGCTCATGGTTAGAACAAGCGAACCTGTTAAAGCCTCGTTACATAGAACCAGCGGAATAAGGCTTATACGCTGGCCCAAAAGGGAAAATGGTAGTTAGTGTTGGTAGTCATCTATTGCCAGCATCGCACCCAAAGAACTCCCGGGGTATAGCAGGGGCCTACAAGCATCGAGAAATGATATTAGGGAACGAAGTAACCTCACGTGAGCTGTCCCCATTTGGACCAGTTAGATGTAAAGCGCAAGCCGCGAAGAGGAAGGATGTTCTAAGAAGCCAACGCCTGGGGTAATGCCTGGGATATGCAGACGTAGGACGGATATGGTAAGAAGCCTTTGGTGAAAGTAGCCCTAACACGTCGCAAAACTTAGGAGAAATCCAAAAGTATGAATATGGACTAGAGTCTCAGCCGGGTAAAGTTCAGAGCCCCGATAAATTGCCAGAATGGGGAAATGTTAGAGAAGAGCGGCTAGAATGGTTTGCTGAACTACCCTCCGCGATCGCGCAGCGTGCGCGCAGCGCATACCTTCCGGAGCTGAAATCATTAACGGTCCAATAGGATTGACCATAAGGGGTAAAATTACAGAGGGTAAGGGGAATACGGGGTAACCTAATTATTGATGATGATATGCCTAAGGACAAGCCCCAGCGGTGAAAGTCGCAAGTCCGGTTCCCCTCTTGGAGGGTTGGGGAGTGATTCCCAGCTCGACCCCGACCAGTTAATATTAGAATCAGTGCGCAGTCTCCGGAATGAAACCAATATCGCGATCGCCTACGAAATAGCTGATGCTGGTTATCTGCAAGCATCAGCAGCGGTTACTATAGATACCTATAATCAGCTATGTTGTCTGGCTGGAACTGTTGGGGATTTAGCCAGTTTGGGCATGCTGCTAGTACCATTTGGAGATCGAGTATTAGCAGAAAACTGCCGCATTGTCAAGGCATTAATGACTACCTGCGGTTTGTATGAAAGTTCTGGAAGCTTTGCAGTGCAGGTGGGACTTCCCACTAAGTCAGGAGTGAGTGGGGCGCTATTGTCAGTTGTGCCAGGAGAGGGAGCGATCGCTTGTTACAGTCCCCCGATCGATGCAGCAGGAAACTCTGTCGCGGGTTTGTTTCTGTTAGAACAACTGGCACGAAATTTGCATCTGAGCGTGTTTTAAGGCTTAAACAGGAACAGGAATAATATGGAAAACACGGGCCAATTTCGTTGCTGTGGTCAGATCGCCTTGACGAAGTGCCTCGCGGACTTCATCCAACTTTTGAGCATCCTCTAAAGATAAGTAGGGCGACCATCCTTCAGGGGTTTCGATCGCGCAGCGCGATCGTAAAGATGTCAACTTCAGCTAGATATTCTCCTTCATAGACAAGTTTGGTTTGATGCTTTTTATTCATCTTTTTCTCCTTCTAAAATTCCTTGAACATCGCTCTGGATATGGTAGGTACATTTTCGGGTGCGTTAGATTTTGCATAAAGCAGTATCCTTAGACAAATTGCTGATAAGAATCATGATTGCCAATCCCAAACCAAGTAACAGTATCATCTTCAAGAATACCAAGCGCTCGATAACCCAATGTGATTCTAACAGACCAGATGTTTTCGGCACGATTGATACACTTAAAACGCCAAGATGGATGAAAATGATTTTGTCTTTATAAGCGATAAGCTTTTCTGGCTTGTTGTCGAATCTTGAAATCTAGAGACCGGTAATTTTTCCAAAAGGATGGTAAGGTTGCAGATTTCATAATTGGTCATAGTCCATTGGTTGTGCTTTTCCTGCCGCTATGTCTTGTCGTGCTTGTTGAGCAGCATTAATTAATTGACTTTGGGTTTTCTCGAATAAATTATCCCACTCAAGCTCGTCACGCAAATTTTCGATATATTCTCGGAGATGATCTATTAGTTGCGCTTGAGCAGCTTCCGGTAAAGATTCCATCATTTGAATGACTGTGGTAATGTTTTCTGACGACATATTCAGCAATCTCCGCTTAACTTAACCGATCTGATTATACGTGCGATCGGCCATTGCCTGGGTTCCCATATATTATCACAGAGCTTGCAAAAATTGCTTGAGGCGATTAAACCCAGGGCTATCCCAGGGCAAATAACCAGCCTTCGCGGCTTCTCCCAGACGTTTGTCCGGCTCCACCTGTGAGGACAACCATGCATGTACCCGTGCCTTTGCCATATTTTTCGGTTGTTGTCGTTCCGCTATATTATTAACACACTGGAAATACTCATCTATACATTGCAGAACTGGATCGGTACGAACTGCTTCTAGACAAAGATCTTCCAACATGCCGGGGTTTTCATCATCTGGAAGAATTATTACGCTGATTTGGGGACTGTTTCCAGTAAGTTCTCCAGACTTACTCGGCACAGCTAGTTCAGCACGGTTTAATGCTCCACATACACTCTGGAATGCATTATGAGCAGAATCATCTGCGTCCCGCGCGATCCCTAGGGACACAACTTCCTGATAACCCGATCGCACCTTCAGGGTTTTAAGATAACTACCAAGCGCTTGTTTACCGCCGTACTGTTCGACTTGCACGTCGCTGATGTGAAAATGGGTCAGCAATGCATTGAAAAATAGCACTTCTTCTCTTCCTTCACCAATAAGTAGTTTCGGTTTAGAGAGTTTTGAACTGCTAGTCATCAGCGTATCTCCAAGTCCATTTCATCAGAGGTAGCCAAGGTTTCCCGGTCGTAAGTGACTGCTTGAATTTCATTCTTGACCAGTTCGAGTCTGTGGTAGCGGAAATCATAGGTTTCGCTACTATCAAATGCTTTGTGCGCTGCGCGAATGCATTCCTGACTGTGGGTGGTAGCAAATATCTGCGTATCCGCGCGGCGTGCAGCATCGGCGATCGCCTTCCAAACATCAGTCATCACTGAGTAATGCAAACCATTTTCAATCTCGTCAATGAGAATTGTACCACCTTGAGCATGGGCGATCGCTAATATAATTGAAAGCAAACGTCCCAGTCCTTCTCCCATTAGCGGTAGTGGCACGAGTTCGCTCATCCCGATATCACCGTGGATAATGGGTTCGCCATCGACAACCAGTAAGCTAAGTCGCTGTAGGCGAGGTTCCAGTAAGCGTAGAGTTTCTAAAATTTCTGCTTGTCGCCCTACTCGTTCCAGCTTACTAAAACGCTCTGCATCTTCTTTTGGAGAGCGGGTGCTACTCGTAATATATATCCCTAAAGGAAATTTTTCGCGTCGAGTCCGGGCCTGGTATCCTGCTTGCCAATATACGCGCGATGTGTTTTTTTCATCAGTTTTGTCTTGATACTCTAGCACTAACCGATCGTATGACCTGACTTCGGTTGTTAGTGATTGATTCGCTGGAAAATTACCAGGAATATCTTCATCAAATAAACTGGGATCCTCGGGATTATGTTCCGAGTCTGATTCATCTAAAAAAATCTGTAGAAAACCTGTCTGGTCTTTCTCCTCTGCTGTGCTAAGTTCAATAATTTTGTTTCTCTCTTGGTCGAATAAAAATCCTCTCATTGCTTCAATAGCTTCAAATGACCCTTTACCCGGTATCCCCCGCAGGCGATTTACCTGAAATAGCACTTTGGGATTGGTTGGGTTGATGAAAATAAAAATCGCCTCTAGCAGTGAGGTTTTGCCAAGGTTATTCTTGCCCGCAATTAAGTTCACCCGTTCCAGGGGAGTGACCGTTAATTGCTGAAAGCAACGAAAATTATTGATTGTAAACGATCGCAACATAATTTCGGACTCTATCTGTAGTCAAGGGCAATCCACAAGCAAATTGCCCGATCGCCCCTTGCATTTTCCCATCTTACCCTAATTTTACACTAGTGCAACAACTTCGGATAAATACTCTTCCATGCCAGCACCACCAACATCCCCGTCCACTCGGGGTCAAGACCTATCAGGCGTTTACTACCTATGTCGGCTTTTTGGGTCATCTGTTAGTCCTAGCTTACTCTATCTTAACATATACAATGATAATTTATCTAAAGTTTTGTCTTTCACTATTTTAATTTTTTATTAATCTTTCCGATATTGGCCGACGGTACTGGGGATAGAGGCTGTGGCATAATAACGATCGCTTCTCAGGATAAAGGGCGATCCCGGAAACTGGCGATCGCACCTCTTCTCTCAGAAAAGTGAGGGCGATCGCTATTTGACACAGGGAATTTAATGGTTATCGCCTATATCAAGTTATTCCGCTGGTAAATTTGGCGCAATTCCTTAAGAGTTTGGACAGTTTTCAGTTCATCGATAATTCTTGAGAGCACTTCGATATCTTTGACAGCGCGAATTTTTGGAATCAGTGCATTTTTTGAAGAACCAAATTTCAATTCCAATCCCATTGTGATTCCAGAAAGCAGTCCTAGACTTTCTCCAATTTGGAGTCCTCGACTTTCTCCAATATTCATTCCCTCTTGCAAGATTTGCTGATACCAGGGTAATTTTTGTAATACTGCCATATCTCACCTCATGATTTGTTGTACTATTTCTGTCTCCAATACAAAAGTAGCAAAAAATGCTAGCAAATTCTCCAACTCATTCAGTTTTTCATCCTCTCGCAACAGCTTCAATGCTTGTCGGACTGTTGCTTCTTTCCTTCCATCCTTGAAAATGGGGACGAAAGGAAGTAGGGAAGGGATGGGTTGTTGGAAGACTAGATCCACATCCACTTCCCAAAAATTAATGACTCGATAGTCTTGGTGGGCCTGGATATTACGGAATTGAAATGAGTAACATGTGGGTATGGGGCCGGATTTTCCCCCCGTTTCAGGATGTTAATCAGCACCGGATAAACCGGTATTTAATATTTTTCTTCTGCCAGTGCTGTATAAGCCCGCACCCGACGAAGCATTTTGTTGTATTAGTATAGTTGCAGTTCGTTTAAGACGAGAAATTCCCCGTCTTCTGGACTGGATGCACGAACTAAAACATCTGAGGCCCTGCTTACCCATTGGAAATCTGTCGAAATTATTTCCTGTGCGGTGGCCCCGGGAATCTGGGTCACCCATTGTACCCACCGATCTGGGTCAAGACCTATCAGGCGTTTACTACCTATGTCGGCTTTTTGAGTCATCTGTTAGTTCTAGCTTACTCTATCTTAACATCGAAACCTCTATTTTACCCCGGCCAAGGCGCTTACTTCCGCCAAAGCGGCGCTTACTCCCGCCAAAGCGGCGCTTACTCCCGCCAAAGCGGCGCTTACTCCCGCCAAAGCGGCGCTTACTCCCGCCAAAGCGGTGCTTACTCCCGCCAAGGAGTAACCTTTTGCCGCCACCGAATGAGTCTCGTACTCGGTGGAATGACTCAGTCACTCCAGGAAATAAATAGTTAGTTCTGGAAATAAGTGATTTTTCCCGGGAATGACTGAGTCACTCCCGGGAATGAGCAAGTCATTCCCGGATAAAATATTTCTATCGTTAAGGGGCGTGAACACAGGCAGCGACTTTTTCTGCCAACGCCATTTAGGGAAAAAGCCCAGAGTCGGCTTCGATGTCTAAAGGGTACAGTACGAGTACTGCCCTTTAGACATCGACATTTTGTCCCGTCAAGTGATGGGTGCGGCTCAAAAGTATCCAGCGACAGTATCCAGCGACTGGGAGAGATCGTGAGGATTGCGCTGCGCGCACACGGCTACGCCTACGCGATCAACAGGTTCTGACCAGGGGGCGGTAGGGGTCTTTACTTATAATTCGACTGGGGGGATCCGATTGGGTTTGGGTGCCGACCCCCTATATATGGAGGATCTGGCCTCGCGCTGTCAAGTGGAAAACCTGGCATCGGAACCTGTCAGCGGTTTGGCACCCCAATTGAGTACTGGGTGTATAAAGTTAGTGGGTGGAGGGTTTGTACCTGCCGTGGACTTGCCTGCCGGGACCGTACATTCCATTCAAACTATATCCCGATCGCAGCTGTTGCGGCAAGCTGCCGAGGCGATTATTCTCGGAGTACAGCAGGGCCAGGTGCAGCCAGAGGATATTGCTGTGATTCTACCGGAGGTACCACCTACCCCACTCCCGATCATGACTACATCTGTCTGTTCGTCCACTTGCTCAAAGAATCCCTATATCTAATACTATTTAGATATAGTGTTGTACAAATTGTCAAGCAAAAAGTCCTGCACAGAGTAAGTTTACTGAAATCTCTCAAACATGGCTAAACTCGAATACCTCACCCAGGGTGCAACTGTTAAAGGTATCCTCCCAAACCACAATATCACCGTCATTGATGCCAAGTGGCACGGCAGTGATGTGGTTGAGCTAACTTATAAGGATACGAACGGGCAGCCCCACACGGAAATTCTCTATCGCGATCGCGAACCGGATCTGGAAGTAGTAGTAGTCGGACGACCTTGGAGTTTTGACGGTGATGGGGCTTTGTTACGACTGGTAATGGAAGCCCACCGCATTCGCTTGGCCCACCTCTTCGACCCGCTGCTGGCCGTCCATACATCCCTCGTGGAACCCCTCTCTCACCAAATTACCGCAGTTTACGAGGAAATGCTGACCCGTCAGCCCCTCCGCTTTCTGCTGGCAGATGACCCAGGTGCCGGGAAAACGATCATGGCCGGGCTATTTATCCGCGAGTTGCTGATCCGAAGAGATCAGCAACGCTGCTTGATCGTTTGTCCTGGTAGCTTGGCGGTGCAGTGGCAAGATGAGTTATCTTAGAAGTTTCATCTACCCTTTGAGATTTTAACGAACGATCGCCTGGAAGCAGCACGGACGGGAAATGCTTTGGCGGAAATGTCCCTGGTCATTGCCCGACTGGATCAGTTAAGTCGCAGTGATATCTGCCAAGCTAAACTTGACCAAACAGATTGGGATCTGGTGGTTGTGGATGAAGCCCACAAGATGTCTGCCTCGTTTTATGGTAATCAAATCAAGGAAACTAAGCGCTATAAACTGGGGAAGCAACTGGCTACTCTCACTCGTCATTTCCTGTTGATGACTGCAACTCCCCACAATGGCAAGGAAGAGGATTTTCAACTTTTCCTGGCCCTCCTGGACGGCGATCGCTTTGAAGGGCGTTTTCGGGATGGGGTGCATTTCTGCGATAATTTAGACATGATCCGTCGCCTGGTGAAGGAAGATTTACTTAAGTTTGATGGGTTACCCCTTTTTCCCGAACGTCGCGCCCATACGGTCCAGTATGCCCTCTCCGATCTAGAATCAATTTTCTACAAACGAGTCACTGAGTACGTGAGGGAAGAGTTTAACTTTGGGACGTCCGTCAGTTGTGACAACAATTCATGGTACCATGAGTCGGGAGATGCGCAAGAAGGCGGAGGATATTTTTAAGCAAGATGTTACAGTTGATGTTTTGATTGCTACGGATGCAGCGGGGGAAGGGATAAATCTGCAAAGGGCCCATTTGATGGTGAATTACGCCGACAACCCCGGATGCAGTGCGAGAATACATTGCTAAGTATGCCCCACCTGCCTATGACCCCTTTGCTGGAGGCGGTACTATCCCATTGGAGGCCCAACGGTTGGGATTGGAGGCCCATGCTAGCGATCTCAATCCAGTGGCGGTGTCGATCAATAAGGCCCTGATTGAAATTCCGCCTAAGTTTAAGGATCGTCCTCCTGTAAACCCCGAAGACCAGAAGCGGAAAGAATTGGAGTCTTGGAAAGGTACCCAGGGGTTGGCTGCTGATGTCCGATATTATGGCCAGTGGATGCGGGATAAAGCATTTAAGCGCATTGAACATTTGTACCCGCAAGTAGAGGGAAAGACAGTTATTGCCTGGATATGGGCCCGGACAGTGAAATGTCCGAACCCGGCCTGTGGGTGTCAGATGCCCTTGGTGAAGAGTTTTTCGCTTTCGACGAAGAAAGAGGCTTGGGTTGATCCAATGGTGGAGAAGGAAGAAAAAACAAATGATCTCAAAATTAGGTTTGAGGTGAAAACCGAAAAGGGGAAAGCACCGGAAAGGACGGTGGGACGAAAGGGTGCGCGGTGTATTGCTTGTGGTACGCCTGTGCCCTTGGAACATGTTCGCAGTGAGGAAAGGGCAGGGCGCATGGGTCAGCAGTTGATGGCGATCGTTGCTGAAGGAAATCCAGGCAGAATTTATTTATCACCGACGGACGCACAGGAAAAGATTGCGTTTTCTGCCCAACCAGAATGGAAACCCGAAACAGAATTGTCTACACATTCTCAATACATGGCAGTTCCTCGCTATGGCATGACAAAATTTAGCGATCTATTCACCGATCGCCAATTGATTGCCTTAACGACATTCAGTGACTTGGTGAGTGAAGCAAAGGAGAGGGCGACCCAAGATGCAGCGGGTAATAAGGCTTATGGTGAGGCGATCGCCACTTATTTGGGATTCTCCATAGACCGACTAGCAGATAGAAATTAAACAATTTGCTCTTGGCAGATCACTGCGGATAAAATTGGCCATACATTTGTAAGACAAGCAATACCAATGGTTTGGGACTTTGCAGAAGCAAATCCATTCAGTGATTCTACAGGAAGCTTTAATGGTGCCATTGAGTGGATTACAAAAGTTCTTGAAAATAATTTTCCTAACACCAAAGCCAAAGTTACTCAACATGAAGCGACATCCAACCATAAAGATGACTCTACAGCCAAACTAATTTCGACAGATCCTCCATATTACGATGCGGTACCCTATGCTGATATATCAGATTTTTTCTATGTGTGGCTGCGCAAATCAATCGGCAATATTTATCTAGACATATTCAGCACCCTATTAGTACCCAAAGAACGGGAAATGGTTGCCGATAAGTTCAGACATGGCAGCCACCAAAAGGCAAAAGAGTTTTTTGAATCTAGCCTGATTAAAGTTTTTAATCGCCTTAACAAAACCAACCACCACCATTATCCAGTCACAGTTTATTATGCTCTCAAACAAACTGAAACAGATAGTAATGGGGAAGTTGCTTCGACAGGTTGGAAAACGATTCTCGAAGCGTTAATGCAGACAAACTTTAGCATTGATGGCACCTGGCCACTGCGAACAGAAAGGAGTGGCCGAATGCGTGCTCAATCTTCCAATGCCCTCGCATCATCCATTGTCCTCGTCTGTCGCCCGCGCCCGGAAAACGCGCCCAAAACTACCCGCCGCCAATTCCTCAGCCAACTAAAACGATCGCTTCCCAAAGCCCTCAAAACCCTGCAACAGGGCAACATCGCCCCCGTGGACCTCGCCCAAGCTAGCATCGGACCGGGGATGAAGGTTTTCTCCAAATATGCCACCGTCCTGGAAAACGACGGTTCCCGGATGGGGGTCCGCACGGCCTTACAACTGATCAACCAAATTCTCGACGAATTCCTCAGCGAACAGGAAGAAGAATTTGATAGCGATACCCGCTGGGCCCTCACCTGGTTTGAGCAATATTAATACAAGGCAGCGTCCTATGGAGAAGCGGAAACTTTATCCAAAGCGAAAAATACCAGCATTCAAGGTATGGTAGAAGCAGGCATGCTAGAAGCGGTAAGCGGCAAAGTGCGTTTGCTGAAGCGAGAAGAACTCCTTGCAGACTGGGTTCCTAAAGACAATGTGCCGGACTGGGGAATAACCCAATACCTGATCCGCGAACTGGATAAAAAGGGCGAACAGGGTGCTGCGGAACTCCTGGCCAAACCGCGCAGCGTTGCGAGGAACGAAGCAATCTGGGACCGGGGCGAAATAGCCCGAGACTTAGCCTATCGCCTTTACAACCTGTGCGACAGAAAAGGCTGGGGGCAAGAGGCCATTCAGTATAATAGTCTGGTGATTTCCTGGCCAGAAATCAGCCGCTTGGCAAGAGAGTTTCAATCTCAGCCCGTTCAAGGCAGCCTGTTTTAAGCCTACCCAAACAGAAGGAGGGACATATAGCATAGGAAAAATATTTAGGATATGAACCACTGCGCTATCGGTAACTGCGCGATAGGATTGACTAAAAACTGTTTTTTAATAGAAGCGAGTCATGAGTAAATTAAAGACCAAAATACCGACCGAGACCTGGGTTAAAGCTACTTGGGACTCGTACATCCAAGCCCTTGAAAATGAGACCGAGAGAAAAGAAAAAGGTTACTATCACAACGGAGAACTGAGAATTGAAATGTCACCAGTAGGTAATGACCACGCCAATGACCATTCATTTATTACTGTTGCGATCTGCTTCTTCGCCACAACTAAAAGCATGACTCTCACTGTCAAAGATAACTGCACGTACCGCAAAACAGGGGTTAAAAAAGCTCAACCTGATGTATCATGTTATACAGGCGAAAACGCCGATGTCGTGCCTTGGGGAACCTCTATTATTGATTTAGATAGATATCCACCGCCGACTTTAGCCATAGAAGTCGCTAACACCTCAATTGTTGACGATAAAGGCAGAAAGCGCCAACTCTATGAAGAACTTCAAGTCGCTGAATACTGGATCGTTGACGTGGTCAATGTACAAGTTATTGCTTTTGCTATCGCAGATGGCAGTAGCGAGAAAATTCGAGAGTCAAGAGTATTGCCCGGATTAGAAATTTCTTTGCTAAATGAAGCCTTTCGCATGAGTCGGAAGATGAATCAAATTCAAGTTTGAAATTGGTTATTAACCCAATTTCAACAATAGTCCGATCGGGTCTGGTGAGAGGCTTCTCGGTTAGAAGGAGGAACATATAGAGACATGCTGGCTTCTTGAGAGGTTTTAAACCCCAACCGAGAGGTCCAAAACCCAGATCGAGAGGTCCAAAACCCCAAGTGAAAGGTTTTAAACCTCAATTGAGAGGTCCAAAACCCCAACCGAGAGGTCCAAAACCCCAACTAAGAGGTCCAAAACCTCAACCGAGAGGTTTAAAACCTCAACCGAGAGGTTCAAAACTTCAACCGAGAGGTTTTAAACCCCCCAACTGAGAGGTCCAAAACCTCAACAGTAGGGCACAGGTTTGCAGTTGGGTGCCGGTTGAGGTCAAAGTACCCTCCCCAGAACTAAGACTCAGGCTGTTGTGACGCCCACCGCTGGACTTGCGGGCAAACCGTGTTGCACCCCCTTGAAGGCAGAGCCTCCGGTGTTCGTTCCCAGGCGGAGCCTGGGAACGAGTAAAACTATTTTGACTACCCAAACAGAAGGAGGAACCTATGACAATAAGCAACCACGAACCCACGGAAGGACAACCCCTTGCTGGACTCAAACCCTGGCGGGAAATTGCCACACCTCACCCCGATGTTGCCTCCGGTCGCTTCCAGCAGGCAGAATTTGCCGCCGACCTCTGGCAGGTTTATCTGGATGAAGGTTCCGATGAATACCGGGACGCAGGTGAGTTTTACCGTCGCACCTATCTCACGGAAGGGTTGAAACAACTTTTGAGTAATGCCCTACTCCGGTTGAGTGGTAAGGGCGGCGACCCAGTGATTGAACTGCAAACCAACTTCGGCGGTGGGAAAACTCACGCCATGCTGGCCCTCTATCACCTCTGTCAGGCCCGACTAATCTCTGATCTTCCGGGTACAGAACAGATCTTTCAAACAACCCAGTTAAAAGAACCGCTTCAAAACATCAACATCGCGGTTCTGGTGGGTAATAAACTCCCACCCAGCGGCATCACTCCCTACAAAACCCTTGGGGGGAACTAGCGTGGCAACTCGGTGGGGCGGAAGGTTACCAGTTAGTTCGCAAGGCCGACGAAACCTCAACTAACCCCGGTGATGCCCTGAGGGTACTGTTTAATCGCTTTTCTCCCTGTCTGATTTTAATAGATGAATGGGTCTCCTACGCCCGACAGTTAAACGAACAAAGCAATATGGCATCCGGCAGTTTTGACACCCAGTTTACCTTTGCCCAAACCCTAAGCGAGTCAGCTAAAAATGCCCGGAATACTTTGCTAGTGGTTAGCATTCCGTCCTCCGATATTGAGAAAGGTGGCGAAAAAGGACATGAAGCTACGGAACGGTTGAAAAATGCGATCGGGCGAGTGGAGTCTCCCTGGCAACCTGCGAGTGCAGAAGAGAGTTTTGAAATTGTGCGACGGCGACTATTTCTTCAGACTACGGACCCCGAGAAGTTAGTCCACCGGGATGCGGTGGTCCGGGCGTTCTCCGAGATGTACCGTACTCAAAGCCAAGAGTTTCCCATTAAATGCAAGGAAAGGAAATACGAACAGCGAATGAAAGATGCTTATCCCATTCACCCCGAACTGTTCGATCGCCTCTACTCGGACTGGTCCAGCTTAGAGAAATTCCAGCGCACCCGTGGGGTGTTGCGACTAATGGCCAGAGTGATTCATAATCTGTGGGAACGAGATAACACAAGTCTGGCGATCGTGCCAGCAGATATGGCCATGGACGATCCGCGAGTCCAGTCGGAACTAACCCGCTACTTAGAAGATAACTGGACTCCCATCATCGAAAAAGATGTGGATGGTCCCAACTCTTTACCCCTGGAGATGGACTCGGAAAATCCCAACCTGGGTCGTTACTCCGCCTGTCGCCGGGTGGCCCGCACCATTTATATGGGTTCAGCCCCCACACTGCGTGGGGCCAACCGTGGACTAGAAGACAATCAAATCAAGCTGGGTTGCGTTCAACCAGGGGAAAATGCTGCTATCTTCGGAGATGCCCTGCGAAGATTGACCGATCGGGCAACATACCTTTACCTTGATGGTAACCGCTACTGGGTTTCCACCCAACCGAATGTTAACCGCACAGCTCAAGAACGGGCCCATCAGTTCCTGGATGAGAAGGAACGCATTAAGAAAGAAATTAGCGATCGCCTGAGAAAAGATAAATCAAAGGGAGAATTCTGTGCAGTCCACATCGCACCAAAGGAGAGTGCCGATATTCTCGATGACCCCAGAGGAGTGCGACTTGTAGTAATTAATCCACAGTATCCCCACATAAGCAATAGCAATGATAGCCCAGCCCGCCAATGGGTAGAGAATGTCTTGAACCGCAAAGGTAGCGGTCAGCGTTATCACAAAAACACCCTATTATTTTTGGCACCAGACAACAGCAAAATCGAGAACCTAGAGCGAAATGTCGCTCAATACCTCGCTTGGAACTCCATAGTTAATGATAAGGAAGTGCTCAACCTGGATGTTTTTCAGGAAAAACAAGCAACTACCAAGCGCCAGCAATCTTCCCAGGATGTCGATCATATCGGACGGGAGACTTATCAGTGGCTTCTGGTGCCCAACTAGCCAGACCCCCAGGGGCCGATAGAATGGAAGGAAACCCGACTCCCAAAAGGACAGGACTCCCCGATCGATCGCTCGAGTAAAAAGGCAGTCCACGAAGGGGATCTGCTGGACGAATGCGCCGCCAGCATCTTACGGATGGAAGCCCTGGACAGTTTTCTGTGGTCCGATAGTAACCACATTTCACTCTTACGCCTCTGGGAATGTCTCACCCAATACCCCTACTTACCCCGCTTAAAAAATCAAAACGTCCTACTTGCAGCCATCAAAGAGGGCGTTGCATCCCCGGCGATCGCCAATGAAGTCATCCAGCATCTAACATCTCTGAATGGATCAAACGTAAAAGTCACCTTAGAAATCGAAGCAGAAATTCCCGATTTTTCCGGAACGGTAGGATTTCCCGATGAAATAGTCCGTACAGTCACAGAGAATTGCCGAACCCTAAAATTTAAGACTCAAGAATTTGAGGAATAGTTGGATAAGAGATTTAAGAAGGTTAATTTTTGACGTGAGTCGTACCCCCCCTTCAATACTTCTCGGTAGAATCATAGTCGCCCAATAAACAAGCGATCGCCTATCCCGTGAGACTGGAAAAACGTCATGGCGATCGCCCCCAGTCAATAGGGGCAACTCAAAGGGCGATCGGTCGATATCCCGCACAACCATAATTCCCTTGTTCCTCAGTCTTGCACATCATCTGGATGCACAGCGGTAACCTCTGAGTAACGAGCAAAATCTCTGAAATTGAAGGTAAGGATGTGAGTCAAACCATGAACCAGCATGGAGGCTACCAACTTAGCATCATGGACCTTAACTCCTTTGACCGCATAATTAGCAACAAGCCTTCGCCACTCTTGATACATCTGGGCCCGATCGAGCCGCATAGAAAAAATGCGCTCAATTTCTCTTACTTCCGCCTCTGCTTGTGCTGCGGTCATCCCTAAGCCATTACTCTCTACAGGACGAGTACAGACATTCCAAAATTCAATTATGTTTTGCGGCACAATACAAAGATCCTCATCCCTTGCCAATAAAATCCTAATTGCACTGACCCCAGAAGAGTGCATTGGGTGATGAGGTTGAACATTCCTGAGCAAAACGTTCGTATCGATAAGAAACGCCATCAGCCCCGCTCCAAGTATATACTCTCCCGACTCACCGCCGCATCGTCTAGAAGCGGTGTACTATGACTGTGGCTTTCTACCCAGTTAGTAAAAACTACTGCTTTCTCTACAGAAGTTAAGATTTCTGTTTCCTGGCTTTCTGAATATAGCAGCCTCATTTTAATGGCTTCGGTTACCCACTCTTGAATAGATTTACCATCCCTAGCTGCGATCGCCTCACTTCTGACCTGTAGCTCTTTCGGTATTCTCACTTGGAGCAATGTTATCTCTTCTGCCATTTCATTTCCGTCCTTTTTGTACTCAGCGCTGCTGACGAGGTGGGCGGTGCCCACCCTACTGTTTACTTCTACTTGAAGTATTTAATACTCGCGTCAGCAAACTCAGAACATTTCAGAGGTTCCACAGGGGGTTCCATTAACCGCGCCAAGTCATAGGTTACCTCACCATTAGAGATGGCCTTACCGATGCCTTCTTCGATCAGATCGGCGGCTTCCTGCCAACCCATAAATTCTAGCATCATCACCCCCGAGAGAATCAGAGAACCAGGGTTAACTCGATCCAAACCAGCATGTTTGGGGGCCGTGCCGTGGGTAGCCTCAAAAATAGCGCATTGATCGCCAATATTAGCCCCCGGTCCCATGCCCAAACCCCCGACAATGGCCGCCCCCGCATCCGAGAGATAATCTCCATTCAGGTTCATGGTCGCCAGGATGGAATATTCTCCCGGGCGCGTCTGGATCTGCTGGAAGATACTGTCCGCAATGCGATCGTTCACCATGATCTTATCCTTCCACTTGCCATTCCCGTGGGTATCCCAGATTTGATCGAGAACGCTTTCCACTTCCGATCGCGCTTCGGCCTGTTTTTCTGGAGTCAGGGCATTGTATCCCGGTTCCACCTTACGGGCATTTTCCTCCAGAGTAATATTTGGGTTATCTTCTTTATTACCGAGAATCCAAGATTCCCGTTCCGTAACGCATGAGACCCGAAATTCCGTCGTCGCCAGTTCGTAACCCCAGTCCCGGAATGCCCCTTCAGTATACTTCATGATGTTGCCTTTATGCACCAAGGTCACCATTTGCTTGGATTTGGGCAGTCGCAAAGCATTCTGGATGGCGCGGCGCACCAGACGTTGACTTCCCGTTTTACTAATGGGTTTGATACCAATTCCAGAGTCAAGGCGGATCTGCTTTTTTCCATGTTCGGGAGTAGCGGGTATCAGTTCGCTGTTGAGTAGTTTAATCAACTTATCAGCCATTTCCGTACCCTGACGCCATTCTATCCCCAGGTAAATATCTTCGGTGTTTTCCCGATAGACAATCACGTCCAGTTTCTCCGGAGTTTTGTGAGGAGAGGGGGTGCCCGGGTAGTAGCGACAAGGACGGACGCAGGCGTAGAGGTCGTTAATTTGACGCAATGCTACGTTCAGGGAACGGATACCGCCCCCGATCGGGGTTGTCAGGGGGCCCTTGATGGCAATCCCATATTCGGCGATCGCATTAAGAGTATCTTGGGGCAAATATTGAAACTGGCCGTACTTGTCGCAAGCTTCGTCCCCAGCATAGATCTTAAACCAGGTAATCTGGCGCTTACCGCCGTAGGCAGCTCGAACAGCAGCATCAAACACCTTCTGGGAAGCAGGCCACAGGTCCACCCCCGTGCCGTCGCCGCGAATGAAAGGCACGATCGGGTTGTCAGGGACGATCGGTTGACCATCTTGGAAGGTAATTTTTGCACCCGTATCGGGAGGAGTAATTTTTTCGTACATAACTCTAGGGCGTGTCATCAGTTAGATTAACGATATGGGTTCCCACCAAAAATATATAACAAGATGATTGAGTTGACAACCAGGATATATTGGTGTGATCTAAGAGGGTAAAGGTTAGAGCAGGAGAATTTGAGAAATGCGTCGCTATGCTTTAAGAGATGACCAGTGGGAGAGAATCAGGGACCTATTGCCAGGTCGGGAGGGTTATGTGGGGGGGACAGCTAAGGATAACCGCTTATTTGTCTATGCTGTCTTGTATCGATATAGAGCTGGGATACCTTGGCGGGACTTACCCGAGCGATTTGGGGACTTGAGGGTAATTCATACGCGCCATAGTAGGTGGTCAAAATCCGGGGTATGGGAAAGAGTATTCAAGGTACTTGCGTCCGATGCCGATAACGAATATGCGATGATTGATGCCACGATATAAAGGGCTCATCAACATAGTGCAGGTGCTCAAAAAAAAGATTGCGACCAAGCCATCGGACGCCGTAAAGGGGGTTTGAGTACCAAAATTCACGCGACCTGTGACGCATTGGGGAACCCAACGGGTTTTCATTTAACAGCCGGTCAAGCTCACGATTTGGAAGGGGCTGATGTGTTACTTGATAATATTAAGGCTGATGCGTTACTCGCAGACAAAGCTTCTGATGCTGACGAACGGGTTTTGAAACGTCTTGAAGCCCAGCAATGCGAACCTGTGATTCCGCCTAAATCCAATCGAAAAGAACAACGCCGTTATGACAAATATCTATACAAAGCACGTCATTTGATTGAGAATTTTTTTGCCAAACTCAAGCAATATCGAGCCATTGCCACCCGTTACGATAAGAGGGCTCAGAATTTCTTGGGTGCTATCTACCTGGCTGCTACTGTTGTTTGGCTTAACTGATGACACGCCCTAACTTAATTAATTTCTGTTTCATATTTTTCTTGCTTCGGTGTCTCCTGGTGCTGCCGAAACGTGGGAGCGCGGTTGAGCACTACCCACGTTTCGGCAGCGCGCTACATGCCCTGCACGTGGGCCTGGGCGATCGCACATGCATAGGAGACACGGACTGGTTTACAGTTGCTAAACCTCCCTCCTATAATTTCTCAAATAACTCTTGGGAAATATATCCACGCTCTCCAAATAGTTTACCGATTATATCTTTGGTTAAGTCAGGCACCAGTTTGCGCTCGTCAACATTGCGCCCGTGTGAGCTTAAATGCAAGCAGTTCTCCTTGATCATTAATAATTAGATGCAGCTTTGTTTCCTTAGTGCCATCCCGATATCACTTGACAGCCATGATACCATAGGATCTCATGGCTGTCAAGTGATATCGCCCAGAGAATTTTTTTCCCAACCAACTAAACCCTCAAATACCTTATGAGATTTGGAATGGCAGGGATGACAGACTTCAATTGGAGTCGAATCAACGAAACTAATACCGGTAATTTGACCCCTTATAGTCTGTCAAAAACAACACAACAACATTAATGACTAAGGCATCTACAAAAGGATTATAACTGACCAGATACAGGGATTGCCTTACGCCAGTGGGGGATTACTTGTAGAGTATAAAACTCACCTAAATTTCTAAAGCCAGCAACCTATAAAAGCAATTGCAATGGTCATCATTTCCCTCAAACTCATTCTTGAACGGCATAATTTTTCACCGAGCCCGGTTATTGAAGTCAACAGCGGTTGCTGCTGCCAGTAGTATTCTCTCATTTTGGCAAAAATCATCCACTTAGCCAAAAATTTGAGTAAGCTCAAGACGATTTTTAATTTCCATAACACCAGACCTCGTGAAAACTATCTTGATTATAGGTCTGGTGACTTCTTTTTGGGAAAAACTCTCACCCTCGATCGCCCGACTCTGGCCATAGGGGACCGGCAGATAACCGTACAAGTCCTTGAACTCAAACAAAAAATTCTGCAAGGCCTCTTTTAATACCCAGATTTCAGAGTCAATTTTCAGCATTATCAAAACATGATGGGTGCCTGAAAACAGGATGAATTCTGCCAGAAAAACTAGCTATTGCTCTAGTTATATGTGAACTCATAGGTTTGATAATAATTTGGGACTTGATATTTTTTTATGTTGACAATAGTAATTCCACAGATTTTATGCAGCCTCATGTCCCAAGAGAACTTTAAGCGCATAGTCATTATCTAGTGCAGCGTATGATGATTTCATTGCAATACTCTGTTTTGAAGGCTGCTTGCTTCGAGTAAATTGATACATAATCGCCGCCATTGTCCCATATTCTGAGGACCATTTCCGCTTCTAATCTGCGTCGAGTCTTCTTTAAACGTTACATCTAAGACCCAATGAAGACTATTTTCAACCCCCCAATGAGAGCGAATCGCTTTCGCCAAAACAGTGGCATCTGCTTGTAGACTCCTGATGTAGAAACATATTTCGGTGGTTCGCTTATTCCACAGTTGACCTTGCCGTTTTACCATTACCACCGTAGCCAAACCCTTCCATTTCGACTGTTAAATTCAGTATTTTGTCTATGGATACCGCCCATACAAACGCGATGTTCAATACGATGATGTCCCTGTAGTCTCACTATAACTATAGTCAACCCCTTGCCAAGGTTTGCACCTGTTGAAAAAATGCCGACACTTCTTTGTAGAGATTCTCTTGATTGCCCTTGAGGGCAAGAATATATTCCCCCTTTTGGTCAATTATTTGGACGGCAATTTTTCTTGGTGTTCCCATAGCATCTAGGGTGATGATCGCTCCAGTTATATCTATTAGCTGCAGCAACTCGGGAATAGCTGTAATTTCATTCGATTTCTTTGCGACAATTTATTGAGCTAACACAGCTGTGTCCCTCGGGTAGTGCGAGTAGCGCCCTGGGTCTCCTGGGTAGTGCTTTTAGCGCTCCCAGGAGACCCAGCACCGGGGGACACAGCGGCCCAGGCACTAACGGTATGCAAGGCTTTCAATCCCTTCTCCCGGTCATAAGAACCCCGTGCAGTTTTACCATCGATACTGATCACATTGATATCGAGTTTGGAACTCAAATGCTTGCTCCAAGCCAAAAAACACTCGTGCAATTGCTGCGGGTCTCCCATGGCCAAGACCCTGGAAAAAGTATCGTGAGAAGGGATACCGTGAGGCAACTCGCGCAAAGGTCTCTAACCACTTCTGGGAAGCGTTTGCCATAGGTCTCTATGGCCACTATGTTGTCAGCGCCACATAAAATTGCCAGTATCGCTCCGGGTCACTATATCAATCAGTAAATGCTTGGCGTTTAACTCTGGGGTCATCTAATGCTTCAAACTCTTTTAGTACGCTCTTTTTTAAATTTTTTAGCTTGTTGAAAGGAAGGGGTTTACTAACATATCCAAATCCTTTTGACATAATTTTTGACTTTACTCAAGTGTCCCTACTCTGCTCGAGATCAGTTGACAAGAAGTTGGTGAGATTGTCTATACTCAATCTCACCGATGGGCAAACGCTTATTTTTGAGATGCTTACAGGGCTTGCGGCCGTTTTTAGTATAAGTATTTCTACTAAAATAGTTTCCAAACGCTCACTGCCAAAGGCTTTCAGAGCCAGGATACCAATTCCTCGATCTCACCCTCATTCTCGAACATTTTGTCAAGTACATTTTATACAAAATAGCTGCGATTACCCTGGATTCGCAGTCCTCTCAGACAACATGCAATCGACCAAGTTCGCCAAACCTTGTCCCCTGGGTTTGCTCAGACCTGTATCCCGCTGTTCGATATCTGCGCTCGATATCATCACTTCTTTGAGAAAGTCCACCTGATTCCATAATGCCTGCCAAAACTGGTGGGTACTCCTAGGGTGTGTCATCAATCAAATTGCTTGACAGAAATAGATGGATACGGTATGGAGTCCTTATCCAGCAATAACAATCAAGAGGGCATGATATGAGACGCTATGGCTTGCGAGACGACCAGTGGGAACGGATCGAACACCTTTTACCTGGTAAAGAGGGTGACCCAGGCGCTACAGCCAAGAACAATAGATTATTCGTGTTCTGCCGTGTTATATCGATATCGTGCTGGCATTCCCTGGCGGGATTTACCGGAGTGTTTTGGGGATTTTCGGGTTGTTCATACCCGCCATACCCGTTGGTCTGAAAAGGGAGTTTGGAAGCAGGTATTCGATGTCTTGGCCTCAGACGCCGATAACGAATACGCCGCGATTGATGCCACCATCCTGCGTGCCCATCAACGAGCGTGCGGGTGCAAAAAAAAACACCCTCAGATACGTGCGAAACCCAAGCCATAGGCCGTAGTAAAGGGGGACTATCGACAAAGATTCATGCCACTTGCGATTGCCCAAGGCAATCCCACAGGATTTCATCTTACCCCTGGCCAAGCCCACGACGGGAAAGGCGCTGACGTGCTATTGGATAAAATCGGTGAGATTGGCGCGCTGCTTGCAGATAAAGCCTATGATGCGGAACAACGTGTGCTCGAGCGCCTGAAAGAGGCGGATTGGATGGCTGTCATTCCTCCAAAAAGTAACCGCACAGAACACAGAGAATACGATGAAGAAATGTACAAGTGGCGGCATCTAATTGAAAATCTATTCCAAAAACTCAAGCAATACAGGGCTCTGGCGACACGCTACGATAAAACGGCTCGCAATTTCTTGGGTGCCATCTACCTCGCGGCAGCTGTAATATGGCTTAATTGATGACACGCACTAGTATATTAACGCACTTCAAATATAGTATTTTTGCGGAGTCCGCAGCATCAGATGCTCCCGTTTTGCTAACTCCCCAAATATGTCATACATAGATATTTATCCCTAAAAACCATCTCTCATCAACAATCCATCTCATCCCCTAATTGTGCAACGGCTTTTTTGTACCCTTCGGAATTATAGCAGAATTTTGAGGGGTGGTAAGGTAGTCCCAGGAGACTACTTGCCCTCTTCGGAAGAGTGCTATAATTACTTGCCAGAGCCATTGAACAGCTCAAAGGTCTGGCGGCAAAACTGTTTTAACTTATCTGCTACTTCCTGCACCGGCGAGGTAGCGCCCACAAACCGCCAATTCTCCACGGTGGAAAATCGCCACTGTTGTCCTTGATGATCGTAACCACCGGCTTCCACCCCGATCACCCTTCTGTATCCCTCCAAGGGGTCTTGATGGAAGCGAATCTGAATCAGGATACTGCGGCTTTGGAATGACCGGCTTCTCCCGGGAAAATGAAAGCCAATATCAATGGAATCTGGATCTAGATGTTTTCTGGTATCCGGGTCGTTCATCCAAGGTTTTAAATCCACTTTGACATCGGGAAACTCATACTTAAAGAGATTCACCACAGCGGCAACCTTGCTAGCAACTTCAAAATTATTTACCTGTTCGGCTGCGTTCATCGATCTCGCTCCTAATAGTGAAGGATTGTTAGATTCTATAGTTTGGGTAAAAAACTATCGTTTACCTTCTCACAAACTCAATTACAATATAATCGATTTTAAATGAGACTAACAGCATCAAAGGTAACAAAATCGATCGCCTGCAAACGACTTTTGCTCATTCTCTAGTCTCGATCGTCAAAGGCAGGAGCGAAAATAGTCAAGTAGCTCCAAATCTCGCAAACACATAGTTTTCAGCTATGGATAAAGGCGACGATCGCTCCTTCTTTTCCCTGAGAATCTGTCAACCGATCCGGGGGAGGTTGTACGAGGATATCCGCCCCAAACTTAACTTTAATTTTAGATTTTCTCCAATTATAAATTACGAATTGACGATGGTAAATTGTAAGAATAATTTAACAATTAACCATGGATAGTTGTTAGTTGTGGGTTGATAACCGCTGACAAGTGAGCGGGCGATTGCTTACCATCAGGACACCACTAAGGCTAACAAGACAGCAACGCAGGCCCCGATCGCGGTATTGAGAATATTTACCACCTCATTAGTGAGCCAGGTAAATCGCGATTGCAGGGTAGCGCCGATCAGACTCTCCAGGTTGGTGGCTATAAAAGCAGATATAACACATAAAAGCACGCCTGTCAAGGAAATCAGGCCGACGCCCCAACCCAAAAGGGCGATCGCCACCGAAGCGACTATTCCGGCCAAAGTTCCTTCCAGACTGACAGCCCCTTCCGTGCCCCGGGCCACTGGCTGTAAAGTGGTAATCAGAAAGGTGCGCTGACCGTAGGCTTTTCCCACCTCGCTGGCGCAGGTGTCGGAGAGTTTAGTGCTGAAACTGGTCACATAGGCTAATAATAGTAAAGACACGGCAGCCTGTGGTTGTCCAAGAAAGTCTACAACCAGGACTCCCACAGCACAGATAGCAGCAGTCAGGGCCGAACCCCAGACATTTTCCGGTCCTCTGGCGCCGGAACGTTTTTCAGCAATTCCCGCTGCTTCCTTTTCGGCCATGCCGATGCGGGTGACGCCAGAACCTACCAGAAAATAGAAAGCAACGATGACATAGCCTTGCCAACCCAGAGTCCCCCAGATCAGCACTCCCAACACCCAAGCATGAAAGATGCCTGCTAGGGTAAGCAATTTCTTCGGGGCAAACCAGACAATAGCTAGTAAAACTGTGTTTAATGCAACGGCAACGATCCAAGGATTGAGGGAAAAGATAGTATCAAGCATGATTAATAACTATTCGCTGATGAATGTTTTACCATTAGCCATTAGCCATGAACCCAGTATTATTTCATCTTGCCTTCCCAGTCACGGACATTGCCAAAACCAAAGAATTCTATGTCGAGGGCTTGGGCTGTAAAGTCGGTCGGGAAACCCACCAGGCGGTGATTATGAATTTGTACGGACATCAAATTGTCGCTCATATGACATATGAACCACTGACCCCTCAACGGGTAATTTATCCCAGACATTTTGGCTTGATTTTCACTGCTTCGGAGGACTGGGAAGCTTTACTGGAAAGAGCGCAACAGCAGCAGTTACAATTCTACGAGCAGCCAAAGCACCGCTTTCCCGGTCAGGTGACAGAACATCGTACCTTCTTTTTAGCCGATCCCTTCGGTAATTTGATGGAGTTCAAGTATTATAGTCATGTTGAAGCGATTTTTGGCGCTCGCCAGTTGACCGCCATAGGCGATCGCACTTAGGAATAATGGAACAATAGTCCGGACAGTTTTGAGACTCACCTTCATACTACACCAGTAACATTAAAGTAATACGTATTTGGTGGTAGGCGCGACCCTCGTCATATGTTCAGTTTTGCACTCAAGATGCTACCTAAGATTTGTAATCATTGCATAATACATTTGTAGAGCTAAAGATCTCTTTCGGGTTTACCATTACTCACATAATTCTTGACAATCTTGAAAGCCAATTGGTGCAAGGGTTTCGATGCTTTACATTAGCTTGGGGCTTGACTTTTACCGCGATTCTCTGCTGCCTACGTGCTCCCCAAAGTTGACTTTGGTCTCGATGTATGCTAGACTAAAATATCTTGCTAAAATGAAAAACTAGCTAAATCCACTAGGAAAAAATGAAAAAATTTGCAATTATCGGTGGTGGCCCGGGAGGACTGATGGCTGCCTACTTACTCGATCGGAAAAGTTCCTACTCTCTCGAAATCACCCTATTTGAAGCGAGCGATCGCCTGGGAGGAAAAATTATTTCCCAACAATTTAAAAAGGTTCCCCTCCTCTTTGAAGCCGGTGTAGCAGAACTGTACGATTATTCCCAAAACGGGTTCGATCCCTTACGAGAATTAATCGAAACACTGGGTTTACCTGTCATACCCATGTCAGGAAAAACGATCGCATTCGGCGATAGCTTCATTACGACGAACACCGATATCAACCGCTATTTAGGCGAAACTACGCGAGGGGCGATCGATCGTTTTTACGAGCGCATCTACTCCCTTATAAGTCCGACTGAATTTGCCAAGCCAAACGAGCCTCGCAACAATGATTTTATCTGGGCAAAACGCTCTTTTCAATCCGTACTCGACGAGATTCCCGACGCGAAAGCCCGACATTACTTTAAGGTTCTCTCTCGCAGCGATCTCGCCACCGAACCCCATTTAACAAACGGTCTCTATGGTTTGGAAAACATTTTTATTAGCGATCCCAACTACGTTCGGTTGTACTCTATTGAAGGCGGAATCCAACGTTTAGCTCAAGTGCTCGCTAAAGAAATTTCTGCTGGGGTCGAACTCAACTCTCCCGTCGTGCGGATCGAGAAAGGCGACCGCGACACATATCGCGTTTTCTATCGTCGCGATCGAGCCATCGAACTGCAAGAATTTGACGTAATTATTGTCGCCTTACCTATTTATTGGTTTCCCAGTATTGAATGGGGAGAAGCTCAATTGAATATGGCCATACAAAAACACTACGAATATTACGATCGTCCCGCTCACTATCTGCGGATATCAATGCTATTTGAATCCCGTTTCTGGCAAGATACGATCGCAGATTCATACTTCACATCAGATGCTTTTGGGGGCTGTTGCATCTATGACGATAGTTCTCGTTACAATGCGGGAGGATATGGCGTTCTCAGTTACTTATTAGCTGGAAACGATGCCCTCATGCTGAACAATTTTCAGGATAGCAAACTTATTGAAAAAGCCCTTGCTAACCTGCCAAAATCATTTCTATCCGGTCAAAAACAGTTCTTAGAAGGTCAGGTGCATCGTTGGGTGGGAACGATAAACGCTTTACCCGGCGGTCGCCCGATTAAAAGTTTAGAGGAGCGACATTTACCAGAACCCAAAAATCATCCATTTTTGTTCGTTGTTGGGGATTATCTATTCGATTCGACAATGACTGGTCTGATGCACTCAAGCAATTTTGTCACTACTGAAATTCTCAAGCAATTAGGTATGCGATCTGGTTTGACAAAGGAAGAATAGATATGGCAATACTCCGGACAGTTTTTCAGGGGAGCTTGAAGGAAAGCTATCCACCGTGTAGACTGCGGTAGTAAACTTTCATACTCACCGCACCGATGGATAGCCTCAAGAGGATTATAACTGGTCTGCTGGAGACTGCTGGCAATTTCCACAAACCCCAACGGCAGTTTCTACTGACCTTGTTCGCCACTATTTTCGTGGTTTAAAGGCAAAGTCAACTATACGAATCACAAACTCGTTATAGCCACTTGTCTGAACGCACCTACCGCCGTCACAAGAGAGCAAGATAAGGGCCTTGAATGCTTGAACCAAAGGCTGATCGAACAAGTTCGAGGGTCTGTGAACCAGCAGATTGCCGTTGTGGATTGCACCTTCCTTTAAAAAAGTGGTCGTCACACCCACGGACACCGATTGGTTTGATAACGGCAAAACCCAGCGTCCTGAAAGGGGTCTGGAGTTGTCTTTCGTGGCGATTGTAGACCTTGAGCAGAACACTGGCGATACTTTATCCGCGCAACTTCCCGAGGCCGAATTGACCCACTCAGACCTCTAAAGCACCCGACTCACCAGGGGTATCAAGGCAACCGGATAGATTTTTATCTGGGGCATTTGGCTTACTGTCAGAACTATTTCCCGACTTGAGTGCGCGGGAGTGGTCACCGATAGCTTCAATTAGCTTGTACAAGTGGGTTTCCACCGGTGGTGCAATTGGGGCTGCACACCATTGGCAAACTACGCACTCGATGCCAACCTCAAATTTCGAGTGCATTGGTCCTCAAAAGGCCAGGGGGCGACGTCGACGCTACGGCAGTAAAGTCGATTTAAACGATCCCAGTCTCTTTGAGTTCATTGATACCATTGATTATGGCATTGAGCAATATAGCTGCTGTTGTGTGGTCTGTGAGCCTCAAGCGACGCATCCGTCTGGTCTATTTACTCAAAGAGCAAGGGGGCAAGCGTAGCTATGTGCTGTTGTTTTCAACCGACCACCGACATTGACCCACAGATATTAAGCACGCTGCTACAAAGCCCGGTTCCAGATTGAATTTATTTTTCGCTCCGGCGCGTCAGTTTACCGGACTGGCCGATTGTCAGGCTCGTTCACTCTTTGGCACTCGATTCCCATGTCAATGTTAGCCTCGATGTCTCCTGTGTGCCGTCCGCGTAGCGTGGCGCAGCCATGTCCCCTGGGACAAGAGCTCTGGCAGAGATATCGAAACGGCCTTGAATCTCGCGCCTTGCAGCTTTGCAACCGGCGCAACCAGCAACCGAGCGAGTTGAGTTTCAAGAGTTGCCTCTTACAAACGACTCGCTCTCAATGAGCATATGCATGGACTTATTTATTTGCTGTTCGATCCAGTCACCCAGTATGGCTTTGATACCGAGTCCTATCGACAGTATGGTAAGGATTATCTTTTGACTACGGATATCATGGTTTGGTTCTGGAATCACTATCTACCTACCCCTTGAGGGAAAAAATCCTTATGCCTCTCCCTTGCTAGCAGAAAATATGAGTAACTTGCCCCCCGCATTGATAATCACTGCTGAGTTAGACCCCCTGCGAGATGAAGCGGAAGCCTATGGCGATCGCCTGAGGCAAGCAGCGGTGCCAGTTAAGATTACTCGCTATCAAAGTGCGATTCACGGATTTACCAATATGGCAAAAATATTTCCCCAAGGGCGAGAGTCCCTAGCTGAAGCATCAGCTGCATTGAAGTTGAAAGTCCGAAATATAGCATTTCTCAAATTTATGTGGTATAGCACAATAGCCTATTTGTCCGGAGCGAGGGGGGGGAGACTAGCGAGTAACTTATGCTTTTATAGAGTTACCCCCCGCTAGCGCAGCGGCCCGACGCCAGGAGGGCTAGCAATCTCCCCAACAGCATATCACACTAAGAAAGAGAACTGTTATACAATCATTAAGAAACCATCTCTTTCCCATATACCTGTTTTCTGGGCAAAAGAGTGAAACCATTCCCACAGAAAAAGGACTAAAGTCTTTACTACAAACGGGCAACTGGTAACTGTACCGGTGCTTCCAGGGCCTCTACCACAGCCTCCAGAGCCCGAGCATCTCTCACCATCATAGCATGAGCAAATACAGGCAGCTTGACATTTTTGCCCACGGGCATTTGCGAACTCCTTTCCGGTACAATGATAAAATCGTAGGGAGTCCAAATCGAAGTAAAATTAACCTGCTGCAAAACCTCAATATCCCCATTCAGATCCTCCAAGAATGCACTTGACGGACGCATCTGCACGCAGCCCCGGCAAGGTAGCAAGTAGGCCATCCAAGTGCCATGATGGGGTGCGGATATTGTAATATAACGCTCGACGCGATCGATTCCTCCCAGGCGCTGCATGTAATAGCGAGTCACCAAACCCCTCATACTCAAACCCAGCAAATCTATCTTCTCATCTGGGGAAAAGTTGCTATCCACATAATCAGCCACCTGAAGGGCCAATTGATCTAATTCCAAGGTAGCATTATGCGGTTGCAGATTAAAGCGGTGAACCTGCCCACCCCCCTGAGTGAGATAGGCTGACATTTTATTAAACACGCCCAATTTTCTAAAGATACCGTGAATCAACAATACTTGATTACGCTTCATGTTTATTCCTTAAAGGTTCCATTAACTCCTGGGCCACCAACCTTAAACTCTGGGAGTCTCTCACCATCCAGGAATGGACCAAAATCGGCACTTTTATCTCCTTACCTACTGGCATAGAGGAACTATTAGCTGGCAAGATCATCAAATCAAAAGGCGTCCAGATGGAGGTAAAATTCAACCTTGCCAACATAGCCGCATCTCGATTCAAATCTTGGAGAAAATCACTCTCGGGACGCAACTGCCTGCAACCTGGATTTTGGCGTGCATAGCCCAACCAACTGCCATGATGGGGAGCAGATATGGTAATGAAGCGCTGTACCCGCGATATCCCTCCCAGGCGCTGGACATAGTAGCGACTGATAATTCCTCCCATGCTAAAGCTAACCAAGTCAAAAGGCTCATCTGGCAGGAAAGTTTTGGTCACATAATCAGCCACTTGTTTGGCCAACAGGTCCAGACCACAATCACCATTACAGGGAATCAAGTCCAGACCGTAGACATTCCAACCCAGCTGCTTCAGGTATGCAGACATTGTATCGAAGACAGCTACTGTGTCGTCTATGCCGTGGATCAGCAATACTCGATTGCACTTCATAGAATATTTTACAGTTTTCCTGCCATCTCATACCTTCCTTCCCAGGATCTGTCTGGGAACGAGTTTCTAGAGGATCCTGCCTCTAATGCCATATCTAAAGCACAGATGTCAGTATAATCAAAAGTGACCGCAGTTTCAACCCATAAAGCCCAGATCCCGATCGCACTTAAGTATTTATACGCTGTATGAGGGAAAAGTAAAGTTTTATAAAGAAGTATTAACTTTTCTTGTCTGCGTTCTCGGTGGGGCTTGATAATTGAATGAGTCTGCCACCGCAGTCAGGAACTACATCAGAAAAAACCATAGGAGCAATTGTAATCATGGGACCATTAAAAAATCTGTTTGGTGGAAAAAAGGCCAAATCAGATAAAGACACCAAGTTCTCCGTTAAATTCGACGACCAGGGGAAGTCAGCTGAACCGGCAGCGCCAGCGCCCGAACTAGCAGCCGCAGCAGCGCCAGCCACAGCAGAAACAACCCCAGCAGTGTCACTAGCTACAGCTGACAAAGCGGATGCTGCTAAGAAAGCCAAAGCGGAGGCTCTCCAGGCGAAGAAAGCCAAAATGGCGGCGATCAAAGCTGAAAAGGCCGCCGCCAAGAAAGGCAAAACTGTTGCACCAAAGCAGTTTCAGCCAACTGCTGCCAAGACGGCGGCGAAGGCTCCCGAACCAGAGAGCGCCAATTTTGCTCCCACATACTTAAACCCGGCTAATGCTCTGAATGCTGGACGCCGACGTCCGGGTCCCAGCATGAACTCGTTTATGACCATGGCTCGTCAGGTGAAAATCCCTAAGGTAACACCCAAGCTACCCAAAACCAAAAAATAACTGGTCAGTTGACAGCATCTGTAGGTTGGTTGAGGCACGAAACCCAACGGCCATTTGAGTAACGCGAGACAGTCTAGGCGTGAAAGCCCTTTGAGGTGGCTTTCTTATGGGTCATTACCCCGACTTGATATAAGTTGTCAGTTGACAGTGATGTTCCTCTCGTTCCCTGACGAAGGCTCATGTACTCTAGAGGATCTGCCTCTACTCGCCCTAGTTCGTCTGGGCTAAAATGGTCAGCATTGCCAAATGTTTTTCTGAAGATAGAGCATATTGGCTAGAAATGTTTGCTAACCATTTTAAACTAGACGAGCTACTACGCTTGGTTAACGATGCTGTAGAGTTTTGAGAAAGACCAGAGCGCTGTATAACTGAAAAGCAGGATCCCAATCACTTTCCGATCTGCGAGAGATAATGACAATTTTCTCTTGCTAACGGTCCTGCAAGCTATCCAATAAATGGGGAGAGTAGCCCCGCGCCACGCAAATATATTTTCTCTCTTTTGTCAAGAGATTATTTTCTAACTTAACTGAAATAAAATCTGACAAAGCTGTAGCGAATGCCACAGGTTCTAAGATCCCGGGCAGGATCTGACCTTCGGATTGTTCGGCAGCTTCAGCAGCAAGGCGCTGCTAGCGGGAGAGCTTTTGGGGACTGGGTTTGAGTAAAGTGCGAGCGCTCACCACTGGGATAATGGAACTGACTCCCAACTCCGTACAGCAGCGCACAACCATCGTCAAATCCGTTACCTTTGGGCAAGGCAACCATCATGGTTACTGCTACCGGCAACTCAGTTTGCACAGGAATGGATTCTATAATCTTAGCAGTTGCTGCTGCTAGGAGTTCGCACAGCCACCAAGTCTCCTGTCCGTTTATTGCAATAAAGCGATCGCCAGTCTGCAAGGGCAAGACTCGCCCCAGATAATGCTGTTGCTGGGGCGTCAAGCAAACCCGATCCTCTTGTATCTGTGTCGGCGAGATCGCCAACCGTTGCAGTTGATAATGATTCATGACTAATGGCTAACTTGCAATTAATATACTCTCCTTTTCCATTCTTTATTAACCATTAACCATTCTTCATTAGCCATTTTCTCGCAAATAAGCGTCGATCGCCTCTGTTGCCAGTTGAGTCATGGACTTACCTTGCTGAGTAGCAAGATCCTTGAGGCGCTTATATGTCGTATTGCGCACCCCCACCCGATAGCGCGTCTTACTAGCAGCAGTCTTGCCATTGGCAGAAGTTTCCCCTGGTTGATAGCTGGCTGCAAAGCTGCGGAGGGCCTCTAACCCCACTCGATGACAAAAATCTCCAAAGCTTTCTGCTACTTGCCCTGATTTTCGTTCTTGTTTAAAATAGACAAACAACGGTTCTAGAGTCTCTTCTAGAGCGTTTACGTGCATCTTCTCCAAATATGCCTGGGCCAAACGGTTTTGATTTGGGTCGGCACCCAGCCAAACCTGATAGGACTCTGGCCCTTGACCGACAAACCCCAATTCTGCTATATAAGGTCTCGCACAGCCATTCGGACAGCCCGTCATCCGCACCACAAAATGCTCTTTTTCTAACCTCAACTTATTCAGCAGCGATCGGATGCGATCTAAAATCCCGGGTAGCGCCCTTTCTGATTCTGTAATCGCCAAACCACAGGTGGGCATAGCTGGGCAAGCCATTGAATAACGGACTAAGCTATCAATTTTACCTGGATCGACTTCCACCCCATTTAAGATCAAAATTTGGTTGATTTCCAACTGCTGTTGGGGTTCAATCTCATATAAGATGATATTGTGGTTAGGCGTCAGCCGCATGGGCAGCTCAAATTTTTGCACAATATCGCGCAAAGCCGTTTTCAGATTCAACGTTCCTTCATCTTTAATCCGACCATTTTCAATCGAGATGCCCAGGAAAAGGTTACCATCTCCCTGTTCGTGCCAGCCCAGATAGTCCAGGTATTTAAATTCTGGCAGGGACCGGAAGGGTGATAAGGGTTTACCGAAGTAGCCCTCGACTACCTTGCGGAACTTCTCTACCCCCCAGTCGTGCAGGAGATATTTCATTCTCCCATGACGCCGATTCACCCGATCGCCATAGTCCCGCTGAGTTGCTACAATTGCCTTCACCAGATCGTAAACATCTTCTTTGGCCACATACCCGATCGGGTCAGCTGTTCTGGGGAATGTCTCCTCTTTCCCGTGAGTGCGGCCCATACCTCCCCCAGCATAGATATTAAACCCTTCCAATTGACCACTGTCATCTGTTAGGATCACCAAACTTATATCTTGGGTCAGCAGATCGACTGAATTATCCCCTGGCACCGTAACAGATATTTTAAACTTGCGGGGCATATAATGTTCCCCGTAAATCGGTTCTTCCTTGTTAGGTAGGACCGTGCCGTTACCATTCCGCTGCCGCGCCGCTTTCACTTCTGGAGCTTCCTCTGCCTCAATCGCCTTTTCGCCATCCAGCCATATTTCATAGTAAGCTCCTGTTTGGGGCGTCAGCAAGTCAGCAATATTATTAGCGTACTCCCAAGCATACTGGTACTCTGGGCGATCTTTATATGGTGCCGCTGGGGCCATGACATTGCGATTCAGGTCGCCACAGGCTCCCAGAGTTGACCCCATACTGTTTATAATCGAGGCTAATACTGTCTTGAGATTTTGCTTGGGCACCCCGTGGAGTTGAAAACCTTGCCTGGTGGTTGCTCTGATTGTCCCGTTGCCATACTCCTCCGACAGGCGATCGAGAGTAAGATACAACTGTGGGGGAATAAAGCCCCCCGGAGAGCGGGTGCGCAGCATCATTTGGTAGTCTTTCGACTGTCCCATCTGGCGGTTATCTCGGTTATCCTGCTGGTAGGAACCGTGAAATTTGAGAATCTGGATGCCGTCTGCTGAGAAATGAGTTGTGTCTAAGAGCAGTTCTGAGGCTACTGGTTCCCGCAGGAAATTACTGCGTTCCTTTATGCCTTCTAACTTGGAAGATTTTTTTGCTGTGGGGGGATTTGTCAAAGATGAAACCATTGTCACTTGCCTAGCAACCATAATATTTAACACCCACTACCCGTACTGGCAGTTGGGTGTGATTCGACTGGTCATAACCTAGTCATCCAGTCTTAAGTTTTGTCAATTATCCAATTTTATCAGCCAGGGGAGGGCGATCATCAACAATTATATTTTCTTAATAAGTCATCATACATAAGTTTTTATACCTTGTCAATTAATTGTAAAATTGGCAGAAATCCTTTATCTGTGAGGATTTCTGGCAGACCGTCAACGGACAACTGACTGCTAACAACTGACTACCGATCGTCGAATGGCACATATAGCAAGTCTAAATGAGTCGTGCAATAATCGTTTTTGTGCTGAAATCCAAACTCAGCTTGGGGTTGAGCAGCAGGCGACCCCCCGGGATGTTTGCACAAATGATTTAGACTCGTTATAATGTAGCTATAGTAGGGTGGGCACTGCCCACCCCTACGCTACTGGTAGTATATAAGTAGTTCGAGATTGCTATGGCTGCGTTACCCTGCGGTAATGGCTTCAGAAGGACTCCAGTTGTGTGAATGACTGCTTGTGGAGAACAGTTAATACTGATGTTAGACCTTGCGCAAGGTGGGAAATGGCCAGAAAAATGTTGATGGTGAGTATAAGTATGGGCAAAAGAGCTTTACCATTGCTCTGGCTTGTTAAAGAAACCTTCGGGAGCTATAGGGTTTTCAGCAGCATTGGCAATTACTCTCAAAAGTATAGGTTCCGATTGCCTTCCGAGTTTCCATATTGTTGATGGCTGACCGGTTCTATGGCACTTCATCATTGGTGGAATGGTGTCAAAACCATGGCTTGGAGCTACCGTATTCCTTTGAAGGGTAACTTAATTTTCGCTCCACCAGGGCAGGGGGGGAGAAATTACGGTTAGAGATGCCCCAGGGATGTCTCCTGTGTGCCGTATCCCTTGCGGGAGCGCAGCCATGTCACCACCGGACAAGAGCAAGGAGCAGAGATATCTCCCTTGGGAGTAAAAGTCCTGAACGGAGCTTGCTTTAACGCCACAGAGGTGAAAACCAATATTGGCATCCTTCAAGACCCTGGCTATGATGAACCTACCGCTCTACCGCGATGGATTGCCCCGCCTCTGAATACAAAACTCTCGATTAGGGAATGCGTTGGCCGATTGAAGCCATGTTTTCTGATTGAAAATCCCGAGGTTTTGGTATTACTCCAGACCCAAAAAGAACATGCAGATCCTATTGAACGTTTGATGCAAGGTTATGGCTCTAGCTATGTATTGGTCAACATCTGCCGGTATGAGTGATGAGACGCCTTTGCCAAAGGGGAGCATCATACGCTTCCGTCAAGAGTGTTCCTTGTTTACCACTGGACTTCGTTTTATTATTCGAGGGATTCGTCATGGACTACCGGTCCCCCCTCTATGGGCTCGCTCTCTAACTGAGGGGTGGTAAGTGGGACTACTTGCCCTCTTCGTTTAAATATTGGGGGTCCCGAAAAAGTTCAGAAGCTTTGCCCGATGGGGATCCTAGCCTGCTATGGGATGCTGGATAAACAGGATAAACAGGATAAATAATACAAGAGAAAAAAATTTTTTGGCAAAAGCAACAAAATATCTTAAGATTGTTATAAGGATTCAACTTGTATATCAGAGACGACGCGACAACTTTCGTTAGGAGGACGATTACATGGCACTGGTACCAATGCGTCTGCTGCTGGATCACGCAGCTGAAAACAGTTACGGCATTCCAGCCTACAACGTGAACAACATGGAGCAGATTATCTCCATCATGCAGGCTGCGGATGAAGCTGATAGTCCAGTGATTCTACAAGCTTCTCGGGGAGCCCGCAAATATGCAGGTGAAAACTTCCTCCGGCACCTGATTACAGCAGCGGTGGAATCCTACCCCCATATTCCCATTGCTATGCACCAAGATCATGGTAATGCACCATCCACTTGCTACTCGGCCATGCGCCACGGTTTCACCAGCGTCATGATGGATGGCTCTCTGGAAGCCGATGCGAAGACGCCTGCGAGCTTTGAGTACAATGTGAATGTCACTGCTGAAGTGGTGAAAGTGGCTCACTCGATCGGTGTCAGCGTGGAAGGGGAACTGGGTTGTTTGGGTTCTCTGGAAACTGGTATGGGTGACAAGGAAGATGGTCACGGCGCAGAAGGGAAACTCAGTCACGATCAGTTGTTGACAGATCCAGACGAAGCTGTGCAATTTGTGGAACAGACCCAAGTGGATGCCCTGGCTGTGGCGATCGGGACCAGTCACGGCGCTTACAAGTTCACCCGCAAGCCGACTGGTGAAATTCTGGCCATCAGCCGCATTGAAGAAATTCACAAGCGTTTACCTAATACCCACTTGGTGATGCATGGTTCTTCCTCTGTACCAGAAGACCTGATCGCAATTATCAACCAGTACGGCGGTAACATTCCCGAAACCTACGGCGTACCGGTTGAGGAAATTCAAAAGGGCATTAAGAGTGGTGTCCGCAAGGTGAACATCGATACGGACAACCGTTTGGCTATTACTGCTGCTATTCGCGAAGCTGCGGCCAAGGATCCTTCTAACTTCGATCCTCGTCACTTCCTGAAGCCTTCCATCAAGTACATGAAGCAGGTGTGTTTGGATCGTTATCAGCAGTTCTGGACCACCGGTAATGCTAGCAAGATCAAGCAGGTAAGTCTCGATGATTTTGCTGCTAAGTATGCTCAGGGCGAACTGACTGCTGTGACGAAGACTCCTGTTGCAGTCTAATTTTTCCGGCCTTTGGGCAAACTTAATCATTGGTCTCGGGTTGCTGCAACAGCCAGCACTCTCGATTATCCAGTTTTTTTGCAAATTGATGGGGGCGCGATCGCGCCCCCTTATTTTTGGCCCTAGCATGGCAGAGAAGATTGTCTGGCGTTAAATGCTCGAAATACATTGCCCTCCCATTTGTGCCTACCTACTTAATGATGATGCACAACAGCTGATTATCCTGTTATCGTAAAACGCCAGTGCAGGAAGCAACTTATATTTGCAGAGGTGAAGAGAATGAGAATTGTCCTGAAGTCGAAGATCCATCGTGTTTGGGTGACTGATGCTAATCCCGACTACATCGGAAGTATTCTCATTGATGCCGACTTGATGGATAAGGCAGACATCTGGAATTTTGAAAAGGTGCTAGTTTGCGACGTGACTAACGGCAATCGCTTTGAGACCTACGCGATCGCGGGAGAACGGAGATCCGGCGTCTGCTCGATACAGGGAGCCGCCGCTAGGCTGAGTAGCAAGGGTAACTGCCTGATAGTCATGTCTTTCCAAGTTACAAGTACACCCGTCGATCCGAAGATGATTCTTGTTGACAAAGAAAATCAGTTTGTTGAGTATTTAGGGCCAGGGGAAATGCACGCTTCGCTAAATTCTAATCCTTGGCTACAGACACAAGTCGGACAATAGAATCTTGAAAATCATTATTGCCTTTATCTTTTCAATTTTGCAAGTTGATGGGGGCGCGATCGCGCCCCCATATTTTTGGCCCTAGCATGGCATTGGTAGAATCTTGTCTGAGGATTTTGGCAATTGCACCTCCTTTGTTGAAGTATATTATCAACAAAACACCATTATTGCCACCGGTAATTCGGGATAGAAGTTTAAATTTCGCTATGCTAGCAGCTTTCTAACCATTCCACCAGGGGCTGGGCGAGCGGCGATAAATTGCTTGATAACGCTCTGGAGTTGAATTGCTACTGTGGGACTGTGGATATCAACCTTCAAGGGCTGATTGATGGAACACTCACAAGCGATATCTAATTCTTGCAGGCGTTGATAAACCTGCCATCTGTCGTCAGATCGTTGATATCTCGTTCGAGATGAACCAGAAACCCGGTTTCACGCTTGCTACTCGATGGCCTGGCTATCCTCACCAGGGGACAGAGACTATGCTTTAATGGTGCGATTCGTTCAGGCGTAAACTGGCGACGGTGAAGTCTGGTCTGGTTTCATTTGCCGGATAACTCTGGTTATCATGGGGGTTAAATTCCCTCTCCCCAGGTGTGGGGTCGAGGGTACTACCGGTCCTTAGTGCTGCGGGGTCACATCGCCGTGGTGCTCCGCTAGGACTTAAATGTAGGATAGCTGGCAGCCTAACCCAGTGACGCCGCTAGGAAAGATGCTCATGGTTAGAACAAGCGAACCTGTTAAAGCCTCGTTACATAGAACCAGCGGAATAAGGCTTATACGCTGGCCCAAAAGGGAAAATGGTAGTTAGTGTTGGTAGTCATCTATTGCCAGCATCGCACCCAAAGAACTCCCGGGGTATAGCAGGGGCCTACAAGCATCGAGAAATGATACCAGGGAACGAAGTAACCTCACGTGAGCTGTCCCCATTTGGACCAGTTAGATGTAAAGCGCAAGCCGCGAAGAGGAAGGATGTTCTAAGAAGCCAACGCCTGGGGTAATGCCTGGGATATGCAGACGTAGGACGGATATGGTAAGAAGCCTTTGGTGAAAGTAGCCCTAACACATCGCAAAACTTAGGAGAAATCCAAAAGTATGAATATGGACTAGAGTCTCAGCCGGGTAAAGTTCAGAGCCCCGATAAATTGCCAGAATGGGGAAATGTTAGAGAAGAGCGGCTAGAATGGTTTGCTGAACTACCCTCCGCGATCGCGCAGCGTGCGCGCAGCGCATACCTTCCGGAGCTGAAATCATTAACGGTCCAATAGGATTGACCATAAGGGGTAAAATTACAGAGGGTAAGGGGAATACGGGGTGACCTAATTATTGATGATGATATGCCTAAGGACAAGCCCCAGCGGTGAAAGTCGCAAGTCCGGTTCCGCTCTTGGAGGGTTGGGGAGTGATTCCCAGCTCGACCCCGACCGTAGTGGGGCTTCGGTAACTTCCTTTTGGCCTCAGAGGAAAAAATTTTGGTCGAATACATTTACAAAAAAATGCTACACTTAATCTCCTGGCCCGCCGTGGGTTAAAACCCACGGCTAATAGCTAAAGTCGGTTAAAACCGACTGAAAACCTTATAAAGAAAGCGTTTTACCCTCGTTCCCCGGCGGATCCAGGGAACGGGCTATCGAGGCTCCGCCTCTAGTTGAGAATGGTGCAAGATATGAGTTAAAACCGACTAGGAGGATAATTTAAAAATATTTGTAGCCTCTCTATTTTCTTAGTCAACACATAATCTAGAACTATGACTAGCCTCCAAGATATGAAAGATATCCTCGATGAGATTTACAACGCTTTTACCCCTACACCCTTGCAACCGGGAGATCAGGCTTATGTGGACTGTCGATCGGTGCGCGGCGATGAGGATGTAGTGGAGGACTTGGGACGCACGATCAGGCGATCGCGGGACCTACCAGCTATATTCTGGTTACCGAGGGTCGGGGAAAATGACGGAGTTATTGCGGTTGAAGAAAGATTTGGAAGATCGCGGTCATGTGGTGGTATATTTTGCCGCCGATGAAGAAGATATCAGCGTTCAGGATGCCCAATATACGGATATTCTGCTAGCCTGCACCCGCCATTTGCTGCGACAACTCAAAGACGCGAACCCCAGTCCCATCCTCAATTGGCTCAAGGCGCGGCGGCGGGATTTGAAAGATGTGATGCTGACAGAAATTAACATTGATGATGTAAATTTGGAGGTGGGGTTAAAGGAATTTGCTAAGTTGACGGCGACAATGCGGGCGGAACCAAGCCAACGCCAGAAGATCCGGGAGCGTATAGAACCCCATACGGAAACTTTGATCCAAGCTCTCAATGCCTTTATTGAAGATGCTAGGAGTCATTTGCCCCAGAAAACGCGGTTGCTCGCGATCGCGGATAACTTCGATCGCATTGTGCCGATCTTCCGGGAAAACGGACGCAGCAACCAGGAGGAGATTTTTCTCGATCGCCACGAGCAACTGAAGGCGCTGGCTTGCCATATTATCTATACGGTGCCCATTTCCCTGATTTACTCTCGCTGGGCGACGGAACTCAAGGATAACTATGACATTCCCCAAGTTTTACCGTCGATTATGGTGCATCTGGAAAATGGCGAAAATGGCGACCCCTACAATAAAGGATTGGATATCCTCAAAGATATCATTCGCCGACGGCTTCCTTCGAGTTTCAGGGATTCGTTGATATCTGATGTCTTTGAGTCAGAGGAAGTCCTACAGAAATTGTGCCTGATGAGTGGCGGCTACGTGCGGGATTTGATACAGTTGATGCAGGAAGCGATTACAAAAACGGACGAACTTCCCATTCGGGCGCAGGCGGTGCAACGGGCTGTGGATGACCTGCGGGACGTGTACCGAAGAGCAGTAGAGGAGTATCAGTGGGAGGTATTGGGATCGGTGCATGAGTCTAAGGAGATCGAGAATGATGACGTGCATCGTAGTTTATTGTTTAGTCGCTGTGTGTTGGAGTATCGCTATTTTGATGACAATGGCAAGGCTGAAATCGCCAACTCTCCTCGCTGTCCTACATCCTGTGGCGGTTCCCCGGTCCATAAGTATCTGCGGCTTGGATAGTCCCGCAATGGTCCCAGATAGTATATCTTGCTAAATATCTCCTCGAATGCTAGCACTAATTGGGACAAGAAACTGGCATTTTGATAGTAGGCATTGACGCGATCGGGGAATAGGTAACTTTTGACTGGGAGTGGCCAGTTCTGACCGGGAAGCCGCTGGATCTCATACCCTTGGGCGATTAAATCATAAGCTTGCTCCTCGATGCAATTCATGCCAAATTTGTAGCTGTTGCCATTGGCCCTGAGGCTGTAGGACAATTTTTCTACAGATATCCTGTTGTCCGTGCCCAAGATCCTTGTGGCAAACTGGACTGCGGGAATTGAAAATAATATTTGCTGGGGCTTTCCTTGTGGATATGCTATTTCTAAGGGGTGGGGGACTTTCCAGTCTAAACTGAAGCTCATCTAGCCTGGTAAAAGATGTTGATGTATGATATCCTTAAACCTGCCCAGGTTAACTCTAGTCGCCTGATCGCCCCCAATTTCCAGCACCCGCTGCCGGTCTACGCTTTCTACGGTTTGCTTCCACATCAGCAGCAGTTGCAGGATGGCGGTTTTCCCAGAACTGTTGTTGCCAAACAAGCCCGTCAGGGGGGCCATCGCCATCTCACCTGTCTCCTGCCAGGATTTGAAGTTTTCTACCTGTAACTGGGTAATCATGTCTCGTGCTATCGCAGCTCTCATCTATTATTGCACTCAACTTGAGCAACTGTCAAGTCTTCAGTTTGAAATTTTGTCAAAATTTTCATCTCCCCTAACCCCCCGATGATGCGGGGGTAACAGGATCGTTCAAAGTCCTCCTTTCTCTGGGGTATTTAGGGGGATTTTTCACAGGAGTCTCTAATATGCCATAGAAACGTTTTAGCCCCTCGACTTTATCCCGATCGATCCCAGGAAGACAATCATCAAAAGTGATAGCATCTGGGTCGATAAAACTTGCGCTCGCCATTTCCACCACTGCTTCAGGAGGATATTCAATTGTCAAAGCATGAGCATGAATTCCCTTCTGGATATAGGGACTAAACGCAGATATCTCACCCTCTTCGATCGAGAGTCTATCTATATCTGAGGGCTTTTGCTCAATGCCGACAAAACATGCGATCGCATATTATATCACATCTTGAGGAGATAATGATATGGCCAGAGAATAGAACTCTATTACTTTTTTAACAGGCTCAGGATAATCATCCCATATTTGTCTTTGGATATGTAAATCTTTCAACAGCATTATACTCTCTCCTTGGGAATCTGTATGTTATATGGTGGTCTCACCTGTCGAATCACTATTCCCTCTAATTCATATAGTAACTTATGCCATTCAAACCCCACAGAAGTCGCCGCAATTCTGACATCATCGGGATGCAGACGCTCGATGAAAGCCCAGACCAAAGCCTTATGTCCTTGTTTAAAGCGTTCTCTAATATTGGCAAATGTTAAACTAAGCCAGGGAGTCACCTCCCCGACTCGTCTTCAGAACCGGACGATCTGCTTTTCACCTCATCCGGCTCCTCAGTAATGTCACCATTGTCAGTGCGACTCGTTCAGTGTAAACCACCGGTGATAACCGAAGGGGGACCACTGGCAAGGCTCCATTAGCCTTGATAACTTTTAGATGATGGTGGTGAAAGCCCACCCCTCCAGGTGCAGGAGTGACAGCACTTACCCCACGGTAGCGATGGCATCAATCCGTGAAGCGGGTACGAAAGGCGCCCTGGCTGGTAGCCTAAACCGGTCATCGCCGATTTTTCGCGTAGCGTGCAAGTAGTCACGGTGAGCGAAAGCAAAGATTTACAGTGTCGTTACGACAAACCAGCGTAATAAGGCTAAACACGCTGGCCCAAAAGGGAAAGGATAATGGTCATTGGCGGTTCCTTTTCCGACCAATAAGCACCGACAATAAACCCGGCATAAGGAATCCACCTAAAACTACGACCAATCATCTAGAGGAACGAAGTAAACCAGGTACATACTCTCAACCACCGGTCGATAGGTTGAGCAGCCACCAAAGGCGCAACATCTGCTTACATTCGGCAGGTTATATCTGGGAAAAATTTCGCGGAGAAGCTAACGCCTTTCTGTAATGGATGGGATATGCTGACGCCCTCACGGTAACGTCAATTGTAAAGTTGTAAGTAGCAATACATACGTCATGAGCACGATGTCAAAATCGATGAATGAATGGAAGGATATCCCCTGGCCTCGGCTGGAACGGGTAGTCTTTAAGTTGCAAAAACGAATTTACAGAGCGGCACAAGAAGGCAATAAGCAAAAAGTTCGCAGGCTCCAAAGGTTACTGGTAAGCTCCCGGGCTGCCAAATGTCTAGCGGTACGACGGGTTACACAAGATAACCAGGGAAAGAAGACAGCCGGTGTGGATGGTGTGAAATCACTAACCCCAAAGCAACGCCGAGAACTGGTAGGACAGATTGAAATCTCAAACAAGGCTAAGCCTACACGTCGTGTATGGATTCCTAAGCCAGGGAGAGAAGAAAAACGTCCTTTAGGAATACCCACGATGCACGACCGCGCGAATCAAGGGCTCCTCAAGATTGCGCTTGAACCCGAATGGGAAGCATATATGGAGGGGAACTCATACGGATTCAGACCGGGTCGGGGATGCCACGATGCAATTGCGGCAATATTCAGCAGCATTAAACAGAAACCCAATGGGTATTAGATGCAGATATTGCGAAATGTTTCGACAGGATAGACCACAAAGCGCTAGTCGAAAAATTAAATACTACGTCACCAATCCGTAAACAAGTACGGGCATGGTTAAAAGCCGGGGTGATTGACAAGAAGATATGGCACACAACTGAGGCAGGAACGCCACAAGGGGGTGTCATATCCCCACTGCTAGCCAATATAGCCCTACAGGGGTTAGAGGAAGCAGTAATGGAATTAGCAAAGACACAAAGGGAAAAGCGAAAGCTGACGGTAGTCAGATACGCAGACGACTTTGTGATCATGCATGAAGACAGGGAGATGATAGACAGAGCGCAAACAGTGGTGGCAGAGTGGCTAAGAAGAATAGGGCTTGAGTTGAAGGCCCGAAAAGACAAAGATAGCCCACAGGCTAAATGGAGAAAACCCGGGATTCGACTTCCTAGGATTCAACATAAGGCAATATAAAGAGGGAAAATACAGAACCGGCAAATCAACAAACGGAACACCCCTAGGATTCAAAACCCTAATCAAACCCAGTAATAAGTCCATAGGGAAGCATAAAGAACGGTTATCAGAAATGGTAACTAGCCATATAACAGCACCACAAGCGGCCCTAATAAGCAGGCTAAACCCGATAATAAGGGGATGGTCAAACTACTTTAGGACAGTGGTAAGCAAGGAAATTTACAGCGATATGGACAACTACCTATGGAACATCCTATGGCAATGGGCCAAAAGGAGGCACCCTAACAAGTCAAGTAACTGGATAACCTATAAATACTGGTCTGTAAACCAGGATGCTAAATGGCGATTCCGAAGCAAGACAAAAGAGGGTGATATGAAGATACGTAAACACTCCGAAACTGAGATAATCAGACACGTAAAAGTGAAAGGGACCGCAAGCCCATACGACGGGAACCTCACATATTGGAGCACAAGATTAGGCAAAAGCCCCGAACTGAGTAAAAGGGTAGCAACGCTACTCAAGCAGCAAAAGGGAAAATGCCAACAGTGCGGACTAACGTTTATGGATAGTGACAAATGGGAAGTTGACCATATCATGCCCCTTTCACTAGGAGGTAAGGACCGGTATGACAACCTACAGTTGCTACACAAACACTGCCACGACAAAAAGACTGCCAGCGATGGCAGTAGCCGTACCCATGACAAGGGTGGCGTGACCGAGGAGCAGGATGAGGCGAAAGTCTCATGTCCGGTTTTGAAGACGAGTCGGTCCGGTGACGGACTGGCTTAGTTTAATTCTTTTCTCCTTCCCTTTCCGACTGGCAATGATCTCTTCTCCCTGTGTCCCTTGAATTGAACAATCCTCCCACCGCCGGTCTCTTTCTACTCATCGCCGGTCTCTTTATTCCCACCGCACCGATAAATTATCCCACCCCATAATAATTTATCCAATAGCATATATAAATCATCTTACCCCATGGATAAATCACTGGACAGTGCGAAGTTCTTTAGATGTATGCCATTAGGAATACAAAAGCCAAAGGGAACAGAGGTAGGACAAAAAAACACTCCCGCAGGTTTCGCCCTTGGGCTAAATGGTTAATTAAGCACCCTAATGTACATCAGCTACGTGGAAAACCGGTTTATGTCGGAGATGGAATTAAAGTCAGCAAGGAAGGACAAAAGATGCCAGCAGTTAAAAAGCTGCATCAAGAGTCAGACAATACAAACAAACCCGACTGGATTAGAGGCCATTACGAAGGGATGCTTATGCCTCCTATTAGGATATGCTGATGCTCTTTTTGCTGTACCCATAGTTTTACGAATCCATTCCGGGATTACAGCAGCACAAAGTGGAGACAATTACCCGCTTTTGACCGGATGGCCGCATTGTGTGTGCGCTTAGCCACAGAAGGTAGTTACGTTGTACTGGATGCGTTCTTTGCTGCCGGGAACTTGTAGCTTTTGTTCCGTGAAAATCAGTTACACCTGATCAGTCGTGTGCGAATCAATACAGTTGGGAAACACCCTTTGCCACCTCCTCCGCCCAAGCGAGGACAAGGGTTACCACGCATATGGGGAGAGCGTATACAGTTACGAACTTTATTTACCTCAACAGAGAATTTTATCAGTTCTACAGTGGCACTCTACGGAAAGCAAGTAACAGTGCGCTACCGCACCATTGACTTGCATTATCGAAGTCCACAACATTTGGTACGGTTTGTATTGACTGTACTACCTTGTGGTAAGCAAATGATTCTTCTGTCAACAGATATCACCTTATCAGGGTCGGAAATTATTGAAGCTTATGGATGGCGGTTTAAGATTGAGGTGACTTTTCGTATACTCCCAAACGCTGTTATGGGGTTTCAGCTATCGCAATGAGATGAAAAGTCTTCCGCCCACTCCTCGGTGGCCTAAAAATCTTATCATTGACCAGTTTCCTGTAAAGGACCGTCCACTTCTCAAGATTAAGATGGCTGCTATGGAGCGCTTTGTAAACCTGAACAGCCTTGGGAATTTTACAATTGCTAAGTCTGGAAATGTCAGGAGATATTTGGCAAGGTTTTCCCCGTTGGTTTCGCACTCTTCCCAAACATGGCTATCCCACAGAACAAATTGTCCGTCTTACTCTTCAAAATCGGGCCGTACCTATCAAAAATACTAATATTTTTTCCTAAGTTTTTCCTTGTATTTCTTGCATATTTAATTTGGCCTTCATCTGGGGTGCGGTCATGCATTTGTTGATAGAGTAGAGCAATTTTTGACTCTGGTCGGTAGCGGGCGATCCCCCCCAGCCCCCCCCGCGCCGATTGGGGGGGAGCAACTGGCTCCCCCCTTTTTGTTGCTGTTGGCGAATCAACTGGGGGCCTCGCCCCCCAGCGACCCCCAACCATTAGAAATCAATGATTTTCTCGCCTCTCCCTGCTCGGGTGCTCCCTGCTCGGATGCTCTCGCAGATCGCTCCAGAATGGTAATTCGCCAACAGAATCATTTAGGGTGGGGATGGGGTGGTACTTAATTACAGAAAACTGTTACCGCCAGTGGAGCCCTGGCGTTTAATGCCAATCACCGTGGGCAGCGGCGGACCATCCGCATCCCCCTCAATATTACTCGGCCAATTACTGCCTCGCGGTACTGTTCGAGTCTGATTAAATGGGTACATCTCAGTTAGGCGATGAGTAATTATACTTAGTGCTTGTCTCCCTCAAAACGGTACATAATTTAGGCACTGTTGACCACCCTTGACCCATGAACTCCCAAAAGCAGGCTGAACTCCAGCAACATCTTGACGCGATTGCCGCGATTCTCTACCAGGAAGCCGACCCCACTGAACTCACCACCCTTGAAGGCATTGAGAAAAACGTTCGTGCGCTTGCCCAAGAACACGTCTGGCCTCAACTAGGAATTTTTTTATCAACACGGCGACTTCCCGCCGCACCGGAAAACAGCGCACCCTGACCAGTATCCTGGGCAAACTAACCCTCACCACTGCTCAAGCCCAACAACTGCAAGTTAAACCGGGAACTCGTTGGAGTCCGTATGTGGAAAAATGTTGTTGGGTCGTCAGTGCCAATGCCTCTTACCAGAGAGCCGATTTTTCGGGCCGTCCGCGGACCGTACAAGATCTCGCGATGCTGACTGGGGTGAGCATCTCCCACAGTACGCTCCAACGCTTTGTTCAACGAGAGGACTGGTCTGAGGTAGAGATAGCTGAACCGATTCAGGAGCTCAGCTTGGATGGCGGCATGATTCGCCTTCGTACCGATTTTTCGGGCCGTCCGCGGACCGTGGAGGGTCAACCTAGTGAGTGGCGAGAATACAAAGCCTTAAATGTCCATGAGCAAGGCAGTGTGGCTTTCTTCAAGGATAATCAAGGGCTGCTTGAGTGGGTGAATGCCCAGCCCCTAGGGGCGCAGTTCACCGGTCTCGGAGATGGTCATGATGGGGTGTGGAACATTTTCAGTGGTATCGGGACACCAGAACAACGTATCGAAGTGCTCGATTGGTATCACCTAATGGAAAATGCCAATAAGGTGCAAGGGACACCGGCTCAATCCGATTTTTCGGGCCGTCCGCGGACCGTGCAGATCCGATTTTTCGGGCCGTCCGCGGACCGTGCACTCCTGTGGCGAGGGGAGACCCAGAGGGCGATTAGTTATCTGCGCCAACAGCAATGTCGGGGAGCCACAGGGTTGATCAACTACCAGGCTAGCCCTCCTGGCGTCGGGCCGCTGCGCGAACGGGCAGGCAGCTCGGCACTCGATTGGCTCTGGTCGGGTTGAGTCCCTGGTGAAACAAATTGGGTTAAGGGTGAAATTACCGGGGGCACAATGGCGAGCCGAGAATGTGCCGATTTTTTGGGCCGTCCGCGGACCGTAGGTGTTGAAGCATCGCTGTGCCTACCTGAATGGCGCATTAGTTGCCTAATCAGACTCAGTAAATCCACTTTTGCTGAGTAAATATACTCATCGCCTAACTGAGATGCACCCGATTAAATACGCGACCATTCAAGTTCAACATCTCAATGTCGCGATTCAGTTGAGTTCCATCCCCCGATCGGCACATCTTCTCCTGGATGCTGCACTGCTATGATGAGGGTATCCCCTACGAAGGTAGGACCAGTCATCTCACAGCGCACGGGACCGTAGCCAAAGGGGATCACTGCTCCCGCATCTGGTCCGCTGGTAGGAATGTAGAACAGCCAATTTTTGCCGAAAACTCCCACCAAGGCATCCGCATTGCCTGTTTGCGCGTGGTCGATCGTCCGTTCTTCGGGTTCGGAACCAGTGCGAAAACCATTATGTCGGCTAGTGGACATATCCGTGATACCCCAGACATTTTCAAAGTTGTCAAAGGCTAGGTTATCCACGTTGGCAAAACCAGCTCCTAAAGGGTTCCCTGTTCTCCGCTTTGGGCGAAGCGTTCCCAACGGAAGCTATTTCCCCTACCGTCGGCACTGTTTTCTATAATTTTGTACAGTCCCCCGACTGCTGATTCGCGTTCGCAGCTGTACTGAACTTGCCGTTCTGAAAAATTCGCGAGTCAGGATGGCCGTCGCTGCGTGGGGTGCCGTCGGTGTGGGCAATGAACACTTCTTTAGTTGTGGGGTGGACTTCCAGATCTTCTGGACGGGCCGTGGGAGTTCTGCCCACCAGATTGGCAGCCAGGAAGGCATCAACTAAAAGAGCACCTTGGCTGTCATAGAAATCCCTCGGCCTCTTACCCCGATAATCGGATAGTGCCGTATCCTCATTGGTCAGGTCTACCACAAAGGGACCGCCATCTTCAGTTTGGCCAGCAATCCCGCTGCGCTTTGGTAGGAGGACGTGACCGTTTCTTTGCGCTTCTCCTAGGGCGGCCAGTTCCCGCGAGGCAATCTGTGACGGGATATTGGGATTGGTGGGAGTATTAAGCAGTAAGAGAATTTATGTCCCCGTACCGTTAGCATTCAACTGGGCACAATAGAGAATGCCATTTTCCAACAAGCGGCTATTGTTCGGAGCGCTCGGATCTGTGACTACGCCATTACTGACAAACTTCCAGGTGTGACCTTCCCGACGGTCGTCTCCCATGTAGGCGTTCAACTTTCTCCCTGCTTCTACCCGGAAGGTAATATTTTCATGACGGAAGCGACCTAAGGCCGTGTGTTTCTTGGCCTGTTGTCGGGGCCGCAGGACCGGGATTTCTACCATCCAGCCGTATTTCTCCCCCTCTAGACCGAATACTTCCCCGATCGAATCTTCCATATAGCCCATCTGGGTGGGCAGGCTCGGGGCTTGACATCCTCATTTACAACGCTCTGAAAGTTTTCCTCTGCCGTCAGGATGGTTCCCCAAGGTGTTGTTCCCCCAGAACGGTTGTAGGCCGTGCCGATAATCCGATTGCCCAGTTTATTTGAGTTTACTTCCTCAAAGTCCTCTGTGGCAGCAGGTCCAGTCTTTACCAGAAAGTTCTGGTCTCCTTGCTGATCGCCCCAGGATATGACCCGCCGATGGCGGTTCGTGCGCTGGCTGTTAATTTCTAAGCCTGAAAGACCGTGGATGCGGCGATTAAAGAGATTCTTACTTACCACTCGAAAGCGACCTGCTGCATTCCTTCTCACCCGCAGGATCGAACCGCTCTGGTTATACATAAATTCTCCCAGAGTAGCGGGATTTAGTTCTGACAAGTCTCGGTTAAGCACTAAATCATCAGTTGTGGGGGAATCCTGCGTATTCTGTTGGATCTTCGACTGGCAAAATGCTCATCGGATAGGATACATACTCGTGATTCACCCAGAGGAAACCGTTATTATTGCTGCCGCGAATGGGAATGTAACCTGTGAGGTCGCAGTTGTAGCTCACGTAATCTTCTGAATTGGGAAATACCTGATCGCCCCACTTGACAATCACGTAACGTTCGTATTCTGGCGGCACCACCACGTCATCTATGACTTTGTAGCTATCTAAGCTAGGATCTGCTACAGCTGGCAGAGTTTTCCCTGCACCATCAATTCCCGTGGGCAAGAAGCTTTCCTTATCTTGGTAAATCTCTAAAGGATGGAGCAAGCGCACCGGGGTGAATGACAGATCCCCTTCAATTGCTTGGGCTATGTTGCCGCCAGCGCCCAATATTTTTCTTTCCAATCCCCCATCTGCTACTACCGCTGCTGCTGCACCGCAGCCAAAGAAAATCAGCAGTTCTCTGCGAGTTATTTTAGACATAAAACCGTCTTTTGTTCTCCCCGATTTCACAGTTAACCCGCCCGGGGTTCAAACCTCCGGCTAATAGCTAAAGTCGGTTTTAACCGACTAAAAACAAACATTGTTATTTTAGCTAGCACTTCTACTGGGATACGCTCTAGAAGCGATCTGGATTTCCTTTCCTCAAAAAACTAACATACCTCTACATGTATAAGATTAAGCTTAGTCGGGGTCGAGCTAGGGGTCACCTCCTAACTCTCCCATTCGGAACCGGACGTGCGACTTTCACCGCATCCGGCTACTGGCAAGTAGGGCATTGTCACTACTAGGATTACTACGGATTGCTCCACTTGTCCCTCATCTCATGCGATTTCACTCCTTTCCTGGTTGGTAAGCGGCGCTGCCAGATAACCTTTAGTATTACCATTTCCAAGTCTGTTTTACCAGTCATCCAACCTTTGAGAGGCCTCCGGCGTCTTAGAGATACTCTTACCCAAGATTTCCTACTTTAACCAACCCGCGTCAGCTGGATGAGGAACACCCCATCATATCCATAGGCGTTACCCTAGGCATTAGCTTCTCGGGCTATCTCTCCCCTCGCGGCTTGCGCTTTACATCTAACTTGTCCAATCTAGACAGCACACGAGAAGTTACTTCGTTCCCTAGTATCATTTCACGATGCTTTTAGGCCCCTGCTATACCCCGGGAGTTCTTAGAGTGCGATACTGGCCAAGTGCAAGAACCAGCACAAACTACCATTTCCCTTTTGGGCCAGCGCTTTAAGCCTTATTTCGCTGGTTCTAGATAACGAGGCGTACACAGGTTCGCTTGTTCTAGCCATTAGCATCTTTCCTAGCGGCGTCACTAGCTTAGGCTGCTAGCTATCCTACATTTAAGTCCTTGCTCCGCACCACCGTGATGTGACTCAGCAGCACTAAGGACCGGTGTTACTCCCACACTTGGAGAGAGGGAATCTAACCCCCATGAATACCAGAGTTACCAGTTTGGACCTGGCCTAGCGTTCCGTAGTTGCCCACGTTAGACTAGAACGAATCGCACTGCTAATTATCTAGTTAAGCTTTATTTGTCTTTTGCTTAAAAATTGCTATCTGACTATTAATTTACGTTAAAAATATTGACCTTAAAAGCTAGATGTGATACATAGCAATTCCCAATCAGTTGTGAAAATTGAGAAACCCGGTTTCGCAGAAGAAACCGGGTAGGGGATCATCTTTGAGTTCGCAAATGGTGGGACAGGGAACCCTACAAGCTGTGTCTCCGGGGAGCGCTAGGAGCACTACCCGGAGACACAGCGCGATGAATGGCTACAACGGCGGGTTTGGGCGGGTCGTCCGGACCCTTACCGGGCCAGTTGGAACCGATCGGCTCTTTCCGTTCCTGGATGAGTTCCCGACTGTCGGGTAGTCCCGCTTCTGTCTAATTTTGCGGACTTCTGCGGCCCCATTGCGACGCATACCACTCTTTTCCCCGGGATGTTGCGGGGAGATGAATTATGTCTGTTGTTCTGGGGTGAGGCCTGGTCTGCGGGTTTCTGTTTCCATAGGCTTGATCGCGAAGAGGTAGGTAAGGCTAGCATTAGGATCGGAAGTGGGAATAAACTAAATCTCTTTGTTGCCAAATACCCCTAGCTCTTTATTCTGGTTGATAGGGGTACTGTCAGGCTTCACTCGACTGGGCAGAGGTCTGTTCTGACTGCCAGTAGAGATGTCTGTTACCATCCAGATATTGCCATCGAGATCGATCTCCAGGTTATCGGGATTAGAAAAACCCAGACAGCCTCCGGCCGGGTTCGCCCTCTAGGGCCAGCATTTCCCAGCGGAAGGTCATGGCAGAGGGTTCTAACCCATCTTCCCGCAGCTTCACGATCCAGCCATACTCGTAGGGAGACTCGCCGTTGGGTCCGGTGAAGATTTCCTTGTCAGGACCGCCGCTACTGTCGGGACTCCCCGAGGTAAAGGCAATGTAAAGAGTGCTGTCGCTGGCAACATCGGTGTCTTCGGGACGGGCGGTGCAGGTGATCCCTGCCGCATTGGCAGGGTAATGGGCATCAATCAGAATAGCCTCTTGTTTTTATATAGTTGCTGGGGTAGTGTTCTCCAAGGTCCGATGCTGCTTCCCAATGGCGATCGCCTGGGCATTGTTGTCGATCTTGACCGCGCCCCCGGCCCGACGATTGCGCTGCGCGCACGCTACGCGATCGGGGTTGGGTAGAGTGACATTGTTACTCAATACTTGACTGGGCAATACTGGATATACGGGAGTATTGGGGTTGAGGGCAATCCAACTGCTTGTACCATCGGGATGGAATTTGGCACCGTAAAGCATGCCCTCTGTCATTAGCCTGCTGTTGGCTTTGTCTTGCGGGTTGCTGACTAATTCTTGGCTGAGGAATTTGTAGAGGTGTCCCCCCGCTGATCGCATCCGGAATATACAGCCAACTGCTTTCTTGCTTCTGCCCTGACTCCGACGGCTTCGTGACGGAAACGTCCCAACCAGGTATGCTTGGTGCCATAATCATTGGGGTTGGCTGGATCTACTTCTACTATCCAGCTATACTTGTTCCCTGCGAGACCGAAGATATTCCCCTGACCTGCTATAAATCGATTTTCTATATAAAAGCGGTTCAGTCCAGGGTCCGTTGAGGAACTATCAGCAAATACTGGTTCTGGTACCTGGGCCTGGAAGTTTTCCTCTGCTCTCAGGACTGTCCCCCAAGGGGTGGTCCCGCCAGCGCAGTTGGCAAAGGTGCCGATGATGCGATCGCCCAACCCGTCCTCGTAACCTCTCTTATACCTTTTCTCGAACACGGCCACAGCGGGGCCTGTAGCGCGTAGGTAGCGTCCGTCTTGCCAACCCGAGAAGCCTGTTATCCGGCGATCGGCCTCTGAAAAGGTGCGTGCCCACTTACCATCGGAGTTGCGGCCCAGGGAAATCACCTCTATTCCCTGGTCTATTAAACATTCCTGACAGATTTCCCGGATTTTAGCTTTCAGAGGGTTATCTTCAGACAGGGCAAAAGCGTTGATATCGCCCCGGGTTGCAGCTATTACTTCCTGGAAGGGTAAAGATCGCCCGATCGCCTGTCCATAGGTCTGCATCCAGGTAAAGCCACTGATATACTCGAAGTTGATCGTCAAGTATCCTCGATCGGGGCCTGTTTCCACAAAGGATAGATAATCATTGTTATAGCCGCAGCGCCCATCATCTCCTATCTTGTCGCCCCAGGCTGCAATCGGGTCATAGGTGAACCCTTCTGGCAGTACAATATCATCTACAACTTTGTAGCTACTATAGGCAGCGATTTGCGCTGGCGCTAGCTGGTCGTCTATCTCTAGGGGAACCGGCACTTTAATGGGTTTAAAGCTCATGCCCCCCTTCAGGGGGCCCTGGTTAAAGGGCATAGATAATTTCTATCCCTGGTGCTTGCCGCAGGCACCAAAGGCAATGGTGGCAGCCCCCGCACCGAGGAACATTAAGAACTGTCTGCGTTTGACATTCATAATCTTGCTCCTGTAGGATGAGCAATGTTACCTGACGTTATCTTTTTCTCTATTTATATCCTACTAGGACTTTATACTTATCTCTCGACCATCACTTTTCACCGAGAACAGAACAATGAAGCGAAGCTCAATTTTGGCGGGTCTGGTAGCTATTGTACTGGTGTTGTCGATCGGCGCCAGTGGTTTTTACTGGTTCTCCCACAGTCGGACTCTGAATCTGCAGGGACAGGATAGCACAATGGCCACTCCGACAACAGCAATGTTCGTGCCGAAAACGGCCACGGCGATGCTGTCGCTGTTGGTGAATCCCGATTGGTTGGAGGCGTTGGGACTGTCAAATGGCAATAGATCTGGTGCATACCTGGATCTAGTTAAATCATCCCTGCTAGCCGCCTCGGGTTTAGATTACCAGGAATATATCGCTCCTTGGGTGGGAGATGAAATAACTCTGGCAATTACTTCTCTGGATATCGATCGGGACGAGAAAAATGGGCGTCAACCGGGTTATCTATTGGTAGCTAGGACTAAAGATGGCCAGCGGGCCCGGGAACTCTTGGAACTGTTCTGGCAGCGTCAGGGGGTGGAGGGAAAAGATTTGGCATTTGCATCCTATAATGGCATTGAGATTATCTCCTGTAGTCAGCCATTGGATATCGCTACGGCGGTAGTAGGTGCCAAGTTTGTCTTGTTTGCTAACTATCCGAAGGTACTACGGGATGCTATTAATAATGTCCAGGTTGCTGACAGAAATATCACTAATCTTGCTAATTTCAATAAAGTAGATTTAACTGATCCCAAGCTTGGCTTAATTTATCTGAATCTGACTGGTAGCAAGCAGAACAGACAGGGGGTTTATGATGGGATGGCGAGCACTCTAAAATCAAGCCAGCAGGGTTGGCTGGCGTCAACAACTTTGTTTGCCGCAGGGAACCAGAAATTGACAAGGACAGCGCCAGCTTTCTCTAAACCAGTGGAAGCGTTACAATATATTCCAGGGACAAGTGCGATAGTAGCTGCTAGCAAAGACTTGGCACAGCTGTGGGAACAGCTGCAAAGGGGAATATCGGGTTATGAGTCCCTGAAAAATATGGTCAGTCAGTCGATCGCTGACTTGCAAACGCGCTGGGGCATTGATTTACCTGCAGATGTGTTTAATGCGGTGCGTGGGGAATATGCTGTGGGATTATTGCCTCGCCCAGATGGCAAGGTGATAGATGGGATTTTTGTGGCAGAAAAGTCGGCTGTGTCCCCCGGGAGCCCTAGCCGCACTACCCGGGGGACACAGCAAGGAGATACTCCCGAGTTAATGGCCCGTTTAGAGTCAATCGCCCAGCAGCAAGGATACAATATCAGGAAATTGCAGGTCGCCGATCGTCCTGTTTCAGTCTGGACAAAGTTGCCAGAGACAGCAGAAGTTACGGCAGCATTCGATGTCTCGGGAAAGCGCTATTCGCACTACTCCCGAGACATCGAGGAGGAATTAAATGAGCAAGTGAGTGTGGTTAGTGCTACGGTAGGAAAGTACGAGATATTTGCTACCTCCCTGGAAGCTATGGAGGCGGCAATTAATGCCCCAAAGGCTGGTTCTGTACTGACTACGAGGAATTTTCAGGAGAGTATTGCGCCTTTGGCCGAGTCGAATGATGGCTATTTCTATCTGGACTGGGTGGATAGTCAGAAAATCTGGGAACGTCAGGTGCCTTTGTTGAGGTTAGTGGAAGTCATAGGCAAACCCCTGTTCGATAATTTGCGCACTCTCACTATTAGCAGCTACGGTAGCGAGGTAGGAGAACGGAAAGCGGACATCTTTTTCCGTCTGGGAAAATGATTGGGTATGAATTCAAAATTCTCTCATTCAAAATTCAAAATGTCAGAGTAACTGTAGGTTGGGTTGAGGCACGAAACCCAACTCGACAACGCTACCATGCTCATGTTGGGTTTCCCTAGCTACGAACCTGCGGGCAAGCACTAAAGTGCTGACTACGAACCTGCGGGCAAGCACTTTAGTGCTGACTACGAACCTGCTACGAACCTGTTTCATAGCCAAGGTCGGACAGGACATCTCCGGCAAGTTCTTGCCACAGGGCCATTTCCCTTGCTGACAAACGGGTACGCCAGATGTCTCCTGTGTGCCGTCCATGTCCCCTGGGACAAGAGATCTGGCAGAGATATCGAAAAGTAAGAAGTGTATCGGACCACAGAAAAGAAGGGGACGACGATGTCTCCTGTGTGCCGTCTGCGCCACGCTACGTGATACGCAGCCATGGGTGGCGCAGCCATGGACCCTGGGACAAGAGCACTGGCAGAGATATCGAAGTCGCGCTACACACTACGCTGGTAAGGTCGATAAAACCTTCCCCAGTCGCTTTCAGTTCGTTAAGACCCGCATTGGACGGCGTCCAGTAGGAGACAGCGATGTCTCCTGTGTGCCGTATGGACCCTGGGACAAGAGCTCTGGCTCTGGCATAGATATCGAAGGTGGTGAGGTCTGTGAGTCTCCGATGTCTCCTGTGTGCTGTCCGCGTATCGCGTATCGCGTATCGCGTAGCGTGGCGCAGCCATGGGTGGCGCAGCCATGGACCCTGGGACAAGAGCTCTGGCTCTGGCAGAGATATCTTTCACGGCCAGTCCGGAAAGCCAAAACAGCTTGACAACAGTCAAGGGACACAGCCACGGAGTTGAGTTTCAAGAGTTGCCTCCTCTAAACGCGCGATTGGGAGCATATGCATGAACTTATTTATTTCCTTGTATGAGCCAACGAGGATTAAATCTCACGCCCTACTACCAGAACCTGCTTGCCTACGGGGCCATAGCCTCCTAATTTTGTCCGGAGTATTGTGAGAAAAAATAGGCGTAAAATGGCATCAAACCCTTTCACAGGCGGGCTAACAGCGAAGTGAAGGAGGTTAAACCGCTTTAACTCATCATCTAATACAAATTCTGCCACATTCTCCAACCAAGCCGACTCATGCAAGCTTCCTAGGTCATATTCCTCGATCGCGCGCCTAGCGTCTGCCAGATCTAAAATTCTGACTATCCCGGCATCCGATCGCGTTTCCAGACGATAAATCAAGGAAACATATTCTCTAGTTTCTGGACCTAACAAGCGGAGGAATTTAGAAGAGTGAGTCGTGCCTAAGATTTGGATATTTTGAGATTTAGCCACCCCTTCAATCATTGCGACCAGCAGATGCAACCGGGTAGGATGGATTTCCGTTTCCAAGGGGTCAAAGCAATATAATTGAGCCGGATTATCTTCCAGTAAATCCGCTAAAATCGCCAGCAAACGCAATGTACTGGGGGAAAGACTATAGGCAGAATTTTTTGTCCATTTGCCTCCAAAATGTGCAGGCAAATCTTGCCTTGAAAATCGCCGACAAACTCGAAATAAATCTGTTTTATCGGAGTAAATTTATCCAACCAGTCTAGCAGCGTCACTTTCCCCCTTTCCCCCTTTCCCCCAGAGATTGCACGACTGAAGACAGGTTTTCTCCCCGATAGCCTAAAATCCGCTGTCCGGGAAAAGAGGGTTGACGCATCACCTCGGGGCGCAGATCCAAGCAACGGATACCATAAAGTGTTTTCAGGGTATCTTGAATTGCATAATGTTGACTCTGAAGGGCCAGTTGTGGCAGCATGGGAGCATCCGGTTTAATTGCCAGTTAGCTGCTGTACTGACAGTACGATCGACATTAACCAATAAACGAGTTTCCCCATTTTTAACAACTGATTCGGCTACAAACAGGGATGCCGATCCCACGGTTATTCTTTCGGCCATTACCCGAGGAATTTTCCCGACCCTACCCGGATCGACTTCGATGCGATAATTGACTGTCACCTCTGGTTCTGGGATGCTTATATCAACTGTCAAGGCAAAAGTCGATGCGCCACAGAAAGTGATTTCCCGCGTGCCGCCCCTAATGCCTTGCCCAGTCCCAGCGTCAATCCATTTTTCTCCGATAATTTCTGCTAAATTGTATCCCCTCGATACTCCATTTAGGAAACGCCAAGCATCTATAATGTTACTCTTTCCAGAAGCGTTGCTTCCCACTATTATAGTCGCCTCACCCAGATGCAGTGAGGCATCCAGAAAGTTCTTAAACCTTTCTAACATGAGTTGGGTAAGCCGCGAGCGCATTAATACATCTCCAATTTGATATCATTTACTCCTTGGGGCCGTACCGACTAAGCACCATGTTCCGTAAATAACCATTCGTGCAACTCTTGAAAATTATGCACTTGACTTTGAATATCCGCTAACCTTTCTAAACTCTGTCTTTCCTTTTCTCTTCTCGCCTTCAGGGCCTCCTGCTCAATTCCTGCATCTGTCACCGACTCAAACTGTAACTGATAATAATTTGCTGGCACCCCTAAACCGTAAACCCATTGGAAAATGCTTTTCGTTCTGGCCAGATGAAATTCCGACGTGATTATCAGTAATTTCCGCCAGCCCCTCGGCTCGATATGAATTACCCGAGAAAAGTAGGCATTCTCGATCGTATCATAGGAACTGACCTCTGTGAGGATTTTCTTGGGGTCGCATCCCCTTTTCACCAAATAATTTGCCGCCCCGATCGCCTCAAAGAATGCGCTGCGCGCACGCTACGCGATCGGAAAGCTATTATCATCCAAAGGAGGGGGTTTATGAGTCGTGCCCGCACTGATAGTAACGATATATTCTCCCCGTTGGATTGAGAGCGATCGATCCAATCGACCCTGCGATCGGCAACTCGCCACCTGCTCTCACCCCGCCTCCGGGAATTAGTATAGCATCATATTGTGACATTGTTGTAAGTTGTGAATTGAAAATTGTGAATTGCTGCATCCCACCGATTTCTCGTTCTCTGGCTCCGCATCCCCCCGATCTAATATTGCATATCCCCATTCGTTCCTTTATACTATACCATAAGAAAGGTACTCCCAAACCAGTAGCAAGATGAAACTCAGCCTGTGCATGATTGTCAAAGATGAAGAGGCGTCCTTGCCTAGCTGTCTGAACAGTGTCAAGGATGTCGTCGATGAAATGGTGGTAGTCGATACCGGTTCGACCGATCGCACCCCGGCCATTGCCAAGGAATTGGGCGCGAAAATATATCGCTTTCCCCAGGACTTAAACCTATCACCGGCCATAAATTTCTCCCTAGAACAGGCGACAGGGGATTGGATCCTGGTTTTAGATGCTGATGAAGAACTCTCTGCTAATATAGGACCGCAACTCAAACAGGCGATCGCCCAGGAAAACTACATTTTAATCAACTTAATTCGTCAAGAAATCGGAGCCACCCAATCCCCCTATTCTCTAGTCTCGCGGCTATTTAGAAAGCACCCGGATATCAAGTTTGATCGCTCCTATCATCAAATGGTAGATGACAGCATCATGCAGTTGTTGCAGCGAGAACCAAAGTGGCAAGTAGGCCATATGGAGTCAGTAGCCATTGCCCATTATGGCTATCAGCCAGGCACAATTGCTGCTAAAAATAAATATATCAGAGCCCTGACAGCAATGGAAGCATACCTGGCCGCACATCCAGATGACCCCTATACTTGTAGTAAATTGGGAGCTTTGTACGTGCAAATGCAGGAAGTGGCCCAGGGAATCGCCCTGCTAGAAAAATCTTTACCCTTGACCTCAGAAAAAATGGTTCTCTACGAACTCCATTATCATTTAGGTATTGCTTACAGTCGCCAGGAAAATCTCCCCAAAGCCCAACATCACTATCAGTCAGCAGCAGAATTGCCCATTATGCGCAAGTTAAAAATCGGGGCTTACAATAATTGGGGAAATTTGCGCAAGGAATCGGGTAACATAGTCGGAGCGATTATGCTCTATCAGCAAACTATCGAGATTGACCCCAGTTTTGCTGTCGGATACTATAATCTGGGTATGGCCTGGAAACAATTGGGTAAATTAGAAGAGGCGATCGCCGCCTACCAACAAGCTCTGAAACTAAATCATACCCATGCAGAAGCCTATCAAAACTTAGGAGTCGCCCTGCTGAAAGGCGGGAATGTAGGGGCAAGTTTGGCCGCCTTCAAAGAGGCGATCGCCCTCCACGAACAACATAACCCGGCCGAAGCTAAACGCATCCGTACAGAACTAGCTAAAATGGACTTTCATGTTTAATGTTCTACGCCTGTTCTACATTACCCATTGACTTGACGTTCTGAAGCAGGAGGAGGGGGAGGAGGAGGAGAGGGGGCAGGGAAAGGATTCCGCTTGGTCTGAAAAATTGTTACCGGTCGCCCAATGCCTCTAAAACGGTAACTTCCCATCTGCACTAGACCTTGACGCTTGCGCAACAATCTATAGGTTGCTTCACTCACCACACATTCACCAGGAGGACAAATACCTTCCATCCGCGATGCCAGATTAATTGTCGATCCTAACACTGTATAGTCCACTCTTTGGAAACTGCCGATATCTCCCACCACAGCTTTACCACTGTTAATCGCAATTCTTAATTGGATCGGTTCCTTCCAGCGCTTAATCCCATTCAAATGATCCAGACGCGATAGCATCCCCCTCGCAACTGCTACCGCCCGCTCGGCATGATCCGGCTGCGGTTCGGGAGCGCCAAAAAATGCCATAATGCAATCTCCAATGAACTTATCTAAAGTCCCCTTGGCGACAAACACTTCCTGCAACATTTCCTCAAAGAAATTATTCAGCAATTCCGCAATTTCCGATGGCCTCAAGCGTTAGGAAAGGGCAGTAAAGCCCACAATATCAGCAAACAGGATGCTGATTTCATGCTCTGCTAGAGGTAAGCGACAATCCTGGAGGGTTCCAGCAGCCAGCATCTGCTGTACCACTGCCGGAGTATGATTAGCGTTCTAGTCTTTGCCGAATCACTTCTTCGCTTCTCAGTTTCCTCTGCAACAGCCAACGCTGGATACTAGAAGCTACTAGATTTGCCAAAGCCGAAAAAAAGCTCAAGTCTTCCTCTACTTCGGCAGTTCCATAGCTAGAAGACAGACGGGCATCAGCATAGAGGACGCCCACCACTTTATTCTCATCCCACGGGGCACGGCCATAGCATTGCGGATGCCCTTGCTTAAAATACTCATTTCTGCCTCAAAACGTTCGTCTTCCTGGGCATCAATTGTTTGAATCGCTACCCTCTCGGTAAATACCTTTTGACAGATGCTATGACTAATCCAACTGCTATCAGCTACTATATCCTCCTCTTCATCAGGGTGTCTCATAGCAGCATTCATCAATTTGGTTTGCCCTGTACCATTAACATCTATTAATAAGGCTAGACGCTCAATCCGCTTCAGGTCGCGGAAAACTATGGACTGCACCCTTAAAAAAATTGCTTCTATAGATTCAGCCGAATTCAGACCTTTAGAGATCTCCACCAGGTCCTTCAGGCGGGCAATGGCTTTGCGGTGGTTGCCAGCAGTCTCTTCTCCGGTATCAGCCCATATCCATTGTTGTTGCAAGTCCTGAACATTGCGCAAGATCGTCGTGCTGTCAGTGATATGGTGAGTGGCGGTTTTCTTAGGCCGCGTCGCCCTAACCAACACCACCTTCAGAAACACCATCTCCACTTGCACCACATCGCCATGACGGATCTGTTGAGGGACTGTCACCGGGAATTGATTCAATAGGGTACCGTTGAGACTACCTAGGTCTTCAAGAATCCACATTCCCTCAGCTGCGCAAAGCGGGCATGACGCCGGGAAACTCCGAAGAAAAGCAAGTGCAGGTCGCATTCTGGCGATCGGCCCAGGGTAAATTGATCCAAATGCACGTTAACCGTCGTTTCTGTATTTCCCTCAACTTGTAGGCGCAGCGAAAGTTCCGTCATTACTCCCAAACCTCTTTGAACTCTGGCGACCAAGGCATTTTCAACTCCTGCAAACCCTCTGGTTAAATCTGGATCCTGTTTCCCCAGGGACGTTTTCAGCGTGATTTACCAGACGAACCCTTGACAATATCTCCACTGATAATAGACAATCTTTCTCTAAGTATGACTCCAACGCGATACTAACTCACGGGGGGCCCCGAAGCAGACCTGTCCCAAATATATTCTCTGAGTTTACCTTGTCGGAATAGTTCCGTCGCTGGATAGAGACTGAGCAGTCTCGGGGCGCTGTCTCCTGTGGGGATGACTTTCGGGAGGTCATCGGTGACTCTCGGAAGGGTAATGAGTCAAAGAAGGTCATCGGTGACTCTCAGAAGATCATTACATGAGTCTCTTTGGGTCATTGGTGACTCTCGGAAGGGTCAGATAGGGACTTGTAACTCCAAACAGAGAACAGAAAACAGAGAACTCTTATTGTACCAATCAGGTAAAGCTATTTCTTGAGTGCAGATCGTTTGACAGGTAAAATATTTTTACGCAAGTCACTAAGGCCGCGTCGCCTCAACCAACACCACATTCACCAAACACCTGCCCCAGTTGAATCATATCGCCATGATGTATCTGTTGAGGGGCTGTCACCGGGCATTGATTCAATAGAATACCGCAGAGGCTATTTAGGTCTTCAACTTCCCACATTCCCGACTCGGTCCGCGTAAAGCGGGCATGACGCCGGGCAACGAAAAAGAAAGGCAAGTGCAGGTCGCATTCTGGCGATCGGCCTACGGTAAATCGATCCAAATTCACGTTAACCGTTTTTGAAGTCTTGGCCTCAACCTGTATGCGCAGCGAAAGTTCCGTCATTACTCCCAACCTCTTTGAACTCTGACGACCAAGGCATTCGGCAACTATTAACCGTAAGCTGTTTATTTTAGGTTTGGATATGAGGCGGCAATTCCAGACCGTGAGCCCCTAGCTGTCCTTTTCTAAAGTCGGTCAACAACTGACGTGCGGTGCGTTCGGTATCTCCTTGATAGTGCAACTCAGCTAAAGCATGGAGGTATTCTTCTCCGGCGTAAGGCAGGGGGTCGAGTTCGTAGCGCCTGCGCAAATCATTTAAGCTATTAACCCGATCGTCCAACTGCTTGAGCAATTCTACTAACTCAGCCGCTACCAGTTGATTGTCATAAGACGCCTCGCCGATATCGTCACAGATGGCTAATTTAAATGCCGCATCCCGATCGTCCAATTTCGCGGGTATCACTCCCGGTGCGTCGAGCAATTCTATTTCCTTGGAGATCCGCACCCAACGCAACTGTCTGGTGACCCCCGGACGGGCTGCACTTTCTACTACCCGCTGGCCCAGCAACCGGTTAATCAATGCTGACTTGCCCACATTTGGAAACCCGATCGCCACTGCGCGCACTGGACGGGGTAGCATTCCCCGACTGCGCCTTCTTTGGTTCATCGCGGCCCCCGCCGCTGTAGCCGCAGCTGCCAAAACTTTTATCCCTTTACCCAACTTAGCATTGGTAAAATAAACTGCACTCCCTTGGGCAGCAAACCACTCTGCCCAGAGGGTCTGCACTTGGCGAGAAATCATGTCCTGACGATTGAGTACCAATACCCGCCCCTTATCTCCCACCCATTCTGGAACTTGGGGATGGGCCGTAGCTGAGGGGATCCGGGCATCCCGGACTTCCAGCACTACATCTACTCGCTTGAGTTGTTCTTTGAGTGCCTTTTCTGCCTTAGCAATATGTCCGGGATACCACTGGATTGTCATTGTTCGTTCATAATGGCGTTGCCATTAGCCGATCGCATCTAAGGCACAATCAGCACGGGACAGGGAGATAGATTTACCACCCGATTGGTTACACTATCACTGATCCCTTCCTCTGTCAAGCCCATGCCCCGACTGCCCATGACAATTAAATTGGCCTCTATTTCATCGGCCACATCGCAGATGACGAATGCTGGCTTGCCCTCACGTTCCATCACTTCGGTCTCGATGCCTTGCTGGGCAAACATGGCCTTGGCTCCCTCCAGCAGCTTGGCGATCGCCTCATGATTGGACATGGACTGTTGGGAGGCTGCTTCGTCGGCCACCGGTACTAGGACGGACAGCAGCACCAACCGGCTATTGTACTTTTGCACGACATTGGCTACCACTTCAGCGGCTTCGCGGGACTCGCGACTGTCATTGACGGGAAATAGGACTGTCTGAAACATGAATTACCTCCGGGACACGTACTCCGATAAAATGTTGACGCGGCGTCTGAAGCATGCCGAGTCCTTCAGGACAAGAGCATGCGGAAGACGTCGAGAACTGTTTGCAGGTAACTATTTGGATCTGACAAACAGATTATTAAAGGAGGTCGCTCTGTGTCCAAGAAAACTATAGCAAGTTTATCGAAGTCCGATCTATCGGGCAAGAAGGTGCTGATGCGGGCGGATTTCAACGTGCCAGTGGATAACGGCAGCATTACTGATGATACTCGCATCAAGGCGGCTTTGCCAACGATTCAGGATTTAACCAGTAAGGGTGCGAAGGTGATTCTCACTTCCCACTTCGGGCGTCCCAAGGGTAAGGTGAACGAGGGCATGCGCCTGAATGTGGTGGCCGATCGCCTTTCGGAGTTGCTGGGCCAGAAGGTGGTCAAGACGGATGACTGCATTGGTGACGAGGTGGCCAAAGCGGTGACCGGAATGAAGGATGGTGACGTGGCGTTGCTGGAAAATGTCCGCTTCTACCCGGGAGAAGAGGCCAATGACCCGGAATTTGCCAAGCAGTTGGCCTCGGTAGCGGATGTGTATGTGAATGATGCCTTTGGTACTGCCCACCGGGCCCATGCTTCCACGGAGGGGGTGACCAAATACCTGAGTCCTTCGGTGGCCGGGTTCTTGATCGAGAAGGAACTGCAATATTTGCAAGCGGCGATCGAAAATCCCCAGCGTCCCCTGGCGGCGATTATTGGTGGTTCCAAGGTTTCCAGTAAAATTGGGGTGATTGAGACTTTGCTGGAAAAATGCGACAAGCTGCTGCTGGGTGGCGGGATGATCTTTACCTTCTATAAGGCCCGGGGACTGAGTGTAGGTAAGTCTCTGGTGGAAGATGACAAGCTGGAGTTGGCCAAGGAACTGGATGCGAAGGCCAAGTCAAAGGGGGTGGACCTGCTGTTGCCCACGGATGTGGTGGTAGCGGATAATTTTGCTGCTGATGCTAATGCCCAAACCGTCAAAGTTGAGGCCATCCCCGAGGGTTGGATGGGGTTGGATATTGGCCCTGACTCGGTGAAGACTTTCCAAGCAGCGCTAGCAGACTGCAAGTCTGCGATCTGGAATGGCCCCATGGGAGTGTTTGAGTTTGATAAGTTTGCGGTGGGGACTGAGGCGATCGCGGGCTCGCTAGCGGATCTGACGAAGACAGGCGCTACGACGATCGTCGGGGGCGGGGACTCGGTTGCAGCGGTAGAAAAGGTAGGCGTAGCAGAGCAAATGAGTCACATTTCCACTGGTGGGGGTGCTAGTCTGGAGTTACTGGAAGGAAAAGTTCTCCCGGGCATTGCGGCCTTAGATGAGGCTTAATTTCCCAGAGTCTTAGGTAGGGTGGGCATCGCCCACCTTTCCGTGCCTCGTTCGTAGTAAACAATTTAGTGTTTCCCGTCGTTCGTAGTAAACAATTTAGTGTTTTCCGTCGTTCGTAGTAAACAATTTAGTGTTTTCCGTCGTTCGTAGTAAACAATTTAGTGTTTTCCGTCGTTCGTAGTAAACAATTTAGTGTTTCCCGTTCGTAGATGTATCCCCCCCGAAGGGATGAGTGGTATGATTGACTTCTCCTTAGCAAAAGCTCAACATTCCCTGTGGAAGATCAAACTCAGATCCTTTCTGCATGGAGAGTTAGATATTAAACTGACGGACTTCGTTTCTCACAGGGACTGCCAATTTAGGGAAGTGGTTGTATTCTCTAGGTATGGCTGAGTACGGATCCCAGAAAGGCAATCTCTGGAAACTCTGCATCAGGAACTCCACTTCGATATCTCTGCCAGAGCTCTCGTCCCAGGGGCCTCGGCACACAGGAGACATCGAGATCGCATCTCGTATACTGGAGATGAAGAATTTGGGGCAGGTTGATGCTGCGGAATTAGAACTTGCCCAGAATGCGCTGCGCGCACGCTACGCGATCGAACCCCTGAGTGAAAATATTGTTAACTTGCTCAACTCCGTTGAAGAGAAAGTCAGAGAAAAATTACCGCGATCTAATGGATAATACCATAGTTTCATAATTCGATCCTGCTTATTCTGGAACCGGCGACGGCAACCACCTGGGAATCACTGCGAACCACTGCAAACCGCTGCTTATTGCCTACTCCGCATCGCCATTACCATGTTTACAGTCAGTTGGGGTATTGTACCTAAAATGGGCAAGGGATCTTCTCCCGAACATATAAGGGGTAAATCATCTTCTTGCCACACCCAAACTTGCTGACTTTTCATGTCTATTAACCAAGCAAGTTGCGTTCCGTTGCCCAAGCAGTGAATAATTTTGTTTTGTAAGTTGAGGGTGCTTTGGTCCGGAGAACGGATTTCTATTAACCAATCTGGCGCACCTTCTAGAGAACCATCTTCTGTGGGCAGACGATCGCTGGCAACGACGGAAATATCGGGTACTGGTGAATAGGGAGGCACGACACAACGCAGTTCTTGCACGGCTTCAAATCTTTCTGTACGATCGTTGATGTAGTTAACTAGGTGGCGCTGTAGCCTAGAATGAAAAAGTGTTAGCATTGGTTTTTGGATCGCCCGTCCTAAAATGAACTCCCATGCTGGGGATGCTTCTATGTTGGGTTGACTGAGAAATTCCGCTAGAGGGGTCGTTGTTACTGACAACATTGATCTTTTCTCCCAACTTTTTGCTTAACTATGCTACAAGTGTAACTCATGATTGCCCGATCATCTCTTCTCCACAAATTCCCGATCGCCAATTAAATGTCACCCAACAGATCGCGAATGTCGGACCGGGGCACGGCAATAGATATCTTTTAGTTTATATCCTGATTTATGGATACGCTGGCGCTGTGCCCCTACCATTTATGTCAGAAAATAAATCAGATCGCCAATTTTATCTATGTCCAGACCATATGCGATCGCATTTATTCTGGATGCATCCGATCGCCACCTGTAGGGGCACAGCGGAGCGCGTATCCACCAATTATCTGTGAAGATGAAAATGTAACTGCCGCCGTGCCTCTGCATCCGCTATCGGTTAATATGATAATTTTAAATCCGCCCTACACCGACCACATGCCCGATCGCACATGCTATTTGTACCCCGAAAACATGCGATCGCTCACCCTCATTTCCATCTTATTACCTATCGAAATCAGGACCAAACACCCGCTCTAAAATGCGACGGTTCTCGACTTGTATACCTCTAACATAAGTCATGATTTCATCAAAGTTACGCTGATGGATCTCAACTATCTGGACTAAAGCTGTGACGGTTTTCCTTAACTCTGCCATCTCTTGTCGATCGGCTTCTCGCTGTTCTGCCATCTCTTGTCGATCGGCTTCTCGCTGTTCTGCCATCTCCCGGCGATCGGCTTCTCGCTGTTCTGCCATCTCCGTGCGATCGGCTGCTCGTTGTTCTGCCATCGCACGGAGATCGGCTTCTCGTTGTTCTGCTATCGCACGGCGATCGGCTTCTCGTTGTTCTGCCATCTTGCGCCATTCTGCTTCTCGTTCGCGGCGATCGGCTTCTCGTTGTTCTGCCATCGCACGGCGATCCGCTTCTCGCTGTTCTGCCATCCGCTCTAGAATAGCTTCAATTCTGTCTAGTCTTTCACTCATGAGCCTTTCTCCAACTTAATTTCTCTTATTATAGCCCAAATCATTCCTATGTAAGATGTTGTGCTGCTTTCTGCAATGATGCGATCGCCCCTTTATCTGAATCTTAGCCTGCGCAGGCAGGCTTTGTTTGTGTAGCCGCAGGTTTTAACCTGCGAACCTGGGAACTATCTGCGATCTCCTTCCCTCGATCGCCTCTCCCTTCGCGCCCAACTACTGTATCGTACTAATACCTCATAGTAACGCTTCGCGATCCTCGAATTCTCCTTCAAAATCAATTATCAAAGGGTCATCTTGATAACAACCAAAAGTCTCTTCAAAAAAGCCAGGAGGCCATCCCCGTCCTTCAGGACTATCTATTTCCTCTTTGACAGGTTGCATCGTAACCTTGACATCTAATTCAGTATCAGTTAGCCCGACGGGAACTTCCAAATGTAAGATCCCATCGCCTCCGATCCGGGTGCGTAAAGCGATCGTTTGCATGATTCCTCCAGATATGCTTTCTCCAATTACCAATATAGCACCGAATCAAGCGGTAATATCAAATCCGATAGTTAGATATCTTTCAGTTCCTATGCTTTTGTTCTGGACAAGGACCGGATGCGATCGCACCTCATCTTCTCCACAAAGTCCCGATCTCCGACTAGGCCCGATCGCCTCTGATGTTAAGGCGATCGGCTGGCGTCCCAGGAGTTAGTCCATGTCTAACTGCTGCTGAAGCTGTCTGAGTGAATCCTCAGCTAAGTAGCCCCAAATCCAATCCTTTTGTTCGCGGAAAAGTTGTACAGCTTTATGCAGATACTCGATCGCTTTTTGCCTATCTCCTCCTGGTAGATTATATAAAACCGCACGATAGTAATAAGCTTTTCCATCGTCTGGCTTAATTTCTATCACTTTATTGAAATCTGCGATCGCCCCTTGTGAGTTTCCCAAGATTAATAAGCGTAACATCCACCTTTTGGAGTATGCTTCGGCATAGTCTGGCTTAATTTCTATTGCTTTATTGTAATCTGCAAGCGCCCCGTATAAGTCTACCAAGTTATAGCGTGCCACACCCCTATTGAAGTATGCTTCGGCATTGTCTGGGTTAATTTCTATCGCTTGATTTAAATCTGCGAGCGCCCTTTGTTCTGCGAGCGCCCTTTGTAATTCTTGCGAGTCTCTGCTTTCATTTTCCGAGTTGACGCCTCCTTCGGCTAATTCTGGGGCTAATTCTGGGTTAAGCTCTATCGCTTTATTGGAATCTGCAAGCGCTTCTTGATGGTTTCCTAACATCTGGTGTGCTGCAGACCTGACCTTGTATAAATAATAAGTCGGGTTAATGTTAATGGCTTGACTGTAAGCCTCCACTGCTTCTGTGTACCTTTTTAATGCATGCAGCACCATGCCTCGCCAATAATAAAGCATAAAATCTTCAGACTTGAGAGAGAGCGCCTTATCCACAGATACTAGCGCCTCTTGGTATCGCCTCAACCATAAAAGCATCTCACCTCGCTCACGCCAAGCCTGAACAAACTGAGTATTAATTTCGGTAGCTTTATCAAAAGATACAAATGCTTCTTGAGGTTTCAACTGTGATTTCAGCGCTAACCCACGTGCATACCAAACACGCTTGCCCAGGACTATATCGTAACCATTAAGACAGCGGAACTCCACCTTGTCGGACTTCACCGTTGGGTTAGACTCTGTGCGAGTGGTAGCGTAGCTGCTGCTTCCCACTGCCAGTACCCCTGCTGCCAGCATCGCCATTAATGATTTATACAATGTATTCATCATCACCTTTCACCTATCTCAACTGATGGAAACATGCTGTCATTCTAACTCTTTGGCCGTTGTCGGGTGTGTTAAATTTTGTTAACTAGCATAATCCCAGAAACTGGTTTGGACAAGAGGCTGCATCGATGATGGCCTCCGGCGAATCACTGGCTTTCGCGCGGTCCTTGAGAAACCGGGTTCCTTAAGTCACCTCTCTGTGTCGATGCGATAATTCTAGCATAAACCCGGTTTTTTGGTCTGACGGCGCGGGGAGCGATCGCGTATGAGTTGAGAAACCGGGTTTCTTAAGTCACCTCTCGGTGTCGATGATAAAATTCTCAAAGAAACCCGGTTTCTTGGTCTTAAGAAGCGGGGGCGATCGCGAATATAATGTCAACGTTCATATGCGATCGCCAATATTATGTCTGGATGCGATCTCATATGAACTGTAGGTGTACGGCATAGCGCAGATTATCGGTTCATATTATGATATTAAATCCGCAGTGCCCCGGCCACATGCGATCGCCAATGTCCTGCGTACACCGACCACATGCGATCACCAATATTATCTGTGCCCCGACAACATAAGCTGTCGCGCATTTAAAATGCATAGTCATGCGTTGGCCATTATGGCGGAAACGCTTATGTATACAGGGTTGCCACGATTTAACCTGATAGGGAAATATGCAATTTAGATGCATCACAGCTTACGATGGCCAATATTATCTGTACCCCGACAACATGCGATGGCCCCTCAATGCCTGATCGCCAATTAAATGTCACTCATTCGTGGGGCCGGGGCACGGTGATATATATCTTTCAGTTTCTATCCTAATTTATCGATGCCATGCCCCTACAATGCTGGTCAGGAAATAAATTAGATCGCCAATATTATCTGTGCCCCGAACACATGCGCTCGCCAATATTATCTGTGCCCCGAACACATGCGCTCGCCCCCTGATGCGAGATCGCCAATTTCCTGTAGGAGCACAGCGCCAGCGTATCCGAAAATTTTCCCTAATAATGAAAATGTTTAAAACGCCGTGCCCCGGTCTCACGCGCTCGCCAATATTATCTGTGCCCCGACAACATGCGCTCGCCAATGTTCTGTCTGCATCCGATCGCCAATGTTCCGTAGAGGCACGGCATCCGATATCTTTCGGTTCATATTATTATGATAAATACGCCGTGCCCCGGCCCGATGCGCTCGCCACCCGATGCCCGATCGCGAATATAATGTCAATCAAATGTCAGGAGGAGATCGCAAATTTAGGGCTGGGACACGGCAATAGATATCTTTTAGTTTATATCCTGATAAATTTCTTCCGTACCCCTACCATAGATGTCAGGGAAGAGATCCGATCCCCAATGTTATCTGTGCCCCGGCCACATGGGATCGCCAATATTATCTGTGCCCCGACCCCGATGCGCTCGCATCGGGTGGCGAGCGCCAATTAAATGTAGATACTGTGTCGAACTGTCAAGGGGTTGCCGATAAAAAATTCGGATCGAAGGGCTTTTGGGACTTTAATATTCCAAAAGCCATATGTAACAACTTGCGCATCACCGCTCCAATCACCTGCATCTTTACCTTACCGCGATTCAGCAATCGGTCGCTGAACGCTTTGAGCAAAGAATTATGTCGGAGCGCAAAAGCTTTAATGCGAACGGGATTCACGATACTAACAATATGACCAGCAGAGTACAAATATTCTGCCAATGCTTCGCCATAGATGCGCTCTGGCTTCCATACAAGCATGGACTGTCGTTACCTCATGTCTCTCTAGCCAGGTGCTCAGCTGGCTGAACCCTTTGTCGTCGTTGTAGAAGTGTTTTGGTGAGAGTTTTGCCGTTCTCAAGCATCAGAGCGACATGAAATGTCTTTTTGCGCTCTGTCGATGCCTAGAACTGTTTGTGTCATAGCACTGTACCTCAATTTTAACTCAATTTTAAGTGAGCCGGGGTCGAGCTGGTACTCGCGTACCAACCCTCCCTTTCGAAACCGTGCATGCGACTTTCATCGCACACGGCTACTGGGTGCCAGGCCCTTTTTCATGGTAGGTAACTTTTGGATTACTCCCGTTGTCCCTTACTACTTACATGTTTGCCCCTTTCCTGGTTGGTGAGTGGCGCCGCCGGAAAACCTTTAGTATCACCATTTACATATCCGTTTTACCAGTAATACATTCCTCAACTCACTTTAGCTAACGCTGTGAATGGGCCTATGACGTTTTAAGGCTACTTATTCCAGTAGTTTCCTGACATCACCGACCCACGTCTGCATATCCATAGGCATTACCCTAGGCATTAGCTTCTTGGGCCATCTCTCCCACACGTGGCTTGCGCTTCACATCTCACTGGTCCTACTGGACAGCTCACGTGGGGTTACTTCGTTCCCTGATATCATTTCACGAGGCTTTTAGGTCTCTCCTCTATACCGGCAGTTCTTCGAGTACGATACCAATGAGATACCAACATTGATACTAACTGCTTTCCCATTTTGGGCCAGCGTAACAGCCCTTTCGCTGGTTTGCGTTAACGATACTTACAGAGATTCGCTTATTCTAACCATGAGCCTCTAACAAGCGGAGTTGCCAGCTGTGGCTGCCAGCTATCCTACATTTAAGTCCTCGCTCAGCACCACGGTGATGTTACTCCGCAGCACCTCCGACCGGTGTCACCCCCGTACCTGAGGGAGGGGAATTTAACCCCTATGATGACCAGAGTTATCTGGCTTACTGAACCAGATCAGACTTTCACCATTACTGGTTTACGTCCGAACGAATCGCACGATAGCATACAAATTGTATGCTGACTGGTCAATGCAACTAACCGCGGTTTAGCAGGCTCAACAAAGCGTGGGTGGCCTAAGATACTGGACAGTATCAGGATCAAACCAGTCGTGATTCACCTGCAGGGAGCTAATCTACACAACAGACTTAGCCTTAAGGTGTCTTAGGGGCACGCCAGCTTCACCTGACCGAAGTAGAGAGAGTGTTTGAGTGCTCTGGTCGGGGTCGAGCTGGGAATCACTCCCCAACCCTCCAAGAGCGGAACCGGGCTTGCGACTTTCACCGCACCCGGCTACTGGGCAGTAGGGCCTTGTCATTGGTAGGATTACTGGGGATTACTCCCGTTGTCCCTCATCTCATGTAATTTCTCCCCTTTCCTGGTTGGTAAGTGGCGCTGCCGGATAACCTTTAGTATTACCAATTTATCTGAGTCCGTTTCACCAGTTATCCCACCTTCGCATGCTAGGTATTGGGGCGTATTAGGGTTACTTTAGCCCGAGATTTCCTACTGTCACCGACCCCTGTTTGCTTATCCCAGGCATTAATTAGGGCTTTTGCTTCTTGGGCCATCCCTCCCACCGTAGCTTGCGCTTCACATCTGACTGGTCTCGGTAGACAGCACACGATGGGTTACTTCGTTCCCTAGTATCATTTCACGATGCTTTTAGGTTCCTACTATACCCCGGGAGTTCTTTGAGTACGTTATTAGCCAGATAGAAGAGCTAATACTAACTACCATTTCCCTTTTTTTGGGCAAGCGCATAAGCCTTATTCCGCTGGTTCTAGTTAACGAGGTTTACATAGGTTCGCTTGTTCTAACCATTAGCATCTTTCCTAGCGGCGTCACCGGCTTAGGCTGCCAGTTATCCTACATTTAAGTCCTCGGGAGGCACCACGGCGATGTCGCTCCGTAGCACCTCCGACCGGTAGTACCCTCGACCCCCGTACCTGGGGAGGGGGAATTGAACCCCCATGATTACCAGAGTTCCTAATTTCTTAGGCTAGCGTTCCGTGTTTGACTACGTTAGACTAGAACGAATCGCACTCCACCAGACTAATCTTAGTATACAAGGGGCACGGCATCAGAGATCTTTCGGTTCATATTATTATATTACTGATTTGTGCCCCGGCCACATGCTTACGCCAATGTCCTGCGTACACCAACCACATGCGATCGCCAAAAATTTTCCAATCATCGCCCCCACTTGCCATCAAATAATTCGCCATTCTCAATTCCCAATTTGCAATTAATCTAACCTTTCCCTGACCACTCCGTCAACTACTTCATAACCCCAGCTATAATTGCGGTTTGTCAGTAGCTTGGCAGCGTCCTCCTCCCCTAAGCGACAAAGTTCTGCCAACAGTTGATAGTTTGACTCTTGCTGTTGCTGAATTTTCTCCTGACGCAGTTTTTGACATTCTTTTGCTGACAGAAGAGGACGTCCGGCGGAACTAAAGCCATCAATATCTTTAACTTTTCTCATGTTTCTCCCTCTAAAAAGGAATTGAGTCTACCACGTTCCCGTCAACTATTTCATATCCCCATTCCGGGTGTTCGGCAATTTGCTTTTTCACCAGCGATCGCCCGATCGCAGTTTTAAACATCTCCTGCAAAGTAGCAAGAGGCGGAACATCGGATGCTGGTTTCTGTTCTTTCTGTTCTGCTGATTTATCCACCGCTGCTAAAATTAGTTCGTTCAGGGAGTCGGAAGGAGATGCTTCCAGGGAAAATTGCGGATTAACTGCTGCTAGCTTCTGCATGACACTTTCCTTAGTAATTTCCGGTCTCTCCGTAAAGGAAGAGGGCAGATAGGGGGTCTGCACGCCCATTTTCTTCGCAGCTAACGCCTCCTCAGCGATGCGATCGCACTTGCGGAGGAACCCGGACCACAAATCTTGTCCCATAACGGGGTTTCTGAGATCGTGACTGGCTTTAGAGACTGCTGCTTCTAGGGGTTCTCCTTTGCTAACGTAATATTGAATGCGTTCTTCTTCAAAGGCGGGATAAGGAACACCAGGTTCTATCTCCCAGTCCCGCTTAACTTTCTGACTTTCACCTAAAGCTATTCCGGCGACAAATTCATCCCAAAAGGGAGACAATAACCCTTTAGTCATGCCATCGATCACCTTAAAAACCCATCCCGAAGGGTTAGGATACCCTTGGATCTTAGCATACTCTAATAAAGTCCGTTGAAATTCCTCTAATTCAGCAGGAGACTTCCAGGGACCGCTAAATTGATAATTCGGAGTGACTTGCACGGCAATAGCTTGACGTCGCACCGGGAAATATTTATCTTCTTTAATTGTTCTGGGAGTTTTATCTTGAACCTGAATTAGAGATGCTTGAGATTCCTCTGGTGTAATCAAATTATCCTCTAATCTTTTTTCTAGGACCTCCAGGTCCGGCCAAAACTCCAGGGCCCCACTTTTCCCGCTAACTATTTTCTCTTTCAAGAGCGATCGGGCCTTAAGTTGGCGGCGTGCCAGATCTTGTTCCGAAGAATTCAAACCGGTTTCCGCCTCCATTTGCTCGACAGTAATGGATATCCATTCTTGAGAATTACCCGAGGAATGACTCTGACACAGTTGACAGAAAAACACGGCAGCAGTTACCCCACCAGTAACTTTAGCCACCTGAGGATAATATACCATTGGTTGACCTATCTGTCGCCAAAATACTCCTAATTTCACTTTTTTATCCTTATCATTCGTTCGTAGTAAGGACTTTAGTCCTTACCTCCGTCATGCAATTATGAGAAACAAATTGCTTCTACTTTCACCTCAACCAGCATCGCCGGATCTACTAAAGCGCTAACTTCAACCATTGTACTGGTTGGGGGATGTTCTGCAAAGAATTCGCGATGGGCCTGAATAAACTCTTGGGCGCGACTAATATCAGTCACAAACAAGCGTACTCGGATAACATCGCTACAGTCAGCCCCCAAATCCTGCAAAGATTTTTGGATAATTGACAAGCAATATTTAGTTTGGGCGTAAGCATCTCCGGGGGCGAATACGCCTCCAGATTGATCGATAGGTGCGGTCCCGGAAACATAAATCTGGTTTCCCACTCTGAGGGCGCGACAGTAACCCGCTTTTTCCTCCCAACTCGTTCCCGAAAATGTCCTAGTAATTTGTTTATTCGCCATTCTCAATTTTCCATTTTCCATTCGCCATTCTCAATTCGCAACATTTGGTTGCCGCCGCGCTGAAATTCATAATCCACCTGCCGGGTTTCTACATGATAACCCTGCTGTCTTAATTCCATTATAGTACCTGACAGGTGTGGAGAAGGTTCTCCCGATAGATCCAGCAGGGGGAAGATGCGGACTGCCCTAGCGACTCGACATAGTTCTAGTATAGCATGGAAATGGAATGCTGCATCAAGTTGGTCGGAATAAAGAAATAATAGATGAGAACAGAGGGCTAAATCAAATTTTTTTTTATTGAAAGGTAGTACTGGCAATTTAGCTTTCACATAACGCCCTGACTTTTTCCCCTCGGTAAAATCAGCCAAAAACTGCTGCATGGCTGCCATTCTCACCTGTCCTAGCTGAGTGGGAGAGGTGATTTCTCCTTGCCAAACATATTGATCTTGATTTGCCTTTACTCCCTCGACAATAACTGGATAAGTTGCTTGAATGCGTCGGGCAATTTCATCAGCGCTGAATTGATAAACTGGATCGCAGGAAATCACATTATTGTAGCCCTTTCGATGCCCTCGGGGCACGCTACTCGCACTACCCCTCGCACATCGCCGCGTCATTTCCGCATTAAAGCTAGCAGGACCGCCACCAGAATCAAGGATCTTTAAATCTAACTCTGGTATAGTAATGTCGAACATTCTCAGGTATTCAGAGTGCGATCGGCCCCAGGGGACTACGTTATCTAGCTTTAATCCCATTGTTTGGCCTCCGTAAACTGGTTATTTTGTATCCCCGGCGACGGTCCTAGTAAATTATATACAGGACTGAGGCAAATTGTCAAACCGAGTCCTAGATTTAGCTTCTGGTGGGCGGTACTGAGTTATGATATCATCAGGAAGCGCGATCGTTTGCTTTGAGAACGGCGATCCATGGCCTCCCATCCGCCGGTGCGATCGCCGGACATGAGGATCGTTGGAGAGATTTGGAATTGTCAAATTGAGGACATTCCCACGAAGCTCAATTAATGGTAAAACCATCTTCACTGATGCAGGGCATCTGCGATGACAATTGTAGACTATAATTGATAGATAAGATGGACTATTCCCAAATTCGCGCCGAAGCAGAAAGACTGCTGGAGATACTTTATGTAACACCGTTTGAAGACTGCTGGCCCTTGACCAAACAATTTTCCCATCTGATGGTTAGACCGGGTTTGTATGCTATCCGTCATCGGGTTGATGGTATATTATATATTGGTAAGTGCGATTCGTTTAGCATAAACCGCCAGTGATAACTGGTGGGGGACCGCTAGCAGGGTTTCATTAGCCCTGACAACTTACAGATGATGGTGGTGAAAGCCCACCCCTCCAGGTGCAGGAGTGAAAGCATATTCCTTACAGTAGCGATGGCATCAATCTGTAAAGCAGGAATAAAAGGCGCACTGGCCGGTAGCCTAAACCAGTCAACGTCAAGCAAGTAGCCATGATGAGCATAAAGCAAAGATTTGCAGCGTCGTAAATATGAACCAGTGTAATAAGGCTGAGACACTGGCCCAAAAGGGAAAGGATAATGGTCGTTGGCAGGTTTATCTCTGACCAACAAGCACTGACAATAAACCCGGCGTATGGAATCCATCTAAAGCTACAACCAATCATCTGTAGGAACGAAGTAACCCGGTTACGCACTCTCTATCACCGGTCGATAGGTAGAGTAGTCACCAAAGACGTAACATCTGCTCTCATTAGGCAGGTCGTAGCCGGAAAAGGATTGAGTGGAGAAGCAAACGCCTATTTGTAATGAGTAGGATACGCTGACGCTCTCACGGTAATGTCAAAGGTAAAGTTGCAAGTAACAGTACAAACGTTATGAACAAGGTTTCAAAACCGATGTATGAATGGAAGACCATCCCCTGGCGAAAGTTAGAACGGAGGGTTTTCAAGCTGCAAAAGCGAATTTACAGAGCGGCACAACGTGGCAATACACTGCCACGACGTAAAGACTGCTAACGATGGTAGTTGCCGTACCTAATTAAACTAAGCCAGTCCGTCACCGGACCGACTCGTCTTCAAAACCGGACATGAGACTTTCGCCTCATCCTGCTCCTCGGTCACGCCACCCTTGTCATGGGTACGGCTACTGCCATCGCTGGCAGTCTTTTTGTCGTGGCAGTGTTTGTGTAGCAACTGTAGGTTGTCATACCGGTCCTTACCTCCTAGTGAAAGGGGCATGATATGGTCAACTTCCCATTTGTCACTATCCATAAACGTTAGTCCGCACTGTTGGCATTTTCCCTTTTGCTGCTTGAGTAGCGTTGCTACCCTTTTACTCAGTTCGGGGCTTTTGCCTAATCTTGTGCTCCAATATGTGAGGTTCCCGTCGTATGGGCTTGCGGTCCCTTTCACTTTTACGTGTCTGATTATCTCAGTTTCGGAGTGTTTACGTATCTTCATATCACCCTCTTTTGTCTTGCTTCGGAATCGCCATTTAGCATCCTGGTTTACAGACCAGTATTTATAGGTTATCCAGTTACTTGACTTGTTAGGGTGCCTCCTTTTGGCCCATTGCCATAGGATGTTCCATAGGTAGTTGTCCATATCGCTGTAAATTTCCTTGCTTACCACTGTCCTAAAGTAGTTTGACCATCCCCTTATTATCGGGTTTAGCCTGCTTATTAGGGCCGCTTGTGGTGCTGTTATATGGCTAGTTACCATTTCTGATAACCGTTCTTTATGCTTCCCTATGGACTTATTACTGGGTTTGATTAGGGTTTTGAATCCTAGGGGTGTTCCGTTTGTTGATTTGCCGGTTCTGTATTTTCCCTCTTTATATTGCCTTATGTTGAATCCTAGGAAGTCGAATCCCGGGTTTTCTCCATTTAGCCTGTGGGCTATCTTTGTCTTTTCGGGCCTTCAACTCAAGCCCTATTCTTCTTAGCCACTCTGCCACCACTGTTTGCGCTCTGTCTATCATCTCCCTGTCTTCATGCATGATCACAAAGTCGTCTGCGTATCTGACTACCGTCAGCTTTCGCTTTTCCCTTTGTGTCTTTGCTAATTCCATTACTGCTTCCTCTAACCCCTGTAGGGCTATATTGGCTAGCAGTGGGGATATGACACCCCCTTGTGGCGTTCCTGCCTCAGTTGTGTGCCATATCTTCTTGTCAATCACCCCGGCTTTTAACCATGCCCGTACTTGTTTACGGATTGGTGACGTAGTATTTAATTTTTCGACTAGCGCTTTGTGGTCTATCCTGTCGAAACATTTCGCAATATCTGCATCTAATACCCATTTGGGTTTCTGTTTAATGCTGCTGAATATTGCCGCAATTGCATCGTGGCATCCCCGACCCGGTCTGAATCCGTATGAGTTCCCCTCCATATATGCTTCCCATTCGGGTTCAAGCGCAATCTTGAGGAGCCCTTGATTCGCGCGGTCGTGCATCGTGGGTATTCCTAAAGGACGTTTTTCTTCTCTCCCTGGCTTAGGAATCCATACACGACGTGTAGGCTTAGCCTTGTTTGAGATTTCAATCTGTCCTACCAGTTCTCGGCGTTGCTTTGGGGTTAGTGATTTCACACCATCCACACCGGCTGTCTTCTTTCCCTGGTTATCTTGTGTAACCCGTCGTACCGCTAGACATTTGGCAGCCCGGGAGCTTACCAGTAACCTTTGGAGCCTGCGAACTTTTTGCTTATTGCCTTCTTGTGCCGCTCTGTAAATTCGTTTTTGCAACTTAAAGACTACCCGTTCCAGCCGAGGCCAGGGGATATCCTTCCATTCATTCATCGATTTTGACATCGTGCTCATGACGTATGTATTGCTACTTACAACTTTACAATTGACGTTACCGTGAGGGCGTCAGCATATCCCATCCATTACAGAAAGGCGTTAGCTTCTCCGCGAAATCTTTCCCAGATATAACCTGCCGAATGTAAGCAGATGTTGCGCCTTTGGTGGCTGCTCAACCTATCGACCGGTGGTTGAGAGTATGTACCTGGTTTACTTCGTTCCTCTAGATGATTGGTCGTAGTTTTAGGTGGATTCCTTATGCCGGGTTTATTGTCGGTGCTTATTGGTCAGAATTCAAACCGCCAATGACCATTATCCTTTCCCTTTTGGGCCAGCGTGTTTAGCCTTATTACGCTGGTTTGTCGTAACGACACTGTAAATCTTTGCTTTCGCTCACCGTGACTACTTGCACGCTGCGCGAAAAATCGGCGATGACCGGTTTAGGCTACCAGCCAGGGCGCCTTTCGTACCCGCTTCACGGATTGATGCCATCGCTACCGTGGGGTAAGTGCTGTCACTCCTGCACCTGGAGGGGTGGGCTTTCACCACCATCATCTAAAAGTTATCAAGGCTAATGGAGCCTTGCCAGTGGTCCCCCTTCGGTTATCACCGGTGGTTAGTCGGGGTCGAGCTAGGGGTCACCCCCTAACCCTCCCATTCGGAACCGGACGTGCGACTTTCACCGCATCCGGCTACTGGCAAGTAGGGCATTGTCACTACTAGGATTACTACGGATTGCTCCACTTGTCCCTCATCTCATGCGATTTCACTCCTTTCCTGGTTGGTAAGCGGCGCTGCCAGATAACCTTTAGTATTACCATTTCCAAGTCTGTTTTACCAGTCATCCAACCTTCGAGAGGCCTCCGGCGTCTTAGAGATACTCTTACCCAAGATTTCCTACTTTAACCAACCCGCGTCAGCTGGATGAGGAACACCCCATCATATCCATAGGCGTTACCCTAGGCATTAGCTTCTCGGGCTATCTCTCCCCTCGCGGCTTGCGCTTTACATCTAACTTGTCCAATCTAGACAGCACACGAGAAGTTACTTCGTTCCCTAGTATCATTTCACGATGCTTTTAGGCCCCTGCTATACCCCGGGAGTTCTTAGAGTGCGATACTGGCCAAGTGCAAGAACCAGCACAAACTACCATTTCCCTTTTGGGCCAGCGCTTTAAGCCTTATTTCGCTGGTTCTAGATAACGAGGCGTACACAGGTTCGCTTGTTCTAGCCATTAGCATCTTTCCTAGCGGCGTCACTAGCTTAGGCTGCTAGCTATCCTACATTTAAGTCCTTGCTCCGCACCACCGTGATGTGACTCAGCAGCACTAAGGACCGGTGTTACTCCCACACTTGGAGAGAGGGAATCTAACCCCCATGAATACCAGAGTTACCAGTTTGGACCTGGCCTAGCGTTCCGTAGTTGCCCACGTTAGACTAGAACGAATCGCACTACACTGAACGAGTCGCACTGATATTATCGATATTGCTATGCTATTTGAGCACGGAAAAACAATCATTCAAATCATGCCTGCAATGTCGTCTACTATCACAACCTTTCCCCTCACGGCTGTTGTCGGTCAAGAAGCGATCAAATTAGCGCTGCTGCTGGCGGCGATCGACCCGGAATTGGGAGGAGTGGCGATCGCGGGTCGTCGGGGCACGGCAAAATCAGTAATGGCACGGGCTTTACACGCCTTACTGCCACCCATTGAAGTGGTGAAAGGAACCCTGAGCAACGAAGAACCTACCCAAGAAAGTCAGGATACAGAGATTATTCCCGCGCCTTTCGTGCAAATTCCCCTGGGGGTAACGGAAGACAGACTTTTAGGTTCAGTGGATGTGGAAAAGTCGGTGCAGCAAGGGAGAACGGTATTTCAACCAGGGTTGCTTGCCGCTGCTAACCGAGGCGTCCTGTATGTGGATGAAATTAATTTACTCGATAACCAAATCAGCAACCAGCTGCTAACGGTTTTGAGTGAAGGACGGAACCTAATTGAACGAGAGGGGATTAGTTTTGAACATCAGAGCAAGTCTCTGTTAATTGCTACCTACAACCCGGAAGAAGGTCCCCTGCGCCGCCATTTACTCGATCGCATTGCCATTAACCTTTCAGCTGATGGGGTTTTGGGGTTGGAAGATCGGGTGCAAGCGGTCGATCGGGCCCTGGCCTACGCCAAATCTCCCCAGGAATTTCTCCAGCAGTACGGCGAAGATATGGAGGACTTGAAAACTCAAATTCTCCTGGGGCGGGAATGGCTCAAAGATGTCCGCATAAAGAGCGAACAAATTACCTATCTAGTAGAGGAGGCCATTCGGGCTGGGGTGCAGGGACATCGGGCGGAATTATTTGCCGTGAAAGTGGCCAAAGCTAGCGCTGCACTGGAGGGACGGACCTATGTCAGCGCGGAAGATTTGCGCAGTGCGGTGGAATTGGTAATCGTCCCCCGGGCCACAGTCGTGCAAACGCCACCAGATGAGGCACCGCCGCCCCCTCCACCACCGCCACCGTCCGACGAACAGCAGGATGATGAGGATGATGAGAACAGTCCCGAAGAACCAGAAGAAGAAGAAACTAGCATTCCCGAAGAGTTTGTCTTCGATCCAGAGGGAGTAATTCTGGATGACAGCGTGCTGTACTTTGCTCAGATGGCACAAAGGCAGGGTAAGTCCGGCAGTCGCAGCGTGATTTTTTCTGAGGATCGGGGACGGTACGTGAAACCCATGTTGCCGAAAGGAAAGGTGCGCCGCATTGCCGTGGATGCGACCTTGAGAGCAGCGGCACCTTATCAGCAGGCCAGGCGATCGCGCCAACCGAGTAGGAAGGTAATTGTAGAATCGGGGGACGTGCGTGCCAAGCGGTTAGTCAGAAAGGCGGGTGCTTTGGTGATTTTCCTAGTGGACGCATCCGGTTCAATGGCCCTCAATCGGATGCAGTCGGCCAAGGGGGCGGTGATGCAACTGCTGACGGAAGCTTATCAAAATCGCGACCAAGTGGCCTTGATTCCCTTTCGGGGAGAACAGGCGGAGGTGTTGCTACCGCCGACCAGGTCGATCGCGGCAGCGCGGCGACGTTTGGAAGTTATGCCTTGCAGTGGCGGTTCGCCCTTAGCTCATGGTTTGACTACTGCTGTCAGGGTGGGGGTGAATGCTCAACAGTCGGGAGATATCGGGCAAGTAGTGCTGGTGGCCATTACTGACGGACGGGGTAATATTCCCTTGGCCCGTTCTTTGGGCGAAGCGATGGAACCAGGAGAAAAACCAGATATTAAAGGGGAACTGTTGGAAATTGCAGCCAAAATTAGAGCTTTGGGGATACAACTTTTGGCGATCGATACGGAAAATAAGTTTATTTCTACTGGGTTCGCGAAGGAGTTGGCGAAAACAGCCGGGGGGAAATATTATCACTTACGCAAGGCCACGGATAATGCGATCGCGGGGCTGACGAAGGGGGCGATCGCCGACCTGAAGTCCAGGTAGATCGAGTTAAAATGGATTATACTTTGAAAGGGATTGCGCTGCGCGTCCCGTAAGGGATACGACTTGCGCTTTATTGCATTGTTGGTGTCATTGGGAGGGGGGGCTCTGGCAGCAGTAACTCTAGTAAGCACAGCCGTCAGACCCTCCGTAGCGCTACGTGCGCTTTTACGAAGTGCGCGTAGCGCTACGGGGGGTGTTACTCTTGCGCTCACAAGGATCTCGAAAAAAGTTCCCCCTCGCTCCGGACATATTGGTTGCACTGTGAAGCGCAGTTTCTGACCTTTAGCAGTATAGTCCCATACCACGAGACCTTTCCCATGAAAACTCTCAACCGTCTAGTTGACAAACTTTCTGGAACTGTCGGGCTGCGAACCGTCTTCATCGTCCCCTTTGTGCTGCAAATCTGCGCAGCGGTAGGATTGACAGGCTATCTTTCCTTACGCAACGGACAGAAAGCTGTCAATGAGGTTACCACCGTGCGATTCGTTCTAGTCTAACCTGTTCAAACGCGGAACGCTAGCCTAGGAAACTAGGAACTCTGGTATTCATGGGGGTTAAATTCCGCCTCCCCAAGTACGGGGGTAACACCGGTTGGAGGTGTTGCGAAGTAACATCATCGTGGTGCTAAGCGAGAACTTAAATGTAGGATAGCTGGCAGCCTTGGCGACTCCGCGCTCGATGATGTCCAAGGTTAGATCAAGCAAACCTATAGAAGCCTCGTTACCTCAAACCGGCGAAATAAGGCTTTATGCGCCGGAGACAAAAGTCACCGTAATTAGTGTTAGTCTTTGTTGTTGGCTAACATCGTACTCAAAGAACTACCGGGGTAGAGTAGGGACCTAAAGGCATCGCGCTCCGGAGACCAGGGGACGAAGTAACCCCTCGTGAGCTGTCCAACTGGACCAGTCAGATGTGAAGCGTAAGCCACGAGTGGGAGCCCAAGCCTGCCCCCAAGAAGCAAATGCCTGGGGTAATGCTTAGGATACGCCGACGTGCGGTGAGGGTGGGTGATAGTAGGAAGTCTCAGGTGAAAGTAACTCTAGATACGTTATAAGCCCGTCACTTCGGTGATTGAGGAATAGATTACTGGTAAAACGGACGCGATAATGGTGATACTAAAGGTTTTCCGGCCACTCACCAACCAGGAAAGGAGCGAAATTGCATGAGATAAGGGACAAAGGGAGTAATCCAAAAGTTACCTACCAATGACTTGGGCCTACTACCCAGTAGCCGGATGCGGTGAAAGTCGCTCTTTAGGTTCCGAACGGGAGGGTTCCGAAGCGATTCCCAGCTCGACCCCTAATCAGTTGCGTAGGGAAATAACGGCTCGCATCGAGCAACACCTGACTGATTATTTGGCAAAACCAATTGCACTCAATCAAAGCACCGCTGAGGCGATCCGAATCGGTTTGTTAGATATACAAGAGGGCAGAGATATAGAGCGTCACTTATGGCAACAATACCGCGTCTTTGCTTTAGCACAAAATCTAGATGACATTTATTTTGGCTATTCCCAGGGAGGATTTGTTGGGGTTACTCCTGACGGCGGAACTGTGGCTTCACCTGTGACGATTAAAGTCTCAGAAAACCCTCAAAAAAGTGGGATCAGGCACATCTATTCTACAGATAATTTGGGCGATCGCCAAAAACTGTTGTCTGTCAGTAAATACTATGACGCAAGTCAGCGACCCTGGTACAAAGCTGCCGTGCAAACCGGTCAAGCCACATGGGGTGAAATTTATACAGATTTTCTCAGCTGGCAACCTGCGATCACCATTAGCCAGCCTGTTTACGACTCCACTGGAACTTTGCAGGGAGTCTTGGGAATAGATCTACTGCTATCACAAATTGGTGAGTTCCTGCAAGGTTTAGAAATTGGTCGATCGGGAGAGACCTTTATTATAGAACGTTCGGGACTGCTCGTGGCAAGTTCTACCTCAGATCAACCCGCGCTCAAAAGCGAAAATATCGATGAAGTCAGTCGCCTCAGGGCCATAGATAGCGGCCTGCCTTAGTGCTACAGCCCAATATTTAAAGGCAGAGTTTGGTGAATTTAGCAACATTGATACTCCCAAGGAACTGACCTTTGTACTCAAGGGCGATCGACAATTCCTGCAAGTGACGCCCTTTTCTGACAGTCGCGGAATTGACTGGATCGTGGTGGTAGTCATCCCAGAAGCGGACTTTATGGAGCAAATTAATGCTAATACTCGCACCACAATTCTCCTATGTCTGGCGGCCTTGGGGGTGGCGATCGCCATTGGTATTCTCACTTCGCGGTGGGTTATCCGACCGATCGGGCGGTTAAATACAGCTGCGAAGAAACTGGCCCAAGGTGAATGGAAGCAAGGGGACTCTTTAGAATTTAAACGTTCTGATGAGGTAGGGGAACTGGCCAAGTCATTTAATGCTATGGCCAGACAACTGCAAGAGTCTTTTGCTACCTTAGAAGCCAAAAATCGGGAATTGCAGCGTCTGAACAAAAGGATGAGTTTTTGGCGAATACCTCCCACGAACTGCGGACGAATGGCATTATCGGTATTGCTGAGTCCCTGATGGAAGGAGTTACTGGAGAACTGCCCACTTCAACCAAATCTAATCTATCCCTGATTGTTGCTAGCGGTAAGCGTCTGTCTAATCTGATTAATGACATCCTCGATTTTTCTCAACTGAAACACAAAGATATTGAACTACAATTGCTTCCTGTGGGCATGCGAGAAGTGGCCGAGGTCGTACTTACCCTTAGCAAACCTCTGATTGGCAATAAAGATTTGCAGCTAATTAACGCCATTCCTCCTGACTTACCACTAGCAAATGCAGACGAAAATCGGGTGCAGCAGATTCTGCATTAACCTGATTGGGAATGGGATTAAGTTCTCAAGCAGCGGCAGGGTAGAAATATCAGCAGCAAACAGGCCCGATCGACAATTAGCAATTACCGTGTCTGATACTGGCATCGGGATTCCCGCAGATAAATTAGACAGCATCTTTGTATCTTTTGAACAAGCTGATGGTTCCACAGCTAGAGAGTATGGTGGGACTGGCTTAGGTTTAGCTGTTACCAAAAAGCTAGTGGAATTGCACGGCGGCGAAATTAGCGTTGCCTCAACTGTTAACGTTGGTTCTCGATTTACCTTTACTCTGCCAATGGCGATCGTCTCCAGGGAAAGAATTGTCCATGACCAACCTATCTATTCTCCACCTGCTGTGAAACAAGCGCTTGCCAATACATCCGAAAAAATTGACAATTCACCATTAACAATTGACAATTTCCAATCAGAGTTCAAAATCCTGATTGTGGATGATGAGCCAGTAAATCTCCAGGTACTGGTAAACTATCTTTCCTTAGAAAACTATACCATAGTCTCAGCCACGAATGGAGAGGAAGCGTTAGCAGTAATTGAGTCGGAAGGTAAACCAGATATAATCTTACTAGATGTGATGATGCCGCGCATGACTGGCTATGAAGTCTGCGAAAAAATCTGCGAACAGTATGAGTTGGATGAACTACCAATCTTAATGTTGACGGCCAAAAATCAAGTCAAGGATCTGGTAGCAGGATTAGATGCGGGGGCTAATGATTATTTAACTAAACCTATTGCCAAAAATGAATTGCTGGCACGAATTAAAACGCAGATTGAGTTGTGTAATTTGTCAGCATTGCGGGAAGCAGAAGAGCGGGCGCGTCAGAAAGCAACGGAGTTAGAATCAGCTTTGCAGGAACTGCGCCGCACTCAGACACAACTGATTCAAACTGAAAAGATGTCTAGTTTAGGACAGCTGGTAGCAGGTGTAGCCCATGAAATTAACAACCCGGTTAACTTCATATTTGGGAATCTCAATCATGCCGATAGCTATAGTCAAGACTTACTCAACATTATCGAGATTTATCGGCAGTATTACCCAGAGCCAGTGTCGGAGATTCAAGAGGAGATAGAAGCGAGAGACCTGGAATTTATCAAAGAAGATTTACCTCAAATTATCTCTTCCATGCAGATCGGGGCGGAAAGAATTGCCGAGATTGTGCGATCGCTTCGGAATTTCTCTCGCTTAGACGAGTCAGAACTAAAGACAGTAGATATTCATGAAGGAATTGATAGCACTTTAGTAATCTTGCAGAGTCAGCTGCAAGACATTAAACTGATCGAAGAGTATGGTCAGCTACCCAAAGTCAAATGCTACGCAGGTGAGCTGAATCAAGTATTTATGCATATTCTGACAAAAGCCATTGATGCCATATCCTCAGCCAAGTCTCAGGGAGAAAAGTCAGACTGGACGTCTACCATTACTATTAGCACAAAAGTGACTGATGCCTCCTCCGTGCAAATCATGATTGCTGATAATGGTTCTGGTATGAGTGAGGAAGTGCAGGCCAAGATATTTGACCCCTTCTTTACCACAAAACCAGTGGGTTCCGGGACTGGTTTGGGTTTATCGACAAGCTATTCTATTGTGGTGAAACATCATGGCGGTAAGTTATCCTGTATTTCCGCACCGGGTGCAGGAACCTCCTTTGCGATCGAGATTCCTCATCAGATGAAGTAATTGTCCAGAATCAGCATGGGCCAGTGACTGAAACGGGATCCATTTCCTGCCCGCCAGCTGCTGGAGGCTGATGAGTTTGAATATAAAGAAATTCTGAACTTTGTCGAAAATATGTCAGCAGGTGAAGGACAATGATATAAATTATGGCTCTTCGGTACTTAGTATGGTATTTTAGCAATAGATTTAGGCTGAAAGCCTTGCGCAGCAAGGCTTTCAGACGATAGACTGTCTTTTTTAGGCAACTATTGGGTCTAGCAAGTCGCTAAAGCCTTACAGAGCAAGGCTTTCGGAGATTTTTGAACCCCTAATTTGCCAACCAAGTACCGAAGAGCCTAAATTATTTTAGCAGCGGAGATCGCCCCTAAGCAAGATGAGTTCGTAGTTCGAGATTGCTTCGTACCTCGCAACGCTACGCGGTTCGTAGTTCATAGTTAGAGCTATCCAAAGGTAAGAATTCCGGTTGCCAGGCCGGAGTGCCGGAGGGAAGTTGAGAGGGTTTGAGTAACTGTATAACTCACGTTAAGCAATACGATCGGCAATCCGATCGGGAGAGTAAAAGATCTGGAAAATGCTCAAAAAAGCTCTATTTTAATTGTGGATGATAACCCAACGAATCTCGCTTTTTTATTTTTGGCATCATGCCGGGTTCAAAGTATCAGTAGCGAAAAGTGGTGAAAGTGCAATCAAAAGGCTGCAAAATACATTACCAGACCTGATTTTGCTAGATGTGATGATGCCGCCAGGAATGGACGGGTTTGAAACCTGCCGTCGGCTGAAAGCGGACCGGAAAACTAAAGAAATACCCGTGATTTTTATCACAGCACTTGCGGATGTATAGAACAAGGTTAAAGGGTTGCAAATGGAGGCAGTGGATTACATCACCAAGCCCTTTCAAAACCAAGAGGTTTTAGCGCGGATCAATACCCATATCCAACTGCGAAAAGCTCAAATACAGTTAGTGCATAGTGAAAAAATGTCCTCCTTGGGACAATTAGTGGCAGGGGTGGCTCACGAAATAAATAATCCGGTAAATTTTATTCACGGCAACCTGTTCCACGCTATGCAATACACCCAAAAATTGCTATAATTGTTAGAAATATTAGAGAAAAACCAATCCAGTTACATAGCCCCAGAGATTCAGGATCGGATAGAAGAAATTGACCTGGAATTTATCAAACAAGACCTACTCAAGCTATTTGACTCGATGCAGATAGGAACTAAACGCATTCAGGAGATTGTTCAGTCCCTGCGGAAATTTTCCCGGTTAGATGAAGCGGAACATAAAGCAGTAGATCTGCATGAGGGAATCGATAGTACCTTAATACTCCTAGAAAGCCGTCTGCAAGCTAAGGCCGATCGGGCAGCCATTCAGGTGGTCAAGGAATACGGCAAGTTACCCCTGGTGGAGTGCTACGCCGGGGAACTGAATCAGGTGTTTATGAATTTGCTCGCCAATGCGATCGACGGCGGACATCCCCTCTCCGGAAATTAGAATTCGCACCTTGTTAATTAAAGATGAGGGAGTGCAAATCTCAATTGCAGATAATGGTACTGGTATTAGTGAGTCGGTTCAGAAGAAAATATTCGATCCCTTCTTTACCACTAAGCCTGTGGGGTTGGGGACTGGGTTGGGGTTATCTACTAGCTACCAGATCGTGGTACAGCGTCATGGTGGTAAGTTATCATGCATTTCCACGGTGAAGGAGCGGAATTTGTCATTGAGATTCCACTGCGCCTTTGGTAATATTCGGGAGCATTAAAGAATTAAGAAACCCTGTTTTTTGGAAAAACAGGGTTTCTGGGCTACTGGTGAATCAGATCGTAGATCCGGGGGCAGCCTCCTCGCTCCCACATAATCGAGGGGATATCCCTACTTGATATTAGCACAATTAAATATTAATAGTATACACAAGGGGATATTTTTAGAGCTGCGAGCGGGCAGAGTTGATTTATACTTTGAAAGGCATCGACTTGCGCTTAAGGCATTGTTGGTGTCATTGCGAGGGGGGCTACCGCAGCAGTAACTCTGGAGAGCACAACTATCAGACCCCCCCGAAGCAATCTCCACGCGCTGGGAGATTGCTTCGGGGGGGAGGACGTTACTCAGTTACTCAAAAAGCACAAGGCTCAATTACTCCCCCCTCGCAATGACATATTGCCTGCCTTCATATGCGCAGTTTCTGACCGTTCAGAGTATAGTGAGAGAAAAATCCTATAATCAAGGGAGCAGATCCCCAAGAGGTGACAATGAGTTATGACATGCTCCAGGTACCGCAGCTCAGCTCTTAGAGATTTGTGTTATCATAAAAGTCACGGTAGTAAAGTGGTTTGTCAAAAAGAAGTATCATGAGTAATAGCAGCAATTTCCGGCAAGCGATAAGCGAAGCCCGAGGTCAGGCAATTATTGGCCCCAATGTCATCCCCAACGCCCTGCCCTACGTGGGTGGCGGTCTGTTGTTAACCGCAGTTGGCAGCTACGGGGGCATTGGCATGATCAATAGCAACCCAGGGCTGTTCATGTCCACCTTCTTTGTGGCCATAATTGCAGAACTAGCCTTGTTCTTTGTTGCCCGTAGCGTCGCGGTAAATGGGAATAACAGCACGGCCCTGCCCCTGCTGGCGCTCTACAGCCTGTTGTCCGGCTACACCCTCAGCGGCTTAATTTATGTAGCCCTGGGGACACAGGGGGTTGGCGCCGAAGGAATTGCGATCGCCGCCCTCGGTTGTGGGATTACCTTTGTGGTCGCCAGGCAGATAGGATCCAATCTCTCAGATACTGATGGTCTAGCCTGGACTCAAGCGATCTCTATAGCAATGATTGGCTTCTTCATAGTCATCGTTGCCCAATTCTTGTTTGCCATCTTCGGGGTCTACACACCTACTTGGCTAGAAATTGCCATCTCCGGCTTCGGCGTCTTTCTGTTTGCCGGTGTCGCCGTGGTGGATTTCTACATTCTGCCCCGGACCTATAACGATGACCAGTATCTATCCGCTGCCTTGTCGATGTACCTGACCTACATCAACCTGTTTATCTTCATCCTGCGGTTGCTGATTGCCATTAGTGGTGGTAGTCGCGACTAAAAAGCGGTAGTCGAATAGAGCAAAAATGGCAGGCAACAGTTGCCTGCCATTTTTTAGTGGAAAAAAAAGCTAAGATCGACCAGAGAGTAACTCGCCAATAATCAAGCATCGAAACCATGATGGAACTTCTAGACATCAAGCGGGAAATCGAAACCTTGTCATTGCGCCTGGGTAAAACCCAGGACTATCTTTGACATTCCCGCACTGACTGCGAAAATCCAAGACTTAGAACAGCTGGCAGCACAACCAGAATTCTGGGAGGACCATACAGGTGCCCAGCAGACATTGCAAGAACTCAACGAGCTGAAATCTCACTGGGAACAGTTTGGACAATGGCAAGCTAGCATAGAAGATCTGAGGGCCGTCTTGGATCTGCTGGAGTTAGAAGTCGATCGGTCGCTGCTCCAAGAGGCCCAATCTAATATTTCCCACTTAAGCCGCCAATTCGATCAGTGGGAATTGCAAAGATTGTTGTCGGGCCCCTATGACAAAAAAGGAGCGGTACTCACGATTAATGCTGGTGCTGGCGGCACAGACGCTCAAGACTGGGCCGAAATGTTACTGCGGATGTACGATCGTTGGGGCAAAGACCACAGTTATAAGGTAAATTTAGCCGAAATCTCGGAAGGGGATGAAGCGGGCATCAAGTCTGCCACCCTGGAAATCTCCGGTCGCTATGCCTACGGTTACCTGAAGGCAGAAAAAGGCACCCATCGACTGGTGCGGATCTCTCCCTTCAATGCCAATGGCAAGCGCCAGACTAGCTTCGCTGGGGTGGAAGTCATGCCCATCCTGGATGAGGAGGTGCAGCTGGACCTTCCCGAAAAAGATTTGGAAATTACTACCTCTCGTTCTGGTGGCAAGGGCGGCCAGAATGTCAACAAGGTGGAAACTGCCGTGCGGGTTGTTCATATTCCCTCTGGCATTGCCGTGCGCTGTACCCAGGAACGCAGTCAGCTGCAAAACAAGGAGAAGGCGATCGCCCTCCTGAAAGCCAAGCTACTGGTGATCGCCCAGGAACAGCACACCCAAAAAATTGCTGATATCCGGGGTGATATGGTAGAAGCAGCCTGGGGCAACCAGATTCGCAATTACGTCTTCCACCCCTACCAAATGGTGAAAGACCTCCGTACTACTGCGGAAACGACAGCCATTACAGATGTGATGAACGGCGATCTTGACCCCTTCATCCAAGCTTATCTCCGCCAGGAAAACCAGCTGGTCGAGAGTATTGGTGCCTAATAGAGCCGATCGGGGATGGGGAGATCGCCCCATCCCCCTTTCCGCAATACGCCGGTGCCTTGGCGGTGTAGAGATTTTTTTGTGGTCTTTACTTAACAAAATGTAACAAAACTGCTAGACTAGAGAGAAATTGTTTGCACTCAGCTTATGAGCCAATCATCTCCAACTGACCGGGTAGAAGCGCCAGTTAATGCAGAACCGGTGGTAGATCGGGAAGCACCAGCAGCAACAGAACCCCAACCAAGTTACGTCAAGCTAGCGATGCGCAACATGGTGCGTAAAGGCGGCACTTCCTTAAAGCATTTTGTCCTGACAACTGTTGGTCTTGTAGGCATCCTCATCCTCTTGTCCTATTTGACTCGGTCACCTTCTCCGCGCTGAAGCGACGGAGCTTGGGTAAGAAGGTGGCGTCTGCAAACGCAAAGGCGGGACAGTTACACCCTGGGGTTTCCGAAGTGGGGACTATGTGCAAGCTGAGAAGGCGGGCAAAGTTGCTCGGGGCTGGATTGGTGGTTATACCGATACCGCCAGGACAAAAAATCTGTCCATTTACGACCATAACTGGAAGCGGGTCGGGCAGTTCAGCGTCAACAAAGTACAGTTAATTAGGAGATATAACCGACTATGTGTAGCCTGACTGCGACTAAAGCCGCTCGCTTGCTTTTCGCGCTCTCCGCGACGGGGATTCCAAGCTCACGGAGGTTTACTTGAGGAACGGCGCAAAAGCGCAACAAGGAACGAATAGTATGAGGGAACTCCAGAGTGGAAGTTGAAGTTAGTATTCAGAGGCATTTTGCCAGTACCAATTGCCCAATTGACGATCGAACTTGGGCGGGTTGGTTCTATCTATGGTTAGAAAAAATGCATCCAAAACTGCCACTAGCTAAGGGCTATGAACTGAGTCTCCTTCTGACTAGCGATGCCGAAATTCAGACAATTAATGCCCAGTATTGCCATCAGCATCAGCCCACAGATGTCTTGGCTTTCGCAGCGTTGGAAGTGGACTTTCCCGAGTGCCATGAGTTGCATCCTCTGACTCTGGGTGATATCGTGATTTCGGTCGAGACAGCTGACCGACAAGCGCAACAGCAAAGACATTCACTATCATATGAGCTAGCTTGGCTTGCAGCCCACGGTTTTCTCCATCTCCTGGGCTGGGATCATCCTGACGACGAGAGCAAAACGCGAATGTTGGAGCAGCAAGATATGCTACTGCAAACAGCTGGAATTGTTACGAATGTTATACCATCGGGGATGACGGTAGAGATGCAGACTCAAAACAACTCTCATCAGGCTCTAAAACCCAACCGGGAATCATCCTGGCAGGTGGCTGAAAACCTCCTAGTTAGTTTCAAATATGCCTGGCAGGGAGTAAGGTACGCTTTTTATACCCAACGCAATTTTCGCATTCATCTGGTGCTTGGCACTCTGGCGATGAGCGGCAGCTTTATTTTCCATTTACAGTTAGTGGAAATAGCTGTAATTGAACTGACAAGTGGACTGGTTTTGACGATGGAGTTACTCAATACGGCCCTTGAGGCGGTTGTTGACTTAACCGTAAATAAATCATACCACGAACTTGCTAAAATAGCTAAGGATTGCGCTGCGGGTGCGGTGCTGATTTCGGCATTGGTAGCTCTGCTGGTGGCGGGGTTGCTGCTGTTTCCTCCCCTGATCGCTATGATGGTAAAAACTTGGCAATAGAAATCAGATAACATAAAAAGAAAAAGTTAATGGCTCTTCGTGAAATGGTATGCTAAATTGCCCTCAAAATAGCCTCAAAGCCTTGCTATACCTAGATTTGAGGTTTTTGTCGAACAAGATCGGCTGATTGGCAAGGCACAGGTGTTGTAACCCTCACTGGTAAAGGGTTTCAGGCACATTAGCTATAAATTTGGCATACTAGATTGAGAAGAGCCAAGTTAATGAACAAGAGATATTAGGAGTAAAAAAGTTGATCATAGTTATCGATAATTACGACAGTTTCACTTATAACCTGGTACAATATCTGGGAGAGTTAAGCAATGAGTTGCCCGTAGCTGAAGATATTCAGGTCTATCGGAATGATAAAATCTCAGTCGCAGAGATTCGTCAGATGGAACCAGATGCGGTGGTGATTTCTCCAGGACCGGGACGTCCGGAAGATGCGGGTATTTCTTTAGATTTGATTAGAGAGTTGGGACCGAGTTTACCAATTCTGGGTGTCTGTCTGGGACATCAAAGCATTGGTCAAGTGTTTGGTGGTAAGATAGTTTCGGCTCCATTGTTGATGCATGGCAAGACATCGTTAGTACATCATACAGGTGTGGGGGTATTCCAAGAGGTGGAAAGTCCATTGATGGCGACGCGCTATCATTCTTTGGTAATTGATCGGGAGACTTGTCCAGAGGTGCTGGAAATTACAGCCTGGGTGGAAGATGAGACAATTATGTCGGTGCGACATCGGCAATATCCTCACATTCAGGGCGTCCAATTCCATCCGGAGAGTATTCTCACAAAAGCAGGCAAGCAGTTGCTGCGAAATTTCCTGAACCAGCTGTAGTGATTGTAGAGAAATTAGAGAAATTGATGATGATGAAACGGCGACAGTTGATGCGCTACGCGGGTCCAAGTTTACTCACTGCTGTACTCACAGCTAGGGCGGCGTCCTTACAGGCTTCTGTTGCAGTTCCCAAGGCAGAGTCCTTGTCAATTGAGTGGTTGGGTCACACTTGTTTTATGTTTACCGGAGAGGGGCAACGCATCCTGGTAAATCCTTTCCGCACTCTCGGCTGCACGGCGAGATATCGTCCTCCTAATGTAGAGGCGGATGTGGTGTTGATCAGCAGTCAGTTACTGGATGAAGGGGCGATCGAATCTCTCCCAGGCAAGCCACAGTTATTATATCAGCCTGGAGCCTATAATATAGGTTCTCAGATACAGATTCAGGGAATTAAAACTGACCACGATCGGGAAGGGGGACGCCGGTTTGGAACTAATGTGGCGTGGTGCTGGAACCAAGCAGGAATCAAGATCCTGCACTTGGGAGGGGTCGCGGCACCAATATCGATCGAACAGAAGATTCTCATGGGGACTCCGGATGTGGTATTCATCCCAGTAGGAGGCGGTCCCAAAGCCTATAATCCCTCGGAAGCCAAGCAGGCCCTGACGGTGCTGAACCCGAAGCTTGTCATTCCTACCCATTACCGCACGGCTGCTGCTGATGCTAATGCTTGCGATATTGTCATGGTGAATGAATTTCTGGCCCTGATGGATGGCATGTCGGTGCGCCGCATTGATGGAGATGCGATCGCCCTTAGTGCTGCTGATTTGCCAGAAAATGGCTCTGAGATTAAAGTGCTCAGTTATGAGTTTAACTCTTGATTATTTCAATTGATGCAAGCAAAACTAGAGGATAGACTTTCTGGCTTTGATGCCGAAATTATCTTGGAACGCTTACCAGAACGGATTCGATCGGTCCTAATAGCCCGTGCCGCTGAAATTGAGTATCCGGTTGAAGCAGTCATTGAGATGGCGATCGCCAGCTTCCTCGATACAGAGGCATTGAGTTTTGTCGATTGTCAACCCGGACGCGGACAATAAGCAACTTCTTGCTTACCTAGTTCTTTTTGGTTTCATTTTCAACCAAGCAAAGATTTCCATGGCATTCATTTCCAGTTCCATTCCCGTCAGCACTGGCAAGGGATCCCTTTGTGAGAAAATCGTCGGTTCTTGCCGGGGTTGAAAAACGAGCACGGAGCGATCGCTAGGATCGAGCAACCAACCCAATTGACTCCCATATTTTAAGCAATGTAAAAAATTAGCCGTGACGCGGTTGGAAGATTGGTCTGGAGAAAGAATTTCAATAGTCCAATCGGGAAATGAATTAAACTTATTGATGAGATCCCCTTCGACTGTCATGGGAATTCGTTCCCAACGCAATATGGAAATATCGGGAACGAGGGAGCGATCGCCAAATGTACACCGTAATTCTGGAAAAGCACAAGCAATCTCTCGATCTTCTCCAACTTGATTGATGGCTTCACAAAGTTTGAATTGCAATCGACTATGTTGGGTTTGGGGCATTGGTTTTTGAATTTTTTGACCATTATATTCCCATGCAGGGGATTCCTCAATGTAAGGCAGTTTGAGGAAGGCTTCCAAGGTTGAATCTAGAACAGATGTACTGGTCATGGTGGGAACAATAATACTTTCGTTTCAATTATAACATGGATTGGGAGGGGAGGCGATCGCCTTAAATTTATGTGATATTTCCCCTTGCGATCGCCGATTTTCTCGATACCGAAGTAGATCGCACCCCCTAGAACGTCGGCTCATGTTACCGGGTTTCTCTGGTCAAAGTATTGAGATCTCGTTGATAGCCTGACAAGAAACCCGGTTTCACCGCTTCTACTCGATGCCCTAGATGAGAAAAACAAGTTCAAGAGGATGCTTTCCTTGTGATGCCAGAGAATCAATTTTGTCGCCAGGCACAAAAACAATAATCATTACCATTCTCTTTCTCTGAAAGCGTTTCAGCCATTATAGCATAGGAGAGCGCAGTTATGGCAAGGGGTGTGGTCAAAACTGGTCAAAACCCGTTGATCGTTCATGGCCTCTTCCAGTCGTCGGATCCCCCCCAAACCCCCCCTTACAAGATGCTGTGGGCGAATTACGAGATCTCGACGATCTGGAGTAGGGAGTGGGGAGTGGGGAGTGGGGAGAAAGTCCTCTCTTGGTGAGGGTTTGGCTGTATTGGGGGGTTACACCCCCCAGTTAATTGCCCCACAGTATCTTACAAAAGGGGGGGCTTATTAAGCCCCCCTTAAGAAGCTTAAGAAGGGGGGTTAGGGGGGATCCCCTATACAACTACTTTTGATTACACCCGGTTACACTGTGCGAGCAATAAGGTTACACCCTGCGAGCAGTAAGGTTACGCCCTGCGAGCAGTAAGGTTACACCCTGCGAGCAGTAACCTCGCAGCATTAAAAAAACCCGGTTTTTCCGGGAAGCGCAGTGCCGCGCGTTGGGCGTCAGGCGACGCCGTCGCGCTCAAAACCTGGTTTCTCTGCGTTGAGCACCGGCAGCATAATGTTCAGATCCCCGCAGTCAAAGCTAGATCTTCCCCAGCAAGCCCCAGCAAGGGAGCCACAGGTGGCAAGTAGTAACCGGTGACATCTGCGGTCGTCAGAATAGCGGGATGGGTGTGGTCAAAACCCGTTAGTTTTTCTGTGATAGGATGATGGTCGCACGAGTTGTCTCGCCAAGTATATATGCAAGCAGAATACCACCAGCGTCGCGATCGCCTCATGGAGAAGATTGGTCAAGGAACTGCCATCTTTAGAAGTGCCCCGATGGCCGTGATGCACAATGATGTGGAGTACAATTTCCGACAGGATAGTGATTTTTTCTATCTGACTGGTTTCAACGAACCGTCAGCGGTGGCGGTTTTGGCACCCTACCACCAAGAACATAAATTTGTGCTGTTTGTCCGATCGAAGGAGTGGGAAAAAGAAGTCTGGAATGGTTACCGGGTGGGCGTCGATGCAGCAAAGGAACAGTTTGGTGCCGATGAGGTGTATCCGATTACAGAACTGGATGAAAAGTTGCCCCAGTATCTGGAAAAGGCGGACAGAATTTATTATCATCTCGGGCGGGATGAGGCTTTTAATCAGACTATCATCAAGCATTGGCAACGGCAATTGAAAGCATATCCCAGACGGGGCACTGGACCGATGGCCCTGGAAGATCCTGCTTTCATTCTCAATCCCTTGCGATCGGTCAAAAGTTCCGCAGAATTGCAGTTAATGAAAAAGGCGATCGCCATTTCGGTGGAGGCCCATCAGCGGGCCCGGGAATTAGCCCGTCCGGGGATTTACGAATATGAAATTCAAGCGGAAATGGAGTATATTTTTCGCCAGCAGTCGGTGATGGGACCGGCCTATCCTTCCATTGTCGCCTCTGGTCAGAATGCCTGCATATTACATTATGTGGAGAACAATCGCCAGTTGCAAGATGGAGATTTATTGCTGATTGACGCTGGTTGTTGTTACGAGTATTATAATGCTGATATTACTCGGACTTTTCCGGTAAATCGCAAGTTTACCATGCAACAACGGGTGATTTATGAGATAGTACTAGAAGCCCAAAGACAGGCTATCGAGCAGGTAAAGCCGGGCAAGACTTACAATGATATGCATGGGACAGCTGTAAAAGTACTAGTAGAAGGATTGCTAGAAATCGGACTGCTAGTGGGTGAGATAGAAGAACTGATTAAAGAGAAGAAATACAAACCTTTTTACATGCACGGAACTGGTCATTGGTTAGGTTTAGACGTGCATGATGCGGGGTTTTACAAGCAGGGGGAAGGAGAAGAAGATTGGCTGACATTCCAACCAGGTCAGATAATTACAGTGGAACCCGGTCTTTACATTAGTTCGGAAACAAAACCTGCGGAGGAACAACCAGAGATAGACCCGCAATGGCGCGGAATTGGAGTTAGAATTGAGGATGATGTTTTGGTGACAGATTCTGGACGTGAGGTGTTGACTGCTGCGGTACCGAAAGTAGCAGAGGAAGTGATTCGATAGTCAAATGGTTGATTGTTGATGTTACAATTAATCAATAGAGATATTCGGGTCACCAGCGAATGAGCCACATCAAAAACCTTACTATCCATCAGTTCCGGGGACTGCGGGATCTGAGTTGGGATTCCTTGGGGCAAATAAATCTGCTCGTTGGCGTCAATAACTCAGGCAAAACCAGCGTTTTAGAAGCTATCTCTACCTACTGTCGTCCCTTGGATCCGCTACAATGGCTGACTAGGGGACGAGATTTAAAGGGCGATCGTCAATATCTGCTATCACGGCTCAAATGGCTGTTTCCAGCATTACCACAAAATCAGCAGAATGGCGACAGGAAAATCGATGTTTACCAGGTCCAAACACATATCTCTGGCGATGGCAGTTTCCCAGTCATTGATTCTCGGGCAATTTACAGACTGTATCCCCCGGGTAGTGGGAGTAGCGTTCCTTGGGGATACAGAGAGTTAATAGGTGTAGGGGAGTCAGGCGAACATAAAGCGGATATAGAATTAGTTGCTACGATCTTCAACCCACAACAGCATCAGGAAAAGCAGGAGTATTCCGAACATTTCCAGTTGTGGAACTCTGGGCGTTTGATTACCAGGAGTCAAGTCCTTAGCCCTAAGAAAGTCCGACATCAGGACTTAGCATCAGGGAATCTAATGCTACCAGTTGAAATCGTTACACCCTTAGACCACTGGATCGAACAGTTGCATGTGGGGCTGCTATCAGAAGCCATTTTACAAAGGTTTAAGCCCGAAGTCATCAAGCTTCTGCAAGTCATAGACTCAGGAATTGTTGGCTTGGAAATTCTGGATAATCAGGGCATAGGTTCGGGCCTTTATATTGACCACAAACAGTTGGGGCTAGCACCTTTGAGTATCTGCGGTAATGCTGTGCGTCGTCTCCTGCTTTACGCCTTAACCCTGGCAAAGGTGCGAGGGGGTGTTCTACTGATTGATGAGTTGGAAACCTCTATTCATACTGACGCGCTGCGGGGAGTTTTCTCTTGGCTTGTCCAGTGGTGTAGTAAGATGGACGTGCAGTTATTTGCAACTACTCAAAGTCTGGAAGCTATTGATGCAATGTTGGATGCTACTTCCTCGGATGTGGATCTAGTCCTCTATCGCTTAAGGCCAGAGGAGTCCCAGACTAAATTAATCAGACTAGATCGAGAAACCCTGTGTATAATTCGGGAAGAACTGGGACAGGAGGTACGACGGTGAGATATGCACTCATCGGTGTAGAAGGTCCTCACGATCAAGCCTTTGTGGGCAAAGTGCTGAAATTGCTTGGCTGTCAATCTTTTGACGGCAATGAAGCCAATCTCGATCGCGCAGCGTGCGCGCAGCGCATTCCTTTCTGGATTAATTTTGTTCCATCTTATCCCAAACAGGGAAACTTATACAAGCGTCTGGATATGCCTTCTATCTTATTCACAGAATCGGTTTCGGTAGCCATTTACTCAGGAGAAGGAAGTAAGCTAGTACGAAATCTGAAGGCAAAATTTTTCTAACTACCCTGAGTATCGAACTGATATCGCAGCATTCGGGATAGTTGCTGATGCCGATCGCCAGTCTCCCGAACAGGTAGCCTTAGACTACTGTAATGGCTTCAGTAATTTATTTCCTGGTTTCCCCGATCGAGCAGGCGTTGTAGATACAGGTTCTCCTCGCACGGGAATTTATGTGTTACCTGATAATGTCTCTCAGGGGGTGCTGGATACTTTGTTATGCAGTTGTGGTGAAGTAGCTTATCCTATGTACGCGGAGAGAGCTAATTCCTATCTTGCCCAATTTTCCGAGGAGGAGAGGAAATCTCTCAAGTGGAAACCTTTCGATCAGGACAAAGCTCTAATTGCTACGATCGTCAGTGTTCTCAAACCAGGAAAGACGAATACGGTGAGTCTTGCAGATAATAATTGGGTAAGTGAGTCCACCAACATGCAGGTTCCGATTCTGGCAAGTTTTGTAGATTTCTTGAGGGAATTATTAGAACTGCACGAATAATGAATGAGTAATTGGCCAATGTAGTGAAGTGCTTCTGTTTGCGGCGATTTTGATAATTTTTCCAGCTTTTCTCAAATCGCGGGCTGCACCATCCATCATTTGGCCTCCTTTTTCATGGCGTTGCACGGGGGATGATAGTATTTTTGGTACGTAACTGAAAACTGAAAGTGGCTGATACTCTAGCTTTCAAACGTTTGCAAATCTACCCATCATCCGGTGATTGTGCAACACCATTCAATCAACTGAGGAATTTAGAGCGTTCCGCCAACCTTTACGAAGTCATTGAGAACCCACTTTCCATTAAAGTGGTCTTCCGTGGGACCATAAAGTCGGAAGTACGCGAACCAACCTTCCCCTGGGTTGCTCTTAATCCAGTTGGCGGCTTTGCAAGGATCGGTAGGTTCTTGAAGACCGACGTAGATATCAACTGTGCCGTCAGGATTCTCGCATAGCTTATCCTTAGAGGAGCGATCGGGTTTTTTGGTGTCGGTGTTGATGAAAACGCGCGCATTGTTGTCATACACCGTAACCGATCAAAACTTCTCGGCAGGAGGATTGGCGGGAACCGTCATTTTATAGGTGTTAGAACCATCAAGCCAGTTATCCTCGCTGTCTTGATAAGCAGCAAGGTAAACTTGTCCCTCTTTACTTGGCTCCTGAATCACCATACCGTCGGAAATGGTTACAGCCTCGTAAAACCAAGCTGCCCGCTCATCAAGCTGGTCGTAGTAGTCGGCACGCTGATTTGGGTTAAGGATCAGAGCAGCAAATTCCCAATGAACGCCATCGGCATAATGGGCGGTGCATCTCACTTTCGCACGGGGCGAAGCAAATCGAAGCGTAAATCTGTCGGTTTATGACTCAATTTGTCGCAGAAATGCTTCGCCCCTACAGATACATCTGCAAATATGAGATGCACCCGCCTCGATTTTACCGGAGGCCCCAACATGCAGTTTATATCATGTCGGGTTGAATGCACCTGATTAAGGGCCTTGATTTTTGGTCACTAACGGGACTTTGGGAAAAAATAGGCCTAAAGGAGCCTCAAACCCTTTGACAGAGCCATTTTTAGGTCGATCGGGTCTCGATCTCCGCAGGCTCAGGGTTTGCTGCCATTTAATACCCTTCGACATAAAACCTCCACTCAGTAAGGGTTTGAGCCGTTTTTTGCCTGAGAAAATTCTCAAGTCCCGTTATGTAATGCTGGTGACATACCAATTCAGAACTTTGTACTGTCCAGCATGAAAAACCTCCTAATTAATTATATTAACCAACCTTTTCTTCCCATCAATCCCGATTATCCTTACTATAGCTAATCCTCGCCCCTGCCCACTGTAGCTTTTCCCGTAGGGTCTGATAGTAAGAATAATTTTCCCGCAGAATAATAAACTTGGCTAGACAATTAGCCATTCTCACGTCCACTCGCTGTCCGGACCAAATGGCAGTTCCCATCACCCCGTCTGTCCAGAGTTTCGTATTTAACTCCCGGTCTTCTAAAGGCCAGACACTGACTACAGAACCCGATGGCAAAACAATGGCACGACTAGATAGACTCAAAGGACAAATGGGAGTAACCGCGATCGCCTCCATGCCCTCATGGACGATCGGGCCATTTGCCGACAAGGTGTAGCAAGTCGAACCGGTAGGCGTGGCAACAATCAGCCCATCTCCCTGATATTGATCCACCACTTCCCCGTCGATCGCCACTTCCAGAATTGAGGTAATCATCCGGTCAGCAGACGCAGGCTTGATACAGATTTCATTTAGGGCCAAAAAGCGATCGCTTACAGGTTTCCTATTAGTGCGATCGCCTTCAAACACAGCCGCCTGCAACATCATCCGGCGCTGTATTGCATAGCGGTCTTCCATCAACCTGTCCCAAACCCGTTCTGTATCCTTAAAGGCTTCAAAAGATTCCGTCAAAAACCCCAGATGACCCCCGATATTTACAGCTAAAATCAGGATGCCATCTGGGGCCACTTGTCTAGCAGCAGCTAAAGCCGTGCCATCACCACCCAGGACCACTGCCAGATCGATCGGTTGCGTTCGGGAAGCCAAAAACACCGGGTAGGGATTATCCTTGACCCCACTCGGTCCCATCAACACCTGAGAACCCCGATCCTCCAGCTGTCTCGCACATGTTTCCGCCCAGCGGCGACTCTCATCATCTCCAGCTTTATGGGCAATTATGACCCGCTTTAGCTCCACTAATCTACCACTTCAATAAGTTAAACTGCTCCATATCCACTGTATCGCGATTGCGGTAAATTGACAACACGATCGCCAGACCCACCGCCGCTTCTGCCGCTGCCACTGTAATCACAAACACTGTAAAAACTTGTCCCTTTATCCCTTGGGAGTCGAGGAAATTTGAAAATGCCATCAAATTTATATTTACTGCATTCAGCAGCAACTCGATCGACATCAGCACCCGCACGGCATTGCGGCTGTTAATCAAACCATAAATGCCAATGCAGAACAATGCTGCTGCTATTAACAAGAAATCCTGAAGTTGTATGCTCATAATTTACTGCTTCTTCTGAGTTCGTAGTCAGCGCTAAAGCGCTGCTTCTGCGTTCGTAGTCAGCGCTTTAGCGCTTATCTATGTTTAATTAATTCTGGGAAGTTTTCTCTGATGCTGATACGAGTTCCCGTGGGCGTTCGGGTAGCGTCAAAGCTGGCGGCACCGGTCCGGAAGGCATTTCATCGGGCAAATACTCGCGACGGGCCAGAATTATTGCCCCGACTAAAGCTATCAACAACAGCACTGATGCCAGTTCAAAGGGGAGTAAAAAGTCACTGAAGAAATGCTGTCCGATGATTAATGTAGAAGCATCTCCTGCGATCGCCCCTGTTGAGAGAGACCAAGGAGTTGTTAAAACCATCGTACTCAATAGGGCAAACAGGCCGACACATACCAAACCCGTTGCCCCCTTCCGGATCCAGGCACGCGGCAGGGGTTTCAACTCTTCCCGTTTGTTCACCAGCATGATAGCAAACAAAATCAGGACGTTCACCGCCCCCACATAAATCAGTACTTGGGCCGCTGCCACAAAGCCTGCATTCAATAAAATGTACATGCCTGCGATGCTGATAAACACCCCTCCCAGCAAAAAAGCTGAGTAGACGATATTCTCTAGCAGTACCACTCCCAATGCTGCGGCGATCGCCATCACTGCCAGCAGACCAAAAGCAACTAACTGAACTCCTTCTGCTAAATTCACTCTGCTTGTCCTTTGCTAATTGTTCATCGTTCGTATATTTTTCGTAGTAAGCACTTTAGTGCTTCCGGAGAGCAAGCACTAAAGTATAAAGTGCTTACTACAAACCCTTAATTTTTTTCCATTTCTGCGATAATTTCTTCTGGGCGCTTACCTGCACGAGGCTGAGTATGTGACACTTCATGAGGATCCATGACCCCCTTTGGTAGGTAAGCCAGTTCCCGCATCGGCTGTACCATGGGGTCATTCGTGACTTTATAGGGAAGCCGTCCTAGTGCCACATTGTCATAGTTCAACTCATGCCTGTCATAGGCTGCCAGTTCGTACTCCTCTGTCGCCGATAGACAGTTTGTGGGACAATATTCTATACAATTAGCGCAGAATATACAAACACCGAAGTCGATGCTGTAATGCTTCAACTGTTTCTTCTTGCTTTCCTTGTTGAATTCCCAATCTACCACTGGCAGGTTGATCGGGCAAACCCGCACGCAGACTTCGCAGGAGATGCACTTATCAAATTCAAAATGAATCCTACCCCGGAAGCGCTCCGATGGGATAAGTTTTTCATAGGGGTACTGCACTGTGATCGGACGCCGCTGCATGTGGTCAAAGGTGACAGATAGTCCCTGACCGATGTATTTAGCAGCTTGAAATGTCTCTTTCGTGTATTCGCTAACTTGCTTGAGGAATTTCAGCATGGTGTGTTCTCTCTCTACATCTCCCTTGTTGGTGGGCGGTGCCCACCCTACATTCTAACTTATCCGCCGAAGGCAAAGGGGAAGGCTAGCTTCAGGCCAGCGGTTAACAGCAGGTTCACTAGGGATACGGGCAATAAAAACTTCCACCCTAGGTCTAGTAACTGGTCTATTCTCACCCGTGGCACAGTCCAGCGGAGCAGAATTGCTAGGAATACTAGAAAGTAGGCTTTCAGGATTACCATTATGATGCCAATGCTAGCTGCGATTACCTGCAACCAAGGCGTCGTCTCACTTACTCCTAGGAAACTGGCTAAGAAATCGAGCGATACCGGAAATTCCCAACCTCCCAGGTACAATATTGCCACTAGGAGGGCAGACAGCACTAGGTTGACGTAAGAACCGAGGTAAAACAGAGCGAATTTCATCCCAGTATACTCTGTCTGGTATCCTGCTACCAGTTCTTCTTCTGCTTCTGGCAAGTCAAAGGGTAGCCGTTCGCATTCTGCTAGGGCGGCGATCCAAAAGATGACGAACCCTACTGGTTGACGCCAAACATTCCAGCCTAAAATACCGTAACCTGATTGCTGTTCGACGATGTCGATCGTGCTGAGGCTGTTGGACATCATGACGATCGCCAGTACGCAGAGGGCCAGGGGCACCTCATAACTGATAGATTGAGCTGCGGCCCTGAGTCCCCCCAGCAAAGAATACTTATTATTAGAGGCGTAACCTGACATCAACAGACCGATCGGGGCAATACTGGAAAGGGCGATCCAGAGAAAAATACCGACACCCAAGTCAGTGATGACCAAATTCTGGCCAAAGGGGACAATCAGGTAAGAGACAAAGACTGGCACCACTACGAGGGCGGGACCGAGGGTGAATAACAATGGATCTGAGGAATTGGGGATGACATCCTCTTTGAACAGCAGTTTGAGACCATCTGCTACCGGGACTAACACGCCGAATGGGCCCATGTATTCCGGACCGATCCGCTGCTGGACGGCTGCGGAAATTTTCCGTTCTAACCAGGTTGTTACTAACACTCCTACTGTGGCACCTACCAGCACCAGCACCATCGGCAGTGGCAGCCACATTGCTTGGGCCACTTCCCCAGGGACGCCAATATCCCTGAAGAACTGGATAAAACTTCCTTGTAAGTCTATTCCTGGGTTCATGTTTCCTATATACGCAATATCTGGCTGGGCAATATCCCAGCGGTCTTAACTGCCGGTTTACTAGCTACCGTAACTGGATGGCTGACGGCTGACTCGATCGATTTTAAAGTTTTTTAACGACTTTTACCAGAAATCCCGAGCGATTTTTCGGACCGTCTGCGGGCCGATCGTTCGTAGTAAGGACTTTAGTCCTTACCCTCGTTCGTAGTAAGGACTTTAGTCCTTGCCTTTCGCGGCCTGAAAAAACAAAACCCTCAGACTCATAGGTCTGAGAGCTAGCATTACCTGAAATCGTCACTATCATTCATTGTGAACAGAAGCTATCGATTCTTCGCAGGGGGTGAAACCCTCCACAACTGAGCTAGAAACCCGAGAGCATTAAGTAGGCAGGTATAAATTAACCGAACATCCAGAAACCCGGTAACTCTTAACTTACCGGGTTTCTGAGCCCACAGCCATTTTAGCACTGGTAGCATCGAGCTGATATCTCGGGAGAGCGCTATTCGCACTACTCCCGAGATATCGCTGAATCACTGCTCGCTGACATTAGCGTTTGTCTATGGGAATGTAGGGCATGTTATGCTCGCCAGTGTAAACTTGGGTGGGACGGTAGATGCGGTTTTCTTCTAGCTGCTCTTTCCAGTGGGCTAGCCAACCGGCTACCCGGGCGATCGCGAACACTGGGGTAAACAAGTCCCTGGGAATGCCTAGCTTCCGGTATACTAAGCCTGAATAAAAGTCCACATTCGGGTAAATCCCTTTGGGACCGAGTTTTTCCGAGATCTGTTTTTCCAACTCTAGGGCGATCGCGTAGTATTTGTCATGACCAAACTTATCAAACAGCTTTTCTGCTAGACTTTGAAGGATATTGGCGCGGGGGTCTTTAACCTTATATACTCTGTGACCGAATCCCATAATTTTGGCTCTGCGTGCGATCGCATCTTCCAGGTAGGGACGAACATTCTCCACCGAGCCAATTTTCTCCAACATATCCAGAACTTCTTCATTAGCCCCGCCATGGAGCGGACCGGCCAGGGTGCCCACAGCGGAAGCGATCACCGCATAGGGGTCAGTTAGAGTAGAAGCCGTAACTCTGGCGGAGAATGTCGAAGCATTCATCGTATGTTCCGCGTGCAGGGTCAGACTGACATCAAATACCCGAGCAGCTAGGGGATCTGGTTCGCTTTCCGTGAGCATATACAGAAAATTGGCAGCATAGTCGAGGTCATCTCTAGGCATCACGGCATCGTTACCTTTCCGCATCAGATTAAATGCTGCTACCATCGAGGGCATTTTAGCAATCAGGCGGACCACCGCACTGCGAATGTATTGGGGGTCATCCAAGGCGCGACGGGCATAAAATAACCCCAAGGCCGCAGCAGAGGATTGCAAAGCATCCATCGGGTGACCTGTTTCGGGAAAGCACTTCATCATGTCCCGGATCCGATATTTGATGCGCCGGTGATGGCGTATTTCATATTCAAATGCTTCCATCTCTGGGGCGCTGGGCAGATGACCCCAGATCAGCAGATAGGTCGTTTCTATGAAAGTACTATGAGCTGCTAGTTCTTCTATGGGAACTCCTCGATACTCCAGGACTCCTTTGTGTCCATCGATGAAACCGATGCTGGATTGACTAGCGGGAATTCCTTCTAGCCCTGGTTTATATTCGCAGGCAATGGACATAGCTGTATCCTTTACTGAGCGTGAAATTTCTTCTGTATCAGAGTACCTATCACATCAAATCCTTACTGTCAAATCGCTAATCGATCCCCCCTATAGGGAAGATCGCCCTCGCTATGATAAGAGAAATTTGGGCGGAGCTAGCAAAAACAGAGAGCACCTGCCAAGGGGAGATCCAGTTTCAGGGAGACTCAAACCGATAACTCCAGCTTTTTTCACGACTAATGCACCTCCTGTGTCCCCCGGGAGCGCTACTCGCACTACCCGGGGGACACAGTAGGGTTCGCCCCAGACTAAGATTTCTGCCCAGTTTCCCAGGTTTGGTTGATGACCGACTAGGGCTAAGGTGCTACCGCCAGTCTGCTGCCATTTGTCTAACCAGTCTAGCCATGCTTTGATGTCACCGGCGGGGGCGAGGTGGTGAGATGTTTCTATCTGGGTTGCTAGACCTGCTTTTTGCAGTATTTCGGCTGTTTGCTGGGTACGCAGGAGGGGACTGAAGAGGATCGGGTCGAAGTGCATGGTAATAGCGCTCTTTCGACCCTGCCATCTATGGCTGCGCCACGCTGCGCGAATGGCTGCGCCACGCTGCGCGAACGGAGACTTGGTAGTTTCTAGGAGATGCAGGATTGATACATTCGGGGTGGATATGTAGATGTGAGTTGACTGCTGCTCCCAATGGCGATCTAGTGGTGAAAGCAATTAGTGGCAAAAATGTGGAAAAAGTGCTGTATGCTGGGAACATAGAAGGAGCGTTAAAATTATGACAAGCAGTAGGACACCGAAAACTCTCCGCCATCGAGAACAGTTTCCAGGACTGGGAAATAAGGCTTATTTTAATTATGGCGGACAAGGACCTATGCCCCAAAGGGCAAGAGAGGCGATCGCCAGTTCCTATGACCAGATCCAAAATCGGGGACCGTTTTCTCAGCAGATAAATGACTGGGTAGATGAAGAGAAGCAGAAAACAAGAGAGGCGATCGCCAGTGAATTGAAAGTGCCAACAGCAACGATTACCCTGACGGAAGATGTGACCGTGGGTTGTAATATTGCCATGTGGGGAATAGACTGGCGGGGGGGCGATCGCATGTTACTGACGGACTGCGAACATCCAGGTATCGTCGCAACTGCCAAAGAAATTAGCAGGCGGTTTGATGTGAAAGTTTCTACCTGTGGGGTGATGGCAACCTTAAATCGGGGAAACCCCGTGGAAGTAATTGCTGGTGCGGTGCAACCCAATACCAGACTGGTAATACTCAGTCATATCCTCTGGAATACGGGTCAATTATTACCTCTAGCTGAAATTGTCACAGCTTGCAAGTCGGTTAATGGGAATGTGAAGATTTTAGTGGATGCGGCCCAGTCTGTGGGGAGTTTGCCCTTAAATTTAATTGATGAGGGGGTTGACTTCTATGCCTTTACGGGTCATAAATGGTGGTGCGGACCAGAAGGAGTGGGTGGTTTATATGTAAGTCAGGAGGCGAGGGAAGATTTGCATCCCACCTTTATTGGTTGGCGCGGCATAGTCATGGATAGTACCGGTCATCCCGTAGGATGGAAACCCGATGGACAGCAGTATGAAATTGCTACATCTGCTTATCCCTTGTATGCCGGGTTGCGAGAGGCGATCGGCCTCCATTCTGCCTGGGGAACGGCCCAAGAACGCTATCAACGCATATGTGAATTAAGTGCATATCTCTGGCAAAAATTGACCCAAGTAGAAGGGGTTATCTGCTTGCGGGAATCTCCTCCTCTATCGGGTTTAGTTTCCTTTCAGCTAGCTAACTCAAGTTGCGACCTATAAAAATTGGATACAAAAAGCTATGATAAAGAGAATTATTTTCAACTCTAATCCCTTAGATGTAACAGCATGAATTGACTTGGGAAACAAATTGGTGATTCGACTAAAACAGGTTTCAACTTGTTTTCTTGTTACTTTTTGTATATATTCAAAACAAGAATATTCTTTTCTTTTTGAGTTCTTTTTTCGCAAAGGTTTTAACATTATACTTGACGACTCTTTTAGTAAATCCTCTAATTGATAATCATTATAAGCTTTATCTCCATAAACTATTGAATTTGATGGTAAGTCAAAGCCAAAAGATTGCAAAACTTTAACATCATTATAACTACCAGGATCTAGATAAAATTCTATTGGCTTTCCATTTTTGTTTACCAACATATGAACTCTTAATCCATAAAAATAACGTTTTTTACTGGCAATATACCCTCGATATTCTTCCTTGTTATAAATTTGGCATCTATCAATCCTAATATTATCACATACTGGCACCGGGAAACTATCAAGAATATATTCTTGACCCGGATTGAGCTCTTAAATGTTTGAGCTATAACTTGGAAGAAAAACATCCAAATTGGTTCCTCAATATTGTGTAATCGACGATTGAACCTACTTTTACTTAACAGATTTTTTATATACTTGTGTTGGACCATAAATTGACAAGAGCGATCGTGGTGTCCTCCGAAAAAATATGCAGCAACTAATCCGACTGTCATCACTTCGGCATTGTTCATTTTTACTTGTGGATCTTCTTTTATATTTAACGCTTTTAGTAGCTCGTCACAAAGAACAAAAATTGTTGTAATCATATCTTCCATCATCTACATCCCCCAGCAATTAACTATTATTTTAGTACATTATAACCTATAAACAGCCAACCCGCCGTCTAGCACAAAAAAATATAATTTTGTATCAAAAGCTACGAAATATTCCAAATATCTGTAAAGTCTAAGTGGGTAATTCATATTTTTTTTAATAGGTCGCAACTTAGGTTAGCTAATAAAAAGCATTCCCAGCTAGTGAATTTTTGGGAGACAAAGAACATCATGGTACGGACAATTCGCGCTCCAAACTGCGTGCGTGCTTGCGTTCATTATTTTACCTTAGAGTCGGAAATCGAGCGATTGGTATCGCTAATTGCTAATCAATTAAGAATAATAATTAGCAATTAACGATTAGCGATCGACAATTAGCTATGACTGGGAGTCAATTGGAGATACAAACAGGGCACGACTAAAAGAGAGATCGCAGTTGAGGCCATCAACCCAAAGACGATCGCCATGCAGAGGGGAAACCAGACCGGATCGTTCAGGGCCAAGGGAAGCACACCCGCGATCGTGGTAATACTGGTAGTCAGGACAGGACGGAGGCGATCGGCAGCCCCACGTGCAGCAGCTTCACGCAGGTTCATGCCTCGCTGGCGATAAGCATTCATCGTTTCTACCATGACAATTGAATCATTAACCACAATTCCTGTTAAGGCTATAATCCCAATTACCGCCGGGAAAGATATCGGGATCCAGAACAGAAAGAAGCCGCCAAAAGTGCCGATCAAAGCGAAGGGGATAGCCAGCATAATGATAAAGGGCTGGGTGAAAGAACCAAATTGAATCACTAGGACGGCAAAGACTAGGAACAGCGCAACATATGCCATCCGTCCCGCCGAACCAAAAGTCTCGCTTTGGCTTTCCGCTTCTCCGCCGAATTTGTAGTCATAGCCTCCCGGCCAGCGGCGCTGCATTTCCTGTAGCTGCGGTTCCAAATCTGCTAATATCTCCCCGACTGTGCGATCTTTGGTCTTCGCCAAAACGGTGACCGTGCGCTGAGCATCCTGGTGGGTAATTGACAAAGGTGCCTGATCGGACACGATATCGATTACTTGGGTAGCGGCAATTGCCCCGTCTGGGGAGAAGAAACGAGTCGTTACCAGTTCGTCTATGCGGGTGGGTCCGCCAACTGCTCCACCACGGGACTGCCATCTCGTACTGAGGTGAATTTCCAAGTCTTCCTGTCTGCCTCCGATCGGGAAATCGCCGATATCGTTATCAGTCATCAGGTAGCGCCCCTGGAGGGCGAAATCTTCTGGAGTAATGCCATAGAAATTCATCGCTTCCCGGCGGGGAAGGAGTTTCACGTCCGGTCGTTCCGGACCTAAGTCGTCGCGGACATCTGCTGTTCCCGGAATCTGTCGCAAAGCTAGCTGCACGTTCCCAGAAATGCGGCGCAACTCGTCCATGTCGCTGCCCGTGAGCTCAATGGAGATCGGGTCTCCCCCTTCTCCTACAGCATCTAAATTTACCACGAGAGATGCCCCTGGATAGTTGCGTAATGCCTGGGTTAACTCGGACCGCAGCGGGTCGATATATTCAAATGAGAATTTTTCGCGGTCTTCTTTAGGTACAAACCTTACCGAAAAGCCCACTAGGTAATTGCCAGTGTTGGGTTTGATGCCGCTTTCTCCTACTAGTTTACTCCGCTGACCGACGAATTTGACTACCGTCTCCAAGTAATCCTTGCTCCGCAGAATTTCCCCCACTTCATCTGCTAGGATCTGGGAACTGTCGAGAGTAGTAGTGGGGGGCATTTCGATGTTGATGCTCAATTTGAGTTGGTCGGAGTCGGGAAACAGAGTCCCTGGTACGTTTCCCACCAGAATAGTGGTGCCAACAAATAGGGCGATCGCCCCCATAGTCCAAAAGCGGGCAGTAGTTTTGTTGCGGACAGTCGATCGCAAACTCCAATGCAGAAACTTCTCGGAAGCGACTTCTGTAAGTTTGTCAATGAAAGTCTTTTTTGCGCCGCCTTTGACATTAGCAAGGAGGTAGCGGGAGAGAGGGATATCTACTAAGAGGGCGATCGCGTAGCTGAGCAGCAAGCAAGTAATCGCACTAATGGGAATCAAGCGGATAAATTTGCCCAGGGTGCCGCTAATTGCCATCAATGGTGCCATTGCCAGGATCGTGGTTAGCTGACCGGACAATGCTGGCACTGCGTAGGTTTTAAAAGTTTTCAAGGCAGCTTGCTCGAAAGACAGACCTTTAACGAAAATCCCCTCGTGCATCCCTTCCATCATCAGAATGAATACATCTACAAGGAGTCCGTGCGATGAGTTCTAGCCTAACGTGGTCAAATACGGAACGCTAGCCTAGGAAACTAGGAACTCTGGTACTCATGGGGTTAAATTCCCGTGCGATGAGTTCCAGCCTAACGTAGTCATATACGGAACGCTGGCCTAGGAAACTAGGAACTCTGGTAATCATGGGGGTTTAATTCCCCCTCCCCAGGTACAGGGATAACCGCGTGAGGTGCTGCGAAGTAACATCATCGTGGTGCCAAGCGAGGACTCAAATGTAGGATAACTGGCAGCCCAAGCCGGTGACTCTGCTAGGAAAGATGTCCATGGCTAGAACAAGCGAACCTATGTAAACCTCGTTAAACTCAACCAGCGAAATAAGGCTTAATGCGCTGGAACAAAAGTTAATGCAGTTAGTGTTAATTAGGGAATTGGCTAACATTGTACCCAAATAACTGCCGGGGAAAAGTAGGGGCCTAAAGGCATCGTGAAATGATATCAGGGAACGAAGTAACCTCAGCGAGAGGAACGAAGTAACCCTCGTGGTGCTGTCCTCATTTGGACAAGTCAGATGTGCGTCCGCGTAGCGTGCGCGCAGCGCATAGCGCATGCCCATGAGGGGAGAGATGGCCCGAGAAGCTAATGCCTAGGCGGTGTCTGGAGCATGCCTTGGTGTCTGGAGCACACCGAGTCCTTCAGGACAAGAGTGTGCGGAAGACGCCAAAGTCCTTCAGGACAAGAGCATGCGGAAGACGCCGGTAATGCCTATGGATACGCAGACGCGGGTCGGTGATACTAGTAAACTATTGGTACAAGTAGCTCTAAAATGTCATAAGCCCATTTACAGCGTTAGCGAAAGCGAGTTGAGGATTGAGGAATGTTTAACTGGTAAAACGGAGTGTTAAATGGTGATACTAAAGGTTATCCGGCAGCTCCACTCACCAACCAGGAAAGGGGCGGACGTGCAAGTAGTAAGGGATAATGGGAGTAATCCCTAGTAATCCTACCCGTGAAAGGGGCCTAGTACCCAGTAGCCGTGTGCGGTGAAAGTCGCATGCACGGTTCCGAAAGGGAGGGTTGTCCCGCGAGGGACAGCTCGACCCCGACTTTTTCTTAGGTATGGGGTAACCGCGTGAGGTGCTGCGGAGCCAAATCGTCGCGGTGCTAAGCGAGGACTTAAATGTAGGGTAGCTGATAGCCTAAGTCAGTGACGCCGCTAGGAAAGATGTCTAAGATCAGAGGAAACAAACTCGTGTAAGCTTCGTAATGTAGAACCAGCGAAGTAAGGTTTTATGTGCTGGCTCAAAAGGGGAAGGTGGTTAGTGTTGGTTGTGGATTTTGACTATTGTGCTTGAAGAGTTGCGGGGGTAAGGTGAGGGTCTAAGGATATCGTGAGATGAGATCGGGGAACGAGGTAATTTTTTATGGGCTGTTTTTGTTTGGACGGGTTAGATGTAAGGTGCGGGCTATGAGATGAGAGATGGCCCAAGAGGCGAACGCCTGGGGTAACTCCTATGGATATGCTGACGTGGGTCGGTGATGGATAGAGTCTTGGGGTGAAGGTAACTTTAATGTTATAGTCCAGGTGAAATCCTAGGTAATGAATGTTGGGCTAAAGATTTGACTGGGTAAGACTTGGAGAACCTGATAAGTTAGGTAAATGTTGGTAAGGAGCGGATGATATGGGTTGGTTCTGTTATCCCCCGCGAATTTTCCGGGGTTGGGCATATATGTAGTCTGAGACTAACCATAAGGGGTGAAATTGCATGAGGAAAGGAATGAGGGGGGTAATCCTGAGTAATTCTACTTAGGACAAGGGCTATCTACTCGGTAGCTGTGTGCGGTGAGAGTTGCATGCATGTTTCCGAAAGGGAGGGTTGGGAGGTGATTATGGGCTCGACTCCAGCTGAGGGCGAGGATCAGACTCTCTTGTACTATCTTGTTCAGTGTGTTACTGAATATCCAAGGGACGGCGATCGCCCCCATAAAGAGGAGGGTAGACAACCCAGCGATGATGGCTTCGCGCCAGCTGAGGGCTAACAGTTATACGATAAAAACTGCCAGGACTCTTTGCCAAGCGTTTTTGAATGGAGACTGCAGTTGCTGGTTAATAATATCTGCTTCTGTGCTGACGATTTTGTATTTTATCCTGTAGGGCCGGGTTGAGGGATTTTGTCTGGCCTGCTTGATCGCCCCTAGGCAATTATTAATCATTTTAATTGTGTCCGAACTCGGTATCTTGACTACATCTACGCTAGTTACTGGTTCAAATTCTTCTCTTTTACCACTAATAAAAGCGCGAGTCTGTTCTCGTTCTAGGTCGCGACGCTCTTTTGCTATTTCTGACAGATACACTATTCTTCTCTCTGCCCTTCCCTAGGCGGGTGACGGGTAAACTGCGCAGGTCTGCTTCGGTTCTAAACCGACCGTAATAATGCACTTGGGTGCCTATTTGGTCTCTCTCTACTTCGTCTTAGGGTAGGTCTCGGTTGCTACTGGCGATCGCATTTCTCACCTGAGTGGGAGAAATATTGAGAGTCAGGAGGCGATCGGGCAGCAGCTGCACGTGGATCACTTTTTTGCGATCGCCACTCAGGTCAACCTTTCTGACGTTGGGGACTTTTTCTAACAGTTCTTCGATGTCTTCTGTAGCGCGACTTAGGACTGCCTGGTCGATATTGCCAAACAGGCTTAGGCTGAGTACGGGGGTGTCTTGGGCGGAGATTTGCTCGACTTTGGGCTGAGAGGCGTCCGAGGACAAATCTAACTCTGCTGCGCTTTCATCTACTTCTGCTCTCACCAGGGCGATCGACTCTGCCACAGGTGCTTCGGCGCGGAATTCGATAATAATGAGCGAACTGCCATCGAAGGAAGCACTACTGAGTTTTTTGAGTCCCTTGAGGGATTTGAGTTCTTTCTCTAGCTTGTCCGTGACCTGGTTTTCGATCGTTTCTGGATCTGCACCTGGCCAAATGGTCGTCACGCTAGCGAAGGTTTGATCGATATCAGGGTTGCCTTCTTTCACTATTGTCGCCGCCCCGATCAGCTTTCCAATTACCAGTAGGACGCACATGAGAATGGCAAAAACCGTATTCAGTAAAAAGAACTTGGCGATCGGGGATGCTTTGCTTACATCTGTAACATCATGTTCTTCGTTCATTGTTCATTGCTAATTGTTCATTGCTAATTCTTCATAGCCAATTGCAACAGTCCGGACAATTTTAGGAGTACGGCTGCAACCCGCATTCTAGCCTTGGTGATTGGGGCGCGGAGTCCGAAACCCCCATTATACCCTTGCCCTCTTTATACTAGGTCGTTTTTCAGGAGAACTTCGCACTCTCCAGATTCTAAATTCTCAATTGCTCAATTCGCCTATTCAACTATTTCAATCACCTCCACTGGTGTTCCATCCACGAGACGATTTTTTCCCTCAATCACAACCAGTTCGCCTGGTTGAACGCCATCGATTATTTCCCGTTGGGAGTTCCCACGAATGCCCGTTTTTATCCGGCGCTGTTCTACTATTCCCTCTTGTTGATTAACTACGAATACATGTGGTACTTGGTCCCTCCAGAGAAAAGCACTGAAAGGAGCCGTTGTAGCGTTCGGCTTTTCTGCTACGGCGATCCAAGTAGAAACGCGAGCCCCATTCTTCAGGTTTTGGGCGCCTTTATTTACCCTGATTTTTATCTCGATCGCCCGTTCTCCTGGAGTCACCGAAGGACTGACAGAGAACACAATCCCTTCAGCACTAGCCAAATTAATCAGATCTGAGCCAGTCATAGCATCAGGGTTGTGCAGCCGTTCATTGGCAATAATGAAAGCGCGTTGACCCGTTCTGACCCTAGCACCATCGAAAGCTGGCAATTCTACATTTACCTCAAACTCACTCGGGTCGATCGCAATTATCGGCACCGACTCTACCATCTGCTGATAGTCCCCTCCGACGTTGATGACCTGGGGCATCCAATAGTCCCCTTCTTTGATGTTGAGATGGGCGATAATGCCGTCAAAAGGGGCGACTATCTCCGTGTCTTCCAGGATGACTTGGGTTTTGTTCAGGGAGGCGATCGCCGATTTAATTCCCGACTGCGCTGATTCTACCTGGGCCTGTTGGGATAAGACTGCCGCCTGAACTGAAGAGACAGCGCTCGACGCTGCCCTTATTCCAGCAGCTGCCGCTTTCACCTGCGCTCGTGCAGCTTCAACCGCCGCTTGAGCTTCCGCAAACTGGGTTTCTCTGGTGTCCCGCTCGCTCTTCGATACGACGCCGTCTTCCCAAAGTTTCTGGTAGCGGTTAACATCGGTCTGGGCGAAATCGCGATTAGCTTCAGCTCTTTTCAAGTCCGCTTGGGCAGACGCTAAAGAAGCTTCCGCTCTTGCTTTTTCAGCTTGGGCCTGACTCACCGCCGACTCCGACTGCCTTAAAGAAGCCAGGGCCGTACTCAACCGCTGCTGGGCATCCTGCCGCTGGGCCTGGGCCACCGTCACATCCGAAGCCAGTTTGCGAGGGTCTACCTGGGCTAGCAGGTCCCCTTTTCTCACAAAATCCCCCGTTCGCAGCTCGCGGCCATTTACCTTCTTCACATAGACGATCGTCCCTGACAACCTTGGTGTCAAGGGAAGCAGGGTAATGATTAAAATCAAGGTCAATAAGAAGGATGAATTATGGGAGCATGTCCAGTGGCATCTGGAGTGCCAAAACCCGGAAATAGCACCAAAGTCGCCTTTTGGTGGTGTTCCCGCCTCTGGACAGGAAGTCTGCAAGCAGACTCGATCTAATGCTGCCAGTTCTGGGGTCAAAGTTAAGGGCAAAACGGCCACGCAACTCAAAATCGATCGGGGATCTTCGATTCCTTGCTCTTGTCCCAGGGGACTCGGCACACAGGAGACATCGCCGCCAACTCCGGAGGCCAAACCGGATATGAGCAGACTGCACTGCTGACCAGTGACCTGTGAGCAGTTATCAGTGAGCACCTACCAGGCCGAGTGACGAGGCGATGTGCGATGCGTAGTGCGAATACGATGTGCTCTGCGCGCTCCCCGGGGACATCGAGCGCGCAGAGCACATCGAGTACCGTGATCCTGACAACTGACAACTAACAACTGACATGGTATTCGCTACCCGGGAGGTTTGGCGGCCAGGTATTTTTCCAGTGCTTCTTGAATCACAGCCTTAAATTCCTCAGGCTGCCAAGGCTTGGTGATGCATTTGAAAACATGGGAGAAGTCAATCTCTTCTCCTTCATCACCCAGTTGGTCATGGTCGTAGCCAGTGAGCAGAATACCAATTGTATCGGGGAAGCGGTCTTTTGTCTTGCCCAAAAATTCCACCCCTGTCATTTCTGGCATACTCTGGTCGGAAATAATCACCGCCATTTCGCCTTCCGTATCCATAATTTCCATCGCGCTGGCAGGACTGTCGGCTCTAAATACTTGAAATTCACGCCGAACCGTCCTGTACAGTAAGTCCAGGTTGTTACCCTCGTCATCTACCACCAGTAGTCTAGGTTTTTTGGGCATCTCTCAACTCACTCCGCCAATCTGTACCCGGCGTCACTTGACATGCATCTGTCAGACAATAGCAAAGCGGGAATGTCCCCCGATCGTCCCCAGCATCAGAGAACCTGTATTGATGCCAATGCCAATTTTCACCGGTGGATAACATTGATAAAGCATCTATGCCATTCTCGGCCAGGGCGAGACTATAATTTTCGGCGTTGCACATTTTGGGGATGATGTCATTGTTTGCACATAACTGAAAGTGGCTTATAGTCTACGTTTAAGACTTATGCAAAGAGACCCATCATCCCGTGATTGTGCAACGCCTAATTTTCTAGGGAAAGATGGTTGACCAGTACCTGAAGATTCACTGGCTCATCATCAACTATCAGGATTTTGAACTGGTGAGGCTGTTGACCGTTGACTGTTAATTGTTGATTGTTGCTTTGTGCTTGGCCGTGCATTATGCTTTCACGCCAATTGACGACCGCAGGATCGGTAAGGGTGGCGGAGCGATCACTTGTTCTCGGGGCTCTGCCTGGGGCTAATGGTAGGGTAAAGGTAAACCGGGTGCCCTCGCCCACTATCGAGGAGACGCGAATTTCTCCCCCGTGCAATTCCACTAGCTGTTTGGTAATTGCTAAACCCTAAACCTGTGCCACATCGCGGGCTGTGGAACCGTCCGCTTGTTCAAAAGATTCAAAGATGCGGTCTAATTTATCCTTGAGGACGCCGATGCCAGTATCGGACACAGAAATTGCTAATTGTTCGTTGTCGAGGGTCGATCTGGCACTGCCATCAACAATGAAGGATGAACCGTGAATAATCTTGGTTGAGATTTCCACCATGCCGCCATTAGTGAACTTGATGGCATTGCCAACTAGATTGTGTAGAATCTGTTGCAGGCGATTTTCATCGGTATATACTAGAGATAGCTCCTCAAGAATAGCGTCAATTAGCCGCAAATCTTTGTTGCCAACCAGAAATTGGCTGAGAGAAACCACGGCCTCGGCGAATTCTCGGATTCCCACTGGCTTGAGTTGGAGTTCAACTTTTTAGAGCTTCAGTTTGGAGAAGTCCAGGAGGTCGCTGACTAGGTTGACAAGTCTTGCTCCGCTTTGAGCGATCATTAATAGATTTCTCATTTGCAGTACCGATACATGTCCGGCGGCACCGTCAATCATTGACTCAGCAATGCCGATCATGCCATTCAGGGGGGGTGCGGAGTTCGTGGGAGGTATTTGCTAAAAATTCATCTTTGAGCTAGTCGAAGCGTTGCAACTCTTGATTTTTAGCCTCTAGGGTGGCAAAGGACTCTTGCAGCTGTGCGGCCATTGAACCGAATGACCTAGCTAGTTCCCCCTAGTTCGTCGGGCCATTGCACATCTACTTTTTGCCCCATTCACCTTTGGCGATCGCCCTTACCACTATGTTTAAGCGCAGGATCGGCCTGACCACCCAGCGAGATGTCCCCATGCCTAGGGCGTAAGCTAGCACCAAGGCCGCCAGACATAGCCCGATGGTAGTGCGGGTGTTAGCGTTGAGAAGCTCCATGAAGTCTGCTTCTGGGACTACCACTACAATCAGCCAGTCTAAACCAAAGCTATCTTGCAGTGGCATTACTTGTAAAAATTGCCTCTGCCCCTGAATATTATATTCTAAGAGCTGCCTACTTTGAATTTGCGGCAACCTTGTCTGCAAATATTTAGCTGTCTCTCTCGTTAAGGGGTCACTACTTCGATCTGCTTGCAGCCGTTGCCCTTGTCTATTGAAGGCGAAGGGCTTTTCCCTCGTGGAGGTGGCTACCGACATGCCCGCCTGATCGATAATAAAAGTTTGCCCTGATTTCCCCACCTTGATAGTTTCCAGAAACTCGCCAATTTCTGATATACTGATACTACTGGCTAGAACTCCCTCTAACTTTCCCTGTTGGTCGTATACAGGTTGCACCGCAACCATCAGTAGCTCCGGTTCTACCAAATGGGAAAAAATTGCACTCCAAGTCGGTTTCCCTGCCTTGACAGCTGTTTTATACCAATCTTGGCTGCGCGGGTCGTAGTTTTTGGTTAATAATGTGGCTCGATAATCTTGATTTTGACGTTCTAAATCTGTATACTTACCCGCTATTTGCCGCACCAGTTTACCATCAGTTACTTTTTCGGCGGTGATGAATTCCCCTTGCTCCGTCCCTAGGCCCGTCAGACTCAGGGAATCAAATAATTTCACTTGTTGCGACAAATGCTGTTCCCAGGGTTTGCTGTTTTGCAGACTCAACAGCCTGGCTGTAATGGCATCTTGGTTGCTTTGATTAACTAGATGGGGCGTGTCCCTAGGTAACTGCGCAGTTTTTGGTCAACCTGATCGGTTATTTCGCTACGCAGTTGGGTGGCGACATCGTTGACGGCTGTTTGCCCCTTTTTAATCGAGAGATATCCCGTCAGCCCCACCGCCGCACAGATCTGGAGCACGAAGGGTACGACCAGGACGGTGCGCAGGTGAACTTTTTCAGAAAATTTAGAAATTAAGTGGTTTAGAGATTGCATCCAATCATCACCTTGGGGATAATAATCTATACTCTGATTGGCCATCCACCCTGATAAGCTAGTCGGGGTCGAGCTAGGGGTCACCCCCTAACCCTCCCATTCGGAACCGGACGTGCGACTTTCACCGCATCCGGCTACTGGTAAGTAGGGCATTGTCACTACTAGGATTACTACGGATTGCTCCACTTGTCCCTCATCTCATGCGATTTCACTCCTTTCCTGGTTGGTAAGCGGCGCTGCCAGATAACCTTTAGTATTACCATTTCCAAGTCTGTTTTACCAGTCATCCAACCTTCGAGAGGCCTCCGGCGTCTTAGAGATACTCTTACCCAAGATTTCCTACTTTAACCAACCCGCGTCAGCTGGATGAGGAACACCCCATCATATCCATAGGCGTTACCCTAGGCATTAGCTTCTCGGGCTATCTCTCCCCTCGCGGCTTGCGCTTTACATCTAACTTGTCCAATCTAGACAGCACACGAGAAGTTACTTCGTTCCCTAGTATCATTTCACGATGCTTTTAGGCCCCTGCTATACCCCGGGAGTTCTTAGAGTGCGATACTGGCCAAGTGCAAGAACCAGCACAAACTACCATTTCCCTTTTGGGCCAGCGCTTTAAGCCTTATTTCGCTGGTTCTAGATAACGAGGCGTACACAGGTTCGCTTGAGTCGGGGTCGAGCTAGGGGTCACCCCCTAACCCTCCCATTCGGAACCGGACGTGCGACTTTCACCGCATCCGGCTACTGGCAAGTAGGGCATTGTCACTACTAGGATTACTACGGATTGCTCCACTTGTCCCTCATCTCATGCGATTTCACTCCTTTCCTGGTTGGTAAGCGGCGCTGCCAGATAACCTTTAGTATTACCATTTCCAAGTCTGTTTTACCAGTCATCCAACCTTCGAGAGGCCTCCGGCGTCTTAGAGATACTCTTACCCAAGATTTCCTACTTTAACCAACCCGCGTCAGCTGGATGAGGAACACCCCATCATATCCATAGGCGTTACCCTAGGCATTAGCTTCTCGGGCTATCTCTCCCCACTGGCCAAGTGCAGTGCGATTCGTTCTAGTCTAACGTGGGCAACTACGGAACGCTAGGCCAGGTCCAAACTGGTAACTCTGGTATTCATGGGGGTTAGATTCCCTCTCTCCAAGTGTGGGAGTAACACCGGTCCTTAGTGCTGCTGAGTCACATCACAATGGTGCGGAGCAAGGACTTAAATGTAGGATAGCTAGCAGCCTAAGCTAGTGACGCCGCTAGGAAAGATGCTAATGGCTAGAACAAGCGAACCTGTGTACGCCTCGTTATCTAGAACCAGCGAAATAAGGCTTAAAGCGCTGGCCCAAAAGGGAAATGGTAGTTTGTGCTGGTTCTTGCACTTGGCCAGTATCGCACTCTAAGAACTCCCGGGGTATAGCAGGGGCCTAAAAGCATCGTGAAATGATACTAGGGAACGAAGTAACTTCTCGTGTGCTGTCTAGATTGGACAAGTTAGATGTAAAGCGCAAGCCGCGAGGGGAGAGATAGCCCGAGAAGCTAATGCCTAGGGTAACGCCTATGGATATGATGGGGTGTTCCTCATCCAGCTGACGCGGGTTGGTTAAAGTAGGAAATCTTGGGTAAGAGTATCTCTAAGACGCCGGAGGCCTCTCGAAGGTTGGATGACTGGTAAAACAGACTTGGAAATGGTAATACTAAAGGTTATCTGGCAGCGCCGCTTACCAACCAGGAAAGGAGTGAAATCGCATGAGATGAGGGACAAGTGGAGCAATCCGTAGTAATCCTAGTAGTGACAATGCCCTACTTGCCAGTAGCCGGATGCGGTGAAAGTCGCACGTCCGGTTCCGAATGGGAGGGTTAGGGGGTGACCCCTAGCTCGACCCCGACTAGAACCAGCACAAACTACCATTTCCCTTTTGGGCCAGCGCTTTAAGCCTTATTTCGCTGGTTCTAGATAACGAGGCGTACACAGGTTCGCTTGTTCTAGCCATTAGCATCTTTCCTAGCGGCGTCACTAGCTTAGGCTGCTAGCTATCCTACATTTAAGTCCTTGCTCCGCACCACCGTGATGTGACTCAGCAGCACTAAGGACCGGTGTTACTCCCACACTTGGAGAGAGGGAATCTAACCCATGAATACCAGAGTTACCAGTTTGGACCTGGCCTAGCGTTCCGTAGTTGCCCACGTTAGACTAGAACGAATCGCACTTCACCCCTCTAGTGGGGTGTTTCTGAATATTATTTTAGCTCAATTGCCTGTAATGTGAACGATGATTTCTCGGGAATGCCCCTGCTGCCGGTGCTCCCAAAGGTAAATGCCCTGCCAGGTTCCTAGCAGCAATTTTCCTTGATGAATGGGGATCTGTTCTGATGTCTTGGTGAGGGCTGTGCGAATATGGGCAGGCATGTCGTCCGGTCCTTCGGTATCGTGAATGTAGCTTTTGCCATCCTCTGGCACTAGCTTGGCAAAGAAGTTTTCCATGTCTTTAAGCATGTCTGGATCGGCGTTTTCTTGGATCAGCAAGCTAGCTGATGTGTGACGCAAAAATATGGTACATAGTCCCGTTTGGATCCCTGAATATGTGACTATTTCTTGCAGGTTAGATGTGATGCGGCAAAAGGATTTGCCTCTGGTTTTGATTCGCAGTTGCTGTTGATAATGACTCATCTTGGTTAATTGTCAAGTTTTATTTAAACTCTTAAAATAGTTCGCCACTTCTCGGGCGATCGCCTGGCTGCCATTTTTATCCAAGGGTGACTGCTGGCGGGGGGGCAGGGGTGCTTGCCGCAGTAACTGCCAATTGCTAGAGTAAAACTCAGCGGGGGTAATAATTTGATGATAACTATAATCTTGAATGCCAGCCAGCAACAGGGGGGTTTCGGCAAAACCCTCCCTGGTCAGAGAGATAATTGGTACTTCCTGTTGCATAGCTTCGGCAAAGGTGCTGTATCCAGGTTTAGAAATTACGCGCCCGCAGGCTGGCATTATGTCTACGGGACGGTATTCTTGACCAGAAATTTTCAGTAAATTGGGTAAGTCAGGTGCAAGTCGATCCAGGGTGATGAATTGCCAATCAGGAAACTGTGGCAATATTTGGTAGGGAATGGCCTGCAAACTCAGTCCCCCAAAGGTGAGTAAGATGGTTTTTTCCCGAGGTGCTGTTAGTTCCAGGCGATCGCGGATTTCGGCAGCAGTATAGCGCGAGTTGCCGCCAGTTAACCCGACATCGGTAATATTCTCAAAGGCAGTCATGGGTTCGTAGAGGGGGAGGCGAAATAGCCGATCGCACTTTTGGTAAGACTGGCCAATCCAATCGGCAATTTCGAGAAACTCACCGCCCCAATCTCGATAAATAAAATCCCAACCGAAATTACTCAACATCCAACAGGGAATCCCAGCGGCTGTGGCAATTTCCGCTGCCAAGGGGGGGATATCAGCCAAAACTAGACCTACCCGATTTTGACGGATATAACTGACTTCTCCGGCGACAATTGATTTTTGTTGAGCGCGAATATGCCGCAATTTTTCTAGAGTTGCGTCCTTATCCATTGTCAAGCTATCAGATTGAATCACGCCCACATCGAAGGCCCGAGGGCGATGAATGAAATCCCCGGGAATGTAGGATTCTAGCAACCATCGCGGTGCGGCTGTCACCAGAATCAGCAGCAGTTCGGGATACCGTTGCTTCAGGGCTGCGGCCACCGATGATGCTCTCACGGCATGACCGAATCCGTGATTGGTGATGGCGATGTATAAAACAGGTCGGGGCATAACTAAATGTTAGGCGCTAGGGGTCTGTTGGGTACCATCCTACATTAGCAGCTAAGGGGTGAGACCATCTATATAACGAGTCGATCCTTTGCGATCGCTGGCCAAGATACAAAAGCTGTAACCCCCACAGGGTAAGGGTTTCAGTTTGTTGAAATATTAACTAAACGTGAGTTCGACGAAACTAGAAGAAAGCAGGAGGCAGTGCTAGTAAGCCTTTGAACTCCAGAACGAGGCGAGGTTTTTGATCAGCGTAGGTGTAAGCCACCAACCCGGCCAGCAGGTTGACCAGGAAGTTGAACACGCTACGATAGCGAGAATGTTCGATTTGACAGATGTTCTTGAGTTGGTCGTTGACCGATGAAATCAAGGCTCGCTTCCGGAGGAAAATTTTGTCCACCATCTTAACAAAGCCGTTTTTCATCTTTCGTTTATATTTGGTAATCAATTGAAAACCTTACTCGTACAACCCCTCGAATAGTTTTTAAGAGACATACCCTCGATCGCCAAACAACTTACCAAACAAATCTTGAGCCATGTCTGGTACAAGTTTCCGATCGTCAATATTCCCGGGAGTCAGTTTGAAAGCCAACAGTTCTCCTCGAGCATTGATAACCAGGAGCAACTTGAATCCAAAGAGCCAACCCACCGAGTTTTCCCCCAATGAGCCAGTCCCTCAAAAACCATGTGACCCCGGGCACAACAAAGGCTACAGACTTCTATCGGAATAGAATCGACAAAAGAAATACCAGTTACTTCCCCTTTTCGGGTGTGAAGGAAGCAACACAATAGCATCAAACACCAGGGCATCAACTCGACAAAGCGTGTGTAGCTGACCAAATTGGGGAAGGCTTTGTGCCAATGGGGGAGTACACACAAAGTGTAGAACTCCTTGAAAATGCGAAAACCCGAGCCATGGAAGGCGATCGCGATCGTCATGATTTCTGATAGACTCATACGGGAACGAAATCGCCGTTCCCCTGGCATAGAGGGCAACTGGGGCTGCTGTTTCCACTGGCGCTCGAAAAACTGACAGAAGTCGTCTACATCGCAGAAGATGCTGGTGATGTCCAGGCGCGATACAATTTGACTCATGGTGGCAGAGACGAAAATCCTTCAAACCCAGTCTCCGCCTTTCTTTCGCTTTTGTCCAGTCCGTCGAACTCACGTTAACTAAATAACTTTATATAACTCTAAAGCTATTTTAATTAATATTAATAAATCGGATTTTCATGGTTCACCTCTCATTACTCTGTCAATTTGTTTTTCCCGTTCGGCCCGGACTTGGACAACTAGATCGCCTGGAAACATACCGTGAGTTTGGTATATTTCTTCCCGGAGGAGGGTCAAACGATTGCGCTGCGCGCACGCTACGCGATCGAGAATTGCCAAGTTGTGCTGTTTTTGTTTTTCCCGAGTTTCTAGCTCTAAGCGCAGCATTTCTTGTGCTAGATTTTTTGGGGTCATCTTGACTTCTTCACTATCTGAACACTTGCTTCTCTTGTCTATTATAGTTAGCCTGGTTCACCTCTGATTACCCTGTCAATTTGTTTTTCCCGTTCGGCTCGGACTTGGGCAACTAGATCGCCTGGATACATACCGTGCTGGCGATGGTATTTGATGCGCCGCTGGGTTAAACGATCGAGGATTTTCAAGTTGTGCTGTTTTTGCTTTTCCCGAGTTTCTAGCCCTAAGCGCACCATTTCTTGTGCTAGATCGGAAATGCTGCGACCTTCTTGACTGGCCATCTGGGCTAGGGTTTCATATTGTTCCGGTGCCAATAGCACATTATGAGTAGCGGTTTTTGTCATCTCGACCTCTTCACTATCTGAACTATCGCTTCTATTGTAGATTATAGCTAACCTGGATGTCTATTATCAAGTCTAAGAAACCCGTTTCTTGGAGAAACCGGGTTTCTGGGTATGAATAATTCTCGAGCGCTTGCCGAAATCTTGGGTTCTGTGCTAAGATGGATGATGTAGTCAAAATGGGTTGATAGAGGCGATCGGGCGATGGGTATTGAGTAACTGCAGAAAGAAAAGCGAGAAAGATCCTGCAAATAGCGGCGAAACATGGCGCTTGTGCGGGTTTTTGGTTCGGTAGCTAGGGGAGAAGCTGATGCAGATAGCAGCGAAGCGTATTAATTTTTTGATATATTTAGGGGAAAATCTCAGTCCTTGGTTTCCAGTACGATTAATTCGTGAGTTGGAAAGCTTGCTGGGGATAAATGTGGATGTGGTGACCGAAAATGGTTTGAAAACTAGCATCCGCGATCGGGTATTGCAAGAGGCGGTGTTGCTGTGAGAAAATCTAGTCAACGGAAAGATTTGAGAGGCGATCTCACTGTACCTCAAGAAGCGCATAATTATGCTATAAATGAGATATTGCACCATTCTCGATTAGCCTCATGGCCCGCCGGGGGTTAAAACCTCCCGCTAATAGCTAAAGTCGGTTAAAACCGACTGAAAACATTATAGAAAAAGCTGGTTGTTGCGATCGGTGCAAGATGTAAGTATAATGTATTTTCAAGTGATACCGATCGCATTACACCAGATTAACTACCTCAGACAACTATGCCAGATATGTCTATTTCCTACCCCGAGGAGTTACTCATTACCTCGGGCAAATCACCCCAAGATTTAGAAGCAGAACTGGTCTTCTTGCTGGCAGTAAAACTGTATGAGTTACGGCGGTTGTCTCTAGGCAAGGCCGCTGAATTTTGTCACATGAACAAAATTCAATTTATGTTTGAACATGGCTGCGCCACGCTGCGCTATCGGACGAATGAAAATCCCGGTAATCAACCTAGACTATGACCAAATCGCTGACGAATTACGTGATGACTAATTCTGCGACGATCGCCCTCCGGTTGGGTTTCCGGACGAAACCCAACCAATAGATGTTATTGAGGTTGCGTTCGTTGGGTAACAAAGATTGAGGGAAAAGAAGATGAGCAGTTTTTATGAAATGTTGACAAAGATTAAACAAAGACATTTTATGTATTTGGGGAGACGATCGCTTAGTCATTTGCAGGTGTTTTTGGATGAGTACAGCTTGGCGCGAAGAGAAATGGAAGTGCCGATAACAGAAGAAGAACGGGAATTTGAAGAGTTTCAAGAGTGGATCGAGAGGCGATTTGACCAACCTTCAACTCAGTCATGGGATCGAATCATTCTCTTTTATTCTGAAGATGAGAGGGAAGCTTTGGATAGGTTTTTTGAGCTGTTTGGCGAGTTGGTGCATCGGGACAAGCATGGAGAAGTTGACGCTGGGGCTCATAGAGAAGATAAAATAGCTAAACCTCAGACTGTCGGATGACTGAGCGGTGTCTCCTATGAATGTGCGAGTAGCGCTCCCAGGAGACACCGTCAAGGAAGCTGATAGAGCCAGAGCGGATGTGCTAGGATGGGATAAGCTCTGACAGGAGAAAAGAATTGTCTGTCTCTACTAAAACAGATCGGCAAATTAAGAGCCAACCTCTGGCTGTACCCACTGAACCTGTTTGGCGCTTGACGGTCGAGCAGTATCACCAAATGATTCGATCGGGTATCCTCGACTCCGATGATGCGATCGAACTGCTGGAAGGTTGGTTAATTCAGAAAATGCCCAAAAATCCTCAACATCGCGCTGCTACTAAGCTAACTCGAAATGCTCTGGAAGCGATCGCACCTGACGGCTGGTACGTAGACTCGCAAGAACCCATTACACTAGATGATAGCGAGCCGGAACCAGATATTGTGGTCGTGCGAGGCGATACCCGCGATTATCTCGATCGCCATCCAGGTGCGCGAGACTTAAGTTTAGTGGTGGAAGTTGCTGACTCTACCCTGGAACGCGATCGCACTTTGAAACAACGCCTCTATGGGCGGGCGGGAATACCGGTTTATTGGATTGTTAATCTTGTGGAAAGGCAACTTGAAGTTTATTCCCAACCGGTTGAGCTTCCGTCAGGGCCACTTTATCAGCAGCGCCAATATTATAGCCTATCCGATGCAGTTGAGGTGGCGATCGGCGATCGGACTGTGGGTTCCTTGAGGGTCCGCGACTTGTTTCCATAGGCCGATCGCACTTGCGCCATTGGAGATTAGCCTCATGGCCCGCCAAGGGTTATGGCGATCGGCGCAAGATGTAAGCACCATTACCTCAATTGAGCATAAGTTATCGCTACGTACCCCCCCCTCGCAATGACAATGTACCTGCCGCCATGCTTAACCGAGAAGTATTGCCACCCTACCGCTCGACTGCATTGGTGGGCGGTACTACTTTTACCATTCAAATCTCGACTGTTGACAAAGCGCACTGTAAGGGTTCAGAATCATCCACTTGGAAATAAAGCTTTTCAAAACCAATGACTTGCCCATTGCGGTCTTTCATCTGGATAACACCATTCCCCGTTTCTTCGCAAACATATTCATTTTGTGGATTTCCCCACCAAACCGTCAGGGTATTGCCAATCCGATCGTGAATAATTTTTACTTGACCCATATTTGTTCGCCTTCCTTAATTGCATCGGTGGGATAAGCAGTAATCAAAAAACCTTCGCCGTTGAGGCGCTTGGCAACCGCGCATAGCCACCGTAAGGGACGTTCCAATCGATAAAAAAGATACATGTGGGTTTTCTCGACTCCGACAAATTTCATCATTCGCAATGTTTCCTGCACGTCAACTTCTCTACCCAGCATTATGGGATGCTTGTCGGTGGTAATAAGTCCCAGTAGTAAACTGTAGTGCGAACGGTAAAGCCCAGTGGTGTCGGAACTATAAAGAAAATATCGAATGTCTTTTTTGGTTCGATCGCGCATCTACTCTATAGTATACCACATAAGGCGATGCCAGAAAAGGGAGAAGCACAGGTCGCGCCCGATCGGGACACCAGACTGCGAGATCGGTGCGTGGGGTGTAAGTAGTTCGTAGTTCGTAGTTTGAAAAAGAGAGAGCAAAATTCCCACAGCGCAAGGGTTAAGCGCGTTTTTGAAACTTGAGCAATGCTTTTTTCGATCGCCGCAATGCTAGCTGCTGCGCAGCCGCTGCGAAGGCCGCCCCTACAAGACGATCGCACGATCGCACCCTTTATCCAGCAGAAAAGTTATCGGGAACACCAGTCGCGTCTACAAAAATAAAACCCGCCAGCGGGTTTCCCTATTCAAAGATGAAATTGTTAACAGAATGGAAGGCGATCGCGGCGCTGGACCAATTTGACACAATATGTAGTAGGGGCACGGCATCAGTTGATTTTCGGGTACGATCGCGGATCTATCTATTGCCGTGCCCCGGATGGATATTGCGATCGGATCGCGTCGGGGCACGGCGGAACGTTAATTTTCGGGGGCGATCGCATAGTTATTTGATGCCGTGCCCCTACCCTCGGACGCCCTCGGACGTGGTATTGTCAATATAACGGAAGGCGATCGCACCCTTTCTCCAGCAGAAAAGTTATCGGGAACACCAGAAGCTGTAGGGGCCCGCATTTGGGCGATCGGTGATGGGGATAAATGAATAATATGGGATCCAAATGCTTCGCCCGGCCCCCGAAGACAAGGGATATGATGAAACGAAGCTATAATTCCTCTGTCGCGGGGTAGGGGCGAAGCCGCAATGCTTCGCCCCTACAAGGATAATTTTTTGGTAGTGGTAAACTTGTTTTATCACCACTGGCAATTCAAGTGGCTCACGCGCTTCAGGGTGCGCCCGCAGGATTGCAGCCTGGAAAGCCAGTTTCAGCAGCTATAGCGGCCCGAGCTGTAACAGGTAGTTCGTCGTAAGTACTGCAAGATTCGCGAATGGCTCGGGTCATTCTGCTATAAATGCTCGGACCTTGACGATCGGAAAGGTGGATTCTGAGACGATTTACAAATTTTGCTATCTCAGGTGAAATCTGTTGATCTCTACGACCCCTTCGATCTGAAGAACAGGTATCCCATCTGCCGCAAGCTGTAGGAATATCCAAGTGTTTTGACACAAATAATACATTTTCTTTTCTGTCTAACCCAACAACATTAACTGTGGCTCTAGTACCAGAGTTATTAGCAGCCATTAGAAAAATCAGCAACTTCCCTTCTAGGACTATAACTCGGCCATTTACAACTAATGCAGGCTGATCGTTTGAATACCATTTCTTTGAACCATCAGTGGATTCTGCATAGTAGTAGAACGTTCTGTTTCTTGTCCGAGGCCCATTCAAAAGAGATCGTTCACCTGGTGAAAACTCATACCAACCCTGATCGATCCATTCACCTGAATTAGTATCCTTCCAAGATACAGCAACTCTTATAGTCGCGGAATGACAGCCGTTAGAAAAACCAATCCTATAACCATCTGCCTGAGAAGGCAAAGCAGTTAATAAGGTAGAAACGGCTGCTAGAACAATACTGGCTGCTGTACTGCCTAATTTACTATGAGATAATTTCATAAGTAAATACCTCTCTCGAATTCCGCTTAGCTAGCTAACTACCACAATCTAGCAACAACCATTGGTATCCATTTAACCCAAGGTCGCTGCTACCGTCATGGAGAACTGATATCGGGTTCTTTAACTTCACCCTCTTATATCTTGCCTTATTTTCCTAACAACTGTCAATCTTATTTGTCTCAGTTTTTGTCTCATTTAGCTCAAAATTTTGGCTCATTTGGCTCAAAATTTTGTCTCACTTGTCTCACTTGGCTCAGTTAGCTCAGTTATTCCCTGCTAAAATGACCAATAATCCCATCTAGACTAGATAGAACACCGGCAGGAGCTAAGCCTTATGGCAGGGTCACTCAGAGCATCGGAAGAGGGGCTGAGAATCGTTAATCTAGCCAGACGCAATTTTGGGTGGAAGAAATCATCTGAGAGTTGGCGTGACGCGGCCTTTACTTCAAACGCTACCTTGAAGCGGTTTTGGCAGCGACATCCAATTAAACGAGAGACGTTTATCGATATCTGCAAGGCTGTAGGTATCGATAACTGGGAAGATATCATTGAGCGCGACGAGTTTATGGAAGCGGAGGCGCATCAGTCCGATCGAGGCTTTACCCTACCGGACAACTTACCGCCAGTGAGGAACTGGGTGGGGCGCACGCAGGCACTGGCAACTCTGAAAGCTCAAATTCTCGATACCAATGTCATGGGGGGAAGCACTGAAGTGCTTACTACGAACAGTGACAGGCGAGACGCCTATCCTACGATCGCACCCATCACCGGTATCAGTATCGTCGGCATGGCAGCCATCAGCAAAACTACCCTCGTCAGTCAGCTACTCCGCGAACTCCACAGCGAAAATGCTCCCTTCCTTGCCGCCGCCTGGGCTAACTTGCGATCGCCCACCGACAAACCACCCCCATGCGATCGCATCCTTGAAAGTTTGTTATCCACCCTTTCGAGGAAAAGCAGTTCCACTGCGATCGCCGCAAGCTGTCATGCTGGGGCCTGTCCGCTGTTAGGAAAAAGCGAAACCACCCCAACAGTAATCTCCCCAGAAGATTATCAGCAAAAGACCCAAAGACTGATCGAGATTCTCAAGCGCAAACCCTGCATACTGGTATTCGATAGCGTCGAGACAGTCTTGCAAAGCCGCGCCGCCAGCACGGCGGGATATATTGCCAATGACTGTCTCGAATATAAATGGTTATTCCGAGAACTGGTAGCAACGGAACATCAGAGCAAGATCCTCTTTATCAGTCGGGAAAGCATAGCCGAAATGCCCCCTACTTTCACCCGGGAACTGCCCCTGACAGGACTGCAACCAGAAGCTGCCATTGCCCTGCTGCAAACTTTTCACCTGACGGCCTCAGACTCAGAATTAGCACGACTAGCTACAGGCTATCAAGGCCATCCCCAAGCCTTAGAACAGCTTGCCACCTTAATTATCAATGACTTGGAATTTGCTGGCAACGTCGGCAAGTTTTTGCAGGATAGAGACTGGCTGCTAATTCGGGAGCTAGAAAAGCTGACAGATGAAATTATAGCGCGTCTCAGCGACATAGAACGGACATGTCTGGGCCGCATTTCCATCTATCAAACAACAGAATATCCCCTGGACTGTGGCGCCATTGCCGCACAGATGCCAGAAGTGAGTTTGTATGAATTGAAAGAAGATATCATCCGCGCCCTCAAACGCCGACATTTATTATCTTATCACCCCGAACTCCGATCTTTTCAACTGCATCCCCTCCGGCGGGCCAAGGGCGAAATAATGCTATGTGAAAAACTCGAAAACCTGCGCGCAGCCCATCGTCAAGCATACAATTATTTCTTGAATATTCCCCTCAAACCGGAAGCGGAATGGCAAGAAATAGAGGACATCAAACCGCTACATTTAGCCCATTACCATGCGAAGCAAGCTGAAGATGAAGAGGAAGCAGCAGCAGCAATTTCGAGAATAGAATGTCTCTGTAGGGTGGGCACCGCCCACCAGCAAGATGACAGGAAAGGGAGGGAATTACAGGGCTTAGAATGTAGCAACATTTAACCTGTCCAAGTCTAAGAGTACCCAGAAACTCGGTTTCTTAGTCCTTATCGTTGGGAGTACCCAGAAACCCGGTTTCTTGGAGAAACCGGGTTTCTTAGTCCTTATGGTTGATAAATTCAAATGATATTAGGGCGTGTCATCAATTAAGCCATATTACAGCTGCCGCGAGGTAGATGGCACCCAAGAAATTGCGAGCCGTTTTATCGTAGCGTGTCGCCAGAGCCCTGTATTGCTTGAGTTTTTGGAATAGATTTTCAATTAGATGCCGCCACTTGTACATTTCTTCATCGTATTCTCTGTGTTCTGTGCGGTTACTTTTTGGAGGAATGACAGCCATCCAATCCGCCTCTTTCAGGCGCTCGAGCACACGTTGTTCCGCATCATAGGCTTTATCTGCAAGCAGCGCGCCAATCTCACCGATTTTATCCAATAGCACGTCAGCGCCTTTCCCGTCGTGGGCTTGGCCAGGGGTAAGATGAAATCCTGTGGGATTGCCTTGGGCAATCGCAAGTGGCATGAATCTTTGTCGATAGTCCCCCTTTACTACGGCCTATGGCTTGGGTTTCGCACGTATCTGAGGGTGTTTTTTTTGCACCCGCACGCTCGTTGATGGGCACGCAGGATGGTGGCATCAATCGCGGCGTATTCGTTATCGGCGTCTGAGGCCAAGACATCGAATACCTGCTTCCAAACTCCCTTTTCAGACCAACGGGTATGGCGGGTATGAACAACCCGAAAATCCCCAAAACACTCCGGTAAATCCCGCCAGGGAATGCCAGCACGATATCGATATAACACGGCAGAACACGAATAATCTATTGTTCTTGGCTGTAGCGCCTGGGTCACCCTCTTTACCAGGTAAAAGGTGTTCGATCCGTTCCCACTGGTCGTCTCGCAAGCCATAGCGTCTCATATCATGCCCTCTTGATTGTTATTGCTGGATAAGGACTCCATATCGTATCCATCTACTTCTGTCAAGCAATTTGATTGATGACACACCCTAGTCGGTTTTAACCGACTTTAGCTATTAGCCGGGGGTTTGAACCCCCGGCGGGATGAAAGCGAAGTCAAGCCAATAGGGCGATCGCTCGTTTATAAATCTCCCAACCGCCTCAAAATACTCAAAACCCGGTATAACTCATTACCCCGGCGATACAAACTAAACTCTTCAGACAACCCGTACTTAGGAGTATCCTGCCGAGTAAGTTTGATAAAGGTGAAATGACTGCCATTCGTCATCAAGCCAAAGGTTGATTTCTCAGGATGAGGATTTTTCAGCATATAAAACAAAGCTTGCGGCAAAGCTTTTACCAGACTAAACTGTTGATTTTTTGCCTCTATTAATGTTACCCAAAAATTTTGCCGTAAAATCAACACATCAATACTTCCGCGTATAACTTCTTCCTCATCTTCAGCCTCAACTATTACCTCAACCTCCGGATGAAAAGGATGACCAAATAAACCTGCTAAGGACAGCAAAGGGCCCAAGACAGCCAGCTTGACAATTTCTTCGTGGAAGGGGTACTCTTCTAGAGAAAGGAAATCTGCTTTCATCCGATCGAGCCATTCTTTTTCCGCCTCAGTCACCTGTGGCAAATTATATTGCCATTCGGGGAAAAAATCTTCGTCATCAATAAGCTGGATGCTAAACTTTTCCTTAACATCGTGTAATGTTAATGTATTTGCCTGGATGATTTGTGTCATAGTAATCCCGTGAATTAGTTGCTGTAATTATAGTATAGAGCAAGCACTAAAGTGCTTACTACGAACCAAGTAAATCTTCTGCCAATGCCACCGCACCCCACAGCGGGGCTTCATCTGACAGAGCAGCAGGAACAATTTCAAAATTAACTTCTGGTAAAGCAGTCTTCCGGGCAACCAGACGCACTGCTTCCCAAAACTTTGCCCCTGCTTTCGTCACGCCTCCCCCCAACACAAAAAGCTGAGGATTGATCAAATTCGCCACATTTCCAATCCCTACTCCTAGGGCCCATCCTGCTACTTCTAATACTTCACTAGCTAGATTATCTCCTTGGGCTGCCGCTTGACTGACTAATTGTGCAGTTATATCTGACAAATTATTTCCTGCCAAATTCCGCAATAATTCACCTCGATGTGGTTGCTGCTGCAAGAACTGCTGCGCTGTTTGGGCAATATATGGTCCCGAAGCGAAACGTTCCACACATCCGCGCTTCCCACACAAGCATTTTGGTCCTTCTGGATCGACTACTATATGACCTATTTTTCCTGCCATGCCATCAGCACCCCGCCAAGGCCGTCCATTCAGAATCTATCCCCCTCCTACATCCGTACTGATGGTAATATAAAACATACTATCGTAACCCTTTCCCGCCCCAAACCGATATTCTCCTAATGCTGCTACATTGGCGTCATTGTCTACGCTGACGGGTGCGCCATATTCGGTTTCTAAGAGTTCCCGCAGAGGAGTATTTTTCCAACCCAGGACGTGATGGGAAAGCCGTACTGTGCCCGTGGTGGCGTCTATTGGTCCGCCAAAACTTACCCCGATCGCCCCTGGTTTTTCTCCTTGCAGCAACTGGTGGATGAGCGATCGCATAATTTCGCGATCGACGCTAGCACCAGCGAAGGGAGGAGAAAGGACGCGGCGACCTTTCTGCCACTTTCTGTCTCCGCTTTGAACGATCGCGGCTGCGTGTTTAGTGCCTCCAAAGTCGAGGGCAAGAATTAATTGATTCGGTGAAATCATTTTCTTTTTACCTTGTTAGTTGGTTCGTAGTAAGCACTTTAGTGTTTCCGGAGTTCGTAGTAAACACTAAAGTCTTTCCGGGGTTTGTAGTAAACACTAAAGTGTTTCCGGAGTTCGTAGTAAGCACTTTAGTGCTTCGGGGGTTCGTAGTAAACACTTTAGTGTTTCCGGAGTGCAAGGACTAAGTCCTTACTACGAACTTTAGCACAAACTTTAGTACAAACTTTAGTACAAACCTTTTAATCGCGGAAGGCGAGAATGTGCTTGGCAGTAATTTCCGGCTTCTCCAGGTGCGGTACGTGACCGCACTCTTCGATCCAGATCAGTTGTGAACCGCCGATCGCCTTCTGGAACCTTTCTGCATCGGACGTTCCCAATATCTTATCCGAGTCTCCCCACAAAATCAAGGTCTCCTGCTTAACTTCAGAAATGCGATCGGCCAAAAAGTTATAACCACCACTCTTAGTAAACTCTACCATACTTTGACGCCAATTGGGCATTTTCAGGTGTAGGGATGCACATAAATTAGCATCAAGGGAAGCCAACTTCCGGTCATAGTAAGCCTTTTGACCGGCATTCTGGCGCACCTTCGGCTGACGCAGAAATTCAGCCGCCAGGTATACCAAGGGAGTCAAGCAAAATCCCTGCATTGCTGGGGCTTTAGCAAAACCCGCACTGTCAATTAACGCTAGCTTTTTGACAGCTTTCGGGTAACAGATGCTAAAATCTATCGCAGCAGCACCTCCCATGGACACCCCCACCAAAATTACTGGCCGATCGATAAAACTTTGCCAGCAAGCATAGAGATGTGCTTTAATGGTTTCTGGGGTAATGCCCGGAATGCGTTCTGTAAAGCCAAAACCTAACAAGTCGATCGCCCAAGTTTCTGATTCAGGGGCCAGTAGGGGGAAGAGGCGGCGGAATTCCAGCACGGAACTGTCAAAACCGTGCAATAATAAAATCGGGGTACCGCCTTTCCCCTCATGCACGTAGGCGGTCGGAATTGGCCGATCGTTCAGAGGAGTGGCGATCTGCTGACACTGGATCCTTTGGGCCAGAGTAATAGAAGTAGACTCTGTCAGTTGCGTGACTTCCGGGGGTAAAAAACTGCTCGACATAAACAAGGGTGGTAACAAACAGATTTGCTCGATCGCGGATGATTTATATGTTAGATTATAATAGAAATGGATAGCTTTGGCAAGATTCATGACCAAAGTTCGCTGGAGGTAAAGCACCAATGGTACAGGTACAAGAAGTCCTCGCTGAGAAAAAAACAGAAATCATCTATCCCGATAGTGACGGTCAACCAATGGCTGATAATACCAAACAATTCCGCTGGATTGTGATAATCAAAGAAAACTTGGAAATCTTGTTTGCCCCGATCGAGGATTTGTTTGTCGCGGGGGATCTATTATGGTATCCCGTTGAGGGAGATAACACAATTCGGCAAGCGCCCGATGTGATGGTTGTCTTTGGCAGGCCAAAAGGAGACAGAGGTTCCTACAGACAGTGGGAAGAAGATAACATCGCTCCCCAGGTGGTGTTTGAAATTCTATCTCCGGGCAACCGACTCAAAGAAATGACCAGGAAACTCGGCTTTTACGAACGCTATGGAGTCCAGGAATATTACATCTATGACCCAGAGAGGATATACTTAGATGGGTTGCAGCGTTCTGGGGAAAGCTTAGAAGAGATTCGCCAGATGAATGGTTGGGTTAGTCCCCGGTTGGGAATCAGGTTTGAACTGACATCGGACAGCCTGGAAATTTATCGTCCTGATGGGCGCAAGTTCCTCACTCCCGTTGAACTGGATCGACTCCGCGAACAGGAACACCAACGGGCAGAACGGGAACACCAACGGGCAGAACAGGAACGCCAACGGGCAGAACGGGAACGCCAACGGGCTTTGGAAGCAATTACTCAATTGGAACAGGAACAACAGCGCTATCAAATCTTGATAGCGCGACTGCGCCAACAAGGAATCGATCCCGAACAGCTGTCATAGTTGACTCCATCGATGTAGTTTACCCCATCGATGATGGAAGCAATTAAGCCCGGCGGGCTGCTCAAGGCCCCACCCCTTGTTCCCATCTGCCTGGGAACGGGTGACGGCGGCGATCGCATGGCTGCGCCACACGGCTGCGCCTGCGCGATCGGAGGTCATAGTGACTTGATAGTGATAAAATACCGGTACTCACCTCAGCATCTCCTCTACCGCTGATTATACCGCAAAAAGCACCATGAATAGGTTAATTTACGAAAACTCAGTTTCCCATCGGGGACATCTGATCGTCCCCTTTGTCTTTGGCATGGCGGACGGTTACTCCATCTACTCCTATAAGCTACTATCCGATCTGGGACATAAAGGTAAATTCCATAAATCAGAAAATCCCGCTGGGATCTATTCCGGTGGCATTGCTAGCTTGATTGAAATTGCTAAAGAATATCTCGATCGCCATACCGATGTCCTCAGTCAGGTAGATTATTTCAAATCTCGATATACCTATCGCCACAATCTGATTATCATCTACCAACAATGCGGGAAATATTTTTACGATCATTATCCCCCCGACAGCTTGAGAAATATTGCCGCACCCAAGCTGTTCCCATCGGAACAAGAATGTATCAACTGGATCAAACAGGGACTCGATCGCCCGCAAGCAACTTCTACAGTTTAACGAGTGTGACATTTACCCTTAAAATTGCTCCAATTAAACATGCTGCTGCTATAATTTAGAAGGATAAACACTATTGATTTAATTGATCAATTGCAGCATGTTGATGTCGCAACAAATCTAAATAAAAATCCACCTGCTTACAGGTCATTTTTTCGCTGTGAGTAATCTTTTCCTTATCAAAAAGCACCCGACCAAACCGGAATAGTCCTTCTTGTTCGGAATGATTTACTTGCGGTAAACTATTCGGAAAAGGGAAGAAATTTTTCCCGATCGGATAGGGGGTGTGGAAAGAAAACCTGACATCGGGAATGCGATCAGAGGCTACGGATAAATAATACAGAGAGAAGTAATCTTTAATTTGACGCACTGGTTCCCGGAGTCGGTCGTAAAAGCGATCGGGTTCATCATATTCATCATCAAAATCACGATCGTCCCAAATAATTTTGTGAGGGCGATCGGGGCGATAAAAACTCAACTGGGCATAAGGAGACCGCACCAAAACTCGAACAATTTCAGTCTTCAGTTGATAATATTCCTCAGATTTAGCCCGATACTCATCAGCATATTTCCTAGCGCGATGAGCCCGGATCTGATATTCCTTCGCCCACCGAGAAACCCAGACACACCAATAAGCTAGCTTAAGCACTGGTGCAGCAGCAGCATCCCGGATTTCCCATTGTTCGCACAGTTCTTGCCAAGTTAAACCAAATTCTAAACGAGTCCGGTTATGTTCTACCTTAGTTTCCTTGGCCTTATATGCTCCGATTTTTTGAGAACGTTTCAGCAACTGTGCGTGAGTGCTGCGCCAAGCCGAAATCTCCTCTGGAGACAGCCGGGCGATCGCCCTCAGATCGAACAGAGAAAAAACCAAATCCTGGCCATGCTTCCTCACAGAATCAGAACCCACTACAGGCAGTTTACCTTCCGACTCCCAACGCTTGCGTTCCGTTCGGGAGCATTGCAAAATATACTCTACATCCGGAGGATGCAGGGCCAAAGCCTGGTTAAACCTCTGGAAAAAACTATCCCATAGTTGGGGATGTTCTAACAGCGTGGCAATCAACCAATCTTTAGTATCCTTACTAGAAACCTTAATCTGGAGAAAACGAGTCGCTGCATCCTCCAAGAACTCAATTATATCTGCTTTGACAACTTTGCTGCCTATATACCAACTTGCCGCCCCTGGAAAATCTTCTTGCCCCGTTAGATGCTGGGCAGCTTGGGCAACTACTTCCTTGATATTTTGCATTTGCTGTTTCTTTTCTTCTCAATCATCTGGCATCATTTTTGATTCACCCTCAAGCATAAAATAGCCCTGCTAATATGTTACCATAATCTAGGATGTGGACTAACTCAACCCATTACCGTGATGAACTCCAACTCAAATCCGATCGAAACCATCAGTTACAGTCAAGTAATAGACCTCAGCCATATTATCGACCCCAACATCCCCCGATGGCCAGGGGATCCTCCCATTGAATTTGAGTCAGTAGCTGAGTTAAACCAAGATGGTTACTATCTGCGCCGCTTCTCCATGGGAGAACATAGCGGGACTCATATAAATGCACCCAAGAGTTTTTATCCTGATGGTCCCGGAATCGATCGCTATCCCGCCCGATCGCTGGTTGTCCCATCTGTGGCGATCGATATTTGCGATCGCGCTGCGGCTAATCCCGATTATGCCTTAACCAAAGATGACATTCTCAGTTGGGAATCAAAGCACGATCGCATACCCGTCGGCAGTATTGTCCTATTATACACCGGTTGGCAAAACAAGTGGGGCGATGCACGAGCATTTTTGCAGCAATTTCCGGGGTTCGGGACTGAATCCACCTGCTTTATGCTAGCAGAAAGAGGCATTGCCGGAGTTGGAATTGACACCCACGGAGTAGACCCCGGAGTAGACAGCACCTTCTCTATTAATAAGCTGGTACTGTCCCAGCAGAAACTTGTCCTGGAAAATTTGACCAACCTCGATCGCCTGCCTCCTACAGGTGCTACATTAGTAATTGGCATTCTCCGTCTCCGGGGAGGTTCGGGAACACCCGTATCAGTATTGGCCTTGATTCCCTAATCCGCCCCGCCCTTGACTGAATCTGGCTGGAAACGCAATTAACTATTATCTTTAGCGATCGCCCTGATTAGATCCGCGCTGCCAGCAGCGCAACTGATCGTCAGCAAGCTGATTATAGACCAGATTCTGATTAATGTAAAACAGACAGAGGTTGACTGGACGCCCTTACTAACACTGGTGGGTTTAAGTTTGGCCTCAGTCTACTACAGGAAGGGCTGAACCAGGTAAACGTCTATGTCTCCCAAGTATTTAAGGACAGGTTCACCCTCCATGCCAATGGAGTGCTGCTAGTACAAGCAGTGCAACTGGATTTAGCTCATTATGAATCATCAGAGTTTCATAATGCTCTCAGTCGCGCCAGCAAAAGTGGCAGTTACTATCCTGTCACAGTGGTTAGCACCCTCACCACCCTCTTGGGACAAATATTTACCCTGTTTAGCTTACTTACCTTGCTACTCAGATTTAGTCCCCCGATCGCCGGAATACTTATAATCACGGGTTTCCCAGCTTTCTGGGTAGCAGTGATTTTTTCTGGCAAGCGCTTCTGGATGTTACGTTCTCAAACCGAGAGTGGAAGACTAGCGGACTACTTGCAGCGTCTGCTCACTCAGGGCGAATATGCTAAAGAAGTGCGTTTGTTTAACCTGGGAGCATATTTACTCGGGCAATGGCGCGACATTCGTACCGAGTTTAATCAAACATCAGCTGCTTTGGCAGGCAAGTATGCAGCAGTTCGCGGTGGCGCAGGCATAGTTGCTAACTTGGGCTTTTACACAGCTTATATCTGGGCAGTAGTGCAGGCCGTAATGGGAGCCATTACCCTCGGAGACTTCACTATGTATACAGGTGCTTTTGGCCAGGCTCAGAATCTCATTCCTGGTATTCTCCAAAATGTGGCCAACATCTACGATGCCAATCTCTATGTCAGTCAGTATTTTGAATTCTTGGACTTGCAGCCCCTCGTGGTGACGCCAAAGAGTCCCAAACCTTTTCCCAGTCCCCTGCAAACAGGTCTGGAGTTGCGGAATGTAAGTTTCACTTATTCCGGATCTACCAGCCCCACCCTAGTTGATTTGAACTTAACCGTACAGCCAGGAGAAAGTATTGCTCTAGTAGGATTGAACGGCGCTGGCAAAACCGCTTTACTGAAACTCCTCACTCGATTATATGATTGATACTAGGGAAATCACTCTGGATGGCATTCCCCTGTCGGAATTAGACCTGCAAGAGTTGTGCCGCAACATTGATGTGATTTTTCAGGATTTTGCCCGCCATCACCTGAGCGTACAGGATAATATTGGCTTTGGCAACCTGCCAGAACGCTCGAACATGTCTCGTCTCCAGCAAGCTGCTGCTGATGGGGGAGCCCAAGAATTAATTGCTGGGCTCGATCGGGGATATGAGACAATTTTGGGTAAGATGTTCTCATCGGGAGTTGAACTCTCTGGGGGACAATGGCAAAAATTTGGCATGGCCAGGGCTTTTATGACAGATGCACCCATCCTCATTTTAGACGAACCCACCGCCGCCTTAGATGCCTTAGCCGAATATCAATTGTTTCATAAGTTTCGCCAGCTAACTTAGGGAAAAATGACTTTCTTTGTCAGTCACCGCTTTTCTACTGTCCTCTTGGCCGATCGCATTGTCGTGCTAGATAATAGTCGCATTGTCGAAGTGGGAGACCACACTCAACTGATGGCCAATGATGGTCTCTATGCGCGGATGTTTCGCTTGCAAGTTTCTAGCTACAATCTCCAAGAGAGTATTGCTAATAGCTAACAATTAACCATGAACAGTCAAATCTATTGTTTCCGGGCTAGCTACAAACTATCAACCCAGTTTGACGAAAGCGCTGTACCTGAATGGCTATCCGTAGGAGTAAATTGGCAAGGATATAGGATCTCCACCGTTCCCTGGATAGCCGATGTGGCCAGGGCCCTGGGTATTATAGAAGTCGAAAATACTTCCCAAGGGTGGATCTCCTACTTGGAAAGCCTGGGACTAAAGGATGCGATCTAAGTTACTTGTGAAGACCTGTTTGAGGATAAGCTTTATTGTTGAGCCACTTCTTAGACCCAAACTGTTGGAGATCCTGAAAAATACCCTTTATACCCATGGTAAGTACCAATTCAGCAGTATAATCAATAGGAGTGGAGAGCTCAAGATTATCAAGGCTTTCCTTGACTACCGAAATCTTTCCTCTCTTGACAAAATGCATCGTCCTCCTAACGGATTTGAGCTCTTCTTCATCCATAGATAAAGTTAACATTGCGACCATTATTTTCTTATAGTCCGACTCAGTAATTCTGCCAGTTACTGCCACAGAATAGAAAATTTCAGAGATTGTCTCGGAGTAAATTTCAACTGGAGATAGTATCTGGGAAGTTCTCAACTCTACTATTCCAATATCTCCTCAACTTCCCGTTACTACCGTGACTGTTCCCCGCCTTTCTTTGTGATCTGTTCTGCTCTGGAAACGTGATGGCACAGCATCATATCTGGTGACCATAAACTGACAATTTGAGTGACTTATATCACACACCTGCTCCCTTCCTTACCTTTCCAGCCCTAGCCAACAACTTCACTAGCCACATTATTCATCTCCTAGATCTCTGTGATTGATAATGCTTGCTAGTCCGATCGCCTGTCTTATGCCACTTGCAGCATCGGCAGTTCCAGTTCCGTATAATCACTATCTTGCTTAACGTATTTTCCGAATCTCACAGCAATGTCATCCACTACCGCAATCCGTCTTTTCCTTACAAAATACAGCAGTCTGTTAATCGAGCCGATCTCTTGATCGTCTAGAGCTTCATTCAATGCCGCTGACATCAGTTTATAATAATCCGACAAGTTTAGAACGCCTGTTTCAGCGACAGAGTAGAAAATTTCCGATACTGCATCTGATATCCGTTCAACTCGATCTGCCATTTTCGGTCTTGCCCAACTCTACCCCTCAAGTATCTGCTCTCATTCCTGGGACTACCGTGATTCTTACCCCGATCCTTTGTGATCTTTGTCAGTCTTATCTGCGATCGCACATTATGAAGTGGGAGTGACTGGGATCACTGCACCCCCTGCCCCAGTGGGATAGGAGCTCTAGGTCTGAGTTTCATGGGGGCGATCGCGCTCAGTCCAGCCAGCCTCCTGAGCGGGTATTGGCAACCAACCATTCCCTCTACTCCGATGATAACTCAATCATCTGGGAACTGCTAGCACAAGATCTTGTGGACAGACTTGCTGCCACAGTTACTACAGATAGCATCTTCCGAAGAATCTACCCATTCATAGCCACAACTGCGACAGTGGCAGAAAATATTATTGTGGTTAGCCACCTCTATTGTTAACCGCCATGTTTCCAGCAGTTTCCGGTTCTCTTCGGGCTTTCTTTCTGACATTTTGATTTCCTCTGACATTTCCAGCAGGTCTGGTGGGCAATGCCCACCAATTATGTTATACTAGCAATAGAATAGCGTGAGAGAGATTAAATGAAGATTAAGTTTATTAATCCCAAAACAGATTTCGCCTTTAAGAAAATCTTTGGCTCCGAGCAAAGTAAGGAAATTCTGATTAGCTTCTTAAATGCTATCATCTATGAGGGAAAAGAGACGATCTCTGATTTGACCATCATTAACCCATATCAGGCTCCCCGACTTCGCGGACTCAAAGATACGTACTTGGATGTAAAAGCTCAGTTGGCCGATAACAAAAAAGTGATTATCGAGATGCAGGTGTTGAATGTAGAGGGTTTTGAGAAGCGGATTTTATACAATGCGGCTAAAGCTTATTCCATTCAACTGGATGCTGGAGAAGATTATACGCTGCTGAACCCGGTAATAGCTTTGACGATTACGGATTTTAAAATGTTTACGGAATGGGAAAATGTCATTTCTAAATTGGTATTGAAAGACAAGAACTTTCTGAGTGATTATATGGTTGACGACATTGAGTTGGTGTTTGTGTAATTGCCAAACTTTGAGAAAGAATTGGAAAATTTGGAGACGATAACCGATAAATGGCTTTATTTTCTCAAAAGTGCCAGGACTTTGCAAACAGTGCCCGGGACAATGTCGGAAGTGCCAGAAATCAAGAAAGCTTTTGAGATTGCTAGTATAGCAACCATGCAGCCGTCAGAATTGGAAGATTTGGAAAAACGGGAAATCTATATCCATGACCAGCGTAATGCGGTGAAAAAGGCGGAAAAAGTTGGTCGCGAACTTGGACTCGAAGAAGGTCGCAAACTAGGACTTGAAGAAGGTCACGAACTTGGAATGAAAGAATCTCAAGTGGAAATCGCTAAGCGACTGATTGATGTTTTAAATGAAGAAACGATTAGTCAAACGACAGGACTCAGCCTTGAGGAGGTGCAAAAGTTGAAACAAGATTAATTGCCCGATAGCCGCGATCGATGCTTAAATTAAGAAACCAGGTTTATGGACTACTAATGCATGGAGTCACCTATGAACAACCAACTCTATATGTTAGATATAGCAGTAGATAAGCGACTACTTGCTAATTTGCGTCGCACTCGCCTGAAAATGGCAGAACTGGGCTTGCAATTTGAAGAGGGGATCGCTATACTGGATGATTATAATCAACGAAGCCGCAGAACTAGGCTACAAAACAATCGATCGGGCCGTTTGTAGTAAGCACGTTTCGCGTAGCAGCGTAGCGTGCGTCAGCGCTAGCGTGCTTTCCAGGCGCGGACAAGCCCTACGCGAACAGGCGACGATCCGCCCGTCCTTCCTACGTAACTCCCGGAGGTACGATGAAACTGGAATCTTTAGTGAGACTGGGTCGAGTTATTCGGGCGATCGGGTTTGACGATGCCCCATTTGTGCGCCATACTAGGGAAAAAGTATTCATTACCGGAGTAGTCTGTGGCGGGACTCGCTTTGAAGGGATGGTATGGGGACAAGTGCAGCAAGATGGATGGGACGCCATCTGCAATTTACTCATTGGTAGCAAATTCTTGCCACAATTATATATAGTATTACTGGATGGTATTGGGTTTGGCGGTTTCAATCTTGTAGATTTACCCACCCTCGCATCCCGACTGCAACTCCCCTGCGTCGCCGTCATGCGGCGTCAACCAGATCTCGCAGCAATGGAACGAGCTTTGCGTCACTTACCAGATCCTGAAAAACGTCTTTCCCTGTTGCAGCGCGCTGGTAAGATTCATGCCTATCCACCCTTTTTCTTTCAAGTCTGCGGCGCCGATGACCCAGATGCGATCGGGAGAGTCTTGGCAAACCTGACAGACTGTGGTAAAGTACTAGAAGCCTTGAGGATTGCCCATTTGATCGGTGCTGCGGTCATGACCGGAGAAAGTGGCTCTCAAGCCTAGCTACCCCTGCGATCGATCGGGACATAGCCTATAATACAGATACACCACCAAACCACATTAACCATCTCGATATTAAGCTGTCCTGCATCTAAACTGCATATTCTCGCCCTACCAGCAAAAATGCTGAAACCCTCCTCTCCGAACGAGAGCACCAAAACTAACTACGAACTACGAACTACGAACTATCGGCATGAAGAGAATGCGCCTGCTCTCCCACGCTCGCATTAGGCGTATGATAACCCATTACGAGCAACGCATATCCATGCGATCGCAGCAGGGTCCGGCCAAAAGAACCAACTGCAAATATTTTGCCAATTCCGCCTTTTTGCTTTGTGCAGTTAATCCCAGCGGTCCCTGTTCCTACTGCTGCCATTACGAACCCCAAACAAGCAACAATCATCCAAATTGATAATGCTTTTTCACATCTTGTAAAATCTTCCAAGTGCAAGACATGCCAGCAGGGAAAATCACCAAGTCCCCCTGGCCAAATTGAACGGGTTCGCCCCCATCCGGCGTAACAATCACCTCCCCTGCTAGCAAATAGCAGGTTTCCTGTTCCCCATAAGTCCAGGGAAATTCCGAAACTTCTTTCGTCCAAATCGGCCAGCTATATACACCCAACTCTTGCAGGCGTTCTGGACTCGGTTGACGATCGATTTGAATTGTGATTCCCTTTGTAGTAGTCATGGCCACCTCTTAATTTGGTAATTTTTGCTAATTGCTAATTGCGGGGTTGCGCTCCGGGGCACGGCAATTACACAATTACGATCGTTTATCCCGCTCATCTACTGATGCCGTGCCCCTACCATTAATTGTGGGCTTGCTAATCTCAATTCTCAATTCTCCATTTTCAATTCTATTGAACTTGCCAAGCATAGTTAGAAGCAAATATCCGAAACCATTCGACAGCCTCCGAGGTATGATTATTTCTCCATTTTAAGCCAATGGTGCGTGCTATACTCAGATTGTCGATCGGGACATAGATCAGATTAGAAAGTTGCCGCCATTTGGGCATAATGCTCATGCCTAAGCTAGCTTTAATCAGAGATATTACCCATTCTTCACTGTTAGCTGAATAAACAATATGGGGCTCAACCCCAGCCGATTCTAACAGATGAGGGCCAGTTTGCAAAAATTCACAATGGATACGCTCGATATAGGGTTGGCCATTTAAGTCCATCAAAGGAACAGTGCTGCGTTGAGCAAAGGGATGAGACGGGAAGACAGCCAGCATGAGCTGTTGGGAAAACAGAAATAAAGAGGTTTTGGTCTCATCAGCCCTCAGCCAGGTGATGGTCAGGTCAATATCGCCACCGTCTAGCCAGTCTTCCAGGTTTTCTAGGCTGCCGCTATACGGCTCAATGGCCACATTCCCATGTTTTGAACGAAAAGCGCCCATTAACTGAGCCAAGTCGCAGCCCCGCAGGGTATGCAGAGTTACCAATCTCAGGGTCGGTTGCTCTTTGAATTTCTGTATATCCTGTAACATAAATTGGTAGTCTTTGAGCATGGCCTCAGCCTTGGCTAGGAGGAACCGACCGGCAGGCGTCAGCCGTACCCGTCGCCCGCCGTGCTCAAATAGCATCACCCCCAGTTCCCGTCCCAGCTTTTTGATCCCTGCTGACAGGGACGGTTGGGACACGAACAGCCGTTCGGCAGCCTTCGTGAAGTTACCGGTTTGAGCGATCGTCACAAAATACCGAATTTGATACAGATCCATTGTTATAGACGAAATCTATCAGACCAATCGGAAAAATCACCTTGCTTTATCCTAGCAGTTGCTCGACAATAGGAATTGTCAGCCAGTTTCGGTCCGATAGCGCTACGCTGGTCAGCCATGTCCGCGAGTCGCTATCGCACCGGCGATAAGCAATTATACGATGAAGGCGAAATTCCCTACTGACAGTCAAATGCAATACATAAACCATTTGGGCCAGTCCCACCGTTCCGGAAAAATCAGAAAGGCATTTTCTTTGTTGCTACTGGTGCTTGCCATATCTAGCACCGGATGTGAATAAGAGATTAAAAGCCAAAAGCCTCCCCAAAGAACCACCGAAGCGATGTCAGAAGTGATGGAGGAGACTCAAATGGTCTCTGTTCCCCTCGTGCTGTCGGCAAGATTTCGGGTAAAACCGTCCAAACGGGAGCTATTTTTAAGGCTGGCCACGGCAACTTTAGAACCGACCAGGAAAGAACCAGGAAACATTAGTTATAGCTTCTACGAGGAATCAAGCGAGCCAAATTCCTTTATCTACTTCGAGGAATGGCAAAGTGAAGAAGCTCTCGCATCACATTTAGCCCAGCCTTATACCCAGGCTTTGTTGTCAAGATTTAATGAAATTGTCGATGGGGAACCCAAGATCAGAATTTACGACATTAGGGGGGTAACTTATGAGCTGATCGAGCCAATGGAACACCCCGAATTTTAAGTTCGGACTGGTTCATTGGGGCATTGTACATTGTCAGATGATGAACCTGAATCCCGAAACGATCGATACTAACCACAATCAATCACAGAATCGATGCTGAATATCGCACAAATTTTCTTTCGACGAAAACTTTTATCTAGACCGCAACCCAGATGTCCCTGCTGCTGTGGCAGCGGGTCAAATTACTGCCCTCGACCACTTTATTCAATTTGGTCAATTTGAAGGACGGGACCCCAGCAGCTTCTTTGAGACCGACCTCTACCTTCAGCAAAACCCAGATGTCGCTGCCGCTGTCCGAGATGGTCAGATTACCGCTATTGACCACTTTATCAAATTTGGCAAATTTGAAGGACGCAATCCGATCGCCCAATTTGATACCAATCTGTATCTCGAACAAAATCCCGATGTTGCCGCTGCCGTCCAGGCGGGTGAGCTTACGGCCTTCGAGCATTTTGTTACATTTGGCATTCAAGAGGGACGACTCCCGGCCCCAGACTTTCTGGGAACGACATTTGATGTGGTGGTCACCAGTGCCGCCAATAACGGCAATAGCGCTGCCTTGCGCTTTGATGGACTCACCGGTTCGTTCATTGCCGAATTTCCCGATGGTGGCGACCTCATCGATCCGAGAGACATTGTCTTAACCACCCCAACGGATCCAACTGATATCCTGTCGGTATTCCCCACGCCAAACAGCGTTCTCATCAACGGGGGGAATGATGATACCCTTCTGTTCGATGCCGAGTCTGGAGATTTTATTGAAACCTTCATCGAATTTCCCGATTTGAATGCCGGGGGAGGGGTCTTCGGTCCCGATGGCAATTACTATGCTGGAGCGCGCTCTTTGAGGACAATTTTGCGCTTTGACGGCGAGACAGGAGCCTTTATCGACCAGTTTATTCCCGACGGCGTGGCTAACTTTCCCAGAGGCTTTGTGTTTGGCTCGGATGGCAACTTATACTTGGGGAATGGTGCCGATCCGGCAACCGGCAGCGGCGGTGGCTCGATCGTCCAATTTGATGGCATCACGGGGCAGGTTCTCAATCCGAATTTTGTCACCGATCCTCAATTGAGTCCCTTAGATGTGATTAGCGGACTGGATGGCAATCTCTACGTCAGTAGCGAATTTCCCTTTGGTTCTGCCGATTCAGTGGGGACGGTTCGCATCTATGATATTATGACTGGGGAACTATTAAATGTTCTGGATGGAGGAGTTGACGAACGGGGACAGCCCAGGTTGAGCGCTCCCAGGGGCATGGGATTCGGACCCGATGGCAATCTGTACGTCAGCAGCACCGGAACGAGTAGCGTTCTCCGTTTTGACGGCATAACAGGAGAATTTATGGATGTCTTCATTGAGTTTTCGCAATTAAACGGTCAGGCACTTAATTTCGTTCCCAGCGAATACTTTTTAAGTTAGCCGATTTGGGCTTTTTCGACGAAGCTGATAGATGATAAAAAGATTAAAATTTGCTGAAAATCTGAAAAAAATCTGGAATGGAGGGGAGAATGCAAGTTAAGATAGAAAGGTGAGTTGCAGGACACGATCGATCGCTCACAAGGAGAAAAAGCAGTGTACAAAAATGCGGTTTTAGACGATCAAGAGCTGCAAGCGGGATTGAATAGCATCAACCCCAAGTTTGGAGACTTTTGTACCCGCGTAGCAGGGGAAGCCTGGGGTCGGCCGTTAATCGACCAAAAAACTAAGGCGCTAATCACGATCGCCATAGATGTGGTAAATCAAGATCACGTGGGACCGGGAAACCCATTTGGGGCCCACGTGAATATGGCGATGAAACAAGGTGCTACTCGCGAGGAAATTGAAGAATTGTTGCTGTTCACGTGCGTCTATGCAAGCTTTAACAAAGCTGCAGGTTGCTTTGGCGCACTGAATGAAATCCTGGGTCCGTCAGCCTGAAGCTTGTGATCGCCCTTTGCCCATTTTAAACTAAGCTAGACCAAACAAATGAAAAAGCGTACCAATTACTACAAATATTTGTCAGCAGATTATTCCCGCCCGGGTCTCGTGAGTCCGGAAAAAGCTAAAGCACTGATCGCCCAGGGCGAAAAAATAGTAGCCATGAAAGAAGCTACTCTGCCAGCGATCGGTCCAGATTACACCCTGGAACAAATTGAAAAAGAGAACAAGGAATGGTGGCCTACCCATTGCGAAGCTTTGCGCCAGAGACGGGGAGATATTTTAACAGCAGAATATCACGAGAATCTGGTTTATTTCTGCCAGGACGGATCTTATCAAGGCTTGGAAGAACAAAAAGAGCGGGAAAAGCATTGGTGGGCGTTGATCTCCCAACCAGGGGTGACCATGTGCTGGCCGATCGTCATGTTTTATGGAGAACATACTTACTTTGAATGGAAAAGTGTGGACGACGAGACGAACGAAACCATTGCTAAGGGAAATGTTACCTGGGTGCGTCGGGGACACCGTGGGGGATGCTACTTGAAAACGGAACAGCTGACTTTATACCGGGATGTCTTTGCTTCCGAAGAGTTGCTGAAGCTGATTACTACTTGAGGAAAAAAATCTGAATTATAGCATTTTGTCAAAACAATGCTATAATTAGTTTAACAGCATCTCAAGAGTCTGTTTTAATTGAGATCTTGCACCATTCTCAATTGGTCTCCTGGCCCGCCGTGGGTTCAAACCCACGGCTAATAGCTAAAGTGGGTTAAAACCCACTAAAAGCATTATATAGAAAGCGTTTTACCCTCGTTCCCTGGCTCCGCCTGGGAACGCGCTATCGAGGCTCCGCCTCTAGTTGCGAATGGTGCAAGATCGGGTGTGGTCAAAAGTAGTTGCAACGGGATCCCCCCCAAACCCAGGGGGGTGTGGTCAAAACCCGTTGGTAGGAGACGGAGTAGCCCTCACCCTAAAGGGCCCGGCTACACGAACAAAGCCCGCCTGCGCGGGCTATATACATGTATCCGGGCAGCGGGGGGGTCCGGGAGCCTGCACCTGGCTATCAACTACTTTTGACCACACCCAACCCAGGGGGGTTTGGGGGGATCCGGCGACTGGGAAGACCCATGAACGATCAACGGGTTTTGACCACACCCTGCAAGATCTGAGTTTTAACTGACTTGAGCTATGACGCGAGAGGTTAACCCCCCGGCGGGCTGACAGGGAAGAAAGGAAATTACAGGCAAAGAATTCTGGCAACATTGCCGATCGCTACGCGATCGTGTTAGCGTGTGGGGTGCATCTCATTTTTGGCAGTCCGTAGGTTGGGTAGAGGCACGAAACCCAACCTGTGTACTCATTTTTGGTGTAGATGACAGAAATGATGGAGATGACGGAGATAGAAGAGGATAAATTTTTATCCTTGACAAAATTGAGATGCTCCCATAGCGATAGCGCGTGTAGCCATGCGGTGACAACTGACAACAAACAACTGACAACAAACAACTGACAGTAGATGACCTTGGCGGAGTGATAACGAGATGAGCAGTGAAAAAAGGCAAAATCGGCGTAATCGTTGAGGAACATTTTGATGAAACAGAATATCGCAGATTTGGAGAATTTTTCCCGGAGAATGGATACGAAGTAGAATATATTTCCAATCTTTGGAATCAGCCCAGCCTCACTTTCAAGGGAAACGACCACGAAGAAGAAGTCACAGTTACGAAAGATTTCCAAGATGTAGATTTATCTGCTTACAAAGGCTTGATCCTGATCGGCGGTTATGCGATGGATCGGCTGCGCTATCAAGTGCAGGTGCAACCCGGTCAGCCCAACCAGTCGCCAGCAGTAGAATTTCTCCGCAAAGCGGTCAAAGCAATGGATGCAGAGGAACTCAAGATCGGGACAATTTGCCATAGTATGTGGCTATTTTGCGCAGATCCAGAACTGATTAAAGGTCGGAAAGTAACCTGCGCCCACAACATCCTATGCGATGTGGAAAATGCTGGGGGGACGGTCATGTATGAAAAGGCCGAAACCGCGTCAACCTATGTTGACGGGGGTCTGATATCAGGGCGTCACCCAGGGGTAGTCGAGGAATTTATGCAGGTTTTCTTGAGGGAACTGGAAAAAAAAATAGCAATGTAGAATTTTCTTTTTCGGATCTGATCGCTGGGTACGTTACCCAGCAGTACGACTCCCAGACGGAAAATTTTGGCATCAAAACATCTGATGGTCGAGAGTTCCAAGCAAAAATAGGGGCAACAGCCTATGCTAAATTGATCCAGAATCTAGATGAAGCCTACCCAGATGCCACCGGACAAATGCGATCGATGCTGGTCCCGGGTAGGTATCTATTTGTGTATGGGGTGTTTTACCCGGATAGTCCCATATTTGAAGCCAGACAAATTGTGTTCGTGGGGCGCACAGCAGATGATTACATTTTCGAGAAACCTTCTTGGTGGATCGATCAGGTGCGATCGCTAGCCAAGTTTTACCTGCAAGCCCAGTTTGGCGAAGAAGAGATAGACTACCGGAAATATCGGACCAACCTGAGTCTTTCAGGGGCCAGGTCAATGGATAATTTTCGCCAAGAAACGGACACGATATCGCGCCTAGTCTATGGGTTTGCCAGTGCTTTCATGATGACGGGGGAAGACAAGTTCCTGGAAGCAGCGGAAAAAGGCACCGAATACCTGCGGGAACATATGCGGTTTGTGGACCTAGACGAAGACATCGTCTATTGGTATCACGGCATAGACGTGCAGGGAGAACGGGAACAGAAAATCTTCGCCTCAGAGTTCGGGGATGACTATGACGCTATCCCCGCCTACGAGCAAATATACGCCCTAGCAGGTCCGATCCAAACCTATCGCGTCACTGGGGATCCCCAGATCATGGAGGACACGGAGAAGACGATCGAGCTATTTCAGGAGTTTTTTCTCGACAAAAGCGAATATGGGGGGTACTTCTCCCATCTGGATCCGGTGATGCTAGACCCCCTCAGCGAGTCCTTGGGTCGCAACAAGGGGACAAAGAATTGGAACTCCGTGGGCGACCATGCCCCAGCTTATCTGATTAACCTGTGGTTGGCTACTGGGAAGCAGCAATACGCTGATATGCTGGAGTACACCTTTGACACGATCGAACGGCGTTTTCCAGATTACGACAACAGTCCCTTTGTGAATGAGAGGTTTTACCAGGACTGGAGTCCCGACCAGACCTGGGGGTGGCAGCAAAACCGAGCCGTAGTCGGTCACAACCTGAAGATCGCCTGGAACTTGATGCGGATGCAGCATCTGAAACCCAAAGATAAGTATGTCAACCTGGCGAAAAAAATAGCAGAGATCATGCCAGCTACAGGGAGCGACCAACAGCGCGGCGGGTGGTATGATGTAGTGGAGCGGCTTCTGGGGGAAGGCCAAAGCCATTACCGCCATGTATGGCACGATCGCAAAGCTTGGTGGCAGCAAGAACAGGGAATCCTGGCCTACTACATCCTAGCGGGCTCCCTGAAAAACGCAAAATATCACCGTTTAGCTCGGGAATCAGCGGCTTTTTACAATGCCTGGTTCCTGGATACAGAAGATGGCGGGGTGTACTTCAACGTTTTGGCCAACGGCATTCCCTTCCTCGCCGGTGGAAACGAACGAGGCAAAGGTTCTCACTCCATGAGTGGTTATCACTCCACCGAGTTGTGCTATCTAGCGGCAGTGTATACCAACCTGCTGATAACCAAACAGCCGATGACCTTTTACTTCAAACCGATACCAGGAGGGTTCCCAGACAAGATCCTGCGGGTGTCGCCGGATATTCTGCCAGCAGGAAGCATCAAAATTGGCTCCTGTGAAATAGATGGCAAAGCCTACAGGGACTTCGACGCCGATGTCTTGACAGTCAAGTTGCCCGATAGCAAGGAAAGGGTTAAAGTCAAGGTGGAGATTGTCCCCGTTTAATCGTCGGTTTGTAGTAAACGCTAAAGCGTTTGCCGTTTGCGGTTTGTAGTAAACGCTAAAGCGTTTGCCGTTTGCGGTTTGTAGTAAACGCTAAAGCGTTTGCCGTTTGCGGTTTGTAGTAAACGCTAAAGCGTTTGCCGTTTGCGGTTTGTAGTAAACGCTAAAGCGTTTACCGTTTGCAGTAGCGGTCATGGCTCATCCATGATCGCAAGAGTAATAGTCAAGCGCAGAATCATGGCAATAGAGATCGAGATTAAGACAGTTGAAGGGATAAAGGTAGTAGAACTGAGTGGTGACGTAGATGCTAGCACGGCGCCGGAGGTGCAAAAGCAAATTTTACCCCTAGCTGAGCCCGGGAGTAAGATTCTTATGGATATGAAACAGGTGCAGTACATGTCCAGTGCAGGCTTGCGGATGCTGCTGTGTATGTACCGGCAGACCCAAGGGAAAGAAGGAAAACTGGTACTGGTGGGGCTGTCGGAAGAGTTGCAAGACACCATGTCCGTAACGGGATTTCTGGACTTTTTCACAATTAGCGAGACAGTAGATGCAGGGTTGACAGCACTCAAAAGCTAAGGAAGAGAGAATTGAGAAGCAAGACAGATAATGGAAAGAATAGACATTCATCCGACACATAATTACGGGGAGTACAAACTGCGCTGTGGGAAGCCATTTCCTTTTGGTGCGACAATAGTGCCGTCGGGCATTAACTTCTCGATTTTCTCAAGCCATGCCACATCCTGTACATTAGTGCTGTTTAAGAAGCAGGCGGAAGCACCAATGGCAGAAATACCATTTCCCGAGGAATTCCGGATCGGAAATGTGTACTGCATGGTGGTATTCGATCTAGATTACGAAAATATCGAATACGGCTATAGAATGAATGGGCCGAATAATTTTCATGAAGGTCAATGGTTTGACAAAAGCAAAATTCTCATGGACCCCTACGCCAAGATTATCGGGGGTCGGGATGTTTGGGGAGTAACGCCAGACTGGAATAACATTTACCATCATCGGGCCAGAATAGCCTTCGATGATTTCGACTGGCAGAACGATCGGCCTCTGGAAATACCGCCGGAGGATATGATAATATATGAGATGCACGTCCGCAGCTTTACCCGCCACCCATCTTCAGGGGTCAAAGAGAATCATCAAGGCACATTTGCAGGACTGCGGGACAAAATTGCCTACCTGAAGGAGTTGGGCGTCAATGCTGTAGAACTGATGCCCATATATGAATTTGACGAGTTTGAAAATTCCCGCCCCAACCCGGAAACGGGGGAAACGCTTTACAACTACTGGGGATACAGTACGGTAGGTTTCTTTGCCCCCAAGGCAGGGTACGCGGCGACGGGAAAGCTAGGGATGCAAGTGGACGAACTGAAAAACCTAGTCAAAGAATTGCACAAAAACGGGATAGAAGTGATTCTGGATGTGGTGTTCAATCACACGGCGGAAGGCAATGAAAATGGTCCCTATATATCTTTCCGAGGCATTGACAACAAAACCTACTATATGCTGACGCCCGAAGGATACTACTATAACTTCTCGGGCTGTGGCAATACTCTCAACTGCAATAACCCGATCGTCCGGAATATCGTACTAGATTGCCTGCGCTACTGGGCGAGTGAATATCACATTGATGGCTTTCGTTTTGACCTGGCATCGATCCTAGGACGGGATCCTTGGAGCGCACCCCTAGCTAACCCACCGCTGTTAGAAACGCTAGCTTTTGACCCGATCTTAGCCAAGTGTAAACTGATTGCGGAAGCATGGGATGCGGGTGGACTTTACCAGGTGGGTTCTTTTCCCGCCTTCGGACGCTGGGCGGAGTGGAATGGCAAGTATCGGGATGGCATCCGCAAGTTCCTGAAGGGAGATGGGACGGTAGGGGATATGGCCCAGCGCTTGCAAGGTTCCCCAGACCTCTATGCTTGGGCCGGAAGGGCACCGGCAACATCGATAAATTTCATTACGGCCCACGACGGTTTTACGCTGATGGATATGGTTTCGTATAACGGCAAGCATAATGAAGCCAACGGCGAAAACAATAATGACGGTAGTAATGATAATGATAGTTGGAACTGCGGTTGGGAAGGGCCGACGGAAGATGCGGGCATCAATGCGTTGCGGCACCGGCAGATAAAGAATGCGATCGCCATGTTGATGGTGAGTCAGGGGGTGGCGATGATGCTGATGGGAGATGAGATGGGGCGCACCAAGCATGGCAATAACAATACCTATTGCCACGATAACGAGCTGAACTGGCTAGACTGGAGCTATGTCAAGAAAAATGTAGACATATTTAACTTTGTCAAGCACTGCATAGCCTTCCGCAAAGCCTACCCAGTGCTGAGAAATCGCTATCATTTCCAGAATCGAAACTACGTCGGCAGCGGCTATGCTGATATTACCTGGCATGGCACCCAGGCATGGAACGCGGACTGGTCTTCCGACAGCAAGACCCTAGCCTTTATGCTATGTGGGAAACATGCTAAAGAAGGGACAGTACAGGATAATTACATCTATGTGGCGATGAATATGCACTATCAAGCTCACTGGTTTGAAATCCCAGGATTGCCAGACGGGATGCAGTGGCATGTCTTCGCTAACACAGGTGCCCCCCCAGGAGAAGCCAGTTGGCAACCGGGTACGGAACCGGTGCTGTCAGAACAGCACAAACTCCTGCTGGGCGATCGATCTGTGGTCATCCTCGTGGGCAAGTAGCCCTAAGAAGCGGTAAAGCGCTTACTACAAACAAAAGAAATAGCAGAAGATTATGGCTTTTGACGCAAATCTAGAAACAACAAGCAGCGGCATCGCGAAAATAACTTTATCAGGAGAACTGGATGGTGCAACAGCACCAGCGTTCAAGGCGAAGGTAGAAGCAGCAGCAGCAGCAAAACCTCAACGCCTGGTTTTGCTAATGCAAGACCTAGAGTATATGGCCAGCGCCGGTCTGCGGGTGCTGATCTTCTCCAAGCAAAAGATGGGGACATCTGTAGACATATATCTGGTAGGGGTTCAGGAGATGGTGCTGGATACTATTAAGAAGACGGGCTTCGATCGGAGCGTTTATATTATAGATGAGTATGACACGGAACAGATAGAAAACCTGTAGAAAGATCGAAGGGAGGGTAAAATTATGGATTTAGGTTTGGCTTCAAAAAGCGTACTGGTCACGGAGTCAACAGCAGGAATTGGCAAAGCAACAGCTAGGGCTTTTCTCCGGGAAGGTGCGAAAGTATTTGTCAATGGTCGCTTCTCGGAAACAGTAGAGGAGACAGTCAAGGAACTAAGTCAGCAGGGTGAAGTTGTCGGCATCGTTGCGGATGTGGGAACAGCTGCAGGAACGGCGGCAAATGCTTCAGCGATAAATGGTGCTGCCCAACGTGTAGAAGGCGGTATTATTCAGTCAAGTTTTTGAATGATATAAGGAGAAAGGAGAAAGGAGAAGAATAATTAGCAATTAGCAAGCAGATAGCGTTTCTCAGATAGATGCGATATGATTTGAGATTGATGAAATGAGGTAAATTGCGGACAGCGTAAGTGTTTCAGCGATTTGACAATAGAGCGCACGGGTTTTGAGAAATGCCATAAATAGTTGCTCGCAGGTGGATGGAACGATAGGGGCAGAGGAATTGAGCCTCTTAGATCGCGAAAAAAGGTTCGCTGACCCACGTGACTGATGCTAAATCCCCTGATGGGAAGTTATTTACTGACAAGCGACTGCGCGAACTTCTTCTTCAGCCAGCATCAGCATCTGAATTATTGGAGCGCGTCAAAAGCAGTTTATTTGCTTATATTGATAAGGCGCCACAGTTTGATGACATTACCATGCTAGCGGTGCATCGCTATCGGTCATTTTACAGACAATAATTGAATCAAATGCTTGGGGGATATAGTCCATAAAATTAAGGTAAAAGTCTGAATTAAAAAGGAGGCGATCCTTATGGAAAGTTTGAAAGTATCTGGAAAGCTGGAGTCTTTAAGTGCGATCGCCAAATACGTGATGGCAGCTGCGTCATCAGCAGGATTGGACAAAAAAGCATCCTATAAACTGCGGCTAGCAGTAGATGAAATCGCAACCAATATCATTACTCACGGGTATGAGGAAGCGGGAATGGAAGGAGATGTAGAATTGCAGGCAAAGATAGAGGAGAAAACTTTAAATATCTGGATAGAAGATACAGGTGAAGCCTACGATCTAATCCCGATTGAAACAGTGGAAGAGGAAATGTTGAATAAGCCTTTAGAAGATCGACCGATCGGGGGTTTGGGACTGTATCTGGCGATCGAGGGAGTGGATAAGTTCATCTACGAACGGGTGGGAGACCGCAATCGCAATATATTTGTGGTGAATCGGCAGAGTATTAGCTACTATAATGCCGAAGAAAAGGAGATCGAGTAGGTAGGAGAAAAAGTTATGAAAGTTATGTCTGCTGAAGCTAAAGGTGGTTTCAAACTGCCCACAAGCCGGTTGTCAAGGAAGGTGGTGTTCTGGGTGTTTACCAGTGTGATGGCGATCGAAGCAATTCTGCTGATTCCTTCAGTATTGAGACGAGAAAAAGAGTTTATATCGCAAATACAGGAGGTGTCAGCAGGCAAGGTGGCGGTAATTAAGCAGGTAATCCAACCGCAAATGTATGATGACGAATTCCTCAAAGAGGTCAAAAAACTTCAGGATCTGGATCCGATCAATCCGATCTGGAAGCTTCAACATAAAATTATAGGAGGGGCGCTTTACAAGTCGGATAGTACCCTAGTGGGTACCTTTGGTGAAGAACCGGAAGTGTCATTTGATGATGTCAATAGTAAGTCGGTAAGGGATTTCCGGAGCCAAAATGGCGAGCGCTATGAAGCGGTATGGACACCGGAGATGATGCAGGGGGGTTACACTTTAATTCTGCGTCACGATACGAGTTCTGTCAAGCCAGAGTTAAAGGCTTTTATTTTACGGATTGCTGGTCTGGTGCTGATTATCTCGGTTGTGGTCACGGCGGGAACTTGGATCGCCTTAGACCCGATCGCGATTACTCCGATTATCCGTCTGAGAAATGACTTGATTGGGGCGGGGGAAGCGATCGGCAAAGACGCAGAACCGCCAGATTTTTACTCAGCTTCAGTGCAACGCCAAGATGAGTTGGGAGATGTGATTTCTGCCTTCAATCAAATGTTCGCTCAAATCACCGAGGCAATCAGCGATCGCAAGCAGGCGGAAGCGGCCCTACAAGGGAGCTTAAATAAAGTTGAAGAATATTCGCAAAAGCTCAACGAAGAATTAGGCAAAGGTCGGGAGATGCAGACCAACTTTCTGCCGGTGCATGTGATTGAAAAACCGGTTCAAGTGATGCAAAAACCGGGTTGGGAAATCGCCGCCTTTTTCAAACCAGCACGTCAAGTAGCAGGGGACTTCTACGACAGCTTCGAGATTGATGAATATGTGGGCTTAGTGATTGCGGATGTCTGCGACAAAGGGGTAGGTGCAGCACTGTTTATGGGTCTGTTCCGTAGCTTAATCCGGATCTTTTCTCATCAAATCCGACTGAAAGGAAATGCATCAGGTATTCTGGAGACGAATAGTCCTGCTGACGGCTGGATTGGAGAGTCGAAATCAATTAACTTAGCTCACCTGAATGCCTTGCAAGCTGTGAAGGTGACCAATAACTACATCGCTGAAAATCACGGCGAACTGGGTATGTTTGCCACCCTCTTCTTTGGTGTGTTGGACCCAGCGACCGGTTTGCTCACCTACATTAATGGCGGACACGAGGATCTATTTATCGTCAACCCGAATGGAGGGGTGAAACAGCGGCTTAAATCTACCGGACCAGCGGTGGGAATGTTGCCCGACCTGAAATTTAAGGTTCAGCAGACTCGCTTAGAACCGGGCGGGATGGGGTCGAGTCGGGAATCGCTTCCCGACCCTCCCTTGAGGAACCGGACTTGCGATTTTCACCGCATCCGGCTACTGGGTACTAGGCCCTTTTCATAGGTAGACTTAATAGGAATTACTTCCGTTAGCCCTTGCCGCCTGTCTTTTCTTCCCTTTCCTGGTTTAGCGAGTGGTTGTTCTGATAACCGTTAGTATCACCATTTTCAAGTCAGTTTTACCAGTTATCCATACCTTATCCTCCACTTGCGTTTCGGATTAGTTCCGTGGCTTTTTAGGATTACTCATTCCAGCAGCTTCCTAGTATCACCGACCCACGTCAGCGCTGGCTACCCAGCATCATCTACATTACTGTAGATGTTATCCCAGGAATTACCCCGGGCATTCGCTTCTTGGGCCATCCCTCCCCCCGTGGCTTGCGCTTAACATCTAACTTGTCCTGATGGACAGCACACGAGAGGTTACTTCGTTCCCTAACAACATTTCGCGATACCTTTAGGTCCACACTATACCCCGGGAGCTATTTGAGTACTATATTAGCCAGAGTCTAAAACTAATACTAGCTACCATTTCCTTTTTAGGCCAGCGCATATAGCCTTATTTCGCTGGTTCCTTATAACGAGGCTTGCACATGTTTGCCTGCTCTAACCTTGGATATCTTTCCTAGCGGCGTCACCGGCTTAGGCTGCCAGTTATCCTACATTTGAGTCCTCGCTTAGCACCACGATGATGTCGCTTCGTAGCACCGAGGACCGGTGTCACCCCCGTACCTGGGGGGAGGGGAATTTAACCCCCATGCGGTCAGAGTTCCCGGCTAATGAAACCGGGCTAGCGTTCCGTGTTTGACCACGTTAGGCTAGAACGAATCGCACAGACCCTGTTAGGTTACACCGACGGCGTTCCGGAGGCCCGGGCTGCTGGGGGCGAGTTTTTCACGACCAAAGGATTGCTGTCAATGTTAGAGCAGCCTGTCCCTTCTGTCACTACCTTGCTAGAACAAATCTCAGAAGCTGTGCTAGAACATGCTGGGGCAGCCGATCAGTTTGACGACATTACCCTGCTAGCTGTGCGGCGGATACCCCATTGACAATTAAAAATTAAAAATTGACAACTGACAAGGGATCTGCTATAAAATGGGAAAAATGTGCAGGCTGTGTCTCCCGAGTAGTGCTCCTACGATGTCTCCTGGGTAGTGCTTTTAGCGCGAGGTATCTCCTGGGTAGTGCGACTAGCGCTCCCAGGAGATACCTCACCAGGAGACATCTCCCGACCGGAGGACACAGCGCAGTAGGGAGGAAAAAGGAATGTCGGCTCAGACAAAAGGTAAGTGGCAACTGAGTACGGGGCGCTTGTCCAGGAAGGTGGTGTTCTGGGTGTTTACCAGTGTGGTGGCGATCGAAGCAATTCTGCTGATTCCTTCAGTATTAAGAAGAGAACAAGAGTTGCTCTCGCAGATATCAGAGGTGTCAGCAGGAAAGGTGGCTGTAATTAAGCAGATAACCCAACCGCAAATGTATGATGAAGAATTCCTGGAGCAGGTAAAACAACTCCATGAGCTTGAGCCGATCAGATTGATCGGGAAGCTTCAACATATAATTGTAGGCGGGGCGCTTTACAGGTCAGATGGCTCGCTGGTGGGTACTTTTGGTGAAGAACCTCAGCTGTCATTTGATGATGTCCATAGTGAATCGAAGATGAATTGGCGGAGCCAAAATGGCGAGCGCTATGAAGCGGTATGGACACCGGAGATGATGCAGGGGGGTTTCACCTTGATTCTGCATCACGATACGAGTTCTGTCAAGCCAGAGTTAAAGGCTTTTATTTTACGGATTGCTGGTCTGGTACTGATTATCTCGGTTGTGGTCACGGCGGGAACTTGGATCGCCTTAGACCCGATCGTGATTACTCCGATTCTCCGTCTGAGAAATGACTTGATTGGGGCGGGAAAAGCTATTAGTAAAGACGAAGAACCGCCTAATTTTTACTCAGCTTTAGTCCAACGCCAAGATGAATTGGGAGATGTGATTTCTGCCTTCAATCAAATGTTTCATAAAATCACCGAAACGATCAGCTATCGCAAGGATGCGGAAGCGAATTTGGCAAGCAGCAATAGAGAATTAGAAAAAAGTAACAGACTAATTCGTCAAGTTTTTGGGCGTTACTTGATCGATGAAGTAGTAGAAAATTTACTGTCAAGTCCCTCAGGATTGAAACTGGGGGGCGAAAAGCGGAAAGTCACTATTCTTGCTTCCGATCTGAGGGGGTTTACAACCATATCAGAACGCTTGTCCCCCGAAGAGGTGGTAAAAATCCTCAATTTCTATTTTGAATACATGGCAGATGCGATTACTAAGTACCAAGGAACGATCGATGAGTTTCTGGGAGATGGCATATTAGTGCTATTTGGGGCACCGACTGCCAGAGTAGACGATGATCAAAGGGCGATCGCCTGTGCCGTGGAGATGCAGTTGGCAATGGAACCTGTTAACGCCAAGATGAAAGCATGGGGGTTACCGCCCCTAGAAATGGGGATTGGGATTAATACGGGGGAAGTGGTGGTGGGAAATATCGGTTCCGAGAAACGCACCAAATATGGAATAGTTGGCAGTAATGTCAACTTGACATATCGGATTGAATCCTATACAGTAGGAGGTCAGATATTAATTTCAGAACAGACATTAAAAACAGCGGGAGAGAGCGTGAATGTTTCGGGGCCAAAGCAAATACAACCGAAAGGGGTTAAAGAACCGATTAATATTTACGAACTTGAGGGTATAAGGGGGGAATACAACCTGTTTTTGTCTTCAGAAGCAGAGATATTCAAACCCCTGACGGCAGGAATCGAGATCCAATACAGGGTTTTGGATGGCAAGCATATTGACGATCGCATATTGTCGGGGAGGATTGTTAAGCTTTCTGCTAAAGAAGCAGAGGTGTACTGCGATCGCGTAGCGTGCGCGCAGCGCATTCCGGTAGCTGCCAAAAATCTGCCCAGTGGGTTGAGCAATATTAAGCTGAATTTGCTCGCGCCCAACGCTCCCACTGATGTGAGAGAAGATATCTATGCTAAAGTATTAGAAAAACCTGCGGCACCGGGCAGTTTTTACATCCGGTTCACAGCCAAACCACCAGTCGTAGCAGCTTGGCTTGAGGAACTATATAGGGCGAACTCTTGAGAATTGGGAATTGAGAATTGAGAACGAACAATCTCCGCACAGGCGAGACACCCGTCGGACGCCTCGGACGAGGCCAGACACCCGTCGGACGCGAATGACCACTGACAACTGACAGGAAATGCTAGAAAAACTATCGATCGGGCTGTACCAACTGCAACAACTAGGAGAAAACCTAGTTTCCCAGCAACTGACACACCTCAGCTGGCTGAGTATCGGCGTCATATTCGCCGCCGGGTTGCTCACGAGTCTCACTCCCTGTATGCTATCCATGCTGCCGATCGCCATCGGCTACATCGGCGGCTACGAAGCCAAAAGTCGTATCCAAGCTGTGCAAGCGTCTACCTGGTTTGCCCTAGGATTAGCCACAACTCTGGCTAGCTTGGGCATGATAGCAGCAGTCCTGGGTAAAGTCTACGGACAAATCGGCATTGGCTTACCGATCGTCGTTAGCCTGATCGCGATCGTCATGGGGTTGCATCTGCTAGAAGCCTTATCCCTGCAACTACCGTCCTTTGGGGGCACCGAATGGATTTCCAAAGACTTGCCCCCAGGGGTCCGATCCTATCTCCTGGGTTTAACCTTTGGTCTAGTAGCCTCTCCTTGCAGTACCCCCGTATTAGCCACCTTGTTAGCTTGGATCTCCACCACCAAAAACCCGATACTGGGGACGGTATTGCTGCTATCCTACGCCGCTGGCTACGTCGGGCCCTTAGTTTTAGCGGGAACCTTCACCGCCTCGATTAAAAAGCTGTTAGAATTGCGGCGCTGGTCCGGTTGGATTACACCCGCTAGCGGGGTATTATTGGTAGGATTTGGCGTTTTCTCCCTCCTCTTCCGCTTAATTCCAGCAACTTAAAAATGGGTAATTATCATGGAAAAACAAGCGGTAAGGTCGGCAATGCCCACCCTACGGATCGATGAACAGTAAGGCGGGCAATGCTTACTCTACGGATCGATGAACAATTCTCAATATAGGAAAAAAAGCGATAAGGTGGGCAATGCCCACCCTACAGATCGATGAACAATTCTCAATGAACAATTAGCAAATGACTTCAGAAAACTTGCCCAGAGATGAAAGATGGTGGGAAATACCCCGGAAGTGGTTGAAGCAAGAGTTATTGCCAGTCCTGGCTGACTTGCGACTGGCGATCGTCCTGTTGCTGGCGATCGCCATATTCAGCATTTCGGGGACGGTGATAGAACAGGGGGAAAGCTTAGGATTTTACCAGCAAAACTATCCAGAAAATCCGGCCCTATTTGGCTTCCTAACTTGGAAAGTAATCCTCTTGCTGGGACTAGACCATGTCTATCGGACCTGGTGGTTTTTATCCCTTCTCATTCTGTTTGGCAGCAGTCTGACGGCCTGCACCTTCACCCGCCAATTTCCCGCATTAAAAGTAGCGCGACGGTGGAAATATTACAACAAACCCAGCCAGTTTGAAAAATTAGCCCTGAGTAGGTCATTAGATCCAGTACGCCTTGATGACCTAGAAGCATTATTGCAACAGCTTCGTTATCGGATCTTCCGAGAAGAAGATTCCCTCTATGCCCGCAAAGGCATCGTCGGCAAGATTGGTCCCATTATCGTCCATGCTAGTATGCTGATAATTCTAGCAGGGGCGATCGTCGGCCAGATGACAGGCTTTGTGGCCCAGGAAATGATACCCAGTGGCGAAACCTTTGAGATCGATCATATTGTCGATGCCGGTCCTTTGGCCCCATCGCAAATTCCCCAAGATTGGTCAGTGCGGGTAAATCGCTTCTGGATTGACTATACTACCGAAGGGGCGATCGACCAATTTTACTCGGACCTGTCAGTCTTGGACTCCCAGGGAGAGGAAGTCGAACACAGGACAATTCACGTTAACAAGCCCCTGCGTTATCGGGGAGTTACACTGTATCAAGCAGATTGGGGAATTGCAGCTGTCCAAATCCAAGTCAACAACAGCCCCATCTTGCAACTACCGATGGCCCGGCTGGATACTTCAGGCGTTGGTCGTCTCTGGGGTACTTGGATTCCCACTAAACCAGAGTTAACTGCTGGCGTCGTCCTGTTGACAGCAGACTTACAAGGAACCATGCTGGTTTATGATAACGCTGGTCAACTGCTAAATACGGTCCGCAATGGCATGTCTCTAGAAGTCAACGGCGTTACCCTGAAAATTATCGATGTGATTGGCAGCACTGGCTTGCAAATTAAAGCAGATCCGGGCATCCCGATCGTTTATACTGGCTTTGGTCTGCTGATGCTGGGGGTGCTGATGAGCTATGTCTCTCACTCCCAGGTTTGGGCCCTGCAACAGGGCGATCGCTTTTACGTGGGTGGCAGAACCAACCGCGCCCAAGTCGCCTTCGAGGGCGAACTGATGTCCATTTTGGACCAGCTTGCGTTCCCAGGCAGCGCATCCCGCAGAGGAGAGCAGCCAGGGAACGAGGGATCCTCCAGACAGTGCTAGTCCTCAGTAGATTTACTGTGATGGACCTCAATCACCGTATGAACATTGCCCCGGGGGTTAAAATCGGCCTTGACGGTGGCTTCTAGGGGGTCGCAGGCCGCGACGAATTCATCCAGGATCAGATTGACTGCCTCTTCGTGGGAGATGTGGCGATCACGAAAGCCGTTAATATAGAGCTTCAGAGCCTTCAGCTCCACCACCAGCTCGTCCGGCACATAGGTGAGATAAATCGTGGCAAAGTCAGGATAGCCAGAAAACGGACATTTACAAGTAAACTCTGGCAAGGTAATGTGGATATCATAGCGGCGTCCGATGCGAGGATTGTCGAAGGTAATCAACTTGACTGCGGCTATCTGGCGCTCGCCATACTTTATCTCCAGGGTGCGATCGCGCAGCTGCTGCGCAGCAGCATCGCCCTGGAGATCTGAATCTATCGGTCTGGTCGGGCTATTCATGGCACTGTTGCGATGGGATAATAGATGCTTTAATTCAATATTGCGATCCATGGGTCGTCTACTGCAAAAATTGTGCTAGAAAAATTATCGAGTCCCATAAACAATCCCTTACTATGTAAGCAGCATATGTCCAACAATCTGACTGCACCTAGTCAAATAACGCCAAACCTATCGGCTGACTACGCTCCTTCGGTGCCGATTTCAGTCTACCGAGAGTTAGCCACAGAAATGCAAGCTAGCCAGACAACGGTGGAGTTACTCAAAGCCGAAAATCAGCAGTTAATCAGACAAAATCAGCAGTTGCGACAGGAAATTCAAAAGCTTGTCGAATCAGTTATCTACCTACAACAGGTAGCTAACTCCTTTGAACCAGTTACTAGCCCGCCAATAGCACTCAAAAGGGAACCGGTGGTGGCACCGGTTCCCTCTGAAGCGTCCGCACCAAAGGACAAAATTCTGTTGGCCGAACAGGAAGAGGGTCGGTATCGTCGCCCGGAACCGCCTTCCCGGGCAACAGAGGTGAGTGGCATATGGTTAGCTGTCGCGATCTTTTTAATTGCCATCTTTGCCTTTGCTGCAAGCTTTTTGATTGTCCGCCCCCTCTTAGAACGGCGCTAAAGAATTGGAATTTTGGTAACGGATTGCGCTGCGCGCACGCTACGCGAACGAGAATAAATGTCAGTGACTAGTGATGGTAATAACACCATGCTAAAAAAAGTTACAGGACAAGTTTGAGTTGAGGATTTAAGAAAATGAAAAAGATAGAAGCGATCGTCCGGCCCTTTAAGCTAGACGAACTCAAAATCGCGTTAGTTAATGCAGGAATTGTGGGGATGACTGTTTCTGAGGTCCGAGGATTTGGGCGTCAGAAGGGTCAAACTGAACGCTATCGCGGTTCGGAGTACACCGTTGAGTTTTTGCAAAAACTCAAGGTGGAGATTGTAGTCAACGACGACCAAGCTGATACGGTGATAGATAAAATCATCTCCGCTGCCCGCACGGGGGAGATTGGCGACGGCAAGATATTCGTTAGTCCCGTTGAGCAGGTTGTCCGGATTCGGACTGGGGAAAAAAATCTCGAAGCAATCTAAGGATTCCAGATGGGACCCTGACTTAGTAATCTAAAAGCGGCAGCTTTGACCGCAGCGCCGACAAGGCTTTCCCGCGATGAGAGTAGCGCTGCTTCTGTGAAGTGGTCATTTCGGCAAAGGTGAGCTGCTGCTCTTTCAGGTAAAAAATTGGGTCGTAGCCGAAACCGCTAGTCCCACGCCCAAGGTGGAGAATTTCTCCATCACAGACGCCCTCAGATTGCAGGGCAATTTTACCGTCCGGACGGGCGATCGCGATCGCGCAGACAAACTGGGCTCGACGATTGGTAGCATCTGACAATTCCTTTAGCAACCTGCTAATCCGCTCGTCATCGGTGCTACCATAACGGGCAGAATAAATGCCAGGAGCTCCCTTCAGGGCTTCTACTGCTAAACCCGAGTCATCGGCGATCGCCCATTGGCCAGTCGCCTTTGCTACCCCAGAGGCTTTCAGGCAAGCATTGGCCATAAAGGTATCGCCCGTCTCTTCTATTTCCAAATCCTTTGGTTTGAGCTGCAATTTGTAGCCCAAATCAGCCAAATATGCCTGCATTTCCTTGACTTTACCTGGATTGCCGGTAGCAACTACTAATACTGTCATTTGAGATTTTGTGAATGGTTAATTGTGAATGGTTAATTGTGAATGGTTAATTGTGACTCGATCTTTCATTAATATTAGCAATTCGCCAAGCTGCCATTAAAACCCATATTCCGCACGACAATAGTACTACATAATAATACATATGCTCAACTCTTACACACTCACTAATATATTAAAATCTCGCGACTGTGTCCCTTAAAATACCCAAAAACTTATATCCATCAACAACGGGTGTGGTCAAAACCAGTTGGTAAAGAAAAAGTAAAATTATGACGATTTCACCGGTTGATAAGCGGCTCCCCCTTGGCTTTGTATTATTTATGATTACACGTAACACTAAAGGTTAGTATTACGGGCGCTACTATGTAATCTATCATCAAGGCTCTCCCTTGGCTTTGTATTATTTATGATTACACGTAACACTAAAGGTTAGTATTACGGGCGCTACTATGTAATCTATCATCAAGGCTCTCCCTTGGCTTTGTATTATTTATGATTACACGTAACACGAAAATTTAGTATTACGGGCGCTACAATGTAATCTGCCAGCGTCGATCGCTACGCGAAGCGTGTGCGCGCAGCGCAATCCTTTTGGCCAGGATATCAACTACTTTTGACCACACCCATCAACAACAGCAAACCTACTTGATATAAAATTATGATCCTCAAGCCCTCTTATTGCTCATAAGAGAGCTACTCAGAGGTAAAATTACCCTGAGTAAGACTTATTATTGAACATTTTTTTACAGGGTTTACATAAGTAAATAGTACCGCTGACATGCCGGAGGAAAGAATTTTAACAAGTGTAAACGCTCTTCATTAATATTTGAAATCCGTTTAACGCTGTGGTTTATAGATATGAATAGACTGAAAACATTGAAATATAAAACGTAAAGTTGGCCTAGAAGTAGGACTACCTAACTTATTTTTGACAACTTCATTCGTCCGTTTTAACCTCACTTGCTGTTGAGCGACTGTATATACTAACAAAGATAAAGCCATAATCAAACCCAAAGCTTCAATCCGCTTGGGAGATTTTATAAAAACACTATCTGTAAAAAACATCGTATCTTTCATAAACCTAAAGCCTCGCTCCACTGACTGCGGAATGTGGGTTAAAAGGTTTGCTTCCAGTTGAGCGATTTTACATCAATCATAACAACCGTACAACTGGATACAAGCTATCGTGGGAGCAGATCGTCTTCCCGTCTTTCTCCTCTCGTTTCTTGAGTTCTGCGAGTTGCTGCTTTAGTTCCTCTACGGCGGGAGAATACTGCCAATATTTTCGTCGTTGCAGAGATATTTTTGCTGCTGCTGTTTCCAGCTTGCCATCGTGTTATTCTAGTCGCGAGACAATGTTATACTTCAACTCATTCATTTCCCTATTCAGCATTGTCAGCATTTGCTTGATTTCCACATAACGATCGATTTCTTGCTGTTAGCCCCAGGTTAATTGTTGGCAGTCGGTTGGGGTGATGTTCGTCGTTTAATGGGGGATTGTAGTAGGCGATCAACTCTTGCTCTACCTGCTGGCGTTCCCAGACATCTTCGCACTCTTTCCACTTTATATGAGTCACGCCATTATCCTGAAACTGCAACAGGCGATCGCGATACTGAAATCGCTCCTGAATGTCAGCAGCTTGTTCTACATACCATACTCGTTCTGCTCCATCAATTGCTAGGTAGATGCCCCCTGCATTGGGCAGCGATCGCCACTCTATTAGCAAAACTTTTGTGAGTCTGTCAATCTCTGGTTTGGCACTCATAACTATACTGTTTTTATCCGATCGAATTTACCCACACTTTTGCCCATTCTAAAGTTTGGTGTACCTGTGGGAGGGTAGCTGCTTCACAGTATAACCGCAGCAAGGGTTCGGTGCCACTGAAGCGTACTAGCAGCCAGCTGCCATCTACTAAGCGAAATTTGTAGCCATCCACTCCGTTACAATCTACCACAGATTTACCTGCAATTTCCGTTAAGGGGTTGGCTTGCAGTTGGGCAAAGATGCGCGATCGCACTTCCATACTGGCCAGAGGCAAGTCAATCCGGTCATAGGCGGAAGTATAACCCGTTTCCTGCTGCAATTGGCGATAAAGAGCGCTCAAATCTTCACCCGATTGTCCGACTGCTTCTAGCACATACAGGGCCGACAACAGGGCGTCTCGTTCGGGAATATGAGTGCTATAGCCTATGCCCCCAGACTCTTCACCGCCAATTAAGACTTGGGTTGATAACATGCGATCGGCGATATATTTGAAACCAATTGCTGTCTCATGTACTGGCAGATCGTAGAGACTCGCTACCCGGGGAATCAAGTCAGAACCGCTGATAGTTTTGATTACTTCCCCGGTAAATCTCCTTCTTGCTGCTAGGTGTCCGATGAGGATAGGGATTAAAAACTGGGAACTGAGAAAGTTTCCTTGCCCATCTACAGCAGCGATGCGATCGCAATCTCCATCAAATACTAATCCTACTACTAAGTCTCCGTGCGGTGTCTCCTGGGTAGTGCGATCGCGCTGCGTGCGCGCAGCGCATGCAGCGCTCCCAGGAGACACCGCACGCTCGTGATTTTGCATCAAGCTAAACAACCCAGACAGGTAACGGGGTAGAGGTTCCGGCGCACCGCCACCGAACAGCGGATCCCGATCGCTATTTATTTCCCGAATTGGCGCCCCGATTATCTGGCTTAGCCCACCGGCAGCTGCACCATGCATCACATCCGCAAACACCGTTAGTTTCCCCTCCGTAATGGCAGATTCGAGCAATCCAATGTCTACTTTTGACTTTAGCACTTCGCAGTAACTGGACCAGGGATTGAACTTGGCGATCGTTCCAGGTCGAGCAACTACTGGTGGTTCTTCGTGCAACCGAGCTTCAATCTGTTTAGTTACTTCTGGGGGAACCGATCCGCCAAAAGCCCCCTTGACTTTTAAGCCCAAATATGTTCCAGGATTGTGAGAAGCCGTGATGACGATCGCCCCCAAGGCATTATTTTCCTTAGCGGCCCAGCTAAAAGCCGGCGTGGGGGCATAGGTCTCAGTCAATAGGACATCAAACCCCGCCGCTGCAATTGCCTCAGCTGCCGTGCGAGCAAAGTCTTCGGCCATGAAGCGCCGGTCGTGACCGACGATAACGGTGTTGTTAGGGACGGTGTCACCATAAACTTGGGCTAGCACTTGAGCGGCTATGGGCGCGACTAATGCTACCCGATCGAATGTGAAATCTGCGGCAATTACGCCTCGCCAGCCATCGGTGCCGAATTCGATTGGATTTTGTGAGTGGACTGCCATAAAATCTCTGCCTTGCATCACGCCCCTTTTAGTTTATCGCCAATCTAGTCAGATGGGCTGCTCCCATCCCGACAACAGGTCTATAGCATGTGGTCAGGGCACAAATCAGTTGCATTTTCATCTGGCCGGGGCACGGCGGAAATAACATAACGATTATAACCGAACTGGACAGTCAAAAGTTCTAGCTGAGATTGCGCCGAGGAAAGTTAACAGACAATCCTCTCTGTTAAAGGCTTTGCTACTCGTCGGGGCCGCAGAGAAATGAATTTAGTCAAAAGTAAGCCGGGTCTACATTTCACGCTCAATATGTCGAGCTCTATCTTGAAGAGTAAGACGGACAATAAGTTGCTGTGGGGTTGCCATGTTTGGGCAGAGTGCTCCACCAATGGGGAAAACCTCGCGCCTCTGTCTACTGACATTTCCACACTTAGCAATTGTCAAATTCCCATCGCGCAGCGTGGCGCAGCCATAGCCCACAGCGTTAAGGTTCACAAAACGCTCCATAGCGACAATCTTACGATTGAGAAGTGGGCGCTCCTCTACAGGGAACTGATCGAGGATAATATTTTTAGGCCACCGTGGAGTAGGGGGAAAACTTTTCATCGATGTCTCCTGTGTGCCGAGTCCCCTGGGACAAGAGCAAGGAGCAAAGATATCGAACAGAAACGATAGCTGAAACCCCATAATAACGTTTGGGAGTGTACGGAAAGTTACCTCAAGAAAGAACCGCCATCCATAAGCTTCAATAACTTCCGATAGCGCTGCGCTGGGGGCGCAGCCATGCCGGATAGAGTGATATCTTTTGACATTCGATGTGCTCGCGCTAGGAGCACGCTCTTCGAGCACATCGAAGAATCATTTGCTTACCACAGGGTAGCACAGTCTATACAAACCGCACTAAATGCTGTGGACTTCGATAATGTAAGTCACGCTTTGCGGTAGCTCACTGTTACTTGCTTTCCGTAGAGTGCTACTGTGGAACTGATAAAGTCCGAGGTATCAGTAAACAGATTTCGTAACTGTAGGAGCTCTCCCCATATGCGTGGTTTCCCGCGTCCTCGCTTGGGTGGAGGAGGTGGCAAGGGCTGTTTACCAACGGCAAGCGATCCGCACACGACTAATCAGGTGTAACTGGTTTTCACGGAACTTGGCAATCAAGCTCCCGGCAGCAAAGAACGCATCCAGTACAACGTAGCTACCTTCGGTGGCTAAGCGCACTGGCGGCCATCCGATCTACGAGGGTAATTGTCTGTGCTTCGTGCTTCGTGCTGCTGTAATCCCGGAATGGATTCGTAAAACTATGGGCACAGCTTCCAAAGCATCAGCCGCTCCCAATAGGAGAGATAAGCATCCCTTCGTAATGGTCGGGGTCGAGCTGGGAATCACTCCCCAACCCTCCAAGAGCGAAACCTGAAGAGCGACTGGAACCGCACACGGCTACTGGTTGGTAAGCTGTTGTCATCAGTAGGATTACTGGGGGTTACCCCCGTTGTCCCTTACCCTTTGAAATTTTACCCCTTATGGTCAATCCTATTGGACCGTTTAAGTACTGAGCTGCGGAAGGTTCGCGGAGGATAGTTCAGCAAACCATACTCGCCGCTCTTTACTAACATCTTCCCCATTCTGCTTTCCGCTTTTCGTAAGGGCTCTGAACTTTACCTGGCTAAGATTTGAATCCAAAATTCGTACTTTCGGAATTTCTCCCTAGTTCTGTGACATTAAGGTTACTTTTCCCAAGGGTGTCTTACCATATCCGTCCTACGTCTGCATATCCACAGGCATTACCCTGGGCGTTAGCTTCTTAGGACATCCTTCTTCTTCGTGGCTTGCGCTTTACATCTAACTTGTCCAAATGGGGACAGCTCACGAGAGGTTACTTCGTTCCCTAGTATCATTTCACGATGCTTTTAGGTTCCTACTATACCCCGGGAGTTCTTTGAGTACGTTATTAGCCAGAGGCAAGAGCTAATACTAACTACCATTTCCCTTTTTGGGCAAGCGCATAAGCCTTCTTCCGCTGGTTCTGGTTAACGAGGTTTACATAGGTTCGCTTGTTCTAACCATTAGCATCTTTCCTAGCGGCGTCACCGGCTTAGGCTGCCAGTTATCCTACATTTAAGTCCTCGGGAGGCACCACGGCGATGTGGCTCCGTAGCACCTCCGACCGGTAGTACCCTCGACCCCCGTACCTGGGGAAAGGGAATTTAACCCCCATGATAACCAGAGTTATCTGGCTGATAGAGCCAGACCCGACTTTCACCTACTGGCTTATGCCGGAACGAATCGCACTGCCTCGAATCCAGTCGGCTTTGTTTGTATTGTCTGACTCTTGGTGCAGCGTTTTAACTGCTGGCATCTTCCGTCCTTCCTTGTTGATTTTGATGCCATCTCCCACATACACTGGTTTCCCCTTTAGCCGATGTAAATTGGGATGCTTGCTCAAGCATTGTTGCCAAGTCTGTGATAACTTTACCACGCTCCACGCCTGTGAGTGAAACCAGCTGTTTGGCTTGATGGTAGTAGTATTCACTCAGGCCGACAGCGTTCAAATAACTTGTCACGGCTGGAGCCATTGAACATAGTAAAACACCCCACATCAGCAGCACGAACCATCTCATTTGCCGCTTGCCTACTAAAGACGCTTTCGTAGCTCGCTTAATATTTGCTCTACGAGATATAGAATAGACATAATCAATTTATACTGGTTGATTATCAATAATTATACCAGTATAGAGCATTCCTGCGGCGTCGCCTGCGGGAATGTTTTTTTGTCCTACCTCTGTTCCTTTTTATCTTTATATTTCTAATGGAATACGTCTAAATAAATAAGCACTGTCCAGTTACAGAATGCTTACTGGGAAAGGCTGATTTAGATGCGTTTTACCCGAACTAACATGCGGAATGCCGAGATAATTGGATGTAGTCAAGATTAGGTAGGGGAAAGTGACATAGCTACTCTGACATACAGCAAAGGATTTCTCACCCCAACAGAGTAATTGAATCAACTCAGATTTACCCAATTTGAGCTATTCCCGAGAACCTATGCCTCCATCTACCACCAAGCTATATGGGAGACAGTTGGCTATTGATCTGGTTAATAATGTTTATCGGGTTATTTGTGCATCACCACATGTTGAACACAACGGATTTGTTGAAAAATGGACATCAAAACAACAATACAAAACTGCAGAAATGCCAATCGACAACCAGGCAAGCAGGTAACTATCCTGGGGGCTGGTGGCGGCCTACGAACTCGAACGCCTAGGTCACCATGTCGATATCATTGAAGGTAGCCCGCGCATCGGCGGTCGGGTCTGGACACACCGATTTGGGGACGGGCCTGGTGCCCCCCAGGTCGAACTTGGCGCAATGCGCATCCCCAAGAAACACCAACATACCCTACATTATATCTATGAGATGGGACTGGGACATAAACTCCGCAAATTGATCACGGTATTCGAGGAGCAAAATGCTCTGATGAATATCTGAGGCCAAATTTGCCGGATGAAAGATGCTCCCAGGATCTTCGATCAACAGGATCGAGGAATTTTCTCAGCCTATAGCGAAAAGACTCGTCTCTTTACTGCCTGGCTGAAAACCATCGTTGATGCGATCGCTCCTGGCGCTCTCCGTGCCAGTTTCGAGCAAGACTTGAAGTCCCATTTGCTAGATGAGCTAGAGAGGTTATATCTAGAACCATTCTTCAGTGAGGATGGTTCTACCATTGACCTTCAAGGTTTTCTCAAATCTCACCTCGATTTCCGCGATAGTTGTAGCAAAGCCCTCGACATGTTTCTCGGCGATATATTGGCAGAGACTAGCCACGATTTATGGCAATTAGAAGGGGGCATATATCAGCTGATAGAGCGTCTAGCGGCTGCGATTAAAGCTCCGATTCAATGCCACCGAGAAGTAGTAGCCTTGGGCGTACAGGAAGATTCTGTAGAAGTCTCTTGGTTAGAAAACGGGCAATTACAAACTCGTAGTTGCGACTATGTCCTGTGCACTATTCCCTTTTCCATCCTCAAAAAAATTGAGCTGAGTGGATTTGACGAGCAGAAGCTGGCATCAATTCACAACATTGTCTACTGTCCCGCAACAAAGGTTGGGTTTCACTGCACCGAGCCATTTTGGGAGAAAGAAGGCATCCGGGGTCAAAAGTAGTTGATAGAGCATAGGATAAATTTTGCCCTTAATGAATGATAATGATTATCATTCTCTTTTAGCAAGGAAAACCAAGTATCACTTGACATACATGTATGAATAGTATATAATTTCCGGGATTGTGCGACGTTTTCTTCATATCCGTACTTGCATTCTGGGAAGAAATATGACAGTATTGATAATCCTGATGAAATCAATTATCAACACTGCCATGCATGAAGATTATACAGATGTCCGATACGGAAGTTTGTCAATCGTTGTTTAATGCCATTCGCTCCCAAGAATCTTCTGAGCACGAATAAGGTACAGATCCGTTCAGAGGATAAATTTTCAAGCTATTACGCTTAATTGGCTTGCAACTAATGTTGATGATTTTGAGCTACTTAAGTTCTCAACTGACAACAGATGACTTGGAAAAAGGATATCAGGTTCACCGTCAAATACGAGTAAAATATGGAGTGCTTTTTGGTCCGATAGAGGTAGAATCACCCTATCTATGGAACCGCAAGACTTTTCCAGGGGACTCGTCCAGTCAAAACCAATTAGGCATTACTGATGTTGGGCGTTCTCCAGCCTTATAAAAAGCTATGGCTGCGCCACGCTACGCGATGCGCGATTGGTATCTTTGGGAATCAGTCAATCTTATCAACAAGCAGCTAAACAATTTGAACAACACTATGGATGGAGTATTGATCCTTATCTCCTCAGAAGAGCGGTAGTCAAAATTGCTCCCCAGGCAGAGGAATATGTTTCCCAACGACTAGAACGTTCAAGAGCAGAATATCATAAACCCCTCGATGTCAGACCTGGAGTTGATCAAATTTTGGTGGAACTTGATGGTAGTCATCTGAGTACTGGCATTTTCCAATCAGCTCAAACCCAGCAGTTAACAAAAAAACGGCAACTGCCGAAAAAAGAGCGAACTAGTGGCGAGCAGTCAGAGTTGGTAAGAAAAGTCCAGTTTAAAACAAAGAAAAGCGCAATTTTCTAGCATAAATGAGCAAGTATCCTATCCTTGTAAATCAATTGGTAAGTGCAGCAATAGATCAAGGGATGTCACTACGCGCGTCACGTCTATGCAGTCGGAGATGGTGGTAATGGGCTACCCTCAGAACTCCAGGAGCAATTTGACAACTTACAATTTAACAACTTGCAATTTATCCTGGAGCGTTGTTATCTCAAACAACATCTTTATGAAACCGCTGATACGCAGTGCGCGACGCGCTAGCTCTGGGGCTGGAGGGAAGCGAAAAACAAGATTTGGTAAATGAAGAACTATCGAAAATTGATGCAGGGAAAGTACAGCAACTGTTGACAAATTTTCAAAAATGTCTCGGGGTAGTGATAAATATGTAGTGATAGAACATTCCATCCCTCTATTAATCCTTACTTTTCTTAGGAATGATATAACAGCTCTTTATCTTAGCCAAATTGATAGCAATGATAAAATATTCTCATGTATAGCTCATCAGAAAAATGCTCTTATGTTATTAGTCAAAAGCGAGTATAGACTTATGAACACATCATCATCGTCGCGACCCAATTGCCCTTATTGTAATTGTGAGCGAACAGTAAAAAATGGTAGTACTCATAATAAAAAGCAAAAATATGTAAAAAATCGGCAATAAATTGAAAACCCGACAGCAGGTATCGTCCGAAAAGAAAAAGAATATAGATGAGCTATTACTTGAAAGAATAGCGTCGAGTAAAGGTTTCACAAACGTTAATAAAAAATCTGCGGTGATCTAAAGGTTTCAGACAAGCCCAAAGGAAAATCGACTATTGACTGTGATGAAATGTGGTCTTGGGAATAAAGAAAACAAACATTGGCACTTGATACAAAAACAAATTGTAGGAGTTGGGCGATCGCAGTCTCAGCAAAAAAATTGTGGAAATATTTACCTCCTGTTTATCGACGCGGTTTTTTACTTTTTGGGAAGCATATAACAATACCGAAAAAGCGTTACTATTGCGGTAGGTAAAGAAACTGGAAAAACTAATCATATTGAAAGGTTAAACAACGAGGCAAAGAATTAGTCGCTTGGTTCGGAAAACATTATCATTCTCTAAGAAGAAAATCACGCGATTTGGTATTTTGTGCATGATTACAACAAATTCTTGTCGGGTTAGTTGTGCCATCACTACATGTTTATCACTACCTGTCTCGGAAGCAGGAAGGCATTGCTCACCGCAAAAAATCAAGAGCGTTTATCCCGTTTGTGTAAGTATCTGCAAGGCTTTTCTGATTGTATTAATTATCACCGGTTGCTCTCCTTAGGTTTACCCATCGGTTCAGGAGAAATTGAAAGTGCTCATCGCTATATACCACAAAAAAGGTTAAAGATTCCCGGCGTGACTTGGCATCCTGATAATATTAATCCGATGTTAGGGCTACTCATTCTACAAGCTAATAATTGCTGGTCGGATTTTTGGCAACTTGAGACCCTCCGAGCAAAAATACCAGGGTAGTAATAACCATACCTTCCTGTTAAGAAGTTTGACTGCTTCAAGACTACGACTTGGCTTGAAATATGCTGCTGGAGTGTGATTATTTAAGAGTACAGAAGATCCCAGCGCAGTAAGGGCCAGTGCAGCTCCAGGGGTAGTCGCCATGCAGTCGTCCGGAGCCGCACGAGCGCATTCGCGACGTGCGGCCCTAGCAACTTATAGGTTATAAATTGCCCAGAATGCTTGTACAGATATTACAAAAAAATCCCACAAGACCACATTATATACTATTGATAAGTAGGTGTGCATAAGTCAACTCAACGGCAGTAAAGTTTTGTTAAGTTGGCGCTCAAGCTTCTTCCAGAAGTAGATGGGCGCGATAAGACATTTCTTAACAGAGGCCAGTTGATTTACGCCCACCTGCTTACATGCATGGATTGTGAACCAAAGTTCTCCTTGGTAAAAGAGAATGATAATGATTATCATAATTGACCCAAGGGGACAGCTTTTCTCCTCTACTCTATCAACTACTTTTGACCACACCCCTTGTCAACTGATGTCGAGCAGAGTAGGGACACTTGAGTAAAGTCAAAAATTATGTCAAAAGGATTTGGATATGTTAGTAAACCCCTTCCTTTTAACAAGCTAAAAAATTTAAAAAAGAGCGTACTAAAAGAGTTTGAAGCATTAGATGACCCCAGAGTTAAACGCCGAGCATTTACTGATTGATATAGTGACCCGGAGCGATACTGGCAATTTTATGTGGCGCTGACAACATGGTGGCGATAGAGACCTATGGCAAACGCTTCCCAGGAGGGTTAGAGACCTTTGCGCGAGTTGCCTCACGGTATCCCTTCTCACGATACCTTTTCCAGGGTCTTGGCCATGGGAGACCCGCAGCAATTGCACGAGTGTTTTTTGGCTTGGAGCAAGCATTTGAGTTCCAAACTCGATATCAATGTGATCAGTATCGATGGTAAAACTGCACGGGGTTCTTATGACCGGGAGAAGGGATTGAAAGCCTTGCATACCGTTAGTGCCTGGGCCGCTGTGTCCCCCGGTGCTGGGTCTCCTGGGAGCGCTAAAAGCACTACCCAGGAGACCCAGGGCGCTACTCGCACTACCCGGGGGACACAGCTGTGTTAGCTCAACAAATTGTCGCAAAGAAATCGAATGAAATTATAGCTATTTCCGAGTTGCTGCAGCTAATAGATATAACTGGAGCGATCATCACCCTAGATGCTATGGGAACACCAAGAAAAATTGCCGCCCAAATAATTGACCAAAAGGGGGAATATATTCTTGCCCTCAAGGGCAATCAAGAGAATCTCTACAAAGAAGTGTCGGCATTTTTTCAACAGGTGCAAACCTTGGCAAGGGGTTGACTATAGTTATAGTGAGACTACAGGGACATCATCGTATTGAACATCGCGTTTGTATGGGCGGTATCCATAGACAAAATACTGAATTTAACAGTCGAAATGGAAGGGTTTGGCTACGGTGGTAATGGTAAAACGGCAAGGTCAACTGTGGAATAAGCGAACCACCGAAATATGTTTCTACATCACGAGTCTACAAGCAGATGCCACTGTTTTGGCGAAAGCGATTCGCTCTCATTGGGGGGTTGAAAATAGTCTTCATTGGATCTTAGATGTAACGTTTAAAGAAGACTCGACGCAGATTAGAACCGGAAATGGTCCTCAGAATATGGGACAATGGCGGCGATTATGTATCAATTTACTCGAAGCTTGCAACCTTCAAAACAGAGTATTGCAATGAAACCCTCATACGCTGCACTAGATAATGACTATGCGCTTAAAGTTCTCTTGGGACATGAGGCTGCATAAAATCTGTGGAATTACTATTGTCAACATAAAAAAATATCAAGTCCCAAATTATTATCAAACCTATGAGTTCACATATAACTAGAGCAATAGCTAGTTTTTCTGGCAGAATTCATCCTGTTTTCAGGCACCCATCATGTTTTGATAATGCTGAATGACTCTGAAATCTGGGTATTAAAAGAGGCAGATTTAGCTGCGATTACCCTGGATTAGCGTCCCTCTAGCTGATAGTGCGAGCGCCAGGAAAATCACCGGCGCTCGGCAGAGCTGTCAAAAAACATTGAGTTTGGGAGACTAATATGAGCTATCAAGCACACACAAAAAAATCACTAAACTTTTTCCGGTCGTAGACCGGAAAAAGTTTAGCTGCGGCGACGGTTTTAGCTGTTTTAATGCCAACTAACTCAGCCCAGGCCCTCGTAACCATTGATTTTGATGAATTTAGCTACGATGAAACTATTGCTGGCGATACCTTCATGGATTTAGGTGTAGTTTTTGACAACTCCTTAAGGATTTACGGGGAGATGGACGGCGCATTGCCTCAATCTCCACCAAACGTAGCAGCAAATCCCGGTAGTTTATTTTTTGGAGGAGATATCAGCGGTTTTTTGACGGAAACAGTCGATTTTATTTCAGTCTTTGCAGGTGATGCTGAAAACCCCTTATGGGAGGAGATAGATACTGTAACTCTTCTAGGGTTCAATGAATTTGACAACCTTGTTGCTTCTGACACTTTTACAGCGGAAGCAGCACAGACTTTATCCATATCTGGTCCTGGGATCGCTCGATTTGAGATTAATAATGTTGGATGGATTGTCATAGATGACTTTACCTTTGGTCCGACACCAGTTTCAGTGCCTGAACCAGCTGAAGCTGTTGGTTTATTAGCCCTTGGTGCTGTTGGTGCAGGTGAGATATTAAAGCGCAAGATGTTAAAGCGCCAATAGAATTAAGGGCGTTGCACATTTTGGGGATGATACTCTTTTTGCACATAACTGAAAGTCGCTTGTAGTCTAGGTTTAAAACTATTGCAACTATGTCTATCATCCCGTCCGAAGTGCAACGCAGAATTAAGCTTGGTGGCGTCGAGGATTCGTAGCTAGCTGCTGCTGCTGGGCCACAGCTAAGGGCGAAGGGGGGAGTTATATCTTTACCCCGATTTGACTCCATCGAGAAGATTTGACTCCATTTTGACCTTACCACCCCTCAGTTTTCCAGCGATCCCATAGAGGAGGGACCGGTAGTCCATGAAGAATCGCTCTAATAATCAGACGAAGTCCAGTGGTAAACAGAGAACACCAAGAACGGAAGCGTTTTTTTGTGACTTGGGTAAAGGCGTTTCATCACTCATACCAGCAGATGTGGACCAATACATGGCTAGTGCCATAACCAAAATCAAACGCTCAAGACGATCTGCATGCTCTTTTTGAGTCTCAGTGATCCCAAAACCTCTGCTTTTGAAATCAGAAAACATGGGTTCAATTCCCCAGCGAATCCCATAATCTAGTGTTTTGTGCTCAGAGGCGGGACAATCCTGCCGCTACGATCCAAGGTTCTTCATAGCCAGGATCCTGAAGGATGCCAATATTGGTTTTCACTTCTTTGGTGTTAAAGCAAGGGGTATCAACTTAAGCCAGGAAAGCTAGAGTAGATAAGGCTTGTGGGTGATGTGCTTTTTTGACCGCCGGGTCAAGGGAGATCACCCATCCTCGCCATAAGCCAATCAAACACCAAGGGAAAAGATTGCTCAAAGAGACGTTCCGCAGCAGTGGAACCATCCGCGGGTCGTAAGTCGAAATTGTGAATAATAGTCAGAGGGGCTAAAGATTGGGGAGAGAACTCTCCTCTAGCTTGGTGAAGACCAGAGAGATAGCTGTTTCTGCCTTCAACGGCAGAGGAAGTACCCTCTCCTGCGGTCACACTGGCCTTGAGACCACAAGAGCAAAAATTGCCACTCTTGAGGAGCGAGGTGGGCAGAAAATGGGTGTGCTGTCAGAGGTGCCATCGCCTGCCCTCGCCCCTTGTCGATAGTCAGATTGCAAGGAAGGATGTCGAGTTTTATCAGCTTGTTCTTGCCAATAGACCCAGGGCAAAAGGACGAAGTTGTAGCCATTGCTGGAGAGTTTCATCATTTCCAAGCTGGCTCAACTCCTGGATAACCCCTTGCCACCAAATATGCAAGCCTAAGTGGGAAAGTAGAGATTTGACCTGCGGAATGTCTCCACTGCCTCCAGACCTTTAACCAGGTTCAATTGGTCAGGTGAGTTGTTCTAACTCTCTCAAAGGAACCATCAGAGGGTGTTCGATTGCCTGCCATAACTGCCACTCTCCCGTAGAGTCATCAAAGGGATGCAGGGCCTTGGTGATGGCACACAGAGCCTGGTGGTAAGTCGGGGGTTGTTGGAGGGTAGAGAACCGCTGTTGCTGGTGATACTTTGAGGCCTCGATGTCTCCTGTGTGCCGTATCCCTTGCGGGAGCGCAGCCATGTCACCACCGGACAAGAGCAAGGAGCAGAGATATCGAAAAAGGCTTGTTGTTGAGTGGGGTTGGGTGTTTTGTCTTGGCGCTGCTGCAACTTTTGGAGTTCCTGATGGACAGAACTCAGCTGACCCCCAATACTCTGTCCCAAGGGTTGAGCTAAGGCCCTCAAGGCATGAAATAAATCGGGTGCATGGACAGATCGGAGTTTCTCTGACCCTAACCCCCATCAGCGCTCGTGCCCCATCCCTGACCAAACCCTGAATCTGCCAGTCCCAGAGCACTCCACATTTGTCGAGTTCTTCTGTCCAACTTATCCTAGGTGCGCTCTTCCTTTTCCGTTTCCACCAACAAATACCCGCTCCCTAACTCCATCAGAAGCAATATCGGCTGGGAAAAGTTTGTCTCATCTGCCCCCAATCTCACTCCCTTCCTTCTGGCAACACTTGGACTTTTGTTCATCTCCATAGGCTTTAATCTGCTCGCTCAGGCGCTGTTTGACACTCCGTAGCGCACTGGCTGACACCGCCACATGGCCCTCTAAATGCACTGAGGATCAAAAATTCACGACTAGGCTCTCTGCTCCCACCCCTTGCTTGATCCCGAAATATTACACAACTGCGCACAACTTTAACCACTCCCTACCACGTCTCCCACAAAGGAGATTCTGGATATCGATTGCGTTGGGCAATAGCCTTGTGATGGCGAGCCACGCTACTTTTGGACATCAAGGTGGCTTGCCCTATCAACTCAAGAGTCTGCTTACCTTTATCTTGCATGCATTGCGCGACTTTTTGGCGACGTTCTCTTATATTAAAGTTCATTGTATCCTTGTTCAAATCTCTACAAGGATACAATATAGCACTCTGTGGTCTACCACAGAGTTTTTGATTTTTCTGTGCTTTTTTATACCCAAAATCCTTTTTTTCTTTTCCCGGCTTAAGTTGATACCCAAAGCAAGCTCCGTTCAATATTTTTACGCCCAATGCTGCGGCATCTTACAGCGTAATTTCTCCTCCGTTGGAAAATTAGGTTGCCCTTCAGACGAATTCGGTAGCTCCATTGATGATTTTGACATCATTCTACTAATGAAGGGGTACCAGAGAACCTGTCAGGCATCAACAAGATGGAAAACTTCTCAGACAGCATCTGGTATACTTTTGAGAGTAATTGCTTTTGTTCTGAGAAACCTATGGACTCTTGGTTTTTTGAACATGCCAAAGCAATGGCAAAGAGCTCCGGACCATGCTGATACTCACCATCAACATTTCAAAGGCATTTCCCACCTTGCTTTGGCCTAAGATTAGTATTAACTGCTCTCCACAAGCAGTCAGCTTCTCACTTAACTCCCGTTCATAAGAAGTCATTACCTCCACAACATCCACGTCGTCACTGGTGAGAAACCTACTGATATATTGATAGCGTTTTTCGGTACTGGTTCCGTTGCCTGTGAGGGATGTATCTCTTATATATAGGGGATTATAAAGCAGATCGAATCCTAAAGACTTGAGACCAAGATAGACTGGCTTCAAAAATGCCTAACTTCACAGCCATCACAGCTTTTGTCGTGAAATGCACTCGTAACTTATTGTGGATGACCCAGAATACATCCAGGGTTCTCTGTAGATGTTTGCAAGATTTTGCATAGGTACTCGTTCGGCGCCGAAAAGCACTGTTGCGTCGAGGAGGGGAAGCATTAAATGCCTCGTCGATGCACTCGGGGAGCGCTCTACTCGCACTACCCCTCGCGCATCGCCACGTGATTGGCATGAATCTGAGCGGATGGAATCAATGAGTCTGTTTGAGGATGCTCACCAACGGGAGCTTCAAACTTTTTGCGTTTTCGACCCCGATTAAGGAGCGAACCTTTATTTTTCAAACCCACTCGTATCTCTTTGGGTAAGCCCTTGGAGGGACGACCGGGTTTGCCGTTACGGATCACCTCATGACAGATGCCAAAGAGTCCATAAGAATAACGTCTTTCTCCATCTGTGAACAAGGTGAGATTGTCCCTTTGGGCAATCACCTCTACCAATTGAGAGCTTTCTCTCTCCATCTGCTGGTCTTTACGACCACAGTGCAATTCCGTGCATAATCGACTGGCTCGCTCCATGAGCACTATCGTCCACCCTTCACTGAGACTAGGGAGCTGGTTTTTTCAACTTTGGTATACAGTTTATCTCCTTCAATCTCAAGTTCAATAAATTGATGGAGTAGGCTATAGAGCATCCTCGTTGGTTTGATGTTCCCCAAGGGGCTTTCCCAGTCAATTATACTTTTCTTTGAGACTAAGAAGGTACGCGCTGTTCCCTTGAGGCTCATCCCTTCACTTCTGGCTGGATGAATCTCTATGACCCGACTTAATGGTGTCGGAAGTCCTGCTAGGGGGGTTGCAAATGTCTCACTGAAATAGATGTCGCACTCCAGGCAATAGTAAATGGTTCGTGAGCCGTTATTTTTAGTTATATACTGGTGGTGAGCATGAACTTCTTCCCTCTCGCAACAAGGACATCTTTGGGTTAAGAGCGCTTTCATGGGTCTGGCACTTTGACATATCATCTTTGAAATATATTATCGCCTTTAATCCCTATATAGCAATACTTCTGCTCACTACATTTACCGGAACCAGTGCCCGTTTTTCCGAAAGCTTAATTGTCCGAGGTAGTGCTGCTGCCAATACCATTAGATTAGCAGTCCTCTCTGACAACATGCAACCGACCAAGTTGGCCAAACCCAATCGCCTAGGTTTGCTCAGACCTGTATTCCTCTGTTCGATATCTGCTAATAGATCCTGACAAATTTTATGAAGTCCACCTGATTCCATCTTGCAAATAAAACTGTTTTTTTCTGTTGTATATTAATGCATGTGGATGGTTAGTATTTCTGCGGGCTCCGCGTCATGAGATACTACCTGTTTGGCTAATTTAGCTAATTGTTGTCATATATAGGCATTTGTTGAAACGCTTTCTCATCAACAATCCATCTTATCCCCTAATTGTACAACTTTTTGTACTTTTCGGAATTATCGCATAATTTTGAGGGGTGGTAAGCCATTTTGACGGGAAAGTCTTGACGGACCTGGGTCCCGCCGGTTGTAGGATTGAATGGCACTGACATAAGCTATCATTTTCGGGGATTCGATGTCTCCGGAGAGCGCTACTCGCACTACTCCGGAGACATTGAGGAAGGATAATTTGCAGGGCCAGGCGATGGCCCACAGTCCCCTGTTACCGAGTCAAATTCTCCGGGGCTGGGGTCTGGAAGCTGTGGTAGGAGACTTGCGCCCCAATAGAGTACTGGCCATACCATCAATTTCTCGAAGGAGTAGCGAAATCATTGGTACTATGAAACCGCGAGTCCCTAAGGTAGGACTTGTCCCGCCTTAGAGAGTTGTCAGTTGATAGCAAGCGTTCACCAGTCAGCAGAAGGCGTGTTACTTCACGCTGACCTTAGCACCAGCCGATTCCAGTTGCTTCTTAGCATCCTCAGCCGCATCCTTCGCGATCGCCTCCTTAATGGCCTTCGGTGCTCCCTCTACCAAATCCTTAGCTTCCTTCAGACCCAGACCGGTGAGGGCCCGTACCACCTTCAGGACGGCAATCTTCTTATCAGCTGTGAATTCTTCGAGCACCACATCAAACTCGGTTTGCTCTTCCACTTCCTCAGCGGGAGCAGCAGCAGCACTAGCAGCACCAGGAGCCATCATCATCATGCCACCACCAGCAGGTGCGGCGGCGCTGACGCCAAAAGCTTCCTCAATTTGCTTGACCAATTCAGAAGCTTCCAGCAAGCTTAAGCCCTTGAGTTTTTCCAGAATTTCTTCAGTTGCAGCAGACATTGATTAACTCCTTTCAAATGAATGTTGTGGTATCACGAGCGTCGCTCGGCCCGCGCAGGCGGACTTCGTTCCGTAGGGTGGGCACCGCCCACCATCGCCTCGGGTGGAGGTGTCTAGCCTTCCCCTTCTTCCTTAGCAGCGATCGCGGCCAGGCAGCGACCCAAGGAAGCAGGCACCTCATTAATGCTGCGACCCAGGGAAGCAGGCACCTCATTAATGCCAACAGCAAGCTTAGTAGAGATGCTGTTAATGGCACCAGCGATTTGGGCGATCAATTCCTCCTTAGAAGGCAAGTCGGCGATCGCCTTCACCTCCACCTCATTCAAGGCCCTACCTTGCATGACGCCACCGCGAAATTCCGTCTTCTTGGTAGCTTTTTGGAATGCTTGGTAAGCCTTAATCGCAGCACCCATGTCATCCTTGATCAACAAGAATGCCGATGATTCTGACAGGAAGTCCTGCATCGGTTCCCAGGTAGGATCCCCTTTGACTGCACGTCCCATCAGGGTATTCTTAGCGACCTTACAAACCGTACCCGTCGGGCGCAGTTGCCGCCGTAAATCAGTAATTTCGGTCACAGACAACCCCTGATAATCTATGACGATCGCCATTTGAGACTCCCTCAAGTTTTGCTTAAGGTCAGCCACAATGGCTTGTTTATCTGCCAAGGTTCTACCCATATCTCTCACCTCCTTAAAGGGGTATGCTTCCAAACTGAAAAACCCCGACATTTCATGCCGGGGTAACATCGGAAAGCCATAGTTCCTTTTACCAGGAACCGTTTTCCGAAGTCAACCTCGGCAGGATATTAAGCTGTTAGCACCTGCTGTCTCTGGTTGAGTTTGTAGGGTGGGCATCACCCACCTTGTCAGTTATTCGTTGTCAGTTGTTTGTTGTCAGTTGTTCGTTGTCAGTTGTTCGTTGTCCACTAACCACCAACCACTAACCACTAACCACTAACAATTATGCTGCTTCGGCTATTTTCAGATCCCGCAAGGCGTTGATATCCATCTGAATAGAGGGGCCCATGGTCGCCGCTACATACATTGTCCGCCAGTAGCGTCCCTTTGCACCTGCAGGCTTATTGCGTTCGATAGTTTCCTGCAAGGCTTTCAGATTTACTAGCAAATCATCAGCGGAAAACGATGCTTTGCCAAACTGGATATGGACAATGCCCGTGCGATCGGCCCGAAACTCCAGTTTACCAGCTTTTACTTCCGTAATCGCATTTGCCACGTCAAAAGTTACCGTACCGCCTTTAGGCGATGGCATCAAGCCACGGGGGCCCAGAATCCGCCCCAGTTTTGCCACCTCCTTCATCATATCCGGTGTGGCAATCACCCGCTCGAAGTCCATCCGACCTTTTTGGATTTCCTCAATCAGCTCTTCCGATCCTACCACATCCGCGCCTGCTGCCGATGCTTCCGTCACCTTTTCACCTTTAGCAATCACCGCTACCCTGACCGTTTGACCAGTTCCATTCGGCAGCGCCACCGTTGTCCGCAGCTGCTGGTCCGTGTACTTGGGGTCTATTCCCAAGCGCACGTGAACTTCTACTGATTCGGCAAATTTCGCTGTTGCTGTTTCTTTTAACAGCTGTAGGGCCTCTAGCGGTTCGTAGAGGCGTTCTTCTACTTTTTTCTCCAGTTCTCGCATCCGGCGCGATCGCTTTTTCGGCATCTTTTTCTCTGCCCCTAATATTTTTCTGATTACTCTTCTATTTTCACGCCCATATTCTGAGCTGTTCCTGCCACCATTTTCATTGCTGCCCCAATATCATTAGCATTCAGGTCTGGCATTTTCCTCTGGGCAATTTCTTGCAATTGCGCCTTAGTTAAGGAGCCCACTTTCTTTCTGTTTGGTTCTGCCGAACCCTTTTCAAGGCCCGCCGCCTTGCGAATTAATACCGATGCTGGCGGGGTTTTGAGTACAAAGGTAAAGCTACGGTCTTCATAGACCGAAATTTCTACTGGAATCACCATGCCTGCCTGGTCTGCCGTTTTGGCATTATATTCCTTGCAGAACATCATGATATTCACCCCATGCTGACCCAACGCTGGGCCCACCGGTGGTGCCGGGTTAGCCTTGCCTGCTGGCAAAGCCAACTTGATCATCGCCACTGCTTTTTTCGCCATCTATCTGTGAGTTACTGTTTTCGTATCTGGCCAAACTCCAATTCTACGGGGGTATCCCGTCCAAAGATCGAAAGTAGGGCCTTCAGCTTGCTGCGTTCCGGACTTACTTCTATGACTTCCCCTTCAAAATCTTTGAAGGGGCCTGACAGCACCAGGATTTTATCCCCGACTGCCATGTCGATTTTGACCTCCGGCTGTTCTGACTCTGTTTGTCTGAAGATCCTTTCTACCTCATTCTTACTCAGAGGCAATGGCTTAACATGTCCTCGTCCCCTACCATAGCGGCGTTTTTGCTCCGCCCCGACAAAGTTAATCACGTGGGGAGTGCTCTTTACCACTAGCCAGGTTTCATCGTCCATCGACATTCGGATCAGAACATACCCTGGAAATACCTTTTCCGTCGTTTGCTGCGGTTTTCCTCCCCTGCGGAACTGGAGGGATGATTTTTCGGGAATCGCCACTTGCAATATCCTGTTGGCCACATTTAGGGTTTGCACCCGCTGTTCCAGGTTGGCCTTCACCCGCTTTTCGCAGCCTGAGGCTACCTGCACTGCATACCAACAAGATTTTTCCTGGCCGACTTCCAACTCTGGGAGTTCATTCAGGAGTTCTGCCATATCTTCCGTTTCCGTGGAACGGCGGTCTTCCTCTGACGATCCCAAATTCATCCAAACACCTGCCCTGCTAACCAACCAAACAAATTATCCACTGCATAGATCAGCAGTGCTGAAAGAGCTACCATCGACATCACAGCCACTGATTCGCTAATCAGCTGTTGCCGACTGGGCCAAACTACTTTCTCTAATTCTTCTTTAGTGCCTTGAAAAAACTTGACTGGGTTAAAGCCTTCTGTTTTTTCTGGCACTGCTTTGTTTTTCGCCACAGCTACCTTCCCCTTTTCACGCTACACAGTTGCCCGAGCGGCAAGTTTATCTCTCCGCTCGTTTCCGCCGGTCTTAACTTGATGCACGGTCTCATCTTCTCAAGTCTACCCGAGACCATCGATCTGTACCACCTGCCAGCGCCGGTTCCCTGTCATACCGGGCTATTGGCTATCCGGGAAACCAGCACAACTTGGGCGGTGTCTCCTGGGTAGTGCGATATGCGCTCCCAGGAGATACCGAAGCATGATTCAGCGCGCCCTGGAGGATTTGAACCCCCGACATCAGGTTTTGGAGACCTGCGTTCTACCAGCTGAACTAAGAGCGCCAAGGTGAAATTGAAGCGTTGTAGCTCTCTTGAGCTATTCTATATCGGACGCACGAGCAATGTCAACTTTTTTTGGGATTTTTTTCACCATTTTACAAAGGGCGGTCAAACCGTTGCTTCAGGCGGGTTCCCTTGCCTACCCGCGAGCGCAAATAGTACAGTTTGGCCCGGCGGGCCTTGCCGCGACGCACCACTTTGATGCTTTTTATCCGGGGAGAATGCAGCAAGAACACCCGTTCTACACCGACACCTTGGAATATGCGGCGCACTGTAATGGTCTCGTTTATGCCGGCATTACGCTTAGCGATCACCGTTCCTTCATAGGGTTGGGTTCTTTCTTTACCTCCTTCCCGGATCCGCACCCCTACTCTGACGGTGTCCCCTATGTATATCTGGGGCAACTTTTCCTTCATCTGTTCCGCTTCTAGGAAGCGGATCGCCTCTTGTGCGTGCATCTGTTCTGGCCTCAAAACTCACAATTTATAATTGTAACATCCTACACTCTCATGTAAACTGTTTTTAGGCATTAAGGAAAAATTTTGTTTGTAGTAAGCCGTAAAGTGTGTCTTGCCGGCGGTGCTCTTGATTATCCCCGGCGCTGTTCGTAGTACGCAGTTTAGTGCTTGCCTCCGGATAAGGTACAGACAGACTCAGAGCGCCGGTAGCTACCCGCTAAATTGTCATCCGGTGAAAATAGTCTCAGCCGGAGTCAAAAAGGGGGTTGGGGGGGGATCGGCCACTACCGGTATATAAATTAAAGCTTTACCGATTTTTTACGGGTTTCTCAGGTTATTCTCAGATTGAGCAAAGCCAATCTTCATATTGATTAGAGATCATCAAAACTGTGGATGGAACAAAATTGAACTGGAGCAGAGAAGACGATGAAAAATGTAACTCCCAAAGCAGTAGTGGCTACTGCATTAACAGGTGTACTAGCTGTTGGGATTGCTGCTGTAGCTAATAATCAGGAAGCCCAGGCTCTCAAGCGAGGGTATGAAAAATGTGGTGGTATCGTTCTAGCTGGCAAGAATGATTGTGGGGCGAATGGCCATGACTGCGCAGGTATGGCTACAACAAGTGGCGATCCTAACGAGTGGATTGAGCTTCCGCGAGGCACTTGCGCTAAGATTGTAGGTGGAAGAGTCCTCAGGTAATCAGATTACCAGATCCCCGGATCGAAAATTGGCGTTGGGGGATATTTTGGGCACATAGCTGAAAATGGCTTGTAGTCTAAGTTGAAAACGACTGCCAACTATTCCTATCATCCCATTGTGCAGCAAAAATTAAGTAAAAAATAGCGTAGCGTGTAAGAAGGATTTGAGGATAATCAAGATCGTCAGATCCTTCTTCACTAATGCTATAAATATTTTCCATGATAGATGAAAACTGACATGCAATCCTTAGAAGTATGCCAAAAGGGGCAACTACCAACAGCAATTAAAGGTGCTGGAATTGGTTTACGATCACGCCATTATCAAGATATCATTACGAAGAAACCAGAAGTAAATTGGTTTGAGGTGATATCAGATAACTATTTCTGTGCAGGTGGTTTGCCATTATTCTATTTAGAAAAGATTCGCCAGGACTATCCCATTAGCTTACATGGGGTAGGAATGTCTCTGGGTTCAACAGACCCATTGAATTTCGATTATTTAACTCGCTTAAAAAAATTAGCAGCAAGAGTTGAACCAGATTTGATTTCCGATCATCTATCTTGGATATCGGTTAACGGTCACTACATGAATGATTTGATTCCTCTGATTTATACAGAAAAGGTAATGGAACATGTGGCCGATCGCATCTTGCAGGTCCAGGAATTTTTAGGGAGGCAAATATTGATTGAAAATCCTTCTCCCTATCTAAGTTTTACAGATGCAACTATGCCAGAATGGGAGTTTATCCAGGGATTAGTTAAAAAAGCTGACTGTTACTTGCTGCTATATATTAATAATGTTTATGTAAATGCAATAAATAATGGATTTGACCTCCTTAAGTATCTGGATAATATCCCAAAAGCCCGAGTGAAAGAGATGCACTTAGCGGGTTACGAGGAACGGGAAAATTATCTATTGGATACTCACGGTTATCCCGTGCATCCGCCAGTTTGGGAATTATATCAAGCTGCATTAGCAAGGTTTGGTGCTGTAGCGACTTTGATCGAGTGGGATGCTGATATTCCCAGTTGGGAAGTATTAATGGCCGAAGCTTTTAAGGCGGAGAAGTTATTAAAACTCAAGTTGCGACCTATAAAAATTGGATACAAAAAGCTATGATAAAGAGAATTATTTTTAACTCTAATCCCTTAGATGTAACAGCATGAATTGACTTGGGAAACAAATTGGTGATTCGACTAAAACAGGTTTCAACTTGTTTTCTTGTTACTTTTTGTATATATTCAAAACAAGAATATTCTTTTCTTTTTGAGTTCTTTTTTCGCAAAGGTTTTAACATTATACTTGACGACTCTTTTAGTAAATCCTCTAATTGATAATCATTATAAGCTTTATCTCCATAAACTATTGAATTTGATGGTAAGTCAAAGCCAAAAGATTGCAAAACTTTAACATCATTATAACTACCAGGATCTAGATAAAATTCTATTGGCTTTCCATTTTTGTTTACCAACATATGAACTCTTAATCCATAAAAATAACGTTTTTTACTGGCAATATATTCTCGATATTCTTCCTTGTTATAAATTTGGCATCTATCAATCCTAATATTATCACATACTGGCACCGGGAAACTATCAAGAATATATTCTTGACCCGGATTGAGCTCTTTAAATGTTTGAGCTATAACTTGGAAGAAAAACATCCAAATTGGTTCCTCAATATTGTGTAATCGACGATTGAACCTACTTTTACTTAACAGATTTTTTATATACTTGTGTTCGACCATAAATTGACAAGAGCGATCGTGGTGTCCTCCGAAAAAATATGCAGCAACTAATCCGACTGTCATCACTTCGGCATTGTTCATTTTTACTTGTGGATCTTCTTTTATATTTAACGCTTTTAGTAGCTCGTCACAAAGAACAAAAATTGTTGTAATCATATCTTCCATCATCTACATCCCCCAGCAATTAACTATTATTTTAGTACATTATAACCTATAAACAGCCAACCCGCCGTCTAGCACAAAAAAAATATAATTTTGTATCAAAAGCTACGAAATATCTTAAATATCTGTAAAGTCTAAGTGGGTAATTCATATTTTTTTTAATAGGTCGCAACTTAGGTTATTAAAAGAGGTGGGGTAATGGATGCGATCGGGCTGCAAAATTTATTTTACCGGGCTGTATGCCAAAGAGATGCGGCTAGCATAGAGGAATTAAGCAAACATATCAAAGCACCCCAGAATTTAACAGCTGTAGAAAGTTTAGCAGTTTACCGAGGTAATGTGATTGGTAATCTGAGTAAAACATTAATGTCAACTTACCCAGTTTGCCGTCAGTTGGTGGGGGAAAAGTTTTTTGAGGCCACGGCAGTCAAATTTATCGATCGGTTTCCTTGCTTGTCACCAGACTTAGGAGATTATGGGGAACAGTTTCCCGATTTTCTAGCTAACTTTGAACCGGTAGCAGATTTACCCTATCTGCCAGATGTGGCCCGTTTAGAGTGGCATTGGCATCGAGTTTTTTGTGGTGAGGATACAAGGGAGTTAGATTTCCAGAGATTGGGTGAAGTTCCCCAGGAAAAATGGGGAGAGTTAATTTTCTATTTACCGAAAAATGCGGTGCTGATCGAGTCAGCTTATCCTATCCATCGTATTTGGCAAGTTAATCAATCTGATTATCAAGGTGATGAGGTGGTGAGTTTAGAGTCGGGTGGGATAAAAATATTTCTGTGGCGAAAGGGTTATGATATGCGCATTGATTTACCAAATGAACAGGAATGGGAGTTGCTGAAAGCTTTTCAAGAAAATTATGCATTTGAAGTGGTCTGTGAAAAACTGGCCAGTCTAGTTGATGTGGGTTCTTTGTTACCATTGTTTGTGCAACGGGGGTGGATAGCTGATTTCCGTTTGTAGTAAGCACGAAGCGTGCTTCGGGGTTCGTAGTAAGCACGAAGCGTGCTTCGGGGTTCGTAGTAAGCACGAAGCGTGCTTCCCAGGCGCGATTGGCGCCTGGGACGAAAATAGGGAAAGGACATGAATAAATCAATCTACCTTTCACAATTTTCAATTCACAATTCCCTAACCTACAGCAAAATCTGTAAACTTCCTGAGATAGGGTGCATTATAGGCAATAACAATATCTTGCGGAGGTACGTTCGACTAAGACGTTGGCAATACCACCTCTGTACCATCATTCTGAATCCAAATCTTATCACCTTTAAGATCGATGTGAATAGTGCAACCATAAATACGACGGCGATTACTCCATCCTGCATGAACAAGCAGATAGCGGTCTCTTTCTGGATATAATATGAGTTCTACCTCTACGTCACCATAGGCAGGTTTGTGACTGCTATATTCGGTGAGTATCTCTAGGATCATCTCCCGATCTTCATCTAGTTTTGCCATTGCACAATTTCCTCATTGACTGGAGCGAATACAATCAATTTTACTTGATACTCTTGGATAACCATTTGCACACGCTACGCTGCTACGCTGCTACGCTAACGACGCGCAAAGAAGGTATCGTAAATTTCAAGAGGAATAGCTAAATACAAGACTCTCTCTGGATTTACTGCTTTGAGGGCCAAGGGATAGTTAAGGTACTGTCCCAGGACTGTGTGGAATTCAGAGATTCTGGAAGGATTAAGAAAACTTTTTATTTCAACGGCAATTTTTTCTTTGTTTTTCTCTGCTGCCAGGAGTATTTCTGCACCCAAATCGATGTAAAATTAAACTTCAGCAAAATTAATGTAAAGAGGATCGTTGGTGATACTCCATCCTTCTTTCTCCAAGGCTAATTTTACTGTTTCATGAAAAGTATCCTTTGCTGCCACGGTTTGTCTCTACCTTATCTTTTGGGAATTACACTGATATCAACCAACCTTGAGGAAATGTCCACAACGATTAATCGGAAATAACCTATTTGTCTAGCTTGGGTTGGAGGGGCGATCGCCCTCCAGAACTCCGAAGCACGCTTCGTGCTTACTACGAACCCGGATCGTATTCTGCCGCTGACATCACCCGCCATCCCCGATCGCCCTCTAGTTCCAGGACTAGCTGATGATACTTTAACAAGCTAGCACGGTGACCGACACTAATATATGTTGTGGCCGACTCTTGCAGCTGCTGGTATAGTGAGGCTTCGTTTTGCAAATCCAGAGCACTAGTCGCTTCATCCAAAATAGCATAGGGGGCCTTGGTCAGCAGCAGTCGTGCGAAGGCCAGGCGCTGTTGTTCCCCCAAGGAAAGTACGTCATCCCAGTCTAACTCAGTATCAAATCCTCCCAATCTTTCTGCTAAGTCTGCTAAGTTCACTCGTTCTAACACTGCTTGTAGTTTCGCGTCCGTGACATGGCGATCGGTTTGAGGGTAAAGCAGTTGGTTTAAGGGCGTGACAAACCACCATAATTGCTGCTGGCTGACATGGCGATCGGTTTGAGGGTAAAGCAGTTGGTCCCGCAGAGTTCCTAAGATCATGTAAGGGCGCTGGGGCAAAAATAGGATTTCATCTAAGGGGGGTCGCACTAACCGTCCCGTCCCACTGTTCCATAAACCCGCGATCGCCCGCAGCAAGGAACTCTTACCGACACCACTGTGACCGACAATCAACATCCCCGTGCCCTCTGGCACCTCCACCGACAGGTCTGCAACTAGAGTTTTGTGGTTCGGCGTTTCTAGGGTTATATGTTCCAGGGACAACTGAGAATATTCTTGCAGGTCTATTGTCCTCTCTATCTGCTTCCGTGCTGTTTGTGCTTCCAGGGTATCTGTAAACACTGATAACCGATTTATCCCGGCAGCAAAGGCACTTATTTGTTCAAACTGATTGACTACGATCGATAGGGCCCCTAACACCTGATAGAAGGCAAAACCTGCTTGACTTATGGCCCCAAAATCTATTTCCCCGGCAAAGTACATCGGGGCTACTACTACTGATGGTAATATGATGATAAAATAGCCGTAGGCTGTGGTGAAAAAATCTAGATTTCGCTGCCAACCGATCAGGGCGTTAAAGTTGCTGATTACTTCTTTAAATTTCGACTTCAACTGCATTCCTTCCTGTTCTTCTCCCTGATAGAAGGCGATCGCCTCTGCATGATCGCGCACGTGAACTAACCCATAGCGAAAGTCTGCTTCTCTGCGCAGCTGATTGAAGTTTAGGCCGATCAGTCTGCGACCAAACAAAACCGTTACTACCGTGCCCAAGATAGAATAACCCACCAGGACTACAGTCAGGGGAATAGAAATGGACCAGAGAATGCCAGTAAAGGAAATCATATCTATGAGGGAACTCAGAATTACCAATAAAAATCCCAGACTCGTGACCGTAAAGGATCTTATATCCTGAGATATGCGCTGGTCTGGGTTGTCAATGATCTTAGTGGCATTAATTTCATAATAGGCTCTATTTTGCAGGTATTTGTTCAGGAAACTTTTCGTCAGCCATTCTCGCCAGTATAGCCCTAGCTTGTCTCTGGTATAGCGGTAAATTACCACGAGGGGAGTGCCGACTACGAACACTCCAGCATAGATAAACAAATATTTCCAAAATTCTTCTGAGTTTTTCTCCACTAGGGCATTTTGGAATATGCGACCGACGAAGCTAATTAACACGTTCAGTCCGCTGACTGATAAGGACAGCAGCAGCAACAGCGCTAGTATACCCCGCGCACCCCATTTTTCCTCTGAAAACCAGTATGGTTTGGCGATCGCCAAAAACTTCTTCCATAATTGCCAGTCAAATTTATTCATACTTGCTTTCGGTGATTGGTTTGTAGTCAGCGCTTTAGGGAACTGCAAAAAATAAATTCTCCAATTTAAGGAGTTGACCTGCTTTTTTTTACTCCTCCTGCTCCCTACTCCCTGCTCTCTGCTCCCTGCTCTCTGCTCAGAGATTGGTGATTTTTTTATTTGGAAGTCCCTTAGCGCTTCAAAATATCCTTTGACACAGAGTTAAGATATTGTACCACTCCTGTCAAGGTATATTTTCGCCGGGTCCGACAGGCAACATCAGCTGTCATGGGACTGGGTGAGGGCAGATCTGGGGTATCCTTCTAATTATAAGTTTACAATATTCAATATAACTTAACGTAAGCCTGACCGGATGAAAAATATTTTTGCCAATCTGTTTTCGAGAGCCTCTGGGGAGACGCGCTTGAGCACAAAAGGGCGTAGAATTGAGACCAAGTCACCCTCGGAAATCGCCATCATGCGCACTAGCGGGAAGATTGTAGCAACGGTACTCCAGGAAATCTCGGAAATTGCCAGACCAGGAATGACTACCGCTGACTTGGATGCCTATGGGGAAAAGCGCATCAGGGAAATGGGTGCTACCCCTAGCTTTAAAGGTTACCACGGTTTCCCGGCTTCCATCTGCGTCTGCGTGAACAATCAAGTGGTCCATGGTATCCCTTCTCCTAAGAAGGTTCTGCGTTCTGGAGACCTGTTAAAGGTAGATATGGGTGCTTGCTATCAAGGCTTTCACGGAGATTCCTGTATTACTATTGCTGTGGGTAAGGTCAAACCAGCAGCGCTTAAACTGATGCGGGTGGCCCAAGAAGCCCTCTCACAGGGCATTGAACAGGTAAAAGCAGGTAATCATTTGCTGGATATCGCTGGCGCGATCGAGGACTATGTCCGAGCTCATAGCTTTTCTGTGGTAGAAAATTTCACGGGTCATGGTGTGGGTCGCAATCTCCATGAAGAACCGGCTGTATTTCATTTCCGCACCCGCGCCCTACCTAATGTTAAACTCCGACCGGGCATGACTCTGGCGATCGAACCTATTGTCAATGCTGGTTCTAAGTTTACTCGGGTTTTGCCAGACCGCTGGACTGTGGAAACTATGGATAATAAGTTGTCCGCTCAATTTGAACATACCGTGTTAGTGACGGCTGATGGCTGTGATATCTTGACTGATCGCTCCCCAGTGGGGACTGGTGAAGCCGTGACTGATGACTGGTAACCTCTGGGCAGGCGATCCGCCCGCCCTACAAGCTACGCTACTAACAATTAACAAATGACAGATTTAGCTTTTACCCCAGCTTTAGAACAAGCGCGTCTAGTTCGCACAAAAGAAGTGTCGCCAGTGGATTTGGTGGAACTTTACTTGCAACGCATCCAGCAGCTGGATGGCCAGCTGGGTGCATATGTGACTGTAATGGCAGAACAGGCGATCGCGGATGCTCGCGCTAAAAGTGAGATTGTAACTCAAAACTCCTCCGAACTGCCACCTTTCTTTGGGGTGCCGATCGGGATTAAAGATTTGATACCGGTTGCAGGCGTGCCTTGCAGCTACGGGGTACGAGCATTAATGGAAGAAAAGCCAGCAAGCTACGATTGGGGAATAGTCACGCGCCTGCGTCAAGCGGGATTTATTATTCTGGGGAAAACGGCGACTTCTCAACTGGGGACCCTACCTTTTACTGAACCCCCAGGCTTCCCTCCGACTCGCAATCCCTGGCATGCTGATTATACTTCCGGTGGCTCCAGTGGTGGGTCAGGGACGGCAGTGGCCGCTGGACTTTGCCCGATCGCCCATGGTTCTGATGGCGGTGGTTCTCTTCGCATTCCCGCTGCTTGCTGTGGTTTAGTAGGTTTGAAACCCTCTCGCGGTCGGGTTTCTCATGCACCTGTGGGGGATAGACTCAGCGGTATTGCCATCGCCGGTCCGATCGCCCGCACTGTTGCTGATGCGGCGGCGATGCTAGATACGATCGCGGGCTACATGACTGGGGACCCCTATTGGTTACCCGATCCGGAAATTGCTTTCGCCGAAGCGGCCCGTTCGACCGTAGGATCTTTGCGCATTGCCTTTAGCACTACTATACCACCCATCGGCGAGGCATCTAGTGACTACTCCCAGGCAGTCTTGTCAACTGCCAGACTGCTGGCAGATCTGGGTCACGCGGTTACACCTGGTTGTCCTGATTTTAGTGAATTGATTGCTCCTTTTACTAGGGTTTGGCAGTCCGGGATTGCTGCTGCCAGTATTCCCGAGGAATTGCTAAACGATCCGGTTAATTGTTGGCTGTTGGAGCAAACTTGTGATGCTGGAGAGTACCTACAGGCTGTATCGAAGATGCAGTCTGTCGCCCGATCGATCGTAGCTTTTTTCTCAGATGTGGATGTGTTGGTTTTACCCGTGTATCTGCATGGGCCAATGAAAATTGGCGAGTGGGGGGCCTTCAGTCCCGAAGAAATTATCCAACGGGTAATTAATTGGATCGCCCCCTGTCCTCCCTTTAATGCTACTGGACAACCTGCTATCACTATTCCCGTTGGCTTGGACTCCAATGGTTTACCCATTGGAGTCCAATTAGTGGGACGCACCGCTGCGGAAACTACTCTGATCTCTTTGGCAGCCCAAATTGAAGCTGCTCAACCTTGGCCCGATCGCCCAAGTTCGCAAAGGGGTTTGTAGTAAAGACTAAAGTCTTTACTTGCTTGCTCATCTAATCATATCAGATCCGTTTGAGCGACCACAGTAAAAAGGGATCCCCCCAGCCCCCCGTAAGTTGCTATGCCTTACTCACATAGGCGTTGCACATTTTGGGGATGATGCCATTGTTTACACAAGCTACGCTACTGAAATTGGCTTATAGTCTATGTTTAAGACTTATGCAAAGAGACCCATCATCCTGTCCGAAGTGCAACGCCCTCACATATTTCTTAACATTTGTCAGGGAGTGGGGGAGCCCCCTCTGGGGGGGGAGTGGTTAATGAAGTGGGGGAGCCCCCAGAGGGGGGGAGAATGTCACAATAGACAATCGCTCTTGGCTATCTTTATACATCTATTCACAAATATAACAAATTGATAGGGTTTCCCTGATTATTTCCTGGTGAGTAATTCTCAATAAATTGAAGGATTTATCAAGAAAGAGAGGGGCAAATTCGTCAATCCCCAAGCCAATGTTAAGCATCGAAACCCTTGCACCATAAGGCTTTCAAGATTGTTTTGAATTATGTGAGTAATGGTAAGCGCTAAGTTGGGGGGGGGAGTTTCGATCTCCCCCCCAATTGCCACGGGGGGCTGGGGGGGATCGGGAAGTATGTGCAATTACCCGAATTTGATATCAAGGGTATGGATGAGCAATTTCAGGGTTCAATCACCTCTAAACCCCATTCTCTTGCCACCTGTTCTGCCAGAGAAATATCATCCTCGAAATCATCATCATCCTCTTCCTTTTCCCCAGAGTCTTCTAACTCAAAGGAGAATCTGCGTTGCACATTTTGGGGATGATGCCATTGTTTGCACATAACTAAAAGTGGCTTATAGTATACGTTTAAGACTTATGCAAAGAGACCCATCATCCCGTGATTGTGCAACGCCGGAGAATCTTTCGGGTCTGTGGTTACCAAGTAAGCATAATCGTCCGATGCCCCTCCATCTCAGACTACACCCCGATCGCGCATTTCGCGCAAAATCGTCAAAGCTTTCGATGTCTCCGGAGAGCTTGATGTCCTCCCAGAGGGGGACGCCCATGGCTGCGCCACGCTACGCGATAGGCGCACTAACCCCAAGACATCATACTCGCACTGCTCCCGATGTGCGATGCACATCGCGGAGACATATCAAGTTGACATGCTCCCATTTTGCATCCCGAGATCGGGATGGGGACAATCTGAGTTTAACCGACTAAAATCCAATTATATCAAGAATCTATCCGTCGATGTCAATTCTGCTTGTGCGATCGCGTAGCGTGCGCGCAGCGCAATCTCGGTTTCAGTTTGGGCAATATAGATATAGTTTATTCGTCAGATAGACTCACGCAACCATGAAACACGCTATCACATCAGGGGCGGCAGTACTGACAATCCTGTTCTTACTGTTCGTGTTTTTGGGCGATCGCTTCCTACCCGAACCCCTAGGACCAGCAAGCCTGAAGACGCGCACTAGCTTAAACGAAGCGATGATGGAACTAATTCCCGACTGGAGGCCAAAAATCCAACCCGTTCGTAGTAAGCACTTTAGTGCTTCCGGGGTGAAAACTGATGGAAAGCCCGCCCAGGCGGACTTTGTAATGTAGCCCCATCCCTTTAGGGTGGGGCGGCGGTGTGGGGCGGCGGTGTGGGGCGGCGGTGTGGGGGCGCCTGAATGGCGAGGTTTTTCCCCGACAAATTCATGTCTAAAACCTGAATGGCGAGGTTTTTTCCCGACAAATTCATGTCTAAAACCTGAATGGCGAGGTTTTTCCCCGATAAATTCATGTCTAAAACCTGAATGGCGAGGTTTTTCCCCGATAAATTCATGTCTAAAACCTGAATGGCGAGGTTTTTTCCCGGCAAATTTATGTCTAAAACCTGAATGGCGAGGTTTTTTCCCGGTAAATTCATGTCTAAAACCTGAATGGCGAGGTTTTTTCCCGGTAAATTCATGTCTAAAACCTGAATGGCGAGGTTTTTTCCCGGCAAATTTATGGTTTTAACCCTAATAAAGCTGCGGCCATATTCACTCTTTTGCCCAGAAACCAGGTTTTTAGCGCCCCTGCGTCGCGCGCCGCGTATAGAAAAAACCTGGTTTCTTAATTCATTCTGGAGAACCGTTCCGGAAAAATCGGACCCTAACTAAGCCTTCTTCAACCAGCTAAACATGGCCCGCAAGTCCTTACCCACCTCTTCTATAAGGTGTTCCGCTTCCTGACGGCGCATAGAGGTAAAACCGGGTTTTCCAGCTTGATTTTCCAGAACGAACTCCCGGGCGAACTGGCCAGATTGAATTTCCGAGAGAATCTTGTGCATTTCCGCGCGAGTTTCATCAGTAACGATGCGGGGGCCGCGAGTGTAATCTCCATACTCAGCCGTATTAGAGATACTATCGCGCATCTTGGCCAATCCCCCTTCCACGACCAAATCCACAATCAGCTTCACCTCATGGAGACATTCAAAATAGGCCAACTCCGGCTGATAGCCAGCGGTCACTAGGGTTTCAAAGCCTGCCTTGATTAAAGCACTCAAGCCGCCGCAAAGGACCGCCTGTTCCCCAAACAAATCTGTTTCCGTTTCTTCGCGGAAAGTCGTTTCCAGGATGCCGCCGCGAGTGCCGCCGATGCCCTTAGCATAGGCCATAGCCATATCCCGTGCTTGTCCCGTGGCATCCTGATAGACAGCAAACAGACAGGGAACCCCTTCACCCTGTTCGTAGGTGCGGCGCACCAGATGACCGGGGCCCTTCGGTGCCACCATGATTACATCCACCTCGGGTGGGGGAACCACCTGACCAAAATGAATATTAAACCCGTGGGCAAAGGCCAGGGTCTTACCTGCCGTCAGATGGGGGGAAATTTCGTTAGTATAGACTTTCTTTTGCACCTCATCGGGCAACAGGATCGTCATCAAGTCAGCTGCTGCCGCCGCCTCGGCCACTGCCAGGACTTTTAAGCCTGCTGCTTCCGCCTTGGCCTGAGATTTACTACCCGGATATAGTCCCACCATAACATCCATCCCACTGTCTTTCAGATTCAGGGCATGGGCATGTCCTTGGGAACCATAACCAATTATGGCAATTTTTTTCTTAGCTAACAAGTCCAAGTTAGCATCAGCATCATAGTACATACGAGCCATAGGTCCATCTCCTGAGATTTGACTTTCGATGTCCCCCGGGAGCTCTACTCGCACTACCCGGGGGACATCGACTCTTAATTTTGTGGCAGCTAATAATTGTAGCAAAATAAGGGAGAACCTCACTCATACCCACCAACCATGACTGACAGTCAACAGCTGTATGAAGGCAAAGCCAAGATCCTATATAGGACCGAGGATCCAAGGATTCTCCTGGCCTACTTTAAGGACGACGCTACCGCCTTTAACGCCCAAAAGCGGGGGACGATCGCCGGTAAAGGAGAAATCAACTGCGGCATTTCCAGCCAGCTATTTAGTCTGCTAGCAGCCCAAGGCATCCAGACTCATTATCTAGACAGGCCGACCCCCAACTCAATGCGCATCCGCGCCTTGCAGATCCTGCCAGTAGAAGTGATCCTGCGCAACATAGCAGCTGGCAGCCTCTGCAAGCAGACAGGATTGCCTTTGGGGATGAAGCTTGACCAGCCCCTGGTAGAATACTGCTATAAAAACGATGCTCTGGGAGACCCGTTGTTGACGCGTGATCGGCTATTATTGCTGGAACTGGCAACACCAGATCAATTAGAGGAGATCCGTCGGTTATCATTGCAGATCAATTCATACCTGTCAAAATTTTTCGCCTCGTGCGGTCTAACTCTAGTAGACTTCAAACTAGAATTTGGTCTAGATAAACAGCAGCAATTGCTGTTGGCAGATGAAATCAGCCCTGACACCTGTCGTTTGTGGGATAATAGCACCACAGACCCGAACCAGCGAGTAATGGATAAAGACCGGTTCCGCCAGGATTTGCCAAATGTAGAGGCAGCATATCAGCAGGTTCTCCAAAGAGTTTTGGCTACCACACGCTGCGCTGCCCCGATCGAGGGAGATGCTGGAGTAAAGTGAGGCAGTAAAATGACTTGAGTTGTCAGACTATCAAATGCGGTGTGGGTATAAACGTGAAAACAATGCGCTTTTCTCCCTTATTATTAGCAATAGTTACTGCCTCAGCTACAGTAGGGTACGGTGGCGTAAACTCCGACGCCTGGGGACAAACCCCCGAGCAGGATTTAACTGTCAAGGTTCGTAGTAAGCACTTTAGTGCTTCCGACCGTTTCGATGTCTTCGGAGAGCGCTACTCGCACTACTCCGGAGACATCGAGGCCACAGCATTGTTGTCGTTCCCAGACGGGAAAGTGGGGCAAAGACCTGCTGAAGGACAAGCAGAACCGCGAGTCCTAGTGGCAGAATTAGCAGTACGGGGGGTACAAGGGGAACTGGAAGATGAAGTATACCAGGTAATTAGCACTCGACCGGGACGGACCACCACCCGCAGCCAGCTACAAGCAGATATTAACGTTATCTTTGCTACAGGATTTTTTGCCAAGGTGCAAGCAATACCAAAAGATACCCCCTTGGGTGTGCAGGTGACTTTTGTAGTGCAACCTAACCCCGTGCTCAGACAAGTGCGAGTGGCCGCAAATCAAGGTGAAGTGCCGTCGGTGCTGGGACCAGAGGTAGTTGAGGAGATTTTTAGCTCTCAATACGGTTCGATATTGAATCTGGGACAGCTACAGGAAGGGATCGAAAGCTTAAACCAAAGATATCAAGACCAGGGTTATGTTTTGGCTCAGGTAATTGGCTCTCCCCAGGTGGCAGCTGATGGTACGGTCACCCTGATCGTAACAGAAGGGGTGATAGAAGATATCCAAATCCGTTTCCTGAACCAAGATGGAGAAGCTACTGATGAAGAGGGCCAACCGATCGCGGGCAAGACGCGGGAATTTATTATCACTCGGGAGTTGCAACTAGAGCCGGGAAAACTGTTTAATAGCGATCGGGTGGAGGCGGATTTACAGCGGGTGTTTGGTTTAGGGATTTTTGAAGATGTGTTGATCGAATTAAATCCCGGAGTTGACCCCTCCAAGGTAGTGGTGGTGCTAAACGTGCAGGAGGGGAATACAGGATCGATCGCGGCAGGTGCAGGGATTAGTTCTGCTAGCGGGTTGTTTGGTTCGGTCAGCTATCAGGAGAACAACCTGGGGGGAAATAACCAGAACTTGCGGGCCGAGGCCCAGGTAGGCACCCGGGAGTTGCTGTTCGACCTCAGCTTTACAGACCCCTGGATCGCAGGAGACAAGAATCGCACCTCTTATACGGCAAATCTGTTCCGACGCCAGTCCATATCCCTGGTGTTTGATGGAGAGAAAAATGAGATCGAACTGGATAATGGCGATCGCCCCCGAGTGCTGCGGTTAGGAGGAGGAATCAGCTTTACCCGTCCCCTGGGTCCCGATCCCCTTAACTCTGAGTGGCGCGGATCCTTAGGGTTGCAGTATCAACGGGTTTCCATTCGCGATCGGGACGGCGATCTAGAGCCCGAAAGCGAAGACGGGGAACTCTTATCCTTCAGCGAGGATGGCAAGGATGACCTGGTGCTGCTGCAATTGGGGGTGGTGCGCGATCGGCGCAATGACAATATTCAGCCCACTAGCGGTTCTCTGACCAGGTTGAGCATGGAACAATCGGTCCCGATAGGCTTGGGCAATATCTTTCTCAATCGCCTCCGGGCTAGCCATAGCTACTACATCCCCGTTAAGTTTACCAACTTCTCCGAAGGACCCCAAGCCCTAGCTTTTAACTTCCAAGCTGGAGCCGTCATCGGGGATTTACCCCCCTACGAAGCCTTTGTTCTGGGGGGTAGTAATTCCGTGCGAGGCTTTGCAGAAGGGGATTTAGGCAGCGGTCGCTATTTTATCCAAGGCACAGCCGAATATCGCTTTCCCATCTTCTCCGTCGTCGGTGGGGCCCTATTCTTGGATGTGGGCAGCAACCTGGGCTCTGGCGGTAACGTTCCGGGGGAACCATCAGAGATTCGAGACCTGCCAGGTACTGGTGCTGGCATCGGTCTCGGGGTGCGCATTCAGTCTCCTTTAGGACCAATTCGGGTAGACTTTGGCTTCAGTACCGACGGGGGTAACCGCCTCCACTTTGGCATCGGAGAAAGATTCTGATGGCGCTACGCTGGGGGCGCCAGCCGTGTTGTCAGTTGTCAAGCGATGTGCTCTGCACGTGCTATTCGCACTGCTTAATGTGCTCTGCGCGTGCTATTCGCACTGCGCGGAGCACATTAATCGCACATCGCGTGGTCAGTGGTTAGTTGTCAGTGGTTAGTTGTTGGGAGAATTGTTAATGGTGAATAGTCGATTGCTATTCTCCTTTAACTATGAGCAATTAGCAATGATGATGGAAAAGTCGGGAGTGGGACTGCATACTGGCGTCCTCACTAAGGTCAAGGTGCTACCAGCAGCAGTAGGAGAGGGGCGCTATTTTGTGCGGGTTGACCTGCCTGGAGCACCGGTAATACCTGCCCGGGTAGAGGCAGTAGTTTCCACAAGCCTGTCTACTGAACTGGGATGGAAAGATGCGCGCGTGCGGACGGTCGAACATCTCTTAGCTGCACTGGTAGCCCTGGGCGTGCATGATGCCCGAATTGAGATTGACGGCCCAGAACTGCCCCTACTGGATGGTTCCGCAGCTGAATGGGTAGAGGCGCTATGCGCTGCGCGCACGCTGCGCGCGGGCAAGGCAAAAGTACGTTCCCAGGCAGATATGTGTGACCGATGTGCAGCGGAGGGTTCCCGGAGCGTGCGCAGATATAGCGCGTGCAGAGTACATCGGGAAGGAGAACCAAATCGTTCCATTACCAAAATCACAGAACCAGTTTGGGTGCAGCGGGGTGACGCCTTTGTCTGTGCCATACCAGCTAGCAAAACTCGTTTCACCTATGGAATTGACTTCTCACCGCCAGCCATTGGCAATCAGTGGCACAGCTGGGAACCAGTCTCAGAGGACTTTGCTACCGAAATTGCACCGGCGAGGACTTTTGGTTTGGCAGATCAAATCCAGCAGCTGCGCGATCAAGGCTTAATCAAAGGTGGTACTCTGGATAATGCCTTAGTTTGTGGTGCCGACGGGTGGCTGAATCCGCCTTTGCGATTTGCCAATGAACCAGTGCGTCATAAACTATTAGACTTAGTAGGGGATATGAGTTTACTACTCACCATTCCCGTGGCTCATTACCTGGCCTACAAAGCCAGCCATCAGCTGCACGTCCAACTTGCCAAAAAAATTTGCCAGTCTAATTAATTAGGCGGAACATCGCAAATCAAAATCTACTTATGTCCACTTTAACCGAAGTTAATACATCCGATTCTGTGAATAATGGGTCACCAAAGAGTCCTGATGCCAAAGAAAAAAGCGTTATCACCCTCGAAGAGATTACGAAACTCCTGCCCCACCGCTATCCTTTTTTGCTAGTAGACCGGATTATTGAATATGTACCAGGCAAAAAGGCTGTAGGGATTAAAAATGTTACCTGCAATGAACCGTATTTCCAGGGACATTTCCCAGGACGTCCAATCATGCCGGGAGTTCTGATTGTCGAAGCGATGGCCCAAGTAGGCGGCGTCTTACTGACTCAGCTGTCGGATTTCCCTGGAGGACTATCTATGTTAACTGGTATCGATAAAGCTAAGTTCCGGCGTCCGGTGGTGCCTGGAGACCAATTAGTCATAACCGCTCAATTGCTGAGTGTCAAGCGCCGTCGTTTCGGCAAAATGCAATGTCGGGTTCAAGTAGATGGTCAACGGGTGGCAGAAGGGGAATTGATGTTTTCGTTCGTGGATTGAAAAATAGGTCGATGGCGCAGCGCCATCGTTCATTGCTAATTGTTCCATTGTATAGTTCATTCTGATTAGCAATTAGCAAAGGGAAAATGGCCACACTGATTCATCCAACTGCTGCGATCCATCCTGGTGCTAAGCTGCATCCAACGGTGCAGGTGGCACCTTATGCTGTGATTGGAGAACATGCTGTAATCGGGGCTGGAACGACGATCGGGGCCCATGTAACGATCGATGGTTGGACGGAAATTGGAGAAGGTAACAAAATATTTTCGGGGGCGGCTATTGGTTTAGAATCCCAAGACCTGAAATATGATGGGTCTCTCAGCTTGGTGAAAATTGGCGATCACAACCGCATCCGCGAATACGTGACGATTAACCGGGCGACTCGGGCTGGGGAAATGACGGTAATTGGTAATGGCAATTTGCTGATGGCTTACGTCCACGTGGCCCATAACTGCGCGATCGCCGATGAGGTGGTGATTGCCAATTCTGTAGCCTTGGCAGGTCACGTGACAATTGAGTCCAGGGCGGTGATTGGTGGCATGTTGGGGATTCATCAATTCGTGCATATTGGCAGGATGGCAATGGTGGGGGGGATGAGTCGGATCGATCGGGATGTGCCACCCTATATGCTAGTGGAGGGGAATCCTTCCCGGGTGCGATCGCTGAATCTGGTGGGTCTGAAACGGGCATGCGTGACTGCAGAAGAGTTGGGCCTGCTGAAAAAAGCCTGGAGAATTCTCTATCGTTCTGGTCTCACTTTGCGTCAAGCCCTAGAACAGCTAGAATTGCTACCAGATAGCGAACAATTACAACACCTGCGCCAGTTCATGCGCTTGTCTCTTACCGATTTTTCCGGAACGGTAGGCCGTCGCGGTCCCATTCCAGGAAAAAGATAAGGACTAAAGTCCTGACTACAAACATGAGGATATTTATCAGTACAGGAGAGGTGTCCGGGGATCTGCAAGGGGCGCTGTTGATAGAGGCGCTTCAACTCGCTGTGGCAGCAGAGTACAGAGTGGAGATTATCGCGCTGGGAGGCGATCGCATGGCCTCTGCGGGTGCCCAGCTGTTAGGTAACACGACGGCCATTGGTTCTGTGGGCATTTGGGAATCTCTGCCCTATGTTTTGCCGACGTTTCTGCTACAGCGGAAAACTAAGCAATACCTGCGCCAACATCCTCCCGATCTGGTGGTGTTGCTTGACTATCCCGGACATAATCTCGGTATTGGTGCTTTCTGTCGGAGTTATCTGCCCCAAGTACCCATAGTTTACTACATTGCGCCTCAGACTTGGGTATGGTCTGCACACGGCTACGCCTACCGGAAAACTGCGCAAATTGTTAAAATTACAGACTTGCTATTAGCTGTTTTCCCAGAAGAAGCGCGTTATTTTGCTGCCCATGGGGCAAAGGTGACTTGGGTGGGTCATCCTTTAATAGATAGAATGCAAGCATTTCCTGGGTGCAGTCAGGCCCGGACTGCTTTGGGAATTGACCCTGGAAAAAAGGCGATCGCCCTCATTCCTGCTTCCCGCCGCCAAGAGTTAAAATATTTGATGCCCGTGATGTTTGGTGCTGCGAAAATGATTCAATCCAAACTGACGGATGTTCAGTTTTGGATTCCTCTGTCTAGAGAAGAATTTCGAGAACCCATTCAACGAGCGATCGGCCATTACGGTCTTCAGGCTACGATTAGCAGTCAGACTGAAGAAGTATTGGCAGCAGCTGACTTGGCAATTGCGAAGTCCGGTACTGTTAATTTAGAACTTGCTCTTTTGGATGTCCCCCAGGTAGCGATTTACTGCGTGAGTCCGATAACAGCTTTTATTGCTCGCAAATTGCTAAATTTTTCTATTCCCTTTATGTCGCCGCCAAATTTAGTCGCAATGAAGCAAATTGTGCCGGAGTTTCTCCAAGAGGAAGCTACTCCAGAGGCGATATTCTCGGCAGGAATGGACTTGTTAGCTAATCCAGTCCGACAGCAAATGCTAGCAGACTATCAGCAAATGCGCCAGTCTTTGGGAACACCGGGAGTAGCCGATCGGGCGGCGATCGCCATCCTCGGACTGCTGTGACAATTTGCTATCTCTATTATCTCTTATGCGATCGCCTTTAGGATCTTTCTCCATCATTTTCGGGCATCTGTCATCGGATAAAACCGTTTCGTTTCTGGAGAATATTTCCACGCCACTCCCTCTGGATAACGAGGTGAAAACTCCATTCATCAAAATTGGCATTTAGTTTTCTCTTGCTGACCGTGCTGGAATGAACCTGCAACCGCTTTGCTAACTGAGATTGATTCAGGGGTAACTTGGCAATTTCCTGATTTTATCCCGGCTCTCTTCACCAGAATCTTTGGGCTCATCTATGTTAACAGATACAGCAGGAGCATCCTTTAACTGCCGTCGAATTTCTGTTGATTTGGGCAGTGGTTTTCCTAAAGGTTCTTGGGCGACCACCTTAACATTGATCGCGCTGGCCGATCTCGCCGTGGTAAATAAATACAAGATCCCGGATTGTTGGTTCACCTGGAACTCCGCCGCAAATTCTTTGGCACGGAGTTCCAGATATTCACCTGCTTCTCGAGCAGAAATATTCGCCTTCATTGCCAAATCTAGCGCAGTGATATAACCATTGTTTTCCTGAATTAACTGATAAAATAATTCTTTCAAGTACCCTTGCTTGCTTTGCTTTCTGTGCTGGTAAGAACTCCACAGGGACCAAGCCCCGATCGCCATTACTCCCAACTCGATCGTCAGCCATGCTGTCGCGATCGTCCCTAAGACCATTACTATCAATATCAGCATTACTAGAAAAATTGGCTGTTTTTGGGTAATGGCTTCGTTTTCTTTATTCATGTTCTTTACTCTTGTTAAGTTTCTGCGCCCGTAAGAGGGGTATGGTCATGCATTTGTTGATCGGTCATACAGACAAGAAACCGGGTTTCTGTGGCCAAATCAGGCGCACAACGCAAGTATAAATTAAGAAACCCGGTTTCTGGCCCACCGCGCGATCGCACAGAGAACTTTTCTTTCACCAACTGTTTTTGACCACACCCCCGTAAGCAGGCCAAGCGCAAGAAAAATTGTGCATGTGGTATGGAGCCACGAAAATTGCGAGTGGACTGTGCTATATTCGCACTCCTTGAAGGCAATCATTCTCATGATATTTGATAATAGATGCCCCAAGCATGATTCTTGCGCTTACCCTGCCCCCGTAAGAGCTACAATACAAGAAGTGCTGCTAGGCCTTCCCGCCTGAGAAGCACTCTTAGTGCTGACTACGAACGGTGCCCGGAAGCACTCTTTGTGCTGACTACAAACGACGAACGAATCAATGAAAACCTATCGACTTGCGATCGCGATTAGCTTGCTGGTCATTACTCCTTTAGGCTTTGCTAGCAAATTGTACCGAGGACCCTGGCACCTGTGGTTCAATAATTCTGTTGGCGGTCTCCTCTATGAAATCTTTTGGATACTGTTAATTCTGCTGTTCTGGCCCAAAGCCTCACTCCTGCGGGTCTCCCTAGGCGTCTTTCTGGTAACATGCTTCCTAGAATGTCTCCAACTCTGGCACCCGCCCTTTTTAGAAGCAATTAGATCGGGTGCATCTCACTTTTGCAAAAACATCATGCAGAAAGAACCCCGTATAAGCACAACGCAAGGAAAGTATCTTGGGAACGTTGGCTATATTCCATTGAGCCCTTGAAATTTTTACCCGTGCCCCAATAAGTTTAATCACTGATTCTATTGAACCTGAACCTATAGAGCTTACCTGTTCTAACTGATAATACTGATAATCAACTATTCTTAAACGATGTTTTTCCAAATAATTACAGAAATGCTTTTTTCTTTTTTAGTTGTCTGAATAATGATATTGTTTCATCAATTTTACCTGACCATAGGAAATTTTCTGCTTGTTTTATCCTCTTCAAAGAACCCCCTACCTTATAAAGATTCTCCTTAAGGTGATACCAGTATAATATTTCTCTTCTTGAAGAAGGCTCGCCTATCTGCTTAAATAATTTCCAAATTCCTGGATGTCCATCACCTATACAATAAAAAGGAGCCAAGAGTTTTTGACAGTTTACCCAATCAATTAATACATGGTCTTCTTGAAAAAAAGCTCCACAATTATTTCCATTTTGACTTATAATCTTTATATTCACAATGACGACCCTTCTCCTCTGTTCTAATCCTTGCTTTTCCGCCATCTAGCGTGACTTCTTTAACCCCTAAGGTAGGCAACTTCTTTGCACTAATCTATGCAATGTGCTATGATTAATTTTTATTCCCGTGAGAGAGTTTAAATCATTTTCAGCGATACGATTCATTGGCGCAAATCAACGCTGCGCTATTTTTCTCCATTTTCGGACTAAATCGAATATAAGGCTTAAGTTCAAAATACTCTGCTTGTTCATTTGTAATTGACAGTTGTCTTACTATTGTTGACCTTCTCTACCTGTTTCAATTCCTGTAACGGATTTGACAAGTTCTTGTAACATTTCAGGACAAATTTTTTTAACAGAGTTTCTCGCGTGGTTGTCTCTAAAAATTCCAAATATTTTAAGTCATATGACTGTATTTTTAAAAATATAATTTGGATATACTTTTGGGTCATTTCTTTAATGATGTTGTCAAATTCCCGTTCAAGTTGTTCTAGCTCCATAATTTTTATACACTTTGCTTATAGCTACATTTTTAATGAGATCACATAAAATCTATATCAAGCAAAAAACGACGCAATTATAACCAGATAAAATCTCGATACATACCATATATTCATGCTTATGTTAGCTGTACAGATGCAAAAGTGAGATGCACCCATTAGATCCACCTTTATGGGTCGGGCCCTGCTGGGTATTACCTTTGTCTGGTGGGACTTTCCCTACTACATTATCGGATGTACCCTCGGTTGGCTGTGGCTGCTATACTTGAAAAGACAGGTAAGACGCAAGATTTTAGGTTAAGGGATTTGATTTAGATCGATCTGTTTCTTCTCGATCGTCCCATCACCTACCAGTAGCGCCGAATAGATCGTACTTGATGGATAACTTACCCTCATCAGTTCCTTTACCCGGACAATGCCGAAATTATTCCGCCGACAAAGATATAAGTTCTGGAACTGGTAGGGAACATTTCCTGGTAATGTGCCCAGGTTACCGCTTTCTTTTACCAGAATTTCTAAAATGCGACGGGCAAATTTCTTGATGGTAGCATGGGTAATGGGGCTAGAAGTGAGCTGGAACACTCGGGCGGCAGGAAAGTCCGGATGGGAAACCTTAAAAGCTGCACCCAGGTGAACGTCGCCGCTGAGAAAAATTACTGGGCGCCGAGTTTCCTGGGAAAATTGAAATACTGTGCCCAGGAGTTTATTTCTCTCCTTCCAATGGGCTTCATGTTCCCAATTATCCCGCATATCGTCAGTCACCACCATATAGGGAATATCAAATTGATTGATAATAAAACTGTTTAAGTGAACTACTGGCGTCGGTGAGACGATAAACAAAACGCGGTAGTCCCCCTGATACTGGCGTGAGATCCAATGAGTCAAGCGTTCCCACTGCTGTTCTCCCAAGATCCGCAATGAGTCCCGATTAAAATCCCGATGTCCTCTCATGTCCAGCGCGTAGAAAGCGCTGCATCCGCAGTTAAACTCATAGTCAAATTGCCCTATAGTATCATCAGTAGGGGGATTGTGGGAATGTTCGTATTCATAATAAACTTGCTTGGCTGCTTGGAACATCTCCCGGGTAAGAGCGAGATGATATTCTCTTTCTTCCTCCTTTAAGGTAGCATCCACCTGGGCCACCAGTTCCTGCTCGGTAAAGGAACCCCAGCCATCCATAATCTCATGATTGTCCCAGATCATGTAAGCGGGAAAACTGCGCAAAACTCGCTGCACGGGCTGCATGCCCCAGTAGCCCCGGAATAGGTCCCGATACCAAGAAAGCATATCATAGCGATTGGGCCTCTGGTCTTTCACTTGCCGCAGCCAAGTCCAGACATTTAACTGTAAATTGCCATCTACATACATCTGATCCCCAGCGTCGATAATGAAACGGGCCTTCACGTCTGATAGTTCTTGGTAAAACAGATCCCACATTTCCATGTTGACTAATTTCCGCCCATCATAGGGCATGTGGCAACTGTAAAGCCCGAAGTTGAATTCATTGGTATGTTCGGGAAATGTCTGCACGGATAGCTTTTCTTTATGGCCCAATATCCAAGGTTTTTCGCTGTTAGTCTGCAACAAACAATAATAATAGCGACTGTCCGGTTGCAGACCCTCCAGTTCTACGACCTTGGTGATATCATAGCCAGAGTCAAATTCCAGGGAATAGATTCTTTCCGTAGAAATCTCTTGGGTTTTCCTTGCATCTGTTGATAATAAGAAGCTATAGGATTGCTCGTCAGAGGAAGTAATTTCTGGTGTACCATGGGTGGGAATCGGATTAGACGCCACCACTAGCCAGTAATCACCAGGTTTGTCTACCCGCAACCACAGACGCACGCTGTCGGCAGTTGTATGTCCGATAATGCTGGCATAATCAAGCCGGGGATTTGGCCAAGGTCGTTCTTCGGGATGGTAAAAGTTGATATCGCTCAAGGTTAACCTCTGGTTTTGCTTGTGCCTACAAGTTCTTTATACAACGCCTTGCTGCTTGAGAAAAGCCTCAAATGTAGCGCGATCGGCCGGCGTCGGATACGGCCAGGGCAGCAGCTGCGGCACCCCAGAAAGCTGCTTGTCTAAGGGTAAGATCGGCTTCCAGATCCGCTGCTAAACCGCCATTAAAGGCATCCCCAGCGCCAACAGTATCTACCGCTGGGACGGAGAAGGCGGGAATGGGTGCATCTCATATTGGCGTCGCCGGAACCCGTTCCCAGGCGGGAGCCTCTTAACGAGGGGTGGGGCTACACCGAACAAAGCAATTGTCGGCGTTGCACTTCGGACGGGATGATGGTCTCTTTGCATAAGTCTTAAACATAGACTATAAGCCACTTTCAGTTATGTGCAAACAATGGCATCATCCCCAAAATGTGCAACGCCCAATTGTCGCTCGCGAGCGCAGCGTGGCAACCTTCCTGCGATGTCTCCTGTGTGCCGAGTCCCCTGGGACAAGAGCAAGGAGCAGAGATATCGAAGCGGGCTAAATCACATGTATTATAGATGTACCCTTGGCTTAGTGAGATGCACCCGGCGGGAATGGCGAAGCTTTCCTTTCCCGTGGCACAAAAGACTCCTCCCCCACCCAGAGTGACGATCGCCTGTTTGGCCCCCCGTTCCAGCAACACCTCGGCAGCGGCGGCAGCTGTTTGGAGACTATCCACGGCTAAACCCGTTAACTGACTTGCTTCTACTTCATTGGGTGTGATAATATCAACCAAGGGATAAAGTTCAGGAGGCAGATCTTCTGGCACTGGTGCGGGGTCCAGAATTACTGTACGTTTTTGGGCCGAGCGGGCGGCTGAGATTACAGCTGGCAAGGGGATTTCTAACTGTAACAGCACTGCCGGTTGTGGCAATGTTTGTGTAGTAGTTGTAGGTTGTCGTATTGGTCTTTGCCTCCTAGTGTTAGAGGTTTGACATGGTCAACTTCCCACTTGTCTCCGTCCTTAAATGTAAGCCCGCATTGCTGGCATTTTCCCTTTTGCCTTTTGAGCAACTTTGCCACTCTGTTAGGTATTTCTGGGTTTCTGCCTAGTCTGGTACTCCAGTATGTGAGGTTCCCGTCGTATGGGCTCGCTTTTCCTTTCACCTTTACATGTCTTACTATTTTCACACTTGTGTGTTTCATTAGTTTGATTTCTCCGTTCCCGAATCGCCATTCTTTCGCTTGGTTGTTCAACCAGTACTTTTTGGCTATCCAGTTCCCGGATTTGTTCGGGTGTCTTCTTTTTGCCCACTGCCATAGGGTGTTCCATAAGTAGTTGTCCATTTCGGAGTAGGTCTCCTTGCTTGCCCCCGTTCTGAAGTAATTCGCCCATCCCCGTATTATTGGGTTGAGCTTTCCTATTAGCGCTTCTTGGGGTGCCGCTTTATGGCTGGCTATCACTTCCGACAGCCTTTCTTTATGCTTCTTTATGGACTTGTCACTTGGCCTTGTCAAGGTTTTGAAACCTAGGGCTTTACCGTGTGGATTTTTCCCGCTTCTGTTTTTACTTACCTCATATTGTCTTACGTTGATTCCCAGGAAATCGAACCCCAGTTTTTCTCCGTATAGCGTATGACTTATTCGGGTTTTTTCTGGTTTTAGCTCTAGTCCAACCCCCTTTAACCACTCCGCTACAACCTTTTGCGCTTCTTCCACCTTTTCCTTGTCGTTGTGCATTACCACAAAGTCATCTGCATATCTGACTACTGTCAACCTTTGCTTTTCTCTTTGTGTTTTTGCCATTTCCATTATCCTTTCCTCAAGCCCGTGTAAGGCTATGTTGGCCAGTAATGGCGATATCACTCCACCTTGGGGGGTGCCCTCATCAGTGGGGTGCCAGTATCCTTTGTCTATCACTCCGGCTTTTAGCCATGCCCGTATTTGTTTACGGATTGGTGATGTTGTATTCAGTTTTTCCATTAGCGCTCTGTGGTTGATTCTATCGAAGCATTTCGCAATGTCCGCATCTAATACCCATTTGGGTTTTTGGTTGATGCTGGTGATTATTGCTTCGATCGCGTCGTGGCATCCTCTCCCTGGCCTGAATCCGTATGAGTTGCACTCAAAGTATGCTTCCCATTCGGGCTCTAGTACTATCTTCAGCAGCCCTTGTGTCGCGCGGTCGTGTATCGTTGGTATTCCCAATGGACGTTTTTCTGTTCTTCCTGGTTTAGGTATCCATACCCGTCGTGCGGGTTTTGCCCTTCCCAAGATTCCTATTTGTCCTACCAGTTCCAATCGTTGCTTTGGGGTCAGTGCTTTCACACCGTCCACACCGGCGGTCTTCTTTCCCTGGTTATCTTGTGTTACCTGACGTACCGCTAGCTTTTTTGCGGCCTGGGAGCTTGCCAATAACCTCTGGAGTCTGCGAACCATTCGCTTATCGCCACGTTGTGCCGCTCTGTAAATCCGCTTTTGCAGCTTAAAGACTACCCGCTCTAGCTTTCGCCAGGGGATATCCTTCCATTCATTCATCGGCTCAGTGCCGTGCCTATGACGTATCATTTGCTACTCACCGCTTGACATTTGACATTACCGTGAGGGCGTCAGCGTATCCTGCTCATTACGGGCAGGCGTTTGCTTCTCCACGAAATCTTTCCCAGGTATGACCTGTCTGATGAAAACAGAGGTTACGCCTTTGGTGGCTACTTTACCTATCGACCGGTGGTAGAGAGTGTATACCTGGTTTACTTCGTTCCTACCGATGATTATTTGTAACTTTAGATGGGTTCCTTACGCCGGGTTTATTGTCAGTGCTTACTGGTCAGGAATATATCCGCCAGTGACCATTATCCTTTCCCTTTTGGGCCAGTGTGTCAGCCTTATTTCACTGGTTGTTCGTCACGACGCTGCAAACCTTCGCTTTATGCTCATCATGGCTACTTGCTCGGCGATAACCGGTGTAGGCTGCCAGTTAGAGCGCCTTTCATCCCCGCTTCACGGATTGATGCCATCTCTACCGTAGGGGAAGTGCTGTCACTCCTGCACCTGGAGGGGTGGACTTTCACCACCATCATCTGTAAGTTGTCAGGGCTAATGAAACCCTGCTAGTGGTCCCCCGCCAGCAGGATCGCCGGTGGTTTACACTAAACGAATCGCACATATACTCCAAACGGTCATAAACTGCGGTTAAGAGGGCAGTAATGTCATTCAATTGCCTTTAAGCGCAAGTCGATCCCTTTGGGAGTATAAATAATTCTCAATTTACAATTCTCAATTTACAATTCTCAATTTACTGGCAGAATCATCCCTTCTCGGGCAAGTACAGCATGGGGAAAAGCCACTTTGACTTGTGCAGCGATCCGATCGAGGATATCATCATTATGGTTGGGTTCGTGATGGAAAATCACCAGTTCCTTCACCCCCGCCGCCTTGGCCACTTTCACCCCTTCCTGCCAAGTGGAATGCCCCCATCCCACCTTGGGAGCTTTGGGGTTATGATATTCCTCATCCGTGTACATGGCATCATAAATCAAGACATCGGCGTTACGGGCCAGGTGTAGCACATCTTCATCCAGGCGATCGAAGTAATGTTCTGTATCAGTGCAGTAAACAACTGAGTGTCCGCCCCAGGTAATGCGATATCCCATGGCTCCATTGGGATGGTTCAACAGACCTGTTTCGATGCTAATATCCTCTAGCATCATCACGTCACTCGGTTTGCTCGTTCCCACGCTGAGCGTGGGAACGAGCAAAGTTCAGGACGTCGGAATTGAAATTCCGACATACATTTATGAAATAATGCTGCTGGGACGAAAGTAAAGAGACACGCGCCAAACTTTATGGATTTCAGAATAAATGTATGAGCCGCTCATCGCATAGATCGTTCTCTTTAAACTCCTTTAACAAAGGATACGCATAGTCATACCCTATTTGCATCATTTTATCCATCGCGTCAAACTGCGTCCTGCCGAATTGCGTGACTGGCGGTTCCAGCAGCAGATCGATCTCTTGCCTGATTGACGCTAATTTCCGGACGCTGGAAATCACCATGCTGCGGGTCAAAATATCAAAAATTCCCGGATTCTTCGGAGAAGAACGTCGGAAGGTCAGTTTTTCGGTAGTGAGTCACAAGTAATGATTTTAGCGCCTGAAACCCTGGGCGGGCTGTGTCCCTCGGTCGCTCGATGTCTCCCGAGAGCGCTAACCGCACTACCCGAGAGACATCGTATTCGCACTCTACACCCCTGAGTGGTTCTCCTGTTTCCAGCACTTTTTTCACGATCGGCAGTGAATCCAGGTCTATGTCTACAGAAGTTGACAACACCTGGAAATCTTCCGCACTTACTTTCGAGTTTTCATCGGGCAACAGGGGATATCCCGCAGCATTCTGGGCTGGCTGCAACTGGATTTTGGCAGTTTGCCCCACACTCCGACCTAATGGAAGGCAGATGTTGCGTCTTTGGTGACTACTCTACCTATCGACCGGTGATAGAGAGTGCATACATGGTTTACTTCGTTCCTACAGATGATTGATTGTAACCTTAGATGGATTCCATATGCCGGGTTTATTGTCAGTGCTTACTGGTCAAACATACAATTGCCAGAGACCTATATCCTTCCCCTTTTGGGCTGGTGTCTCAGCCTTATTAAACCAGTTGAACTTTACGACACTGCAAATCTTTGCTAGTCGGGGTCGAGCTAGGGGTCACCCCCTAACTCTCCCATTCGGAACCGGACGTGCGACTTTCACCGCATCCGGCTACTGGCAAGTAGGGCATTGTCACTACTAGGATTACTACGGATTGCTCCACTTGTCCCTCATCTCATGCGATTTCACTCCTTTCCTGGTTGGTAAGCGGCGCTGCCAGATAACCTTTAGTATTACCATTTCCAAGTCTGTTTTACCAGTCATCCAACCTTCGAGAGGCCTCCGGCGTCTTAGAGATACTCTTACCCAAGATTTCCTACTTTAACCAACCCGCGTCAGCTGGATGAGGAACACCCCATCATATCCATAGGCGTTACCCTAGGCATTAGCTTCTCGGGCTATCTTTCCCCTCGCGGCTTGCGCTTTACATCTAACTTGTCCAATCTAGACAGCACACGAGAAGTTACTTCGTTCCCTAGTATCATTTCACGATGCTTTTAGGCCCCTGCTATACCCCGGGAGTTCTTAGAGTGCGATACTGGCCAAGTGCAAGAACCAGCACAAACTACCATTTCCCTTTTGGGCCAGCGCTTTAAGCCTTATTTCGCTGGTTCTAGATAACGAGGCGTACACAGGTTCGCTTGTTCTAGCCATTAGCATCTTTCCTAGCGGCGTCACTAGCTTAGGCTGCTAGCTATCCTACATTTAAGTCCTTGCTCCGCACCACCGTGATGTGACTCAGCAGCACTAAGGACCGGTGTTACTCCCACACTTGGAGAGAGGGAATCTAACCCCCATGAATACCAGAGTTACCAGTTTGGACCTGGCCTAGCGTTCCGTAGTTGCCTACGTTAGACTAGAACGAATCGCACTACGCTCATCATAGTTACTTGCACGCTGCGCGAAAAATCGACATTAACCAGTTTTAGGCTACCAGTCGCCTTTCATTCCCGCTTTACGGATTGATGACATCGCTACCGTAGGGAAAGTGCTTTTACTCCTGCACCTGGAGAGATGGACTTTCACCACCATCATCTGTAAGTTGTCTAGGCTAATGAAACCTAGCTAGTGGTCCCCTACCCGGTTTTCACCGGTAGTTTACACTAAACGAATCGCACGAGATTTAAGTTCATGGACTGATTTAATATAATAGGGCGTTTTCATCTGCTGGTCTGTACCGGTTAGGTGAGGGCAACGGATATAGAGCTTCGCCACCTACCGGCCACGTCGCAGCTTCTCTACAGGGTGCCGTTCCGATGGTTAATGGTTCATTGTTCATAACTATAGCTATAAACAATGAACCCAGCAATAGATCGCGTCAACCGGTATTCCGCATCCCTGCGGCGATGCCATTAATAGTCAACAAGGCCCCCCGCAGCAACTCCGACTTGCTATAACGGGAAATCACTCCCTTGCTGGCGGTATTTTGATGCTGGCGCAGGCGCTTCAGCAGGGAAACCTGCAATAATCCTAGGGGCACGATCGTCCCATTCCGCAACTGCACCGATCGCTGGAGTCCGGGGTCTCCATCCAACAGCCGTTCGTGACCTGTAATTTTCAACACCAAATCTCGGGTGAGATGATATTCCCCTAATATTTGTTCAAACAACCGTTCAAAGCGAGGCAAATCTGCTGGTGGGGATAATTCCCGCAGGTAATATGCAGCAATTTGCATGTCCACCTTTGCCAAGGTCATCTCCACTTTAGAGATCGCCATTTTGAAAAATGGCCATTTATCATAGAAACAGCTGAGTAACTTCAAATGTCCCTCTGGAGACTGTTGCAAAAAGTCTTGCAAGGCCGTGCCCACACCATACCAACTGGGCAGCAGATAGCGGGCTTGAGTCCAGCTAAACACCCAGGGGATCGCCCGCAGACTCGATAAACCCTTCTTCGCGCCCCCACTACGACGGGCGGGACGAGATGAGATTTGCAGTTGGCTGATTTCTTGAATTGGCGTGATGTGATGGAAGAAGTCGATAAAATCTGGCTCTTCGTAGATCAAGGCCCGGTAATGCGATCGGGCCTTTGTGGCCAATTCTTCCATAATTTCGTTCCAGGGTCCAATATCATCGAACCCACTCCCCAGCAAGCTAGCTTGCACCACCGCCGAGGCAATATTTTCCAGGTTGTATAATGCCAACTGGGGCAAGGAGTATTTTGAGGCTAACACTTCCCCCTGTTCCGTGATTTTAATCCGCCCCGAGATGCTGCGACCCGGTTGAGCTAGAATTGCCTCGTAGGCTGGCCCGCCCCCCCGACCTACAGAACCGCCGCGCCCGTGAAATATCCGTAAGGCTACCCCGTACTCGTCTGCCACATCTTGCAGGGCTTTCTGGGCCTTATGGATTTCCCAGTTGCTGCTTAAGAAGCCGGAATCCTTATTACTGTCCGAATAGCCCAACATCACCTCTTGCACCACAACGGAGTTTTCCCCTTTTAATGCTGAATAGCCTCCTGCGATCGCCGCCAGATAGAAGGGCAGATTGAACAGATCTCTCATGATTACTGGTGCATTCTTTAAATCTTCCACCGTTTCAAATAGGGGCACCACTTGGATGCTGCTGATGCCTGTGGCTGGGTCATACAAGCCTGCTTCCTTCGCTAATAGTAACACCTCCAGGATGTCACTCACATCATTGCTCATGCTGATGATGTAGGTTTGGCAGATTTCCTTGCCAAACTCCTTTTGCAATTGCCGCAGCATCCGCACCGTTTCTATCGTTTCGCTAGTTTTTTCTGAGAAAGGCAGTTCGGCGGGGATTAATGGTCGGAGGGTTTGCAGTTCCTTCACCAACCAATTCACTCGTTCCTGTTCTGAGAGTTCCTCGTAGGGACGGGGCAAAGCTTGTATGTATTCTGCTACCTCGTTCAGAGTCGCACTGTGGCGCGAACTCTCCTGACGAATATCCAGGTGGGCTAAGTTGAATCCATGTATTTCCACCTGGCAGATCAGGTTCTCTAGCTGGCGACAATTCAATTTTGTCTCACCCAGCGATCGGGCAATCAGCTGCAACTCCGCTAGAAACTCTTGTGCATTTTTATAGATTTCTTCCCTAGCTGATTTTTCCGACGGCGGTTGTGACGCGATAGTGTGTTTTCCCAAGCTGCTAGTTCGAGTCTGTTTCTGCCTATTGCGTTTTTGGGTATTTTCCAATCGCTTGAGGATATAAGAGAGCTTTAAGCGATAGGGTTCTTGCCGATAGCGAATCGCCAGTTGCTCGTATACCTCTGGCAAGCGCTGATGGTCTTGTTCCAAGGACTCCAACAGTTCTGGTAACACATCGCTCCAATGCTGGGACAGACTCAATATGTTAATCAATTGCCGCAAGGACTGAATATATTTGTCCAGCACTAGCTCCCGCTGATAGGATGCTGTTTGCCAGGTTACTTCTGGGGTCACCGACGGGTTGCCATCTCTGTCTGACCCCACCCAGGATCCAAATTTGCAGAAGTTATACTTGGGGGGTTCCAGGTAAGGAAATGTCTCCGCTAATGCCAACTTAAACCTTTGATATAGCTGGGGAATCACGTCAAATAGCACTTCCTGGAAGTAATGCAGGGTATAGTCTACTTCATCTAGGACTGTCGGCTTGAACTGATGTAACTCATCTGTGCGCCACCACAAGCGAATTTCTTCTGTCAGCTGTGCCACTAGCTCTTTTGCTTCCCAAGTCTTCCCCGATGTCATTACCGCTATCTGGCCATCTGGGCTTCGCTGTTCCCCGGGAGCGCTAAATGCACTACCCGGGGGACATCGATCGATCGTCTCTTCTTCTAACTCATCCAAGCGTTGTAAAATTTTCGCGATCCGGCGCTGCTTATCCCGGATCGTGTGGCGGACTATTTCTGTCGGATGTGCTGTGAATACTAACCGGATATCCAATGTGTCAATCAAATTCTGGATCTTACCCGGTGGCACGTTCAACTCCTGCAATTTCGGCAACAGTGCCTGAAAATTGCGTAAATCTCGCCTCGATGCATTCGGGGTAGTGCTTTTAGCGCGAGGTGTTTCGGGGGTAGTGCTTTTAGCGCGCCCCAGGGACTCTTCACCCGAGTGCATCGAATTCATCCTAACTGAATCTGATATGCTCTTTTCCAGTGGCTTTGCCTCGAAGGTACTCGTGCCTGCTTTTTCTCCTTCGGATGTTGTCCCGGTTTTCTTGCTGCTATTACCTGAGTTTATTTCATTATATAGTTCCTTGACAATTTCTGCCTGATACTGTTGCTCTTGCCCTCGCTGGGTGTAATGCTGTTCTACTATATTTATCAATTGGAAGTAAAGGGCAAAACTTCGCGTCGCCCGGATGGCGGCGTTGAAGTCAAGATTTTCTATCAGATGTTGCTCTTGGGAGTCTATTTTTCCCTCGTCCTTGAATAAATTTGTCGGTGCCTGTCCTTCCGGAGAACTCATGGTACGCATTGATGCCAGCAAGTTTACCAATTTTTGACCGCACTCTTGCTCTAACACTGACTCCCACAATTTTTCCACCACTTTCAGGCGATGGCGCAGCAATACCTCTGATTTCCAATTCCCTGTCATTTCTTCCGATTCTCTAGCTGCGACGCTGTCCTTGATGGCTGCTACTTTCTCCATGCCGGTGCTAATCTCTTGATTATAGACTGCTGAATTCATAAGTTTTTTTTCCTGCTCCTACTATTATATTCATCTGATTACCTATACTTCTGTTCAATCTTTTTCATAGTTCCCCTGCTTCTGTTCTGCCCCGAATTTCATCTTTTTTTCCATTTCTCAATTGCTTTGCGGGTCTTTTCTTAACTTTTGCCAGTTTTTACGCTAATATTTTACCTCCTGTCCTGACAGTTTGGTAATTTTTCCCTCACGAAGCGCGGTGGAGTTTTGATGATCGCAGTGCGGAAGTCGGAGTGGGAGAGGTCGGAATTCTGTAGTGTACAATTATCTATGATTATATGGGATAATTTTCTTTTGGGCAGCGATTGGCTAAAAATATCCCTCTACCGATCCTATTGGGATCTGGGCAGAGAGTGGGTTGGCGACTCCTGTCTGTTCGCTGTTAACTTTTTGCTGGGTTTTTCCTTCCCAGGCTGTCCGCCGGTGAGTAGGGGCAGGCTCACGCCCCGGAAAATTTCTTCGCTGGCGAGGCCGAGACTTCTGATCGTTTCCTCAAGGGTACGGGCGCAGGCTAAGCTGAAAAGCACGGTCGGTAGGGCGAGACTTAATAAGATTTCGGACGCAACTAGGCTGGATGAGGCAGTAAATGGCTGGGTTTGGGCTATGGTTCTTGATGGCTCTGGCATGATTGTCTGAGATCTTGATATGACACTGTGGATTTAGATTTAATCACGATCGTACCGGTGGGCTTTGGCTTATGTCAACTCGCTGACAACTGACAATTGACAATGGTGTTAAAAATCAAGAAGGGTCCCTGTGGCAGTCGGTTGGACTTACAAGCTTGGATATCTGAGATGATCGGCCTGAGGGGGGGACGAGTAAGAGTGCGTCGGCGGGGGAATGATTTACATATTCTGTGCGAGGCGTCTATCTGTCCCGATCCAGAGGCGATATTACCTGCTCTCAAGTCGGAGATCGCGACTAATCTGGAGACGTGGTTGGATAGTGCCTACCAAGCTCCGGTCTACAAGGTGCGGGTCTACGGTCGTCAAGTTGGTCTGCGCTACCCAAAATGGACGGAGACGATCGCCCTGGACCAGTTAGACCGGGAAACCGCAGATTTATCGCTAAGGGATAAGGGGGCCCTGATATGGAGCTGGACTTTGGCCAGCCAGGGAGATCTGCAGGCGATCGCTCGTTATTTGAGCGAAACCTTCAGTCCTTTAGGGGTGGGGGTAAAGGTGCAGAGCAAGGCTATTGGCAAGACTTCGGGGTCTTACTGGCGTCTGTATATCTCTTGCTTTTCTAGTTACAGTCTGGACTCGTCTTTGCTGGGACTGACTATTGCCCGGCAGTTGCGAGACTTAAATTTAAGGGGTTTTCAAGATGCGATCGTCAGAAGTTTGGTTAGGGGTGAGGCGACCGCAAACTGGACCCTGATTGTGGATCTGACTCCTTCGGAAGTCATGCTGCGAGCATGGGGACGATGGGGGGATGTGCCCGCGATCGCGCGACTGCTGAATTCAAGTTTAGCGTCCTCAGGAGTCACAGTTTCTGGGATTGGTAAGGAATCAACTCTGCACCTGTTCGGTCAGGCCCCCACAACGCCTGACCAAAAATTGGTCAGCTACAAGATTGCCGATCTGTTGACATCTTTGCGCCCTCAAGGCATCCATGCAGAAAATCCCGCAAATTGCTGGGGTCAGGGTTTATGGGCGCATGTCTGGTCAAAGGTATCCTACTTGGAACTATGGCCTTGATTTTATCCGCCGCCAACCAGTGCCACCAGCTCCTACTTCTAAGTTGATTCCGGAGTCACCGGAGGTAGAAGAAGAGCTGCTCTCGGATAGTTTGGATTTGTCCCTGGCTTCAGACCGCATTTCTGGTAAGCTAGTGCTGGTAATCAAGCAATCTCTGATCCGATCGGGCTTGTTTGTTCCCAGAATGGAGTTGTCCAGGGCAACGGTCGTGCCCAGAGAAAGGCGATCGCAACTGTTTATTGTAATTAGCGAATTTTTAAGTACAATAGTTTGGATGGCTTTGGGATTGCTGCTGACTTTACAAATTGATTTGGTACTGGGGAATATCCTGCTTCCAGCTGCGGTAATTGGTCAAGAAGAAGAGGGTCAGGCCGTCTTAGTATCCTCTCAGATTGTCTCACCTTACCCCAGTTTTATCAACCCGCTGCTAGACGAACATCTGGGACGATATCATCAGTTATTAATGGCATCAGGTCCCCCTGATGTCCTGATTGTGGGGAGTTCCCGGGGGCTGCGGGGTATAGATCCACAGGCGCTCCGCCAAGTTCTCAGGTCTCAAGGCTATGAAAATGTGAGTATTTATAATTTTGGTGTCAATGGTGCTACGGCCCAAGTGGTAGACTTAATCGTCCGCCGGATTTTAACTACTGAACAGTTGCCTAAGTTAATTCTCTGGGCTGATGGCACCCGGGCTTTTAATAGCGGTCGGAAAGATATGACCTATAAAGTAATTACTTCTTCCGTGGGTTACTCTCAACTGGTAGCTGGAACTCTGGTCCGCCCTACTTATGCTGACTCGGAAGAAACTATTATGACTTTGATAAATCCTTATCAAGATGTTTTCGATATCCCCCTCTGGGGGACGCGCTACTCGCACTACCCCAAAGATATTGATCGCTGGTTCGATCGGATGCTGGGTTCTGCCTCGGCCCTCTATCCTCAACGCGATCGGCTGAAATTGCTTCTGGGCGAACAGCTTCAGCAGATCCTACCTTCTAGTATGCTGGAAAAAGGGGGCGATCGGGATATCTTAAAAGACCCAGAAGCACCTGAACTATTAACTATTCCAGGGGTTTTAGAGCCAGATGGCTTTCTCCTCTTTGACTGGCGCTTCGATCCCGATAGTTACTATCAGAAGCATCCCCGAGTCCCTGGCCAATACGACCAGGACTATCAAGCTTTCGATCTAGGCAGCACCCAAGGGGAAGCTCTCAATTCTCTGCTAAAGTTAACTAAGGTTAACAATATTCCGGTTGTTTTCGTCAACCTGCCCCTCACCGCCGAATATTTAGATCCCGTGCGCAGAAAATACGAGCAAAAATTTCGCCAGCATATGGAGAGTCTGACTGCGCCCAGAGAATTTATCTTCCGAGATCTAACTCTCTTGTGGGATGGCGGTCAATATAAATATTTCTCTGACCCCAGTCATCTCAACCGTTATGGCGCTGCTGCTGTCTCCGAACATCTGGCCAATGACCCGATGATTCCTTGGCATGTACTTAAGGAGAATTGAAAATTGTGAATGGAAAATTGTGAATGAAAAATTGTGAATTGAAGAATTATCTCTGATGACAAGAGAATGAAGGAGCTATTACTAACCTAAGTTGCGACCTATTAAAAAAAATATGAATTACCCACTTAGACTTTACAGATATTTGGGATATTTCGTAGCTTTTGATACAAAATTATATTTTTTTTGTGCTAGACGGCGGGTTGGCTGTTTATAGGTTATAATGTACTAAAATAATAGTTAATTGCTGGGGGATGTAGATGATGGAAGATATGATTACAACAATTTTTGTTCTTTGTGACGAGCTACTAAAAGCGTTAAATATAAAAGAAGATCCACAAGTAAAAATGAACAATGCCGAAGTGATGACAGTCGGATTAGTTGCTGCATATTTTTTCGGAGGACACCACGATCGCTTGCCGACTGGGATAAGAGCGAAGGCAGAGACTTTGACTCCGGCCTTGGAGGGACTTGTTCCGGCCTGAGACTCGTATCGCCCTTGGTAACATTGTTTCACGTCAAAGCAAAGCATTGTACCGCCAGGGAATGACCCAGTTGCTCCAGGGAATGACTCAGTTACTCGAGGAAGTAAATAGTTACTTCAGGAACTGAGCATTTATTCCTTGGAATAACTGAGTTACCCCAAGGAATAACTCAGTTATTCCACGATCGAGTATATCTATCATTAAGGGGCGCTTTGGCTTCGATGTCTAAAGCACGCTCGATGTTCCCGGTCCAGCTTGATGTCTCGGGGAAACTCGACGCCTCCTGGGAACTTGATGTCTGGAGAAAGCTTCGATGCTTGGAGGACATCGTAGCCGCACCCACCCTAAAGGGTGGGGCTACATGAACAAAGCAATTGTCGCATGGCTGCACAGCTTGGCAACCGCCTGCGCGGGGTCTCATAGCAGCAACCGACCGTTGGATTTCGGCACGAACCCCAACCGGGGAGGATGCTTTTCCCAATGCAATAATTTTGAATGAGAGAATTTTGAATTGCTGATTATGAGCTTGACTTCGATCGCCTATGGCATGTTCTTGCTGCTTGCTGGCGGAATTTACTGGTCTGTGCCGCGCCCAAACTGGCGACTCTGGATCGTCCTAATTGCTAGTTTGGCCTTTTACGCCTTTTGGCAAGTACAGTATGTTCCCTTGCTGCTGGCGATCGCATTCATAAATTTTGGCTTAGGACGATTGATGGGGTATCGTGGATCGGGGGAGAGTGCTGCTTCGGAGTCAAAGAATGCAGCCTTTACTAAGTTAGACTGGGACTGGGTACTCCTGATCTTGGGGATTATATTGAATGTGCTGCTACTGCTGGGCTTCAAATATTTACCCTTTCTGTTCTCATCACTTCAACCCCTACTAGATTCGCCCATTCCCCAAAAAATGGTAAACTGGATCGCCGATCATCCGATCGCACCTTTGGGTCTGAGTTTCTTTAGCTTTGAGTCCATTGCTTACCTAATTGATGTCTATCGGGGGGCCCCGGCAGCTCAGGGGTTTCTCCCCTTTGCTGCCTATAAGCTATTCTTTCTTAAACTCATTTCTGGCCCATTACTCCCTATCATCAGTTCGCTAGTTAATGGGCAAGTTTGCGCTTTCCTAATGCTCAGTTGGTGGCCGAAGCTTTGTGGTCGATCGCCTTTGGGGCGGCCAAAAAAGTTCTTGTAGCCGATCGACTAGTAATTTTCGTCACTTTATGCTTTGATAATCTGGTCCGGGCTGGTAGCGGCGACCTCTGGTTGGCTACCTTGGCCTATGGCTTGCAACTATATCTGGATTTTAGTGGCTATGTAGATATTGTCCGGGGTAGTGCCATCTTGTTCGGCTTACATTTGCCCGCAAATTTTGACTATCCTTACTTTAGTACCAGTATTGCGGATTTCTGGCGGCGCTGGCACATGAGTTTGGGGGATTGGTTGCGCAACTATCTCTATTTCCCTCTCGGCGGTTCCCGGCGCGGTTTGGCCTCTACTTGCCTCAATTTACTGATCGTCATGGCGATCGCGGGCATTTGGCACGGCGCAGCTTGGGGCTTTATTGTCTGGGGCCTACTTCACGGTATGGCTTTGGTAGTGCATCGGATTACAGAAGCGATCTCCGGACCGAACTCTCTCTGGCACAGCTTTCCTGGGGTAATATTGGCTTGGGCACTCACTCAAGCTATGGTGTTTACTGCCTGGATCTTTTTCCGCTTGCCTTCTTTACCAGACTCGGGTTGGGTTCTCCAACATCTTTGGGGATATACTGCTGATGTTCAGTTTGCTCAGAAAGTCTATCTGGACAGTATGGGGCTCGATCGCTTACAATTCGCTTTGTTACTGGGACTCCTCTTCCTCGGCATGTTCTGCTTATTTGTTTTACACCGACTGCTCGAGTTGCAACTTAACTGGCCTCTCAAGCTGCTATTGGTCCCCATTTGTCTCTATACTGTTTGGCATCTTGCCCCCCAAGGCGGTTTACCCTATATCTATTTTTATTTTTGAACTTGGGACTTGTAGGAGTAAAATTCGCGCCCCCACGCCCACGCCCCTACCCTAAAGGGTAGGGCTACACAAACAAAGTCCGCCTTGTATGTTGGAATAGAGAACAGACATCAGGGTAGAAAGCTATCGATAAGTCCGTAGCCCGCCAGAGGTCAATTGAACCTGTCGCGCAGATCGAGACCCAGACTGCTTACTGTTTTTGCTAGACAACCGAATGGGATCGGGAGTCTCTGTAACACAGATGAACTCGTATTTACAAGGATGGTTACTGGTAAAACATCTCTACCCTGTACCGGTCTCAACTGATAACATCACCAGTCAACTCAGATCAAATCGCCAGTCAAGGAAAAGAGGCCATATGAATCTACCTGCCCTAAAAGTTTCTGCTGATACAAAGGAGAGTTAAAATGCTAAGGGAGTTTGAGATTATGCGTTATGCAGAAAAAGAAATAGCCGCTATTTTAGGCAAAGGGGCAGTTAATGTCAGGTTTTTTATTGCGGGCGGAGCGTATAAATCACTTTTAACCGGCAAGCCCCCAAGAGATATTGACATCTGGGCCGCAGATAAAGAAGAACTTGTTTTCTCTCTGAAGCAGCGAAATGCAGTGGCATTGGAACAGAAAGCCTTTTCAAATGTTTATAAAATTAACGGGCGCGTAGTTGAAATTGCGCATAAAACTAGGTATCCTTCATTAGAAGAACGTGTCAATAAATTTGATGTGGCGCTGTCGGCTATTGGCGTTGAACATATTCCGGGCGGGGATTTACGAGGATTTATTCATTCGCTTGCTAAAAAATCTGTGCGTCAGCGAAAAATACTTCTGCTCAAACCACTAGTTAATTGGCAATATGCCTTAGCCACCTTGTCGCGCATGCGACGCTATGCCAATGAGCTTGGATTTTCCAGTCCGCCAGAAGAAGAAGCCGAAATTTGGCAGATATTTAAGTCGCAAAGCTATGAAATGCGTCTTGAGATGATTGCACGACACAAAAATGTTGTTATTGAAGATTATGGAGTCGCTGAGGAGGCTGAGGAGATTGCATGTCGATTCCGATGATTGCAGGGCTGTATCCGTATGTGCGCGGCGGAGTCGCCAGTACGGCGGACGTTACTTTGAAAGAGATTCCTCAGAGTATTGAAATTAACCCGCTATACAAAAAGGCTCTTTATGTCCTCGCCGGTAACCAAGAGTCAGCAGCGCAGCTTGCCGGGTTTAACCTTAACGTATACCGTATTTTTGACGATGCACCAGAATATGTGCAACAGAATATGGCACATATGATGAAGCATTGGATGTGTCTTTGGGCGTTGAAAGAATTTGGAGAGTTTTTGTGGGTAGATTGGGATACTGTAATGCTTCAATTTCCTGATAAGGCATTTACAGATATGTGCCGCAAAAACAGGACACCAAAATTTATCCGAATACCTAATTATTGGGCTACTGTGAATTGCGGCGTATATTATGCTTGCCATGAGTGGATAAGCGCGATGGAGAGCAGCTTTAAGGTCAAAGTAGATACTCCCAACGATGAGCTACTTTGGGCAGAAGTGTTGCCGGCGGATGTGTTGGAGCGAGAAGAATTTTGGCTGGATGATTATGCAGTGAATATCTGGAGCAAGCGCGATATAGGTGCTGTAACAGATAAAACATACTTTGCTCATGTTAAAAACCTTGAATGGGCAGAGCAGTTGTGCAATATACAAAAATAATAAAACTAATCACTTAACAGGAGATCCTCTATGACTAACAGCAACAAGGCATTAAACTATGGACAGATTGAGCAAATCAAACAGCTCATTACTGAGCTAATAGATACTCATGAGAATCTGAAGCACCAGCAGAAGTTGCTCCTATCGATTCCCGGTGTAGGTGAGCTGACAGCAGCTAAACTACAAACCTCAGTAGAGATTGGCACTTACGATAGTGCGAGTCTCGTGTCTGCTCATGCTGGGGTCACACCAAGGCAGCAGGTTTCTGGCTCAACGGTTAGAGGCAAAACACGTCTGTGTAAAACCGGTAATGCTAAGCTTCGCAAGGCATTGTATATGCCAGCCATGTCAGCTCGGCGTTTTAACCCTGTGATTAAGGCATTTTGCGATCGCCTGCTAGAAAAGGGCAAAGCGAAGCGAGCCATTAGAAGTAACGCCAGTATCGGGCAGCAGGGAGCAGGGAGGATAGGCCATCATCCGATCGGGCTGATGTAATGGGATAAGATACAGGATCAGGAATAAAGAGATGGGGCATGAATTCCGATGACAGAGCAACCGGAAGCAAACCCTGATGCCAAGCAGGAGAGTCAGAAGCGTGGGGTTTGGCAGCATACTACAGAACGCTTGAGGAAAATCTTACCAGTCGATCGCCTAGCCCAGAGGATGGTAGAGTGGTTTAGCGTCAGGGAAGATCGGGTAGCAGAGATATTAGAGAGAGTCGAGCGGTCCCTACCGACCACAGAGGCCATTTTGATCGGCAAACCCCAGGCCGGGAAGAGTTCCATCGTCCGGGGCCTGACGGGGGTATCAGCGGAGATCGTGGGCCAGGGGTTTCGGCCCCACACCCAGCATACAGAACGCTATGCCTATCCTGCCAGTGAGTTGCCCCTGCTGATCTTTACCGATACAGTGGGACTGGGGGATGTGGGCCAGGAGACAGAGGCGATCGTCTTGGAACTGCTAGGGGACCTATCAGAGGCGAGTGGCCGGGCCAAGATTCTCATATTAACAGTAAAAATCAACGATTTTGCCACGGAGAGCTTGCGGCAAATAGGGACGCAGTTGCGAGAGAAACATCCCCATATCCCCTGTCTGCTAGCAGTAACCTGCCTGCATGAAGTCTATCCTGCCGGGATCTCTGTGTCTCCTGGGAGCGCTACTCGCACAAAAGAGGGGACACGGGAGGCTCATCCAGAATATCCCCCCGAGTACGAGGAAGTCCAGCGGGCCTATGGGGCCATAGTAGAGGAATTTGGGCAACTGTGCGATCGGGCAATATTAATGGACTTCACCTTAGAAGAGGACGGATACAATCCGGTATTTTATGGATTAGAAGCCTTGAGAGATAGCATAGCCGAGCTGCTGCCGGAAGCGGAAGCGCAAGCAATACATCAAATATTAGATGGAGAAGCAATCGCCGAGATTGACAATATGTACCGGGATGTAGCGAGGCGTTACATACTGGCCTTTTGCGTGATCGCGGCCACCCTAGCAGCAGTGCCATTACCCTTGGCGACGATGCCGGTCCTAACGGCATTACAAGTATCAATGGTAGGACTGCTAGGGAAATTGTACGGCCAGACCCTGACTCGATCGCAAGCAGGAGGAATAGTAAGTGCGATCGCGGGAGGATTTGTAGCCCAGGCGATTGGGAGAGAATTAATCAAATTTGTGCCAGGATTCGGGAGTGCGATCGCGGCCAGTTGGGCAGCAGCGTACACCGGTGCATTAGGGGAGGGGGCCTGCGTATACTTTGGGGACATAATGGGAGGAAAGAGACCGGATCCGGAGAGAATACAGGCAGTAATGGCCGAAGCATTTCAGGCCACAAAAAAAAGATTTAAGAACAGCAAATAGGGTGGGCACCGCCCACCATTAACCAAGTAGGATGGGCACTGCTCACCCTACTGCCGCTCTCCTGACAGTTTAGATCGTCATTGGTTCAGCAGGTCGGAAGACCATACTCCGATCGAAATTAAGGTTATCAAAACTGGGATTCAGGATGGGGTCGAGCCGGGAATCGCTTCCCGACCCTCCCTTGAGGAACCGGACTTGCGATTTTCACCGCATCGGCTACTGGGTACTAGGCCCTTTTCATAGGTAGACTTAATAGGAATTACTTCCGTTAGCCCTTGCCGCCTGTCTTTTCTTCCCTTTCCTGGTTTAGCGAGTGGTTGTTCTGATAACCGTTAGTATCACCATTTTCAAGTCAGTTTTACCAGTTATCCATACCTTATCCTCCACTTGCGTTTCGGATTAGTTCCGTGGCTTTTTAGGATTACTCATTCCAGCAGCTTCCTAGTATCACCGACCCACGTCAGCGCTGGCTACCCAGCATCATCTACATTACTGTAGATGTTATCCCAGGAATTACCCCGGGCATTCGCTTCTTGGGCCATCCCTCCCCCCGTGGCTTGCGCTTAACATCTAACTTGTCCTGATGGACAGCACACGAGAGGTTACTTCGTTCCCTAACAACATTTCGCGATACCTTTAGGTCCACACTATACCCCGGGAGCTATTTGAGTACTATATTAGCCAGAGTCTAAAACTAATACTAGCTACCATTTCCTTTTTAGGCCAGCGCATATAGCCTTATTTCGCTGGTTCCTTATAACGAGGCTTGCACATGTTTGCCTGCTCTAACCTTGGATATCTTTCCTAGCGGCGTCACCGGCTTAGGCTGCCAGTTATCCTACATTTGAGTCCTCGCTTAGCACCACGATGATGTCGCTTCGTAGCACCGAGGACCGGTGTCACCCCCGTACCTGGGGGGAGGGGAATTTAACCCCCATGCGGTCAGAGTTCCCGGCTAATGAAACCGGGCTAGCGTTCCGTGTTTGACCACGTTAGGCTAGAACGAATCGCACAGTCCTCATTAAGATTAAGTAGTCCTTGTGTTTCGCTCAGGGAAGTAATGGGCATGGATCCATCAGTAATCATCAGACTAAAGCTATCATTGCCTCGATCTACAATGTAGCCGTCCCCTGGCAGGAGATTAAACATGCTGGTTTCTGCACCTTCGAGCACCCCATCTTGGTCGTCCCCCTCTTTCCCAAAAAGCGATAGCGAGTCTTTCCCTCCTAGACCTGTCTGCCGTTCCCCGTTGGGCGTCCCCTGGAGGCCGGGCGTGCGTGCCGTCAGGCGATGCTACTGTTGCTGAGGTTGATGCCTGTAGGAGGTTCGGCAACATCGTTGACGTTAATGGTTAAGGCCTCCGAGTAACTGGCTCCAGCAGAGTCGGTAGTTTGGACGCGGATGCTATAACTCAACTGGGTCTCAAAGTCCAAGGAACTGTTAGTTCGCAGTGAGTTCCCTTCTATGGGAAGGCGGCGTTATCATCGCTACCCATGCCGGGGTCTAACTGGGTAGCTAAAGCTATCTCCAGAGTCAGGGTCGGTAGTGGAGAAAGTCCCTACAACGCTATTAACTGGGGAGTTTTCACCAATGCTGCTGTTGTCGAGTTCAAGGTTTGTAGGACGGGAGTTGCGGGTGATTTGGTTGCCGAACAGGTCGTCATTGTTCAGCATGGTGTCCGAGGAGATGGACGGTGGAGTGGGGCCTCCTGAATCGTCAGCGGCCATATTGCCCGAGAAGGTTCTGTGTGAGGGTCACGGTCGGCAGGGTGCTGGGCATGCCCTGGTGCAGGGCGAAAATGGCGTCCCCCAGACCTGAGCCGGGGTTCGCGCCAGTGCCACCTTGAGCGTTATTGTTGTTAAAGCTGCTGTCCGAAACGCTGAACTCGCCCGAGAGGACGAATATGGCGGAGCCCATGCCCGCGCCGCCGCCGCCGGCGCCGCCGCCGCTGCCGTCGCTGCCGTCGCTGCCGTTATTACGAGGAAAAGGAGTAAAATTAGCATTACCACCCGTTCCACTGTTGCCGCCATTGCCACCAATGGCGCTATTATTCTGGAAAAGGCTATCGGTCACCGTGACCGTCCCGTCAAGGACAAACAGGGCACCGCCCATGCCTGCCCCGCCGCCGCCGCGATTGCCTCCCTGGGCCCGGCCGTTGCTAAAGGTCAGGTCATTGAAATTGACCACACCGCTTCTGACAAAGAACAGCCAGTATTGGTCGTTGCCATTAATGGTGTTGTTGTTCCCATTTATCGTGAGCTGGACGTCTTCTTCAATAAGGGGTAGCAACCCCGTCAGGGTAATATCTCCCGTGATGTTAATGGTATCTGCCTGACCGTTATTACTGGAATCGGTAATGGCTTGGGATAGTTCTGCTGGTGTGCGACGTTGTCAAATACAGCCATAATATCTTCTAATGTAAGAGATGAACTTTTCTAGGAGTTGGTCACTGGCGACCTTGAGGGAAGCTAGCTTTTAGCTATCTATAGTAGCATTTCCTGCTTTAACTACAGTCATTAAAACATATTTGACGAAAATTATCATCCATTTTTTGCTACTATACCGTCGGAGTTGGGTGTCTCTGTTCAATAACGATGTCCGTGTAGTTCCCATTTAGAACCCTCTCTGGTTCTGTGCAAGAATTTTGAATGAGATAATTTTGAATTGATTATATTTCCTCGGAAGGGCGATCGACATGCAACTGCTGCCTGCCATTGCGAAGCACTCGCAACATCTCGCTCAACCGCTGCTCCATATCCAGCAACACTCTATCCGCGTACTCATCTGCTCCCCTCTGAATGGCTTCACATTCCAATATTGTCTTGCGTCGCATTTCCTCTAGTTCCTGCTGCGCTAGGTTTTCTATTCTGTCTATCTCCGTGATCGTCTGATCCTTGGCAAGATCGCATTCCTGTTGCACCTGTTGCCTAATCCTCATGGCCTGCATTTGCGCCTGCTGCACTAACTCATGTCGCTCCAACATCTCCGCCGCTTTTTGTTCGGCGGCTAAAATCAATTCTTGGGCATATTCTTTGGCTTCTTCGATTATCTTCTCCCGACGCTCGATGATTTTCGCTGCTAGCTCAAATGCTTTCGGCAGATTATACTGCACTAGATCGATATAATCTAACAATTGGTCTTCATCTACCACCGTATATCGGGTAAAGGGAATGTGGAAACCGTCGAGAATCAGTTCCTTCAATTTTTCTAGTTCTGTCTGAACATCTATCTCTCCGGTTCGCGCTGTTTCTGAGTAGGAGTCCAGTCTAGTTTCTGGTGACTCTCCTGGGAGGGTAGGGGAGAGTGCTGATTGTTCGGGCTCGATCTGAGATGGGTTTTGTTGGCGTAACATTGGTAAATATCTATTGCAACATGCTGGGGAACTAGATGATCTATGGGACCGCCAAATTCGGCAATCTCTTTGACTAAGCTACTACTTAAAAAGCTATACTCGTTAGAGGTTGCTAGAAAAACAGTCTCGATTTGAGTTGAGAGGGTTTTATTCGTGTGGGCCATCTGGAGTTCGCCTTCAAAGTCTGACAGTACCCGCAAACCCCGCAGCAGGACTTGGGCTTGCTGAATTCTCGCATAGTCTACTGTCAGTCCGTTATAGCTGTCAACGGTGATGTTCGGCACATGTTGGGTCGCTAGGCGGATCTGCTCCAGGCGCTGTGATACCGAGAATAGGGGGGTTTTATTGGGATTTATCAGCACTACTACTACGATCTGCTCGAACAGCAGACCACCTCGCTCGATGATGTCCAGATGACCTAGGGTTATGGGGTCGAAGCTTCCTGGATAGATGGCAATCACTTGTTCACGGTTCCTCACGGTTACTGAGGCATTATAGTCTTTGATGCTATAATTTACTGTGCGCTGTGAGATTATTTCCTGCTCCCTGGTCCAAATCTATATCCGGAAGCCATGTCCAATAAAATAATATCCAGGTTAGCCAGGGCCTGATATACCTACTCCCGAGAAGTCGGTGAGACGATAAATTTAGTCTTTTGTGGTATTGTTGTCACAGTCATAGGAGGTCAAGCAGATGAAGATTGCTACTTGGAATGTTAACTCAATTCGCACCCGCTTAGCACAGGTGATCGATTGGCTGGGCGAAAATCCCATGGATGTGCTATGCTTGCAAGAAACGAAAGTCCCAGACGCCGACTTTCCTCGATCGCCCCTAGAAGAACTAGGATATCACGTCTACATATCGGGCCAAAAATCCTACAACGGCGTCGCCCTGATCTCTCGCCAATCCATGTCAGATGTGAGCGTCGGGTTGGCGCCGGTGCTGGGGCCAGAAAAAGTAGGAGAGTTTGACGATCAAAAGCGATTAATTACTGGTATGATAGAGGATAGTCGCACGATCTCCGTCTACGTTCCCAATGGTGCAACGGCTTTCAGCGATAAATACTATTATAAACTCAGTTGGCTGAAACTCCTACATGAATACCTGCAAAACATGCTTGACAAACATGAGAAAGTATGCATAGGCGGAGACTTCAATATTGTCCCAGATGCGAGAGATATACATAAGAAAGTTTTACCATCAGATGAAATCACAGGCACGACAGAACCAGAGCGCCAAGCTTTGCAAGAGATTGTAGAATTAGGATTAGGGGACGCATTTAGAAAATTCACCTCAGAAGAAGGACATTACAGCTGGTGGGACTATCGGCATCAGGCGTTTAAAAGGAAGTGGGGATGGCGGATCGATCATTTCTATCTTTCGCCCACCCTTTACCAACAAGCAACTAGCTGCACGATCGATGTTACCCCCAGGAGGCTACCCAAACCTAGCGACCACGCCCCCGTAATTGTTGAATTTTAAGTTTCATCGGTAACAACTATACTTGGAAAAGGAGTGTGCTTCCCCGTTTGAGAGAAAAGAGGAACTAGTAACAATCAACGATTACCTACTATGAGTATTACCCGTAAATGGTCAGCTAAAGAACAGCGGGCATTAGAAATTTTGATTCGCTTGCAGCGACTTTATCCTGACGCCCGCTGTACTCTCGATTATCAAACACCTTTACAACTGCTAGTAGCTACGATTCTTGCTGCTCAATGTACCGACGAAAGGGTAAATCAGGTAACTCCAGAGTTGTTTCGACAGTTTCCTGATGCCCGGGCGATCGCCAGCGCTCAAATTAGTGAATTAGAGAACCTAGTGCGTCCCACTGGATTTTATCGCAATAAGGCCAAGAATATCCAAGCTACTTGTCAGATGATTGTCACAGAATTTCGGGGAGAAGTGCCCCAACAGATGGAACAACTCGTGCAATTGCCAGGAGTCGCCCGCAAGACTGCTAATGTAGTGTTAGCGAATGCTTTTGGCATCAATCAAGGGGTGACAGTGGATACCCATGTCAAGCGTCTGTCTCAGCGTTTAGGGTTAACGGAACAAAAGGATCCCGTGCCCATTGAGCGAGATTTAATCAGATTATTGCCCCAGTCTGATTGGCAAAATTGGTCTATTCGGCTAATTTACCACGGTCGAGCAGTCTGCCAGGCCAAGAAACCTGCATGTCATGCTTGCGTGCTATCGGATTTATGTCCCTCTGCTAATTGAGAATTGCTAATTGTTTACTTTCCATTCTCCATTCACCATCGATATTTTCTGTAGCCTTACCTCTAGCATAGCTGCCAAACAGTAAAATCTGACTGGGGTCGAAATGGGCTACAATTTGATTCGCTATGTCTTTAATAGTTTCGGATGTAATCAAAGGGTTATCCTCCAAAGGCGACCAATGTACTGTCCCACTCTCCTCTAATTATAGGCGATCGCCCCGGTTCGTAGTACAGACTTTAGTCCTTACCGCCCCGGTTCGTAGTACGGACTTTAGTCCGGGTGCATCTCACTTTCGCACGGGCGAAGCATTTCGATAGTAAATTTGTAAATTTATGACATCAATTGTCGCAGAAATGCTAGCAGCTGCGCTAAACGCCCCTACAGATATAATTGCAAATATGAGATGCACCCCTTTAGTCCTGGTGATCCGTCGCCTTTCTATGGCATAATTGGGCCACTCACAATATCGCTCCAGGGCCCTGGCTTTCCTTTCGGATTGACCCAGCGCAACCGATAGTAGACAGTTTTGCCCGCATCTTCGCTATCAAATTTTGATATATAGGGAGTGCGGGTATTGAGGCCGAAAAATCTCAACTCATCTGTATTCGTCGGCGGTGCGTCCCCGATCTTCACCCAAACTTCTGCCCCCATGACACCAGCAGGTTTAGCCCGACGGTTAGGAGTGGTTTCGTCGAAGAAACGCAGCGTGTGACTCAAGGGTTTGCTGAGGGCGATAATCACGATGGGGCGCGTTGTGGGGACGCTAATGAAAGTGCGGTTGCTCTCGGGGATGGTTGTGGTGCAATGTGTTTGATGGTTCGGAGTGGACCGGGGACTCAGAGGTACGCAAGACAGGGATAACCGGAGATCCATCAGCAGTGGTATACAACGACCAAATATACGTGTTCCACCAGGGAAGAGGAGATAGTGGGTGGCTGTGGTGCAATGTGTTTGATGGTTCAGAGTGGGTCGAAGACACAGAGGTACGCAAGACAGGGATAACCGCTGGTCCATCAGCAGTGGTATACAACGACCAAATCTACGTGTTCCATCAGGGCCGGGGAGATAGTGGATGGCTCTGGTACAATGTGTTTGACGGTTTGGAATGGGCGGGAGACCAAGAGGTACCCAACACGGGGATAACCTCTAGTCCATCAGCAGTGGTATACAACGACTTTGGTCTGGTTGTTAATTAACTAAAATAATTATTGATATGTACGACGCTTATATTACCAACATAGGGAAATTTATGCCAGGGAAACCAATTAGTAATGACGAAATAGAAAACTACTTGGGTAAAGTTGGCGATCGCCCGTCGAAAGCGAAAAAAAAGATATTAAAAAGTAACGGCATTCAACAGCGTTATTATGCCATAGACAGGGAGCAAAAAACTACTTATTCAAATAGCCAAATGGCAGCGCTGGCGGTGCGAAATGCTTTAGCGCAAATAGATTTAGAACCATCGGCGATCGATTTATTAGCTTGCGCGACTAGCTGGCCGGATTTATTATTGCCGGGATATGCGAGTATGGTACATGGGGAGTTGACAGAATTGTCTTCTTTAGAAATTGTTTCAACTCAAGGAGTCTGCTGCGCTGGCGTAGCAGCGTTAAATTATGTCGTATCCCAAGTTCAGTTAGGAAAAAAAAAGACAGCGATCGCCGTAGCCTCGGAATTAGCCTCCCGCCTGTTCAAGCACACCAATTTTGAAGCAGAAACCCGCATCAAAGCCGGCCAAAAATTGCCATTTGAGGTGGAATTTCTGCGCTGGATGCTATCGGATGGAGCCGGTGCTTTACTAGTGCGCGATCGGCCCAATAGCACCGGCATAAGTCTGAAGGTAGAATGGATAGAATTAACCTCCTACGCCAGCGATTATCCAGTTTGCATGTATGCAGGAATCGAAGATCCGAGTACGTCCAAAAGCTGGTTAGATTATACATCCTACGCAGAAGCTGCCGCCAGCGGAGCGATAAATTTGCGTCAAAATATTCGCCTGCTAGATGAGGTAATCAAATGGGGCATAGAAGGATGGTTAAAATTGATAGAAGCAGGTCGAGTTTCCCCAGGAGAAATAGATTGGTTGCTTTGCCACTACTCATCTCATTTTTTCAAGAGTAAAATAGTCGAATTGCTAGAAAAAGCAGATTGCATGATTCCCGAAGAAAAGTGGTTTACCAACCTCTATACTAAAGGGAATACAGGTTGCGCCTCCATTTACCTAATGCTAGAGGAATTGTTTAACTCTGGCAAACTGCTACCGGGACAAAAAATATTTTGCTTTGTGCCCGAAAGCGGCAGATTTACTACAGCTTACCTGCTCATGACCGTTGTCTAACGATCGTAACCTATAAATTGATTGGAGAATGAACATGACTAGCTCACAAATTGATGCACCAGCAATATCCGCGCAATCGTCAGTATCGGCAGAATTATTGCGCCAACTCATGTTAGTTTGGTTAGAATTCGAGCGGCAATTGCAAACCGTACCGATTATTCGCAAATTAAATCGGGGAGAATTTACCTTAGCAGATTATCAAGCGTTATTAAAAAATTTGCGTCCCCAAGTGATAGAAGGGGCGCGGTGGATTGCTCGGGCCGCTTCTAACATGATCGATTTTTCCATGCGTTTCACTTTCATCGGACACGCCCAAGACGAACATCGAGATTATCAAATGTTGGAGCGCAATTATGTTGCCACAGGTGGCGCTTTAGAAGATATCGTCCAAGCGGAAAAAAACATTGGTAGCGATGCATTATCAGCGTTTATTTTCCATCAAGCATCCCAAGAAAATCCGGTAGATTTAGTTGGCAGTATCTTCATCATTGAAAGTTTGGGTCAAAAATGGGCCGGCAAGTGGGCAAAACAAATCAAACAAACCTTAAAATTGCAAGACGAGCAGGTATCTTTCTTGGGCTATCATGGCGCTAATGACGACGCTCACATCGGCAAATTAGATGCCATTCTGAATGCCGAATGGATGACCCCAGAAATTGCGAAACGGATTGTCAAAACTGCTCGGGTGACGGCTCGTTTGTATCTTTTACAACTGGAGGAAATACAATAATGTATCGAGAGGAAACACAGCAAGTAATGGCAGAATTGCACCAACCGCAACCGCGCGATCGCCGAAACCCCAGGGTCTGGGATGCTATCTATTTAGATGAGGCGATCCCCGTGGATTTGCTGGCGAAAACTTACATGATTCGGGATTTGCAAAGTTGGACTCGCAACTATTTGTTAATTCCGATCAAATTGACGGCAAATGTGCTGCTGGCAATTATTATGACTGTCAAACGGTTGCTACCTTTTCAATTCAGCAATTACAGTTTTATGCACCGATCGGCAGCTTTTTTCCTGGAACATTTTGTCTCGCCAGAAGCTTGTTATCTGATTGTCAGACATCTGTGTATCGGTTCTAATCTTATCAATTTTATGATTGATAACGGATCCGATCAGACAATGCCGAGGTCTGAACTGTACCCGTGTAAAATTGCTGATTTAGCCGATAATGCTTTTTTAGAACACGATCTAATTCTCTATAATTTCGTGTTCGATTATAACGAAGCCAAAAAAGCCAATCCCAATTGGTTAGAGGAGGTCAAGCAGCGAGGAATTAATTACGATAGCATACAGACTCCAGAAGTGGATGTAGATGTGAGGAAACACCACTGGCTGAAATTTATAGATTTAGAATCAGCCATCGAATTGTTTAAGGTATTTTATTCTCTCTTTCTGACGAGCGATGAATTTGCCAGGGCGGTGATGTCTTTGCAGTTTGACGAAAATTTTGGCTTTTATCTGACTGCTTTGACTGGGGATTATCGATGGAATCATGTAATTACCAATCGCCATCCTCTCGCGCCCAATAGTCCTTTTAATGCCGCGCGAGATTTATTCATTCACGGGATTGTTTCCGAGTATTTGCATCGGTATTTGGAAATCGCTAAGGAACATAATCTCAAGACATAATTTCTGATGGGAAAATAGTTGTCATTAGTCAGTTGTTAGCGGTCAGTTGTCATATCAATATCGGCCCCACCCGCTCTCCGAAACCCACTCTCGTCCCATCCCCTCGCCCCAACCCTAAAGGGTAGGGCTACAATTCCAAAGCCCGCGCGGGCTGAACGTCGCACCCGATCGCCCTTACCCGATCGCCCCAACTCTAAAGAGTAGGGCTACAATTCCAAAGCCCGCGCGGGCAGAGGTCGCACCCGATCGCCCCCATCCCTTCGCCCCAACCCTAAAGGGTAGGGCTACAATTCCAAAGCCTGCGCGGGCTGAGGTCGCACCCGATCGCCCTTACCCCCTCGCCCCAACCCTAAAGAGTAGGGCTACAACTCCAAAGCCCGCGCAGGCTGAGGTCGCACCTGATCGCCCCCATCCCCTCGCCCCAACCCTAAAGAGTAGGGCTACAAATCCAAAGCCCGCCTGCGCGGGCAGAGGTCGCACCAGATCGCCCTTACCCGATCGCCCCAACCCTAAAGGGTAGGGCTACTCTCACAAAGCCCGCCTGCGCAAGCTGAGCGTCGCACCCACCCCGGAACCCTTTGGCATTGGGTTCACCTCGTCCGGGATTTCCCAGTCTGGGATGAATTTTTTATGTTGATGATGAATAACTTGGTTCCTGATGTATTCTGCAACTCGGTCTAAATTACCCTTGCTGACAGTAAATACTCCATAGCCACCCTGCCATTTGAAAAATTCATTAGGCTTAATTTTATGAATAATGAGATGAGAGGCACTGCCTTTCGCTTGACCGACTATATCTGATATAGTTAACTTAGGTGGAAAGCTAATCAATAAGTGATCTTGGTCTGCTACTCCGCCGATCACAATTACTGTACAATTTAATAGCTGACGTTGACGGGCGATCGCAGCATAAACAATATCTGTTATATCCGGTGTTACTATTGGCAACCGCCCCCAAGTTGCCCAAACGCAATGGACGTATAATTGTGAGAAATTTCTCGACATCAGTTTAATTCTCCAAATATATCCGTCATCATTTATGGTATCGGTGGCCGGATGGGGGAAAACTTCCCTCAATGGTAGCCCGCGCAGGCGGGCTTTGTACCTGTAGCGATACCATTTATCGTATCGGCGGTCGGGTATCGGTGGCTAGGTATCGGTCTGAGGGAAATTGTAGCCCGCGCAGGCGGGCTTTGTACCAGTAGCGATACCATTGATGGTATCGGTGGCCGGGTGTCTGTCTGAGGCATAGCTTGAGGGTATTACCTTACCAACTCTTCAGCGCGTTTCGCCAAAGCCTCAGCAGTCAAACCATTATAGGCCATGATTGTCCCAGCACTCGACGCTGTCTCCCCTCGCTTCCAGGCAAAGGTATCCCGCTTGACGTTACTCCGCAACATGATTGGTTCCAGCATGGCGCTAGTCCCCCCGGTCACGCCAATTAACCCATCACCGCCAAACAACTTCTCAAACCCGGCATCATCTAAGAAATGTCCGTCAGCTTCCGTACAAGTTTGCCAAGCGGTATCCTCGGGACGATACAAGCGGCGCGGACTGATAACTGAGACTATCCGCACGCCAATTCCGACATTTGCTAAAGATGCAGCTGCATCAAATACGGGAATTAAGGTCATGTCCCCAATTACCGCAAACACGACTTTCTTTTTCCCTTCCGTTTCCTGCAATATTACCCCGCCATCCTGCAACGCCTTGCGGGTTTGATCGAAGGTCGATCGCACGGGTAAGGGAGACTTACTCGCAGTAATAGTAATCCCCTTATTCTTCATGCCTAGGGCCCACTCGTAACAGGCTTGGATACTATTAGCATCGCAGGGGAATAGGGGAAAAACATTTCCATTCCGCATCATGGCCGCAAAGTAATTTTCAATTTCAGGCCGTTGATGGGTCCAACCATTGCGTCCTTGTTCTAAGGCCCCCGCTGTAAATAAGGTAATCGTCGCCGGAGTAGGACGGCGCAATTCTGCCATTGCTTGAGTCACGGTTTGCCAAATAGGCAAACCGTTGATGGCAAAAGATTCGTAGGAACTCCACAAGGTCCGGGCGCCAAACAAGGCCAAACTGGCAGCTAACCCCGCACAAGCGTCTTCACTCAAGGGTTCGTAAACTTGACCTTGGGGCCCTTGGAAATAGGTTTCGTCAATAGTGGGATGAACGATTTTCAAGGCGACGTTGACATTATTAATCCCCGATGCGGCATTTCCATCAGCATTAGAAAGGATGAAATTAGGGTCGCTTTTGCCTACATGGGCAATTAAACCACCCATTGCCGTCGTCGCGACCTTCTTGTCGCCCTCAAGGGGAAATTCCTCTAAAGGCAATATTCCCAACTCGGGTAATGGCAATTCCTTCTCGGTCACTACTTGACGGGATGCTGGTCCGCCTGCGGCCCGTTCAAAGTTAGTCCGCACTAAATCCCAAGCTTCGGGGGTTAAGGCCCGGGCTTTCAGGGCACTAACGATGTAATCTTTTTCTACAGTGTCTCCAGGATAGAGGTTGTGGGATTTTGCCCCCCGTTTGTGGACCCCTGCACCTTTCAACTGCTTGACTATCAGCACCGTCAACTTGCCCGACATGGCAGATTTCGCGGCTTTGTCCGTTGCTTCTAGCACTGCTTGGGTGAATTCTAGGCGCTTTTGCCAGGAGAAATTGGTGCTATCGACATATTCGCTTGGTTGGTTGGCGTCATCGTAGTCTTTGGCATTGACAAGGATGATTTCTGCAAATCCGTTACCCTCCCAGTATGCTATCATCTCGGCATTGGATTTGGTAGAGACCATGCTGTGGTGTTCCTGGCTGTAGCCGTTCCAGACTAAGATGGGCAGGAAGTTGGTAATTTGGGGATAGGCGGTGTGGAAGTGACTGAAGCTACTCATGATGTAGGGTTCGCCAATGCCGCCATCCCCAATGGTTACGGGAAACAGTACGTCCGGATGCAGTTTGGCCCCTGCCATGGCGAAGTGCTGTCCTTGTCCCAGGGGGCCAGCAGGGTTCAGGAGTCCGGGAATTTGTCCGGAAAGATGTCCCAGCAGTCCGTGCATTTCCCGGAACCGATCGCGCATTTGCTGTACCGTTTCAATCCCCATATCCTCCAGGGAGCGATCGAGGAACATATTGCTGTAGAATCCCGGGGCATGATGTCCCACTTCCGTGATGATGTGCTTGTAACCCAGCATCACCAGGGCCGCGATCGCCTCAGCAATGCTCGCAAAACCCCCTGGGTGTCCGGAAGCTTTACTCGCCGTGACTTGTAGGGTCAGATAGCGCAGGGCGTCCCCTGCCAACAGGGTTTGAAAGACAGCACTCTTGTCCGATGGGGAGGCGATCGCCTGCTTGCCCTGGGCGATCGCCGGTTCCTTTCCATACTCTGACCATCCGGGCAGTGCCTCGCCAAAATATTGAATTCCTTGACAAAAACTGGGAATTGTTGTAAATTCAGTCATCTTCTGAGATATGTTTGCAAGAGTATTCAATAAATCTTACAGCTTGGTGGGGTAGAGCAGGAGCAGTGTATTGCCAGATAGCCAGATGAAAAGCAAAGAAATATGTTATTGTCATAATTGAAAGAAGTCTTGTCGAGGAAGCCAAACGATGAAAAAACTGCCTGACGGTCCCAAAACTCCCACATTTTTGCGGCAACTCCATCTATCCTCTCCCTGCTGATGGATGCCCGCGACGAAGCAGGGGAACCAATGACCTCACAAGAATTGCGCGACGAGTTAATGACGCTGCTGTTTGCTGGTCATGAAACCACGGCATCGGCAATGGCTTGGGCATTATACTGGTCTCATCACTTGTCCCAAGTTGGCGAACGGCTGCTGGCTGAACTCGATACTATTGATGAGAATTCCTCACCGACAAGCATTGTCAAACTGACTGCTGTCTGCAATGAAACCCTGCGCATTTATCCAGTGGCGATGTTCACCTTACGACCGGATAGCGTAGGGGGCCCGGAGCGTGCAAGAAGATGTTGAACTGCTAGGCTACTCATTGTCCCCTGGTACGGTGGTGAATGGCTGTATTTATCTGTTTCATCAGCGCGAGGATATCTATCCCGAACCGAAGCAGTTTAAGCCCGATCGCTTTTTAGCACGTCAATACTCTCCCTATGAGTTTATGCCTTTTGGCGCTGGGGCCAGTCTCGCAGCGTCGGGGGCCCGGAGCGTATTGGTGCGGCTTTGGCCATGTATGAAATGAAGTTAGTCTTGGCAACTATTCTGTTAAACTATCAACTGGAACTTGTCGAGCGGCGACCGGTAAAACCTCAGCGCCAAGGTCTTGCTCTCGCCCCTGCTGGAGATGTGAAGATGGTAATGTTGGGTCGATGTCTCCCGGGTAGTGCGAGTAGAGCTCCCGGGAGACATCGAAGGCGATCGCGCCAAGCAAAACCTCTGGCTGCCACCTAGACTACGGTGGCAGTGCCTACTAATAATTGCTAATTGTTGAGAGTTGATTTTCAATGAGATAGATTTCAGATTATTAACAATTAACAAATAACAATTAATGATTAGCAAGTAACAACCGATGAAATATCCTGAAGGTCCGTCAACTCCCAAAATTTTGCATATCGTCCAGTGGGTTACCGATCCGGTGGGCTACATGGAAGCAGCCGCTCTTCGAGACGGAGGTGACATCTTCAATACTTTGGTATTGGGCAAACCCCGAGTGTTCGTCAGCAACCCCCAGGCGTTGCAGCAGATTTTTACCAATGATACTAAGCAGTTTACAGCTCCTGGCGAGCTGAACATTCATTTCCAACCCTTGGCAGGGGAATATTCATTGTTTATGCTGTCGGGCACAAGCCACCAATGCCAGCGCCAGCTGTTGATGTCTGGCTTTCATGGCGATCGCCTGCTCTCCTACGGTAAACTCATCTGTAAGATTGCCTCCCAAGTGATGAGCAAATTGCCTCCGGGTAAACCCTTTTCTGCTCGTAGCGCTATGGAAGAGATCTCAATGCAAGTCATTTTACAAGCAGTGTTTGGCGTGAGTGAGGGCAAGGGACAAGAACTCCTCAAGCAAAGTCTTAGTTCCATGCTGGATATTTTTCAGTCTCCTTTAACTGCCAGTTTCTTCTATTTTCCAGGGCTGCGACGGGATTTGGGTCCGTGGAGTCTTTCGGGCAAGTTTATTCGCCAACGGCAGCTTGTTGACGAACTGATCTACGCCGAAATATTTTCACGCCGCCAGCAACCCGACCCCAGCGGCACGGATATCCTCTCCCTATTGATAGCAGCCCAGGATGAAGCAGGTGAGCCCATGACTGATGTAGAATTACACGATCAGTTGCTCGCCTTGCTGATAGCTGGTCAGGAGACCACGGCAACGGCAATGGCTTGGGCATTGTACTGGGTTCATCACCTGAGAGAAGTTGGCGCCAAGTTGCTGGCCGAATTGGCTACTCTCGTTCGCGTAGCGTGCGCGCAGCGCAATCCCAACCCAGACCCCACGAGTATTTTCCAATTGCCTTATCTGACTGCTGTATGCAATGAAACCCTGCGCATTTATCCAGTTTTACCAGTAACTTTTCTACGGGTGGTGCAAGAATCAGTTGAACTATTGGGCTACTCATTGCCCCCTGGTACAGGGGTGATTGGCTGTATTTATCTGACTCATCAGCGCGAGGATATCTATCCAGAACCGAAGCAGTTTAAGCCAGAGCGCTTTTTATCACGTCAATACTCTCCCTATGAGTTTCTCCCCTTTGGCGGCGGCGTGCGTCGCTGTATTGGCTCAGGGTTGGCCATGTATGAAATGAAGTTGGTCTTGGCAACGATCCTGTCAAACTATCAACTAGAACTGGCTGATAAGCGACCCGTTAAGCCGCAGTGGCTTCGAGGCGGTGCTCTCGCCCCTGCTGGGGGTGTGAAGATGGTAATGAAAGGTCGGCGCGATCGCGCCAATAAAAACCTCTGGCTGCCACCGCATCCCGTGTCGAGGCCACGGTGGCAATGCCTACTAAGACTTGCTAATTATTGAGAGTTGATTGTCAATGAGATAGGTTTCAGATTATTAACAATTAGCAAGTAACAATTAACGATTAGCAAGTAACAACCGATGAAATATACTGAAGGTAGGCAGGAAAGATCGTAATCGCACTACTTAGGAGACACCGGACTGAGGTCAGCGGGTAGGTTCACAGTTATACTGAGGGGGGTGACCATAAACAGACCCCTCTATGAATTACAAATGTCTTAATAATTCTAGCAGGTAATTTCCCCATAGAACCTTAGTAGCCCAGAAGCCAAGACCAGATTTCTTAATTATGTAACGCTCGGATATGCTGTCAATGATAATGATAAATTATAGCAATGTTTGTAGAAGAAGCAGGGGGAGGGCCAGAGAAAAGAGAGCGCTCGGGCAATTTGACAGCAGGCCCGAGTTAGAATGATAACCTGCACCTCCGCTCATTCCCAAGCGATGGCCTGGGAATGAGTTTCTTGAGACGGTGCCCAAAGCATGGCTGCGCTGAAAGCGCAGCGCTATCAGATTTGGGTGCAAAATAAGGTAAAGTTACTCCAATAGACTGATAATACAGATGACTAACCGCCTGGCAAAAGCCCAAAGCCTCTACCTGCGCAAGCACGCGGAAAACCCGATCGACTGGTGGGACTGGTGTGAGGAAGCCCTAGAAAAGGCCCAGCAGGAGAATAAACCAATATTTCTCTCGATCGGCTATTCCAGCTGCCATTGGTGTACGGTAATGGAAGGAGAGGCATTTTCCGATCGGGCGATCGCCGACTACATGAATGCCAAATTCCTGCCGATCAAGGTAGACCGAGAAGAGAGACCAGACATAGATAGCATATACATGCAGGCGTTACAGATGATGACAGGACAAGGAGGTTGGCCCTTGAACATCTTTCTGACGCCAGGCGATCGCATCCCATTTTACGGTGGCACCTACTTCCCAGTGGAACCGCGCTATGGGCGTCCGGGATTTTTGGAAGTGCTACAATCAATTCGCCGCTTCTACGACACGGAAAAAGAAAAGCTAGCATCATTCAAAGAAGAGATCCTGGGGACTCTTCAGCAAGCAGCTATCCTGCCAGGAACTGACGAGTTAGAAGATGATTTACTACTCAAAGGGGCTCAAACGTGCGCCAGGATCCTCTTATCGAAAAGCATGGGTGGTCCGAGTTTCCCAATGATCCCCTATGCAGAAATGGCATTGCGGGGCAGTCGGTTGAATGTGACATCGATGTCTCCCGGGTTTTCGCCGTGCGTCCGGGAGACATCGAAGGATGGGACACGCTGCGCTAAAAATGCCTGTAGGCAACGGGGATATGACCTGGCCTTGGGAGGCATTTACGACCATGTGGCGGGAGGGTTTCATCGCTACACCGTCGATCCGACTTGGACAGTGCCTCACTTTGAAAAGATGCTCTACGATAATGGACAAATTATCGAGTATCTGGCGGACTTATGGACTGCCGGGATAAAAGAGCCAGCCTTCCAAAGAGCGATCGAAGGTACTGTAGCATGGCTGCAGCGAGAAATGACATCCCCCCAAGGTTACTTCTACGCCGCCCAAGATGCTGACAGTTTCACCTCCCCAGCAGCACAAGAACCAGAAGAGGGCTCATTTTACGTCTGGACCTATGGCGAACTGTCAGAAATACTGACCCCAGAAGAGTTGGCAGAAATGCAGCAGCAATTTACCGTCACGTCCGGGGGAAATTTTGAAGGCAAAAATGTCTTGCAGCGGACTCAGCTAGGAAAATTATCAGATAGCCTGGAAACAGCATTAGGAAAATTGTTTGCCGTCCGTTACGGTGCCACCCCAGAGAAGATCAAAACCTTTCCCCCAGCCCGCAACAACGAAGAAGCCAAAACTGGCAACTGGCCAGGGCGAATTCCGGCAGTAACGGATCCGAAAATGATAGTAGCCTGGAATAGCTTGATGATTTCCGGTCTGGCCAAAGCTGCCAGGGTATTCGGGCGCACAGAATACCTGGAATTGGCAACAGGCGCTGCGAATTTTATTCTGGAAAATCAATGGGTGGATGGGCGCTTATACAGGGTAAATTATGAAGGTGAACTGGCAGTCATGGCGCAATCAGAAGATTATGCCCTGTGGATCAAAGCTTTGCTGGATTTACATGCATGCGATCTGGCAAATGGATCTTGGTTAATTCATGCGATCGCAGTGCAATCAGAGTTTGATGACTTCCTCTGGAGTTTGGAGCTAGGAGGATATTATAACACGGCAAATGATGCCAGTGACGATCTAATAGTGCGGGAAAGGAGCTATGGAGACAATGCCACGCCAGCAGCAAATGGAGTGGCGATCAGCAACTTAGTCCGCCTGACCCTACTGACAGAAAATCTGGAATATCTCGATCGGGCAGAAGAGGGATTAAAAGCCTTCAGCGTGATTATGAACCAAGCACCGCAAGCCTGTCCCAGCCTATTTGCAGCCCTGGACTGGTATCACAATCAAACCCTGGTGAGAACGAAAAAAGACCAGATAGAAATTCTCAGCAACCAATACTTACCCACAGCCGAGTTTAATCTGGCAACAGAACTACCAGGTGATGTAGTAGGATTAGTGTGTCAGGGACTAAAATGCAAAGCACCCGCCCGCAGCCAGGAAATGCTGATCGATCAACTTGAAAAGAGTCAGATCAGATCGGTCAGTAACCCATAAAAGTTCGTTGTTGCGCTTTAGCGCGACGTGGGTTGCGCTAAAGCGCAACAACGAACTTTCCTCGTTGCTAGTTTCTAGCTAGCAACGTTTTCCAGAGGCTCTGCCTCGCGTCAGCACAGGAGGCGGGAGCCTCCGGAAGACGTTCCCTGACGAAGGCAGGGAACGAGGTATTGTATTCTATTTTCTTTGGAGTTGCATTCTTCTATCGGGGTGAAATCTGTGCAATAGTAATCAAAGATTCCATGACGGACTTGACGATCGGGGCAGCGACAGTACTGCCATAAGCATCATCCCCGATCGGTTCATCAATCACAGCCAAAACCACATAGCGGCGGGCTGGCCGAGAAGCCCGATCGCCATCACCCGGATCTGGGGGAAGGTTGACAGGCAAAATACCCACAAAGCTAGTGATTTTAGCGCGATCGTAATAGCCACCCTGGGGATGAGCTTTCTGAGCCGTACCCGTTTTACCAGCAATGCGATAGTTAGGAATTTGGGCCGCCTTACCAGTTCCCTGACTGACAACATTTTCCATCATTTCCAGGACAGTTTGAGTCGTTTGGAAAGAGAAGATTTGCTTTGGTGGCGGTAGCTGAGTCTGCCAATGGGCTTGTCCCTTGCTATCGAATAGTCCCCGTACCACATGAGGTGTCACCAAGTAGCCACCATTAGCTAGGATAGCTTGAATTTGTGCCAGCTGAAGGGGAGTCAAAGAAAATCCCTGACCAAAAGCAGTAGTAGCTGGTTCAACAGGTGAACCAGTAAACTGAGCTTTAGTCTTAATCTGACCTGACATTTCACCGGGCAAGTCAATGCCAATGTTTTCCCCCAGTCCCAGTCGTTTTAGCCAATTATAATAAACTGCTGAAGGCAACTTTTCCATGATATGAACCATGCCCACATTGCTGGAATATTGCATAATTTGAATAACATTCAACTTTCTTCTACTCACCCCAGAGGTGAAATCATGGTTTTGAATCGGCCAGTTATCAATGTGCAGTTGACCTTCATCATAGAAGGTGCTACCAGGTGCGATCGCCTTTGACTCCAGGGCGATCGCCACATTGACAGGTTTAAAAGTAGAACCAGGTTCATATAGATCGCTGATGGCCCAATTCTTCAACAACTCAATTGGGGATTTATAGTAAAGATTAGAATCATAATTAGGCTCAACCACCAAAGACAGCAAAGCACCATCAGTGGCATCCATAACAATAACAGTGCCTCGCTTAGCTTTGAATTTCTCCATCTGTCGCTTCAGGGTCGATCGGGTGATCCGTTGCAAGCGACTATCGAGAGTCAGCGCCAGTTGTAATTCATCTGTATCCAAAAATCCCGCAGGCAATTGATCTGGTAAAATCGAACCATCACCAGCACGGTTCAGCCATATTGGTTTAATAGAGCGTTCCAATAAATTCTGATGAACAGCTTCTACACCTGCTCGACCTTGAAGATCCACATCCACATAACCGACCACCTCAGCAAACAGATCCCCTTGTGGGTAAAGGCGCTGCTGATGTGAAACTAGCTCTAGTCCATCAATTTGCAAGCTTGTAATCCGATGAGCGAGATCCTCAGTTAAAGCATATTCGATCATAATACCACTCGGGGCTGTACCCAATTGTGCGAACAACTTGGCAGCAGGGCGCTTGACGATCGGGGCCACCCTATGGGCGATCGTCTCTAGCTTTTGCTTAAACAACTTAGGATGAGCGTACAGAGTATAGGCGGGCTGATCGATCGCCAAAACCACGCCATTGCGGTCAACTATCGGGCGTCGAGGCACGGGACCGTCCTCTGAGGTCCGTTGCGCGATCGCTTTAGCTCGCAGCACCGGGCTTTGAATTACTTGCAAGCGGAACAAGTTCGCCATCAGACTCGAAATTGCCCCCATTAATATCAGCCAAACCAGAAACAATCTCCAACGGGATGATAACTGGTATCTCCGTTCTGGCTGCCGTTCTTTTCTGGTCCGCCGCAGTGGGCGATCGTAATTTTTGCTAGTCATCTTACTAATACTAATTGTTAATTTTTATCCAGTAGTATGCCACTTATTGATTCTTGCGCTTACCCTGAGTAGGTGGGCGATCGCCCACCTTACGCTTAACTTGAGGGAGCATGTTAGTATGGTGCTAACAACTAACATGCTCCACGGAAGAAACAACTGACAACTGACCACCCACAACTAACCATCTTCATCTTAGTATCCCAGAGGCATAGTGAGTTTGCTAGCCGTAGTAGAAGGAACTGGACTGATTGCGGATGAAAGGCGCTCTGATGCTGGGGGGATAAAAATGGTATTAGTAGGATTTTGAGGCACCAGACCCGTATCGGGATTTTCCGCTTGCTCAGCCATTTGATTTTTCAGCAATTCATTCGCCACTCTCAGCTGCCGCTCGTAGCGTTGTAGACTTTGCAGGCTATTATAGTCTCGGCTCCACTGTTGTCCAGAAGAGACCGTCAAGCCATAAACTGTGACTGTAGCTGCCCCTAGGGCGATCGTCACCACCGAGACACAACGTTCTAGTCCGATCAGCATGCGCAACCAGTTTGGTGTTTGCTGGTGACTGGTGATTAGCGATCGGCGTCTGTAGCACGCCGCGTCCTTCAGGACAAGAGCGTGCGGAAGACGCCGAAGGTTAGAGGTGACTGTCCGATTTTTCGGGAACCGTACCCTGGCCCTGTCCAGGCTGAGGTCATCCCGCACCGGTTTTACATATTTTTCTGACCGGACAACCGCAAGGCGAACTCTCCCGGGTTTTCGCCGTGCGTTCGGGAGACATCGAAGCGGTTTGCGGGCACCACCCCGTCGCGGGGTAGATATTGTTGATTTCAGAGCAACCATGATTATTGGCTAACTTGTAGTTTGTTTTTCGCGTTTAGCAATTTTACATACTTTCCGCCTAGAACATCGAGTATGAGGTAGAAACCCTACGTCTGCATATCCACAGGCATTACCCCGGGCATTAGCTTCTTAGGACCTCCCTCCCCACGCGGGCATGCGCTAGGCGCTGCGCGCACGCTACGCGGACGCACATCTGACTTGTCCATCTGGACAGCACCGCTCTTGTCCGGAACGTTCCCTGGTATCATTTCACGAGGCTTTTAGGTCTCCCCTATACACCGGCAGTCATTTCGGGTACGATATCAGTGACGTGCAACCACTGATACGCGGACTGCGTGCGCATTTTGCACCAAGCGTGTCAGCCTCTTTTCGCTTGTTTAAGATGACGATGCTTACAGGGATTCGCTTGCTCTAACCATGAGCCTCTTTCCGATCGCGCAGCGTGGCGCAGCCATGCGGCGTCGGTCTCTGGGCTGAGACCTTATCCTACATTTGTCCTCGGGAGGCACCACGGTAATGTTACTCCGCAGCACCTCACGCGGTCACCCCCGTACCTGGGGGAAGGGGAATTGAACCCCCATGATGACCAGAGTTGCTGGTATTAACTAGCCCGGCGATCGCCATATTTCAGACTTACGCCAAAACGATTCGCACAGCCCAGATCTTATCATATTCTCTCGGCAGTATCACTTGACATGGGCGATCTAAAATATTATCACTCATTCCGATGTCTCCTGGACGCACGGCGAAAACTCGGGAGACATCGGCAAGTGATACTGGTTGCCCATCATGGACGCGCCAGCTAATTGCTAATTGCCATGCGATCGGGAACAATTAACAAGTTTACCTGCACAATTCGCAATTATTCTTACTTACTGCTAATTAACATGACTAACTCCTCATCAGCCGATCGCGATCAACAGCATCCTCAAGAAAAAAACGATCGCCAGATCCTGAATCAGTTACTGGAAGCAAAAGAACCAATAGATTACAATTTAGCCGAGCTAGCCCGCCTGAGAATTCGCTATCATGGTTTTCCCGGAGCCAGAGAAATTCAAACAGACTTAGATCGAGTTCTCCAGCAGTGGAATTTGACAGAAGATCAGCTGTTTGATCGCACGCGCCTTCTGCATGCCAAAGGTACTGTTTACAAAAAGGGAGAAACACAGCAAGAGGATTTGAGTTAGCCCGATTTTTCTGAGGTTTGTAGTGAGGACGGAAGTCCTCACTACAAACCTCAGTAGGATTGCGAATTGCGAATCGACATCATCAATAATCTTCAATTTTCTCTTCAACAATTTTCAATTCACCTCATTCCCTGGCTCCCGCCTGGGAACGCCATTCACAATTTCTGGTTCTATCATCTCCTGTTCTCCTATTTCAGCAGCAACGGTACTTTTGCTCTCCTGATTTAGGCGATCGGGCCTTTGGATAACCTCAGCTTGCTGTTGTAATTGTTTCGTTTGAGAAACCAGACCACTCAGTCCATTAACAAGATTGCGGAGGTTATTGCGGAAAACCGGATCTCCTGTTAGTTCTTCCATATCCGAGGTAATTTTCTGGAAATTCTGAAAAGTAGCACGAGCTGAATCCAGAGTTTGTTGCATCATCAGCACATTCGTCGGATTATTTATTTCCTTAGAGATATCCCGAAAATTGACTGACGCCTCAGCGGCATTACTAGATAGAACCTCTAGGTTAGCCACCAAATCACCCTGTTCAACCTTGTTAATAATCGGCGTCAAGCTGTTAACCGCAACCCGGAGTTCCTCGCTAGTTTGTTGGATATTATTGAGAGTATTTACTAGACTAGAACGATTACTCGAAACCAGATCGTTCATGTTAGCTAATAGTTTATTTGCTTGAGCCGTAGTAGTGTTAAGTCTATCGGTGAGCTGAGCGGTTGAGATAGTAAGTTTATCTGTCAGTTCAGCTGCTGAGACGCTAATTCGATCGGCGGCTTTCCCCATAGTTTGAGCCGTTTCCGAGAAAGTATTCAGTTGTTTATCCACAGATATAGTCAATTTGGAAATATCGCCAGTCAGCTGATTAACACCATCAGCAGCATTTCCTATCTGTTCAACCGCCCTGTCTAGTTTAGTAAAGAACTCTGGGTTGGCAAGCATATCGCTCGCTTTTATGGTAGAGCGCAGCAGTTCATGATAACTGATTCCCGTTTCACCTTGCAGACGCGCGCCGTCACAGATAATGACACTGCGATCGCAGTTAAGGTCGAGAGGGCTAGTGATTTGGGCACTCGTTGGTAAAGCTTTCCGAGGTATGATGTCTACAGAAGTTTCTCCGACTATCCCCGACTGATTTGCTTCTATCAAAACATCACTGGGGATGATTATCTCTGCCGGACTAATTTCCAGAGTTACATCCACACTATTGGGTTTAGGAGCGATTTTGATGATTCTGCCCACTTGTACGCCGCGATACCTGACTATCGCCCCCACTCGCATCCTGCCAACGTCCTCAAACTCAACCACCGTTTCATAGCTGCCTTGACCAAAACCAAAGCCCCGCAACCACAGAAACAGGATCCCAAAAACACCGATTCCTGCCAGGATCATCAGACCTGTTGTGCCTTCTCGAACCATTTGCTTGCGCATATCATTGCCTCACTCGCTATCAGCACCGTTCCTAAAAACCTATAGAAAGTTATAGGACGTGGATCGAACAGTTTTATCCGCTTTTTTAAGTCACTGAGGCGTGACTTCAGCTCTTTGATTTGTAGCTTGTGACACTCCTTGCGGCTGCGAATCTTCCCTTTGAGAACAGAATGCACTGAGTTGAACTGACGAGCATTGATGCCGAATCGTAGCTGATCCTCACGCTTCAAGTCTTTCAATGCCCGACCAGCCTTCAAGTCCTGATAGAGATGACGTTCTACGTCGGACATTAACAAACTCATCCGTTCCGCAAAGGGAACGAGTTCGTCGGGTAGCCGTGTCTGATAGGTGGCTTGGATCATCAAATTAATTTCCAGTGACTTGAAACACGCATCTGTCATTTTGGGCAGGTGACAGCATCTCGGTGTCTGGAGCATGCCGAGTCCTTCAGGACTCGGCATGCTCCAGACACCGCGGACTGAATCGGGCGGTGACTTCTTCGTTCAGGACGAGTTCCACAGAGAGCGTCTGTAAACCAATGAGACATCGAGTTCCCAGGAAACATCGAGCTCTCAGGAGACACCGCCACGGGTAATTTTCCAGTCTCATTTTAGCGGGCTACCTTGATCGGACCATCCACACTGCCACTCGCAAATTGTCGCACCCAGGGATTGTCGGTGGTATCAATCTCATCAACTGTCCCTTCCCACTTCGCTTTCCCTTGGTGCATGAAGACAATTCGATCGGCTGTGCGACGGATAGTGCTATCTTGGTGGGTAACCATGACGTAAGAGCTACAGCCCCCCTCTGCTGACTGCAACTGGCGGATTAAATCCTCGATCACCGTTGAGGCGATCGGGTCTAGACCGGCTGTTGGCTCATCATATAATATCACTTCTGGGGAATCTTTGGGATGAGTCGGGTTAGTCATGATCGCGCGGGCAAAACTCACCCGCTTGCGCATCCCCCCCGATAGCTGGGCCGGGAAGCGATCGCCTATTCCGGGCAACCCGACCATTTCCAGCTTTTCATTGACCAACTCCCTTATTTTCCGACGGGGCAATTGAGAATTTTGGTAAAGGAGAAAGCCCACATTTTCCTCAACAGTTAAAGAGTCAAATAAAGCCGCTTGTTGAAACACCATGCCAATAGTAATCGGGTCTTCTACATCACCGACTAACCCCAGGCGTTGCTTGCCATCTACATAGATTTCGCCACTATCAGGAACATGCAACCCAGCAATAATCCGCAAAATCGTCGATTTTCCCGTCCCCGACGGACCAATGATTGCCAAGGCTTCTTCCCGATAAATGGTTAGATCTAAGTTATCCAATACCTTATTTTCACCAAAAGTCTGAGAAATTCCCCGCAGTTCAATCAAAGGTTCAGCCATAGATAATACCACCTAACCTATCCTGACATCAGCGCGACTACCAGTTACCGGTTCCCAGTTACCAGTTCTCAGTTCCCATTCAATTAACAACTAACAACTGACCACTGACCACTAACCTCTAGGATCTAGAATGCAGCTACCGAGAATATATCCCCTGCCAACAAGCGTCAAATGCCATTTCGTTTACTCAAACAAGCTAGAAACCCCCTCAAAGGAAGTAGTTCCGCCCATCGCCTGAACCAGTGGTTTAAGTGGTTGTCCCCAGGCTTACTGGTAAAGCGCTGGTTGCTGTTAAGTGCTGGCGGTGTCTTGCTGACGAGTCTTGGTTTAGCCATTTGGACGAAGCAGACCCCGATTTTTTACCTGCTGCAACTGATTGAGAACGTACTGGGGCAGATTGCTAAGATCGTACCAAACTATATCAGCGGACCGATCGCCCTCATCTGCGGCCTCCTGTTGATTTTCTGGGGGCAAAATCGCACCCTGACTTCCATCACCCAGGTGTTAATGCCACCAGGAGATGAAGAACTTGTGGATGTGCTGCTCAACCATCGCCGGTTAAACCGAGGCCCGAAGATAGTGGCAATTGGTGGTGGCACTGGTCTGTCTACTTTACTCAGAGGTCTGAAGTTCTACAGTGCTAATATAACAGCGATCGTCACGGTAGCGGATGATGGCGGGTCTTCTGGGAGACTGCGGCGGGAGGTTGGGGTGCAGCCCCCAGGGGATATTCGCAATTGCTTGGCAGCTTTGGCCGATGAGGAAAAGTTATTAACTGAGTTGTTTCAATACCGCTTTCAGGCTGGTGATGGGCTGGTGGGCCACAGTTTTGGCAATCTGTTCCTGACGGCCATGAGTGAGATTACTGGAGATTTGGAACAGGCTTGCGCCGCTAGTTCCCAAGTCTTGGCCGTGCGGGGTCAGGTTCTCCCAGCTACCCTGACTGATGTTAACCTCTGGGCGGAGTTAGCAGACGGGCGGCGGATAGAGGGAGAATCTCGCATTACCGACGCTGGGGGAAAAATTGTCAAAATTGGCTGTACCCCTGCGGAACCCCCGGCTTTGCCAGCGGCGATCGAGGCCATTAAAGAAGCCGATTATATGATCATCGGTCCTGGTAGCCTCTATACTAGCGTGATTCCTAATTTGCTGGTGCCCGAAATCGCAGAGGCGATCGCCTGCCAGCAAGTCCCGATCGTCTATATCTGCAATATCATGACCCAAGCGGGGGAGACCACCGGATATACTGTTTCCGACCATATCCGGGCGATCGATCGCGCTGTAGGTAAGCCCTTATTCAGCGCCGTACTGGTGCAAAAGGATAGCCCGTCTGGCCAAGCCCTGGTTCGCTATGCCAGAGAAAATTCTCATCCCGTGTTCTTAGACCGAGAGGCAGTACGGGACTTAGGACGCTGGATTATCCAGAGTAATGTGATGGATGAGGACGAGCACACTGGCTTTATCCGTCACAACCCCCACCGACTGGCCCAGGTGCTAATGAGGTGGTACGAACAAGATAAATAATTATGTGCGACATGTTATAGCCTAACGTAGTCAAACACGGAACGCTAGCCCAGAAATGGGAACAGGGACCAAATCCCATGAGGCAAGGGACAACGGGAGTAATCCAAAAGTTACCTACCAATGACAGGGCCCTACTACCCACAAGTAGCCTGGTGCGGTGAAAGTCGCACGCATGGTTCCGAAAGGTCCGGTTGGGAAGCGATTCCCAACCGGACCCCGAACAGCATGTAATATCAATGATTACAGTTTTCGATTCAGAAGCGACGCACAGCCTCGGTATAGCCCTGGGGCGCAGTCTGCCTGCTGGTAGCGTAATTCTCCTAGAAGGAGACTTCGGGTCTGGCAAAACTACTCTGGTTCAGGCTATAGGTGCTGGACTGGGCATTACTGAAAATATTGATAGTCCGACCTTCACCCTGATTAATGAGTATCTAGAGGGACGCCTGCCCCTGTACCACCTGGATTTGTACCGGTTACAACCAGCAGAAGTAGCCGCCTTGCACCCAGAAGCCTACTGGGAGGGTGTAGAGTTTCCCTTGGGCATTGCGGCCATTGAGTGGGCTGACAGACTACCCTATAAGCCATCCAGCTATCTGGGCATCTGTCTGGCCCATGCATCTGGAGACCGTCGCCAAATATCTCTCACACCTGTCGGTGAGTTTGATGTGGCAATTCTTCAGCTAGTGACCAGTTGACCAGTTGACCAGCTATTTAGAGTGCCTTGATCCGTCTTTGCAACCAGACGGATGATTGCTAGTTCATCCTTGCCACTGGGATATCTGATTGCTGGACCTTTAGCGGATCGAGTCTGAGAACCCTTAAGGGCCACCGGTGGTTTATTAGCAAAGAGTGTGGGACAAATTATTGGGATTGGGCCTGGTCGGGGAATTGGCTTAATTTTTATGATTATGGAGTGTCGAGCGTGGTAGCTACTGTTGTCAGCCTCGTAATTATTAACCAGCGTAATCCGGCTGACACGCTGGGTCCAAAAGGGCGAGCAGGTAGAGTTAGCCCTGTAAATTGGCTAACTTCCCAGATGGTTTTGCCCGACGGTTGGGGGTTTGCTTATCCACAAAACGAATCGAGTGGCGCAGGCGATCTTTCGCATCCACCCATCCCATAGGTCGAGTTGTCGGCACAGCAGTTCGGGTGCGAACTGTCTGGGGCACCCGTATTTTCAAGGCTGCCCCGCGCCTGCCCCATCGGTTACCTTGGGGTTGGCCTGCAATTGCTTGGTGAGACTGCGCAGAAGTGACTCATAATCCTTGCGAGAATCAATTTTATTCTGGCGGACACTCTCAGCAGCAGCTTGCACGGCAATATGATCGCTATAGGTATTTTGCCACTTACCTTGCTTGTTGGTTAGCATGGTCAAGTCATTTGGGGTCAATCCTAACTCGCTCAGATTAGCAGTCAGGTAGTTGACGAAGTTGGCTTCCCAGCTTTAGAACTCTGCGTCAGAGCGTGGAATAAAGTCCGTCATGATTATCTTACCTTATCTGTTATTCTATCGGCACGACCTCCAATCGGGAATCAAAATTGCGCGACTGAGGAAAAGTCGAGTAATCCGGGCCAGTTGTGCTACTTTCCGAACTCCGGTCGTTACTCAACCCGCACAGTCCACTATCCAACCCGCACAGTCCACTATCCAACCCGCGACAGTCACTATCCAACCCGCACAGTCCACTACCTAACCCGCACAGGTCACTGCTCAACCCGCGACAGTCACTATCCAACCCGCGACAGTCACTATCCAACCCGCACTCGTTCCACTCCCCCAGCACTCGTTCCACTATTATGGCCTGACATCCGTTAGCTGATTTGATTTGTGCAGCATATAGCCAGTGGTAACAAACCCGGTCTCTCAGAGAAACCGGGTTTGCAGATACCGCAAATTGTTTCGGAGGATGGGGCGATCGCACTGGCCACCCCACATAAACTGGCGATCATCTAAACCCCTGCCCGCTCGCGCGTGGAAGGTCTTTTTAGCGCTCCCCACCGGGTTTCTGGCAGAGGGGCGATATCGCCCGAGGCGAAGGCACGGCAACTACCACTGGCAGCCTGTGTGCCAGTTGCTAGCTAAAACGGGCGATCGCTCTCAAGTACGTGCCTAGATGCCATTGACTCGTCTCTGGGGTAGTTCGAGCAGAGACATCGAAAGGATGCCAGCAGTGGCCACCTATACTCTAAGCAGGGCTGCAACAATTTTCTTTATCTCACTGGAATGCTGCCTTGTTTAAGTGTAGGAATTAGTAATAGAAAAAGTCTCCGATAGAGTTGAAAGATAGCGCTCGCTGGAGGGTATAGAGGAATGGGCAAGCAAGAGAATTTAGTAGAACTGCTGGTTAGAAGAGCGCTCATAAAGCCAGAAAGCACAGCTTATATATGGCTGCAGGACGGGGAAAAAGAAAGCGACAAATTGAGTTATCTTGAATTGGACTCTAGGGCCAGGACCATTGCATCCTACCTCCAGTCAATCTGTAAACCTGGGGACAGGGCGTTACTGCTGTATCCGTCGGGACTGAAGTTCATAGCGGGGTTTTTCGGATGCTTGTATGCAGGGGTAGTGGCAGTTCCGGCTTATCCGCCCAAGCGGAATCAGAAAACGTCCAGACTGCAGGCAATAGGATCGGATGCGGGAGCGACAGTGACGCTGACCACATCTTCACAGTTGAGCCTCATCGAGAGTCGCTTGGGGGAAAATCCCGAATTAGCCCGGTTGAAAGTTATCGCCACAGATATTCTCGGCAGCCACTTAGCTTCGGACTGCCAGGTGGTGAGGGAAGCCAAAAGGAGTGATGGTAAGTCATGGGAATTTGCTGCATAATTTGGAAATGCTCAAGCTAGCCTTTGGACATAGCGACAAGACGGTTGGTGTCGGTTGGTTGCCCTTGTTCCATGATATGGGACTGATAGGAAATGTGTTACAGCCCTTGTATTTAGGGATTCCCTGCATTCTCATGTTGCCAGTGGCATTTCTCCAGAAGCCCATACGCTGGTTACAGGCAATTGCTCGCTACCAAGGGACAACCAGCGGGGGACGGACCTTCTTTCGCCTATGACTTATGTGTAAATGTGCGATTCGTTCAGGCGTAAACTGGCGACGGTGAAGTCTGGTCTGGTTTCATTTGCCGGATAACTCTGGTTATCATGGGGGTTAAATTCCCTCTCCCCAGGTGTGGGGGGTCGAGGGTACTACCGGTCCTTAGTGCTGCGGAGTCACATCGCCGTGGTGCTCCGCTAGGACTTAAATGTAGGATAGCTAGCAGCCTAAGCTAGTGACACCGCGCTTGTTAGATGCTCATGGTTAGAACAAGCGAACCTGTGAAAGCCTCGTTAATAAGAACCAGCGGAATAAGGCTTATACGCTGGCCCAAAAGGGAAATGGCAGTTAGTGTTGGTAGTATTTGCTTACCAGCATCGCACTCGAAGAACTCCCGGGGTATAGCAGGAACCTAAAAGCATCGAGAAATGATACCAGGGAACGAAGTAACCTCACGTGAGCTGTCCCCATTTGGACCAGTTAGATGTAAAGCGCAAGCCGCGAAGAGGAAGGATGTTCTAAGAAGCCAACGCCTGGGGTAATGCCTGGGATATGCAGACGTAGGACGGATATGGTAAGAAGCCTTTGGTGAAAGTAGCCCTAACACGTCGCAAAACTTAGGAGAAATCCAAAAGTATGAATATGGACTAGAGTCTCAGCCGGGTAAAGTTCAGAGCCCCGATAAATTGCCAGAATGGGGAAATGTTAGAGAAGAGCGGCTAGAATGGTTTGCTGAACTACCCTCCGCGATCGCGCAGCGTGCGCGCAGCGCATACCTTCCGGAGCTGAAATCATTAACGGTCCAATAGGATTGACCATAAGGGGTAAAATTACAGAGGGTAAGGGGAATACGGGGTAACCTAATTATTGATGATGATATGCCTAAGGACAAGCCCCAGCGGTGAAAGTCGCAAGTCCGGTTCCCCTCTTGGAGGGTTGGGGAGTGATTCCCAGCTCGACCCCGACCAAGATAATTCCTGAAGAAAAAGCAACTCTGGACTTGAGCAGTTGGGAGGTAGCTTTCAATGGGGCTGAACCAGTCCGGAGTTCCACCCTGGAGCGGTTTAGTAGTGCTTTTGCCGACTGTGGCTTTCGGAAGGAGGCATTTTATCCCTGCTACGGGATGGCGGAGGCGACTTTGTTCGTATCAGGAGCAGTAAAGAGCGAACCTCCCGTTATTTTACAGGTTTCCGGGGAGGCCCTAGAGCAAAACCGGGTAGTCACAAGCAATGGGGAAAAAAGGGACAACAGAGAAATTGTTAGCTGTGGTCGGGCCTGGTTAGATGGGAAAATCATAATTGTCGAGCCAGAATCTTTAACAAAATGTTCTTCTAGCCAAGTAGGAGAGATTTGGGTATCTGGTTCTAGTGTAGCTATGGGATACTGGAGGAAACCGGAAGGGACAGAAGAAACATTCAAGGCATACCTAGCAGACACAGGAGAAGGGCCGTTTTTGCGGGGGATTTGGGATTTATGCAGGATGGGGAGTTGTTTGTCACCGGACGGCTCAAGGATTTGATTGTCATCCGAGGACGGAATTATTATCCCCAGGATATAGAACAGACAGTAGAACAGAGTCATCCATCCCTCAGACCTACTTGTAGCACGGCCTTCTCCGTGGATGTGGATGGCAAAGAAAGGGTAGTAGTAGCGGCGGAGGTAGAACGTCAGGCGCTCAAAGGTCTGGATGTCTCGGCAGTGGTCGAAAGTATTCGGGAAGCTGTTTGGTCAGAGTACGAATTACAAGTATATGCGGTGTTGCTGCTCAGAACTGCATAAGGCTTTATGCGCCGGAGACAAAAGTCTCTGTGGTTAGTGTTAGTTGTGCTTTTTGGCTAACATCGTACTCAAAACAACTACCGGGGTATAGTAGGAACCTAAAGGCGATGTCTCCCGGGTTTTCGCCGTGCGTCCGGAAGACATCGAAATCGTGAAATGATACCAGGGAACGAAGTAACCCCTCGCGAGCTGTCCGTCAGGACCAGTCAGATGTGAAGCGCAAGCCGCGAGTGGGAGCCCAAGCCTGCCCCCAAGAGGCAAATGCCTGGGGTAATACCCAGGATACGCGGACGTGCGGTGAGGGTGGGTGATAGTAGGAAGTCTTGGGAGAGAGTAGTACTGTATACGTGCTAAACCGGTTCGTAAGAACTAGGGAGTAATGTAGAATAAACGCCTAACCGGTAAAAACAGGAAGCCCCAGAGATACGGGCAACCGTTAGAAAAGAGTGGATCAAAGGTTTCTGTCCTGTTACCCTCCACGAAGCTTCCGGCGTTAGGGATTATTTAGTCCACAGACTAACCAAAAAGGTGCGAAATCTCATAAGACAAGGGACAACGGGAGTAATCCCTAGTAATTCTACCATTGACTTGGGCCTACTACCCAGTAGCCGGATGCGGTGAAAGTCGCAAGTCCGGTTCCGAACGGGAGGGTTGGGAAGTGATTCCCAGCTCGATCCCTAATAGTAGTCATCGCCCGAGAAGATCTGCCAGGTGACAAGCGCCTGGTAGCCTATGTAGTTGCCAACAGAGAACCACCCACGGTGAGTGAGTTGCGGGACTTCCTGAAAGCCAAGCTACCAGAGTACATGGTGCCAGCAGCCTTTGTCTCATTAGGAGCAATGCCCCTGACGCCCAACGGCAAGATCGATCGCCGGGCCTTGCCAGCACCAGCAAGTCTGCGCCCAGAATTGGCAGGGACTTATGTAATGCCTCAGATAGAATCTGAGAAACTTATTGCTGCGGTTTGGCAGGATGTGTTAAAATTAGACAATGTGGGCAGAAAAGACAACTTCTTCGATTTGGGAGGTCATTCATTACTTATAGTTCAAGTAAGGGAAAAATTACAAAGCATTTTACAGCAAGAGTTGTCAATGGTGGAAATGTTTAAATATCCAACCATACAGGCTTTAGCAGAACATTTACAACAGGAGCGCCAGAAAGTAAGTTCGCAATCAGAAAAAACTAATGACATTATTCGGATTCGCAAGGAACGCCAAGCTTCCGTAATGGGAAAAACAACGGCGAAAAGAGTATATTTAAACAGTCGGGTGGGGTTCTGTGCAAGAGCTAAGCCAGGCTCCGCTCTGCTAAGCAAAAAACGAGAATGAAAGCGCAATGAACAAATCAGAACAAGAATTGGCAATAGATGATCAGCTATAGCAATAATCGGAATGTCCGGTCGTTTTCCCGGGGCGAAAAATATCGATAAATTATGGCAAAATATCCGAGATGGGAGAGAAGAAATTGCACGGTTTGATGATGAAGAACTGCTTTCAGAAGGTATAGAGCCGGCAGTATTGAGTAAACGGAACTATGTAAAAGCCAATGCTATCCTCTCAGATATAGAACTATTTGATGCCAATTTCTTCGACTTTAGTCCCAAAGAAGCTGAGCTTACAGATCCGCAACATCGCCTCTTTTTGGAATGTGCTTGGTTGGCACTGGAAAACGCAGGTTATGACCCGGAAACGTACCCCGGTTCCATTGGAGTTTACGTAGGCATAAATACTTACCTGCTAAACAATCTTTATCCAATAGACTCAGGATCATCTTATCAGGTGATGATCGGCAATGATAAGGATTTTTTGTCTACACGGATTTCCTATAAACTAAACCTAACAGGACCGAGTGTAAACGTACAAACCGCCTGCTCTACTTCATTAGTAGCAGTACATTTAGCCTGTCAAAGCTTAATTAATGGTGAATGCAACATGGCTTTAGTAGGAGGAGTATCCATTAGAGTTCCCTAAAAAGTAGGCTATTTGTATCAAGAAGGCATGATAATGTCCCCCGATGGACACTGCCGCGCCTTTGATGCAAACGCCAAGGGAACTGTGGGAGGTAACGGGGTAGGAATTGTTGTGCTAAAGGGGTTAGAGGAGGCGATCGCAGATGGAGACAACATCATTGCTATCATTAGAGGGTCAGCCATTAATAATGACGGTGCTGTCAAAGTTGGTTACACGGCCCCCAGTGTTGAGGGTCAAGCAGCAGTAATTAAACAAGCTCAGGGAATAGCTGAAATCGAACCGGAAACCATCACCTATGTAGAAACTCACGGCACGGGAACAGTTATGGGAGACCCTATTGAAATTGCGGCTTTAAAAGAAGCATTTGCCACCAAGAAAAAAGGCTTCTGTGCCATCGGTTCCTTAAAAACAAATATGGGACATTTGGATGTAGCAGCCGGAGTAGCAGGCTTAATCAAAACAGTTTTAGCTTTAAAGCATAAATTAATTCTCTCCAGTCTCAACTTTGAAAAACCCAATCCCCAGATAGATTTGACTAACAGTCCTTTTTATGTTAATACTAAACTGGCTGAATGGAAAACTAACGGCACTCCCAGACGAGCAGGGGTTAGTTCCTTTGGGATTGGGGGAACAAATGCTCATGTGGTTTTGGAAGAGTGGGAGGGAGTAACCTTCCCTCAACCCCTCTTTGCTAATAGGGGAAGAGTAGCCCTAACTTCAGAGGAAAGAGTAGGGGAAGAGGGAATAAACCCGCCTAATGAACTGTTGCTACTTTCTGCTAAAACACCTTCGGCTTTAGAAAAAGCGACAGAAAATCTAGCGGAACACCTAAAACAGCATCCCGAACTACACCTCGCTGATGTGACTTATACTCTAAGCATTGGTCGTAGGGCTTTCAATTATCGTAGAATGCTGGTTTGTTCGGATATAGAGGATGCTGTAAATCCTTTAAGCAATGTAGAGCCGACACGGGTTTTTAGCAACTACTCAGAGGCAAAAACTAGACCAGTAGTTTTTATGTTCTCCGGGCAAGGCTCTCAGTATGTTAATATGGGGCGGGAACTCTACGAGATGTCGGAGACATTTCGCTCTTGGGTTGACCTCTGCTGCGAACTTTTGCAACCCCACCTGGGGCTAGATCTGCGGAATATACTCTATCCCCGGAAAGAGGTTCGTAGTAAGGACTTTAGTCCTTACCAGATTACGACATCCGTCGGAACTGCTTCCATACAAGAAACGGCGATCGCCCAACCAGCGTTGTTTGTCATCGAGTACGCATTAGCGCAATTATGGATGTCTTGGGGAGTGCGTCCGTCCGGGGCGATCGGTCACAGCATCGGCGAGTACGTTGCTGCAACAGTTGCAGGGGTATTCTCCTTAGAAGATGCCTTAACCCTAGTAGCTGCGCGGGGTAAATTGATGCAACAAATGGCGACTGGGTCAATGCTTGCTGTTCCCCTTCCGGAAGCTCAAATGCAACCCCAACTGGGAACCTCTCTGGAAATAGCTGCGATCAACGGACCCTCTAATTACGTCGTTTCCGGACCCACGGCAGATATAGAAGCATTACAGAAGCAACTAGCCCAAAAAAGCATAGAATGCCGTCGCCTGCATACTTCCCATGCCTTCCATTCTCAGATGATGTCACCTATTATAGAGCCTTTCGCGCTCGCGGTAAAACAAGTCAGCCTCAACCCTCCAGAAATCCCCTACATCTCCAATGTTACAGGCACTTGGATTACCGTAGAGCAAGCAACGGATCCTGACTATTGGGCAAAGCATTTGCGTCAACCAGTACGCTTTGCTGAAGGTCTACAGCATTTTGGGCGCGATCGCTCGCAAATCTTGTTGGAGGTGGAACCGGGACGGACATTGAGGACTTTAGCTAAACGGAATCCCGGCCTTGCCGACGAGCAAATTGTACTAACTTCGATACGCCATCCCTAAGAAAAGAGATCGGATATGGATTTCGTACTCAATACATTGGGTCAACTTTGGTTAGCTGGGGTACGGGTAGATTGGTCTGGATTTTACAGCCATCAACAATGTTACCGCATTCCCTTACCTACTTATCCCTTTGAACGCCAGAGTTACTGGATTACCAAACAGTTGCGGTCGGGGGAAGTTAGCAGTCGCATTTTAGATCGAAATGCGACTACTGGGGGAGTGCTAAAGGGTAACGTTCAACCCAAGCCATCCATACTTAATAAAAAGCCAGAGCTGGCAGACTGGTTTTATATTCCATCCTGGAAACGCTCTAACATTAATGAGACTTTACCTCTCATATCTACCACCCATCTCCTGTTTGCTGATGAGTGTGGTTTGGGTGAAAAAATAGTAAAAAGACTGGAAAGGGATGGTCAAAATGTTATTACAGTGAAAGTAGGAACGGAGTTTAATAAAATAAGCGATCGCCTCTATAACCTTAATCCCCAACAAGAGGATGACTATCACGCCTTATACCAAGAACTGCGCGATCGCAACCAGCTCCCAAAAACCATCCTTCATTTATGGAGTGTAGCGGCCAACAGTAAGGCAAAATTAGAAATTGAGTGGGTGGAAAAGTCACAAAATCTGGGTTTCTACAGCCTGTTATTCCTAGCAAAGGCACTGGGAAAACAACTTCTTACCAATGAATTGCTGCTCGGGGTAGTAACCAACAATATGCAGAAAATAGGCGAGGAAGCCTTGTTACACCCAGAGCAAGCAACCGTGACAGGACCAATTAGAGTCATTGGACAAGAATACCCTAACATAATCTGTAGGAGTATTGACGTGGTGCTTCCGGACCCTGGAACTCCACACGATTAAAACCACAGGGAGTTTATCTAATTACAGGTGGACTCGGAGGCATTGGTCTTACTCTAGCTGAACATTTGGCAAAGGCCGTACAAGCCAAACTGCTCCTCACAGGGCGATCTCAATTTCCCCCACGAGACGAGTGGGAAAAATGGCTGGCTACTCGCGGTGAAAGGGATGCCACCAGTATAAAAATTCGGAAATTACTGGATATAGAGGCTCTTGGTGCCGAGGTTTTAGTTGTCAGTGCCGATGTTATCAACCCAGAACAAATGCAAGCTGCTATAACTCAGTCAAGGGAGCGATTTGGCTCAATTAATGGTGTAATCCATGCCGCTGGGGTTCCTGGTGGAGGCGCGCTCGCTCGAAAAACACGGGAAAGAGCGGAAAGCATTCTAGAACCTAAAGTAAAGGGGACAGTGGTTCTGGACGCTATTTTCAAAGATGTTCGACTGGATTTCTTTGTTCTCTGTTCGTCAATCAATTCGATGATGGGTGTATTTGGGCAGATAGACTACTGCGAGGCCAATGCCTTTATGGACGCTTTCGCTCAGTATAAAAGCGCAAAAGATGGCACGCTTACTGTAGCGATAAACTGGGATGGTTGGCAAAAAGTTGGGATGGCAGCAGAAGCAGCCAAGCAAAGAGCAGAGACTATGAGTATTACCCATGACCATAATCTCGGATTATTACCCACAGAAGGCATAGAGGTGTTCGACCGCATTCTCGGGAGTGGACTACCTCAAGTTCTTGTATCGACGCGAGATTTACTGTCTCGCCTAGAACAGGACAATATGAGCACATTTCTGAGTTCTTTGAAAGAAACAGAACAGGAACATCTACCGAAACAAGTACATCCACGACCGCAACTGAGTAACGCTTATGTAGCTCCCCGCAATGAGCTGGAAAGGCAGATTGCCGAGAGCTGGGAAAAATTACTAGTAATCGAGCATGTAGGCATTTACGATGATTTATTTGATTTGGGGGGAGACTCCCTACTAGCAGTTCAGCTAATTGCTGGTTTAAAGGAAAATCTTCAAATGGGGTTATCTGTTAATAGCCTGCTAGATAACCCCACCATCGCCGGTTTAGTTGAATTGATTGCACCGACATCTTCATCCTCTGCTTCTGACAAACCGCCGACGGAGTTTCCCTCCTCTCTGGTGAAAATTCAGGTAGGAAGCAATAACAAACAGCCTCTTTTCTTAGTCCACCCCGTTGGCGGACAAGTGTACTTCTATCGGGATTTAGTTAGTTGTTTAGAATCAGAGCGACCAGTTTACGGATTCCAATCACTAGATTTAGATGAAAAAACCGAATTGCTTACCAAGGTTGAAGAGATGGCGGCTAAATATATCAAAGCGATGCGCGTCATTCAGTCGAATGGTGCATATTTTATCGGAAGTGCTTCCTTTGGAGGTACGATCGCTTTCGAGATGGCACAGCAACTCCACGCAGAAGGTGAAAAGGTAGCAGTGCTTGCCATGATCGATACCCCCGGTTCCGGTCAAATGGGCGTGAAATTAGAAGATGAAACAGCGATCGCCACTTATATTCTTGATAGCCTATTCGAGTTAGACAAAAAATTTCTTTCCCTCAACTCCATCCGACAGCAGGGCAATGCTGAAGAACAAGTAATATATGCTTTGGAGCAAGCAAAGATTGCCAACCTGGTGCCCAATGATTTCCAGATCCCGACAACTCGCCAAATAATTCGAGTCTTCAAGGCAAATATGGAGGCGATGTGGAACTACACGCCACGTATATATCCTGGAAAAATTATCTTTTTTCGCGCCCAAGACAGGCGTGAAAAATACGACCCTGTACATCCAGAATACGCCTGGATGGAGCTAGCTGCTTCCGGGATAGAGATCCACCCAGTCAGTGGCAACCACATTACCATGAATGCTCTCCCCCACGTTCAGATTATAGCAGAAAAACTCAAAGTCTGCCTTGAACAGAATAATTAGCGGGCTTTGCACTCCGGAGTGCAGCGCCCGAAATTGAAGCAGGTGGATATCTACGAAGGTTTGGAGAATACATTACAGATTTTGTAACATCGCCTCCAAGCTCAAGGCGATCTCCCCCCTATGCTTCCTTTCGTCATCAATAACCCCCTCACATGTATGTGGTGAATATTTCCTTACGGGACGATCGCGCTTAATAGCTGCATCTACCGAGAAGGTTTGCGGGTTACGCTCCAGTAGTTGTATATACCATACAATTAGCAATTAGCGATTAGCCATTAGCTTTCCATGACTCAAGTTTCTCTAGAGGCCCTCGTAGCCGGAGCAATATCTGGTTCGATAGTTAGCTTCCCTACGGATACTGTCCCAGCACTAGCAACCAGACCCGACCGGAGTGAATTAATCTTCATCGCCAAGCAGCGTCCTCAAGATAAACCCCTGATTCTTATGGGAGATACTATTAACACGTTACTTTCATTCTGTCAAGGAACGCCAGAAGAGATGGCCCTTTGGCAGCAAGTGGCTGACAAATACTGGCCCGGTGCTTTAACATTGGTGTTACCAGCGTCCGATCGGGTACCCAGGGCCATGAACCCGCAAGACCCGACTACCATCGGACTGAGGATCCCCAACCATCTGATCGCCCGGCAAATCCTGGCCCAAACAGGCCCTCTGGCAACTACCAGTGCTAACCGGTCGGGAAGACCGCCTCTGCTGTCAATGGCGGAAATAGCAGCAGAGTTTCCCGAAGTGCTGACTCTATCCCCTTGCGATCGGCAAACTGTGCCACCAGCAAGCGGAGTCCCCACCACTGTGGCAAAATGGACTTCTAAGGAGTGGGAAATCCTGCGACAGGGAGCGGTTAAATTTCAAAGCTAATCCCTACAATGAGCAATAAGCAATTAGCAAAGAAAAACTCTTATGGGCCCGAGCAACTTGGTTTATTTACTGGCGGGACTGGGCATCGGCGTAGCAAGTAGGAGTCTATGGCAGACCTTCAGCAGCCGGTTGGAGAACTCAAAAGCTTCAGAAGGAGACGGGTCGGAGATCAAAGCTTGTCAAGAGAAACTCCAGCAGATGCAGTTAGCTTACCAGATGGCGTCAGAGATGAGCAAGTTTAAGGAAGGGTTTTTGGCCCGGGTGTCCCACGAACTGCGATCGCCCATTAATGGGATCATCGGCATACACCAGATGATTAGAGAAGGTTTATGCGACTCAAAGGAAGAAGAGCGGGAATTTCTCCAAGAAGCTCACCACCGCACCCAAAAGCTGCTCCAGTTCATCGACGAAATGGTGCTAGTCGCCTGATAGGGGGACAAGGCGGGTTAGAACGTAGATAGGGCAAGCTCTATGGCACGCTGTCCTTTTTTATAATCCTTGATGAAACGGCGGTTAATTTGCCAAAGTTCCTTCACAGTTTTTGAGCACAATTGCTCTCCGTTTTAGCCTGCAGATGCTGACCAACATAAAAAGAGCTATGTCTGCCTTGAGATTTCCCTTTAATCTCAGGACGGGCAACACGCTACCGCTATTTTTGAATCCCCATTCGCTTTATTTTTTGCCCTTGTCGAGTTACCCTAGGCAATAGCCACAATAATCATCAGTAAGATAAGCTATGCATGCTCCCAGTCTTGACCCTTCAAGATTCTAGCCACCTGATTGGAAATCTCGAAACATTTCCTCAAGCTCAAACCGTTTTTGATAAGCTTGCCATCCCTAGGTAAATTTGTTAAAATGTCCCAAGGTTCTTTAGCTTTGAATCCTCGGTAATTTTTCTGACATGGGACATGTTCCAAATTATTTCCTCACTTGTCGAGCATTGAGAAACAGTTTCATTTACCTCAAAATTGGCTCGGCATAAAGTTAAGACTTATATTTCAATTTTTAGCCACAAGACAATTATTACAACACACAATCAAAACGCAATTACCCTGCGTAACTATTGATTTTCGCCAAAGCTTCTACCACGGCCCGCCGCACCCGGGCATCCCCATCTTGCAACCCTGGCATTAAACTATCAAAGGCTTGATCTAGTTTAATCTCTGCAAGCTGTTTAGCTACCTCCGATCGCACAAAAAGGTTCATTTACCAGGGCCGCGGAAATATAAGATCATAGTTGATGTTTGGGGTGACTGGAACCTGTTTCAGGAACTGCTTGCTACTCTTGGGCAAATTGCTAGCAAACATGGAGTTAGTATCTCTAATGTGGCAGTGCGCTATGTCTTGAAACAACCGGCGGTGGCAGGGGCGATCGTGGGTGCGCGGTTAGGAATATCAGCACATATTCAGGAGAATGCCAAGGTATTCGATCTGCAGCTGGATAGTTCTGATTATGAGCAGATATCGGCTGTTGTTGGCAAGTCACGGGACTTGTATCAGTCGATCGGTGACTGCGGAGATGAATATCGGCGATGAAGAATGCTTCAGAGTAATTCTTCTCGTTCCCTGACTCTGGCAGGGAACGCGCATCTAGAGGCTCTGCCTCAAGGGATGAATTGTATGAGTTATGACGCTCATTGTGACACAAACTTGCTTTGGGGCGGATATTCTACTGTACTACGATCGATAGTAGCTTTGCTCTAGATGAACTATAACGTCCCGATCGCAGGTTGCATCGAAAAGGTAAAATTTGCTGTCAAGCGCAATCGCTTTCCCAGCGTTAAAGCACCCCAGAAGATGGGTTAGGGGGATCCTCTTACCAACGGGCGCAAGACCACTGGCGATCGCTTCTAAAATCTAACTATTGACAAACGCCTTTCGAGCCGATTAGCGATCGCCCATTATCACAGAATTACCGTGACTATATTGCTTGGGGTTCCTTCTCCTGCTTTATTAATGGCGATCACTTGGTAAATTAACTCTTTCCCCCGGGGTTGATTGACTAGAGCGATTTCTGACTCTAGAGCAGTGCCCACATCCATAGGCTCGTTTTCCTCAGCGGTAATGCGACGTTGCACTTTATATGCTTTTACGAGACCTCCTTCTGTCGGGGCTTTCCAAGCTAAAGCTATCCAGGCCGGTCCTTGACTGACGATTTTCAGAGAGCGTACTTGCCCGGGAGCGCCTTGGGAACTGGGACGCGATCGCCCTCTCCAGCCCAATACTTCCAGCTTTTCATCGCTATAATTTACGGTGTTCTCGGCATAGCGCAATACCCTTTTGAGGCTATCTGTCAGCATTTCCAAAGCTTTGTTTTTAGCGATTGTTGCCTCTTTGGCGGCGGCGGTAGCAGCGATCGTCGCGTTTTGGGAGGCGATAACCTTGTTAAGGTTAATTGTCAACTCTTCTATTGTCAGTGGTGGTGAGGGATAGACAGTGGTGTTAGCCGTTAATCCGGCGATTACAGCTTGAGCGAGAGCAATAACTTCTGGTTCAGTTCTTGGAAATTTAGCCATTTTTTCCTCTTTGTTTATCTCTATTTGAATTACGGTGTCGCCGTGCCCGGCACGGCGATTTTGGGAGCGGCTGCTGGCGCCGAGTGTCAGAAAATTGTAACACCCAATAGGTTTACAATAGGTTTACAATAGCTTATTGTAAGCCAACAGTAAGCCAACAATAGCTTATTGTAAGCCAACAATAGCTTATTGTAAGCCAACAATAGCTTATTGTAAGCCAGCAATAGCTTATTATAAGTCAACAATAGCTTATTGTAAGCCAGCAATAGCTTATTGTAAGCCAGTGAATGATTCGCTGTAAGCCAGCAATAGTTTATTGTAAGCCAGCAATAGTTTATTGTAAGCCAACAATGGCTTATTGTCAAGCTGCGTTGTGCTGTTGAAATAGCTAATGACAAGAAAAACTTCTGTAGATTCAAGATGGGCAGTTCTCTTGAGAGCGCAATCTCGGTCACAGTACCCTTGATGCCATACCAACTAGTGCAAGACCACACCCGCTATGAGGTTATTGCTCGCACCGGTGTAACCTTACTGCTCGCACCGGTGTAACCCTATTGCTCGCACGGTGTAACCCTATTGCTCGCAAGCTGCGGAGTACCCCCTCGTGTCCGAGAGTACCACCCTGTCACGCTTTCGCGCGTGACATGGGTGGTATCTCTGGACACGACCCTCGCAATGACAAATGTACCTGCCGCCATGCAAAACCTACGAAGTATTACAAACTATTGATAGTGCAAGATATCGGGTAAAATAATCAAAAGGCTCGATCTCATCAATATGTTTAAGGATAAGTTCCACGAAGCAGTAAAACAAGCTCTTCAAAAAGAACGGTGGACAATCACAGACGATCCACTGAGGTTTCAATATGGTAACGTCAATTTTCAGGTCGATCTGGCCTTAGAAAGAATAGTAGCAGCAGAGAGAGAGGGTGAAAAAATAGCAGTTGAGATCAAGAGCTTTCTCAATCCCTCTGCAATTACAGACTTCTACCCCGCTTTGGGTCAGTTCCTTAGTTACCGCCTGGGATTGTCAGACACTGAACCTGAAAGGGCGCTCTACTTGGCGGTTCCATTGGATGCATATGAAACATTTTTTCAATTGGAGTTTACCCAAGCGGCAATACAATTATATCAGATTTGGCTAATTGTATACGATCCAGTTAATGAGGTGATTGTGCAATGGAGAAGATAACAAAATATCGGGAGTATATTCAGAATCTGTTGACTCGTTACGCTAGTAACGATATCTCGGATGACCAAGTGGAGGTTCAACTGATCTTGGACACAGTTCGAGATCATTATCAATGGATGAATGTGGGGTGGCAGCATCTTAATCGCGTCTATCGATGTGTGATACACTTTGATATTAAAGATGGTAAAATCTGGCTTCAACAGAATTTAACCGATCGAAATCCAGCAGAAGAATTAGTTGCAATGGGAGTCCCTAAAGAGGATATCGTCCTCGGGTTGCAGCCTCCCTACAAGCGACAGTACACTGAATATGGCTCTGTCTAATGTGAGGTTATATCATGTCCGATTAAATGCCCATAATAAAAATTTCATCGCCCGTAGGTTGGGTTGAGGCATGGATGCTGTTGGCGAAATCAGTTTAATTCTCTGAAACCCCTTTTCTACGGTAGACAGCATCAACGATAAATTTGGCTTTCTCCCAATTCGCCAACAGCATCAGGAACGAAACCTGGTGGGAAAATAACTGACATTAGGATGCAAGAGCAAAAGTAAGCTATAATCAAAGAAGCACTCGATGCGAGAGTCCGTTTCGCGATCGTCAACTAGGAGGACTTATGAACAAAACTGCTGTAGACATGACCGGTGAAGTAAGAACCCGCATCTCAGAGATAGTCTCGAACTTGATTCAAAGCAAAAGCATATTCCAGAAATTCGACCCAGCGGAAATGAGTAAAATGTTATCAGACGGGATGTTAGAGACATGGACCCCCGAACAAGTGATGGAAATTCCCGATGATGAGCTGACCAGCATCATGAAGGATATCATGGTATTTAAGGCGATGTCTGGGTTGTTAGCTGATTTGACTCCGGAAGAGATGGAAATTTTTGATGCCGCAGTTGCTGGGAGATAGAGAAAGTGAGTTATCTGCTGGATACGAATATCGTCACGGCGATTTTGAAGAATAATCAAAGGATCGAACAAAAGATTCAGGAACTGCGGAACCAAAGACAAGGATTGTATATGAGTTGCATCACCTACTATGAGGTGAAAAGAGGGCTGCTGGCTGTCAATGCTACCAGGAAAATATCCGATTTTCTTGTTCTCTGCCAAGAAGCGCAAGTTTTATTATTGGACGATCTAGAAATAATCGCGAGAGCGTCCGAAATTTATGCCGACTTGAAACGAAAAGGAAGACCGATCCAAGATGCAGATATCTTGATAGCGGCGACAGCAATAGCACACAACTTAATTCTGGTTTCCGATGATTCAGATATGTTGAGGGTTCAGGGACTGACTGTAGAAAACTGGCTCAGAACATAAAATTGAGGCGATCGCCTGGGGAGCATCTCTATTTTGTAATCTAGCCCTCGATGTCTCGGGAGTAGTGCGAATAGCGCTCTTCCGAGACATCGAAGCAGGCGGCTTTGTTCCTGTAGCCGGACCCTTCAGGGTTCCGGCGGTGGTGGCGAGGCAAAAGTGAGATGCACCCGATCGCCTGTACATTCAGCAAGTCCTTGACAACAAGGTGAGATGTAGTTATCATATAATTGGGAGAGAAAGATGAGCAAAGAAGTAAAAACAATTACCATCGAAATACCAGCAGAAGACTGGAAGTATCTGGAATGGGAAGCAGAAAAATTCAAGACGACACCAGAAACAATGGCAGCGAAAATGATTAACCTCTACCTGCCGCGTCCAGAAGGGAAGCACATGACTTTTAAGGAGGCTCTAGAGTCACTGCGTCAACTAACTGAAGACCTGCCTCCGGTAGATACGGTGAAATTAGTACGAGAGAGTCGGGAACAGTTAGAACAGCAGGGGATATTTTAGCCGAAAGACCTTGAAAACAAGGTGAGATGCGGTTATAATGATGAGAAGAGTATATCGAAGAAAGGAAGATGAGCAAAGAAGTAAAAACAATTACCATCGAAATACCAGCAGAAGACTGGAAGTATCTGGAATGGGAAGCGGAAAAATTCAAGACGACACCAGAAGCGATCGCAGCGAAAATGATGAGGATATACCTGCCTCGGACTGAGGTGCGAATGGATCCCGATGAAGCGCTATTGCGGCTCTATGAACTAGGCAAGGACATTCCAGCAGTAGATACGGTAAAATTAGTACGAGAGAGTCGGGAAGAGTTAGAACAGCGGGGGATATTTTAGCCGAAAGACCTTGAAAACAAGGTGAGATGCGGTTATAATGAGGAGTAGATTGAGGAAAGAAAGATGAGCAAAGAAGTAAAAACGATTACCATCGAAATACCAGCAGAAGATTGGAAGTATCTAGAATGGGAAGCGAAAAAATTCAAGACGACACCAGAAGCGATCGCAGCGAAAATGATTAACCTCTACCTGCCGCGTCCAGAAGAGAAGCCCGGGACTTTTAAGGAGGCTTTAGAGTCACTGCGTCAACTACGCAAAGACATGCCTGGCAAAGACCTGCCGACGATCGATGCGGTAAAATTAGTAGGAGAGAGCCGGGAACAGTTAGAACAGCGGGGGATATTTTAGCCGAAAGACCTTGACAACAAGGTGCAATGTGGTTAGAATGACGAGAGGAGTATATTGAGGAAAGAAAAATGAGCAAAGAAGTAAAAAAGATTACCATAGAAATACCAGCAGAAGACTGGAAGTATCTGGAATGGGAAGCGGAAAAATTCAAGACGACACCAGAAGGGATGGCAGCGAAAATGATTAACCTCTATCTGCCGCGTCCAGAAGGGAAGCACATGACCCCGAAAGAGGCTCTAGAATCACTGCGTCAACTAACTAAAGACCTGCCTCCAGTAGATACGGTGAAATTAGTACGAGAAAGTCGGGAACAGTTAGAACAGCGGGGGATATTTTAGCTGATGGCAGTTGTAGTCGATTCAAATCTGATAGTAGTTTTAGCCAATGGAGATCCTCGCCGTCCGATAGTTCAGAGGCAGTTCGACGAATGGGAAGAGCAAGGGATAGAAATTCATGTTCCGGTCTTAGCATATTATGAAATTGCTAATTCCCTAACACGGTTAATTGCGGCAGGAATATTCCCACAGGAAAAATTGCCAGAAGCATGGAATTATATCAACAAGCTTTCCATTATCTATCATCTTTTCTCAGGAGGAACGAGAGTCGTGGAAATAGCCTTATCCTTGGGCCGCCGCAGTGCCTACGATGCTGCTTACTTGGCATTAGCAGAAACCTTGAACGCTGAACTCTGGACTCTCGATGGTCCCCTCTATCGTAATGCAGTGGGACGAGGCTTTCCCGTGCGGCTTTTGGGCGCATCTGAGGCGTAATAATACCGAAAAAATGGGCGGGCGAGGGCGATTACGGGACAATGCGCAAGCGCTGAGTGATCATAGTAATGCCGCCCCCCCGTACAAAGACAGCGGAAACCCAGCGGTTATCAGACAAACCGGGTGCTACACCTTGCTTAAATATCCCACCCGCAGAAATTAACTCCAAATCCGCAGTTGCTGGCTTAAAATGATTGTCGGCCCTGATAGGTTCCTCGATCAGAGAACCCATCAGCAAATCATCCCCCAGGGGTTCTTGGACAATCACATCCAGATTATACCGCTGATTGACTTTTACCTGCTCCAGTAATCTCATCTCCACAGTAGGAGGGTTAGCACCAGAAGTCAACAGAGTACGTTCGGCTAAAATATCCTGCTGCACTAGCTTCCGATCGGCAAAGCGCTGGCGCGATCGGATGGTAGAGATAAGATTCATCTGTCTGCCAGCCATTTCCCGAACACCAGTGATTTGCGTCACAGTTTCCAGAATCAACTCTTCATCATTCTCTTCCCAAGATATAATTTCCGTGCTATATTCTAACTGCGGGCTACTCGACCACAATTGCTTTAACACCCGTTGCATCGAGGAGCGATTCAAACCATCAGAATTGGTAAAATTATTGTCATAGAACCGCATCAGCTTCTTAAGTCTACGATTATTTGCCGCTGCATCAAGATCTGCCAGCAGCGCGATTACCTCTGGTGGGGCGGTTTGGGCGGTTTCGGCCCTGGCAATACTCCCTGGTAGCATCCCCGCACGCCAAACCGATAAACTCACTAACAGGGGCGCGATCGCACGTACTGTTCGCCTCGATCTGGCCTGACCAGAAGACTTCTTTGACAATAAACTCAAAATGTGCATAGTTAATGTTGACTCACAGCCGATTACTGATTCTACTAACTTAACGTAAACCCTTAAGCCGAACCTATTTCCATGTCAAATCTACTCATAGCCGCCAGTGGCACCGGCGGACATCTATTTCCAGCCCTAGCAGTAGCAGAGCAACTGCAGGACTATAAAATACAATGGCTAGGAGTCCCCAACCGCCTGGAAACCAAACTCGTCCCCCAAGAGTACCCCCTGCACCGCATTGCCGTCGAAGGATTTCAACAGCGCTTTGGTCTGGGTACTTTCAAAATCATGGGGCATCTGGTCAGTTCCATTCGTACCTGCAGACAACTGCTTCAGGACCAGCAGATTAAAGGGGTGTTCACCACTGGCGGTTATATTTCCGCCCCAGCGATTATAGCAGCTCGTTCTTTGGGGTTGCCAGTTATGCTCCACGAATCTAATGCCTTTCCCGGTAGGGTGACTCGCTTATTTGCTCCCTGGTGTCATACTGTTGCCTTGGGGTTTAAGTCAGCTTCTGCTTACCTCCGTCGCGCTCGGACTGTTTATGTCGGTACTCCCGTGCGATCGCAATTTTACCACCCTCAACCCCTAGATCTGCCCATCGAAGAAAACATGCCCCTAATTGTAGTCCTCGGTGGCTCTCAGGGAGCCGTTCCTGTTAACAAACTCGTGCGTGCATGTGCCCCTGCTTGGTGGGATGCAGGTGTGGCGATCGCCCATTTAACTGGGGACAACGACCCCGATGCGGGCAGTTTGCAGCATGGGCAATATTTTCCGATGCCATTTTCTGACAACGTCGCAGCATTATTGCAACCGGCGACTCTTGTCATCTCCCGCGCTGGTGCCGGTACCCTGACCGAATTGGCGATCGCCGGGACGCCTGCAATTTTAATCCCTTATCCCTACGCTGCCGACAACCATCAAACCTACAATGCCGCCATCTTTGCCGCAGCGGGTGCGGCCAATGTTTTCCCCCAAGCAGAACTCACTCCCGAACTCCTCAAGGTGACCGTATTGAACTTGCTGCGATCGCCCGATCGTCTCGCTCAAATGCAGGAAAATGCTTTAACCCTAGCAGTTCCCGACAGTGCCGATCGTCTTGCCACCTTGGTCCGCCAGATGATAGAGTCAAAATAAGTATTGTTGATGGTATATTGTCGCCACACATACCATCAACCCAGAACGATCAACTAGCTGACAATGCTGCAAACTTCTCTTTTTCCCACCTTGGCTAGTGCTAAACGCAGCCGCAAAGAACGACTTGGGGTACATGCTTAGCATCCCTATTATGCTGGCTATAGTGAAGCCTTCGTTTCCTCGGCAATCGCCTACCTAAAGCTTGACTCTACTTCCTCTCCTCTACTGCTGGATCCTTGGAATGGCAGCGGGACGACAGCACTGGTTGCTTCCCGGTGGGGAATAGCAACCCTGGGATGCGAAATAAATCCTGTAATGAATGTATTTTCCTATGCTAAGAGCGGTTATTTGCTCGGCCAAAAACATTTGCTAGCAGAACTATCCCTAAAGATTACCTGTAAAAGCCTTCATGGTTCAATCCCAACCCCAGACCCCCTTGGGGATTTTATATCTGCAAGCCTCTGCTGCGGTATTCGGAATTTATATGCAATCGTTCATTCACAAGAGTATCCCGAACCCCACTTCGATCGAGCAATCTTAAAAATGATTGTCAAGGATAAAATTCAACTCAACCCTTTTCAGGCGTTTTTCCAAGCAGCATTATTTATAACAGCCCGGAATTTGGCTGGATACAAATGTGGCTCTAACCCAACTTGGGTGAAAACTCAATCAGAAAAACCCGAGGTAGGCGAAACAGATATTATCTCGGAATACAAGAGAGTTGTCGGTTCGATGATTCGGGATTTAGATTTATCCTCGATCGCAATAAATGATAAAATCTTGCATTTACCACTTTTAGCAGATTCTCGAAATATTTGCCTTCTAGACAATGCGATCGATGCAGTGATAACATCTCCTCCATATTTAACGCGAATTGATTACGCCATGTCAACGAGACCGGAACTTCTGATTATGTTCGACCCGAAAACTTTGAGAACAATCAGGGAAAACACTATTGGTGCTCCTGTGATCGTAGACAAATCTATCAAAATTAATTCTACCTGGGGTAAAACTTGTTTACAGCTACTAGAAAACGTACAGAAACATGGGAGTAAAGCCGCGACATCCTACTACCTACCTAATATGCTCCAGTATTTTCGGGATATTGAATTATCTCTAAGAGAAATTATCAGAGTCTTGAAGCATAATGATCGAGCCATTATCGTAGTTCAATCTTCCTATTTTAAGGAGCATGAAATCAAGCTTGGTGATATTTACGTAGAGATGGGGAATAATTTAGGAGTCAAGAGTGAAATTGTCAATCGAGAAATTATTCGCGGTCACATGGCACATGTGAATAGCAAATCTAACCAATACAAGAAAGGAAAGATTTACTTTGAAGATATGGTTTTATTAACAAAATGACTGTACTAGACAATCTCGACAAACTTATTGAAGACGCCGTAAAATATTTTTGGGATACGCGCAGAAACCAAGAGCAAAAGACAACCGGTAAAAGAGATGCGCAATCCCTTGGTCGAGCAGCTGTCACTGGTGGTAAAACAAATGGCTGGTTTTGAGGAAATTACGGTAAGAATTGCGCTAGAAAAGGGGATATCAGAAGACTGTATCTTTCATTCAAAAGCACTGGAATTACCTGGGTACTTTCGTCCTGAAAAAAAATGGGATATTCTCATAATAGATGAGCAAGTTCTGGTTGCAGCTATGGAATTTAAGTCTCAAGTAGGGTCATTTGGGAAAAATTTTAATAATCGAGCAGAAGAAGCAATTGGTAGTGCTAATGACTTATGGATCGCTTACCGAGAGGGAGCTTTTGGCGATCGAATCAAACCAAGGTTAGGATATCTCTTTGTATTGGAAGAACATCGAAAATCAACAAGTGCTATTAAACTGAAGGAACCTCATTTTGAAACATTTGCCGAATTTCACGATCGCACATACACTCCCAAAAACAAGATTGGAGTCTCCTACGCTAAACGTTACGAAATCTTACTAACAAAACTAATCCGAGAAAGACATTATGATGCTGGTTGTTTGTTACTTTCAAAATTAGCAAACCCACCTTCTGTAACACAACCATGCGATATGCTTAGTGCCAAACGTTTCTTTATTCAACTGGCCGGTCATTTAGAAACTCATGTCAAATCAAAGTAGAAAAGTTGCACAGAGGATGATGCTATTTTTTGCACGCGCTACTGAAAATGACTTGTAGTCTAATACCACCCCCGCCGAACCCTAAAGGGTCCGGCTACAGGAACAAAGCCCGTCTGCGCGGGCCAGCTTGCAAAACTGAGATGCACCCGAGTACCTTTGACTCACAATTTTTCAGCAGAGGCCACTAAAGCTGCCATCGGTAAAACCAGGTGGTTATTTTGCATATATTTTGATGCAGCCTGACGAACCGCTTCCCGAATTTTTGCCAGACATTCCTCTGTTTGTCTGCGCAGAAAACCACCCGTTCTTCCTGTCCCTTCAGCAAAAGCGTCAAACAATTCCTCTGCACTCTCTATTTCCCAACTTAGCTGCATTTCCTGCACCATCTGATTTACAAATCCTGCCTTTTGCAAGGCTTCCATGCAGTTGTTGGGGTCGCTATAATAAAAAAATGGCGGTCCTTCCGGAAGACTTACCGTGAAATTCCCATGGGCCGACCTGAAGTCCAGGTAGATCGAGTTAAAATGGATTATACTTTGAAAGGGATTGCGCTGCGCGTCCCGTAAGGGATACGACTTGCGCTTTATTGCATTGTTGGTGTCATTGGGAGGGGGGGCTCTGGCAGCAGTAACTCTAGTAAGCACAGCCTTGAATTGCTTCGTGAACGATCTTTATGCCGATCGATTGTTGCAAATCTTTCCAAACAGTGAAAGCATATTTCCCTCCCGAACGGATTACCCGAAAGGCTTCCGCGATCGCCCGATCGGGTTCAGCTAGATGCAAGATCCCAAAATTCATCACCACTGCATCAAATTGAGAATCCTCAAAGGGCAAAAATTCCGCGCCCCCTTGCACGAATTCAATTTCCGGATGCAGTTCGCGGGTTTTAGCTAGCATCGCTTCCGAAAAATCTAACCCGATCGCCTGACATTGGCGGTCTTGGGCCTAAGCGGCTACATAGCCAGGACCAGTGGCAATATCAAGTAATTTTGTACCCGATCGTGCATTTACTGCATCCAGCAGAGTCTCAATCGTTTGATTAGTTAAAGAACCAAAAAACGCATGATATTGCTGGGCTGATTTTTGCCAGCCCTGATATTCAAATTCTCTGAATTCATTATTGGGGGGTTCTGTCATAACTTTCACTTCTTAGGGATTGACTTTACTCCAATATCTGACTGGGAGGTCGATCGCAGGCGAACAACGACGACGTGAGGATGACTAAGGGTTCAGACCCATCATTTTGACCAAAATGCACCATTGCTTCTGGTTCTACCAGGGAATCTCCTGCATACAGTTTGGTTTGTGCTCCAGATCTGAGAGTTTCAACCGACCCATCTTTCCCCCGAGTAATTTTTGATTCTTCTTCCACCACCTGGTAAGTGAGCACTCCGGACTTAACTGTTCCTATCTGCATTCCCGGATGAGTGTGAGGTGGCAGCTTGACACCTGCTGCAATAGTATAGCGCACGAGTTCGAGCACTCGGCAGGGTTCGCCCCCCGGTTTTCCCTGGGCCAGAACCTCCCGCGTCACGGGTGCTGTCGATTTTTCCGCCACCATGCTACTTTGATGGCGATCGCCCCTCCCACAGCTAACAGCAAGCAACAGGGCGATCGCCCCTAGGGGCAATATCTGCCGCCGAGACGATCTATTTTGTCTCCAAAACATTTTCCTATGACTCCTTGCATTTCAATAGGACTGGGACCATCAAGGTAGAATAGCAAAAATGCGTGCTTGTGCCTGGGAACCCCCCTTAACTGGGAGGACGCCAATAATCACCGTTGCGCCTGTGGGGAGAAGAGCATCCAAATTCGCCATATTTTCAATCTGGTATTTGTTTTCCTTGAGCATAATCCCGTGGGTAGCAAAATCCGACGAGCCACCATAATCTAGACTGAGGGTATCAATTCCGATTCCCACCACATCTCGCTCTACTAGCAGTTTAGCACTATCGGCACCAAAACCGGGAAAATGCATCACTTTGTTACTGTCCATATTAATATACGCCTGGGGATTGTCAAAGCGTTTGTGCCAACCCGTGTTCAAAATCATCAGGGAACCTGCCGGAATTTGACCGTGCTTTGCTTCCCACGCGATGACATCGGCAGCTGATAGCTGATAGTCAGGATTATTCGCCACCTTGTCTTGGATGTCGATCGTCACGGCGGGAACAATCAATTCTGAGATGGGGATGCGATCGATCGACCGATTTCCTTTGATAAAGTGAGCGGGGGCATCAATATGAGTGCCCGTGTTTTCACCCATTTCAAATTTATGCAATAGATAGCCTTTATCGTAATCCACTAGCACGGTTTTAGTGAAGGGCACTCCCCCAGGCCAGAAAGGCATATCATCGTGCATGATATGGGTGAGGTCTACCACGGCGCGATCGCCGATATTTGCCGTTTGCACTTCTCGCCCCTTGAACACCAATGGGGAAAAAATTGCCAGGCTTCCCAAGGCCCCCAATAGGGTAAATGTTAGAGCAATTCCCAGAGGAAAACGACCTTTGGCTTTCTGATGTTCATCTGCACTTGGTACTTGCGCTTGGTTAGGATTATTGTTCATACTTGCTATCAATTGTTAACCAACTCAAACATTCTTTTTTTTACCTTTACCTATCCTACCACTAGGACTCGATCGCGTTTCAATTGCTATTCAATTCTCCATTTTCCATTCTCTGACATGCTTTCACACTTGTCTCTGGTTAAGTCCGGATCTTCTCTGACTTTGACTCAGAGGAATTTCAATCCAAAACTCCGCTCCTTTCCCTGGTTCTGAGAAACATTGCAATACTCCCCCATGCTTTTCTACTACAATTTGGTAGCCGATCGAAAGTCCTAACCCCGTTCCCTTCCCCACTGGTTTGGTAGTGAAAAAAGGGTCAAACAGTCTCTTTCTGACTTCTGGGGACATTCCCGGTCCATTGTCGATGATTCGCACTACCGCTTTTTGCTCATTATGTCGAGTGCGGATGATAATTCTCCTGGTCCTCTGACTAATTTCTGAAGATTCTTTTTCCTCTGCTGAAAAAGCCTCAATCGAATTAATTAAAATATTCATAAATACTTGGTTCAGTTGTCCGGGATAGCATTCCACCAAAGGCAAATTTCCATACTTTTTATCGATCTCAATCTCAGCAAATTCCGACTGCAAACGGTATTTTAAAATCAACATCGTGCTGTCAATCCCCTCGTGAATGTCAACTTGTTTCAAATCTGATTCATCCAGGCGAGAGAAGTTCCGCAGGGAGAGCACAATATCGCGAACGCGCTCGGACTCCTCCTGCATCGAATTCAGCATTCTGGCTAAGTCTTCCCTGAGAAATTTTATATCCATCTCCTCTGCAACCGCCAAAATTTCTTCTCCCGGAGCGGGAAATTTTTCCTGGTAGAGAGACAGCAGATCCAGCAGATCCTTAGTATATTGATTAGCATAGGCAATATTGCCGTAAACAAAATTGATCGGATTGTTGATTTCATGAGCTACCCCCGCTACCAGTTGACCTAGACTAGACATCTTCTCAGTTTGCACCAACTGCGCCTGGGTATTCTTAAGTTGATTTAGAGTTAACTCCAGCCGCTAAGTTTGCTGGAGCAATTCCTTTTCTGACTGACGCAGAGCCGTCTCTACCCGTTGGCGTTCGTTAATCTCTGTTTCTAGTTGTTGCACCCATTGTTCCAGTTCCGCATTTAGCTTGCGCACTTCTGCTTCCGCCCCAATGCGATCGCCTATTTCCTGATGAATATGTTGGAACATCTGATTGAAAGCTTTCATCACCTCTCCTAACTCATCCGATCGCTTTACCTTTTGCGAGTAGAAATCAATATTAACTTGCTGGTTGCTTGTGGCTAAATCGGCAGCTATGAGGTCATCTCGGAGTCCGAGAATGGGAGTAATCACCGTTACTCCCAAAACCACCATCGTGACGACAGTAACAAAAGCCGATATCAGTAGCACTAGGCCAGCAATACGTCCCGTGAAGGCGTACAATTCTGGTTTAATCCCCGACGAGTCGTGACGGATCGCCAGGATGTACTTTTCTCCTGGCGAAGCCCCAATTAACCAGGCCACATCGTAGCGATCGCCATCCGGACTTTGCTGACGCAATATCCCATCGCCCTTCATGGGAGCCATCTCAATTTCGGGCAACTCTCCAAATGTCCCGATCTGCTGTCTGTTACCCTGGTAAAGTGCCCCTCCCAAAATTATCGAATCTGGCTTCCGCGAATTGGCGATCGTCCCTATAATTTCTGCTGAGGCCCTGCCTGTTTTTATCATGTCTACAGTTGAGGCAATCACTTCCGAAGAGACATCTTCTAGCTGCAATAGCAGATCTGCTTCCCGTTGGCGATAGGAAGGGATGAAAATAATCACCTCGATCGTCAGAATGCTGGTGAAACCCAAGCGACTATTCCCTGAGACAAGCGAGACTTAAATAACCGGAAGGGCGATGGCAATCTAGCTAACATCTATCTATCATTGTTTTGGTCGAATGTCAACGCGGTGTCTGGAGCGTACCGCGTCCTTCAGGACAAGAGTACGCGGAAGACGCCGAAAAAGTCAGCCCTGGGGAAGGCCGCCGTGACTGCGGGGGTCAGTGGCACTGGCTTTTGCGGGTGCCACCGGGGCTGAAAAGCTGGAAAACTGACCCGTAGTTTGGGCGTAGGGCAGGGATCTACCAGCAATGAGGGCTTTGATGTTCTCTTCCATGACGCTGCGGGGTTGTTCGCCGATGGTTTGGGCGATCGCCTCTGCTCGATCGTTCAAAAACACAAAATGGGGAATCCCATCCACGCGATACTCTACCAGTTCTGGCAACCATTTGCTATTGTCTACATTCAGCATCACGAAATTCAGCGGTTCATCGTACTGCTGTTTCAGTGCTGCCATGTCCGATACCATTCCCTGACAGCTTGTACACCAATTGGCATAAAATTCTAGCAGGGTTGGTTTGCCATTGGTTTTGGCGACTGCGTAAGGCGTGGATGCTTCCGCTATCTCCGTCAGGGAAGTAGAAGGGTTCTGGATTTGCAAACCCAAGAAAATAGCAACCGTTAAGGCGATCGCCGCCACCGCCACCAAGAAATTTCTCACCCGGATGGCAGCTGGGGATTGTTCTGTAGTTTTAGATTCAGGATTATTTGAAGTCATCTGGGCACAACTATGATATTTGTTGGCAATTGCACAGTTCTTAGATAATAACAGGTATGAAGAAACGGGTAAGGCTAACTTTTCCGCGCAGTGCTGTGCGCATGCCGGTTACCTATCGACTGGCTAAAGATTTTAACGTGGCAGCAAATATCATCCGGGCCCAGGTAGCACCCAATCAAATTGGGGTCTTGGTTTTGGAACTCTCCGGTGACATCGACGAACTGGAAGCGGCGATCGAGTGGATGCACGCCCAGGACATCAGCGTCTCCCTGGCCAAAAGCGAGATTTTGATTGATGAAGACAGCTGTGTCCATTGCGGACTTTGCACCGGCGTCTGTCCCACCCAGGCCCTCAAACTTGACCCGGACAGCGGGCGCCTCACCTTCACCCGATCGCGCTGTATCGTCTGCGAGCAATGCATTCCCGCCTGTCCCGTCCAAGCGATTTCTATCAATCTGTAGAGGAAGCGCAGCGTGTAGGGCGGGCGTCTCGCCTTTATTCTTCCGTAGAAAGTTGCACATCGCGTAATGATTATCATAATTGACCCAAGGGGACAGCTTTTCTCCTCTACTCTATCAACTACTTTTGGCCACACCCGCACCCACTCAGGGCGATTGCTGACTCGGCACTTAGTTTGAAGGCTGTAGGCTCCGGATCTGGCATCCTGCCGCCGTTGGGCCACTGTCCAGTTATACACCCAGCGATAGCCAGCTAGCCACTGCTTCCAGATACCCTGATCTTCCTGACAGCGTTGGGTGTTGATAACTAAAGTATGATTTTCAGGAATTTTATATATTTTTCCGGAAATATATTCTCGCGCGTGGTATAATATTGATAGTGCAAACAAAAACATCATGAGATATGCCACACCGAGAGAAGCGTCACAAGTCCTTCAGGTCTCGGAAAAAACACTCCGAAACTGGGATAGAGACGGAAAAATACAGACAATTAGAACTCCCGCTGGTCATCGACGATACGACATCGACTCCGTCATTAATCCAGACGGCTCCCCAAGAATCAGAATCCTCTACGCCAGAGTCAGTTCATATAAGCAAAAGTCAGACCTTGAACGGCAAGCCGACTATTTGCAATCCTTGTTCACAGACGGAAAACTTGTCAAGGAAATCGGATCAGGACTCAACTACAAACGCAAAGGGTTTTTATCCATTCTGGGACAAGTCATGTCAGGAGATGTCAAAGAAGTTGTGGTCTGCCACAAAGACAGACTTGTCAGGTTTGGACTTGACCTTATCGAGTGGCTCTGTCAACAAAAAGATTGCCAACTCGTGGTTCTCAACCGAAGTGACCTATCTCCAGAACGAGAAATGGTTGAGGATATCCTTGCCATCGTCCATGTCTTCAGTTGCAGACTCTATGGACTCAGGAAGTACAAATCTGCTATCAAAGAAGATTCGAGTTTACCCAGAAACGGCATTAGCTAAAACCTGGTTTCAATGGATATCAGCAGCCAGATGGTGCTTCAATCAAGCCATTGCTATACTCAAAAATCAGAAGATTGGCAAATATGACCTACGCAAAACGGTCATGGATATGGCTCCATCTTGGGTAAGTCAAACCCCATATAGCCCACGCCAATTGGCGGTATTTCAGGCTTATGAGGCACACAAAGCAGCAAGAAAATCAGGAGAAGATGCTAAATTTCGCTCAGTACGTGAATCTGTTAAGTCTATCCGGTTTCAGAAAAATAACTGGAAAAAAGGAAATTTTTATCCAACACAGACCAAAGGATTAAGGTTCAAAGCAAGTGAGCCAATTATAGACAAAATGCACCATGAGCCTACATTGGTACTAGACAGAGGACGTTGGTTTATCTGTTATGCCATAGACGTGCCTAAACTGGAACCATTAAACAGTGAGCTAGCCATCGCCCTTGATCCAGGTGTCAGGACATTTCTAACTGGGTTTGACGGTCAAGAAATTTGGGAGGTTGGCAAGTCTGATATGGGTCGTATCTATCGGTTAGCCAGTCATCTCGATCGGCTAATGTCTCGAATCGGCTTATCTAAAGGACGCCAATTTAAGCGGCTACGGCACTGCCTGCGAAAGGCGGCACAAAAGATTCGGGTTAAGATTCGTAACTTGGTTGATGAACTGCATAAGAAAGCAGCCAACTATCTATGCACCAAGTACAAAGTCATATTTTTGCCTACATTTGAGGTTAAAAATATGGTCAAACGAGGCAAGCGACGGTTGTCAACTAAGACAGCACGTAAAATGGTTACATGGTCTCATTACCGTTTTAAGCAAACGTTGAAGCATCAAGCAGCTAAATACGGCTGTGTTGTAGTAGACGTGACGGAAGAGTACACCAGCAAAACTTGCTCAAAATGTGGGCACATTCACATAAAGTTAGGAGGCAACAAACGATTTATTTGTCCCTCATGTGGTCACACTATTAGTCGTGATATTAATGGCGCTTTCAACATTTTGTTGAAGGCTTTGAGAGATACCTCCGCATCTGGCCTGATAGCTTCATTCCAGATTGTGCCATACTCAGAAATTTCCGGCAATTACAAGATTTTTTCGGGTTAAATGTATCTGCTTGGTGCTATGATTGATTTATTCAGCCGCGATCGGCAAAAATATCAGTTTTGGTCTGCGGTGGCCGAGCTGCGGTCTATTGCTGGTGATAGTTGGGAGGCTCAGGCATATCTGATCGGACAGCTGCAAACCGATCAGGCTGATTATACTGATTGCTTAGTTGCCACCACTTTAGCTCAAATCCAGCCAGGCAACCCCGATGCTCTCCAGATATTAACTGAGCTGCTGCATCGAAGTCCCGATCGTCAGACTCTCTCCCTGGCGGTGTCAAGCTGGAAAAAAGTTGGTACGGGCAACTCACAGGCGATATCCGCCCTCACCAAACTGCTATATTGGAGTCAGGAGCCCGAACTCCGAAAGCAAGTAGCTGAGCTAATAGCAGATATCGACCCAGGTAACAACTACGCTGAAGAAATTCGCCATCACGAGCAGCTTCCACTTCCGAGCCAGAAGAGTCCGAACCAGTAGAAGAGTACGGTCAGATTACTCAAAAACAGCTAATTCACCTGGCATTGGAAATTCAAAGGCATCGACCCGGCACTCGCGAACATGATCGGGCTTTTGCCAACCTGATCCGGGCCCTGGAAAATTCTGGCGACCTGTACGTTCCCAATAAATATAAATATTACTTTTGGCGAGAGAATTATGACGAGGCCCTTCAGGAAAACTGGTTATATATCTGGCGCAAGATTGACAACTACGACCCTAGGAAAGGCAAGGTCATGAACTGGGTTAACTTTCTGTTGCGCCAGAAGTTTCTGGACGTGATTAATAGCTACAACACCCCCTGGTATGAAACTTCTTTAGATACTCCCTACTGGGATAGAATAGGACAGAAAAAATATGATTCCCTGTTAGCTTATCTAGATGAGACACTAGCCGATGACAGTAAGCAAATGTCCCCGATCATTCTGGTGATTAATTGTCTGGATGAAGACCCAGATGGATTGTTTAAGTCCAAGTATATATGCGATCGGCCCGACGCTAACTTGCGGGCCATAGCCAAACGCCGCGCTGAAGGAGAATCTTGGAAAGATATATCTGCTCATTTTTCCATTGGCATTTCGACTTTAAGTTCCTTTTATCAGCGTTGCTTAAAACATTTTGGCCCTAAATTTCGGGAATACGTCCAGCTGTATAGTTGATGGTTGATGGTTGATGGTTGGGTAGTAGTCAAGAAGTAGTGATTCGACTACGGTCCGCCCTGGGTTTCAGACATTAAAATCACTACTTATGATAGGAAATCCGGTTGTATAATATAACCTAAGTTGCTACCTATAGAACCTCAACTCCTTGCAAAGTGCCAAAATCAGCCAAAATCAGCCAAAATTACCTTGTGATTTACCCCAAAACGGCATTTTGGCGAATAAATTTACCAAAATGGCTGTCTGGGAGGTCGCAATTTTTATAGGTAGCAACTTGAGTTAATATATGCTTTTAGAGGTAAGTTGCAATCTATTGTTCACTATGGGTAAGCATCTGTGCATCAAAGAGCATATTTCTGTAGAAGAGATGTCCAAGCGTTATCGAGAAGCCGCTGACCCGGTAGAGCGCTCTCAGTGGCAGATTGTCTGGTTGTTAGCCAAAGGAAACAAGAGTTTCCTTCGTGGCGGAAGTCACTGGCTACGGCTTGCAATGGATTCGAGTTATCGCCCTTCGATATCTCTTGTCGTGCTCTTGTCCCAGGGGACTCGGCACGCAAGAGATATCGCCGCTTCAATGAAGGACCATCTTCACTAACGGACGCCGATCAACCAAAGAAAACTGCACCTGATTGGATACAATTTTGATGCCAGCATCGGTAATAATTTGCAGGTGTTCCGTATCAAAGTTAGTCAAGGCCAGATGCTTAATTTTCCCCTCACTTTGCAGTTCCGCCATATACTTGAGGGCGTCCAGGTAATTTTCATCCCGATATTCCCACCAGTGGAACTGCATTAGATCGATCGCCTCCACTCCCATGCGTTGGCGCCCGATATCAATATTCTTCTCCACCAGCTGCTTAGTCATTTTACCAGGTCTGGGCACCCACTGCGTAAAAGCTTGCAGGTTGGATAAAGCCTCTTCACCCCGTTTGGCCACCAGTTGACGTCGGAACTCGCCAATAAAATCTTCCGCAGGACCGTAATGATCTGCCAAGTCCCAGGTCGTGAAGCCTGCATCCATATAGTCAAACATACTCTGGATCGCCTTTTTGGGGTAGATTTTTCCGTGGGCACCAGATACTTGCCACATGCCATTCAATATCCGGCATATGTTTAAGTCAGAAGTCAATTGTAATCTGCTTGATGCGGTCGGGTTCATTTTCCAGCCTTGGGGTAATTACTGTTCTCATCTACTATAGCACAGTTAACAGTACGGTGCTGAATTCTTTCTACCGGCTGATAAGGACTAAAGTCCTTACTACGAACGGCTACCACCTACCGGCGGGTTATGAAGAATATGAAATGGCGTCAGGTTTACCGCACCAAACCGCAGAAGAAGCGCTCGCGCAAATTCCGCAAACATCAAAAACTCCCAATAGTCCTAAGAGGCTGTTTTAAAAGTTTATGAAGGTATAAATTAAGCCAAGGGCCGGATCGTGAGTCTAACATGCCTAAATTAGCCTGATCGCCGCTTCTGGGCTATTGCTCAGCATAACATGGTTGGGTGACAGTTGGCTGAAGAATGCTTTAGCTTCTTGATTATCGGTTAAGAGAATTACCTTCTTATGGCTTTTCAGGGCTAAAGCAATTTCCGAAGCTGTCCCGGCACTCATGCCACAGGCAATCACCACATCAGAGGAAAGCACGTTAATATTATTGCGAGCATTGCCCAAATCTGTGATAATGGGAATATCGATCGCTGGGGAAATACCTGTTTTATCGCTGCTGGGGAGAATGCCGATCGTCAAACCATTAGCCGCCTTCGCCCCGCGACTAGCAGCATCCATGACCCCGACATTCCTGCCGCCAGTCAGCAGTACCCATCCCCGTTCGGCAATTAGCCTGCCCAGTTCATAGGCATTTTCCAGATCCTGGGCCTTGGCTCCAGTACCCGGTCCCATTACACCGATAATCATCTTTTTCATCCCCTACCTTGCCCTCCCGATCTGAAAAAAGGGGTTGCCAAAGTTGACATTTTCTGATCGGCTTTTTTTCATAATGGGAAATCTGTGCCTAGTGCCGGCAGCAAGCATCGGTTTCCCATAAAGATAATAACACAAATCGTGCAGTTAGCAAAAAAATGAACAAAGAAAAATTTAAGGTTTCAGTTATAGTCCCAGTATATAATGGAGAGGCAGACTTGCCAGAGTTGCTGTCATGCTTGAGAGAGCAGCGCTTCCCGGCAGCGCGAGTAGAGTATTTGCTGATAGACAATAGGAGTAGCGATCGCACGCCTGATATCCTGCAAGCAGCATCGGACCAGACACTAGCAATTAAACACCTGACGGAATTGGAAATCCAAAGCTCCTATGCTGCTCGCAATCGGGGTATCAAAGCAGCCACTGGTAATATTCTAGCATTTACCGATGCCGATTGTCGCCCCCAACCCGATTAGTTAGAAAACCTAATTGCCCTTTTAGCAACCCCAGTATAGGAATTGTAGCCGGAGAGATATTGGCCCTGCCAGGAAAAACCTTTCTAGAACAATATGCTGATCGCCAGAATACCCTATCCCAAAAACATACTCTAGCCCATCCCCACAGCCATTGTACAGCACCGTCATCGCCAGTCAATGAAGGAACTGGAAAGTCAATGGCGCAGGTATGGTCGATCGAATCTTTACCTGCACGAACTGCACGGGGTAAAATTAATGCCAGAAATGACTTGGCGAGACGAGAACTATGGCCTGAGTCGGTGGTTGCTCAAAGAGTTGCCAATCACAATGGTCAAGGCTACCCTCGGCAAAGCAACTGTTCTCGACTTGGTAAGTACATTGGTCTGTTTACAGCCAAAGCGCGATCTAGAGGTCAACAAGAAGCTAAACTCCCAGAAGCAGCCCGTAAAATAGAATGGTTATAATTCAGCTCACTAATCATCATGCACTCTTACTCTTTAGAAGCTGCTGCGAAGATAAATCTGTATCTGGAAATTATTGGCTCGCGGTCCGACGGCTATCACGAACTGGCGACAGTCTTCCAAAGCATCGACCTGGTTGATAAAATCGATTTGCGTCTGTCTGGCAATGATAGCATTCGCGTCCATTGCGACCATCCCCAAGTGCCGTCCGATCGCACGAACCTGGCCTACCGGGCCGCCGAACTGATGAAAACCGAATTCCCGGACGCCTTTGCCAAATATGGAGGCATTGACATTACCATAGACAAACAAATACCCGTAGCAGCGGGACTAGCAGGGGGGTCCACTAATGCCGCAGGGGTCCTGGTGGGCTTAGATTTAATTTGGCAGTTGGGACTAACTCAAGCAGAATTACAAACTTTAGCAGCCCAGTTAGGATCGGACGTACCATTCTGTGTTATGGGTGGGACAGCACTGGCCACGGGACGGGGAGAAAAGCTCTCTCCCTTACCAGATCTAGATAGTATCTATGTAGTCTTGGCAAAATACCGTAATCTGACGATCTCTACCCCTTGGGCATATCAAACCTACCGGGAAAATGAGAGCGATTGTTACATTACAGATGCCCAAAGTTTAGCAGCCTGCTGGGAAAAAGTCCATTCCGGTCCGATGGTAAGGGCGATCGCCCATTTTGATAGTACCCAAATCGGCAAGTTACTGCACAACGACTTTGAGCGAGTAGTCTTTCCCGAATATCCGCAGTTAATGCAACTGAAAGCAGCATTTGAGCAAGCGGGGGTATTGGGGACAATTATGTCCGGGTCTGGTCCCACCATCTTTGCTCTGACAGAAACCCCAGAACAGGCCCAATTAGTAAAGGAAACTGTAAAGCAGGCAATTTCCGACCCTGAGTTAGATCTGTGGGTAACCAAGTTTACCCCCACAGGCATTCGGATAGCAAAATAATCCAAGTTGTGACCAATGACTGAGAAGAACCCAAAAACAGAATCTCCGACAGCGCCAGACAAGACGAGTCCCTGGCGCTGCATCAGTGGCGCAGTTATCAGTGGGGCCTGCGCCACTGCTTTTTATTTGCTCACGGCATCTATTGCTCAGAACTTCGCTGACAAACCCATCCACTCCACCAACCCCATTACTCTCAATATTGCTGCCGCCGTTCGTACCCTGATAGTCGGTCTGAGTGCCTTGGGAACCGGAATTTTTGCGATCGCGACCCTGGGTCTGTTAGCTTTAGCAGTGCAACTGGTCATCCAACGCTTGACAAATCGCCTCGTCTCCCCATCTGATTTATGACTGCCGTTCGTAGTAAGGACTTTAGTCCTTTGCCGGAGAGTAGCCGTAAAGTACAGTGGATCACTACAAACCTAGGGTTAACCCGGCAAGTCTTAAACTTTCCTTAACTGGCTCTTCGGTACAAGGGAAGCTATATCTAGCCGTGAAAAAGCCCCTAAAGTATTGCTACGCAAGGTTTTGGCGAATCAAGCAACAAGGTCACTTGACAAGGGTGTCTAAATAGAATATCACCCTTGTCAAGTGACATCGCCCAATAATTATCAAAAAAAGTAAGTTTATAGCATCTTTCCTTTGCACTGCAAGCCTTACATCATCAATGGCCTCATAAAATACCATAGTAAGTACCGAAGAGTCCCTTAACTTGATATGTAAAAAACTTGATATAATTAGAGTAGCTGGCGCCACGCTAGCGCGAACGGCGGTTCCGACAAACATAATAAAACTCTTGAGATAATAGCAACAGTAGATCGTACGGGAGGCGCAAAAGGAGCATCTCACCTTTGTCTTTGCAAATGAAAACCGATTATTGCAAATATAACCGAGCTAATTGCGAAGGTCATGAAAAATCATCAACAATTCTCAATTGACAAAGATGCACCCGACCGAGGCAAAGGTGCCGTGCGACCATCTGCAAAAGCAGTCGAAGGTGCTCGATATTAACCGCAGCTCAGCTTATTCTTAACTGCTGCTCGCGAATTTTCAGGAAAAATTAATCTAGCCATAATTTACTAGTAAAATAGCAATTGTAGGATATAATTGTCCAAAAGAGAGAACAATGATGGAAAGTTTGACTGAAATGCCAACAACTGCCTATGATATCGAAAGCACTGTGTTAGAGCGTTACCAAGCAGGTGCGCGTCAGGTAGAGGATGGTCTGTGTTGCCCTACTAAATACGAGAGCGAATATCTGGATATCCTGCCAGCAGAAATCATTGAGAAAGATTATGGTTGTGGCGACCCCAGTCGCTACGTCAAGCCAGGCGAAACGGTGGTGGATTTGGGTTCTGGTTCGGGCAAGATTTGCTATATTTTAGCTCAGAAAGTGGGTCCGCAGGGCAAGGCGATCGGGGTTGATTTCAATGATGAAATGCTGACCTTGGCCAAGAAATATCAAGATAATATTGCCAAACAGATTGGATACCATAATGTGCGGTTTTTCAAGGGAAAAATTCAAGACTTGGCTTTGGATTTAGAGGCGGTACAACGGTGGTTGTCCGAACATCCGATTACTTCGATCGAAGATGTGGCCAAGCTTGAGGCCGAATGCGATCGGCTGCGGCAAGAACAGCCCCTGATCGCAGATAATAGCGTTGACGTGGTAGTTTCTAATTGCGTGTTAAATTTGGTGCGTCCCCAAGATAAAAAACAGCTGTTTGCCGAAATATATCGCGTCCTGAAACGGGGTGGACGGGCCGTGATTTCTGATATTGTCTGCGATGAAGACCCGACTGCGGAAATTATCAATGACCCGCAACTGTGGAGTAGCTGTATTGCGGGTGCTTTCCGGGAAGATGCGTTTGTGGAAATGTTTGCACAAGCGGGTTTTTATGGGATGGAAATTCTCAGCCGCCAGTCGGAACCTTGGCAAGTGATTGACGGAATTTAATTTCGTTCTGTGACGGTGCAAGCTTTTAAGGGGAAGGATGGTCCTTGCTGGGAACGGAATCAGGCAGTGATTTATACTGGACCTTGGAAACAGGTGTTGGATGATGACGGACATACTTACGAGCGGGGCAAGCGGACAGCAGTTTGTGACAAGACTTTCCACATCTTGACTAACCCTAATGATCCATATAATGGCGATTTCTTGCCCGTAGAACCCTATGTAGAGATTCCTTTAGAAAAGGCGGGAGTATTTGATTGTTCTCGCCCCAGCATCCGCCACCCCCGGGAAACTAAAGGAATGAATTATCGGGTGAATAAGGATGCAAGTGATTGCTGTGGGCCAGAAAGCAGCTGTTGTTAAAGATCGCTGAAGATTAGAGGGCGATCGCCTTTATTCGAGGAATAAAAGCGATAAGGTGGTTTGAATTAAGAAACCAGGTTTTTCCCATATACCTGGTTTCTGGGTCTTGCAGCCGGGGTACTTATCAATCCCTGGCCCGCCCACTGTCTATCTACATCAATGCCGAAGTTGCTCAGAACAACCCAGCGATAGTAGATTTCGTGGATTTTTACATGAAAAACGCACCGGGAGTAGTAAATGATGTCGCTACGTGCCTTTCTTCACACGCAGTTATAACTTGCTCTACCATAATTTTTATCAAGTGAAGGTGAACAGTATATGGGGGCAAGTCAGATCGCGTAGCGTGGCGCAGCCATGTCAGACCTGACCATTGGAGAAGTGTTGAAAAAACAAGCAGAGTTTTAAGTAGATAATACAAATTTTATTGGCGATGAAACAGTTAAGATCCCCCCAAACCCCCCTTAATAAGCTATGCCTTACTCACATATTTCTTAACATTTCTCAAAGCTCCCTGCTCCTTGCTCCCTGCTCCCTGCTCCCTGCTCCCTGCTCCCTGCTACCGGTTGGGGGGGATCGGCAACAGGGTTATGAGATAATTGAGGTGTTGCTACTAACTGTATCATGATTAAATTCAAATGGTATAATTTGCTGTTCATTGACAGGGAAAGAATAACATCGTGATCGGGAAAAAACAGGGAATTAAAAAGAATCTGTGGAACGCGGTTTCCCATTGCTGGCAAGAGGCAGTGGTAGAGGCCATAGACACTTTCGTTTTAGTGTTTGTGGGCACGGGTGCTGTGATGGTAAATCAGATAGCAGATGGAGCCTTGACTCATCTGGGCATCAGCTTCGTGTTTGGGGCAGTGGTAGCCGCTTTAATTTATACCACAGGGCACATCAGCGGAGCGCATATTAACCCAGCTGTAACCCTAGGTCTCTGGTCAAGTGGCTTTTTTCCCACCCGCAAGGTACTACCCTATATCTTGGCTCAATGCCTAGGAGCGATCGCCGCTTCGGCCTTACTGCTGCTCACCCTAGGTGCCGTAGCCGATCTGGGCGCCACCCAACCATTAAATGGGAACTGGTGGCAAGCATTAGTCCTGGAAACAATTCTCACCTTTATCCTGATGTTTGTTATCTTAGGAAGTGGGCTCGATCGCCGCTCTCCGAATGGTTTTGCCGGGATAGCGATCGGGCTAACAGTCGGATTAGAAGCCACCTGTATGGGGCCAATTACCGGAGCCAGCATGAACCCAGCCCGATCGCTCGGTCCCGCCGTAGTTGCGAGCATTTGGCAGCATCATTGGGTTTATTGGGTAGCCCCCATTTTAGGAGCCCAATTAGCAGTGATATTCTATGGGCAACTTTCCCATGGATTTCGGGATATAAAATAATTGTTTAATGGAAGACAAAAATGAAAAAAGTCATGTTTGTTTGCAAGAGAAACAGCTGTCGTTCTCAGATGGCAGAAGGATTTGCTCGTCAGCTAGGAACGGGCCAAATTGCCGTTACCAGTTCCGGACTAGAAGCCAGCAGAGTTCATCCTACAGCCATTCAAGTCATGGATGAAATTGAAATTGATATCAGCGACCAGACTTCTAAGCCATTAACTGATTTTAACCCGGAAGAGTACGATGCCGTAATTTCTCTGTGTGGCTGCGGCGTCAACTTGCCAGAAGCTTGGGTGATGCGAGAAATCTTTGAAGATTGGCAATTAGACGACCCCGACGGGCAACCGATGGAAACCTTTCACCGGGTTCGGGATGAAATTAAGGAACGAGTAGAACAATTGATTGCCAAACTTAATTGAGCGCATATATATGAATTAAGAAACCAGGTTTTTGCGGAAAACCTGGTTTCTGGGCTCTTGGTTCAGATGGCCTCCGCTAATTTATACATCAGTTTTGAACCCTGTGATATAATATAAAATGGATAGCCGCGATCGCACGTGAGACAAAGCAAGAACCCAGAAGGAATCGGTTAAGAAACCGGGTTTATCAAGTCATAGGGCATTAATACTCGTCGTTCCCATGACAAAAAAACCGGTTTCTGCCAATACTTGACAGATGTCCTAGACTTACACCAACTTTTGCAGTTAACAAAATTGATATCCTTCTAGTTATGGTTTAGAATAAAGGAAAGAACAACTGGTCAGGAAAAGTAAAATGCCAATTGCTACGATCGCTGAGTCAGGGCAAACTACTGTGCCCAGAGAGATCATAGACTTCCTCAAACTCAACCCCCGAGATACCATTGACTTCATCATTGACTCGGACGGGCGGGTGATAGTCCAACCGGCCAAGATCCAGGTGCAGTCTCTCAAAGGAATACTACACCGCGAGGGCATGGAATCCATCTCCATAGAAGCGATGAATGCGGCAGTAAAACAACGGGTATGCGAAAAACTGCAATGAAAGGAATAGATACTAATGTTCTGGTACGCTATTTAGTACAGGATGACCCCGAGTGAAAAAGCATCCCAATTCATAGAAAAAATGGTTGCTGATGGAGAATATTGTTTAATCAATAACATTGTTCTCTGCGAATTGATTTGGGTTTGAAAATCTGCCTACGACTACAAAAAAGAACAGATTGCTTGTCAATTGAAAACCTCTTGAGTATAAGTATGTTTGAGTTTGAGAATAGAGATGCGGTGCGGCGCGATTTTGCCGCCGCCGATTCTATTCGCAAACAATTGGCCGATGCCGGCATTGTGCTGGAAGATGCCGCCAGCGCAACGCAGTGGCGGCGGCAATAATCGGCGGGATGTCAATACGGGAAAATTTAAATAAAAATGCGCCGCATTTTTATTTAGTCCGAGCACGCATGCCAGCATCGATCTTCGCAATCATGCCAGCAGTTACTTTCACCTTCCCGTGCCATCGGTTCGCCGAATAGAGACTCGTACAATTGCTTGGTCTTTTCAAAAGACGATTTGAGCTGCTCCTCATCGTCTTTGCCGCGCATGCCAAAGTACGGGAAATGGTGAAAATAACCGCCAAGATTGCTTCCGAATCTTTAACATAGGCCCGCGTATCCAGAATGTGGTAGTGCCACATGGTGTCCATAATTTTGTTGGGCACGATGGAATACTTGGGGTACGGGTATTTTCGGCAGAGCGTCAAATACCGTTTGTATTCGATTTCGGCATCGTTGGTTTGCTCAGCATTCCAGCCCGCGCCTTCTTCGGGTTCGGCCAGTTTCATTTTGACCATCTCCAAATCGACGCGAGCAATGTCTTCGTCAATGCCCTTGGCTTGCAGAAAATCCACGCGATCACCGGTGAGCGATTCCGGCAGTACAAGAGTTGTTGTCATGGTTAGTCCTCCATGTGTATCAAAAATGCCCTTGGCTTGCAGAAAATCCACGCGATCACCGGTGAGCGATTCCGGCAGTACAAGAGTTGTTGTCATGGTTAGTCCTCCATGTGTGTCAAAAATGAGATTTCATTCTACTAAAAATTTTAACTTTTAACAAATGTTTTTGGGATTTGGCGGTATTGATGAGTTTTAAGGCGCGGGGTTTCCGCCGCCAAGCGGCGGTTAGGGAAAAATTTCCCGGTTATTCTATCCAATATCTTTTCAGCAGCCGTTTTTGGTGTCCTTCTATTGCCCGTCTTCCATGTAGAATTCTATGGTTTGCGACAATAAGCACATCCCCTTGGCCCAGCTTGATTATGGTCCGTTCTTGGGCATCCACGGCTTTTCGGAAAGCGTCAAAAGCCGTTTTCTGATCCTGCGGCATGTCTTTCTTTGCCAGCCAGAAAGAATAATAGAACTTCAGTGCCCCATTATCTTTCCACAACAGCGGGCAGAAATCCATGCCTTTGTCAAAAATTTTATGCTCCAGCAGTATAACCTGCGAAAGCATCTTCTGGTCGGCGGGGGCGAGCGTCCGATACGCTTGAATGGCATCCACCAGAACGCTCTCCCCGCCGATGTCCGTTTGTTCCAGGCAATGCCACAGTATCCAATGCGCCCGATGGTGGTCGGTATGCACATCCAATGCCCGGGCGGAAGTTACCAATGCTTTGCTGTTGGGCACAACCTTTACATCGGTGGTAAAGAAAACTCTGCCCAGAGCGTCAATTAGAGCATGAACCTGCCCGGCTGATTGCGCCGCAAGATGACAATATCCTTTTTGGGATAAAATCGCGGTTAATTTTGAGTGTTCCATATGGAAAAGTATAGCATAAAACAGGAAAAATATTCTGAGCGGACAAGTAATTTATTACAAATAATTTGTATTTGCCGCATTTTTTGTTATTCGCAAAAATTTGGCAAACAGGGTAAAATTCAAATATTCAAAAAGTGCGGATTACCCATCAAATACATGCTAATTAAATTTTTTAAATTATTTGCGCAACAGGCCGATGCCCTCGTGCGGCGCATGGCGTGATGGCTGCTGGCGGCGTATCAATATTTATTGTCGCCGTGGCTGGGCGGCGCTTGCCGTTTTTCGCCGACTTGTTCGGAATACGCCAAAGCGGTTTTTCGTTCGCATCCGTCGCCGCTGGCGTTGTGGCTGACATTGCGGCGGCTGGGCAAATGCCATCCCTTTTGCGAAGGCGGCGAAGATTTGCCGCCGCCGCGCCGCGAATCCGAACAGGTAAAGTCCCTGCGATCGCACTGGCAAGGAAGCTTGTCCGTTTAACTTTTTCTATGGGGACTTTCTCCCCCGCGTGAGAGCGCTCGACTCAAGCAAGTTGGTAGAATAAGTTTAATTTTGGCTTCCCTGGAACGGTTGGACTCCGCAGGACTACGATAAATTCATCGCGGCTGACCTTCGAGGCCTTCGGGATGCAACGCAGGCAACCCCTCAGGCATCGCTGACTGACATGCCTTTACCTAGGCTATGAGGGATAATGGTCATAGCGCTCTCCGATGGCAACCGATCTGGCGATCGCCAGTTAGGGAGCCAAACTGCGGTCTACCAAGAGAGGGAGGAAAAAATGGATGGATTGCATCTCGGGACTGTATTTAACCAAGATGACTGGCACTGGCTCGAATCAGAACGTAGGGCTGAACTGATTGAGCAACTGCTGGGTGTAGGGACGGCGCTTTCGGGCAGCTATGACTTGGGGGAATTACTAAATTTAATTTTACAGAAGAGTCGGGAAATTACTTGTAGTGACGCTGGGAGTGTATATCTGCTCGATCGCAGGGATGAAACTCATATGTTGCTATTCAAGGCAGCGCAAAACGATTCTCTGCCCACGGCCTCCTTTCGGGAGTTTGCCATGCCGATAACCCCCAAAAGCTTGGCCGGGTATGTGGCAATCACGGGTGAAAGCTTAAATTTGGCCGATGCCTATAATTTACCACCAGAAGTCCCCTATCAACTGGACCGCAATTTTGACCGCGACTTTTCTTACCGCACTTGCTCGGTGTTGGTGCTGCCCATGCAAAACCAGAATGGCCAGATCATAGGTGTGCTGCAACTGCTGAATCGCAAGGTAAGGCCAGAGGCGGTAATCACAGATAAGAATGCCCTACTCGTGACACAGCCTTATTCTCAATCAGAAGAGCGCATAGTCCGCAGTCTGGCGTCGATGGCAGCAATTTCCATTGAACGAAATCACCTGCAAGAAAGTATAGAAAACCTGTTTGAAGGCTTTGTCAAGGCGTCTGTTCAGTTGATAGAAGCCCGAGACCCGATCACCTCTGGTCATTCGGAACGGGTGGCGAAACTCACAGTCACCCTCAGCAAAGAAGTTAATGCTGTGACCACTGGACCAATGAGGTCGATTCAGTTGAGCGATCGCCAAATCATGCAAATTCGCTACGCTTCCCTGTTGCACGACTTTGGCAAACTCGGGGTTCCTGAAGCGATTTTGCAGAAGCGAAAAAAACTATATCCCGAACATTTAGAGGTGATTCGTCACAGGTTTGCTCTAGCACAACGGACCCTGGAAATGGAATGCGCTCAAGCTAAGTTCAAGTATCTACTAGATCATCCTACCCACGGGGGCGATCGGGAATGTCCTCACTGCCATCAGCTAGATCGACTAGATACCCAAGTGACCCAGACTATTGAGCAACTGAATTCTTATTGGGAGCTACTACTTAAAGTTAATGAACCGGAACTGTGGGAAAATCACGAGTCTGAGGTAAAACCTCCAGAGGTAGAAGAGCAACTGAGGGCAATTTCTGAATACACTTATCTGGATGTCGATGGTCAGATAAAACCACTGGTATCATCAGAAGAAATGGCTCAGCTGATGATTACTAAGGGGAATCTGACGCCAGCAGAACGGTTGGCAATCCAAGCGCATGTCACTCACTCCTACGAATTTCTCAAACGCCTTCCCTGGACTCCCCATCTCCAAGATATTCCCATTATTGCCTATGGTCACCACGAAAAGCTGGATGGCAGCAGCTACCCCCGAGGTCTGAAGCAGCCAGACATTCCGATTCAAACTCAGATTATCACTGTTGCTGATATTTATGACGCTCTGGCAGCCCCTGATCGCCCCTACAAGGACCCCTTCTCCGTGGAAACCGTGCTGAAAATCATGCGTAAGGAAGCCGCCGCCAACAAAATCAACCGCGACTTAGTCGATCTGTTCGAGCAACGCCAAGTTTATCAAGTTATCGGTTACAGCTTACCACTTCTGGATGAAGAATGAATTATACTATAACAGACATTATGGCATTTATCAAGATCTTTGGGCTGATTTTAGCAATTAGCAATTAACAATTTTTGGCATAATTTGTCATACAGTTTGTGATTCTTATCATTTGCCAGAAAAATCCCCACAGCTTCCACATTGTTTCCACAAGCCTAGGACAGTTTTCCACAATAAAACCTCCGGTTTTCCACAAGGGAGCACGGTACGATCGGGTCTCTTAAATTTGATTGGGGATTTCTCGGTTGAGCCTCTTAAGACCCCGAGAGCCCCTCTGTTTGTAAAGGAATGTAACAAAAATCGCCCTGAAAGCCTGATGATATCGTCAAAAATTTTCAGACCGAAGGTCAGTTGCAACATTTCGCAACATTGACAATCCCATGCTCTGTGAGCGCACAATAAAGCGACCGACCGAGTCAGCGTCATATATCCAGCGCTCTGACGCTCGGGCTCGTTACATCATGGAGGCTAGACATGCGTACCAATGTGAGTATCCTGGCAGAAATCCCCGAAGATCTGCATGAATCGGTCAAAACCTACTTGGATAGCCATCCGGACTGGGACCAAGACCGGGTATTTTCTGCGGCTCTGTCTCTGTTTTTGCTGCAAAATGGAAATGGTCACACTCCAGAAGCAGAATACAGTTATCGTAGAGCTGCCCGGATTTATCTAGACGCTTTGTTCAATTACTCTCCCTATGCCCTATGACCGATTCAGCCACTCCCACCGTTCCGGAAAAATCGGACAAGGTCCTCGATACCCTGATTGTCGGTGCAGGTATTAGCGGCTTGACTCTGGCCTACAGCTTGCACAAGCAGCATTACAGGCAGATTTTAGTCTCTGAAAGCACCGGACGAGTCGGGGGGAACATCACTACAGAAAGCTCAGGGGAATTTCTCTGGGAAGAAGGCCCCAATAGTTTTCAGCCGAAACCAGAGATGCTACAGCTGATTGTCGATGTGGGACTAGAACAGGAGTTGATTCTAGCTGACCGCCGCTTACCTCGTTTTGTCTACTGGCAGGGAAAACTGCATCCGGTGCCCATGAGTCCACCAGCTGCTATCAGCTCCCAATTGCTGAGTTGGCCGGGAAAACTCCGGGCATTGACTGGTGCTTTGGGGTTTGTGCCACCAGCAATGGGCGAGCAATTGTCTCAACAGGGTGGCGAGGAGACGGTAGCTCAATTCTTTGGGCGTCATCTGGGTGCAGAGGTGACAGAACGCCTGGTGACTCCTTTTGTCTCTGGGGTTTATGCTGGTGATGTGAATCAGTTGAGTGCCGCTGCGGCTTTTCGGCGCGTGGTACAGTTAGAATCAGTCGGCGGCGGACTGTTAGCCGGGGCAATTATGTCCCGGAAAAACCGGAAACCGGTGATACCGAACCCTAACTTGCCGAAAACTAAACCAGGAGAGTTGGGCTCCTTTAAGCAGGGGCTGCAAGCATTGCCTCTGGCGATCGCCTCCCAGCTAGGCGGTGCTGTGAAACTGAATTGGCGTCTCACTAGCTTGCATCCTACCCAGCAGCAAACCTACATGGCTCGATTTGCCACAGCCGAAGACATTCGCCAGATAGAAGCACGGACAGTAGTGATTACATCACCAGCTTATGTGGCAGCTGAGTTGTTGCAACCCCTAGCATCCCAAGCAAGCCTTGCCTTACGGAAATTCTACTACCCACCCGTAGCCAGTGTTGTCTTAGCCTACCCGATATCTGCTCTCAAGTATCCTCTACGGGGCTTTGGTAATCTAATTCCCAGAAGTCAGGGAATTAGAACTTTGGGCACGATCTGGACTTCCAGTCTGTTTCCAGGTCGGGCACCCCAAGGATGGCAAGTGCTAACTAGCTATATCGGCGGTGCCACAGATCCAGAAATTACTGATTTAGACAGCGAGCAAATTGCTCAAGCGGTCCATCAGGACTTGTGTAAAATTCTGCTCAAGCCAGATGCACAGCCAAAAGTCTTAGCCGTGCATCTGTGGCAACGGGCAATTCCCCAGTATAATCTCGGTCACGAACAGCGTTGGCAGCAGATAACTACAAATCTTCAGCAGCTGCCAGGTATATATCTGTGTAGTAACTATATTGATGGCGTCGCTTTGCCAGACTGCGTGCTCAGGGCTCAGGGACGTGCCGCTGATATTAATCAGTATTTGCAATCCCAGCTATAAATTAGCTACAATAACAAAGCCCGCCTGCGCGGGCTTGATGGGACCGAATCTTTCCCAAAACTTGTTGGCACAATTACGGGATGATTTGGGTTGTTAATTGTTGATTGTTGACCGTTAATATTTATGTCATAAATATTCATATATTTATTAATGTTCGATTAGCAATTTTCAATTATCAATTTTTAATTATCAACAAGAAGCTGGTAACATCCAAAAACACTAGCCAACGCCGGTGCGGCTACTGACGACTGACGACTGACCACTCCCAGATCGCCCGCTCGACATGATGTTGTGTATGCAAGGTTACAAAATAAAAAGTTGGCTATAGTAGAGTCAGTAATTAGAAGCGGTAAGATGAGATGGTTAATGTAGTTGAAATTCCTAGTTCACTCAAGCTAGCAGGGGAAAATGGGTCAGCAAGAAGATTAAGGGAAGTGTTTGAGAGCATTGATGAAGACAGTTGTCCGCATGATTTCAACTTTCACATGCACACGATATTCTCTGATGGAAAGCTGAAACCAGAAGATCTGATGTCTCAGGCTCTCGAGATCGGTCTGCAAGGAATCGCCATTACGGATCACCACAGCGTGGGCGGCTATCTTGTTGCTCAGAACTGGCTAGAAAACTGGAAAGCCGCTAATCCCTTGCGTCGGGCACCGGAACTTTGGAGTGGGGTAGAAATTAACGCTAACTTGCTCAAAACTCAGGTTCACATTTTGGGCTATGGCTTCGACCCTGAACACCCGCGCCTGCAACCCTATATACAGGGTAAGGCTTCCACTAACAGCGATTATCAAGCGCCTAATGTCATTGCGGCAATTCATCAGGCGGGTGGTTTAGCTGTGCTAGCTCATCCAGAACGTTACCGTCGTCGTTCAGCTGCCCAGTTGATTCCAGAAGCAGCGCGATGGGGCATTGATGGCGTGGAAACTTACTACGCCTACAACAACCCTAATCCTTGGAAACCTAGCCCCAAGCAAACCGAGCAGGTTCGACAATTAGCAGAACGCTACGGCGGTCTGCTGCATACCTGCGGCACTGATACTCATGGGAAAAACTTGGCTCAGCGTATGTAGAAAATATCTTTCCTGGTTAGTTGTTAGTCGTTATTTATTAGTCGTTATTCGTTAGTTGTTAGTTGTTAATCCTTAGTCGAACGCGGACAACCTGCAACTGACAACCTACAACTGACAACCTACAACTGACAACCTACAGGGGTTTCAATTTTGTCAATTTTACCCTGAGAGTCACCGCCTTTACTACTTGGATTTTTTAGTCTAATCGCCAAGCATAAGGGTAACACTTTAGGTGGTCTACCTCATTGGCCACTGTGAAACAGTTGATGACAGATATCAAAAACTAATTGACGCTCCACGAAGCTCTCCATCGGTGAATAAAACTAGCGCCTCACTTTTGTCAAATAATTCGGCTAAAGTTGCTACTGCTGCTAGCAAAAGTTTTTGCTTTTTTTCACCACATTCGAGAGTCTTGCGTAACCGCGTAGCCCTCTCCATCAGCACAATAGTCCAACCTAGCGCTCCGGCTGCTAAAACAATTTCATTCTGCTTGAGGAGTTCAACAGTACTTTGTTGATGGCTAGAGCGAATTGCTGAGGCTTTAACATGCGGCCCAAAAATCATAAGCTGCTTGGGTTGCTGCCCAGTCTCCACATGCTTGTGGTACCCTAGGGTTGTTCTGCGTTCATCTGATACGATCTTCACCAGTCTTTGATGAGGACGGCGATCGCCCAACAGATTTTAGTTCTTTGGATGCCTATGGCTTCATAGTTTTCTGTCAATATCGAATTGTTCAGAGCTCCGGCTCTATATAATATTAGCAACGCGCCCAAGCAAGAGTCGTAAAATTTAATCATGATTTTACTTTTTGGCTAAGGGCGAACGTCCCGAGGCTTAAGCCATAGCGCATCTTCGGGGGGTTGGGGGGATCGAAACACGGTACCTCACTAGCTTGAGAAACGCTATAATGCGTGGGTAGTTTACCTATAGCCGCTGACCTAGGAAGTGCGATCGCCTGTAGTCATAAGCATTAAGAAACCCGGTTTTTCCGAAAAACCGGGTTTCTGGGCTATGAGAGTAGCGCCCTACCATAAGGGGTTGTTTATGTAGTCAACCCATGTTCCAGGGCAAAGCGCACTAACTCAGTCCGACTGTTGGTCTCAGTTTTGGCAAACAAGCGGCTGACATATTTTTCCACATTTCGTAGAGAGGTTTCCAGGCGGCGGGCAATTTCCTTGTTCATTAGTCCCTCTACTACTAAGTTCAGGACACTCTGTTCTCTGGGAGTGAAGTCTAATTTCATCGGTGGGGTCTTATGGCCGATCGCGCCTCCGTTTTGGAGTATACCCTGAATTTGATTGAGCTGAGTTTTAATGTCATCAAGTTCCGTTCCACCCATCTGGGCGCGACGTAACACCAGATTTTTGACTATTGACTCCAACTCGTCGGGATCGAAGGGTTTAGGCAAGTAGGCATCACACCCGACGTCATAGCCTTGGATGCGGTCTCCTGTCATGCCTTTGGCGGTTAAAAACAACACTGGCAAGCCCTTAAACCGAGAATCTTCCCGCATTTGCTGCAAAAACTGATAGCCATCTACCTCGGGCATCATAATGTCTGTAATCACTACCTCAGGTACGAGCTGTTGTAGCTTTTCCCAGCCATCAATAGCGTTGCTGGCAACTTCAACGGTAAAACCACTCTCTTCCAGATAGGCTTGTACTGATTCGCGCACTCCCGGTTCGTCATCTACCAGTAATATTTGTGTTGACATCTATCCTCTCCTTTCCACTACTAACCTTTCTTTTTAATTTAACCTATCCCTCCGCAGCGCCCGAACCTCCGCCCGAACCTTTGCCTGCACCAGATCCCCCACCCTTTAGGGTGGGGCTACATGAACAAAGCCCGCCTGCGCGGGCTAGTTGGCCATACCCTCGTTCCCAGGGTCTCCCTGGGAATGCTCAGTCAGAGGCTCTGCTGAGAGTGAGTGGTGGCCTCGGACTGTGATGGCTATACCCTTGTTCCCCTCGTTCCAGTGGGTCTCGCTGGGAATGGGAGCGCCAGAGGCTCTGCTGAGAGTGAGTGGCGGCCTCGGACTGTGAGTGAGCGCGTCCCCCGAAACACTTTAGTGTTTACTACGAACCCGCAAACACTAAAGTGTTTACTACGAACTGACCAAGAGATTGCTCAAGGATACCCACTGACTGACACTCAAGTCCTCAGCCCGGGCTTGGGGGTTCACTCCTAATTCTGATAGTAACGCAATCAGGCGATCGCTCTCGACCACCGATTTCAGATTATTCCGCAACATTTTCCGCTTAGCGGCGAACCCAGCTTTACTAGCATTTCCAGGTGCCCGGGGACTGCTGCTGGGGAGCACTGTCGGGGACGCAACCTCACTACTGCTGACTCTACCTGGGGAGGTGGGTAAAAAGCCGACGCTGGCACTGTACAAATTAACTCGCATTCCGCATTATACTGCACTCGCACTGACAGGGCCCCGAAGGATCTAGAGCCCGATCGGGCAACTAGGCGTTGGGCCACTTCCTTTTGCACGAGCAGCACTATGATATTATAGGGGAAAGCAGCAGGATGTTCAATTGTGCCCAGCAGTTTTTCCAGAATCGGACCCGTGATATTATAGGGAATATTGGCAACAACTTTATTTAAGTTTTGGAACGACCGAAAAGACCTCAGCAGCGCCGATAAATCCAGAGAGAGGATATCCCCTTGCAGCAGGAGAAAGTTTTCCGACTTCCCCAGCCCAGAAGTCAACTTCCGGCATAGATCCCGGTCAATTTCTACCGCCACTACCGACTCCACTAGGGGCAATAATCGACGAGTCAGACTGCCGGTCCCTGGACCGATTTCTAGTACCCGATCGCCTTCGTCCAATTCTGCCGCCATGATTATGCGATCGAGCACCCGGTCACTGCGGAGCCAGTGTTGAGCAAAGCGCTTGCGGGGTTGGTGAGCCATAGGGATTATATTCTTAGAAGTGATGTAGAGACTGGGCCTGTTAATTTTTCTTGAATATTGATAGACGAGAACGCAAAATAGGGCAAACTAAGATTATCCGTGCTCCCTCAGTAAAAAAGCCATAAAATACCATAAGATCGGGGTTGGCCGTGACTATGACTACTTCGGGTAAGATAAATCTATGAAGATCCAGGCATTACCACAGTTGCAAAAGAGGATTGAAACAGTTTCCGTCAGAGAAAGTTACCGCAACCGCCAGACTTTACTGAATAAGGTGAGAAATTATTGGATCGGAGGTGTATTAGAAAAAATTAGCTCTCCAGCAATCTCCCTGAGTCTAGAAGAACGACTAGATGCTATAGAAGGCCCGATCGGGGTGGGGTGGGAAACCCCAGAAGCACCGCGAAAAATATTGCCCCCACAAAGGCAATTGACTTGTTTGACCAATTGGGAGAGGGGCGAAGTCTCCTGATACTGGGGGAACCGGGTTCTGGGAAGACCGCGACCTTACTGTCCATGGCCCGAGACTTGCTCGATCGGGCCCAAGCACACATGGACCAGCCGATTCCAGTTATATTTAATCTATCATCTTTTTGGCGAGCGGTAGTCTCTGTGTCCAGAAATCACATTCAGGCAGTTCACAGGCGAGATGGCTATGGTTACAGCTTTGGCTAGAGATGATCGACTTTACACAGAAAAAATGTAGGAGAAAGGCCAGTGGAGCATGAAATTCGCTATAAACCAGCTTTTGCTGCTATCTTCGTTACCCTCTATCCCGGTGAGGCCATAACCGCTGAGGCGGGAGCCATGACTAGCATGGACGCTCAACTTACTATGAAGACCCACTTTTCTGGCGGGTTCTTCCCAGCTTTACTGAAAAAATTCTTTGGGGGCGAGTCCTTATTTGTCAATACCTTTTCCAATGAAACCCAGCAACCCTTAAATCTTGTCCTCACTCAGTCCAGCATTGGTGACATAGTTTCTGTGGAATTACGAGGGCGCAACCTCTGTTTTCAACCGGGTGCCTATATTTGTCATGGAACTGGGGTGAAGCTGGGAGTGTACTGGGCCGGTTTGAAGAGTTGGTTCTCTGGTGAAGGACTGTTCAAACTTCAAGTCAGCGGTAAGGGTATAGTGTTTTTTGGCGCTTATGGTGGCATTACCCGGAAACGCATTAACGGCGACTTTATTGTCGATACCGGTCACTTGGTTGCCTACGATCCGGGAATTAAAATGAATATTAAACTTGCTGGCGGTCTGCTGGGGTCGATAACTTCCGGAGAAGGTTTTGTGAATCGACTGACTGGTACTGGTGATATTTATCTCCAGTCTCGCAGTATTGATGGTTTGGTGGCATTTATGCGCCCCAAATTTAAGTAACAATTTCCAAGAAGGTGGAGAATATGGATATAGAACTTTTGCATCAACCAGATAGCGCGATCTCCCGCGTGACTCTGGAGGCGGGAGAAGAATTAGTGGCAGAAGCAGGCAGCATGATTGCCATGAGTGGCTTCATCAGTGCGAACACTACCTTGCGACAAGGGAAAGGGGGCGGGATTCTCGGCGGAATGAAACGGATGGTGGCTGGGGAATCGCTGTTTTTGAGCGTCTTTAGATCGCCCAGAGACGGGGGTGAAATCTTTATCGCCCCCAAATTGATAGGCGATATTATGCTTTATCAAATGACGGGTCAGGAGTTGGTCGTGCAGGCTACTTCTTATCTGGCATCTGCTTCAGATGTTGATATCGACTTAGGCTTTCAAGGTTTAAAATCACTCTTTTCGGGGGAATCAATATTTTGGTTGAGTCTGACGGGTAATGGTGAGTTGTTGTTGACCTCCTTTGGCGGGATTTATGAAGTACCCGTTAACGGAGAATATATAGTGGATACGGGTCATATTGTGGCTTTTGAAAAAAGTCTGACCTTTAATATTGGTAAAGCTAATCCTAGCTGGTGGGGATCATTCTTGGGCGGCGAAGGATTGGTTTGTCGGTTTCAAGGACAAGGTAAATTATATTGTCAGACTCACAACTCAGGCGCTTTTGGTCAATTAGTTGGCTCTCATCTGCCCCCCAGAAAGGAGTAGCGAGATGTGAATAGCAAAGGATAAAGGAAAATGACAAATGAGATTGCTTACGAAATAGAACATTCGCCAGCTTATGCTTCTTTAATTATTAACTTACAGGCGAATCAAACTGTCTTAGTTGAATCAGGGGCAATGGCGGCAATGGATGCTGGCATCTTGATGAAATCTAAGATGCAAGGAGGTTTGATGAAAGGTATGGCGCGGATGGTAAGTGGGGAGTCCCTGTTTGTCAGCGAGTTTACTGCTGAGGAAAAACCAGGACAAATCTATATCTCGCCAGCAATGCCGGGAGATATTCAGCATTATTACCTGAGTGAGAAAAGCTTGCTGATTCAATCTTCTGGGTTTGTAGCTGCTAGTCCAACGGTGGAAATCGATACTCAGTTTCAAGGATTTAAGGGCTTCTTTAGTGGCGAATCTTTGTTTTTGGTGCGGGCAACTGGCAGCGGGGATATCTGGTTCAATTCCTATGGCGGGATTGTGGAAATTCCGGTGGAAGGAGACTATGTGGTAGATACTAGCTACATCGTGGCCTTTGAAGATAGCTTGAATTACAATGTGGAGGTAATTGGGGGGTTATCATTTAAGAATCTGAAAACGGGGATTTTGGGCGGGGAAGGATTGGTTTGCCATTTCCGGGGTCGCGGACGTCTCTGGGTTCAGTCCCGCGAACTTTATGGGTTGATTAATTTTTTGAATCCTTTCCGTCCCGTGAAAAGTAGCGACTGAATTAAGAAATGGATGCCGATAACCTAAGAAAAAAGCCAAATCGCAATCCTCCTACTAGCAACCGAGAATTGCTGATTATCTTCGGGTTGTTTGTGGGATTTATCGCGATCGTCTTTTGGTTGCTGTGGTGGGCGATCGGGCTGTTAGTGAATGCCTTAGTCTGGTATATTCCGATCGGCGTGGAACAACAGCTGGGGGCGGCGATCGTACCAATTTACGAGCAACAGGCGCTGCCGTCAAGAGCTCAAGCTACCCTGAATCAGTTGTTGGATCGATTGGAAACTAACTTACCTCCCGAACAGCATCGAGACCGAGATTATCGGGTGCTGTTTGTGCCCCAGAAAATAGTCAATGCTTTGGCGCTACCAGGAGATACAATTGTCATTTATCAAGGTTTGGTAGCCCAGGCGGAGTCGGAAAACGAACTGATGATGGTCTTGGGACATGAATTGGGACATTTTGCTAATCGCGACCATCTGCGGGGTTTGGGACAAGCTTTGGTGCTGCGCTTGGCGATCGCCAGTATTTTCGGCGATGTGGGCGGACTGCAAGCTGTTTTGGTTTCTGGCGCGGAAGCTTTCTCCCGATCGCAATATTCTCAGTCTCAGGAACTGCAAGCGGATGAATTTGGCATCGATTTATTACAAGCAACTTACGGTCACGTCGCCGGGGCGACGGACTTTTTTGCCCGACTCGATCGGAAAAGAGGAGCAAATATCGCCTTTTTGTCTACCCATCCTGCTCCCGGAAATCGCGTCGCTCAATTACAGCGCATCATTGAGGAACGGAGGTATCCGGTCAGGGAGCGATCGCCCCTTCCGCCCAGTCTACAGCGGGTGTGGTCAAAACCAGTCGATCGTTCATGGGCCCTCCCAGTCGGAGGATCCCCCAAACCTCTCTTAAAAGATACTGTGGGCGAATTACGATATCTCGACGATCGCCCCCGACAAATGTTAAAAAATATGTGAGTAAAGCATAGCAATTGGCGCGGGGGGGGTTTGGGGGGGATCCCTATGCAACAACTGCCAGACCACGGTAGATTTGGGCGGAACAATAGGAAAAATTTAGTCGGAGGACCGTGAATTTCTCTAGGGAGGAGAGAAATCTGCTCGGGTTTATCGTCCTCCCAGCCCCGGGAGGAGAGGAATCTGGTCATGTTTATCGTCCTCCCAGCCCCGGGAAAATGGATCTGGTCAGGTTTATCGTCCTCCCAGAAATGGGAAGAAAGGGATCTGGTCAGGTTTTTCATCAACCTAGCCTGGGAAGAAAGGGATCTGGTCAGGTTTCTCATCAACCTAGCCTGGGAGAAAAGGGATCTGGTCAGGTTTCTCATTAATTTAGCCTGGGAGGAGAGGAATCTGGTCTGGTTTATCGTCTTTCCAGCCCTGGGAAGAGAGGAATCTGGTCTGGTTTATCGTCCTCCTAGCCCGTGGTCTGGCAGTTGTTGCACAAGGATGGATCCCCCGAAATCCCCCCCAATTGCCACGGAGGGGTTTTGGGGGATCCGGCGACTGGGAGAGATCGTGAAGATTGCGCTGCGCGCACTGACAGGCTACCTGTCCTACGCGATCGACAGGTTTTGACCACACCCGTCTACAGCAGATTTTTTAATCAGGAATGGAGTAGAATATGTATGGGGAGCATGAAAGTTGGGGACTGGCAGATGGGCATTTGGGTGCAGAATATATGGAGAGCAGAAAAGTTGACAGGTCGCCCATAGATACTGTAGAATATATGGAGAGCATATATTTCCTAGGATAGGCGATCGCTGTCTCATCACCAGCCATCGCGCAGATCCCATGTCTCACTCGACAGTTCCATATCATAGATCCTGTACAATGACAAGTATTGATGAAATTTTGGAAAATCCCCAAATCCTCAAAGGAAAAATTCCTAATGATATTATATTATTGTTCCAAGATAATCCCAACTGGGCGATCGATACCACTAAAAAAGGTCGTAATAAGGGTAAAGGCGTGGTGTTCCGCGAAGTAACATCAGAAGGAAACTTCACAGGGAGAATAATTCAATGGCATCCTGGAGATAGCACCTATCACGGTCCAGATCCATATTGGAAGGTAAGTACCGGTGAAGGTGGGACAGTCCGAATTGGAGGAGAAAGTTTCAAGGAGTAGGATTATGAAGTTATTTAAGATCGCACTTGATGCAGCAATTATTCCTAATCAAAGTCTGGGAGGTTTACATCTGGGGTCTAAGATTTCTCAATTACAGGATTTGGTGGTGGGATTGGGCATTTGGCAAGCAGGCAGTTTTGAATTGGTTTCGCCATTTGAAGCTAGGTATAAATTAGGCAAAGGAGAACTAGAAATTTCTGTTGATGTCAGAAATGGGAAGATATTCAAACTAACTGCTTGCCAAGGTTATCAGGGTAAATTGTTTGGTAAAATTGCCGTAGGTATGGGGGTGGCAGAAGCAATGAAAGTCGAACCGCGACTGCATTATGACGAGGCAGAAGAACTAATTTTTTGCGCTGGGTTTCCAGGTGTGGCAATTGACGTGCAAGAAATTGACCCCCAACCAGCATTGGTTCCCAAAATGCCGATCGCGTCTATATCGGTATATGCAAAAGAAACTCAGACTAAGCAAGGGGTTGAGGGTAATTGGTAAGCAATTAAGAAACCCGGTATCGTCAACTATAGGGAGTCTGTAAAATGATAGCAGTTCTAGAACAACCGATCGATAAGTATCATCACCTCGGTATAGTAAAAGCAGGAAAATTGCTCTTGCGTCCTGCTGATGCAATAAATCTTGCTGACGAACTGGAACAAATGGGTATGTTGATTCTGGGAGTTGACCTGTGGTATTATATTGGTCAAGAGATAGCTGAAGACCCAGGTTCTTTGGATATCAGTCAAGGAACAGATGTAAAAAATAATGCAATTATCGTCAGAGATTTTATTGCTAATAAATTGCCGTCAAGAATAGCTTTTGTGTCTCTGGTTTGGGAATAAGGCCAGATAACCCCAGTTGACAGGTCGCCCATTGATAAGGTAGAATATATGGAGAGGCGAAAAGTTGACAGGTCGCCCATTGAGGTATAGCATATGATAGGTGAGCCTGAAAGTTGGTAACGGAACCGGTGCGATCGGGCGGCGCCGACAGGCACCGGTTAGACGAGATCGGGCATTGGGGTGTAGAATAGATAGGGATTGCCGAAAAGTTGACAGGTAGCCCATAGATACGATAGAATAGATAGGGATTGCCGAAAAGTTGACAGGTAGCCCATAGAGGTGTAGAATATGAGAGGTGAGTATGAAAGTTGGTAACGGAACCGGTGCGATCGGGCATTTTAGTGTAGAATATGTATGGGGAGGTAGAAAATTGCCATAATCAAAATGGCAAAAAAGATAATGAATGATATAATGAGTATTATCGAACCCGGGTAATCACAATAATAACGATACCCAATCACCGTACAGTATGCAATCACAAATTACCTGCCATGAGTATGAAAGAAAAAAAGAAAGCTGAGATGGAAGAAAAGCGATTTTCGGAGATAGAAGAAAAGCGATTTTCGGAACTGAAAGTTAAGTATAAAGCGAGTAAATATGAAGATTCATCTCCTGACAGCCATCTCTATAAAGTTCTCAAAAAAATTGATGCAGGCAGTCAGCTAGGAGAGTCAGATATTAATTTATAACAGTTCTCCGGACTTGGAGATGAGATATAGTTACAGTATCCGCGTTCAGACTATTGACGTTACTGGGGCCAGTTACTCGGAGGCTTTGATTATTAATGTGAACGATGTTGCCGAATCTCCTACTGACCTTAACTTCAGCAATACTCGTCAACCCCTAACTCTTAACCCCCAACCCCTAACTTTATCACTCTTTGAGAAGGAGGAGGAGGACACTCTGATCGGCGGGGAGGGAAGCGATACCCTCCACGGAGGAGAGGACGCCGATCTTTTTGTCTTGGGGTCGGGCATGGGCTGGGATACTATCATAGACTTTGAAGATGGCACGGACTTTATCAGGCTAGCAGGAGGTTCTCAGGGCCTCGATACCTGGATTAATTTTGAATCGAAAACCATGGCCACCCTGCCGGGGATTGATGAGACCCTGATTAATGTCGATGATTTCACTGTGGTTAATTGAAGTTTACCACGATTGGGGGAACCGCGAGGCGATCTAGTTGAAAACTCCGACCCTCTACCTCCTACTTTGGCAATCTTCTGCGATGGGGAGGATATCGATAGAAAAGAAGCACGGGGAAGTGCCTGACTACTGAGGTAAAGTGCCGCACTCAGTCGGGGAAGTGCCTGAGTCAGTCGGGGGACTCTATGTATGGGAAGCGTGAAACAAATGGGGCCGGTAGATATAAAAGACCGCTTTTCAGCAAGTGATTTATTTCGTATACGAATCGTAGACGAAGAAAGCCAGCGTCGGAGGAAACCTGCTGGGGTATGAAATTGCGAAATATGGGTTAAATTGAAAGACACCCAACTCCGACGGTATAGTAGCAAATAAATTTGATAATTTCCGTAAAATATGTTTTAATGACTGTAGTTAAAGCAGGAAATGTTACCAATGTCGCCGGTAACCAACACTTGAGTTATAATAAACAAACGTGCCACTCGTTCCGGCGTAAGTCAGAAATATGACGATAGTCGGGCTAGTATTACACCAGCACCTCTACAGAAAAATACAAGAGAAACCAAAAAATGAAACATAATACCAATGCCAACACTATGGTAGTAGTGGATGCCTCCCTAGAAAACTACCAGCAGCTTATAGACGGCATCCGGCCTGGGGCCAAATCTTTCCTCTTAGACCTTCGGTCCGATGGCATCCAACAGATCAGCGAACTTCTCCGACAGCATCAAGAAACAGAGGTTCTGCACCTACTCTCCCACGGCAGCCCTGGCTGTCTGTATCTGGGAAACTCCCAACTGAGTTTAGATACTCTAGGAGATTACGCCTCTACCCTGCAGAAGTGGAAAGTAAAACAACTCCTACTCTACGGCTGTAACGTCGCCGCCGGAGATGCAGGAGAGGAGTTGATGACTAAGCTACAGGCCCTGACCGGGGCATCCCTCGCCGCCTCTACTACCCGGACAGGGGCAGCAGCCCGGGGCGGAAATTGGAAGTTGGAGTGGCGAACTCCGGGGATGAAAACTCCCTTAGCATTGTCCGCAGAAGCTCAGATAACCTATGGGGGCATATTGATCTCCCAGCAGGAGTATCAGGCCTTAAGGGCTCTCTATCAAAGCACCAATGGGGCTTCTTGGAGTTTCAATACAGGCTGGCGGGACTGGAATTTCAACAGCCCAACTCCCCCCAATGATTCTGTTGTTAACGGTTGGCTTGGGGTGACGGTAGCTAACTCCCGGGTGACTAGGCTCTGGCTGCACTTAAACGGACTGACTGGCAGCATCCCGACGGAGTTAGGGAATCTTTCCAATTTGAATCGTCTCTGGCTGTACTCCAACCAACTGACTGGCAGCATCCCGACGGAGTTAGGGAATCTTTCCAATTTGGAGGATCTCTGGCTGTACTCCAACCAACTGACTGGCAGCATCCCGACGGAGTTAGGGAATCTTTCCAATTTGGAGGATCTCTTGCTGTACTCCAACCAACTGACTGGCAGCATCCCGACGGAGTTAGGGAATCTTTCCAATTTGGAGGATCTCTTGCTGTACTCCAACCAACTGACTGGCAGCATCCCCCAAGAGGTTCTAGATTTGAGTGCCTTCAAGCGATTGGAAAACCCCCCTTATGTTTTAACCGAGATTCCCGACGTCCAACTCTTGCTAGGTAATAACCTCAACATAGACATTAGCGCAAATTTCGGCGACATCAATAACAACATCGACAATTACACAGCTACCGGTTTACCAGGGGGCGTAACGATCAACAGTCGGGGAGTTATCAGCGGTACTTTTACTACCGCAGACACCTTTACCGTAACGGTAACTGCCACCGACGCTGCTGGGAACAGTTACTCAGAAGCCTTGACTATTAGCGTCAATGAGATCCCCCAGCAGGAGTATCAGGCTTTAAGGGCTCTCTATCAAAGCACCAATGGGGCTTTTTGGAGGAACAATACAGGCTGGCGGGACTGGAATTTCAACAGCCAAACTCCCCCCGAAGCTTCTATTCTTAATGGTTGGTATGGAGTGACGGTAGTTAACAAGAGGGTGACGGAACTCCGGCTGGAGGAAAACCAACTGACTGGCAGCATCCCGACGGAGTTAGGGAATCTTTCCAATTTGGAGGATCTCCGGCTGAACTACAACCAACTGACTGGCAGCATCCCGACGGAGTTAGGGAATCTTTCCAATTTGGAGGATCTCTGGCTGAACAAAAACCAACTGACTGGCAGCATCCCCCAAGAGGTCTTAAATTTGCGGGCTGAAAAGCGGTTGGAAAACCCCCCTTATGTAAAAACCCAGATTCCCGACGTCGAGTTCTTGCTAGGTAATAACCTCGACATAGACATTAGCGACAACTTCGGCGACATCAATAACAACATCAACAACTACACAGCTACCGGTTTACCAGGGGGCGTAACCATCAACACTCAGGGAGTTATCAGCGGTACCCCTACTACCGCAGGCATCTTTACCGTAACGGTAACCGCCATCGACGCCATCGACGCAGTGAGCAATCAAGGGACAGATATCTTTGACATTGTTATAACAATACTCCGGACACTTTGGGGAACGACGCCGTAAGCCTTACAGCGTCAGCCTTTGGGAGAGCGAGCCATTTTTTACAAGTTAGCCCTGGGCCTGACCTTGAAAAAAATGATGCGCCTTTTGCCGTAACCCTTGCTATGTCGTGGTTCTGGGGTCTAAAAAATGTCCGGACTATTGTAATTTATTGAAAAAGCGGAAATTGACTGAGACGATTGCGATCGGGATTGAAAAATGTGCTGCTAGTTTAACGCATAAGATTGAAGCGGGAGAGCTGTTGAATGAGGCTGATATTGATTGGCTGAGAAAAAATGGACAGACTGAAACGCTAGCCTTCTGGATTGAAAAACATGCTGCTAGTTTAAAGTCTAAGATTGAAGCGGGAGAGCTGTTGAGTGAGGCTGATATTGATTGGCTGAGAAAAAATGGACAGACTGAAACGCTAGCCTTCTGGATTGATGAAAAATATGCTGCTAGTTTAAAGTCCCAGATTGAAGTCGGAAAGCAGTTGAGTGAGGGTGATATTGATTGGCTGAAAAACAATGGACGTGAGGATGTAATTATTTTTGCTCGACAATTTGCTAAAGAGAAAGAATATTTTGCTATCCTCAAGAAAAAGTATGATGTCTCGGAGTACAAAGACCAATTACCTTCCTGCCCATTGTACGCAATTCTGCAAAAGCTGAAGAAAGGAGAGCGGCTTGAGGAGATGGATGTCGCTTGGCTTCAGGAGAATGAAGTTGAAGAATCTCAACCACGTTACAGCTATTATAGTTATTATGGAGAGCGGCGTTCCCAAGGGAATAAACTGTTTAATGGCAAGATTCGCATCGCTTACCACAAAATAGAAGCAACTTTCTATGAACAGGAGTACGATCGCACTGGCAATAAATGGAACTTACCCAACGCCAGTAGTCATTGGCGCAAGGCAGAGAAACCGAGACGTGCATTGGAAGTAACAGAAAATCTGAACTTCAACACAATCAAAGAAAATAAGCTCAAGTCAGCTTTGCTCACAACAAGAGGGGGTGCTTTCCGCGATCTTTATAAACTAGATGAACTATATGACCGCGATCTTCATAAACTAGATGACGCAGAAAAGTGCGCTCGAAAAGCGATTGAATATCAACCGCAAAGTCATCATCCTTACACTTTAATGGGCGCGATTTGTTTTGAAAGGGGTCAATTTGTAGAGGGAGAACGTTGGTTTGATAAAGCAATTAAGCGTGGTGCTTCACCAAGAGATATGGATGCAGAAATCAAGCGAGTTGTCAAAAATGCTGATAATAATAAGCGACGGCAAGTTGTGGAATATCTGCTCAAAAAAGATCCGAAACGATATGCTTGGGCTAAGTCTTACCTGAAGAAGGCGAACAATCAAAAAAGGCGAACAAATGATAGATGACAATATTGTCAATAAGCCCGTTCGCGCAGCGACTGCGCAGCAGTATCGCCCGCTGGGAAAAGCCCATCCAGACAGCAGGCGATCGCCCCTCGTTTACTCTCGTTCCCAGTCTCTGGCTGGGAACGCAATGTTAGAGGCAGAGCCTCCCGATCGCGCAGCGACTGTGCAGCAGTATCGCCATCGCCCCTTTGTAAGGTTACAATTACTGAAAGCGACTTATATTAAATAGTCAAGGAGAACGCAAGATTGTTAATCCTCCAGAAAGCCTCAGCAACAAGAACCTCAAGCACATCACTAAGCATTTGCCAGCATTTCAACAATATGATGTCAACCTCACTCTAGATGACATAGTTAAACTAGGTCAAGAGATTGCGACGCGCCCGGAAAACTTAATCGGAACTCCAAGCGAACGGCAAGTTTTCGAGCAGGATGTAGTGTTCTCCGAACAGACTGTCAGAGTCAGAGTTGTTCTTAATGCTATAGGAAACATTCGTTCCGTACATATCAGAAAAGAGTCAGAATGATAAACATTAAATGGACATTAGATGAAGAAGGAATAGATCCCATAGATCCATTGGGAGACATAATTCTTACCGATAGTCATACAATTTTGAGCGTAGAATCCACTTATTTAGACTCCTGGTTTTCGGCATTAATTACAGGAATAAAAGCAGTCAATGCAGGAAAGATGGTAACAGTTGAAGTTGCCGAAGAACCAGATCCACTTATCTTTGAACCGTGGAAATCGGGGATGATAATCTCATATAAAGACAGGGCTTTGCAGGTAAAAGAAATTGATGAATTTATGGAAAGTTTTAGAAATGCTGCTCATAAATTTCTCTGTAAAGTAGACAACCAGACAGGATGCGATCGCAATCCTTTGCTTAATTTAATCCGCGATTTTTTAGCATAGAAAAGTCCCGCCTATAGCGCTAAAGCGCTTACTACAAACAAAAAATAGCCCGGAGATCGCCCATCACAGATCGCCATTCACCTCCAGGGAAAACTTGCCGACTTTAACTTGCTGGTTGGCGTTCCAACTGATGTATCGCAGGGTTTCTCCCCCCAGTAGCGGGAGTCTGGCAAAACCGGGATCTTCTGCAAGTCGAGATAAAATGCGATCGTCAAACAAAACTAGGGTCCGGACTTGAGGGGGTAAAACTGTTGGTGTTGTTTGCAGTCTGTGAGACAGAGATGTTTCCTGATAGTCTTCTAGATAGAAGTTTAATATGCGCGCGTAGCGTCCTCTCGTCAGCACTACTGTCTGGGAGGCAGGAAAGCGATCGCGAATAGCTTCAACTCGCTCTTTCACAAAGGTATCGTGCTGCCGGATTTTTGTCCAGCTGCGCAATTCCCCCGGTCCCAGCAGGAAAAATAAACTATTGCAACTGATGACGATCGCGGCTATAATAATCCCAGCTTGGCGATGCAAGCGGGCTAAATATTGACCCCATCGCCCGATCGCGAAACCGCCGATCAGCACGAAGGCTGGCATAATGGTAAAACTGTGACCTTGGCGCTGAAAGTGGATAAAGATCAGGTATGCTGTCCCTGGTGCGATCCACAGCAGCAGGGTTTGCACTCGCCAGTCCTGCTTCACCCGGGAGAGGAGGGTTTTTCTTTCTTTCCCTAAGACCCAAACTAGAGGAAAAAACCCCAGACCGACACAGAAGAGTAGCGCTTTTACAAGGGCGATCGCATTATTCAGCATCCCAAAAATATTATCGGCATCTTCCAGGTGGCGATCGATCCACATCTGAATAGCTTGCCAGTAAGCAGTTACTCCCCCTGACATTGCCACCATTGGCACCGCCCATAAGGCTACCCCACCTGCCATCAGCAGTAATGCTACTATTAAGTTGGCTCCCGAATATTTGCGATCGCGCATCCCCAAAGCAACTGCTATTGACCACAAGGGAAATAGGAAAACAGGAGTATTGGGTCGGATGCCACCCGCTAACCCCATCATCCCAGCAGCAACAAAAAAGGCAATTTTGTCTCCTAACCGCAGTCGAAAACAGGCAATCGCCAGCAGCAAAACCCAGGCATACTCCAGCATATAGGAGAGTGCCACCTCCCCGTAGAACCAGACCAGGGGACTCGATAGCATCAACAGACCACTCACCCAGGCCACGGGTCTGCCGAACCAGCTGGCACTCAGAACGAAGGTAGCAGCAGCAGCTATCCCCGAGGCCAGAATATTAACGCAGACCAAGCTTTGGTTGGCATCATGGAGAAACAGGTTAAACAACTGTCCCAGCAAGATCAAAAACACAAAAGTTCCCGGGGGATGGGGCTGGTGCAACCGGACATCGAAGTCGGTCAGGGCCAGAGCAAAGTTAGCCGCATCATGTTCGCTGAGGATCTGGCTTTGGAAGGGCAGGCGCGTGAGAATGCCCAGCAGTCCCAGAATGGCTGCGGTCCTCCAAATGCTGTTGGGAGTGGAAAGCTTCATCAAAGAGTTGGATTGATATCTCGGATAATTTTCCCATGCCAAGTGTAGGGCTGCTCGTTTGCCTGCCCGTCCGAGGCGAAGGGTGAAAACCGCAATGTTATAATCAGGAGTGGGTGTGCTAGAGACGGTAAAGAGGGAGCAAGATATGGAAATTACGATTTCATTGCCAGATAACATAGCCTGTTACCTAGAAGCGAAATGGGGTAATCTAGAGCGTCGGCTTAAGATAGCGATCGTCTTGGAAGCTTATAGGGAAGGTGCGATAAGTAGGGGGAAAGTGCGAGAATTGCTGGGGATGAATACGCGCCTGGAAGCAGATGCTTTTCTGAAAGCTAAAGGGATTTATTTCGCATACGACGAAGCAGATTTTGAAGCCGATCGGTTTACCCACGAGCAACTACGGCGAGAAGGAAAACTAGGCTACCAACTTCAGCCAGGACAGCCCATGATGCAAAGATTACAGCCGGAGGGTATAAAGGCCGATCGCACTTAGAAAATTGTCCTGCTTGAGGTTGGTAGCCGAAAACTAAAAGCAATATGATTATTATTTCAGATACTTCTTCAATTTGCTATTTGCTGCTAATTGGAGAAATCGAGTTATTGCCTCAGCTTTACGGTCAAGTGTTGATTCTGACAATAGTTAAACAGGAACTGTCGGACATGCGATCGCTTGAGATTGTTCGGCGTTGACAAGCCTCCAAACTGGTTAATCCTCGCCAATGTTAATGATAATGACGATCCAGATTTAGAAGTATTAGATGCCGGAGAAAAAGCAGCTATTATTTTAGCAGAACAGCAAGGAGCAAGTTTAGTCATAATAGATGAAGGCGTAGGTAGAAGAATTGCCAGAGCACGAGGTTTAAGAGTCACGGGAATAATTGGAGTATTAAATGATGCGGCTCAGCAAAATATGGTTAACTTTCCCAATGCGATTTCCCGTCTTCAGCAAACCACATTCTTTGTCCCTGAAAATTTGATTCAGTCACTGTTAAGCCAGTACCGGTAAAGTCAACCGAGAACGTCTCTGTCAGCAACAGCCCCGATCGCCGGCGATCTGTCACACCAAGAGCAAAAAGACATGACGATCGTCCAAGACATGCTCCTTTCTAACCAGGGGATTGCCGCTGAGGCAGTTGTGTTGTACAATCGCATTACTAGGCCGGAGCCTGGTAATGCGCCGGTGAAGGCCCCTGCCTTCAACCTCTTGCCTGGAAAGTGCAAAAAATTTGTTGCACTCTGACCAGAAGTTGTGTTATGCTGATTTTTGTCAGCACATCCAGCCTCTTGCCAGTGCAAAAAAATTTGTTGCACTCTGACCAGAAGTTGTGTTATGCTGGTTTTTGTGACGGACGTATAGCTCAGTTGGTTAGAGCACCACGTTGACATCGTGGGGGTCACTGGTTCGAGTCCAGTTACGTCCATTCCCTACAACCGTTACCCACATTCAGGGGCTGAGCATCCCTACCCGGATCGCTCCCAAGCAAATCAAAATGTTCTAAATGGACGTATAGCCCAGTTGGTTAGAGCACCACGTTGACATCGTGGGGGTCACTGGTTCGAGTCCAGTTACGTCCATTCCCCGTAACCGTTACCCACGTTCAGGGGCCGAGCATCCCTACCCGGATCGCTCCCAATACTTTTTAGATAAAATAGTCAAAGAACCCGATCGCACGAGAGGCAAGTCCATTATGACTCAAGCAGTAGCAAAGGCGGTTACCATCAATGAACCACAAAAAAAAGAGCATCAAGGGAATGAACGCTTGTACACTTTTGCAGAATATCTCGAATATGAAGGAGAACCCGATGTTCTCTATGAATTATACAGGGGGCGATTAATAAGAATGCCAGCAGCAACACACTTACATACTGACATTTGCAAATTTTTGCTTTATAAGTTACTGCGCTACCTTACAGATCGAAACTTGGATTTAGTCGCGCACTCTATAGCGACGGGTGTCCGCACCGAAGAAAATTCATCACGAATTCCCGATGTAGTAGTCTGTACCCAAAGTATTTGGGAACAAGTCAAGCATCGTACCGGTGCAGGAGTTTTAGATTTTGCCGAAAAACCGATTCTGGTAGTGGAAGTTGTCAGCAGCAATGCCCGGGATGATTACGTGATTAAACGCTCTGAATACGAAATAGCGGAAATTCCCGAATATTGGATAATAGACCCGAAACAGCAACGAGTGAGGGTATTTACTAATCCCACCAAGATAGAAGGCTATAGCTTTGTTGATTTCACCGAAGAGCAATCAATTGTTTCTGGTCAATTAGAGCGGCTAGTTTTATCGGCGAAAGAATTGCTAGACCCCCCGCAGGTGGAGCTATTAATGAAAGAAGAACGGGCAAAAATTCAAGCCATGGAAGAACAAGCCCTTTTAGATCGTCAACGTGCGGAAAAAGAACGCGAACGTGCGGAAAAAGAACGCGAACGTGCGGAAAAATTTGCCCAGCGGTTACTGGAAATGGGAATAAACCCCGACGAAATAGATTAGCTCAGTTGGTTAGAGCACCACGTTGACATCGTGGCGGTCACTGGTTCGAGTCCAGTTACGTCCATTATTCCGTTCGTAGGAACTGTTGTAACCATTGATGGCTGACGACATCTGATGAGATATCTCAGCAGTCAGTTTATTCCCCTGATTTTGCTCACTCCAGCAAGACAAAGCTTTCAACAGCACGGGTTTGGACAAGCCTATCTGACGCGAAACTTGATATTGTTTCAGACCGACGATTCGTCCAATCTCAACCTGAAAATGATAAGATGAGCACCGCGCACCTTAATTGTGACCCACTACCGAGCTATGGACGCGGGAGGCCAAGACAATCTCGGCTTTGCAGTCGGGGTTGCGGTTTGTATCCGGTGTCGCATCGGGATAAAAAGTGCGAATGCCACCGGCGCGACGCACGAACACCGTTATAAACTCCCGACCGTCATCTTCCAGGGGCAACAAACAGCCCTTACTCTTCGTACTCGCAGTCGGATTTTCCGCGAACGCTTTGGTGGCCGCTTTGAGAATGTCGGCGGCACTGAGGGTAAGACCATATCCCTTGACGGGAGAACTAGCCACGCCGCCGTCAACTTTGATTTTTGCCCCCATAGTATAGATGACACCAGGGATGACTTCAGCGCGAGATAGGTTTGGAAGGCGACATGCCAAGCCTTTTTGCTGCAATTCCAGGTAGCGTCCCCAGAAGTGGAAGCCGCCAATGGATCCTCCTGCCGTGGGTTCGGCGCAGATAATGTGGTCGAAGCCGTGGATGTTGAACCAGGCATCGGTTAAATCTTCGAGGTAGGCTGCGGTGTCGCGGAGAGTGGGGCGTGAGCCAAACACCTTGCCCTCGGTAAAGTCTTGAATTGCTGCTAAAACCTGCGGGTGGTCATTCATCAATTGCTGGAATTCGGCACGAGACACCGCTTTGCCCGGTTCGCCGCAGACTTGGTTAACGGCGCGATCGAACTCCGACAAAACCGGTGGCACCGGAGTAATATCTTGTACGCCCCCGAAATTAACCGCCACTGGATTGTCCTCCTCATCGAAAAATGGCAAACAATCCCTAGCGACTTGAGTCAGGTTAAAGGGAAATGGATGGGGTCGAGCCGGGAATCGCTTCCCGACCCTCCCTTGAGGAACCGGACTTGCGATTTTCACCGCATCCGGCTACTGGGTACTAGGCCCTTTTCATAGGTAGACTTAATAGGAATTACTTCCGTTAGCCCTTGCCGCCTGTCTTTTCTTCCCTTTCCTGGTTTAGCGAGTGGTTGTTCTGATAACCGTTAGTATCACCATTTTCAAGTCAGTTTTACCAGTTATCCATACCTTATCCTCCACTTGCGTTTCGGATTAGTTCCGTGGCTTTTTAGGATTACTCATTCCAGCAGCTTCCTAGTATCACCGACCCACGTCAGCGCTGGCTACCCAGCATCATCTACATTACTGTAGATGTTATCCCAGGAATTACCCCGGGCATTCGCTTCTTGGGCCATCCCTCCCCCCGTGGCTTGCGCTTAACATCTAACTTGTCCTGATGGACAGCACACGAGAGGTTACTTCGTTCCCTAACAACATTTCGCGATACCTTTAGGTCCACACTATACCCCGGGAGCTATTTGAGTACTATATTAGCCAGAGTCTAAAACTAATACTAGCTACCATTTCCTTTTTAGGCCAGCGCATATAGCCTTATTTCGCTGGTTCCTTATAACGAGGCTTGCACATGTTTGCCTGCTCTAACCTTGGATATCTTTCCTAGCGGCGTCACCGGCTTAGGCTGCCAGTTATCCTACATTTGAGTCCTCGCTTAGCACCACGATGATGTCGCTTCGTAGCACCGAGGACCGGTGTCACCCCCGTACCTGGGGGGAGGGGAATTTAACCCCCATGCGGTCAGAGTTCCCGGCTAATGAAACCGGGCTAGCGTTCCGTGTTTGACCACGTTAGGCTAGAACGAATCGCACACACTCCTCAAGACTAGGAAAATCAAGACTAGGAAAAAGATGAAGGTAACAAGTTTGTTTCGCATTGGCAATCTTTTCTCGATATTTTAGCTATAGCAATCCTAAATGATTCGTGACTAATTCCAGAGTAGGGTCGCACTCCGCACCAGAGGACTGGCGATCGTATGGTATAATACACGGGGCACAAATCAGCGAAACCCAACATGCATTGGTACTGTTGGGTTTCGTGGGTCGTGGGTAAGCCCAACCTACAGTTCCTTCCAGGCGATCGCCCGATATATCCCCCGCCCGCGCCTTAATACCAATAGGTATTGACGACCGGATATTCTTTGTGGCCTTCAGGATAGGAATAGGGAGCATCAGGATATTCCACCAGATAATGTGCTGGATATTCTTGAAGCTCATTTCCTTCGATATATCCTGTAGCAGATTCTACAAATAATTTTTCGGGATCTTCTACAAGGTCGGTTTCCTCATATACTCCCCCAACGCCGATTGCGGTATTATGGACGTTGGCATCAGTCAAGACTATATCAACCATTGATGCCCCTGATACGTCAACGCTATAAATATTGGCACTGCTAAAATTCACTTGGTTGAGGTTGGCGTCATTCAGACTGGCATCGGTTAAGTGAGCGCCCGTTAAGTTAGCTCCCTGTAGGTTGGCACCGGTTAAATCAGCCCCTTCCAGGTTAGCTTGGGTGAGGTTTGCGCCTTCCAGGTTAGCTTCTCTCAAGTCAGCGCCGATCAGATGTTCTTGAAATAGGTTTGCTCCTGAAAGGTCGCAGCGATGACATTCCCTAGTTGTCAATAACTGTTCTACATGTTCCGGATTCTCAGCTTTAACGGCGCTAGTAAAAAGTAGAGGAGTTATTAAGGTGAGAGTCACTACAATTTTTTTGATCATATTTCTTCTCCTTTGTCAATCTTCCTTGACTTTGGCTTCTTTTTGCTTCCACATTTACTATTATAGGGATAGCTTGCCCTTTCTAGCTAGCGATCGTCCCCACGGGTAGGTTGTGAGCCCGATCGGGTTTTAGGTGATAGCGGTAAGCTACTCAAGTGACTAAGTATATAGGATGGTAGTTCCCTCCGAGCGCTCGCCCACCCAGAAACCCTGTTTCTCGGAGAAACAGGGTTTCTTAACCCTTTGAGGAGGAACGCGCTGGCGGTATTGGAGCCTGTAGCCTTTCGATCGTGCCCCTGCGCCACCCGAAGGTGACAGACAAGGCAAAGAGGACAGATGGTATGAGTGAGGCAATGTGATGTAGACTAATCTTAGCATACAAGGGGCACGGCATCAACAGATGTGAGGTAAATCAGATCGATGTAATACCGCCGTGCCCCGGCGCCACCCGAATGAATGTACATGGAATGTGATACCGCCGTGGCCGGACGCGATCGCCAATGAACTGTATCGCACATCTTGCATCTTTGTTAAGCTGGAGGCAGATGGGGGAATGCTGCAAGATCCCAGGTCGATCGCATGGTAACAGTCCAGCAACTTGAGCGAGTAGATGAAGTGGTTGAAGAGGATAATCAGGTACTTGTTGCTGGAGTAAGTTTGCCAGTTACAAAAAAGATATTTGCTCCCTCAAAAAGAGAATATGAATCCGATTCAATTCCCACATTTTCTGTCGCAGGAAAATCTCAGCAAGCTATTGCTGTGGGAGGCGGCTCAAATCGGAAAAAAAACCAAGAGCAGGTGATATACGACCATCTGCTCTCCTATGTGCGAGAGTCATCACCAGAGGAGATGATAAATCGCTTTCGGGCTCTATTTATAGAGGGAAATTACACAGAATATGAAATCAAAGCGGCATTAGATCGGCTGGCGGCTGTCAAAAAGGCAGACCAGGAGTTCAAGTTTATCCTGAATAGATGCTGCCACATCCTGATCAACCACTGGCGCAGGCAGCCCCAACTGCAAGGGGCAATTCCGGGAGTTAGTGGGGCTGTTTGAAAATTACGGTAAAGGAAATTTCCTGAGTAGTTCTACTCATAGGATATCAGTGAGACGGTTACGTCCTCTGGTACAGGATTTTGTCAACAGTGAACAGTATTTGACTCTGTCTCCCTTAGCCCAGGTATTTAGCCAAACCGCCGAGGTGAATGAAAAGGGAGGAGATAAACCTTTAGGGGGATTGATTAGCCGCTACCCATACCTGTACGCCCATTGCATGTTGGGGGAAGAAAGTAATTACGAGCAACAACAAACGATCAGACAGGTGCAAACAGAAAGGCAGCGGAAATTTGAAGTGGACCTGTCTCAGTATGTGACTTACCAAGTACGGCGTTCTCAACTGTATCGTAAATATCCCCCCGAAAAGGTGGCGAGGATTCTCAAATCTCACCCAAATCCGACCCTGTTGAGCGATCGGGAGCTGGTGGTGGCCCTGAAACAATTCGTGGGAAAAGTGGAAGGCCCATACACTCATCAGGATTTGGCCCAGAAGTTCTTGGCCCAGACGAGGCAGACAAAATCCTACGGAGCTTACAAACACGATCTCTATGAATACTTGACAGCGTCGATAGATCCGAGGTATGGTCAGCGGAAATTTAATCGGCAACTGTACGATCGCCTGAAAAAAGCGATCCCGACTAGCGACGATCAGAAGTTGAGCGACTTCTTGGTGGTCCGCACTTGCAGTCAGTTGCTAAACTTCCTGGTAGTGGAAAACGGCGCGAACCCGAACCACTTTGTCTTTGTTGACCTAATAGCCAATAATGGACCTGCCCGGACAGTCGGCTTACTACTGAAGATTGTACTAATCTGCCGCACAGTGAAGCCATACCTGGAAAAGCGACTGGCGATTTTGTACAATCACTACGAGTCCTGTACCAGAGATGCAGTACAGTGGTTAATCGAAGCCTTTGAACATGTGAATCTGGCTTTTAGTACCAACTTTGGGGCAGTATAATCGAAGCCTTTGAACATGTGAATCTGGCTTTTAGTACTAACTTTGGGGCAGTAGATTTGTCCTTGATTACAAAATAATCTAAGTTGCTACCGACATAAAAACTATACACCTAAATTAGCCAAAATTATCGCCTATCAGCTTGTAATTTACTTAATTGCTTATTCAGTCTTGATCGCTCGTAGTGGGACAAGATCCATGTTAACCATGCTATCATCAAATCAGCCCGATCGGATTATAATTTGTACATTATTTTATATCCAATATCAATAGCCTGGGAGGGAAATATTCGCAGTTATGCTATAATTATCCAGTTGTATGAAAACGGATCTTAAAGCTTGCCAATTTGTCGAGCAAACCAGCCACCAGCGCTAATATTAGATTCCTTATTTAGCCGTTTTACCGTCATCTCTAGTAATGAAATCGGCAAACCCTCTAAAGCGATCGAATTATGCTGCTGTTGATACTTGCCATCGGACTGCAATCTAAAAGCAAGCACCCGTTCTCCCAGAACATCGATGACCCAATATTCCGGGATTTCTAATTCCGCATAAAGTTGTTTCTTTTCATCCAAGTCAGTAGCTAGGGTAGTATCGGCAATTTCACCCACCAGATCCGGAACTCGCCACTTGCTTAAATTAATACGACGCGGTTCCCCTTCTTGCCATTCGGGGACGCCTTCACCTATATATAAAACTAAATCTGGCGATGCCGCTTGATTTTTTGGCTTCTCAATTAAACACCCCCCTAGATAGCTAGCAGTCAATTCTGAAAAGCGATCGAACCAGATAAAAAACAGCATCGTAAAGAGACCAACAACCTTAGCGTGGTTAATTCCTTCATTCGACATGTCTAGATACAAGTAGTTGTGGTTAAAGAAAATGCGAACCTTCTCTAAATTGCGATCGTCCCGATAGCCACAGTAATCTTCCCAAGTGGCTGACTGCCATTGTGGCAACTCCGATATATCTATGCGATCGGGAGTAGTGGTTAAAGCTATCATCGCTCAACTCCTGCGGTAACTCTTACTGTTATTTTATCATTATCCTTTTTAATTTGTCAACTTATACCTATTAAAATTCAGTGCCAGCAATGGCTTGGGGATTTTTTTCCTCCTAGTGAGACAATATCCCTGTTAACCATGCTATCATCAAATTAGCCCGATCGCCCCCCGATCGCCCCCGGTTGCTTCGTCACCCCACCACCCGATCGGGCCAGGAATTAATAACAAATAATCATCATCCTACAGCAAAGCCATCATATTGTCGCATAATTTTGGCATGATACCCCAGCACGATATCATGCTTCGGTATCCCTAGCTCCACCAATTCATTGGCAATGCCAACCTCTGTACCATCATGCTGAATCCAGATTTTTCCATCCAAAATATCAATATGAATTAGCGGTCCGAACACTCGCTTATACTTATTCCATCCCGCTTCAAAAACCTGATAATGATCCCGTTCTCTGTCGAAGAAAGTATAGATCTCTATCTCCCCGTAAGATAGTTTAATTTCACTATATTTATCGAGCATTTCTTCAATCAAACCCCGATACTGATTTAGCTTATCCATTGCACAATCTCCTCTTCATCTGGTTCGTAAAGAATAATACTTAATTTGGCTTCCTGAATAGTTTTTTGAGCCAAAGTAAGGCGAAAAAACTCTTGATATATAAAAATTGGCACGGCAAGATATAGTTGGCGTTCCGGTTCCTGTTCCCTGAGAGCTATACGATAAGATAAACCTTGACCTACAGCTAAATAAAATTCATAGATAGTTGATGGTGCAATAAAACTCTTTACTTCAACGGCAATTTTTTCAATGTTTCGCTCTGCTGCAATCAGTTTTTCTCCAGCTAAATCTACTTTAACTCTAGTATTGTCAAAATCTAGATATAGAGGCTCGTGGGTAATTTTCCATCCCTGTTTAATTAATCCGGTTTTGACTGAATCATGAAATCTATCTTTGGCAGACATTGCGATCTTATGCTCATATTATTGCACGGGAAATTGACAATTCTCTCATTCCCTGACTCTGGCCTTGTCATTACTGCTCTAACCGATCGGGATTATCCACCGCATAGCTTTCCAGATAGTTGGTGGCAAATAGCTGCATGTTCGCTGAGGGATGTTCGCTGAATTTGACGAGGTATTCTTCGCCGTTGCTGGCTTGGAAGTGGCGCGTGACTAAGTCTCTGCCATATTGACGCACCTCTTCTCGAATACTGTCACAGATGCTAATCATTACTTCTGGGGTCCAGTCTTCATTGCTGAAACTGTTCGTAAATGTTTCTAATGCAAACTGGCGCGTGTCTTCCCATTTCGACTCTAGCAACCGCACCGCTGATAATTTCTCTTGCGGATCTCTGCGGATGCGATCGAGCCTTTGGGAAAACATGGCCCTCGCAGCCGATCGCACGGCTAAAATCTCATGACTGGCCAGCTTGACGACCTCTGGGGTTTCAAATTCCGAGGCCCAACTGCTATGATTGGCAGCGAGGATTAAACCACCCAATTCCCGTGCTGCTGAAGATTTGGCCCGCAGCAACTGCAATGCTGTCTCTTTTGTGACGCCAGTCATCCATTCCGAGGGAAAGTCTCGTAGCAGACTCACTAAATAGCTGTGGACCCCTTCATGTCTTTCGGGAACGAGCAAAAGTTCGATCAATTCACCCGCTAGCTGGGTGCCAAATGCTGGATGTTCTGTGGCTAGACGGCGGATAATTGGTTGGATGGCTTGGCGGATAGAGATCTCAGCACTTACGGCCATTGCTACTATCACTACTCGCTGTTCTCCCATCAGGGTTTCGTCCGGTAATTGACCGAATAACCCAATCCCTATACTGCGTACCGATTCATAAGGAGATGATAGCAGGGATTCGATCAATTCTGGCGGTAATTCCGCCGCTGGGGTTTCGTGATTTAACAGGATCTGAGCCCCGATCGCCTGAATTTCTGGCATCGGGTGTGATAGCAAATCCAGGATAACACCCAACCCTAACTTCCGCAACTGCTGGGGAAAACAGTTTAGCAAGGTTTTGCCAATTTCCCGGGCAATTTCTGCTTCCGTCTCCTCCAATGCTAGCAGCGCAGCAATAATCTGCCCGATCGCTACCTTGGCTATATTCTTTCCGATCGCTGCCGAACTTAACAGTTCCCGTGCAAAGGCCCTGGTGTCCGAATGCTGACTCGTCACTAATGATGCGATCGCCCCAGTATCTGAGAGGATGCGATCGGGTGCGGCTGCGATCCACTGATGGGCCTGAGTGCGGGCTGGAGCAAACAAGCAATTAGCCAGAGCCATCAGCAAAGCCATGTTAGGATACTCTGGGTTATAGCGGTCTCTGGCCAATGCAAAACCCAGTTGAGCCGTCACCTCATAGGGTTTATTCAGCAACTGGATTAAACTGTCAACATCGATAGTAGCACAAAACTGCTGACAGACTCGCAAAGCCTTAACCGCAAAGTGATGAACTGGCCGACAATTGCTGGCTAAAAGCAATTGCAAAAGCGCCTCTGGATGTGCTTCCCAAAGTTCCGGAAAAGCCTCCTCTCGCCCATCCGGTTCTGGATCTCCCGGTTGATAACCTTCCCGACAGCGCCACCCCCGGGAATTAGGCATCAACACATAGCGGGGACTATTTTCATAGAGGATATGGTTAAATGTCAAGTAACCAGCATAGGCGTCCCAGTGCCGTCTGAACTGAGTGCGAGTCCAGTTAGAACGGTTCCAGCGATAAAAGATTGACTCTTTTACTGCCTCGACATCATCATCAGAATAGGTCAGCAGTATGCCCGCAGCCATTTGCACGTAGTCTGAGGACCCCTCTTCTCCCAACTGCTTGAGAGTACGCCACACCCGGCGCCGCAGATATTCCCGCGTCGCTTCACTGTAGGCTATGCGCGTGTCCGGACGCTGCATTTCCTCTTGGAATTCATTACTGGACAGTCTTTCATACCTGCGAGTTTCCCGGTTATACTGATATTCGTACTTCCGCAAGTACCCGACCCCTCGGATATAGGCACCCCCATAGTTACTGCGGTACATTGCCTTCTCTTGTTCAAAGCGATAGGCAATAATGCCAAATACTTCCCCATCATGGCGGTATTCAGCCATTTTGAAAATGTGACGCATGCGCCGAAAATAGTTGGGACGTAAGGGCGCAGTCCGCAATATATGTAGTAAGGCGGGGCGACTGTGCTGGTTATCAATTTGATAGAGAGTATCCAACACCGCAAACTTCTGGTAGTCCCCCCCATCCAGATAGCTTTCTAGTGCTGTTCCCAGGGATGCTGACGAACCATTTCTGGCATAGTCTCGTAGCTGTTGGGGCAGCATTTCTATCTGCTGGGACTGTAATGAAGCCCTAGTTTGACTATCTGAAAGTTTGACTATTGCTTCCCAGGCGATGCGACTGACAAATTCCGGAGTTGAGGTATTTTGCATGAGACCATGCAGCGCTTCCAGTGTACCTTCACCTCCACAGCATCCTAAAGCCCAGGCAATGCAATAATCTGTCAGGGCGTCATTCTTGTTAATGAGTGGTAACAGTAGGGGGGTCGCTTCCGAGATTTGCAGTTCCCCGGCCCGCCATATTGCCCGCGACACTGGCCACTTGCCGTTTCCGCCTCCTGCTAGGCGTGAGAGAATTGCTTGTTTCCGGGCCTCACCGCTGTCCGGTGCTGTCGGGTCCAGTGCTGTTGCTGCTGGTTCTGCCGTGCTAATATCGCGATAACCTTTTTTCGTCTTGGAGCTGACCAGCTTGTCGAATACTTGCTGGGCCTGATCTAGTGCCACTGGTTGAGCCGTTTTTACCCCTTCTTTGAGCTTACTGCCACGGCGTCCGTAGCGGAATTTTACCACATAACGGTCTGCCGCCGTCTGGCATAGGTCTACTTCATAAATCTTATCTGACTTTCCCTCCTGATATAGGAGGGTTGTCCGTTTGATTAGCTTCATCGGTCTTTAGCTGTGCTGCGCTTACTCGGCTTTCTCCTATTTTAGCCCCGATTTCTGGCCAGATGCGGCGCTATTGAGCCATGTTTTTATCCCGACCAGTACCAGGAAGGGCGGCAAACGCGCTTTGCGTTTACTACGAACCGCGCGATCGTCTCTTCCTTCCCATCACTATTTCCGTCATTCTCGATCTCTTAGGCCAACACTGGTTGTTTCGTTTCTGCTTTTATACCAGAAGCTGTCACCGATGATTTCATGTTCATCCAGACCTTATAACCCGACTGAGAACAAGTCAGGCAGATATCCATTCCCGAATGGGCCATTTCGCCTCCTAACTCATAAGCCTGCAATCTTGCATCCGAGGGGTATGACCTCACATGATCGTATAATTCGCCTTTATGGTTCATCCCTTCTTTAATGCCCTCACTCCAGTACTTGAATAGTTGCACTATGTTTTCGTTTATGACTGATGGAAACATGATTTTTTTACCGAATTACTGCTAAGTTTATTTTTTTTCCAATCTCACCTGGCAATGTGAAAATTTTGTGAAAATCTCCCATTTTTTTTGTCTGCAATGCTTATTTTTTTCATAATAACGTCAAATTCTCTGTGTCACATCCGGTAAATTATCCCCTTTAGCGTCACTATACTACACCAACCTGCGGTTTGTCTTGCTCAAATACCCATGACGATCGGCATACTGCATTGGGACCGGGACCGTAGGTCTTCTGCTGTGGCAAGCACTAGCAAGATCTGTTTGTCTGCATGACAACTACTTAGTTCTTTTATATCAAGCCTGCCCTGCCTATGTGAAAATCTTTTGCTTTACTTAAGGATTCTGTGGATGTTTTTAAGTAATACGGAAATTCTCTTAACATATTTTAATTTTTTGTTGAATTCTGTCTGATGGCATATGCCAGTCCTGAAATCAAACTCCGGTTGTTTAGAAAATGTATGTATTATATAATACATGTACCCGGCTATTAAGAAAATGTCAGGTATTAGGTGGTCTGGAGTGATAAAAAGTCATAAGGCGGTATGGCATCTGACAAGCGTAATTCCCAGCTGGGACAATATTTTTGCCAGTTTTGTAGTTGCTGATACAGCAACTCTTCAACATGGCGGTTAATTAATAGATAAATTTGCTCTTGTTCTTCGGCGACGATCGCATCCCCATAGGCTTGAGAGACTCGATCGATGACCGAGTCTCGTTCCCGGGCTTGTTGAATTTTCCAATCTTGTTGAATTTGATACCGTTGCTTTTTAGCTAAAAAATATTCTCGCCCCTTGGCTTCAGTAGCAAGGGTTTGTACCGGTGGTTCTTGGCGAATAAATTTCAAAATGTATTCTCCTTTACCTGATAAGTTGGTTAGTTGGGTGAGATATTCCTCTTGATGGGTGGCTAAATGCAATGCCAAGTTGGCCCGATCGGCAAAACAGTGATAGAAGCGCAAAGGCAAGATAGTAGTTTGACGGCAAGTTTCACTAACAACTAACCCATGTCTAATATAGGCATGTTTCAGCAGTTCGTCATCTTGGATAATCGCTTCAATGGTTTCTATAGAAACTTCTGGTTCGACAATAGCTGCTATTTGCTTTTCCTTGACAATTTCCAAATCACCCTTGATCCCTTGGGGTAATTCTAGAGTCACTTCTGGGGTTTTGATAAATGCGTAAGTGTACATGATAATAAATTCAAAATTAAAAATTAAAAGTTCAAAATTCAGACGACAACCTCCGGGCAGGCGATCCGAAGACAACTATCAACTATCATCAGGAATCAATTCTAGGTCGATGCTGAGTTGAAGTAGTCCGAGTTGCCAATTTTCATCAGCTGTTCGCAATTCTATCGGGGTACTGAGTTTGAGAGTGGGAGGGGTTGCTTGCACTTGGTCGATTAACTTAGTCAGCAGATCTCCAACTTGTTCTGGTTCTTTAGATAAACCGCTTTCTGCTAATTCAATTATAGCATCACTCATCAGCAAAAAGAAACTGGGTTTGACTGGTTCTCCTGTGGCTAAATCTAGTTGTAAAGATTGGTCGAGTCGGGTATTCAGCACTGCTAAAATCGGAGGCTTTAGCTGTCAAAATGACTGCCAGTCGCAGAATTCCGGTTTGCCACTGTTCACCTGGTGGTAAGATTCTAGCTTTGATTCCGCTCATCAGTTGCATCAGTTCGTAGGAAGTTCTGGCGATGTACCACAGCAGTCGGAAGGTTAAGCCTTCAATCAGAATATATGGCGATTGGGAAGATAACAAGGAACCGGGCAGAAATGGACCGATATGTTCCCCTGTTTCTACAGATATCTGGGATGTTTTTAAGGCGTTTAAGACTCCGTAGGCTTCTTCTGCTACGTAGGGAAGCAGGTTTTCTGGGGTTTGAGGCACTCCAGCAGGCCAACCGTTGGCGGGCGATCGCAATTCAGTGACGATCGCCCGCCAGCTGTGCCATTGCTGACTGCACCGCCTGCGCTAGCGGATAGTCCCAGGGCCGATCCGAGGGCTCCCTGAGTCTGAGGAGAGTTTCGCTTTTGATCTGTTCGAGGGACACCTCTTCTACATCAAGGGGTGCAAGTGCTGCTCGTTCGGTCACCTCTGCGATCGGGGTTATAGCGGTAGCTAGTGGATCGGCTTCTGTCATCAACCTGTTATTCCGATCGAGTGCTAATCAATTTTATAACAAAGATGGGAGTCTAGAGAGTCGTTCGTAGTAAGCACTTTAGTGCTTCGGGGGTTCGTAGTAAGCACTTTAGTGCTTCGGGGGTTCGTAGTAAGCACTTTAGTGCTTCGGGGGTTCGTAGTAAGCACTTTAGTGCTTCGGGGGCGCGAACGCGCCTAGATGGACCGACTAGCTACTGAAGTGACGCTTGAACCGGGGGTCGAAGTGGTGTTTTTTCTGCTGGTTACAGCTACGGCACAGGGTTTGCAGGTTGCTGATGTCGTTGGTGCCCCCACGGGCCAGGGCGATAATGTGATCTATAGTCAGTTCTGTTTCTTGATGGGTTTTGCCACAGCTTTGGCATTGGTAAGAGTCCCGAGAGAATACATATTTCCGCACCTCTGGGGGAATTTGGATCCGGGGAGTTTTCTTGATTTCTTTCATGTCAATTTTCCTCTTGCAGCTTCTGGCGCAAGTCATCCAGGGGTGATTCTGGTTCAGGGGTTTCTGGTTCGGACGGGGTAAACTGTACCTCCACATTGACTTGCAGTCTGATTTTTCCTTTCTACCATCCCTTTCCACCTGGTTCTAGTATTTCACAATCTATCCCATCCGCAAACCAATTTTTGGAATCAACGCCACTAATATTTATCTCCCGATAAACCAGGTTTCCTAGACTAGCATCGGAAAATGCCTTCTGTAATTTATCAATTACTTGAGATATTTTTAATGTGATATCTTTTTCTGAAAAAACACCGTCATCACTGCATCCTTTTATCGTTATTTTTTTTACCATCTCAACCTCCAATACAATTGTCCTGCTAACTATTTTCGCTGGTCCTCTCTGCAGATTATACCACAGGAATGATCCTGTTAGCTAATTACCGTTATTTATAATCTAGCATCAAACCAACTCCGCTGTCAACCCTTTGGTATTGGTAACAGTCCCGAGATAATACATATTTCCGCACCTCTGGGGGAATTTGGAGCCGGGGAGTTTTCTTTATTTCTTTCATGTCAATTTTACTCTCACAGCTTTTGGCGCAAGTCATCTAGGGGTGATTCTGGTTCAGTTGTTTCTGGTTCGTCCGGGATAAACTCTACCTTCACGTTGACTTTCAGTCTCATTTTTCCTTTCTGCCATCTTTTTTTCCCTGGTGTGAGTATTTCACAATCTATACCATACCCAAGCCAATTTGCGTAATAACGAGGCTAAAGTCGGTTTTCAACCGACTGCAAACCTTGTCTAAAAAGCTGTCAACCCTGTCAAGTCTCATCTCTTAATTTTTGTCGCAAGTCATCCAGGGGTGATTCTGGTTCAGTGGTTTCTGGTTCTGGTTCTTCCGGGATCAGCGCTACCTCCACATTGACTCACAGTCTCATTTTTCCTTTCTGCCATCCCTTTGCACCTGGTTCTAGAATTTCATAATCTATCCCATCACTTAATATTGTTTTAAAAAGATTGTAACCTATACGATAACCTATATTATTGTATAGGGAGTCACGAACTATATCTGTTTCCTCTAACAATATTTTCCGGATTGCTTCATTCAATATAGATACCTTGAATGTGGTAGATTGCCATGATACAACAGTATCATCACCACATGTTGTAAATTTTTATTCCATGTCAACCTCCCGTACAATTGTCCTGCCAACTCTTTTCGCTGTACTGATATTAATGTCAATGTTCGCGAAGCTACTCAAAAATTTAATTTTTACGCAATTCACCTTGTCGTGCATAAAGTATGTTTTACGACCCATTTTTGGGCAAGCAATTACTTCCATAAGGTAAATGCTTTTGATGCGAAAAACTGGACAAATATCAGATAAATTAGCGAATTAAACGGATCTCCACGGCTAAATTTAAGCTGTTCCAGGCTCGGTCTGTAGTGATCACTGGTTTTTTAAGTTGACTCGCGAGAGCAAGACAAGCGCGATCGCCTAGAGATAGTCCCTCAGAACGGGTTGGCAAACGTAGTTGAGCTATCTTACGCGCCAGACTCTCGTCTACTGGGTAGACCAATAGAGTCTTGTTTAATAGACCTCGATCGCGCAATTGGGTAGCCACTGCCTCGGGGTCTTGACCGCGCTCAGCTAATTTGGTAAGGGTTTCTGCCCAGTTTACTGAACTGATCGCGGCACCGAGCACTAAGACTTCCGCAACTCGCTCTGCACCTGGTTCCCCTTGCAAATAAGCTAAGAGAGCTGATGCATCTAAAACTGCAACTGGACTATTCATTTTTCGCTCTCTCGACGAGCTTCTTCACACCGTTCTTGAATCAGTTCATCTGCAAGACTAACTCCTGGCGCAATGTCTTTGAAAAGTCCCTGAAGTTTCTGGACTTGTTGGCGTAAGCTAACTAGGCGTAAGCTACCATCTGCCTCCACAGTCAGGGTAAGGCGATCGCCTAGTTTAAGGTTGAGCTGCTGCTGCACTGGTACTGGCAGCAGTAAGTTACCTCCCTCTCCGGCCTGGAGAGTATATTCCTGATTTGGTTCAGACAGATGTGTTTGAGTCATGGTTATATTTGCCGCTTGCTTCGCCCTTGCTAAATTGAGATGCACCCTTTCGCCAATACTCTCTGCCGATTATACCACAGTAATGCTACTGTTAGCTAATTACTGTTATTTATAGTATATCGTCAAACAAACTATGCTGTCAACCAGCTTCATGCACCCCCTGTCCAGAATTCGTCGGGTAATGGTCGATCGCGCAGCATTCCTTGTCCCGAACATAATCCCGCAATACGCGGCAATGTTTGTGAGGCGATCGGGACTAAACGGGCCCGGAGAATATTATTTTCAGTAAGGACAATTTCTGTACCTTCGCTTACGAGAGATAATAACTCTTTTAAGCTCATCTCTACCTTATTCACATCAACTGTTATTGTCACCATTGCCAATCTTAACCTGCGATCGCACTAATAATTGTTATTTTCATCAATTACCAATCTCAACTGTCAACTCTCATCACTTAGCTTTTGCCGCAGATCGTCAAGGGGCGATTCCGGTTCGCTAGTTTCGGGTTCCTCAGACCAAACCTCAATTGCGATTTTCAAGCGAGCTTTTGCTTTTTTCCAGCCTGGTTCCTTAGTTTTCATTATTTCACAATCTGCTCCTTCTATAAACCATTTTTCACGTTCAGTATCCTCCCCGGTAAAATATATAGGCATTTCAACTTTTATGCCTATTTTTTGGAATTCTTGTAATAGATAATATCCTACTTCTTTCGCATCTAAGGTCTGCTTTACTAATTGCTTAAATCTTCCTACTCTGAACGTAGAATCACCCCGATCGAATGACAAAACATCATCATCACTCAAGTTGTGCCAAGATATATTATCTTCCATTTCCATCTCCATTCCTGAGAATAATTTCTCCCATCATAACAACCTGCTGCTGGTGGGCGGTGCCTACAAAAGCCTAGCCCACCCTACAAAAGCCTAGCCCGCGCAGGCGGGCTTTGTCCATGTAGCGATACCCTTTAGGGTATCGCGTCGGGTATCGCGTCGGGTATCGCGTCGGGTATCGCGTCGGGTATCGCGTCGGGTATCGCGGTGTTTGCTTCTGAACCATTATCAACTGGCAGCAATTCTTCTTCGGCAATCATGGGCAACTGATGCCGGTCCAATTGCATGGCCTTCAGACAAGCATTTATTCCCCCTACTGCTTGATTATACTGCTCGATCTTTTGCTCGACCTCACTCAGCAACCGCTGATTATTGGCGATCAGTTCTTCTGCTTCTTTTTCCAGAGTTTGTCCTAAAAATGCCCGCGCTTGACTGTATCTGCTCAAAATTTCCTCTTGCTGCCGTGCTGCTGCTGGCAACAACTGGGTTTTCAGGGTTTGGTTGATTACCTGGCGGAAATTGCGCCGCACTGTAGCAGAAACTTTCGGCTCAAAATCTAGCTTCAGCAGTAATTGACTGACAAGCTTCAACTAAAATATCTTCCAACTGGTTCGCGATCGCGTAAAGGGCCTCCACCAAAACTGCCAATAAGGGGGCGGTAGCATTGCGGGGATGACTGAGAGTTGCTTGTTCGTAGGCCGATCGCACGGAAAAGGTATCTAACAACTCATCCAAGCGGCGCACCATCCGAGACTGAAGCTTCTCAAAATCAGATTCTAACTCCCGACAGCGGTTAGTCACCACCTGATTGACTTCCGCTTCCACCTGCTGATAAAAAGCTTCCCCCACCTGCTGTAACTGCTGGTTCAGTTGTTCTAACTCCCGGGCCTTCATCCCTGCAATTTCCCGGGGTTGACTGTCTAGATCCCGCTGAATGCTGAGATAATGCTTGCGCAAGCTAATGCATAGAGGTTGCAAGTCATCTGCGAGATTAGCAAACAGTTGGGGACGCTTTTCCTCCGTCAGATAACGGGTAATGGCACTTTTGAATTCCTCTATCCCGCTATCTGCAATCAACTGTTCCATCAGGGCCGTCCCCTGTTCCGCCATTATCCGCACGTAATTCTGATTCGGAGTTTCAAAACCATTCACAGAAATCCGAAATTTACTCGGAGAAAGTTTACCAGAGGTGCAGTAGCGATTAAACTCATAGACAAATTGCAGCGTCTCCTCCTCTCCGTCCATGGTTTTCACGCTTTCGGCAAAAACAGAATCTAACCCAAAGCGATCGCGTCCGCTGGTTCCTTTAATCTGACTTCCGTAGAACCCCAACAAACCGCTAGTTTTGTAAACCCGACTGCTATCGGCAAACTGAGAACCGATTAAATCATCTAATCGCCTCCTCAACTGGGTATTGTACCAAGTCTCGTCAATGCGGTTGAAGACGTAAAACACCCGATCGCGAATGCCGGGATTTTCGCGGATATTCTCCAACAGTTCCGTTTCTTCCGTCGTCACATCTCCTGCTGAAGCAGGTTTGAGCACGCAGATAACTGCTGAAGTTTCTGGATCGGCAATTTTCTGATAAGTCAGTTCCGCGTCCTGCTTGACAGGGGCGTCAATGCCGGGCATATCTATTAACACGTTGCCATCCTGCAACAGAGGATGATAGCAATAATACTCGATCCGCTTGAGGACAGCAGAGTTACTGCTACGTCGCGCATAACTCGCAGCTTCCTTCAGGTTCGAGAAATCAAATTGCTCCATGGAGTAGGTAGCATTGTTGCTAGGGTGGATGCGATCGCGATTTTTCTCGTACCCGGACAGCAGCAGCATCAAGGCCCGGGCCTGTTTAGCCCGTTCTGACTTACCCTCGCCACCCTCTGTCTGAATAATAGCTTTACATCCTTGGCCCAGCAGATCGACCACTTCGGACTCGTCGATCTTCGTAGCAGCAGACATTCCCAGTCCCTGACACAACGCCATCGCCTGTGTTTTAATTTCCGCTGCACTCGAGAAGGTGAGGACCACTCGCTCTGCATCTGGTTCGGCATATTCAATATAGCATTGGGTGCCCGTAGCATGCCCTTCAGCACTATAGAGCAATTCCCGTTCCAGCAGCCCATTCATTAACATCGACTTTCCCGCACTGAAAGCACCCGCAAATACGATTTCAAATTTGGGCGCGATCGCCTTTTTCAGGGACCCCTGTACAGCTGAGACATCCTGACTCCGCAAAGATGGCTCTTGATGCAATAGTCCCAGTATCTTCTCCACCTGTTCTGGCAGATTTTCACATATCTGCGGCCTTTGAGTCATAAGACAACAGCTTCGGTAAGAACAACTTTAAGCATATCCCATCTGCTGCTGTGCTACAATGGCAACTGCTGCAAAATTATACATAACTCCTACTGCTGCGCCAACCCCCATACCTTCAGCCCCCCGATACATCATCTATCGGGGATCGGCTGTGTTTACCATCACTGGCACAGATGATGTGTATCACAGATTGCCATGAGTAAAAAAGAGAGATATGGGAATAGTAGGGTTAAATGTAATGATATGTTACCACAAGTTCAACTTATACCTGGTGCTATTGCAGAAATTTTCGCCTCTAGTAGCGACAGTGGCGTGCTCACTCTAACTGACCGCTATGGACTGATGGCCGCCATATTAGATGAGTCCCTGGACGAACAAGAGCAAAGAGCTGTGAATCGATTGCTGCGAGCGGTACTTAGAGGTAAGATCAAAATTAGCAATAAAATCCCCTTCGATGATTCGAGGGAGCATATCCAGCTGAGCAGTGAGGACCTCCGGACCTCCGGACAGGCGATCTGGCCGTCCTGCGCAACTGACAACTCAAATCACTGAGGCATATTTGTCTCGGGGGAAATGACGATCGTTTTCTGTTCGGCCCGCTGCTTAGGCTCTAAATACAGATTCTCGATCAAAGCAGCTGCACCTGCCACCCAAGGCGGTACGATCAACGCTCCAATAATACCGAAAATTTGCGTACCTCCCACCACTGCTAGCAACTGGTAGAGGGGGTGTAACCCTACAGAAGAACCTACCAGAAAGGGATCGAGGACATAGGTTTCTATATTCTGGATCACCACGAAGAACAGCAATATCCAGAGAAACTTCCATCCCCCAGCGGCGATCGCCACCACCAAAGCCGGAATTGCCCCCAAAACTGGTCCGATAAAGGGGATTAAATTTGTGACACCAGCGATGACTCCTAACCCGAGAGAAAACTCCCGCAGCCCCAAAAAGCCCAACCCGACAGTCGTGACTATGCCTAAAATCAAGGAAACCAAAAGTCGGCCCCGAATATAACTGCCCATGCGGTAACTAATAATCGGCACTTGAGCTGCCAAACGTTCCTCCCAAGGTTGGGGAAACAGACGCACGACACTGCGTACTAGGGTTTGACTATCCGCTACCATGTAGCCAGAAATAAACAAAGAGAGAATTAGGCTAATCACGGCACCCAAAATTCCCCTGGTGATACTATAGGATCGCAATACTAGCTGTTGGCTGGAACGGAACAGCCAGCTTGTGAACTGCTGGACATCAAAGAACTCGAATATATCTGACGGAATGTCATTCCATCTCGTTATTGTATCCTCCGCCACGGCGATTAACTTTTCGGCATAGACTGGCAGCCCCTTTACTAGAAGCTGAATTTGTTCGGTTACTGCTGGACCTAGCAACAGTCCTACCCCTGTTAATCCAGATAACAGGGTGAGGTAAACGAAGATCGTCCCCAACCAACGCGGGATGTGCCACCTTTCAGCTGCCTCTACCAAGGGTGCAATTGAAGCTGCTAGCACTACCGAAATCATCAAAATTATGAGCAGACTCTGTAGCTGCCACAACACTACTATCGACAAGACTGATGCTACGATCAGCAGCAGACCGGAAAGGGAAAACGTAATCCGTTGCTCGCGCATAATTTGCTATTAAGTATTAAGTCAGTTATCAGTTGTTATTTGTTATTTGTTATTTGTTAGTTGTCAGTTGAATAATTACCACCTATCATTTTTCCCTTTCCCAAAGTTTACAGATTTACAAACATGTCCTACTACTTATTTGCCTGCCCGATCGGGCCTAGTTGATTGTTGATGGTTGATGATGTCTCGTCAGCAATATTTTGCCCGATTAATTATTTTCACAATCAACAATCAACTAGGCAACTTTTATTTGCGGTGCCAGCTAGTTATGCCACCTGGTTTATCGATCAGGGTGATTCCTTGGGCTTGCAGTTCGTTGCGGATGCGATCGCTCTCAGCAAAGTTCTTAGCTTTTCTAGCTTGAGAACGTTGCTCAATCAATGCTTCTATTTCGGCATCAGTTAAACCATCAGCTGCTATTTTTTCCTCCTCTAAACCGGCTTCTAAACCTAATATTTTTGCCAAGCTTACCAGAGTATACCACTGTTCTTGGAGTATTTGGAGGTCGGTTTCTGTAATTCCGGCATGAACGAGAATATTTCCCTCCCGCTTGAGTTCTTTTGCCAGTTCAAACAAAACGGCCAAAGCGCCAGGGGTGTTCAGATCGTCATCCATCGCCATCTGAAATTTGACAACGGATTCTTTTAACACCGACCCTGTCTCAGTCCATTCTAGTTGTTTACCATACTTTTGGCAGAAAAGCAACCCATCTTTGAGAGTTTCCCAGCTGTTTTGGGCCGAGGCGATCGCCTCAGGAGTAAAATCGATAGGTTTGCGGTAATGTCCCTGGAGGACAAACAAGCGGACAGCCATTGGTTCGGGAGCATTTTCCCCATCCAGCAGCTGACGGATGGTGGTAAAATTGCCCAAGGATTTGGACATTTTTTCGCCATTGACTGTCACGAAGCCATTATGGAGCCAGTATTGGGCTAGGGGTTTACCGATTGCAGCTTCAGACTGGGCGATTTCATTCTCGTGGTGGGGGAAGATCAGATCCGCGCCGCCGCAATGGATGTCGATGGAGTCCCCCAGGCGATCGCGCACCATGGCGGAACATTCGATATGCCATCCGGGGCGACCGGCACCCCAAGGAGAAGGCCAACTGGGTTCTTCTGGTTTGGCCGCCTTCCAGAGGGCAAAATCATAGGGGTCTTTTTTCTTCTGGGCCTCATCGGCTGGTACCTGCACCCGTCCGCTAGCACCGGCTTGCAGTTCTGCAAGCTGACGCCGGGAGAGTTTACCGTATTGGGGATATTGGCGTACATGGTAATATACATCTCCATCAGCTGGGTAGGCATAGCCCTTCCGTTCCAACTCTCGGATCAAGCGCTGAATGCCATTGATCGCGTGGGTGGCGCGGGGATATTCATCAGCTTCCAGGACATTCAGGCGGGCCATATCTTCAAAATAGGTCTGAGTGAAGCGATCGGCCACTGCTTGCATAGTGGAACCTGTTTGGCGAGCCCGGTTGAGAATCTTGTCATCGATATCAGTAAAATTCTGGACATAATGTACCTGAAAACCCTGCCATTGAAGATAGCGGCGGAGGGTATCCCAGACTATATAGGATCGGGCGTGACCCAAATGGCAGTAGTCATAGACCGTGACCCCACAGCAATAGATGCGGACCTGGGGAGGTGATAGGGGAGAGAAGGGAGATTCTGTGCGGGTGAGAGTATTGTACAGTATTAATGTCATGAGAGTGCCATTGATTGAGTTGTCGTTCGTAGTAAAGACTTTAGTCTTTCCCCCGTTCGTAGTAAAGACTTTGGTCTTTCCCCTGTTCGTAGTAAAGACTTTAGTCTTTTCCCCGTTCGTAGTAAAGACTTTAGTCTTTTCCCCGTTCGTAGTAAAGACTTTAGTCTTTCCCCCGTTCGTAGTAAAGACTTTAGTCTTTCGGGAGCATCTGGTGATTTGCGAATCAACAAGCAATAAGATTATTTGAGAATTGAGATTTCCGATTTGAGAACCTGAGCGCTCTCAGAATTTATAGATTGAGAAAACTAGCTCTGTGCGGGACTTTCAGGTTTACCAAATGCAAGGGAGCAATTAGCAATTAGCGAGAATTATTGCCAAAGCGCATGCATTGAGATGCACCCAGTCTTTCCCCCGTTCGTAGTAAAGACTTTAGTCTTTCCCCCGTTCGTAGTAAAGACTTTAGTCTTTCCCTGGGTTTGAATACTGATTCATCAGTAGCCCAGAAACCAGATTTTTTGGAAAAACCTGGTTTCTTAATTCAAGCAGATATAGTGCCTTATGTCAAGTTATGCTTCTAACTGGCTTGGGGGAGAATCGAAGGTACTGCATACTTCATATACTGATGTCATCGCTGGTTCCACCAACAAATGGGATATCTCCTTGACGATCGCCTCATGAACATCATTTTTATTAGCTTCCATCTCTTCTAAGCTTGACCAAAAGATGATAGCGATGTTTTTATCGGTTCCCGGTTCTTGCAGCAGATAGGAGCCACCGAAGCCTTGGCCATAGGTGGCTACGGCTTTTTCATACAACTGCTTCGCCTCATCAAACTTGCCGGGCTGGAATTCCCCGATCGCGACATAAGCATATTTATGCTTGAGAAAATCTAGAAATTCTGTCATGGTTAGATTACACCTCACACATCCGCTTCGATCATACCATCAGATCGGCAAAATTACCAATTGCCAATTGAACACTTTTTTATCCTTTCTGTGGCATTCTTAACAATTATCCTATATCGGCATTTGCTAAATATTGATATATACTCCAAAAGGTCATAAACTGCGCTTTTTAGGGCAGTAATGTGTCATTGGGGTGCATCCCAGTTTTGCTTCTTGAGAATTGAGAATCGAGAATTGAAAATTGAAAATTGAAAATTGAAAATTGGACTATTTTCGACCTTCGCTATTCTAAATTCGCAATTAGCAGAGTTTAATGCCAAAATGCAAAAGTGAGATGCTCCCTGTCATTGCGATCGCCCCGTATGGGTCGTGCTATCGTGGCGTCAGATCCTAATTCGGCGGATATTCCTAACTCGATGGATAGTTCTAATTTGGTGGAGGTGAATACTTTTAAGTGGGGTATTCCCATTAACACCTATTTAAATCATAAACCCGCGATTCTAGTTGAAACTTCTGATTATAATCCCTGGGAAATTGCCTCCTGGACTGCGATCGAGCTGATGGCAGGCAGTCTTTTGTTTATTGCTTACTTGATAGCGCGGGCTGTGTACCGCCGTCTTGCCAAGGTATATGATTACATATTATATAATCGCAGTTTCAGAACCCTCAGCGGGCATTCAAACAATGTTAAGTCCGTAGCGATCGCCCCCGATGGAAAGACTCTTGTCAGTGGCAGTAGAGACAATACCATCAAACTGTGGGATCTCCAAACCGGACAGGAACTGCGCACCCTCACCGGCCATTCATCCTCGGTTAGATCCGACACCGCCACGACCATCATCAGCTGTAACAGTAATGTAGATGCTGCTGATATCGACCTTGCCAAGAGTACCAGTAAACTCACCCGTAGCTGGCTCAAAACTCAACCAGTCCGGTAGAGGCGACCCATCCTGGGTCATGAAAGGTATCGCCAGGAACTGTCAAGCAGAAATCTTCTCCTGTGCTTGCCGTTTGGTCGGCGATCGGCTTGACTACCACCGGATCCCTATTAACGACCAGGTTGAAGCTATCCCTTATCATACCTCCTTTACCATCTATGCTACAATTACAGTCACATATGTATGTGAAAAAAATTAGAGCAAAACCAAAGGTATAACATGACATTGCTGATTTCAGAGTATGTAGAGGGAGAGAGCTGGGATAAGGCCATCGAGCTGTTTAATTATGGCCCAACAGCTATCGACCTGGAAGACGGTGAATACAGACTGCGGGTCTACCATAATGGTCAAAATGAGTTTCGCTCAATCCAGCTCCAAGGGCTCGTCCAGCCGGGTGAAGTTTTCGTTATTGCCGATCCCCGAGCCAGCTCGGCCATTATATCTCTTTCTGACCAAACCAACGGATATGTAGCCTTCAACGGAAATGATGCTATAGTTTTAGCTAAAGGTGGAGTCGAAATAGACGCTATTGGTCGGGTCGGACAAGATCCCGGAACGGAGTGGGGTTCTGGACTGACCTCCACCCAGGACAATACTCTCCGGCGTCGATTTGATGTTCCCCTCAATACCTCTGCCAGCGATCCTTTTAACCCAAGCAACGAATGGCATGGTTTGGCATTGGGTACAATCAATTACCTGGGTATTGCCCCTACACTCCCTCCCATACCCTTGGGGTTAATTATTTCCAAATATGAGGAGGGGAAAAGCTGGAACAAGTCTCTGGAACTCTTTAACGGATCCGCAGAAGCTATTGACTTAGCAGCAGGAGACTTTAGCCTTGAAATCTACTCCAATGGCAGTTTGTCTCCTGAGTATAGCATCAAGCTAACCGGCTCCATTCCCATTGGGAGAAAGTTCACTATTTCTCACACCCAAGCAGTTCGAGAGCTGTTGATTGAGTCGGACCAGACCAGCGTCGATCGGATTTTCAACGGCAATGATGCCATTGTTTTGAGGAAAGGAATCCAAATTGTAGATTCATTTGGCCAGGTTGGGGACCCGAACCGCACTAGTGGGTGGGGTATGGGTGACTTTTCCACCCTGGATAATACCCTGCGGCGAAGGCCGGAAGTCACTGTAGGAGACACTGACATTTTAGACCCATTTGAACCGGAAACCCAATGGCGAAGCGTAGGTGATGCCTTCTTGATTAGCCCTGACGATGGGGATGCAGACTACATTCTCAGCCAGTTTCCCGGTGACTATGTAGATTTGGATAACCCGGAAGAAAATGTTGTGGGAAGGGTGAAAGTCAAGAGCTACAACCGGCAAGACAACTTGATTCAGATCTACTCATCCAACTTTGGTGTGGATAAACCGGTTCATATTGTCACGGATTTGACCGGACCGTTTAATCCACCCCTTTCCCGGGAATCTCGTCCCGCTTACCTTGACCCAGCAATTTTGCCTGTCCAAGGGGTTATTTGGGGAGGTAGCACCGACGTCAACCTGTCTCAGGAGCGAGATAATCCACTGGATAGCGACTATCTCAGGCAAGACCCAACTGTTCGAGCCGTTGGCTTCCGGGAAGGTCAAAGTGGCAGCAGTTCCGGGAAAACCTGGGTGGTGATCCACGGCTGGAATGGGAACCTGGATTTTCAGGATTCACTGGCTGAACTGGTTCAAACGGTGACAGATACGGTAGATAGCCAGGACCGGGTCTTGGCATTGGATTGGCGAGAAGCGGCACGGTCAGCTGGTATTCCTAGTGTGGTCAATTTTCCTGCTGCTACCTGGGTTACCCCGGTTGCCGAGTTCGCCGCCAGGGCTTTACGGGAAGAATACAGCGTGGATCCATCGGACCTCATTTTAGTGGGTCACAGCTTTGGGTCTTACGTGGCTTCGGAAATCGGGAGAATCTACCGGGACGGTCTTTCGGTCATTCCCGGTAATGGTTACGGAGTGGAGACTATCATGGCTCTTGACCCGGGTTCAGCACTTACCATTTCTGGCAATAGGCCATACGATCTGGATGGCAGGGTAGAAGGAGACCAGGAACCTCAGCCTCTCAATTCCGTTGCCAAATTTTCCAGGGCTTTCAATGGTGCCCGGAGTGCTGCTGGCAATCAGGGCTACGCTGTAACTGCTCACGAGGCTTTTCAAGTTCATTACAACTCACTAGCAGATTTTGGAGACGAACATAAATTTGTTCCGCGCACTTACGGTCACCTTTTGACCCATGGCATCGGACCTAACCGGCCTAGTTTATTGGGCCAGTTATTTGGTTCCAGCACCTACGAATCAGTAGATAGCCTCAGGTTAGACCAGTTCCAAATACTGGATAACCGGCAAGTTGGGGCTGGTGGTTATCGGGGCATTATCAAAGCCACTCAATCCACCAATGAACCGATTCTATTGGTGGCGAAGGTGGCTGGTATAGATGGCACGGTCATCATTGGGGGCAATGAAGATGATGCCATCACCAGGAGTGATAAGGTTTCCCTGACTCAAGGACCTGACTACCCTGTGAATCTGGATCTGGGCAACGATTGGATCGCCGGGGATGGAGGAAATGACATCTTGAAAGGTTTTGGAGGAAATGACAGTCTCTTGGGTGGAGACGATAATGACCGGTTGTTAGGCAACCATGGAGATGACCTGCTTGCGGGTGAGGAAGGGGATGACCTTCTCTTCGGTGGCCCCGGAAAAGACACTTTCGTCATTGGACATTCAGGTTTGAACGTCATTGAAGACTTCACCCTAGGAAGGACGACCGATATTATCGCTCTCACCGAAGGTCTCACCTACTCCCAACTTTCCTTCACTGATGTCAGTTCCTATCAATTCCGAGGAGGGACGGTGAATAACAGGGGTGCTCTCATCAGCTCTGGAAGTGATTCTCTCGGCTTGGTCAGAAACATCAGTTCTTCTGACCTGGAAGACCATCTCTTTGTCTCCTACTCCGACATAGATTCGGTTGTAGTGGTCTAGTTATAGAGGGTTGTGTAGGGGCTGGGGTTCCCGGTTCTATACCCTTCTTATTAAATTGAAAGGAGTTAAATATGCAGGTCAATTTATTACTTATCACTTTTCTCTTGCTGATCTACTCTGCTGGTAGCTGGGTTCTCTTGTTCATCACAACTGAAGGATGGCCTGCTTTATTTCATATGTTTAGCGCTCCTCTGTTCGTAGTCCCTCCCTTTATTTCTATAGTTGGCTGCTTTTTCAGAGCCGGAGCCTACATTCCCATGGAATTACTTTGGACTTACCTAAAGTTGATTGTGATTACTTTAATTTTTGCCATACTGTTTAATGTGGGAGGCTCCACGACTGGTGGCAGAGGGGGCTACTTCTATGAGACGATTTTGGTAGGAAAACCAGGGAAATATGGTTTTCTCTCGAAAACTGGGTGCGATTCAGAGATTCCCTTTCTTATTGCTAGACTTGTCTACCACGGTGTACTCATAGCCTTTGCTATTTACATAGCCTTCATAGCGAAAAGGAGCGGAAACAGTTAGCAGTTATCAGTTACCACGTACCTAGACAGTGAAATAAAAATCTTTAGTAGGGTGGGCTTGGTGGGGCTGGTGGTTATCGGGGCATTATCAAAGCCACTCTGTTGGTGGCGAAGGTGGCAGGAATAGATGGCACGGTAATCATTGGGGGCAATGAAGATGATGCCATCACCAGGAGTGATAAGGTTTCCCTGACTCAAGGACCTGACTACCCTGTGAATCTGAATCTGGGCAACGATTGGATCGCCGGGGATGGAGGAAACGACACCTTGAAAGGCTTTGGGGGAAATGACAGTCTCTTGGGTGGAGACGATAATGACCGGTTGTTAGGTGGTTTTGGAGATGACCTGCTTGCGGGTGAGGAAGGGGATGACCTTCTCTTCGGTGGCCCTGGAAAAGACACTTTCGTCATTGGGCATTCAGGTTTGAACGTCATTGAAGACTTCACCCTAGGAAGTACGACCGATCTGATCGCTCTCACCGAAGGTCTCACCTACTCCCAACTTTCCTTCACCGATGTCAGTTCCTATCAATTCCGAGGAGGGACGGTGAATAACAGGGGTGCTCTCATCAGCTCTGGAAGTGATTCTCTCGGCTTGGTCAGAAATATCAGTTCTTCTGACTTGGAATCCCATCTCTTTGTCCCCTACTCCGACATAGATTCGGTTGTAGTGGTCTAGTTATAGAGGGTTGTGTAGGGGCTGGGGTTCCCGGTTCCCTACCCTTTTTAATTAAAGCTAAATTGAAAGGATTTAAATATGCAGGTCAATTTATTACTTATCGCTTTTCTCTTGCTGCTCTACTCTGCTGGTAGCTGGGTTCTCTTGTTCATCACAACTGAAGGATGGCCTGCTTTAGGTCATGTATTTAGCGCTCCTCTCTTCTTAGTCCCTCCCTTGATTCCTATAGTTGGCCGCTTTTTCAGAGCCTCTTCCTACATACCCATGGAATTACTTTGGACTTATCTAAAGTTGATTGTGATTACTCTGATTGTTGCCATACTGTTTAATGTGGGAGGTTCAGGTAGTACCTCATCGTATTACTTCTATCAGACTATTTGGGGAAGAATATCAGGAGATTACTCTGGCAAGGTATCCAATCCAAATCATCCCTTTATTATTACTAGACTTGCCTACAACGGAGTACTTATAGCCTTTGCTATTTACATAGCCTTTATAGCGAAAAGGAGCGGAAACAGTTAGCAGTTATCAGTTACCACGTACCTAGACAGTGAAATAAAAATCTTTAGTAGGGTGGGCTTGGTGGGGCTGGTGGTTATCGGGGCATTATCAAAGCCACTCGCTCCAATAATGAACCGATTCTACTCCCAACTTTTCTTCACCGATGTTAGTTCCTATCAATTCCGAGGAGGAACAGTGAATAACAGGGGTGCTCTTATCAGCTCTGGGAGTAATTCTCTCGGCGTGGTCAGAAACATCAGTTCTTCTGACCTGGAATCCCATCTCTTTGTCTCCTACTCCGACATAGATTCGGTTGTAGTGGTCTAGTTATAGAGGGTTGTGTAGGGGCTGGGGTTCCCGGTTCCCTACCCTTCTTAATTAAAGCTAAATTGAAAGGAGTTAAATATGCAGGTCAATTTGTTACTGATTGCTTTTCTCTTGCTCATTTACTCTGTCGGTAGTTTTGTTCTCTTTATTATCACATCTGGAGGATGGGCTATTTTCGGTCAACTATATAGCGTTCCTCTGTTCGTGGTCACTATACTCATTCCTATAGTTGGCCGCTTTTTTAGAGCCGGAGCCTACATCCCCATGGAATTATTTTGGACTTATCTAAAGCTGATGGTGATTACTCAGATTGTTGCCCTACTGTTAAATGTGGGAAACTCAGGTAGTAGTAGCCCATCGCACTACTTCTATCAGACTATTTGGGGAAGAATATCAGGAGATTACTCTGGCAAGGTATCCAATGCTGATATTACCTTTATTATTACTAGACTTGCCTACCACGGAGTACTTATAGCCTTTGCTATTTACATTGCCTTCATAGCGAAAAGGAGCTGAAACAGTTAGCAGTTACCAGTTACCACGTACCTTGACAGTGAAATAAAAATCTTTAGTAGGGTGGGCTTGGTGGGGCTAGTGGTTATCGGGGCATTATCAAAGCCACTCAATCCACCAATGAACCGATTCTGTTGGTGGCGAAGGTGGCAGGTATAGATGGCACGGTAATCATTGGGGGCAATGAAGATGATGCCATCACCAGGAGTGATAAGGTTTCCCTGACTCAAGGACCTGACTACCCTGTGAATCTGAATCTGGGCAACGATTGGATCGCCGGAGATGGAGGAAACGACACATTGAAAGGTTTTGGGGGAAATGACAGTCTCTTGGGTGGAGACGATAATGACCGGTTGTTAGGTGGTTCTGGAGATGACCTGCTTGCGGGTGAGGAAGGGGATGACCTTCTCTTCGGTGGCCCTGGAAAAGACACTTTCGTCATTGGACATTCAGGTTTGAACGTCATTGAAGACTTCACCCTAGGAAGGACGACCGATCTGATCGCTCTCACCGAAGGTCTCACCTACTCCCAACTTTCCTTCACCGATGTTAGTTCCTATCCATTCAGAGGAGGAACGGTGAATAACAGGGGTACTCTTATCAGCTCTGGGAGTGATTCTCTCGGCTTGGTCAGAAACATCAGTTCTTCTGACCTGGAAGACCATCTCTTTGTCCCCTACTCCGACATAGATTCGGTTGTAGTGGTCTAGTTATAGAGGGTTGTGTAGGGGCTGAGGTTAGCCTTACCCCTACCCTTCTTATTAAAGATAAAGCTGAATTGAAAGGAGTTAAATATGCAGGTCAATTTATTACTTATTGCTTTTCTATTGCTAATCTACTCTACTGGTAACTGGGTTCTCTTGTTGTTCGCATCTGAAGGATGGTCTGCTTTAATTCATATATATAGCACCCCTCTCTTCTTAGTTCCTCCCTTGATTCCTCTAATTGGCTGCTTTTTCAGAGCCGGAGCCTACATCCCCATGGAATCACTTTGGACTTACCTAAAGTTGATGGTGATTACTCTGATTGTTGCCATACTGTTTAATGTGGGAGACAACGGCGATGGCGCCAAGGGGGGCTACTTCTATGAGACTATTTTGGCAGGAAAACCTGGAAGATATGGTAATCTTGGCTATATAGGAAATGTAAATTATTCTTTCTTTTTTATTGCTAGACTTGCCTACCACGGAGTACTTATAGCCTTTGCTATTTACATTGCCTTCATAGCGAAAAGGAGCGGAAACAGTTAGCAGTTATCAGTTACCACGTACCTAGACAGTGAAATAAAAATCTTTAGTAGAGTGGGCTTGGTGGGGCTGGTGGTTATCGGGGCATTATCAAAGCCACTCTGTTGGTGGCGAAGGTGGCAGGTATAGATGGCACGGTAATCATTGGGGGCAATGAAGATGATGCCATCACCAGGAGTGATAAGGTTTCCCTGACTCAAGGACCTGACTACCCTGTGAATCTGAATGTGGGCAACGATTGGATCGCCGGGGATGGAGGAAACGACACCTTGAAAGGCTTTGGGGGAAATGACAGTCTCTTGGGTGGAGACGATAATGACCGGTTGTTAGGTGGCTCTGGAGATGACCTGCTTGCGGGTGAGTCAGGGGATGACCTTCTCTTCGGTGGCCCTGGAAAAGACACTTTCGTCATTGGGCATTCAGGTTTGAACGTCATTGAAGACTTCACCCTAGGAAGTACGACCGATCTGATCGCTCTCACCGAAGGTCTCACCTACTCCCAACTTTCCTTCACCGATGTTAGTTCCTATCCATTCAGAGGAGGGACGGTGAATAACAGGGGTACACTGATCAGCTCTGGGAGTGACCGGGTTTCTTAATGCTGCGAGGCAATCGCACTCTGCGAGGTGCTCGCAGTCTGTAACCTTATTGCTCGCAGTCTGTAACCTTATTGCTCGCAGTCTGTAACCTTATTGCTCGCATCGTGATACCTTATTAATAGCGATCGCCTCCTGCTGGCACTGGTGTTGACCATCGAGACGGACTCGCCACGAAAGGCAAGCTGTATCCATGGCTGGGCAAGGCTGGCGCCGCGCTGCGCAATCAAACAATTGTGACTGGCATCACATCGTGACACCTTCTTGGGTAAAGACTCTTAGATCTCGGGAAACCCGTTTCTTGCCACAAGGGGGCTCACGCGCCTACGGTACCAGAAACCGGGTTTCTGATCACCTTGGGTAAAGACTGCTAGGCGATCGCAGAAACCCGGTTTCTTGCCACAAGGGGACGATCGTGCCTACACCAAGGACTAGAAACCGGGTTTCACTGGTGGTCCTGGTACCTGGTCGCTGATAACTGTTTACTGTTCAATGAGCAAGCGCCGTCGCCATCGTTCTGGTGAGCCAAAATCTACAACTTGACCTGCCTCCAATAAGAAAGCACCATCACAATAATTCAGTTCCTCGACGCGGTGCGTTACCCATAGAGCAGTCAGACCGCGACTTTTAACCAACTCTCGGACAAGAGATACTAGATATAACTGAGAGTCCGGATCCAGTAGGGCCGTCGGTTCATCTAAGAGCAACACTTCACAATGGCGGGCGATCGCACCTGCGATCGCCACCCGTTGCTTTTGACCCCCGCTGAGGGCGTAAATCGGGCGTCGTTGCAAGTGGAGTAAATTAACGGCATTGAGCGCCTCTGCCACCCGCCGTCTGGTCACCTCCGGCGATAGATTTTCTGCCACTAGGCCAAAAGCCACATCTGCTCCCACGGTGGGCATCACGAGCTGGTGGTCCGGGTTTTGGAACACAAATCCTACTGGTTTTGAGACCTGAATTTGACCGGATTGGGGATGCAACAGTCCGGCCACCAATCTGAGTAAAGTCGATTTCCCACTGCCATTTATCCCCAAGAGCATCCAGAAACTGCCCTTGGGCACATCCAGAGAACAATTATTTAAGACTGGAGATCCCTTAGGCCAACTGAAGACTAAATCCTGCACCCGAATGGCAGGAGCTGCTCTCCAGGAACCGGCGCTACTCTCCATTAGCCAGATCTGTGACAGCAAAGAAACCAGGTGGTCTGCCAGAACCGGCGGCAGTGCTGGATTTTTCCGCCATCTGCACCGCTGAAATCTCACTGACGAGGATGCCGATTTTCTTGTTTGTCTGCCGGTCGCAGGTCAACTCCAGGAGCACATCGCTGCCGGAACGCAATGCCTCCAGAATCTGTTTATACAAGGCTTCCGCCTCTTCCACCGACTTGCGCTCCACCGATAGGGACAAGGGATTTTGCTTCAAGGTCACGTCGATCTCGTACATAAGCGGTCAATCATGTCACAGGTACAATATCTACTAGTATCTCATAGCGCTCTACTCGATCTCTACCCTTGCTGCCGGTGTAATGGCGGAAAAAATTTTTTTGGGGGATGGCAAATCCCTAAAATTCTCTCTATAATGAGTGTATAGTAAAGAAAAGTAAACTTTCCTCACAGTCAGACTCGTTTTCTGCTAAGGAAAAGCAGGGGCGAGAACTGGCAGGGGATGTTACTGACTACTGTAATCATACCAATTTGGAGAAAAGCGTCGTGACAACATTAGTAGGAAGCGCGACCAGCGAAAGAGGATGGTTTGATGTCCTCGATGACTGGCTCAAGCGCGATCGGTTTGTATTCATCGGTTGGTCGGGAATATTATTGTTCCCCTGCGCTTACCTGTCAATTGGTGGCTGGCTGACTGGCACCACCTTCGTCACTAGCTGGTACACCCACGGGTTGGCTAGCTCCTACCTGGAAGGCTGCAACTTCCTGACGGTGGCGGTTTCAACCCCCCCCAACAGTCTAGGACATTCCCTGCTGTTCCTCTGGGGTCCAGAAGCGAACGGGGACTTCACCCGCTGGTGCCAACTGGGTGGTTTGTGGACATTTGTCGCCCTGCACGGAGCTTTCGCACTGATCGGTTTCATGCTGCGCCAATTTGAAATTTCCCGCGTCGTCGGCATCCGTCCTTACAATGCGATCGCCTTTTCGGCCCCGATCGCGGTCTTCGTCAGCGTCTTCCTGATGTACCCCTTGGGTCAAAGCGGCTGGTTCTTTGCCCCCAGCTTCGGAGTCGCTGGCATCTTCCGCTTCATCCTGTTCTTGCAAGGCTTCCACAACTGGACTTTGAACCCCTTCCACATGATGGGAGTAGCCGGTGTTCTAGGCGGAGCTTTACTCTGTGCCATCCACGGAGCTACTGTTGAGAACACTCTATTTGAAGACTCCGAGCAAGCCAACACTTTCCGAGCCTTCAACCCCACCCAAGCGGAAGAAACCTACAGTATGGTGACGGCTAACCGCTTCTGGTCCCAAATCTTCGGCATCGCCTTCTCCAACAAGCGGTGGCTGCACTTCTTCATGTTGTTTGTGCCGGTCACCGGTTTGTGGATGAGCGCTGTGGGCGTTGTGGGATTAGCGTTAAACCTGCGGGCTTACGACTTCGTATCCCAAGAGTTGCGGGCTGCTGAAGACCCAGAGTTTGAAACCTTCTACACCAAGAACATCCTCCTCAACGAAGGCATGCGGGCTTGGATGGCTCCGGCTGACCAGCCTCATCAGTTCTTCCAATTCCCTGAGGAAGTTCTGCCTCGCGGTAATGCTCTGTAAAACTTTCGCGGTAGTTTCTACCCAAGATAAGTCTTTGGACTTAGGGTAAATTTTACCCCTGCCTCTGGGCAGGGGTATTTTTTTTCAGCTTTGCTGTCCTATTTCTGCAAACTGTGCTATGGTAAGTAAAGCTGCTTGGCGCTTGCATGCAACCGGTGAAAATGAAACCGTTCAGGGAGAAAGGAGGTGATGCCCATGATTGATAGTAGTAAATGCATGGGTCATCAGGTTGGTAAATGCAGGCTGTGTGCCGGGGCTGTTCTCTAACAGCCAGTTTGTCATCCCTGGTTGGAGCATCGACTCTGGCCATGACAAGACTGGCGGGGAGTTCCTCCCGGCAGTCAGGTGCTAACCTTGTTGACCCGCTACACCGCTCTCACTCCGATAAGTGTTATAGCTGCGGCTATTTCAACTTAGCGTGAGAGCGGATAGTATTTTAAATAGATAAATATAATCCAGTTGGCAGGAAGTAGGAGTAGTTGACATGAGTTTGTTATTAAACGAGACATCGATAAAAGAAAAATTATCTTCGCTGACTGACTGGGAATTAGACGGGAAATCACTGCGTCGGATAAAGAAGCTCAAGAATTTTGTCGAGGCGATCGCCTTTGTGAATAAACTGGTAGAACCAGCGGAAGCGGCGAACCATCACCCAGATATCTCAATTTCCTACAACAAAGTCACAATTAACTTGACAACCCATGATGCGGGTGGTTTAACTCAAAAAGATTTCGATCTGGCAAAAGTGATTTCCCAGATCGAGTAAAAACTGCAAACAACTAGACGGAAACGAAATTGCTACCACCCCCTTACTGCAGCTAGAGGTGGAAATTGCTGTTTGCAAAGATGGTAAGATTTGCAGAAGAAGTTAGGAATCTTTCTGTAGATGTTTCAGGTGTGAGGAGAACGATCGCATGTCAAAAATATTGTGGAAATCATTATTGCTGGGCTCTCCAGCAGTTGTAGGAGCAGTAATAGCTGTATCGAATGGGGCTATAGTTGGAGAAACAGTACCACAGCCAGTAATGGGGCGAAGGGAAAGGATAGTGGCACAGGCTGTACCTACCCCAATCTTAGACCAACTGCTGCGATCAGGCAATCCAGGTCGGTATCCCAACTCAATGGGACAAATAACCTCAGTTTCTCAATTGCGGGATGTGCGACCGACTGATTGGGCATTCCAAGAAGTTGGGGGCAGAACGCATCCGCGAAATTATCAAGTCCTTGCGCAATTTCTCGCGGGTGGATGAAGCCGAAATGAAGTCGGTGGATATTCATGAGGGCATAGATAGCACATTACTTATTTTAGGGAACCGACTGAAAGCTAAGTCCGATCGCCTGGGAATTCAGGTACTCAAGAAATATGGTAATTTGCCCAAGGTGGAATGTTACGCGGGTCAGCTGAATCAGGTGTTTATGAATCTGCTAGCTAATGCGATCGATGCCTTGGAAGAGTATAACCAAAATCGTTCCTTGGCCGAACAGAGGGCTAACCAGAGTCAGATTACTATTCGCACGGGACTGTCAAAGACAGAATCGGAAATGCCTAATGTGATTATCGGAGTGGCAGATAATGGCCCTGGTATTCCCGAAGTAGTGCAGTCGAAGCTGTTTGACCCGTTTTTTACTACTAAGCCGATAGGTAAGGGGACTGGCATTGGTTTGGCGATTAGTTATCAGATTGTAGTGGAAAAACATGGCGGTCAGCTGAAGTGTGTTTCAACTCTGGGAAGGGTACGGAGTTGATTGTGGAAATTCCTTTGAAGAGGGGATAATGGAAGAATTGAGAATTGAGCATATTATTCCTATAGCACGGGGTGGCACCGACGATGAGGACAACCTATGGCTTGCCTGTCGTCTTTGCAATAGCTACAAAGGAACTCAAACCCACGGACGCGATCGAGTAAGTAATCGACTTGTGCCGCTATTTAATCCTCGCAGTCAGCAGTGGTTTCGCCATTTTACCTGGAGTGAGGATGGCACGGAAATAATCGGGCTAACAGCCTGCGGTAGAGCGACAGTTGCAGCATTACAACTTAACAATAGCATTGCTGTCACGGTCAGGAGCCAGTGGGTTATCGCTGGCTGGCATCCACTATAAAATTAAACAATAGGCTATAATAAATTGAAAAGCATAAGGAGAAAGAATGTGACAAATCGTGCTTGGTGGGATGCTAGCAGGTTCGTACAAACTCTGGCATATTTCGATGTAATTCCCTTTTTTGGCTGCATACAGCGCTTAATTAAAGCTGTGATGGGGGATAATCAATATAAATCATCTGGAGAGCAAAAAATGGGTGTAATTCTGGTAGCTGGTGCTACTGGCGGGGTCGGTAAACGTGTTGTCAGACGTCTGGTCGATCGCCATTACCCAGTGCGGGCCTTAGTTAGAGATGTTAGCAGGGCCAGGGAGATGTTGGGGGATAAAGTGGAACTCTTTGAAGGAGATATCACTATCCCAGAAACCTTGACTGCCGAAATGATGCTTGACGTCAGGGCAGTTATCTGCTGTACTGGGATGAGGGTGCAACCCGTTGAAGGTGACACCCAGACTCGGGAAAAATACTATCAAGGCATCAAGTTCTATATGCCAGAAGTTGTTGATAGTCCAGAAATTGTGGACTATCAGGGAATTGCTAATTTGGTGCAAGTTGCGGGCAGATATCTGCCGAAAGCTGACGAAAAAGTCATCTTTGACTTCACTAACCCATCTGCTGATTTGAAGGAAACCTGGGGTGCAGTGGATGATGTGGTGATGGGTGGAGTGAGTGCAAGTGAAATTAGACTTATATCAGAGGGTGCTGCGTTCGCGGGAAATGTCTCAACTGCTAATTCTGGTGGTTTTGCGTCGGTGAGAACCAAAAACTTCGAGATTCCCCTCAACCTGACAGGTTACACTGGCGTGGAGTTGCGGGTCAAGGGGGATGGCAAGCGCTATAAATTTATTCTGCGCAGCGAGGGGAAATGGGATGGGATTGGTTTTAGCTATTCTTTCGATACGGAACCTAACCGCTGGATAACTGTGAGAATTCCCTTCGATGAATTTATTCCGGTGTTTCGGGCTAAAACTGTGTCCGATGCTAAACTGGAGCTTAGCAGCATTTACGCTTGCCAGTTGATGTTGAGTAAGTTTGAGTACGATGGCGGACTTAATCCCCATTTTACTCCTGGTGGTTTTGCTTTGCAAGTGGAATCGATTAAAGCCTATGGCGGTGCTGTTAAACCACAGTTTATTCAGATTAGTTCCGCTGGGGTGACTCGTCCGGGCCGACCTGGGATTAATCTAGAGGAAGAACCACCCGCTGTGAGAATGAACGATCAGTTGGGAGGAATTCTTACCTGGAAACTCCGGGGAGAAGATGCTATTCGCGCTAGTGGTATTCCCTATATGATTATCAGACCTTGTGCCCTGACGGAAAAGGAGGGTGGTAAAGCACTGATGCTTGACCAAGGGGACAATATTAAAGGTCAAATCAGTCGGGAAGATATCGCTGAACTCTGCTTACAGGCGATCTGCCAACCCCAGGCATATAATGTTACCTTTGAGGTGAAGGAGACAGATGGCGCTGCCTCGGCAAACTGGCAGGAACTTTTTGCGAGTTTACAAGCGGATAAGTAGTAAGGTTCGTAGTAAGGACTAAAGTCCTTATCTCGCCAGGTTCGTAGTAAGGTTCGTAGTAAGGACTAAAGTCCTTATCTCGCCAGGTTCGTAGTAAGGTTCGTAGTAAGGACTAAAGTCCTTATCTCGCCAGGTTCGTAATAAGGTTCGTAGTAAGGACTTTAGTCCTTATCTCGCCAGGTTCGTAATAAGGTTCGTAGTAAGGACTTTAGTCCTTATCTCCCTAACTCGCGGGAGAGGAATAAAGTCCTCACTACGAACGTGATTTTCAAGTTAGAAGGATGATTGCAGATGTCGAAAGAAGCAATTGAAAAAGTTGTAGTTGCCTATTATAATAACATGGCAGCGATGAATGCAGCGGGCTGGATGGAAAGCTTTGCTGATGATGCTGTAATTTGTGACCCGGTTGACAAACCGCCGATGAATGCCCATGCAGATGGAGAGAAGTTCTTCTCGCTGTTGTCGAAATTTTACGATCGGCTGGAAGTATCGCCAGATAATATCTTTATCGCTGGCAATGGGGCGGCGGCTAAATGGACGATGCGGGCGATCGCTAAAAATGGCAGGGCTGCTAGCGCTGAGGGGATTACTGTTTTTGAAATGAATTCTGAAGGTAAGATTCAAAAGCTATCCTCTTACTGGGATGAAGCTGCAATGCTGGCACAATTGAAGGAATAACGATCCTCTGGGGGGCGATCGCCCCATCGCCCCTCTGTCAACAATTCCCAATATCACCAGGAGGCGATCGTGACAAAAGCTATAGAACTAGGCCAATCTTATACATTTTCTGATTACAGCAAGCTCAATTATTACAGGGAAGATATTTTCGCATATTTTGGATATAGTTTCCAAGCAGAAGCGGTAACACTTCCTCAATCTCAAGGTCAGCTAGACAGATTAGAGAGTTTACGTCAGCGGATCGAAGAAAGTTTACCGCTGGTTACATTAGACAGCGAAGCAGCACGCCGAGAGTTTTTGATTGCACCAGTTTTAATGGATTTGATCCATTATACTCGCGTGAAAGTCAAGGTGAGTTATCCTTTAGCAGTAAACGACCAGTTAAAAGGTGCGTTAGATTACTATTTACAATCTCAGAATCATTTATTGGTGATAGAAGCGAAGGATGAAAATTTACAACGGGGGTTTACTCAATTGGGGGTTGAGTTAATTGCGATCGATAAGGCGATCGCCCAAGGTCAGCAACCAGAAAGTGAACGTCTCTATGGTGCGGTTTCCATTGGCAATATTTGGCAGTTTGGGTTTTTGGCACGGGAGAAGAAACAAATTACCCAAGATTTGAACTTATATCGCGTGCCAAATGACTTGGAAGATTTAATGAAAATTTTGGTGGCGATCGTTAAGAAAGATGAAGTGTAGATTGCATTTCACTTTTGCTGGTACGATATTCACCAGCGGTTCGACATTCTGTGAAGCTACCAAAAGATCGAGAAGGTTGAATATAGATAATATGATAGAATTGAAGAAGCTCAGATTAAATAAATTGAGGCAGGATCCTCAGAAGACCGTTCCCAGGTAGAACCTGGGAATGAGAGAAGGATGTTGATTATATAGAAATATGATAGAATTGAAGAAGCCCGGATTAAATAAATTGAGGCAGGATCCTCAGAAGACCGTTCCCAGGAACGAGAGAACTACAGAAGAAATTGGTATTAATTTTCTAGGGACAAACTATGGAACCAGTTAAAAGCTATATTAGCGATCTGAGGGACATTCGCGCCACGGGGGCCGCAGTTAAAGAGACTTCTTACTATGGGGCCTTAGAAAAACTGCTTTCGGAAATTGGCGACTCCCTCAAACCCAAGGTTCGCTGTGTCATGCAGTTAAAAAATCAGGGGGCGGGGATGCCCGATGGTGGGTTGTTTAGCGCCCGTCAGTTTAAACGGCAGTCGGAAACTCCCACAGAACCAGAAAATCCCGAACGGGGTGTCATAGAAGTAAAAGGCACCGGAGATGATGCCTGGTTGGTTGCTGACAGCAAGCAGGTTTCTAAGTATTGGCAAAAATATCGTCAAGTATTAGTTACCAATTACCGGGATTTTGTCTTGGTGGGGCAGGATATCAACGGGCAACCGGTTAAACTGGAAACCTATCGTTTGGCAGAAAGTGAGGAGGAGTTTTGGCAGAAGGCGAACAACCCGAGTAAGTTGGCCGCAGAACAGGCAGAACAGTTTACCGAATATCTCAAACGGGTGATGTTGCAGTCGGCAGCGATCGCTACTCCCAAAGATGTTGCCTGGTTTCTCGCATCCTACGCTAAAGATGCCCGATCGCGCATTGAGAAAACCGAACTACCGGCACTCAAACAGATCCGCCAAGCTTTAGAGGAAGCGTTGGGAGTTTCTTTTGAGGGGAAAAAGGGCGATGGCTTAAAGGGCGATCGCTTTTTTAAATCCGCCCTCATTCAAACCTTGTTCTACGGCATCTTTTCGGCCTGGGTGCTGTGGCACAAACAGAACAAACAGGGTAAATTCGATTGGAAGAAAGCAGCTTTGGATTTGCACGTTCCCACCATTAAAGCGCTGTTCGAGAAGGTGGCGACGCCGACAAAGTTGGGCAAATTGGATTTAGTGGAGGTGTTGGACTGGACGGGAGATGCCCTCAACCGGGTAGATACCGAGGCGTTTTTCTCCCAGTTTGAGGAAGGGCGGGCGGTTCAATACTTTTACGAACCGTTTCTGGAGGCATTCGATCCGAAATTGCGCAAAGATTTAGGAGTTTGGTACACGCCACCGGAAGTTGTGGAGTATATGGTAGAACGGGTGGATGGGGTTTTGCGCGAAGAGTTGGAAATCTCCGACGGTTTAGCAGACCCAAACGTTTATATTCTCGATCCTTGTTGCGGCACTGGGGCCTATTTGGTGGAAGTTCTCAAGCGCATCAATGCCACTTTAGAGGAGAAGGGGTTGGGGGCATTAGTGGGTTTCCAACTGAAGGCGGCGGCCAAAAATCGGGTGTTTGGGTTTGAAATTTTGACCGCGCCCTTTGTAGTCGCTCATTTACAGTTGGGTTTGCTGTTGCAGAATTTGGGAGTACCCCTGTCGCCTTCCGAACGAGTGGGGGTTTATTTGACTAATGCTTTGACCGGTTGGGAACCGCCAACGGAGGAAGCGAAGGTGAGGTATAAGCAACTTTCGTTAAATTTTCCCGAACTGGGAGAGGAAAAGGATGCCGCTGACGAGGTGAAGCGCGGAAAACCGATTTTGGTGGTTTTGGGCAATCCTCCTTATAACGCTTATGCGGGAGTGAGTCCCAAGGAAGAAGAGGGGTTGGTGGATATATATAAAGAGGGGTTGATTAAGGACTGGGGAATTAAAAAGTTTAATCTTGATGATTTGTACGTTCGGTTCTTTCGGCTAGCCGAGTATTGTATTACCGAGATCGAACCGAAAAAGGGTGTGGTTTGTTACATTTCTAATTTCTCTTATTTGGGGGATCCGTCTTATGTGGTGATGCGGCAACGTTTTTTGAGGGAGTTCGATCGGTTGTGGTTTGATTGTTTGAACGGGTCCAGTCGGGAGACGGGGAAGTTAACCCCAGAGGGTAAACCGGATCCGAGCGTGTTTTCGACGGAATACAACCGGGAGGGAATCCGAGTAGGTACGGAGATCGCGTTGATGGTCAGAAAGGAACAACGCCAGGACAAACCTATGGTACGGTTTCGGCATTTTTGGGGAGTCAATAAACGGGAGGATTTAGTTCAGAGTTTAAATGCCGATGGATTTAATGATTCTTACGATCGATGTAATCCCACCTTTAACAATCGTTACTCGTTCCGGTTTTCAGAAGTTGAAGAGCCTTATTATGAATGGCAAAAGTTAACGGAGTTTTGTGCGATCGCTCCTAGCAATGGCTTAATGGAAAAGAGGGGAAGAGCATTGATTGATATCGATCGAGATGCTCTAGAACAACGGATGAGAGCTTATCTAGATCCCGAGTTAAGCTGGGATAATTACGCAGCATTGAATTATGGCTTAGTCAAGCTAAGAGCGAGTTTCGAGCCTAAAGTTGTGCGGCGGAATGCGCTCCTACAAGGTCAATTCTTACCAGAACGCTTAGTTCGTTATGCCTTGCGTCCGTTTGAAGTCCGTTGGTGCTACTACACATCCGTAAGTGGGGTTTGGAATAGCTCGCGTCCTTCTCTTTGGAAGCAATGTTGGCTAGGAAATTCATTTTTGATGACCCGCCCCGCTGGAGTTGTGAGTCTTGAAGGTTGTCCATTTTTCTTCACTCGGCTGTTGGGAGACAATGATTTTTTGCGGGGTCATGCCTATTATTTTCCGTTGCAACTGATGAATGGGGCACGGTTGCGCCCAAAAGAACAATTAAGTTTGCTGGATTTGTTGCCAGAAAAGCCAGAGGTGGATCGACCTTTTGCCAATCTCTCGGAGGCTGCCAGAAATTATTTAGCAGGTTTGGGGTTTCCTAATCCCGATGAAGATAGGGAAACAGCTTTGCTGATTTGGATGCACTCCTTGGCGATCGGTTACTCTCCGGCCTACCTGGCAGAAAACGCCGACGGCATCCGTCAAGACTGGCCTCGCATTCCCCTACCAGACAACCGCGAAACCCTTCTCGCTTCCGCCCAACTCGGTCACCAAATAGCGGCCCTCCTAGATACCGAAACTCCCACTCCGGGCGTCACCTCGGGGAAAATTCGCCCCGAATTCCGGGCCGTGGCAGTTGTTTCTCGCGTCGGTGGCGGCAACCTCAACCCGAAGGAATTTGCCGTCACCGCCTGTTGGGGTTCCCGTAACAAAAACGGCATCACCAGGCCGGGCAAGGGCAAAATCGCACAGCGCCTCTATAGTCCCGAGGAACGAAAAGCTATGGGAGAAGCAACCGGACAACTGGGGGAAGACACCCGGGACGTTTATCTCAACGATGTCGCTTACTGGCAAAATATCCCCGCCCGAGTCTGGGATTACACCATCGGCGGCTATCAGGTGATTAAAAAATGGTTGAGTTATCGCGAAAAATGTTTGTTAGGACGACCTCTGGAAGTTTCCGAAGTGCAGGAAGTAACGAATATGGCCCGACGTATTGGGGCGATTTTGTTACTGGAACCGGAGTTAGATGCTAACTATGAGGCAGTCAAGCGATCGCCTTACCAGTGGCGATCGTAAATTAGTAATAGGTAATGGGGCAAATTTGGTAGGGTTTCCTTCGTTAACCCTACCCCATTAAAGATATAATAGACAGGAGAACACTCAATTGGGACTTAACTTTATGTTGCAAACCTTTAAGGCTGTATTGACAGGAAACCGCTTAGAGTGGCTTGACGAAACTCCAGAAATGAGCGATCGCCCTTTGGAGGTTCATGTTACAATTTTAGAATCCCATCCAGGTAGAGAGACAGTCTCTCGCGGTCAGAAAATGGCAGAAGCTTTAGAAAAACTTGCTGCCCTCAATACCTTCGCGGGAGTGGATCCAGTGGCATGGCAGCGCGATATACGTCAAGACTGATCCCTTCGGCATGTTAAAGGATAAGAGGATAATGCTTTTAGATAGCAACATTATTATCTACTCAGTGCAACCAGAAAATTCTCGCTTGAGGCAATTTATCGCCGAACAGGAGCCAGCAGTGTCTGCACTGAGTTATTTAGAAGTGCTTGGCTACCATCAGCTTACTGCTGACGATCGCCTTACTTCTATGAATTCTTTGACGCTACTAGAATCATCCCGATATCGCAAGCAGTCATAGAGCAAGCAGTAACTCTGCGACAACAGAGGAGAATGAGCGTTGGCGATGCTATTATTGCCGGAACAGCTCTACAATATAGCATGACTTTAGTAACTCGGAATATGGATGATTTTCAGTGGATAACTGAGCTGGCATTACTTAACCCTTTTGAAGAGAATATGGCATAGCTATTCTGTAGATTTGGTTTCCGCAACGTTACCCAACATTAAACTCCCCCCATTCGGCGCTATGCCTTACTCACATATTTCTTAACATTGTAGCAGGCTATAATTAAAGAGAATATATAACGACGGCTACCAGATTTAGCGTTACGATCGCAAGTGGGAGGAATTTATGATTCAAGTCTCTACAGCAAAAGATGCAGCCCTGTCTCGGATATCGGCTATAGTCGATCGATTAATCAAAACAAATACTCTTTATCAGAAAGAACTAGACAAAAACGAACTAATGCAAATTTTTTCGGACCTGTTAGACCGGGTGGTGGAGCCAGAAGAGATTATCTCTTTGGATGGCGAGCGACTGACAAAAAGGGTCAAGGGTGTAATGGCGAGCGAGGCCACGGCGGGAATGCTTTTAGACCTAACTCCAGAGCAAATCGAAATGTTTGATGCCGCAGTAGAAGGAAGGTAGAATTTGCCATGGGTTATCTGCTAGATACAAATATTATCACGGCGCATTTGAAGAATGATGAAAAAATTAGAGCTAAAATCAAGGAGGCAAATTTTCAGGAAGAAAACCTGTATATAAGTATAATCAGCTACTACGAGACTAAGAGAGGCTTGTTGTATGCCAATGCTACCAGGAAACTGTCTAAGTTTAATACCTTTTGCGAAGCGGTTACCGTTGCATTTTATGTTGGAGCATCTGTAGCTCGCTATTGGCAAGAACGGGGTCACTTGGTGACAGCAACTACCACGACTACTGCACGTGTAACAGAGTTGGAGAAAGTAGCCGCACGGGTGGTCGTAATGGACGAAACTGATGCTTTATCGGTGCAGTCATTGGTGCAAAATCAGCAGATTGTGCTTGCCTGGGAAATTTGAAAATAATTATGTCCTACTACTTATCCAAAAGTTATTGATACGCGCGACTCCAAGCGACTTAGAGATTTTAGAGAGATCGGCAGAAATCCATGCAGATTTAAAGCGTAGGGACGCCGATAGGAGATGCAGATATTTTGATCGCGGCAACGGCGATCGCCCGGGACTTGACTCTGGTTTCTCACGATTCCGATATGCTCAGGGTTCCGGGTCTGAAGTTAGAAGACTGGCTCTCGACGGCAGGGTGAAGCGATCGCCTGAGAATATAACAAAATGACTGGGAAGATTTAAGGTAAATTTTGGTGGCGAACGTTAATAGAGATGGGGAGTAGATGAGGATGAGATCGCTCACCCTCGGTAAATAAACCGAATTTCTTGTGGGTAAAATGTAGATATTTTGTTGGGAATCTCACCCGAAATCCGGTTTAGAGCTTCTACTAGATAAGGTGTAATAGATCCAGCGTCAAGCTATAAAAAGCACCAGATTCGTCATACTTGGGTCCAAATACCGTGCCAGTCCCGCAAATGCTTGGCAGTTAAGTTTTTCCAGTTCTGTTCTTTGGGATCCATAGAATTCCTTTGTCAGTGGTCGGCGGTCAAAATCACATTACTCTTTCGTGAAGTCTAGCACTGCACTACTTTTGTCACCATTTTAATCTACTCGACTTTCCATAATTACTCTTCAGCCCTTAAATACTCCCTCCCGATCGAACAGTTGTTGTGCGCACCCGTTCGGTATCGCTTACCAGGGTCATTGTCTCCAGGTCCAGAACTTTACCCGTCCCCTGGTGGACAACTTGCACGTATATTGTACTCTCTCCATGCTCGATCTCCCCCATGGTTACTTCTTTCATTTTCCGAAAAAATGTTACATTTGGCGGTCCGGCAAGCACTTCTGTTATTTCCCAGAGAAACCCATTGGGAAAGGCTGTGCTGTGTAAGGCCGTCCCCCGTTGGTACTCATGGGAAACTTATCGGTGACAATGGATATCCATTGTTGGGGGGTTGGCTTTGTGGGATGCTTCCATTTCAAAGGTTCTCACCAAGTTTTGGGCGATCGCCTCCAAGGAACCTTCCGGATGATGGAACTGACTCTCTTCCTTGAAAAATTTATCCGTGTAGCCATGGCTGTTCGCCATTTCGCCATTCTACTCCAGCATTATTGGCAATGACGGTATTTCTGTCTTGCACCCAGAGAGGCAATTCTGTAGTACCAGAATTACTCATAACCCTTGTGTAGTACCCTGAATCAACATATCATCACCCGTGCTCTCTGTGCTGTTAAGATAGATAAGTACATGAAACTTAACAAAAGTTATAATCAGGCCCTCGCAATTACAGGTAAGCTGCCAAAGGAAGGGTAAGCTCAAAAGAAGGCAATGAGGATGGTTCGTTGGAAGCGCCGTAATTTTTTATCGAGACTCAGCCAGTCGGCCCTGGCCCTGCTACTAGCAGGTCGGGCAGGACAACTTGCTGTAGCCCAAGAAACAAAACCAACTTCAGTGCTGGTGCTGGGTGCTGGTCTTTCCGGTTTATATACGGCTTGGCTGTTGGAAGCTGCGGGAGTTTCCGTGAGTTGTGGGGGAGATTTTGGCTCGCAGATAAGAGTAAAGTTATGCAATAATGATCTGACTAATCATTTATAAGACTATGACGAACAAGCTGAAACCAAACTGGACGGGTGATGAATTGCTGTCGCGATTTGTGAATCTGTTAATCCAGACAAAACCCATCTACCAGGTGATGAAACACCAAGCTAGGCGGGTGATGATTAAAACCGCTGAAAAAAATGGTGTCCCTTGGCGGCAAACCTACCAGGAGTTAGAGGCATCAGGTGCGAAGGGACTGCTTTCCGATATTACCAACCCGAGCGTTGGGTATCCAGACTATTATCGAAAGCCTTTCCACGCTTATGAAGAGGGGGATCTATGTTGGCAAGCTGCCTTTGAAGCTATCCCAGCTACATATGTGAGAGCTTTGAGAGTTTGGCCGCAAGAAAACCTTAGCGGAGAAAGCGCATACGAACGCTTGCTAGGTAATTTTTATCAAGTATTGGACGAGTACAGCCCATCGTTAGTAAAAGATGTGTTAGATATGGGCTGTTCGGTGGGAATGTTAACTTTCCCGCTTCACCGCTATTACTGCCAGCGACAAAAAACGAAAGTGAGGACGGTGGGTTTAGACTTGTCCCCTTATATGCTAGCTGTCGCCAAAACTGTAGATGTCAACGGCGATATTTCCGAGTGGATACACGCTAACGCGGAAAAGACCGGTTTACCAGAAAATTCGTTTGACGTAGTAACGCTAAAATCGGTACTTCACCACCTACCGCGCCATGCAACTCGGAATGTTTTCCAAGAAGCGCTGCGGGTTTTGCGCCCCGGTGGCTGTTTGGCAATTTTAGACCAAGATCCGCGATCGCCCGTACTTCAAAATCTGCCGCCAGCACTGTTTGTGCTGTTAAAAAGTACCGAACCTTGGCTTGATGACTACCACACTTTTGACGTAGAGGCGGCGATGCAGGAGGTCGGTTTCCAGTGCAAAACCACCGTAGCAAGCGACCCCCGTCATCGCGCGATCGTTGGCATTAAGCCTAGTTGACGGGTGCGGTCATGCAGACCGTTGCATTGGTAGGGTGGGCACCTTCGATATATCCGGAGAGCTGTCCGGTGGGGAGCGCTACTCGCACTACCCACCGGACAGCTCGCGCCTTACGCACAAAAGAGTGGATATATCGACCCACCATTCGCGGGTTTGGGCAACACAACCAACTGACCCATGACCACACCCGCAGGGGTTGACAAGGTAGGGAGGCTGTGAGTAGAATAGATTGGGTTAGGGCAGATCAACTCATCTTCTGGTTGGTTGCGATGCGTGCGGCAAACTTTGTTAAAGTGGGACAAGTCCGATCGATCAGATAAATTTCAAATGAGACAGTTTCCCTCAAAGCAACTATTTGATTGATGCAATGACAACACAAACAAGACTAACTAGGAAGTATACTTGGATCGCCCTGTTAAGTGGCTTCTTCATGAGGTTAGGTAGCATAACAGCGATCGCCTATACTAGCAACCCACCTCCCACCCAAGCAGCAGCTAGAAGCTACAGCACCGAAATTCCGACTACGGGTAGCCTGAAAGGGGTTGATGAAACGGACATTTACTTTCCCATTGCCGAGAACAAAACCACCACTTTTCCTATCGTTCTGATGCTACAGGGGGCATTGGTTGACAAGAGAGATACTTAAACTTTGCCACCTTAGTAGCCCGCTATGGCTTCATAACGCGAGATTGGGAATGCTATGTGGGGATGTTTGGCATTGCCGGTGCAGAGGTAAAACCCAATCTCCTCTCTTTTTTATGGTATAGTAGTGGTTCCTATCATCAATTTAACCAAGGTCCCCAACCAGGATAACCCCCGATCGCAGGTTGGCAAGTTTCTGACTGGGAGCGAGAGATTGACAGTCTGTTGAGTGCAGGGGCTAAAGAACTTGAGGAAAGCAAGCGTCGGGAGATATACGGCAGATTTCAGCAAGTTGTTGCCGAACAGGTGCCAGTGTTTTTCCTGGTCAGTTTCCTCCAGTTGCAGGCAGTGCGCGATCGGGTACAGAATAGAGAATTTTATCCTTATGGAGGAGGACCGTTATGGAAAATTGACGAGCTGAGAATTGCCCCAAAGTGATATACTACCTATAAGGATCGCTCTTGAGTATGCTTGACAAGTAGAGGATAATGTGTGCTATAAGATAGGAGATGACAAGATGACGGAAAACACTAAGCATCAACAGCACCACCCAAGACTCAGAATAGAAGTGCTGTCCGGTTGCAATCTCGCCCACCTGACAGACGAACAGGTACGGGAACTGAAGGAATCCCTTTGGGAACACGGCGTTGTCGTAGTCAGACAGCAACATCTGACGGCATCGCAGTTAGAAGAATTTGCCAGACAGACATTTGGCGATCTAATGTTTGGGGGCAAGTCTTTCACATTAGATCCCGATATCAGTCCAGACTTACAAAGCAGATATGTGGCTATATTGGGAAATCCCAAGGGATTTACTTCCGAACCAGTGGGAAAGATTGCTTGGCAATGGCATAATGATAAGGATGGCGTCCCGCGCACGGAGGGACTGGAGATGAATGCACTTTATGTGGTGATGCTCTATGGGGTGGAAATACCTCCCGAAGGAATAGATGGGCAGCCCCATACTACTGAGTTCCTCGACATGATAGAAGGGTACAATAACCTCGATCGCTCTCATCAGCAGCAACTAGAGCAGATGTCGATGTATCATACACCACCAGTATTCTCTAAGCAGCCTTCGGAGGTCGTTCTTCCCAAGAAAGTGCATCCAATAGTGTCCACTCACAGGGTCACTGGTAAAAAAGGATTATATCTAGGCTTCCACACAGCAATTCCTGTCGGCATGGAGGATAAACCAGAGACGGCAAAACAGTTTTGGCAGGAACTGTTTCAAACTGCGTGTACCCGCACGCCAGTTTATTCCCATGTTTGGCATCCAGGAGATATTTTATTTTGGGACAACTCGCAAGTGATGCACCGAGGGACTCCCTATGATGCAAGCAAGTATAAGCGGATTGCACTGCGCTTAGGAGTCGTGGACAACTCATGCCTTTGAATTTCAACACCGCTACCGAGGGAAATCCGATGAAAGCTGTGGTTCTATCTCTACGCATCCTAGTTCCCTTGGCCTTATCTTGTCTGTTAATTTTCACAGGCGGTTGCAGCCTGATGAAGTTTACAACCGAGGGGAATCAGGGCGAGCAATTAGTATTAGTCATGCCCAGCGATCCCAGCACTTTTAACTTACCCGTCAATAAAACGCCCTACAGTCCTTTTCTTTACATCTACGAAGGATTAGTGGCTAAAAATGGCATCACCGCCGAGTTGGAACTCGCACTGGCTGAGTCCTGGGTGTTTAGTGACGATCGGGGAAGAATTACTTTTACCCTGCGGTCGGGGCTAAAATGGTCAGATGGAGAACCTCTCACCGCAGATGATGTAGTCTTTACCTTTCAGGAGATTTATCTAAATCCCAAAATTCCCACTATATATCGAGATTTTCTGCGCATTGGCAGTACTTTCCCAACGGTGCGGAAACTAGACGATCGCCGAGTTGAGTTTATCTTACCCGAACCCTTTGCCCCCTTTGTCAGATACATCAGAATAATGGCAATTATGCCCGCTCATGCTTTGCGGGACTCCGTGCGATCGCTCGATAGTCAAGGAAATCCTCAATTTATTTCTATGTGGGGAACGGACACAGATCCCCAAAACATTATTAGCAACGGTCCCTACCGCCTCATCAGCTACAGACCAGGAGAACGGGTGGTCTTGGAACGGAACCCCTATTACTGGCGAAAAGACGATCGGGGAAATCCGATGCCCTACATCGATCGCTTAGTATTACAAATTATTGCATCCACGGACAACCAATTACTCAGATTTCGCTCTGGGGAACTTGATACCCTGGAGGTGACGTCAAAGGAATTTGAGTTACTGAAGCGAGAGGAAAAGCGCGGCAAATATACCATTTACAACGGCGGCCCGAGTCCTGGCATTCGCTTTGTCGGTTTCAATCTCAATCAAGCCCGCAATGCTAAAGGTAAACCCTTTGTAGACCCCATCAAGTCTCGCTGGTTCAATAGCTTAGCCTTCAGACAAGCAGTCGCCTATGCCATCAATCGCTCCCGAATAAAAAACAATATTTATCGGGGACTGGGTCAATTACAAAATTCGCCCCTGGCAGAGCAAAGTCCTTATTATCTGTCTCCCTCTTCAGGGTTAAAGGTCTACAACTACGACCCCCAGAAGGCAAAGAAAATATTGCTAGAAGCAGGTTTTCAGTACAATAGGGAAAAGGAGCTTCTGGACTGGGATGGAAATCGGGTACAATTTACTCTCCTGGTAAAATCTTCCGAGAAGGCTCGGATCGATACGGCGGTTCATATCCAACAAGACTTGGCTCAGATTGGCATCAAAGCGGATTTACAGGTACTCAACTTCAATGTTATCCTCAAAAAGCTGTTGGTAAGTCGAGATTGGGAATGTTATGTGGGTTCCTTTGCCGTTTCTGGTGCCGATATTGAACCTAACCTGCTATCCTTGTTCTGGTCGAGTAGGGGCTCCTTTCATCAATTTAACCAAGGTCCGCAACCGGGACAACCCCTGATCGAAGGTTGGCAGGTTTCTGACTGGGAACGAGAGATAGACAGTCTGTTCGCGGCGGGAGCAGCCGAACTGGATGAGAACAAGCGCCAGCAGATTTACGGCAGATTTCAGCAAATAGTCGCCGAACAGTTACCCGTGTTTTTCCTGGTGAATCAACTAGATATGCAGGCGGTGCGCGATCGGGTACAGAATATTAAATTTTCAGCAAATAGCGGACCATTCTGGAACATTGAGGAGTTGAGCATTGCCCCAAATTGACATCGGGACTACAATCAGGTAAACATGCTATCATCAGGAAAACCAATAGCAAGAGGGAACAGAGGAAACATGAACGATCGACCGGCATTAATATTTTACGCTAACCGCAATTGCCCCTATGCTCAAAGGAGTTGGATCGCGCTGTGAGAGCTGCAAGTTGATTTTACCTACAAGAACATTGAATTAGGTAAAGACAATAAAACCGACTGGTTTCATCAACTCAACCCGAATGGCACCGTACCTGTAATTCAGCATGGCGAAACAGTAGTCTATGAATCACTGGTAATCAACGAATACCTCCAGGAAGTATTTGGCAGCGATCGGATGAAGCTTTACCCACAAAACCAGGGTTGAGAGCCTATGCCAGAATCCTGATTTCCCGCTGCGATTGAATTTCCCTCTTGCAAAAGTTGTTGCACAGCAGTGGCGGTTTGATAATGAGAGTTGATGGCTAACCAGTTCCAATCTTGTTTCGTTGGCATTGCTACCTCCTTTTTTCTATGATCAGCCAAGATATTCTCTTTGTAGGCGATCGCCCCAGATGCAGAGACCGGTAGCAACTTAGGGCCTTGGTACACCTGTGACACTCCCACCCCCATACGGACCCTGATATGCCGATCGCACCCTCATAGGGTAACGGCGAGATCGGCTATCATCATCAGTACGCCCGATGGGCTTTATATTAGGACAATGCCATCACGATTTCCGTAGGCCTAGGAATCACTTACGGAAATCAAACAGTTCTCAACTACCGGTAGGGTCTGACAGTGGGCACGGCCCACCCTACCTATTGAACTGGTGGGCAATGGCCACTACCTATTGAACTGGTGGGCAGTGTCCACCCTACAAAGAGCGCCTACTTCCCTCATTCCTTCTCCCCGAATTCGCGGCGAGGGGGGATCCCGGCAAAAGCAATCACATTCTCAACTAGGACAACGGAGAAGAATATATGAAATTGGCTTACTGGATGTATGCAGGCCCGGCCCACATTGGCACCCTCCGCATAGCCAGTTCCTTCAAGAACGTCCACGCGATCATGCACGCCCCCCTCGGGGATGACTACTTCAACGTTATGCGTTCCATGCTAGAGCGGGAGCGGGACTACACGCCGGTGACCGCCAGCGTCGTGGACCGCAACGTTCTGGCCCGGGGTTCTCAAGAAAAGGTGGTAGACAACATCGTCCGCAAGGATCGGGAGGAGAACCCGGATCTGATCGTGCTTACTCCCACCTGCACCTCCAGCATCCTGCAAGAAGACCTGGAAAACTTCGTCTCACGGGCCCAGATGGATGCCCAAGGCGACGTGATGCTAGCGGACGTGAACCACTATCGGGTGAACGAACTGCAAGCAGCAGACAGCACTCTAGATCAAATAGTCAAGTTCTACATCCAGAAGGCGAAGAAGAAAGGCGAACTGCCAGCAGGCAAAACGGAAAAACCCTCCGTTAACATCATCGGCATTTCTACCCTAGGTTTTCACAATCAGCATGACTGCATCGAACTGAAACGCCTGATGGCCGACTTGGGCATTGAAGTGAACGAGGTAATACCCGAAGGGGCCTCGGTTCACAACCTGAAGAACCTGCCTCGCGCCTGGTTTAACCTAGCGCCTTATCGGGAAATTGGCCTGATGACAGCCCGTTATCTGGAACAAGAGTTGGCCATGCCCTATGTGGATATCACGCCCATGGGTGTGGTGAAAACGGCCCGTTGCCTCCGCAAGATTCAACAGGTACTCAATGCCCAAGGTGCCAATGTGGATTATGAAGAGTATATCGACAATCAGACTCGGTTCGTTTCCCAAGCTGCTTGGTTCTCCCGTTCCATTGACTGTCAGAATTTGACCGGTAAAAAAGTGGTAGTGTTCGGTGACAATACTCACGCTGCTGCCATGACCAAAATTCTGGCGCGGGAAATGGGAATACATGTGGTTTGGGCCGGAACTTACTGCAAGTACGATGCTGATTGGTTCCGAGAACAGGTGAGCGAATATTGTGATGAGGTGCTGATTAGCGATGATAATGGAGAAATCGGGGATGCGATCGCCCGCTTCGAACCCTCGGCCATTTTCGGCACCCAAATGGAACGGCACGTAGGCAAGCGCTTGAACATTCCCTGCGGCGTAATTGCCGCCCCCATTCACATCCAGAATTTCCCGATCGGTTACAAACCATTCCTGGGTTATGAAGGTACGAACCAAGTTACAGATTTGGTGTACAATTCCTTCACCTTGGGCATGGAAGACCATCTGTTAGAAATCTTTGGCGGTCACGACACCAAGGAAGTAATTCACAAAGGCATTTCTGCTGATTCTGACCTAAACTGGACTAAAGATGCCCGGGCAGAACTGAATAAAGTACCAGGTTTTGTTCGCGGTAAGGTCAAGCGGAATACAGAGAAATTCGCACGCGATCGGGGCCTAGATGAAATCACCATTGAAGTCATGTACGCCGCTAAAGAAGCTGTAGGCGCGTAAGTCTCCCCGGGCCCTCACCTTCGTAGTAAGCACTTTAGTGCTGATGTCTCCCGGTCGCTCGATGTTCCCCGGGTAGTGCTCGTAGCGCTGGGAACATCGTAGTCGCACAAAAGGGGAGACATCGTATCGCACTACCCAGGAGACAAGGAAGTAAAAGTGAGTGACATCCGGAATTGCCTATCAATTCAGCGCCATCTTCAAAGTCTGAGAGGGTATCATGGCCCTCGCTTACCCCCAAAACAAAGGTATCCCGGGCCTTTACCCCCCTCGTACCAGTCATTCCCCTGGCCCCCATCAAGGATGTCGTCTTCCCAATAGCCATACATAAAGTCGTCCCCTAGGGTGCCATTGAGGATATCTTTACCCCACAGGATCTACCACAATCTCAAAGGGATCTTCAACTTCGAGTCTCCCACTATCCGATGCCGTTACTGTCACAGCAAAATTGCCCCCCGTGGTAGGACTGCCACTGATCACTCCCTGTCGGTCGAGGGTTAAACCCGGGGGTAAACCGCTGGCGCTGTAGCTGGAGATGTTGTTGATGTCGCCGAAGTTCTCGCTAATGTCTAGATTGAAGTTATCCCCGACTACTACCCGTTGGTCGGAAATCTCAATTTCTACATAAGGAGGGTTTTCCAAGTTCCTTGAGCTGGATAAATCTAAGACGCTTTGGGGGATCGACCCTGTCAGTTGGTTGTTGCTCAGATCGAGGTTTTCCAAATTGAACAAATTGCCCAAATTTGAGGGGATCGACCCTGTCAGTTGGTTGTTCTCCAGAGCGAGTTCTGTCACCCTGTCTTCCGTTACTGTCACCCCATACCAATTGTCAGCCTCTGAGGCAGCCGGAGGAGTTTCGCTGCTGAAATCCCAGTTATTCCAGCCGCTGTTATTTGTCCAATTCGTCCCCCCAGTACTTTCATAGAGAGCCTCCAGGGCCGTATAATCATTGGCATTGAGAGGAGCAGGCTCTACCACCAAAATCTCAAAGTAATCTTCAACTTCGAGTCTCCCACTATCCGATGCCGTTACTGTCACAGCAAAATTGCCCTCCGTGGTAGGACTGCCACTGAGCATTCCCTGTGGGTTGAGGGTTAAACCCGGGGGTAAACCGCTGGCGCTGTAGCTGGAAATGTCGTTGTTGATGTCGCCGAAGTTCTCGCTAATGTCTAGATTGAAGTTATCCCCGACTACTACCCGTTGGTCGGAAATCTCAGTCTCTACATAAGGAGGGTTTTCCAAGGCCTTAACGGCGAGCATATCTAAGACGCTTTGGGGGATCGACCCTGTCAATTGGTTGTTGCTCAGATAGAGGTATTCCAAATTGGACAAATTGCCCAACTCTGGAGGGATCGACCCTGTCAGTTGGTTGTCGGACAGATCGAAATCTCGCAAATTGAGCAGAGCGCCCAACTCTAGGGGGAGAGCCCCTGTCAGTTGGTTGTTGGACAGATCGAGGGCTAGCAAATTGAGAGCGCCCAACTCTGGGGGGAGAGCCCCTGTCAGATCGAAAGATATCGAAACAGAACCCAAACCACCGGTACTCGCTCGCATTTGGTAGAGGCTTTCGGGTATCCACGAATCCTACAGTCTGTAAACCTTTGCCTACTCTGGCCAAGGCAGGTTGGGGGTTGTTGACTGAGAATAAGTCTATTCCGATCCAAAATAAGTCTATTCAGACCTATAATATATCGAGTTAGACCTATAATATATTTATTTCGATCTATAATAAGTCGATTATAGCAAAAAAAAGGCTTTGTTTGGCTATAATAAGTCGATTACGCTCCAGAATCAGTCGATTACAAACTATAATATATCGATTTCGATCTATAAAATATCTATTTTAATCTATAATAAGTCGAGTATAGCAAAAAAAATGCTTTTTTTTGCTATACTAAGTCGATTTTCTCTCACATTAAGCTTACTTTTGCCAAGAATAAGTAAATTCTATCTCACATAAAGTATTTTTTGGGCAAGCTTACTCAATACCCCTAACCCCTCGTGGCCTGAACTACTATCCGTTGCTTTCGATGTCTAGCACTACTCGTACTGCCCGGCTGTATCACTTGACAAGCATGATATACTATCGTCTCATGCTTGTCAAGTGATACAGGTCGCACACGGATTTTTGGCAACCCCTTTGCGCCATAGCGCTACCGGTGAATATTCTCCACCCCAGGGGTTGTCCCTGCGATCGCCAGTTCTCTAATCCTTCGGTATTGTAACCTTCATTGCAGCGCATTAGAGATGGTGATGTAACCTTGTTCCGGAGGTTGGAGCCTTATGCGTGAGGCCAGGGCCTCACGTCCGATCTCGTCTAGAGGTAGGTAGTCGGGGTCGAGCTAGGGGTCACCCCCTAACTCTCCCATTCGGAACCGGACGTGCGACTTTCACCGCATCCGGCTACTGGCAAGTAGGGCATTGTCACTACTAAAATTACTACGGATTGCTCCACTTGTCCCTCATCTCATGCGATTTCACTCCTTTCCTGGTTGGTAAGCGGCGCTGCCAGATAACCTTTAGTATTACCATTTCCAAGTCTGTTTTACCAGTCATCCAACCTTCGAGAGGCCTCCGGCGTCTTAGAGATACTCTTACCCAAGATTTCCTACTTTAACCAACCCGCGTCAGCTGGATGAGGAACACCCCATCATATCCATAGGCGTTACCCTAGGCATTAGCTTCTCGGGCTATCTTTCCCCTCGCGGCTTGCGCTTTACATCTAACTTGTCCAATCTAGACAGCACACGAGAAGTTACTTCGTTCCCTAGTATCATTTCACGATGCTTTTAGGCCCCTGCTATACCCCGGGAGTTCTTAGAGTGCGATACTGGCCAAGTGCAAGAACCAGCACAAACTACCATTTCCCTTTTGGGCCAGCGCTTTAAGCCTTATTTCGCTGGTTCTAGATAACGAGGCGTACACAGGTTCGCTTGTTCTAGCCATTAGCATCTTTCCTAGCGGCGTCACTAGCTTAGGCTGCTAGCTATCCTACATTTAAGTCCTTGCTCCGCACCACCGTGATGTGACTCAGCAGCACTAAGGACCGGTGTTACTCCCACACTTGGAGAGAGGGAATCTAACCCCCATGAATACCAGAGTTACCAGTTTGGACCTGGCCTAGCGTTCCGTAGTTGCCCACGTTAGACTAGAACGAATCGCACTACGCTCTTCTAGGAATGCAACCACATCATCTTTGTTACCATGTATGATTTCTCTCAACCCATAGGTCGTTTGGTAGTCTCCTGTGCGCTCCCGATCCACAAAAATAGCATATTGAAAATTCAGAACAGCAGCACGTGATTCATGATCGTTGCAGCCGATTTGCCCAATGGCAGCAGCGCTAGCGCACACCTGTCACTGTCCGACCGGACTGGGGACTCAGCGATCTTTGAATACATCGATGGTGAACTAGTTATCCATCATGGGCGGGAATACAAAGTGATGATTAACTCGCCTCCCTTCGATGGGCAGATCCCGCTCAATGCCTATTGGAATGAGATCGGAGGTCTGACCTTCCTGCCAGGCACCAACCGCGCCTCTGACCGGTTCGCCCTCGCAGGCGAGGTGTCGGCAGAGTTCGAGCCAGCCGATCCCTTCGACTGGCTTGCACCAGGGGAGTCGTAAGTCTGTGCCGCAATAGTTAATCGCCGAATATTGCTGCTGACACCCCCTGGTTGACTACTTTTGTCGGTCAACCAGGGGGCATTGGATGGAGCAAAAGTCTAAAAAACTATTACTTTTCACTTACTCAGTCCCCAGTCACTTTCCAAAACCTTGGCCACGATTAAGAAGAGTTCTAATAAGAGATTGACAGTAGAACTCGCAACCAGTATACTAGTAATCAATAATACTTCAATAGTGGCGATAACTCAAAATTAAACGAGGATAATTTGTATGGACGCTCTAAAAATTTACTATGATGAAGAAGGTAAAACCCTCACAGTCTGGTTTAATGACCCCAGTAAAGAGTTTCTCGCAGAGGAAACTGGAGAAGAGTTTTCTTTAATTAAAGATAAAGATGGTCGTGTAATTGGGTTTGAACGGCTGAACTACAGCCTGGAAAAACCAGATGCGTTGTTCTGTTATTGAGCGATCGCCTCCGCAAACTGGTAAATCATCCCAGGAAATTAGCAGTCTTGCCTCCTCTGGGAACTCATTAAGTTATAATCTACTATTGACCCGACAAATCAGCTTATTTCTGACTATGTTAACACAGACCCAGACAACCTTGACTGACGCTAGTGCCAATCTCGTTCAACTCTGCGAGCAAGTTATTGCCGATCGCGCAGCGTGGCGCAGCCATTCGGGATGTGGTCATCATTAGCCGACCCGATGGTGAAAAAGTTGCTTTAATCGCCGCAGATAAACTGTCTAGCTTGATGGAAACAGTTCATTTATTGCGATCGCCCAAAAATGCTGCCCGTCTGCTAACAGCCCTAGAAAGAGTTAAAGCCCGAACTGAGAAACCTCAGACTGTCAGTGAACTACGTGAGGAGTTAGAGATTGGCTCAGAAGAAAGATAAGCAGCAGTCCGTTCGCGCAGCGTGGCGCAGCCATAGAAACCCCAATTCGAGATGCTGTCTTTAATCGAGAGTTTCGTGAAGATCTGGTTTATTGGATTGAAACAGACCGTAAGACAGCCCTCCGTGCCTTTAAGCTGATAGAGGCGATCGTGCGCGACCCTTTTACAGGGATTGGCAAGCCAGAACGGCTTAAACATTTGGGTTCCAATACATAGTCACGGCGACTCACCCAGGAACACCGTATTACTTACTCAGTTAGTGATGACCGGATTAATTTTATCCAAGCTAGATATCATTACTGATCCTCTTTTTGGCGGTGGGAAGAACCTATATAGTCAGGGTGAGAGCTATGGTCAAGGGGCGATCGCTCCCTTGATTATAACTTCTTTCCTTATCCTTAAGCCTACTCTAATCATTCTACATTAGGAAGCTGCACATCCCGCAAAAACTGGGCACTTTCTTCTGGCGACGCCGTATTAATATACATGCCGCTGCCCAACTCAAACCCAGCTGTTTTAGAAATCCGGGGGATAATCGCTATGTACCAGTGAAAATATACCGTCTCCTGCTCCTTCAAAGGGATAGAACGGATCGTATAATTATAATCGGGATTATTCAAGCCATAGTACAACTTGGCCAGCACCGTTTTCAGGTTATAGGCAAGATCCAGAATCTCTGGCTCACTAATCTTATCAAAGGATGAGTAATGTCGGCGAGGAAAAATCCACATATGAAATGGTGAAAGCTGCGCATAGGGCATAAACGCCACAAAATGTTCGCTTTCTAAAACAATTCTCTCCCCTGCTTCTAATTCATCCTCTAGAGTTCGACAGTATAGGCATTCCCCCGTATCATCGAAATGGCGAATTGCTTCTTCTATGCGGCTTCGCAATTGGTGTGGTACAATTGGTATAGCCGCTAGCTGCGAGTGCGGATGTTCCAGGGAAGTTGCGGCATCTTTCCCGTGATTCTTGAAGATAATAATCGTTTGCATGCCCCGATCATGGGATATCTCCGCATATCGCTGACGATAGGCCCGCAAAATCTGAGCTACATCCTCAACATTTAGCAGTGCCGTAGTTAGGTCGTGACGGGGATGTTCGATAATCACTTCGTGATATCCTACTGCTGGCAAAGAACGGTAAATGCCATTTACCTTCCTCTTTCCTTTTATTTCTAGGGAAAGCGCTGGATATTTGTTGGCAACTGCACGCACTTGCCACCCCTTCTCATCGCCGAGACGCAATGATTCCACACTCGTATCCTCTTCGTTTCCCGGACAAAAAGGACAATTTAGAGCGTAGGGTGACAGCGCGATCGCCTCTTTTTCTCTAGCAAACTGATCCGGTCTTTTTGCCCTCTCTGTAGCAATGATCACCCATTCTCTGGTAATCACATTTTGTCTTAGCTCAGCCATTTTTTCTACCAAACTATTCTCAATAGATTACCCGATCGACTACAAGTTTCAGCCGAGGCCCAATGCCTGTAAAATTCACTTAACCGAATCACACAAATCTTAATATTATCCTTATTAATTCCCTTACTACCCTTATCTGCGGAGGCTTGTGGAGCGATCGCACTTGCTTGCATTCTGATAGCGCTGCGCTGGCAGCCATGCGCCATTGCCGTGGTTTTCAGCCCTTATAGTCGGGCTCAAGAGTCACTAATGGTAACAACATCCATCGCCAGTTTACTGGAGACCTACACTGGGACTTTTCCTCAACTCCGCCTAATTTCTACCTCAGTTGCTGGCGGCTCACTATCTTTTTTCCCAGTCAAGAAAGTCTGGCGGTCTTTTGAGGCATCACCTGTACCTGTGCCAGACGATCGCTGCTCTCCCGCCTTTCTGCTTTTCGCATTTGGGTCTAAAACACCTAAGCGAATTTTAATTTTCGGTCCCGAACTTCCCAAGCGGACTATCATACCGTCCGACACTGGCTGTTGGGCGATCGGTTCATTATTCACATAGGTGCCATTAGAACCAAAACTAATAATTTCCCAATCAGTCCCATTTTGCCACAGTTCCAAATGGTTACGGGAAACCACTGAGCTATGAACCACTACATCATTATCTTTTGCCCGACCAATCTTAATTACCGAGTCTGGTTCAAAAGTCCAACTTTGAATTGTCACCGGTTGCGTTGGATGCATTAGGGATAAGGTTATCACCGACATAGCATTTAGCCCTTTATAATTGGAGAAAACATCAGGGCTGGCGATCGCCCAAATGTCTTCCGTTGGATCTATCTTACCACATCCAGCTAGCAGAAGAGCGTAATGCTCTCCGTTTTTCCCTAATCTTGCTAATTCAGATCCGGCCTTGTTGACTGCTGGGACTCTTCATCATCCAATAGTACCCATATTATAGGGTCTGAAGTCCCCAGCGACTTATCATTAAGCGCATGTTGGAAGATAATTTTAGAGGTTATATGAATACCTCCAAATATGCGAAGATAGCCAAGTGCTCAAACGACACGGCACTACGAGATATTCAGGGCTTGAAAGCACTTGGTGTCTTCATCCAAAACCCCGGTGGTAGCACAAGCTACAAAATCAATGGGCAATGGATAATTGACAATTGATAATTATTGAGATTTAACCACAGATGATAAATAGTTGAGTTATTCACCGGCACTAATAGCATCTGTTAGATATTTGTTTGTTGGTTGAGCCATTGTATAGCCGTGTCTTCATCTTGCTCAATCGCCATTTCAACAGCATGTTTAGCACTTTCTAAAAGACGCTTTGATTGCTTGCGTAAATTGAAATATTCCGTGACTTTGTTCTGGATTTCTAGTTGTTTTGATTTGGGAATACTCGGCAAAATTATCTTCTTAAATTCATTTCGATCAATTGCATTTAAGATTGTGCCACTACAGCCTTTTTTTAGCTGTAGTTGGCCGACTGAACTTTTCAACAATAAAAGTAATGTCTCAGGGTTAAAATGTTCTGATTTGATGACATGAAAACCTGTTTAACAAAGAGAATTATTGTATTCAGCTTCGATTATTGCAATACTAGATAAAGAGCCTTCAATTGATGATACTATGATATCGCTTGTATTTACTTTACGCCTTGCTCTTGTGAGCAGGTTCTGCCCTTCATCAGTTGTACAATTTTTAATTTCACTATTACCGGAAATGTTTGCCAATTCTATATATTGATAAGTTTTTTTTTCTTTAGGTGTAAAATTGCTATTTTTCAAAGTGACTAGATTTTCCAATCTGTCCCAGCCACCCTTGTAGGACTTTATAGCGTTGATGATGTCATCATATTTGGGTTGGAAATATTCTGCATCTATACGCTGGGCTTGCTTGGTGTCGGAATAGTTTTTGATAAAGGTAAGCTGGTGCTTGGGTTGCCAATTTGCTAACCCAAGCTCTTTCAAAAGAAAGATATTGGCTTGAGCATAAAAAGTTTCTGCCTGAATGATTAAGCCCTTGGATAGTTCCAGTGTTTCATGAATAGCACATGCAAAATTATCAGACACATGAGGAACCTTTATCTCCTCAATATCTGCCACATTTAGCTTCGGCTGTGCATTACCGCTAATAGCTCTTAGTATCTGATGTTGACCAGGCTTGCTGTTGAGATACGTGACCATGAAAGACTTATTTTCAGCGCGAAAATCCTTCGGCATCCGAATGCCGATATTGTTCTCGCTAATATTACAAGGCCCTATATCTTCTGTAACGATTGATGCAACACCAATGGTGTTTCCAACCTTCGATAACACTATATCACCTACTAATAACTGAGAACTTGATAGACGAGCATGGTTTTCTGGGGATATATAAATCAGCTCATCAGTAGATATCAAAAAATCTCTAAGGTCCGATATGCGGACGAGGGGGACTCCACGATCAAGATATGCCTCGCTTTTCAATGATGAGCCAAATGGCCCGCTCACAACAGAGCAACCAATCTCACTTATAGATTCGCCATGCAATTTATTCAGAATTATGTTTTCATATTCAATCGCAACTGGCCGATAATACTCAGCATCAATACGAAATGATTTTGTTCGAGACAATTCATTAAAGGTTACAATTGAATATTGCACGTATTACGCCTCCACCCAAAATGACAGCTTCTCGTCTGTCGCCCATTCAGCAAATGCTTCCGCGATATCATCCGGCAATTCGCCAGCATGATTATGTAGATCATGGTCAACGATTAAATGTCCGTTGCGATCCAGCCTGTACTGCCCAGTTTCGCTTTTAACAAAAACATAGTCGCCTGAATTATCCTTACCGCCTTTCCCGCTCACGGCAAAGAAGATCGGATAGTTCTCAACCTTCGGACACAATTCATCATCCCACTTCTGCACAAATAGAACGCTTGTCTTCGTTCCCGTGTGCGGCTTGAAAGTGTTGCCATGTAGGCCGACCACAGCAAGAATACGACCATGCTCGGCAATAAATTCACGGATATGCTTATCGCTAGTATTGTTGAAGCGACCTTGTGGCAGGACAATCGCCATGCGACCACCGGATTTGAGGAAATCAAGGTTGCGCTCAATAAACAGAATATCTCGACCGACTTTGCTTTGTGCCTTTTTTCCATCGGACTTAAATCCGAGCTCGTAATTATGTAACAGACGGCTTTCCTTGATATCCCCCGCAAAAGGAGGATTAGCCATCAGAACATCAAAGTTGAAGCGTTTATCGCTATTTTTTTCGGCTCTTAATTTTTTTAACCGCTCAAAGCCCTTGCCGTAGGTGTTTATCCATTTCGGATCTTTTTCGGTTTTATCGCCCCAGCGTTCAAAATCCAGCGTGTTCAGATGGAGGACATTGGCTTCGCCATCACCTGCAATCAGGTTCAGCGTCCGAGCAACACGAACGGTTTTTTCATCAAAGTCGATACCAAATATCCTGAGAATATGTTGCTTGTCCTCTTCGGGTATTTCCGCATTGGTAAAGAGATGCCCGGTGATCTTAAAAATAGTATGGACGGGAAAACCACAACTGCCTGATGCGGTATCGATCATATACTCACCTCGTTTGGGGTTAAGCATCTGCACGCACATATCAATCACATGACGCGGCGTGAAATACTGCCCTTTTTCGCCCTTGGCAGATTTGTTGACCAAATATTCAAAAGCTTCATCAATAACTTGCAGGTTTGAGTTAAACAGCTTAACATCCTGCAAACTGGAGACACAGACGGAAAGGTGGCTATCGGACAGCTCAAAGATTGATTCTTCGGGAAAAACTCCTGTCCATTGATTTTGCGCCTTGTCAAATAGTCGTTGAATTTTGTTTTTAAGCTCGGTATCTGTTTGCCCTGTATTTCTGAACTCCATGACACGGAATTTTTGATCATTTAGTTTTTCAAGAGATTCCCTGATATTGTCATAATCTCCGCGCTCGGCATCATCAAGATTCTGTTCAAGGTAGAAATTGATATTATTCTTGTCCCCCTTGCTTAAAAATTCATCATAAAGCTTTGTAAAAATAAGTTTGAACACCACTTCAAAAACATCAACCCCCGCGTTTGCCAACACTTCATCTTCCATTTCCAGAATGAGATCTTTCAGGGATTTGCGTTCATTAGCTATCTTGTCTTTGATAAGCAAGTCTTTCAGGGTGAAACGCTCACTCAGAATATCCTTGAGGGTTTGATCTGCCTTGGGGATATCCGTGATGTCTTCAAAATGATTGGGGTCTTTGCGGTTATAGTGAGAGATCTGCTCACCATTCGTCCAAACTCCAATCGGTGCTCCTGTAGCATTGCAGTATGATTTAAGCTGATCTTTTCCATTTTTGAGTTTGGGTTTTTTTAGTTCGACAATAATGTACGGGGTGTCGATACGATCTTTATCAAAAACGACGATGTCTGCACTTTTCTTTTCCCGTCCAAAATTAACCGGATGTTCAAAGGCGAGGCGTTTTTTGGGATAGCCATAGTCATGAATCAGTCTGGCTACGTAAAGTTGGCGGACAATTTACTCCGGCTTGAGCTGAATATCCTTTTCGCGAACAATACAAAGAATAAATGGGACATTTTTCCCGCGAACAACCTTGGTGAAAATTTCCCGGCTTAAATCGGTGATTTCATCGTCTGAAAACAGACCAAGACGGTAATTTGTATCTTTGAGTATCGCCTGGATATTGTGTGATTGTGTCATAGTATATATTACTCCTGGTGGCTCGTATCCCAGTAGGTTTGATTCAATCTGTGTTCATCTGTGGTTAGTTAAACAATTATCCATTATCAATTGCCAATTGTCAATTATGCCCGTCTGTGGTTTCATCTCTGGATTCCCGCTTTCCTCCTGCCTTCGAGGAAGTGACAGGGAATGACGAGAAAAGGTGACAGGAATGACGGGGAGTGTCCGTGACTCCATCCCTGCTCAAGAAACAAAATCCAAAAAATAAAAATCTCTGTTCATCTGTGTTCATCTGTGGTTAATTATCCATTATTTCCATCTGCGTTCATCCCATTTGAGAGCCGTGGCGGCAACCGCTGGTGTTTCGTCCCTGTTGTGGCATCAATGCTGATTTTGATTTTAGGGCCAGAGCGAGCTAGACGAATCACCTTTCCATCCACTACGCTCACTTGAGTTATACGCTTACCATCCAGATAAGTCCCATTCGTGCCTAAATTCCGCAGTTCCCACTGGGAATCTTCCCCACGCCGTAACTCTAGGTGGTGGCGGGATACCACAGCACTGTAGAGAATCACATTATTATCGGTAGATCGTCCAATCCTAATCACCGGTTCTTTTTCAAAAGTCCAATTTTGAACCGGTGTATCCTGAAGTGGATGCAAAAGGGTTAGGGTAATCACATCGGCAGTTTTCAGTTCTGTGTAATCGGCAGGAGCCTATTGGTACCATTTGGCACCAATGGATGCTGCTACAATATATCCTATGTGCCAGCTTATGATATCTGGAACAAAAACGTCACCAGGTCATTTTTCCCTAAAGAAATCCGATCGCCCGCTCGCAAGCGGTGCCTATTGCCCACTGCTAAGGGCATATTGTTAATGTAAGTGCCATTGGCGCTGCCCACATCTTCAATATAGTAGCCATCTCCCTCCATCCTCAGATTCGCATGAATCCGGGAAACCACATCTGAATCTGCGAATCCCGACACATCTATATCCGGCTGCACTTTATCATTCGGCTTCCCTACATGAATTACCGATAAGTGCTGCGGTAATTCGATCGACTGATTAGTTCTGACGTGCAATAGCCTCGCACTTTGCTGTTGTAGCTGAGTTTGGGCATTGCTTGCCGCTGGCGCCACTGTCTGGGTTGAGATTGATGTTGCTGGCACTTTTGGTGCTACTGATGCCGGGGGGCTACTACTGGTTTCAGTAGTTTCGGTTTCCACCTCGCCAGCAACTGGTTGGACGCTGATAGTTGGTTCTAATTGCTGTGCAGACATTTCTAAATCTGAACTAGGCATGGCATTTTCCCCAAGGTTCGTGGAATTAACCGGGGTTTCGTTTTCATCTGCTTCAGCTGCTGGTTGTAGTCCATAGCCACAGCTACTGCAGAATTTAGCATCCGCTTGTATCGTGGCCCCACATTTAGGACAATTAGTCATAGATGGTAAAGGTGTTAAACAAGCTTCGCAGGCTTGAGCCCCGTCAGGGTTAGAGTGATTGCAATTAGGGCAGACAATCATATTTGTTAGTAGTCTAAAAATTCTTAGCCCGCGCAGGCGGGCTTTGTTTGTGTAGCCCGACCCTTTAGGGCGGGTTAGTCGTGCCATGGCTGCGCTCCCGCAAGGGATACGGACAGTCTGATTTTAACAATCGACGGGGCAACTCGACGATCGCTGCATCTCTGAACCCGCCGCCTCATCCAACAGCCACCATAGTTCTCCCTGGGGTTGAATCATACGGGCTGGATAGGCCCTTTCATCTGCTGCCGGTGCAAATATTTGGGCCAGGGCCAGTTTTTTATTAGCGCCAGCAACCATAAATAGTACGCAGCGAGCCTGATTTATGAGCGGTACTGCAAAGGTAATCCTAGGAGTACCGTCTTTATTGCCCACCGTTACTAGCCGATCGCGCACATTTAAAGCTTCTGTGTGGGGAAACAGGGAAGCGGTATGGCCATCGTCTCCCATGCCCAGCAATATGACATCAAAAGCTGGGAACTCTCCGACCGGTAATCCGAAAAACTCCCGCAACTGGGCATCATGTTTGACTGCATCCCCTGCGGGAGAGTCTCCATCCGTGGGCATGGGGTGGATATTAGCTGCTGGCATGTCTACCCCGCCGAGCCAAGCACTCCGGGCCATGCCGGCGTTACTATCTGGATGGGACGGTGGCACATAGCGTTCGTCGCCCCAAAACACGTGAATTTTCTCCCAGGGTAAATCTTGGGCCGCCAGGGCTTCATACAGAGGCTTGGGGGTACTGCCGCCAGCAAGGGCTATGGTACAAGTGCCTCGCGACTGGAAGGCACTTTGCATCTTATCTAGGACTACTGCTAGGGCCCTTTCTATCAGCCCTGTCTTATCCGGTAAAACTTCAATTATTTTTTGCATCTGTATCCAGATCTCGCTCTGAGCACCTGATTGTACATCTATTCGCCTCCGGGGCGCAATTTGTGCGTACAGGTCAGGGAATGCATTCGATAACGCGATCGCGATACGGATCGTCCCAGAAAACTGTAAGCCGAATGCACCGATGAGGTAACTCTATCAATACCTCTCGGTTAAGGAAAACGACAGGGACGAATACCAGAGAACTGCCAAGGGGTTGAGGGTGGGTAAAAGTTACGGCGGACGAATGTGAGACTGTGACGCAAGAACCTCCCGACAACACCAGTCGGTTACACATTAATTTACCAAATATTTTTCAGGACACTATCGCAGTTTTTGCTCCGTTAACAATCTATGGACCCAAACCCGATCTGCTGACAACAATGGCGGCACGGGCTCTTGAGTATAATCTACTGCCAGATCGTAACATCCTCAAAAGTCGTATATATTACTCAACAATAACTGTAGCTCTACCAATGGTTCCCGATCTCCAGACTTCAAAGGTAAGGTAAATGCAGGAATGGTATCTCGCAAATTAAATGCATACAAATCTGCTTGAGGACGACAGTCCCCTCGACTGACTAAAATTCGGTAATGAGTTTGACTATTGCTGCTATAAACTGGCATCGTTCGCCCCTTACGCAGTAAATCAATTTCCACTAAATGAGTTGAACTGCCTAAGACTTTATTGCGTTTACTCTCATATTGCTTGCGTCCTTCCCCAGAACGTTTATTAACGGGAGAGAGTATTTCAATGACTGTTACTACTTCTCTGGTGGCTACCTCTCGCACTTCTAAATAACCTTGCTTAACTGTTGCGGGTATGGGAACTTCTACTGTCTGGGGTTGACTTGGTGATTCTGCAACTGCAACATTGCTCCTTGGCTGTTTAGTTGTCGCCTGCGAACCTTTGACAGTTAAATTTGGAATGCCAACCAGCAGGGCTCGTTCCCCAATGGTTTCATAAATACGCACTTCAACCGCAACATTTTGAGCGCAGTTGAGGAGACAGGAAATTAGTCAGCTCGCTAATGAGTAACAAATGTATTCCCGGCCAGATTTCTGGATGTTCTAGGTAAGGGTTCATCCCTGGAAAAGGAGAAGGCATAAAATTTCTTCCTTGATGTTCGATTATCGTTTCTCTGATTATATCGTCACTGTGGGTTAATTACCCGATCGCCGCAGGCGCGCGCGCAGCGCGATCGGGCGCGTGAGGGAGCAGTTCCGCAGGGAGAGGGGAGAAAATCATCCATTTATGGTGGTTTGGGGTGTATGGGGAGTAAAACCCCCCATACACCCCACAGTATCCCCTACTATAGTGAGTCGTGCAGGAGTCGTGCAATAAGCTCAGAGCAGGGAGCTCTGAGCAGTTCCGCAGGGAGAGGGGAGAGGGGAGCGGGAAACTCGCGCTATACCCCAAAATGTTTGCACTTTTGATTTAGACTTGCTATACCTGACTCTGGCCATTTCTTTTTCCTGACTATTTTCCCTCTGTCCTACTCTCACTACATTCTACCTTATACAGGCTTCTTTTTCTATCGGGCAAGGACGAACTCCTACTGGACCGATGCTCTAGCAGGTAATTCTGTTTAAGAGCAAAAATACTTATTTACAAAGTTGACATGCTCCCAACGCTGCTATATTAGACCCTTTTCAGAATCTAATTCCAGTTCTTTGACCCGTTATACCCGTACATATCCTGATAGTATGTATCCACCAGATACTCGGATTCGTGTTTTTTCAACCAATCCCTCAAGTCATCCATTTTCTTGGCTCCTTGCTCCATTTCCTCCCGATCGTCCCAACCATCCTTCCAGAATTCCCAGTGTAATTTGTTGGTGTCTTCAACAATCAAGTAGTCACCACTTTGAATACCGTTTTGGTGAAAATATGTTAACATTCCCACTAGATTAATATGGGCATCTTCTATAATCAAGCAAGGATGAGGGAGTGCCGACAGTAGATCCCAAGGAAAGGCCGCACCGATATCGTGACAATCTCCTTCGGTGGACTCACCCCCAGATGCTTCATAGCAGTTGCACAATGGGTGGGGTCAGCAGGAAGGTGATATCCGTATGGGCTGATAATGCATGACCCTCTGCTGAGAGAGACAAGTCTTGACTGTTTGCGATCGCCTTAACTGTGGAGTAGCGTCCGTATTGACCTAGATAGTAAATTGGTCCGATCGCGGATACGAAAGTCTCTAACTTCTCCCAAGGCATTTTCCGCAGGATGGTAAACCCGAGGGTAGAAAGTTGATTCATTCATGATGCAAAAGTACCATAACCATATTCAGTCCACTCTGGTGGATTGGCTTCTAACCAAGCTGTGTCCCAAAGTTGCTTTTCCCTATCCGATAATCTGGGCTCCGGTTTGGGGTCGTAGGCACGACTTAGAAGCCAAGATAGAGGAAAAATACTGCGGTGGGGGGAGTCTTCTTCCCAGTCAATAATGAGTTTTTCATCTTGGCACTGCACTGATTTTGGTTTTGGCATTTCGTCGCTCAGATCGTTTATTTTCTGAAACGATCTGGGATGATGACACCGAGGACACAAACAATGGTCGTACAACCAGATGTAATGGAAGCGCTTCCCGGCCAGGGTGAGAAAGAGATCGCTCTGGGTTAAATGTTTTTCCTCTAGCTTCAGCATTTATTTTCTCGACGGAATTACCAAAAATTAGCAAACTTTATATACCCAGACTTGCAAATAAATATCCGGTTCGGCTTTCCGGAGATTTAGAAATTGTTCTCCTTGTTCTATTAACTGCCACGATCCTGCCGCTTCGATGGCAGGGAGCTTGTCTTTGAAATCGCTATTCTCGTAATAGTCGGGACGGATGGTAAAAACTATATATCCTTCTGGCTTGGTAATGCGGATCAGTTCGTCAAAACCGCTGCTGGGGGCATGGCCCAGGTGAAGGTGCCGACGCTAATAATAGCATCAAAGGTATCTGAGGGAAAGTCTAGGGCTGTGCCCAATACTCCCTGGTGCAGATCCTTGTAAACGTTCTTTTTCCGCGCTTCTGACAGCATCCCTGCGGATAGATCCATTGCCTCTAGATTCTGGTAGCCCCGCTGGTGCAGAAGCTGCCCCACTAGCCCCGTCCCCGCCCCCACATCTAAAATATTAGCATCTTTGGAGACGTATTTCACCAATTCTTCTACCGCCGGTTCCGGTCCGGTATAGTTCTCGGACAGCAAATCTTGCTCGTATTCCTTCGCCCATTGATCATACCTTTTGGCTAATTCCTGATTGTTCTTGGCACTGTAAACCCAATGTACTTTGTCTGTTTTTTCGCTCATCTTTTTCGCCGTTTATTTTTGATTTACTCCTCTGTATCGAGAACGCCGAAAATTTCGTCTAACTTCTCCAGCAAGTCTTCTGCTAAATCCAGTATTTCGATTTCCTCATCTTCTGCAACCCTTAATGAGTTTGTGCGATTCGTTCTAGCCTAACGTGGTCAAACACGGAACGCTAGCCCGGTTTCATTAGCCGGGAACTCTGACCGCATGGGGGTTAAATTCCCCTCCCCCCAGGTACGGGGGTGACACCGGTCCTCGGTGCTACGAAGCGACATCATCGTGGTGCTAAGCGAGGACTCAAATGTAGGATAACTGGCAGCCTAAGCCGGTGACGCCGCTAGGAAAGATATCCAAGGTTAGAGCAGGCAAACATGTGCAAGCCTCGTTATAAGGAACCAGCGAAATAAGGCTATATGCGCTGGCCCAAAAAGGAAATGGTAGCTAGTATTAGTTTTAGACTCTGGCTAATATAGTACTCAAATAGCTCCCGGGGTATAGTGTGGACCTAAAGGTATCGCGAAATGTTGTTAGGGAACGAAGTAACCTCTCGTGTGCTGTCCATCAGGACAAGTTAGATGTTAAGCGCAAGCCACGGGGGGAGGGATGGCCCAAGAAGCGAATGCCCGGGGTAATTCCTGGGATAACATCTACAGTAATGTAGATGATGCTGGGTAGCCAGCGCTGACGTGGGTCGGTGATACTAGGAAGCTGCTGGAATGAGTAATCCTAAAAAGCCACGGAACTAATCCGAAACGCAAGTGGAGGATAAGGTATGGATAACTGGTAAAACTGACTTGAAAATGGTGATACTAACGGTTATCAGAACAACCACTCGCTAAACCAGGAAAGGGAAGAAAAGACAGGCGGCAAGGGCTAACGGAAGTAATTCCTATTAAGTCTACCTATGAAAAGGGCCTAGTACCCAGTAGCCGGATGCGGTGAAAATCGCAAGTCCGGTTCCTCAAGGGAGAATCGGGAAGCGATTCCCGGCTCGACCCCATCCTTCATCTTGGCACTGCACTGATTTTGGTTTTGGCATTTCCATGGCGTCGCTCAGATCGTTTATTTTCTGAAACGAACTGGGATGATGACACCGAGGACACAAACAATGATCGTACAACCAGATGTAATGGAAGCGCTTCCCGGCCAGGGTGAGAAAGAGATCGCTCTGGGTTAAATGTTTTTCCTCTAGCTTCAGCATTTATTTTCTCTCCTCCATGGAATTACTAAAAATTAGCAAACTTTATATACCCAGACTTGCAAATAAATATCCGGTTCGGCTTCCGGGAGATTTAGAAATGGTTCTCCTTGTTCTACCAACTGCCACGATCCTGCCGCTTCCAGTGCCGGCAGCTTGTCTTTGAAATCGCTATTTTCATAATAATCTGGACGGATGGTAAAAACAATGTATCCTCCTGGCTTAGTAATGCGGATCAGTTCGTCAAAACCTCTGCTGGGGGCATGGCCCAAGGTGAAGGTGCCGACGCTAATAATAGCATCAAAAGTATCAGAGGGAAAGTCTAGGGCTGTGCCCAATACTCCCTGGTGGAGATCCTTGTAAAGGTTCTTTTTCCGCGCTTCTGACAGCATTCCTGCAGATAGATCCATTGCCTCTAGATTCTGGTAGCCCCGCTGGTGCAGAAGCTGCCCCACTAGCCCCGTCCCCGCCCCCACATCTAAAATATTAGCATTTTTGGAGACGTATTTCACCAATTCTTCTACCGCCAGTTCCGGTCCGGTATAGTTCTCGGACAGCAAATCTTGCTCGTATTCCTTCGCCCATTGATCATACCTTTTGGCTAATTCCTGATTGTTCTTGGCACTGTAAACCCAATGTACTTTGTCTGTTTTTTCGCTCATCTTTTTCGCCGTTTATTTTTGATTTACTCCTCTGTATCGAGAACGCCGAAAATTTCGTCTAACTTCTCCAGCAAGTCTTCTGCTAAATCCAGTATTTCGATTTCCTCATCTTCTGCAACCCTTTCGGAGCGGACGATCGCCCCTCCAGCAACAGTCCCTAGGAATATATCTTTCGTTAACCAAGTTCTCTCCTCGCTGTCTGACATGCTGAGGTTTTTTTCCAACTGCGCTACTATTTCTGAAATCGACATGGCTTGTTCCAGCCGTTCTCGTACTTTCTTCGCTACTTCGTCGGAATTTGGCGCCAACTCTGTCAATATTTCATCTAATTTCTCCAGCAATTCGGCTGCTAAATCCAGTAATTCGATTTCCTCAGTCTTGCTTTCCTCCCCTGTCTTCTGGACTCCAGACGCTAAGAGGTTTTTCACGGCATAATTCCTTTCCGCTTCCGAAAGGCGGAGGCTTTTTTCTAACTCCGCTGCTATTTCTGCTATCCACATTGCTTTTAGCCGTTTTCTTACCCTCACGGCGACTTCCTCGTCACTTTCGAGAAAGTAGATTATCTCTTCTTTCCTCTCTTCTTCCTCCGAGTAATTTTCGTCTGTTTCCCACCATTCTCCCTCTACATCTACATAGATATCCACGTATTCTATTCCGTAATTTATCCGATCCTGCTGCAATTTTTTTGCTGCTTCTATACCCCGCACGAGTGAAGCTAGTCGCGTGCGATCAATAGAGTCTGTATGTTTGATTTTCGACCATAGCAAGCGAAACACTCTCCCTCCCATACCTGACTGAAAATCATATCTATTTTCGAGCGCCAGCTCCACCATCGCAGTTAATATATAACCATCTTCCTCTTCTGCTACTGCTTCCATCATATACTCGATCGCCCGCCGTTTGTCAAGCCCAAACAATGTCTCGATCGCCGTCGCTTGCAGATAGCGATCGCCCTTTGAGTGGGACAATATATCCCCCGCAACATCGCATGCGAGAGAGCTATTTCTAGTTGCTAATTCTGCCAAAGCAGAAGTTGCCATAAATAACTCTTCTCCCAAAGCCAATTCCTGGAGAGTATCGGACGATAAACTGCTATAATCTATCCGATCGTCTGTAAGAATCATTAATTCATCAATTTTCATAACTTACCCTCCTTTACTGCTGGGAATACAATTGAGCGTTGATAAATATTTCCTCCCATCTGATAGGATCCTCCATGTACTCCTAATCTTGAGAGTACCATTTGGTGCTTCTAGGTCGCTAGGATAATCTAGCCGATTATCAATTGTAACTGATTTACCAACATTAAGCAAGTGGTAGACAATATTATTGATGTCACTATCAGAATCAGTAAAGCCGATCGCAATGAATGATTTAAGCATTGATTGAGAACGTTCGTAGTTATGCCTTAACTTTTTCAGATGACGTAACCTTTGTTCATTCCCAGGATTTCGATCGAACAACTTGCGATCATTTTGTTTCATTTGCTGGAGTTGTCGCAACTCCGACTCAGGATACATTGCCACCTTGCCCATCCCATAAGTAGCAACTTTGGCGATCGGCACTAAAACAGAATCCTTTTGAGCGCAGAGGATTATTTGACCATTGGGGGCATGTATCTCTACTGTCTCAAACAGTTCATACCTCCTATCATACCTCCTATTGACCAATCATTTCTTGTCCTGTAATTCCTTCACTTCGCTGTTGGCCCGCAGGGGGTTCAAACCCCCGCGTTCCCAGGCGGGAGCCAGGGAACTCGGTATGAGTCGGTCTTATACCGACTGCAAGCCTTGATGTTTAATGACATCTTTTGTCTCTTCCACTATACCAGATCGGGTGCCCATGTCAACTCCTTTCCTTTTGCAGTAGTATGTGCGATCGCGGTCGTACATACTCGGAACTGATTATCTGCTATATACATCTGGGGCCACCAGTCAACGGTCGTCCAAACTTGCTCGTGATTATACCCGGAACGGGATCGATTTGCGCTTTTTGAAGATCTGTACGCGACCGGGGGGCTTACCCATGGGAGCCGGAGAAACCGGATGGCTTAACCCAACAATTCGGTTATTCGACCGTCGGGCGATCGCCCAGTTAAACTATTTGAGAGCGTCAGACAATTTGGCATAGCGATCAGTATATCCCACATTCCGCAGGGTGTGGTCATGCATTAGTTGATAGAGTAGAGAACTACAGTACCGACGATCCCATACTAACTGGTTTTGACCACACCCCGGTTTCTGGTCTGGTCGCAAATCGTGCTATCCCAAGTCCTGTGAGGAGACTCAGCAGGAAGCTCATGTCACGAGGCATCTTGTCTCCTCTTCGTCCCTACGTATCGCCGGTCCTAACATGACAGATTGGAGACCGCCCTTCTCTGCTGACGGGTAAATTATCTGCTATATAACCTAAGTTGCGACCTATTAAAAAAAATATGAATTACCCACTTAGACTTTACAGATATTTGGGATATTTCGTAGCTTTTGATACAAAATTATATTTTTTTTGTGCTAGACGGCGGGTTGGCTGTTTATAGGTTATAATGTACTAAAATAATAGTTAATTGCTGGGGGATGTAGATGATGGAAGATATGATTACAACAATTTTTGTTCTTTGTGACGAGCTACTAAAAGCGTTAAATATAAAAGAAGATCCACAAGTAAAAATGAACAATGCCGAAGTGATGACAGTCGGATTAGTTGCTGCATATTTTTTCGGAGGACACCACGATCGCTCTTGTCAATTTATGGTCCAACACAAGTATATAAAAAATCTGTTAAGTAAAAGTAGGTTCAATCGTCGATTACACAATATTGACGAACTAATTTGGATGTTTTTTTTCCAAGTTATAGCTCAAACATTTAAAGAGCTCAATCCGGGTCAAGAATATATTCTTGATAGTTTCCCGGTGCCAGTATGTGATAATATTAGGATTGATAGATGCCAAATTTATAACAAGGAAGAATATCGAGGGTATATTGCCAGTAAAAAACGTTATTTTTATGGATTAAGAGTTCATATGTTGGTAAACAAAAATGGAAAGCCAATAGAATTTTATCTAGATCCTGGTAGTTATAATGATGTTAAAGTTTTGCAATCTTTTGGCTTTGACTTACCATCAAATTCAATAGTTTATGGAGATAAAGCTTATAATGATTATCAATTAGAGGATTTACTAAAAGAGTCGTCAAGTATAATGTTAAAACCTTTGCGAAAAAAAAACTCAAAAAGAAAAGAATCTTCTTGTTTTGAATATATACAAAAAGTAACAAGAAAACAAGTTGAAACCTGTTTTAGTCGAATCACAAATTTGTTTCCCAAGTCAATTCATGCTGTTACATCTAAGGGATTAGAGTTGAAAATAATTCTCTTTATCATAGCTTTTTGTATCCAATTTTTATAGGTCGTAACTTGAGTTATATACATCTCGGGCCACCAGTCTCGTCTAAACTTGCTCGTCACTAAGTTCGAGTTAGTCATGAGAGCGGTAAAATCGCCCTATCCCTTGTTTAGAGGGTGCCTTCCGCTTCAGAGCAGTTAGCCTTCCGCTTCAGAGTAGTTGGCCTTCCGCTTCAGAGTAGTTGGCCCCTAGCTTCGGAGTAGTTGGGCCCTAGCCTCAACAGAGTTTGTCCCTCATTATATGTTGTGTGCCCTGAGGAAAGTCATGCAAGCCGCGATCTCGGGCTTTGCGCCAGGGGAGGTTATCCTGGTGCAGTGGCCGCCACCAGGCGCTGTTCCCAATAAGATAGTGCTGTTACTCCAAATAAGATAGTGCTGTTACTCCATAAAACATAGTGCTGTTACTCCAAATAAGATAGTGCTGTTACTCCATAAAACATAGTGCTGTTTTTCCATAAAACATAGTGCTGTTGCTCCCGATAACCTAGTGCTGCTTTTCCACCAACCCTAGTGCTGCTTTTGGGAAAACCTAGTGCTGCTTTTGGGCCAACCTCCGGGGAATCACCTGATGGAGGCTATTTGGCCCACGGGTGGAACCGGTACTCTGGTTGCCATCCTGTGGGTGGGAATGCGCCTCCTAGCCGACTGGTCGGTGAACTGCTCCACCAGGCAATAGCACAAAATGTGTCATATACTTGAAGCAGCAGTCTACCCTATTGAGACATCAACCATGAACGAACAACGCCCCTCTGCCTATCTGGAACTGATTAAAACCCCGATCGCTCGCCCCAGGGGACAGGAAACCTAGATATTGCAAGGGAACTAAGACCTGAAGAGAATAGAAGGAGACAGGGCAGAAAATATGGAAACGGAAATTCGCCAAAGAGCTATCGAGTTATTGGAAAATTTGCCACAAGAAAGATTAGTTGAAGCGGTTGAATTGCTCGAATCTTTGTTCGGGAACGATCGTAAAACAGGAGAAGAAACACCCTCCCTTGAAGAAAGAGAGTTGCTGGAAATAGTTCAGCGCCGACTACCACCAGAAGAAGAAGCTCGACTGGAGGAATTGGACGATCGCAATGAATGGGGCGAGTTAAGTGAGGCAGAATATAATGAATTATTAACAGCCATAGAACGGGTAGAACATCAAAATGTGCAAAGAGTCGCAGCATTGATGGAATTGGCGAAAATTCGCAAGGTCGATCTGGTGACTTTGATGAGCGAGTTAAAATCTGAATAAAGCCAATGCCATCCGATAATATTACACCTGCCATTAGACGAGCGGTTTCCATCCGAGCCAAAAATTACTGCGAGTATTGCCGCAGTCCTGGTGACTTTGCTCTTAAGAGTTTCACTGTTGACCATATAATCCCCCGTGCAGCAGGTGGTGAAACCAGATTAGACAATTTAGCCTGGGCTTGTGTTGGTTGTAACAGCTACAAACATGCCAAAACCCACGATGTCGATCCAGAAACAAATGAAGAAGTGGCTCTGTTTAACCCTCGTCAACAAGTTGGGACAGAGCATTTTAGCTGGAGCGATGATTTCACTTATGTCATGGGAAAAACACCTTGTGGTCGAGCCTCAGTTCAATCTCTCCGTTTGAACAGAACAGGTGTTGTTAACTTGCGTCGCCTATTGGTGATGGCTGGTATTCATCCACCATCGGAAAGCTAGAATATCAGAATCTGGGTATGGGCGCAACACAAGTTCTCCATTATTATATATTGAGTGCTAGGATTATTGTCATGCAAGCCGTGGCCCGATTCGGGCAGGGGTGGAACCGGTACTCTGGTTGCCCTGCTGTGAGTGGCAACCCGTCGGACAGACTCCAGAGGGGAGAACAGGGAAACCAGGCAATAGCGCAAGAGATGAGATATATTGAAAGCAGCAGTCAAGCCAATGAGACATCATAGCCACAGCGATGTTTTGCATCTTCTATTATCAGCAGCGGCAGCAGGGCAAAAATCGCCCCTCAGCCTTGCGTGAAGCACAAGTTCTGCTGCGTCACCTGACTGGCCAGGAATTGTCCGCAGAATACAAACCCAAAATCGAACCCATGCTGAAGGAGAAATTAAAACAGGCGGAAGCAGCACGCAAGTCAGTGAAGAAACGGCGAGATGCCTGTGCCAAAGATTCCTCAGAATACCAGCGTTTGCATGAAGAATACAACGAGCGTGCTAAAATAGCCAACAGGATCGACAATTCCCGAAGGATTTTGGAGGAATATTGTCAAAAAGAGTTGCCCTTTGCTTCACCGAATTACTGGGCAGCATTCACCTGTGCGGGGTTGCGCTGAGGTTAGTGAATGGTCAATGGTCAATGGTGAATTGTAAAAGGATTTCCGGTAGGGGCACGGCATCCAATAATCCACCGGATAACCCGATAATTAACTGATGCCGTGCCCCGGCGGTGTGTTATTGAGTACCCAGAAACCCGGTTTCTTGTCCGGTTTCCAGGAATATCCCATCCTCCGCCAGAAACCGGGTTTCTGATACTAGCTATCGGTGCTGAGGCAAAAGCGATTGCGCTGCGCGCACGCTACGCGAACGGGTGAAACCCGGTTTCTTGGGAGCCCGGTTTTCAGGAAGAGCCCATCATTCGTTTACCTGTTCGAGGAAAAATTGCAAGCGTTCGGCTAAAACCCGAACATGGGGTTCAGCGAGCATAGTAAAATGGTTTCCCGGGACCAATTCCAACTGAACTCCAAGAGAAGTCACCCGCGACCATCCCCAAGTGGGGTCTGCCTGGGTAGTTGCCTCATCGGGAAGATAATTTCCCAAGGCTCCCACCTCAGTAGCTAGCTCTCAATAGAATCATCTCCATCGGATGGCTATCCTGTATCAGGTATCGAACGCTAGCTTGGGTATTGGCCTTGTAAACTTCTATAAGGCGCTGCAAATCAGCTCGTTCCCTGGCGATCGCCTGGGAAGGCAATGGCTGACCGGCCATTTTCAAGACCATTCGGAAATAGTCTAGCTGCTCGTCAGCATCGAGAAGTTGGAGAGTCTCAGACTGTACCCCCAAATCTTTTCCTAAAATGCCGTTATAGATACTGGCTAGGTTGGCAAGACATTGGGTCATATCCCATGAAATCGCATCTTTTTCCGGTTCGGGAATGCCGACCTGGATGTCCATCATCGCTAAGAATGAAACTTCCTCACCTTGCGATCGCAACTGTTGAGCCATTTCAAAAGCGACTTTGCCGCCGAAGGAATGACCGCCAAGGAAGTATGGCCCGTGAGGCTGAACTGCTTGGATGGATTTGATATCATGGGCGGCAATGTCTGCCATGGTCTGGAAGGGCAGTTCGTCGGCATCGGTGCCGAGCGATCGCAGTCCGAAAAAGGGGCGTTTGCGACCCAAATATTTGGCCAAGGGATAGAGGTCGAAAACGCTGCCCAAAATACCGGGCAGAAAGAACAAATTAGGCCCGGAACCAAGGGGCTGAATGGGCACCACTGTAGAGCGATCGGGGTCATTAGAGGAGGATCGGGGAACTTCCCTCACTAAACCCAGGACATCTCGCTCCAAATAATCCACCAACTCAGCCAAGGTAGGATACTTAAAGAGAAAGGTGGAAGACCGGGAAAATCCCAAACTGGATTGCAGATCGTTGCGCAACTCCATTGCCATCAAATAATCAAGTCCCAGATCCGCGAACTGGGCATCTTGCATGATTTGGTCAGCATCCTTTAATCCCAGGGTTTTCGCCACTAATTTCTTCACATGTGACAGTAGGAGCGATCGCCGCACCGTTCCGGAAAAATCGGAAACAGGAGTTGCCTCTAATTCTCGACCAAAATTTCCGACTTCTGCTGGGTATGTACTGGGGGCAACTTGCTGGTAAAATGGGGGGACGGCGGGGAATTGCTGGAGCCATTTGGACCAATCGACGGGCATAACCCCCACCTGTGGGAGATCGAGTTGTAAGAGTTGCTCCAAGAGGGCCAAAGCGCGATGGGGGACGATCTCCGAGAGTCCCCAAGCTGATAATCGCTGCTGATGGTCGGACCCTAGCTTGCTTGCCATTCCTGCTTCCGCCCAAGGTCCCCAATTGATGCTCAACCCAGGCAGTCCCTGCTCACGACGATAATGCATCAAAGCATCCATAAATTCATTTGCGGCCCCATAGCTTGCCAAACCGTGGGAACCAAGCATTGAGGCCAGGGAAGAGAAGCAAACAAAGAAGTCTAAAGGTCGATCTTTGGTGAGGGAGTGCAAATTCCAGGTGCCTTGGACCTTAGGGGCCAGCACTCGGGCAAAGCGGGTCCAGTCTTGCGGCCACAGGCCGCAGAATTCCACCACTCCAGCAGCATGAACGATGCCTCGCAAGGGGGGTAAAGTGCGATCTATTTGCCCCAATAACTCTGCCACTTGCTGGGCATCGGAGACATCGCACTGGAAGATAGTTACCCGAACTCCCGCAGTTTCTAGTGCTTTTAACCGTTCTTTGACCTCTGGTTTCGGTTCCCTGCGTCCTACCAGAACAATGTTTTTGCCTCCCCATTGGGCGATCGCGCGAGCAACCAGCAACCCCAAAGCGCCGAAACCGCCAGTAATTAAAAAGGAGCCGTCCAGAGAAAGGGGAGTTTTCTGCTTGTAGGGTAGGCGTCCCCGCTTGGGACTCCGGACCAGTCGGGGGACATAGCGAGTGCCGTTACGGAAGGCCACTTGGTCTTCTGGATCGTGGGAATATATTTGTGCTTCTAAGGTTTGTGCGTCCACCGTTCCGGAAAAATCGGTTGGGGAGTACCCGCTGCGGTGAGAGGTCCAGAATTCGGGACACCGTTCCTTCGACCCACTCGCGCATTTGCTCTGCTGAAATCTTGCTCGCTGTATAGCTATCGTTCCAACCGCTAATATTCAAAGTTGGATCCGACTCACTATTATCTTCTTGGCTATAGGCTAGATCCCACAGTTCCTGCCATTGGGAGATTTGCTTTTCGGAGGCTTCCGCTTCTCCGGCGTCGCTGCCCTGGTAGTCTGGGTCGGGGACGACGTAAGCTACTAGACGCTTATCCGCCTCAAACAATTTTCGGTGGGAAGCACTTTCGGAAACACTTTCGGAAACACTAAAGTGTTTACTACGAACATTGGAACGCGCGGCTACGACTACGCCCTGATGCACCCCAGGATGTCGGTTCAAAACCGCTTCGATTTCTCCGAGTTCTATGCGAAAGCCGCGTACCTTCACCTGATAGTCGATGCGACCGAGAAGTAATATATCACCATTGGCTAAATAGCGAGCCAGATCTCCTGTTTTATAGAGTCGTCCTGCCGCAAAGGGATTGGGAATAAATTGTGCTGCCGTCAAGTCGGGACGATTGCGATAGCCCCGAGCTAGACCGGCTCCCCCTATATACAGCTCCCCAGCCACACCGATGGGAACGGGTTGAAGATGCTCGTCCAGAATATAGATTTGGGTATTGGCGATCGGGGTGCCAACGGATAAAGGGGTGTCCCGGATCCCGTGGCTAACATCTGACTGGCCTGGATTGCGCTGCGCGCACGCTACGCGATCGGAACGCCGACCTTTGCCCATCTCGTACAGGGTTGACCAGATCGTAGCTTCAGTCGGTCCGTAGAGATTCCACAGATGAGCCCCTGTTTCTAGCAGGCGATCGGCCAATGCTTGGGGCAAAGCTTCGCCCCCAGAGAGAATTTTCAGACCTGACTTACCTTTCCATCCGGATGCCAGGAGCAGATACCAAGTGGCCGGAGTAGCTTGCATAACCGTCGCCCCGGACTCCTCTATTAGTTCCGCTAGAACTTGCCCTTCCGAGCCTACTTCCTGGGAGGCGATCGCTACCTGAGCCCCCACTATCAGGGGCAAGTAGAGTTCTAGTCCTGCAATGTCAAAAGATATAGTCGTAACTGCCAGCAGTATGTCATGCTCTGTCAATCCCGGTCGCTGGCTCATGGCGGTCAAGAAGTTGACCGCCGACCGGTGTTCTATTTGCACCCCTTGGGTTTGCCCGTAGACCCGGATGTGTAGATAGTATAGGCCGAGTTATCTGGTTTGACGGCTGTTTCCGGAGGGAGATCGCTCTGGGAGGCTATTTCATCCCAATCCCTATCCAAACAGACCACGCGAATCTCTTTATCTTTGAGCACCTTTTGATGGGCGAGCAAATGCTGTTGAGTCAATACCACTGGTTTCGATGCCTTCGGGATGCATGGCAAAAAACCCTCAGGCATCGCTGCCGCATCGGACAACATGTAGGTCAAACGTTCTTGGGGATAGGCGGGATCCAGAGGTACGTAACCCCCACCAGCTTTGAGGATACCCAGCAGTCCGACTAACATCTCTAAAGAGCGATCGACCCATAGACCAACAAGGACTTCCGGACCTACTCCGAGAGTACGCAGATAATTAGCCAGTTGATTGGCGCGTTTATTCAGTGAGTTGTAGGTCAGACTCTCCCCTTTAAACGATACCGCTACCTTGTCAGGCGTGCGGTCAACTTGCTCTTCAAATAACTGATGAATGCATTGAGTCCGGGGGTAGTCTTGCTGAGTCTGGTTCCACTCCACCAATAGTTGCTGCCGTTCTGCTGGAGTTAATAGGGGCAACTTCGCGAGCTGCTGTTCTGGAGATGCTACCATGCCCTCAAGCACCGTCTGGAGATGCCCCAACATGCGTGCGATCGTTCCCGAGTCAAATAAACCACCATTGTATTGGCACTCTATTGTTAAATTCCCAGCGGTTGTACTATCGTACAGCACTAGAATCAAATTATCACCCTTTTTTTCTACCTCGGCAATTGCCTCTGACAATGTCTTGGTTGCTTGCGTCTCTGTCCGATTTTTCCGGAACGGTTCGCACTCCACCAAAATTACCCGCGCCATCTGTGCCACTTTTTGATAACTAACTTCAAGATTGTCCCTATCTATTTCAGACCATAGCTGCTCGATCGGGTAATCTCTAGCAGCTTGGGCCTCTTCTACTGTTTTTGCCACCCGATCGACCAACTCTGCTACCGTTGGATTGCCCGTTATCTTCGTGCGCAGGGCTAATATATTTACCGATTTATCCCGGTCAATAGCGATTTTTTTTCCCTTTGTCTCTCCCTGATTCCCTACAGCTAGTCCACCCACCACAATATCTTCTACCCCGGTATAGCAGTGCCAAACAACCTTAAATGCTGCAAGTATGACCGCGAACGCGGTCACTTTTTCCGATTTTTCCCGAACTATACGCAGAAGTTTTTCTAGTTCTAAACATAGCTTGCGATCTATTTCAATAGCTTCTGTGGCCCGGAAATGGGTTGACGCCGGCGATCTAGGATAATCTAAAGGAACTTCTAGAACAGGTAAATAGCCACCGATGCGATCTACCAAGTAGTCATTCTGTTCGGCGATCCTGATTTGGCTCTCAACTGGTTGGGTAGCATGCACTTTCTTTTTCTCCATTCAAATCTTGCCGATATTATATCATACCATCTCCTAAGCCCTATGAGCCGAACCGACAAGCTCCAAGGCCACGTTTCTACTGTCAGCATATCTCTCTTGCTCGTCTAATCGCATCACTTGAGCCTTCCAGCGAGTACTCGAAGTAAACTTTTCCCTCACCGAACCAGGCAAGCTCCAGCTTGACCGTTGTATGGATCATGAACCGGCTGATAACCTCAACCTCCTCCCGGCCGGAGAAATGCAAGAAATTATCATTGCCGGACTGCTGGATCATTCTCATCGTCATGATTTCATCATCAAACTTGATCCGGTTTTCTGAGACACTGTACCCACCCACTTTCCGCACGACAAGTTGTAACATATCTTGTAATAAGTAATTTATCGATCAGATTACAATTGCACGACTTTTTGTAATACGTACTATATCTGACAATTTAGCAAACATGACGTATATTTATTTATACGGATATGAGCTTTTATGTTCGCTTTCATCACAACATATTTGTAATCATTACGTACTACATTTGTCGTGCGGAATGTAGGTACCCACCTTCAAAGTCATCGTTGATAAGGTTTGGTCCATGGTCAAAGAAGATGTACGCCCATTCATTTGGTGTCGCAACCGAAGACTAACTGGCTCTTTATTCCTGTATATGGGAAGCCCATCGGCCTTGTGCTGCCAACGCTGTCTGAGGATGCATAGGACGAGATATCACCCGTCATCTCGTCCTTTTTCGTGATCACATCCCACCTCGCAAGGGCTGCTTGGAAAGGAAACATCACGTAGAGGATGGCAGCGGCTTTGATAATAATGTTCATTGTTGTACTCCTGAGAGAGAGCTGATATTGTACCATAGTCTGGCTGGTTACTCTAGCTCCCCTGGTTTGCTGACTTCTATTGTCCAACCAGGCTGCTACTACCACAAGTATACGGCCCTCCATGGTTAAAACCAATCTGCCTGATTGTCGGCCGCTGCGCTTAAACAACCTTAAATGCTGCAAGTATGACCGCGAACGCGGTCACTTTTTCCGATTTTTCCCGAATTGTACGCAGAAATTTTTCTAGTTCTAAACATAGCTTGCGATCTATTTCAATAGCTTCTGTGGCCCGGAAATGGGTTGACGCAGGCGATCTGGGATAATCTAAAGGAACTTCTAGGACAGGTAAATAGCCACCGATGCGTTCGACCAAGTAGTCATTCTGTTCGGCGATCCTGATTTGGCTCTCAACTGGTTGGGTAGCATGCACTTTCTTTTTCTCCATTCAAATCTTGCTGATATTATATCATACCATCGTGGCTCTATCCCCAGGAAGTATATTACCAGGCAATACGCTACTTGACATGCGTGATAATACTAGATCTATATATGTAAAGTGATACTAGAGGCAGATTTTTGGGCTGTGAAGCTATGGAAAGTATCAAGTCCCAAAGCCCTGGGAGCAAATCATTACAACGCCTGATAGTTTTTACTCGCTATCCAGAACCAGGAAAAACCAAAACAAGACTCATCGGTGCTTTAGGTAAAGAGGGTGCTGCTAACCTGCACCGCCAGCTTGCCGAACGAACCCTTCGTCAGGCAAAATCACTGGTAGGTTGGGTCTCGTACCTCGACCCAACGCTGGAAGTATACTTTACAGGGGCGACAGAAGCCCTCATGCAAGAGTGGTTGGGGGACGATCTAGTTTATCACCAGCAGGGGAATGGCGACCTGGGTGCCCGGATGGCACAGGCGTTCGATCGGGCTTTCGGTGCTGGCAGCGAGCGGGTGGCGATTATTGGCACAGATTGCCCCGGCATCGACGCCAAGTTGCTATTATACGCATTTGAGCAGCTGCACTCGACTGACTTAGTGCTCGGACCAGCAGCTGACGGTGGCTATTATCTAATTGGTCTAGGGCGTATGGTCCCAGAATTATTTACTGGCATCGACTGGGGCACCTCACGGGTATTGGCACAAACATTGGCCCAGGCCCAAAGACTCAACCTCTCACTCTGTCAACTGCCAGTCCTGGCCGATATCGATCGTCCCTCCGATTTGTCGTCCCTCCCCACCGAACTATGACCGATGAGTCTAGCCTCATAATATCCATCATCATCCCCGTACTGAATGAAGCAGACCACATCTTGCCCACCCTGGCATCTATTGGCGAGGCCAAAGATGTAGAGGCGATCGTGGTGGATGGTGGTTCTGTTGATGCTACAGTTAATTTGGTAGAGAAATTTTATTCCACCTCTGTGAAGGTGATTTCTGCGGCTACCGGTAGAGCAAGTCAAATGAACGCTGGTGCATCTGTGGCAAAGGGTGCAATTCTGCTATTTCTGCATGCCGATACTCGCTTACCCGTCGGTTTTGACACCATAGTTAGGGACTGTTTGAGGAAGCATCATGTTGTAGCCGGTGCATTTCGGTTGCAGATTGATGGCGATCTGGCGGGTATAAGACTGGTGGAAATGGGGGTCAATTGGCGATCGCGTCTTTTTGGCCTCCCCTATGGGGACCAGGGGATATTTATGCCAGCTACCGTCTTCCATGACATTGGTGGTTTCCCGAACTTGCCCATCATGGAGGATGTGGCATCGATCCGGCGTCTGCAGCGCCTGGGGACGATCGCGATCGCCCCCGCCGCTGTGATTACATCAGCCCGCCGCTGGCAAAAACTGGGTATCCTGAAAACAACCTGGATCAATCAACTGGCAATCATAGCCTATTTCCTGGGAGTTTCCCCCGATCGCATCCGCCGCTGGTATCAGAGCAAGTAAAAGGGGAAAAGTCTGGCATAGGCAAATGAGCGGCTGTTGCTGACAAATAAACTGACATTAGTAGTAGCTCTTGTCCCTAGAGTCACCCGAATGTTGAGTAAAAAAACTGAAAATATCTCTTCTGCTTTATTGTTGTTCTCAGCGGCTGTGCATTTAACTCATAATGAATTTTGGCCTGATTATAACATAACTTAATAATCATTGAAAGCTAACTTGGAGAGTGAGAGTATAAATGAAAAGTTGAATTACAGAGATAAAATAGAAAGAAAAAGTGGAAGTATAATGCAGGGGAAAAGAAAAATCAAGAAATTAATAAATAGGGAAAACAGAGAATGGCGATCGATATTGATGTGGATCTAGAAAGCATGAAAACTGGGAATGATAAGATGATATAGGTGAATGAACAACCAATTCAGAGAACCAAAAGATCATGAGAGCAACTAATAGCAGTCTCCTTTCGCCCCTAGCAGCCCGATCGCTGCAACTGGTGGGCACGATCATGATTGTGTCATTTGCGCTGGACGCCCTGACTCTACTATTTCCCCCCGATGTGACCGAGGCGTCGTGGCGACTAGGCTTCACAAGCCAGGTGATCGATTGCACGGGGGGTGATTCCGCTAGTGGGTCTGGCCTTTGTCCTGGCTGGTCTTTGGATCTCCAGCATGGCTACAGAATCAGGATTGGACAGTCCAGTACAAAACCTGTTAAAAACGGGGTCAGTAATCCTGGCGGCAGTATTGGGAGTAGTATTTTTACTGATAGCGCCGATCCACGCTGCTGATACAATTCGCAGCCGCAACCAGGCCATACGCACGATCGAGGAGCAGGCGAGTCGGGCAAAAACCAGGCTGGAAAGTCCCCAGTTTGAAGCTGGACTTCAACAGCGGCAAAATCAGTTCAAAAGTCAGATCGAGCAACTGATAAATAGTCCGGAGGATTTCGATCGAGTGGTGTCCCAAGCGCCGGAAGAACAGGCGGATTTATTAAGAGGCTTTAAGGAAGATCGCAACTCCCTGGATGAATATGTGGATCGACAAGCCAGAAATATACCGACTCAGGCTTTGCAACGGATTCGCGAACGCAAGCAGGAAGCTCAAAAGCAGACCCAGGAAAGAGCAGTCAAGTCAATCGCCCGATCGTTCAGTAGTGGGCTATTAGCGATCGGCTACTTGGGGATTGGCTGGACGGGATTAGCCGGTGGCATGGGCGGTGCGAGAAAAAGGCGTCGGAAAGCGGCTGGGCTTTAAATAGCAGAATCGAAGCATAAAATTTTCCTATCCCCCTCAAGTGTCTGGTTGAGAGAGATAGGAAATAATCAGTTGCTCCGGACAGGACGTCAGGAAGTTGTCAATTAAAAATTGTCAATTAAAAATTGTCATTCTGCCAATCAAGCAAGCATAATATATTCACACCTAGTTGGAATGTTCTCGATTTATATCCTCACCTATAACGAAGAAATTGATATAGCCGCTTGTATTGAATCAGCGTTACTATCTGATGATGTGGTTGTGGTGGACTCATTAAGTAGCGATCGCACCATCGAGATTGCTCAGCGCTATCCAGTAAAGATCGTGCAGTGCGAATCGTTTTGGCGTAAGTCTGAAATATGGCGATCGCCGGGCTGGTTAATACCAGCAACTCTGGTCATCATGGGGGTTCAATTCCCCTTCCCCCAGGTACGGGGGTGACCGCGTGAGGTGCTGCGGAGTAACATTACCGTGGTGCCTCCCGAGGACAAATGTAGGATAAGGTCTCAGCCCAGAGACCGACGCCGCATGGCTGCGCCACGCTGCGCGATCGGAAAGAGGCTCATGGTTAGAGCAAGCGAATCCCTGTAAGCATCGTCATCTTAAACAAGCGAAAAGAGGCTGACACGCTTGGTGCAAAATGCGCACGCAGTCCGCGTATCAGTGGTTGCACGTCACTGATATCGTACCCGAAATGACTGCCGGTGTATAGGGGAGACCTAAAAGCCTCGTGAAATGATACCAGGGAACGTTCCGGACAAGAGCGGTGCTGTCCAGATGGACAAGTCAGATGTGCGTCCGCGTAGCGTGCACGCAGCGCCTAGCGCATGCCCGCGTGGGGAGGGAGGTCCTAAGAAGCTAATGCCCGGGGTAATGCCTGTGGATATGCAGACGTAGGACGGATATGGTAAAAAGCTCTAGGAGATAGTAGCCCTCTAAACGTGCTTAACCAGTGGCAACACTAGGTAGTAATGATGGACTTAAATCCTAACCGGGTAAAAATTTAGAGGCCCCATACGGGCACCTGTTAGTAAAGAACGGTCATAGTGGTTTTCTAGTTCCCCCCCGTAAACCTTCCGGAGTTAGGTACTCAACTAGTTCATGACTGACCATAAAGGGGCTATATTTCATAGGGCAAGGGACAACGGGAGTAATCCCTAGTAATCCTACCCGTGACAAGGGTTTACCAACCAGTAGCCGTGTGCGGTGAAAGTCGCTCTTCAGGTTCCGAATGGGAGGATTGTCCCGCGAGGGACAGCTCGACCCCGACCGCACGCCTTTGAAAGTCACGGACGTCAGCGCACCTGGATGCTAAAGGAAGTCCCGGCTAAACATGAATGGGTTTATATCCTAGAAGCAGATGAACGGATGACAGCGGAGTTGTTTGCTGAATGTGTGGAGGCGACGAAAACATCGGACTTTGTGGGCTACTACGTCGCTGAACGGGTGATATTTATGAATCGGTGGATTCGCACAGCACCCAGTATCCCCGTTACCAGCTGCGAGTCGGCTTTGTTTGGTATAGGGACTACGGTCATACGGAACGGGAAGAATGTGACGGACCGACAGGCTTTATCAAAGAAACCTATCCCCACTACACCTGTAGCAAAGGATTGAGCCGATGGGTGGAAAAGCACAACCGCTACTCCACCGATGAAGCTGCTGAAACCCTGCGTCAGATGTCCGCAGGCAAAATTAATTGGCGAGACTTGTTTGGCGGCAAGTCGGGAGTGGAAAGACGTCACGCCCTCAAAGACCTGTCCCCGCGTTTACCCTTCAGACCAATAGTACGCTTTGTTTATATGTATTTTCTGTTAGGCGGCTGGCTGAATGGGTCTCCAGGTCTGGCCTGGTGTACTTTGCAAACCTTTTACGAATATCTCATCGTCCTCAAAGTTTGGGAGATGAAGCACATACCACCTCCCAAATTAGACATAGATTGACTGGTCAGTGACTTAGTCCGGGTGAGACGCCTGTCAGTGTCCGGGCGAGACGCCTGTCAGTATTGTTTGGCGATCGCAATTGTTTTAAGATAGTTGATAACCTGGGATCGTCAAGAGGCGGGGATCGATCGGTGAGTTAAGATTTGAAATAATTGTTTACAATCTTTAATAAGGGGACTGGGGACTGGTGGGGATGTCTGCGGGAGCAAAAGCGTTCGCAGCAAGTCCCGATTTTTCCGGAACGGTAGACATCCGCTGATGACTGGTGACTGGTGAACTGACAACCTACTGACAGCGATCCCCTGGAAGCTTTGCTCCCCTTACTCACCAGGTGGTGCAAAAAGCTGTCGTGACAATGGACGTCCTGCGTCTCCGGGAGCATGTGCGGCGCTCTCGGGAGACGCAGGAGGAAAAAATGCATTTATCAGAAGAGTAAAAGTACTTGTGCTCAAAAATTTCAAGCAGAACTTAAAAAACGATCTGATTGCTGGTCTGCTGGTGGTGATTCCCCTAGCTACGACAATCTGGCTGACGATTACGATCGCTAGCTGGGTGATAAATTTTCTCACTCTTCTTCCCAAACAGCTTAATCCCTTTGACGATCTGCATCCGCTCCTGGTAAATTTGTTAAACTTACTGGTGGGGCTGGCTGTTCCCCTGCTGAGTATTTTGCTGATTGGCTTGATGGCACGCAATATTGTGGGCCGATGGCTGCTGGATTTAGGGGAGCGCATTTTGCAGGGAATCCCGTTAGCGGGTTCAGTGTACAAAACTCTCAAACAGCTGCTAGAAACTCTGCTGCAGGACTCCAAGAATAAGTTTCGCGGCGTGGTGCTGGTAGAATACCCCCGCAAAGGTATGTGGGCGATCGCCTTTGTTACTGGCACAATCAGCGGTGAGTTTAAATCTCACTTATCTGAGAAAATGCTGAGCATTTTTGTTCCTACTACCCCTAACCCCACTACGGGCTGGTATGCGATCGTTTCAGAAGATGAGACGATCGAACTATCAATTAGTATTGAAGATGCCTTTAAGGTGTTAATATCAGGTGGCCTGGTTAGCCCCGATAGTTCAGTACCTTTGCCAGAACTAGCCACAAAAGATCGTCAAATAGAACTGGCGCTGCGAGAAAAACAGCCATTAGGGCTATTACAGGTAGAAGAAAAGGAACTATAAGGGTAGTGGGTTTTGGGTAGATTGTTAAAGGTGAATAGCATGAGAAATTATAAATAGCCGAAAAATTTTTTTAAAATATCCTGAAGATTAAATTAGCGTGAATAAGCCATGCAACCCCGCCAAATAGCTCGTGAACTGGCTCTTCTGAGTCTGTCCCAAATGCCAAGAAAGACAGAAAAACTGTCAGCCCAACAGTTGCAGGATATGATGTTGGCAGCTGTGCGGACTCTGTCAAATGAAGCATCCTCAGCACTAGAAATGGCTGCTGCAGAACTGCAACGGGGGAGCGATCGCTTACTGGACAGCGAAACAATCGCCCCAAATCTGGCCAGTGCGAAAGCAATGGTAAAAGAAGCCATAGAGCTAACTAGCACGGCGATCAACCGCCTGGGTAGTACAATAGATTTCCCAGAAATAGTGTATCAGTCTAGCAATCTCAAAGAAGTCCAAGACTACGCCCTAGAGATAATCGATCTGGTGAAGTCCAAAAGAACGGAGGTGGATCGAATCCTCTCTCAAGCTTTGGTGAATTGGCAACTAGATCGCCTCGCCAAGATAGACCAGGATATACTGCGGATAGCAGTGGTGGAAATGTGGGCTATAGGTGTAGATGAAAGGGTGGCAATCAATGAGGCAGTAGAGTTAGCTAAGCGCTACGGAAATGAAGAGGAGTACAGATTTATCAATGGCGTACTGCGTCGGGTGCTCAACCTGCTCGCAGAAGAATCAAGTCAGATGAGAAGGGAAAATTGAGAAGGGAAAATTGAGAAAAGAAAATTGAAAAACGGGCGAGACGCCCGGGAGACGAAATTACAACTGAAAAAGGACAATAGTTGCAATGGTATTTAATTGGTTTCGCCGCCAGTTTAAGGGTTCTGAGAAATCTCCCGAAGAGTCCAAGGTAAAACAGCCAGAGGTATCGGAAACGGAAGAAACTCAGACTACATCGCCAGAATCAGAGTCGCAAGGGAGTGCAGACGGAGAGTCGGAGGCCGCAGCAGATGACTTGAATTGGGCAAAGGCAGCATATGAGCATATTCAGCAAGCTAAGACGGATTCATCAGCATTAGCGACGTCGTCCGAACCCTCAAAAACTGCTGAACAGATGGAAACATCGGCGGTGGCTACGGAATTGGAAGCGCCAAGAGAGATAGATAATGAGAGTAAGAAGCCAAAATCTTTCCTAGAACGGGCTAAGTCCGAACGTCTAGGACGCTTGGAAGAACTTAAAGAACGGGCGATCGTAGAAGCAGAATCAGAACCAGAACCAGAACCGGTATTGTCTGAGCAGACACCTGACGATTCTGCCGTAGAAATTGCGTTTGATGAAGGCTTTGTGTGGTCAGCGGAAGTGCTAAAAGCCCAAGGGCGTCGTCCCGATCGAGTTTCTGTGGAGGAAATAACCTGGCTGAAACGACTGCGGCAAGGTTTAGGTAAAACCCGTCGGGGTTTGATCAACCAACTGAAGGCAATTGTCGGTCAAGGACCGCTGAATCAAGATGCGGTGACGGAAATAGAGGCCCTACTGCTGTCTGCTGATGTGGGGGTGCAGGTATGCGATCGGATTATTGACAGACTTCAGGCTAAGCTGAGAGAGAAGACGCTACCACCAGAGGCGGCGATCGCCTATATGAAGCAAGTGCTGCGGGATATACTTGACAATCCCGGTGGTAAGGGGTATGACAAAAACTTCGCCCCGGAAAAAGATACTCTGAATATTTGGCTAGTGACTGGGGTCAATGGTGTGGGTAAAACAACTACGATTGGCAAGATAGCTCACTTGGCTCAAACGTCAGACTATCGCTGCTTAATTGGCGCGGCAGATACTTTCCGGGCAGCAGCAGTAGAACAGATAAAGGTTTGGGGCACCCGCAGTGGGACTGAGGTGATTGCTAACCAGGGCCAAAATACTGACCCGGCAGCTGTGGTGTTCGATGCGATCGCTGCGGCCCAAGCCCGGAATACGGAACTGCTGCTGATAGACACGGCGGGACGATTGCAAAACAAGCAAAATCTGATGGAGGAACTGAGGAAAATTCGCCGCATTATCGATAAAAAAGCCCCCGACGCCCGGGTGGAATCCTTGCTAGTTTTGGATGCTACCCTAGGTCAGAATGGTCTGCGGCAAGCTGAGATATTCCGTGAGGTGGCGTCCCTGAGTGGTGTGGTGTTAACGAAGCTGGATGGAACAGCTAAAGGCGGCGTGGCTCTGGCGGTAGCAGAACAATTGGGTTTACCTATTCGCTTTATTGGCGCTGGAGAAGGGATAGAAGATTTGCGACCATTTTCCAGCTATGAGTTTGTCGAAGCATTGATCGGCGGCTGATTTGGAACAATATTCATGGTCAAAAGCTGGGGGGTAGTGGGTCATACTCAATTATGATAGACGGTCTGCCGAAGATTGAGGGTACAAGTAGTGATATTAGAGATTGAAACCCAGGAGGGCTACAATACTTGGAATGGTTTTGCCCCCAAAGACGAGTAAAATAACGGGATTTCAAGCCTTTGGCCTCCCGAATGGAAGAAAAACGCAGCATATCGAGAGGTATTGGGACAGACCAGGGCAAGCATCGAATCACTACATGTTTATCACTACTCCCTCAAGCTTTGTCGCCCGGCGAGAATTATGAATTACAATCTTTAGATATAGTAGATTTTCTTGTGCCTTATGAAACCACAGTTATTGACTTCAGTGCTGGCCATTTCGGCCCTGACATTGGCGGCTACCTTTACAGCTAGCCCCAGTCGCGCTCACAAGACTCAAACCAGCTTTGTCTGCGACATATCGAACGGCGTGCCTACAACCATTGCCCAGACTGCACAGGGTGATGTACCAGTGATTCGGTGGGTGTCAAATTATTTCAGCAGTTCGGATTGGACGCCTGAGAGGCGGTGTGAGGAGGTATCGGCAAGATTCCAGGTATACAACACAAATGAAACATTAAACTTCCTGACAACGGGGCGCATAAACCGGCAGCCAGTTGTGTGCGTAGCTGAAAGTTGGGGCGGTTCCTGCGCGGGATTATTGTTTACCCTCAAACCAGGAATAAATCCTGGTCAAACATTAAGAAATCTCATGGAAGTTAAAAATATGACTTCGGGGCCTCTGAGTGAAACAAATGGCCGGGTTTATATCGATATGAATCTGTATCTCAAAGAGATGACTCCCACACCGACGGACTCTGGCAGCAATTCTGTTCAACCCCAGTCCGATCCACAGCCTAATGGGACTTTATGGTAAGAGTCGTTCGTAGTAAGGACTTTAGTCCTTGCGGTTCGTAGCGCCGTTCGTAGTAAAGACTTTAGTCCTTGCGGTTCGTAGTAAGAACTAAAGTCCTTGCGGTTCGTAGTAAGGACTTTAGTCCTTGCGGTTCGTAGTAAGGACTTTAGTCCTTACCGTTCGTAGTAAGAACCTTAAAAAGCAGGATCCATGACAAGCACAATTACTCAAGCATTGACTAAAGAAGAGTTTTTGAAGCTCCCAGAAACAAAACCTGCTAGGGAATACATTAACAGTGATGTTGTACAAAAACCAATGCCAAAAGGAAAGCATAGCAGATTACAGCTAAGGCTTTGTAATAGTATCAACCAGATCGCGGAACCACCCCAAATTGCTTATGCTTTTCCCGAATTACGCTGTAGCTTTGGCATGGGCTCCATTGTACATGATATAGCGGTTTTATTATGGTCGCGAATTCCATTTGATAGTGATGGGGAGGTTCCCAATGACTTTTTATTATTACCAGATTGGACAATTTAAATTCTTTCACCCGAACAAAGTTCAAATAGGGTAGTTGACAAGATTCTCTATTGCTACTTGCGGCTGAACCATGACCACAGTTGCACCCAGCAAAGCAGTTGACAGTCCATAGGAAAAATGCTTTAACATTGTTTTACCTTAACTCAGTTTCTCGGTTGAGGTTTTGGACCTCTCAAGAGGCCATCAGGACCAAAAATTTAGTATTTCCAACCCCAATGGCCGGGTGTGGTCAAAACCTGTTAATCCTCACGTTCGCGTAGCGTCTTCGCAGACGATTCTCTCCCAGTCGCCGGATACTTTTGAGCCGCACTCATCACTTGACGGGACAAAATGTAGATGTCGTCAGGGCAGTACGAGTAGTGCGCCCTTTAGACATCTGGCGCCGACTCTGGGCTTTCTCCCTAAATGGCGTTGGCATCCAAGGTCGCTGCCAGGACTCACGCCCCTTAAGGATAGAGATATTTTATCCTGGAATAACTGAGTCACTCCCTTGACTGAATCATTCCACCTAGTACGAGAGTCATTCGGTGGCGTCAAAAGCTTTTGCTTTGACTTGAAACAACATTACCAAAGGGAATCTGAGTAACTATTTGGCCGGAGCGGGAGCCTCTTTGGCCGGAGTAAGCACCTCCTTGGCCGGAGTAAGTACCTCCTTGGCCGGAGTAAACTCGGGGGTTTGGTCTTGCGCCTGTTGGTAAGAGGATCCCCCCCAGCCCCCCTTAAAAAGGCTTAAAAAGGGGGGCTGGGGGGGATCGGATCGCCCGCTACCGGTGAGAGCGGAAACCTCTGGGAGGCCATGAGGCAAGTCGGGATACGCTAATCACAATGGGATGCGGAAAACTCTACCTCCGGGTGTAGATTCTTTAACCACCACAGTCAAATCTTGGCTGCCAGTTTGCCAACGGGCGCCTACGATCAGCAAAGTCCTTCTCAAACTGCCACCTGGTGGAACAAAAGCATCTTCTCCTGCTGTTAATAAGAACCGGGATGAAACCCTGTTGCCACTGTCGTCAAGCACTTGTACAAACAAAGGCACAAACCCAAATTTGTCATTACTGTCATTTTTAATCACCAGATCTACAGTAAACCCACCCGTAGCATTCACGTTGGCTCTGTTGATGCTGATTTGGACATCATCCTTCTTTTGCACTATGTTCAGAGCTACAGGCCCCGATCTTGGTTGATTCCGACGCGGGGTTGATGCTGGTTGAGTTCTTGTCGGCTCTGGTGCCCTCATCACCCTCTGGTATAATTCTACCCCATTAACTTCATGAGCCCCGAATGTATAAATATCTTGCCGCCCGGTAGAGCGAAGGCATTAGGAGTGGAGTCTTCGACCACATAAAATTCGTACTCGAACTCATCTCGCCCCATAAACTTCGCTAGTTTCTGACCGATTTCATTCACGTACTCTACCACAGCCGGGTCTTCTACCAAAGTGAGATCTTTTTTTAAGCTTTCTGCGAACTCCTTACCCGTAGCTGCTTCTCCCTGTAGCAGTAGCTCAATTAGCTCTCCTCTCAAACAGTCGCCGATGACTTGGCAGGTTACCACATGTGCTATTCCCAAGCCGAACAAATCTTGCTCGATCTGGGATCTGTACTTTTGGAAATGCTTGTCTGCCAGGCGATCGTACTTAGCCGCCTGGGGATCCTCCGGATAGATGAGGGCAAATTGACGGGCTGCAATGGCAGCTTCTAACCACTGGTCTTGCTCTGCCAGCAAAGCGATTTCCGATCCAGCAGTTCTGTGTTGTCCGGATACAGAGATGTTGCTCGTTCCAAGGCGGCAATAGCTCTTTCGGGCTGTCCATATTTTTGAGCAGCTGACGCCAGCAGCAAATGACCGGGGATAAAGTCCGGATAATTCTCGGTCAACAGCTCTAGGGGCACGAAGGTTTTGCTTTCCAGACCTTGCTGTAGACCCGCATTCGCCTCTCGCCAGTATACCCGAGCCGCTGGAGAGGCATCAGAAATCTCCAAAACCGGCTTTGGTGGCGGACTAGCAGCAGCAAATGCCGGTTTTACTTGCCGCTGGAGTCTTTCCGCTTCCCCAAGATTTCCCAGTTTAATAAATCTGTCTGCTTCCGCGAGTTTCTGGTAACGGGTTCTGCCAAAGATTTGGGCAATTTCCACCGCCTCCGCTGCTGGCGGACTTGCTGTTGGGTTTTCTCTTAAAGCATGTGGTATTTTCGACTCTGTCCTTGGTGCCCAAACTAGGACTATGACAAAGCCGATCGCCATTGCCCCAGTTAACAGTTTCCATAATGATTTCTGTTTCATCTTCCTACCTTTCCCGATCGATCTCCTCCTGCTTTTGCTTGTTATGGTTCATTTTCTTTCTGTTTATGCTCAATGGGGATTAATTGTAAGAATTCTTTACACAACTAACTTACGAGATAGACCCTAGTTATTAAGGCTGCTTGCACCAAATTTTCACCCTATTTCAACCACCACTGGTCACTGACATGAGGTCAACGATGGCGGCGCAGTGTTTCCTCTTTTGTACGTTGGCGTTCCCGAGAGACATCAAGATCCCAAAAGACACCACGACAGGCATGACCGTTAAAATAACTCCTGCCCGTCAAGTTACAGGAAATAATGCTATGCTGTATAGCCGTAAATTACGTAAAATTACCCTAGACAAAGACCAGATTCTGGAAGCTACTACTATCAACCTTAACCTCTAGACCATGCTATACCGCTGTCTGATGACCACTCTGCCCATTCCACATCAGCCGGACCAACAGAACTCTCACACTGGTGCGAGCGATCTGCACTGCGGCATCAATGACATTGCCTCACCAGAAAAAAACCCAGTTGTTGCCCTCAAGGAACTGGTGGCCCGGTTGCGCCGCGAACAGAATAAAACCCAAGACTTGTTGATTTCTCTAGGGTTTGCCCTGCGCAGCTTCAATAACCTGAATCAGTTTCTGGAATTAATTCCTCTGATCGCATCTCGGGTGACAGATGCCGATGGTGGTGCCTTGGTGCTGTTTAAGCCCAATGGTCAGCTAAGGCTAGATCAAATACATTGCCACGATACTGTTCAATGTCAGGATATCCGCAAAGCCCTGGAAACAGTCAATCGTCAATTCACTCCACCGTTCCGGAAAAATCGGGATGGAGACGAACCGGTTGATACTAGCCAGATATCAGCAGTCCTCGATCAGGAAGTGAGCCATTACTTAGGACCCGATACACGGCTGTTTGGCACGGCAATTCTGGCCAAGAAAACTGAAAGGGGGCGTCTGTACATCTTGAGCCGGAACCGGGAATACAGCTGGACGGAGACCCGCCAGAAGTTAGTCCGGTTGGTGGCCGACCAAACGGCGGTGGCGATTGAAAATGACGAACTCTCAGCCGAACTGCGCAAAAAAGAACGGCTCTCGCGGGAGTTAGAAATAGGTGCGGAAATTCAGTTGCAACTGCTGCCTCACGAATGTCCTAAAATTCAAGGAGTACAACTGGCGGCTCGCTGCCAGACAGCTAACCACGTCGGAGGAGATTACTATGATTTCATTCCCGTCAGCCACGATCCGCTGCGACCGGCATGTTGTGGGGATAATGAATCGGGCTGTTGGAGCGTGACCATCGCAGATGTTATGGGTAAGGGGGTTCCCGCAGGTCTGATTATGACTATGCTGCGGGGGATGCTGCGAGCAGAAGTCATGAATGGCCACTCACCAGCGCAGATTCTCCAACACCTGAACCATGCCATGTACGCCGATTTGGAAAAATCTAATCGATTTGTGACCTTGTTTTATTCGGAGTATAACCCCCAAACTCGCATCCTGTCTTACAGCAATGCTGCCCACAATCCCCCTTTTTTGTGGCAAGCGGCAACTCAAACTATCCAACGCCTGGATACAATGGGAATGCTGATCGGTCTGAATGTGAATTCTGAATATGAGGATGCTCAAACTCGTCTGGAACCGGGTGACACGATTATTTATTACACGGATGGTTTTACTGATGCTCCTAACCAAAAGGGCGATCGCTTCGACGAAGACAATTTGATCGCGGCTTTCCAGGGGGCTTGTCAGCAATATAGCGACCCAGAAGCGATTTTGGATTATCTGTTCGATCGGGTCTATGATTTTATCGGTCCGGGCAATGACAATGCCGATGATATGACTCTGGTGGTAATGCGAATTAATAATAGTGAATAATCAACAGGAGAAGTGGCAATGGAAGTTAACAAATTGATTAATGACAGGGATTCTGGACAGCATTTATACTTGCGACAGATAGTATTAGCTCAGCAAATAGATAATGACTTAGAAACAAATGTCAAGGAAGCCTTTAATAACTTTATTGAAAGTGGGCAGGTCTGGGCTTTCATCCTCGGCATTATCATCGGGTATTTATTGCGGAAGTTTACCACCTATGGAGGTTAGTTGTAAATTTGAATAATAAATTACCACAGCAACCAGAAGCAAAAACTTGGAGTCAGCGGTTTGAAAAGGCGCTGCACCCGATGATCGCCGAATTTAATGCTAGCATAGGTTTTGACATAGAGCTGATAGAATATGACCTCAATGGTTCGGGAGCGCATGCCAAAATGCTGGCCCGCACGGGGATAATTTCAGCAGCAGAAAAGTCACAATTACTGGCGGGACTGGAGCAAATTCGCTCGGAATACAGGCAAGGAAAATTCCAACCCGGAATTGAGGCCGAGGATGTCCATTTGGCCGTAGAAAGGCGACTGACAGAAATAGCAGGTGATGTGGGCAAAAAGCTGCACACGGCTCGATCGCGCAACGACCAGGTAGGAACTGACACGAGGCTCTATCTGCGGGACCAAATAGAGCAAATTCGCTCTTCTCTCCGCCAGTTTCAGGAGGTATTGCTAGACCTGGCCGAAGCCCATGTCCAAACATTAATCCCTGGATACACTCACCTACAACGCGCCCAACCGTTAAGTTTGGCACATCACCTGATGGCTTATTTTGAAATGGCCCAACGAGATTGGGAACGCTTGGGTTATGTCTGGAAGCGGGTAAATATTTCTCCCCTCGGTTGTGGTGCCCTGGCGGGGACGACCTTTCCCATTGACCGCCAATATACAGCAGAGGAACTGGGGTTTGCCAGTGTCTATGGTAATAGTTTGGATGGAGTGAGCGATCGGGACTTTGCGATCGAATTTCTCTGTAGCGCCAGCTTAATTATGGTCCACCTGAGTCGCCTATCAGAGGAAATCATTCTCTGGGCGTCACAGGAATTTGGCTTTGTCACCCTCTCTGACAGCTGTGCTACCGGCTCCAGCATTATGCCCCAAAAGAAAAACCCCGACGTGCCCGAACTGGTGCGGGGTAAAACAGGTCGGGTTTTTGGTCATCTCCAGGCCATGCTGGTGTTGATGAAGGGACTGCCAATGGCCTACAATAAAGACCTGCAAGAGGATAAGGAAGCCTTATTTGACAGCGTGAAAACCCTGAAAGCCTGTCTGCAAGCGATGACGATCTTGCTGCAGGAGGGGATAGAATTTCGGACCTCACGCCTAGAACAAGCTGTGGCGTCAGATTTCTCTAACGCCACAGATGTGGCCGACTATCTGGCCGCGCGGGGCGTTCCCTTCCGGGAAGCTTACAATCTCGTAGGTAAGGCCGTGAAAACTAGCCTTGCCGCCGGTAAACTGCTGCACGATCTAAGCTTGGAGGAATGGAAAGCCCTGCATCCGGCCTTTGAGTCAGATATTTATCAGGCGATCGCCCCTCGGCAAGTGGTGGCCGCCCGCAACAGTTACGGCGGTACTGGCTTCGAGCAGGTCAGGAAAGCCATTCAAGCAGGACGCGATCGCTTAGCCACAGTATCGGGAGGTTAGATCCCGTACTTTACTTGGCTACAGAGGAGTCCTTTTCCATATCGTCTTCCTCTGCTGTCGGTTGCCTGTCAAACCGTCGTCTGGAGAAGCGACCTGGATTTTTCCGTTTGCGAAATTTGCGGGCGTATGCTAGATTACGCTGCGCCTTTTCTTTCTTGGGGTTGCGGCGCTTGGCCATGTTCACCTCATTACTAACAACAAAAATAATGCCTAGTTATCGGGTGAGGGCATGCTGTTGCCAGTGGACCGTGCCCGATCGGCATGGACGATGTGTGGTAATTTTCTGAGTATAACTCAAGTTGCGACCTCCTGTGAGGGCGATTCATGCTAAGATTAAAAATATTTTTCGATTTTTCCGGGCTTGATGGCCTGTCACAACTAACAAATCACTTATGCGTCGGTCATGGCAGTTCGTACAAACAGTCTTGGGTGTGCTCTTCCGTCACCCGGTCACTGGTACTACCATCATCCCGCGATTGGCTGATGGTCGGATACTGCTGGTGCGACGTAGCAACAATGGTCTGTGGGGACTACCCGGAGGCTTGGTGGACTGGGGGGAGGGCTTTTGAGCTGACATCACTGCCAGAGGGTAAGCCATCTCATGATCACAATCGGCAGTTACAGGACTACTTGAGCGGTCGGGTTACCATTGCTTAAGCACATATAGTTCAATACTCCGGACCGTTTGGGGTGTACGTAGCTGCAAGCCTTGCAGCGTCAGCCTTTATTCGATAGAGCCATTTTTTGCAAGTTAGCCCTGGGGCTGACATTGAAAAAAATGATGCCAGTAGGCCGCAACCCTTGCTATGTGGAGGTTCTGGGCTCAAAAAACTGTCCGGAGTATTGTTAGAAGTAATCAATTCTCACAAACTTATGGGAAATCGTTGAAACGCTCTTCGATATCCCCCAGAGGGGACGCGCTACTCGCACTACCCCAGAGATATCGAGCGGGGATTGACTTAGAGGTCCGTGAAGGAGTTGACATTGTCAGCATAGATATGTGGGGAGGTTATCCCTTAGTTGTCGAAAAACTATTCCTAAATGCGGAAATAGTTTACGATCGATTTCATGTTATGCAGCATGTCAATCGTGAATTAAACAAATTGCGCAGAACCGGTGACCGAAAAAGGCAGTAAATATTTATTGTTAAGCAATGGTGCAGATATTGATGGGGACGCTCAGGAAAAACTAGAAGTAATTTTAGCACAATCTCCTTGTTTAACTATTGCCGATCGACTAAAAGAAGAACTTCGTGCTATCTATGAAACCAGTAAGACGTTGAAGTCGGCTAAACGTCAATTATAAAAATGGTTAATTTATGCGCTCGTTGTTCCCTCAGAAATCTGCATGGCTGCGCCACGCTGCGCGATCAGATGATTGACAGTCACCTGGCGGGAATTTGTAATTATTTTATTAGTTATGCAACCAGGGCCGTAATGGAAGGAATTAACAATATAATTAAGTTGGATTTTGCGTCAAACGGATTTATAAACTTTGAAAACTTCCGTTTTCCTGTATTGCTTTTCTGATAATAAAAACTTATCACTATAAGTACAGGAAACCCGATTTTCTAGACCTGCTCAAATTATCAAGACTTTGTTCGACTTGATTGAGGTGCCAGTTGTGCAGCTGTTCCGAGGAGGCTAATAACTGGATATTAGATGGGCAGGCAAGGATTAAATTGGCGATCGCCTTCGATATGAGGGGAATGCCAGTCGTGCAAAAATCGCAAGAGTTCAGCAGTGTCAATAGATAATAGAGTCTCAAGCTTTAGAGAATCTTTAATTTTAGGAATGCATTCTTTATGGATTTGTGAAAGCTATGATTTTCCTGCTATTGGATGGTTAAATCAAGAAGGATATCCGACAAGGAAGCGGGCTGGGATTACGCATTATTTTGTCAAAAAATAGGTGAATCAAGTGTTGCAGAATAACAGGTTGTGATGATGGATTTCTGTAGCCCCAGGTTAAAACCTAGCGAATGTTACCCTTTAACGCAGACAACCTGCTTCAGGGTGGCCACAACTTCCACTAGATCGGATTGATTTTGCATTACCTCATCGATCAGCTTATAAGCGCCGGGAATTTCATCCAAGACGCCCTCATCCTTGCGACATTCAACGCTAGCAGTTTGCTGCATCAGATCCTCAACAGAAAATTGCTTCTTCGCCTTACTGCGAGACATCGATCGCCCCGCCCCGTGGGCACAAGAACAATAGCTTTCGGCATTTCCCTTACCCTTGACAATGAAAGACTTCGCCCCCATGGATCCAGGAATAATACCATAATCATCCTCCCGGGCCCTAACAGCGCCCTTGCGAGTCACGTAGACTTCCTCGCCGAAATGCACCTCTTTTTCCGAGTAATTGTGATGGCAATTTACCTGCAATAAGGGCTTAGTCTGCTTCCCGCCCGCCAGATGCTTTTCGACAATGCGCTTCAGTCTCGCCATCATTACATCCGGTTGAAGCGGGCATAACCTTGCGCCCATTGCAGATCGTGCCAGTAAGCAGCAAACTCAGGGGTCTGGGCCACAAAGTAGGCTAAATCCCGATCGGGCAACTTTTCTCCTGCCAGCTTTGCCAATTCCTTGGCAGTATTAATATGGTTTTTCGCAAGCATATTACCGATATTACGGGAACCCGAGTGCAACATCAACCCGACTTGGTCTTCGGTATCCAGACAAACCTCAATAAAATGATTGCCCCCACCGAGGGAACCCAACTGTTTCATCGCCTTACTATCCAAGCGTTGCACCCCCGGATGCAGTTCCTTAAAGTCACCCCATCCCTGCCAGTTACTAACAGCAGTTTCGACCTCCTTGTTTTGATTAAATCCCACAGGAATGGCAGCTTCAATATCCAGACGGATCTGCTTGAGTTTACCTTCCAGTCGATCTGCCTCGAAAGGAGTTTTGACTGCGGCCATCCCGCAGTTATGGACAAATACCCCCGCAGTTAAGGCAAAGTTACCATATTCAGGAACAGTCAAGCAGTAGACATCCTGCTTCTCTCGCAGAGGCGTAACCGCCACTACCTTGTGATTATAGCGCATCTGACTGCCTGCCCCCACTTCCATCTGCTGGCGATCGGGCAATTTTCCGACATCTGCCTTTTCCCATCTTCCGGAAGCAGGTTGTTGAATTAAAGTGTAACCCTCTTTGTCCAGTTGAGAATAGAAAGGCATCAGCTACGTACCGGGTTGCAAGTCCCTTGCTTGCCGATAAGTGCCATCCCTCATCATGAATTCGTGATCCGGAGTGCATGCGATTGCGCAGCGCGCACGCTGCGCGATCGGGGCACCATTGTCCAGAACTACCTGCACCAATTCAGCATTGTAGCGCGTTAACTTTGCTGTCGCCTTAGCTGCCACAATTTTCAGACTATCCGTGCAGGAGTAAACCATAAATTTCCTTGACATGCTAGCAAGTTCTTTGATAGCATAGGACTTGCCATCGGCTAGAGGCACCAGGGTATCACCGGTAAAACAGCCGATATCCACGCCCACAGCAGCAGGGACGATCGCCTCTTTAGTAGCAATCACAGAACCCACCAAAGCCCCCTTACCCAAGTGAACATCAGGCATCAGAGCCACATGCTTAAATACAAAAGGCAGGGATGCCACATTCTTAGCCATTTGAATTTCAACGGAAGCGAGATCGTGATTGGCCCAAGAAAGCACCGGTTTGGGCGCAGACAGTTTCATTTCTTCGTAGGGCATAATCTTTTCCCTCTAGGCTTGACACAACTATACTGCACTGTGGTATAAGGGCAGCGTGAGACTGATAAACTCCCTCGCCCCCATACCACTGTTATCTTTGTACTGATTTTATACCACAACTGTCAAGGAATATCTGAAAAAATTGTCGGTTCGCCCTCGGGTGTGGTCTTGCACCCGAGGGCATTTGAAACGGCAGATGGTATGGGCGATCGGATGTTATGTAGGGGCACGGCATCAATAGATTATCGGTAAACCAGCATCGAGCATAATCATCACATGCTCGATCCGTTCGTACTCATCCAGTTCCAGTTCCTCTGGTTGAGTCAGTTCAAAAGCTTTGCTGCGTGCCAGCAACCGTCGCCAAGCGCTCTGTCATTTCTGGCGTAGGACGGAAAAGCGATATACTGTTCTTTTGTTGGTTGACTGGCCATAAAATTGAGAATGTAGCGGTAGATATGGGCGGGAACCGCTGGCTGTTGCACCAGATAGCGTAGCAGTTCCGGGAGGCGCGAGCCATCTGCTCCAGTGCGGTCCTTCCGTTCATCGGGTACTTCAATAGTTATCGTTGCCATAGCTTCATTCCATTTTATATTTGAATTTTACTATGGATGGCGCAGCCAAATCATCCAGGATAAACATGGTAGCATATACTTGCTTGACCGTGCGGTAACTAAGGTCTATAAGCTCCGGAGTCCGCCCCCGCGCCTCCGGAGCGGACAAATGTGGTTGCCATAGATATTTCATTATATCATCTCAACTCCTTCTTGCTGCCCCTGCTAGTAATTCTCCGTGGCTTGTAGTTCGTAGTAAGTTGGATGTCTTCATAGCTGAACCTCTTTCTGGGAGCAAATTGAGCAATTTACAAAAAATTACCAAAAATTACATAATTCAGTTTACCAATGCACAGTTAAGCTGTCGTGCATTTAAATTGCAGCCATCCGATCCGCTGCGATCCTTGTTCATGCGGGACTTTCCCAATTTTGAATGAGAGAATGAGATTTGGGAGCGAATTGCTTACTGGCCTGTTATAAAGAGCGCGCGACAGATGCGAGCGCTCTATTTCCACCGACTCGGAAACCCCCAACCCTCGGGCCCAACCTACGGGAGTATTGGTAGAGAAATTTACCAATTGCCAGACCCCACGGACCCCGACAAAGATTTAAAATTCAAGGGAACAGATACATCCGCACCTTTCCAGACCGGCGATCGCCGAAAAGTGATAATAGAAACCCGGTTTCTTGCCAACTGCTGCGCGATCGCCCTCTTTACCCACTGGTGCAAGACTGCAAATTCCGTGCTAATATCGGAGCGTTGATGTGAGGGAAAAAATATGGTAGGTTCGACGGTTGATGTTAATATTTCTCAAAAGACCCTGAGCTTTGCTGAATACCTAGAGTATTCCGGAGAACCGGGTGTGCTGTACGAACTCTATCGCGGTCAATTGATCGAAATGCCAACAACGACAGGTTTACATAACCTAATAAGTAAATTTTTAACCGTCGAGTTTCTGCGCTACTTGGTATCAGAAAACTTGAACTTGGTAGCGATAGACTTGACGGGAGTGAGAACGGAAGAAAATACATCGAGAATACCAGATGTAGTCGTTTGTCATCAAAGTTTTTAAAAAAATGTTTGCGATTTTTCGCGCAGCGATCGCAAAGGCGCAGCAGTGCTGAACTTTGACAAAAACCCCTCTTAGTAGTAGAAGTGACAAGTCAAAATTGGCGCGAGGACTACTCAACCAAACGAAATGAATACTCACGCCTCGATATTCCGGAGTATTGGATCGTAGACTCCGAGCGGTCCCGGGTGCGGTTGTGTAGTAAAATTTCCGGAGAATCGAGTTACGCAGAGCGGGATTTTTTGCCGGGAGATGAAGTCAATAGCGCGCAATTTCCGGGATTGATTTTACCGGTAGCTCGAATACTAGATCAGCCGGATGTAGACTATTTGGTCCGAGAGGAACTCAGACTGCGACAAGAACTAGAAGAACTCGAACGGCAAATAAATGCAGAACGTCAACGTGCTGAGGCCGCAATTCAACGTGCCGAACAATTAGCGCAATACTTACAGGCTCTGGGAATAGATCCCGATACGATTAACTGATATATCGCGATCGCACCCGCCATCGCCAGCGGCGGTCAGCGGTGAAGCGAACTTCTCACACCTGGCGATCAACTATTGCGATTGTCACCATAGTTTTATTGGCGCAGTCGCCATGCCTCCGGAGCGATCGACTGTTGCGATCGTCCCGGAGAGTTCATAGCTGTCGTGCACTTAAATTGCACGAGCAGATCCGCTGCGATCCAAGTTCATGGGGGACTTTCCCAATGCCAGAATAAAGCAATGAGAGAATGCTTGAATTGCTTACAGTTCACATCAACCGCCACAGCATCGGTTACAACCATAGCACCAGACCACCGAAAAACCGGTGGTCTCGGTGCAGCGGGGGAATCGCGAACTGAGGTTTGTAGTGAGGACTTCCGTCCTCACTACAAACCTCAGAAAAATCGGGCTTCCGGTCACGAGGCGGAAATTCACGGACCCTGTCGCGTCGTGTATCGGCCCGACAAGCCGTTGCGGCGGGACGGTTTGGATCGAGACCTTGGCAGAGGTGACCGTCCGTTGTCTGGAAGGGGCACCGGCGACGATCGCCCCTCCCTGGGATCTTGAACCACCAATGAGCAATTGCTAAATGTGCGACGGCGAGTCGCATGGGGAATGCGACTCGCCGTTGGTTGATATGGGTTAGGAGTGGAGTTCAGAGAGTTGAGTTAGGAAGGGTTGGGGAAGAGGCGATCGCTCCATTCCCTCTCTTCCCCAAGGCGCTTGGTTCTCTTTCCTGGGATCGCCCCTTTTCCTCTGCATTCGGCGATCGCATTCCCCAATGCGATCGCCTTTGTTTTGTTAATATGGGCTAGAAGTGGAGTTTTGAGGGTTGAGTTGGGGGAGGGAGCGATCACGCCGTTACCATACTACCCCTGGGCTGCCGTCTCCATCAGGTAACACTAAATTGTTTCCCTGATTTTTTCGTACATTTCATGGACTACACCTTCCTGCCGAACATTTGTCTTTCAATTCCTCTTTCACTTGGGCCAAGGTCACTGTATGATCGTTATAACCTACCGGATCGTGTCCGGGCTGATCTCCATACCAGGCTATATATCGGTTCGATCCAGAACGCCATCCTCCTAAAATTGCTGCTTTTGGGATTTCGTGTAGTGCAAGCAATTGCGCCTCATCATTATCACCTCCTCCCGACGCCACCAATTCATCGATTTTTTCTTGGATTTTGGTCGTATTATCTGTAATTGGTAGGGCTAGATCGAATACATCTGCGTTATCTGTTAGATCGCGATACCATGTTAATCCTATCCTCACATCCCACACATCTTCCAGTTCTTGTACAAACACTTTATATTCACTGACCATGTCAGCCTTCACGTTACTCATCGCTGCGACATGCTTCCTGTCGCATCCGTCAGGAACATAATATCAATCTTCTGTCTGTCTACCATTTTTCACTTACTCTATTATTTCTTTGAATTGGCTTTGAACATTAGACGCTTTTTCTTCTTTTTTTCTGACTTCTTTTTCTCTTTTTTCCTTAACTTTTTGTGTCATGGTGATGGGCCAACCGAATCTTTCGTATGATTTCCCTTGCCGTTCCACAATTTCCGTATGGGTAAGCTCCTCATAAAAATGTCAAATAAAAGTTTCCCGCATCCGTTCCGCTAAGGAAGCGATCGCCCGTCGAATAACCACCGACCTCTCATCCCTCTCCAGAACCATCTCCGGCAACTCCACCGCCGACGCCACCCCCATTTCCCCGGTATCACCAACCCACTCTATATCATCAACACCGACAGCCCCCCGAGGGCGTTGCACATTTTGGGGATGATTCCATTTTTTGTACATAACTGAAACTGGCTTGTAGTCTAGGTTTAAGACTTCTGCAACTAGGCCCATCATCCCGTAATTGTGCAACGCCCCCCCGAGAACGTTGGCGGATGCAGGGAGATCGGCCTCTTGAATGTACATCCGATAACTTCTGCTCCGCACAACAGTCCTGACATCGTCGGGTTTTTCCTCCACAACCACAGGCGCGAGCGCACTTGCTGCCGAAGCCGTTCCCCCGGGCGATCGGGCGGACCCATTCTCACTTACTTCCATTATATTTTGACCAATTATATCCTTTGGCTCCACTGCACAACAGCACTTATCCTGTTTTGCTTCCGCTGCTTGCGGTGAGCGAAGTCGAACTACCACTGGTACGCACTCTATCGCTGTCGATACAGTTGCTGTCTCCCGACCGAGTTGAGAACACAACTGCTTTTCCCCACTGGCCACAGGGGTCTGCTCCTGCGATCGGGCTCTTAACTGAGAACGTACATCCGATAACTTCTGCTCCACATTAACCCGCACAACAGTCCTGACATCGTCGGGTTTTTCCTCCACAGCTTGCGGTGAGCGAAGTCGAACAGCCACAGGCGCGATCGCCCTTGCAGCCCTTACAGTCAGCGTCTCCTCATTGAGTTCTTCACCCAACAGGAGCCTCTGCATTTCTACTATACCTAGTGGGGCTTGAAAAGGCGATCGGGCGGACCCCTTCTCACTTACATCCAAAATATTTTTACCAACTATATCCAATACTTGCAGATACATTTAACCCGAAAAAATCTTGTAATTGCCGGAAATTTCTGAGTATGGCACAATCTGGAATGAAGCTATCAGGCCAGATGCGGAGGTATCTCTCAAAGCCTTCAACAAAATGTTGAAAGCGCCATTAATATCACGACTAATAGTGTGACCACATGAGGGACAAATAAATCGTTTGTTGCCTCCTAACTTTATGTGAATGTGCCCACATTTTGAGCAAGTTTTGCTGGTGTACTCTTCCGTCACGTCTACTACAACACAGCCGTATTTAGCTGCTTGATGCTTCAACGTTTGCTTAAAACGGTAATGAGACCATGTAACCATTTTACGTGCTGTCTTAGTTGACAACCGTCGCTTGCCTCGTTTGACCATATTTTTAACCTCAAATGTAGGCAAAAATATGACTTTGTACTTGGTGCATAGATAGTTGGCTGCTTTCTTATGCAGTTCATCAACCAAGTTACGAATCTTAACCCGAATCTTTTGTGCCGCCTTTCGCAGGCAGTGCCGTAGCCGCTTAAATTGGCGTTCTTTAGATAAGCCGATTCGAGACATTAGCCGATCGAGATGACTGGCTAACCGATAGATACGACCCATATCAGACTTGCCAACCTCCCAAATTTCTTGACCGTCAAACCCAGTTAGAAATGTCCTGACACCTGGATCAAGGGCGATGGCTAGCTCACTGTTTAATGGTTCCAGTTTAGGCACGTCTATGGCATAACAGATAAACCAACGTCCTCTGTCTAGTACCAATGTAGGCTCATGGTGCATTTTGTCTATAATTGGCTCACTTGCTTTGAACCTTAATCCTTTGGTCTGTGTTGGATAAAAATTTCCTTTTTTCCAGTTATTTTTCTGAAACCGGATAGACTTAACAGATTCACGTACTGAGCGAAATTTAGCATCTCCTCCTGATTTTCTTGCTGCTTTGTGTGCCTCATAAGCCTGAAATATTGCCAATTGGCGTGGGCTATATGGGGTTTGACTTACCCAAGATGGAGCCATATCCATGACCGTTTTGCGTAGGTCATATTTGCCAATCTTCTGATTTTTGAGTATAGCAATGGCTTGATTGAAGCACCATCTGGCTGCTGATATCCATTGAAACCAGGTTTTAGCTAATGCCGTTTCTGGGTAAACTCGAATCTTCTTTGATAGCAGATTTGTACTTCCTGAGTCCATAGAGTCTGCAACTGAAGACATGGACGATGGCAAGGATATCCTCAACCATTTCTCGTTCTGGAGATAGGTCACTTCGGTTGAGAACCACGAGTTGGCAATCTTTTTGTTGACAGAGCCACTCGATAAGGTCAAGTCCAAACCTGACAAGTCTGTCTTTGTGGCAGACCACAACTTCTTTGACATCTCCTGACATGACTTGTCCCAGAATGGATAAAAACCCTTTGCGTTTGTAGTTGAGTCCTGATCCGATTTCCTTGACAAGTTTTCCGTCTGTGAACAAGGATTGCAAATAGTCGGCTTGCCGTTCAAGGTCTGACTTTTGCTTATATGAACTGACTCTGGCGTAGAGGATTCTGATTCTTGGGGAGCCGTCTGGATTAATGACGGAGTCGATGTCGTATCGTCGATGACCAGCGGGAGTTCTAATTGTCTGTATTTTTCCGTCTCTATCCCAGTTTCGGAGTGTTTTTTCCGAGACCTGAAGGACTTGTGACGCTTCTCTCGGTGTGGCATATCTCATGATGTTTTTGTTTGCACTATCAATATTATACCACGCGCGAGAATATATTTCCGGAAAAATATATAAAATTCCTGGAAATCATACTTTAGTTATCAACACCCACTCCGGAGCTGTCGATACAGTTGCCCTTTCCCCACCGAGTGGAGAACACAACATCTGTTCCCCACTAGCGGTGAGCGAAGTCGAACTGCTCCCCACAGGGGTCACACAGGGCGATCGCCCGGACAACATAGTACATACTTGCGATCTCTTCTGCTCGACTATAACCGGCACAACACCCTTCACATCCTCAGCCGTACAGGTACTTGCAGCCGATACAGAAGCACTCACCATCCCCTGAGTATCATTTGAGAGTATATTCTCCCCTACCACAGGGGCACAGTCCTTCGGTGTCGATAACTTGGCAAGTTCTTCACAGACACCACCTCGTTCCCGCCTGGGAACGCTCCCCACATCAGCAGGATGCTCCACTGCGCCATCCTTAAAGTCCGTTAACCCTTCCCCTACCACGCACACTCTTGCAGTCTCAACAGTAGCCAACTCCTTCCCCTTCTCCACTGGGGATCCTATCTTCCGCTTTTCTACTCTCCCCTGTGGGGTAGGATATTTTGGGAGCCAAAGCTCCAAGGCCGTTTTCAGATCCTCTTCCTCACAAAAATAGCCCCTCAACTTCGTCTTCAACTGTTGGCGTGCCAAAGATATCCGTTTGCAGACGCTATCGTAGGATATCCCTAGCCGTTGAGCAATTTCTTTATGCTTAAGCCCTTCATAATAATGTAAAACAAAAGTATCCCGCTGCCCTTGGGGTAACGATGCTACTGCCCGTCGGATCGCCACATACGTATCGGACATCTCCAGCACCATCATGGGCGTCGCCACCCCAGAGGCCGTACACAGAACTCCATTATCCCCCACCCATTCAATATCCTCTACCGCCGCCGGGCCCCGAGAGCGTTTGCCGATGATATCTTTGCAGAGGTTGCTCGTCAACTGCATCAGCCAAGCTTTTAAGTTTGAGATCTGGCCAGCAAACTTTTGCACATTTTCCCAACCCTTGATCTTTGCCTGACTCAGAGCATCTTCCGCCTCCGTTATGTTCCAGTTCATCAACCTGAGACAGCAGCGATAAAGCTTGTCTTCATAGTCCAGCCATATAGACCAAAACTGAGAGATTATATTGGACTTTCGCTGCTGTGTCAAACCACCTTCACTAGCTGTAACCATCGTAGTCACCTGATAACCATCGTAGTCAACTGAGTTTTGCCAAAACACTATGTATATGTATTTCCCTTATGGCCAGTAGGGGCCGACGCCAAAAATGCGCTCGGCCAAATCTGCTCGAAAGAGCCACAGCAAATGCCTTCTCATACTAGACGTTATGCCCCTAGCTTTTCTGACATTTTTTTCATACCGCAGAGATAGCAATTTTCAGACCGCAGAGATAGCAAAAATTCTCATGACATAGGCCGGGCAATAGATCTGCACCCGCACTAGCGCTCCTGACTCGGGACTTCCATCTCGCCAGGAGAGTTTTGCTCCCAATGCCACCAGCACCCACCTAGGAAGGTAACCCCTAGGTTGGGTAGAGCTAAGTGAGACCTACTCCCTACTCCCGTTCCCGAACGGACAAATAAAAAAGAGCGTCCCAAAGTAGTCATCAAACTTGAGACCTATCGCCGGTCATTAAGCATACTCAGAACAGACTGGCACCGAACCAAAGCCTCATCAATCACCGGCTGTACTAGAAGCAAACACCGCCAGATAGGATCTCCTTTAAAAATTTCCCAAACTGCATCAACTCCCCGCGCCCCAGCATCCCTTTAAGTCCCACCTAAAGCCCACCTATATCCCACCTATATCCCACCTATATCCCCTAAAAGGGGTCAGAAGCGCCATTTTAAACCAGATACTTCAAGAACATACTTATACGTAAATAACCGTAAAAGCCGACAATCAGCACCGGCCACTCCCAAGTTGTAGGTTGGGTAGAGGCCGACAATCAGCACCGGTCACTCCCAAGTTGTAGGTTGGGTCTCCGCACGAAACCCAACGCCCACTCTTCGTTTCGCATTCCACTAAGCCAAGTTGTAGGTTGGGTCTCCGCACGAAAACGCCCACTCTTCATTTCTTCCTTGTCGGTGCAAGTCCGAGGCCCAAATGTTGTGAGTCATTGCCCAGACTTGATATAAACATTATGGTAAGTGTTATAGTAAGTAGTTGAGCGATCGCGATTTTGATATCGAATTCACTCATCACGCCTGACTCAGTGAGGCCCTTATATAAAAATCATTGTGTCTATGCACTTATCGCTATTGCCGACAGATGTTTTAGTTGCGCACAGATGGGCACGGTGACACTTGCAGATAGCACTATAATAGAATAACGAGGGGCGATCGAATACCAATGATATCAAGAGGAAGCAGGTAGTTGACTATGGCCACAGGTACTGAAACGATATGGGAAAAGTATCTCGCGCCCTTAGCTGGGCTATTGCTCAATGCCGAGCAGATACAGCAGTTTCGCAATAGCATAGATTGGGAACGAGAGTGCATCAGGCTCGCCAACCCCACTCTCACCTACCCAGAATACTACTCAAGTCAAAACTTCCACGGCATTGAAGGCGGATACCTCACCGTCGAGGCCGCCGTAACCTACGATCCTATCACCCAGTACGCCCTACCACCCAACGAAACTTGGATCAGGGAAAGCTTACTCGACGCCATTATCTGTCAACCGCGCCGCATTCTCGACCTCGGATGCGGCACCGGTTCGACAACCATCATGTTAAAGCAAGCATTTCCCGAAGCGGAAGTCATCGGTTTAGACCTGTCCCCCCAGATGCTATTGGTAGCAGAACACAAAGCAAACAAAGCTGGGTTGCAAATCTCCTGGCGTCACGGTAAAGCAGAAGAGACGGGTTTTCCCGATCGGGCTTTCGACCTAGTCACCGCTTCCCTATTATTTCACGAAACCCCCCCAGCAGTAACCAAAGCCATCTTACGGGAAGCCTTCCGGCTACTGAGTACTGGCGGACAAATGCTTGTTGGCGATGGCAACCAGAAAAACCTACGTGAGGCAGAATGGATTACAGAGATATTTGAAGAACCCTACATCAAAGCCTATGTAGCCGGGAACCTAGACGCCTGGATGGGAGCAGTGGGGTTTGAGGCCCTGGACACCCAAGAGGTGTGGTGGCTGCATCAAGTGACATCCGGCGCGAAACCCAAAGTAGACTCGGAGGCGGCCATGAATTATACTGTCAATTATCAAGGTGTACCCGCACCAGCAGTTTAAAATCCTGGTATGACACTGAAAGCAGTTTTATTTGACTTCAACGGCACGATCGTCAATGACGAGGAGATCCACCAGCAGCTCATAGACGAAATACTGCTGGGGGAAAACCTGCGACCCGATCCAGCCGAGTACCGGCAACTATGTATGGGCAGAAGCGATCGGGCCTGTCTGAAGGCCCTGCTAGAGAGTCGGGGCCGAGTGGTGAATGACCGCTACCTGAAGCAGCTAATAGACCGCAAGTCCATCGCATACCAGCGTCAACTGCAAACCCAAGAGAAACTACCCATCTACCCAGGCGTAGAGGATTTAATCTATAAGTTACGGCTGGCCAGGCTGAAAATGGGGGTGGTCAGCGGCGCATTGCATGGGGAGATAGAACTGGTGTTAAGTCGAACTGAGCTATTGCCCCACTTTGCGGTCATAGTAGCTGGAGATGACATTACTCTGAGCAAACCAGAACCAGACGGTTATCTGCTAGCGGTGGAACGACTCAAGCAACTGCATCCGGAACTAGGGCTAGAAGTAAAAGATTGTCTGGCGATCGAAGATACCCCAGCAGGCATTGAGGCCGCCCATCGTGCTGGCATGCAGGTGGTCGGGGTGGCCAACACCTATCCCTTTCACATGCTCCAGCGCCAAGCCAACTGGACCGTCGATCGTCTGATAGAATTAGAACTAGACCGAGTTCAACAAATTTTTTCTGGGGAATTACCCCCACAAACCCCGAGCTCGTGCTAGAATAGATTAAACAGCACCGTGCTGGTCGCTGGTAAGGGGAATTAGCTCAGTTGGTAGAGCGCTGCGATCGCACCGCAGAGGCAACCGGTTCGAGTCCGGTATTCTCCATTTCCCATATGGGTATGGTTGATGGTTCGATGCCTGAGGGTTTTTTGCGTTAGCCGCGCTGGCGCAGCAGCAGCTAGCATCCCTCAGGCATCGAAGTGGTTGATGTTCTATCCCCGGCACCATTCTCAATTATCACGAAATTTTGACCACTGGCGCTCACAGCTTTGTAAAGAAATATATAGCTTTTTTTAAGTTATTTGTATTTATTGTCACATAGCTTAGTAAAATATTGTGATAGAAAGCCAAATATGTATGCTGGAAATATAAAAGAAAGATTAAGGTGGAGGGAAGATGACTCCCACAATGCTACGTCAGCTATGGTCGGCGATCGAAAACAGCCAAGCGCATCTGCTGCTGAAACTGGACGATGCTAGCTTAGTGCAATGGTTGGTGAAGCAGCTGAGCAGAGATCATCAGCTGGTCGAGGAGGAGGCGGATCTGATCGGGAAGTACATCCAGTCTAGGTCATCCCTGATCCGGGACATAGCTCAGCAACGTCTATCAGCAGACTCCCTAACATAACCAGCGCGAACGAAGGGTCCCATAGTAGGTAAGGGATAAAGTATAGGCAGTACAAATCCTGCTAATATCAAGAGTGATAAGGGAGCGCAGAAGCAACTCTAGCTTATGTGCCCAGGGAACGCGCGCAGAAAGTAACAGAAAGGAGAGTAAAAAACCTATGGGAAGATGGAAAAATATGCTACTAGCCACCCTGCTTGCCGTGGGAACAGTAATGGGCTGTGCAGAGACTGATAACACACAACAAAAACAAAGTCGCCTAGATGCAGTCAAGAGCCGTGGCAAGCTAAACTGTGGAGTGGACGGTGGTATCCCCGGATTTAGCTTTGTCGATGAGAACGGTAAATACTCCGGTTTAGATGTGGATGTCTGTAAAGCAGTGGCAGCCGCCCTGTTCGACGACCCAGAAGCAGTAGAGTACCGGAACCTGGACGCGACAGAGAGATTTACGGCCCTGAACGGCGGCGAAGTAGATATGCTCTCTCGCAATACTACCTGGACCATTAGTCGAGACACCTCGGTGGGGATGGAGTTTGCGCCGACTACCTTCTACGACGGCCAGGGGATGATGGTGGGCAAAAACAGCCGGATTAGGACTTTGAAAGATTTTGCAGGGAAATCAGTTTGTGTGGAAGCAGGGACAACTACAGAACTGAACTTAACCGACAAGATGCGCCAAGCAGGGGTAAAGGCCGAGACCCTGACATTTCAAAAAGCTGACCCGGCCTATGCAGCATATGCGGAAGGGCGCTGTGAGGGCATGACATCGGATAAATCTAAATTGATCGCCCGCCGCAGTACCCTGCCCAATCCTTCGGAGCATATCCTGATGGATGTGACTATGTCTAAGGAACCTCTTGGACCGGTGACGGTGAATAATGACTCGGCCTGGTTTGACGTGGTCAAGTGGGCAACCTACGCTTTGAAGCGGAAGAGTTAGGCATTACAAGCTCTAATGTAGAACAGATGAAGCAATCGGATAACCCGACGATCCGGCGTTTTTTGGGGGTAGAAGGGGCTTTGGGAGAGGGTTTGGGTTTGACAAATGATTTTACGGTCAGGATAATCAAGCATGTGGGAAACTATGGGGAAATATACGAGCGGAACCTAGGGCAAAAATCCCAGTTCAAGCTCGATCGGGGTCAAAATGACCTCTGGACTCGTGGGGGTCTACTTTATTCTCCTCCTTTCCGCTAATCCTATGAGAGAGTAAGGACAAAACCGATGCCTAGATGGAAACCTCTGCTACTAGCCACCCTACTTGCTATTGCACCAATAATGGGTTGTGGTAGCGAGTTGCGAGAGCAGAAGCAAAGTCGCTTGGATATAGTCAAGAAACGGGGCAAGCTGATCTGTGGCGTCAGCGGCACTTTACCAGGATTTAGCTTTGTAGACTCAAACGGTAAATATTCTGGTATAGATGTGGAGGTCTGTCGGGCAGTGGCGGCGGCCTTGTTCGACAACCCAGAAGCAGTAGAGTACCGCAACCTGGAAGCTAGCGAACGGTTTACGGCCCTCAACGGTGGCGAGGTGGATGTCCTCTCTCGCAATACTACCTGGACTCTCGGTCGCGATAGTTTGGTGGGCATGGAATTTGCCCCCACGACTTTCTACGACGGTCAGGGGATGATGGTGCGCAAAGATAGTGGCATCAGGTCTTTGCCAGATATGCAAGGCACTTCTATCTGTGTGGGGACGGGGACGACCACGGAACTGAATTTAACCGATAAAATGCGCCAAGCAGGAGTGAATTTTACCCCGATCGCATATCAGCAGGCAGATGCTACCTTTGCAGCATACTTAGAAGGACGCTGTGAGGGAGTGACGGCAGATAAATCAGCATTAGTAGCCCGCCGCAGTAACTTTCCCAATCCCCAAGATCATATAATTTTGGATGTAACTATGTCCAAGGAACCTCTGGGACCAGCGACAATTAATAATGACTCGGCCTGGTTTGACGTGGTGAAATGGGTGACCTACAGTTTGATAGAAGCAGAGGAGTTGGGTATCACAAGTGCTAATGTGGAGATGATGAAAAGATCGGATAACCCGACGATCGGGCGTTTCTTGGGAGTAGAAGGGAATTTAGGAGAGGGTTTGGGTTTGAGTAATGATTTTACTGCTAGAATAGTCAAGCATGTAGGAAACTACGGGCAAGTATACGATCGCAACCTGGGGAAGAATTCAGAATTAAAACTACCTCGGGGTCAAAATGACCTCTGGATGGGGTCGAGCCGGGAATCGCTTCCCGACCCTCCCTTGAGGAACCGGACTTGCGATTTTCACCGCATCCGGCTACTGGGTACTAGGCCCTTTTCATAGGTAGACTTAATAGGAATTACTTCCGTTAGCCCTTGCCGCCTGTCTTTTCTTCCCTTTCCTGGTTTAGCGAGTGGTTGTTCTGATAACCGTTAGTATCACCATTTTCAAGTCAGTTTTACCAGTTATCCATACCTTATCCTCCACTTGCGTTTCGGATTAGTTCCGTGGCTTTTTAGGATTACTCATTCCAGCAGCTTCCTAGTATCACCGACCCACGTCAGCGCTGGCTACCCAGCATCATCTACATTACTGTAGATGTTATCCCAGGAATTACCCCGGGCATTCGCTTCTTGGGCCATCCCTCCCCCCGTGGCTTGCGCTTAACATCTAACTTGTCCTGATGGACAGCACACGAGAGGTTACTTCGTTCCCTAACAACATTTCGCGATACCTTTAGGTCCACACTATACCCCGGGAGCTATTTGAGTACTATATTAGCCAGAGTCTAAAACTAATACTAGCTACCATTTCCTTTTTAGGCCAGCGCATATAGCCTTATTTCGCTGGTTCCTTATAACGAGGCTTGCACATGTTTGCCTGCTCTAACCTTGGATATCTTTCCTAGCGGCGTCACCGGCTTAGGCTGCCAGTTATCCTACATTTGAGTCCTCGCTTAGCACCACGATGATGTCGCTTCGTAGCACCGAGGACCGGTGTCACCCCCGTACCTGGGGGGAGGGGAATTTAACCCCCATGCGGTCAGAGTTCCCGGCTAATGAAACCGGGCTAGCGTTCCGTGTTTGACCACGTTAGGCTAGAACGAATCGCACGGACTCGTGGAGGTTTGCTTTATTCTCCTCCTTTCCACTAAAGTTAGCAATTAGCAAGATGACCAGGAACAAAGATGATAAAATCCCTCTATGGCGAGACGATCGGTTCTGGCGTATAGCACTGCAAGTCCTAGCAGTATTAGTGTTTATTCTGGTAGCAGGGGTGCTCTTGAGCAACTGAGGTTTGTAGTGAGGACGGAAGTCCTCACTACAAACCTCAGAAAAATCAGAAGACCGTTCCCAGTTAGAACCTGGGAACGAGAGGAAAAGCGAGAGTTGATGAAGAAACCGGGTTTCTGGCCCCCACGAGAGGACCCCCCGAACGCTTTTTACTTTACCAACCAACTGGTTTTGACCACACCGGATGAAGTATGACAACCATTAATCCCAAAAATACTAATATAGAAGCGCCACCAGAACTCAAGGTAGATCCGGTAAAGTGGATACAGAAAAACCTATTTAGTACCTGGTACAACGGTCTGCTGACAGTAATACTCTGCGGCATATTCTTCCAAACTATCAAAGGATTTCTGGTTTGGGCTACGACGATCGCCCAGTGGCGGGTACTGCAAGCCAACCTGGCCTTATTTTTTGTGGGTAGATATCCTCAGGATGACTATTGGCGCATCTGGGCGATCTTGGCGATCGCAGTCCTGTTATCAGGACTGTCTTGGGGAGTATTGGCAAGAAAAAGCCGGAAACTGTTCGGTGGGAAAATATTAATTGCTGTCGGGGTAACTTCTGGGGCATTAATGCTAGTGCCAGTCCCAATTATTTATCGCCTGTTACTGCTGTTAATGGTGGGGGTCTTAGTCGGAACTGCTTGGGGAGGTCAGCAAGTAGGGAAAAAGATACCGGGTTGTTGGCTATCATTGGCCTGGTTTGGGGCATTCTTTATTGTCCTGTGGTTGATAGCTGGAGGTTTGGGATTAAAAGAGGTATCCACCAGTAAATGGGGGGGTCTGATTCTGACTGTTTTCATGGCAGTGACCAGCATAGTATTGTCCTTTCCCATTGGCGTTCTGCTAGCATTAGGAAGACAAAGTACCCTGCCAGTAGTGCGCGGGTTTTCCGTTCTATATATTGAATTCGTCCGGGCAGTACCCCTGATCTCAATTCTGTTTATGGGACAAATTATGATCCCATTGTTCCTGCCAGAGGGTATGCGACCGGATCGGGTACTAAGGGCGATCGTTGGTCTGACGATGTTCAGTTCAGCTTATCTGGCGGAAAATGTCCGGGCGGGACTACAATCAGTTCCTAGAGGTCAAACAGAAGCGGCGAAAGCTTTAGGATTAAATACACCCTTGGTCTTAGGACTGATTGTCTTACTCCAGGCCCTCAAAGCGGTCATTCCCGCGATCGTGGGTCAGTTCATCGGTTTGTTTCAAGATACAACATTGCTAGCCCTGGTAGGACTGGTAGAATTGCTGGGCATCAGTAACTCAGTTTTAGCCAATCCCAAGTTTTTGGGGCGCTATGCCGAGGTATACTTATTCGTAGGGATACTTTACTGGTGTTTTTGCTATGCTATGTCTCTGGCTAGTCGCCGCTTAGAAAAACAACTCAATACAGGCGATCGCTAGTTGTAGGTAGGGTTGAGGTACGAAACCCTACCATTAAATGCTACCATGATCAGCAAAATTCAACCTAAATTAACAATCGACCATGACAGCAGCTATTAGTGAAATTATCCAAAATGGCATCTTATTCGACATAAAAAACTGGGAGAGAAATTCGGAACACAGTCACGGACATTCAGGCGCGGATACAACGTTTTCAAGAACAAAAGCGTAATTTAGATGGCTATGATTAACTATTGTTGCGGGCGTTGCACATTTTTGGGATGATAGCAATTAAGAGGTTGAAAATTGTTCGTTCATACATAATATATGGCTATTTATGAAAATTTTAATTTACTATTTACAATTAACAATTTTCAACCCTTATCATACCGTCGTTGTGCAACGTTGCGTAGTCAGTAGTCAATTAACAATTGCTCAATTCTCAAATATGATGCTAAGCAACCCTCACCCTAAGTAGTATAACAGGAAAATGACACAACCAACAAAGCAATTACAGACAAAATTACAGAATGACTCATTCGAGGCGATCGTCGCCACTGATGTTCACAAATGGTACAGTAATAAATTTCACGCCCTGAGGGGTGTCAGTTTATCGGTGCGGCGGGGGGAAGTAGTAGTAATCATGGGACCGAGTGGTTCTGGGAAATCGACCTTTATCCGCACCTTTAATGCTTTGGAGGAATTCCAGAAGGGTTCTATAGTCATAGATGGGATTAACCTATCCCACGACCTGAAGAATATAGAAGAGATTAGGCGGGAAGTAGGGATGGTGTTTCAGCAGTTTAACCTGTTTCCGCATCTGACGATCCTGCAAAATGTCACCTTGGCTCCGATCTGGGTGCGTCGCTGGCCCCAGGCCAATGCCGAAGAGAAGGCCATGCAGCTGTTGGAAAGGGTTGGGATCCTGGAGCAGGCGCAGAAGTATCCGGGTCAACTGTCGGGGGGTCAGCAGCAACGGGTGGCGATCGCCCGGGCCTTAGCAATGGAACCGAAGATCATGCTATTTGACGAACCCACCTCAGCACTGGACCCAGAGATGGTGCGGGAAGTATTGGACGTAATGCGCACCCTGGCCACTTCAGGGATGACAATGGTAGTCGTCACCCATGAAGTAGGGTTTGCTCGGGAAGTGGCCGATCGGATCGTGCTGATGGCGGATGGTCTGTTAGTAGAAGATAGGACGCCAGATGAATTTTTCAACAACCCCAAGGAGGAGCGCACCCAGAAGTTCTTGTCCCAAATTCTTGATTGATCGGCGATGTCCTCCCTTTTGTGCGATTAGCGCTCCGGGAGGACATCGTACAGACTAGGTGAAACCCTGCCTGGTCTTCCATCAGCACCAGTCACCAAGCTCCTGTCCGACTGGGGACTGCCTTTAACCGTGGGTGGTGCTTCCGGAAGAGACTGGGGTGTATCGCCAGATGGGATGCTGGGCTGCCTGCGCGATTCTATGATCCCTAACATGATACTGTAACCCACGTAGGCGGGAATAATTATACAAGTCGCTATGGCGATCGGGCCTACCCATTTGGGCAGTTTCATACTCGGGCCGTAGTGGCAGCGATAAGGATCGATAGGTCGAGGTCCAGGTGCGATCGCCTGACAGGATGCCCGAGGCCGCTGAAAGCGTACCCGCTGATTATCGAGTTTTTCTAGCAATACCCAGCCCGCCCTTGCCTCTTCTAGACATAACTTGTGAAAAACCTTGGGGTCTCGAAATAGGTCGCTGCTGGCGCGGACAATCTTATATTCCCAGTCTCCGGTTTGGGGAGCAGTATAATGGGCCTTCTTGGCGGAGCCGTTGACTTGCGGCTGCGGTTGTTGGGCCATATTAGATTCATATTCCTTCAAAACTTCTTCCTCCTCCACCTGATTTTGCTTGGCAAGTAATAGTTGCCGCCTGTACAACCAGTTGCTAGTTAACAGAGCTTCTAGACCCAGGCTACCGATAAATAAGCTGTATACCACGAATTCAAGCATAAAACTGTTGTTAGTCTTTCTTCATTGTTTTAATTGTAAGTAGCCTGTAAGCAAAAAATCGTTCCCTAGCTGGGTGAGTTGCGGATGGGGTCGAGCCGGGAATCGCTTCCCGACCCTCCCTTTCGGAACCGGACTTGCGATTTTCACCGCATCCGGCTACTGGGTACTAGGCCCTTTTCATAGGTAGACTTAATAGGAATTACTTCCGTTAGCCCTTGCCGCCTGTCTTTTCTTCCCTTTCCTGGTTTAGCGAGTGGTTGTTCTGATAACCGTTAGTATCACCATTTTCAAGTCAGTTTTACCAGTTATCCATACCTTATCCTCCACTTGCGTTTCGGATTAGTTCCGTGGCTTTTTAGGATTACCCATTCCAGCAGCTTCCTAGTATCACCGACCCACGTCAGCGCTGGCTACCCAGCATCATCTACATTACTGTAGATGTTATCCCAGGAATTACCCCGGGCATTCGCTTCTTGGGCCATCCCTCCCCCCGTGGCTTGCGCTTAACATCTAACTTGTCCTGATGGACAGCACACGAGAGGTTACTTCGTTCCCTAACAACATTTCGCGATACCTTTAGGTCCACACTATACCCCGGGAGCTATTTGAGTACTATATTAGCCAGAGTCTAAAACTAATACTAGCTACCATTTCCTTTTTAGGCCAGCGCATATAGCCTTATTTCGCTGGTTCCTTATAACGAGGCTTGCACATGTTTGCCTGCTCTAACCTTGGATATCTTTCCTAGCGGCGTCACCGGCTTAGGCTGCCAGTTATCCTACATTTGAGTCCTCGCTTAGCACCACGATGATGTCGCTTCGTAGCACCGAGGACCGGTGTCACCCCCGTACCTGGGGGGAGGGGAATTTAACCCCCATGCGGTCAGAGTTCCCGGCTAATGAAACCGGGCTAGCGTTCCGTGTTTGAGCACGTTAGGCTAGAACGAATCGCACAGTCTCCTTAAGGGTAAAGCTTGAGTCATGGCCGTGAACCCCAAATCTCCTACTGGCGAGGGGGCCCCTGTGCCGCCAATGATTTTCGGGGCGATGAAGGCGGCAATCTTTTGCACTGCACCGTCCGTGATCGCCTGGGCGGCCAGGGCACCCCCACATTCCCACAAAACTGAGAGGAAATTCCGTTCATAGAGATGGGCCATTACCTGAGTTGGGCTGAGATCGGAAAGTTCTACAACTTCGACTCCCTGTTTTTGTAGCTTCTGCTGCATATCCCGATTGGCCCCTAATGTAGTAAAGACTACAGTCGGAGCTACTGCCGTATCCCACAGCTGCGGTGCTGCGGGCAAGTCCAGCTGCCGAGACATTACTACCCGCAAAGGATTGCGATCGCTCACCCCATGGGTTGTCAGTTGGGGGTTATCCTGACGCACCGTATTGCCGCCAACTATAACCGCATCGCTAGCCGATCGCAACCGATGCACCCATTTTCTCGCTTCCGCCCCTGTCACCCAGGTACTGTGACCCTGGGTTGTCGCAATCTTGCCGTCCAGGGTCATGGCATATTTTAGAATCCCAAAGGGACGCTGGTAAAGAATCCGATGGATAAATGCCTCATTCAGCTGCTGGCAAGCATCCTCTTCTACACCCACTAGGACCTGAATGCCAGCGGCACGTAACCTTTCTATGCCGGTTCCAGATACTCGGCGATCGGGGTCAACCATGCCCACTACCACTTTACTGACTCCAGCAGCAATCAAAGCTTCCGTACAGGGAGGCGTGCGTCCGTAGTGATTGCAAGGTTCCAGGTTCACATAGACTGTTGCCTCCCGGGCATGTTCTCCAGCATCCCGTAAGGCAAACACTTCGGCATGGGGTTCCCCTGCCTGGGGATGAAAGCCTTCTGAGATTATCTGACCATCTTTACATATTACACAACCCACCAAGGGATTGGGAGCTGTCCGTCCCCAAGCCCGATGAGCGAGTTCGATACACCGGTGCATCATTAACTGGTCAAGGGTCTGGTTGTTTTTCGGGTCGGGCGGTTCTACCGTTTCGGAAAAATCGGTCATAAGCGATTCAAAATTCTCTCATTCCCAATTGCCAAAGCAATTTATGAACATTGCTCTGGGCTTTTCTCTTGATGAAAATATAATGCATAACAGCTTAACGAGTGAGAGTTCTTCAAGCTGCTTGCAGTTTAATCTGTCTCAAGGGTAAATCAATTTGGCAAAAAAATCCTCTAGCAGGCGGTGGCGCTAAGGGAAAGCATCAGGGTGCATCTGTTAATCCTTTTCTGGAGGGATTTTGCATATCTGGAAAAATCCCCAAGGCAGAAACGGGCAGGCTTGGGATTAGAGAGAACAAATGTCATGTTCACAACAAATCACGTTAGGGCCATAACCCTAAGCAAAGCAGCCAGAAAATTCCTGACTCACGGGCGGGAGTTTCCAACCGCCCCCCAGCTGGGGGCGATCGCTGAATCCTTGTCCAGTTATTACTGCATCTGACGGTTCAGAATAGCGCTCAATTCGCCATCATTACCGATAATCGACCGGGATACGGGGATAACTGTGTTTGAGTCGGGTGCGATCGGGATCTATCTGGCGGAAAAAACGGGAAAATTACTCACCACTGACCAAAAAAGTCGCTTTCATGTGATAGAATGGTTGATGTTGCAGATGGGAGGTGTGGGCCCAATGTTTGGTCAGCTTAGTCATTTTAAGCGCTTTGCAACTGAACAGATTCCTTATGCGATCGCCCGCTATGAAAAGGAGACTCTGCGACTCTATGCTGTCTTGGATACGCAGTTATCTGGACATGAGTTTGTCTGCGGCGGGGATTATTCGATCGATGCCTGAGGGATGCATGGCAAAAACCCCACCGTTCCGGAAAAATCAGGCATCGCGCGGATATTGCGATTTATCCTTGGGTTGCTGTCTATGAGTTTGTGGGTTTAACTCTGGATAATCATCGAAATTTGAAACGCTGGATGGAAGCGGTTCAGCAGCGTCCGGCGGTGCAGCGGGGCATGGCCGTGCCCTAATCTATTCCGGGCAAACACTAAAGTGTTTACTACGAACGGTGGCGATCGCACCTTTGGATCTAAAGCTTGCTAATAATGGTGAAGCACCTCTGGTTCTAGATATCGATCGCAATGGCAGAGCATCTTTTTTCTACTCTCACATCATAAGCAATTCAAAATTATTTCTTTCTTATTCAAAATTGCTAAACCCATTTTGGACTTGGCTTTCAGCTTTTCTCTTTATGCAATTTAAATGGGCGACAGCATATCTCTTTTTTGTCAACATCTCTCCCCCTTTCCCTTTCGCGCCATTACTCACCTATCTCCTCTCTTACATATAAGTACAACTTTTACCCAATTGCCTTCTCCTTTTAATATTCTAATCTTTTCCTCTTTTCTTCTCCGATCTTATTGCTAATCTTTCTTTTTCTCACGCCTACTTGCGTTATTTCAGCGATTTGGTATAGACTGGATACAGTGATATCATTGCCATAAATCTGTGTATTTATGCTTGAAACCCTGCCATCGCCTGAAAGGATAGATTTTTCGCGGACGCTTATGTCTTTTCGGGACTCAAATCTTTCTCAAACACCCTAGTCGAAGCACAAGTTTTTTTGCTACCTCCATCACTACGGTTGACAAATAATTTAATTCCTGGTATAGCAGCGGGTTATTTTCCGAAAATCATCTCTTGGGGTTGTACCTGGAGTAAGATAAGCTACTAACTGTACCTGGCCATCGGGCAGCGTGACCACCTCGTGGGCAGGGACGATCTCTGCTGGGCTTACGGGAGTTTCTGTCCGAGATGGTCCGGGGGGGCGATCGCCCGCTGCAGAGCACATCGGAGGTGGGCATGCAAAGATAACAGGCATGGCAAGACTCAGGACAACATGCGGTCACCGGTTGACTTGTGGATATCTGCTACTATTGCAAGGCTGCCAACACCCGATCGTGAATCGTGCCATTGCTGACCACCACGCCCCGGTTATGCATCATCTTGACTCCATCAGCAAAATTTAGGGGTAACCCAAGCATATCTGTGACGCGGCCACCCGCTTCTTCGACCACGATCGCGCCAGCGGCATGGTCCCAAATATTCTCCCGGTAGTCGGGATGCTTGGGGGAGGGCAGGCGCAGATAGAGGGCAGCTTGTCCGGACGCAACTATACCATACTTAGCCTGGGAGTCAACCCGCACAGAAGGCTGGGTAATGCCTGCGGTCTGGGCGACCCGATTTTGTCGGGACTGGTCTCCATGGGCTGATTCTACACTTTCGACAAAGCGTAAATTTGCCAGATCGTCCGCCTGGACAACGCGAATTTTTTGTTCTTGGCCGCCAGCAAGGGGCATCATCGTCGCCCCCTGGCCGCGCACTGCTGCGAATAGCATCCCGGGTTCTGGGCCCGACCCGGGCAGGGCCGGACAGGCCATGACTCCCACCTTCACCTGGCCATCTTCTACGAGGGCGATCGCGACTGCATATTGGTCTTGACGCAGAAAACCTTTTGTACCATCGATCGGGTCCAAGGTCCAATAGCGGGGGGAAACCGTGCCATTGCCGCGATCGATCCAGGCTGAGATTTTTTCTGGGGTAGCATCGGGTATCAATTCCTGCACGTAGTTTGCGACCGAGTACGAGGTGTATACCATTTCCGGTTGCCGCAGTTCCGTAGCATCTTCTTCACCCACGACTGGGTCATGGGGAAACGCCTCTCCTAGGGCTTTACAGATTACTGCTTGGGAGCCATAATCAGCTACAGTGACAGGACTTTTGTCCTTCTTTTCCATCGCTACCGTTCCGAAAAAATCGGGAATATCCCGGCGCACTTGCTGGCAGAGTTTTGCAGCTACTATTGCTGCGGAGATGGCAACTTGTTTTTCGCGATCGTATGACATAGTAAATTTTGTCAGAGGATAGTAGTCAGAGGATAGTAGTCAGCGGTTATACTGCGAAAGGTCTCTACGGTGACGGTAAGCGAAACAAAATTACCAAAATAAAGAAGTCAGAAAAAGTGAAGGAAGAGCGTCAAATAAACAGTGGTGAACCAAAAGCCATGTAAAAAAGAAACAAGGAAATCGACATTTTTTGTCGGCATGAATACTGCGTATGCGGCGGGAGAGTCTGGAATGATAAAATGCCAGCAGTCGGGTCCGACACTCTTTGACGCTCAGGCATATAATCATTTCCACTTCCAGAAAGTAAGTGGAACAAATGTTGTAGTGACAGTAAATTGTACAGAAGTGAATGGCTCACAAACATATAACACTGTCATTCCATTGAATGACGATAATGTGTATGAGTATTTCCTGAATGGACAGAATGTCACATGCACGGGCACGCTAGCGGGGCGGGAGGGAGCTTCCGTGAATTATACAGATGAGCAGTAGAGGGGAAAAAACAAGTAAGGAGCAAGGGAAAAAAGCGAAAGGAAAGCCCCACTGAATAGACTACAAGTGGTAAAACTTGTAATGGGATATTCTTTCAAAAGCTCCCTCCCCTTATTCTCCTAAGTCAACCCTCTCAACTCTACTCCTAACTCATCTCCATCAACGGCGATCGCACTCTGATGATGTGATCGCCGCTGCTTTTGCTTGTAAAGCCTAGAAACCCTATAAACCTTTACTTGAGGCAATTATCCTTGAATAATGGCACTGACAGTGGCACTCCAAGGACCGGTTTTGCCCCGCTTATTCACCCAGCGCAACATGTAATGAGCGGTTTTGCCTGCATCCTCTCCCCGATAGCTGACCTCGAAGGGTGCGGATGTATTAGTTCCTAAGAACTTTAACTCCTTGTCCGGGTCAATGGGCGGGGCGTCTCCCAATTTGACCCAAATTTCACAACCGAATACTCCCTCCGGTTTGGCCCGACGGTTGAGGGTTTCTTCGTCCACGAAATGAATTACGTGGCGGAAGCGATCGCTCTTTTGAACGCGCCCCACGGGTCGAGTGGTGGGTACGGCAACTCTAGTCCTTTGTCCCTGTCGGATGGTAATGCCCAAGGCCGATCGTTGGCTATCGGTGAGGATAGGATTAGATTGTAGCTGTTGAGTGATGCGGCGGAGTAGGGACTCAGCTTCTTTGCGACAATCATCTTTATGGCGACAAGCACTTTCCGCCGCAGTTTGGGCAGCTTGGTGGTCAGCATAGGCGGTAGTCCAGCCAGTTTGCTTGCTCTGTAATGCAGCTAAGTCATCTGGGGTCAATTTTAATTGGTCCAGATGAGCAGCTATGTAGCTGATAAAGTTGGCAAGCCAATTGCTAAACTCAGCATCATTTCTGGGAATGTAATCTGTCATAGTCTTGCTCCATTTCCATGTAACTGCCATTTCACTTCTGTGGGGGTCGCGTCCCATCGGGGCGGAAAATTTAAAGGTCCTGGTTCTGGGGCGACAAGGCTGTATCGCCCGCCAGATGGGGGGAAGAGCTGATGCCCAGAGAGCCCCACAGGTTTAATTTTGCAGACATCCGACATCTTTTTTTAGTTCCCCGAACCCATCGGGGAACTTAACGTCTGATTTTTGCTTTCTCCAAAAGCAATTTTGCTGCGGCAAAGTTCGTGGTTGCGCAAGCAAGGTTCCTCTTGGCTTTGTTAAACAGTGTGGTGACGACTAAAATATGCAGTCGTGCTTCCATCGCCCTCGTTCGTGCTTCGGTAAGGTGCAGCCGTACAGCTATCCGATTGTAAATTAGTTTCCCCGAAGCAGTCGTGCGTTAGCAAGGTTGGCCCGTGCGTTAGCAAGGTTGGCCCGTGCAGAGGCAAAGTTGGCCCGTAGGTTAGCAAAGCTAGTCCGTGCGTTAGTAATGCTAGTCCGTGCAGAGGCAAAGCTGGTCCGTGCGTTAGTAATGCTGGCCCGTAGGTTAGCAATGCTGGCCCGTGCAGAAACGATACTATCTGGTGCTTCGGTAAAATGCAGTCGTACAGCTATCTGACTGTAAATTAGTTTCCCCAGAAAAAGACCTTTGATTTACCATGCAAGACCACAGTTGCCCAGCAGCAGCAATATTGTGATATTTATCATATATTATTGTGATAAATATCACAATAATCGGAGATAACATGGAGATTATCGACCCACAGTATCTGTAGGTTGGGTTTCCGCACGAATTGATGGCCGGGGTGGTAATATCTCCATTACGGCATCGGGAGTGTTTCTCGACAAGGAAAGTGAGATAACGGCCACATCGGAAAATAACATTGATGGTACAGTAGAAATTCAAGCCCAAATAGACCCAGCACAAGGATTATAGCAGTTCTCATCCTTTGTGTGATCTGCTGTCGGAGATTGCTAGCCCTCCAGCGTAGCGTGTCGGGCCGCTGCGCTTTTACGAAGTGCGCGTAGCGCTACGGGAGGGGGGGTAACTCTATTTCGCCTAAGTTACTCGCTAGTCTGCCCCTCCCACGCTACGCGAAAAACAAAATAATATAAAATTAGGATGGCGGAAGAGGCAGAGCCTCAGAGGGTTCGTTCCCAGGGAGACCCTGGGAACGAGGGAAAAATTAGGATGGGGGACTTGAGCAATGTTATTGTGGTTAAAGATTATATGTCTTGTACTGATAAGCAATGCTTTTCCGGCTCAAGCCCAGCAGGCCCCGAGGCCAGAAAGGTTACCTTTATCACTTGCTACTGTCCAATCTACAGATATAGCCCTGTTAAAGCAAGGCAAGCAATCATTTGACAAAGGTTTTCGAAAGCTGCACGGGTTTGGGAACGGGCGGCCAGTAGCCTAGAAGGGAAAGGAGACGGGTTGAATCAAGCATTAACCCTCAGCTATCTCTCCTTAGCTTATCAAAAATTGGGACAGTGGCAGCAAGCGGAATCGGCGATCGCAAATAGTCTATCATTATTACAGGGAAAAAAATCTCCGCAGATTATCGCCGCCGTCCTCAATGCTAAAGGCAATCTAGAATTAGGACTGGGAAAATCGGCAAAGGCGGTAGAAACATGGCAAGAAACAGCTGGCTATTATCGCCAAGCGGGGGACATGCAGGGAGTTATCGGCACTCAGATTAACCAAGCGCAAGCTTTGCAAGCCTTGGGGATGTACCGATCGGCGATGCAAAAAACATTAAAAGCGGCTATTACATTTCTGGAAAATCAACCCCCATCTGGGGTAAAGTTAATGGGATTGCTGAGGTAGCGCTACGGGGGGTCAAAAGTTGAAGCATACCACAGTTACTACTTTGGCAGCCCCCCGAGCAATGACACCGATTTCAACCTCAACCAATTAGCCATTTTAGCAATTTCAGTTTACCTTGGTAGGGAGGATATCTCACATCCAAGTCTAGCAGGAAAGACCTAGTCAAGACTGTCTTGTAATGGGAAAAAGTATTAAAACTGGCCTTACCGTGATAACTACCAAACCCGCTATTCCCGACGCCGCCAAATGGCAGTTCCGAGACGCCATATTGCATCATCGTGTCGTTCAGACAAACACCGCCCGATGAAGTCTGCTGCAAAACCATTTGTTGATAGGTTTTATTCCGGGAGAACAGATAGAGGGCCAGGGGTTTTGGTCTAGCATTTATTTGGCTGATCGCCTCTTCTATGCTAGTACATTCCAGCACGGGCAAAATCGGTCCAAAGATTTCTTCTTGCATTACTGGTGCATCCCAGTCTACCTTATCCATCACCGTGGGGGCGATGTAGAGGTCTTCGGGGTCTGTTTGGCCGCCCAGGATTATTTCGCCATCCTGCAGTAATTGGACTAGACGGTTGAACTGTTTGCTATTAATAATTCTAGCATAATCAGGACTTTTGGCTGGATCTTCTCCATAAAATTCCACAAGGCAGCTTTTAATGCGGTCTAATAACTGGGGTTTAATTTTTTTGTCTACCAACAGGTAATCAGGGACGATGCAGCTTTGACCTGCATTGAGAAATTTCCCCCAGACAATTCGTTTGGCCGCGCATTCCAGGTTGATAGCGGTATCAACGATGCAGGGACTTTTGCCACCCAGTTCTAGGGTGACTGGCGTCAGCTGTTTTGCTGCTGCTGCCATGACAATTTTGCACACCGCCGTTCCGCCTGTAAAAAAGATGTGGTCGAATTTTTCGGCTAGTAGTTGCTGACTGGTTTGGACACCCCCTTCCACAACGGCAATATATTCTGGGTCGAAGGTTTTCTCTATTATAGATGCGATAATCCCAGAACTGTGAGCCGAGATTTCTGAAGGTTTGAGAATGGCGCAGTTCCCAGCGGCGATCGCCCCTACTAGGGGCGACAGAATCAGAGAAAAGGGGTAATTCCAGGCGATAATTAATACTACACCCAGGGGTTCGGGATAAATTTTGGCAGTGGCGGGAAATTGTTCGATCGGGGTAGATACTTTCCGAGGTTTCGTCCAAGACTTAATTTGCTCGATCGCATCATCTATTTCTCTGGTTACTGGCACCCTAATCTCATATGCATAGCTTTCCTGTTCCGGTTTGCATAAATTTACCTGCAATGCGGCAAAAATTGCCGATTGATTAGAGGCGATCGCCTGTTTTAGCTTCTGGAGTTGTGCGATGCGAAACCTGACATCTTTAGTTTTGCCGCTAGCGAAAAATTGCCGCTGTTTACCGATAATGTCACCGTTCTTGTTAACTGGCAGTTGAGTTACCATATTTCCCCTAAGTAATTCTCTCATTCAATATTCTCTCATTCAAAATTATTGCATTGACAGCTGACAACTGACAATTATGAATAGACAGGAAGGCGAACAGTGAAGAGACTGCCAGCGCCTAGCTGAGACTGGAGTTCCAAGGTGCCTTTGTGGGCTTCTAGGATCTGGCGAGACAGGTAGAGGCCCAAGCCACTGCCTGCACGAGTATGATTTCCAGTACGAAACCTTTCAAATAATATAGCTCGATCTTGGGTGGAAATGCCAGGTCCCGTGTCTTGAATTTCAACTGTCAGGTAGGGAGTCGCAGTAGTATGGAAGCGAATTTCCACAAAACCAGTATCTGTGAATTTGATCCCATTGCCGATCAAGTTGGTGAACGCGCGGCGCAGTTCCAGGACGTCGCCCAGCACTTTTACCTCGCCGTCTCTCTTATCTGGCAGGTTAAGCTTGAGATCCAGTTGTTTTTCCATTGCTAAGGGCTCAAGTTCGGCGCAAATTTCAGAGAGCATATCTGGTAAGTTAATGGGGAAAAAGGCCAGGTTTTTGCGACCCGCCTCATAGCGATAGACATCCAGCAGTTCATTGACCATTTTCAGGAGGTTTTTGTTGCTGGAAATTATCCTGTCCAAGGCTTCATCTATTCCTGGCGGTACTGCACCAAAAGCGCCCTGGTGCAACAAATGTAGCATCAGATCGGCTGCCACCAAAGGAGTGCGCATGTCGTGGGCCAGACGAAAAACAAAATCTTCGCGCTGGCGGGCAATATGGTTCCGTTCGTCCAAACTGTGCTTAAGTCGTAAAAGCGATCGCACCCTCGCCAATAATTCATCCCAGTCGAAAGGTTTGCGGATAAAATCATCAGCACCGATATCCAATCCCTGGGGCAAGCTAGGGCGATCGAAAGCAGTGATCAGTAGAATGGGCATAAATGGCAGGTCATTATTTTCGCGCAGACTTCTTGTCACCTCATAGCCATCCATTTCTGGCATCATGATATCCAGCAAGACCAGATCGGGAGGAGACTTAGTAATTTCTGCAATGGCCAACGCACCGCTGTCGGCGACAGTAATTTTGTATCCCTCGCCTGCCAAAATAGACTCGATTAAAAGGCGATTATTGCGGGAGTCATCTACAACCATAATATGGTCTTTTTTATATATTTTAGAGAACATTGTTATTTGAGCATTGTTAATTGCTATTTGATAAGGGACGATCTAAATTGTTGTTTTTCGCCAACATGAGTAATTCGGGGTAATGGGGTAAAAAGAGCGATCGCTGGGGCACGCCGATGGAGATTCCATGTTCGGCAAAAGCTAGTTTCAGGCGGCGGCGGAACTCCCGTTCCACAGCCCACTGCTTTATCGGTTGAGTTTTGATCCAAATCACAATCTGGATGCCAGAGTGATCGATTCTATTCACGCCCAATAAGTTTACTGGGTCTAGGATCGTCTCTTGCCATTCCGAGTCGCTTTGCATTTGTTCGGCCACCTGTTTGAGCACTGCCAGGGCCAGTTCTACATCCGTGTCATAGGAGACATCGATCGTGAAATCAGCCCGAGACCAATCCTTAGTCAGATTATGAACGATGGAAATACTGCCATTGGGAATGGTACTGAGACGTCCGCCAGCCCCGCGCAATTGGGTAACCCGCAGGTTCATATACTCCACTAAACCAGATGCACCGCCGACATCAATCACATCTCCCACAGCATACTGGTCTTCCAACAATATCAAGCAGCCATTGATAACATCTTTGACAAAACTCTGGGAGGCAAAGGATATGGCAATGCCGAGAATTCCCGCACCAGCTAGTATCGGACCAACGGGAATCTGTAGCTGATTGAGCATCAAAATAATGCCCGTGCTAGTAAATACAAAGGTAGCAATCCCTTTGAGTACCACGGTAAAGGTAGAAAAGCGCAAAGCCTGTCGTTGGGAAGCGGTGCGGGTGAGAGTTCCGGTTTCCTGCCATGTCTTGAAGAAGCGGTCGATCGCAACAGAACTGCCGCGAATCGCCAAGTTAGTACCGAGAAAAATTAGCATAATCCAGATCGGCTGTTTGAGCAGCAAAAAATGCAGCCAGCGAGTCCAGGGAAATAGTCGGAGGATCCCGGTGAAAGCGCTAGCCCAAATTATCACCCGACTCCATTGCAGCAACCACCGCTGAAGAGTATTGATATTTCGCCGTCTTTCCCAAGCATACCTTTCCTGATGGGCTTGTAGGATCTCTGAGTGCTGCTGGAGGATGGGCCATTCGGCCTCAGTTGTTGGTGGCGGCGACTCTGGTATTGCCTGGGGTTCGAGTTCCTGGAGAGTTTCCCATTGAGTTAAGGCCCGTTTTTGCAACAAAGTTAGTATTCTGGTGACGAGAATCACTGCGAGGATTATCCCCCCAGAGATTAAACCCCGATCCAGCAAATATTGAGGCGATCGCTCGATTTGGGCTCGAATGAGGGCCAAGCGGATAATATCGGTCAAGTTTTCTGCCCAGGTTTCCACCGACAGTCCGTATAGTTGAGCATCTTGGGGAGTGACAGTCATGACTGTTCGCCTTGCCAATCGATCGCCATCGGAGACTAAAATTACGGTATAATTATTGAGAGTGCCCAGGTTAACTTCCAGGGTATCGGGGTCGAAACCTCGTCCCATAGGTCCTACATCAAGTTGGTTAGAGATAATGCCCTTCAGTTCATTCTGAATAATTTCCACTCGTGCCTGAATTGGTAATTGACCATCTTGTTGTTCGGTCCCGATCGAGGCGACTGCGGCCACTCTGAATAGTTTATAGCCATCTAGGATCACGGGAGCGGAAATCAGATTTCCCACGCGGATGACATCGGCGGTAGAGTTGAGGGTGCTGCTGGGTGTTTGTGCTAGCAAACGGGGAATTTGCCCCACAGCTGCTGGTGCCGTTGTCAGAGTGAAGGCAAGCAGACTGACAAGCAGAAAGCTGGCAATAGAGGGATATCTGTCCCAGGACCTTCTGGCAGTTTCCAGAAATCCAGCTATAAGATTTAAATTTCTTTCCATAAATTCCCACGTTCGTAGTAAAGACTTTAGTCTTTACCTGTCAAAAGAGAAAATAGCGTTGGGCCAATGGCAGGAGGGTTGCGGGTTCGCAGGTAAGTAATTCTCCATCGGCCCTGACTTGGTAGGTTTCCGGGTCTACTTCTATAGCAGGCAAAGCGTCGTTTAGTTTCATGTCTTGCTTGCGTAATTTCCGGGTGTTGCCGACGGCAACTGCGGGTTTTTGTAACCCGATTTGGGCCGGAATTTCTTTTTCGAGTGCTGCTTGGGAGACAAAGGTGACCGAAGTAGCAGCGATCGCCCCGCCAAAGCCAGCAAACATGGGGCGCATATGCACCGGTTGGGGTGTAGGAATGCTAGCATTGCTGTCTCCCATTTGGGCATAGGCGATCGCGCCACCTTTGATCACTATTTCTGGTTTAACGCCAAAGAATGCGGGTTTCCACAAGCACAGATCTGCTAATTTGTCAACCTCGACCGAACCGACATATTGGGAAATCCCGTGGGTAATAGCGGGGTTAATAGTATACTTAGCAATATAGCGCTTAGCGCGGAAATTGTCATGGCGATCTGGGTCTTGGGGGAGGTGAGAACGCTGTACTTTCATTTTATGGGCCGTTTGCCAAGTTCTGATAATCACTTCTCCGACTCGTCCCATAGCCTGGGAGTCAGAAGCAATCATGCTAAAAGCGCCCAGATCATGTAAGATATCTTCAGCAGCGATCGTTTCCCGGCGAATGCGGGACTCAGCGAAGGCGACATCTTCGGGGATACCCGGGTCTAAATGGTGGCAAACCATCAGCATATCTAGGTGTTCTTCCAGAGTATTAAGGGTATAAGGACGGGTAGGATTTGTGGAAGAAGGTAGTACATTTGCTTGGCCGCAAACCTTAATAATATCGGGGGCATGTCCGCCGCCAGCGCCTTCCGTGTGGTAGGTATGGATGGCACGATTTTTGAAAGCATTGATAGTAGTTTCCACAAATCCCGCTTCATTGAGAGTATCAGTATGAATAGCAACTTGCAGGTCATAGGCATCAGCAACGGAGAGGCAAGTATCGATCGCCTCTGGGGTACTGCCCCAATCTTCATGTAACTTCAATCCCATGGCCCCGGCCATCACCTGTTCTACTAATCCTTGGGGTTGGGCACTGTTACCCTTACCTAAGAAACCGAGATTAACAGAAAAATCATCAGCTGCTTGCAACATGCGGTGAATATGCCAAGGTCCGGGAGTACAAGTAGTAGCATTGGTGCCCGTAGCGGGGCCAGTCCCGCCCCCCAGCATCGTGGTAATCCCGGAGGCGATCGCGGTTTCAATCTGTTGGGGACAGATAAAATGAATATGGGCATCTATGGCCCCTGCGGTCAGAATCATCCCTTCTCCCGCCACTGCTTCGGTGCCCGGACCAATGATAATATCGACATTATCTTGAATATAGGGATTGCCTGCTTTACCAATCTTCACAATCTTACCATCTTTGATGCCCACATCAGCTTTAACGATGCCCCACCAATCTAAGATTAACGCATTAGTGATAACCATGTCAACCGCACCATCAGCATTAGCAATGGGAGATTGTCCCATGCCATCGCGGATCACCTTGCCGCCGCCAAACTTTACTTCATCCCCATAGGTGGTATAATCACGTTCCACTTCCACGAACAGTTCGGTGTCCGCCAGACGCAGGCGATCGCCCACCGTGGGGCCGTAGGTTTGGGCGTAGGCGCGGCGATCCATTCTGTAAGTCATGCTTTCTCCTTGATTTTCCCGAGTACCTTGACAGATACTATATAATCATATCATACTTGTCAAGGGACTCATAGGGTTGACATTTCACCGGATATAATCTAGTATATCAGATAGGAGGGGAAAAACTATGGAAATCAGAGAAGCACCGATGCAAGTTGAATTCAGCATTCCGGTGAGTGGCATACCAGAAGCCCATTGGTTAGAGGCATATCGCAAAAAAAAAGAAGCATTAATAATGTCGCTGTTGCAACAAGGGGATATCAGTAGCGGACGTGCAGCAAGACTGCTCTCGCTTTCCCGCTTACAGGTGTTAGACTTAATGAGCGAGTATGACATTTCACCCTTTGACGATAGCATGACATTGGAAGAGTTTCAAGAAGAAGTAGCCGAAGCTGCTCGCTTGCTGGAGAAATATAAACAATTTTCCTGAGTCCCTTGACAGATACGAGTTAATATCATACTTGTCAAGGGACACAGACGGTTTACATTTCACCGGATATGATATCAGATTACAGATACATATTCAACGAAGTTAGCCTGCCAGGAAGTATACTCGGCATCATTTTTGGGAATGTAATCATTCATAATCTTGTCTCTTGTTCTATACAACTGCGAGTAAGCACTTGAGTGCTTGCGAGTTTGTAGGCGGGTTAGTAGTAAGCACTTCAGTGCTTGCGGGTTAGTAGTAAGCACTGAAGTGCTTGCGGGTTAGTAGTAAACACTTCAGTGACTGAATGCGGCACTTCCCCTCAGTAGTCAGGCACTTCCCCTCAGTAGTCAGGCACTTCCCCTCAGTAGTCAGGCACTTCACCGAATGAGTGCGACACTTCCACTCAGTAGTCAGGCACTTCCACTCAGTAGTCAGGCACTTCCACTCAGTAGTCAGGCACTTCCCCTTAGTAGTCAGGCACTTCCACTCAGTAGTCAGGCACTTCCCCTCAGTAGTCAGGGACTTCCCCGAATGATTCAGGGACTTCCCCGAATGATTCAGGGACTTCCCCGAATGATTCAGGAAGTCTCCGAATGAGTGCGACAGTTCACCTCAGTAGTCAGGGACTTCCCCGACTGAATCAGGGACTCCCTTAGAGACTCTTCCAGAATAAGATTTACACACAAAAGCGCACATAATTTTTCAATTTAGATTATCACATCGTTGCTTCTGTTAAAGGTAATGGGTCACAAGTAGTGATTACCGAAAACCCAGATTGTGGCCCCAACTGGCCCCCAGCGGGGACACGGGACCGCAGTCAAATCACTACGTCAATCCCATGTCTATATTGGTGATTGTATACGAGACTTGGAACTGATTGCTAAAGCCTGTAATCCTGAAGACTGTGCAAACTACGTCCAATACCTGCCCTTGTAATCTAGGATTTGGTAATGAATATAGCATAGCAGAAAGAAGCATGGAGAGAATATTTGGGTTAGAAGTTATATTAAAACCATTGTGGCCTAAGAAACCCGGGTACTTAGAGAAACCGGGTTTCGGGTGGGCTAAACATTTGCCAACCCTGACAGAAACTCCACAAATGGCCCAAAGCATTGAGGACAGCGAACGGCTGGCGCCGCGCTGCGCTAACGGCAATATCTTGATAGGAAGCATTCCTCAAGATATTGGCAGCATCTACAGCTTCTTTATAGGGTCTACCGCAACTAGCAAAAAGTCTCTTGACAACCTGTTTGGGGGGGAGATCATGGTTTTGATCCTCAACTGGCAGTTGCCATGTCACCTTCAAGGAATTGACTCCAAGGAAGGTTTTTAATTGCGCCTCAGCAGCAAGGATGAGGGTTTCCAGCTCGTACTTAAAGCAGAATACCTGAAAACGCTCTGTAAGTCGAGGATCGTCTCCCAACCCTCGACTTTGCAAAGTTTCATGAAACTTATCGATCATTCCCTTCTTCAGTTTCGCAAAGGTTTCGTGAGGGAACCCCTTATTTTTCGGGTATAAGTCGGGAATGGCCACAACAACTGCATTGGGCTCGTTAAGGATCATATTGACTGCCTTGACAGGAATCTTGAGCAGTAAGTCCTTTTTAGCATCACCTCCCCTCTGATTTTCACTCCCTTTAACAGAAACAAAGAGAATTACGATACCTTGCTGTAATTTTTCGGCAATTAAAGGTGCTAGCAATGCTTTCATTGCACTTTCGTCAGAGAAACCTTCCACATAAATCACGACTCTCATAATGGCAGCACCTCCAACTCATCGCTACGATGCATTAACTCAATTTCCTCGATTCCAAAGTCCTTTATCATGTCTGTTATAATTTTGGATTTAGCTGGCTTCAGGAACTTAGCTGCCCCATTTTCTTTTCGGAGGAGGGCAATTTGTTCAAAATCAAACTGGAGGAGAAAAAATGACACATGGGAAGTTACAAGAATCTGGGTGTGTTCCCAGGAGGCTTTATCCAAGAAGGCCGCTAGAATTGGGAAGGTCCGGGGATGAAGGCCCTGTTCGGGTTCGTCGATACAAATCAGAGAGGGCGGGTTGGGGTGCAGGCAAAGACTGAACCAACAGATTAAACGCAGACTTCCGTCCGATAAGTCGGCCAGGCTTAATTCCCGATCGCACCCTTGTTCCCGCCAGAAAGTCATCACTTTTCCAGGGCACCCTCTAGCTTTAACAGTCAAACTTTGGAACCCGCGAATTTGACTGCGCAAATGTAATTGCAGTTGGTCAAATAGTTGGGAATGCTCGGTCATAATGACACGGGTTGCGCGATCGCTAATAGCTACGCAGCCCTAGAAGCGGGTGCTACCCACATCAATACGACAGTCTTGGGCATTGGCGAACGGAATGGGATTACGCCCCTAGCAGGACTGATTGCCCGCCTTTATACGGTTGATTCGCAAATATTGCATAGGAAATATCGGCTGAAGAAACTGTCAGCAGTCCATCGATTGGTGGCTGAGAAAGTGGGAATTACGATTCCCTACAACCACTATATTGTCGGGGAAGCGGCCTTCAATCATAAAGCTGGCATTCATACCAAAGCGATGCTCAATCACTCCAAGACTTACGAAATCATCGATTCCCAGGATTTCGATCTGACGCGCACCTTGTCGATTAATCACAAGCTGACAGGCAAACATGCAATTGCTGCCAGGGCTAGGCAATTGGGGCTGGATTTAGACAATTCCCAAATTCAGACGATCGCTAAGCATATTAAAGCCTTAGCAGATCGACAAGATCTCAGTTTGGACAAAGTGGACGAACTGTTATACTGTTGTGCAGCATACTCAGTCAGGTAGCCAGAAATGAGATGGGAGCATCTCAATGCATTTTTGCATTATAATGTGGGAATTGAGAATGGTGAATGGTGAATGGAAAATAGCACCTATAACAATTCTAAATTAACAATTGCTCAAAACTGAGATGCACCCAAGGATATCGGGTATATCCCCTAGTGGAAACTGCCCAGGGTTGATAACGGCGAGGAGAAAAATTTGCGAGCGAGGATAATCTTGTATTAAAATGAGCAAGGTAGATAAATATAGTGGTATGAAGGGGTAAACAGGCTGATGGAATACAAAAAACTGGGGGATAGCGACCTATTAGTATCGGAAATATGTCTGGGCACAATGACCTATGGTCAGCAGAATACCATAGAGGAGGCCAGAGAGCAACTGGATTATGCCGTTGCCCAAGGAATCAATTTCATTGATGCGGCAGAAATGTATCCGGTGCCTGGAAGAGGGGAAACTCAGGGGAAAACTGAGGAATATATCGGCGAGTGGTTGGTTAAGCAGCAGCGAGATAAACTGATTATCGCCACTAAGGTGGCAGGGGCCGGTCGAGCGTTTCCCTGGATTCGCGGGGATAAACGTCGGGTCGATCGCGCTAATGTTGAACAAGCAGTGTCCGATAGTCTCAAACGCCTGCGCACCGACTACATCGACCTTTACCAAATTCACTGGCCCGATCGCTACGTGCCTCTATTTGGGACCCCGGATTACGACCCCTCTAAGGAACGGAATACTGTTCCTATAGCCGAACAGCTAGAAGTATTTGCCGATTTGATTAAAGCTGGTAAAATTCGTTATCTAGGGCTGAGTAACGAAACCCCTTGGGGAGTATGCGAGTTTTGTCATCTGGCCGGGCAGCTGGGATTACCCAAGGTAGTATCGATTCAGAATGCTTTCAACTTGACTAATCGCCAGTTCCAGATTCACTTGGCAGAAGCTTGTCGGTTCAATAATGTGGGGTTGCTGGCTTATAGTCCCTTGGCATTTGGCCTGTTGACTGGAAAATATCTGAACGGGATACCGGAAAATTCCCGGTTGGCTTTATTCCCGGGATTTGGTCAGCGTTATGAGAAACAAAATGTGACAGAGGCGGTGCATTGCTATGGGTCGATTGCCCGCCAACATGGGATAAGTCCAGCTCAGTTGGCTTTGGCATTCGTGCGATCGCGTTGGTTCGTGACCAGCACGATAATCGGTGCCACGACAATGGCACAACTTCAGGAAAATATCAGCAGTATAGATGTTAAGCTAGATCCAGACTTGCTAGCAGAACTGGATGCCGTTCACATTCGGTATCCCAACCCGACACCCTAGTAATAATTTACTCTTGACAAGCATATGACTCATTTTGGTATTATATGTCCTGGCTCAACTGGTCACATGAACACAATCACCCCATTATGATACGAACTGCAACAGCGGGGTCATCGCGTCACCCTATTTGGAGTCCTAGATATGGAACCAAAGACAGTGGCAGCAGGATTGGAATTCTGGGCAATTGGAGTGGAAGAGTTTCCACTCGGGTGGGCAGCCCAAAGGGATGCCCAGTTGGGGAAACTGAGGGGACTGGCTGCATTGCGATATACCGTCGGTGCCTTAGGGCGGGAGACTATGATGCGCCTCCGGGAAGCCCCAGAAGCAATCAAACAAGCAGGTGTAGAAGCACTCCTAGTAGACCAGGTTTCAAGAGAGTCCGGGACTGTGGCCGAATTCCTAGACATTCCCTTCGTTACTGTCTGCAGTGCAGTGGTGCTGAATCTAGATCCCGCGGTTCCTCCTTGTTACACCCTCTGGCAGTATAGCCCGGCGGGGTGGGCGCGTTTACGCAACTGTCTGGGTTATGAGTTATCGAATTATGTAACGAAACCTATTCGAGAGGCGATCGCATCCTATCGTCGGGAGTGGAACTTACCCCGACATTCTCATCCCAATGATCATTACTCTCAACTGGCTCAACTGAGTCAAGCGCCTGCTGAATTTGAATTCCCCAGGCAAAATTTGCCCCAGTGGTTCCATCTCACTGGACCTTACCATTCTGCGGCTAGTAGAGAACCAGTGCCTTTCCCCTATGAGAAATTGACAGGGAAACCTTTGATTTACGCTTCGATGGGAACCTTGCAAAATCGCCTGATTGCGGTATTTGAGAAAATTGCGGCAGCTTGTGAGGGATTAAATGCTCAATTGGTAATCTCTCTGGGGGGTTCCGCTAAACCAGAATTACTACCTGAATTGCCGGGAAATCCACTAGTGGTTGAGTATGCACCTCAATTGGAACTTCTCAAACAAGCGACTCTCATGGTTACTCATTCGGGAATGAATACAACTATGGAATGCCTGAAGAATGGAGTGCCGATGGTGGCCATTCCGGTTACCAACGACCAGCCAGGAGTAGCAGCGCGTATAGCTTGGACGGGGAGTGGGGAGGTTGTCCCCTTGAGGAAATTGAGCTCCAGCAGGCTGCGAGAGGCTATTATCAAGGTGCTGAGGGAAGAATCATACAAACAGAATGCCTTGAGGCTACAAGAGGCGATCGCCCGATCGGGCGGGGTAAGCAGAGCTGCTGATATCATCGAACAGGTGGCATCTACGGGGAAGCCAGTCTTGGCGACAACAGATTAGATGTTAAGCTAGATCCAGACCTGCTAGCAGAATTGGATGCCGTTCACATCCGCTATCCCAATCCGACATCCTAGTTTAGAGCGTGTCATTAATCATTTTTTTGACAGAAGTCGATTAATAGGGTATGGAGTATTTAGATATCCAGTAATAACAAGGTGGGCATGAGATGAAACGCTATGGCTTGCGAGAGGATCAGTGGGAAAGGATCAAACACCTCTTACCGGGTAAAGAGGGGGACCCCGGCACGGAGGCCAAAGACAATCGATTATTTGTTGAAGCCGTGTTATATCGCTATCGAACTGGAATTCCCTGGCGGGATTTACCAGAACGTTTTGGCGATTTTCGGGTCATTCATACCCGCCATACTCGTTGGTCTCAAAAGGGGGTTTGGAAGCAGGTTTTCGATGTTTTAGCCGAAGACGCAGACAACGAATACGCCGCCATTGATGCAACTATTGTGCGTGCCCATCAACGAGCGTGCTGGTGCCAAAAAAAAACACCCTCAGATACGTGCGAAACCCAAGCAATAGGCCGTAGCAAAGGAGGACTATCGACAAAGATTCATGCCACTTGCGATGCCTTGGGCAATCCCACAGGATTTCATCTTACTCCTGGCCAAGCCCACGATTTACAAGGAGCTGACGTGCTGTTAAATAACATTCATGAGATCGGTGCGCTGCTTGCTGATCAAGCTTATGATGCGGCCGAACCTGTTCTTGACCGCCTCTTTGAGGCGGATTGCTTGGCTGTCATTCCCCCAAAAAGCAACCGCACAGAGCAGAGAAAATATGATGAAGATATGTAAAAGTGGCGGCATATCATCGAAAAATTTTTCCAAAAACTCAAGCAATACAGGGCCATGGCGACACGCTACGATAAAACTGCTCGCAATTTCTTAGGTGCTATCTACCTCGCTGCCGCTGTCGTCTGGCTTAATTGATGACACGCCCTAGTTTAAACAGATAAGCACATGACTCATTTTGGTATTATATGTCCTGGATATACAGGTCCGCTGAACACCATGCTTCCCTTGGGGCAGGAACTTCAACAGCGCGGTCATCGCGTCACCCTATTCGGTATACTCGATGCTCAACCTAAGACATTGACAGCTTCCTTAGAATTCCAGGCAATTGGAGCCAAAGAGTTTCCGGCGGGCTCGACAGCAGAATTATATGCCCAACTAGGGAAACTGAGGGGCCTGGCTGCATTACAATATACTATTGAGCTGCTCAAGCTGGAAGCAACAGTTATGCTTAGGGATGGTCCACAACAGATGTCAGGTGCGGGTGTTGAAGCTTTGCTAGTCAACCAAGGTGCAACGGAGGGAGGAACTGTTGCGGACTATCTAGATATTCCCTTTATTACTGTGTGTAGTGCAGCGGTGCTGAATCTAGATCCCGCAGTTCCTCCTTGTTACACTTTCTGGCAGTATGGCCAGGCTGGGTGAGCGGGTTTACGCAACCGCATGGGGAATGAGCTATTGAAGCTTCTAGCGAAACCAGTTATAGAGACGATCGCATCCTATCGTCGGGAGTGGAACTTACCCCGACATTCTCATCCCAATGATAATTACTCTCAACTGGCTCAACTGAGTCAAGCGCCTGCTGAATTTGAATTCCCCAGGCAAAATTTGCCCCAGTGGTTCCATCTCACTGGACCTTACCATTCTGCGGCTAGTAGAGAACCAGTCCCTTTCCCCTATGAGCAATTGACAGGGAAACCTTTGATTTACGCTTCGATGGGAACCTTGCAAAATCGCCTGATTGCGGTATTTGAGAAAATTGCGGAAGCTTGTGAGGGATTAAATGCTCAATTGGTAATCTCTCTGGGGGGTTCCGCTAAACCAGAATTACTACCTGAATTGCCGGGAAATCCACTAGTGGTTGAGTATGCACCTCAATTGGAACTTCTCAAACAAGCGACTCTCATGGTTACTCATGCGGGAATGAATACAACTATGGAATGCCTGAAGAATGGAGTGCCGATGGTGGCCATTCCGGTTACCAACGATCAGCCAGGAGTAGCAGCGCGTATAGCTTAGACGGGGAGTGGGGAGGTTGTCCCCTTGAGGAAATTGAGCGCGGCCAGGCTGCGAAAGGCTATTATGAAGGTGCTGAGGGAAGAATCATACAAACAGAATGCCTTGAGGCTACAAGAGGCGATCGGGCGATCGGGCGGGGTGAACAGAGCTGCTGATATCATCGAACAGGTGGCATCTACGGGTAAGCCCGTGCTACGCTAAGGGTCAAGTTTGTTGGGTATCAGCGTAAAGCGGCACAACTTTGCCCAAGAGTTCGGCCTCTATCCCTATGGGCTGAAAGCTTTGCATCTTGGGCTGTACCGGCTTAATTTGGTAGCCAGTTTGTTGTTGTATCGGTCATCTATATATGCGAGATTTAATTCCGGAAATAGTCGGGGTCGAGCTAGGGGTCACCCCCTAACTCTCCCATTCGGAACCGGACGTGCGACTTTCACCGCATCCGGCTACTGGCAAGTAGGGCATTGTCACTACTAGGATTACTACGGATTGCTCCACTTGTCCCTCATCTCATGCGATTTCACTCCTTTCCTGGTTGGTAAGCGGCGCTGCCAGATAACCTTTAGTATTACCATTTCCAAGTCTGTTTTACCAGTCATCCAACCTTCGAGAGGCCTCCGGCGTCTTAGAGATACTCTTACCCAAGATTTCCTACTTTAACCAACCCGCGTCAGCTCGATGAGGAACACCCCATCATATTTATAGGCGTTACCCTAGGCATTAGCTTCTCGGGCTATCTTTCCCCTCGCGGCTTGCGCTTTACATCTAACTTGTCCAATCTAGACAGCACACGAGAAGTTACTTCGTTCCCTAGTATCATTTCACGATGCTTTTAGGCCCCTGCTATACCCCGGGAGTTCTTAGAGTGCGATACTGGCCAAGTGCAAGAACCAGCACAAACTACCATTTCCCTTTTGGGCCAGCGCTTTAAGCCTTATTTCGCTGGTTCTAGATAACGAGGCGTACACAGGTTCGCTTGTTCTAGCCATTAGCATCTTTCCTAGCGGCGTCACTAGCTTAGGCTGCTAGCTATCCTACATTTAAGTCCTTGCTCCGCACCACCGTGATGTGACTCAGCAGCACTAAGGACCGGTGTTACTCCCACACTTGGAGAGAGGGAATCTAACCCCCATGAATACCAGAGTTACCAGTTTGGACCTGGCCTAGCATTCCGTAGTTGCCTACGTTAGACTAGAACGAATCGCACTACACTTCCTAATGGGGTAAAAATATTTTACCAAAATCAAGATAAAGTGTATTTTAACTACGAATAAATGCCCCTGTACTTTGAAAATGGAATTAAGTTACAGGAAGGGGACACAGTGTTTGATGTTGGGGCTAACATTGGGTTGTTAGTCGGGGTCGAGCTAGGGGTCACCCCCTAACCCTCCCATTCGGAACCGGACGTGCGACTTTCACCGCATCCGGCTACTGGCAAGTAGGGCATTGTCACTACTAGGATTACTACGGATTGCTCCACTTGTCCCTCATCTCATGCGATTTCACTCCTTTCCTGGTTGGTAAGCGGCGCTGCCAGATAACCTTTAGTATTACCATTTCCAAGTCTGTTTTACCAGTCATCCAACCTTCGAGAGGCCTCCGGCGTCTTAGAGATACTCTTACCCAAGATTTCCTACTTTAACCAACCCGCGTCAGCTGGATGAGGAACACCCCATCATATCCATAGGCGTTACCCTAGGCATTAGCTTCTCGGGCTATCTCTCCCCTCGCGGCTTGCGCTTTACATCTAACTTGTCCAATCTAGACAGCACACGAGAAGTTACTTCGTTCCCTAGTATCATTTCACGATGCTTTTAGGCCCCTGCTATACCCCGGGAGTTCTTAGAGTGCGATACTGGCCAAGTGCAAGAACCAGCACAAACTACCATTTCCCTTTTGGGCCAGCGCTTTAAGCCTTATTTCGCTGGTTCTAGATAACGAGGCGTACACAGGTTCGCTTGTTCTAGCCATTAGCATCTTTCCTAGCGGCGTCACTAGCTTAGGCTGCTAGCTATCCTACATTTAAGTCCTTGCTCCGCACCACCGTGATGTGACTCAGCAGCACTAAGGACCGGTGTTACTCCCACACTTGGAGAGAGGGAATCTAACCCCCATGAATACCAGAGTTACCAGTTTGGACCTGGCCTAGCGTTCCGTAGTTGCCCACGTTAGACTAGAACGAATCGCACTACACTTTTCGTATGTCAGTTGTGTAAGAACAATGCCAACATCTATGCATTTGAACCTATGCCAGCAACTTTTGAAGTCCTCCAGCGCAATGTCCAACGATTTAATCCAGGAAAAATAAAGCTATTTCCCTGCGGACTTTCACGGCATTCTCAGACTATGATTTTTGCTTACTATCCTAACAGTACTGGTTGGTCTACCATCTACCCGGATGATTCAAAAGAGCAGCGAGACTTGATGAAGAAGGTGGCTCTTAATAATCTCAACGAAGCCCCGAGATCCATTCGTTGGCTTCGTTGGCTTCCTCCCTTCCTGCGATCGCTTATTATCGAAAACAAACTAGAAAAAGCTTTTCAAATGGAGCAAGTAACCTGCCAGTTGAGAACGCTATCGGAAATTATCAGCGAGCAGAATATTTGGCAGATTGACTTGCTCAAAGTGGATGTGGAGAGAAGCGAGTTAGATGTGCTTTTAGGTATCGAAGATCGCGATTGGCAAAAAATTAAGCAAATCGTGATGGAAGTCCACGATTTGGATCGTCGAGTCGAAAAGATAACAGCTTTACTCAAAGAACAGGGGTTCAGCAAGATTACAGTGGAGCAGGAACCCTTTTTAAATGGTTACGAGAATTTCAACCTTTATGCCTTGCGGTAGAAGTATGGATGGTTCATGGTAAGATCGGCTAGGAACCACGAACCATCACTAACTATTTGACAGGGGCTTTGGCAGAGTCCCGTTCATCAATCAGGCGACGCAATTCCTGCTGTCGCTTACTATTGAGGGGAAAGTTCCACATCAGTAACGCTGCTAACAGCGTCAGTGGTATGGGCAGGAAGATGAACATATATTTGAGCCCTTCAATGGTCTGGGCTGTGTTAGTCCCGCTAGGGATAAAACCGATCCAGTCCAGCATCGGGTAGGTGATGCCTACTGCCGCAGCGTAACCGATCTTATTGGTCAGGGTCAACAAGGAAAAGTATAGACCTGTACGCTGGGTCCCCGTTTCTAGGTTATCCCAATCGGTAACGTCCGCCATCATCGATCGCAGCAGGAATGACCCGGCCCCGGAAGCTAAACCGTAAAGGCCATTAGCAAAGAAATACAACCTAAACCTGCCAGGTTCGACTAATAGTAGCATGGGCAGGGTTATAGATCCATAAATCATGGCAATGACAAAGGTGTGGTGTTTCTCCAGTCGGCAGCTGAACCAGATCCAACCCGGAATGCTGAGTAAACCAGCTATGAAATAGACTAACAGCATCAGACTGGCTACTTCGGCCAGATCCATCACGTAGCTGACAAAGAAGATGTAGAGTGAGCCAATAATGCCAGGGGCGAGGCCGAGCAGCAGATCCGCCAACAGCAGCCTTTGTAGAGGTTTGTTCTTTAATAGGATCTGGGTTGCTTGTTGCCAAGGCATCCCGGGCGGATCCGGTACTGAACGTTCTGGCACCATCCAAACGGCGATCGCCACGGTAATGGGCAGCAGGATAATCACGAACCAACCCATAGAGGCGATTTTAATTTCTACTTTTGCCCCCAGGAAATGCTCCATCGCCGCTGGCAAAGCCAAAACAGCTAACATCCCGAACAGCAGGGCGAACTCCCGCCAACCATGCACTCGCGATCGATCGTCATAGTCGGGGGAAAGTTCTGCGCCCCAGGACAAGTGAGAAATGCTCAACAGGGTGTAACCTATATAAAGCAGCACCATCCACACCAGCAGATAGGTGCCGGTGACCGAACTCTGGGGTATAAATACCCTGTAGACCGAAAGCATGAGAATGGGAACTGAGAGAATAATCCAATGGCGACGGCGTCCTAATCGCGTTTTAATCTTATCACTGAGAATACCCAGAACCGGGTCAGTGAAAACATCCCAGAACCGAGTAATCATGAAAATTGTCCCCACCATTGCCAAACCCAGTCCCATCTCCTCGGCGTAGAACGGTGGTAGGTACACCACTAAGGGCAGACCCAGTGCCGAAGTCGGTACTGCGGGCGCTACAAAAGCCGCGATCGTTTTCCACCTTAGTTTAATTTCTTGATTGTTCATTGTGCATCGCTGTCAACAATTAACCATTAACCATCAACAATTCTTCTCTGTTATGTTTCCAGCGCTCCATTTATTTTACCATTGAAGCCATAAACCTCACGAGTTCCCACAAACGGAACTAATTCTACCTCCCGATCGTCCCCCGGTTCAAATCTGACCGCCGTGCCAGCGGGAATATTCAGCCGCATCCCTCGCGCCCCTTCTCTGTCAAACTCCAATGCTGCATTCACCTCGTAAAAGTGAAAGTGAGAACCTACTTGGATGGGCCGATCGCCTGTTGATGCCACCCGCATTCTTACCGTAGTCCGTCCGGCATTCAGTTCAATTTCCCCTGCTTCAACAATCATTTCTCCTGGAATCATATCTTTCTCCTTGCTAATTGCTAATTGTCAATTGCTAATTGTCAATTGCTGATTCTCCATTTCTCCTATATGATAGCTTGAAACTGTTATTTTTGCCACTTCCATCACTTGTTTCGGGAATATAAACTGTTTTGATGGGGAAGGGAATTTTAATTCCTTCTCTTTGATAGCGCTTGTGCAACCTTTTGATAAACTCATGTCTAACTATCAGATGATCTAAATATTCTTTTATCGTTAAGTAAACTCTACAGTTAATGCTAAAATAACCAAATTATTCGTAGCGCATAAATGGTTGATATTCCGATACCCCACCGGCAATTTTATTCATAATCTCACTAGCTACCTCTAGGGTTACTGCTTCAACTTTTTCCAAATCGCTATCATAACTAACCCCGACGGTCACCAAGACCAGCATTTCTCTATCTGGGAAGCTATAGTTCTTGAAAGTAGAAGAAACAATCTTGGCATTGGGAATCACGATGAAATTATCTGGGATTTCCCGGACGATCGTATATCGCCATGCTACATCGATAACGTAACCTTCCTCACCAGTTTCCAGCTGGATATAGTCCCCCGGCCTCACTTTTTTGGAAGTAATAATATTCGGATGGGGTCGAGCCGGGAATCGCTTCCCGACCCTCCCTTGAGGAACCGGACTTGCGATTTTCACCGCATCCGGCTACTGGGTACTAGGCCCTTTTCATAGGTAGACTTAATAGGAATTACTTCCGTTAGCCCTTGCCGCCTGTCTTTTCTTCCCTTTCCTGGTTTAGCGAGTGGTTGTTCTGATAACCGTTAGTATCACCATTTTCAAGTCAGTTTTACCAGTTATCCATACCTTATCCTCCACTTGCGTTTCGGATTAGTTCCGTGGCTTTTTAGGATTACTCATTCCAGCAGCTTCCTAGTATCACCGACCCACGTCAGCGCTGGCTACCCAGCATCATCTACATTACTGTAGATGTTATCCCAGGAATTACCCCGGGCATTCGCTTCTTGGGCCATCCCTCCCCCCGTGGCTTGCGCTTAACATCTAACTTGTCCTGATGGACAGCACACGAGAGGTTACTTCGTTCCCTAACAACATTTCGCGATACCTTTAGGTCCACACTATACCCCGGGAGCTATTTGAGTACTATATTAGCCAGAGTCTAAAACTAATACTAGCTACCATTTCCTTTTTAGGCCAGCGCATATAGCCTTATTTCGCTGGTTCCTTATAACGAGGCTTGCACATGTTTGCCTGCTCTAACCTTGGATATCTTTCCTAGCGGCGTCACCGGCTTAGGCTGCCAGTTATCCTACATTTGAGTCCTCGCTTAGCACCACGATGATGTCGCTTCGTAGCACCGAGGACCGGTGTCACCCCCGTACCTGGGGGGAGGGGAATTTAACCCCCATGCGGTCAGAGTTCCCGGCTAATGAAACCGGGCTAGCGTTCCGTGTTTGACCACGTTAGGCTAGAACGAATCGCACAGACCCGAAAATAGATTAGATAGAGTATTCTGGAGGGCCAGACCAATGGAAACACCACCCACCCCCAAGGCCGTCAATAAGGGTGTAATTCCCACCCCGATCGACTGAAGAATGATCAGAAATACTATAGTATAGATAGCAATTTTTGTCAAATTTTCCAATAAAGATGTTAAAGGTGAAGCACCTTCTACTTCTACCGTGTTGCTATAATAGAGTTTGATAAACTTGACAGCCAGTCGAGCCACGACTATGGTGGCTGAACCTAAGAGAGTTGCCAGCAGAGTTTTTTGGATCGTTACCAGCAGTCCCGGAGCGATGGGAAAGCTAAGAGTTGCGCCAAATATGCCAGCAACGATAGACCAAAGCAGAGTGACGCCCTGTAGGGATTTAATGATTATTTCATAGCCTTGCCATCCAGTTTGATTAGCAATGGCATGCAGCTTGGTAATTACACGTTTCTCCAAGAACCAGCCTGCTATAAACCCAGCTAATATCGAGGCTACTGGCACCAGTAATTTGAGGATTGTCAGCAACTTGTTCATGGCGCGTGCTCTTTGAGGAGTAAAACTAGCTAAAGAATCGGATTATGAACGGTCACCAGTTTAGTGCCATCAGGGAAAGTCGCTTCTACCTGTACCTCCGACAACATTTCTGGAATACCTTCCATGACCTCATCCCGGGTTAGCAAGGTAGTTCCATAGCTCATTAACTCAGCTACAGTATGTCCTTCGCGAGCACCTTCCAATATGGCCGCCGAAATATAGGCAACGGCTTCGGGATAATTTAATTTTAAGCCTTTGGCCTTCCGTCGTTCTGCTAACAAGGAAGCGGTAAAAATCAGGAGCTTGTCTTTTTCTTGGGGTGATAGTTGCATTAATTGTTAGTTGTTAGTTGTTAGTTTTCCTCGCTTTGGGAAGTCATATGGGTCATCTATGAACATACAACTCTTCTGCCTCCTTCAGAACTCGGTCCCGGAAATAGCGACTTAATTCTGCTATCTTGTCAAGGGGAATGTCAATGGGAATAATTTTGTTCATTGTTCATTGCCAGAATCTGGGCTTTTGGGCGGGGCGTCGGTAGTAGTGCAGACGAACTAGGTGCCAAACCTGGGTAAACCACTGTCTGGCCTCAGCTGTGGAAGCACCACGATATCGGCATAATAGCCCATCTACTAGACGAGTGACCCCTGCAACTCCTTGATGGACCTGCTCGCCCATACCTGTCCGCGCCTTCCGTACAACTTCTGGTGTCACGGATTGTCCGACGAGGCTGAAAGTGCCTAGTACTGGTTGTCCTGCTAAGCCATTGATACTCTCTAGCATACCCGATCCGCCCTTTACCAATTGTCTGTCAATCCAGAGGGGGCGTCCCTGCTGCCAGATTTCTACATGACTTCGCCACTCGCCCATTGTAAATCTTTCTCCCCTGGCAGTACGCCCAAAGCGGGTAATCTCCCAACCCAACCAACTAGAGTCTCCGGCCAATTCTACCCGCAGGTCTTGGCGGTAAACTGCACCATTAAATACTATTGTTTCCTGGGGCAGCCACTCTAAGGTAGCACCGGTGCTAACCTGGATCTGGATAGTTTGTTGGGCTGAGAAGCCATTGCTACGATAAATCTTAGTTGCCCCTGGTGTAGTGATTAAACTGTGGGCCCCTGGTTGGAGGTTAAGATCGACTTTGAGGCGATCGCCCCCGACAAGGCCCCCAGCGGTATGGAGGATCGCGGCATGACAAACATCCGCCCCTTCCGGATAGAATGGGCGTTGCACCTTCAAGGGCGCTGTGGCCATCTGGGGCAGTAGTTTAGTTTTGCCGTGGCGAACAGCAAACTCCAAGATCAGCCTACCATACCATTGCTGATGCGAGCCAAATACCATGACTTCCCTCAACCGAGATTATACCATAACTTACCCATAGGCCCTATTTAGTGCTGCCCACCAGACGCTACTGGTCCCCGAAAGAGAGTTAAATTTGCGTAAGTCACGATCCCATAACTTTTAGGCTATCAAAAAAAATGCTACAAATAGAAAGCTGGAAACTTTATCTAAGAGATAGTTTTGCTATTGTATAAGGATATCGTCAATTAAAAATTGAGATGACTCGGCAATGACTATGGGTATCAGTCAAGTAGGTATAGTGCCGATCCCAAGCAGATCGTACTATGGAAGTAAGGGATAGTCTCTCATTGTTATCCCCTAGCTGTGCATGTGTCTATCTGAGAAATTGTCTCCGGAACATTACCATGCACAGAATCGCTGACAAGAAGTAAAACATGGGATTTACATGTTATAATTGAGGATAAAATATACATTAAGATGATGGCAAGACAAAAACTAGCTGATTTAGCAAAATATCCGTCAGAAGGTATGCTCTCCGAAATCTGGGACATAACAGACATCGCCATGGGTGTCGCAGACAGTCGGGGGAGTTTGGTGAAAGTAAACCGGGCCTACGAAAAATTTTATGGATGGTCAGAAATAAAACAGATAGATCCGCAGATTACCCTGATTAGGGGCCAGGAAAAAATTGAGGGTTTTGGGCGGATCGAACAAAAAAATGGCGCTATGTCTGATGTTTATTTCACAGCTAGCCCCCTAGTAACAAAAGACAGTCACCGCTATTAGCTAATCACCTTGACAGTGATGGCTAACCAGAAGCAGACAGAAAATAAAAGGGCAAGGTTAGAAAAGCTGGTTGCCAAAATACCGGGAATAATTTATCAATTGCTGCTAGACTCAGATGGCGAGATGTCCTTTCCCTATATTAGCCCCAGCTGTCGGGAAGTTTGGGAAATATCAGCAGCAGAAATTATTCAGGATGCTGATCTGCTGTTGGAGCGGGTGCATCCGGAAGACAGGGGAGATTTTTACTCGACAATTGCGGTTTCAGCTCAAACCCTACAGTCCTGGCAATGGTCGGAACGAATTATCACTCCGGAGGGGAATATAAAGTGGATGCAAACAATTTCCAGACCAGAAATGCTTGCAGATGAGAGTATTCTCTGGAATGGGATGCTAATGGATCTGAGCGAGCGGGCTTTGCGCATACCCAAAAAGGAGGATAGCGCCTCGATCAAGTAGCGCAATTTCCAAATGTTTCTGAACTCTATAATCGACAATATTTTCCACACAATTTTTGTTAAGGAGGTGCAAGAACTCCGGTATATTAGTTAATAAAGCGGGGGAAGAATTGGTGGGTTGTTCGAAAGCGGAACTGCTGGGAAAAAATGATTATGACTTGTTTCCGCCAGAGCAAGCATAATTTTTCACGAAAAAAGACAGAGAAGCGCTGAATGGGGGAAAACTGGTAGATATTCCCGCAGAGATGATCGCAACTCGGCATCAGGGCGATTGCATATTACACACAAAGAAAATTCCCCTCCGGGACGCAGTAGGAAAACCGAAATATCTATTAGGGATTTCCGAAGACATAACCGATCGGAAACGGGCGGAAGCAGCTTTGCGGGAAAGTGAAGAACGTTATCGGTTAATGGCGGAGAACTCGACAGACTTGATTTCTCGACAGACGATCGATGGGGTATGTCTGTATGTTTGCCGCAGTTTGCTGGGATATGAACCGGAGGAAATTCTGGGACGTTCGGTATATGAGTTTTTCTACCTGCGAGATTTGTCAGCGATAAAAAAACCTATGATAGAATTATCAAGTTGCCAGATAGATGCACAATTACATATCGGATCAGACGGAAAGACGGCAAATATATCTGGTTTGAAACGACGAGCAAGATAATCCGCGATCGTTATCGGAATAAAGCTCCAGAAATGGTGGCGGTGTCTCGGAATATAAGCGATCGCAAACAGGCAGAAAAGGCCCTGGAAGAATCGCGGGGAATTAGGGGTCGAGCCGAAAGTCACCCTCCGACCCTCCCGTTCGGAACCTAAAAAGCGACTTTCACCGCATCCGGCTACTGGGTAGTAGGCCCAAGTCAATGGTAGGTAACTTTTGGATTACTCCCATTGTGCCTTATCCCATGCGATTTTGCTCCTTTACATCTATACCTCATCACCTATAGTGAAGGGTTCATAACATTTTCAGAGTTACTTTCTACCTGAGACTTCCTACTATCACCCACCCTCACCGCACGTCGGCGTATCCTGGGCATTACTCGGTGTCTTCCGCATGCGGAAGACACCGCCCAGGTATTAGCTTCTTGGGGGCAGGCTTGGGCTCCCTCTCGTGGCATACGCTTCACATCTGACTGGTCCAGTTGGACAGCCCACGAGGGGTTACTTCGTTCCCTGGTCTCCGGAGCGCGATGCCTTTAGGTTCCTACTACACCCCGGTAGTTATTTGAGTACGTTGTTAGCCAGATAATACAACTAACACTAACTACAGTGACTTTTGTCTCCGGCGCATAAAGCCTTATTTCGCCGGTTAATAGTTACGAGGCTCTCATAAGTATTAGGGGTCGAGCTGGGAATCGCTTCGGTACCCTCCCGTTCGGAACCGGACGTGCGACTTTCATCGCACCCCAATTGACAATTAGCAATTCACAATTGGACATTAACCATGAGCAATGATCACTTCCACAGTTCCCAACTGACCGTCAATGCGCAGACGCTGACCATCCTGCAAGAGAATTGTAGCATCATGGACATCCATCACTGCGGGAATGCCATACTCCCGGGCCACGATCGCGCCATGGGACAAGCGCCCACCCTCTTCCGCAACCAAACCGCCCGCACGGGCCAAAAGCGGCGACCAACCAGCATCAGTATAAGGTACAACTAAAATATGATTGCGGTTAATATCTGGCATCTCTTGCCAACTGCGGAGGATTTTCACCTCACCCTCTACCAGTCCGGGACTAGCACCAATTCCGAGCAACTGCTGACTAGCACTTGGGCGGTTCCAGCTATAATTAAGGATAGCTGCTGGGGGGGCATTGCCGTAAACTACATAGGGTACAGCAGTCAGCTTCTTATCCTGTTGCAATTGACTTCTTCTGGTCCCAATTAACTGCGGTAATTTCTCACTCAACTCACCCTTGTCCATACCAGCAATCAAATTGCGGATTTCAGAAAACTGGAGGAAAAAGATATCTCCAGACTCCTGCAACATACCCGATCGCAGCCAGACTTGCTCCAAAGCGACAAAACTCCAGCGCAGTTGTGCTAGCAATTGATTATAAACCTTCGTTACTCTAGCTTTAAGATTAAGGCGGGCCTGCACCACCTGAGCTTTCAAACCTTGAGCTTGACTGGACTCTATAGGTGCCATGTGAATATTACCAATCTGCTGCACGAACAGTTGACGAACGGGTTTGGGGTCTTCCTGCCATCTGGGAGTAGCAATATCAGTTGCTGCTTCGCTGAGATATCCGTAGCGACTGAGAAATTGCTGAAATTGCTCTAACACGGTCTGACCGTCTGGGATCTCAGACAGGGTGCCAAAGATAGTTTCCGGCGTCAAAGTCTCCAACTCTGGTAGCAGATGACGGGCCGCGATCGCAATTTCATTGAGCGATCGGGCGGCAGCCACTTCTGGCATCAGACTATAATCGAGATCGGCATCTGCCACCTTCAGCAGAGCTTGCCTGAGAGCGAAACTTAAAGGAGCGAGAATGCTATAGTAAGTCGCCCGTTTCAGGGCTAACAGGATGCCATCTATTCGTGCCAGCAGTTCCTCGGGGTCACTGACAGATTCCAGACAGATATCGTGCAACCTTTCTGTCTTCCGAGCAAACTCCTGGGAATAATCACATTCAAAATCCTGTTCTAAATTCCATTCCCGCCTCAGCAGGCGCAGCAAGCCCGGCAATTGTTTGATTGTAGACATCAGGGGGGGTTTGCTAAACTTAGCCCCGCGAGTCAGAAATTCCAGACTCTCTGGGGGCAAACCCATGCGCAGATATATTTCCCCCAGCAAGGAAGCATTGAAGTAAGCGCGGGAATATTGCAGAGTCGTAGTTTCCTCAAAGTCCAAAACAGCAGCAGCAGAACCCAAGACGAGGGTAAAAATCTCTCCCCAGACGCCGCAAGTCAAAGGACGATTGATCGACCAAGTCAGGGGTCGGATCGTGCCGGGAATCACTTCTGCCGCAATCTTGCGGGTCCAGATCGGCAGCATAGTACTGATGGGACGAGATTGTAACACCCATAGCTGCTTGCCGTCATAACTCCACTCAATATCCTGGGGAATACCATTATATTGATTTTCCAGCTGACGCGCCAAGATCGCAACATCATGAATCAGTCCTGGTGGCACGTCTGGCAGACCTAAGGTTCCCTCCACCTTGGTTGTTTCCCCATCCAGAACCACAACTCGATATTGTTCTGGCGTCTCCTGTCCGGACACTACCCTAGTGGCGTCTCCTGGTAAAGCTTCAATGACCACCTCATCCCCATGTCGTTTCACCGGATCCCGACTAAAGGCCACACCGGAAAACACCCCTCGCACTTGGGCTTGAATTAATACTGCCATCGATGCTTCTGGCAAATTGCGACGGCGGCGATACTCTACCGCCGCCGGGCGATCGTATGAATTCAAGCAGCGGACGATCGCCTGCTGCAAAGAAGAATTGCTAGTAACATTTAAGAAGCTTGCATACTGACCCGCCGCCGTGGCCCGCTGTGAATCTTCCCCCACAGCAGTCGATCGCACCACCAGGGGATTTTCTGGCGACGGTTGCAGAAACTCAATTAGCGGTTCCGGATCGTCACCAGGTAGCAGCACCCATCCCGCAGGTACAGCATAGCCCCAGCGCTTCAGTACAGATAAAGTTGCGGCTTTTTCACCCACAACCCTAGCATCCAGTCGATCGGACAAGGAAACTGCCCCGCCATCGCCTCTAAAAAAACGAAACATAGTTCTAGTTTCCCCCTGTTCCTGTGGCACTGGCAAGTCCAAGTCATCTGGAATTTGCTGATAGATCCAGGCTAGCAGCAAACTGAGGGCGATCGCCGCCACACCGACTGCCTTTTGTTGCGGGCGCAGCAATATGGTAATCAGAGGAAACAGCACCAAGACCCCCAAGCGTCCCAGTTGGCGTTCGCGGACTATCGTAAAGCCAATCACTCCGATCAGAAACACCAAACCTGCCACCTCCGGGTCATGGGCGATCGCCCCCCAGACCACATTAGTAGTCCCGGCACCTTTAGCCATCCCATAGCGGCCCACAACCAGAGCCATCAGGGCCAGCAACTCCCAAGCATGGGCTGATGGAAACAAGAAACGGGCCAGTAGGACAGCTACAATCCCTTTGGCCGCCTCAGATAGGACCGCCAGAGTTCCTGCGAAGCGTCCGCCGTGGTAAAAAGCCGCCGAAACTGATACATTACCAGTACCCAGTTGTCTCAGACTGCGGCCAGTGAGGGCCAAAGCAATCCAGTCAATCAGAGGTAGTCCTCCCAACAAAGGACAGACGGTGAATATAGCGAGAACGCCCCAAACTTGCATTGATATCATAGCTCATGCGTTACTGATATTATCTAGCTCGATCTAGTTTTGCTCCCGCAACCACCTTCAGCATATGACCGGGCCGTGTCTCCCCTTTTGTGCGAATATGATGTCCCCCGGGTTTCGACGATGCCTGAGGGGTTGCCTGCGTTGCATCCCGATTTTTCCGGAACGGTAGGCATCGAAGTGCGTCCGGGGGACATCAAGCTCCCAGGAGACACGGCTAGCAAATGTCGTTCCTCACACCTATTCCTCAAGCTCTATAATTTTATTGCATTTAGCGCTACCATGAGCAATCCTTCCTTGTCGCGCTTTAGCACACAGCAGTGCTAAAGCGCATATTCTCATTCTCGGCGATCCGCCCTAGGTTTTCCCCGCAAACATGGTTCTAATTCAAAACCTGTATTCCCCGATACTCTTATCTGACAAGAGTATTTAATCGACCCACTATTATCGCCGCGATTATTTTCTATCCTGTTTCCCGTACCGCTAGCTTTTGCTAAAATACTACCATTGACTCTATTATTCTATATCCGCACATTGGACATCGAACTCGGTCCCCTGTTCCGGTCAGCACTAACATAGATTAGTGGTGTTTTTTTCCATTGACTATCCAACCTATTTCCGGTAATGGTGACATTTTTCCGGAACAGGAACTTTGTACAACCCAATATAACCATTACCCTGATTATTCCTGATTATCGCTCCATTTACCTTAGTTCCTCTACAGCATTCTTGAATCAGGATCCCTTCTCCATCTACACTATAATACTTGCTATCAATGATGCGATGTCCGTGGATGGGGTCGAGCCGGGAATCGCTTCCCGACCCTCCCTTGAGGAACCGGACTTGCGATTTTCACCGCATCCGGCTACTGGGTACTAGGCCCTTTTCATAGGTAGACTTAATAGGAATTACTTCCGTTAGCCCTTGCCGCCTGTCTTTTCTTCCCTTTCCTGGTTTAGCGAGTGGTTGTTCTGATAACCGTTAGTATCACCATTTTCAAGTCAGTTTTACCAGTTATCCATACCTTATCCTCCACTTGCGTTTCGGATTAGTTCCGTGGCTTTTTAGGATTACTCATTCCAGCAGCTTCCTAGTATCACCGACCCACGTCAGCGCTGGCTACCCAGCATCATCTACATTACTGTAGATGTTATCCCAGGAATTACCCCGGGCATTCGCTTCTTGGGCCATCCCTCCCCCCGTGGCTTGCGCTTAACATCTAACTTGTCCTGATGGACAGCACACGAGAGGTTACTTCGTTCCCTAACAACATTTCGCGATACCTTTAGGTCCACACTATACCCCGGGAGCTATTTGAGTACTATATTAGCCAGAGTCTAAAACTAATACTAGCTACCATTTCCTTTTTAGGCCAGCGCATATAGCCTTATTTCGCTGGTTCCTTATAACGAGGCTTGCACATGTTTGCCTGCTCTAACCTTGGATATCTTTCCTAGCGGCGTCACCGGCTTAGGCTGCCAGTTATCCTACATTTGAGTCCTCGCTTAGCACCACGATGATGTCGCTTCGTAGCACCGAGGACCGGTGTCACCCCCGTACCTGGGGGGAGGGGAATTTAACCCCCATGCGGTCAGAGTTCCCGGCTAATGAAACCGGGCTAGCGTTCCGTGTTTGACCACGTTAGGCTAGAACGAATCGCACAGACTTGATAATTATTGCCTTCAATTACCACATCCCATCCCGACCAATCAATAGCACGGTTTTCAAAAGTATTAGAACCTAAGGGCTGCTTAGTTCCGGTCGAATGGAGCCACCATTGTTTATTTTCTTGGTCTCTGATGGTGTTATCTTTAATCACCAGACCCTGACCCTTCGATATCTCCTGTTGTGCTCTTGTCCCAGGGGACTCGGCACACAGGAGATATCGCCGCCTGAATTGCTGTCCTCATGGTATGATAAACCCAGTTGTCCCGGATGACAATTTCTTTGCGGAATAATCCCGGTTGTGTTGTCGGATCTTCCCCATATCAGATTTTTCCGGAACGGTATTTCCCAGAACGATTTACCACAATTCCATAATGATTTCCGTAGTGGAATGGCTTCAGTCAAGTCCCCTAGTAAATTGATGCCAGCGCGATTAATATCCAGATTCACTATCCCAATATTGCTATCCGTATCTGGTGAAGTAATAAAGATTTTTTTGAATGCAGTTTCATTCGGCGTTCCCTCACCGGATAGACGGGGTTCATACTTGGGAAACACTAACTTAGAGGGAGGATTATAGGAACTAGATTTAGCATCCGTTACCGATGGCGTTTCCCCCCGCATTACCACACCATCTGTTAAATAAATGCTGTCTGTAAAGCGGTAAGTGCCAGCGGAGAAGTAGACTACATCGCGATGCCTGAGGGGTTTTTGCGAAGCATCCCGAAGGCATCGAACCCGCCGCCGCCGCTGCATCTCTCGCGGCCTGGAAACGATCGTCCATTGTGGTGCCGCTAAAGTCATTGATATTGTAAACGCAGTTCCATCTGAGCTTCTCAGTCCAGGAATAAGCTGCACTGCCATACTTAAGCGCGATCGGGTTATCAGTCGGGACGCCAGAAGTATTTCTAGCAAACTTAAATATGTTTTGTATGCCAATTTGTTTAGAGGATATGTTATCGGTACAGTCGAAGCGCCTATTAGTTGTGATTTTGTTTGTAGCAGATGAAAACCTTGAGCGCTGTAATTTTTTCCTAATTGGCTAGAGTAATAAATCATCGATCTTCCTTCCAGGATAGGAATTTTGAGGTACAAATTAATTTCATCCATGGTTGAAATGCAGAAGGTTCGATCTTGTCCAAAATAAATATTCATGTTACTTTACACAGCGAAACGCCACAGGTATATTCGAGGTTCGTTGGGTAGGTTGTTTTCCC